>NZ_CP157622.1:0-4800000 GCF_048305045.1 Variovorax sp. 278MFTsu5.1
ATGTCGACTGACGGCATCGGCGAAAGCCTCTGGCAGGCCTGCGTCGACCAGCTCGCGCAGGAGCTGTCCGAGCAGCAGTTCAACACCTGGATCAAACCCCTGACGGCACAGGTCGCCGACGACCTGTCGCGCATGACGGTGTTCGTGGCCAACCGGTTCAAGCTCGACTGGATCCGTGCCCAGTACGCCGGCAAGATCGCCGCCATGGCGGAGAAGATGTACGGCCAGCCGGTTGCTATCGAGTTAGCGCTTGCTCCTCGCGAAATCCCCGTACGTGCTGCACCCGTGGCCGTCATGACCGAAACGGACGTGCCGCGCGACGTGGCGGGCCCGGGCGAGGAGCCGGCCGCCGCCGGCTTCAAGAACCGCCTGAATTCCGGCCTCACCTTCGACACCCTGGTCGAGGGCACGGCCAACCGCATGGCGCGCGCCGCGGCGATGCACGTGGCCGGCATGCCGGGTCACCTGTACAACCCTCTTTTCATCTATGGCGGCGTCGGCCTGGGCAAGACCCACCTGATGCATGCTGTGGGTAACCGACTGCTGGCCGACAAGCCGGACTCCAAAGTTCTCTACATCCACGCCGAGCAATTTGTGTCGGATGTGGTCAAGGCGTATCAGCGCAAGACCTTCGATGAGTTCAAGGAGCGCTACCACTCGCTCGACCTGCTGCTGATCGACGATGTGCAGTTCTTCGCCAACAAGGACCGGACGCAGGAAGAATTCTTCAATGCGTTCGAGGCCCTGCTGGCCAAGAAGTCGCACATCGTGATGACCAGCGACACCTATCCGAAGGGCCTGGCGGACATCCACGAGCGCCTGGTTTCGCGCTTCGATTCCGGCCTGACGGTCGCCATCGAGCCGCCCGAGCTCGAGATGCGCGTGGCCATCCTGATCAACAAGGCGCGCGCCGAATCGGCCGAAATGCCGGAAGAAGTCGCCTTCTTCGTCGCCAAGAACGTGCGCTCCAACGTGCGCGAGCTCGAGGGCGCGCTGCGCAAGATCCTCGCCTACTCGCGCTTCAACCAGAAGGAGATCTCGATCGCCCTGGCGCGCGAGGCGCTGCGCGACCTGCTGTCGATCCAGAACCGGCAGATCTCCGTCGAGAATATCCAGAAGACGGTGGCCGACTACTACAAGATCAAGGTCGCCGACATGTACAGCAAGAAACGCCCGGCCAGCATCGCGCGGCCGCGGCAGATCGCGATGTACCTGGCCAAGGAGCTCACTCAGAAGAGCCTGCCGGAAATCGGCGAGCTGTTCGGCGGGCGCGATCACACGACGGTGCTGCACGCGGTGCGCAAGATCTCCGGCGAGCGCCAGCAGCTCACCGAGCTCAACCAGCAGCTCCACGTGCTCGAGCAGACCCTCAAGGGCTGACCGGAAAGAAATCGGATGTCGTCCAGGAAGCTCCCCGCGACAGCGGAGAATGGCGCCCTGCAAGCTGATTCAAAGAGATAGGAAGAGGAAGAAGACATGATCGTTTTGAAGGCAACCCAGGACAAGGTCCTCGCCGCGCTGCAGTCGGTGGCGGGCATCGTGGAGCGGCGTCACACCTTGCCGATCCTGGCGAACGTGCTGATCCGCAAGACCGGCGGCCAGCTGCAGCTGACCACCAGCGACCTCGAGATCCAGATCCGCACCACCGCCGAGCTCGGCGGCGATGAAGGCAACTTCACCACCACCATCGGCGCGCGCAAGCTGATCGACATCCTGCGCACCATGCCGGCCGACCAGACCGTGAGCCTCGAATCGAGCGCCAGCAAGCTCGTGCTCAAGGGCGGCAAGAGCCGCTTCACGCTGCAGTCGCTGCCGGCGGAAGACTTCCCGCTGGTGCAGGAAGCCGCCAACTTCGGCCCCGTGTTCAGCGTGCCGCAGAAGACGCTCAAGGACCTGCTCTCGCAGGTTTCGTTCGCGATGGCCGTGCACGACATCCGCTACTACCTCAACGGCATCCTCTTCGTGGCCGAGGGCAAGCAGCTGAGCCTGGTCGCCACCGACGGCCACCGCCTGGCCTTCTCGTCCGCCACGCTCGACGTGGAAGTGCCGCGCCAGGAAGTGATCCTGCCGCGCAAGACCGTGCTCGAAATGCAGCGCCTGCTGTCCGACGCCGAAGGCGCCATCGAGATGCAGTTCGCGAACAACCAGGCCAAGTTCAGCTTCGGCGGCATGGAGTTCGTCACCAAGCTGGTCGAGGGCAAGTTCCCCGACTACAACCGCGTCATCCCGAAGAACCACAAGAACACCGTAACGCTCGGCCGCGCGCCGCTGCTGGCCAGCCTGCAGCGCACCGCCATCCTGACCAGCGAGAAGTTCAAGGGCGTGCGCCTGAACATCGAGCCGGGCACGCTGCGCATCGCGTCGAACAACGCCGAGCAGGAAGAAGCACAGGACGAGCTCGACATCGACTACGGCGGCGACACCATCGAGATCGGCTTCAACGTGACCTACCTGATCGACGCGCTGTCGAACATGGACCAGGACATGGTCAAGATCGACCTGGCCGACTCCAACAGTTCGGCGCTTTTGACCATTCCCGAGAACGCATCCTTCAAATACGTCGTGATGCCGATGCGCATCTAGCAGACAGAAACCACGGCGCCTTGCGCACACGACCCGCGGCCTTCCGCGGGTTTGCGCTTTCAAGAGGCGACGAATTGAGCTTTTGAGAGCCCGAAAAATCACGCGCGAATGCCGTGAGAGACTGAGGAATATCCGAATGAGTGCTGAAGAAAACAAGCCCGACGTGCCGCACACCGAGCCCGTCTACATCCCCGAGATCGAAACCGTGGCCGCCGACACCAGCTATGGCGAAGGCTCGATCACGATCCTCGAAGGGCTTGAGGCCGTGCGCAAGCGCCCCGGCATGTACATCGGCGACACCTCGGACGGCACCGGGCTGCACCACCTCGTCTTCGAGGTGGTCGACAACTCCATCGACGAGGCGCTGGCCGGCCACTGCGACGACATCGTCGTGACCATCCACACCGACAACTCGATCTCCGTCACCGACAACGGCCGCGGCATTCCCACCGGCGTGAAGATGGACGACAAGCACGAGCCCAAGCGTTCGGCCGCCGAGATCGCGCTGACCGAGTTGCACGCCGGCGGCAAGTTCAACCAGAACAGCTACAAGGTCTCGGGCGGCCTGCACGGCGTGGGCGTGAGCTGCGTGAACGCGCTGAGCACCATGCTGCGCCTGGTGGTGCGCCGCGAGGGCAAGATCCACGAACTCGAATTCAGCCGCGGCTTCGTGCAGAACCGCCTGCTGGAGACGGTGAACGGCGTCGAGGTCTCGCCCATGAAGATCATCGGCGACACCGACAAGCGCGGCACCGAAGTTCACTTCCTGCCCGACACCGAGATCTTCAAGGAGAACTCGGACTTCCACTACGAAATCCTCAGCAAGCGCCTGCGCGAACTGAGCTTCCTGAACAACGGCGTGCGCATCCGCCTGAAGGACGAGCGCACCGGCAAGGAAGACGACTTCTCCGGCGCCGGCGGCGTGCGCGGCTTCGTCGAGTTCATCAACAAGGGCAAGACCGTCCTGCACCCGAACTCGTTCTACGCCGAGGGCGAGCGCCCGGCCGACACCTACGGCGGCATCCCCGGCACGCACATCGGCGTCGAGGTGGCGATGCAGTGGAACAGCGGCTACAACGAGCAGGTGCTGTGCTTCACCAACAACATCCCGCAGCGCGACGGCGGCACCCACCTCACGGGCCTGCGAGCGGCGATGACGCGCGTCATCAACAAGTACATCGAGGAGAACGAGCTGGCCAAGAAGGCCAAGGTCGAAGTCACCGGCGACGACATGCGCGAAGGCCTTTGCTGCGTGCTGAGCGTGAAGGTGCCCGAGCCCAAGTTCTCGAGCCAGACCAAGGACAAGCTGGTGTCCAGCGAAGTGCGCGCGCCGGTGGAAGACATCGTCGGCCGCCTGCTGACAGACTACCTCCTGGAACGCCCGAACGACGCCAAGATCATCTGCGGCAAGATCATCGAGGCCGCCAAGGCCCGCGAGGCCGCGCGCAAGGCCCGCGAAATGACGCGCCGCAAGGGCGTGCTCGACGGCATGGGCCTGCCCGGCAAGCTGGCCGACTGCCAGGAGAAGGACCCGGCGCTGTGCGAGGTCTACCTGGTGGAGGGCGACTCCGCCGGCGGCTCCGCCAAGCAGGGCCGCGACCGGAAGTTCCAGGCCATCCTGCCGCTGCGCGGCAAGATCCTGAACGTCGAGAAGGCGCGCTACGAGAAGCTGCTGACCAGCAACGAAATTCTCACCATGATCACTGCGCTGGGCACCGGCATCGGCCGCGCCGGCGCGAGCACGCCGGGCGGCGGAGCCGATGACTTCAACGTCGCCAAGCTGCGCTACCACCGCATCATCATCATGACCGACGCCGACGTCGACGGCGCCCACATCCGCACGCTGCTGCTGACCTTCTTCTACCGGCAGATGCCGGAGCTGGTCGAGCGCGGCCACATCTACATCGCGCAGCCGCCGCTGTACAAGGTCAAGGTCGGCAAGGAAGAGCAGTACCTGAAGGACGGCCCCGCGCTCGACGCCTTCCTGCTGAAGGTGGCGCTGAAGGACGCGCGCATCGAGACCGGCGGCGCCAGCTCGACCACGCTCAGCGGCGACACCCTGGCCGAACTGGCGCGCAAGCACCAGGTGGCCGAGGCCGTCATCGCGCGCCTGCGCAACTTCATGGACGCCGAAGCGCTGCGCGCCATCGCCGACGGCGTGGCGCTCGACCTCGACACCACGCCCGCCGCCGAGGCCTCGGCCGTCGCGCTGCAGGCCAAGCTGCGCGAGCTCAACACGACCGGCGTGCCGGCCGAGGTGAGCAGCGAGTTCGACGCCCGCACCGACAAGCCCCTGCTGCGCATCAGCCGCCGCCACCACGGCAACGTCAAGAGCAGCGTGCTCACCCAGGACTTCGTGCACGGCGCCGACTACGCCGCGCTCGCCGAAGCCGCCAACACCTTCCGCGGCCTGCTGAGCCCCGAGGGCGCGGTGGTCAAGCGCGGCGAGGGCGACCGTACCAAGGAAGAAAAGGTCGACGACTTCCGCCAGGCCATGAAGTGGCTCATCGGCGAAGCCGAACGCGCCACCTCGCGCCAGCGCTACAAGGGCCTGGGCGAGATGAACCCAGAGCAGCTGTGGGAAACCACCATGGACCCGAACGTGCGCCGCCTGCTGAAGGTGCAGATCGACGACGCGATCGAGGCCGACCGCGTGTTCACGATGCTGATGGGCGACGAGGTGGAGCCGCGTCGGGAGTTCATCGAGCAGAACGCGCTGCGGGCGGCGAATATCGACGTCTGATTCTGTAGGTTCTCAGAATAGATGCAAATATTCTCACTACTTGCAAATTCGGCGCTGTCCGCCTTCGGTGCTGGACAAGGTGTACACCTTCGCCCGACGACTGAGGTTGAACTAGCCTCTGGAGAACGATGCGTTTGCCGTGTCGGCGTAAAAGAACTTAGGGCACCATCGAACCCAAATACGCTCGTTGAGGCGCGGACGGTCCGTAACTCTCCGGACTCTCGCGTAACACGTCATCCCCATGCAACTCGACACCCCAGGTATTCGCCAATGACCAAGTGGACGTAGTTGCCGTGCCCCTGTCCGACGAGGTAGCGATAGCGACTTGGCTGCACGTCCAGCCAACCATCGACGGCCTGTTCGCCGTTGCCCATCAGCCGCATAAACGCTCGCGATCCAATCTCAGGCCACAGCGCCAGCGGCCCAGGCTCGGGGCATTCGAAGAATTCCCGCGCCTCGGCAGCCATTAGGCTCAGCGGCGCAATTTCCAACAAGGCAGGTCCGTCGGGCTCTTGGATGCTGAGTTCGTAGTCCAAATGACCGCGCGCAAGCTTTGAGACCACGTTGCGCACCCTGTCCATGTCCGGGCGCCAGACCTTCCCGCCGCCCTCGTCGAGCTGCATGGTCGACTGGATGTCGGCCGCCAGAAAAGGCGCGGCCGACAAGATGCGCCGGATGTTCTCGCGCCGCAGGTTGGCCGGGTTCGTCGAACCGCACACCACGCACTCCAAGAAGCACGCCAGATATTGCTCGTCCAGAGAAAAGGACTGATGGCAGTCCAGGCAGGCCTCAACCACTGGAAGGTTCGGCGGATAGGGCTCGTCAAGCAAGACCTTTGATGGACAGTGGTCCCTCGTTTCGGGCCGTCCACCGCAGTAGACACACCAGCCGCGAAGGCGATCGTCCACAAAGAGCTTCCTCGGGTCGTTCATTCTCAACACCCTCCAAAGGGAACAGGGTCCGTGTTGCGAGCCGCGGCCTAATGAGAACGCTGCCCCACTGAGAGCCATGCGTTTGTAGATTGTAATCCTAGCGGTCGGCCCAGAGCGCAAGTATGAAGCCATGTAACAACCAAAGGAAGATACGCAACGCATCGCAAATCCTTGTGCTACATTTCACGCCTGTAGTGAAGAGACAGCGAAAGGTCGCTATGCGAGACAAGCGCAGTCGTTTTATTGAGCTGGGCGAGGCAAGGGTCACAAAGGCGACTCAGATGCTGCGGCTCATCGGCAATTTGGCGAACTCGAACAACTACGAGTACTCGGCAGATGACGCCCAGAAGATCTTCAACGCCCTTGATGGCGAAATGAAGCTCTTGAAAGCGAAGTTCCAGACCGCCTTGAGCAAGCGGCCGAAGGACGAATTCAAGCTCGGTTAAGGGAGAGACAAGATGGGTTGGTATTTCCACGCCAGCGACCCCATGGGGGGCGCTGCAGGCGAAGCCTTTGCGAACACGCTGAAATCTCCGGGCATGCTGCCTGAGCACGTTCTGGCGCGCGAAGCGATCCAGAACTCGGTCGACGCCGGCAACGGCGCCAAGGTCGAAGTGCGCTTCCGCTCGAGCGTCGTGAAGGGGGCCAAGAAGACGGCCTTCGTCCAGGCGGCTGACCTCAGTCGCCTCGCCGAGCGCGCCAAAGAACTGACGCTGTCTGGCCCGAACTGCCTGGCTGCGCTGGACAAGCCGCAAAAGGAGCTCTGCCTGCTCTACGTTGAGGACTACAACGCGGTTGGCCTGTCCGGCGATCCGCACGACATGGACTCGAACTTCTATCGCCTGCTGCTGTCGCTGGGCGATCGGTCCAAGTCGCGCACGGCCCAAGGCAACACCGGCGGCTCCTACGGCTTCGGCAAGTCGGTGTATTCGTCGAGCTCGGCGATCCAGACCATCTTCGCCTACACCCGCTTCAAGGGCGCGGATGGCAAGGAACACACCCGAATCTTCGGTTGCGGCTACTTCGTCAGCCACAACTTCAAGAAGTCGCCTTACAGCGGGCGCGCTTGGCTGGGCATGCCCTCGCGGAAGGATGACCTAGGCCGCGTCGTCGTCGACCCCATCGAGGGCAAGAAGGCGGAAGAGCTTGCCGCCAAGCTTGGCTTCACCTTGCGCGGTGATGGCGAGCTCGGCACATCGATCCTCATCGTGGATGCCGCCGTCAACATCAAAGCGATCGAACGCGGCGTCGAGGACTGGTGGTGGCCTCGCCTGGTCGAGCACAAGCTCGATGTCAAGATCATCGATCCCAACGGCGATGAGCACATCCCTCGCCCCAAGAAGAACCCGGGCCTGCGTCCTTTCATCGAGGCCTATGACATCGCGCTTGGCCGCGGCGTGCTCTTGAAGCAAGGGCAGCAGAAGCAGGCCATCTTCAACAAGGAGCAAGGGCTGGAGATGGGTCGCTGTGGCTTCGTGGTCGCCCCCGTCGACCCGAGCGGCAATGCGACCGTCCCGCCGGAGCGCGTGAACTCCGTCGCTCTGATTCGCGGCCCGCTCATGGTAGTGGCGTATCACCCGGCTTCGCAGGCGAATCCCGCGATCGTCGGCGCTTACGTCGCACCCGACGAGGACGTTGTGGAGCAGCTCCTGCGCAAGAGCGAGCCGCCCGCTCACGACCGCTGGGATCCGGACTCGACGAATCTGCGCGATGAGGACCAAAAGGGCCGCGGCATCGTCCAGTCGATCCTCAACCGAATCAAGACTCAGCTGCGCAAATTCCAGACCGAGGCGGCCCCGGCCACTCCGGTCAAGCAGCGCCGCATGACGCAGCTCGAGCGTGCGCTCGGAACCTATTTCAAGCCGAGTGGTGGCGGCAATCCGCCCCCGCCCGATTCGAATCCCTCGCCGCTTCATCTCGAATTCTCCAAGGCCCCCTATGCCGAGGCGGCCGAGGGCGGAATGCTGCGCTTGAAGAGCACCTTCACAGTGCGCCTGGATGACTCCTCGGAAGAGGACTCCGTGCCGCTGCGCCTGCAATTGAATTGCCCGGTGCTCGAGGACAACAACGAGGAAGGCGACAACCTGCCGCTCACCGTCTCCGTCGACGGCGTGGAAGTGGTGAACGACGAGGCCAACAAGTGGACGTATCGCTTCACGCTGCCCAAAAACGTGAAGGCGAAATTCAAGGTGGAGTCCGCGCCTTACGACCCGGCGTGGACGGTTCGCCTGCGCCCTGACATCGACCACATGGAGGCGTAATGAGCAACATCACCTGGCGCAAGTCCGCCACCAAGGACGTTCGTCCATTCTTCGGCGCGGCGACGCTTGAAAGCAGCGTTGATCTGGCCGAGATCCGCCTCTACGAGGACGGCGCATTCATGGCTGACACCGCCCACGCGGTCGAGCCGTCGGAGAGCCAGCTCCTCGACATCGTGGTTCGGCCCAACCTCGCGCTCCCCGCTGAGATGCCGATGGCCAAAGGCGATCTCGTCCTGGCCGTGACGGCAGTTCAGCCGTTCATGAAGAAGACCATCGTCGTCGAAACCCACAAGGTCACAAGCAAGATCCCCGACGAGATCGCCATCGGCAGCGACATCATCGACAAGCTTGGCGGCGGCTCCAACATCACTATTGAAGTCGCCCTCTGCCTCGGCAAGCAGCTCGCAAAAAAGCCGGGCAGCCCCTTCCTGCTCGGCCACTGGCTCTCCAAGAAGAGCTTCGCCATCAAGCAGCCGAAGCTCGCCGAGGACTTCCCGATCCAACCGATGACCGACGAGGAATGGAAGCAGATTGGTTACCCCGCCAAAACGCTTTACTCCGTCCACTACATCGGCGGCTTCAACGACCCGGTGGCCAAGGACAGCAACCTCGCGAAGGTGCGCATCCATGCCGACGTGCACAAAAAGCTGACGCTTGAATCCGCGCAGCGACTGGCCAAGCCCATGATGGCCTCGCTTGCCGCCGAGATCACGGGGCACATCATCTCCGCCAGCCAGTCCGAATGGGACGTGGACGAGGCAACGCCCAATAGCCCGCTATCCGCTTTCTTGAAGCGGATCGCTCGGATCGATCCTGCGTTCACGTTCGAGAAATTCAAGGATTGCGCGAAGGAGCCTGGCATGCCTCGGCTCAAAGCGCTGCTCCACGCCGACCAACAGTCGGTCCGCTCCATCGCTGAGGGCTGAGGAACATGCGATATCCAACCATGACGGCGGGCGACGCCACGACCTACCTGCAAGCCAAGCGCGCGGGCAACCAACTGGAAGTTGAATCCCTGGCCCGATTCGCGGGCTCCGGCGACGAATTCGACAGTTCGTTCTTGGAACCGCTGCGAGCGGCACTCACGGAGACGATGGCGGGCTTCCCGGAGGGCATCAAGTCCAAGTCGGACCCGAAGGCCAACGCCTTCGAGAGCAAGGCGTCCCGCGTCATCCATGAGAGCCTCGCGATTAACAGCGAGGTTCTGGCCGATCCGGAGTTCTGGATCTGGCTGGCGGTGACGCACTTCCCGGATGTCGTCGAATGGCGCTACCGCTACGGCAAGGAAGACCGCGCCGCCCAGCTCGCCAACTATGGCGTCGGCTCCCGCACGGAGAACCTGCTCTATCGCCTGTGGCTGCGCGCCGAACTCGTGCTCGACGAAGAGGCAGTCGATCGCTATCATCTTGCTGATTCGGGACAGATCGACTTTTATAGAAGCCATCTCTTTCGACAGGGTTACGCGAATGCCCGCAACTTCGCCAAGGCGCTCTTGCGGTTCCAATACCCGAAGAAGTCGAATCCGGCGGAGCCGAAGCTCAAGCTCTCGGAGATCAGGGATCTTGTCAAGCGGCTGCGTCGAATGCGATCCAACCTTTTCTTAGAAATCCTCCCAGAGGAGGAATGCCGCGCCGTTATCGAAGCGGAGGCGGCAGTCGTTGTGGCCAATTGAATGAGCGATATCCCGTTGGAGGCCTACTCCCAGTCGGAGGGGCGAGTATTGCGGACCGTTTCGGTCGGAGGTAGATCGTGGACATCGGCGGTGGACAACAGAGCCGACGAGAACTTGGCGCCCGCCGGAGCCTGGTGGCAGAGTTTTTTGCGCGGCGGCACGGTCTACGTCGACTCGGCGGTCGGCAAGCACAAGAAGATCCGCAGCGTGGACGCCTTCTGCGGCAGCGGCGGTCTGACCCTGGGCGCGACTCAGGCGGCGATCGCCACCGGCCATGTCCTTGAGTCGGTGGCCGCGATCGACGTGGACGACGATGGCTTGGCGATCCACAAGGCCAACTTCGGGACGAAGTACACCCTGCACTCGAACGCGTCTAGCTTGGTCGATTGGCATGTGAGCGGCGAAGGCGAGAAATCGCGCTTTGCCTACGAGCCCGAAATCCTTGAGCCCAACCTGGCGGCCGAAGTCGGCAACATCGACTTGTTCCTGGCGGGACCGCCTTGCCAAGGCCACTCGAACCTCAACAACAAGACCCGCCGCGAGGACCCTCGCAACCTTCTGTACGTCACGGCCGTGGCCTTGGGCGTGGGCCTGCGAGCGAAATCGATCGTCATTGAGAACGTCCCCGAGGTCGTCAACGACAAAAGCGACGTTGTCAACATCGCCAAGGCCTTGTTGAAGGCGGCCGGCTATTCGTGGATCGATAGCGGCGTCTTGGCCGCCGACCACCTGGGCGGAGCGCAGACCCGCAAGCGCTATTTCCTGGTCGCCTCGCGGGTTTCGGAGCCTGCGGCCGAGCTGTCGATCAAGGATGTGGCGAAGGGCTTGAAGCATGCCGCCCGGCCGCTGAGCTGGGCAATTGGCGACCTGCTGAGCGACCCGTCGCAAGACTCGAAGACCGGGATCATGGACACGACGCCGATGCTCTCGGCCGACAATCTGACCCGGATCCATCACCTCTTCGACAACGACCTTTACGATCTGCCCAACGAAGTCCGGCCCGATTGCCACAAGGACGGCCACACCTACCCGTCGGTCTATGGCCGCCTCTGGTGGGACAAACCATCACAGACCATCACAACGGGCTTCTTGACACCCGGCCGGGGCCGCTACGTCCACCCGCTGCGGCCTCGAGTGATTACGCCGCACGAGGCGGCTCGGATCCAGTCCTTCCCGGACACCTTCTCATTCGTGGTCGATCCGGCAAATCCGCCAAGCCGCACAGGCCTACAGAAATGGATTGGCGACGCTGTCCCGCCCCTGCTCGGCTATGCCGCGACCCTGCCCCTGATGGCGAGGATGTAGGTTTAGGGCATGGACAACCTCTCGCCCGAACGCCGATCCGATCTGATGAAGCGGGTGCGGCGCTCGGACACAAAGCCTGAGGTCACGCTCCGCAAAGCCCTGCACCGCCTGGGCTTCCGCTACGTCATCGGCGACAAGCGACTGCCGGGCACGCCCGATCTGGTCTTCCCCAAATACAAGGCTGCCGTCTTCGTCCACGGCTGCTTCTGGCACGGTCACGAGTGCCGGCAAGGCCGTGCGCCGAGCTCCAACGTGGATTACTGGGCGCCGAAGATCGCCGCGAACCGCGCGCGCGACGCCCGCAAAGAACAAGCCCTGCGGGAGCAGGGCTGGCGAGTCTTCAACGTATGGGAATGCGAATTGAAGCCTACCTTAGTGTCCGCATCAGTCCTTCGTTTAGCAAATCTCCTCGAAACGAACAGATAGTGTCGGCGCCGAAGTAAAAGTAAGCCACCGGTGGCTCAGTTCTACCTCGGCGCGGACAACTAACTCGGGATTGAACCGCTTGTTCTCCTGGTCAAGGCCATGCCGCATGTATCCCCGGGGATTGCACACCAAGCGGCAGTTACCGACCTGGTAGTCGAAGCTCTCGTCTTGCCCTTTGGGCTGTTTCCGGAAGTCCATCCAGGCGATGCCGCGACGATCGTGCCGGAGAAGCCGTTCTCGCGCGAGATCGGCGTGCGCATCAAGACCGTGGATCGTGTGATCGATTCGGCTGCGGGAACATTCGGCGTCCTCGCAGAGCTGGACAACACGAAGCAGGCGCTGCCTGGGGGCATTCGCTGCAGGCTACGCCTGGGAGCAGGCAAGAACTCGTCGTGAGGTGGCGGTGGATCCCGCCCCGCCTCAGTGCTGCAGGATCTTCGAAAGAAACTGCCGCGCCCGATCCGACCGCCCCGCGGGGTTGCCGAAGAACTCTTCCTTCGCGCAGTCTTCGACGATGCGGCCGCGGTCCATGAAGATCACTCGGTTCGCGACCTTGCGGGCGAAGCCCATCTCGTGGGTGACGCACATCATGGTCATGCCTTCGCGGGCGAGTTCGACCATCACGTCGAGCACCTCGTTGACCATCTCGGGGTCGAGCGCGGAGGTGGGCTCGTCGAAGAGCATGGCGACCGGGTTCATCGCCAGCGCACGGGCGATGGCCACGCGCTGCTGCTGGCCGCCGGAGAGCTGGCTCGGAAACTTGTGCGCGTGGGCGCGCATGCCCACGCGCTGCAGCAGCGCCATCGATGCGGTGCGGGCCTCCGAGGCCGAGCGCTTGAGCACCTTGACTTGCGCGATGGAGAGGTTGTCCTCGATCGAGAGGTGCGGAAACAGTTCGAAGTGCTGGAACACCATGCCCACGCGGGCGCGCAGCTTGTTGAGGTCGGTCTTCGGGTCGCCCACCGACACGCCGTCGATGGTGATGCGGCCGCGCTGGAAGGGCTCCAGCGCGTTGACGCACTTGATGAGGGTGGACTTGCCCGAGCCCGAAGGCCCGCAGACCACCACGACCTCGCCCTTGCGGACCTGGGTGGTGCAGTCGGTCAGCACCTGGAAGGCGCCGTAGCTCTTGTCGACGTGGCTGATTTCGATCATGTCGTGTCCCGGTGAGATGAAATTCAGCGCGCGAGCAGCCGGTGCAGGGTGTTGGCGACCACGCGCGTGGCCTTGCGCAGTTCGTCCAGCGGCACGCGCTCGTCGGCGCGGTGGCCGTTGGCTTCGAGCAGCGACTCGGGGCCGGCGCCGTACATCACGGTGGGAATGCCGGCCTCGCTGTAGAGGCGCGCGTCGGTGTACAGCGGCACGCCGATCGGCGTGACCGGCTTGCCCATGACTTCGCCGGCCTCGCGGCACACGAGCGCGGCGAACTCGTCGGCGCCGGGTGCGGGCGCGAAGGGGCGGGCCAGCAGGATCTGGCGGATCTCCACCGAGATGCCGGGCAGCGGCCGGCAGGCGGCTTCGATCACCTCGCGCAGCTCGGCCTCGACGGCCTCGGGCGATTCCTCGGGCACGATGCGCCGGTCGATGCGCAGGCTCAGCACGTCGGACACCACGTTGGTGTTGATGCCGCCGTCGATGAGGCCCACGACCATCGTGGGATGGGTGATGCCGGGCGTGCGCGATGGGCGGCCGGCGAGGCTGTCGCGATAGCGGTAGAGCGCGGGCAGCAGGGTGGCCGCGGCTTCGATCGCGTCGTGGCCGGTGTCGGGTCGGGCGGCATGCGCCGAGGTGCCGCGCACGACGACCTCGAGATGCAGGCAGCCGTTGTGCGCCACCACGACGTGGTGCGAGAACGCGGCGGAGAGCACGAAGTCGGGCTTGCTCAGGCCCTTGGAGAGGATCCAGTCGGGGCCCGTCATGCCGCCGGTTTCCTCGTCGTAGGTCAGGTGCAGCTCGACGCTGCCGGCCAGGGGCGTGCCAGAGGCCGCGAGGTGCTTGAGCGCGCGCATCGCGAAGGCGTAGGTGGTGAAGTCCGACTTCGACACGGCGGCGCCGCGCCCGTAGAGCCAGCCGTCGCGCACCTCTCCGCCGTAGGGGTCGACGCTCCAGCCTGCACCGGGCGGCACCACGTCGCCGTGCGCATTGAGCGCCACCACCGGGCCGTCGCCGAAACGCTCGCGCACGATGAGGTTGGTCACGCTGCGCATGCCGTGCGCGGCCGCGAACTCGGGCGGCACTTCGTGGCGCTCCACGGTGAAGCCCATGGCCTCGAGCAGCCGGGCGGTGAGCTCGGCGTGCGGGGCGCAGTCGCCCGGCGGGTTGTCGGACGGGCAGCGCACGAGTTCTGCGAGGGTGCGCACCTGCTCGTCGAAGTGCGCGTCGATGTAGTCGCGCAGCGTGTCGCGCGCAGAAGCGTTTTCGGTCATGGCGGTCAGAGGAAGCGGTCGATGAGGAAGGGGCTGATGTCGATGTCGGTGCGGCCGCGAACGATGAGGTCGGTGACCAGCCGCGCGGTGACGGGCGCGAGCGTGTAGCCGTTGGAGGTCACGGCGTTGTAGAAGCCTGGGCGGCCCGGCACTTCGCCGAGGATGGGTGCGCCGTCGATGTTGACGTTCATGCCGGCCCAGCAGCGCACCATGTGCAGCCCGCGCACGGCCGGCAGCACGTGGGCCGCGACCCAGAGATTGCCCTCGATGCTCTCGCGCTCGGCGCGGTTCAGGCGCATGCCTTCGTTGAAGGCGGCGGTCCAGCCGCCGCCGACGATGAGGCCGCCGCTGGCCGCCTGCTTCAGGCTCAGGTGCCGGTCGGCATGCGCGACGAGGTGGTCGACCAGCGGCGGCGCGGGCTCGGTCACGATCATCTGCAGCGGCGCGCCCTTGACGGGGATGTCGATGCCCAGCATGCGGCCGACGGCGCTCGACCAGGCACCGCTCGCGTTCACGACGCGCCCGGCGTGGATGCTGCCGCGCGAGGTGCGCACGATGAAGCCGGCGCCTTCGCCCGGCAGCGCCTCGATGGACTGCACGTCGCAGCCGCGCAGCATGCGCGCACCCTGCTGCTGCGCGCGCCGGGCGACGGCGTAGGTGGCGCGCAGCGGGTTGATCTTGCCTTCCATGGGGCAGAGCTCGGCGCCCAGCAGCTGCCCGGAGAGCGCGGGCGAGAGTCGCCGCAGCTCGGCGCCGTCGATCACCTGCGCGTCGATGCCGTGGCTGCGCTCCAGCGCGGCCTTGGCTTCGAGAAAACGCATGCCGGCTTCGCTGTCGGCCACCATGAGGCCGCCGGTGATCTTGATCTCGAGGTCCTCCCCGCAGTCGGCCTCGATCTCCTGCCACAGGCGCACCGACATCGGCCCGAGCGGCAGCGTGGCCGCGGCCGGGCCACCGCCTTCCTGCGCCTTGGCACCGAAGTCGAACGAAAGAAGCTGCACGTGCAGGCTGCCGGCGTTGGCGCCGGAGGCCTGGAGGTTGATGTCGTCGCGGTCGACCACCGTCACGTCCTGGCCGGCCTTCGAGAGGTAGTAGCCCAGGCAGGAACCGAGCACGCCGGCGCCGATCACCAGCACGTCGGTGCGCAGCGTGCCATCGAAGGGCGCCTGTTCCACCGGCCTCGCGAGGTTGGGCGTGATGGCGGGCTTGTGGCCGCCCCATTCGGGTTTCTCGAAGCCGAGCGCGCCGGCCGGCACCGGCTTGGCGGGCGGACGCGGGGCGAAGTACTGCTCGACCTGCGGCGGCCGGCCGGTCATCTCGGCCAGCAGGCGGCCGGCGGTAACGCCGCAGTAACGCGCCTGGCAGCGGCCCATGCCGAGACGGGTGTTGCGCTTGAGCGCGGCCAACGTGTCGCTGCCGGCGCGGATCTGCTCGCGTACCGAGCCGAAGGTGATCTCCTCGCAGCGGCACAACAGGGTTTCGTCGGGCACCGCCGCGAGGGTGACGGGCGGCGGCGCGTAGATCGACCACAGCGCCTGCTGGAAGCATTCGGCGCGATGCAGTTTTTCAGCGGCCCCGTCGGGCTCGGGCGCCTTCAGGCCGAGGTTGCGTGCGACTGCAGCGCCCGCCAGCGTGCCGCGCGCGAGCGCGACACGGGAGCCGCCGAGGTCGGCGCCGTCGCCCACCACGTACACGCCGGGCAGGCTGGTGGCGCCGTCTTCCTGGGTGACGGTTGCCAGGTAGCCGAGATGGCGGGGCGCGAGGCGGTGCTCGCAGCCCAGCATGCGCGCGAGTTCGGTGGAGGGAATGAAGCCGTAGCCGAGGCAGAGCGTGTCTGCTTCGAGGCGGCGTTCCGTCGCGGGCATGGCCTGGCCCTGGGCGTCGATCTGCGCGACCTGCACAGCGTGCAAGCCGGTGGAGCCTTCGGCGGAGACGACGGCGTGCTCCCACAGCACTGGCACCTTGCGGGCGCGCAGTTTTCGCAGATAGCGCCAGCCGTCGAGCAACAGGTCGGGGGCCGTGCGCGCCGCGCTCAGCAGATGACGCCATTGCCGCAGCGAAGGGCGCGGCGCCGACTCCAGCACGGCGACTACTTCGGCGCCGCCCGCGAGCAGCTCCGCGGCGAGCTGCAGGTTCAGCGGCCCGTTGCCGGCGATCACGACGCGGCGCCCGGGCGCGACGCGGTAGGCGCGCGCCAGCGTCTGGCCGGCGCCGGTGGTCATCACGCCGGGGAGGGTCCAGCCGGGGAAAGGCACGGGGCGCTCGTAGGCGCCGGGGGCGATGACGAGTTGCCGGCAGCTGATCACGCAAGCGCGACCGTCGATGAGCGCGGCGACTTCGTGTGCAGAGAAGGCCGCCCAGACCTGCGCGCCCTGGGCGATGGCGACGCCGGCAGCGCGGACATCGTTTTCCAGCGCGAGGCCCTGCGCGAACTGGCGGTCCGCAGGGGAGGGCGCCGCATGCGAAGGCGCGAGCGGCTTGTAGAACTGGCCGCCGGACTGCGGGCGCTCGTCGAGCACCAGCACGTCGGCACCGGCGCGGCGCGCGGCGAGCGCGGCGGAAAGGCCGGCCGGACCCGCGCCGACGACGAGCACGTCGACCTGCCGGCGCTCGGGTTCGGCGCCGGGCTGCGGGGTGAGCGGCTGCAGCGGATCGTCGGGCGTGCCGGCGGGCTGGGTCGAACGCACCTGCTGGCCATCGGCCACTTTCGTGAGGCAGGCGCGCTGGCTGGCTTGGCCGTCGACGGTGACGAGACAGTCGAAGCACGCGCCCATGCCGCAATAGAGACCCCGGCGCTCGCCGCCGCGGGTGTGGCGCATCGCCTTGATGCCGCCGGCCGCCAGCGCCGCCGCGATGGTCTCGCCCTCCAGGCCCTCGACGGGCTGGCCGTCGTACCAGAAGCGCACGGGGCGCCCGGCCGGGGTGATGGAAGGGTGGGTCAGTCTGGCGCTCATGGTCAGTGCGATGGAAGAACGTCAACTTACGGTTGACGTGCTAGATTGTATACGTATACTCAACGTATACATATACCGAATCGCCCGAATTTTCCCCAAGGACTGCCCATGACAGCGTTCCGCGGCACCTATACGGTGCTCATCACCCCCATGACCGCCGACGGCAAGCACGTGGACGTGCCTGCGCTGAAGAAGCTGGTCGATTGGCAAATCGAGGAAGGCATCCACGGGCTGATCCCCCTGGGGAGCACCGGTGAGTTCCTCTCGCTGACGCCCGACGAGCGCCAGTTGGTGATCGAAACCTGCGTGAGCACTGCTGCAAAACGCGTGCCGGTATTGATCGGCACCGGCGCGGAGTGGACCGACGAGTGCGTGCGGCTGAGCCGCGAGGCCGAGAGCATGGGCGCCGACGGCGTCATGATCATTCCGCCCTTCTACAGCACGCCCACCGACGACGAGCTGTTCGAGCACTACCGCAAGGTGGGCGAGGCGATCGGCATTCCCATCATGGTCTACAACAACCCGGCCACCGCCAACGTCGACCTCAAGCCCGAACTGGTGGCGCGCCTCTCGCGCATCGACAACTGCAAGTACATCAAGGAGTCGACGCTCGAGGTCACTCGCGTGCGCGACATCATCGAGCTGTGCGGCGACCGCATGACCGTGTTCGCCGGCATCCTCGGCTACGAGTCGTTCTGGCTCGGCGCGCAGGGCTGGGTGGCCGTGTGCTCCAACCTCATCCCGAAGATGTCGGCGCGCCTTTTCGAGCTGGTGGCCGACGAGCGCGACATGCCCGCGGCACTCGAGCTCTACAAGAAGATGCTGCCGATCGTGCGCTGGGTCGGCGGCCACCGCTACGTCGCGGCCTCCAAGGACGGCCTGTCGATGATGGGCCTGCCCGTCGGCAAGCCCCGCGCGCCGCGCCTGCCGCTGCCCGATGCCGATGCGGCCGACCTGCGCCGCGAACTCGCGCGCCTCGAACTGCTGGACTCGATCCGCACCTGACGCGGCCAGCCCCGTTCCGCTTTCCCTTTCCCACCTCGTCGCCTCGATCCCTTCCTCAAGGACCACACCATGAAACTGCTCCCCGCTCTCGCGTCGGCAACGGCACTCTTCATCTCCTGCGCTGGCGCCGCGAACGCGCAGCAGGCCTGCAAGTCGCCGGTGCCCGACTCGGCCCTCGTCAAGAAGGGCACGCTGACCATGTCGGTCAACCCGACGCTGCCGCCGATGCAGTTCGTCGACCAGTCCGGCGCGCTCAAGGGCATGCGCGTGGAGCTGGGCGAGCAGATCGCCAAGCGCCTGTGCCTCACGCCCGAGTACGTGCGCATCGAGTTCTCGGCCATGATCCCCGGCCTGCAGGCCGGCCGCTGGGACGTGATCAACACCGGCATCTTCTTCACCGAGGAGCGTGCCAAGCTGATGCAGATGCTGGTCTACGAAGACCAGGCCATCAGCATCAGCGCCGCCAAGGGCAATCCGCTGAAGATCGCCAAGCCGGAAGACCTCTCGGGCAAGAGCATCGGCGTGGAGATCGGCGGCTTCGAGGAGCGCAAGGCGCGCGAGCTCGACAAGCAGCTCACCGACAAGGGCATGAAGGGCATGACCATCCGCACCTTCGAGAACTTCGCGATGGCCTTCCAGGCGCTGCGCGCGGGGCAGGTGGAGGTGGCGCTGTCCATCGACTCGACCGGGGCCGAATACCAGAAGCGCGGCGACTTCGAGCGCGTGCTCAACGGCCTGTTCCCCACGCCGGTGGCGCTGGCCGCGCGCAACAAGGAGCTGGCCGCCGCGATGGCCAAGGTCATGAACGACATGAAGGCCGACGGCAGCTTCCGGAAGCTGTTCGACCAGTACGGCGTCAAGGCCGCCGACGGCGCCGTGACGGTCAAGGGCCCGGCGAGCTGAGGGCGCGCCGCCGTCCGCATCGCCATAGAGCAAGCAAGCGAAGGAAACTTCCATGGGACAAGGCTGGAGCTGGTCGGGCTTCTTCGACTACCTGTTCAATCCGTACATCCTCAGCGGCGCGGTGACCACGCTGTGGCTCACGCTCGCGGCGATCGCGGGCGGGCTGGTGGTGGGCTGCGCGCTGGCCCTGGCCCGCCTGTCCAGCCACCGCTGGCTGTCGGCGCCGGCGCACTTCTACATCTGGGTGTTCCGCGGCACGCCGCTGCTGGTGCAGCTCATCATCATCTTCACCGGGCTGCCGCAGCTGGGGCTGAAGCTATCGGTGATCGAGTCGGCGCTGCTGGGCCTCATCCTCAACGAGGCGGCCTACCTTGCGGAGATCGTGCGCGGCGGCATCCAGTCGATTCCCGCCGGGCAGACCAACGCCGCGCGCGCCGTGGGCTTCAGCAGCGCGCAGACCATGCGCTACATCGTGCTGCCGCAGGCCA
The DNA here is from genome assembly GCF_048305045.1 of Variovorax sp. 278MFTsu5.1. NCBI lineage: Bacteria > Pseudomonadati > Pseudomonadota > Betaproteobacteria > Burkholderiales > Comamonadaceae > Variovorax > Variovorax sp. 278MFTsu5.1. The sequence continues at coordinate 19,699 of NZ_CP157622.1, forward strand.
TGCGCCTGATCGTGCCCACGCTGGGCAACAGCATCAACGGGCTGCTCAAGACCACGTCGATCACCTCGGTGATCTCGATGGAGGAGCTGCTGCGCCGCACGCAGGTGCTGATCCAGGAGAAGTTCATGGTGCTGGAGCTCTTCATCGTTGCCGCCATCTACTACCTGCTCATGACCACCGCCTGGGACTTCATCCAGCGCCGCATTGAGCGCCACTACGGCCGCGCCTACGGCAGTGCCGCCGATGCGCCGGTCGTGCCCGCGGAGCCCGCGCTCGAGCAGCGCTAGAAGGAACCCGAGCCCATGAACACCTACGACCTGATCCTGCGCAACGCGGACATCGCCACCGCCGGCGACCGCTACACCGCCGACATCGGCGTGCGCGACGGGCGCATCTGCGCCATCGCGCAGGGGCTCGACGCCAGCGCCGCGCGCGAGATCGACGCGCGCGGCCGGCTGGTCACGCCCGGCGGCGTCGACGGCCACTGCCACTTCGACCAGCCCACCAGCGACGGCTCGCGCTTCGCCGACGATTTCCTCTCCGGCACACGCTCGGCCGCATGCGGCGGCACCACCACCGTGCTGCCCTTCGCCGCGCAGCAGAAGGGCCGCAGCGTGCAGGAGGCGGTGGACGACTACCACCGCCGCGCCGAGGGCAAGGCGGTGATCGACTACGCCTTCCACCTCATCGTGGCCGACGCCACGCGCGACGTGACGCAGCGCGAGCTGCCCGCCTTGATCGAGAAGGGCTATACCTCCTTCAAGATCTACATGACCTACGACGACCTGAAGCTGGACGACCGCCAGATCATCGAGGTGCTGGCCACCGCGCGCCGCCACGGCGCGATGACGATGATCCACGCCGAGAACAGCGACTGCATCGCCTGGCTCACCGAGCAGTTGCTCGACGCGGGCCTCACCGCGCCGCGCTACCACTCCAGCTCGCGGCCGATGGCGGTGGAGCGCGAGGCGACGCACCGCGCCATCGCGCTGGCGGAACTGGTCGACACGCCGATCCTGATCGTCCACGTCTCGGGCCGCGAGGCGGTCGAGCAGATCCACTGGGCGCGCGGGCGCGGGCTGCCCATCCATGCCGAGACCTGCCCGCAGTACCTGTTCCTGAGCGCCGAGGACCTGGGCATCGACCCCGACGACCCGATGCACGGCGCGCGCTGCATCTGCAGCCCGCCGCCGCGCGACAAGGCGAACCAGCAGTTCATCTGGAACGGCCTGTCGAGCGGGCTCTTCACCATCTTCTCGTCCGATCACGCGCCCTTCAACATGAACGGCAGCGACGGCAAGCGCGTGGCCGGCGACGACGCCTCCTTCGACCGCATCCCCAACGGCATTCCCGGCGTGGAAACCCGCCTGCCGCTGCTCATGAGCGAAGGCGTGCTCAAGGGGCGCATCGACATCCACCGCTTCGTCGAGCTCACCGCCACCAACCCGGCGCGCCTTTACGGCCTGTACCCGCGCAAGGGCACCATTGCCGTGGGCAGCGACGCCGACTTCGTGGTGTGGGACATGTTCCCCGAAGGCCAGGAGAAACTGCTCGCCAACGACATGCTCCACCACGACGCCGACTACACGCCCTACGAGGGCATGCGCCTGCGCGCCTGGCCCGGCCTCACCGTCTCGCGCGGGCGCATCGTGTGGCAGGACGGCGTGTTCCAGGCCGAGCCCGGCTCCGGCCAGTTCCTGCCGTGCCTGCGTCCTCGTGCGCCCAACGACGGCAATCCGCTGGACAAGTGGCTCTGAAAGAATGGCTCTGAGCGCGCCTGGCCGCCCCTGCTAAGCTCACCCGCCCTCGTGGCTTTCGCCCATCCCCGCATGCCCAGCCTTCCCAGCCCCACGCAGCCCGCCACCATCACGATCGCTCCGCTGGAGGTGCGCTCCGCCAGCCTGGCCGAACAGGCCTACGACCGGCTGCGCACCCTGATCCTCGATCGGCAGATCTCGGCCGGCAGCCCGCTGCAGGAGGCGCGGCTGGCGGAAGACCTGCGCATCTCGCGCACGCCCATGCGCGAAGCGCTGGTGCGGCTGGCGGGCGAAGGGCTTCTGGTGCGACGCGACGCGCGCTCCTACGCCGTGCGTGCGCTCGGCACCAAGGAGTACTTCGACTGCATGCGCGCGCGCGAAGTCATCGAGTGCGAGGCCATCGCGCTGGCGGTGGGCAAGATCACCGACGCCGAGATCGATGCCCTGGAGGCCGACATCGCCACGCTGGGCGGCGGCGAGCACAGCGAAACCGAGCACTGGCACTTCGACGACCGCTTCCACCTGCTGATCGCCAAGGCCAGCGGCAACGTCGTGTTCCCCCGGCTGGTGGAGGAGCTTCGCGTCAACGCACGGCTCTTCCGCCTGCACAGCCCGTTGCACAGGCATTCGGAGAACCACGACGAGCACGGCGAAATCATCAGCGCCCTGCGCGCGCGCGACGCCGAACGCGCGCGCGTGGCCATGCGCGACCACCTGCGCAGCCTGCAGGAAGACGTCAAGCGCGCGCTGATCGAGTAGCCGGATAGCGGCGGGCGCGCGCAGCTTCGTCGATCAATCGCCCTCGAGCTGCGTCTCCAGCTTCTTCGCGACGCCGCTGTAGTGCCGCGCCGAGGCCGCATTCTTCTGTCCGGCATAGTGCGCGCTGACAGCGCGCGCCGCGCGCAGCGCCGTCTCGAAGCCGTCGTGCCGCTCCTGCCATTCGGTGTCGCGCGTGCCGATGTCGCCCCGCACGAACCTGCCCACCTGGAAACCGCCATCGAGGTCGACGGTGCCGATCACCGGAACGCCTTCGCGCAGTTCGCCGTAGAACGCGTGGCCCGCGGTGGTGCCGACGCGGGTGCGGAGCATGCCGAGGCCGGCGGCCTTGCCGCCGGGGCAGGCGCCAATCCAGTAGGTCGGTGCCGTGCCCAGCGAGGAGGGCGCCACGAAGCGGCATCCCGTAGCGGGGTCCTGCGACCACTTCATGCCGCCGCCGCTTTCCTGCCCGACCGCCAGCATCGGTGCCGATGAGAGGACCAGCGCCACGAGCATGGCGGCACCCAGTCCGGTACCTGGAGAACTCTTCTTCTTGCGCGAAATGCGGCATTCCAGTTGCATGACATCGTTCCTGTAGAAGCCCGTTGGCCGACCCGCCTGCGGTATGTGGCGGCCCCGAACAGCCGGGGATTCTCCTATGGCTCCGGGCGTCCCGGCGCCTCTTCCGGCCGCGCAAGGTGCAGGCCCCGGAATTCGGGCCGGTCCATTTAAAAACTGCCAACGAATTCATTAATAAAGGCTTCTGGCATTGCCGGAGGCTTTTTTCTTTTTCCCCTACCCGCAGTGCGGCAATCCCTTTGCCGTGGTTGCCCTGCCTGATTTTTTCGAGTGCCCGATTCAAAAACTCCCAACGCTTTCTTTTTTCTACAAATGAATTTCTAAACAGAATTACTACGCCGGTCCGACCGATTTCCGGGCCCGATCCGCCAACCTGTCCTCCACCTGAACACCTCAGGGGAGACAAGGTGTTGCACTTCGGATTTGACTCTCCGTGCCCTTTAGGGCCTGCGCCACAGCCTTTCCGGGTCGTCCGATGCCATTCGTATTGCCCCGTTCGCCTGCAAACGGAACAGATCTTCGTAATTCCAAATACGCTTCAATTCCGAAGTTCTCGTGCTTTCACGTCAACAAATTTAACTGATGCGTCATTTGTGCGAGCACCCCAATTACAGTGCTGCAGCGCGGAATAATCGTGCAACGCCCGCGGCCCGGCCGCGCAAATATTCATCCCGCCACCCGAAGTACCTGCGCTTTTTTATTAATTGACAGAGCGCGGACCCTGGAGAGCGCACGTTATGCAGGAAGTGACCGTGGAAGCCGCTGCGACTCCAACCCGTGACAACCCGGCCAGGCCGCCGCCCCTGCAACAACAGGAGCAGCAACAGGCCCGGGGCACCCGCTCCACTTTCGCCCTGCTGTGGCTCAGCGAGACCGCCTTCGACCTCGGCACCACGCTGGTCAGCTTCGCGGTGGGAGTCTGGATCTTCTCGCGCACCGGCTCCGCGCAGGACTACTCCTTCTCGGTGCTCGCCGCCGCGCTCGCGGCGATGCTGGCCACGCCTTTCGCCGGCGTGCTGGCCGACCGGCACGACCGGCGCCGGGTGGTGCTGTGCTGCGACCTCGCCGCCATCGCCGGCACCTTCGCGATCGTGCTGGCGCTGACCTCGGGCCGGCTCGGCATCGGCGCGCTCTACGCCTATGCCGCGGTCGCGGCCGCCGTCGGCGCGCTGCGGCGGCCGTCCATCCGGGTGGCCGTCAGCCGTTTCGTGCCCAAGGACCGCTTCGCCCAGGTCGGCGGGCTGACCGGCATCTCCCGCGCGCTGGTGCAGGTCGGCGCGCCCGCCACGGCCGGTTTCCTGATGGCGCACGCGGGCGGCCTGCAGGGCGTGATGGCGACGCAGCTGTGCCTGCTGCTGGCCGCCGCCGCGCTGGTGTTCGCCGCGCTGACCCGCGCCGGCGCGGACGTACGCAGTGGCGATGTGCCCGCGCAAGGCGGCGCGCTTTGGCGCGGCGCGGGCGCCAGCCTTTCCGGCGCGCTCGCCTACCTGCGCGAGCAGCCGCTGATGCGCGCGCTGCTCGGCTACGGCGCGCTGGTGCAGTGCCTCATGGTGCTGGCCACGGCCATGGTGACGCCGATGGTGCTGTCCACGCACTCCAGCGGCGTGCTGGGCCTGGTGATGTCCGTCGGCATCGTCGGCGGCCTGCTCGGCTCGATCCTGGTCGCCACCGCGCGGCTGCGGCACAGGCTGATGCGATGGGTGCTGGCCTGCGACGCGCTGCAGTGCGCGGCGGTGCTGGCCGCCGGCTGCGCGACCACGCCGGCGCTGTGGTGCGCCGCGGCCTTCGTCTGCCTGTTCTGCGGCAGCACCTCGGTCGCGTGCTCGCATGCGCTGTGGATGCGCAAGGCGCCCATCGGCCGGCAGGGCAGCGTCTTCGCGCTGATCGCCGCGTCCAACATGCTCGTGATGTGCGCCGTGCTGCTGGCCGGCGGCTGGCTCGCCGACGCGGTGCTCGAGCCCGCGCTACGCCCCGGCGGCGCGCTCGACGGCACGCCGGTGGGCAGCCTCTTCGGCACGGGGCCGGGCCGCGGCATCGGCTTCCTGTTCTTCGCGAGCGGCGCGGCCGGCCTCGCGCTGACCGTTTTCGCGCTCTTCCATCCGCGCCTGCGCCGGCTGGAAACGCTGGTCCCGGACGGCGGCCAATCGTGAGCGGCCCGCACGTGCACCCCCTGAGTTCGCCCCAGCAGGCCGTCTGGCTCGAGCAGTCGCTGGCGCCCGATGTGCCCTGCCACAACATCGGCGTGACGGCCAGCCTCGACGGGCCCACCGACGTCGACCGGCTGGAAGCGGCGATCCGCGCCGTCGTCTCGCGCCACCAGGCGCTGCGCACCGTGCTCGAGCGCGGCGGCAACAACGGCGGCAACAACGGCGGCAACAGCGGCGACAACAACGGCGAAGCCATGCAGCGCTTCGCCGCGCCCGACGACGATGCCGCCGGCGCGCCGCTGCAGCGCTTCGATTTCACCGGCGAAGCCGACCCTGAGGCGAGCGCATGGGCACACCTGCGCGCCGCCTTCCTCGCCCCCTTCGCGCTCTACGGCCAGCGGCTGTGGCGCATGCAGTGGCTGCAGGTCGCGCCCCGGCGCGGCTACTGGCTGGTGTGCTTCCACCATCTCGTCGCGGACGGGTGGTCGGTCTCGCTGATCGGCAATGCCGTCGCCGATGCCTACAACCGGCTCGGGCGCGGCGAGGCAGCGCTCGGGGAAGAAGAAAAAGACGAAGGCGGCGACTATGCCGGCTTCATCCGCCTCGATGCCGAGTACCGGGCCTCCCCGCGCTACGCCCGCGACCGCGCCTTCTGGCTGCAGCGCCACGCACGCCTGGCCGCGCCGCTGTTCGAGGACGCCCCCGCGCGGCGCAGCCAGGCGGCCCGCCGCAAGGTGGAGCAGGCCGTCTGGCACCTGGACCGCGCCGACCACGACCGCCTGACCGAAGTGGCCGCCGCGCAGGGCGCGTCGAGCACGCACTTCCTCGCCGCGCTGCTGGCGGTGTACTTCGCGCGCCTTCATCAGGAACGCGAAGCTGGCGACGAAGTCGTGATCGGCATGCCGGTGCACAACCGCACCAGCGCCGCGCACAGGCGCATGCCCGGCATGTTCTCGGGCGCGATCCCGGTCGGCATCGCGGTCGATCCGCGGCAGAGCTTCGCGCAGACCCTGCGCGGCGTCGCGGCCGAACTGAAGCGGTGCTACCGCCACCAGCGCTATCCCCTGGCCGAGCTGCACCGCGAGCTGCTGGCCGGCACGGGCGAGCGCCGCGGCCTGTTCGACATCTCCCTGTCGATCGAAAGCTTCCAGGGCGACCTGAGGCTCGAAGGCATCCGCAGCACGGTGTTCCCGCTGCACAACGGCCACGAGCGCCAGCCGCTCGCGGTCTACGTGCGCGACTACGAACCCGGGCGCCCGGTGCACGTCGAGTTCAACCACGACGCGGCGCTGTTCTCCGCGCCGCAGATGGCCATGCACCTGCGGCGACTGCAGGCGCTGATGCGCGCCGCAACCGATGCGCCGCATACACCCGTGCGCGACCTGCCGCTGATGGACGAAGCCGAGCGCGACCTGGTCGTGCACGGCTTCAACCGGCCGCTGCTCGACACCGGCGCCCCTTCGCTGATCCACGCGCTGTTCGAGCAGCAGGCCGCGCGCGACCCGGACGCCATCGCCGTGCAGTTCGAAGACCAGCGGCTGAGCTACGGCGAACTCGACCGGCGCGCCAACCAGCTGGCCCACCACCTGCGCGGGCTGGGCGTGGGCCCCGACGCCCTCGTCGCGATCTGCCTGGAGCGCGGGCCCGGCATGGCGATCGCGATCCTCGCCACGCTCAAGGCCGGTGGCGCCTACGTCCCGCTGGACCCGGTGCAGCCCGACGAACGACTGGCCCACATGCTGCGCGACAGCACGCCGGTGGCGCTGGTCGGCGACCGCGCCTCGCTCGATCGCCTGCCCTCGCTGCCCGCGCTGCCCTCGTGCCAACGGCTGCGCCTCGACCAGCCATGGGAAGAAGCACCGTGGTGCGACGCACCCATCGGCAATCCGCAAATCGAGGGCCTCGCGCCCTCGCACCTGGCCTACGTGATCTACACCTCCGGCTCCACCGGCCTGCCCAAGGGCGTGATGGTCGAGCACGCGCAGGTCGGCCGACTCTTCGCCGCGACGCGCGGCTGGTTCGGCTTCGGCCGCGACGACGTGTGGACGCTCTTCCACTCCTTCGCCTTCGACTTCTCGGTGTGGGAGCTGTGGGGCGCGCTGCTCCACGGCGGCCGGCTGGTGATCGTGCCGCACGCGGTCAGCCGCGCGCCGGCGGAGTTCCACCGCCTGGTGTGCGAGCAGGGCGTGACCGTGCTCAACCAGACGCCGAGCGCATTCCGCCAGTTCGCCGCCGCATGCCGGTCTGCCCCGAAGGAGCTGCCGGCGCATGCGCTTCGCCACGTGATCCTCGGCGGCGAGGCTCTGGAAACGGCCACGCTCGCACCCTGGTACGCGCTGGCGCACAACCGGCGCGCGCAGCTGGTCAACATGTACGGCATCACCGAGACCACCGTGCACGTCAGCTGCCGGGTGCTCGGCCCCGACGATGCCCATCGCGCCGGCGCGAGCCCGATCGGCACGCGCATTCCCGACCTGAGCCTGTACGTGCTCGATGCGCAGGGCCGGCCGCTGCCGGTGGGCTGCGCGGGCGAGATCTGCGTCGGCGGCGCCGGCGTGGCCCGCGGCTATCTGCGCCGGCCCGAGCTGGACGCGCAGCGCTTCGTGCCCGATCCGTTCGGCGGCGTGCCGGGCGCGCGCATGTACCGCAGCGGCGACATGGGCCGCCTGCTCGCCGACGGCAGCCTGGAGTACCTCGGACGCAACGACCAGCAGCTCAAGATCCGCGGCTTCCGCATCGAGCCCGGCGAAATCGAGGCCCGGCTGTTGCGGCTCGACGGCGTGGCCGACGCGGTGGCGATCGCGCGGGAGGACCAGCCGGGCGATACGCGCCTCGTCGCGTACCTCGTGTTCGCCGACGCAGATGCCGAGGCCAGGGCGGCCTTCGATCCCGCCGCCGCGCGCATCGCCTTGGGCAAGCACCTGCCCGACTACATGATCCCGGCCGCGTACGTGCCGCTGGACGCCCTGCCGCTGACCCCCAACGGCAAGCTCGACCGCAAGGCGCTGCCCCCGCCGGAGCCTCGCGCATGGCACGGGCAGCGCGAGCATGAGCCGCCGCAGGGTGCCACCGAGCAGGCAATGGCAAAGCTGTGGTCCGAGGTGCTCGGCATCGAGCGGGTGGGGCGCGGCGACAACTTCTTCGAGCTCGGCGGGCATTCCATCCTCGCGGTGCGGCTGGTCGAGCGCATGCAGCGTGAAGGGATGGAGGCCGATATCCGCCAGCTCTTCACCGAGCCGACACTGGGCGCGCTCGCAGCCCGCGTGGCGGCGCAGGACAAGGCCGCGGCACCTGCAACGGTGCCGCCGAACGCGATCCCCGCGCAATGCGGGCGCATCACGCCGCGGATGCTTCCGCTCGCGAGCCTGACGCAGGCGCAGATCGACCTGATCGCCGCCGCCGTGCCGGGCGGCATGCGCAACATCCAGGACATCTACCCGCTCGCGCCGCTGCAGGAAGGCATCCTGTTCCACCACCTGCTGCAGGGCGAAAGCAGGGGCGGGGGCGACGCCTATGTGCTGCCGGCACTGCTGCGCTTCGACGATCGCGCGCGGCTCGACCGGTTCGTGGCCGCGCTGCGGCAGGTCGTCGCCCGCCACGACATCCTGCGCACCGCCGTGCAGTGGGAAGGGCTGGACACGCCCGTGCAGGTCGTCTGGCGCAGCGCCGGCCTTGCGCTGCGGGAGCACCGCTTCGACCCGGCCGATGGCGACGTACAGGCGCAACTGCAGGCCCGTGCCGATGCGCGCACGGTGCGCCTGGACCTGCGCCGCGCGCCGATGCTGCAGGCCCATGCGGCCTTCGACCCCGTTTCGCAATGCTGGCTGCTGCAGCTGCTGCATCACCACCTGACGCTGGACCACACCACCACCGAGCTGATCCTGCACGAGGTGGTGGCGCTGCTGCAGGGGCGCGGAGACAGCCTGCCCGCGCCCGTACCGTTCCGGGATTTCGTGGCCCGCTCGCGCCAGGGCACGAGCGAGGCGGAGCACGAAGCCTTCTTCGGCGTGATGCTCGGCGACGTGGACGAGCCGACGGCGCCATTCGGCCTGCTCGACGTGCAGGGCGATGGCTCGCAGGTCGAGCAGGCGAGGGCGACGCTGCCCCCGGCCTTGTCGCTGCGGCTGCGCGCCCTCGCCATGCGCCACGGCGTGAGCACGGCCAGCATCTTCCATCTGGCCTGGGCGCGTGTGCTGGCTTCATGCAGCGGGCGTGACGACGTGGTGTTCGGCACGGTGCTGTTCGGCCGCATGCAGGGCGGCCCGGGCATCGAGCGTGCCATGGGCATGTTCATCAACACGCTGCCGGTGCGCATTGCGCTGGGCGGGCGCGGAACGCTGCAGGGGCTGCGCGAGACCCATGCGGCGTTGAGCGAGCTGCTGCGCCACGAGCATGCATCGCTCACGCTGGCGCAACGCTGCAGCGGCCTTGGGCCGGGCGTGCCGGTCTTCCCGGCGCTGCTCAACTACCGGCACAGCCGAAGCGAGAGTTTCTCCGCGGAGGGCGGGATCGCGATCGCCGATGGCATGCACTACCTCGGCGGACGCGACCTCACCAACTATCCGTTCAGCCTGTACGTCGACGACCTGGGAGAAGGTTTCGTGCTCAGCGCCGAGATTCACGACTCGGTGCCCGCGCGGCGCGTGTGCGGGTTCGTGGTGCGGGCATTGCAGGCTGTTGCCGAGGCGCTGGAAGAGGAGCCCGGCCGAGCGCTGATGGCGCTCGAAGTCTTGCCGGCGGAAGAGCTTCAGCGCGTGTTGCACGGCTTCAACGATACGCATGGTGCGTACGGCACGGCGTCGCTGGCGCACCAGGCCTTCGAGCAGCAGGCGGCGCGGCACCCGGAACGCATCGCGCTCGAACTCGATGGCGCCCAGCTGAGCTATCGCGCGCTCAACGAGCAGGCCAACCGGCTTGCACGGCATCTTCATGGACTCGGAGTCGGGCCGGACACCCGTGTCGCGATCCGTGCCGGGCGCAATTTCGCGATGGTGGTCGCGATCCTGGCCGCGCTCAAGGCCGGCGGTGCCTGCGTGCCGCTGGATCCGGCATATCCACGCGAGCGCCTGGGCCGCATGCTGCGCGACAGCGGGGCGGCGGTCGTCCTGGGGCAGATGGAAGGGCTCACGCCCGACGTGGCGTCGGTGCCGCTCGATGAAGCGGCCTGGGCCGGAGCATCTGCCGACAACCTTCACGTCGAAGGCCTCGCGCCATCGCACCTGGCTTACGTGATCTACACCTCCGGCTCCACCGGCGAGCCCAAGGGCGTGGCGATGCCGCATCGCGGGCTCGTCAATCTGCTCGCATGGCAGCGGGAGCAATTGCCCGAACCCGCGCGCACACTGCAGTTCGCGGCGCTCGGCTTCGATGTCGCCTTCCAGGAGATCTTCTCGACGCTGGCCAGCGGCGGCACACTGGTGCTGCTGCGCGAGGGCTTGCGCCAGGACCTGCCGGCCTTGGCCGAATGGCTCGCCGAAGAATCGGTCGAACGGCTGTTCCTGCCTTGCATCGCGCTGCAGAACCTGTGCGAGCTGTGGTCGCAGCGCAGTGCACTGCTGCCGATGCTGCGGGACGTGATCACGGCAGGCGAGCAATTGCGCATCACGCCCGCGATCCGGCTCATGTTCGGCAAGCATCCGCAGGCCCGGCTGCACAACCACTACGGCCCGACCGAGACGCACGTGGTCAGCACGCACACGCTGGGCGGCGCGCCCGGGCAATGGGAAGACCTGCCGCCCATCGGGAAGCCCGTCGGCAACAGCCGCATCTACGTGCTGGATGCGCAGCGCAATCCGGCTCCCGAGGGAGTCGTGGGCGAGCTGTATCTGGGCGGCGAACAGGTCGCCCGGGGATATCTCTCGCAGCCCGATCTCACCGAAGCACGCTTCCTGCCCGATCCGTTCGGCGGCCCTGGCGCACGCATGTACCGAAGCGGCGACCTCGGCCGCTGGCGCGCCGACGGCAGCATCGAGTACCTGGGGCGCAACGACCATCAGGTGAAGCTGCGCGGCTACCGCGTCGAATTGGGCGAGATCGAAGCACAACTCGCCCGCATCGAAGGCGTACGCGAAGCTGCAGTGATCGCCCGCGAAGACCAGCCGGGCGACAAGCGATTGGTCGCCTACCTCGTCTGCGCCGGTGCCCTCGATCCATCCGCACTGCGCGCCGCCTTGCGCGAACGCCTGCCGGACTACATGGTCCCCTCGGCCTTCGTCGCACTCGACGCGCTGCCGCTGACCCCCAACGGCAAGCTCGACCGCAAGGCACTGCCCGCACCCGGGGCCCATGGCCACAACACCTCCGCGCCACCCCAGGGCGAAGTCGAACAGGCCCTCGCCGGCATCTGGTCCCAGCTCCTCGGCATCCGCCAGATCGGCCGCGACGACGACTTCTTCGAGCTCGGCGGCCATTCCCTGCTCGCCATCCGGTTGCTCGAACAGCTGCGCCGGCGCGGCTGGTCCACCGACATCCGGTCGCTCTTCATGCACCCGAGGCTGCATGCATTCGCCTCCACGATCCGGCGCGACGAAGAGACTGCATCGGTGCCGCCCAACCTGATCCCGCCGGGCTGCGAAGCCATCGAGCCCGCGATGCTGACGCTCGCCAGGCTCGACGCCGCCGATATCGCGCGAATCGTGCAGGGCACGCCGGGCGGCGCGGCCAACATCCAGGACATCTATCCGCTCGCGCCGCTGCAGCAGGGCATCCTGTTCCACCACCTGCTGCAGCGCGAAGGCAAGGGCGAGGGCGACGCCTACGTGCTGCCGACGCTGCTCGAGTTCGACAGCAGGCCGCGCATGGACAGCTTCGCCGCGGCGCTCTCCCAGGTGATCGGGCGCCACGACATCCTGCGCACCGCGATCCACTGGGAGGGCCTGGCCGAGCCCGTGCAGGTGGTGTGGCGAAACGCCGGATTCGCGCCCGCGACATTGACGCTGGCACCGGGCGAGAGCCCCGCGCAGCAGCGCCTGCGCGAGCATCCGCGCGTGCGGGGCCTACGCATCGACGTGCGGCGCGCGCCCATGCTGCAGGGCTTCGCGGCCCGTGACGACGCGAGCGGGCGCTGGCTGCTGCAGCTGTCCTATCACCACCTCGTGATGGACCACACCGCGCTGGAGCTGCTGGTGGAGGAGATCGCGGCCATCGAGCGCGGCGACGCGGGCAGCCTGCCCGCGCCGGTGCCGTTCCGGGACTTCGTGGCCCGCTCGCGCCAGGGCACGAGCGAGGCGGAGCACGCGGCCTTCTTCGGCGCGATGCTCGGCGACGTGGACGAGCCGACGGCTGCGTTCGGCCTGCTCGATGTGCAGGGCGATGGCTCGCGCATCGGGCAGGCGAAGTCGATGCTGCCTGCGGCGTTGTCGTCGCAGCTGCGCGCCCTCGCCATGCGGCATGGCGTGAGCACGGCGAGCCTTTTCCATCTGGCCTGGGCCCGCGTACTGGCCTCGTGCAGCGGACGCGAGGACGTGGTGTTCGGCACGGTGCTGTTCGGCCGCATGCAGGGCGGCCCGGGCATCGAACGCGCGATGGGCATGTTCATCAACACGCTGCCGGTGCGCATCGCGCTGGGCGGGCGCGGAACGCTGCAGGGGCTGCATGAGGCCCACGCGGCGTTGAGCGCGCTGCTGCGCCACGAGCACGCCTCGCTGGTGCAAGCGCAGCGCTGCAGCGCGATGCCCACGCATGTGCCCCTGTTCTCTGCGCTGCTCAACTACAGGCACGGCCAGTTCGCGCGCGCCGAGGTGCTCGATGGCGTGCGCCTGCTCGACGTGCGCGACCGCACCAACTACCCCTTCGGCCTGCATGTGGACGACGACGGCAGCGGCTTCGGGCTGACGGTGCAGGTCGATGCCTCGGTGGGCGCGGAACGCGTTGCCGGGTTCGTGCAGCAGGCGCTGCAATCTGTTTCGCGGGCTCTGGAAGAAGAACCGGGGCGGCCGCTGATGGCGCTCGATGTGCTGCCTGAGCAGGAGCGTTGGCGTGTGCTCCATGGTTTCAACGACACGCATCGCGCGCACGACCCGACAGCCCTGGTCCACGAAGCCTTCGAACGGCAGGTGGCGGTGCACCCCGAGCGCATCGCGCTCGAACTCGATGGCGCGCAGCTGAGCTATCGCGCGCTCGGTGAGCAGGCCAACCGGCTTGCCCGGCATCTGCGCGGCCTCGGCGTCGGGCCCGATACCCGCGTCGCCATCTGCGCCGGGCGCGGCTTCGCGATGGTGGTGGCGATCCTGGCCACGCTCAAGGCCGGCGGCGCGTGCGTGCCGCTGGACCCTGCGTATCCGCGGGAGCGGTTGGTCCGCATGCTGCGCGACAGCGCGGCGACTGTCGTGCTGGGCCAGCAAGCCCTGATCGAACGGCTTGCGCCGGACGTGGCAACGGTCCCGCTCGATGAAGCAGGCGCGGCCTGGGCCGAAGCCTGCGCCGACGACCTGCAAGTCGAAGGGCTCGCCGCATCGCACCTGGCCTATGTGATCTACACCTCCGGCTCCACGGGCGAACCCAAGGGCGTGGCGATGCCGCATCGCGGGCTGGCCAACCTGCTGGAGTGGCAACGGGAGCAGCTGCCCGAGCCCGCGCGCACCCTGCAGTTCGCGGCGCCCGGCTTCGATGTCGCCTTCCAGGAGATCTTCTCGACACTGGCCTGTGGCGGCACGCTGGTGCTGCTGCGCGAAGGGCTGCGTCAGGATCTTCCGGCGTTGGCCGAGTGGTTGGCGCGGGAGTCCGTCGAGCGCCTGTTCCTGCCCTACATCGCGCTGCAGAACCTCTGCGAACTGTGGTCGCGGCGCGTCGAGCCATTGCCGATGCTGCGCGATGTGATCACTGCCGGCGAGCAGTTGCGCATCACGCCGGCGATCCGCCGGATGTTCGCGCGGCATCCGCAGGCAAGGCTGCACAACCACTACGGCCCGACCGAGACCCACGTGGTCAGCACGCACACGCTGAGCGGCCTCCCCGAAAAGTGGAAAGACCTGCCGCCGATCGGAAAGCCCGTCGGCAACAGCCGCATCCATGTGCTCGACGCGCAACGCAATCCGGTGCCGGTGGGTGTCGCCGGCGAGCTGTACCTGGCCGGCGCCCAGGTCGCCCGCGGCTACCTGTCGCAGCCCGAACTGAGCGCGGACCGATTCGTGCCCGACCCGTTCAGCCGCGGCGGCGCGCGCATGTACCGAAGCGGCGACCTCGGCCGCTGGCGCGCCGACGGCAGCATCGAGTACCTGGGGCGCAACGACCATCAGGTGAAGCTGCGCGGCTACCGCGTCGAGCCCGGTGAGATCGAAGCGCAGCTGGCGAGGCTCGACGGCGTCAGGGAAGCAGCGGTGATCGCGCGAGAAGACCAGCCGGGCGAAAAACGGCTGGTCGCGTATCTCGTCCTCACCGAGGCCGCAGATCCGGACGCATTGCGCACCGCCTTGCGCGACCGCCTGCCGGACTACATGGTCCCCTCGGCCTTCGTCGCACTCGACGCGTTGCCGCTGACCCCCAACGGCAAGCTCGACCGCAAGGCGCTGCCCGCCCCCGAAGCCCGCGACCGGCGCACCGACGAGCCGCCGCGAGGCGAAGTCGAACAAGCCCTCGCCGGCATCTGGTCCCAGCTGCTGGACATCCGGCGGATCGGCCGCAACGACGACTTCTTCGAGCTCGGTGGCCATTCCCTGCTGGCCATCAGGCTCATCTCGCAGATCCGCGAGCGCCTCGGCGCGGAACTTCCGCTTGCCACGCTCTTCGCCCGCCCATGCCTTGCCGCGCTCGCCGAGGCCATCTCCGAGGCAGGTCCGGGCGCACCGGACGCGATCACGCCCGCCGACCGCAGCCGGCCGCTGCCCCTGTCCCCGGCACAGCAGCGCCTGTGGTTCATCTCCGGTGTCGATGCCAAGGCCAGCGTCGCGTATCACATCACCGGCGCCCTGCGCCTGCGCGGCGCGCTCGACGGCACAGCCCTGCGTGCCGCGCTGGACCACGTCGTCGCCCGGCACGAGGCCCTGCGCACGCGCTTCGTCGAAGCGGATGGGCAGCCATGGCAGCACATCGACCCGCCGCGCGGCTTCGAGCTGCGCGAGCAAGGCGTCAGCGCCGCGGACGCCGCGGACCCCGCGCACATCGAGGCGCTGTGCCGCGAAGCCGCCGCCGAGCCCTTCGACCTCGCGGCCGGCCCGCCGATCCGTGGCCGACTGCTGCGCGTCGCGGCGCAGGACCACGTGCTCGTGGTCTCGATGCACCACATCGTCTCCGACGGCTGGTCGCTGGGCGTGCTGATGCGCGAGTTCGCCGCCGCCTACAGCGCGCTGTGCGAGGGGCGCGAGCCTCGCCTGCCGGCGCTGGCCGTCCAGTATGCCGACCATGCCGCGTGGCTGCACCGCCACCTGCAGGGCCCCGCCGCACAGGCCCGGCTGCGGGAGTGGGCCGGGCATCTGCAAGGCGCACCGGCGCTGGTCGAGCTGCCGCACGACCGCCCGAGGCCCGCGCTGCAGGACTATCACGGCGCGAGCATCGAGGTCGGCGTCGATGCCGAAACCACGCGGGCCCTGCGAGCGCTCGCCCGGCGGCACGGCGCGACGCTGTACATGGTCGTGCTGGCGGCCTGGGCCGCGGTGGTGGCGCGCTACGGCGGCCAGCGGCAGGTGGTGATCGGCAGTTCGCATGCCGGCCGCGGCCGCGCCGAGGTCGAGCCGCTGATCGGCTGCTTCATCAACACGCAGGCGATGAAGATCGCGCTGGACGACGACCCAAGCGTGGCCGGCCTGCTCGCGCAGGTGCGCGAGACCGCGCTGCAGGCGCAGGCCCGGCAGGACGTGCCCTTCGAGCGCCTGGTCGAGACGCTGAACCCGCCGCGTTCCATGGCCCACCACCCGGTGTTCCAGCTGATGCTGGCCTGGCACAACACGCCGCCGATCGCGCTGGAGCTCGCGGGCCTCGCCGTCGAGCGGGTCGAGAGCCTGCCGGGCAGCGCGCAGTTCGACATGGCGCTGGACCTGCAGGAAGCCCAGGAAGAGGGCGGCCGCATCGTCGGCAAGCTCAACTACGCCACGGCGCTTTTCGACGAGGCCACGGTCCGCCGCCACTGGCAGGCGCTGGTGGCGACGCTGCGCGGCATGGCGCAGAGCGACGAAGGCCTGCCGGTCGAGCGCATCGCGCTGCTCGACGACACGGAACGCGACCGTCTGCTGCACGTCTTCGCCCAGGGCGCATCCGCAGTTCCCGCGCACCCGTTCGCGCACGCGGCGTTCGAACGGCAGGCCGCGCTGCGGCCACAGGCGGTCGCGCTGGAGCACGATGGCGAACGCCTCGGCTATGCCGAGCTCGACCAGCGGGCCAACCGGCTCGCACACCACCTGCGCGGCCTGGGCGCCGGGGCCGGCGAGCGGGTCGCGCTGTGCCTCGAACGCGGGTTCGATCTCGTCGTCGCTGTGCTGGGCACGCTCAAGGCCGGGGCCGCGTATGTGCCGCTCGATCCCTCCCACCCCGACCAGCGGCTGGCCTGGCAACTGGAAGATTGCGCGCCGGCCGTGCTGCTGACGCATTCCGCGCTGAGCCCGCGCCTGCATCCGCCGCCGCGCTGCACGACGATCGCGCTCGACAGGCACGAGCCGCTGGCGAACGAGCCCGCGCACACGCCCGATGCAGGCGGCCTGCCCGGCGACGGCTCGCACCTGGCCTACGTGATCTACACCTCCGGCTCCACCGGCACGCCCAAGGGCGTGATGGTCGAGCACCGGCAGCTCTCCCACCAGGTCGCGGCGCTGCAGGCGCTCTACGGCTTCGGTGCGCAGGACAGGGTGCTGCAGTTCTCCGGCCTGAGCTTCGACGTGGCGGGAGAGGAGATCTTCGGCGCGCTCAGCCATGGCGCGACGCTGGTGCTGCGCACCGACGAATGGCTCGCCGAGCCCGCGCGCTGGTGTGCGCTGTGCGGCGAGCACCGGCTCAGCGTGGCCAATCTGCCGACGCTGTTCTGGCAGCGACTCGCGCTGTCGCCCGAAGCGATGTTTCCGCCGTCGCTGCGCCAGATCGTGATCGGCGGCGACACGGTCGGCGCGGCCGCGCTCGACGCATGGTGGCGGCGCGGGGGGCATCGCCCGGCGCTGGCCAATGCCTACGGGCCGACGGAAACCACCATCAACGCCACCGTCGCGCGCTGCCGTGCCGGAGATTCGTCGCTGGACATCGGCCGGCCGGTCGCCAATGCGCGCGTCTATCTGCTCGACGCGCATCGCGAGCCGGTGCCGGTCGGCGCCATCGGCGAAATCTGGATCGGCGGCGCGGGCGTGGCGCGCGGCTACCTGCATCGCCCCGAGCTGACGGCGCAGCGCTTCGCGGCCGATCCGTTCGTGACCGCTCCCGCCGATGCATCGCGGCCGCGCATGTACCGCAGCGGCGACCTCGGCCGCTGGCGCGCCGACGGTTCCATCGAATTCCTGGGCCGCGACGACCGGCAGCTGAAGATCCGCGGCTTCCGCATCGAGCCGGGCGAGATCGAAGCCGAGCTGATGCGCCTGGGCGGCATCCGCGAAGCGGCGGTGATCGCCAGCGAAGGGCAGGACGAAGACAGGCGCCTGCTGGCCTACGTGGTGGCCGCCGACCCGACCAGCCCGCCGCCCGAACCGGCGCAACTGCGCGCACGCCTGGCCGTGCGCCTGCCCGAGCACATGCTGCCGGCCGCCTTCGTGCCGCTCGATGCATTGCCGCTCAACGCCAACGGCAAGCTCGACCGCGCCGCGCTGCCCGCGCCGGACGACGAAGCCCATGCGCGGCGCGGCTACCGGGCGCCCGAGGGCGAGCACGAACGGGCGCTGGCACAGACATGGGAATCGCTGCTCGGCGTCGAGCGCGTCGGCCGCGACGACGGCTTCTTCGAGCTGGGCGGCCATTCGCTGCTGGCCGTGCGCATGATCTCGCAGCTGCGCCAGCGCTTCGGCGTCGAGCTGGCGCTGACGACGGTGTTCGCGCGGCCCCGGCTGGCGCAGCTCGCGCAGGAGATAGCGCGCGAGGCGCCCGGCGCGGCAGACCCGATCGTCGCGGCGGATCGGGCAGCGCTGGATCGCGGCACGTGGCCGCTGTCGCACTCTCAGCAGCGCCTTTGGTACGTGACGCGCATCGACGCACAGGCCGGCGCGGCCTACCACCTGCCCGCCGCCCTGCGCCTGCGCGGTGCGCTCGACCGCGTCGCGCTGCAGCGCGCGCTCGAGCGGATCGTCGCGCGGCACGAGTCGCTGCGCGCGCGCTTCGTCATGGTCGACGGCCAGCCGCGCCAGCGCATCGAGGCGGCGCAGGGCGTCGCGCTGGAGCTGCAGGAAATCGACGGCCTCTTCAGCGGACCCGACGAGCTCGGCCGCAGCACCCTGCGCGCGCTGTGCCAGGCCGAGGCCGCCGCGCCCTTCGACCTGGAGCGCGAGCCGCCGCTGCGCGTGCGCCTGCTGCGCCTCGCGGCCGACGAGCATGTGCTGCTGCTCACGATGCACCACATCGTGTGCGACGGCTGGTCGCTGGCGGTGCTGGCGCACGAGTTCTCTGCGCTGTACGCGGCCTTCGGCCGCGGCGAGCCCGACCCGCTGCCGGCGCTGCCGGTGCAGTACGGCGACTACGTCGCGTGGCAGCGGCGGCGCCTGCAGGGCGAGGGCGCGCAGGCGCGGCTGGGCTACTGGGTGGAGCGGCTGCGCGACGCGCCGCCGCTGATCGGCCTGGCCACCGACAGGCCTCGCCCGCCGCAGCAGGACTATCGCGGCGCCAGCATCGAAGTCGGCATCGACGAGGCGTTGACGCGCGAGCTCGGCGCGCTGGCGCGGCGCCATGGCGTCACCGTCTACATGGTGGTGCTCGGGGCATGGGCGGCGGTGCTCGCGCGCCTGAGCGGCCAGACGCGCGTGGTGCTCGGCAGCGCCGTCGCCGGGCGCGACCGGGCCGAGCTCGAGCCGCTGATCGGCTTCTTCGTCAACGCGCAGGCTCTGCGCTTCGACATCGGCGAGGGCCTGGACGCCGAAGGCCTCCTGAAGCAGGCGCGGCAGGTGGCGCTCGAAGCGCAGCAGCACCGCGACGTGCCTTTCGAGCAGGTGGTGGAAGCGCTGAACCCGCCGCGCTCCAGCGCCTTCAACCCGGTCTACCAGGTCCGGCTGGCATGGCAGAACACGCCGCCGGCCCGGCTGGAGCTGGAAGGACTTGCCTTCGACAACCTCGCCAGCCACGCGGGCAGCGCGCAGTTCGATCTCTCGCTGGACCTGGAGCCGGCCGGCGAGCGCATCGCGGGCCAGTTCAACTACGCCACCGCCCTCTACGACGAGGCCACGGTGCGGCGCCACTGGCACGCACTGGTGGCAATGCTGCGCGGCATGGCGGCCGATGCCGCCGCGCCGGTGGACCGCATCGCGCTGATGGCGCCACGCGAGCGCGAGCTGGTGCTGCGCGGCTTCAACGACGGCGGCGAGGCCGGCGGGGGCAATGGCCTGCTGCACCGCCTTTTCGAGGCGCAGGCCGCAAGACGGCCGGGGACGCTGGCACTGGCCTGCGAGGGCGAATCGCTGGACTACGCGGGGCTCAACGCCCGCGCCAACCGCATCGCGCATCACCTGCGCGGCCTGGGCCTGCGCCCCGACGACCGCGTCGCGCTGTGCCTGGAACGCAGCGTGGACCTCGGCGTGGCGCTCATGGCCACGCTCAAGGCCGGCGGCGCCTGCGTGCCGCTGGACCCGGTGCACCCCGACGACCGCCTCGCCCACATGCTGGGCGACAGCGCCCCGGTGGCGGTGCTGACGCAGGCCCGCCTGCTGGAGCGCCTCGCGGTGCCCGAAGGATGCGTGGTGCTGGTGCTGGACGGCGATTCGCCGCCACCATGGGCCGGTGCGCCCTCGCACGACCCCGACCCCGAAGCCGTGGGGCTGACCCCCGCGCACCTGGCCTACGTGATCTACACCTCGGGCTCGACCGGCGTGCCCAAGGGCGTGATGGTCGAACACCGCAACGTGCTGAACTTCCTGCGCGGAATGGAGCGGCGCATCCATGGCCCGGCGCCGGACTGCAGCCGCGTGGCCTGGAACTCCTCCTTCGGCTTCGACATGGCGGTGAAGGCATGGGGCCAGCTCGCCTTCGGCCGCAGCGTGTTCCTGCTGCCGGAGCGCACACGCCTCGATGCGCAAGCGCTGCTCGACTTCCTGGAGCGCCATGCCATCGAGGCGATGGAGTGCACGCCCTCGCATCTGCGCATGCTGCGCGCGGCCGGCTTTCCGCAGCGGCGCGGCACCTCGCTTCGAAAGCTGCTGCTGGGCGGCGAGGCGCTCGACGCCGACACCTGGCAGGGCATCGCGGAGAACGGCACGGAACTCCGGTTCCACAACATGTACGGCCCGACCGAATGCAGCGTGGACGCCACCTGCGGCCCCGTCGCGGGCGCGGTGCCGAACATCGGCCGGCCGATGCCGGGCGCGCGTATCTACCTGCTCGACGCGCATGGCGAGCCGGTGCCCATCGGCGTTGCCGGCGAGATCCACATCGGCGGCGCCGGCGTCGCGCGGGGCTACCTGGGGCAGCCTGCGCTCACCGCCGGGCGCTTCCTGCCCGATCCCTTCGCGGCCGAAGCCGGCGCGCGCATGTACAGGACCGGCGACCTCGGCCGCTGGCGCGCCGACGGCAGCATCGAGTACCTGGGCCGCAACGACCATCAGGTGAAGATCCGCGGCTACCGCATCGAGCTGGGCGAGATCGAGACCAGGCTCGCGCAGCTGGAAGGCGTGCGCGAGGCCATCGTGGTGGCCGATGGCAGCCAGCCCGGCGAGCCCCGCCTGGTCGCCTACCTGCTCGCGCAGCAGGGCGCGGCGCCGGAGCCTTCCACGCTGCGCGCGCAGCTCGGCGCGCAGCTGCCCGACTACATGCTGCCCGCCGCGTGCGTGGTGCTCGCGGCCTGGCCGCTCAACGCCAACGGCAAGCTCGACCGCATGGCGCTGCCGCCACCCGGCGACAGCGGCCTCGCCCGCCGCACCTACGCCGCGCCGCGGACCGACATCGAGGCCCGGCTGGCCGCCCTCTGGGGCGAACTGCTCGGCGTGGCGCAGGTCGGCCGTCACGACAACTTCTTCGAGCTCGGCGGGCATTCGGCGCTCGCGATACAGCTGATCCACGCCATGGGCGAGCAGCAGCTGCAGGTCGACGTGCAGATGGTGTTCAACGCGGCGACGCTGGCCGAGCTCGCGGCGGCCACCGTGCAGCTGGAGGAGATCGTCCTGTGAGCAACTTCGACGCGACGCCCTTGCAGCTGCTCGAGGCGCTGGCCTCGCGCGGCCTCGCGCTGCGGCTGGACGGCGAGCGGCTCGCGCTGCAGGGCGATGCGCGGCTGCTGGCCGACCCGGCGCTCGTGCGGGCACTGCGCGAGCGCAAGGCCGAGCTGATCGCGCTGCTGCGCGAGGGCCAGGGTGCCGATGCGCTGCCGGCGCTGGAGCAGGACGCCATCGACCGCCTCGCGGCGAAGGTGCCCGGCGGCCGGCGCAACGTGCAGGACATCTATCCGCTCGCGCCGCTGCAGGAGGGCATCCTGTTCCATCACCGCCTTCATCGCGAGAGCGAGGATGGAGGCGACGCCTACGTGATGCCGACCCTGCTGCGCTTCGACAGCCGCGAACGGCTGGAGGGTTTCGTGCAGGCGCTGCGCGAGGTGATCGCACGCCACGACATCCTGCGCACCAGCGTGCACTGGCAGGAGCTGGAGCAGCCGGTGCAGGTTGTGCAGCACGAGGCGGACCTGGAGATCGCGATGCTGGCCGCCGCGCCCGCAGAAGAAGCACTGCAGCGGCTGCGCGCGCTGGCCGACCCACGCAGCTGCCGCCTCGACGTGCGCCGCGCGCCGATGCTGCGCGGCCATGCCATCGGGGAAGAGGGCAGCGGGCGCTGGCTGCTGCAGCTGCTGCACCACCACCTGATCCTCGACCACACGGCCTCGCAGCTGCTGGTGCACGAGGTCATGCTGATCCTGCAGGGCCGGCGCGATGAATTGCCAGCGCCGGTGCCGTTCCGGCGCTTCGTGGCGCAGGCGCGCCGCGGCGGGTCGGAAGCGGGGCATGAGGCCTATTTCCGCCGCGTGCTAGGCGACGTGGAGCAGGCCACCGTGCCCTTCGGGCTGGACGAGGTGCGCGGCGACGGCAGCGGCGTGCTGCAGTCGCGCGGCGAACTGGAGCCCGGGCTCGCGCGGCGCCTGCGCGAACAGGCGCGGCTGCACGGGGTGGGCGCGGCCAGCGTGTTCCACCTGGCCTGGGCGCTGGTGCTGGCGCGCTGCTGCGGCGCAAGCCGCGACGTGGTCTTCGGCACGGTGCTCTTCGGCCGGCTGCAGGCGGGCGCCGAGGCGACGCGCGCGATGGGCATGTTCCTCAACACGCTGCCGCTGCGCGTGCGCATCGACGACGGCGCCGAAACGGCGCTGCGCCGCGTGCACGCCGATCTCGCGCAGCTGATGCGCCACGAGCACGCCTCGCTGAGCCTGGCGCGGCGCTGCAGCGGGCTGCCGGCCGAGGCGCCGCTCTTCACCAGCCTGCTCAACTACCGCCACAGCCATCGCGAAGGTAGCGCGGGTGCCGCGAGCATGGCGGGCATCGAATCGCTGGGCGGGCACGACCGCACCAACTATGCCTTCGTGCTGCACGTGGACGACCATGGCGACGGCTTCGGCATCACCGCCGAGATCGACCGCCGCATCGATGCTCGGCGCATCCGCGGCTTCGTCGAGCAGGCCCTGCGTTCGCTCGCAGATGCGCTGGAGGCCGAGCCCGGTCGGCCGCTTCACCGCATCGAGGTGCTGCCGGAAAGCGAGCGCCTGCGGGTGCTGAGCGGCTTCAATGCCACCGCCGCCGACTATCCGCGCGGCCTGCTCCTGCACCAGCTCTTCGAGCGCCAGGCCGCGCAACGCCCCCACGCGACCGCCGTGGTGTTCGAAGGCCGCAGTCTCAGCTATGCCGGCCTCGACGCGCACGCGAACCGGCTGGCGCGGCGGTTGCGCGCGCTCGGCGTGGCGCCCGACGCGCGCGTGGGCATCTTCATGCAGCGCAGCGAGATGCTGGTGGTGGCGCTGCTCGCGGTGCTGAAGGCCGGCGGCGCGTACCTGCCGCTCGACCCCTCGCATCCGCCGCAGCGGCTGCGGGAAATGATCGACGAGGCCGGCCCGGTGGCGGTGCTGGCCGACGCCGGGCTCGCGGCGGACCTGCCGACGATGGTGCCTACGCTCGCGCTGGATCGCTGCGCCCTCACGGATGCGCCCACCGAACCGGACGAACGCGGCCCCGAAGTCCGCGAAAGCCACCTGGCCTATGTGATCTACACCTCCGGCTCCACCGGCCGCCCCAAGGGCGTGATGAACGAGCACCGGGGCATCGTCAACCGCCTGCACTGGATGCAGCAGGCCTACGCGCTGACACCCGACGACGTGGTGCTGCAGAAGACGCCGCTGGGCTTCGACGTGTCGGTGTGGGAGTTCTTCTGGCCGCTGATGGCGGGCGCGCGGCTGGTGCTGGCGCGCCCCGACGGGCACAAGGACCCCGCCTATCTGTGCGAACTGATCCGCGAGAGCGGGGTGACGACGCTGCACTTCGTGCCTTCGATGCTGCGGCTTTTCCTGGCGCGGCTCGACGGCGATGCCGATGGCGCAGCCGCCTGCGCCGGCCTGCGGCGCGTGGTCTGCAGCGGCGAGGCGCTTTCCGCCGGCCTTGCGCGCCGCTGCCGCGAGCGCCTGCCGCATGCGCGCCTGCACAACCTGTACGGGCCGACCGAAGCGGCGGTGGACGTGAGCGCCTGGACCTGCGGCGATGGCGATGGCGACGGCGACGGCGTGCCCATCGGCAGGCCGGTCGCCAACACCCGGCTCTATCTGCTCGACGGCGCGCTGCGCCCGGTGCCGACCGGCGTCGCGGGCGAGCTCTACATCGGCGGCGTGCAGGTGGCGCGCGGCTACCTGGGCCAGCCGGAGCTGACGGCGCAGCGCTTCATCGCCGACCCCTTCGGCGGGAACGGCCGGCTCTACCGCACCGGCGACCTCGGCCGCTGGCGCGCCGACGGCGCCATCGAGTACCTGGGCCGCACCGACTTCCAGGTCAAGTTGCGCGGGCAGCGCATCGAGCCGGGCGAGATCGAGGCGCGGCTGCGCGCCGTCGATGGCATCGCCGATGCCGTGGTGCTGGCGCGCGAGGACCGTTCCGGCACACCGGCGCTGGTGGCCTACGTGGTGCCGGGCTCGTCCGGCGACGCGCCGGAGCCCGCCCGGTTGCGCGGCCGGCTCGCCGAGCACCTGCCCGAACACATGCTGCCCGCCGCCTACGTGCGCCTCGCCGCGCTGCCGCTGGGCGCCAACGGCAAGCTGGACCGCAAGGCGTTGCCCGCGCCCGGCGACGAGGCCTTCGGCCGCCGCGCCTTCGAGCCGCCGCAGGGCGAGGTCGAGGAAGCGCTGGCGTCGATCTGGGCGCGGCT
The DNA here is from genome assembly GCF_048305045.1 of Variovorax sp. 278MFTsu5.1. NCBI lineage: Bacteria > Pseudomonadati > Pseudomonadota > Betaproteobacteria > Burkholderiales > Comamonadaceae > Variovorax > Variovorax sp. 278MFTsu5.1. The sequence goes on from NZ_CP157622.1 coordinate 44,363, forward strand.
GCTCGGGGTGGAGCGCATCGGCCGCCACGACAGCTTCTTCGCGCTCGGCGGGCATTCGCTGCTGGCGGTGCAGATGCTGGAGCAGTTGCGCGGACGCGGCTGGGGTATCGACGTGCGCGCGGTCTTCGACCGGCCGGGGCTGGCCGCGATGGCTGCGGCCGTGCGCACCGCGCCGGGCGCGCACGAGGTGCAGGTACCGCACAACGCCATTCCGGCGCATTTCGCCCACCACGAGCCCGAAGCGGAAGCCGGGTGTGACACCGAATCGGAAACCGAGGAGTTCAGACTGTGAATCTGGAAGCAGCGAACACGCAATCCATGGACGCGCCGGCGCTGATCGGCCTGCTCGAGCAGCGCCGGGTCCTGGCGCGCATCGAGCAGGGCGAGCTGGTGCTCAAGGCGCCGCGCGGCGTGCTGACGCCGGGCGTGATGGCCTCGCTGAAACTGCACAAGCAGGCGCTGCTGAGCTGGGCTGCCGCGAAGGGCGACGCCGTTGCGCGGGAACAGCAGCCGCACGAGCCCCGCACCACACCCCGCACCACACCCCGCATCACGCCCCTCATGCTGCCGCTGGTGCGGCTGGAGCAGGCGCAGATCGACCGCATCGTGGCCGCCACGCCGGGCGGCGCGGGCAACGTGCAGGACATCTATCCGCTCGCGCCGCTGCAGGAGGGCATCCTGTTCCATCACCTGCTGCAGCAACAGGGCGACGCCTACCTGACCCGGCTGCTGATGGCCTTCGACAGCCGCGAGCTGCTGGACGGCTTCGTCGCCGCGATGGACGAAACCATCGCGCGCCACGACGTGCTGCGCACCGCGGTGCAATGGGATGGCTTGCCCGAGCCGGTGCAGGTGGTGTGGCGGCGGGCCCGGCTGGAAATCGAAATGCTGGAAGCCGGTGACGGCGGCAGCGAGAGCGATGTGCAGGCGCGGCTGCAGGCCCATGCCGACCCGGCGCGCTGCCGCCTCGACGTGCGGCGCGCGCCGATGATGCGCGGCTTCGCGGCGTTCGACGCACCTCGCGGACGCTGGCTGCTGCAGATGCTGCATCACCACCTCGCGATGGACCACGTCACGCTGGAGCTGCTGGCGCAGGAAGTCGGCCTGGTGATGCAGGGACGCCGCGAGGAACTGCCGCCGCCCGTGCCTTTCCGAAACTTCGTCGCGCAGGCGCGGCTGGGCGCACGCGAGGCGGAGCACGAGCAGTTCTTCCGCGCGATGCTGGGCGACGTGGAGCAGCCGACCGCGCCCTTCGACCTGCTCGACGTGCAGGGCAATGGCAGCGACACGGTGCAGGCGAGGCTGCGGCTGGAACCCGCGCTGTGCGCGGACCTGCGCCGCGCGGCGCGGGCGCGCGGCACCAGCGCGGCCAGCGTGTTCCACCTGGCCTGGGCGCAGCTGCTCGCGCGATGCAGCGGAAACGGCGGCGGCGACGTGGTGTTCGGCACCGTGCTGCTGGGCCGCCTGCAGGGCGGCGCGGGTGCCGACCGCGCCATGGGCATGTTCATCAACACGCTGCCGCTGCGCGTGCGGCTGGATGGGCGCGGCGCGGGCGAGGCGCTGGACGAAACTGCCGCGGCTCTTGCCGAACTGCTGCGCCACGAGCACGCATCGCTGACGCTCGCGCAGCGCTGCAGCGGCCTGCCCGCGAACACGCCGCTGTTCTCGGCGCTGCTGAACTACCGCCACAGCCGCGAACAAGCGGCGCAAGGCGAGCAGGGCATCGCCGGCATCCATCACCTGGAAAGCCGCGACCGCACCAACTACCCCTTCGTGCTGCACGTGGATGACCATGGCGAGGACTTTTCCATCACCGCCGAGATCGTCGAGCGCGTGGACGCCGCGCGCATCGCCGGCTGGATGCGCGAAACCCTCGGCAACCTGGTGCGCGCGCTCGACCGGGCACCCGACACGCCGATGCACCGCATCGAGACCCTGCCGCCGGCCGAGCTCGAACAGGTGCTGCGCGGCTTCAACGGCACACGCCGCGACCACGCTGCCGAAGGCGAACTGGTGCACGCGCTGTTCGAGCGCCGGGCCGACGGCGATCCGTCCACACCGGCGCTGGAATCCGCCACCGGGCGGCTGACCTATGGCGAGCTCGAAGCGCGGGCGAACCAGCTGGCCCGGCATCTGCGCACGCTGGGCGTGGTGCCCGACCAGCGCGTGGCGATCTGCCTGGACGGCGGCGCGGCGGCGGCGATCGCCATCGTGGCCACGCTCAAGGCCGGCGGCGCCTACGTGCCGCTGGACCCCACGCTGCCCGACGGGCGCCTGGCGCACATGCTCGCCGACTGCGCGCCGCGCGTGCTGCTCACGCAGCAGCGGCTGTTGCACCGCCTCGCCGCTGCGCCGGCCTGCGAACCCGTGCTGCTCGACGACATCGCCGGGGCGCCATGGGCGCAGGCCGCCGCGCCGCGTCCCGACGCGCATGCGATGGGCCTGCGCGGCGACCACCTGGCGTATGTGATCTACACCTCCGGCTCCACCGGCGTGCCCAAGGGCGTGGCGATGCCGCACCGTGCGCTGGCCAACCTGCTGGCCTGGCAGCGCGAGCAGCTGCCGGACGCGGCGCGCACCCTGCAGTTCGCGGCGCCGGGCTTCGACGTCGCGTTCCAGGAAATCTTCTCGACGCTGGCCACGGGCGGCACGCTGGTGCCGGTGCCCGAGGAGCTGCGCCGCGACCTGCCCGCGCTGGCCGGCTGGCTGGCCGGGCAGGGGATCGAGCGGCTCTTTTTGCCCTGCATCGCGCTCCATGCGCTGGGCGAGCTGTGGTCGCAGCAGGGGGAAGCGCTGCCGCCGGCGCTGCGCGACCTGATCGTCGCGGGCGAGCAGCTGCGCATCACGCCGGCGATACGGCGGCTGTTCGACGGCGGCGGCGCGGCGCGGCTGCACAACCACTACGGCCCGACCGAAAGCCACGTGGTCACGACCCACACGCTGGCGGGCCCGGCCCGGGACTGGGACGACCTGCCGCCCATCGGCACGCCGGTCGACAACTGCCGGCTGTACCTGCTCGACGCGCTGGGCCGGCCGGTGCCGCGCGGCGTGGCGGGTGAAATCCACATCGCCGGCGCGCAGGTGGCGCGCGGCTACCTGAACCAGCCCGCGCCTGGCGCCGAGCGCTTCCTGCGCGATCCGTTCCCGGACGCCGAAGGCGCGCGCATGTACCGCAGCGGCGACCTGGGCCGCTGGCGCGAGGACGGCACGATCGAATACCTCGGGCGCAACGACTTCCAGCTCAAGATCCGCGGCCACCGCGTGGAGCCGGGCGAGATCGAGGCGCGCCTGGGCGAGCTGCCCGGCGTGCGCGAGGCGGCCGTGGTCGCGCGCGAGGATGTGCCCGGCGAGAAACGCCTGGTCGCCTACATCGTCGTCGCGGACGGCGCGCCGACCGAAGACCCCCTCGATCCCATCGACCCCGCCGAACTGCGCCGGCAACTGGCCGCGCGCCTGCCCGAGCACATGCTGCCCGGCGCCTTCGTGCCGCTCGCCGCCCTGCCGCTCACTCCCAACGGCAAGCTCGACCGCAAGGCGCTGCCGGCGCCGGAGAGCCTGGCCTTCGCCCACCGCAGCTACGAGGCGACGACGGGCGAGATCGAGAACACCCTGGCGCGCATCTGGTGCGAGCTGCTCGGCATGGAGCGCGTGGGGCGTGACGACGACTTCTTCGAGCTCGGCGGCCATTCGCTGCTCGCCGTGCGGCTGGTCTCGCAGCTGCGCGAGCGGCTCGGGGTGGAGCTGCCGCTGCCGGTGCTGTTCACCCACCCGCGGCTCGCCGACCTGGCGCGGGAGGTGGCCGAGGCAAGCCAGAACACGCTGGGCGCGATCACGCGCGCCGACCGCTCGGCGCCGCTGCCGATGTCCTTCGCGCAGCAGCGGCTGTGGTTCATCGCGCGGGTCGATCCCGAGGCGAGCAAGGCCTATCACGTGCCCGACGCGGTGCGGCTGCGCGGCCCGCTGGACAGGGCGGCGCTGCAGGCCGCCTTCGACCGCATCGTCGAGCGCCACGAGGTGCTGCGCACCCGCTTCGTGGGCATGGCGGGCGAGGCGCGGCAGGTCATCGACGCGCCGCGCGGCTTCGCGCTTCTGCATGAAGACCGGCGCGGCATCGACGACGAGGCGCTGGAACGCATCGTGCGAGAGGAGGCGCTGCGGCCCTTCGACCTGGCGCTGGGCCCGCTGATCCGCGGCCGGCTGCTCGCGCTCGGCCCCGACGACCACGCGCTGCTGGTGACCATGCACCACATCGTGTCCGACGGCTGGTCTGGCGGGGTGCTGGCGAAGGAGTTCTCGGCCCTGTACGGCGCCTTCCGCGAAGGCCGCCCCGATCCGCTGCCGCCGCTGGCCATCCAGTACGCCGATTTCGGCATGTGGCAGCGCCAGTGGTTGCAGGGGCCGCTGCTGCAACAGCAGCTGCAGCAATGGGTGCGGCAGCTGCGCGGCGCGCCGGCGTTGCTCGACCTGCCGACCGACCGGCCGCGCCCGCCGGTGCAGGACTACCGCGGCGCCAACATCGCGGTCGAGCTCGACGCGGCGCTCGGCCAGGGCCTGCGCGCGCTGGGCCAGCGCCACGGCACCACGCTCTACATGACGCTGCTCGCGGCATGGGCTGTGGTGCTGGGCAGGCTCGCCGGGCAGGAGCAGGTGGTGATCGGCAGTTCGCACGCCGGGCGCAACCGGGTGGAGGTGGAACCGCTGATCGGCTTCTTCGTCAACACGCAGGCGCTGAAGATCGACATCTCGGGCGGCCCGAGCGTGGGCGCGCTGCTGGCGCAGGCGCGGCAGACGGCGGTGCTGGCGCAGAGCCTGCAGGACGTGCCCTTCGAGCGGCTGGTGGAGGCGCTGAACCCGCCGCGCTCGCTGGCCCATCACCCGGTGTTCCAGGTGATGCTGTCGTGGCACAACACGCCCGGGGCCGCGCTCGAGCTGCCCGGCCTGCAGGCGCAGAGCCTGGGCGGCGGCGCCGACAGCGCGCAGTTCGAGCTGTCGCTGGAGCTGCGCGAGAACGGCGAAGGCATCGCCGGCCAGCTCAACTACGCCAGCGCGCTGTTCGACGAGGCCACGGTGCGCCGCCACTGGCGTTGCCTGGAGGCGGTGCTGCGCGCCATGGTCGCCGACGACGGCCAGCCGGTCGACCGCATCGACCTGCTGGATGCCGACGAGCGCGCGGCGATCGTGGAAGGCTTCAACGAAAGCCATGCCGCGGTGGCCGAACCGGTGCTGGTGCATGCGCTCATCGAGCAGCAGGCGGCGCGCCAGCCCGACGCGCAGGCGATCGAATACGCGGGCGAAAGCCTGGGTTATGGCGAGCTCAACGCGCGCGCCAACCGGCTCGCCCACCATCTGCGCGCGCTCGGCGTGAAGCCCGACGACCGCGTGGCGATCTGCGCCGAACGCAGCCTCGAACTGGTGGTGGCGATGCTGGCCACGCTCAAGGCCGGCGGCGCGTACGTGCCGCTCGACCCGGTGCATCCGGACGAGCGCCTCGCGCAGATGCTGGAAGACAGCGGCGCGGCCGTGCTGCTGACGCAGCGGCGCCTCGACGCACGGCTGCAGGCGCCGCAACGATGCGCGCGCGTGCTGCTCGATGCCGAACTGCCCAAGTGGGCCTCGGCGCCGTCCGCCAACCCGGACCCGGCCGCAGTCGACCTCACGCCCTCGCACCTGGCCTACGTGATCTACACCTCCGGCTCGACCGGCGAGCCCAAGGGCGTGATGGTGGAGCACCGCAACGTGGCCTTCTTCCTGCGGGCTATGGAGGCCTGCGCGCACGGCACGGCGCCCGATTGCCGGCGCGTGGCGTGGAACTCCTCCTTCGGTTTCGACATGGCGGTGAAGGCATGGGGCCAGCTGGCTTTCGGCCGCAGCGTGTTCCTGCTGCCCGAAACGGACCGGCTCGGCGCGCACGAGCTGCTCGGCTTTCTCGAAACCCATCGCATCGAGGCGATGGAGTGCACGCCCTCGCACCTGCGGCTGCTGCAGGGCGCGGGCCTCCTGCAAGGCCGCGCACCGAGTCTGCGAAAGCTGCTGCTCGGCGGCGAGGCGATCGATGCGGCCACCTGGGGCACGCTGGCCGCCGTCGAAGGGCGGCTTTTCTTCAACATGTACGGGCCCACCGAGTGCAGCGTGGACGCGAGCTGCGGCGTGATCGACGGGCGGCGCCCGCACATCGGGCAGGTGATGCCGGGCGCGCGCATCTACGTGCTCGACGCGGCGGGACACCCGGTGCCGGTGGGCGTGGCCGGAGAGATCCACATCGGCGGAGCCGGTGTCGCGCGCGGCTACCTGGGCCGGCCCGAGCTCACGGCCCGGCGATTCCTGCGCGACCCCTTCGTTGCCGAAGATGCGCCGGCGCGCATGTACCGCACCGGCGACCTCGGCCGCTGGCGCGATGACGGCACGCTCGAATACCTGGGCCGCAACGACCAGCAGATCAAGCTGCGCGGCTTCCGCATCGAGCCCGGCGAGATCGAGGCGCGGCTGACACGGCTGCCAGGCGTGCGCGATGCGGCGGTGGTCGCGCGCGAGGACGTTCCCGGCGACAGGCGGCTTGTCGCGTATGTGGTGGCCGGTGCGGAAGCGCCCGATCCGGCACTGCTGCGCGCGGGCCTCGCCGCGCAGCTGCCCGAATACATGCTGCCCTCGGCCTTCGTGACCCTCGACGCGCTGCCGCTCACGCCCAACGGCAAGCTCGACCGCAAGGCGCTGCCCGCGCCCGACGCGCAGGGCCTGGCGCTGGGCCGCTACGAGCCGCCGCAGGGCGAGGCGGAGCGCGCCATCGCCGCGCTGTGGTCGGAGTTGCTCGGCATCGAGCGCATCGGCCGCCACGACAACTTCTTCGACCTGGGAGGCTATTCGCTGATGGTGTTCCAGGTCATCGAGGGGCTGAAGCGCAAGGGCTACGAGGTGGCGCTGCAGGACGTGCTGCTGGCGCAGCAGCTCGGCGCGCTGGCGGCGCTGATCGGCAAGCCGCGCGAGGACGTGGCGGACGGGAACGCGGGTGCGAACGCGCAGTGGGTGACCATCCGCAAGGGCGGCGGCACACGGCGCGCGCTGGTGTTCGTGCACGAACCCAGCGGCGAGGTGCTGTCGTACGAGCGGCTGGCGCGGCATGTCGATCCGGAGATCGGCCTCTACGGCATTCGCGCCGACCGCGCGGCGGTGCATGGCGAAAGCCGCTACGAGGACCTGGCCGCCGGCTACGCGCACCTGATCCGCGAGGCGTTGCCGCAGGGGCCTTACCGGCTCGCAGGCTGGTCGGCCGGCGGCGTGCTGGCCTTCGAGGTCGCACGGCAGCTGATCGCGGCGGGCGGGCGGGTCGAGTTTCTCGGCCTCATCGACAGCTGGCACCGTGGCGAGGGCGAGCGCGGTGTGTCCGAGCTGGGCGAGCAGGACCGCAAGCTGCTGCTGGTGGCCTTCGCCGAGTACTACGGACGCAAGCTGGAGGCGAGCGAGATCGAGCGCATCCTCGCCGCCGACGGGCTGCCCGCCGCGATCGCGCTGGCGCGCGCCGAGGAGTGGCTGAAGAAGGACATGAGCCCGGCGGAGTTCGACGCGCGCGCGGGGCTGTGGTTCGATCTGCGCGCGGCGGCGCACCGCTATCACGCGCGGCCGCTGGAGGTCGATGCGCACCTGTTCTCGGCACTCCCCGGGGACGCTGGCGATCCGGCCAACGGCTGGAGCGCGGTGCTGGGCAACCGGCTGCAGGTGCATCACGTCGGCGGCGACCACTGGAGCATCATGATGGACGCCGGGCATGCGGCGCGCGTCGGCGGGGCGATCGATTCGCTCCTCGCGCGGCTCGATGGCGCTCAGGCGAAGCCGGCCATGGCCATGGCCAGCCGCCAGCCGGCGGCCGGCGCGGTGGTGACCATCAGGAGCGGCAGCGGCGCACAGGCACGCAAGGTGTTCTGCCTGCCGGGTGCAGGGGCCAACGCGACCACCTTCCTCGACTTCGCGTCGCGCAGCCCGGGCGACGCAAGCTTCATCGGCCTGGAGGCGCCCGCGCTGCTGGGTCGCGAGGGCGAGCCGCCGACGCTGCAGGAGGCGGCGCGGCGGCATGTGGATGCGATACGCGCGCTGCAGCCGCAGGGGCCCTATCACCTGATCGGCCATTCCTTCGGCGGCTGGGTGGCGCTGGAGGCGGCGCGGCAACTCGCCGGAGCCGGTGCGACGGTCGCGCCGGTGGTGCTGGTCGACACCGATGCGCCGCGCGCCGAAGGTTTCGGCGACCGCGCCCACGCGCTGCGCGAGTACCTGGCGCTGATCCGGCTGCAGGGCGGAAAGGAGCACGGGCTCGACGCCGGCACGCTGGCCGCGCTGCCGGCCGGCGAGCAGACGGCATCGGTCTTCGAGGCCATGCGGCGCGCCCGCCTCCTGCCGCCCAGCGCGCGGCGCGCGGACTTCGCGCCGGTGCTGGAGATGTTCTGCCGCCAGTGCGCGATCGGCTACCGCCCCGAGAGCGAGTTCACCGGCCTGGCGTTGCTGCTGCGCGCGGTTTCAGGCGACGGGACGGAGGCCGTCGGCCTCGATGCCTGGCGCCGCCACGAGCCCCGGCTGCGCAGCTTCGATGTGCCCGGCAGCGATCACCTGTCGATCCTTCGGCCGCCGCACGTCGATCGCGTGATCGGCATCGTCGGGCGCCATTGGTACCTGGGGCAGCGGCCATGAGCGGGGTGGCGATGACCGCAACGGACCCGGGCGAGGGCGAGGGTGAGGACTTCGGCGACGGTTTTCCGCATCGCATCCACGCCGATGCGGAACTGGCCGGCGGCAGCGCGGCCGATGCGCAAGGCTGGTTCCGCGAGGCGATGCCGCGGCTGGAGCCGGTGCTGCTGCGCGCCGGCGCGCTGCTGTTTCGCGGTTTTCCGCTGCGCGAGGCGGCGGACTTCCGGCGCGCGGTCGCGGCGATGGCGCCGCTGCAGCTGCGCGACTACGCGGGCGGCACCTCGCCGCGCAGCAAGGTGGACGAGGGCGTCTACACCTCGACCGAGTACCCGAGGCAGCTGGAGATCCCGCTGCACAACGAGATGTCGTACAGCCTGCGCTGGCCGGGGCGCCTGTATTTCTTCTGCGCGACCGCGCCGCAGGCCGGCGGCGAGACGCCGCTGGCCGACTCGCGGCGCGTGCTGCAGGCGATGCCGGCTTCCATCGTCGAGGAGTTCGAGCGCCGCGGGCTGATGTACGTGCGCAACCTCGCGCCGGCGCACGCGCCCTACAACGCCTGGAGCAAGGCCTTCGAGACCGCCGACCGCGGGCAGGTCGAGGCGCATTGCCGCGAGATGGACATCGGCTGCGAATGGCAGCCCGGCGGCGGCCTGCGCATCCACGAGCGGCGGCCGGCCACGCGCGTGCATCCACTGAGCGGCGAGCGCGTCTGGTTCAACCAGGCGCACCTGTTCCACGCCTCCAACACGCCGATGGGCGCCAGGGTCGATGCGCGCATCGAGGCCGGGCTGCCGATGGCGGCGTACTACGGCGACGGCGGGCGCATCGACAACGACACGCTGGCCGGCGTGCGCGAGGTGCTGCGCGCGCAGCGCCGCAGCTTCGCCTGGCGCCAGGGCGACCTGCTGGTGGTGGACAACCTCCTCGCCGCGCACGGGCGGCTGCCCTTCGAGGGGCCACGCCGCATCCTGGTGGCCATGGCCTGACGAGATCGAAGAACCCAAGGTGTGAAACAACCCATGCAGATCACTTCCCCTTCCCACGAGCCGCTCGCGCCCTGGATCCGCCGGCACCGCGAGCGCATCGACGAGGCCCTGTGGAGCGACGGCCACGTGCTGTTCCGAGGCTTCGACGTCGGCGGCCTCGCCGGCTTCGAGGACTGCGCGGGCTCGGCCTGCGACGCGCTCTACCGCCATTACGGCGACCTGCCGCTGGCCAGCGCGGGCGACAACGTCTATTTCGCCACGCCGTATCCGAAGCACCTGGAGATCCGCTTCCACAACGAGGCCTCGCACACGCGCAGCTGGCCTTCGCGCCAGCTGTTCTTCTGCCTGGAGCCGGCCTCCGAGGGCGGCGAGTGGACGCTCTCGGACGGGCGCCAGGTGATCGAGCGGCTGCCGGCGCAGATGCTCGAGCGCTTCCGCGAGCTGGGCCTGATGTACCGGCGCCGCTTCATCCGCGGGCTGGACACTTCCTGGCAGCAGTTCTTCAAGGTCGAAAGCCTGGGCGAGCTGCGCGAGAAGATCGGCGCCAGCGGGCACGGGATCGACGCGATCTCCGAGAACGACCTCACCGTGTCGTACCGCACCCATGCGGTGCTGCGGATTCCCGAGCGCGGCACCGAGGCGTGGTTCAACCAGATCCTGCTGCACCACCCCGACGCGCTGCCGGCCGAGGTCGATGCGATGCTGGGCAGGCACTTCCGCCGAGACCAGTTTCCGCGCACCGTGTTCTTCGGCGACGGCAGCCCCATTCCGGCCGAATGGGTGCGCACCATCGACCGGGTGCTGGTGGAGTGCTCGGTCCGCATACCCACCGAGGCCCACGACGTGCTGCTGGTCAACAACCTGCTGATGGCCCACGGGCGGCTGCCCTACAGCGGCAACCGTCAGGTGCGCGTGGCGCTGGGCGACATGCGCGAGGTGGCCGCGTGATCCGCCGCCAGCACGTCGCCGCCGACTTCTTCCCGGAGGCCGAGGCGATGCGCGCGGCCTACGACGAAAAGGTGGGCAACGCCTACCGGCAGGCCATCGAGTGGCAGTACTTCTGCGACCCGCGCATGTACACCTACCTGCGCACGGCGCCGCAGCAGGTGTTTGCGCAGCCGCTGTGGCGGCGCTTCGACCGGCACCTGCGGCAGTGGTGCATGGAGCACGCCGGCCTGGTGCCGACGGGCGAGCCCAACCTGCACCTGATGGTCAACGGCTGCACGCTGGGCCTGCACAGCGACTTCCAGAACGGCACGCTGGGCTTCGTCTACTCGCTCACGCGGTGGGAGTCGCGCAAGTTCGCCGGCGGCGAGACGCTGCTGATGCGCGACGGCGTGCCCAGCTACAGGAAGCACCACGTGCAGGGCGAGGTGCTGTACGAACTGGTGCCGGCGCGGTTCAACCAGCTGCTGCTGTTCGACGACCGCGTCGTCCACGGCACGCCGACCATCCAGGGCAGCATGGACCCGCTGGAAGGGCGCATCGCGCTGGTGGGGCACCTGCGCGCCGCCTCGCCGGTGGTGACTGCGGGGCCGCTGGACGAGGCGGCCGCGCGCGAGGTGATCGCCGGATTCCATCGCTCGCTCGCGCAGCCGCTGAAACCGTTCAAGGAAGTGCAGGGCGTGACGAGCCTGCGCCTCGCGGTGGCGGCGGACGGCCGGGTGGAGTCGGTGGAGGTACTGACCGACAACTTCGTCACCGCGCAAAGCGGCTACGAGGCGGACGACGATGTCGCGGCGGCGCGCGCGCTGGTGCTCGACGCGGCGGCGAAGCTGCGCTTTCCGGGTGCGGGCGGGCCGTCGAAGCTCATCGCGCCGGTGCTGCTGCCGCTGCCGGATTTGCGGCCGGTGGAGATCGTCGTTGCGCATGCCGGTCAGGCGGCGGTGCTGCGCGAGGCGCTCAAGGCGCAGCTGAAGGAGGGCGAGGCGCTGGGCTTCCGGGTCGAGGTGCAGGGCGACAGCTTCGCGGTGCGCGAGCCGCTGGCGGGCACGATCCGCATCGAGAGCCATCGCATCGTCGCCTTCTTCGACGCGCCGATGTGGGTGCCCTCGCAGCGCGAGCATTTCCAGGCCGGGCTGGCCGAGAAGCTGGGCATGCTGGCCAGGTACGCGGGCTGAGGGAGCCCAGGCCGTGTCGGTGCTCGATGGCGCGATCGTGCTGGTCGCGGTCGGTCTTGCGTTGGCCGCCGCGGCGACGAGGCGGGTGGGCGCGCGCGTGGTCTCCGGCATGTCGGCGATGCTTCTGGCCGCCTGTGCCTTCCAGCTCTGGCGCGAGGGCTTCTACTGGCAGTTCCTTCCCGTCTATTCGTTGCTGGCGGGGCTGCTGGCGCTGGGCTGGAGGCGCGGCCGGCCAGCACCATCACCGCTGCCGCCGCGCGCGCTCGCCTGGCTCGGCCGTGGCGGCGTGGCGGGTCTGGCCCTGGCGGCGCTGCTGACGTGGAGCTTCCTGCCTGTGCCGGAGCTGCCCGCGCCGCACGGCCCTTACGCGGTCGGAACCCAGGTGTTCCGCTGGGTCGACAGCGAGCGCGCCGAGGACGCGACCGCCGACCCGGACGACCGGCGCAGCGTGGTGGTGCAGGCCTGGTATCCGGCGGCGGCCGGGGAGGGCGCCGCGGGGCCGTCGCGCTACATCGACGGCCTCGAGAGGCTGCCGGACTTCGTCTCGCTGATACCCGGACTGGTGATGCGGCGCTACGACCGCATCGACACCCACGCGCGCCTCGACGCGCCGGTGGCGGCGCAGCGGGAGCGCTGGCCAGTGGTGCTGTTCTCGCCGGGTTACGGTGCCTCGCGCGCTTTCTATTCCGGCCTTCTTGCCGACCTGGCCAGCCGCGGCTTCGTGGTGCTCGCGCTGGACCATGCCTACGAGGCGCCGGTGGTGGAGCTGGCCGACGGCCGGCTCGCGACGCCGGTCGTGCGCTTCCTGCCCGACGACCCCGACCGCCTGCGCTACATGGGCGCCAGGCAGGCTGTGCGGGCGGCGGACCTTCGCTTCGTGGCCGGCCGCGTCGGTCAGCCCGGGGCCTTCGGCCCGCGCCTGTCGCAGCGGCTCGATCCGCGGCGCATCGCGGCGATCGGCCATTCCTTCGGTGGCGCCAGCGCGGTGGAGGCGGCGATGGAGGACGCGCGCATCCGTGCCGTCGCCAACATCGACGGCACGCTGTACGGCCACGCGGCCACCGGCGCGCTGCCGGTGCCCTTCCTCCTGCTGGAGAGCGACCACCGCGAGACGCGGCATTCGCGGCACTACCTGGACGGCAATCTCGCCCTTGTGCGGCATGCGCGGGCAGGCGGCTACCGCTACCAGATCGCCGAGGCGAACCACTACAGCTTCACCGACGTGCCGCTGTATCTTTCGGCGCCGGCGCGCTTCGCTGCCGCAGCGCTGATCGGCGGGTCGCGCGGCCCCGCGCGGACACAGGCGGCCGCCAACGACGTGCTGGCGGCTTTTCTGGCGAAGCTGTCGATGGATGCGCCCGGCGATGGCGTCGCCGCCGCGGCGGCGCGGCATGCCGGGGTGAGCGGGGGGCCGGTGGGCATGCGTGCCGGCGGCCCCTGAATGTCACTTCACGTCGGTGCCGTGGCCTGTGGCGTTGCGGGGACAGCCGAGGTTGAACTGCTTCTCGAGCGTGTGCTGCAGCTGCCGCGTCAGCTTCGAGATGCCGCCGGTGCCGCTGGCGGCGCGGCCGATCAGCGCGCCACCCGCCGCGCCCGCCGCGAGGCGCGCCACGAGCGAGCGGCTGCGGCCCGCGGCGAGCAGCAGCAGCACGCCCACGCCCAGCACCACCAGGTGCTCGCCGGGGTAGTCCTCGCGCTGCGCGTCCACTCGCCTGAATTCGTTGATCGTCGATTCCCAAGACATGGCTGAAAGCTCCTTCGTTGCGGTTTGCAGCCGTCGTTCTTAGCCCGCCCGGGCGTGCACCGCTGTAGGCGTTCGCCATGCACTGTTGCCGAACGCACTCCCGGATGCGCTCGATGGAGCGGATCAGGGTTTCCGTGAGGTTTGTGAGCAGAAGTGGCGCGGGGCCACGTCACACGGCCGTCATCAGCTATGAAAACAATAGCATTCAGTTCCGATCCGCAGATCGTTCCTCGTAAACGCTATATCTAGCCCGACTCTTGCTAAGCAAAATCCCCGACGGATTTCACGTCACGCAAGTTCGAGGACCACACAGCAATGAACCCTAAGCGTCTCCGCCGGCCCCTGGCCGCGCTGGTATTGGGCGGCACAGCAGCACTCCTCGGGGCCGTGAGCACGGCCCATGCGTTCACCAACCCGCCCATCCAGGTGGCGCAGGGCATCGAATACATGTGCGGCGGCGCCGCCAGGGACGAGGCCGCGTTCATGGAAATGGTCTCGCCGCGCTGGGCCGCGACCATCGAGCTGGGCATCAGCGACGGCAAGGGCGCGCTGAAACCCGGCTTCCCGGCCAAGGCCGCGGTGGAAATCCACCAGAAATACACCGGCCAGACGGTGATGAGCGTGGAATCGCAAAGCCCCTACATGCTCGCGCGCCTGAATCCGGGCGCCTACGACGTGAACGTGACGCTCGGCGGCCTGACGCTGACGCAGACGCTGGTGGTGATCGCTGGCGTGCCGGCGCGCGCTTCCTTTGTGTGGCCGTCGAACTTCGACATGGCCTCGGTGATGCCGCCGCAGACGCAGACGCTCGCGCAGTCGTCCGCCACGGCGCGCTGAGCCAGCGAGCGCCCGCCCGCCGCCGCGGGCATCCACAGGTCAGACTTTCCTAAGCCGCGCACAGCACAGTGGCGGCGTGGCTTCTCGCCACGACGACCAAGGAAAGAAAGGACTCTGACCATGACCCCCCGTTTTCCATCCTCGCTGCGCGCAATGCGGCCGCTGGCGGCCGCGATGTTCTGCGGCGCCGTCCTGCTCGGCGCCGTGACGTCGGCCCAGGCCACGGTGAACCCGCCTATCTACATGTCGCACGGCGTCGAATACATGAGCGGCGGCATCGGCAGCGACGAGGCCCAGCTGATGGAGACGGTGTCGCCGCGCTGGCCCGCCACCTTCGAATTCGCGATCAAGGACCACAAGGGCGCCGACTTCGCGGCCAACGTGCACGTGACAGTGCGCGACGGCAGCGGCACCGCGCTGCTCGACAACGTGGTGTCGGGCGGCCCCTTCATGGTGGCGCGGCTGGACCCGGGCAACTACACGGTCGAGGCGCGCATCGGCAGCCAGGTGCTCAAGCAGGAGCTGCGCGTGCCGCAGGGCGCGCCGGCCAAGGCGACCTTCGTCTGGCCGGCCGGCACCGACATGGCCTCGGCCGGCACGCGCACGGTGCAGTAGAGCCACGCAAGTGAGCGCCGGCCTGCATCCGGCTGGCGCACAATCCGGGGTTGGGCCATGCCACAAGGCTTGCTATCCGGGCGCCGTACGCTATAGAAAAAATAGCGACCGATGCGCCTCGCGGTGTCTTGAATGCGCGGCATGCGCCTTGCAGATGGCCTGTCCCGGGCCGCGCCCGCCCCCTTTGCCCCGATGCCGATCCGTCCCCTGAGCGCACTGACCGCGCTGTTGCACGTCTATATCGCGCTGCGCCTGCTGCCCGCGCTCGCCGTGCTCACGCCCGCGTGGCCGCTGGCGCTGGTCGCGCTGGCGGTGTCGGCGGCGACGATTCCCCTGCCTTTCGTGTCGCGCCGCGGCACCCGCGAGCGCTCCGGAAACGGCAGCGTGCTCAAGTGGACCGGCCTGATCAGCATGGGCTGGTTCTCCTCGATGTTCGTGCTGACGCTGGTGCGCGACGCCGGCCTGCTGCTGGCCTGGCTCGCGGGCGCCGTCGGCGGCGTGCAGGTGCAATGGGCCACGCTGCTGCCGTGGAGCGCGCTGGCGGTGCTGGCGATGGCCACGGCCACCTCGGCCGTCGGCTTCCTGAACGCGCGCCGCACGGCCGGCGTGAAGCGGGTGGAGGTGCCGATCCGTGGCCTGCCGCAGGCGCTGGAGGGCTTCAGCATCGCGCAGCTCAGCGACATCCACGTGGGGCCGACGATCCGCAACAGCTACATCCAGCGCATCGTCGACGCGGTGAACCGCCTGGGCGCGGACGCCATCGCGATCACCGGCGACCTGGTCGACGGCAGCGTGCCCGAGCTGCGCGAGCACATCGCGCCGCTGGCCGGGCTGCGCGCGCGGCACGGCACCTTCGTGGTCACGGGCAACCACGAGTACTACGCGGGCGCGCATGCCTGGATCGACGAGCTGCGCCGGCTGGGCCTGAAGGTGCTGCTCAACGAGCACGTGGTGCTGCAGACGCGCAACGTGCGCGGCGCGCAGACCGATGAAGAGCTCTTCGAAAGCGCGCTGGTGCTGGCCGGCGTGACCGACTTCACCGCCGGACATTTCGACGCGGCGCACGCCAGCGACCCGCACCTGGCGCTGCACGACGCGCCGCCGCTGGTGCACACGCGCGTGCTGCTGGCACACCAGCCGCGCAGTGCGCCGCTGGCGGCTGCGGCCGGCTACCAGCTGCAGCTGTCGGGCCACACGCACGGCGGCCAGTTCTTTCCGTGGAATCTTTTCGTGCCGATGCAGCAGCCCTTCACGGCCGGCCTGCACCGCCTGCACGACATGTGGGTCTACGTGAGCCGGGGCACCGGCTACTGGGGCCCGCCCAAGCGCTTCGGCGCGCCTTCGGAGATCACGCTGCTGACGCTGGTGCCGGCGAAGGCCTGAAGCTCAGGATTCTTCGAGCCCCGACAGCCGGCGCGCGTTCGACGTGGCGGCAGCGTGGATGGGCGTGAGGCCCTGGCGCGCGATGCGCGCCGCGATCTCGGGCAGCTCGCCCGCCGCATCGACCGTATCCGCCGCCGATTGCACGAAGGCGTCGCCGTGCGCGGCCGCCTGCGCGGGCGTGACGCTGCCCGCGAGCGAGAAGAAGGCCGTCGTGCTCCGCAGCCATTGCTGCAGCACCCGGTTGGCCAGAGAGAAGTGGCTGCTGTGCCACTGCCGGGCCATCGCGAAGCCCGACTCGCTCGCGGCATCGAGCTTTTCCTGTCCCATGAGCTGGAACTCGGCAAGGTCGTCCGCGCTGGGCGCGAGCCCCGCGCGGGCCATGCGCTCGGTGCGCATGCCGATCACGAGGCCGGAGGACAGCAGCATCTCGTGGGTCTTGAGCGCCAAGTCGAACCACTGCTGCATGAGCGGGCCCTGGAGGCGGACAACTGGACTTGAAGAAGAAGACGACGACATGTTGGACGGGCCGTGGAAGAGGCCGAGGGCACTATAGGCGTGAGCCGGCGGAAGCGGTTGGTGCACAAGAACAACAGTTCTGCATTTTTGTTGATCGAGTCCTACTTTCCGATGTGGAAATTACGTGCCGGGCAGGTGCGAACAGCGGCGGAGATTGAAGATGGCCTCTCGATTCCATCCAGTGCATTCGCCCGCCACATCATGAGATTTCACACCTGCCTGCCTGCCGTCGCAACCGCTCTGGTCGCGGGTCTTCTCGGTCTGGCAGGTACCTGCGCCCACGCCTTCGAGGACAAGGAGCGCGGCTTCTACGTCGAAGGCGGCCGTGCGCCGCACGGGGAGAGAGGCGCCACCAATTCGGCCACGGTGGGCATGACCATCCCGTGGTCGCCGCGGCAGCCGGTGCAGGAGGGCGCGCTCACCACCTACTGGGACCTGTTCCTGAGCAACTGGCATGCACCGGCGCTGGGCAACGGTCCGCACGACTACGCGCAGATCGGTGCGATCTACACCTGGCGCTACCGCTTCGACCACGGCGGCTCGCCCTGGTTTGCCGAAGGCGGCGTCGGCGGCAGCGTGATGGACCACGTCTACAGGACGCCCGACCGCAGCTTCAGCACCGCCTTCCAGTTCACCGAGGTGATCGGCATCGGGCGCAGCTTCGGAGAGCACGGCGCGCACGAGCTGACGCTGCGGCTGCAGCACTTCTCCAACGGCGGCATCAAGAAGCCCAACCCGGGCGAGAATTTCGTGCGGCTGCGCTACACGTATCACTTCTAGCTAGCGCCCGCCACGCAGCGCGGGCGCGCGCAGCCGCCGGGCCCGCGCCTCGGTGAGCAGGTAGCCCAGCGCGGCCACCGCCAGAGGCAGCAGGTAGTAGAGCCCCCTGTACGCCAGCAGCGCGCCGAGCAACTGCGCCTGCGGCACCTCGTGCGAGAGCAGCGCGACGAACACCGCCTCCAGCACGCCGAGTCCCGCCGGCACGTGCGTGAGGACGCCGGCCACCGCCGCCACGAGCAGCACCGCGAGCACCTGCGCATAGGCCACCTGCCCCTGCAGCAGGAACCAGATCACGCCGCCGATCAGCGACCAGTTGGCGCACGACATCGCGAGCTGCAGCAGCGCCATGCCGAACCCCGGCACCTTGAGCCCGAACCCGCGCACGCGCCACACGTGCCCGCGCGCCAGGGCGCACATCACCAGGTAGGCCAGCGCGACCACCAGCAGCGTCGCGCCGAGGACGCGCAGGCCCTCGCTGCCGATCTTCCATTCGGGCGGCAGCGTCATCGGCCAGAAGCAGAAGGCGGCGCCGGCCACCACGAGGTAGCCCAGCCAGTTGGTCAGCATGCTGAAGCCGAGCACGCGCGTGATGGTGTCGTTGGAAAGCCCCAGCCGCGAATAGAGCCGGTAGCGGAAGGCCACGCCGCCCACCAGCGAGCCGAGGTTGAGGTTGAAGGCGTAGCTGATGAAGGTCACGCCCATCACCGTGCCCGTGCCCAGGCGGTGCCGCGTGATGTGCCGGCCCAGCAGGTCGTAGGTGCTGTAGAGGGCGAAGCTGCAGGCCGCCAGGGCGCCCCCCGCGAGCAGGGAAACCGCGGGCAGCACGCGAATCGCGTCGAGCACGTCCTCCCAGTCGATGACGAGCGCCTGCCGCACCAGCAGCCACGCGATCAGCGCGAAGAAGCCCCACACCGCCGTGCGGCGGGCCCAGGGCCACCAGCTGTGGCGCGAAAGGGCCAGGGTGCTCATCGGAAGGCGCTCCTGTTGCGGTTCGGGCGGTCCGGGCCGTTCAGGCCGCTTCCGTCTGCGTGGCGCCGCCCGTCGGGTTGCTGCGCCCGGTGTCGCGCCGGCTCGCGAGGTCGGTGGCTTCGGCCGGCGTCAGGCGCGGCACGTGGCGCGGCAGTCGTCCCAGCAGGGCCGGGTACCAGCGCAGGATGTGGAACACGAAGAAGCTGCGCACCAGCCGCCAGCCGCTCCATTCGCTGGCGAGGTCGGCCGCCTGCACCTGCTTGCAGCTGTGCTGCATCAACCTCTCCATGCGCTCGGCCAGCACGTTGTTGAAGGCCTCGTCGCGCACGACCACGTTGGCCTCGAGGTTGAGCGAGAGGCTCAGCGGATCGAGATTGCTGGAGCCCACGGTGCTCCACCTGCTGTCCATGAGCGCGACCTTGCCGTGCAGCGGGCGGTCGCAGTACTCGTAGATGCGCACGCCCGCGTGCAGCAGATGGTGGTAGAGCATGCTGGCCGCGGTCTTCACGATCGGCATGTCGGGCTCGCCCTGCAGGATGAGCCGAACGTCCACGCCGCGCCGCGCGGCGCGGCGCAGCTCCTTGATGAGCCGGTAGCCCGGGAAGAAATACGCGTTGGCGATCACGATGCGCTCGCGCGCGGCGCGGATCGCCGCGCGGTACTGCCGCTCGATGTCGTTGGTGTGGCGCCGGTTGTCGCGCGTGACGAACATCGCGTCGGCCGTGCCGGCGGACTGCGCATGCCTCGCATCGGGCAGCTGGCGCAGCCTGCGGCGGAACCAGCCGGCGCCCTTGCCTCCGAGAGCGATCGCGCGCAGCACGAACTGGTGGATCTCGCCCACGATCGGGCCTTCGAGCTCCACCGCGTAGTCCTGCTTGGCCATCGGGCCGTAGTCGAGCAGGTGGTCGGCCGAGTAGTTGATGCCGCCGACGAATGCGCGCTCGCCGTCGATCACCACGATCTTGCGGTGCATGCGGCGGAACACGTTGAGCCGCTGGCCCATGAAGCGGCGGCCCGGGTCGAACACACGCACCTTCACGCCGGCCGAGGTCAGTCCCTCGATGAATTCGCGCGAGAGATCGGGCGAGCCGAAGCCGTCGATCATCAGGTCGACCTTCACGCCGCGCAGCGCCGCCTCGCGCATGGCGGCATGCAGCTGCAGGCCGACCTTGTCCTCGAACAGGATGAAGGTCTCGACGATCGCCTCGCGCCGCGCCCGGCGGATGGCTTCGAACACGCGCGGGAAGAACTCCTCGCCGTTCTCCAGCAGGCCGATGCGGTTGCCGGCGATCCAGTGGTTGTCGTTGACGTTGTTGTCGCTCATGGCGGCGTGCTCACAGGTCAATGTCCGCCACCAGCGGCGCGTGGTCCGAAAGATGCGACCACGGCCTGCGTGGCAGCACCACCGGCGCATGCGCGCCGGCGTTGCGCACGTAGATGCGGTCCAGCGAGAGCACCGGGAAGCGCGCCGGAAAGGTCCGGGCCGCCCGGCCGGTGGCGTGCACGAACACCTCGCGCAGCGAGGCGCCCTTTTCGAGGATGTCGTGCGCACGGCCGCGCCAGTCGTTGAAGTCGCCCGCCACGATCAGCGGCGCCTCGGCGGGCACCTCGTCGCGCACGATGTGGCACAGCAACTCCAGCTGCTGCTGCCGGTGCGCCTCGGCCAGGCCGAGGTGGGTGCAGATCACGTGCACGTCGACCACGCGGCCCGGCAGCCGCAGCACGCAGTGCAGCAGGCCGCGCTTCTCGGGGCCGCTGACCGACACGTCGTGATTGCGGAAATGCACGATGGGGAATTTGGAAAGCACCGCATTGCCGTGGTGCCCCTTCGGATACACCGCGTTGCGGCCGTAGGCGAACTGCGGCCACATGGTGTCGGCCAGGAACTCGTAGTGCGGCGCCTCGGGCCAGTTGCTTACCCGGCGCGAATGGCGCGAGTGCGTGCCCAGCACCTCCTGCAGGAACACCACGTCGGCGCCCACGGTGCGCACGGCGTCGCGCAACTCGGGAAGGATGAACCTGCGGTTGAGCGCGGTGAAGCCCTTGTGGGTGTTCACCGTCATGACCTTGAGCGAAGTCGGCGTGACCTGCGCTGCCGGCTGGCCATTGGCGACATCGGCCGCGTCGGCGGCATCAGGCATGGTGGCGTCGGGAATGATGGGCGTGGAGGACATCGTCATGCACGTTGTACGTGGCCGCGCCCTCGCTGACTGTAGGAACGCGCCAACTTCTTCCCGCCGCCATCCCGCCGCCGCCTTCGTGCCCGGACGGCCGGCTCCTACAGGCACGCCTGCCGCACCCCCACACGGGCGGAATTTCGAGGCTTCTACGGTGAATTCACGGTTCGGAAAAAGGCAGCCCGCCTTTCAAGGAACAAGCCACAAGGAGTACCCCATGAGACACCAGACAGCTTTCCACGCCCCCGTTCTCGCCGCGCTGCTGGGCGCGGCGGGCATCGCGATGGCGCAGACCACGTCCATTCCCGCCCAGCCCGATCCCTCGGTCGGCGGCGAAGCCAGCACCATGACGCCGGCCGGCGTCGCCAATCCGCCGCAGCGGCCCGACAACTCGATGCCGCTGTCGCGTGAATCGGTGAAGGCAGAGGCCCGCGCGCACAACCGCAACAACGCCAACAACCCGGTGCCCAAGGGCGAGGTGACCACCACGGTCAACAGCCAGCCCAACGCCATGCCGCCGCCCACCGGCGAGATGTCGCGCGCCGAAGTGAGCCAGACCGGGCGCAAGGTGAAGCCGCAGTTCGGCCAGAAGGGCGAGCGCCCCGACGTGGTGACGAACCCCACGGACAAGACGGGTACGCCGAAGTAGGCACAAAGGCCCATTGAGCCATGAGCCCATGAGGCAAAAAGCCCGCAGCGCTTTTCGCGTTGCGGGCTTTTTTGTTGCTGCCTCCGGGCAGCGATCGATCAGCTCTTGGCGGGAGCCGGCGGCGCGCCGCGATGGCCGCCGTCATGGCCACGGTGACCGCGCGGGCCGCCGAAGTGGGCGGTCTCGGCGTCGAAGGTCTTCTGCTGGTCGGGAGACAGCGTGGCGTAGAAGGTCTTCGTGGCTTCGGCGCGCTTGGCGAACATCGCGCTGCGCTCGGCCTGGCGGGCCTGCATGCGTTCCAGGCGCTCCGGCGTGGTCAGTTTGGCGAACTCGGCGCGGTCCATGTGCGGACGCGGACCGGCGGGCGGCTGCGTCGCGCTGGTGAAGGTGCTCCATGCGCCTTCCTGGGCCGAAGTGAGCTTGAGCTTTTCCTTCAGGGCGGCAAGACGCTTGGCGCGGTGTTCCTTCATGCGCTCCATGCGCTGGGCCGGATCCATGCGCTTGTGCTGCGCCTTGGGCGCGGCGGCGTTGTCGGCCTGGGCCACCGCGGCGGTGGGCGCGGCTGCGGAGGGAACGGCAGCCGGCGCTTGAGCGAAGGCGCCCGAGGAGGCGAGGGCGGCCGAACCGAGCAGGCTGGCCCAGACGATGCGTTGGCGAAGAGAAATCATGAGAAGTGCTTCCTTTCGAAGAAGCCCGCCGCCGATGGGCAGCAGGTGAGAGGAAGTGTGGAAGAGCTCTGTATCGCATCCGTTAGCCCGGCGTGAGCTTGCGTAAAGAATGATGAACAGGGCCCGTGGAAGCCGCCTCCTGCGTGATTTATCGACTCTTTTCCTCCTACTTGGGCCGGGGCCGCTTCAGTCCGCGGTCGGGAGGCTGCAGCCTGCCCGCGCGCAGTTCGGCGACCGCGTTGACCATGGAGCGGGCCACCTGGCGCACTTCCTCCTGCACGTCGGCATCGGCGTCGAGCGCCTCATGGCTGGTGGCGTAGGGCTCGTAGTAGCCGATGTAGCGGTCCAGCCGCGATTGCGTGCCGGCCTCGATGAGGCCCATCCAGTCGAGCCAGTCGCAGAGATTGCGGCGCACGCTCTCCACGCCGGCCACGTCGCCGTGCACCACCACGCCGTAGGCGCGGCCGTCGAGGTGCCTGGGATAGCCCCAGCCCTCCAGCTCCAGCGCCTTGGCCTCATCGGGCTTCTTGCCGTGGGTGCTGGTGGGGTCTGGGTTGCCTCCGTCCGCGCACACCAGGCGGTCGATCATGAGCTTCAGCGGGCTCGCGGCCTGGTACCAGTGCGTGGGCGTGAGCAGGATCACGCCGTGCGCGGACACCCAGCGCTCATAGATCTCGTTCATCCAGTCGCCGGTCTGGCGCAGCGAGTGGTTCGGATAGCAGCTGCAGGGCCAGTGGCACAAGGGCATGGCGGTGGAGACGCAGCCCTTGCACGGGTGGATCTGCAGGCCGTACTCGGAAGTCAGCAGGCTCAGGTCGAGCAGGTCGGTCTCGATGCCGCTGCCGTCCAGCACCTCGCGCGCGATCTGCGCCAGCCGCCAGGTCTTGGAAACCTCGCTGGGGCAGGTACCGTCGTTGCGCGGCGAGCCGATCACCAGCAGCACTCGTGACGCCGTCTGCGGCTGGCTCCAGGCCGACTGCGCGGCGTCGATGCGCGCCTTGGCCTCGAGCCAGTCGACCGAAAGTTCGTACTCGGGGTCGGCATAGCCGGGCCCGGCCTTGCGGGTGACGGGCGACTTGCGGCCTTCCTCGTAGGCCTCCCAGGCGATGAGTTCGATGCGCCGCAGCGAATCGGCCTCGGCACGGAAGGCCGGGTCTTGAAAGGGCTGCATGAAACGTTCATGGAACTCGGCGCGCTGCAGCGTCTTCGGCGCCTGTCCTTTCCGGATCGTGGGAGGCATGGTCGCAATCTAGGCTGCCCGCGCGGCAACCGGAGCCCGTGCCCGATGCCGTCTTCCGGTAGGCGGGCGACTACAGCAGCCTCAGCCCAGCTTCCCGTTCTGGAAGTCGTGCACCGCCTGCCGGATCTGCTCGGGCGTGTTCATCACGAAGGGGCTGTACTGCGCGATGGGTTCGTTGAGCGGCCTGCCGGCAATGAGCAGCGCGCGCGCCGGGCTGTGGTTGGTCGCGCCGGCGCGCAGCACCACGCCGTCGCTGCCCGGGTCGTTGGCGAGGATGGCCATGCGCCGCGTCGGGATCTCGCTGCCCGCGATCCACAGCGATTCGCGGAACACGTAGACCAGGGCGTTGTGGTCCTGCGGCAGCGGCTGCGCGAATTCGGCGTTTGGCGGCAGCTCGATGTCCAGGTAGAGCGGCTCGGTGTGCTCGCGCCGCACGGCGCCTTCGATGCCGTGGCTCGCGCCCGCGATCACGCGCACGCGCGCGCCGCCGGTGGTGGTGAATTCGGGAATCTCCGCGCTCTGGATGTCGCGATACCAGGGCTCGCGCATCTTGTCTTTCGCGGGCAGGTTCAGCCAGAGCTGGAAGCCTTCCATCAGCCCTTCTTCCTGCTCGGGCAGTTCGCTGTGCACGAGGCCGCGGCCGGCGGTCATCCACTGCACGCCGCCGTTTTCCAGCAGTCCTTCGTGGCCCGCGCTGTCGCGGTGGCGCATGCGCCCGGCGATCATGTACGTGACGGTCTCGAAGCCGCGGTGCGGATGGTTGGGGAA
This sequence comes from Variovorax sp. 278MFTsu5.1, assembly GCF_048305045.1. NCBI lineage: Bacteria > Pseudomonadati > Pseudomonadota > Betaproteobacteria > Burkholderiales > Comamonadaceae > Variovorax > Variovorax sp. 278MFTsu5.1. The sequence continues at coordinate 68,485 of NZ_CP157622.1, forward strand.
GCCGCCGATGTAGTCGCCCGGGTTGTCGCTGCCGAAGGCGTCGAGCATGAGATACGGGTCGAGCCGCTTCTGCAGGGGCTGCTGCAGCACGCGGGTGAGCTTCACGCCGTCGCCATCGCTGGTGGAAACACCGGCCACGATGTGGTCGATGCCGCGCGGCGTGGCGACGGGATCGGTGGGGTGATTGGCGTGGTGGTTGGCGTGGTGGTTGGCGTTCGTCATGCGTCCATGGTGGCACTAACGCCCGCGCCGCGCCACCCGCGCGCTGTCAGCCGACGGCTCGTGCGGCCTGCAGCTTCAGGGCCATTGCTGGCGCTGCCAGTAGCTGTATTTCCACTGCGTCCCGAAGCCGGCGCGGCGGTACAGCGACAGCGCCGCCTGGTTGTTCGCATCGACCTGCAGGAACACGCGCTCGAAGCCCCGTTCCGACGCGGCCTGCGCCAGCCCGGCCAGCACGCGCCCAGCGAGACCCCGGCCGCGCTGCGCCTGGTCGGTGCGCATGCCGTGCACGCTGGCCCAGCCGTGGCCGAAGGCCATCGCGCCGGCGGCCACGGTGCGGCCGCCCTCGCGCACGCTGGCGTAGAGCGTGCCCTTGGCGCGCGAGAGCATGCGCACGCGATGGGCGCCGTCCACGGGGTCGAATCCCTCGCCGAGGAACAGGGCCGACCAGGCGTTGTCGGGCGCGCGGTCGACGTCGGCCAATGCGCCGTCCGGCGCGGCCACCTGCCGCATGCGCTGCACCGAGCCGATCTGCACGCAGGTGGGGCTGTCGGCCATGTAGTGCCTGCGCTCCAGCTCGGCGCGCAGGCTGTCGAAGCAGGATGCGTCGGCAAGCCGCAGCGCGGGCGCGGCCTTGCGGCTGTCGTAGCGGTCCTCGATGCGGTCGAGCGTGGCGGCCTCGACCGCGCCGCGATGCAGCGGCACGGCCGACTTGGCGCGCTTGACGGTGCCGCTGGCGAACGGCAGCAGCCAGCCGTCGATTTCCTCGGTCAGGTCGGGCGACACCGCCGCGATGGTGGCGCGTTCGATGGCTTCGATATCGGTGGCGCCCAGCACGGCTGTGTTCGTCATTGCGTTGCGGCCTCCGGCGCCATGAATTTCGCCGCGGCCACGCTCTTGAGCAGGGCCTCGCGCTGGTTGCGGCTGATTCCGCGGATGCCTTCGGCGATCCATTTGACGCGGTCGGCGTCGATCCGGCCGTCGCGGCGCCATTGCTCGAGCACGGCCTGCGGCTTGTGCAGCATGGCTGCGAGCCACACGGCCTGTGCCGGCTCCAGCGTGCGCGCGCTGCGCTTGAAGTAGCGCCTGGCCGCAGCCTCGGCGCCGCAGAGATTGCCGCCCCAGGGCGCGTTGTCCAGGTACAGCTGCAGGATGCGGGCCTTGCCCAGCGTCTGCTCCATCTCGACCGCGTAGAGCAGCTCGCGCAGCTTGCGCTCGGCCGTGCGGTCGCTGCCCGTCACCAGCAGCTTGGCGAGCTGTTGCGTGAGCGTGCTGCCGCCGCGCCGTGTCTGGCCGGGCTTCTGGTTGTTGTCGATGGAGGCGAGGATTTCCGTCAGGTCGTAGCCGCCGTGGGTGAAGAAGCGCTGGTCTTCGGCGGCGATGACAGCGCGCGCCAGCCAGCTGTCGTTGGCCAGCTTCGCCGAGGGGCCGCAGCTGGTGCGCGCGCCCAACATGGCCTCGGTGCCCAGCCCTTCCACGGTGAATTGGCTGATGGTCGGCTGCACCGCGAAGGTGGCTTCGGGCAGCACGAGCTGGCCCCGCAGCGCCAGCGTGCCGCCGATGCGCGCGCGCTGCAGCTCCGGCAGGGCGGGCACCAGCACCGCGTACCAGCGGGCGATGGGGGCGTCCTGCACGCTGGCGTTGAGGTGGATGTTCTTCGGCATGAGCCTGCCGTCCCAGTGGCCCTGGAGCTGGCTCGCGTCGTTGCTCTGCGGCGTGGCCTCGAAGGTGCCGTTGAGCGTGTTGCCGTCGCGCTTCACCGTGGCGACCAGGCGATCGACGCGGATCGGCTGGGTGCCCAGCGCCGGCACCTCGGCGCTGCAGGGCGCGCACTGCATTTCCAGCAGTTCGCCGGCCGGCTTCCAGGCGAAGCGCACGGTGCCGAATCGGGTGCCGAACGAGCGGCCGTCGAGATACGGCGCGAACCATGTCGAGGTGGCCACGCGCACCGCCGTCGGCACGCCGATCTCGAAATTCAGCGGCCCTGCCTTCACCGTGGTGCTCCATTCGCCGGCAGCCGGCGCGAGCGCCAGCTTGACTATCAAAAAGATAGCTACGCAGGCCGTAATGACCAGGGCCAGCAGGCCATAGAGCACGAATCGCAGGGTCTTCTTCACAGGCAGGTTTCTCAGATCGGTCTCGCTACGGTGACAGCTTGCCACGGCCCATGCGATTGGCCGCTGGCTGCTGCCCAGTACCAGCTTGAAGTGTCAGTGAAAGCCGTGCCCCGGGCGTCGACGATGCGCTCGCAGACGCGGATTTTTTGCGCTCCGTGCCGTTGAGCAACAAAACAGCGCCACATGCGCTCGCGCGCGTCGCGTTCCAGGCGCGCCTGCTCGATGCGGTAGCCCAGTGCGCGGTAGCAGTCGGCGGCCGGATGCAGCATGCGCGTGGGCTGGCTGACCTCGCGCATCACCAGCGTCCGGGTGCCGTCGGTCATGCGGCCGATGGCGCCGGGGAAGCGGTCGGCAAAACGCTGCTCCACGTCGCTGAGCGCCAGCGGGCGCAGCGCGGCGCCGTCCCATTCGCTGGGCCATTCGTGCGACGCGACGGCGGGTGCCATCGGTTCCGCCGGCGTACGCAGGGCCGCCATGGCCGACCACAGCATGCACAGCAGCATCGAGAACGCGAAAGCGGTCTTGTGGCCGATGCGGTTGATGAAATGGTTCGCGAACCAGCGCTCAAAGAACGGTGTCGACATGGCGGCCTCCGTGGGTGGTGATCAGGCCCGGAATGGGCAGTTCGGCGGCTTCGGGCTCGGCGCGTGCGGGCACCATCAGCCGGGCGATGGAGCCGCAGACCACCGCCAGCACCACGAGGCCCAGCGTGTTGTGCGCCCACGGGGCGAGCGGATGGCCGGCGCCCTCGAAGGCGATCAGCACGCTGTTGCGCACGATGTTCCCGGCAAGCACCAGCAGGCCGACCATCGGCAGCCGCGCCATGAAGTCCCGGCCGCTGCGCGAAGCCCACAGCGCGACCGCGCAGGCCGTGAAGTAGCCCAGCCACACCATCTGCACGCCGGAGCAGGGCGCATCGACGATCACCAGGCGGCCGTCGACCGCCAGGCTCGCGCCTTCGCGCGCCACCTCGAAGCCCGGCGACAGCAGCCAGCGGCTGACCTCGGCCGTCACCACGCGCAGCGGATAGCCCGCATAGAACTGCAGCGAGGAGAGCAGCGGCAGCGCGAGCACCGCGAGGCCGGCCACCGGCAGTGCCGCCACCTTGCGCGGCAGGAAGGCCAGCAGCCCGCAGGCCAGCGCCAGCACCGCGACCAGCCCGGCCGCGAGCGGTGGCAACGCGGGCATGAAGCCGAGCCCCGTGCGCATCAGCGTCGCGAGCACGGTGCCCGCGCCGGCCAGCGCGAGCCAGCCCAGCCGGGGCGACGCGCGCAACTCGCGCCGGCGGCTCCAGGCCAGCGCCGCGAGCGCGACCAGCGCCAGCAGGCCCAGCGGATCGTCGGAGCCGTCGCGCATGCGCTGCGCCATCCACACCCAGGTGGGCATCAGCGCGATGAACTGCAGGCCGATCCAGCCGGCAGCCGGCGTGCGGTCGATGTGGATGCCCCAGTCCACGATGCGCGGATGGCGGTGGGCAAGCATTGCCAGAGACATTCTTTTCTTTCTTACGGATGGATCAGGCAGTGAAGCGGCGCGCGTCGTTGCGGCGCGCGCGGCGGCGCAGCATGGCGAGCATCGACAGCACCACGACGATGGCGCCCAGCGATTCGGGCTCGGGCGTGCTCGGCACCTCGGCGCCGAGCGCCAGCTCGCTCACGCCTTGCGGCAGGGGCAGCGGCTGGTTCACGTCCACGCTGTTCTGCGGCGCCACGTTGCGCACCACCTTGTCGACGGCGATGAAGCTCGTGTATTGGGTGAGCAGGCTGTACTTCAGGCCCAGCTCGGTGATGCGGTCCTTCAGGGCCGTGCCGCCTTCCAGCGTCTCCTGGTCGCTCAGGCTCTGGATGCGGTGGCGCGCCCACAGCGTGCGCAGCGCGGCCGTGTCCTGGCGGGTGCTGCCATCGATGCGCACTTCCTGGCGGTAGGGGCCGCTGGCGCCCTGGCCTTCGATGATCACGCGGCCTTTTGCCTCGCCGCGCCACTTGCCGAACACGATCACCGGTCGTTCGCCCAGCACGTCGGGCAGCGCCTGCGGCTCCACGTCGTACACGTCGAGGCCGCCGAAGGTGGCCTTCACGTTCGTGAGCACCGGCGACTCGACCATGCGGCGGAAGCGCGCGGCCTGCTCGGGGGCCTGGACCGGGTCGGTGATGATGAAGGGCTCGCCCATGCCGGCGCGCGCAATGCCTTCCATCAGGCTGCGGTTGACCGAGGAGCCGATGCCGAAGGCGAACACGTTGGCCTTCGACAGGTTGTTGCGCACCAGCTCGAAGGCTTCGCGCTCGACCGTCACGTAGCCGTCGGTCACCACTACCACGGTGCGCGACACGTTCTCTTCCTTGGGTTCTGCATACACGCGCTTGAGCGCCGGAATGAGCTCGGTGCTTCCGCTGCCGCTGTAGTTCTTGATGGTGGCCAGCGCCTGCTCGATGTTGGCGCGCGTGGCCGGCACCGACTTGGGCGACAGCATCTTGTTGCTACCCGAAAAGAGCAGCACGTTGAAGGTATCGCTCGGACGCAGGCCGCCGATCAGGCGTTCGAGCACCGTCTTCGCGGTGTCGAGCGGAAAGCCGTGCATCGAGCCCGAGATGTCGACCACGAAGATGTAGTCGCGCGGCGAGATCGCGCTGGCGGCCACGGCCTTGGGCGGCTCGACCATGGCGAGGAAGAAGTTCTCGGCGTTCTCCCCCTGGCCCTTGTAGAGCATCAGGCCCGATTCGATCTTCTCGCCCGCGAGGCGGTAGTCGAGCACGAAGTCGCGGTTGTCGGCGGGACGGCCGTCGGCGGTGAGTGCGATGTCGGCGTGCTGGTCCTCGTCGCTCTTCTTCACGTCGATGGTGTGCGTGGCCGAGCGGATCTCCTTGATGCCCATCGGCGTGTCGATGGTGGCCTTGAGCCTGAAGCTGGTGCCGGCGGCGGTGCCCGCGGGCAGCGTGGGCAGAGCGACCCACTTGGCCTGCGCGTTCTCCGACTGCGGCGAGTTGTAGCGCGGGCCGACCACGGTCGGGAACACGAACTGGTAGTTGCCCGACTGCGGCACCAGCAGCTCGGTGTAGCGCAGCTCCACCTTCACGTCGTCGCCCGGCAGGATGTTGGCGACGTTCATCTGGAACACGTTGGGCAGGTGCTGCTCGAGCAGCGCGGCGGTCTTGCCTTCCTTCTTGGCCGTGTCGTACTCGATCTGCGCCTGCTGCTTCTCGCGGATCTGCGCGGTGATGAGCCGGTCGGCCAGCCGTACGTTGAGGCCGCTTACCGCGGCCTTGGCCGAGCCGGGGAATACGTACTTCGCCTCGATGGCGCGCTGGCCTTCGTTGCGGTAGGTCTGCGTGACCGTCACATCGGCGATCACGCCCGAGATCTTCACCGAGACCTCGGTGCCCTTGAGCGGCAGGCGGTCGACCGAGGGGTCGTCGCTCTTCACGAAGAAATAGGGGCTCTCGGTCTTCAGGCGCGGACCGGCGGGCGCTTCCTGAGCGTGCGCCGGGCGCACGCCCATGGCGATGAAGCCCGCGGTCGCCAGGCTCACGGTGGCGAGCCAGAGCCAGCGGCCGGGACGTGGGGTGGTTTGGGCATCCATGGCGGGGGTCCTTGTCCGTGCGAACTTGCACGGCCGCAACTTTCTCCAGCGCGCGAGAAGCCAGTTGGAAGGCGTCTTGAAGTCGTGGACCGCCCGCATCCGCTGTGTGAAGTCTGTGTGAAGCGAGGCGGCCCGGGCCCTTCACACGGCCTTCGGGTCGCGCGGCGAGCATCGCGGCCACCGCTACAGACGAGGAGAGAAAAAATGCTTCAGTTGCTCAGGGTCGTGATGAGTTCCATGCTGGCCAAGGTCGCCGGCCTGCTGTTCCTGCTGCTGCTGCTGTGCATTCCGCTGGGAGAGATCGATTCGATCAACCGCGCACGCGGCGAGAGCCAGCGAGAGGCGGCCAGCGAACTCGCCGCCACCTACGCCGGGCGCCAGACCATGGTCGGCCCGCTGCTGCTGGTGCCCTACGTGGAGCGCTGGATGGAGCCGCTGCGCAACGCGCAGGGCAAGGTGATCGGCCAGGAACCGCGCAGCAAGGAAATGGCCCACGTGGTGTTCCCCGACAAGCTGCACATCGAGGGCACGATGGCGCCGCAGGAACGCTATCGCGGCATCTTCAGGATTCCCTTCTACACGCTTGACGCCACGCTCAGCGGCGGCTTTGCCGCCTTCGACCCGAAGGCCGTGTCGCACAGCGAGACCGACTCGAAGATCGAATTCAAGGCCCCGCTCATCGCCTTCAACGTGAGCGACCTGCGCGGCCTCGATGGCTCGCCGACCATGACCATGGGCAGCGAAGCCCTGCGCTTCAGGCAGCGCGTGCCCGGCTTGGATGACGATGCCTGGTTCGCCAACGGTATCCATGCGCCGGTCACCGGCGCCGCGCTCGCCGCCTGGCAGGCCGGCACGCCGATTCCCTTCGAGATGAAGCTGAGCCTGGTCGGACAGGACACGCTCGCCATCGCGCCCATCGCCGAAGAAACGACCGCGCACCTGAGCTCGCCCTGGGCACACCCCAGCTTCGGCGGCCGCTTTCTCGCGGCCCAGCGCAGCGTGACGCCGCAGGGCTTCGATGCCCACTGGCGCGTTTCCTCGCTCGTGACCTCGGCGCGCGAACAGGTTCGCGCAGGCCTCTCGGGTCGGGGCGGCGCAGTGGATGTGGCCAGCAGCGCCGACGTGGCAGCGACGGCTGCCCCCGCTGTCCCGGCACGTCGCAACCTGGGCCCTTTGCAGACCTTCGACGTATCGCTCGCTCAGCCCATCAACGTCTATTCGATGAGCACGCGCGCGGGCAAGTACGGCGTGCTCTTCATCGGCCTGGTGCTGATGGCCGCCTTCATGTTCGAGTTGTTCCGCAAGCTGCGCCTGCATCCGATCCAGTACGGCCTGGTGGGCTTGTCGATCGCGCTCTTCTTCCTGCTGCTGCTGGCGCTGTCCGAGAAGTTCGCCTTCTGGATGGCGTACGCGGGCGCCGCCTCGGCAAGCGTCGCGCTGCTGGCCGTGTACTTCAGCGCGGTGCTCGGCGGGTGGCAGCGCGGCCTCTCGTTCGGCGCGTTCGTGGCGCTGCTGTATGGCGCGCTCTACGGCCTGCTGGCTTCGGAAAGCAATGCGCTGCTGCTGGGCGCGCTGCTGATCTTCGGCATGCTGGCCACCTTGATGCTCGTGACGCGCAAGGTCGACTGGTACGCGCTCTCGCGCCGCAGCGAAGCCGCGCCCGTGGCAGTGCCCGAGGCGCAGACGGCCGCATGAGGCTGCTGCGGGTCATCGCTGGTGCATCGGGCTGGCTGGCGCTGGCCGTGCTGTGGTTCTGGGCCTGGCACCTGAAGGACCCGCACCTGCGCTTCATGCGTGCCTGGGAACTGCCGCTGCTGCTGGCTTTTCTTCTTGCGGGCATCGCACTCGCATGGCGCTACGCACGGGGCAGGCTGCGGCCCGTGGCACTGGGACTGGCATTCGCAGCCCTGCTCACGGCGCTGTGCAACGAAGCGATGTCGCGCCAGCATCGCGCCGAGGTGAATGCGATGGAGGGCCCGCTCGCGCAGGCGGTGGGCGCGCATTTCATCGTCGGCTATGACGACGCGAAGGAGCTGCGCGAACTGGCACGCAAGGGACTGATCGGCGGCATCTTCGTCACCGGCCGCAATGTCAGGGGCCGCACGGCCGAAGAACTGCGCGACGAGATCGCGGGCCTGCAGGCGTTGCGCCGTTCGGCCGGCCTGCCGCCGCTGATCGTCGCGACCGACCAGGAAGGCGGCGCTGTCTCCCGCCTGTCCCCATTGATCGAACGCCAGCCCGCGCTCGCCTCGCTTCTCGATGCCGATCTGCCAGAAGACGAACTCGCCCAGCGCGCCCATGCCTACGGCGCGCAGCAGGGCAGGGCGCTCGCCGATCTGGGCGTCACGCTCAACTTCAGCCCGGTGGTCGACCTGCGCACCGGCCGTGCGCCGGGCCGCTGGGACTTCCACACCCGCATCGACGAACGCGCCATCTCGGCCGACCCGGCGGTCACCGCGCAGGTGGCGCTCGCTTACGAACTGGGCCTCGAGTCGGCAGGCGTGCGAGGCACGCTCAAGCACTTTCCCGGCCTGGCCGGCGTGACCGAGGACACCCACCATTTCGCCGCCGAACTGCGCACGCCGGTCGCCCGGCTCGCGGCGCACGACTGGAAGCCGTTTCAAGACGTATCGAAACATTCGGATGCGGCCATCATGCTGGGCCATGTCATCCTTGAGGAACTCGACGCCGCTTATCCGGTCTCTTTCTCGCGCAAAATCGTGCAGCGGGTGATCCGAGGCGAATGGGGCTACCAGGGCCTGCTCGTCACCGACGATCTCACGATGGCTGCGGCCTACAACCGCGGTCTTTGCGACGCCACCGTCCGTGCCCTCGACGCCGGGGTGGATCTTCTTCTTATCGCCTTCGACCACGACAAGTACTTCGACGCGATGCATTGCGCGCAGCGTGCTGCGCGGCAAGGCACGTTCGAGCTCCGGAAGCCGGAACGCGCAGGCGCGCCGCGGCTCCAACCCTTTCGCTAGCCAAACAGGCATTTCCCATGTTCAAACGCACAAACTCCAAGGCTCCCGGCGACGACGGCGCGGCGCCGCGCGATTCCCGCCTCGACTGGAAGCGCATCGCCGGCTGGGGCGCCATCGGTGTCGGCTCCGGCGCGCTGGTGGTGCTGGTCGCCGCCATCGTCGCGGTCGTCACCATCTACCCGAAGCTGCCCGACGTCTCGGAGCTTTCCGACTACCGCCCCAAGCTGCCGCTTCGCGTGTATTCGACCGAAGGCCAACTGATCGGCGAATTCGGTGAGGAGCGCCGCAACCTCACGCCTTTCGCCAACATTCCCAAGGTGATGAAGGACGCCGTGCTGGCCGTGGAGGATGCGCGCTTCTACGACCACGGCGGCGTGGACTACAAGGGCTTCCTGCGTGCGGCGGTCGCCAGCCTGAAGGGCGGCCGCAAGCAGGGTGCCTCGACCATCACCATGCAGGTGGCGCGCAACGTGTACCTGACATCCGAGCGGACCATGAGCCGCAAGACCTACGAGATCCTGCTGGCCATGCGGCTGGAGCAGCAGCTCACCAAGGACCAGATCCTCGAGATCTACCTGAACCAGATCTACCTCGGCAACCGCGCCTACGGTTTCGCCGCCGCGGCCGAAACCTACTTCGGCAAGCCGCTGCAGAACATCACCATCGCCGAGGCCGCGATGCTCGCCGGCCTGCCGAAGGCGCCCGGTGCGAACAACCCGGTGGCCAACCCGCGCCGCGCGCGTGCGCGCCAGCTGTACGTGATCGACCGCATGCAGGAGACCGGCTTCATCAACGCCGAGCAGGCGGCCGCCGCGAAGAAGGAAGAACTGCACCTGCGCGATGCGGCCGACCCCAACCGGCTGCATGCCGAGTACGTTGCCGAGACGGTGCGCCAGATGATGTACGCGCAGTACGGCGACAGCATCTACACCAGCGGCATGAAGGTCTACACCTCGATCGTGGCGGCCGACCAGGCTGCGGCGTACAGGTCGCTGCGCAAGGGCATCATGGACTACGAACGCCGCCAGCCGTACCGCGGGCCCGAGAAATTCGTCGACCTGCCGAGCGAGCAGAAGGAAATCGACGAAGCGGTGGACGACGCGCTGGCCGAGCATCCCGACAACGGCGACGTGATCGCGGCCGTGGTGCTCGATGCGAGCGCGAAGGAAATCAGCGCGGTGCGCGCGAACGGCGAAACCATCCAGATCACGGGCGATGGTTTGAAACCGGCGCAGTCGGGCCTTGCCGCGAAAGCGCCGCCCAATATCAAGATCCGCCGCGGCGCGGTCATCCGCGTGGCGAAGACGCCGAAGAACACCTGGGAAATCACCCAGCTGCCCGAGGTGGAGGGCGCCTTCATCGGCATGGATCCGCGCAGCGGCGCCATCAAGGCGCTGGTGGGCGGCTTCGACTACGGCAAGAACAAGTTCAACCACGTGACGCAGGCCTGGCGCCAGCCGGGTTCGAGCTTCAAGCCCTTCATCTACTCGGCCGCGCTCGAGAAGGGGTTCACGCCCGCCACCGTGGTGAACGACGCGCCGCTGTACTTCGACGCCAGCGCCAACGGCGGCCAGGCCTGGGAACCCAAGAACTTCGAGGGCACCTACGAAGGTCCGATGCCGCTGCGCAACGCGCTGATGAAGTCGAAGAACCTCGTCACGCTGCGCGTGCTGCAGTCCATCGGCACTCCCTATGCGCAGGACTGGGTCACCAGGTTCGGCTTCGACAAGGACAAGCAGCCCGCCAACCTGCCGATGGGCCTGGGCGCGGGCTCGGTCACGCCGATGCAGATGGCGGTGGGCTACTCGGTGTTCGCCAACGGCGGCTACCGCGTCAATCCCTACCTCGTCACGCGCGTCACCGACCTGCGCGACAAGGTCATCATGGAGACCGAGCCGCCGGTGCTCGACGAATCGCGCCGCGCCATCCCGCAGCGCAACGCCTTCATCATGGACTCGCTGCTGCAGAGCGTGGTGCGAAACGGCACCGGCTTCAAGGCCTACCAGGCACTCAAGCGCGACGACCTCTACGGCAAGACCGGCACCACCAACGACTCCTTCGACACCTGGTTCGCGGGCTTCCAGCCGACCATGGTGGGCATCGCATGGGTCGGCTACGACACGCCGCGCCAGCTCGGCGTGCGCGGCGAGACCGGCGGCAGCCTGAGCCTGCCGATCTGGACCGGCTACATGCAGACCGCGCTGCAGGGCGTGCCCGTGACTCACCCGGCCCAGCCCGAGGGCGTGGTGAGCATCGACGGCGAGTGGTACTTCGACGATTTCACGCCGGGCCACAACGTGGCGAGCCTGGGCCTGGAGAGCAGCGACACGCTGCCGCCGCCGGTCGAGCAGCTCACCGGCGCGCCCGTCGGTGCGCCGCCCCCGCCGGAGGAACGCAACCGGATCCTCGATTTCTTCCGGTAGCCGGACTTCTTCGAGAAACCGGAAGCGAAGGCGGGTTCGCGGTGCCTACACTCGGTACCGCTTCCCGCCTTTTCCTTTTTCTCCTTCTCCCGCATCCATGGAAATCCTCACCCTGGTGGCGCTCGTCGCCGCCGGCTTCTACATCCTCAAGTCCAGGGAACAACGCCTGCGCATCGCCCTGCTGGCGAGCCACCTCGGCCGCTATCAGATCGAAAAACTGATGGAGAGCCTCACATCCGGCTACATGCGCTGCCTCGGCGAGGACGACGCCGAGCGCCGCCGCCAGATCTGGCAGATCCTGGACAGCACAGAAGAAAAACTCTCCGGCCAGATCGATGGCTTCGCAGCCGAGTTCTCGCGAATGCCCGAACCCGTCACCCGCGTGAGCAAGCTGCCCGTGGCCATTCCGCTCTTCACCCAGTTCTTTCCGTCGGCGGCCTTCGACATGCGCCAGGCGTTGCTCATCCACGCACGCGGCATCGCCGGCGTGATGCGCAACGAAGCAGGCCGCACACCCAAGTCCAAGGCCTACATGATGTCGGCCGAACTGTTCCTGCTGCAGCACACCTGCCACTGGTATTGCCGATCGAAGACGGTGGCGTCGGCGCGCATGATCGGGCAGCACCAGACGCAGTACCTGCAGGCACTGCGTGCGGTGAGCCCGCAGACGCGCGAAGCCTATTGCGCGCTGATCAGGCGGACCAGCTTTCCTCAGTGATGCGATGACGACAACGGCAACGTCAGCGTAGCCACCGCCCCGCCGCGCGATGCGTTGCCCAGGTCGATGCGGCCATGGTGCAAGGCCGCGATCTCCTTGACGAAGGCAAGGCCCAGCCCGGTGCTCTTCTTCTGGCTGTGCGGCCTGGCGAGCGAATAGAACTTCTCGAAGACTTTTTCCTGCGCGTAATCCGGAATGCCGGGGCCATGGTCGCGCACGCTCACGCGGGCCAGCTTGGAAGTGGTTTCGAGGGTGAGCAGCACCTCGCTGTCCAGCGGCGAGAAGTCGATGGCGTTGTCGAGCAGGTTGCTGATGGCGCGGCGCAGCAGGAAGGGGTCGCCCTCGGTGCGGGCTTCGTTGCGGATGTTCACGAGCAGCCTGATGTTGCGCTTCGCGGCCGCAGGCTGCGCGCTCGCGGCGATGTCTTCGATCAGCGCGGCGAGCGACACCGGCTCCGTGCGGTCGAGCGCGCGCCGCGTCTCCAGCGCGGTAAGTTCCATCATGCGGTCGACGATTTCCTGGATGCGTTGGGTCTCGCGCTCGATGTTCTTCAGGAAGCGTTCGCGCTCGGCATGCGGCATCGACGGCTCCTGCAGCAGCTCGGCCGCGCCGCGGATGGCGGAGAGCGGGCTCTTCACTTCGTGCGTGAAGGTCTGGACGTAGTCGGCCACGTAGTTGCGGCCGGTGAGCGCGTCGCGCATTTCGCTGAAACCTGTTCGCACGCCGTCGATAGCGCGCCTCACCATGCGTGAAAGGCTCAGGCTGCGCTGTGCGCGCACCCAGGTCCAGTAGTCGCGGATCAGGCCGAAGGGCCGCACCAGCCAGACCGAGACGATCAAGGTGAGCAGCAGCAGCGCGAGCGCCGAACCCACGCCGACCCAGATGGTGCGCCCGCGCGCGTCTTCCACGAACTGGCCGAAGCTTTGCACCGGCTTGCCGACGCTGACCATGCCGACGATCTCGTTGTTCCAGCGGATCGGCGCGCCCACGTACATGACCGAGGTGCGCGGATCGCCGTCGACGTCGCGCGACGTGCGCGCGCCGTACAGGCCGGCGAGCGTGCGGCTCACGTCGCTCCACTTCGAATAGTCGGCGCCGAGATGCCTGCCGAGCGAGTCGAACATCACGCGGCCGTTGCGGTCGGTGACGTACACGCGCAGCTCGACGCGGCTCTTGTGCAGGTTGTAGATCTGCGCCGAGAACTCGCGCGCATAGACGGTGCGGAACAAAGGCTCCAGCCGCGCGGTGTTGATGGCGCCGGCGATCACGTCCTGCTCGACCAGGCTGGCCACGAGCTGCGAGGTTTCTACCAACGATTCCTCGGCGGATTCGCGATAGCGGGGATCGATATCGGAGACGACGCGATAGAGAAGGAAGGCGATGCCCGCCGTGTAGATCAGCAGGATCCCGATGAAGATGCGCGTGCGCCGTGTCACGACGCCTTGGCGGGCAGTTCTTCGTTCAGCGCGTAGCCGGTGCCGCGCAGCGTGCGGATCGGCTCCACTTCCGGCGCGATCGCCTTGAGCTTGGCGCGCAGGGTCTTGATGTGGGCATCGACGGTTCGGTCGAAGCTGTCGCTGGAGTCGTCCCAGACGAGTTCGAGCATTTCATCGCGCGTGAAGACGCGGCCGGGGCGCTGCACCAGGAGTCTCAGCAGGCCGTATTCATAGCGCGAGAGTTCGAGCAGCCGGCCGTAGTAGCGGATCTGCATGCGCTCGGTATCCAGTGCGAAGGGCGATACGGGGGCCTGGGGGCCCGCAGGAGCGCCGTTCGCGGCCGTCTGATGCCCCCCCACGTGATTCGTGCCGGCGGCGCCTTGGGGGGCTCCTGAGCCGCTCCTGGCACTGCGTCGCAGGATGGTCCGCACGCGCGCGACCAGCTCCCTTGGAGAAAAGGGCTTGGCGATGTAGTCGTCGGCGCCCAGTTCGAGGCCCACCACGCGGTCTATTTCGTCGCTGCGGGCCGTAAGGAACACCATGGGCACCTCCGGTCCTCCCATGGACTGGTTGAGCGCCTGCAGGCGCTTGAAGAGCTCGAAACCGTTGAGATCGGGCAGTCCGATGTCCAGGATGGCCAGCGCCGGTGGTTCCTGCGCGAACTGGGCAATCGCTTCCTCGGCCGTGGCGCACCAGACAGGGATGAATCCGTCGCTTTTCAGGACGTATTGCAGCGTGTCGGCGATGCCCGACTCGTCTTCGGCGATCAGGATCCGGGGTTTGAAGCTCATCCACGGATGTTACCGAGGGGAGGACCGGCCGGGGAGGGCCGGTTCGCCCCCGGCTTCCGGGACGGGCGCGGCCATTCGCGGCGTTTTTTTCGGGGCGCGGCTTTTCCTCTTCTTGTCTTCTTGTTTTTCTTATTCAAATTAGTAGTAGTAGATAAGGGTCGCCACCCTCTGTGGACATGCCGCTTTTTTCGTTATGCGACAAGCACTTGTCATGCCGCTGTCACTGTGCGCAGCCGCGCTTCCGGTTTGTACCCGCGACATGGACAACATTGGGTAACCCTTCGGGCCTGTGGATAAACCATGCCTTGTTCAAGAAATGTCCCCAGACTTGTCCTTTGACGGCACTTCAGAAATCTGCGAAAGACGGTTTTCGCCCGGAGAAATTCATTGCTGAAAATTTGTGCAAACCGTAGATTTCCGTTTGAAATCAATAACTTGCAAGACCCCTACACAGAAGTGCCGACGTTATCCACAGAGTTGCCCAAGGTTTGTGGGGAGAACGCCCGACGGAACCTTCGGACCGCAGCCACGACCCCACCGGATCATTGAAATTGCGGAAATATCGAACATGACACCTTCTGAAACAAAGTCGATCGTTACCCTGAGCCTGCTGGCCGCCTTCGTGGACGGCGAGAAGCACGAGCGCGAGCGCGCCGAGATCAAGCGCATCGCGGAAGGCCTGTCGCAGGCCGACGGGCTGAACCTGCCGACGCTCTACCAGGACGTGCTGATGAAGCGGGTGTCGCTGGCGTCGGTGGCGGGCGAGCTCAAGAGTCCGGAAGCGAGGCAGCTCGCCTACGAAATGGCGGTGTGCGTCTGCGACGCGGACGGCACGCAGTCGGAGGCGGAGCGGATGTTCCTGGCGGACGTGCGCACCTCGCTGGGCCTGGACGCCTCGGCGGCCGCGTTCTCGCAGCAGGCGGAGGAAATCGCCGCGGTGCCGGTGGCCGCCACTGCGGCGGCCGCATCGGTGCCTGCAGCGCCGAAGAGTCCCGACACGGCGGAGCTGGACAAGTCCATCCTCAACGCCTCCATCCTCAACGGCGCGCTCGAGCTGCTGCCCGAGACGCTATCGACCATGGCGATCATTCCGCTGCAGATGAAGCTGGTCTACCGCATCGGCCAGGCCTACGGCTACCAGCTGGACAGCGGACACATCAAGGATTTCCTCGCGACCGTCGGCGTTGGCCTTACCTCGCAGTACCTGGAGCAGGCCGGGCGCAAGCTGCTCGGCGGCTTGCTCGGCAAGGTCGGCGGCGGCCTGCTGCGCGGCCTCGGCAACCAGGCGGTGAGTTCGGGGATGAGCTTCGCGTCGACCTATGCGCTGGGGCACGTGGCAAAACGCTATTACGCTGGCGGCCGCACGCTCTCGGCGCAGATGCTGAAGGACGCGTTCTCGGGCGTGGTGAAGGAAGGGCAGAGCCTGCAGACGCAGTACCTGCCGGCGATCCAGGAAAAGGCCCGCACGCTGGATGCGGGCAAGGTCTTGTCCTTGGTGCGCGGCGCTTGAAGGACTTATTCCAGGAACATCGTGGAACCGGCTTCGCCGGGCCACAGGTGTTGTCCCCGGCGAGGGGGTAGGCGAAGCGACACGAAGTGCGCGAAGCCTGGGGGAGTACCTAGTTCGCCAGGTCGTCGAGGATCGGGCATTCGGGGCGCGCGTCCCCGTGGCAGCAGTGCACCAGGTGCGCCAGCGTGCTGCGCATGGACTGCATGTCGGCGATGCGCTGCTCCAGTTCGCCAAGGTGCTTCTCGGCGATGCGCTTCACGCTCGAGCTGGCGCGGCGCCGGTTGTTCCACAGCCCGACCAATTCGGCGATTTCCTCCATCGAGAAGCCGAGGTCGCGCGAGCGCTTGATGAAGCGCAGCGTGTGGATGTCGGCCTCGCCGTACTGGCGATAGCCGCTTTCGGTGCGCGCCACCGCCGGCAGCAGGCCCAGGCTCTCGTAGTGGCGGACCATGCGGGCCGACACGCCCGAGCGCTGCGCGGCTTCGCCGATGGAAACCTGGCTCATCGTCATTGAACCGCGTACCCCGCGTTCTCAATCGCGGCCACGATGTCCTTGCGCGGCTGCTCGCTCAGCACGTCGACATGGCCCGTTTCCAGATCGACCGTGACCTGCGCTTCGGGATCCACCGTTTGCACCGCGTTCTGCACTGCGTTCGCGCAGTGGCCGCAGCTCATGCCCGTGACCTGGAATTTCTGGCTCATCGTGTTGCTCCTTGAAAGTAGCTGGTAAAGAGAAGTGGCGTGGCCGGCCTGACGACCGGGGAACCCGCAGTTTGAACCCTCTCACGATGTCAATGTCCAGCGCAGGGGCTCTGAATTTTTCCGCTTGACCTTGACATGGTGTGAGGCTTTAGCCTCGGCACATGGAAAAACTTCAGCTCCAGCAAACCCCCGGTACCGCCACGCTCGACCTGTCCGTCGGCGGGATGACCTGCGCCTCCTGCGTCATGCGCGTCGAGCGTGCCTTGAAGAACGTGCCCGGCGTGCAGGACGTGAGCGTGAATCTCGCGACCGAATCGGCCCGCGTGGTGACGTCCGGCGACGATGACATGGATGTCCGGCTGCGCCGCGCCGTGCGCGCCGCCGGTTACGAGCCTCGGGCCGCAAGCGAGGCAGCAGATGAAGCCACCCTCTCGCCCTGGGCCGGCTTCGCCCCGGTCGCCATCGGCCTTGCGCTGTCGATTCCGCTGATGGCGCCGATGCTGGGCGACCTCATCGGGCTCGACTGGATGCTGCCGCCGTGGGTGCAACTGCTGCTCGCGACGCCGGTGCAGTTCTGGCTGGGCGCGCGCTTCTATCGCGCGGGCTGGCATGCAGTGAAGGCGCGCACCGGCAACATGGATCTGCTGGTCGCACTTGGCACCAGCGCGGCCTTCGGGCTTTCGCTATGGCTCTGGTGGCGTGCGACCACCGGCGAGCATGCGGGCCACGGCATGGTGCCGCACCTGTACTTCGAGGCTTCGGCGGTGGTGATCACGCTGGTTCTGCTCGGCAAGTGGCTGGAGGCGCGCGCCAAGCGCCAGGCCACGTCCGCGATCCGCGCGCTGCAGCAATTGCGGCCCGAGGTGGCGCACCTGCTCGACGCACGCGGCAAGGAAAGCGACGTGCCGCTGGCCGAGGTGATGGTGGGCGACCGTCTCGCGGTGCGTCCCGGCGAGCGCGTACCGGCCGACGCGAAGGTGGTCGAAGGACATTCCGAAGTCGACGAATCGATGCTCACCGGTGAGCCGCTGCCTGTGGCCAAGGGCCCGGGCGATGCGCTGACCGGTGGCGCGGTGAACGGCGACGGCCGCATGGTCGTCGAGGTGAGCGCGGTCGGCGCCGAGAGCGTGCTGGCGCGCATCATCCGCCTGGTCGAGGACGCGCAGGCCGCGAAGGCGCCCATCCAGCGCCTGGTGGACAAGGTCGCCGCCGTGTTCGTGCCGGTTGTGCTGCTGATCGCGCTGGCCACCTTCGCGGGCTGGATGCTGGCGGGTGCCGGCATCGAGACCGCGCTGATCCATGCGGTGGCGGTGCTCGTCATCGCCTGTCCATGTGCGCTGGGCCTTGCAACGCCCGTGGCTGTGATGGCGGGCACCGGCGTGGCGGCTCGGCATGGCGTTCTGATCAAGGATGCGCGTGCCCTGGAGATCGCCCACCGCGTCGATACCGTCGCCTTCGACAAGACCGGCACGCTGACCATCGGCCGTCCGGTGCTCACCGCGCTGGTGCCCGTGGCCGGCGCCTCGGCCTCGCAAGACCAGTTGCTGGCCACCGCCGCGAGCCTGCAAGGCGGCAGCGAGCATCCGCTGGCCAAGGCCGTGCTGTCGGCCGCCGCGCAGCGCAACCTGCAGGTGCCAGCGCTGGGTGCGATGCAGGCTTCGCCGGGCCGTGGCGCGCGCGGCGAAGTCGAGGGCGTCCAATGGGCCATCGCCAGCCTGCGCTGGTGCCGTGAGCTCGATGCGATGCCAAATGCCGAAGAAGTGGAGCGCCTGCAATCGCAAGGCGCGACGGTTTCCGCGCTGCTGCGCTTCGACGAAGCCGGTGCCGCGCAGGTGCAGGCCCTGCTCGCCTTCGCCGACGAGCCCAAGCCACAGGCCGCCGAAGCCATCCGCACGTTGCGGGCGCGCGGCCTGCGGGTGGTGATGATCTCGGGCGACAACCTGCGCGCGGCGCAGGCCATGGCTGCACGGCTGGGCATCGCGGCTGAGGATGTGCGCGCCGATGTGCTGCCTGCAGACAAGGCCGCGCAGGTCGCCGCGCTCAGGAGCAACGGACATGTCGTCGCGATGGTCGGCGATGGCGCCAACGATGCACCCGCACTGGCAGCGGCCGATGTCGGCATCGCGATGGCGCCTTCGGGCGGCGGCACCGACGTGGCGATGGAAGCAGCCGGCATCACGCTCATGCGTGGCGATCTCGCGCTGGTCGCGCAGGCCTTCGAGCTTTCGGGCCGCACGGTGGCGAAGATCAGGCAGAACCTGTTCTGGGCCTTCGCCTACAACGTCGCCGGCATTCCGCTCGCCGCCTTCGGCTTGCTGAGCCCGGTGGTGGCCGGCGCGGCGATGGCGCTGTCGAGCGTGAGCGTGATGGCGAATGCGCTGCTGCTGCGGCGCTGGAAGCCCTGAGCCTGTTGCGCCTGCCGCTCAGTCGAGCAGCAGCGCCATGATGTGGTCGTCGATGGCCTGTGCATCCGTGGCGCGCTTGTAGAACCTGCGCAGCGTGCCTTCGCGTTCGAAACCGAGCTTTTCGTAGAAGCGCAGCGCCGGTGCGTTGTCGCTTTCCACGATGAGCTCGATGCGCCTGACGCCGTCCGCTTTCAGCCGCTCGATTGCATCCGTGACCATTGCCAGCGCGATGCCCTGGCCATGCAGTGCGGGGTTTACAGCCAGCGTGCCGAGGCTGGCCACGTGCCGCACACGGCCCGGGTAGCGCGAGGCGCGGTAGAAGCCGGCGATGTGGCCGTCGCGTTCGTAGACGAAGAAGTCGCCACCATCGAGCAGCTGCCGGTAGATCGGCTTGAAATCTTCCAGCGGCATCGGGTCGTAGCCCAGGTAGAGCACGACCTTCTCGTGCATGTAGAGGGCGAAGACGGTGTCGATGTCTTCGGAAGTGGCCAGCCTGCGCATGATGGGTGCCCCGCAACGGTGAAGGCGCCGAGCATAGCGGGCGGCGTATGCATGGCGGTCAGCCGAAGAGCAGTACCGCCGAGATGGCGAGAAGCGCTGCCTGCGCGCACCAGGCCCATCGCAGACGCAGCCGCGAATCGAGCACTGCGCCGATGGACCAGAAGCCGCCGACCGAGAGTGCAAGAAGCGTCAGCCCGGTGTGGAAGGCGAGATCGTCCGCGCGCCAGAGAAAGGCCAGCGTCACGCCGACCCAGCATGCGAAGTGGAGGGCGGCCGACGCGACCTGTGGACGCGTGAGCACGGGGGCGTGGATGTGCATGGCTTCTTCCAGCGAGAACGCGGGTTCCGGAAAGCGCGCAGCCACGTCGGCCGGCCGCCAGCCCGGCGGCTTGAACCACACGGCGATCTTGTCTTGCCAGCGCTTCGTGTGCCAGGCATCGCGCAGCAGCGGCATGTAGGGACCGAGGATCGCGCGCACCGGGTCGAAGCTCGCGAGCGCCTTGCGCGTGCCGTAGACGCAGCGTTCGGTTTCCTCTGCGAAGGTGCCGAACATGCGGTCCCACACCACGAGCATGCCGCCGTAGTTGCGGTCGATGTACTGGTCGTTCACCGCGTGATGCACGCGGTGGTTCGAAGGTGAGGAGAACACGCGGTCGAACCAGCCCAGCTTGCCGATGTGCTCGGTGTGGATCCAGAACTGGTAGACCAGCACGATCAGCCCCGCGAGCCCGAACTGCTCCGGCGGCACGCCGATCACCGCCATCGGCAGGTAGAAGGCCCAGCCGAGAAAGGCCACCGTGCTTTCCTGCCGCAGCGCGGTGGAGAAGTTGAAGTGCTGGCTCTGGTGGTGCACGGAGTGCGCGGCCCAGAAGACGGCCGACTCGTGCCCCGCGCGATGCAGCCAGTAGTCGAAGAAGTCGAACAGCAGCACCGCAGCGATCCAGCCCATGGCGCTGTCCCAGAAGGCGGGCCGCGTCCAGATCACGACCAGCGGATAGATCAGCGCGTAGAGGCTGATCTGGAAGAGCTGCGTGCACACCGAGAGCGCCTGGCTCAGCAGCCCCTGGCTCAGGCTGCCGATGGTGTCGCTGAAGCGGTAGGTGTTGCGCCGCTTCAGCCAGCCCCATGCGAACTCGCAGGCCATGAGCAGCGCGAACACCGGCACGACGAAAACAACCAGCCGGTGCACCGCGCGATTTTTCAGGAAGCGTTCAGTGAATCTTCAGCGATCGGACGCGCGGCCGGCCACGATGACGGCGTTGGTGCCGCCAAAAGCGAAGGAATTGGACAGTGCGTAACGCATGCCCTTGGCCTCGCGAGCCTCGCCTTGCACGAAGTCGAGATCGAAGGCGGCGTCGGGCGTCTGCAGATTGGCGATGGGCGGCAGCGCTTCGCGTGCCAGCGCGCGCAGCGTCGCGACGAGCTCGATCGCACCGCCGCCGCCGAGTACGTGGCCGTGGATGGCCTTGGTCGCGCTCACCGGCACGGTGTTGCCGAACACTTCGCGGATCGACGCGGCCTCGGCTGCATCGCCGGCCGAGGTGGCCGTGCCGTGCGCGTTGATGTGGCCGATCTCGGAAGGCTCGATGCCCGCGTCGCGCAGCGCGGCGCGCATCACGCGCACCTGGCCCGCGGTGTCGGGGTTGGTGATGTGCGTGCCGTCGCAGTTGGTGGCGTAGCCCGCGAGCACGAAGGGCGCGGCTCCGGCGCCGCGGGCGGCGGCGTGCGCTTCGGATTCGAGCACCAGCGCGGCGGCGCCCTCGCCGATGGCGAAGCCCGCGCGGTCGCCCGAGAAGGGGCGGCAGGCGGTCGAAGGCGCATCCGCCGGCGGCGGCGCCATCACGCGCATGGCGTGCCAGCTGGCCATCACGCCGGGCGTGAGCATGGCGTCGTGGCCGCCGACGATGGCGACGTCGATCCAGCCGCCGCGGATGGCGCGCATCGCTTCGCCGATGGCCACGGCCGAGGAGGCGCAGGCACAGGCATAGGCGATGGCCGAGCCGCGCGCGCCGAAGTGCAGGGCGAGCTCGGCCACGGCGGCGTTGGGCATCACGGTGAGCACGGTGGTCGGGCGCATGCGGCGCTGCTCGCCGTAGAGCGTGCTGGTGGTGTTGTCGAAGGTGCCGGCGCCCGCGAGCCCGCTGCCCCAGAAGATGCCGAGACGGTCGCGGTCGATGGTGTCGAGGTCGATCTTCGCTTCGCCGGCGGCGTCCTGCGCGGCGGCCAGTGCCATGGCGGTGCCGCGGTCCAGTGGCAGGCGGGAGGTGCTGCGTACGCCGTTCGAGTCGAAGTCGCAGGCGGCGACGGCGAGTGCCATCGGGTCCATGCCCTTGATCTCCAGCGTCTGCGCGCGCACGGCAGAGCGCCCCGCGAACAGGGCCTCGTCGAAGGCCTCCACGGTGCGGCCGATGGGCGTGACGAAGCCGATGCCGCTCACACGCACGGGTGCGGATGCGGCGCGCGCGGCGGAGGCCGCGAGCACGGAGTGAGCGGCGCCGCTGCTCATGCGGTTGCTTCGGCGGGCTGGGCCGCAACAGCGCCCGCGCTCTCCGCGTCGATCACTTCGCACAGGCGCTGCAGCGTGATGCCGGCTTCGCGCGGGTCGAGACGCTCTTCGGGAATGCGCAGGTGGAAAGCGTCCTCGACGGCGAAGACGAACTCCATCAGCGCGAGCGAGTCGAGGCCGAGGTCGGTCAGCGCGGTGGCGGGCGAGATGGCTGCGGGGTCGACGCGGAAGTCGGTCTGCAGGATCGCCGCGATGCTGTTGAAGGTGGGCGAGGAGAGATCGGAAGAAGACATGGAAATGCTTTCCTTTCGGACGTGGTCGAAGTTGTCAGGCGTACAGCGGATGCTCGGGCATCGTGCCATGCGCCACCGCGTCGACGAATGACACTGTTTCGCTCACGACCTGTTGACGATCGTTGTCGATGGTGATCATGTGGTAGCTGTTGGCGACCACGACGGCACGGAACGCTCGGCAGCGCAGGCCGCGCGCGAGGATGCCCAGGTTGGCCACGCTGGCCACCTCGTCCTGCTGGGCGTGCAGTGCCAGCACGTTGCCGCACTGCACGCCGTGCAGGTTGCGGCGCACATGGCGGATGAGCCTGTCGTGCTCGCGCAGGTGGCTCACGCCGATGACCGAGCTGCCTGCGCGCGAGATCTTGCGGTGGCGCAGCTCGCGCTCGATCCAGGCGCGCACGCGCTCGTTCTTCACGCCATAGGGCGGGCGTTCGCGGTATTGCCAGAGCCTGCCCAGCGGCGTGTAGAAGGCCAGCGGCAGCAGGAACTGCGTGCGCGGAATGGCCCAGCCGTCGAAGCGCAGCGTGGTCGACATGAGCACCAGCGCATCGACTTCGCTGCCGCAGCGGATGGCCGCGCCCAGTGCCAGCGAGGAGCCCGCCGAGATGCCGACCAGCATCACGCGGTCGTGCCGCTCGCGCAGCGACTTCACCTGTGCCTGGATCGCGTCGAGCCAGCGTTCGTACGGCGCCGCGCGCTGCATCGGCGCGCTGGCGTCGAACGAGTAACCCTCGATCGACAGCGGATGGACTGGATAGCCCCGGCTGCGCAGTGCGGACTGCACGGTCAGCAACTCGTCAGGCGTGCTGCATAAACCATGCAGCAGGACCACGGCGGTGCGCTGCACCTCCGGGGGAACCAGGCTCAGCAGATCGGAGGGTTCGCGCGCACTCATCGTGTGGCGCAGGCCATGAAAGTGGCCCGTGATTCATCGTGCTGTCGTATGCTCATGTTGCGTTTATCGCTTGGAGCGACTGACCGGCCGCTGACCCGTCGTTCGCAAGGCAGATTACCCCCAACCATTCAAAGACCATGCGAATTCTGCTTGTCGAAGACGACACCGTTCTGCGCGACGTGATGGTGCGCAGCCTTGCCGATGCAGGCCACCGTGTCGACGTTTCCACCAACGTGGAAGACGCCGATCACCTGTGGCGCGTGCAGCCCTTCGATGCGGTGCTGCTCGACCTCAACCTGCCCGCTACGGCGAGCCCGACCAGCGGCCTTGCGAGCGGCCTCACCGCGCTTCGGCAGGCACGCGCGCGCGGCGACCGCACGCCCGTGCTCGTGCTCACGGCGCGAGGGCGCACCGAGGAACGCATCGCCGGCCTCGACGCGGGTGCCGACGACTACCTCGGCAAGCCCTTCGACCTGGCGGAGGTCGAAGCGCGCCTTCGTGCACTGGTGCGCCGTGCCAAGGGCACGGAAGACATCGTGCTGCTGGGCCAGCTCAAGCTCGACCGCAAGGCACGCCGCTTCTCCACCGCGAGCGGGCCGCTCGACCTGCCCGCGCGCGAGTTCGAGGTGCTCTGGGAGCTCATGAGCCCGCCGGGCCGTACGGTGAGCAAGCGTGCGCTGTCCGACAAGCTCTCCAGCTTCGACGAATCGCTGGGCGACAACGCGCTCGAGGCCTTCATCTCGCGCCTGCGCAAGAAGCTGCAGGGCACGGGCGCGAGCATCCGCACGCTGCGCGGCATCGGCTACCTGCTCGAAGCCGAGGTGTGATCGACGCCGGTCCGCGCGTGAACGGGCAGCAGCAACAGACCATCGCCGAATCGCAGCCGGCTGCGGTGCGCGCGCCTTCGCTCACGCAGCGCGTGCTGCGCAACGTGCTGGTGCCGCTGGCGCTCACGTGGATGGTGGGTGCGGTCATCGCGCTGGTCATCGCCAACTACTTCTCCGAACAGGCCTTCGACCGAGGCATGCTCGACGACGCCTATGCGCTGTCGGCCAACGTGCAGGCGGGCGAGCGCGGCATCGAGCTGATGCTCACGCCGCGCGAAGTGGCCACCGTGCTCTTCGACCAGGTCGACAAGGTGTACTTCGCGGTGCAGCGGCTCGATGGCTCGCTGATCTCCGGCCAGGCGGGCCTGCAGGCGCCGCTGCCGGTGGACGGCTCGCGCTACCGCTTCTCCGACGTGAACTACGAGGGCAGCACGCTGCGCGCGGTGGTGCTCGAGCATGACGCCGAGCCCGACATCAGCATGCCCTATCGCGTGATCATTGCGCAGACCACGCTGAGCCGCGCCGCGCTCGTGCGGCAGCTGCTGGGCTATGCGCTCGCGCCGCAGATCGTGCTGCTGATACTGCTCGCGATATGGCTCTGGTACGGCATCCGCAGCGACCTGCGGCCGCTGGGCGACCTGCAGCGCGCGCTCGACCGGCGCGACGTGCGCGACCTCTCTCCGGTGGCGGTGGCGCAGACTTCGCGCGAGATCCAGCGCCTGGGCAATGCGGTCAACTCGCTGTTCGAGCGCCTGGGCAACAGCGTGCAGGCGCAGCGCGAGTTCGTCGGCAACGTGGCGCATGAGCTGCGCACGCCGCTGGCGGGCATCCGCGCACTGGCCGAATACGGGCTGGCGCAGCAGGACACCCATGTGTGGCGCGAGCAGCTCGAGCGCGTGTCGGAGCGGCAGGCGCGCGCCAGCCACCTCATCGACCAGTTGCTGGCGCTCGCATTGGCCGAGGAGGCCCGCACCGAGCTCAAGCGCGTGCCCGTGCGGCTCGACGTGCTGGCCGAGCAGACGGTGCTTCGGCACCTGGGGCGTGCCGATGCGCGCGGCGTCGACCTGGGCGCGCGCGGTCTCGACGACGTCGTGGTGGTGCAGGCCAACGAGGCGCTGGTCGAGGGCATCCTCGACAACCTGATCGACAACGCGCTGCGCTATGGAGGCCGCACCATCACCGTCGAACTCGCGGGCCACACGCTGAGCGTGATCGACGACGGGCCCGGCATTCCGCTCGAAGCCCAGCGCGCCTTGATGCAGCGGTGGGCGCAAGGCCCTGCAGGAGAGAAGCTGGGGCAAGGTTCCGGGCTGGGCCTGTCGATCGTCTCGCGCTATGCGGAGCTGCTGGGTGCCGAGCTGCGGCTCGAAGCGGCGGAGCCCACGGGCCTGCGGGTGAGCGTGGCGTTCGGTGAAGTCGCCTGAGCGCTCAGGCGAGCGGCGTGCCCTGGTGGAAGGCCATGCGCCAGCGGCCCGCGCGCCGCTTCCATAGCGAGCTGCGCAGGGAGTCGGCCGCCGGGCGCTGTGGAATGGCTTCGCGGCGCGCGCGGTAGGTGACCAGCGCCACATCGGGGGCCATGCGCAGCACGCGGAAGTCCGAGATCGTGCGTTCGGAGAAGGCTTCGTCGCGCAGCGCCTCGATGATGGCGGCGCGTGTCCATACAGTGCCCGAGACGCCGAGCTCGTGGAAGTCGTCGTCGAGCAGTTCTTCCAGCCGTGCAGCGCTCGCGCGCACCTCGCGCAGATGCAGCGCGCCTTCGAGCTCCAGCAGCAGCGCTTCGAGTTCCTTGCCCGGCGCGGCCTCGTAGAGTTCGAGCGGCAGCCCATCGGGATCGGCGAAGAAGGTGAAGCGCCGGCCGGTGTATTCGTCGATGCGCAAGGGCTCCACCGCAATGCCCTGCGCCGCGAGTTCGTCGGCGGCGGCTTGCACATCGTGCACTTCGAAGGACAGGTGCCGCAGTCCCTGTGCCTCGGGCCGGGTAGGCCGCGCGGGCGCGCCGGGGAAGGAGAAGAGCTCGATCTGCGAGCCGTCGGGCAGGGCGAGATCGAGCTTGTACGAATCGCGCGCGGCGCGGTAGTTCTCGGCCACCACGCGCAGGCCCAGCACCTCGGTGTAGAAGCGCTTCGACACCGCGTAGTCGGCGCAGATGATGGCGACGTGATGAATGCGTTCCAGCTGCATCGCAGAAGATCTCACTTCAACGGCTTGCGCATGAACACGCGGGTGCGCTGCGCGAGCGCGAGGCGCTTGTATTCGACGTAGCCGATGCGCTCGTAGAGCGCGCGGTTCTCGGTCATCTTCTCGTTGGTGAAGAGATGGATGGAGTCATGGCCCTGCCGTAGCGCCTCCTGTTCCGCCAGTTCGAGCAACGCGCGGCCCACGCCCGTGCCCTGCTGCGCGGGGCGCACCGCGATCACGTCGATCAGGAAGCCCTCTTCGGTGATGTCGAGCACCAGCGCTGCGACGATGCGCTTCTCCTGTTGCGCCACCCAGACCTGCGCGTTCGCGATCGCCGCGCCATAGTCCTTCGTCATCGGAATGGGCATGAGGCCGAGGCGCGGAATGTAGTGACGAAAGGCTTCCACGGCGCATTCGGTGATGGCCGTGGCATCAGCAGCATCGGCACGCCGCAGTGCCCAGGGCGTGGTGCTCATGCGTCGAACTCCACCTCGCCTTCGATCTCCACCGGAATGTTGAAAGGCAGCTCCGCCATGCCCACCGCGCTGCGCGAATGCGCTCCGATGTCGGGGCCGAAGACTTCGAGGATGAGATCGGAGAAGCCATTGATGACGGCCGGCTGTTTGTCGAAGCCCGGTGCGCAGGCGACCATGCCGAACACGCGCGTCCATGCGGTGATGCGGTCCAGGTCGCCGAGAGCGCGCTGCAGGCTGCCCAGCATTGCGAGCGCGGTGAGCCGCGCGGCGGTGTAGCCCTGTTCGACGCTCAGCTCGCGGCCCAGCTTGCCCAGCGGCGCGGCGATGGTGCCGTCGGCATTGAGCGGGCCATGGCCCGAGATCAGTGCGCGCCGGCCGACGATGCGCACGAACCGGAAGGGCAGCACGACGCCGGGAGGCGGCGTGACTGCGGGTGGCAATACGAGGCCTGAATCGGCCAGTCGTTGCGCGATGCGGGCCATGGCATTTCCTTCCTTGCTGGCGGCGGACGAACGGGTCCGCCGCATCTTGCCATGGCCGCTTCCGGCTTCAGGCCAGCGCCGGATAGTCCGTGTAGCCCTTGGCGCCGCCGCCGTACATGGTGGCCTTGTCGAGCGGATTCAGCGGCGCGTTCTCGCGCAGGCGGCGCACGAGGTCGGGGTTGGAGATGAAGGGCTTTCCGAAGGCCACGAGGTCGTCGCCTTCCTTCAACGCTTCCTCGGCCAGCGGCTTGTCGTAGCCGTTGTTGACCATCCATGCGCCCTTGCCGCCGGCTTCGCGGTACGCGGCCTTGAGGGCCTCGTAGTCGAAGGGGCGGTCCTCGATCTCACGCGGGCCGCCGGTGGCGCCTTCGATGATGTGGATGTAGGCCAGGCCGAGCGTGGCGAGCTGCTTCCCCACGTAGTTGAAGAGCGGCTGCGGGTCGCTGTCGTGCGCGTCGTTGGCGGGCGTGACGGGCGACAGGCGGATGCCGGTCTTGCCGCCGCCGACGGCGTCGACCACGGCGCGCGTGACCTCGAGCAGCAGGCGGGCGCGGTTCTCGATGCTGCCGCCGTAATCGTCGGTGCGCTTGTTGCTGCCGTCCTTCAGGAACTGGTCGAGCAGGTAGCCGTTGGCGCCGTGGACTTCCACGCCGTCGAAGCCTGCGGTTTCCACGGCGCTGCGGGCGGCAACCGCGTAGGAGTGGACGATGCCCGGCAGTTCGCCGGCGTCCAGCGCGCGCGGCTCGGAGGTGTCGACGAAGGTGGGCACGCCGTCCTTGATGAGCACGGTCTTGGTCTTGGCGGTGATGGCCGAGGGGGCGACGGGCTTTCCGCCACCGGGTTGCAGTTCGTTGTGCGAGACGCGGCCCACGTGCCACAGCTGCACCACGATCTTGCCGCCCTTGGCGTGCACGGCTTCGGTCACGCGCTTCCAGCTGTCGAGCTGCTCGGTGCCGTAGAGGCCGGGCACGTCGGAGTAGCCCTGGCCCTGGTGGCTGATGGCGGTGGCTTCGGTGATGAGCAGGCCCGCGCTGGCGCGCTGCGCATAGTAGGTGGCGGCGATGTCGGGCGGAATGGCGTTCGGCGAGCGGTTGCGCGTGAGCGGCGCCATGACGATGCGGTTGGCGAGCTTCAGGTCGCCGGCCTGTACGGGGTCGAAAAGGGTGGACATCGTGCGATCGAAAGCAGAGTTGATACGGGGCGCAAGGCTAAGCGCGCCGCCTCAACCCTGCTGTCGCACGGTTGACGGATTGGTGCTAGGCGAGCAGTGCCAACAGTGCCGGGCTCACGCGCACCGGCATGGCCAGCAGGATCTGGCCCATGCCCTTGCCGAGCGGATCGTTGCGCAGCGAGGCCATGCCGCCGCCGCCCAGCGCCTGCTCGCAGACGAAGTTGAAGGCGTCGATGCCGGGCACCTCGTAGCGCGTGATTTGCCCCTTGACGAGGTGCGCGAGCCATTCGGCCACGCGCGCTTCGGTGAGCTGCTCGCGCAGCAGCGGCAGCAGGGCAGGGTGGCGCGCGATGACGCCGATGTTCGAGGTGTCGCCCTTGTCGCCGCTGCGGGCCCAGGCCAGGCGCAGCAGCGGTACTTCGATATTGTCGGCATCGGAAGCGGTGATCCCCGTCTTGATGGCTCTGGCAGGCGAAGAGGTGGGCTTGGCCACCTCGGCTGGCGACGGGACTTGGGGGCGGGGAACATCGATGCGCTTTCCATCGATAACCACCGATGCCTCGACCAGTGATTTGTCGAGCAGGAACGCGTACTGACGGATCGATGGGGAAACCGAGGCGCGTCCGCCACCCGCGCCGGTGGTGCCCGGGGCCCACGATGTACCGGCCGGAGCGATCTCACGCGCGAACAGTTCCAGGGCTTCTTTGCGCGGGTGCGTCACCGCAAGCCGCAGCACCGCTTCGCGCGTCTGTGATGCGCGCGCGTGCGGTCCGTAGCAGGACTCCGCGCCCAGCACTTCGAGCTGCGTGCCGCTGTAGGGGCCAAGGCCATGCTGCGAGAAAAGCGCGCCGGTGCGCGCGAGGATGGCTTCGCCCGTTCGCTTCGCCTTCGCCACAGCGTCGAAGCCCACGATGGTGAGCTGCGCCGCCGTCTTGAAGCCGTCGACGTAGGTGGCGCTGACCTTGTAGCTCGCAGTCGGTGCATGGCCGCGAGCGCCGTGCACGCGCACGCGGTGCTCGCCGGCCTGCTCGATGCGCACCTGCGTGAAGTCGGCCACCACGTCGGGCAGCAGGTAGGCGGCGGGGTCGCCGATCTCGTAGAGCATCTGCTCGCCCACCACCGCGGGCGTGACCTTGCCGCCGGTACCCGCGGGCTTGGTGACGACGAAGCTGCCGTCGGCGCTGCATTCGACGATGGGGTAGCCGATGTTGGGCCAGTCGGGCACGGTGTCCCAGTCGGTGTGCAGGCCACCCGTGGCCTGGCAGCCGCATTCGATGATGTGGCCGGCGAGGCTGCCCGCGGCGAGCAGGTCGAACTCGTTCGGCTGCCACTCGAATTCATGCATGAGCACGCCGAGCGTGACGGCCGAGTCGACACAGCGGCCGGTGATGACGACCTGCGCGCCCGCATCGAGCGCGGCCCTTATGGGCTGTGCGCCGAGGTAGGCGTTGGCGGTGAGCACGCGCTCGGGCAGAGCGGCGCCGCTCTGAAGTTCGCGCACCGGCGGCTGCGACTTGCGCAGCCCGGGCAGCAGCGGCGACACGTCGTCGCCGCTCACCACGGCGATCTTCAGTGCGATGCCCTGTTCGGCCGCGAGCGCGGCCAATGCATCGGCGCAGCCTTGCGGGTTGACGCCGCCCGCGTTGCTCACCACGCGGATGCCCTGTTCCACGACGTCTTTCAGCACGGCCTTCATCGCCACCGAGACGAAGTCGGTGGCGTAGCCGAGCTCCGGCTTCTTGAGCCGCGCGCCCGCGAGGATCGACATGGTGAGTTCGGCGAGGTAGTCGAACACGAGGTAGTCGATCCGGCCGCTGGCCACGAGCTGCGGCGCGCCCACGCTGCTGTCGCCCCAGAAGCCCGAGGCGCCGCCGATGCGGACGATGCGTTCGTCGATGGTGCCGCTGCCGCTCATCGTCCGCTCCACTGCGGCTTGCGCTTCTCGCGGAAGGCGAGCTGTCCTTCGGCCGCGTCCTCGGTGAGCGCGAACAGGCCGATCTGGCTTTCGGTGAAGGCCATCGATTCCTCGAAGGCCATGGCCTCGATCTTCTTCATGGTGTAGAGGCCGCGGCGGATGGCTGCGGGCGACTTGTCGAGCATGCGGCCGAGCAGCCAGTCGACGCTCTCGTCGACGTCGTCGCTCACGCGGTTGACCAGATTCAGTTCCAGCGCCTGTGCCGCGTCGATGGGCTCGCCGGTGATGCACATCTCGGCCAGCACGCGGCGCGGCAGCAGGCCGCCGAGCACGCTGAGCACCTGCGCGGGAAAGAGGCCGACCTTCACTTCGGGCAAGCCGAACACCGCGTGGCTGCTGGCCACCGCCATGTCGCACATCGCCATGAGGCCCATGCCGCCCGCCATGCAGGCGCCGTTGACGCGCGCGATCAGCGGCACGGTCGACTGCCGGGCCTGGCGGAAGAGGTTGGCGAAGCCCTGGTAGGGCGCGGCGTAGTCGAACTTGAAGGAGGTGCCGCTCTGCAGGTCGGCGCCCGCGCAGAAGGCACGTGTGCCTGCGCCGGTGATGACTACCGCGCGCACCGCGCTGTCGTTGTTGGCACGTGCGATGGCATCGCCCAGGCCGGCGAGTACGGCGCCGCTGATGGCGTTGCGGCGCTCCTCGCGATCGATGGTGAGCCACATGACGGGCCCGCGCATCTCTTCGCGCAGTTCGGCGGGTGGAGGGGTTTCGGTCAAGGCGAGATTCCTTCTTCGGTCTTCCGGGAGTTCTTTTCTCTCTTGCCCGTAGCGTCGCCCGAAAAAAAAGCCGCATCGTGCGGCTTGTGGCTGAAGCGGTTCGGGTTTTCCCTGAAGGGTTCCGATCCGCTTGCTTCTTCTGAACGCTTTTGCGTGCTTCGGCTTACTTCAGAAGACCTTCGGCCTTCATCGCTTCCTGCACGGCGGGGCGGGCACCCACGCGGGCATGCCAGGCCAGCAGGTTGGGGAAGTCGGAGATGTCCACGCCCGTGGGCTTGGTCCAGTTGGTCACGGTGAACAGGTAGCCGTCGGCCACGCTGAAGTGATCGCCCATCAGGTATTCCTTGCTGGCGAGTTCGCCGTCGAGCCACTGGAAGCGCGACTTGAGCTTGTCCTTGAAGATGGTCTTGGCTTCCTCGGGCATGTTCGGGTTGAACAGCGGGCTGAAGCCCTTGTGCACTTCGGTGCCGATGAAGGTCAGCCATTCCTGCAGGCGGTAGCGCTGCATGGTGCCGGCGGCCGGCGCGAGGTTCTTGGTGGGGGCGAGGTCGGCGATGTACTGGAGGATGGCGGGGCCTTCGCGCAGGCGGGTGCCGTCGTCGAGTTCGAGCATCGGCACGTAGCCCAGCGGGTTGATGCCGTAGTAGTCGGTGCCGTCCTGCAGCTTGTGGCTCTTGGTGCTGGCCAGAACCGGTTCGACGGCGATGCCCGCTTCATGCAGCGCGATGTGAGGGGAGAGCGAGCAGGCGCCGGGCGAGTAGTACAGCTTCATTCGAGAACTCCAGTGAATGTCGAGGTTGGTTGGATTTTTTGGGTAAACCGCAGCGGATGCTAGCGGGTTTGGAGGCGTCGCGTTTTTGTCCTACGGCTGCACGCGCGGGGCGACTATCGGGCTGGAAGACGGCGCTTCCTAAGCTGCGTTCCACGGCGGGCAGGGCCTGCTGCAAGGAGAAACGCATGTTGAAGTACGCCATCATTTTTGCAGTCATCTCGCTCGTGGCCGCGCTGCTCGGCTTCGGCGGCATCGCGGCGGGTGCGGCCGGCATCGCCAAGTTCCTGTTCGGCCTGTTCCTGGTGCTGGCGCTGCTGTTCGTGGTGCTGGCGGTGCTGGGCGTGGGCGCGGTGAAAAAAGCGATCGACTGATGCACCTCTCGCACATCGAGGCGCAGCTCGACTACGAAGTTGCCGCCCCGGCGCACATGCTGCTGAACATCGAAGCAGCGCGCTCGGGCATGCAGAGCGTGGTCGGGGAGGAACTGGTCGTGAAGCCGCCGACGCCTTTGCGGCTTTTCTGCGACGAGGGAAGCGGCAACCGCTTCGTCCGTTTCGATGCGAAGCCGGGGCCGCTGAAGATCGCCTACAAGGCCAGCGTGAGGCGCGCCCACGTGGTGGTGCCGAACGACCTGGCCGAGATGCCGGTGACCGAGGTGCCCGACGAGGTGCTGCACTACATGATGCCGACGCGCTACTGCGAGTCGGACCTGATGTCGCGCTGTGCCCAGCAGCTCTTCGGCGACCTGCCGCCCGGCATCGGCCGGGTGCAGGCCATCGTCGACTGGATCCACGACAGCATCACCTACGAGCCGGGCAGCAGCGACTCGACCACGACCGCGCGCGAGGTGTTCGTGGAACGCGCGGGCGTGTGCCGCGACTTCGCACACCTGGGCATCACCTTCTGCCGCGCGCTGAACATTCCGGCGCGGCTGGTGGTCGGCTACGTGTGGTTCGACGAGCCTCCGCAGGATTTCCATGCCGTGTTCGAGGCGTGGCTGGGCGGGCGCTGGGTGCTGTTCGATCCGACCCGCATGGCGCCGGTCGACCGTCTGGTGCGCGTGGGTACGGGGCGCGACGCGAAGGACGTGGCCTTCTGCACGATCTTCGGCGACGTGCGG
Organism: Variovorax sp. 278MFTsu5.1; assembly: GCF_048305045.1. Classification (NCBI taxonomy): domain Bacteria; kingdom Pseudomonadati; phylum Pseudomonadota; class Betaproteobacteria; order Burkholderiales; family Comamonadaceae; genus Variovorax; species Variovorax sp. 278MFTsu5.1. The sequence continues at coordinate 101,282 of NZ_CP157622.1, forward strand.
ATGACCGGGAAGAAGCTCGTCGTGCGCGAGCTGCAGGACGAGAGCCTGCAGCCGTCGATGCCGCCTTCGCCCACCGGCGAGATGATGGGCATCGAGAAGCCGGTGCCTTTGGGACAGGTCGACGAAGCCGCGGCCTGACGGATTCATTTGCTATAAAAAATATAGCAAACTATCAAGCGACGGCCTTGGAAGCAGCCCTTAGGCGTCGCTCTCCAAGCTTATCCACACAAGGGACGCAAAAGGGTCGCGCCGATTAAAATTGGTGCCCCTTTTGCGCCGCGCACGCGTCAGTTGTGCGCTCCCATTCCAAATGCTGTACCCCGAAGAATTCGACGTGATCGTCGTCGGCGGTGGCCATGCCGGCACCGAGGCCGCGCTCGCCGCCGCGCGCATGGGCGCCAAGACGCTGCTGCTCTCCCACAACATCGAGACGCTGGGGCAGATGAGCTGCAACCCGTCGATCGGCGGAATCGGCAAGGGCCACCTGGTGAAGGAGGTCGATGCGCTCGGCGGTGCGATGGCGATCGCGACGGACGAGGCCGGCATCCAGTTCCGCATTCTCAATTCGAGCAAGGGTCCGGCCGTGCGCGCCACGCGTGCGCAGGCGGACCGGGTTCTGTACAAGGCGGCCATCCGCCACCGGCTGGAGAACCAGCCGAACCTGAGCCTGTTTCAGCAGGCGGTCGACGACCTGATGGTGGAGGGCGATCGCGTGGTCGGCGCTGTCACGCAGGTGGGCATCGCCTTCCGTGCGCGGACCGTGGTGCTGACGGCGGGTACTTTTCTCGATGGGCGCATTCACGTCGGACTCGACAACTACCAGGCCGGGCGCGCTGGCGATCCGCCGGCCGTCAGCCTGTCGGCGCGGCTCAAGGAGCTGAAGCTGCCGCAAGGCCGGCTCAAGACCGGAACGCCGCCTCGGCTCGACGGCCGCAGCATCGATTTCTCGAAGTGCACAGAGCAGCCGGGCGACGGCATGCCCGGTGGGGCAGGGCCGATGCCGGTGTTCAGCTTCATGGGCCGCGCGGACATGCATCCGCAGCAGATGCCCTGCTGGATCACCCACACGAATGCGCGCACGCACGAGATCATCCGCTCGGGCTTCGACCGCAGCCCGATGTTCACCGGCAAGATCGACGGCGTCGGGCCGCGCTATTGCCCGAGCGTGGAAGACAAGATCAACCGCTTTGCGGACAAGGAAAGCCACCAGATCTTCCTTGAGCCCGAAGGCCTGACGACCAACGAGTACTACCCGAACGGGATCTCGACCAGCCTGCCGTTCGACATCCAGTACCAACTGGTTCGCTCGATGCCGGGGCTGGAGAATGCACACATCCTGCGGCCGGGCTACGCCATCGAGTACGACTACTTCGATCCGCGCGAGCTCAAGAGCAGCTTCGAGACGCGTTCAGTCAAGGGCCTGTTCTTCGCCGGGCAGATCAATGGCACCACCGGCTATGAGGAGGCTGCGGCCCAAGGCCTATTCGCCGGCATCAATGCCGCGCTGCAATGCCGTGGCGAAGATGCCTGGCTGCCGCGTCGCGACGAAGCCTATCTGGGCGTGCTTGTCGACGACCTGATCACGAAGGGCGTGACCGAGCCGTACCGCATGTTCACCAGCCGCGCCGAGTTCCGGCTGCAGCTGCGCGAGGACAACGCCGATATGCGTCTGACCGAAACCGGTCGGAAGCTGGGCCTGGTGGATGACGCGCGCTGGGATGCTTTCAGCCGAAAGCGCGATGCTGTTTCACGTGAAACAGAGCGACTCAAGTCGATCTGGGTGAACCCACGAAACCTGCCGGCGGCCGAGTCGGAGCGGGTGCTGGGCAAGGCCATCGATCACGAATACAACCTGGCCGACCTGCTGCGCCGGCCCGACGTAAGCTATGAAACGCTGATGACGCTGGATGGCGGCAAGTACAGCGCCCAGGCTCCGTTGAGCGAAACCGAGATCGAGCAGATCGAGATCTCGGCCAAGTACTCCGGCTACATCGAGCGCCAGCACGACGAAGTGGAGCGCGCGGCGCACTTCGAGAACCTGAAGCTCCCGGCCGATTTCGACTACAGCCAAGTCAAGGCGCTGAGCTTCGAGGTGCGACAGAAGCTCAACAAGCACCGGCCGGAAACGCTGGGACTGGCTTCGCGTATCTCCGGTGTGACGCCGGCCGCCATTTCCCTGCTGATGATTCATCTGCGAAAGGGCGGCCATAAGGCCTTTGCCCGCGACGCTGCAACGGAAGCTGCCGCCGAATGACGGCGCCGATCGACACGCTGCGCGCAGGCGCGGCCGACATGGGCGTGGCGCTGTCCGATTCCCAAGCCGAGCGGCTGCTGGCCTACGGCACGCTGATGCTCAAGTGGAACAAGGTCTACAACCTCACGGCACTGCGCGATCCGGCTAGCGTGCTGACGCACCACCTGCTCGACAGTCTCGCGGCGGTCGCGCCGCTGCGGCGCGAATGGGCAGGGAAGGGGAAGCTGCTGGATGTGGGTTCCGGTGGCGGCTTGCCTGGGGTGGTGATCGCGATCATGCGACCCGATCTTGAAGTGAGTTGCCTTGATGCGGTGGCCAAGAAGGCCGCCTTTGTCCAGCAGGTCGCAGCTGAACTGGAACTGCCGAACCTTCGCGGGCTGCATGCCCGGGTCGAATCGCTGGTCGGCAGCTATGAAATCATCAGCTCCCGCGCCTTCGCATCGCTGCCCGATTTCTTCAACGGCTCGATGAATCTGCTCGCACCCGGCGGTGTTTGGCTCGCCATGAAGGGCAAGGTACCAACCGACGAACTCGCTGTATTGCCCAAGGGCGTGTCTGTGTTTCACGTGGAACAACTGACGGTTCCGGGCTTGGATGCCGAGCGCTGCATCGTCTGGGCACGCAAGGCTCCCGCCGAAATCGGCGCCTGATTCACGAAAAGAGGGGGCGACACCGGTAAAAGCCGGTGTCCGAACGATCTTCGCGGCAGTGTGCTCGCTTAGACTCGATGCCTCCCTCTGGTCTCCTTCCCGGCTCGCTTTTTCGAGGCAAACCCATGTTCGGCATCGCTGACTACGGCGCATTCGTCGCCGCCATCATCCTGTTCCTCTTGATTCCCGGCCCGGGCAATCTGGCGCTGATCACCTCGACCAGCAAGGGCGGCATCCGTGGCGGCCTCGCCGCGACGGCCGGAGTGATCGTCGGCGACCAGTTCCTCCTCTGGGCAGCGGTGGCCGGCGTGTCGGCCGTCATGGCTGCCTACCCGGCTGCGTTCAAGGCAGTGCAATGGCTGGGCGCAGCCTATCTGGCCTGGATGGGCATCAAGATGCTGATGGCGAAGCCCGGCTCGGCCCCGATCCTCAACATCAAGCCCAGCCACTTCATGCGCCAGGCATTCACGATCACGCTGCTGAATCCGAAGGCGATCGTGTTCTACATGGCCTTCTTCCCGCTGTTCGTGGACCCGGCCCGGCACCAGGGCGTGATCACTTTCGGCGCGATGGCCGTGACCATCGCCGCGCTGACCTTCCTGTACGGCCTGACCTCGACGCTGCTCACGCACTTCCTGGCCGAGCGCATCCGCGCGAATCCCCGCATTTCCACCACGCTCGAAAAGCTTGCCGGCAGCTTCCTGATCGCCTTCGGCGTCAAGCTCGCAATCTCGCGCTGATCGATCGACCCCCGGTACTCACATGGCCAAGATTTTCTGCATCGCCAACCAGAAGGGCGGCGTCGGCAAGACCACCACCACCGTCAATCTCGCCGCCGGTCTGGCAAAGGTAGGCCAGCGCGTGCTGATGATCGACCTCGACCCGCAGGGCAATGCCACCATGGGTTCGGGCATCGACAAGCGCGAGCTGGAGTTGACGGTGTACGACGTGCTGCTCGAATCGGCCTCGGTGGCCGAGGCGCGGGTCAAGGCCGACAAGCTGGTGGAAGGCGGTTGCGGCTACGACGTGCTGGGCGCCAACCGCGAGTTGGCAGGTGCCGAAGTCGAAATGGTTGCGCTCGACCGCCGCGAGAAGCGCCTGCGCACCGCGCTGGCAGCCGTCGGTGCCGAGTACGACTTCGTGCTGATCGACTGCCCGCCCAGCCTGAGCCTGCTGACGCTGAACGGGCTGTGCGCCGCCCACGGCGTGATCGTGCCGATGCAGTGCGAGTACTTCGCGCTCGAAGGCCTGACCGACCTGGTCAACACCATCAAGCAGGTGCATGCCAACCTCAACAAGAACCTGCAGATCATCGGCCTGCTGCGCGTGATGTTCGATCCGCGCATCACGCTGCAGCAGCAGGTGAGCGAGCAGCTCAAGTCCCACTTCGGCGACAAGGTGTTCGACACCGTCATCCCGCGCAACGTACGGCTGGCCGAGGCGCCGAGCTACGGGCTGCCTGGCGTGGTGTTCGACCCGGCCGCGCGCGGCAGCCAGGCCTTCATCGCCTTCGCGCAGGAACTGGTCGACAAGATGCCGCCCGCGAGCGCCTTTGCCTCCGGCGCGGTGGCTCCGCCGATCGCACCGGTTGCGCGCATTACGCCGGACCTGCCGATTCCCGACGACGTCATGGCGCCGGCCGCCGCGCCGGCTACCGATTCGGCAAGTGAGAACAATGCCTGACGGCCGCTTGCGACCCGCAGGATGCTATCAAATCCGTAGCAAATGACAGAGCCTCGCATCCTGCTGTTGCCCGGTTGGCAGAACAGCGGCCCCGGCCATTGGCAGACCCGCTGGGAATCGGTCCATGGCGATCACCGCGTCGAGCAGCACGAGTGGATGCGCCCGCTGCGTGGCGACTGGTCCGCGCGGCTCGAAGAAGAAGTGCTGGCGTCGCCCGGCCAGGTGGTCTTCGCGGCGCACAGCCTGGGCTGCATCCTCGTTGCCGCCTGGGCCGCGCATTCGCGCAACACGCACAAGGTGCGCGGCGCGCTGCTGGTCGCACCCGGAGACGTGGAGAGCGACAACCTGCGCCAGCAGATTCCCGGCTGGGCGCCCATCGTGCGCGAGCCGCTGCCGTTCCCGGCGGTGCTGATCGCCGCCAACGACGACCCTTACTGCGAAGCCTCGCGCTCCCGCCAGCTTGCCGCCGACTGGGGCGCGCGCTTCGTCGATGCCGGCGCGGGCGGTCATCTGAATGCCGAATCGGGCCTGGGCGACTGGCCCGAGGGCCGGAAACTCCTGAACGAAATCTCGAAAGAAAAGAACTGATGGCGACCAAGAAACCCAAGGGACTGGGCCGCGGCCTCGAAGCGCTGCTGGGCCCGACGGCCGCCCCATCCGCCGACAACACAAGCGGCGGCAGTGGCAGCGTCAACGATGCGGAGGAGGGCGGCGCGCAACGCAACCCGAGCACGCTGATGCTCGACCAGATGGTCGCCGGCGTGTACCAGCCGCGCACGCGCATGGACGAGGGCGCGCTCTACGAGCTGGCCGAGAGCATCAAGGTGCAGGGCATCATGCAGCCGATCCTGGTGCGCCGGCTCGATCCCGAATCGGCCGCGGCCAAGAACGCCGAGTACGAAATCATCGCGGGCGAGCGGCGCTTCCGTGCCGCGAAGCTCGCCGGCCTTGACAGCGTGCCAGTGCTGGTGCGCGACGTGCCCAACGAGGCCGCTGCGGCGATGTCGCTCATCGAGAACATCCAGCGCGAGGATCTCAATCCGCTCGAAGAGGCCCAAGGTTTGCAACGCCTGGTGACCGAGTTTGGGCTCACTCACGAGCAGGCCGCGCAAGCCGTGGGCCGCTCGCGCAGTGCGGCCAGCAACCTGCTGCGCCTGCTGAACCTGGCCGAGCCCGCGCAGCAGATGCTGATGGCCGGCGACATCGACATGGGCCATGCGCGCGCGTTGCTGTCGCTGGACCGCGGCACGCAGATCACGGCCGCCAACCAGATCGCGGCCAAGAAGATGTCGGTGCGCGAGGCCGAGTCGCTGGTGAAGAAGCTCGCGGCCGAGTTCACGCTCACGCCTTCGCGCCGCAGCAACGATGGCGAGAAGTCGCGCGACCTGCTGCGCGTGGAAGAAGAACTGGCCGACCTGCTCACGGCCGAGGTCGAGGTCCGCATCAAGAAGCGCACCAAGCGCGGCGGCCGCATCGAGGAAAGCGGCGAGCTCGCGATCCACTTCGGCTCCATCGAGGCGCTCAACGGACTGATCGAACGCATCCGCCGAACGGCCTAGTGTTGTGAATCGGGGCTCCGGCATTCGTTTGATTGATTCCTGCAATCCTTTGCGCGTATCCTCGACCGCTGGTTTTTCCAACCCCAGTTCTCTGAACAAACAGAGGGAGTAGTCCACCATGCAGCTCACCAGGTTTCCGCTCGCGGCCATCGCCGCCGGCGCACTTCTTCTCACCGGTTGCGCCACGACCGACATGCAAATGGGCAGCCAGTCGGCCAAGACCATGGCCACCGGCAGCGCGGCGGGTGGCGCCACCGACAACGCCAGCAGCCAGCTCGAGCGCTGCGAATCGCCGCTCGGCACCGTCTCCCTGATCGAGAACCAGAACGCGGGCTGGTACACCATCCTCACCGGCGAATACCGCCTGCCTCCCACTGCCAACCTGCTGCGCCTGCTGGTGCAGCAATCGAACTGCTTCATCGTGGTCGAACGCGGCGCTGCAGGCATGAATGCCATGACGCGCGAACGCGCGCTGATGCAGTCGGGCGAAATGCGCGGCGGCAGCAACTTCGGCCGCGGCCAGATGGTCGCTTCCGATTACGGCCTGTCGCCCGAAATCGTGTTCAGCAACAGCGACGCTGGCGGCGTCGGCGGCGCGCTCGGCGGCCTGGTGGGTGGCGGCCGTGGTCGTGCGCTCGCAGCCCTGGGCGGCAGCATGCAGACCAAGGAAGCCAGCGCGATGTTGACCCTGATCGACAACCGCTCCGGTGTGCAGGTCGCCGCTTCCGAAGGCAGCGCCTCCAAGACCGACTTCGGCGCCTTCGGTGCGCTGGCCGGCCGCAGCGCGGGCGGCGGCCTCGGCGGCTACACCAACACGGCACAGGGCAAAGTGATCGCCGCGGCCTTCATGGACGCCTTCAACCAGATGGTCCGCTCGCTGCGCAACTACAAGGCGCAGACGGTGCGTGGCCAGGGCCTCGGCGGCGGCGGCCGCCTGGGCGTGGACGGTGGTGCGGCTCCCTCGCAGACCTACGTGCCGGCAGAGAAGGCACCAGCCCGTCGCCGCAGCAACTGATCGATCGATCGGTCATCGCACAACAAAAAGCCCGGCGGCTCGCAAGAGCCCCGGGCTTTTTCGTTGAGTGCTGAGCGGAATCAGAGGCTGAAGATCTTCCCCGGATTCATGATGTTCTTCGGATCGAGCGCGCGCTTGATCGTGCGCATCATGTCGATGGCGCCCGTGCCCGCCTCGTTCACCAGGAACTCCATCTTGTGCAGCCCCACACCGTGCTCGCCGGTGCAGGTGCCTTCGAGCGCCAGCGCGCGGCTCACCAGCGCGTGGTTCAGCTCTTCGGCCTTCACACGCTCCTCGGGGATGTTCGGATCGAGCAGGTAGCCGAAGTGGAAGTTGCCGTCGCCCACGTGGCCGACGAGGAAGTAGGGGATGCCGCTGGCATCGGCCTCGGCCACCGAGTCGAGCAGGCAGTCGGCCAGGCGCGAGATCGGCACGCAGGTGTCGGTCGAGATCACGCGGCAGCCGGGACGCGACTGCACCGCCGCGAAGTAACTGTTGTGCCGCGCCGTCCACAGGCGCGTGCGCTCTTCCGGCGTGCTCGCCCATTCGAAGGCATTGCCGCCATGGCCGCTCGCGATTTCCTGCACCGTCTCGGCCTGCTCCTTCACGCCGGCGGGCGAGCCGTGGAACTCCATCAGCAGCATCGGTTCTTCGCGCAGGTTGAGCTTGGCGTAGGCGTTCACCATGCGCACCGTGTTCACGTCGATCAGCTCCACGCGCGCGATCGGCACGCCGAGCTGGATGGTTTCGATGGTGGTGCGCACCGCGGCCTCGATGCTCGGGAACGAGCAGATCGCCGCGGACACCGCCTCGGGCAGCGGGTAGATGCGCAGCGTGATCTCGGTGACCACGCCCAGCGTGCCTTCGCTGCCCACCATGAGGCGCGTGAGGTCGTAGCCGGCCGACGACTTCTTCGCGCGCGTGCCGGTGCGGATGACTTCGCCTGCGGCCGTCACCACCTCGAGCGCCAGCACGTTCTCGCGCATCGTGCCGTAGCGCACCGCGTTCGTGCCGCTGGCGCGCGTGGCCGTCATGCCGCCGATGGATGCGTCGGCACCCGGGTCGATGGGGAAGAAAAGGCCCGTGCTCTTGATCTCTTCGTTGAGCTGCTTGCGCGTGACGCCGGGCTGCACCGTCACCGTGAGGTCGTCGGCATTCACCGACAGCACCTTGTTCATGCGCGAGACGTCGATGCTGATGCCGCCCTGCACCGCCAGCAGGTGGCCTTCGAGCGAGGAGCCCACGCCGAAGGGGATGACCGGCACGCTGTGCTCGCTCGCGAGCTTCACCGCGTCTGCAACATCCTGCGTGCTCTCGGCGAACACCACGGCGGAGGGAGGCGGCGCGTCGAAGGAAGACTCGTCGCGCCCGTGCTGCGTGCGCACCGCCATCGCCGTGGAACAGTTGGCGCCGAAGCGTGCCTTCAGCGCCTCGATCAGGCTCTCGGGCACGTCGCGCAGATGAAGCTCCGGCAGCAGGTGCGAGGTTTGGGTCGGGGCGTTCATCGGCTGTCTCCTGGCGGGGTGGGGGTGATCGGCCATTCTACGGAGCGAGCACCATAATGCGCTTCGGAAAAACATGAACCCCACCACACTCAGCGCCCTTGCGGCCTTCCCCTCGCAGCTGGAGGCCCACTACGCGGCCATTCCCTTCGCCTTCAGGCACTGGACGCCGCCTTCATGGGAAGGCGTGCCCAGCGAGGCCTTCACCGCCATCGAGCAGCTCTGCCATGTGCGCGACATCGAGATCGAGGGCTACCACGTGCGCTTCCGGCGCACGCTGGCCGAAACCCATCCGACGCTCGCATCCATCGACAGCGAGCCGCTGGCCATCGAGCGCAACTACGGAGCGGCCGATGCGGCGCAGGTGCTGGCCGATTTCCGCATGGCGCGCGCGCAGACGATGGAGATCATCTCCAGCCTGAGCGACGCACAGCTCGCGCGCACGGCAGTGTTCGAAGGCTACGGCCCGCTCACGATGCGCAGCCTCATCCACTACCTCTGCAGCCATGACCAGCAGCACCTCGCCGGTCTGCAATGGCTGGCGGGCAAGATCGACGCGTCGACCGTCGCGCAGTAAGAAAGAAGCAGGAGCGCCCATGGGCAACCGACTTTCCCAGATCGCCACCCGCACCGGCGACGACGGCACCACTGGCCTCGGCGACAACACGCGCGTGTCGAAGGACAACCTGCGCGTGCACGCGATGGGCGACGTGGACGAACTCAACTCGAACATCGGCGTGCTGCTGTGCGAGCCCATGCCGGAGCCCGTGCGCGAGCTGCTGGTCGACGTGCAGCACCAGCTCTTCAACCTCGGCGGCGAACTCTCCATGCCGGGCTTCACGCTGCTGAAGTCCGAGGCCCTGCTGCAGCTGGACAACGCACTTGCCGAACACAACGCAGCGCTGCCGCGCCTGGCCGAATTCATCCTTCCCGCCGGCACACGCGCGGCCTCGCTCGCGCATGTGTGCCGTACGGTGGCGCGCAGGGCCGAGCGTGCCGTGGTGGCGCTGGGCGCCGTCGAACAACTCAACGACGCGCTGCGCCAATACCTCAACCGGCTCAGCGACCTGCTCTTCGTGCTCGCGCGCGTGCTCAACCGCATGGACGGCGGCGACGACGTCTACTGGAAGAGCGAGCGCATGGCGCGTGCTGCCGCTGTGGCAGCGGAAGACACAGACACCAAGGAGGCTCCATGAAACTTTCCTTCTCTCTCCACGCGCCGCTTGCCGTGGCGATGTCCGCCATGCTGTGCCTGCCCGGTCTCGCGCAGGCCCAGAGCGCCGACAACCCGCCGAAGGCGCAGCGCGCCCATACGCTCAAGTCGCCCTCGCGCGGCGGCAAGGTTGTGGGCAGCGTGCAGCGCGGCACCAACGCCGCCGGCCGCGGCATCGACCGCGCCGACGCAGCTACGCGGCGCGGCGTCAACAACGTGTCGGAAAAGGCCAGCCGGCCCGTGCGCAGGGTGGGCGAGGCCTTCGGGCGCAAGCTCTCGCCAGGATCGAGCGGACGTGCTGCACCGCCGTCCGTGGGCCCGCAAGGCAGCGCGCCCTGATCCTTGGAGCCGCTGCTCGGCGTGATCGATGAGCGCAGCGCTCATGCGACCGGCATGAGCAGAGCGTCCATATGCGAATGGCGCCGGGTGCTACCCGGTGTCATTCGCACGCATCCCGGAACATCTCTCCAAGGAACACATGGCACGAAATGTAGAGATCAAGGCCCGCATCGACAGCATTGACCGGGTCGCAGCCATCGCCGCGACACTGGCCGACAGGGGCCCCATCGAGATCGCGCAGGACGACACCTTCTTCCGCTGCACCGACGGCGCCGACCGCCTCAAGCTGCGCACCTTCGCGCCCGACCGCGCGGAGCTGATCTTCTACCGCCGTGCGAACAGCGCCGGTCCGAAGGAATCGTTCTACCTGATCACGCCCTGCCCCACGCCCGATGTGCTGCGCGAATCGCTCACGCTCGCCTGGGGCCAGGCGGGCCGGGTGCGCAAGCAGCGCCGGCTGTTCGTCGCGGGCCGCACGCGCATCCACCTCGATCGCGTGGAAGGGCTTGGCGAATTCCTCGAGCTCGAAGTGGTGTTGGAGGAGGGCGAGTCGGCCGAGGCCGGCATCGCCGAGGCGCATGCACTCATGGCGCAATTGGGCGTTCGCACCGATCAGCTGGTGCAGGGCGCCTACGTCGACCTGCTCAACGCCAGCCAGCGGACTTGAGCTGATCCGCCAGGAGCTGCGCGACCTTCTCGTAGCCTCGCGCATTCGCATGGATGCGGTCGGAGCGCAGCGACGAATCCGAGAGCACGCTCGAATACACGTTCGCGACCAGCAGCGCCTGCTGCGCCTTCGCCACCTCTTCGTAGAACGGCGCATCGCTGAGCGACCCCACCGCCGCGCGCATCGCGTCGGGCGCGGGCGTCGCCAGCACGGCCACGTAGGGCGTGTGCGCGCGCGCCTGGGTGACGAGCTCCACGAGGTTGTCGCGCGTGGATGCGGCCGACACGCCACGCAGCATGTCGTTGCCGCCGATGCCGATCAGGATCGCGTCGTAGCTCGCGCCGCCCAGCAGACCTGGCAGGCGCTGCAGCGCGCCCGCCGAGGTGTCGCCGTTGACGCCCGCGTTCTCGACCTGCCAGCCAGTGAGCTCGCCCAGCTTCACCGGCCATGACGCCTCGGGCGGCGCGCCGTAGCCGAAGGTCAGGCTGTCGCCCAGGGCCAGCACGTGGGCTCCGGACTTCAGCGCCGCCGTCGAGGGCTTGCGCCTGCCGCATGCCGCCAGGAGGCTCGCAGCGGATACGCCCGCCAGCAGATGGAGAAGGTGCCGTCGCTTCATGTGGCGCGCAGCTTAAACGCAGCCCGAAGCCGCGCGAGCGCTTGTCCCTTTGCTCGGAAAGCGCATAAGCCTCCCCGTTTTTGTTCGTTCCCCGGTGTGGAGCGCGGGCGAAGAATGACTGGCTCCCCGCACCTCTCCCATCCATCACCGGACCCGAACGACACCATGCCGCTGCTCTTGAACCGCCACCGCTTCCTGCGTCATGTGACCGCACTCTCCATGGCCCTGCTGGCCGCGCCTTTTGCCGCATTGGCCGCACCCGCCACCGGTGAGCCGGTGTGGTTCGGCGCGAGCGGGCCCGTCACCGGACAGAACGCGCAGTACGGCGCGCAGTGGAAGGCCGGCTTCGACCTCGCGCTGGAGCACATCAACGCGCAGGGCGGCACCCACGGCCGTCCGCTGGCCTACAACTTCGAAGACAGCCAGAGCGACCCGCGCCAGTCGGTGGCCATCGCGCAGAAGCTGGTGAACGACAAGCGCGTGCTCATCGAGCTCGGCGACTTCTCCAGCCCGGCCTCGATGGCCGCCTCGCCCATCTACCAGCGCGCGGGCCTGGTGCAGCTGGGCTTCACCAACTCGCACCCCGACTTCACCAAGGGCGGCGACTACATCTGGAGCCCCTCCATCAGCCAGGCCGACGCGCAGCCACTGCTGGCCGAGCTCGCGGTGAAGACGCTGGGCTTCAAGCGCATCGCCGTGCTGTATCTGAACACCGACTGGGGCCGCACCAGCAAGGACGTGCTCGTGAAGGCCGCGCAGGAGCGCGGCGCGCAGGTCGCGATCGCCGAGGGCTACCAGCCCGACGAAAAAGACTTCCGCTCGACCCTGGTGCGCGTGCGCGACGCCAACCCCGACGGGCTGGTGCTCATCTCCTACTACCCCGACGGCGCTCTCATCGCGGGCCAGGTGCGCAGCGTGGGGCTGAGGCAGCCCATCGCCGCGGTGGGCTCGGTGTATTCGCCGAAGTTCATCGAGCTCGGCGGCGCGGCGGTGAACGGCATCTACACCAACACCGCGTTCTATCCCGACGAGCCGCGCGCCGAGGTGCAGGACTTCGTGAAGAGCTTCCGCGCCAAGTACGGCAAGGAGCCCGACGCCTTCAACGCCTACGCCTACGACGCGGTGGTGTACGCAGCCGCCGCGCTGCGCCAGGCCGGCCCCAATGCCGACCGCAAGGCGGTGCGCGATGCGTTCTACAAGATCAAGGACGTGCCCAGCGTGATCTTCGGCAAGGCCAGCTTCGATGCGCAGACGCGGCGGATCATCGGCGTGAAGAGCGTCAACCTCGTCGTGAAGGACGGCAGGTGGGCGCAGCTGGACGAGAGGGCGGCCGTGGCTGCATCGAAATGAGCAGTCTCGCGCGTCGTTCCCTCTCCCGCTTGCGGGAGAGGGCCAGGGTGAGGGCAGGGGCCTTCGCAAAACAGCAGTCCCTCGCATCGGCCGCTGCACCCTCACCCCAACCCTCTCCCGCACGCGGGAGAGGGGGCAAAGCCGGCATGCCATGAGCTTCACTTCCTTCTTCGACTACACCGTCAACGGCCTGATCATCGGCAACATCTATGCGCTGCTGGCGGTGGGGCTCGCGCTGATCTTCGGCGTCTCGCATCTCATCAACTTCGCGCACGGCTCGGTGTACACCGTGGGCGCGTACATCGGCTGGGCGTCGATCACGTACCTGCACACGCCGCTGCCCGTGACCATCGCGCTGGTGGTGATCGGCTCGGGCGCGCTCGGCATGCTGATCGAGCGCGTGGGCCTGCGGCCGCTGCAGGGCTCGGCGCGCATCGCGCCGCTGCTGGCCACCATCGGCATCAGCTTCGTGCTCGACATCCTGGTGCAGCTGGTGTTCAGCCCCGACCCGCGCTCGCTGCCCACGCAGCTGCCCGACTGGCGCCTGCAGATCGGCACCGGCACCATCGGCGCGCTCGACATCCTCATTGCCGGCATCGGCCTCGCGAGCGCGGCCGTGCTGTTCGGCTTCCTGCGTTTCACGAAACTCGGCTGGGCCGTGCGCGCCACCGCGCAGGATCGCGACGCGGCTCAGCAGATGGGCGTGGACGTGGACCGCGTGAACCAGACAGTGTTCGCCATCGCCGCCGCGCTGGGCGGGCTATCGGGCCTGCTGGTGGGCATGTACTACAACAACATCAGCCCGGCGATGAGCTTCCAGGCCACGCTCAAGGGCGTGGTGGCTACCGTGGTCGGCGGCGTGGGCAACGTGCCCGGCGCCATCGCGGGCAGTTTGCTGCTGGGGCTGATCGAGAGCTACGGCGTGGCGATCCTCGGTACGCCGTACCGCAATCTCTTCGCCTTTGCGCTGCTGCTCGTGATCCTGCTGTGGAAGCCCAACGGGCTGTTCGGACGCAAGCGCGCGTTGCCGCCCGAGCCGCTCACAGGCACCTTCATCGCGCCGAGCAAACCTTGGCACGTGCCGCGCAGCCTGCTGCTCGCGCTGTTCGCAGCGGCGGTGGCGCTACCGCTGTTCGACCCGTCTCCGTACCTGCTGCAGACGCTCACCAACGCGTGGCTCTACGGCGCGCTCGCGCTGAGCCTCACGCTGGTGGCCGGCACCATCGGGCAGATCTCGCTGGGCCATGCGGGGCTGCTGGCCATCGGCGCCTATGCATCGTCGCTGCTGGTGCTCGACCTGCGCCTGCCGGTGGGAACGGGCATCGTGCTCGCGGGCCTTCTCACTTCGCTGATCGGCACGGCGCTGATCTTCCCGGCCTTCAGGCTGCGCGGCCACTACGTGTCGATCGCCACGCTGGGCATCGGCGAGATCGTGGCGCTCACCATCCTCAACTGGGAAAGCCTCACGCACGGGCCCATCGGCGTGTCGGGCATTCCGCCGCTGTCGCTCTTCGGGCGCGATGCGTCGTCGAACGAGGCGCTCTACTGGGCTTCGTTCGGCGCGATGGTGCTGCTCGGGCTGCTGCAGTGGCGCCTGCTGCGCTCGCACCTGGGCCGAACCTTCCGCGCGGTGCGCGAGGACGAGGTGGCCGCGCGCGCCTATGGCGTGAGCCCCGACCGCTACAAGACGCTGGCCTTCGGCTTCGGCGGCTTCGCAGCCGGCGTGAGCGGCGCCTTCACCGCGCATATGTACTCGTACATCAACCACGAGACCTTCGGCTCGCAGATCTCGATCCTGGCGCTGACGATGGTGATCCTCGGCGGACTCGGGAACATCAGCGGCGCGCTGCTGGGCGCGGTGGCGCTCGTGAGCCTGCCGGAGCTGTTCCGCGTGACGGCGGAGTACCGGATGCTGATCTACGGCGTCGCACTGCTTCTCCTGATCCGATTCCGCCCGCAGGGTTTGCTGGGCACTGTCTGAAGGAACACACCACCATGAGCCACCTCAACGACTACCTCGCCGAGAAGCGCGCCGCCGTGCTGGCGCGCAATGCCGCCATCGAAACCGGCACAGCGCGGCCCGTGCAACTCAAAGCAAGCGTGAAAGCCGAAGGCCGCAGCGGTGTGCGCCGGCTGCGCATCCGCGAACATCAGGTCATCAGCGACAGCCCGCCGGACTTCGCCGGCTACGACCTCGGGCCCAGCTCGCCCGAGCTGCAGCTGGGCGTGCTGGGCACCTGCGTCACGCACATCTTCCTGATCCAGGCGGCCGAGCGGCAGGTTCCGCTCGAGAGCCTCGAGGTGGAGGTGACGGGCATCATCGATCCGCGCGGCGGCAAGCCGGGCCACGAGAAGACGCCCATCTGGCCGCACGAGATCGGCTACACGGTGCACATCGACTCGCCCGCGAGCCGCGAGGAGATCGATGCGCTTTTCGAGGCGGTGGAGCGCAACTGCCCCATCCTCAACCTGCTGCGCAATCCGCAGACCATCCGTGCCGAGGTGAAGCACGTCGACTCGAAGGCTCGGGCGGGGGAGAAAACGGTCGATGCCGTCGCTGCTTGAGATACGCGGCCTCGTGCGCCGCTTCGGCGGGCTCACGGCTGTCAACGCGGTCGACCTGCACGTGGGCGAGGGCGAGCTGCTGAGCGTGATCGGGCCGAACGGCGCGGGAAAGACCACGCTGTTCAACCTCGTGACCGGCCTCGACCGGCCCGACGAAGGGCTGGTGTTGTTCGACGGGAACGACATCACCGGCCTGCCTGCGCAGCAGCTCGCGCAACGCGGGCTCGCGCGCACCTTCCAGCATGGGCGCGTGTTCGCGAATCTGACTGTGCTCGACAACGTGCTGGTCGGCGCGCACACGCGGCTGCGCGCCGTGAAACCGCGCCTGGGCGGTGTGCCCGGGCTGGGCGCCATCGCCGAGCTGGCACTCGCGCTGGTACAGCCCGGCGCGGTGCGCCGCGAGGAAGAGGCGCTGCGCGAGGAGGCGCGAGAAATCATCGCGCTCTTCGGCCAGCGCCTTGCCCCGCGCATCGACCACCCGGCCTACAGCCTCTCGTATGCCAACCGCCGCCGCGTGGAGATCGCGCGTGCACTTGCACTCAGGCCGCGCCTGCTGCTGCTGGACGAGCCCACCGCCGGCATGAACGAGAGCGAGACGGCCGAGATGCTGGAGATCATCCGCGGCCTGAAGGCGCGGGGCCAGGCCATCCTGCTGATCGAGCACAAGCTCGACCTGGTGATGCAGCTGTCGGACCGCGTGGCTGTGCTCGACGACGGTCGCAAGATCGCCGAAGGGCTGCCGGACGAGGTGCGCAACGATCCGGCGGTGATCAAGGCGTATCTCGGCCATCGCCATGTGGGCTCGGTGGAAGCACCGAATGAAGAAGAGGCGGTGCCCGCATGATCGCCACCGTCGCCCGCACCGGCCTCGCTCCCTCGCCCCTCTGGGGAGAGGGTCGGGATGAGGGGCAGCCCGAACGCAGCGCGGCACCTGCCTTCCATGAGCCGCAGCAGGAGCAAGCGCTGCTCCAGCTGCGCAAGATCAACAGCTTCTACGGCCCCGTGCAGGCCCACTTCGATCTAGACATCGAAGTGCGCAAGGGCCGGATCGTCAGCCTGCTCGGCGGCAACGCCAGCGGCAAGTCGACCACGATGAAGATCGTGCTGGGCCTGCTCAAGCCTCGCTCGGGCGAGGTGCTCTTCAACGGCGAATCGACGCTGGGGCTGAGCACGCCGCAGATCGTGCGCAAGGGTATCGGTTCCGTGCCCGAGGCGCGCCGTTTGTTCCCCGCGATGACGGTGCGCGAGAACCTGCTGATGGGCGCTTATGCGCGCGGTGACCGCAAGGCCGTGGCGCAGGACCTGGAGCGCATGCTGGAGCTGTTCCCGCGCGTGGCCGAGCGCATCGAGTTCCAGGCCGGCACGCTCTCGGGCGGCGAGCAGCAGATGGTGGCGATGGCGCGCGCGCTCATGGGCCGGCCGCAGCTCATCTGCATGGACGAGCCGACCATGGGCCTGTCGCCGCTGTACGTCGACAAGGTGCTGGAGCTCATCGCGCGCATCAACGCGCAGGGCGTGTCGGTGTTCATGGTCGAGCAGAACGCGAGCCTCGCGCTGCAGATCGCGCACCACGGCTACGTGCTGCAGACCGGGCGCATCGTGCTGTCGGGTCCGGCGCGCGAGCTGCTGGCCGACACGCGCATCCGCGACGCCTACCTCGGCGGCGGCGGCGCGGCGCGCACCGCATCCTGAACCCGGAAATCCACGGAGAACGCATTCATGGCACTCAGGCTCGACCACATCGTCGTCGCGGTCCACGACCTCGAACGCACCATCGCCGACTACGGCGCGCTCGGATTCCACGTGCTGCGCGGCGGCGAGCATCCGGGCCGCGCCACGCACAACGCGCTGGTGGTGTTCGGCGACGGCAGCTACCTCGAGCTGATCGCGTGGCGCGAGCCTTCGCCCGGCGAGCGCTGGTGGCAGCTGCTGCACAAGCACGGCGAAGGCATCGTCGACTTCGCATTGCTGCCGCGCGACACCGCCGCCACCGTGGACGATGCGAAGGCGCGGGGGCTCGTGCTCGAAGGTCCGCTCGACGGCGGCCGCGTGCGGCCCGACGGCGAACGCCTGCGCTGGCAGACCGCGCGCCCGCTTTCTGCCGACCTGCCTTTCCTGTGCGGCGATCTCACGCCGCGCGCCTTGCGAGTGCCTGAAGGCGAGGTGCGAGTGCACGCCAACGGCGCCCTGGGCGTCGCGAGCCTGGCGGTGGCGGTCGCCGACCTCGATGCCACGCTGGCGCGCTACCGCGCCCTGCTCGGCAGCAGCATCGCCGCCGATGCCGATACTCACGTCGGCGAACCCGTGGCCGTGCCCGGCAGCAACGTGCGCATGGCCGTCATCGCGTTGGGACGCAGCGTGCTGGTGCTCTCCTCGCCGAGAGAGAACGGCGGCGGGGGCAGGCTCGGCCAGCGCCTCGCGGCGCGCGGCGAAGGTCCCTATGCGCTCGTGCTGCACACCGACAGGCCGCAGTCCACGGGCAGCTTCGACCTGGCGAAGGCGCACGGCGCGTTGATCGAACTCGACCTGCCGCCGGTGGACCGCGATGCGAGGCGCGGCAGCGGCTCGCGCGTGCACCAGGCCCACAACACGGTCGGCGGCTGAGTCTTCGCTCCACCAGCCAGGGCTGAGTGCCGGCCCGTTGGCCGCCGCGTTCTGGCTCTAGTGCGAGTCGAGGTGCGTCTTGCGCAACTCGGCCTGCATCTTCTTCTGCAGGGCGGCGCCGCCCTTTTCGAGGGCCACGGAAGGCGCTGCACTTTCCTCGGTCACCGGCCGGTACTTGCGGCCCCAGATGCCGATCTGCGTGACCACCGGCAGCAGGTCGATGCCCGTCGGGGTGAGGCTGTAGACGGCCTTCTGCTTGTGGCTGGGGTCGTCGGCCTTCGAGAGCACGCCGTACTCGACCAGCTTGTTCAGCCGCTCCGCGAGGATGTTGGAGGAGATGCCTTCTTCCGACTGCAGGAACTCGCGGAAGTGCCGCTTGCCCGCGAACATCATGTCGCGAACGATCAGCAGGCTCCACCGGTCGCCGAAGACTTCGAGCGCGAGGTTGATCGGGCATGCCGACTTTTCGCTGGAGGCCATGGTCTCTCCGATCTCTTTCAAAAACTGCTTGCATTTTTGCATCAGTCACCGAATACTGCAACTGCTTGCATTTAACAAGCAGTTATTCCAGCCCCAACCGAATGGAGAGACAAGATGCCAACGACTCGAAAGACAAGCACGTACGCGGTGGTCGGAGCGACGAGCGACGTGGGAAAAGCAGTAGTCCGGGGCCTGCAGGCCGCGGGTCATCATGTACGGCCGGTCTCGCGCAGCGCGGGCGTTTCGCTGGATGACGCCGCTGCGCTGAGGCAGGTGTTCGCCGGCGTGGACGGCGCGTTTCTCATGGTCCCGTTCGACCTGCAGGCGGCGGACCTGCATGCCCGCGAGCGCGAGATCGGCGCCAACCTGGCGCGGGCGGTGAAGGAAGCTTCGGTGCGCCGCGTGGTGCTGCTGAGTGGCCTCAGCGCGCATCTGCGCAAGGGCAGTTCGCTGGGCGCCGCACTGCTGGAGCAGGGCCTCGACGAGCTGCACATTCCCGAACTGGTCCATCTGCGCGCCGGCTTCTTCATGGAGAACTTCCGAAAGGGCCTCGACTTCGCATCGCAGGCTGGCACCGGCTTCTTCGGCACGCTGTTTCGCGGCGACCTTCCGATGCCGATGGTCTCCGCCGCGGACGTCGGCGATCGCGCGGTGCGGCTGCTGACCGACGAAGCCGCCACCCTCACGCGCGTGCACGAACTGCACGGCGGTGGCGACTACACGATGGCGCAAGCCACCGCCATCCTCGGCGCAGCCATCGGCAAGCCCAAGGTGCAGTACGTGCAGGTGCCTCACCAGGACGCACTGGCGAGCATGCTCGGCGCCGGCATGTCGCCGAGCTTTGCCGAAGCGGTGCTCGAAACTGCGCGCAGCTTCAACGAACAGGAAGGATGGGCTCTGGAAGCCCGTTCGCCACGCAACACGTCGTCCACCACGCTGGAGCAATGGGCGAAGGCCATACTGGCCGAAGGAGAACGCGCATGACCAGAAAGCTCATCCTGCAAATGCAGATGTCGGTCGACGGCTATGTGTCGCCGGCCAATGGCAGCCTCGACTGGCAACTCTGGGGCTGGGGCGATCGCTGGGGTTGGGACGACAGGCTGAAGCGCGACTTCAACGCCGTCTTCGAAGGCATCGACACCATCCTGCTGAGCCGGCTCATCGTGCAGGAGGGCTACCTCGATCACTGGGGCCGTGCCGCGAAGAGATTCCCCGCGGATCCGCACTACGCCTTCGCGCAGAAGATCGTCGAGGCGCGCAAGGTCGTGCTCACCGACAAGCTCGAGTCTTCGCGGTGGGAGCGCACCGTCATCGCAAGGGGCGGCATGGCGGAAGAAGTGAACGCGCTGAAGCGCGAACAGGGCAAGGACATCATCACCATCGGTGGCGTGGGCTTCGCGTCGGCGCTCGTGGCGGCGGGGCTGGTCGACGAGTTCCAGTTCTTCGTGAACCCCACGGCCGTGGGCGCGGGGCGCTCGGTGTTCCACGACCCCCACAAGGGCCACAAGCTGCGGCTGTTGGGCTCGACGGCCTACGAGAGCGGCATGGTGGTCAACCGCTACGTGCCAGTCACATGAAGGACAAGGCGCCGCGCGGATACCAGCGCTTACCTGATTTCACCTGACCGCGACCTGAAGCGGCCGAATCGGATACACGCGCGGCACACAATGAACTCGTCATCAACGCATGAAGGAGTTCCGGATGAAGACCAACTCGAAGATCATGGCCGTGGGCGCCGCGGCACTCGCGATGTGCATGGCCGCAGGGAGTGCCTTTGCGCAGGATCGGCGCTTCGACAACAACGGCCGTCCCGGCGATGGCCGCTATGAGCAGCGCGACCGCAATTTCGATCGGCGCGGCCCGCACGGCGACCACTACCGCGGCAACCAGGACTTCCGGGATGGCCGCCAGTTCGACCGCCGCGGCTTCCCGCAGCCGCATACGGAATGGCGTCGTGGCGGCCGCGTGCCGCCGGAGTACCGTGGCCGCAACTACGTGGTGCAGGACTGGCGCGCCTACAGGCTGCAGCAGCCGCCCCGCGGCTATCAGTGGGTGGGCGTGGGCGGCGACTTCGTGCTCGCGGCCATCGCCACGGGCGTGATCGCGAACATCATCGCCGGCCAGTAAGCGGAACCGGCACGTGTCGCAAGGCCGCCGCAAGCAACCGCGGCGGCTTTTTTCGTTTGCGCGGAGAAGGAAGGCCCTCAGGCCAATGCCGCGGGTATCGACTGGGCGCAGACGTTGCGCCCCGTGATGGTCAGGCGCAGGCCGCCGCCGTGCCACTCGAGCCAGTTGAGGCTCACGTACGCGTCGATGTCGGCGTCGTCGATGCGGTCGGCCTGTCGGCTCTGCAGCAGTTCAACCGTGGCGGGCAGGTTCCGTCTCAGGCGTTCTCGCCGCTCCGCTGCATCGGCCGCCCTCCGGGAGGCCTTTGTTTGCTGTTGCTGCTGCTGCGAGGTCGACGATGCCATTGCTGATCCATTTCCAGGAAGCCAAGGAATTAACCCGAATGTACGCCGCCTGTGTGAAGCTTCAGACTTCTTTTTTAACCATTCTGTCGTCCCCGGTACACAACCGCTTCCAGCTTCTGGACAAAGCCTAGATTTCGTAGTGGGAGGCCTTCTCCTGGTCTCCCAGAGCCCCTTCGACGACCGCGCGTGTCAGCGTGGGCGCGAAAGATTCGATGAAAGCGTAGACATATTTGCGCAGGTAAGTGCCGCGCCGCACGGCCAGCTTGGTGAGGTTGATGCCGAAGAGCCGCCCCGCGTCGATCGCGCGCAGCTGCGTGTCGCGCTCGGCCTCGTAGGCCACGCCGGCCACGATGCCGATGCCCAGGCCCAGCTGCACGTAGGTCTTGATCACGTCGGCGTCCATCGCGGCCAGCACGATGTTGGGCTGCAGTCCGCGCTGCTCGAAGGCCTCGTCGATGCGCGAGCGGCCGGTGAAGCCCGTGTCGTAGGTGATGAGCGGATAGCGCGCGAGCGCCTCCAGCGTGAGCGGCGCGTCGAGCAGCGGATGCCCCGGCGGCACTATTACCGAGTGCGTCCAGCGGTAGCAGGGCAGGGCGACCAGCTGCGGATAGTCGCCCAGCGCCTCTGTCGCGATGCCCACGTCGGCCTCGCCGTCCAGCAGCATCTGCGCGATCTGCTTGGGCGAGCCCTGGTGCAGGTGCAGCTTCACGTTCGGGAAATGCGCGCGGAATTCCTGCACAGCCACCGGCATCGCGTAGCGCGCCTGCGAGTGCGTGGCCGCCACCGAGAGCAGGCCGCTTTGCTGCGCGACGAACTCCTGGCCCGCGTGCTTGAGGTTGCTGCTCTCCATCAGCATGCGCTCGATGATCGGCAGCACGTGCCCGCCAGGTTCGGTGAGCCCCGTGAGCCGCTTGCCGGCGCGCACGAAGAGTTCTATGCCGAGCTCTTCCTCGAGCTCGCGGATCTGCCGGCTCACGCCGGGCTGGGAGGTGTGTAGTGTGTGGGCGACTTCGGTCAGGTTGAAGCCGCAACGAACGGCCTCGCGTACCGAGCGCAGTTGTTGGAAGTTCATCTGGCGCGGAGGAGTCATCGAAGCCCCGGCTGGGGCCGACCGGCGATTCTCGGCAGAAGCGCTTATTCGGGGAACGATGCGTTTGTTGGTTTCACATGAGCAAAACATCTTTAAGGCGCTCCAGCAGCGGCCTGTCTCCGGGCACTTGTGATTTCGCACGACTGTGCTAAAGTTCGCCGCATGGACGCCAAGACCCAGAAAAGCGAACTCACCCGCGCCGCCATCGTCGGCGCGGCAATGAACCTCGCGCTGGCAGAAGGCCTGGAAGCGATCACGCTGCAGGCGGTGGCCAGCAGGCTGGGCCTCTCCAAGAGCGGCGTGTTCTCGCGCGTGGGTTCGCGCGAGGCGCTGCAGAAGGCCGTCATCGAGGAGTACGGCCGCGGCTTCCTGGCCGATGTGTTCGTGCCCGCCATGCAGAAGCCCAAGGGCCTGGCCCGGCTCAACGATATCGTGTCGCGCTGGATCGCCCGCACGCGCGATGTCGAGATGCACACCGGCTGCCTCTACATGGCAGGCGCCTTCGAGTTCGACGACCGCGAGGGCGAGCTGCGCGACGTGCTGCTCGGCGAAATCACCCGCTGGCGCGCCGCGCTGCGCCGCACCGTGCTGCAGGCCATCGAGACGGGCGAGCTCAAGGCAGACACCGATCCGGCGCAGCTCGTGAGCGAGCTCAACGGCGTGACCATGACCCAGCTGCACGACGCGCGCTTCCTGCGCGACCCGCAGGCCGCCGACCGCGCTACCCAGACCTGGCAGCGGCTTCTTTCCAGCTACCTCGCCTGAGCGAGGCCCCTTCAAGAACCAGGCGGATTCCCTGCGTTCGATTTGCCAAAATTTCGCACAGCCGTGCGATAAACAGGAGAAGCACTATGCTGATCATTGCCCTCTTTCTAGCCGCCTACGCGGCCGTCCTTGGCATCAAGGGCCTTCGCGACACCCTGCGCAGCCTGCCGCGCAGCAACCGCGACTGGGTCTGGTACTGAAGCCCGGAAGGACCACCGACCCATGACGAGCACTTCCCCTCCGGCAGCCGGCCACGCCGCGCAGTCCAACTACTACCGGCCCAGCCGCACGATGCGCGCGCTGCGCTTCGGCCTCACCACCTCGCAGCGCTTCTGGCCGGCGCTGGCGGTGCGCGCCGCCTACCGCGTCTTCGGCACGCCGCTGCCGCCCAAGTGGCTCTATCGCGGGCAGGGCCCCGGTGCCGAATGGCGGCGCGAGGACTGGTCCTTCGAAGAGGCCAGCGTCGGCATCTACCACCTCGCCGCGCAGGACTCGGGCGCCGAGTCGGCGCCGGTGGTGCTGCTTGTGCATGGCTGGGGCGGCCATGCGGGCCAGATGCTGCCGCTCGCACAGGCCGTGGCCGCCGCAGGGCTGCGGCCCGTGCTGCTCGAGCTGCCGGCCCATGGCCGCAGCGCCGGCACGATGAGCAATTCGCCGCAGTTCGCGCGTGCCATCGCCTACGTCGCGGCCCGGCTGGCGGCCGATGGCCATGCGCTACGCGCCGCCGTCGCGCATTCGCTGGGCGCCAACGGGCTGGCCCTGGCTGCCGCGCGCGGGCTACCGGCCGAGCGTCTCGTGCTCCTCGCTCCGCCCGCTTCGCCGCGCGAATACACGCGCTACTTCGCCCACACCTTCGGGCTGAGCGAAGCCACGCGCCTCGCGATGCAGCGGCGCTTCGAATCGCGCGAGGGCGTGCTGATGCCGCAGCTCGAACCGGCGGCGGTGGGCCCGCGCATCGCGCAGCCCACGCTGATCGTTCATGACCGCGACGACCGCGTGAACCGCTTCGCCGACGCGCAGGCGTATCGCGATGCGATCCGCGGTGCGCAGCTCGTCGCCACGCAGGGATGGGGACATCGCCGCATCCTCAAGGAAGCCGAGGTGCTGACGCAGGTGGCGCGCTTCGTGGCGCAGCGCTGAACGCGGGCCCGGCGCTGCGCTTCAGGTCCTTCGCGCTCAGCGCGCCGGCGTCGGAGCCGGGTCGGGCAGCTCGATCTTGATGTCGAGCACTTCGAGGTTGTCCTGGGTCTCCAGGTTGACCTTGATGTCGTCCGCGTTGATCGACACGTACTTGGAAATCACCGCCACCAGCTCGCGCTGGAGTTCGGGCAGGTAGTCGGGCCGCTTCTTGCCGCTGAGGCTCGAGCGCTCGTGGGCGAGGATGATCTGCAGCCGCTCTTTCGCGACGCTCGCAGTCTTCTTCTTTTCGCCCAGCAGGAACGAGAGGAAGGACATGGGCTACTTGCTCCCGAAGATTCGCTTGAAGAAGCCCGGCTTCTCCGCCTCGACGAAGCGCATCGGCCGGTCCTCGCCGAGGAAGCGGGCCACCACGTCGGTGTAGGCCTGGGCCACGTCGGTTTCCTTGTCGTGGATCGCCGGCACGCCCTGGTTGGAGGCGTGCAGCACGCTCTCCGACTCGGGGATCACGCCGATCAGCTTGATGCGCAGGATGTCCTGGATGTCCTCCAGCGAGAGCATCTGGCCGCCCGCCACCCGGTTGGGGTTGTAGCGGGTGATCAGCAGGTGCTCCTTGATGGGCTCGCCGCCTTCCTTGGCGCGCTTGGTCTTGCTGCTGAGCATGCCCAGGATGCGGTCGGAGTCGCGCACCGAGGACACTTCGGGATTGGTCACCACCAGCGCCTCGTCGGCGAAGTGCATGGCCATCATGGCGCCGGTCTCGATGCCCGCGGGCGAGTCGCAGACGATGTATTCGAAGTCCATCGCGGCGAGGTCGGCCAGCACCTTCTCGACGCCTTCCTGCGTGAGCGCTTCCTTGTCGCGCGTCTGCGAGGCGGCCAGCACGAACAGGTTGTCGCACTGCTTGTCCTTGATGAGCGCCTGGCTCAGGTTGGCCTCGCCCTGGATGACGTTGATCAGGTCGTACACCACGCGGCGTTCGCAGCCCATGATCAGGTCGAGGTTGCGCAGGCCCACGTCGAAGTCGATCACCGCCGTCTTCTTGCCCGCGAGCGCGAGGCCCGACGCGAAGCTGGCGCTCGTCGTCGTCTTGCCGACGCCGCCCTTGCCCGAAGTCACCACCACAATTTTGGCCATGGCCATTCCTTCTTGTTTCGATTCAGTTGTTGCTTGTCAGGGTCGCCGCATTCCGTGATCGGGTTCGTCCGCTCAGGGAATGGGATCGATCGAGATTTTCTTGCCGTCCAGGCGCACCTGGGCCGGCTTGCCCAGCACCGTGTCGGGCAGCGGCACCTCGTTGGTCCGGTAGATGCCGGCCACGGCCACCAGCTGGGCCTCCATGCAGGTCGAGAAGATCCGCGCCTCGGTGTTGCCGCGCGCGCCGGCAATGGCCTTGCCGCGCAGCGGCGCGTACACGTGCACGTTGCCGTCGGCGATGACTTCCGCGCCGAAACTCACGATGGCAGTCACCACCACGTCGCCGCCGCGGGCGTAGACCTGCTGGCCCGAGCGCAGCGGCTTGTCGATCAGCAGCGTGCCGTTGGCCGGCACCGGCACCTCGCGCACGATCTGCGGGGCCTCGGAGGCCGGGGGCTCGGCCGGCGGGGCCGGGGCGCGGGGCGCCGGGGCCGCGGGCATGGCCGCCACCGAGAGGCCGGCCGCGCGCGCTGCGGCGTGCTGGGTGTCGTTGCCGCCTCGCACCGCGATGGGCTGCGTCTGGTGGCGCGCCAGCAGGCCGCGCAGGGCGGCGAAGTCGATGTCGCCGTCGTCCTGCGACTCCTGCAGCAGCGAGAGGTCGATCACCACCGGCTCCTGCTCGAAGAAGTCGGGCGAATCCGCCAGCTGGGCGTCGAGCGCCTCGGCCAGCACGTCCAGGTCGGACGTCTTGAGGATCACTGCGATCAGCGGCAGCGTGGCGCTCTTGAATTCGAAAACCGCCTTGGTGCGCGCGGCGGAGACATCGGCCATTGGGAAAACGTCGGTGCGAAAAGCGTTGGAGTCTAACGGGCGCGGGCCAAAGGCCGGTGAAGGGCCCCCGCCTCAGGCCCTCCAGAGAACACTTCTTTCATGAGGTTGCACTTTTCCGGAGGGCCTGGATCGGGGCCTGCTCAGTTCTTCGAGCGGCCCAGCAGGGCGTAAAGAATGATCGCGCCGAAGGTCGCGCAGCCGATGCCGCCCAAGGCGAAGTCGCCGAACTTCAGCGTGAAGTCGCCCGTACCGATGATCAGCGTGATGGCCGCCACGATCAGGTTCCTGTTCTGCGAGAAGTCGACCTTGTTGTCGACCCAGATCTTGGCGCCCGCGATGGCGATCAGGCCGAACACCACGATGCTCACGCCGCCCATCACCGGCAGCGGAATGGCCTGGATCAGCGCGCCGAACTTGGGGCTGAAGCCCAGCACCAGCGCGATGACGGCGGCCACCACGAACACGGCGGTGGAATAGATGCGCGTGGCCGCCATCACGCCGATGTTCTCGGCGTAGGTGGTCACGCCGGTGCCGCCGGCGGCGCCGCTCACCACGGTGGCGATGCCGTCGCCGATGAAGGCGCGGCCCATGTACGGGTCGAGGTTGCGGCCGGTCATGGCCGTCACCGCCTTCAGGTGGCCGAGGTTCTCCGCCACCAGGATGATCGCCACCGGCGCGATCAGCAGCATCGCGTTGGCCGTGAACACCGGCGCGGTGAAGGTCGGCAGGCCGAACCAGGCCGCGTTGGCGATGCCGCTCAGGTCCACCGGCTTGCCCATGCCCATGCCATTGGTCAGCGCGGCGTAGACCAGCGTCGCCAAAATGAGCCCCACCAGGATCAGCAGGCGCTGCAGCATGCCGCGGGTGAACACCGCCACCAGGCCCACGCAGAGGAAGGTCACGGCCTGCATCCAGGCGTCGAAGTTGCCGGCCGCCATGTTCTTGACGGGCACGCTCGCTAGGTTGAGCCCGATCACCGCCACCACCGCGCCCGTGACCACGGGCGGCATGAAGCGCTCGATCCAGCCCGTGCCGATGGCTTGCACGATGGCCCCGATCAGGATGTACACCACCCCGCAGGCCACGATGCCCCCCAGCGCCACCGCGATGTTGGCGTTGGGCCCCTTGCCCGCGTAGCCGCTGGCGGCGATCACCACGCCGATGAAAGCGAAGCTCGAGCCCAGGTAGCTGGGCACCTTGCCGCCGGTGACGAAGTAGAAGATGAGCGTGCCGATGCCGCTCATCAGGATCGCGATGTTGGGGTTGAAGCCCATCAGGATCGGCGCCAGCACCGTGGCGCCGAACATCGCGATGACGTGCTGCACGCCCATCGCGCCGGTCTGCAGCCAGGGCAGCCGCTCGTCGGGCGCGATTACCGCGCCGTTGGCCAGCGCGGACGCGGGCCGTTCAGTCCAGTTGAACATTCTTCTATCTCCTCTTGTTGGATGTAGTGCTCGGTGGCCGGGACGTCCCGGCTTTCCCGGGGCGTGATTGTGGGTGATGAACCCCGCCCTGAACACCGGCATGCACCCTGCCGCAGGAGAAAGAAAGCTGCCGCCTTCAGCGCGCCTGCAGCACCGCCATCGTGATGCGCGATACGCAGGTCAGCTCGCCCGCCTCGTTGGTCAGGTCGATCTGCCAGACCTGCGTGGTGCGCCCCCGGTGCACCGGCCGCGCCGTGCCGATCACCCAGCCGCTGGTCACCGAGCGGATGTGGTTGGCGTTGATGTCCAGGCCCACGGCGCGGTCGCCCTCGGGGGCCGAGTAGTGGGCGCCGCAGGAGCCCAGCGTCTCGGCCAGCACCACCGACACGCCGCCGTGCAGGATGCCGTAGGGCTGGCGGGTGCGCTCGTCCACGGGGCAGCGGGCGCGGATGAAGTCGTCGCCCACCTCCAGGAACTCGATGCCCAGCGCGGAGACGACGGTGCCCACGTGGTTGCTCGTCAGGGTCTCGACGGAGACCTCTTTCTTCCAGATACGCATTCAGTGCCTCTTTCTTTCTTCCTGCCTGTAACAGTGGCCAAAACTATAGCGATGGCGGCTGACAAACCGAGTCGCCTTTGCGTGCTACCTTGCGCCGATGAAGCTCCCCCTGCGCCGCTGGCTCCTCGGCATCGCCGTTGCATTGCTGCTGGGCGTGGGCGCGCTGGTGTGGGTGGTGAGCGCGCGCCTGCCCACCGACGACGAGGTGGCCGCGAAGATCGCCGAGGCCTTCGAGAAGCGCTTCGGCGTGGCCCTGAAGGTGGGTGGCGCCCATTGGGCGCTGGTGCCGGTACCCGTGCTCGTGCTGTCCGACATCGCCACCGACCAGCCCCGCCCCATCACCCTGCGCCGCGTGAGCGTGCAGCTGCAGCTTGCGCCGCTGCTGCAGCGCGTCATTGCGGTGGACGAGATCGAGGTCGACGGCCTGGTGTTGCCGCGCGCCTCGGTGCGTGCCTTCCGGGGCAAGGGGCCCAAGCCGCGGGAGAGCGGGGAGGGCGTCATCGCGTTGCCGGCGCCATGGACGCTCGCGCCCGTCCCCGTGGAACAGCTGCGCTGGCGCGACGTGAGCTGGATCGACCGGCGCGACATCTCGCTGGCCTACGACGGCGACATCCGCTTCGACCCCGGCTGGCGACCGCGCCAGGCCCGCATCGAGCGCGCCGGTACGCCCTCTGCGGTGCGCCTGCGCCTGGACCGCCAGGCCGGGCAGGACCGCTGGCGCACCCGCATCGAGGTGGGCGGCGGCACCTGGAACGGCGTCTCCCGCCTCGAGACGCAGCCCGACGGCAAGCTCCAGCTCTCGGCCGACCTGGAGCCGCGCCAGATCGACATCGAGAGCCTGGTGCAGGCCTTCGGCCGCCGCACCTCGGTGGCCGGCAAGTTCTCGGGCACCACCACGCTCGCGGCCGAGGCGGCGAGCGCCGAGGATCTCGGCGCGCTCATCCGCAGCCTGCACACCCGCACCACCTTCTCGGTCCAACCGGCCACGCTCACCAGGCTGGACGTGGCCAAGGCCGTCACCACCGCAGGCATCAGCCGAGGAGGCACCACCGCGCTGGACGAACTCACCGGCACCCTCGACACCCAGGGCACCGAGGACGGCGTGGTGATGCAGTACAGCAACCTCAAGGCCCGCTCGGGCGTGCTCACCGCCAGCGGCAACCTGAAGCTCTTCAACCGCAAGCTCGACGGCGAGATCGCGGTCGACCTCGTCGACGGCGTGGTCGGCGTGCCGCTGAAGGTGGGCGGCAGCATGAGCGACCCCGAACTCTCGCTGACCGGCGCCGCGCTCACCGGCGCGGCCATCGGCAGCGCGGTGCTGCCGGGTGTGGGCACCGCCATCGGGGCGCGCGTGGGGCAGCAGGTGGAAAAGCTGTTCGGTGGCGACAAGCCGAAGCCTGCGCCGAAGCCGGCCCCGAAGAAGACCCAGCCGAAGCCGCGCTGAGCTGCCCTGGGCCTGCTTTGATATCTTCCGGCTGCCGGCCGGCGCCGGCCCATGCAGACATACAGAACCACACAGGGAGCCCGAGCCGTGAACCCGTTCCTTCGCCTGATCCCCGCCGTCGGCGTCCTTGCGCTGGTGGCCGCCGTCCCTTGTGTCTCCGCGCAGCCCCAGCCGAAACAGCAGGAGTGGACACAGCTCATGACCACGGCCCGCAAGAAGGTGTCGCTGAAGATCCCGTCGATCCGCCCCCACGGCGAATTCGTCGAGGCCTGGACCCGCTACGACTACTTCGAGCTCCAGAACGACGTGGGCAAGCAGCCCTTCCGCGCGTCCAACTACCTGGGCGACTACGACTGCAAGGGCCGCCGCGAGAAGATGCGCCGTGTCGTCAGCTACAACGGGCCGCTCGAGGTGCACGACCTCGACATCGGCCGCCACACCCAGTGGTCGCCAGTCGGCAAGCCCGAGACGGTGAGCGGCGCGGTGTTCGAGGCGGTCTGCGCGAAGGTGCGCTGACCGCCTCTTTCTCCGATCAGCCGAAGGCCTTGACCACCGCAGGCACCGTCAGCACCGCCGTGTAGTAACCCATGAACTGCACGCCGGTGTTGAAGCCGATGGCGCGCGACAGCAGCCCGCCCAGCAGCCCCATCGTCAGGATCACCAGCAGCCCGAGCAACTGGCCTTCCCACACGCTGATCACCACGATCAGCCCCACGAAGGTCGCGATGATCGCCTCGTGGCTGACCTTGCGCGAGACGAAGAGCGCCGCGCGGCGCGCGAAGTTCATCGTGAACGGATAGGCCACCAGCGCCGCCAGCACCACCGCCAGCATCCCGTAGCCCAGGAACTCCCAGTGGCTCAGCAGGTTGTGCAGGTTGTGGGTCTGGCCGCTGGCCGCGTCGATGGTGAAGACCGGCGGCGCGTTGAAGAGCGGCGCGGCCGGCCCCGCGGCCACCGGGCTCAGCGGCAGGCCGATGGCGATCAGCGGAATCAGAGCCTCGGCGATGTAGGTGGCCTCGGTCACGCCGTTGCGCGCGGCCAGCGTGGTCGTGAGCCGGTGGTAGGCGTGCTTCACGCGCGAACCCACCAGCTCGCCGAGCACCACCGTCATCGCGACGGGGCTGAACACGAAGGTGGCGCTGGAGACGGCCGCCGTCGCGAAGGTCCACTTCACCTGCCCGCGGTCGAGCACCTTGAACGGGTTCGGGAAGTAGCCCGACCAGCCCTTCACGTCGGGCGCCAGCGAGAAGGTGCGGACCTTGTCGCGCTTCATGCGCGCACGCGCGGCCGGCGAGATCACCGAGAACAGGTCGGCCACCAGCGGCCCGATGGCGATGCCCAGGAAGTAGCTGATGCTGAGCTTCACGCCGTACTTGCCCGTGAGCGCCTGCAGCGCCACGATCACCACCACGAAGGGCACCAGCGTCGCCACCGAGGCCCAGCGCCCGCTGGAGAAATACGCGATGGCCACGGCCGCCACCACGAAGATCCACGGCGCCGCCTTGGTGATGGCCGCGCCGTAGGGCGCCAGCAGCACCGCGAACAGCACGGCCAGCGGCACCGCGATGAAGGCCGCGATGATCGCGCCCGACACCATCTTGCGCAGCGCGATGTGCGGCACGCCGAGGTTGCGCAGCACGTTGGCGTCCTGCAGCAGCGGCGTGGCCATGGTGTCGCCCGGAATGCCCAGCAGCGCCGTGGGCACCGCGTGCGTCATGTGCTTGGCCACGGCCGCGGCCAGGAAGAAGGTGAAGACGCCCTCGGGCGGTACGCCCAGCAGCACCACCAGCAGCGTCAGCGGCGCGAGCGTGGTGGTCTCGTCGGTGCCCGAGACGAGGCCGATGGCGGCGAACACCACGGCGCCGACGAGGCCCATGCCGGTGGCGACGAGGATCTGGTCGAGCAGCGATGCGTCGATCATGGCGCGCCGCCTTCCTGCCGTGCGGCGCGCGGCCGGTACGAGGCGAACAGGTCGTGGATCTCGAGCTCCTTCATCTCGCGCACCACCGCAGGGGGCAGGTCGGCCACCGAGCCCAGGTCGCCGTGCTCGCCGGCCAGTTCGGCCAGCACTTCCTCGCGCCAGCGCGGATCGGCGCCCGTGCCCTCGATCACCTCGCGCTTGGGCGTGAAGAGCCAGGCACAGATCAGGCCCGACAGCACGCAGCCGCCCAGGCCCGCGAGCATGGCGTAGGCCCGCGCCAGCTCGGGCGTGCCCACCGTGCTCGCGAGCACCCGATTGGCCACCAGGAAGCCCGCGAGGCTCACCACAAGGCCGATGGCGATCGACCACGCGAGGTGGCCCAGGTCGGCGGTGTCGCCCCATATTTCAACCAGCCGCCATCTCGCGCGGCCTGCACTGTCCGTCTTCATGCTGTCGTCTCCGTCGTTGTTGTTGATGCGGGCGCGGCCCGCAACGCCTTCCTGTCTGCCTGCCTACTTCTTGTTCTTGCGCAGCGCTTCGAGCAGCGCCACCGCGCGGTCGGTGCGCACGTCGTGCTCGGCCGCCATCTGCTTCGCGACGGCGTCGATCTCCTCGCCGGCGGCACCGGCCACCAGCGCGATGTTGCGTGCGTGCAGTGCCATGTGGCCGCGCTGGATGCCTTCGGTGGCCAGCGCGCGCAGGGCGCCCAGGTTCTGCGCAAGGCCCACCGCAGCGGCCACTTCGCCGAGCTCCTGTGCCGACTGCACGCCGAGGACCTTCAGCGCCAGCCGCGCCAGCGGATGCGTCTTGGTGGCGCCGCCCACCAGCCCCACCGGCATCGGCAGCTCGATGGTGCCGACCAGCGCGCCGGTGTTGTCCTTCTCCCAGGTGGTGAGCGAGGTGTAGCGGCCATGGCGGCAGGCGTACGCGTGTGCGCCGGCCTCGACCGCGCGCCAGTCGTTGCCGGTGGCGACGATCACCGGGTCGATGCCGTTCATGATTCCCTTGTTGTGCGTGGCCGCTCGGTAGGGGTCGACGGCCGCGAAGGTGTAGGCGTCGATCACGCCTTCCACCACTTCCTCGCCGCTGCGCTCGCGCGTGGCCAGCACGGCCGGTGCGAGCCGCACTCGGGCGCGCGCCAGCCGCAGGTCCGCGAGGTTCGACAGGATGCGCAGCCGCACCGTGCCGCCGGTGAGCTCCTCGACCAGCGGCGACACCGCTTCGGCCATGGTGTTGACCGTGTTCGCGCCCATCGCGTCGCGCACGTCGACGATCAGGTGCATCACCACCATCGCGCCGCGCGGCGTGCTCTCGAACACATGCACCTCGATGTCGCGGCAGCCGCCGCCCAGGCCGATCAGCACCTTGTCGCGGCTGTTCGCCACCTCCAGGATGCGCTCGCGCGCCCGCAGCAGCGCGAGCCGCGCGCCATGCGGATCGCCGATGCCCACCACCTGCACCTGTGCGCGCATCAGCGGTCCGGTGCTCGATGCCTCGAAGCCGCCGCCTTCGCGCGCCAGCTTGGCCATGAACGAGGCCGCGGCCACCACCGAGGGTTCTTCCACCACCATCGGCACCAGGTACTCGCGGCCGTTCACCACGAAGTTGCCGGCCACGCCCAGCGGCAGCTCGAAGGTGCCGATGACGTTCTCGATCATGCCGTTGGCGCGGTCCATGCCCAAGGCGTCGGGCCGGGCGAGCAGGGCGGTCTCGTCGGCGGTGAGCGAGGCGATGCCCGCGATGTGTTCGAGGCGCTGCGCGGGTGTCAGTGCGCGGAAGTTGGGAAGGCGGGAATCGGCGACCATCGTTGCGTGTCTCTTCTGAATGCGAGTTCGGGAGCAGGCAATTTAGGTCGGCTGTACCGCCGCCGGAAGGCACAGTTTGGCGGGACAGTGAGGACAGTGGGTGGCCGTTCGCGCCCGCTGTGTCACAGTCGCAGGCCATGACCACCATCGCCGATTCGCTCGCCAACGCCATCGAACGTCAGATCGCGAGCGGCGCCTACAAGGCCGGCGACAAGCTCCCCTCGCTGCGCGAACTGGCGCAGCTGCACGGCTATGCGAAGAACACCGTGGTCGCCGCCTTCGAGCTGCTGGTGTCGCGCGGGCTGGTCGAGCCCAGGCGCGGCTCGGGCTACTTCGTGTGCGCGCGGCCCTCGGCCCCCGGGCCCGCGGAGGAAGACGCCGGCAGCCTCGGCCGCGCGATGGACATCGTGTGGCTCATGCGCGAGCAGCTCAAGACCGAGCCCGACGCGATCGCCGTGGGCGACGGCTTTCCGCCGGTCGAGTGGCTGGCCGACGTGCGGCTCGACAAGTACCACCCCAAGGTCGTGCGCACGGGGCTCGGCGCGCTCTTTCGCTACGGCAGCCGCTTCGGCTACGCGCCGCTGCGCGATCACCTCGTGCGCAAGCTGGCCGACTTCGGCATCGGCGCCGAGCCGCGGCAGATCGTGCTCACGCACGGCGCCAACGAGGCCATGGACATCGTCATCCGCTATTTCGTGCCGCCCGGCGGCAAGGTGCTGGTGGACGACCCCGGCTACTACCCGCTGTTCGGCAAGCTCAAGCTCGCGGGCGCGCAGGTGCTGGGCGTGCCGCGCCTGGCCGACGGGCCCGACCTGGAAGCGCTGGAGCGCCTGCTCGTTGCCGAGCGGCCGCGCCTCTTCTTCACCCAGTCGATCGCGCACAACCCCACCGGCTCCGACATCTCGCCCGCCAAGGCATTCCGAGTGCTCCAGCTTGCGCAGAAGCACGACCTGCTGGTCGTCGAGAACGATCCGCTGGCCGACTTCAAGCCCACGGCGCTGCCCCGGCTGGCCGCGCTCGACCAGCTGGAACGCACGATCTACATCGGCAGCTTCTCCAAGTCGTTCTCGGCCGCGCTGCGCGTGGGCTTCATCGCCTGCGGCGCCGACCTCGCGAGCGACCTCGCCGACCTGAAGGCGCTGATCCACGTGAGCAGCTCGGAGTACGCCGAGCGCACCGTCGACGTCATCCTCAGCGAAGGCCACTACCAGCGGCACCTGAACCGGCTGCAGACGCGGCTGGGCGAGGCCACGCGCAACGCCATCAAGCTGCTGGAGTCGGTCGACGCCGAAGTGTTCGCGCGCAGCCCGCAGTCGCTCTACGTGTGGGCCGCGCTGCCCGGCGTGGCCGACTCGCTGGCCTTCGCCAAGGAGCTGCTGCCGCGCAAGATCGTGATGGCGCCGGGGCGTATCTTCGCCGTCGACTCGACGCAGGTGTCGCGCTGGTCGCGCTTCAACGTCGGCGCCATGGCCGACCCGCGCTTCGCGAAGGCGCTGCGGACCACGCTGCGCCGCATCGGGCAGGGGTAGGCCGGGTTTTCAGCTTCCGAACTCGCCATGGCGCCCGGCGCCGCCGGCAAAGCGCGCGGCGCCGGCCTGGCCCTCGGCGAAGACCACCGGCACGCCCAGCGCGCCTTCGCGGCGCAGGGCCTCGGCCAGCGGCATGTCCCATTGCTCGTAGGCGGAGCGGCGGTCGGCCAGCATGCAACGCTGCGGAAAGGCGGCGATCTCGCGCGCCAGCTGCTGCGCGGCGGCCAGCGCGCCTCCGGGCGGCGTCATGCGGTTGACCAGGCCCATCGCGAGCGCCTCGGGCGCGCCCACCGGTCGGCCCGAGAGGATCATGTCGAGCGCTCGCCCCATGCCCACGATGCGCGGCAGCCGCACCGTGCCGCCGTCGATCAGCGGCACGCCCCAGCGGCGGCAGAACACGCCAAACACCGCGTCCTCGTCGGCCACGCGCAGGTCGGCCAGCAGCGCGAGCTCGAGGCCGCCGGCCACCGCGAAGCCGTTCACCGCCGCGATCAGCGGCTTCGACAGCGCCATGCGCGTGGGCCCCATCGGGCCGCTGCCGCCGCCTTCGGGGTCGAGCTCGTTGCGGCGGGCGGGGTCGCCCACGGCGGAGAGGTCGGCGCCCGCGCAGAAGTTGCCGCCCGCGCCGGTGAGCACCGCGACGCGCAGGGCCTCTTCGGCCTCGAACCGGCCGAAGGCCTCTCGCAGTTCGGCCGCCACCAGGCCGTCGACCGCGTTGCGCTTGTCGGGCCGGTTCAGGGTGATGGTGCAGACGGCGCCGTCTGTGTCGCAGCTCACGTATTGCATGGCCATGCGCGCATCCTTCCGGGCAAAATTACATGCTCGATCGCTCACGATGATCGTAGGAAATATTTCTCTCTCCTGCAAACATGGACAAAGTATGTAATGTGCCGGTCGCCGTCCCCAGCGCGCCCGACCTGATCCTCGACCTTCTGGTGGCCGACGGCGGCACGCTGAGCGCGCAGGCGCTGTGCCGTGCGGGCGCGCTCATGGGCATCGGCGAGTCGACCCTGCGCGTGGGCCTGACGCGGCTCGCGGCCGAGGGCAAGATCGCGCGCGGCGAGCGCGGCAGCTACATGCTCGACCGCAAGGGCGCGGCGCTGTCGCGCACCGTCGATGCCTGGCGCAACCGGCAGGCGCAGACCGTCGCATGGCGCGGCGACTGGCTGGCGGTGCACGACGCCGGCGTGCCGCGCGCCGACAAGACCGCGTGGCGCCATCACGCGCTCGCACTGTCGCTGCGCGGTTTCGCCGCGCTGCACCCGGGCCTGCACATCCGGCCCGACAACCTCTCGGGCGGCCTCGCGGCCGAGCGCAAGCACCTGGCGGCACTGGGGCTGTCCTCCGACGCGCTGGTGTTCCGCATCGCCGACCTCGACGAGGCGGCTCAGGCGGCCGCGCGCAAGCTGTGGAACGTGCGCGCCATGGAGGCCGACTACCGCCGCCTGCAGACGGGCGTGGAGCGCAGCGAGAAGCGGCTCGCCACCCAGAAGCTCGAGACCGCGACGCGCGAGTCGCTGCTGCTGGGCCGTGCCGTGATCGCGCACATCATCCGCGACCCGCTGCTGCCGGCCGAGCTCATGTCGACCGCGCCGCGCACCGCGCTGCTCGCCGCCACCCGGCGCTACCAGGACAAGGCGCTGGTGCTGTGGCGCAAGTGGCTGGCGCAGCCGTAGCGCTCTCGTTCAGTGCAGGGTGGCGAGTTCGTCGAACTGCACCACGCCTTCCTTCATGACGAGCGGAATGCGCTCGCCCTGGCCCAGCAGGCAGCCGATGTCGCGCAGCGGGTTGCCGTCCACCACCAGCAGGTCGGCCAGTGCGCCGGGCACCAGTCGGCCCAGGCGGTCGCTCATGCCCAGTATCTCGGCGCCCACCGTGGTCGCGCTGGCGATGGCCTCGGCCGGCGACAGCACCTCGGCGCGCAGCCGGAACTCGTCGCTCTGCAGCCGCTGCGACTCGCCCAGCAGGTCGGAGCCGTAGCCCATCTTCACGCCCGCGGCCTTGTAGATCTCCAGTGAGCGCAGGCCCGCCTCGCGCACGCTGGACACTTTTGCCACGCTTTCGGCCGGCAGGCCCAGGCTCTCGCCCTCGGTGGCCAGCGCGTCGTAGGTGACGAGCGTGGGCACCACGTAGGCGCCCAGATGCGCCATGAGCGTGGCGGTGGGCGCGTCGACGAGGTTGCCGTGCTCGATGGTGCGCACGCCGCAGCGCACGGCACGCGCGATGGCGGCTGCCGTGTAGGCATGCGCCATCACATAGGTGTCGCGCCCCTGTGCCTCGGCCACGATGGCGCGGATCTCGTCCTCGCTGTAGCCGAAGGCACCCACCGGGTCGGTGGGCGAGGCCACGCCGCCGGAGGCCATGATCTTGATCTGGTCCGCGCCCATCTGCAGCTCCTCGCGCACCGCCTTGCGCACCGCGTCCACGCCGTCGGCCACGCGCGCCAGCGCGCCGACGCGCACGCAGGTGGCGCACACGCCGTCGCCGTTGCCCATGTAGTCGGAGCGCGCGCGCATATCGCCGTGGCCACCGGTCTGGCTCAATGCGCGGCCCGAGACGAAGAGGCGCGGGCCCTGCGCCAGCCCGGAATCCACCGCCTGCTTGAAGGCGAAGCCCGCGCCGCCCGCGTCGCGCACCGTGGTGAAGCCGCGTCGCAGCATGCCGCGCAAGATCGGCACGCTGCGCAGCGTCACCAGCACGTTGGGCATGTGCACCTGCCGCGCGAGGTTGAGCTCCACCGCGATCACGTGCACGTGCAGGTCGATGAGGCCCGGCATCACCGTCTTGCCCTTCACGTCGATGGCGCGGGCCGAGGGGCTGTGGATCGGCTTGTCGGAAACCTCGCGCACCACGCCGTCCTCCACGAGGATGTGGTGGTCTTCCAGCAGCTCGGCGCGCTGCGGATCGAGCAGATGGGCGTTCTGGAACAGTACGGCGTTCGTCATGGTGAAGGGGTCTCCTAATGTTCAGTCGGCGGCCATCAGGGCCGGCACCGCGAGCTGCGCGAACACGCGCGCGGTCTCGACGTGCTGCGTGCCGTACCAGTTCTCCTGGTGCAGCAGGTTCAGCGTGCCCAGCGTCTCGCCGCGCCAGCGCAGCGGAATGTTCAGCACGCTGCGGCAGCCCAGCGACTCGATGAGTGCGTGGTCGAAGAACACGTCGCGTATGTCGTCGGCCGTGCGGCCGATGTAGGGCTGGCCTTGGTGCATCACCTGCTGCATCCACGGCGAATCGGTGATCGGCTTGCGCCCGCCCACCGGGTAGGCATCGCGCATGTTGGTGTAAATGCGCTCCGACTCGCGCGCCGCGCGGTGATGAACCAGGATGGTGAAGAGCCGGTGGCCCACGGTGGCGGCCAGCGCCTTGTCGATGGCGTCGAAGGTGGCCTGCGGCTGTTGCGTGTCGGCGTGCGCGCGCGCCACGGCCGAGAGGGATTCGTCGATGAGATGGCTGTTCGTGTTCGGTTGCATGGGGGTCTGGTCGATGTCTCTCAGGAAAGCTCCGCCGCCGCGATGTCTTCCAGCGAACGGCCGCGCGTGGGAATGCCCATGAAGGTGACGGCCGCCGCGCCGAGCAGCAGCACGGCGGTCGTCATGCCGAACACGCCCGCGAAGCCCAGCGACGGATAGATGAAGCCCACCAGGATCGGCGCCGTGATGCCGCCGATGCGCCCGATGGCCGAGGCCAGGCCGGAGCCGGTCGCACGCACCTGCGTCGGGAACACCTCCGGCGTGTAGGCATAGACGCCCGCGTAGGTGCCGTTCATGAAGAAGGACAGCAGCACGCCCGCGGCCATGATCTGCGTGTCGCTGTGCGTGAAGGCCAGGCCCAGTGCCGCGATGCCGCCCAGCAGCATGTAGCCCACGATGGTGGCCTGCCGGCCGATCTTCTCGTTGAGCCATGCGGCCGAGAAGTAGCCCGGGATCTGCGCGAGGTACATCACCAGCGAATAGCCGAAGCTCTTGGTGATGGTCATGCCGTTCTGTATCAGCAGGCTCGGGATCCAGGTGAAGAAGGAGTAGTAGCTGAAGGTGATCGACAGCCACATCAGCCAGGTCATGACGCTGATGCGCATCAGCTTGCGCGAGACCAGCGTGGCGTAGTTCTTCAGCAGGCCGCCGCGGCTGTTGCTGGGCGGCGGCGCGGCCACGTCTTCCTCGTTGAGCGCGGGCAGCGCGAGGCCCCGGCGCACGGTGTCGGATTCCATTGCGTCCACGATCGCGCCGGCTTCGGCCTGCCGCCCCTGGCTTTCGAGCCAGCGCGGCGACTCGGGCAGCGCGCGGCGCCACCACAGGAGCAGCAGCACCGGCATCGCGGTGATGAAGATCACGATGCGCCAACCTTGTGCATGCGCCGGCACGATGAAGTAGCCCAGCAGCGCGGCGGCCACGAAGCCGAAGGAGAAGAAGCCCGCGAGTGCGCCGGTGAAGGTGCCGCGATAGCGGCGCGCGACGAACTCCGAGAGGTAGGGCGCGATGATCGCGCTCTCGGCGCCGGCGCCGAAGCCGGCCACGATGCGCAGGCCGAGGAACAGCGTCCAGCTGTCGACCATGCCGCTGAAGAGCGAGGCCACGCAGTAGATGGCGAGGGCCGACATCATCACCCTGCGCCGCCCGAACAGGTCGCCGCAGGTGCCGGCCGCGAGCGCGCCGAAGAAGAAGCCGATGAAGTTCGCGCTGGCCAGCACGCCGATCTGCACGCTGCTGAGCCCCCATTCGGTGCGCAGCACCGGCAGCACGAAGGCGATCACGGCTGCATCCATCGCATCGAAGGTGTAGCCCAGCCCTCCCATGAAGAGCAGGCGCCGATGGAAACCGGAGAACGGCAGGCGCTCGATGCGGGCCGACAGCATGGTCATGTGAATCCCTCGACTTCGGTGGTGCGGAGAAGCGGCAGATCGTAGGATCGCGGGGATATCACGACAAATTTATATGCGTGATTGTGTTTATTGACCTTGTGAATGAATGAACGAAGAGGACGCGCGATGAACTACCGCAATGCCGACCTCAACCTGCTGAAGGTGTTCGAGGCCCTCATGACCGAGGGCAATGTCACGCGCGCGGCCAGCAAGCTGTCGCTGACCCAGCCCGCGGTGAGCAATGCGCTGCGCCGGCTGCGCGACACCTTCGACGATCCGCTCTTCGTGCGCAGCGGCGCGGGCGTCAACCCGACGCGGCGCGCCATCGACCTGTGGGAGCCGCTGTCGCAGTCGCTGCATGCGATCCGCGCGACGATGGACGTCGAGCAGTTCGACGCGCTGCGCAGCACCGCGAGCGTGAGCATCGCGATGTCCGACTACGTGTCGTCCATCGTGGTGCCGCGGCTGGCGCAGCGGCTCGGCAAGGTCGCGCCGTCGATGCAGGTCCATGCCATTCCCAACACGCTGGTCGACTTCGGCCCGGTGCTGGCCGACAACAAGGCCGACTTCGCGATCAGCGTCTACAACGAGGAGGTGCGGCGGCCGGCGTTCCTCAAGTCACGGGCGCTGTGGTCGCCGGACTTCGTCTGCATCATGCGTGCCGGCCATCCGCTGGCGCGGGCCGAGAGGATTCCGCTGAAGAAATTCCTTGCCGCGCGCCACGTGGACGTGAGCCTGGTCGGCAAGACCACGCCGACCTACGACCTGTTCCTGCGCAGCCGCGGATTGCAGCGCAACCTGGTCGCGACGGTCAATCACTACGGCGCGGCATACGAGGTGGTGCGCCGCTCCGACCTGATCGCGGTGCTGCCCTGGTCCGAGAAGTTCGAGCCCCCGCGCCTGACGGGCCTGCGCAAGATGCCCGTGCCGCTGGAGGCGCCGCCGCGCATCATCGAACTCTTCTGGCACCAGCGCCACGAGACCTCGGGGCTGCACCGGTGGCTCAAGAACACGCTGCTGGAGCTGTTCGAGCAGGCCTGAGCGCCCAAGACAAGGAAGCGATCAGCCTTCCAGCCGCACCACCTGCGCA
The DNA here is from genome assembly GCF_048305045.1 of Variovorax sp. 278MFTsu5.1. Taxonomy (NCBI): domain Bacteria; kingdom Pseudomonadati; phylum Pseudomonadota; class Betaproteobacteria; order Burkholderiales; family Comamonadaceae; genus Variovorax; species Variovorax sp. 278MFTsu5.1. The sequence goes on from NZ_CP157622.1 coordinate 141,840, forward strand.
TCGCCCGGCGTGCGCGCATGCAGCCGCTGCACCTCGGCGGCGCGCCGCGTCAGCACCGCGCGCTGGTTGATGTAGCCCTTGTCGGTGATCTCGCCCGCATCGAGGCTGGGCGGCTCGGCGAGCACCAGCGCGCAGGCGGGGCACTGCGAGGAGCCCGCGCCCTCGTCGCGCAGCGTGCGCAGCACGCCGGCGATGCGTTCGCCCATGGCCTGCGGCGCCAGCGCGGCGCCCTGGGGGCTAGCGAACACCAGCATGCCGATCTCGTCGCGGTCGTGGCCGGTGAGCACGATGTCCTGCACGTGCGGCGCGAGCATCGACACCAGCTTCACGCGCAGCGTGCCCACCGACACCCAGGTGCCGGTGGAAAGCTTGAAGTCTTCCGCCACGCGGCCGTTGAAGATCACGCCCTGCGCGGGCTGCGACGGGTCGGCCAGGAAGCCGGCGTCGCCGATGCGGTAGTAGCCTTCTTCGTCGAAGGCCTGCGCGGTTTCGCGCGGCGCATCGCGATAGCCGGGGAACACCGAGACGCCCTTGACGCGCATCTCCAGCTTCTCGCCGTTGGGTACGAACTTCAGCTCCAGCCCCGGCAGCGGCGCGCCGATGCAGCCGGCGCCGTCGAGCTTCCAGTGCGCGGAGGTAATGGCGGGCGATGTCTCCGTCGCGCCCCACGAGGTGGTGAGCCACAGCGGCCGCGTGGGCCGCACGCGCGCGGCCACCGCCTCGAGCCGCTTCCACGTGGAGGGCGCGAGTGCCGCCGCCGCGTAGAAGGCCAGCCGCAGGCGCGAGAGCACGTCGGCGGCCAGTGCCTCGTCGGCCTCCAGGAAGGGCAGCAGCATGTCGAAGCCGCGCGGCACGTTGAACAGCAGCGTGGGCTTCACCTCGCGCAGGTTGCGCACCGTCTTCTCGATCAGCCCCGGCGCAGGCCGGCCCTCGTCGATGTAGAGCGCGCCGCCGTGGCACAGCACCATGTGCAGGTTGTGATTCGCGCCGAAGGTGTGGCTCCAGGGCAGCCAGTCGACCAGCACCGGCTTTTCCTGTGCGAGGAAGCGCCAGGTCTGCGCGATCATCTGCTGGTTGGCACACAGCATGCGGTGCGTGTTGATGACCACCTTGGGCTTGCCGGTGGAGCCGGAGGTTAGCAGGTACTTGGCGTGCGTGTCGGACAGCACGTTGGAGAAGGCTTCCATCACGGCAGGTGTTTCCTTCGCCGCGAGCAGGCTGTCGAAGGCGACGGCGCCCGGGTGCGCGTCGGCATTGCGGCTGAACACCGCGACGGCCTCCACCCCGCTGCCCGCGAGCGAGCCGCCGTACACCTTCGCGTCGGAGGCATAGATCAGCGCGGGCTTCAGCGCCTGCAGCATGCCGTGCAGCCGCGATGTGTCCTTCGCCATGCGCGAATACGCACTCGAAAGCGAGCAGGCGGCGCGCCCGATGTGCATGGCCGCGAGCATCAGCACCACGTGGTCGATGGCGTTGTCCGAAAGAATCACCACCGGCTGGCCCGCCGGCAGCTTCATGTCGAGCAGCGCCTGCGCCACCGAGCCCACGGCCTGGCGCAGCGCGCGGTAGTCCAGCTTGCGCCAGCCTTCGCCGCTCTCGTCGCGCTCCGCGAAGGCCAGAGCGTCGGGCGTCTCGCGCGCCCAGCGCTCCAGCCATTCGCCGATGCAGCGCGCATAGGGCTTCAGCGCCATCGGAGAACGCAGCGCGAAGGAGCCGTCGTCGAAGTCGATGCGCACCGTGCGGGGCGGGGCGATCAGGTTTTCATCGAGGAGGAAGTCGGTCATTTCAGTCGAGTCTGCCGGTGTCGGACTTGGCGCGAATCAGGTTTAACAGCAGGGTGTCGCGCGCGGCTTCGAGGTCGGCTGTCCGGCGTTGGCCCAGTTCTTCGGCCACGCCTTGCGCGACTTTTTGCTTCAACTCCGTCGTCATCGACGGCGCTCCCAGGTCTTTCCACCAGTCCTCGATCGGCCCGCCCAGGTGCGCGAGCACATGCTCGATGCCGCCCGCGCCGCCCGACAGGTGCAGGTTCATGAAAGGCCCCATCACCGCCCAGCGCAGGCCGGGCCCGTGCGCGATGGCCGCGTCGATGTCGGCCACGCTCGCCACGCCCTCGTTGACTAGATGAAAGGCCTCGCGCCACAGCGCCGCCTGCAATCGGTTCGCGATGTGGCCCTTGACCTCGCGCTTCACGTGGATCGGCCGCTTGCCGATGGCCGCGTAGAAGGCCATGGTGCGTTCGATGACCTCGGCCGAGGTCTGCTCGCCGCCGATCACTTCCACCAGCGGAATCAGGTGCGGCGGGTTGAACGGATGCCCCAGCACCACGCGCTGCGGATGCGCGCAGCCCGACTGCACGCCGCTGATAGCGAGGCCCGAGGAGCTGGATGCGAGGATGGCCTCCGGCGGCGCGGCTGCGTCCATGCGGCGGAACAGGTCGATCTTGAAGTCCATGCGCTCGGGGCCGTTCTCCTGCACGAAGTCGGCCACCGAGACGGCGTCTTCCAGGCTGTCGTGGAAGCGCAGGCGGTCGATGCTCGCGCCGGACGCGAGACCGAAGCGCTCCAGCGTGGGCCAGTGCCGTGCCACGGCTTCGCGCAGCCTTTCCTCCGCGCCGGGCGACGGGTCGGTCGCGTTCACGTCGAGGCCGTGCGCGAGGAAATGCGCGGCCCAGCTCGCGCCGATCACGCCGGTGCCTACCACTGCCACGCGTTGGATTTCCGGGGATGTGCTCATGTCGATTTCCACCGCGCGCAGCGGCTCTCCGCCTTCGTGGTCCATGCGGCCTCGCCGCGGATCGGCTCGACCACCTTGTAGTAGTCCCAGGGTTCCTTCGATTCGGCCGGCGTCTTCACCTGCATCAGGTGCATGTCGTGCACCATCAGCCCGTCGTCGCGCAGCCAGCCGCCCTTGACGAACATGTCATTGAACTTCGTCTTGCGCAACTGCGCCATCACCTTGTCGGCGTCGTCGGTACCGGCCGCCTTCACCGCCTGCAGGTACTGCAGCGCGGCCGAGTAGTCGCCGGCATGGAACGAGGAGGGCATGCGCTTGTGCCTGTCGAAGAAGCGGCGCGCCCATTCGCGCGACTCGGGGCTCTGGTTCCAGTACCAGCTGTCGGTGAGGTACATGCCCTGCGATGCCTTCAGGCCCAGCGCGTGCACGTCGTTGATGGTGATGATCATGCCGGCCAGCTTCATGTTCTTGCCGATGCCGAACTCCGCCGCCGACTTGATGGCGTTGACCGTGTCGCCGCCCGCGTTGGCCAGTGCCAGCACCTGCGCCTTGGAGCCCTGCGCCTGCAGCATGAACGACGAGAAGTCGCTCGCGCCCAGCGGATGCTTGACCGAGCCCGCCACCGTGCCGCCCGCGGCCTGCACCGTCCTGGTGGCGTCGTTCTGCAGCGCCGCGCCGAAGGCGTAGTCGGCCGTCACGAAGTACCAGCTCTTGCCGCCGGCCTTGACCACCGCGCTCGCGGTGCCGCGCGCCATGGCCACCGTGTCGTAGGCGTAGTGCACCGTATAGGGCGAGCAGTATTCGTTGGTGAGGCCCGAGGCGCCCGAGCCCACCACGAAGTACGGTTTCTTCTTGTCGGCCGCCACGCCCGCCATGGCGATGGCCGCGCCCGAGTTGACGCCGGCGACCAGCATGTCGACCTTCTGCACGTCGAACCACTCGCGCGCCTTGGCGGCGGCGATGTCGGGCTTGTTCTGGTGGTCGGCCGTGACCAGCTCGATCTTCTTGCCGCCGATGGCGCCGCCCATGTCGGCGATCGCCATGCGGATGGCCTCGGCGCCGGCCGGGCCGTCGTAGTCGCGGTAGATGCCCGACATGTCGCTGATGAAGCCGATGCGGATCACGTCGTCGGACACCTGCGCCGAGGCGCCCGTTGCGGCGAATGCCGCGCCGAGCGCGGCGGCCAGGGCGGTGCGGGAAAGCTTGCTCATGTATTCGTCTCCGTTCGTCTTTTCCTGCTGCGTGCCGCTGTCAGCCCAATGCGAACTCGGGCCTCGGCGTGCCCACCCGCGGCAGGCCCATCATCTGCCGCGCCTCGGCGGGCGTCGCCACTTCCATGTCGAGTTCGCGGATCACGCGCACGATGCGCTCGGTGAGCTGCACATTGGTGGCCAGCTCGCCCTGGCGGAAGTAGAGGTTGTCCTCCAGGCCCACGCGCGCATGGCCGCCCAGCAGCAGCGCCGCGACGTTGGCCTCCAGCTGCGACGGGCCGATGCCGCTCACGCAGAAGATGCTGCCCTTGGGCAGGGTGTCGACCATCATCTGCAGGAAGCGCGGCGAATACGGCATCGCATTCTGGAAGTTGCGGTGCACGTTCATCACCAGGTTGATGAAGTAGGGCTCGTCGTCGTGGCCCTCGCCGATCAGCGTGGTCGTGTCCTGCAGGATGTGCGTGGGGCTGAACACTTCCCACTCGGGCTTGATGCCGCGCGCCTTCATGCCGGCGGCCAGTTCTCGGCCACGGGTGATGGGCGTGTCCATCAGGATCTGCTTGCTCTCGAAGCTCAGGTTGAGCGTGGTGGCGTCGAGCGTGCACATCTCGGCGCCGGCGTCCATGCCCTTGATGCGCTCCTCCCACGCGATCTCCCAGCGGTCGCCGGCCAGCGGCTTCACCATGTCGCCGTGCACGCCGCCGCCGGTGGAGTTGTTGATGACGATGTCGCAGCCGCCCGCGCGGATGCGGCTGTTGATGTCGCGGTACACGTTGGCGTCGCAGGTGGCGCCGTCGTCCGGGCGGCGCGCGTGGATCGCGACCACGCTCGCGCCGGCGTTCCAGCAGCGCAGCACGTCGGCCGCGATCTCGGCGGGCTGGGTGGGGAGGTGGGGGTTCTGCGACTTGTGCGCCATGCCGCCGGTGGGGGCGATGGTCACGATCACTTTGCGCTTCGACATGGTCGGGGCTCCTGGTGTCTTTCAAGGGGGGCGCGCTATTATTTTTGGGTGCGCAGGCACACTCAGTCATCGCGACGACATTTGGGCTCAGGGTTTACGCACCCGGGCCTTCAGGAGCTTTCATTCCATGCCCACGACGAAGCCGGCCCCCAGAGCGGCATCGCTGACGATCCCGCAACTGCTGCAAGGTTCGGCCTGGTTCCCCCTGCTCGACGTGAGCGCTGGCGAGCGCGTGCTCGACGAGATGCGCGAGGTGGAGGTGGCGGCGGGCGCCGCGCTGTGCCGGCGCGGCGACACGCCGATGCACTGGTACGGCACCCTCGAGGGGCTGCTCAAGTGGTCGATCACCTCCAGCGATGGCCGCTCCGTGACCTTCGGCGGACTCTCGGTGGGCAGCTGGTTCGGCGAAGGCACGCTGTTGCGCGCGCTCCCGCGCTCGGCCGACATCATCGCCCTGCGGCCGAGCAGGGTGGCGGCGCTGCCGCTGGAAACCTTCGAGTGGCTGCACCGCACGCAGCGCGGCTTCGATCACTTCCTTCTGCAGCAGATCAACGAGCGGCTGCACTGGTTCATGGGCAACTACGCGGCGCATCGCCTGCTCGATGCCGACAGCCAGGTGGCGCGCGCGCTGGCGGGGCTCTTCCATCCCTGGCTGCACCCGGGCAGCGAGCCGCATCTCCAGACCTCGCAGGAGGAGATCGCGAACCTTTCGGGCGTGTCACGCCAGCGGTGCAATGCGGCGTTGAACCGGCTGAAGGAGGCCGGGTTCCTGCGCATCGAGTACGGCGGCATCACCGTGATCGACCTGGAAGGGCTGCGGCGGTTCATCAGCGAGTGAGCGGACTCGCTCCCTCTCCCCTCGGGGAGAGGGTTGGGGTGAGGGCTGCGGCGTCCATTCGAGTGCGGCGCCTTATTGGAGGCACTCACCCTCACCCTGACCCTCTCCCGCCTGCGGGAGAGGGGATAACACCAAGTCAGCGCGTATGGTGCGACGCCGCCCGCTCATATACCGGCGTGTCGATCCCTTCCATGCGCGCCTTCAGCTGCAGCGCCAGGAACTGCGAGTAGTGCCGCGACTGGTGCAGGTTGCCGCCGTGGAACCACAGGTTGTCCACCTGCGTGGGCTTCCACATGTTGCGCAGCTCGCCTTCCCACGGCCCCGGGTCCTTCGGCGTGTCGGAGCCCAGGCCCCAGCACTTGCCGACCTTGTCGGCGATCTCCGGCGAGATCAGGTCGGCCAGCCAGCCGTTCATCGAGCCGTAGCCGGTGGCGTACACCAGCAGATCGGCCGGCAACTCGGTGCCATCGGTGAGCGTCACCGAGCGCTCGTTCACCCGCTCGATGTTCACGCCGCTCTTCAGGTGGATGCTGCCGTTGGCCACCAGCTCCGAGGCGCCGACGTCGATGTAGTAGCCTGAGCCGCGGCGCAGGTACTTCATGAAGAGCCCTGATCCGTCGGCGCCGAAGTCGAGCATGAAGCCTGCCTTTTCGAGCCGCGCGTACAGGTCGGCGTCGCGCTTCTTCATCTCCTCGTACACCGGGATGTGGAAGGTGTGCATGATCCTGTAGGGCACCGACGCGAAGATCAGGTCGGCCTTGTGGTGGTCGATGCCGTTCTTCATCGCCTGCTCCGAATAGAGCCCGCCTAGCGCCAATTCCATCAGCGACTGGGAGGGCGCGATGTGCGTCGACGAGCGCTGGATCATCGTCACGTCGGCGCCGTGCTCCCACAGGGCGGCGCAGATGTCGTGCGCCGAGTTGTTGGAGCCCAGCACCACGCACTTCTTGCCGGCATAGGCCTCGGGCCCGGGGTGCTGGCTGGAGTGGTGCTGGTCGCCCTTGAAGTTCTCCGCGCCAGCCACCTTCGGCACATTCGGGTAGCCCGACACGCCCAGCGCGAAAACCAGTTGCCTCGGTCGCAGCACCACCGGCTTGCCCTCGCGCTCAACCGTCACCTCCCAGCGCTGCGCGGCTTCGTCGAAGCGTGCCTTTTTCGCGGTGGTGGAGCTCCAGTAGTTGAGCTCCATGATCTTGGTGTACATCTCCAGCCAGTCGCCGATCTTGTCCTTGGGCGCGAACACCGGCCAGTCGTCGGGGAAGGGCATGTAGGGCAGGTGGTCGTACCAGACCGGGTCGTGCAGGCACAGCGACTTGTAGCGCTTGCGCCAGGAGTCGCCGGCCTTCGCGTTGCGCTCCACGATGATGGTCGGCACGCCCAGCCGCCGCAGCCGCGCGCCGAGCGCGATGCCGCCCTGGCCGCCGCCGATGATCACCACCTCGGGCTGCTCGGTGTAGCCCAGCGACGCTTCTTCGTCGCGGCGCTTCTCCAGCCAGTTCTTGCGGCCCTTGTGCACGCCGTGCTCCGCGCCCTTGATGCGGTTGTCGCCCGTCTTCTCCTCGAAGCCCTTCAGCTCCGTCATGGTGGTGAGCAGCGTCCAGGCCTTGCCGTTGCGCAGCCGCAGATGGCCGCGTCCGCGCGCCACGCGCGTCTCGAAGGTGAACCACGCATCGACCACGCCATCGGCCTCGGTCGCCTCGCCCTCCACCGCGAAGGCCGTGGGCTGCACGTCGGCCAGCCGCGCCTGCAGCATCGCGCGGATCGCCCCGGGGCCTTCCTGCGTGCGGATGTTCCAGGTGAAGGCGACGAGGTCGCGCCAGAAGCTGTCGGCCTCGAACAGCGAGACGGCCGCGTCGATGTCGTTGCGCGCGAGCGCGGCGGCGAAGTCGGCGAGCCATTGGGCCGCGGCCCGGGTGGGGGCGGTGGTGGGGTCTGTCATTGCGTGTCTCCGTTGCGTCGTTGATGGATGCGCGGCGCCTTGGGGGCGGCGCGGCATGCGTTGCGCAGCTTTCGTGCCGCGTGCGGGGCGACGATGGATCAATGACTTGGGCGGGGTTTTGTCGCAGCGCAAGCGTTTGTCGCACGCCGCATGCGACGAAGCCGAGACAACTGTCGCAGCGCGTCTCAGTCGTCCGCCAACGGCCGGCTGCGCGGCGGCGCGATGCCGTGGCGCTTCATGTGCCGGTACACCGTGGCACGGCTCAGGCCAAGTTCGTCGGCCGCGCGTGCCACGTGCCATCGGTGGCGCCTGAGCAGTTCGACCAGCTCGGTGGCGGCGATGCCATCTGGGTCGTCGGCCGAAGAAGCGGCGACACGGGCCACGTTGGCCGGGGTGACGTGGCCCGATCGTGCGGGCAGCTGTAGCTGGAGGTCTTCCACGCCGACCCGGCCGTCGCTGCACAGCGCCAACGCCAGCCTCAACACATTGCGCAGCTCCCGCAGATTCCCCGGCCAGTCATGCGCCAGCAGCCTCTGCATCGCCTCTTCCGACAGCCGTGCCGGTGAAGACATCGCCGCGGCTTCCTCGTTGAACATGCCCTCGATCAGGTAGCGCATGTCGCCGCGCTCGCGCAGCGGCGGCAGCTTCAGCACCGCGCCGCACAGCCGGTAATAGAGGTCCTCGCGAAAGCGACCCGAGGCCACGAGCCCGGGCAGGTGGCGGTGCGTGGCCGCCACCACCGCGATGTCCACGCGCTGCGGCGACTCAGCGCCCAGAGGCAGCACCTCGCCCTCGGAGAGCACGCGCAGCAGCCGCGTCTGCAGCGCCATCGGCATGTCGCCGATCTCGTCGAGGAACAGCGTGCCCCGGTCGGCCTGCGCGATCAGGCCCTTCATGCCCTTGGCGCGGCCGCCGGTGAAGCTGCCGGGCGTGTAGCCGAACAGCTCGCTCTCGATCAGCGAATCGGGAATGGCCGCGCAGTTCACCGCCACGAAGGGCATCGCCGCGCGGCCGCTGGCGCCGTGCAGTGCGCGGGCCAGCACTTCCTTGCCGCTGCCGGTCTCGCCCTCGATCAGCACGTGGATGCCGCGGTCCACCAGCCGGCGTGCCTGCGCAAGCAGTTTCTGCATCTGCGGATCGTCGCCCGCGATGCGTTCCAGCGGCGGCAGGCGGTCGTTCGGGCGTGCGGCGGGCGCCGCAGGGGTCGCGACCGAAGGCCTGCGCACGCGCGGCGCCAGCAGCGACGCGTGGTACTCGCCGCCACCGGGCAGCAGCACCGTGTGCGCGAAGGGCATGGCCGACGCGCCGCCGTTGCCGATGCGCCAGATCGCATCCATCGGCATGTGAAGCCATTCGGAGATCGCGCCGCCCAGCGCGCGCCCCGCGAAGGCCTGCCGCGCGCCGCCGTTCGCGCCCACCACCGTGCCGCCTTCGTCGAAGGCCAGCATCACCTCGCCCGCCACGTCGACCAGCCCGAAGGCGCTGCCCAGCCGCAGGATCCAGTGGCTGCGGAAGCTGCGCAGGAAGTCGGCGTCCTCGATCATCCGCGCGTAGATGGCCACCAGGTGCCGCACGAGATGCTGGCTCTCTCTGGCTTCTGGCGAGCGCAGGGCAGACACGTCGAGGATGGCCGTGAGCTTGCCGCTGTGGTCGAACAGCGGCGCGGTGGTGCAGGTGAGCGCGATGTGCGTGGCGTCGAAGTGCTCGGTCTGGTGGCAGGTCATCGGCTGGCGCTCGATCAGGCAGGTGCCCACGCCGCAGGTGCCCGCGTGCGCCTCGTTCCAGTCGGCGCCGAGGTAGAGGCCGGCCTTGCGCAGCTGGTCGTCCCACGCGGGGTTGCCGATGTAGTCGACCGTGATGCCTTCCGCGTCGGTCAGCAGCACCATGTAGCCCAGGTCGGCCACGCGGCGGTAGATGTCTTCCATGCCCGAGCGCGCGGCGCGCAGGAAATGCTCCAGCTGCTGCTGGTGCGCGCGCACTTCCTGCGCCGGCAGGATGCGCGCGGGGCTCGGCCTCGACGGATCGAGCCCGTGGTCGCGCACGCAGCGCGCCCACGACTTGTGGACCAGGCTCGCCGCCGGATCGGCCAGCGCCGCGCCGGTGGTGATGGAGTAGACGTTGTCGATGTGACGCGATTGCAGGGACGTCATGCGCAGCCTCGCGGATGGGTGGGCACGGCCACGCCGGGCCGTGCAGCCGACCATCATTCGGCTGTCGCGCTGTCGCAGCACAGAGGTGAAACCCGGTGAAGTCCGAAGATCGCCTTCGTGCTTTGCAACAGAGTGTGCCGCCGGTTCGCTCAGCGGCAGGCGAAGCTCTCGGCCTTGCTCACGTCGCCGCCGAGGTAGGCGATCTTCTTCGGGTAGGTGCACAGCGGCCGCGCGAGCGACCTGTCGGCGTTCTGCATCACCATGCTGTCGGGCGCGATGCCTTTCTCGACCCAGTCGGTCAGCGCCGTGAACAGCTGGTTCTGCGCCGGCAGCGGCGGGTTGGCCGTGGGGCTGGTGCCGGCGAGGCCGTTGACAGAGCCCACGCCCGCGCAGTGGCCCATCGCCGGGATCTCCACGTAGCGGTAGAACTTCTGCAGTGCATCGATGCCGCCCATCGCCTTTGCCGCGCGCTCGTAGTAGTTGGCGGTACCCGAGCTCGGAATCAGCTGGTCGGCCAACCCGTGGTACGTCAGCAGCTTGGCGCCGCGGTCGCGGAAGCGCGCGAGGTCGGGGTTGTCGGCGTTGATGTTCGCGAAGGCCGTCTGCAGCGCCTTGCCGCGGTCGCTCGCGTTGGCGAGCTGGGCGTAAGACAGGCCCTTCCACTTGTCCGCGCCGTTGCCCGTGGCGTTGATGAAGTCCGGCGTTGCGATCGTCGGGTCCTGCAGGTTCAGCGCCACCTGGTGCGCGGCGATGTGGAAGGGCATGGGCACGCCGGCCACCGAGTCGGCCAGCGAGAAGCCCGGCGCGCCGGGGCTGTTGAGCGCGGTCCCGCGCGTGAGGCCGTACCAGAGCTGGTTCGATGCCAGCGTGGCGCCGTAGCCGATGTCGCTGGCGGGGGCGGGCGCGCTGCCGTCGCGTGTCTGGCCGTACCAGATCTTGTTGACGGCCTGCGCCTGCGCGGTGCTCAGGCATGCGGCGGTGGCGTTGGTGCCGCCGCTGGCGGTGCAAAGCACGGTCTTGTCCTGAGCGGGGTCGTACTTGCAGGCGGCGGGGTCGCTGATGAAGCCGTCGTGCTGGCCCGTGAGCGCGCTGTCGCAGGCGCTCACCGCCGACGAGGACACCAGCGAAAGCTGGTCGGCCGTGAGCGGCGTGCCGCCAAGGTCGCGCTGCATCACCACCTGCGGATACAGCTCGGCGGTGATGAAGCTGGTCCAGTTGATCGCGCTGTTGCCGGCCAGGATTCCGTCGAAATCGTCGGGGTTCACCTGCGCCTGCATGTGGCCCTGGCGGCCGCCGGTGGAGCAGCCATCCCAGTAGGCGTACTTCGCGTCGCGCTGGTAGAAGCCGGCGGCGAGTGCCTTGGCCTTGACGGCCATCTGGTGAATGCCGCGGCTCGCGAAGTCGGTCCACAGCGTGGTGTTGACGGTGCCGTCGGGGTTCATCGCGAAAGAGCCGTCCACCGAAGGCAGCGGCGCCTTCGATGCATGCCCGGCGTCGGTCACAGCGCTCACCGAGCCTTCGCCCGCCGCGATGGCGGCTGCATTCGCCCCACCGATCTGCGTCTTCGCGCCAATGCCCGCGTCGCCGACGAAGCCGCCGCCGCCGAGCACGCGGATGCGGCTGTTCCACGAGGCCTGCGAAGGCAGCCACACCTCGATGCCGATGCCCGGCGAGGTCGATGGCGCATCGGCCGGGCCCGCATGGCCGGGCCCCACGTTGAGCTTGACCATGCACACGTCGCTGGCCGCGACCGTGCCCGAGGCCTTGCCGTCGAGGTTCAGGTCGTCGCCTTTCCTGAACTGTTTCACCACCGTCACGGTGGTGTCGGCGTCGGGCTTGAACGCGGTCTTCAGGCTTTCATCGCAGGCCAGGGCCAGCGGCGTGCCGGCGGGTGGAGCCGTGGCTGGCGCGGGAACGAGAGGCAGCACGGCAGGGCCTGAGGAGCTGCTGCCGCCGCAGGCCGTGAGCACGGCTGCCGCGGCGAGGCTCAGGCAGAGGACGGCGGAAATGGGGATCGGCGGGGTGGGCAATGGCTTGGGCATCTTCTCGTCTCCTGTTGTGTAGAGACATGAATTTGCCCGCGCCCCCCGCCGCGGTATATCGACATGCGATCACCGCTTGCAGGATTCCTTCACCCTCCACCGGGACTTACCCGCGCCGCGCGCGCGCCGGCGTGGTGCCGACCAGCTGGCGGAACACCTGCGTGAAATGCGCCTGGCTCGAAAAGCCCACGGCCTGCGCGATCTCCGCGAGCGACTGGTTGCCGCGCAGCAGCGACAGCGCGTGGCGCACGCGCTGCTCCATCACGTAGCGGTACGGCGTCGCGCCGGTGCTGGCGCGGAAGAGCCGCGTGAAATGCACCGCGCTCAGGTGCAGTTCGGCCGCGAGTTCGTCGATGCCGAAGTCCTCGGACAGATGCTGCATGACCCAGTCGTACACCCTGCGCAGGTCGTTCTGCGAGAGCCGTCCGCGCGGGCGCCGGGTGTTGCCCGTGGCGCCGTAGCGGTTGCGCAGGTAGCTCGCGAGCGCCATCGACAGGCCCTGCGCATGCAGGCGGCCCGAGCTGCAGCCGCGCTCCACCTCGTCGCGCATGGCGATGACCAGGGCCGACAGCGTCGCGTCGGTGGTCGACAGTTGCGTCTGCAGGTGCAGCTCGCCGTCGCCCTCGGGCATGAGGCTGCGCAGTGCCTCGGGGCGGATCTCCAGCACGATGGTCTCGGCGAGCTCGCCGGTCCAGGTTGCGCGCTCGACCTCGTAGCCCTGCTCGAAGATGAAGATCCCGCCGGCGTTCGACTCGAAGGGATGCTGGCGCCGCCCCCGCGTCATCGCGCCTTTCACATGGCCGCGCACGCACAGGCCGATCAGCGGATGCGGGTTGTAGCAGGCGGGGTTCTCGCCATCGCCGGACATTGCGCGCACCTCCAGCGCGAAGCCCTGCCACGCGGTGGCCTGCGCGTTCATCAGCATCCTGCCGTCGAAGGGCAGGGGCTTGCCCGATGTGTCGAGGAGGCTGATCTCGCGCGTCATCGCGTGGCCTACACGCCCAGCAGTTCCTCCAGCGCGTGCGGCTCGGCCAGCAGGTCGGCCGAGGCACCGTGCCGCACGATCTGTCCCTTCTCCATCACTACCGCGAGGTCGGTGTGCGCGAGCACCTTGCGGTAGTCGCGGTCGACGATCAGCGTGGCGATGCCGGTGGCGCGGATCTCGCCGATCACGCGCCAGATCTCGGCCACGATCAGCGGCGCAAGGCCTTCGGTGGCCTCGTCGAGGATCAAGAGGCGCGGGTTGGTCATGAGCGCGCGGCCGATGGAGAGCATCTGCTGCTCGCCGCCCGACAGCTGCTGGCCGCCGTTCGACAGGCGCTCCGCCAGGCGCGGGAAGGTGGCCATCACGCGGTCGAAGGTCCATTCGCGCCGGCCGTCGATGCCCGCTCGCTCGCTCATCACGAGGTTCTCGCGCACCGAGAGGTTCGGGAAGATGCCGCGCCCCTCGGGCACGTAGCCGATGCCCAGGCGCGCCATCTTCTCGGGCGGCAAGCCGGTGACGGTGCGGCCGTCGACCTGCACTTCGCCCGAGGCGGGGCGCACGTAGCCCATCATGGTTCGGATCAGCGTGGTCTTGCCCATGCCGTTGCGCCCGAGCAGGCCGACCGAGGTGGCCGCGGGAATGCCGGCATGCACGCCGCGCAGGATGTGGCTGTTGCCGTAGTAGGTGTTGAGGTCGCGCACGAGCAGCATGTCAGTGGTCTCCGAGATAGGCCGTGCGCACTTCCGGGTTCTCGCGGATCTCGGTCGGGTTGCCCGTGGCGATGACCGCCCCGTTCACCATCACGGTGATGCGGTCGGCGATGCGGAACACGGCGTCCATGTCGTGCTCCACCAGCAGGATCGCGTGCGTGGCCTTCAGCCGCGCGAGCAGCGTGAGCATGCGGTCGGTTTCCTCGGCGCCCATGCCGGCGAGGGGTTCGTCGAGCAGCAGCACGCGCGGGTTGGTGGCCAGGCACATCGCCACTTCGAGCTGGCGCTGCGCACCGTGGCTCATGGTGCCGGCGATGCGCTGCGCCTCGTGCGCGAGGCCGGCGGCCTCTAGCGCAGCGTCGGCCGAGGCACTACTGGTCGCGCAGCCGCGCGACGACTCCCAGATGGCCCAGGGCTTCGGCGTGGCGGCCTGCGCGGCGAGCCGGCAGTTCTCGTGCACGCTGAACTCCGGGAAGATGGTGGTGCGCTGGTAGCTGCGGCCCACGCCGTCGCGCGCGCGCTTCCATTGCGCGCGGCCGGTGATGTCCGTGCCGTCGAGCGTGATGCGGCCCTCGCTGGCCTCGATCTCGCCCGAGAGCATGTTGATGAGCGTGGACTTGCCGGCGCCGTTGGTGCCGATCACGGCATGCACCTCGCCCACGTGCAGGTCGAGCGTGACGCCGTTGACGGCCGTGAGGCCGCCGAAGCGGCGGGTCAGGCCAGAGACCGAAAGAAGAGCGGCTGCATTCATGGTCTTGCTCCCTCTCCCCTTGGGGAGAGGGTTGGGGTGAGGGCATTGGGCGGTAGAAAGCGCGGGTTGATGGTCAGGTTCGCAGCCCTCACCCTAGCCCTCTCCCGCAAGCGGGAGAGGGGACAAAACCGGAGCGTGGGAACAGTCATGCAGCCCCCTTCGGCGACAGCCGCTGCACCAGGCCGATCAGGCCCTTGGGCAGCAGCGCCACGAACACGATGATCGTGAGCCCCAGCGTCAGCTGCCAGTGGTCGGCCAGCGGGCCCATCACCGCGTGCGTGGAGAAGATTTCCTTCAGCAGCGTGAACGCCACGGCACCGATCACCGCGCCGCGCAGGTGACCGAGACCGCCGAGGATCACCATCAGCAGCACCTCGCCCGAGTTGTGCCAGGCCATCAGCTCGGGGTTGACCACGCCGTCGCGCGAGGCGAGCAGGAAGCCCGCGAGCCCGGCCAGCGCACCCGCCAGCACGAAGGCCGCGAGCTTGTAGCCGTACACCGCGAAGCCGGCGGCGCGCATGCGCTGCTCGTTCACGCGGATGCCCGCCAGCGCCGCGCCGAAGCGCGATCGCCGGATGAGCGCCAGCAGGGCGTAGGTGAACACCAGCGAGGCCAGCACCACGTAGAACAGCACCGTGCGGTTCTCCAGGTCGAGCGCGCCGATGGCGGGCCGAACGTACATGTAGATGCCGTCGCTGCCACCGCCGACCTTGGTGTCGTGGAACACGAAGAAGGCCATCTGCGCGAAGGCCAGCGTCACCATGATGAAGTACACGCCGCGGGTGCGCAGGCTCAGCGCGCCGACGAAGAGCGCGTAGAGCGCCGCCACGCCCATCGCAGCCGGCAGCAGCAGCGCGAAGTTGCCGCCCTCGTTGCCCGAGGCCAGCACCGTCACGTACGCGCCGATGCCGTAGAACGCCGCGTGGCCCAGGCTCACGAGGCCCGTCATGCCCACCAGCAGCTCCAGGCTCAGCGCGAAGATCGAGAGGATCATCACCTTCACGATGAAGTCCGATGCGTAGTTGCCCATGAACGGGCCGGCGACGCCGACGGCGACCGCGCAGGCCACGGGAAGCAGGAAGGCGCTCTTCTTCATGGCTGTCATGGCCGCCTCCCCATCAGCCCCTCGGGCTTCCAGATGAGCACGATGGCCATCAGCAGGTAGATGCCGATGCCGCTCAAGTCGGCGAAGAACACCTTGCCGAAGGTGTCGACGAAGCCCACCAGCAGCGAGGCCACCAGCGCGCCGGTGATGGAGCCGATGCCGCCGATCACCACCAGCACGAAGCAGATGATGAGCACGCTCGCGCCCATGTTCGGATACACCGAGGACATCGGTGCGGCGATCATGCCGGCCAGCGCCGCGAGCGCCACGCCCGCGGCGAACACGATGCGGTAGAGCCGCTTCACGTCGATGCCCAGGCCGCGCACCATGTCGCGGTTGCTTGCGCCGGCGCGGATCATCATGCCCAGGCGCGTGCGGTTCACCACCCAGTACAGGCCCACGGCCAGCACGATGCAGGCGGCCGACGCGAAGAGCCGGTACCACGGGTAGCTCATCACGCTGCCCAGCGCGAAGCTGCCGTCGAGCCACGCGGGCACCTTCACGCCGTGCACGTCGTTGCCCACGAGGATGGAACGCAGCTCCTCGAACACCAGGATCAGACCGTAGGTCATGAGCACCTGCTGCAGGTGGTCACGCTGGTAGAGGTAGCTGAAGAAGGCCCATTCGAGCAGGTAGCCGAAGACGGCTGCCAGCACCACGCCAGCCACCAGCATCAGCAGGAACTGGTCGCCGAACAGCGGCGCGAGCGAGAACGCCATGTACGCGCCGATCATGTAGAAGCTCCCGTGGGCGAGGTTGATGACGCCCATGATCCCGAAGATCAGCGTCAGCCCCGAGGCCACGAGGAAGAGAAGCAGTCCGTACTGAACCGAGTTCAGGCACTGGACCAGGAAGGTTCCGAAATCCACGAGGGGGTTCTCTCTGGGCGGGATCGTTGTTCAATAGGCGTGCGTTGCGCGGGACACCGCGGAACCGGCTTTGCCGGGCCGCAGGTGTCGCCCCCTGCAAGGGGGTTGGCGCAGCACACGAAGTGCGCGAAGCCTGGGGTGTTTACATCCTGCAGCCGCGGGCCGGATCGGCGAGGCCCTTGATGGCCGTGCTCACCAGCTTGTTCTCCTTGCCCTCCACCTTGCGCAGGTAGATGTCCTGCACCGGGTTGTGCGACTTGCTCACGGTGAACGCGCCGCGCGGGCTGTCGATCTTGGCCTTCTCGACGGCGGCCGCGAACTCGGCCTTCTTCGAGATGTCGCCCTTGGTGGCGTTCAGGCCCACGCCCAGCATCTGGGCGGCGTCGTAGCCCTGCACGGCGTACACGTCGGGCTGCAGCTTGAACGACTTGGCATACGCCACGCGGAAGGCGTTGTCGCGAGCGGTGTTCAGGCCGTCGGCGTAGTGCAGCGTGGTCAGCATGCCCTGGGCCGAGTCGCCCTGCGCGTCGAGCGTGCCGTCGGTCAGGAAGCCGGGGCCGTACAGCGGGATGGTCTTGTTCAGGCCGGCGGCCTGGTAGTCCTTGACGAACTTCACCGCGCCGCCGCCCGCGAAGAAGGCGTACACCGCATCGGGCTTGGCGGCCGCGATCTCGGTCAGCAGCGCCTGGAACTCCACGTTGGGGAAGGGCAGGGTGAGCTGCTTGTCGACCTTGCCGCCGTTCTTCTCGAAGCCTTCCTTGAAGCCGTTGACCGACTCGTCGCCCGCGGCGTACTTCCAGGTGATGGTCATCGCCTTCTTCTTGCCCTGCTGCTTGGCCGCCACCTCGCCCATGGCGTAGGCCGGCTGCCAGTTGCTGAACGAGCTGCGGAAGATGTTGGGCGCGCACATCGGGCCCGTCACTGCGTCGGCGCCGGCATTGGGCACGATCAGCACGGTGCCGCTTTCCTTGGCGGCCTTGGCCATGGCCATGGCCACGCCGGAGTGCACGGTGCCGACGATCACGTCGACGTTGTCGCGCTTGATGAGCTTGTTGACGTTGTCGGTGGCCTTGGCCGGGTCGGACTCGTCGTCGACCTTGAAGTATTCGATCTCGCGGCCGGCGAGCTTGCCGCCCTGCTCGTCGACGTACAGCTTGAAGCCGTTCTCGATGGCCACGCCCAGGGCGGTGTAGGTGCCGCTGTAGGGCAGCATCAGGCCGACCTTGAGCTTGCCCGTGCCCTGGGCGCCGGCGGCCGCCGCCAGCGAGGCGAGGGCGATGGCCGTGAAGGCGAGGCGGGCGGTGCTGCGAATGGTCATGGTGTCTCTCTCCGATTTCTGGTGATGAAGGAAGTGGCCGCGACGATGACACGATCCGGCTGATCGCGATGCGGGGAATGCCCGCATTGAGGGATTTCCAGCAGCTCGCATCCATCCACGCGCGCGGCGATGCCGCGGATCTGCGCGAGGGTGCCGTACTCGTCGTCGATGCCCTGCACGGCGAGCACGGGGCAGCGGATGGTGTCGAGTTCGCTCTCGATGTTCCAGTCGCGGAATGGCGGGTGCAGCCAGATGCGGTTCCAGCCCCAGAAGGCGGAGTCGGCGCTGTCGTGGTAGCGGCCCAGCTTCTGCGGCAGGTCGGTGCCGAGGTAGGCGGTGCGCGCGTTCTCGATGTTCGCCACCGTCACGTCCTCCACGAAGATGTGCGGCGCCAGCACGACGAGGCCCGCCACCTTGTCGGGAAAGCGCGAGGCATGCAGCAGCGAGATCGAGCCGCCGTCGCTGTGGCCGAAGAGCCAGGGTTTCTGGTCGCCGAGGCCGAGCGCGGCGAAGAGGGCGGGCAACACCTCGTGCGCCTGGCGGTGCATGAAGTCGACGTCCCAGATCTCGTCGTCCGCGCGCGGCGTGGAGCGGCCGTAGCCGGGGCGCGAGAACACGAGGCCGCGCACGCCGGCGGCTTCGCACAGCCGCGCGGGAAAGTCTTTCCACATCGCGACCGAGCCCAGGCCCTCGTGCAGGAACACGACGAGCGGCGCAGCGGTGCGCTCGGGCGCGATCGACTGGCATTCGATGCGCACCTCGCGGTTGCGCCAGGTGATGGTGGCGAAGTCGGTGCTCATGGTTTTTGCTCCTTCCCCCTTTGGGGGAAGGTCGGGATGGGGGCAAGCGGCGCTCGCAAAGGCTGTGCCTGCATGGAGGCCGATACCCCCACCCCGGCCCTCCCCCAGCGGGGGAGGGAGAAAGAGGAAGACGGCGCGTGCATCACGCCTGCTTTTCCTTCTCGCGCAGCCGGAAGCGCTGGATCTTCCCCGTCGCCGTCTTGGGCAGCTCGCCCACGAATTCGAGAAAACGCGGGTACTTGTAGGGCGCCAGGCGTTCCTTGACGAAGGCCTTGAGCTCGTCCTCGGTGGCCGCGCTCCCGTCCTTCAGCACCACGAAGGCCTTGGTCTTGGTCAGGCCGTCGGCGTCTTCCTTGCCGATCACCGCCGCCTCGAGCACGGCCGGGTGCTGCATCAGCGTGGCCTCGACCTCGAAGGGCGAGACGTAGATGCCGCTGACCTTGAGCATGTCGTCGCTGCGCCCGGCGTAGGTGAAATAGCCGTCGGCGTCGCGGGTGTACTTGTCGCCGCTCTTGGTCCAGCCGCCCTGGAAGGTCTCGCGCGACTTCTCGCGGTTGGCCCAGTACATCAGCGCCGAACTCGGGCCGCGGATGTAGAGGTCGCCTACCTCGCCGTCGGGCACGGGGCGGCCGTCCTCGCCGCGCAGCTCGACCTCGTAGCCTTCCACCGGCCGGCCGGTGGTGCCGTAGCGCACGTCGCCTGGGCGGTTGGAGATGAAGATGTGCAGCATCTCGGTCGAGCCGATGCCGTCGATGATCTCGCAGCCGAAGTGCTGCTTGAAGCGCTGCGCGATCTCGCCCGGCAGCGCCTCGCCGGCCGAGGAGCACATGCGCAGCGCCACCGCTTCGCGCGCGGGCAGCCTGGGCGAGGCGAGCATGCCCGCGAAGCCCGTGGGCGCGCCGAAGAACACGGTCGGTTTGTGTTCCACCCAGCGGCGGAAGGTGGCGTCGGGCGTGGGGCGCTCGGCCATCAGCACCACGGTGGCGCCCACCGAGAGCGGAAAGGTCAGCGCGTTGCCCAGGCCGTAGGCGAAGTACATCTTGGCGGCCGAGAAGCAGACGTCGTCCTCGGTCAGGCCGAGCACCGGCTTGCCGTAGAGCTCGGCCGTCCACCACAGGTTGGCGTGCGTGTGGACCGTGCCCTTCGGCTTGCCGGTGGAGCCGGAGGAATACAGCCAGAAGCCCGGGTCGTCCGAAGCCGTGGTCACCGGCGCCGCGAGCGGTTCGACGGCGGCGAGCGCGGCGTCGAATTCCTGCGCGCCTTCGGGCAGCGCGCCGGCGGGCTGCGACACGAAGAGCGCGCGCACCTCGTGCCCGCCGCGCGACATCGCCTCCTGCAGCGTGGGCAGCAGCGCGCCCGACACCAGTACCGCCTGCGCACGGCTATGGTCGAGCATGTAGGCGTAGTCGTCGGGCGTGAGCAGGGTGTTGACCGCCACCGGCACCGCGCCGGCATAGAGGCTGCCGAGGAAGCTCACGGGCCAGTCGTTGCCGTCGAGCATGAGCAGCAGCACGCGCTCTTCGCGCCGGATGCCGGCGGCCTGCAGCGCGGCGGCCAGGCGGCGCGAGCGCTCCTCGAGCTGGCCGTAGCTCAGCGTGCCGCGGTCGTCGATGTAGGCGGGGCGCGCGGCGCGTTCGCGGTTGAGGTCGAACAGGTGTCCGGCGAAGTTGAATCGTGGGGGCGGGGTCATGGTCTTGTCTCCTTCGGCCGTGTTCTTTTCCGTGTTCTCTTCTAGAGGCCGAGCGCGGCGATCACGCCGGGGCTCGACTGCACCGCGGCGCGGCGGTGATAGAAGTCGAGCGCGCGCAGTCCGCCCAGTTCGGCGCCGCCGCCCGCGCGGCCGGGGCCGCCGTGCAGCGACATCGGCATCACGTTGCCGTGGCCGGTGTGGGCCTGCGCCACTTCGGGGCTGACGACGTGCACGCGGCCGTGGCTCGGGGCCACCGCGAGCGCGGCCTGCGCCAGTGCCGCGTCGTCGCTTCCATATATGGAGGTGACGAGCGAGCCCTGGCCGCGATGCGCCAGTGCGATGCCGTGCGCGAGGTCGCGGTAGGGCAGCAGCGTGGCGACGGGGCCGAACACTTCCACGTCGTGCACCTGCTGCGCTGCGTCGGCGTCGCGCGCGCCCAGCAGCACGGGGCCGATGCAGGCGGCAATGGCCGGGTCGGCGTCGACCAGGGGCTTGTCGCGGCCGTCGTGCAGCACGGTGGCCTGCGCGGACAGCGCAGCCAGTCCTTCACGCACCGAATCCAGCTGCGCGCGGCTCACCAGCGAACCCATGCGCACGCTCTCGTTGCGCGGATTGCCGACGGTGATGCCCGCGAGCTTGGCGCCGATGGCTTCGGCCGCCGCGTCATAGAGCTCCGCAGGCACCAGGATGCGGCGGATGGCAGTGCACTTCTGGCCCGACTTCACCGTCATCTCGCGCACCACTTCGCGCACCAGCAGGTTGAAGGCGTCGCTGCCGGGTGCGGCGCCGGGCAGCAGCAGGGCGCTGTTGAGGCTGTCGGCCTCGATGTTCACGCGCACCGAACGCTGGGCCACGGCCGGGTGCGAGCGGATCACCGCCGCCGTCTCGGCCGAGCCGGTGAAGGAAGCCACGTCGAAGGGCTGCAGCGCGTCCATCAGGCCGGCCGAGCTGCCGCACACGATGGAAAGCGCGCCGGCCGGCAGCACGCCCGCGTCGACCACGTCCTTCACCATGCGCTGCGTGAGCCAGGCGGTGGCCGTGGCGGGCTTCACGATCACCGGCACGCCGGAGAGCAGCGCGGGCGCCGCCTTCTCCCACAGGCCCCAGGAGGGGAAGTTGAATGCGTTGATGAACAGCGCCACGCCCTGCGTCGGCACCTGCAGGTGCTGCGACTGGAACACCGGCTCCTTGCCGAGCTTCACCGCGTCGCCGTCGCGCAGCGCGCGCACGTCGCCGAGCGCATCGCCCCACTTGGCGTACTGGCCGAGCGTGAAGATCGCACCGTCGATGTCCACGGCCGAGTCGTTCTTCACCGTGCCGGAGTTGGCGGTGGCGATCTCGTAATACGCGTCGCGGTTGGCCTGCAGCACCTTCACGATGGCCGCGAGAAGCCCCGCGCGCTGGCGGTAGGTGAGGGCGCGCAACGCGCTGCCGCCCTGTTCGCGTGCGAAGGCGAAGGCGGCCGGCAGGTCCAGGCCGGTGGCGTCGACGCGCGCGAGCTCGGTGCCCAGCACCGGGTCGAACAGGGGCGTGCCGGCCCCCGATCCGCTTTGCCAGCGGCCGGAGACGTAGTTGGGAAGAAGCTCGGTCATTGGGTGAACCTGATCTGCCCCTCGGGCAGGAGATATAAAACGAGCGCGCGGCCGCTGGCCACGGTCGGGCGATGCGCGGTGCCGGGGCCGTAGACGCACCAGCCCGCGGGCCGGCCGTCGAAGGTGGCGGCGGCGCCGTCGAGCGGCATGATCAGGTCGATCTCACCGTTGGGATGCGTGTGGTGCGGGCCGGCGATGTCCTGCATGTCGACCACGTCGACCGAGAAGCGGTGCAGGACGTCTTCGGCCTTGAAGACGCGGCCGTACCTGATGCCGCCGCCTTCGCGCTCGCAGAGCCAGCCTTCGGCGACGCCGCCGATGCAGGCCTGGCGCAGCTGCTCGAAGCTGGCGCTGCCGGCGCCGTGGTGGGTGTTGAGCCACCGGTCGAGCTCGCCGTCGAGCGGTTTGCCGGCGATCTGGGCGGTCAGGCCGGCGATCAGCTGGTGAAATGCTTCCTTGCCGGTGGCGGGAGTGCTGCTGTCGGACATCGTGGGGCCTCGAACTTTGGAACTACCTTGCAGGATCACTGAGTGTGCAGTATCTTGCGTGTGGCCGAACAATAAGCATCGAGACAATGAGTGTCAAGCAATATAGTGCATCTATGGTGTTTACCCTGAGCGCGCACAATCCCGGCGAAGAACGAGGAATTGCATGAACGAGCATGTAGACGCGGCGCTGGCCGCCGCGCCTGAAAGCGGCAACGGCGCGCCGGGCCAGGCCGTCGCCGGGGAGGCGAAGAATCCGCTGCTGTCGGCGCTGGGCGACCGCGTGCGCAACCTGCGCGCGCAGCGCGGGCTCACGCGCAAGGCGGTGGCTGTCGCGGCCGACGTGTCGGAGCGCCATCTGGCCAATCTCGAATACGGCATCGGCAACGCGTCGATCCTGGTGTTGCAGCAGGTGGCCGGCGCGCTGCACTGCTCGCTGGCCGAGCTGGTGGGCGACGTCACCACCAGCTCGCCAGAGTGGCTGCTCATCCGCGAACTGCTCGAGAACCGCAGCGAGGCCGACCTGCGCCGCGTGCGCGTGGCCATCGGCGAGCTGCTGGGCACCGCCTCGGTCGACCCGGCGCGGCACCGGCGCATCGCGCTCGTGGGCCTGCGCGGCGCGGGCAAGTCGACGCTGGGGCAGATGCTGGCGGAAGACCTGGAAATCCCGTTCATCGAGCTCAGCCGCGAGATCGAAAAGCTCGCCGGCTGCAGCGTGCGCGAGATCCACGACCTGTACGGCACCAACGCCTACCGCCGCTACGAGCGCCGCGCGCTCGAAGAAGCGGTGCAGATCTACAGCGAGGTGGTGATCGCCACGCCCGGCGGCATCGTCTCCGACCCGGCCACCTTCAACGAGCTGCTCGCGCACTGCACCACCGTGTGGCTGCAGGCCGCGCCCGAGGAGCACATGGGCCGCGTGGCCGCGCAGGGCGACACCCGCCCGATGGCCGCCAGCAAGGAAGCGATGGAAGACCTGCGCCGCATCCTGAACGGCCGCGCCGCCTTCTATTCGAAGGCCGACCTGTCGGTGGACACCAGCGGCAAGACGCTCCCGCAGAGCTTCCAGGCCCTGCGTGCGGCCGTCCGCCAGTCCATGGGACTGGTCTAGGCGCCTTCCGGACTCCTGAAATCTGAAAAAAAGTGCAGCAGGCATTGACTTGCCTGTGTGCATGCAGCATGATGCATGTCATCGGAGCAAGAAAGTGCATTATCTTTCCTGTTCACGGTTTCCGAACACTGCCCCACAGGAGACTTCCGCATGACCGACACCACCACGCTCCAGGCGCCCCAGCGCGTCGACTACCGCACCGAACCCGGCCAGTACCGCCACTGGTCGATGAGTTTCGACGGCGCCATCGCGCGCCTCGTGCTCGACATCGCGGAAGACGGAGGCATCCGCCCCGGCTACAAGCTCAAGCTCAACAGCTACGACCTGGGCGTGGACGTGGAGCTGAACGACGCCCTCAACCGCGTGCGCTTCGAGCACCCCGAGGTGCGCAGCGTGATCGTCACCAGCGGCAAGGACCGCATCTTCTGCTCCGGCGCCAACATCTTCATGCTGGGCGTTTCCAGCCACGCCTGGAAGGTGAACTTCTGCAAGTTCACCAACGAGACGCGCAACGGCATCGAAGACTCCTCGAAGCACTCGGGCCTGAAGTTCCTGGCGGCCGTCAACGGCGCCTGCGCGGGCGGCGGCTACGAGCTGGCGCTGGCCTGCGACGAGATCCTGCTGGTGGACGACCGCTCTTCCGCCGTCTCGCTGCCCGAAGTGCCGCTGCTGGGCGTGCTGCCCGGCACCGGCGGCCTGACCCGCGTGACCGACAAGCGCCACGTGCGCCATGACCTCGCCGACATCTTCTGCACCAGCGTCGAAGGCGTGCGCGGCCAGCGCGCGGTCGACTGGCGCCTGGTCGACGCCGTCGCCAAGCCCGCGCAGTTCGCCGCCGCCGTGCAGGAGCGCGCTTCGCAGCTCGCCGCCGGCAGCGACCGCCCGGCCAACGGCAAGGGCGTGGCGCTGACCCGCCTGGAGCGCACCGACAGCGCCGACGGCATCTCGTACGCGAACGTCGACGTGCGGATCGACCGCAGCAAGCGCACCGCCACCATCACAGTGAAGGCGCCCACCGGCGCGCAGCCGTCGGACATCGCCGCCATCGAGGCAGCCGGCGCCGCATGGTGGCCGCTGGCGATGTGCCGCGAACTCGACGACGCCATCCTGAACCTGCGCACCAACGAGCTCGACATCGGCACCTGGCTGCTCAAGACCGAGGGCGACGCTGCCGCCGTGCTCGCGTCGGACGCCGTGATGCTCGCCAACAAGGACCATTGGCTGGTGCGCGAGACCATCGGCGCGCTGCGCCGCACGCTGGCGCGCCTGGACGTGTCCTCGCGCAGCCTGTTCGCGCTGATCGAAGCCGGCTCCTGCTTTGCCGGCACGCTGGCCGAACTGGCCTTCGCGGCCGACCGCGCCTACATGCTCGCGCTGCCCGACGACGCCGAGCGCGCGCCCAAGCTCACGCTCGACGAATTCAACTTCGGCTTCTTCCCCATGGTGAACGACCAGAGCCGCCTGCAGCGCCGCTTCTATGAAGAGGCCGCGCCGCTGGAAGCCGCCCGCGCCGCCGCCGGCAAGGCGCTCGATGCCGACGAGGCCCTGAAGCTGGGCCTGGTGACCGCCGCGCCCGACGACATCGACTGGGACGACGAGATCCGCATCGCCATCGAGGAACGCGCCGCGATGTCGCCCGACTCGCTCACCGGCCTGGAAGCCAACCTGCGCTTCGCGAGCAAGGAGAACATGGTCACCCGCATCTTCGGCCGCCTCTCGGCCTGGCAGAACTGGATCTTCAACCGCCCCAACGCCGTGGGCGAGAAGGGCGCGCTGAAGGTCTACGGCACCGGCCAGAAAGCCGGCTTCGATTTGAACCGGGTCTGAGGCAAATACAGGACCACAGGAAGAGACAAGAACAGCCGAACGCAGAAGGAAGACAAAAGCTACGCAGAAGCCGCAGAAGAAGAATCACGAGAACCTTCCCTGGTTTTTCTTCTGCGGCTTCTGCGAAACCTTCGCGACTTCTGCGTTCGGTCCCGAGTTTGTGTGTATTCGGAAGGAACCCCCCATGAGCACGATCAACTACAGCGAGAAGATCCCCAACAACGTCAACCTCGGCGAAGACCGCACGCTGCAGCGTGCGCTCGAAGGCTGGCAGCCGAACTTCATCAACTGGTGGGACGACGTGGGCCCCGAGGGCTCCACCAACCACGAGGTGTACCTGCGTACGGCGGTGAGCGTCGATCCGCAGGGCTGGGCCCAGTTCGGCCACGTGAAGATGCGCGACTACCGCTGGGGCATCTTCCTGAACCCGGGCGACGCCAACCGCGAGATCCACTTCGGCGACCACAAGGGCGAGAAGGCCTGGCAGGACGTGCCCGGCGAGCACCGCGCCAACCTGCGCCGCATCATCGTGACGCAGGGCGACACCGAGCCCGCGTCGGTGGAGCAGCAGCGCCACCTGGGCCTCACCGCGCCCAGCATGTACGACCTGCGCAACCTGTTCCAGATCAACGTGGAAGAGGGCCGCCACCTGTGGGCCATGGTCTACCTGCTGCACAAGCACTTCGGCCGCGATGGCCGCGAGGAAGCCGAGGCGCTGCTGCAGCGCACCTCGGGCGACGAGAACAACCCGCGCATCCTGGGCGCCTTCAACGAGCGCACGCCCGACTGGCTCGCGTTCTTCATGTTCACGTACTTCACCGACCGCGACGGCAAGTTCCAGCTGTCGGCGCTGGCCGAGAGCGCCTTCGACCCGCTGGCGCGCACCACGAAGTTCATGCTGACCGAGGAAGCGCACCACATGTTCGTGGGCGAGAGCGGCGTGTCGCGCGTCATCGCACGCACCGCGCAGGTCATGAACGAGCTGAAGACCGACGACCCGCAGAAGGTGCGCGCGGCCGGCTGCATCGACCTGGGCACCATCCAGCGCTACCTGAACTTCCACTACAGCGTGACCATCGACCTGTTCGGCGCCGACCAGTCGAGCAACGCCGCCATCTTCTACAGCTCGGGCCTGAAGGGCCGCTACGAAGAAGGCAAGCGCACCGACGACCACGTGCTCAAGGGCCAGACCTACAAGGTGCTCGAGGTGAAGGACGGCCAGCTCGTCGAGAAGGAAGTGCCGATGCTCAACGCGCTGAACGAAGTGCTGCGCGACGACTTCATCAAGGACTCGGTGGCCGGCGTGGGCCGCTGGAACAAGGTGCTGGAAAAAGCAGGCATCCCGACTCGCCTGGTGGTGCCGCACAAGGCGTTCAACCGCCAGATCGGCGCGCTCGCCGGCATCAAGATGTCGCCCGAGGGCCGCGTGGTGAACGACGTGGAATGGGCCGCCAAGCGCGACGAGTGGTTGCCCAGTGCCGAAGACTTCGCTTTCGTGGCATCGTTGATGGGCCGCGTGGTGGAGCCGGGCAAGTTCGCCGGCTGGATCTCGCCGCCGGTGATGGGCATCAACCGCCAGCCGGTGGATTTCGAGTACGTGCGGTTCGGTTGATTTGCAATGGGGTATGACTCCCTCTCCCCTTGGGGAGAGGGCGGGGGTGAGGTTGGCAGCGTCCCCACGACAAGCTGCTGCCCCCTCACCCTGACCCTCTCCCCAAGGGGCGAGGGAAAGGAGAAAGAACATGGACATGGCCGTCGAAGCCGGAGTCATCAAGCAGCACCTGATCGACCCCGAGATCTGCATCCGCTGCAACACCTGCGAGGCCACCTGCCCGGTCAACGCGATCACGCACGACGACAACAACTACGTCGTGCGCGCCGACGTCTGCAATGGCTGCATGGCCTGCATCTCGCCGTGCCCCACGGGCTCGATCGACAACTGGCGCACCATGCCGCTGGTGCGCGCGTACTCCATCGAGGAGCAGTTCACCTGGGAATCGCTGCCCGCCGAACTCTCGCCCGAGGAGCTCGAAGCGGCCGGCGTGTCGGCGGGCGCGGAAGCCGCGCCTCCCGCCCAGACGCAGGCACAAGCGCAAACCCAGGCCGCGGTCGAAACGCTCGAGCCGGCCTTCAACTCCGCGCAGTACGGCGCCACCGTGCCGCCCTGGTCGGCCGCGCACGCCTACACCAACCTCTTTCCGCCGAAGACGCCGACCACCGCCACCGTGGTGGGCAACTACAACTGCACCGAGGCTGGCTTCGACAGCGAGACGCACCACATCGTGCTCGACTTCGGCGCGCTGCCGTTCCCGGTGCTCGAGGGCCAGTCGATTGGCATCGTGCCGCCCGGCACCGACGCCATGGGCAAGCGCCACCATGCGCGCCAGTACTCGGTGGCCAGCCCGCGCAACGGCGAGCGGCCCGGCTACAACAACGTCTCGCTCACCGTGAAACGCGTCACCGAAGACCACGACGGCACGCCCGTGCGCGGCGTGTGCTCCAACTACGTGTGCGACCTGAGGGTGGGCGACACGGTGCAGGTGGTGGGGCCCTTCGGCTCCTCGTTCCTGATGCCGAACCATCCGAAGTCGCACATCGTGATGATCTGCACCGGCACCGGCAGCGCCCCGATGCGCGCCATGACCGAGTGGCGCCGCCGCCTGCGCAAGAGCGGCAAGTTCGAAGGCGGCAAGCTGATGCTGTTCTTCGGCGCGCGCACGCAGCAGGAGCTGCCGTACTTCGGCCCTCTGCAGTCGCTGCCCAAGGACTTCATCGACATCAACTTCGCGTTCTCGCGCACGCCGGGGCAACCCAAGCGCTACGTGCAGGACCTGATGCGCGAGCGCGCCGCCGACCTGGCCGCGCTGTTGAAGGACGGGGCCAGCCACTTCTACGTGTGCGGCCTGAAAAGCATGGAAGAGGGCGTCGTGCTCGCGCTGCGCGACGTGGCGAAGGAAGCCGGGCTCGACTGGGACACGGTGGGCGCGGCGCTCAAGCGCGAAGGCCGCCTGCATCTCGAGACCTACTGAGCCGCGGCGGATGAAGTTCGCCGACTTCCACGCGGGCCAGGTCATCGAGGCCGGGCCCTATGTGCTCACAGAGGCCGAGCTTCTGCAGTTCGCGCGGGCCTACGACCCGCAGTGGTTCCACACCGATGCGCAAGCGGCGGCCGACAGCCCCTTCGGCGGGCTCATCGCAAGCGGCTGGCATACCTGCTCCATCGCGATGCGGCTGGTGGTGGAGGCGGCGTTGGCCGGTTCCGAATCTTTCGCATCGCCGGGGCTGGAGCATGTGCGCTGGCCCAACCCGGTCCGACCGGGAGACGCGCTGCGGCTGGTGGCCGACGTGATCGAGGTGCGCCGTTCAGAGAAGCGACCGACGTTGGGCATCCTGCGCTGGCGCTGGCGGCTCTTCAACCAGCGCGAGCTGATGGTGCTCGATGCGGAGGTCACGAGCCTGTTCAAGCTCAAGCCGGCCGACCAGGCGACGGAATCAGGCGACAGAACGTGAAAAGGCCCGCGGCGCTCCGGCGCCGCGGGCCTTTGTCATCGGGCTGCTGCCGTCGTTACTTCTTGATGTCGACAGCGCCCGAACCCTGGGCCTTGCCGTGAGCCTTCGCGCCTACGGCAGGTGCCTTCACCGCGCCGCCGGCCGAGCCGACAGCCCCTGTCGCGCCTTCGAGCGTACCGCCCACGGTGTTGGTCACGCCGCCCACGGCATTCGTTGCTCCGCCCACCGCGTTCGTGGCGCCGCCCAGAACGCCGCCGACTGCATTGCCAGCCGCGCCCGTGGCACCGCTCGCCGCGCCGCCGGCATTGGTGTTCGCGCCGGCACCGGCGTTGGCGCCGGTTGCCGCACCCGCACCGCCGCGTGTGCCCGCAGTGGAGCCCGAGGCATTCACGTCGGCATTGACCCCTACGCCCACCCCGACGCCTTGCGCCTGGGCGACGCCGCCGATGGCCAGCATGCCTGCGAGCAGGGTGCCGAGGACGATGCGCTTGTGTTGATGCTGTTGCTTCATGGGTGACTGTTCCTTTCGTTGCATGGTCACGGTTTCATGGACCGATCGGGTTCGATCGATCCGGGTGCAACCATGGCTGTGCCGCGATCTGTCGCCATGTGCGCCGCTTTCGCCCGCTCGCGTGGGAATCGGCCGTCGGCGAAATCGGGGGCTCGTGCGTTAGGCCCCCGGATCGACGTTCGGCCCATCAAGGCAACAGATGCTTACGGAAGAAAGCCGTTGTCTTCGTGTTCACATCCGGCAACACGTTCTGGCGGTCGAAGCCCGGTGGGTCGTCGAGCATGTCGCCGATCAGCCCGCTCAGCTCCGGCGGGGGTGGCGAGAGCAGCGCGCCGTGGCCGCCGGTGGGCATGTCGGCGATCAGCTCGCAGCGCGGCAGGCAGGCCGCGAGCACGCGGTCGCTGTGAAAGCGCGGGATCAGCCAGCGGTCCTGCCGGGCGGTGATGAGGCCCAGCGGCACGCGCGGATCGGCCAGCGAGGCCATGTCGAAATCGGCCGAGGAAGGCACGCCCGCCACGATGGCCGCGATTCGTGGATCGGTGTGCTCGCGCGGCGCGACGTCGTCGCCGAAGCGGTGGCGGATGACGAAGAGCGCCGCCCATTTCCTGACGCCGTCGAGCGGGCCACCGGTCAGCCGCGTGATGAGGCCGACGCAGGACTGGAAGTCGTCCACCAGGTTCGCCTCGCAATGCCGCGCGAAGGCGGCCGGCGACCAGCGCCCGCCGGCCAGGCTCAGGGCCGTGTGGCCGCCCGCCGACATGCCGTACATCCCGACCTTGTCGAGCCGCAGCATCGGCGCGAAGCGCGGGTCGCGTGCCACCGCGTCGATGGCGCGCGAAACCTCGGCTGGGCGCATCGTCCAGCTGGCGGGGCCGGGGTCACTGTCGTCCTTGTAGTTGTCGGCCTTGTGCTCGGGCATGGCGACCACGAAGCCGGCCTCGACCAGGCTGCGCGCGATGTCCGCATGCACCCACGGCGCACCGCCCGAGCCGTGAGAGACGATCACCAGCCGGCCATTGCCGGGCACTGGCGCGCCTTGCACGGCCAAGTCGAGCGTGAAGCGGGCGCGCTGGGTCGGTCGGGCTGCGCCGGCCGAGGGATAGAACACCGTGACCGGGCCGTCGCCGGGCGCGGCGGGAAGCTCCGCCATGCCCATCGAGGCCCGCGTCCAGCCGCAGAAAAACGCCAGAAACAGGAAGAAGAGAGAAGAAGAACGTCGCATCGTTGGTTCCTTGCCTTTGGAAGCCCACACGATGCCGGGGTGCTGCTGCCCGGTCTTGCCGAAAGCCGCGAGCGCCAGTTTTCGGCCAGAGATTTCAGGATTCGGCCAGCTTCTTCCTGCGGAATTCGGTGGGCGTGAGGCCCGTGGCGGCCTTGAAGGCGCGGTTGAACGGGCCGATGGACTGGAAGCCCGCGGTCAGAGCGATGGTCAGCACCGGCAGCTCGCGTTTCGACGGATCGGCCAGCGCCGCCATCGCCTCGGCCAGCCGGAAGCCGTTGACGTAGGCGTTGAAATTCCGATGGCCCAGCCGCTGGTTGATGAGGCGGCGCAAGCGGTACTCGGGCACCGAGAGCCGGGCGGCAAGGGCGGCGATGCTCAGGTCTTCGCTGCGGTAGGCGTGCTCGACCGCCATGGCGTGGTGGAGGGAATCGGCGAGGCGGTCTTCGGCGGGGTCGGAGGCTGGCCCGGGTTCCGGTTCAGGGGGCGGGGGATCGGCCGGTGCTTCGACGGGAGGTTGCGGTGCCGGCAGTGGGGGCAGCGGGATCGTGGCCGGCGCCTGCGCCGCCGGAAAGAGCTCAGACCCCGCCAGCCGGACCATCCGCCACGCCACCACCGCCACGATCAGCAGCAGCATCGCCACGTCGGCCGTGGCGGAAGGGCCCGAGAGCTGTCCGCGCGGCGAGGCCAGCCGCACGGCCAGCATCCCGAGGCTGTAGCCGACGCCCGCTGCCACGATGAACACGCGCAGCCGGCGCCGGCCTTCCACCAGGTCCGCGCGCCATTGCGAAGCCGCCGCCATCGCGGCCAGCACCGCGAACAACAGCGGCACGGCGCGCTGGATACCCATGATGACCGGCGCGAGCACCGAGGCGCTGCCCGCGACGATCGCGCAGTTGAGCGCCGCCAGCGCCGCCACGGCCAGCCATGAGGCGACGTGCACCGGCCGCAGGGCGAAGTCGTCGTCGAACAGCGCCCGGACGAACACCCAGAACAGCACCGCGTTGCCGACGGAGACCGCGACGAAGGGCGCCTGCCATGTGCGCGGCACGGAGGCTTCGAACATCGGCGTGGAGCCGACGACCTGGATGCACAACCCCAGCGCGAGCAACACGCCCGCGCGCGCCGCCGGCAGGCGAGGGCGGTCGCGGCCGAGGATCAGCGCGAGCACGAGCAGCAGGGCCAGCAGCACGCCGCGCAGGGCGGCGTCGAGCAGGGCGGCGTCGAGCAGGGTGATCGGGGCGGGTGTCATGGCAGGGGGCAGTGCAGCCGGGCCGATTCTCGCCGCCCGGGGCGATGCAAGACCCTTTCGCTCGTCATGGCAAACACACGCAACTCATAATGTTGCATGAAACGCGACAGCAAGCTCTCCGCCGTCCTCCACGTGCTGCTGCACATGGCCGAGATGAAGACGCCCGTCACCTCCGAGTCGCTCGCGGTTGCGATGCAGACCAACCCGGTGGTCGTGCGCCGACTCATGGCCGGCCTGCGGCAGGCGGGGTTCGTGAGTTCGGCCAAGGGCCATGGCGGCGGGTGGATGCTGTCGTGCACCTTGTCGGCGGTGACGCTGGGCGACGTCCACAACGCGGTGGGCGCGCCCGCGCTGCTGGCCATGGGCAACCGCACCGAGAGCCCGGGGTGCATCGTCGAGCAGGCGGTGAACGCGGCGCTCGACGGCGTCTGCGACGAGGCCGAGGCGCTGCTGCTCAGGCGCTTCAACAGCATCACGCTGGCCGATCTTTCCAGGGACTTCCATCGCCGCATGACGGGCGGCGGCTTCACATCGAAGGACATCGAACATGCGTCATGACGCTCTGATCGTGGGCGGCAGCTTTGCCGGCCTTTCCGCTGCGATGCAGCTTGCACGGGCGCGGCGCAAGGTCTGCGTCGTCGACACCGGCGCGCCGCGCAACCGCTTCGCGGCCGCGTCGCACGGCTTCTTCGGGCAGGACGGCGTGCCGCCCCTGAAGATGATTGCGGATGCGCGCGAGAAGCTGCTTGCGTATCCCAGCGTCGAGTTCGTCGAGGCGGCCGTGGTGGATGCGGGTGCCGAGGAGGCAGGTGGATTCACCGTATCGCTGAGCAACGGCGAGCACCGCTCGGCCGGCAAGCTGCTGCTGGCCTATGGCGTGCAGGACGGCCTGCCGGAGATTTCCGGCATCGGCGAACGCTGGGGCTCGAGCGTGCTGCACTGTCCCTATTGCCACGGCTACGAGTTCAGCGAGCGCCAGCTGGGCGTGCTCTATCACCACGGCGCGCAGCCGCCGGACCATGCGCTGCTGATCGCCGAATGGGGCCCGACCACGCTCTTCCTGCATGGCGGCGAAGGGCCCGATGCCGAGGCGCGCGCGAAGCTGCAGGCGCGTGGCGTGATCATCGAACCCGGGCGCATCGCCGGCCTTGAAGGCGAGGGGCAAGAATTGACCGGTGTGCGCATCGGTGACGGCAGGCTGGTGCCCATCGAGGCGCTCTACGTGGCGCCGCGCACGCGGCCCGCGAGTCCGCTGGCCGAGCGGCTGGGCTGCGCCTTCGACGACGGCCCGCTCGGCAAGGTGCTGCGCGTCGACGCGATGAAGATGACGACCGTGCCCGGCGTCTACGGCGCGGGCGATCTGGCGATGATGTTCTCCAACGCCACGATGGCATCGGCGGACGGGCTGATGGCGGGCGTGTCGATGCACCGCTCGATGGTGTTCGACGCCTGAAAGTGCCTCGCCAAGAGGAAAAAGAACTTTTTTCCGGAATCCGGAAGAATCCGCCAAAGATCGCTATATAATCTGAGGCTCACGCGGGAATAGCTCAGTTGGTAGAGCGCAACCTTGCCAAGGTTGAGGTCGAGAGTTCGAGACTCTTTTCCCGCTCCAAATTGCAAAAAGGCCACCTCATCAGGTGGCCTTTTTCTTTGGCGCTTCAGTTCAGCCTTTTGCCGCCAGCACCGTCCCCCGGCTCTCCCCGAACCCGATGCGCGCATGCCCCGGCTTCTCGCACCAGCCGCGCAGCAGTACCGCGTCGCCGTCTTCGAGAAAGCCGCGCTGTTCGCCATTGGCGAGCGTCACGGGGCTCTGCGCTGCGCGCGTCAGCTCGATGATCGCGCCGGCCTCGCCTTCGCCGGGGCCGGAGATCGTGCCGCTGCCGAAGAGGTCGCCCGGGTTCAGGCTGCAGCCGCCCATGGTGTGGTGCGCCACCATCTGTGCGACGGTCCAGTACTGATGCCTGAAGCTGGTGGAGGACAGGCGCGATGGCCCGGTCTTCTCGCGGCGTGCCTTCTCGCTTTCGAGCCAGACCTCCAGCCGGATGTCGAGCGCGCCGCTCTCGCGGTTCGACGCATGCTCCAGGTAGGCCAGCGGCTGGGGCTCGTTCGACGGGCGGGTCCATGCCTGGCGGTAGGGCGCGAGCGCTTCCATCGTCACGATCCACGGCGAGATGGTGGTGGCGAAGTTCTTCGCCAGGAAGGGCCCGAGCGGTGCCATTTCCCAGAACTGGATGTCGCGCGCCGACCAGTCGTTCAGCAGGCAGATGCCGAAGATGTGTTCGTCCGCATGTTCGAGCGCAATCGCGTCGCCCTGAGCATTGCCTTTGCCGATCCACACGCCGAGTTCCAGTTCGTAGTCGAGCCGCGCGCATGCCTGATATGTGGGCGCTTTCGCGCCGGGCGCCATCGCCTGCCCCATCGGCCGATGAAAGCGCTGGCCGCTCACGCCGATGGTCGACACGCGCCCGTGGTAGGCGATCGGAATCCAGCGGAAGTTGGGCGTCACGTCGCCGTCCGGGTTCATCAGGCGGGTGATGTTCAGCGCATGGTCGATCGAGGTGTAGAAGTCGGTGTAGTCGCCGATGCGCGCGGGCACGGTGTATTCGGCTTCGGCCTGCGGCACGAGGCATTCGCGCACGGCCTGCACCGCGGCGACGGGCGCGTCGTTCTTCAGCAGGTCGAAGAGGGCGTGGCGCAGCGCCTTCCATGCGGTATTGCCGAGCGCGAAGAAGTCGTTGAGCGCTGGCAGCGCGGCCGCCTTCGCCGCGTCGAGCGCGAGGCCGTCGAGTTGCTGCTTGGTGACGAGCACGGCCAGGTCCAGCACCTGGTCGCCGATCGCGACGCCGCCGCGAAATGCCTCCGCGCTGCCGGCACGGCGGAACACCGCATGCGGCAGGTTCTGGATCGGAAAGTCGCTGTCCGTCGCATTGGCCGATTCGACCCAGCTGCGCGCGTGAACGTCGTGCGTGTGGTTGAGTGCAATGCTCATGAGCCGTGCCTCATGCCGACGCCATCAGCGCGTCGTCGAAGATGGCGACCGCGCGCGTCCATCCGGCCGAAGCGCCGCGGATCTTGTGCGGAAAGCAGCTGATGTAGAAGCCCGTGGGCGGCAGCACCTCCAGATTGTGCAGCTTCTCGATGTGGCAGTAGCCGATGTCGCGGCCGGCCTTATGGCCTTCCCAGATCAGCGAGGCGTCCTGCGTCTCGCCGTACTTCTTCGCGGTGTGCACGAAGGGTGCGTCCCAGCTCCATGCGTCGGTGCCCGTGAGGCGAACGCCGCGCTCCAGCAGGTACATCGTCGCCTCGTAGCCCATGCCGGCGCCGGCCGACACGTAGTCGGGGTGGCCGTAGCGCGAGCCCGCGCGGGTGTTGACCACCACGATCTCCAGCGGGCTCAGCGTGTGGCCGATGCGCTTGAGCTCGGCCTCGACGTCGGCGGCCGTCACTACATAGCCGTCGGCGAAGTGGCGGAAGTCGAGCTTCACGCCGGGCTGGAAGCACCACTCGAGCGGCACGTCGTGGATCGCGATGGCGGGCTTCTTCTCGCCCAGCGCCTTGTCCATGGTCGAGTGGAAGTGATAGGGCGCGTCGAGGTGCGTGCCGTTGTGCGTCGACAGCTGCACCAGCTCCACGGCCCAGCCTTCGCCGTCGGGCAGGTCTTCCTTTTTCAGGCCGGGAAAGAAGGGCTCGATCTGCTCGTAGGTCTGCTCGTGCGTGAAGTACTGGATCTTCGGCGCGAAGGCCGGTGGGTCGGAGAGCACATCGTTCTCGAGAAAGATCGAGAGATCGACGAATTTGCGTGGCATGGGAACTCCTTGTGGGGTGTACGTGTTGGAAGAAGACGAAGGAATCAGGGGCGCTGCCAGCGCAGCAGGCGCTGTTCCGCGAAGGCCAGCAGCGCATTGCTCACGAAGCCGATGAGGCCGAGCAGCACGATGCCGGCGAACAGGTCGCTTGCGCGGAAGGCGCGCGCGGCCAGCAGGATGGCCTGGCCCAGGCCGCTTTGCGAGGCGATCATCTCGCCCACCACCGCGACGATCAGCGCGATGGTCAGCGCCAACCGCATGCCGGCCAGGATGTCGGGCATCGCGTTGGGAAGGCCCATCTTCCAGATGTACGCCGCGCGCGACATCTGCAGGCAGCGCGCCACTTCCGCGAGGCGTGGCTCCACGGCCGCGAAGCCGTGCACCGTGGCCAGCAGCACCGGCCACATCGCGCCGAAAGCCACCACGAAGAGCACCATGCCGGGGTTCAGCCCGAAGATGGAGATGGCCAGCGGCAGCAGCGCGGAGGCGGGCAGGGGGCGGATGAACTCGAGCGTCGGCTGCACCCATGCGCGCACCTGGGGCGACACGCCGATGGCCACGCCCAGCAGCACGCCGAAGAGCGAGGCGAGCAGCCAGCCTTCGATCATCCGGCCCACCGTGGCGCGCGTGAAGCCGAGCAGCTCGCCGCCATCGCCGCTTCCCGAGAGATTCAGTCCTTCGAGCAGGCTCGCGAAGGTGGCCTGCGGCGTCGGCAGGAACACGCGGCTCACCCAGCCGGCATTGCTCGCGACCCACCACAGCGCGACCAGTGCCAGCAGCACGCCCAGTGAGCCGAACCTGTACAGGCCGATGCGGTTGTCGTTCATGACGGCACTCCCATGCGCCGCGACACCGCGCGCTGCAGCATCAGCATGCCTGCGTTGACCGCGAAGCCCACGACGCCGATCCAGCCCAGCCAGGCGAGCATCAGCGCGGGGTCGAAGCTCTGCTGCGCGATCATCATCGCGTAGCCCATGCCGTTGGGGTTGGCCGCGATCTCCACCGTCACGGCCACCACCAGCGCCACCGCCACACCCAGCCGCAGCGCGACGAAAAGGCGCGGCACGATGGCCGGCAGCACGATCTTGAACGCGCGCTCGCGCGCCGAAAGCCCCAGCACGCGGCTGACCTCGAGCAGCCGCGGATCGACCTGCTGCACCGCCGCCTGCACCAGCACCAGCAGCGGCCAGAAGGTGGCGAAGGCGACGATGGCCAGTTCCATGCGCACGCCGAAGCCGAAGCCCAGCATCGCGAGCGGAATCAGGGCGACGGATGGCACGGGCCGCAGCACTTCGATGGAGACGGAGCCCAACTGCGCCGCGCGGCGCGAGAGCCCGAGCGCCACGCCCAGCGCGATGCCGAGCACCGCGCCCAGCAGCAGCCCGAGCGCGGCAGTGCCCAGCGTGAAGCCGGTGGCGGTCCAGAGCGAGCCGTCCATGGCCGCACCCACGAAAGCCTTTGCCGCTGCGCTGGGCGGCGCGAGCGCGTCGCTGCCGAGAGCGGCCGCGCGCCGCGCGTACCACTCGAAGGCGCCGATCAGCACGACGGGAAACACCCACGGCCGCAGCCAACGGAAGAGGCGGCCGTCAGTCATGGCCCTGCTCGATGAAGGCGAAGAGTTCGCGGCGCAGGTGCAGGTATTCCGGATGCTCCTTGGTCGAGAGCTGGTCGCGCGGGCGCGGGATCTTCACGTCGATCATCCGCGCGAGGCTGGGCCGGCCCGGCCCTGGGTTGGCCTGCAGCGCGATCACTCGGTCGCCGAGGTAGATGGCCTCTTCGAGATCGTGCGTGACGAAGAGGACGGTGAGCCCGTCCTCGCGCACCAGCCGCGCGAGCTCGTCCTGCAGGCTCTGGCGGGTGAGCGCGTCCAGCGCGCCGAAGGGCTCGTCCATCATCATCAGCTCAGGCTTCTGCGCGAGGCAGCGGGCGATCTGCGCGCGCTGCTGCATGCCGCCCGACAGCTGCACCGGGAACTTGTGCGCATGCTTCGCGAGGCCGACCTTGCCGAGCACGTCGGCGATGCGTGGCGCGCGCTGCGCGGCGGGCACGCCGGCCGCTTCCAGCGCCAGGCTCACGTTGCCTTCGACCGTGCGCCAGGGCAGCAGGGCGCGTCCGTAGTCCTGGAACACGAAGGCCACTTCGCGCGAGGGCTCGGTCATCTTCACGCCGTTGCGCCGCACCTCGCCCGCGCTGGCCGTGACCAGCCCGCTGGCCGCGCGCAGCAGCGTGGTCTTGCCGCAGCCGCTGGGGCCGACGATGCAGACGAACTCGCCGCGCGCCACGTCGAACGAGGTGGGCGAAAGAATCTCGCGCCCGCCGAGGCGGATGGTCACGCCGTCGAATCGCAGGAAGGGCACGGCCTGCGCCGCGGTGCCGGCCGGTGCGTGAAAGGCGCCCGCCTGCAATGCGGCACGCGCGGTGACTGGAGCGGGCGCTGCGATCACTTCGCCACCAGCTTCGCCACGTCGATGTTCGTCTTGAGCATCTCCTGCTCCTTCATCAGCCCGGTCCAGTAGGACAGTTGTTTGTCCGTCACCACGGGGCCGGGCGGCGAGACCTGCACCTTGGCGAGCACGTCGGGCGGCAGCTTGATGTACTTGCCGATGGATGCGCGCACCTTGGCGTCGTTCTTCGGCTGCTGCATGAACGTGGCGGCTTCCACCAGCGCCTCGCGGAAGGCGCGCGCCGCCGCCGGGTTCTTCGCCACCCACTCGCGCTTGGCCGCGTGCACGATGGTCTGGTTGTTCTCGGGCAGGAAGGTCGAGTAGTAGGAGGCCACGTAGCCTGCGCCGCTCTCGGTGATGCGGCTCATGAACGGGTCGGCCGACACCACCGCGTCGACCGAGCCACCGCGCAGCAGGTCGGCATGCTGCGGGAACGCGGCTTCGACGAAGTTGACCTTGCGGTAGTCCACGCCGCTGTCCTTCAGCCATGCGCGGAAGGTCACGTGCAGGAAGGCGCCCAGGCCCGGCACGCCGATCTTCTTGCCCACGCAGTCCTGCGCGCTCTTGATGCCCGAGCCCGCACGCGCCACCAGCCCGAAGCCGGTGATGGTCTTCGAGGTGAGGCCGCCGCCGGCCACCAGCACCAGGTCCAGGCCGCCGTCCACCGCCTGCAGGAACACCGAGGGCGTGGGGCCGCCGATCTGCAGCGAATCGGACTGCAGCGCGGCCGGAA
Organism: Variovorax sp. 278MFTsu5.1; assembly: GCF_048305045.1. Classification (NCBI taxonomy): domain Bacteria; kingdom Pseudomonadati; phylum Pseudomonadota; class Betaproteobacteria; order Burkholderiales; family Comamonadaceae; genus Variovorax; species Variovorax sp. 278MFTsu5.1. The sequence continues at coordinate 180,432 of NZ_CP157622.1, forward strand.
TCGTCGAGTTCAGCGGGATGAACTTGAGCTCCACGTCGAGGCCGCGCTTCTTGAAGTAGCCCTCCTCGGCGGCCACGAACACCGATGCGAAGTCGGTCACGGCCGTGTAGCCGAACACGATCTTCGTGGTGGACTGGGCGCGCGAAGGCAGCGCCGCGGCAGCCGACGCTGCGGCGAGCGCCGACAGCAGGGTGCGTCGTTTCATCATGTCTTCTGTCTCCTGGGGGTGGTTTTCTTCTGCGATGGCTTGGCGGCTTTCGGGCGCGGCAGCGCAGCGCGCAGGCCGCCGACGATGAAGTTCACCAGCATGGGAGCCACGGCCGGGTCGGCGCGCGTGTTCTCGCCGCGCGAGAGCCGTTCGATGCGGCTGTCGTTCAGGTGGTGCAGCAGCGCGCCCAGCGCGAACTGGTAGCCCCAGGCGGCCTGGCTGCGCGTGGCGTGCGGCATCGCGAGATGCAGCGCGTCGATGTAGGCCTCGGCCAGCGGATCGAAGTAGGCGCGCAGCACGCGGTCGGCTTCCTCGGTGGCGTGGTAGAGCTCGCGCGCCACCAGCAGTGCGTAGTACTCGCCCTCGGCGCTCGCGCGCAGCGCCAGCACGGGTGCGGTGAAGGCGTCGATGATGCGCGGCAGCGTGCGTGCGTCGTCGGGGTCGATGTCGACCGCGGCCAGGCCGGCCAGCCGCGCCTCGATGGAATGGCCCCAGTGCTCGAAGATCGCGTGGAAGAGCTCGTGCTTCTGCCCGTAGTAGTAGCCCACCAGCGCCAGCGGCACGCCGGCCTCCTCGGCGATCTGGCGGATCGTCACCACGTGGTAGCCGTGCTGCGAAAAAAGCTTCTCCGCCGCCAGCAGGATCGCCTGCTTGCGGTCGGGCCGCGCAGTCTCGATGGCGACTGCGGCCGCGGCCTGTGCCGGGGCGCGCGAGACCTGGCGCTTTGCGGTGGGTGTGCGGGTACTCATCGGGGCCGTATTGAACGCTTGTACAAAAACATTGAACACGCGTACAAACCCTGAGGTCAACCCTCATTGAGCACGGTCGTTCGCGGCGCTACGCTCGTGCAATGCCCGCTCCCAACATCCCCCAGATCCGCCTCTACCAGGACTGGCTGCGCGAGACGCGCGGCCTCGCATTCGACAGCTACGACGCCCTGTGGCGCTGGTCCGTCACCGAGCTCGATGCCTTCTGGCAGAGCATCTGGGACTACGCCCGCATCGAGTCGCCCACACCGCACACGGCGGTGCTCGCCGAATCGCGCATGCCCGGCGCGCGCTGGTTCCCCGGTGCACAGGTCAACTACGCGCGCGAGGTGCTGCGCCACGTCGACGCGGCCCATGCGGCAGGCATGCCCGCCATCGTGAGCGACAACGAACTGGGCCAGGTGCGCGAGATGTCGTGGCCCGAGATGCGCCGCCAGGTCGCATCGGTGGCGCTCACGCTGAAGTCGCTGGGCGTGAAGCGCGGCGACCGCGTCGCGGCCTACATGCCCAATGTGCCCGAGACCATGGTCGCCTTTCTCGCATGCTCCAGCATCGGCGCGATCTGGAGCGTGTGCGCGCCCGACATGGGCACGGCCGCCGTGGCCGACCGCTTCCGCCAGATCGAGCCCAAGGTGCTGATCGCTGTCGACGGCGTGCACTACGGCGGCAAGCCGCTGGACCGCAGCGCCGTGCTGCAGGAGCTGCGCGGCCAGCTGCCCAGCGTGCAGAAGCTGCTGCTGGTGAAGTCGCCCTACGCAGCCAGCACGGTGCCGCACGACGTCGAATGGACGCAGGCCATCGCGCGCGACGACGCCGAGGTCGCCGCCTTCGAGCCCGAGTGGCTGCCCTTCGACCACCCGATCTGGATCGTCTATTCGAGCGGCACCACCGGCCTGCCCAAGCCCATCGTGCACGGGCAGGGCGGCATCATTCTCACCATGCATGCCTGCGGGCTGCACAACGACGTGGGCGCGAGCTACGGCGCCAACAACTTCGGCGAGCGCTACCACTGGTTCAGCTCCACCGGCTGGGTGATGTGGAACTCGCAGCTCTCGGGCATGGCCTTCGGCGCCACCATCTGCATCTACGACGGCAACCCGGCGGGCAGCAAGGAGAAGCCCGACTGGGGCGTGCTGTGGCGCTTCGTGGCGCGCCACAAGGTCACCTTCTTCGGCGCGGGCGCGGCCTACTTCACCAACTGCATGAAGGCCGGGCTCGTCGCGAAGGAGTGCGGCGATCTCTCGCGCGTGCGCGCGCTGGGCAGCACCGGCTCGCCGCTGCCCGAGGAGGTGCAGCGCTGGGGCTCGAGGCAGATCCTCGACGCGGGCTCGAAGGAGGTGTGGTGGTGCAACATCTCCGGCGGCACCGATTTCTGCGGCGCCTTCGTCGGCGGCAGCCGCGACCTGCCCGAAGTGCCCGGACAGATGCAGTGCCGCGAGCTCGGCCATTCGGTCGAGGCCTGGAACGAGCAGGGCCAGCCCGTGATCGGCGAGGTCGGCGAGCTGGTCTGCACCCGGCCCATTCCGTCGATGCCGCTGTACTTCTGGGGCGATGAGGGCAACGCGCGCTACGTGTCGAGCTACTTCGACACCTACCCCGGCGTCTGGCGCCACGGCGACTGGATCAGGATCGGCGAGGACGGCGGCTGCATCATCTACGGCCGCAGCGACGCCACCATCAACCGCCAGGGCCTGCGCATGGGCACCAGCGAGATCTACAGCGCCGTCGAGGGGCTGCCCGAGGTGCTCGACTCGATGGTGGTCGACCTCGAATACCTGGGCCGCGACAGCTACATGCCGCTGTTCGTGGTGCTGCGCCCCGGCGTGGCGCTCGACGACGCCATGCGCGCGAGGATCAACAACGCCATCAAGACATCGCTGTCGCCGCGCTTCGTGCCCAACGACATCTTCCAGGTGGCCGAGATACCGCGCACGCTCTCGGGCAAGAAGCAGGAGCTGCCGATCAAGAAGCTGCTGCTGGGCCAGCCGATAGAAAAGGTTGTCAACCGTGAAGCAATGGCGAACCCCGGCAGCCTCGACTGGTACGTGGCCTTTGCCGCGCAGCGTGCCTCCGCATAATGGGCGGATGAAAAGACGCACCAGCCTCCTCATGTTCTCCGCCATCGCGGGCGCCTCGCTGCTGAGCGCCTGCGCAGTGCCTTCTTCTCCCGCAGCGGGCGGCACCGCGCAGCTGCGCGTGGCCGGTACCGTCACCTACCGCGAACGCATCGCGCTCGACCCCGCGGCCGACATCGTGGTGCAGCTGCTCGACGTGTCGCTCATGGACGCGCCCTCGAAAGTTCTCGCCGAGCAGCGCATCAAGGCCAACGGCAGGCAGGTGCCTTTCGCCTACGAGCTGAAGGTGGATGCCGCGCGCATCGAACCGCGCATGCGCTACGCGGTATCGGCGCGCATCACGCGCGGCGACCAGCTCCTCTTCATCAACGACACGCAGTACCCGGTGCTCACCCAGGGCGGTGCCACCAGCGCCGATCTCGTGCTGGTGCGCGTCACCCAGGCTCCCCGCTAGGACATCACCAGCTCGTAGAGCACCATGCGCGTCTGCCGGCCGCGCAGTTCCACCTGTTCCTCGATGCGCCGCGCATGCAGCCGGCCGTCGAGGCCGGCAAAAGTGGTTTCCGAGATCAGCGCCAGCGTGCCCAGCTGCTTGTTGATGCCCTCGATGCGGCTCGCCACGTTGATCGCATCGCCGAACGCGGTGTACGAGAGCCGGTCGTTCGAGCCCAGCACCCCCGCGATCACCGTGCCCGTGTGAATGCCCACGCGCGTGCGGAACTCGGGCAGGCCCTGCTCGGCCCACTTGCGGTTGAGCTCGTCCATCTCCACGTGCAGCTCCAGCGTGGCCAGACAGGCCTTGTACTCCGCGTCCTTGAGGTCGGAGGGCGCGCCCCACAGCACCATGATGCCGTCGCCGATGAACTTGTCGATCACGCCGCCGTGCCGCGAGAAAACGCCGGTCGCGAGGTTGAAGTATTCGGTGAGCATGTCCACCAGAACGTCGGTGTCCAGCGACTCCGAGATCGAGGTGAAGCCCTCCACGTCGGTGAACATCACCGTCACGCGGCGCGGCGAACCCGAAGGAGCGAGCGCGTGGCCTTCGTCGATGAGCTGGTTGATCACGTCCACCGGCACGAACTTGCTGAAGGCCTTGAGGCTGCGCGCCGAATCGTCCAGCGCCTGGTCCAGGTGCTGTATCTCGAGCACGCGGCTAGGCTCGCGCGGCAAGTTGTCGAGCTCCAGCAGGCCGATGCGGCGCGCGATGTGCGAGAGGTTTTCCACCGGCGCGGTCACCAGCTTCGAGAGCTTCAGCGACATGAACAGCGCGATCACCAGGAAGGCCATCGCCAGCCCCAGGCCCCAGAGCACGGCACGGCGCAAGTCGCCCAGCAGCACGTCTTCGGGCACCCAGCTCACCAGCTGCCAGCCGGTGCTCGGGATGAGCGAGGTCTGCACCAGGTAGCGGCGGCCTTCGTAGGTGAAGGAGAACGCCGTGTCGCTGCCGCTGCCCGCGGTGCCGGCAGTGAGCATGTGGGCGTGCAGCGCGCCCAGCACGCCGCTGGGCGGCTCCAGCTTGTGAAGCACGCCGGGCATGTCGCTGCGCGCGAGCACCCGGAAGTCGGCGCTCAGCAGCGCGCTGTCGCCGTAGCCGTCGCTGTTGAACTGGCGCACGAATTCCGAGAGCCGGCCGAGCGAAACGTCGCCCGCCACCACCAGCTTCTGCGCATCGCCCGGGTAGCTGCGCTGGCTGGGCAGCGCGTATGTCACGCCGAGCTCCTGCGCGGCGGCGAACACATAGGGCTGCGTCCAGACCGGACCGCCCGCCTTCGAGGCCTGCAGGTACCAGCTGCGCCTGGTCGGGTCGTAGTCGCTGCGGAATGCGCCCAGGCGCTGGGTGGCGTAGCGCTGCTGCACGTTGGCCTCGGCGCCCAGCGGCAGCTTGTACTGCCAGGTCTCAGTGGTGAAGCCTTCGTCGAGCTCGATGTGGCGCATGGCCGGCACCGGGTAGCGCAGGGCCATCAGCATCTGGCCCCTCTCGTTGCTCACGTAGATGCTGTCGAGCTCGGGCGACTGCTGCAGCAGTGTCCAGAGCAGCTCCGCCGTCTTCTCCGATTGCTCGCCCGCTGGGCGCAGGCTGGGCGCGGAGCCCACTGCGTTGATCACCGATTCCGCCTTCTGCAGGAAGGCCAGCACCTTGTCCTCGGTGCGGTCGTGGTTCGACTTGTGCGCCGACACGCCGATGCGCGACACCAGCCTCTGCGAGCCCCAGTAGCCCAGCGACACCAGCAGCAGCGACTGCGCCAGCGCCACCGCGCTCACGATGGTGCCCACGTCCACCCGGAAGCGGCGCGAGCGCCCGGGAGGTGCGACGAGCGCCGGCGTGGGGGGCGACGCTCCCGTGACAGATTTGACCGGCGGCTTTCCAGCCGCTTCCGGATTTCCGGACGAGTTCTTGTTCATACAGCTCCCTGACAACCACTCGACGCCGCAAGGCCGAAGCCGCGGGCCGGCTTCCGTCAGGCCCGCGGCGCCGATCGTTGGTGTCGGGGTCCGTGGCTGCGCGGAAGCGGGCGTGATTTTCGCTCGACTTCGGCTTGCCGTGCGGTATTGCACGGCGCGGCGGTGGCTCGAGCCTGTCTAGACCAGTCCGGGGAAGCTGCTGAAAAAAGAGGCGGCTCGTCCGTCAGCGCGCGTCGTGGAAGATGATGCCCAGCGTATGCCGGCGCCCCGAGCGTACGCGGCTCACACCGTGGCGCATCGTCACGCGATAGCTGCCGCGCGTGCCGGCCACCGGCCGCTGGTTGACCGCGAAGATCACCGCCTCGCCCCGCGAGAGCGACACCACCTCGGCGCGCGACTGCATGCGCGGGCGCTGTTCGGTCAGCACGAACTCGCCGCCGGCGAAATCGCTGCCGGGCTCGCTCAGCAGCACCGTGAGCTGCAACGGGAATTGCAGGTCGCCGTACAGGTCCTGGTGCAAGCAGTTGTAGTCGCCCTCGCCGTAGCGCAGCAGCAGCGGGGTGGGGCGCTCCTGGCCGGCGGCGTGGCAGCGCGCCAGGTACGCGGCGTGTTCCGCCGGATAGTCGGCCGGCTGGCCCATCGCCGCCGCCCACGCGTTGGCCAGCGGCGCGAGGCGCTCGTACAGCGCGGCGCGCCACGCCGCCAGCTTCGGCGGCAGCGGATAGGCGAAGTACTGGTACTCGCCCTGGCCGAAGCCGTGGCGCTGCATCACCACGCGGCTGCGGAAATGACGGGGCCGGTCGTACATCGCCACGAGCGCGGCGCATTCCGTCGGGGTGAAAAGCGGTGTGCCGGTGGTGGCGCAGCCGCGGGCGGCGATGTCGGCTTCGATGCGGGGCCAGTCGAGGGCTTCGACCAGGGAGGCTGGGGTTGCTGCTGTCATGCGTGCAGTGTCCCGTCTTCGGCGCCGAGCGGCTGGCCGTTTCCGGACGCGGCTTTCCGCACCGGTTCGCATCGCGGGCTTTGGAGGGCCAAGCGGAGGCCGTCCGGGGTTTTGAGCGATCATCCCCTCATGGCAAGAGAAAAAACCACCTCGCGCGAAGGCTCCACGGGGCAACTGGTGCAGGGCCGGCCGGTGGCCGTGCTGGGGCGCGGCATGGCGCTGGTCAAGGTCGGCAAGGCGCCGCGTCCGCAGGTGCGGCCCGAGGACAACACCACGGCGCTGATGAAGAAGGCGGCCCGTGCGCTGGGCAAGCCCGGCATCGACAGGTCGGTGGTCTTCCGCGGACCCAACGCGGCCAAGGTGTACGCCTACTCGGCCTATCCGCCGGACCCGAGCAAGATCGTGCGCGAAGCGGCCGACGGCACCAAGGTCATCGGCCGCATGGTCGACGGCAGGTTCCGCGCGAGCAAGGCGTGAGCATCAGCCGCCCGCCGAAGCTCGAAAAACTGCTGGAGCAGACGCAGGGCCCGCGTCCCGTGGCCTTCGTGCTGGCCGGCCACAACGGCTCCGGCAAATCCACCCTCTGGTATTCGCGCCTGGCGCCCTCGCTGCGCCTGCCGCTGGTCAATGCCGACCGGATGATGATGTCCATCCTGCCCGACGCAGACCCCGCCACCGGACACATCCCCGCCTGGGCCCAGCGCCTGCGCGACGACGACGAGCGCTGGCAGATCCTCTCGCAGAAGGGCGTGCGCGCCTTCAAGAGCCTGGTGATGGACCAGCGCATGCCCTTCGCCTTCGAGACCGTGTTCTCGCACTGGAAGCCGCTGCCCGGCGGCGGCCACGAGTCGAAGGCCGACGACATCCGCGCAATGCAGGAAGCCGGCTACTTCGTCGTGCTGCTCTTCGTGGGGCTGGTGTCGGTGGACATGTCGGTCTTTCGCGTGAGCACGCGCAGGCAGCAGGGAGGGCACGACGTGGACCGCAGGAAGCTCATCGAGCGCTTTCCCCGCACGCAGGCGGCGGTCGGCCACGCGGCGCAGATCGCGAACATGACGCTCATGTTCGACAACAGCCGCTCGGAAAAGGACGCCTTCTCGCTGGTGCGCGCGCAGGCGAAGAAGTCGGTGCTGTTCGACGCGCGCGACCCGCAGTTCGACGTCGACCCGCAGCTGCGCGCCGTCTGCGACCCGTGGCTGGAGAAGGTCACGGGGCCGTTCAGGCCGCAGCGCGTTTCGCCGCCGAAGAAGAACAGCGCGGCATCGGCAGCGCCGGCGACCGCATCGACAACCTGACCGGAGACCTTTGTGAGCACCTCGAATCCATCCCCCGATCAAGCCGGCGACTGGCAACTTCCCTGGACCGGCGGCTGCCGCTGCGGCCGGGTGCGCCTGCGCATCAGCGCGCCGCCGCTGCTGTCGATGGCTTGCCACTGCACCGGCTGCCAGACCATGAGCGCGAGCGCCTTCTCGCTCTCCATCGCCATTCCCACGCAGGGCTTCGAGGTGGTGTCGGGCGAGCCCGTCATCGGCGGGCTGCACGGCGCCGATTCGCATCACTACTTCTGCCCGCACTGCAAGAGCTGGATGTTCACGCGCGCCGAAGGCCTCGACCAGTTCGTCAACCTCCGGCCGTCGATGCTTGACAGCCACGCATGGGTCGAGCCCTTCGTCGAGACCTGGACCGACGAGAAGCTGCCCTGGGCCAATACGCCCGCGAAGCACAGCTTCGGCGCCCTGCCCAAGATGGACGCCTTCCCGGCGCTCATCGAAGCCTATGCCCGGGAAGGCTCCCGGCCCCCGAAGCGCTGACGGAAGGGCTGGCGCCATGACGCCCCAGGCCGTTCTCGACCACTATGACCAGGGCCTGCTGTGGCCCGCCGATCGCCCGCTCCCGATCGCCGCCGACCTGGACGCCGCCTACCAGCAGGCGCTGGCCCTGCGCGCGCTTCGCGCCGCTCGCGGCGAACGCGCAGTGGGCTACAAGATCGGCTTCACCAACCGCACGATCTGGCCCCGCTACGAGGTCTACGCGCCCATCTGGGGCACCGTGTGGAACACCACGCTCACGCGCAGCAGCGGCGGCACCGGCGAAGTGAGCCTCGACAGGCTGTGCCAGCCGCGCCTCGAACCGGAGATCGTGTTCGGCATGGCCGCCACCCCGCCGCGCGACGCCACGCTGGAAGACCTCTTCGGCTGCATCGCGTGGCTCGCGCCGGGTTTCGAGATCGTGCAGTCGCACCTGCCCGGCTGGAAATTCAGCGCCGCTGACACCGTGGCCGACGGCGGCCTGCATGCGCGCCTGCTGATCGGGCGCGAAACGCCCGTCGGCCACTTCGCCACCAGCGCCCATGCGCTCGACGAACTGCTCGGCCGCACGCGCGTGAGGCTCCATCGCGGCGATGAACTCGTCGAGGAAGGCAAGGGTGCCAACGTGCTCGACGGCCCGCTGCATGCCTTGCACCACTTCAACCATGAGCTCCAGCGCTGCGCCGGCGCACCGGCCTTGATGCCCGGCGACGTGGTCACCACCGGCACATGGACTGACGCCTGGCCGCTGGAGCCCGGCCAGTCGTGGCGCGCCGAATTCGACGCGCCCTTCGATTCGCTCGGGATCACGCTGCGCTAGCGGCGGCCCGCGCCTGCTCCAGCAGCCACTCGCTGAAGAACTTCAACAACGGCCGCTGGTCGGCCCGTTCGGGCGTCACGAGGTAGTAGTTGCGCTCGCCCGAGAGCGGCCGCGCGCAGGCCACCACCAGTTCGCCGCGCGCGAGCTCGTCGGCTACCAGCATGGTCGGCATCAGCGCCACGCCGAGCCCGTGCGACGCGGCAGCGGCGAGGATGGAGAACAGCTCGTAGCGCGGGCCGCCGCGTGCATTGGGCGCGTCGATCTGCTGCGCGTCGAACCACTGGCGCCAGCCGTCGGGACGCGTGCTCTGCTGCAGCAGCGGCATCCTGGCGATGGCGGCGGGCGTCACGGCCTTGCCGCGCGGAAGAAGGGCGGGGCTGCACACCGGCACCACGTCCTCGTGCATCAGCAGCAGCGCGCGCGTGCCGGCCCAGTTCTCGACTTGCGCGGGCGTGCCGGCGTAGAGTGCGGCGTCGAACTCCGCGTCGGCGAAGAGAAAGGGGCGGGTGCGCGTCTCGATGTGCACCACCACGTCGGGCTGCAGCGCCGCGAAGCCCTTCAGGCGCGGCATCAGCCAGCGGGTGGCGAAGGTGGGCACGGCCGCCAGCGAGAGCGAGCCGCCCTCGCCCTGGTGCGCCATGGCGTCGAGCGTGTCGCGCTCCATCGCTTCGAGCCGTTTGCTGATCTGCCGCGCATAGGCCGCGCCGCTGGCCGTGAGCGCCACGCCGTGCCGCGTGCGGCGGAACAGCGCCACGCCCAGGAAGGTCTCGAGCGTGCCGATCTGGCGGGACACCGCGCTCTGCGTGAGGGCCAGCTCCTGCGCGGCGCGGGTGTAGCTCTCGTGGCGCGCGGCGGCGTCGAAGCACACCAGGGTCTGCAGGGGCGGGATCTTGCGGCGCATGTATGCCTCGGCTGTATGTATGGATCCGATGGCTCGTCAATGGAGAAGCCGCTCGAACATCTTGCAAGACATTCTACGAACGCATATCTGGGTGCGGAATCATCGTTTGCGTCATGGCCCCCGCGTGGCTAGCATCGGCCGATCCCCCTCGTTTTTCTTTCTTCCCCCTTTTCCGGAGACAGCCACATGGCCGCCAAAGCGCAATTCCACTGGGACGACCCCCTTCTTCTCGACCAGCAGCTGACCGACGAAGAACGCATGATCCGCGACGCGGCCAATGCCTACTGCCAGGAGCGCCTCGCACCCCGCGTGCTCGAAGGCTTCCGCACCGGCGAGACCGACCCCGCCATCTTTCGCGAGATGGGCGCCCTCGGCCTGCTGGGCCCGACCATCCCCGAGCAGTACGGCGGCCCCGGCCTCAACTACGTGGCCTATGGCCTGATCGCCCGCGAAGTCGAGCGCGTCGACTCGGGCTACCGCTCGATGGCCAGCGTGCAGAGCTCGCTGGTGATGGTGCCCATCTTCGAATTCGGTTCCGAAGGCCAGAAGCAGAAGTTCCTGCCCAAGCTCGCCACCGGCGAATGGATCGGCTGCTTCGGCCTGACCGAGCCCGACCACGGCTCCGACCCCGGCAGCATGGCCACGCGCGCCAAGAAGGTGCCGGGCGGCTACTCGCTCACCGGCTCGAAGATGTGGATCAGCAACTCGCCCATCGCCGACGTGTTCGTGGTGTGGGCCAAGGAAGTCAGCGAGAGCGGCGCCGTCGGCCCGATCCGCGGCTTCGTGCTCGAGAAGGGCATGAAGGGCCTGAGCGCTCCCGCCATCCACGGCAAGGTCGGCCTGCGCGCCAGCATCACCGGCGAGATCGTGATGGACGGCGTGTTCTGCCCCGAAGAGAACGCCTTCCCCGAAGTGCAGGGTCTCAAGGGCCCCTTCACCTGCCTCAACAGCGCCCGCTATGGCATCTCGTGGGGCGCGCTCGGCGCCGCCGAAGACTGCTGGCACCGCGCCCGCCAGTACACGCTGGACCGCAAGCAGTTCGGCCGCCCGCTGGCCGCCAACCAGCTCATCCAGAAGAAGCTGGCCGACATGCAGACCGAGATCACGCTGGGCCTGCAGGGCAGCCTGCGCCTGGGCCGCATGAAGGACGAAGGCATCGCCGCGGTGGAAATCACCTCGATCATGAAGCGCAACAACTGCGGCAAGTCGCTGGACATAGCCCGCATGGCGCGCGACATGATGGGCGGCAACGGCATCAGCGACGAGTTCGGCGTGGCGCGCCACCTGGTGAACCTGGAAGTGGTCAACACCTACGAAGGCACGCACGACATCCATGCGCTGATCCTGGGCCGTGCGATCACGGGCATCGCGGCGTTCTCGAACTGAAAGCGGACAGCCGAACGCAGAAGAAATACAAAAGGCACGCAGAAGTCGCAGAAGGAAGCCTAAGCAAATTCCTGGGTTTTACTTCTGCGACCTTTGCGTGACCTTTGCGTGACCTTCGCGACTTCTGCGTTCTGTCCCCGTATTCCTTCTCGATAGACCCATGACCCCTCAAGCAGCCCTGGACGGCATCAAAGTCCTCGACCTCTCCCGCGTGCTCGCCGGCCCGTGGTGCACGCAGATCCTCGCGGACCTCGGCGCCGACGTCGTCAAGATCGAGCGCCCCGGCGTCGGCGACGACACGCGCACCTGGGGCCCGCCCTTCATCAAGGACGCGGACGGCAACGACACCGACCAGGCCAGCTACTTCACCGCCTGCAACCGCAACAAGCGCTCGGTCACCGTCGACATGGCCACGCCCGACGGGCAGGCGCTGCTCAGGCAGATGGCGGCGCAGGCCGACATCGTGGTGGAGAACTTCAAGACCGGCGGCCTGAAGCAGTACGGCCTCGACCACGAGAGCCTGCGCGCGGCCAACCCGCGCCTTATCTACTGCAGCGTGACCGGCTTCGGCCACGACGGCCCGTACGCCGAGCGCGCGGGCTACGACCTGATGATCCAGGCCATGACCGGCATGATGAGCATCACCGGCCGTCCCGACGACGTGCCCGGCGGCGGCCCGCTGCGCGTGGGCGTGGCGCTGACCGACCTGTTCACCGGCGTCTACGCCAGCACCGCGATCCTCGCGGCGCTGCAGGTGCGCGAGCGCACCGGCGAGGGCCAGCACATCGACATGGCGCTGCTCGACGTGGGCATGGCCATCCTCGCCAACCAGGCCAGCGCCTTCCTCAACACCGGCAAGGCGCCCGGTCGCCAGGGCAACACGCACCCCAGCCTCGCGCCGTACCAGGACTTCCCGACGCAGGACGGCGCGATGCTGCTGGCCATCGGCAACAACGGCCAGTTCGCGCGCTTCTGCGAGGCCGGCGGCCACCCCGAGTGGGCGACCGACGCGCGCTTCGCCACCAACACCCTGCGCGTGAAGCACCGCGGCGTGCTCATTCCGATGATGGAAGAGCTCACCCGCACCCGCACCACGGCCGCGTGGGTCACGCTGCTCGAAGACAAGGCCGTGCCCTGCGGCCCGATCAACGACATCGCGCAGGCCTTCGACGACGCGCAGGTGAAGGCGCGGGGCCTCGCGGTCACGCTGCCGCGCGATGCGGGTGACGGCATCGCCAGCATCACCGGCGTGGCGAGCCCGTTGCGCCTGTCGGCCACGCCGCCCGTGCTTCGCCACGCGCCCCCGGCGCTGGGCCAGCACACGCAGGAGGTGCTGGCGGAAATGGGCATCGACGCCGCCCGCTTCGAGGCGCTGCGTTCGGCCGGCGTGGTCTGACGAAGAGGCAGGCGGCATGACGAACCCGATGCGCCAGCCACCGTTCTCGGTGCTGCGCATCGACCACGTCGTGCTGCGCGTGAAGGACGCCGAACGCGCCATCGCCTTCTACTGCGGCGTGCTGGGCTGCACCGTCGAGAAGCGCCGCGACGACCTGGGGCTCGTGCACCTGCGCGCGGGCGCCAGCCTGATCGACCTCGTCACGCCCGACGGCCCGCTGGGCAGGCAGGGCGGGGCGCTCGCCGGTACCGAGGGCCGCAACGTCGATCACTTCTGCCTGCGCATCGAGCCTTTCGACGAAGCCGCCATCCGCGCGTTGATGGCGGCGAATGGCGTGACGGTGTACGGCGATGTACAGAACAACTTCGGCGCCGAGGGCAACGGCCCCTCGATCTACATCGCCGACCCCGACGGCAACAGCGTCGAGCTCAAGGGCCCCGCGGCGGCCTGAGCGTTCCTCTCTTTCTTCTTTCTCCGCCGATTTGTACGCCACTGTGTCTGCCCGACGCAGTGAACACACGCGCATGCAAATCGGCAGGTGGTTCGACACATCGCGGATACAGCCCGCCGGTGTAATTCCTGCATCGCTTCAGATGCACGTCACACGAGGCGATGGGGCCCGAGACAGGGCCTCATTCCGAACCACCTTCCATCCAAAGGAACCACCATGACCGACAAGCAAGTCCTCTACACCGGCAAGACCCACACCACCGGCGGCCGCCTCGGCGCATCGCGCAGCAGCGACGGCCACCTGGACATCCAGCTGTCGCCCCCCGGCGGCAATGGCACCGGCACCAATCCCGAGCAGCTGTTCGCCGCCGGCTGGTCGGCCTGCTTCATCGGCGCCATGGGCAAGGCCGCGGGCACGCTGAAGGTCAAGCTGCCAGCCGACCTGTCGGTGGATGCCGAGGTCGACCTGGTCCTGCAGGAAGGCCAGTATTTCCTGCAGGCCCGACTGAACGTGAGCCTGCCCGGCCTCGACCGCGAAACTGCGCGCGCCGTGGTCGACACCGCGCACCAGACCTGCCCGTACTCCAAGCTCACGCGCGGCAACATCGAGGTGGAGTTGAATCTGGTCTGACAGGCGCGGCGGCCGTCAGCCGGATCAAAGACGCGGGCTCGTTCAGCCCGCGCGCCCGATGGTCGCCACGCCGAACACGATCACGCCCAGCGCCAGGTTCACCGTCACCAGCTTGCGCACCGTGTTCAGCCGCGCGGCAGCCACCGGCCAGGCGCTTTCATCCACCGCGCGGCGCATCGTCCTGAACACAGAGGCGCGGATGTAGACGTAGATGGCGGCCATCACGATCGCGATGCTCATCATGGCCTCGATGCGCCAGTGCAGGCCGCGGAAGCCGCCGCCAGCCAGGATCATCGCCACGCCGGTCGCGAAGAGCAGCGTGACCGATGCGTCCACCCCCACGAAGAAGCGCCTGAGCGTCGCGGCCATCATGCGCAGGCGCTGCGGCGGTTGTTCGAGCGTGGCGACGGCCGAGGGGCGCACCGCGAAGTGCATGGTGGCCATGCCGCCGACCCAGAAGGCGGCGCACAGCAGGTGGATGAAGAGGGCGGTGACGTAGAGCATGTTGGGCCCGATCAGAACACCGAAGGGCCCCGGCGCGCAACGAAGCCCTTCATTGCCATCCGGAGGGCTTGGTTTCCGCGAAACGCCGCATGTCCGCCACCACCTGCCGCAGCAACTCCGATGCGGCCGGCGAGAGCATGCGCCCGTGTCGCGAGACGATATGGGAGCGGCCCTGCGACAGCAGCGGGTTCTTCATCGGCAGTTCCACCAGTTCGGGGTTGCTCGCGTTCGGCGTGAGCGAGATGCGCGTGCCCAGCGCATAGCCCAGCCCCGCCGACACGAAGTGCCCGAGCGCGCTGAAGGAGGTGGTGGTCAGGAGCGAGGCCAGGCGAACGCCCTCGCTGATCTCGGCGGCCTCGATGTGCTGGCGCACGCCGAAATTGCGGTGCAGCGTGGCGCCCGGGTAGGGGTGCAGGTCGGCGAGCGTCAGAGGGCGGTCGAGCTGCGCGAGCGGGTGCGAGCGCAGCACCATTGCCTGGATCGGCTGCGGGTGGGAATGGTGCGAGGTCAGCCGCTCGTCCTTCGGCGGCTGGAACAGCAGGCCGACGTGGGCGCGCTCCTCCACCACCCGCTGCACGATCTCGTCGGTGCTGGCCACGTCGAGATCGATCGTGATCTTCGGGTGCGAGATCATGAAGTCGCGCAGGCTGTGGCGCATGAGCCAGTCCACGTAGCCCTCGCCGGCCACGATGTCGATGTGGCCGCGCTCGATCTTGCGGATGCTGTCGAGCTGCGCCATCAGGTGCTGCTTCTGGCTGTGCTGGCGCCGCACGTAGCCGGCCAGCATCTGGCCCGCGTCGGTGGGCACCACGCCGCGCCCGTGGCGCTCCAGCAGCGGCAGGCCGCACTCCTGCTCCAGGATGCCGATGGCGCGGCTGACGGCCGAGGGGTCCATGTCGAGCACCTCGGCGGCGCCGCGCACGGAGCCGCTGTCCAGCACCTGCATGAAGTAGCGCACGCGGCGCGTGTCGAGCCTGTCGTCCATGGCCCTGTCTCCTGAGTGTTGCATCCAATGCAACAAATATGTCAATTCGCGGTCATTGATGCAAGAGGCGGGCGATCCGAAACTCCCCGGCACCCCGCAGCCGCCGCTGCGCCACACGATGCCCCACCCGATGACATCCGCCGCCTCAACCACCTCCACGCTGCCCTCCGTCGCCTCTTCCTCGGCTTCCGGAAAACTCAGGCTCCTGCTCGTCACCCTGGCCGTCGTGGCCGCCGCCGAGCTCATCGGCCCGGTGCAGTTCAGCGTCGGCCCGGGCAAGGTGGCGCTGCTGCCGATGCTGTGGGCGCTGCTGATCGCGGCCGCATGGGGCATCGCGCATCGCCGCCTGCCGGGCGTGGTGCGCGTGGCGACAGCCGAGCAGTCCTTCGCGGGCGGCCTGCTGAACGCGGGCCTGCTGCTCTTCGTGGTGAAGCTGGGCCTCACGGTGGGTGCCGCGCTGCCGCAGGTCAAGCAGGCGGGCTGGGCGCTGCTCTTCCAGGAGTTCGGCCACGCGCTGGGCACGCTGGCGCTGGGCCTGCCGCTGGCGCTGCTGCTGGGCATCAAGCGCGAGGCGGTGGGCGCCACCTTCTCGGTGGGGCGCGAGGGCAACCTGGTGATCATCGGAGAGAAGTACGGCATGGCCTCGCCAGAAGGCCGTGGCGTGCTGGCCGAGTACATCACCGGCACGGTGCTGGGCGCGCTCTTCATCGCGGTGCTGGCGGGCTTCATCGCCAGCCTGCACATCTTCGACCCGCGCTCGCTGGCCATGGGTGCCGGCGTGGGCTCGGGCAGCCTGATGGCGGCGGCGCTGGGCGCCATCGCGGCGCAGCAGCCGGCCGAGATGCTGCCGCAGCTCACGGCCATCGCCGCCGCGTCGAACCTGCTGACGACGGTGGTGGGCTTCTACTTCACGCTGTTCCTGTCGCTGCCGCTGTGCTCGTGGCTCTACGGCAAGCTGGAGCCGGTGCTGGGCCGCTTCTCGAAGCGCGGTGCGCAGGACGCGGGCACGGGCGCCGTGTCGCAGGTCAGCGTCGGCCACGGCGGCGCATTGCCGCTGCGCGACACGCTCATCGCCTGGGCGGTGGTCAGCGGCGGCGTGCTCATCGGCAATTCGCTGACCTACAAGGTGCCGGTGCTGGTGTCGCTCGAAGGCCTGGCGGCTGTCGCGTTGATCGCGCTGATCGTCGAGGGCATCAAGCGCCTGGTGCCGCGCCTGCCGATGGTGCTGGTGCTGTCGGTGGTGGCCACGGTGGCCGGCATCCCGGGGCTGTTCCCGTTCTCCGACGCGCTGATCGCGATCACCGCCAAGCTCAACTTCCTGGCCTTCACCACCCCCGTGCTCGCGCTGGCCGGCTTCTCGGTCGCGAAGGACCTGCCGGTGTTCCGCCAGCTCGGGTGGCGCATCGTGGTGGTGTCGCTCACCGCGACCGCCGGCACTTTCCTCGGCGCCACCGTGATCGCAGAATTCTTCCACTGAACCCGTCCCACGAGAGAACCCCAAAAGCCATGTACCGCGACCCCGAAATCGCCGAAGACACCCGCGCCCGCATGCTGGCCTGGCGCCGCGACATCCACGCCAACCCCGAGACCGCCTTCGAGGAGCACCGCACCGCCAACGTCGTCGCCAACGCGCTGATGCTGATGGGCCTGCCGGTGCATCGCGGCCTGGCCGGCACCGGCGTGGTGGGCACGCTGAAGAACGGCGAGGGCCCGAGCATCGCGTTGCGTGCCGACCTCGACGCGCTCAACATGCAGGAGCTGGGCACCCAGCCGCACGCCTCGAAGTGCGCCGGCAAGATGCACGCCTGCGGCCACGACGGCCACACTGCCATGCTGTTGGGCGCGGCCGAGCATCTCTCGCGCCACAGGCCCTTCAAGGGCACGGTGCACTTCGTGTTCCAGCCCGCCGAGGAGAACGAGGGCGGCGGCCGCGTGATGGTGGACGAGGGCCTGTTCGAGCAGTTCCCGGCCGACGCCGTCTACGGCATGCACAACTTCCCCAGCCTGCCGCGCGGCCAGTTCGCGATCCGCAAGGGCACGATGACGGCCTTTCTCGACACCTTCGAGATCGTCGTCACCGGCAAGGGCAGCCATGGCGCGATGCCCGAGACCGGCATCGACTCGGTGGTGGTCTCGGCCCAACTGGTCAACGCGCTGCAGACCATCGTGAGCCGCCGCACCGGCGCCACCGATTCGGCGGTGGTGAGCGTCACGCAGATCCATGGCGGCGACACCTGGAACGTGATCCCCGAGACCGTGGTGCTGCGCGGCACCGTGCGCACGCTGGACCCGGCCATCCAGGACAAGACCCAGGCCGCCATGCAGCAGATCTGCGACGGCGTGGCCGCCACACACGGTGCGAAGGTGGCGCTGGACTACCGCCGCGGCTACCCCGGCGTGGTCAACACCCCCGCCGAGACCGACGCCGCCATCGCCGCCGCCGCCAGCCTGGTCGAGCGCGCGCAGGTGCACACCGACATCCCGCCCGCCATGGGCTCGGAAGACTTCGCCTTCATGCTGCAGAAGCGCCCGGGCGCCTACATCGGCATCGGCGCGGGCGAGGGCCCGAACGACCCGAACGTGCACAACCCGTACTACGACTTCAACGACAACATCCTGCCGCTGGGCGCCGCCTACTGGGTGGCACTGGTCAAACAGCAGCTTCCTGCATCGAGAGATGAGAGCATGATGCGCTGATGCTCTCCGCCTTCGACATCTTCAAGATCGGCATCGGCCCATCCAGCTCGCACACCGTGGGGCCGATGCGCGCCGCGCTCATGTTCGCGCGCTCGCTCGAAGCGCGCGGCCTGCTCGCGCAGGTGGCGCGGCTGCGCGTTGACCTTTTCGGCTCGCTCGGCGCCACCGGCCACGGCCACGCGACCGACCAGGGCGTGATCCTCGGCCTCTTCGGCGACGCGCCCGACACGGTACGGCCCGAGACCGTTCAGCCCCGGCTGGAGGCGCTGCGCCGCACCGGCCGCCTCGAGCTGCTGGGCACCACGCCCATCGCCTTCGACCGCGTGCGAGACATCGCCTTCAGGGGCCAGGAATCGCTGGCCGAGCATCCCAACGCGATGCGCTTCACCGCCTTCGCGGCCGATGGCGGCACGCTGGCCGAGGGCACCTACTTCTCGGTCGGCGGCGGCTTCGTCGTCGAAGGCGGGCAGGCCGTGGCCCAGACGGCTGCGGCGACATCCGCCGTGCCGCATCCCTTCAGCACCGGCGACGAGCTCATGGCGCAGTGCCGCGACCACTGCCTCTCGGTCGCCGCGCTCGTCATGCGCAACGAATGCGCGTGGCGGCCCGAGGCCGAGGTGCGCGCCGGCCTGTTGCGCGTGTGGCAGGTGATGCAGCAGTGTGTTCAGCGCGGCTTCGGCATCGACAACCCGCTGGCCGCGCAGTCGCTGCCCGGCCCGCTGCGCATGCGCCGCCGCGCGCCCGAGCTGCACCGCGAGCTGCTCGCGCAGGCCGGCGCGGCCGATCCGCTCGCGGCCATGGACTGGGTCAACGCCTTCGCGATGGCGGTGAACGAGGAGAACGCCGCCGGCGGCCGCGTGGTCACCGCACCCACCAACGGCGCGGCCGGCGTGGTGCCCGCGGTGATGCACTACTACCAGCGCTTCGTGCCGCAGGCGAGCGACGAAGGCATCGTCGACTTCCTGCTCACCGCCGCGGCCATCGGCATGCTCTACAAGACCAACGCCTCCATCTCGGGCGCCGAGGTCGGCTGCCAGGGCGAGGTGGGCGTGGCCTGCTCGATGGCGGCCGGCGCGCTCGCAGCAGTGCTCGGCGCCACGCCGGCGCAGGTCGAGAACGCGGCCGAGATCGGCATGGAGCACAACCTCGGCCTCACCTGCGACCCGGTCGGCGGCATGGTGCAGATTCCCTGCGTGGAGCGCAACGCGATGGGCGCCGTGAAGGCCATCAACGCGGCGCGCATGGCGCTGCGCGGCGACGGCAGCCACTATGTGTCGCTCGATGCCGTGATCCGCACCATGAAGCAGACCGGCGAGGACATGAAGGCCACCTACAAGGAAACCTCGCTGGGCGGACTGGCAGTGAACGTCGTGGAGTGCTGAGGGCGCGAGGCTGCGTCAGAATGGCCGGCCCACCGTCTTGAACATTCAAAGCCGAGGCCCCATGATCCGCACTATCGCCGAAAAACGCGCCGATTTCCGCGCGCTCCATCAACAAGGCTGCTTCGTCATTCCGAACCCGTGGGACACGGGCAGCGCGCGTTATCTCGAAGGCCTGGGCTTCAAGGCGCTGGCCACCACCAGCTCCGGCTTCGCCTGGTCGCAGGGGCAGGCGGACGGCGCGATGTCGCGCGAGCACATCCTCGCGCACCTGCGCGAACTGGTGGAAGCCACCGACCTGCCGGTGAACGCCGACTTCGAGAATGGCTTCGCCGCCGATGCGCAGGGCGTGGCCGAAAGCGTGAGCCTGGCCATCGAGATGGGCGTGGCGGGCCTGTCCATCGAGGACTCGACGGGCAATGCCGCCGATCCGCTTTTTCCGCTCGACATGGCAATCGAGCGCCTGCGCGCCGCGCGCAAGGCCATCGACGCATCGGGCGCCGACGTGCTGCTGGTCGGCCGCGCCGAGAACTTCTTCGCCGGCCGCCCCGACCTGGACGATGCCGTCGCGCGCATCAAGGCGTATGCGAATGCGGGCGCCGACTGCCTCTACGCCCCCGGCATCAAGACCCGCGAGCAGATCGCCGCCGTGGTCGCCGCCGCGGGAGGCAAGCCGGTCAACCTGCTGGTGGGCGCGCCCAGCGAACTCACCTTGAAGGACATCGCCGAACTCGGCGTGCGCCGCGTCAGCGTGGGCGGCGGGCTGGCGCGCGCGGCGTGGGGCGGCTTCATCCGGGCCGCGCGCACGCTGGCCGACGGGCGCTTCGACGGCTTTGCCGATGCCGCGCCGGGTGCCGAGCTCAACGCCTTCTTCAAACCCTTCGCAGACTGAGGCCGTGGAGGCGCTGCTCGCCGAGGTCCGCGCCTGCCGTGCGTGCGCGGTGCACCTGCCGCTGGGCCCCAGGCCGGTGGTGCAGGCCAGCGCGAGCGCGAGGCTGCTCATCGTCGGCCAGGCGCCCAGCCTCACGGTGCATCAGACCGGCGTACCGTGGAACGACCGCAGCGGCGACCAGCTGCGCCGCTGGCTCGGCATCGAGCGCGAGGTGTTCTACGACGCCGCGCGCGTGGCGATCGTGCCGATGGGCTACTGCTACCCCGGCCGAGGCAAGAGCGGCGACCTGCCGCCGCGCAGGGAATGCGCCGAGTTGTGGCACGAGAAGCTGTTCGCGCAGATGAAGCAGGTGGAGCTGACGCTGCTCATCGGCCAGTACGCGCAGCGCCATTTCCTCGGCAGGAAGGCGCACGCGGGCGTCACCGAGACCGTGCAGGCCTTCGCCGACTACGCGCCGCGCTTCGTTCCGCTGCCGCATCCGTCGCCGCGCAACACAGGCTGGCTCAAGCACCACCCGTGGTTCGAGAGCGACGTGCTGCCGGTGCTGCGCGAGCGCGTGCGGCACGCGCTCGGGCTCTGAGTGGGTTTCAGGGCGCCGAGGCGACCGAAGCACCCGTGGCGTTGAAGGGCCGCGCCGCATACACGATGCGCCCGCCCACCACCGTCATCAGCGATGTTGTCTTGCCCATGCGCTCCAGCGGCACGCTGAAGAAGTCCTGGTCGAGCACGGCGAAGTCGGCGAGCTTGCCCACCTCCAGCGTGCCGCGCCTGCCCTCGTCGAAGCTGAACCACGCGCTGCCCTGCGTGTACAGGCGCAGCGCCTGCTCGCGCGTGGGCGTCTCGTCGGCGCCGCGCATGGCCTTGCCGCTCACCGTCCTGCCGTCGAGCATCCACTGCAGCGCGACGAAGGGGTTGTAAGAGGCCACGCGGTGCGCGTCTGTACCCGCGCCCACGTTCACGCCGGTGCGCAGCGCGGTGCCTATGGGCGGCATGCGCCGAGCCGCGTCGCCGCGCACGGCGAGCGCGCGGTCGCCCTGGAAGTACATCGCGTCCTGCATGGTCCAGCCGATGCCCAGCGCCTTCATGCGCGCGAGCGTCTCGGGGGAGGCGTCGTCCAGGTGGGCGATGGACCAGCGCAGGTCCTTGATCGGCACTTCGGCATTCAGCTTCTCGTACAGCCCGAGCAGGTGGTCGACCGAGCCGTTCTCCTGCCAGTGGATGGTGACGGCCATCTTCTTCGTGGCGGCCCACTTGACGAGTTCGTAGAACTTCGCCTTCGCGGCCTCGTCGGGGAAGTTGTTGTTGTACATGGCGAGCGTCACGCGTTCGCCCAATCCGTTGAACTTGAGCATGTCGTCGCCGAAGCCCATCGGCAGCATCTGCGTGAGGTCGCGGAACTCCTGCAGCTCCGCACCGGGCTTCTGCGCGAACACGCTGTAGGCCACGCGCAGCGTCAGCGCCTTTTCGCGCCACAGCTGGAAGAGCGCGGCGTACTGCGATGGCGCGATGCTGAAGCCGCCCGGGTCCACCAGCCCGGTGATGCCCAGGCGGTTGAGCTCGGTGAAGAAGGCGCGCGTGCCGGCGACGTTGTCGTCGTAGGTCGGCTTGGGCAGCTTGTCGAAGAGGGCGGAGATGCCGACGATGTCGCCGCTCATCCAGCCGGGTGCGCCATCGGGCACGGGCTTCATGCCGGCGGGCAGCGTGCCGGGCGCGACGCCGAGAGCCTCCAGCGCCTTGGGCGTCATCACCACCGCCTCGTAGAAGAGCTGCACGTACACCGGGTTGTTCGGCGCCGCTTCCTGCAGCTCGGCCAGCGTGGGGCGGCGGCGCTCGGCGAACTGCTGCTCGGTCCAGCCACCGGCCACGATCAGCCAGCCGCCGGGCCGCGCATTGGCGGCGGCGGAGCGGATGCGCGCCATCGCCTCGGCGATGGTGCCTGCGCCGATCCAGTTGACCTCGGTGGAGTAGCTCAGCGCGGCGCGCACCGCGTGCATGTGCGAGTCGATCAGGCCCGGAATGACCGTGCGGCCTCCCGCGTCGACCGTGCGCGTGGCGGGACCTGCGAGCGCGCCCATCTGCGCGGCATTGCCTACGGCCAGGATGCGACCGTCGCGCACCGCGATCGCCTGCGCCATGGTGCCGGTGGCATCGAGCGTGGCGATCTTCGCGTTCGTGACGACGAGGTCGGCCGGTTGAGCCTGCGCGGCAAAGCTCAGGGCGAAGAGGCTGGTAAGCAGCAGCAGCGTCCGGCCAGGGACACCGCGGAACCGGCTTTGCCGGGCCGCAGGTGTCGCCCCCGGAGAGGGGGGTGGCGAAGCGACACGAAGTGCGCGAAGACTGGGGGTGAGTCTCATCAGTCCACCTTGATGCTGGCGGCCTTCACGACCTGCTGCGCCTTCGCCGTCTCTTCGACGATGAACTTGTTGAACTGAGCCGAAGGCATGGTGAACGGCTCCGCACCCAGCTTCTCCAGCCGCTCCTTCAGCTCTGGCGACACCATGATCTTCGCGACCTCGGCCTGCAGCCGGTCGACCACCGGCTGCGGCGTCTTCGCCGGCGCGAACAGGCCGACCCAGAACAGGTACTCCGAGCCCGGCACGCCGGCCTCCACCGTGGTGGGTGCACTGGGCAGTGCCGACGAGCGCTTGCCCGTGCCCACCGCCAGCGCCTGCAGCTTGCCGGTCTGTATCAGCGGCAGGGCAGACACCATGGGCGCGAAGAACCAGTCGACGCGCCCGGCCATCACCTCGGTCATCGCCTCGGGCGTGCCGCGGAAGGGAACATGCTGGGCGTCGACGCCGGCCGCGAGCCGGAACACCTCGGCGTTCATGTGCGTGGCCGATCCGTTGCCGGCGGAGCCGTAGTTGAAGCCGCCGGGCTTGGCCTTCGCCTTGGCCACCAGGTCCTTCACGTCGGCGAAGTGCGAGGGCGCAGTCACCAGCACGTTGGGCAGGCTGGCCATCGGCGTGATGCCGGTGAAGTCCTTGAGGGTGTCGTACGACAGGCCCTTGTAGATCCACGGGTTCACCAGGTGGCCGGCCGAATGCACCAGCAGCGTGTAGCCGTCGGCCGGCGACTTGGCCACGATGGCCGCGCCCAGCGTGCCGCCCGCGCCGGGCTTGTTGTCCACGATCACGCTGGTGCCCAGCGCCGGCCCGAGCTTCTCGGCCACCAGGCGCGCGACGATGTCGGTGCCGCTGCCGGCCGTGAAGGGCACGACCAGTCTTACCGCCTGTGTGCCGGGCCAGTTGCCCTGCGCATGGGCGCCCGTGAGCGCGCAGGCCGCGATGGCCGCCGCGGCTGCCAGCGTCTGCCGGCGGCTCCAGTTGAAAGTCTTCTTCATGCGTCTTGTCTCCGTCGATTTAATTGGTTGAGCGATGAATGACTGAAAAGAGGGAAGGGGCGCTACGCGGGTGGCGCGTTCGGCATCACCAGCGCCACAAGCACCGGCCGGTTGCCGCGGTTCTCCAGCTGGCGCTTCTCGCCGGGCGCGAAGCGGCAGCTGTCGTAGGGGCCGAGCACTTCTTCCTGGTGCGCGCCGTCGATTTCGCCGACCACATGCAACTGGCCTTCGAGCACGAGGTAGAGCTTTTCCATCGGCGAGCCGTCGAGGCCGGTGTGGCCGCCGGGCAGGATCTGGCTCATGCCCATCCACATCTGCGTGGAAGGGCCGGCCTCCTTGCCCTGAAGGCGCAGGCAGCGCATGTCGAAATGGTTGGGCGCCTCGTAGTGCGGCGCCTCGGCGAAACGGGTGACGTGCATGGATGTGCTCCGGAAAATAGACGCAGGCTCAGGGCCGCAGCACGACGCGGTCGGTGCTGCCCGAGAGCACCAGCCGGTAGGCCTCGTGCGCCTCGTCGAGCGTGAAGTGGCGCGCCACCGGAAAGGGCTTGAGCGTGCCGCGCTCGAAGCCCTCGCGCATCGCATCGAGCTGTGCGGTGCTGGCGACGCAGTCCATCGCCAGCGAGTCGATGCCCACGTAGGTGTGCATGCCGCGGTAGAACGCGAAGATGTCGAAGGGCACCGCGCGGTCGTGCGTGGCGATGAAGATCTGGGTCGCGCCCTTGGCCATCGCCTTGTTGGCCGCCTCGAAGTAGGCGCTGCCCACGGTGTTGTAGACGATGTGCGCGCCGCGCCCGTCGGTGAGCTCGCGCACCCGCGTGCCCACGTCGGCGTGGTGGCGCGCGTCGATCGTGTCCACCGGCCCGCTCGCGAAACCCTCGAAAGGCCCGGCGCGGCGCTGCACCGCGATCACGCGCGCGCCGGCCTGCGAGGCGAGCTGCACCGCCGCCTGCCCGACCTTGCCATTGGCGCCGAGCACCAGCACCGTCTGCCCGGCCTGCGGCATGCCGCTGCGGCGGAAGCCCTCGTAGGCGGTGACGAAGGGCACGCCCACCGCGCCGGCCTCGTCCATCGAGATGCCGCGCGGCTTGGCGCGCAGCGCCTGCTCGGGCAGCACCAGGTAGCGCGCATGGGAGCCGTCGCGGGTGATGCCAACGTCGCCGCCGGAGCCGTAGACCTCGCGGCCGATCCATTCGGAAGGCCCGCTGACGACGGTGCCCGCGAAGTCGCGGCCGGGGGTTCTGGGCCACACGGCCTGCGGCATGATGCCCAGCGTCGCTTTCACGTCGCTGGGGTTCACCGCGGCGGCGGCGATGCGCACCACGGCGTGGCCGGGTGGCGGCACAGGTTCGGGTTGTGGCGCGGCTTCGAGCCTCAGCGCGTCGAGGTCGGCGGCCTTCTCGTTCAAGCGAAGTGCGCGCGGGCTGTGCGTGGCTGTGTCGCTCATCGTTCAGCTCCTCGCATCGGGCAGGCCCAGCATGGCGCGGGCCTCGCGCGGGTTGGCGACTTCGCCGCCCAGGCTCACGAGGATGTCGTGCGCCTTCGCCACCAGCTGGGCGTTGCTCTCGGCGAGCACGCCCTTCTCCAGGTAGATGTTGTCCTCCATGCCCACGCGCACGTGGCCGCCCAGCAGCCAGGCCTGCGCGACGATCGGGAACTCCATGCGGCCGATGCCGAAGGCGCTCCAGAAGGCGCCGCGCGGCAGCATGTTGCGCGCGTAGAGCAGCGTTTCGGGCGTCGGCGCGAAGCCGTACTTCACGCCGAGCACGAAGGTCCACATGGCCGGCCCGTCGAGCGTGCCGTCGGCGATCAGGTCGAGCGCGAGGTTGATGTCGCCCGAGTCGAAGATCTCCAGCTCGGGCTTCACGCCCGCCTCGCGCATCACCTTCGCCATGCGCCGTACGTTGCGCGGCGTGTTGATGACCACGTCGGGGCCGGAGTTCATGGTGTTTAGGTCGAGCGAGCACACATCGGGCCTGATGAGCGCGATGTGCTCCACGCGCTTCTCGGGCGGCAGCAGCGTCGTGCCGGGCGCCGCGATCTTCGGGTCGTCCTCGCTCGGAATGAAGCGCCCGCCGGGGCCGGTCGTGAGGTTCACGATCAGCTCGCGGTTGCCGCGGCGGATGCGGTCGACCACCTCGCGGTACAGATCGACCTCCATCGAGGGCCTGCCGGTCTCGGGGTTGCGCACGTGGATGTGCACCTGGCTCGCGCCGGCCTCGGCCGCGGCCAGGCATTCGTCGGCGATCTGCACCGGCGTGATCGGCAGGTGCGGCGTCTGCTCCGGCTTCACGAGGTTGCCCGTGACGGCGCAGGTGATGAGGGTCTTGGCGGTGCTCACAGGTGGCGCCCTCCGTCGACCACGATGCGCGTGCCGGTCACGAAGCGCATGGTGGTGGCCAGCGCCTCGACCGTGGCGGCCACGTCCTCCGGCTGGCCGATGCGTCCCAGCGGCGTGGTGCTGGCCATCTTGCTGGCGAACTCCGCGCCGCGCCCGGGCACGAAGCCCGACTCCACCGCGCCGGGCGACACCGAGACCACGCGCACCGCCGGCGCCAGCGCCTTGGCCAGCGCGTCGCCCACTACGTCGAGCCCCGCCTTGGCCGCCACGTAGGCGAGGTTGCTGCCCACGCCGGTGAAGCCCGCGATCGACGAGATGTTGACCACGAGGCCGTCGCCGCTCGTCTTCAGCAGCGGCGCGAAGGCGCGGATGGTGGCGAACACGCCGCGGAAGTTGGAACGCACGATGTCGTCGATCAGCTCATCCGTCAGCGCGTCGAGGTCGCCGGCCGGCACCGGCTTGGTGTGGCCTGCGCTGTTGACGAGGATGTCGCAGCGTCCGAGCGTGGCCTTCACCTCGGCGGCGGCGGCCACGAGGCTGGGCGTGTCGACGATGTCGGCGCGGATCGCCGCATGGCGCTGGCCGCTGGCGGAGGGCAGGGCGGCCGCGCGCGCAGCCGCATCGTCGCCCTTGCGGTGCAGCAGCACGCAGGTGGCGCCGAGCGCGGCCAGGCGCGTGGCCGTGGCATAGCCGATGGCGCCGAGGCCGCCGGTGATGACGGCGACCTTGCCGTCGAGTCTGGAGACTGGGTCGAAGCTCATGTCGGTGTGGGAAGTGGAGTCAGGGAATGGGGGGGCGGGGGAACTTCATCTCGCCGGGTTCGAGCTCGAAGTCGTGGTGGAGTGACGCACTCTTGCCGTCAGGAGCCAGCGCGAAGCGGCCGATGAGCCTGCGCGTCACGCCGAAGGTCGGGTCGCTTTCCAGGTTCTCGTCGTCATCGGCGAAGACCTGCGTGATCAGCACTTTGTGGCCCGGCTTGCTCACCATGAAGTGCAGGTGCGCGGGCCGGTTCGGGTGGCGCTTCTGCGCGCGCAGCAGCACGCCGCAGGGGCCGTCGGTCGGCACCGGATAGCCGGCGGGGCGCACGCTGCGGAAGTGGAAGCGGCCCTCGGCGTCGGTGGCAAAGCGTCCGCGCAGGTTCATGTTCTCCTGCGACGGGTCCTGGTTCTCGTAGAGGCCGACCGGCGAGGCCTGCCACACGTCGACGGTGGCGCCTTCCACCGGCCGGCCTTCGTGGTCGCGCACCGTGCCCGTCACTTCGAGCGGAGTGCCCGGCGTGCCCGAGCGCGCGATGTTCTCGCCCTGCGCGCAGGCCGGTGCGTTGGCGCGCCAGAAAGGGCCGAGCAGCGCGGCCGGCGACTCGCCCTGCGGGTCCTGGTTGTTCTGCAGCGCGACCACGGTCGACACCCCCAGGATGTCGGCAGCCAGCACGACCTCGTTCTTGGTCTCGCCGGTGGCCTGGCCGATGGCGACGATGAATTCGAGCGCCTGCTCGAACTCCTCTTCCGTCAGCTTCACTTCCTGCACCAGTGCGTGAAGGTGGCGCGTGACTGCTTCCATCACGGTGCGCAGCCGCGGGTCGGGCGTGTGCCGCATGGCGTCGAGCACATGGCCCAGCACCGATTGGGGGGAGGTGGCGATGTTCATGGCGGGTCTTTGCAATCGTTTGCATGATATTAGTCCAAATCGCCGAAAAGTAAAATGGAGGGAATCCGGACTTCAGGAATGAGGGAAAGCCACCCGAAGCCATGCAGCCCGGCGACAATCGTTTGCACCAATGAGCGCCAATCAACCTTCCACACCAGCCACAGTGACCATCCGCGACGTCGCCCGCGAGGCCGGCGTGCATGTGTCCACCGTCTCGCGCGCGCTCAGCCCCGAGAAGCGCTCGCTCATCAGCGACGAGGTGCTGCGCGTGGTGGAGGAGGCCGCGCAGCGCCTGGGCTACCGGCCCAACCGCGCGGCCTCGGCGCTGCGCACGGGGCGCACCCACACCATCGGCGTGCTGGTGCCCGACATCACCAACGCGGTGTTCCCGCCGATCCTGCAGGGCATCGAGGCCAGCGCCGCCGCGCGCGGCTACTTCGTGTTCGTCACCAACGTGGTCGACCATGCGCTCGCGCGGCCGGTGCTGGAGCGCATGCTGGCGCAGCGCGTCGACGGCGTGGTCATGGCCACCGCCACGCGCGACGATCCGCTGGTCGACTTCGTCACCAAAGCCGGCATGACGGCCGTACTGGTCAACCGCGCCGACGAAACCGGGCGCCTGCCGGCCGTGGTGAGCGATGACCGGCTCGCGATGAAGCTCGCGGTCGACCATCTCGTGGGCCTGGGCCACAAGCGCATCGCGCACCTCGCGGGCCCGCAGACCATTCCCACCGGCGTGGGCCGCCGCCTCGGTGTGGAGCAGGCATTGCGCGACCACCGCATGAAGCCCTTCCGCGTGGTGGAGTGCGCGAGCTACAGCCGCGAAGCCGGCGCCGCAGCGATGAAGCAGATGCTCGAGGCGGGAGCCGCGCCGCAGGCGGTGGTGTGCTGCAACGACCTGGTTGCGCTGGGCGCCTACGACGCGCTGCGCGAGGCGGGCCTGCGCGTGCCGCAGGACATTTCAGTCACCGGCCATAACGACATGCCCCTGGTCGACATGGTCGACCCGCCGCTGACCACCATCCGGCTGCCGCACCGCGAGCTGGGCTGGCGCGCGGCCGAGATGCTGTTCGAGGAGATCGACGGCCATTCGATGTCGGCCTCGACCGTGGTGCTGCGCCCCGAGCTGGTGGTGCGCCAGTCGACCGCCGCGCCGGCAGGCACGCGCTGAGCCTTCGCCGCTGCTGCCGCTACCACCACCAGCGGGCGATGTCGTCGCTCAGGCCCATGTAGAGCAGCACCAGCGTGACCAGCACGACGATGCACTTGCTGCGCAGCGACATCTTCGGCTTCGGCGCGAAGACCGCGGCACCGCCCAGAAAGTGCACGCCGCAGTGCGGGCACTGCCGCACCTTGCCGTAGATGAGCTCCCCGCACCGGGCACAGGGCACGTCGTCGGGGCCAGGCTCCGGCGGCGGCGTGCCGGCGTCGCGCCGCCCGTCCCGCTGGCGCTGCTGCTGCAGCCGCGCGCGGCGTTCGCGGTGCGCGGCCAGGTCGATGGGGTCGTTGGGCTTGTCGGACATGCTCTGGTGAGAACGTATCCGGCTAGCGTGCCACACCTGCGCGCGACGTGGGTTTCCTGCGCGCGGCGGGCCGGCGCGGCGGCTTCGCCTCCAGCACCAGCTCGGCCGGCAGCTGGTCGTTCCACGATTCGGTGAAGTAGGCGCGGTCGCTGGGCACCAGCTGGGGCAGCGCCTCGCGCAGCAGCGCCAGCGACTGCTCGGCCGCTTTCAGCTCGCCCGCATGCGCCGCGTACCAGGCGTGCTCGAAGAGCAGGCTGCAGTGCTGCAGGCCCGGGTAGCGGCGGCGTCCGGCCTGGTGGTCGGCCAGCCGCGCCTGCGCCACCTGCACCCAGCGCGCGGGCCAGTTGGCCGCGTCGAAGGCGTCGGCGAGCGGGCCGGCCAGCTTCGAGATGGCGGCCGGGTCCAGCGGCTTCTGCGCGCGGAATTGCGCGAGCGTGGGCTGCCGCTCGGGCCGGCAGTGGCCGCGCGCGATGCGCATCAGGTAGATCGCGTTCCATGCCGAGCGGCCCTGGCCGTCGGTGTGGCCGCAGAGCCATTCGCTGAAGGCGATCCATTGCACCGCGCGGCGGGTGGTGTCGGCGTTGCCGTCGTGCGCCAGTGCCGGCAGGTCGGCCAGGCCCACGCGGTCGAAGAGCCATGCGGCCATGCCCATGTTGGCGGCCACGTGCTGCGCGGCGTCGAAAGAGTGCGATTCGAAGGCGGCCGCCAGCGCCTCGCCGAAGCGCTGCAGCGATTCCTCGGCCAGCGCGGCGGCGGCGGGCTTGTCGTCGGCCGCGAGCGCCAGCGCGCGCGAGCGGCAGGCCAGCGCCCACAGGTTGCACCACTCGAAGCGCACGTCGGGATGGTGGCGCAGCACCAGGGCGCGCACCGCGTCTTCGGCCATGCCGCTCAGCAGCGACTGCGCCAGCGGCAGGTCGCGCGCGGTGTAGGCGCACCATGCGGAAACGATGCACTCCATCGCGCCCAGGTAGTCGTTGCCCGCCACGTGGTGCGCGAGCCGCTGCTTCTTGAGCGCCTGCAGCCGGCGCCGCGCCTGCTCGTTGTCGCCGAGGCGGCGCCACAACATGGCCTCGTTGAGCGTGACCAGCGCGCGCTGGAAGTCGGTGGCCGCCAGCGTGCCGGCGAGGCGGATCGATTCGAGGGCGTTGCCCCCTGCGTTCTCGCTGGCCTTCTCGCCTGCGACAGGCGCCATCAGCCGCCCCTGCCGCGCCGCCTGCTGCGAGGCGACGAGCTGCTTCCAGAACGCCGCGTCCTGCAGGTGCACCGCGTCGGGCGGCGGCGAGCCAGCGGCCTGGCGCGAGGCGCGCGAGCGCAGGCCGAGGAAGGACGCCACTTCTGCCGCGGTGGCCGCGCGGCCTTCCACCAGCACGCGCAGGCGCTTCGCCTCGGCGGCGGGCAGCCAGAAGGGGCCCTGGCTGCGCCGCTCGGCATTCAGGAAGCGGGGCTCGCGCTGCGTGTCCTCGCCCCAGCCGGCGTCGATGCCCCAGGCCTTGAAGTCGCGGAACGCGCGGCTCACCACCATGCGCAGGGTGCTGGCGTCGGAGACCTCGCCGCGCAGGTCGGCCAGCCGCACGACATCGGCGCCGGCCTCGTGGGCATGCTGCATGCGTACCAGCAGCCACAGCGACTGGAAGGCCGCGCGCCGGCCGTTCACCGACTGCGGCGAGGTGAGTTCGATGGAAACCTGGTTGGCGTGTGGGGCTGGCTTGGGCACGCCCCGATTTGAACCTCAAAACGGGGCGCTACCTGAAGAAGATGCCGGGGACGAGCGTGCAGGATCAGTACCGGTGCTCGTCCAGCAGCCCGGGCACTTCGCTGCGCCCGATGCCCAGGTCGCGCAGCTCGTGTTCGCTCATGCCGGCGAGATGCCGCGAGTCGGCGCGTGCGCGGCGGCGATTCACCACGCGGCGGCGCCAGCCGCGCAGGGCATGGATCAGGCGTTGATGAAAGGACGTTGGCTTGTGCGCTGTCACGATGGGCTCCTTGGTTGGTGAGCTCATCTTCCCGCCGGGCGTGATATTGTGGAAGTTGAGAATTCTGAGCCTGCCAATCAGGCTTCCTGATACCTAACCTTCCGATGCGACAGCTCAACCTCGACCAACTGCGCACCCTCATCGCCATCGTCGACCTCGGCACCTTCTCGGCCGCGGCCCAGGCGCTGCACCTGGCCCAGCCCACGGTGAGCCTGCACATCAGCGAACTCGAATCGCGCCTGGGCGCGCCGCTGGTGGTGCGCGGCAACCGCCGCATCACGCCGACGGCGGCCGGGGCGGCGCTGGTCGAGCGTGGGCGCAAGCTGCTGCGCGACACCGACGACGCGGTCGAGGCGGTCAAGCGGCAGGCCGAGGGGCGGGTGGGCCGGGTGCGGCTGGGCACTTCCACTGGCGTGCTGGTCGACCTGCTGCCGCAGGTGCTGGAGGCGCTGGGCGCGGAGCACTCGGGCATCGACGTGGAGGTGAGCATCCGCGGCTCCTTCGAGGCCATGGAGCGGCTGGCCGCGGGCACGCTCGACATCGGCCTGGTCGCCATTCCGCAGCCGCCGCTGCGCGGCATCGTCGTCACGCCCTGGTGCGAGCAGCCCATGATGGCCTTCGTGCCTCGCCGCTGGAAGGCGCCGAAGCGCGTCACGCCGGCCTGGCTGGCGGCGCAGCCGCTGATCTTCAACGAGGCGACCACGCACATGTACCGCCTCACCATGGAGTGGTTCGCCGCCGCCGGCTTCGCGCCGCGCGCGCGCATCGAGCTCAACTATGACGCCGCCATGCGCAGCCTGGTGGCCGCCGGCTACGGCGCCGCACTGCTGCCGCTGCAGCAGTCCACCGATACCTTGCCGAGCAACGACCGCATGCAGATCCTGCCGGTGAGCCCGAAGCTCACGCGCCGCGTGGGCATCGCGCACCGCCAGCATGCGCTGCTCGACGGCGCGACGCTGAGCGTGCTCGAGGTGCTGAAGACCTTCAGCCAGGCCTGAAAGAACGCGCCGCCCCGGCTCAGGCCGCGTCGGGCTTGCGCATGCCCAGCGAGAGGATCTCGTTGGCGTTCACGATGGCCGTCGCTATCTCTTCGGTGGTGGTGCGCTTGCTCATGGCCTGGTCGCGGATCAGGTCGTAGGCCTGGCCCTCCGACACGTCGTGCGTCTTCATCAGGATCGCCTTGGCCTCTGTGATGCGGCGCTGGCCCAGCAGCTTGGCCTCCACCTTGCGCAGCCGCTTGGCCAGCGAGCGCGCCTCCTTGTGCACCTCGCGCGCCACCACCAGCGCCGAGAACAGCCCGAAGGAGCGCACCGGGGAGGGCAGCACCGCCTTGGCGCCGATCTCCAGCACGGCTTCGATGATGGTCGGGTTCTCGTAGGTCACGACGGCGATGATGGCCGGCGCGTCCTCGCTCTTCGTCCACTCGAAGCGCAGGTTGATGAAGTCCGGCCGCACCGCCATGAAGGCCACGTCGATGCCCTCGGGCAGCACCTGCACCGGCGGCCAGAAGGCCTGCACCTGGCAGCCGATGCGCTGCAGCTGCTGCGTGAGCTGGCGGCCGTCGCTGTCGTCGGGGTGGATCACCGCGATCTTCAGCAGCCGCAGCTCCTTGAGCTGCGGCGGGGTCACGCGCAGGGTGTGCCGTTTCGGGGCGGGGCTGTCCACTCAGGCCTCCCGCCGGGCCGCCCCAAGGGAGGCCGGCACCCCCTCGGGGGGCAGCGAATACACGCAGTGATGAGCGTGGGGGCACATTTCAGGTCTCCAGCGTGTCGAGCCTGGCGGTCCAGTCGCCCAGCGAGTGGGTGACCAGATAAGGGTCCGGATACACCGCCCGCGTCGCCTGTCGCACGATGGTGAAGCGGCCGTGCGCATCGACCCGGCCGATGCGCGGATACAGGCAGGTGTGGTGGTTGGTCGGGTCGATCTTCACCAGCCCCTGCGGCGCGTCGAACTCGCTGCCCAGGATGTGCGGCAGGATCTCCGCGATGCCGTCGCTGCCCGCCTGCCGGTAGGCGTTGGCGAAGATGTGCATCTGGAAGTAGGACGCTTCCCAGCACAGGTTGGGCACGCAGCCGTCGCCGAAGCGCGCGCGCAGCATCGCCAGGCAGCGCCGGTTGGCGGCCGAGTCGATCGACTGGAAATACGGCGCCGCCGTGAAGTGCCCTGTCGCCACGCCGTGGCCCATCTGCGAGATCTCGGCCTCCGAGGTCGTGAGGCTGGCGATGGGCATGGTCTTCGGGTCGAAGCCGGCCTCGGCGTAGGCGCGGTACAGGCTCGCGGTGGAATCGCCCACCACGGTCGAGAAGATGAAGTCGGGCCGCTTGTCGCGGATGTCGTCCATGATGGCCCGGTAGTCGCGCTCGTCCGCGTCCAGTGCCACATAGCGCTCGCCGAGCTTTTCGCTGCCGGGGCGCTGCATCACCAGCTCGCCCATGATGCGGTTCGACTCGTAGGGGTAGATGTAGTCGGAGCCGATCAGGTACACGCGCGCGCCGAAATTCGTGGTCATGAACTCGGCCAGCTGCACGCTGTTCTGGTTGGGCGCCGCGCCGGTGTAGATCACGTTGCCCGAGTACTCGAAGCCCTCGTAGAGCGTCGGGTAGAAGAGCAGCTTGTTCCACTTCTCGATCACCGGGATCACGGCCTTGCGGCTGCTCGACATGTAGCAGCCGAAGATCACGTTGACCCGGTCCTGCACGATCAGCTTCTCGGCCAGCTGGGCGTAGCGCGCGGGGTTGGACTGCGGGTCGTAGCGCACGGCCACGACCTCGCGGCCGTCCACGCCGCCGGCCGCGTTGATCTCCTCGATGCCGAGCAGCGCGCCCTGCAGCTGCGAGAGTCCGATGGTCGATGTGACGCCGGTTTCCGAATAGAGGATGCCGACGCGAATGGGGTCCTTGTCAGCCACGCTGAAGTCTCCTGGGGTGTCGGATCATCATAGTCTTCGCTCGGTGCTCTGCAGTGGGCTTCAGTGCGCCGCCGCGAGCCGTGCGCTCATACGCGCCAGCCGCGCCGGCAGGCTGCGCGCATCGTCGGCGATGCAATAGTTGCGCCAGCCGAAGATGCGCCGCACATAGGCGTCGGCCGCGCCGTCCACCGCGATGCAGGCCGCGCGCACGCCGGCCTCTCGCGCCTCGGCCACGGCTTGGCGGGCGTCCTCGATCAGGTAGCGCGGGTCGTGCACGTCGATGTCCGAAGGCGCACCGTCGGTCACCAGCAGCACCGCGCGCTGGCCCGGCGGCTCGTCGCGCATCAGCGCGGCTGCATGGCGCAGCGCGGCGCCCATGCGGGTCGAGTAGCGCCCTCGCACCGCGCCGATCATGGCGCGCGCGGGCGCGTCCAGCGGCCGGCCCGATTCGAGCAGGCGGTAGTAGTACACCTCGGCGCGCGTGTTCGACGAGAAGCCGTGGATCGCGAGCCGGTCGATGCCGCGTGCGTTCGACGCCGCCAGCAGCAGCGCCGCCTGTTTCTCGATGTCCAGCAGCGAGGCGGCATTCGCGCCGGGGTCGTTGGCCGAGGCCGAGAGGTCGAGCAGCACCAGCACGCTCGACGGGCGCGGCCCCTTGCCCGCGCGCATGAAGAGCCGCGCGTCGGGCCGCAGCCGCAGTCGCCGGTCGACCAGCACCTCGATGGCGGCGTTCAGGTCGATGTCGTCGCCTTCCCACTGGCGGCGCAGGCGATGCGTGCGGTCGAGATGGCGCGCGCGGGGCAGGGCGAGCGGCTGGATGCGCTCGCCGTTGAGCGCGGCCTCTTCGCGTGCGGGCGAGAGCCCCTGCCATGTCGGCAGCTTCTCGATCACCGTGCACCAGTCGGGGCGCAGGCGTTCGAGCTTGCGGTCCCACTCGGGATAGGTATAGCGGCCGAGTTCCATGTCGCTCCCGGCTTCGAGGGGCGGTGCATCGCCCGCATCGGACGGAGGGGGCGGGCGCGCGCCTGCCTGCTGCAAAGCGATGGCCTCGTCGGGCGGCACGTCGGCCTCGCCGAAATCCCACAGGTAGCTGTTGTCGTCGCGCCAGGGTGCGGGCACGGTGTAGTCGCGGGGCTCGAAGCGCACGCGCATCTGGCCGAGGTCGTTTGCGAGAACCGAGGCGATGGCGCGGAAGGCGTCGTAGTCCTCCAGCCCTGCGTTGGCTGCGGTCTCATCGAACAGGCGGCGTGCCTTGTTCACCCAGTGGTTGTCGTCCTGCGACGCGGGCAGAAGAAGCAGGCGGTCCATGCGCGAGACGAGTGCCGCGAAGCCCAGGTCGAGCAGATCGGGTGCTGGCGGCAGCGACGCGGCGAACCAGCCGTGCAGGCCGGGAAAGTCGCGGCACAGCAGCCGCTCGACGCGCGCATCCTCGATGGCCGAGACGATGGCGATGCCCATGGGCCTGAGCGTGTGCGCCGGCCGCGCGGTCTGCGAATGGCGCAGGTGCGCGACCGCATGCGCGACCATGGCGCGGCGAAGTCCGGGCCCGCCAGCGCTTTCCGGCAAGAGCAGCTTGCGACCGGTGAGCACGGCGCGCGCGCCCGGCAGCGTCTGCACTTCCACGTCGATGCCGGCCAGTCCGCGCGCCAGCAGGGCCAGCGCGGCGAGTCCATCCTTCATCCGAACTGCGCCTCGACGAAGCCCTGCAGCGCGCTCGCCATGTCGGGGTCATCGGTCAGCGCCCGCGTCATCGTCATCTCGCAGCTCTCGCGCGGCGTCACGCCGTCGCGGATCAGCACGCCCGCATAGATCAGCATGCGTGTCGACACGCCCTCGTCGAGCCCGCGATGCTTGAGCTCCCGCGAGCAGTGCGCGATGGCCACCAGCTTCGAGGCCAGGTCGAGCCCGACCCCGGCCTCGTGCGCGACGATCTCCGCCTCCAGCGTGCTCGCCGGGTAGTCGAACTCCAGCGCCGCGAAGCGCTGGCGCGTCGACGGCTTCATGTCCTTCGCGCTGCTCTGGTAGCCGGGGTTGTAGGACACCACGAGTTGGAAGTCCGGGTGCGCATGCACCAGCTCGCCCTTCTTGTCGAGCGGAAGGATGCGCCGCGCGTCGGTCAGCGGGTGGATCACCACCGTCGTGTCCTGCCGGGCCTCCACCACCTCGTCGAGGTAGCAGATGCCCCCGTGCCGCACCGCCAGCGTCAGCGGCCCGTCGTGCCAGGCGGTGCCGTTGGCGTCGAGCAGGTAGCGCCCGACGAGGTCCGAGGCCGTCATGTCCTCGTTGCAGGCCAGCGTCACCAGCGGCCGCCCGAGCGACCACGCCATGTGCTCCACGAAGCGCGTCTTGCCGCAGCCGGTCGGCCCCTTCAGGATCAGCGGCATGCGGTGGCGGTACGCCTGCCGGTAGAGCGCCACCTCGTTGCCGGCGGGCCGGTAGAAGGGCTCGGTCTCGATGCGGTAGCTGGCCAGCGGATCGTGGACGGGTGCGTTCATCGTGCGTCGCGGCTCCCTCAGCGGTGCTTGGCCGGTTCGTTCGGAATGCCCTCGATCGGGCACTCGGGCGTGCCCACCGTGCTGCGCGTGAACGACTCCACCATCTCGCGCGTGCCCTCGGGGTCGTTGATCCACTTCGTGTAGAAGTTGTAGGGGCAGGCCGCCACGCCTTTGTCGCCGTCGCCGGAGTTGATGGTGCCGGTGTAGCCGCGGTGCACCAGCTTGAACAGGTGGTTCTGCGACTGGCCATTGCGGCGCGCGTCGCGGATCAGGCCCATCGACAGCTCGGCGTAGTTGATGCCCATCTCCTCCTCGCCGCATTCGCCCAGCGTGCGGCCGTCGAAGCCGATGAGCGCCGAATGGCCGAAGTACGAGTACACGCCGTCGAAGCCGGCCGCGTTGGCCACCGCCACGTAGGTGTTGTTCATGAAGGCCATGGCCTTCGACACCAGAATCTGCTGCTCCTTGGCCGGGTACATGTAGCCCTGGCAGCGGATGATGAGTTCGGCGCCGCGCATCGCGCAGTCGCGCCAGATCTCGGGGTAGTTGCCGTCGTCGCAGATGATCAGGCTGATCTTCATGCCCTTGGGGCCTTCGCTCACGTAGGTGCAGTCGCCCGGATACCAGCCCTCGATGGGCACCCACGGCATGATCTTTCTGTACTTCTGGACGATCTCGCCCTTGTTGTTCATGAGGATCAGCGTGTTGTAGGGCGCCTTGTTCGGATGCTCCTCGTGGCGCTCGCCGGTCAGCGAGAACACGCCCCACACGTTGGCGCGCCGGCAGGCGTCGGCGAAGATTGCCGTCTCCTCGCCGGGCACGATGGCGGCGGTGTCGTACATCTCCTTCGCGTCGTACATGATCCCGTGCGTGGAGTACTCGGGGAACACCACCAGGTCCATGCCCGGCAGGCCCTTCTTCATGCCGACCAGCATCTCGCCGATCTTGCGTGCGTTGTCCAGCACCTCGGCCTTGGTGTGCAGGCGGGGCATCTTGTAGTTGACGACCGCGACGCCCACGCAATCGTTGCTGCTCGAAATATCACCGTGTCTCATGGGACTGCTCCTGAAAGAGGGGTTGAGGAAAAAAGAGGGCTACACGGTCAGGAAGGACCTGACCTTGTCCTGGTCGAGGCTGGCGCGGGCCTCGTCGTGCACGAGCCGGCCGCGGTCGATGACGAGAAAGCGGTCGGTCAGGTCGAGCGCGAAGCTCAGCACCTGCTCCGACACCACGACCGCGAAGCCGCGCTCGGCGCGCAGCACGTTCAGCGTCTGCGCGATCTCCTTGATGATCGAAGGCTGGATGCCCTCGGTCGGCTCGTCGAGGATCAGCACCTTCGGCTCGGAGATCAGTGCGCGCGCGATCGCCAGCATCTGCTGCTGGCCGCCCGATAGGTTGCCGGCCTTGCGCTGCCGCATATCCTTGAGCACCGGGAAGAACCGGTAGAGGTATTCGGGCACTGTGCGGTGGCCCGACTTCGCGGCGCCCGAGAGGATGTTCTGCTCCACCGTGAGGAAGGGGAACACCATGCGCCCCTGTGGCACGAAGGCAAGGCCCTGCGCCACGCGCCGGTAGCTGGGCAGCGCAGTGATGTCCGCGCCGCCCAGGCGGATGTGGCCGCTGCGCGCGGGCAGCAGGCCGATGAGCGACTTCAGCAGTGTGGTCTTGCCCATGCCGTTGCGGCCCATGACGGCGACCGCCTCGTCGGGCGCGACATGCAGCGACACGTCGCGGATGACGTGCGATTCGCCGTACGCCACGTTGAGTCCGGAAACTTCGAGCATCTGCGTTCTTCCTTCCGTGCTCAGTGGCCGAGGTACACGTCGATCACGCGCGGGTCGGCCTGCACCTCGGCGGCCGTGCCTTCGCTCAGCAGGCGGCCCTGGTGCAGCACGGTCACGCGGTGCGCGATGCGCTTGACGAAATCCATGTCGTGCTCGATCACCACCAGCGACTTGCCCGAGGCGATGCGCCGCAGCAGGTCGCCGGTCTGCTCGCGCTCGCGCGGGCTCATGCCGGCCACCGGTTCGTCCAGCAGGAGCAGCTCGGGCTCCTGCATCAGCAGCATGCCGATCTCCAGCCACTGCTTCTGGCCGTGGCTGAGCTGGCCCGCGCGGCGGTCGAGCTGGTCGAGCAGGAACACGTCGGCCGCCATCGCATCGATGCGCTCGCGCAGCGCGGCCGTGCGGCGGAATGTCAGCGACTGCAGCAGGCCGTGCATGCGCGGCAGCGAGATCTCGAAGTTCTCCAGTACCGTGAGGTCTTCGTAGACCGAGGGCGTCTGGAACTTGCGGCCCACGCCGGCGCGCACGATCTCGTGCTCGTTCATGCGCCCGAGGTCTGCGCCGTTGAAGAGCACGCGGCCCGAGCTCGGCTTGGTCTTGCCGCACACCATGTCCAGCAGCGTGGTCTTGCCCGCGCCGTTGGGGCCGATGATCACGCGCAGCTCGTTGCGCTCCACCGCGAGGCTCAGGCCGTCCACCGCCTTGAAGCCGTCGAAGGACACGGTGAGGTCTTCCACGCGCAGGATCTGCTCGCTGGAGGGCGGCACCGCCGAAGCGGCGCGCGGCAAGCCGCCACTGGAGTTGGCATTGGGCATCGTCATCGTCGCGTTCATGGCGCCGCCTCCGCGCCGCGACGGCGCAGCAGCTTCCCGCCCAGCCCCGCGAGGCCGTTGGGCATGGCCCAGACCACGAGGATGAACACGGCACCGAGGAAGTACAGCCAGCCCTCGGGAAAGGTCTCGGACAGGTACGACTTGAGAAAGCCGATCAGCAGTGCGCCGACGACCGCGCCCGGAATCGACAACCGCCCGCCGACCGCCGCGTAGATCACCATCTCCACCGATGCCACCACGCCGATCACGCCCGGCGCGATCAGGCCCACCTGCAGGCTGTAGAAGGCCCCGCCGATCGACGACAGCACCGCGGCCACCGCGAACACGAAGGCCTTCATGTGTGCCGTGTTGTAGCCGCTGAAGCGCACACGGTCTTCGCGGTCGCGGATGGCGATGAGGATCTTGCCGAAGCGGCTGCGCACGACGAGCAGCGACAGCGCCATCACCAGCGCGATGGCCAGCACTTCCACGAAATAGATCGTGCGCTTGGCCTCGTCGCTTGCGATGTCCAGGCCCAGCAGCGTGCGGAAGTCGGTGATGCCGTTGGCG
Organism: Variovorax sp. 278MFTsu5.1; assembly: GCF_048305045.1. Taxonomy (NCBI): domain Bacteria; kingdom Pseudomonadati; phylum Pseudomonadota; class Betaproteobacteria; order Burkholderiales; family Comamonadaceae; genus Variovorax; species Variovorax sp. 278MFTsu5.1. The sequence continues at coordinate 220,072 of NZ_CP157622.1, forward strand.
CCGCCGGTGTCGCCCTGCTGGCCGATGACCACCACGGTGAGCGTGAGCGCCAGCGACAGCGTGACGATCGCGAAATACACGCCGCTCACGCGCCGCTTGAAGATCGCGTACGAGAACACGTAGGCCAGCACCGCCGGCACCACGAGGATGCCCGCCACGGTCCAGCCCAGCGAGTGGAAGGGCTGCCACCACGCGGGCAGCTGCTCCACGCTGCTCCAGACCATGAAGTCGGGCAGCTCGGGCGCCGAAGCTTCGAGCTTGAGGAACATGGCCATCATGTAGCCGCCCAGGCCGAAGAACATGCCCTGGCCCAGGCTCAGCACGCCGCCGTAGCCCCAGGTGAGCACCACGCCGACGGCCACGAAGGCGAAAGACAGGTACTTGCCCACGAGGTTCAGGCGGAAGGCGTCGAGCGCGAGCGGCAGCACCAGGGCCAGCAGAACGAGGACGGCGGCCATCGAGCCGATGTCGCTCCTGCGTTGGGGAGAGAGCTTGGACAGCATGCTCAGCTCCTCGAACGGATCGCGAACAGCCCGTTGGGGCGGAAGTACAGCACCACGATCACCAGCAGCAGGATCGTCGCCTTGGCCATCGAGCCGCTCATCAGGTACTCGAGCCAGGTCTGGGACTGCGCGATCGAGAAGCCCGAGAGCGCGGTGCCCACCAGGCTCTGCACGCCGCCGAACACCACCACGATGAACGAGTCGACGATGTAGAGCTGCCCCGTGCCCGGGTTGGTCGAGCCGATCATGGTGAACACCGAGCCCGCGATGCCCGCGAGGCCGGAGCCCAGCGCGAAGGTCATGGCGTCGACACGGTGCGTGTCGATGCCCACCGCGCCCGCAATGGCGCGGTTCTGTGTCACCGCGCGCACCTTGAGTCCCCAGGGCGTGCGGTACAGCAGCAGGTACACGCCGGTCGCCACCAGCGCGGTGAGCCCCACGATGAAGATGCGGTTCAGCGGCAGCTGGATGCCCGCCGTCGGCTCCCACGCTCCTGCGAGCCAGGAGGCCAGCGGCACGCTCACCTCCTGCGCGCCGAAGATCGAGCGGTAGGCCTGCTGCAGCATCAGGCTCAGGCCCCAGGTGGCGAGCAGGGTGTCCAGCGGCCGGTCGTAGAAGAAGCGGATAAAGCCGCGCTCCAGCAGGTAGCCGAACGCGAAGGTCACGGCGAACGCGAACGGAATCGCGGCGAACAGGTACAGGTCCATGAGGCCCGGCGCGAAGTGCTCGAAGAAGCGCGCCGCCAGGTAGGTCATGTAGGCGCCGAGGGCCATGAGTTCGCCGTGCGCCATGTTGATGACGCCCATCAGGCCGAACACGATGGCCAGCCCGATCGCCATCAGCAGCAGGATGGTGAACAGGCTCACGCCGTTGAACACCTGCATTACCGCGATGTCGAAGTTCATCGCGCTCAGACCTTCGGGAAGGGGTTGGGCTCGACGAGCTGGGGCGATTCCCACACGATGTCGAACTGCCCGTCGGGCCGCGCGCGGCCCACGCGCACCTTCTTCCACACGTGGTGGTTGGTGGCGTGCACGCGCACCGTGCCTTCGGGCGCCTCGATCTCCACGCCGGCGGCGGCGGCAGTGACCTTGTCGACGTCGAAGGACTTGGCCTTCTCCACCGCCAGCTTCCAGAGGTACACGCTGTTGTAGGCCACCTCCATCGGGTCGCCGATCACGCGGTCCTGCCCGTACTTCGCCTTGAAGGCCTTCACGAACTTCTCGTTGGCCGGCGACTTGATGCTCTGGAAGTAGCCCATGCAGGCGTAGTAGCCCGCGGCGTTGTCCTTACCGATGCCGTCGATCTCGTTCTCCGACACCACGGTCGACAGCAGCACCTGCTTGGCGCCATCGAGCCCCGCCGCGCGCAGCTGCTTGTAGAACGCCACGTTGGAGCCGCCCACCACGGTGCTGTAGATGCAGTCGGGCTTGGCGGCCTTGATCTTGTTGATGATCGAGGAGAACTCGGTGTGGCCCAGCGGCGCGTACTCCTCGCCGAGCACCTTGCCGCCGGCCTTGGCGATGGCGGGCTTGGCGATCTTGTTGCAGGTGCGCGGGTAGATGTAGTCGGAGCCCACGAGGAAGAAGCTCTTGCCCTTCTCGCGCGCCATCCACTCGACCGCCGCGATCACCGACTGCGTGGCTTCCTGCGAGGGGTAGAACACGCGCTTGTCCTGCTCCTGGCCCTCGTAGTAGGTCGGGTAGAACAGCAGCCCCTTGGCCTGGTTGAGCACCGGCAGAAGTGCCTTGCGCGAGGCCGAGGTGTAGCAGCCGATGATGGCCGCGACTTTGTCGCGCTCCAGCAGCTTGCGCGCCTTCTCGGCGAACACCGGGTTCTCGCTCGCGCCGTCTTCCACAACGGCTTCGATCTTCTTGCCCATCACGCCGCCCGCCGCGTTGATCTCCTCGATGGCCAGCTTCTCGGCGTCGACCAGCGAGGCCTCGGCGATTGCGATGGTGCCCGAGAGCGAATGCAGCAGCCCGAGCTTCACGCTGCCGCCATCCTGCGCCGAGGCGATGCTGGCCGCGCCGCCGGCTGCGCCCAGCACGATCATCGAGCCGCCTGTCTTCACGATCTGGCGGCGGGTGAAAGCGTTCGTCATGTCAAATTCCTTTGTGGTTGTGCGAGTCATGAGGAAGATCCGACCTTCGGAACCGCGCGTTGGGTGTCTCCTCCCGCGGCGCGGCCCTGCAAACGGGCGTTCTGCTGCCAGTGCGTTTTCTCCAGGCAAGGCTCCGCCACAGGATGCGGCGCATCCGTTTCGAAAAAGCACTCTTGCGGCCGAGAAAACAAAAAAGCCCGAACCGGTGGTTAAACCGATTCGGGCTTTATTGCCCGACGCCTCGCTGGCAGCACTGGCAGCGGGTGTCGTATGACTTGACTGGTAACGATTGCTCGTTGGGGCGGATTCTTCTCAACTCACCCCGGCATGAACATACGCTGTTTCGCTAATTGGCGAAAACGCGGCGCCTGTGTTATTCGCGCTCAGCGCGGGCGCGCGTAGCCGGACTCGATCCACGCGCTCGCGCTGCTCGCCGTGAGCCTGAACGCAGGCGACACGCTCACGCTGGCGAGTTCGCTGTCGTCGGCATCGTCGTATGCGGAGAGCGTGGCCGTGGGGTTGTCCTCGTCGGGCACGATGGCCAGCGCGACGCGCACGCGCCGGTCGTCGCGCGCGGTGACGGTCACGCTCCTGTTGAGGCTGGCGTGCAGCTGCTGCTCGTGGCGGCGGATGACTTCGGCGGCGGTCTTCACCAGCGTGGAGAAGGCGGGCGCGTCGAGCGGCTTCGGGTTCTTCTTGTCGCGGCCCATGGTCCAGGGGCCGACGAGGGCGGGCTCGGGGTCGCCGTGGCGGGTCATCTCGACGGCCCAGCCGTCGTCTTCCTCGTTCTTGATGATGCGTGCGGTCCAGCGGTCGTCGCGCCAGAGGCGGTCTTCCTGCAGGGGGAGGGTGTCGGAGTCTGTGGTCGTATCGGTCATTCGGATGCTTGCTGTCTGGCGCGTGGCATTTTCGCCTGTGCCGTATCCGCTTCGGCGTTGCCCACGTAGCGCGAGAGCCCCTCGACCAGCGCGTCGAAGGCCACGCGGCAGCGCGGGCTGTTGCGCAGGTCTTCGTGCATCGTGACCCAGGTGTCCAGCTTCAGCGAGAAGGCGCGCGGCATCAGCCGCACCAGCGCGGGGTCGCGCTTCGCGAGACCCACCTGGCAGACGCCGATGCCCGCGCCCGCGCGGATCAGCGCGAGCTGGGCGAGGTCGCTGTCGGCGCGCAGCGAGAAGGTGTCACGCGTGAAGTTCCTGATCGACTTTCCCGCCGCGCGCACGAAGGCCGGCGGCTGGTCATAGCCGATGACGGCGTGCGTCGGCAGGTCGTCGAGGTTGCGCGGCGTGCCGTGACGCGCGATGTAGTCGCGATGCGCGTGAAAGCCCAGCTCGATGTTGCCGATGCGGCGCGCGACCAGCTGCTCCTGCCGGGGCCGCACCATGCGCACCGCGATGTCGGCCTCGCGCCTGAGCAGGTCCTGCACGCGGTTGGTCGACACCAGCTCGACCTTCAGCGCCGGATGCGCCTCGCGCAGCTGCGTGATGATGGGCGGCAGCACCTCCGTGCCCACCACCTCGCTGGCCGATACGCGTACCACGCCGCGCACGCCTTCGCCCTGGCTGGTGGCGGCGCGCTCCATCGAGGCCGCGATGCTCTCCATGGCCTCCGCGTGCGTACGCAGCGCCAGCGCGACCTCGGTGGGCAGCAGGCCGGTCTGCGAGCGTGTGAAGAGCACTACACCCAGCGCCTCTTCGAGCGCGGCCACGTGGCGGCCCGCCGTGGGTTGGGTGATGCCGAGCGCGCGCGCCGCGCCCGACAGGGAGCCCTCGCGCAGCACGCCGAGGAAGGAGCGGTAAAGCTCCCAGCCGATGTTCCAGGTCATGCATAAATGTATGGCCGATGGCTAATGTTCGGCAATTCCAATGCAACCCCGTCGAAACCAGAATTCTTCCATCGACAACTGTTCTGGAGCATTTCATGGCACACGAAACGGCACGCAACGACAAGGTTCTGGTTCTCGGCGCAACGGGCGGCATCGGCGGCGAGGTGGCCCGCCAGCTGCGCGATGCGGGCTGGGATGTGCGGGCGCTCAAGCGCGGCGCAACAGAGGGAAAGAGCGACGGAATCACCTGGCTGGCGGGCGACGCGATGGACGAGCAATCGGTGCGCCGCGCCGCGAAGGGCTGCTCGGTCATCGTGCATGCGGTCAACCCGCCGGGCTATCGCGGCTGGTCGGAGCTGGTGCTGCCGATGCTCGACAGAACCATCGCCGCAGCCAAGGCCGAGGGCGCGACCATCGTGCTGCCGGGCACGGTCTACAACTTCGGTCCCGATGCCTTTCCGCTGCTCGCGGAGGATTCGCCGCAGCATCCGCTCACCAGCAAGGGCGCGATTCGCGTCGAGCTGGAGCGGCGCCTCGAGGAGGCCAGCCGGCAGGGCGCGCGCGTGCTGATCGTGCGCGCTGGCGATTTCTTCGGGCCGAAGGCCGGCAACAACTGGTTCTCGCAGGGCCTGGTGAAGGCGGGCCAGCCCGTGCGGGCCGTGAGCCAGCCCGGCAGCCCCGGTGTAGGCCACCAGTGGTCTTACCTGCCGGACGTGGCGCGCACCATGGTCGAGCTGCTCGCGCGGCGCGACAGGCTGGAGCCCTTCGCGCGCTTCCACATGGCAGGCCACTGGGATTCGGACGGCACGCGCATGAGCGAGGCCATCCGCAAGGTGGTGGTGCGGCGCTCCGGCGCGAAGGTCCGCGTGTCGGCCTTTCCGTGGTGGCTGCTGGCGCTGGCCTCGCCCTTCGTCGTGACCTTCCGGGAACTGCGCGAGATGCGCTACCTGTGGCGCACGCCCGTGGCGATGGACAACGCGAAGCTGGTGGCCTTTCTCGGCCGCGAGCCGCATACGCCGCTCGAAGAGGCCGTGGAGACGGCGCTGGACGGCATGGGCTGCCTGGCCGCAGCGCCGGTGGCTGCCGCCGCCTGAGGCAGGTTCAGAAAACCGAGAGCCCCGTGCGCGCCACGAACATTTCGAGCGCCTTCATGCCCAGCAGCGAATTGCCGGTGGCGTCGAGCGCGGGCGACCACACGCACAGCGTGAGCCTGTCGGGCACCACCGCGACGATGCCGCCGCCTACGCCGCTCTTGCAGGGCAGGCCGATGGAGAAGGCCACGTCGCCCGCCGCGTCGTAGGTGCCGCAGGTGAGCATCAGCGCGTTGATGCGGCGCGTCTGCCGCTCGCCCGTGACCTCGGGCTCGCCGTCGATGGGGTGTGCCCCGTCGCGGCACAGGAAGGCGGCGGCGCGCGCCAGCTGGCGGCAGCTCATGCGCAGCGCGCACTGGTGGAAGTAGGTGTCCAGCACGGTCTCGACGTCGTTGTCGATCTTGCCGAAGCTCTTCATGAAGTTGGCCAGCGCGATGTTGCGAAAGCCGGTGTCGGCCTCCGATTGCGCCACTTCGTCGTCGAAGGCGATGGGCTCGCCGCCCAGGCTGCGCATGAGCGCGAGGATGTCGGCCTTGGCGCTGCCGCCGCTGGCTTTGGCCTGGCTCACCAGCCGGTCGGCCACCGCGATGGCGCCGGCATTGATGAAGGGATTGCGCGGCTTGCCCTGTTCGTTTTCCAGCTGCACCAGCGAGTTGAACGGGTTGCCCGAGGGCTCGCGGCCGATGCGCTCCCACAGCGCGTCGCCCATGCGCTGCATGGCGAGCGTGAGCGTGAAGAGCTTGGAAACGCTCTGGATGGAGAAGGGCGTCTCGAAGTCGCCCGCGCCGGCTTCCTCGCCCTCGCAGGTGCGCAGCGCGATGCCGAACTGCCGGGCATCGACGCGCGCGAGCGCCGGAATGTAGCTGGCGACCTTGCCGCCCTGGCCGAGCTGCGGGCGCAGCGTGGCGACGATCTCGTCGAGGACGGGCTGGAATCGGGTGATGTTGCTGCTCATGCGCTGCGTTGTACCGCAGGCCGCCGGTTCACCAGCACGATGCCCAGCGCCACGCCGATGAGCGCCACGATCAGTTGCGCAGTGAGCGGCTCCTTCAGCAGCGCCACGCCGAACACCAGCGCGAAGAGCGGCGTGAGAAAGGTGAAGGACGACATCTGCGTGGCGGGGTAGTGCCGCAGCAACCACATCCATGCGAGATAGCTGGCGAAGGCGCCGACCACCGTCTGCAGCCCGATGGAGGTCCAGGCCCAGGCCGAGTACGAGAAGCTCCAGTGCTCGCCGAGCACCAGCGACAGCACCGGGCACATCGCCGCGGTGACCGCCACCTGGTAGAACAGCGTCTTCTCGGCGCTGGCCGTGGCCAGGCGCGTGGTGCGCAGCGTGAGCGTGGTCAGGCCCCAGAGCATGCCGGCCGCCAGCGCCATGCCGTCGCCGATGAGCTGCGACGAGCTCATGTGGGCGAAGCCCTCGCTGAAGGCCAGCACCACGCCCGAGAACGCGATGAAGAGCCCCAGCCACTGGAAGCCGCGCAGCCGCTCGGCCGGCACCCAGCGTGGCAGCAGCAGCGAGACCCAGAACGGCGCGGTGTAGAGGAACACCGTGAGCCGCGATGCGCTGGTGTGCTGCAGCCCCAGGTAGATGCCGGCGAACTCGCCCGCGAACAGCATGCCCGCCAGAAGCCCGGGCCACAGCGTGCCGTCGCGCTCGAAGAGCGGCACGCGCCGCCACACGCACCACAGCCACAGCAGCACAGTGGCGCCGACCATGCGGATCGAGGCCTGCCACATCGGCGGCACCTCCGCCACGGTGGTCTTGATGAGGATCTGCTGCAGGCCCCAGAAGGCACAGCAGGCGATGAGCAGGCCGATGGCGAGGCCGTCGAGGTGGGTCTTGCGCTGGATCATTCGGATCGGGTCGTTCGCGGCGAGGAGCCGCCGGATTCATCCGATGATCGTATCGCGGCGGCGTGTTCGGCGTGCGCGCAAGGCTTCCCGGCCTCTATCTCGGCGGGGCCACCGGATAGGGCGGCTTGCCCCGCGTGCCCGTCATCAGGTCGGGCACCACGGTTTCCACGTCGGCCACCGCGCGCGCGGCGCGCTCCAGCTTCCTGGCGAGCGCCGCGTCCGGCACGCAGCCCTGCAGGTACACCCAGCGGCGCTGGATGATGACCCAGACGCTGCTTTTCTTCACCCCCGGCACGGCCAGCAGCGCGGCGCGCACCTTGGGTGCGAGCGGCTTGTCGTAGCGGTAGGCGTTGCTGTCGGCGCACTTGCCGGCCAGCCAGCAGGTGGTGCCGCGCTCCAGCCTCGAATGGGTCTGCAGGCGACGCTCTTGCGCCGTGTAGAACGGGCCCTCGGGCACGGCGCAGGCCGGCAGGCCCGAGGAGAGCTGGAAGAACGGGTCGTCGAACCAGTTCTGCTTGACCGGCCCGTTCGCTTCCTGCGCCGTGCCGGCCTGCGCGGCGAGCAGCAGGACAAGCAGGAGCGCAGGACGATGAGTCACAAGGGATGCTCTGTGTAGAAGCGACCGCCGTGGAAGAGCAGCGGCGATGCGCCCGCGTCGTGCGAGCAGCGCTCCACCTCGCCGACGAAGATCACGTGGTCGCCTTCGTCGTAGCGGCTGCGGTTGAAGCACTCGAAGCTGGCCGCCGCGCCCACGAGCACCGGCGCGCCGCCCAGGCCCTCGGTGAAGGCCACGTCGGCCCAGCGGTCGATGTTCTTGGTGGCGAAGCGCTCGGCCAGCGCCTTCTGGTTGGCCGCGAGGATGTTCACCGTGTAGTGCGAGCCGGCGCTGAGCGCGGGCATCGAGCCGGCCGCGCGCGACAGGCTCCACAGCACCAGCGGCGGCGTCAGCGACACCGAGTTGAAGGAGTTGGCAGTGAGGCCGACCAGCGTGCCGTTCGCCGCGCGCGCGGTCACGACGGTGACGCCGGTGGCGAACATGCCGAGGGCTTCACGGAACTCGTCGGACGAAAAGGAGGGCGGCTGGGCCCGGCGGGGAGTGGTCACTGAAAAAAGACGCAAAGGCTTGAAGGCGGAGGGCCATTTTGGCTCAGTGCCCGCCGGCCTGCCCGAGCGGGTCCATCAACTCGTCGACCAGCCGGGTATAGACGGCGGCCGCCGGCGAAGGCGTGCGCGCCGCCAGCGTGACGAGGCTGTAGTGCGTCTGCATGCGCTCCAGGCCCGCCACCGGCAGGGGAACAAGGGTGTCGGTGTCGTGGCCCGGCACGGGGGCGACCGGCGCGAGGATCACCGCGTCGGCGGTGAGCGCCAGGTGCCGCAGCGTGCCGGCGTCGTCGCAGGTCACGTTGAACACGCCGCGGTCGCCGCGCGGAGCGGCCCGGTCGAACTGCTGCGCCACCTCCGCCGGCAGGCGCGGGCCCGCGACGGGATACGCCATGAGCTTCTCGAGCGTCGTCAGCTGGGGCTTGAGCTTCAGCAGCGGGTGCTTCGCTCGCACGAAGAAAGACACCGGCAGGTTGGGCAGCCGTGAGAGCTTCAGCCCGGGCTGAAGCTTCGTCAGGTCTCGCGTGTCGGCGACGAACAGATCGAGCTCGCGGCGGTGCAGGCGCTCGCAGAGGGTGGCGGTATCGGCCACTTCCATGCGCATCTGCAGCTGCGGGTGGCGCTGCGTCATGAGCGACAGCGCCGCGCGGCCCAGCGTGCCGGCGGCGAAGGGGCCGAAGCCGACCGCGAGGCTGCCGATGGCAAGGCCTTCGAGCTGCAACACGTCACGCGCGATCTGCTGCGCGTCGGCCAGCAGCTCGCGGGCGCGCGCCAGCACCAGTTCGCCGGCCTGGGTGAAGCGCACGCTGCCGTAGGCGCGGTCGACCAGGCGCGCCTGCAGGTTCTCTTCGAGGTTCTCGATGCTGCGCGAAAGCGCCGGCTGCGAGAGATGCACCGCCTGGGCCGCGCGGCCGAAGCTGCCCTGGTCGGCGAGGGCGACGAGATGCTGGAGCTGGCGCAGCTGCATTTTGCGTTTTGCTTCAAAAGGAAGCACATATTTTGCATTTGCCAATGGTTCTGGCGCTTCGCATCATTGCCGGATGAAATCTTCCTTGCCCGCTCCTTCTTCCTTTTCCGTTGCGCTCGTCGCCCTTGCATGCGCGCTGGGCGCGCCGTCGGCCTCCTTTGCGCAGACCGCGCCCAAGGCGCCCGAGCCCTCCACGCTGCAGGCCAACGCCGAGATGGCGAAGACGCTGCCCTTTGCCAACCGGCAGGACTTCGAGGACGCGATGCACGGCTTCGTCGGCACCGTGCCCGACGCGCTGGTGCCGGGCTCCGGCGCGCGCCCGGTGTGGAACATGAAGCCCTACGACTTCCTCAAGGCCGGGGCCCCGGCCGACACCGTCAATCCGAGCCTGTGGCGCCAGGCGCAGCTCAACGCGATCCACGGGCTCTTCAAGGTGACCGATCGCGTCTACCAGGTGCGGGGCTTCGATCTCGCGAACATGACCATCGTCGAAGGCGACAGCTCGCTGATCGTCATCGATCCGCTGCTGGCCGCCGAGACCGCGCGCGCCGCGCTGGAGCTCTACTACCAGCACCGTCCGCGCAAGCCGGTGGGAACGGTGATCTACACGCACGGCCATGCCGACCACTTCGGCGGCGTGAAGGGCGTGATCGACGAGGCCGACGTGAAGGCCGGCCGCGTGCAGGTGCTCGCGCCCTCGGGCTTCATGGAAACGGCGGTGGCCGAGAACATCCTCGCGGGCAACGCGATGAGCCGGCGCTCGCAGTACCAGTTCGGCACGCTGCTGCCGCCGGGCCCGCGCGGGCAGGTGGACACCGGCCTGGGCAAGGCGCTGGCGCGCGGCACCATGTCGCTGATCGCGCCTACGTCCACCATCGACAAGCCAACGGAGGAGCGCACCATCGACGGCGTGCAGTTCGTCTTCAGGCTGGTGCCGGGCTCCGAGGCGCCGTCGGAAATGCTCATGTACCTGCCGCAGTTCCGCGTGCTCAACATGGCGGAGGACGTGACGCACAACATGCACAACCTCTACACCATCCGCGGCGCGGAGGTGCGCGACGGCAACCTGTGGTCGAAGTACATCGACGAGGCGCGCATGGCCTTCGGCGGCAAGGCCGAGGTGCTGATCGCCCAGCACCACTGGCCCACCTTCGGGCAGGACCGCATCGTCGACCTGCTGAAGAAGCAGCGCGACATGTACAAGTTCATCAACGACCAGTCGCTGCGCCTGCTCAACCAGGGCTACACCGCGGCCGACATCGCCGAGACGCTGCGCATGCCCGCGAGCCTGGAGCAGGAATGGTCGGCGCGCGGCTACTACGGCACGCTGCGGCACAACGCCAAGGCCGTCTACCAGAAGTACCTGGGCTGGTACGACGCCAACCCCGCCAACCTGAACCCGCTGCCGCCTGTGGCCTATGCGAAGAAGACGGTCGAGTACATGGGCGGCGCCGACGCGGTGCTGGCGCGCGCCCGCGAAGATTTCAGTAAGGGCGAGTTCCGCTGGGTGGCCAGCGCGATGAGCCAGGTGGTGTACGCCGACCCCGCCAACCGCGCGGCCCGCGAACTGGGCGCCGACGCCCTGGAGCAGATGGGCTACCAGTCGGAGGCCGGCACCTGGCGCAGCGCGTATTTGGTGGGCGCGATGGAGCTGCGCAACGGCGTGCCGAAGATCGCGGGCGGCAACAGCGCCAACGCTGATTCGCTCAAGGCCGTGAGCAACGACCTGTTCTTCGACTTCCTCGGCGTGCGGCTGAACGCGGCCAGGGCCGAGGGCAGGAAGATGGCCATCAACTGGAACTTCACCGATTCGAACCAGCAGTTCGTGCTGACGCTGGAGAACTCCGCGCTCACGCACATCGCCGGGCAGCAGCCGGATGCCGACGCCACCGTGACGCTGAGCCGCGCCACGCTGGACGCGATCACACTGAAGGAAACCAGCTTCCCGGCGGCGGTGCTCGCGGGCAAGGTGAAGATCGACGGCGACCGCACGAAGCTGGCGGAACTGATGTCGATGCTCGATACCTTCGAGCCGATGTTCCCGGTCGTCGAGCCCCGCGCTCAGCCGAAGAACCAATAGCAGACAGCGATGGCGGCCACCACGCCCGCCAGCTCGGCCAGCAGCGCGCACGACACCGCATGCCGCGTGCGCTGGATGCCCACCGCGCCGAAGTACACCGCCAGCACGTAGAAGGTGGTCTCGGTGCTGCCCTGGATGGTGGCGGCCACCAGCGCGGGGAAGCTGTCGACGCCGCGGCTCTTCATGGTCTCGATCAGCATCGCGCGCGCCGCGCTGCCCGAGAAGGGCTTGACCAGCGCGGTGGGCATGGCGTCGACGAAACGCGCGTCGAGCCCCGCCGCGGTCACCAGCCAGCGCAGGCCGCCGAGCGCGAAGTCGAGCGCGCCCGAGGCGCGCAGCACGCCGATGGCGCACAGCATCGCCACCAGGTAGGGCAACAGGTTCTTCGCGATGTCGAAGCCTTCCTTCGCGCCCTCGATGAAGCATTCGTACACCTTGATGCGGCGGATGGCGCCCGCCAGCAGGAACACGACGATCACGCCGAACAGCGTCAGATTGCCCAGCAGCGACGACAGCGAGGCGATGGCCGTCGCCGACAGCGTGCCCAGCAGGGCCATGAATCCGCCCAGCAGCAGCGCGCCCGGCACCAGGTAGGCCAGCACCACCGGGTCCCACAGCCGCAGGCGCTGCGCCACCGCCACCGACAGCAGCCCGACCAGCGTGGAGGCGCTGGTGGCCAGCAGGATAGGCAGGAACACCAGCGTCGGGTCGCCCGCGCCCTGCTGCGCGCGGTACATGAAGATGGTGACCGGCAGCAGCGTCAGCGACGAGGCGTTGAGCACCAAAAAGAGGATCTGCGCGTTGGTGGCCGTCACCGGGTCGGGGTTCAGCCGCTGCAGCTCGCGCATCGCCTTCAGGCCGATGGGCGTGGCGGCGTTGTCCAGCCCCAGCGCGTTGGCCGCGAAGTTCATGGTGATGAGCCCGAGGGCCGGATGCCCCGCCGGCACGCCCGGCATGAGCCGCCGGAAGAGCGGCCCCAGCAGCCGCGCGAGCCAGCCCACCAGCCCCGCCGCCTCGGCGATGCGCAGGAAGCCCAGCCACAGCGTGAGCGTGCCGAACAGCAGCACCATCACCTCGACCGCCAGCCGCGCCATCGCGAACAGGCTTTCGACCAGCGCCGCGAACACGGTCGGGTCGCCCCCGGCCAGCCAGCGCACCAGCGCCGCCACCGTCGCCACCCCGAAGAAACCCAGCCACAAGCCGTTGAGCACGCTTCTTTTCCTTTTGTTTCGCTTCGATGATAGGCCCGCCATCCGGGCTCGCCGCGAGCTACAGTTCGGCCCATGCGCGCCTCCACCGTCCGCCGATTCGCCGCTCTCGTCCTGGGCGCCGCCGCCCTCTGGCTGGCGGGTTGCGCGAGCCTGCCGCCGCCGCAGCCGCGCCCGGTGGTCACGGCTGTCACCGACGTGTCGCAGACAGAACTGGGGCAGCTGGCGGCCAAGGGCACGCCGGGCGGCTCGACCTCGCTTTCGGGCTTCCGGCTGCTGCCGGAGGCCGCCTTCGCCTTCGACGCGCGCATCTCGCTCGCGCGGCATGCCGAGAAGTCGCTCGACGTGCAGTACTACCTGATCCAGAAGGACGACGTCGGCCTGCTGTTCCTCAAGGAGCTGCGCGAGGCCGCGGCGCGCGGCGTGCGCGTGCGGCTGCTGGTGGACGACCTCTACACGGGCGGCGAGGACGAGGTGTTCAGCACGCTGTCGGCCTTCCCGAACATCGAGGTGCGGCTGTTCAACCCGCTGCCGTCGCGCGCGAGTTCGCTGGCCACGCGGCTGCTGTTCTCGCTGACCGATTTCGGCCGCATCAACCACCGCATGCACAACAAGCTGCTGGTGGCCGACAACAGCTTCGCGGTCTCGGGCGGCCGCAACATCGCCAACGAATACTTCATGCGCAGCACGGCGGCGAACTTCATCGACATGGACGTGCTGTCCAGCGGCCCGGTGGTGCGCCAGATGTCCGAGGGCTTCGACCGCTACTGGAACAGCGAGCACGTGCGCCCCATCGAGCAGATCGCGCCGCTGCGCATGCCCGTTGCGCAGGCGCAGAAGCGCTTCGACGAGATCGCGCGCACCGCGGTGCCCGACGTGGCCATGCACCAGCGCGACGTGCTCGACAAGTCGCCGGTGGGGCAGCAGCTCATCGCCGGCAACGTCGAGCGCTACTGGGCACCGTCGACGCTGTTCGTGGACGACCCCGAGAAGATCACGCGCAAGGCCGAGGCCGCCTATGAGGGCAGCGTGACCGAGGGGGCGCTGAGCGTCATCAATTCGGCCAGGCGCGAGGTGAAGATCGGCTCGCCGTACTTCATCCCGGGTGCGCGCGGCATGGCGATGATGAAGAAGGCCATCGAGCGCGGCGGGCGCATCACGGTGGTGACGAACTCGCTGGGCGCCACCGACGAGCCCCTGGCCTATGCGGGCTACGAGCGCTACCGCGCCGACATGCTGAAGATCGGCGTCACCATCTACGAGATCGCGCCCACGCTCACCGGCAAGTCGGGGCGTTTCGGCGACTTCGGCAAGTCGATCAGCCGGCTGCACGCCAAGCTGGCGATCGTCGACGATGAGCGCTTCTTCATCGGCTCGATGAATCTCGACCACCGCTCGGCCGCGGTCAATACCGAGATGGGGCTGGTCATCGACAGCCCCGAGCTGGTGAAGGACTACGACAGGCTCATGAGCGGCGAGCGCGTGAACCTCGGCTACCGGCTGCGGCTCGCGCCCAACGGCCGGCGCGTGCAGTGGCTGGAGTACGACGACGCCGGCGGCGACATCGTCCACGAGGACGAGCCCGGCGAATTCCTCTGGCTGCGCTTCAAGAACTGGCTGCTGCTGCCGATCGTGGGCGAAGAGCTGCTGTAGCGGTTCCTTCGTCGATGCGCGCCCGCGGCGCGCCTGCGGCCATGTAATACGGCTTGCACACTGGCCCTCTAGATTGCGGCGTCCCACGACACAACAACCAGAGGGATTCCCAGATGCGCACCACACTCACCGCGGCCCCCGCGCCGCGCGCCATGCGCGACCTGCGCTGGCTGGCCGGCCTGGCCTGCACCGCCATCCTGCTGCAGGGCTGCAACGGCGGCGGCAACAACCAGTCGATCGTCCTGGGGCCGCCGGCGGCCCCGGCACCCGCTCCGGCCCCAGCGCCGGCTCCCGCCCCGCAACCCGACGCCGCCTCGGCCGACGCCAACCTGCAGGCCACCTGGGTGGAGATCGGCGACAACAACGCGGCCATCGCGCGCGCCATCACCAGCTACGCCGCACCGTCGGCCGACACGACGGCCGACGCCAACGCCGTGTGCCCGCAGATCACGATCGACGGCAAGGTCACGCGCATGACCCTGCGCGTGGGCGCCGGCACCATGGCGCTGCGCACCACGGCCAGCGACCCGGCCGATTCGAAGCCTTCCGCCTTTCCCGTCTCGGCCTGCGAGACCACGCTGCCGGCCGACGCGAAGCAGGCCGCCATCGGCAGCCGCACGCTGCCGATGCCCAAGGCCGAGCCGCAACGTGTTCTGGTGCTGGCCGACACCGGCTGCCGCCTGAAGAAGGCCGACCAGGCCTACCAGCCCTGCAACGACAGCACCGTGTGGCCCTTCGCGCCGCTCGCGGCCACCGGCGCGGGCTTCAACCCCGACCTGGTGCTGCACATCGGCGACTACCACTACCGCGAGAACGCCTGCCCCGACGACATCGCCGGCTGCAAGGACAGCCCCTGGGGCTATGGCTGGGACACCTGGCAGGCCGACTTCTTCAAGCCGGCCGCGCCGCTGCTGGCCAAGGCGCCGTGGATCGTGGTGCGCGGCAACCACGAGGAATGCGCGCGCGGCGGCCAGGGCTGGATCCGCTTCCTCGATCCGCGCCCGTACTCCGACAAGCGCTCGTGCAACGACCCGGCCAACGACAGCACCGGCAACTATTCCGAGCCATACGCGGTGCAGCTGGGCACCGGCTCGCAGATCATCGTGTTCGACTCGGCCAAGGCCGGCAAGGCGGCGCTGGCGACGAACGATCCGCAGTTCATCGCCTACCAGAAGCAGTTCCAGACCGTCGCGACGCTGGCCGCCAAGCCTGGCATCACGACCACGATGTTCACCAACCACCACCCGATCCTGGCCTTCGCGCCGGTCGCGGGCCAGACCCCGGCGCCGGGCAACCTCGCGCTGCAGTCGGTGATGAGCAACCTCAACCCCAAGGCCTACTACCCGAGCGGCGTGCACGTCGCGCTGCACGGCCACGTGCACGACTTCCAGGCGCTGAACTTCGCCACCGACCATCCCGCGACGCTGGTGTCGGGCAACGGCGGCGACAACCTCGACGTGGCGCTGCCCGATCCGCTGGCTCCCGGCACCGCGCCCGCGCCGGACGTGACGGTCGACCGCATCACGCACCATGCCAGCTTCGGCTTCATGCTGATGGAGCGCAAGGCCTCGCCCGGCGTGGGCTGGACCTTCAAGGCCTACACCGTGGCCGGCAAGCTGCTCGCCACCTGCGTGCAGACCGGGCGCACGCTGGCTTGCGACAAGACGGGCTTCCTGACGCCGTGACGATGCGTGCCGCGCTGGCGATGGCGGCCGCCTGCCTGGGCTGGCCGGGCGTGGCTGCCGCCGCCGCCACCACCGTGGAGATCAACCCGGGCGGCCCGCCGAGCATGGTCGTCGAACGCATCGGCGCCACGCCGAAGGTCTCAGCGCGCATCGATCCCACCGAGGCCACCTTCAGGCCCGACCCGGCGCTGGCCGCGCTGGGCAAGCGCATCTTCTTCGACACGCGGCTGTCGCAGCCGCAGGGCACCTCCTGCGCGAGCTGCCACGATCCGCTGCGCGCCTTCACCTCGACGCTGAAGGCGCCTTCGCTGGCCGGGCCGCGCACGCCGCAGGGCAGCCGGCCGGGGCGCTTCAGCGCGCGCACGGCGCCGTCGCTGCTGTACGTGCGCTACGTGCCGCGGCGCCACTTCTACCAGGACGACGACGCGCCTTTCGCCTCGCCCTTCGGCGGCCTATTCGCCGACGGCCGCGCCGATACGCTGGCCGAGCAGGCGCGCGGCCCGCTGTTCGACCCCGACGAGATGAACAACGCCTCGCCGCAGAGCCTGCTGCGCAAGCTGCGCGGCACCGACCTGGCTCCCGCGATGTCGCTGGCCTTCGGGCCGCGCGTGCTGCGCGACCCCGAACAGGCGGTGAAGGGCATCGGCCAGGCGCTGCAGGCGTACCTGCAGAGCGACGAGATGGCGCCCTTCAGCTCGCGCTTCGACGACTACCTGCGCAAGCGCACGCCGCTGAGCCCGCAGGAGATGCGCGGCCTCGCGCTGTTCAAGAATCCCGACAAGGGCAACTGCATGTCGTGCCACACGCTGTCGGACACGGCGAGCCGGCCCGAGCGTTCGCTCTTCACCGACTTCGGCTACGACGCCATCGCCGTGCCGCGAAACCTCTCGCTGCCGGCCAACCGCGATCCGCGCCGCTTCGACAACGGCCTGTGCCGCACCGCGGCGCAGCTGCGCTGGCCGGAGCCGAGCCAGTGGTGCGGCTACTTCCGCACGCCGGGGCTGCGCAACGTGGCGGTGCGCCAGAGCTTCATGCACAACGGCGTGTTCACCACGCTGCGCGACGCGGTCGCGTTCTATGCCACGCGCTCCACCGACCCTGCGAAGTGGTACCACGGCAGGCCGACCTTCGACGACGTGCCCGCCGCCTACCGGGGCAACATCAACGTCAACTCCACGCCGATGAACCGTCGCCCCGGCACCACGCCCGCGCTGACCGACGAGGAGATCGACGAGATCAGCGCCTTCCTCGGCACCCTGACCGACGCACGCTATGTGGCGGCCATGCCGAAGCCGGCCATGAAGTAGCAGCCAAGGTCATCTCCGGCGCGGCAAGGTGCGTTACATTCCTCGCAAGAGTGTGAACTTTTGTCACAGACGCATTCATTTCCGGAGACTTCGACCATGACCGTTCCCGTGCCGCGCGAGTCGATTGCGCCGCTTTCCAACAGCCGTCGGCGTGCGCTGACCGGGCTGGCCGCCGCCACTGCCGCCGCCGGCCTCGGCTTTCCGGCGCTCGCGCAGAACCGGCCGCTGCGCGTGGGAACGACCTTCGACAACAGCAGCGTCGAGAAGGCCAACGGCCAGGGCCTGTACCAGGGCTCCAGCGCCTTCTTCAATGCGCTGAACAAGGCTGGCGGCGTCAACGGCTCCAAGGTCGAGCTCGTGATGGCCGACGACACCTTCAAGCCCGACGTGGCCAAGGCCAACGCGCTGGCGTTCGAAAAGGACAGCTCCGTGCTCGCGCTGGTGCACCCCCTGGGCACGCGCCAGACGGCCGAGGTGATGGATGCGGTGCCCGGCATGGCCGTGGTGGGGCCCATCACCGGCACGATCTCGCTGCGCAAGAAGAATTCGCCCAACACCTTCTGGGTGCGCGCCAACTACGACCAGGAAGTCGAGAAGCTGGTGAGCACCGCCGCCGTGCTGGGCCAGAGCCGCATCGGCCTCGTGCATTCGAACGATCCGCTGGGGCAGTCGGTGCTGGCCGCCTTCAAGGCCGCGCTGGCGAAGGCGAAGCTGGAGCCGGCGGTGATCGCGACCACGCCCAACACGACCAGCATGGAAGTGGGCCCCGCCGCCGAAGCCATCGCCAAGGCCAAGCCTCAGGTGGTGGTGGTCGGTCTGGCCGGCACGGCGCCGGTGTTCCTGAAGGCGTTGCGCGAGGCGGGCAACAGCAGCTCGGCCTACGGCCTCTCCATCACGGCCAGCGCGCTGTCGGCCATGGGCGACCTGGCCAAGGGCCTGGGCTTCGTGATCGTGGTGCCCTCGCCGTACTCGACCAAGTTCGAGATCGTGCGCCGCTACCAAGCCGACATGGTGGCCAACGGCGTCAAGGACTTCTCGCTCACCAGCCTGGAGGGCTACCTGAACGCGGCGGTGCTCGCAGAGGGCATGCGCCGCGCGGGCGGCTCGCTCACCCGCGCATCGGTGATGTCGGGGCTCGCGAGCATCGAGAACTTCGACTTGGGCGGCGTGAAGATCAACTACGGGCGCACCAACCGCGAAGGCGGCCAGTTCGTGGACGTGGCCGTCATCGGCAGCCGCGGCCAGATGCTCAGCTAGGCCGCCGGGCGCGAAAGCGGGAACGGACAGCCGAACGCAGAAGGAATACAAAAACTACGCAGAAGTCGTAGAAGAAATCGAAAACTTTTTTGGTTTTCCTTTTGCGACCTTCGCGCCCTCTGCGTCCGGCTGCCCGCTCCCGAATTTCAGACCCCGACCCCGAGCAGCCCCTCGAGCAGCGACGCGTCCTCCGCCAGCTCCGCACTGAGCCCCGCGTGCACCACGGTGCCACGCTCCAGCACGATCGCCTTGTGCGTCATCTCCAGCGCGAGCACCGGGTGCTGCTCCACCACGATCGACGCGAGCCCCTCCGACTCGCACAGCCGGCGGATCGCCGTCGCCAGTTCCTCCACGATGATCGGCGCGAGGCCCTCCATGGGCTCGTCGAGCAGCAGCAGCTTCGGGTTGGTCATGAGCGCGCGGCCGATGGCGAGCATCTGCTGCTCGCCGCCCGACAGCTGGTTGCCGTAGTTGCCGCGACGCTCGCGCAGGCGCGGGAAGAAGTCGTAGACGCGCTTGAGGTTCCAGCCGCCGAGCCGCGAGATGACGGTGAGGTTCTCTTCGACCGTGAGCGAGGGGAACACCTCGCGCTCCTGCGGCACCCAGCCCAGCCCCGCGCGCACGCGCTGGTGCGAGGGCCAGCGCACGATGTCCGTGCCCTGCCAGCGGATCGCGCCCTGCATCACGCGGGTGTTGCCCATCAGCGTCTCGAGCAGCGTGGTCTTGCCCACGCCGTTGCGCCCGAGGATGGCAAGGCTCTCGCCCTGCTGCAGGGAGAAATCGAGCCGGTCGAGCACCACGGCGTTGCCATAGCCGGCGGTGACGTTGTCGAAGGCGAGTGCTTCAGGCATGTGGGTGTGGGTGGTGGTGGAGGTGCGAGCTGCCCAGGTAAACCTCGCGCACGCGCGGATCGGCGCCGATGTCCGAAGGCGTGCCCTCGGTGAGGATGCGTCCGCCCACCAGCACCGAGATGCGGCTAGCGAAGCGGAAGACCAGCTTCATGTCGTGCTCGATGAAGAGCACGCTGATGTCCGCGGGCAGCGCCGAGATGGCCTCGAACAACTCGCCGCTCTCGTCCTGCGGTACGCCGGCGGCGGGTTCGTCGAGCAGCAGGATGCGGGGCCTGGCCGCGAGCGCGAGCGCGATCTCGAGCAGCCGCTGCTTGCCGTAGGCCAGCTCGGCCACGGGCACGTCGGCGAGGCCGTCGAGCTTCAGCGTGCGAAGCAGCGCATGCGCCTCGTCGAACACCGCGGTGCAGCCTTTCAGCGGCCGCCACCAGGTGGCGCCCAACCCTTCGCGCTCGCTGATCGCCAGCACCACCGACAGCAGCGGCGTGAGGCTGGGAAAGAGCGTGTTGATCTGGAAGGTGCGCGCCAGGCCCATTCGGGCGCGCTTGTCGCCGGGCAGCCGCGTGATGTCGGTCCCGCCCATGTGGATGCTGCCGCTGGTGGGCTTGAGCACGCCGGTCAGCAGATTGATGAGCGTGGTCTTGCCGGCGCCGTTGGGGCCGATCAGCGCCTGCCGCGCGCCGGGTTCGAGCGAGAGGTTCACGTCGGCCACGGCCTGGAAGGCGCCGAAGCGCACGCCGAGGTCCTGCGTGCGCAGGGTGTGCGTGGTGTTCGTCATCGCGCCTTCCCCGTGCGAACGAGGCGCGAGAGCGCCCCCATGATGCCGCCGCGTCCCAGCATGACGGCGGCGATCAGGAAGATGCCGAGCCAGAACATCCAGTACTGCGGGTTCATGTCGGCGAACCAGTCGTGCACCAGCATGTAGACGATGGCGCCGATCATCCCGCCATAGAGCCGCCCCGTGCCGCCGAGCACCAGGATGATGAGCACCTCGGCCGAACGGTTGAAGCCGATCGATTCGATGCCGACGAACTGCGTGGTCTGCGCCAGCAGCGCGCCCGCCACGCCCGCCACCGCCGCCGAGAAGGCGTAGGCCATGCGCAGCCGCGCCTCCACCGGCGAGCCGATGGCCGTCATGCGCTTGCGGCTGTCGTGGATGCCGCGCAGCGCCAGGCCGAAGGGCGAGCGCAGCACCAGCCGCACCAGCAGGAACATCGCGAGCACCACGCCGAAGGCGTAGCCGAACGCGGTTTTGCCGTAAAGGTCGAATTCGAAGAGGCCGAGCACCGGCGCGATGGCCACGCCCTGCAGCCCGTCGGTGCCGCCGGTGATGCCCGAGAGCCGGTTGGCCAGTTCGTAGAGCAGCACGCACACGCCGATGGTGATCATCAGCCGCGTGAGGTCGGCGCCGCGCACCACCAGGTAGCTCAGCGCATAGCCCAGTGCGCCGCACACCGCGAGTGCGAACACGAGGCCGCTGAAGGGCTCGCTCCAGCCGTACTTGGCGAGCAGGCCGGCCGCGTAGGCGCCCGCGCCGAAGAAGGCCGCGTGGCCCACGGTGAGGATGCCCGCGTAGCCCAGCGCCATGTCGAGCGACACCGCGAACAGGCCGAAGATGAGCACCTGGCTCATCAGCGTGAGCTTGTCGGGCAGCAGGAAGAAGCTCGACGCCAGCGCGAGCCAGAAGGCGGCCTCGGCGATGCGCAGCTGCGCGGGAGAGAGGTTCAGGGCTTTCATGCGAGCCCCTTCTTCGCGACGATGCCGTTCGGGCGTACCAGCAGCATGGCGATCATGAAGACGTAGATGAGAAATGCGCCGGCTTCCGGCAGGTAGTACTTGCCCGCCACGTCGACGATGCCGACCAGCAGCGCCGCGATGAAAGGCCCCGTGACGGTGCCCGCGCCGCCCACGCAGACCACCATCAGGAAGTAAACGAGGTATTTGAGCGGGAACGAGGGCTCCAGCCCCAGCATGCCCAGGCTCAGCGCGCCGCCCAGGCCCGCGAGGCCGCAGCCCAGCGAGAAGGTCAGGAAGAAGAGCCGCTGCACGTGGATGCCGGTGCCGCCGGCCACGCGCTGGTTGTCGACCGCCGCGCGCACCATCGCGCCGTAGCGCGTCTTGCCCAGGCCCAGCAGCAGGGCAGCCAGCACGAGCACGCCGCAGACGATCAGGAAGAGCCGGTAGCGGCCCACCTCCAGGCCCGCCAGCGACACCTGCCCGTCGAGCGCCGGCGGCAGCGCGAAGGGCTGCATCGTCGGGCCGAAGAAGTACGTGAAGGCCGCGATGGACACGAACACCACGCCGATCGACAGCAGCACCTGGTCCAGCGGATGCGCGCGGTACAGGCGCCGGTAGAACACGAACTCCAGCACCGCGCCCACCAGTGCCGCCGCCGCGAACGCGGCCGCCAGCGAGAGGCCGAAGCCGAGCCCGAAGCGGTTCATCAGCACGGCGGCTGCGTAGCCGCCCACCATCGCGAAGCTGCCGTGCGCGAGGTTGACGAAATTCATGAGCCCCATCGTGATGGACAGGCCCACGCCGATGAGGAAGAGGAGCATGCCGTAGGCCACTCCGTCGAAGATCACGATGCCCATGAATTTCCCGCTTGCTGACTCGCTGGCTGAACGATGGATACGACGAGCAATGCCTACTTGGCGGCCGCGCCTTCCTTCGCCGGGTCCTTCACGCGCTCGAACTTGTCGAACTCGACGTTCACCAGCTGGCCGTTCACGCGCTCGGTCTTGCGGATGTAGACGGTCTGCACGATGTCGCGCGTGGCCGGGTCGATCTCCACCGGGCCGCGCGGGCTCTCGAAGCTCAGGCCCTTGAGCGCGTCCATGAACTTGTCGCCGGCGGTGTCGCCCTTGGTCCTGGCCAGCGCGAGGTCGATGGCGGCCATGGCGTCGTAGGCGGTCACGGCGAAGTAGCTCGGGCGCAGCTTGGTGCCGTTGTCGGCGGCGAAGTCGCGCACGAACTTCTGGTTCTTCGGCGAGGGGTGAGCGAAGGAGTAATGGTGGCTGGTGACCAGGCCCAGCGCCACGTCGCCGGTGGCGTCGAGGTAGCTGTCGTCGGTGGCTTCGCCGGTGGCGTAGAGCTTGATGCCGGCCTGCTCCATGCCGCGCTCCTTCCACACCTTCAGGAAGGCCGGCGGCATCACGCCCGAGGGGAAGAAGAAGAACACGGCCTGGGGCTTGGCGTCCTTGATGCGCTGTACGTAGGCCGAGAAGTCGGGGTTGTTCATCGGCGTGCGCACCTCGCCCGAGACCTTGCCGCCGCCGGCGGTGAAGGTCTTCTTGAAGGCGGTCTCGGCGTCGACGCCCGAGGCGTAGTCGGCGACCACGGTGTAGGCGTCCTTGATGCCTTCCTTGAGCATGTAGCGCGCCATCGGGTCCGTCACCTGCTGCACGGTGAACGACAGCCGCGCTACGTACGGCGAGCTGGTGGTGATGGCCGAGGAGGCCGCGTTCATCACGATGGTCGGGATCTTCGCCTGCGTGGCGATGGCGCCCACGGCGTAGGCGTTGGGGCTGAAGTCCAGGCCGGTGAGCACGCTCACCTTGTCGCGCACGATGAGCTCCTGCGCGATGCGCTTGGCGGCGTCGGGCGCGGGGCCGGCGGTGTCCTTCTTGATGATCTCGACCGTGCGGCCGCCCACCTTGCCGCCGTGCTCCTTCAGGTAGAGCGCGATGCCGGCGTCGAACTGGCGGCCGTAGTCGGCGTACGGGCCCGAGTAGGTGGCGATGAGGCCGATGCGCAGCGGCTCGTCGGCGGCCTGCGCGGTCGCTCCCAGCAGGCCGAAGCCGGCCAGCAGCAGGGTCGAGAGGATGGTTCTCTTGGTCATCGTCGTCATGGGAAAACGCCTTTCAGGTGGAGTGGATGCGCCCCTTCGGGCGCCGCTGTCATGTAACCGGATGTGCAAACAAAGCGGGCGATGATGCCCGAGGCAGGCGTCAGACCTGCGTATCGGGCACGCGCACCGTGAGGCCATCGAAGGCCGCGGTGATGCCGAGCTGGCAGCTCAGGCGCGAGCCGGGCCGGCGCTCGGACGCCACGGCATCGAGCAGCGCGCTCTCCATGTCGTCGGGCGGCGGCAGCAGGTCGATGAAGGCGTCGTCCACGTAGACGTGGCAGGTGGCGCAGGAGCAGCAGCCGCCGCACTCGGCGTCGATGCCGCGCACGTTACCGCGGATGGCGGTCTCCATCACGCTGGCGCCGACCTTGGCGTCGACCGAACGCGTGGTGCCGTCCTTGAGGATGTAGTGGATCGTGGGCATGGGTTCTAGAACATGTCGAAGTACTCGCGGTGTTCCCACTCGCTGACTTCGAGGTTGAAACGGGCGATCTCCGCTTCCTTGATGTGGCAGAGGTAGTCGACGAAGGTCTTGCCCATCTGCGCGTTGAGCATCTCGTCCTGGCGCAGGCAGGCGAGGGCGTCGCCCAGTGAACGGGGCAGCTGCTCGGCCGGCGTTTCGTACGGCGCATCGGCAGAGGGGCCGGGGTCGATCCTGTTGCGGATGCCGTCGAGGCCCGAGAACAGCTGCGACGCCAGGTACAGGTACGGATTGGCCGTCGGCTCGCCCACGCGGTTTTCGATGCGAGTGGCCGCCTGGCCCGCGCCGCCGAGCACGCGCAGCATCGCGCCGCGGTTGTCCTTGGCCCAGATCGCGCGGTCGGGCGCGAGCGAGAAGGGGCGGTAGCGGCGGTAGCCGTTGATGGTGGGGCTTGCGAGAGCCGCGGCGCCGCAGGCGTGTGCCTTGAGGCCGCCGAGGTAGTGCATGCCGGTCTCGCTCAGCGGCTGGCCGCTCGAGGCCTCCGGCATGAAGGCGTTGACGCCGTCGCTCTTGCGGCGCAGCGACTGGTGCAGGTGCCAGCCGCTGGACATCACGTTGGGGATCTTCGGCCGGCACATGAAGGTGGCGTGCAGCCCGTGGCGCTGGCAGACCTGCTTGATGGCGCTGCGCAGCAGCACCATGGTGTCGGCGGGCGTGACGCCGGCGGTGGGGCCGAAGGTGAGCTCGAACTGGCTGGGGCCGAATTCGATCTCGAGCGAGCGCAGCGGCAGGCCCAGCGCCATGAGCTGCGAGCGCAGCAGCTCCATCAGGTCGTCGACGCGGTCGTAGCGCAGCTCGGTGAGGTACTGGTGGCCATGCGACAGCAGCGACACGCGCGGCGGCTCGCCGGGCTGGCCCGAGTCGGCCAGGCCCATGCGAGGGTCGTCGAGCCTGAAGACGTGGAACTCCACCTCCAGGCCGGCGATGAAGTCCAGCCCCAGCTCGTCGAGCTGGCGCGCCGCGCGCTGCAGGATCTGCCGCGTGGCGAAGGGGCAGGGCTTGCCGTCGGCCATGTAGGCGTCGCACATCACCCAGCCGGTGCGCGGCGACCATGGCAGCACCTTGAAGGTGGCCGGGTCGGCCACGATGGTGAAGTCGGCGCCGCCCTGCAGGCCCTCCATGGCGAAGCCGCCGCCCTGGGTGAACACCGGGAACACGGTCTTGTGCGAGGTGTCCTTGGCCAGCAGGGTGGAGGTGAGGTTGACGCCTTCCCAGAGGGCCGAGCGCGCCTCGGCGGCGACCAGCGTCTTGCCGCGCAGGATGCCGTGCTGGTCGGGCCAGGCGAAGCGGACGAGGTCGACTTCGCCGCCGTCGATGCGGCGCACCAGTTCCCTGGCCTGCGCGTGCTGGTCTTCGCTCCAGAGGCCGAAGCGGTCGACGAATGTGTGGCTCGTCATGGCGTGTGCTCAGGCTGCGGCCAGGCGTGCGGAGGCCCAGTCCGACTTCAGTCGCCGCGCGCGGTCGGCGTCCTGCCAGTAGGCCTCGGTGGCGGCCTCGTCGGCGACGTTGCGGCCGATGCCGTCGATGGACGGCGGGCCGGTCATGGCGCTGGCCTGCGCGGCGTCGATGACCATCGGCGCGCCTTCGCCGGCCAGCGTGGCCTCGATCGCCTTCACCAGCACGCGGCGGTAGGCAATGATCCCCTTGTCGGTGCTGCCCAGGTGCTCGCGGGTGCGGTCCTGGATCGGGCCCTGCGACTCCACCGCCCACTGGTCGTGCACGTTGATGTCGTCGCCCATGCCGGTGTAGGTCTCGGTGAGCTGCTCCTCGACGCTGTAGCCGTAGTTGTTGCGCTTGTTCTTGCGCGAGGTGTAGTCGGGCAGCTCGTAGAGCTTCAGGCGCTGCTCGCGCATCTGCTGCTTGTCGACCGGGCCTGTGAAGCTGGTGAAGATGGCGTACCAGTAGCAGTGTGTGTCGTCCACCGGCACGTGCCACTGCGAGATGGTCATCTCGGAGCTCATCGGGATCACGAAGGCCTGCGGAAACACGAGGTTGGTCACGCGCACGTGGGTGGTGTCCTCCGACAGCTTGCGCAGCGCCTTCAGGCGGAAGCCGTAGTTGGTGGGCTCGACGCTGATGTCGGGCCGGTCGTATTCGCGCAGCACCTTGGTGATGGGCATGTCGGAGTCGGCCGAGGCGCCGCGGAACTGCTTGCCGTAGCTTTCGGAGGTGTCCTCGTCCTCGAAGAAGCGGTGCAGGTACGAGGCGTGCGCTGGGTCGATGCCCACTTCGAGCGCCTGCAGCCAGTTGCACTCGAACAGGCCCTTGAACGCGAAGGTGTGGCTGTCGGGCGCGACGAAGCAGTCGAACTCGGGGAAGGCTGGGGGCTCGCCCTCGCCGATGTAGGCAAAGACCACGCCGCTCTTCTCGACCACCGGATAGGCCGACTGCTTGATGCGGCTGCACAGCTTGCTGGAGGCGGGTTCGGCCGGGGTCTCTAGGCAGTTGCCCCTGGCGTCGAACAGCCAGCCGTGGAAGGCGCAGCGGATGCCGCCGTTCTCGAGCCGGCCGAAGGCGAGGTCGGCGCCGCGGTGGGGGCAGTCGCGGTCGAGCATGCCGAGCTGGCCGCTCTCGTCGCGGAAGAGGACGAAGTCCTGCCCCATGAGCTTCACCGGCTTGACCGGGCGCGGGCCTGCCAGTTCGTCGGCCAGGGCCACCGGCTGCCAGTAGCGGCGCAGCAGCTTGCCGGCGGGCGCGCCGGGTCCGACGCGGGTGATGAAATCGTTCTGCTCTGCGCTGATCATCGTGCGGGCTCCATCGTGGGGACTGTGGAAAGAGGCTTGCAGCCATTGCATGCAACTGTATGCATTGTCTTGGTGATCCTCGATCCGGGTCAAACTTTCATCTGCCAAATTGCCCCAATTTGGGGCTTGCAAACGCCAAAATCAGGGTAAACGCCGAGCGTATCGTCGGTTTTTGACACTTCTTGTGAAGAGATGCATGCAACAACCGAGCCAGAGTAAATACGCTGCGTGCAATGTGGGGCCCGTCTCCTAGAATCCGCCCATGGACTCCCAACAATCCCGCGTGCTCGTGCAATTGCGCGACATGATCCTCAAGGGCGAATTCGGGCCCGGAGAGCGGCTGGCCGAGATCCCGCTGGCCGAGAAGCTCGAGGCTTCGCGCACGCCGGTGCGGCTGGCGCTGGCCAGCCTGGAGCACGAAGGGCTGATCGAGCAGTCGCCCAGCGGCGGCTACCAGATGCGCCGCTTCACCTCGCAGGAGGTGGCCGACGCCATCCGCGTGCGCGGCGTGATCGAAGGCTTCGCCGCGCGCCTGCTTGCCGAGGACGGCGCCTCGCGCCAGCTGCTGCGCGACCTGAAGGAATGCCTGGAAGACGGCGACCGCGCCGTGAACAAGCCCAGCATGGAGATCGACGATTACGCGGCCTACGTCGAGATGAACGACCGCTTCCACAAGCTGATCATCGAAGGCTGCGGCAACCTCGCGCTCAAGCGCGTGATGGACATGCTCGGCGGCCAGCCCTTCGCTGCCCCGAGCGCGATGCTGCCGATGCAGTCGTCGATGGAAGAGGGCCAGCAGTGGATGCGCCAGGCGCACCGCACGCACCATGCGATGGTGCAGGCCATCGAGCGCGGGCAGGGCTCGCGCGCGCAGGCGCTGGGCGAGGAGCATGTCGAGATCGCGCGCATGAACCTTGACTACGCGCTGGAGCGGCCGGAGCTGGCGGCCGAGCTGATGCCGGGCATCAAGCTGGTGGCGAAGGGCCGCGGCGGCGCCTGAATCTCCGACGCTGGCGGTGCGGCAGCTCAGCTGCTGAGCGCACGCCTCGGCGTTACCACCGCCTCCACCGCCGCGCCCACCGCCAGCAGGCGGTGATCGGTGTTGCCGATGCTGGCCACCATCAGCCCCACCGGCGCGGTGCCCGCGTCATGGCAGGGCACCGAGAGCGCGCAGCCGTCGAACAGGTTCACCACCGCGGGGTTGCGCAGCATGCGGCCGTTGATCCGGTAATAGGTGTCATCGTCCTTCAGCACTTCGGCGATCGGCGGCGCGATGTCGGGCGTGGTGGGCATCAGCATTGCGTCGTAGCTCGCGGCCACGGTGTTGATCGAGCGGATGAACTGCCGGCGCAGCGCCTGCAGCTGCAGGTAGTCGGGCGCGGTGATGGTCTCGCCGGTCCTGATGCGGGCCAGCACGCGCGGGTCGTACTTGGTGGCGGCGGCCTTGATGAGCTCGCGGTGCCAGGTGAAGGCTTCGGCGGCGGTGATCATCCCGCGCGGGTTGATGGTCGGCGCCTTCGCGAACTCGGCCATCGGCAGCTCGGTGATCGTCGCGCCCGCGGCGGAGAGCTTGGCCAGCGCCGAGGCGAAGGCCGCAGCCACGGGCGGCGAGAGTTCGTCGAGGAAGAAGGTCCTGGGCACCGCGAAGCGCAGGCCGCGCATCGGCAGCACGCGCAGCGGGCGCGGCAGCTCGGCGGCGAGCACGGAATCGAGCAGGGCGCAGTCTTCCACCGTCCACGCCATCGGACCGGCCGAGTCGAAGGAGGTCGACAGCGGCAGCACGCCGTCCAGCGGAACGCGCCGCTGCGTCGGCTTGAAGCCCACCAGGCCGTTGAGGGCGGCCGGAATGCGCAGCGAGCCACCGGTGTCGGTACCGATGGCGCCGGCTGCCATGCCATCGGTCAGCGAGATCGCGCCGCCGGAGGTCGAGCCGCCGGGGATGCGGCCGGTCGCGCGGTCGTAGGCGTTCTTCGGCGTGCCGTAGTGCGGGTTGATGCCCAGGCCTGTGTATGCGAACTCGACCGTGTTGGAACGCCCGATGACGATCGCGCCCGCGCGCCGCAGCCGCTCGACCACGATGGCGTCGCGCGCGGCCGGCGGCTGGCCGGCCAGCACCACCGAGCCGCCGAGCGTGGTGACGCCGGCCTCGTCGAACAGGTCCTTCAGCGAGATGGGGATGCCGGCGATGGGCGAGGCGGCGGGGCGGCCGCCCTTGCGTTCGGCGTCGAGCCGCGCGGCGGCGGCGCGTGCCGAATCGGCGTGCACGCGGATGAAGGTGCGGGCGCCTTCGCCGGCGGGGTTCTGGATGGCGGCCAGCGCTTCTTCCACGAGCTGGCCGCTGCTGAGGCTGCCGGCGGCGAGGCGGCGCGACATCTCGGCGATCGAGAGCTGCCCCATGGCCCTGCCTCCGGTCGCCTCGGCCGGCTTCTGGGCGAAAGCCCGCGGCCAGAAGGAGGACAGCCCGGCGGTCGCGGCTGCGCCGGCGGCCTGCTGCAGGAAGTGGCGACGTCGTTGTTGTTGCTGCTGCGTCATGGCACGCTCCCCCATCCGGTCGGATGGAATCGGGCCAGTCTACACAGCCATGGCGGCGAACGCGTTGCCGGCCGTTACCGCTGCTGGTGCCGGGCGCCGGGCACTTCGATCAGCAGCTGGGGCTTGTAGCCTTCCTGTTCGCCGTTGCGCGCGTAGCCCAGGGGGTTGGCAACCACGCGGCAGCCGTTCTTCACGTAGTCGGACGGGCAGTGCAGGTGGCCGTGCAGCCAGAGCTGTGCATGGGGCAGCAGCTCGTCGAGCGCGTTGCAAAAACCTGCGGTGCCGGGTGTCAATCCGTAGCGCGGATCTCCGCTTTCGAGGCTGGGCGCGAAGTGGGTGATGGCGACCGTGGTCCCGTCGAATGGCTCGGCCAGCGCCTGCTTGAGCCAGTCCTGGCAAGCCAGCCCCTGGTCGCGCAGCTGTGCGGCGAGGAACAGCTCGCCGTTACGCATGGTGGCTGCTTTTTCAAGATAGAAATCGGCCGCGCGCATGGCCTTGCCGCGCTTCTTGAGTGCTTCGGCGAGGCTGTCTGTCGGCTCGGCGAGCGCGTCGAAATCGGCCCAGAGCGTGGTGCCGACGAAGCGGACGCCTTCGATCACGCGGGTTTCGCGCTCCAGCCAGATGATGTCGAGCTCGTCGCAGAGGGCGCGCAGGCGCTGGTGGGTCTCGTCGAAGTCGACGTTGTCGTATTCATGGTTGCCCGGCACGTAGATCACCGGCACCGGCCAGCCCTTGCGGGGGGAGAAGCGGCCCAGGCCGAAGTCGGTGTCGGTCAGGCGGGAGCCCTGCTGGTAGGAGCCGATGTCGCCCGCCAGGATCAGCATGTCGGCGCCGGGCAGGGGCTCGGCTCGGAAGCGGGGATGGGACTCCAGGTGCAGGTCGGACAGCAGTTGCAGCTTCATCGTCGAGCCAGTCTAGGTGAATTGCCCCATGCGTGACACGCATAAGGTTTGGCTTGATCTTTTAGGGTTAACCCTTATTCTTGGAGCATCAACCACTCCAGCGCAGCCACGAGCCGCGCACCATCATGTTCAGCCTCATCGCCCAAGTGGCCCGTTTCTTCCGTTCTTCCAGCGCTAATGCCCCGGCCAGCCACGCCGCCGCGCTGATGGAAAGCGCCGACATGCGCGCCGGCCGCGGAGCCCATCACGCCCAGGAGCTGCGCGCCGCAGCCAGCGCCTGGCTCAGCGTCGTCCGCTGATCCACATATAGATAGCGCAACAGGTCAGTCGGGCACCTTCTGTCCGAGGACCGAGCCGGCGAAAGCCGCGGCTGCCGAGCGCAACAGCGCATTTCGCAGCCATTCGTGAGAATGCCCGTGCTGGGCGCGCCGATGCCAGATCGCATCCACGTGTACCGGCGGCTGGTCGAAGGGCAGGTCGCGCAGTACCAGCTGGTCGTCGATGCCGGTCACGGTCACGAAGTGGCGGGGCAGCACGGTCAGCAGATCCGAATTGGCGACCACCCTGCCTGCGGTGAAGAACTGGTTCACCGTCACCACGATGCGTCGCTCGCGGCCCATGGCGCCCAGCGTCTGGTCGATGAAGCCATAGGGCCGGCCCGAGAAGCTCACCAGCAGGTGGCGGGCGGCACAGTAGTCGTCCAGCGTGAGGGGCGCATCCGCCAGCGGATGGCCCCGCCGCATCACGCATACATATTGGCCCAGGTAGAGCCGCTGGGTCTCGAACGGAACCCCTACCCCCGACTGCCCCCGCGCCGCGAGGCTCGCGATCACCGCCGGGAAGTAGCCGACCGCCATGTCGACCTCTTCCTGTTCCAGCATGCGGCGCGGATCGCGCGTGGTCAGCGGCAGCACGCGCAGGGAAATGGCCGGAGCTTCCTTTTCGGCGATCTGGACCAGGCCCGGGATGAGCTCCGCCGCGGTGGCATCGGCCATCGCCAAGAGGAACGTCGTGTCGGCCGTGCCGGCATCGAATTCGCCGGGGGCCAGCGTGTGCTGCAACTGGCGCAGGGCGTCCCGCACGGTCGGCCAGAGGGCGAGCGCGCGAGGGGTGGGCTCGACGCCTGCGCCGGAGCGACGCACCAGCTCGTCGCCCAGGACTTCGCGCAGGCGTCGCAGCGCATTGCTTACCGCCGGCTGGGTGATCGACAGGTTGCGAGCGGCTCGCGTGAGGTTGCGTTCGGCCATCACCTCGTCGAAGACGCGGAGCAGGTTGAGGTCGAGCGTGCGAAAGTTGACGTCCATCAGTCTTGTGAATGATAAACATCAGAAAGATAAAGTGGATAAACACTGGGGTAATCCCTAATATCACCCCATCGGCCTTGTTCGCCACCACTGATTACCAATGTCCCAGGAGGGATGCATCATGACCAGCTTCGTTCACGTTGACCAACCTACCGTCCACCCCGGCGTCCGTCGCGCCGAAGTCCTGTTCGGCCAGATCCAGGCCGCACGTGCAGGTGCCAATGGCGCCCGCCCGCTGATCGCCCTGTTGATCGTCGCCATCGCGGCGGCCGTCCTTGTGGTGACCGAGTCGCTCGTTTCCAACTGGAACGACGGCGGCCTGCTTGCTGCCTGGACGGTGTTCTGCATTGCAGCCATCGCCTTGTTCGCGCTGTTCGCCGGCTCGGTCCGCCAGAGCAGCCTCGCCGCCGCGTGGCGCGCAGCTGCCGAACGCCGTGCCGCAGCGCGTGCCGACGCCCGCTTCCTCGCCACCGCTCAAAGCGACCCGCGCGTGATGCAGGAACTGCAGGCCGCCATGTGGCGCCAGCAATCGGAAGGCACCGTGCCCGCAGCCGAAGCCGCCAAGATCGATGCACTGGCCCGCATGAGCGCCCGCTCGCAGGAAGTGCGCATGCCCACGCTGTACGAAGCGATGCGCCGCATGAACAGCTCGCGCTACTACTAAGCAGCAGCGATTCGCCAATGAAGAAAGCCGCCTTCGGGCGGCTTTCTTCATTTATGAGGGGAGGCGCACAGCCGCTGCGCAAAAAGTACGAAAGAGTAGACAGAGTCTCAAAATCTGTCATATACTCGTGGGCTTCGCTGCTGAATGCCTCCTGGTGTTCGGGTCTTGCAGGTTCTTAGGGGCTGGTTGGACGGGGCGAAGAAAAGTCTTCGAAAAGTTGACGCGGTTTGAAAAAACAGTGCATAATCGAAGGCTTCGCTGAAACGAACTGCTTCAGCGACTTGCGATGAAAGTTGCGGGTTGCGAGAGAAGTTGGTGGATGCGAAAAGCCAAAATAGTTTGGTTGATTTGAAAAAATCGTGCTAGACTACAAGGCTCCGCTGAAATGACTTCGGCGGCTGACAATGAGAGTTGTGAGCTGCGAATAACGAAGAAATGGAAAGCGAAAAAAGTTTGGCGATTCTTTAAAAATCGTGCTAGACTACAAGGCTTCGCTGATCGCAGCAAGCAAACGAAGTAAGCGACAAGTTGCTTCGGTGATCGTTAAAAAATTACAGCCGATAAGCGTGGGCGTTTGAAGGTAATTGCACAAGTTCTTCGGAACAAGTCGCAAGACTTAAAACGCTCATGAGAATAGAAGTGAAGTTCACTTCAATTCCGTTTTTGTGAGTTTTGCTCCATCGCGAGATGGGGCGCAAAATCAAGATCGAACTATAGAGTTTGATCCTGGCTCAGATTGAACGCTGGCGGCATGCCTTACACATGCAAGTCGAACGGCAGCGCGGGAGCAATCCTGGCGGCGAGTGGCGAACGGGTGAGTAATACATCGGAACGTGCCCAATCGTGGGGGATAACGCAGCGAAAGCTGTGCTAATACCGCATACGATCTACGGATGAAAGCAGGGGATCGCAAGACCTTGCGCGAATGGAGCGGCCGATGGCAGATTAGGTAGTTGGTGAGGTAAAGGCTCACCAAGCCTTCGATCTGTAGCTGGTCTGAGAGGACGACCAGCCACACTGGGACTGAGACACGGCCCAGACTCCTACGGGAGGCAGCAGTGGGGAATTTTGGACAATGGGCGCAAGCCTGATCCAGCCATGCCGCGTGCAGGATGAAGGCCTTCGGGTTGTAAACTGCTTTTGTACGGAACGAAACGGCTCTTTCTAATAAAGAGGGCTAATGACGGTACCGTAAGAATAAGCACCGGCTAACTACGTGCCAGCAGCCGCGGTAATACGTAGGGTGCAAGCGTTAATCGGAATTACTGGGCGTAAAGCGTGCGCAGGCGGTGATGTAAGACAGTTGTGAAATCCCCGGGCTCAACCTGGGAACTGCATCTGTGACTGCATTGCTGGAGTACGGCAGAGGGGGATGGAATTCCGCGTGTAGCAGTGAAATGCGTAGATATGCGGAGGAACACCGATGGCGAAGGCAATCCCCTGGGCCTGTACTGACGCTCATGCACGAAAGCGTGGGGAGCAAACAGGATTAGATACCCTGGTAGTCCACGCCCTAAACGATGTCAACTGGTTGTTGGGTCTTCACTGACTCAGTAACGAAGCTAACGCGTGAAGTTGACCGCCTGGGGAGTACGGCCGCAAGGTTGAAACTCAAAGGAATTGACGGGGACCCGCACAAGCGGTGGATGATGTGGTTTAATTCGATGCAACGCGAAAAACCTTACCCACCTTTGACATGTACGGAATTTGCCAGAGATGGCTTAGTGCTCGAAAGAGAGCCGTAACACAGGTGCTGCATGGCTGTCGTCAGCTCGTGTCGTGAGATGTTGGGTTAAGTCCCGCAACGAGCGCAACCCTTGTCATTAGTTGCTACATTCAGTTGGGCACTCTAATGAGACTGCCGGTGACAAACCGGAGGAAGGTGGGGATGACGTCAAGTCCTCATGGCCCTTATAGGTGGGGCTACACACGTCATACAATGGCTGGTACAAAGGGTTGCCAACCCGCGAGGGGGAGCTAATCCCATAAAACCAGTCGTAGTCCGGATCGCAGTCTGCAACTCGACTGCGTGAAGTCGGAATCGCTAGTAATCGTGGATCAGAATGTCACGGTGAATACGTTCCCGGGTCTTGTACACACCGCCCGTCACACCATGGGAGCGGGTTCTGCCAGAAGTAGTTAGCTTAACCGCAAGGAGGGCGATTACCACGGCAGGGTTCGTGACTGGGGTGAAGTCGTAACAAGGTAGCCGTATCGGAAGGTGCGGCTGGATCACCTCCTTTCTGGAAACAGGCAATTTAATTTAAACGCCCACACTTATCGGTTGTTGGAAGAAGTCGAGATCGTCAAGGTCATCGATATGGGTCTGTAGCTCAGCTGGTTAGAGCACCGTCTTGATAAGGCGGGGGTCGTTGGTTCGAGCCCAACTAGACCCACCAAATCTTCTGATATCTCGTGTGAGAGTTGAGGGGGATTAGCTCAGCTGGGAGAGCACCTGCTTTGCAAGCAGGGGGTCGTCGGTTCGATCCCGTCATCCTCCACCAACAACTCGATGCTTACTCAACACCAAAGCGGCTTCCTGCGAAAGCATGAGGCTTCTTTGTTGTTGATCAGGATCTCTTGATCAATCGGCTGTTCTTTAAAAATTCATAGAGTCGAATCAGCGCTGCTGATGGAAACCGCACATTCGTAAAGGTTTAGTGCGGACCGTGCCATCAGCAGCAAGAATTTTTGATTGCGTCAAAAGAAACTTCAATTTCGAATCAAATCGATTTTTGAAGACGGCATAACGCGTCAGGTGAAAGACCTGGCAATTCCTTGATTGACTTTGGTTTCCGTGAGGAAACGTCAAAGTTATAGGGTCAAGTGAATAAGAGCACGTGGTGGATGCCTTGGCAATGATAGGCGACGAAGGACGTGATAGCCTGCGATAAGCTTCGGGGAGCTGGCAAATTAGCTTTGATCCGGAGATTTCCGAATGGGGAAACCCACCGAAAGGTATCGTTATCTGAATACATAGGGTAACGAGGCGAACCGGGTGAACTGAAACATCTCAGTAGCTCGAGGAAAAGACATCAACCGAGATTCCGAAAGTAGTGGCGAGCGAAATCGGAGAAGCCTGTTAGTGATAGCACAAGACATAACGGAACAGCTTGGAAAGGCTGGCCATAGCGGGTGATAGCCCCGTACGTGAAATGACCTGTGTGGTACTGAGCTAACGACAAGTAGGGCGGGACACGAGAAATCCTGTCTGAATATGGGGGGACCATCCTCCAAGGCTAAATACTCATCATTGACCGATAGTGAACTAGTACCGTGAGGGAAAGGCGAAAAGAACCCCGGGAGGGGAGTGAAATAGATCCTGAAACCGCGTGCTTACAAAAAGTAGGAGCCCGCAAGGGTGACTGCGTACCTTTTGTATAATGGGTCAGCGACTTACATTCAGTGGCAAGGTTAACCGAATAGGGAAGCCGTAGAGAAATCGAGTCCGAATAGGGCGATCAGTCGCTGGGTGTAGACCCGAAACCAAGTGATCTATCCATGGCCAGGATGAAGGTGCCGTAACAGGTACTGGAGGTCCGAACCGACTAGTGTTGCAAAACTAGCGGATGAGCTGTGGATAGGGGTGAAAGGCTAAACAAACTTGGAAATAGCTGGTTCTCTCCGAAAACTATTTAGGTAGTGCCTCAAGTATTACCTTCGGGGGTAGAGCACTGTTTTGGCTAGGGGGTCATGGCGACTTACCAAACCAAGGCAAACTCCGAATACCGAAGAGTACAGCTTGGGAGACAGAGCACCGGGTGCTAACGTCCGGACTCAAGAGGGAAACAACCCAGACCGCCAGCTAAGGTCCCTAAAATTGGCTAAGTGGGAAACGAAGTGGGAAGGCTAAAACAGTCAGGATGTTGGCTTAGAAGCAGCCATCATTTAAAGAAAGCGTAATAGCTCACTGATCGAGTCGTCCTGCGCGGAAGATGTAACGGGGCTAAGCCAGTTACCGAAGCTGCGGATTTGCAATTTATTGCAAGTGGTAGGAGAGCGTTCTGTAAGCCTGTGAAGGTGCGTTGTAAAGCGTGCTGGAGGTATCAGAAGTGCGAATGCTGACATGAGTAGCGTTAAAGGGGGTGAAAAGCCCCCTCGCCGTAAGCGCAAGGTTTTCTACGCAACGTTCATCGGCGTAGAGTGAGTCGGCCCCTAAGGCGAGGCAGAGATGCGTAGCTGATGGGAAACAGGTCAATATTCCTGTACCGATTGTTAGTGCGATGTGGGGACGGATCTTAATAGGTCATCCGGGTGTTGGATATCCCGGTTTAGATGGATGTAGGCGTGCATTAGGCAAATCCGGTGCACATATACCGAGGCCATCGATCGAGCCAGCTTGCTGGTGAAGTGATTGAACGAGGTTCCAGGAAAAGCCACTAAGCTTCAGCTAACAACGACCGTACCGCAAACCGACACTGGTGCGCGAGATGAGTATTCTAAGGCGCTTGAGAGAACTCAGGAGAAGGAACTCGGCAAATTGACACCGTAACTTCGGAAGAAGGTGTGCCCTATTAGTGTGAAGTGAACAACGGAGCATGAACGGGTTGCAAAAAATCGGTGGCTGCGACTGTTTATTAAAAACACAGCACTCTGCAAACACGAAAGTGGACGTATAGGGTGTGACGCCTGCCCGGTGCTGGAAGATTAAATGATGGGGTGCAAGCTCTTGATTGAAGTCCCAGTAAACGGCGGCCGTAACTATAACGGTCCTAAGGTAGCGAAATTCCTTGTCGGGTAAGTTCCGACCTGCACGAATGGCGTAACGATGGCCACACTGTCTCCTCCTGAGACTCAGCGAAGTTGAAATGTTTGTGATGATGCAATCTCCCCGCGGAAAGACGGAAAGACCCCATGAACCTTTACTGTAGCTTTGTATTGGACTTTGAACAGATCTGTGTAGGATAGGTGGGAGGCTTTGAAGCAGGGTCGCTAGATCTTGTGGAGCCAACGTTGAAATACCACCCTGGTGTGTTTGAGGTTCTAACCTAGGTCCATTATCTGGATCGGGGACAGTGCATGGTAGGCAGTTTGACTGGGGCGGTCTCCTCCCAAAGCGTAACGGAGGAGTTCGAAGGTACGCTAGTTACGGTCGGACATCGTGACGATAGTGCAATGGCATAAGCGTGCTTAACTGCGAGACTGACAAGTCGAGCAGATGCGAAAGCAGGACATAGTGATCCGGTGGTTCTGTATGGAAGGGCCATCGCTCAACGGATAAAAGGTACTCTGGGGATAACAGGCTGATACCGCCCAAGAGTTCATATCGACGGCGGTGTTTGGCACCTCGATGTCGGCTCATCTCATCCTGGGGCTGTAGCCGGTCCCAAGGGTATGGCTGTTCGCCATTTAAAGAGGTACGTGAGCTGGGTTTAAAACGTCGTGAGACAGTTTGGTCCCTATCTTCCGTGGGCGCTGCAGATTTGAGGAAGCCTGCTCCTAGTACGAGAGGACCGGAGTGGACACACCTCTGGTGTATCGGTTGTCACGCCAGTGGCATTGCCGAGTAGCTAAGTGTGGAAGAGATAACCGCTGAAAGCATCTAAGCGGGAAACTCGTTTCAAGATGAGATCTGCCGGGGCCTTGAGCCCCCTGAAGAGTCGTTCAAGACCAGGACGTTGATAGGTCAGGTGTGGAAGCGCAGTAATGCGTTAAGCTAACTGATACTAATTGCTCGTGCGGCTTGACCCTATAACTTTGATCAGTCAGATCAAGGTGTTATGCCAAGTTGACGCATTCAAAACAATTCGCCAAAACTGATTCCAAACTCTATGAATTCGTCTGATTGATCATGTGATCAACCAGACAACCCTTTATGCCTGATGACCATAGCGAGTTGGTCCCACTCCTTCCCATCCCGAACAGGACAGTGAAACGACTCAGCGCCGATGATAGTGCGGGTTCCCGTGTGAAAGTAGGTCATCGTCAGGCTCTTACAGCCCCAGAAACCCCCGGTCCATCGCGATCGGGGGTTTTTGCTTTGCACAGCACAAACAAGAAAAAACGCCAGGAGACGGCCTAAAACAGGCTACACAGTGACTACGAGAGCTGAATTACTCGCGGCGCTAACTGCCCAACCCCGCAGCCAGCCGACTTGGTAGCCTATGCCGCTCTGCTGAGAAGTGCGCACAAATAAAAAAGCCCGATGGATTTCCATCGGGCCTTTGCTTTTTTGGAAGCAGCTTGCTATCAAGCAGCCAAGCGCTGCTCAATCGCAGCCTTCGTCTCCGGAAGCTCCTTAGGGAGATGATGCTCAAGCTGCTTGAACAGCTCCGCATGCAGCTTCAACTCGGCTTGCCATGCGGCTTTGTCGATACTCGTCACAGTAGCGAATTGCTCCGCGCTGAAATTCAAGCCAGTCCAGTTCAGATCCTCATAGCGCGGACTCACACCAGTGATGTGATCCACGCCTTCGGTCTTGTTACCTTCGACACGATCGATCATCCACTTCAGCACACGCATGTTCTCGCCATAGCCTGGCCAGACGAACTTGCCATCAGCTCCCTTGCGGAACCAGTTGGTCGTGTAGATCTTCGGCAACTTCGCGCCAGCAGCTTCCAGCTTCTTGCCCAGATCGAGCCAATGCTGGAAGTAGTCGCTCATGTTGTAGCCCATGAACGGCAGCATCGCGAACGGGTCGCGGCGCACCACGCCTTGCTGGCCGGCTGCGGCGGCGGTGGTCTCCGAACCCATGGTCGCTGCCATGTAGACACCCTCGACCCAGTTGCGTGCCTCGGTCACCAGCGGCACGGTGGTCGACCGGCGGCCACCGAAGATGAACGCGTCGATCGCCACACCCTTCGGATCGTCCCAGGCATCGTCCAGCGCGGGGTTGTTCGTCGCGGCCACGGTGAAACGCGAGTTCGGGTGCGCAGCCTTGGCGCCGGTTTCCTTGGCGATCTGCGGGGTCCAGTCCTTGCCTTGCCAGTCGGTGAGATGCCCGGGCAGCGTCTTGGTGTCCTGCTCCATGCCTTCCCACCACACGTCGCCATCATCGGTGAGTGCCACATTCGTGAAGATCACGTCGTGGTGCAGGCTGTCCATGCAGTTCGGATTGGTCAGCATGTTGGTGCCGGGCGCCACGCCGAAATATCCAGCCTCCGGGTTGATCGCATAGAGGCGACCGTCCTTGCCGGGCTTGATCCAGGCGATGTCGTCGCCGATGGTCGTAACCTTCCAGCCTTCGAAGCCCGCAGGCGGCACCAGCATCGAG
Source organism: Variovorax sp. 278MFTsu5.1 (assembly GCF_048305045.1). NCBI lineage: Bacteria > Pseudomonadati > Pseudomonadota > Betaproteobacteria > Burkholderiales > Comamonadaceae > Variovorax > Variovorax sp. 278MFTsu5.1. The sequence continues at coordinate 259,248 of NZ_CP157622.1, forward strand.
AAATTCGTCTTGCCGCAGGCGCTGGGGAAAGCCGCCGCCACGTGGTATTTCTTGCCCTCGGGACTCGTCACGCCGAGGATGAGCATGTGCTCGGCCAGCCAGCCTTCATCGCGGCCCATGTTGGAGGCGATGCGCAGCGCGAAACACTTCTTGCCCAGCAGCGCGTTGCCGCCGTAGCCCGAGCCGTAGCTCCAGATCTCGCGCGTCTCGGGATAGTGAACGATGTACTTGGTCTTGTTGCACGGCCAGGACACGTCCTTCTGGCCAGGCTCGAGCGGTGCACCCACGGTATGCACGCAGGGCACGAACTCGCCGTCGGCGCCCAGCACGTCGTAAACGGCCTTGCCCATGCGGGTCATGATGCGCATGTTGACCGCCACGTAGGGCGAGTCGGAGAGCTCGATGCCGATGTGCGCGATCGGCGAACCCAGAGGGCCCATGCTGAACGGCACGACGTACATCGTGCGGCCCTTCATGCAGCCGTCGAACAGCGGCTGCAGGGTCGCGCGCATCTCGGCGGGAGCCATCCAGTTGTTGGTGGGGCCGGCGTTTTCCTTCTGCTCGGAGCAGATGTAGGTGCGGTCTTCCACGCGCGCGACGTCGCTCGGGTCGGACACCGCGAGGAAGGAATTGGGCCGCTTGGCGGGGTTGAGCTTCTTGAAGGTGCCGGCGTCGACCAGTTGCTGGCACAGGCGGTCGTACTCTTCCTTGCTTCCGTCGCACCAGTGGATGGCTTCGGGTTTGCACAGCGCGGCCATGTCGGCCACCCAGGCAATCAGTTTCGCGTTCTTGACGTATGAGGGCGCCTGAATGGTGAGGCCCTTCATCGTGGGTGCGTTCATCGGAAAATCTCCTAAGTTGAAAAATCGTCTTTCCGAACGGGACGCCGCGCCAGCTCAGGCACGGAGGTCCGTTTGAGAAAACGTTTCGCTTCGGGAGATTGCGTCAGCGCGGGCCGCACCGCCCGCGGACAAAGGCGCTAACGCCTGTCAGCGTCAGGCCATGTAGACGGCGATGGATGCCAGCAGCAGCATCAGCACGCCGCCAGCCAGCGGAAGCACCAGCGGCATCAGGTGAACGACCGACTCGACAGCGTCATGTTCGACGGCCGCGCTGTGGCTCGGCTCGACGGGAGTGGGATTGGACATCGGGAAATTCCTCGAATACGCAATTGACAAACTGATGGCATTTTACCGGCGGGCCGTCCGGAGCCGTTCTAGGGGGATGCGAGCCCCCAAACAGCGCCTTGCGGGCTTGATCTTGCAGCTCAATGCTGCTCTTCGGCCTCGAAGCCGGCGTCCTTCAGCGCGGACAGCACGCTGGCCAGGTGGGCTCGTCCGCGGGTCTGCAGGACCAGCTCGACATCGACGTTCTGTGCCGCCAGCATGGTGAAGGCGCGTTGGTGATGAACCTCGTCGACGTTAGCGCCCGCTTCGGCCACAGTGGCCGTGATGTGGGCCAGCGAACCCGGCACGTCGCGTGCGCTCACCCGGATGCGCGCCAGCCGCCCCGCCCGAACCATGCCGCGCTCGATGATGGCCGCCAGCAGCAGCGGATCGATGTTGCCACCCGACAGCACCAGTCCCACGCGCTTGCCCCGGAAGCGCTCGGGGTGCCGTATCAGCGCCGCCAGCCCGGCGGCACCCGCACCCTCGACCAGGGTCTTTTCGATCTCCAGCAGCATCAGCACGCCCTGCTCGATATCGCCTTCATCCACCAGCAGCAGGTCGTCGACCTTGCTCGCGATGATCTGCTGCGTCAGCACACCGGGTGTGCCGACCGCGATGCCTTCGGCGATGGTGCTCGAGCCCTGCGCATGGTGGGTACCCTTGATGGCGTTGACCATCGCCGGAAAGCGCGTGGTCTGCACGCCGACGATCTCGATGTCCGGCTTGCGTTCGCGCGCGGCCACTGCCATGCCCGCGATCAGCCCGCCGCCGCCGACCGACACCACCAGCGCGTCGAGATCGGGAACGGCGTCGAGCATCTCCAGCGCCACGGTGCCCTGGCCGGCGATGATCGCCTCGTCGTCGTAGGGATGCACGAAGGTCAGCCCCTCGCGCTGCGCAAGCTCGAAAGCATGGGTGCGCGCCGCTTCCAGCGTGTCGCCGTGCAACACCACCTCGGCGCCGAAGCCGCGCGTGCGTTCGATCTTCACGCCGGGCGTGAAGCGCGGCATCACGATCAGCGCCCGAAGCCCGAGGCGTTGCGCGTGATAGGCCACACCCTGCGCATGGTTGCCGGCAGACATGGCGATCACTCCGCGTGTACCGTTCTCGGAAAGATCCACCAGCTTGTTGCATGCCCCCCGCTCCTTGAACGAGGATGTGAACTGCAGGTTCTCGAATTTCAGGAACACCTGAGCGCCGACGATTTCCGAAAGGGTGCGCGACTCCACGCACGGCGTGTTGAGCACCTGCCCCTGGAGCCGCGCCGCGGCGCGTTCGATTTCCTGGATTCCGACCATGGCGCGCATTGTGGCTGGAATCGCACCCATCAGGGTTTTTCCCGTTTCACGGTCTTCCCGAAGCCAAAAGTCTGCGTTATGGTCTCTCCGAAATTGTCCTCGTTGGAGGTTGCCTGATGGTCAAGCGTGCGGGTGTCGATGTCGTGGCTGCTGCGGTACGCGGGCAGGCATTGCCGTCGCCCGGACTCAAGGAGGCACCGGTGCTCGAGCTCATGTGCTCGCACTTCGTGCTCACGCTCGCAGCCAAGCAGGGGCCGCGCTTCAACGTGCGGCGCGATATCAACGGGCTGCTCTCGCTCACCGGGCGGCATCTCGTGTGGCCTGCCGCGGTACTGCAGCGGCTGCGCGAATTCCTCGGCCGACGCTGTGCCGGCAACGAAGCCTGGAAGGGCGTCGAAGATTTCGACGGCCGCACGCTGCTGGAGCGTCACGGCGTGTGGCGCGGCCCGTACGAGGAAGGCACGCTCTTCTTCTATCTCGACGAATACGCGAAGGACCAGCCCAAGGACCTGCTTTCGGTGCTGGCCGTCACGCGCGACTGGCTCACGCACGCGCTGCGCAAGCAATCGACGCTTGTCGAGAAGAACATCGACGCGCTCGCGGGCCTGCTGCAGCTCAACAAGGCCGAGCGTGCGCTGCTGCTGTACGGCACGCTCGCACGCTACCAGCGTGACCTGCGCTCGCTGCTGGTCGAGTTCAAGGTCAACAACGCGCCCGAGGCCTATGCCGCCATCGCCGACATCGCCGGTGTGAACGCGAGCGACGTGGGCGAGGCACTGCGCGCCGGTTCGCGGCTCGAGCGCATCGGGCTCGTCGAGAACCTCATCTCCGAGCACAACATCACCGACCTCGCCGACCTCATGAAGGTTAGCGAGAAGCTGCCGCCGGTGCTCATGCGCGAGTACCGCGACCACAACGAGCTGATGGCCGTTTTCACCCGTCCCTCGGCCAAGAGCGCACTCACGCCGCAGGACTTCTCCTTCGTGCAGGAAGACGCGCAGATGCTCGTCACGCTGCTGCGTGCCGCCGTCGCGCGCAAGGAGCCGGGCGTCAATGTGCTGCTCTACGGCCCGCCAGGCACCGGAAAGACCGAGCTCGCGAAGGTCGTGGCGCAGGCCGCCGGGCTCGAGCTCTTCGAAGTCGAGTACGCCGACCGCGACGGCAACTCGCTCAGCGGCCGCGACCGCTACCGCTCTCTGCAGATCGCGCAGGTGTTCCTCAAGGGCAGCGCACAGGCGGCGCTGCTGTTCGACGAGGTCGAGGACGTGTTCCCGCCCATCAGCACCGAGGCCGCGCAGTTCATGGCGCGCGCCGAGCAGATTCCCGCACCCACCAGCGGCAGCGTGAGCGGCAAGGCCTGGGTCAACCAGATCCTGGAGGCCAACCCGGTGCCCACGCTGTGGGTCACCAACCGCATCGAGCAGATCGACCCGGCCTTCCGCCGGCGCTTCGCCTATCACCTCGAGCTCAAGTCGCCGCCGCCCGGCGCGCGCGAGCAGCTCGTGAAGAAGACGCTCGAAGGCGTGGTCGTGTCCGAAGCCTTCACCGCCAAGCTCGCGGAGCGCAAGGGCCTCACGCCCGCGCAGATCCGTACGGCGGTGCGCTTCGCCGGACTGGCCGGCGCCGAAGGCGCCTCGATGGAAGCGCTCATCGAACGCCAGCTGCGCAACGCCGACCTCGCCCTCGGCACCGCCGATGCCTCGCGTGGCGACCGCCGCAGCGTCACTACCTACGACCTCGACATGCTCAATGTCGAGACCCGCTTCGAGATCCCGCGCATCGTCGAGGCGCTGAAGGCGCGCGGCCACGGCACGCTCTGCTTCTACGGCGCGCCCGGCACCGGCAAGACGGCGCTGGCCGAGCACATCGCCCGTTCGATCGGACGCCCGCTCATCGTCAAGCAGGCCAGCGACCTCATGAGCAAGTACGTCGGCGAGACCGAGCAGAACATGGCCGCCATGTTCCGCGAGGCCGAGGCCGAGAAGGCGGTGCTGCTGCTCGACGAGGCCGACAGCTTCCTGCAGGACCGGCGCGGTGCGCAGCGCACCTACGAGGTCACCGAGGTCAACGAGATGCTGCAGGGCATGGAGCGCTTCAACGGCGTCTTCGTCTGCACCACCAACCTGCTCGACCGGCTCGACCAGGCGGCGCTGCGGCGCTTCACCTTCAAGATCAAGTTCATGCCGCTCACCGCGGCGCAGCGCGAGCGCATGTTCGTCACCGAGGCGCTCGCGGGCGACGCCGAGCTCATGACGGCCGCCATGCGTTCGCGCCTCGCAGCGCTGGGGCAGCTGTGCCCGGGCGATTTCGCGGCGGTGAAAAGGCAGACCGATATCCTGGCCACGGAGTTCTCCGCGAGCGAGTTCCTGGACCAGCTCGAAGCCGAGCACCGCATCAAGCCCGAAGTGCGCGAATCGCGCGGCATGGGCTTCGTGCAGTAGCTCAGGCTCCAGCGGCAAGCCGAAGGCGCGGGCGGCCGTCGCCGCGCAGAACGAAAACATCCGCCCGCCATCGCGGGCACGAGGAGGAGCGCATGGTGGGATCTCGCAAGGTCGACGACGCGCGGCGGCTGCCGCTTCCAGGTGCATGGGCTGCCGCCGGCGCGGCGCTCGCTGCCGCGTTCCTTCTGGCGGGCTGCGGTGGCGGCGGAGGAGGGGGCGGCGGCGGCGGCTTGCCGATCGGCCTGATCCCCGGCGCCACGACACCACCGGCAACAACTCCCCCGAGCAGCGGCGACGGCATCGTTGCCTCGGCCACCGTCGCGGGACTGTGCGCATCGCCGCGCAGCGGCATCAACCCGGACACCAATGCGGCCTACCCCGACCGCGGCGGCACGCTCGACAATGAAAAAAGCTGGGTGCGCGGCTGGATCGACGAAACCTACCTCTGGTACGGCGAAGTGCCCACCACCCTCAAGGCCGCAGACTACGCCACGCCCATCACCTGGTTCAACGTGCTCAAGACGACGGCCACCACGCCCTCGGGCCGCGCCAAGGACCGCTTCCACTTCACCTACGACACCGAGGCGTACCGCCAGCTCACGCAGGGCGGCGTCTCCGCCGGCTACGGCATGGAGACGGCCGCGATACGCAGCTCGCCGCCGCGCGACATCCGCATCGCCTTCGTCGAGCCGAACTCGCCCGCCACCAATGCTGGCCTGCTGCGCGGCGCGAAGATCCTCACCATCGACGGCATCAACGTCGTCAGCAGCACTGGCACGGCCAACGTCAATGCGATCAACGGGGCGCTTTCGCCCAAGGCCATCGGCGAATCGCACACCTTCACCTTCGAGGTGAACGGCGTCGCGCAGTCGCCGGTGCAGCTGACGGCCGCGAAGATCACCAGCACGCCGGTGCAGAACGTGCAGGTCATCGACACCGGCAGCGGCCGCGTGGGCTATCTGCTGTTCAACGACCACATCACCACGTCCGAGACCCAGCTCATCAATGCGGTGAACACCTTCAAGCAGGGCGCCGGCATCCAGGACCTGGTGCTCGACATGCGCTACAACGGCGGCGGCCAGTTGCTCATCGCCAGCCGGCTGGCCTACATGATCGCGTCGCCGTCGGTGACAGCCGGCAAGACCTTCGAGCAACTGGTCTTCAACGACAAGAACCCGTTCCACCTCACGGTCGCGCAGACGCTCACGCCCTTCACGGCCACCAGCCGCAGCGGCCAGGCGCTGCCCACGCTGGGCCTTTCGCGCGTGACCGTGCTCACCGGTCCCGACACCTGCTCGGCGAGCGAGTCGGTCGTCAACAGCCTGCGTGGCGTGGGTGTCACCGTCAACCTCGTCGGCGGCACCACCTGCGGCAAGCCCTATGGCTTCTATCCGCAGGACAACTGCGGCACCACCTACTTCGCGATCCAGTTCAAGGGGGTGAACCAGAAGGGCGAGGGCGACTACGGCGACGGCATGGCGCCCAATGCCGGCTGTGTCGTGGCTGACGACTTCAATCACCAGCTCGGCGACAAGGCCGAGGCGCGGCTCGCTGCCGCGCTCGCGCTGCGCAGCTCGGGCTCCTGTTCGGTCTCTGCCAAGACGACCGTGCAGGGCCTGGAGAAGGCGACCGAGCCTGAAGCGGAGCAGCCCTATCTGCGAGGCCGCTCGCCGCTGCGTGAGAACCGCCTGGTCGGCGTGCCCGATCCGGCCTGAGACACCGCGCCGCCCGAGCAGTTCTGAGCGCTGCCAGAGCCTCCTTCAGCTCGCGGAAAACCCCTAGCGCTGGCGCTTGCCACCCCCGTCGCTCGCGCCGTAGAGTGAGTGAAACGTTTGCGCAAAGCTTTGCGCAAACGTTTGTATCTCGGAGCGGCAGGACTTGCCCCACCTGAGAACCAACTTCCTAGTACCAGGAGAGACACGATGCGCAAATGGATCGGGGCGATGTTGATCGCCGTCATCACGACGTTGGCAGGCTGCGGAGGCGGCGGGAACGGAGGCTCGGGCATCGGCCTCGGTCCGGGCTGGGGCGCTGGGGGCGGTGGTGGATCGGGCGGCGGCAGCGCCGGTCCGCAGAAGATCATCATCGACAGCGACTACAACACCATGAGCGACGACGGCCAGCTCGGCGTGATGGCCGCGCAGCTGCAGGCCGAGGGCAAGGTGCGGGTCATGGGCATCAGCGTGGTCTCGGGCAACCAGTGGCTCAAGCAGGGCGTGGCCGACGCGCTGATGTCGGTGGAGCGCCTGGGCGTGGGCGACCGCATCGGCATCTACTCGGGCGCGAACTACGCGCTGAACCACACCTTTGCCGACGTCGAGGCCGAGATGGCCGCCGGTGCCGGCGGCGACGGCTACCTCGGCGCCTGGGGCGGCCCCGAGCCCAAGACCGATGCCGACCTCAAGCCCTCGCCCGACGGCTTCGCGAAGCACACGGTGGTGCAGCGCAAGACGGCTGTCGACTTCATCGTCGACACCGTGAAGGCCAACCCCGGCGAGATCACCATCCTGGCCATCGGCCCGCTCACCAACATCGCGCTCGCGGTGAAGCAGAACCCCGAGATCGTGCCGCTCATCAAGAAGATCATCTACATGGGCGGCGCCATCGACGTGCCCGGCAACACCACCAAGGCCGCCGAGTTCAACTGGTGGTTCGACCCCGATGCGGCGCAGTTCGTGGTGCGGCTGCCCATTCCGCAGGTGGTGGTGCCGCTGGATGTGACCGACACCGTGTTCCTCACCAAGCCCATCTACGACCGCATCGCGCACCCGGCCAAGCCCACGGCCGTGACCGACGTGTTCCAGAAGCTCAACGGCTACGGCTTCGACGGCAAGAACGGCTTCGAGACCAACCCGAACTACACGCAGAACATCTGGGACACGCTCACGCTGGCCTACCTGATCGACCCGAGCTACGCCACGCAGACGGTGGACCGCTACGTCGACGTCATCGCCAAGCCGGGCGCGGCGGACAACGGCCGCTCCATCGGCTATTCCTCGCAGCCCGCGGGGCCGATGCTGCAGAAGATGACGGTGGTGAAGAAGTTCGACAACGCGCGCTTCTTCGAGCTCTACGTCGACCTGCTCACGCGGCCCGTGCCGGTCGTGCTGCCCTTGACGTCGAACTGAGCGGCGTCATAAGCCGCGCTTATCCAAACGCAACCGGGAGACCCGTTCCCGGCAGGCGCCGTCCTTCGGATACTCGCCCACGTCCGCTTTTCCGCGGACGCACAACGATTCCGACAGAGACGCCGCCGCCGTGCCTTCCGCCCCCACCACCGTCATCACTGCCATCGACGGCCACGCCCACGTGTTCGCGCGCGGCCTGCCGCTGGCCACGGCGCGCCGGCATGCGCCCGACTACGACGCGACGCTGGCCGACTACCTCGCGCTGCTCGACGCGCACGGCGTCTCGCACGGCGTGCTGGTGCAGCCCAGCTTCCTCGGCACCGACAACGGCTTCCTGATCGACGCGCTGCGCGCGGCCCCCGCCCGCCTGCGCGGCGTCGCGGTGGTCGATCCGCTGGTGGACGACGCCACTCTGCAGGCCATGGCCGAGTCCGGCGTCGTCGGCATCCGCCTCAATATCGTGGGCATGCCGCTGCCCGATCTCGCCCGGCCCGATTGGCAACGGCTCTTCACCCGCGTGAATGCGCTGGGCTGGCATGTGGAGCTGCATCGCGAATCGCGCGACCTCGCGCTGGCCGCGCAGCCTGTGCTCGATGCTGGATGCGCGCTGGTCGTCGACCATTTCGGCCGTCCCGCATCGGCGCCCGCCGACGATGAAGGCTTCGCCTGGCTGCTCGGCGCCGCGGACTGCGGGCGCATCTGGGTCAAGCTCTCGGCCGCCTACCGCAACTGGCCCGCGTCCACCGATGCCTGCGCGCATGACGCCGCGCAGGCGCTGCTGAAAGCCTTCGGCCCCGAGCGGCTGATGTGGGGCAGCGACTGGCCCCACACCCAGCACCGCGAGATCGCCGACTACACAACCGCCCACGCGGCGCTCGCCGGCTGGGTGCCCGACGCCGCCGCGCGCTGCCGCGTCCTCGTCGACACGCCGGCGCGGCTTTTCAGATTCAAGACAGGAGACAGCATCCATGACCAATGACGACTTCCCGCGCGCACGACTGCGGCATGCCATCCCCCGTGCCCTCGCGGGCGCGGTCCTGCTGCTGGCCGGGCTCACTTCCGCATATGCCCAGGCGTGGCCGTCCAAGCCCGTGCGGCTGGTCGTGAGCTATCCGCCGGGCGGTACGGTCGACGCAGTGGCGCGCATCGTGGCGCCCAGGCTTTCGGCGAAGCTGGGCCAGCCGGTGGTGATCGACAACCGCGGCGGCGCGGGCGGCGCCATCGGCGGCGACCTCGTGGCCAAGAGCGCGCCCGACGGCTACACCGTGCTGCTCGACGCCTCCAACCACGCGCAGAACCCGGCGCTGCGCAAGATGCCCTTCGACACGCTGCGCGAACTGGCGCCGGTGTCGCTGCTGGTGAAGGTGCCCAACGTGCTGGTGGTGAACCCGTCGGCGCCTATCAAGAGCGTTGCCGACCTGATCGTGCAGGCCAAGGCGAAGCCGGGCGGCATCAACTACGCATCGTCGGGCAACGGTTCGGCGCAGCATCTGGCGGGTGAGCTGTTCGCATCGATGGCGGGCGTGCAGATGACGCACGTGGCGTACAAGGGCGGCGGCCCGGCGCTCACCGACGTGATGTCGGGGCATGTGCCGGTGTTCTTCGCCAGCCTGGCTTCGAGCATGCCCTTCATCAAGGACGGCAAGCTGCGCCCGCTGGCCGTGACCGGCAAGGCGCATGCGCCCGCGCTGCCGCAGCTGCCCACCGTGGCCGAGGCCGGACTGCCCGGCTACGAGGTCTACGAATGGAATGCGGTGTTCGTGCCGGCCGGCACGCCCGCGCCGGTGGCGGAGCGCCTGTCGAAGGAATTCGCCGCTGCGCTCAAGGACCCGGAAGTGCGCAGCCGGCTCGAAGCGCTGGGTGCCGAGGTGATCGGCTCCAGCCCCGCCGAACTCGACAGCTTCCGCCGCGCCGAGATCGCCAAGTGGACCAAGCTCGCGAAGGACAACAAGATCCAGCTCGATTGAGGCCGCAGCCTCAGCCGCGCAGCATGGTCGCGAACGCGTCGGCGAAGGTGGGCCGCGAGCGCGCCAGCCACAGCGCCGACAGCTCGAAGGCCGGCAGCCCCGCGCCGTCGCGCACCTCGGCGTAGCGCACGCCTTCGTGCCGCAGCGCGCGCACCGAGCGCGGCAGCAGCGACCAGCCCAGCCCGGCCGCCACGCAGGCCAGCACCGTCAGCGTGCGATTGGCGTCCTGCACCACCCGCGTCTCGTGGCCGGCGCGGCGCAGCGCGCCCAGCAGCTGTGCGCGCAGGGCGGGAATCTGCTGCTCCGGGAACCACACCAGGCCGTGCCGCGCGACATCGGCGAGCGACACGCAGCCGTCCGCATCCAGGGGCCATGCGGCGGGCAGCGCGGCGATCAGCGGCTCCTCGCCCAGCCGCAGCTCGTGCACCCGGGCCGTGACCGACACCGGCGGATGCAGCAGCGCGATGTCGATGCGCCCGCCCTCCAGCGCCGCCACCTGCTCGGCGTTGCTCATCTCGCGCAGCACCACGTCGAGTTGCGGATGCTCGGCGCGCAGCCGGCGCAGCGCATTCGGCAGCACCTCGTACACCGCATGCGTGACGAAGCCGATCGTGAGCCGTCCCGCGCGTCCTGCCCCCATCGCCCGGGCACGCTCGGTGGCGGCGTCGCCATAGGCCAGGCTGGCGCGCAGGTCGTCGATGACGGCCTGCCCCGCATCGGTGAGCGCGGCGCCGCGGCGCGTGCGCGTGAAGAGCGGCGTGCCGAGTTCCTTCTCGAGCCGGTTCAGCGTCTGCGTGAGCGCCGGCTGCGCCAGGCCGAGCCGCTCGGCCGCCTTGGTGAGGCTGCCCGCCTCGGCGATCGCGACGACGCAGCGCATCTGGCGGGTGTCCACGGCGGCGCCCCTGTTCTCTTCTTTCAGGCCGTCAGAAGGCTTCGCAGACGCGCAGCACCTCGCTGCCGTAGGCCTCGAGCTTCTTGGTGCCGATGCCGCTGATGCCCTGCAGGTCCTCCAGCGAGGCGGGCGCGCGCTCGGCGATGGCCGCCAGCGTGGCGTCGTGGAAGATCACGTAGGCCGGCAGGTTGTGCTCCTTCGCGACCTCGGCGCGCCAGGCCTTGAGCGCGTCGAAGCGCTTGCGGCCCGTCTCGTCGAGCTTGGCGGCAGCCGGCGGCGGCGCGCCTTTGGCGGCCTTCTCGCGCCGGGGCTTGCGCTCGGCGGGCGACGACACCGATTCGCGCAGCGTCACCGGCGTCTCGCCCCTGAGCACGGCGCGCGAACCCTCGGTGAGCTTCAGCGTGTTGAAGGCCTCCGCGTCCACCGCCAGCGCGCCGGTGGCGATCAGCTGGCGCAGCACGCCGCGCAGCGCCACCTCGCTGAACTCGGCGCCGATGCCGAAGGTGCTGATGCGCTCGTGTCCGAACTGCTTGACCTTCTCGGTCGTCTTGCCGCGCAGGATGTCCATGATGTGCCCGGCGCCGAAGCTGATGCCGCTCAACTGCTGCACGCGGTAGATGGTGCTCAGCAGCTTGCGCGCGGCATCGGTGCCGTCCCACACCTGCGGCGGGTTCAGGCAGTTGTCGCAGTTGCCGCAGGGCGTGCTCTTCTCGCCGAAGTAGCCCAGGAGGCGCACGCGCCGGCAGTCGCTGGCCTCGGCCAGCGAGAGCAGGGCGTCGAGCTTGCCGCGCATCACCTGCTTGAATTCCTCGCCGGCGGGGCTCTCGTCGATCATGCGGCGCTGGTTGACCACGTCCTGCAGGCCGTAGGCCATCCAGGCGTCGGCGGGGCCGCCGTCGCGGCCGGCGCGGCCGGTTTCCTGGTAGTAGCCCTCGATGTTCTTGGGCATGTCGAGATGGCCGACGAAGCGCACGTCGGGCTTGTCGATGCCCATGCCGAAGGCGATGGTGGCGACCATCACGATGCCTTCCTCGCGCAGGAAGCGGTCCTGGTGCTGCTGGCGCACCGCGGCGTCGAGGCCCGCGTGGTAGGGCAGGGCGTTGATGCCCGCGTCGCGCAATTGCACCGCCACGTCTTCCACCCGTTTGCGCGACTGGCAATAGACCACGCCCGCGTCGCCCTCGTGCTCGCGCTCGATGAAGCGCAGCAGCTGCGTGGTGGCGTCCTTCTTCTCGACGATGGTGTAGCGGATGTTGGGCCGGTCGAAGCTGGAGACGAACTGGCGCGCGTCCTCCAGCTGCAGCCGCTCGACGATGTCGGCCCGCGTGAGCGCGTCGGCCGTGGCGGTGAGCGCGATGCGCGGCACGCCCGCGTAGCGCTCGTGCAGCACGGTGAGCGCGCGGTACTCGGGGCGGAAGTCGTGGCCCCACTGGCTCACGCAATGCGCCTCGTCGATGGCGAAGAGCGACAGCTTGCCGCGCTCCTTCAGCGAATCGAGTTGCGACAGGAAGCGCGGCGTGTTCACGCGCTCGGGCGCCGCGTACAGCAGCGTGATCTCGCCGCGCAGCATGCGGCGCTCGACATCCTGCGTCTCTTCCCAGTCGAGCGTGGAGTTGAGGAAGGCCGCGCTCACGCCGGCCTCGTGCAGCGCGCCCACCTGGTCGTGCATCAGCGCGATCAGCGGCGACACCACGATCGCCACGCCCTTGCCCGCGCGCTGCCGGGCGATCGCCGGGATCTGGTAGCACAGCGACTTGCCGCCGCCCGTGGGCATCAGCACCAGCGCGTCGCCGCCGGCCACCACGTGGTCGACGATGTCCTGCTGGGCCCCCCGGAACTGCGCATAGCCGAAGACCTCGTGGAGGATGTCGGAGGGGGCGCTGCTGCCGGAGATGTCGATGGGTTGGGGGGCGAGAGAGGACACGGGCGGCGGGCGGGGGGAGGTCGGAAGGGAGGGGAAAGAGGGCGGCCGTCGATTGTCCCCCAGCGCCACAGATATGACTGTGGCACGAGGTTTGCAATGGTTGCTGCCGTCCTGCGTCCCTCCTGTCTAGACAGCAAAAAGGTGCATTTCCCAAGCAAATGCACCAGAAATGGTCTTTCGGGTTATCCTGTATATACAAGTTGGGGCGCCTGGCAACAATGCGAGGCGTGCGTTACCCGGCCATCGGGCCCGCCGCCGAGCCTTTTCCCAAAGAACAGACCCAGGAGTACCCATGGTCAAGACGGTAGTTGTGAAGTTCGCCTCGCTGGTTGCAGCGGGCGCATGTGCGGCAGGCATGGCCGGAACGGCCGCCGCCCAGGATCTGACGAAGATCTCGCTCGGCATGTCCGGCTGGACTGGCTTCGCGCCGCTCTCGCTGGCGGACAAGGCCGGCATCTTCAAGAAGAACGGCCTGGACGTCGAACTCAAGATGATCCCGCAGAAGGACCGCCACCTCGCGCTGGCCTCCGGCGCCATCCAGTGCGCGGCCACCACGGTCGAGACGCACGTGGCCTGGAACGCCAACGGCGTGCCGATCGTGCAGATCTTCCAGATGGACAAGTCCTACGGCGCCGACGGCCTCGCGGTGCGCGGCGACGTCAGCAAGTTCTCCGACCTCAAGGGCAAGACCATCGGCGTCGACGCCCCCGGCACCGCGCCCTACTTCGGCCTGGCCTGGATGCTCAGCAAGAACGGCATGTCGCTGAAGGACGTGAAGACCACCACGCTGTCGCCGCAGGCCTCGGCCCAGGCCTTCGTGGCCGGCCAGAACGACGCAGCCATGACCTACGAGCCCTACCTCTCGACGGTGCGCGCCAACCCCGCCGCCGGCAAGATCCTGGCCACCACGCTCGACTACCCGATGGTGATGGACACGGTCGGCTGCGCCCCCACCTGGCTCAAGGCCAACGCCAAGGCCGCCGCCGCGCTCACCAAGTCGTACTTCGACGCGCTGGACATGATCAAGGCCGAGCCCGAGAAGTCCAACGAGCTCATGGGCTCCGCCGTCAAGCAGAGCGGCGAGCAGTTCGCCAAGTCGTCGGCCTTCCTGCGCTGGCAGGACAAGGCGGCCAACCAGAAGTTCTTCGCGGGCGAACTCACCAGCTTCATGAAGGAGGCCACGCCCATCCTTCTGGAAGCCGGCGTGATCCGCAAGGCGCCGGAAGATCTCTCGGCCACCTTCGATGCAAGCTTCGTCAAGTAAGGCCTGTCAGATGTCGCAGATGCCGTCCGCCATGGTGGCCGCAGCGCCAGCCTCGAGGCCCGCAGCGGTGCCTGTCGTCGCGCCCGCGCGCCGCCGCGCGCTCGCGCCACTGGAGCCCATCGGCACGCGCGCCCGCGTGTTGCTGGGGCTCGCCTTCTTCGTCGTCTTCGTGCTCGTGTGGGCCATCGCCACGCTCGGCGGCTTCGTGCCGCCGACCTTCCTCGCGAGTCCGCCGACCATGGTCAAGGAAGGCTGGCTGCTCTTCACCGAGTACGGCTTCATCGGCGACATCGGCATGACCGTGTGGCGCGTGTTCGGCGGCTTCCTGCTGGCGGCCGTGTTCGCCGTGCCGCTGGGCATCGCCATGGGCACCTGGAAGGCCGTGGAGGCCTTCTTCGAGCCCTTCGTGTCCTTCTGCCGCTACCTGCCGGCCTCGGCCTTCATTCCGCTGCTCATCCTGTGGGCGGGCCTGGGCGAGATGCAGAAGCTGCTGGTGATCTTCATCGGCTCCTTCTTCCAGATCGTGCTGATGGTGGCCGTCACCGTGGGCGGCGCGCGGCGCGACCTCGTGGAAGCTGCCTACACCCTGGGCGCCAACAGCCGAGGCATCGTGGCGCGGGTGCTCATTCCGGGCGCGGCACCGGGCATCGCCGAAACGCTGCGCCTCGTGCTCGGTTGGGCATGGACCTACGTGATCGTGGCGGAGCTCATCGGCTCCTCCTCGGGCATCGGCCACATGATCACCGACAGCCAGGCGCTGCTGAACACCGGCCAGATCATCTTCGGAATCATCGTGATCGGCGTCATCGGCCTTTTGTCCGACTTCGCCTTCAAGGCAATCAACCGCCGTCTCTTCGCGTGGGCAGCACTGTGATGTCGCAGAACCAACTTTCCATCCAGGGTGTCTCCCGCGTCTTCACCGGCGCCAAGGGCCAGCGCACGCAGGCGCTGCAGCCGATCGACTTCGAGGTGAAGGAGAACGACTTCGTCACCATCCTCGGCCCCTCGGGCTGCGGCAAGTCGACGCTGCTGCGCATCGTGGCGGGGCTCGACTTCCCGACCACCGGGCAGGTGCTGCTCGACGGCCAGCGCATCGAAGGCCCCGGCGCCGACCGCGGCGTGGTGTTCCAGAGCTACACGCTCTTTCCGTGGCTCACGGTGGCGCAGAACATCCGCTTCGGCCTGCGCGAGCGCGGCATGAGCGAGGCCGACCAGAAGGAGCGCAGCGAATTCTTCATCGCCAAGGTCGGCCTGCGCGGCTTCGAGAACCACTTCCCGAAGCAGCTCTCCGGCGGCATGCAGCAGCGCACGGCCATCGCGCGCGCGCTGGCCAACGACCCCAAGATGCTGCTGCTGGACGAACCCTTCGGCGCGCTCGACAACCAGACCCGCGTGCTCATGCAGGAGCTGCTGCTGGGCATCTGGGAGTCGGCGCAGAAGACGGTGCTGTTCGTCACGCACGACATCGACGAAGCGATCTTCATGGCCAACCGCGTGGCGGTGTTCAGCGCGCGGCCCGGGCGCATCAAGACCGAGATCGCGGTCGACTTCCCGCACCCACGCAGCTACACCATCAAGACCTCGCCGGAGTTCATGGAAATCAAGGCGCGCCTGACAGAAGAAATCCGCGCCGAATCGATGGCCGCGGCGGAGCATTGACGAAGACACGATGAAACGCGACCTGCCGACCCTCGCGCTGTACGCGCAAGTCATGGATCACATCTCCCGCAAGATCCAGGACGGGACGTGGCCGCCCGGCCACCGCCTGCCGTCGGAGCACGAACTGGTCGCGCAGTTCGGCATGGCGCGCATGACGGTGAACCGCGCGCTGCGCGAGCTGGTGGAGCAGGGCCGCATCGTGCGCGTGGCCGGCGTCGGCAGCTTCGTGGCGGAGAACAAGCCGCAGTCCACGCTGCTGCAGATCGCCAACATCGCCAGCGAGATCCGCCAGCGCGGGCACGACTACCGCTGCGAGATGATCGCCGTCGAGCGCCTCGCCGCCTCGCCCGACGTGGCCGCATGGCTCGACAAGCGCGCCGGCGACTCGGTGTTCCACAGCGTGTGCCTGCACCTGGAGAACGGCACGCCGGTGCAGCTGGAGGAGCGCTTCGTCAACCCGCAGGTGGTGCCCGACTACCTCGAGCAGGACTTCTCGACGACGCCGCCCAGCGAGTACCTGGTGCGCAACGTGCCCTTCGACCAGATCGAGCACGTGGTCGACGCAGTGCTGCCCAACGCCGAGCAGGCCGAGCGCCTCGCGATGACGCCCACCGACCCCTGCCTGCTGCTCACGCGCCGCACCTGGTCGCGCAACGTTCCCGTGACGTGGGTGCGCTGCCTGCACCCCGGTTCGCGCTACAGCCTGGGAAGCCGCTTCAAGGCCGACGGCAACCCCAGCTTCGGCTGATTTTTTTCGTCCCCGAGACCTCCGATTTCACTCGCAACTACTTGTATAGACAGGTTCACATGCCAAGCAAACAAACCGCCCATCCAGATGCCACTTTGACCCTCGTGCCCGGCGAGGTCGACCTTGCGACGCTGCGCCGCATCCAGACCGGTGGCGTGAAGCTTGCGCTCGATGCGTCGGTGCGCGAAGGCATGCAGCGCGCCGAGGCCGCCGTGCGCCACATCGTCGAGAACGACCAGGTGGTCTACGGCATCAACACCGGCTTCGGCAAGCTCGCGAGCACGCGCATCGGCAACGACCACCTGGCCGAGCTGCAGCGCAACCTGGTGCTCTCGCACAGCGTGGGCACCGGCGAGCCGCTGGCCGCGCCTGTCGTGCGCATGATCCTCGCGACCAAGGCGGTGAGCCTGGCGCGCGGCCACTCGGGCGTGCGGCCCGCGCTGGCCGACGCGCTGCTGGCGCTGTTCAACGCGGGCGTGATGCCGCGCATCCCGGCCAAGGGCTCCGTGGGCGCCTCGGGCGACCTCGCGCCGCTCGCGCACCTCGCCTGCGTGCTGATCGGCGAAGGCGAGGCGATGCTGGCCGACGGCCGCGTGGTGAGTGGCGCCGAGGCGATGAAGCACATCGGCCTCGAACCCTTCGTGCTCGGCCCCAAGGAAGGCCTCGCGCTGCTCAACGGCACGCAGGTGTCGACCGCGCTGGCGCTGGCCGGCCTCTTCGGCGCGGAAGACGTATTCGCCTCGGCGCTGATGTCGGGCGCGCTGTCGCTCGAAGCCATCCAGGGCTCCATCAAGCCCTTCGACGCGCGAATCCACGCCGCGCGCGGTCAGCCGGGCCAGATCGCCGTGGCGGGCGCGGTGCGCACGCTGCTCGAAGGCAGCGAGATCGTTCCCTCGCACGCCGACTGCGGCCGCGTGCAGGATCCATATTCCGTGCGCTGCATCCCGCAGGTGATGGGCGCCTGCCTCGACAACCTCGCGCACGCCGCGCGCGTGCTGGTCATCGAAGCCAATGCGGCGTCGGACAACCCGCTGGTCTTCACGGACACGGGCGAGGTCATCTCGGGCGGCAACTTCCACGCCGAGCCCGTCGCCTTCGCGGCCGACATCGTGGCGCTGGCCGTGAGCGAAGTCGGCGCGATCTCCGAGCGCCGCCTCGCGCTGCTGCTGGACAGCGGCCTGTCGGGCCTGCCGCCTTTCCTGGTGCGCGACGGCGGCCTGAACTCCGGCTTCATGATCGCGCAGGTCACGGCCGCGGCGCTTGCCTCGGAGAACAAGTCGCTCGCGCACCCCGCCAGCGTCGACAGCCTGCCGACCTCCGCCAACCAGGAAGACCACGTGTCGATGGCCACCTTCGCGGGCCGCCGCCTGGCCGACATGGTCGACAACACGGCTGTTGTCGTCGGCATCGAAGCGATGGCCGCCGCGCAGGGCATCGAACTCAAACGCAAGCTCAAGAGCTCGCCGCTCGTGGAGGCCGAATTCGCCGCCATCCGCCAGAAGGTCGCCTTCCTCGAAACCGACCGCTATCTCGCCCCCGACATCGAAGCCATGCGCCAGTGGGCGCTGAAGGCCGAGCTGCCGGCCGCGCTGCTCGACATCCTGCCCAGCCACTCGTAAAACACCCCCCGATTAGGAGAACCCGCCATGAACGCTCCCGACAAATTTGCCCTGAACACTGCCACCGACCCGCGCCGCGACCCGACGCGCGTGATCCGCGCCCCGCGCGGCAGCGAGCTCAACTGCAAGAGCTGGCTCACCGAGGCTCCCTTCCGCATGCTGCAGAACAACCTCGACGCCGAGGTGGCCGAGCGCCCGCAGGACCTGGTGGTGTACGGCGGCATCGGCCGCGCCGCGCGCGACTGGGCCTGCTTCGACCAGATCCTCGCCTCGCTGAAGGAGCTGAACGACGACGAGACGCTGCTCATCCAGTCGGGCAAGCCCGTCGGCGTCTTCAAGACGCACGAGAACGCGCCGCGCGTGCTGCTGGCCAATTCGAACCTCGTTCCGAAGTGGGCCAACTGGGAGCACTTCAACGAGCTCGACCGCAAGGGCCTCTTCATGTACGGCCAGATGACGGCCGGCAGCTGGATCTACATCGGCAGCCAGGGCATCGTGCAGGGCACCTTCGAGACCTTCGTGGAGGCCGGCCGCCAGCACTACAACAACAGTCTCGCGGGCAAGTGGATCCTCACGGCCGGCCTGGGCGGCATGGGCGGCGCGCAGCCGCTGGCCGCCACGCTGGCCGGCGCTGTGTCGCTGAACATCGAGTGCCAGCAGTCGAGCATCGACTTCCGCCTGCGCACCCGCTACGTCGACAAGCAGGCGCGCGACATCGACCACGCCTTCGAGCTCATCAAGCAGCATTGCGATGCGAAGGAAGCCGTGTCGATCGCGCTGCTGGGCAACGCGGCCGAAATCCTGCCCGAGCTGGTGAAGCGTGCGAAGGCCGGCGGCCTGAAGCCCGACCTCGTGACCGACCAGACCTCCGCGCACGACCTGATCAACGGCTACCTGCCGGCCGGCTGGACCGTGCCGCAATGGCAGGCCGCCATGAAGGACGCCTCGCAGCATGACGCACTGAAGAAGGCGGCAGCCAGGTCGTGCGCCGTGCACGTGCAGGCCATGCTCGACTTCCAGGCCATGGGCATTCCCACGGTGGACTACGGCAACAACATCCGCCAGGTGGCCTTCGACGAAGGCGTGAAGAACGCCTTCGACTTCCCCGGCTTCGTGCCGGCCTACATCCGCCCGCTCTTCTGCGAGGGCAAGGGCCCGTTCCGCTGGGTGGCGCTCTCGGGCGATCCGGAGGACATCTACAAGACCGACGCGAAGATCAAGGAGCTGTTCCCCGAGAACAGGCACACGCACCGCTGGCTCGACATGGCGCGCGAGCGCATCGCGTTCCAGGGCCTGCCGGCGCGCATCTGCTGGCTGGGCCTGGGCGAGCGCCACATCGCGGGCCTGGCGTTCAACGAGATGGTGAAGAACGGCGAGCTGAAGGCGCCCATCGTCATCGGCCGCGACCACCTCGACACCGGCTCGGTGGCCAGCCCCAACCGCGAGACCGAAGCGATGAAAGACGGCACCGATGCGGTGAGCGACTGGCCGCTGCTCAACGCGCTGCTCAACACCGCAGGCGGCGCCACCTGGGTCAGCCTGCACCACGGCGGCGGCGTGGGCATGGGCTACTCGCAGCACTCGGGCGTGGTGATCGTGTGCGACGGCACCGACGCGGCCGCCAGGCGCATCGAGCGCGTGCTCTTCAACGACCCGGCCACGGGCGTGATGCGCCATGCCGACGCGGGCTACGACATTGCCGTCGCCACCGCGAAGAAGCAGGGCCTGAAGCTGCCGATGGTGAAGTGAGGGCGGGCGCCGCCGCGAAGAACGGCGGCACCTTAAGCCGAAGGTAGAAAGAAAAAGCAGGCCCATTCCCACTCGATGGGAATACGGGCTTGGAAGTGGGAACGGCGGGCAAGATACTGCACGCCGGTTCCATTCATCCGATCGACCGCATGACGACCCCGACCGACGCCCCCGCCAACGACCGCGCGCTCTTCGTGCTGTCGGTGCTGGCGCAGAGCAAGGCGTCGATGACGGCGGCCGAGCTGGTGCGGGCCACGGGCCTCTCGCAAAGCACGCTGTACCGGCAGATCGCCACCTTGCGCCGCTGGGGCTTCGTGATGGAGTCCGACGGCCGCTACTCGCCAGGCCCGGTCAGCGTGCAGCTGGCCACCGGCTTCGACGGCAACTCCGACCTCGTGATCGCGGCTCGCGCCGACATGCGCGCGCTGGCACAGCAGTCGCATGAGAGCGTCGCGCTGGTCACGGCGGTGAACGAGCGCGTCGTGTGCCTTGAGATGATCGACAGCGAACAGTCGCTGCGCTGCTCCTTCGACCGCGGCCGCAGCGTGCCCGCGCGCGACGGCGCCAGCGCCAAGTGCCTGCTGGCCCACATGCCGATCGACCAGCGCGACGCCCTGCTCGACGGCCTCGGCGAAAGCCCCGAGCGCCGCGCCGAGCGCGCCGCCGAACTCGACGCCATCCGCGAGGCCGGCCATGCCGTGACGCACGGCGAGGTTGACGCCGGCGTGTGGGGTGCGAGCGCGCCGGTGCTGGCCCCGGGCCGCCGCCTGCGCGGCGCAATCACGCTGATGGCACCGCTCACGCGCGTCGAGGGCATGGAAGCTGCATTGCTGCACATGACCGTCGTCACGGCGGCGCGCATCTCGCGGGCGCTGCAGTAGCCACGCCGGCTCTTCTTTCTTTTCTTTCCCTCCCACCTCCACTCACACCACGAAAGCCCATCGCCATGAACACCCGCCGCTCCATCGTCGCCGCCGCACTCTCCGGCCTTGCCATCTTCGGTTTCGCGGGTGCCGCGCATGCGCAGGGCGAGCCGCTGCGCGTGGCCACCGACGCCACCTTCCCGCCGATGGAATTCGTGGAGAACGGCAAGCGCACCGGCTTCGACGTGGAACTGGTCGAGGCCATCGGCAAGACGCTGGGCCGAAAGATCGAGTGGATCGACATCGACTTCAAGGGCCTCGTGCCGGGCCTGATCTCCAAGCGCTTCGACATGGCAGTCTCTGGCATCTACATCACCGACGAGCGCAAGAAGGTGGTCGACTTCACCGTGCCCTATTACGCGGGCGGCCTCGTGGTGATGGTGAAGGACGGCAACATGGCCATCAAGACGCCGGCCGACATCAACGGCAAGAAGGTCAGCGTGCAGGTGGGCACCAAGTCGGTGAGCTTCACGAAGGAGAAATTCCCGCAGGTGCAACTGATGGAAGTCGAGAAGAACCAGGAGATGTTCAACCTCGTCGACATCGGCCGCGCCGACGCCGCCGTGACAGGCAAGCCCGCCGCCTACCAGTACGTGCGCACGCGCGGCGGCCTGAAGGTGCTGCCCGAGCAGATCACCACCGAGGAATACGGCATGGCCATCCGCAAGGACACGCCCGAGCTGACCAAGGCGGTGAACGGTGCCATCGAGAAGCTCAAGGCCGACGGCACCTACGACCAGATCGTCAAGAAGTGGTTCAGCACGGCTGCCAAGTAAGCCCGCCATGGATCTCGATTTCTCGCCCGTCTGGGAAGGCTGGCACGACCTGCTGCGCGGCGCGCTGGTCACGGTGGAAATCACCGCCTGCGCGCTGGCGCTGGGCTGCGTGCTGGGCCTGATGGTCGGCATCGGCCGGCTGAACCCGAAGCGGCGCTGGCTCTACGGCATCTGCACCGCCTATGTCGCGGCCATTCGCGGCACGCCGCTGCTGGTGCAGCTGTTCATCCTGTTCTTCGGCCTGCCGCACTTCGGCATCCTGCTGCCGGCCTTCGTGTGCGGCGTGCTGGGGCTCGGCGTGTATTCGGGCGCCTACGTGTCGGAGATCGTGCGCGGCGCGATCCAGTCGATCGACAAGGGCCAGACCATGGCGGCGCAGTCGCTGGGCATGACGCCCGGCCTCGCGATGCGCCACATCGTGCTGCCGCAGGCGGTGGTGCGCATGATTCCGCCGCTGGGCAACGAGTTCATCGCGCTCATCAAGAACTCGGCGCTGGTGTCGTTGCTGACCATCCACGACGTGATGCACGAGGGGCAGAAGATCATCAGCGTGTCGTACCGCTCGCTGGAGGTGTACCTGGCCATCGCGGTCGTGTACTTCGTGCTCACCGGCACGATGACGCTGGTGCTGCGGCATTTCGAACAGCGACTGCGCCAGGGCGGGATGGTGCGATGACGGGCATGCTTCGTCGCTTCTCGCGCGCCTCGCTGCCCGCCACGCCGTGGAAGAACGGCGGCGGCACCACGCAGGAGATCGCCAGCTGGCCGCAGGGCGCGGGGCTCGACAGCTTCGGCTGGCGCGTGAGCATCGCCACCATCGCGGCGGCGGGGCCGTTCTCGGTGTTCGCGGGCGTGGACCGCAGCATCACGCTGCTCGAGGGCGACGGCGTGCGGCTCTTCACGCACGACGGGCGCATCGAACACCGGCTCGACACCGCACTGCAGCCATTCGCTTTCAGCGGCGACGAGGCCATCGACTGCACGCTGCTCGGCGGCGCCTCGAACGACTTCAACGTGATGACGCGGCGCGGCCAGTGGCGCGCCGAAGTCCGCTTGCTGGACGGCGCCACGGCCATCGAGCCCGCGCCGCATGGCGTGCTGCTGGCGCTGCGCGGTGCGTGGCGCCTGGACGACGAAGCCTGCGGCGAGGGCGAAGGCCTGCAGTGGGCCGATGCCGCGCGCGGCTGGCAGGCGATGCCCGAGGGCGCCGGCGCGCGGCTGCTCGCGGTGCGCATCCTGCCGGCCTGAGCTGCCGACGCAACAACAGGAACAACGATGAAACCCGTCAACGAATTTCCCTCGGCCGACGGCCTCTGGACCGGCATCCGCCTTGCCGCCGATGCGGGCGTGGAAGCCGCCATCGTGGTGGAGAAGGGCGCGATCCGCTGGGCCGGCGCCCGCAAAGCGCTGCCGGCCGAATTCGCCGCCCTCGCGCAGCACGACGGCGGTGGCGCGCTCGTCACGCCGGGGCTGGTCGATTGCCACACGCACCTCGTCTACGGCGGCCAGCGCGCCAACGAGTTCGCGATGCGGCTCGCGGGCGCCACGTATGAAGAAGTGGCGAAGGCCGGCGGCGGCATCGTCTCGTCGGTGCGCGCCACGCGCGAGGCCGATGAGGACACGCTGTTAGCGCAGGCCGCCGCCCGGCTCGAACAGCTGCTGGCCGACGGCGTATGCGCCATCGAGATCAAGTCGGGCTACGGCCTCTCGCTGGAGCACGAGCGCAAGCAACTGCGCGTGGCGCGGCGCCTGGGCGAGGCGTACAGCGTGACGGTGCGCACCACTTTTCTCGGCGCGCATGCGCTGCCGCCCGAGTACGCGGGCCGCAGCGGTGAGTACATCGATCTCGTCTGCCGCGAGATGCTGCCCGCGCTCGCGGCCGAAGGCCTGGTCGACGCGGTGGACGTGTTCTGCGAGCGCATCGCCTTCTCGCTCGCCGAGACCGAGCAGGTCTTCAAGGCCGCGAAGGCGCTGGGCCTGCCGGTGAAGCTGCATGCGGAGCAGCTCTCTGACATGGGCGGCGCCGCATTGGCCGCGAGCTACGGCGCGCTCTCGTGCGACCACATCGAGCACCTGTCGGCCGAGGGCATCGAGGCGATGCGCAGATCCGGCACTGTGGCCGTGCTGCTGCCGGGCGCCTACTACACGCTGCGCGACACGCACCTGCCGCCCATCGCCGCGCTGCGCGCCGCGGGCGTGCCGATGGCGGTGTCGACCGACCACAACCCCGGCACCTCGCCCGCGCTGAGCCTGCTGCTGATGGTGAACATGGCCTGCACGCTGTTCCGCCTCATGGTGCCCGAGGCGCTCGACGGCGTCACCGTGCACGCGGCACGCGCGCTGGGCCTGCAGGACACGCACGGCGCCATCGCGCCCGGCATGCCCGCCAACTTCGTGCTGTGGAACGTGCGCGAAGCGGCCGAGCTCGCCTACTGGTTCGGACAGCAGCCCGTGCGCGCGGTGGTGCGGCAAGGGCGCATCGCCATTGGAGCCAACGCATGACGACAAACACCCTTTTCGCTGCCGACGCGCTGCTGCCCGAAGGCTGGGCCCGCAACGTGCTGCTGGCGTGGGACGACGCGGGCTGGCTCACGCAGGTGCAGGCCGGCGCGCAGCGCCCCGCCGGCACCGAGGCCGCGCGCGGCCCCGTGATCCCGGGCATGCCCAACCTGCATTCGCACGCCTTCCAGCGCGCCTTCGCGGGCCTCACGGAACACCGCGCCGAGCAGCACGACAGCTTCTGGAGCTGGCGCACGCTGATGTACCGCTTTGCCGCGCGCCTGGGCCCGCAGCACATGGAAACCATCGCGACCTGGCTCTATGCCGAGATGCTCGAAGCGGGCTACACCGGTGTGTGCGAGTTCCAGTACGTGCACCACGACGTGGACGGCCGCCCCTATGCCGACGACGCCACGCTGAGCCTCGCGCTGCTGCGCGCGGCGAAGAAGGTGGGCATCGGCTTCACGCTGCTGCCGGTGCTCTACCAGACCGGCGGCTTCGGCGAGCAGCCGCCCACCGAGGGGCAGCGCCGCTTCGTGCGCTCCACCGAATCGATGCTGCGCCTGCTCGAAACGCTCAAGCCGCAGTGCGATGCGCAGGGCGCGCGGCTCGGCCTCGCGCCACATTCGCTGCGCGCCGTGCCGCCCGAAGGTTTGCGCGACGCCATCGCGGGGCTCGAAGCCATCGACCGCACGGCGCCCATCCACATCCACATTGCCGAGCAGACCAAGGAAGTGGACGACTGCGTGGCCTGGAGCGGCCTGCGCCCGGTCGAATGGCTGCTGGACCACGCGCCGGTGGACGAGCGGTGGTGCCTGGTGCACGCCACGCACATGAACGACGCCGAGTACGAATACGCGGCCCGCAGCGGCGCGGTGGCGGGCCTGTGCCCGACCACCGAGGCCAACCTGGGCGACGGCATCTTCGATTTCGCCAAATGGCGCAGCCACGGCGGCGCATGGGGCGTGGGCTCCGACAGCCACGCCAGCGTGAACGCGGCGGAAGAGCTGCTGATGCTCGAATACAGCCAGCGCCTGGCCCGGCGCCAGCGCAACGTCGGCGCCAGCGCGGCGCAGCCGCATGTGGCCAGCGCGCTGACGCTGGAGGCTGTGCAGGGCGGGGCGCGGGCCTCGGGCCGCGCCACGGGCGGGCTCGCAGCAGGGCAGCAGGCCGACTTCGTCGTCCTCGACGCCTCGCACGTCGCGCTGCAGGGGCTGAGCGCGCCCGATATGCTTTCGGCCCACGTCTTCGCGAGCCACCGCACTTCGGCCGTCGACGCCGTCTGGGTTGCAGGCCGGCCGCGCGTCTCGGCAGGCCGCCACGCGCTGCACGACGAAGCCGCCGCTGCCTTCGTGGCCGCGCGCACCCAACTGCTGCAGGATTGATCGAACCTCACCCGGACCCCACCATGGCCTTCACCACCAACGAACCGGCGTTTCACTTCCGCCAGGGCACGCGCCCGCTGCTGATCTCCATGCCGCACGTCGGCACCCATGTGCCGCCCGCGCTGGCCGCGCGCCTCACCGAGGAGGCACGCCATGTGCCCGACACCGACTGGCACCTCGAGCGCCTCTACGACTTCGCCGACGAGCTGGGCGCCTCGGTGCTGGTGGCGACGCATTCGCGCTACGTGATCGACCTGAACCGTCCGCCGGACGGCGCCAGCCTGTACCCCGGCCAGAGCGTGACGGGCCTGTGCCCGGTCGACACCTTCGACGACACGCCGCTGTACGCCGACGCCGCCGACGTGCCGGGTGACGAAGAGACCGCGCAGCGCCGCGACGCCATCTGGCAGCCGTATCACGCCAAGCTCGCCGAGGAGCTCGCGCGCATCCGCGCGCAGCACGGCGTGG
Source organism: Variovorax sp. 278MFTsu5.1 (assembly GCF_048305045.1). Taxonomy (NCBI): domain Bacteria; kingdom Pseudomonadati; phylum Pseudomonadota; class Betaproteobacteria; order Burkholderiales; family Comamonadaceae; genus Variovorax; species Variovorax sp. 278MFTsu5.1. The sequence goes on from NZ_CP157622.1 coordinate 285,157, forward strand.
CCGCGCTGTGGGACGCGCACTCGATCCGCTCGGTGCTGCCGCGCTTCTTCGAAGGCAAGCTGCCCGACCTGAACCTGGGCACCGGCAAGGGCATCAGCTGCGACCCGGTGCTGGCGCAGACGCTGCTGGGCATCGCCGAAAGCGCCACCGGCTACACGGGCGTGCTCAACGGCCGCTTCACCGGCGGCTACATCACGCGCAACTACGGCAATCCCGCGCAGAACGTGCACGCGGTGCAGCTGGAGATGACCCAGTCGAGCTACATGCAGGAGAAGCTCCCCTTCGACTACCTGCCCGAGGTGGCGGCGGGCGTGCAGCCGCACGTGCGGCGGATGATCGAGGCGGTGCTGGCCTTCGTGGAAGGCCGCGCAAAGGGCTGACCGCGGGCAGGGGCAGGCCCCCTTCCTACAATCGGGGGTCTATGAAGCCCGTCACCTACACCCGCGGCCAGGCACTGCCCGGCATCCTCGCCAAGCGCATCGCCATCCTCGACGGCGCCATGGGCACGATGATCCAGCGCTTCAAGCTGACGGAGGAGCAGTACCGCGGCGAGCGCTTCAAGGACTTCGAGCGCGACGTGAAGGGCAACAACGAGCTGCTCTCGCTCACGCGGCCCGACGTGATCCGCGACATCCACGAGGGCTACCTCGCGGCGGGCGCCGACCTCATCGAGACCAACACCTTCGGCGCGACCACCATCGCGCAGGAGGACTACAAGATGGCGCACCTCGCGCGCGAGATGAATCTCGAATCGGCCAGGCTCGCGCGCGCGGCCTGCGACAAGTTCAGCACGCCCGACAAGCCTCGCTTCGTGGCCGGCGCCCTCGGCCCGACGCCCAAGACGGCGAGCATCAGCCCCGACGTGAACGACCCGGGCGCGCGCAACGTCAACTTCGAGGAACTGCGCGCTGCCTACTACGAGCAGACCGAAGCGCTGGTCGAGGGCGGTGCCGACGTGATCCTGGTCGAGACCATCTTCGACACGCTCAATGCCAAGGCCGCGCTGTTCGCGGTCGACGAGTACTTCGACAACAGCGGGCAGCGCCTGCCGCTCATCATCAGCGGCACGGTGACCGATGCCTCGGGCCGCATCCTCAGCGGCCAGACCGTCACCGCCTTCTGGCACAGCGTGCGCCATTCGCAGCCGCTGGCCATCGGCCTGAACTGCGCGCTGGGCGCGGCGCTGATGCGCCCCTACATCCAGGAACTGGCGCGCGTGGCCGGCGACACCTTCATCAGCTGCTACCCGAACGCCGGCCTGCCCAACCCGATGAGCGACACCGGCTTCGACGAGACGCCCGAGGTCACCTCGCGCCTGCTGCACGAGTTCGCCTCCGAGGGGCTGGTAAACATCGTGGGCGGCTGCTGCGGCACCACGCCGGACCACATCGCGGCGATCGGCAAGGCGGTCGCGCCGATGGCTGGCCGGGTGCTGGGCACCAACAACGCCGGCTTCTACAAAGAGGCAGCTTGAGCGCTCCGGCCGCGTCCGCGGCCGATTGACGGGCCCCAGCCCCCGGCCTACGCTGGGGCGCAAGGAGCCTTGCCATGAACTCATCACTCGCCTGGCGCTGGGCCGCCGTCGGCGCGTTGGCCCTGGCGCTGCCGCTCGCCGCGCAGGCGCAGCAGGCCTTCACGCGCGGCGCGGTCAACCTGCGCGCGGGGCCTTCGGGCGACTATCCGCTGGTGGCGCGGCTCGGGCCCGGCCAGCCGCTCGAAGTGGTGGGCTGCACCAGCGGCTACGGCTGGTGCGACGTGGTGCTGCCCGATGGCGGGCGCGGCTGGATCTGGGCGCGCAACCTCGATTACGCCTACCAGGAGCAGCGCGTGCCGCTGGCCACGTACGGCGCGCTGATCGGCGTGCCGATCATCGGCTTCGCGATCGGCAGCTACTGGGCCGACTACTACCGCGACAGGCCCTGGTACGGCGACCGGCGCTGGTGGGGCGGCCGGCCGCCTCCGCCCGTGGCGGGCTGGCGTCCGCCGCCGCCGGTACGGCCCGGATGGCAACCGCATCCGTGGCGGCCGGGGCCGGGGTTCAGGCCGTCCGCGCCGGGCTTCAGGCCACCGCCCGCGCCGGGCATCCGTCCGCCGGTGGACCCGGGAATCAGGCCGCCACGGCCGCAGGCGGGTTTCCGGCCCGGGCCGCCGCCGGGCAAGCCGCATCCGCATCCCGGAGGGGGCGGTGGGCATCGTGGGGGAGGCCGTGGCGGTGACCATGGCGGAGGTCACGGCGGCGGGCACCGGCACTGAGGGCCGGTGCCTCAGTCTTCCGCGACGCGCACCACGCGCTTGCCGAAGTTGCGGCCCTGAAGCAGGCCGATGAACGCATCCGGCGCGTTCTCCAGGCCGTCGATGCGGTCCTCGCGCAGCGTGATCTTGCCGGCCTCGACCCACTCGTCCATCTCGCGCCGGAACGCATCGAAGCGCTCGCCGTAGTGGTCGAGGATGACGAAGCCCTGCATGCGGATGCGCTTCTGCAGCAGCGCCGCCGTCAGCAGCGGCAGCCGGTTCGGGCCCGGGGGCAGTGCCTCGCTGTTGTAGTCGGCGATGTGCCCGCACACCGGCACGCGCGCGCCGATGTTGAGCAGCGGCAGCACCGCGTCGAACACCTCGCCTCCGACGTTCTCGAAGTAGACGTCGATGCCCGTGGGGCAGGCGGCCGCGAGGCGCGCTGCGAACGCCGGGTCGTGGCGGTCGATGCAGGCGTCGAAGCCCAGCACCTCGACTGCGTGGCGGCACTTGTCCGCACCGCCCGCGATGCCCACCACGCGCGCGCCCTTGAGCCTGGCGATCTGCCCGACCACCGAGCCGACGGCGCCGGTCGCGGCCGCCACCACCACCGTCTCGCCCGGCTTGGGCTGGCCGATGTCGAGCAGGCCGACGTGCGCGGTGAAGGCCGGCATGCCGAGCCCGCCGAGCGCCAGCGAGGGCTGAGCCATGTCGCCGAGCGGCATCAGGTCCTGGCCGTCGGACAGCGCGTAGTCCTGCCAGCCGGTGTTGCCGAGCACGAGATCGCCCGGGCGGAACTGCGGATTCCGGGACTCGACGACGCGGTTGACCGTGCCGCCCGGCATCGGCTCGCCCACTTGCACCGAGGCGGGCGCATAGAGCGGCGGCACCTCGTCCATCAGCTGGCGCATGTACGGATCGAGCGAAAGGTGCAGCGTGCGCAGCAGCACCTGGCTCTCGCCGGGCGTGGGAACGGCGGTTTCCTCCAGCCGGAAGTTCTCCGGCGTCGGCAGGCCGCGCGGCCGGGCGGCGAGGACGATGCGGCGGTTGACGGTGTCGACGGCGTTGCTCTTCTGGGACATGGGGCGTGGCTCCTTGGTTAATAGACCAGTCGTCTAGTGCGTGGGCGAAAAAAAGCGGGAGCGCGTTCGCCTCCCGCCGGGTGATTTCCTTCAGTGGTCCGAAGACAGGCCCAACTGCTGCCGGGTGTCGCGCATCGCCGCGTCCAGCGACGAGCGGTCGCGCGTGATCTTGGCCAGCAGGCTGGCGCCGAGCCAGCGCTGGTAGAGCGCGACGGCGACGCCCTGGGCGTCCTGCCCCTGCGGCATCGCCTTGATTGAGCCGTCGGCCCGGCCGGCCTCGATGCAGCCTGCGAGCCGGTCGGTGATGCCGCGGGTGCCGCGCGCCAGCGCCGCGCGCATGCTCTCGGACAGGTCGCAGACCTCGGCGCCAAGCTTGACGACGAGGCAGCGGCTCTGCGCCTCCTCGCCGGTCTGGGAGTCGAGCCAGTCGTCGAAGTAGGCGATCAGGCGCTGGGCGGCGGTGCCGGACCCCTCGGTCAGCAGGGCGTCGGTGCGCCCGAGGTACTCGCTGAAGTAGGCCTCCAGAACCGCCTCGCCGAAGACTTCCTTGGAGCCGAAGTAGTGATAGAACGAGCCCTTCGGCACCTTCGCCGCCGCCAGTACCTCGGCCAGCCCGACGCCGGTGAAGCCCTTTCGCAGCAGCAGCGGATGGGCCACGTCGAGGATGTGCTGGCGGACGTCGGTGATGGGTGCGGCTGCGGCGTTCATGGGCCGCACTCTAGCGGCAATTAGACCAGTCGTCTAGTCTTGCGAGCCAGTGGTGTCGCCGCTGACTTTGGGGCTGCATTCGCCCGCCGCGGCCCGCCCCTTGGCGATCAGATTCACGAAATGCTGGGCTCCCAGGCCGAGTGGGCGCTCACGTGACCACACGACGTCCACCCACAGGTCGAGCCCGTTGCTGAGGTTTTCGAACGGAATCTCGACCAGCGCGCCCGCCGCCACATGGGGCCGCGCGAAGTTGCGCGGCAGCCAGCCCCAGCCCAGCCCGGCGGTGATCAGGCTCAGCGCGGCCAGCGCGTTGTCGGAGCGCCAGACGTGGCGCGCGAACACGAAGCGCGGGTCGCTGGTGGCGAGGTCGCGCCCGGCCACGACGATCTGGCGGGTGTTGGTCAGATGGTCCTCGCGCAGCCGGCCGCCGTTGGCGGCGAGCACGGGATGGTCGGGCGCCATCACCGCCACCATGAGCTCGCTGCCCACTTCCTGGAAGCCTTCGCGCCCGTCGAGGCTGGGCCGCTCGAACACCAGCGCGAGTTGCGCGCGCCCGCTGTGCAGCAGCGCCAGCGCGTCGGCCTGCGGCGCGGCAAGCACCTCGACCTGCAGCAGCGGATGCTCCCGCGCCAGCTCCGACAGCGGGCCCGTCCACGGGGCGGCCAGAAGCTCGGGCGCGATGGCCAGGGTGAGCCGGTCTTCCAGTCCCTGGGTGAGGGCGAGTGCCTGCACCTGCAGCTGCCTGAGCTGCGCCGCCAGCAGCCGCGCCTGCGGCTCCAGCGAGCGCGCGGCGGCCGTGGGCTGGGGCTCGCGGCCGCTGCGGTCGAACAGTTGCAGGTCGAGCTCGGCCTCGAGATTGGCGATGGCCATGCTCACTGCCGACGGCACCCGGCGCAGCGCCCGCGCGGCGGCCGAGAAGGAGCCGTGGTCGATCACGGCCAGGAAGACTTCGACGTTGTCGCTGGAAAAGGCCATGGCGCCGATCTTTCAATAAAACTGAAACAAGTTAACTTTTTATATCAGCCCGGGACAAATAAAGTCCAGTCATCGCATCAACGAACACAGAGAGAAAGCCATGCAAGGGATTCAGCGTCGCATCGTCTACATCAGCCTCTACGAAGGCATCGCCATCGTGGCCGCCAGCGCGGGCCTGGCCCTGATGACGGATGCCGGCCTGGGCCATTCGGGCGCGATGGCGGTGGCGGCCTCGGTCATCGCGGTGATCTGGAACCTGGTCTTCAACTCGCTCTTCGAGCGCTGGGAGTCGCGCCAGGCCGTGCGCGGACGCAGCCTGCGCCGCCGCATCGCGCACGCCATCGGCTTCGAGGGAGGCCTGATCGCCTTCCTGGTGCCGATGTTCGCCTGGGGCTTGGGCGTCACGCTCTGGCAGGCGCTGGTGATGGACCTGGGGCTGGTGGTGTTCTTCCTGGTCTACACCTTCGTCTTCAACTGGGCCTTCGACCGCGTGTTCGGCCTGCCGGCTTCGGCTGCGGCGAAGGTGCCGGTGGCGGCCTGAGGGCCGCCCGGGCAGAGAGGATCAAGGCGGCGTGGCCGCCTTTTTCTTTTGCTCGGCCGCCCGCATCTCGAGCGCGGCCTGCAGCCGCAGCGCCTCCTGCGGCGTGAAGAGTTCCGCCTGCAGCTGTGCCCGCGCGGCTTCGTCGGCCGCGGCGTAGCGCGACAGGCGGCTCTGCCAGTCCTGCTCCTGCCGGTCGAGCGTCGCGAGACGCTGCGCCGCCTCGTAGCCATACTGCTTGGAGCGCTCCTCGAAACGCTCCTGCGGACTGGCGCCGCGTGCTTCCAGTGCGGCGGTCTGCTCGCCCACGGCCAGTTGCGCGACGGAGGCGACGCGATCGGCGCGCTGCTCCGGCGTGAGCCATGTCTCCTCGGTCTTCGCGAGCGCCTGGCGCTTCTGCTCGGCGGTGAGGCCGGCGTTGCGCTCGATCTCCAGCTTCTCGACGCTGAAGCGGTCGAACTTCTCGTCGGCGGCGAACAGGCCCTCGACTTCCTCGGGCGCGAAGTAGCGCGAGCGGATGCCGGCGCGCGCATCGAGGATCCGGCGCAGCCCGGCCGGATCGCCGATGTTGGCGGCCGGCAGGGCCTCCAGCGCGTTGCGGTAGTCGATGTAGCGCTCCAGCAGGCCGAGCGCGCGCACGCGCCATTCGGGCGGCAGGTACCTGTCGATCCTGGCGCGCATCTCGGCCATCAGGCCTTCCTTGTCGCGCGCCTGGCTGCCGTCGAGCATCTGCTCGAAGATGCGCAGCAGGGCGGGCGTCAGCAGCGGATCGGGGGCGTGGGGGCTTGCGTCTGGCGCGGATCTGGAGACATCGGGAAGGTCCGACGAGGTGGCCGGCAGGGCTGCCGATACGACCGCGGGAGCCGGAGCCTCCTCGCCGCCGGCCAGCCACCACGCGGTGCCCGCGGCCAGCACCGCCGCGGCCGCCGCGAGCGGCAGCAGGAGCTTGCGGGGCATCGTCTCCTCAGAGGCCGAGTTGCTTCAGTCTCGCCGCCTGGTTCACGTACAGCGTCACCGGGCTCACCGAGAAAAGGTCGCGCAGGCCGAGCATCTGGTTGACCTCGTCCAGGTGGTTCTGCCTGTAGCTGCCGAGGTAGGTGCCCAGGTGCGAGCTGCAGGCCGATGCGAGCCCGTCGTTGGGCTCGCCGTGCACCACGCTCGTCAGCGACAGCGCGTAGTCGGAGGCGTCGAACACGTTGGTCAGCGGCTGGGTGCCCGACCAGGAGAAGTAGCGCACCCCGTTGACCAGCTCGGTGCCGTTGCCGCAGGCGGTGGTGGGCACGCCGTCGGGGAACTTGGCGTTGAACTTCGCCGAGCCGGCGGTGTTGAGCGAATCCAGCGCACCCAGCCCGTTCTGCGGCGTGTTGTTGCCCGAGAGAATGCCGATGAGGCTGGAGAACGCGTTGACCACGCTCACCACCACGGCGCGGCTGATGCTGCCGTCCGGCAGCGTGTTGCCGAGCACGTCGGCCACCTTGCTGCCCTTGTGCGGGCTGCCCACGGTGGTGACGGAGGCCACCAGCTGCGGCGCCACGCCCGAGACGTAGCGCGCCGTGGGGCCGCCGTGCGAATGGCCGATCAGGTTGACCTTGCTCGCGCCGGTCAGCGCCAGGACGTCCTTGACCTGCTTGAGCAGCTGCTCGCCGCGCACCTCGCTGCTGTTGGTGGCCGCCACCTCGGCGACGAAGACCTTGGCGCCCTGCGCGCGCAGTTCGCCCGGAATGCCGTACCAGTAGTCGATGCCGGCGATGGTGTCGAAACCCAGCATGCCGTGCACCAGCACGATCGGATAGGCCGTCTGCGCGCTGGTGTTGGCCGCTTGTGCCGTCTGCGCCAGGGGCGCGAGCGCCAGCATGCCGCACACCAGCAGCGCGCCGGCCGTCCGCCGGGCCGCGCCGCCCTGTTTGCTGCCCGTCGCCTCGGTCCTCGAAGCCGCATTCCTCTTCATTCGAATCATCGGAACTCCCTGTGTCGGTTGGTAGGGTGGGGGCACGCAAAAACGAACGAGCGTGCACTTTTCATTCTGCGAAACCGACCGGGCCGGATCGATCCGGACTTTCCCTTTCATGATTCGGACTTACTCCTGCAGCCCCTGCGGCGTATGGGAGGGCGATAGACTCCCCCAACCCGCGCACGAATAACCGCTTTTGCCTCCGAGTCCAACCATGTCTTCCCCAATGCCGCCTCCCATGAAGCTTTCAGGCCTGGAGCCGGTCTCCATCGGCGAAGGCACGCTGTTCGTCAACATTGGCGAGCGCACCAACGTCACGGGCTCCAAGGCCTTCGCGCGCATGATCCTCAACGGCCAGTTCGAAGAAGCGCTGGCGGTGGCGCGCCAGCAGGTCGAGAACGGTGCGCAGGTGATCGACGTGAACATGGACGAGGCCATGCTCGACAGCAAGGCCGCGATGGTGCGCTTCCTCAACCTCATCGCCAGCGAGCCCGACATCGCGCGCGTGCCGGTGATGGTCGACAGCTCGAAGTGGGAGGTCATCGAGGCGGGCCTGCGCTGCATCCAGGGCAAGGGCATCGTCAACTCGATCTCCATGAAGGAGGGCGTCGACAAGTTCAAGCACGAAGCCAAGCTGGTGAAGCGCTACGGCGCCGCCGCCGTGGTGATGGCCTTCGACGAGAAGGGCCAGGCCGACACCTACGCGCGCAAGATCGAGATCTGCGAGCGCGCCTACCGCATCCTGGTGGACGAGGTGGGCTTCCCGCCCGAGGACATCATCTTCGACCCGAACATCTTCGCCATCGCCACCGGCATCGAGGAGCATGACAACTACGCGGTCGACTTCATCGAGGCCACGCGCTGGATCAAGCAGAACCTGCCAGGCGCGAAGGTGTCGGGCGGCGTGTCGAACGTCAGCTTCAGCTTCCGCGGCAACGACCCGGTGCGCGAGGCGATCCACACCGTGTTCCTGTACCACGCGATCAAGGCGGGCATGGACATGGGCATCGTCAACGCCGGCATGGTGGGCGTGTACGACGAGGTCGAGCCCACGCTGCGCGAGCGCGTGGAAGACGTGGTGCTCAACCGCCGCCCCGACGCCGGCGAGCGCCTGGTCGAGATCGCCGAGAGCGCCAAGGGCGCGGCCAAGGACGACAGCAAGAAGCTCGAATGGCGCGGCACGCCCGAGCAGCCCGTGCCGGTGGCGCAGCGCCTGTCGCACGCTCTGGTGCACGGCATCACCGAGTTCATCACCGAAGACACCGAAGAGGCCTACCGCGCGATCCTCGCGAGGGGCGGCCGTCCGCTGCACGTGATCGAAGGTCCGCTGATGGACGGCATGAACGTGGTCGGCGACTTGTTCGGGCAGGGCAAGATGTTCCTGCCGCAGGTGGTGAAGTCGGCCCGCGTGATGAAGCAGGCCGTGGCGCACCTCATTCCCTACATCGAGGAAGAGAAGCGCCAGGACGAGGCGGCCGGGCGCGACGTGCGCTCCAAGGGCAAGATCATCATCGCCACCGTGAAGGGCGACGTGCACGACATCGGCAAGAACATCGTCACCGTCGTGCTCCAGTGCAACAACTTCGAGGTGGTGAACATGGGCGTGATGGTCCCGTGCCACGAGATCCTCGCGAAGGCGAAGGTCGAGGGCGCGGACATCGTGGGCCTGTCGGGCCTCATCACGCCGAGCCTCGAAGAAATGCAGTACGTGGCCGGCGAGATGCAGAAGGACGACCACTTCCGCATCCGCAAGATCCCCCTCTTGATCGGCGGCGCCACCACCAGCCGCGTGCACACGGCCGTGAAGATCGCGCCGCACTACGAGGGGCCGGTGGTCTACGTGCCCGACGCCTCGCGCAGCGTGAGCGTGGCGCAGAGCCTGCTGAGCGACCAGGCGGCTGCGTACATCGAGGAGATCAACGCCGACTACGTCAAGGTGCGCGAGCAGCACGCCAACAAGAAGCAGGTGCCGCTGTGGCCGCTGGCCAAGGCGCGCGCCAACAAGACGCCCATCGATTTCGCGAACTACCTGCCGCCGGTGCCGAAGTTCATCGGCCGGCGCGTGTTCAGGAACTTCGACCTCACCGAGCTCGCGAAGTACATCGACTGGGGCCCGTTCTTCCAGACCTGGGACCTCGCCGGCCCGTTCCCGGCCATCCTGAAGGACGAGATCGTCGGCACCGAGGCCGTGCGCGTGTATGCCGACGGCCAGCGCATGCTCAAGCGTCTCATCGAGGGCCGCTGGCTCAGCGCGAGCGGCGTGGTGGGCTTCTGGCCCGCCAACACCGTGAACGACGACGACATCGAGCTCTACACCGACGAATCGCGCAGCGAGGTGGCGCTCACCTGGTACGGCATGCGCCAGCAGACCGAGAAGCACGAGATCGACGGCGTGATGCGCCCGAGCCGCTGCCTGGCCGACTTCGTCGCGCCCAGGGACAGCGGCGTGAAGGACTACGTCGGCATGTTCGCCGTGACCGCCGGCCTGGGCGTGGAGAAGAAGGAGAAGTACTTCGTCGACGACCTCGACGACTACTCCGCCATCATGCTCAAGGCCCTTGCCGACCGGCTGGCCGAAGCCTTCGCCGAGGCGCTGCATCACCGCGTGCGCACCGACCTGTGGGGCTACGCGAGCGACGAGAGCCTGAGCAACGACGACATGATCGCGGAGAAGTACCGCGGCATCCGCCCCGCGCCCGGCTACCCGGCCTGCCCCGACCACAGCGTGAAGAAGCCCATGTTCGACCTTCTGAACTGCGCGGACATTGGCATGAGCCTGACGGAAAGCCTCGCTATGATGCCCGCCGCCAGCGTGAGCGGGTTCTACCTGAGCCACCCCGATTCGACGTACTTCAACGTCGGCAAGATCGGACACGACCAGTTACAGGACCAGGCCGCGCGGCGCAAGGAAAGCGAAGCCGACCTCGAACGCCTGCTCGCGCCCAACCTTTGAACCTGCCGGCCGGCGCGGCCGTCCGGCACCGGGAGTCGTTATTCAGAAGCTGATGTTTGCAGCCGCGCACTACGCGGCCCTGGCGATTTTCGTGACGGGCTGCTGGGGCTATGGACGCGCGCTGCTGGGCCGCCTCGCGCCTCCCCCGCGCCGCGACGCGGGGCTCGAAGCCGCCATGGCCGTGGCCCTGGGCGTGGGAATCTTCATCTGCGCCTTGCAGGCCCTGGCCATCTTCGGAGCCTTCAGGCCCGGCGCGACCGCGGCGATCGTCGCCGTGGGCGTGGCAGCCGCGGCGCTCCAGTTGCCCTCATGGCTGCGCGAGCGGCGCACGCTGTTGCTCGCGAACCCGCCCGCGGCGCCGTGGAGCTACGTCGAGCGCGTCGCGGCGATCGCGCTGGCGCTGGTCGTGCTGCCCGCGCTGGCCGCCCCGCTTGCGCCGCCCATCGCCTTCGACGAGCTGATGTACCACCTGCCCTACGCTCGGCAGGTCGCCGAGCAAGGCTCGCTGGGCATCCACGACTGGCTGCGCTACCCCTGGTTCCCGTACAACTACAACCTGCTGTATGCCGGTGCGCTGCAGCTGGGCGACGACGTGCTGCCGCACTTCCTGAACGGCCTGGCCGGAGCGCTGTCGGTGGTCATGGTCTACCGCCTGGGCATGCTGCATGCCGGCCGGCTCACCGCGTGCATCGGCGCGGCCATCTGGCTGGGGCTCGGCGACTACTCCAACGCGCTGATCGACATGGGCGTGGCGCTCTTCGTGCTCTCGGCCTGCGTGGCGCTGTGGTGGTGGCGCGAGTCCGAGATCGGCAAGCCTGTGCACGGTGGCATCCGCTGGCTCGGCCTGGCGGCCTTCTGCCTGGGCGTGGCCGCGGGCTCGAAGTACCAGGCGCTGGTCTTCCTGCCGCTGGTGGCGCCCTTCGTCTTCCGCCACGAGCGCAGCCTCAAGGCCTGGGCGCTGATGTTCGCCTGCTTCCTGATTCCCTGCGTGTACTGGTACGCACGCAACGCCATCATGACCGGCGACCCGTTCAACCCCATCGGCGCGCGCGTGTTCGGTTTCACCGAATGGACGCCGGCCGACTACGTGCAGCAGGTGGCCGACGTGCGCGTGCATGCCGAGCTGCCCAACGCGCTGCTGTGGTCGGTGTTCTTCGCGCCGTTCAGCCCGCTGTGGAAGCGCTCCGCGGCGGTGCGCGCGGCCGGCTGGTTCTGCCTGTACTCGGTGGTCGTCTGGGTCGCGACCTCGCGCTATCCGCGCTACCTGACGGCCTCGTTCCCGCTGCTGGCGGCCATCGCGGCCGTCGGCTGGCAGGTGGTGTTCGGCTGGATCGCCGCGGGCTTTCGCCGCTTGGCCGGGGGCAAGGGTGCGGCAGCCGACGTTCCGCCCGCCGCCGTCACCGCGCGTACCCCGGCCCGCGTGGGCGACTGGGCGATCGTGCTGCTGCTGGCGGTGCTGGCCGCGGTTTCCGTGCGCCAGACGGCTGCCAAGGTCGCGCTGGTCGCCACCACGCCGGAGGCCCGTGAAGCCGTGCTGCGCAAGCACGTGCCGGGCTACGCGGCCATGGACTACCTGCGGCGCAACGCCAAGGGTCGCGTCTATCAGATCGCGCTGAACGAGGCGATCTACTACGGCCCCAACCCCATCTGGGGCGACACCCTCGGGCCCTGGCGCTACACCGACTTCGGGCGCCTGTCGGGCGGCGATCTCGCGCGCAAGCTCTCGGGCATGGGCTTCGTTGCCATCGTGCTGCCCGATTCGGTGGTGCCGGTCTTCACCGCGCGCATCGACTTCGACAAGTACTTCGCCGTGGAATACCAGAAGGACGGCAGCCGCGTCTACCGTATCCTTCCCGTCGCACCATGAACGACGCGGCAGACATCTCCACCAATACCCGGCAAGGCCTCGGAGGCAGCGGCGGCCGCGGCCTGCGCGTCGCCGTGGTCATCCCCTGCTACAACGAGGCGCTGGCCATCGAACAGGTGGTTCGGGGCTTTCGCGCCGCGCTGCCGGAAGCCGACATCCACGTCTTCGACAACAACTCCAGCGACGACACGGCCGCCGTGGCGCGCGCGGCCGGCGCCACCGTCACCCACGTGGCCCTGCGAGGCAAGGGCAACGTGGTGCGGCGCATGTTCGCCGACGTCGACGCCGACGTGTACGTGATGACCGACGGCGACGCCACCTACGACGCGGGCGCCGCGCCGCGCCTCGTCGAACGTCTGGTGAACGACAACCTCGACATGGTGGTCGGCAGCCGCGTGGACGACGGCCAGGACGTGCACACCTACCGCGCGGGCCACCGCTTCGGCAACCGCATGCTCACGGGCGCGGTGGCGCAGCTCTTCGGCGGCGGGCTCACCGACATGCTCTCGGGCTACCGCGTGTTCTCGCGGCGCTATGCCAAGTCGTTCCCGGCGCTGTCGCGGGGCTTCGAGACGGAGACCGAGCTCACCGTGCACGCGCTCGAACTGCGCATGCCCTATGCGGAGGAAGCCACCGCCTACAGCACGCGTCCCGAAGGCTCGGTGAGCAAGCTCTCGACCTACCGCGACGGCTGGCGCATCCTCAAGACCATCTGCAAGCTGTTCGTGAGCGAACGGCCGCTGCAGTTCTTCTCGATCATCGGCGCGCTGCTGGCGCTGATGTCGGTCGCGCTGGTCGTGCCGGTCTTCATGACCTACGTGCAGACCGGACTGGTGCCCCGCTTGCCCACCGCGGTGCTGGCCACCGGGGCGATGCTGGCGGCGATGCTCTCCTTCGTGTGCGGCGTCATCATGCAAGCCATCACCTTGGGCCGACGTGAGGCCAAGCGGCTGAGCTACCTCGCGATTCCGAGCGTGCGCGAACGGGTGTCGCGCGGCTTGGCGGCCGGCCCACGATGAAGATAGGCCGCGAGTTCCTCGTCTTCGCCGCCGTCGGCGTGATCGGGCTCGTGGTCGACGTGGTGGTGCTGTACCTGCTGGCGCCGCTGCTGGGCTGGTACGCGGCGCGCGTGGTGTCGTTCCTCGCGGCGGCGACCACCACCTGGGCCTTCAACCGCCGCTACACCTTCGCGGCCAGCGCGGCGGCCGGCCGTTCCATCTGGCGCGAATACCTGGGCTATCTCGCGACCATGACCGCGGGCGCGGTGCTCAACTACGGTGCCTACGTGCTCACGCTGCACTGGGTGGAAGGCCGCTGGGCCGCGGCGCTCGGCGTGGCGCTGGGCAGCCTCGCGGGCATGAGCGCCAACTTCCTGTCGGCGCGTTATCTCGTCTTCCGGTCGCACCGCAACGGCTGAGGCCGGTGGTGCGGCGCGCTCAGTGCACGCCCGAGACGACGACCGGAATCTCCGTCGCCGGCGGCGTGTTGCGGCTGCGGCCGCAGCGCACGATGCCGTCGATCATCACCATGCCCACGCCCGGGATGTCGCCCAGCTGCACGCTCTCGAGCAGCCCCGGCGCGGGCGAGTGCTGCGCGCGGTCCATGAAGACGAAGTCGGCGGCACGGCCCACCTCGACGAGGCCGCAGTTGAGCTTGCGGATCTTCGCGGTGTTGCCGGTCGCGAAGCAGAACACCAGCTCGGCCGGGATGTTCGCGATGGACGACAGCATCGCCACCATGCGCAGGATGCCCAGCGGCTGCACGCCCGAGCCTGCCGGGCCGTCGGTGCCGAGGATCACGCGGTGCGGGCACTTGAGTTCCAGCGCGGCCTTCGCCGCCGCGATGGCGACCTTCTCGTTGCCGTTGTGCACGATCTCGATGGCGCGCGAGCTCTTCTCGCAGAGCTCGCACACGTGCGCCTCGGGCAGCGAGGTGTGGCCGCCGTTGATGTGGCCGATGACGTCGGCGTCGGCCTCGAGCACCACGTCCTTGTCGATCAGCCCCGAGCCGGGAATGGACGGGCCCCCCGTGTGGATCGTGCTCTGGATGCCGTACTTGCGCGCCCAGGCCACCATCTCCTTGGCCTCGTAGCCGGCCTTGACCGAGCCCAGGCCCACTTCGCCGAGCAGGCCCACGCCGGCCTCGGCGAGTTCCTTGAAGTCGCTCTCGACCATGCCCTTCTCGATGACGGGCGCGCCTGCCAGCACCTTCACGCCGCCGGGGCGGAAGTTGTCGAAGGCGCGCTGCGCGGTGATGGCCAGGGCCTTCAGGCCCACGATGTCCTTGGGGCGGCCGGGCAGGTGCACCTCGCCGGCGGAAATCATGGTGGTCACGCCGCCGTGCATGGTGGAGTCGATCCAGCCGAGCTGGCCCTGGCGCGGGGTCCAGTCGCCGAACACCGGGTGCACGTGGCTGTCGATCAGGCCGGGCGCCACGCAGGTCTTCTTCGCGTCGATGACGGTGACGGCGCCTTCGAGGTCGCAGTCCTTTTCCTTGCCGATCGCGACGATCAGGCCGTCGTTCACGACGATGGTGTCGGCATCGAGAATGGGCTTGTCGATGTCGCCCGAGAGCAGCAGCCCGATGTTCCTTATGACGACCTTGCCCGACTTGCCGCCGGCTGCGATTTCTGCCATTTCGTGTTTTCCTCGTGGGGTGGGGTGTTGTCTTGCACTTCGTCCGCGCGCACGGTACGCAGCACGGTCTCGATCACGAAGTCTTCCCAGTGCGCGATCGCCTCGGGCGACTCCAGCGGCTCGCCGAGGAAGGCGGTGAGCGTGTGCCGGTTGGAGGTGTAGAAGTAGCCGGTGGAGGCAATCAGCAGGTAGATGTCGCGCGCCACCAGGTCCTTGCGGAACAGGCCCTGCGCGGCGCCGCTCGCCAGGATCTCCTCGATGATCGCCACCGCGCGCGACGAGTATTCGCGTGCGCGCAGCGACTTCGAAATGTGCCGGCCCTTGTGCAGGTTCTCGGTGTTCAGCAGCGTGACGAACTCGGGATTCTTGCGGTAATAGCCCAGCACGAAGCGGATGACTTCGGTGAGCGCGTCCACCGGCCGCGAGGCGTCGAGCGCGATGGCGGCCTCGGCGTCGTCCATGCGCTGGTAGATGCCTTCGAGCACTGCGATGAAGAGGCCTTCCTTGCTGCCGAAGTAGTAGTAGATCATCCGGTCGTACGACTTCGCGGCCTTGGAGATCTTCTCCACGCTGCCGCCGTCGTAGCCGTACCTGGCGAAGACCTTGGTCGCGGCCTTCAGGATGCTGTCGCGCGTGGCCTGGGCAGCCGCCTCGCGCACGCCCGTGCGGCGCTGCGGCTTGGTGACTGCCTTGCGTTCCATCAGCGGCCGGAATGAAGGGCGAGGCGGTCGCCGCCGGGCCGCCCCAAGGCGGACCGCGCCTCCCCCATGGGGGGTGGAGTTACACGAGGGAAAAGCCGGGGGGCTTTCATTTCTCTGCGAAGGCGCGCTCGACGACGTAGTCGCCGGGGGTCGACGTGTTGCCTTCCTTGAAGCCGCGAGCCTCCAGGATGTGCTTCAGGTCCACCAGCAGGCCGGGGCTGCCGCACAGCATGACGCGGTCTTCCTCGACGTTCAGCGGCGGCAGGCCGAGGTCGTCGGTGAGCTTGTTGCTCTCGATCAGGTCGGTGATGCGGCCCTGGTTGCGGAACTCCTCGCGCGTGACCGTGGGGTAGTACAGCAGCTGCTTCTCGATCATCTCGCCCAGGAACTCGTGCTTGGGCAGGTGGTCGGTCACGAGGTCGTGGTAGGCCAGTTCGTCGACCTGGCGCACGCCATGCACCAGGATGACCTGCTCGAACTTCTCGTAGGTGTCCGGGTCGCGGATGATGCTCATGAACGGTGCGAGGCCGGTGCCGGTGCCGAAGAGGTACAGGCGCTTGGCAGGCAGCGTGTAGTCGATCAGCAGCGTGCCGGTGGGCTTGCGGCCCACGATGATGGTGTCGCCCACCTGGATGTGCTGCAGGCGCGAGGTCAGCGGGCCGTCTTCCACCTTGATGCTCAGGAACTCGAGATGCTCCTCGTAGTTCGGGCTCACGATGCTGTACGCGCGCAGCAGGGGCTTGTTGTTGACCTTCAGGCCGATCATCGTGAAATGACCGTTGGAGAAGCGAAGCGCCGGGTCGCGCGTGGTGGTGAAGGTGAACAGGCGATCGGTCCAGTGGTGGACGCTCAGGACGCGTTCTTCGCTGAATGCACTCATACGGAACTCAAGAGTTGGTTGGTAACAGGGGAGGTTGGCTGAGCCTGCGTGCACGCCTTTGGGGCGCAAGCCGCCGGCCGGCTCCGAACCCTCCATTGTCGTTGGTCGGAGAAACCCCGATGAACACCGCGAGAAAACACCATTGCAAGCATCGGGCCCGTTTGCTACATTGACCTTTGATGTAGTGAATGCAACATGAAAGTGTAGGGAATGCTACACAAACGGAAGTCGATGCACAAGCGGGCGGACGGCACGTTTGTTGCAAACCCCGGCAGCCTGGATTTGCCTTTCGCTCACCACCGAACGCCCACGAGATCGCCCTGATGACAGAACACACCAAGACAGATGGCCTCCCCGGCATGGACATGCCCGTGGTGGCCGAAGCCGGCAGCAGCGCCTTCGGCAAGGCGCCGCTGCGCAACGAGCGCATGAGCACGGCCAAGGTCGAGTGCAACGCCTGCCCGGTGCTCTGCCAGATCTCCGACGGCCGCACCGGCGCCTGCGACCGCTACGCCAACAAGGAGGGCGTGCTGGTGCGCGTCGATCCCGTGGTGCTGCTGCGCCGCACGGTCGAGAGCGAGAAGCCCGCGCTGGTGCCCTTCAACCGGCCCGGCGCCGAAGAGGCCCCTGCCAGCCCCGACTGGAACGGCGACCTGCTGCACGCCGACGAAGTCTTCGTCACCGGCGTGGGCTCCTCCACCACCTATCCCGACTACAAGCCCGCCCCCTTCATCGTGGCCTCCAGGGCCCAGGGCGTGGACATGGTCACCGTCGTCACCGAAGGCATCTTCAGCTACTGCAGCTTCAAGGTGAAGATCGACACCGATCGCTTCCTCGGCCCCGAGCAGGCCAACGTGCGCTACCGCGGCGAGGTCGTGGGCCACGTGACCACGGCCGAATACGGCTCGCAGATGCTCTCGCTCGGTGGCGTGCACCACCTCACCGGCGGCAGCAAGAAGGAAGGCCGCATGACGGCCGAGCTGATGCAGCTGCTGGGCAACAAGAAGGCGGTGGAGTGCACCATCGACGGCGGCTCCACCCTCGTCATCCAGGCCGGCAAGGCGCCCATCGTCAACGGCGTGGAAGAGCAGCGCATGCGCGTGGGCTGCGGCTCGGCCGCGGTCGGCATCTTCGCGCGCCAGTTCGCCGGCGTGGCCGACGAGGTGGTCGTGGTCGACGACCACATCACCGGCGTGCTCACCGAGCACCAGGCCGGACGCTGCCTCGACATGGCGCCCTCGGGCATCCAGATGCTGGGGCGCAAGTCCACGCCGGGGCGCTACTTCCAGGTGGCGAACCCGGGCAACGGCTGGGGCGGCACCGACATCGCCGATCCGCTCGCGATCATCGAGGGCTGGGAAGAGGGCGTCGCCCGCCCCGGCCTGCGCCTGCTCATGACATCGACCACCGGCGAGCACGCGCAGTGGTACGTGCTCGACGACGCGCTCAAGCCCGTCGAGCAGCCGATGCCGCCCGAAGTGAAGCGCATCGTCGACCGCATCGGCGAGAACTGCGAACCGTCGCTGTGCACGGTGCTGTTCCTCGGCGGTGCGGGCGGAAGCCTGCGCGCGGGCGTCACCGAGAACCCTGTGCTGCTCACGCGCGCCATCAAGCGCGCGCTGGTCAACGTCACCTGCGGCGGCGCGCCGGCCTATGTGTGGCCCGGCGGCGGCATCACGGTGATGGCCGACGTCATGCGCATGCCCGACAACAGCTTCGGCACCGTGCCCACGCCGGCCATCGTCGCGCCCATCGAATTCAGCATGCGGCGCGACGACTACGAGGCGCTCGGCGGCCACGTCGAACACATCTTCCCGCTCGAGCAGGCGCTCGCTCGCGGTGCATGGCAGGAAGACGGCGCACCGCTCGCGCGCCAATGGCTCGCGGTGGACGACGCCAACCCGTGGCCCCTGGGCCACGCCCCGATGCTGGGCTGATCATGTCCGCCCAACGCACAGCGCTCGACAAGAGCCGCTGGCATTTCAACCACGGCCCGATCGATATCGTGGCCGAGGCGCATGGCGACCCGTACGCCGTGGCCGCCGCGCACGACGCGGCGTGGGCGCGCTTCGTCCACGTGCTCGACGAGCTCGTGCGTGAGCTGCCGCTGCTGCGCCTGCCCGTCGTGGACAAGATGCGCCCGCGCAACGTGGTGGCACGCCGCATGTGGGATGCCTGCGCCGCTTTTTCGCCGATGTTCATCACACCGATGGCGGCGGTGGCCGGCTCGGTTGCGCAGGAACTCATCGCGTTCTACGAGCGCCCCGGCGTGGAGCGCGCGTGGATCAACAACGGCGGTGACATCGCGCTGCACCTCGCGCCGGGGCAGTCCGCGCGCGTGGGCGTGTTCGCCGACATCGCGCGCTTCGACCTGCGCGGCCATCTGGCCGGCGAAGGCGGCGTCCTCACCACCGACGGCCAGTTCGAGCTGCGCGCCGACCAGCCCGTGCGCGGCGTCGCCACCAGCGGCTGGCGCGGGCGCAGTTTCTCGCTGGGTATCGCCGACAGCGTGACGGTGCTGGCCGCCACCGCAGCGCAGGCCGATGCCGCCGCGACAGTGATCGCCAACGCCGTCGACGTGGACGACGAGGCCATCGCGCGCCGCCCGGCGAGCGAGTGCAAGGACGACAGCGACCTCGGCGACACCCTCGTCACCGTCGACGTGCCCGCGCTGGCCCCCGCGCAGGTGCGCAGCGCACTCGATACGGGCGCGATATGCGCCAAGGTCCTGCAAAAAGGAGGGCTCGTATGGGCCGCTCTACTCGTTTGCCAGGGGCAGTGGAGACTTGTCGAACCCTTATGCTCAAAGGCGCTCGATGCAGAGTCGCCGAAATCCGTTGGTTCAGTATTTGCTTAACGAAAAGCAAGGTTCTTTTTCATGATCGAAATCCGCCGCGTCTTCACCCAGGTCGAGCACATCCACCACGAGTTCGGACCGCGCGCCGACACCCCGCTGGTGCGTGGTGCCATCGGCGCGGTGCTGACCAATCCGTTCGCGGGCCGCTACGAGCCCGACATCCTGCCGATGATGGCGCTGCTCGACCCGGTGGGCGTCGACATGGCGCACCGGCTGCATGCCGCCATGGACGTGCCGCTCGAGCAGATCGCCACCTACGGCAAGGGCGCCATCGTCGGCGCCGATGGCGAACTGGAGCATGGCGCGCTGTGGCACGTGCCCGGCGGCTACGCGATGCGGGAACTGCTCGGCTGGAAGGGCAGCCGCGCCGCCTACACCGCTGGCAAGGCCGAGGAAAAAACCGGCCAGCCCGGCAACGCGCTCTCGATCGTGCCTTCGACCAAGAAGGTCGGCCCGCCCGGCGCCACGCTCGACGTGCCGCTGACCAACATCAACGCCAGCTACGTGCGCGGCCAGTTCGACGCCATCGAGGTGCGCGTGCCCGGCGCGCCTGCGGCCGACGAGATCGTCTTCATCCTCGCGATGAGCACGGGCTATCGCATCCATGCCCGCGTGGGCGGGCTGCTCGCGAAAGACATCAGCAAGTGGGACGGCCTGCGCTGACCCGCGAAGACCCGCACAGAGACAAGACAAGGAACACACAGAACATGACCGCCAACATCCGCAAGCTCGTCGTCCAGGTCGATGAAACCCGCAAGGAAATGGGCAAGGACATCACGCCGCCCACGCGCCGCGCCGTCGCCATCGCCGTCATCGAGAACCCTTACGCGGGCCGCTACAGCGAGAACCTCGACGAGCTCATCGCCATCGGCGAGGAACTCGGCGCGCTGCTGGGCCAGAAGGCCGTGAAGGCGCTGGGCATCGAGCCCGGCCAGGCGCAGAGCTACGGCAAGGCCGCCATCGTCGGCGAGCGCGGCGAGCTCGAGCATGCCGCCGCCATCCTGCATCCCAAGCTGGGCGCGCCGCTGCGCGTTGCAGTGGAGAAGGGCGCCGCGCTCGTGCCATCGGCCAAGAAGCAGGGCACGCTGGGCACCGCCATCGACGTGCCGCTGGGCCACAAGGACGCCGCCTTCGTGCGCAGCCACTTCGACGCGGTGGAAGCCCGCGTGAGCGACGCACCGCGCGCCAACGAGATCGTGGTGGCCGTGGCCGTCACCGACAGCGGCCGTCCGCTGCCGCGCATCGGCGGCCTGCAGGTTTCTGAAATCAAGGGCGAAGACGGCCTGCGCTGAAAACAGACGCACCGCACAGCCCCCGCGTCCGCACAACTCGAATTCTTTCTGCCTTAACCCCTAGGAGCTTCTCGATGAACCCATTGCGCCATGTTTTCTGCGCCGCTTCCGTCGTCACGCTGGCTTCGGCCCTCGTTCCCGCGCACGCGCAGGGCGTGATCAAGATCGGCGAAATCAACAGCTACAAGGCGCAGCCCGCCTTCCTCGAGCCCTACAAGAAGGGCATGGAGCTCGCGGTCGACGAGATCAACGCCAAGGGCGGCATCAATGGCAAGAAGATCGAGCTCATTAGCCGCGACGACAACGCCAACCCCGGCGACGCCGTGCGCGTGGCCGAGGAGCTCATCTCGCGCGAGAAGATCGACGTGCTGGCCGGCGCCTTCCTGTCGAACACCGGTCTGGCGCTGACCGACTTCGCGAAGCAGAAGAAGTTCTTCTATCTCGCCGCCGAGCCGCTCACCGACAAGATCGTCTGGAGCAACGGCAACAAGTACACCTACCGCCTGCGTCCCTCGACCTACATGCAGGTCGCGATGCTGGTGCCCGAGGCCGCCAAGCTCAAGAAGAAGCGCTGGGCGCTCGTGTACCCCAACTACGAATACGGCCAGTCGTCGGTCGCCACCTTCAAGACGCTGCTGAAGGCCGCGCAGCCCGACGTCGAGTTCGTCGCCGAGCAGGCGCCACCGCTGGGCAAGGTCGACTCGGGCAGCGTGGTGCAGGCCCTGGCCGATGCCAAGCCCGACGCCATCTTCAACGTGCTCTTCGGCGCCGACCTCTCCAAGTTCGTGCGCGAAGGCAACACGCGCGGCCTCTTCAAGGACCGCGAGGTGGTGAGCGTGCTGACCGGCGAGCCGGAGTACCTCGACCCGCTGAAGGATGAAGCGCCCAACGGCTGGATCGTCACCGGCTACCCGTGGAACGGCGTGAAGACGCCCGAGCACAAGGCCTTCCTCGATGCCTACCAGGCCAAGTTCAAGGACTATCCGCGACTGGGCTCGGTGGTCGGCTACAGCGCCATCCACTCGATCGCGGCCGGCATCAAGAAGGCCGGCGGCACCGACACCGAGAAGCTCGTGGCAGCCTTCAAGGGCCTGCAGGTCGACACGCCCTTCGGCAAGATCAGCTACCGCGCGCAGGACAACCAGTCCACCATGGGCGCCTACGTTGGCAAGACCAAGAACGACGGCGGCAAGGGCGTGATGGTCGACTACGTCTACCTCGACGGCGCGAAGTTCCAGCCGTCGGACGACGAAGTGAAGAAGATGCGCCCGGCAGACTGAGCGCAAGCCAACCCCTGACACCTATACCAAAGCGGACCATTCCAGGAATACCGCGGAACCGGCTTCGCCGGGCCGCCGGTATTGCCCCCGGTAGGGGGGCGGCCACACGAAGTGGGCAAGCCTGGGGGCGAGCAAAGGATCCTTGATGAGTTTTTCAGGTTTTGTTGTTCAGTTGCTCAACGGTTTGGCCGGCGCGTCCTCGCTCTTCTTCGTGGCGGCCGGTCTCTCGTTGATCTTCGGCGTGACGCGCATCGTCAACTTCGCCCATGGTTCGTTCTTCATGGTGGGCATCTATCTCGCGTACACGCTCGTCGACAAGCTGGGCTCGAGCCTGGGCTTCTGGCCTGCGCTGCTGATCGCCGCGCTGGCGGTCGGCGTGCTCGGTGCGCTGATCGAGGTGCTGCTGCTGCGCCGCATCTACAAGGCGCCGGAGCTGTTCCAACTGCTGGCCACGTTCGCGCTGGTGCTCGTCATCAAGGACGCGGTGCTGTGGCTCTGGGGCCCCGACGAACTGCTCGGTCCGCGCGCGCCCGGCCTCAAGGGCTCGGTCGAGATCCTCGGGCGGCAGTTTCCTTCCTATGACCTGTTCCTGATCGTCATCGGCCCGGTGGTGCTGGGCCTCGTGTGGCTGCTGCTCACCCGCACGCGCTTCGGCACGCTGGTGCGCGCCGCCACGCAGGACCGCGAGATGGTCAGTGCGCTGGGCGTCAACCAGGCCTGGCTCTTCACGGCAGTGTTCGCGCTCGGCGCGCTGCTCGCGGGCCTCGGCGGCGCGCTGCAGCTGCCGCGCGAACCCGCCACGCTGGAGATGGACCTGAACACCATCGGCGCCGCCTTCGTGGTCGTGGTGGTCGGCGGCATGGGCTCGCTGCCCGGCGCCTACATGGCCGCGCTGCTCATCGCCGAGATCAAGGCGGTGTGCATCTGGCTCGGCGTGGTGCAGATCTTCGGCATTGACGTCTCGTTCTCCAAGCTCACGCTGATGGTCGATTTCCTCGTGATGGCCATCGTGCTGGTGTGGCGCCCCTGGGGCCTGTTCGGCCGTCCGCAGGCACCCAGCCGCTACGTGGGCATGCAGGAAGAGCCGCTGCGCCGCCCGGGCAGGGCCTATGTGGTGGCGGCCGCCGTGTTCGCGCTGGTGCTGGCGGTGCTGCCGTTCCTGACGGTGAACTCGCCCTACACCACGGTGCTGATGATCGACCTGATGATCGCGGCCCTCTTCGCCACCAGCCTGCACTTCATCATGGGGCCGGCCGGCATGCATTCCTTCGGCCATGCGGCGTACTTCGGCCTCGGCGCCTACGGTGCGGCGCTGCTGGTGCGCGCGCTGCACCTGCCGATGGAACTCGCGCTGATCGTCGCGCCGCTGGTGGCGGCGCTCGGCGCCTTCGTCTACGGCTGGTTCGCGGTGCGGCTGTCGGGTGTGTACCTGGCGATGCTCACGCTCGCCTTCGCGCAGATCACCTGGGCCATTACCTATCAGTGGGACAGCTTCACCGGCGGCAGCAACGGCCTGACCGGCGTGTGGCCTTCCGAGTGGCTTTCCGACAAGCAGGCCTACTACTGGCTCACACTGGTGCTCGTGGGCCTCGGCGTGTGGTGGCTGCGGCGCGTGCTGTTCTCGCCATTCGGCTACGCGATGCGCGCGGGCCGCGACTCGGTGCTGCGCGCCGACGCCATCGGCATCGACGTCAAGCGCATGCAGTGGGTGGCGTTCATCATCGCTGGCACCGTGGCGGGCCTGGCGGGTGCGCTCTTCGCCTTCTCCAAGGGCAGCATCTCACCGGAGACGCTGTCGGTGGGCAAGTCGGTCGACGGCCTCGTGATGGTGCTGCTCGGCGGCATCCAGACGCTCGCGGGCCCGGTGGTCGGTGCCGTCACCTTCACCTGGCTGCACGACACCGTGGCGCGCAACACAGACTACTGGCGCGCGATGCTCGGCGCCATCATCCTGATCCTGGTGCTGCTGTTCCCGCAGGGCATCGCGGGCTCCATCAAGCAGCTTGCGGACCGCTGGCGCGCGCCGAAGGAAGGTGAAGCCGAAAAGACCGAAGCCAAGGCCAAGCTCGAGGAGGTGAAGGCATGAGCAACACGCTCCTCAAGGTCGAGAACCTCGGCAAGTCCTTCGGCGGCGTGAAGGCCGTGGACGGCATCAGCTTCGAGCTGCCGCCCGGCGAGCTGCTCGCGCTCATCGGGCCCAACGGCGCCGGCAAGTCGACCACCTTCAACATGGTCAACGGCCAGCTGAAGGCAGACCAGGGCTCCATCACGCTCGACGGCCAGGAACTCGTGGGCCGCAAGCCGCGCGAGATCTGGCGCATGGGCGTGGGCCGCACCTTCCAGATCGCCGAGACCTTCGCCTCGCTCACCGTGGTCGAGAACGTGCAGATGGCGCTGCTGTCGCACGACCGCAAGCTCTTTTCCACATGGCGCCGTGCCGCCGACCACAAGCGCGAGGAAGCGCTGGCGCTGCTCGACCAGGTCGGCATGAAGTCGCAGGCCGACCGGCCCTGCAGCGTGCTGGCATACGGCGACGTGAAGCGCGTCGAGCTCGCCATCGCAATGGCCAACTCGCCCAAGCTGCTGCTGATGGACGAGCCCACCGCCGGCATGGCGCCCAAGGAGCGCAACTCCCTCATGGCGCTGACCAAGGAACTCGTCATCCAGCGCGGCATGGCCGTGCTCTTCACCGAGCACAGCATGGACGTGGTGTTCGCGTACGCCGACCGCATGATCGTGCTGGCGCGCGGGCGCCTCATCGCCCAGGGCAAGCCGCTGGAGATCCGCGACCATCCCAAGGTGCAGGAGGTGTACTTCGGCACCGGCAAGACATTCGAGAAGAAGATCGCCGAGAAGGCCGCAGCCATTGGAGAAGCAGTATGAGCACGCATGAACCTCTCCTGCAGGCCAAGGCACTGTGCGCCTGGTACGGCGCCGCGCAGATCCTCTACGACGTCGATCTCGAAGTCCGCCGCGGCGAGGTGGTGGCGCTCATGGGCCGCAACGGCGCGGGCAAGTCGACCACGCTCAAGGCGCTGATCGGCATGCTCACCAAGCGCCGCGGCGCGGTGCGCTTCCTGGGCCACGACATCTCCAAGAGCGAGCCGCACCATGCGGCGCGCCTGGGCCTGGGCTTCGTGCCCGAAGACCGGCGCGTGTTCACCGATCTCACGGTGATGGAGAACCTCGAGGTCGGCCGGCAGGCCGCGCGCCGCTGGGCCGACGGCAGCGACGCGCCGCTGTGGACGCCAGAGCGCCTGTTCAAGCTCTTCCCCAACCTCGGCGAGATGCCCAACCGCCCGGGCGGCCGCATGAGCGGCGGCGAGCAGCAGATGCTGACCGTGGCGCGCACGCTGATGGGCAACCCGTACCTCGTGCTGCTCGACGAGCCTTCCGAAGGTGTGGCGCCGGTGATCGTCGAGCAGATGGCCAACATGATCCTGGAGCTCAAGGCGCAGGGCGTGAGCATCCTGCTGTCGGAGCAGAACATGCACTTCGCCGAACTGGTGTCCGACCGCGCCTATGTGCTCGAGAAGGGGCAGATCCGCTATCACGCCACCATGGCCGAGCTTGCGGCCAACGACGAAGTCCGCCGCGCCTATCTGAGTGTCTAGCATGAAGCACACCCCCAGTCTTCGCGCACTTCGTGTCGCTTCGCCAACCCCCTTGCAGGGGGCAACACCGACGGCCCGGCAAAGCCGGTGCCGTGGTGTTCCTGGAAAGTTTCTCTTGTCCTGATTCAAGTTCCCCCTTCCAGTCCTACCAGGAGTCCACGCCATGCATCGCAGAACCCTCGTGAAATCCGCCGCCGGCCTCGGGCTGGCCAGCGGCCTCGGCAGTCTCGGCTTCAACGCCTTCGCGGTCGGCAAGATCAAGCCCGGCGCCAAGGCGGCGCTGATCGTGGTCGACGTGCAGAACTGCTTTCTCGACGGCGGCACGCTCGCGGTGAAGGGCGGCAACGAAGTCATCCCGGTGATCAATGCGCTCGCGCCGGCGTTCGAGAACATCGTGGTCACGCAGGACTGGCACACGGCGGGCCACGCATCTTTCGCCAGCACCTACAGCGGCAAGAAGCCCTTCGAGACCACCAAGCTCAGCTACGGCACGCAGGTGCTGTGGCCCGACCACTGCGTGCAGGGCACCGACGACGCCGCGCTCGGCAAGGACCTGAAGGTGCCCACCGCGCAGCTCGTCATCCGCAAGGGCTTCCACAAGGACATGGACAGCTACTCGGCCTTCGAGGAGGCCGACCACAAGACGGCCACGGGCCTCGCCGGCTACCTGAAGGCGCGCGGCATCAAGACCGTGTTCGTCACCGGCCTGGCCACCGACTTCTGCGTGGCCTGGACCGCGATGGACGCGCGCAAGGCCGGCTTCGAGGCCTACGTGATCGAGGACGCCACGCGCGGCATCGACCTCAACGG
This sequence comes from Variovorax sp. 278MFTsu5.1, assembly GCF_048305045.1. Lineage (NCBI taxonomy): Bacteria > Pseudomonadati > Pseudomonadota > Betaproteobacteria > Burkholderiales > Comamonadaceae > Variovorax > Variovorax sp. 278MFTsu5.1. Next base: position 311,533 of record NZ_CP157622.1, read on the forward strand.
CTCGCTGGCGGCGGCCTGGAAGCAGATGACGGCCAAGGGCGTCAAGCGCATCCAGTCGGCCGACATCCAGACCGCCTGAGCGCGCCGCCGTGAAGAAGAACGACAAGAACGGGCAACACACGGATCCACGACGCATGAAGCTTTCCATCACCAGGCGCGCCATGGTCGCGGGCGGCGCCGCCCTTGCACTCGGCCCCGGCCTGCTGCGCACGGCGCGCGCGGACAACGGTGTGAGCGACACCACCATCCGCATCGGCCAGTCGGCCGTGTTCAGCGGACCGGCGAAGGACTTCGGCATCGACTACCGCGCGGGCATCAAGCTGTACTTCGACCGCGTCAACAAGTCGGGCGGCGTGAACGGCCGCAAGATCGAGCTCGTCACCTACGACGATGCCTACGATCCCGCGAAGACGGCCGTCAACACCGCCAAGCTGATCGACGAGGACAAGGTGTTCGCGCTCACCGGCTACGTGGCCACCGGCAACCTCGCGGCGGCGATGCCGCTGGCGGAGAAGGCCGGCGTGCCGATGTTCGCGCCGCTGGTGGGTACCACGTCGTTCCGAACCAAGGTCAACCGCTACCTGTTCCATGTGCGCGCGGGCTACGACCTGGAGCTGCGCAAGATCATCAGCCACCTGTCGACCATCGGCATCCAGTCGATCGCGGTGGTCTACCAGGACAGCGCCTTCGGCAAGTCGAACCTCGCCACCTGCGAGGAGCTGGCGGCCGACTACAAGGTGAAGGTGCTCAAGACCTTCCCGCTGGCCATAACAGCTGAAGACGCCAGGCAGGTCGTCACCGGCCTGGCCGACGCGAAGCCGGGCGCGGTCGTGATGATCATGGCCGGGCGCATGGTCGAAGTGTTCATGCGCGACTACCGCGCCAACGCCGTGGGCGCACCGCTGTACACGCTCTCCGTCGGCATCACCGACGCGGCCGGCTCGGCCAAGCGGCTCGAAGGCAAGCTCGCGGGCCTGGTCACGGCCAGCATCGTGCCGCCGCCGCAGGCGCTGCGCGTGCCGATCGTGGCCGACTACCAGCGCGACCGCGCCGAGTTCGGCGAGAAGATCGACAGCTACACCGCGTTGGAAGGCTACATCGTCGCGCGCGTGATGGTCGAAGGCCTGCGCCGCGCCGGCAAGACGCCCACGCGCGACAGCTTCATCGCCGGCCTCGAGAGCATCGGCAGCACGCGCTTCGGCGACTTCCCCATCGAGTACAGCGCGAAAAACCACAACGGCTCGACCTTCGTCGATCTGGAGATATACGCCCGTGACGGCCAGTTGCGGCGCTGAGCCGCTGCGCCTGCTGGTCAACGGCCGGGCGCAATCGATAGCAGGAGTTCCGCGCGAGGCGACGCTGCTGCACCTCCTGCGCAACGACCTGGGGCTGAACGGTCCCAAGTACGGCTGCGGGCTGGGGCAGTGCGGCGCATGCACCGTGCACGTCGATGGCGTGGCCGCGCGCTCGTGCGTGATTCCGGCGCACGGCGTGGCGGGGCGCGCCATCACCACGCTCGAAGGACTGGGTTCGCGCGGCAGCTGGCATCCGGTGCAGGCCGCCTTCGAGGATGCGCAGGCCGCGCAGTGCGGCTACTGCCTCAACGGCATGGTGATGCAGGCGGCTGCGCTGCTGGCGCGCGACCCGCAGGCCAGCGAGGCGCGCATCCGCGGCGAGCTTTCGGGCAACCTATGCCGCTGCGGCACGCACATCGAGATTCTTGATGCGGTGCAGCGCGCGGCGGTGCGCATGCGCGAGCAACCCGCCACATGACGCGCCGCGCCGATCTTCCGCGCACGCGCGCCGAATTCCTCGCCTCAGACGGCGTGCTGCTGGTGGTACGCGAGACGCCGGCCGCGCCGGTGCCCGCCAAGGGACAGCCGGCCTTCGTTGCCGGCAACCCCGTCGAGGGCGACGAGATTCTTCTTGCGGTATGGGACGACGGCAGCGCCTCGGCGCTCAACGGGCACGTCGACCTGGGCACCGGCATACAGACCGCACTGGGCCAGATCGTGGCCGAGGAACTCGACCTCGGCATGCCCTGCGTGCGCGTGATGCTCGGCGACACCGCGCGCGCGCCCAACCAGGGCGCGACCATCGCCAGCGCGTCGATCCAGATTCATGCGCAGCCCTTGCGGCTGGCGGCGGCACAGGCGCGTGCATGGCTGCTGGCGCGTGCTGCCGAGCGCTTGGGCGTGGCCGCGGATGCGCTGCAGATGCGCAATGGCGTGGTGCGCGTCGCCGAGCTGCCCGACCGGCACGTCAGCTATGCCGAACTCGTCGCCGGCCAGCGCACCGTGCTGCGGCTCGATCCGCAGGCGAAGCCCAAGGACCCGGCCGACTACCGCGTGGTCGGCACGCGGCAGGCGCGCGTCGACATCCCGGCCAAGCTCGCGGGAGAGCTCGTGTTCGTGCACGACATGCGGGTGCCTGGCATGCTGCACGGCCGTGTGGTGCGCCCGCCGTATGCCGGCGCGGACCACGGCGAGTTCATCGGCAACACGCTGGAGTCGGTCGACGAATCGTCGATCGCGCACATTCCCGGCATTCGCGCGGTGGTCGTCATCCGCGACTTCGTCGGCATCGTGGCCGAGCGCGAGGAACACGCCGAGGAGGCCCTTCGCGAGCTCCGCGTGAAGTGGAAGCCTTGGCCCGGCATGCCCGACCTGGGCGACCTCGCCCAGGCCCTGCGCGACAACCCCTCGACGCAGCGTCTGCTGGTCGACGAAGGCGACGTGGACGGCGCCATCGCATCGGCCGCGAAGCCCATGCGCCGCACCTACGTGTGGCCCTACCAGATGCATGCCTCCATCGGCCCCTCGTGCGCGCTGGCCGACTGGCAGCCCGCCGACGGCAGCGGCATGCAACTGCGCTGCTGGACCGGCTCGCAGAACCCGCACGTGCTGCGCGCCGATCTCGCGAAGCTCATGGGCGTGGACGACGTGCAGGTCGACGTGGTCCGCATGGAGGCGGCGGGCTGCTACGGCCGCAACGGCGCCGACGACGTGGCCGCCGATGCCGCGCTGCTCGCGCGCGCGGTCGGCGCGCCGGTGCGCGTGCAGCTCACGCGCGAGCAGGAGCACGCGTGGGAGCCCAAGGGCGCGGCGCAGCTCATGGAGATCGACGGCGGCCTCATGCCCGACGGCAACGTCGCCGCCTACGATTTCGAAACCTCGTATCCCTCGAACGGTGCGCCCACGCTGGCGTTGCTGCTCACGCGCACCATCGAGCCGGTGGCGCAGGCCTTCGAGATGGGCGACCGCACCGCCCGCCCGCCCTACAGCTACGACAACCTGCGCGTGAAGGTCAACGACATGGCGCCGATCGTGCGCGCCTCGTGGCTGCGCGGCGTGTCGGCGCTGCCGAGTTCGTTCGCGCACGAGTCCTACATCGACGAACTGGCGACGGCGGCGGGTGTCGATCCGGTGCAGTTCAGGCTGCGGTACCTGGAAGACCCGCGCGCCGTCGAGCTCGTGCAGGCCACCGCGCAGAAGGCCGGCTGGCGCATGCGCACCGGGCCGCAGGAGAACGCCGACGGCGGGCTCGGCGAGGGCGGCGACATCCTCTTCGGCCAGGGCTTTGCGTACGCACGCTACATCCACAGCAAGTGGCCGGGTTTCGGCGCGGCGTGGGCCGCGTGGGTGGCCGACGTGGAGGTCAACCGCAAGACGGGCGAGGTGCATGTGCGCCGCGTGGTGGTGGGGCACGACGCGGGGTTGCTGGTAAACCCGGCGGGCGTCGAGCACCAGGTGCACGGCAACGTGATCCAGACCACGAGCCGCGCGCTGAAGGAGCGCGTGGAATTCGCGCCGCAGCAACAGCAGCAGCAGGATGCGGCGACGGGTGCGCAGCTGCCTGGCGTCCTGCCTTCCGGCGTGGTCGCCAGCCGCGAATGGGGCGGCTACCCGATCATCAACTTCCGCGAAGTGCCGGTGATCGAGGTGATGCACATGCCGCGGCCCGGCGAGCCTTCGCTGGGCGCGGGCGAGTCGTCGTCGGTGCCGGGCACTGCGGCGATCGCGAATGCGATCTTCGATGCGACGGGCGTGCGCTTCAGGGCGCCGCCATTCACGCCGGAGACGGTGCTCGCGGAATTGAACAAGGGCTTGCTGCCTCCGGCTCCTCCGGGAGATGGCGGGGGAGACGAGCTGCGTGGGAATGGTGATGCCGCCGTGCCCCCATCCGGGCCTTCCCCCGGTGCCGGAAGGAGCAATGCGGTCTGGCCTCGGCGCAAGGGGCTGTGGGCCACTGGTGCTGCATTGGTTGTCGGTGGCATCGGCGTCATCGCCGGCCTGCTCGGCTGGCGATCGGCCATCGCGCCGGTGTCGCTCACCGCGCCGGTCTACAGCCAGGCCACCATCGAGCGTGGCCGGGTGCTCGCCTCGGTCGGCGATTGCGCCGTGTGCCACACGGCACCCGGCGGCATGGCCAACGCGGGCGGCCGCGCCATGGACACACCCTTCGGCACGCTCTACACCACGAACCTCACGCCGGATGCCGAGACGGGCCTGGGCCGCTGGTCCTTCAGCGCTTTCCAGCGTGCGATGCGCGAGGGCGTCTCGCGCGAGGGGCACTATCTGTATCCCGCATTCCCCTACACCGCTTTCGCGAAGGCCAGCGACGACGATCTGCAGGCGCTGTATGCGTACTTCATGTCACTGCCCGCCGTGCGGGCGGAAACGCCGAAGTCCGAGCTCAAGTTTCCGTTCAGCATTCGCCCGCTGATGGCCGGCTGGAACGCGCTCTTCCATGACCCGGCGCCGACGCAGCCCGTGGCCACGCAGAGCGCGGAGTGGAATCGTGGTGCCTATCTGGTCAACGGCCTGGGGCATTGCGGCGCCTGCCATACCCCGCGCAATGCGCTGGGCGCGGAGCAGGGCGGCAGTGCCTTCCTGTCGGGCGCGATGGTCGATGGCTGGGAGGCGCCGGCGCTCACGCAGCTGGCATCGAAGTCGGCGGTGCCGTGGGATGCCGACGAGTTGTATCGCTACCTGCGCAACGGCCACACGCAGCGGCACGGCGTCGCGGGCGGGCCGATGGCCGAGGTTGTGCGCGAGCTCGCGCAGGTGCCGGACGAGGACATTCGCGCGATGGCCACGTATCTGGGCTCGTTCAACCCCGCGCCGGCCGCGGATCCTGCCGCTGTCGCGCAACAGGTTGTGGGCAACGCGGCGCGCACGCAGGGGCGACTGCTGGGCCCCGCACAGCGCATGTTCGACAGTGCCTGCGCCTCTTGCCACCACGACGGCAACGGGCCCACGCTGCTCGGCGTCAACACGCCGCTCGCGCTCAACAGCAACCTCACGAGCGCGCGGCCCGACAACCTGCTGCGCACCATCCTCGACGGCGTGCGCGAGCCGGCGAGCCGCGACATCGGCTTCATGCCCGGCTTCCGCGATGTGCTCGACGACCGGCAGATCGCCGAGCTTGCCGTCTACATGCGCGCACGCTTCGCGCCGCAGGAGCCCGCGTGGACCGACCTGCCTGCCGAGGTGGCGCGCGTGCGCGCGACGCCGGGGCACTGAGGCCGTAGACAAGGAGTGCCGAGCCGGCCGAGCGGGCTGTTTTCTGCGTGCGCCGCTACGATGCAACGTAGCAGCCACATTCATCACGGAGACACCACGCCATGCCGCTCGATCTTTCCACTTCTTCCAGCCTGCCCCGCGACGCCGGACGCGCCACGCTCGTCGGCCGTCTCTGGCATCCGGGCGTGGGCCCCGTGCTGGTCGCAGTTCACGAAGGTGGCCTGCACGACCTGTCGAAGCTCGCTCCCACCATGAGCGATCTGCTCGAAGGCAACACACCACCTGCGGAAGCGGTTCGCGCCGCACTCAAGAGCAAGAGCGCGCCGCGCATCGCCGCGCTCGACGAAGCCCTTGCCAACAGCGACGAGGCCGCGCGCGACACGGGCAAGCCCTGGCTGCTCGCCCCTTGCGACCTGCAGGCCATCAAGGCGAGCGGCGTCACATTTGTTGCGAGCCTGCTCGAGCGCGTGATCGAGGAGCAGGCGCGCGGCGATGCATCGAAGGCGGAAGCCACGCGAGCGGCCATCGGCAGCGTGCTCGGCGACAACCTCGCGGACATCGTGCCCGGCTCGCCCGAGGCGATGAAGGTCAAGCAAGTGCTGATAGCGCAGGGCGCCTGGTCGCAGTATCTGGAGGTCGGCATCGGGCCCGACGCGGAGATCTTTACCAAGGCGCCCGTACTTTCAGCCGTCGGTACCGGGGCCGATGTAGGCATTCATCCGGGCTCCGCATGGAACAACCCGGAGCCCGAGGTCGTGCTCGCGGTGAACAGCCGCGGCGAAACATTGGGCGCGGCGCTGGGCAACGATGTGAACCTTCGTGACTTCGAAGGCCGAAGCGCGCTGCTGCTGGGCAAGGCGAAGGACAACAACGCGTCGTGCGCGATCGGCCCGTTCATTCGCCTGTTCGATGAACACTTCGGTATTGCTGACGTGAGGCGCATCACCGTCGAGCTGGAAGTGGCGGGGCCCGAAGGCTTCACCCTGGAGGGCTCGAGTTCGCTGTCGAAGATCAGCCGCGACCCGCTCGACCTCGTGGCGCAGACGATAGGAGCCAATCACGCTTATCCGGACGGCTTCATGTTGTTTCTCGGAACGATGTTCGCACCGACACAAGATCGTCACGGGCCTGGGCAAGGATTCACGCACGTCGTGGGGGACCGCGTGCGCATTGCCGCACCGGAACTCGGTGCCCTGGTGAATCGCGTGATGCATTCGGACAAGGCGCCGATGTGGACTTTTGGTATCAGTGCGTTGATGCGCAATCTAGCTGCGCGCGGTTTGCTCTGATTGGCATGTAGGCGTTCTGTATGAGTTTCAAAAAGGGGTGTACTCCTTAGTAATTCATACGAGTCGTGTTGCAATCTGTTGCTGTTGACCGCATCACTTGTTCCCCTCAAGATTGCTGCTGTTAAGAAACGTTTGAACGAGGGGAGTAGAGGTTGGCGCAGAGCGAGATCGATCTATTGCAGGAGCCCGTCGAGGGCCCGCTACCTTGCGGTGAAGACCTGGAATACGACCCCGATTTCATGGCGTTGCACCAGGCGACGGCGGGCAAGCGCGAACAGCAGTTCGGCTCGACCATCATCCCCGCCGAGCCGCCCGATTGGGCCCGTGTGGAACGCATCGCGAAGCAGCTGTGCTCGCGTACGCGAGACCTGCGCGTGCTGGTGCCTCTCACGCTGGCCTGGACCGAGAGCCGAGGCTTGCCCGGGTATGTAGAAGGTCTGCAACTCGTCGACGTCGTGCTTCAGAGATTCTGGGACGACGTGCATCCACGCGTCGTCGACGACGGCTTCGAAGACCCGCTGCCGCGCATGAATGCGCTGGCCGCATTGGCCGAAGCCGAAGGACTGGGACGCAGCGTGCGCGATGCGCGGCTGCTCGACGAAGGCGCAGGCGCGTCGATGAGCCTGCGCCAGGTCGAGGCCTTGCTCGATTCGAGCAAGACCGATCATCAGATCGATTACCCCGGCGGTATCGGCCGGTTGAAGGACGCGGTGCGGCGCGCGCAGGACAAGGCGGCGCCACCTGTGGTGGCATTGCGCGCAGCGCTGGAGTTGCTGCAGCGAATTCGCGAGACCTGCGAGCGCGCGCTGGGACAGAGCTGGGCGCCCGATTTCTCGCGGCTCGAGCGTTCGTTGCGCACCGTTGCCCAACTGTTGCCGGAGCAGGCGCATGTCGAGGCGGCAGTGGCCGGCGAAACCCACGCCGAAGCCGTTGCGCAAGAGGGCGGTGCGGCCGGGACCGTGGCGAATGGTGCTGTTGGCGGTACTGCTGCAAATGTCGGTACCGGCCTACGTCAGGTATTTATTAAGGATATTGAAATATCGAGCCGTGAAGATGTGCAGGTGCTGCTCGAGAAGGCTTGCCAGTTCATGGAACGCACGGAGCCCAGCCATCCGGCGCCCATGCTCATACGCAGGGCGCAGCGGCTGCTGGATCTCAACTTCTTCCAGATCATCGAAGAGCTCGTGCCAGAGGGATTGCAAAAGATAGAGAGCCTTGCAGGACGTCCGTTGAACGGGGGCAGCGCGGAGTAACAGGCGGAGGCCGTCGCGGGCCCCGCGAGCCGAGAGGCCGGCCGGGGGTCGTACCCACACGCATTACAGATTCAAGAGGAAGCTTATGGCAGACAACCGTGTCAGAAACAGTGGTCAGAAGTTCATTGCGCGCAACCGCGCGCCGCGTGTGCAGATCGAGTACGACGTCGAGATCTACGGCAGCGAGCGCAAGATCCAGCTGCCCTTCGTGATGGGCGTGATCGCCGATCTCGCGGGCAAGCAGATCGACCCGATGCCCGACCTCGCCGAACGAGAGTTCATGGCGGTGGACATCGACAACTTCGACGAGCGCATGAAGGCCATCAAGCCGCGCGTTGCCTTCCAGGTGCCCAACACGCTCACCGGCGACGGCCAGATGAACGTCGACATCACCTTCGACAGCATGGACGACTTCTCGCCCGCGCGCATCGCCCGCCAGGTCGGCGCGCTGCAGCAGCTGCTCGAGGCGCGCACCGAACTGTCGAACCTGTTGTCGTACATGGACGGCAAGAACGGCGCCGAACAGCTGATCGCGCAGGCGCTGCAGAACCCGGCACTGCTGAAGTCGCTGGCATCGGCCCCGAACCCCGCCGTTGCAAAGGCAGTGGAAGCCGCGAACGAAAAGGCCGGCACGCCCGGCACGTCTTCCGAATAAGCGCGAGCAGCAGCAAGGACCGCCATCATCATGAGCACCGCCCCCAAACAGACCACCGCGCGCGCACCGGCTTCCGTCGAGACGCTGGAGCCGAACGAGTTCTCGAACCTGCTGCAGCGCGAGTTCAAGCCCAAGACCGACCAGGCCCGCGAGGCGGTGGAAAACGCCGTCAAGACGCTGGCCGTGCAGGCGCTGGAAAGCACCGTCACGGTCTCCAACGATGCGTACCGCACCGTTCAGGCCATCATTACCGAGATCGACCGCAAGCTCTCGGAGCAGATCAACCAGATCCTGCACCACGAGGAGTTCCAGCAGCTCGAAGGCGCATGGCGCGGCCTGCACTATCTGGTGAACAACACCGAGACCGACGAGCAGCTGAAGATCCGCGTGATGTGCGCATCCAAGCGTGAAGTCGCTCGCTCGCTCAAGCGCCACAAGGGCATCGGCTGGGACCAGAGTCCGCTCTTCAAGAAGATCTACGAAGCCGAGTACGGCCAGTTCGGCGGCGAGCCTTTCGGCGCACTGATCGGCGACTTCCACTTCGACCACAGCCCGCCCGACGTCGAGATGCTCGGCGAAATGGCCAAGATCGCCGCGGCCGCGCACTGCCCCTTCATCGCCGGCGCTTCGCCCACCGTGATGCAGATGGATTCGTGGCAGGAGCTTTCGAACCCGCGCGACCTGACCAAGATCTTCCAGAACACCGAACACACCGCATGGCGCTCGCTGCGCGACTCGGAAGACGCGCGCTACATCGGCCTGGCCATGCCGCGCTTCCTGGCTCGCCTGCCGTATGGTGCGCGCACCAACCCGGTCGACGAATTCGAGTTCGAGGAAGAGACCGACTCGGCAGCCCACAACCGCTACACCTGGGCCAACTCGGCCTATGCGATGGGCGTGAACATCAACCGCTCGTTCAAGCAGTACGGCTGGTGCACGTCGATCCGTGGCGTGGAATCGGGCGGCGCTGTCGAGAACCTGCCCACGCACACTTTCCCGACCGACGACGGTGGCGTGGACATGAAGTGCCCGACCGAGATCGCCATCAGCGACCGCCGCGAGGCCGAGCTCGCCAAGAACGGCTTCATGCCGCTGGTGCACCGCAAGAACTCCGACTTCGCGGCCTTCATCGGCGCGCAGTCGCTGCAGCTGCCGGCCGAGTACTACGACGCCGACGCCACGGCCAACGCGAACCTCGCGGCACGCCTGCCGTACCTGTTCGCCTGCTGCCGCTTCGCGCACTACCTGAAGTGCATCGTGCGGGACAAGATCGGTTCGTTCCGCGAGCGCGAGGACATGGAGCGCTGGCTCAACGACTGGATCATGAACTACGTCGACGGCAGCCCCGGCACCTCGTCGCAGGACACGAAGGCAATGAAGCCGCTGGCGGCGGCGGAAGTCCAGGTGGAAGCCATCGAGGACAACCCCGGCTACTACGCCGCCAAGTTTTTTCTCCGGCCGCACTATCAGCTCGAAGGGCTGACGGTGTCGTTGCGGCTGGTTTCGAAGCTGCCATCCAACAAGAAGGACAGCAGCTAATTCAACGGCGTCCCGGAATCGGGCGCAAATAACTCTGGGGGTTTAAATCATGGCAGTAGACATGTTCATGCGCGTTGAAGGCGCAAACGGCGAATCGAAGGACTCGAACCACAAGGAGTGGACGGACATCAAGTCGTTTGCGTGGGGAGCAACGCAGCCTGGCAACATGGTCAGCGGCGGTGGCGGTGGCGTTGGCAAGGCCAGCTTCAACGACCTGCAGGTTCTGGCGCGCATCGACAAGGCGGCACCGTCCGTCATGAAGAACTGCGCAAGCGGCAAGCACCTGGGCAAGGTGGAAGTGTCGGTGTGCAAGGCCGGTGGTTCGCAGATCGAGTACACGCGCGTCACGCTCGAAGAAGTGCTGGTGACCTCGGTGCAGTACACCGCCGAACAGGGCTCGGACGCCGTGTTCGTGCAGTACGCCTTCCAGGCCGCCAAGGTGAAGCAGCAGTACTGGGAACAGACCGACAAGGGCGGCAAGGGCGCCGAGACGGTCCTGGCCTGGAACATCAAGGAAAACAAGGAGTCCTGATCTCCTTTTCCCGATGCGCGGCCGGCCTTTCGGGCCGGCCGCGACGTTTTTCCCGACGGCCTCCACGGCCGTCCTTCGCACGGCGGCCTTCTCAACGTTCGCGCCGCGTGCCAGCAAGTCAGCGAGGAAGCTTCATGGGCGATGGGTTTGCAGTACTGGGCGAGCGCTCAGTGGCCGAGCACACCGAATGGGTACAGCGGCAGATCCGCTCCAATCCCCAGAATGCAGGCTTGCGTCTTGCCTTGTGCCACTTTCTCGCATTGCGTGGAGAGTGGCAGCGGGCCGAAGACCAGCTCAAGCTCGCCACCAAGCTGGATCCCACTTTCACGCCCGCCAGCGTCACCTGCTCGATGGCGCTTTCGGGCGAACGCCACCGCAGCGAGTTCTGGTCGGGCGGACGTGCTCCGGCCATCGTCGGCGGCAATGCCGAATGGGTCGAGCAGTTGATCGCCGCCGCAGCCCTGCCAGCGGATCGTGCCGAGGAAGCCGCGGCCCTGCGCGAAAGCGCGCGGCAGGCCGCGCCCGCACTGCATGGCAGGCTCACCAGCGTCGACCGTTCCGATTCGCGCGCCGTGCAGGCGCTTGATGGCGAGCCGGTGCAGCACAGCGATTTCGAATGGCTCTGCGACGGCGACGTGCGCATCGGTACCGTGTTCGAGTTGCTCACGCCCTCGGGCTACGCTTGGCTGCCGCTGACGGAAGTGCGCCGCGTCAAGTTTTCCCGGCCGCAGCACCTCGTCGACCTGCTGTGGGCTCCCACCGAATTCGAACTGCACGACGGCCGCGCGCTCAACGGCCTGGTGCCGGTGCGCTATCCGGGCCAGCTCGAGGGCCTCGACGACGAGGCCGCGCTGGGCCGCCGCACCGACTGGCTGCCGCTGGCCGGCGAAGAGCAGTACGCAGGCCTGGGCCAGCGCACGCTGATCAGCGAGGCCGGCGACCATTCGCTGCTCGACCTGCGCCTCATCGAGTTCTCGCGCGAGGGCAGCGCCGGATGAGCGGAATGATGGACACCGACGGCGACCAGCAGGAAAGCGTCGCGCGCGACCGCCTGCAGCCGGTGCTGCTCGACCGCCTCACCGACAAGGCGCCGCAGACCCGACAGGAGCGCGCGGGGGCCTTCCTCATGAGCGGCAGGCTGCTGCGCGACTCGGTGCTGCGCGACCTGCAGTGGCTGCTCAACACCACCAACTTCGGCGCCGAGCACAACATCAACACCATGCCGCGCGCGCGCCGCTCGGTGCTGAACTTCGGCGTTCGCGGCTGGGCCGGCGGGCGCATGTCCGAAGTCGACTTCGCCGATGTCGAGGCCGCCATCCGCGCGGCCATCATCGACTTCGAGCCGCGCATCATGAAAGACAGCATCGACGTGCGCTGCGTGACCGATGCGACCGACCTCGAGCACCACAACCTGCTCGCGCTGGAGATCCGCGGCACCTTGTGGTCGGTGCCGTATCCCATCGAATTCATCCTGCGTTCCGAACTCGATCTCGAAAGCGGGCACATGGTCCTTCGGCCTACCGGAGGCCTCTGATGGATGCCCGGCTGCTGGATTACTACAACCGCGAGCTCACCTACATGCACGAGCTCGGGGCCGAGTTCGCGCAGCGCTACCCGAAGATTGCGGGCCGCCTCGGCATGCGAGGCATCGAGGTCAGCGACCCGTACGTGGAGCGGCTGCTCGAAGGCTTCAGCTTCCTCACCGCGCGCATCCAGCTCAAGATGGACGCCGAGTTCCCGCGCTTCTCGCAGCGGCTGCTCGAAGTGGTCTACCCCAACTTCCTCGCGCCGCTGCCTGCCATGGCGGTGGTGCAGATCGACGGCAACCTCAACGAAGGCTCGCTGAAGGCCGGCTACGAATTGCCGCGCCACACCATCCTGCGCGGCCGCATGATCAAGGGCGAGCAGACGGCCTGCGAGTTCCGCACCGGCCATGCCGTCACGCTGTGGCCCATCCGCATCGCCGAGGCCGGCATCGGCCCGGTGCCGGCGGAGATCGCGCATGCGATGCCCATGGTCGCCCGGCAGGCGAAGAGCGCCATCACCATCAAGCTCGAAGCAGTGGGCGGCGCGCGCTTTGCCGACATGCCGCTGGACCGGCTCGAATTCTTCCTCTCGGGCGCGGAGCTGCATGCGCTGCGCATGCTCGAACTCGCGACGCACCACAGCGTCGGCGTGGTGTGCCGCAGCGGGCCCGGCACCACGGCGCGCATCGTGCCGCTGGGTGACGATGCCATCAGGCACGAGGGCTTCGAGCCCGACCAGGCGCTGCTGCCCTATGACGCGCGTTCGTTCCAGGGCTACCGCCTGCTGCACGAGTACTTCGCCTTCCCCGACCGCTACCTGTTCTTCAGCGTGAACAAGCTGCGTGCGGCGGTCGCGGCCATGGGCGGCACCACGATGGAAATCGTGATCCTGCTCGACCGCGCGGATGCCGACCTCGAACGCCTGGTCGACGCCAAGCATTTCTCGCTGTTCTGCACGCCCATCATCAACCTCGTGCCGCGCCGCAGCGACCGCATTCCGGTGGGGCCGGGCCAGCACGAGCACCACGCGGTGATCGACCGCACGCGTCCGCGCGACTTCGAGATCTTCACGGTAGAGCGCGTCACCGGCCACATGGCCAACGGCTCGGAGGAGCGCGAATTCCGGCCCTTCCTCGGCTCCTTCGCAGCCGACGATGGCGACTTCGGCGCCTACTTCTCGCTGCGCCGCGAACCGCGCCTCGTGTCGGACCGCGCGCGCGCGCAGGGTACGCGCACTAGCTACACCGGCAGCGAGGTCTATGTGTCGCTCGTCGACCAGCACGACGCGCCGTTCCCGCACAGCCTGCGCCACATCACGCTCGACGCGCTGTGCACCAACCGCGACCTGCCGCTGCTGCTGCCGACCGGGCTCGAATCAGACTTCACGCTGCGCGTGTCCGCCCCCGTACGCTCCATCCGCATCCTGCGCGGGCCTTCGCGGCCCTACCCGGCGCTGGCCGAGGGCGCGCTCACCTGGCGCCTCATCAGCCACCTGGGCCTCAATTACCTGAGCCTCACAGACGTCGACCCCACGCAGGGCGCGGCCGCGCTGCGCGAGATGCTCGACCTGTACGGCAACCTCGCCGACCCCTCGGTGCGCCGCCAGATCCAGGGCGTGCGCTCGATGGCGCTGGCGCCGGTGTTCCGCCGCCTGCCCGAGCCCGGCCCGATCGTGTTCGGCCGCGGCGTGGAGATCGCGCTCAAGATCGACGAGGTCGCGTTCTCGGGCGCGAGCCCGTATCTCTTCGGCGCGGTGCTGGAGCAGTTCTTCAGCCGCCACGTGTCGCTCAACGCGTTCACCGAATTCGCGCTGGCCAGCCTGCAGCGCGGCGAAATCGCGCGCTGGACCCCGCGCGTGGGACGCCGCCCCGCCGTATGAGCGAAACGGGCTTCACCGACGCGGTGCAGCAGCACCAGGAGCAGCAGGAAGCCGCTTCGGCCGGACATGCGCAGGGCGTGGTGCCGGACGCGGCAGAGATCGCCATAGATCACGAGGTCCTCCAAGCGTCCGCGCAAGGAGCAGGCCTGCCCCCCGCGCGCGGCATCGCGCAGGCCGACCCGGAGCTCTGGGCCAGGCTGCTCGAGCAGCCCTTCGAGCACGACCTTTTCATGCTGCTGCGCCGCCTGGACGCGCAGGACGACCATCCGCTGCTGGGCCGCGCGCCACGCCCGCTCGACGAGCCGCTGCGCCTCGGGCAGGAGCCCTCGATGGCCTTCGCGCCATCGAACGTCTCGGGCGTCGAGGCCGACGGCGACGGGCCGCCGCGCATCTCGATCTACGGCTTCGGCCTGTTCGGCCCCAACGGCCCGCTGCCGCTGCACCTGACGGAGTACGCGCGCGAGCGCAAGCGGCACCACGCCGACAACACCATCAGCGCGTTCGCCGACCTGTTCCACCACAGGCTCATCCTGCTGTTCTATCGGGCCTGGGCCGACGCCCAGTCGGTCAACAGCCTGGACCGCACCGATGGCCACCGCTTCGTCGACTACGTCGCGAGCCTCATGAACATGGGCCAGCCCGGCCTCAAGGAGCGTGACCGCATCGCCGACCATGCGCGCACCTTCATGGCGGGCCACCTCGTTCGCCAGACGCGCAACCCCGAAGGGCTGATCCAGATCATGCGGCTCTACTTCGACGTGCCGGTGCGCATCGACGAGTTCGTGAGCGACTGGGTGATGATCGACGAGCGCCAGATCAGCCGCATCGGCACGCTCGGGCGCAACCACCGGCTCGGAGGCGGCGCCACCATCGGCCTCGCGGTGCGCGACGCGCAGAGCAAGTTCCGCCTCGAACTCGGTCCGCTCTCGCAGGAGCAGTACCGCGAGTTCCTGCCGGGCAGCAAGCGGCTGCAGCAGGTGGTCGACTGGGTGCGCCAGTACGTCGGCATCGAGTTCGCGTGGGAGCTGCGGCTCGTGCTCAAGAAGCAGGACGCGCACGGCATGCGGCTCAACAGCAACCAGCGGCTGGGCTGGGGCAGCTGGCTGGGCACGCGCATGTCTGACACCGACGCTGGCGACATGCTGTTCCAGCCCGAAGCATTGTTTTCCCGTTCCGCATCGGCGGCTCCTACCGATGCATTCCTTACCCGCTCTTCCGCAACTCCGCTCGAGACGCCGACGACATGACCACATCACGGTCTTTTCGCGAAACACCGTGGAACCGGCTCTGCCGGGCCACAGGTGTTGCCCCCTGCAAGGGGGTTGGCGTAGCGACACGAAGTGCGCGAAGACTGGGGGTTAGCTTTAATCCATGACCGACATCCGCCGCGTCTCCCTGTTCTCGAAGCTCAATCCGATGCTCTACAAGGCATTGGAGACCGCCACCGCTTTCGCCAAGCTGCGCGGCAACGCCTACGTCGAACTGGTGCACTGGCTGCACCAGATCCTGCAGCAGCAGGACAGCGACATGCTGCGCATCATCAGGCGCGCGGGGCTCAACCTCGACGCGGTCGAGCAGGACCTGGTGCGCGCCCTCGACCGGCTGCCGCACGGCGCCACCTCGATCAGCGACATCTCCGAGCACGTCGACAACGCCGTGGAGCGCGCGTGGGTCTATGCGAGCCTGCGCTTCGAGGCCACCTCGATCCGCGGCGCCTACCTGCTCGCGGGCATCATCAAGACGCCGGGGCTGCGGCAGGTGCTCTCGGGCATCTCGCGCGAGTTCGACAAGATCGTGCCTGATGTGCTGGTGGCTCAACTGGCTTCGTGGACCGAAGGCTCGCCCGAAGACGACTTCGATGCCGCTGCGGCCAGCGCAGCAGGCGGCGCGCCGGCCGCGGCGCACCACCAGGGCGACGGCCCCGCAGCCGGTGGTTCCGCGCTTGCCAAGTACGCGAGCGACCTCACCGCCAAGGCGCGCGCGGGCGAGCTCGATCCGGTCTACGGCCGCGACGACGAGATCCGCCAGATCATCGACATCCTGATGCGCCGCCGCCAGAACAACCCGCTGCTCACCGGCGAGGCCGGCGTCGGCAAGACGGCGGTGGTCGAAGGCCTGGCCTCGCGCCTCGCCGCGGGCGACGTGCCGCCCTCGCTGAAGGACGTGTCGCTTTGGGTGCTCGACCCCACGCTGCTGCAGGCCGGCGCGGGCGTGAAGGGCGAGTTCGAGCAGCGGCTGCGCCAGGTGATCGACGAAGTCGAGAAGAGTCCGAAGCCCATCGTGCTCTTCGTCGACGAGGTGCACACGCTGGTGGGCGCGGGCGGCCAGGCAGGCACCGGTGACGCGGCCAACCTGCTCAAGCCCGCGCTTGCACGTGGCCGGCTGCGCACCATCGGCGCGACCACCTGGTCTGAATACAAGAAGTACATCGAGAAAGACCCGGCGCTCACGCGGCGCTTCCAGACCATCCAGGTGCACGAGCCCACCGAGCCCAAGGCGGTTCTGATGCTGCGTGGCATCTCGGCGGAGCTGGAGAAGCATCACGGCGTGCTCATCCTCGACGCCGCGCTCGAAGCGGCCGTGAGCCTGTCGCACCGCTACATTCCCGCGCGCCAGCTGCCCGACAAGGCCGTGAGCCTGCTCGACACCGCATGCGCGCGCGTGGCGCTGAGCCAGCATGCGCTGCCCGCCGCCATCGAAGACCTGCAGCGCCGCATCGAGGTGCTGGGCATCGAGTCGGGCATCGCGGGGCGCGAGGCCGCCATCGGCGTGGGCGAGCACCAGCGCGTGGAAGACATCGCGGCGCAGGTCGAGCAGGCGAAGGCCGAGCTCGAGGTGCTGGAGAAGCGGCGCGTGGAAGAAAGCGCGCTGGTCGAGCGCATCGTCGCGCTGCGCAAGCAGCTCTCGCCGGCGGCAGTGCCGCAAGCTCAGGCCGAGGCATCGGACGCGGAAGGCGCCGAGGATGTCGAAGCCGCGGCCAATGCCGACGTGGACCCCGATACGCCTCCCGCCGAACCCCAGCGCACGCCCGACGAAATTCGCGCCGAACTCAACGAAGCGCAGGACAGGCTCTCGCAGCTGCAGGGCGAGTCGCCGCTCATCCTCGCCGCCGTCGATGCGCAGGCTGTCGCCACCGTGGTGGCCGACTGGACCGGCATTCCCATCGGCCGCATGGTGCGCGACGACGCGCAATCGGTGCTCAAGCTCGGCGAGATCCTCTCGGCGCGCGTGGTCGCGCAGCCCGATGCGCTGGAAACCATCTCGCGCCGCATCCGCACCGCGCGCGCGCGGCTGGACAACCCCAACAAGCCCGTCGGCGTGTTCCTGCTGTGCGGCCCCTCGGGCGTCGGCAAGACCGAGACGGCGCTGGCGCTCTCCGAAGCGCTGTACGGGGGCGAGCAGAACCTCGTCACCATCAACATGAGCGAGTTCCAGGAGTCGCACACCGTCTCCACGCTGAAGGGCGCGCCGCCCGGCTACGTGGGCTATGGCGAAGGCGGCGTGCTTACCGAAGCCGTGCGCCGCAGGCCCTACAGCGTGGTGCTGCTCGACGAGATCGAGAAGGCGCACACCGACGTGCACGAGATCTTCTTCCAGGTCTTCGACAAGGGCTGGATGGAAGACGGCGAAGGCCGCCACATCGACTTCCGCAACACCGTGATCATCATGACCTCGAACGTCGGCACCGACCTGGTCATGCAGCTGTGCGAAGACCCGACCCTGCGCCCCGACCCCGAGCCGCTGGCCGCCGCGCTGCGCGAGCCGCTGCTCAAGGTGTTCGCGCCCGCGCTGCTGGGCCGCCTCGTTGTAGTGCCTTATTACCCGTTGCACGCAGAGGCGTTGCATCGCATCATCCGCCTCCAGCTCGATCGCATCGCGACGCGCCTGCAGGCGAACCACGGCATCGCACTGGCCTACGACGACTGCGCCGTCGAGCTCGTCGCACGCCGCTGCACCGCCATCGAATCGGGCGGCCGGATGATCGACGCGATCCTCACGCACACCATCCTTCCGCGCCTGAGCGAGGAAGTCATCGGCGCCACCGTCAGTGCGCGCAAGCTGAGCGTCGTGCAGCTCAGCGCCGCGGACGACGACTTCCGCTACGAATTTTCCGAAGCGTAAAAAAATAGAAGGAGACAACCCCCATGACCAGAGTCGTTCGAGCCCACACGCCACTGGACGAGAGCCAGCTGCTGTTCCGCTCGATGCGGGGCACGGAGGGTTTGTCGCAGCTTTTCGAGTTCGAGGTCGACCTGTTGAGTCCGAGCGCGTCGCTGGATCTGAAGTCGGTGCTGGGCAAGCCGCTGACGCTGGAGATCCAGACGGCGGGCAGCCAGCCGAGATACCTCAACGGCCAGGTGATCCGCTTCTCGATGATCGGGCGCGAAGGCGGCACCGAGCGCCATACCGTGTACCGGGCCACCGTGCGCCCGTGGCTGTGGTACCTCACACGCTCGAGCGACAACAAGATCTTCCAGAACAAGAGCGTGGTGGAGATCCTGGAGGAAGTGTTCGGCGACTACGGCTTTGCGTTCGAGAAGCAGCTCTCCGGGAGCTACCGGCAGTGGGAATACTGCGTGCAGTACAACGAGAGCGACTACGCCTTCGTGAGCCGGCTGATGGAACTCGAAGGCATCTACTACTGGTTCAAGCACGAGAAGAACCAGCACACGCTGGTGCTGTCAGACGACATCGGCGCGCACGATCCGATGCCCGGCTACGAGACCATCGACTACTTCGCATCCGACCGTGACATCACGGAAGACATGGAAGTCATCCGCGAGTGGCAGCCCAGCGAGGAGGTTCGCTCGGGCAGCTACACGGTGGACGACTTCAACTTCACCACGCCCAAGGGCGAGCTGATCAACGTGCGCAGCCAGCCCCGGGGGCACGACAACGCCGACTACGAGATGTACGAGTGGCTGGGCGACTACCCGGCCGCGGGAGACGGCGAGCACTATGCGAAGGTGAGGCTGGAGGAGTCGCAGTCGCTGGCGCAGCGCAGCAGCGGGCACTCGACCGTGCGGGGCATGGCGCCGGGCTACAAGTTCACGATGCGCAACTCGCCGAGATCGGACGACAACCAGGAGTACCTGGCGGTGGCCGTGTCGTACGCACTGCGCGAGGGCGGGTATGCCACGGGCTCGGAGCCCGGCAGCTACGACTTCAACTTCGTGGTGCAGCCCACGGCGCTGGCGTTCAGGGCGCCGCGGCAGACGCCGGTGCCGCGCACCAGCGGACCGCAGACGGCCACGGTCGTCGGACCCGAGGGCGAGGAGATCTGGACCGACCAGTACGGTCGGGTGAAGGTGCAGTTCCACTGGGACCGCTATGGCCAGCGCAACGAGAACAGCTCGCGCTTCGTGCGTGTGTCGCACATCTGGGCGGGCGAGCGGTTCGGGGGCGTGTTCACGCCGCGCATCGGGCAGGAGGTGATCGTGGACTTCATCGGCGGTCGGATCGACCGGCCGGTGATCGTGGGGCGCGTGTACAACGCCGACCAGATGCCGCCGTTCAGCCTGCCGGGGGAGGCGACCAAGAGCGGGATCGTCACGCGGTCGAGTAAAGGCGGTTCGGAGGCCACGGCCAATGCCTTCGTGTTCGAGGACAAGATGGGCGCGGAGCAGATTCTTGTGCACGCGGAGCGCAACCTGGACGTGGAGGTGGAAGGCGACGAGACGCACACGACCGAGAAGACGCGCACGACGCTGATCAAGGGGCACGAGTCGGCGACGTATGAGTCGGGCGAGGAGCGGCACATCACGCAGGGTGCGGTGGAGACGATCGACGGTGGTGAGGAGCGCACGGTGACGGGGGGTGCGAAGGAAACGGTGACGGATGGGGAGAAGCGCACGATCACCGGCGGGGCGACGGAGACGATCACTGGTGGGGAGACGAGGACCGTGAACGGCGGCCTCACTGAAGACGTGACCGGCAACGTGACCCTGACCGTGAACGGCAGCGTGATTCGCATCGTGAGCGGCACGGACATCCGCATCACGGGCGCGGGGCGCATCGAGATCGTCAACGTTGTCGATGCCAAGGTCGTGCTGGGCCCGGAACTCACGGTGATCACGGGGCCGAAGACAGTCTATGCACCCACCATCATCAACGACAGCACCCACTACACGATCAACACGACCAACTACATCCTCAACGCCAACGTGATCGTCTACAACACGCCGAAAAAGACGATCAAAACGGAGGACCACAGCCATTGGCGGCTGACGCGATACGAAGCCGACTGGCAGAAGCACGGGAATCACGGCGATGCTTACGACATGTACTTCTTCAAGATGATGATGTCGCGGGCCTTCATCTCGGCCAACGGCACATTCACGAACCTCTCCATGCGCAGCATGGTCGTGCCCGGCACGAAATACCACCTGGGCTTCGTCGAGTTCATGCAGTTCAACAAGGTGCGCAAGCAGAGCAACTTCTGGGCGGCTCTCGGAACCCTTCACGTCAAGGGGAACTGACGATGACCGGTCTGTCGCTTCCACGCACAAGGAGACAACCCTCATGACCAGAGTCGTTCGAGCCCACACGCCACTGGACGAGAGCCAGCTGCTGTTCCGCTCGATGCGGGGCACGGAGGGTTTGTCGCAGCTTTTCGAGTTCGAGGTCGACCTGCTGAGTCCGAGCGCGTCGCTGGATCTGAAGTCGGTGCTGGGCAAGCCGCTGACGCTGGAGATCCAGACGGCGGGCAGCCAGCCGAGATACCTCAACGGCCAGGTGATCCGCTTCTCGATGATCGGGCGCGAAGGCGGCACCGAGCGCCATACCGTGTACCGGGCCACCGTGCGCCCGTGGCTGTGGTACCTCACACGCTCGAGCGACAACAAGATCTTCCAGAACAAGAGCGTGGTGGAGATCCTGGAGGAAGTGTTCGGCGACTACGGCTTTGCGTTCGAGAAGCAGCTCTCCGGGAGCTACCGGCAGTGGGAATACTGCGTGCAGTACAACGAGAGCGACTACGCCTTCGTGAGCCGGCTGATGGAACTCGAAGGCATCTACTACTGGTTCAAGCACGAGAAGAACCAGCACACGCTGGTGCTGTCAGACGACATCGGCGCGCACGATCCGATGCCCGGCTACGAGACCATCGACTACTTCGCATCCGACCGTGACATCACGGAAGACATGGAAGTCATCCGCGAGTGGCAGCCCAGCGAG
The DNA here is from genome assembly GCF_048305045.1 of Variovorax sp. 278MFTsu5.1. NCBI lineage: Bacteria > Pseudomonadati > Pseudomonadota > Betaproteobacteria > Burkholderiales > Comamonadaceae > Variovorax > Variovorax sp. 278MFTsu5.1. Next base: position 332,907 of record NZ_CP157622.1, read on the forward strand.
GAGGTTCGCTCGGGCAGCTACACGGTGGACGACTTCAACTTCACCACGCCCAAGGGCGAGCTGATCAACGTGCGCAGCCAGCCCCGGGGGCACGACAACGCCGACTACGAGATGTACGAGTGGCTGGGCGACTACCCGGCCGCGGGAGACGGCGAGCACTATGCGAAGGTGAGGCTGGAGGAGTCGCAGTCGCTGGCGCAGCGCAGCAGCGGGCACTCGACCGTGCGGGGCATGGCGCCGGGCTACAAGTTCACGATGCGCAACTCGCCGAGATCGGACGACAACCAGGAGTACCTGGCGGTGGCCGTGTCGTACGCACTGCGCGAGGGCGGGTATGCCACGGGCTCGGAGCCCGGCAGCTACGACTTCAACTTCGTGGTGCAGCCCACGGCGCTGGCGTTCAGGGCGCCGCGGCAGACGCCGGTGCCGCGCACCAGCGGACCGCAGACGGCCACGGTCGTCGGACCCGAGGGCGAGGAGATCTGGACCGACCAGTACGGTCGGGTGAAGGTGCAGTTCCACTGGGACCGCTATGGCCAGCGCAACGAGAACAGCTCGCGCTTCGTGCGTGTGTCGCACATCTGGGCGGGCGAGCGGTTCGGGGGCGTGTTCACGCCGCGCATCGGGCAGGAGGTGATCGTGGACTTCATCGGCGGTCGGATCGACCGGCCGGTGATCGTGGGGCGCGTGTACAACGCCGACCAGATGCCGCCGTTCAGCCTGCCGGGGGAGGCGACCAAGAGCGGGATCGTCACGCGGTCGAGTAAAGGCGGTTCGGAGGCCACGGCCAATGCCTTCGTGTTCGAGGACAAGATGGGCGCGGAGCAGATTCTTGTGCACGCGGAGCGCAACCTGGACGTGGAGGTGGAAGGCGACGAGACGCACACGACCGAGAAGACGCGCACGACGCTGATCAAGGGGCACGAGTCGGCGACGTATGAGTCGGGCGAGGAGCGGCACATCACGCAGGGTGCGGTGGAGACGATCGACGGTGGTGAGGAGCGCACGGTGACGGGGGGTGCGAAGGAAACGGTGACGGATGGGGAGAAGCGCACGATCACCGGCGGGGCGACGGAGACGATCACTGGTGGGGAGACGAGAGCCGTGAACGGCGGCATTGTGGAGACCCTAAACGGAGGCCTCCTGCTGACCGTCAACGGCAACACGATCCGTCTGGTGAGTGGCGCCGACATCCGCATCACGTGCGCCGGACGCATCGAACTCATCAATGCCTTCGACGTCAAGGTCGTGCTGGGGCCCGACGTGAAGACTGTGGCGGGGCCGAAGACGGTCTTCTCTCCGACCATCGTCAATCACACCACCGACTACACGATCCAAACGAGCACCTACACCCTCAATGCCGACGTGAGCATATTCAACACGCCACACAAGACGTTCAACGTCAAGGACGAAGACTGGTTGCAGAACTCGTTCCTGAGATGGACCAACACGCACCTGCGGCTCGTTGTCTTCGCGACCGATTTCTACGGAGCCAAGTTCCAGGCGTCCAAGTTCAACACGCAACTCCAGCCGAAATGGTTTGTCAACAAGGCGCCTCACTTCCTGATCGACGCACCGGTGGTGTTCCAACTTGGCATGAAGAAGGTGGTCATTCGCAAGATGTACCTCGGTACCTATCCGATCAGCATGGAGTTCAACTTCAAGACAACCCGGTCGTGACGTCGTACCCACAGTGCCTGCCGGAATACTCGGTCGGCGAGAAAAGCGAGGATCTATGGTCAGAATCGTGACAGCGCATTCGCCGCTGGGCGGGGAGCAGTTGCTGTTCCGCTCGATGTACGGCACCGAGGGGTTGTCCTGCCTGTTCGAGTTCGAGGTGGAACTGCTGAGCGCGAGCGCTTCGATCGATCGCAAGGAGGTTCTGGGCAAGCCCTTGGCGCTGGAGATCCGGACCTCGGGAGGCGTGCGCTTCCTCAACGGCCAGATCGTGAGCTTCGCAACGATCGGCCGCGAGGGAGGCACCGCGCGCCATACGGTGTACAGGGCCGTGGTGCGGCCATGGCTGTGGTACCTCAAGCGCGCCAGTGGCAACCGGGTATTCCAGAACAGAACGGTGGTCGAAATCCTGGAGGAGGTCTTCGGCGCCTATGGCTTCGCGTTCGAGAAGCGGCTCTGCGCTGCGTACCGGCAGTGGGAATACTGCGTGCAGCACAACGAGAGCGACTTCGCGTTCGTGAGCCGGCTGATGGAACTCGAAGGCATCTACTACTACTTCAAGCACGACCGGAACCAGCACACGCTGGTCCTGGTCGACAACCCCGATGGCCACGACACCCTGGATGGTTACGGGAGCATCGACTATTTCGCGGCGGATCGCGACATCGGCGATGACCTCGAAGTCATCTATGGCTGGCAGGTGACCGAGGAAATCCGTTCCGGCAGCTATGTGGTCGACGACTTCAACCCCACGATGCCGGGGGCGGACCTTATGGGCATACGCGCCCAGCCTCGGCAGAACGACCATGCCGCCTACGAGCTCTACGAATGGCTGGGCGAGTACACCGACCCGGCGCAGAGCGAGCACTATGCGCGCGTGCGGCTCGAAGAGTCGCAGTCGCTGGCCTCGCGTAGCGCGGGGCGCTCCACGGTGCGCGGCATGGCGCCGGGCGGCAGTTTCACGATGCGCAACGCGCCGCGCGACGACGACAACGCCGAGTACCTGGTGGTGTCGGTGTCGTACGCGCTTCGCGAAGGCGGTTATGCCACCGGCGCTCCCTCGGGCTCCTACGACTTCGACTTCGTGGCGCAGCCCTTGCACACGCCGTTTCGTGCCCCAAGGCTCACGCCGCTGCCTCACACGGGCTCGCAGACCGCCACTGTGGTCGGCCCTTCGGGCGAAGAGATCTGGACCGATCAGTACGGCCGGGTGAAGGTGCAGTTCCACTGGGATCGCCACGGACAGAGTAACGAGAACAGTTCCTGCTGGGTGCGCGTATCGCAGGCCTGGGCCGGTGCGGGTTTCGGTACGGTGCACATGCCGCGCATCGGGCAGGAAGTGGTGGTCGGCTTCATTGCCGGGCGCCCCGACCGTCCGATCGTCGTGGGGCGTGTCTACAACGCGGACCAGATGCCTGCGTTCGACCTGCCCGGAGAGGCCACCCGCAGCGGCATCGTCTCGCGTTCCACGCGCGGGGGATCGGTGGCCACCGCCAATGTGCTGGCATTCGAGGACAGTATGGGAGCCGAGCAGATCCTGCTGCACGCTCAGCGTAACCTCGACGTGGAGGTCGAGGGGGACGAGACGCACACCACACGCAAGTCGCGCACGACCCTCATCAAGGGCCATGAGTCGTCGACGTTCGAAGCGGGCGAAGAGCGCCACATTACCGGTGGCGCGGTCGAGACCATCGACGGCGGAGAGACCCGTACCGTGCATGACGGCGCCACCGAAACGGTCTCGGGCGGGGAGACGCGCACGATCACCGGCGGTGCGGTCGAGTTCATCACGGGAGGAGAGAAGCGCACCGTCAGCGGCGGTATGGTCGAGACCGTGAACGGCGACGTGCTGGTGACCATCAACGGTACCGTGCTGCGGCTGGTGAGCGGCGCGGACATCCGCGTCACCTGCACCGGCCGGGTGGAGATCATCAACGCAGTCGACATCAAGCTTGTTCTCGGACCGCACATCAAGGTGGTGACGGGACCGAAGACTGTCTGGGCGCCCTCGATGTTCAACCAGAGCACCCACTACACGATCAATACTGCCAATTTCACGCTCAACGCGACGGGTACGGTCATCAATGCGCCCGAACAGACGACCAATTCCACCGACATGTGCTGGCTCACGCATTTCCTGAAAGAGGGGATCGTCCACCAGGCCCTATTTGTCATCGGCGCCGCGGATTCCTTTGCGAACAAGATGCAGCTTGCGCGAAGCAACACGCTTCTGCAAAAGAGCTATTTCGCCAATGTCTCGGTACTGAGCCTGATCCAGGCCAAGAGCAAGTACAAGGAAGAGAAGGTTGCCGGCAAGACAGTGCGCGTCAAGGTCGCGGTTGCAGCCAAGGCCCAATCCAAGAGCGGCCTCGAGAACGAAGCTTGACCGGAAAATACCGAGAAAGAGACATCCAGTGCAATGGCAATGGTCAGACATCGTCTTCGCGCTCGTGGGCGTGATCTGCTTCGTCGTGGTGACCCGCTGGACGGTCCGCATGGAGCGCAACGGCAAGATCGCGATCGTCGCGCATGGCAAGGAAGAAGAAGACTGGGAGAAGCTGCGCGAGACCGGGCAGCGCACCGAAGCCGACATCCTGGCCGTGGGGCGCCCTGGCAACCGGCTGGTCACGTGGCGCAATGATTCGCCGGACATGGCGGTCGTCGAACTCCTGATTGCCTTCACGGACACCCAGGGTGTGGCCCATGAGGTGCTGCTGCGGACCTTCATCGATGAAGACCTGATCGCCAATTTCAGCGGAGGGCGGAAGCTGCCGATCGTCTACTCGAGCGACACCCCGCCCGTCGTCGCCATCGACAGGGAGCGCACGCAAGTCGAAGTTCCCTACAGCCTGCATCCATGAAGATCATCAAACCGCTTCGATTGGGCATGCTGACCCGCCCGTTCAAGAAAGACCAGCGCAACTGGCTCGCCGTGACTGCCTTGGCCATGACCGACGCCCTGGACAGCGACGCCCGGATCATTCCCGAGGCCCGGTGCTGGCAGACGTTCGCGGACGAGTTGGGCGGCGAGATCGCCTTCGACCTCGGCATGCCGAAGGTGAAGCAGGAGTTCCTCGTCACCGGCATTGCCTACACGCGCCACCAGCAGGACAAGACGCAGTGCGCGGTCAACGCGCGCGTCGGGCGCCTGCAGAAGAACCTGCTGGTGTTCGGCGACCGCTTCTGGATCGACGGCCGGGCCAGTGCGCCGCAGCCCTTCGATTCGCGTCGCATTGATTGGCATGGTGCATTCGGGGGGCCGGGCTTTGCCGAGAACCCGGCGGGGATCGGGCACGACGATGAAATCGTCCATGGCGTGCGTGCGCGCCGGCTGCCGAACATCGAATATCCCGATGCACGGCTGCACCGGCCGGGCGATGTGGTCGAGCCTGCCGGAATGGGGCCGGTGGACCTCCAGCGGCCTTCTCGGTCGTCCCGGCTCGGCAGCGCATATGACGACCATTGGAAGAACGAGCTGTTTCCCGGTTTCGCGCGCGACATGGATTGGCACTACTTCAACGCCGCGCCGCGCGACCAGTGGCTCATGCCTGGGGAAGACGAGCTCGCGGGAGCAGATTTCGAGATATGGAACATGCACCCTGAGCAGGTCGTGCTGCGGGGGCGGGTACCGCAGTGGCGCGCTCGCTGCGTCGTCGTACGCGGCCCCATCCACAGCGTCGAGCTGTCGGAGGGAACGTTCGATGAGGTGCCGATGCAATTGAGCACGGCCTGGTTCTTTCCGCATCTCGGGCGCATGGCGCTCATCTACCACGGCGTCACGCCCGTCGAGGAGGACGATGCCGCCGACGTCACGCACGCGATGATCGCGCTGGAGGATGGCCGGGGCGAGCCGCGTGGCCTGGCGGACTACCGGGAGGTGCTGTCGCTGCGCTGCGAGTCGGAAGACCGGGCCATCTACGGCCTGCTCGACGAGCAGTTGATGCCCGAGGCGCTGATGGGCGCATGGCCGGAGCTGGACGAAGTGGCCGAGGAATCTCCTCTGCGGCGCAACATGAAGACCCGCGCCGCACAGCAGCAGGCCGAGATGGAAACCGCGTTCAAGTCGTACGGCCTGGGCCAGGGCCGTGCGCCGCTGCCCGACTCGCCGCTCGAGAAGACGCCGACCCTGCGCGAACTGCCTGCCTATATCAAGCAGGCCAAGGCAATGGCTGGTGCCGCCCAGCACAAGATCGACGAGGCGCGCAAGACCCTCGAGGAAGCGGCCGCCGCGAACGCGGTGCACTCGCGCAAGGCCGGATTCGATACCTCCACCTTTTTCCAGCAAGGCGAAGAGACCGGCCTGAAGGGGCCGCCCAAGCTGGACATGTGGCCACGCATCGAGGCCATGGCGCGGCGGGTGCAGCCCGGGGGCTTTTCACCATCCCCCGAGCAGATGGCCGAGATGCGCGCGATGATCGATTCTTCGGGACAGCAACTGCTCGAGAACTATCGCCACACGGCACATTTCCAGGATGCTGCCGACCCGATGACCGCGGAACAGTCCGCACAGGCACGGGCCGAAGTCATGCGCATCATGGCCGGCACGCGCGACCTTTCCGGGCTTGACCTGACAGGGGCCGATCTCTCGGGCATGGATCTGCGCGGTGCGCGCTGGCATCGTGCGCTGCTGGAGCGTGTGGACTTCACCGGCAGCACGCTGGACGCCGGCGATTTCCACGACGCCGTGCTCGCGCGTGCGCTCCTGCTTCGCACGTCGATGCGCGAGGTGAATCTCGAGCTTGCCAACCTGGCGATGACGCAATGCGAGGACGCCGATTTCAACGGTGCGCGCTTCAAGTCGACGATCGTGGCCGCCATGTCCGCCACGCGATGCGATTTCACCGGCGTGCGCATGCGGGATCTCGACTTCGAGAACGTTTCCATGGCGCAATGCAGTTTCGCGCGCGCCAATCTTCAGAACCTGGACTTCACAGAGGAAAGCACCCTGCACGGCCTCCGCTTTGAAGGCGCGCGCCTCGTCAAGCTGGCGTGGATCGAATGCACTGTGTCCGACCTGGACTTTTCGGGCGCCGAACTCGACACCTGCGACTGGACCGACACCGGCTGCACCGGTGGCCTTGACTTTTCCGATGCCCGTATGACCACGACCTGTTTCGTCGGGCGCAGCAATTTGCGCAAGGCTGATTTCCAGGGCGCCGTCCTGATCGAATGCAACCTGAGCGACGCACTGCTCGACGAAGCGGACTTTCGCGATGCCCGCCTGGACAATACCGATTTCAGCGACGCCTCCATGCGTGGGGCGAAGCTCTCAGGTGCCGATGCGGGCGGTTCCACGTTCACCCGTGCCGACCTCACCGCGGCCTCGTTCGTGGATGCGAGTCTGATCGACGCCGACCTGGAAAAGTCCATCCTGGTAGCGTCCGATTTCCACCGTGCAAACCTCTTCAGGGCCGATCTTTCGCAGTGCCTGATAGACGAAGCCACGCGCTTCGACGGAGCCTACACTGAACAGGTCATCACCACACCCCGGCGCCAAGTGAAGGACAGCGGGCAATGACGCCGAGAGACGTGCAGATGCTGATCCAAAGCGGCCGCGAGCTTCATGGCCTGCGCTTGCAGGGCATGGATTTTCGCGGGCTGAACCTGTCGGGAGCGATCATGGCCGACACCGACCTCAGCGGTGCCGATCTGTCGGGTGCGCAGTTGAACGGCAGCATGTTCGTCGATTGCCTTTGGTCCGGCGCCGTGTTCGAGCATGCGAAGCTCGATCAATGCGCCGTTCGAGGCGGCGACGCAACAGGCGTGCGAATGAGCGGCGCGTCGATGAGCGACGCCAGCTTTCATGGCATCGCGTTGTCGGCCTCGAACTTCGACAATGTGCAAGCCGGTGCGCTCAGCTTCTCCGAGTGCGACCTGAGCGGAGCCTCTTTCAAGAACATCGGTTCGCAGATGCTGGTGTTCTACGAAGGCATGCTGGATCGCACGGATTTTTCGGGCAGCCTGCTTTTCCAGACCACGTTCTACCAATCGGACCTGCGAACCTCGATCTTCGATGGGTGCCGCTTCGACAAGACCATCTTCACGGAGTCGAATCTCTCGGGCAGATCGTTGAAGGGACTGGCGTTCGCAACCTGCCAGTTCACGGACGCATTGCTGCACGGCTGCGATTTCGACGGGGCGACGCTGCACCGGTGCAACTTCAAGGGCGCGAAGCTGGAAGGTGCGTCGCTGCGCGGCGCGGTTGCGTCCCAATGCGTGTTCGCATCCGCGGACATGAACGGCGTGCCTTGCAACGGCAGCGACTTCAGCCAGAGCGTGTGGGCCGATGCGCAATTGCGCAAGACCGATTTCTCGGGCGCGAACCTCGAACAGTGCGTGTTCCACCGGGCGCGCTGCGAGGGGGCCGTCTTCGACGGCGCGCAACTCGCGTACGCCGACTTCTCCTATGCAGACCTGCGCGAGGCCGACTTCCGCAACGCAACCCTGATGCGCACGCGTGTGCATCGCACGCTGCTCGAGGGCACTCAGTTTTCCGACCGAGGAGGACTGTTGCAGAACGACTCCGCATTGTTCGCGGCCGAGGAGTTTTCCGCGCGCCGCCCCAGACACCGTGACCAGCACGGCCCGCGAGGGCGGCCCGCATGAGTCTCTAACCACGAGGAGATTTGCCATGATCACGCACCCGACCCATGCCAGCACCACCGCCCATCATGTGCCGGCCGAAGCGGCGCGCACTCCCGCTTCGGGTGGTGTCGTCAATGCCCTGGGCATTGTCACGGCCATTCTGCCCGGCGGCATTCACACCGTGGAAAGCGAGGGCCGGACCTTGCGCTGCATGCGTGCCGCGAGCTGCCTGCTGCGACCTGAGATCGGCGACACCGTGCTCGTGAGCGGACCGGACCAACGGCGGCTTTACCTGACGGCGGTGGCCGAGCAGGCCAACGCCGGCGCTGCGCACATCGACGTGCAGGGAGACCTCACGCTTGCTTCGGAGCGCGGTGCCGTCAGCGTGCACAGCGCTAAACAGCTCACCCTGGCGGGGCGAGATGCCCTGAACCTGGGCACCTCGCAACTGAACGTCAATGCGCAAACGGCCGAATGCCAGATCGGCAGAACGACCTACCGTGGCGAGGAAGTCCTGGCCACGGTGATGAGCTTTCGCGTCGTCGGCCGGGTATACGAGGCGGTCGTCGACCGGCTGGTGCAACTGAGCAAGACGGCCTTTCGCATGACCGAAAGTGTGGACCAGGTGCGTGCGGGGCAGATCGACTACCAGGCGAGCGAGATGGCACGCGTGCATGGCCGCAATACCGTGGTCACCGCCAAGGATCTGATCAAGGCGGATGCCAAGCAGATCCACATGGGATGATTTTTACGTTTTCTTCAACCTGAGGAGGTAGCAGATGTTTTTCGATTGCCAAGGTCCCGGCATGTGCTTTGCGATTCCCGATATCTGCAAGACGCCGATTACGCCTTTTCCGCACGTGGACTTCTGTTTCGAGTTCATGGCGATTCCCAATGTCACCAACATCCTGTGGTGCTGCATGCCGGCGCACAACAAGAAGACCAAGGTCCCGCTGACGCTCGGCGACTTTGCCGGTATTGGCCTGGGCGTGCGCTATCCGAATGTGATGGGCCCGGAGCAGAAGATCATGGGCTCGCGCACCTTCCTGATCAAGGGCGGGCACGCCACGCGGGTGACCAATCCCACGAAGCAGAACGGCAACAACGCCAGGGGCCTGCTGCTCGTGCCGCCTCAGTTGAAGGCTGTGAACCTGTGCGCTTGAGGAGCCCCTAGGCTACCGGTGCGCGTGGCGCCGACACTGGAGCTGGCGTCACCGCCCCCGCCAGCGTCACCTGCTGCGGAAACCCCACCCACACCGCCAGCGCCGAGTAGTTGTCCTGCGAATCATCGGCCTTGGCTTCAGCCGCCCGGCGGATCAGTGCCAGCCATTCCTCCGCGCTGTCGGCCAGCTGCAGCGAGCGCTCCATCACCTGCTGCGAGATCAGCTGCCAAAGCCCATCGGTACAAAGCAGGAATGCATCACCATCGGCCAGCCGCTGCGGCGCGGTGATGGTGGCTTCGGCGGTCGCGCGCGCGCCGAGCGCGCGGTACAGCAGATTGGTTTTCACCAGCCGCTCGCCGCCGTTCTGATGGCTCGCGGCCGCATCGCCCGAGCGTTCCGACAGGCTGTGGTCCTCCGTGCGCTGCATCAGTGCGCCGCGGCGGAACCAGTAGAGGCGGCTGTCGCCCACGTGCGCCCAGCAGGCCTGGTTGGTGATGCGGTCGACGAACAGCGACACGAAGGTCGCGCTCATGCGGCTCTGCTCGGTCAGCTCGCGCTGCTTGGCAAGGATGGCGTCGTTCGCCGCCTTCACGCAGCGCTGGATGTTGTCGGCCGCCAGCGAGGGCGCAGCGACGAAGGTGTCGAGTGCGGTGTCGACCGCGATGCGCGAGGCCAGCTCGCCGCCCGCGTTGCCGCCGACACCGTCGCTCACCACGAAGCAGCCGTTGCGTTCGTCGAGGTGGTAGCCGATGGCGTCCTGGTTGCCGCTGCGCTCGCCGACGCAGGAGAACTGCGAGGTCGAGATCGGCACGGCGAACGAGGAGGAGGACGAGGAAGAGCGTGTGGCTTCAAGCACGGCGCATCTCCTTCAGCCGTTCCATCTCCTTGTCGTAGGCCTGCTGGAAGGCCCGGCCGAACACGGCCTGGAAGTCGTCCTCGACGGCCGCCGTGGTCTCGGTGTGCAGCTGCTGCAGCTCGCGCCACAGGCGCGCTTCGCGGCCGCCAGGCAGCAGCTTCTCGCCGAGGCTGCCGTCGTGAGGGGTGTCGCGGCTGAGAGCGGCGGGGTCGAAGCGCTTGAGCAGCGTGAGCAGCGCGGCGCGCATGCCCGCGACCATGCCGAGCTGGTGCGACTGCAGGTCGCCGAGCGCGTCGTGCACGGCGGCCTCGGGCGGCAGGAAGCCGGGCATGCGCGCACCGAACATCTGCATCAGCACGGCGCGGCCATTGGGCAGGATCTTGAAGGGGTTGTTCTCCTCGTCCACGATCATCGTGATCTCGGCGCGCACTTCGCGCTTGAGCATGGCGCGCGAAGACAGCAGTTCGATGGTGCCGTCGGTGAAGGCACGCATGATGCGGCCGAGCCGCTGCATGGCTTCGATGTCGAGCGGCTGCTGGCCGGCGACTTCCGGAACGCCGGCGCCCTCGAGGAAAGCCCTGAAGAGGGCTTCCGATGACGACGATGGAAGCGCTGCTGTCCCGGGCTGCGGCGTGCTTGCTGGCGAGGGTGCTGACGTCGCCGCTTCGGGTGCCGGGACAGGTTCTGCCACCGGCGGCGGCTCCGTAAAGAGGGGCGGCTCGAGTCTTGTCTCCTGCATCACGGGCGCAGGCGGTGGCGCGGGAGGAGAGGGCGGCGGAGGTGGTGGGGGCGGAACCGGCGCGGGCGGAGGCGGGGGTGGAGGCGAGGGAGGCGGGGGAGGCGGGGGCGTTGCTTCCACTCGCGGCGGCTCGACGACAGGTGCCGGCGCAGGTGCCGGCATCGCCACCGGATTCGGCGGACGGAACTGCGCCGCCACTTCGCGCGCATGGTTCGAATGGCTGTAGCCCGGTGTGGCCGGCCTGTTGTTGTGCAGCAGGTCGACCGCCGGGTGCGTGTCGCCCGGCAGCAGCGGATCGGTATGGGGCAGTGCCGTGGGGCGCGGGTCGGAGAGCGGCGAATGCGCGCTCTCGTCGGACGCGAAGAAGGACAGTGGATCGACGCCGCGCTTGAGCGCAACGTCGGACATGTCCCTGGTCGCGTCGGGATTCAGCTCGGCGAGCGGGTCGACCGGATTGCGGCGTGCCTGCGACGGCAGCTCGAAGGGCTCGTGCGCCATCGGGTCGGGCATCGGCGCGGGCGTTGTGTCGACACGGCGCGGTGCGTTGGCGAGGATGGCGTCCCAGTCGGCCGCGGAGGGCATCTGCGACGAACTGGCGTTCGTGCCCTGGCTCTGCGTGGGCGGAGTCGATTGCGAAAGCGTCGCCCAGGGATCGGGCTGAGGCGCGGGCGCGGGCGCGGGCGCAGGCGGCTGCTGGTATTGCTGCTGCAGCGGTGGAACAAAAGCCGGGCTGGGTGGCGACGGGGCGAAAGCAGCAGGTGGCGGCGGCGCCGGCACCGCCTGGCGCGGCGGCGATGGCATTGCCACCGTGGGCTGCGTGTCTCCGATGGGCAGGGCCCCTTCGCCGAACAGGTCGGCGAAGACGTCGGATGCGCCGGAAGACGGAAGCAGCGCGTCGATGGGGCCTGCTGCCGATATCGGTGGCGCGGCCATCGGCGGCGGTGGCATGTACTGAGCCGGCGCCGCTGCCGGTGGCGGGGGAAAGGGCGGGGATGGTGGTGCAACAGGGCGCGCGGCATGCTGAGCGCTAGAGGCCTCCAGCACATAGCTGCCGATCGTCACCCGGTCGCCATCGGCCACGCGCGATTCCTGCTCGTGCGCGAGCGGGCGTCCGTTCACGCTGATGGGCAGCACCGCGCTCATGTTGCGCAGCACCGCGGCGCCGTCGTCGTCGAAGCGCACGGTGGCCTGCAGGCGCGAGATCTGGCGCTGCTCGTCAGGCAGCACAAGATTGTTGTCGGGGCTGCGTCCGATCGTTCCTCCGGGCGCGGCGAGCAATGCCGAGGGGCCCGTGGCCACCGGCCTGCCTGCGTGTTCGATCACTGTCCAACGCATGGCTTCTCCGTGTTGGTCTTCTCGCGCCGCAGTGCCGGTGCGGCCGCGATGTTCTTCATCAACGCTTCATTCGCTTGGCGGCCTCGAACGCGGGGCCCCACACCGGATGCTTGCGCTCCGCCACGTTGAGCTCGAAGGTCGGGAACGCATCGAGGATCTTGCGGAACTGCAGCCGGCATTCGGGGATCTGGTTGGCCACGCAGTAGCTGAAGGCCTCGAGCTTCATCGCATCGAGGCGTGTGGCCGGCTCCGCGGCTTCGAACACCGAGACGCCGCCGCTCTTGAGCGTGCTGAGTGCCTTGGCATAGTCGCCTTCGTCATACGCCTGTTGCGCCTTCTCGAGCGTGGTGCGCGCCACTTGCTGGCTCAGTCGTTCGGGTTGGGGCGCGGGCTCCGGCGGCGGTGTGGTCGTGCAACCGGCGACCGCAAGAAGAGCTAACGCCAGAGCAGGCAGACATGACTTCAATCTTCTCTCCTACCTTGCAAAGGGCAATGAAAAGGCAATGCTTGAGATAGTGTGCCGCTCAGTCGCGACATGCACGCCATGCGCCATCGTAAGGGCGCATGACTTCGATAATATAAGCCGCGAACCCTCGGGAGATTTCAATGCATCGACGAAGCTTGCTACAAGGCGCACTCGCAACCACACCGTTGTTTGCGGGCCTCATCAGCGGATGCGCATCGACGGCCAAGTCAATGCCCACGCCCTACGCCGTCACCATCAGGATCGACGACGGCGTCAATCCGGACGGGCGAGGACAAGCCGCTCCCATCCTGGTGAAAGTCTTCGAATTGAAATCTTCCGGTAACTTCGAGACAGCAGACTACTTCGCATTACAAGACCGTGACAGGGAAACGCTGAGCACGGAACTGGTCAACGCCGACCAGGCAATCATGCGCAGCGGCGAGGAGCGGGTGTTCAAGCGCGAGGCCGGTCTGGACTCGCGCGCCATAGGCATCATCGCCGGTTATCGCAAGCTGGAGGCCGCTCGCTGGCGCATCGTGCTGCCGCTGAAGGAGCCCAAGCAAACCAACCTGTACAAGGTGTGGCAGTTCTCGCCGAGCGAGCAGGCCGTGCATGTCGCTGTGCGCAAGACAGGCATAGAGCTGCTACCAAGTCGTTAACTTTGGACCGAAGGTATTGATTCGCTAGTACCAAAGTGCGAGAAATTCATAAGCGAAATGCGGTGCAAAACGTAAGACTCGACGTGTAGCATCGAGAGCAAAACAAGTGGACCGGGAGGCCGCTCTCCAGCGCATCTCCCGCTCCGGCGTGAGCACTCCCCAGGAGGACTTTTTGGTGACAGTTCGCAATCGGGGCGCCGCAAAGAACGGCGCTCATCCGCAGGCATTGGCGAATCGCGTTGTGTGGTCCGAGGGCATGTACCTGCGCCCGCAGCACTTCCAGCAAATGGAACGCTATGTCGAGCAGTACGTGACCCGGCGCACCGCGGGCCTGCAAGGCGCCTACTGGGGCTGGCTGCACCTGGACATCGATCGCGACGCCTACGCGCTGGGCCGCGTGTCGCTGCTCGGCGGCGCCGGCGTGATGCCCGACGGCACGCCCTTCTCGTTCGGCGCCGAAGACGCGCCGCTTCCTTATGAAGTGCCCAGCGATCTCACCGACGAACTCATCGTTCTCGCGCTGCCCTTGCGCAGGCCCGGCAGCGAGGAAGTCATCTTTTCGGAAGACGAAGGCTCCGCCGCGCGCTTCGGCGTGATCGAACGCGAGGTGAACGACGGCAATGCCGTCGCCTTGGGCCCGGCCGTGCTGCAGCTCGCGTCACCACGCCTGCGCCTTGCCCGTGCGTCTTCCCTCACTGCCGAATGGCAGGCCATCGGCGCGGTCCGCGTGATCGAGCGCCGCACCGACCACAAGCTGGTGGTCGACGCCAACTACATCCCGCCGGTGCTCGACGCCTCCGCGCACGCCATGCTGCGCAGCATGATCGCGGAGCTGCACGGCCTGCTCACGCAGCGCTCGGAGGCACTGGCCTCGCGCCTCTCGCAACCCGGCCGCGGCGGCGTGAGCGAAGTCTCCGACTTCCTGCTGCTCGAACTGGTCAATCGCTATCTCGCGCTCACCTGGCATGCGCAGCAGGCCGTGCAGGTGCACCCCGAGGAGCTCTTCGTCGACTGGCTCAAGCTGGCCTGCCACCTCGCCACGCACACTTCGCCCACGCGCCGTCCGGTGCTGTGGCCGATCTACGACCACGACAACCTCAACGAATGCATACGCCCGCTGCTCGAAGAGCTCCGGCGTTCGCTCTCCGCCGTGCTCGAGCAGAGCGCGATCGCCATCGAGCTCGAGGAGCGCAGCCACGGCGTGCGCGTGGGCCGCATGCCCGACCCGGTGCTGGTGCGCAACGCGGGCTTCGTGCTCGCGGTGCATGCCGACCTGCCGGCCGACGCCATCCAGCAGCGCTTCCCCACGCAGGTGAAGATCGGCTCGGTCGAGCGCATCCGCGACCTCGTGCAGCTGCAGCTGCCGGGGGTGGTGGTGCGTCCGCTGCCGGTGGCGCCGCGGCAGATTCCGTACAACGCGGGCTACCACTATTTCGAACTCGACAAGAGCGGCGACATGTGGCGCCAGCTCGAGAAATCGGGCGGCGTCGCGATGCACCTGGCCGGTGACTTTCCCGGTCTGGCCATGGAGTTCTGGGCCATCCGTCCGTGAGGGACTCTATGAACGGTGTCAACGACATGGCCGTCGGCCCGGGGGGCTTCGTGCCGCCGAACCCGGGTGGCGGCAACGCCGACGTGGGCGGCATGCCCGCCGCGCAGCGCGGACTCGGTGCGCAACCCGACTCCTTCACCGCATGGCATGACGCGCGGCGCCCGCATGCGGGCGACACGGCGCTCGCGGGCAACAACCCGCTGGTGGCCGCGGCCAACCCGCTGCTCGACCTGATCCCGCAGATCCGCGCCACCGGCCACCATCCCGCACCCTCGCAGCTGCGCGAGCACCTCGTCGACGAGGTCCGCCGCTTCGAGACGCGCGCGCAGCAGGCGGGCATCGCGCCCGAGGTGATCATCGGTGCGCGTTATTGCCTGTGCACCGCGGTCGACGAGGCCGCGGCGCTCACGCCGTGGGGCGGCAGCATCTGGTCGTCGCAGAGCCTGCTGGTGATGTTCCACAACGAGACCTGGGGCGGCGAGAAGTTCTTCCAGCTCCTGTCGCGCCTGGTGCAGAACCCGCAGCAGCACCTGCACCTGATCGAGCTCATCTACTTCTGCCTGGCCATGGGCTTCGAGGGGCGCTTCCGCGTCATCGACAACGGCCGCTCGCAGCTCGAGACGCTCAAGCAGCGGCTGCTGCAGATCATCCGGCAGACGCGCGGCGAGATCCCGGTGCCGCTGTCGCCGCACTGGCAGGACGGCAGCGCGCCCGTGCGCCGCTCGCGCAACTGGCTGCCCGTGTGGGCCGTGGGCGCGGTCGCAGCGGTGCTGCTGATGGGCGTGTTCGCCTTCCTCACCTTCAATCTCGCGGGCCACTCCGACGGCGCCTTCGCGGCCGTCAATGCGGTGCGCCTGCCGCAGGCCGAGCGTGCCGTCGTCATGCCGGCGCCGGTGCCGCGCCTGCAGCGCTTCCTCGAGCCTGAAATTCGCGAAGGACTGCTCACCGTGCGCGACGAGGCGGATCGCAGTGTCGTGGTGCTGCGCGGCGACGGCCTCTTCGCCTCGGGTTCCGACCGCGTGCTCGACCGCTACGCGCCGGTGCTCGCGCGCGTGGCCGACGCGCTCAATTCCGTGGAAGGCAATGTGCTGGTCAGCGGCTTCAGCGACGACCAGCCGATCCGCAGCGTGCGCTTCCCCTCCAACTGGCAACTCTCGCAGGCCCGCGCCGACGCGGTGAAGAAGATGATCGCAGCGCGCATTGCGCGGCCCGAGCGCCTGCGCGCCGAAGGCCGCGGTGACGCCGACCCGCTGGTGCCCAACGACTCGCCCGCCAACCGCGCCCGCAACCGCCGCGTCGAGGTGACGCTGCTGGTGGCGCCGGTGGCTCCTGCGCCGCTCGTTGCGCCCGCACCCGCACCTGTGCCCGCACCGCGCTCCGGAGGCACCCGCTGATGCTGCGCGCCATCTTCCGTTTTCTCATCAGCCGCGACCTGTGGGTCTTCCTGGGCCTGGTCGCGCTCGCCTTCCTGATCTGGGTCATCGGCCCGGCCATCGCGGTGGGCCGCTATCGCCCGCTCGAAGACGAGATCGTGCGCATCGTGGTCATCGTGCTGATGTTCACGATCTGGCTCGTGCGCGTCATCTACCGCAAGTGGCGCGAGCGCCGGCTCAACGCGCAGCTGCTCAACCAGCTGCGCACGCCTTCCAAGAGCGAGAAAGAGGCCAAGCCCGAGGACGCGCCCGAGATCAAGGAGCTGCAAAGCGGCTTCACCGACGCCACCAACATCCTGAAGAACATGCGCTTCGGCGCGGATGCCGACGGCAAGCCCGCGAGCCGCTTCTCGCTGTTCGACCGGCAGTACCTGTACCAGTTGCCCTGGTACATCTTCATCGGCGCGCCGGGCTCGGGCAAGACCACCGCGCTGGTCAATTCCGACCTCGACTTCCCCCTGGCCGACCAGCTCGGCAAGGCGGCGGTGCGAGGCATCGGCGGCACGCGCAACTGCGACTGGTGGTTCACCAACGAGGCGGTGCTGATCGACACGGCCGGGCGCTACACCACGCACGAGAGCAACCGCGAGACCGACGAGGGCGAGTGGAAGGGCTTCATCGAGCTGCTGAAGAAGTTCAGGCCGCGCCAGCCGATCAACGGCGCGATCCTAACCATCAGCATCGCCGACCTGCCGCTGGCCGACGACGCACAGCGCGCGCGCCACGCGATGGCGCTGCGCAAGCGGCTGCTGGAGCTGCGCAACGACCTTGGCATCGACTTCCCGGTCTATGTGCTGGTCACCAAGACCGACCTGCTGGCCGGCTTCAACGAGTACTTCGGCTCGCTGGGCCGCGCGGAGCGCCAGCAGGTGTGGGGCTTCACCTTCCCGATCCAGGGCAACCCGGCGAAGGCCGGCAAGGGCAACAAGGGCGCGGCGCCCGTGGGCGGCGACCTGCGCGAGCGCTTCCACCAGGAATACAAGCTGCTGCACCAGCGCCTGGACGAGCGACTGCCCGAGCTGCTGGCGGCCGAGTCCGACCCGATGCGCCGTGCGCAGGCCTACCTGCTGCCGCAGCAGTTCGCGAGCTTCGAGGACATCCTCGGCACCTTCCTGGCCGACGTATTCAACCCCTCGAAGTTCGAGGCCGCGTCGATGCTGCGCGGCGTGTACTTCACCAGCGGCACGCAGGAGGGCACGGCCTTCGACCGCGTGATGGGCGCCATCAAGCGCTACCTGCAGGTCAACGCGCCGCCGGCGCCGCCGCCGGGCCCGGGCAAGAGCTACTTCCTGAAGGAGCTGCTGCAGCAGGTGATCTTCCGCGACGCGGGCGTGGCGGGCACCAACCTGCGCTGGTACCGGCGCAAGCGGGCCATCGACATCGCGGGCTACAGCGTGATCGGCGTGCTGCTGGTGCTGCTGCTGGGAGCCTGCGTGAACAGCTGGCGCAACAACAAGGAGTACGTGGCCGAGGTCGACACCAACGCCAAGGCCTTCAACAAGGCCGCCGCGCGCGGCGAGCTGCCCACGGTGGTCGACACCAGCGGCGACATCGCCAGCTCGCTGCTCATCCTCGACAGGCTGCGCGACCTGCCGAAGTCCAGCCACTTCGACATCGGCGATCCGCCCACCTCCTACCGCTTCGGCCTGTACCAGGGCGAGAAGCTGCAGGCGGCGACCGACGGCGTCTACCAGCGCGCGCTCGAGACCGTGCTGCTGCCGCAGGCCGCGCAGCGCGTGGAGCAGTCGCTGCGCGAGGCCGCGAAGAACGACGCCGAATACAGCTACGAGGCGCTCAAGGCCTACCTCATGCTGTACGACGCCGAGCGCTACGACGCCGACTTCCTGCAGGCCTGGCTGCTCACCGACGTGGACCGCAAGATCGGCGCCTCGCTCACGCGCGAGCAGCGCGCCAACCTGGAGTCGCACCTGAAGGCGCTGTTCTCGGGCCGCGTGGTGACCTCGCCCTTCGCGAAGGACGACAGGCTCATCACGCAGACGCGCGAGCGCCTGGCCGGCGTGCCGCTGGCGCAGCGCTCGTATGCGCGGCTGCGCCGCATCCTGCTGCAGACCAGCCAGCCCAATGCCTTCACCATCGCCGAGGCGGGCGGCGCCGAGTCGGCGCTGGTCATCCGCCGCGCGAGCGGCAAGCCGCTGACCGACGGCATCCCGACGCTCTTCACCTACCGCGGCTACTGGGACATCTTCGACAAGCGCATGGCCGAGACCGCGCTGTCGCTCGAGCAGGAAGACCGCTGGGTGCTGCAGATCCGCGCACCCGGCATCGCCGACATCACCTCGCGCGAGCTGCTGCTGCGCGAGGTGCGCCGGCTCTACCTCACCGACTACATCAAGGTGTGGGACGACTATCTCGTCGACATCCGCCTGGCCGACAGCCGCTCGCTGCTGCAGAGCATCCAGATGACACGCGTGCTCTCGACCGCCGAGTCGCCGATGTCGCGCATCATCCGCGGCGCCGCGCGCGAGACCGACCTGCTGCGCAACCACGACGAGGCCGCGCGCAGCCTGCTCGACCAGGCGCAGAACCGCGTGCAGAGCACGCGCGAGCGCATCGAGCAGCTCATCGGCCAGCCCGACGGCAGCCAGCGCCGCAACACGCGCGTGGACCGCCCCGAGTCGCTGGTGGACAACCACTTCGAGCCGCTGCGCCGCATGGTCACCGCGCCCAAGCAGGGCGGGCAGGCGCCCATCGACGCGACGGCCGCGCTCATCAACGAGCTCTACAACTTCCTCACCGCCACCGACACGGCGCTGCGCAGCGGCAACATCCCGCCGACCAGCGACGCGGTCACCAAGGTGCAGGCAGAGGCGGGGCGCCTGCCGGTGCCCTTCCAGGGCATGCTGAACGACCTCTCGGCCACCGCGTCGTCGAAGGCGGCGGCGGTCACGCGGCAGAACATCGGGCAGAGCGCGGCGGCCAGCATCGGCTCGTTCTGCAACCAGGCCATCGCGGGGCGCTATCCGTTCACGCGAGGCTCCAACCGCGACGTGGCCTCGGGCGACTTCGCGCAGCTGTTCGCGCCGGGCGGGATGATGGACGACTTCTTCCAGAAGAACCTCATCACGCAGGTCGACACCTCGGTCAACCCCTGGACTTTCAAGCGCGGCGTGGACGGCAGTGCCACCGGACGCTCGGCCTACCTCGATTCCTTCCAGAAGGCGCAGGCGATCCGCGACGTGTTCTTCTCGGGCATGGCGGGCGGGCGCACGCCCTCGTTCACCATCGACATCCGGCCCGAGGACATGGACGCGGCGCTCACGCAGTTCACGCTCGACGTCGACGGCCAGACGGTTCGCTACGCCCACGGCCCGCAGGCGCCCAGCACCATCAAGTGGCCGGGCCCGCGCAACAGCAACCAGGTGCGCCTGCAGGTGACCACCGCCAACGGCACGCCGGCCGGCGGCATCGTGACCGAAGGGCCGTGGGCGCTGCACCGGCTCTTCGACAAGGCTTCCATCTCGGCGGGCAGCTCGCCCGAATCCTTCAACGCCAGCTTCGACCTGCAAGGCAAGAAGGTGGTGCTCGCGGTCACCGCCAACAGCGTCTACAACCCGCTGCGCCTGCCGCAGATGAACAGCTTCTCGTGCCCCGGGAAATCATGAACACCCCCAGGCTTCGCGCACTTCGTGTCGCTTCTCCAACCCCCTTGCAGGGGGCAACACCTGCGGCCCGGCAAAGCCGGTTCCGCGGTGTTCCTGGCATATGCCGCGATGTTGTTTCGAGGCATATGCAATGAACAGCAGCATTCCCCCGCAGGCCTGGGTGCCGGTCGACGAGCAGATCGGCTGGTACGGCAAGCTGCCCTCCGCCGGCGACTTCCTCTATCGCCGCATGCCGCGCGAGTTGCAGGCCTGGTGGGACCGCTGGATGCAGAACGGCCTGGGCAGCTTCAAGCGCTGGCCCGACGCGATGACGCGCCACTACGCGGTGGCGCCGGTGTGGAACTTCGCGATTCCCGCCACGCAGGGCGTCGACGCGGTGCAGTTCGGCTGCATCGCACCCAGCTGCGACCGGGTGGGCCGCTACTACCCCGTGTGCATCACCCTGCAGGTGGCCGCGCGCAACTACCGCCCCTCGGTGCTCGAAGGCTCGGCCGAGTGGTACTGGCAGTGCGGCAGCGCGATGCTGCAGGCCATCCGCCACGGCGTGGCACCCGACCAGTTCGACAGCCAGGTGCTGGCGGCCGGCCGCGCGGGCTTCCAGACGGCCAGCGGCGGTTCGGACGACATCCTTTCGATCCTCGGGCCTACGGCCGGTGGCGCCAGCGCCCAGCAGCGCCTGGGCTGGCCAGAGCTTCCACTGTGCTTCGACCCTTTCGGCAGCACCAGCTACTGGTGGACCAACCAGGCCGACGGGTCTCCGTTGCGCACCGCGGCCCATGGCGGCGGGCTCAACACGCCGCTGTTTTCCAAGTTGTTTTCGCAGGGACATGTGCCATGGGCATGAACAAGAAGAGCCATATCGGCCGGCAGGCCCGGAGGGGCCGAGAGGGTCATGGGGGCCGTGAGGGCCATGAGGACCGTGAGGACCATGTGGGCGGCCGTCCCGCAGGAGGAAACGAAGCATGACGACCACGCACGGCATCGGAAGCCCGGCGGCCGACACGCAGGACGAGCGCCCGCATCCCCTGGGCGTGAACCACCGCCTCGACGAGTTCGAGCTGCTCGAGGTGATCGGCGAGGGCGGCTTCGGCATCGTCTACCGCGCCTACGACCACTCCCTGCAGCGCGAAGTCGCCATCAAGGAATACATGCCCGCGATGCTCGCGCGCCGCGTGGGCGACAACAGCGTGCACGTGCGCTCCGAGCGGCTCACGGCCACCTTCCAGGCGGGCCTGCGCAGCTTCATCAACGAGGCGCGCACGCTCGCGCAGTTCAGCCATCCGGCGCTGGTGCGGGTACACCGCTTCTGGGAGGCGAACTCCACCGCCTACATGGCGATCCAGCTCTACAAGGGCCGCACGCTGCGCCGCCTGGCGGAAGACGAGCCCGGCAAGGTCACCGAGCCCTGGCTGCTGGGCATGCTGGGGCCGCTGCTGGGTGCGCTGGAGACGCTGCACCGCAGCCAGTGCTTCCACCGCGACATCGCGCCCGACAACATCTTCATCCAGCAGGACGACCTGCCGGTGCTGCTCGACTTCGGTGCGGCGCGCAAGTCCATCGCCGACCTCGTCGACGAGGTGGCGGTGATGGTGAAGTCGGGCTACTCGCCCATCGAGCAGTACGCCGACGACAACACCCTGCTGCAGGGCGCATGGACCGACCTGTACGCGCTGGGCGCTGTGCTGTACCGCGCGGTCACCGGCCATCCGCCGCCTTCGGCCGTGGTGCGCAGCGTGCAGGATGCCTACGTGCCGCTGTCGTCCATGGGCCGCGACGACCTGAGCCCGGCCTTCTGCGCCGCCATCGACCACACGCTGGCCGTGCACAGCAAGGACCGCACGCAGACCGTGGCCGCCTTCGCCGCCGAGCTCGGGCTGGTGAAGCTGGGCGACATCTACGTGAGCGGCATGGGCGTGCCGGCGGTGATCATTCCCGCCGCGCCCGTTTCGGCCACGCCGCCGCCTCCGCAGCTCACGCCGCAGCAGTTCTCGCCGGTGTCGGCGCCCGCGCCGCTGGAGCCGATGTCGATGCCCATGCCGGTGGCCGCGCCCGAACCGGTGCGCGCTTCCGCGCCGGCGCCCGCACCGCGCGCGGCGCAGGACGAGCGCGACAGCCGCGCCAAGGCCCGCAAAGCCGTGGCTGCCGCGCCCGCGCAGAAACAGAAGCTCAAGCGCCCGCCCTGGGGCATGGTCGGCGTGCTGCTGATCGCGCTCGTCGCCGTGGGCGCGTGGATCGGCCTGCGCCTCACTTCGGGCATGCAGCCGCAGGAGCCCAAGACCGCGATGGTGCCGGTGCCGCCGCCCAGCGATCCGATGTCGACCAGCGCAGCGCCGCCGGCAGCGATGCCGCCTGCGGCCACGACCGGTACCGCCACGCCGCCCGCCACCGACGGCGTGCCGCCGGCCGTGGCCGGCGGTGCCGCGGCGCAGCCCCCGGCCGCGGCGGCCAGCGCGCCCGCAGCATCCACCGGGCCTCTGGCGCCGCTCGAGAACGTTCCGGTCACCACGCCCGGGACTGCGCCGGCGACGCCCGCAACACCGGCCACGCCGCCCGAATCCGCATTGGCCACCGCCGAAGCCGAGGACTGGAACCTCGCGCAGAGCGAGAACACGCGCGAAGGCTACGAGGCCTACCTGCGCCGCTACCGCCGCGGCCTGCACGCCCGGGAGGCGCGCAACGCCATCGCCGAGATCAACCGCGTCTCGCCGCCTTCGGTGCCCGTTGCCCCCGGCACACAGCCGCCCGGAACCACGGTCGCCGGCGCCACGCCCGGCACGCCTGGCGCCACCGCCACTCCGCCCGCGGCGCCCGGCATGGGCCGCGTGCTGTTCAACGTGCGGCCTTGGGGCCAGGTGTTCGTCGACGGCGCCGACCGTGGCGTCAGCCCGCCGCTGAAGTCGCTGTCGCTGCGCCCCGGCATCTACAACATCGAAGTGCGCAACGGCGACCTCGAGGTGTACCGGCAGCGCGTGACGGTGCAGGACAGCAAGTCGGCGCCCGTTGTGAGCCACGAGTTCAAGTAGCCGGATCCTGCGGCCCTGCCGGCTCCGGGCCGCGACCCGCCTCGGGGTTACGTGCGCGAGGCGGGAGCGCGCTCTTGCATATCTCGCTTTAGGCGGCCCCGCGCAACGCCCTTCGATACTGCACCGCCTCCGCCAGGTGCCCGACCTGCACGGCCTGCGACCCGGCCAGGTCCGCGATCGTGCGCGCCACCTTCAGCGCCCGGTGCGTGCTGCGCGCCGACCAGCCGAGCTTGGCGGCCGCGTTGAACATGAACGCGCGCGCCGCGTCGTCGAGTGCCGCATGACGGTCGATGGCTGCGCCTTGCAGCGACTGGTTGGCATGGCCCTGGCGCTGCATCGCGCGCTCGCGCGCGGCGACCACGCGTTCGCGGATGCTGTCGGTCGATTCGCCCGCGGGCGCCTCGAGCAGCAACTGCGCGGACACCGGAGGCACTTCGATGTGCAGGTCGATCCGGTCGAGCAGCGGGCCGCTGAGCTTGCCCTGGTAGCGCGAGACTTGCTCGTGCGTGCAGCGGCAGGGCCTGGATGACGAGCCGAGATAGCCGCAGGGACATGGGTTCATCGCGGCGACGAGCTGGAAGCGCGCCGGGAATTCGGCGCGCCGCGCGGCGCGGGCGATGGTGATGGTGCCGGTCTCCAGCGGCTCGCGCAGCGCTTCGAGGGCGGATCTGGCGAACTCGGGAAATTCGTCGAGAAAAAGGACTCCATGGTGCGCGCGGGAGATTTCACCGGGCCGTGGCGGGGAGCCCCCGCCGACCAGTGCCACCGCGCTCGCCGTATGGTGCGGCGAGCATGTCGGCCGCACCCGCCACCGCTCGGTCGCGAAGCGCCCACCCAGGCTGGCCACGGCCGCGCTCTCCAGTGCCTCGTCGATGTGCATCGACGGCAGCAGCCCCGCGAAGCGCTGGGCGAGCATCGACTTGCCCGAGCCCGGCTCGCCCACCATCAGCAGGCTGTGGCCGCCCGCCGCGGCGATTTCGAGCACGCGCTTGACGCCCGTGTGTCCCTTCACTTCCGCAAGATCGGCGTAGCGGGGCGGGTTCGTGTCGGGCGCGGCCCGGATGCGCGCCCAGCCGTCGTCCGCGGTGTCGGGCAACTGTGAAGCTTCGTCATCGGTGGCCACGAACTGGCGCACCACGTCCAGCAGATGCCTGGCGCCGTACACCTCGCCGCCTGGTACCAGCGCCGCCTCCTGCGCACTTTCCAGGGGCAGCACCAGCCGCGTAGCGACGCCGCGCGTGTGCAGCGCGAGCGCCATGGCCAGCGCGCCGCGCACGGGCCGCAGCTCGCCCGAAAGCGAGAGCTCGCCGGCGAACTCGTGGCCGGCGAGCTTCGCGTTGTCTATCTGGCCGCTGGCCGCGAGGATGCCCAGCGCGATGGGCAGATCGAAACGTCCGGAGTCCTTCGGCAGGTCGGCCGGCGCGAGGTTGACCGTGATGCGCTTGTTGTTGGGGAACTCCAGCCCCGCGTTCTGCAGCGCCGAGCGCACGCGCTCTCGCGCCTCCTTGACCTCGGTCTCGACCAGGCCGACCAGCGTGAAGCTGGGCAGGCCGTTCGCCAGATGCACCTCAACCGTGACACTGGCCGCTTCAAGACCCAGCAAGGCGCGGCTTTGCACCAAAGACAGTCCCATTTCTCTCCCTCTCCCCAAGATGGTGCGCGTTTTTTGAGCATTCCCGCGGTGGTGCGGCGCACCGTGCATCTGCAACCACTCGCAACAGCTGTTGTAACGATTTGGCTCTCAACCGCGCCGCGGACACGGCTGCAAGGCGCGGCATTCGTGCACTTTGGCACGCTCCCTGCTTTGAGCCTTCCGGTCCAACCACACACTTGCGAGGAGTTCCCTGATGACGCACCGTACCGCCGCCCAGGCGCTGATCGTTCTGGCCACCGCATTGACCGCGTCCGGCGCGGCCCTGGCGCAGACTGCAACGACCGACGCCGCAGCAGCGCCTGCGGCAGCTCCCGCCCCGAATCTGACCGGCAACGTGTCCATCACCACGAACTACAAGTTCCGTGGCCAGGACCAGGACATGATCGGCAAGAACGACTACGCCAAGACCAAGGGCTTCAAGCCCGCGATCCAGGGCGGCCTCGACTACGCCTTCGGCGACAGCGGCTTCTACGTGGGCAACTGGAACTCGAGCGTCAACTGGCTCAAGGGCAACAGCATCGAGATGGACGTGTACGGCGGCTACAAGTTCAAGGCCGGCCCGCTGGACATGGACGTCGGTGCGCTCACCTACATCTACCCGGGCAACTCCTCGGGCAACACCACCGAGCTGTACGTCGGCGCCACCTACGCGAACGACAGCTTCGGCTCCTTCACCGCCAAGTACTCGCACACCGTGTCGAAGGATTACTTCGGCTACGCCGGCAACAAGGCCGGCTCGGGCCTGAAGGGCACGAACACGGGCTACCTGAACCTGTCGTACAGCAAGGAGATCGTGCCCAAGGTCACGCTGAAGGCCGCGGTGGGCTTCACCAACATGTCCAGCGACATCCGCAGCCTGGGCTACAAGAGCTACGTCGACTACAACATCGGCGCGAGCTACGACTTCGGCAACGGCCTGTCGCTGACCGGCTCGGTGCAGGGCGCCAACAAGAAGAACTCGTACCTCGCGGTGAGCAACCCGGGCGTCGACTACGGCTTCGGCACCTTCGGCACGACCTACTACTCGCCGAACAAGGCCCGCTTCATCGTCACGCTGACGAAGACGCTGTAAGCCACACAACAACGAGGTGCGGCCCAAGCTGCCGCGCCACTTCATTTCCATCCGAAGGAGAAAACTCATGAAGCTGGTCACAGCCATCATCAAACCGTTCAAGCTCGACGAAGTGCGCGAAGCGCTGTCGGCCATCGGCGTGCAGGGGATCACCGTCACCGAGGTGAAGGGTTTCGGCCGCCAGAAGGGCCACACGGAGCTCTACCGCGGCGCTGAATACGTGGTCGACTTCCTGCCCAAGGTCAAGATCGAAGCGGCCGTCTCCGACGACCTCGTCGATCGCGTGATCGAGGCGGTGGAAGGCGCTGCGCGCACCGGCAAGATCGGCGACGGCAAGATCTTCGTCTACAACCTCGAACAGGTCGTTCGCATCCGCACCGGCGAAACGGGCCGCGAAGCCCTCTGATCGAGTCCTGGCCCGAAAGAACAACGACTATGAAAAAACTGCTTGTCTCTCTTGCGCTCGGCTTGAGCGTGTTGGCTGCCGGTACCACCGGCTTCGCGCAGACTCCTGCAGCGGCCACGGCCGAGGCTCCGGCCGCGTCGGCACCCGCTGCCGCCGCGCCCGCCCCTGCTGCTGCTCCCGCAGCGGCAGCCGCCGATGCAGCCCCGGCTGCGCCCGCCGCGGCCCCCGCTCCGAAGATCGACTCCGGCGACACCGCCTGGATGCTCACTTCGACCCTTCTCGTGATCCTGATGACCATCCCCGGCCTTGCGCTGTTCTATGGCGGCCTGGGCCGCTCGAAGAACATGCTGTCGGTGCTGATGCAGGTCTTCGTGATCTTCTCGCTGATCAGCATCCTGTGGGCCGTCTACGGCTACAGCCTGGCCTTCTCGGGTGACGGCAACTTCTTCGGAGGATTCGACAAGATCTTCATGAAGGGCATCACGCAGGAGACCTTCGGCGCGCTGACCACGATTCCCGAATATGTGTTCGTCGCCTTCCAGGGCACCTTCGCGGCCATCACCGTGGCGCTGATCGTCGGCGCCTTCGCGGAGCGCGCCAAGTTCTCGGCCGTGCTGCTGTTCTCGGTGCTGTGGTTCACCTTCAGCTACGTGCCGATCGCCCACATCGTGTGGGGCGGCGGCCTGCTGGGCAAGGACGGCGCGCTGGACTTCGCCGGCGGCACCGTGGTGCACATCAACGCCGGTGTGGCCGGCCTGGTCGGCGCCTACATGGTCGGCAAGCGCGTCGGCTACGGCAAGGAAGCCTTCACGCCTCACTCGCTCACGCTCACCATGGTCGGCGCATCGCTGCTGTGGGTCGGCTGGTTCGGCTTCAACGCCGGCTCGGCCGGTGCTGCCA
Organism: Variovorax sp. 278MFTsu5.1; assembly: GCF_048305045.1. Classification (NCBI taxonomy): domain Bacteria; kingdom Pseudomonadati; phylum Pseudomonadota; class Betaproteobacteria; order Burkholderiales; family Comamonadaceae; genus Variovorax; species Variovorax sp. 278MFTsu5.1. Next base: position 360,050 of record NZ_CP157622.1, read on the forward strand.
ACGCCGTCGCCGGCCTGGCCTTCGTGAACACGGTGCTCGCCACCGCCGCCGCGGCCCTGTCGTGGATCCTGGGCGAGAGCCTGCACAAGGGCAAGGCCTCGATGCTGGGTGCGGCATCCGGTGCCGTCGCCGGCCTGGTGGCCGTCACGCCCGCCGCCGGCTTCGTCGGCCCGATGGGTTCGATCGTGCTGGGCCTGCTGGCCGGCCTGGTCTGCCTGTGGGGCGTGGGCGGCCTGAAGCGCATGCTCGGTGCAGACGACGCGTTCGACGTGTTCGGCGTCCACGGCGTGGGCGGTATCCTGGGTGCCATCCTGACCGGCGTGTTCGCTGCCAAGGGCCTGGGCGGCACCGGCGGCGCGACGCCCGACACCTTCGCGATGGGCGCACAGGTCTGGATCCAGATCAAGAGCGTGCTGCTCACCGTCGTGTGGTCCGGCATCGTGGCCTTCATCGCCTACAAGATCGCCGACCTGACCCTCGGCCTGCGTGTGTCGGAAGAAGAAGAGCGCGAAGGCCTCGACATCTCCTCGCACGGCGAAACCGCATACAACCGCTGATCCGCTCTGGCGGGCTCGCCTGCGGGCAGCCCGCCATTGCATGAATGACCACCATCTACAACAAGAAGAATTCCGCGTAACGAGTTTTTCAAGCGAGGTCTCCTTTGGATGTTCAGCCCGCCAGCGCTCACGCGCCAGCGGGCATTTTTTTGTCCGGAGCCCCGGTGGCCGGGAGCACAATCTCGCCACCATGTGGACCTCCATCGAAGACAGCCTCTGCGAGCTCGGCGAATCGCCGTTCTGGCATCCCGAAGAACGATCGCTCTACTGGCTCGACATTCCCGGCCGCGCCGTGCTGCGAACACGCGGCGAGATCGGATCGCCCGATGCGAAGGTCGAGCGCTGGCCCCTGCCCACCGAGCCCGGCTGCATGGCGCCCGCGCGCAGCGGCGGCCTGGTGATCGCGTTGCGCGACGGCATCTACCGTGCGCGCGAATGGGGTGGCGAACTCGCCGCGATGGCGCGCGTTGAGCACGACGTGCGCACCATGCGCTTCAACGACGGCAAGTGCGACCCGCTGGGCCGCTTCTGGGGCGGCTCGCTCAACGAGGCGAAGGACCGCGCCAACGCCGCGCTCTACTGCTTCGACGCGCGCCCCGGCACCGGCGTCTCGCCCACGCTCACGCAGATGGCCAATGAGTCCACCACCGCCAACGGCCTTGCCTTCTCGCCCGATGCGCGCACCCTCTACTGGGCCGACACGGCCGCGCACGTGGTCTGCGCATGGGACTGGGACGCCGAAGCCAACTCGCTCTCGCGCGCGCGCGTGTTCCACCAGTTCGACGCCAAGCCCGAGGGTTGGAGCGCCGATGCACCGCTGGGCTACCAGGGCCGCCCCGACGGCGCCACCGTCGACGCGCAGGGCCACTACTGGGTGGCCATGTTCGAGGGCGCGCAGCTGCTGCGCTTTGCACCCACGGGCGAGATCGTGGCTTCGGTGCCCGTGCCGGTGCAGTGCCCGACCATGCCCTGCTTCGGCGGCGACGACCTGAAGACGCTGTTCGTCACCAGCGGCCGCAAGGGCCGGCCTGCAGCCGAGCTCGCGCAGCGGCCGGCATCGGGCACGGTGATCTCGATGCGCGTCGACACGCCCGGCCTTCCGGTCAACTTCTTCGAAGACTGAAGAGAAACCGGGGACCCGGGCGCACATGGCCCTGCAGCACATCCCGCCGATCCAGTGCCTGCTGACCTTCGAGGCCGTGGCGCGGCTGCGGCATGCGGGCCGCGCGGCCGACGAGCTGTGCGTGACGCCCAGCGCCGTGAGCCACCGCATCCGGCAGCTCGAATCGCACGTCGGCTTCAAGCTCTTCGGGCGCGGCGACTTCAGCCTCACGGCCGACGGCGCGGCCTACCTCGCGAACGTGCGCACGGGACTGGCGGCGCTGCAGGCGACGCCTCTGGGCGGCAGTGCCGCGCAGCGCGCCACGCGGCTGCGTATCGCGGTCACGCCCACCTTCAGCCGGCAATTCCTCATGCCGAGGCTGGAGCTGTTCCGCAACATCTACCCCGACATCGAACTGGTGCTGCAGGTGTCGATCCCGCTGCTCGACGTGACGGCCGAGCAGGCCGACCTCGAGGTGCGTTACGGCCCCGGCGGCTATGCCGACTGCGAACACCGGCTGCTGATCGGCGAGCAGGTGGTGCCCGCCTGCAGCCCGAGCTACCTCAACGAGTTCGGCCCCTTCACCGGTTTCCGCAGCGCGGCCGAGATCGCCGCCGCGCGGCTCATCCGCAGCCCGCTCGAGCCCTGGGGCACCTGGTTCGCGAGCTGCGGCATCGACCAGCCCGAGCCCGCCATCGGCTCGCAGTTCAACGACCTGGGGCTGATGTACGACGCGGCCGCCAGCGGCTTCGGCGTGGCGCTGGTGCGGCAGAAGCTGGGCGCGGAGTGGTTCGAATCGGGGCGGCTGGTGGCGCTGTCCGATCAGGCGGTGACTTCGCCGCACCGGCACTACATCTGCTGGCAGACCGGCACGCTCGAGCGCTGGGAATGCGCGGCTTTTGCAGACTGGCTGGAACAGAGCCTGCGCTGAACCGGACGGCCCGGCGCGAAGTTCTTTCAAGCAGCCGGCAAAAATCCATCAACCCGGGGCTGCCGCAATGCCCGTAGAGTGCGGTACACCCGAGACATCCGCGAACAGAAGAAAAGAGGCCGCCGCATGAACGCGCCGCTGACCCCCACGCAACACGATTCGCTACAGAAAACGCAGCGCCAGGCGCAGATCGTTCGCGCGCTGCAGCCGCACCTGCCGGCCCACGCGCTGATCTGGCACGACGAGGACACGACTCCCTACGAGTGCGACGGTCTCACCGCCTACCGCGCCCGCCCGCTCGTGGTGGCCCTGCCCGAGACCGAGGCGCAGGTCGCCGCCGTGCTCAAGGCCTGCCATCAGCTCGGCGTGCCGGTGGTCGCGCGCGGCGCGGGCACCGGGCTCTCGGGCGGCGCGATGCCGCACACCATGGGCGTGACGCTGTCGCTCGCCAGGTTCAACCGCATCCTGAAGATCGATCCGGTGAGCCGCACGGCCGTGGTGCAGTGCGGCGTGCGCAACCTCGCCATCAGCGAGGCGGCCGCGCCCTTCAACCTCTACTACGCGCCTGATCCGTCGAGCCAGATCGCCTGCACCATCGGCGGCAACGTGGCCGAGAACTCGGGTGGCGTGCACTGCCTCAAGTACGGGCTCACGCTGCACAACGTGATGCGCGTGCGCGGCTTCACGGCCGAGGGCGAACCGGTGGAGTTCGGCGGCGAGGCGCTCGACGCGCCGGGGCTCGACCTGCTCGCGCTGGTCATCGGCAGCGAGGGCATGCTGGCCGTGACCACCGAGGTCACCGTGAAGCTGGTGCCCAAGCCGCAGCTCGCGCGCTGCATCATGGCCAGCTTCGACGACGTGCGGAAGGCCGGCGACGCGGTGGCCGCGGTGATCGCAGCCGGCATCATCCCGGCCGGACTGGAGATGATGGACAAGCCCATGACCGCCGCGGTCGAAGACTTCGTGCGCGCGGGCTACGATCTCGACGCTGCCGCCATCCTGCTGTGCGAGTCCGACGGCACGCCCGAGGAGGTGGAAGAGGAAATCGGCCGCATGACCGCCGTGCTGCGCGCCTCGGGTGCCACCGCCATCGCCTGCAGCAACAGCGAGGAGGAGCGCATGCGGTTCTGGAGCGGGCGCAAGAACGCCTTCCCCGCCTCGGGCCGCATCAGCCCCGACTACATGTGCCTGGACTCCACCATCCCGCGCAAGCGCCTGGCCGACATCCTGCTGGCCATCCAGGAGATGGAGAAAAAATACGGCCTGCGCTGCTGCAACGTGTTCCACGCAGGCGACGGCAACCTGCATCCGCTGGTGCTGTTCGACGCCAACGACCCCGACGAGCTGCACCGCTGCGAGCTCTTCGGCGCCGACATCCTGGAGACCAGCGTCGCGATGGGCGGCACCGTCTCGGGCGAGCACGGCGTGGGCGTGGAGAAGCTCAACAGCATGTGCGTGCAGTTCACCGCCGCCGAGAACGAGCAGATGCTCGGCGTGAAGCGCGCCTTCGACCCCGAGGGCATGCTCAACCCAGGCAAGGTGATTCCCACGCTGCAGCGCTGCGCCGAGTACGGCAAGCAGGTGGTGCGCGGCGGCAGGCTGCCGCATTCCGATCTGCCGAGGTTCTGAGGATGGCGATGGACAACAACGACAACGCCCTCCGCCAGACCGTCGAGCGCATCCGCACCGCTGCAGCCGACGCTACCCCGCTGTGCATCCGGGGAGGCGGCACCAAGGATTTCTACGGCGAGGCGCCGCAGGGCGAACTGCTCGACATGCGGGCGCTCGCCGGCATCACGAGCTACGAGCCGAGCGAGCTGGTCGTCACCGTGCGCGCGGGCACGCCGCTGGCCGAGCTCGAAGCGGCGCTCGCCGAGAAGGGCCAGTGCCTGCCGTTCGAGCCGCCGTGCTTCGCAAGCGGCGGCACGGTGGGCGGCATGGTTGCAGCGGGCCTCAGCGGCCCGGCGCGCGCCAGCGTTGGCTCGGTGCGCGACTACGTGCTCGGCGCCACGCTGGTCAACGGCCGCGGCGAGCTGCTGAGCTTCGGTGGCCAGGTGATGAAGAACGTCGCGGGCTACGACGTCTCGCGCGTGCTCGCCGGCTCGCTCGGCACGCTGGGCGTGATCGCGGAGGTCAGCCTCAAGGTGCTGCCGGTGCCGCCCGCCGAGGCCACGCTCGAATTCGCCTGCAGCCAGGCCGATGCGCTGCGGCTGCTCAACGAGTGGGGCGGCCGGCCGCTGCCGCTGAATGCGAGCTGCTGGTTCGAATATGCCGGCGCTGGCGCGCTCTACCTGCGGCTGCGCGGTGCGGTCGCCGCCGTCGAAGCCGCGTGCGAGCACCTGGGCGGCGAGCGCAAGGACAACACGCGCGCCGCCGCCGACTGGCAATCGCTGCGCGACCAGCAGCTGCCCTGGTTCGCCACCGGCGAGGGCTCCGACGCGCTCTGGCGCGTGTCGGTGCCGCAGACCGCGCCCGTGCTCTCCATCGACAGTGCCGCGCCGCTGATCGAATGGCACGGCGGCCAGCGCTGGTACAAGGCACCGCCCTCGCAGGCTGCGCGCATCCGCGAGATCGCGCGCGCGGCGGGCGGCCACGCCACGCTGTTCCGGCTGCCGGGTTCGGGCATGCACGAAGGGGTGCCGCGCTTCGATGCGCTGAGCGCGCCGGTCGAGCGCATCCAGCGCGCGCTGATGCGCGAGTTCGATCCGCATGGCATCTTCAATCGCGGCCGCCTGCTGAGCGCCAACTGAGAACAAGAACGCAAGACATGCAAACCGAGCTCGCTCCCGAATTCAAAGGCACCGACGAAGGCCGCGAGGCCGAGGCCATCCTGCGCAAGTGCGTGCACTGCGGCTTCTGCACCGCCACCTGCCCGACCTACCAGCTGCTCGGCGACGAGCTCGACGGCCCGCGCGGGCGCATCTACCTCATCAAGCAGGTGCTCGAGGGCAAGGCGCCCACGCGCAGCACGCAGCTGCACCTCGACCGCTGCCTCACCTGCCGCAACTGCGAGAGCACCTGCCCGAGCGGCGTGCAGTACGGCCACCTGGTCGACATCGGCCGCAGGATCGTCGACGAGAAGGTGCCGCGCCCCGCGATGGAATCGGCCCAGCGCTGGGTGCTGAAGGAAGGCCTGCCGTCGCCGCTCTTCGGCCCTGCGATGAAGCTGGGCCAGTCGGTGCGCGGCCTGCTGCCCGATGCGCTGAAGGCCAAGGTGCCTGAGAAGCAGGATGCCGGCGCTTGGCCCACCGCCACGCATGCGCGCAAGGTGCTGATGCTCGCGGGCTGCGTGCAGCCGTCGATGATGCCCAACATCAACAGCGCCACCGCGCGCGTGCTCGACGCGGCCGGTATCCAGGCCGTGATCGCGCCCGAGGCCGGCTGCTGCGGTGCGGTGAAGTTCCACCTGAACGACCAGGAGGGCGGCAAGGCGCAGATGCGCGCCAACATCGACGCGTGGTGGCCCTACGTGGAGCGCAACGAGGTCGAGGCCATTGTCATGAATGCATCCGGCTGCGGCGTCACCGTGCGCGAGTACGGCCACATCCTGCAGCACGACACGGCCTATGCGCTGAAGGCCGCGCGCATCAGCGAGCTCACGCGTGACCTCAGCGAGCTGCTGCCCGACCTCGTGCCCGCGCTCAAGGCCCGCGTGAAGGCGCCAGAGGGCGTGGTGGCATACCACCCGCCGTGCACGCTGCAGCATGGCCAGAAGTTGCGCGGCGGCGTCGAGACGCACCTGCGCGCGCTGGGCTTCGACATGCGCGTGGCGATGAACGAATCGCACCTGTGCTGCGGCTCGGCCGGCACGTACTCGGTGCTGCAGCCCGAGCTGGCCTATCCGCTGCGCGACCGCAAGCTGGGCCACCTGAAGCAGCTGCGCCCGGTGGTGATCGCCTCGGCCAACATCGGCTGCATCACGCACCTGCAAAGCGGCAGCGACGACACGCCGGTACGGCATTGGGTCGAGCTGCTGGACGCTGCACTGCGGCAAAAGGCCTGAACGCAGGCGCCATCGGACAAGCAGGAGGGGGTTGGTCCGACTCGCGCGGGGCCGGTTCGGGGCGCATCATGGCCGCATCGAACCTGCAAGGAGCCAGTGCCATGCCTCGTGTTCTCGCACCTTCCATTCCTTACATTCCGTCCATTCCCGCCTCGCTGCGGGTCGTGCTGCTGGCCTGCGCCTGCGCGGCCGGCGCCACGGCCGCGCAGGCCCAGGGCGCCATGCCGTCCTGGCAGGGCGCGGGCCCGGCGCGCTACGTGTGCGGCGGCATCGGCTCCGACGAATCGACGGCCATGCGCGCCGCGATGAAGGAACATCCGCTCGCGCTGCTGTTCGCTCGCGCCGATGGCGCTTATCTGGCGAACGTCGACGTGACGATCAAGGGCGGCGACGCCGGCAATGCCGCCGCGCTGGCGTTTCGCGCGAGCGGCCCGGTCTGCCTGGTCGACGTGCCGAACGGACGCTACGTGATCGACGTCGCGGCGCCCGGCGGCGCCACCAAGAGCCAGGCCGTGACGGTGGGCGGCGGCCCGAAGACGGCCGATTTCAGGTTCTGAACAGGCCGGAGATCGAAGGCGCTCAGGCGGCGGCCAGCGCCGCCTCGACGTCGCGCTCGAGCGAGGCCGGCGTGTCCAGCGGCGCGTAGCGCTTGAGCACCGTGCCGTCGCGGCCGATGAGGAACTTCGTGAAGTTCCACTTGATGGCCGTGCTGCCCAGCAGGCCCGGCTTTTCCTTCGTGAGCCACTGGTAGAGCGGCGCGGCGTTGCTGCCGTTGACGTCGATCTTCTCCATCATCGGAAAGCTCACGCCGTAGTTCGTGGTGCAGAAGGCGCCGATCTCCTCGTTGGTGCCCGGGTCCTGCCCGCCGAACTGGTTCGAGGGAAAGCCCAGCACGGTGAGGCCCTTGCCGGCGTACTTCTCGTGCAGCGCCTCCAGCCCCGCGAACTGCGGCGTGAAGCCGCACTTGCTGGCGGTGTTGACGATCAGCAGCACCTTGCCCTTGAAGGTGGAGAGCTTGACCGGCTTGCCGTCGATCAGGTTGGCTTCGAAGTCGTAGACGCTGGTCATGCTGTGTCCTCGTCAGGAAGGAGAAGAAGAGGCGCGATCATCGCGCCGTGCGGTCGTTCGCGCAAACGCCGCCCAGACGGCGCCCAGCACGATCAGTGCGCCGCCCACGAGGATGCGCGGGTCCATCTCGGCTGCGCCCAGCGCCACCGAAGACACGCTTGCGAACAGCACCTCCGACAGCATGATCACCGAGGTCGCGGAGGCCGTGAGCCGTGCCGCGCCGTACTGCAGGCACACGTTGGCGAAGACGAAGGCCGTGCCCAGCAGCGCGGCCCAGCCGAGCCAGCCCGGCGAGGCGTGCAGCGGCGAATCGAACACGCCCAGCGCGGTACCGATCAGCGCCGCGACGCCGGCCACGAAGGTGCAGCCGCAGAACATCGCCAGCGCGCGCGATTCGCCCGGCGCCTCGCGCAGGTGGCGCAGCGCGATGTTGGTGACGGCGAAGCCGAAGCCCGCTGCCACGCCCAGCCAGTCGGGCAGGCTCGAAGGCACGGGCCAGTCGGTGCCGGGCGCCTTCAGCACCACCGCCACGCCGGTGAGCGCGAGCGCCACGCGCGCCAGCGCGCCGCCGGTGGGCCGCTCGCCGAGCAGCAGCCAGGCCAGCAGCACGCTCCACAGCGGCATCAGGTAGAACAGCAGCACAACGCGCACCACATCGCCCTGCGTCACGGCCCAGTTGAAGCCCACGTTGGTGAAGCCGGCCGCCAGGCCCAGCACCACCAGCATCGGAAAGGCCGCGAAGCCCTTCCAGGCATGCCGGCGCAGCACGCCCATCAGCACGGCGATGGCCAGGTAGATCAGGCAGGTGGTCCACAGCGGATGCAGTCCGTGGCCCGCGATCTGGCGGAAGGGAAACCAGGACACGCCCCAGACGAAGGCGTTCAGTAGCAGGGCGAGTGCTGGCATGGTGGCGGAGTTTTCGTGGGGCACCGAGGAACCGGCTTTGCCGGGCCTCCGGTGCCGCCCCCGGCGAGGGGGTTGGCGCAGCGACACGAAGTGCGCGAAGCCTGGGGGAGTCAGTGGTGTTTGTCGCTACGGGCAATAGCCAGCAGGTGCTCCACTTCCTCGGGATATTTCTTGAGGTTGTTCTCGTGCCAGCGCTTGATGATCCACATGCAGCCGGCCACCACGAGGCCGAAGGCGCTGATGGCACCGTAGGCCGAGAGGCCGAGGCCCGTGCACACGCTGTAGAAGCCGCCCAGCAGAAGGATGCAGGCCTGCTCGTTGAAGTTCTGCACCGCGATGGAGCGGCCCGCGCCCATCAGGTTGTGGCCGCGGTGCTGCAGCAGCGCGTTCATCGGCACCACCAGGAAGCCGCCCAGGCCGCCGAGCAGGATGAGGAAGGGCACCGCCAGCCACACGTTGCCGATGAAGTTCATGCAGATCACCATCAGGCCCATCGCGATGCCCATGGGGATCACGCGAGTGGCCATGTCCAGGCGCATGCGCATCGAGGCGACGATGGCGCCCACGGCGGTGCCGATGGTCACCACGCCCGTCAGCGCAGAGGCCTGCGTGGTGTTGTAGCCCAGCGCCAGCGACGCCCATGCCAGCACGATGTACTTGAGGTTGCCGCCCGCGCCCCAGAAGAGGGTGGTGGTGGCCAGCGAGATCTGGCCGAGGCGATCGCGCCACAGGCGCGCGTTGCAGTGCCAGAAGTCGGGCAGCAGCGCCGCGACATTGCGCAGCAGGCCTTGTTCGGGGTTGGCGCGCAGCGGGCGCATCTCGACGCCGGTGTGCGGGATGCGCGTGTTGAACCAGGCCGCCAGCATGTAGACGAAGATCAGCACCGCGAGGGCTGCTTCGGCCGGCGTGTCGATACCGGTGTCGATGAGCGGGAGGTCGAAGGCCAGCAGCTTGCTGGAGACCGCATGCCCCACCAGCGCGCCGCCGAGCACGATGCCCAGCAGGATCGACGCGATGGTCAGGCCTTCGATCCAGCCGTTGGCCTTGACCAGCTGCGACGCCGGCAGCAGCTCGGTGAGGATGCCGTACTTGGCCGGCGAGTAGGCCGCGGCGCCCAGCCCCACGATCGAGTAGGACAGCAGCGGGTGCGAGCCGAAGAGCATCATCACGCAGCCCAGCACCTTGATGGCATTGCTGATGAACATCACCTTGCCCTTGGGCAGGGCGTCGGCGAAGGCGCCTACCAGCGGGGCGAGCACCACATAGAAGACGGCGAAGATGGGCACCAGCGCCGCGCGTTGCCATTCGGGCGCGCCCGAACTGCGCATGAGGTCGACCGCAACAACGAAAAGCGCTTGGTCGGCCAGCGACGAAAAGAACTGGGCCGACATGATCGTGTAGAAACCGCGCTTCATCGATGGGCTGGCTGGCCAGAGGAATAGGTCTGCTGGCGGTAGTGAAAAAGTGTCGCGTAGAGGGCGAATGGGCGGTTATAGCACGGGGGTGCGACGCGCAATCCCGCATCCCCACCGTGTTCGACCCCATTCCCGAAGATGCTAAAACGTGGTCTGCATTGTCCCCGAGCTCCCACCGAGCCTTCTCCGGAAACCCTTCATGCCGCGCCCGATCCTCGCCACCGTCCACACCGAAGCCCTGCGCCACAACCTCGAGCGGGCGCGCCGCTCGGCCCTCGAAGCCCGCGTCTGGGCCGTCGTCAAGGCCAACGCCTACGGCCATGGCATCGAGCGGGTCTATGAGGGTTTGCGAGGCGCCGATGGCTTCGCGATGCTCGACCTGGCAGAGGCCGAGCGCGTGCGCGCCCTCGGCTGGCGCGGCCCGGTGCTGCTGCTGGAGGGCGTCTTCGAGGCCCGCGACCTGGAGCTGTGCTCGCGCCTCGATCTCTGGCACACCGTGCACTGCGACGAGCAGATCGACATGCTCGCCGCCCACAAGACCCTCAAGCCGCAACGCGTGTTCCTGAAGATGAACTCGGGCATGAACCGCCTGGGCTTCACCCCCGAGCGCTTCGGCTCCGCCTGGACCCGCCTCAACGCGCTCACCCAGGTCGACGAGATCTCGCTCATGACCCATTTCAGCGACGCCGACGGCGAACGCGGCATCGCCCACCAGTTGGAGGCCTTCGAGCGCGCCACCCGCGACCTGCCGGGCGAGCGCTCCATCGCCAACAGCGCGGCCACGCTGCGCCATGCCGACCTCACGCGCGGCGACTGGGTGCGCCCCGGCGTCATGCTGTACGGCGGCGCGCCCGACTTTCCCCAGCACGACGCGGCGCACTGGCAGCTGCAGTCCACCATGACGCTGTCGACCCAGCTCCTGTCGGTGCAGACGCTGCAGGCAGGAGACACCGTCGGCTATGGCTCCAACTTCACCGCCGAGGGCCCCATGACCATCGGCGTGGCGGCGGTCGGCTATGCCGACGGCTACCCGCGCCACTGCGGCACCGGCACGCCGGTGCTGGTGAACGGCGTGCGCACCCGCATGGTCGGGCGCGTGAGCATGGACATGATCACCGTCGACCTCACCGGCGTGCCCGACGCGAAGTTCGGCAGCGAGGTCACGCTGTGGGGCAGGTCGGCGAAGACCGGCGCCGTGCTGCCCATCGACGAGGTCGCCAGGGCCGGCGGCACCATCGGCTACGAGCTGATGTGCGCGGTGGCGCAGCGCGTGCCGTTCGCCGACATGGCGGACGCTGCCTGAACACCCTGAAGCCGTGAAGATCCTTTCCAACTGGCGCTCCGTGCGTCTTTGGGAAACGCAGGTCGAGCGCGAGCTCCACCGCAAGTACAGCCTGCGCACGCACGGCATCCTCATCGGCAGCTTCACGCTGCTGCTCATGTGGGGCGTGTCGGCGCTGCAGATGCACCTGCTGCACGTCGATTCGCTCGCGGTGCGCTACTTCCTCACGCTGGGCGTGGGGTACCTGGGCTACCTGCTGGTGCTGCGCTGGTGGGCGAAGCGGCTGGTCGAGGAACGCGGGCTCGATCTCAACGTCGATGCGCCCGACTTCGAGTTCGGCGGCGGACGAGGCGGCAGCGGCTCGCACGGCCACACGGGCATCGGCGAAGCCCCGGGCGACGGTGGCGGCGGCAGCGGCCTCTCGGACATCGCCAGCGGCGCGCTCGACGTGGCCGGCGGCGCCGACGAGGGGGCGGTCGTCGTCATCCCGGTGATCGCCATCTTCCTGATCTGCGCCGCCATCCTGTTCGGCGCGGGCTCGCTGGTGTTGCTGTATTTCAGCTGGGACGCGCTGCTGGCAGTGGCCATCGAAATCGCCTTCTCCTACGTCTCGGCCCGCGCCGCGGTGCGCGTGGCGCGCGAGGGCTGGCTCATGGCCGCCGTGCGGCTCACCTGGAAGCCGCTGCTTGGCGCGGTAATCTGCGCGGTGGCGCTGGGCGCGCTGCTCGACCACTTCATGCCGCAGGTCAACTCCCTGCCCGAGGCGGTGCGCGTCCTGCTGAAGAAGCACTGAGCGCGCCCATCAGGTGATCGACCAGCGCCTTGCACCTGGGCGCCATGGAGCGGTTGTTGGGTGGGTGGAGGACGTGTGCGCGGGCGCCCGGTCGTTGGCGCAGTACGAGGTCGTGCGGCTCGAAGGCGCTGAGCACAAGCTGCACGACCGGCTCCAGCCCCGTCCGCGGGACCATGAGCGTGTGCTCGATGCCGTGCTGTGGACGCTGGCCCCCGTGGGTCGGAGACAATCCGCGCCGGGAGGAATTTCATTCACATGATCTCGAAGAAACAGGGAGCGCGCGCCGCATGGCGCGCATGCGGCATCGCGCTGGCGGTCGCCGCCATATCGGCGCATGCCGAATCCGATGCAGCGGCGGCGGACCCGCAGCGATCGCAAGCCACGGAGGCCGTCGCAGATGCGCCCATCGTGCCGGCCGCACCGATGGAACCGGCCGCACCCGCACCCACACCGGCCGCCGCCGCGCCGCCGGCACCCCAGACCCGCGTGCGCTTCGCCCGCGGCAACTACAAGCCCGGCATCGAACAGCTTCGGGTGGTCCGTCGCGAGAACACGATGAACAACGTCGCGGGGCAGGTGGCGCTGAACATCGCGCTGTCGGTCATCGCGGGCGGCGTGAGCGTCGGTGCGCAGGGCTTCTCGAAGGACGACCTCGGCGGCGCCACGCTGGAGGCGCTCAAGGACGACCCGCTGGGCGTCAACCCCGCCATCGGCGAGCTGAGCGATGCGCTCAGCAAGGTCGCCACCGGCATCTACCGCAAGCGTGCCGAGGCCGCCTACGCCACGGCCCTGACCGATGGCTCCACGCCCGAGGAGATCGAGGAGGCGCGCAAGGTGCAGGCGGTGGCGGACACGCCGCTGCTTCCGGGCGCCTGGCACCTGGTCTACGAGAACCTGACGGGCTCGGACGAGCTGTTCCGCCTGAAGTTCGGTGCCGAGCTCGGCCGCGCGGGCTTCATGCGTCCGCCGGCCTCGTGCTTCTATCAGTCGGAGCCGGTCGCGTGGAGTGAATGGCAGGCCGACAACTGGCAGCGGCTGCGTGAGGAGCGCGCCAAGGCCGTGACCCGCTGCACCGAGACGCTTTCGGCCACGCCCGAGAAGTTCTGGTAAACGCGTCCTAGGCCGCGCGGAACGCCGGCATGGCCGCGGGCCGCCGGTTCAGCCCCAGCGCCAGCAGCTCGTCGTCGGCGCACAGGATCGCGAAGGCCCGGTGCTTCTCCCCGAAGCTCATCACGGGCCCCGCGTGGTGCAGCGCACGGTGGTTGAAGGCCACCACGTCGCCCGGGTCGACCTCGTAGCCCACGATGTCGAAGGCGCCGCGGTTGGATTCGATGTCGGGCAGCTCGGGCGCGAACGCTTCGTCGTCCGTGGGACCGATCCAGCCGCCGCGGCGGTAGCCGGTCTTCCACAGGTGGGAGCCGCGCACCACTTCCGGCGCGGTCTCGCGCGGCATGTGGTCCACGGGCATCCACAGGTGGACGATGCGGTGGCTGTCGGCCAGGCCGCAGGACATGTCCTGGTGCCAGGGTGTTGCCGTCGCGGCGCTCACGTCCTTGTCGAAGAGCAGCTGGTCGCAGATCCAGCGCAGCCGTCGGGTCACGGTGAGCTGGCCGGCGATCTCGCTGGCACCCGATTCGGACACCACGCGCTGCAGCAGGCCGTCGCGGCGCTGCTCGATGCCGTCGCGCGCCAGCTCTATCCACTCGGGCGAGACGATCCCGCGCAGGCACACGACGCCGTCCCGCAGGAACCGGAGGCGCTCGTCGAAGCTCACGCCGCGAAGCAGTGGGTTGCTCATCAGGATCTCCTCGTCCGGCGCCGGCCCTTCGGGCATCAGGCGCGTTGCTCCCCTTTGTTCCCATCCACCCCGCTCGCCCGCACCAGGAAGAGCAGCCAGCCGACCATCAGCGCGGCCATGCAGGCGAAGCCCCAGGTCATGGCGTGGATGGTCTGGATGTAGGAGACGGGCCGTCCGGCAGCGAGCATCGCGGCGGCGAACACCACGGCGCCGACCACCGAGCACAGCAGCAGGGCGCCGGGTTTCGAAGCGGCCCTGAAGCCGGTGCGCAGGCACATGGTCAGGCCGAAGATCGCGGGCGCGTAGAAAAAGGGCGAGAAGTCCATGTCCCTGTAGTTCGCGCCGAAGGCCAGCACCACGAGGTGCGGCCCCAGCAGGCCCAGCGCCACGCCCACGGCCTCGGCGACCAGGAAGCCGAGCAGCACGAAGCCGGTGAAGTCGCGAAAGGACTTCTTCCTCTGCGCTGCGTCCGCCGACTTCCAGCTGGCCGCCAGCTGCGGCAGCAGGTAGTAGCCCAGCGCCGACAGCACGTACTGCATCGGCAGCAGGAAGGTGATGTAGATCTTGAGCAGGCCGCCCTGCTCGGCATCGGCCGAGGAGCCCAGCAGCAGGATGGCGCCGCCGGTCATGATCCAGCTCATGAACTGCGAGAGGCTGGCCTTCCAGCCGTAGGCCATCGATTCGCGCGCCGTCAGGCCCCGGTCGTCCTTCGCGGCCGGCAGCGGAAGAACCGTGTGGCGCGTGTTCGCGAGCACCAGGTAGAGAAACGGAAGCTGCAGCACGGAAACCAGCAGCAGGGCCTCCTTCCAGCTCGCGGGCCGTTCGGCGTTCAGCACGACGACATAGCCGATCGCGATCAGCGCGCCCGAAACGCAGAGCACGCCATAGCGCCGCCCCGCGAGCAGCAGGCTGCGCGAGATCCAGAAGATCTCGTAGCCCACGATCAGCGCCACGCCCACCCACTGCAGCTGCCCCGGGAACGCGGCGATCTGCCACGCGAGGAAGCCCAGCAGCGAGAACAGCACAACCAGCGCCCACGTCAGCCACGCCGTGGAGCGGTCGGCGTAGTAGCGCCGGATGAGCAGGGGCTCGTGCACCATGGCCATGTGCAGGATGTACTGGAAGCTGATCACCGCGAGGAATGCGGAGGCCACGCCGAAGTCGGCGGGCGAGAGCACGCGCGCCAGCGCGAAGCTGAGCAGCAGCTGGCTCGCGCTGTAGATGCACTGGTCGGCAACGGCATAGATGGGACCGCCGAGGCGTTTCCTGAGTCCTGACAGTCGCTGCTTCATCCACCTAGCCCGAGATGGAAAGCAGGACCGGACTGGAGGTCGCCTTCACGGTGAAGCCCTCGCCCGAACGGCTGCCGCAGCTGCCTTCGCGCATCTGCGGGAAGAAGTCGACGCGGGTGCACTTCGCGCCGGCGCCCGCGGGCACCGACACGCTCTGCTGCGCGCCCTGCGTCCAGACCACGTGCAGCATCGATTCGCCACGGCGCAGCACCAGCCGGCTCGCGCCGCGCGCGTCGTCGTAGGACACCTTCTGCGAGTGCCGCGCGATCTTCAGGAACTCGGTGAGTGCCGAGTAGGCCTCCTTCTTCTCGCCGGCCTTCGACTTGATGCCGAAGTTGTCTTCCTTCGAGAAGTACGACTGGCCGCGGTCGCGCCACGAATAGAGGTTCAGCAGCTTGATGCCGGCCGCGGCGTTGATCAGGTACTCCCTGAAGATCAGCGACGCCTGCGCGCCCTGGTTGCGCACGGGCATGTACGAGGCGTAACCCCATTCGGAGGCGACGATGCCGGTCTTGTTCAGCTGGCGGCGGTCGAGCTGCGCGCGCAGCTTCTGGTAGTCGGCCAGCGCGGTCTCGGGCACGGAGCGGTAGGGGTGGATGGAGATGTCCGTCAGGCAGTCGCTGCGCGCGGCCGAGACGAAGGCATCTTCCAGCTCCGAGGGCACCTTCCCCGCACTGCCGCCGACGAAGGGCAGCTTCGCGAAGCCGAAGCCGACGATGATGTCCGGGCGGATCTGCTGCTGCGCGAGCTTCTCGCACAGCGCCGACGAGGCGGCGCCGAAGTCCGGCACCAGGGCGGGCTGCAGGAAGGTCTTGTTGTCGGGCTCGTTCCACACTTCCCAGACCGCGACGTCGGCCGAGTGCGCCTTGATGAACCCGGCCGCGAAGTCGGCGAAGCGGCTCTCCTTGCTGGCGGTGTCGCTGCCCCCGCCGCTGCGCATGTCGCCGGGCTCGTGGCCCCAGATCTCCTTGCCGCCGAAGAGCGTCACGATGGCGTTGAGCTTCGCCTTGCGCACACGCTGGATCAGTTTCGGATAGTCGGTCATCGCGGGGTTCACGCTCTTGATCGGCGGACGCACGCCGAAGCGCACGAACTCGAAGCCGGCGGCGCGGATCTCGTGCAGGTCCTCGTCGGTGATGGTCGCGGGGTCGATCTGCACGCTCAGCGAAACCGGGTATTCGGAGCTCAGGGTGCCGATGCCTCGCGCGTGGGCCGGGCCGATCGGCGCTGCGGCGAAGAGCAGGGCGCCCAGCAGGCTGGTGATGGTCTTCTTCATGGCAGTACCGACTCCTTGTACAGATCGACGATGGCGGTGTTCATGCGCTGCGAAGTGAACTTCTCCTCGAAGATCCTTCGCCCGGTCCGGCCCATCTGGCGCAGGGTCTCGACGGGCATGCGGTCGATCTCGCGCAGCATCTGGTCGATGTGCTCCAGCTCGAAGAGCCGGCCGCTGCGATCGTTCTCGACGATGTCCACGAGGCCGCCGACGGCGGACGCGAAGACGGCCTTGCTCCTGGCCATGGCCTCGACCGCGACGAGGCCGAAGCCCTCCCAGCGCGAGGGCACGACGATGGCGTCGCAGGACTGGTAGACCGCGTCCAGCGCGTCCTTCTCGAGCCACCCCTTGAACTCGACCCGCTCGGGCTGCGCGAGCTGCAGGTCCTTGCGCACCGCGTCGCCGACCACGATCAGCCTGAAGTCGGGCCGCACGCGGGCGTAGGCGTCGAGCAGAAGGTCGATGCCCTTCTGGCGGTCGAGCCGGCCGACGAACAGGATGGTCCGCGGCGCGGGCTTGCCGGCGTCCGCGGGCGGCGGCGGCTCGAGAGCGGGGGCTGGCGCCGGGTTCACGGAATCGATGCCGTTGGGAATGCAGGTGCAGCGCCTGATGCCCGATTCGGCCGCGATCCGCACCTCGTGGCGGCTGATGCAGATGATGGCGTCGCTGCGCGAGGACAGCAGCCGCTCGATCCAGCGGTAGGCCGACTTCTTGTAGCTCGACGCCGCCTGGTCGAAGGCCCAGCCGTGCGAGCAGTAGACGATCTTCACCTCGCGCGGTATCTGGCCCAGCAGCGCCATCGAGCGCACGATGCCGCCGGCGATCGAGCTGTGCAGGTGCAGCACCGAGGGCCGCTCCGACTCGATGATCTTCTTCACCCGCTTCGCATAGCCCACCAGCGAGAGCGGGCTGCGTGCGGTGGGCACCACGTGCGCGCTCTCGGGGCCCAGCCAGTCGACCTGCCCGGGCAGGATGAACTTCACCTGGCTGATCTCCGGCGAGTTGCGCTGGAAGTTCGAGACGATCCGGAGATAGGTCTCCAGCCCGCCCTTGAGCGTTTCCGCGACGTGCAGGACTTTCATGGCTTCTTCGCTCCTGGCTGCTCAGATCATTGCGTGGGTGCCGGCGATGACTTCGGCCTGGAGCTCGTCCAGCCGGCGCGGATCGTTGCGTTCCCGAAGCAGGTTCAGGACGGATGCCTTCAGCTCGTCGTGGCGCGGCGAGAGGCCGAACAGGAACTCGGTGCGGTTCGTGAGCCGGAAGAAGGACTCGACCTTCTTGTCCCAGTTCATGCCGATGGACGGGATGCTCAGGCTGTAGGCGACGATGTTCGCGTGCAGCCGGTGCGCCGCGATGCAGGAGCAGGCACTGATCAGCGTGACCAGGTCGTCGGGGCGCTTCGGCACGGCGAAGGAGAAGTCGTCCGCGGCGGCGGTGCGCTCGGAGATCTCGGCGAGCACCCGGTTGTCTTCCGCCGCGCCGTTCGTGAAGTACAGCACCCGCGCGCCCTCGGCCCGCAATGCCTGCGCGAGGCCCGAGAAGAATTCGGCCGAACCGCCGGCTCGCTTGCCCCCGTATTCGGAATTCATCACCAGCGCGTCGAGGCTGCTGACGCAGATGCCCACGTCCCACTTCTTCTCGGGGGAGAGTTCTTCCGAGAAGGCGCTCGCGCAGACCAGCGCCGGATCGGGCACCACGTTGATGCGGCTGCGCGGAATGCGGAAGAAGGCGTGCAGGTTGTTTGCCGAATCCACGTCGCGCGTCGCGTAGAAGACCGGCGCGGCGTTCTGGAGGAACTTGCCGACGAGCCACTGTCCCCAGTAAGACCATTTGCCGGTAACGCCGACCGACACCACGGCCACTCTCTTTCCGCGCAGCAGCCGGCCCAGGAAGAAGAGTTTCGACGGGAAATTCAGTGCCACGTCGCAGAAGAGCTGCCCGCCGCCGATCAGCACCAGGTCGGCATCGGCCACCGCCGCCTGCCATTGCCTGCGCCAGCTCAGCAGGTAGTTCTTCAGGCAGTAGGCGAAAACGATTGCCGAACGCAGCAGCGAAGGCAGCTTCTGGAAAACGCCGAAGGCGCCGCCGCCGCGCAGGTTGGATTCGTCGAAGGCCACGCGCCCGGCGATGTCGAGGAACTCGACCTTCGCGTCGGGATACTTCATGGCCGCGATATGGGCCAGCGAGGCCGCGATGACCCCGTCGCCGAGGTTGTCGCTGAACGGCACCGCGCAGATCAGGATCTTTTTCATCTTTGAATACCCGGAATAAGCCTTTTATTTCCCGCGACCTTGATGGCGATCAGATAGAGCATCACGGAGGTCAGATGCCGGGTGAAACTGCCGAGGTCCGGTTCGAAAATCAATTGAACGAGGATGTGCGCGACGAAAAGACTTCCGAAGAAGCGTGGCTCGAATTGCGTCGGATCGCGCTTCGACCATCGCCGTGCCTTGTAGAGAATGATCAGCATCGCCGCGATCATCAATTGCATGAATGCGTCGCTGGGTGTCTGGAAATAGAGAACGGGCGTGATCAGCACCGTCGCGGCGTACACGTAATTCACCAGAAAGCCCGGGCCGGTGGCGGGCGAGGCGATATTGGTGAAGGCCGTGCGGTTGTCGCTGCCGATCTGCTCCGCATAGGCATTGGAGGTGTCGCGCGGCGACTGCAGCGTCTGCAGGATATTGGAGGGCGCTGCCATGATCGCGCCGGCAGCCAGGATTGCCGCCAGGAAATGGTATTTGAGCGGCCGCCGCCAGAGATAATGAACGGCGAAGAATGCGCCGACGATCAGCAAATAATAATTCCGGACGAAAACTCCGTAGATTGCGTAGAGGCCGAGAAATGCGCCGACGGTGATAAATCTGGAGGTGCGGAAATAGATTGTCGTCACCGTGATGCACATGGTCATGATGAGCACCACCGTCTCCTTCGACGGTGCGAACATGTTCAGCATGATGCAGGGCGCGATCAGCAGCAGCCTGGAGAAGAAGTCGCCGGCCCGGCGGATATTGCGTGTCGCGAAGAAAAGAAATATCGCGCTGCTGATGCAGGTGAAAACGTCGAGATTGTCCGACCCGATGATGCTGAAAAGCGCGGCCGTGACGGCGAACGAATTGTCCATTTCGTCCGTTCCGCCGTAATTCAGGATCTCGAGGATCTTCGCCGAGTCCACGCTCCATTTCTCGGGGAGCATTTCCCGGAAATACGCATAGATGATCACGTAGACGAGCACGATCAGCACCCCGGCAACGGAGTACTGGTTGAAGCGGCGCGTGCCCCTTCTTCCTGTCGTTGTCGTCGCGGGTGCCCGTGCCGGCGCCGCCGGAGCGGGAATGGCGTGGCTCATCGGCATGTGGATTCCGATCCGATCAATTCCAAAGCGAAAGAAGTTCTGTCCGGCCCTGTGGCGTGGACTTCGTGAAAGGCGTACTCCGGCCGGCGCGGCCGGAGCCGGTCACCCGGGACCGGCGGTGGAATTCACCGCGACCCGTGACCGGCGGCAACCACCCAGATGGTTCTGAAGAAGATGTCCACGTCCTTCCCGACGGAAAGGGTTTCGACATACCTCACGTCGAGCGCGACGCGCGCGTTGTAGGTCAGCTGGTTGCGCCCGCTGACCTGCCAGAGGCCGGTGATGCCGGGCCGCACGGCGCAGTAGTGCGACCAGCTGTGGCCGTAGAGCTCCTTCTGCTCCAGCATGCAGGGGCGAGGGCCGATCAGGCTCATGTCGCCCACCAGCACGTTCCAGAATTGCGGCAATTCGTCGAGGCTGGTCTTGCGGATGAATTTGCCGAAACGGGTGATGCGCGGATCGTCGTCCAGTTTCTGGTATTCGTCCCATTGGCGGCGCGCGTCGGGATTGTTCTTCAGGTGCTCTTCCAGCACCTGCGCCGAATTGGCGATCATCGAGCGGAATTTGTAGAAGCGGAATACGCGCCCGTTCTTCCCGTACCGCGGCTGGTAATAGAGCACCGGTGCTCCCGAACTCGCGAAGACGCACAGTCCGAGCAATACGAAAAGCCAGCCGAATGCGATGAAGAAAAAAAGAGCGGCGCCGATGTCCACCGATCTTTTCGCGACCTTCAGCAATGGGGAATGGTTGATTCCGGATTGCGATCCGCCGCGGGACATTTCGGCACCTGCGTCGGCAAGGTCCCAGCCCTGCGGTACGAGCGATTCTTCGGGATGGAGATTTCCCATGGGATTTTTCCATCCGGGTTTGAAGCGCGACAAGATTTCCCGTCGAAATGCTTTCATTTTTGACGCACCTTTCCTCATGCGGGCAATTGCCCGCAGATCCTCGGTTATGGCCCTGTGTTTTTGGCCGACACTACCCGCACAAATGCCTCTTTAGCGTCTGCGATGCAGAAACTATTGCGCGGCCAAATGACTCGATGAAGGCAGTACCAATGAATTAAAGATCATTTGTAGTGCCTTTTTATGCTGAATACTATTTGAGTATTTAATCGATGCAGGAGGTTGGAGGCCTACCGCATGATTTTGAATTTAACTCCAATTCAGGCGGTCTAAGTGGAATCCCTGTTGGTATTGTATGTGTATTGCAACTGCTTGTAAGCGCCGTATTTGTAACCCCCGCTTCCAGCGTGGCGGCGGCTTAAATCAATAGCATTCAGAATTACGCCATTTACCGTTCTGCCCGCATGGGCGAGCCTTCTGACGGTTTCATTCAATTCGCCGAGCTGGGTTTTCTCGGCGCGTGCCACCAGCAGCAGGGTGCTCGCCAGCGGCGCCACCGAGGCGGTGTCGGCGGCCACCAGCACCGGGGCGGTGTCGATGACGACCAGGTCGTACAGCGGCGAGAGCTGTTCCAGCACCTGAACGAAGGACTCGCTGGTGAGCAGCTCCGCCGGATTCGGCGGCAGCACCCCCGTCGTCATGATGTCCAGGTTGGGCAGCACGCCAGGGCGGATGGCCTGCTTGAAGTCCAGCGTGCCGGCGATCAGCTCCGACAGGCCGGATGAGCGCGGAATCGAGAAGAACTGGCTGACCCGGCCCTTGCGCAGGTCGGCGTCGATCAGCAGCACCCGCTTGCCGGTGGCCGCTGTGATTGCCGCGAAGTTGACCGAGACGAAGGTCTTGCCAACGCCGGGTGTCGCGCCCGAGATGAGCAGCCGGTTGTTGGTCGCCTCCAGCATCGCGAACTGCAGCGCGGTGCGCAGGCTGCGCAGGCTTTCCACCGCCGGGTCTTCCGGCTGCAGGTGCGCCAGCACGTGCTTGCCGGCCACCTTGTTCTCGATGTTCCTGTCGATGGTGCGCTGCGCGGCGCTCAGCGGAACGCTGCTGTAGACGTTGAGGCCGGTATGGCTCTCGATCTCGGCCGGATTGCGGATGCCGCCGAAGAAGGAACTCCGCGCGACCGCCGCGCCGAAGCCGGCGGCCAGCCCGAGGATCGCCGCCAGCGCGATCACCAGCGGCCGCTTCGGCCACACCGGCTCTTCCGGAACGATGGCCTCGTCGAGCAGGCGCACGTTGCCGACCTTGCCTTCCTTGGCCAGCCGCATCTGCAGCGAGCTGTTGAGCAGCGACACGTAGAGGTCGGTGTTTACCTTGATGTCGCGCTGCATGCGCACCGTGTTCTGCTGCAGCTCGGGCATCTTGCGGATGCGCGCGTCGACTGTGGCGAG
The DNA here is from genome assembly GCF_048305045.1 of Variovorax sp. 278MFTsu5.1. Lineage (NCBI taxonomy): Bacteria > Pseudomonadati > Pseudomonadota > Betaproteobacteria > Burkholderiales > Comamonadaceae > Variovorax > Variovorax sp. 278MFTsu5.1. The sequence continues at coordinate 382,121 of NZ_CP157622.1, forward strand.
CGCGCTCTTCCATGCGGCGACCTGCGCGTCGAGCGTCTGCACGTTGGGGTGCTCGTTCGTGAAGCGCGACGTGAGCTCGCGCCGCTTCTGCTCGGCCTCCAGCAGCTTGGACTGCAGGTCGACCGTCTGCGTCAGCGCGTTCTTCGCCTCGTCGTCGAGGCTGACGGTGCCGTTCTGGTTGCGGTAGCGGTTGTAGATGTCTTCCGACTGCTCCAGCTGCTTCTTGAACTGCGGCAGCGCCCCGTCGAGGAAGCCCAGCGTCTTCTCGGCCTCGGCGGCCTTGCGCTCCATGTTCTGGCGCACGTAGAGCCGGCCGATCTCGTTGAGCAGCTGCGTGAGCTTCTCGGGGTCGGGGTTCTTCCAGCTCACGTCGAGCACGCCCGACTGCTTGCCCTTCTCGACGACCTTGAGCGCGTCCTGCAGCGCCAGCAGCGTGAGCTGGCTGGACGAGCGCACGAGCACGAACTGCGCGCCGGGCCTGGCCTCGATGCTGGTGACCATCAGGCTCAGGCTGCCGTTGGGAACGCCCGGCACCTTGGCCTCGAGCAGCGTGCCGACGCGGCCCTTCATCGGCGTGTCGATGTCGGGGTTGCTCAGCTCGTACTGGCCGTCGGTGCCCAGGGTCAGCGTGAACTGCTTGTCCTCGAAGTCGGCGGGCACGTCGAACCTGGGCACGAGGATCTTCTCGGTGCCCGTCACGTAGCCGGACAGGCCCATGAAGCCGGGGTCGGACAGCTCGGTGGCGCGGCGTGCGAGCCAGCTCCCCACGAAGGGCGCGTAGCGCGGCCGCGCGCTGATGTAGAGCTTGGTGTTCTCCACCGCCTTGCCGAGGATGGCGCGCGAGCGCAGGATCTCGATTTCGCCCGCGGCCGGCGTCTTCACGCTCAGCAGGGAGGAGGCTGCGTCGCCCAGGAAGCTTCCGGCTGAGTTGCCGGTGTCTTCCACCTGCACGGCGACGTTGCCTTCGTAGACCGGCTTGCCGAGAAAGGCGTACGCCGTGCCCAGCAGCACGGCGACGAGCGCGATGGCCGCGACCAGCCAGCGGTTGTCGATCAGGATGTCCAGGTACTCGGCCAGGTTGATGCCATCGCCATCCTCTTCCATGGCTTGCAGCGGCAGCGCGGCCTGCTGGGGTGCGTTCATGTCGGTTGCTGCTCGGGTTTCGTGATTTTCAGAATGCGGTCGATCCACGCGCGCGCGCCGGCATCGATCAGCGCCAGGGCGTGCTCGAACGCGGCCTCGTCCTTCCCGTAAGGGTCGGGCACGTCGTGCCCCTCGAACTCGGCGATGCGGAACACCTTGCCGCGCACGAAGGGATAGGTCGACTCGAGGTAGCGGCGCTGGTCGCGGTCCATCACCAGGATCAGGTCGGCCTGCCGGCACAGCAGCTGGCTCACCTGCTGCGCGACATGGCCCGAGATGTCGACGCCGCGCTCATGCATGAGCTTGCGCGCGGTGGCGTCCGCAGGCCGGCCGACGAGCGCGCCGGTGCCCGCGGAGAACACGCGCAGCCCCGGCAGTCCTGCTGCGAGCAGGCCTTCGGCCATGGGGCTTCGGCAGATGTTGCCGATGCAGACGGTCAGCACGGATCTCATCGGTGGTTCATGTAGACCTGGTCGGTGTTGTAGAGCGCCTGCGTCGCCGGCAGGATCAGGCTGGCCACGCGGTTCCAGGTGACCAGCGGCACGGAGTCGATGTAGACCACGTCGCGCGGCTGCAGCGGAAAGCGGTCGGCCAGCGCGAGCGCGGCTGGGTTCTTCGCGTTGAGATGGAAGATGGCCGGCGTGCTCCTGGCACTGCCGGCGTCATTGCTGCCGCCGCCGGTGTTGCGCACGACGTAGATCTGCCCCGTGTTGGCGGTGCCCAGGTTCGCGCCGCCGGCTTCACCCAGCGCCTCGCTGAGGCTGAGCCTGCCGTTGTGCATGGTCAGCGCGGAAGGCTTGAGCACTTCGCCCGTCACGAACACCTTGCTCTCGTCGCGGTTGCGCACCTGCACCACGTCGCCGCTGTGCAAGGGGATGCGGCTGGCGCCGACGCCGATGTCCTGCAGCTTCGGCAGGTCGATGAGCGTGGTCTTGTCGCCGCGCGTGAGCGTGATGAACGAGCGGTCGCCGGCGGCCGTGATGCCGCCCGCGCGGTTGAGTGCCTCGGCCAGCGTCATCGGCACGTCGGTGAAGATCTGCAGCCCCGGCGAATTCACCTCGCCTTCGACGAAGGCGCGGCGGCTCCTGAAGGACTGGATGCGCACCGTCACCTGCGGGTCCTTGATGTACCTGGCGATCTGCCTGGCGATGAGGTCGGAGGCCTCGATCTCGGTCAGGCCCTGCATCTTCACGCGCCCGATGTACGGGAAGCTGATCTGCCCCGAGGCGTCGACGATGAAGCCAGGCGCCACGCTGATGCCGGTGGGATCCACCTGCTGGGAGATCACCGCACCGGCGTGGGGCAGCAGCTCCGGATGGTCGTAGACGACGACGCCCACCACGTCGCCGGGCCCGATCGTGTAGACCGGCGCCTCGCCGAACAGCGCCTTCACGTCCGGCGGCACCGCCGTCGGCCGCGCATCGGCCATCGCCCGGATGAGACCAGGCGAGATCGACACCAGCCCCCCTTCGGCCGGCATGCCGTCGGCCGACAGGGCCGGCGCCGGACTCTGGTCGGGCTCGTAGGCCACCACCGAGCCGAAGCCCGGCGCGCAGCCCTGAAGCGCCAACGCCCCGGCGAGGGCGGCACTCCAACCCGTCAGGTACAGGTAGCGTGACAAATGGAACTCCATTGCGAACTTGGTTATTTCAATAACTGCGATTGCCCATGCAAAGCCCGAGCCTGATTTGCGTCGATTGCGCCGGTTAATTCTTTTTATTGAGGAAGAGTTAATCCGGGCATCGGCGATTTATCGGCGAGCCAGCGAGAGCGCGAATTGTCGCTGCCTTCGCAAGGCGACTTTTTGGTGGAGTAGACGCAAATGACGTGTCTATTCGTGCGTCGACCACGCCATGCACAGGGTTATGCGGAGGCGAGTTGCCCGCAGCCCTGTTTTCACTGGGGAAAGGGGGTGCGGAATGCCTGTTTTTCAGGCACTCCGGAAAGCCGAAACTTGCGACCTATTTATTACCCCGGACAGCCGGGAGATTGTGGTTTTCGCTCCACAAAGTCAGGTTCCATAGGGTTTTTGATATTGCGTTCAATTTTGTAAAGAAATGTGTCCCAGTAGGAGATGACTGACAAGCCGTGGGGCGGGAGCATCAATGTGCCTGCCGGAGGCAACAAACTACTTCGAAACGGCTTCGCGGCCGTACATAACTCGGAGGCAGGCGCGGAAGTACGTTTTTCTGATTAATCCTGAAATCGGGCGCCCTGCGCCGGGGCTCCAGGCACCAAGTACGTGCAATGCCGTTCCACCGGGCCCGGAATGATTTCAGGTTAATTGGGCGCGTATTCCGCGCAGGTTCCGATTTGCTCGGAGACAGGCAAGACTTTCGTATTGCCCTGCAATTTCAGGAATTCCGGGTGACGGAGAATGTTTCATATTTCGATCATTGAAACCGGCCCGGATTGCCGCAAAGATCGGAATAAATCAGAAAAAAGAGTTCATGAGCGGCCGGGCAGGGCCGCACAAAGGTGCGAGCCAGGGAGAAATATTGTGCCGAGCGTCGGCGAATTGAATGCGAATGTTTCTGTGCCGCCGGTGCGGCGGGCAGGCCCGTTGCAGGCCCGCGTTCATTCTTCGCGGTCGTCGCCCGGGTGGCCGAGCTGCTTCTTGGCGGAGCGCACGCCCCGCACCACCAGATAGAGAGCGCCGCCGGCAACCACCACGAAGCCAGCCACCGCAAGGCCGCCCATGCCGAAGGCCCACCACCAGAACAGGCCGCTGATGGGCAGCAGCACCAGCGCCACCAGCAGCTCGATGAAGATCAAACGCATCCGTCTCCCCTTGTTCTCGGACATGCAGGCAGCCTTGGTGGTGTGTAATAAATCGCTACGTGCATTTTGAGTGGCGAGAGGATAGCCCAAGAAGAAAAGCGGGGGTACAGGGTTTGCGGCCCCCGCAACCCCACCCCCGTCTCTTCTTCAGTCTGCGGGCCGAACCTGTGCGCGGCCTGACTCTGGCCGACGGACCGGCTCAGTACTCAGTACAGCCCGAGCTTGCGCGTGCGCAGCCGCGCCAGGCCCAGCAGCGCATCGGTGAAGGGCGTGGCCACCGCCGTCAGCTCGCCCAGTTCGCGCACCACCGTGACCAGCGCGTCCAGTTCCACCGAGCGCCCGGCCTCCACGTCCTGCAGCATGGAAGTCTTGAACGCGCCCAGCTTCTTCGTGATCTCGTGCCGGTCTTCGGGGCTCTGCGTGATCTCGATCCCGATGCGCCGGCCGATTTCCTTGGCTTCCAGCATCACCGCCGAGATGAAGCCGCGCACGTAGTCGTCGCCCATGATCAGGTCGGTGGTGCAGCCGGTGAGCGCGCTGATCGGGTTCACCGTCATGTTGCCCCACAGCTTGAACCACACGTCCTTCTGGATCTGCGGCGACAGCGTGGTGTCGATGCCGGTGCTCTTCAGCAGCGCCAGCAGTTTCTGCACGCGCGGCGTGGCCTCGCCCGAAGGCTCGCCGATGATCAGCCCGTTGCCGAAGTGGTGCCGCACCACGCCCGGTCCGTCGAGCGAGCAGCTCGCATGCACCACGCAGCCGATCACGTTGCGCGACGGAATCGCGCGCGCGATGGCCCCGTCGGGGTCCACGGCGGCGAGCCGGTGGCCGGTGATCTCGCCGCCGAAGCCGCCTTCCAGGAACCACCACGGCACGCCGTTCATCGCCACCAGCACGACGGTGTCGGCGCCGATCAGCGGTCCGATGCGCTCGGCCACGCCGGCCAGCGCGGGCGCCTTCACGGCGATGACCACCAGGTCCTGCACGCCGAGCGCCTCGGGGTCGGCCACCGCGTTGACCGGCACGCGCGTGCGCACGTCACCACGAATCAGCGAGAGTCCGTCGCGCTGCAGTGCTTCCAGGGTGGCGCCGCGCGCCACCACATTCAGCCGTTCGCCCGCCTGCGCGAGCCCGACGCCGATCCATCCGCCGATCGCGCCGGCGCCGTAGATGCAGATCTTCATGAGCTAAGCCGTTCCGGTTCAGTTGCGGTAGGAGGGATCGATGCGGTCCACCTGCCGCACCAGCGCGTTGAACACGTCCTGCCCCGCGCCGTGCTCGGGGCTGAACTGCAGCGCGTCGCGTGTGCAGCGCCGGGCGATCTCTTCGCTCACCGGAATGGCCTGGCCCATGGAGAAGGTCGCCATCTGGATCTCGCAGGCGCGCTGCAGCGTCCACAAAATCGCGAAGGTCTGCGGCAGCGTGTGCCCCCAGGCCAGCAGGCCGTGGTTGCGCAGGATCACCGCGTTGCGCTCGCCGATGCTCTTGAGCAGGCGCGGGCCCTCGTCGGCATGGATGGTGATGCCCTCGAAGTCGTGGTACGCCACCATGTCGTGCAACTGCGCCGTATAGAAATTGGTCTGCTGCAGGCCGCCCTGCAGGCAGGCCACGGCCACGCCGGCCGTGGTGTGCGTGTGCATCACGCAGTGCGCGCCCTCCAGCCCGTCGTGGATCGCGGCATGCACCGTGAAGCCGGCCGGGTTCACCGGGTACGACGAACCGTCGAGCACCTTGCCCTGCAGGTCGATCTTCACCAGGTTGCTGGCCGTGACCTCGCTGTAGTGCAGGCCGAAGGGGTTGATCAGGAACTGCTTCTCGCCGCCCGTCACGCTGTCGGGCAGCCGCACCGTGATGTGGTTGTAGATCATCTCCGTCCAGCCCAGCATCGCGAACACGCGATAGCAGGCCGCGAGCTCCTCGCGCGCGGCGCGCTCGTCGGGGTGGATCGAGGGATGGACCAGCGCAGACGTGGAAGACGGCGCGGTGGTGGCGATTGCGTTCATGGCAGTTCCTTCTATCTAGATGGCTTGCCCACCGCGCCGGCCGGCGCCCTTCGCGGGAAACACCGCGGAACCGGCTTTGCCGGGCCGCCGGTGTTGCCCCTTCAGGGGGATTCGGCTACACGAAGCGGGCAAGAAACGGGGTGGTCCTATCCCTCCGCCGTGAAGCCGACTTCCTTGACGATCGGCGCCCACTTGGCGGTGTCCTTCTTCAGCAGTTCCGCCAGCTCGGCCGGCGTGGAAGACATCGCTTCCAGGCCGAAGGTGCCGAGGCCGTCGATCACGTCCTTCTGCGCGAGCGCGTTCTTCATCGCGGTGTTCAGCTTCGCCACCAGCTCGGGCGAGGCCTTGGCCGGCAGGAAGAAGGCGAACCACTCGCTGTGCGCCATGTCCTTCAGGCCCTGTTCGCCGAAGGTGGGCACTTCGGGCGCGAAGCGGCTGCGCTTGGCGCCCGACACGCCCAGGATGCGCACCTTGCCCGTGGGCAGGTGCTGCGTGATGTCGCCGATGGGGCCCGAGACGGCCGAGATGTTGCCGCCCAGCAGATCGAGCATGGCCGGCTGCGTGCCGCGGTAGGCCGCGTGCTTGAGCTCGACGCCGCCTTTCTTGCCCAGCAGCGCGCCGATGAAGTGGGGCGTGGAGCCGGCGGCCGGCGAGCCGTAGTTGGCGCCCGCCGGGTTGGCCTTGGCCCAGGCCAGGAACTCGGGCACGCTCTTCACGCTGGCCGGCACCGCCGGGCCCACCGCGAAGCCGAAGTCGAAGATGCAGGCCAGGCTCACCGGCGTGATGTCGACCATCGGGTCGTACGGCAGCTTCTTGTAGATGTGGGGGTAGATCGTGAGGATCGAGGTCGGCGTCTGCAGGATGGTGCTGCCGTCGGCCGGCTTGCCCTTCACGTAGCCCACGGCGATCTGGCCGCCGGCGCCGGTGCGGTTCTCCACCACCACCGTCTTCGCGTAGTCGCCGCCGAGCTTGGTCGCCAGGCGCCGGCAGGTGGTGTCGGAAGTGCCGCCGGCCGCGAAGCCGGTGACGATGGTGGCGGTCTCGATGTTCGTCGTCGCCTGCGCGAAGACGTTCTGGCCGATGCTTGCCAGCAAGGCGGATGCGCTGGTGGTCTGCAGGATCTGGCGGCGCGTGAAGCTCATGGTGTCTCTCTCCGGACTGTGGTTGTGGAGGGTTCGATCAAGACTCGTCGCGCAGCCAGGTGACCGCGCCCGAGTGGGTCACGGCGCCCTGGTGGGCAGGGCGCACGGTGAGCGCATATTTTTCCAGCAGGCCGCCGCGCGCGACCCCCGCGTTTACCTCACGTCCGGCAAGCCGCGACGCGATTTCCCCGGCCGTCAGGTCGACCGTGATGGAGCGCGCTTCCGCCCGTGCGTCGATGGACACCATGTCGCCGTCGCGCAGCGCCGCGATCGGGCCGCCGTCCGCTGCCTCGGGGCCCGCGTAGCCGATGCACAGGCCGCGCGTGGCGCCCGAGAAGCGCCCGTCGGTCAGCAGCGCCACCTTGTCGCCCATGCCCTGGCCGTAGAGCAGGGCGGTGATGCCCAGCATCTCGCGCATGCCGGGGCTGCCTTTCGGGCCCTCGTTGCGGATCACGATCACGTCGCCCGCCTCGTAGCGGCGGTTCTGCACGGCGGTCTGCGCTTCTTCTTCCGAGTTGAAGACGCGCGCCGGGCCGCGAAACACCAGGCCCTGGAGTCCCGCCGTCTTGAGCAGCGCGCCGTCCGGGCAGAGGTTGCCCTTGAGCACCGCCAGCCCGCCGTCGCGCGTGATCGGATTGCCGGCCTCGCGCACCACGCGGCCGTCGGGCGCCAGCGCGCCGGCCAGCTCCTCGGCCATGGTGCGTCCGGTGAAGGTGAGCGCGTCGCCGTGCAGGAAGCCCTGCTCCAGCAGCGTGCGCAGGATGACGCCCGCGCCGCCGATGTAGAACACGTCGCGCGCCAGGTACTTGCCGCCCGGGCGCAGGTCGGCGACGAGCGGCGTGCGCGCGAAGATCTCGGCCACGTCGTCCAGATGGAACTTGATGCCCGCCTCGTGCGCGATCGCCGGCAGGTGCAGCGCCGCATTCGTCGAGCCGCCCGTGGCCGACACCACCGCGCAGGCGTTCTCGAGCGCCTTGCGCGTGACGATGTCGCGCGGCAAAGGGCCGTCGCCCAACACCGCCTTCATCAGCGTCTTCGCGGCACGGCGCATCAGCGGCGCGCGTTCGCTGAACACCGCCGGCACCATGCTCGATCCGATCGGCGCCAGGCCCAGCGCCTCCGACACCATGCCCATGGTGTTGGCCGTGAATTGCCCGGCGCACGCACCGGCGGTGGGCAGGCAGGCGCGGCTCATCGCGTCGAGCTCGTCGTGCGTGGCGGTGCCGGCCAGCACCTTGCCGATGGTCTCGTAGGTGTCGACCACGTTCAGGTCCTGCCCGTCGGGGCCCGGCATCTGGCCCGGCAGCGCCGAGCCGCCGTGCACGAACACGCTGGGCACGTTGCAGCGGACCATGCCCATCATCAGCCCCGGCAGGTTCTTGTCGCAGGCGCCGATGGCGAAGATGCCGTCCCACTGGTGGCCGCGCGTGGAGGCTTCCACGCTGTCGGCGATGAGCTCGCGCGAGATCAGCGAGAAGCGCATGCCCGAGTGCGCCATCGTCAGCCCGTCGCTGATCGACACCACCGGGCACTCGTGGGGCGTGCCGCCGCCGGCGTAGATGCCGGTCTTGGCGTGCTGCGCCTGCTCGCGCAGGTTGAGGTTGCACGGGCTCATCTCGCCGCCCGTGTGGAACACGCCGACGTGCGGTCGCGCGATGTCCTCGTCGTCCTGGCCCAGCGCGTGCAGGAAGCTGCGGGTGGTCGCGCGGATCGTACCCTCGCGGATGGTGGCGGAGCGGAAGCGCTTGCTGTTCGGGTCGGTCGGCGTGGTCATCGGCTGGCGTGGGGCTGGCTGGGTTTCAGGAGGAGGTCAGAACATGCCGTTCTTGTTCGCGGCGGTCTCTGGCACCGGCTGCACCACGTCCCAGTGCTCGACGATCTTCCCGTTCTCGAGCTTGAAGATGTCGACGATGGCGCTGCCGCGCGTGCCCGGCTCGCGAATCGCGTTGACGTGCAGGATCACGTAGTCGCCGTCGACGAAGCTGCGCTTGATCTCGCTGCGCGAATTCGGGAACTTCTCGCGCAGGAAGGCGATGAACTTGCGGAAGCCCTCGGGGCCGTCGGCCGCCGTCGGGTTGTGCTGCACGTAGCGGTTGCCCACGTACTGCAGCGCCGCGTCGGCGTCCTTCTGGTTCAGGCCCTTCTCGTAGAAGGCGAGCACCGCACGGCGGTTGGCCTCCTGCTGGGCGGTGGCGTCCTGCCTGCCGGAGCCCATGGGCGCGCAGGCGGCGAGGAACAGGGTGGCTGCCGCGGCCAGGGCCGCGAGGGTGGTGCGTTGCATGGCGAGTGCTCCCGGGTGAAGAAGATCAATAACCGTTGGGTGTGGCCGCGCCCGGCGCTGCCTTGTACTTCGCCAGCAGCTGCTTCGCCGCCGCCGCCAGCACGATGGTGTCCACGCCCACCGCCACGAACAGTGCGCCGGCCGCGAGCCACTTGCGCGCCTGTTCCTCGGTGGTCGAGAGGATGCCCGGCGCCTTGCCGGCCTTGCGGATGCGCTCGATGGCGTCGGCGATCACCGCCTGCACCTCGGGATGGTTGGGCTGGCCCACGAAGCCCATCGAGGCCGACAGATCGGCCGGGCCGATGAACACGCCGTCCACGCCGGGCGTGGCCGCGATGGCGTCGAGGTTCTTCATCGCCTCCACCGTCTCGGCCTGCACCAGCAGGCAGGTCTGCGCGTTGGCTTCGTGCAGGTAGTTGGGGTAGGCCTGCCAGCGCGAGGCGCGCGCCAGCGCGCTGCCCATGCCGCGGATGCCTTCGGGCGGATAGCGCATGCCCTGCACCAGCCGCGCGGCCTGCTCGGCGGTGTCGACCATGGGCACCAGCAGCGTTTGCGCGCCGATGTCGAGGTACTGCTTGATCAGCGTGGTGTCGCCCACCGGAATGCGCACGACGGGATGCGAGCGCTCGGCCTCGGCCTGCGCCGACCATGCGCTGGAGATGCCCTGCAGCTGACCGAGCACCGAGCGCACGTCGTTGGGCGCGTGCTCTCCGTCGACCAGCAGCCAGTCGTAGCCGATGCCAGCCAGGATCTCGGCCGCGTAGCCGTCGGCCAGCCCGACCCACAGGCCGATCTGGGGCTTGCCGGCCGCGAGGGCCTGCTTGAAGGTGTTGATGGGTGTGTGCATGGTGTTCGTTCAGACGAAGCGGAAGGAAATCGAGCCCAGCGGGCCGTAGTCGGCGTGGAAGGTGTCGCCGGGCACGGCCGTCGTGGGCCGCGTGAACGAGCCGCCCAGCACCACCTCGCCGGCCTCCAGGCACTCGTCCCACGGCGCGAGCTTGTTCGCGAGCCAGGCCACGCCGGTGGCCGGGTGGTTGAGCACGGCGGCGGCCACGCCCGATTCCTCGATCACGCCGTTCTTGAACAGCAGCGCGCTCACCCAGCGCAGGTCCACCGCGTCGGGCTTCACGGGGCGTCCGCCCATCACGATGCCGGCGTTGGCCGCGTTGTCGGAGATGGTGTCGAACACCTTGCGCGGCGCCTTCGTGTGGCGGTCGAACTGCTCGATGCGCGCGTCGATGATCTCGATGGCGGGCACCACGTAGTCGGTGGCGGCGAGCACGTCGAACATGGTCACGTTCGGGCCCTGCAGCTTCCTGCCGAGGATGAAGGCCAGCTCGACCTCGATGCGCGGCGCGATGAAGCGGTTGAAGGGGATGTCGCCGCCCTGCTCGAAGAACATGTCGTCCAGCAGCGTGCCGTAGTCGGGCTCGTCGATCTGGCTGGACTGCTGCATGGCGCGCGAGGTGAGGCCGATCTTGTGGCCCTTGACGGTGCGGCCCTCGGCGATCTTGGTCTTGACCCACTCGCGCGAGATGGCGTAGCCGTCCTCGATGGTCATCTCGGGAAAGCGCTTGGAGAAGTGCTCGACCTGCACGCGCGACTTCTCGCTTTCGTGCAGCTCGGCGGCCAGTTGGGCGATGGTGGCTTGGGAGAGCATGTGGGTCCGTTTTTCTCTTGTCGTCGTTCAGCTCTTGTTGAACAGCGGATGCAGGTTGCTGTGCTTGCCGTCGTACACCTGCCCGGGGCTTTCGTCGATCTGCAGGGTGATGCCGATGTGGCGCTTGTCGAAGATCGGCGCGAAGTGTGCGCGCACGGCCGCCAGCAGGTCGTCGCCGGCCCTCTTCTTCACGGCCTCCGAGCGCCCCGCGGCCATGCGCAGGTTGAGGTACACGAAGGCGTAGTCGGCCTTGCCGTCGGCCACCGCGTAGTGCGCGGCGGGGTAGGCCAGCACGCGCGTGCCGCCGGTGGGGTACGCCGGCTTGTCCGCTTCGTCGCGCTGCGCGAGCATGGTGTCGGCCAGCGAGCGGCACAGGGCCTGCATGTCGGTCTCGGCCTCGATGTTCGGCGTGTAGAGGATCACCAGGTGCGGCATCGTCTTTGCTCTTTCATTCGACGGACATCACGGCGGCCGTGCAGGTCACCGCGAAGATCGGGATCGCCTTCATGTGGAAGATCTCGCCCTTGCCGCGCGCGGCCGCTGCCACGCTGATGAAGGTGCGGATCTCGAAGCCGCCCTGGCCCGCCTCGCGGTAGGTGGCCTCGTCGCCGTAGTCGTCCTGCGAGAGCAGGGCGCCGCGGTCGTTGGCGCACCAGCGGCGCATGAACTCGGCGTCCCACTCGGCGTTGACCTTGCCCGAATCGGGCGTGGCCGGCCAGTGCGAGATGCCGCCCGTGCCCACCAGCGCTATGCGCTCGGGCACCTTGTCGCAGGCGCGGCGCAAGGCCTCGCCGAAGGCCCAGGCGCGGTGCAGCGGCGTGAGCGGCGGGCCCTGGCAGTTGATGTTCACGGGGATGACCTTGGTGTCGAACTCCGGCGTGAGGAAGTTCAGCGGCACCATGATGCCGTGGTCGAACTTCCATTCCTCCGCGTAGGCCACGTCCACCGTCTGCATAACTTCGCGGATCAGCCGCTGCGAGAGCGCGGCGTCGCCGGGAATGCGGTGCTTCTCGATGCCCAGCCACTTCGGGTCTTCGATAGGGCCTTCGTAGCTGTCGGCCATGCCGATCGCATAGGCCGGCATGTTGTTCATGAAGAAGTTCGCGAAGTGCTCGGCGGCGATCACGATCACCGCGTCGGGCTTCGTCGCGCGCATCGCCTCGCCGAAACGATGGAACTGCGCGTGGAAATCGTCCTTCACGGCCGGGTCGGCCAGGTGCGCGCGGCCGGTGATGCCGGGGGCGTGGCTGCACACGCCTGCGAATACGAGACTCATACGCCCGCCACCTTTTCGTCTGTGCCTGTCGTCATTGCGTAGATGCCGGCGCGCACGGGACCGTACTTGCGCACGCCCTCGCGCATGGCTTCGAGGTAGTCGGCCCACGGAAGGCCCAGCAGCGGCGCGAAGTGCATCAGCAGCTGCCCGTTGCAGCCGAGCACGTAGAGCTTGCCGATGTCGCCGGCGTCGATGGCCTCGCGTTCCTCCTCGGTGAAGTCGTAGGCGCCCAGCAGCGCCGCGCGCGTTTCGCCGCCTTCGGCATAGCGGCGCTGCACCTCGGGCTCGCGGTTGAGCGCGAAGAGGAATTTCTGCATCGCATAGAGGCTCATGGTTCAGCCCTCGATCTGGATGTTGGCCTTGCGGATCACCTCGGCGTACTTCGCGATCTCGCTCTGGATGAAGGCCGCGAAGCGCTCGGGCGTGCCCGACAGCGACGCGATGCCTCCCTTCTGGAAGGCCTCGGTCACCACAGGGCTCGCGAGCGCGCGGTTCACCTCGGCGTTCATGCGCTGCACGATGGCGTCGGGCGTACCGGCGGGCGCCAGCAGGCCGTTCCACGAATTGGACTCGATGGGCACGCCCTGTTCGGCCAGTGTGGGTATGGCGCTCGCGTACTGCGAGCGCTGCGCGGTCGCCATGCCCAGCGCCACCAGCTTGCCGCTCTGGATGTGGCCTCGGAACTCGGGCCAGTTGCCGAACATCATCGTCACCTGCCCGCCGAGCAGGTCGGTGAGCGCGGGGCCCTGGCCCTTGTAGGGCACGTGCACGATGTCCAGGCCCATCTGCAGCCTGAGCATCTCGCCCGAGAGATGGGCCGAGGTGCCGTTGCCGAAGGATGCGAAGCTCAGCGTGCCGGGCTTCGCCTTGGCGGCATTGCGCAGGTCGGCCAGCGTCTTCAGGCCGCTGTTGGGGTGCGTGGCCAGCACGTGCTCCGACATGCCCATGAGCGCGACCGGGCGCAGGTCCTTCAGCGTGTCGTAGGGCAGCTTGCGGATCAGCGTCTGGTTGGCCGTGAAGCTGTTGGCCACGCAGACGAAGGTGTAGCCGTCGGGCGCTGCCTTGGCAGCGGCATCGACGCCGATCACCGTGCCCGCGCCGGGCTTGTTGTCGACTATCACCGGCTGGCCCAGCGTTTTCGAAAGCTCCGTGCCGACGAGGCGCGCGACGAAGTCGGTGGTGCCGCCGGGTGTGAAGGGCACGATCACGCGGATCGGCCTGGCGGGCCATGTGCCCTGCGCGCGTGCGAGCGAGGGCAGGGCTGCGAGGGCGGCGGCGCCCTGCAGCAGCGCGCGGCGTTGCATGCTCACGCCACGCCCCAGTGAGGAATGTGATGCGAGCCCAGCGACACCGCCACGTTCTTCGGCTCGCAGAACACTTCGTAGCTCCAGGTGCCGCCTTCGCGGCCGGTGCCCGAGGCCTTGGTGCCGCCGAATGGCTGGCGCAGGTCGCGCACGTTCTGGCTGTTGACGAAGCACATGCCGGCCTCTACTGCGGCGGCCACGCGGTGCGCCTTGCCGATGTTCTCGGTCCACACGTAGCTGCTGAGGCCGTACTGGATGTCGTTGGCCAGCTCGATGGCGTGCGCCTCGTCCCTGAACGGAATGAGGCAGGCGACGGGGCCGAAGATCTCGTCCTGCGCGATCTTCATGCGGTTGTCCACGTCGGCGAACACGGTGGGCGCCACGTAGTTGCCCTTCTTCACGCGCTCGGGCAGGTTCGAGGGCGCTTCCAGCCCGCCGCACAGCAGCGTCGCGCCTTCCTTCGGGCCCAGCTCGATGTAGCTGCGCACCTTGGCCAGGTGGGCCTGCGAGATCATCGGGCCGACGATGGTCTTCTCGTCCAGCGGGTCGCCCACGGTGATGCGCTTCGCGCGCTCGGCGAACTTCGCGGCGAAGTCGGCGTAGATCGACTGCTGCACCAGGATGCGCGAGCCTGCGGTGCAGCGCTCGCCGTTGTTGCTGAAGATCATGAACACGGCCGCGTCGAGCGCGCGGTCGAGGTCGGCGTCCTCGAAGATCACGAAGGGGCTCTTGCCGCCGAGCTCCATGCTGAACTTCTTCAGGCCCGCGCTCTTCACGATGCGGTTGCCGGTGGCGGTGGAGCCGGTGAACGAGATGGCTCGCACGTCGGGATGCGCCACCAGCGGCTCGCCGGCTTCCTTGCCGTAGCCGTGCACCAGGTTCAGCACGCCCGGCGGAATGCCGGCTTCCAGCGCCAGTTCGCCCAGGCGCGCAGCCGTCAGCGGCGAGAGCTCGCTCATCTTCAGCACGGCGGTGTTGCCGAAGGCCAGGCAGGGCGCGACCTTCCAGGTGGCCGTCATGAAGGGCACGTTCCACGGGCTGATGAGTGCGCAGACGCCCACCGGATGGAACAGCGTGTAGTTCAGGTGCGTGGGCGTGGGGTAGGTGTGGCCGTCCACGCGCGTGCACATTTCCGCGAAGTAGTAGAAGTTGTCGGCCGCGCGCGGCACCAGCTGCTTGCCGGTCTGCGCGATGACCTGGCCGCAGTCGTTGGTCTCGGTCTGTGCGATCTCGGGCACGTTCTTGGCGATCAGGTCGCCGAGCTTGCGGATCAGCTTCGCGCGCTCGGGCGCGGGCATGCCGGCCCACTTGGGAAAGGCTTCCTTGGCCGCGGCGACGGCGGCGTTGACCTCGGCCTCGCCACCCGAGGCGACTTCGGCCAGCACTTCCTGCGTGGCGGGGTTGACGGTCTCGAAGTAGTCCGAGCCCTTGACGGACTTGCCGCCGATGAGATGGTCGATCTGTTGCATGGGAAAAGGTCCAAAAAGGGGTCCGGATCTGTCAGTCCAGCTTGATGTCGCGCGCCTTGATGAGGGCTTGCCACTTCCTGCGCTCCGACTCGGCGTAGCGCGTCATCTCGGTGGCGTCGGCGGGGCGTGCCTCCCAGCCGGCGTCGTAGAGCTTCTGCTTCACGCCGGCGTCGGCCATAGCCTTCTGCAGTTCGCTGCCCAGCTTCGCCTGCACTTCCCTGGGCGTGGCCGCGGGCGTCACGAGGCCCTGCCATGTGTAGGCCTCGACGTTGGCGAAGCCGAGCTCCTTGGCCGTGGGAACGTTGGGCAGCTGCGGCACACGCTCGCCCGACATGGCCAGCAGCGGGATCACCTTGCCGGCCTTGACCGCGCTCACGCCGCTGGGCAGGTCGAGCATCATCAGCGCGACCTGGCCGCCCATCAGGTCCTGCAGCGCGGGGGCGCCGCCCTTGTAGGGCACGTGCAGCATCGACACGCCGGCCTCGCGCTGGAACAGTTCGTAGGCGAGGTGGTGCGGGCTGCCGGTGCCCGGCGTCGCGATGCTGTACTTGCCGGGCGAGGCCTTCAGCGCGGCCAGCAGCGCCTTCGCATCGGCGATGCCTGCGTTGGGCGCCGCGGTGATGATGAGCGGCGAGCGGCCCATCATGCCGACGAGCGCGAAGTCTTTCTCGGCGTCGTAGGGCAGCTTCTTGTAGAGCGCGGGGTTGTAGACCAGCACGCCGTTGTCGGCCGAGAACACGGTGTAGCCGTCGCCCGGCGAACGCGCCACGTTCTCCGACGCGATGATCGCGCCCGCGCCGGGGCGGTTGTCCACCAGCACCGGCTGGCCCATCTGCTGCGAGACCTGCGCGCCCACGGTGCGCGCGAGGAAGTCGGTACCGCCGCCGGCCGGGTAGCCGACCACCCAGCGCACGGGCTTGGCGGGGTAGGCAGTCTGCGCGAGGGCTGCGGCCGAGACGGCCAGCGCCAGGGCGGCGGCGGTGAACTGGAGGAGCTTTCTGCCGGTGATCATGTCGTGTTGTCTCCGCTGATCGGGTTATGGATGTGGCAATGAAAGAAAGGCGCGTCGCGGTGTCGAAGCGGCAGGCCGGCGGCGCGCCGGCTCAGGCCGCCGCGATGGTGTTGACCAGCGCGCCGATGCCTTCGATCTCGGTGACGACCACGTCGCCCGGCTTGCAGTCGACCACGCCGTCGGGCGTGCCGGTGAGGATCAGGTCGCCCGGCGAGAGCGTCATGAAGCGGCTGAAGTACTCGATGAGGAAGGGCGCGTCGAAGATCATGTCGCGCGTGTTGCCTTCCTGCGTGACGGTGCCGTTCACCGTGGTGCGCAGCGCGAGCGCCATCGGGTCGGCGATGTCGGCGGCGTCCACGAACCACGGGCCCAGCGGCGTGCAGGTGTCGCGGTTCTTCACGCGCAGGTTGGGGCGGTACCAGTTCTCCAGGTAGTCGCGGATAGCGTAGTCGTTGGCCACGGTGTAGCCGCCGATGAAGTCGTAGGCGTCGTCGCGCTTCACGTTCCTCGCGGTCTTGCCGACCACGATGGCGAGCTCGCACTCGTAGTGCATGAACTGCACGCCGGCCGGGCGCCGCGTGTGCTGGCGATGGCCGATGAGCGCGCTCTGGCCCTTGACGAACACCAGCGGCTCCTCGGGCGCCTTGAATTCGAGTTCCTTGGCGTGGTCGGCGTAGTTGAGGCCCAGCGCGAGGATGGTGCGCGGGCGCGCAGTCGGCGCGAGCGGCGGCAGCCACACGAGCTGCTCCTGCGGCACGACGCGGCCGTCGTCCAGCCGCACGGCTGCATCGGGCTGGCCGTTGAACTCGTGGCTCGTGCCGGTGTGCTCGCGGCCTTCGAAGATGACGCGTGCGTGCTTCATGCCGTGGCTTCCTTCACCAGCGTGTTGCTCAGGGTCTCGAAGCCCGGCGCGGAGATGTCGATGCGGTCGCCCGCGCGGGCCAGCGGACGGCCGGCGCCGCAGCCGAGCATCAGCACGTCGCCGTGCGCGAGCGTCATGAATTCGCCGACGTCGGCGAGCAGCTGCCGCGCGGGGCGCACGAGCTGCGAGAAGTCGAGCGACTGCCTGAGCTCGCCGTTGATGCGCACCTCGGCCCGGAAGTTGGCCGGGTCGGCCACTTCCTGCGCGTCGCGCAGCACGGGGCCGATGCCGAGGAAGCCGTCGACGCACTTGAACTTGACCGGCGGGCGGAAGAAGCTCGCGTGGGGAATCGACAGGTCGTTCATCAGCACGAAGCCTTCGACGTCGCCCTCGGCGCCGATCACCATGCCGATGCTTGCGCCGACTTCGACCTCGGGTACACCGGCCGGCACCGTGATGGCGCTGCCGTGCGGGCTCCATGTGTTGGCCGTCTTCACGTAGAGCACGGGCGCCTTCGGCGGTGCCTTGTAGGGCGGCTGCGTCATCTGCGGCGCGAGTGCCTCCACCTCCGCGCGGAAGTTGAGCAGGGTGCCGTACACCGTGCCCGTGGGTAGGAAATGGGGAGTGCTGCTCATGGCGAGGGTTGCTCCAGTGCGATGAGTTCGTCGAGCAGCCCGTAGAGCTGCGCGAGCTTGGCCTTGCCGAGGGACTGTTCCATCCAGTCGTAGTGGGCCTCGATGCTGCTGCCCAGCCGCTTCACCAGCTTCATGCCGTGCGGCGTGGCCTCGACCACGGTGCGGCGCTGGTCGGCCGGATCGCGCGCGCGGGTGATGAGGTTGTCGCGCTCCATGCGCGCGAGCACGCCGGTGAGGCTGGGCCCGAGGATGAAGGCCTCGCGCGCCACGCGGCCGGTGTCGACCGCGCCGTGCTCGCCCAGCACGCGCAGCACGCGCCATTGCTGGTCGGACAGGGCGTGCTCCCGCAGGCTGGGCCGCGTGTGGGCCATCACGGCCTCGCGTGCCTGCAGCAGCAGGCGCGGCAGGTTGCGATGAGTGAATGTGGTGCTCAAAGCTTGTCTCTTCCGAAATTACTTAACATGTTAAATGAATCGTCGCGGCTTTCCTAGCCGATTGCCGGGTCGATTCGCAAACCTAGGGTATGCACGGATACGCCGTGCGGTGCGCTTCAGCGCGCGGCGGGTGCTTCACGGCGGCGCCGGTCGGCCTTGGGCAGGTCGGCTGCGGCAGCCACCATCGCCTCGCCGCGCGCATGCAGGCGCTGCAGCATGTCGTCGAGCAGCGTCACTTCGTCGGTCTTCAGCGCACCCAGCAGCTCGGTGTTGATCGCGCAGACCAGCGGATAAAGCTCCGCATGCAGCTTCGTGCCTCGCGCGGTCAGTCGCAGGAGCACATGGCGCCGGTCGCCCGCGGGCTGCTCGCGCGAGATCAGATCCTTCTCGACCAGCGAGCTCACGGCGCGCGACGTACGCGCCCGGTCGAGCTGCGCGTGCTCCGCCAGTTGCGACGAGCCCAGCGCGCCGTGCCCCGCGAGCGTGGCGATGAGCCGCCATTCGCGCCGCGTGATGCCGAAGCGCCCCTCGCACAGCCGGATGACCATGCTGCCCGCGACCGACAGCAGCCGGCTGGTGCGGTAGAGCAGCAGGTCGTCGAGCGTGCGGGGCTGCGCTTGCATCGGCATAGGGTTTGCCCGGGCAATGATTGATTAGATGAACCAATTGTCGGCGCTCTACAGTGGCCGCGACCCATCGCGCTGCGCAGACAGCAAGCAACGGAGACAAGACAGATGACGACAGACCCGCAGTTCCTGCATCTTCACAGGCGCCGCCGCGTGCTGGCCGCGCTCGGCGGCATGGCCCTCGCGCCGATGGCCGCCGCGGTGCAGGCCCAGCAGCAGGCCATCCAGCGCGGCACCCCCATCCGCGTGCTGATCGGCGTGCCCGCCGGCGGCACGCAGGACGTGCTCACCCGCGCCATCGCGCAGGAAGTGCGCGAGTCGCTCGGCCCGCTCATCGTGGACAACCGCTCCGGCGCCGCCGGGCGCATCGCGGTCGACGTGGTGAAGACCGCCGCGCCCGACGGCCACACGCTGCTGCTGGGCACCGCGAGCATGATGACCATGTTCCCGAGCGCCTACAGGAACCTGACCTACGACCCGGTCAAGGATTTCCAGCCGATCATCAACGCGGCCCGCTTCGAGCTCGCGCTGGTGGTGCACAAGGACGTGCCGGCCAACACGGTCGCCGAATTCATCGCCTGGGCCAAAAAGCAGCCCGGCGGCGTGAGCTTCGCGTCGTACGGTGCGGGCACGCCCTCGCACTTTCTCGGCGAGATGCTCAACCGATCGGCGGGGCTGTCGATGGTGCACGTGCCCTATCGCGGCTCCACGCCGGCGCGCCAGGACGTGATGGGCGGCATCGTTCCCGCCTACTTCGACACCGTCGGCGGCGCGCTGCAGCTGTTGCCCACCGGCCGCGTGAAGGTCATCGCCACCAGCGGCGAGAAGCGCTCGCCGCTGATGCCCAGCCTGCCCACTTTCGTGGAGAGCGGCCTGAAGGACGTGGTGGCGACCGCCTGGTTCGCCTACTACGCGCCGCTGAAGACGCCCAAGCCTGTGGTCGACCAGCTGCGCGCCGAGTTCACGCGCGCGGTGAATTCCCGCGAGGTGCGCCAGCAGCTGCTGCAGAACGGCATGTACCCGGTCGGCGATGGCCCCGAGGCGCTGCTGAAGACCATGCGCGAGGACACCGCGAGATGGGCGGCGATCATGAAGGCGGTGAACTTCCAGGCCAACGACTGAAGAAGCAGCATCGCCCGGCCACCTAAACTCGAAGGATGGCCAAGGACAAATCACTTTTCGTCTGCAGCGAATGCGGCGGCACCAGCCCGAAGTGGCTGGGCAAATGCCCCAGCTGCGGCGCATGGAACACGCTCGTCGAGCAGGTCGCGGGCGCCGGCAGCGGGCCCGCCAACAACCGCTTCGGCACCCAGTTCGCGTCGCTCGCGGGCGCATCGGAGCTCGCGACGCTCTCCGAGATCGAGGCGACCGACGTCGCGCGCACGCCCACCGGCATCGACGAGCTCGACCGCGTGCTGGGCGGCGGCATCGTCTCCGGCGGCGTCACGCTGATCGGCGGCGACCCGGGCATCGGCAAGTCGACGCTGCTGCTGCAGGCGGTCGACGCGCTGCAGCACGCCGGGCAGAACGCGCTCTACGTCACCGGCGAGGAAAGCGGCTCGCAGGTGGCGCTGCGCTCCCGGCGGCTGGGCCTGGACCACTCGCAGGTGCAGGTGCTGGCGGAGATCCAGCTCGAGAAGATCATCGCCACGCTCGACGCCACGCGCCCGGCCATCGCGGTGATCGACTCGATCCAGACCGTGTACTCCGACCAGCTCACCTCGGCGCCCGGTTCCGTCGCGCAGGTGCGCGAATGCGCGGCGCACCTCACGCGCTTCGCCAAGACCAGCGGCACGGCGGTGGTGCTGGTGGGCCACGTCACGAAGGAGGGCGCGCTCGCCGGTCCGCGCGTGCTGGAGCACATGGTCGACACGGTGCTGTACTTCGAGGGCGACACGCATTCGAGCTTCCGCCTCGTGCGCGCCATCAAGAACCGCTTCGGCGCGGTCAACGAGATCGGCGTGTTCGCCATGACCGAGCGCGGCCTGAAGGGCGTGACCAACCCGAGCGCGATCTTCCTGAGCCAGCATGCCGAGCCCGTGCCCGGCAGCGTGGTGCTCGTCACGCTCGAAGGCACGCGGCCGATGCTGGTGGAAATCCAGGCGCTGGTCGACAACGGCGGGCCGAGCCCGCGCCGCCTCTCGGTGGGCCTGGACCGCGACCGCCTCGCGATGCTGCTGGCGGTGCTGCACCGCCACGCCGGCGTGGCATGCATGGACCAGGACGTGTTCGTGAACGCGGTGGGCGGCGTGCGCATCAGCGAGCCCGCGGCCGACCTGGCCGTGATGCTGGCCATCACCTCCAGCCTGCGCGGCAAGCCCATGCCCAAGGGCTTCATCGCCTTCGGCGAAGTGGGCCTGGCCGGCGAGGTGCGCCCCGCGCCGCGCGGGCAGGAGCGCCTGCGCGAGGCCGCCAAGCTGGGTTTCAGCGTGGCGGTGGTGCCCAAGGCGAACGCGCCGCGAAAGGGCGCGAAGGAAATCGAAGGGCTGACGATCCACGCGGTGGACCGCATCGAGGAGGCGATGGACGTCGTCCGCCGCCTCGACTGAAACCGGGAAAAAATGACCCGGCGCGCACGCTGTCGCGCCGGGCCTACCCTCCCTATCCCCCGATGTGCATCGTGAACGCCGGTCCGCTGTTGAGCACGCATTGGCCGCTACCCAGCGTGGCCGAGTTCATCGAATACTGGCAACTCAGGTTGCCGCCGCGGCTGCCCGTGGCGTTCGCCACGCCGTTGGCACGCGAGCCGGCGACCCGGGTTGCCTCTCCCTGAAATTGTTCGCCGCCGATCTGTGCGTTGAAGTGGCCGCGGCCGTTCATGTCGTTGGTCACCGTGCCGGAGACGACGCCGTAGCGCGAGGCCTCGGCATTCGACGGGTACAGCCGCGCGTTGAAGGTCTGTGCGACCGGGCCCGGCGCGACGGCGTAAGCCTGCGAAGGCGGCGCCGAGGGAGCGGGTTGCCCGAGCGGCACGACGTAGCAGCCGCTGAGCGCGGCGGCCGTGAGCGTGGCGGCGAGGGTGAGACGAACGAATGTGACGGAGCGCGGAATGGTCATACGCTTTTCGGTGGCCCGGGCGGATGCCCGTGCGGCGAAATGTGCCGCCTCTCGCCGCCGCCGTACGTGCCTTTCGCTGCGAGTACCGCCTTGCGCGCCCGGCGGTAGCCACGGCCGCTACCGCGATCGCTGCGGATGGGCCGGCACAATCACGCCCCTACCAACCGTTCGCCGAATGAAGCCGATGCCGTTCCCGATTGCCGCCGTCATGGTCCATGTCGCTGACGTGGAGGCGGCGCTGCGCTGGTACGAAGCGGCATTCGGGGGCGAGGCCGTTCGCGTCCGCATCGGGACGCCGGTGTTCGAATGCCTGTCGGTGCAAGGGGTCCTGCTCGAGATCGTGCCGAGCGACGGGAAGGTCGGTTCGGGCGCTTCGGGCTCGGTCGTGTACTGGAGCGTCGACCGCTTCGATGCCGCGCTGCGCCGCTTCGAATCGGCCGGTGCTGTGCTGTACCGGGGGCCGCTACGGCTGGACGACGCGCAGGGCGTGCAGTACATGTGCCAGGTGCGCGACCCCTGGGGCAACTGCATCGGACTGCGCGGCCCGGCCTGAGGTCTTTGCCGGCCGCGATGTGCCGGGCGGCGACAATGCAGGCCATGAATTTCAAGAACTTTCTGCTGCCCGTGGGCGCCATCGTCGTCATGGCGCTGGCCTGGCGCGCTGGCGGGTGGGGCGGTGTCGCCCTGGCCGGTGGCGCGATCGTGATGTTCCTGCTGCTGCACTTCAACCGCGCCATGCAGGTGCTCAAGCGCGCGGCCGAGCGGCCGGTGGGCTACGTGGCCAGCGCGGTGATGCTCAACGCCAAGCTCAAGCCGGGCGTGACGCTGATGCATGTGATCGCGATGACGCGCGCCCTCGGCGAACTGCGCTCGCCCAAGGACGAGCAGCCCGAGCACTACCGCTGGACCGACGGCGGCGGCTCGTATGTCGATACCGTGTTCAACGGCGGCAAGCTGCAGAGCTGGACGATGACGCGGCCCGAGACGCCGGCCGACGAAGACAGCGCAGCCTAGGACGCACTCCCCTTGCGCCGGGGCTGCCGCCACGGCGGATTGGCCTTCGCCTGGTGGCGCGCCTCCTTCGCGAATTCGGCGCATGCGTGCGTCATCAGGTCGGCCGAGCGGTAGACCAGGAACACGTCGAAGTCCGGCAGTTCGTCCGTGATCGGCAGCTTCTCCAGCAGATGGGGCTGCAGCCGCAGCGGCCCCGCGCCGTGGAACACGAAGTCCGACCACATGCTGATCAGGTCGGTCTGCGTGGCCAGCTGCAGGCCCAGCAGGTTCGAGGCGCTGTGCACCATGCGCCTGGGCATCTCCAGCCCGTGCATGTTCATCATGCTCACCAGCGGGCTGCCCGCGTCGTCGATGGGGTCGAGCACCAGCCAGTCGGCGTCCACCAGCGGCTGCAGCCTGCGCACACGCCTAAGCGGATGGCCGGTGCGCACCGACAGGTGCATGGCCACCGAGAACAGCGGCTCCCACTGGAATGCGTTGGTGCCGGGCCCGTTGCAGGTGGAGACCATCCCCAGGTCGAGCCGGCCTTCGCGCAGGCCCTCGAAGATCTGCTGCGGCCGCAGCTCGAAGCCGCGCAGCGCCACGTTGGGAAAGCGCCTGCGGAAAGACGCCATCGCATCGGGCAGCGGCCCGCTCGATGCCACGGCGGTGAAGCCGATGTTGAGCTGCGCCTCGTCGTGCCCGCGTATCGCCTCGATGTCTTCCAGCGCGTGGCGCAGCTCCTGCTCGACCACGCTCGCGCGCTTGACCAGCGCCGTGCCGTAGGCCGTGAGGCTCACGCCGCGCGTGGAGCGCGACATCAGCGTCACGCCGAGTTCGCGCTCCAGCTCCGAGATGGTCTTCGACAGCGCAGGCTGGGTGGTGTGCAGGCTGCGCGAGGCCTCGTGGATGCTGCCGTGCTGCGCCACGGCCAGCAGTACGCGCAACTGTTGCAGCTTCATCGTGGTGCGCCGCTCCCGGAAAGAGGCCTCTTGGGGGTTGTCCCGATGGCCTCCGGCGCCTGTTTATGACGGGGATGCCGTTTGGTTATCAGCATGAAAATTTGTGATTCTTCGCCGCAGCGCTTTGCCTGAATACTCCGCCGCGAACGGGCCCGCAGTCGATGCACGCCCCCTCGCAACCTGTACGTGGAGTGACATTAGATGAGCGAAGCCGCATTGCCCGCAAGCCCGATCGGGGCCTCTTCACCGGCTGCCGTGGTGCAGCATGGCAAGGGAAAGAAGCAGAGCCAGTTCCGCCTGATCGCCGCCTGTTCGCTGGGCAATGCGCTGGAGATGTACGACTTCACCGTCTACAGCTTCTTCGCGCTGCTGATCGGCAAGCTGTTCTTTCCCTCCGACAGCCCCTACGGCTCGCTGCTGCTGGCGGTGGCCACCTTCGGCATCGGCTTCGTGATGCGTCCGCTGGGCGGCGTGATCATCGGCAACTACGCCGACCGCAAGGGCCGCAAGGCGGCGATGACGCTGACCATCGGGCTCATGGTGCTGGGCACGCTGTGCATCGCCTTCGCGCCCACCTATGCGTCGGCTGGCGTCTTCGGCTCGCTGATGATCGTGCTGGGCCGGCTGCTGCAGGGCTTCTCGCTCGGCGGCGAGGTGGGGGCCGCCACGTCGATGCTGATGGAAGCGGGCGGCGTGAAGGGCCGGGGCTTTCGCGTGAGCTGGCAGCTTGCGAGCCAGGGCGTTTCGGCATTGCTGGGCGCGCTCACCGGCGCCGCGCTGTATGCCGCGTTGCCGCAAGCCTCGCTGGAGAGCTGGGGCTGGCGCCTGCCGTTCCTGCTCGGGCTGCTGATCGCGCCGGTGGGGCTCTACATCCGCGCGCACCTGGAAGAGACGCACGTCGCCGAGAGCCACGAGTCCAGTCCCATCGGCCGGCTGCTGCGCGAGCACGGCGGACTGGTGCTCAAGGGCATCCTGGCCACCACCGCCGGCACGGCCACGATGTACCTCGTGGTGTTCTTCATGCCCACCTACATGATCCGCGTGCTGCACATGCCGCCGTCGCTGTCGCTGCTGTCGGGCTGCGTCACGGGCATCACGCTGTTCGTGGTGTCGCTGGTCGCGGGACGGCTCGCGGACCGCTTGCCTAACCGCAAGCCGCTGGTGATCGGCTCGCTGCTCTTCAGCGTGATCGCGGTGTACCCGGTGTTCTGGCTCATCGGCCAGTACCCGAGCGTGCCGCTGGTGCTGGCGCTGTCTGCGCTGCTCACCGCGAGCGTGAACATCGGCACCACGCCCATGTTCCTGATGCTGCTGGAGATGCTGCCAGCCGGCGTGCGTGCCAGCGGCATCTCGGTGATCTACAGCGTGGGCGTGACGGTGTTCGGCGGTTCCTCGCAGTTCATCGTGACCTGGCTGCTCGCGAAGACCGGCAACCCGATGTCGCCTGCCTTCTACATGATGGTCTGCGGCGTGCTGAGCCTCGGCGCGCTGCCGAGTCTGCGCGAACGCAAGGCGGCCTGAACGCCATCCGCAGACGACGAAAGGAACAGATTTCCCAGATGACCCGCCAACTCAGCCCCCAGACCACCAAGCTCCTGTCGCGCCTGCTGCCGCCGGCCGACGTCGACACCCAGGCCTTCGTCGACATCCGCAGGCAGATCCACGCCAACCCCGAGCTCGGTTTCGAGGTGAACGCCACCAGCGAGCTGGTCGCGAACCTGCTGCGCAGCTGGGGCTACGAGGTGCACACCGGCATTGGCCGCACCGGCATCGTGGCGCAGCTCAGGCTCGGCAGCGGCACGCGCCGCCTGGGCATCCGCGCCGACATGGACGCGCTGCCCATCACCGAGGCCACCGGCCTGCCGTACGCGAGCCGCAACGCGGGGCGCATGCACGCCTGCGGGCACGACGGCCACACGGCCATCCTGCTGGCGGCCGCCAAGGCGCTGGCGAAGGCGCGCGACTTCGACGGCACGCTGAACCTGATCTTCCAGCCCGACGAAGAAAACCTCTGCGGCGCGCGCGCGATGATCGAGGACGGCCTGTTCGAGCGCTTCCCCTGCGATGCGGTGTACGCGCTGCACAACGCGCCGGGCGTGCCGGTGGGCACGATGATGGCGATCGAAGGCCCGGTCACGCTGTCGTCCGACGTGGCCGACGTCACCATCAAGGGCGTGGGCGGGCACGGCGCCATGCCGCACCGCGCGCGCGATCCGGTCGCGGCAGCCGCGGCGGTGGTGACGGCTCTGCAGACGGTGGTGGCGCGCAACGTGGCGCCGGACGACACGGCGGTGGTGTCGGTCGGCTTCATCCGCGGCGGCGCCACGCACAACGTGATCCCGCAGTCGGTGTCGCTGGGCCTGAACGTGCGCGCGGCACGGCCCGAGACGCGCGCGCTGGTCGAGCAGCGCATCCGCGAGATCGTGAGCCTCACCGCGCAGGCGCACGGCGTGGAAGCCGAGATCGACTACCGCCAGCTCGTGCCCCCGGTGGTCAACACCGCCGCCGAGACCGAGCTTGCGGCGAAAGTGTGCGCCGAACTGGTAGGCGAGGAGAACGTCGTCACGCAGGCGCCCAAGGGCTTCTCGGGCAGCGAGGACTTCGCCTGGATGCTCTCCGAACTGCCGGGCTGCTACCTGCTGCTGGGCAACGGCGAGGGCGAATTCGGCGGCTGCATGGTCCACAACCCCGGCTACGACTTCAACGACGAAGTGCTGCCGCTTGGGGCCGCCTGTTGGGTGCGACTGGCGCAGACCTATCTGGTGGCCTGATCGCAAGCTGCTGGAAATGCGGGAGTGGGCAGCCGGACGCAGAGGACGCGAAGGTTTCGCAAAGGTCGCGAAAGGAAAACCAGAAATTTTTTCCTTGGTTTCTTTTGCGACCTTTGCGTAGTTTTTGTATTTCTTCTGCGTTCGGTTGTCCGTGTTCCTGACGGCCTCAGAACGGCGCGTCTTCCGTTTCGGCCCCTGCCGTAGCCTCGGACTGGGTGGCAACAGGCTTGGGCGCTTCGTCCTGCGGCGCTGCGGAAAAGGCCGCTTCGCCGCCCAGCGCGTCGAGCAGTGCCGGCACCAGCTGGCCCAGCTCGCCGGTGGCGATGGCCACGTCGGCGTCGAAGTTGTCTTCCTTCTTGCCGCCCGCCGCGCCGTCGCCCGTGCCTTCGAGGAAGGCGATCTTGCGGATCAGCAGGCCGTGCGTGAGCTCGAAGGACACGCGGTCGTCCCAGGTCAGCGCGAGGCGGGTGGGGCGCTTGCCGTCGGTGATGTGTTGCTTGACCTCGTCGATGTCCAGCGGATGCTTGGCGTAGCGCACCACGGCCTTGGAGTCGTCGCTGGCCTTGAGCTCGCACTCGCGGTCGATGGTGAAGCCGGCCGGCGGCTCTTGCGTGAGCAGCCAGTTGGCCATGGCGGCGGCGGGCTCGACCTGGGTGTTGATGAGCGCCACCGCGAAGCCGTCGAGCGACTTCACGAGGCTGGTGACCACTTCGTCGGCGCGAGAGGCGTTGCCGGTGTTGATCACCAGGCGGTTCTCGGCCTTGTCGATCCACACCGTCACGCGCGCGCTGCGGGTGAAGGCCATGGGCAGCAGCTCGAGGGTGATGTCTTCCTTGAGCTCCTTCTTTTCCTTCTTGCCGGGCTTGCGGCCGGTGGTGGCCTCGATGTGGGCGCAGCGCTCGTCGACCTTGCGGCGAACCACCGAGCCGGGCACCTGCTTGCTTTCGATCATGTATTCGACCAGCCACTGGCCGTCGATGGACTCCACCAGCGGGCCGTTGGCCTCGCCGCGCGGCTCGATCCAGCCGGCGGACTTTTCCTGCGAGGGGCCGCAGGGCTCGAAGCGCTGCCTGCCCAGGCCTTCCTCCGCCTCGGCCAGTGTCTGGGACCAGGCGGGTTCGATGCGATAGACGATGACGTTCTTGAATACGGACACGGAAACCCTTTTTCCAACGGTTTGGACAGCCGGCCATTGTCGGGCAGGCCCTTCGGCCCGGCGCCGTAAAATCGCAAGCTTTTGCGACTTCCCTTCCTGTCGCACCCCCACACCGATCCCAAAGGAATCAGGAAATGAGCTCGATCCCCCCCTCGCTGGACGACCGTGACGGCAAGATCTGGATGGACGGCGAACTCGTGGACTGGCGCGACGCCAAGATCCACGTGCTGAGCCACACGCTGCACTACGGCTGCGGCGCCTTCGAGGGCGTGCGCGCCTACAAGACGGCCGACGGCAGCACCGCGATCTTCCGCCTGGCGGAGCACACCGAGCGCCTGTTCAACAGCGCCAAGATCCTGCGCATGAAGATCCCCTTCACCCAGGAGCAGCTCAACGAGGCCCAGAAGCAGGTGGTGCGCGAGAACAAGCTCGAGAGTTGCTACCTGCGGCCCCTCATCTGGATCGGCTCCGAGAAGCTGGGCGTGAGCCCCAAGGGCAACAAGGTGCACGCCATGGTCGCGGCCTGGTCCTGGGGCGCCTACCTGGGCGAAGAGGGCATGAAGCGCGGCATCCGCGTGAAGACTTCGAGCTACACCCGCCACCACGTCAACATCACGATGACGCAGGCCAAGACGGTGAGCAACTACACCAACTCGATCCTGGCCAACATGGAAGCGCTGGACGACGGCTACGACGAGGCACTGCTGCTCGACGCGAGCGGCTTCGTGTCCGAAGGCGCGGGCGAGAACATCTTCGTGGTCAAGGGCGGCGTGGTCTACACGCCCGACCTGTCGGCCGGCGCGCTCAACGGCATCACCCGCAACACCATCCTGCACGTGTGCAAGGACCTGGGCCTGGAACTGGTGCAAAAGCGCATCACGCGCGACGAGGTCTACGTCGCCGACGAAGCCTTCTTCACCGGCACGGCCGCCGAAGTCACGCCGATCCGCGAGCTCGACCGCATCGAGATCGGCAACCGCGGCGACGGCGGCGCGCGCGGCCCGATCACCGAGAAGATCCAGGCGGCCTTCTTCGACATCGTGAACGGCAAGAATCCCAAGTACGCCCACTGGCTCACGAAAGTCTGAGCAGAAGAAGAGAACGAGAGAACGAGAGAACGACCCCATGTCCACCAATGCAGTAGTCGAACTCCTGGCCAAGGAGCTCAATCATCAGGGCGGCGTGTTCTGCCCCAGTCCCAAGGCCGACATGAAGCTCTGGAACAGCCACCCGAAGGTGTACCTCGACGTGGCGCGCACCGGCGAGGCCAAGTGCCCGTATTGCGGCACGGTGTACCGGCTGAAGGCCGGCGAGGCGGTGTCGGCGCGGCACTGAGCCACGGCTGAACCACCCGGCCCCGGCCGCCAGGTGCCTCTTCAGGCAGCCGGGCGGGCGGGGTCTTTTTCCAGGCTCTCCAGGCCTTTCAGGCGCGAGGACAGCAGTCCGCGCCACGGATTCGGGTCGTTCTTCTCCTGCGCGAGCCGCAGGTAGACCATCGCGATGAACAGCAGCGCCAGGCCGATCTGCGCGTCGCGCATGGCCGAGTTCACGCTCGAGGCGATCAGCGCGATCAGCGTGGCCGCCAGCGCGTAGCGGCCCGCGATGTCGGGCCTCTTCCATGCCTGCCAGACGGCGGCGACCATGATGAAGAGCAGGCTCAGCAGCGCGGGCAGGCCGCCCTGGGCGCCGACCCAGAGGAAGTCGTTGTGGGGCATGTTCGAGTCGGCCAGCAGCGCCGGGCCGCGCTTGTGCCACTGGTCGGTCCAGCCGCCGATGCCCCAGCCGGTGAACGGGCGGTCGGCGATCATGAGGCCGGTGTCGCGGTACATGTAGTAGCGGATGGCCCAGCTGCCCTTGAAGACCGCGCCGGCCTGCGCCTCCTCGAGTTCCTGCACGCCCACTTCCACCTTGTGCTGCAGTTGCGGCAACTGGTAGAGCCCGGCGCCCATCACCACGGCACCCAGCACCAGTGCGCCCACCAGCATCTTCAGGTGGCTGCGCCACTGATGGATGCACACCACCGGGACCACCAGCAGCAGCGCGAGCACCGAGGTGCGCGAGGTCAGCGGCAGCGCCACCACCAGGCCCAGCCCGAGCATCAGCACGAAGGCGGGAACGGCGCGCAGCGGCTTGTGGGCGGCGATCTGCGCGATGCCCCACACGGCGGCGGTGGAAGCCACCACGCTGAATAGCAGCGCGTTGCTGATCGACTTGTTGCCCACCTCCATCACCACCGCGCGCAGCGGCGACCAGATGTTGAAGCCGCCGACCGCGTAGAAGACGATGACCAGCACGATGTTGAGCGCCGCCACCAGCAGGAAGCCGCGCAGCGCCCAGATGGCTTCCTCGCGCGTGAGTGCCATCGCCATGAGCATCGTGAGGCCGATGCGGATGCCGTGGAAGAGGTTGGAGCCGGTCTCGGGATAGTGCTGCCCGATGGCCAGCACGATGAAGGTCCAGGCGAAGTAGGCCATCACCGGCCACCACAGCGGGTTGGCGCGCAGCCGCGCATAGCGCTCGCCCAGGCCGCCGGCCACCAGCATGGCGAGCAGCAGCACGATGGCCGAAAGATAGGTGACGCCGACCGGCATGAACACCACCAGCCCCCAGAACATGGCCGCGGGCCGAACGATGTGCGATCTCTGCATAGGGGCGGGATTTTAGGTTGGCGTCCTCGGGCCAACCTGACCACGACCCCGCGCGGGCGGGGGTGGTGGACAGTGCGCGTTCAGTGGCTGCGTGCGGCGGCCGGCAGGCGGATCACGAAGCTCGCGCCGCCGCCGGGGCGGTCCTCGCAGCGCACGGTGCCGCCGTGCCGCTCGGCGATCGACTTCACCAGCGCCAGCCCCAGGCCCACGCCGCCGTTGCGCTCGCTGGCGCCGGGCAGGCGGTAGAAGGGCTCGAAGATGCGCTCGCGCAGGGCGGGCGGCACGCCCGGGCCCCGGTCGTTCACACGCACGGTGGCGTAGCCGTTGGCGCTGCCCAGCTCCACCGCGATCTCGCCGGCGCCGTAGCGGCGCGCGTTCTCCAGCAGGTTGCGGATGGCGCGGCGCAGCAGGCGCGACACGCCTGGCACGGTGAGAGTGGCGTTGTCGGTGCCGTCGGCCAGGTCGAGCTCGGCGTTCACCTGCGAGCATTCCTCGGCTGCGAGCCCGGTCAGGTCGACCGGCTCGATGGTGCCCATGTCGGCCTCGCTGGCGTCGAGCCGGCTTGCCAGCAGGATCTCGTCGATGAGCTGGTCGAGCTCGCCGATGTTGCGCGAGATTTCCTCGCGCGCCGACTGGCTCGGGTGCTCGCCCATCAGCTCCAGGCCCATGCGGATGCGGGTGAGCGGCGAGCGCAGCTCGTGCGATGCGTTGGCCAGCAGCGACTTGTGCGAGCGCACCAGCTGCTCGATGCGTTCGGCCGACGCGTTGAATCGTTTGGATAGATCAGCCACTTCGTCCTGCCCTTCTTCTGTCACGCGCACCGAGAGATCGCCCTCGCCCCACCGCTGCACGCCGCGCTGCAGCGATTCCAGCCGCTGCGTGATGCGCCGCACGATCGGGTACACACCCAGCGCCACCGCCACGCCCACCAGCGCGATCATCCAGCCCAGGCCGAAGGGCGTGCGCCACGGCGCGAAACCGCCGGTGCCGGTGGGCCGCTCGCGCGGCGCCACGCGCAGCGTGATGGCCTTGCCGTCGCTGAGCGTCACGTCGAACTCCAGGCCCTGGCCCGGCACGCGCAGCGCGGTGCCCGCGCCTATCGGCTTGTCCTGTGCGTCCAGCACCACCACGTTGCGCGGCACCGGCGCCAGCCGTTCGCGCTCGGCCTCGGCGGCCTCGCGCACGATCCAGTTGGCCATCAGCGTGAGGATGACGACCCCGCCCACCACCGCGAGCCAGATGCGGACGTAGAGGTGGCGCGAATAGAGACTGCGCAGCATCGGCGGTCAGCCTAGTCTTGCTGCTTGGCGAAGACGTACCCGACGCCGCGTACCGTGAGGATGCGCTTCGGGTTCTTCGCGTCGACCTCGATGGCGGCGCGGATGCGGCCCATGTGCACGTCGATGGAGCGGTCGAAGGCTTCGAGCTCGCGGCCGCGCACGGCCTCCATGATCTGGTCGCGCGTGAGCACGCGGCCCGCGCGCTCTGCCATCGCCGTCAGCAGGTCGAACTGGTAGGAGGTGAGGTCGGCCACCGCGCCGCCCACCGACACGGTGCGCGCGTTGCGGTCGATCTCCAGCGTGCCGAAGCGCATCACCGACGAGGCCTCGGCCTCGGTGGCGCTCTCGGCGCGGCGGCGCAGCACGGCGCGGATGCGCGCGAGCAGCTCGCGCGGCTCGAAGGGCTTGGGCAGGTAGTCGTCGGCGCCGATCTCCAGGCCGATGATGCGGTCCATCGGGTCGCCCTTGGCCGTGAGCATCAGCACCGACACCTTCGACAGCGGACCGGGCAGCGCGCGGATGCGGCGGCAGACTTCGAGGCCATCGGTGTCGGGCAGCATCAGGTCGAGGATCACCAGGTCGGGCGCGTGCTGCTGCAGCTGCTCGAGCCCGGCGGCGCCGTCGCCGGCATGGTTGAACGCGAAGCCCGACTGCGTCAGGTATTCGCCCACCATCTGCGCCAGGCGGGCGTCGTCTTCGATCATCAGGAGTTGGGGGGTGCTCATGCGCTTCATGGTCGTCCACCGGGAGCAAGAGGGCTTGAACGCTCCGTAAAGTTGGGTAAACCTCGGCAACCCCTGTCAACCGGCCATGCTGCGAAAAGCATAGCGCCGGTTGCAGTGGCCGTGGGCTCAGCCCCGTGCGAACGGCCGCAACTGCAGCCGCAGCGACAGGGTGGCGGAAAGCGGCAGGTCGACCGGCGAGCCCACGCCGCCGACATTGCCGTCATCCAGATGTGCCAGCGATTCGAAGAGGCCCAGCGACTGGGCCATGGGGTTGATCTCGGCCAGCGACTTCGCGGCTTCGGAGCGCGGCGGCGTGGCTGCCGCAGCCTTGCCGTCTTCGCTGACGAGCGACCAGTCGAGCGCCGCCACGGTGCGCTCGCCGGGTTCGCTTGCGATCACCAGCGCCACCGCGAGCAGGCCGCGGCTGTCGGTGACGGAAGTCAGCGCGCCGAGGGTGGGGGTGTCGTAGCCCACCAGCAGCACGGGCTCCTGGTCGCAGGCGGACTGCACGGCCGCCTCCAGCAGGCCCGAGGCGAAGCTGTGCTCGTAGGCCGAGACCGCGTTGCTTGCCGCCATGCAGCCGGTGCCGATGGTCCAGTAGCCCACGGCCGCGTTGTGCACCGAGTTGTGGAACTTGGTGGGCGACAGCCCTTTCGGATCGCTCGCGAGCGTGCTGCACATGTAGTCGTTGATCGACAGGTCGCCGTGCGCCGACGTGAACACGCAGGGCACGTCGGCCGCGTTGCGGCCCGAGCCGGCGAGGGCGGCGGCGGCCACTTCGAGCGCCAGTGCCACGGTGTCGGGCGCGCGGCGGCGCTCGGCAGGGGCCAGCACCTGCGGCGAGGGCCGCTTGGCGGGCGGATCGGCCAGCGCGCCTTCGCCGCGGAAGGCGGCGCGCGCGGCGTCCCAGCCAGGCAGCGTGGGAGTCCAGAAGGAGGGGCCTTCGATGTAGAGGGTGGGGGGCTTGGAAGCGGCCTGGTTCATGTGGTTCATGCCGCCTTGCCGAAAACGAGGGAGCAGTTGTTGCCGCCGAAGCCGAAGGAGTTGCTCAGCGCATAGCGCACTTCGCCGCGCGCGGGCTCCAGCCGGATCTGCGGGCCGAAGCCGTCGTCCAGCGTGTGCGTGTTGACCGTGCCCGGCATCAGGCCGCGCTCGATCGCCAGCAGGCTGATGACCGCCTCGACGATGCCCGCCGCACCCAGCGTGTGGCCCATGAAGCCCTTGGTCGAACTGGCGTGCGTGCGTGCCGGGAAGCGGCGCGCCACCAGCGCGCCCTCGACCTCGTCGTTCTTCTGGCTCGCGGTGCCGTGCATGTTGATGTAGTCGATCGCCTCGGGTGCGAGCCCGGCGCGCGCCAGCGCCTCGTCGAGCGCGCGCTCGGCGCCCAGGCCCTCGGGGTGGGGCGTCGACATGTGGTGCGCGTCACTGGCTTCGCCGTAACCCAGCAAATGCAGCGGCGCGGCATCGGCGCCGGTCTGGACGCGCTCGACCAGCGCGAAACCCGCGGCCTCGCCCAGGCTGATGCCCTTGCGCGCGGCGTCGAAGGGCCGGCACGGCTCGCTCGATACAAGTTCGAGCGAGTTGAAGCCGAACAGCACGCTGCCGCACAGCGTGTCGGCCCCGCCGACCACGGCCGCGTCGGCCAGGCCCAGGCGAATGAGCCGCTCGGCCGAGGCGAACACCTTCGCGCTGGACGAGCAGGCGGTGGAAATCGTTTCGCTGGGTCCGCTGATGCCCAGCAGCTGCTGCGCGAACATGGCCAGCGAATGCGGTGTGTGCACCTCGGGGCGGCGCTGTCCGGGCGGGAACATGCCCTGCGCGTCGAGCTGCGTGTAGGCCAGCTCGGTCTCGCCGATGCTCGCGGTGGAGGTGCCCAGCACCAGCGCGATGCGCGATGCGCCGTATTTCTCGCGCGCCGCGGCCACGGCATCGATGAAGCCGTCGGCCTGCAGGCCCATCCAGGCCAGCCGGTTGTTGCGGCAGTCCCACTGCGCGAGCGATTCGGGGAGCCGGACCTCCTCGACGCCTTCGACGCGGCCGATCCAGGTGGGCAGCGGCGCGTCGCCGAAATCGTTGGCGCGCAGCCCGCTGCGCGACTGCGCGAGCGCGTCGGCCAGCGCTTCCTTGCCGACACCGACGGCGCTGGTGGCCGTGTAGGCACTTATCTGAAGAGGAGAAATTCGGGACGGCACGATCTTGTAGGTGTTGGGCTGTCGGTCAGGCGGACGATGGACGCCGGCAGGAAGCGAAGCGCGCGGCGGGGAAAGAAAATTGAAAGAAACGAATGTATACCGGCACAGCCTACCAGTTGCGCGGCCCGCGCACCGTCGGCCGTTTCCTATAAGGCCCAGGCCCTATTGACGGCCCTTTGGGCTTGTGGTCGCCGTCAGCCGCGAGGCCAGCGCCACCAGCAACAGCACCGGCGCACCCAGCAGGGCGGTGCCGACGAAGAAGCTGCTGTAGCCGTAGGCGTCGACGAAGGCACCCGAGTAGCCGGCCAGGAACTTCGGCAGCAGCAGCATCAGCGAGCTGAAAAGGGCGTACTGCGTGGCCGAGTAGCTGATGTTGGTGAGGCTCGACAGGTAGGCGATGAACGCCGCCGAGGCGATGCCGCCGGCCAGGTTGTCGGCCGAGACCACCGCGATCAGCGCAGTCAGGTCGTGCCCGCGCGTGGCCAGCCAGGCGAAGAGCAGGTTGCTGGCGGCGCTGAGCACGGCGCCGAGCATCAGCACGCGCATCACGCCCAGGCGCATCGACAGCACGCCGCCGACGAAGGCGCCCGCCAGCGTCATGATCACGCCGTAGATCTTGCTGACCGAGGCCACCTGGTCCTTGGTGAAGCCCATGTCCACGTAGAACGGGTTGGCCATGATGCCCATCACCACGTCGCTGATGCGGTAGATGGCGATCAGCGAGAGGATCAGCACCGCCTGCCATTTGTAGCGGCGTATGAAATCGGCGAAGGGCTCGATCAGCACGTTGCGCAGCCATTCGGCGGCGGTCCGGGCCTTGGGCATGGCGCCCGGCACCGGCTCGGGCGAAAGCAGCACCGTGACCACGCCGATGGCCATCGATGCCGCCATGACCAGGTAGGCCGTCTTCCAGGCGCCGTTCTGATAGGCCGCCGCGCCCGTGGCCGCTGCAGCGGGCGCCACCTCGGCCCAGGCCGCGACCCACAGCACGCCGGCGCCGGCCCAGATCATCGCGAGCCGGTAGCCCGTCTGGTAGGCGGCGGCCAGCGCGGCCTGCTTGCGCGCCTCGGCCGATTCGATGCGGAAGGCGTCGAGCGCGATGTCCTGCGTGGCCGAGCCGAAGGCCACCAGCAGCGCGCACCACACCAGCGGCGTGAGCCCGTGGCGCGGATCGTTGACCGCCATGCCCGCCAGCCCTGCGATGACCATGCACTGCGCCAGCAGCAGCCAGCCCCGGCGGCGTCCCAGCAAGGTGGTGAGCGGCGGCAGCGGCAGCCGGTCGACCAGCGGCGCCCAGACCCACTTGAAGCCGTAGGCCAGCCCGACCCAGCTCAGGTAGCCGATGGTGGTGCGGTCGATGCCCGCTTCGCGCAGCCGGAAGCTCAGCGTGCCCAGCACCAGCAGCAGCGGCAGCCCGGCCGAGAAGCCCAGCGCCAGCATGCGCAGGGTGGCGGGCTCCAGGTAGACCTTCAGCGCGTCGCGCCAGGGCGGTGAGGTGGGCGTGGGGGTTTCTGCGGGCGAGGCGGACATGTGCCCTGGATTGTCCATGAGCGACGGCCCGGGTTCCCGGGCTTCTTGTCTTCATTTGTTCCTATCATCCCGCTCCTATGTGCACACGATGCGATCGCCCCTTCACCGACGTTCCCGCCCCCTCCGCAGCTTCCGCGTGGCATCCGCGGCGAGCCTTCCTGCTGGCGGCGGCCGGCGCGGTCCTCGCGAAGCCGGCCCTGGCGCAGGTCGACGTGGGCAAGGCCTCGGTGGCCCGGAACATCGTGCCGGTCGAGCAGATCGAGACGGCCGGCGTGCAGCAGTACGGCCAGCTGCTCGAGCAGGCACGCGCCAAGGGGGCGCTCGCGGGCGAGAGCAATCCGCAGCTGCAG
Organism: Variovorax sp. 278MFTsu5.1; assembly: GCF_048305045.1. Lineage (NCBI taxonomy): Bacteria > Pseudomonadati > Pseudomonadota > Betaproteobacteria > Burkholderiales > Comamonadaceae > Variovorax > Variovorax sp. 278MFTsu5.1. Next base: position 418,413 of record NZ_CP157622.1, read on the forward strand.
CGCCTGCGGGCCATCGCCAGGCGGCTCATTCCGTTCGCGATGCCGTGGAATTCGCGCGCCCGAGACTGGAAGTGGGAGGTCAACCTGATCGGCAGCAAGCAGATCAACGCCTTCTGCATGCCCGGCGGCAAGATCGCCTTCTTCACAGGCATCCTCGACCAGCTGAAGCTCACCGACGACGAGGTCGCGATGGTGATGGGCCACGAGATGGCTCACGCCCTGCGCGAGCATGCACGCGCCCGCCTGGCCAAGAGCGCGGGCACGGGCGCCGCGCTCTCCATCGGTGCGCAGCTGCTCGGCTGGGGGCAGGTAGGCGACCTGGCCGCGCGCGCCGGCACGCAGCTCATCACCCTCAAGTTCAGCCGCAGCGACGAGACAGAGGCCGATCTCGTCGGGCTCGAACTGGCGGCGCGGGCGGGCTATGACCCGAAGGCGTCGGTCTCGCTGTGGCAGAAGATGGCCACGGTGTCCAGGAATCAGGGCGGCCTGAGCTTCCTCTCGACGCACCCGAGCGGTCCGGACCGCATCTCGAAGCTCGAAGCGAACCTGCCGAAGGTCGAGAAGCTCTACCGCGACGCAAGGAAGAGCTGACTTGCATGACTCCCTCTCCCCCTGGGGAGAGGGCGGGGGTGAGGGCTACGGCCTCTAGATAAGAGTCGCGCTTCATCTTCCGCACCTGCCCTCACCCCAACCCTCTCCCCGAGGGGGAGAGGGAGCCAAGCCCGGGGGAGGGAGCCCAAAGCCCGAGGGGAGCGGGCCAATCCCCGCACGATTCCGATCTGCGCCACGGTGCGCTTGCGCTGGCATGCCGCTTGCATCTCAACTTGTACACATGTTTGGATGCCTGAAGATGGTGCACGAAGAAAACCCGAAAAGCGGAACGCCAGAAGCGGCCTGGATCGCCAGGTTCGCCTCGCCTGTGGCACACACGCACGCCGCCGTGGCGCTGGATTTCGCCCTGCCGCTCGCGGGCCTGCGCTTCGCTGTCAAGGACAACATCGACGTGGCCGGCGTGCCCACCACCGCCGCCTGCCCGGCCTTCGAGCGCCTGCCCGAGGTGCACGCGACCGTGGTGCAGCGCCTGCTCGAAGCCGGTGCATTGCTGGCCGGCAAGACCAATCTCGACCAGTTCGCCTGCGGCCTGAACGGCACCCGCTCTCCTTATGGCGAGGTGCCCAACGCTTTCGACGCGCGCTATGTATCGGGCGGCTCCAGTTCGGGCTCGGCCTGTGTGGTGGCCACGGGCGAGGCCGACTTCGCGCTGGGCACCGACACCGCCGGCTCCGGCCGCGTGCCGGCCGGGCTCAACAACATCGTCGGCCTGAAGCCTTCGCGCGGCCTGCTGAGCGCCTTCGGCGTGGTGCCCGCCGCGCAGAGCGCCGACTGCGTCTCCATCTTCGCGCGCACCGTCGCCACCGCGGTCGACGTGCTGCTCGCAGCCGCCGGCCACGACGCGCGCGATCCGTACTCCCGCGAGATCGACTTGCGCCGCGAGCCGCTGCCCGCGCGCTTCCGCTTCGGCGTGCCCGACAGGCTCAGCTTCTTCGGCGACGCCGCCGCCGAGCAGGCCTTCGGCGATGCGGTCGCGCGGCTGCTCGCCATGGGCGGCACGCCCGTCACCATCGCCTACGCGCCGCTCGCGGAAGCGGCCGCCATGCTCTACGAAAGCGCACTCGTCGCCGAGCGCTACGCCGCGGTGCGCGAGTTCTTCGACGCGCATGCCGACGACGTGATCGAGCCCGTGCGCGGCATCCTCGCCAGCGGCCGGGGCTACAGCGCCGCCGACCTGTTCGACGCACAGACCAGGCTGCGCGCCATCGCGCAGAAGGTCGAGCCGATGTGGCGCGACATCGACCTGCTGCTCGTGCCCACCGCGCCCACGCACTACACGCGCGAGCAGATGCGCGCCGATCCGGTCGCGCTCAACCGCAACCTCGGCGCCTACACCAACTTCGTCAACCTGCTCGACTACGCCGCGCTCTCGGTGCCCAGCAGCCTGCGCGCGGACGGCCTGCCTTTCGGCATCACGCTGATCGGCCCCTGCGGCAGCGATCTCGCACTCGCCGAGCTGGGCCAGCGCTTCCACCACGCCACCGGCCTTGCGCAGGGCGCGACAGGCGAGCCTCTGCCGCCGCCGCGTGCGATTCCGGGGCTCGCGGCGGCGGGTGCCGGCACCTTGCCGATCGCCGTCGTCGGTGCGCATCTCTCGGGCATGCCGCTCAACAGCCAACTGACCGAGCGCGGCGCGACCCTGGTGCGCGCCACCACCACCTCGCCCGCCTACAGGCTGCACGCGCTGCCGGGCACCGTGCCGCCCAAGCCCGGACTGCGTCGCGTGGCCGAAGGCGATGAAGGCGCCGCCATCGCGCTGGAGGTGTGGGCCGTGCCGCTCGCGCAGGTCGGCAGCTTCCTCGCGCTGATCCCGCCACCGCTGGGCCTCGGCAGCGTGGAGCTGGCCGACGGCAGCTGGGTGAAGGGCTTCATCTGCGAAGGCCACGCGCTGGACGGCGCGCAGGACGTGAGCCATCACGGCGGCTGGCGCGCATACGTCGCGAGCCGCGCCACCCCGAGTTCCAACTGATCAGAGGAGTTCCGATGAGCATCCAACAACACTCTCCCGCCGCACGCCGGCGACGCCAGCTGCTGCAGGCCGGCGCCGCGGGCATGGCAGTGCTGGCCGCGCCCGCCATCGTGCGCGCGCAGGGCGCGGCTGCGAAGCTGCGCATCGGCTTCTGGCCGGTGGCCGCCGGCCTGCCGTTCTTCGCGGCGGTCGACAAGGGCTACTTCAAGGAAGCCGGCCTGGACGTGGAGCCGCTGAAGTTCGCCGGCGCGCAGCAGGTGATGGAAGGCATGCTCGCGGGCCGCTGCGACGGCAGCGCCAACGGCACGGGCTCCGCCAATCTCGCGATCGGCGAGATCGCGCAGCCCGGGCTGTTCAAGATTTTCTGCACCAACCCGAGCAACGCGAAGTACGTGCTCGACGAATTCATCGTCGCCAAGGACAGCCCCGTCAAGTCGGTGGCCGAGCTGGCCGGCAAGAAGGTCGCATCGGGCCCCGGCATCCAGAACGTCACGCTGTGCAAGACCATGCTGGAGCGCGCGGGCGCCAAGGGCGCGACCGTGAGCGAGCTGCCCATCGGCCAGCACGTGGCTGCGCTGGTCGCGGGCCAGGTCGACGCCTGCTACACGCTGGAGCCCACCGGCACCGTGGGCCGCATGAACGGCACCACGCGCGTCGTCGAGGCCGGCGTGGTCGCGAAGTACATCCTCGGCGACCCGATGGCGCCGTGGCACGGCGGCGCGGCCAGCCTCACCAGCGACTTCATCAGGAAGAACCCCGAGGTCGCGAAGAAGTACATAGCCGCCTACGCACGCGGCGTGGAGCTGGTGCGCAGCAAGCCCGACGAGGCACGCCAGTTCATGAAGGGCTACACCGCCATCGAAGGCAAGCTCACCGCCGAGGTGCCGCTCGCGTCGTACATGCTCTACAACGAGTTCAAGCCCAGCGACGTCGCGTACTTCCAGAAGTTCTACGACCTGTTCACCGAGAAGGGCATCTTCGAGAAGAAGGTCGCGGTGGACACGCTGCTCTACAAGGCCTGAAGACCATGGCCGAAGCAAGCTCGACCACGGCCGCGCCGTGGACCCCGCCGGCCAGCGCGGCCACCGCCGCGCCGAAGCCGCCGCTGCGCGACCGCCTGCTGCCCTTCATCGGACCGGTGGTGCTGTTCATCGTGTGGGACCTGGTGGTGCGGCTCGGTTTCATCAAGCCGATCCTGCTGCCCACGCCGGCCGACACCGTCGCGGCGCTCATCACAGGCCTGGCCGGCGGCCCGCTGCTCGCCGACTTCGCCATGACCGTGTGGCGCACCGTGCAGGCCTTCGTCATCGCGGCGGCCATCGGCGTGCCGCTGGGGGTGCTGCTGGGCAGCAACGAGCGCGCCTACCGCAGCGTGGAGTTCCTGATCGACTTCTTCCGCTCCACGCCGTCGTCCGCGCTCATCCCGCTGTTCCTGCTGATCTTCGGCGTGAGCGACGTCAACAAGGTGGCCATCGCCGCCTTCGGCGCGCTGCTCATCGTGGTGTTCAACAGCGCCTACGGCGTGATGAACGCGCGCAAGCAGCGCGTGATGGCGGCGCGCGTCATGGGCGCATCGCGCTGGCAGATCTTCAAGGACGTGCTGGTGTGGGAAAGCCTGCAGCCCAGTTTCGTGGGCCTGCGTTCGGCGGTGTCGATGGCGCTGGTGATCGTCATCGTGGCCGAGATGTTCATCGGCTCCGACACGGGGCTCGGCCACCGGATCATCGACGCGCAGCAGGTGCTCAACGTGAAGAGCATGTACGCGGCGATTCTTTCGGCGGGTGCGCTGGGCTATGCGCTGAACGTCCTCTTCCTGGTCGCCGAACGCCGCATCGTGCACTGGAGCGGAAGATGAAAGTCACGCAGGACATCGTCGTCAACGGCCCGGTGTACGCCGACGTTCCGAAGCCGGTCTTCAAACCCGGCCCGGCAGGCACGCACATCACCATCCGAGGGCTCACCAAGTACTTCGCGGGCTGGCCGCTGTACGAGAACTTCGACCTCGACATCCCGAAGCACGCGATCGTCTCGGTGTTCGGCCCCAACGGCTGCGGCAAGTCCACGCTGATCAACATGATCGCGGGGCTGATCCCCGTCGACTCGGGCGAGATCCTGTTCGACGGCAAGCAGCGCAAGGACACCAAGATCGGCTACGTGTTCCAGAACTACCGCGAGGCGATGTTCCCGTGGATGCGGACCATCGACAACATCGCCTATCCGCTGAAGCTCGAAGGGCGCAGCAAGGCCGAGGTCGACCGGCGCATGGAAGAGCTGGTGGCCTCCTTCGACGTGAAGTTCGACCTCGCGCGCTACCCGTACGAACTCTCGGGCGGCCAGCAGCAGACGGCGTCGATCATGCGCGCGCTCGCGCCCAACCCGGAGGTGCTGTTTCTCGACGAGCCCTTCTCCGCGCTCGACTTCGAGATGACGCTCTTCATCCGCGAGAAGCTGCAGGAGGTGTTCATGCAGACCGGCACCACGATGCTGCTGGTGTCGCACGACCTCGAGGAGGCGGTGTACCTCGCCGACGAGGTGCTGCTCCTGACCAAGCGGCCCACACGGGTCGCGGAGATCCTGCGCTACGGCGATGCGCGCCCCCGCACGGTGGAGACGCTCAGCACCGGGAGTTTCGTCGCCATGAAGAAGCTCAGCCTCGACATCTTCCAGCGCGAAGTCCGCCGCTAGGCATCGACCCGAGGAACCGTCCATGACACCCACGCAGATCGAGAGCTACGTCGACGCCGCCGCGGCGGCGCTCGCGTTGCCCCTGTCGCCCGCGCACCGCCCCGGCGTGCTGCGTTACTTCGCGCTCGCGGCCGAGTTCGCAGCGCTGGTGGAGTCGGTACCGCTGGCCATGTCGGCCGAGCCGGCGGTGCATTTCGCTCCGGTGGCGCCCGAGGAGAAGGACGCATGAGCGCCGCGGACCTGCTCCTGCGCGATGCGACCGCCATGGCCGAAGCGGTGCGCGCGGGCGCCGCGAGCGCCACCGCGCTGGTGCAGGCCAGCCTCGAGCGCGTGGACGCCACCGACGGCCGGGTCAACGCGTTCACTGCCGTGCTGGGGGAACGTGCGTTGCGTCGCGCGGCACAGGTCGATGCCTCGCTGGCATCGACGAACGGCGCGCGCACCCGCGAACTGCCGCTGCTCGGCGTGCCGTTCGCGGTGAAGAACCTGTTCGACATCGCCGGCCTGCCCACGCTCGCGGGCTCGAAGATCGAGCGCCAGACCGCGCCCGCGCGCGCCGACGCCGCGCTGGTGCGACGGCTGGAGCGTGCGGGCGCCGTGCTGGTGGGCGCGCTCAACATGGACGAGTACGCCTACGGCTTCACCACCGAGAACAGCCATGAAGGCCCCACGCGCAACCCGCACGACCTCCGGCGCATCGCGGGCGGCTCGTCGGGCGGCTCGGGTGCCGCGGTGGCCGCGGGGCAGGTGCCGCTCGCGCTGGGCTCCGACACCAACGGATCGATCCGCGTGCCCGCGTCGCTGTGCGGCGTGTTCGGCCTCAAGCCCACGTTCGGGCGGCTGCCGCGCACCGGGAGCTTCCCGTTCGTGTCCAGCCTGGACCACCTCGGCCCCTTCGCCCGTTCGGCGCGCGACCTGGCGCTGGTCTACGACGCGCTGCAGGGCCCAGAAGACGCTGGCCACCCGCATGACCCCGGCTGCGCGCAGCGGGCCGTCGAACCTGTATCAGGCGTGCTGGCGCAGGGCGCGCGCGGCCTGCGCATCGGCGTGCTCGGCGGTTATTTCCACCAGCGTGCCGGCGCCCAGGCGCTGGCCGCCGCCGATCTGGTCGCCGATGCGCTGGGCTCGGGCGTCTCGCGGGCCAGCGTGGAACTGCCGCTGGTCGAGGCCGGGCGGGCCGCCGCCTTCCTCATCACCAACGCCGAAGGCGCCGCGCTGCACCTGGATGACCTGCGTCGCCGCGCGCAAGACTTCGAGCCGCTGTCGCGCGACCGCTTCCTGGCCGGAGCGCTGCTGCCGGCCGCCTGGGTGGCGCGCGCGCAGCGCGTGCGCCGTGTGTATGCCGAGGCGGTGGGGCGCCTGTTCGCGCGCTACGACATCCTGCTGGCCCCGGCCACGCCCAGCGCGGCCACGCCCATCGGCGCGGAAAGCTTCGAGGTCAACGGCCAGGTGCTGCCGGTACGGCCCAACATGGGCCTGCTGACCCAGCCCTTCTCGTGCATCGGCCTGCCGGTGTGCGCCGTGCCGGTATGGGGCACGCACGCCAACCAGCCGAACCAGCCCGACCTACCGGTCGGCGTGCAGGTGATCGCTGCGCCGTGGCGCGAAGACCTCGTGCTGCGCGTGGCCGCGGCACTCGAAGCCGCAGGCGTGGCGCATGCGCCGGTCGCCGCACTCAGTTCGGAGGAAACACCCGCATGAACGCAAGCAACATCAACCTGCCCGACGTGCTGTCCGAAGTGCAGGCCGCCTTCGCCCGTTACGAGGACGCGCTGGTGAACAACAAGGTCGAGGTGCTCGACGAGCTGTTCTGGAACAGCCCGACCACGCTGCGCTATGGCGCAACCGAAAACCTCTACGGCTACGACGAGATCCGGGCCTTTCGCGCATCGCGCCCTTCGCAGGGCTTGGCGCGCGAGCTGCTCGTGACCGTCATCACCACCTACGGGCGCGACTTCGCCACCGCGAACTGCGAGTTCCGCCGCGAAGGCGCCGGGCGAAGCGGCCGCCAGAGCCAGACCTGGATGCGCACGCCCGAGGGCTGGCGCGTGGTCTCGGCGCACGTCAGCCTGCTCGGCTGAGCGCCCAGGCACTTCTTTTTCCTTCAGTCCTTCAACCTGTTTTCCAGCAACGGAGTACGTCATGACCAGCCAATTCAATCGCCGCGATTCCCTCAAGACCCTGGCCGCGCTCGGCGCGGCGGGCGGCCTCGGAAGCTGGAGCGCGCTTGCCGCCGCCCAGGCCAAGCCCAAGCCGCTCACCGTCGGCGTGATCTACGTCGGCGCGCGCGACGACTACGGCTACAACCAGGCGCACGCCATGGCCGCCGCCGAGATCAAGAAGCTGCCCGGCGTGAAGGTGGTGGAGGAAGAGAACGTGCCCGAGACGGCGGCCGTGCAGAAGACCATGACCGGCATGATTTCGCAGGACGGCGCGGGCCTGCTCTTTCCCACCTCGTTCGGCTACTTCGATCCGCACATCCTCGCGGTCGCGCCCAAGAACCCCGACGTGCGCTTCTCGCACTGCGGCGGCCTCTGGACCGAAGGCAAGCACCCCAAGAACGTCGGCAGCTTCTTCGGCTACATCGACGAGTGCCAGTACCTCAACGGCGTGATCGCCGCGCACATGACGAAGAGCAACAAGATCGCCTTCGTCGCCGCCAAGCCCATTCCGCAGGTGCTGCGCAACATCAACGCCTTCACGCTCGGCGCGCGCTCGGTCAAGCCGAACATCACCTGCAGCGTGATCTTCACGGGCGACTGGTCGATGGCGGTGAAGGAAGCCGAAGCCACCAACAGCCTGGCCGACCAGGGCTGCGACGTGTTCACGATGCACGTGGACGGCCCCAAGGTGGTGGTCGAGACGGCCGCCAAGCGCGGCAAGATGGTCTGCGGCTACCACGCCAGCCAGGCCAAGCTCGCGCCCAATGCGTACCTCACCGGCGCCGAGTGGAACTGGCTCACCGCCTACAAGACCGCCATCGAGGCCGCGCAGACCGGCAAGCCGCACCCCAACTTCCTGCGCGGCGGCCTGAAGGAAGGCTACGTGAAGATGTCGGCCTACGGCCCCATGGTGCCGGACGCCGCGAAGAAGCACGCCGACGAGATCAAGGCGAAGATGATCGCGGGCAGCTTCGACATCTTCAAGGACGGCATCAAGGACAACAAGGGCGCCGTGGTGGTGCCGGCGGGCAAGGTCCTGAAGCAGACCGACCTGGAGCTCGAGAAGATGAACTACCTCGTCGAAGGCGTCGTCGGAAGCGTCTGAACGACACCCCGGTACCGTCATGCTGCGCCCCGCGCTCTTCAAGGAACTGGCCCTGCCGGTGTTCGCCATCGCGGCGGCGCTGCTGCTGTTCGGGCTGGTGGTGGCCTTCGCCGGTATCGACGCGGTGGAGGTGTGGGCCACGCTGTTCAAGGGCGCGTTCGGCGACTGGTTCTCGTGGCAGAACACGCTGCAGCGCGCCGCGCCGCTGATGCTCACCGCGCTGTGCGTGGCACTGCCCGCGCGCGCGGGGCTCATCGTGATCGGCGGCGAGGGCGCGCTGGTGCTGGGCGGGCTGGCCTGCGCGGCGCTGGCGCATGCGGTGCCGCTGCCGGGCAACGTCGTGGGCACCGTGGCCGTGTGCATTGCCGGTGCGCTCGCGGGCGCGTTGTGGATCGTGCTCGCGGGCTGGCTGCGCCAGTATCGAGGCATCAACGAGACCATCAGCAGCCTGCTGCTGGCCTACATCGCCATCGGCATCTTCAAGCACCTGGTCGAAGGGCCGCTGCGCGACCCGGCAAGCCTCAACAAGCCCTCGACCTACGCGCTGGGCGACGGGCTGCTGATCGGCGGCATCGGCGGTTCCGACGTGCACTGGGGGCTGGTGGTCGGCATCGTGGCCTGCCTCGGGCTCGGCTGGTGGCTGCGCGCCACGGCCTCGGGTTTCTCTGTGCGGGTGGTGGGCGGCAATCCGCGCACCGCGCAGCTCGTCGGCTTGCCAGCCACGCGGCTCATTCTTTCGGCCTGCGGGCTCGGTGGCGCATGCGCGGGGCTCGCGGGCGCCATCGAGGTGGCGGCGGTGCACACCAACGCGAACGCATCGCTGATCGCGGGCTACGGCTACGCGGGCATCCTGGTGTCGTTCATCGCGCGGCACAACCCGGTGGCCATCGTGCCGGTGGCGATCCTGTTCGGCGGTTTCGGCGCGGCGGGCAGCCTGCTGCAGCGCCGGCTGGGCCTGCCCGATGCATCGGTGCTGGTGCTGCAGGGCATCGCCTTCGTGCTGATCCTCGCGAGCGAAGGCCTGCGCACGGTCGACTGGAAGAAGTTCGGCGACCGCATGCTTCCGGAAGCAAGGAGCTACACATGACGGCCGACCAGTGGATCGCGCTGGTCGCCGGCATCGTCGGCGGCGCATTGCGCGTCGGCGCGCCTTTTCTTTTCGTGAGCCTGGGCGAGTGCCTCACCGAGAAGTCGGGCCGCATCAATCTCGGGCTAGAAGGCGTGCTGGTGCTGTCGGCCATGGCGGCCTTCGGCGGCGCGTATCTCGCCGACTCCGCATGGCTCGGCGTGCTGGTCGGCGCGCTGGCCGGCGCTGCGCTCGCGCTGCTGCACGGGCTGCTGTGCTCGCTCGACCGCGTGAACGACGTGGCGACCGGCATCGCGTTGATGCTGCTGGGCACGGGGCTCGCGTTCTACCTGGGCAAGCCGCTGATCCAGCCGCAGGCGCCGCAGATCCCGGCGATCCCGCTGGGCTTCTGGAGCGACAACCCCGTCGTGCGCTCGGCCCTGCAGCTCAACGCGCTGGTGCCCGTCGGCGTGGCGCTCGCGGTGCTGTTGTGGTGGGGCTTTGCGCGCACGCGTGCAGGGCTGCTGGTGCGCATGGCGGGCGACTCGGCGCAGGCCACGCGCGCGCTCGGCTATTCGGTCTCGGGCCTGCGCATCGCGGCCACCACGGCGGGCGGCTTCATCGCCGGGCTGGGCGGCGCGTCGCTCACGCTCTTCTATCCGGGCAGCTGGAACGAAGGCATCTCCAGCGGCCAGGGCCTGATCGCGGTGGCGCTGGTGATCTTCGCGCGCTGGAGCCCGCTGCGCTGCGTGGGCGCGGCGCTGCTCTTCGGCGGCGCTGGCGCCATCGGCCCGGCGCTGCAGTCCATCGGCATCGGCTGGGGCTACCACCTCTTCAACACCGTGCCTTACGTGCTCACGCTGGTGATCCTGGTGTTCACCTGCAGGCCGGGCAGCGCCGCCGCAGGCAGCCCCGGCGAACTCTCATCGACAAGGAACTGAACGCCATGACGACAACGACAACAAAGACCGTCGCCGCCGAGCCCTACGCCTGGCCCTACAACGCGAACATGCGCCCCGACAACACGGCGCTCGTCGTCATCGACATGCAGACCGACTTCTGCGGCAAGGGCGGCTATGTCGACGTGATGGGCTACGACCTCTCCTTGGTGCAGGCGCCCATCCAGCCGATCGCGCGCACGCTGGCGGCGCTGCGGCCGCTGGGCTATCACATCATCCACACGCGCGAGGGCCACCGGCCCGATCTCGGCGACCTGCCGGCCAACAAGCGCTGGCGCTCGCGGCAGATCGGCGCGAACGGCGTGGGCATCGGCGACGACGGGCCGTGCGGGCGCATCCTGGTGCGCGGCGAGCCGGGCTGGGAAATCATTCCCGAGCTGGCGCCGCTGCCGGGCGAGGTGATCATCGACAAGCCCGGCAAGGGCTCGTTCTACGCGACCGACCTCGAACTGATTTTGCGTACGCGCGGCATCGAGAACATCATCCTCGCGGGCATCACCACCGACGTGTGCGTGCACACCACGATGCGCGACGCCAACGACCGCGGCTTCGAATGCCTGCTGCTGTCTGACTGCACGGCGGCCACCGACTACGGCAACCACCTCGCCGCGCTGAAGATGATCACCATGCAGGGCGGCGTGTTCGGCGCGCACGCCACCTCGCAGGCGCTGCTGGCGGCGCTCGGCTGACCGCCATGGGCGCCGCGTCTTCTTCCTCTCACGCCATCGGCGGCCTGCCGGCGGGCAGCGGCGCGCTCGCGCTCGACACCTACGAGCTCACCAAGCGCTTCGGCGACTTCACCGCGATGGACCGCGTGACGATGCGCGTCGAGCCCGGCACGGTGCATGCGCTGCTCGGCGAGAACGGCGCGGGCAAGAGCACGCTGGTGAAATGCGTGGCGGGTTTCCAGCGCGCGGAGGAGGGCAGCATCCTCATCGACGGGCGCGAGCAGGACATCGCCAACCCCATCGTGGCGCGCGCGCTGGGCATCGGCATGGTCTACCAGCACTTCACGCTTGCGCCGGGCATGACGGTGGCCGAGAACCTGCTGCTGGCCGGTGGAAAGACGCCCGCCATCATCGACTGGAAGCGCAAGCGCGCGGAGCTGGAGGCCTTCCTGGCGACCACGCCGTTCAGCCTCGACCTCGACGCGCGGCCTGCCGAACTTGCGGCGGGCGAGAAGCAGAAGCTCGAACTGCTCAAGCAGCTCTACCTGAAGCCGCGCCTGCTGATCCTCGACGAGCCGACCTCGGTGCTCACGCCGCAGGAGGCCGACGAGGTGCTGGGCCACGTGCGCGAGTTCGCGCGCAGCGGGCTGTGCACGGTGCTGATCATCACGCACAAGTTCCGCGAGGTGATGGCGTACGCCGACAGCGTGACGGTGCTCAGGCGCGGCAAGGCGGTGCACCATTGCCGCGTGGCCGACACCAGCCCGGCGCAACTGGCGCAGGCCATGATGGGGGGCGAACAGGTGGCTGCCTCGCCTGCGGCGCAGGCTTGCGTTGCAAGAACGCCCGTGCCCGCCGGCGCGCCGGTCGCGCTGGAGGTCCAAGGACTGAAGGCGCAGGGCGATCGCGGAACGCTGGCGCTGCACGAGCTGAGCCTGTCGGTGCGTGCGGGGGAGATCCTCGGCGTGGCCGGCGTCTCGGGCAACGGGCAGCGCGAGCTGGTCGAAGCGCTGGTGGGGCAGCGCCCGCGCCTTGCAGGCAAGGTCACGGTGATGGGTCAACCTTACGCGGCACGCCGCGCCGAGAACCGCGAGCTCAAGGTGCGCAGCCTGCCGGAGGAGCCGCTGCGCAACGCATGCGTCGGCGACCTGAGCGTCGCGGAGAACATGGCGCTGCGCGACTTCGACCTGCCGCCGCTGTCGCGAGCCGGCGTGCTGAGCTTTCCGTACTGGCGCAGCAGGGCGCGCGAGTGGATCGCCGAATACGGCGTGAAGACCCGGGGCGAGGGCGCGCCGATCCGCAGCCTCTCGGGCGGCAATGTGCAGCGTGCGGTGCTGGCGCGCGAGCTGGCGGGCGACATCAATGTGCTGATCGCGGCGAATCCGGTGTTCGGGCTGGACTTTGCCGCGGTCGCGGAGATCCATTCGCGCATCGTGCAGGTGCGGGAGAAGGGCGGGGCTGTGCTGCTCATCAGCGAGGACCTCGACGAGTTGCTCGAGCTGGCGGACCGCATCGTCGTGATGAGCGAGGGCCGGATCGTGTTCGAGACATCGGCTGCTGGAGCGCAGCGGCATGTGATCGGGGCGCATATGGGCGGTGGGCATCACGAAGGTGCGGCCTAGCCGCTGGCCCGATCCGGAACATTCTTGAGAACCAGCATGCACATCGACGAAGCCAACCCCTTTCCCTATGAGTTCCACGTTTCACGCACGGCGCTCGTGCTGATCGACATGCAGCGCGACTTCATCGAGCCCGGTGGCTTCGGCGAAACGCTTGGCAACGACGTGTCCCTGCTCGAAGCCATCGTTCCCGCGACGAAGGCCGTGCTGCACGCATGGCGGCAGGCGGGCGGGCTTGTCGTGCACACGCGCGAGGCCCACAAGGCCGATCTTTCCGATTGCCCGCCGGCCAAGCGCAATCGCGGCAACCCCACGCTGCGCATCGGCGACGAAGGGCCGATGGGCCGCATCCTCGTGGCGGGGGAGCCGGGCAACCAGATCGTCGAGGCGCTCGCACCCGTCGACGGCGAGATCGTGATCGACAAGCCGGGCAAGGGCGCGTTCTACGCCACCGGCCTGCACGAGCTGCTGCAGGCGCGCGGCATCACGCATCTGCTGTTCGGCGGCGTCACCACCGAGGTCTGCGTGCAGACCAGTATGCGCGAAGCCAACGACCGGGGCTACGACTGCCTGCTGCTGGAGGACTGCACCGAGAGCTACTTTCCCGCGTTCAAGGCGGCCACGCTCGACATGGTGCGCGCGCAGGGCGGCATCGTCGGCTGGACGGCGCCGGGCACGGCGTTGCTTTCCGCGCTGAAGAGCCTTCGATGAAGCCGGCGCCTGCGACTAACATTCCAGCCGTGTCCACAGCCCGATCCAGCCCAGAAACTCCCGTTGCCGCTCCCGACGCGGCGGTCTTCCGCACACGGGCCGACGAGGTCTACGCGCAGCTCAAGCGCGACGTGGCCGATTTCATCCTCGTGCCGGGCGACCGCTTCACCGAGAGCGAGATCAGCGACCGGCTCGGCGTGTCGCGCACGCCGGTGCGGCAGGCGTTGTTCAGGCTGCAGCAGGAGGGGTTCGTCGAGGTTCTGTTTCGCAGCGGCTGGCGCGTGCTGCCCTTCGACTTCGACCAGTTCGAGCAACTCTACGACTTGCGCATGGTGCTGGAGACCACCGCCGTGCACCGCCTGTGCGAGACCGACCGCCACATCGACCGCCGCCTGCTGGAGACGCTGGCCGACATCTGGCTGGTGCCCGCGGCGCAACGCAGCACCGACATGGCGCAGGTCGCGCAGTGGGACGAAGCCTTCCACTGCTCGCTGGTGGCCGCCGCCGGCAATGCCGAGATGGCGCGAGTGCACGGCGACGTGACCGATCGCATCCGCATCATCCGTCGCCTCGACTTCACCAAGCAGCCGCGCATCGACGCCACCTACGACGAGCACGCCAAGATATTGAAGGCGGTGCGCGCGAACCGCGGCGACCAGGCCGCGATGCTGCTGCGCGCGCACATCGAGACCAGCCAGGCAGAGGTGCGCAAGATCACGCTGCACCAGGTGCATCTGGCGCGGCATGCGGGGAAGGTGGCGCCGCGCTGAGCCGGGTCTGGCTCAATCCGCGGTGATATTGCCGCGCTTCACCACCGTGGCCCAGCGGTCCGCATCCTTCTTCAGCAGCGTGCCGAACTCCGCCGGCGTCGAGCTCGCCGGCACCATGCCCTGCGACTCGAACGACTTCGCCACGTCGGGCTGCTTCAGCACCGCCGCGATCTCCTTGTTCAGCCGCGCCACCACGTCCGCGGGCGTGCCCTTGGGCGCGAGCACGCCGTACCACATGTCGACGTTGTCGGCGGTCACGCCGGCCTCGGCGAGGGTGGGCACGTCGGGCAACTGCGGCAGGCGCTTGCCGCTGCCGGTGGCGATGGCCTTGAGCTTGCCGGCCTGGATGTGCTGCAGCGCCACGTGCACCGGCAGGAACATGTAGTCGATGCGCCCGCCCAGCAGGTCGGTCACCGCCCCGGCCGTGCCCTTGTACGGCACGTGCAGCAGATCGGTGCCGGTGCCTTGCATGAGCAGCGCCATCGACAGGTGGTGCGGCGTGCCCACGCCCGGGGTGGCGTAGGTCAGCTTGCCGGGCTCGGCCTTGGCCGCGCTCACCATCTGCTGCACCGACGACACCTTCTGCACGTTCGGGTTGGTCACCAGCAGCAGCGTGCCCCACGAGGTGAGCGACACGGGGGCGAAGTCGGCCACCGGGTCGTAGCCCAGCGAGCGATACAGGCTGCGGTTCATCACCAGCGTGTTGACCTGCACCAGCAGCGTGTAGCCGTCGGGCTTGGCGCGCGCCACGCGCTCGCTGCCGATGTTGCCGCTGGCGCCGGCCACGTTCTCCACGATCACCGGCTGGCCCAGTTTCGCGGGCAGGCGTGCCGAGAGCTGGCGGGCGATCAGGTCGATGCCGGTGCCGGGGGTGTAGGGCACCACCAGCGTGATGGCCTGCTCGGGCCAGGCGAATGCGGTGGTAGCGGTGCCTGCCATGACGAGCAGGGCGGCGAGGGTCTTCTTGATCAGCGATCGCATGGTCTTTTCAGTCTCCGTGTTCTTCCGGGGTTGCCTGTCGGTTCAAAGGTAGGAGGCGCGCGCCTTCAGGGCGGCAGGGTCGTAGCCCGCCACGCGCTTGTAGTTGTCCGAGATGGCCTGCAGCTCGGCAACGGGCACGACCTGCTCGATGTTCCCGAAGCGCTTGCCGCCCGAGCGCTCGAACACTTCGCGCAGGATGGCGTCGGGCGGATTGCTGCGGTTGGTCAGCACCACGTCGGTGGTGGCCTTGACGCGCACGCGGTCGTAGTCTTCGAGCGCGGCCGCTCCGACGCCCATCTTCTTCAGCGCACCCGCGAGGTAGCGCGCGTCGATGATGGCCTGCCCCGCGCCGTTGGAGCCGCGCGGAACCATCGGGTGCGCGGCGTCGCCCAGCAGCGTGAGGCGGCCGTGCGTCCAGCGCGGCAGCGGGTCCTGGTCGACCATCGGATATTCGAGGATGGTGTCGGAGGCGAGGATCAGCGCGGGCACGTCGAGCCAGTCGAAATGCCAGTCGGCGAAGGCCGGCAGGAAGTCTTCGAGCCGGCCCGCGCGGCTCCAGTCGCGCATGGCGGGCTGCGGCGCGTGGATCTCGGCGACCCAGTTCACCAGCTGGCGGCCCTCGGCGTCGATGTTCTCGCGGATCGGGTAGATCACCATCTTGCCGACCGAGAGCCAGCCCGCGCGCACCATGCTGCCGCCGGAGAGGAAAGGCTTCCAGCGCGCGGTGCCGCGCCACATGTTGATGCCCGAGTAGCGCGGCGCGCCTTCGTCGGGATAGAGCTGCTTGCGCAGCGCCGAGTGGATGCCGTCGCAGCCCACGGCGACTGCGCCGCGCACAGGCGGCGCATCGGCGAAATGCACGGTGACGCCGTCCGCGTCCTGCTCCACGTGCGTGCAGCGGCGGCCGCACACCACGCTGTCGGAGCCGAGGCGCTTGAGCGTCTCTTCGTACAGCACCGTCTGCAGGTCGCCGCGGTGGATGGAGAACTGGGGCCAGTCGTAGCCCGCATGCCGGCCCGCCGCCTCGCGGAACACCAGCTGGCCGTGCTCGGTGAAGAACACGGCTTCCTTCGTGCGCACGCCCACCTTGTCGAGGGCCTCCAGCAGCCCGAGTTCGGTGAGTTCGCGCACCGCGTGCGGCAGCAGGTTGATGCCCACGCCCAGCGGCTTGAGTTCGGGCACGGCTTCGTACACGCGGCAGGGAATGCCGGCCTGGTGCAGGCTCAGCGCGAGGGTCAGGCCGCCGATGCCGGCGCCTAGGATGATGACTTCGTTGCTCATGATGATCGGTCGTTGCGACGCGTTGCTTTGTCTCGGCCCGCATTAGGAACGCAGACGGATCATTTGGGAAATTTAGATGTGATATGGATTTATCATGAATCAATATGAATCTATCGACCCGCCAGCTGCGCGCTTTCCTCCAGGTGGCGCGCGTGGGCAACTTCACCCGCGCAGCAGAGCAGGCGCACATCACGCAGGCGGGGCTCAGCATCCTGATCCGCGAGATGGAAAAGCAGCTGGGCTGCCGGCTCTTCGACCGCACCACGCGCGTGGTGAGCCTCACGCCCGCGGGCCGGCGCCTGCTGCCGGTGGTGGAGCGGATGGTGACCGACCTCGACGACGTGGCCGCCGAGCTGGGCGCCGAGGGCGACGCGGCACGCCAGACGCTGCGCATCGCGGCCACGCCGCTGGTGTCGTCGAACCTTCTGCCGCAGGTGTTCGCCAGCTTCCGCGCCGCGCATCCGCAGGTGAGCCTGCGCCTCTTCGACGCCGACCTGCGCGACGTGGAGGCGATGGTGGCCGCCGGCGAGGCCGACGTGGGCCTGGGCTTCTTCTTCAAGGCCGCGCCGGGGCTGTCGCGCGAGCCGGTGGGGCGCTTTCACCTGATGCGCGTGGAGGCCGGAGAGCCGCAGGCCACAGGCACCGCGCCCTGGTCGGCATTGCGCGGCGCCGAGCTCGTCGGCCTGCCGCCCGGCAACCCGATCCAGAAGGTGATCGACCAGCATCTCGCCGCCATCGGCCGCGCCGATGCGCAGCGCACCGCATTCAACTTCTTCGGCACGCTGATCTCGATGGTGGAGGCCGGCTTCGGCACCGCCGTGATGCCGACCTTCGCGCTCGCCGCCTGCCGCCGCCACCGCGTGCGCACCGACGTGCTGACCAAGCCGAAGGTGGGGCTCGACTTCTACCGCATCACCAAGCGCGGGGCGTACGAGACGGAGGCCATGCAGGCCTTCGTCGCCACGCTGGAGAAGGCGCTGCCCGAGCTGTCGCGCTGAAGCTCAGACCATCGCGTTGTCGGCGCCGGGAATCTCGTGTGCCTTGATCTGGCGCCGCGTGAGCTTGTAGAGCGTGGACGACAGGAAGCCGTCCTGGTGACAGGTCTTCGTCACGTTCCGGACGTATTCGCTTTCGGGGGCGACGGCCTGCGCGCCCATGATCCATCGCACGCTTTCGCGGTAGTCGTAGAGCTTCTTGTCGTCGCTGTCAGCCAGCAGCACCGACATCGTGGCCATGGCGGTGGCATCGCCTTGCTGTGCGTGTTCGCGTACCAGCTCGAGGTATTCGTGGCGCGCGGGAACGTCCTCCAGCGCGCCGATGAACATCAGCATGCTTTCGAGGCCCTCGGAGTGCCCCAGTTCGTGTGCCTGGCGAGCGGCTTCCACGGCCTGCCGCAGGAGACGTGAACGCTCGGCCGGTTCCTGGGTGGCCTGGCCGAGGTTGTAGCTGGCGTAACCCAGCTTGTATGCACCCATGTTGCCGCCGCCTTCGGCCGTCTGGCCGTAATAGCGAATGGCCTTGGCCAGGTCGGGCGCGACGTGCACGCCTTCCTCGTGGAACAGGCCGAGCAGGTAGTCGCAGGAATCGCCGCCCGCGGCCAGGCCCATGGTCGCCAGTTCGAATGCATCCGCTTCGCGATTGCCCCTGCGGAACGCGTAGGACACCTTGTTCCATGCGAGCGAGCCGGGGGCGTGCCGGCGCGCGGCCTCGAGCCAGGCTTCTGCGGCCGCCGCGTTCGGAACAAAGCCCAGCAGGCCCTTCAGGCTGCAGTACCCGTGGAGGATCATCGCGGCAGTGCATTCCCCGGCATTGGCGCTGCGCACGATGGCCTGGCCCAGCCACGACGGATCCTGCGGCTCGAGCTGGAACAACAAGAACACAGCCCGGGCCATCGCGTCGTCGTCTTCGATGGGCCAGTGCGCCTCCGCTTCCTTGAGGAAGGCGAAAGCCTGCGGCTGATCACCGAGTCCGTAGTGGGCGCTGGAAATCCAGTACAGAGTCTCCCAGCGGTGATAGGGGTACAGGGCCTCTTCGGCGCGCTTGCGGGCGGCCTCTATCCACTGGCGAACGTCTTCGGGATCGTCGTCCTCGTCCACTTCGTTCCCCAGATGGTCGTCGCGCCAGATTTCATGGCGCAGCCGGTCTTTCTCTACCTCGTCCAGGTGCGCGCAAGTGGGCGAAGCGATGAAGGCCCGCACCCGGTCGTGGCTGCCGCCCCAGCGCGGCTGCATGAACCAGATGCATTGGCGCAGGAAGAAGAACAGGCGCGGATGCAGATGGATGGTGGCGTGCATCCAGTACTGCCTGCCGCTCAGCAGCTTCTTGCCTTGCATCGGTGGTGGCAGGGACTCGGGTACGGTCTGAGGACAGGCAATGCGTTCGTCGGCGCGGATGCCGGAGCGCGCGAGCATGGCCAGCAATTCGTCGCGCGCGTCGGCAGGCATGCCTTCGAGCGCCAGGTCGTGCGCCAGCTCGCCGGCCGGGCCGCGGCCGCTGCGCACCAGTTCCGACAGCCATGCGGGCTCCTCGAAGGCGGCCACGCTCTGCATCAGCAGGGCGGGCGCGCTCCACAGCGTGGGGCTTCGCTCCAGCGCCCGAATGGCGCAGACCGCCGCGTGCGTGCAGCAGGCGTGGGCGCAGGTCCATCCCAGCTCGGTCACCGTGTTCGACCAGCCGGAGCCCCGGTACTCGTAGGCCCAGTGGAACCAGTAGTGCGCCTCGCACAGCCATGCGTGCGCCGACTCCGGTCGGGCCGCCTGCCAGGCGCGCAGAAGCGCCAGTCCTTCGGCGCCCGAATCGATGCAGTCCTTCAGGTCGGCGGGCAGTGCGGCGTAGTACCGCTCCTCGCTGGTGCGATCGTGAAAGCTCGCGGCGAGCGCCTCATCGAAGAGCTGGTCGAGCGTGTCGTAGTCGCCTGCGCGCAGCAGCGCACTGGCGTCGCAGACTTTCCACGGCGAAGGAATCGGAGCGATCGTGGTCATGGCGTGAGTTGCAAAAAAGGAAACGGAGACGCCAGCACTCGTCAGACGGGCCGAGGCTGGGGGTCGAAGATGCGATAGCGCTTCCAGGGCAGAGCGAGCCAGCTGCCTTCGGCGTTGCGAAGGTGTTCGTGCACCTCCATCATGGCGCGTGTCGAGGCGGGGCCGTCCTGGTTGCTCATGCGCAGCCAGTGCTCGCGCGCCCGGGCGTAGGCCAGGCCGAAGTCTTCCCAGCTCTCGAAGCTGTCCTGTGCGCGCTGCGCGTTGAGAAAGAGCACCAGCCAGGCGCGTGCCTCCGGTACCCAGCCGAGGTGGGCGATGCAACGCACCAGGAAGGCCGTGCGCGCGCAGTCGAACGCCAGCGCGTCGCGTACGCGGCCTTGTGCCGCGAGTTGTTCGTAGAAGCCGTCGTGCGAGCGCCCCAGGCCCCCGACCCAGCCGTCGAGCGCTTCCTGCATGCGTGCGCCGATGGCCGAAGCGGGGAGGTCGGCGGCGATGTTCATTTCGCGCAGCACCTGGCGCGCGAGTTGCTCGCGCCTGTCCGCGGGAAGGTCGAGCGCCAGCGTGTCGCCGTTGCATGGAAGGCCGTTGCGAATCGACAGAATGTCACCGAGCGCAAGAGCCCAGCGGCGGCGATTGGGCGGCGCGGCTTCGGCCCTGGCGCGGAGGGCTCGCAGCGCGGGATCGTCCCTGGCGGGCAAGGCCGTGTTGCTGCCGTCCTGACCGTCGCCTTCGCGCACCACGCCCCACAAGACGGCAGCCGTGCGCAGCACGATGAAGAGCACCACCAGGCCGGCGAGCCACGCGAGCGCCGTCAGCATGCGGCGCCTTTGCGGACGAGATCGAGCGGAATGCCCTCGATCTCGCAGGCCCCCGCGGGCATCTCCCGCAGTGCGGCCGGCAGCGCGTCTTGCGGCAGCGTGAGGCGCGCGGCTGCAGCCACTCCCGGGTCGATCTGCCGAAGCCGCGCCAGTTCGCCTGGCGCAATGCGCAGCAACAGCCATTGCAGCACGGCCGGCGGTTGCTCGAAGTGCTCGGCCAGGTGGAAGTTGGCGCTCATCACGCTGAGCAGATAGTTGGCGTCGCCCACCTCGGTAACGAACTTCCATCGGCCGGCGGATGGGTCTTGCGCGGTCGCCTGGGGCTCGAACACCAGGCCCATGCCTTCGCAGTCGGGATGCCGTTCGCCCCGTGGCGCGACGGTGCGCAGGAACTGCAGCACGTCGTCCGCGTACTTGCGGATCGGGTGGCGGTTCTGCTTGCCCTTGATCTGGTCCACGCGCAGGCCGTCCGGATGCACGGCGAGGCTGATGGTCACGTGCGGCATGTTGCCCGCGCTGCGCAGCGTGAACAGGCGCAGCCGGCCGTCCTGCGCCGCCTGCGCGTACTGCTCTCCGTAGCCGCCGCTGAGCTTCTTGAGGCTCGCGAACTGGCCCAGGCAGTGCTGCATGTGGTAGGACTCGTACGCCATTTCCTCGCGCAGCGCGGCGTGCCGGCCGTCGAATTCGAAGATCACGCCGTTGGGCGTGCGCAGTACTTCGCGCAGGGCCAGGCCGCTGCTGGGGACCCAGCCCTTGCTGCGGCGCGACTGCATGCGCTGGTGCTCCTGCTCCCACATCGTCAGCGCCATGAAGCAGTTGATGCGTTGCAGCTTCTGTTCGAGCCGCGTGCCACGCCGCGAACGCAGGAACTCGACCAGCACGCGCTCGCGTTCGATCAGCAGGAGATGCTCGGGGTCGAGATACCAGCAGTCCTTGTCGGCCCCGGCAGCGGACGGCCGCAGGAGCCTGGCCAGCCACTCCGGCACCGGATCGCCGGTGCCGGTCACGGCCTGATAGTCGGCAATCGATCGCAGCGGCACCACATGCTCGAAGCTGCCGATCGCCCAGCGGAAGAAATGGTTGCGCAGCCACGCCTGCATGTCGGGCTCGTCGCCCCGTTCGGTGCTGCGCCGGGTGATCGCTGCCTTGACCTCGGGCGCGTTGACCACGTCACGTGGCAGATAGGCGTTGGCTGGCGAAGGATTGGGTGCGGGTGCTGGCAGCGGCATCGGACCCGGATGATGACCTACAGCTTGAAGTCGTAGTCCACCGTGATCGGCGCATGGTCCGAAAACTTCACGGTTTTGTAGATTTGCTCGGTGCGCGCCAGCGCCGCGATCTTCGGCGTGGCCAGGTGGTAGTCCAGCCGCCATCCCACGTTGTTCGCATAGGCCTGCCCGCGGTTGCTCCACCATGTGTAGGCCTCGGCCGTGGTGTCGGGCTTGAGCATGCGGTAGACGTCCACCAGGCCCGCGCCCTCGGCGCCGGCATCGAGCAGCTTCGTCATCCAGGCGCGCTCCTCGGGCAGGAAGCCGCTGTTCTTCTGGTTGCCGCGCCAGTTCTTCAGGTCGATCTCCTTATGGGCGATGTTGATGTCGCCGCACAGCACGAACTCGCGCTCCTTCTTCAGGGCCACCAGGTGCGGGAAGAAGCCCTTGAGGAAGCGGAACTTGGCTTCCTGTCGTTCCTCGCCCGAGCTGCCGCTCGGGAAGTAGCAGCTGATCACGGAGAACTTGCGTTTGGGCGTGTCGAAGCGCAGTTCGAGGTAGCGGCCCTCGGCGTCGAATTCGGCGTCGCCCCAGCCCACCACGACCTGGCTCGGAGCGTGCTTGGTGTAGACCGCGGTGCCGGCGTATCCCTTCTTCTCGGCGAAGTGGAAATGGCCCTTGAGGCCGGCCATTTCCTCGAACCGGCCCTCGATGTCGCTGGCCTGGACGCGGATCTCCTGCATGCAAATACAATCCGGCGCAAGTTCGGCCACCCAGTCGGCCACGCCTTTGGTTGCGGCCGAACGCAGGCCATTGAGATTGAGACTGGTCAGTTTGAACACAAGGAATTTCCGATGGCTGTAGATGGTGAGAAAAGCAAAAGCAGCGCGATCGCCCAGGATTTCGTCCAGTTCGCCCTGGACGCCGGCGTACTGCGCTTCGGGGAGTTCAAGACCAAGGCCGGTCGGATGAGCCCCTACTTCTTCAACTCGGGGCTCTTCGACGACGGCGGCAAGATCGCCCGGCTCGCCGGATTCTATGCAGACCGCCTGATCGAGAGCGGCCTCGAGTTCGACATGATCTTCGGCCCCGCCTACAAGGGCATTCCGCTGGGCGCCACGGTGGCGGCCGAGCTTGCCCGCCGGGGCCGCAACTATCCCTTTGCCTACAACCGCAAGGAAGCCAAGGCGCATGGCGAAGGCGGCAACCTCGTGGGCGCGCCGCTCAAAGGACGCGTGCTGATCGTCGACGACGTGATGTCCGCCGGCACCGCGGTGCGCGAATCCATCGCCGCCATCGAGGCTGCAGGCGCCACGCCGCATGCCGTGGCCATCGCGCTCGACCGGCAGGAGAAGGCCACCGAGAACGGCGTCGACGTGGACCACAGCGCCGTGCAGTACGTGCGCAACCAGCTCGGCCTGTCGGTGATCGCCATCGCCACGCTGGACGACCTGCTGAGTTATCTCTCCGGCGACGCCGCGGCCGACCTGGGTGCTCACCGCGAGCGCGTGCTGGCCTACCGCGCGCGCTACGGCGCCAGCTGAAGACGCAGGGCCGCCGAATGCACCATCCTCATCCCGCACGCGACGCTCACGGTTCACCGGCCCGCCTGCTGGCGGCGGCATCATTTCTTCTAATGGCTTCCTCGTTTTGCGGCGCGCTGCAGGCGCAACCGCAGAAAGTGGAAGGCGCCTCTCCCGGCATCTACACCTGCACCGACGCCCGTGGCCGCACCCTGACGGCCGACCGGCCCATCGCCGAGTGCAGCGACCGCGAGCAGCGGGAGCTCAATCCGAGCGGCTCGACCCGCCGCAAGCTGGAACCCACCTACACCGCGCGCGAACTGCAGGAGCGCGAAGACCGCGCCCGCGAGGCCGCCATCGTGGCGGCGCGCCAGACCGACGAGCGGCGCCGCGAGCGGGCGCTGCTGGTGCGCTACCCCAACAGCGCCACGCACGACCGTGAACGCGCCGAGGCGCTGTCGCAGATCGATGCCGTGTCGGAGGCGGCGAAGAAACGCATCTCCGAGCTCAGTGAAGACCGCAAGAAGATCGACGAGGAGATGGAGTTCTACAAGCAGGACCCCACCAAGGCCCCGGCCGCGCTACGCCGCAGGATCGACGAGAACACGAAGAGCGTGGCGGTGCAGAACCGCTTCATCGCGGAGCAGGAAGACGAGAAGAAGCGGGTGAATGCGCGCTTCGACGAGGAGCGCATTCGCTTGAAGGCGCTGTGGACTCCGCAGAACGGCGGAAATCCCAGGTAACCCGCCAGGCTGCGCGCACTTCGTGTCGCTTCGCCAACCCCCTGCGGGGGACAACACCTGCGGCCCGGCAAAGCCGGTTCCGCGGTGTTCCCCGAAAAGACTTAGCTGAGCTTGGCCTTCAGCAACTCGGTGACCTGCGCCGGGTTCGCCTTGCCGCCGCTGGCCTTCATGACTTGGCCGACGAGGGCGTTGAGGGCCTTTTCCTTGCCGCCGCGGTATTCCTCGACGTTCTTCGCGTTCTTCGCGATCACCTCGTCGAGGATCTTGTCGAGGGCGCCGGCGTCGTTCATCGGCTTGAGGTCTTTCGCCTCGATGATCGCGTCGACGTCGCTGCCTTCGCCGGTCCACAGGGCCTCGAACACCTGGCGCGCGGCGTTGTTGGGCAAGGTGCCGTCGGCGATGCGCTTGACCAGCTGCGCGAGTTGCTGCGCCTTCACCGGCGCGGCCTCGATGCCGATCTCGGCGGCGTTCAGGCGGCGTGCCATCTCGCCGGTGATCCAGTTGCTCGCGAGCTTGGGCGTGGCGCCCGCCTTCACGGCTTCGTCGAAATAGCCGGCGAGCGCGGCGCTCTGCGTGAGCTGCGCCGCGTCGTATTCCGAAAGGCCATGGTCGCGCACATAGCGCTCGGCCATTGCGCGCGGCAGCTCGGGCATCTCGGCCTTCACGCGCTCGATCCAGTCGACGGCGATGACCAGCGGGGGCAGGTCCGGATCGGGGAAGTAGCGGTAGTCGGCCGAGTCTTCCTTGGCGCGCATGGCGCGCGTCTCGCCGGTGTCGGGGTCGAAGAGCACCGTGGCCTGCTCGATGGCGCGGCCGTCCTCGATCTCGTCGATCTGCCAGCGGATCTCGTAGTCGATCGCCTGCTGCATGAACTTGAAGCTGTTCAGGTTCTTGATCTCGCGGCGCGTGCCGAGCTTCTCGCCGGGGCGGCGCACCGACACGTTGGCGTCGCAGCGGAAACTGCCTTCCTGCATGTTGCCGTCGCAGATGCCGATCCAGGTGACGATCTTGTGCAGCTCCTTCGCATAGGCCACGGCCTCGGCGGTCGAGCGCATGTCGGGCTCGGTCACGATCTCCAGCAGCGGCGTGCCGGCGCGGTTCAGGTCGATGCCGCTCTGGCCGACGAAGTCCTCGTGCAGCGACTTGCCTGCGTCTTCCTCGAGGTGGGCGCGCACCAGGCGCACCGTCTTCTGCTCTTCGCCGACGAAGAACGTCACCGCGCCGCCCTGCACCACGGGAATCTCGAACTGGCTGATCTGGTAGCCCTTGGGCAGGTCGGGATAGAAGTAGTTCTTGCGCGCGAACACGCTGCGCGGCGCGATGTGCGAGCCCAGCGCCAGGCCGAGCTTGATGGCGCGTTCGACCGCGCCCTTGTTCATCACGGGCAGCGTGCCGGGCAGCGCCAGGTCGACCGCGCAAGCCTGCGTGTTGGGCTCGGCGCCGAAGGCTGTGGAGGCGCGGCTGAAGATCTTGCTCGCGGTGGAGAGCTGCGCGTGCGTCTCGAAGCCGATGATGACTTCATAGCCGCGCACCAGCGGGCCGGTCGGGCGGCCCTGTTGTTGTGCTTCGAAGGTGTTCACTGTCTCGCTCATTTCAGAAGCCCTCCGGCGTGCGGGCGTGCCAGTCGGTGGCCTGCTGGAAGCGGTGGGCCGCGTTCAGCAGCTTCGCTTCGCCGAAGTAGTTGCCGATCAGCTGCAGGCCCACGGGCATGCCGCCGTCGAAGCCCGCGGGCACGCTCATGCCGGGCAGGCCGGCCAGCGATGCGGGCAGCGTGAAGATGTCGGCGAGGTAGTCGGCTACGGGGTCGTCGCCGTGCTCGCCGATCTTCCAGGCGGTGGTGGGCGCGGCGGGGCCGGCGATCACGTCGCACTGCTTGAAGGCCTGCTGGAAGTCGTCGGCGATCATGCGGCGCACTTTTTGCGCCTGCAGGTAGTAGGCGTCGTAGTAGCCGTGCGAGAGCACGTAGGTGCCGATCATGATGCGGCGCTTCACTTCGTCGCCGAAGCCTTCGGCGCGGGTGCGTTCGTACATCTGCGTGAGCGCGCTCTTCCTGCTCGCGGGGTCGATGAAGTCCTTGGCGCGGTGGCCGAACTTCACGCCGTCGAAGCGGCTCAGGTTGCTCGAGGCCTCGGCCGCGGCGAGGATGTAGTACACCGGAATCGACAGCTCGGTGCGCGGCAGCGTGACCTCGACGCGCTTCGCGCCGAGCTTCTCGTACTGCGCGAGCGCCGCGTCGATGGCCGCGCGCACGCCGGGCGCCACGCCCTCGCCGAAGAACTCCTTCGGCACGCCGATGCGCAGGCCTTCGAGCGAGTCGTTCAGCGAGCGGCCGAAGTTCTCGGCGGGCTTGTCGAGCGAGGT
Source organism: Variovorax sp. 278MFTsu5.1 (assembly GCF_048305045.1). Taxonomy (NCBI): domain Bacteria; kingdom Pseudomonadati; phylum Pseudomonadota; class Betaproteobacteria; order Burkholderiales; family Comamonadaceae; genus Variovorax; species Variovorax sp. 278MFTsu5.1. The sequence continues at coordinate 444,635 of NZ_CP157622.1, forward strand.
GGAGTCGCGGTCGAGGTCGGGGCCGCAGAAGGCCGACAGCAGCAGCGCGCAGTCTTCCGCCGAGCGGGCCATCGGGCCGGCCTGGTCGAGGCTCGATGCGAAGGCCACCATGCCGTAGCGCGAGGCGCGGCCGTAGGTGGGCTTGATGCCGGTGATGCCGCAGAAGGAGGCGGGCTGGCGGATCGAGCCGCCGGTGTCGGTGCCGGTGGCCGCGGGGGCCAGCCGTGCAGCCACCGCAGCCGCGCTGGCGCCGGAGGAGCCGCCCGGAATGCGCTCGGTGTTCCACGGGTTGCGCACAGGCACGGCCTTGTCGTGGCCCACGGCGGGCACGGCGACGTTCTCGTTGGCCGAGCCCATGGCGAACTCGTCGCAGCTCAGCTTGCCCAGCGTGACCGCGCCGGCCTCGGCCAGGCGGCGCACCACGGTGGCGTCGAAGGGCGAGCGGTAGCCCGCGAGCATCTTCGAGCCGGCGGTGGTGGCGAAGTCGGTGGTGACGAAGATGTCCTTGTGCGCAATGGGCACGCCGGCCAGCGCCGGGGCGTCGCCCTTGGCGATGAGCGCGTCGGCGGCGCGCGCCTGGGCCAGCGTGACTTCCTCGTTCACGTCGACGAAGGTACCCAGCGACTGGTGCGCCTTCATGCGGCCCAGGAAGGCCTGCGAGGCCTCGACGGCCGATACCTTGCGTTCGGCCAGCGCCTTCGCCAGCTCGACAACGCTCAATTGGTGCAATTCACCGCTGCTGCTCATCATTCGATTACCTTGGGCACGAGGAAAAGGCCGGCTTCGACGGCCGGGGCGCTCTTCTGGTTGGCTTCGCGGTTATTGGGTTCGCTCACCACGTCGTCGCGCAGGCGCAGCGTGATGTCTTCGAGGGCGGCCACCGGATGGGCCAGCGGTTCGACGCCGGTGGTGTCGACGGAACGCATACGTTCGACTAAGTCGAAAAAGCCGTTGATCTGGCTGAGCATGCGCTCGCTTTCATCGGGAGCCAGCTGCAGCCTCGCCAGCGAGGCGATGCGCGCAATATCGGAAGCGGAGAGAGACATAGGTCGGAACGGCCCAAAAAAGCGGAGGTATTCGCACGCGGGAGCCGGTGCTAATACGGGAATCAGAGGGGATTCGGGTATTATCCCGCCTTTGCCGCAACCCCCGCGAACGCGCCGGCTTTTGCGCCAAAAACGATCAATTCACCCCGTCAAACGACCCAAAAAATAGAGCGACGACCTGCCGATGCGCAGGCCGTGCTCAGAGGATTCCGCACATGTTTGGAGCTTTCCGTCGGTACTTCTCCACCGACCTTGCGATCGACCTCGGCACCGCCAACACCCTGATATTCGCCCGCAACAAGGGCATCGTGCTCGATGAGCCCTCGGTCGTCGCAATCCGCCACGAAGGCGGTCCGCATGGCAAGAAGGTGATCCAGGCCGTCGGCCGAGAAGCCAAGGCCATGCTGGGCAAGGTGCCCGGCAACATCGAGGCGATCCGCCCGATGAAGGACGGCGTGATCGCCGACTTCGTGATCACCGAGCAGATGATCAAGCAGTTCATCAAGATGGTGCACCCGCGCACGCTGCTCACGCCGAGCCCGCGCATCATCATCTGCGTGCCCTGCGGCTCCACCCAGGTCGAGCGCCGCGCCATCAAGGACGCGGCCGAGGCGGCAGGCGCCACCTCCGTCTACCTCATCGAGGAGCCCATGGCCGCGGCCATCGGCGCCGGCCTTCCCGTCAGCGAGGCCTCGGGCTCGATGGTGGTGGACATCGGCGGCGGCACCACCGAGGTGGGCGTCATCAGCCTGGGCGGCATGGTCTACAAGGGCTCCGTGCGCGTGGGCGGCGACCGCTTCGACGAAGCCATCATCAACTACATCCGCCGCAACTACGGCATGCTGATCGGCGAGCCGACGGCCGAAGTCATCAAGAAGAACATCGGCTCGGCTTTCCCGGGCTCCGAAGTCAAGGAAATGGAAGTCAAGGGCCGCAACCTCTCCGAAGGCGTGCCGCGCAGCTTCACCATCAGCAGCAACGAAGTGCTGGAAGCCCTGACCGATCCGCTCAACAACATCGTCTCGGCCGTGAAGAACGCGCTGGAGCAGACGCCGCCCGAGCTGGGCGCCGACATCGCCGAGCGCGGCATGATGCTGACCGGCGGCGGCGCGCTGCTGCGCGACCTCGACCGCCTGCTGGCCGAGGAAACCGGCCTGCCGGTGCTGGTGGCCGAAGATCCGCTGACCTGCGTGGTGCGAGGCTGCGGCATCGCTCTCGAGCGCATGGACCGCCTGGGCAGCATCTTCACGAGCGAGTAAGGGGCGAAAGCCATCATCGGCCGGCCTCTGCTTGCGCAGGCCGGCTTTTTGTTATTTGATTCCGCACCACCGCCGAGTCTGAATTCATGCCCCTGGGCACGCTCGATCGCACAGCGCCACCCCTGTTCAACCAGGGCCAGTCGGCACTCAGCAAGCTGATCTTCTTCGGCGCGCTCTCCCTGTTCCTCATGGTGGCCGACGCGCGCTTCCACATCGTGCAGCCGATCCGGGCCGCTGTCGGGGCCGTGCTCTATCCGGTGCAGTGGGTGGCGCTGAAGCCGGTGCAGGCGGTGCTGGGCGGCGGGCGCTATTTCGAAGACCTGCAGACCGCCCAGCGCAACGAGGAAGACGCCCGCAAGGCGCTGATGGCTCAGGCCGAGCGCGCCGCCCAGGCCGACACGCTGGCGCAGGACAACGCCCGCCTGCGCGAACTGCTCGAGTTGCGCCAGACCACCACCACGCCGGGCCGCGCCGCCGAGGTGCTCTACGACGCTGCAGACCCCTACACCCGCAAGATCGTCATCGACCAGGGCATGGCCCAGGGCGTGCAGCCCGGCTCGCCGGTGATCGACGCGCGCGGCGTGCTCGGGCAGGTCACGCAGGTGCTGCCCTTCACGAGCGAGGTCACGCTGGTGATCGACCGCGACCTTTCCATTCCCGTGCAGAACACCCGCACCGGCGTGCGCAGCGTGGCCTTCGGCGACGCTTCGGCGCACGGCGGCGGGCTGGAGCTGCGCTTCATGGCCGCCAACGCCGACTTGCAGGAGGGCGACCTGCTGTCCACCAGCGGCGTCGACGGCATCTACCCCGCCGGCCTGCCGGTGGCGAAGATCGAGCGCATCGAGCGGCGTGCCGACTCCGCCTTCGCCCGCATCTACTGCCTGCCGCTGGCCCACGTGACGGCCGCGCGCTACGTGCTGGTGCTCGAACCCACCGGCACGCCCGCCGCGCCGCCGCCCCCGGCACCCGCCGTCACCCAGCGCAAGCGCCCCGAGGGCAAGCCCGGCGCCGGCAAGAACGAGAAGAAACCGGGAGCGCGCCCATGATCAAGCGTCCAGGCCAGCAGCAGCTCCTGCTGCCCGTCAGCCCGGTCTTCATGTGGAGCAGCCTCGTGGTGGCGCTGCTCATCAACATGATCCCGATCGGCCGCGCCGTCTGGATGCCCGACCTGCTGGCGCTCGTCATCGTTTTCTGGGGCGTGCACCAGCCCGCGCGCGTGGGTATCGGCGCGGCCTTCGTGTTCGGCCTGTGCATGGACGTGCACCAGTCGTCGATGCTGGGGCAGCACGCGCTCTCCTACACCACGCTGGGCTTCTTCGCGATCACCATCCACCGGCGGCTGCTCTGGTATCCGGTGGCCTCGCAGGCGCTGCAGGTGCTGCCGCTCTTTGCGCTCTCGCAGCTGATCGAGGTGGTCACGCGGATGATCGGCGGCGGCGTGTTCCCGGGCTGGACGGTGCTGGCCTCGCCGGCCATCGAGGCGGCGCTCTGGCCCCTTGCGACCGCACTGCTGCTGGCCCCCCAGCGCAGAACGCCGGAACCGGACGAGAACCGCCCCCTCTAAGCCCAGCCCCTCCCGCATTTGCCTTCGCACCTGCGCGCGCCTAAGCTCCCATCGCCATGACCGAAATCCGCAACGTCGCCGCCGATCTTGCGCGCTTCAAGCGCCGCGTGATCGTCATCGGCCTGGCGGTGCTCTTCGCGTTCGGGCTGCTGTGCGCGCGGCTGGTCTACCTGCAGGTCACGCGCCACGAAGACCTGGCCGAGCAGGCCGAGAGCAACCGCACGGCGGTGGTGCCGGTGGTGCCGAACCGGGGGCTCATCCTCGACCGCAACGGCATCGTGCTGGCCTCCAATTACTCGGCCTACACGCTGGAGATCACGCCCTCGAAGGTGGGCGACGTGGAGGAGACCATCGACAGCCTCACGCAGGTGCTCGAAGTCTCTCCGCGCGACCGCCGCCGCTTCAAGCGCCTGCGCGAAGACTCTCGCAGCTTCGACTCCATTCCCATCCGCACCCGCCTGAGCGACGAGGAAGTCGCCCGCTTCGCCGCCCAGCGCTACCGCTTCCCGGGCGTGGAGATCAAGGCGCGCCTCTTCCGCAACTATCCGCAGGGCGAGTTGGCCTCGCACGTGCTCGGCTACATCGGCCGCATCAACCAGCGCGAGAAGACCGCGATGGAGGACTGGGACGAGGAAGACCAGGCCAACTACAAGGGCACCGACTACATCGGCAAGCTCGGCATCGAGCAGAGCTACGAGAAGACGCTGCACGGCCAGACCGGCGTCGAGCAGATGGAGACCTCCGCCGGCGGCCGCGCCGTGCGGCGGCTGGCCAGCCACCCGGCCACGCCGGGCAACACGGTGATGCTGTCGCTCGACATCAAGCTGCAGAAGCTGGTGGAGGACATGTACGGCGAGCGCCGCGGTGCGCTGGTGGCCATCGACCCGAAGACCGGCGAGATCCTCGCCTTCGTGAGCAAGCCCACCTTCGACCCCAACCTCTTCGTCGAGGGCATCGACAACGAGAGCTGGGCGGCGCTCACCGAATCCATCGACAAGCCGCTCTTGAACCGCGCCCTGCGCGGCACCTACCCGCCGGGCTCCACCTACAAGCCCTTCATGGCGCTGGCGGCGCTGCAGACCGGCAAGCGCGGCCCCAGCGTGGTGGTGAACGACCCCGGCTACTTCAACTTCGGCGGCCACCGCTTCGGCAGCCCCGAGGGCAACCTCGGCGGCGTCGACATGCGCCGATCGATCCAGCTGTCGAGCAATATCTACTACTACTCGCTGGCCAACGAGATGGGCGTGGACATGATCCACGACTTCATGAAGCCGCTGGGCTTCGGCCAGATCACCGGCATCGACCTCGGCGGCGAGGTGCGCGGCGTGCTGCCCAGCACCGAGTGGAAGCGCAACACTTACAAGCGCCCCGAGCAGAAGAAGTGGTATGCGGGCGAGACCATCTCGCTGGGCATCGGCCAGGGCTACAACAACTTCACCATGCTGCAGCTGGCGCAGGCCACCGCCACCATCGCCAACGGCGGCCTCAAGCACAAGCCTCACCTCGCGCTGGCCACGCGCGACACCGTCAGCGGCAACGTGGTGCCACTGCCGCAGCCCGCGGCGGAGAACCTTGGCTTCACGGCCGCCAACATCGCGGTGATCCGCGAGGGCCTGACCAGCGTGGTCACCAGCGGCACCGCGCGCGGCGTGTTCGCGGGCGCCAGCTACCAGGCGGCCGGCAAGACGGGTACGGCGCAGGCGGTGTCGATGGGCCAGAACACCAAGTACAACGCGCGCGCGCTCGAGGAGCACCAGCGCGACCACGCCCTCTTCATGGCCTACGCGCCGGTGAACGACCCGAAGATCGCCGTGGCGGTGATCGTCGAGAACGCCGGTTGGGGCGCAGGCGCTGCAGCCCCCATCGCTCGCCGGGTCTTCGACTACTGGCTCGCGGACCAGTACCCGAGCGAAGCCGACATGGCCGCCATCAAGATCGGCAAGGCGACCGCGCCGATCGGCAAGCCGCGCGTGGCGAGCGAAGTGGCCTGGCCGGCCGCTTCGGCCACGCCCGCCACCGCGCCCTGATGCCTTGCTCCCTCTCCCCTTGGGGAGAGGGGTGGGGTGAGGGCATCGGCGGCGGATTCGATGCGGCGCTTCATTGGAGGCACCTGGCCCTCTCCCCGAGGGGAGAGGGAAGAAGACTCTCAGACCACCGTTCCGCTGACCTCACCTAGCCCGATCCGCACCGCGCCCGGTCGCTCGCAGTAACCGCGAATGGTCAGCGTGTCCCCGTCCTCCAGGAACGTCCGCTTCTCGCCGTTAGGCAGCGTGATCGGCTGCTTGCCGCCCTGCGTCAGCTCGATCAGCGAGCCGGCTTCGTCGGGCTTCGGGCCCGAGAGGGTGCCCGAGCCCAGCATGTCGCCCGGCTGCAGGTTGCAGCCGTTGACCGTGTGGTGCGCGACGAGCTGCGCTGCCGTCCAGTAGGCCGCCTCGGTGGTGTTGCCGCGCGTCAGGCGCACGGGCGCCACGCCCTCGGCGCGCATCTTCGCGGTCTGCAGCAGCACTTCGAGCGTGATGTCGAGCGCGCCGCTCTCGCGGTTGGAGGCCGAGTCGAGGTACGGCAGCGGCTGCGGGTCGCCGGCGGGGCGCTCGAACTTCGAGCGGAAGGGCGCCAGCGCCTCCATCGTCACGAGCCACGGCGACAGCGTGCTGGCGAAGTTCTTCGACAGGAAGGGGCCGAGCGGCTGGTATTCCCAGGCCTGCAGGTCGCGCGCCGACCAGTCGTTGAGCAGCGTCACGCCGAACAGGTGCTCCTCGGCGTCGGCGATGGCGATGGGTTCGCCCTGCGCGTTGCCGCGGCCGATGAAGAAGCCCAGCTCCAGCTCGTAGTCCAGCCGCTTCGACGGCCCGAATGTCGGCTCGGCCGCGTCGGGCGCCTTGGTCTGGCCGTTCGGGCGCTTGAAGACCTGGCCGCTCACGCCGATGGACGAGGCGCGGCCGTGGTAGCCGATGGGCACCCACTTGTAGTTGGGCATCAGCGGCTGGTCGGGGCGGAACAGCTTGCCGATGGTGGTGGCGTGGTGGATGCCCGTGTAGAAGTCGGTGTAGTCGCCGATGCGGCAGGGCACCGTCATCTCGGCCCTGGCCTGCGGCAGCAGCGCCTTCGACCAGGCGGCCTGCTTGTCGCTGCCTTCGGCCAGGCCCGCCGAGATGGCGGCGCGCAGCGCCTGGCGTTCCTTCGTGCCGGCGTCCATCAGCACGTTCATGTCGTCGGTGTCGATCAGGCCGGTGGCGCGCAGGTCCAGCACCTGGTCGCCGATGGCGACGCCGATGCGGAAGGCTTCGCTGCTGCCGGCGGTGCGGAAGCGGCCGAAGGGCAGGTTCTGGATCGGGAAGTCGGTGCCGGCCTCGTTGGCCGATGCGACCCAGCTGCGCAGCTTCGGGTCATGGGTGGCGTTCAGTGCGGTCATGGATGTCTTTCTGTACTTGATCTGTCTGTGTTCAGTCTGCGGTCATGCCGGCCTTCTTCGCCACATCGCCCAGGCGCTGGTATTCGGTCTCGGTCAGCGTGGTGAGCTCCTGCGGCGTGGAGCCGCGCGGCGAGAAGCCGGCTTGCGCCAGCTTGGCCTTCACATCGGGCATCGCGAGCGCTTCCACGAAAGCCTCGTTCAGCGCCTTCACCACCGGCGCCGGCAGCTTCGCCGGGCCGTACACGCCGAACCACGGCTCCAGCGCGTAGCCCTTCAGGCCCGCCTCGGCCATGGTCGGCACGTCGGGCAGCGAGGGCGAGCGCGCCGGGCCCGCCACCGCCAGCGCGCGCAGCTTGCCGGCCTGGATGTGCGGCAGCGAGGCCGGCAGGTTGTCGAACATCACGCCGATGTTGTTGCCCAGCATGTCGGTGATGGCCGGGCCGCTGCCCTTGTAGGCGACGTGGACGAGCTCGGTGCCGGTCATCTGCGCGAACATCACGCCCGCCAGGTTCATCGAGGTGCCGGCGCCCGCGGTGGCGTAGGGCAGGCCGGGGTTCTTCTTCGCGGCGGCGATCAGCTCGGGCACCGACTTCACGGCCGAGGCCGCCGGCACTTCGAGCACGATGGTCGAGGTGCCAAGCAGGCTGATGGCGGTGAAGTCCTTGCGCGGATCGAAGGCCATCGACTTGTAGATGTGCGGGTTCAACGCGTTGGTCGAGATCGCGCCGAAGCCGATGGTGTAGCCGTCGGGCGCGGCCTTGGCCACCGCGTCCATGCCGATGTTGCCGCCAGCGCCGCCGCGGTTGTCGACTAGCACCGGCTGGCCCAGCTTCTCCGACACTTTCTGGCCCACGGTACGCGCCACCAGGTCGGTGGTGCCGCCGGGCGTGTAGGGCACGATGAAGCGGATGGGCTTCGAGGGGTAGTCGGCCGCGTGCGCGAGGAAGGGAGCGGCGAGCAGCGCCATGGCCGCAGCGCGGCGCGTGAGGGTGAACACGGTCTTCATGCCTTGAATTGATCCTTGAGGCCCGCCCAGCAGTCGGCGTAGTCGGTGTCCAGCGCGGGGCTCTTCAGCGCGAAGTTCGTCGGCACGAAGCGATAGCGGCTCTCGAACATGAAGGCCAGCGTGTTGTCCAGCTTGTGCGGCTTGAGGTCGGCGTGGGTGGCCTTGTCGAAGGCTTCCTCGTCGGGGCCGTGCGGCACCATGCAGTTGTGCAGGCTCGCGCCGCCGGGCTTGAAGCCGCCGGGCTTGGCGTCGTACTCGCCCAGCACCAGGCCCATGAACTCGCTCATCAGGTTGCGGTGGAACCACGGCGGACGGAAGGTGTTCTCCATCACCATCCAGCGCGGCGGGAAGATCACGAAGTCGCAGTTGGCCGTGCCGGGGGTGTCGCTGGGCGAGGTCAGCACGGTGAAGATCGACGGATCGGGATGGTCGAAGCTGATCGAGCCGATCACCATGAAGTGCGCCGTGTCGTACTTCACCGGCGACAGGTTGCCGTGCCAAGCGACCACGTTGAAGGGCGACTGCTTCATCGGCGCCTGCCAGAAGCGGCCGCCGAACTTCTTGACGATCTCGTAGCCGCCTTCCTCCGTCTCGAAGGCCGCCACCGGTGCCTGGAAGTCGCGCGCGTTGGCCAGGCCGTTCGAGCCGATCGGGCCCAGCTCCGGCAGGCGGAAGTGCGCGCCGTAGTTCTCGCAGACGTAGCCGCGTGAGAGGCCGTCGGGCAAGGCGACCTTGAAGGCCATGCCGCGCGGCAGCACCGCGATCTCGCCGGGCTTCACGTCGAGCACGCCCAGCTCGGTCGTGATGACGAGGCGGCCCTGCTGCGGCACCACCAGCATCTCGCCGTCGGCGTTGACGAAGGCGCGGCGCTCCATCGAGCGGCCTGCGAGGTACATCAGCGAGCCGATGCCGACCTGCGACTCGGCGTCGCCGTTGGCCGCGATGGTGCGCATGCCGTCGATGAAGTCGGCCTTGGCCGCCGCTTCGTCCAGCGGCTGCGGATGCCAGCGCAGCGGCTCGGGCGGCAGCGCGACCTCGCGGTCGGCGCCGGTGGTCCACAGCGGCTGCGCATAGGCCTGGTAGCGGCCCGACACCACCGAGGGCTGGCGGCGATACAGCCACGTGCGGCGGTTCTCGTGGCGCGGCGCGGTGAAGGCGGTGCCGGAGAGCAGCTCGGTGTAGAGGTCGAGAGGTCCGCGCTGCGGGTTGTTGCGGCCCTGCGGCAGCGCGCCGGGCACGGCCTCGGAGGCGTATTCGTTGCCGAAGCCGCTCTGGTAGCGGCGCTCGGTGGAAGAGGTTGCGGCGGTCATGTGGTCCTCATGGATTGACTTGAATGGGGGTCGAAGGCGGGGTCGGGACGCGGAGGACGCGAAGGTTTCGCGAAGAGCGCGAAAGAAACAAGGAAAGAAATTTTGAAATTCTTTTCTGCGTCCTTCGCGAAACCTTCGCGTCCTCTGCGTTCGGCTGTCCGCATCCGAGTGCCTACTTCGCAGCCGCGAGCGCTTCGCGCAGCACGGCGAGCGAGCCGATGTGGTTGGCCAGCACCAGCACGAGGCGCGCGTTGTACGCGTTGCTCTCGTCGGTGCTCAGGCCCTGGTGCGCGTCGATCAGCGCTTCATAGAAATCGTCGGGCGCCTCGAGGTGCGCTTCGGTGATCAGCTTGGGGGTGGATGCGGTCATGGGTTCGTTCCCTCAGTGTTTGCCGAGCGCACGATCGACGGCGTTGCGCACCTGCGCCGCCGACGGGGCGCGCCAGCGCGCGCACACGTGCTGGTCGGGGCGCAGCAGGTACACGGTGCCGGGGCGGGCGTCGTAGCGCTGCGCGGCGAACTCGCTGCCGCGGGCGCCGTCGTCCATGCGCACCACGTGCAGCGGCCGGTCGCAAGCCCTCAGCGCGGCCAGGCTGCGCTCGGCCGCCTCGCCCTGGCCGAATACCAGCGCGGTGAACTGCGCGACATGGCATTCGCGCAGCAGCCAGCCGGTGCTGCCGTCGGCATGAACCACGGGCGCGTCGGCCGCGGCGGCGCCGGGCACCATCGCGCCCGAGAAGGCGTCGGCGTCGGGCGTGTTCAGCGGCGAGTCGCGCAGCACCGAGGGCACCGACAGCCGGCCGCTGTTGACCAGCGTGCGCGCGAAGGCGTGGCGCTTCGTCAGCTCCAGCACCGCGTCACGGAAGAGGCGGCTCACCTCGCTCTTGGGCGTGATGAAGTCGGTGGCGCGGGTGGAATTGCGGATGTTCTCGTCGGCGGCGTACTCGCGCTCGCTGGCGTAGCTGTCGAGCAGCGCGTCGGGCGCGTCGCCCTGCACCACGGCGGCGAGCTTCCAGGCGAGGTTGTCGGCGTCCTGCACGCCCGAATTGGCACCGCGCGCGCCGAAGGGCGACACGCCGTGGGCCGAGTCGCCCGCGAACAGCACGCGGCCGTGGCGGAAGCGCTCCATGCGCTGGCAGGCGAAGGTGTAGACGCTGGCCCAGCCGATCTGGAACTGCACGCCCTCGAAGCCGATGCTGTCGAGCAGCGCGCGCACGCGCGGCGTGATGTTCTCGGGCTTGCGCTCTTCCACCGGGTCGGCGTCCCAGCCGAGCTGGAAGTCCACGCGCCACATGCCGTCGGCCTGCTTGTGCAGCAGCACGCTCTGGCCGGGGTGGAACGACGGGTCGAACCAGAAGCGGCGCTCGGTTGGCAGGTCGGCGTCCATCGTGATGTCGGCGATCAGGAAGCGGTCGCGGAACACGCGGCCCTTGGCCTCCAGGCCCAGCATCTGGCGCGTGCTGGAGCGCGAGCCGTCGCAGGCGGCCACGTAGTCGGCCTGCAGCCGGTAGCTGCCCTCGGGCGTTTCCACCGTCAGCACCGCGCCGTCGTCGCTTTGCTCGATGCCGGTGACCTTGTTGTTCCAGCGCAGGTCGACCAGCGGCAGCGCCGCCGCGCGCTCGACGAGGTAGCCCTCGACGTAATACTGCTGCAGGTTGATGAAGGCCGGGCGCTCGTGGCCGGGTTCGGGCAGCAGGTCGAAGCGGTAGACCTGCTCGTCATGGAAGAACACCTTGCCCACGTTCCACGACACGCCCTTGTCGACCATGCGGTCGCCGCAGCCCAGGCGGTCGAACACCTCCAGCGTGCGCTTGGCGAAGCAGATCGCGCGCGAGCCGCTGGAGAGCGTGTTGTCGTTGTCTAGCAGCACCACGGGCACCTGCCGCAGCGCGAGGTCGATGGCCAGCGTGAGGCCCACGGGGCCCGCGCCGACGATCACGACGGGATGGCGCGCCGGTGCCGCCGCGTCCTGGTCGGCGTGGCGCCTGTAGTCGAAGCGCAGGCTCTGATAGTCGATCACGTACTTGTCTCCGTGTCTTTTGTCCTTGTCTTGCTCCTTTCCCGCTGGGGGAAGGCCGGGGTGGGGGCACGACAGCGTTCACTTCGGGCGCTCTGCCTGCCCCCACCCCAACCCTCCCCCAGCGGGGGAGGGAGCAATGCGGAATCAGCCCTCGAGGGCCTTCCACATCTCGACGTCGCGCTCGGCCGTCCAGATGCGCGGGTCGGCGTGGCCCGAGGCCTCGTCGTAGGCACGGCTCACGTCGAAGGGCATGCAGTGGTCGAAGATCACCCACTGGCTGTACTTGGGCTTGAGCTTCTCGTAGGTCTCCTTGTAGACCGCGTTCAGGTCGCGCCCGGCCTTCACGCCTTCCTGCACGCTGGCGTACACGTCGGAGATGAAGTCGCGCGTGCCAGTGAGGCCCTCGGCCACCGCCTCGCGGGTGGTCAGCGCGGCGCCGCGGCCGGGCACCAGGGCCACGGGCTTGAGCGCGGCGATGTTGTCCAGCGTCTGCGGCCAGTCCTTGAAGTAGGCGTCGCCCGCGTACGGCGTGGCGCCGAACTCGACCAGGTCGCCCGACAGCAGCGTGCGCTCCTGCGGCAGCCAGACGACGGTGTCGCCCTTGGTGTGGCCGCGCCCGAGCTGGATCAGCTGCACCTCGAGCTTGCCCAGCCACAGGGTCATCTTGCCGGTGAAGGTCATGGTGGGCCAGGTCAGGCCCGGCGGCACGGTCTCGACGTTCTGGAACAGGCGGGGGAAGCGGCCGATCTCGCTGGCCTTGTCCTGCTCGCCGCGCTCGACGATCAGGTCGCGCGTGTCCTGGCTGGCCAGGATGTGCTCGGCACCGTAGCCGGCCGCGCCCAGCACGCGCACCGCGTGGTAGTGCGTGAGCACCACGTACTTGATGGGCTTGTCGGTCACCTCGCGGATGCGGCGCACCACGTCGGCCGCCATGGCGGGCGTGGCCTGGGTGTCGGCCACCAGCACGCAGTCGTCGCCGATCACGATGCCGGTGTTGGGGTCGCCCTCGGCGGTGTAGGCCCAGGCATGTTCCGAGATCTGGCTGAAGGTGACCTTCTTCTCTTCCATGTCGGCCTGGCTGGCGAATTTCTTGGCTTGGCTCATCGGGGTGTCTCCGTCGGTGGGGTGGAATTTGAAATTCGTCTAAGTCGAACGAATTTGCAGTTAACGAATTGGCGCAGTGTAAGCCGCAGATCAGTTAATGTCTAATCCCTTCTTCATGAACGAACGACCAGAAGGCGAGGCCGGCCATGGCAGCCAGTGACAGCGACCGCGCCCAGCGCGGCATCCAGAGCATCGAAGTCGGTGGCCAGCTGCTGCGCGCGCTGGTGCATCACGGCCGGCCCATGGCGCTGAAGGACCTGGCGCGCGAGGCCGACATGACGGCGGCCAAGGCGCACCCGTACATGGTCAGCTTCGGGCGCCTGGGCCTCATCGAGCAGGACCGCGCCAGCGGCCACTATCTGCTCGGCCCGCTCGCCTTGCAACTGGGCCTCATCAGCCTGCAGCAGGCCGACCCGGTGCACATCGCCACCCCGCTGATCGGCCAGCTCGCGCAGCAGATCGGCCACACCGTGGCGCTGGCCGTGTGGGGCGCGCGCGGCGCGACCATCGTGCGCACGGCCGAGTCGCCCTCGCCGGTGCACGTGAACATGCGGCACGGCACGGTGTTCTCGCTGACCAACACGGCCTCGGGGCGGGTGTTCGCGGCTTATCTCGACGAGGACGCGGTGCGCAGCCTGCTCGAGGAAGAACGCCAGCGCCGGAAGCAGCGCAAGGGCGGCGAGCCCACGCCCCCGGCCGGCATGCCGCCGGTGCAGCCGCTGCCCTCCTGGGGCGACTTCGAGCGCCAGCTGCAGGAGGTGCGCGGGCACGGCATCAGCCGTTCCGACGGCGAGGTCATCGAGGGCGTCAGCGCCATGGCCGCGCCCGTCTTCGACCACACTGGCGCCATCGTGCTGGCCGTCACCGCCATCGGCCCGGCCGGCATCTTCGACACCGCGTGGGACGGCGAGATTTCCCGTGCGCTCAAGGCCTGCGCCGATACCGTGTCGCAGCGCCTGGGCGCCGCAGCCGCCGCGCCAGCTCCCCCCAGAACAGAGAGATGACGACGCCAGTCACACCGGATATTTCTTCTTCCTTTTCCTCCCCTGTTCACGCGGCCACCGAACTGCTGGCCAACGCCCGCCGCATCGTCGTTTTCTCGGGCGCGGGCCTGTCGCGCGCCTCCGGCATTCCCACCTACCGCGATGCCGACGGCCTCTGGAAGAGCCAGAACGCCCTGCAGTTCTCCCACGCCGAAGACCTGGCGCGCGACCCGTCGGGCTTCACGAAATTCTGGGGGCAGCGCCAGTCGGTCATCGAGTCGGCCCAGCCCAACCCGGGCCACACCGCGCTCGCGCTGCTGCAGCGGCTGCGCCCCGCCACGCGGCTGGTGACGCAGAACGTCGACGGCCTGCTCACGCTGGCCGGCGGCCAGGACGTGCTGGAGCTGCACGGCTCGCTGCGCCGCTGGCGCTGCGACCGCTGCGGCAACCGAAGCGGCCCCTGGCCTTTCCACCGCTGCCTGCGCTGCGGCTCGCACGCGCGGCCCGACGTGGTGATGTTCGGCGAGATGCTGAATGCCGGCGTGCTGCTCGACGCGCAAGTGGCGGCTCAGGAGTGCGACCTGTTCATGGTGGTGGGCAGCACCACCATCGTTTATCCGGCGGCCGAGCTGCCGCAGACCGCCCTCGCGCACGGCGCGCGGCTCATTACGCTGAACCTGGAGCCGCTGCCGCACCTGGACGACGCGGCGGCCGTGGTGCTGCGCGGTCTTTCCGAAGACCTGCTGCCGCAGTTGCTGGCGGGTGTGCCGGGCTCCAGAGGCTGAGGGCGCTCAGCCCTTGCGGCCCCCCAGCAGCACCAGCGCCCCGCCCACCACGATCACGGCCACGCCGGCCCACACCGGCAGGTTGACCGTTTCCTTCTCCTTCACCGAGAACTCCAGCGGCCCGAGCTTGGCCTGGTGGGTTTCCTTGGTGAAGCTGAAGCTGCCCATGGCCAGCACGGCGATGCCGGCCACGATCAGCAGGATGCCGACGATGCGTGTTGCGTTCATGAGGCGAGGCTCCTTCCTTTCCGTGTGGTGCCGCAGATTACTGCCGCGGCTGTTGCTGCTGCAACTGGTCCACCCACTGCACGACCTCGGCCACAGCCGCGTCGCTGGCCGCGATCAGCGCCTTCACGCCGCCGGGCGCGTCCGCGCTGGGCGCGGGGCGGCGCACGGTGAACAGGCGCTGGCCCAGCACCCGGTCGCCGCCGGTCGTGGTGCGGACCAGCGTGGCGCGCAGGCGCACCAGGCCCACGCTGGCGCTCGCCGACTCGAAGTAGTGGCTGAACTCGTCCAGCGAGATGCGCAGCGTGTCCGGCGCCTCGCCACGGCCGCGCGAGATGGTGGCCGCCTCTTCGGGGCCGAGCACCATGCGGCGCTCCGAGAGCGTGTCGCGCAGCCGCTGGCGCAGCAGCTGCGAGGGCGGCAGGCTCCAGCGCGACTGGCCGTAGGGCCGCAGCTCGTTGGCGTCGGCGTAGCCCAGGCGGTAGAGGATCTGCGTGCCTTCGAGGCGGGTGTTGCTCTCGAACTCGGCCAGCGAGAGCGTCGGGAGGCTGGCCGGCGCGGCGGCCGGGGCCGGCATCGCCGGGCCGGGGCCGAAGTCGTAGAGCGTGGCGCGCGCGGGCTTGTCGGGCAGCGCGCCGCAGCCTGCGGCCAGCAGCAGGGCGCAGCCGAGCGCGAGGGCGGCAGGGGTCTTGCGAATGGCGTTCATGGTCGGTGATCCTCCCTCGGTCGGGAATCAGGGCCGCGTCGCGGCCGGCGCCTGGAAGCCCGGCTCGCCCGGACCCGCGGCCGCGCCGCCGTTGCCGAACAGCAGCGATTGCGGGTTGTCGTTGATGCTGTCCGCCGCGCGGCCCAGCCGGCGCACCGCGTGCGAGGTGTCGTCGGCCACGCGGTTCACGCGCGGCAGCGTGGCGGCGTTGAACGAATCGACCGCCTGCGCCAGCGCCTTGGTGCCGTCGCTCAGCCGCTCGACCGGGCCGTCGGGCGCGTTCAGGCGGCCCACGGTGGTGTTGAAGTTGTTGGCCACGCGCGAGACGTCGCCGGCGGCCTTCTTCACGGAGGCCATGGTGTCGGGCAGCTTCGTCAGCGCCGGATTCAGGCCGGTCTTCACGGTGTTGTCGAGCGTCTTGAGCAGCGTGTTGGCGCTGGCCGAAGCGGCCGCGATGTTCTCCAGCGCGTCGGCCGCGCGCTTCTGGTTGGGATCGCTCAGCAGCTGGTTGGCGCGTTTGGTCACTTCCTCGACCTGGTTGATGATGGCCTCGCCGCGGTCCTGCAGTTGCGCCAGCATCGAGGGCTTGAGCGGAATGCGCGGCGGGTCGTCGTTGTTGGGCTTGAGCGCGACGGTCGATTCGCCCTTGTCGTCCAGCGCGATGAAGGCCAGGCCGGTCACGCCCTGGTAGCTCAGCGTGGCGAAGCTGGAGGTGGTGAGCGGCACGCGCTCGTCGACCGTGATGCGCACCCGCACGTTGCCCTTGACCTTGGGGTCGAAATCGATCGACGCCACCTTGCCCACCGCGATGCCGCGGTAGCGCACCATGGCCTGCGGCTGCAGGCCGCTGACCGCGTCGCGCGTGGAGAGCTCGTAGATGTTGCGCACGGTGTTGTCGCGCGTGAACCAGACCACCAGCGCGACGAGCGCGGCGATCAGTCCGAGCACGAAGGCGCCGGCGGCGAGTGCGTGGGCCTTGTTTTCCATGGTGGCTACCTACCTTTCAGCGGCCCGCTCGGGGGCCGGCTTGTCATGCAGCGCTTCGAGGGCGCGCTGGCCGCGCCCGCCGAGAAAGTATTCGTGGATGAAGGGATGCGGATACGCGATGACATCGCGCGCCGCGCCCGTGACGATCACCTTCTGGTCGGCCAGCACCGCGATGCGGGTGCTCAGGTCGAACAGCGTGTCCAGGTCGTGCGTGACCATCACCACCGTGAGGCCCAGTTCGCGGTGCAGGCCGCGCAGCAGGTCGCAGAAGCTGTCGGAGGCCTCGGGGTCGAGGCCGGCCGTGGGTTCGTCCAGCAGCAGCAGCGGTGGGTCCATGATGAGCGCGCGCGCCAGCGCCACGCGCTTGATCATGCCGCCCGAGAGATCGGCCGGGCTCTTGTTGGCGTGCTGCGGGCCCAGGCCCACCATCTGCAGCTTCACCAGCGCCGCGTGGCGTATGAGCTCGTCGGGCAGCAGCTTCAGCTCGCGCAGCGGAAAGGCGATGTTCTCCAGCACGCTGAAGGCCGAGAACAGCGCGCCGTGCTGGAACAGCATGCCCACGTTGGCCGCGCCCGAGGCGCTGAGCTCGCCGGGCTCCTGGCCCAGCACCTCCACGTGGCCGCGCGTGGGCTTCTCCAGCCCGAGGATCTGGCGCAGCAGCACTGTCTTGCCCGTGCCCGAGCCGCCGACCAGCGAGAGCACCTCGCCGCGGTCGATGTGCAGCTGCAGGTCGCGGTGCACCACCTGCTCGCCGTCGGCGCTCTGGAACACGGTCCACAGCCCGCGGATGTCCACCACGGTGGCGTCGGTGTCGGGGCGCACGGGCATGCTCATGGTTTCACGCCCTCATGCACGGAAGCCGATGCCCTTGAAGAGCACGGCGAACAATGCATCGACCAGGATCACCGCGGTGATCGACGTGACCACCGACGAGGTCGTGCCGCGCCCGAGGCTCTCGGTGTTCGGCTTCACCTTCATGCCGAAGTGGCAGCCGATCAGCGCGATCAGGATGCCGAATACCGCCGACTTGGCCATGGCCAGCCACAGGTTCGAGATCGGCACCGCGCGCGGCAGGGCCGAGAGGAAATAGGCCGGCGAAATGTCGAGGGCAGCGTCGGCCGCGAGCATGCCGCCCGCGAGCGCGGCCATCGAAGTCCACAGGCTGATCAGCGGCATTGCGATGGCCAGCGCCAGCACGCGAGGCATCACCAGGCGAAAGCCGTGCGGGATGCCCATCACGCGCATCGCGTCGAGCTCCTCGGTCACACGCATCACGCCGATCTGCGCCGTGATGGCGGAGCCCGAGCGGCCGGCGATCAGCACGGCAGCGAGCACCGGCCCCAGCTCGCGGATCAGCGAGAGCCCGAGGATGTTCACCACGAAGGTCTCGGCGCCGTACTGGCGCAGCTGCTGCGAGATCAGGTAGGCCAGCACCACGCCGATCAGCAGGCCGACCAGCGCCGTGATGTGCAGCGCCGTCGCGCCGAACTGATACAGGTGCCCGGAGAAATCGCGCCACGGTCCGCGGTGCGGCGCGCGTGCCAGCCGGCACAGGTCGAGGGCGAGCTGGCCGATCAGCGCGGTGAAGTCGCGCACCACGTACATCACGCGCGGCCCGTTGTGCGAGAACGCGCGGATGCGGTCGTTCAGCGTGGGCGAGGGCTCGTCGGGCGTCGCGACGGTGTACTGCGCCACTTGGTCGAGCACGGCCTTGTGCTGCGGCGACAACTCGATGGTGGCGGGCCACTCGTGGCGCCAGTGCTCCCACAGCAGCTGCGCGCCGATGTGGTCGAGTTGCTCGATGGGCCGCAGGTCCCAGGCATGGTCGTCGGCCGGCGGGGCCGCCTTCAGGCTCTGGTCCAGCGCCTGCCATGCCGGCTTGGACGACATCGCCAGCGTAGTCCAGCGGCCGCTGGCCACCGTCCATTGGCGGCCCTCCTGCTCACGTTGCCCGACGCGGGGCCACGCGCTGTCGGCGGCGGAGGCGTCGGCAGGCGATGGAGCGGGAGACATGGCTGGATGAGAAATAAGTGAGGCGGGTGAGGGGGAAAGTTAACAAAACCCGTGCCGGGTGCGCGCATCGTAACCGCGTGCATCCGCGGTCAAGGTGCGCCAGACCCTTCGTTCGCGTAGGGCACCACGCCGTTTCTTCATGATTTCCTCAGGGCGCGAAGCCATCGGAGAGCGCCTCGCGCAGCCAGCCCACGAAGGCCGTCACCGCCTGCGGCACGTGCGTGGCGTAGGGGCGTATTGCATACAGGCGCTCGCCGAAGACGCCCACCGAGCGCCATTGCGGCAGCACCTGCTGCAGCTTGCCCGACTGCAGCGCCGCCTGCGCGCTGAAGTCGGGCACCAGCGCGATGCCCAGGCCGCTCAGGGCCGCGTCGCGCAGCGCCTCGCTGTTGTTGGCGACCAGCGGCCCCGACACCGGCACCGTGATGCGCGGCGCCGAAGACTTGGTCTCGAAGTGCCAGGTCGGCGTTTCCTGGGCGCGGGGGTAGTGCAGGCAGTCGTGGCCGGCCAGCGCCTGGGGCTCGCGCGGCGTGCCGCGGCGGCGCAGGTAGGCGCGGCTGGCCACCAGCACCGAACGGGTTTCGCACAGCGTCCAGGCCACGTGCGTGTCGGGCGGCGCGGCCGTATGGCGGATCGCGAGGTCGAAACCTTCCATCGCCAGCGAGCTGAGCCGATCGGACAGGTCGAGTTCGATGCGCACCTCGGGCTGCGCGCGCAGGAAGTCGGCCAGCCGGGGCACCAGCTGCTGGCGCGCGAAGGCCACCGGCGCGGTCACCCGCACCAGCCCGCGCGGCACGCCCGCGAGGTCGCGCACGCCGGCGAAGCTGTGGGCGATCTGCTCGAATGGGCCGCGCATGTCTTCCACCAGCCGCTGGCCGGCCTCGGTGAGTCGCACGCTGCGCGTGGTGCGCTGCACCAACGGCGCGCCGGCCGCGCGTTCGAGCTCGGCGATGCGCTGGCTCATGGCCGCCTTGCTCACGCCCAGGCGCAGCGCGGCGGCGGTGAAGCTGCCCTGCTGCGCCAGCACCGTGAGCCAGTGCAGGTGCGTCCAGAGCGACTCGATATTTTGGGGTTTCATGCCTGCATTGTTCGCCAATGCGAACAATAAGTTCAAGCATCGTGACTAGGCGGGGAACAACGCGCTGCCTAAACTGGCCGCACTCCTCCTCCCGACACCGCCTCCATCAGGGTTCTCCCCATGCCTACTTCCATCGACCACTTCATCGCCGGCAAGCCCGCCGCCAACACCTCCGGCCGCACGCAGGACGTGACCAACCCCGCCACCGGCGCCGTCACCGGCAAGGTCGGCCTGGCCAATGCGGACCAGGTCTCGGCCGCCGTCGCAGCCGCGCAGGCCGCCTTCCCGGCCTGGGCCGACACGCCGCCGATCCGCCGCGCGCGCGTCATGTTCAAGTTCCTGCAGCTGCTCAACGAGCACAAGGACGAGCTGGCCCACATGATCACCGCCGAGCACGGCAAGGTCTTCACCGACGCGCAGGGCGAAGTCAGCCGCGGCATCGACATCGTCGAGTTCGCCTGCGGCATCCCGCAGCTGCTCAAGGGCGACTACACCGACCAGGTCAGCACCGGCATCGACAACTGGACGCTGCGCCAGCCCCTGGGCGTGGTCGCCGGCATCACGCCCTTCAACTTCCCGGTGATGGTGCCGATGTGGATGTTCCCGGTGGCCATCGCCGCGGGCAACACCTTCATCCTCAAGCCCAGCCCGACCGACCCGACGCCTTCGCTGCGCATCGCCGAGCTGCTGAAGGAAGCCGGCCTGCCCGACGGCGTGTTCAACGTGGTGCAGGGCGACAAGGCCGCGGTCGACGCGCTGCTGGAGCACCCCGACGTCAAGGCCATCAGCTTCGTCGGCTCCACGCCCATCGCCAACTACATCTACGAGACCGGCGCCCGCCACGGCAAGCGCGTGCAGGCCCTGGGCGGCGCGAAGAACCACATGGTGGTGATGCCCGATGCCGACATCGACCAGACCGTGGACGCGCTGATCGGCGCCGGCTACGGCTCGGCCGGCGAGCGCTGCATGGCCATCAGCGTGGCGGTGCTGGTGGGCGACGTGGCCGACAAGATCATTCCCAAGCTCATCGAGCGCACGAAGACGCTGCAGGTGCTCAACGGCGAGAACCTCGCGGCCGAGATGGGCCCCATCGTCACCCGCGCCGCGCACGAGCGCATCACCGGCTACATCGACCTGGGCGAGAAGGAAGGCGCGAAGCTGCTGGTGGACGGCCGCAAGTTCGACGGCAACCAGGCGGGCGAAGGCTGCGGCGATGGCTTCTGGATGGGCGGCACGCTCTTCGACCACGTCACGCCCGAGATGCGCATCTACAAGGAAGAGATCTTCGGTCCGGTGCTCAGCTGCGTGCGCGTGGCCAACTTCAAGGACGCGATCGACCTGGTCAATGCGCACGAGTTCGGCAACGGCGTGAGCTGCTTCACCCGCGACGGCAACGTGGCGCGCGAATTCAGCCGCCGCATCCAGGTGGGCATGGTCGGCATCAACGTGCCGATCCCGGTGCCCATGGCCTGGCACGGCTTCGGCGGCTGGAAGCGATCGCTCTTCGGCGACATGCACGCCTACGGCGAAGAGGGCGTGCGCTTCTACACGAAGCAGAAGTCGGTGATGCAGCGCTGGCCGGAAAGCATCGGCAAGGGCGCCGAGTTCGTCATGCCCACTGCGAAATAAGTCCACCCCCGACTCTCGCGCACTTCGTGTCGCTCGCATCCCCCCTCGAGGGGGCGCTCCCGGCGGCCCGGCGGAGCCGGTTCCGCGGGAGCACTGGTACTGGCAGATACTGGCATCGGCGCGGTGCGGCGCCCTGAGCAAAAAAGAACGAAGCAGAAGGAGACAACCACTTGAGCGAGACCACCTTCGACTACATCGTCATCGGCGCCGGCACCGCCGGCTCGCTCATGGCGAACCGCCTGAGCGCCGACAAGAACCGGCGCGTGCTGCTCATCGAGGCGGGCCGCAAGGACGACTACCACTGGATCCACATTCCGGTCGGCTACCTGTACTGCATCGGCAACCCCCGCACCGACTGGCTCTACAGCACCGAGCCCGACGCGGGCCTCAACGGCCGGGTGCTGCGCTATCCGCGCGGCAAGACGCTGGGCGGCTGCTCCAGCATCAACGGCATGATCTACATGCGCGGCCAGTCGCGCGACTACGAGCACTGGGCCGACCTCACCGGCGACGACGGCTGGCGCTGGCAGAACGTGCTGCCGGCCTTCAAGAAGCACGAAGACCACTACCTGGGCGCCGACGAGATGCATGGCGCGGGCGGCGAGTGGCGCGTCGAGAAACAGCGCCTGCGCTGGGACATCCTCGACGCCTTTGCCGAAGCCGCGGTGCAGGCCGGCGTGCCGCACTCCACCGACTTCAACCGCGGCAACAACGAGGGCGTTGGCTACTTCCAGGTCAACCAGAAGAACGGCTGGCGCTGGAACACAGCCAAGGCCTTCCTGCGCCCGACCTGCTACGGCAGGCCCAACTTCGAGCTCTGGACCGGCGCGCAGGTCTCGCGCCTGCTCTTCGAGACGCAACCCGACGGCACGCGCCGCTGCACCGGCGCCGAGGTGTGGAACGGCAGCGAGAAGGTCACGGTGCGCGCCACGCGCGAGGTGGTGCTGAGCGCCGGCGCCATCAACTCGCCGCAGATCCTGCAGCTGTCGGGCGTGGGGCCCTCCGAGCTGCTGAGGCAGCACGGCATCGACGTGGTGGTCGATGCGCCCGGCGTCGGCGCCAACCTGCAGGACCACCTGCAGATCCGCGCGGTCTACAAGATCGCCGGCGCGCCCACGCTCAACGTGATGGCCTCGTCGATGATCGGCAAGGCGAAGATCGGCCTCGAATACGTGCTCAAGCGCAGCGGCCCGATGAGCATGGCGCCCTCGCAGCTGGGCGCCTTCACGCGCAGCTCGCCAGACCGCGAATGGCCCAACCTGCAGTACCACGTGCAGCCGCTGTCGCTCGACGCCTTCGGCGATCCGCTGCACAGCTTCCCGGCCTTCACCGCGAGCGTGTGCAACCTCAACCCGACGAGCCGGGGCTCGGTGCGCATCCGCAGCAACCGCTTCGAGGACGCGCCGGCCATCGCGCCCAACTACCTGAGCACCGACGAGGACCGCAAGGTGGCGGCCGAGTCGCTGCGCGTCACGCGCCGCATCGCCGAGCAGCCCGCGCTCGCCAAGTACAAGCCCGAGGAATGGAAGCCAGGCGTGCAATACCAGACCGACGAGGACCTGGCGCGCCTGGCCGGCGACATCGCCACCACCATCTTCCACCCGGTGGGCACCACCAGGATGGGCGCCGACAACGACCCCGCGGCGGTGCTCGATTCGCGCCTGCGCGTGCGCGGCGTGCAGGGCCTGCGCGTGGTGGATGCTGGCGCGATGCCTACCATCACCAGCGGCAACACCAACAGCCCGACGCTCATGATGGCCGAGAAGGCCGCGGGCTGGATCGTCGAGGACAACCGCTGAGCGGTTTCAGCGGCGCGGTGCGGCAGTGCGGCGCTTGGGCGGCGCATTGCCCGCCATGCGCGCCTTCGCGCCTTCCAGCATGAGGTCGATGCCGATCTCGAACAGCGCGTCGGGCCCGGCCCGGCGGTAGTTGGCGAAAGCCTCGGCCAGCAGCGGGCGCGAGGCTGCGGCCGCGTCGAGCGCCTGCTGCTGCTCGGCCGCGTCGGGCGGCGTCGCCTGCTGCTCCAGCACGCAGCCCACGGTGTAGCGGCCCAGGGCGATCAGCAGCGTCATCGCCTGCGGCGCGGGCAGGCCCAGGCGGACCACGGAAGCGAGTTGCGCCTCGACCATGTCGAGGTCGGCCGGATCGGGCTCCGAGCCCGCATGCAGCCGCGCACCGTCGCGACGCGCCAGCAGCGCGCGGCGGAAGCTGCGTGCGTTCTCGCGCAGGAAGGCGTCCCAGGTTTCGCCGGGCTCCGGCAGCTTGCGCTCGTGGGCGCGGCGCAGGATCTCGCCGTTCATCGCATCGAGCAGCGCACGCTTGTTCCTGAAGTGCCAGTACAGCGCCGGCTGCTGCACGCCGAGCCGCTCGGCCAGCAGGCGCGTGCTGAGCTTGTCCATTCCAACCTCGTCGAGCAGCGTGAGCGCCGTCTCGAGGATCACTTCGCGGTCCAGTTTCATTCTTCCGATGTGCGTGCGTGCCGATGTCGACCGGGGAGCGTACTTCACAGCTCGGAATTTATCGCTGATAATTTCTTATCAATGATAAATTCAAGCACCCTCCCGACCCCTTTCGCGAGCGGCCGCCACGCGCATGCCGTGATCCTCGCGATCGTCACGCTCGACGCGATCGGCATCAGCCTGGTCATGCCGATCGTGCCCAGCCTGCTGCGCGAGGTCGGCCATACCGGTGACCTCGGCTGGCGCTTCGGCGCATTCCTCTCGCTCTACGCGTTGATGCAGTTCCTCTGCGCGCCGGTGCTCGGCGCGCTCAGCGACCGCTTCGGGCGCCGCCCGGTGCTGCTGGTCTCGGTGGCGGGCGCCGCCATCGACGCGCTCTTCATGGCCCTCGCGCCCTCGCTGTGGATGCTCTTCGTGGGCCGCGCGATCGCCGGCATGACCGGCGCGAACATGGCCGTGGCCTCCGCCGCCATCGCCGACCTCACGCCCGAGAACCAGCGCGCGCGCTGGTTCGGCCGCATGGGCGCCTGCTTCGGCATCGGCTTCATCGTGGGGCCGGCGCTCGGCGGCGTGCTCGGCGACCACGGCGTGCGGTTGCCCTTCATCGCCGCCGCGGTGCTCAACGGCCTGACATTCCTCGCGGCCCTGCTGCTGCTGCGCGAGTCGCGCCCGCCGAAGCTCGCCTCCCAGCCCTTCGACCGCGGCGTGCTGCATCCGCTCGCACCGCTGCGCTGGGCGAAGAGCTTTCCCGCGCTGCTGCCCATCCTCGGCGTGTTCACCGTGCTGATGCTGGTGGGCGAGGTCGCGGGCACGACCTGGGTGCTCTACGGCGAGGACAAGTTCGCGTGGAACGGCACCATGGTCGGCGTCTCGCTCGCGGTCTTCGGGCTGATCCAGGCGCTGATGCAGGGCTTCGTGGCGGGGCCGCTGGTCGAGCGCTGGGGCGAGCGCGCGGCCATCGCCATCGGCACCGCAGCCGACTGCACCGCGTATGCGCTGCTGGCCTTCGCCACGCAGGGCTGGATGGCACTCGCGCTGCTGCCGCTCTTGTGCACGGGCGGCATCGGCGCGCCCGCGCTGCAGTCGATGCTCTCGGCCCGCGTGGGCGAGGCCGAACAAGGGCGGCTGCAGGGCGTGCTCGCGAGCCTGTCGAGCCTGGCCTCGGTGTTCGGACCGCTGCTCATCAGCCAGCTCTACTTCGCCTTCCGCCTGCGCTTTCCGGGCATCGCGTGGCTGGCGGGCGCGGTGGTCTACCTGCTGTGCATGCCCGTGCTGCTGCGCAGAGCTCCCAGGCCATAGCTGTGGCCTGACTTCGGCCTGATGCCAGAAACACCGAGGAACCGGCTTCGCCGGGCCTCCGGTGTTGCCCCCGGTAGGGGGTTGGCGCAGCGACACGAAGTGCGCGCAGCCTGGGGGCGAGCCCTATTTCTCGATGGTCTTGTTCCAGCGCGCGTTCCACGCCGGGCGGTTCGCGTTGATGCTTTCCCAGTCGATGGTCACCGCGGTCTTCATCCACTTGTTGATGTCCGCCACCTGCGCCACGCCGTCACCCACCACCGGCGCCTTCGGGTTGGTGGGAATCTGTGCGCCGTACTGCAGCACGTTGGCCTGCGCCAGCGGGCTCAGCAGGAACTCGGCGAGCTTCTGCGACAGCTCGGGCTCGGTGTTGTTGGCGATCACGCACTGGCCCACCATGAGCACCACCGCGCCTTCCTTGGGCGGTGCGTACTCCACCGGAATGCCCTTGCTCTTCATCGCGGCCACGGCCGTGGGCGTGAGCGGGAAGATCGCGGCCTCGCCGGTCTGCACCATCTCCGAGAGCTTGGCCGAGCTCGGGATGTACTCCAGCACGTTCGGCCCGATGGTGGTGGGCCAGGCCTTGAAGCCCGGCTCCACGTTCTTGTCGTTGCCGCCCTGGATGCGGTTGAACATCAGGAAGCCGTGCAGCCCGAAGGAGGACGACGACACCGACTGGAACACCACCTTGCCCTTGTACTTCGGGTCGGCCAGGTCCATCCACGAAGTGGGCGGCGCCCAGCCCTTCTCCTTGAACATCTTCGCGTTGTAGGCCAGGCCCGTCATGCCCAGGCTCACGCCGCTGGCCATGTCGTCCTTGAAGCGCGCGGCCGGGTAGATCTCGCCGAGCGACTGGCTGGGCTTCTGCTTCTGGCACAGGCCCATGCCGATGGCGCGCACCATCACGCCGTCGTCGAGGAACATCACGTGCATCTGCGGCTTGTCCTTGTTGGCCTGCGCCTTGGCGAGGATGTCGGACGAGGTGCCCGGCACCACCACCACCTTCGCGCCGTAGGCCTTCTCGAAGGCCGGGAAGACGTACTGCGTGTACGCCTTCTCCATCGTGCCGCCGTTCATGCCGATGTAGAGGGTCTTGGTCTGCGCACCGGCGATGCCGGCGGCCGCGAGCAGCGCGGCCAGCAGCGGAAGGGTTCTGATCGAGGACTTCTGGGACATGGCGATGCTCTCCATTCAGGTTCAGGTGGGGGATGCGGTGAGTGATTCGTCGGCGCCGTCGAAGCGCTCGATGGCGAAGGCGTCGATGGGCGTCTCGGTGCGGCCGTCGCGCGCGAGTTCGGCCAGCACCTCGCCGGCGGCAGGGCCGATCTGGAAGCCCGCGCCCGCGAAGCCGAAGCCGTGGAACAGGCCGGGCGTGGTGCGGCTGGGCCCGAGCACCGGTTCGCGGTCGGGCAGGTAGCCCTCGGTGCCGCCCCAGGTGCGGATGATGTGCGCGTGGCGCAGCACCGGCAGCAACTCGATGGCCTGCACCGCCAGCGCGGCGATGCCCTCGCGCTCGGCGCGCGAGCGTTCGGCATCGAGCGTGATGCCCGTGCCGCCGCCGAGCACCACGTTGCCGCGCTCGACCTGCCGGCAGTAGATGCCGCCGCCTTCCACGCCCAGGCTCCATTTCATGAAATGCGGCACCGGCTCGGTCACCGCCATCAGCGGGCTGCGTGCATACATCGGCGGCGTCTCGCCGAACTGGCTGGCGATGGCGCCGGCCCAGGCGCCCGCGCAGTTCAGCAGCACCGGCGCCTGAACTTCGAGCGCATTGCCGCTGCGCACCATGAACATCGCGCCGTCGTGCGCGACCTCGTCGACCTTGTGGCGCTCGAAGACCTGCGCTCCGGCGCGCCGCGCCGCGAGCGCGAAGGCCGGCGACACCAGGCGCGGATTGGCCTGCCCGTCTTCCGCGCAGAGCGAGCCGCCCACCGCACGCGCGCCGAGCCACGGGCATTGCTCGCGCAGGCGCGCGCCCGAGATCAGTTCCAGGCCCAGGTCGAAATCGCTGCTCAACGCGCGGTAGCGTTCGAGCGAGGCCATGTCGGATTCGCTGCGCGCGATCTTGAAGTGGCCCGAGCGGATGTATTCGCCGTCGGTGCCCAGCAGCCCGGCAAGACCGCCCCAGATGCGGTGTGCTCGCTGCGCCAGCGGCAATTGGCTCACCGGCCGGCCCTGGCGGCGTACGCCGCCGTAGTTCACGCCGCTGGAACGTGAGCCGCAAAGGTCGCGCTCCAGCAGCACCACGCCGACGCCCATGCGGCGCAGCGCCAGCGCGGCGGAAGAGCCGACGATGCCGCCGCCGACGATGGCGACGTCGGTGCGAAGCTTCCTGATCGAACTCATGCGCTGCTCCCTTCGGCCGGCACGAGCCGGATCGGGATCGGCTTGATCGGCGCCTGCCCGCGCAGCCGGCCCACCTGCTGCAGCGGCTGCCGCGTCGCATGCGCGAGGATCTCGGCGGCCGCGGCGCCGCACATGCGCCCCTGGCAGCGGCCCATGCCGACGCGCGACAGAGCCTTCAGGCGATTCATCTCGTCGGCGCCGGTGCTGGCGATGGTCTGGCGCAACGTGCCGGCGGTGACGTTCTCGCAGCGGCAGATGACGAGGTCGTCGGCCGCGTTCTTGGCCCAGTCCTGCGGCACGGGAAAGGCGCGCTCCAGGCCCTGGCGGAAGCCGGCGAGCTTTTCGAGCTTGCGTTCGAGCTCCGACGCACGCGCGGTGTCGATGGCGATGCCGGCATCCTGCAGCAGCGCCAGCGCCGCGCGCTCGCCAGCCCACTCGGCCGCATCCGCGCCCATGATGCCGGCGCCGTCGCCCGCGAGGTACACGCCCTGCACGCTGGAGCGTCCTGCCGCATCGCGCACCGGCAGGTGCGCGCGGTGCAGCGGCGCGTAGTCGAAGCGGCAGCCGAGCAGGTCGGCGAGTTGCGTCTCCGAGCGCAGCGCGTAGCCGAAGCCGATCGCATCGCATTCGATCGTGCGCTCGTTCCCGCCGTCGAGCCAGGCCACGCCGGTGACGCGGCCCTGCGCCTCGTCGCCGAGCACGCGCAGCGGACGCACGCCGCCATGCAGCGCAACGCCGTGTGCGCGCAGCCAGCCCACGTAGTACATGCCCTTCGCGAGCACGGCCGGCTGCGCCAGCATCGCGGGCGCGGCGGCGATCTGGTCGGCCAGGCGCGCCGTGTCGAGCACCGCGGCCACGTCCACGCCGGCCTTCGCATATTGATATGCCACCAGGTAGAGCAGCGGCCCGGTGCCCATGAACACCACGCGCCGCCCGATGGCGCAGCCCTGGAACTTGAGCGCCACCTGCGCGCCGCCCAGCGTGTAGACGCCCGGCAGCGTCCAGCCTGGTAGCGGCAGCACGCGGTCGGTGGCGCCGGTCGCGACGATCAGGTGGCTGTAGGCCACGCGGCGGTTGCTGCGCGTGGGGTTGTGCATCACGTCGAGCACCTGGTCCTGCGCGTTCCACGCGAGGCTGTCGGCATGGTGTTCGATGCGGCCCTGCAGCGCCTCGAAGGCGTTGTGCACCGCGTCGGCGCGCTTCGACTCGAAGCCGTAGAGCGTCTGCTTGTCGCGGCCGGCCAGGGTGGGAGGAGGGCGGCGGTAGATCTGGCCGCCGGCGCGCGAGGCCTCGTCGATCACCACCGGCTTCAGGCCGTGCGCCACGAGCGTTTGCGCGGCGCGCACGCCGGCCGGACCTGCGCCGACGATCACCGGGCGGACTTCGCCTGTCGCTGCCGGTGTTGCTGTCGCGGTCATGCGCCGTCCTTTCCCGTGACCAGCGCCATGCCCGGCGCGATGAATGTCGAGCAGGCGCGAAGGCGTTCGCCTTCATCGGTGGAGATCCAGCAGTCCTGGCAGGCGCCCATCATGCAGAAGCCCGCGCGCGGCAGGCCGCTGAACTCGTTGCGGCGCAGTTGGCCGCACTGGGTGAGCACGGCGGTCAGCACGGTGTCGCCGGCCAGGGCACTCGCGGGTTCGCCGTCGAGCATGAAGGGCACCGTCGCGCGGCCGGTCTTCTCGGCCACGCGGTGGAGCAGGGCGTGTGTTTTCATGGTCATCTATCTGCGCCCCACCAGCACGCGGTCGAGCCCGTAGACGCGATCGAGCAGCACCATCGCGAATGCCGTCACCGCCACCATCAGCGCCGACACGGCGGCCATCAGCGGGTCGATGGACTCTGTCGCATACATGTACATGCGCACCGGCAGCGTCACCGTGCTCGGCGAGGTGACGAAGATGGACATCGTCACTTCGTCGAAGCTGTTGATGAACGACAGCATCCAGCCGCCGGTCACGCCCGGCAGGATCATCGGCAGCGTGATGCGGCGGAACACGGTGGCCTGGCTCGCACCCAGCGAGAGCGCGGCCTGCTCGGCGCTGCGGTCGAAGCCCACCAGCGCCGCCACCACCAGCCGCAGCGTGTAGGGCGTGACGATGAGCGCATGCGCCAGCACCAGCCAGGCGAAGCTGCCCGGGCCGCCCACCAGCGAGAACAGGCGCAGCAGCGCCACGCCCAGCACCAGGTGCGGCACGATCAGCGGCGAGAGGAACAGGCCGTTGAGGAAGTCGCGCCCCGGAAACTCGTAGCGCGTGATCGCCATGCCGGCCGGCACCGCGAGCAGCGTCGCGATGGTGGCCGAGCTCAGCGCGAGCCACAGGCTGTTCCAGAACGACTGCATGAAGTCGGGGTGCGCGAACACCGCCTCGAACCAGCGCAGCGAGAAATGCGTGGTGGGGATCGTCAGCGTGTTTTCGGGCGTGAACGCCACCACGCACACCACCACCAGCGGTGCCAGCATGAAGACGATGACGAGCGCGTTGAACGCGAGGGCAATGGGGCCGTTCTTGTTCATCAGATCACCCCAATGCCTTCTTGTAGCGGCCTTCGACCAGCCGGTTGTAGCTGAGCATCACTGCGAGATTGGCCACCAGCAGCACCAGTGCCACCGCCGCGCCCAGCGGCCAGTTGAGTTCGCTCAGGTACTCGTCGTAGACGATGGTCGCGACCATCTTCAGCCGGCGTCCGCCCAGGAGCCCCGGGATGGCGAAGGAGCTCGCCGCCAGCCCGAACACGATCAGGCTGCCCGAGAGAATGCCCGGCATCACCTGCGGCAGCACGATGCGCCGCAGCGTGGTGAAGGGCGTGGCGTTGAGCGAGAGGGCGGCGTTCTCGACGCCGGGGTCGAGCTTCTGCAGCGAGGTCCACACCGGAATCACCATGAAGGGCAGCATCACGTGCACCAGCGCGATGACCACTGCCGCGCTGGTGTAGAGGATCTTCACCGGCCCGATGCCCAGCAGCTGCAGCAGCGCGTTCACCGCGCCCTCGGGGCCCAGCAGCATGCTCCAGCCGAAGGCCCGCACCACCACCGAGACCAAGAGCGGCGCGAGCACCACCAGCAGCAGCGCCGAGCGCCACGGGTTGCGCATGCGGCTGAGCACATAGGCTTCGGGCGCGCCGATCAGCACGCAGATCAGCGTGACCAGCGCCGAGACCCAGAAGGTGCGCCAGAAGATGCCGAGGTAGTAGGAGTCGGAGAACACCAGCGCGTAGTGCGCGAGCGTGAACTCGCCCGACTTCGGCCCCGTGGCCGGGTCGTAGACGTTGAACGACAGCACTGCGGTGAGCCCGAGCGGCACCACCAGCAGCACCGTGAACAGCAGCAACGCGGGGCCGGAGAGCCACCATGCGGTGGCCTTGCTTTTCGATGCGCTGCTCATGCCGCGACAGCCCTTTCATCGGCCGGCAGAAGCCGCATGCAGTGCGCCGGCCAGTCGATGCCTGTACGGCTGCCTTCGGCGAGGGCCTCGCGCCCGTCGTTGGGGCTCAGCACCATGAGCTCGCCCACCGAAGTCGCCACGCGGTAGAGCCACTGGCTGCCGAGGAAGAAGCGCTCCAGCACCTCGCCGTCGATGCGGCCGCTGCCGGGCGGCACCAGCTGCAGCTTCTCGGGCCGCACGCTCAGCAGCGCGGCGGCGTCGACACTGAAGCCGGTGTCGTCCACGTCCAGCGAGAGCGCGCCCACCTCCACGCAGGTGCGCCCGGGGCCGCTGCCCGACACGCGGCAGTCCAGCAGGTTGGCCTTGCCCACGAAGGTGGAGATGAAGCGCGTGCCCGGATGCTCGTACACGCGCTGCGGATGGTCGATCTGCGTGGCGCGCCCGCCCTCCATCACCACCACGCGGTCGCTGATCGACATCGCCTCGCTCTGGTCGTGCGTGACCATCACCGTGGTGGTGCCGACCTTGCGCTGGATCTGGCGCAGCTCGAACTGCATCTCCTCGCGCAGCTTGGCGTCGAGGTTGGACAGCGGCTCGTCCAGAAGCAGCACCGGCGGCTCGATCACCAGCGCGCGCGCCAGCGCCACCCGCTGCCGCTGGCCGCCCGAAAGCTCGCGCGGGTAGCGCGCGGCATGCTGCTCGAGGTGCACCAGCGCCAGCGCCTGCTTCACCCGTTCGGTGCGCTCGGCCTTCGGCATCTTGCGCATTTCCAGGCCGAAGCTCACGTTGTCGGCCACCGTCATGTGCGGGAAGAGGGCGTAGGTCTGGAACACGATGCCCAGCCCGCGCGTGTTGGCCTTGGCGTGCGTGATGTCCTTGCCCGCGAGCTCGATGCGGCCGCTGCTCACCGCCTCGAAGCCCGCGATCATCTGGAGCGTGGTCGTCTTGCCGCAGCCCGAAGGACCGAGCAGCGAGACGAACTCGCCCTTTTCCACCGAGAGATTCATGTCCGTCACCGCACGGGTGGCGCCATAGAACTTGGTCACGTCGGTGAGCCGCAGGAATGACATGGAACGGGCCTTTCTTCGGGGGCGAAAAGATGGCTTCAGGCACCTTGCTTCGACTTGGTGCGGGCCATGGACAGCTTGCTGTCCTTGATTCACTCTATTGCAACGATTGAGCCAGATCGCATCGGGTATTCCATTAATCAGAATCTTTCTTCAATTTATTCCGTTCAATGGAATATCATGGCTTCGATCAATGAATCGAATTCCGCAGGAGGAAGGTATGGATAGCTCTTCGGCGAACACCCCGGCCGGCGCAGGGGCGAACGCGGCGGCCAGCGGCGGCGTGCCGCGCGTCTTTTCGGTGATCCGCGCGCTCGGCGCGGTGCAGGCCGAGGGCGGGCGCGTGACGCAGATCGCGCGCTCGGTCGGCCTCACCCAGGCCACCACGCACCGGCTGCTGCAGTCGCTCATCGCCGAAGGCATGGTCGAGCAGGACGAGCGCAGCAAGCTCTACCGCCTGAGCATCGATTTCTTCGCGCTGGCCGCCAGCGCGGGCAACCCCGGCGACTTGCGCTCCATCTGCCGGCCCGTGCTGCTGCGGCTGTGCGCTAGCCTCGGCGACAGCATCTTCCTGCTGGCGCGCAGCGGCTTCGACGCCGTGTGCCTCGACCGGAGCGAAGGGCCCTTTCCCATCCGCTCCTTCACCGGCGACATCGGCGGGCGCATCGCGCTGGGCGTGGGGCAAGGTGCGCTGGCGATCCTGGCCTTCCTGCCCGAGGCCGAGCGCGAGGAGGTGATCCGCTTCAACCTTTCGCGCGTTCGCGAGTACGGCGTGTACGACGAGGTCTACCTGCGCACCGAGATCGAGCGCGTGCGGCAGCAGGGCTACGCGGGGCGCAACACCGGCCTGCTCGAAGGCATGGCCGGCGTGGCCGTACCCATCCTCGACCGCGAAGGCCGCGCGGTGGCCGCGCTGAGCGTGGGCACCATCGCCGACCGGCTCAACGCCGACCGCATGCCGACGGTGGTGGAGCTGCTGAAACGCGAGGCGGCGGCGATCGGGCCGAGGATCAATCCCTTCGACGCGACGCTGAGGCGGCCGGCGCAGAGCCTGGCGAGTTCGCCGGCGGGGCAGAAGATTCCGTTGCCCGAGCCCTCGGGGGCGGGCTGAGCAGGGAGCCGACCATGAACAACCCCTCGATCCTCTACCCCGTCTTCGCCCTCGCGGCCCTCACCGGCATGGTGCTGCTGCTCATTCCCTTCACGCGCGTGCGCGCCGTTCTGCGCCGCGAAGTCCGGGCGGCCGATTTCAGGCTGGGCGAGTCGGCGGCGGTGCCGGATGCGGTGCGCATTCCCAACCGCAACTACATGAACCTGCTGGAGCTGCCGGTGCTGTTCTACGTGGTGTGCCTGGTCTTCTACGTGGCGGCGCAGCCGACGCCCGCGGCCGTGTGGCTGGCCTGGGCCTACGTGGGGCTGCGGGCGCTGCACAGCGCGGTGCACCTGACCTACAACCACGTGCTGCACCGGTTGTACGTGTTCGCGGCGAGCAATGCGGTGCTGGTGGCGCTGTGGGTCCTGGCGGCGGCCCGGTTGGTGCGCTAGACGCACATCAAAAGGCCGGGATCCTTCCTGAAACGCATCAGGTCCTTCCATATTTTCATTAGGCAATCGCGCGGGATTCGCTGATATTGGCCGGATCAGGCCTCTCGCCGCCTTCCCGTTTTCCCTTCACCTGTCCCCCGGAGCGTGCTCATGTCCGAAGCCCAGACCTCTCTTCCCGTCGCCACCGAAGTCGAACAGCTGCTGCAGCGCCTGGGCGTGCCCCGCGCGGCCCACACCGGCGGCGAGCTGACGGTGCGTTCGCCCGTCAGCGGCGAAGTGGTGGCGCAGGTGCCGCAGACCTCGCCGGCCGAAGCGACGGCGGTGATCGGCCGCGCGCACGAGTCCTTCAAGGCCTGGCGCAACGTGCCGGCGCCGCGCCGCGGCGAGCTGGTGCGGCTGTTGGGCGAGGAACTGCGTGCCGCCAAGGCCGACCTGGGCCGTCTCGTGACGCTGGAGGCCGGCAAGATTCCGTCCGAGGGCGCGGGCGAGGTGCAGGAGATGATCGACATCTGCGACTTCGCGGTCGGCCTCTCGCGCCAGATCTACGGCCTCACGCTGGCCACCGAGCGCGCGGAGCACCGGATGATGGAAACCTGGCATCCGCTGGGCGTGTGCGGCGTGATCTCGGCCTTCAACTTCCCGGTGGCGGTGTGGTCGTGGAACGCGGCGCTGGCGCTGGTGTGCGGCGACCCGGTGGTGTGGAAGCCTTCCGAAAAGACGCCGCTGACCGCGCTGGCCGTGCACGCCATCGCGCAGCGCGCCATCGCACGCTTCGGCGACGCGCCCGAGGGCCTGCTGGGCCTGCTGCTGGGCCAGCGCGACATCGGCGAGCTGCTGGTGGACGACCACCGCGTGCCCGTTCTCTCGGCCACCGGCTCGACCGCCATGGGCCGGCAGGTGGGGCCGAAGCTGGCCGCGCGCTTCGCCCGCGCCATTCTCGAACTCGGCGGCAACAACGCCGCCATCGTCACGCCCTCGGCCGACCTCGACCTCGCGCTGCGCGGCATCGCCTTCGCGGCCATGGGCACGGCCGGCCAGCGCTGCACCACGCTGCGCCGCCTCTTCGTGCACGAGAGCGTGTACGAACAGCTGGTGCCCAAGCTCGCCAAGGTCTACGGCATCGTGCAGGTGGGCGATCCGCGCGAGGCCGGCACGCTGGTCGGCCCGCTGATCGACCGCGCGGCCTTCGACGGCATGCAGAAGGCGCTCTCCGAAAGCCGCGAGATCGGCGCCAGGGTGCACGGCGGCCAGCGCGTGGAGGGCATCGGCACGAGCGACGCCTACTACGTGCGCCCCGCGCTGGTGGAGTTGAAGTCGCACGAGGGCCCGGTGCTGCGCGAGACCTTCGCGCCCATCCTTTATGTGGTGCGCTACAGCTCGCTCGACGAGGCCATCGAGCAGCACAACGCGGTGGGCGCGGGCCTGTCGTCGTCGATCTTCACGCTGAACATGCGCGAGGCCGAGCGCTTCATGTCGAGCTCGGGCTCGGACTGCGGCATCGCCAACGTCAACATCGGCCCGAGCGGCGCCGAGATCGGCGGTGCCTTCGGCGGCGAGAAGGAAACCGGCGGCGGACGCGAAGCCGGCTCCGACAGCTGGAAGGCGTACATGCGACGCGCCACCAACACCATCAACTACTCCACGGCACTGCCGCTCGCTCAGGGCGTGACCTTCGACATCGGGGACTGAGTCCCTCCCCCCCAGGCTTCGCGCACTTCGTGTCGCTACGCCAACCCCCTCACCGGGGGCGACATCGGCGGCCCGGCAAAGCCGGTTCCGCGATGTCCCGCGAAAGGGCCGTGCGAGGTCGGGACGGCCTTCGCCTCCCCGTCAAAAACAACCATCAGGAGACAGAGCACATGAACATCGCCTTCAAGACCATTGCCGCGGCCGCGCTGCTGGCGCTTTCGTTCGGCGCCGCCGCCCAGACCGCCGCCGGCGGCACGCTCGACAAGATCAGGTCCAGCGGCAAGGTGGTGCTCGGCGTGCGCGAGGCTTCGCCGCCCATGGCCTACATGCTGGGCGCGGGCGAGAAGTACGTGGGCTATCACGTCGAGCTGTGCGAGCGCGTGCTGAAGGACATCGCGCCACAGGCCAGGCTCGAATACATGGCCGTGACCGCGCAGAACACCATCCCGCTGGTGCAGAACGGCACGCTGGACATCGGCTGCGGCCCCACCACCAACAACATGGCGCGCCAGCAGCTGGTGGCTTTCGCGCTCACCACCTACGTGAGCGAGGTGCGCATGGCCACCAGGGTCGACTCGGGCATCACCAGCCTCGACCAGCTCGCGGGCCGCAACGTGTCGGCCTCCTCCGGCACCACCGCGGTGCAGCTTCTTCGCAAGCGCGAGCGCGCGCAGAACGTCTCGTACAACACCTTGCTCGGCAAGGACCACCTGGAGAGCTTCCTGCTGATGGAGGCGGGCCGCGCCGATGCCTTCGTGCTCGACGACAACCTGCTGGCCGGGATCATCGCGAACTCGAAGAACCCCTCGGCCTACCGCATCGTGGGCGAGCCGCTGGGCTCGGAGCCGATCGCGCTGCTGTTCCGCAAGGACGACCCGGCCTTCAAGTCGGCGGTGGACGACTCGCTGCGCCGCATGATGAAGAGCGGCGAGCTCGAGAAGATCTACGGCAAGTGGTTCGTCGCAGCCATTCCGCCGAAGAACACCAGCCTGAACCTGCCGATGAGCGCGACGCTGAAGCAGCTCATTGCCGAACCCAACGACAAGCCGCTGGAGGCCTACGCCAAGTGACCGCAGACACAGTCGCCCCCGTCGTCTTTTCTCCTGCGCAGCGCGTGCGCGCCATCGGCGTCTCGGAGATCCTGCGCATCACCGATCACGCCAACGCGCTCAAGCGCGCGGGCCGCCCGGTGATCGTTCTGGGTGCGGGCGAGCCCGACTTCGACACGCCGCAGAACGTGCGCGACGCTGCCGTGCGCGCCATCGGCCGGGGCGACACGCGCTATACGGTGCTCGACGGCAGCCCGGCGATGAAGGCGGCGGTGCAGCTGAAATTCAGGCGCGACAACGCGCTCGACTTCGCGCTCGACGAGATCAGCGTGAGCGCGGGCGCCAAGCAGGTGATCTTCAACGCGCTGATGGCCAGCCTGGACCCGGGCGACGAGGTGATCCTGCCCGCGCCGTACTGGACCTCGTACGCCGACATCGTGCAGGTCTGCGGCGGCGTGCCCGTGCCGGTGGCCTGTACCGAAGCGAACGGCTTCAGGCTCGACGCGGCGCAGCTGGAGGCGGCCATCACGCCGCGCACGCGCTGGCTCTTCCTGAATTCGCCCTCGAACCCGAGCGGCGCGGCCTACAGCGCTGCGCAGCTCAAGCCGCTGTGCGAGGTGCTGCTGCGCCATCCGCAGGTCTGGGTGCTGGCGGACGACATCTACGAGCACATCCTCTACGACGGTCTGGCCTTCGCCACGCCGGCGGCGGTGGAGCCGCGCCTGCGCGAGCGCACGCTGACGGTGAACGGCGTGTCCAAGGCCTATGCGATGACCGGCTGGCGCGTGGGCTACGGCGCGGGGCCGCGCGCGCTGATTGCAGCGATGGCGGTGGTGCAGAGCCAGACCACCTCCTGCCCCTCGTCCATCAGCCAGGCAGCCGCCATCGAGGCGCTGACCGGGCCGCAGGACATCGTGGCCCAGCGCTGCGCCGACTTCCAGGCGCGGCGCGACTTCGTGGTCGCCGCGCTGAACCGCGCGCCGGGCCTGCACTGCCGCGTGCCTGAGGGCGCGTTCTACACATTCGCGAGCTGCGCCGGCGTGCTCGGCAGGCGCACGCGCGGCGGCACTCTGCTGCACAGCGACAGCGACTTCTGCCGCTACCTGCTGCAGGACTTCGAGGTGGCGGTGGTGCCGGGCAGCGTGTTCGGGCTGGCGCCGTATTTCCGCATCTCGTACGCGACCTCGATGGCGCAGCTGCAGGAGGCCTGCGAGCGCATCGCCGCCGCCTGCGCCGCGCTCGAGTGAGCGACCCATCGGCCTCTTTCATTTCATCGGAAACCCCATGACCACACCCCGCACAGGCGGCCAGATCCTGGTCGACCAGCTCGTCACCCACGGCGTCGAGCAGCTCTTCTGCGTACCCGGCGAGAGCTTTCTCGCCGTGCTCGACGCGCTGCACGACGCCTCCATCGACGTGACCGTGTGCCGCCAGGAAGGTGGCGCGACGATGATGGCCGAGGCCCAGGGCAAGCTCACCGGCAGGCCGGGCGTGTGCTTCGTGACGCGCGGGCCGGGCGCCACCAATGCATCGGCGGGCGTGCACATCGCGCACCAGGACTCGACGCCGCTGCTGCTCTTCGTCGGCCAGGTCGCGCGCGACGCGCTGGGCCGCGAGGCCTTCCAGGAGCTGGACTACGGCGCGGTGTTCGGCACCATGGCCAAGTGGGTGGTGCAGATCGACGACCCGGCGCGCGTGCCCGAGTTGGTGTCGCGCGCCTTCCATGTCGCGACTTCGGGCCGGCCCGGCCCGGTGGTGATCGCGCTGCCGGAAGACATGCTGACCGAGGCCGCGACGGTGGCCGACGCGCAGCCTTATGCCGTCACCGAAAC
Organism: Variovorax sp. 278MFTsu5.1; assembly: GCF_048305045.1. Taxonomy (NCBI): domain Bacteria; kingdom Pseudomonadati; phylum Pseudomonadota; class Betaproteobacteria; order Burkholderiales; family Comamonadaceae; genus Variovorax; species Variovorax sp. 278MFTsu5.1. The sequence goes on from NZ_CP157622.1 coordinate 482,428, forward strand.
GCATCCGGGCGCGGCGCAGCTCGCCGAGCTGCAGCAGCGCCTGTCGCAGGCGCAGCGGCCGGTGGTCATTTTGGGAGGCAGCCGCTGGTCCGAGAAGGCGGCGCGGCAGTTCGCGGACTTCGCGGCGGCGTTCTCGCTGCCCGTGTACTGCTCGTTTCGCCGCCAGATGCTGATGTCGGCCGAGCATCCCTGCTACGCGGGCGACCTCGGGCTGGGCGTCAATCCGAAGATGCTGGAGCGCATCCGCAACGCCGACCTGATCCTGCTGGCCGGCGGGCGCCTGTCGGAGGTGCCGTCGCAGGGCTATGAGCTGCTGTCCATCCCGCAGCCGAAGCAGGCGCTGGTGCACGTGCATGCCGATGCCGACGAGCTCGGCAAGCTGTATCGCCCGGCGCTGGGCATCCATGCCACGCCGCAGGCATTCGCCGAAGCCGTTTCCACGCTGCGCCCCGCGCAGGTTCCGGCCTGGGCAGCGGAAACGAATACCGCGCGCCAAGACTTCCTGCGCTGGAGCGACCCGTCGCCGATCCGCATTCCGGGCGCGCTGCAGATGGGCGAGGTCATGCAGCACCTGCGCGAGGTGCTGCCGGCCGACACCATCTTCTGCAACGGCGCGGGCAACTTCGCCACCTGGGTGCACCGCTTCTGGCCGTTCCGCGCGTACGCGAGCCAGCTCGCGCCCACCAGCGGCTCGATGGGCTACGGCCTGCCGGCCGGCGTCGGCGCCAAGCGGCTGTGGCCGCAGCGCGAGGTGGTGGTGTTCGCGGGCGACGGCGACTTCATGATGCACGGCCAGGAATTCGCCACCGCCGTGCAGTACGGGCTGCCGATCATCGTGGTGCTGCTGGACAACGCCATGTACGGCACCATCCGCATGCACCAGGAAAAGCACTACCCCGGCCGCATCAGCGCCACGCAGCTGAAGAACCCGGACTTCCGTGGTTACGCGGAGGTGTTCGGCGGGCACGGCGAGCGCGTCGAGAGCACCGAAGAGTTCGGCCCCGCGCTGGCCCGTGCGCGCGCCAGCGGCAAGCCGGCGATCCTGCACTGCCTGCTGGACCCGGAGGCCATCACGCCGGGCAGCACGCTGCAGTCGATTCGCAAGGCTGCGCTGGAGGGCTGAGCAAGCCTCAGCGCAGGCCGCCTACGTACCGGGGTGGGGGCGTGGGCGGCTGGCCGTCGGGCTGGCGCGCCGCCAGGCGCGCGGCGCGTGCCAGCGGTTCCATCGCCTGCTCCAGGCGGGTGGCGAGCAGGTAGAGCTCCTCGTCCTTGGTGTCGGCGGCGTGCGCGCGCGTCATGCGCACGATCTCGGCGGCGTACTCGGCATTGGTCGCCATCCATTCGGTGTCGGTCACGCGGCCGTGCTTTCGCCGCAGCGCCACGTGGAGGCGGGCGGCGAGGGCGATGCGTTCGCTTTCGGACATGGATGGGGACATGGCTTGTTTCCTCCGGCGGTGGGTCAACTGCTCCCGAGATGTTCCCTGTGCTGTGCAAGATCGAGGCCCAGCTGCTCGCTGTCGGCATCGACGCGCAGGCCGACGATGACGTGCACCAGGAACAGCACCACCGCCGTGCCCGCCGCACTGAAGATGGCCACGCTGCCGACCGCGATCGCCTGCGTCAGCACGTCGCCGGTGGCGCCCGAGATGCGTGCGTCGGCGAACACGCCCGTCAGCAGCGCACCCACGATGCCGCCGATGCCGTGCACGCCGAACACGTCGAGCGAGTCGTCCGCCCCCAGCAGGTGCTTCAGGCCGGTGGCGCCCCAATAGCAGGCCAGCCCCGCGATGGCGCCGATGGCCAGCGCGGCCGGCGGCGTGACGAAGCCGGCCGCCGGCGTGATGGCCACCAGCCCGGCCACGAGGCCCGAGCACAGGCCCAGCAGCGAGGGGCTGCGCCGCACGATCCATTCGCCGAGCATCCAGCTCATGGCGCCGGCGGCCGCCGCGATGTGCGTGACCAGCATCGCCAGCCCCGCGCGGCCGTCGGCCGCCACCGCCGAGCCGGCATTGAAGCCGAACCAGCCCACCCACAGCAGGCCGGCGCCGGTCATGGTGAAGGCCAGGTTGTAGGGCTCGAAGGCCTCGCGGCCGTAGCCCTTGCGCGAGCCGAGGGCGTAGGCGCACACGAGCCCGGCGATGCCGGCGTTGACGTGCACCACCGAGCCGCCCGCGAAGTCGAGCGCGCCCATCTGCGCGAGCCAGCCGCCCGGCTCCCAAACCCAGTGCGCGACGGGTGCGTAGACCAGCACGCTCCACAGCAGCGCGAACCAAAGGATCGCCGAGAAGCGCATGCGCTCGACGAAGGCGCCGAGCACCAGCGCCGTGGTGATGATCGCGAAGGTCAGCTGGAACATCGCGTAGACCGACTCGGGCACGTTGGGCGCCACGTGGCTCACCGCGAGCTGGCCGGCCTCCTTCAGGTAGTCGAAGCCCGAGAACCAGAAGCGCCCGGAGCCGCCGAGCCAGGGCCAGCCCTCGGTGAAAGCCAGCGAATAGCCCACCGCGAACCAGGTCAGCGAGACCGTCGAGGCGATCGCCACCACCGCGGCCATGGTGGCCAGCACGTTCTTGCGGCGCACCATGCCCGCGTAGAAGAGAGCGATGCCGGGCAGCGTCATCAGCAGCACCAGCGCGGTCGAGGTCATCATCCATGCGGTGTCTGCCGCGTTGATGGAGGCTTGCGGTGCCAGGGCCATGGTCGCTTTCTTCTTCATGTGGTGGACTCAGGCGCCCCGTGCACAAGTCGTGCCACGTCGTTAACTATCAGAAACACTTTGGTTTGCAAATCGGGCTTCCCGCGTAAGGCAAAGCGGGTAATTCCCTATGCACTGAGGCGGTGCGTGCCCCTAAAGTCTGCGCACTCGCGAACGGGCCCTGCTCGTGTGCCGAGGGTCCGAGGAGACAAACCCCCAAGCAACAATAAAAATTCTTCAAAGGCTCCGTACGAGATGCCTGTCCAAGCTTGAAAGGCGCCGCTGGTCGGCGCCTTTTTTATTTGTGCGGGGCTTGGGCATCGGCCATTCCAGCTACTTTTTCGATAGCACCGGGGTGAGACAATCCGGGCCCTATGGAAATGCTGGTGGTCACGGGCGCCTCTGCGCTCGCGGGTTTTGTCGATTCGATCGTGGGCGGAGGCGGCCTGATCCTGGTGCCTGCGCTGTTCGCCGTGTTCCCGGGCGCACCGCCCGCGACCCTGCTGGGCACCAACAAGAGCGCGTCCATCTGGGGCACGGCCGCCGCCGCGGCCCAGTTCAGCCAGCGGGTGCAGATGCGCTGGGGCGCGCTGTGGCCGGCCGCGCTGCTCGGCTTTGCCGGCTCGATGCTGGGCGCCTGGGGCGTCACCATGTTTCCGGGCGACTTCCTGCGCAAGGCGCTGCCGCTCATCCTGCTGGGCGTGCTGCTGTACACGCTGGCGCGCAAGGACATGGGCCGCATGCACGCGCCGCGCTTCTCGGGCAGGGCGGAGACGCTGGCGGCCTGCACCATCGGCCTGTCGATCGGGCTGTACGACGGCTTCTTCGGGCCGGGTGCGGGCAGCTTCCTGGTGTTCCTCTTCGTGCGCTGGATGGGCTACGACTTCCTCAACGCCTCGGCTTCGGCCAAGATCATCAACACGCTGACCAACGCCGCCGCGCTGATTTTGCTGGCGGCCAAGGGCCACGTCTGGTGGCACTACGGGCTGGTGATGGCTGTGGCCAACGTGGCCGGCAGCGTGCTGGGCACGCGGGTTGCACTGAAGCACGGCGCGGGCTTCGTGCGGGTGGTGTTCATCGTGGTGGTGAGCGCGCTGATACTGAAGACCGCCTACGACGCATTCCTGAAATAGCGCAACACGAAAGTCGCCCGATGTCCTCTCCCCAAGATCCCGTCGAGCGGCCCGTTCCCGTCAGCTTCTGGCAGGCCTTCGGCTACTGGCTCAAGCTGGGCTTCATCAGCTTCGGCGGGCCGGCCGGGCAGATCGCGCTGATGCACCAGGAGCTGGTGGAGCGCAGGCGCTGGATCTCGGAGAAGCGATTCCTCCACGCCCTCAACTACTGCATGCTGCTGCCCGGCCCCGAGGCCCAGCAGCTCGCCACCTACATCGGCTGGCTCATGCATCGCACCTGGGGCGGCATCGCGGCGGGGGCGCTGTTCGTGCTGCCCTCGCTCTTCATCCTGATCGCGCTGTCGTGGGTCTACATGGCCTACGGGCAGGTGCCGGCGGTGGCGGGGCTGCTGTACGGCGTGAAGCCTGCCGTGACGGCCATCGTGCTGTTCGCGGCCTGGCGCATCGGCTCGCGGGTGCTGAAGAACGCATGGCTGTGGGCGATCGCGGCGGCGGCCTTCGCGGCGATCTTCGCGCTGAGCGTGCCCTTTCCGCTGATCGTGCTGGCGGCCGCAGCCATCGGCTATTTCGGCAGCCGGGTGGCGCCGGAGCGCTTCGCGCCCGGCGGCGGGCATGGCGCGGCGGTGGCTTCCGCCGGCCCGGCGCTCATCGACGACGACACCCCCACGCCCGCGCACGCGCGCTTCGGCTGGGGCCGCTTCTGGCGCGTGCTGGGCGTGTTCCTCGCGCTGTGGCTGGGCGCCATGGGCGCGCTCACGGCGCTGTACGGCTGGCACGGCACGCTCACGCAGATGGGCTGGTTCTTCACCAAGGCCGCGCTGCTGACCTTCGGCGGCGCCTATGCGGTGCTGCCCTACGTGTTCCAGGGCGCCGTCGACCACTACGGCTGGCTCGGCGCCACGCAGATGATCGACGGCCTCGCGCTGGGCGAGACCACGCCGGGGCCGCTGATCATGGTGGTGTCCTTCGTGGGCTTCGTCGGCGGCTGGAACCAGGCGCTGTTCGGCACCGGTTCGCTTTTCACTGCGGGCGCGGTGGCGGCGACGGTGGTGAGCTTCTTCACCTTCCTGCCGTCGTTCCTCTTCATCCTGCTGGGCGGTCCCTTCATCGAGTCGACGCACGGCAACCTGAAGCTCACCGCGCCGCTCACGGCCATCACGGCAGCGGTGGTGGGCGTGATCGTCAACCTGGCGGTGTTCTTCGCCTGGCACGTGCTGTGGCCGAAGGGAGCCGGGGGAGGCTTCGACGCGGCATCGGCGGCGATCGGGCTGGTCGCCGCCGTGGCGCTGTTCCGCTTCAAGGCCGGTGTGATCCCGGTGGTGCTCGCCTCGGCCCTGCTGGGGCTGGCGTGGCAGCTGTTGTTGCTGCCTTTGCTCGTGCGCTGAGGCTCAATCCTCTACAAACGCCTCTTCGCGCTTGGCCTTGATGGCCGGGAGAAGCACGATGCCCAGCAGCAGGACAGCAGCGATCAGGAGCCCCGCCGACAGCGGCCGCGTGACGAACACGCTCCACGCGCCGCGCGACAGCAGCAGCGCCCGGCGCAGGTTCTCTTCCATCATCGGCCCGAGGATGAAGCCCAGCAGCAGCGGCGCGGGCTCGGTGCGCAGCTTGATGAAGAGGTAGCCGATGAAGCCGAAGGCCGCCACCATCCACACGTCGAAGGTGTTGTTGTTGGTCGAGTACACGCCGATCGCGCAGAACAGCACGATGGCCGGGAACAGGAACTTGTAGGGCACCGTCAGCAGCTTGATCCACATGCCGATCAGCGGCAGGTTCAGGATGATCAGCATCGCGTTGCCGATCCACATGGAGGCGATCAGGCCCCAGAAGAGCTCCGGGTTGCTGGTCATCACCTGCGGACCGGGCTGGATGTTGTGGATGGTCATCGCGCCCACCATCAGCGCCATCACCGCGTTGGGCGGAATGCCAAGCGTCAGCAGCGGGATGAAGGAGGTCTGCGCGCCGGCGTTGTTGGCCGACTCCGGCGATGCGACGCCGCGGATGTTGCCCTTGCCGAAGGCCACTTCGCCGGGGCGCATGCGGATCTTCTTCTCCAGCGCGTAGGAGGCGAAGGAGGCCAGCAGCGCGCCGCCGCCCGGCAGGATGCCCAGGGCCGAGCCGAGGGCCGTGCCGCGCAGCACCGCGGGCAGCATGCGCTTGAAGTCGTCCTTGGTGGGCCACAGGCCCTTGACCTTGTGCGTGAACACCTCGCGCTCGTCGTCGGGCTGCGAGAGGTTGCCGATGATCTCGCCGTAGCCGAACACGCCCATGGCGATGACCACGAAGCCGATGCCGTCGGTGAGCTCCGGAATGTCGAAGCTGTAGCGCGCCACGCCCGAGTTGACGTCGGTGCCCACGATGCCCAGCAGCAGGCCCAGCACGATCATCGCCACCGCCTTCAGCAGCGAGCCCGAAGCCAGCACCACCGCGCCGATCAGGCCCAGCACCATCAGCGAGAAGTACTCGGCAGGGCCGAACTTGAAGGCCAGTTCGGTCAGAGGCGGCGCGAAGGCGGCCAGGATCAGCGTGCCCACGCAGCCCGCGAAGAACGAGCCCAGGCCGGCGGCGGCGAGTGCCGGGCCCGCGCGGCCCTGCCTTGCCATCTGGTAGCCGTCGATGCAGGTGACCACCGACGAGGACTCTCCCGGCAGGTTCACTAGGATGGCCGTGGTGGAGCCCCCGTACTGGGCGCCGTAGTAGATGCCGGCCAGCATGATCAGCGCCGACACGGGCGGCAGCGCATAGGTGGCCGGCAGCAGCATCGCGATGGTCGCGACGGGGCCGATGCCCGGGAGCACGCCGATCAGCGTGCCAAGGATGCAGCCGATCAGGCAGTACAGCAGGTTGGTGAAGGTGAACGCGACGCCGAAGCCGGTCGCGAGGTTGTTGAAGAGTTCCATGGCGGTGTGCTCCTCAACCTGCGATGAAGGTGGGCCAGACCTGGATCTGCAGCTTCAGCGCCCAGATGAACGCCACGTAGCTGCCGGCCGCCAGGATGGTCGCGAGGATCAGCACGTCGCGCAGCCTGAAGTGCTCGCCCGCCATGCTGGAGATGATGGTGAGCGCGTAGATCGCGATGATCATGCCCATGGCCGGCAGCCCGATGCTGGGCAGCCCGCCCAGCAGCACGCCGAAGGCGAGGTTGGCGCCGAGCACGAAGGCCAGAGGCTTCCAGGCCCACTTGCCGATCGGGTCGCCGTCGGTGGTCTCGACCACCATCGCCTGGAACATGATGATCGCGCCCAGCACCGCCAGCAGGATGCCCAGCATGAGCGGGAAGTAGCCCGGCCCCATGCGCGCGCCGTCGCCGATGGTGTAGGTGGTCGCGCCGATGGCGAAGGCGCCTCCCACGGTGGTGAACATGACTCCTGAAAAGAAGTCCGCCTGGCTCTTTATCCGCATGTCTCGCTCCTCTTGTATTGGGGAAACGAGGGTCGATCTGCGCGCCTGACCGTTGGCTGACCGGTGCGGTACGAACAAATGCGTACCGCAGGGCAAGGGTTCTCCCCGGGGCCGGTGTGTCCCGGAAACGAAAAAAGCTCCCGGAGGAGCTTTTTCATTCAGAGGCCCGAGGGCCCTGGAGGGGGTTCGACTCAGTAGCCGCCGCGGCCGCCGCCGCCGTAGCCGCCACCGCCGCCACCGTAGCCGCCGCCACCGCTGCGGTCGCCACCGTAGCCACCGCGGTCGCCGCCGTAGCCACCGCCACCGCTGCGGCCGCCGCCGCCGTAGCCGCCACCACCACCGCCGTAGCCGCCGCCACCGCTACGGGGGGGACGGGCTTCCATCGGACGGGCTTCGTTCACCGTCAGGGCGCGGCCCTGCAGGGGTTGGCCGTTCATGGCTTCGATGGCTGCGAGCGCTTCGGCATCCGTGCCCATTTCGACGAAGCCGAAGCCCTTCGAACGGCCGGTGTCACGTTCCATCATGACCTTGGCACTGACGATCGAGCCGAATTCGCCGAAGGCTTGTTCGAGATCGTTGTCGCGGATCGAGTAGGCGAGGTTGCCCACGTAAAGTTTCTTGCCCATTGAGGGACTCCTGATTCAAACCAACAAAAAAACAAAAAAGCGATGGAGTCCCAGAATCACAACAAACAAGAACTGCGCTGTGGCGCGAAACTGACCGATCACCAAATTACGTGCACGGGAGCCGCAATGCGACTCACTGACACGTAGCGGGCATTATCCAGCCCGATTTCGAAAAAGATGTGGCGAAATCGCGCCTTATCGGGAAACTCCCCGTTCCGGAGGGCGGTTTCGCAACGGTTTCAGCAGCCCGGAAAGCCCGTTGTGGTCTATTTCATGCATCAGGGCGAGCAGCCGGCCGATTTCTCCCGAGGGAAAACCCTCGCGTGCGAACCAACCCAGGTAGTTGCCGGGCAGGTCCGCAATCAGCGTGCCCTTGTGCTTGCCGAAGGGCATTTCGAGCGTTACCAGCCGTTGCAGGTCTTCGGGGTTCATGGAGCGCTCAGCCTCCCGCGCGCTTGACCGTATGGCCCAGCTTCACCAGCGCTGCGATCACCGTTTCGCGGTGGTCGCCCTGTATCTCGATGGTGCCGTCCTTCACCGTGCCGCCCGTGCCGCAGGCCGTCTTGAGCTGCTTGCTCAGCGCCAGCAGGGCCGCCGCGTCGAGCGCCATGCCCTTCACTACCGTCACGCCCTTGCCTTTGCGGCCCTTTGTCTCGTGCGACACGCGCACAATGCCGTCGGTGGCCGGCGTGCCGCGCGCCTTTTCCAGTTCCTTGCAGCGGCAACGGGCCACGGGCTCGCCGCAGCCGGGACACATGCGTCCGCCCCCGTCGGTGGAATACACCAGGGTGCTGCCGCCGGACTGGCCGGTGCGCTGCTGTTTCATCGTCGACATCCGATACGCCTCTTTCTGCTTTCGATCTTTCTCTCTCTTCGCCCGCCGCGCTCATACACATGCCATTCGACTCACTGGGCCTGGCCCCCGCGCTCGTGCAGGCCGCCGCCCGAAGCGGCTTTTCCACGCCGACGCCCATCCAGGCCGCGGCCATTCCCGCCATTCTGCAAGGCCGCGACCTGCGGGGCTCGGCACAGACCGGCTCCGGCAAGACCGCCGCATTCTCCCTGCCCCTGCTGCAGCGCCTGACCGAGCAGCGTGAGGGCCCGCGCCGCGTTCGCGCGCTCGTGCTGGTGCCCACGCGCGAACTCGCGGGCCAGGTCGGCGACACCATGCACGACCTGGCGCAGCACCTGCCCGAGCGCCTGAAGATAGTCACCGCCTTCGGCGGCGTGTCGATCAACCCGCAGATGATGAGCCTGCGCGGCGGCGCCAACATCGTCGTCGCCACCCCCGGGCGGCTGCTGGACCTGGTGGAGCACAACGCGCTCAGGCTGGACGCGGTCGCCATGCTCGTGCTCGACGAGGCCGACCGCCTTTTCGACCTGGGTTTCGCCGAGGAACTCGGACGCATCCTCGAACTGCTGCCGAAGCGGCGCCAGAACCTGTTCTTCTCCGCCACCTTCCCGCCGGCCATCCAGGCGCTGGCCGACGGCATGCTGCGCGACCCCGCCATCGTCGACGTGCAGGGCGAGCCGGGCACCGCGCCCGACATCGTGCAGCGCGTGATCGAGGTCGACGCGAGCCGTCGCACCCAGCTGCTGCGCCACCTGCTCGAGCAGCACGAGAACGAGTGGGACCGCGTGCTGGTCTTCGTCGCCACGCAGCACGCGGCGCAGACCGTGGCCGAGAAGCTCTACCGCAACGGCATCTACGCCGTGCCCTTCCACGGCGACATCGCGCAGGGCACCCGCAGCAACATCCTCTCGCAGTTCAAGCAGAGCCGGTGGGACGTGGTGATCGCCACCGACCTCGCCGCGCGCGGCATCGACATCGCGCAACTGCCCGTGGTCGTCAACTACGACCTGCCGCGCTCGCCGACCGACTACATCCACCGCATCGGCAGGACCGGGCGCGCGGGAGAGCGCGGCCTGGCGATCAGCTTCGTGAGCGCGGCCACCGAGGCCCATTTCCGCCTGATCGAGAAACGCAACGGCCTGCGGCTGCCGCGCGAGCGCGTCGAGGGCTTCGAGCCGACGGAAACCGCGCCGCCGGTGGTGGACGCCTCGGGCACGGGGGGGATCAAGGGGAAGAGGCCGAGCAAAAAGGACAAGCTGCGGGCGGCTGCTGCGAAGGCCGCGGCAGCGACGAAGACCTCAGGCGCCGACTGATCCGTCCGGTGCGGCGTGGAACTCGCCGGGCGAATGCCTCGCCAGTTCCGCCAGCAGCAGCGTCCACGCGCGTGTGCCTTCGCGGATCGACTGCAGCCTGAAGAACTCGTTCGGCGCGTGCACGTCCTCGTCGGGCAGGTTGAAGCCGAACATCAGCGTGTCGATGCCCAGCATCTCCTTGAAGATCGACGTCACCGGAACGCTCGCGCCGAGCCGTACGTGGATGGGGCGAGTGCCGGTCTCGCGCTCCAGTACCGCTTCGGCCGCGCGTACCAGCGGATGAGTGGGCGCGAGCGTCGATGCGGGGGAACCTTCGCTGATGGCGATCACGTCGAGCGTGCAGCCGGGCGGGCAGTGCCGGCGCAGGTGGGCCAGCACCGAGCGGACGACCGCGTCTGCATCCTGCCCGGCGACCACGCGCACGGTGAGCTTGGCCTGCGCCTCGCAAGGCACGATGGTCTTGCCGCCCCCGCCGGTGTAGCCGCCCCAGAGGCCGTTCACGTCGAGCGCGGGCCGCAAGGTGATGCGTTCGCGCGCGGTGTAGCCGGGCTCGCCGTGCGCGCTGCCGCCCACGTCGCAGAAGAACGCAGCTTCGTCGTACGGAAACGCCGCGGTGTCGGCGCGCTGCCTGTCGGTGGGCGGCACCGCGCCGTCGTGGAAGCCTTGCACGGCCACGCCCCCGTCCGCGTCGTGCAGCGATGCGATCAGCCGCGCCATCTCGTGCAGCGCGTTGCGCACGCCGCCGCCGTAGCGGCCCGAGTGCAGGTCCTTGTGCGCGGTGCGCAGCCGCACCTCGAGCTGCGCGTTGCCGCGCGCGCCGGTGTTGACGGTGGGCACGCTGGCGCTCGCGCGGCCGCCGTCGGCGGAAAGCACCGCATCGGCCTGCAGCAGCGCACGATGCCGGGCGACGATGGCCCGCAGCGAAGGGCTGCCGGTTTCTTCCTCGCCTTCGAGGAACACCTTGATGTTCACCGGGCAGCGGCCGTGCACCGACAGGAAGGCGGCGATGACTTCGAGCGCGATGGTGGTCGAGCCTTTCACGTCGGAGGTGCCGCGGCCGTAGAGCCGGCCGTCGATCTCGGTCGGTTCGAACGGCGGCGTGCGCCACTGCTCGAGCGGGTCGGCCGGCTGCACGTCGTAGTGGCCGTAGACCATCAGCGTGGGCCGCCCCGGCGCGCCGTTCCATTCGCCGTACACGGCCGGCTCGCCATCGCCGTCGAGCAGGCGCACGCCGCAAAGGCCCATGCGCCGAAGCCGCTCGACGAGGAAGCCTCGCGCCTCGTGCATGCCCTGTGCGAAGGCCGGATCGGCGCTCACGCTCGGGATGCACAGGAAGGCCTTGAGCCATTCCACGATCTCGGGCTGGCGCGCGTCGAGGTGGTCGATGATCTGCTGTGGTTCGTTCATGGGCGTGGCGCGGCTGCGTACTGGCATCAGTACAAAGGCGGGAACACGGCCGGCCCCCACAGCGTGTCGCACTTGTGCGTGTGCTCGAAGGCATTGCTCGACACCTTGACTGCCGGGTAGCTGAAGTCGATCAGCGCCCGGTCGGCCGGCCCGGTGAAGCGCGGCCAGCGCGTGGGGACGTTGCGGCCGTTGCCGTTCGGGTCGCCGGTCTTCGCGAAGTTGAGCAAGTACGCGCGCATCTGCGTCGCGAGCGCTTTGCGTTGCGCGGTGGTTGTCGCCTCCGGTGCGACTGTGCTGCCGGGATCGAAGTACGGGTAGCTGGTCAGCGCGTCGACGGTGCCGGTGAAGTAGTAGCTGTCCATGCCGTGGGCCGTGCCGTAGTAGAAGCCCGTGGGGCTTGCCGGGAACGAAAGCTGCGGATCGGTCAGCTCCCAGCCGTACACCGGTACCCACGCCGACAGCGCATCGCGCCGCGCGCTGTTCCCGCAAGCGTACATCGCATCGCCCATGGCCCGGGCGATGCCCTGCGCCGGCACCGCGTAGTTGCCGACCGGGTAGGCCGCCTCGATGGCCGTGGTGTCGTAGCCGGCCGGAGCGAGGCCGCGCAGGTACAGCGGGTAGTAGGCGGCGCTGAGCTTCGTGTCGACGAACAGCGTGCCTTCGTCGAACACGCCGCCGATCATCACCGGCACCTGGTTGAAGTTGCCGCTCTCGAATGCGCGCGCGGGCACCTGCGTGATGACCTGCGCATCCACCGTCGGGCGCCACTTGAGCCCGCCCTGCGCGAGCAGCGCGGACACCGGAAGCGCCCGCAGGCACGCCACCACGTCGGCCGCGCCCGTGCAGCCGAGGTTGGTCACGGCGGTATCGCCCACCGCGAGAGAGGTGTCCATGCTCGGGTTCGAGTACTCCGCCGCGCCTCCGCTCTGCATCACCGCACGCTGGAACAGGCCCTTGGCCTTGGGCGACTGCAGCAGCGAGAAGCTCTGCGTCGCGCCCGCCGATGTGCCCCACAGCGTGACGTTGCCAGCATCCCCGCCGAAGGCCGCGATGTTCCTTTTGACCCAGCCGAGCGCGGCCAGTTGGTCCATCACCGCGAAGTTGCCGAGGCTGCCATCCTTGTTGGCCGCGCGCAGCGCCTTGTTCGCCAGATAACCGAGCGCGCCCAGCCGATAGTTGAAGCTCACGACCACCACGCCCTGGCTGGCCAGCGGGCTCGGTCCCATCTCGCCGGAGCCCAGCGTGAACGCGCCGCCGTGGATGTAGAACACCACCGGCAGAGCGGCGCCGGGCTGCGTTCCGGCCGGCTTCCACACGTTGATGTAGAGGCAGTCCTCGGCGATCGGCGACGACACCGCGCCAGGGGCCTGGGGGCAGGCATTGCCGAAGGCCCTGGCCTGCAGAGTGTCGGCATGCGCGGCCGGCGGCTGCGGCGGTGCCCAGCGCAGTGCGCCCACCGGCGGCTGCGCATATGGAATGCCGAGGAAGGACACCATCTCTGCGCTCGCAGTGCCGGCGACCTTGCCTTCGGTCGTCATCGCGATGGTCGTGTCTTGGGCGGGGGGCGCCGCCGCCGGCGCGGGGCTGGCGGCAGGCGCGGGCGGCGGCAGGATACCGGCGAATCCGCCGCCGCCGCCGCTGCCACCCCCGCCGCAGGCGGAGAGCGACAGCGCGACCAGCAGCGCCAGGCAACGGGTTTGTCTCGTCTTCATGGGAACACCTCTTTGAATAGTTGGAATGAGGAGGAGGGAGCGGGCAGGGCCGGCCGTCAGGGCGACTCGTAGCCGATGGCCTTGACCAGATCGCGGTAGCGGGCGATCTCCGCCGCGTAGAACTTCTCGCCCGCCTCGAGGCCCATCGGCTCGAACACGGCCTTGGCCTGCGATTCCAGCTGTGCCCGCGCGTGCGGGTTCTTCAGCGCCGCGCCGATGGCCGCGTTGAGCCGCTCGGCAATGGGACGCGGCGTGCCCTTGCGCACCATGTACGAGGTCCAGATGCCGAAGTCGAAGTCCTTCATGTCCCGGCTCTGCGCGCTGGTCTGCAGCATGTCGAAGGGCGGCGGCAGGCGCCTGCCCGGCGAGAGGGAGCCGATCACGCGCAGCCGTCCCTGCTTCACGTAGTCGGCATAGAAGGCCTGGTACGGCATGAAGGCGAAGTCGATCTGCCCGCCGATCAGGTCCTGGATGATCGGCGCGCCGCCCTTGTAGGGCACGTGCGTGACCGGTGCGCCGGTGCGCTTCGTGAAGAGCTCACCGAGCAGGTGGTACAGCGTGCCCGCGCCCGGCGTGCCGTAGCTCAGCGGCGCGTCCTTGCGCGAGCGCGCGAGCGTCACGAACTCATCCAGCGTCTGCACCGGCAGGGCGCTGTTCACCACCAGCACCAGCGGCGACGTGGCCACCGGCGCGATCCACTGGAAGTCTTCCGGCCTGTAGCGCGTGCTCCTGTTGACCAGGCCCGACAGGATCAGCTCGTTGGGCGAGCCCTGGAACAGGTAGTAGCCGTCGGCCGGCGCCGCCAGCACCTTGTTGGCCGCGATGGCGCCGGTCGCGCCGCCGAGGTTCTCGACGATCACCTGTCCGCCCAGTTCCTTGCCGACCAGGTCGTTCAGCGCCCGCGCGGTGAAGTCGCTGGCCGCGCCCGCAGGGTAGGGAACCATCATCGTGACGACCTTCGCCGGGTAGGGCGCCTGCGCCATCGCCGCCGTCGCCGCGCAGCCTAGAAGAGCCAGCGCGCCGAGCCATTGACCGAACCGCTTCATGGGAAATTCCTTGGTCCAAAGTAGTACGCGATGGATGCTAGGAATCGGGGTTCTATCTGTCCAATGCATTGTTTTTGTCATTACCATGAGTGCATCTCATGCATATGACGACGGCATCCGACTCGCCATGAACCTCCAGCAACTCGATCACCTGCTCGCGCTCGCCGAAACAGGCTCCTTCAGTAGGGCTTCCGAGAAAGTGCACTTGACGCAGCCCGCGCTGAGCCGAAGCATCCAGATGCTCGAGCAGGAGTTGGGCATGCAGCTCGTCGATCGCGTCGGCAAGCGCAACGAGCTCACGCCCTTCGGCGCGATGGTGCTGGCGCGGGCCAAGCGCATCTCGATGGAGGCGCACGAGCTCAAGCGCGCCGCCGCGCTGCTGGCCGAAGGGCAGGCCGGATCGGTGAGGCTCGGGCTGGGTGCGGCGCCGGGCGCGTTGTTCTCGTCGCCGCTTCTGATCCACATGCTGCGCAACCATCCGAAGGTCGGGCTGCAGCTGCACGGCGGCGGACCGGAGCTGCAGCTTGCGGCCCTGCGCGCGCGCAATCTCGATGCCGTGGTGCTCACGTACCGCGCCGTCTCGCCGCGCGAGGACCTGAGCATCGAGGTGCTGCCGACCATGCGCTCGGGCTTCGTCTGCAGGCGCGACCATCCATTGCTGAAGCAGGGGCGCGGCAAGCCGGTGCGCTTCGGTGACCTGGCTCGCTATCCGGTGATCTCGACCATGGTGAGCGACGACGTGGCACGCATCCTGGTCGAGCGCTACGGCAGCGACGCGAGCCCGCAGCGCTGGCTGCATGTTTCATCGGAAGACATCGGCGCGCTGATCGAGGCCGTGCGCAACACCGATGCCGTCTTCCTGGGCGTACTCGCAGCCACGCGTGCGCTGCAGGACAGCGGTGAGCTGTCGGAACTGTGGGTGACTCCGGCAGCCGGGCTCAGCGCCCAGTTCGCCTTCGTCACGCTCGAAGGCCGAACCGAGGCGCCTGCGCTGCGGCTGGTGCGCGAGTTCTGTGTCGGACTCGCGCAGGCCGGCGCCGATCAGCCCACCGCGTAATCCACCTGATGCCGCGCGATCCGCAGATCGCCCAGCTCTTCACGCACGCGCAGGTGCGCCGGATGCGTGGCATAGCCGTCGAGCGAAGCCTGGCTGTCGAACTCGCTGTAGAGCACCACGTCGCAGGCGTAGCCCACGCGGCTCGAATCGACGCCGACCTCGATGTGCAGCAGGCCGGGTATCTGCCCGCGCAGCGATTCGAACTTGCGCTTGAGCAGCTGGGTGGCCCGCGCCTTTTCTTCGGGCGTGTCTGCGCGCAGGTCCCACATCACGATGTGCTTCAGCATGGCGCTCGCGTGCCCGTGGCGGGCTCGCCGAAAGAAAGATGGGGAATGAAGGTCACACGGGCTCCTGCTGCCTGGCTTGGCGCGACCGATGGTAAGCATGGCATCGCGCCCGGCGAGCCGCGCCTGTGAAGAACAGTTTTCCGCTTTCCCCGCTTCTTCCTTCTGTTGCCTCTACAGCCAGCCCAGCTGCTTCGCCGCCAGCTCCTTCATGACTTCCTCGGCCCCGCCGCCGATCATCATCACCTTCACTTCGCGGTAGATGCGCTCGCTCACGGTGCCGCGCATGAAGCCCATGCCGCCGAGGATCTGCACCGCCTGGTCGGCGCAGAACTGCATGGTCTGCGTCGCGTGGTTCTTCAGCATGCATATCTGCGCCACCCATTCGGGGGCGTTGTGGCGGCCTGCGGCTTCCAGCGCATCGCCCTGCGCCGACACCGCTTCGATCCACGCCTCGGTGGAGGCGATGCGCATCTGCATGTCGACGAGCTTGTGGCGCACCGCCTGGTGCCCGATGAGCGGGGCGCCGAAGGCCTTTCGCTCGCGGGCCCAGGCCAGCGCCTCGTCGAGGCAGGCCTGCGAGAAGCCCAGCGCGCCCGCGGCGAGGCCGATGCGCTCGCCGTTGAAGTTGCCCATGATCATGCGGAAACCTTCGCCTTCGTTGCCGAGCAGGTAGCGCGCGGGCACGCGCACGTTGTCGAAGTGCAGGGTGGCGGTGTCGGAGCACAGCCAGCCCATTTTCGACAGCCGCGTGCGCGTGAGGCCGACCGCGTCGCCCGGCACCAGCAGCATCGAGATGCCGCCCGCACCGCGGCCTTCGCCGGTGCGCACGGCCACGGTGATCCAGTCGGCGCGCATGCCCGAGGTGATGAAGGTCTTCTCGCCGTTGACCACGTAGTGATCTCCGTCGCGCCTTGCCGTGGTGCGCAGCGCCGCCACGTCGGAGCCGCCGCCGGGCTCCGTGATGGCGAGCGCCGCGATCTTCTCGCCGCGCAGCACCGGCGGCACGACCTCGCGGCGCACCGCGTCGCTGGCATGCAGCACCACGGGCGGCAGGCCGATGTTGTGCGAGAACAGGCTGGCGAGCACGCCGCCGCTCTTGCCATGGCGCGCGAGCGCGACCCAGGCCGGCAGCTTGAGCGAATACGAGGCCGGCGTGCCGCCGAGTTCTTCGGGATAGCCCAGGCCCAGCAGGCCCAGTTCGGCGGCGCGTGCATAAAGCGCGCGCGGAAACTCGCCCGCATCGTCCCAGGCCTGCACGTTCGGCGCGATCTCGCTTTCGGCGAAGCGCCGCACCGTGTCGGCGAGCGCGGCGCGGTCGGCTTGCAGCTCGGCGTCCATGCGACCGGCTTCCTGCTAGCCGCGCGGCGGGCGCTTGGCGATGCCCATGGTCTTGGCGAGGATGCCCAGCATCACCTCGTCGGCGCCGCCGCCGATGGAGCCCAGCCGGCCGTCGCGGTACAGGCGCGAGACGCGGTTCTCCAGCGTGAATCCCATGCCGCCCCAGAACTGCAGGCAGGTGTCGGCCACCTGCCGTGTGAGGCGGCCGGTCTTGAGCTTGGCCATCGAGGCGAGCTCGAGCACGTCCTCGCCCTTCACGTGCAGGTCGCAGGCGCGGTAGGTGAGCGCGCGCAGCGCCTCCACCTCGGTCTTGAGCTCGGCGAGCTTGAACTGCACCCACTGCTGGTCGGCCAGCGTGGAGCCGAACATCTGGCGCTGCTGCGCCCACTCGATGGTCTGGGCGATGCAGTCTTCCATGGGCTCCAGCGAGCTCGCGGCAGCCCACAGGCGCTCTTCCTGGAACTGCTGCATCTGGTAGACGAAGCCCTGGCCCTCCTCGCCGATGCGGTAGCGCTGCGGCACGCGCACGTTGTCGAAGTAGATGAGGCCGGTGTCGCTCGAATTCATGCCGATCTTGCGCAGCTTCTTCGCCTTCTCGATGCCGGGGCTGTCCATCGGCACCATCACGAGCGACTTGTTTCGGTGCACGGGCCCGTCGCCGGTGTTGACCAGCATGCACATCCAGTCGGCCTGAAGGCTGTTGGTGATCCACATCTTCTGGCCGCTGATGAGGTAGTCGCCGCCGTCCTTGCGCGCATGGCTCTTCAGGCCCGCCACGTCGCTGCCCGCGCCGGGCTCGCTCACGCCGATGCAGCCGACCATGTCGCCCGCGATGGCGGGCGCCAGGAACTCGCGGCGCAGCTCGTCGCTGCCGAAGCGCGCGAGCGCGGGCGTGCACATGTCGGTCTGCACGCCGATGGCCATGGGCACGCCGCCGCAGGAGATGTGGCCCAGGGCCTCGGCCATGGCCATCGCGTACGAATAGTCCAGGCCCGCGCCGCCAAAGGCCTCTGGCTTGTTCAGGCCCAGCATGCCGAGGTTGCCGAGCTTCTTGAAGACCTCGTGCGCGGGAAAGATCTCGGCCTCTTCCCACTCGTCCACGTGCGGGTTGATCTCGTCGTCGATGAAGCGGCGCAGGGTCTTCTGGATCTCGAGGTGTTCGTGGCTGTACTGCATGAGGTGGTCTCCGGTCTTTTCTTGTCTCTCATCCTACTTGTCCTGGAACACGCGCGGCGCCTGCGCCAGGTGGAAGCCGTCGAAGGGCTTCACCGCGCGGCGCTGCCGCGCCTGCGCGTCGGGAATCGCCATCGGCCAGCCCATGCGCACCTGCGGCCGCGCGCCGTCCACGCGCAGCACGCTGCCGCTGACGAAGCTCGCGGCGGGACAAAGCAGGAAGACGATGGCGGCGGAGGTCTCGGCCTCGTTGCCAAAGCGGCCCGCAGGCACGGTCTTGCGCATGGCGCGCAGCATGTCGCCGGCCTCGGGCGGGTAGTGGTCCATGCCGCTCGATGCGATGTAGCCCGGCGCCACCGCGTTCACGCGCACGCCGCTCGCGGCCCATTCGAGCGCGGCGGTCTCGGTGAAACTCACCATGCCCGCGCGCGCCGCGCCGCTGTGGCCCATGTTGGGCATGGAGCCCCACATGTCGGCCACGATGTTGACGATGGCGCCGCCGTTGGCCTGCATGCTCTGCAGGTAGCACTCGCGCGCGACCAGGAAGCCGCCCGTGAGGTTGGTGTGGATCACCGCCTCCCAGCCCTTGGCCGAGATCGCATGCAGTGGCGTGATGTACTGGCCGCCCGCGTTGTTCACCAGACCGTCGATGCGGCCGTGCGCGGCGACGACGGCGGCGATGGCCGAGCGCACCGCGTCCTCGTTGCGGATGTCGAAGGCCTGCGTGGAGGCCTTGCCGCCGACGGCCTCGATCTCGGCGCGCACCGCGTCGAGCTTCTCGGGCTTGCGGCCGACCAGCACCACCTGCGCGCCCAGCGCGGCGAGTTCGTGCGCGGTGCAGCGGCCGATGCCGGAGCCGCCGCCTGTGACGACGATGACCTGCCCGTCGAACAGGCCGGGGGCGAAGACGGAGCGGTAGTGGGAGGAGGGAGCGTTCATGTGAATGGTTTTCGCAAAGACGTGGGCTGGTTCCCGTCACGCATCGGCGACCTGCGCGACCACATGCCGCGCCGCCACCTGCGCACCCACCGCGACATGCAGGGCGACCTTGCCGGCGCGCGGCGCGCAGTGCACGTGCTCCATCTTCATCGCCTCCAGCGTGACCAGCGGCTGGCCCGCCGCGACGGCCTCGCCCTCGGTCACCAGCAGCGCGATCACGCGGCCGTTCATGGAGGCGCGCAGCAGGCCGTCGCCGCCATCGGCGCCTGCTCGGGTGGCCGGCACGTGAGTGAGGTCGTCGAGGCGGTGAGGCTGTCCGTCGAAGTGGAAGAACACGCGGCCGTCATGCCGCGCGACCAAGGCTTTTGCCGAAAGCCCGTTGCACGAGAAGCGCAGGCTGCCGTCGCCGGGCATGTCGAGCAGCGAGAGCTGCATCGGCGCCTGGCCGTCCAGCGCGATGTCGAAGTGGCCGGCGCCGCGCGGCGTCACCCGGGCGGCGTGCAACGTGCCGTCGAGCTCGAAGCGCAGGGCGTTGGGCAGCGTGTGCGCCAGCGGCGAAGGCCAGCCGCGTTCGCCGAGCTGCAACAGCAGTGCGGCGAGCAGCGCGGCGCGGTTGCGGCCTGCTTCGTCGGCGGCGAGCAGCGTGTCGATGTGGTCGGCCACGAAGGCGGTCGTCGCCTTGCCGCCGGCGAACACCGCATGCGACAGCGTGCGCTCCAGCAGCTGCTGGTTGGTCGGAATGCCGAGCGCGACGGTGTCGTGCAGGCCGGCCAGGAGCCGCTGCCTCGCGTCCTCCCGCGTGCCGCCGTGGGCGACCAGCTTGGCGATCATCGAGTCGTAGAAGGGCGGTACCTCGGCGCCGTCGCGCAGGGCGTGCTCGGTGCGCAGCGAGGCGGAAGGCCGCCAAGCCGCGAGTGTGCCGCTCTGCGGCATGAAGCCTTGCCGCGGATCTTCGGCGCACAGGCGCACCTCGATCGCGTGGCCGGAGAAGCGCACGTCCTGCTGCGCGATCGGCAGCGGCTCGCCGGCCGCGACGCGCAATTGCAGATCGACCAGGTCGAGGCCCGTCACCGCTTCCGTCACCGGGTGCTCGACCTGCAGGCGCGTGTTCATTTCCATGAACCAGTACTGGCCCTCGGCATCGAGCAGGAATTCGAGCGTGCCCGCGCCTTCGTAGGCGATGGCCTTTGCCGCGGTGACGGCGGTGGCGCCCATGCGTTCGCGCAGCGCTTGCGAGACGGCGGGCGAGGGCGCTTCCTCCACCACCTTCTGGTGCCTGCGCTGCACCGAGCAGTCGCGTTCGCCGAGGTGGATGGCGTTGCCGTGCCGGTCCGCGAACACCTGCACCTCGACATGGCGCGGCGCGACGATGGCGCGCTCCAGGATCACGGTGGCGTCGCCGAATGCATTGAGCGCTTCCGACTGCGCGCTGCGCAGCTGCTCGGCGAAATTCGCGGCCGAGGTGACGAGCCGCATGCCGCGCCCACCGCCGCCGGCGGTGGCCTTGATCATCACCGGCCAGCCGATGCGCGCGGCTTCGGCGGCCAGCGTCTTCTCGCTCTGGTCCTCGCCCTGGTAGCCCGGAATGCAGGGCACGCCCGCCGCCTGCATCAGCCGCTTGGCGCCGGCCTTGTCGCCCATCGCGCGAATGGCTTCGGGCGAGGGGCCGATGAAGACCAGGCCGGCATCGCGGCAGGCCTGCGCGAAGGCCGCGTTCTCGGCTAGGAAGCCGTAGCCGGGGTGCACCGCGTCGGCGCCGCTGGCGCGCGCGGCCTCGACGATCGCGGCGATGTTCAGGTAGCTCTGCGCAGGCAGGGGCTCGCCGATGTGCACCGCCTCGTCGGCGAAGCGCACGTGTTCCGAGCCGGCGTCGGCGCTGGAGTACACGGCCACGGTGCGAAAGCCCATGGCGCGCGCGGTGCGCATCACGCGCACGGCGATCTCGCCGCGGTTGGCGACGAGGATCTTGCGGAATCCGGTAGTGGTGCTGTTGCTCATGGCCGTGCCACCCCGAACTGCATGGGCTGGGTCGCACGGGCATCGGCGTCGCGGCACACCGAGAGAACCTCGGCCAGCACGGCGCGGGTGTCACGCGGGTCGATCACGCCGTCGTCCAGCAGCAGCGCGCTGGTGGTGAACACGCTCATCTGCCGGTCGAAGCGCTCGACGACCTGCTGCTGCATCGCATCGATCTTTGCCTGGTCGACCGCGCCCTTTCGTGCCATGCCGGCCTCCATCACGATGGCCATGGTCTTCGCCGCCTGCTCGCCGCCCATCACGGCGGTGCGCGCGTTGGGCCAGCTGAAGCAGAAGCGCGGCGCGAAGCCCCGGCCGCACATGCCGTAGTTGCCCGCGCCATACGAGGCGCCGCACAGCAGCGTGACCTGCGGCACGGTGGCGTTCGACACCGCCTGGATCATCTTCGCGCCGTGCTTGATGATGCCGGCCTCCTCGTGCGCGCGGCCCACCATGTAGCCGGTGATGTTCTGCAGGTAGACGATGGGCGTGCGCGACTGGCAGCAGGCCTGGATGAAGTGCGTGGCCTTGGTGGCGCCGTCGGAGTCGATGGGGCCGTTGTTGGTGATGATGCCCACCGCATGCCCTTCGAGCCGGATGTGGCCGCAGACGGTGGCGCTGCCATAGTGCTCGCTGAACTCCAGGAACTCGGAGCCGTCGGCGATGCGCGCGATGACCTCGCGCATGTCCACCGGGCGTCGGCCGTCGCTGGGCATGATGCCCAGCAGTTCCTCGGCGTCGTAGCGCGGCGGCGCGAACCGGCGCGGCGCCTCGTCGCGCGCCCAGTCGATGCCGCCGAGGATCGTGCGCGCGATGCGGATGGCGTCGCGATCGTCCTCCGCGAGGTAGTCGCCCAGGCCCGAGATGTGCGTGTGCATCACCGCGCCGCCTAGTTCTTCCTCGGTGGCGATCTCGCCGGTGGCCGCCTTCAGCAGCGGCGGTCCCGCGAGGAATGCGCGCGTGCGGTCGCGCACCATCACGATGTAGTCGGAAAGACCGGTCTGGTAGGCGCCCCCGGCGGTCGAGGAGCCGTGCGTCACCGTCACCACCGGCAGCCCCGCGGCCGACAGCCGCGCGAGGTTGCGGAAGATGTTGCCGCCGCGCACGAAGTCCTGCACGCGGTAGTGCATGAGGTTGGCGCCGGCGCTTTCCACCAGCTGCACGTAGGGCAGCCTGTTCTCCAGCGCGATCTCCTGCACGCGCAGCTGCTTGTCCAGGCCCATGGGCTGCAGCGCGCCGGCGTCGATGCCGGAGTCGGAGGCGTTGACCATGCAGCGCACGCCCGCGACGTAGCCGATGCCGGAGATCAGGCCGCCGCCGGGCACGCTCTTCGAGAGGTCTGGGTTGTCCTGCCCGAGCCCGGCCAGCGAGGCCAGCGGCAGGAAGGGCGCGCCGGTGTCCAGCAGCAGCGCGATGCGCTCGCGCGGCAGCAGCTGCCCGCGCCTGGCGAAACGCTCGGCCGACGCGCCGGAGGCCGCGACCGCGCGTGCCTCGTGCTCGCGCACCTGGCCGAGCAGCGCCAGCATGCTGGCCCGGTTGGCCTGGAAGGTGTCGCCGGCCGTTTGCAGCCGGGATTCGATGACTGGCATGTGAGAGTCCGTGCAGATCGTTTTTTTCGCTCTGCACGGACTCTAGGATGCGGGCGCCTCGCCCGCTTGCGCTTACTAGCTGGCGCGCACCCGGCGGCCGGCGACCGGCGCGTCGAGGCTGCTGCCGGTGACCACCCAGTAGATGAAGATCAGCACCGCGCCGGCCGTGCCGAACACCGTGAGGCCCATGTAGCTGCCGCCGATGGCCAGCGCGTCGACCGGCGCGGCGGCGGTGCAGACCATGCTGGCCGCGCTCATGCCCACGTAGTGCATGGTGCATACCGCCACGCCCATCACGGCGGCGGCGGCGACCTTGTGCGTGAACTTGCGCAGGTTGAAGGCCAGCCACAGGGCCGCCGCGGCGGCGGTGACGGCGATGAGCACCGACAGGCCCACCGTCGTCAGGTCGAAATTCATCGAGGCGCGCATGTTCATCGCGAACATGCCCATGTAGTGCATCACGCACACGCCGATGCCCGCCAGCAGGCTGCCGCCGAGCCAGCCCGAGCGGCTGAACTTGCGCCGCCCGCCGGCCATGTACAGCGCGATGCCCGAAATCAGGATGGCCGCCACCAGCGACACCACCGTGAGCGGCATGTTGTACGAAATGGCTATCGGCAGCCGGTACGCCAGCATGCCGATGAAGTGCATCGACCAGATGCCGATGCCGCCCAGCGCCACCGCCGCGCAGGTCACGACGGCGAGGTTGGGCTTGCCGTCCGCGCCGACCATCCGCCCGGCGCAGATCAGGGCCACCAGCGAGCCCGCGAAGGAAATGAGGAAGGAGAGCGCCACCATGCCCAGGGAGTACTCGGGCGACAGGATCTGGCCTACGACGAGCGGAGTCATGCGATGTCCCTTTCAGGTCAAAAGAGCGCCTCGCGGACCCCCCGCCGCCGGATGCGGACGGGACGCCACAAGACGTCCCGCGCAGTCTGTAATGTTTGTTTGTAAAAGTAAACTGAAATTTACACTTATTGTTACCCTACCTTACGGGGCGAATCCGATAGATCGCATTGTTGCGGTCGGCCGCCATGTAGATCGAGCCGTCGCGGCCCACCGCGACGCCCGTCACCACGTAGGGCGGAGGCAGCCCGGGCCCGGGCGCGAGGCCGATCGGCAGGTTCTCGGCGACGGTACGGCGGCTGCCGTCGGGCGCGATTTCGACCAGCCGGCGCGCCGCGCTCTCGGCCACGATGAAACTGCCCCAGGGCGTCTGCGCCAGGCCTTCGGGCAGGGCCAGCCCCTCGGCCACCGCGCGCAGCGGAGCGCTGGCGTCCAGCGGAATGCGCAGCAGCCGGCCGGCCGCCTCGGTCACGTAGAGCGCGCCGTCCTGGCCGACGATCATCTGCACCGGGCCGTTCAGGCCGCTGGCGAGCACTGACTTCTGCGCGAACTTCGGCCCGCTCGCGCGTGTGATGCTGCCGGTGGCGATCTCGGCGTAGATCACGCTGCCGTCGGGCATGGGAATGGCGTCGAACGGCGCCTTCAGCCCGTGGATGGTCTCGACCGTCTTCAGCGTCTGCCGGTCGACCAGCTGCACCGTGCCGGTGAACCACGAGCTCAGCGCGAAGAGCTTCGGCGACAGGCCGACGGCGAAGGGGTAGTCCAGCTCCGGGTCGCGCTGCATGCGGAAGATGTCGCGCACCTCGCCGGTGCGCACGTCGACCTGGCGGAAGCCGAAGACGTCGGCCACCCAGAGGTCGTTGCCGTCGATCTTCATGCCGGCCGGCGCCGCCACCTTGCCGCTGGTGAGCGTACGCAGCTCGCCGGTGGCGGGGTTGAAGGCCTGCACCTCGTTGTTCGCCATGTTCGAGACATAGATCGTCCCGTCGGGAGCGATCGCCAGGTTGTCGAGCGATGGCCGCAGCTGCTTCGCGACCGTCTTGCGGCCGGTGGCCAGCTCCACCCGCACCAGCTCGCCGCTGCGCGCGTCGACCACCCAGAGGTTGCCCTTGCCGTCGAGGTTGGCGGCGGCCGGAATCTTGAAGCCGTCGGCGATCACGGTCATGTTGCCGTTGGCCGGGTCGATCTTCACCACCTGGCCCTTGAACCACAGCGGCCCGTAGAGCATGCCGTCGGGCCCCACTTCGAAGCCGTTGAAGCCACCCATGTCCTTCCTGATGAGCCGCGGCGGCTTCTGGCCCTCGCGGTCGATCTCCCACAGCGCGTCGCCCAGGAACACCTGCGAGGCGTAGAGCCTGCCGTTGCGGCGGTCGAAGTCCAGCGAGTTGAGGCCGGGCAGGTCCTTGGCCAGCACGCGCATGGGCGCGGTGTCGCTCTCGCGGTAGCGCAGCATGCCCATCAGGTAGTTGGTCCAGGCCAGCTCGCCCTTCGGGCCCACGGCGATGTCGTCGGCCTGGCCTTCGGGCGCGTCGATGAACACCCTGGCCGCGCCGGTGCTGCGTTCGACTTCCCACATCGTGTTGCCGAGCACAGAGCCCGCGAGCAGCCGGCCCTTGGCGTCGACGGCCAGCCCATGCACCCCGGCGAAGGCCGAGGGCGCGACCAGCGCCTCGGGCGCGGCCCACGAGGCGGGCCGCGTGGTCGGGGCGGACTGCGTGGGCGAGGGTGGGGCGGAGGCCGGTGGCGAGAGGCTGCTGCAGGCGCCCAGCAGGGCGAGGGTGGCGGTCAGCGCGATGGCGCCGAGGCTGCTTCGACGTGGCATGGTTGGCGTCTCCTCTTGTTGATGCGCGCAGCAGTCTAGGAGCGCGGCGGGGCCGCGGAGTCCCCACGGGGACAGGATGCGGACTTTCGTCCGCTGTGGATTACCCGCGGCCTTCAGCTGCGGTTCAGCCGCAACTCAGCCGCGCAGCAGCTGCGTCGCCGTGTGGATCAGCAGCCCCACCAGCCCGCCCACCAGCGTGCCGTTGATGCGGATGAACTGCAGGTCGCGCCCGATGTGGCGCTCGAGCTCCGCCGTCATCTCCTGCGCGTTCCACTCGCCCACGCGCTCCTCGATGTAGCGGCGGATGTCCTCGCGGTAGCGCTCGATGGCCAGCGGCGCGGCCGCCTCGATCTGCTCGTTGATCCAGCGGCGGATGGCCTCGTCGCCCTGCAGCCGCGCGCCCAGTGCGCCCGCCATCGATGCGATGCGCTGGCGGATGGCCGAATCGCCGCGGCCCAGGTCGTCGTGCAGCCACGCGAGCAGCTCGCCCCACAGCCCGTGCAGGTAGTCGCCCAGCGCGGGGTGCGCGACCAGTTCGGCGCGGATCTGCTCGCCGCGCTGCTGGAACTCGGGGTCGAGCTTCAGGCGCACCACGAAGTCGTCGACGAAATGGTCGAAGCGCCTGCGCATCGGATGGTCGGGCTCGGCCGCGAGCTCGCCGATGGTGCGCGCCACGGCCGCGACGATCTTGCGCGTGGCCAGCTTGGCGGCCACCTGGTCGAGGCCCACGTAGCGCAGCGTCTTGATCTCGCGCGCGATCGCCTCGGTGATGTGCGCCTGCACCTCCTCGCCTTCGAGCAGGCCGGCCACCTGCTGCAGCACGTCGTCGAGCAGTGCCTGGTGGCGCCCGCCGGCCGTGAGCGCGTCGAGCGCCTGGCCCGTGAGGCGCGAGAGGTCGATCTTCTGCAGCCCGGCCGCGGCGGCGCGGCCCATGAAGTCGCGCACGCGCTCGTCGTCGAAGGCCGAAAGGCCATAGCGCGTGGCGGCCACGCCCCATTCGCCGAGCTTCTCGCCGCTCGCGGGGCGCGCCAGCCAGTCGGCGATGCGCCCGGCCGCGTCGAACTGCCGCAGCTTGCCGAGCACCTGGGCGGTGCTCAGGAAGTTGTCGCAGATGAAGCCCGCGAGCTTGGCGCCGATGCGGTCCTTGTTGCTCGGGATGATGGCGGTGTGCGGAATCGGCAGGCCCAGCGGATGGCGGAACAGCGCCACCACCGCGAACCAGTCGGCGATGGCGCCCACCATCGCCGCCTCGGCGAAGGCCGCCACGTAGCCCCAGGCCGGGTGCTGCGCATGCAGCACGCTCGCCACCGCATAGAGGAGTGCGGCGCCGCACAGCAGGCCGAGCGCGACGCGCTTCATGCGCCGCGACGCGTCGATGCTGGCGGCGCTCTCAGCCAATGCTCGGCGTGGATGCCAGGCGCTCCATGAACAGCTCGCAGCGCGCGAGCTGCTCGAGGCTCACGTACTCGTCGGGCTGGTGCGCCTGCTCGATGCTGCCGGGTCCGCACACCACGGTGGGGATGCCGGCGTTCTTGAAAAGACCCGCTTCGGTGCCGAAGGCCACCAGCGTGGTGCGCTCCTCGCTCGCCAGGCGCTGGGCCAGCAGCGTGATGGGGTCGTTGGCGGAGCCCAGGAAGCTCGGGATCTCGCAGATGGTCTCGAAGCTGAAGCCCGCGTCGGGCGCCACCTTCTTCATCGCGGGTTCGAGGCTGCCCGCGTAGGCGACCACCTCGGCCTGCATCTTCCCGGCGTCGGCGGTGGGAAGGTCGCGGAATTCATAGCGGAACTCGGCGTCGCGCGGCACCACGTTGTCGGCGATGCCGCCGTGGAACTGTCCCACGCTCGCGGTGCTGAAGGGCACGTCGAAGCCCTCGTAGCGCGGCTCGCTGCGCTCGAAGCCCTCGGCCATGTCGCGCACCTTGCCGATCACGCGCGCGGCCATCTCGATGGCGTTGACCGACTTCGGCGTGAGCGAGGAGTGCGCCTCCTTGCCGCGCACGCAGCACTTGTAGCGGTACACGCCCTTGTGCGCGATGGCGGGCACCATGCTGGTGGGTTCGCCCACGATGCAGGCCAGGGGCTTGATGCCGGCATCGCGCATGTCGGCGATGAGCTCCTTCACGCCGAAGCAGCCGATCTCCTCCTCGTAGCTGAAAGCGAAGTGCATCGCGAAGGGAGAGTCGCTCTCCACGAAGCGCTTCGCGTTCGACAGCGCGACGGCGATGAAGCTCTTCATGTCGGCCGAGCCGCGCCCGTAGAGGCGCTCGTTTTGCACCACGGCCGAGAGCGGATCGACGCTCCAGTCCTGCCCGTCCCAGGGCACCGTGTCGGTGTGGCCCGAGACGATCACCCCGGCCGGCTTGCCCTCGCCCAGCGTGGCGAAGAGGTTCGCCTTGGTGCGTTCGGCGTTGTAGGTGATGCGGCTCTTCACGCCCAGCGCCGCGAGGTGGCTCTGGGCGAAGTCGATCAGTTCGAGGTTGCTGTTGGCGCTGATGGTGTTCATGCGCACCAGCGTCTGGGCCATCAGCAGGCTTTGGGGGGAAAGCGTATGGGGCATGCAACACATTCTCCCGGAAGTCGGCGCCGCGCGTGCATGGATGTCGAAGCTGTCACGCGAAACGGGTACCCTGCGCCTCTTCATTCCGGACGGAGAAACCTCGACCATGCGCACCTCTCTTCAGATCGCCCTGACCGCCACCGCAGCCCTCGCACTGGCCGCCTGCAGCAGCACCGGACCTTCCGGCGGCAGCAGCAAGCTGCTCACGCTGGACGGCAACCCGCCGCTGGTCATCGCCCATCGTGGTGCATCGGGCTATCTGCCGGAGGAAACCCTCGAAGCCTACGCCCGCGCCATCGAGCTCGGCGCCGACGTGATCGAGATGGACCTGATCTCCACCAAGGACGGCGTGCTCATCGCCCGCCACGACCCCAATCTCGCCATCAGCACCGACGTGGCCAGGCACCCCCGCTTCGCCTCGCGCAAGAAGACCATCAAGGTCGACGGCGAAACCCAGACCGGCTGGTTCAGCAACGACTTCACGCTGGCCGAGATCAAGACCCTGGGCGCCATCTCCACCGACGCCGAGCGTCCGCAGGAATTCAACGGCAAGTACAAGGTGCCGACCTTCCAGGAGATCATCGACTTCGCCAAGGCCAAGTCGAAGGAAACCGGCCGCACCATCGCCATCTACCCCGAGACCAAGAACCCGACCTACTTCCGCGACCTGGGCCTGCCGATGGAGGACAAGGTCATCGCCGCCATCAACGCGGCCGGCTGGAACAGCAAGACCGCGCCCATCTACGTGCAGTCCTTCGAGCCGGGCAGCCTCAAGTACATGAAGAGCAAGGGCCTGAATACGAAGCTCATCCAGCTCATCGACGGCGACAGCGTCGACCTGAAGACCGGCGCCGTGACCTTCGCCGTGCCCAGCGACCGCCCCTACGACTGGACCAAGGCTGGCGACAAGCGCAACTTCGACGCCATGGTCACGCCCGCGGGCCTGGCAGAGATCAAGAAGTACGCCGACGGCATCGGCCCCTGGAAGCGCTACATCGTGAGCATCAAGGGCACCATCGGTGCCGATGGCAAGCCGGTGGACGTCAACAAGGACGGCAAGATCAACGACGCCGACGCCACCTCCATGGCGCCCACCTCGCTGATCGCCGACGCGCACAAGGCGGGCCTGTTCGTGCACCCCTTCACCTTCCGCAACGAGTCGCGCCGCCTGGCCTCCGACTACAACAAGGACGGCAAGAACGAATACGGCGTGTACTACAAGCTCGGCGTGGACGGCGTGTTCACCGACTTCACCGACACCGCGCTGGCCGCGCGCGCCGACTACCTCAAGAGCGTCGGCCGCTGATCGACCGGGTTATCGTCCGCGCATGACCACAGACGACACCTCCTCGCCCGACCTGTCCCCGCGCGACCTCGAACTGCTTCGCATGGCCATCCGCCTGTCGGACGAATCGAAGGCGCGCGGGCGCCATCCCTTCGCCGCGCTGGTGGCGAACGAGCGCGGCGAGGTCGTCGTCACCGCGGGCAACAACTCGATGCCGCCCGAGGGCGATCCCACGCAGCACGCCGAGCTGGTGGCCGCCGCGCAGGCCGCGAAGCTGCTCACCCCAGAAGAACTCGCGCGCTGCACGCTCTTCACCAGCGCCGAGCCCTGCTGCATGTGCGCGGGCGCTATCTACTGGACCAACATCGGGCGCGTGGTGTACGCGCTTTCCGAACACGCGCTGCTCGGCCTGACGGGCGACCATCCCGAGAACCCGACCTTTTCGCTTCCCTGCCGCGAAGTCTTCGCGCGCGGGCAGCGGCGCGTCGAGGTGGTGGGGCCGCTGCTCGAGCAGGAAGCCGCCGCGCCGCACGTGGGCTTCTGGACCGGCGCGCACTGAGGAACTGAGGAAAGGCCCCGGCACCCGGCTGGGGCTGCGTGTTTCCCGAGGTGCCCCGAAATGCCAGAGTGGATAGACTGGCGTTTTGAGACGGTCTATCCCCATGAAACTCATCGACTCGATCGTCACGCAGGCGGCTGGCATCGCCGCCGTCCGACGTGACCTGCACGCACACCCCGAACTCTGCTTCGAAGAAGTCCGCACCGCCGACGTGGTGGCAGGCAAGCTCACCGAATGGGGCATCCCCATCCACCGCGGCCTGGGCACCACCGGCGTGGTGGGCATCGTCAAGAACGGCACCAGCAACCGCGCCGTCGGCCTGCGCGCCGACATGGACGCGCTGCCCGTCACCGAGCTCAACACCTTCGCCCACGCCAGCAAGCACCACGGCAAGATGCACGCCTGCGGCCACGACGGCCACACGGCCATGCTGCTCGCGGCCGCGCAGCACCTGGCGAAGCACCGCAACTTCGACGGCACCGTCTACCTGATCTTCCAGCCCGCCGAAGAAGGCGGTGGCGGCGCCCGCGAGATGATCAAGGAAGGGCTCTTCGAGAAATTCCCGATGGATGCCGTCTTCGGCATGCACAACTGGCCCGGCATGAAGGCCGGCCAGTTCGCGGTGAGCCCGGGCCCGGTGATGGCCTCGGGCAACAAGTTCTTCGTCAACGTGGTGGGCAAGGGCGGCCACGCGGCGCTGCCGCAGACCGGCATCGACCCGGTGCCGATCGCCTGCGAGATCGTGCAGGCCTTCCAGACCATCCTCACGCGCAAGATGAAGCCGACCGATTCGGCCGTCATCTCCGTCACCACCATCCATGCCGGCGAAACCAACAACGTGATTCCCGACAACTGCGAACTGTCGGGCACGGTGCGCACCTTCTCCATCGAAGTGCTCGACATGATCGAGGCGCGCATGAAGCAGATCTGCGACCACATCTGCGCCGCGCACGATGCCACCTGCGAGTTCCGCTTCGAGCGCTACTACCCGCCCACCATCAACACCGAGGCCGAGGCCGACTTCGCGCGCCGCGTGATGGGCGGCGTGGTCGGCCCCGAGAACGTGCTGAAGCAGGAAGCCGCCATGACGTCGGAAGACTTCGCCTTCATGCTGCAGGCCAAGCCCGGCGCCTACGCCTTCATCGGCAACGGCGACGGCTCGCACCGCGACGTGCACCATGGCGAGGGCCCCTGCACGCTGCACAACGCGAGCTACGACTTCAACGACGACCTGATCCCGCTGGGTGCCACCTGCTGGGTGCAGATCGCGGAGCAGTTCCTCAAGCCCGGCGGCAGCGCCGCCTGACCGCCTTGCCGGTCGCCTGATTCACCGAGAGAGGTCCAGCGCCACATGATCGGAATCGCCGAAGCCTTTTCGCCGCGCTACGCGCAGGCGCGCCAGAAGTTCCTGCAGGGCTGCGTGAGCGCCGGCCTCACGGTCGAGCCGCATGCGCACCCGCTCAAGGGGCGCGAGGGCGAGGAGCTCTCGATGGACGTGGCGCTCGACGGCGCACCCGATGCGCCGAACCTGCTGGTCGTCAGCAGCGCGTGCCACGGCATCGAAGGCCACTGCGGCAGCGGCGTGCAGGTGTTCGCGCTGCACGACGCCGAGTGGCGCGAGAAAGCGAAGGCGCAGGGCGTGTCGGTGCTGTACGTGCATGCGCTCAATCCGCACGGTTTCTCGCACGGCCGGCGCGTGACGCACGAGAACGTCGACCTCAACCGCAACTTCATCGATTTCTCGAAGCCGGTGCCGGTCAACGAGGCCTACGCCAAGCTGCACGAGTTGCTGCTGCCCGACACCTGGCCGCCCACGCCCGAGAACCAGGCGGCCATCGAGAAATGGATCGGCAAGCACGGCACCACCGCCTACCAGGCGGCCGTGACCAGCGGCCAGTACCAGTTCGAAGACGGCCTCTTCTACGGTGGCAAGGCGCCGACCTGGAGCAACAGGACCATCCGCGAGGTGCTGCGCCGCCATGCGGGGCAGGCCAAGCGCATCGCGTGGATCGACCTGCACACCGGGCTGGGCCCGAACGGCCTCGGCGAACGCATCTTCGCCTGCCGCGACGACAAGGCCGCCTACGCGCGGGCCAACGCGTGGTGGGGCACGCCCGCGGCGCCCGTCACCTCCATCTACGACGGTTCATCCACCTCGGCGCTGCTGCGCGGGCTGATGTGGGATTCGGTGTACCAGGAGTGCCCGCAGGCCGAGTACACCGGCATCGCGCTCGAATACGGCACGCTGCCCATCCTCGAAGTGACCGGCGCCCTGCGCGCCGACCACTGGCTGCACAAGCACCCCGAGGCGCCGGCCGAGCTGGCGGATGGCATCCGCGCGCGCATGGTGGAAGCGTTCTACACGGACACCGACGCCTGGCGCGGGCAGATCGTCAGCCAGGCGCGCCAGGCGATGTTCCAGGCCGTCGACGGCTTGACGGGCTGACGCCGCGGCCGGAGAACCTCAGGTCCTGACGCGGCCGTCGCCCGTCAGCATCGAGAGCTCGACGAACTTCGAGCCCACGTGGTTCCTGGCCGAGAACGACACCTCGAAGCCGCCGAACTGCTGGCGGTCGATGCTTTCCAGGCCCGCGATCAGGCTCTCGCGCGTGGGCTTGCCCGGCGCCTTGCGCAGGCCTTCGACCAGCACCTTCGCGGCCAGGTAGCCCTCCAGGCTCGAGAAGTTGACGCTCGCGCCGTTGACCTTGCGCGCCGCCTCGGTGAATTCGCGGGCCAGCGCGTTGGCCTGGTTGTAGGGCGAGGGCACCACCTGCGTGATCATCACGCCGGCGCCGTCCTTGCCCAGCTCGTCCGCCAGCGCCTGCGTGCCGACGAAGGACATGTTGAAGAAGGTGCCGCCATAGCCTGCCTTGCGCGCTTCGCGGATGAAGGCCGCGCAGGCCTTGTACGCGCCCACCTGCACCACGGCGTCGGGCCGCGCCGCGACGATGGCCTTCACCGCCTGCGCCACGTCGGCCGAGTTGCGCTCCACGGTAGCCAGCGCGACCGGCTTGAGCTGCTGCTCGCCGAGCGCCAGCGTCACGCCGTCGAGGCCGGCCTTGCCGTAGGCATCGTTCTGATAGAAGACCGCGATCTTCTTCAGGCCCAGGTGGGTGAGCTGCTTCACCATCAGCGCCGTCTCGTCGTTGTACGAGGCGCGCAGGTGGAACACGTTCTTCTGGAAGGGTTCGCGCAGCGACATTGCGCCGGTGAAGGGCGCCACGAAGGGCACCTTGTCCTTTACCGCCAGCGGCAGCGCGGCCAGGCTGGTCGGGGTGCCGATGTAGCCGAAGAGCGCGAAGACGTCTTCCTCGATCAGCTTCTGCGTGTTGGCCGCGCAGCGGTCGGGTTCATAGCCGTCGTCCAGGTTCTTGATGACCACGTTGCGGCGGCCCGGCTGGGCGTTGTACTGGTCCAGGAACAGCTTGGCGCCCTGGTGGAACTGGATGCCCAGCTGCGCCGCCGGGCCGGTGAATGCCGCCGACTGGCCCAGCACCAGCGGCGTGTCCTGCGCCCGGGCGAGGCCGAAGCCGCCCAGCGTGGCGGCCGCGCCCGCGGCCAGAGAAAAACGACGTCGATTCAACAACATGATGAAAACCCACTCCTGCGCTCTGAATCGCGCACAAATTAGACTTGCCCGATGGCCCACGCACCGGATACCTCGCTCGAAGAAGCGCCCTCCCAGCCCGCAACGACCATCGTGCTGGGCGCATGCCCGCACGACTGTCCGGACACCTGCGCGCTGGTCACCACCGTCAGGGACGGCGTTGCCGTGAAGCTGCAGGGCAACCCCGCCCATTCGCACACGGGCGGGGTGCTGTGCACCAAGGTGTCGCGCTACATCGAGCGCAACGACCATGCGGAACGGCTGGTTCAGCCCCTGAAGCGGGTGGGCCCCAAGGGAAGTGGCCAGTTCGAGCCGGTGAGCTGGGACGCCGCCCTGGACGACATCGCGGCGAATCTTCAAGTATTACAGGGAAAACCCGAAGCTATTGTCCCCTATAGCTATGCGGGCACCATGGGCCTGGTGCAGGGCGAGTCGATGGACCGGCGCTTCTTCCACAAGCTGGGAGCCAGCCTGCTGGACCGCACGATCTGCTCCATGGCCGGCGGCGAGGCCATGCTCTACACGCTGGGCGGCAAGGTCGGCATGCGCATCGAGTTCTTCGCCGAGGCGAAGCTGATCCTGATCTGGGGCAGCAACTCCATCGCCAGCAACCTGCATTTCTGGCGCCACGCCCAGGCCGCCAAGCGCGCCGGCGCGCGGCTGGTGTGCATCGACCCGCGCAAGACCGAGACCGCCGACAAGTGCGACGAGCACATCGCGCTGCTGCCCGGCACCGACGCCGCGCTGGCGCTGGCACTGATGCACGAGCTGATCGTGAACGACTGGCTCGACCACGACTACATCGCGAACCACACGCTGGGCTGGGAGCAGCTGCGCGAGCGCGCGCTGCAATGGCCGCCGTCGCGCGCGGCCCGGGTCTGCGGCATTCCCGAGGAACAGATCGTCTCGCTCGCGAAGGCCTACGGCACCACGAAGCCGGCCGCCATCCGACTGAACTACGGCATGCAGCGCGTGCGCGGCGGCGGCAACGCGGCGCGCGCCGTCGCCTGCCTGCCGGCGCTGGTGGGCGCCTGGCGCGACCGCGCGGGCGGCCTGCTCTTGAGCAGCTCGGGCCACTACCCGGTGGACCGCGCCGCGCTGCAGCGCCCCGACCTGCTGGCCGGGCGCAAGCCGCGCACCGTCAACATGAGCACCATCGGCGATGCGCTGCTCGACACCGCCAACCCGGTGAAGGCCATCGTGGTCTACAACAGCAACCCGGTGGCGGTGGCGCCCGAGTCGGCAAAGGTGGCGGCGGGCTTCGCGCGCGAAGACCTCTTCACCGTGGTGCTGGAGCAGTTCCGCACCGACACCGCCGACTACGCCGACTACCTTCTGCCCGCCACCACGCAGCTGGAGCACTGGGACATCCACTGCAGCTACGGCCACACCGACGTGCTGCTGAACCGCCCGGCCGTGGCGCCGCGCGGCGAGGCCCGCAGCAACGCCTGGGTGTTCCGCGAACTGGCGAAGCGCATGGGCTTCACCGAACCCTGCTTCTCCGATTCCGACGAGACGCTCTGCCGCACCGCCTTCGCCGAGCGCAACATCGATTTCTCCGAACTGATGGCGCAGGGCTTCAGCAGCCTGAAGCTGCCCGAGGCGCCTTTCGCCGAAGGCGGCTTCCCCACGCCCTCGGGCCGCTGCGAATTCTTCAGCGACCGCCTGCAGGCCATGGGCTTGGACGGCCTGCCCGATCACGTGCCCAACTGGGAGCCGGCCGGCAGCTCGACCGAGTTCCCGCTGGCCATGATCTCGCCGCCGGCGCGCAACTTCCTCAACTCGACCTTCGTCAACGTGACGAGCCTGCGCGCCATCGAGGTCGAGCCCCTGCTCGAGATCCACGAGGCCGACGCCGCCGCGCGCGGCATCGAGGACGGCGCCACGGTGCGCGTGTTCAACAAGCGCGGCGAGCACCGCTGCCGCGCCGAGGTCTCGCGCCGCGCGCGGCAGGGCGTGGTGCACGGCATGGGCATCTGGTGGCGCAAGCTCGGCATGGACGGCACCAACGTCAACGAGCTCACCAGCCAGCGCCTGACCGACATCGGCCGCGGGCCGACCTTCTACGACTGCCTGGTCGAAGTCGAGAAAGTGTGAGGCGCTTTCGCTTTCTTCCGGGCCTTCCGGCCCTCGCGCTGGCCGGCTCGCTGCTTCTGCTCACCGGCTGCGCCGACCTCGGCTACTACTGGCAGTCCGCGAGCGGCCACATCGGCATCATGCGGGCCGCCAAGCCGGTGCCCGAATGGCTGGCCGACCCGTCGGTGTCGGCGGCGCTGAAGGCCAAGCTCGAGCTCACGCAGCGCATCCGCCGCTTCGCCTCCAGCGAACTCGGCCTGCCCGACAACGCCAGCTACAAGTCGTACGCCGACCTGCATCGCGCCGCGGCCGTCTGGAACGTGGTGGCGGCGCCGCACTACTCGCTCACGCTCAAGAGCTGGTGCTTTCCCGTGGCGGGCTGTGTGGGCTACCGCGGCTACTACACCGAGGAAGCGGCCAAGGCCGAAGCCGATGAACAGAAGAAGCAGGACCTGGAAGTGGCCGTTTACCCGGTGCCCGCGTACTCCACGCTGGGCTGGATGAACTGGGCCGGCGGCGATCCACTGCTGTCGACCTTCATCGGCTACCCAGAGGGCGAACTCGCGCGCATCGTGTTCCACGAGCTCGCGCACCAGGTGCTCTACGTGGCGGGCGACACGGTCTTCAACGAGTCCTATGCCACCGCGGTCGAGCGCATCGGCGGCGCGATGTGGCTGCAGCGCGAGGCCGGCGATGCGGCGCGGCGCGAGTACGCGCAGTTCGACGCGCAGCGCCAGGAGTTCCGCGCGCTGGCGCTCGACACCCGCCGCGCGCTGACGAAGGTGTACGAGTCGCCCGAAGCCAAGGCCAAGGAATGGACGAAGGTGGAAGCCATGAAGCAGGCCGCCATGGCCGACTTCCGCGAGCGCTACGCGAAGCTCAAGGCCGGCTGGACCGGCCCGCGCCAGAACGCCTACGACGCCTGGGTGGCGCGCGCCAACAACGCGGCCTTCGGCGCGCAGGGAGCCTACGACGATCTCGTGCCCAGCTTCGAGAAACTCTTCGAGCGCGAGGGCCGCGACTGGCCGCGCTTCTATGCCGAGGTGCGGCGCATCGCGAAGCTGCCGACCTCCGAGGAACGCCGCGTCGCCCTGCAGGCAGCGACGGGTATCCTCCAGACCCAGACCACACCTGAACACGACAAGACCGGAGATCGCGGTGCCTGACATCCACATCGAACGCAACCACACACTGGGCATCGCACGCGCGCGCGTCGTCGCGCGCAAGTGGATCCAGCAGGCCGAGCAGGAGTTCGGCCTCGAATGCGTCTACACGCAGGGCGAGGGCTGCGACACCGCCACCTTCACGCGCGCCGGCATCGACGGCACCGTCGAAGTCACCGACACCACCTTCAAGCTCGACGCGACGCTGGGCTTCCTTTTCAGCAGCTTCAGCGAAATGATCGAGGCCAAGATCACGCGCAACCTCGACGCGATGCTCGATGCGCCGCGAGGTGGCGGCACGCGTCTCGCCTGAGCGCGCCGAAGTTCAGACGATGGTGTAGCCGCCGTCCACCGGCAGCGCCGCGCCGCTCACCATCGAAGCGCCATCGCCCAGCAGGAAGAGGACGGGCGCCACCACTTCCTCCACCTGCGCGAAGCGGCCCAGCGGAATGTTCTTCAATGCGGCCGCGCTTTTGGCCGGATCGGACCAGGCCTGCTCGGCCATCGGCGTGAGCGTGACGGTCGGGTTCACGCTGTTCACACGGATGCCGTGCGGCCCGAACTCCAGGCACAGCGAACGCGTGATGGCATCCATCGCCGCCTTCGAGGCGCAATAGCAAAGATGCGCGTCGAGCGCCACCAGCGCAGCCTGGCTCGAAACGTTGACGATGCTGCCGCGCACGCCGGCCGCGATCATGGCCTTGCCGCAGCGCGAGGCCACCAATGCCGCCGCGCGCGCGTTGACGGCCATCACAGCGTCGAAGCTCTCGGCCTGCATCTCGATGGCCGATTCGAGCAGCGCGATGCCGGCGCAGTTCACCACGAGGTCGAAGGCGGGCAGAGGTGCGAGCGCGCGTTCCAGCGCGGGCGCGTCGGCCACGTCGAGCACCAGCGGCGTGCAGCCGGCTTCGGTGTGCAGCGCCGCCAGTGCCGCGGCATTGCGCCCGACGGCCGTGACCTGCGCGCCTGCCTGCGCGAGCCGCGCCGCCACCGCGCGGCCGATGCCGCTGCTCGCGCCGGTCACGAGGGCGCGACGCCCGGAGAAATCGAAGGAAGTGGTCATTTCAGCCGCTGCATCGCATCGCGCAGCGCGGGGTAGAGCGATTTGTAGATTTCGAAGCGCTCGCGGTACGCGGCCTGTGCGCGGGGCTCGGGCCGCGCCCGCTCCACCAGCGTGACCCAGCCGCGTTCGGCGGTGGCCGCATCGACCAGCCCGGCGCCGAGCGCCGCGAGCATGGCCGCGCCTAGTGCCGCTTCCACTTCCTGCTCGATGGTGAACACCGGATAGCCCGTGATGTCCGCCACGATCTGCATCCAGAGGTCGGAGTGCGCCGCGCCGCCGACCACGATCAGGCGCTCGTCCAGCGGCTGGCCGCTCTGGCGCCCGGCCTCGATGTTGTGCTGCAGCGCGAAGCTCACGCCCTCGAGCACCGCGCGGTACAGGTGGGCGCGGCTGTGCGCCAGCGAAAGCCCGATGAAGGCGCCCTTGGCCTGCGCGTCCCAGATCGGGCTGCGCTCGCCCATGAGGTAGGGCAGGAACACCAGGCCCTCGGCGCCGGGCGGCACGTCGACCGCCTTGCGCTCGATCAGCGCGTGCGCGTCCTCGCCGGTGCGCGCGGCCTCGGCGATCTCCGCCTGGCAGAAGGCTTCACGGAACCAGGTGACTGCGGCGCCCGCCGTGATCGCGCCGCCGAACACATAGCTGCGGTCCGCGCCGCGGTACACGTGCGGCATGGTGATGAGCCGGTGCCGCGCATCGACAGTGGGGCTCACGAAACCCCAGCACATGCTGGTGCCGATCATCGCCACGTGGTCGCCGCTGCCGGTGACGCCCGCGCAGAAGGTGGCCACCGCCGCATCGACGCCGCCCGCCATCAGCGGCATGCCCTCGGCGAGGCCCAGCTTCGCGGCCCATTCGGCGCTCAGCCCGCCGACCACGTCGCTCGACTCGACCAGGCGCGGCGGCATCATGCGCGACGGAATGCCGAGCATCTCCATTGCCTCTTGCGACCACTGCCGACGCGCCGCGTCGTACACGCCGCCGATGTTGCCGGCCGAGCTGTGGTCGACGGCGAACTCACCCGTGAGCCGCCAGTTGATGTAGCTGTTGGGCGGCAGGAAGTGGCGCGTCTTCGACCACACCTCGGGCAGGTGCTCGCGCACCCACAGGATCTTGGTGAAGCCGTAGTAGCTGTCCACGCCGTTGCCGGTGATGGCCTGCAGCCGCGCCACGTCGACATTCGCGTTCACCGCGTCGACCTCGGCGGTGGCGCGGCGGTCCATCCAGATCAGGCAGGGGTGCAGCGGGCGCATGGCCTCGTCGACCGGAATGCCCGCGCCGCCATAGAGGCTGCTCACGCACATCGCCGCGATGTCGGCCGGTGCGACGCCGCTGCCCGCCACGCAGGCGCGCACGCTCTCGCACACCGCGTCGAACCACACCTCGCAGTCCTGCTGCGCCCACAACGGTTTCGGCGTCTCGGGCTGGTAGGCCACGCTGTGCTGCGAATGCACCTTGCCGTCGATGCCGACCAGCAGGCACTTGGTGCTTTGCGTGCCGATGTCGACGCCGATCACGTATTTCATGTTGTCCCCTGGCTGGTTGTCTCTCGGGATCGGGGCTGCGGTCTCAGCAGCACCTTGATGGAATCCAGCGAGTTTGCCAGCGCGAAGGCGCGCTCCCATTCGGTCAGCGGAAAGTCGTGCGTGACGATGCCCTTCGAGGTGACCAGCCCGCGCGCCAGCAGGTCGATGGCCACGGGGTAGCAGTACGGCCCCAGGTGCGCGCCGCGCACGTCCAGTTCCTTGCGGTCGCCGATGATCGACCAGTCGGCGCTGGTCTCGGAGCCGAACACGCTGAACTCCACGAAGCGGCCGAGCTTGCGGATCATCTCCAGCCCTTGCGTCACGCCGATGGGCGCGCCGGTGGTCTCGATGTACACGTCGCAGCCGTAGCCTGCGGTCAGCCCCTTGACGATGGCGTCGGCGTTCTCCGTCTTCGGGTTGATGACCACGTCGGCGCCATATTGCTTCGCGAGCGCGAGGCGCTCGGGCACGAGGTCGATCACGACCAGCTTCTTCGGCGTCTTCAGCGCCGCCACCTGCACCATCATCAGCCCGAGCGGGCCGGCGCCCGCGATCACCACCACGTCGTCGAGCTGGATGTCGCCGCGGTTCACCGTGTGGATCGCGCACGAGAGCGGCTCGATGATGGCCGCGTCCTCCAGCGAGATGCCGTCGGGAATCCTGTGCACGCGCGCGGTGGGCGGCAGGCGCATGTAGTCGGCCATGCCGCCGTCGGCCACGATGCGCTGGAAGCCGAAGATGTTGTGCACCTCGCACATCCAGTACTTGCCCGAGGTGCAGAAGCGGCACTTGCCGCAGGGCACGATCTGCTCGGCGATCACGCGGTCGCCCTTCTCCACGCCGAAGTGCGCCGCCGCGCCTTCGCCCAGCGCCTCGACGTAGCCGAAGAACTCATGGCCCGGAATGACGGGCGCCTTCACCCACGAGGGCTGGCCGTCGCCGCCCCAGAACATCTTCGCGCCCGAATGGCACTTGCAGTCGGAGGCGCAGATGCCGCAGGCGGCGATGGAGATCAGCAGCTCGTTGGCGCCGATGACCGGCATGTCGACGGTCTCCAGCCGGTAGTCCTTGGGGCCGTGGCACACCACGGCCTGCATGGAGGCGAGCTGGGAGATGGCGCCCGAGGTGCCGGGCTGGAGTTTCTGATAGCTCATGGTTCTTTCTGTTCGAAGGGTTTGCGGTTCTTTCGCGGAACACCGCGGAACCGGCTTTGCCGGGCCGCTGGTGTTGCCCCCGGTAGGGGGTTGGCGTAGCGACACGAAGTGCGCGAAGCCTGGGGGCGAACTCATCGTTTTGCTTCTCGGCTGATGAAGATGGCGAGCAGCACGATGCCGCCCTTGATGATCAGCTGCAGGTACGGCGACACGCCGATCATGTTCAGCCCGTTGTTCAGCACGCCCAGCAGCAGCGCGCCGACCAGCGTGCCCACGATGGCGCCGCGTCCGCCCGCGATGGAGGTGCCGCCCATCACCACGGCCGCGATGGCGTCGAGCTCGAAGCCCACGCCCACGCCGGGCTGCCCGCTGGTCACGCGCGAGGCCTGCACGATGCCGGCGACCGCGGCGGTGAAGCCGCTGAGCGCATACACCAGCAGCTTGTAGCGCGACACCCGAACGCCCGAGAGCCGCGTGGCCTCCTCGTTGCCGCCGATGGCGTACACGTAGCGGCCGAAGGGCGCCATGTTCAGCAGCACGTAGGCCGCCAGATACGTCGCCAGCATGATGAGGATCGGCACCTTGATGCCCGCCAGCACGCCGCCGCCGAGGAAGGCGAAGGAATCGGGCAGCCCGTCGATGGGATAGCCGCCGGTGTAGATCAGCGCGATGCCGCGCGCGATGCCCATGGTGGCCAGCGTCACGATGATGGGCGGCATGCGCAGGTAGGCCACGCAGTAGCCGTTGAACAGGCCGATCACCACGCCCACGCCAAGGCCGAGAGGCACCGCCAGCACTGGCGGCAGGCCGAACTGCACCATCAGCCCCGAGGCCAGCGTGCCCGACAGCGCCACCACTGCGCCCACCGAAAGATCGATGCCGCCGGTGAGGATCGCCGCCGTCATGCCCACCGCGATGATCGCGTTGATGGACGACTGCAGCGCGATGTTCTGCAGGTTGCTCCACGAGAGGAAGTTGTCGGTCGCGACGATCATGAAGACCGAGATCGCGACCAGCCCCACCAGCGGCAGGAAGGCCGTGGAGCGGCGCAGCTGGGTGAAGAGGCCGCCCGCGGGAACCGGAGGCACGGGGTGATGGCTGGCGGTGGCGTTCATTGCAGGCCCCCTTTGGTTGCGTGGCGCATGATGTCGCCGGAGTTGATGGAGTCGCCCTCGAGCGTGGCGACGATGGAGCCGCCGGAGAACACCGCGACGCGGTCGCACATGCCGACGATCTCGGGCAGCTCGCTCGAAATCATCACGATCGACTTGCCCTGCCGCGTGAGCTCGCGCATGAGCCCGTAGATCTCGGCCTTGGCGCCCACGTCGATGCCGCGCGTGGGCTCGTCGAAGATCAGCACTTCGCAGTCATGACCGAGCCAGCGCGCGATCACCACCTTCTGCTGGTTGCCGCCCGAGAGCGTGGCCACGCGCGTCTCGATGCCTGGCGCCTTCACGCCCACGCGGCGCGAGAGTTCGTTCGCCGAGCGCTCCTCCGAGGCCCGGCCGACCAGTCCCGCGCGGCGATGCCTGCCGAGGTTGTTCAGCGAGATGTTGAAGCGGATCGTGAAGTCGGTGATGAGCCCCTCGACCTTGCGGCTCTCGGGCAGCAGGCCGATGCCGTTGTCCAGCGCCTGCGTCGGGTCGTTCAGCCGCACGGGCACGCCGTTGCGCAGCACCGTCTTGCGATGGGCGCGGTCGGCGCCCATCATGCCCAGCGTCAGCTCGGTGCGGCCCGATCCGACGAGCCCGGCGAAGCCCAGGATCTCGCCCTCGTGCAGCTCGAAGGCGTTGACCGGCCCGCCTTTTGCGAGCTGGATGTGCGGCACCTCCAGCACCTTGCGCCCGCGCGGCGCGGGCTGCGGCTTGGGCGGAAAGCTGTGCTCGATGCGGCGGCCCACCATCATCTCGACCAGCGCGTCCACGTTCGTCTCGCCCACGTCGGCATGACCCGCGTTGGCGCCGTCGCGCAGCACGCTGATGCGGTCGCACACCTCGAAGATCTCGTCGAGGTGGTGCGAGATGAAGATCATCGCCACGCCCCTGGCGCGCAGCTCCCGCATGATCTTGAACAGGTGCCCGGCCTCGTTCGGCGTGAGCGTGGCGGTCGGCTCGTCGAGCACCAGCAGCCGCGCCTTCAGCGACAGCGCCTTACCGATCTCCACGAACTGCTGCTGCGCCACCGAGAGCCGGCAGATCGGCGCGTCGAGGTCGATCTGCACGCCCAGTTCGTCGAAGAGCTCGCGCGCCGAGCGCTTCATCGCCGCCTTGTCCATCAGGCCGAAGCGGTTCCTGATGTAGCGGCCCAGGAAGATGTTCTCCACCGCATTCAGGTACGGGATGAGGCTGAATTCCTGGAAGATGATGCCGATGCCCGCCGCGATCGCGTCGTTGTAGCCCGCGAACCAGCATTCGCCGCCGTCGATGATGATGCGTCCCTCGTCGGCCTGGTGGATGCCGCCGAGGATCTTCATCAGCGTCGACTTGCCCGCGCCGTTCTCGCCGAGCAGCGCGTGCACCTCGCCCTTGCGGATCGACAGGTCGATGCCCGAGAGCGCCTTCACGCCGGGAAAGCTCTTCGAGACGCCTTCGAGCCGGAGGATTTCGGCGGTGTCGTTCATGGCCGTGCGCTGCTTCGGGCGTGGGTCACCAAGTGAAGGTCTTCGCGCCTTCGGCGTCGATCAGCTTCACGTCCACCGGCACGGCGGCCGGCACGTTGGCGCCCCACTTCTTCGCCAGCGCGATGCCGATGGCCAGGCGGATCTGGTCGCGCGGGTACTGCGCGGTGGTCGCGATGAACTTCGAGCCCGGCTTCTGCATCGCCTTGATGGCCTCGGGCGCGCCGTCCACGCTGGCGAGCTTCACGTCCTTGCCGCTCGCCTCGATGGCCGCGAGCGCGCCCATCGAGCCGCCGTCGTTCACGCTGAAGATGCCCTTCAGGTCCTTGTTGGCCTG
Source organism: Variovorax sp. 278MFTsu5.1 (assembly GCF_048305045.1). Lineage (NCBI taxonomy): Bacteria > Pseudomonadati > Pseudomonadota > Betaproteobacteria > Burkholderiales > Comamonadaceae > Variovorax > Variovorax sp. 278MFTsu5.1. Next base: position 525,623 of record NZ_CP157622.1, read on the forward strand.
CAGGATGTTCTCGGTCACGGTGAGCGCTGTGGCGCGCTCCTGCTTGCCGTTCTGCGTGCTCACCACCTTGATGCCGGGGTACCTGGAAAGCGCCTCGCGGCAGCCCTTCACGCGCTCCAGGATGGGCACCACCGGAATGCCGTCGAGGATGGCCACGTCGCCCTTCTCGCCGATGTTCTTCGCGAGGTAGTCGCAGGCCAGGCGGCCGGCGTCGGTGTTCTTGGAGCCCACGAAGGAGTCGACCGGGCCCTGCGCGTTAGCGTCCACGGCCACCACCACCACGTTCGCCTTCTTGGCCGAGCGCACGGCCGACTGCACGCCGGTGGAGTCGGTCGGGTTCAGCAGGAGGATGTCGACCTTCTTCTGGATCATGTCCTCCACGTCGCCGATCTGTTTGGCCACATCGTGCCGCGCGTCGGTGGTGACCACCGTTGCGCCGATGCTGGCGGCGGCTTCCTCCAGCGCCTGCTTCATGGTCACGAAGTAGGGGTTGTTGAGCTCCTGGAAGGTCATGCCGATGCGCAGCGGCTGCTTCGCCGTCTGGGCCTGCACGGCCGAAGTGCCGCAGACCAGCGCGGCGATGCATGCGGTGAGGGCGGTGGCTTTGAGAAGTTTCGTCATGGTGGCTGTCTCCTTGAGGTTGTCTCGCTGTTTGAAAAAACGCTGGCAAAGGGCCGCCCCGCGCGGCGCCTTTTTTGCGCCGCGCCGGAAACGACGCGGGGGAACTCGGTGGGGCGGTGCGCCCTGTGGCGCTACGGCGGGCTGGCGGCACGCGAGGCGGCTGCCTGCATGCGGTGGAACTTGCGGAACTTGGTTGGCGGCATGCGCTTGTGCAGCAGGAACTGCCGGTTGAAGTTCGACACGTTGTTGAAGCCCACGTCCATGCAGACGTCGAGCACGGGCTTCTCGCTGTTGGTGAGCAGCTCGCAGGCGCGGCTGATGCGCAGCCGGTTCACGTAGCGCACGAAGGACTGGCCCGTGTGCTTGCGGAAGGAGCGCGAGAACGCGCTGGGGCTCTGGCCCACCAGCTCGGCCAGCATCGGCTCGCGCAGCTCGTCGCCCAGGTTGGCGGCGATGTGCGCCAGCACGTTGTTGATGGCATGCGACATGAAGGCCTTCGGATCGGGCTTGAAGGCCGGGCTCGCGAGGCGCTGGCGGTCCTGGCCGTCGGCCAGCAGCTCGAGCAGCGACAGCAGCAGGATCACCCGGCGCAGGCCGCGCGCCTCCAGCAGCGATTCCATGATGGGCTTGGCCGCCGCGGCGGTTTCGGCCGAGAACAGCAGGCCCGAGCCCGATTCGGCCAGCAGCGGCGCGACGCGCTCGAATTCGGGGAAGGCCGCGGCCATGCCCTGCACCAGCGAGGCCGGGAACTGGATCACGATGCCGCGCCGCTCCACGCTCTGCCCGGCGGGCACGTCGCTGATCCAGTTGTGGGGCAGGTCGGGGCCCATCAGCACCAGGTTGCCCGGCTCGAAGTGGCCGACGTGGTCGCCCACGAAATACACGCCCTCGGTCTCGACGATCAGCTGGATCTCGTACTCGGGATGGAAGTGCCAGCGCACGGTGCGGTACGGGTAGCCGTGGGCCCAGCAAGTGAACGATTCGTCACCGCGGACTTCGACGATTTCCAGGTCGGGTTGCATGGGGCGGACTGTACGAATCGCTCCCGATGCCAACAACCAGAGATAGCGCCCTGAATTGATACTTTCTTGACCCTGGAAGGGCCGCTGGAGGCCGCCCTGCCGGCCCTCATTGCGCCGCAGCAAGGGCCTTTCTCCCCGGGGGAGCGGGCCGGACGGGGCTGTCGTTGCTGCACTGCGGAATCGGCGGGGCCTGCGGTGTCAAGAATTCATAGGTGTTTTCCCGCCCCGGCGGGGTGGCTGCGGCGGCGCGGCACACTCGGGCGCATGACGACGACCGCTTCAACCAACACCGTATCCGCTTCGCCGGCCGGCCCGCTGGCCGGCCTCAAGGTCATCGAGCTCGGGCAGCTCATCGCCGGGCCTTTCGCCGCGCGCACGCTGGCCGACTTCGGTGCCGAGGTCATCAAGATCGAGCCGCCGGGCGCGGGCGACCCGCTGCGCACCTGGCGGCTGCTGAAGGACGGTACCTCCGTCTGGTGGCAGGTGCAGTCGCGCAACAAGCGCTCGCTGGCGCTGGACCTGCGCGAGGCGGAGGCGCAGGCCATCGTGCGGCAGCTCGCTGCCGAGGCCGACGTGCTGATCGAGAACTTCCGCCCCGGCGCGATGGAAGGCTGGGGCCTGGGCCCCGACGAGCTGCTGGCCGCCAACCCCGCGCTGGTGATGCTGCGCATCAGCGGCTACGGCCAGACCGGACCCTACCGCGACCGCCCCGGCTTCGGCGTGGTGGCGGAGGCGATGGGCGGGCTGCGCCACCTCACCGGCGAGCCGGGCCGGGTGCCGGTGCGCGTGGGCGTCTCGATCGGCGACACGCTGGCCTCGCTGCACGGCGTGATCGGCGTGCTGATGGCGATGCAGCACCGGCACGCGACGGTGAGCGCGGAATTCCCGAAAGGGCGCGGGCAGGTGGTCGACGTGGCGCTGTACGAGGCGGTCTTCAACTGCATGGAAAGCCTGCTGCCCGAGTACGGCGCCTTCGGCGCGGTTCGCGAGGCGGCCGGCAGCGCCTTGCCCGGCATTGCGCCGACCAATGCCTACCGCTGCGCGGACGGCGGCTACGCCATCGTCGCGGGCAACGGCGACAGCATCTTCCGCCGGCTCATGGCATGCATCGGCCGGCCCGACCTGGCCGCCGACCCGGCGCTGGCCGGCAACACCGGCCGCGTCGCGCAGGTGGAAATGCTGGACGCCGCCATCGGCGACTGGGCCGCGCAGCGCACCGTGGCCGAGGTGCTGGCCGCGCTCGACGCGGCGCACGTGCCGGGCGGGCGCATCTACACCATCGCCGACATCGCGGCCGATCCGCACTACGCCGCGCGCGGCATACTGCAGCAGGTGCGCATGTCCGACGGCAGCGATCTCGCGGTGCCCGGCTTCGTACCGAAGCTGTCGCTCACGCCTGCCAGCCACCGGCGCAACGCGCCCGCGCTGGGGGCGGACACCGACGCGGTGCTGAAGGAGATCGGGTTGAGCACGCAGCAGATCGCGGCGCTGCACGAGCGGGGCATCGTGGGCTAGTTCGCCACGGGGCGATTCACGGGCGCGAAACCGTCCTCGTGCGATAAAGCGGCAAAGGAGAGTCCATGGCTGCAGCAGCGAACGAGCGACGGGAAGTCCACAGGCGCGACAACAACGGCAATCTTCCGTCCATGAAGAGCGAGCTTTCGGAATCGGATGAAAAGAAGCTGGAGCGCCTGCTGCAGGAGCTTCGCCTGCGCCGCATGGCGCTGGAGCCGAAGTTCTCCGACGACGTGATCGTCTGGCCGCCCCGCACGGCGGAGGCCGGGGGCGCGGAGCTGGCGACGCTGAGCGCGATCAACCTCGGCAACGCGGCGGATGCGATAGGCGAGGGCGTGCGCGGCCGCGGCGCGCCGAGGATGAAGCTGCTCAAGCAGGTCGAGGGCGTGTCGGTGATGCGCGCCAATTCGTCGGCCCTGCTGGCCATGCGCCGCAACACGCCGGGGTTGCGGATCGCGCCGGCGGCGTGGGCCTATTTGCAATACATCCGCCCGCTGGGCGACGAACTGGAGGCGAGCGCGATTCAGGTCGCCGCGGGCACCAAGGTCAAGCGCTTCGAAGTGCGTTTTGCCGACGCGCAGGGAAAGCCGGTGGCGGGCGTGCGGGTGAAGGCGCTGGTGGACTGGGACGGCGCGCACGTGCCGGCCGTGACCGACGGCGACGGCGTCGCGAGCCTGGGGATTCCGGTGCTCTACCGGCGCGTGGAAATGATCCTGGTCGAGCCGGAGCACACGCACTGGTCGGTGTTCGCGAAGGGCTTCGAGCGGGTCGACGCGCCCAAGCGCCTGAACGTGCTGGCCGCGCCGCTGGCGCCCGACAGTTTTCAGCTGCTGGCGAACTACGCGCCCTACGATGCGCAGGCGGGCGAGGGCGTGACGGTGGGCGTGATCGACAGCGGCGTCGGGCCGCACGCCGGCATCGCGGTGGCGGGCGGAGGCTGCTTCGTCACCGGCGAGAACCCGGCGGATTTCCTGGACAACGGCATCGGGCACGGCACCCATGTCGCCGGCATCATCGCGGGCCGGATGGCGGCGGACACCGGCATCTACGGCCTCGCGCCCGCCTGCCGGCTGATGGCCTACCGCGTCTGTCCGAAGAGCGGCGAGCGCGGGCGCGCCAAGTCGACCGACATCGCCAGCGCGCTCGACCGGGCGATCGCCGACGGCTGCCACATCGTCAACATCAGCATGGGCAGCCTGGAGCCGATGCCGGAGATGCCCGACATCCTCGAGAAGGCGCGCAACGCGGGCGTGGTGGTGTTCGCCGCCACCGGCAACGACGGCCAGTCGCTCCTGCGCTACCCCGCCCGCTACAGCCACACCCTGGCGGTGGGCGCGCTGGGGCGCGACGGGACCTTTCCGGCGGACTGCCCCGAGAGCTTCCAGGAAAGCGAGATTCGCCGCCGCAAGGAATTCGTCGCCGAGTTCTCGAACTACGGGCTCTCCACCGATTTCATCGGCCCCGGCGTGGCGGTGCTGTCGGCTTTCCCGGGCGACCGTTACGCCATGATGTCCGGAACTTCGATGGCCACGCCGTACTCCTCGGGAATGGCGGCCCGTTTGTTGTCAGGGGATAACAAGCTGCTTAACATGCCGGGAGGCCCTGAAAAGGCCGACGCCATCGTCAGGATGCTGTCCAAGGCAGCGAAAAAGGTGGGTTGGCCGGCCGAGTACGAAGGTTTTGGAGTTCTGAAGTGACCAGCATCGTGTTGACCTACACAGGCAGTCCCCGCAAGAAATTGTCGGCGGAAGCACGGCTGCGTCGCTGCGTGCCCGGTGTGGTGCTCACGGCCAAGACCAGCACGCTGATGGAAGCCCAGGTCGACGACGAGCAGCTCGCCGCGCTCGAGCAGAACCCGGAATGGGCCGTCTCCCAGCCTACCTTCGCGGAAATCCGCAAGCCTGTCTTCAATCTGAAAAACGCCAGGGCCAAGCTCGCGAAGTAGTCGCGCAGCGCGCAGCGCGCAGCAAGCAATCACTGGGGCCGCAGATGGCCCCGGCGCTTTTCTGGAGGGAGCTTTTCCATGTCCGATGCAGACATCCAGGTCGTGAGCAGTTCGTGGGCCGGCATCCAGCGCGTCGCCGCGACGCCGAAGCCGCCGGAGTTCTTCAAGGGCCGCAAGGGCTATGCGCCCGGCTTCCTGGGGGATGACTGGCACGTGGAACTGCCGGCCATCGGCGAATCCATTTCCACGGACGACATCGCCACGCTCGAGGACGGCTCCTTCGAGCTCAAGTATCAGCACTTCAGCACGGTGCAGTGCATCTCGCGGCGCGTGCCGCTCTACTCTGCCTGCAACATCGACGGCTCGAAGTCGAAGAACGTCCCCCGCCACGACACCTGGAACTACGATGGCCGCATCAAAAAGGAATACCAGATGCTGCGCGAGGCCTACGGCCCCGGTCAGGAAGGCAAGTTCTCGCGCGGCCACATGACGCGCAGGCAGGACCCGAACTGGGGCGCGCTGGCGACGGCGCAGAGGGCCAACATCGACACCTTCTTCGCCACCAACGCCTGCCCCCAGTGGCAGCCCTTCAACGACGGGCTCTGGGGCGACCTGGAGGACTACGTCCTCGGCAACGCCCAGGGCGACGACAAGCGAATCAGCGTCTTCACCGGCCCGATCCTGCGGCAGGACGACCCGGAGAGATTCGGCATCCGCATTCCGCGCGACTTCTGGAAGGTGGTCGCCTTCATCAGCGAAGCGACCGGCGAACTCAGCGCGATCGCCTACCTGATGAGCCAGGGCACTTACCTGGATTCGGGCGTGGCCCGCGACCTGGAAGACTTCGGCACCTCGCAGCGCCCGCTGGCCTTCATCGAGGCCGAAACCGGGCTGCGCTTCGAAAGCCTGGAAGGCCGCGACGTGCTCGACGGCGCGGACCTCGCCTTCGTGCAGTCCATCCGGCGTTTCGCCGATACGAAGCTGCCGGGCTGAGCGGGCCGAGAGTCGGCGTTCAGCCGCGCAGCGATTCGATCAGGTCGATGTACTTCTGCTTGGCTTCGTCGGCGCTCAGGCCCTTCTGGGCCGTCCACGCGTCCCACTTGGCACGGGCGACGATGTCGCTGAAGCTGGGCTTCTTGGCGGTGTTGTCGCCCTCGGTGGCCTGCTTGAACAGGGCGTAGATCTTTAGCAGCGTCGGGTTGTCGGGACGCTCGGCGAGCAGCTTGGAATTGGCCTGGGCGGCTTCGAACAGGGCGTTGAGGTCGGACATGTCGGTCAGGGGGATGTAAAGCGGAAAGCCCGCATCTTAAATCCTGCGGTACACGGCCGTACCGGCTCGGTTCAGTCCCGCAGCCCGGCCCTTGCCAGTTCCACGTCCAGCCGCTCCCGCGCATCCGCGGGCTTCAGCGCCGCCGCCTTTTCGTACAGCCGCGTCGCCTCGCCCATGCGCGATTCGCCGTGGAGCATCAGCTGCGCGCGGGCGTATTCCATCATTCCGGCGGCCGAATGGGGATGCAGTTCGAGCCCGCGCTCGAACAGTTCCAGCGAGGTTTCGGAGCGCACGCCGTAGGTCATGCGCCCGACCAGCGCGCCGACCTTGTCGATCACTTCCGCGTGGAACGAGGCCAGCGCGAGGTGCGCGTCCGCGTGCCGGGGCTGCAGCTCGATCACCCGCTCCAGCGCGCCCTTGAGCTTGCTGCCCAGGCCCTGCGCCAGCGCGCGCGCCACGCTGATGCCCTGGCTGTAGCGGCCCAGCGCATACGACTGCCAGTAGAGCGCCTGGCAGTTGTCGGGCTCGGAGTCGGCCTGCGCGCCGGCGCGTTCGATGACCTGGCGGAACATCGCGAGCCGCACTGATTCGCGCGGCTCCAGGTAGTTGGCGTAGATCGCGGTCGCCTGGTTGGCCAGCGCCATTCCCTCGGCGCCCTGCAGCAGCCCGATGGCCGCGGCGCGCTCGAACTCGCCGCTGTGATACAGCGCCCAGCCCTCGGCGAGCGCCGAGCCCTCGGCGGGCACCGGCAGTTCGTGGCCGGCATGCAGGCGCGCCCAGTGAGGCAGAACGCTGCGCGCGTCGTAGCGGGGAGAGTCGGCCCAGGGCAGGGGAGTCCAGGGTTCGGTGCCGGCATTGGTGCCGGGGGCGCCGGCGGACATCAGCGAAAGCGGTTTGAAATCGTGGTGGGGCATGTTCTAGACCGCCATATCGACAGGAGAAGCCGAGGCGCCGGCAGCGTTTGCGCCGCCGGGGTCTTCGCCGTTGTAGGCATTGCCGAGCGCCAGCAGGTGGCGCCGCTGTTCGGGCCCGAGGTAGGGCGCGAGCAGGTGCAATGCATGGAGGCCGCCGCGCATCAGCGCGCCCTGCGCATGTTCGGGTTCCAGTGCCTCGCGCGGGTTGCGCACGTATTCGTAGCTCAGCCAGTAGGTCAGCACCACCACCATGCTCTGCGCGAGCGTGTCGACCTCGTGCACGTCGATCTCCAGGTGGCCGGCGCGGCTCAGGCCGGCGATCAGCTGGCGGATGGCGCGCGCCTTGTTCTTCAGCACCAGCTGGAACTGGGTCTCCAGCCGCCGGTTCTTGCTGAGCAGGTCGTTGAGGTCGCGGTAGAGAAAGCGGTAGCGCCAGATCAGCTCGAACAGGCTGTGCATGAAGAACCAGGCGTCCTCCACGTCGTGCACGCCCTCGCTGGCGTGCAGCAGCTCGTCGAGCTCGGCTTCGTAGGCCTCGTAGAGCTTGTTGATCAGCTCTTCCTTGGCCGGGTAGTGGTAGTAGAGATTGCCCGGGCTGATGTTGAGCTCGCTCGCCACCAGTGTGGTCGAGACGTTCGGCTCCCCGAAGCGGTTGAACAGGTCCAATGCGGCTTCGAGGATGCGTTGCGCGGTGCGGCGTGGCGCCTTCTTTGCCATGTCGTGCCCCCGATGTCTCGTTCGTCTCTCTTGGGGACACTCTAGCGTATGTGCACCGCACCATGAAGGCACGGGCCATGTTTTGCCGCCCCGGCTTTCTTGTGCAGTGCCGCAATCGCGGCCGCCCGGCGCGGCGGCCTGCGCGGGGTCAGCCGGCCTTGCTGCGGCGCAAGGTTTTCTTGGCGGCGGGCGCGGCCGCCTTGCGGGCCGCGGTCTTGCGCGCGGCGGTGGCGGTAGCGGTGCCCTGCTGCGCCTTTTTCAGTTGGGCTTCGAGCGCCTCGACGCGCGCCTGCAGCGCGGCCATGTCGGCGGCGCTGGGCGCGCCCAGCTTCTCCATCGCGCGCGCCACGCGCTCCTCGAAGATGTTCTCCAGCTTGCCCCACTGGCCGGCGGCCTTGGTGCCGAACTCGCTGGCGAAGCCCGCCATGCGCTGCTGTGCCTGGGCCAGGGTCTCCTCGGCGGCCTGCTGGGTCTTCTTCTGCATGCCGGCGCCGTCGCGCACCAGTGCTTCGAAGGCCTTGCTGCCTTCCTGCTGCATCTTGGCGAAGGCACCGAGGCCGGCAAGCCAGATCTGCTGGGCGGAATCCTTGATGCGGTCGGCGGCCTTGCCGTTGCTGTCGTCGTCCTGGGTAGCCATGCGATTCGTTCCTTTTCCTTTGCCTGCAAACAATCGCCTGACTCTAGCCGCCCGGCGGCCTCTTCATTAGAGCTTCGCGTCTATGGGGTGAAGCTCCCCGGCAGAGGCTCAGGCCGAGGTGCCGGCCGCGCGGCTCGCGTCCAGGTGGGCCTTGGCGCGCTCGGCCAGCGCCATTTCGCCGGGGGTGCCGGGCACGTAGGGTACGACGGGCAGCGGACGGCCGTGCGAATCGACCGAGACGAACACGATCAGGCATTCGGTGGTCTTCTCCATCGAGCCGCCCTTCATGTCGCCGCTGCGCACCTCGACCGAGATGTTCATGCTGGTATTGCCGGTGTAGGCGAGGCGGGCCTCCACCTCGACGAGGTCGCCGATCATGATCGGCCGGTGGAAGCGGATGCTGCCGATGAAGGCGGTGACGCAGTAGCGCTTGGCCCAGCTCGTCGCGCAGGCGTAGCCTGCCTCGTCGATCCACTTCATGACGGTGCCGCCGTGGACCTTGCCGCCGAAGTTGACGGTGCTGGGCTCGGCGAGAAAACGCAGGGTGATCGAGGACATGGGAGGCCGCCTTTGGTGAATGTGGCTGTGACTATGGAGTGGGGAGCCGCGATTATGCGAGCGGGCGCCCGCTTGCGGACGCCGCCGGTCGTCCCGGCGCGCACGCTCAGCTGCCGCTGAACAGCTGCGCCAGCGTGCGCCTCAGCCAGGCATTGCCCGGGTCGGCATGGAAGCGCTCGTGCCAGTGCTGCTTCACCGCGTAGTCCGACAGCGCGAAGGGCGGCTCCAGCAGCTTCACCGGCTCCTGCGTGGCCAGCACCTTGCCGAGGATGCGCGGCACCACCACCAGCAGCTCGGTCTGCGCCACGATGCGCGCCACGCTCAGGAAGCTCGACAGCCGCACCACCACGTTGCGCTTCAGGCCCAGCCGCGCGAGCGTGGTGTCGACGATGGCGTGCCCCGTGCCCGAGGTCGACACCACCGCGTGCGCCTCGGCCTCGAAGCGCCTGCGCGTGAGCTTCGTGCCGATGCGCGGATGGTTCTTGGCGGCCAGGCAGACGAAGTTCTGCATGAAGAGCGTCTGCTGGTAGAAGCCCGCGTCCAGTTGCGGCATGAAGCCCACGGCCAGGTCGACCTCGCCGTCCTGCAGCCGGCGGCCGCTGAGCGTGGAGATGATCTCCGTCTCGATGTGCACCCCCGGCGCCGCCTGCCGCAGGTGGTCGAGCAGGCCCGGCAGCAGCACCACCTCGCTGATGTCGGTCATGCAGATGCGAAAGCGCCGCTGCGCCTGCGCCGGGTCGAAGCTGCTGCGGTTGCCTTGCGCCTGCGCGATCTGCGCCAGCGCCTCGCGCAGGTTCGGGTAGATGCGCTCGGCGTGCGGCGTGGGCTGCATGCCCTGCGCGGTGCGGGTGAAAAGGCGGTCGTCGAAGTGCGCGCGCAGCTTGTTCAGCGCGGTGCTGGCGGCGGCCTGCGCCATGCCCAGGCGCTCGGCCGCCTTCGACACGTTGCCGGTCTTGTAGACCTCGTCGAACACGGCGAGCCATTCGAGATCGAGCTTCGACATGCGGGCCTCCTGCTTACGGCGAAAGGCACCATTATCGAAATTTCGAATTCCGTGTATTGGTTGCCGGTCTTGAGGAAATAGTGGTGCGGGCCAACAATGCCCGCCAACGGAGACAACCGCCCCATGAAACCCGCCCCCTCGAACGCGGCCGAACGCCGCGACTACTACGACCGCATCCGCCCGCTGCATCTCACGCCGCTGTGGGAGTCGCTGCACGCGCTGGTGCCGCGCGAGCCGCAGACGCCGTGCGTGCCCGCCCTGTGGCGCTACGACGAGATCCGCCCGCTGCTGATGGAGTCGGCCGACCTCATCACCGCCGAGGAGGCCGTGCGCCGCGTGCTGGTGCTGGAGAACCCGGCGCTGCCCGGCAACTCGTCGATCACGCAGTCGCTCTACGCCGGGCTGCAGCTCATCATGCCGGGCGAGGTCGCGCCCTCGCACCGCCACGTGCAGTCGGCGCTGCGCTTCATCGTCGACGGCAAGGGCGCCTACACCACGGTGGGCGGCGAGCGCACCACCATGTACCCGGGCGACTTCATCATCACGCCCTCGTGGGCCTGGCACGACCATGGCAACGAGGGCATCGGCGGCAGCGTGGAGCCGGTGGTGTGGCTCGACGGCCTCGACATCCCGATGCTGCGCTTCTTCGACGCCGGCTTCGCCGAGAACGACGACTCCAAGGTGCAGCATGTCTCGCGTCCCGAGGGCAACAGCCTCGCGCGCTTCGGCCACAACATGGTGCCGGTGCGGCACGACCACGCCTCGGCCACCTCGCCGATCTTCAACTACCCCTATGCGCGCAGCCGCGAGGCGCTGGCCCAGCTGCAGAAGCAGGAAGCGCCCGATGCCTGGCTGGGCCACAAGCTGCGCTACATCAACCCGCTGACCGGCGGCTCGCCGATGCCGACCATCGCCACCAACCTGCAGCTGCTGCCCAAGGGCTTCGCCGGCAAGGCGCATCGCGCGACCGACGGCGCCGTCTACAGCGTGGTCGAGGGCCACGGCACGGCCGAGATCGCCGGCCAGCGCTTCGTGTTCGGCCCGCGCGACACCTTCGTGGTGCCCTCGTGGGCGACGCTGAAGCTGTCGTCGCCGGCCGAAGACGCCGTGCTTTTCAGCTTCTCCGACCGCCCCGTGCAGCAGGCCATGGGCATCCTGCGCGAAGCCTTCCTCGAAGACGCCTGAAGCCACAGGCGATCGTCCCGTTTTCCGTCTGACCAAGTGCCGCCCCGAGCGGCAGGAGCTTCCCATGTCCTTCGCCTTCACGCCTCCTTCCATCGTCGGCCTGCCCATCTTGGGTTCCGACCAGCAGTTCCCCGTGCGCCGCGTCTACTGCGTGGGCCGCAACTACGCCGCCCATGCGCGCGAGATGGGCTTCGACCCCGACCGCGAGCCGCCTTTCTTCTTCTGCAAGCCCAACGACGACGCCTCGGTGGTGCCGGTGGCCGACGGCAAGGGCGTCTCCATTCCCTACCCGCCGCTCACCAGCAACTACCACTACGAGGCCGAGCTGGTGGTCGCCATCGGCAAGGGCGGCGCCAACATTCCGGTCGAGGAGGCCGCCAGCCACATCCACAGCTACGCCGTGGGCCTGGACATGACCCGCCGCGACCTGCAGATGAAGATGCGCGAGCAGGGCCGTCCGTGGGAGATCGGCAAGGCCTTCGACTTCTCCGCGCCCATCGCGCCGCTGCGCACGCTGGCCGACGTGGGCGAGATCAACGCCGGCGCCATCGTGCTGGAAGTCGACGGCGAAGTGCGCCAGAAGAGCGACATCACGCACCTGATCTGGTCGGTGAACGAAGTCATCGCCAACCTCTCGACGCTCTTCACGCTGCAGCCCGGCGACCTGATCTTCACCGGCACGCCCGAGGGCGTGGGCGCGGTGAAGCCGGGCCAGACCATCAAGGTGAGCATCGAGCGACTGCCGTCGTTGACGGTGCACATCGAGTAAGTTTTTCCCGACCGCACAGGCCGCGCCATGACCCTTTCGAAGAACCCCCCCACAGTGCTGCTGGTCGGCGGCGGCATCGGCGGCATGGCCGCCGCGCTGGCGCTCGCGCGGCTGGGTGTTTCCATCGACCTGCTCGAGCAGAGCGCCACCATCGGCGAGATCGGCGCCGGCCTGCAACTCGGCCCCAATGCCTTCGCGGCGCTGGACGCGCTGGGCGTGGGCGAGGCGGTGCGCCGGGGCTCGGTGTTCACCGACCGGCTCGTGATGATGGACGCGGTCGACTGCGGCGAAGTGGCCTCGGTGCCGGTGGGCGAGGCCTTCCGCGCGCGCTTCAAAAATCCTTATGCGGTGAGCCACCGCGCCGACCTGCATGGCGCGATCCACGAGGCGGTGAAGCAGCATCCGCTGATCCGCTTCCACACCTCGGCGCAGGTCGATTCCATCGACCTGGGCGGTCAGGGAGTCACCGCCGTCACCCGCGACGGCCGCAGCTTCAAGGCCGACGCCATCGTCGGCTGCGACGGCGTGAAGTCGGTGGTGCGCGGCAGGCTCATCGGCGACGCGCCGCGCGTCTCGGGCCACGTGGTGTACCGCGCCGTGGTGCCGGCGGCCGACATGCCCGCCGACCTGCGCTGGAACGCGCCCGTGGTCTGGGCCGGCCCCGACTGCCACCTGGTGCACTACCCGCTGCGCCATGGCGAGCAATACAACCTGGTCGTCACCTTCCACAGCCGCGAGAAGGAAGAGTGGGGCGTGACCGACGGCAGCAAGGAAGAAGTGCTCTCGTACTTCGAGGGCGTGCACGCGCGCCCGCGCCAGCTGCTCGACCGGCCGACCTCGTGGCGCCGCTGGAGCACCGCCGACCGCGACCCGGTCGAGCGCTGGAGCGAAGGCGCCGCCACGCTGCTGGGCGACGCCGCGCATCCCATGATGCAGTACCTCGCGCAGGGCGCGTGCATGGCGCTGGAAGACGCCGTGACGCTCGGCGAGGCAGTGAACGCCTGCGGCTTCGACATGCCCGCCGCCTTCAAGCTCTACGAGGCGGCGCGCGTAGCCCGCACCGCGCGCGTGGTGCTGTCGGTGCGCGAGATGGGGCGGCTCTATCACGCCAAGGGCGTGGAGCGCCTGGTGCGCAACAGCCTCTGGCCGGGCCGCACGCCCGAGCGCTTCTACGATGCGGTCGAATGGCTCTACGCCTGGCGGCCCGAGCGCTGCCTGGACGACGCCCCGGAGGCGCTGCGGCCTTCGCCCGTGATCCGGGCCGAGGGCGCCGCCGTGCTTTCGCCGCTCTGAGGTCCGTTTCTTTCATCATTCATAACCATCGGGGCCGAAGGCCCAGGAGACAAAGACATGAATTTTTCGCGCGCCCTGCTCGCAGGCGTCCTCGCCCTCACGGCCGCTTCAGGCGTGTTGGCCCAGTCCGGCGACTACCCGAGCAAGCCCGTGACCCTGGTCACGCCCTTCGCCGCCGGCAGCGGCCCCGACGCGGTGCTGCGCCTCGTCTCCGACAAGCTCTCGCGCCTGTGGAACCAGCGCGTGGTCATCGACAACCGGCCCGGCGGCGGCGGCTTCATCGCCATCGACCAGGCCCGCCGCGCCGCGCCCGACGGCTACACGCTGCTGCAGCTCGACAGCGAGCACGTCGCCGCGCTGCCGCACCTGTACAAGTCGCGCAACTTCGTGACGCTGCAGCATTTCGATCCGGTGGCATCGCTCTTCCGCACGCCCTTCTTCGTGGCGGTGGGTACCGACTCGAAATGGAAGAACATGAGCGACCTGATCGCCGCCGCCAAGGCCAACCCCGACGGCATCGTCTACGGCTCGTGGGGCGTGGGCAGCCCGGGCCACCTGGGTGCGCAGCAGTTGGAGGCGCTCACCGGCATCCGCATGCGCCACGCGCCGTACCGCGAGGTGTCGCAGCTCTATTCCAACGTAGGCACCGGCGAGGTGCCGTGGGCCTTCGCGAGCATCCCGTCGAGCCAGGGCATCTACAAGGCCGGCAAGCTGCGCTACATCGCGGTGGCGGCCAGCAAGCGCATTCCGCAGATGCCCGACGTGCCGACGATGGCCGAGGCGGGCGGCCCGGCCTCGCTGGAGGTCAATTCATTCGTGTCGCTGCTCGCGCCCAAGGGCGTGCCGGCGGCCATCAAGGCGAAGATCAATGCCGACGTGGCCAAGGTCATCGCCGATCCCGAGATCCGCGCCCGCTTCGACACCTTCGCCTTCGAGCCGCTGGCCTGGTCGCCCGAGGAAATCGAGCGCAATGCCGAGGCCAAGTCGAAGATGTACGGCGAGCTGGTGCGCAGGGGCAACATCAGCCTCGAATAGCGAGGGCGCGCCAGGCCCCGGCCTTGCCCGGTGTCTTGCTCGGCAGTTAAGCTGGCCCTCTTTGGTTTTTTGACGACTTTTTCACACTTTTTCTCCATGCACGCCACCAAGAGAGCCCTTCTGATCGCCTGCGGCCTGGCCGCCGCCGCCATGCTGCCCCTGAGCGCCGACGCAGACAACGCCGCCTGGCCGACCAAGCCGATCCGCCTGCTCGTGGGCTTCCCGGGCGGCTCCACGCCCGACATCGCCGCGCGCACCATCGCCGAGCCGCTGTCGAAGGCGCTGGGCCAGCCGATCGTGGTCGACAACAAGGCCGGTGCCTCGGGCAACATCGCGGCCGACCAGGTGGCCAAGGCCACCGACGACCACACGCTGGGCATCGTCATCAACGGCAACCTCACGTCGTCGAAGATGCTGTACCCCAAGCTGCCCTACGACCCGGTCAAGGACTTCACCTACCTGTCGCTGATCGCGACCGCGCCGCTGGTGCTGGTGGCGCAGAACAACCTGCCCTCGGGCGCGGCCTTCTTCGACGAAGGCCGCAAGGCCGGCGACAAGTGGAACTACGGCTCGGTGGGCATCGGCTCCGTCGGCCACCTGGGCATGGAACTGCTCAAGACCCGCGTGCCCGGCTTCAAGCCCGAGCACGTGCCCTATCAGGGCAACCCGCAGGTCATCACCGCGATGCTGGGCGACCAGGTGCAGATGGGCCTGATCCCGCCGGGCGTGGCCATGCCGCAGATCAAGGCCGGCAAGCTCAAGGCCATCGGCCTGACCGGCGGGCGCAGCGCGCTGGTGCCCGAGATCCCGCCGCTCGCCGACGCAGGCGTGAAGGATTTCAACCTCGAGGTTTGGGTGGCGCTGCTGGGCCCGTCCAACCTGTCGAAGGTGGCGCAGGCGCGCATCAGCCGCGAACTCGAGACCGTGATGAAGAACCCCGACGTGCGCCGCAAGCTCTTCGAGCAGGGCTGGCAGGCCGTGGGCACCTCGCCGGACGGCATGCGCACGCGGGTCAATGAAGAGGCCGCGATCATGACCAAGATCATCTCGGCCCGCGGCATCAAGTTGCAATAACCACACCCCCAGGCTGCGCGCACTTCGTGTCGCGCGCGCGCCTTCCCCCTTGCAGGGGGCAACACCGACGGACCGGCAAAGCCGGATCCGTGGTGTTTCCCGAACAGACATCCATGGACCTATTTGAATGACTTCCACATTGCATGAACCGGCGCGCGCGCTGCCGGTGTTCGGCGAGTACGACGTGGTGGTGGTCGGCGGCGGCCCCGCCGGCATCGCGGCCGCCGTGAGCGCCGCGCGCCGCGGCGCCAGCACGCTGCTGGTGGAGCGCTACGGCTTCCTCGGCGGCATGGGCACCGCGGGCGGCGTCACCAACTTCGCGGGCCTGTACGGCAAGCGCAAGGGCGAGATGACGCAGCTGGTGCGCGGCGTCGTCGACGAGCTCATCGAGCGCATTGCCGCGCTCAACGGCATGAACCAGCCGCAGAACGGCATGGGCGGGCGCATCTGCGTGCGCTCGTACGACACCTCGGCCTACAAGCTCGCCGCCGACCAGCTGCTGGGCGATGCGGGCGTGAAGCTGCTGTTCCATGCGCTGGCCGCAGCCGTCGTGCTCGACGGCAAGCGCATAGCGGCGCTGGTGGTGGAGACCAAGTCGGGCCGCCAGGCGATCCGCGCCAACGCCTTCATCGACGCCAGCGGCGATGCCGACGTGGCCGCCTTCGCGGGCGTGCCCTTCGAGGTGGGCGACGGCCACGGCAGCGGGCTCTTTCCGACCACCATGTTCCGCATCGGCCAGGTGGATGCGCCGGCCGCGCTGGAGGCGGTGGGCGAGTTCAAGGCCATCAACGACTTCATGGCGCGCGCCGAGCAGCAGAAGCCGGGCGTCTACAAGTTCCCGCGCGAGGGTGCGATCCTGCGGCCCAACAAGGACCCGCGCGAGTGGCGCGCCAACGTCACGCAGATCCGCAACTCGCAGGGCCGCGCGATGAACGGCGTCGACGCGCGCGAGCTGACCGAGGGCGAGCTCGAGGGCCGCCGCCAGATCACCGAGTACTTCAGGTTCCTGAAGGCCGAGGTGCCGGGCTTCGCCCAGTCGGCCATCGTGGAGATCGCGCCGCAGGTCGGCATCCGCGAGACGCGGCGCATCCAGGGGCTCTACGCGCTCGGGCGCGAGGACATCCTGGGCTCGGTGAAGTTCGACGACAACATCGGCCTGAACGCCTGGCCGATGGAGATGCATGCCGACGGCCGCATCGAATGGGCCTTCCCGCGCGACGAGGACAACGCCTACAACCACCTGCCCTGGCGCATGCTGGTGCCGCAGACGCTCGACAACCTGCTGGTGGCAGGCCGCTGCGCGTCGATGACGCACGAGGGCCAGTCGGCCGCGCGCGCCAGTGGCGGTTGCTTCGTCATGGGGCAGGCGGCGGGCACGGCGGCGGCGTCGCTGGGCGGCGGGGCGTTCGCCGCGGTGGACATCCCCGCGCTGCAGAAGAAGCTGGCCGCCGACGGCGTCGACCTCGACCGCTGAAGGCCCGCGGCGTGCGGGATGGCGCTAGAGTCCGGGGCTTGATGAACTCGAACCCCGGACCCAACGTGCACTTCCCTTCGCTGTCGACACCCGCGCGTCGCACCCTCCTGGCGCTGTCCTGCGCCGCCATCGGCCTCTCGCTGGCCGGCTGCGCCAGTACCCCCGAAGGCGAACCCGTCCACGGCAAGGACCGGCTGCTGAGCTTCCTGGCAGCCAAGGATGGCCGCAAGGTCGCCATCGTCGGCGAGAACTACCACTACGTGTTCGACGGCGATCCCTCCGTGGCTGCGCTGCTGCGCTGGGACGGGCGCACCAAGGTCACGCCCGCGCTGCTCGGCGAGTTCAGGGTGGCGCGCAACCAGAGCTTCGAGGGCCAGTACGTGCTGCTGGCCTTCGACGCCGACCTGACACCAGAGGACCGCACCTTCCTCATCCAGACCGGCTTCGCGAAGACCGAGGTGAAGTACGGCGACCGTACGGGTCCCGCGCTGCGCTACTTCGGCACCGTCTACGGCAAGCGCTACGAGGCGGTGCCGCTGAAGTCGGGCGACAAGGTCGATTTCTCCAGGCGCCAGTACCTGAGCTACGTCGAGCAGGAAACGCTCAGCGCTCCTTTCAGCAAGGCCGCGCCCTCGCCGCTGGTGTATGCCGACGACGGCTCGATGCTGCTGGGCGGCGTGCCGGTGCGCGTCGTGCAGGGCGGTACGGACTACAGCTGCCGTGCGGGCTTCATGGGCATGTGCTTCTACAAGTAGAAGAAGAGGGAGAAGAGGGGGCCTGCTGACAGGCCCGCGACAGCCGGCGGGCGCGGGCTTTGCTATGGTCGAGGGTCGCTTTCCGACCGCTTTTCCCCTCCGATGACCACCGATCCCGCCACCGCCGCCCGCCTCGTCAACGAACTCGTCGCGCTCATGCAGCTCGAGCCCCTGGGCGGCGACCGCTTCCGTGCCCAGAGCGAGGACATCGGCACGCCGGCCGTGTTCGGCGGCCAGGTGCTGGGCCAGTCGCTGATGGCCGCGAGCCTCACGGTGGGGGCCGAGCGCCCGGTGCATTCGATGCACGCCTACTTCCTGCTGCCGGGCGAGCATGCGCCCATCGAGTACAGCGTCGACCGTGTGCGCGACGGCCGCAGCTTCACCACCCGCCACGTGGTGGCGCGCCAGCAGGAGCGCATCATCTTCGAGATGTCGGCCTCCTTCCAGACCGTGGATGAAGGCGTCGAGCACCAGTTCGACATGCCCGAGGTGGATGGCCCCGACGGGCTCATCAGCGAGCTCGACCAGCGCATCGCACTCGGCGACCGCCTGCCCGAACCCTGGCGCACCAAGGCGATCCAGCCGCACGGCATCGAATACCGCCGTGTCGACCCCGAGGACCTGATCGCGCCGCAGGTGCGCCCGACCTCGGCGCAGAGCGCCATCTGGATGCGCGCCATCGCGCCGCTGCCCGACGACCCGATGGTGCACCGCGCGCTGCTGGCCTACGCCTCCGACCACGGACTGCTGCGCGCCGCCATGCTGCCGCACGGCCTGAGCTTCATGAGCGGGCAGGTGCGCCCCGCGAGCCTCGACCACGCGATGTGGTTCCACCGCGATTTCCGCATGGACGACTGGCTGCTGTACGTGCTCGACTCGCCCAGCGCGGGCGGCGCGCGCGGCCTGTGCCGTGGCAGCCTCTACGCGCGCGACGGGCGGCTCGTGGCCTCGGCTGCGCAGGAAGGCATGCTGCGCATCAGAAAGCCGGCGGCTCGCGCATAGTGCGTTCTGGCGATTCAGCTGAAACAAGGCCTCCACCATGAAAATCTTCTTCTCCCCCGCTTCCCCCTTCGTGCGCAAGTGCATGGTCGTGGCGCACGAGCTCGGCGTTGCCGACCGCATCGAGAAGCTGCCCAGCGCGGCCGGCCCGGTGAAGCGCGACGCCACCATCATCCCGAAGAACCCGCTGGGCCAGGTGCCCACCTTCATCACCGACGATGGCCAGGTGCTGTTCGACAGCCGCGTGATCTGCGAGTACCTCGATGCCATGCAGTCGGGCAAGCTCTTCCCGTCCGGCGGCAAGGAGCGCTGGGCCCGTCTCACCGAACTGGCGCTGGCCGACGGCATGACCGGAGCCGCGCTGCTCGCGCGCTACGAGAACGTGCTGCGCCCCGAGGAACTGCGCTGGTCCGACTGGACCGACGGCCAGCTCGCCAAGGTGCGCACCGGCCTCGAATGGCTGGAAACCGCCGCGCCGTCCTTCGGCGACCGCGTGGACATCGGCACCATCGCCTTCGGTTGCGCGCTGGGCTACATGGACTTCCGCTTTCCCTCGGTGGACTGGCGCGCCGAAGCACCGAACAGCGCGAAGTGGTTCAAGGCTTTCAACCAGCGGGCTTCCATGCAGGCGACCCTGCCCACTGCCTGAGTCTTTTTTCGTTCGGCGTGCGATCACGCCGACGGCGGACATTCGCGCAGGGGAGTACCCGGCGGCCTGCGCATGCACCCCGGACATGGCCGCAAGTCTCCACTTGGCAGGAGATCCGAATCCTTGGCTAAATGCGAGCTCTCGCATGAACCAAGGAATCCCGAATGTCTTCTGAAGACCAGAAAAAAGTAGCCATCGTCACCGCCGGCGGCAGCGGCATGGGTGCCGCCGCGGCACGCAAGCTCGCGGAGGACGGCTTCCGCGTGGCCATCCTCTCGTCGTCGGGCAAGGGGGAGGCGCTCGCGGCCGAGCTCGGCGGCATCGGCGTGACGGGCTCGAACCAGTCGAACGACGACCTGAAACGCCTCGTCGACAAGGTGGTGGCCCAGTGGGGCCGTGTCGACGTGCTGGTCAACAGCGCCGGCCACGGTCCGCGCGCGCCCATCCTCGACATCACCGACGAAGACTGGCACCGCGGCATGGACGTGTACCTGCTGAGCGCGGTGCGTCCGGCGCGGCTGGTCGCGCCGCTGATGGTGCAGCAAGGCGGTGGTGCCATCATCAACATCTCCACCTTCGCGGCCTTCGAGCCCGATCCGGTGTTCCCCACGTCGGGCGTGTTCCGTGCCGGGCTCGCGGCCTTCACCAAGCTCTTCGCCGACACCTACGCGGCGAAGAACGTGCGCATGAACAACGTGCTGCCCGGCTTCATCGACAGCCTGCCCGAGAAGGCCGAGTTCCGCTCGCGCATTCCGATGGGCCGCTACGGCAAGAGCAGCGAGATCGCAGCCGTCATCGGCTTCCTCGCGTCGGAAGGCGCGGGCTACATCACCGGACAGAACCTGCGCGTGGATGGTGGCATCACGCGGTCGGTGTGAGGCCTGCATGAAGACCCCGGCGCAGGCGCTGGAGAATTCGCGCCGCACAGTCCAGTCCTACGACGCGCATGCCCGCGAGTACAACGCGATCGTGGCCGGGCATCCGCTGCAGCCCGAAATCGCGGATTCGATGCGGCGGATGATGGAGTACGTGCCCGCGGGCGGCAGCGTGCTCGAGGTCGGTTCCGGTCCGGGGCGCGACGCCGACTTCGTCGAGTCCCTGGGCGGCGTGGTCCGGCGCACCGACGCGGCGCAGGCATTTCTCGATCTGCAGGCGCAGCGAGGCAAGAAGGGCGAGCTGCTCGACGTCGTGACCGATGCGCTGGGCGGGCCCTACGACGCCGTCCTCGCGATGTGCGTGCTGATCCATGTCGATCGCGCGCAGATCGCCGCGGTGCTGCGCAAGATCTTCGACGCGCTCCGGCCCGGCGGCGTCTTCCTGGTGTCAATGCGCGTCGGCGAAGGCGAGAAGAACGGCGACTACCACACGGTGTGCTGGGAGAAGGACCGGTTCGCCGCGGAGCTCGTGGCGGCCGGCCTGCACCCCTGCTGGGAGATGGAGCGCATCGGCCGCAACGACGAGGCGTGGGTCTACTTCCTCGCACGCCGCCCGCAGCAGCCCTGAACCGGCGAGCGCGTCGTCTCGTTCCCGCTCAGCCGAAGGGATTGGCCGTCGCGAACCACAGGCCGATGCCGGTCGCGATGATGAACGCCCCGTCGGTCACGCCCGCCACCAGGAAGAACTTGGTCTGAAGCGTGTCGACCAGCTCGGGCTGGCGCGCCGTGCTCTCCAGGAACTTCTGCCCGACCAGTCCGATGCCGAGGCAGGAGCCGAGGGCGGCGACGCCGATCAGCAGGGCCACTGCGAGGGGAAGGATGTTGAAGCCGGTCATGGTGTTTTCTCCTGGTAGGTTGGTGAATCGAGGCACTGATCGCTTCCTCGATGGACGTACTTTCCCAGAGCGGCTGCGCACGGTCCATGACGTGTGAGGTCATGGAGCAGGTGCCGAGGCACAAACAAAAAAGCCGCCCGTGAGAACGGGCGGCTCCTTCGCAAAACACCGCGGAACCGGCTTCGCCGGGCCGCAGGTGTTGCCCCCTGCAAGGGGGTTGGCGCAGCGACACGAAGTGCGCGAAGCCTGGGGGTTTGCCTAGTTACTGCAGCTGTGTCCAGTTCTGGTTGTTGCCGCCGTTGCAGGTCCAGGTGATCAGCGCCGTGTCCTGCGCGGTCGCATTGTTCGGCACGTCCAGGCACGAACCCGAGGCCCGGTTGCGCAGGGCCGCGCCGACCAGGCTCCACTGCGTCGTGTCGCCAGCCGTGCAAGCCAGTTGAACCACGGGCGCATTGGTCGTCGCGGTGCCGCTCTGCGCGAGGCACAGGCCGCTGTGCTCCGCCTTGAACTGCACGAAGCCGCCGCCGAGCTGCGTCACGGTGAAGCGCTCGTTGCCGGCGTTGCCGCACGGCCACTGCACCACCGTCGTGCCGCTCGTGGTCGCCGCGCCCTTGACGTTCACGCACAGGTTGCTGTGGTTGGAGCGGATGCGCGTGACCACGGGCGTCGGGTCGTTGTCGAGCGAGCGCACGTACTCGCGCAGCGCCACCACGTCGTTGGCCGGCAGGCTGGAGGCGTTGCCGTGGCCGCCGGTGAGAACGTCCTGCAGCGTGGCCGCCTGGCCGTTGTGGAAGAACGCGGTGGTGTTCCACGTGCCCAGCAGGGTCGGCGTGTCGAAGCCCACGCCCGCCAGCGGCTGGTTCATGCCCTTGCCCGAGGAGGCCTGGATCGTGCCCACGTCGTGCCGCACGCCGTCGCGGAAGGTGGCGCCGGTGTGGCAGGTCGCGCACTGGGCCGTGTTGAACACGGTCTGGCCGCGCGCCGCGTCCACGCTGAGGCTGCCGTCCGCCGCACGCGCCGGGCTGCGCATGTACTTGGTCAGCGAGGTCAGGTAGGCCGCCAGGTCGTCGAGCTGCGCGCTCTTGCCGGCCTTGGGCGCGCCCAGCGGGTCGGAAGTGGCCGCGAAGTCCGCGTTGGTCAGGAAGCCGGTGCCGCCGAACTCGTTGCGGATGTCGTTTTCGAAATCCTGCACCTCGTCGAAGTTGGCCGTCCAGTGCAGCTTGCCGTGGCCCAGGCCGCGCCGGCCCTGCAGGCTGATGGTGCGGCGCAGGCCTTCGCCGCGCTGGGTGAAGTCCCACACCATGCCGTCGTCGCCGCCGTCCGCATGGCAGCTCGCGCAGGAGATGTAGTTGTCCTTGCTCATGCGGCGATCCGACGCGTTGTAGAACACCTGCTTGCCGCGCAGCGCGGCCGGCGACATGGGCTCCGCCGCCACCGTCGACACGGTCTGCAGGAAGGTCGGCACGTTGGTCTCCGACGACAGCACCGTCGCCACGTCGTGCACCGTCACCGAGCGCGCCAGGAAGTTGTTGACGAACAGGCGCTTGCGCACCGTGTCGAGGTACAGGCCGTGCGGCGCGCTGCTGGCGTTGATCTCGCCGCGCACCGCGCGGCTGTACGGATCGACGATGGCGACGCGGTTGCCTTCCATCTGCGCGACGAACAGGTAGTCGCCCGAGGGAGAGAAGAGCGCCGCGCGTGCCGGCGCCCGGTCGTCGAAGTCGATCTGCTCGCCGAACTCCTCCGCCGCCGTCTGCAGGTTGACCTGCGACAGGATGGAGCGCACCGTCTGGTCGTGCACCAGGTTGTTGCCGTCGCGGAATTTGCCGCGCACGATGTTGTCCTTCTTCGAGGGCAGCACGGCGCGCGCGCCGTCGGGCGAGATCACCACCTGGCTCAGGTAGTTGGCCACGCCGCGCGCACGGTTCTCGGTGTCGATGGTGGTGGTGTCGACCGGCAGCGCGATGGTGCTCATGGCGCTCATGCTCTGCAGGTTCACCTTGTGCAGCTGGCCGCCCGTCATCTTCGACTTGAAGCGCGTGACGTAGGCCACCTGAGAGCCCGACTCGACCGCGATGCCGCGCAGCGCGCCGTCGAGCGCGACCGCGCCGGTGGTGGCGCCGGTGCTCGGGTTGAAGCTCATCAGCACCGACTTGCTCTCCATCGTCAGCAGGCCCTTCGTGCCGTCGGGCGTGAAGGCCACGCCGTAGGGGCCGCTGCCGTAGGCCAGCGGCACGGTGGCCGAGAGGCTGCCGTCGGCGGCGTTGAGCACCACCAGCTTGTCCTCGCCCTGCACCGCGACCCAGATGCGCCCGTCGGGGCCGACGGCCAGCGTCTTCGGTTCGTCGCCCACGCGCACTTCCCAGCGCTTGACCAGGCTCTGCGAGTCGATGGCGGCGACCGTGCCGCTGTCGGGGTTGACCGAGTACACCGAGTTAGCGTCGCCCGCGATGTTGGTGGTGTGCGTGGGCGCCTTCGCCGTCACCGGCATGATCACCGTGAGGTTGTAGGTGTAGAAGGTCTCGCGGCCGTTGGCGTCCTTCACCGTCAGCGTCACGGTGAAGTGGCCGGGGCGCGTGTAGGTGTAGGTGTAGTTCGGCTGGTTCGAGTAGGCGGTCTGCGTGCCGTCGCCGAAGTTCCAGCGGTACTGCGCGCCGCTGCTGCCCAGCGTGGCCGGGTTGAACACCAGCTGGCCGTTGACCAGCTTGGGCCCGCCGCCGATGCCGGGGTCGCCGATGATGGCCTGGCTGCGCAGCGTGCTCACGTCGGTGTCGCTGAGCACGCGGCCGTAGACGCGCACTTCCGCCAGCGTGCCCTTGAAGAGCGCCGCGTTGCCCTGGATCTGGCCCAGCAGCGCGAACTTGTTCGACAGGCCCTTGTTGCCTGTGGGGCCGGTGGATGTGGTCTTGGCTCCGTCGACGTACACGGCCTGCGCCCCGGAGGCTGCGTCGCGCGTCATCACGACGTGGTGCCAGGTGCCGTCGTTCACCGCCGCCGTGGAGGTGGTGCCGCCGTCGTTGCCCACCGAGAGCTTGATGCGCCCGCCGTTGTCGAGCCAACCCCAGA
The DNA here is from genome assembly GCF_048305045.1 of Variovorax sp. 278MFTsu5.1. Lineage (NCBI taxonomy): Bacteria > Pseudomonadati > Pseudomonadota > Betaproteobacteria > Burkholderiales > Comamonadaceae > Variovorax > Variovorax sp. 278MFTsu5.1. The sequence goes on from NZ_CP157622.1 coordinate 549,895, forward strand.
ACACGTCGTCGGTGCCGGAGGCCTGGTCGCGGCCGAAGATGCCGGGCGCCGTCCAGGAATTGCCGCCGCCGGTCTGCGTGGTCTTCATGTAGAAGCTCACCGAGGCGCTGCCGCCGAGCACGGTGGCCACGGTGTCGCTCTTGAGCGTCACGCCGGCGGTGCGGTTCGCGAAGTTCAGGCCGATGCTCTCGAAGGCGTCGCCGGTGGCGGGCGTGCCGTTGTTGGCGCCGATCTGGTCGGAGAGGTTGCCCGCCAGCGTCCAGTAGTGCATCAGGCCGATCTCGGCGGCATTGCCGGTGTGGAACACCGACTTGTAGTCCGCGCCGATGGCGTTGCCCGCATAGTCCTTCACGCCGTTGGCCGGCAGGAACACTTCATAGCTGGTGCCCGGCTGCAGCGGCTGCGCGGGGTGGAAGTTGATGATGCCCAACTGCACGCTGTAGGTGCCCGCCAGCGTGTTGCCGCCCACTGGCCGCACGATGAAGGTGTTGGAGTTCACGCTCTCGGGCAGGATGCTGTCGCTCATGCCCAGGCCGATGCGCGAGGTCAGCGCCTGCTGCTTGGCGTTGTTGGCGGGCGAGACCTGCCGCACCTCCGGCTTGGTGGTGTCGGGGTCGACCTGGTGCACGACGAAGCCGCTGCCCGAGCCGTGGTCGTTGCCCACGAAGATCAGGTTGCCGAAGGCGGCGACCTGCCCGTTGTCGGAGTGCGAGAAATTCGGGTCGTCCTCGCGCAGGATGCTGCCGCGGCCCACCTCGACGTGGTTCAGCGGATTGCTCACGTCGACCTTGTGGATGTAGGTCTGCGCACCCTGGATGACGTAGTTGTCCTGCGTGGCGCAATAGAGCTGCTCGTCGATGACGAGGCGGTTGTCCTCGGCCACGAAGTTGGAGCGGTCGCTCAGGTCGTAGCTGTACATCTTCGCCCCGCCGCCGCGCGCCGAGGCATGCAGCGTCTTGCCATCGAAGCAGGTGGCGTAGTAGTTGGGGTTGGAGCCCACGGTGTCCAGCACCTTGGGGTTCAGCGGGTCGGATATGTCGAGGCTGGAGAAGCCCGCGGTGTTGTCCATCGAGGTCAGCACCATGTGGTTGCCCATCGTGAAGATCGGGCCGATGCGAAAGCCGCCGAGTTCCCCGGTGGGCACCGGGTTCGGCTTGCCTGCGCCGCGGTTCGCCACCACGGCGTTCGCGGGGTCGGTGGCATCGACGATGAAGATGCCGCGGCCGGCCGAGGCCACGTACAGGTAGGGTGCCTGCCACCAGAGCTGCCAGGCCACGTTCTCGTAGTCGCCGCCGTTGACGCCGGGCAGCGCGAGCTTCTTGACCTGCTTGATGTCGTTGACGTCGGTGAAGTCCCAGAACTCCACGCCGTTGATGCTGGGCAGCACCACGTACGTCTTGCCGCCGATCTTCGCGGTGCCGAAGGAGTGGGTCTCGCGGAACTCCTGCGTGCGGCCTTCGGGCTCGTAGATCTTCTTCACGAGCTTGATCTGCCGCGGGTTCGAGATGTCGTACAGCAGGAAGCCGCCCGGGCCGAGGCCGCTGTCCGGCGCGAAGGAGGTCAGGAAGTAGCCGTTGACCATGATGCCGGCGTTCATGCCGTAGTCCTTGCGGCCCGGGTAGGTGGCGGGCACCTCGCGCGACTCATAGGCGCTGCTGTGCGCGGGGTCGAGCGGGTGCGCGGCGCTGGTGATCATCGAGACCGGCTTGAACAGCTCGGCCGATGTGTAGGTGAGATTGCCCAGGCCCGGCCCCTGCAGCGGCAGCGGGTCGGCCACGGCTTCGGCCACTGCCGTCGCCATGTTGTTCAGGGTCGTCATCGGACTGACCCCGGTGATTGCCGCGTGCGTCAACAGCGTGACGAACGGCAGCAGGAACGCCATCAAGTAATACCGGATTTTCATCGTCGCCTCCAGGTTGTTTGAAGTCCGCAGGGGAACCGTTTTCTTCTTGGCCAGCTAACTCCGTGTTTGTCTTGTCTCGTTGTCTCTCTCGTCTCTTCCTTGCCCGCCTGCGCGCGTGGCAGGAAAATGCGCGCGCAGGACGCACCCCGGCGGGCGACGCATCCGTCGCCCGCCGTGAGCTCTCTTCCTTCTTTTCTTCCTCCTAAAGAGGGCGCGTCTTCGTCATGTCATTTCGCGCCACCCGATTCGTAGATGTCCCATGCCTCCTTGGCGCTGGCGCCCCGGTGGATCATGGCCATCAGCGCGTCCACCACCGCCGACGGATTGCCGTGCTGGTAGACGTTGCGCCCGTACACCATGCCGACGGCGCCTTCGTCCATCAGCACGCGCGAGCGCGCGAACACCTGCTGCAGGTCCTCGCGCCCGCCGCCGCGCACGAGCACGGGGCAGCGCGCGGCCTGCACCACGCGGTGGAAGTCCCTGGGGTCGGTGGTGGGGTCGGCCTTGACGATGTCGGCGCCCATGTCGCGCGCCAGGCGCACGAGCGTGACGATCTTCTCGGCGTCGCCGTCCACCGAGTAGCGGCTGCCGGCGGAGGGCGCCTGCATCACCAGCGGCTCGATCATCAGCGGCATGCCGTAGCGGTCGCAGTCGGCGCGCACGCGGGCGATGTTCTGCACGCACTGGCGGAACAGGTCGGGTTCGTCGGGCAGCATGAAGAGGTTGACCACCACGCAGGCGGCGTCCTGCTGCACCGCCGGCAGCACCGGGTCGTGCTCGTTCTGCAGCACCGCCCACATCACGCGATGCCGCGTGGCGTTGTAGGGGTTGCCCATGTCGATGCGCATCACGAGGGCGGGCTTGTCGCGGCCCGGGCGGTCCTGCAGCAGGTCGGACTGGCCGTAGTTGAGCTGGATCGCGTCGGGGCCGGCGGCCAGCAGACGCTCCATCACCGAGGGCATGTCTTCCAGCCCGTCGAGGAAGCTGGGCTCGTTGCACACGCCATGGTCGAGCGCGATGTCCAGGCAGCGCCCGTTGTTGAGCAGCCGGTTCAGGCGTGCGGTCTTGTCCTTCGACATACGAAAAGAGTCCTTGCTTGTTGGTGTGTGACAGAAAAGAGGGAGAAGGGCTCAGCCGAGCGAGCCCAGGTGCCTGCTCGCTGCGCTGTCGATCAGCTGCAGCGCAGCGTCGTGCAGGCGCACCGAGCCGGCGCCCGCGTTCTCGATGGCCTGCTTGCTGGCGCGCGCGCCGCACAGCGCGACCGACACGCTGCCGCGCGCCAGCGTCCACGCGATCATGAGCTGGCCGAAGGAGCATTCGAGCTGCCTGCGCAGCGGCTCCAGTTCCTCGAAGAAGGCCGCGAGCTTCGCGCGGTTCTGCGCGCTGAAGCGCGGGTTGGTGGCGCGCTGGTCGTCGCCGGTGAACTTGCGCTCCGGGTCGATGGGGCCGGCGAGCAGGCCCAGCGCGAGCGAGGAGTAGCCCAGCACCGCCACGTCGTGCTCGGTGCACAGCGGCACCAGCGTCTGCTCGATCTCGCGGTCAATCAGGCTGTAGCGCTCCTGCGCCGCGTCGACGGGGCCGTAGCGAAGGTACTCGGCCAGCGTCTCGGGGCTCACGTTGCTCACGCCGATGGCGCGGATCTTTCCCTGCTTCTTGAGCTCGAGCAGCGCGTCCATGGTCTCGGCCACGGGCGTCGTGGCGTCCTGCCAGTGCGTGATGTAGAGGTCGATGTAGTCGGTCTGCAGGCGCTTCAGGCTCTCTTCGGCCTCATGGATGATCGACTCGCGCCCGAGGTAGCGGTACACCGGGTGGCCGTCTTCTTCGAAGAAGTGCGTTCCCTGTTGGGTGTGCCACACCAGCCCGCACTTGGTGGCGATCACCGCCTCGTGGCGGCGGCCCTTGAGCGCGGTGCCGACGATGGTCTCGGAGCGGCCCAGGCCGTAGGCCGGCGCGGTGTCGATCAGGTTCACGCCCGCGTCCAGCGAGGCCTGTATTGCGAGCACGGCGGCCGCGTTGTCGCCGCCGCCCCACATCCATCCGCCCATGGCCCAGGTGCCCAGGCCGATGGCCGAGCACTCGATGCCCGAGGGGCCGAGAACGGTCTTCTTCATGTCCGATGCGTTGATGGTGCTGCTGTTGCTCATCGCTTGGTCTTTCTCGTGTTCATGAGGTGGTCGATGGTCACGGCCGCGAGCAGGATCAGGCCCTTGATCACGTCCTGCCAGTAGGGCGACACGTCCAGCAGGATCAGCGAGCTGGTCACCACCGACAGCAGCGCCAGGCCCAGCACCGCGCCGAGCACCGTGCCCGAGCCGCCCTTCAGGCTGGCGCCGCCGATCACCGCGGCTGCGATCACGTTGAGCTCCATGCCCACGCCGAAGGTGGGCGTGGCGGCGCCGAAGCGCGCGGTGTAGATCACGCCCGCGAGCCCGGCCGATGCCGCGCACAGCACCGTGACCCAGAACTTGACGTGGCCCACGCGGATGCCGGAGTAAAGCGCGGCCTTCTCGTTGCTGCCGGTGTAGAACACGCGGCGCAGCAGCGAGGAACGGCGAAGCACGAAATCGCTCACCACCACGATGGCCAGGAAGATCAGGATCACCGCCGGAACGCCGAAGAGCGTGCCCTGGCCGATGAACTTGAACTCCGCCGGCAGCGAGAACAGCGACTGCGGCGTGCCCTGCGTGAGCGCCAGGCACAGGCCGCGCACGATCACCATGAAGGCCAGCGAGGCGATGAAGTGGTTCAGGCCGATGCGCGTGACGCAGCCGCCGATCATCGCGCCGATCATGGCGCTGGCCGCGATGGCGATGAGCCCCGCCGTCCACGGATCGAAGCCCATGAGGAAGAGCTTGCCGGTGACCACCATCGCGAAGCACACCACCGAGCCCACCGAGAGGTCGATGCCGCCCACGATCAGCAGGATGGTCATGCCCACCACCACGATGCCCTCGATGGAGAACGACAGCAGCATCGCGCGCACGTTGTCCCAGGTGAGGAAGTAGGGCGACGCGAAGCTCATGCCCACGCACAGCGCCGCGATGATGATCAACAGGCCCAGCTCGCGCATGCTGGCGAGCTTGCTGGCGGGTTTCACGGGGCCTCCCTTTCCTCCTCCCTCGGTCGTCTGTCGTGGCGCAAGGCCGGCGGCTCCCGCGTCCAGTTGTGCTGGGTAGTTCATGCTGTCGTTTCCTCTTCGCAAAGTCCCGAGGCCAGCCGCAGCAGGGCCTCTTCCGTCATGTCCTTGTCTTGCACCTCGCCGGCGAGCCGGCCGTCGCGGATCACCAGCGCGCGGTCGCACAGGCCGATGATCTCGGGCAGCTCCGAGGAGATCACGATCACGCCCACGCCCTGGCTGGCCAGGTCGCGCAGGATGTGGTGGATCTCCGACTTGGCGCCCACGTCCACGCCGCGCGTGGGCTCGTCCATCAGCAGCACCGAGGGATTGGTGGCCAGCAGCTTGGCGATGGCCACCTTCTGCTGGTTGCCGCCGGAGAGGCTGGCCACGTCGATGTCCACGCCGTCCGACTTGAGCTTGAGCCGCGCGCCGAGGCTCACGGCCAGCTTGTGCTCGGCCGCGCGCTGCAGCAGGCCGAAGCGCGAGCTGACGCGCGCGAGCGCCATCGATGCGATGTTCTGCGCGATGGGCAGATCGAGGTACACGCCCGCCGCCTTGCGGTCTTCGCTGAGGTAGGCGATGCCTTCGCGCAGCGCGTCGCTGTACTTGCGGATGGCGAGCGGCCTGCCGCGCAGCCGCACGCTGCCGCCGCGCGCCGTGCGCAGGCCGCAGATGGTCTCGGCGAGCTCGCTGCGGCCGGCGCCCATGAGGCCCGCGATGCCGAGGATCTCGCCGCGCTTCAGCCTGAACGACACGCCGTGCACGCGTTCGCCGTCGGCGATGTCCGTCACCTCGAGCACGTGCTCGCCCGATGCGGGTTCTTCCTGCTTGGGCGGGTAGTAGTTGCCCAGGTCGCGCCCGACCATGCGGCGCACCAGGCCGTCGGCGTCGAGCTCGGCCAGCGGGCCCGTGTGTACGTTGCGGCCGTCGCGCAGCACCGTGACGCTGTCGCAGTTCGCGAAGATCTCCGCCATGCGGTGGCTGATGTAGATGATGCCGATGCCCTGCGCCTTGAGGTCGTGCAGCACCCTGAAGAGCGCGGCCGATTCGTTGTCGGTGAGCGCGGCGGTGGGCTCGTCGAGGATCAGCACCTTGCAGTCGAGCGTGAGCGCCTTCGCGATCTCGATGAGCTGCTGCGTGGAGATGCTCAGGTCCTTCACCAGCGCGGCGGGATCGACGTCCTGCCCCAGCCGCTGGAGCACCCTGGCGGCGCGTTCGTTGAGGTTCGCGTAGTTCATCCACGCGCTCCTGCCGGCGTTGATCTCCGGCATGAAGATGTTCTCGGCCACCGTGGCGTCGCCGCACAGGGCGATCTCCTGGTGCACCAGCCCGATGCCCAGGCGCATCGCATGCGCGGGGCCGTCGATGACAACCGCCTGGCCGTCCAGCGAGATGGTGCCTTCGTCCGGCTGGTGGATGCCGTCGATGATGTTCATCAGCGTGGACTTGCCCGCGCCGTTCTCGCCGCAAAGGGCGTGGATCTCGCGGCGGCGCAGCGAGAAGTCCACGCCCGTGAGCGCGCGCGAAGCGCCGAAGCGCTTGCTGATGCCGCGCAGTTCGAGCAATGCGCCCACTGCGTTCACTCGCCGATTCCCTTGGTGCCGCGGCGGGCGAGGTACTTGTCCCAGTAGAAGTCGTCTGCGTTGGCCTTGCTGACCACCGACAGCCCGTTGTCCAGGAAGGGCACGGCCATCGGGTTGGTGCCGTTGCGCTTGGCGTCGTTCATCGGGTCGATGAGGCCGGGGTTCTTGGCCAGGAACAGCATCATCATGCCCATGTAGCCCTGCATGCCCTGGTTGGGGTTGATGGCGCCGAACACGTCGCCCGACTTGATCATGTCGAGGATCTTGGCGTTCACGTCGCAGCACATCACCTTGATGTTCTTCTTGGTCTCCACCTTGGCCTGCGCCGCGCCGAGGGCCGAGTTGGCCTCGGGCATGAAGAGGGCGCCCAGGTTCGGGTTGGCCTGCGCGAGGCTCAGCACCGCCTGGTAGGCCTTGTTCGGGTCCTGGTTGCTGGCGGCGCGGCCCACCAGCTTCATGCCGGGGTGCTTCGTCTTCATGCGGTTGACGAAGGCGGCGATGCGGCGGTCGTGGTTGTCCTGGCCCGGGTTCTCCAGCACCGCGTATTCGCCCTTGCCGCCCAGCGATGCAGCGATGGCGTCGGCCGCCTGGTTGCCCTCGCGGTCGTTGTCGGAGGTGACGAAGGAGGTGCGCTTGGAGTTGGGCGAGTCGGCCGCGAAGGTGACGACGGGGATGCCCATCGCCGCCGCGCGGTTGATCGGCTCGATGAACGGGTCGGGGTTCATCGGGTGCAGCAGGATGCCCGCGGGCTTGCGCGCCAGTTCCTGCTCGAAGGACGCCAGCTGCTTGTTCACGTCGTACTCGGGCGTGCCGGTGTAGCGCGTCTTCACGCCCAGCGTGCGGCCGAGCTGCTTCATCATTTCGTAGACCGGAAACCAGTACTCGACCCCCGACACCATCACGTTCATCACGTAGACGTCGCTGGGGTTGCCGCGCAGGCCGCCGCCGGCCGCGGGGGCAGCCGCCTGCTGCTGCGCGAACGCGCTCGCGCCGGCCAGGCCGATGCCGGCTGCGGCGGCGGACTTCAGGAAATTACGCCTCATTCTTTGTCTCCTCACGTTGGGTGCACAGCTTGTGGATGCCGCTTTTCAGGGCAGCTCTCGGAACCTTGTTGTCACATCAGTTGTTATGACAGGCTAGAATGTACGCGCTGGCCATTTGAAGGGATAACTAGGGGAAACGCTACTGGCAGGCCGCTTTTATTCAGCCGAAGCTGTTATGACATGAAGCCAAACATACTGATCGGCATCGACATGGGGTCGAGCAGCCTGAAAGCCCTGGCCCTGGAAGCCGGGAGTGGCCGCAGCGTCGCCCTGTCACGAATGCCATTGCCGCACGACCGGCTGCCCGGAGGGGGATGCGAAGTGGGGGCCTCGGCGATCCGCGCCGCGCTGACCCACGTCCTGCGCGACGTCGCCCATCAACTCGGAGACCGCGTGTCGGAGGTCCGCGCCATCGGCTGCACCGGCCACGGCGCGGGGCTCTACGCGCTCGATGCACGCAACGAGCTCGTGGGCGGACGCGCCATCGCCTCCACCGACCAGCGCGCCGACGCGCGCGCCCGCTCGCTCGCTCTGAGCCACGGCCCGGCGCTCTTCGCCGACGTGGGCTGCCAGCCCTGGCCCGGCCAGCCCACCGTGATCGCGGCCGAGCTGCTGGGCACCGACGCCGTGCAGCGCGGCGCGGTGCGCCGGCTGCTGTTCGCGAAGGACTACCTCGGCTTCCTGCTGACCGGCGAGATCTCCACCGATGCCAGCGATGCGAGCACGGCCGGGCTGGTGTCGATCGCGACGGGCACGTGGTCGCAGGCGGCCTTCGATGCTTCGGGCATCGCCGATCTCGGCCCTCGCGTCTTCGGTCCGCTGGTGCCCAGCGGCGAACTCCTCGGCAGGCTGCGGCCTTCCGAAGCCGCGCTGTGCGGCCTGCCAGCGGGCATTCCGGTGGCGATGGGCGCCATCGACCTGCTTGCATCGATGACCGCGATCTGCGCCGAAGGGCGTTCGCGCGCGGTGTCGGTCTTCGGCACCTGGTGCGTGAACGCCGTCATCGGGCCGGTGATCGAGCCCAAGCCCGCGGTGGCCGCCGTCGTGAATTTCGGCCGCGAGGACAAGCGGCTCTACATGGAGAACAGCCCCTCGTCGATGGCCAACATCGCCTGGCTGGCCGGCGTGCTGGGCCTGCCCGATGCGCGCGCGGTGGTCGACCTCGCGATGTCGGTGCCGCTCGGCGCGGGCGGCCTGCGCTTCCTGCCTTTCGTCAACGGCGGTGGCGGAGTGACGGCGGGCTTCGTCGGTCTCAAGAGCCATCACACGCGCGGCGACATGGCGCGCGCGGTGGTCGATGCGGTCGCTGCACTGCATGCGCGCCACCTCAGGCGGCTCGCGGCCTGCGGACTGCCGGTGTCCGCGTGCACCGTGCTCGGCGGCGGCGCGAGCGACACGCGCCTCGTGCGTTTGCTCGCAGGCCTGCTCGGCCACCCGGTCGAGCGCTGCGCCGACGATGAGACCGGCGCGCGCGGCGCCGCCATCCATGCCGCCATGTCGCAGGGCATCGACCGCGCGGAGCAGGGCAGCGCCTTGCTCGCGCCCTGCGACACCGTCGAACCCGACGCCGCCCAGGCGCGCGCCCATGCCGACTTCAACGCCGGCTTCAACGAACTGATCGACACCATGTCTCCTGTGTTTTCCCATCTGGCGGGCGGCGTGACGGCCGTCGCCGACAGCACCGCAGCGCGCGGCGCGGAGGTCTCCCGATGAGCGCGTGGCAACTGCCCTTCGTGCGCCCTGCATCGCTCGCGGACCGTCATTTCTCCACCGTCATCATCGGTGCCGGCATCAACGGCGTGGGCGTGTTCCGCGACCTGTGCCTGCAGCGCGTGGACTGCCTCATCGTCGACAAGGGCGACTTCAGCGCGGGCGCCAGCAGCGCGCCCTCGCGCATGATCCACGGTGGCCTGCGCTACCTGGAGAACGGCAGCTTCTCGCTGGTGGCCGAGGCCACGCGCGAGCGCAACCTGCTGCTGCGCAACGCGCCGCACCTGGTGCAGCCGCTGAAGACGGTGGTGCCGCTGTCGAGCTTCTTCGGCGGCCTCATGAGCAGCGCGCTCAAGTTCTTCGGCCGTACGCCGCCGCAGCGCACGCGCGGCCTGCTGGCGGTGGCTGCGGGCCTGCGCCTGTACGACCTGCTGGGCCGCCGACAGCGCGTGATGCCCAATCACCGCATCAGCCGCGTGCCGCCGGGCGACCGCAGCCTGTTCCGCTCCGCGGTGCGCTGGACGGCCACCTTCTTCGACGCATGGATCAGCCACCCCGAGTGGCTCATCCTCGAACTCATCGGCGACGCCTGCCGCGACCAGCCGCGCTCGGCCGCGGCCAACTACTGCCGCGTGATGGGCTGCGCGGGCAACATCATCACGCTGCGCGACGAGATCACCGGCGCGCTGGTGCGCGTGACGGCCGACACCGTGGTCAACGCCAGCGGCGCGTGGCTGGACCGCAGCACCGCGGTGCTCGGCGGCGCCGGCCCGCGCGTGATGGGCACCAAGGGCTCGCACCTCGTGCTCGACCATCCCGCGCTGCGCGATGCGCTGCAGGGCCGCATGGCCTACTTCGAGGCGGTGGACGGGCGCGTGTGCATCGTCTATCCCTTTCTCGACCGCGTGCTCGTGGGCTCCACCGACATCCCGGTGGACGACCCCGACAGGATCGAGACCGAGCCCGAGGAGGTCGACTACCTGCTCGAAGTGCTGGCCGAGGTGTTCCCCAACCTGCGCTTCGGACGTGGCGACGTGGTCTACACCTACGTCGGCGTGCGGCCCCTTGCGCGCTCCGACGCCGACAAGCCGGGGCAGATCTCGCGCGACCATTCGGTGGTGCTCGATCCGCCCAGCGCCACGCGCGACATTCCGGTGGTCGGCCTGGTCGGCGGCAAGTGGACGACCTTCCGCGCGCTCGCGGAAGAGGCGGTCAATGAAGTGCTGAAGCAACTTGGCCGTCCCCGCACAGCCTCGACCGACATGCTGCCCATCGGCGGCGGCGCCGAGCTGCCGGTGGATGCGCAGGCCGTCGAGCGTTTTCTCGATCGCCTGGTCGCCGCCTCGGGCATGAGCCGCACGCGCGCGCAGGTGCTGCTGAAGCGCTACGGATCGAAGGCCCTGCCGCTGGCGCAGCGCCTCGCCGCATCGGGCGACATGCCGCTGCGCCACGCGCCGGGCTATTCGGTGGCCGAGCTTTCGTACCTCTGCCTCGAGACCGGCGTGGTGCATCTCGACGACCTCGTGATCCGCCGCACGCTGCTGGCCATCCGCGGGCTGGTCACCGATGCCGCGCTCGCCGAGATCGCAGGCATCGCCGCCGATGCGCTGGGCTGGGACGCCGCGCAGCAGCACGCGGAGCTGCAGGCCTGTGCCACCGCCCTGCGCGAACGCCACGGCGTGCGGCTTTCGCCGGTGGCCGCGGATGCGCCCGCATCTTTCGATGCATCATTGATGACTCCTCAGGCCCTGGGCCAAGCTTCGACGTGAACTCTCCGACCGAAATTTCGACCGTGCTCGACCGCGACTCCGAGTCCCCGCTGTGGGCCCAGTTCCGCGACGCGCTTCGCATGCAGATCCTGCAGGGCGTGCTGCCCATCGGCGCCAAGCTGCCGTCCGAGGCCGAGCTGGGCGAACAGTTCGGCATCTCGCGCATCGTGGTGCGCGAGGCGCTGGCCGACCTGGTGCGCAACAACCTCATCTACAAGATCAAGGGCCGCGGCGCCTTCGTGTCGGCGCGCGAGCGCGACGAAGACTTCGTTTCCACCGTGCTCGGCTTCTCCGACGAGATGGAGCGCAAGGGCCGCTCGGTGCGCACGCAGATCCTCACGCAGGAGCTGCGCGCGCCCACCGAGCAGGAAGCCGCCTCGCTCGGCCTGACCGACGACACGCAGGTGGTGGCGCTCAAGCGCCTGCGCAGCGTCGACGGCGAACTGCGCCTGCTGGTCGAAACCGTGGTGCCCGCCGACCTCGCGCCCGGCCTGCACCGCACGCGCCTGGACGACCGCTCGCTCTACGACGTGCTGCGCCGCCAGTACGGGCTGCGCCTGGTGCGCGCCGAACGCTGGATCGACGCCGTGCTGCCCGATGCCGATACCTGCGAGCTGCTCAACCTGCCGCAGCCGGAGCCGCTGCTGCGCATCGAGTCGATCGCCTACGGCGCCAACGGCAGGCCGCTGGAGCACTACCGCGCGCTGCACCGCTGCAAGACCAGCCGCCTGCACGTGCAGACGACGACCTGAAAAAAGAAGGCGCGCTCAGGCCTTCGCCGCGCTGCGCGAGGGCCAGAGCACCGAGGCGATGGCGACCACCATCAGCGCGACCGCCACCCAGTCCTGCCAGTGCACGACCTCGCCCAGCCACACCGCGCCGCTGAACACGCCGAGCACCGGAATGAACATCACGCTCAGCGTCGAAGCGATGGGTGGCAGGCCGCGCGCGAGGTAGAACCATGCGGCGTGCGCGAAGCCGAAGATGAGCACCGCGTTGTAGCCGATGGAAGCCCACGTCACGTCGTTGGGCCAGTAGAGCTGGTCGCGCTCGAACAGCAGCGACAGCACCGTCATCACCACCGCAGTCATCGCCGTCATCCAGAACGAAAGCGTGAGCGTAGGCAGGCCGATGCGCGTGTGGCGCAGAAGCTGCGTGCCCAGCGCCCATGTGGCTGCGGCCACTAGTGCCAGGGCCACGTAGCCGGGCCGGCCCGAGAGGTTCGTGAGCTCGTGCCACAGCAGCAGGCCCACGCCGATCGCGCAGGCGCCCACGCCCAGCCATGCGCGCCGCGTGAGCGCCGCAGAGAAGAGCAGCGCACCGATGACGGCGGAAAACACCGGCATCGTGTAGCCCAGGATCGCCGCGCGCCCGCCCGAGAGCGCCTTCACCGCGAGGATGATGCAGGCGTGCCAGACGAACATGTTGGTGGCGCCCAGCCACACCAGTTCGGGCCATGCGCTGCGAGGCACGCGGAACGGCACCTTGAGCCACACCAGCGCGACGGCCAGCACCGGCAGCCCGAGCCAGATCGAGATCGCGCGGAAACCCAGCGGCGGATAGTCGGCCACGCCGAGCTTCATCACCGGCCAGTTGAAACCCCAGGCGAGGGTCAGGAGAACGAGGATGATGAACTGGCGCGGGGTGAAGGAGGGCATGGGGCGCGATTGTGGCGCGGCCCGGCCATTCGTGCAGGGAGCGGCCCGGCTACAGCAGCCGCTTCAGATACCGCCCCGTATGGCTCGCCTCGTTCGCCGCGATCTCCTCCGGCGTGCCCTGGCCCACCACCGTGCCGCCGCCGGCGCCGCCTTCGGGGCCCATGTCGATGAGCCAGTCGGCGGTCTTGATGACGTCGAGGTTGTGCTCGATGACGACGATGGTGTTGCCCGCGTCGCGCAGCTGGTGCAGTACCTTCAGCAGCAGCTCGATGTCGGCGAAGTGCAGGCCGGTGGTCGGCTCGTCGAGGATGTAGAGGGTGCGGCCGGTGTCGCGCTTGCTGAGTTCCAGCGCGAGCTTCACGCGCTGTGCTTCGCCGCCTGAGAGCGTGGTGGCCGACTGGCCCAGCTTGATGTAGCTCAGGCCCACGTCGAGCAGGGTGCGCAGCTTGCGCTCGATGGTGGGCACGGCCTTCAGGAAGTCGTGCGCGGCCTCGACCGTCATCTCCAGGATCTGCGCGATGTTCTTGCCCTTGTAGAGCACTTCCAGCGTCTCGCGGTTGTAGCGCTGGCCGTGGCAGACCTCGCAGGGCACGTACACGTCGGGCAGGAAGTGCATTTCGACCTTGACCACGCCGTCGCCCTGGCAGGACTCGCAGCGCCCGCCCGCCACGTTGAAGCTGAAGCGGCCCGGGCCGTAGCCGCGCTCGCGCGCGGTGTTGGTCTCGGCCATGAGTTCGCGGATGGGCGTGAACAGGCCCGTGTAGGTGGCCGGATTGCTGCGCGGCGTCCGGCCGATGGGGCTCTGGTCGACGTTGATGACCTTGTCGAAGTACTCGATGCCTTCCACCGACTCGTGCGCCGCCGGCTCCTCGTGCGCGCGGTAGAGCGTGCGCGCCACCGACGTGTAGAGCGTGTCGTTCACAAGCGTGGACTTGCCCGAGCCCGACACGCCCGTCACGCAGGTCAGCAGGCCGACGGGGAAGGCGACGCTCACGTTCTTCAGGTTGTTGCCCGTGGCGCCGACCACGCGGATTTCCTGCAGGTCGGTCTGCGTGGCGAGATGCGCGGCCTCGCGCGCGGCGCGGCGCTCGGCGGCGGGGCTCGGCGGAAAGCGAGGGGGCTTCTTGCCTTCATGAAAGGCGGGCTGCTTCGTCGACGGCAGCCATGCGGTCCGATGCTTCGGCACCTCGATCCTGCGAGCGCCCGAGAGGTACTGGCCGGTGAGCGAGTCGGGGTTGGACGAGACCTCGGCGTACGTGCCCTGCGCCATCACGCGCCCGCCGTGCACGCCGGCGCCGGGGCCCATGTCGATCACGTGGTCGGCGGCGTGGATCATGTCCTCGTCGTGCTCGACCACGATCACGCTGTTGCCGATGTCGCGCAGGTGTTTCAGCGTGCCGATCAGGCGGTCGTTGTCGCGCTGGTGCAGGCCGATGCTGGGCTCGTCGAGCACGTACATCACGCCGGTGAGGCCCGAGCCGATCTGCGAGGCGAGCCGGATGCGCTGCGCCTCGCCGCCCGACAGCGTCTCGGCGCTGCGGTCGAGGCTCAGGTAGTTCAGGCCCACGTCGTTGAGGAACTTCAGGCGCAGGCCGATCTCGCGCACCACCTTGTCGGCGATCTCTGCCCTGGCGCCGCGCAGCTCGAGCTTCTGGAACCAGTCGAGGGAGTCGCGCAGCGTGAGGCGGCTGAGCTCGAAGATCGCCATGCGCGGGCGCTCGGCGCCGTTGTCCGCGCCGCTCTCGTCGACCAGGAAAACGTTGCGCGCCTCGGGGCGAAGGCGCGAGCCGCCGCAGTCGGGGCAGGGCTGCATGTTGCGGAAGCGGGCGAGGTCCTCGCGCACCATCACCGAGTCGGTCTCGCGGTAGCGTCGCGTCATGTTCGGGATGATCCCTTCGAAGGGATGCTTCTTCGTGAGCTTCTTGCCCGCGAAGTTGCCCGACTCCATGGTGTAGTTGAACTTGATCTCCTCGGCCGCCGAGCCGTGCAGCAGCACCTGCTGCACCGAGGCCGGCAGCGATTCGAAGGGCGCGTCGACGTCGAACTTGTAGTGCCTGGCGACGCTCTCGATCATGCTGAAGTAGTAGCCGTTGCGGCGGTCCCAGCCCTTGATGGCGCCGCTGGCCAGCGACAGCGACGGAAACGCCACCACGCGCGCCGGATCGAACACCTCGCGGCTGCCCAGGCCGTCGCAGGTCGGGCATGCGCCCACGGGCGAGTTGAACGAGAACAGGCGCGGCTCCAGCTCCGACAGCGAGTAGTGGCAGATCGGGCAGGCGAACTTGGCGTTGAACAGGTGCTCCCTGTCGGGCGCTCCCTCGGCGCCCAACTCCAGCGCGATGGCGCGGCTCTCGGCCAGGCGCAGCGCGGCCTCGAAGCTCTCGGCCAGGCGCTGCTGCATGTCGGGGCGCGCGCGAAGGCGGTCGATGACGACGTCGATGTCGTGCTTCTCGGTCTTCTTGAGCTTGGGCAGGTCGTTGTATTCGTAGATCTGCCCGTCGACGCGGAAGCGCACGTAACCGGAGGCCTGCATCTCGGCGAAGAGCTCGACGAACTCGCCCTTCTTCTCGCGCGCCACGGGCGCCAGGATCATCAGGCGCGGCTCGTCGGGAATCGCCAGCACCGCATCGACCATCTGCGACACGGTCTGCGCCTGCAAGGGCAGGTGATGGTCGGGGCAGTAGGGCGTGCCGGCGCGCGCGTACAGCAGGCGCAGGTAGTCGTGGATCTCGGTCACCGTGCCCACGGTGGAGCGCGGGTTGTGGCTGGTGGCCTTCTGCTCGATGCTGATCGCGGGCGAGAGGCCCTCGATCACGTCGACGTCGGGCTTGTCCATGAGCTGCAGGAACTGCCGCGCATAGGCCGACAGGCTCTCGACGTAGCGCCGCTGCCCTTCGGCATAGAGCGTGTCGAAGGCCAGGCTCGACTTGCCCGAGCCAGACAGGCCGGTGATGACCACCAGCTTGTTGCGCGGGATGTCGAGATCGACGTTCTTCAGGTTGTGCGTGCGCGCACCCCGGATGCTGATGCGCTGCTGCGCCAGCACCGCGCCGAGGTAGGTGTTTCGTTCGAGTTCAGCGTCGCGAGCGCTTTCCGCGTCGGCTGCGGTGTGGGCTGTGGCTTTTGAATTCAAGGGAGGCGATCGTCCGAGGGCAACCGGACATGATAGACCGCCGACGATTTCATGGCGAGCCGGAGGGAACCGGCGGTTCGGACTTCGGGGTTTCTGCCGGCGGCGGGTGCACCGCTTCGGTGCCGGTGGAGGTGCTGATCGCACGGCTCACCATGTGCTCGGCCAGCGTGTCGTACAGCGGCCGGCTGATCATGCGCGAGACCAGGCTGGCCAGCATCGCGGCGGCCATCAGGCTCAGCACCATCGAGTGGCCGTCGACCATCTCCATCACGATGATGAAGGCGGTCAGCGGCGCCTGCGTCACCGCCGCGAGGAAGCCGGCCATGCCCATGGCGATGAGCGCCGGCCCCTGCTCGCTGCTTGCGAACCGGGCCACCGCGTCGCCGATGCCCGCGCCGATGGACAGCGAGGGCGCGAAGATCCCGCCCGGCACGCCGCACCACGCCGTGAGCCAGGTGGCGACGAACTTGAGCACGGTGTACAGCGGCGTCAGCTCGTCGTGGCCCTGCAGCATCTGCTTGACTGCCTCCGAGCCCGCGCCGAAGGTGACGCCGCCCGTGACCAACCCGATGACGGCCACAGCCAGCCCGCCGACCGCCGCGAAGCGCACCGGAAAGCGCGCCCGCCAGCGGTTGAAGCGCCCGGCCGTGCCGGTGAGCGAGGCGATCAGCAGCCGCGCGAAGAGGCCGCCCGCGGCGCCGCTCAGCAGCGTGACCAGCAGGCCTGGCCCGAGCACGTCCCAGCCCAGCCGCGGCACGCGGATCACGCCGAAATAGCTGACGTTGCCGAAGGCGGACACAGCCACCAGGCCCGCCAGCACGATGGCCGTGATGATCAGCCCGCTGGAGCGCGCCTCCAGCCGGCCCGACAGCTCCTCGATGGCGAACACCACGCCCGCCAGCGGCGCATTGAAGGCCGCCGCGATGCCGGCCGCGCCGCCGGCCACCAGCAGCGCGCGCCCGTCGATGGACGTGTTGGGCGACAGCCAGCGCCGCGCATGCTGCATCACGCCCGCCGCCACCTGCACCGAAGGTCCCTCGCGGCCGATCGACAGGCCGGCCGCGAAGCCCGCCACGCCCAGCCCGATCTTGGCGACTGTCAGCCGCAGCGAGGCGAACACGAAGCGCCGCTCCCCGGGCAGGGCCGGGTGGAGCGCGGCCTTGATCTGGGGAATGCCGGAGCCTCCAGCTCCGGGGAAGAAACGCAGGGTGAACCAGACGATGCCGGCCGTGAGCATCGGCGTGGTCAGCAGCACCGCCCAGGGCCAGGCGCGGTAGAAGCGGTGGAACTGGCCGAAGACCCAGTCGCTGGCCAGCGTGAAGCCCACCACGAAGAGGCCCGCCGCGATGGCGTAGCCCAGCACGATGGCGCGGTCGAGCCAGACGCGGCCGCTGGACAGCTCGGCGCGCAGATGCTCGAAAAAGTCAGGTTCCCGGTTCATCGCAAGCGCCCATTCTGGCACCGGGGGAGAAAGAGAGCGGTCGCCTTGGGGCACAATCGAGGGTTCTTCTCAACCTTCTCCTCCATCTACTTATCAGGGGCAGTGCATATGGCATCGGTCAATAAAGTCATCGTCGTCGGCAATCTGGGGCGCGACCCCGAGATGCGTACATTCCCGAGCGGCGACCAGGTCGCGAACGTCACAGTGGCCACCACCGATCGCTGGAAGGACAAGCAAAGCGGCGAAATGCGCGAAGCCACCGAGTGGCACCGCATCGTCTTCAATGGCCGCCTGGCCGAAATCGCCGGCCAATACCTGCGCAAGGGCTCGCAGGTGTATGTCGAAGGCAGCCTGCGCACGCGCAAGTGGACCGACAAGGACGGCATCGAAAAGTACACCACCGAGATCCGCGCCGACCAGATGCAGATGCTCGGCAGCCGCCAGGGCCAGGGCGGCCCGTCGGGTCCCAGCGATGACGACGGCGGCTACGGCGGTGGCGGCGGCTACTCGCAAGGCGGCGGTGGTGGTGGCGGCTACGCCCCGCGCGCACCCGCGGCCGCACCGCGCGCTCCGGCGCCGGCTCCGCGCCAGGCACCGGCCAAGTCGTCGTCGGGCTTCGATGACATGGACGACGACATTCCGTTCTGAAGCCGGACAGTTTTTGCAAATAGAGAGCCGCTTTCCCTTTGGGGAAAGCGGCTCTTTCTATTTCGGAGTCCGGCGGGTGCCGTCGTGCATTGGCTCGCGTGAAGTTCGCGCGAGGTGCGCGTGGAAGTGCGCCTACCCCGCCGTCCGTCCTTTTCCGTCTCGGCGCCAGCCAGGCGCTCGCTAAGGTTGCCGCTCCAATGAACAGGAGACCCCTATGAAAAGCATCATCCTCTGGCTGTGCGGCGTACCGATCGGCGTGATCATCCTGCTGAAGGTTTTCGGCGTCTTCTGATTGCAGCCACGCCCGGCGGCAGGCCGGGTTGCCGGCCATCTTGCTGGTGTCGTCCTTCTCCTGGGGATCACGCTGGCGGTCTGCCCAGCGTCGCCAGCCTCTTCCTCGCCGCCTGCAGCAGCCCGCCACGTTCCACGGGCAGCGCCGCCTTGGTATCCCCCAGCGCGATGATCTCGTGCACCGTGGCCGCGGCGAGCTTCGACGCCAGCGGATCGCGCGGCGGCATGCCGTTGAGCCGCGTGAGCGGAACGACGTGCACCTTCAGATGCCTGCCCATGGATTTCGACAGTTTCTGGCAGGCCGCCGCCATGGCGGCTTCGTCGGGCACCAGCTGGCCGTGCGCGACCAGCAGTTCCAAGGTGCCCTGCTCGTCTTCGCCCAGCACGAAGGCGCGCACGACGGAGTCCTTGAACTTGGACCGCAGCATGGAGCGGATCGGCTCCGCCGCGGCGAAGGAGCGCAGCGCGATGCTGCGCAGCTGGTCGTGGAAGACGAAGGAGCGGTCGATCCGGATGGTCTCGGGCTGCTCGGCCTTCGCTGCCTGGCGCTTCACGATGCCGCTGCTGACCAGGTGCCCGACGGTCGCCGTGGCTTCGGGTTCCGCCAGCCTGGCGCGCCGCGCGAGTTCGGCGGTCGGGAACTGCTCGTCGGCTGGTGCCGCGTACAAGACCGTGAGCAGCTTCTGTACTTCGGGAGAAAAAAGAAAATCCGCGGCGCTCATCCTTGCCTTGTTGCTGCTGACACGAAGCCCGCATTATCCGAGCCGCACTCCACCGCAGCCTGCGCGCCTGCGCATGACGACGACCGCGCCCGCCCGTGTTCGCGCAGGCCGCGCAGGTTCACCTCCATGCCCGTGCTCTGCTGCTGCTCGTGCAGCCATTGCACGACGCGCTCGGCGCGCCTCACGCCGATGCCCCGCACCGGATACCACCAGGTCACGCCGGCATCGTTGATGCGTTGCGCCAGCTGCTCCAGCGTGCCGAAGCCGGCCTGCGCGAGCCTTTCGGACAGCAGCGGGTCGAACCAGGCGGCGACGCTGTCGTGCGCCTGGGGCGCGTCTGCGCGAGATTGAAGAAGAAGGGTGTCCATGGTGTCTCCAGGCGCGAAACGGGAAGAGCGGCGGCCCGCGATGATTTAGCGCGTGTTGTGGATCGGATCGGCTGTGCTTTGCATGGGGCATGCCAGTGCGCCTGCGCGTTGATCCACAAGAGATTTCCCGATCCGTCGATCGTATGGTGTCGTCGATTCAGACAAATGGCGTGTCTGATTTTCAAACATATGTCTGATGACCGATCAGGGTTTGCCAGGCCCGCAAGTCCGTCGCCGCAGCCGCTGCGGCGCCGCGAGGCATAGTAGCCAGCATGGACCTGCGCACACTCCGCTATTTCATCGCCGTGCTCGAAGCCGGCAGCCTCTCTCGCGCGGCCGGGGCGCTGTACGTGGCGCAGCCGGCGCTCACGGCGCAGATCAAGAAGCTGGAAAGCGAGCTCGGCGTGCAGCTCTTCGAACGCTCGCATGCCGGCGTCACGCCCACGTCGGCCGGGCTGCGGCTGTATGACGACGCGCGCCGCCTGCTGAGCGACGCCGATGCCATGCGCGAGCGCATCCAGCGCCTGCCGCAGGGGCCCGAAGGCTCGGTCACGCTGGCCATTCCGTTCCTGCTCGCCTCGCTGCTGATGGGGCCGGTGCTGGCCGCGCTCAAGGAGTCGCACCCGCGCGTGCGCGTCTTCGTGCTCGACGGCCTGAGCCTGACGGTGTGCAAGGCCGTGCTCGAGCGCCGCGCCGACGTGGGCATCCTGGTCGACACGCCGCCTCTCGAAGGCTTGCGCTGCAGGCCGATGGCGCAGGAGGGCATGTACTTCTGCGGACGCGATACCGATGGCCGCGTCGCCCGGCTGCTGCGCGCGGCGCCCGCGGGCCGTCGGCGCTCCGCGACGAAGCCGGATGCCGGTGCGCCCGCCTATCCGCTGATCGACCTCGCCGACGCCGCCGCTCAACCGCTGGTGCTGCAGTCGCGCCGATTCGCGATACGGCAGGCAGTGGAGGGTGCGGCGAGCGCCCGCGGCATGCCGCTGAACATCGTCCACGAGCACGATTCCGCGCGTGTGATCCG
Source organism: Variovorax sp. 278MFTsu5.1 (assembly GCF_048305045.1). Lineage (NCBI taxonomy): Bacteria > Pseudomonadati > Pseudomonadota > Betaproteobacteria > Burkholderiales > Comamonadaceae > Variovorax > Variovorax sp. 278MFTsu5.1. The sequence continues at coordinate 570,306 of NZ_CP157622.1, forward strand.
CTCGCTCTACCTCAGCGGCGCCGGCTTCACCTTCGTGCCGGCCTGTGCGCTGAACGACAGCCCGGCGCCGCGCGAAGGCTGGCTGGTCGCGCGCGTGGTGAACCCGGAGCTTTCGCGCGCATACACGCTGGTCACCGCCGAGCGGCCGCTCGATGCCGTCACGCAGGTGGTGGTGGATGCGCTGACATCCCAGGCGCAGAGCCTGATCAGGCAGCGCAAGTGGATGGCCGAGTGGATGATGCGCGGCTGAGCTCACCCCGAGGCACAACGGGCCATCAATTCCGTTGATGGCCGCGGATCAGCAAACAGTATTTCTCCTGCGGCGCCGCTTCTGGAACAGTGCCGTGAACCGCAAAGGGCGGCACCCAGGAGACAAGCATCAATCCCCCATCCATTCCCCCAAGGCGCGTGGTCGCCAATGTCGGCGCACTCGTGGCGCGCAGCGCGCGTGCCAACGGCCGGCGCATCGCGGTGACGAGCCCCGCGCGCACGCTCAGCTACGCCGAGCTGGAACAGCGCAGCAACCGCCTCGCCAACGCGCTGCTGGGCCTCGGCCTCGCGCGCGGCGACCGCGTGGGCATCTACCTGGCCAACTGCGCCGAGATCGTCGAGATCGAGATCGCCTGCTACAAGGCCGGCCTGGTGAAGGCGCCGTTCAACTCGCGCCTGTCACCGAGCGAGGTGGGCGAGATCGCGGCCAACAGCGAGGCCGCGATCATCGTCACCACCAGCGAGCGCGCCGAGAGCTTCCGGGCGCACATCCGCGGCGAGATGCCCCGCCTGCTGCTGCTGGACGGCGATGCCGCGACGAACTACGAGGCCGCGCTCGCTCGCGCCAGCGATGCGTTCGCGCCGGTGGAAGTGCATGCCGACGAGCTCGCGGTGCTGCACTACACCTCGGGCTCATCGGGCGTGCTGAAGGCCGCGATGCAGACCTTCGGCAACCGGCTCGCGCAGCTGCGCAAGTTCCTGATCCGCTCCGAGGGCATGCACGAAGGGCACATCCTCGGCTTGGTGGGGCCGGTCACGCACGCCTCGGGCATGCAGATCGTGCCGGCGCTGTGCAGCGGCGTGACGATCCGCCTGTTCTCGGGCTTCGAGCCGGCGCGCTTCATCGCAGACATGCGCGCCGACCGCGTGACGCACACCTTCATGGTACCGACCATGATCAACATGCTGCTGGGCGAGCTCGAGGGCCAATACCGCCCGCTGCCCGACCTGCAGCGCCTGGGCTACGGCGCCGCGCCGATGGCGCCGGCGCGCATCCTCAAGGCCATGGACGTGTTCGGCCCCGTGCTGTCGCAAGGCTACGGCGCGGGCGAGACCACCTCTGGCGTGTGCGCGCTGACCACGCACGACCACCTTCATGCCCGCGCCGCGCGGCCCGAGCGCCTGGCCTCGTGCGGGCGCCCATTGCTCGAATGCGACGTGCGCATCCTCGATGACGAGGGCCAACCGGTGGCCACCGGCGAGATCGGCGAGATCGTGGTCGGCGGCGAGGACATCTTCGCCGGCTACTGGCGCGCGCCCGAGCTCACGGCCGAGGTGCTGAAGAACGGCCGCTACCACACTGGCGACCTCGCGCGCATGGACGAGGAGGGCTACGTCTACATCGTCGACCGCAAGAAGGACATGGTCATCAGCGGCGGCTTCAACGTCTATCCCTCCGAGGTAGAGGCGGTGCTGTTCCAGCACGAAGCGGTGCAGGAAGCCTGCGTGTTCGCGATTCCCGACGACAAGTGGGGCGAGTCGGTGGCGGCGCACGTGGTGCTCAAGCCCGGCCGCGCGGCGGAGGGCACGGCCATCGACGCTTTCTGCGGCGAGCGGCTGGCGGGCTTCAAGCGCCCGCGCCGCATCGAGTTCGTGGCCTCGCTGCCGAAGAACCCCAACGGCAAGGTGATGCGCAAGGCGGTGCAGGCGCCGTACTGGGCAGGCCAGGAGAGGATGGTGAACTGAGATGGATGCAATGACGACACCCGCCATCAACAACATGGCGCCGATCTTCGCGGGCCCCTTCGAGGGCTCGGAGCGCGCCGCCGAAGTCATCGGCCGCGTGCAGGCCTTCCTGAACGGCGAGCTGGCCGACCTGGCGCGCGAGCACGACATCGACAGCGAGCGCGGCGCGCCCCGTGAGCTGCTGCAGCGCGTGTGGAAGCGCTCGCGCGAGCTGGGCTTCTACGGCATGACGCTGCCCGAAAAAATGGGCGGCATGGGCCTCTCGGTGCTCGACCACGCGCTCATCAAGGAGGCGATCTACGCCACCGGCTCGCCCTTCGCGCCGCATGTGTTCGGCGAGCTGAGCGGCCCGCCGCGTGTGGGCGCGCTGGCACGCTTCGCGACGCCGTGGCAGATGCGGAACTTCATCGTGCCGGTGGCCGAGGCCGACAAGGCCATCTGCTTCGCGCTGACGGAAGAACAGGCCGGCTCCGACGCCGGCGCCGTGCAGACGCACGCGGTGCTCGACGGCGACGAGTACATCGTCAACGGCCGCAAGCGCTTCATCTCGGGCGCGCCCTTCGCCGACTTCGCGGTGCTGGTCGCCTCCACCGCCACCGACCCCGCCCAGCGCGAGGTGTCGGCCTTCTTCGTCGACCTGAAGGCGCCCGGCGTGCGCGTGGAGTCGGGCTACAAGACCATGGCCGGCCAGTCGGGCACCGGCAACATCGTGTTCGAGAACGCCCGGGTGCCGGCCGCCAACCTGATCGGCGAGCAGGGCCGGGGCCTGGCGCTGGCGCTGGGCCGCATCACCGTCAACCGGCTGCTGCATTGCCCGGCGATGGTCGGGCTGGCGCAGGTGGCGCTGCGCGACGCGCGCGACTACGCGCTGCAGCGCAAGCAGTTCGGCCGCGCCATCGGCCAGTTCCAGGCCATCCAGCACATGCTGGCCGACATGGCGACCGAACTCGCGGCGGCGCGCGCGCTGATGATCAACACCGCCCGCCAGATCGACGCAGGCTCGGACGCACGCGCCGAGGCCTCCATGGCCAAGCTGTTCTGCTCCGAGACCGCCTTCCGCGTGGCCGACCGCGCGGTGCAGATCCACGGCGGCGAAGGCATCGTGCAGGGCCGGCGTGTGGAGTTCCTCTTCCGCGTGCTGCGCATGTACCGCGTGCTCACCGGCACCAGCGAGATCCAGCGCAACACCATCGCCAAGGAACTGCTGGCGTCCGAGGCGGGTTGAGAACGCCTTGCGCGTTCCGAAGAAGAAGCAGACAACGAGACAAGCGACAGGAGACAAGACAATGACCGATCCACATCGCCGCAAGCTGCTTGGGCACGCCCTGGCCGCCATGCTGCAGCCCCTGGGCACGGGCCTCGCGCGGGCCGAAGAGGCCTACCCCAGCCGTCCCATCAAGTGGGTGCTGCCCTACCTGGCCGGCACCGGCCCCGACATCACCGCGCGCATCCTCGCCGAGGCGGTGGCGCCGGTCATCGGCCAGCCGGTGGTGATCGAAAACAAGGCCGGCGCGGCCGGCAACATCGGCGCGCGCATCGTCGCCAAGTCTCCGGCGGACGGCTACACCTGGATCTACTCGGCCGCGCCCATGGCCGCCAACATGCGCATGTACCGCAACCCGGGCTACGACGCGCTGAAGGACTTCCGCCACGTGATGCGGCTGGCCAGCTCCGACGTGGTGCTGGTCGTGAACGCCAGCTCCGACGTCCGCAGCCTGGCCGACCTCGTGGCCAGGGCCAAGGCGCAACCCGGGCAGCTGGCCTATGCCTCGGGCGGCGTGGGCACGCCTTCGCACCTGGGCGTGGAGATGCTGCTCTCGGCCGAGAACGTCACCGCGCTGCATGCGCCCTACAAGGGCGCCTCGGAGCTGGTCAACGCGGTGCTCGGCGACCAGGTCGCGTTCGGCATGCCGATCTTCAGCGTGGCCTATCCGCAGATCGTGGCCGGCAAGCTGCGTCCGCTGGCGGTGGCGGGAGCGAAGCGCAACCCCGTGCTGCCGCAGGTGCCCACGCTGGCCGAGCTGGGCGTGAAGGGGGCCGAGCTCACCTCGTGGGGCGGCATCTCGGTGCCGGCTGGCACGCCCGACGCCATCGTGCAGCGCATCCGCGCCGCCTTCGAGAAGGCGCTGGCGCAGCCCAGGGTGGTCGCGGCGCTGCAGGAGCAGGGCGGCAGGGTCGACATGCAGGACGGTTCGGCCTACACCACGGGCTTCACCAAGGAGATGGTATTCACCGAGGCCATGATGAAGAAGGTGGGGCTGGAGCCGCTCTGAGCCTCTGCGGTGCTCTGCCGGTCAGGAGATTTCCTGTACGGAGCCTGACTTCTGCGCAGAAGTATCAGGAGTGTTACATTTGGCGCCGTTTTCCGAGGCCGTCCTGTGCCGATCGGCATTGCCGTGCATCCACAGGACTGCCGTTCCGGGCGGAACGGTACCGACCGCGCGCATCCGATCTGCCGCGCCTGTGGTGCCTCCGCGAAGCAAACCACGATCACGGAGTCCCCGGCGCCATGCACATCCGGCCTGTTCCTTCGTCGCGGCACGCGCTGCGCCTCGACCTTTCTTCTTCCATCGGGGCCTGGTTCCGGATGCTGCTGATGGGCGTGGCCGTGCTGCTGTCGGGATGCGGCGGCGGCTCCGGGGGCTTCTCCTTCGTCGGCGCCGGTCCGGGCGTCACTCCGCCGGACACGCCCACGGTGCAGCCGCCCTCGGGCTTCAGCTACGCCATGACCTCCGCGACATACGAGCTCGGGCAGCCCATCGTGCCCAACAGGCCGAGCGCCAGCGGCGGCACGGTCGAGCGTTACACGATCGAGCCGGCGCTGCCGGCGGGCCTCGTCATCGACGGCACCACCGGCGTCATCAGCGGCACGCCCACGGTGCTGGCCGCGTCCACCGTGTATACGGTCACTGCCGGCAATGCCGGCGGCACCGCCACTGCGCGCGTGGTGGTCGAGGTTCGCCAGTCGCCGGCCGCGCCGGCGGGCCTGAGCTACAGGGAACTCGCGCCGGTCTACACCGTGGGCCAGGGCATCGCGGCGAATGCGCCGAGCAGCAGCGGCGGTCCGATCACCGGCTACGGCATCGCACCGGCACTGCCCGCGGGGCTGTCGCTCGACGCGCTCACCGGCGTGATCAGCGGCACGCCGACCGCGACCGCTGCCGCGGCGGACTACGTGGTCACCGGCACCAACACGGCGGGGTCGGCCACGGTCACCCTGCGCCTGACCGTGCAGCCGGCGCTGGCGGCGCCCGCGAGCGTGAGCTATGACACGCCCGCCGCCCTCTACGTGACGACCGAGCCGATCGTGCCCAACACGGCTCAGGTCACGGGCGGCCCGGCTTCCTCGTTCACGATCGCGCCGGCGCTGCCCGCCGGCCTGAGCATCAACGCGGCCACCGGCGCCGTCACCGGCACGCCGGGCGCGATCCAGCCGCAGGCGACCTACACCGTCACCGCGAGCAACGCGGCCGGCTCGGCGCAGACGCAGCTGAAGATCTCCGTCACCGCAAGAGGCAGCTGGACGGCGGCTGCGCCCATTCCCGTCGCCCGACACTATTCCGCCGCGGTGAAGCTCGCCAACGGCAAGGTGCTGGTGGTCGGTGGAATAGGGGGAACGGGCTACACCGGCGCGGCGGACCTCTATGACCCCGCCACCGACACGTGGACGACGTTGCCGCAGATGCTGGCTGCCCGCGCCGATTCCTCGGCCACGCTGCTGGCGGACGGCCGGGTGCTGGTCGCGGGCGGCGACAGTTCCAACAGCGCGAGCCAGGCCAGCGCCGAGCTCTACGACCCGGTCGCCAATACCTGGACCGCGACCGGAAGCATGAGCGCGGCGCGCACGCGGCATTCGGCCTCGCTGCTGCCCAACGGCAAGGTGCTGGCGATCGGCGGCTACCAGACCGCCACCCAGTACTCGCAGACGGCCGAACTCTACGACCCGGCCACCGGTACCTGGTCGCTCATGGCCACCCCGCTGTCCACCCCGCGCGCGCAGCATGGCGCCCAGCTGCTGGCCGGCGGCAGCGCCGTGCTGCTGATCGGCGGTATCGGCGGTCCCAGCGGCGCGACGCATCAGCTCACGTCCGCCGAGTTGTTCCCGGTCAACGACAGCGGAAGCACGACGCCGGTGGCGGGCACCGTTCCCGCAGGCAACATCTACATCTCCGCGCTTCTCGCCGACGGCAGCGTGCTCGCGTCGACGGACGGCAGCACCACCGCGCTGCGCTTCGATCCCTCCGGCCTGGCCTTCACCGCGAGCACCATCGCGAGCAGCATCAAGCGCGTCCTGCCCACCATGACCGTCCTGGCGGACGGACGCGTGCTGCTGGCCGGCGGTGCCGGCCTCGCCACGGCGGAGATCTACAACCCCGACGTCGACACCTGGACCGCCGCGGCCTCGATGTCGAACGCCCGCTCCCGGGCAACGGCCATCCTGCTGAACGACGGGAGCGTGCTGGTCATCTCGGGAGATTCCGGTTCGGGCGACCTCACCTCGGTCGAACGCTTCACGCCCTAGACGGCCGCGCCGGCGCCGGGCGCGGCCATGACTTTGGGCACTTACGGTGCCCCACGGGTCGCAAATAGCATCCGGGGGATGACAGAGACCGACAGGCCCGCATCCCCGGCCGAGGAGACCCGGCGACAGCGAGACCCCGCGCGGCCGCGCGCCATCCTGGTCGTGGACGATCACGACCTCGTGCGCATGGGCGTGTGCGCGCTGCTGGAGGCCAACGTGTCGGCCACGCCCATCGAGGTGCTAGAGGCCGGCAACCTGGCCGAGGCCATGGCGGTCTTCGAGGACAACCAGGAAGCGATCGAACTGGTGCTGCTCGACCTGGCGCTGCCCGACACGCAGGGCCTGAGCGGGCTCATGGAATTCCGATCGCGCTATCCCGAGGCGCGCATCGTGGTGCTCTCGGGCACCGGCAACACGACGCTCGCGCAAGACACGCTCGCGCAGGGAGCGATGACGCTGGGCGCCTTCGCGTACCTGCCGAAGTCGGCCACGCTGCGCGAAGTCGTGAGCTTCATCCGCGCCTGCGGCCTGCTGGGCGGCGACGCGGTGAACTACCAGCCTCCCGCCATGCCCGCGCCGTCCGATGCCGTGGCGCCTTCGTCCAGCAACGCCCGGCACAAGCTCACGAAGCGGCAGCTCCAGGTGCTCAACTGGTTGCTGGAGGGAAAGAGCAACCACGAGATCGCCTTGCTGGCCGAGATCAGCGAAGGCACGGTCAAGAACTATGTCGCGGGCATCCTGCTGCAGTTCGGCATGCGCTCGCGCGCGCAGTTGATCAGCAGCCTGCGCTGAGCCGGGCCCTGCCGCGGCAGGCAACGGGGCGCGATGAAGGCCTCGAAGGGAGACAAGGGAAATGAAGAAGAACGATCCGGCCCCGGGGCGCTTGCCCGTCGACGCCACGCTCGAGTTGCGCGTGCTGCGCGAGCACGTCGCCTCGCTGTACGCGGGCCACACCACGGCCATCGTCGCGCACATGGGCTTCGCCATCGGCATCGGGTGCTTCGGCTACTTCTTCGTCGATCCGGCCTTCAGGCTGCTGATCGTGGCGCTGATCACCGCGATCGTGCTGGTGGACCTGTACGCCATCGTCACGCCGCGCTGGACGCCGCAGGTGCCGCTGTCGGAAACGCCCGCGTGGGCGAAGAAGTACACCCGCATCGTCACAGCGGTCAGCACCGTGACCGCGCCCAGCAGCCTCTTCCTCGTGAGCATCCAGGACTCGATGCTGACCACTTTCGTCACGGTGGTCATCATGGGCAGCTGGACCCGCGCGGTGCAGGCGCGCTGGCCGCTGCGCACCGCGATGTTCGGCTACGGCATTCCGATGATGAGCGGGCTCATCATCTCGCTGGCCTGGTATGGCGGCGCGCTCAACTGGTTCCTGGCCGGCTTCGCCTTCGTCAACCTCGTGCTGACGCTGAGCGAGGGCGTCAAGCAGAACAAGCGGCTGACGGCCACGCTGATCCTGCAGTTCGAGAACGAGGCGCTCGCCGCGCAGCTGCGCGAGCAGATCGCCGCCACCGAGCGCGCCAGCGCCGAGAAGACCCACTTCCTCGCCGCCGCCAGCCACGACCTGCGCCAGCCCATGCATGCCATCGCGCTGTTCGGCGCCGCTTTGGGCAACACGCTGCGCCACCGCCCCGAGGAGCGAAACGTCGAGCGGCTGATGCGCGCGGTGAACGCGCTCGGCGCATCGCTGGACACCATGCTCGACATCTCCCGGCTCGACGCCGGCGTGGTGCAGCCCGTGCCGATCGCGCTGGGACTCGACGAGCTGCTGCTGCCTCTGCACAACACCTTTTCCGTGCAGGCCGAGCGCAAGCGGCTGCAGCTGCGCGTGCGCGCCAGCGGCCTGTGGGTGCGCAGCGACCCGCAGCTGCTGTACCGCATGCTTTCCAACCTCGTGGACAACGCGCTGAAGTACACGCGCCAGGGCGGCGTGACCGTGATGGCGCGCAGGCGCGGCGAGCAGGTGTGGATCGAGGTGCGCGACACCGGCATCGGCATCGCCCCCGAGCAGGCGGAGCGCATCTTCGAGGAGTTCTACCAGGTGAACAACCCGGGGCGCGACCGCTCGCGCGGCCTGGGCATCGGGCTGTCGATCGTGCGGCGCCTCGGCCGTCTGCTCGGCCACGGGGTCGAGCTGCGCTCGCGCCCCGGGCGCGGGACGCGCTTCCGTCTCGTGCTGCCGCTGGCCGAACCCTCGGAGGCATCGCAGGACAGCCTGCCGCTGCAGGAATTCGAATCGCCGGTTCGCCACTTCTTCCAGGTGCCGGAACTCGGTGGGCGCGTACTGCTGATCGACGACGAGGAGGACATCCGCGAGGCGATGACCGAGCTCATGCGCGCCTACGGCATCGACGTCGTGGCGGTGGCCGACGAGGCCGAGGCAGTGGAAGTCCTTGCGCAGCCCGACGCGGACCTGAATCCGGTCGCATTGCTGATGTGCGACTACCGCCTGGGCGACGGTGCCGAGGGCCTGCAGGTGGGACTGCGGCTGCGCGAGCGCTTCAGGCTCGATGCGCCGATGCTGCTCATCACCGGCGAGACCGCGCCCGAGCGCCTGCAGCGCGTGCGCGAGTGGGGCGTGCCGGTGCTGTTCAAGCCGGTCAGCGCGGCCACGCTGATGCAGGCCATCATCGAGCTCGTGCATATGGATGCGCGCATGGAGGACGCCTGAACCCGCCACGCGTCCGGCGAACCGGCTGGCACTGACATTCCTGGGCGCGCCGCTTGCGGGAGTGACAGCGAATGTCACGCCACTGCATGCATTTGCGACGCAATGCAAGGCCATTGCATTCACCGCTGCGCGCAATGGCACGCCGCGCGGCGGCGCAGGCGCGCGGGCATGCCGATTGCTGAATCGACTCCTTACAGGTTTCTGCAAGGATGCACGCGTTGGACGACGACAAGAACGGCTTCTCCCTGGATCGCCGCGTTTTCTTTCTGGGCACGGCAAGTGCCCTGACCCTCGGGACCACGGCTTGCGGAGGAGGGGGAGGCAGCTTCTTCTTTCCGGCAGCGGGCACCGGCACGCAGGGCTCCACCGCTGCCACCACCGGGCAGCCGCAGACGACGGTCACGGCCGCCGACGCGGTCGACACGACAACAGCACCAGCAACGACAGACCCGGTCACGCAGACACGAAAGTTCGTACATCCCGGCCTGCTGCACACCGAGGCCGACTTCGAGCGCATGCGCCAGAAGGTCGCGGCGCAGGCACAGCCCTGGCTCGACGGCTGGAAAGCGCTGACCTCCAGCGGCCGCTCGCAGCTCGGCGCCACGCCGCGGCCGCTGGCCACGGTGATCCGCGGCGGAGACGGCCAGAACTTCGCGCAGATGTACATCGACATCGCGCGCGCCTACCAGCTCGCATTGCGCTGGAAGATCTCGCAGGACAAGCGCTATGCCGACCTCGCGGTCGTCTTCCTGAACGCATGGTCGTCCACGCTGACGCTGGTCACCGGCAACTCCGACCGCTTCCTCGCCGCCGGCATCTACGGCTACCAGTTCGCGAACGCGGGCGAGATCATGCGCAGCTACGAGGGCTGGGCCGCGAGCGATTTCGCGCGCTTCCAGAACATGATGCTCACGCTGTTCTACCCGCTCAACCACAGCTTCCTGATCAACCACAACGGCTCCGAAATCACCAACTACTGGGCCAACTGGGACCTGTGCAACATCGCCTCGATGCTGGCCATCGGCGTGCTGTGCGACCGTACCGACATCTACGACGAGGCGATGGGCTACTTCAAGGCCGGCCAGGGCAATGGCGCGGGCCTGCAGGCGGTCTACCAGGTGCATCCGGGCTACCTCGGCCAGTGGCAGGAAAGCGGCCGCGACCAGGGCCACTGCACGCTGGGCATCGGCCTGGCGGCCGCGTTCCACGAGATGGCGTGGAACCAGGGCGACGACACCTACGGCTACGAGAACAACCGCTTCCTCGCGGGCGCCGAGTACGTCGCCAGGTCGAACCTCGTCGACAGCAGCACCGGCACCTTCTACACCGTGCCCTTCTTCACCAACGTCAACAGGCAGGGCACGCAGTCGGTGCTGGCGACCGGGGGGCAGGGGCACCGGCGCCCCGTCTGGGAGAGCGTCTACAACCACTACGCGAACCGCCTGGGCGTCGCCGCGCCCTACACCTCGCTGCAGGCGATACAGATGCGCCCCGAGTCCGACGGCGGCAACGGCGACCAGCTGGGCTTCGGCACGCTGACCTTCACGCGCGATCCGTTCGCGGCGCCGGGCAAGCCGAGCGGGCTCACGGCACACGTGCGCGGCGCGCAGGTGGTGCTGTCGTGGTGGGGCTGCCCCGATGCGCAGAGCTACACCGTCAGGCGAGCGAGCACCTCGGGCGGGCCCTACAGCGACATCGCATCGGGCATCACCGACACGCTGACCTTCACCGACGCCGGTGTCGCGGCCGACGATGTCTGGTACTACGTGGTCGTCGCGGTCGGCGCATCAGGCGAGAGCGCCGCCTCCAACGAAGAGCGCGCGGCGATCAGGGCCGAACTGCTGCTGCAGCTGAAGTTCGACGAATCCGCGGGCACGCAGGCTGCCGACGCCACCGGGCGGTTCGCGGCCGGCGAACTGCAGGGCGACGCGACCTGGACCGCCGGACGCAAGGGCAACGCGCTCGCCCTTGGCGGCACCAACGGCTGCGTGGCGCTGCCTGCCGGCGCGGCGAAGAACATTGCCGACTTCAGCATCGCGGCCTGGCTCTACATCGACACGCTCGCGACTTGGTCGCGCGTCTTCGACTTCGGCTCCGGCACTCGCCGCTACATGATGCTGACGGTGCGCAACGGCAGCGGCGTGCCGCGTTTCTCCATCACCACCGAGCACGGCTACAACGAACAGGTGATCGACGGCTCGGCGGCGATGCCCACCGGCCGGTGGGTGCATGTGGCGGTGACCGTGTCGGACATGCTGGGCACCCTGTACGTGGACGGCGTCGAAGCCGGCTCCAACGCGCAGATGAGCCTCGCGCCCGCCGACCTCGGCGCTACCACGCAGAACTGGCTGGGCCGCTCGCAGTATCCGAGCGATGCGTTCCTGAAGGGCCGCATCGACGACTTCCGCATCTACGGCGGTGCGCTGGGCAGCGCGGAGGTGGCGGCGCTGGCGCTGTAGGCCGCGCGCCTTCGGTTGCCTGGCCTCAGCTGCTTTGCCGGGCCATCAGCTCGAAGCCCAGGTCCACCGTTCGCTCGGCCACGGTCTCCCCGCGCATCAGCGCCAGCAGCATCGCGGCCGCGCGTTCGCCGATCTCGCGGCGCGGCGTGCGCACGGTGGTCAGCGGCGGCAGCATCTGGTCGCTGCCGCCCAGATCGTTGAAGCCGGCGATCGCCACGCGCCGCGGCACCTCGACGCCGTTGCGCAGCGCGGCCAGCAGCGCGCCCTGGGCGAGGTCGTCGTTGCAATAGAAGATGGCGTCCACGTCGGGGTGGCGCGCGAGCAGGTCCTCGAACTGGCGGCCGCCCAGCGCCATGGAAGTCGGCCCCGGCACCAGCAGTTCGAGCGCGGGGTCGTGGCAGCCCGCCGCGCGCAGCGCCTCGCGATAGCCTTCCAGGCGCATCATCACGCGCGGATCGAGCTGGCCGGCGGCATAGGCGATGCGCCGGCGGCCGCCTTGCAGCAGGTGCTGCACGATGGCGCGCCCCGCGTCGCGCTGCGAGAAGCCCACGCTGTGCACGCCCGCGTCGGCCGAGGTTTCCATCAGGTACACGCAGGGCGCGTTGCTGCGCTCCAGCATCTGCACGGCCGCGTCGCTCCGGTCGAAGCCCGTCAGCAGCACGCCGGCCGGGCGCTGCGAGAGGTAGCTGCGCAGCAGCGCCTCTTCCTGCCTCGGGTCGTAGTGCGTCACGCCGATGAGCGACTGGAAACCGTGCGGCGACAGCGCGTCCTGCACCGCCTCGAGCAGCTCCACGAAGAGCTGGTTTGTCAGCGAGGGGATCAGCACCGCCACGTGGGAGCTGCGCGCCGAGGCCAGCGCGCGCGCCGCCACGTTGGGCACGTAGCCGAGCTGGTCGACCGCCGCCTGCACGCGGGCCTGCAGCTCGGGCGCCACGTTGCGCGCGCCGCGCAGCGCCCGCGACACGGTGATCGGGCTCACCCCGCAGGCGCGCGCCACGTCGTCGAGGGTGACGTGGCTGGAAGAGCGGGAGCGCGGGCGGTCGGGGGTGTCGGCCATGGTCGGGCGTGTCTCAGGGTTAATACCAATCCGGATTTGGATAGCGCTGTCCTAGGATAGCGCTATCCCAGCCCCTGGCCGATTCGGAAAAACCCGAGCGCCCACCAGAGCGGGCTTTTTTTGAATCGTGCAGGATAGCGCTGTCCCGAAGCTGTCCAGCCCACCGGGCCGCCGCCTTGCCTTGTTTTCGCAAAGGCCCGGATTCAGGAGACAACCCATGTTCGGAATGAGCCAAGAGATCTTCCTGCTCGTCGACGCCCTGGTGGCGATCCTCGGGCTGATCCTTCTGATCACGCGCTGGCGCGTGCACCCTTTCATCGCGCTGACGCTGGCCGCGGGCTTCCTGGGCCTGACCTCGGGCATGCCGGTGGACAAGGTGATGAAGTCCTTCCAGGACGGCTTCGGCGGCGTGCTGGGCTTCGTGGGCATCGTGCTCGGCCTGGGCACCATGCTCGGCAAGATGATGGCGGAGTCGGGCGGCGCGGACCGCATCGCGCGCACGCTGATCGACGCCTTCGGCCGCGAGCGCGTGCACTGGGCGATGATGTTCGCGGCCTTCCTGGTCGGCATCCCGCTGTTCTTCGAGATCGGCTTCGTGCTGCTGATCCCGCTGGTGTTCATCGTGGCGCGGCGCACCGGCGTGTCGCTCATCCGCATCGGCATCCCGCTGCTGGCGGGGCTTTCGGTGGTGCACGGCCTGGTGCCGCCGCATCCGGGGCCGCTGCTGGCCATCGGCGTGTTCAATGCCGACATCGGCAAGACCATCTTCTACGGCCTGATCGTCGGCCTGCCCACCGCGATGATCGCGGGTCCGATCTTCGGCAAGTTCATCTCGAAGTACGTGCCGGGCGAGGCCTCGCCCGAGCTGATGGAACAGCTGGCGCGCGAGCCCGAGGCGCGCGAGCTGCCCGGCTTCGGCATCACGCTCGTCACCGTGCTGCTGCCGGTGGCGCTGATGCTGCTGAAGACCTTCGCCGACGTGGCGCTCGACGAGAAGAACATCGTGCGACAGTGGATGGACTTCATCGGCCACCCGATCACCGCGCTGCTGGCGGCACTGCTGCTGTCGCTCTACACCTTCGGCACCGCGCGCGGCTTCACGGCCAGGCAGATCATGAAGTTCGTCGACGACAGCCTCGCGCCCACCGCGGCCATCGTGCTGATCATCGGCGCGGGCGGCGGCTTCAAGCAGATGCTGGTGGCCAGCGGCGTGGGCAACGCGATCGGGCAGATGGCGCTGCATGCGCAGGTCTCGCCGATCCTGCTGGCCTGGCTGGTGGCGGGGCTGATCCGCATCGCCACCGGCTCGGCCACGGTAGCCACCATCACCGGCGCGGGCATCGTCGCGCCGCTGGCGACCATGGTGCCGGGCGTGAACCGCGAACTGCTGGTGCTGGCCACCGGCGCGGGCTCGCTGATTCTTTCGCACGTCAACGACGCGGGCTTCTGGCTGGTGAAGCAATACTTCAACATGAGCGTGGCCGAGACCTTCAAGACCTGGACCGTGATGGAAACGCTGATCTCGGTCGTGGCGATCGTCTTCATCATGCTGCTGAACATGGTCGTCTGAGGAGAAAAGCATGGGTCGCATCGTCATCGGCGTCGACATCGGAACCACCAGCACGAAGGCCGTGGCCTTCACGCCCGCCGGGCGCGTGCTGGCGCACGACGCGACCGAATACCCGCTGCTGCAGCCCGAGGCTGGCGCCGCCGAGCAGGACCCGCAGCAGATCTTCCAGGCCGTGCTCTCGGCCATCGCCAGCTGCGTGAAGCAGGCCAAGGCTGCGCCCGCCGACGTGCTCGCCGTGTCCTTCAGCGCGGCGATGCACAGCCTCATCCTGGTCGACGACGCGGGCGTGCCGCTCACGAACAGCATCACCTGGGCCGACCACCGCGCCTCGGCCTGGGCCACGCGCATCCGCGACGAGTGGGACGGCCTCGCGATCTATCGCCGTACGGGCACGCCGATCCATCCGATGTCGCCGCTGGCCAAGCTGGTGTGGCTGCGCCACGAGCGCGCCGAACTCTTCTCGCGCGCCGCGCGCTTCGTCGGCATCAAGGAGTACGTGTTCTTCCGGCTCTTCGGCCAGTGGCAGGTCGACCATTCGATCGCTTCCGCCACCGGCCTCTTCGACATCGAACGGCTCGAGTGGGACGAGGCGGCGCTCGCGCTCGCCGGTGTGCGCGCCGAACAGCTTTCGCGCCCGGTGCCGACCACCTGGCACGTCGAGGGCCTCGCGAGCGACGTGGCGAAGCAGCTGGGGCTGGCGCGCGACACGCCCTTCGTCATCGGCGCGAACGACGGCGTGCTCTCCAACCTGGGCGTGAACGCGGTGGCTCCCGGCGAGGTGGCAGTGACCATCGGCACCAGCGGCGCGATGCGCACCGTGGTCGACCACCCCATGACCGACCCCGAGGGCCGCACCTTCTGCTATGCGCTCGCCGAGCGGCGCTGGGTGGTGGGCGGGCCGGTGAACAACGGCGGCATCATCCTGCGCTGGGTGCGCGACGAGTTCGCCTCGGCCGAGGCCGAGACCGCCAAGCGCCTGGGCATCGACACCTACGAGGTGCTCACGCGCATCGCCGAGCGCGTGTCGGCCGGCTCCGAAGGACTGGTGTTCCACCCCTTCCTCACCGGCGAGCGAGCGCCCTACTGGAACGCCGACCTGCGCGGCTCCTTCTTCGGGCTGGGCATCCACCACCGCAAGGAACACATGATCCGCGCGGTGCTGGAGGGCGTGATCTTCAACCTGCACAGCATCCTGCCGGCGGTGGAATCCATCGCCGGGCGCAGTGCACGCATCAAGGCCACCGGCGGCTTCGCGCGCTCGGGCATGTGGCGCCAGATGATGGCCGACGTGTTCGACCGCGAGGTGGTCGTGCCCGAGAGCTTCGAGAGCTCCTGCCTCGGCGCCGCGGTGCTCGGGCTCTACGCGCTGGGCCATGTCGATTCGCTCGACGCGGTCGCGGGCATGGTCGGCGCCACCCATCGCCACACGCCCAACGCCAAGAACGCCGCGCTCTACCGGCAGCTGCTGCCGGTGTACCACTCGCTGCCGCGCAAGCTCGGCGAGGAATACCGGCTGCTCGCCGCGTTCCAGCAGCAGACGGCGGTGCCACCGTCGCAGCGGCGAAGCTGACGGCCTGCCGGTCGTCGTTGTCCATCGGAGATTTGCTGAAGGAAAACCGGTCTTGCTGAACACGATGACACCCGCTTCCGTTCCACACGCGCATCCGCATCCGCACGCGAAAGCCGCGCGACCCCTGTCGCCGGCACGGCGGCATGGCGCGCGCGGCATCGAGGCGGCCGCATGGCGCAAGGCGGCGTCCCCCGCGCCGGTTCGCGCTGGCGAAACGGGCGACATCTGCGCCACGGTCCGGTGCGAGCCGGCCTCCGGGCCCGCGGCCCACGAGAGCGCAACGCGCTGCATGCACGACCACGAGCTGCACCTGATCGGCGCCGCGCCGGCACGCCTGCGCATCGGCAGCGGCGGGGACGAAGAGGTCCACAGCTTCGCACCCGGCACCGTCGTGCTGCTCGGGCCCCGGCTGCCGCGCAGCCTCGCGTTCGAGCATCGCGCGCTGCCGGGCAGCGGCTCCACGGATGGATTGGTGCTGCGCTTCGGCGACGAGCCGCTCAAGCGCGGCATGGCGCTCTTCCCGGAACTCGCCGACGCCGGGCCGCTGCTGGCCCGGGCGCGGCTGGGCGTGCGGTTCGTCGGCCTGGAAGCGGGCACCATCGCGCGTCTGCGCCGCGTGGAGGCGTCGAGCGGGCTCGCGCGCTTTGCCGAATTCGCCGCGCTGCTGAACGAACTCGCGCAGTGGCGCGACTACCGCGTGCTCTCCGGCGTCGCGCTGGCCGGTGAAGGCCTGGGCGAGGACGCCCGCGCGCTGCGCATGTGCAAGGCGATCGACCACATCCGCGACAACTACGCCGAAGACCTCTCGCTTGCCGATGTTGGCGCGATCGTGGGTATGCGCGAGAACGCCTTCTCGCGCAGCTTCCGCCGCACCACCGGGCAGACCTTCACCGACTTCGTGATCGGCCTGCGCGTGGCCAGGGCCTGCCGGCTGCTGGCAACGACGCGCCAGCACGTGAGCAGCATCTGCTACGAGGTGGGTTTCAACAACGTCTCGAACTTCAACCGGCACTTCCGGCGGATCGAGGGAATGACGCCGGGCGAGTTTCGCGCTCGCCATCCGGGAACCGCCGGCTGAAGCGCGCGGGTGGCAGCACGAAGCGCGACGCCCGGCTTCAGCCGACGTGGCCCTGGTACTGCGGCAGGTCGTCCGTGATCGTGAACCATGGTGCCTTCGAACCCACGAAGATGTGTGCGTCCGGCCGGATCGCGGGCGCGTCGACCAGCGTGCCCAGCGTGACGTGCACGTACTGCCCGTCGCGCACCACCGAGCACAGCAGGGAGCCGCATTTCGCGCAGTGCAGGTCGCCCGCGTCGGGCTTGCCGTAGACCGTGATGCCGTCTTCGCCCTGCGTGATCGCGAACTTGCTTCGCTCGATGCCCGCGAAGGGCTTGAAGGCCGAGCCGGTCGCGCGGCGGCAATCGGCGCAGTGGCAGTTGAGCGAATAGGTGAACTCGTCTGCCACCGCGTAGTGGACGGCGCCGCACAGGCACCTGCCGGAAAGCATGCGCGGCATGGGGCTCAGCCCGCCAGCCCCACGTACACGTTCTGCACGTCGTCGTTCGCGTCGATGGCAGCGAGGAAGGTTTCGACTTCCTCCAGCGCCTCGGCGCTCAGGCTCGCCGGATCGACGGGGTTCTTCGGCTTGTAGCCCAGCTTGGCCGACAGCACGGTGAAGCCTTGCGCGGGCAGGGCGCGGCTCACGAGGTCGAGGTCGGTGGGGTCGGTGAGGAAGACGGCGGGGTGGTCCTCGCCGGCCGGTTCGAAGTCCTGCGCGCCGGCTTCGATGGCGGCCACTTCGGGGTCGGCGTCGGGGCGGGCGGGCTCGGCCTCGATCATGCCGACGTGGTCGAAGTCCCAGGACACCGAGCCCGAGGTGCCGAGCTGGCCCTTGCGGAAGAGCACGCGCATCTCGGGCGCTGTGCGGTTCACGTTGTCGGTGAGGCATTCGACCATCACCGCCACGCGGTGCGGCGCGAAGCCTTCGTAGATCACGTGCTCGTAGTTGACCGATTCACCCGTCAGGCCCGCGCCCTTCTTGATGGCGCGGTCGAGCGTTTCCTTGGGCATCGAGGCCTTGCGGGCCTGCTCCACCGCCAGCCGCAGGCGCGAGTTGGAGGCGGGATCGGCTCCGTTGCGCGCGGCCACCACGATTTCCTTGACGAGCTTGCCGAACAGCCGGCCCTTGGCGTTGGCGGCGATGTCCTTGTGCTTGGCTTTCCACTGGGCGCCCATGTCGTTTCCTTGAATGAATATGTATTGCTTGCGGCCTTGTCTGGCTCTTTTGAAGAAAGAAGGGCTCGATGACCGGGAGGGGCGACTACTGTAGCCTTCTTCCCATGACCGCTCCACAGGACACCTCGTACGTCACGCCGTTCGAAGCAGGCAACGGCAACCAGACCACCACCTGGGCCGAATGCATCGCCTTCTACGAGCGGCTGGCCAGTGATTTCCCCGGCGTGCTGCGCTGGGGCGAGATAGGCACCTCGGACACCGGCGCCCCGATCCATGCGGGCGTGGTCACCGTCGACGGCGTGTTCGACCGCGAAACGCTCAAGCGGCAGGGCCGCCCGGTGTTCTTCAACAACAACGGCATCCACCCCGGCGAGCCCGAGGGCATCGACACCTGCATGGCGCTGGTGCGCGACTTCTGCACGCAGCCCGACAGGCTGGCGGCACTGGGCGACACGGTGTTCCTCTTCATCCCGGTCTACAACGTGGACGGCTGCATCGACCGGCAGAACACTTCGCGCGTCAACCAGCTCGGGCCGGAGTCCTTCGGCTTCCGCGGCAACGGCCGGCACCTGGACCTGAACCGCGACTTCATCAAGTGCGACAGCCTTGCGGCGCAGGTGTTCAACCGCTTCTTCACCGCCTGGGACCCGGACGTGATGGTCGACACCCACACCTCCAACGGCGCGGACTACAGCTACACCATGACGCTGATCCCGACCCAGCCCGACAAGCTCGGCGGCGGGCTCGGCGCCTTCCTGCGCGAGAACATGCTGCCCGCCGTCTACGCCGGCATGGCGCGGCGCGGCTGGCCTACCTGTCCGTACATGAACCTGCTGGCCGAGACGCCCGACGACGGCATCGAGGACTTCCTCGACACGCCGCGCTTTTCCACCGGCTATGCCGCGCTGCACCACACCATCGGCTTCATGCCGGAGACCCACATGCTCAAGCCCTTCGCCGACCGCGTGGCGTCGATGCGGGCGCTGGTGGAGACGGTGCTCGACTTCGCCATCGCGAACGCGGCGCGCATCCAGGAGCTGCGCCGCGAGGCAAAGGCTGAAGCCGCGCGGCAGGCGCGCTGGCCCCTGACCTGGCGCAACGACCGCAGCCGGCCCGCGAGCCTGCGCTTCAAGGGCTACAGCGCGGTCCGCACGCCCAGCCTGCTGGGCAGCTACGAGCGCCTGGCCTACGACCGCAGCCGGCCGTGGGAGAAGGACATCGTCCATTTCGACCGCTGCGTCGAGGAAGCGACGGCCGCCGCGCCGAAGGCCTACCTCGTGCCGCAGGCATGGCGCGAGGCGATCGAGCGGCTGGCGTGGAACGGCGTCGAGTTGCAGCGGCTCGAGGAAGACCGGCTCTTCGACGCGGCGCGCGTCTACCGCATCCGCGACGTGACCTCGCGCCCCGGTGCCTACGAAGGCCACATGTTCCACGACGAGGTGACTCTGTCGGAGAGCACCGAGCCCTTCCAGGCGCGCGCCGGCGACGTCCTCGTTTCGCTGGACCAGCCGCGTGCCCGCTACGTGGTCGAGACGCTGGAGCCGCTCGCGCACGACAGCTTCTTCCGCTGGGGCTTCTTCAACAGCGTTCTGGAGAAGAAGGAGAACTTCTCGGCCTACGTCTTCGAGGACACGGCGCTGCGCATGCTGGAGGAAGAAGCCGGGCTCAGGCAGCGCTTCGAGCAATGGAAAGCGGAGAACCCCGCTCTGCTGTCCGACCCGAAGGCGGTGCTGGGCTTCATCTTCACGCACGGGCGGCGGCATGCGGAGGCGGGGTGGCGGCGCTATCCGGTCGTCGCGCTGATGCGATAGCAGGGGTTTGGGGCCTGTGAACAGGCCCTAGTCAGCTGGCCGGAACCCCGGCAGCGCATGCATGCGCCGCCGCAGCGCCTCGACGAAGGCCGTGACCCGCGCCGGCCGGTACAGCCCCGGCGGCAGCGCGACGTGCACGCCGATGGGCTCCAGCCACCAGTTGGGCAGCACGCGCTTCAGGCGGCCGGCCTGCATGTCCTCGTGGCACATCCATGGCGCCGCCGCGCCGATGCCGGCGCTGTTGAGGATCGCGCGGTAGCTCGCGAGCAGGCTGTCGGTGCGGATGGGCGTATCGAGCGCCACGCTGCGTGAGCGGCCCCTGCGGTCGATGAGCCGCACGTTGCCCGTCACGTACGGGATCAGGCCCACGCACGGCACCTGCGGCAGCCGTGCCAGCGTGACGGGGCCTGTGCGCTCGAGCAACTCGGGCGTGGCGATCAGCACCCGCTCCATGCGGCCCACGGTGCGGCAGACGAGGCCCGGGTCGCGCACCTCGCCCACGCACACCCAGCATTCGGCGCCCGAGGCCGCCAGGTCGACCACGCGGTCGGTCAGCGTGAGCTCCACGCGCAGCTGCGGATGCGCGGCGCGCAGGTCGGTCACCGCGTCGGTGAGGAAGCCCGTGCCGTAGCCGGAGGGGCCGATCACGCGCAGCGTGCCCTCGGGCCGGCTCTGGCCGCCGCGCAGCCGTTGCGAGAGGCCCGACCAGCGGTCGGTCAGGTCGTGCGCCTCGGCCAGCAGCGAGCGGCCTTCGTCGGTGAGCGAGAAATTGGCCGTGTTGCGGATCGCCAGCTTGCAGCCCAGCAGCCGCTCCAGCTCCAGCAGGCGGCGGCTCACCGTGGGCTGCGTGGTGTCGAGCAATCGCGCCGCCTTGCTGAGCGATCCGCTCTCGCCGATGCGGATGAAGGTCTGGAGCAGGTCGAGCCGGTCGTGGGCGTTCTTCATGCGCCAGACGTATAGCACTTCATCGGGCCATACGTCTACCCGCAAAGGCCTGTCATGCCTATCGTCCGGGGCTGCGAACGAATGGATTACCCACCGATGAGTGCCTCGACCGAAGACAAACCCCCCCGTACCGTGGGCGACACGCCCAAGGGCGGTTCCGTGCTCGGCTTCTATGCCGCCAAGGGCTCCCCCCGGCCGCCGCGCATCGCGCGCGGCGAGGGCGTTTACCTGTGGGACGAGGGCGGGCACCGCTTTCTGGATGCAACGGCCGGCGCGGTGGTCGCCAACATCGGCCACGGCAATCCGCGCGTGCTGGCCGCCATGCAGGAGCAGGCGGCGCGCGTCACCTTCGCCTATCCGCGCTTCTTCGAGAGCGAGCAGAGCATCGAGCTGGCCGACCGCGTCTGCGCGCTGGCGGGCGAGGGCTTCGACCGCGCCTTCTTCGTCTCGGGCGGTTCCGAGGCCAACGAGTCGGCGATCAAGCTGGCGCGGCAGTACGCGGTGGTCACGGGCCAGCCCAAGCGCGCCAAGGTCATCTCGCGCAATCCGAGCTACCACGGCTCCACGCTGGGCGCGCTGGCGGTGACGGGCGATGCGCACACGCAGTCGATCTACGGGCCGATGGTGCGCGAGATGCCGAAGGTGAGCGCGCCGCTGTCCTACCGCGTGCCCGCGGGCCACACCGCCGAGAGCCATGCGCTGGCCTGCGCCGACGAGCTGGAGACCACCATCGTGCGCGAGGGCGCCGACACGGTGCTGGCCTTCATCATGGAGCCCATCGGCGGGCTCTCGACCGGCGCGGCGGTGGCGCCAGCCGCGTACTTCGAGCGCGTGCGTTCCATCTGCGACCGGCACGGCGTGCTGCTGATCTACGACGAGATCATGAGCGGCGCGGGCCGCACCGGCGCCTTTCTCGCGGCGCACCACTGGGCCGGCGCGCGGCCCGACCTCGTCACACTGGCCAAGGGGCTGGCGGCAGGCTACACGCCGCTGGGCGCGCTGCTGGCGCCCGAGCGCATCGTCGATGCCATCGCGGGCAGCGGCGGCTTCGTGCACGGCCACACCTACTTCACCAACCCGCTGTCGTGCGCGGTGGCGAACGCGGTGCTCGGCGAGGTGATCGAGCAAGACCTCGTGAGCCGTGCACGCGACATGGGCGAGCTGCTGATGGCGCGACTGCGCGAGGTGGCGGAGCGCTCGCCCATCGTGGGCGACGTGCGCGGCAAGGGGCTCTTCACCGCCATCGAGATCGTGGCCGACAAGACTACCAAGCGGCAGCTGCCGGCAAGCTTCAACGCGCCGGCGCGGCTCACCGAGCACGGTCTGAAGCACGGCATAGCGCTGTACAACCGGCGCGCCAACCTGGGCGCCTTCGGCGACTTCCAGATGATCACGCCGCCGCTGACCATCACGCCCGCCGAGATCGACGAACTCGCGGAGCTGCTCGAACGCTCGCTGCGCGGACTGGCCGACGAGATCGCGGCCAAGGGCCTGGCCACCGCGGCATGACGATGCAGCAGCAGAAAGCCCTTCCGCCCCACCGCAGCCTGCGGGTGCCCGGCGTGCACGGCTACACCGACCGCAAGAGCGTGGCCGCCGGCGAGGTGGTGCGCTTCCACATCAGCAGCGACGTGCCCTACACGCTCTCGGTGTGCCGGCTGGGCCCCGACACCGAGGGCCGCACCGCCGACACGGTGCTGCACAGCTTCGAGCCTTCCGCGCCGCGCGTGCATCCGATCCACCCCGGCTCCTATGTGCGCATCGAGCGCGGCCTCGACCAGCCGCTGCGCTCGCTCGCGCTCGAGTGCTGGGTGCAGGTGTGGAGCGTGGGCACGCGCCAGAGCGTGATCGGGCAGTTCGACCTGCCGGGCGCCTGCGGCTACGGGCTCTTCGTCGACGAAGACGGACGCGCGGTGTTCTATCTGGGCGATGGCGCGGCGTTCCGGACCGAGGGTCAGCTCTCGGGCGGCACGCTGCAGCCGAGGCGCTGGCACCACATCGTCGCGACGTGGGACGGCAGCGAGACGGTGCTGTGGCTCGACGGCGAGGCGGTCGCGCGCGGCCGCTTCGACGGCCCGCTGCAGCCGGGTCGTGCGCCGCTGCGCCTGGGCAGCAGCGGCATCGACGGCCTGGCGGACGCGTTCCTCGAAGGCGACATCGCCATGCCCGCGATCTACTCGCAGGCGCTGCGGCCGGAGGAGGTGCGCGCGCGCTTCGCCGACCGCGGCCTGCACACGCCGCGTGGCCGCGCCGTGCTCGCCTGCTGGCCCTTGCGCGAGGAGCGCGGCGAGGTGGTGGCCGATGCCAGCGGCCACCAGCGCACCGGCCGCATCGTCAACCACGGCACCTGGATGATCGTCGGCCCGGCTTTCGAGCCGAGTCGCGTGAACGAGTTTTCCGACGAGGGCTACGACCCGCTCGCAGACCCCACGCGCGGCCACGGCCTGCGTCTGGCGAGCGACGATCTCTACGACTGCCGCTGGCCCGAGAGCCATGCCTTCCGCATGCCGGCGGATGCGAAGTCCGGCGTGTACGTGGGCCGCGTGCGCTTCCTGCTCGACGGCCGGAGCGCCGAATACGACATCGCCTTCATCGTGCGCCGCGCCGCGAATCGTGCTCCCGCGCCGGTGCTGGTGCTGTGCGCCACCAACAGCTGGCTGGCCTACGCGGCCACGCCCTTCGCGAAGAACGTCGCGAGCGACCCGGTGTGGCCGCGGCGCTCGGCGGGCCTGGAGAACAGCCACCCCGAGGCGCCGGCCTTCTGCAGCTACACCTACCACCGCGGCGGCCAGCCCACCTACCAGGTCGGCCTGCGCATGCCCTGGCCCAACGCCAGCCCCAATGCGCTGTACGACCCGGCCGATGCCGGCTTCAGCCAGTGGACCCGGCTGGAGCGCCGGCTGCACGTGTGGCTCGATCGCTGCGGCTACGACTACGACGTGGTGAGCGACCTCGACCTGCACCGCGACCCGGGCCTGCTCAAGGCCTACAAGACGGTCTTCATCAACGGCCACAGCGAATACTGGTCGCTGCCGGCGTGCGACGGGCTCGACGACTACCTGTCGAACGGCGGTACCGCCATCGTGCTGTCGGGCAACACCATGTACCTGCGCGTGAGCTACGACGAGGAATGCACGGTGATGGAGCAGCGCAAGGTGCGCGGCCCCGGCGACGAGGACGGCGCGGAGTCGGTCGAGTTGCGCCCGCCCGCCGGCCCCTACGGCGAGCAGTACCACTCGCAGGACTGGGCGCGCGGCGGCCAGTTCAGGCAGGCGGGGCGCTCGTGCGCCGAGCTCATCGGGCTGGAATCGGCGGGCTGGGCCTTTGCCGACGGCGACGACTTCGGCGTTTACCACGCGACGCAGCCGGAGCACTTCCTGTTCACGCAGCCGCATCCGCTGGGGCTGACTGAAGGCGCCACTTTCGGCCACGCGCCGGGCGGGGGGCTGCCGAGAGCCATCGGCCACGAATGGGACCTGAGCGTCGCGACGCTGAACCGCATGACGCGCAGGCTGCCCGCCGGTGAAAGGCTGCCCGAGCCGCAGCGCGGCATCCAGGTCATCGCCGAGGGGCGCAGGCAGCGCCCCGGGCGCCTCGATGCCTACCTCGACTACTACTCGCAGCCGACCGATTCGCTTGGCGGGCTCTCGGCCGAGATGATCTATTGGGAGCGCCCGCAAGGCGGCCGCGTGTTCAACGCAGGCGCCGTCGGCGCGAGCTGGGTGCTCGGCGCCGACCCCTCGTTCGAAGGGCTGCTGCGCAACGTGCTGCACCACTTCGGCGTCCGGCCCTCGACAGGCGCGGACCTTGCAGTTCAACCATCCCTGGAGCACGCAGCATCATGAGCACCATCGCCCCACGCACCGCCGGCCTCTCGGAACCCGCCGGGCCGGCCTCCCAGCAGAGCACGCTGAGGGTCATCACCGCCATCTCCATCGGCAATGCGCTGGAGTGGTTCGAGATCGTGATCTACGGCTTTCTGGCCGTCACCATCTCCAAGCTCTTCTTCCCGGCCGAGAACGACACCGTGTCGCTGCTCATCACGCTGGGCACCTTCGGCGTGACCTTCGTGATGCGGCCTGTCGGCTCGCTGGTGCTGGGCGCGTACGCCGACGCCAGGGGGCGCAAGAACGCGCTGACGCTGTCGATGGCGCTGATGCTGTGCGGCACGCTGCTGATCGCGGTGGCGCCCACCTTCGCGCAGATCGGGCTGTGGGCGCCGGGCCTGGTGATCCTCGCGCGGCTGCTGCAGGGCTTCGCGGCGGGCGGCGAGTTCGGCAGCGCCACCGCGCTGCTGGCGGAGCAGGACCCGCGCCGCCGTGGCTTCTTCTCGAGCTGGCAGTTCGCGAGCCAGGGCGTCACCACCTTCCTGGCTGCCGGCTTCGGCATGGGGCTCAACGCGCTGCTCACGCCCGAGCAGCTGCTGTCGTGGGGCTGGCGCATCCCGTTCTTCTTCGGGCTGCTGATCGGGCCGGCGGGGCTGTACATCCGCCGCCATCTCGACGAGGGCATGGAGTTCAAGCGCGCCGCGCAGGAAGCCGCGCCGGTGCGCGCCACGCTGGTCGACCAGCGCGGCCGCACGCTGGCGGCGATGGGGCTCATCATCCTCGCGACCATCGTGGCCTACACGGGGCTCTTCATGCCCACCTTCGCGGTGCGGCAGCTGGGCCTGCCGCCTTCGATGGCCTTCGCGGGCACATTCTGGTTCGGCGTGCTGCAGTTCGCGCTGGTGCCGCTGTTCGGCAGCATGTCGGACCGCGTGGGCCGCATTCCCGTGATGCGCGCCGCGGCGCTGGTCATGCTGGTGATGATCGTGCCGCTCTTCTACCTGCTGGTGAACCATCCTTCGGTGCCGGCGCTGATGCTGGCGCTCACGGCGATGGGCGTGGTGGCCTCTGCCTACTGGGGGCCGATCTCGGCGGCGATGTCGGAGCTCTTCCCGGCGGCCACGCGCGGCACGGGGCTGTCGGTGAGCTACAGCTTCGGCGTGGCGATCTTCGGCGGATTCGCGCCCTTCATCAGCGCCTGGCTCATCACCGCCACGGGCAGCAAGATCGCGCCGGCGTTCTACGTGGGCTTCGGCGTGGTGGTGAGCCTGATCGCGCTGCGGGCGGCGCGCGGCTACGGCGTGAAGTGAAATGAAATAGCAGTTTTTTCCAAGCCGGCGCGCCGCGCCGTTCCTAAGCTGCGGTCATTCCTCAACTTGCCGAACGGATGACCATGCGAGCCAGCGACGCGCAGCAAAAGACAGAAACATTCCACCGACTCCACGAGGGCCCCGCGCCGCTGGTGCTGGTCAACGCATGGGACGCCGCGAGCGCCCGCATCGTCGAGCGCGCCGGGGCCACGGCCATCGGCACCACCAGCGCGGGCATGGCCTGGTCGCTGGGCTATGCCGACGGCGAGCGCATGCCGGTCGATGAACTGCTCGCGGCCTGCGCGCGCATCTGCCGCGTGGCGGGTGTGCCGGTGAGCGTGGACATCGAAAGCGGCTTCGGCGACAGCGCGCAGGCGGTGCGCGAAGTTGTGGCCGAACTGATCGGCATGGGCGCGGCCGGCATCAACATCGAGGACGGCACCCGGCCCGGCACGCGCGAGCTGGCATCGCCCGAGGTGCTGCGCGAGCGCATCGCGGCCATCCGCGGGCTGGATGCGCGCTTCTTCATCAACGCGCGCACCGACGTGTACTTCGTGCCATGGGACGACCCGGTGGCACGCTTCGAGGAGGCGCTGCGCCGCGCGAAGCTCTACGCGGCGGCGGGCGCGGACGGCATCTTCGTGCCGGGCATGTCCGACCCCGACGAGATCGCGCGGCTGGCCGGCGCGCTGGAACTGCCGCTCAACGTGTACGCGGGCTATGCGGGGGCGCCGTCGGCCGATGCCTTCGCGAAGGCCGGCGCGCGGCGCATCAGCCTGGGCTGCGGGCCGCTGCAGTCGGCGCTGGGGCTGGTGAACCGCGTCGCTGCCGAGGCCTTCGGGCAGGGCCGCTTCGGCAAGATGGGCGAGGGGATGCTGTCGGTGGGCGAGCTCAACGCGCTCTTTCCGGCCACGGCCTGAGCCTCGCCCGAACCTCGTGCCGGCCAGGCGGGTTCGGGTACAGTGGGCGCCCCTTGCCGCAGCCCAGCCCGTCAGAAACCGTCTCTTCGCACAGCATCCGCCTCGATGCGGTGACGCTGGTGCGCGGCAGCCACCGCGTGTTCGAGGGGCTGACGCTCGACCTGCAGGAGATGCGCATCGGCCTCGTCGGCGACAACGGCGCGGGCAAGAGCAGCCTGTTTCGCCTCATCAGCGGGCTCGACCAGCCCGAGCAAGGGCGCGTGCTGGTGCATGGCTGCGACACGCAGGCCGACCGAAGTCAGCTCGCGAAGCATGTCGGGCTGATGTTCCAGAACCCCGACGACCAGATCATCTTCCCGACCGTGGCCGAGGAACTGGCCTTCAGCCTCACCGCGCGCGGCGAGACGCGGCAGGCAGCGCGTCAGCAGGCGCGCGACTTCCTTGCGCGGCGCGGGCTCGAAGCCTGGGCCGGGCGCGCGGTGGGCGAGCTGAGCCAGGGCCAGCGCCAGCAGGTGTGCCTGCTCGCCCTGCAGATCAGCGAGCCGGCCACGCTGCTGCTCGACGAGCCCTTCGCCAGCCTCGACCTGCTGAGCCAGGCGCGCCTGGCCGCGCAGCTGCAGGAGAGCGATCACCAGATCCTCGTGTCCACGCACCTGCTGGAGCATGTGTACGACTTCGAGCGCGTGCTGTGGCTCGAGCAGGGCAGGGTGCGCGCCGACGGGCCGGGCCGGGAGATCTGCGAAGCCTATGCCGAAGACGTGCGCGAGCGTGCGGCGGCCGAGCGGGGGCGCCATGCGTAGCCTCTATTCGGAACAGCCGACGTGGCTGCATGCGATTGCGGCGTGGGTGAAGCTCGCGGTGCTGTCGATGTGCGGCACTCTGCTGGTGCTGGTCGAGCGGCCTGTCTATCTGGCGGTGGCCTGCGCGGTGGTGCTGCTGGGGTTCGCGTCGCTCGGCCGGCCGGCGTGGCGGCGCATACGCATGCTGCTCGGCGTGGCCATCGCGGGCGGGCTGATCGTCGGCTTCCACTGGGCAATGGGCACCACGCTGCTCGGCGTGGCGAGTGCGCTGCGGCTGGCCAGCGCGGCCACGCTCGCGCTCATGCTCACGCTCACCACGCGCTTCGAGGACCTGCTGGCGGTGCTCGAAGCCGTGCTGCATCCGCTGCAGCGCTTCGGCGTGCCCACGGAGCGCATCGCGCTCGGCCTTGGCCTGATGCTGCGCTTCGCCGAAAATTTCTATGTGCAGTGGCAGCGCCTGGACGACGCCTACCGCGCGCGCTCGGGCCATGGCGGCGGGCTGCGGCTGCTGGCGCCGCTGACCATCCGCACGCTGCAGACGGCCGAGCGCGTGGCCGATGCGTTGGCCGCACGGCTCGGGCGCTGAGCCATTTTTTCGTTTTTTTTCTTCTTCTCGATTGCCATCGCCATGACCACCACTTCAGGCTCCCTCGCTTCCTCCCGTTCGCTGGCGTACATCGCGCTCTTCGCGGCGCTGATGGCGGTGTTCGGCCTGATCCCCAAGATCGACCTGCCTTTCGGCGTGCCGATCACGCTGCAGTCGCTGGGTGTGATGCTCGCCGGTTGCCTGCTCGGGCCTCGCCGGGGCTTCCTGGCCATCGCGCTGTTCCTGCTGGCGGTGGCGCTGGGGCTGCCGCTCTTGCCCGGCGGCCGTGGCGGCTTGAGCGTGTTCGTGGCGCCGGCCGGCGGCTTCCTGTTCGGCTGGATGTTCGGCGCCTTCGCCTGCGGCCTGCTGATGCGCCTGGCCGTGCGCCGCATCGGCGGCGCGACGGGCCTTCCACTGCTGGCGGCTGCCTTCCTCTCGGCGCTGGTCGGCGGGATCGGCGTGGTCTACGCCTTCGGCATCGTCGGGCTCTCGTTGATCGCGCACATGTCGCTGTCGCAGGCTGCGCTGGCCATGCTGGTGTTCATTCCGGGCGACCTCATCAAGTGCGGCATCTGCGCGATGCTCGTGCAGACGGTGATGCGCGGCATGCCGGGCTGGCGGCTGGACCGCGACTGAATGGCCTCGTTCAGCCCAGGCGGCTGAAGACCGTGTCCGAGAGGTAGTCCTTGCGCGGGCCGTGTACCACGTGGCGGATGCCGAAGGAGCCGTCGGGCAGGAAGCGGTAGCTGCTGTCGTAGGTGTCGGGCGTGCACAGGTGCGTGGCCGATCCGGCGAGCAGATCGCCGTCGCGCACGATGGCGATGGCGTGGAAGAGGCGCGGCGGCGTTTCGGCGAAGTGCACGACGAAGCCGTTCGGCGCACGCTCGAAGACGTATTCGCGGTGCCCGTCGAACTCCTTGCCGTCGGCCAGGCGGATGCGGCCTTCCTCGCGGTACTTCAGCATGTCGGCCGTTTGGAGCGGCGTGAAGGAGGCGACGCCGCTCATCGTGGCCTGGCCCTCGATGTTGCGCCGCAGGCTCCATTCGCCCGCGAGCCGGTCGAACACCGTCCCGGGGTTGCCCCAGGGGGACGAAATCGGTGAAAGGGCGGGGGCCGGGTCGCTCATGCGGGGACTCTACGACAGGCGGTGATCTGCGTTCCTGGCGATCGATTGTTTCCGTGGCGTGAACACCGCGGTTCCATTGTCTAAGGGTTTTTACTTAGATAACGGCGCACAATTCTTCCCATGGACCAGCCCTTCAGCTGATCCAGACCAAGAACCAGAACCGAACCAATTGAAGGACCCATCCAAATGACCGCCTCGAAGCTCCTCTCCGCCGTTTCTCTCGCCCTGCTGGCCGCCGCCGGCGTTGCCCACGCCGAAACCTATGAAGGCGTGCACCAGCTGACCTCGGCCGCCAGCCGCGCCGATGTCGCCGGCCAGGCCGTGGTTGCCGCGCACAGCGCCAACCCGTACGCCACCGGTGCCAACGCCGGCCCTGCCCAGGCGATCGTGTCGACGGCCAGCCGTTCCGCCGTTCGCGCCGAAGCCGTGGCTGCCGCTCGCAGCGGTGACCCGTACGCTGAAGGCGCTTCGTCCGGCGTGGCCCCGATCGTGGCCAGCTCTGTGGACCGCGCCGCGGTTCGCGCCGCAGCCCGCGCTGCCGCTCACGGCGACGCACTGCCGCTGTAATCCGCTGCAGAGCTGAAGACAGACAGAAGGCCGGGCCATGCGGAATGCATGGCCCGGCCTTTTTTCGTCTGTGTTCAGGATCAGCGCGCGGGCAGCCGCCGCAGCGCGGCGGTGAGGATGGGCGCGCCGGTGTCGTCAGCCGCGTCGCGCAGTTCGACCGACCACTGCGGGGCGTCGAGCCCGGGGTCTGCGCGCAGTTCGCACTCGTAGAGCAGCCGGCCGTCACGCGTTTCCTCGCGCGAGGCGATGGCCTCGCAGCAGCATTCGCCAACAGCATCGAGCGTGCGGTGCAGCATCAGTCGCATGGCGATGCGCTGCGGCGCCACCGTGCGCTCGCCTTCCTGCGCAGCGGGTACCGTTGCGCGCAGGCGCAGCTCCAGCGGCTCGCCGACGCGCAAGCCTTCCCCGCGCTCCAGCGACATGTTCTCCAGCGCCACCCGCACCCGGCGGCGCTCGCGCAGCCTCGTGGCGACGGCCGTCACGGCCAGCACAGAGAAGACGCCGAAGAACGGCAGCCCCACCAGCATCCAGAGCCAATGCCAGCCGCCTGCCAGCGACCAGCGCATCGCCTGCAGGCCGAACACCGCCATGAAGACCAGCACCGCCAGCGCGACCAGCCACGCCAGCCAGTCGGCGGCCGGCTTCGACGCGCGCTCCGTGGCCTGCGGCATGGCGGAGGTCCACGCGGTGGGCGACTGTGCGTCGAACGGCGGGGCTGGAAAGGAGGGCTGGGGCATGAAGAGCCGACGAGCATAGCCAGTCGCGCAGCGCAGGCCATCCGGCCGGGCAGCCTTCGCCTAAAGGCGCATTGCCTTGCCCTGAGGCATCCTTCATGATGGTGCGGTGCGAAAGGGTGGCCCAGGACATCATGCTTTCGCATTACTGCGCCATGGTGGTGCGCCCGGGTGAAAATACCAGCACGCTTCCGCCAGGAAAAAAGAAAGCATGACCCGTTGCCGCCGAGGCGGCAGCACAACACGCATGGCACTTACTCTCGACCCAGAAGACACGCGCGGACGCATCCACGACCTGGTGTGGAGCGGCTTCCATCCCGATGCCGATGTCGAGTGGATGATCACCGACGAGTACCTCGATCCCGACGAGATCACCTACGAGGACCGCGCCTGGGTCAAGGCCGAGGCCGCGAGCGCATGCGCCGCCAAGCGCGCCGCCGAGGCCGGCTGGCCCGAACAGACCGAATACGACCGGCTCGAAGCCGTGTTCGAGCAACTGCGCAGCGAGAAGATCATTGCGCTGCACCGCGCGGGCAACACGCTGGCCGACGGCCACGACGACGTGCGCGAGCAATGGCGCGCCGCCGGCCGCATGGACTCGGGCATTCGCGGCTGCTGCTTCTATCACGCACAGGATCTCGAACGGGCGGTGCGCACCGGCCGCCTCCACCTGGCTTTCAGCGGCGGGATGATTCCCGAGATCGAGCAGCGCGAAGCCAACACCATGGCCGTGGGCCGCCGCATCGTCGAGCTGCTGCGCGCGGCCGGCTTCGGCGTGCAGTGGAGCGGCAGCATCGAGGAGCGCATCGAAGCCGACCTCGGCCAATGGCGCAAGCGAGGCCCCTCCGCGTGAGCGTGCAGGCCTGGCAGCCGCCGCGCCGCATCGACGCGATCGACTTCTGGCTGCGCTCGCGGCTGCTGGCCACGGCCCACGCGCTGCGCGAGACGCTGCGGCCATCGGCCCGCCGGTGGACCGCCGGCACAAGCCACGCACTGGCCGATGCGCCCGTGCTCGCCCAATACCGCACGCCCCTGTGGACCGACGGCCGCGCGGACGAATTTCCGCTCGTGGCCGGCAAGGTGCAGAACCTGCGCGTCGCGCGCAATGCCTTCGACGCGGTCGAGGTCCCGGCCGGTGAGGTGCTGAGCTTCTGGCGCCAGCTGGGCAGGCCGGGCGCATGGCGCGGCTTCGTGCAGGGCCGCGAGCTGCGCGGCGGCTGCGTGGTGCCGACGCTGGCTGGCGGGCTGTGCCAGCTGTCGAATGCGCTCGCCACCGTGGCGTCGCGCGCGGGCTTCGAGCTGGTGGAGCGGCACGGGCACACGGCGCGCATCGAACAGGCCGGCGAGCCGGGCTCGGATGCCGTCGATGCGACCGTGTTCTGGAACTACATCGATCTCAAGGTGCGCGCCAGGCATGCATGGCGGCTCGAAGTGGAGCTGACCGGGGCGGAACTGGTGCTGCGCATCCGCAGCCGTGGTGCATCTTCTGCGCCATTTGTGCCCGTCACCATGCGCCGCGCGAACGAAGAAACCGCAGCCGCATTGCCGGTGGCGCGCGGCTGCCTCAGCTGCGACCAGACCGCCTGCTTCCGCCATCGTCCGCAGGTCGATGTGGGGCCGCAGGGGCTCACCGTCGCGCTGCTCGACGCATGGACGCCGGAGTTCGCGCGCTACCTGCGCGAAGAGCATCCACGCGCGCAGCGCATGCAGCCGGTGCCGATGCGGCTCGCCTTCTGGCGCCGCAGCGCGACGGGCTGGCATCGCGAGCCGGCGGCCGCGGCTTCACAAGCACCGTGGGCCACGAGCCTGCGCCGTGCGCTGTGGCTGCGGCTGTGGGCGCGGCAGGCGGGACGGCGGCAGGCCAGCCTGATCGACGGCCAGCGCTGGCTCGCGCAGGCCTTCGCGGCTCGGCTGAAGCCGCAGCACACGCAGCTGGTGGTCGAGCAGTCGCTGCTGCCGCACCTGCAGCGCCTTGGGGCGCTCGATGGCCGCAACGTCGTCGTGCTGGCCAGCGCGCTGCCGATGGCGGAGATCGAGCAGCGGCTGGACGAGGCCTCCCGCCGCTGGCCCGACGACGCCACCCTGCGCGACTTCCGTGCCGATCCTTCGCTGGTGCGTGCGGAGTCGATGGCGCTGGCCCGCGCTTCGGTCATCGTCACGCCGCATGCCGAAGTTGCACGGCAATTGGCGGCGCTGGCTCCGCTGGCGGTGCTGCGGAAGCTGGAATGGGCGCTGCCTCGGGCCAAGGCCGTTGCCCGCACGAATCCAAACCTTCCGCTCGTCGTCTTCGCCGCGAGCGCGCTGGCACGCAAGGGCGCGCGCGAACTCGCCGCGGCGCTGCAAGGCTGGCCGTGCCGCCTGCGTGTGCTGGGCTCGGCCTCGGACGATGCGCGGCTCTGGCAGGGCATCGGCCACGTCGAGCACATGAACTGGCAGGGCGACTGGCTGGCCGGCGCCGATGTGGTGGTGCTGCCCGCGCATGTGGAGCACGCACCGCGCGCGCTGCTGCGGGCCGTGGCAGCGGGCGTTCCGGTCGTCGCATCGACGGCCTGCGGCCTTGGCGCTCCGAGCGGCGTGCGCGAGATCGCGCCCGGCGACGTGGAGGTCCTTCGCACCGCGCTGCGTGCGGCCTGCGCTTCCTGAACGAAGAGGAACACGGGTGGCATCGACAGAACAGGCTCGCGCGGCACTGGCTCCGCACGGCGCGCTGGCGCCGCAGCTCGCCGCCGACCACTGGCACGGCGAGATCCCGCTGCCAGAAGCCATCTCGGCCTTCTACGAGCAGGTCGGCCCGCTGGGCAACTGGGTCAACGAGCGCGTGGGCCACGCGGGCCTCACCGTATCCACCGCGGGCAACCCGTTCAGCATTCCTCCGTTGGCGCGCCTGTGGTCGCAGCAAGCCGGCTATCGCTGGCATGGCATCACCGGCGAACGCCTCGCTTCATGGCCCGACCACTGGCTGGTGGTGGCCGACCAGGGCGCCGATCCTTTCATCTTCGACCTGCGCAGCGGCGCGATACAGTTCGCCCGGCATGGCGCGGGCGCGTGGGAAGACGACGGGCCGCTCTTCGCAGACATCTTCGAAATGGCCGCGTGCCTCGGCACCATCGGCCAGGTGTGGGACGAGGCGGGCGACGACATCTTCATGGACGACTTCTCGGTCAACCCGCTGCACCGCGCGCGCCTGATCGAGCGGCTCGCGCCGCTGGTCGGCGCAGGCCGGGCCGACGATCTCGCGGACCTCTTCGACTGGTAGAGAGCCGCGGGGACCGCGGCAAAAGAAAAACGGGAGCAGCATTTCAGACATGACCATCGATCTCCAGACGCTCAAGTGCGGCGAGTGCGGCAGCAGCGTGCTCAAGCGCACGGGCCTCAACGAATACACCTGCGAGCACTGCGGCTCCGTCACGCTGGTGGAAGACAACGTCTCCGACCGGCTGGAGCGCGTGCTCAACCAGGTGAAGAACGAGGCCGGCCGCCGGCTCGCGGCCGAGGAGGCGCGCAGGCAGGCGCTCATGATGCGCAAGGTCGGCATCGGTGTGGGCATTGCGGTGGGCGCGGTGCTGCTCTTCAGCGTGGTGGGCGTGTTCCTCGGCAGCCGCAATGCCGACACGCGCGCTGCATCGGGCTCGCAGCGTGTGGTGGCTGCGGTCGACCGCACCATTCCCGTCGACGGACTCAAGCTCGACGAGCCGCGCCAGGTGCTCGTGGGCAGCGGCAGCTCTGCCAGCCCCAAGCTGCTGGTGGTGGCGCGCAACGAAACCGGCAAGCCGCTGTCGCGCGCCGGAATCCGCGCCGTGTACTTCGACGGCGAGAGCAAGCTCGACGAGCGCAGCGAGATGCTGCCCGTGGCCGTGCTGGAGCCCGGCGAGAGCGCCCCCGCGCTGATCGACATGCCCAGCGGCAAGAACGTGACGCGCCAGGAGCTGCGCGTGCAGAAGCTGGCCGAGCCCTACAGCGCGGTGAAGGGGCCGCGAATGGCGTTCTCGCGCGTGCGGCTGGTGCAGCAGGGCGACCGCGTCCGGCTGGTGGGCCGCATCGTCAACGACCGCAAGGACGCCACCGTGCTCGGCGGCTTCGAGGTGCTGGCGACGCTGTACGACGACGCGGGGCAGGTGATCGGCTTCGGCCACGGCTATGGGCAGGCCAACGAGATCCAGCCCGGCGCACGCACCTCGGTGGACGTGAGCATCGCGCGCTTCGGCCGCGCGGCAGCCATCGCGGCGTGGGACTACCGCATCGGCTACAGCACCGTCGAGGCCTCGGGCGGGCGCACGCCGGTGCTCAATGCCGACCGCGTGATCCGCACCGCGGGCGGCCCGGAAAGCTTCAACCCCGAACTGCGCCTGGGCACCGACGACCTGCTGGCCGACGACAGCGAGCGCTTCGACGACAAGCTGCTCGAGCTGCTGCCGCTGGTGGACGGGCGCAACAACATCCAGCAGCGGCTCTTCCTGGGCGAACTGGTCAACCGCAGCACCGATGCCGTGGTGCTCGCGCCGGGCGGCGTGATCTCGCGCTTCAGCGGCAGCAAGGCGCACGGCACGACCACGATCTCGGGGCTGGCCTACCTGTATCCCGGCGAGCGCTTTCCCATCTACCTGGAGCCGCAGGACATGGAGCGCATCACCGACACGCGCATCGAATGGAAGCCGATGCGCCGCGCGGCGCTGCCCGGCCCGCGCAAGCCGCTGGAGGTGAAGGTGACGGGCACCAAGGCCGAAATCGGCAGCGTGCTGCTCAACTTCAGCCAGCGCTTTTCGTACAAGTACGTGGTGGTCAGCGGCAGCGTGAAGAATTCGGGCACGGGCATCGTCGGCAAGGTACGGCTGTGGGTGAGCCTGCGCGACCGCAACGGGCAGCTCACGGGCTTCAAGCTGGTGGACAACCTGCCGGCCATCGCGCCGGGCGAGAGCGTGCCCTTCCAGGCGAGCGTGGAGCAGAACGGCCGCGACTTCGCGAGCGTGACCACGCTATACCAAACCGAATAGCCCCTGGGGCGACGGAATTGGGCGGTTCGCGCCATGATCGCGCCCATGATTCCGTTCTCCATCCTCGACCTTTCCCCGATCACCGAGGGCAGCGACGCCGCGCAGTCGTTCCGCAACTCGCTCTCGCTGGCGCAGCATGGCGAGAAACTGGGCTACACGCGCTACTGGCTGGCCGAGCACCACGGCATGCCGGGCATCGCGAGCGCGGCCACCGCCGTGCTGCTGGCCTACGTGGGGGCGGGCACTTCCACCATCCGCATCGGCGCCGGCGGCGTGATGCTGCCGAACCACTCGCCGCTGGTGATCGCCGAGCAGTTCGGTACGCTGGAGTCGCTCTACCCCGGGCGTGTCGACCTCGGCCTGGGACGCGCGCCGGGTTCCGACCAGCGCACCGCGAGGGCCCTGCGGCGCAACCTGGAGTCGGACGCCGACCAGTTCCCGCAGGACGTGATCGAGCTGATGGACTTCATGTCGAAGAATCCGCAGCAGCCGGTGCGCGCCGTGCCCGGCGCGGGGCTGGAGGTGCCGGTGTGGATCCTGGGCTCCAGCACCTTCGGCGCGCAGCTCGCGGCGCACCTGGGGCTGCCCTATGCCTTCGCCTCCCACTTCGCGCCGCAGCAGATCATGCAGGCCATCCAGATCTACCGCGAGACCTTCAGGCCATCTGCCCAGCTGCAGAAGCCGTACGTGATGCTGGGCTTCAACGTGTTCGCGGCCGACACCGACGAAGAGGCCGAGTTCCGCGCCACCTCATGGCAGCAGGCCTTCGTGAACCTGCGCAGCGGCCGTCCGGGGCGCCTGCCGCCGCCGGTGGAGGGCTACCGCCAGAAGGTCGGGCCGGCGGAGAACGCGCTGCTCGACTCGGTGCTGTCGTGCTCGGCAGTGGGTTCGGTCGAGACGGTGAAGAAGGGCGTGGAAGCCTTCGTCGCGCGCACCGGCGCCGACGAGCTCATGATCACCTCGCAGGTGTTCGACCACGCGGCCCGGCTGCGCTCCTACGAGCTGCTGGCCGGTGCGTTCGGCCAGCAGCAGTAGCCGCGGCTAGGCCCGCTTACGGGCTTCCTCGTCGACGAGGTCCTTCTTCGAGAGCTTGCCCACGGGCGTCTTGGGCAGCTCGGCGCGGATCTCCAGCGCGCCGATCATCTCGTGCTTGCCTAGGCGGTCCTTCAGGAAGGCTTTCAGCGCGTCGAGCGTCAATTCGGGCGCGCCTTCCTTGAGCTTCACGAAGGCCTTGGGCGACTGGCCGCGGTATTCGTCGGGGATGCCGATCACGCAGACCTCGGCCACCGAGGGGTGCTCGTACACCGCCTCCTCCAGCACGCGCGGATAGACGTTGTAGCCGCCGCACAGCAGCATGTCCTTGGTGCGGTCGACGATGTAGAGGTAGCCGTCGGCATCCATCTTCGCGACGTCGCCGCTGCGGAAGTAGCCGTCGGGCGTCATCGAATCGGCCGTGGCCTTGGGGTTGTTCCAGTAGCCCTTCATCACGTTCGGGCCCTTGATGCAGAGCTCGCCCGCCTCGCCGAAGGCGGTGATGTCCCTCGACGGATCGTCCAGGCTCACCAGCTTGATGCGCACCTGCGGCAGCGGCATGCCGCACGAACCGGCCTTGCGAAGGCCGCGCGCGGGCGTGAAGGTGCCCACGGGCGAGGTCTCGGTCATGCCCCAGCCTTCGTTGAGATGGCAGCCTGTGAGCTCGAAGAAGCGCTGCTCCACCTCCACCGGCAGCGGCGCGCCGCCCGAGCCGCAGAACTTGAGCGAGCGCAGGTCCATCTCCCTGGCCTTGGGGTGCGAAAGGATCGCGGTGTACATCGTCGGAACACCGGGGAACACGCTGATGCGGCTGGCAGCGAGCTCGTTCATCACCGCATCGACATCGAAGCGCGTGTGCAGCACCAGCGCCGCGCCCAGGCGCACGCCGAGCAGCATCGCTGCGCTGAGCGCGAAGATGTGGAAGAGCGGCAGCACCACCAGGAAGCGCTCCTTGCCTTCCTCCAGGATCGGCGGCTCGCCGCGGGTCGACTCGTAGTACTGCGCCGAGGCCGACGTGAGGTTGGCGTGGGTGAGCATCGCGCCCTTGGGCAGGCCGGTGGTGCCACCGGTGTATTGCAGCACCACGATCTCTTCCGTGAGGTCCCCCGGCGGATAGGTCTTGTGCGTGCCTTCGCTCTTGAGTAGGTCGGTGAAGCGCACATGGCGGTCGTCGACGGGCACGGGGGCGATCTGGCCGGCGCCCTGCAGCTGGGCCTGCACCTTGTCGCCCATGGCGCCATAGTCGCCGAGGCTGCCGACCACCAGCTTCTTCAGGCGCGAGTTGTCGAGCAGGCGCGCCATCTGCGGGTAGAGGTTGACGAGGTCTAGCGTGACGAGGATGTCGGTGCGGCTGTCCTCGATCTTGTGGGCCAGCACGCGCTCGGCGTCCAGCGGCGAATAATTGACCACCGTGCCGCCGGCCTTGAGCACCGCGAAGAAGGCGATCGGGTAGTGCGGCGTGTTCGGCAGATAGAGGCCGACGTGCACGCCGGGTTTCACGCCCAGGTCCTGCAGGCCCTTGGCGGCGCGCTCGACGGCGGCGCCGAGCTCGCGGTAGGTGATGACCTGGCCCATGAACTCGACGGCGGAACGCTCGGGCCAGCGCTCGACGGCCTCGTCGAGCATCTGCTGCACCGGCTTCACGGGCAGTTCGGCGTCCCAGCGCATGCCCTCGGGGTAGGCGCGTGTCCAGGGGAGGGTGTCGCCGGCATTCGCGGCGGTGGAAGGTGTGGCCATGCGTCTTGTCTCCGCTTGCTTTCGGTTGTCTCGTGAATGGCGTGGCGGGTCTTGCTGCCGCCTTCGTCCGGAATCACTGTAGCGCCGGCCCTCGCGTCGCGGACCGGGACGCTGACAAACCGGCGACACGGGTTTTCCCGATTTCCCACACGCCGGAAGCCCCTTGCGCGGGGCTGGGACAATAGGGGGCTTATGGCAAAGCATCGGATCGTTGTGGGACTGAGCGGCGGAGTGGACTCCGCGGTGACGGCGCACCTGCTCAAGCAGCAGGGGCACGAGGTGGTCGGCATCTTCATGAAGAACTGGGAAGACGACGACGACAGCGAATACTGCTCGTCGAACATCGACTTCGTGGACGCCGCCAGCGTGGCCGACGTGCTGGGCATCGAGATCGAGCACGTCAACTTCGCGGCTGACTACAAGGACCGCGTGTTCGCCGAGTTCCTGCGCGAGTACAAGGCCGGCCGCACGCCCAACCCCGACGTGCTGTGCAACGCCGAGATCAAGTTCAAGGCCTTCCTCGACCACGCCATGCGCCTGGGCGCCGAGAAGATCGCCACCGGGCACTACGCCCGCGTGCGGCTGAACGAGGCCACCGGCAGGCACGAGCTGCTCAAGGGGCTCGATCCGGCGAAGGACCAGAGCTACTTCCTGCACCGCCTGAACCAGGCGCAGCTGTCGAAGACGATGTTCCCGGTGGGCGAGCTGCACAAGACCGAGGTGCGCCGCATCGCCGAGGAAATCGGCCTGCCCAATGCGAAGAAGAAGGACTCGACCGGCATCTGCTTCATCGGCGAGCGGCCGTTCCGCGAATTCCTGAACCGCTACATCTCCAAGGAACCGGGTCCCATCAAGGACGACCGCGGCCGCAAGCTGGGCGAGCACCAGGGGCTGAGCTTCTACACGCTGGGGCAGCGGCAGGGGCTGGGCATCGGCGGCGTGAAGGAAAAGGGCGCGCAGCGCGGCTCGGGCGACCATTCGCCATGGTTCGTGGCGCGCAAGGACGTCGAGAAGAACACGCTGTGGGTGGTGCAGGGGCACGACCATCCCTGGCTGCTGTCGTCGGAGCTGAAGGCGGACGACGCGAGCTGGATTTCCGGCGAGGCGCCGGTGCCGGGCGCTTACGGTTCCAAGGCGCGCTATCGGCAGGCCGATGCGGCTTGCGAGATGGAGGCGGTGGAGGGCGGCGTGAATCCGGCCGCCTTCGGACTGCGCTTCGGCGACGCGCAGTGGGCGGTGACGCCGGGGCAGTCGGCCGTGCTCTATGACGGTGAACGCTGCCTTGGCGGCGGCGTCATCGTCTGACGAAGCTTTTCAACTCAGGGCACTGACCGCACCGATTCGTCGACGTGGATCAGGTCGAGCGGGTATCGCTTGCCGGCCAGATGGTCTTCCACGCACTGCAGCAGCAACGGGCTGCGGTGCCGCGCGACGCTCGCGCGGATCTCGTCGGCCGTCATCCAGACGGTGCGAACGATGCCTTTGTCGAGCGGGCGGCCTTCCTCGAACCCGCCAAGCGTGCCCATGAAAGCAAAGCGCATGTAGGTGATGTCTTCGCCGCCCTCCGCGAGCGGACGGGAACGTGCCATGTAGATGCCGATGAGCGCAGTTGGCATGAAATGATGGGCAGTTTCTTCCAGGGTCTCGCGGGCGCAGCCTTCGGCGGGTGATTCGCCGGGGTCGAGATGGCCTGCCGGCGTGTTGAGGCGCAGGCCGTCGGGAGTCTGCTCCTCGACCAGCAGGAAGCGCCCGTCGCGCTCGATCACCGCGGCGACGGTGACATTGGGCTTCCAGCGTGGAGTGGGCATCGTTTGGCCTTTTATTTCAATACATAGCCGCTGAAACGCCAGACGCGGTCCTGGTCCAGGTGGAAACTGACGAGTTCCCGGACGGTCCTGTCAGGCTTGCCCGTGAAGCGGGTTTCATATTCGATGCTGATGTACCGGCCAGCAATGCCGGCATCAGCGTCGGCGACGACCTGTCGGTTGACCGCGACCCAGGTGCGCATCTGGGGCACGCCGATGGGCGCCCGGCTTCGGCTGATCTGGCTGGTGAAGTCGGCGCGCGTCACGCGATTGCGGGTCGCCGGCGTGGCGCCGTCCCAGAGTTCGGCGGCGCGGCCCTGGTCGATCATCTGGATCGCCATCAGGCCGCCGCGCACCATGTCGCTTGCTTCGACCTCTTCCGCGGTGGCGGGCCCCAGCCAGCTCCAGAGCAATGCGGCGGCGAGCAGCAGCCGGATCATCGGATTCATTCGTCTCGTTCCTTGGTGCGGCGCGCGCAGGGCGCAGGCCGTTGGAGAGACTACTGTAGCTCGCCCGGAATTCCGGGCTCAGCGCGCGCCGACCACTCCAGGCAGCGCGTCGGCCTCGATGGTTTCGAGCCGGTAGCCCAGCCCGTAGATGGCCAGCAGCAGGAAGCCGTTGGCCGGGCGCAGGTCGAGCTTGGTCCGCAGGCGGGAGATGTGGGTGTCGAGCGAGCGCGACAACGCCTCGATGCCCAGACCCCAGACGGCCTCGTGCAGATGCTCGCGCGAAAGCAGGCGGCCGAGGTTCTGGAACAGGAAGAGTGCGAGCTCGTATTCCCGATTCTTCAGTTCGACCTGTACGCCACGCACCTTGAGCACGCGCGAAGGTGGATAGAAGTGGTAGGGGCCGAAGATCAGCTCGTTTTCGTGCTGGGCCGGGTAGGAGCGGCGCAGCAGCGCATTGACGCGGGCTTCGAGCTCGCCGGCGCGGGCGGGCTTGGCCATGAAGTCGTCGGCGCCAGCATTGAGGCCCTCGACCATGTCGGCCTCGCCGGGCTTGTCGGAGACGAAAAGAATGGGAAGGCGGCTGTTGAGATCCCGGCGGATGGTCGCCACCACCTCCGAGCCCTTCATGTCGGGAAGATTCCAGCCGAGTATCAGCAGGTCGAAGGTCTGGCGGCGCATGGCCTGCAGCAGCGCCCTTCCTTCCGTGTACGGGTGGCACTCGTGTTCGAGTGCAGTCATGGTTCGATTGATCTGCTTGATCTGATCAACACCGTCGTCGAGTACCGCGATTCGCATTCGAGCCCCTTTTTTCCTCCCTTCGTCAGCTTCCGTGAACTGGCGATTGATGAGGGGAAGTGTATCTATCTGCGACTAAGGTAAAGTTTTTGGAATTGCAACTAATGCACGCAATTCGCCGATTTCTGAGGGCTTGTTAACGAAGTTGAATGCAGTTGGATACAAATGGGGATTTCGGTCGGCGAACCTCTTCCGGTTCCCGTCCATGCCGTCGCCGTAGCAAACCGCATGGAATGTAAATCAAAGGTGTTCATTTCTTTGCCGGCCGCTTCTATCGAATACCCGAATTCGCTATCAATTGAATAGCTGAAGTTATAGTATCCATAAGCTCCTCAACGCTTTGGGATGAAAACGACAGAGCGCTCCGGCGACAGCGATCGGCTGTAATCTTGCTGTAAGCTGCCGGCACATTCCCCCTGTGCCCCTTGCTCTGAGGAGATCTCTATGCTGATAGGCGTGCCCGCCGAGACACTGGCAGGCGAAACCCGCGTGGCTGTTACACCTGAGACGGTGAAGAAACTGGTGGCCTCCGGGCATACCGTAAGGGTGCAGTCGGGAGCGGGCGTGGCCGCCAGCGCCACCGATGCGGCCTACCAGGCCGCAGGCGCGGAGATCACCGACCAGGCAGGCGCCTTCTCCGCCGACATGGTCCTGAAGGTGCGCACGCCCACCGAGGCCGAGACCGCGCTGCTGAAGTCCGGCGCCGTCGTGATCGGCATGCTCAACCCCTTCGACGCGGCCGGCCTGCAGCGCCTGGCCGCCGCCGGCGTCACCGGCTTCGCGCTCGAGGCCGCCCCCCGCACCACCCGCGCCCAGAGCATGGACGTGCTCTCCTCGCAGGCCAACATCGCCGGCTACAAGGCCGTGATGATCGCGGCCGACAAGTACCAGCGCTTCTTCCCCATGCTCATGACGGCAGCCGGCACGGTGAAGGCCGCGCGCGTCGTCATCCTCGGCGTGGGCGTGGCGGGCCTGCAGGCCATCGCCACCGCCAAGCGCCTGGGCGCCGTCATCGAGGCGTCCGACGTGCGCCCCAGCGTCAAGGAGCAGATCGAGTCGCTGGGCGGCAAGTTCATCGAGGTGCCCTACGAGACCCAGGAAGAGAAAGACGCGGCCGAAGGTGTCGGCGGCTACGCGCGGCCGATGCCCGCGAGCTGGCTCAGCCGACAGCAGGCCGAGGTCGCCAAGCGCGTGGCGCTGGCCGACGTGGTCATCAGCACCGCGCTCATTCCGGGGCGCGCCGCGCCGACCCTCATCACCGAGGACATGGTCAAGTCCATGAAGCCGGGTTCCGTCATCGTCGACATCGCCGCCGGTAAAGGCCCGGATGGGGTGGGCGGCAACTGCCCGCTGTCCGAAGCCGACAAGACCGTCGTGAAGCACGGCGTGACCATCGTCGGGGAAACGAACCTCGCCGCGCTCGTGGCGGCCGACGCCTCGGCGCTGTATGCGCGCAACGTGCTCGACTTCCTCAAGCTCATCGTCACCAAGGAGGGCGCGCTGAAGATCGACCTCGAGGACGACATCGTCGCCGCCTGCCGCGTGACCCACGACGGCCAGGTCACGAAGAAGTAACGCAACAAGCAACGCCCGTCGAGGAGAAGAACATGGACATCGTCTCTCACACAGTCATCAACCTGATCATCTTCGTGCTGGCCATCTACGTGGGCTACCACGTCGTGTGGACCGTCACGCCCGCGCTGCATACGCCGCTGATGGCGGTGACCAACGCCATCTCGGCCATCGTGATCGTGGGCGCCATGCTGGCGGCCGCGCTCACCGACACGCCCCTGGGCAAGACCATGGGCGTGCTGGCCGTGGCCCTGGCCGCGGTGAACGTCTTCGGCGGCTTCCTCGTCACGAGGCGCATGCTGGAAATGTTCAAGAAGAAGGACAAGAAGGCCGCACCCGCAGCCAACGCCGAGGGAGCTGCCAAGTGAGCATGAACCTCGTCACGCTGCTGTACCTCGTCGCCAGCATCTGCTTCATCCAGGCCCTGAAGGGCCTGAGCCATCCCACCACCTCCATCCGCGGCAACATCTTCGGCATGACCGGCATGGCCATCGCCGTGCTGACCACAGGAGCGTTGATCTACAAGCTCGCCAGCGGCAACCTCGCCGGCCTGGGCTACGTGCTGGTCGCGCTGGTCGTCGGCGGCGGCCTGGGCGCCTACATGGCCAACAAGGTCGAGATGACCAAGATGCCCGAGCTGGTCGCTTTCATGCACAGCATGATCGGCCTGGCGGCGGTGTTCATCGCGGTGGCCGCCGTGGCCGAGCCGCATGCCTTCGGCATCGCGCTCAAGGGCGATCCGATCCCGAGCGGCAACCGGCTGGAGCTCTTCCTGGGAGCGGCCATCGGCGCCATCACCTTCAGCGGCTCGGTCATCGCCTTCGGCAAGCTCTCGGGCAAGTACAAGTTCCGCCTGTTCCAGGGCGCGCCCGTGCAGTTCGCGGGCCAGCACATGCTCAACCTCGTGCTGGGCCTGGCGACCATCGGCCTGGGCCTGCTGTTCGTCTTCACTGAAAGCTGGCCGGCCTTCTTCGCGATGCTGGCGCTGGCCTTCGTGATGGGCGTGCTCATCATCATCCCGATCGGCGGCGCGGACATGCCGGTGGTGGTGTCGATGCTCAACAGCTACTCGGGCTGGGCGGCCGCGGGCATCGGCTTCAGCCTGAACAACGCGATGCTGATCGTGGCCGGCTCGCTGGTGGGCTCCTCGGGCGCGATCCTGAGCTACATCATGTGCAAGGCCATGAACCGCTCGTTCTTCAACGTGATCCTGGGCGGCTTCGGCGGCGATGCCGCAGCAGCCACGGGCGGCGCGAAGGAGCAGCGCCCGGTGAAGAGCGGCAGCGCCGACGACGCGGCCTTCGTGCTGGGCAATGCCGAGACGGTGGTGATCGTGCCGGGCTACGGCCTTGCGGTGGCGCGTGCCCAGCACGCGGTGAAGGAACTCGCGCAGAAGCTCGTGGAGAAGGGCGTGACCGTGAAGTACGCGATCCATCCGGTGGCGGGCCGCATGCCCGGCCACATGAACGTGCTGCTGGCCGAGGCCGAGGTGCCGTACGACCAGGTGTTCGAGATGGAGGACATCAACGGCGAGTTCGGCCAGGCCGACGTGGCGATCATCCTGGGCGCCAACGACGTGGTGAACCCTGCGGCGCACACCAAGGGCAGCCCGATCTACGGCATGCCGATCCTGGAGGCCTACAAGGCCAAGACCGTCATCGTCAACAAGC
Source organism: Variovorax sp. 278MFTsu5.1 (assembly GCF_048305045.1). Taxonomy (NCBI): domain Bacteria; kingdom Pseudomonadati; phylum Pseudomonadota; class Betaproteobacteria; order Burkholderiales; family Comamonadaceae; genus Variovorax; species Variovorax sp. 278MFTsu5.1. The sequence goes on from NZ_CP157622.1 coordinate 615,033, forward strand.
GCTCCATGGCCGCGGGCTACGCCGGCCTGGACAACGAGCTCTTCTACATGGACAAGACCATGATGGTCTTTGGCGATGCCAAAAAAGTAGTGGAAGATATGGGCAAGGCCATCGAATAGGCCGAAGGTCCCCGTCCGCGCAGCGGACGAGTTCTTCGCGGCGCCATCAAGTGCGCCGTTTTCGTTTTCAACAGTCCGAATCCCGGAGGAGACAAATCCAATGACCGATCGTCCCTGGCTCAGCAGCTATCCGCAGGGTGTGCCTGCCGATGTCGATGCCTCGCAGTACCCCTCGCTGGTCGCGCTCATGGAGGAAAGCTTCAGGAAGTACGCCGACCGCACGGCCTACAGCTTCATGGGCAAGGACATCAGCTACGGCGAGACCGACAGGCAGAGCAAGTCGTTCGCGGGCTACCTGCAGAGCCTGGGCCTCGCCAAGGGCGACCGCGTGGCGGTGATGATGCCCAATTGCCCGCAGTACCCCATTGCGGTCGCGGGCATCCTGCGCGCCGGCCTCATCCTGGTCAACGTCAATCCGCTGTACACGCCGCGCGAACTGGAGCACCAGCTCAAGGATTCGGGCGCGAAGGCCATCGTCATCATGGAGAACTTCGGCACCACGCTGCAGCAATGCATCGCGAGCACGCCGGTCAAGCACATCGTGCTGGCCTCCATGGGCGACCGCCTCGGCTTCCTCAAGGGCGCGCTCGTCAACTACGTGGTGCGCAACGTCAAGAAGATGGTGCCCACCTTCAGCCTGCCGGGCACGGTGCGCTTCAACGACGCGCTCGACAAGGGCGCGGGCGTCGCGCTCAAGCCCGTGGCCATCGGCCCCGACGATGTGGCCGTGTTGCAGTACACCGGCGGCACCACCGGCGTGTCGAAGGGCGCTGTGCTCCTGCATCGCAACGTGATCGCCAACGTGCTGCAGTCCGAAGCGTGGAACGAGCCGGTCATGAACAAGGTGCCGGCCAACGAGCAGCCCACCGGCGTGTGCGCTCTGCCGCTGTATCACATCTTCGCGTTCACGGTCGGCATGATGCTGAGCATGCGCACGGGCGGAAAGCTGATCCTTATCCCGAATCCGCGCGACATTCCCGGCGTGCTGAAGGAGCTGTCGAAGCACACGATCCACAGCTTCCCGGCCGTCAACACGCTCTTCAACGGGCTGGCGAACCACCCCGACTTCAACACCGTCAACTGGAAGAACCTGAAGGTGTCGGTGGGCGGCGGCATGGCGGTGCAGGCCGCGGTGGCGAAGCTCTGGCTCGAGAAGACGGGCTGCCCGATCTGCGAGGGCTACGGCCTTTCCGAGACCTCGCCCTCGGCCACCTGCAACCCGACCAACAGCACGGCCTACACCGGCACCATCGGCCTGCCGCTGCCGAGCACCTGGCTCAGGCTGCTCGACGACGACGGCAACGAGGTGCCCGTCGGCGAGCGCGGCGAGATCGCCATCAAGGGCCCGCAGGTGATGGCCGGCTACTGGCAGCGCCCCGACGAGACCGCGAAGGTCATGACGGCCGACGGCTACTTCAAGAGCGGCGACATCGGCGTGGTCGACGAGCGCGGCTACTTCAAGGTGGTCGACCGCAAGAAGGACATGATCCTGGTGTCGGGTTTCAACGTGTACCCGAACGAGGTCGAGGATGTGGTCGCACTCATTCCGGGCGTGCTCGAGTGCGCCGCGGTCGGCGTGCCCGACGACAAGACGGGCGAGGCCGTGAAGCTCGTGATCGTCAAGAAAGACCCTTCGCTCACGGAGGCGCAGGTGCGCGAATACTGCAGAGCAAACCTTACGGGTTACAAGCAGCCGCGCATCGTAGAGTTTCGTACCGACATGCCGAAGACGCCGGTCGGCAAGATCCTTCGCCGCGAGCTGCGCGACACCAAGAAGTAAGTGCGCGAGCACGCGCTGGAGTAAGGGTTCGGCCCGGGTGGGGCCGAGGCATCGATCTTGCATATTCGCGGGTCGATGCTCAGGTTTGTCTTTACCCGTTTGAGTCTGTTGGTGCCGACCTTCTTCGGCATGACACTGCTCGCCTTCTTTCTCATCCGGCTCGTGCCGGGCGACCCCATTGAAACCATGGCCGGCGAGCGCGGGATCGACCCCGCGCGCCATGCCGAACTGCGCACCGCCTACGGCTTCGACAAGCCGGTGATCGTGCAGTACGGCATCTACATCGCCCGCGTGCTGCACGGCGATCTCGGCAAGTCGCTCATCACGCAGGACACGGTGATGAGCGAGTTCCTCTCGCTCTTCCCGGCCACGGTCGAGCTCGCGGTGTGCGCCATTCTTTTCGCGCTGCTGCTCGGGCTGCCGGCGGGCATCCTCGCGGCGGTGCGGCGCAACTCCATCTTCGACCACGGCGTGATGGCCACCTCGCTCACCGGCTACTCGATGCCGATCTTCTGGTGGGGGCTGCTGCTGATCCTGTTCTTCTCGGTGCAGCTCGGATGGACGCCCGTATCGGGCCGCATCGCGGTGCAGTACTACGTGGAGCCCGACACCGGCTTCCTGCTTGTCGACGCGCTGCGCGCCGGCGAGACCGACGCCTTCTGGTCGGCGCTGCACCACCTCGTGCTGCCGGCCGTGGTGCTCGGCACGGTGCCGCTCGCGGTCATCGCGCGCATGACGCGCTCGGCCATGCTCGAGGTGCTGGGCGAGGACTACATCCGCACCGCGCGTGCCAAGGGGCTTTCGCGCTTTCGCGTGGTGGGGCTGCATGCGCTGCGCAACGCGCTCATTCCGGTGGTGACGGTCATCGGGCTGCAGGTGGGCGTGCTGTTCACGGGCGCGATCCTCACCGAGACCATCTTCTCCTGGCCCGGCGTCGGCAAGTGGCTCATCGAGGCCATCGGCCGGCGTGACTACCCGGTGCTGCAGGGTGGCATGCTGCTGCTCGGCGGCATCGTGATGGTGGTCAACCTTCTCGTAGACGTGGCGTACGGCGTCATCAACCCACGCATCAGGCGCTGAGCTTCCCCATGGCGACAACCACGCAGATCACCGTTTCCGACGGTGCGGGCAAGAGCACCGCACCCCCCGGCCCCTGGCGCGAATTCTGGACGGCCTTCTCGGCCAACCGCGGCGCGGTCATCGGGCTCGCCACCATCGTCGTGCTGCTGCTGGTCGCGCTGTTCGCGCCGTGGATCGCGCCGCACGCACCGAACGAGACCAACAGCGCCGTCTTCCTGCAGCCGCCGGCGTGGCAGAAGGGCGGCTCCATGAGCTACCTGCTGGGCACCGACGCCATCGGCCGCGACATTCTTTCGCGGCTCATGTACGGCGCGCGGCTGTCGCTTTCGATCGGCGTCGCGGTGGTGGCGCTGTCGGTGGTCGCGGGCGTGGTGCTCGGGCTCATCGCGGGCTTCTTCCGCGGCGTGCTCGAGATCGCGATCATGCGGCTGATGGACATCGTGCTCACGCTGCCCAGCCTGCTGCTGGCCATCGTGATCGTCGCGATCCTCGGGCCGGGCCTCGTCAACGCGATGCTCGCGGTGGCCATCGTGGTGCTGCCGCACTACGTGCGCATCACGCGCGCCGCCGTCATCGCCGAGGTCTCGCGCGACTACGTCACCGCCGCGCGCGTGAGCGGCGCCGGCACGCTGCGGCTGATGTTCCGCGAGGTGCTGCCCAACTGCGCCGCGCCGCTGATCGTGCAGGCCTCGCTCGGAATCTCCACCGCCATCCTCGACGCGGCGGCGCTCGGCTTCCTGGGCCTCGGGGCGCAGCCGCCGTCGCCCGAGTGGGGAACCATGCTGGCCGACGCGCGCGAGTTCGTGCTGCGTGCGTGGTGGGTCGTCACCTTCCCGGGAATGGCGATCCTGGCGGCCGTGCTCGCATTCAATCTCCTGGGCGACGGGCTGCGCGATGCGCTCGACCCCAAGCTGAAACGCTAGCATGAAGCACACCCCCAGGCTTGCCCACTTCGTGTGGCCTCCTACCCCCTTGCAGGGGGCAACACCAGCGGCCCGGCAAAGCCGGTTCCGCGGTGTTCCTGGAACAGGCCGTTCGGGCCGGAGTCACTGATATGCCTTTGCTTGAAATAGAGGACCTGCACGTCGAGTTTCCGACTCAAGGCGGCGTGCTGCATGCGGTAGACGGCGTGAGCCTCAGCCTCGAAGAGGGCGAGGTGCTCGGCATCGTCGGCGAATCGGGCTCCGGCAAGAGCGTCACCATGATGGCGCTGATGGGCCTCGTCGGCTTTCCAGGCCGGGTGCGTGCGGAGCACATGCGCTTCGCGGGCAAGGACCTGCTCGGCATTTCCGACAAGGCGCGCCGTGCGCTGGTCGGCAAGGAAGTCGCGATGATCTTCCAGGAGCCGACCACCAGCCTCAACCCTTGCTTCACCATCGGCTTCCAGCTGATGGAAACGCTGCGGCTGCACCTGAAGCTCGACAAGCGCGAAGCGAAGAAGCGCGCGACCGAGCTGCTGGAGCAGGTGGGCATTCCGGCCGCGTCCTCGCGCCTGGGGAGCTTTCCGCACCAGCTCTCGGGCGGCATGAACCAGCGCGTGATGATCGCGATGGCCATCGCCTGCAATCCGCGCCTGCTGATCGCCGACGAGCCGACCACCGCGCTCGACGTGACCATCCAGGCGCAGATCCTCGACCTGCTGCGCGACCTGCAGAAGGAGCGCGGCATGGCGCTGGTGCTCATCACGCACAACATGGGCGTGGTCAGCGAGATGGCGCAGCGCATCGCCGTGATGTACGCGGGCCAGGTGATGGAGCACCAGCGCGTCGACCGCCTCTTCGCACAGCCGCAGCACCCCTACACCGAGGCGCTGCTCGCGGCACTGCCCGAACGCGCCGCGCCCGAGGGGCGCCTCGCCACCATCAGCGGCGTGGTGCCCGGCGTGCACGACCGGCCCGCCGGCTGCCTGTTCGCGCCGCGCTGCGGCTACGTCACCGAGCGCGCCTGCCAGGTGCGGCCGGCGCTGCGCGAGTCGCACGGCGCCGAGGTGCGCTGCCACTTTCCGCTCGGCGATCCGGGGCGCGGGGAGGCCATCGCGGGCGATCCGCCGAAGCAGCGGGTCGTGGAGGTCGCGGCATGAGCGAGGCATCGACTGAAGTGGTGGTCGAGGCCAAGAACCTCCAGCGCACCTACGACATCCGCCGCGGGCTGTTCCGCGCGCCTTCGCACTTGCGCGCCGTGGGCGACATCTCCTTCCGGATTGAGCGCGGCCGCACGCTGGCAGTGGTCGGCGAATCGGGCTGCGGCAAGTCGACGCTGGCGCGCATGGTCGCGCTGATCGAGAAGCCGACGGCGGGCCAGCTCACGCTGGTCGGCGCCGACGCGGTGAGCCCGCCGCCCGAGCGCAGGCGCGAGCTGCGCCAGGCTGTGCAGCTGGTGTTCCAGAATCCGTACGGCTCGCTCAATCCGCGCAAGAAGATCGCGACGGTGCTCGAAGACCCGCTGGCCATCAACACCACCCTGGGCAAGCAGGAGCGCGCTGCAAAAGCGCGCGACATGCTGGCGCGCGTGGGCCTGCGGCCCGAGTACGCCAACCGCTATCCGCACATGTTCTCCGGCGGTCAGCGCCAGCGCATCGCCATCGCGCGCGCGCTGATGCTGAGCCCGCGCCTGCTGGTGGCGGACGAGCCGGTGTCGGCGCTCGACGTGTCGATCCAGGCGCAGGTGCTGAACCTGCTGGCCGACCTGCAGGCCGAGCTGGGCCTGGCGTATCTCTTCATCTCGCACGACCTCGGCGTGGTGCGGCACATCGCGCACGAGGTGCTGGTGATGTACCTCGGCCATGCGGTGGAGCAGGGCCCGAAGTCGCGCATCTTCGCGCGGCCGCTGCATCCGTACACGCAGGCGCTGCTGGCCTCCACGCCGGGGCTCAGCAGCCAGCGCATCGTGCTCAAGGGCGAGCTGCCGTCGCCGCTGAATCCGCCTTCTGGCTGCGTGTTCAGCACGCGCTGCCCGCATGTGGAGCAGCGCTGCCGCGAAGAGCGCCCGCTGCTGCGCATGCTCGACGAGCGGCAGGTGGCCTGTCACTTCTCCGAGAAGTTCCTGGACGGCGCGCCGCTCGTGCGCGCCGACGTTCCCTCCGCCGCCTCCATCGCGATGGCGACGAATCCCTAGCGTTCCTTCGGTTCCTGTTTCCGTTCCCGTTCTCGCAGTCCTTTCAACCGTGTATCAAGGAGTCCAAATGAAGACCCAGCCCACCGTTTCGCGCCGCTCACGAAGCCTGGCGCTCCTGGCACCTGCAGCGCTCGCAGCCCTTACCCTGGCCTGCGGCGCGGTGTCCGCCAAGACGCTGGTGTATTGCTCGGAAGGCAGCCCGGAGAATTTCTATCCGGGCATGAACACCACCGGCACCTCTTTCGACGTGACCACGCAGGTCTACAACACCATCGTCGAGTTCGAGCGCGGCGGCACCAAGGTTGTGCCCGGCCTTGCCGAGAAATGGGAGATCTCCCCCGACGGTACCGTCTACACCTTCCACCTGCGCAAGGGCGTGAAGTGGCACACCACGAGCAAGAGCTTCAAGCCCACGCGCGACTTCAACGCCGACGACTTCATCTTCATGATCGAGCGCCAGTGGAAGGAGAGCGACCCCTTCTTCAAGGTCACGAGCCAGAACCACTCCTACTTCAACGACATGGGCATGCCCAAGCTGCTGAAGTCTGTGGACCGCATCGACGACTACACCGTGAAGATCACGCTCAACCAGGCCGAGGCACCGTTCCTCGCGAACCTGGCGATGCAGTACGCGGGCATCCAGTCGAAGGAATACGCCATCGCGATGCTCAAGGCCGGAACGCCCGAGAAGGTCGACCAGGACCCGATCGGCACCGGCCCCTTCTACCTCGTGCAGTACCAGAAGGACGCGATCATCCGCTTCAAGGCCTTCCCGCAATACTGGGGCGGCAAGGCCAAGATCGACGACCTCGTGTTCGCGATCACGCCTGACGCGTCGGTGCGCTGGGCCAAGCTGCAGAAGGGCGAGTGCCACGTCATGCCCTACCCGAACCCGGCCGACCTCGACGCGATCCGCAAGGACCCGAACGTGCAGCTGCTGGAGCAGCCCGGCCTGAACGTGGGATACCTCTCGTACAACACGACGAAGAAGCCCTTCGACGACGTGCGCGTGCGCAAGGCCATCAACATGGCGATCAACAAGAAGGCCATCATCGACGGCGTGTATCTGTCGACCGGCGTGGCCGCGAAGAACCCGATTCCGCCGACCATGTGGTCCTACAACGATGCGGTGAAGGACGATCCGTACGACCCCGAGGCCGCCAAGAAGCTGCTGGCGCAGGCCGGCTTCCCCGATGGCTTCTCCACCGACCTGTGGGCCATGCCGGTGCAGCGCCCGTACAACCCGAACGCCAAGCGCATCGCCGAGCTGATGCAGGCCGACCTCGCCAAGATCAACGTCAAGGCCGAGATCAAGAGCTTCGAGTGGGGCGAGTACCGCAAGCGCCTGCAGGCCGGCGAGCACCAGATGGGCATGCTGGGCTGGACCGGCGACAACGGTGACCCGGACAACTTCCTCTACACGCTGCTGGGCTGCGCCTCGGCGAAGTCGGCCAGCGGCAGCAACATCTCGAAGTTCTGCTACCAGCCGTACGAAGACCTGGTGGTGAAGGCCAAGAGCGCGACCAAGCAGGCCGACCGCGACGCGCTCTACAAGAAGGCGCAGCTGATCTTCAAGGAGCAGGCGCCGTGGTTCACCATCGCGCACGCGGTGCAGCTGAAGCCGGTGCGCAAGGAAGTGATCGACTTCAAGCTGAGCCCGTTCGGCCGCCACACCTTCTACGGTGTGGACATCAAGTGAACGAGTAAACCCCCAGGCTCCGCGCACTTCGTGTCGCTTCGCCAACCCCCTTGCAGGGGGCAACACCTGCGGCCCGGCAAAGCCGGTTCCGCGGTGTTCCTGGAAAGAGAAATACTGTGAGTTCCCTGTCGCGTCCGCCTGTTGCCATCGTCGCTGCGATGCACGAAGAGCTGGGCGCGCTGCTCGCGCTGATGCCCGACGAGCAGCGCGTGCGCGTCGCGGGCCGCGACTTCTGGGCGGGCCATCTGCATGGCCGGCCGGTGGTCGCGGTGCTGTCGCGCATCGGCAAGGTCGCGGCGGCGATCACGGCCACGGTGCTGCTGGAGCGCTTCGGCGTGCGGGCCATCGTGTTCACCGGCGTCGCGGGCGGACTGGCGCCGGGCGTGAACGTCGGCGACGTGGTGGTGGCCACGCAGATGCTGCAGCACGACCTCGATGCCTCGCCGATCTTTCCGAAGTACGAAGTGCCGCTGATGGGGCTGTCACGCTTCGCGGCCGATGCAGCCATCGGCGATGCGCTGGCTGCGGTTGCGCGGGAGACGCTGCGCGACCCAGTGGCGCTGGTGGGGCAGGAGGCCGTCGCCGAATTCGGCCTTCATTCGCCGAAGGTGCATCGCGGCCTGCTGGTGAGCGGCGACAGGTTCGTCTCGACCACCGCCGAGAGCGAGGCGCTGCAGCGCGCCTTGCCCGATGCGCTCGCGGTCGAGATGGAGGGCGCTTCGGTGGCGCAGGTGTGTCACGACTACGGCGTGCCTTTTGCGGCGATGCGCACGATTTCCGACCGGGCCGACGATGCCGCGCACGGCGACTTCTCGCGCTTCGTCGCCGCGGTGGCGAGCCGCTACAGCCTCGCGCTGGTCGATGCGTGGCTGGCTTCGCTGCCGGCCGAGATCGGCTGAATTCAGCCGAGCGAGGGCGTGCGGCGGCGCGGGATGTCGCGCAGCAGCGGCGGGATCGACAGCGCCAGCAGCAGCGCCGCCAGCGGCACCACGCAGACGAAGCCCACGTACTTGAAGCCCAGCGCGCCCGCCGCGCCGCCGAGCACGAACATGCCGACCAGCCCGCCGGCGCGGCGCATGCGGCTGCGGTCGTGGCGTACGGGCAGGGCGTGCGCCGGCGCCGATTTCGAGCGGCGGTTCCAGTAGAGCATCTTGCCGATCTCGATGCCCATGTCGGTGATGTTGCCGGTCATGTGGGTGGTGCGGATGCTGCCGCCCGAGGTCTTGGAGGCCACCGCGTTCTGCAGGCCCATGATGAAGGACAGCAGCAGCACGGTGAGCGGTACCGCGAAGGGCGTGGCCCAGGTCAGCGTGATGGCGCCCATGAGCCCGAAGGGAAACATCAGCGCCGCCTCCAGCATCAGCGGCAGTGCGTACACGCCGTGCATGCGGTGCTGGCGAGCCCAGTTGACGAGCACCGCGCACACGGCTGCGCCGGTCAGGAAGGCCAGGATCGCGCCCAGTGCGTTCAAGAGCAGCTTGACGTTGCCCAGCACCATGCCGTCGGCCAGCTGCGAGGCGAAGCCGGTCATGTGCGAGGTGTACATGTGCAGCACGAGAAAGCCGCCCGCGTTGATGGCGCCGGCATTGAAGGCCAGCAGGAGGCCCAGCGCGGTGTTGGTCGACGGCGCGCGGTGGCGGTTGGTAAGAAAGCGAAGTCTGCGCAAGATGGCTCTCCGGTCGGCGCTTGGGGCCGGAGCCACTCTAGCACCGGGGCCGCCCGGGGAGGCTCTGCTACTTGAGCCAGCCGCGCCGGCGGAAGTACCACATCGGCACCAGCGCGCTCGCCGCCATCAGCACGATGGCGTAGGGATAGCCCATGGCCCAGTCGAGCTCGGGCATGAACTTGAAGTTCATGCCGTAGATACTGGCGATCAGCGTCGGCGGCAGCAGCGCCACGCTGGCCACCGAGAAGATCTTGATGGTCTTGTTCTGGTTGATGTTGATGAAACCGACGGTCGCATCCATCAGGAAGTTGATCTTGTCGAAGAGGAAGGCCGTGTGGTTGTCCAGTGACTCGATGTCGCGCAGGATCTGGCGGGCCTCCTCGAACTGCTCGGCGTTGAGCATCTTGCTGCGCATCATGAAGCTGACGGCGCGGCGCGTGTCCATCACGTTGCGGCGGATGCGCCCGTTCAGGTCTTCCTGCCGCGCGATGGCGCCGAGCACCTCGCCGGCCAGCTCGTCGCTGACGTTGCCCGACAGCACCTTCTTGCTCGCGGCCTCGAGCTCGTCGTAGATGTTCTCCAGCGAGTCGGCCGAGTATTCGGCGTCGGCGTCGAAGAGCTTGAGCATCACTTCCTTGGCGTCCTCGATCAGCCCCGGCGCGCGCCTCGCGCGCATGCGCAGCAGGCGGAACACGGGCACGTCCTCGTCGTGGATCGAGAACAGCACGCCGCGGCTGCGCAGGTCGGTGTTGTGCTGGTTGAGGATGAAGGCCACGCGCACGGCGCGCGGGGCTTCGTCGTCGTCGATCAGGAAGTCGGAGCGGATGTGCAGCTCGCCGTTGTCTTCCTCGTAGAAGCGCGCCGATTCCTCGATGTCCTCGTCCATCGCGTCTTCGGGGATGGACAGGCCGTAGTACTGCTTGATCCAGCGCTTCTCTTCGAGCGTGGGCGACTCGAGGTCGACCCAGATCGGCTGGAATCTGGAGAGCTCTTCGAGGGCCTCGATTTCTTCCTGGACTAGGCGGCCGTTGGCGAGCGTGAAGATGTTGAGCATGGGGCTCACTCCCGGGAATGACTGACTGGACGGTGGGCGAGGGGAGGGGCGCTTTCAATTCCCCGGCCCGACGTGCGCAGGAAGCGCGAAAAAAGCGTCAGCGAAAGGGAGTTGAAAGCTGCCGAGACGGGGCGGTTTCCATAGGAAAAATCTCCGGTTGCAGCGTGGCCCGATTATGTCACCGGCCACATGTCGGCGAGGTGGCCGGACTGGACGGGCATACAGTAAAGTCACGGTCCATGCAGAGCACTGCGCTTCCCGTTTTTTCCGCCGCGCCGAAGACCCAGGCCGAACGCCTGGCGCAGGCACTGGCCTCGCTCAACGAGGCGCAGCGCGCGGCGGTGGAGCACGGCGTGGGCGCGGCCATCGCCGCGCCCGACGAGCGGCCGCTGCTCGTGATCGCCGGTGCCGGCTCGGGCAAGACCAGTACGCTGGCGCATCGGGTGGCCAGCCTCATCGCCGGCGGCGTCGATCCGCAGCGCCTGCTGCTGCTGACCTTCTCGCGCCGCGCCGCGCAGGAAATGGAGCGCCGCGCCGGCCGCGTGCTGGCGCAGGTGCTGGGGCTGAAGTCGGAGGCGCCGCCCGCGCTGCCGTGGGCCGGCACCTTCCACGGCATCGGCGCGCGGCTGCTGCGCGAGTACGCGCCGCAGATCGGGCTCGACGAGAACTTCACCATCCACGACCGTGGCGACGCCGAAGACCTGATGGGGCTGGTGCGCCACGAGCTCGGGCTTTCTTCCACCGTCAACCGCTTCCCGCGAAAGGGCACCTGCCTGTCGATCTACTCGCGCTGCGTGAACACCCGCGCGCCGCTGGCCCATGTGCTCAAGGAAGCCTTTCCCTGGTGCGGCGAGTGGGAGGCCGAGCTGAAGAAGCTCTTCGGCGCGTACGTCGAGGCCAAGCAGCGGCAGAACGTGCTCGACTACGACGACCTGCTGCTCTACTGGGCCGAGATGGCGGCCGAGCCTTCGCTGGCCGCGCACATCGGTGCGCGCTTCGACCACGTGCTGGTCGACGAGTACCAGGACACCAACCTGCTGCAGGCGGCGATCCTGCTGGCGCTCAAGCCAGACGGCCGCGGCGTGACGGTGGTGGGCGACGACGCGCAGTCGATCTACTCCTTCCGCGGCGCCACGGTGCGCAACATCCTCGACTTCCCCTCGCAGTTCACGCAGCCCGCGCGCGTGGTCACGCTGGAGCGCAACTACCGCTCGACGCAGCCGATCCTCGACGTGTCGAACCGCGTCATCGCGCAGGCCGCCGAGCGGCACGCCAAGACGCTGTGGACCGACAAGCCGTCGGCCGGCAAGCCGCTGCTCGTGCTCGTGCCCGACGAGGCTGGGCAGGCGCGCTGGGTGGCCGACAAGGTGCTGGCGCACCGCGAGGGCGGGCTGGCGCTGAAGTCGCAGGCGGTGCTGTTCCGCACCTCGTCGCACAGCGCCGCGCTCGAACTCGAGCTGGCGCGGCGCAACATCCCGTTCGTGAAGTTCGGCGGGCTCAAGTTTCTGGAGGCCTCGCATGTGAAGGACCTGCTCGCGGTGCTGCGCTTCGCGCAGAACCCACGCGGGCGCATGGCGGGCTTTCGCGTGACGCAACTCATCCCCGGTATCGGGCCCGCCACGAGCGCGCGCCTGCTCGATGCGATGGAGCAGGCGGCCGACCCGGCCCAGGCGGTGCGCGAGTTCGTGCCGCCCTCCGCCGCGCGCGCGCAATGGGCCGACTTCGCGAAGGCCTACGAGGCGCTGCGCGAGCCCGCGCTGAAGTGGCCGGCCGACGTCGAGCTGGCGATGGACTGGTATTTGCCGCATCTGGAGCGCCTGTACGAAGACACCTCCGGCGTGCGGCGCGCCGACGTGGAGCAACTCGCGCGGCTCGCGGCCGGTTACGCCTCGCGCGAACGCTTCCTTACCGAACTCACGCTTGATCCGCCCGAAGCCACCAGCGACCGACCGGGGCCGCCGCTGCTGGACGAGGACTACCTGATCCTCTCGACCATCCATTCGGCCAAGGGGCAGGAATGGAATTCGGTTCACGTGCTCAATGTGGTCGACGGCTGCCTGCCGGCCGATGTCGCGCAGAGCGCGCAAGAACTGGAGGAGGAGCGGCGCCTGCTCTATGTGGCGATGACACGGGCGCGCGACCACCTGCACCTGCTGGTGCCGCAGCGCTTCCATGTCACGCAGCAGGCGGCGCGCGGCGACCGGCACCTGTATGCCAACCGCACACGCTTCATCGCCGATGCCGACCTGGAAGGCTTCGAGCAGCAGACCTGGCCGCCCCCGCCGGAGCGTCCGCCGGCGGTGCCGCCGCCCAGCTCGGTGATCGATCTGCGCAACAGGATGCGGGCCGCCTGGCGCTGAACCGGAGACGGCATGGACAGGCCCTTGTGCCGGCATGGTCACCGGCGGGCCGGCACTGAAACACTTGTTTCCAAATCGCGGTATCGCCAGCCCCGCGCGTGCCCGCAGCTATCGATTCGCTAGCGTGTGAAAAGCTGCTCACGAAGCTGCAAAACCCCGGGCAACTCAGGTATTGCAATACCGTGACAGCTTGGGCATAGTGAATCGACCTTCCCTCTTTCTCACCTCTTCCCACCTCCCTCTTTTCTTTCTCAAGACCCCCAGAGAGAACTCCCGTTTCGTTTCGCCGGCCAAACCGCATCCCGCGGCGCGGTCATTTCCCCCAACCGTCAATTCCAGGAGGTCATTCATGAATTTGACGATCAGCGGTCATCACCTCGACGTCACACCTGCCTTGCGCACCTACGTCACGAGCAAGCTGGACCGGGTCATCCGACATTTCGACCAGGTGGTCGATGTGAAGGTGATCCTCACGGTGGAAAAGCAGAAGGAAAAGGAACGCCGCCAAAGGGCGGAATGCAACATCCACGTCAAGGGCAATGACATGTTCGCGGAGTCGAGCCACGCTGATCTCTACGCTGCGGTCGATGAACTGGTCGACAAGCTCGACCGCCAGGTGGTGCGCCACAAGGACCGCCTGCAGGACCACCATCACGCGGCGCCCAAGCGCGTGATGTAAGGAGCCCCCGGGGCTCGCATATCAAGGCCGCCTTCGGGCGGCTTTTTGTTTTCCGACTGTCACGGTCGGGCTTTTGGCAGTCGCCCAGAGGAGAGCGAGAGGCCTCTGGGCAACATGTAGACAGAAAGTAAATAGGGGGACTGGGGGTTTTTACCAAGCGGGTGCATAATCGCCCCCGCTCTGCACCCACCATGAATCGACTCGCGTCCATCCTGCCGCCCGCTCAAGTGCTTGTGAGCGTTGACGCTACCAGCAAGAAGCGTGCTTTCGAAGAAGCCGGCCTGCTGTTCGAAAGCCTTCACGGTCTGGGCCGTGCCCTCATCACCGACAGCCTCTTCGCGCGCGAGCGCCTCGGCTCCACCGGGCTGGGCCATGGCGTTGCCATTCCGCATGGCCGCATCAAGGGCCTCAAGTCGCCGATGGCCGCTGTGTTCCAGCTGGCCAATCCGATCGGCTTCGACGCCCCCGACGAGCAACCCGTCGCACTGCTGATCTTCCTGCTGGTGCCCGAAGCGGCCACGCAGAAGCATCTCGAAATCCTCTCCGAAATCGCCGAGCTGCTGAGCGACGCCAGCCTGCGCGAACAGATCAAGTCCAGCACGGACGCCACGGCCCTGCACGACCTGATCGCCGGCTGGCAATCGACGCAAGTCGCCTGAGCGCATGCGTTGGCGCGCGCGGCTGCTGATAAGCTGCGCGGCTTCTTCTTCCCTCATTCCAACGCAAAGCCGGCGCCCGCGCGCCGTCTCCTGAACGCATGAAGCCGACCGTCATCAGCGCCGATGCCATGTTCGAGGAGTTCCGTGGCTCGCTCCGCTGGGAATGGCTGGCGGGGCTGGGGGCATCGGAGCGCCAGTTCGATGCGGAGGTCATCAGCCGCGCGCAGTCGGCGGCGGACCTCGTCGGCTACCTCAACTACATCCACCCGTACCGCGTGCAGATCCTCGGCGCCCGCGAGGTCGCCTACCTGACGCGCGGCAGCGAGGAAGACTGCGCCCGGCGCATCGCCCGCATCGTCACGCTGGAGCCGCCGATGCTGGTGCTGGCCGACGGCCAGGCCGCGCCCGACGAGCTGCTGTCGATCTGCGAGCGCGCCCAGCTGCCGCTCTTTGCCACGCGCGAGTCGTCGGCTTTCGTGATCGACCTGCTGCGCGCCTACCTGTCCAAGCACTTCGCCGAGCGCACCTCGATGCACGGCGTGTTCATGGACATCCTGGGCATGGGCGTGATGATCACGGGCGAGTCGGGTCTGGGCAAGAGCGAACTGGGGCTGGAACTGATCTCGCGCGGAAACGGCCTGGTGGCCGACGACGCGGTCGACCTCTACCGCATCAACCAGAACACCATCGAGGGCCGCTGTCCCGACCTGCTGCTGAACCTGCTCGAAGTGCGCGGCATCGGCCTGCTGGACATCCGCGCCATCTTCGGCGAGACGGCGGTGCGCCGGAAGATGCGGCTCAAGCTGATCGTGCACCTGGTGCGGCGCGACAGCTTCGAGCGCGACTACGAGCGCATGCCCTCGGCGCCGCTCACGCAGGACGTGCTGGGCATTCCAGTGCGCAAGGTCATCATCCAGGTGGTGGCTGGGCGCAACATCGCCGTGCTGGTGGAGGCCGCGGTGCGCAATTCGATCCTGCAGCTGCGCGGCATCGACACGTACGCCGATTTCGTGGCGCGGCACCACAAGGCGATGGAGAACTCCCGCGACGGGGATTGAATGACCGGGGAATGCTGCCGCCGCCGGGCCGCCCCAAGGCGGGCCGCCTCCCCCTCGGGGGTGGAGCTACAGGTAGCGAAGCGAAGTGAAAAGCCGGGGGGTCAACGCTTCTTCGCGCAGTCTCCGCACAAGCCGTAGAGCGACATGGCGTGGTCCTGCAGGATCCAGCCCTTGTCCTTGGCAATCATCTGCTGGCGGCGCTCGATCTCGGCGTCGTAGAACTCCTCGACCTTGCCGCAGGAGGTGCAGATCAGGTGGTCGTGGTGGGTGCCTTCGTTCAGCTCGTAGACGGCCTTGCCGCTTTCGAAGTGGCTGCGTTCCAGGATGCCGGCCTGCTCGAACTGGGTGAGCACCCGGTAGACCGTGGCCAGACCGATGTCGGAGTGCTCGTTGAGCAGCACGCGGAACACGTCTTCCGCCGTCATGTGCCGCTGGGCGCCGGTCTGGAAGATCTCCAGGATCTTCAGGCGCGGCAGGGTGGCCTTGAGGCCGGTGTTCTTGAGTTCGTCGATGTTGGCCATGTTGGTTCCTGCGCCCCTGGCGGGGCCGCGGCGAAAGGCCCCGAAAAGGCCAGCCGCTACAATGGCCGATCATATCGCTACCCCCTTTTCCTCCCATGCCTGCCATCTTCCAACGCCGGCCCTGGCTGCTGGCTGCCGCCGTCGCGGCAACGCTCGCCCTCGGTGCCTGCAGCGGTTTCACCGAGCGCACGCGTGGTGCGCTGGCCGCCGTAACTCCCTACAAAGTCGAGGTGGTCCAGGGCAATTTCGTGTCGAAGGAACAGGTTGCGGCGCTCAAGCCGGGCATGTCCCGCCAGCAGGTGCGTGAAATCCTCGGAACCTCGCTGCTGAACGACGTCTTCCATTCCAACCGCTGGGACTACGTCTTCACCATCCGCCGCCAGGGCGTCGACCCGCAGGAACGCCACCTCACGGTGTTCTTCAACGGCGAGCTGCTCGACCGCTTCGAGGGTGACGAGATGCCCAGCGAGGAAGAATTCGTCGCCACGCTCGACACCCGCAAGAAATCCGGCAAGGTGCCCACGCTCGAGGCCTCGGAAGACGAGCTCAAGAAATACGCGCCCAAGGACGGCGACAAAAAGGCCGATGCCGACAAGGCCTCGCCGTCGGCCTCCCTGCCGCCGCTGCCGGCCGCCTATCCCCCGCTCGAAGCCGCGCGCTGAGCGCTCGCTGGAGCATCGGCGGCAACGGGGAGGCCGCCGAGCCGAGAGGCCAGGCGGCCGTCCTTTTCGTGTCGATCCATGTTCCCGGCCGTTCCTGACCGCCTCGGGCCGTTTCGAAAACCTCGAAGACTGACTGAATCCGCGTGACCGAAACCACCTCCACTTCCTCCGCCAATTCCGCCTCCGCGCCGCGCCGCGTCGCCATCGCCGGGGCTTCGGGCCGCATGGGCCACATGCTGATCGAGGCCGTGCGCAATGCGCCCGACCTGCGCCTGGCCGGCGCCCTCGACATCGCCGGCAGCCCGGCCCTGGGCTCCGATGCCGGCGCCTTCCTGGGTTTCGACAGCGGCGTGTCCATCGTGTCCGACCTGCGCGCAGGCCTGAAGGACGCGCAGGTGCTCATCGACTTCACCCGGCCCGAGGGCACGCTCGCGCACCTCGCGGTCTGCCGCGAGCTGGGCGTGCAGGCCGTGATCGGCACCACCGGCTTCAGCGACGCGCAGAAGGCCGAGATCGCCGAGATCGCCAAGGACATCGCGATCATGATGGCGCCCAACATGAGCGTGGGCGTCAACGTCACCTTCAAGCTGCTCGAAATGGCGGCCAAGGCCATGGCGACGGGCTACGACATCGAGATCATCGAGGCGCACCACCGCCACAAGGTCGACGCACCCTCGGGCACCGCGCTCAAGATGGGCGAGGTCATCGCCGACGCGCTGGGCCGCGACCTCAAGGACTGCGCCGTCTACGCCCGCGAAGGCATCACCGGCGAGCGCGACCCGTCCACCATCGGCTTCTCGGCCATCCGCGGCGGCGACATCGTGGGCGACCACACCGTGCTGTTCGCCGGCACTGGCGAGCGCATCGAGATCACCCACAAGTCGTCCAGCCGCACCACCTACGCCCAGGGCAGCCTGCGCGCGGTGCGCTTCCTGGCCGGGCAGCGCGCGGGCCTGTTCGACATGTACGACGTGCTCGGCCTTCGCTGACCGAGCGACGAAGAAGGACCGCCGATGAGCGTGCTCGAACTGCTGGCCCACGGTGACGGTGTCAGCCGTTCGGTGGCCGCGCTGCTGCTCGCGATGTCGATCGCGAGCTGGGTCATCATCCTCTGGAAGGCATGGCTGCTGCGCGGCGGCACGCGCGACGTGCTGCGCAGCATCGCGGCGTTCTGGCAGTCGTCCTCGCTGGCCGATGCCGAGCAGAAGCTCAGGGCCTTCGACCGGGCGACGCTCGTGTCTCCCGCCGTCTCGGCCATCCGCAGCGTGGGCGCGGGCGAGCCGGCCGGCACGCTGGGCGCCACGGTCGACCGCAACCAGCGCCTCACGCGCGTGCTGCGCGACGCCCTGCATGGCGCCCTGCGGCGGCTGCAGGCGGGGCAGATCCTGCTGGCCACCGTTGGCGCCACCGCGCCCTTCGTCGGGCTGCTGGGCACGGTCTGGGGCATCTACGGCGCGCTGACGGGCATCGCCGGCCAGACCGGCGGCTTCACCATCGACAAGGTGGCGGGCCCGGTCGGCGAGGCGCTCATCATGACGGCCTTCGGCCTGGCGGTGGCCATTCCGGCCGTGCTGGCCTACAACGTCTTCGGCCGCGTCATCGGCCGCATCGAAGCCGAGCTCGAAGGCTTCGCGCACGACCTGCTGGGCAGCTTCGGCGCCCCGCCGGCATCCGCCGCGCCGCCGCCCGCGCGGCCGATGCCGGTCTAGCCACATACCGAGAGGCACAACACCGCCATGGCCTTCGGTCGCACATCACTGGGCAGCGCTGCCGGCGGCGGCGGGCGCGCCATGGGTGGCGGGGCGCAGCGGCCGCTGTCCGACATCAACGTCACGCCGCTGGTCGACGTGATGCTGGTGCTGCTGGTGATCTTCATCATCACAGCGCCGCTGATGGCCAGCTCGATCAAGCTCGACCTGCCGCAGACCGACGCCGGCCAGCCCAACGACGCGCCGAAGTTCGTGAGCCTGTCGGTCGACGCCTCGGGCAAGGTCTTCCTCAACGACAAGGCCGTGACCGACGAGGAACTGGCGCAGCAGCTCGAAAAGGCCGCCGCCGACAGCAAGGACACCGAGGTGCAGCTGCGTGCGGACCAGACCGTGCCCTACGGCAAGGTGGTCGCGCTCATGGGCATCGCGAACAAGGCCGGGCTGAGCCGCATCGGCTTCGTGACCGAGGCCGAGCCGGCGAAGAAGCCCGGCAGCTAGCCCCTGTAGCCGGGCCGGGTCAGCCCAGCACCACTGGCTTGGTGTGCCAGATCTCGTGCGCATACTGCGCGATCGTGCGATCCGACGAGAACACCCCCATCCCCGCCACGTTGAGGATCGCCATCCGCGTCCACGCGTCCGAGTCGCGATACAGCGCGTCGACCTCCGCCTGCTTCGCCACGTAGCTCGCGTAGTCGGCCAGCAGCAGGTAGTGGTCGCCCCAGTTCACCAATGCGTCGTAGATGCCCTGGTAGCGCGAGGGCTCGCCCGGCGAGAAGGCGCCGTCGCGGATCGCGTCTAGCACGCGCTTGAGTTCGGCGTTGCCTTCGTAGATCTCGCGCGGCTGGTAGCCCCGGGCACGGATGTCGGCCACCTCGGGCGTGGTGTTGCCGAAGATGAAGATGTTCTCGGGCCCCACGCTCTCGCGCATCTCGACGTTCGCGCCGTCCAGCGTGCCGATGGTGAGCGCGCCGTTGAGCGCGAACTTCATGTTGCCGGTGCCCGAGGCTTCCGTGCCCGCCGTGGAGATCTGCTCCGACAGGTCGGCCGCCGGCATGATGATCTCCGCCAGGCTCACGCTGTAGTTCGGCAGGAACACCACCTTCAGCAGCTTGCCCACGCGCGCGTCGGCGTTGATGGTGGCCGCCACGTCGTTGACGAGCCGGATCACCAGCTTGGCCATCGCGTACGCCGACGCCGCCTTGCCCGCGAACACCACCACGCGCGGCACCATGTCCAGCGGCGTGCCAGCGGCCTGTGCGTCGAGGATGCGGTGGTAGCGCGTCACCACGTGCAGCACGTTGAGCAGTTGCCGCTTGTATTCGTGGATGCGCTTGACCTGCACGTCGAACATCGCGTCGGTGTCGATGTCGATCTTCAGGTGCTGCTCCACCCAGTTGGCCAGCCGCAGCTTGTTCTCGCGCTTGGCATGGCGGAAGGCGCGCACGAAGGCCGGCTGCGCGGCCATGGGCCTGAGCGCCTCCAGCTGCGAGAGGTCGCGCCGCCAGCCCTTGCCGATGCGCTGGTCGAGCAGCGCCGCCAGCGGCGGGTTGGCCTGCGCCAGCCAACGCCGGGGCGTGACGCCGTTGGTCTTGTTGTTGAAGCGCTCGGGAAAGATCTTCGCGAAGTCCGAGAAGATCGACTGCTTCATCAGCTCCGAGTGCAGCCCCGACACGCCGTTGACCGAATGGCTCGCCAGCACAGCAACGTAGGCCATGCGCACGCGGCGCTCCCCGGTCTCGTCGACCAGCGAGAGGCGGCGCATCAGTTCCACGTCGTTGCCCACCTTCTGCGTCACCGTGGCGAGGAACTTCGCGTTGATGTCGTAGATGATCTGCAGGTGCCGCGGCAGGATGCGCCCGAGCATTTCCACCGGCCAGGTCTCCAGCGCCTCGTGCATCAGCGTGTGGTTGGTGTAGCTGAACACCTTCTGCGTGTGCGCCCAGGCCACGTCCCATGAGAGCCCGTGCTCGTCGAGCAGCAGGCGCATGAGCTCGGGCACCGCCAGCACCGGGTGCGTGTCGTTCAGGTGGATGCTGACTTTTTCCGAGAGCTGGTCGAATGTCTTGTGGTTGCGCAGGTAGCGGCGCAGCAGGTCCTGCACGCTGGCGCTGCAGAAGAAGTATTCCTGGTGCAGGCGCAGCTCTCGGCCCGAAGGCGTGGAGTCGTCGGGGTAGAGCACGCGCGAGACGTTCTCCGAATGGTTCTTGCTCTCCACCGCCTGCATGTAGTTGCCGCGGTTGAAGGCCGAGAGGTCGATCTCCTCGGTGGCGCGCGCCGACCACAGCCGCAGCGTGTTGGTGGCCTGCGTGCCGTAGCCCGGGATGATGGTGTCGTAGGCCACCGCCAGCACGTCGTGCGTGTCGACCCAGTCGGCCGCGCCGCTGGGCACGCCGGCTCCCTCGCGCTTCTGCACATGGCCGCCGAAGCGCACGCGGTAGTTCACCTCGGGCCGCTGGAACTCCCATGGGTTGCCGCGCGTGAGCCAGTAGTCGGGCGTTTCCACCTGCTGGCCGTCGACGATGCGCTGGCGGAACATGCCGTATTCGTAGCGGATGCCGTAGCCCATGCCCGGCACGCCCAGCGTGGCCATCGAGTCGAGAAAGCAGGCCGCCAGCCGGCCCAGGCCGCCGTTGCCCAGCGCCGCGTCGGGCTCGCGCTCGGACAGCGCTGCCATGTCCACGCCGAAGTCGGCGAGCGCCTCGCGCACCGTGTCGTAGAGGTCGACCGCCAGCAGCGCGTTGGTGAAGGTGCGCCCGATCAGGAACTCCATCGACAGGTAATAAACGCGCTTCAGGTCCTGCGCGTAGTTGGCACGCGTGGTCATCATCCAGCGCTCGACCAGCTGGTCGCGCACCGCCTGCGAGGTGGCGTTGAGCCAGTCGTCCTGGCTGGCGGCGACCGGGTCCTTGCCGACCGCGTAGATCAGCTTGTTGGCCACGGCGCGCTTGAAGGCCGCGACGTCGCGGTCGGGGTGGTCGTATGCGAAGTCCTTGATCGTCATGGGGCGCTCCCGGAAGAGGGTTGTCTATTTCAGGCTTTGCCGGTACACGTCGATGTACTGCGCGGCCGCGGTAGCCCAGTCGGCCGGCCGGCGCATGGCGTTGCCGCGCACGCGGCGCCAGTCGGGCGCGCGCTCGTAGAGCGCGAAGGCGCGGCGCAGCGCGCGCTCGTAGTCGGCGGCCTCGAAGCGGTCGAACACGAAGCCGGTGGCTTTGCCGCTGGCCAGGTCCTCCAGCGAGCTGTCGACCACCGTGTCGGCCAGCCCGCCGACGCGGCGCACCAGCGGCAGGCTGCCGTACTTGAGGCCGTACATCTGGGTGAGGCCGCAGGGCTCGAAGAGCGAGGGCACCAGCGTCACGTCGCCGGCGCCGAAGAGCTGGTGGGCCAGCGTCTCGTTGTAGCCGATGGTCACGGCCACCGACTGCGGCGCGGCCGCCGCGCGCTGGCGGAAGGCTTCCTCCAGCCAGGCTTCGCCGCTGCCCAGCAGCGCGAGCTGGCCGCCCTGGGCGAGCAGCGCGTCGAGCCCGCCGAGCACCAGGTGCAGGCCCTTCTGCTCGGTGAGGCGGCTCACGACGATGAAGAGCGGCGCATCCGGCCGTTCGGCCAGCCCCAGCTGGTGCTGCAGCACCGACTTGCAGCGCGCCTTGCCCGCCATGTGGCGGCCTTCGGGCGTGTGATAGCCCTGCACCAGCGCACTGTCGCCGGCCGGGTTCCAGACCTGGTCGTCGACCGCGTTGAGGATGCCGCTCAGCACCGCGCTGCGCTGGCGCAAGAGGCCGTCGAGCCCGCAGCCCTGCTCGGGCGTCTGGATTTCCAGCGCGTAGGTCGGGCTCACGGTGGTGAGCCGGTCGGCGAAGCACAGGCCGCCCTTCATGAACGAGACCTGTCCGTGGTACTCGAGGCCGTTCATCTGGAACGCGGCACCCGGCAGGCCCAGCTCCGTGAAGTGCCAGGGCGCGAAGATGCCCTGGTAGGCCAGGTTGTGCACGGTGAAGACGCTGCCCACGTGCGGGGCGCCGGACTGCCGCGCGAAATGCAGGTAGGCAGGCGCGAGCGCGGCATGCCAGTCGTGCGCGTGCACCACCTCGGGCTGCCATGCCGGGTCCAGCCCCTGCGCCAGCCGCGCCGCGGCCCAGCCAAGCAAGGCGAAGCGGCGGTGGTTGTCGCCGTAGGGCTGGCGCGAGCTGTCTTCGTAGGGGTTGCCGGGCCGGTCGTACAGCGCCGGCGCGTCGATCACGTAGGCCGGGATGCCCGGCGCACCCTCGATGTCGATGTGTCCCAGCCGCAAGCCGAAGCGCTCGCCCCATGGTGCGTCGAAGCCGGCCACGGGCGCGAGGTCGCGCACGCCGGCCACGATGGCCGGAAAACCCGGCAGCAGCACGCGCGCGTCCTGCCCGGCCGCCATGAGCGCCAGGGGAAGTGCGCCGGCGATGTCCGCCAGTCCGCCGGTCTTGAGGAGGGGAAAGAGTTCTGCGCTGACCTGGAGGATTCGCATCGTGGGGTGGATCAGGCCGGGGTCAGCCGTTTCAGCATCTCGCGGGTGACGAGCACGACGCCGTTCTCGGTGCGCTCGAAGCGCGCGGCGTCCGCCTCGGCATCTTCGCCGATCACCATGTCCTCGGGGATGACGCAGGCGCGGTCGATCACCACGCGGTTCAGCCGCGCGCCGCGGCCGACTTCCACGTCGGGCAGCAGCACGGCCTCGTTGATCTCGCAGAAGGAATGCACGCGCACGCCCGAGAACAGCACCGAGCTGCTCACCTTGGAGCCCGAGACGATGCAGCCGCCAGAGACGATGGTGTTGACCGTCATGCCGTGGTGGCCGTTGCGGTCGAGCACGAACTTGGCCGGAGGCAGTTGCCGCTGGTAGGTCCAGATGGGCCAGTCCGTGTCATAGATGTCGAGTTCCGGGGTGATGGAGGCCAGGTCGAGGTTGGCTGCCCAGAATGCATCAATCGTGCCCACGTCGCGCCAGTAGGTCTTGGCCTCCGGCCCGCGCGAGGCCCGCGTGACGCACGACATGCCGAACGGGTGCGCCAGCGCACGGCCCTGGGCCACGGCGCGGGGAATGATGTCCTTGCCGAAGTCGTGGCTCGAATCCGGGTTGGCGTTGTCTTCCTCGAGCAGCTGGTAGAGGTACTCGGAGTCGAACACGTAGATGCCCATGCTCGCCAGCGCCGTGTCGGGCTTGCCGGGCATGGCGGGCGGGTCGGCGGGCTTCTCGAGGAAGTCGGTGATCTGGCGGCCGTCGTCCACTGCCATCACGCCGAAGGCCGTGGCCTCCATGCGCGGCACCTCGATGCAGCCGACCGTGCAGCCCAGGCCGTGCTCGGCGTGGTCCTTCACCATCAGCGAGTAGTCCATCTTGTAGATGTGGTCGCCGGCCAGCACCACCACGTAGTCGTGCTTGGTGGAGCGGGTCTGGATGATGTCCAGGTTCTGGAACACCGCGTCGGCCGTGCCGCGGTACCAGTGCTCGTCGCCCATGCGCTGCTGGGCGGGCAGCACGTCGACCATTTCGTTGAGTTCCGCGCGCAGGAAGCTCCAGCCGCGCTGCAGGTGGCGCATGAGCGAGTGCGACTTGTACTGCGTGACCACCGCCATGCGCCGGATGCCGGAGTTCAGGCAGTTCGACAGCGCGAAATCGATGATGCGGAACTTGCCGCCGAAGTACACGGCCGGCTTGGCGCGCCGGTCGGTCAGCTGCTTGAGGCGGGAGCCGCGTCCGCCGGCCAGCACCAGGGCGATGGTGCGGCGGACCAGTTGATGGGCCTGCAGCTCCTGTTGCGGTAGCTGCGCTTGCGGTGTGAGGTTGTCCATCCTGAGTCTCCGTTTTGTTGGTCGTTCGCTTGGCCGGAATACGCCGTCAGAGTTTCTGCATCGAGCCTAGCACCGCGCTGTACGCCTGGCTCCTACGTTCTTGCAATCCCGATGCTCGAAAAAGGCACTTGCACAGCGGCTTCCAGCGCCTCGGGGCCATCGCCCGGGTCGGCCGCCGGATCGGTGCTCAGGCAGAGGCGCCACGCGCCCGGCGGCAGCGTGAAGGTCACGGCCTGCGGGCCCGCGTTCACCATCACCAGCCATGAGCTTCCCGTCGCCTCTTCATGATCGAAGAGGATTGCAAGGGCCGTGCCCGTGCCGTTCCAGCCGGCGGGTGTCATCGGCTGGCCGTCGGGGCGAAGCCAGTGGATGCCGGGTGCCGGTTCGGCCGGCCACCAGCGCGTGCTGCGCAGGGCAGGGGCCTCGCGGCGCAGTGCGGCGAGACGCGCGATGAAGGCGCCCAGGCGCGCCGCGTCGCTGTCGGGGGCGGAGGTGCCTATCCACGCGAGCCAGGTGGTGTCGTTGTCCTGGCAGTAGGCGTTGTTGTTGCCCTTCTGGCTGTGGCCGAGCTCGTCGCCCGCCAGCAGCATCGGCGTGCCCTGGGACAGCATCAGCGTGGCGAGCAGCGCGCGCTGCAGCCGGGTGCGCAGGGCCAGCACGGCGGGGTCGTCGCTGGGCCCTTCCGCACCGCAGTTGTTGCTGAGGTTGTGGCCATGGCCATCGCGGTTGTTCTCGCCGTTGGCGAGGTTGTGGCGCTCGTCGTAGCTCACCAGGTCGCGCAGCGTGAAGCCGTCGTGCGCGGTGATGAAGTTGACGCTCGCCGTCGGCGCCCGGCCCCGGTGTGCGAACTCGGTGCTGGAGGCCGCGAAGCGATGGGCGAAATCGCCAAGGCCGGCCTTGTCGTCGTGGCCCTGCCTCAGCCAGAAGCCGCGCTGCGTGTCGCGATAGCGGTCGTTCCATTCGAGCCAGCCGGGCGGGAACTCGCCGAGACGGTAGCCGCCGGGGCCGATGTCCCAGGGCTCGGCGATGAGCAGCGTGCGCGACAGCACCGGGTCCTGCGCGATCGCGGCGAAGAAGGGCGCGCGTGGGTCGAAGCCGCGCTGCGCGTCGGCGCGCCCGAGCACCGGCGCCAGATCGAAGCGGAACCCGTCGACGCCCATCTCGCCGGCCCAGAAGCGCAGGCTGTCCATCACCAGCTGCAGCACGCGCGGCTCGCCGAGGTTCAGGCAGTTGCCGGTGCCGGCCCAGTTCTCGTAGAGCGAGCGGTCGTCTTCGCGCAGGTGGTAGTAGAGCGCGTTGTCGATGCCGCGCATCGACAGCGTCGGGCCGAGTTCGTCGCTCTCGGCGCTGTGGTTGTAGACCACGTCGATCACCAGCTCCATGCCGCGCGCGTGGATCGCGTCGGCCATCGCACGGAACTCGCTGGCGGGCGTGGTGCCGGGGCGGCGGCTCCAGTAGCGGGCCTCCGGAGCGAACCAGCCGATGGTGTTGTAGCCCCAGTAGTTGCTCAGGCCCATGCGCAGCAGGCGGGGCTCGTCGGCGCGGTGCTGCACGGGCATGAGGCTCAGGGTGGTGACGCCCAGGCGCTGGAGGTGGTCGAGCACGGCGGGCTCGGCGAGGCCGGCGTAGGTGCCGCGCAGCGGTGCGGGGACCGCGGGGTTGAGCTTGGTCTGGCCCTTGACGTGGAGTTCGTAGAGGACGCGGTCGCCTGGTGCGATGCGGGCGTGGCCTGCTGTTGCTGCCGGGGCCAGAGGGGTTGCTACCCGTGCCTTGAGAGCGACTGCTGCGTTGTCTCGAGGGTCTCTTTTTTCCGGGTTCGCGGGGTCGTGGCCGAGGAAGAGGTCGCTGCCGTCATAGGTGCCTGTGATTTCGCGGGCGTAGGGGTCGAGGAGGAGCTTCGATGGGTTGAAGCGGTGGCCTGTTTTCGGATTCCAGGGGCCGTGGACGCGGTAGGCGTAGACGAGGCCTGGCTTGCCGCTGGGGAGGTGGCCGTGCCAGATGCCGTCTGTTTGTTCTTTCAGGCTCAGGCGTTGTTGTTCGTTGTTGCCTGTGGTGTCGAAGATGCACAGGTCTACGGCTTCTGCTGAAGGGGCTGCGAGGGCGAAGTTGATGCCTTGTTGGGAAGGGGTTGCACCCAAGGGGTAGGGCTTGCCTGGGCTCAGCATGC
This sequence comes from Variovorax sp. 278MFTsu5.1, assembly GCF_048305045.1. Taxonomy (NCBI): domain Bacteria; kingdom Pseudomonadati; phylum Pseudomonadota; class Betaproteobacteria; order Burkholderiales; family Comamonadaceae; genus Variovorax; species Variovorax sp. 278MFTsu5.1. Next base: position 641,180 of record NZ_CP157622.1, read on the forward strand.
TGTTGGCTCCTCTGGGAGTTTGCTTCCCGAGGCCGGGTCTCGCCCCGGCGGGCGACCTACTTTCTTTTGCTTCGCCAAAAGAAAGTAGGCAAAGAAAAGGCGACCCCACTGTCTGCGACCCCTTCGCTTTGCGAAGGGGCAACCTGCGGTGCTCGCGTTTCGCGGGGTCTCGCAGAACTCGCTTCGCTCAGACAGCTGCGAGCCCTTGTCCGCGCAACGCTGCGCTCCTCGGCGCAGCCAGAGGGGAGGGGAGATGCCCGGGCCATCGCGTTGCTCGGCCCCCAAGGCACAGCAGGCGCTTCGCGCCTGCTGTGCTTGGAATGGGGTGTAGGTTTGTTGGCTTGCATGCGCTGTTGACACTGTCGATATCGGTTCTGAGCCTGCATCCCGGGCCGAGCAAAGCGAAGGCTCGTCCAGGCTGCTCAAGAAGCCGAGCGAAGCGATGGCCCGGGTCACTCCCTTCTGGCTGCGCCGAGGAGCGCAGGCGTAGGAGGGATAAGGGCCGCAGCTGTTTGAGCGAAGCGAGTTCTGCGGACCCCCTCCTACGTCGAGCACCGCAGGTTGCCCGTAGCGAAGCGAAGGGACGCAGACAGTAGGGTCGCCTTTCTTTTGCCTACGTTTCTTTGGCGAAGCAAAGAAAAGTAGGTCGGCCGCCGGGCCGAGACCCGGCCTCGGGAAGCAAACACCCAACAGCGTCTCACTGAGGCAAAGCCAGCGCAATGAGTCGCCCGCCGGGCCGAGACCCGGCCCCGGGAAGCAACCTACCCAAGAAGTCAAACCAGCACCCACATCAAGGTACCCAACGGAGGCAAATCGATCAAAACCGAATCCGCCCTCCCATGCCAAGGCACAGGCGAACTCTCCACAACCCCGTTCCCCACCCCACTCCCTCCATAAACAATCCCATCGGTATTGATGACCTCCCGATAGGACCCAGAAGAGGGAACGCCTAGCCGATACCCCATCCGAGGCACAGGCGTGAAGTTGCAAACCACGACAACAAACGCCCCATCCCGAGCCCGCCGCACAAACGCAAACACCGACTGATCCGAGTCGTCATGCACAACCCACTCGAACCCCCGAGCCTCATGGTCGAGCTCATGCAGCGCCGGAAAGTGCCGATAAACATTGTTCAGATCCCGCACCAGCCTCCGCACCCCCTGGTGCGACGCATGCTCCAGCAGATGCCAGTCCAGGCTGCGATCCGCATTCCACTCCGCGTACTGCGCAAACTCCCCACCCATGAAGAGCAGCTTCTTCCCCGGATAGGCCCAGAGGTACCCATACAGGTTGCGCAAGCCCGCGAACTTCTGCCATTCGTCACCGGGCATGCGCCCGATCATCGACCCCTTGCCGTGCACCACTTCGTCGTGCGACAGCGGCAGCACGAAGTTCTCGCTGTGGGCGTACATCAGGCCGAAGGTGATCTGACGGTGGTGGTGCTTGCGATAGACCGGGTCGGTGCCGGCATACGTCAGGGTGTCGTTCATCCAGCCCATGTTCCACTTGTAGTGGAAGCCCAGGCCGCCGTCCTCGGGCGGGCGGGTCACGCCGGGAAAGCTGGTCGACTCCTCGGCGATGGTCACCGTGCCGGGCCGCTCGACGCCGACCACGCGGTTCATGCGGCGCAGGAATTCGATGGCTTCCAGGTTCTCTCGGCCGCCCAGTGCGTTGGGAATCCACTCGCCCGACTTGCGGCTGTAGTCGCGGTAGAGCATGGAAGCCACGGCGTCGACGCGCAGGCCGTCGACGCCGTAGCGCTCCAGCCAGTACAGCGCGTTGCCGACGAGGTAGTTGCGGACTTCCGTGCGCGCGTAGTTGAAGATCAGCGTCTGCCAGTCGTTGTGGAAGCCTTCGCGCGGGTCGGCGTACTCATAAAGTGCGGTGCCGTCGAAGCGGCCCAGGCCGTGCGAATCGGTCGGGAAGTGTGCGGGCACCCAGTCCAGGATCACGCCCAGCCCGGCCGCATGCGCGGCTTCGACGAAATGGCGGAAGTCGCCCGGCGTGCCGAAGCGGGAGGTTGGCGCATAGAGGCCGATGGGCTGGTAGCCCCACGAGCCGTCGAAGGGGTGCTCGCTCACGGGCAGCAGCTCGATGTGCGTGAAGCCCATGTCGCGCGCGTACGGCACGAGGGTGTCGGCCAGCTCGCGGTAGTCCAGCCACTCGTGGCCGTTCTTGCGGCGCCACGAGCCCAGGTGCACTTCGTAGATGCTGATGGGCGCGTCGCGGCCATTGGCGGCGGCGCGGCCTTCGGGCATCTTCACCGGCGCGGGCAGGGGCTGCACCACGCAGGCGGTGTCGGGGCGCAGCTGCGCGGAGAAGGCGAATGGGTCGGCCTTGCGCAGCACCTCGCCTTGCGCCGACAGGATCTCGAACTCGTAGCTGTCGCCCACGGACACGTGCGGCGCGAAGATCTCCCACACGCCGCACTCGCGGCGCAGCCGCATCATGTGACGCCGGCCATCCCAGTTGTTGAAACTGCCGACCACCGACACGCGCTTCGCATTCGGCGCCCAGACCGCGAAGGCCACGCCCTTCACGCCGTCCATCTCGCGCAGGTGCGCGCCCAGCCGCTCCCACGGCCGCAGGTGCGTGCCCTCGGCCAGCAGCCACACGTCGGTCTCGCCGAGCACGAACGGAAAGCGGTAGGGGTCTTCGAGCCGCGAGGTGTGCGTATCCCAGTCGACCTGGAAGGAATAGCCCATGCGCGCCTCGGCGGCCGGAACGAGGCCGCTGAACAAATCGGACTCCGGGTGGCGCGTGAGTATCGACAGCGGCCAGCCGGTGCGCGAATGCACCACCGCCACGTGCTGGGCGCCGGGCAGCAGTGCGCGCACGACCAGGCCTTCGGGCGTTTCGTGCGGGCCGAGCACGGCGAAGGCATCGCCATGCTCCGCGCGCATCAGCGCGTGGATTTCGGACTCTGGCAGCGGCTTCAAGGGCATGGTGATCGGGCTCGGCTTCATCCTTCCCCGGCGGACGCGCCGAAGAAGACGCCGTACGGCGCCAGTTGCAGCATGCGCTTTCCGTCGGAGGTGTGGATGACGGAGGTCGCCGCCAGCGGCTGTCCGACAAGAGGTGTCAGTCCGTCCGGCAGCGGCATCGACACGGGCTCGCCGCTGAAGTTGAAGATCGCCTGCAGCGGCGAAGCGCCGTCGCCGTACCGCTCGAAGTGCAGCAGCCGCGGCTCCTGCGTGTCGAAGAAGCGGATGCCGCCGGTGCGCAGCAGCGGCTGGGTGCGCCGCCAGTGCAGCAGGGTGCGGCTGAAGGCGAGCATCGAATCGGGGTCGGCGGCCTGACGTTCGATGGCCAGCGGCAGGTGCGGGCCGTATGCCGGCAGCCAGGGGGTGCCGGTGGTGAAGCCGCCGTTGGGCGCCTCGCCGGTCCAGGGCATCGGCGTGCGGCAGCCGTCGCGGCCCTTGAACTCGGGCCAGAAGGCGCGGCCGTACGGGTCCTGCAGCAGCTGGAAAGGCACCTCGGCCTCGGGCAGGCCCAGTTCCTCGCCCTGGTAGATGCTGGCGCTGCCGCGCAGCGAGAGCAGCAGTGCGAGCCAGAGCCGGTCGCGGCGCGTGTCGGGCGCGGCGCCGCCGCTCCAGCGGGTGGCGACGCGCGGCACGTCGTGGTTCGACACTGCCCAGCAGCCCCAGCCGCCGGTGGGCGCGAGCGCGCTGTCGAGCGCCTCGACTTGGTGGCGCAGGTGCGCGGGGCTGTGGTCGGCCGTCAGGAGGCTGAAGCTGTAGGCCAGGTGCAGGCGCTTGCCGAGTTCGGTGTACTGGGCCATGACCGGCGGCGCGTTCTCGTCGCCGACCTCGCCCAGCGCCACTGCGCCGTACTCGTCGAGCAGCCGGCGCAGCCCTTCGAGGAACGCCAGGTTCTCGTGCTGGCTCTTGTCGTACAGGTGCTGCTGCATCGCGTACGGGTTGTCGGCGCGCACCGTGCTGACCTCGCCGATGGAGGCCAGCGAGGCCGGCGGGTTGTCGCGCAGCAGCGCGTCGTGGAACTGGTGGTTGCAGGCGTCGAAGCGGAAGCCGTCCACCCCCCGCTCGCACCAGAAGCGCACCTCGCCCAGCAGCGCCTGCTGCACCTCGGCGCAGTGGAAGTTCAGGTCGGGCTGCTCGGCCAGGAAGCTATGCAGGTAGTACTGGCGCCGGCGCGAGTCCCACTGCCAGGCCGGGCCGCCGAAGACCGACAGCCAGTTGTTCGGCGGCGTGCCGTCGGGCTTCGGGTCGGCCCACACGTACCAGCCGGCCTTGGGGTTGTCGCGGGAGCTGCGGCTTTCGGCGAACCAGGCGTGCTGGTCGGAGGTGTGCGAGAGCACCTGGTCGATGATGAGCTTCAGGCCCAGCGCGTGCATCCGCGCCAGCATGGCGTCGAAGTCGGCCAGCGTGCCGAAGAGCGGATCGACCGCGCGGTAGTCGGACACGTCGTAGCCGAAGTCCTTCATCGGCGAGCGGAAGAAGGGCGAGACCCAGATGGCATCGACGCCGAGGCCGGCCACGTGCTCCAGCCGGGACGTGATGCCCGGCAGGTCGCCGATGCCGTCGCCGTTGCTGTCCATGAAGCTGCGCGGGTAGATCTGGTAGATCACCGCGCCGCGCCACCATTCGCTGTCGCTGCCGTCGGTTTTGCTGCTGGCCATGCCGGTCCCTGTGGTCTGAAAATCATTGTGGCATGCGAAATCCGGGCCAGTGATACGGCCATGCGGGCGTCGGAGCACGGCATGGGGGGCGTGAAGCTTTCTACACTGAGCGCCGTTCCCGGTTTTGAAAATGACGATTCCAGATCCCGCTTCCCCTTCTTCCTCCCTGGCCGCGCTCGAGGCCCGGCTCGCCCAGGACCTTTCCTACCTCGGCTGGCCCGCCCGCAACTGGATGCCGCCGCGGCAGGCCGCCAATGGCGAGGCCATGATCGACGTGGCCATCATCGGCGGCGGGCAGGCCGGGCTGGCCGCCTCGGTGGCGCTGGCGCAGCTGGGCATCCGCGCCGTGGTGTTCGATCGTTCGCCCGCCGGCAGCGAAGGCCCGTGGGCCACCACCGCCCGCATGGAGACGCTGCGCTCGCCCAAGGAGCTCACCGGTCCCGCGCTGGGCCTGCCCGCGCTCACCTTCCGTGCCTGGTTCGAGGCCCAGTTCGGGCTGGAGGCCTGGGTGGCGATGGACAAGATCCCGCGTCTGCAGTGGATGGACTACCTCGTCTGGTACCGCCGCGTGATGAACGTGGACGTGCGCAACGGCATGACGGTCACGGCGATCCATCCCCTGCCCGACGCGACCGGCGTGCGCCTCGACCTGCGCTCGAGCGAAGGCGAAGTCAGCAGCGTGCTGGCCCGTCGCCTGGTGCTGGCCACCGGGCGCGACGGCCTCGGCGGCCCGGCCGTGCCGGCCTTCGTGGACGCCCTGCCGCGCTCGAAGTGGGCGCATTCCTCCGACGAGATGGACTACGGCAAGCTCAAGGGCCTGCGCGTCGGCGTGATCGGCGCGGGCTCCTCGGCCATGGACAGCGCCGCCACCGCGCTGGAGGCCGGCGCGCACAGCGTCGAGCTGCTGATCCGCCGCCCCGACCTGCCGCGCGTCAACAAGGGCAAGGGCGCCGGCGTGCCAGGGCTCACGCAGGGGCACTACGACCTGCCGGACGAGCTCAAGTGGCGCATCCGCCACTACATCAACGTGCTGAACGTGCCGCCGCCGCACGGCAGCACGCTGCGGGTGTCGCGCCACGCCAATGCGTTCTTCAACTTCGGCTGCCCGGTGCTCTCGGTCGAGCCGAAGGGCGACGCGATGGTGGTTAGCACGCCCAGGGGCGATTTCGAGTTCGACTTCCTGATCGTCTCGACCGGCTTCAAGGTCGACTGGCCGAACCGCCCCGAGTTCGCCGCCATCGCGCCCCACGTGCGAACCTGGAAGGACCGTTTCACGCCCGCCCCGGGCGACGAAGACCAGGAACTGGCCGACTCGCCCGACCTAGGCCCGGCCTTCGAGTTCAAGGAGCGCGCGCCCGGCGAATGCCCGGGGCTTGGGCGCATTCACTGCTTCTGCTACCCGGCGGCGCTGTCGCACGGCACGGTGTCGGGCGACATCCCGGCCATCAGCGACGGCGCCAGGCGGCTGGCCGGCGGCATCGCGAGCCTCTTCTACCGCGAGGACTTCGACCAGCACTGGGCCTACCTGCAGGAGTTCGCGGAGCCGGAACTCTTCGGCGACGAATGGACGCCCGCGCTGCCGCCCAAGGAAAGAAACTGAGAAAAGAACGAACCATGACAAGCACTACCGATGTGATCGATGCCGTCGTCCCCCTGGCGCCGGACCAGCCCACCTGGACGCTGCGCCGCCAGCGCGAAAAGGTGCTCGCCGCGACGCAGGGCAGCTACGACGCGATGTTCTCTCCTTTCGTCGAGGGCATCTCGGTGATCGAGCGGCTGCTGGTGGCGCTGCACGCCTGCCGCGTGTCGAAGGCCGACAGCCTGGCCGTGCACTACCGCGAGCAGCTCGTGGCCGAAGGCGCCGACGCGGCCGCGGTCGCGGCGGTCGATGCCGGCAAGCCCGTGGCCGACGCGCGCCTGCAGGCCATGCTGGCCTTCACCGGCAAGCTGATCGAGCGTCCCATCGAGGGCGACAAGGCTGCCGTTCAGTCGCTGGCCGCGAGCGGCCTGTCGACGCCGGCCATCGTGGCGATGAGCCAGCTGATCGCCTTCCTGTCGTACCAGATCCGCGTCGCGGCGGGCCTGAAGGCGCTGGCCGCGCTGGAGGTGTCGGCATGAACGCCCCGATCCGCATCAAGGGCTTCACCAACGAAGTGCTCAAGTGGAAGCCGTGGCTGGACACGGTGAACGTGGATACCGCCACGCCCGAGCAGCTGGCGGCACTGGACGAGATGAGCCCGCAGGCGCGCACCTCGCCCTATTTCCTGGTGCTGGCGCACCAGCCCGAGATTCTTCTGCAGCGCTCTATCGCCTTCAACGCGATCATGTTCGCGCCGGGCGGCATGCCGCGCGCGGAGCGCGAGCTGGGCGCCACGGTGGAATCGCGCGTCAACGGCTGCGTGTACTGCGCCTCGGTGCACGCGCAGCGCTTCGAGCAGCTGGCAAAGCGCAACGACGTGATCTCGCAGGTGTTCGAGGAGCCGGAGGGCGCCGGCACCACGGAACGCGAGAAGGCCATCGTCGAGTTCTCGATCCGCCTGGGCGCCGAGCCCGACAAGGTCACGGCCGACGACATGCGCAAGCTCAAGGACGTGGGGCTGGGCGAGCTGGAGATCCTCGACCTGATCCACTCGGTGGCCATCTTCGCCTGGGCCAACCGGCTGATGCTCAACCTCGGGGAGCCCGTGTTCCCCGGAGCCGAGGCCTCCGACGCCTCATAGGCGGGCGAGCAGGCCGGCGACGGTCTCGGTCGCCAGGCCCAGCGGCCCGACGAGGTCGTTCTCGCGGCGGTAGTCGATGCCGTTGACCAGCGAGGCCGCGTCCACGATGGTCCGCGTGGCGGGCGTGGGCACGCCGGCGATGGCACCCAGCGCCTCGACGAAGGCCAGGCCGTAGGGCATGTCCTCGCTCAGGTAGCGCGTGTCCGTCTGCGTGGGGCCGGGCGGGCCGCCGCGCTTGGCGTGCAGTTCGGCGGCGATGTCGGCGAGCTTCTCGGCGGTGGTGCCGAAGGAGCGCGCGAAATGCGCCTCGATGGGGCCGAGCTCGATGCCGAAGGCGGCCGCCACGGCGCGGCGCTCGGCATCGAGCGCCTCGATCGCGCGCGACACGCCGGGCGTCATGCAGTGGTACTGCGGCCAGTTCTCGGCGCGCTCGATGCGCGTCCAGTTGAAGACCGCGAGCGGTCCGTGCGACTGCGGGTTGACGTTGCCCAGGGCACTGGCGAGCGCGCTGCCCTGCGCGGAGAAGCCCTCGCCGAAGAGCTCCGTGCACAGCGCGACAGCTTCGTCGACGCGGGCGCCGGGCAGCGCGGAGACGCCGACCGCCTTGCGCCGCGTCATCACCCGCACCTGCGTGCCGGACTCGCGGCGCGCGGTCAGCACGGTCGTGCCGAAGCTGGCGACGGTGAGCTGCCGCAGGCCCGCGCGCACCGCGGCTTCGTGCAGATAGAGCGAGGACAGCGAGGCCATCGAGCTGACGATGACCGCCTGGCCGTCGCGCAGGAAGGGCAGCAGCGCGTCCATCACGCGCCTGTGGCCGTTGACGGGCAGGGCGATCAGCAGCACGTCGGAGGCGGTACAGAGCCCGGCTGCGTCGTCTGCGACCTCGACGTTCACCGAGAAAGACTCGATGCCGCCGGCTTCCAGCGGCTGCGTGCGCAGGGCATCCGCGCCCCGGCCGCCCGGCGACCAGATCGTGACGCCATGGCCTGCCCGCCGCAGCCAAGCTGCGCTGGCCAGCGCGATCGCTCCGGCGCCGGCAATGCCGACGCGGTACTTCTTGCCTGCAGCGGCCTCAGTCAACCTTGATTCCGCCCTGTTTGATCACCTTGGCCCAACGCTGGCTGTCCTCCGTGACCACCTTGCCCAGTGCCGCCGGGCCGCCGCAGGTGTTGACCGCGCCCAGTTGGGCGAAGCGCTGCTTCGTCTCCGGCAGGTTGCACACCTCGACCAGCGCCGCGGAAAGCTTCTCGACGCTCGCCGCCGGCATGCGCGCGGGCGCCATCACGCCGACCCAGACCGGCACTTCCATGCCCGGCAGGCCCGTCGCCTCGCCGATGGTCGGGGCAGAGCCCATGCTCGGCAGCGCGGCGCGCGAGAAGGTACCCAGCACGCGGGCCTTGCCGCTGGCGACCATGGGCTCGATCGAGGCCACGCTGGTCACGATGGTCGCCACCTGGCCGCCGAGCAGGTCGGTGAGGGCCGGCGCGGCGCCGCGGTAGGGCACGTGCAGCAGGTTCACGCCGCTGGCCTGGGCCAGCAGCGCACCGGTCAGGTGCGAGACGGTGCCGTTGCCGGTGGATGCGTAGGTCACCTGGCCCGGCCTGGCCTTGGCGTCGCGGAGCACGTCTGCCACCGTCTTGTAGGGGCTTTCGGCGCGCACCGAGAGCGTCATGGGCGTGTCGGCCACCAGGGCCACCGGCACCAGCTCGTGGACCGGGTCGTAGGGCAGCCTGGCCTGCAGGTGCGGCGCGATGGTTACCGCGCCGCCGGTGGCCAGCAGCACCGTGGCCCCGTCGGTCGCCTTGGCCACCGCATCGGCGGCCACGATGCCGCCGGCGCCGGCCTTGTTGTCGATGATGACCGGCTGGCCGAGCTTGTCGGTGAGCTTGGCGCCCAGGTAGCGGGCGATGACGTCCTGCGCGCCGCCGGTGGCGAAGGGCACGACGATGCGCAGGGGTTTGTCGTTCTGCTGAGCCCAAGCGGAGGTGGCGGCAAGGCCGGCGGCGGCCGCGAGGGCCAGGGCGAGGTGTTTGAGGCGCAGTTTCATGGTGTGTTTTTCGTCCGCGTCAGGTAACGGGCAGGCATGCATTCTTCGCGAAACACCGCGGAACCGGCTTCGCCGGGCCGCAGGTGTCGCCCCCGGAAGGGGGTTGGCGCAGTGCACGAAGTGCGCGCAGCCTGGGGGCGAGTCTAGTCCGGCGCGATAATCCCGCGTTCCCGGCCGCTTCCGAGCCGGGCTCTTGCCGAACCGCCATGAATCCCAGCTACAAACCCAGCGACGTCGAGTCCGCTGCCCAGGCGCAATGGAGCGCCGCCGATGCCTACCGCGTCACCGAGGACGCGAGCCGCAAGAAGTACTACGCCTGCTCGATGCTGCCGTACCCCAGCGGCAAGCTGCACATGGGCCACGTGCGCAACTACACGATCAACGACATGCTCACGCGCTACCTGCGCATGAGTGGCTACAACGTGCTGATGCCGATGGGCTGGGACGCCTTCGGCCTGCCGGCCGAGAACGCGGCGCTGAAGAACGGCGTGCCGCCCGCCAAGTGGACCTACGAGAACATCGCCTACATGAAGGGCCAGCTCCAGGCCATGGGCCTGGCCATCGACTGGAGCCGCGAGATCGCCACCTGCGACCCCAGCTACTACAAGTGGAACCAGTGGCTGTTCCTGAAGATGCTCGAAAAGGGCATCGCCTACCGCAAGACCCAGGTCGTCAACTGGGACCCGGTCGACCAGACCGTGCTGGCCAACGAGCAGGTGATCGACGGCAAGGGCTGGCGCACCGGCGCCACGGTCGAGCGCCGCGAGATCCCGGGCTACTACCTGAAGATCAGCGACTACGCCGAGGAACTGCTCGAGCACACCCAGCACAAGCTGCCGGGCTGGCCCGAGCGCGTCAAGCTGATGCAGGAGAACTGGATCGGCAAGAGCGAGGGCGTGCGCTTCGCCTTCACGCACGACATCAAGGGCGCCGACGGCAAGCTCATCCAGGACGGCCGCATGTACGTGTTCACCACGCGTGCCGACACCATCATGGGCGTGACCTTCTGCGCTGTCGCGCCCGAGCACCCGCTGGCCGCGCACGCCGCCACGCTCGACCCCAAGGTCGCGGCCTTCATCGAGGAGTGCAAGAGCGGCGGCACCACCGAGGCCGAGCTGGCCACGCAGGAGAAGAAGGGCGTGCCCACCGGCCTCACGGTGATGCACCCGATCACCGAGGAGCAGGTGCCGGTGTGGGTCGGCAACTACGTGCTGATGAGCTACGGCGATGGCGCCGTGATGGGCGTGCCCGCGCACGACGAGCGCGACTTCGCCTTCGCCAACAAGTACGGCATCGAGATCATCCAGGTGGTGCTGGTCGACGACGAGCCGCACTTCGACTATCACAAGTGGCAGGACTGGTACGCCGACAAGCAGCGCGGCGTGACCATCAACTCCGACAACTTCAGCGGCATGACCTACAAGGAGGCCGTTGCAGCCGTGGCGCATGCGCTGGGCCAGAAGGGCCTGGGCGAGATGCAGACCACCTGGCGCCTGCGCGACTGGGGCGTGAGCCGCCAGCGCTACTGGGGCACGCCGATCCCGATCATCCACTGCGAAGAGCACGGCGCGGTGCCCGTCCCGGAGAAGGACCTGCCGGTGGTGCTGCCGACCGACTGCGTGCCCGACGGCTCGGGCAACCCGCTGCACAAGCACGAGGGCTTCCACGCCGGCGTGGTCTGCCCCGTGTGCGGCAAGCCCGCGCGGCGCGAGACCGACACGATGGACACCTTCGTCGACTCGTCGTGGTACTTCATGCGCTACTGCGACCCGAAGAACGACGCGGCGATGGTGGCCGAGGGCGCCGACTACTGGATGCCGATGGACCAGTACATCGGCGGCATCGAGCACGCCATTCTTCACCTGCTGTACGCGCGCTTCTGGACCAAGGTGATGCGCGACCTCGGCCTGCTGAAGGCCGACGAGCCCTTCAGCAAGCTGCTGACGCAGGGGATGGTGCTCAACCACATCTTCTACAACCGGGGCGACAAGGGCGAGAAGAATTACTTCCCGCCAGCCGAAGTCACACCGGTGGTTGATGCGCAGGGCCGCATCACCGGAGGCACGCTGGCCGACGGCACGAAGCTGGAGTACGGCGGCGTCGGCAAGATGGGCAAGACTGAGCGCAACGGCGTCGACCCGCAGGACCTGATCGAGAAATACGGCGCCGACACCGCGCGCCTGTACACCATGTTCACCGCGCCGCCCGAGGCCACGCTCGAGTGGAACGATTCGGCCGTCGAGGGCAGCTTCCGCTTCCTGCGCCGCGTGTGGAACTTCGGCGTCTCGCAGGCCGACGTGGCTCCGGTGGCCGTGGCCGGCCAGGCCTTCGGCAAGAACGCCCAGGCGCTGCGCCGCGAGGTGCACACCGTGCTGCGCCAGGTCGACTACGACTACCAGCGCATGCAATACAACACGGTGGTGTCGGGCGCGATGAAGCTGCTCAACGCGCTGGAAGGCTTCAAGCCCGACGGCAGTGCTGGCGACGCCGCCGCGCTGCGCGAGGGCTTCGGCATCCTGCTGCGCTGCCTCTATCCGGCCACGCCGCACATCGCCCAGCAGCTGTGGAGCGAGCTCGGCTACGACAAGGACCTGGGCGGCCTGCTCGACGCGCCCTGGCCCGTGGTCGACGTGGGCGCGCTGGTGCAGGACGAGATCGAGCTCATGCTGCAGGTCAACGGCAAGCTGCGCGGCAAGCTCAGCGTGCCGGCAGGCGCCTCGAAGGACGAGATCGAGAAGCTCGCGCTGGCCTGCGACGACTTCGTGGCCTTCGCCGAGGGGGCGTCCGCCAAGCGCGTGATCGTGGTTCCGGGCCGCCTGGTCAACGTGGTCATCTGAAACGCCGCACGAACGGCTCAATCAACCAAGCAAGCATGAACACTCGCAACGTCTCGCTGCCGCGCCGCGGCCTCCTCCTCGGGCTGGCGGCCGGCGCCTCGCTGGGCCTGGCCGGCTGCGGCTTCAAGCTGCGCGAGGCGCCCGTCTTCGCGTTCAAGTCGCTGTCGGTGTCGGGCAACTCGGCCATGATCAACCAGATCCGGCGCGAGCTGCGGGCTACTGGCACCGTGACGGTGATGTCGGCCGAGGACGCATCCAAGGCCGACGTCGTGCTCGAGATCCTGGGCGAGGACCGCAACCGCATCGTGATCTCGACCAACTCGGCGGGCCTCGTGCGCGAGCTGCAGCTTCAGCTGAAGGTGCGCTTCAAGCTGCGCACCCCGGGCGGCAAGGACCTGCTGCCGCCCACCGACGTCTCGCAGACGCGCGACCTGAGCTTCAACGAGACCAACGCGCTGGCCAAGGAAGGCGAGGCCGACCTGCTGTTCCGCGACATGCAGTCGGACATCGCGCAGCAGCTGATGCGCCGGCTTGCGGCGCTCAAGGAAATCTGAGGCGGGTCCTTCGTTTCCATGCAACTTGCCAGCGCCCAGCTCGGGGCCCATCTGCAGAAGGGCCTGAAGCCGCTCTACACGATCCACGGCGACGAGCCGCTGCTCGCGCAGGAGGCGGCCGACGCCATTCGCTCGGCGGCGCGCGCGCAGGGCTACACCGAGCGCAGCTCCTACACCGTGGCCGGCGCGCATTTCGACTGGAGCGCGGTGCTCGCGGCCGGGGGCTCGCTGTCGCTCTTCGCGGACAAGCAGATCGTCGAGATCCGCATTCCCTCGGGCAAGCCCGGCAAGGACGGCAGCGCAGCCCTGCAGCAGCTGGCGGAGGCGGCGCCCGGCAACGACAGCACGCTCACGCTGGTGATGCTGCCGCGGCTGGACAAGGCCACGCGCACCGGCGCCTGGTTCTCGGCGCTGGAGAACAACGGCGCGAGCATCCAGGTCGACCCCATCGAGCGCAACGCGCTGCCACAGTGGATCGCACAACGCCTGGGCCAGCAGGGCCAGCGCGTGATGCCCGGCGACGAGGGCCAGCGCACGCTGCAGTTCTTCGCCGATCGCGTGGAAGGCAACCTGCTGGCCGCGCACCAGGAGATCCAGAAGCTCGCGCTGCTGCATCCGGCCGGCGAGTTGAGCTGGGAGCAGGTGGAAGGCGCGGTCAACAACGTGGCGCGCTACGACGTGTTCAAACTCTCCGAGGCCGTGCTGGCGGGCAATCCGCAGCGCGTGGCGCGCATGCTCGACGGCCTGCAGGCCGAGGGCGAGGCCGAAGTGCTGGTGCACTACGCGATCGCCGAGGACATACGCGCCCTCAAGCGCGTGAAGGACGCCATGGCCTCGGGGCGCCCGCTGCCGATGGCGCTGCGCGAGAACCGCATCTGGGGTCCGCGCGAGCGCGCCTTCGAGCGCGTGCTGCCGCGCCTGGACGACCGCATGCTGGCGCGCCTGCTGCGCGCCGCGCACGTGGTGGACGGCATCGTGAAGGGGCTGAAGCAGCCCGACTGGCCCGCCAGCGGCTGGCAGGCGCTGCAGCGGCTGGCGCTGATGCTGTGCCGCGCCTGCGGCAGCGCGGGCGGCGCCCCTCGGCGCGCCTGAAGGCTGCCCGGCGAAGCGGACTGGCGGCTCCAGCCGCCAAAAGGCCTGCGCCAGCCGGGCCACGGGTCGGCGTGGGAAAATAGCCCGATGAACGCGTTCAACGTAAGCGAACACATGCAGGCCCTGGGTCTGCAAGCCAAGACCGCCGCATTCCTCATGGCCCGTGCCGATGCGGCCAGCAAGAACAAGGCGCTGAAGGCGCTGGCCCGCCGCCTGCGCGAAGCCGGCCCGGCGCTCGCGGTCGCCAACCAGAAGGACCTGGAGCGCGCCACCGCCGCCGGCCTGCCTGCCCCGATGGTCGATCGCCTGAAGCTCACGCCCAAGGTCATCGAGACCGTCGCCCAGGGCTGCGAGCAGCTCGCCGGCATGGCCGACGTCATCGGCGAGATCATCGGCATGAAGCAGCAGCCCAGCGGCATCCGCGTGGGACAGATGCGCGTGCCGATCGGCGTGTTCGGCATGATCTACGAGAGCCGGCCCAACGTGACCATCGAGGCCGCGAGCCTGGCGATCAAGAGCGGCAACGCCGCCATCCTGCGCGGCGGCTCGGAGGCCATCGACTCGAACAAGGCGCTGGCGGTCCTGGTGTCCGAGGTGCTCGGCGAGGCCGGCCTGCCGGTCGACGCGGTGCAGTTGGTGCAGACCACCGACCGCGAGGCCGTCGGCCAGCTGATCGCCATGCCGGAATTCGTCGACGTGATCATTCCGCGCGGCGGCAAGGGCCTGATCGAGCGCATCAGCCGCGACGCCAAGGTGCCGGTCATCAAGCACCTGGACGGCAACTGCCACGTCTACGTGGACGACACGGCCGAGTTCGAGATGGCGCTGCGCATCGTCGACAACGCCAAGACCCAGAAGTACAGCCCCTGCAACGCCGCCGAAGGCCTGCTGGTGTCGGCCGCGGTGGCCGAGGACTTCCTGCCCGAGATCGCCGCCATCTTCGCGGCCAAGGGCGTGGAAATGCGCTGCGACCCGGCGGCCGCTGCCATCCTGCGCGAGAGCGAGGCGCTGGGCGCGGTGAACCCGCCGGCGAAGATCGTCGACGCGGTGGAGTCCGACTGGTACGAGGAGTACCTCGCCGCGGTCATCAGCATCAGGGTGGTGGCCGGCGTGGACGAGGCCATCGCGCACATCAACCGCTACTCGAGCCACCACACCGACGCCATCGTCACGCGCGACCACGTGCATGCACAGCGCTTCCTGCGCGAGGTCGATTCGGCCAGCGTGATGGTCAATGCGAGCACACGCTTCGCGGACGGCTTCGAATTCGGGCTGGGTGCCGAAATCGGCATCAGCACCGACAAGTTCCATGCGCGCGGCCCGGTGGGCATCGAAGGACTGACCTCGCTCAAGTACGTGGTGCTGGGGCAAGGCGAAGTCCGGACCTGATGAGCCGCACGGGAGCGGTCGATCCGATGCGTTCGCGCGCGGTCTTGTCATTGGGGCGACCAGCCCCAAATCCTACAATTCCACTCCACCTTTAAGCACAAAACCAACAAGGCCGCTGCATGGTTCCGCATCTAGTCACCGCCCTGACCGGCCCGATCAACGAACTGGAGCAGCGGGTGCTCGACTCGATGCCCGCCATCGAGCGCTGGTTCCGGCTCGAGTGGATGGAGCACACGCCGCCGTTCTACAGCGCCGTCGACATCCGCAACGCGGGCTTCAAGCTGGCGCCGGTCGACACCAACCTCTTTCCGGGCGGCTGGAACAACCTCACCAAGGAAATGCTGCCGCTGGCGGTGCAGGCCGCGCAGGCGGCCATCGAGAAGATCTGTCCGGAGGCGCGCAACCTGCTCGTCATTCCGGAAAACCACTCCAAGAACACCTTTTATCTCGCCAACGTCGCGCAACTCGTGCGCATCTTCCACATGGCGGGGCTCAACGTGCGCATCGGGTCGATCGATCCGGCGATCAAGTCGCCCAAGAAGATCGAACTGCCCAATGGCGAGACCGTGACGCTGGAGCCGGTGGTGCGCACCAAGCGACGTCTGGGGCTCAAGAACTTCGATCCGTGCACAATTCTCCTTAACAACGAGCTTTCTGCGGGAACTCCCGGCATCCTCGAAGATTTGCACGAGCAATACCTCTTGCCGCCGCTGCATGCGGGCTGGTCGGTACGCCGCAAGAGCAATCACCTGCACAGCTACGAGGAGCTGTCCAAGCGCTTCGGCAAGCTGCTGGGCATCGACCCGTGGCTCATCAACCCGATCTATGCGCGCGCCGAGGGCGTCGACGTGGCCGAGGGCCGCGGCATCGACGTGCTCACCAGCCATGTGGATGCGGTGCTGACCAAGGTGCGCCGCAAGTACAAGGAATACGGCATCAACGAGAAGCCCTTCGTGGTCGTCAAGGGCGGCCACAGCGGAAGCGGCAGCCCCGGCGTGGTGACGGTTCGTGACGCCAAGGACGTGGAGTCGCTGATCGGCAAGCCGCGCGGCGGCGCCAGCGCCAGCGTTCCGGCGGCATCCGCGAGGAACGCCGCCGGCCGCGACCTGCGCGAGCCGACGGAACTGATCGTCCAGGAAGGCGTGCTCACCAACGAGCGCGTGCACAACGGCGTGGCCGAACCGGTGGTCTACATGATGGACCGCTACGTGGTCGGCGGCTTCTACCGGGTGCACGCCGAGCGCGCCGCCGACGAGAACCTGAAGCTGCCGGGCGCGAGCTTCGTGCCGCTGGCCTTCTCTGAAAGTGCGCACTTGCCACAGCCGGGCGCCAAGCCTGGCGCCAGCGCGCCGAACCGCTTCTACATGTACGGCGTGGTCGGCCGGCTGGCCATGGTGGCCGCCAGCTACGAGATGGAAGCGACCGATCCGGATGCCGAAATCTACGAGTGATTGGCCGGGGGCTCCCTGCCTCGGCTTGCACCGAGCGCAGGCGGCGGCAAAATAGCGGCCCCACAGCAACGGAAACAAAAGGGCGGGAGGGCGATCCGGGTGAACTAAAGTTCGCCGTTCGCGCCCGGCGTGCCTGACGCGTCGATTCCAGCAGCCTGCCCTTTTCCCATCGACTTCGTGTCAGCCCCCAAAAATCTCTCAGCCGGCCTGATCGTCGGCGCCATCGGCGTCGTCTATGGCGACATCGGCACCAGCGTGCTGTACGCCGTCAAGGAAGTGTTCGGCCACGGCCACGTGCCTTTCACCGTCGAGAACGTCTACGGCATCCTGTCGATGTTCTTCTGGACGCTCACCGTCATCGTCTCCATCAAGTACGTCGTGCTCGTGCTGCGGGCCGACAACGAAGGCGAGGGCGGCCTGGTCGCCATGCTGGCGCTGGCCTCCCGAGCGGTGGCCGACAAGCCCAGGCTGCGCCACCTGCTGCTGGTGGTCGGCATCTTCGGCACCTCGCTCTTCTATGGCGACGGGGTCATCACCCCGGCCATCTCGGTGCTCTCGGCGGTCGAGGGCCTGGAGGTGGTGTCGCCGCACTTCACGCACTACGTCATTCCGCTCACGCTGGTCGTGCTGTTCTGCCTGTTCGTGGTGCAGAAGCGCGGCACCGCCGGCATCGGCAAGTTCTTCGGGCCGGTGACGCTGACCTGGTTCATCGCGATCGCGGTGCTCGGGGTGTCGCAGATCCTGCACCACCCCGAGATCCTGAAGGCGCTGAACCCGTTCTACGCGCTGAAGTTCATGTGGGACAACCCCGGCACCAGCTTCATCCTGCTGGGCGCGACCGTGCTGTGCGTGACCGGCGCCGAGGCGCTGTACGCCGACCTCGGCCACTTCGGCAAGAGCCCGATCCGCATCGCGTGGTTCTCGGTGGTGATGCCCGCCCTCACGCTCAACTACTTCGGCCAGGGCGCGCTGCTGCTGGAGAACCCCGAGGCGGTGAAGAACCCGTTCTTCATGATGGCGCCCGAGTGGGCGCTCATTCCGCTGGTGCTGCTTGCTACCGCAGCCACGGTGATCGCGTCGCAGGCCCTCATCACCGGCGCCTTCAGCGTGACGCGCCAGGTGATCCAGCTGGGCTACCTGCCGCGCCTGAACATCGAACACACCAGCGTGCGCACGGCGGGCCAGATCTACATTCCGCTTGTCAACTGGGGCCTGTTCGTGGCCATCGTGCTGGCGGTGGTCATGTTCCGCTCGTCGAGCAGCCTGGCCGCGGCCTACGGCATCGCCGTGACCACCGACATGCTGATCACCACGGTGCTCACTTTCTTCGTGATCCGCTATGCGTGGAAGCTTCCCCTGGCGCTGTGCATCGCCTCCACCGCGGTCTTCTTCGTGGTCGACTTCCTGTTCTTCGCGTCGAACCTGCTCAAGCTCTTCGAGGGCGGCTGGTTCCCGCTCTTGATCGGCGGCTTCGTCTTCACGCTGATGATCACCTGGAAGGAAGGCCGCCGCCTGATGGGCGAGGCGCAGCACGCCGACGCCATCGACCTGAAGTCCTTCCTCGATTCCGTGTTCGTGAGCCCGCCCGCGCGTGTCGACGGCACGGCGGTGTTCCTCACGGCCGAGCCGGGCGTGGTGCCCAACGCGCTGCTGCACAACCTGAAGCACAACAAGGTGCTGCACGAGCAGAACATGTTCGTCACCGTGCGCAACCACGAGGTGCCGTGGATTCCGATGGACAAGCGCATCGAGATCGAGGCGCTGGGCCACCACTGCTGGCAGATCATCGTCCACTACGGCTTCAAGAACGACATCGACCTGCCGCGCGCCCTCGAGAACGCGCGCATGCGCGGCTGCCAGCTCGAGCAGATGACGACCAGCTACTTCCTGTCGCGCGACGTCGTCATCCCGACGCTGGGCAGCGGCATGGCGCCGTGGCGCGAGAAGCTGTTCGCGCAGATGCACCACAACGCGAGCGGTGCGGCGGCCTTCCTGGGGCTGCCGAACAACGCGGTGGTGGAGCTGGGGTCGAAGATCGAGATCTGAGTCCGAGCGCGGCTCAGTCGAATTCTCCCGGCCGCTCCTTTTCGAGCCCGGCCACGTGCGAGGCGATCGCACCGGGCGTGGTGAACCAGATCTCGCCCCGGTCGCGCGCCTGCGCCAGCCGCTCCAGCGCGCTGCGCAGGTGCCTCAGCCGGTAGGGCTGCCCCACGATGTACGGATGCAGCGCCAGCCCCATCACCAGCGGCTGCGCGCGCGACTGATCGAGCATTTCCTCGAAGTTGTCGATCACCATCGCGCTGAAATCCTTCGCGTCCATCAGGCGGCCGACGATCATCGGGATGTCGTTGAGCTCCTGCGGGTACGGCACCGACCACAACGATCCGCCACCGCGCGTGCGCATGCGCAGCGGCTGGTCGTCGTGGCACCAGTTGAGCGTGTAGCCGTAGCCGGTCTCGGCCAGCAGGTCGGGCGTGAGGGCGCTTTCGGAAATCCACGGCGAGAGCCAGCCCGCGGGCGCCTGCCCGCTTTCGCGCAGCATGCGCTCGCGGCAGCGCAGCAGCAGCGCGCGCTCGTTCTCCTCGTCGAGCACGCTCTGGCGTTCGGCGTTGCTGTGGCCGTGGCCGATGAGCTCGTCGCCGCGTGCCACCAGGGCCTGGACCAGCTCCGGGCAGTGGTCATACAGCGCGGTGTTGACGAGCGCCCCGGTCGGTAGCGCGAGCGAATCGAAGAGTTCGAGACAACGCCATGCGCCCACGCGGTTACCGTATTCGCGCCAGCCATGGTTGAGCACGTCGGGCTGGGGCGAGGCCGGGCCGATGCATGCGCCCAGTCCGTCGCCGAAGGCGAAATGCTCGACGTTAAAGCCGATGTACACCGCCAGCCGCGCGCCGTTCGGCCACGCGTAATCGGGCCGCCGCGTGATCGGCCGGTAGTCGAAGCGGTCGTGCGTGGGGAGCCGGTCGGGCCAGCGCGTCGTCATGCCGCCGGCCTCACAGCACGGCGAGCCCGGCGCGCACCAGCAGCCATTCGGCGCTGTCGTTCCAGACGTCCATCTGCACGATCAGGCCGTGGCGTACCACGTAGCGGTCGACGTACCGGTTGCCTTCGAAGGCCGTGCCGTCGGGCCACGCACCGTAAAGCGTGCCGAGGCTGTAGACCACCGTTTCCTCGGGCGTGCCGCCGGCCACCGTTTCGGTGCGCTCGATCTTCTTCTTGACCCAGGCGTAGCGCCGGGCGTTGAAGGCCGAGGTGTCGGCTGGCGCATGCATCGGGCGGTTGCCGGTGAAGCGGATGCGGATGTCGGGCGCGGTGAAGCGCGAGGCCGACTGCGGGTCCGGGATCATCACCAGGCGAAGGAATTCGTCGACCACGGCGGCGGGATCGAGCGCAGGGCCGCCCTGCGAAATGGATGTGTCCACGAGGTTCTCCGGGAGTTGTCGGAGGTGGAGACACGCAATTCCCGTGCCGGATGGTTGACTTTATCGGAGTCAGATTGTTGACCATCCTGAGCCATTGGGCGCCCGGCACAATCGCCCGGATGCGCGCTGCGCGACAAGGCCGGACGCGGTGGGCCGAAGAGAAAAAAGCCCCCGCCGGCAAGGACATCGCCGCTTCCGGCAACATCGCGCCCCGACACCCATGCCAATGGCCGCCGCGCCCCGGCAACGCAAGAAAGAACGCCTGATGAAAAACATTCTCTTCGTCGCCGATCCCCTCGATCACTTCAAGATCTACAAGGACACGACCTTCTCGATGATGCGCGAGGCGCAGCGCCGCGGCTACCGCATCGCGGCCTGCCTGCCGCAGGACATCCAGTGGAAGTCGGGCGGCGTGGTCACGGCCACGGTGCAGCAGATCACGCTGACCGGCGACGCGAGGGACTGGTACCGCGTCGACATCTCCGAGGCCAAGGCGCTGAAGGATTTCGACGCCGTGCTCATGCGCAAGGACCCGCCCTTCGACGCCGAGTACATCTACGCCACGCATCTGCTGGAGCAGGCCGAACGCGAGGGCGCCCAGGTAATCAACAAGCCGCGCGCGCTGCGCGACCACCCCGAGAAGCTCGCGATCATGGAGTTTCCGCAGTTCACCACGCCCACGCTGGTGACGCGCAGCGCGCAAGCCGTGCGCGACTTCCACGCCGAGCACGGCGACATCATCCTCAAGCCGCTCGACGGCATGGGCGGCATGGGCATCTTCCGCGTGAAGCAGGACGCGCTGAACCTCGGCTCCATCGTCGAGACGCTCAACAAGGACGGCGCCGAAACCATCATGGTGCAGCGCTTCGTGCCCGAGATCTCGCAGGGCGACAAGCGCATCCTCATCATCGCGGGCGAGCCGGCGCCCTTCGTGCTGGCGCGCATCCCCCAGGGCACCGAGGTGCGCGGCAACCTGGCAGCGGGCGGCAAGGGCGTGGCCCAGCCGCTCACGCCGCGCAACCGCGAGATCGCCGAGACCGTGGGCCGCGCGCTGGCGCCGCGCGGGCTGCTGCTGATCGGGCTCGACGTGATCGGCGACTCGGTCACCGAGATCAACGTGACCAGCCCGACCTGCTTCCAGGAGATCACCGAGCAGACCGGCTTCGACGTGCCGGCGATGTTCATCGACGCGCTCGAGGCGAACCTGCGCGAGCAGGGCCGCTGAGCGCGCCGCGGCGGTCAATCAGAAGTCGATCGTGCCGCTCACCGCGAAGGTGCGCGGCGCACCCAGCACCAGGTAGTTGCTGCCCTGCGTGCCGCCCACCGAGGCCCAGTACGACTTGTTGAAGAGGTTGTCGATGCGCGCGCGCAGCGTGAGCAGGCGGCCGTTGCCCAGGTCGACCAGGTAGCGCGCGCCCACGTCGAAGCGCGTCCACGACGGCACCGACTGCGTGTTGGCGGCGTTGGCGTACTGCTTCGAGGTGTAGAGCAAGCGGGCGTTCAGCGACAGGTTGCGCACGCCGGGCACGTCCCACTCGGCGCCGAGGTTGGCCTGCTGCTTGGCCACGCCGATGGCGGTGAGGCCATCGGTGGCGCCGCCCTGGGTGTTCTTCTGCTTGGCGTCGAGCAGCGTCAGCCCGCCGAGCAGGCGCAGGCCCTTGGCGGGCTGGCCGAACACCGACAGCTCCAGGCCTTGGTTGCGCTGCTTGCCGTACAGGCCGAAAGTGACTACGCCTGAGGGCTGAAGCTGGTTGTAATAAGTTGGCTGATCGGTGGAGAAGAAGGCTGCGCTGGCGCCAAGTGTGCCGCCGTCGTACTTGACGCCGATTTCCTTTTGCTTGGCTTGATATGGCGCGAACACCTCACCAGCGTTTGTGACTGCTCGGCCGTTGTCGGTCGCGCTTGCCACTTTGCCCTGGACCAGGCCTTCGATGTAGTTGGCGTAGGCCGAAACGGTCGGCGTGATCTTGAATACGACGCCGGCCACCGGCGTGGTCTTGCTCTTGTCGTAGTAGCTGCTCTGCTTGAGCGTGTCATAGGCGTAGCTCGTCTGCTCGATGGCCTGACGGCGCGCGCCTAAAGTGACGAGCAGGCGGTCGTCCATGAATGACATGGTGTCGGCGATTGCCACGCTGGCTGTTTCGATCTTGTCGGTCAGGCGCGGATTGTCCAGCGCATTGCCAACGTAAATGCCATTTGCGACCGGGTAGGGCGACACATACGGCGTGTAGATGTTGTTGCGCACACTTTGCGCCGAGATGGCGTAAGCGTTGTCGCGGTCGTTGCTGTACTTGGCCGCCGACACCACCACGGTGTGCTTCACCGGGCCGGTCGCGAAGTTGCCGCGCACGCCGATCTCGGCCGTGCCGATGCGGTCCTTGCGGGTGTTGCTGAAGCGGGTGTTGCTGGTGTTGCCGAAGGCGTCGGCGAGCGTGGGGTTCGACAGCACGTTGTCCTCGTCGCTGCGGCGCACGCCGCCGGCGGCCCAGGCCGTGATGTTGTCGGTGATGTCGACCTCGCCGCGGAAGGTGGCGAACTTGTCCTTTTCCTTCGAATAGGTCCAGGGCTGGGCGAAGTTGGTGCGGGCGTCGGGCGCGCGCGGGATCGGCAGCGTCGACGAAGGCGTCAGGCTCGGGCGGCCGTCCTTCAGGTCGTAATCTTGATAGCCGAAGTCGGCCGACAGGCGCACGTTGCGGTTGTGCCAGTCGAGGCCGACGTTGAAGGCGCTGAGCTGCTGGCTCTCGTTCTTCACGCCGGTGCCGCCTTCGCGGCGCACCGCGTTCACGCGCACGCCCAGGCTGTCGTCGGGGCCGAAGCGGCGTGCCAGGTCGAGGTTGACGTAGCCCTGTCCGCCTGTCTGCACGCCGAAGCCGACGCGGGTGAGCGGCTCGTTGGGCGCGCGCTTGGGCAGCAGGTTGATCGCACCCCCGATGCCGCTGCCGCCGGGCGCTGCGCCGTTCAGGAAGGTGTTGGCGCCGCGGAAGACTTCCACGCGCTCGAAGAATTCCGAAGCGATGTACTGGCGCGGCAGCATGCCGTACAGGCCGTTGTAGGCCACGTCGTCGGAGTACACGGGGAAGCCGCGCACCACGTACAGCTCCTGGAAGTTGCCGAAGCCGCGAGCCTGGCGCACCGACGGATCGTTGAGCAGCACGTCGGCCACGCTCTTGGCCTGCTGGTCCTGGATCAGCTCGTTGGTGTAGTTGGTGCTGGAAAACGGCGTGCTCATCATGTCCTGGTTGCCCAGGATGCCGACCCGCCCGCCGCGCGAGACCTGTCCACCGGCGTATGGCTTGGTCAGGCCCTCGGCCGAGGCGTCGGCGCTGGCTTCGACGGTCACGGTGGACAGCGTGCCGCCGCTCGAAACCACCGCAGCCGCCGGCTGCGTTGCGGTGGTCTGGGCCAGAGCTACCGCGGCATTCAGCGCAAGCAGCGTTGCGACCACGGTCGGCCGGAGATGGAAGAAGGAAGCGGGCATGAACGGTTCAATTTGCAAATGAGAACCGTTATTGTTTACTCGTATGCGCCCACCCGTCGATACGTTCTTGCAATGTTGCGAAAAAGTGTCAGTCGAAAGACTGACTTGCCTCAGTTTCCGACGCGCTGCCCGTCCACGAACACCTGCAGCTCGCCCGGCGCGAACTGTGTCCATGTCTCGTTGGTGGTCAGCGGCGAGGTCACGACCACGGCCACGCGGTCGTTGGGCGTGGTGTGCTGTGCGAAGTCGATCTCCAGGTCTTCGTCCGACAGCTGCGCCGTCACGAAGGGATGGCGGCGCTCCACGTACCAGAGGTTGGTCGAGGCGTGTGCCCACAGCGCCTGCCCGTTTGACAGCATGAAGTTGAAGGTGCCGTGGCTCGCCAGCTGCGGGGCCAACTCGCGCAGCGTGAGCGTGAGCTCCTCGATGCTCGGCACGCCCGCGTGCGACTTGGCCAGCTCCTGCATGATCCAGCAGAAGGCGTGCTCGCTGTCGGTGTTGCCCACAGGGTGGAAGTTGCCGTGCAGGCGCGGGCGGAACTCCTTCAGGTCGCCGTTGTGGGCGAACACCCAGTAGCGCCCCCACAGCTCGCGCACGAACGGGTGGCAGTTCTGCAGGTTGACCTCGCCCTGCGTCGCCTTGCGGATGTGCGCGATGACGTTGCGGCTCTGTATGGGGTAGCGCCGGATCAAATCTGCCACCGGCGATTCGCAGGCCGGCTGGTGGTCGACGAAGTGCCGCAGCCCGCGATCCTCGAAGAATGCGATGCCCCAGCCGTCGGCATGGTGGTCGGTGCGGCCGCCGCGCTGCGCGAACCCCGTGAAGCTGAAGGTCACGTCGGTCGGCGTGTTGCAGTTCATTCCTAGCAATTGGCACATGGCGCTATTAGAGCGCGAGTGCCGGCCGGCCGTGCGGCGGATCCGCTCGCCGCTCAGCGCACGAAGCGGCCCTCGGGCGTGACGCGCACCATTTCGATGAAGCGCGAGCCGGTGGTGTTGCCGGTCGAGAAATCGATGTCCATGCCGGCCAGGCGGAACTTGAGCGCGCGCAGCGTCGCATGCAGGCGCGCGCGCGTCAGGTCGCGGCCGGTGCGCTTGAGCGCCTCGATCATCACCAGCCCGTTCAGGTAGCCCTCGAAGCTGCCGTAACCCACCGGCACCTGTGCCCGCTCCGCCAGCCGGCGATAGTCGCGCGTCACGGTCTCCACTTCGCCCCAGGGATAGGGCATGACTTGCGAGATCGCGAGGCCGCCTGCCTGCAGGGCCACCACCTTGGCCGTGACTTCGCCCGGCACGATCGACATGCCGTAGAACATCGGCTTGCTGCCGGCGGCGTAGGTGGCCTTGATCACCTCGCCGGCCACGGTGCCGGCCAGGTACATCAGGATGGCCTGCGATTGGCTGTCGGCCAGCGCCTTGCCGGCGGCGACGGCGTCGGAGCCGTCGCCCTTGGCGACCACCTTGGCAGTCGGCACCAGCTTGTGCGGGACCATGGCCGCCTCGATCAGCTTGACCGCCTCGGCGCCGCCGGGGTTGTCGAGGTGGACGATCGCGATCTTGTTCACGCCGATGGTCGCCAGGTGCTCGACCAGGGCCTGCGCTTCACGGGCGTTGCTGGCGCGCACGAAGTAGGCCGAGCCCGCGACGCGTTCGCGCGCGCTGTCGCCCACCCCGTAGCCGCCCACGCTGGGCGCGCCGCTCTGCTGCAGCAGCTTCGCCGCGGCGGCCGTGGTGCCCGAGCCCACGCAGCCGAAGAAGGCGAACACGCGATGGTCGTTCAGCAGCTTGGTGTAGTTCTCCAGCGCCTTCTCGGGCTTCAGCTCGTCGTCCAGCGCCACCATCTTGATCTTGCGCCCGTTCACGCCGCCCAGTTCGTTGACGGCATCGAACGCCAGCGCGGCACCGTTGTGCACGACCTTGATCTGCGATCCGAGCGGACCGCTCAGGACGGCCGAACTGCCGAGCACGACTTCGCTGTCGCTCACCCCCGTTTCGGCGGCTTGCGCGCAGGAGAGCCGAGCGAGCCCGGCGGCGGCCACGGCCGTCGATGCGATAAAACTTCTGCGTTGCATGTAAGACCCATCCCAACTGATTTAACAAATTCTCACAATTAGAGACGATGGGTCCTTTCGTATTACTCGGTGCTTACCCTGACTGTGGCGGGCGACGCAACTGCCACGCCGCGCAGATGGCCAGCGCGCAAAGGCCGGCGAGCATCGCGAACACCTCGTCGAAGGCCGCGAGCCGCGCCGGGCTGGTCATCGGGTTGGCCAGCGAATCGCCGTGCGCCGCGAGCCGCCACTCCAGCACGATCGCGCACAGGCTCACACCGGCAGCGCCGCCGAGCATGCGCACGAAGTTGATCGCGCTCGCGCCCTGCGGGATCAACGGCTTGGCCAGCGGCCGCATCGAGCCCAGGTTGAGCGAGGGCAGGATGAAGCCCAGCCCGATGCGCCCGATGATCGCGAAGGCCACCAGCAGCCACAGCGCGCTGTCCAGCCGCAGCACCATCATCAGCGCGAAAGAGGCCGCCAGCAGCGCGAGGCCGATGGTCACCAGCACCCAGGTCGGATGCTTGTCGGCCAGCCGGCCCACGCCGGCGATGGTGAGCGCCAGCACGATGCCCGCCGGCAGCAGGATGGTGCCCACGTGGGAAGCGGAGAGATGCAGCCCCACCTGCATGTACACCGGCAGCAGGTAGGTCGAGCCGAAGAGCGCCGTGCCGTAGATAAATGCGACCACGCTGCCCATGGCGAACTGCCGGTAGCGGAAGAGCGCCAGGTTCATCAGCGGCGTGCCGCCCGAGGCCGCGAGGCGCCGCTGCCACCACACGAAGACGCCGAACGAGGCCAGCGCGCCCGCCAGCAGCAGCGCCGCCTGCAGCGGTGAATCGCCGCGCAGCGCCACCAGGCCGTTGAGCAGGCACAGCGTGCCGACCGTGCCCAGCGCCAGTCCGCGTGCGTCCAGCCCGTCGCCGCGCGCGGCCGCCACGCCGCCGGGCGCGGTCTTGGGCACGAACTTGTAGGCCAGCCACAGCGACGCGAGGCAGAACGGCACCACCATGAAGAAGATCGAACGCCAGCCGAACAGGTCGACCAGCACGCCGCCGATGCTCGGCCCGATGGCCGGCGCCAGCACCACGCCCATGCCGAAGATGCCGCTGGCGCGCCCCTGCTCGTGCGGCTCGAAGGCGCGCAGGATGATGATGGCCGGAATGGGCTGCACAACGCCCGCGGCCAGCCCCTCGGCCACGCGCGCGAACAGCACCAGCGAGAAGTCGTTGGCCACACCGCCCACGATGCCGCCGATCAGCAGCAGGAGCATCGTGCCCACGTAGGTGCGGCGGTAGCCGTAGCGCGACAGCAGCCATGGCGTGGTGAGCATCGACACCGTCATCGCCACCATGAAGCCCGAGCTCACCCATTGCGCGCGCTCCTGTCCGAGCGAGAAGTGGTGGCTCATGCCGGGGATGGCCACGTTGACGATGGTCGAGGACATGATCGACGCCATCGTCCCCACCATCACCGACAGCAGCAGGTACCACCGGTAGCGTTCGCCGTAGCGCTGGCGCATCGTGCCGATGGAGGGCGGGGCCGGCGTGCTCGCGGCTTCTTGGGGCGGTGGGGAGGTCATGGGGCGGCGGAATGTCTCGGGTCCGTCGTCCTACAAGCATATCGGGCTTTGCGCGGCGGCAAATGAAAGGGGCGACCGCAAAATGCACCCGCTGTCCCTTCCGCGTCAGGAAGATCAATCAAGACAACTGCCGCATGAATGCTCCATCCGATGATCAAGCCAACGCCCAGCCGGTTGCCTCCGGCGAAGCGCAAGGGGAAGGCGCGCCCACCCTCGCCGCCGAGCTGGCCGCGCCCACCGTCAGCCGCGCCTACCGATGCCAGTGCGAGCGGCCCGTGTTCCTGCGCAACAGCGAATGCCTGGCATGCCACACGCCGCTGGGCTACGTGATCGAGCGGCTCGGCGTGATGCCGCTCGCGCCCGCGGAAGGCGCGGGTGCGCAGCCCGACACCTTCACTGTGTTCGGCGATCCGCACGGCAAGACCTACAGCCGCTGCGTGAACTTCATGACGCCGGCCGGCTGCAACTGGATGGTGCCCGCCGCGCGTGAAGGCGAGCAGCAGCCGCCCGACACGCATGGCCTCGCGCCCGGCTACTGCCTGGCCTGCAGCGTCACGCGCACCATTCCCGATCTCTCGGTGGAAGGCAACGGCGAACTCTGGCGCAAGCTCGAGACCGCCAAGCGCCGGCTGCTCTCGCAACTGCTCGCGCTGGGCCTGCCGGTGGTGAGCCGCCACGCCGATCCCGAGCACGGGCTGGCCTTCGACTTCCTCAGCAACACGCCGGGCGGCCCGCACGTGATGACCGGCCACCAGCACGGCGTGATCACCCTCAACGCCGAGGAGGCCGAGGACGCCGTGCGCGAGCGCATCCGCGCCGAGATGCGCGAGCCCTACCGCACCCTGCTGGGCCACTTCCGCCACGAGATCGGCCACTACTACTGGGACCTGCTGGTACAGCCCACGCAGTGGATCGACGACTTCCGCGCCCTCTTCGGCGACGAGCGCGCCGACTACGCCGCCGCGCTGCAGACGCACTACGAGCAGGGCCCGCCGCCCGACTGGGCCGACCGCTTCGTGAGCAGCTACGCCAGCACCCACCCATGGGAGGACTGGGCCGAAACCTGGGCCCACTACCTGCATATGGCCGACACCGCCGACACCGCGATGAGCTTCGGCGTCGACGCGACCAACGTCGAGCTCGCGAGCGACCTCTTCACGCCTGCCGACCTGTGGCAGCCCGACGACCCCGACGCCGGCAGGTTCCTCGACTTCATCAACGGCTGGGTGCTGCTCACCAACGTGCTCAACGAGCTGTCGCGCAGCATGGGCCAGCCCGACTACTACCCCTTCGTGCTGCCGCGCGTGGCGGTGGGCAAGCTGCAGTTCATCCACCGCGTGGTCACGCAGCAGCGGCCGGGCGACGCGCCCTCGATGGTGGTGGCCGGCGACATCGAGCCGGCCCAGGAGAGCCCCGCTCAGTCCTGAGGCGAGGGGTTGCCCATCGCGCAGCGCATGCAGATGCACGCGAGCCCGCGCATTTCTTCCGGCAGGTTGGTGAGAGGCGCCTTGCTGAAGTCGACCTGCATGCACCAGCAGGGCGGCTGCGCCTGGCCCGTCTCGCGCTCGATCTCCATCGCGCAGCGGTTCGCCTCGCCGCACAGCGGGCAGCGCGTGGCGTCGATCAGGCTGGCCGGAGCCTCTGCAGTGGTGGAAATCATGAAATCTCGAAGGCCGGCAGCTTCTTCGCGACGACGTCGTTGCGCAGCGTCGCGTACACCGGCAGCCCGCCGCTGTACGAGGGGTAGTCCTCGCCCTCGATCAGCGGCAGCAGGTAGCGGCGGCACTTCTCGGTGATGCCGTAGCCGTCGTCGGAGATGAAGTCGCGCGGCATCGGCTTCTCGACGTTGGCCACCGATTCGAGCGGCGCGCTGCCCAGGCGGTAGGCGTAGGGCGCGTCGGAGATGCGCTCGATGGTCGGCATCACCGCGTTGCGGCCTTCCAGCGCGAGCTCGACCGCGCGCTGCCCCAGTTCGTAGGCCTGCCGCACGTCGGTGGCCGATGCGATGTGCCGCGCCGCGCGCTGAAGGTAGTCGGCCACGGCCCAGTGGAACTTGTGGCCCAGCGCGTCCTTGACCATCTGCGCCACCACCGGCGCCGCGCCGCCGAGCTGCGCATGGCCGAAGGCGTCGCGCGTGCCCTGCTCGGCGAGGAAGGTGCCGTCGGGGTGGTGGCAGCCTTCGGACACCACCACCGAGCAGTAGCCGTGCTGCTTCACCAGCTCGTCCACGCGCGCGAGGAAGCGTGCCTTGTCGAACTCGATCTCGGGGAACAGCACCACCACCGGAATGCCCTGGTCCGCCGCGAGCCCGCCGGCCGCCGCGATCCACCCCGCATGCCGGCCCATCACCTCGAGCACGAACACCTTGGTTGAGGTGGCGGCCATCGAGCGCACGTCGAACGAAGCCTCGATGGTCGACACCGCCACGTACTTCGCGACCGAGCCGAAGCCGGGGCAGCAGTCGGTCAGCGGCAGGTCGTTGTCGATGGTCTTGGGCACGTGGATGGCCTGCAGCGCATAGCCCATCGATTGCGAGAGCTGGCTCACCTTGAAGCAGGTGTCGGCCGAATCGCCGCCGCCGTTGTAGAAGAAATAGCCGATGCCGTGCGCCTTGAACACCTCGATCAGCCGCTCGTACTCGCGCCGGTTCTTCTCCAGCGACTTGAGCTTGTAGCGGCACGAACCGAAGGCGCCCGATGGCGTGGTTCGCAGCGCCGCGATGGCTTCGGCCGATTCGGCGCCGGTGTCGATCAGCTCTTCGGCCAGCGCGCCGATGATGCCGTTGCGCCCGGCGTAGAGCTTGCCGATGCGGTCGGGGTGGCGGCGCGCCGTCTCGATCACGCCGCAGGCCGAGGCGTTGATGACCGAGGTGACGCCGCCCGACTGGGCGTAGAAGGCGTTGGGGATGGACATGCGCGGCATTGTCCTGCAGCCCCCCGGGCGGCGCCAGTGGGCGCCGGTGTCCGGATGTCAGCGGCTCTCGAACACCGGCGCGCGCTTCTGCAGGAAGGCGCTCACGCCCTCGCGGAAGCTGGGCTTGTCGATCAGCTCGCGCTGGCGCTCGCTCTCGTAGTGCAATTGTTCCTTCAGCGTGTGGTGCTCGGAGGCTTCGAAGGCTTCTCGCGCTTCCAGCACCGCGTGCGCGGGCAGGCGGGCCAGGCGTTGGGCGATGCCCTTGGCCTCTTCGAGCAGTTGCTCGTCGTCCACGCAGGCCCAGATCAGGCCCCATTGCACCGCACGTCCGGCGCCCACGCGCTCGTCGAGCAGCGCCATGCCCATGGCGCGCGCACGGCCCGCGCGGCGCGGAATAGCCCAGGTGCAGCCCAGGTCCGGAACGATGCCGAGCTTCGGCAGGAAGGGCAGGTAGAAATAGGCGCTGCGCGCCGCGATGGTCACGTCGGCCGCGAGCGCCAGGCCCACGCCCGCACCGGCGGCCGGGCCGTTCACCGCCGCGACCACCGGCACCGGCAGCGTGCGCAGCGTCTCGATCAGTGGGTTGCTCAGGCTCTGCATCCACTCGGCGGTCTGCGTGCCGAGCGACTTGCCCTCTTCGGGTGGCGCCATCGCGCTCAGGTCGGCGCCCACGCAGAAGGCCTTGCCGGCGCCGGTGAGGATCACGGCGCGCACCGAGCGGTCGTCGCGGATGCGCTCCAGTGCGTCGCGCAACTCGATCTGCAGGTCGCGCGCGATGGGGTTCAACTTGGCGGGCAGGTTCAGTGTCAGCGTCGCAATGCCGTCGGCCTGCTCCTGGAGGATGAAGGGTTGTGCAGCGGTGTCGGAACTCATGGCATCGATGGTTCGATGCGCATGGAGACAGGTCAAGCCGGGGACAACCCGTGGGAGCGAAGTCGCCATTGCGACCATGCGCTGGCATCCCGAGAACGCAGCGGCATCGCGGCCGGCTGCGCGTCGGACACGGTAATGCACGACGACTCCAGCGCCGACACCAGCACGCGCCGGTGGTCGGTGCTCTCGAAGCGCTCGCCGGGCTCCAGCACGATGTCGCGCGTGTCGCTGTCGATCGTCACCCACACCGAGCCGCTGCGGCATTCGATGCCCACGCCCGCGCCGTCGGGCACGGCGAAGACCGAGCGCTTGGGCAGGCTCACGTGGAAGCGGGAAGTGCTGGACGAGAAGGTCGCGGCGGGAGAAGAAGGGTCCGAAGAAGAGGTGCTCATGGCAAGCTCCATTGCATTCAATATGCGAATGAATATAGTGAACCGGAGCCCTTCTTACACACGGTAATTCGGAACTCGTTGCATGCGTACAGAGAATGCGAAAGCCGCCAATGCCACCGGCGTCGAGCTTCCCCCGCTCGAACTGCTGCGCAGCTTCGAGGCGGCCGCGCGACGGCTGAGCTTCACGCTGGCGGCCGCCGAGCTGCACCTCACGCAGTCGGCCGTGAGCCGTCAGATCCAGCAACTGGAGGCCAGCCTGGGCGTGCTGCTGTTCGAGCGGCGCCATCGCGCGCTGTCGCTCACCGAGGCCGGCGGCGTGCTGCAGCGCGCCGTCACCGACAGCCTGGAGCGCCTGCGCGACGCTACGGCGCGGGTGCGCGCGAGTTCCGCGCCCCGGCAGGTGGCGATCACCACCACGCCGGGCTTCGCGTCGATCTGGCTCATTCCGAAGCTGGCGCGCTTCACGGGCAGCCATCCGCAGGTCGACGTGCGCGTGTCGGCCACGCTCGACGTGCTCGACCTGGAAAGCAGCCGCATCGACCTGGCGGTGCGCTTCGTGCCCATCGGCCGTGGCGTGGGACCTGCGCTGTTCGAGGAGTCGGTGATCCCGCTGTGCTCGCCGCAGTTGGCTGCGTCGCTGCGCGAGCTTTCCGATTTCTCCAAGCTCACGCTGCTCACCGTCGAGTACCCCGACCACAGCGAGGCGCCCACTGCCGATTGGGAACCCTGGCTCAAGGTGATGGGGCTGGAAGACCTGCGCATGAAGAGCACGCTGCGCTTCACGCAGTACGCCGATGCGGTCTCGGCCGCGGTGGCGGGGCAGGGCGTAGTGATCGGCCGGCTGCCCTTGCTGAGCGAGCTGGTGCGCGACGGCCGGCTCGTGGCGCCGCTGGGCGAGGGCGCTGCCTCGCATCGCGGCTACTTCATCGAGATGTCCAGGCGCGCCGCAGGCAATCGCGACGCGCAGGAGTTCGCGCAGTGGCTGCGCGACGAGGCCGAGGCCGCGCAGCGCAGCTGACGCACAACGATGCCGATCAACCCGGCAGCAGTACCTTGTTCACGACATGGATCACGCCGTTGGACTGGTAGACGTTGGCGATCGTCACCGTCGCCGTGCCGCCCTTGGCGTCGGTCACCATCACGTTGCCGCCGCTCATCGTCGCGGTTAGCGTGCCGCCGCTTGCGGTCTTCAGCGTGGCCTTGCCGCCGCCTGCGTTGATGGCGCTCATGAGCGCCGCGCTATCGAGCTTGCCGGGCACCACGTGATAGGTCAGCACCTTGGTCAGCGTGGGTTTGTTCTCGGGCTTGAGCAGCGTGTCGACGGTGCCGGCGGGCAGTGCCGCGAAGGCGGCGTTGGTCGGCGCGAACACGGTGAACGGGCCGGGGCTCTTCAGCGTGCCGACGAGGTCCGCGGCCTTCACGGCGGCGACAAGCGTGGTGTGGTCCTTCGAGTTCACCGCGTTGTCGACGATGTCCTTCGTCGGGTACATCGGCGCGCCGCCGACCATCGGGTTCGATGCCCCGCTGCCGTTGCCGCTCATGCCCATGCCGCCCGCGCAGGCTGCGAGGAGGACAGAGACGCTGGCTGCGATCACGAGTTTCTTCATTGAAGTCTCCTGGAAAGATGATGGATGGTTCTCGAGGCTCTCTGTGGAAACCGCCAGCAGATCGGAGGCGCAATGCGCTTGAACCTGATACGCCGCCTGCGCGCGATTGGATTCATCGGCCCTCCACGTAGGCTTTGCGCCACACAGGCGATGCGCGACGCTTGCGCATCGAACGCGCGAGCTACAGAATCCGCGCTTCGTTTTTCAGCAACAGTTTTTGCTCCCCGCGCGCCCGGCGACGATCGACCTCCCTGGCGACACACCTATCCAATGAACCGTTACCTGAACACCTGACCCGCACACCGACCGCCCCGGCCGGACGTGCATCCACGCATCCGCCGAGGCCCATCGACAAAGGCCCCGCGCAGCCATTCGCCGGGGCCTTTTTGTTTTTCGGAGTGTGTGCACATGAGTGCTCAACGAAGGGCCCGCGACGACGACAAGCGTCTGGGCCGGTTCTATTTCTCGGTGCCGAACGCGGCACCCCGCAACCCCGTGGTGGCCGCGCTGGCGCGCCGCGAAGCAAGCCAGAAGGCGGGCCGCCACCTGCGCACCCACAGCGCCGAGCGGCGCGCGCAGAAGGTGGCGCTGCAGAAGGCAGCGCGCAACATCGTGCAGGAGGACTGACCATGCGTGAAGACATGGACAAGGTCATCGTTGAACGGCCGCGCCGCGGTGGCGGCGTGCAGGGCGATGGACGCAAGTGGCGCAACAGCAAGGAGCGCGGCTCGCGACTGGGCATGAAGCAGGGCTACGAATACCCCAAGGGGCTCAACGAGAACCTCGCGCCGCTCAAGCGCTGGCTGCACAAGCAGGTGCACCGGCCTTGGGACAAGGTGTATTCGGAGCTTTGCAGCACCATCGATCGACGCAGCGTCGTGCAGGCGCATATCTTCGAGCACATCGACGACTTCGTCGAACGCGATGCGGTGATGCACGACGGGCAAGTGCTGGTGCGTGCAGGATGGTGGGGGCGCGGTGAGCGCGTGCCGCTGGAGGAGGCTTCGCGGGTAAAGCTTTTCGTGCACCCCGCCACCGGCATCCTTCTACCCAACCGCCGGTTTTCACAGGCTCGACGGCGTGAGCGCGGCGGCACGAAGGCAGAGCTTTCGTTCGTCGTGATCGACGAACTCACGCAATGGCACCGCGTGAACGGCGACTGGTTCGAGATCACCCTGGCAGCCACGCCGCC
This sequence comes from Variovorax sp. 278MFTsu5.1, assembly GCF_048305045.1. NCBI lineage: Bacteria > Pseudomonadati > Pseudomonadota > Betaproteobacteria > Burkholderiales > Comamonadaceae > Variovorax > Variovorax sp. 278MFTsu5.1. The sequence goes on from NZ_CP157622.1 coordinate 675,418, forward strand.
CATGAAGGCCCCGGGTGTCTGGGACAAGCGTTTCGACGTGTTGCGGCGCTGCTTCGTCAGGACCACGTGTGCGTGGGGCCGGCCGGAGTTCGGCGTGTCGAGCAACCGGGCCATGTACGGGCGCGACGACGTCTATGCCGCAACCAAGCGCCAGCTCAGCCGCAAGGAGATCCGCGCGCGCCTGGGCGAAGACGTCTGAAGCCGTTCGTCAGGTAGAGGCAAAGTCGCATCGCGCATGATGCAGGCGCCGCGCCACCCGCGATGAAAGAAAGCACGATGAATCTCACCGCCTCCAACTGGTTCCTCTGGGCCGCCCTCTCGGCCGTCTTCGCCGCATTGACGGCTATCCTCGCCAAGCTGGGCCTGGCCGGTGTCGATTCCGACATGGCGACGCTGGTGCGCACCGTGGTCATCTTCGCGGTGCTGCTCGTGTTCGTGAACGCCACCGGCAAGTGGACGAACCCGCTGCAGCTCTCGCCGCGCACCTGGCTCTTTCTCGTGCTCTCGGGGCTTGCGACCGGCGCGTCGTGGGTCTGCTACTTCCGCGCGCTCAAGGTGGGCGATGCCTCGCGCGTCGCACCGGTCGACAAGCTCAGCGTGGTGCTGGTCGTGCTCTTCGCCGTGATATTCCTCGGCGAGCGACCCTCCGGCCGCGAATGGGCGGGCGTGGCGATGATCGCGGGCGGCGTGCTGATGCTCGCGATCAAGCGCTGAGCTGCGCTGCCGGCCGTGCTGCCGCGCGCGGCAGAAGGAAGAACGCCAGGTTGCCCGCAGCCAGCATGCCGGCCACCGTGAAGAACACCGCGCGGAATGGCTCGACGCCGTTCGCCACGGCCCACGACGCGGCCACGCCGGTGGTCCACTGCATCAGCGAGACGCCGAGGAACATCGCCATGTTCATCAGCGCCATCGCGCGCCCCGTCATGGCTGCCGGGTAGGCGTTCTTGGTGTAGGCGTACTGCAGCACGCTGTAGCCCGAGAGAAGGCCGTAGACGATCGGCAGGCCGATGTCGATCGTGCGCGAATGCGTCAGTGCCATCGCGCCGAACATCAACGAGCCCGCGAGCGCGCAGCCCATCATCCAGCGCGTGCGCCGCGCGCCGCCCGGGTCCATGCGGCCGAAGAGCGTCGGGCTGATCATGCCGGCGACAGTCATCACCAGCGCGACGTTGCCACTGGCCACCAGCGAGAGGCCGTGCCGCTCGTGCAGCACCGGGCCGAGCCACAGGCCGCGCAGCGTGATGAAGGCGGCGTACGACACGCATGCGAAGCACAGCAGGCCCAGCGTGTGCGGCATCGCGAACAGCGGCAGCAGTTCGCGCACGGCCTTGCGCAGCGACTGTCGCTCCGCCCGTTCCGGCAGCGCGATATCGGCGGCACGTGCAGGCTCGCGCACGCGCCAGAAGATGATCAGCCACGACAACACAGCGAACGCCCCCAGCACCGCATAGCCCACGCGCCACGACGAAGCCTCGATCAGCAGCGCCAGCGGCGTGCCCGTGAACAGGATGCCCATGCCGGCCAGGCTCATCACCAGCCCCGACATCGCGGTGAAGCGCGAGGCATCGAAGTGCCGCGCGATGAACACCGTGCAGGCCAGGAAGGCCGGCGCGCAGCCCACGCCGATCAGCGCCTGCCCCAGCAGCAGCGCATGGAAGTTCGGCGCCATCGCGCACAGCACCGCACCCGCGATCGCCAGCGGAAAGGCGGTCAGCACCGTGCGGCGCACGCCGAAGATGTCGATCGATACGCCCATCGCGAGCTGCATGATCCCGAACATGAAATGGAAGGTGCCCGCCCAGGTGCCCAGCTGCTGCGGCGTAAGCCCGAAGTGGCTGCCGAGCGGCGTGGCCATCATGGCGCCGACGGTGCGGAAAGCCTGGCTCAGGGCGAAGGCGGTGGCCAGGGCCATGAGCATGGCGGCCGCGGAGGAGGACCAGCGGGAAGAGCGAGTAAGGCGTGAGCCGGGGCCGGCGTTGCCGGATTGCTCCGCGGGCTTGGGTGCCGCGTTCGGATTCATTGGGAGCGAGAGGCCAGGAAGGTTGGGGCGGTCATGATGCTAGTTGATCATCTTGCGCATGGTCACAGCGGCGACGCTTGCGAGGACTCGCCCCCGCGAAGAAGGCTGCCTCCATAATTTCCGGACAACCCCAGAGTCGCGCATTGCCCAAGACTGACACCCCCTCCCGCTCCAGCTCCCGTGCAGCCAAGCCGGAAGCCAAGAAAGCCATCCGGCCGCTTTTCAGCCGCGTGCGCGAGATCCTCGATGCTGCGCGCGCCCGCGTGGTTCGCACGGTCAACACCACACAGGTGGCGGCCAACTGGCTGATCGGGCGCGAGATCGTCGAGGAGGAGCAGCGAGGTCAGCGTCGGGCGGGCTATGGCGCCAAGCTGCTCGCCGATCTGTCGACGCGCCTGACGGCCGAGTTCGGCCGAGGCTATTCCGCCGACAACCTCGAAGCGTTCAGGCAGTTCTACCTGGACTATCCGCAGTTGATTTCCGAGACGCTGTCTCGGAAATCGACCGCAGCGGCGGCGCTGCCTCTTCAGGCCAATTCCGAGACGGCGTCTCGGGAATCCGGTGACCCTTCGGGCTGGCATCCTGGGACGTTGCATCCGTCTCTCTCGTGGAGCCATTACCGCCAGCTCCTGCGCGCGGCGCGGCCGGAGGCGCGAGCCTTCTACGAGATCGAAGCCATCCGCAGCGCGTGGTCGGTGCGCGAACTGCAGCGCCAGATGGCCAGCCTGCTGTACGACCGCCTGGCCAAGAGCAAGGACAAGAAGGGCCTGTTGCGTCTGGCGACGCACGGCCAGGAGGTGATGCAGCCTCTCGATGTCCTGAAGGACCCGGTGGTGATCGAATTCCTGGACTTGCCGGAATCGCCGAAGCTGGTCGAGTCGAGGCTGGAGCAGGCGCTCATCGAGAACCTGCAGAACTTCCTGCTCGAGCTGGGCAAGGGCTTTGCATTCGTGTCGCGCCAGGAGCGCATCACCATCGATGGCGACCACTTCTACATCGATCTGGTCTTCTATCACACGGTGCTCAAGTGCTACGTGCTCATCGATCTCAAGGTCGGCAAGCTCACGCATGGCGACCTCGGCCAGATCCAGTTCTATGTGAACTACTACGACCGCGAGCGTCGCACCGAAGGCGACAACCCGACGCTGGGCGTCATCCTTTGTCCGGACAAGAACGATGCTGTGGTGAAGTACACCCTGGGCGAGCAGCAGGAGCGCAACATCTTCACCAGCCGCTATCAGCTGCACCTGCCGACCGAGAAGGAGCTGGAACGCGAACTGCGCCGCGAACTCCGCCAGCTGTCGATGGACGACGTGCCGCTCAAGGCGGCTGCCAGGAAGACCAGGTCGCGCGCATAAAAAAACGGCACCCGGAGGCGCCGTTCTGGTGATGGAGCCTTGCCCCCGGCGGGCCGATCAGGCCTCGCCCTTCACCTTCAACCGCCACGCATGCAGCAGCGGCTCCGTATACCCGCTCGGCTGCTCGATGCCCTTGAACACCAGGTCCTGCGCCGCCTTGTAGGCCGCCGAGGTGGTGAAGTTGCCGGCCATCGGCTTGTAGAGCGGGTCGCCTGCGTTCTGCTCGTCGACCACCTTGGCCATGCGCTGGAAGGTCTCGTCGACCTGGGCCTTGGTGACCACGCCGTGCAGCAGCCAGTTGGCGATGTGCTGGCTGGAGATGCGCAGGGTGGCGCGGTCTTCCATCAGGCCGACGTTGTGGATGTCGGGCACCTTCGAGCAGCCCACGCCCTGGTCGATCCAGCGCACCACGTAGCCGAGGATGCCCTGCACGTTGTTGTCGATTTCCTGCTGGCGCTCTTCGGCGGTCCACTTGGCCTCCGCCGCGATCGGCACCTGCAGCAGGGCGTTGAGGATGTTGTCGCGCTCGGCGTCGGCGTCGATCTTCTCCAGTTCCTGCTGCACCGCGGTCACGCTGACCTGGTGGTAGTGCAGCGCGTGCAGCGTGGCGGCGGTGGGCGAGGGCACCCAGGCGGTGTTGGCGCCGGCCTTGGGGTGGCCGATCTTCTGCTCGAGCATGGCGGCCATCAGGTCGGGCATGGCCCACATGCCCTTGCCGATCTGCGCCTTGCCGCGCAGGCCGCTCGAGAGGCCGACGAGCACGTTGTTCTTCTCGTAGGCGCCGATCCACGCACTGGACTTCATGTCGCCCTTGCGGATCATCGGGCCGCCCTGCATGGCGGTGTGCATCTCGTCGCCGGTGCGGTCGAGGAAGCCGGTGTTGATGAAGGCCACGCGCGCGGCGGCCTCGGCGATGCAGGCCTTGAGGTTGACGCTGGTGCGGCGCTCCTCGTCCATGATGCCCAGCTTCACGGTGTTGGCGGGCAGGCCCAGCAGCTGCTCGACGCGGCCGAAAAGTTCGCTGGCGAAGGCCACTTCGGCCGGGCCGTGCATCTTCGGCTTGACGATGTAGATGCTGCCGGTGCGCGAGTTGCCCTTGCGCTTGAGGTCGATGGTGGCGATGGTGGTGGTCACCACGGCATCGAGGATGCCCTCGGGGATTTCCTTGCCATCTGCGTACAGCACGGCCGGGTTGGTCATCAGGTGGCCCACGTTGCGCAGGAACATGAGCGAGCGGCCGTGCAGCTTCACGGGCTTGCCGTCGGCGCCGGTGTATTCGCGGTCGGCGTTCAGGCCGCGCGTGAAGGTCTTGTCGCCCTTGGTGACCTCTTCCGTGAGCGTGCCTTCGACGATGCCCAGCCAGTTCGAGTACGCCACCACCTTGTCGGCGGCGTCGACCACGGCCACCGAGTCTTCCAGGTCGAGGATGGTGGAGAGCGCGGCTTCGAGCACCAGGTCGCTCACGCCGGCGGCATCGCTCTTGCCGATGGGCGTGGAGCGGTCGATGCGGATGTCCAGGTGGATGCCGTTGTGCTTGAGCAGCACCGACGACGGCGAGGCGGCGTCGCCCTGGAAGCCGACGAATTGCGATGCATCGGCCAGGCCGGTGCTGCTGCTTTGCAGCGCGACGACGAGCTTGCCGTCCTTCACGCTGTAGCCGGTGGCGTTCTTGTGCGAGCCGTTGATCAGCGGCGCGGCCTGGTCGAGCACGTTGCGCGCGAACTCGATGACCTTGGCGCCGCGCACCGGGTTGTAGCCCTTGCCCTTCTCGGCTCCGCCGGTCTCGGGAATGGCGTCGGTGCCGTAGAGCGCGTCGTACAGCGAACCCCAGCGCGCGTTGGCGGCGTTGAGCGCATAGCGCGCGTTGAGGATGGGCACCACCAGCTGCGGACCGGCCTGCAGCGCGAGTTCGGAGTCGACGTTGGCGGTCGTGGCCTTCACGCCCTTGGGCTGGGGCAGCAGGTAGCCGATCTTCTCGAGGAAGGCGCGGTACGCCGGCATGTCGGCGATGGGGCCGGGGTTCTTCCTGTGCCAGGCGTCGAGCTCGCTCTGCAGGCGGTCGCGCTCGGCGAGCAGGGCGATGTTCTTCGGCGCGAGGTCGCTGACGATGGCGTCGAAGCCCTTCCAGAAGACGTCGCTGGCCACGCCGCTGGCGGGGAGGACCTTGTCCTCGATGAAGCGATGGAGCTCGGTCGCGACCTGGAGTCCGTGGGCGGTGGTGCGGGCGGTCATGTGGGTTTCTCCTTGAGAAAAATGCAATCCTGGGACGAACTTTATTCGATACTTTGCTGGCGAGTAAGAGCCTGAATCGGGATTTATCCGTGACAAAAATAGAGGTAATGAATGCGCGGCCCTCAGGAGCGCAAAGGGTACGCACTGATAAGAAGGCCGCAGGCGCCGGATATATTTAACTTCTTAAATAAATTCGTCATCTTCAGCACGTCAGCTTCCATGATCCTCCTGGCCTCCAACGAAAACCCCCTGGGCATGCCCGAATCGGCCCGCCGCGCGGCCGCCGAAGCGCTCGCGGGCGCCGGCAACTATCCCGACAGCAACGGCACGGCGCTGAAGAACGCGCTGGCCGCCCGGCTCGACGTGCCGGCCGACTGGCTCACGCTGGGCAGCGGATCGAGCGAGATCCTCGAACTCGCGGCGCAGGTGAGCCTGAAGCCGGGCGAGGGCGTGGTCTATTCGCAGTACGGCTTCATCGTCTACGCGCAGGCTGCGGCGCATGCTCATGCGCACGCAACTGTCGTGCCCTCGCGCGACTTCGGCCACGACCTCGACGCCATGCGCGCCGCCATCGGCGAAGACACGAAACTGGTGTTCGTCGCCAACCCGAACAACCCGACCGGCACCTTCATCGACGCCACGCCGCTGGCGGCCTTCCTGCAGTCGGTGCCCGCGCACGTGGCGGTGCTGCTGGACGAGGCCTACACCGAATACCTTTCGCCCGCGCAGCGCTACGACAGCATCGAATGGGTGCGGCGCCTGCCCAACCTGATCGTGGCGCGCACCTTCTCCAAGGCCTTCGGGCTGGCGGGGCTGCGCATCGGCTACGGCGTGTCGCAGCCGGCGCTCACGTCGCGCATGAACGCGCAGCGCCCGCGCTTCAACGTGACGACCCCGGCGCAGGCGGCTGCGGTGGCCGCGCTGGGTGATACAGATTTCCTTGCGCGCACCTACGAGCTCAACACGGCAGGGCGCGACCAGCTCGCGGCCGGTTTCAAGGAGCTGGGCCTCGAATACGTTCCCTCGTCCGGCAACTTCTTGATGGTGCGGGTCGGCGACGCGCAGGCCGTGCACGCGCGCCTGCTGGCCGCCGGCATCGAGGTTTCGCTGCTCGGCCCCTACGGCCTGCCCGAATGGCTGCGCATCAGCATCGGCCTGCCGGAGCAGAACCGCGCGGTGCTGGCCGCGCTGCGCTGACCGGGGCTGGGCCCTGCTTCTTCGCTCGGTCAGACCTGTCCGCTCAGTTCCCTGGCCGCCGCGCGCACCGGCTCGATGTAGCGCTCGTCATAGCGGTGCGCGGGCATCGTCAGCGTGACCGCGGCCGCGAGGCTGCCGTCGGCGTGGAGCACCGGCGCCGAGATGCCGGCCAGCTCGGCAGTGCGGTCGCCCACCAGCGCGCACCAGCCCTGCGCACGGATGGTGTCGTAGAGCTTGCGTTCCTTCGTGCCGCGCGGCAGTTCGGCTTCGGGGCCGAAGGCGATCAGCACGCGCGCGCCCGCGCCGCGGTCATTGGGCAGCAGGTCGCCGGCGCGCACGTGGTCGCGCACCACGTGCGGCGAATCGATGCGGAACTGGCACAGCCGCACCCAGCTGTCGCCCTGGGGCTGCCGCACGTGGTACGCCGCGCTCTCGCCGGTGGTTGCGACCAGCGCGCGCAGCACCGGCAGCACGATGCGGTCGAGCGACTGCGAGGCCGCGTAGAGGCCGTGCAGCCGCGCGATCTCCATGCCCAGCGCGTAGCGGCCGTCGTCCTGCCGGCGGATCAGCCGCGCGTGTTCCAGCGAGGCCAGCAGCCGCAGCACTGTGCTCTTGTAGAGCTGCGTGCGCTCGGCGAATTGCGCGAGCGACAGCGCCTCGTCGCCCGGCTGGAAAGCCGAGAGCAGGCTCAGCGCGCGGTCGACCGCGGCGGCGCCGCCGGGGGCGGCGTTGAGATCGGAGACGGATTCGGTCTGGGCTTTTCGGGGCATGGCTGGGGAGGGGCAGCGAATGGCGCGGCTTGACAGTCGGGGCGGATCGACGGTCTAATTCTGTTTAACGGAATGTAGTTCTGTAAGACAGAACAGTCAAGCGCAAGGAGACAGAATCCGATGACAACCCCCGACGTCCTCATCAGCGAGGTCGGCCCGCGCGACGGCCTGCAGTCGGTCAAGGCCACCATGCCCACCGCCGACAAGCTGCGCTGGATCGACGCGCTCTACGCCGCCGGCGTGCGCGAGATCGAGGTCGCCTCCTTCGTGCCCGCGAAGCTGCTGCCGCAGATGGCCGATGCCGCCGAGGTGGTGCGCCACGCCGTCACGCTGCCGGGCCTCGTGGTGATGGCGCTGGTGCCCAACCGCAAGGGCGCGCAGGCCGCGCTCGAAGCCGGCGCGCACAAGCTCACCATGCCGGTGTCGGCCAGCGTGGCGCATTCGCTGGCCAACGTGCGCAAGACGCCCACCGAGATGGTCGAGGAGGTGCGCGCCATCTCCGACCTGCGCCGCGAGATCGCGCCACAGGCGAAGCTGGAGGCCGGCATCTCCACCGCCTTCGGCTGCACGTTGCAGGGCCTGGTGCCCGAGGACGACGTGATCCGCCTCGCCGCGCAGTGCATCGAAGCCGGCGCCGACGAATCGGGCCTGTCCGACACCGTGGGCTATGCCAACCCCGCGCAGGTGCGCCGCCTCTTCAAGCGCCTGCGCGCGGAGATCGGCAGGCACGCCGGCGCGGCCCACATGCACAACACGCGCGGCCTCGGCCTGGCCAACTGCCTCGCCGCGTGGGACGAGGGCGTGCGCACCTTCGACGCGTCGCTGGGTGGCCTGGGCGGCTGCCCCTATGCGCCGGGCGCCTCGGGCAACGCAGTCACCGAAGACCTGGTCTTCATGTTCGAGGCCATGGGTGTGCGCACCGGCATCGACATCCAGAAACTCATCGCGGCGCGCGCGCCGCTCATGGCCGGCCTGCCCGGCGAACCGGTGTACGGCATGACGCCCGAGGCCGGTCTGCCGAAAGGCTTTGTCCAGGAACCCGTCGCTCATGCCTGAAGCCAATTCCCCGTCGAATCCGTTGCCCTACGCGGGCGTGCGCGTGGTCGAGTTCACCCACATGGTCATGGGCCCGACCTGCGGCCTGCTGCTGGCCGACCTCGGCGCCGAGGTCATCAAGGTCGAGCCCATCGAGGGCGACAGCACGCGGCGCCTGCTGGGCTCGGGCTCGGGCTTCTTCCCGACCTTCAACCGCAACAAGAAGAGCATCGCGCTCGACCTCAAGAAGCCCGAGGGCGTGGAGGCCGCGCTGCGGCTGATCGCCACCGCCGACATCGTGAGCGAGAACTTCAAGCCCGGCACCATGAAGAAGCTGGGGCTCGACTACGACACGTTGGCCAAGCTCGACCCGCGCCTCATCTACGTGAGCCACAAAGGCTTCCTGCCCGGCCCCTACGACCACCGCACCGCGCTCGACGAGGTGGTGCAGATGATGGGCGGCCTCGCCTACATGACCGGCCGCTCGGGCGACCCGCTGCGTGCGGGCACCAGCGTGAACGACATCATGGGCGGCATGTTCGGCGCCATCGGCGCGATGGCCGCGCTGCGCCAGCGCGACATCACCGGCAAGGGCTGCGAGGTGCAGTCGGCGCTGTTCGAGAACAACGTGTTCCTGGTCGCGCAGCACATGATGCAGTTCGCCGCCACCGGCAAGGCGGCCGACCCGATGCCCAGCCGCATCTCGGCCTGGGCGGTGTACGACGTGTTCACCGTGAAGGACGGCGAGCAGATCTTCCTGGCGGCCGTGAGCGACAAGCAGTGGGCCATCTTCTGCAAGGCCTTCGGCCTCGACGAGATGCTGGCCGATCCGCGCCTGAAGACCAACAACGACCGCGTGCTGGCGCGCGAATGGATGATGCCCATCCTTCGTTCGCACCTCGCCGACCACAGCGCGGCCGAGCTCGCCGCGGTGTTCGAGAAGAACGAGCTGCCCTTCGCGCCCATCACCCGGCCGCAGGAGCTGTTCGACGACCCGCACCTCAACGCCACCGGCGGCCTCGCGCCGGTGCGCATGAACGACGGCAGCATGGCGAAGGTGCCGCTCATGCCGTTCACGCTCGACGGCGAACGCCCGGGCATCCGCCTGCAGCCGCCGCGCACGGGCGAGCACGGCCGCGAGCTGCTCAAGGAAGTGGGCTACAGCGACGAGGAAATCGCCGCGCTCGAAACACAACACATCACCCTCGGAGACTGACCTCATGTTTTTCAATGCACGGCGCGCCTTGCTGGCGTGCGCCGCGGCCGCCGCATGGCTGAACGCCGCACCCGTCGTCGCCGACACCGCCTGGCCCGACAAGCCGGTGCGGCTCATCGTGCCCTACACGCCCGGCGGAGCCACCGACATCGTGGCGCGGCTCATCGCGCAGAAGCTCGCCGACGACACCAAGTGGACCTTCATCGTCGACAACCGCGCGGGCGGCAACGGCAACATCGGCATGGACGTGGTGGCCAAGGCAAAGCCCGACGGCTACACCATCGGCCTGGGCCAGACGGCGAACCTTGCGATAAACCCGACGCTCTTCCCGAAGATGCCCTACGACGCATTGAAGGACCTGGCGCCGGTGTCGGTGGTGGCCTCGCAACCCGTGGTGCTGGTTGTGCGCGCCGACGCACCGTTCAAGTCGCTGGCCGACCTGGTCGCCGCCGCCAAGGCCAAGCCGGGCGAGATCCGCCAGGCGCTCGCGGGCACCGGCACGCTGGGCCACATGGCCGGCGAGGTGCTCGCCAAGCGCGCGGGCTTCAAGGTGCTCAACGTGCCGTACAAGGGCGCCGCGCCGGCCATCACCGACCTGCTCGGCGGCCAGACCGACTACATGTTCGCCACGCCGCAGGGCGCGCTGTCGATGGTGAAGGGCGGTCGCCTGCGCGCGCTGGCCGTCACGTCGGCCAAGCGCCTGCCGGTGATGCCCGACGTGCCCACCGTGGCAGAGAGCTACAAGGGCTTCGAGGCGGTGGACTGGAAGGCGCTGGTCGCGCCGGCAGGCACCAGCCCCGAGATCGTGAAGAAGCTCAGTGCCGCCGTCGACAAGGCGCTGGCCAAGCCCGCGACCATCTCGCAGCTGCTGGCCGAAGGCAGCACGCCCGTGGGCGGTACGCCGGAGCAGGCGGCGCAGTACATCAAGGCCGAGCACGCGCGCTGGGGCGCGGCGGTGCGCGACGCGGGCGTGCGGCCCGAATAAGCGGGCCCTGCCCAGAAGAACAAACGAAGGAAGACAAATGATGAAGCTGCACTCCTGGCTCGCCGCCATCGCGCTCGCGGTTCCATTCATCGCCCAGGCGCAGTCGCCCGCCGGCAGCTGGCCTTCGAGGCCGGTGCGCCTCGTGGTTCCGTACGCGCCCGGCGGCACCACCGACTACGCGGCGCGCCAGATCGCGCAGAAGCTCACAGAGCAGACGGGTGTGTCCTTCTACGTGGACAACCGCGCTGGCGCGAGCGGCACCATCGGCTCCAACTTCGTGGCCAAGGCGACGCCGGACGGCGGCAGCTTCCTCATCAACGACACCACCTACGCGATGCTGCCGCACCTGTTCAAGAAGCTGCCGTGGGAGCCTGCGGACCTCGTGCCGGTGACGGCCATCGTCGATGCGCCGCTGGTGCTGGTGGTGGGTGCGAACTCGCCCTACAAGACGGTGCAGGCGCTGATCGACGACGCACGCGCGAACCCGGGCAAGCTGACCTTCGGCTCGGGCGGCGTGGGCAGTTCAACCCACCTGGGCGGCGAGCTGCTCAAGCAGAACGGCAAGCTCGCGCTGACGCACGTGCCATACAAGGGCGCGGGCGAGGCAATGCTGGGCGTGGTGTCGGGGCAGGTCGACGTGCTGGTCACCGCTGCGCCCACGGCCATTCCGCAGGTCAAGGGCGGCAAGGTGCGCGCGCTGCTCGTGACCTCGCCGCAGCGCCTGGGCGCGCTGCCCGATGTGCCGACCAGCGCCGAAGCCGGCCTGAAGGAGTTCACCGCCACCAACTGGTTCGGCATCGCCGCGCCCAAGGGCACGCCGCAGCCCATCGTCGAGAAGCTGCAGGCCGAGGTGAAGAAGGCACTGGCCTCGCCCGATCTTGCGAAGCGCTTCGCCGAGCAGGGCGCCAGCCCCGGCGGCGCTTCGACGGCGGACTTCGGCAAGTTCGTGCAAGGCCAGACGCAGAGCTGGGGCGCGGTCATCAAGGCCGCCGGCGTGCAGCCCGACTGAGCGACACCATGTGGAACCTGGACTTCCAGCCGCCCGAGGTGATCGAGGCGCGCGTGCTCACCCGCCTGCCCGACGCCTTCCGCAAGCCGCGGCGCACCGACTGGGTCGACGCCAACAAGCCCGGCCACGCGATGGACAGCTTTCTCGAAGGCCCGGTGTTCGACCGGGCGGGAAACCTGTACGTCACCGACATTCCCTACGGTCGCATCTTCAGGATCGTGCCTTCGTCGCTCGAATGGGAGCTCGTCGAGGCCTACGACGGCTGGCCCAACGGCATGGCGATCCATGCCGACGGCAGCCTCTGGATCGCCGACTACCGGCGCGGCATCCTGCGCCGCGACGCGGGCGGCGGCCCGATCGAGACGGTGCTCGGGCATCGCAACAGCGAATCCTTCAAGGGCGTGAACGACCTGAGCTTCGACCTCGAAGGACGCCTCTACTTCACCGACCAGGGCCAGACCGGCCTGCACGACCCCACCGGGCGGGTGTACCGGCTGCATGCCGATGGCCGGCTCGATCTGCTCCTGTCCAACGCGCCGAGCCCCAACGGCGTGGCGGCGAGCGCCGACGGCAAGGTGCTGTTCGTGGCCGTCACGCGCGGCAACCAGGTCTGGCGCGCGCCGCTGCTGCCCGACGGCAGCCTCTCGAAGGTGGGCGCGCTGCAGACCTTCTTCGGCACCAGCGGCCCCGACGGGCTGGCGGTCACGGCCGACGGCGGGCTGGTGGTGGCGCACGCCAGCCTGGGTGGCGCCTTCCTGCTCAACGCGCGCGGCGAGGTCACGCACATGGTCCGCAGCCCGGCAGGGCAGACCGTGACCAACATCGCCTTCCGGCCCGGCACCCGGCAGCTGGTGCTCACCGATTCGGCCACCGGAAGCGTGCTGGAGGCGGAACTGCCCGTGGGCGGCGCGCCGCTCTTCTCGCACGCCACCGACTCCCGGCATCAAGCCTAGAACCGGAAGGGCCGGTGCGGCAGGGAGCGGGGCTATAGTTCCCGCCCCATGGACCGCCTGAAGCAACTCGAATCCTTCGTCTCGGTCGCGACCCGCGGCAGCCTGACTGCCGCGGCCAAGGCCGAGGGCGTGGCGCCCGCGATCATGGGGCGCCGGCTCGACGCGCTGGAGGAGCGCCTGGGCGTCAAGCTGCTGGTGCGCACCACGCGGCGCATCACCCTCACCCACGAAGGCAGCGCCTTCCTCGAAGACTGCCAGCGCCTGCTGGCCGAGTTCGCGAACGCCGAGGCCAGCGTGAGCGCCGGCGGCCTCAAGGCCAGCGGCCATCTGCGCGTGACGGCGCCGGCCGGCTTCGGCCGCCGCCACGTCGCGCCGCTGGTGCCGCGCTTCCATGCGCTGCACCCGGAAGTGACCATTTCGCTGAACCTCAGCGACCGCGTGGTCGACGTTACCGGCGAGAGCTTCGACTGCGCGGTGCGCGTGGGCGACCTGCCCGATTCGTCGCTGGTGAGCGTGCGGCTGGCCGACAACCGCCGCCGCTGCGTCGCCACGCCGGAATTCGTGCGCCGCCACGGCAAGCCCAGGCACCCAAGCGAGCTCTCGCGCTTTGCCTGCCTCACGCTGTCGAGCGACGCCTCGCAGACGCGCGGCTGGGCCTTCCGCGTGGTCAACGAAGAAGGCAACCAGGAGCTGATCCACCTGCGCCCGAGCGGCCCGCTCGACTGCTCCGACGGCCAGGTGTTGCACGACTGGTGCCTCGCCGGCCACGGCATCGCGTGGCGCAGCACCTGGGAGGTCGAGGCCGAGATCGACGCCGGCCTGCTGGTGCCGCTGCTCGAGGAGTTCGCCGCGCCGCCCAACGGCATCTACGCGGTGTTCGCGGGCGCCAAGCACATGCCGCTGCGGGTGCGACTGTGGCTTGATTTCCTCAAGGAGCAATACGGCAACCCGGATTTCTGGGGCGGGAGGGCCTGAGGCGCACCGTCGGCGTCACAATCTGTTTGCATTTGCAACCCACGAGTAGAAAGCTCCACCGATGACGCTAGAAGCCATCCTTGCGTACCTTCACCTGCTCGCCATCCTCACGATGGTCGTCTTCATTTCCAGCGAGGCCGCGCTGTGCCGCGTGCAGTGGCTCAACGCGGCGGTGGTCGAGCGGCTGGCCAAGGTCGACATGGTCTACGGCATCGCCGCCATCGCGGTGCTCGCCACCGGCATCGCGCGCACCTGGTGGGGCGTGAAGGGCACGGCCTGGTACTGGACCAACCCGCTGCTGCACGTGAAGCTGGGGCTGTTCATCATCGTGGGGGTGGTGTCGATCTTCCCGACGCTGACCTACTTCCGCTGGCGCAAGACGCTGCGCGCCACCGGCAAGCTGCCGGCCGAGGCCGAGATCCTCAAGACCCGCAAGCTGGTGATGATCCAGGCGCACCTGATCGCGCTGATCCCGCTGGTGGCGGTGTTCCTCGCACGCGGCTTCGGCAAGTAGGCGCGGCATGGGGCGCGCCGGCATCCAGCTCCTGTTTGCCGGAACCATCTTCAGCAGCGCGTTCCTGCTGTTCCTGGTCCAGCCGCTGATCGCGAAGCAGATCCTTCCGTGGTTCGGCGGCTCGGCCGCGGTGTGGTCGATCTGCATGGTGTTCTTCCAGGTCGTGCTGCTCGCGGGCTACGCGTATTCCGACTGGGTCGCGCGCCACCTGCGCATGCGCGCGCAGGCCGTGCTGCATGTCGGGCTGCTGCTCGCGAGCCTGGCCTTCCTGCCGATCGTGGTGAGCGCCCACTGGAAGCCGGTGGGCACAGAGGACCCGGCCTGGCGCATCCTCGGGCTGCTGGCCTGCACCATCGGCCTGCCTTACTTCCTGCTCTCGACCACCGGGCCGCTGGTGCAGTCGTGGGTGGCGCGCACGCCGTGGGGCGCGCAGGTGTACCGGTATTTCTCGCTGTCGAACCTGGCCTCGCTGCTGTCGCTGCTGAGCTACCCGGTGCTGATCGAGCCGCGCAGCACGCTGCTGCAGCAGGCGCACGGATGGTCGTGGGGGTACGGCGCGTTCGCGCTGCTGTGCGCGGGCACCACGCTGTACATGGCGCGGCGCTGGCCGCAAGACGTCCGGCAGCAGGCCGCGCCGGAGTCCGCCGACGCGCCGGCGGAAGAAAGGCCGCCGCGCGCGCTCGACTGCTTCCTGTGGCTCGCGCTGCCGGCGCTGGCGTCGTGGCTGCTGCTGGCGGTGACCAACCACATCACGCAGAACGTCGCGGCCGTGCCCTTCCTGTGGGTGCTGCCGCTGTCGCTGTACCTGCTGACCTTCGTGCTGTGCTTCGAGAGCGACCGCTGGTACCGGCGCGGCGTGTTCCTGCCGCTGGGGGCCGCCATGCTGCTGCTGTGCGCCTTCGGGCTGCAGCACTCCATCGGCGCCAACGTGCGGATCGCGCTGCCGCTGTACGTGTCGGGGCTGTTCGTGCTGTGCATGTTCCTGCACGGCGAGACCGCCCGGCTGCGGCCGGGGCCGCGTTATCTCACGCGTTTCTACCTGATGCTCTCGCTCGGCGGCGCGCTGGGCGGGGTGATGGTGGGGCTGGTCGCGCCGCATGTTCTGGCGGCGTACTACGAGCTGGGGCTCGGCCTGATGCTGACCGCGCTGGCGGCGGCGGCCGTGCTGCGCCGGCGGGCATGGCTGCGGGTGGGCTGCGTGGTGCTGGCCGCCGGCTGCACTTTCTTCCTGCTGCGGCAGATCGCCAGCGACAACCTGGGCGCGCGCAGCCTGCAGCGCAATTTCTACGGGGCGCTGCAGGTGTACGACATGAAGCGCGATCCGCCCTCGGACAGCACGCGCCAGCTGGCGCACGGATCGGTCAAGCACGGCTCGCAGTTCACCGACCCCGCACGCCGGCGCGAGCTCACCACCTACTACGGCCAGACCTCGGGCATCGGCCGCGCCATCGCCGCGGCGCCGGCCGGGCCGCGCCGCGTGGGCCTGATCGGGCTGGGCGCCGGCACGCTCGCGGTCTACGGGCGCAGCGGCGACGTCTACCGCTTCTACGAGATCAATCCGCTGGTGTTCGCGCTGGCGGACAAGGAATTCAGCTTCCTGCGCGACAGCGCCGCGCGCATCGAGCGCGTTTCGGGCGACGCCCGGCTGGCGCTGGAGCGCGAACCGGCGCAGGGCTTCGACGTGCTCGCGGTCGATGCCTTCTCGGGGGATTCGGTGCCGGTGCACCTGCTCACCGTGGAGGCGATGGACGTCTACCTGCGCCACATGCGGCCCGATGGCGTGATCGCCTTTCACGTCACCAACCGCTTCCTGGCGCTGGCGCCCGTGATCGCCAGGGTGGCCGCCGCGCGCGGCCTGCACGCGGTGCTGGTGCACGACCTGGCGGAGCAGTCCGACTGGCTGCATCGCACCGACTGGGTGCTGGTCTCGCGCGACCCCCAGGCGCTGGCGCGCGAGCCCATACGCGCGGGCGCGGCCCCGATCGCCACGGAGCCGGGGCAGAGGCCCTGGACCGACGATTTCAACAATCTGCTGGGTGCGCTGAAGTAAAAGAAAAAGGCCCGCGGACGCGGGCCTTTTTCACAGTTGTGAGCTCAGCGCGGTGCCGTTTCAGGCCTTGGCTGCGTCAGCGGTGCACTTCTTGATGAAGCTGTTCTTGGCGGCACCGGCGAGGGCCTTGCCGTTCTTGTCCACGGCCTTGGCCGCGCATGCGGGACCTGCGGCCGCCTTGGCTTCCTTCTCGCACTTCTTGATGGAGCTGGCCTTGGCGGCACCGGCGAGGGCCTTGCCGTTCTTGTCCACGGCCTTGGCTTCGCAGCTTGCGCCGCCGGCGGGGGCTGCTGCGGGGGCGGCAGCCGCGGGTGCCGCGGCCGGAGCGGGAGCCTTGTCTTGAGCCTGTGCTGCGCCGAAGGAAAGGCAGGCGCCCAGTGCGACCAGGGAAAGGAGCTTCTTCATGGTGATATGTCCTCGCTAGGTTGATTTGTGACAGGTTCCCCGCCTCGGGGCCGACCATCGTAACGGGCCAGCTCAACGATCGGATGACGATCGTCAACTGCGCCCGGGTTTGCCCCCGGTAAAATTTCCGGATGCTATTGGTCAAACAGGAGCTGCTCGCGGCGCTCGCGAACACGCTCGAATCCCTCTCGCCCGGCGCCGGCTCCAAGGCCGCGTTCGAGTCGCCCAAGATGGCCGCGCACGGCGATTTCGCCTGCACGGCAGCGATGCAGCTCGCCAAGCCGCTGGGGCGCAAGCCTCGCGAACTGGGCGAGGAATTGAGCGCGGCGCTGCTCGCCACCCCTGCGTTCGCCCAGTGGGTCGACGCCATCGAGATCGCCGGGCCCGGCTTCCTCAACATCCGCCTGAAGACGGCTGCCAAGCAGCAGATCGTGCGCGAGGTGCTGTCGGCCGGGAATACTTTCGGCCAGCAGCCGGCCACCGGCGAGAAGGTGCTGGTCGAGTTCGTCTCGGCCAACCCGACCGGCCCGCTGCACGTCGGCCACGGCCGCCAGGCGGCGCTCGGCGACGCCATCTGCAACCTGCGCGCCTCGCAGGGCGAGAGCGTGTGGCGCGAGTACTACTACAACGACGCCGGCGTGCAGATCCAGACGCTGGCCAACAGCACCCAGCTGCGCGCGCGCGGCTTCAAGCCCGGCGACGCCGAATGGCCCAGCGGCGAGAAGGCGCCTGCATACAACGGCGACTACATCGCCGACATCGCGGCCGACTTCAAGGCGAAGAAGACCGTCAAGTCGGAAGACCGCGAAGTCACCGCCAGCGGCGACATCGAGGACATCGACGCCATCCGCGAGTTCGCCGTGGCCTACCTGCGCCGCGAGCAGGACCTGGACCTGCAGGCCTTCCGCGTTCGCTTCGACCAGTACTACCTGGAGTCCAGCCTCTACACCAGCGGCCGCGTCGAGGCGGCGGTGCGCAAGCTCGTGGCCGCGGGCAAGACCTACGAGCAGGACGGCGCGCTGTGGCTGAAGTCGACCGACTACGGCGACGACAAGGACCGCGTGATGAAGAAGCAGGACGGCACGTACACCTATTTCGTGCCCGACGTCGCTTACCACATCGCCAAGTGGGAGCGCGGCTTCCACAAGGTCATCAACATCCAGGGCACCGACCACCACGGCACCATCGCGCGCGTGCGCGCCGGCCTGCAGGCCGCGGGCGAAGGCATTCCCGAGGGCTACCCCGACTACGTGCTGCACACCATGGTGCGCGTGATGAAGGGCGGCGAGGAGGTCAAGATCAGCAAGCGCGCCGGCAGCTACGTCACGCTGCGCGACCTGATCGAGTGGACCAGCACCGACGCTGTGCGCTTCTTCCTGCTGAGCCGCAAGCCCGACACCGAATTCCTGTTTGACATCGATCTGGCGCTAGCTCAGAACAATGACAACCCGGTCTACTACGTGCAGATGGCGCACGCGCGTATCTGCAAGATGATTCGGGATTGGGGCGGTGACGTTGCCTCGCTGAGTTCCGTGGATCTGTCGTCGCTGGAAGCACCGCAGGCTCAGACGCTGATGCTGCAACTGGCCAAGTACCCCGAGATGCTCACGGCCGCAGCCAAGGATTTTGCGCCGCACGACGTGACTTTCTATCTGCGTGAACTCGCGGCGAATCTCCATAGTTACTACGACGCGGAGCGCGTGCTGGTCGACGATGAGACCTTGAAGAAGGCTCGTCTGGCTCTTGTCGCCGCCTGCGCGCAGGTGCTGCACAATGGCCTCGCGATTCTCGGCGTCAGTGCGCCGAGCAAGATGTGAACTCCCTCACCATGAAGAAGACAAGAAGTCAACGCGGCAACATCGTCATCGGCCTGATCATCGGGCTGGTGCTCGGCCTGGGCGTCGCGCTGGGCATCGCGGTCTATGTGACCAAGGTGCCGATCCCGTTCGTGACCAAGACGCAGCGCGGCGGCGCCGAGCAGGACGAGGCCGAGGCCCGCAAGAACCGCGACTGGGACCCGAACGCGCCGCTCGCCGGCAAGGCGGGCGCTCCCAAGCCGGCGACGCCGGCGGCTGCGACCGGCCCGGTCAACCCCATCACCGGCGAGCCCGCCACCGGCAACACCGCCGCCGCTCCGGCCACCGCTTCGCCCAACACCGCGCCGCCGGTGCCCGTGGTGGTGGCGCCCAAGCCGCAGCGCACCGCGCCGGTGCCGGCCGAGGCCAACGCCCTGCCGCAACAATCGAACGATCCGCTGGGCGATCTGGCCCGCGCGCGTTCGGGCCAGGTCTCCGGCTCCGGCGGCACGACCACCGCGTCGGCCGCGCCGAGCAGCAGCGGCAATGCGAGCAGCGGCTCCGGGCCCGATCCCTTCATGTATTTCGTGCAGGCCGGCGCCTTCCGCACCACCGAGGACGCCGAGGCGCAGCGCGCCAAGCTGTCGCTGATGGGCGTCGAGGCCAAGGTCACCGAGCGCGAGCAGGCGGGCCGCACCGTCTACCGCGTGCGCGCCGGTCCGTTCAGCAAGAAGGACGACGCCGACCGCCTGAAGGAACGTCTGGACGGCGGCGGCATGGATTCCGCGCTGGTCCGCGTGCAGCGCTGAGCGCCGCACACAACAGCCGGAATAGCCCTCAAGCCCCGCCGGACGGCGTTTGCCGCCACCATTCGTCGCCTTTCATATCGCCTTTCGTAGCTTCGGGCGCGCCGTCGAGCAGGGGAGTGGAACTCCCCGCCGCGCGCCGGCTCAGTCTGCCGTACCAACTGGAGAACCCTTTCAAATGAAACGTCGTGACTTTTCGCTGGCCGCCACTTCGCTCGGGCTGATGTCCCTGGGTGTCAGCACGGCCCACGCCCAGGCGCGCGCCCCCAAGGCCGGTTCCGAGTACCTGGTGCTCGACAAGCGCGTGCCGGTCGACGCCCCCGCGGGCAAGGTCGAGGTGGTCGAGTTCTTCTCGTACAACTGCCCGCACTGCAACGACTTCGAGCCGACGCTGGAAGCCTGGCTCAAGACCATTCCGAAGGAGGTCTCCTTCCGCCGCATTCCCGTGCCCTTCGTGGGCAACGACGTCGAGGCCAAGCAGCGCCTCTACTACGCGCTCGAAGCCATGGGCAAGGTCGACGAGTTCCAGCCCAAGGTGTTCAACGCGATCCACGCCCAGCGCCAGAACGTGAACGGCGACGCCAACATCATTGCCTGGGCCACCGCCAACGGCCTGGACGCCACCAAGTTCAAGGAAACCTTCACCTCGTTCGGCGTGGCCAGCAAGGCCAAGCGCGCTTCGCAGCTGACCGATGCCTACAAGGTGGCCGGCGTGCCCGCTATGGCCGTGGCCGGCCGCTGGTATGTCGACGGTGAAACCGCCGGCAACATGACCAAGGTGCTTCAGGTCGTGAACTATCTCATCGGTGAAGCAAAGAAGGGCTGAGCGCCAAAAGCCGAGCCGTACCGCGCGGTTGCGCGTGTTTCTGGGAGAAAACCAGAAAGAAAGTCAAGCCCGCCTAGGCGGGCTTTTTCATCTGTGCGTGCGGGGCTGGAGCACTCAGCCGCATACAATGCCGAGCAAGTTTCGTGCCTCTATGACATTGCACTCTTACCCCACAACCCCCTTCCTGCGTCGCATCGGCCGCCTGGCCGCCGGCGCGCTGTTGCTGGCAGGCCTCGCATCGGGAGCCGTGGCGGAGACCGCCGACCGCTCCAAGCCTATGAACATCGAGTCCGACTCGATGCGCTACGACGACCTGAAGCAGACCAGCGTGTTCACCGGCAACGTTTTGGTGACAAAGGGCACGATCATCATCCGTGGCGCCCGCCTCGATGTGCGCCAGGACGCCGAGGGCTACCAGTACGGCGTGGTCACGGCGGCGCCGGGCAAGCGGGCCTACTACAAGCAGAAGCGCAACGCGCCCGACGAGTGGATCGAGGGCGAGTCGGAAGTCATCGAGTACGACAGCCGCGCCGACAACGTCAAGTTCATCCGCAACGCCGTCATGCGCCGCCTGCTGGGCGCCACGCCGAACGACGAGAGCCAGGGCGCCCTGATCGTCTACGACCAGAGCAACGACACCTACACCGTCAATGGCTCGACCGTGCCCCCGAACACCGCCGTGAACGCCTCGGCACCGGGCGGACGCGTCAGAACCATCCTCACCCCGAAGGCCGCCACCGCGCCGGCCGCGGGCGCCTCGGCCCCGGCCGGTGGTGCCAAGGCACCGCCTCCGGCAGTCACCCCGGCACCCGGCAAGGGCCTGCGCCCGAGCACCACGCTCGGAAGTGACCAGGGAGACACGCGCAAGTGATCGAATCCGCAGGAACGCAGGACGCCAACGGCGCACCGGGCAGCCGCCTGGTCGCGCGCGGCCTGAAGAAGAGCTACGGCAGCCGCACGGTGGTGAAGGACGTTTCGCTCGACGTGCAGAAGGGCGAAGTCGTCGGGCTGCTCGGCCCGAACGGTGCCGGCAAGACCACCTCGTTCTACATGATCGTGGGGCTGGTGCGCGCCGATGCCGGCGACATCACCATCGACGGCGAGCCGATCGCCCACATGCCGATCCACCGCCGCGCCCGCATGGGCCTGAGCTACCTGCCGCAGGAAGCTTCCATCTTCCGCAAGCTCACGGTCGAGGAAAACGTGCGCGCCGTGCTCGAGCTGCAGAGCGAGCCCGACGCGAAGGGCAAGATGGTGCCGCTGTCGAAGGAGCACATCGAGGAGCGCCTGAGCGACCTGCTGGCCGACCTGCGCGTAGACCACCTGCGCGATTCGCCCGCGCTGGCGCTGTCGGGCGGCGAGCGCCGCCGCGTCGAGATCGCGCGCGCGCTGGCCACGCAGCCGCGCTTCATCCTGCTGGACGAGCCCTTCGCCGGCATCGACCCGATCGCGGTGATCGAGATCCAGCGCATCATCAGCTTCCTGAAGGAGCGCGGCATCGGCGTGCTCATCACCGACCACAACGTGCGCGAGACGCTGGGCATCTGCGACCACGCATTCATCATCAGCGACGGGCACGTGCTGGCACAAGGCACGCCTTCGGAGATCGTCGACAACGCCGAGGTACGCAGGGTGTACCTGGGCGAGCACTTCCGCATGTAAGGCGCGGGGGCGGTTTCCATCATGAAGCAAGGGCTGTCCCTTCGCGTTTCGCAGCATCTGGCGCTCACGCCGCAGCTGCAGCAGTCAATCAGGCTGCTGCAGCTCTCCACGCTCGAGCTGAGCCAGGAGGTGGAGCAGATGCTCGACGAGAACCCGTTCCTCGAGCGCACAGCCGAAGAAGCGGTGCGCGAGGAATTCGGGCTCGACACAGCCGACGCGCCGGTCCCCCGCGACGACGGCGGTGAAGGCGAAGGCGAGAGCGACTTCACCCCCTCGGCCGCGAGCAGCAGCACCACCAGTTCGTCCACGGAAAGCACCGCGGCCGCCGACTCCGACGGCCCCGCCGCCGAAGTCGCCGAGCGCGAGCCCGACTGGGAAGGCGACGGCACCGTCGACATGGCGCCCGACGACAGCGAATGGGGCGGCGACGCGCCCGCGCGCCAGAACAACGCCGGCGACGACGAGCGCGCCGATGCCACCGAGCTCGCGCGCAGCCAGGAGTCGCTGCAGTCCTTTTTGCACCGCCAGGCGCTGAGCCTGCGGCTCAACGAGAGCGACAGCGCCGCGCTGCGCTTTCTCATCGAATCGCTCAACGACGACGGCTACCTCGAAGACTCGCTGCCCGCGCTGGCCTCGGGCCTGGCCGGTGACGACAACGACGAGTTCGACGACCTCGTGCACCACTTCCAGGTGGCGCTCGGCCTGCTGCAGAGCCTGGAGCCCGCCGGCGTCGGCGCGCGCGACCTCGGGGAGTGCCTGAGCATCCAGCTGCGCGCCATGGCGAGCGACGACGAGACCGAGGAAGAGGAGCTGGTCCGCAAGACCGCGCTGGCCATCTGCAAGCAGCCCATGGAGCTGCTCGCGCGCCGCGACTTCAAGCGCCTGGCCACGCTCACCCGCAGCAGCGAGGAGCTGGTGCGCTCGGCGCTGCAGGTCATCGCGCGGCTGGAGCCCAAGCCGGGCCGCAGCTTCGTCGACGTGGAACGCAACGTCGTCATTCCCGACGTGATCGTCACCAAGACCGGGCGCGGCACCAACGTGAAGTTCCGCGTCATGCTCAACCCCGACGTGATGCCGCGGCTGCGCGTGCACGACATCTACGCCGGCGCGCTCAAGTCGCACAAGGGCGAGGGCAGCCAGGCGCTGTCGCAGCGGCTGCAGGAGGCGCGCTGGTTCATCAAGAACATCCAGCAGCGCTTCGACACCATCCTGCGCGTGAGCAACGCCATCGTCGAACGGCAGAAGAGCTACTTCGTGCACGGCGAGCTCGCCATGCGCCCGCTGGTGCTGCGCGAGATCGCCGACGAGCTGGGCCTGCACGAGTCCACCATCTCGCGCGTGACCACCGCCAAGTACATGGCCACGCCCTTCGGCACGGTCGAGCTCAAGTACTTCTTCGGCTCGGCGCTGGGCACCGAGACCGGCGGCAACGCGTCGAGCACCGCGGTGCGCGCGCTCATCAAGCAGTTCGTCGGCTCGGAGAGCGTGAAGAAGCCGCTGTCGGACAGCCAGATCTCCGAGATGCTGAAGGAGCAGGGCATCGAGTGCGCGCGCCGCACCGTCGCCAAGTACCGCGAAGCATTGCGCATCGCCCCTGCCAACCTGCGCAAGGCACTCTAGAAAGAAGCCGATGAGCCATGGCCTGATGTCGCGCGCCGGGCATTGGGTCTTCGCCATGGCGGCGGTGCTGCTGTTCGCCGGCTGCGCCACCCTGCCCGACGAGGCCCCGCGCCCGCCCACCAAGACCATCGCCGTCTCGGCCGACACCGCCCTGGGCAAGATCGCGCTGGCCTCCCAGCCCGACCCCGACCTCAGCGGCTTCCGCCTGATGCCCGGCGGCGATTTCGCCTTCGACACGCGCATCCAGCTCGCGCGCCGCGCGCAGCGCACGCTCGACGTGCAGTACTACCAGATAGAGAACGACGAGACCGGCCGCTACCTGCTGCGCACCCTGCGCGACGCCGCCCAGCGCGGCGTGCGCGTGCGGCTCTTGATGGACGACCTCTACACCTCCGGCGAGGACGAGCTGCTGCTTGGCCTGGCTGCCACGCCCAACGTGGAGCTGCGCCTGTTCAACCCCTTCCCGGCCGGCCGCGGCAGCCTGCTGAAGCGCTTCACCGCCTCGCTCTTCGATTTCAGCCGCGTCAACCGCCGCATGCACAACAAGCTGTTCATCGCCGATGGCGCGATGGCGGTGGCGGGCGGGCGCAACATCGGCAACCAGTACTTCAGGCGCACCTCGGGCGAGAACTTCATCGACCTCGACACCTTCGTCACCGGCGCGCTGGTCCCGCGCCTGGGCAGCCTGTTCGACCAGTACTGGAACAGCGTCTACGTGCGGCCGATCCAGTCCGTGGTGGCCAGCGACCTGCCGCGCGAGGAACTGCAGAAGCGCTTCGAACTGGCCACCGGCCCCGACACCACGCCCCTGCCGCCGAAGCCCGCGCCCAACGACCTGCTCGGCTACAGCCCGATGGCCGAAGACCTGGACGCCGGCAAGCTCGGCCTGATCTGGACCACCGCCGAGGCTTATGCCGATTCGCCCGAGCGCGTGATCGGCAAGACGGCCTCCTACGGCGGCGTGCCGCTGCTGGACGTCGACAGCGTGCGCTACAACGTGGTCGAGCAGATGCGCCGCGCCCGCTCGGAAGTGACCATCGTCTCGCCCTACCTGATCCCGGGCGCCTCGGGGCTCGACGTGATGCGCGAGATCCGCGGGCGCAACGTGAAGATCAGCGTGGTCACCAACTCGCTGGCCGCCACCGATGAGCCGCTGGTGCACACCGCCTACCGCCGCTACCGGCCCGACATGCTCAAGCTCGGCGCCGACCTCTACGAGCTGAGCACCAAGCGCACCCGCAGCAGCGTGCGCCTGGGCCTCTTCGGCACCTCGGTGGGCCGGCTGCATGCCAAGTCGGCGGTGATCGACCAGCGCATTCTTTTCGTCGGCTCGATGAACTTCGATCCGCGCTCGGAAACGCACAACACCGAGATCGGCCTGTTCATTCGCAGCCCCGAGATGGCGCAACAGGCGCTGAAGCTCATCGACGTGCTCAAGCAGCAGGGCGCCTACAGGCTGCGCTTCGCCGACGGCAGCAACGAGTCGCGCATCGAATGGGTCAGCGACGAGGGCGGCGGCAAGGTCACCGTGCTGACCGAGGAGCCCGACTCCGGCTTCTGGGACCGGACCATGCTCGAGATCCTGGCGCCGCTGACGCCCGAGAGCCTGCTGTAGCTCTGCAGCCTCAGGTGCCGCGAACTGCCGACCACACGAGCCGCAGCCCCAGCAGCCCCATCACGCCGCCGGCTGCGCGGTCGATCCAAACCTTGTAGCGCAGGTAGGCAGAGCGCGGCGCCGCCGAAGAGAGCGCCAGCGCCACGATCGAATACCAGCCCGTCTCGATGCAGAAGATGACCGCCGGCACCGTGAGCGCCAGCACCAGCGGCACCTCGCGCGGCAGGAAGGCCGCGAAGATGCTCGCGTAGACCACGGCCGTCTTCGGGTTGCTCACCTGCGTGGCCAGGCCCAGCAGGAAGGTGCGCTTTCCCCGACCCTGCGGGCGCTGTGCCGGATCGCCGGCTTCCTGCGCCACCGCCAGCGGCTGCCGCGCGCCACGCCAGATGCGCAAACCCAGGTACACGAGGTACGCACCGCCCAGCCCCTTGATCGCCAGGTACAGCGCCGGCACCGCGAGGAATGCCGCCTGCAGCCCCGCCAGCGCGGCGATCGCGAAGACCAGCCCGCCCGCGCCCATGCCCAGCGCGGCGGCGAGGCCGTCGGCGCGCGAAGTCACTGCGGTGCGCGCCACCATCACGAAGCTGGGGCCGGGGCTCATCGCGCCCACGGTCATGGCGCCGGCGATGCCGAGCAGGGCGAGGGTGGTGTCCATCATGGTGTCGCCTCCGGTGTCACTGCACGTTGACCGCCTCGACCTGCACCAGCAGCTTCACCTTGTTCTCGAAGCCGAAGTTCAGGCCCCAGGTGATGCCCCAGTCGCTGCGCTCCACGGTGGTCTCGAAGTCGCCGCCGCACACCTGGCGGTTGATCAGCGGGCTCAGGTAGCAGTTGAAGCGCACGGCCTTCAGCGTCACCGGGCGGGTCTGGCCCATCAGCGTGAGCTTGCCGGGCACGTCGACCACCTTGTCGCCGGAGAAGTCGATGCGGTCGGCCACGAAGCGGCCGGTCGGAAACTCGGCCACGTTGAAGAAGTCCTTGCTCTGCACGTGGCGGTTGAGCAGGTCGACGCCGGTGTTGATGGAGCTGATGTCCATCGTGATGTCGACCTTGCCGCTGGCGCCGGTGCCGTCGATCTGCACCGAGCCGTCCTTGGTGCTGAAGCGGCCGCGGTTGGTGGTGGTGCCGTAGTGGCCCATCTCGTACATCACGAAGGTGTGGGTCGGGTCGATCACGTAGTTGGCGTTCCTGGCCGGCCCGCCCGCGGGCTTGGCGGCGGCCGCCGGCGCGAATTCCGAGGGCAGCTGCGCTTGTTGTTGCGCCGTCACGCTGCCGGTGAACGCGGCGGCCGACAGGGCCGCGGCGAGAAGAAGCTTTTTCATGGCTTTGTCTGCCTGTGTCACGAAAGAGAGGAAAGAAGAAATTCGGGATGTCCGTGTGAAGAAGGAAGGGGCCGCGGCCTCACAGGGGACCGAGCCCCGCGAGCGTGAACCTGAAGCGCACCTGCACCTCGTTGCCGACCACCGAGGTGTCGGTCCATTCGCCTTCGCCCACCTTGTAGTCGAGCCGCTGGATCGTAAGGCTTCCGGTGGCCACCGAGTAGTTGCTCCCCTGCGCCGGTGCGATGCTGACCGGCACCGTCACCTGCCTGGCGATGCCCTTGATGGTGAGCTTGCCCGCCATCTCGAACCTGCCTTCGCCCAGCGCCTTGATTGCGCTCGACTGGAAGCTCGCCTGCGGAAAGTGCGCGGCGTCGAACCACGGCTGCCTGGGCAGCTCGGCGTCGCTCATCGGCACGCCGAAGCCGGCGCTGGCCGTGTCGATCTGCAGCGCGACGCTGCCGCCCTCGGGCTTCTTCGGATCGAAGGCCACCTGCGCGTCGAACTTCCTGAAGCTGCCTTCCACCGGCACGCCCATCTGCCTGGTGACGAAAACGATCTGGCTCTTGTCGGCGACGAGCTTCGCGCCGGGCGGCGTCGCCGGGCCTGCAGCGGCCGGCAATACGGTTGCAAGCGCGAGCAGCGGCGGGAGAAGTCGGGAAGGAAGGCGAGAAGTAAGTGAACTCATGATCCGGCAGATTCCTGGCGTGGCCCCGGCCACATGCGTTTGAGCAGACCGTCGCGGTCGATCCAGTGGTGCTTGAGTGCAGCCGCCACGTGCAGCAGCGTGATGCCCGCCAGCGCGAACGCGCAGTTGCGGTGCAGCGGCTGCAGCACCGCCTCGGCGAAATCATGGTCGGCGGACACGAAGTCGGGCAGCGCCAGCATGCCGAACCACGAGACCGGCATGCCCATGGCCGAGCTGTAGGCCCAGCCGGACAGCGGCACCGCGAAGAACAGCAGGTACATCAGCGTATGGCTGACGCGGGCGCCCGCCTTCTGCAGGCCCGAAGTGCCCGGCGGCAGCGCCGGCGGCCGATGCCCCAGCCGCCACAGCAGCCGCAGCGCCGACAGCGCGAGGATGGTCACGCCCGCCCATTTGTGCCAGTTGTAGACCTTCAGCCGCAGCGGCGAGAAGGGCAGCCCCGTCATGTAGAGCCCTACACCGAAGGAGCCGACGATCAGCACCGCGAGCAGCCAGTGCAGCGCGATGGCGAACGGGTCGTAGCGCAGGCCGCGCGAGCCGGCGGCAGGAAGGGTGGAAGGCGTGTCGGTGGACATCGGAGGCAGGGCGGCGGCCTGTGCGCGGAGCATATCCCGGAAGCGATGTCAGCACGGGCCGTGCCAGCTCGATCCCCGGCGCCTGTGTCAGCCGCGCGCCTGTTGCTGTGCGCCCAGCAGCAGCCGGCGCAGCTCCTCCGGCTGCACCGGCTTGCGCAGCGCATGCCAGCCGCGCTCGGCGGCCAGCCGCTGCGTGGCCTCGTTGATGTCGGCCGAGATCAGCGCGATCGCCAGCGAAGGCTTCTGCCGCTGCAGCCGCTCGGCCAGCGCGATGCCGTCGAGCGCGCCCGGCAGGCGGATGTCGCACAGCGCCGCGTCGAGCGCATGCAGGTCGGCCAGCGCCAGCGCCTCGGCCGCGCTGCCGTAGACGCGCGGTTCCACCTCCCATTGCCGCAGCAGGGCCGTGAGGCTGTCGGCCACCACCGCGTTGTCTTCCACCACCAGCACGGCGAGGCCGGGGCGCAGCGTGCGCGCAGCGTCGGTGCCGTCGTCCTGCCCTGCGGCCGGCGTGGCGGGCGGCGGAGACACCGTCGCTCCCTCGGGCGCGGCAGGCAGCTCGAAGGCGAACACGGAGCCCCGCCCCGGCGCCGAGCGCAGCGTCACCTCGATGCCCAGCTGCGCCGCCAGCCGCCGCACGATCGCCAGGCCCAGCCCGTGGCCGCGCTGCAGGTTGCGCTCCACGTTGCCGATCTGCTCGAAGTCGTCGAACACGCGCTGCTGCGCTTCGGGCGCGATGCCGATGCCGCTGTCGCGCACTTCCACCCGCCAGGCCTGTCCGGTGTCGCGCCGGCGGGCCCGCACCGCCAGCAGCACGCGCCCGCGCGGCGTGAACTTGACCGCGTTGTCGACCAGGTTGGCGAGCACGCGGCGCAGCGAGACCGTATCGCTCCAGGCAATGGCATCCGGCGGGCAGCGCACCAGCACGCGGCCGTGACCCGCCTGCCGCGCCAGTTCGTGCAGCAGGGGCGCCAGCGCCACGCTGGTGGGGCGCAGCGGATCGACGGCGGCCTCGATGCGGCCGATTTCCAGCAGCTGGTTGGTCAGCCCCTCCAGCGCCTGCTGGGCGCGGGCCAGCGAGCCCACCGTGTGCTGCACCGCCTCCATGCTCGCGCCGTCGTTCAGCTGCTGGCGCAGCACCTCGGCCTGCAGGCCGATGGCCATCACCGGCTGGCGCAGGTCGTGGTTGGCGGCCGAGAAGAAGCGCAGCCGCTCTGCCTGCGCCTGCTCGGAGGCGCGCAGGCCGACCAGGGCCTGTTCGCGCAGGCGGTGTTCGTTCAGGCGCAGGCCGATGTTCTCCTCGAGCTGGCGCGACCGCTCGGCCACCAGCTTCCACATCATCGCGGTCAGGCCGATGCCGATGACCGCCACCGCCGCCATCACCGGCGCGCCCAGCCAGAGGCCGGTGACGATGATCGGCGCCAGCAGCAGCGTGATCGCCAGCTGCGTGGCCGGCGTGTAGAACGACACCGAGAAGGCCGACGACAGCGTCATGCCCATGATGATCAGGCCCAGCAGCAGCTGCAGGTCGGCCCTGGCCGGGTCGAACAGCAGCACGCCGGCCAGGCCGTGCGCCAGCTCCCAGACGGCGGTGCGCAGCGTGTGCGTGCGCTGGGCCTCGCGCAGGCTGGCGGGCGTGAAGGGCTCGGGCAGGCGCTGCGGGAAGAAGCCGCGCATCACCGTCACCCCGGTGATGAGCGCGATCCACGCCAGCGCTCGCGCCAGCGACACCTGCCAGGCGAAGAGCGCCGCCACGCCGCAGTTCAGCAGGTACTGGGCCAGCAGCACCGGCCCGATGGGGCGGATCGAAAGCCGCAGCACCTCGCACTGGATCGCGAAGCGGTCGCCGTTGCCGGCGGCGGCCGGTGCGGGTGGAGATGCGGGCGTGGGGGTCATCGGCAAAATTGACTATATAGAGGAAGGTTCGCGTCGCGGCGACAATGGAGTCCCCTAGTCGGGCTTCGGGCTTACCGGTAGCCAGTTTTCCGTGAACGATCTCTCCTTTTTCCTGCCTTGCGCCGCCGGCGTCGAGGAATTCCTGGCCCAGGAGGTGCACGCCCTGACCGGCCGCGCCGGGCAAGACCTGCTCTCCCTGCGCGGTGGCGTGCGCGTGCGCGCCGGCTGGCGCGACGGCCTGAAGCTCAACCTGCACAGCCGCTTGGCACAGCGCGTGCTGGTCGAGCTGGCCCACGCCCCCTACCGCAACGAGAACGACCTCTACGCCATCGCCAGCGGCGTGGCCTGGGAGATCTGGTTCACACCGAAGCAGACCTTCAAGATCGAGACCACCGCCCAGCACAGCCCGCTGCAGAGCCTGAACTTCGCCACCCTGCGCATCAAGGACGCCATTGCCGACCGCTTCCGCGCCAAGGCCAACGGCGTGCGCCCGAGCATCGAGACCCAGTGGCCCGACTGCCGCGTGTTCGCCCACCTGACCACAGACACCTGCACGCTCTACATCGACACCAGCGGCGAGCCGCTCTTCAAGCGCGGCTGGCGCCAGGACAAGGGCGATGCCCCGCTGAAGGAAACCCTGGCCGCCGCCATGCTGGCCGCCAGCGGCTGGTGGAACCCCGAGACCGGCGAGGTGTCGGGCCAGCCGCTGTACGACCCCTGCTGCGGCAGCGGCACCATCGCCATCGAGGCGGCGCAGATCGCGAGCGGCATCGCAGCCGGATCGCTGCGGCGCTTCGGCTTCGAGAAGCTGCTGCCGTTCCAGGCGCACGTGTGGTCGGCGATCAGGCAGGAGGCCAAGGACGCCGAGGCGGCCGTGGCCGGTGACGGCGCCCCGGCGGTTTTCGGCTCCGACGTGTCGCACCGCATGGTCGATTTCGCCCAGCGTAATGCCGAGCGCGCCGGCGTGGCGCGGGCCGTCGAGTTCCGCGGCGGCGACGCGCTGCAGCGCATGCCGCCCGTGGAGGGCGGTGGCGTGATCATGCTCAACCCGCCGTACGGCGAGCGCATCGCCGTGGGCGGCGTGGCAGGCGCAGGGGGAGGAGGTCGCCCTGGTGCGCGCGAGGCGGCGCAGTCTTCCGAAGGGGACGGCAGCGATTTCTTCCCCCAGCTCGCCGCCCACTGGAAGAAGAACTACGCCGGCTGGACCGCCTGGGTGCTCACGCCCGACCTGAAGCTGCCCAGGCAGATGCGCCTGAAGGAATCGCGCCGCGTGCCGATGTGGAACGGCCCGATCGAATGCCGGCTGTTCCGCTTCGACATGGTCGCGGGTTCAGCGCGGCGGTGATTCGCCGCCGGCGTCCTCGGACCGGGGCGCCTGCTTCGGCCGCACTGCGCACGCCGCGTTGACCATGCGCGCGGCCATCTCGGTCGGCGCGCCAGGCAGTGTCACCGGGCGAACGTCGCCTTCCTCGAAATGCTTCACCTGGACCGGTTCGCCCACGAAATTAGGCAGCGAGAAGTAGCTCGCGCTCACATAGCGGGCGCTGCGGGCGTCGCAATCGACCGTGGCGACGCCCTGGAACGAGCGGAACCTGACGCCGTCACGGTTGAGGCGGCCTTCCCTCAGGTTCATGCGCAGCGCCACGTTGCGGCGCGAGCCGTCCACCTCGATGCTGCTCGGATCGACCTGCACATAGCTGCTGGCGGCGTCCCCCGGTGTGCCCGTGAGGGTCAGCCACTCGGCCCTGACACCCGTCGAGGCGAGCAGGGCGAGGCAGAGCAGCGGTATTCGTTTCATGAAGGAAGGCGTGGTCGAAGGAAGGCGTATGCGGACGGGTATTTTCGCGTACCGGCGGCATGGAACTGGCGCCGGCCTCGTATGGTGCAACATCGGCCGGATTTCCTGAACATTCCATGACGTTGACAGAACCCGGCCCCGTCGTCATCGACACCAACATCGCCCTCGACCTGCTGGTCTTCGAAGACCCCGCCTGGGCCCCGCTGGCCGCCCGGCTGGCCGCCGGCGAGCTGCGCTGGCTCGCCACCGCCGCCATGCGCGTCGAACTGGAGCGGGTGCTGGGCTACCCGCTGATCGCCCGGCGCATGGCCCAGCGCGAACTGCAGCCGCCCGCGGTGCTCGCCGACTTCGACACACGCGTGCGCATGCTCGACGGCACGCCGCCGCGCGCGCCCTGCGTGTGCAGCGACCCCGACGACCAGATCTTCATCGACCTCGCCGTGGCGCACAGGGCGCTGCTGCTGAGCAAGGACCGGGCGGTGCTGTCGATGAAGAAGAGGCTGGCGCTGCGCGGGGTGGTGGTGCAGGCGGCGTACGCGGGCTAGCGGCGATGTTGGTTCCTGGCGTCAGGAATCAATTGACAACCTTTTCATCACCGAATTTGCTGGAAGCGGCTCTACATTTTCAGCAGGGCGAGGGGTTGCGGTGACGGCATCGCGGGGTTCCGCTTGCCTCGAGCAACTGGAAATCATGCAGCCATCCTTCGCGGCCCTCTGGGCAAACCACCCGACGATCAAGGGCGACGATGCCTTGCTGGACAAGAACATCTACAAGGATCAATGTGCCATCAACGTTGGAGCGGCATTCATCCGCTCCAGCCTGAGCCTCGGCAGCTTTCCGGGCGTCTACTCGTGGCAGAAGGACAGCCCGAAGTACCCGATCAGGGCCCAGGAGCTGGCGAACTGGCTGGACTCGGGCAAGGCCGGTCTGATGTCTCGCACCGAGAAGTACTCGGGCAAGGATGGGTTCGAGAAAATCGCGGGGCGCACGGGTATCGTGTTCGTCCAGAACTATTGGGGCGAGGGGCGGCAGGGTGACCACATTGATCTCTGGAATGGTTCGCGGATGACGAAGCGGTCTTCGTGGTTTCTGATTCAGTGGCACATCTCATGGGAAGGAGTGTTGACCGACATGCGCCAAGCACAAGCCATATGGTTCTGGCCTGTCTTATGAAACTACTTGCTCGAGTGCTCTGCATCGTGGCCGGCGCGCTGGCGCTCAGCTTTCTCGTTGCGGTATGCGTGCTCATCCCTGCGGGTCAATGGTACGAAGTGAATCGGGCTCGGAGTTTCGACGACCTGTCTGATCTCTATGCACTCTCGCTTGCTGTCCAGGCGATTGCCGCCGCCATCGGCGGCTGGCTCGGCGATCGGCTGTTTCGCAAGTGGCGTAAGAGACAGTCCGACCGCGTATAGAGCCTCTGCCAAGCGTCGCCACTGCAACGCATATGAATCCGGGATATCACTCGAAAGCTCTGCGTCGCCTCATTGGCATCGTGCTGGGCGGACTCGGACTCGGCTTTGTTGTGACCAAGGGACTCCTCGTATCCATTGGCCACTGGTACGAAATGAACAAGGCTCAAGGTGAGAGCGATCTGACGCAAGCCTTCGCAATTGCCCTTGCAATACAAGTCCTTTGTTTCATCGCTGGGGGCTGGCTTGGCGATTGGTTGGTTCGCAAATGGCTCATATGGTCGCTGCCGTCAACGAGGATTTAATTTTTTCTCATATGAGATCGATCGGGTGATGCGACCCGAGCGCGCAAGCGACGATGAATCATGCTCATATCCGCGGATTGGCTACCGGCACTTCATCGATCCGTCGCGGGCCTGCCTCGCTCTAAAAGTCGTGGATCATCCTTTCGGAGCCTATGCAGCCATTACGAGGGTTGCCCTGCCGGGTGCGTGGGTCGCATCACCGAATCGATCTCGCTCATGTCGTGCCTCCTTGTGTTGCCTGCGATGGTGTGTCCGCCGCCTGAGCAACTGCCCAGACGAAGCCGGTGAGTTCACGCGCCACGGCCACACACACCTTGTTCCTGTGCACTCCACGGGCGTCGAGCTTTGCGAAGCGCTGCGTCAGGCGTACCTGCGCCGTCCAGCCAATAGCGCACAGCTGCTGGCTCAAGCCTTCCTGGCGCCGACGTGCACGCTCACCCAATCGTGGCTTGAAGCGGTAGCTCCACGCCGCCTCGCTCAGCATCCTTCTCGCATGCGCGTTGCCAGTCTTGGTGATACTGCCTCGTGCAGTGCGCTCACCGCTGGAGCGCTCCGAGGGCACCAGACCCAAGTAACCCATGAGCTTGCGCGGATGATCGAAGCGGCTGAAGTCCCCGATCTCGGCCACCAGTGCGATGGCGCAGGTCACGTCGATGCCTCGCAGCGCCTGCAGCGCCGATACCTGTGGCGCAAAGCGCCAATTCTTGACGTACTCGAGCAGTGCTGAGCTCAGGCGCTTGAGGCGTTCATCGCTGGCCTGCACAGCCATCCAGTAGTCCATAAATGCTGCCTGCGTTGCCACCTCGGAGAAGTTCAGCTTCCCGAGCCATGCATGGTGCGCCTGCGTCCAGGAGGTCTTGCCCGGGAAGCGCACGTCGTGGCGCAACAGCAGGGCCTTGAGCTGTTGGCGCAATTGGCGCCGGTCGTTCAGCGCATCTTCGCGGGCGCGTGCCAGGTCTCGAATGGCTTCGTCCTCAGGTCGAGGCACCCACACCGCGCGCAGTTGTCCCGCACGCGAGCACTCGGCCAATTGCGCGCAGTCGCGCCGGTCGGTCTTGATGCGGTCTCCGGGACGTCGAGGCATCTTCGACGGCGCAATGACCTCGCAGCTGTAACCCTTGGCCGTCAAGGCACGCTGCAAGCCCCAGCCAGTGGGACCTGCCTCATAGACCACATGCACGGCTTCGGTGTCGCCTAGTTTGACGAGCAACTTCAGCAGCTTGGGAACGTCGTGCCTGATCGTGCCGATCACCTTGGCTGCCGCTCGCCCAGGCTCAGCCACTGCAACGGCAATGCTGTCCTTGTGAACGTCCAAACCCACGTGGATCTTGCTAATCTCTTGCATGGCCGGTCTCCTTTCCTTGCTGGTAGTGACCACGGTCTCCAGCATGTAGCTCGGCAAGCTCGCTTGCAACCTACGTCAGCGGAGACCGGCCGCTTCGCAAGCAGCGCGACCATGATGTCTGAAGAAATGAGCCGATCGGCAATAGCCGTCTTGACGCTTCGGTTGCTTTTGGGCCTTGCAAGGAGGCTGCCGCGCCGCTGCCAGTTTCCGCATGTCGAAGGGCGCCCGGCGACACCCCGCCCCGTGTGCAGCTCCTTCCGAATCGCGTCATGAGCCTTGCAATCCGAGTGCTTTCCATCCTTGCCGGAGCGGGCATGCTCGGCCTCTTTTTCTACAAGCTCATCGGCCAGGCGGGCCAGTGGTACGAACTCAACTTCGCGAAGAATGACGACGACTTGAGTCGCGCGTACATGGTTGCGCTTGCCATCCAGCTTGTCGCATTGCCTGCTGGAGGCTGGCTCGGCGACCGGCTGTTCCGCAAGTGGCGGCAGAAGCGCCTCGACCGCCGCTAGTGCTGCACCCCATTGCCAGGCTGCAGATGCCACCGCCCCAGCAGCCGCGCCACCGCCCGCACGCGCTGCGTGTCGCGCCCCCAGCGCCGGCTGGCCGGCAGTTTCTGCGCCCACTTCATGCGCCTTGCCGCATTGGCGATGCGCTCGCGCACCTCTTCGCCCACGCCGGCCAGGGCCGCGTGCCAGTGCTGGCCTGCGGCCTGCGGCGCGGCGGCCTCGAGCATCATGGCGGTGGAGTGCAGGTAGCTCAGCCAGTCGCGGGCCTGGCATTCGGCCAGGGTCATGACCTCGGCGGGGTCGTCCTCGAAGTCGATGTAGCCGATCACGCCGTCGGGGCACTGCACGAGGTTGCGGTCGAAGGCCTGGCTCAGGTGCTGGCCGCATACGTGCACGGCGGCGATGGCGGCGAGGCCCTCGCGCCATACCGACAGCAGCGCGGCGGGGCCGGCGGCGGCAGCCTGGTCGAGCCGCTCCTGCAGCACGACGGTCGCGCGGCCGCTTTCGCCGAGGTCGGAAATCAGCAGGCCGTCGGGCTGCTGCGCGAGCACCACCGGCACGCGCAGGCCGGCGGCGGCGAGCTGCTTGAGGCGGCGTGCCTCGGTGGCGATGGCGGCCTCGCCGCCGGGGTTCGGCACGGGCTTGATGATGTCCAGGCGCGCCATGCGCGCGACGGCCGCCATCACGCGGTAGCCCCACTTGCCGTGGCGCGGGCCGGCCTTCTTGAGCCACACGCGCTCGCTGCCGAAGCGGTGGCTGGCCACGTTCTTCTGCTGCTGCGGCAGGGTCGCGCGCAGGAACTCGGCGTAGTCGCCGGGCGCGGGCGGGCTGGGAGAAATCGCGTCAAGGGGCGCGGGCGCCGAAGCTGCGCCCTTGCGCGTTTGCGGGCGCCGGCTGGCGCCTCTACTCAGTGGGTTCATGCGGCCATTGCGAAACCCGCCACCAGCCCCTGCGGGCCCTGCGTGACGGGCTGGAAACTCTCTGCACTGGCCAGCGGCCAGTAGGTACGGAAGACATTGTGCTGCTCGTCGAGCGGGCCGAGCAAAGCGCCCGGCTGCACCTGCATCACCAGGTTGCTCAACAGGCGCACTTCGGTATCGGAAATGCGGCGCACGATGTGGTGCGCGGTGATCTGCTGCGGATGGTCCAGGCCCGCGGCCTGCACCAGCTCCTGCAGCGCGTGCAGCGTGCTGCGGTGGAAGTTCTGCACCCGCTCGGCCTTGGTCGGCACCACCAGCGCCTTCTGGCGCAGCGGGTCCTGGGTGGTCACGCCCGTGGGGCAGTGGCCGGTGTGGCAGCTCTGCGCCTGGATGCAGCCCAGGGCCATCATGAAGCCGCGCGCGGCGTTGCACCAGTCGGCGCCCAGCGCCATCATGCGCGCCACGTCGAAGGCGGTGATCACCTTGGCGGCGCAGCCGATCTTGATGCGGTGGCGCAGGTTCACGCCCACCAGCGTGTTGTGCACCAGCAGCAGCCCTTCCTGCAGCGGCGCGCCCACGTGATCGCTGAACTCGACCGGCGCCGCGCCGGTGCCGCCCTCGGCGCCGTCGACCACGATGAAGTCGGGCGTGATGCCGGTGGCCTGCATGGCCTTGACGATGCCGAACCATTCCCACGGATGGCCCAGGCAGAACTTGAAGCCGGTGGGTTTGCCCCCCGAGAGCTCGCGCAGCCGGGCGACGAAATGCATCATCTCGGTGGGCGTCGAAAAAGCGCTGTGCGAGGCCGGCGAGATGCAGTCCACCCCCACCGGCACGCCACGCGCGGCCGCGATCTCGGGCGTGACCTTGGGTGCCGGAAGCACGCCGCCGTGGCCGGGCTTGGCGCCCTGGCTCAGCTTGATCTCGATCATCTTCACCTGCGGGTCGCGCGCGTTGGCCGTGAAGCGTTCCTCGCTGAAGCTGCCGTCGTCGTTGCGGCAGCCGAAGTAGCCCGAGCCGATCTCCCAGATCAGGTCGCCGCCGTGCACGCGGTGGTGCTGCGAAATCGAGCCTTCCCCGGTGTCGTGCGCGAAGCCACCCATCTTCGCGCCCTTGTTGAGCGCGAGGATGGCGTTGGCCGACAGGGCCCCGAAGCTCATCGCAGAGATGTTGAACACGCTGGCGCTGTACGGCTGCGTGCAGACCTGCGCCGGGTTCGCGCCGGCCGGCTGCGGCGTGCCGCCGATCACGATGCGGAAATCGTGGCCGGCCAGTTTGGTCGGCCGCATCGAGTGGTTGATCCACTCGTAGCCCGCGATGGTCACGTTGATCTGCGTGCCGAAGGGGCGGTTGTCGGGGTCGCCCTTAGCGCGCTGGTACACCAGCGAGCGCTGGGCGCGCGAGAAGGGCGCGGCCTCGGAGTCGCTCTCGATGAAGTACTGCCGCATCTCGGGCCGGATGAACTCCAGCAGGAAGCGCAGGTGGCCGATCACCGGGTAGTTGCGCAGGATGGCGTGCCGGGCCTGCCGAAGGTCGTGTACGCCGGTACCTGTGAGTACCGCGAAAACCGCCACCCCGATCCAGGCCAGCCACAGGTGCGGCGAAACCAGCACGAAGGCCAGGCAGGCCACCAGACCGACCACGCACAGGGCGAAGGCGCTGTAGCGCGTCGGAAACGGAATAATCGTGGGCATAGAAATAGTCTCGACCGTGGCCTGCTGCATCATAGAGGGCTGCCTCGAACTTGCCATGACGACCATTCCCGACCCCATTTCGCCCTCCGACAGCACCCCCGCCGCCCGCACCCCCCTCGGTCCCGACGACTTCGACGCCCTCGACCAGGCCCTCGACGCCATGCGCGAGCACGACGAGGAAATCCCCCAGTGGGAGTTCTGCGAGGGCTTCATGGCCGCCCTGATCTGCACCCGCCGGCCCATCATGCCGTCCGAATACTGGCCCGTTTTGCTGGGCGACAGCTTCTCGTCCGCCCAGCACATGGAGTTCGTCTGGAACTGGAAGCGCCGCTGGATCGAGATCGAGGAGGGCCTCGACGCCCCCGTCGAAACCCTCGACGACGAACGCAGCTGGCAGCCCGAGGTGCTCGACACCCGCGGCGCCATCGCCTCCCTGCCCGAGGAAGAGCGCGCAGAAGTGGCCGGCGAGGCCATTCCCTCCTTCGCCCAGGTCTGGGCGCTGGGCTTCATGTACGCCGTGGAGAACTGGCCCGAGGACTGGGCCGAGCCGCGCGACAAGGACGCCGCGCGCATGCTGAACGACGCGCTGGACAACATCGTCGCCCTCACCGAGGACGACACCGGCAAGCCCGTGCTGTCGATGTACAGCGACGAGGCACCGCCCAGCGTGAGCCAGCAGCGGCTCGATGACTTCGGCGCCGCCATCTGGGCGGTGTACGACCTGCGCCAGCTCTGGAAGAGCCTCGGGCCGAAGGCCGAGACCATCCGCAAGGAAGCAACCCCTGGCCGCAACGATCCATGCCCCTGCGGCAGCGGCAAAAAGTACAAGAAGTGCCACGGTGCCACCTGACAGCGGCACCGCCGGCGATGCTGCGCCCCTGACGCCGCGCGCGGCCTGGGCGATGGTCCTGGCGCTGTGCGCCGGGGTCGCGCTGAGCCAGGCGTTCCGCACGGTGGGCGCCATCATGGCGAGTCCGCTGCAGGCCGATTTCCATCTTTCGGCACAGGCCCTCGGGATCTTCTCGGGGGCTTTTCATTTTGCGTTCGGCGCGATGCAGCTCTTCATGGGCATCGGCATCGACCTGCACGGCGTGCGACGCACGGTGCTGGTTGCCTTTCCTGTCGCGATCGCGGGGGCGCTGCTGTCGGCGGTGTCGTCCAGCTACCTGGTGCTGGTGGCGGGGCAGGCGCTGATCGGCGTGGGCTGCGCGCCGGCTTTCCTGGTGTGCACGGTGTTCATCGCGCGGCACTTTCCGCCGGCGCACTTCGCGACCGTGTCGGGCATGGTGCTGGCCATCGGCGGCGTGGGCATGCTGGTCACCGGCACGCCTCTGGCCTGGCTGGTGCAGGCGTATTCATGGCGCGCGGGTTTCCTGGTGCTGGCTCTCGCCGCGGCGCTGGCGTGG
Organism: Variovorax sp. 278MFTsu5.1; assembly: GCF_048305045.1. Classification (NCBI taxonomy): domain Bacteria; kingdom Pseudomonadati; phylum Pseudomonadota; class Betaproteobacteria; order Burkholderiales; family Comamonadaceae; genus Variovorax; species Variovorax sp. 278MFTsu5.1. Next base: position 714,344 of record NZ_CP157622.1, read on the forward strand.
CTGGCGATCTGGTTCTGGGTGCATGAGCCCGCCACGGCCTCGGCGGGCAAGCGCGAGTCGGTCCCCGAGGCCATCCGCCAGTTCGGCGCGCTCTTCGCCATGCCGCACACGCTGGGCATCATGATGCTGGGCGCCGTCACCTACGCCGCCTTCATCTCGCTGCGCGGCCTCTGGCTGGGCCCGCTGATGATGGAGCGGCACGGCTACTCGCTGGTGCAGAGCGGCAACGTGGCGCTGGCGGTGTCGGTGATCTCGCTCGTCGGCGCGCCGCTCTTCGGCCGGCTCGGCCGCAGCGACGCCGTCTCGCGCCGCCGCTGGATCCTGGTCTGCGGCCTGGGCTACGCGGGCCTCTTCGCGCTCATCGCGGTGCTGCACTCGGCCTGGCTCGACATCGCCGGCATGGTGCTGATCGGCGTGCTCTCGGGCTTCATCGTCTGGCAGTACGCCGACGTGCGCGGCGCCTATCCCGCCACGCTCACCGGCCGCGCGATGGCCGTCTTCACGATGGCGATGTTCCTCGGCGTGGCATTGATGCAGTGGGGCACGGGCGTGGCCGCATCGATTGCGGCGGCGCATGGCGCCGATCCGCTCACGGCCGTGCTGGCGACCATCGCCGCGCTGCTGGTCGCGGGCATCGCGGCCTTCGCGTGGCTGCCCGCGCCGAAGAATTCTTCGGCCTGATCAGGGAACACCGCGGAACCGGCTCTGCCGGGCCGCAGGTGTTGCCCCCGGTAGGGGGTTGGCGCAGCGACACGAAGTGCGCGCAGCCTGGGGGCGAGCCCTGTTCAAATCTTGAAGGCGCGCTGGATGTCGGGGCGCACCAGGTCGACATAGTCGCGGTGCTTGCGGATGTAGCCCGCGATGAACTGGCACACCGGAATCACATGCAGCCCCTTGGCGCGCGCCTCTCCGAGCACGTGCTTCGCGATGCCCGAGCCCACGCCCTTGCCCTCGAACTCGGGCAGCACTTCGGTGTGGGTGAACATGATCGCGTCGGTCAGCAGGTTGTATTCGGCATAGCCGGCCAGCTTGCCGTCGAGCGTGGCCTCGTAGCGGTGCTGGGCTTCGTTGTTGGAGAAGGCGAGGGCGGTGTCGTTGGTGTTGCTCATGGCTGTCGTGCGAGAAAGGTTGCGAGGTTGGCTGCGGCGGTGGCGCGCACCTTCTTGCGCAGCATGGGCGACCAGCCGAGCAGCAGGCCCGGCGTGCCGAGCGCCTGGCGCGACCAGGTCCAGAAGGGGAAGCTGTCGCGGTGCGTGGCGATCAGCCCGTCGGGCGTGAAGGTGAAGCGCGCGTCGATGCTGTTGTCCACGATGCGGCCGGTGGCGGTGAAGCGGTAGTGCGCGTCCCAGTGGGCGCTGCCGGTGCTGTCGTCGGCCTTCACGTCGCGCCAGGTCAGCTTCCACACGTCGGCGCCGTTGGCCCTGGTGCCGCCGGCCAGCATGCGCCACATGCCGCCCACCTCGCGGCGCCCGCGCAGCGAAAAGGCCTCGTCGTCGAACACCGCGTCGGGTGCGTAGCAGGCTTCCATGGCGGGGGCGTCCAGCTTGGCGAAGGCGCTGTAGAAGCGCTCGATGGTCTGGGCATTGGTGGCTGCGGTCATGAGGCCTCTTGGCGTTGGTTGTGGGCGTGGCGCGGCGTCTAGATGGACGCGGGGATGTTGCGCGCCAGGAAATCATAGACGGCGCGGATGCGGCGGTCGGTGCGGATCTCGCGGTGCACCGCGAGCCACACCGGCAGCGACCTGATCTTCAGCTGCGGCAGCACCCGCACCACGGCGCTGTCGGTGCGCGCCAGCGATTCGCTGACGAAGCCGATGCCCATGCCCTGGCGCAGCGCCTCCCAGTAGGCGCCCATGTCGTCGGTGCGGAAGCAGAAATGCTCGCGCTGCAGCGGCGTGCCCAGCTGGGCCGACATCCGGATGATGGTGTCGATGCTGTCGTAGCCCAGCACGTCGTGCCGGTACAGGTCGGAGGTCTGCCGTGGCGTGCCCCGGCGGCGCAGGTAGTCGGAATGGGCGAAGGCGCCCAGCGCGAAGCTGCCGATGCGGCGCGCCACCAGCGTGGCCGTCGTGGGCTGCGACATGCGGATGGCGATGTCGGCCTCGCGCTGCAGCAGGTTGCTGTTTTCGCTGGTCGACACCAGGTCGACCTGGATCTCGGGCAGCTCCTGGCGCATGCGCACCAGCAGGCTCGGCAGCATCTGGCGCGCGGTGGCCTGGCTGGCCGAGATGCGCACCGAGCCCGCCGTCTGCGCGCTGGCGCCCGACACGCTGCGCGACAGCGCCTGCGCGCCGCTTTCCATGGCGCGGGCCGAGTCCGCCAGTCGCTCGGCCATGGCTGTCGGCTGCAGGCCGCGGCCGGTGCGCTCGAACAGCATCACGCCCAGCTGCGACTCCAGTTCCGCGATATGGCGCCCCAGCGTCGGCTGGCTGGTACCCGTCGCGCGCGCAGCCTTCAGCAGACTGCCGTGGTCGAGCGCGGCCAGGAATGCGCGCACCAGCCGCCAGTCGAAGCCCAGGTCGTTGTCCGCTCTCATCGGGTATTCAGTTCTGCATAGCAGTTATGGAAGCTTAAGCCATTGTTAACCGGTGGCCCGCTTTCGATAATCCGCGCAATGGATGAGCGTAGAAACTTTGTCCGGCTGCTGGGAGGCGGCGTTGTCGTGGCGGCGGGTGCGGCCGCGCTGGCGACCTGGTGGCTGAACTCGGAAGTGCCGGCCGCCGCGCTGGAGATATGGAACGGCCCCGGCGACGAGCCCGACCTGCGCAAGCGCGCGGTCGCCTACGCAGTCACCGCCCCCACCGCCTACAACCGCCAGCCCTGGCTGGTAGACCTGCGCGAGCCCGACGCCATCGTGGTGTATTGCGACCGGGAGCGCGTGCAGCCCGAGACCGACCCTTTCGGCCGCCAGGTGCTCATCGGCCATGGCGCCTTCATCGAGCTGCTGGTGATGGCGCTCGCCCAGCACGGCCTGCAGGCCAGCGTGCAGCTGTGGCCGCAGGGCGAACTGAGCGGCGAGCCGCTGCGCTGGCCGCACATTCCGGTGGCGCGGCTGCGGCTGGCGGGCGGCGGCGTGCCCGATCCGCTCTTCGCGCAGGTGCTGCGGCGGCGCACGCCCAAGCAGCGCTTCGACCTCACGCGGCCGGTGTCGGCCGACATCCTGCAGGGCCTGGCCTCGATGGTGCCCACGGGCGGCATGGTCAGCTCGGCCGGCACGGTGGACATGGCGCGGGTGCTGCCGCTGCGCAAGCTCTGCGCCGAGGCCGCGCGGGTGGAGCTCACCACGCCCGGCACGGCGATGGAAAACCTGCGGCTGCTGCGCGTCGGCCCGCAGGAAATCCTCGCGCACCGCGACGGCTTCTCGCTGAACGACCCGGCACTGCGCATCGCCGTCGCGCTGGGCCAGTTCGACCGCCGCACGCCGGCTTCCGAGGAGAGCCTGTCGTTCCGCCAGACCCTGCAGCTCTTCGAGGACCAGGCCAACACCGCGATGGGCTTCATCTGGCTCAGCACGCGCGGCAACAGCCGCACCGAGCAGATCGCGGCAGGCCGCGCCTACGTGCGCCAGCAGCTGCGCGCCACCGACCTGGGCCTGGGCATGCACCCGATGAGCCAGCCGCTGGAGGAATTCGCCGAAATGGCGCCGCACCACGCCGCCGCGCACGACATGCTGCTGGGCACCGCGCCGCCGCGCGACAGGCGCAGCCCTACGGTGCAGATGATGTGCCGCCTCGGCTATCCGATGGCGCCGGTGCCGCCCGCGCCGCGCCGGCCGCTGGCCGACTTCATGACGGCCTGAATTCCAGGCTCAGCGCGCGAGCAGCAGCTCGACCAGCGTCTGCAGCGAGTGGTGCACCGTCGCCGCGCGCACCGTGGCCCGGTCACCATCGAAGCGGCGGCGCTCGGTGCGCACCGCGCCATCGACCGACCAGCCGAACCACACCGTGCCCACCGGCTTGTCGGGCGTGCCGCCCGTGGGGCCGGCCACGCCGGTTACGGCCAGCGCCACGCGCGAGGGCGGGGAGTGCGCGATTGCGCCCGTGGCCATGGCCCGCGCCACCGGCTCGCTGACCGCGCCGTTCGCGGCGATCACGCCGGCGTCCACGCCAAGCAACTCGGTCTTGGCCTCGTTGGAATAGGTGATGAAGCCGCGCTCGAACCACGCGCTCGAGCCCGCCAGGTCGGTGCAGGCCGCGCCGATCAGCCCGCCGGTGCAGCTCTCGGCGGTGGCCAGCATCCAGCCCTTTTTCTGCAGCAGCTCGGCCAGCACCACGACGAGTTCGGGCGTGTCGTGGTCCGCGAGGGCTTTCTTCAGTTGCATGGGAAAGGAGAAAGGGAAGAAGAGGAATCGATGATGCTCACCACGCGCGCCACAGCGCGATGACCAGCAGCGTGCAGAAGGCCGCCACCAGGTCGTCAAGGATGATGCCGAAGCCCGCGCGCCACCAGCTCACGCGCACGGCGTCGCGCTGCTTGAAGAGCGCATCGGCCCAGGCCACCGGGCCGGGCTTGGCGGCATCGAAATAGCGGAAGAGCAGGAAGGCGACGGTCTGCGCGAGCAGGCCTGCGGGCGTCACCAGCCACAGCACGATCCAGAAGGCGATCACCTCGTCCCACACCACGGGGCTGGGGTCGGCCACGTTCATGTCGCGCGCGGTCACAGTGCAGGCCCACCAGCCGATGGGCAGCGAGGCCGCGATGATCCAGCCGATGGTGGCCGTCGTGAACCACAGCTGCATCACCGAGAACGCCACCCAGGCCCACAGCGTGCCCACCGTGCCGGGTGCCAGGCGCGAGAGGCCCGAACCGAAGCCCAGCGCGATGAAGTGCGCGGGGTGGGACAGCAGGAAGCGCAGCGTGGCGCGGCGCATCGGTGGTCGGGGCATGGCGCCGGAAGTCGTGGTGGACGAGGAGGAAGACGTGGACGAAGTATTGGGGGAAGCGGCTTGCATCGGGAAAGGAGTGTCGCGCATCCGGAGGTGGGGCGGTCCGGTGATGTTTTATTTATCAAAGCAATAGCTTGTTTAATTCATTGGCGGCGCCTAGTATCCGGGCTCGTTCCGCTTCTTCTGGCCTTCCGGCCCGCGCCATGTCTTCCGCGTCTTCTCCTTCTTCCTCCTCTTCTTCCGCCGCCCTGCATCCCCCGTCCTCCACCGCCGCCTGGAGCGAGCTCTTCAGCGGCCGCAACGGCTGGCGCGCGCTGGCGCTCACGGGCGGTGTCGCGCTGCATGCAGTCAACGTCCATATCGTGACCACCGTGCTGCCCTCGGTGGTGCGCGAGATCGGCGGGCTCGACTGGTACGCCTGGAGCACCACGCTCTTCGTGATCGGCTCGATCCTCGGCGCCACGCTGTCGGTGCGGCTGCTCGCGGTGCTCGGCCCGCGCGGCGCCTGCCTGGCGGCACTGGCGGTGTTCGGCGCCGGCTCGGTCGGCTGCGCGCTCGCGCCGGCCATGCCGTGGATGCTTGCCGGCCGCACGGTGCAGGGGCTGGGCGGCGGGCTGCTCGCGGCGCTGAGCTACGGGCTGATCCAGCTGGTGTTCGAGCAGCGGCTGTGGCCGCGCGCAGTGGCGCTGGTGTCGGGCATGTGGGGCGTGGCCACGCTGTGCGGGCCGGCCGTGGGCGGGCTCTTCGCGCAGGCCGGGCATTGGCGCTGGGCCTTCTGGTTCCTGCTGCCGGTGGCGGCGGGGCAGGCGCTGCTGGTGCTCGTGCAGCTGCGGCCCTCGATGGGCGTGAGGCACGAGCGGCCCGCCACGCCGCCGCGCGTGCCGGCATTGCAGATCGGCCTGCTCGCGGCCTCGGTGCTCGCCATCGCGGCCAGCGGCCTCGTGCCCGACCTGCGCTGGCAGGCCGCCGGCGTGGCGGCGGGGCTGGCCATCGGCTTCGCCGCCACCCGAATCGACAGCCGCTCCGCTGTGCGCGTGCTGCCGCGCGGCGCCTACGCCGTGAGCGCGCCGCTGGGCGCCATCTACGCCAGCGTGGCGCTGCTGCTGATCGGCAGCACCACCGAAATCTTCGTGCCGTACTTCCTGCAGTTGCTGCACGGCCACTCGCCGCTGGCGGCGGGCTATCTCACGGCCGCGATGGCGGGCGGCTGGAGCGCGGGCTCTCTGCTGTCTTCGGGCCGCACCGGCGCGGGCGCCGACCGCATGCTGCGCGCCGGACCGGTGGCCTGCACCCTGGGGCTGCTGGCGCTCGCATGGCTGCTGCCTTCGCCGGGTGAGATGGACGCGGGATTCGAGACCGTGCTGATCGCCCTCGCGCTCGCGGCCGTGGGGCTCGGCGTGGGCATCGGCTGGCCGCACCTGATCACGCGCGTGATGTCGCTGGCGCCGAAGGGCGAGCAGGGGCTGGCCTCGGCCTCGATCACCACCGTGCAGCTCTACGGCATGGCCGTGGGCGCGGCGGTGGCGGGGCTGGTGGCGAACGCGGCGGGCCTCAGCGTGCCGGGCGGCGCTGAAGGGGCGAAATCGGCGGCCGTGTGGCTGTTCGCGGGATTCGCGTTCGCGCCGGCCGCCGCGGCATGGCTCGCGTACCGCGTCGTCGCGCGGCGCAGCTGGTGAAAGCAGTAGCTCAGGCCACCACGCCTTCCCAGGCCAGCGCCTTGCGGCGCGCGCGGATGCGTTTGCCCTCGCCGCGCAGCATGCCCACCAGGTCGTAGACCTCGGCCGGCAGGTGCGCGCCGCGCCAGGCCACGTGCTGGTCGGCGCGGCACAGCACGAGGCGGTGGGTGTAGGCCTTGGGCACCTCTTCCGTCTCGATGTCGAGCACGGTGAGCGGCATGTTGTAGGCGGCGGCGGCGCGTTCCAGCGGGCGCACGTCCACGCTGCGGTCGAAGCGCAGCATGGTGTAGCCGGGGCCGAAGGCGTCGTAGAGCGAGCGGCCGTCGGCCAGCCAGAAGTGCGGCGCGCGGCAGCCGGGCACGGTGGAAGGCGTGAACTCGCCCATGGAGTAGGGCGGCGCCATGTGCTCGCCGTCCGCGATGATGATCGGCGAGCCGCTGTAGAAGTAGCCGAAGTTCAGGCCCCCGCAGCAGAACTGCTGCACGTTCAGCTCGTAGGCCTCGTGGCCGATCTCGGCGCGCAGCGCGTCGCCGGCGGGGCCGGGTTCCTCTATGTTGTGCGGCACGGCGCGGCGCGCGCGGATCATCTTCTGCGCGTGGTTCATCGCGAAGTTCGACACCTGCTCGGTGATCGGCAGGCGCTCGGCCTCGTAGGCGTCGAGCATGGCTTCGTCGCCCCAGCCCTGCACCACGGCGCCCAGCAGCCACGAGAGATTCAGCGCGTCGGCGATGCCCGCGTTCATGCCGTAGCCCGCGTAGGGCACCCACAGGTGCGCCGCGTCGCCCGCGAGGAATACGCGGCCCTCGCGGAAGCGGTTGGCCACGAGGCGGCGGCCGATCCAGTCTTCCTTGCTGATGATCTCGTACTCGAAGTCGGGGCCGACGCCGAGGATCTCGCGCAGCGAGCGGTCGCGATCCACCGAATCGAACTCGGGCTCCTCGGCGTTCAGGTGGTTGTGCACCAGCCAGGTCTCCCGCCCGTCGATGGCGAACATCGTGCCGCAGCGGCGCGGGTTCATCGCGTAGTACGACCACGCCGGCTTGCCCGGAATGAGCGCGCGCAATCCCGGCGCGCGGATGAAGGTCGACTGCACGCGCTGGATCACCGCCGTGCCCTCGAGCTTCGCGCCGATCTGCTTGCGCACGGCCGAGGAGCCGCCGTCGCAGCCCACCATGTAGCGGCAGCGAATGCTGCGGGTGACGCCGCTGTCCATGTCGGTGGCGATCGCGGTCACGCCCGTGTCGTCCTGCGTGAAGCCCGCGAACTGCGTGCGGTTGAGCAGCTGCACGCCCGGCAGCGCGGCCGTGTGCTTCAACAGGATGGGCTCCAGGTAGATCTGGTTGATGCGGTGCGGCGGCTCGGGCGTGGGCCACCATGCGTCGGGGCCCTCGGTCTCGGTGTAGCGGTCGCGCCGGCACGGAATGGGAATGCGCGTGAGCTCCGTGCCGGTGACGCTGGTGCGGAACACCACGTCGTTCGGGTAGTCGGCAGGCAGGCCCGCATCGCGCAGCTTCTGCGCCACGCCCAGGCGGCGGAACTGCTCCATGGTGCGCGAGGCCACGTGGTTGCACTTCACGTTCGGCGGCTCTGCGAAGCGGCGCGTCTCGCAGATCGCGACCGAGACGCCGTGCGAGGCGAGGTCCGTGGCCAGCGTGAGGCCCACCGGGCCGGCGCCGATGATCAGTACGTCGGCTTGCAGTGCGCGGGTGTGGTCGAGGTCGGTCATGTTCTGGCGGCGGTGTCGTCAGTCGAGCCGGATGCGGGCGGTCTGGATCACCTTCGCCCACTTCTTCGTCTCGGATCGGATGTAGGCCTCGAAGGCCTCGGGCGAGGTCGGCGCTGGCTCGGCGCCGAGGTTGCGCATCGTGGCCTTGATCTGCTCGTCGCCCAGCGCCGCGTTGATCTCGGCGTTGAGCCGCGCGACGATGGGCGCCGGCGTGCCTGCGGGCGCGACCACGCCGAACCAGCCGGTGGAGTCGTAGCCGGGCAGGCCGGCCTCGGCCACCGTGGGCACCTCGGGCAGCATCGGCACGCGCTGCGCGCTGGTCACGGAGAAGGCGACCAGCTTGCCGGCCCTGATCTGCTGCAGCGAGGCGGGCAGGTCGACCAGCGCGAGCGGAATCTGCCCCGCGATGGCGTCGAGCGCCGCCGGGCCCGAGCCGCGGTAGGGCACCTCGACGAACTTCACCTCGGCCATCTGCGCGAAGAGCGCCGCCGACAGGTGCATGGCCGTGCCGTTGCCGCCGTGGCCGATCGAGAGCGTGCCGGGGCTGGCCTTGGCCAGCGCGATCAGCTCGCGCTGCGTGCGCGCGGCGATCGAAGGATGTCCCACGATCACGAAGGGCGTGGCCGCGACCATGCCCACGGGCTTGAAGTCCTTCACCGGGTCGAAGGGCATCTGCGGATAGAGGCTCACGTTGGCCGTCAGCGCGCCCGCCGCGCCAAGCCCCAGCGTGTAGCCGTCGGCGGGCGTCTTTGCCACCAGAGAGAGGCCGACGTTGCCGCCCGCGCCGGGCTTGTTGTCGATGACCACGGGCTGGCCCAGCTTCTCGTTGAGCCGGGGCACCAAGAGGCGCATCACCGCGTCGGCGCTGCCGCCGGGCGGGAAGGTCACGACGAGGCGGATGGGTTTGTTCGGGAAGTCGCCAGCGGGAGGCTGGGATGGCGGTGGCGAGGACGAAAGCGTTTGCGCGAAGCTCCTGCCGCTGGTCAGCGCCGCGCCCGCCGCGGTGAGCAGCAGCTGCCGGCGAAGCGCGCTCTTCCCGGGGGCAAGAGGTGCAGCGGCCATCAGGACTCCTTGAATGTGATGTGTCTTTTCGATGATTGAACGATGGGCGGATTCATTCGTAAATCAAGAAATTTCTAATGAAATATCATCTTTGCTGATGAATGCGAACTTCAGTCCTACGATCCGCCAGCTGCGTGCGTTCCTCGCCGTCTACCAGCTGAAACAGCTCAGCGCGGCGGCCCAGCGGCTGTTCGTCACGCAGTCGGCGGTGAGCATGCTGATCCGCCAGCTCGAGGAGGGGCTGGACACCCGCCTCTTCGACCGCACCACGCGTTCGCTCAAGGCCACGGCGGCGGCCGAGCAGATGGTGTCGACGGTCGAGCGCATCCTGCGCGACGTGGATTCGCTGTCGAACGACTTCCGCGAGCTGGCCGCGCTCGAACGCGGCCGCGTCACGCTCGCCATCACGCCCACGCTCGCGGCCCTGCTGCTGCCCGATGCCATGCGCGCCTTCAACGAGCAGCACCCCGGCGTGCGCGTGCTGGTGAACGACTGCGCGCCCGACCAGTTCATCTCGCGCATCATCGGCGAGCACGTGGACTTCGGCATCGGCACCCCCGAGCGCCCCGGCGCGGAGGTCGAGGTGCAGCGCCTCATGCGCGACCACCTCGCCGTGGTCTGCCGCGAAGACCACCCGCTGGCCAAGCCCCGCGTGGTGCGCTGGAGCGACCTGCGCGGCCACCCCGTCATCACCGTGCGCCCCGGCTACGGCGTGCGACCGCTCATCGACGGCACCGCCGCCGAGGCGGGCGTGGCGCTCGACGTGGTGAACGAGGTGTCGTTCCTCTCCACCGCCATCTGGATGACGGCAGCCGGCATGGGCGCGTCGATCATGCCCTCGGCCTTCGCGCGCGCGGAGGCCGACTCCTCGCTGGTCATCAAGGTACTGAGCTCGCCGCGCGTGGCGCGCGACATCTCCATCGTCACCAAGCGCGGCCACTCGCTCTCGGCTGCCGCGCGCGCATTCATCGACGCGCTGAAGCGCTCCCTATAATTTTTCCGGAACAACTACAGAGGGGGCCCGGCCCATGAGAACTTTCATTCAACGTCTCGGGGCCATGTCGCTCCTCGTCGCCTTCAGCCTCGCGCTGGTGGCCTGCGGCAACAAGGAGGCCGAGCAGCGCAAGGCCTTCATCTCCTTCCTGCAGACCCGAGTGCTCGACAAGCCCGGCCTGCGCGTGCCGGTGCCCACGGCCGAAGAGAAGGCCTCGTTCGGCGACTACGCGCAGCACTACGCGGTGATCACCGACTTCAACGAAGGCATGAACAAGTCGGTGAGCCAGCCCATGACGCAGATCATGGCCAAGGGCGCGCTTCGCTCCATCGCCGACCTGCCCGCGCGCCGCGACGACCTCAAGGCCGCGAAGGACGGCCTCGGCGGCCTGCGCACCGCGCTCGACCAGCAGTCCGCCAGGGCCGACGCCGCGCACGCGCAGCTCAAGCAGCCCGACGACCTGAAGCAGGTCTACGACAAGGCCTACGCCAAGACCGTGACCACGCCCTCGGCCACCTTCAAGGAAGTGTTCCCCGCGCTCGACACCGTGTTCGACAGCGCGCTGGCCATCGGCGACTTCATGGAGAAGAACAAGTCGAAGATCCAGATCAGCGGCAGCAGCGTCGCCGTGACCGACCCGGCAGTGCAGGCCGAGCTCAACAAGATGCTGCAGCAGCTCAACGGGCAGTCGGCTGCCATCAACGCGGCTCAGCAGAAGATGCAGGCCGTGGTGCGCGGAGGATAGGCTCTCCCCCAGGCTGCGCGCACTTCGTGTCGCTTCGCCAACCCCCTTCCGGGGGCAACACCTGAGGCCCGGCAAAGCCGGTTCCTCGGTGTTTCCCGAAAGAGAGGGATTGCAGGAAAACTAGACGAAATGATCGAACGAGCCGAAGCGCTGCGACACCGGCGCGCCGGCCGCGTCGACGATGCGCAGGCCGGCGTCGGCCTCGATGCGGCCGATGCGCGTGACGCGCGTTGAACTGTCCATGCCTGCCTGCCCGACCGCGTTGCGCGCCGAGGCGGGCGCGGTGAAGACCAGCTCGTAGTCGTCGCCGCCCGAGAGCGCGCAGGTGCGGCGCAGTTCCTCGCCCAGGTTGCCGGTGTCGACCGAGATCAGCGCGGTGGCCGCGTCCACGTCGAGCGTGGCGCCCACGCCGCTCGACGCGAGGATGTGGCCCAGGTCGCCGATCAGCCCGTCGCTCACGTCCACCGCCGAAGTGGCGATGCCGCGCAGGGCCTGCCCGAGCGCCACGCGCGGCGTGGGCTGCTCCATGCGCCTGCGCGCCGTATCGAAGGCGTCCGCCGGCAGCGCGATCGTGCCCCGGAACACTTCGAGCGCCAGCCGAGCCTCGCCTGGCGTGCCGCTCACCCAGATGTCGTCGCCCGCGCGCGCGCCCGAGCGCAGCAGCGCCGCGCCGGCCGGCACTTCGCCGAACACCGTGATGCAGATGTTGAGCGGGCCGCGCGTGGTGTCGCCGCCTACCAGCTCGCAGCCGTGCGCGTCGGCCAGCGCGAGCAGGCCGCGCGAGAAGCCTTCGAGCCACGGCTCGTCCACGCCGGGCAGCGCCAGCGCGAGCGTGAAGGCCAGTGGCTTCGCGCCGCAGGCGGCCAGGTCGCTGAGGTTCACCGCCAGCGCCTTGTGGCCCAGCCGGGCCGGCTCGACGGTGGAAAGAAAGTGCCGTCCCTCGACCAGCATGTCCGAGGAAACGGCGAGCTGCATGCCCGCGGCCGGCGCGAGCAATGCGCAGTCGTCGCCCACGCCCAGCGGCGAGCGCTTGGCGGGGCGCTTGAAGTAGCGTGCGATCAGGTCGAATTCACCCATGGGGGTGAGAGCATAAGCGCTGCGGCGCCGGAGCGAACTCCCGGCACGATCCTCGCTGGAGCCACTCGTAGTTCAGTCCGCTAGAACGAGGCGAGCTTCCAGCCGATTCAACATGTCGAATGTATTGATGCACTCAACGCCGTAGTGCGAACACACGTTGGGGATCAGAAATTTTCGGCGGCTCTCCATGTTCAGCCGCTCGTTAGTTACCACGATGTATCCAGTGACGCGTGCTTTGGCGATCAACCACGGGTCGGCTCCGCTGAGAAACTCCTCCAACGCACCGGCTTTCATGGTCGCGGCTTGATCGGCGACGTGTGCGGCAATCTCGGCAAAAGCATGTTGCGTCGTTTCATCTGACTCTGACAAGAACAGATCCGACTGCGTCACTACCCACTGCGCGAGCTCGTCGTTGCCTCGCCGCAGTTCAGTACTCACGCTCTCCACGCTCGCCAACCTGCCTGCATCCTTGTTCCGAGTGAGCCAAGTCCAGTAGCCAGGGCAGAAGCGCATCTGGTAATAGCGATTCTTCGCTTCGATGAGTGTGTTCGCATCGAGGAGATAACTCATACGCCGATCTGCTCCGCGAATTCCCGAATCTTGTTGGGTTGCACACCGAGCAAGCGTCCCGCTTCTCGAAGAAGCAAGCGGCCGCTGAGCGCTTCTGTCACTACCGCCTGTGCGAAACGCCGGCTATTTTTTGCGCCGGCAGCTCGATAGAAATTTCCACCGTTGTTATCTTGGGTTCTGAACTCTGCAAGAGTTGCTAGGTAGTGGTCTGTGTACGTTGTTTGATCGATGAGTCCCAGATCGAAAGCGCGACGCATGATGACAAGGCGACTGACGTGAAAGCGCCGAGCCAGCTCCGCCACCAGAAGGCTCAACTCTGCAGGACCTGCGTGCCAAAGCTTCCAGAACAATTCTCGAGGGACGAGAAACTCTCCAGCGACCGCGTTGCAGAAAGTCTCCTCTCGGCGACTATTGCCCGGGGCAACGCTCGAAATGCCGCTGGCACCGATCCAGATATGCGCCAATTCGTGCATCAAAGTGAAAAGCCTGGCGGCTGGTGCATCAGCAGAATTGATGAAGACCACGGGAGTCAGCGGATCGCTGATCGCAAATCCACGGAACTCGCTGACGTCGAGCTTCCGACGAGTGTTGTTGCCGACAATGCCGCTTCGCATGACGAGGATGCCCACACGCTCGGTTGCTTCAATGAGATCTCGAAAGTAAGCTTCCCAGGTACGCTGACCTTGTTCGACGGCCACGTTCAAGACACTTCTGATATCTGCGGCGACTTCTACCACCGGCGAGTTCGTAGTGAATCGCCCAACAAAAGGCAGTGGGTCGCGACCGTGATCCTTCTGGTATTCCAAGTACCACTCCTGCCGTTGCAGTGCGATGCGCACTGTGTCGAGAAGATCTATGCTGGGTCGCGGGACGGGTACTCCACCAACGGTTCTTAGGTCGGGGAGTGGGAGCAGTTCCTCCGGAGGCTCTTGGAGGAACAAATATCCAAAAGGAGCGTGAAAAGCGTGTGCCAGGTGCTGAGCTTGGCGAAACGTAGGGCGGCTCTCTCCGCTCTCCCAGGCTTCAAGGCGCTCCGGCTTTACGTTCGCACTTTGCGCAGCGTCATCCAGGCTGAGGCCCAGACGCTCGCGTGCCCATCGCAGTAGCGTTGGGTTGATGAGTGCTTGGGTTGCCATGCGGCAAGGATAAGGGATACCGAGCGCACAAAGATCGTGGCCGATGCGTCAAATTGCGCCGAATATCCCTGTTTGCACTAAGCAGCGGGAGGGAGCCTCTAAGCCGCTCCGCGGAACCTCAGCGCCGCCTGCCGCACGACCTCCGCCAGCAACCGTTCCTTGCCCTGCTTCTCGCGCAGCCAGCGCGCGTCGTTGCGGTTCGACTCCACGCTGGTGCGCAGCTCGCCCAGCGCCTTGGTGGCGTTGAGCGCCTCGCTGTGCCATTCGAGCTGGGTCATCGTCATCAGGATGTGGTCGCGCAGCGGCATGTGCTGGCCGGTGGCCGGGTCGACGTACACCGCGTCGAGGCCGAAGCGGCAGGCCTGGAAGCGGTTGTAGGTGTAGACGAGGTAGTCGTCTTCCGTCGGCTCGAAGGGCTGCTCCTGCAGGAACCACGCGGCCAGCGACTGCACGTAGCCGGCGAGCGCGGCTGCGCGCTCCACCGTGAGGGGCGTGTCGAACACGCGGATCTCGATGGTGCCGAACTCGGGCTTGGGGCGGATGTCCCAGTAGAAGTCCTTCATGCTGCGCACGACGCCGGTGCGGGTCATGCGCTCGAAATACGCCTCGAACTCCTTCCAGCTCAGCGTGAAGGGCGCACGGCCCGAGAGCGGGAATGCGAACACCGAGTTCAGCCGCGCCGAGTCGAACTGCGTGTCCTGCCCCTGCACGAAGGGCGACGACGCCGACAGCGCGATGAAGTGCGGGATGTAGCGCGACATGCGGTGCAGCATCAGCAGCGCCGCGTCGGCGTCGGGGCAGCCGATGTGCACGTGCTGGCCGAAGATGGTGAACTGCTTGCTCAGGTAGCCGTACAGCTCCGAGAGCTCGCGAAAGCGCGGCTTGTCGTAGATGCGCCGCTCGTGCCACTGCTGGAAGGCATGCGTGCCGCCGCCCACCACCGCGATGTTGAGCTTGTCGGCGTTGCGGATCAGCGCCTCGCGGATCGGCGAGAGCTGCGTGATCACGTCCTGCGCGGAGTGGCAGATGCCGGTCGAGATCTCGATCATGCTCGACGTCATCTCGGGCACCACGCTGCCGGGCAACGGGGTCTGGGCCATCAGGCGCAGCATGTCCTCGGCGTAGGGGGCGAGGTCGTAGTCGTGCGTGTTCACCAGCTGGAGCTCGAGTTCCACGCCGAGCGAGAGCGCCTCCGATTTGTTGAAGGGCTCCAGCTTGACCGCGCGGCTCGCGGGGTCGGCAGGCAGCGGCGCCGAGCGCACGTCGTCGCTGTCCGGGTCGATGGGTGTGGTTGCGGTGGTGCTCATCGCTGCGTGTCCTCGGTGATGCTGAAGGCCCGTGGCGCCCAGGGCACCGAACTTTCTCCCACCGCGTGGATGGCCAGCGTGGCGAGCACCGCGCCCACCACCTCCATCAGCAGGATCGAGGGCAGCGCCACCTGCGTGATCATCGTGCCCAGCAGCGGCGAGGCGGTGGCGAAGTTGGAGGCGATCAGCAGTGCGATGGAGGACAGCGGCGACATCGCGCAGCCGACCCAGAAAGCCTGCTTCCAGCTCGCGCCGCTGCCGGGGTTGGCCACGGCCACGCCGGCGATCTTGGTCAGCAGGCGGATGCCGATGACGGCCAGCACCACGCTGGCTACCGGCAGGGTCCAGTCGGCCTGCGCCGCGACGATGGACACCAGCACGAACATCAGCATGGTCAGCAGCGAGGAGGCCGTGCCCAGCTGCCGCTGCCAGGCCCAGGGCTTGGGGTTGAGCGTCTTGAGCAGCACGCCGCCGATCAGCGCCGCCAGCGGCGCGGAGCCGCCCACGTGCGCGGTGAGCGCTGCGCCGGCCGCGATGATCGCCAGCAGCAGGATGGAGGTGTTCTCGCTCGACGGGCTCATCACCCGCAGCGCCGAGCGCAGCGCCAGCGCCATGATCGCGCCCACCACGAACGACAGGCCCAGCACCACCGCCACCGGGTAGAGCTTCTGCAGCATGGTCTGCGGTGCGCGCTCGATCAGCCCGGCCTGCGCGTAGCCCAGCGCCAGCGCATAGAAGGTGTTGAGCGTGGCCAGCGTCATCGCGCGCTCGGTCACGGGGCCGGCGGCGCGGGTGTCGATGATCACGCGGCTGAGCACCGCCGGCGAGGCGACGATGGCCATCAGCGCGATCGGGTTGGCCACCGGTTCGGGCAGGCCCAGCAGCGTGAGCATCCAGTACACGCCGAAATAGGTGAGCGTGGCTTCGAGCAGGCTCTGCACCAGCACCATCGGGTTGTGGCGGAACCAGCGCAGCGGCAGCCGCCCGCCGGCTTCGAACAGCACCACGGCCGCGCCGAGCTCGAGCAGGAAGAGGCTGATGCCGCGCAGCGGCCAGATCGCGCCCTCGAAGCCGGCGAAGCCCACCACCGCCCCGACCAGCGAGTAGCCGATCACCTTGGGCAGCCCGAGGTAGCGTTGCACGAGATGGCCGGAGGCCGCCGCCGCCGCCAGCAGCAGCGACCACAGCACGGTGGGCAGGCCGGCCGAGGGGCGCACCCACTCGGACCAGAAACCCAGCAGATCGTTGAAGAAGCTCGTCAAATTCATCCAGGAAGGAAAAAGCTCACCGGACGGCTGCGCCAGCGGGCCCAGATCGCGCTGCGGATGCGCGCGCGGTCACCGAGGCTCACGCTGTGCGCGCGCAGCGCCAGGCGGAAAGCGAAGTAGAAACTCACGCTCACATTGAGCGCGCCAATGACCGGGATCGCCGCCACCGCCCACCACAGCGCAGGCTGCTGCAACACAGCCAGGCCGGTGGATGCCGCCGCGGCGGCGATCTGTCCGGCCGACAGTGTCACGTGCCGCACGTCCAGCCCGAGCCCGAAGAAACCCGCGAACGCGGGCAGCAGCCCGAGCATGAGTCCCAGCGAGATGTTGGAGGCGAAGCCTGAAATGTTGGTGCGCATGAAATCGGCCCAGCGACGAGCCCGTGCGGCGCCGAGAAAAGCGCCGATGCGGGGGTTGTAACGCATTGCAGAGTCCAGTCGATGCAGGACAAAGGCGTTTTCTGTCCATCCGGCGATGATGCTGGCCGAAAACAGCAGGATGCCGGTGATTGCCGCATAAAGCGCGGTCGGCCCGGCCAGCGAAAGCGATTTCAGCGTGGCCGCCGCATGGGCCGCGTCCAGCAGGGGCCGTTCCAGCGCGAACTGGAACAGCATCGTGACAGCCGCCATCGCCGGCACCACCACCAGCACGTTGCCCAGCACCGCCGCCACCTGCGAGCGCACCAGGTTGGCGACCTCGTCGACGAAATCGTCCACGCCCGCGTCCGACCTGATGTCGCGAAGCCGCGCCGCCATTGCCGGCGCGGTCATCGCGGGCTGCTTGGTGGCCAGTGTCAGGTGCAGCAGCTGGATGGCGACGAAGCTGGCCGCGTACATCAGCCCCGCGCTCAGCCCGCTCCAGAAGGCCGACAGCCCCAGCGCGTAGATGCCGAACTTCAGCAGCACCGTGAGGGCGGTGAAAGCGCCGCCGCCAGCCGCCTTCTTCACCATCTGCAGGTAGCTGGCACGGTCGCGGGTGATGTAGTGCTCGCCGGTCTCGGCGCTGCGCTCGGTCACCTTGGCGGCCAGCATCGAGGAGTTGGAGGCGATCAGCGCCCGGATGCTGTTGCGCTCGCCGCCGGCCAGCACCAGCCGGCCGACCAGCCGCGCCACGCTGGGCCCGGGGTTGGCCGTCATCAGGCAGTCGAGCAGCTCGCGGATGCGCAGCACCCGCTCGCGCAGCTGACGCAGTCGGAACACCAGGCCGACGGAGATGCCGTTGTCTTCCAGGTGCGTGTAGACCGAGGCGGCGGCCGCGCGGCAGGCGTCCAGCCGGTCGCGGAAGGCCACGAAGGCGGCCTGCAGCGCTTCCTCGTCGCGCGGCTCGCCGGGGCGGTCGAACATCTGCTCGCGCAGTTCGTCGAGGTCGGCCAGCAGCGCGTGGAAGGGGCGTGTTTCGCCGATCGCGTCGGTGCTCATGCGCAGGCGCAGCTCGGGCGAGAAGCCGGCGGCCACGACCTGGCTGCTGCAGTAGGTGACGGCGTCCATCACCGTGTGGCGCCAGCGCGGCGCGCCGTCTTCATCGAGTGCGGCGTCGGCCAGCAGGGCGCCGATGCGGCCGAGCTGCGTCTCGTCGAGCAGGGCGATCCAGCCCGCGTCGAACACGCCGGGCAGCACCATGCGGAACAGGTCCGATGCGTCGGTGGTCTCGGGCGTGCCGGGCAGGATCTTGCGGCGCAGCCGCTCGCTCAGCTCGCTGGCGAAGGCGGTGCGCGGGGCGAAGCCGTAGTCGGCCAGGAGCGTGGTGAGGTCGACCGTCTGCGTGAAGACGCGCCACCAGGCGCGCAGCCGCTCGCGCAGCTCGGGCCGCGCCTCGACGGCGTCCAGCAGCAGCTGCACGCGGCCGATGGCCGCCTGCGGGGAGGCGCGGTCGCCGCGCACCCAGTCGAAGATGTCGATGAGCCAGATGTGGCGCTGCGCCACATCGGCCGTGGGATCGAGGCCGGCAAGCAGCCCCTGCAAGTCGCGCGATGCGGCAGCCATGGGTGTGAGTGGGGATCTGTGCGGTGAACACCGCGGAACCGGCTTTGCCGGGCCGCCGGTGTTGCCCCCGGCGAGGGGGAAGGAGAAGCGACACGAAGTGCGCGAAGCCTGGAGGAGTGCCTAGTGCAGGACGCGGGAGACGGGAGCGCCGCCTATGTCGGCTTCGAGAACGAACATCGGAATGGGCACGTCGAAGCGTTCGCCTTCCTCGGTCACCACGAAGTAGCTGCCGTGCATCGTGCCGCTCGAGGCCTGCAGGCGGCATCCGCTGGTGTAGCGGAAGGTCTCGCCGGGCGCCAGCAGCGGCTGCTGGCCGATCACGCCCAGTCCTTTCACCTCCTGCGAATGTCCCGAGGCGTCGTTGATCAGCCAGTGGCGGGCAATCAGCTGGGCGGACACCGGGCCGGTGTTCGTGATGGTGACGGTGTACGAGAAAGTGTAGATGTTGTCCTTGGCCGAGGACTGGTCGGCAAGGTAGCGGGGTTCGACCTGTACGCTGAAGGGGCTGTGTGACATGGGGCGGATGGTAACGGAGGCTAACGCAGGCCTTTTGTCGGGCTTGCGCCGGCTGCGAGAATGGGGGCCATGAGCACCCCGTTCCGCATCGCGCCTTCCATCCTGTCCGCCGACTTCGCGCACCTCGGCCAAGAACTGACCGACGTGATCGCGGCCGGCGCCGACTGGATCCATTTCGACGTGATGGACAACCATTACGTGCCGAACCTGACCTTCGGCCCGATGATCTGCCAGGCGCTCAAGCCCTACGCCAAGACCGCCGACGGTACCCCGGTGCCGATCGACGTGCACCTCATGATCCAGCCGGTCGACGCCCTGGCGGCCTCCTTCGCGCAAGCGGGCGCCGACTACATCAGCTTCCACCCCGACGCCTCGCCCCACACGCACCGCAGCATCCAGGCCATCAAGGCGGCCGGCTGCAAGGCCGGGCTGGTGTTCAACCCGGGGCTGGGCCTGGAGGCGCTGGACTGGGCCATCGACGACATCGACCTCATCCTGATCATGAGCGTCAACCCCGGTTTCGGCGGCCAGAGCTTCATCGACTCGGCCCTGCGCAAGATCGAACAAGCCCGCAAGCGCATCGAGCAGAGCGGGCGCGACATCCGCCTGGAGGTGGACGGTGGCATCAAGGCCGACAACATCGCGCGCGTGGCCTCCGCCGGCGCCGACACCTTCGTGGCCGGCAGCGCGATCTTCAACGCCAAGCACTACGGCGCCGTCATCTCCGAGATGCGCAAGCAGCTCGCGGGCGTCGTCAGCGCTTGAGCTTCTCGTTGTAGACGCGGTCGCTGGGCGGGCCGCGGTCGGTGTCGACCACGCCGCGCTCCACGTCGTCATGGGCCTTGCGGCCCATCTCGGGCTGGCTGCCCTCCCTGGCCTGCTGGCTGTCCGACGACTGGTCGCGCTCGTGCGGCAGGCGCGGCGACGACTCGCCACCCTGCTCCACCTTGGTGTTGCCGCCGCCGGCATCCTTCAGCGGATCGGTGGGCTGCGCCTTGCCGGGGTTGCTCTTGCTGTTCATGCATGGACTCCTTTCGACAGCCACAGAGCCTGCGCCGGCACTTCGGCCTGCCCGGTAGGACGGCCGAGGCACTCCCTGTAGGCCTTGCCTCGGCCTCGGCCTTGGCGGGGCCGCGGCCTGCTGCTATCGAACGCATAGCGCTTTTGCCTGCGGGCGAGGGGCTCCGCAATAATCCCCGGATGTCTTCCGATCCTTTCGCCGACGCGGCAACCGACAGCCTGCGCATCCATTCGTTCGCCTCGCTGAACCCCGGTCCCCGGCTGCTCGTGATGGGCGGCGTGCATGGCGACGAAATCTCCGGCACCCTGGGCATCGAGCGCGTGCTGGGCGAGTTCGAGTCGGGCTCGTTGCGGCTCTTGCGCGGCGAACTCACCATGGTGCCGGTGGCCAACCCGCTCGCGCGGCGCCGCCTGCAGCGCGAGGGCGAGCGCAACCTCAACCGCATGTTCCGGCCGACCGGGTCGCCGGCCGACTACGAAGCCCGCGTGACCAACGTGCTGGCCCCGATCATCGAGCGCCACGAGGTGTTGCTCGACCTGCATTCCTTCCAGAGCGAGGGCGAGGCCTTCGCGATGATCGGCCCGCGCGACAACGCCGGCACGCTGGAACCTTTCGCCCGCTCCTACGAGGAAGGCCAGCTCGCGCTGCACATCGGCACGCCCATCGTGGTGGAGGGCTGGCTCGACATCTACGCCGCCGGCCTCGCGCAGCGCGCGGGCGGCACACCGGCCAGCGAGGCCGAGCTCGACTTCGGCCGCGGCACCAACGAATACATCCGCAGCCGCGGCGGCTATGGCGTGACGCTCGAATGCGGCCAGCACCTCGACCCGCAGGCGCCCGAGGTGGCGTGGCGCGCCATCCGCCGCACCCTGGCACTGCTGGGCATGGCCGCGCTGCCCGAGGGCCTGTCGGGCGGCCCCGCGCAGCCGCCGAAGCTGCTGCGCCTTGCCAGCGTGACCGACCGGCTGCACGAGGAAGACAGCTTCGTGCGCGACTGGGCCACCTTCGACGAAGTGCAGCGCGGCGAGCCCATCGGCATGCGCCATGACGGCACGCTGTTGAGCGCGCCGGACGACGGCTTCATCGTGTTCCCCAACGCGATGGCGCTGCCGGGGGCGGAGTGGTTCTACTTCGCGCGCCCCAGCGAGCGCCAGCTCGGACCTGTCGCCAGGGCCGCCGGAGCCACCGGCGCGGCCTGACGGCGCCTGGGGCCGCGCTCCTACATCGCGCGCGCCGGGGCGGCGCACATTCGAGGGGGAAGGAGTGTGCAGCACATGCCCGTCTCGAAAAAAGCACCCGCGCCGCGCGTCCTGTGGAAGGGCGCCATCAGCTTCGGCCTCGTCCACATACCGGTGGCGCTGTATTCGGCCACCGTCGACCACGGCATCGACTTCGACTGGCTCGACAAGAGGACCATGGACCCGGTCGGCTACAAGCGCATCAACAAGAAGACCGGCCGCGAGATCGCGCGCGAGCAGATCGTGAAGGGCATCGAGTACGAGAGCGGCGAGTACGTGGTGCTCAGCGACAAGGAAATCGCCGCCGCCTACCCGAAGACCACGCAGACCATCGAGATCGAGAGCTTCGTGCCGGCCAACGGCATTCCCTTCGTGTACCTGGAGCGCCCCTACTACGTGGCGCCCATCAACCGAGGCGCAAAGGTGTATGCACTGTTGCGCGAGACCCTGCAGCGCAGCGGACGCGTGGGCGTGGCCCGCGTCGTCATCCAGACCAAGCAGCATCTGGCCGCGCTGGTGCCCGTGGGCCCCGGCCTCGTGCTGAACCTGCTGCGCTGGGGCGCCGACATCCGCCCGTGGACCGACCTGCCGCTGCCCTCCGAAGACGCGAAGAAGGCCGGCCTGCGCCCGCGCGAACTCGAGATGGCGAAGGAGCTGGTCGAGGACATGAGCGCCGAGTGGGACCCGGAGGAATTCCGCGACGAATTCAAGGACGAGATCCTGCGGCTGGTCGAAAAGAAGGTGAAGGCCGGCCAGACCGAGACCGTGACGCAGCCTGAGCCGGAAGAAGGCGAACAGGCCGAAGGCCGCGGCGCCAAGGTCATCGACCTGACCGAGCTGCTCAAGCGCAGCCTGCGCAAGGGCGGAGGTGCCAGGTCCAGGAGCGAGGATGCCGAAGAAGAAGAGGAGGAGCCGCGACCCAGGCGCCCCGCCGCGAAGAAACCCAAGACCGGCAAGACCGCCGCGAGAAGCACCGGCGGCACCACGCGCAGCAGGGCGCCGGCGCGCCACCGCCGCGCCGCCTGAGCCCGCCGAGGACCGCACGCCATGGCACGCACCCCATCCTCCTCGTCTTCGTCTTCGTCCACCGCTCGCAAGGCGCTCGCGCGCTACCACGGCAAGCGCGATTTCTCCCGCACGCCGGAGCCCAGGTCCGGTGGCCGGCGCGGCAAGGACGCGCTGGGCTTCGTCATCCAGAAGCACCACGCGAGCCACCTGCACTACGACTTCAGGCTGGAACTCGACGGCACGCTCAAGAGTTGGGCGGTGCCCAAGGGGCCGTGTCTCGATCCCGGCGTGAAGCGCATGGCGGTGCATGTCGAGGACCATCCCATCTCGTATGCCGACTTCGAGGGCACCATTCCGCCCAAGCAGTACGGCGCGGGCACCGTCATCGTCTGGGACCGCGGCGACTGGCTGCCCGACGGCGACGCGCGCAAGGCGCTGGCGGCCGGCAAGCTCAAGTTCGAGCTGCGCGGCGAGAAGCTGCATGGCCACTGGACGCTGGTGCGCATGCATGGCAAGGGCGACGAATCGCACGAGCCCTGGCTGCTCATCAAGGAGCGCGACGGCGAGGCGCGCGCGCTCGACGACTACGACGTGGTGGAGGCAGAGCCCGCGAGCGTGATCACCGGCCTCGGCGTGGACGAAGTGGGGCAGGCGCCGAGGAAGAAAGCCAAGGCGAAGACAGGAAGCAGCGCGCCGGCGAAGAACGCGGAGCCCAAAAGGAAGAAGGCGGCGCTGCCCGCCACCCTCGAACCCCAGCTCGCCACCCTCGCGTCCTCCCCGCCTTCGTCGCCCGGCGAATGGCTCTACGAGCTCAAGTTCGACGGCTACCGCCTGCTGGCGCGCATCGAGGGCAAGGGAAGAGTGCGCTGCTTCACCCGCAACGGCCACGACTGGAGCGCGAAGCTGCCCGCGCTCGTCGAGGCGCTTTCCAGGCTGCCCACCGGTTCGGCCTGGCTCGACGGCGAGATCACCGTCGACGGTCCCAATGGCGCGCCCGACTTCCAGGCGCTGCAGAACGCCTTCGACCGCGGCGCCACCTCGTCCATCGTCTACTGGCTCTTCGACGCGCCCTTCATCGACGGCGAGGACCTGCGCGACCTGCCGGTCGAGGAGCGCCGCGCGAGGCTGGCCGCGCTGCTCGGCGCAAAGCCGCCCGCGCCGCTGCGCCTGAGCGATGCCTTCGACGCCTCGCCCCGCGACCTGCTCGCGTCGTCCGCGCGCATCGGCTTCGAGGGCATCGTCGCCAAGCGCAAGGGCTCGCCATACGTGTCGCGGCGCTCGCCGGACTGGATCAAGCTCAAGAACCAGCAGCGCCAGGAATTCGTGATCGGCGGCTACACCGCGCCCAAGGGCACGCGCGCCGGCTTCGGCTCGCTGCTGCTGGGCGTGTACGACGAGGCGGGCGGCCGGCTGCGCTACTGCGGCAACGTGGGCACCGGCTTCGACGCGAACCGCCTCGCCGACATCAAGGCGAAGCTGGACAAACTGGCCACCGACGACTGCCCCTTCGAACCCGTGCCGCGCGGCGTGAAGGCGCAATGGGTCAGGCCTTCGCTGGTGGCCGAGATATCGTTCGGCGAATGGACGCGCGAACACCGCGTGCGCCAGGCCGTGTTCCAGGGCCTGCGCAGCGACAAGCCCGCGCGCGAGATACGGCGCGAGCGGCCGCAGCGGGCGCGCGTGATCGAGGCCGAGGCTGCCAGGTCGCAGCCCGCGAAGAGCCGCAGTGAAGGAAAGAGCAAGTCCATGTCCCTGAAGATCACCCACGCCGACCGCGTGATCGACAAGCACAGCGGCATCACCAAGGGCGAGCTCGCTGCCTATTACGACAGCGTGGCCAAGCTCATGCTGCCGCACCTGCGCGGCCGCCCGGTGTCGCTGGTGCGCGCGCCCGACGGTGTGGGCGGCGAGCTGTTCTTCCAGAAGCATCTGCAGGCCCGCGAGATTCCCGGCGTGAACCAGCTCGACCCCGCGCTGGACCCGGGCCACGAGCCGCTGCTGCAGATCGACACCAAGGAAGGCCTGCTCGGTGCTTCGCAGATGAACGTCATCGAGCTGCACACCTGGAACGCCACCTCCGACGACATCGGCAGGCCCGACCGCATGACCTTCGACCTCGACCCCGGCGAGGGCGTGGAATGGCCGCAGGTGCAGGAGGCCGCGATGCTGGTGCGCACGCTGCTCGACGAACTGGGCCTGCCGTCCTTCCTGAAGACCAGCGGCGGCAAGGGGCTGCACGTGGTGGTGCCGGTGCGCCGGCAGTACGACTGGGATACCGTCAAGGGCTTCTCGCAGGCCGTGGTGGCGCATCTCGCGCAGACCATTCCGGCGCGCTTCGTCGCCAAGAGCGGGCCGCGCAACCGCGTGGGCAAGGTCTTCGTCGACTACCTGCGCAACGGCTTCGGCGCGACGACAGTGAGCGCATGGTCGGCGCGCTCGCGCCCGGGGCTCGGCATATCGGTGCCGCTCGCGTGGGACGAACTGCCCTCGCTCACCGGCCCTGCGCAGTGGACCGTCGCCAACGCCGCCGAGCGCTTCGAAACCGGCAACAAGCCATGGGCCGGCATGGAGCGCAGCCGCAAGAGCCTCGCTGCCGCGATGAAGCTGCTCGGCTACGGCGGCAAGTAAGGTATTTCTCCCTCCCCCTTCCGGGGAAGGCAACGCCTACTGCAGCACTTCCTCCGTAGTCACCTCGAAGCGCTTCAGCGTGTTCGCGCCGAACACCATGGTGATCGGCACGTCCGCCGCGTCGCGTCCGCGCGCGATCACCACGCGGCCGATGCGCGGCGTGTTGTGCCGCGCGTCGAAGGTGTACCAGCGGTCGCCCAGGTAGACCTCGAACCATGCGCTGAAGTCCATCGGGTAGGGCGCGGGCGGAACGCCGATGTCGCCGAGGTAGCCCGTCACGTAGCGCGCCGGAATGTTCATCGCGCGGCACAGCGTGATCGCCAGGTGTGCGAAGTCGCGGCACACGCCCGTGCCTTCGCGCAAGCCTTCGAGCGCGGTGCGCGTGGGCCGGGCGTTTCCGTAGTCGAAGCGCAGGTGCCGGTGCACGAAGTCGCAGATCGCCTGCACGCGCGGCCAGCCCGGCGCCGCGTGCGTGAAACTGGCCCACGCGAACGCCAGCAGGTCGCTGTCGACCTCGCAGTAGCGGCTGGGCAGCACGAAGGGAAGCGTTTCCACCGGCAGGTCGGCCGCCATGTGCTGGGGCGCGTCGAAGTCCACCGGGTCGGGCTGGCCGGTGTCGTAGATGAGTGCATGGTTGCGCAGCCGCACGCTGGTCACGCCCTGCGGAACGTGCACGCGGGCGCAGCGGTTGCCGAAGCCGTCGAGGTAGTTGTCGGTGGACAACGAGGGGCTGAGCACGAGGTTCTCGCCGCCCTGCAGATCGCCTTCGCGCGAGGGGTGCACCTGCAGCATGTGGATCAGAGCCGTGGGGGCCGTCACCTCCAGTTCGATGTCGAAGCCGATTCTGATCAACATGGTCAGGCCATGGTAGGCAGCCGCACGCGCGGCTCCCACGGGCGGGACCCGCGAAGCTTCGTAGGCGGGCGCGATACGCTGTCGGCGGGCTCCTACCGCGCCCACGCGTTTTCTCCCACAGCGGGGAAAGGGGCGCCACTACGGTGCGCGCACCGCCTGAAACATAACCTTCGGATTCTTGCAAGTGAGTTCGCCAACAGAGGGGCGAAATACGGAGGGGAACCATGGAGTTTTCGACACTTTTCGACTCGTTCACCAGCACCTGGGGCGACGAGATCCTCGTATGGGGCGTGGCCGCGGTCGCAGGCTGCATCTGCCTGATCGCCCTGGTCAACGTGCTCGACATGTTCCTGGACAACGGCGAAGCGGGCTGATGAAACCCGCCTTCCTTTGCATGAACCATCAGCGATGAAAGATCCGAGCAAGTCCACGATGTCACCTCAGAACAAGGCCGCCGCGGGCCGCCGCGCCAGCGCCGTGAAGGCGGGCGCCGCCGATGCCGCCAACCCCAAGCAGCAGCAGCTCGAAGGCTTCACCGTCGAGCACCCCACGACTCTCACCACCAATCAGGGGCTGCAGCTCCCGGACAACCACAACTCGCTGAAGGCGGGCGTGCGCGGTCCCACGCTGCTCGAAGACTTCATCCTGCGCGAGAAGATCACTCACTTCGACCACGAGCGCATTCCCGAACGCGCCGTGCATGCGCGCGGCTCCGCGGCGCACGGCTTCTTCCAGGTCTACAAGTCGATGTCGCAGTTCACCTGCGCCGACTTCCTGCAGGACCCGGACGCGAAGACGCCGGTGTTCGTGCGCTTCTCCACCGTGGCGGGCTCGCGCGGCTCGGCCGACACCGTGCGCGACGTGCGCGGCTTCGCCGTCAAGTTCTATACCCGCGAGGGCAACTACGACCTGGTGGGCAACAACATCCCGGTGTTCTTCATCCAGGACGCGATCAAGTTCCCCGACCTCATCCACGCCGTCAAGCCCGAGCCGCACCACGAGATGCCGCAGGCCGCGAGCGCGCACGACACCTTCTGGGACTTCGTCTCGCTGATGCCCGAGAGCACCCACATGCTGATGTGGGCCATGAGCGACCGTGCCATCCCGCGCAGCCTTCGCATGATGGAAGGCTTCGGCGTGCACACCTTCCGCTTCATCAACAGCCGCGGCGAGAGCCACTTCGTGAAGTTCCACTGGAAGCCCAAGCTCGGCGTGCACGGGCTGGCGTGGGACGAGGCGCAGAAGATCGCCGGCAAGGACCCCGACTTCCATCGCCGCGACCTGTGGGAAGCCATCGAGAACGGCGACTTCCCCGAGTGGGAGCTCGGCGTCCAGCTCATACCGCAGGACAAGGAACACTCGCTGGGCTTCGACCTGCTCGACCCCACCAAGCTGATTCCCGAAGAGATGGTGCCGGTGCAGAAGATCGGCCGGCTGGTGCTCAACCGCAACCCCGACAACTTCTTCGCCGAGACCGAGCAGGTGGCCTTCCATCCCGGCCACCTCGTGCCGGGCATCGACTTCACCAACGACCCGCTGCTGCAGGGGCGCCTGTTCTCGTACACCGACACGCAGATATCGCGCCTGGGCGGCGCCAACTTCCACGAGCTGCCCATCAACAGGGGCGTGTGCCCCTTCCACAATTTCCAGCGCGACGGCATGCACCGCCAGACCATCGCGCGCGGCCAGGTGGCCTACGAGCCGAACACTCTGGGCAGCGGCACCGAGTTCCGGGTGGACGGCGGCAGCCACGGCTTCCAGTCCTTCCCCGAGGAGATCGACCCGCCCAAGGTGCGGCGGCGCAGCGCCTCCTTCGACGACCACTTCACGCAGGCGCGCCTGTTCTTCGAGAGCCAGAGCGCGGCCGAGAAGGAGCACATCATCGCGGCCTTCCGCTTCGAGTTGTCGAAGCTGGATGTGCCCGCCATCCGCCAGCGCATGGTCGACAACCTTGCGCACGTGGACGAGAAGCTCGCGCGCCGCGTCGCCGAGCCTCTGGGCATCGGCGAGCCCGATGCCAGGGCGGCCGCGGGGCGGGCGGGCTTCCGCGACCACCGCATGTCGCTGCCCATCGACGAGTCGCCCGCGCTGAGCATGGCCGACACCGGCGACGGCTCCATCCGCACGCGCAAGATCGCGATCCTGGTTGCCGACGGCGTCGACTCGGCCTCGCTCAAGCCGATCCGCGACGCGCTCGAGCAGGCCGGCGCGCAGTGCAAGGTGGTGGGGCCGCGCCTGGGCACCGTCGCCAGCGCATCCAGGCGGCAGATCGAGGTGGACGCGACCTTCGTCAACACGCCCTCGGTGATGTTCGACGCGGTGCTGGTGCCCGCCGGTGCCGAGGGCGCCGCGGCGCTCGCGGGCATGGGCGATGCGGTGCACTTCGTGCTTGAGGCCTACAAGCACTGCAAGGCGATCTGCACGGTGGGCGAGGGCGCACGGCTGCTGGCCACGCTGGGCATCGACGAGCAGACCTCGCCCGATGACGCGCCCGCCGGCGTGGTGGTGGCCGAAACGCCGGTCACCAACCTGGGCGACAGCACGGCCGCCTCGGGCATCGCGCAGCGCTTCGCCGCCGCCATCGCGAAGCACCGGCACTGGGACCGCGCGAACATCGACGCCGTGCCCGCCTGACCGCAATCTCGGCTAGCCGCCGCCCGCGGCCTGCTGCCGCGGCGGCCATTCGATGCGCTCGGCAGGCATCGCCGGCGGCCGGTTCTTCCAGATCTTCAGGCAGGACTTCGAGCAGCACGGCCACCAGCCGAGCGGTCCGCATTCGACAGCCTGGCCGCACCCCGCCATGCACAGGCTCGACCTGCGGCGAAGCTTGCGTGCATCGGTGGGCGGGGGCTCGGCCTCGTTGCGCCGCTTCATGCGTATGCGCGGGCGCGCGCAAGCGCCCGACCGGCCCGGCTGTGATGTGACATGGAACCTCCCTGATGCGGCCCGCTGCGTTCATGCGCGGGCTCTGAGGCGCGCATTATGTAAGCCGATGTGTATTCGCCGCGATGCCCCCCGCACCCTTTGCGGCGCGCCGTGACCGAATGCGCAGGGCAGGCCCTTCGGCTGCCTGTTAGTTCTTTAGCCCTAGACCGTATTGCGAATAGGCGCGCCTGGGGGCCGCTCCTAGACTTTCTCCCCGAGGCCTGAACGGCGCGCACTCCCGCGACGTCGATGGTCCGCCGCGGCGGGCCCACAGGGCCAGACGCGGGGGTCCAATGGCGTGGTTTTCGAGATGGGGAAGGGAGCGCCCTGCACGTCATCGTGCTGGCATCGCAGGTGCGCTCGGTCTGGCTGGCGTTCTTCTGATGGGCTGGAGCCTTCCGGCACCGGCGCAGCAGGCGACGAGCGCCGAAGCCGCCGCCAGCAAGGCGGAGCAGGCCCGCCTTGCGGACACCGACACTCTGCTGGCGCTGACCAGCGAAGGCGCGGTGCTCTACGGGCAGGACTCGGTCAAGCTCTCGGGCTATCAGTACTGCAGCCAGGCCGTCGCGCTGGCCGAGGCGGGCGAGTTCCGCCAGAGCGTGCGCGCCGCGAGCAAGGCGCTGCACCTGGCCAACGCCACCAACGATCCGAACCTGATGGCCATGGCCAACCGCGACCTGGCCATCGTCTACAGCTACTCGGGCCAGCTCGAGAAGGCCGAGGAGTTCGCACGCGAGGCTCTCAAGCATCAGGCGCGCGATCCCAAGCTGGTGGTCGGTCCGGTGCAGAAGGTGATCGGCGATGTGCGCTCGCGCCGCGGCGACTATTCGGGTGCCGTGCTCAGCTATGACGAGGCGCTGGCCAACAGCTCGCAGCGCTATGCGCCGCTGGTGCAGGCATCGCTGGTCAATGCGCTCATCGAATCGGGCGACCCCGCCCGGGCGCGCGAGGTGCTCGGCAGCATGGCGCCGCCCAAGGATGCACCGCTGACCGCGCAGCTCGACCGCACCCGCGCCCGGCTGCTGCTGGCCGAGAACAAGCCGGCCGAGGCGCGCGATGCCTACCGCGCGCTCACCGCGCGGCAGGTGGGTGCCGACACCGAGTATTACCGCCTATGGGCCTGGGACGGCGTGGCGCGCAGCGAACTCGCGCTGGGCCAGAAGCAGGCGGCCGCAGAGGCCGTGGGCCGCGCGCTGGGCGACGTGGACAAGGTCCGCGCGCGCTTTCGCAGCGAGGAATTCAAGATGGGCCTGTTCTCGGACCTGCAGACGGTGTTCGAGCGCGGCGTGTCCATCTACAGCGACGCGGGCGATGCGCGCCAGGCCTTCGAGGTGAGCGAGCACAGCCGCTCGCGCGCGCTGCTCGACGCGGTGCGCGGGCGCGCGAAGATCAACGAGCAGGCCGCCAACACCGTCGACCTCGCCACGCTGCAGCGCACGCTGGCGGCCGACGAG
Source organism: Variovorax sp. 278MFTsu5.1 (assembly GCF_048305045.1). Classification (NCBI taxonomy): domain Bacteria; kingdom Pseudomonadati; phylum Pseudomonadota; class Betaproteobacteria; order Burkholderiales; family Comamonadaceae; genus Variovorax; species Variovorax sp. 278MFTsu5.1. Next base: position 744,417 of record NZ_CP157622.1, read on the forward strand.
CGCGTGGTGCAGTTCCACTCGCTGCCCGACCGCCTCGTGGTGTGGGTGGTTGGACCGGGCAGCATCGCGGAGAAGACGGTGGCGGTGAAGCGCGACGAGCTCAACGAACTGGTCGAGACCTTCCGCAATTCCATCGTGCGCGGCCGCCGCGCCGCCATCACCAACGCTGACAAACTGGGCGCCGCGCTGCTCGGGCCGCTGGGCCTTGCGCCGGGGCAGCGGCTGGTGGTGGTGCCGCACGGGCCGCTGCACTACCTGCCGTTCCAGGCGCTGCGGCTGGACGGGCGCTACATCATCGAGACGCATCCGGTGGCCGTGGCGCCGTCGATGAGCATCGCGGTGCAGCTGGCGCAGCGCACGCCGCGCGTGAACGCATCGCTCACCGCCTTCGGCAATCCTCGCATCGAGGACAAGTACGACCTGCCCGGCGCCGAGACCGAGGTGAAGCAGCTCGCGCGGCTCTTCCCGCGCAACACGGTGTACATGGGCGCGGCCGCCACCAAGACCCAGTTCCGCGACGTGGCCGCGCGCTCGCCGCTGATGCACGTGGCGGCGCACGCCGAGGCCGACGCGGTCGATCCGCTGTATTCGCGCATCCTGCTGGCCAACGAGGGCGGCAAGCAGAACTTCCTGGAGGCGCACGAGATCCTCGGGCTGCCGATGGACGGCACCGCGCTGGTCACGCTCTCGGCCTGCGAGTCGGGCCTCGGGCGCATCGCGCAGGGCGACGAGGTGCTGGGCTTCACGCGCTCGTTCCTCTCGGCCGGCAGTTCCAGCCTGATCGCATCGCTGTGGCCGGTGTCGGACGACGCCACCGCCGTGCTCATGAGCACGCTCTACGGCGAACTCTCCAAGGGCCGCGACATCCAGAAGGCCATGCAGGCGGGGCAGCTCGCGGTGCTGAAGGATCCCAAGATGTCCCATCCCTTCTTCTGGGCGCCGTTCAACCTGATCGGCAACTGGCGTTTGACGGTGGGAGGCTGAAATGAAATCCTGCCAACGCCCCACGCCGATCACGCCGATCGCCTTCGCGGTCACGGCCCTGGTCAGCGCGACGCTGCTCGTCGCGGCCCAGCGCACGCATGCCGCCGAAGCCGACGGCAACGGCACACAGCTGCTGCCGACCAAGGACCCTTGCGGAAGCTGTGACCGCCCCATCGCGCAGGCGCCCACGGGGGCCGTCGCCCCGCAGAGCCTGCCCGCGCCGCCGCGCAACACGGGCGGCGCCGCCGGCGCGACCTTCAAGCTCAACGACCTGCGCCTCAACGGCGTGAAGGCGCTGAGCAACGAGGAGCTGCAGGCCATCACCGGCCCCTACATCGGCCGCGACGTCACGCTCTCCGACCTGGAGGAGCTCGCCAAGGCGATCACCGCGCGCTACAAGGAGCGCGGCTACTTCCTCGCGCAGGCCGTGGTGCCGGTGCAGACCGTGCGCGACGGGATCGTCGAGATCAGCGTGATCGAGGGCCGCCTGGGCAAGGTCGACGTGACCGTCGCTCCCGATGCGCCCATTGCCGAGTCGCGCGTGCGCGGCTTCCTCGCGCCGCTGCAGCCCGGCGCGGCGGTGAGCGCGCCGGACTATGAACGCGCGATGCTGCTGCTGTCGGACCAGCCGGGCATCAAGGTGTCCTCGGGCCTGCAGGAGGGCACGCAGCCCGGCACCACCGACCTCTCGGTCGAGGTGGCCGCCGCGCCGCGATGGGCCTTCACGGCCGAGGGCGACAACCACGGCACCAGGGAGTCGGGCCGCTACCGCGTGGGCGGCACGGCGCGCTGGCTCAGCCCCTTCGGCATCGGCGACAACCTCGACATGCGGCTGATGGTTTCCAACAGCAACGCGCTGCAGTTCGGCCGCATCGCCTACGAGGCGCCCATCGGCACCAGCGGGCTGCGCGCGGGCGTGGGCCTTTCGCGCGTGAGCTACGAGCTGGGCGGGCAGTTCGCCGACCTCGACGCGCGCGGGCGCGCCAACGTGCTCGACTTCTCGCTGAGCTACCCGCTGATCCGCCAGCGCCAGCAGAACCTGTTCCTGCGCCTGGGCGTGGACGTGAAGGACCTCACCGACGAGTTGCGCGCGGCCGACTTCAACTCCAAGAAGCGCGTCAACGGCCTGAGCCTGGGCTGGACCTGGGAACGCCGCGACGAGCTCCTCGGCGGCGGCTACTGGGCCAGCTCCGGCACCCTGTACCACGGCAACCTCTCCATTCGCGACCCGGAGAGCCGCGACTTCGACCGCGGCATCACCGGCCACCGCACCGAAGGCGGCTTCACCAAGCTGAGCTTCCAGTTCTCGCGCCTGCAGTCGATCGTGCCGCGCCATTCGCTGTACCTGTCGGTCGGAGGCCAGTGGGCCAGCAAGAACCTCGACGCGTCCGAGAAGCTCGCGCTCGGCGGCGCGCGCGCTGTGCGTGCCTACCCTTCCGGCGAACTGCTGGTGGACCAGGGCGTGATCGGCACCGTCGAGTGGCGCTGGTCGCTCAACGAGGAGCTCACGCCCTTCCTGTTCTACGACGCCGCGCACGGAAAGATCGTGCGCAACCCGACGCCCTATGACGGCGTCAACCGCCACAGCCTGCGCGGCTACGGCGTGGGCCTGAGCTGGTCGCGCCCGGGCAATTTCTCGATCAATGCCACGCTGGCCTGGCGCGCCGGCACGCCGCCGGCGCAGACCGACGGCGGGGGCCGCAACCCGCGCCTTTTCGTGCAGCTCATCAAGGCGTTCTGAAATGGCACTCCCCCAGGCCCCGCGCACTTCGTGTCGCTTCGCCAACCCCCTCGCCGGGGGCGACACCGGCGGCCCGGCAGAGCCGGTTCCGCGGTGTCCCGCGAATCGTCCGGGCCGGTTTCAAGCATTGCGGGTCACGCGAAAGCGTGGTGGAACACTGAAATGAAGCAACGCAACCCATCCTCGCGCGCGCAATTCCGGCGCCTGCAACTGCGGCCCATCGCGCTGTCGCTGATCTGCGCGGGCGCCGCGCCGGCCATGGCGCAGGTGCTGCCTACCGGCTTCAACTCCATTGCCGGCGGCGTCACCATGACGCAGAGCGGCAGCGTGATGAACATCAACCAGCCGTCGCTGCGCGGCATCGCCAGCTGGCAGACCTTCTCCATCGGCGCGGGCGGCACGGTCAACATCGCACAGCCGAGCACGCGCGCTGTGCTGCTCAACCGCGTGGTGGGCGATGGCATGAGCATCCAGGCCTCGCGCATCGACGGAACGCTGCGGACCTCGCTGATCGGCAACCCGAACCTGCCGGGCGGCAGCGTATTCCTCATCAACCCGAGCGGCATCGTGTTCGGCAAGGGCGCTTCGGTCAACGTGGGTGGGCTGGTGGCTTCCACGCTGGACATCGCCAACGACAACTTCATGCCCGCCGGTTCGGAGAACAAGGCCTTCGACAAGAGCGAGCAGCTGGTCTTCGCCGGCCCGGCCAACAGCCTGGCGCAGGTGCGGCTGGAGCAGGGCGCGTCGATCACCGCGGGCCCGGGCGGCACCGTGGCGCTGGTGGGCGGTTCGGTGCGCAACGACGGCGAGATCAACGTCGCGCGCGGTTCGGTGGCCCTGGTTTCGGCCAGCAAGCTCACCATGAACCTGGACTTCGACGGCGACGGCCTCACCACCTTCAAGGTGCCGCTGGACGGGCAGACCACCTTCAAGCTCGCCGACCTGCAGGCCACCGACAAGACCACCACCGCGCAACTGATGAACACCGGCAACGTCGCGGCCGACGGCGGCCGCGTGGTGCTGATGGCCGCCGCGGCCGACGTGGATGCGCGGCAGCTGGTGGTGAGCCAGACCGGCGTGATCCGTGCCCGCTCGCTGAGTTCCCGCAACGGCGAGATCGTGCTCGACGGCGGCCAGTCGGGCGCGCGCAGCAACGAGATGCTGCTGGGCGGAACCATCGACGCGAGCGGCACCGAGGCCGGCGTGGCAGGCGGATCGATCACCGCGAGCGCGGACTACGTGCGGCTGTCGGGCCTGGCGGCGGACGCCAGCGGCAGCAACGGCGGCAGCATCCAGGTGACGGGAAACGCCGCGGTGAGCATGTCTGCCGACTCGGTGCTGCGCAGCAACGCCACCGGCGCGAACGGGCAGGGCGGCACGGTGGACCTGAGCGCCGGCTATGTCCACGTTTCCGGCCAGATCCAGGCGCGCGGCGCCGGCAGCGGCGCGGGCGGCACCATCACCACCACCGCGCGGCAGGTGGAGGTGACGGAGCTCGCGCAGATCGATGCGGCCGGCGGCGCGAGCGGCGCCAACGGCAAGTGGGTGGTCGAGTCGAAGGGCACGCTCAATGTCGACAACACCGTGCCGGCCTACGAACCCGCGGACTACGGACTGAACACCGCCGACACGCGCCTGAGTTCCGTCGCCATCGGCAACGCGCTGGGCCGCGCGACCGACGTGACACTGCGCACCGGCTCCAACGACGGCGAGTCGAACGACGTGGTGTTCCAGGACGGCGCGGGCATCGTCAAGACCGAGGGGCGCGACGCGCGGCTCACGGTCGATTCGCTGCGCGACATCCAGATGTTCAGCGGCTCGTCGATCCGCTCGGAAAGCGGTGCGCTGCACGTCGACTTCAACGCCAACGCGACCGGCGGCTCCGACGGCGGCGTGATCGAACTCAACAACGCGAGCATCGCCACCAACGGCGGCAACATCCGCTTCTACGGCCAGGGCGACGCGGCCAACGGCTACGCGGTCGGCGGCATCGCGCCCACGGACGGCGGACCGAATGTCGGACGCGCGGGCGTCTCGCTGTTCGACAGCTCGCTGAACACCTGCGCGATGGCCTCCGGCAACTGCGGCGGCAGCGGCTCTATCGTGCTGCGCGGGCAAGGCACCAGCAGTTCGGCCGGCGACCCGAACTACTACGTGAGTTCGGACGGCGTGCAGGTCTCGGGCACCAGCCTGACCACCGGCGGCGGCAACATCGCCATCACCGGCGTGGGCGGCATCGGCGCGGGCGGCGTCCTGCTCGACAACACCGAAGGCAACGGCACGGTGCTGCGCACCGGCACCGGCGACGTGAGCATCACCGGCAGCTCGCGCAGCTGGACCGCCACCGATCCGGTCGCCGTGTACGGCGGTACGGTGGACTTCGTCGACAGCTCCTTCCCCGACGTGACGACGAGCAACATCGGCGGCATCTCGATGCGCAGCGCGACCATCGACTCCGGCGGGCGCGTGGCCATCGACGGCACCGGCGGCGACATGCAGGGCCTGACCGCGAACAGCGCCTTCCTGACCTCGGCATCGGCCGCCAACGGCGGTGGCGGCGTGTCCTACGCCGCGGGCAACGGCGTGACCATCTTCGGCGGCAGCATCACGGCCGGCGCGGGGCGCGACATAACGATCTCCGGCACGGCTGGGGGCAAGAGCTTCACGGTGGATGGCGCAGTCGCGACCCTCGGCGCAGACGCATCGGCGGTGGCGCTCGCGATGGAGGCCGGCGGCACCGTGCGCGCCGAGGGCGGGCGCATCGCCATCGACGGTCGCGGCGGCGACGTGCTGGTGGGGCGCGTGAACGTTCGCGACGTACCGTCGGGCACCGTCTTCGTGCCGGTGCTCGACGTGTCGAGCAGCACCGGCGCGGGCGGCACCGTCAGTCTCGCCGGGCGCAACGTGCTCGTGATCGATGCGTTCGACGACGTGACCACCATCGACGCCGGCGGCGCGGGCCAGTCCGGCACCATCGACGTGCGAGCCACCAACAGCATCGCCATCAGCGACCAGGCCAGCCTGCGCGCCGACGCGAAATCGGCCTCCGGCAATGGCGGCACGATCAACGTGATCGCCGGCGACACGCTGCGCGGCTACGGCAGCATCTCGGCGCGCGGCGGCGCGAGCGGAGGCAATGGCGGCAGCATCGAGACCTCGGCACCGCACTTCGACCTGACGGGGCTGCGCGTGGATGCGTCGGCGCCGGTGGGTACGGCGGGTACCTGGACCATCGACCCGTACAACGTCAACATCGCGCACGGCACCGCATCGGGCAGCCTCACGGGCAACCCCTTCGACCCGCTCGCCAACTCGACCATCCAGGACGGCGACATCAACAACGCACTGGACGGCGGCACCAGCGTCACGATCACGACGGGCACCGGCGGCCTCGCGACCGACGGCAACATCACCTTCGCCACCGATGCGGCCATCGTGCGCAGCAAGGGCTCGGCGCCGCTCACCTTCGAGCTCGACGCGGCGCACAACATCAGCGCCTTCAACAACAACTCGATCCAGTCCAACTCGGGTGCGCTCAACGTGGTGCTCAACGCGGGCGTGGGCGGGCAGAACGGAGCGATCTTCCTGAGCGGCGCGAAGATCGCCACCAACGGCGGCGACGTCGTGATGACGGCCGATACCAGCCCCACGGGCAACCAGGCGATCGGCATCACCAACACCACGATCGATACGCGCACCACCGCGCTGGGTGACGCGGGCCCCGGCGGCGCGGTGCAGATCACGGGCAAGCGCGGCACGCCCACTTTCTCGGGCTTCACCGCCACGGTGCAGCTGAGCGGCGCCACCATCCAGAGCAGTACTGGCGACGTGACCATCTCGGGCACGGCGCCCGGAGGCACCGGGGTGCGCATCGGCGCGAGCACCGGGCCGGGCCAGATCCTCACCACCAGCGGCGACATCTCCATCGTGGGCATCGGCAGCGGCGTGACGGACCCGAGCACTGGGCCGCTGGCCGTGCAGGCGGTCGACCTGAGCAACGTCACTGTGCGCAGCGTTGACGGCAACATCGGCATCAAGGGCCTGGTGACGCCGGGCGTTTCCAGCGACAAGTCGGGCGGCGTGCTGATAGCCAACAACGCGTTGGTCACCACGCTGGGCACCGGCGACATCGACGTGGCGGGCGAGTCGCAGGCCAACGGCACGGGCATCACGCTCGGCACCGGAGGCCGCATCGACGGCAACCGCAACGTGGTGCTGCGCGCGAGCAACGACGGCAGCACGGACGCGGTGGTGCTGACCGGCACGGTCCGCGCCGGCAGCGTGCTGAACCTGCGCCCCGGCGGTGTCGACGCCGCAGGCAACGCAGTCGACCGTACAGCCAACCCCATCACGCTGGGCGGCACCGCGGCCAACGGCTTCGCGGTGTCGGCCGACGAGTTCACGCGGCTGGACGCGCCCGCCATCGTGGCCGGCAGCAATGCGCATGCGGGCAGCATCAACGTGGTGGGCCCGCTCACCGTGCCCGGCGCGCTGACGCTGCAGAACACCGGCGGTGGAGGCGGCATCCAGCTCGGCGGCGCGCTCACGGCCGCGACCGTGGGGCTGATCTCGGGCGGGAACATCACCCAGACGGCTGCAGCACCAATTACCGCCGGCACGCTGCTGGCGCGTTCCACCGGCGGCAGCGTGCTGCTGGACCAGGCCGCGAACAACGTCAGCGCCGACACGCTCGGCGGCAGCGCGGCCGGCGCCTTCCGCTACGTGGACGTCGACACCGTCAAGCTCGGCTCGGTGAGCGTCACCGGCTACGACGCAGCGGGCAACCTGCCGCAGATCGTGTCGGCCAGCTCGATGGCGGCCGATACCGTGGCGGTGCGCACGCTCAGCGGCGACCTGCTGCTGGGCACCAACGTGAGCAGCACCGGCGGGGTCGACCTGGTGGCGGGATCGCGCTTCCAGAACACCGGCGGCTACACCATCGCCGGCGCGCCGTGGCGCGTGTGGGCCGACACCTGGGTGGGAGAAACGCGTGGAGGCCTCGCGGGCTCGGGGCTGTACCCCAACCTGTACCACTGCTCCTACTCGGGCCTGTGCGCGGTGAGCATCCCGGCGGGCGCCAACCACTTCATCTACGCGCAGCAGCCGGTGGCCACGGTGCTCATCGGCAATGCGAGCAGGCCCTTCGGCTATCCGAACCCGCTCTTCAGCTACCTCGTCACGGGGTTGATCCTGGGCGACACGGGCGCAGGCTTCTCGGGCTTCATGTTCTCGCCCGCGCTGCAGGCGAGCCCGCCGGGCGTGTATCCGATCAATGGCGCCTTCACCTCGGCCGAGGGCTATGCGGTCAACGTGGTGCCGGGCAACCTGTTCGTCAACCAGATGCCCGACCTGCCGCGCCCCGACGCGCTGCGCGACCTGCCCGCGACCTGGGTGTACGACCGCAACATCGGCCCGCCGCCGATCTGCTTCGCCACCGGCCCGCTCGACGGCGACCGCGCGACGCAGGGCGGCGACGTGCTGGCGCGCGAATGGTCGCGCGTGCGCTCGCGGCCCAACCTGTCGAGCTGCGTCGATACCGAGAAGCGCAACGGCTGCGCCGATTTCTGACGCAGCGCGCCGGCCTCAGGCGACGCCTCGTGCGCGGCGGTTGGACATCACGACGTTGTCCTTCGGGATGACCTGGCCTTCGCGCATCGCCGTGATCCATGCATCGGTGGAAGTCACGGCCGCGAAGTTGCTGTGGAACACTACGCTGAAGACGCGGTGGATCTCCTCGGCCGTCACCTTGCCCGCCGCGTTCTCGTAGGGCAGCGCGCCGCTGGCGTCGGACAGGAACTCCACGGCCAGGCCGCGGTGCATGGCCTCGTACACGGTGGAGGCGTCGCAGTTCTGCGTCATGTAGCCGGCCACGCTCAGCGTGTCGATCTCGTTGCGCGCGAGCCAGTCGGCGAAGTCGGTGCCGGTGAACACGCTCGGAAAGCTTTTGGTGACCAGGTGGTCGTGCGGCCGCTTCGCGATCTCGGGGTGCAGCTGGCCGTTGTGCGTGTCGGCCTGGAACACCGGCGCGCCCTTGGGCGCATGGTGGCGCACCACTACCACCGGCGTGCCGGCGGCGCGCGCGGCGTCCATGGCCTTCGTCACGTTCGGCAGCGTGTCCAGGATGGGCGGGTACTCGATCGGCAGGCCGCCGCCTTCGAAGTATTCGTTCTGCACGTCGATCACGACGAGGGCGCGGCGCGGCCTGGTTGTGTTGCTGCTCATGATGGGCTCCTTCTCTTGTGTGGTTCGGATGACTGGATTCTTCCCGTGGGCCCCATTCCCCGAAAGTGGCCCGAAAGCCATTCATCGATAAGATCGGGCCATGAGCACCGCTGCCACCGAAACCGTCGCGGTCGTCGCCTTCGACGGCATCAGCCCCTTCCACCTGTCCGTGCCCTGCATGGTCTTCGGCGAGGACCGCACCGAGGCTGGCGCGCCGCGCTTCCGCGTGCAGGTGTGCGCGCCCGAGCCCGGCGAGCTGCGCACCAACGCGGGCTTCTCGCTGGTGGTGCCGCACGGGCTGGAGGCGATACGCCGCGCGCGCATCGTGGTGGTGCCCTCATGGCGCGACGACTGCAGCGCGGCGCCGCCCGAGCTCGTTCGCGCGCTGCAGGCCGCGCACCGGCGCGGCGCCACCGTGATGGGCCTGTGCCTGGGCGCCTTCGTGCTGGCCGAGGCCGGCCTGCTCGACGGCCGCCCGGCCACCACGCACTGGAAGCTGGCGCCCGCCTTCGCCAGGCAGTACCCGAAGGTGAAGCTGCAGCCCGAGGTGCTCTACGTGGAAGACGGCAACGTGCTCACCTCCGCCGGCACCGCGGCCGGCATCGACTGCTGCCTGCACCTGCTGCGCGTGCGCTACGGCGCCGAGACCGCCAACCGCGCCGCGCGGCGCATGGTGGTGGCGCCGCACCGGCAGGGCGGGCAGGCGCAGTACATCGAGCAGCCGGTGCCCGCCACCGCCGAGCGCGACCGGCTCGCGCCGCTGCTCGAATGGCTGGGCCGGCACCTCGACAGGCCGCACGAGCTCGACGACCTCGCGCGGCGCGCGCTCATGAGCCGGCGCAACTTCACGCGACGCTTCCGCGAATCCACCGGCACCACCGTCGGCCAGTGGATGCAGAACCAGCGCCTGGCGCTCGCGCAGCGCCTGCTCGAAACCACCGACCATCCGGTGGAGCGCGTGGCCACCGGCGCCGGCTTCGGCTCGGCGGTGTCGCTGCGCAAGCATTTCCTCTCGGCCTTCAAGGTGTCGCCGACGGCGTACCGGCAGCAGTTCTCGCGGGCCGGTATCGACTGACCGGCGCCTGCGCTCAGTGCGCCGGCACCTGTCGCCGCGTGGTGAGCAGCGCGCGCAGCTTGGCCGGCGCGACCGGCTTGGTCAGCAGCATCACGCCGCCGTGGCGCAGCCGCTGCAGCACCTCGGGCCCGGTGGCGCCCGAGACCAGCACCGCCAGCGCCTCGGGCTGCAGCCGCCTGGCGGCGTCGATCACGTCCACGCCGTCGCCGTCGCCCGCGAGCTGCAGGTCGCACAGCACCGCGTCGTAGTGGATGTCGCCGGTGCCCAGCCGCGCGATGGCCTCGGCGCCGGTGCTCACGCACTCCACCTGGCAGCCCCATTGCTCCAGCAGCGCGCGGCTGCCGTCGAGGATGGCGGGGTCGTCGTCCACCACCAGGCAGCGCAGGCCCACCAGCGGCGCGGGCGCCATCGGCGCCGGCTGCGGTGGCGCCACGTCGGCCAGCCGCGCGGCCGGCAGCGTAAAGGCGAATGTGCTGCCCGCCTGCAGCGCCGAGCGCACCGTGATGCGCGTGCCCAGCAGTGCGGCGATGCGCGCGCAGATCGCCAGCCCCAGCCCGAAGCCGCGGCGCCGGTCGCGCTCGGTGTTGGCCACCTGGTAGAACTCCTCGAAGATGCGGCCCTGGTGGATGGGCGCGATGCCCACGCCGTTGTCGCGTACCTCGATGCGCACGCCGCCCGCGCTGCGCCGCGCCGCCACCAGCACCGTGCCGCCCTCGGGCGCGTGGCGCAGCGCGTTGGTGACGAGATTGCCGACGATGCGCCGCAGCATCGCCGCGTCGGTGCGCACCGCCAGGCCCCGGTCGCTCCAGCGCAGCCGCACGCGGGCCTCGACGGCGGCCGCGGCGTGTTGCGCGTCGAGCTGGTCGAAGAGTTCCGCGAGCGGCACCTTCGCGATCGCCGGCGTGAGCACCTGCGCGTCGAGCCGCGAGATTTCGAGCAGGTCGTCGAGCAGCACGCCCATGAACTCGGTGCTTTCCTGCAGCCGCAGCACGGCCGGGCGCTGCGCGGGCGTGGCGCCGGGCAGCAGGCCGTCGATGAAGAGGCCCATGGCATGCAACGGCTGGCGCAGGTCGTGGCTCGCGGCCGCGAGGAAGCGCGCGCGCGAAAGAGCTGCCTGCTCCGCCTCGGCCATGCGCTGCAGCGCGACGGCGGTGGCCTCGCGCACGCGCTCTTCGCTGATCTGGCGGTTGCGCTGCAGGCGCTCGGCCAGGCGGTCGATGTCGTGCGCGAGCACCGCGAGCTCGTGCGTGCCGCGCGTGCCGCCTTCCACCACGTCGCAGCGCACCTCGAAATGACCGGCCTCCAGCGCCGCGACCGTGCGCGACACGCGCCGCAGCGGCCGCGCCACCGTGCGCGCCATGTGGCGTACCGAGGCCCATGCCGCCATCAGCGCCACCAGCGCGATGCCGATGCCGGCGATGAGCGAGCGGCTGCGCTCGCGCGTGTAGGCGGTGGTGTCGCGGAAGGTCTGCACCAGGCCGATGGGCGTGTCGCCCGCCGCGGTGGAGCCGGCCGGCGCGAAGGCGCTGGCGCGCGAGGCCTCGCGCAGCGTGACCGGCGAGGTGAACATGCGCAACTGCGCGAGCGACGCAGTCTTCGGCCCAGCCGTCACGTAGATGCCCGCGCTGTTGCTGATTTCCACACGAGTGACCTGACCGCCGCGCAGCGCGGCATTGGCCACGTTCTGCAGCGCCGGCACGTCGCCCGCGTAGAGGCTCAGGTCGGACATGGCCGCGACCTGCCGCGCCACGGCCTGGCCCTCGGCGTCGAAGGCGGCTTCGAGGGTCTGCAGCCGGTTGTGCGTGAACCAGCCGGTGAGCGCCAGCGCCACCGCCGCGCACGGCACCACGCCAAGGCGAAACAGGTCGCGCTGCAGGTTGCCGCGCACGACCAGCGTGTGGGGCGACTGGAAGGATGCGGGCGGCGGGGATGGCGATGGCGGGGACTGCGATGGCGTGCCCGCGCCCTCCGTCCCCGAGGGCCCAGCCGGGTCGTGGGAGGGCGGAACGCTGCTCATCGCGGGGCCGCGAGCCGGTCGGTCAGTTCCCGTTCCTCCGGCAGGCGCAGGCCGAGTCCGCGTGCCACGGTCGCGTTGACGCGCACGGTGGCGGGCGTCGCAGCTTCCACCAGCGGTGCGTTGTTGCTGTTGCCGCTGCCCGTGCCGGCGCTCGCGACCTTCTGGCCGAGCTGCCGCGCCTGCTGGGCGAGCTGCGAGGGCGTGGAGACCGCCGCCGCCAGGCCGCCCGAGCGCACCAGCCCCTCGCTGGCGCCGAACACCGGCAGGCCGGCGGTCGCGGCGGCGCGCAGCACCGAGAGCGTGGCCGCCTGGTTGTCGCCGATCAGGTCGGGCAGCACCATCAGCGCGTCGCTCTGCGGCACCACCTGGCGCAGGGCCGAGGCGATCGACCGCGCGTCGGGCGCGTATTCCACGCGCAGGTCCCACGCCGGGTTCGCGCCCTGCGCTGCGCGCTGAAGCTCGCGCACCAGCGGCTCCGACTCGGGCGTGGCGACCACGCCAACGCGGTGCTTCTGCGGCAGCACCGCGTTGACCAGCGCGAGCTGGTCGGCCATGGCCGGGTCGCGCAGCAGCACGCCCACGCGGCGGTCGCCGCGCCGCAGCGCCGGGCTGGAGGCCTTCAGGGTTTCGTATTCGAGGCGGCTGAGCATCGCCAGCACCAGCGGCTCCTGGCCCGGGCGCTCGACCGCGGCGCGCGCGGCGGCGGGGCCCACGGCCATGGTGAGCGGCGTGTCGGCGGCGCTGGGGCGCAGGCCGCGCGTGCGCACACCCGCGTTGGCGGCGCGTTCGGTGTCGGGAGCCGCGGCCGCCTCGGGTTGCGCCGCGCCGGGTGCGCCGGGCGAGACGCGCACCAGCTCGAACCTGCCGCCCGGCTCCTGGTCCGCGCGCAGCTGCTGCACGAACTCCGAAGACGCAGCCATGTCGTCGCCCATCAGTACCGTGAGGCTGGCAGCCGCGACACTGCCGCCAGCCGCGGCCCACGCGAGCGCCGCCACCAGCGCGCTGCGGGCGGCGCGCCACAGCCTTCTCGAGGAGGGCGGGAGAACGGAGATCACGGCAACAAACATGGACTGCTTCCGCAGCGAGGAGCGATGATCCAATGTAAGGACGACCCCCTCTTCGCGCGATAAGGCGGAGGGCTTATGTCAGCATCGACGGTGGCCTGCCCGCGTGACGAATTCCACGCGGCGATGGCCGCACGGCCTATGCCCGATGGAGTACCCAGGCGCTTACCGCAGGCCCTATGCCCCCACCGCCTGCGCCGCCGCCGCACGCTGCGCCTGTATCGCCTGGCGCAGCACGCGCGGCGACACCGGCTTGTAGAGCACCGTGATGCCGGCGCTCGCCACCTCGCGCAGGCGGTCGGGCTTGGTCTCGCCGGTCACCAGCAGGCGCGCGGTGCCCGCGCCGATGCCGCGCGGATGGCGCTCCAGCGCGGCGATCACGTCCAGGCCGTTGTCGCCGCCCTGCAGCAGCAGGTCGCTGATGACCACGTCGGGCGGCTGCGCCCAGCCGTCGGCCATGGTCAGCGCCTCGGCGCGGGTCTGCGCGGGCAGCACCTCGGCGCCCCAGTTGGAGAGCACCACCGTCAGGCCCTCGAGGATGGTGCGCTCGTCGTCGATCACCATGATGCGCACGCCGGCCAGGCTTTCCTCCTCCTCGATGGCGGCGACGGCGGGCGACGCCGCGGGCGCCGGCAGCGCGGCCGGCGCCGAGCGCACCAGCACCCGCACGCAGGTGCCCTTGTGCAGCTTCGAACTCAGCTCCACGCGCGTGTTGAGCAGCTCGGCCAGCCGCTGCACCGTGGCCAGGCCCAGCCCCATGCCGCGCGTGCCGCGTGATGCCTGCCGGCTCGCGGGCTCGACCTGGTAGAACTCCTCGAACACCCGCGCCTGGTGGTGCGCGGCGATGCCCACGCCGGTGTCGACCACGTCGATGCGCACGCCCCGGCCGCGCCGCCTGGCGCCGATGAGCACGCCGCCCTCGATGGTGTGGCGCAGCGAGTTCGACACCAGGTTGTTCAGGATGCGCGAGAGCATCACGTAGTCGCAGCGCACCCACACGTCGGTCTTGCGCACCACCAGCCGCAGGCCCTGCTGCTCGGCCACCGGGCGGAAGTTGCGGCTGATCTCCTCGAACAGCCGGTCGAGCGGAAAGTCGATCCACTGCGGCTGCAGCACGCCCGCGTCGAGCTGCGACAGGTTCAGCAGCTCGGAGAAGAGGCGGTCCAGCGAATCCACGCACTCGCGGATGTGGCCGATGCGCTGCAGCTTCACCGGGTCGCTCTCGCCGTTGGCCAGCCCGTCGGAGAAGAGCGTGAGCGCATGCAGCGGCTGGCGCAGGTCGTGGCTGGCGGCTGCCAGCAGCCGGGTCTTGGCCTGGCTGGCCACTTCGAGCAGCTGGTTCTTGCGCGCCAGCTCGGCCGTGGCCTCGTTGATGCGGCTCTGCAGCAGCCGGTGGCTCTCGGCGAGCGCGCGCGCGGCCTCGTTGAAGCCCTGCTGCAGGTGCCGCACCTCGGCCGTGCCCTCGATGGCCACGCTCGCGTCCTCGCCCGCGCCCAGCCGGTCGACCGCCTTGCCCAGCGCGCGGATGGGCTCGCTGATGCGCCGCGCCGCCCACCAGCCCGCCAGGCCCACCCCGAAGAGGCTGATCGCCAGCACCAGCCCCACGTTGAACCACACCGAGCGCCGCGCGCTCTGCACGGCCGCCAGGCTCATCTCGACCATCACCTTGCCGTTGTGGCGGCCGTCGTCGCTCACGATGGGCACCACCACCTGCAGGCCCTCGGCGCGGGCGCGGTCGATGGTCTCGGAGTTGGCGACGATCTCGCCGTCCTCCGTCCAGATCTGCACCTGCTGCACGTTGGGCTGGTAGGTGCCCGACTGGGCGGTGCGCGCCAGCGCGCGGCGGTCCATGCGCGCCAGCGGCGCCTGCGCCACGGTGGCCACCTGCAGTGCCACGGTCTGCGCGTTGGCCCGCATCAGCTCGGTGAGGTTGCCCAGGTGCTGGCGCGTCAGCACGGCGATCGCCGCCAGCGTGGCCAGGGCCGCTGGCACCATCGCCAGCAGGATCAGCTGCTGGGCGAAGGTCAGGCGGGCCAGGCCTCGGATGACGCGGAAATTCCAGTTCATGGGCGCATCGGACGCATGGGGGCCGAGCTTATTGGGGCCGTCCGGAGCGGGAAAGCTAGGTAAAACATCACAAAAAATGCTTGTAATTGATATTTAATGACGTCCGCGCTGCCATGTTAGACCCGCCGATGCGCGCCGGCCCTATGTCTTTCGCTCCAGAAATGCTGGCTTCCATGCGCCGATTCGCCGAGTTTCCAGCCGCCTGGCTCCGCGCGGCCGCCTTGGCGCTGCTGGCGGTGCTGCCCCTGGCGGCGCCGGCGCAGGGCCATCCGCTGGACGGCCCGGTGCGCTTCGGCATCCTGCCGCTGGGGGGCGCCTTCGAGTCGCGCAGCGACTGGGACCCCCTGCTGGCCGAGCTCAGCCGCGCCATCAACCGGCCGGTGAGCGTGCTGTCGGTCAATTCATATGAAGCGCTGGAGCAGGCCATCCAGCGCGACGAGGTCGACATGGCCTTCCTCTCGGGAAAGATGGCGCTCGACGCCGTCACCCAGCGCCGCATGAAGGTGGTGGCGCAGGTGGTGCGCCACGACGGCCTGCCCGGCTACCGGGCACTGCTGCTGTCGCGCAAGGCGCCGCCCTTCAATTCGCTGAAGAACCTGCTCGACCAGCCCGATCGCTGGCGGCTCGCGCGCGGCGAGAAGCAGTCGGTGTCGGGCTTCATCGTGCCGCAGCTGCAGCTCTTCCTGCCGAACCACATCGCGATGGAGACGCGCTTTCGCAGCGAGATCGTGGGCACCCACCAGGCCAACGCGCTGGCCGTGGCCAACAACGAGGCCGACGTGGCCACCAACAACACGGCCGACTTCGAGCGCTTCAAGACGCGCTTTCCGGCCGAGACCGAGCGGCTGCAGGTGCTGTGGGAGTCCGAGCTGATCCCGCACGCGCAGATCGTGGTGCGGCGCGAATACACGCCCGAGCTGCGCAAGCGCGTGCAGGCCTTCCTGGTCGCCTACGGCCGTGCCAAGGGCCCGCGCGGGGACGCCGAGCGCGTGGTGCTGAAGTCGCTGCACGACCTGGCCGGCTTCGTGGCCGCCGACAACAGCTCGCTGCAGCCGGCCGCCAGGCTGGCCTACCAGCTGGCGAAGCAGAACGCCATGACCGCGCAATGGGTGAACGACGCCGCGCGCGAAGCCCGCCTGCAGCGCATCGAGAGCAGCTACGCCGACCAGGTCAGCGTGCTCAAGGACGTGTCGCCATGAGCGTGGGAGCCAGGTTCAGGCGAGCGGCCGCCATGCTGCTGGCCTTCTTCATAGTCCTGCCTGCCGTGGCCCAGCAGGCGCCCGCGGCCGCCGTTTCGCCTGCCGAGAAGGGCGCCTCTTCGCCGGCCATCCGGATGATCCGCTTCGGCGTGCTGCCGCTGGGCGGCACCGTCGAGTCGCGTGCGCTGTGGACTCCGCTCATGAACGACATGGGCCGTTCGCTCGGCATGCCGGTCAGCATGTATTCGGTGCCGACTTATGAAGAACTCGACCGCGCCATCGGCCGCGACGAGATCGACATGGCTTTTCTCTCCGGCAAGATGGCGCTCGACGCCGTGATGCAGCGGCGCATGAAGGTGGTGGCGCAGATCGCGCGGCACCCGGGGCTGCCCGAACACCGCGCGGTACTGCTGGTGCGCAAGGCCGGTCCGCTCAACACGCTCGAGGGCCTGCTCGCGCAGCCCGAGAAGTGGCGGCTCGCGCGCGGCGACAGCCGCTCCGTCACCGGCTTCATCGTGCCGCAGAGCCAGCTCTTCCTGCCGAACCACATCGAGATGGAGACGCGCTTTCGCAGCGAGTTCGTCGGTACCCACCAGGCCACCGCGCTGGCCGTGGCGAATGGCGATGCCGACGTGGCCACCAACAACACCACCGACTTCGAGCGCTTCCGCCAGCAGTTCCCCATCGAGGCCGAGCGGCTGCAGGTGGTGTGGGAGTCGCAGCCGCCACCCGGCGCGCAGATGGTGGTGCGGCGCGACTTCCCGCCAGAGTTCCAGGCGCGGCTGCAGAACTTCCTGACCGGCTACGGCAAGGCCAAGGGTGCGCGCGGCGACGCCGAGCGCGAAGTGCTCAAGAGCCTGCGCGCGGCCTACGGCTATGTCGCGGCCGACGACAGCGCGCTGCTGCCGCAGGCGCTACTGGAGCGCCAGCTCGGCAGGCAGCACGCCATGGCGGCGTCGTGGGTCAACGAGGCCGCGCGCGAGCAGCGGCTGCAGCGCATCGAGAAGACCTACGCCGAGCAGGTCGAGACGCTGCGTTCCGCCGCGCGCTGAGCGGACAGGCCCCGCGCGCCGGGCGAATCTCTACTCCCTTCGCCGTAGCTCCAGAACCCCCGCCTAGGCCATTAGCTAGGCCTTAAGGCGGATTTGCCACCAGCCCCCCGAGCCGGAAACTTCGTGTTTCTTTCAGGCAACCCTTGCCGTTGACGGAGTGCGGATGAGTTGGCGAACAAAAGTGGTCTGGAGCGAGGGGATGCTGTTGCAGCCTCAGCACCTGCAGCAGAGCGAGCGTCATGCCGATCACGCGCGGCACGTGCTGCTGCGTTCCACGACGCCCTACGCATGGGGCTTCGCCGAACTGGAGATCGACCCCGCCGCGCTCACGCTGGGCAAGCTGGCGCTGGTGCGCGCGGTCGGCGTGTTCGGCGACGGCACCGTCTTCGACATGCCGGCGGTCGACCCGCTGCCCGAGCCCATCGACATTCCCGCCGCCATGCGCGACGAGGCCGTGGTGCTCGCGCTGCCGCTGCGCCGCGCGGGGGCGCGCGAGGCCGACGCGGAAGAATATGAAGAGCTGGTACGCCACCGCGTGCTCGAGTCGGAAGTGCCCGACTCCAACACCGCCGGCGAGCGCACCGCGATGCTGCAGCTGGGCCAGCTCCACACGCGCCTGATGCGTGCGAGCGAGGCCACCGACGCCTGGACCACCATCGGCGTGGCCCGCGTGGTGGAGCGCCGCGTCGACAACCAGGTGCAGCTCGACCGCGCCATGCTGCCGCCGCTGCTCGACGTGGCCGGCCATGCCGTCATCCGCGCCTGGCTCGACGAGCTGCTGGGCCTGCTGCGCCAGCGCGGCGAGGCGCTGGCCGGCCGGCTCACGCAGGGCGGCACCGGCGGCGTGGCCGAGATCGCCGACTTCATGCTGCTGCAGGCCGTCAATCGCAACGAGGCCATCTTCGCGCACCTCGCGAAGAGCGCGATGCTGCACCCGCAGCACTTCTTCGAGCATGCGCTGGGGCTGGCGGGCGACCTCGCGAGCTTTCGCGACTCGCGCCGCGTGTCGCGCTTCGGCCCCTACATCCACGACGACCTCGCCATGAGCTTCCGCCCGCTCATGGACGATCTGCGCCGCAGCCTGTCGATGGTGTTCGAGCAGTCGGCCATCCGCATCGACCTGCACGACCGCAAGCACGGCGTGCGCGTGGCGGTGGTCACGGACGTGGAGCTGCAGCGCAAGGCCACCTTCGTGCTCGCGGTGAGCGCCAGCATGCCCAGCGAGGCGCTGCGCGCGCGCTTTCCCACGCAGGTCAAGATCGGCCCGGTCGAGCGCATCCGCGATCTCGTGAATCTCGCGCTGCCGGGCGTCACGCTCACGCCGATGCCGGTGGCGCCGAGGCAGATTCCCTTCCACACGGGCGCCAGCTACTTCGAACTGGAGACGCGCAACAGCGACCTGTGGCGGCAGCTCGAGCAGTCGGGCGGCATCGCGATGCACATCGCGGGGGACTTCCCCGGCCTCGATCTCCAGTTCTGGGCGATACGAGCATGACCCCCAGTGGCACCGTCAGCGTGGAGCCATCATGAGCACACCTCCCGATCCTTTTGCTGCCTTCGAGTCGGAGCGCACGGTCATCAAGCCCAAGCCGCGCACGCCGGCCGGCACACCTGCCGCGCCCGCTGCGGCGTCTTTCTTCGGCGGGGCCGATCCGACGCCGGTCGCCGATGTCGGCGAACTCGGCTTGCTCAACCCGCTGGTGTCGGCCGCCGGCAAGCTGCTGGTGCTGATCGGAAAGCTGCGCAACCTCGCGCAGCCGCCCAACGTGCCGGCGCTGCGCGCATCGACCGCCGATGCGGTGAACCAGTTCGATGCCAGCGCGAGGCGCGCGGGCGTGGGCAATGAATCCGTGCTCGCCGCGCGCTACGTGCTGTGCACCGCGCTCGACGAGGCCGTGGCCAACACGCCCTGGGGCGTGCAGGCCGGATGGAACAAGCAGAGCCTGCTGGTGCAGTTCCACAACGAGACATGGGGCGGCGAAAAGGTCTTCCAGCTTCTCGCCAAGCTCGCGCAGGACGTGCCCACGCACCGCCAGCTGCTGGAGCTGATCTACAGCGTGCTCGCGCTCGGCTTCGAGGGCCGCTACCGCGTGATCGACAACGGCCGCGCGCAGCTCGACTCTGTGCGCCAGCGCCTGGCCGACCTGATCGCGAAGGACCGTCCGCCCGTGGAAGCCGAGCTCTCGCCGCACTGGCGCGGGCAGGGCGCGGGCACGGTGCGGCTGCGCGAGTCGCTGCCGCTGTGGGTGTTCGCGGCCGGCTTCGCGCTGCTGCTGGCGCTCGCGTGGTTCGGGCTGCGGCTCACGCTCAACTACCGCTCCGACACCACGTACGCCGCGGTGTCCAGCCTGCGCGCGCCCAACATCCAGATCGCGCCGCCCGCGCTGCCTGCGAAGACGCCGCGCCTCGCGCGCTTCCTGGAGCCCGAGGTGAAGCAGGGTCTCGTCACCGTGACCGACGAGGCCGACCGCAGCGTGGTGCGCCTGCGCGGCGACTCCTTCTTCGGCTCCGGCAGCGCCGAGCCGATGCCGCAGTCGCTGCCAGTGCTGCGCCGCATCGGCCAGGCGCTGGCCGAGGTGAAGGGCGAGGTGCTGATCACCGGCCATTCCGACAACCAGCCGATCCGCTCGCTGCGCTATCCCTCGAACTGGCACCTGTCGGCCGCGCGCGCCGACGCGGTGAAGGGCGCGCTCTCCACGCTGGTCGACCCCGCGCGCATGCGCGCCGACGGCAAGGCCGACGCCGAGCCGGTGGCGCCCAACGACACGCCGGCCAACCGCGCGCGCAACCGCCGCGTGGAAGTGGTGCTGCTGACCGGGCCCGAAGGCGTCGTCGCCACCGCTCCCGCAGCCGCGCCGGCCGCTGCTCCAGCCACGGGAGCGACGAAATGATCAAGAAAATCTTCGGCTTCCTCTTCAGCCCGCTGCTGCTCACGCTGCTGGCGCTGATCGTCGTCGCGCTGCTGATCTGGTGGATCGGCCCGCTGGTGAAGATCGGCTCGCTCGCGCCGCTCGAAAGCGAGACCACGCGTGCCATCGTCATCGGCGTCATCGTGCTCGTCGTGGTGCTGCGCGCGCTGTACCGCCGCTGGCGCGCCCGCCGTGCGAGCCAGCACCTGACCGACGGCTTGATGAAGGCGCCCGCCGCCAAGGCCGATGCGCCGGTCAACGGCGAGCAGAAGATCCTCGACACCCGCTTCAGCGAAGCCGTCGCCACTCTCAAGCAGATGCGCATGCACGCCGCCGGCAAGAAGCCGGGCTGGCGCGACTGGCTTTCCATCTCGGGCGGCAGCTATCTCTACGACCTGCCCTGGTACGTGTTCATCGGCGCGCCGGGCGCGGGCAAGACCACCGCGCTGGTCAACTCTGGCCTGAGCTTCCCGCTGGCCGAGAAGTTCGGCCCCGGTGCGATCCGCGGCGTGGGTGGCACGCGCAACTGCGACTGGTGGTTCACCGACGAGGCGGTGCTCATCGACACCGCCGGGCGCTACACCACGCAGGACAGCCACCAGTCGGAAGACAAGAGCGCGTGGGAAGGCTTCCTGGGGCTGCTGAAGAAGGTGCGCCCGCGCAGGCCGCTCAACGGCGTGTTCCTCACCGTCAGCGTGGCCGACCTGCTGAGCCAGGGCCCCGAGGCGCGTACCCAGCTCGCGGCATCGATCCGCGCGCGCCTGCTGGAGCTCGACGGCAAGCTCACCACGCGGCTGCCGGTGTACGTGCTCGTCACCAAGAGCGACCTGCTCTACGGCTTCACCGACTACTTCGACGACCTCGGCAAGGAACAGCGCGCGCAGGTCTTCGGCTTCACGCTGCCAGCCGACGAGAACCTGCAGGTGGAGGAGAAGGGGCTTTCCGCTGCCTTCAACCGCGAGTTCGCGCTGCTGCACAACCGCGTGAACGACGGCCTCATCGCGCGCATGCAGCGCGAGACCGACGGCAACCGCCGCGCGGCGATCTTCGGCTTTCCGGCGCAGTTCGGCTCCATCGGGCCGCTGCTGTCGGACCTGCTGGAGCAGGTGTTCACCGGCTCGCGCTTCGCGCAGCCGCCGTGGGTGCGCGGCGTGTACTTCACCAGCGGCACGCAGGAGGGCAGCCCCATCGACCGCGTGATGGGCAGCCTGGCGCGC
The DNA here is from genome assembly GCF_048305045.1 of Variovorax sp. 278MFTsu5.1. Classification (NCBI taxonomy): domain Bacteria; kingdom Pseudomonadati; phylum Pseudomonadota; class Betaproteobacteria; order Burkholderiales; family Comamonadaceae; genus Variovorax; species Variovorax sp. 278MFTsu5.1. The sequence continues at coordinate 765,964 of NZ_CP157622.1, forward strand.
AGCTTCGGCATCGAGCGCGCCATGCTCGCGCCGCAGAAGTCCAGCGGGCGCAGTTACTTCTTAACCTCGCTGCTGCGCGAAGTGGTGTTCCCCGAGCAGCGCCTGGCCGGCGCCGACGTGAAGCTGGAGCGCCGCCGCCACACGCTGCGCGTGATCGGCGTGACGGCCATGACGCTCGTCACCGTCGGCCTGCTCGCGGCCTGGGGCTACAGCACGCTGCAGAACATGAACTACCTGAAGTCGGTCGAGGCCCGCGTGGAGCCCGCCCGGCAGAACCTCGCGGCGCTGCCCGCGCGCGTGCAGAACCTGGTGGAAGTGGCGCCCGTGCTGCAGAGCCTGCGCGACATCTGGAAGACGCCCGACAACCGCCAGGGCGACGAGCCGCTGTCGATGACGCTGGGCCTCTACCAGGGCGACAAGCTCGACGCGGCCGCCATGCTCACGCACCAGCGCGCGTTGAACGACGCCTTCCTGCCGCAGATCGCCAAGCGCATCGAGGACCAGCTGCGCACCGCGCAGAAGGACAACCTCGAATTCACGTATGAAGCGCTCAAGAGCTACCTGATGCTCTACCAGCCCGAGCACTTCGACGCCGAGGCGCTGAAGGCCTGGATCACCCTCGACTGGTCGCGCAACCTCGACCGCGGCATTCCGGAAGACCAGCGCAAGCAGCTCGAAGACCAGCTCGACGTGCTCATCGCCCAGGGCCCGCCACGCTCGCCGCTGAAGATGGACGAGAACCTGGTGCGCAGCGTGCGCGCCGTGCTCGCGAGCTATCCGCTGGAGCAGCGCGTGTTCAGCCGCCTCAAGCGCCAGCGCGCCAGCAAGGACATCCCGGCCTTCAGCGTGGCCACGGCTACGGGCCCCTCGGGCCCGCTGGTGTTCGAGCGCATCAGCGGCAAGCCGCTGTCCGAGGGCGTGCCGGGCATGTTCACCTACGACGGCTACCACAAGCGCTTCCAGAACGAGGTGGTGGTGCTCACCGGCCTGCTCGCCAACGAAGATCCGTGGGTGCTCGGACAGGACCGCAACGCCGCCGACCGCCTGCGCGACGCCGCCGCGCTCGGCGCGCTGACCGACCGCGTGCGCCGCCTCTACCTGGAGGAATACGTCAAGCAGTGGGAAGCGCTGCTCGCCGACGTGCGCCTGATCCGAGTGAATGGCCTCGAGAAGAACATCGAGACCGCGCGCATCCTCTCGGGCGTCGATTCGCCGCTCGCCAACTTCCTGCGCGCCGTCGTCAAGCAGACCACGCTCATCCCCGCCGCCGACGCCAACAAGGACGTCGTCAGCAAGGCCACCGAGACCGTGCGCAACACCCGCAAGGGCCTGGAAGACCTGTTCGGCGGCGATCCCGGCCGGCAGGTGGCTCCGGGCAAGCGCATCGAGAGCATCGTGGACGACCGCTTCGAGGCGCTGCGCCGCCTCGTCACCGCGGGCGGCCCCAACCAGCCCGCGCCCATCGACGACGCGCTGAAGCTCTTCAACGAGGTGTACGTGTACCTCAACGCCGTCGACACGGCCGTGAAGGGCCGCACCTCGCCGCCGCCCGGCGACGTGGCCGGCAAGCTCAAGTCCGACGCCGGCCGCCTGCCGGAGCCCGTGCGCTCCATGGTCGAGAACCTGAGCCAGGCCGGCGCCGCGCAGGCCCAGGTGGCCGAACGCGGCAACCTGAGCCAGGACCTGCGCCCCGTCACCGAGTTCTGCGCGCGCGCCATCGCCGGCCGCTACCCCTTCGTGCAGAGCAGCAAGCGCGATGTGCTGCCCGAGGACTTCGGCCAGATGTTCGGCCCCGGCGGCCTGATGGACGACTTCTTCCAGAAGCGCCTGGCCGCCATCGTCGACACCAGCACGCGGCCGTGGCGCTACAAGCCCGTGGCCGAGCGCGGCGCCATCACCACCCAGGCGATTGCCCAGTTCGAGCGCGCCGCGCGCATCAAGGAAATCTTCTTCCGCGGCGGCGGCAGGGGCCCGTCGATGCGGCTGGACTTCAAGCCGGTGGAAATGGACGCGGGCATCACCCAGTTCATCCTCGACGTCGACGGCCAGCTCGTGAAATACGCGCACGGCCCCGTCGTGCCCATGGCCGTGCAGTGGCCCGGCCCCAAGGGCAGCAACCAGGTGCGCATCCAGGTCAGCCCGCCATCGACCACCGGCAGTTCCGGCGCAGCCGTGGACGGGCCGTGGGCCCTGTTCCGCGCGCTCGACGACGGGCAGCTCGAAGCGGGCGACGCGCCGGAGAAGTTCTTCATCACCTTCCAGATCGGGGCGCGCAAGACGCGCTTCGAGGTGACGACCAACAGCGTGCAGCATCCCATTCGCTTGCGCGAGCTGCGCGAGTTCTCATGTCCGGAGGGGCTGTGAGCATCGAGCCTTCCCCGCTTCTTGCCGCCACCGCCGTGCTGCCCGGGTGGTTCGGGAAATTGCCGGGCATGGGGGACTTCGCGCATCGGCGGCTGCCTGAGCCGTTCCGTGCGGTGTGGGACCAGTGGCTGCAGCGGGGCATGTCGCGGCTGCGGGACCGGGCGGATTGGACCGAGCGGTATCTGGAGGCGCCTATCTGGTGCTTTGCGCTGGGACGGCAGGTGGCTGGCGACCGAGCCTGGATCGGGGTGCTGATGCCTTCCGTGGATGGGGTGGGGCGGTACTTTCCGTTTGCCATCGCGGTGGAGCTGGAGGCGGATTCGCCCGGGACTCTGCGAGGCGAAGCGCTGGCTGCTGCGTTGCGGTGGTGGGCTCATGCGACGCAGGCTGCGTTGGAGGGGCTGGATGGGGATCTGGATGCGGTGCGGTTCGATGCTGTGCTGCAGAGGCTTTTTGTCGAAGAGGCTTCTTTGTCCGATGAGCGGGTTATTGCTGTCGAGTCGCTTGATCTGCCGCTGGCGGGGGCTTCGCTTTGGTTGAGTGATCCTTCTACAGAGGCGGGGATTCGGATGTTGAGTACCGGGTTGCCTCGGGATGAGCAGTTTGATGCGCTGTTTCTTGGGTTTGCGGAGGAGGGGTGAGATGAATGCCTCTTGCCGTGTTGCTTCCCGAGGCCGGGTCTCGCCCCGGCGGGCGACCTACTTTCTTTTGCTTCGCCAAAAGAAAGTAGGCAAAGAAAAGGCGACCCTACTGTCTGCGTCCCTCCGCTTCGCTGCGGGCAACCTGCGGTGCTCGACTCCGGAGGGGGTCCGCAGAACTCGCTTCGCTCAAACAGCTGCGGCCCTTATCCCTCCTACGTCTGCGCTCCTCGGCACAGCCAGAAGGGAGCGATCCGCGCCATCGCTTCGCTCGGCTCTTGAACAGCCTACTCTGGCCTTCGCTTCGCTCGGCGGCGTATCCAGTTCTGGTGGCTTCGACAACCACGCGCCTTCATTCCAAGCCCAGCAGGCGCAAAGCGCCTGCTGGGCACCCGCGGCCGAGCGCAGCGATGGCCCGCGTGTCCCCAATCCCCTCTGGCTGCGCCGAGGAGCGCAGCGTTTCGCGGATCAGGGCTCGCCCTTGTCTGAGCGAAGCGAGTTTGGGCGAGACCCCGCGAAACGCGAGCACCGCAGGTTGCCCCGTAGCGCAGCGAAGGGGTCGCAGACAGTGGGGTCGCCTTTTCTTTGCTTACTTTCTTTTGGCGAAGCAAAAGAAAGTGAGTCGGCCGCCGGGCCGAGACCCGGCCCCGGGAAACAAACCCCAAGCACAACCCAAAAAGGAGCCAGTCAATGACCGACTCCAACGAAGACGACCGCACCCGCGTAGTCCCCAAGCCAACTCCGCCGTCGCAGCCCACGACGACAGGCGACACCTCCGCCACGGTAATCACGGCAGGTGCCCCCACGAGCATGTCCGGCACAAACCCCGTAACAAGCCCCGCCACCGGCGCAACGGAAGCCGGCCTCCTCCCCGTAGGCAGCCGCCTCGCAGAATTCGAGATTACAAGAGTCATAGGCCAGGGAGGCTTCGGAGTCGTCTACGAAGCCTGGGACCACACGCTGGAGCGCGTGGTGGCGATCAAGGAGTACCTGCCGACATCGCTCTCGGCGAGGCAGCAGGACGGCACGGTCATCCCGCTGTCGGAGAAGCACCGCGAAACCTTCGACCTCGGCATGCGCAGCTTCATCAACGAAGCCCGCCTGCTCGCCCAGTTCGACCACCCGTCGCTCCTCAAGGTCTACCGCTTCTGGCAGGAAAAAGGCACCACCTACATGGTCATGCCCTTCTACCGGGGCGAGACGCTGCGTGAGGCCCTGGTGTCGATCCCCGCCGGCGTGGACGAGTCCTGGCTGATCCGCATCATGGACGGCGTGACCCAGGCGCTGGCGGTGATGCACAACGCCAACTGCTATCACCGCGACATCGCCCCCGACAACATCATCCTGCTCGAAGGTTCGGGCCGCCCGGTGGTGCTGGACTTCGGCGCCGCGCGCCGCGTGATCACCGACAAGACGCAGGCGATCACGGTCATCCTGAAGCCCGGCTACGCGCCGATCGAGCAGTACGCCGAGATGCCCGACATGTCGCAGGGCGCGTGGACCGACGTGTACGCGCTCGCGGCGGTGATGCACGTGGCGGTGTGCGGCCGCGCGCCGCCGCCTTCGGTGGCGCGGCTGCTGTCCGACAGCTATGTGCCGCTCGCGGGCAACGAGATCCTGCGCAAGCGCTACAGCCCGCGGCTGCTGGAGGCGATCGACGCGGGGCTGGGCGTGCGGCCCGAGCAGCGGCCGCAGTCGATGGCGGAACTGCGCTCGGCGCTCGACCTGGAGGTGGGGCACAGCATCGCGCCGGTGCCGCGCACGCAGCCGCCTTCGTCGTCCGGCGCGCGCACGTCGATGGGCACGAATGCGGACGCCGCCACGGTCATCGCAGACAAGGCAGGCGGCGGTGCGAAGGCGCCTGCGCCCGCACCCGCTCCGACGGGCAACAAGGGGGGAGGAAGTGGCGGCAGCAACAGGACCGCCGTCGCCCTCGCTTCCATCGCCGTGCTCGCGGCAGCAGCCGGTGGTGGCTGGTGGTGGTTCCAGGGGCGCGGCGGTGCAGACGACAAGCAGGTCGTCAGCACCACGCCGGCTCCGCCGCCCGACACCAAGGTCGCCGAGGCCCCACCGCCCCCGCCTCCACCACCACCGCCTCCCCCTCCGGCGCCGCGCACGCCGGCCGAGTCGCTGCAGTCGCTCGCCACCGGCGCAACACCCGGCTTCGACGTGACGGCCACGCCGAAGAAAGCCGAGGTCGCCATCGGCAAGGACCGGCTCGCCTTCGAGGTCCGCAGCAAGCGGGAGGGGTTCGTCTACGTGTTCCTGCTGTCCAGCGGTGGCGAGATGTTCCTGCTCTTCCCGAACCTGCTGGACAAGTACAACAAGATCACCGCGGGCGGCACGCTCTCGCTGCCGCGCGCCTCGTGGCCGATGGACGCGGGCGGGCCGGCCGGCACCGACCAGTTCGCGGTGCTGGTGAGCGAGCACGAGCGCGACTTCAGCGCCGCCGGCGTGCAGAACGACGGCGTGTTCCCGGTGTTCCCGCTGCCCGTGCTGGCCGCGCTGGAGGCCACGCGCGGCACCGGTCCGTCGCCTCTCCTGGGCAAGCCGGTGTGCGCGCCCAACACCCCGTGCAACGACGTCTACGGCGTCGGCAATTTCAAAATCGTCGAGAAGTAATCGTCTGCAGAGCGTCGGCCTACGGGCCGTGACTCTCAGGACAAGGAGGCTTTCATGATGACCGCATCGCAACCGCAGCAGAAGCAGCAACTCCAGGCACGCAGAAGGCCGGAGACCGGCTGGAGCGCTCTCGCAACCGGCGCCGCCATCGCCGTGCTGGCAGGCTGCACCACGCCGCCGCCGGCCGCCACGGACACCGGCGCAGCCACGGCCGACACCAGCGCGAGCAGCACCGCCGCCTCGCGCCCGGCGCCCACCGGCGCCAGCGTGGCCGGCCAGGCCCGCACTTTCTCGACGCAGCTGGCCACCTACACATCGGTGAGCTTCGACTCGGTGCCGGGCTGGTCGCGCGACGATTTCTCGGAGAGCTGGCCTGCCTTTCTCGGCAGCTGCAAGGTGCTCAACGGCCGCGGCGCCGAATGGAAATCGGTGTGCGACCGCGCGCTGAAGGTCGACAGCAAGAACAACAACGCGATCCGGGGCTTCTTCGAGGGCGAGTTCTCGGCCTACCAGATCCGCGACGACGACCGCCGCCCCGACGGCGTGGTCACCGGCTACTTCGAACCCGAGATCGCGGGCGCGCGCCAGTACGGCGCGCCCTTCATCTATCCGGTGTACGGCCAGCCAGAAGACATGCTCTTTGCCGACGCGCGCAAGCTGCCGCCGGGCAACGGCACGGTGGCGGCCCGCGTGGAAGGCCGCAACGTGGTGGTGCAGACGGGCCTGAGCACGCGCGACATGGGCGCGCCGGGCCTCTATGCGCTGGACCTTTCGGGCATCTCGCGCGACACGCTGGACCGCAAGGTGCGCCTGCGCGTCGAGGGCAAGCAGCTGCTGCCGTACTACACGCGCGAAGAGATCGAGACCAAGGGTGCGCCCAACGCCAAGGTGCTTGCGTTCGTGAGCAGCGCCACCGCGCTGTACGAGATGCAGATCCAGGGCTCGGGCCGCATCCGCATGGCCAACGGCGACATCGTGCGCGTGGCCTACGCCGAGCAGAACGGCCAGCCCTTCCGTCCGACGCTGGCGCAGGCCGCCAACGGCAAGCCGCGCAGTCCGGTGAAGGTGCGCGGCTCGTCCATCGAACTGCAGCTGGACGACGGCGACGACGACGACAGCGACACCGGGGCCGTGGCCAACGGCACCATCCGCACGCGTGGCTTCACGCTGGCACGACCGGTGGCCAGCGGCCCGGTGGTGGTGCCGGGTCGGCGGCCGACGGGTGGCGCGGTGACGGGCTCGGGCATCAAGGACCCGAGCTACGTGTTCTTCAAGGAGTCGCCATCGCCGGTGGGCGGACCGGTGGGCGCCTTCGGCGTGCCGCTGTCGGCGGGGCGCTCCATTGCGGTCGATCCGCGCAGCACGCCGCTGGGCTACCCGGTGTTCGTTTCCACGCGCACGCCCGGCAGCGGCGCGCCGATGCAGCGCCTGACCATCGCGCAGGACACCGGCGGCGCCATCCGTGGCGCGGTGCGGGCCGACTACTTCTTCGGCAACGGCCAGCAGGCCGCGACCAACGCGCGCCGCATGAAGGAGCGCGGCCAGCTCTGGATCTTGCTGCCGCGCGGCCTCGCCGTGGCGCAGGCGGCCACGTCCTCGGCCATCCGCACGCGCGGCGGGCCGGTGGGCGCGAACCTGCCGCAGTGCCTGGTGCCTTCGGAGGGCACCTGCGTCGACGACTGAAGGATCGAGAGATGCGAGACCCCGGGCCCATGGCCATCCCGCCGGCCCGCGAAGCGGGGCCCGTTCGGGAAACACCGCGGAACCGGCTTTGCCGGGCCGCAGGTGTTGCCCCCTGCAAGGGGGTGGGCGAAGCGACACGAAGTGCGCGCAGCCTGGGGGTGAGCCAATGATCGAAACGCTGTCGTCCGCGGAAAGCAGTGAACTCGTTCGCCTTTGGCGGCGGCGCCAGACGCTGTCCCCGGGCGAGATGGGCGCCATGTACCGCATCGTCGGCGACGCGCTGGTGGCCTGCAATCCGCCCGAGCTGCAGGTGCTGGGCGAGGGCCGGCAGGAGCTGGTGGCGCAGTTCATCTACGTGAAGGTGCTGCGGCTCGACGCCGACCCCGACGAGGCCGACGAACGCGCGGGCCACAGCGCACCGTCCACCGCCTTCGCGCTGTGCGCGTATTTCCGCCGCTATCTCATCGACTGCACGCGCGCCAGTTCCTTCCGCCGCAAGCTCTCCATCGGCGACCAGATCACCGAGGCCCAACTGGAAGACGAGATCGGCGCCGACGAGGACCTCGAAGGCTGCCTGGCCGAGCACGGCCTGAGCATGCAGGCGGTGCAGCAGGCCGCGCGCGAGTTCATCGCGGGGCTGCCCGAGCCCGAGCGCCTGCTGCTGTGCGAGGGCTTCGGCAAGGAGGCCGAAGGCGGGCTCTCGGGCATCGCCTCGCGCCACGCCATCGCTTCCTATCACTACCGCGCGGGCCGGCTGGGCCTGGTGCACAAGCGCGAAGGGCTCACGGCGGACTACGCCAGGACCCGGCTCGGCGGCTGGCTCCAGCAGACGCTGGGCATCGCCATCGAGCCCGACAACATGGCGGCGATCCTGCAGGTTTTCAAAATCCTCGGTGCTGAAGCGTCTTACGCCTGAAGACATAGCCATTCAGGAACAGACGCCATGACCCACGACCTCTGGCCCCCGCTCAGCGTGATACGCCACGCGCTGGAAACGACCGGCGCGGCCGCGATGCCGGACACCGGGCCCGAAGGCGAGCCCGGCACGGCCACCGTGGCCATGCCCGGATCACCGCCAGGAACGCCGGCCACGCCCGTCGTTGCCGCGTCCGACCTGTTGATGCCTCTCACCGAATTGGCCCGGCGCCGCGAGGCTGTCGCCCAGCGAGCCTTCCCGGCCCGCTGGGCGCCGGGCCGCCTCGTCAGCGTGGTCTACAGCGGGCGGCTGCTTGGCGTGCTGCTCGACCGCTGCATCCACGACGACCTCTGGCAGGGGTGGATGGCCGTCGGCGAGGCCGACTGGGCCGGTGCATTCGACGTGCTGCTCGAACCCGAGGACGAGCCCTTCGAGCCGATGTTCGGTGTCGTCCAGACGTGGAACGTGCTCACGCTCGAACCCAGCCCGCAGCTCTGCGCGCGCGTGCTGGGCGAAGTCTCCGCCACGCGGCTCGCGGCCATCCGCGCGGTGCACGACGAGTGGGCCGCGCGCACCGCGTTGGCCATCGCGCCGCAGCCCGGGCGCATCGCGCTGCGCGGCGTGGGCGGCGGCGTCTTCTCGGTGCTGTCGGGCACGCCGCTCGGGCCGGAAGACCCGCGCACCGACTACCAGGATCTGTACCGCGACGTGGGCCTGGAACTTGGCGCCGCGCTGACGCGGCCGCAGAGCGACGAGGCCGCCCCTTCTTCTTCTTCTTCTCTTTCTTCATCTCCATCGCGCGCGCGGCCGCAGCCCGGCCCCGAGGGCGGCTGGTGGGGCAGCATCCGCCGCTGGTTCGGCGCCGAAGGCTGGGCGCGCCCGGCCTTTGCCGTGCTGGCGCTGGTCGTGGTGGTCCAGAACGTCGGGCTCATCGGCGGCCGTGGCGCGCCGGAGGACGACGAAGTGCGCTTCCGCGCCGTGCCCACCGCACCGGCGCCCACGCGCGCAGACCTCGTCGTGCGCTGGAAGCCCGGCGTGCGCATGGAGGAGGCCGACAGGCTGCTGCAGTCGATCTCGGCCGACGTGGTGGGCGGGCCGGGCGGCGATGGCGCATGGCGCCTGCGCGTGCCGGAGCCCGTCGAGGCGCTGGCAGTGCTCGCGGCCTCGCCGCTGGTGGAATCGGCCGGGCCGGCCAGCGAGCGGCGGCCATGACCGCGCATGCCGCCCGCCTGTATCCGCACCTGCGGCCCAAGGGCAGGGGCCTCACGCAGCTGCGCTTTCTTCAGGTGCTGCTGGTGCTGTGGCTGCTGGCCTGCTGCAGCCTCGCCCTCGCCACGCAGCGCGCGCTGCTTGTTGGCGTATCCGAACTCGTCAACCAGCCGCAGGCGCTGTGGCTGCAGGCGCCGCGCAACGACGTGATGCTGATGCGCGATGCGCTGCTCAGGCAGGGCTTTGCCGCGCCCGACATCGCCGTGCTCGCCGACGGCGTGAGCGGCGCGGCGCTGCCCGAGTCGCAGGCCATCCACGAGGCGCTGGCGAAGCTGCTCGCGCAGTCGAGGAGCGGCGACTTCGTGCTGCTGTATTTCTCGGGCCACGGCACGCGGCTGCGCGACATCGCCAAGCGCTACCAGGAGCCCGACGGGCTCTCGGAGAACTTCCTCGCGCGCGACGTGCGCGGCATGCTGGGCAGCGACAACGCGCTCGCGGGCGACCTGCGCGACGTGGATTTCGATGCGTGGATCCAGTCCTTCCTCGCGAAGAACGTGTTCGTGGCCTCGGTGTTCGACACCTGCTCCGCCAACTCCATGACGCGCGGCACGGCGGACGCACCCGCCACCGCCGAGGGCCCGCCCGACGACGAGGTGCGCTGGCGCGGACTGCGCGCCGCGCAGCTCACGGGCGGCGCGCCGCCCGCCCGGCAGCCGGCGCCACCCGCGCCGGCCGAGGCCGTTCCGCGTGCCCGCTACGTCGCCTTCTTCGCATCGGAAAGCCACCAGATCACGCCCGAGCTGCGGCTGCCGCGCAAGGCGCGAAACGCGAGGCCGCAGGGCCTGCTGACATGGGCGATGGTCGAAGCCCTTTCGCGAAAACCCGCCACCTGGCGGGAATTGTTCGATGGCGTGCTCGCGCTGTACCCGCCCGTCATCGACGAACTTGCCCAGCGTTTTCCGACACGCGAGCTGCCGTCCCCGGTGGCCGAAGGCAACCTCGATGCGCCGCTGTTCGCCAACAGCGGCGCTCCCGCATCCACGCGCCCCGTGTGGCGCGCGCAGCGCAGTGGCGACAGCCTGGCCATCAAGGCGGGCCTGCTCGACGGACTCGCGCAGCAGCAGGAGCTGCGCGTGCTCGCCACGCTGGACGACGGCACCGTGCGCGGCGCGCCGGCCGCCGTGTCGCAGATCAAGCTCGGCAACGCATGGCTGGCCGTGCCGGCAGCGCTGAAGGACGTGCCGGGCAGCGCCTTCTGGAGCGTCACGCCGATGGCCGAGCCGGCCGCCACCGCCTTGCGCGTGCGCGCCGACAAGCCGCTGCCAATTGGCCTGAGCCTCGACTACCCGGCCGCGATCCGCGCGGCGGACGACACGGCCACGGCCGACGTGCGCTGGACCGACCTCGGCGCCTCGGGCCAGCGCCTCGAACTGCTCGCGCCGCTCTTCGGCGCGAACGTCTCCACCGTGGTGCTGCCCGACACCGCCGCGCTGCGCCGCCGCCTGCAGGCATTGGCGCAGCTGAAGTGGCTCTCTCAACTGCAGGGCTACGGCAAGGACGGCCAGCTCGACGGCTTCGACGCCGCGCTGGAGGTGTGGAGCGGCGAGCGCATGCTGCGCAGCGTGCCCGTTTCCCAGGCCGCCAGCGGGCTGCCCGCGACGCGCGCCGGCGAGCGGCTGCGCCTGAACGTGCGCAACACCAGCGGCCGTTCGCTCGACCTCGTCATCGCGGGCATCGATGCTCGAGGCAACCTGCAGCCGGTCTATCCCGACGAGTCCGGCGAAACCAACCGCTTCAAGCGGGGCACGCCCGAGCAGCCCTCGGTGAAGCGCTTCGACCTGCCCTGGCTCGATGCGGCGGGCGACGCGCGCCTGCTGGTCATGGCCGTGCCCGCCACGCCCTACAGCGCGCCGCGCCTCTTCGGCGTGGGCTATGCGCAGGCCGACGTGTCGGAAGTGCGCGTGCGCGGCGGACAGCCGCCGGCCGAGAGCGCCGAGCGCCAGGTGTTCACGGCTCTGCTGCGCAGGAGCGCCACGGCGGACGCGGGGGCCAGGCCATGACGGTTCCAGTTTCCCTTTTTCTTTTTTTTGTTCCTGTTCCATCGATTTCCGGAGGTGAGAAATGGCATTCCTAGACGACGGCTCCTGGAGCCCTGAAGACGCCCGCCAGTTCTACGAACTGATCGGCACCGGCTCGTCCGAGACCGACCTGGTCATGCTGATCGAGAACAAGGGCGCCCCGGTCGAAGGCGAGCTGGAGCGCAGCTTCGACGACGGCAAGGCGCGGCTGAACATCGGCGGCTACTACTGGTCGGTGCAGGTGCCCGAGTCTTCCAGCCAGAACCAGGTGGTGCCCAACAACCTGATCGTCGCGCGCCGCAGCGACGCCGCCACCGCCACCATCGCCAGCCTGCTGCGCGCGCAGGAGAAAGACCTGAAGGTGATGATCAGCGCCTTCAAGTCCGGCGGCGACGAGCGCTCGCCCGATGCGCAGTCGACCTTCGAGCTGGTGCTGGAGAACGCGCGCATCTGCCGGCTGGTGCTGAGCTCGGGCGGCCACTGGGGCGTGCCCTCGGAGCTGATCTCCATCAGCTACCGCACGGTGAAGGTGCGCTCGGCGCCGCAGAAGACCACCGGCCTGCGCGGCGCGGTGCGCGAATGCCAGTTCACGCGCGCATGAGCCGCGCACTCAGTCCAGCCACAAGGAGCCGCACACCATGACCACCGCCGCCGAATTCCTCAAGGCCGCCGACCCCGCTGCAGCCCTCAAGGCCCTGAGCGACGACGTGCGCGCCAGGCCTTCCGACAGCAAGCACCGCGTGTTCATGGCGCAGCTGCTGTGCGTGCTGGGGCAGTGGGAGCGCGCGCTCAACCAGCTCACCGTGGCCGCCGAGCTCGACGCGCTGGCCGTGCCCATGAAGCAGGTCTACGGCGAGGCCGTGCGCTGCGAGGGCCTGCGCGCCGAAGTGTTCGCCGGCACGCGCACGCCGATGATCTTCGGCCAGCCCGACGAATGGCTGGCGCTGCTCATCGAGTCGCTGCTGCGCCAGGGCCGCGGCGAGAGCGAGCTGGCGGAAGACCTGCGCCAGCGCGCCTTCGACGGCGCCCCCGCCATGGGCGGCACCGTCGACGGCAAGCCCTTCGAATGGCTCTCCGACGCCGACATGCGGCTGGGCCCTGTGCTCGAGGCTTTCGTCAACGGCAAGTACTACTGGATTCCGTACGCGCGCCTCGCGCACATCAAGATCGAGCCGCCCGAGGACCTGCGCGACTGCGTATGGATGCCCGCGCACCTGCAGTTCGAGAACGGCGGCGAGACGCTCGCGCTCATTCCCACGCGCTACGAAGGCACCGAGAAGCAGGAAGACGGCGAGCTGCGCCTGGCGCGCAAGACCGAGTGGCGCGAGCTGCGCCCGGAGGTCTGGGCGGGCTTCGGCCAGCGCGTGCTCAGCAGCAGCGACGGCAATGAGTACGCGCTGATGGACGTGCGCGAGATCCTGTTCACGCAGGCCGAAGCCGAGGCGCAGGCGCCGGCCGAAGGTGCCGTCGATGGCTGAGCTCACCGCGCAGGAGCGGCTGCAGCCCTCACTGCTCGACCGCCTCGTCGACAACGCGCCCGACGAGAAGCGCGAGAGCGACGACAAGCGCACGCTGACCAAGCAGGCGCTGCGCCAGGCCGTGCTGCGCGACCTGGGCTGGCTCTTCAACGCCACCGGCTACGGCCTCTCGATGGACGACAGGCAGTACCCCAACGCGGCGCGTTCGGTCATCAACTACGGATTGCCTATGCTGTCTGGCCAGTTCACCTCGTCGGTGCAGCGTGTCAGCATGGAACAGGCTTTGAAGAACGCAATCCTGCAGTTCGAGCCACGCATCCTGTCCCGAACACTCGAAGTCGAACTCATCATGGAGGGCCCGGCACTTGACTCGCACAACAGCATCGGCCTGCAGATCCGCGGCATGCTGTGGGCGCAGCCCGTGCCGCTGGAGTTCCTGATGCGAAGCCGCGTAGACCTGGAAGAGGGCCGCATCGAGATAGTGGACATGGCGCAAAACCCGAGATGAGTCCGCCATGGACCCCAGGCTGCTGAGTCTGTACGAACAGGAACTGCGCTACTTCCGCGAAAGCTCTTCAGAGTTCGCGCGCGCATTTCCAAAGATTGCGCATCGACTTGGCATCGAAGGCCAGGAGGTCGCCGATCCGTACGTGGAGCGGCTCATCGAGGCCACCGCATTCCTCTCGGCGCGCGTGGGCCTGAAGCTCGACGCCGAATACCCGCGCTTCACCGGCCACCTGCTGGACATCGTCTACCCGCACTTCCTCGCGCCGACGCCGGCGATGGTGGTGGTCTCGTTCGCGCCGGATCCTGACGACGCCAACCTCGCCACCGGCCCGAGCCTGCCGCGCGGCAGCGGCCTGCGCGCGCGGCAGGCGGTGGGGCAGAACACGCACTGCGAGTTCCGCACAGCCAGCGCATTGCGCATCTGGCCCATCGAGGTGCAACGCGCGCAGTACTTCACCTACGCGCCCGACCTCCCGCTGAACACGCATCCGCAGTCGCGCGCGATCCGCGGCGGCCTGCGCATCGTGCTGCGCACCACGGCCGGGCTGGACTTCAGCCAGATCGCGCTCGACGACCTCGTGCTGCACTTCGGCGGCGCGGAAGACGTGGCCTGGCAGCTGCACGAATGCGCGCTGGGCCAGCCCATCGGCGTGCTGGTGCGGCCGCTGGGGCCGGGCGGCGCCCTGCAGGGCTCGCCGCGCAGCCTGCCGCCGAGCGCCATCGGTGCGGTCGGCTTCGAGGACGACGAGGCGCTGCTGCCCGTCACCGCCACCGGCTTCTCGGGCTTCAGGCTGCTGCAGGAGTACTTCGCCTTTCCCCAGCGCTTCCAGTTCGTGCGCATCGGCGGGCTGAAGGCGCTGCTGGCCCAGATGCCGGTGGGCGAGGTCGAGATCGTGCTGCTGTTCTCGCGCGGCGACGCGGCCCTCGAAAAGCTCGTGAGCGCCGACAACGTGCTGCTGCACTGCGTGCCCGCGGTGAACCTCTTCAGCAAGCGGCTCGACCGCGTGCCGCTGAATGAGGGCGTGAGCCAGTTCCACCTGGTGCCCGACCGCACGCGGCCGCAGGACTTCGAGGTGCACACCGTCACCGAGGTCATCGGCCACGGCACGCCGGGCGCCGACGCGGCGGCGGCCGAGCAGCCGTTCCGGCCCTTCTACTCGGCCTTCCACGGCAGCCGGATGAGCCATCCGGCCTACTTCACGGTCACGCGCGAGCCGCGCATGCTGTCGGTGCGCCAGCGCACCGAGGGCAACCGCAGCAGCCACATCGGCTCCGAGGTCTACATGCAGATCGTCGATCCGCAGCAGGCGCCGTACGCGGCCACGCTGCGGCAGCTGGCGGTGACCGCGCTGTGCACCAACCGCGACCTGCCCCTCTTGATGCCGCTGGGCCGCGAGAACGACTTCGACTGCGTCGATTCATTCCCCGTGCAGCGCGTGCGCATGGTGCGCGGTCCTTCGCGGCCGGTGTCGCCGGTGGTGAGCCAGGGGCTGGGCTGGCGCGTGGTCGACCATCTCGCGCTCAACTACCTGTCGTTGTCCGACAGCACGCCGGAGCAGGGCGCGGCCGCGCTGCGCGAGACGCTGATGCTCTACGCGGTGCATGCCGACGAGATGCGCCAGGGCCAGGTGCGCGGGCTGCTTTCGGTGAAGTGCAAGCCGGTGGCGCGCCGCCTGCCGCTGAAGGGGCCCATCGCCTTCGGCCGCGGGCTGGAGGTGACGCTGGAAGTCGACAAGGATGCTTTCCACGGCCACAGCAGCTTCCTCTTCGGTGCCGTGCTGGCGCGCTTTCTCTCGCGCCACGTGGAGGTGAACCATTTCGTCGAGACCGTGCTGCGCATCGCGGGCAAGGGCGAGACCATGCGCTGGAGGCCGCTGTGCGGGACGCGGCAGATCCTGTGACCGGCAACCTGGCCAGCGCTGCCCGCGCGCCCGAGCAGGGCGCGGGCACCGCGCAGGCCCGCGTCGATGCCGCGCTGCGCGGCTGGTCGGCCCAGCCCTGGGCCTTCGACTACTTCGCGGTGATGCGCCGGCTGGAGTCGGTCGCGAAGACCACGCCGCGCTGGGGCCGCGCGCTGCTGCCCGGTGCCGAGCCGGTGCGCGTGGGGCAGGAGCCTTCGCTCTCGTTCGCGCCCGCGAGCTTCAGCCGCTTCGAGCCCGCCACCGTGCATTCGCCGCCGCGCCTGCGCCAGCAGTTCTTCGGCTACATCGGACCCAACGGGCCGCTGCCGGTGCACCTGAGCGACTTCATCCGCGAGCGCAGCCTGAACCACGGCGACCCGACCTGGCTGGCCTTTCTCGACAGTTTTTCGCACCGCTTCTCGCTGCACTTCTACCGCGCGTGGGCGCAGTCGCGTCCGGCCGTGGCGCTGGACCGGCCGGGCGAGGACCGCTTCCGCCTGCAGATCGGCGCGCTGGTGGGCATCGGCGCGCCGGGCCGCGTGGAGCGCGACGAGATCCATGACGACGCGCGGCTGCACTTCTCGGGCTGGCTCGCGCGCCGCGTGCACAACGTGGAGAGCGTGGAGTCGGTGCTGTGCTGCTACTTCGGCGTGCCGGTGAGGCTGGAGCGCTGGGTCGGCCACTGGATGAGCCTGCCCGCCGGCGAAGTCACGCGGCTGGGGCAGGGCGAGAGCTCGCGTTCCATGGGCATGGGCGCCATGCTCGGCACCCGGGCGTGGGACCGCCAGCACCGCGTGCGCCTGCATCTAGGCCCGCTCACGCTCGAGCAGTACCGCATGTTCCTGCCCATCGGCGATGCGCGCCCCGTGCTGCAGCGCTGGATGCAGCAACTGCTCGGCGACGAGCTCGAGTGGGACGCAGAACTCGTGCTCGAGAAGGCGCAGGTGCCGCTCACGCGACTTGGCGACGCGAAGGGCAGCGCGCCCCGCCTCGGCTGGGTGTCGTGGCTCGGCCAGCGCCCGCGCTCGCGCGACGCGGCCGACGTGCGCATCGGCAGCCAGTCTTTCAACAAGCCCACCTTCATTCGTTCTGAGATACGGAGTCCCTCATGAGTGAAATCAGCCGCACCGCCCTTTTCGGCAAGCTCAACTCGCTGGCCTACAAGGCCATCGAAGGCGCCACCGTGTTCTGCAAGATGCGGGGCAATCCGTACGTGGAGCTGGAGCACTGGTTCGCGCAGCTGCTGCAGGCGCAGGACTCCGACCTGCACCGCGTGATCCAGCACTACGGTCTCGACGTGTCGGTCATCGCCAAGGACATGACCGCCGCGCTCGACCGCCTGCCGCGCGGCGCCACCGCCATCAGCGACTTCTCGCCGCACATCGAGAACGCCATCGAGCGCGCATGGACCTACGCCACGTTGCAGTTCGGCGAGGCGCAGGTGCGTACCGGCTACCTGCTGGTGGGCATGCTGAAGACGCAGAGCCTGCGCAACCCGCTGTTCGGCCTGTCGAAGCAGTTCGAGAAAGTGAAGGTCGAGGACCTGGCCGACAACTTCGCGAAGATCTGCGATGCCTCGCCCGAGGCGCAGATGCGCGCGCAGGACGGCACCGGCTTGGGGCAAGGCGCGCCCGGCGAGGACTCCGGCGCGATGGCGCCGGCCGCCATGGGCAAGGGCGACGCTCTCAAGAAGTTCGCGGTCGACCTCACCGAGAAGGCGAAGAAGGGCGAGATGGACCCGGTGACGGGCCGCGACGAGGAGATCCGCCAGATCGTCGACATCCTCATGCGCCGCCGCCAGAACAACCCGCTGCTCACCGGGGAGGCGGGCGTCGGCAAGACGGCCGTGGTCGAGGGCTTCGCGCAGCGCCTGGCGCGCGGCGACGTGCCGCCGCAGCTGAAGGACGTGAAGCTGCTCACGCTGGACATCGGCCTGCTGCAGGCCGGCGCGAGCATGAAGGGCGAGTTCGAGCAGCGCCTGCGCCAGGTGATCGACGAGGTGCAGAGCTCGCCCACGCCCATCATCCTTTTCATCGACGAGATCCACACGCTGGTGGGGGCGGGCGGCGCGGCCGGCACCGGCGACGCGGCCAACCTGCTGAAGCCCGCACTCGCGCGCGGCAACCTGCGCACCATCGGCGCCACCACCTGGGCCGAGTACAAGAAGTACATCGAGAAGGACCCGGCGCTCACCCGCCGCTTCCAGGTGGTGCAGGTGCCGGAGCCCGACGAGACCAAGGCCATCCTCATGCTGCGCGGCGTGGCCAGCGTGCTCGAGAAGCACCACCGCGTGCAGTTGCTCGACGAGGCCATCGAGGCGGCCGTGAAGCTGAGCCATCGCTACATTCCCGCGCGTCAGCTGCCCGACAAGGCCGTGAGCCTGCTCGACACCGCCTGCGCGCGCGTGGCCGTGTCGCAGCACGCGACGCCGCCCGAGGTGGAAGACTGCATGCGCCGCATCGAGGGGCTGACGGTGGAGCAGGAGATCATCGGGCGCGAAGAGGCCATCGGCATCGACGTGACCAGGCGCGCCGCGCAGGTGGCCGCGCTGCTGGCCGAATCGAAGGTGCAGCTCGATGCGCTCAACGCGCGCTGGCAGGAAGAGAAGGGGCTGGTCGACCGGCTGCTGGAGCTGCGAAGCAAGCTGCGCGCGGGCAACAAGCCGGTGGATACGCCCGCTGCCGCCAATGCCGATGCGACCGCACCCGCTGCCGCCGCCGAAGCCGCACCCGACCGTGCCGCGCTGCTGGCCGAACTGCACGAGCTGCAGGCGAAGATCCATGCGGTGCAGGGCGAGTCGCCGCTGATCCTGCCTTCGGTCGACGAGCAGGCCGTGGCCTCGGTGGTCGCCGACTGGACCGGCATTCCCGTCGGCCGCATGGTCAAGAACGAGGTGGAGGCGGTGCTCAAGCTCGCCGACACGCTCAACCAGCGCGTGATCGGACAGAAGCACGGCCTGGAGATGATCGCGCGGCGCATCCAGACCTCGCGCGCGCGTCTGGACAACCCGCAGAAGCCCATCGGCGTGTTCATGCTGTGCGGCACCTCCGGCGTGGGCAAGACCGAGACCGCGCTCGCGCTGGCCGAGGCGCTGTACGGCGGCGAGCAGAACATCATCACCATCAACATGAGCGAGTTCCAGGAGGCGCACACCGTCTCCACGCTCAAGGGCGCGCCTCCGGGCTACGTGGGCTACGGCGAGGGCGGCATCCTGACCGAGGCGGTGCGTCGCCGCCCGTACAGCGTGGTGCTGCTCGACGAGGTGGAGAAGGCCCACCCCGACGTGCACGAGATCTTCTTCCAGGTCTTCGACAAGGGCTGGATGGAAGACGGCGAGGGCCGGATGATCGACTTCAAGAACACCATCATCCTGCTGACCACCAACGCCGGCAGCGAGCTGGTGATGAGCATGTGCCGCGACCCCGAGCTGCTGCCCGACCCCAACGCGCTGGCCGATGCGCTGAAGGCGCCGCTGATGAAGGTGTTCCCGCCCGCGCTGCTGGGCCGCATCGTCACCATTCCCTACTACCCGCTGTCGCCCGAGATGATGAAGAAGATCGTGCGGCTGCAGCTGGGCCGCATCAAGAAGCGCGTGGAAACCAACCACGGCGTGCCTTTCGAGTACAGCGACGCGGTGGTCGACCAGGTGGTCGCGCGCTGCCAAGACCCGGAGTCGGGCGGGCGCGTGATCGACGCGATCCTGACCAACACCGTGCTGCCGACGATCTCGGTCGAGTACCTGCAGCGGCTGGCCTCGGGCGGTGAGATCCGCCGGGTCGCGCTCGACGTGAAGGACGCGGACTTCACCTACGCCTTCGATTGACATGACACACACCCCCAGTCTTCGCGCACTTCGTGTCGCTTCGCCAACCCCCTTGCAGGGGGCAACGCCTGCGGCCCGGCAAAGCCGGTTCCGCGGCGTTTCGCGAACGGGCCGCGACGACTGACGCCGCATTGACGCAAGAGACCAAGAAATGGCCGACAACGAGTTCCGCATCGAGAGCGATTCACCCGCCAAGGACGACCTGATGTTCTGGCGCATCGTGGGGCACGAGGCGCTGGCGCGCCCGTCGGCCTACGAGCTCACGGTGATCTCGACGAACAAGGCCATCGACGCCAAGGACATCCTCGGGCATGCCTTCGACGTGGTGATCGGATTCAAGGACGCCGATGGCGCAACGCACGAGCGCCACTGCCAGGGCCATGCGGTGCGCTTCGTGCGCGCGGGCCACATGGGGCGGCACTACGAATACCGCATCACCCTGCGCTCGTGGTTCTGGCTGCTCACCAAGCGCGCCAACTCCCGCATCCTGCAGGAGAAGAAGGTGCTCGAAGTGCTCGACGCGGTGTTCGAGGACAGCCCCATCAAGCGCTTCAAGAAGACCAAGGCCGACAACGTGGTCGGCACGCACAACCCGCGCCGCTACTGCGTGCAGCACCAGGAAAGCGACTACAGCTTTCTCTCGCGCCTGCTGGAGGACGAGGGCATCTACTACTGGTTCGACGCGCACGACGCGCCCGGCACCATGCATCTTTCGGACGCCAGCGACATGGCGCACGAGAAGCTGCCGGCGGCCGACACCCTGCGCCACATGGCCGTCAACGCCGCCGAACCGCGCTTCAACGAGATCTCGCGCTGGGTGAGCGGACGCCAGTTCGACACCGGCAAGCACGCCTCGCGCGACAGCGACTTCAAGGCCATCAAGAAGAAACTGGGCGCCGACATCGATGCGTCGGACGACCACGAGCTCGCGAGCCTGGAGCTCTTCGAGTTTCCTGGCGGCTACTTCAGCGGCGACGACGCCGAGACCCGCGCCAAGCTGCGCGGCGACGAGCTCAACGCGCGCCGCGACCGCCACTGGGCAGTGACGCCGTGGCCCGACGTCACGGCCGGGCGCGGCTTCAAGTACGAAGGCGACACCGACGGCACGCGCAACGGCGACTACGTGATCGCGGCCTGCACCTTCGTCGCGAGCCATCGCGGCTACGAGGGCGTCAGCGGCAACACCCTGGCGCAGCCCGTGCATGCCGCGCTGGCCGACGTGCTGCGCGACGACGCGGTGAACGCCGACACGCTGCCGGTGCTCGAAGAGATCATCGCGGCCACGCCCGCGCTCTCGGCCGCGCAGACCGGCAGCAGCATCTTCCTGCTCACCGTGATGCCGGTCGAGCGCCTGTTCCGCACGCCCCGCCTCACGCCACGCGTGACCATGCCGGGCCCGCAGACCGCCATCGTCGTCGGCCCCAAGGGCGACGAGCTGCACGTGGACGACCACGGCCGCGTGAAGGTGCACTTCCACTGGGACCGCTACGACGAGAGCAACGAGAAGTCGACCTGCTGGATCCGCGTGTCGCAGCCCTGGGGCGGCAAGGGCTGGGGCGGCTACTTCATTCCGCGCATCGGCCAGGAGGTGATCGTCGACTTCCTCAACGGCGACCCCGACCGGCCCATCATCATGGGCCGCGTCTACAACGACGACCAGCCCATTCCCTACAAGTCGCCGACGCAGAGCGGCTTCAAGACCCGCTCCACGCCCGGCGGCGGCTCTTCGAACTACAACGAGATCATGTTCGAGGACAAGAAGGGCGAGGAAAAGATCAACATCCACGCCGAACTCGACATGAGCCGCAGCGTGGAGCGCGACGACTCCACCACCATCGACCGCGACCAGAGCGTGACCGTCAAGCGCGACCAGACCAACCACGTGGACCGCGACCGCAAGAGCACGGTGACGCGCAACGACACCAACATGGTGGTGGTCGACCAGAAGAACACGGTCAAGGGGAAGCAGAACAACCAGGTGGTGGGCGACCGCACCACTTTTGTCGACAGCAACGACAAGACCATGGTGACCGGCACCAGCCTGAGCGACGTGACCGGTGCGCGCACCGACACCTCGCGCGCGGGCGAGACCCGCAACGTGATCGGCAACCAGACCATCACCGTCAGCGGCAACGTCACCTACAAGGCCGCGAAGATGAGCTTCGAGGCCGGGCACATCGACTGGATGGTGACGGGGTCGAGTTCGAAGTACATCACGGTGCCTACCGGGCCGCTGCACCTGATGGCCAACAAGATCAAGCTGATGAGCAACACCGGCATCGAGATGATGGCGGTGGGCAGCATCGACGCGACCTCGGTCGGCTCCAACACGACCATCCTGGGGCCGAACACCAGCGGCTACATCGGCACCAACAGCGAAGCCAACCTGGGCATAGCGCGCTCGACCTTCATGGGCATGAGCATCGACAACGCGCTGGCCATTGCCATCTCCAACTTCGGGGGCGTGGCGATCGATACCGCGCTGGGTGTCAAGCTGTCGTCTGGTGTTGCGCCGGAGATCCAGGCGTTTCCGATCGACGTGGAGCAGGCTGCGCTGCATACCTTCACGCCGGGCGCGGGTGCCGGTGGCGCGGGCGGCGCGGCTATCGCCGGTGCGCTGGGAGCAGTCGCGGGCCTGGCCAGCGCGGACGCGGATATTGCCGCGACGCTGAAGCAGTACGCGGACGCCGCCAATGCGCTGGACAACGCCGCCAATGAAGCCGATGCCGCGCACCTGCCCGGGCTTGCTGGCCGCTTGCGCTCTCTCGGTGCGATCACGCGCAACCGTCGCATGGAAGGTGTGATCGGCAGCATTCCGGTGGTCGGTGCTGTCGCCATCGCTGGCGGCGAACTGATCGTCGGCGCCTTGGGCGCCGCCGGTGTCGGCACAGGCGGCGAACGCCTGGCGGCTGACGAATCGGTCAATGCGGACGGTTCCGCCGCACCGCCCCCGCCTCCGCCGGCTCCACCCGCGCCGCCGCCTGCGCCCGGGGTGGGCGCGCCCGCGGAGCCGACACAGGAGTGGAGCCCGACGCCCCCGGCGCCGCCCCCTGCGCCGCGGCCGCCGCCACCACCGCCGCCACCGCCGCCGCCACCGCCGCCGCCGCCGCCGCCGCCACCGCCGCCGCCGCCGCCGCCGCCGCCGCCGCCGTCATCCGATCCGCTGGACGGAGGGGTGCCGCCGAACGACGACTGGGAATAGGGATCGGCGCCAAGCGACCATGCAAGTCCTCAAACCCCAGGCGCTCGGCCTGTCGACGCGCCCCATCGAATTCCGCAAGCGCTTCGGGCTCAGCATCAGCGCTTGCCTGCACCTGCCGTTCGCACAGGGCGAGCGCGGAACGCTGTGGGCGGAGCAGTCGATGTGGTCCTTCCTCGGGAAGGAAATGGCGCAACCCCTTATCGACGAGGGCGTGGCCAAGCTCACGCCGGAGTTCCTGGTGCATGGCAAGGCCTTCCCGCCGCCGGACCGCACTGACGGTTGCGCCGTGCGGGCCCGGTTCGGCACGCAGGAGAAAACCCTGCTGGTGCTCGGGGACCGCTACTGGGATGGCTCTAACCCGAGCAAGGCCCGGCCTTTCCCGGAGATGCCACTGGACTGGTCCAGGGCCTACGGCGGCGCGGACTTTCCCCTCAACCCAGGCGGGCGGGGCAGGCAGAAGATCGATGGCGTGGCATGGCTGCCGAACATCGAACTGCCTCATGACCGCCTGCTGCGCCCCGACCAGGCCATCGCGCCGGCCGGCATGGGGGCGCTGGACGTGATGCACCCGCAGCGCGTGCAATACCGCGGCACCTACGACGCCGACTACCTGAAGCAGCATGCGGCGGGGTTCGCGCCCGACACCGACTGGCGCTACTTCAACCTGGCGCCGCCCGACCAGTGGATGGGTGCGGCGCTCACCGGCGACGAGCCGTTCTCATTCGAGAACATGCACCCGCACAAGCGCCTGATCGAAGGCCGCCTGCCGGGCATGCGGGCGCGCGTGTTCGTCGGCTACAGGATGGCCGTGGGCGAGCCCAAGGTGCGGGAGGTGCCGCTGCGGCTGACCACCGTGTGGTTCTTCCCGCATGCCGAACGCTGCATCGCGATCTTCCAGGGGCTAGCCGAGGTCGGCACCGACGACGGCTCCGACGTGGTCAGCCTCATGGGCGCGGTCGAGCGCATCGGAGAAATCCGCTCCGACGCGCACTATCTCGACGCCGCAGCGAAGCGGGCCGACCCGAAGCTGGGCCCGATCTATGCCATCGTCGACAGCGACCTGCTCCCGGAAGGCGTGAGCACCGCCGATCCGGACGTGGAGGCCGCGAAGGCGCCCTTCGGAACCGAGGGCCTGCAGGGCGAAGCCCAGCGGCGTCGCGCCGAGATGGATGTGGCGTTCGCGCGCGAGAAGGCCATCGCCATGGGCAAGGACCCGGATGCGCTGGGAATCCGCATGCCGCCGCGGGAGAAGGTTCCGGTCGGCGACGAGCTTCCGCCCTACCTGGAGAAGAAGATGAAGGAGGCCGAGGCTCAGCGGTGGGCGGCGGTCGAGGATGCGGTCACGGTCGTCGAGCGGGCGCTGGCGATGTCGCAGGAGCAGAAGATCGATCTCGCCAAACTGCAGCACCGCGGTCCGCCGAAGTACGACCCCGACAGGCACATGGCGGAAATGCAGGCACAGGCGGCCGTGGGAACGCGGCCTGTCAACCTGGCGCCGATCTACCCGAAGCTGTGCCAGATCGAGGACGCGCATCGCGCCGGCTATCTGCAGTCCGCACACATGCAGCCGCCAGCCTTCCCGATGCCGGCGCGCGAGGCCGCGAAGCTGCGCGGCGAGATGGCGCGTGCCAGCGCGGCGGGCATCAAGTTCTTCGTGGGCATTGATCTCACCGGCGCCGATCTCTCGGGCCTCGACCTTCGGGAGGTGAACCTGGAAGGCGCGTGGCTGGAAAGCGCGAACCTGGCCAATACCAATCTCTCCGGCGCCAACCTGACGGGCGCGGTGCTGGCGCATGCGAACCTGGAAGGCGCGATCGCCATCGGCGCGAAATTCGCCAGGGCCAATCTCGGCAAGGCGCGGCTGGCTCGCGGCGTCTTCGACGACGCCGACTTCAGCGGGGCGACGCTCATGTACTGCGCGTTCGCCGGCACCCAGATGCGACGCGCGAAATTCGCCAAGGCGAATCTGCTGCAGACCACATGGGGCGATGCCGACTGGGCCGGTGCAGACCTGAGCGGGCAGGTCTTCCACAAGCTGGACCTCAAGGGCATGCGGTGGCCGGAGGCGAACCTGTCCGTCTGCAACTTCATCGAGTCCGACCTCTCGGGCGTCGACATGCATGCGGCGAAGATCGAGAACGCGACCTTCGTGACCAGTAAGCTCGACGGCGCGAAGCTGATGGCGGCGCGCTGCGCAGGCACCGTGGCGGTCAAGGGAAGCAGCCTGGCCGGTGCGGACATGAGCCAGGCCGACCTGCGCAACTTCAATTTCGGTGCCTCCGATGCGCGGGAGGCCAGGCTGATCCGTGCGGTGCTCGATGGCGCCAACCTCTGCGAAGCCCGGCTCGAAGGCGCGGACCTGCGGCTCGCCAGTGCCAAGGGCGTCCTGATGCGCAAGGCCGTCTGCTCGAACGCGCTGCTGTCGGGCGTGAACTTCAGCGACGCGATCTTCCAGTCGGCGGACCTGCGGGGGGCCGACCTGCGGCGCAGCAATCTCTTCGGTGCCGACCTCGGACGGGTGCGGCTCGACGGTTCGACGAACTTCGACGGGGCGTTGCTCAGGCGGGCGCGCACCTGGCCCCGGCTCACCCCGGAACAGCAGGCGGCGGCATGAGCCCGAACCTCCTGTCCATTGCAATCAGCGTCGGCGAGGCGCTGGAAGGCCTCGACCTGCACAAGGGACGCTACGCAGGCCTTGCGCTCGGCGGCGGGATCTTCTCGCGAGTCAATTTCGCCGAAGCGGATTTCCGGGGGACCGATCTGCGCGAAGCCGTATTCGACTGCTGCGACCTGCGCGGCGCCATCGCATCCGGCGCCAATCTCCGCAAGGCCGTCTTCAACCGCTGCAAGCTCGATCACGTGGACCTGCGCGAGGCCAACCTGCACGGCGCCGTGTTCACGGAGTGCGACCTGACGCATGCGCAGATGGCGCAGTCGGCGATGACGATGGCCACCGTCACTCGCTGCAGGCTGGACCATGCCGTGCTGCGCGGCGTGCCGCTCGACTCCGCGGTGATCAGCCAGTCGGTACTGCTCGACGTCTGCGCCGACGACACCAGCTGGCAATACACCACCGTCAACGAATGCGATCTCTCGCACCTGACGTGGGCCGGCGCGCGCATGCTGCGCAACGTGTTCTTCAAGACCTCGCTCAAGGGCATGTCGTTCGCCGGGCTGGAGCTGAACGGCTGCCAGTTCTCGTCCGCCGACCTGAGCGGCGCCGACTTCAGCGGCGTCACGCTGCAGCAGTGCAACTTCCAGGGCGCGACGCTCGATGGCGCGAAGTTCGTGAAGGCCGTCGCGCCGTCGGCGATCTTCTGTGCAGCCAGCGGCAAGGCTGCAGACTTCTCTGGCGCAAGGCTGCGTCAGGCGCTTTTCACTGGTGCCATCCTGCCGCAGGCCAGCTTCGCAGGCTGCGACCTGTACCAGACCCATTTCGCGGGCGCGAAAGTACAAGGCGCCAACTTCACCGGCGCCGAGCTGACCTACGCCGACTTCCGCCACGCCGACCTCACCACGGCCGACCTGCGCCGCGCCACCATGGTGCGCACCGTGCTGCATGCCGCCGTCACCGAAAACGCCCAGATGACCGACCGCGCGCGTGCGCTCGAGACCGACTCGGAGCTGTCCGAATCGGAGCGCTGGCAGCCGCTGGTCGCCTGACACGACGAACACAGAGGAACCGCCATCATGAACAACGAAACGACGACGCTGACGAAGGCGCGCACCGGCAGGAAGAGCCAGGCCGCGAAGGCCATTCCCGGCGAATGGTGCGTGGGCATTCTCGGCACCGATGCCAAAGGCCGACAGGTCGTTGCCAGCGGCGACCTGAAACTGCGCGCACGCCGCGCGGCGAGCTGCCTGCTCGAGCCCGCGGCCGGCGACAGCGTGGCCTGCCTGCGCATCGCGCCCGACGAGGTCTGGATCATGGCCGTGCTGCAGCGCGAGGAAGGCACGGCCAACGTCGTGAGCTGCGAGGGGGGCACCGGCATGCGCATCGCTGCCGAGGGTGGACGCATCGAACTGGCTGCCGAAGAACTCGACGTCGCCACCCAGCGCACGCGCCTTGCCACCGACACCGCCGACGTCGTCGGCCGCCAGCTCAGCGTGGTCGGCACCAGCCTCAAGCTCGTGGGCTCGGTGCTGTCGTCGGTGATGGACCGGGTGCAGCACTTCAGCAGGCACTACCTGCGCACCACCGATGGCATCGACCGCGTGGCGGCCACGCACGTCGAGTGCGAGGCAAAGCAGCTGATGCGGATCGAAGGCGAACACACGCTGGTCAACGGCCGCGAGCTGGTGAAGGCGCGCGGCGCGCAGATCCATTTCGGCTGAGGCGACGGGGGAGACGAAAAAATGTTCGCCAACTGCCAGCTGATGGGCACGGACATGGGCTTTCCCGATGTCTGCATCACGCCCGCCGCGCCGTCGCCCATTCCGGTGCCGTACCCGAACATCGCCATGGGCCCCATGGCGATTCCGAACTGCCCCACGATCCTCATCATGGGCGGCCCGGCCCACAACCTCGGCACCACCATTCCGATGACCAACGGCGACAACTCCGGCGTGCTGCTGGGCGTGGCCTCGGGAACGGTGATGGGGCCGAGCCGGCACCTCACGGGGGCCTTCACCGTCCTGATGATGGGCATGCCTGCGTCGCGGCTGACCAGCGTGTCGCTGCAGAACAGCACCAATTGCCCGGGCGTGCGCACCGTGCCGAGCCAGCCGCTGGTGTTGCTGCTGGCGCCGTAGAGCGCATCGCAGATGCCTAGGTGGCGCGGAAAGAGCGCCGCTCGTACAGAACAAGGGGAGTAGCCATTCATGGCAGACCAGGAGTTCCGCATCGAGAGCGACTCGCCCGTGAAGGACGAGCTCATGTTCTGGCGCATCGTGGGTCACGAGGCACTGGCGCGCCCGTCGACATACGAACTCACGGTGCTGTCGGAGAACAAGGCCATCGATGCGAAGGACATCCTGGGGCGCGCCTTCGACGTCGTCATCGGCTTCGAGGACGCAGATGGGGGCAGCCATGAACGCCATTGCCAGGGCCACGCGGTGCGCTTCGTGCGCGCGGGCCATGCGGGGCGCTACTTCGAATACCGCTTCACCCTGCGCTCGTGGTTCTGGCTGCTCACCAAGCGCAGCAATTCGCGCATCCATCAGGAAAAGCCCGTGCTCGACGTGCTCGATGCGGTGTTCGAGGACAGCCCGATCAAGCGCTTCAAGAAGACCCGCACCGACAACGTGGTCGGCACCCACAAGCCGCGCCGCTACTGCGTGCAGCACCAGGAAAGCGACTATCAGTTCCTATCGCGCCTGTTGGAAGACGAAGGTATCTATTACTGGTTCGACGCGCACGATGCGCCGGGCACCATGCACATGTCGGACGCGAGCGACATGGCACACGACAAGCTGCCGGCCGCGGACACCCTGCGCTACGTGTCGAGCGACGCCGCCGAAGCGCGCTTCAACGAGATCTCGCGCTGGGTGAGCGAGCGGCAGTTCGACACCGGCAAGTACGCATCGACCGACAGCGACTTCAAGGCGATCAAGAAGAAGCTGGAGGCCGCCGGCGGCACGCCCGACAAGCACGAGCTGGCCGAGTTCGAGGCCTTCGAGTTCGCGGGTGGGTACTTCAACGGTGGCGATGCCGACGACAAGGGCAAGCTGCGCGGCGAGGAGATCGGCGCGCGCCGCCAGCGCCACTGGGCGCTCACGCCCTGGCCCGACGTTGCGGCAGGCCGCAGCTTCAAGTTGGAGAACGACCCTGACGGCACGCGCGACAGCGACTACGTGATCGCCGCCTGCACCTTCGTCGCCAGCCACCCGGGCTACGAAGGCGCGGACATCGAGGAGCCACCGGCCCCGCCGACACGGCTTCTGAGAGAAGCTCTCGCGGACGACGCCGTGCTGGCCGACACCTTGCCGGCCTTCGAGGCGGTCGCCGCCCGGATGCCGTCGCTCGATGCGAGCCGCCCGGGCGCAAGCGCTTTCCTGTTGACGGTGTTTCCGGTCGACATGCCTTTCCATCCGCCGCGGCTGACACCGCGCGTGGTCATGCCGGGCCCGCAATCGGCCATTGTCGTCGGGCCCTCGGGCGAGGAGATCCACGCCGACGACTTCGGCCGCGTGAAGGTGCACTTCCACTGGGACCGCTACGACAAGAGCAACGAGAAGTCGACCTGCTGGGTGCGCGTGTCGCAGCCCTGGGCGGGCAAGGGCTGGGGCGGCTACTTCTGCCCGCGCATCGGCCAGGAGGTGATCGTCGACTTCCTCAACGGCGACCCCGACCGCCCGCTGATCGTGGGCCGCGTCTACAACGACGACCAGCCCATTCCCTTCGGAACCCACACCCAGAGCGGCTTTCGCACGCGCTCCACGCCCAAGGGCAGCGCGGCCAACTGCAACGAATTCCGCTTCGAGGACAAGAAGGGATCGGAGCAGGTGTACCTGCACGCCGAGAAGAACCAGGACATCGAGGTCGAGAACGACGAGACGCACTGGGTGGGCCACGACCGCGCCAAGACCATCGACCACGACGAGACCACGCACGTGAAGCACGACCGCACCGAGACGGTCGACAACAACGAGACCATCACCGTGCACGGCCAGCGCACCGAGACGGTGGACAAGAACGAGACCATCACCATCCACCAGAACCGCACCGAGACGGTGGACCTGAACGAGACGATCTCCATCGGCCAGAACCGCACCATCACGGTGGGCGCGAGCGAGACGGCCACCGTGGCGCTGCAGCGCACGCACACGGTGGGCATCAACGAGACCATCACCGTGGGCGCGGCGCAGGAGATCACGGTGGGAGCGATGCAGGCGGTGACGGTGGGGGCGAGCCAGACGATCAGCGTGGGGGCGAATCAGTCGAGCAGCATCGGGGCCAATCGGTCGGTCGATGTGGGCGCGAACCTGTCGACGAACGTGGGGGCGGATGAATCACGCAGCGTGAGTTCGGGCCGGACCACCAGCGTGGGCAAGGACGATTCGCTCTCGGTGGGCAAGAACCTGGTGATCGACGCGGGCGATTCCATCTCCATCACCACGGGCAGCGCAAGCATCACGATGAAGAAGGACGGGACCATCGTGATCAAGGGCAAGGACATCACGATCGATGCCTCCGGAAAGATCAACGCGAAGGCGAGCAGCGACATCGTGATGAAGGGTTCGAAGATTCTGCAGAACTGATTCACTACGGAGATGACCATGAGCGGCAGAGATCTGATCGAGGCACAACTTGCGGCGGACACGGGCATACAGCCGTGGCACGCCGTCGTCACGGGCGAACTCGCGGCCCTCGCCGACGACGGGGGAACGCCGCTCGTCGTCTTCGAGGGCCAGCCGGGCACAGCGGCCCTGCGCGCGCGCAGCGTCGTGGACCTGCACGGCGCGCACATCGGGCGCGGCGTGGTGCTGATGTTCGAGCGAGCCGATCCGTCGAGGCCGATCGTCATGGGCGTGTTGTGCGGCGGGCCGAAGGGGTGGCCAGAGGCGCTGGTCGCGGCGCCGGCGCAGGTGGAGGTCGACGCTGACGGTGAGCGCCTGCTGGTCAGCGCGCGCAGCCAGATGGTGCTGCGCTGCGGAAAGGCGAGCATCACGCTGACGCGCGCCGGCAAGGTGCTGATCCAGGGCAGCTACGTGTCGAGTCGCTCCGCCGGCGTGAACCGCGTCAAGGGCGGCTCGGTGCAGCTGAATTGAGGCGCGGACGGCACGAAGGCATGGAGATCATCAACGCCACCCGCATGGTCGCGGGCTTCAACATGGCCCAGGCGCCTGATGGCCGGGAGATGCTGGTCGTGGTCGTCAAGGGCACTTTCCGGCTGCCGGCGCCTGACGAACCAGTGGGGAGCTTCTCGTTGCATGACGAGCAGTTGCCGCTCGCGATGGCCGATACCTTCACCGGGGAACCGGGTTACTCGGCGCCTGTGTACGAGGCTGATTTCGCGCCGCGCAAGCCGCGCTGCGACATCCTGCTGCTCGGCAGTGCCCATGCGCCCCGAGGCAGTCCCGCCGCGCGTGTCGAGGTGGGCGTGCGGGTCGGCACCTGGCAGAAGACGATGGCCGTCGTGGGGCCACGGCGCTGGGAGCGCGGTCTTTCCGGTCTTTCCGTCACGCCGCCGGAGGCGTTCGTGTGCCAGCCGATCTCCTACGACGTCGCGTTCGGGGGCACCGACCGACGTCATGAAGATCCTTCGCAGCACTCCACCTTCATGCCGAACCCGGTGGGCCGGGGCTTTCATCGTCACGCCGGGGCCGCGTGGATCGAAGGTGCACAACTGCCGGCCACGGAGGAAATCGACAACCCTGTTCGCGATCCTGGCGATGCCTATCGCCCGATGGCATTCGGGCCCGTCGGCAGGGGATGGGAGCCGCGGCTGCAACTGGCGGGCACCTACGACGAAGCCTGGCTCGCGAACACCTTTCCTTTCTTGCCCTCCGATTTCGACCCGCGGTACTTCCAGGCTGCGCCGACGGACCAGCAACTACCGGTTGCCGCTTTCGAGGCCGGCCCCGTCGAGGTGATGCTCGCCAACCTGACGCCCGAAGGCCTGACTCGCTTCACCATCCCGCACCTGGTCGCGCCGGTCATCGTGTTTCCACGCCGTGGCGAGCGCGAGGACTTCACCGCGACGCTCGATACGGTCGTGATCGAACCCGATGCGGGGCGTTTCAGCCTGGCGTGGCGCATGGTCCGTCCGCTGAAGAAGAATATCTTCGAGATATCGCAGGTGCTGGTTGGCAGGCAGGGGCGAGCATGGTGGCAGCGGCGAGACGCCACCACGTTCCCCATTCCGGTGGTAGCGGCATAGCCATGTCTCCGATTGCGATCGTCGACGCGGGACTTGTTACGAGCGTCGGTCTGTCCGCCGAGGCGACCTGCGCTGCGATTCGAGCCAGCGTGACAAATCCGACCGAGACGCGCTTCGTCGGCGGCGATGGCAAATGGCTGCTGGCGCAGCAGGTGCCGATGCCTGAGCCCTGGCGTGGCCGAGCGCGCCTCGTCGAGATGGCGTCGATGGCTGCGGCGCAGGTGCTCGCGCCGCGCATGCAGGTGGCCTCGCAAGCCCTTCAAGCACCGCTGCCCCTGCTGCTGTGCGTAGCCGAGCAGGACAGGCCCGGTCGTCTGGAGGGGCTGGACGACGCGCTGTTCGCGGAGCTGGAAGTGGTGCTGGGCGTGCCGCTCCATCCCTTGTTGTCGGGCGTGGTTCCGCAGGGGCGAGTCGGTGTCGCGCTGGCCCTGGCGCAGGCGCACCGGTTGATGGCCGCGCGTGAGGCATCGCAGGTGCTGATCGTGGCGGTGGACAGTCTGCTTGTCTCTGCCACGCTCGACGCCTATGGCGCGAAAGACCGATTGCTGGGTGACGCCAATTCGAACGGTTTCGTGCCGGGCGAGGCTGCGGGAGCGCTGCTGGTCGCCGCGCCAGCGGCCCGGCACGACTGGCCCATACCTCAGATCGCCTGCCTGGGGATCGGCTATGGCAACGAGCCCGCGTCGATCGACACGGATCTGCCGCTGCGAGGCGAGGGCCTGATGCAGGCGATGAAGGGTGCTCTGGACATGGCGGGCCTCGCGATGGCGCAGGTCGGCTACCGTATCGCCACCCTGAACGGCGAGCAGTACGGGTTCAAGGAGTTCGATTTGGCGACCAGCCGCCTGTTGCGCGGCCGGCACGAGTTCATGGACCTGTGGCATCCGGCGGATTGCGTGGGCGAAGTCGGTGCGGCACAGCTGGCGGTCTGCATGGCGATGGCGCTCGCGGCCGCGCGCAAGGGCTTCGCGCCGGGTGATCCCGTGTTGATTGCCGCGAGTAACGACGACGGACGCCGCGTGGCGATGGTGGTCAGCGCGCAGGGAGACGCGTGACATGTCGAACCAGGTCTATGCCAACAACCAGGAGGTCGCGTGCAAGGCGGGTGCGGGCAAGTCCATCTGCGCGTTTCCCGACGTGTGCTTCACACCACCCGAGAACCCCGCGACGCCACCCGGTGTACCGGTGCCTTACCCGAACACGGGCATGGACTCGGACACCACCGACGGCAGCCGCACGGTGCAGGTCAACGGGCAGGAGGTCATGCTCAAGAACAAGAGCTACTTCAAGCAGAGCATGGGCGATGAAGCGGGGTGCGCAGCCAAGAAGGGCGTGGTCACCTCGGTGAACCGTGGCAAGGTCTACTTCATCGCGTGGTCCATGGATGTGAAGTTTGAGGGCGAGAACGTCGTGCGCAATCTGGACATGACGACGCACAACCATGCCTCGCCCACCTCCAACACGCCGCCGCAGATCTTTGCGGCGCGCATGGCCATGGCGAAAGGTCTCAAGTCCTGCAACGACGAGAAGCAGGCGGTGGCCGACAACTGCCCCGATGGCTCGGATCCGAACGAGACCTGCCCGGACCACGAGAAGGCGAAGAACGCGGAGGCCGCGCGCAAGCGGGTCAAGGACGACCGCGGCAAGGACGACCCGCAATGGAAGCGCTTCAACACCATCGCGGACCAGGAATGGAACAACTATGCCGAGGCCGTGAAGAAGAATGACTGCCAGAAGGCACTGCGCTGCTTCCTGTCACCCTATGACCCGAGCAAGTGCTGCAAGGGACAGACGCCCCATCATGTCGTCGACGCGGCGTCGTTCCTGAAAGGGCCGGAGTTTCCGAAGCAGCCGCGCAACGAACAGCCGCGCGAGACGGGCTGGGCAAAGTACGACGTGGATGCTGCGCCTTGCATCTGCGTGGAGGGCCCCAACCAGACCACCGCCACGCACGGCGAGATGCACACGCGACAGGGGGTGGTCGCCGCGACCCATCCGAGCGGCAAGTGGACACTGACGGAGGCCACCTCCGCGGGCGTAGCCGCCGTGCAGAAGACCTTCCCCGAATCCAACTGCTCGCCCGGCTGCCTGGAAGCGCAGCTCAACCGCTATCACGAGAACGCGCAGACGACAGCGGACCGGCGCCAGATCAACGCGAACGTCGAGATGACCTCGGACGTGGCCGAGAGAAACCGCATCGCCGCGGAGATGGGCGTCCCGTCCGTCTCGACGCGCTGACGCACGCATGACCAGCTAGGAGCCTGAAGATGCTGACCGACATTGCGCAACTCGATACCGCCCGCCTGGCGATCAGCACAGGCTGCGTGCGGTATGCGGACCTTGCCTACCTTGTGGTGACCGATCGGAAGCTGGCCAAGGAAAAAGTGCCGCACTCGACCATCCTGTCCATCGACGGCGGCAAGGTCGGCGGCATCGACCTGCACTGGGCGGTAGCCTCCGTTGCGATATGCCATCAGCCGCAGGAGCGCCTGATCGCGGTGGGACAGTGGGGGCAGGTGCGTGTGCTGGGCGGGGGCGAAAACGCCGAAGAGCCACCGATCCACGACGGCAAGCTCGATCCTTCGCATCGAGGCCCGTTGCGCGAGGTGCGCGCCGTGGCGCGGGGGCGGGCCTATGCGGTGGGTACCGGGCGGCAGTGCTATCTGCGCGAGGGCCCGGGCCACTGGCGCTGCATCGACGCGACGGCGCAGGCCGCCGACGGCAAGCCGCTCACCGACAAGTCGTTCGAATCGATTGACGGATTTTCGGACCAGGAGGTATATGCCGTCGGCTGGGACGGCGAAATCTGGGGCTGGAACGGAACCCGCTGGCAGCAGTTCCAAAGCCCCACCAACGTGGCATTGCACAAGGTGATCTGCGCACCCGACGGCCATGTCTATGCATGCGGAAAGATGGGCGTCGTGGTGAAGGGGCGGGGCACGAACTGGGAGATCGTCGAGCACACGGTCACCGAGGAAACTTTCTGGGGCATGGCGGCATTCGAGGATCGCATCTATCTGTCGACCACCCACCTCCTGTATGTGATCGATGCACGGGGATTGCAGCCGTTCCAGCCTGCGGAAGACCCGCCCACGAGCTGTTACCACTTGAGCGCGGCCGACGGCGTGATGTGGTCGATCGGCTTCACCGAGGTCTTCGAGATGGCCGCGCATCGCTGGACGCGACTGTTCTGAACGGCCGACGCGATGCACATGCCGTCCGCGACACCGATTCCCGTCGTTGTGCAGCAGCATGCGGATGAGAGTGCCGTGCTGGCCCAGATCCGGCTGTCGCTGTCGAGCGCGCCGCATGTCAGGCTGCATCATCTGCGCCGTCTCGACGAACGCCTTGCAGCGCATCTCGACGGCCTGGTGGTCGCGGGCGGCCATGGAGTGCGATGCGTGGAGGCTGCACTCGCCGAGCCTGGTGTCGGTGCGGTCTTTGCCACGACCTGGCTCGCCATCGCCCACAGTGCGACAGACGTCCTGGCAAGGTTGTTCGCATTAGCCGAGGCTGAGCCGTCCGTGCAGCCCGGCGTGGCGGGCGCCTTCGGCTGGACGTCGGGCGCGTCGCTTCGGGGTCTGGTTGCGCAGCTGCAGGCGTCGCCGCGCACATTCGCGCGTCGCATCGGCATTGCGGCTTGCGAAGCGCACGGCGTGGACCCCGGCGAGGCACTGGCCGTGGCCATCGCCTGCGGCGAGGATGCCGCGCTGCGTGCCCAGGGGCTGGGTGCCGCCGGCCGTTGTGCACGCACTGATCTGCTCGGCGAATGCCTGGCGGCGCTCGGGGATCCGGACGATCGATGCCGCTTCCAGGCGGCTCGCACGGCCCTGTGGCTGGGCGACCGGCATGCCGCGGTAGAAGCGCTGGGCGGCATCGCGTGCATGCCCGGCCCGGATCTCGATGCCGCAGTGGCGGCGCTCTTCAAATGGATCGAGCCCGGCCAGGCGGCACCGGTCCTGAAGGCGTTGCTCGATAGCCCCGATACCCTGCGCCAGGCCATGCGCGCGGCGGGCGTTCTGGGTGACCCGCAGGCCGTACCCTGGCTGATTCGCCAGATGGACGACCCTGTGCTGTCGCGCCTGGCGGGCGAATCCTTCAGTCTGATCACGGGAGCCGATCTCGCGGCGCTGGATCTTGAGCGCGCGCCGGTCGCGGGCACATTCGCCGGAGCCGACGATGAAGCGGCGCACGAAGATGTCGAGATGGACGAGGACGAAGGCCTGCCCTGGCCCGACCCTGAGCGGGTGCAACGCTGGTGGTCGCGCAACGCGGAAGGCTTCGTGCCCGGTGCGCGCTACTTCATGGGCGCGCCACCATCGTGGACGCATTGCGTCCAGGTACTACGCAGCGGCTTCCAGCGGCAGCGCATCGCCGCGGCCGAGTACCTGTGCCTTCTGCATCCGGGAACCCGGCTTTTTCCCACGGGCGCGCCGGCCTGGCGCCAGCGCCGGTGGCTCGACCACCTGGCACCTGCCTGAACACGCCTCCGCCATGGCTGCAGCCTTCATCCTGGCCGTGCTGGCCATCGTGTTCTTCGCCGCGGCCGCGGTGCGGTATATGAGAAGGGGCGGCGCGAAGGACCCCGCCACCCGCACCTGGCTCCTCATCGCCGCCATCTTCACAACCGTAGCAGCCTGGCTGCAATGGCATACCTCTTAAGGCGAGATTGCCAACATGTCCCACGGAATGAATACTCCTTGCGAGTTTGTTCGGGTGCATTCAGGCACAGAGCCTTCGGGGGCCGATTCATGATCCATATCGCTGTCATCACCCGGCAAGGCGCTCCGGCGGGGCAGTCCATCTCTGCGGACTTCGGCCCCAACGGCGGCACCATCGGCCGGGCCGATACCAACACGCTGGTGCTCGACGATCCCGACCGCACGGTCTCGCGCGTGCATGCGCAGGTGCTGTGCCGCGACGGGCAGTACTTCGTCATCGACCGGGGCAGCAACCCGATGCAGTGCAACGGCGTGTCGCTGGGCTCGGGCAAGGAGGCGGCGCTGACCGATGGCGCGCGGCTGGTGGTCGGGAGCTTCGAGCTCACGGTGCGCGCGACGGCCGCCGCCGCGCCGCCGCCTTCGCTGGCCATTCCCAACACGGTGATCGGGGCGCCCGCGGGCGCGCCTGCCGCTGCCGCGTCGTCGAGCGACGATCCCTTCGCCGACCTGCTCGCGGGCCTCGCTCCTGCGCCGGCACCGGCTGTGCCCGCAGTGGCGGCTCCCGCGGCCGCGCTGCCCGATTCGCTGCTCTTTCCCGACCCGATGGAAAGCGGCTCGCGCAACGTGCAAGCCGCGCAGGTCGATCCTTTCGCGAATCTGCTCGGGCCCACGCCTTCGTCGACGCCGGCGGCCGGCCTCGGGGCGCTCGATGATTTCTCCGACCTCGGTGCGCCGCCCGCGCATGGCAAGGCGGCGAACATCGACGAGCTTTTCGGCGGCGTGGGCGGTGGCGGCGGCATCGGCGGCGATCCGCTCGCGCTGTCGCCGCTGGCCGATCCGCTGCTGCAGCCGAACACCGCATCGAACGCCGATCCGCTGGCGGCCCTGCAGCAGGCGGCGCCGGCCACGCCCGTGCCGCGGCCGGACCATCTGCCGATCGACCAGTTCGGCTTCACTCCGCCCAAGGCCGTCGAGCCGCCAAAGCCGCCCGCCCCGGTGCCCGTGCCTGCACCGTCGCCGGCACAGTTCGACGACATGACCGGCCAGCCGATCCGCATCAGCGGGCCGGAAGGCTCGGGCAGGCCGCTGGAACCGCTGCGGCCTCCGGCGCCGGCGCCGGTTCCACGCCCCGCCGCACCCGCACCGGAGCGCATGGCCAGCGACGACGAATTGCTCGCCGCCTTCCTGCGCGGCCTCGCGAGCACGCACCAGCCGCCCGAGATGCTCACGCCGGGCCTGATGGAGCGCATCGGCTCGATGCTGCGCAGCGCCACCGAGGGCACGCTGCAGCTGCTGCTCACGCGCCAGGAGTTCAAGCGCGAGGTGCGCGCCGAGGTCACGATGATCGCGGCGCAGGCCAACAACCCGCTGAAGTTCTCGCCCACGGTCGAGGTGGCGCTGGCGCACCTGCTGGGCCCCGGCGTGCGCGGCTTCATGCCGCCCGAGGCCGCGATGCGCGATGCCTTCAATGACCTGCGCGCCCACCAGTTCGGCGTGATGGTGGGCATGCGCGCCGCGCTGGCCCATGTCATCGCGCGCTTCGAGCCTGCGGAGCTGGAGAAGAAGATCAGTGCGAAGACGGCACTCGACGCGCTCTTCAGCGCCAACCGCAAGGCCAAGCTGTGGGACCAGTTCGTGTCGCTCTACGGCGGCATCGCGAGCGAGGCGGAGGACGACTTCCACAGCCTCTTCGGCAAGGCCTTCCTCGAGGCCTACGAGGAGCAGATGGCGCGCCTGAAGTCCGACGGTCAGTAGGTAGAAGAGCCGGAACAGGAAGAACGACGACCCCGGTCGAAGCCACCACAACAACACCAGCCATCGCGAGGCACCCCGCTTGGAAATCGAAATCGTCACGCTCTCC
Organism: Variovorax sp. 278MFTsu5.1; assembly: GCF_048305045.1. Lineage (NCBI taxonomy): Bacteria > Pseudomonadati > Pseudomonadota > Betaproteobacteria > Burkholderiales > Comamonadaceae > Variovorax > Variovorax sp. 278MFTsu5.1. The sequence goes on from NZ_CP157622.1 coordinate 803,729, forward strand.
CGGCAAGGAGGCCGCACCTACAACGAGGACGTGCACGGCCATTGGCACGATGAGCGCTACGTTGCCTGCCTGGTGGCCGACGGTGCGGGCGGCCATGGCGGCGGCGACGTGGCGGCGGCCACCGCGCGCGCCAGCATGCTCGGCGGCTTCTCGGCCGCGCCGGGGCTGGACGAAGCCACGCTGCGCGGCCTGGTGGAACAGGCCAACCGCGACGTGGTGGCACGCCAGGCGGAAGGCGGCAAGCTCGCGGGCATGCGCTCGACCATCGTGTTCGCGGCCATCGACCTCGAAAGCCAGGCGCTCGCCTGGGTGCACAGCGGCGACAGCCGCGCCTACCTGTTCCGTGGCGGTGCCATCGTGGCGCGCACCACCGACCACAGCCTGGTGCAGCAGATGGTGGCCGGCGGCATGCTCGACGAGGAGGGCGCGCGGCTGCATCCGCAGCGCAACATGCTGCTGTCGGCGCTGGGCTCGATCGAGGAGGCGCCCGACATAGCGGTGTCGGAGCGCATGCGCCTGCTGCCCGGCGACGTGCTTCTGCTGTGCAGCGACGGCGTATGGGAGCCCTTGGGCGACGAATGCCTGATCGACACGCTGCACGCGTCACGCACGCCCAGCCAGTGGACCGAGCTGATCGACGCGCAGGTCAAGGCCAATGCCAAGCCGGGCCACGACAACTACACGGCGCTCACGCTGTGGGTGATCGAGGACGACGGCGACGACGTGACGCGGCTGATGCCGGAGAACGTTGCGTCCACGGATTGCTGAGGATTTCCGTCTCGAGGCAAGGAAAGAGGCAAAGAAGAAGGGCCCGAAGCGATCGCTCCGGGCCCTTGTCGTTCCAGCCGGGTCGGCTGTCCGTTCAGGCGCCTCCCGTGCTCGGCACGGTCTGGGGCGCGACGTAGGTGTACTTGCTCGCCGTCTTCTTCACCTTCTTCAGCGCGTTGCGCAACTGCGCCGGCATGTCGCTGCGATTGGGCAGGTTGGTGTAGTTGTCGATGCCCTGTTCCTTGCAGCAGTTGGCGCAGCCGTTGTTGAGCAGGTCGAGCGCATAGCGCGTCTTGCTCAGCGTGCTGGAGGCGCCGGGCTCGCGGAACGGATCGAAGATGCCGTCGGGCAGTACCTTCTGTCCCAGCGCGATCGCCTGCGTCTGGAAGTGCGTGATGTGCTTCTGCGTGACCGGCCCGTAGTAGCCGTCCACGACGATCACCTCGGTCTGGCCCGGGGGCGGGTCCAGGTCGTGGTTGAAGCCCAGCAGCTCGTAGTAGAAGATCTTGAACAGCGCCTGCACCAGCATCACGTCTTCACGCGTGTTGGAGCCGATCCGGCCTACCGACCAGTCGATGTTGTAGGCGGTGAGCAGAGCGCCGCTTTTGCCGATGAGTGGGGTGCTGAATGCCATTGCATTGCTCCGGTGAGGACGCGTGGGAACCGCACCGGGCACTGGCGCGCCCGATGCCGTGCCCGGCGGGTCCGTCGTCCGTCAGCGCGTCTCGGTGGTCGCGACGTTCCAGCCGAACTTGACTTCGCCGCCGGCCGCGCCCTTGTCGTCCTGGGCCTTGTAGGCGAACTCGATGTCCTTGAACGAGCACGACACCTGCTCCTGCACGTCGCCGCCCTGGGCGCCGCCGGGGCCGACCATGGAGATGAACACTTCCTTGAGCGTGACCTTCAGGTACTCCTGCTGGCCTTCGCCCGATTTGCGGCAGGTCAGGACCATGTCCTTGAAGTGCTTGCCGCTCACGCAGTTCTTGGCCAGCACCGGGGAGGCCTTGTCGTAGACGTGCGTGAAGTGGAACTCGCCGGGCGTGGCCTTGCCCTTGCCCGAGCCGCCGCCGGAGCCTGCGCCCGACGAATTGCTCACGTTCCAGGTCCACGACGAGATCTCGATCTCGTCCTTGTGGTCCTTGTGGGAAGACTCGCCCTTGACGCCGTCGAGCTTGATGTGAAAGTCAGAAGACATGTTCCTACTCCTTGGAACCCGATTGCGTTCGGGCAGTTGCTGTTGATGATCGAGACGGATGCTTGTGCTGCCGGAGGCTTGTCGGCGGGGCCGGTCCCCGGCAGCTGTGGATAGAACGAAATGGGATCGGGAATTTCAAGAAAAAACGGCCCGTTCCGAGCTTTCTTTTCTTCTTCTCTTTTTCTTCTTCTTCCTTCCGGTGCTTCAGGCGCCCCCCTTGGCCGAGGGAAGCTTCGACACCAGGCGCAGCGAGACGGTGAGGCCCTCCAGCTGGTAGTGCGGGCGCAGGAAGAACTTGGAGGTGTAGTAGCCCGGGTTGCCTTCCACTTCCTCCACGACCACCTCGGCGGCGGCCAGCGGCTTCTGGGCCTTGGTGATCTCCGAGGAGTTGGCGGGGTCGCCGTCCACGTAGTTCATGATCCACTTGTTGAGCCAGCGCTGCATGTCCTCGCGCTCCTTGAAGCTGCCGATCTTGTCCCGCACGATGCACTTCAGGTAGTGCGCGAAGCGGTTGCAGGCGAAGAGGTAGGGCAGGCGCGCCGCCAGGTTGGCGTTGGCGGTGGCGTCGGGGTCGTCGTACTCGGCCGGCTTGTTCAGCGACTGGGCGCCGATGAAGGCCGCGAAGTCGGAATTCTTGCGGTGGATCATCGACAGCAGCCCCGCCTTCGAGAGCTCGGCCTCGCGGCGGTCGCTGATGGCGATCTCGGTGGGGCACTTCTGGTCCACGCCGCCGTCGTCGCTCGGGAAGGTGTGCAGCGGCAGGTTCTCCACCGCGCCGCCCGACTCGATGCCGCGAATGCGCGAGCCCCAGCCGTAGAGCTTGTACGAGCGGTTGATGTTGGTCGCCATCGCGTAGGCCGCGTTGGCCCAGGCGTACTTGTTGTGGTCGGCGCCGGCGGTGTCTTCCTCGAAGTCGAATTCCTCCACCGGGTTGGTGTTGGCGCCGTACGGCGTGCGCGCCAGGAAGCGCGGCATGCACAGGCCGATGTACTTGGAGTCGTCCGACTCGCGCAGGCTGCGCCATCCGGCGTACTCGGGGGTGGAGAAGATCTTGGTCAGGTCGCGCGGGTTCGCGAGTTCCTGCCACGACTCCATCTGCATAAGGTTGGGGCTGGCGCCGGTGATGAAGGGCGCGTGCGCCGAGGCGGCGATCTTCGCCATCTCGCCGAGCAGCTCCACGTCGGGCGGGCTCTGGTCGAAGTGGTAGTCGCCCACCAGCGCGCCGAAGGGCTCGCCGCCGAACTGGCCGTATTCCTGCTCGTAGATCTTCTTGAACATCGGGCTCTGGTCCCAGGCCGCGCCCTTGAACTTCTTGAGGTTCTTGGCCAGCTCCTGCTTGGAGATGTCCATCACGCGGATCTTGAGGTTCTCGTCGGTCTCGGTGTTGTTCACCATGTAGTGCAGGCCGCGCCACGCACTCTCGAGCTTCTGGTAGTCGGGGTGGTGGATGATCTTGTTGACCTGGTCGGTCAGCTTGGCGTCGATCGCGGCGATCATGGCCTGGATCGACTTGGTCACGTCCTTGCCGATGATGGTGCTGTTGGCCAGCGCCTGCTGCGCCAGCGTGAGCACGGCGGCTTCGACGGCGCTCTTGGCTTCGTCGCTGCGCGGCTTGAATTCCTTCTGCAGCAGCGACGAAAAGTCGCTGCCAGCGTACGCGACATCTTTCAGCGCGCTCTGTTCGAGTGCTTCGGCCATGGTGATCTACTCCTCGTGTGCTCTGATGGTTGTCGACTCAGGCGGCGGGGGCGCTGCCGTCCTCGGGTTTCTTGCTCGCGGCCAGCGTCTGCAGCAGGGCCGGGTCTTCCAGCACCTTGGCCAGCAGCTCTTCCGCGCCGCCCTTGCCGTCCATGTAGGTGACGAGGTTCGAAAGCTGCGTGCGCGCCTCCAGCAGCTTGTTGAGCGCGCCGACCTTGCGCGCCACCGCGGCGGGCGAAAAGTCTTCCATGTTCTCGAAGGTGAGCTCCACCTTCAGGTCGCCCTCGCCGGTGAGCGAGTTCTCCACCGCGAAGGCCGCGCGCGGCTTCATGGCCTTCATGCGCGAGTCGAAGTTGTCGACGTCGATCTCCAGGAACTTGCGGTCTGCCACCGGCGCGAGCGGGTCGGCCGGCTTGCCGGAGAGGTCCGCCAGCACGCCCATGACGAAGGGCAGCTGCACCTTCTTCTCCGCCCCGTAGAGCTCCACGTCGTACTCGATCTGGACCCGGGGCGCCCGGTTGCGGGCGATGAATTTCTGACTGCTCTTGGCCATGGAGATGCTCCTTGCGGGTGTGAATGGGGACGGATGCGGGGTGGTGGTCGGGGCTTACTCGGAAGGACGGCGGCCCGTGACCGTTTCAATGGTGTCCATCGCGTTCGGCGCGAGGTTGGCCATGATCTCGAGGAAGCTCACTCCGATGAGCTTCTTGGCGCGCTCGATCAGAAGCGGCGCGGGGTTGCCTGGCTCGGCCTGTTCCAGGTAGCGGATCACGCGGTCGAGCATCTGCACGGCGTCCTGCCGGTTCTGTATCTCGCCGCGCGCGGCGGCGGGGCGCGCGGCCGCGGCACCGTTGGCTTGTGCATCCGCCGCGGCGCCGCCGGAGTCCTGCGCGGCGGCGGCATCTGCCGGCGAGCCGCTGGCGGAGGCGCAGGCCTTCTGCAGCACGCGCGCGATGGAGCGCAGCGGGTCGAGGTCGAATGCATCGGCGCGGCCTGTGCGCTCGGCGATGAGCTTCTTCAGCTGCTCCACCAGCGCGGGCACGCCCAGCGCTGCCTGGATGGCATCGGGCCGCTCGGACTGGATGGCCTCCAGCCCGCCCTGCACCTGCGCCATCGAGTAGGTGGCTTCGCCGCCCACGGCGGTGAGCGCGTTGTGCGCGATGGCGATGTCGCGCACGCGGATCGGCCCCACGCCGCGCGCGACGCCGACCTGCGCCTCGTAGAGGTCGCGCAGGCCCATGGTCTCGTCGGTCAGCGGCGCGAGCGCATTCAGGCGCATCGTCGGGTCGTTGTCGTCGTCGGCATCCAGCTTTGGATGTATGCCGTCCCAGAAGGTGTCGAGCAATCCGTTGAGCAGCCGCAGGCCGGCGGCGAAGCCTTCCACGCCCTGCAGGCGGGTGGAGGCGCGCAGCAGCAGCACGGCGGCGCGCACGTCCTTGCTGCGCCGCAGGATGTTCCCGGCCTTCTCGCCCACCTCGCGCCACTCGGGCTCGACCGCGGGGATCACCGTGTCGCCGAACTGTTGCTCGGGCTTGCCCTGCGCGTCCGCGACCAGCGCCATGAAGTCCGCGTCGTACTCGAGATCGTCGCCGCACGGCGATGCATCGCCGATGGGCGCGAGCAGTGTTGCAGCGAGTTCGTTGTTCAGCATGTTGCCTATCGGAGTTCGCTGGTGATAATCAAAGATGCGTCTTGACCGGTCAATGCAACGAAGGGAATAGCATGCGCACGCTGGGTACACACCATTCGTCCTATGAGGGCTTCCTTGCCGCGGCAACGCGGCGCCACATCGCCGTTCTTGGCCTTGCTGGAGCCGGTCTTCTGCTTGCGGGATGCGCCGCGAAGCCCGTGGTCACCACGGTGGCCGTCACGCTCACCGCGGGCGCCGACGCCAATCCCGATGCGCGCGGCCGCGCATCTCCGCTCACGGTGCGCGTGTATGCATTGAAGTCGCCCGGCCCCTTCGAAGGCGCCGACTTCTTCTCGCTGTTCGAGAAGGACCAGGCCACGCTCGGCGCCGAGCTCGTGCAGCGCGAAGAGGTGCTGCTGCGGCCCGGCGAGACGAAGAAGCTCGACTTCAACCTGCCGCCCGATGCGAAGTCCATGGGCGTGATGGCGGCCTACCGCGACCTCGACCGCGCACGATGGCGCGAGGTGCGCCCGGTGGTTACCGGCAAGGCGCAGTCGCTCGATGTGACCTTCGGCGCGCGTGCGATGCGCGTGGACGCCAGGTAGCCCGTGCGCTACCGGTCATGACGGCCTTCCCGGCCGCACCAAAGGCTGGTCGACGGGAAGGAAGTGCTCGAACAGGTCGTGCACGAAGGCGCCGCCGGCCGCGTCCGACGCGGATGCCGTGAGATAGAAGCCGCGCCAGCGCGGCGCGCGCGGCCCGCGGCTGTGGTTCTCGAACAGCACCTGCGCGAACTGGCGCAGCCCCGGCTGCAGGGCGCGCACCGCTTCCACGAACTCATGAATGGCGAGCCGGCCGGTGGGGCCGGGCTGCTCGCGCAGCAGCGACATGCGCAGCGCGTGCAGCTGCTGAGCGATGGGCTCGAACACGGTGTCCAGCCGCTCGCCAGCCGGAGTCTCGATGAAGGCTGAAGGATCGGTCAGCCTGTGTCCCAGTGCCTGCGCAAGCACTTCGGGCGGCAGCGCTCCGCGCAGGGTCGCATAGCCCGGCAGCCGTTCGAGGCCGGTCACGACGAGGTAGGTGGGCATCTGCAGCCGCAGGCCGTCGCTGGCTTCGCCGAGCAGGCGGCGCGTTCGCGCGGCGAGCGACTTCAGCTCCGTGGCGTCGGCATCCAGAAGGTCGCCGGCGGCCACGGCCACCACGAGGCCGTTGAGCGGCAGGCGGTCGCGCCGCTCGGCCAGCGCAAGCAGTGAGTGAAGCCAGAGGCTGCGCGACTGCGGCGTGCCCGCCTTGTCGCCGACCGCGCCCGCATCGATCTCGATAGCCACCAGCCGATGGGTCAGCCACCAGTGCCACCAGGCGGCACCGGATGCGGCGTCCGTGCGTTCGGCGTGCGCGGTCGCGAGCAGCCCCGCGAGGTTGGCCGATGCATCGCCGAAGAAGAGGAACCACGGCACCGGCGCCGAGGGCCTGGCCCATGGCGCGCGGCGCATGGCCTGCTGCGCCCGCGTCATGCTTTCCTTCAGCGTGTCGACGGCCAGTGCGGTTCCGCCGGCATCGGCCGCCGGTTCGGCCAGCGCGGCGAGGCGCTTGCGCAGCCCGCGCCGGCGCGCGCCCCGGCCGGCATCGCGCACCACCGCGTACAGCAGGCCGAAGCCCAGCAGGCACAGCGCCAGCAGCAGCCAGAAGCGGTCGGCGGGCGACAGCAGCAGGCCGGTCATCGCGAGACGGTCTCCAGGAAGACGAAGTCGGCGATCAGCCGGTCGCTGTTCTTGCTGGCCGCGAGCGACTCGCGCAACCTCAGCAGGTAGGCGGAGGCGAGCTCGAAGGGCGGCCGGTCGGCGGTTTCGGTGAGGGGCGTGGGCGACGAAAGGACGGTGATCAGCACGCTGCCGAAGGGCGGACTCACCAGCCAGCTGGAAGGGATGTCGCGGCCTATCTCCAGGACCTCGCCCGCGTGCAGCCGCGTAGGCTGCTGCCCGGCGTTGAGATGCATGACGGAGCCGTCGGCCGTGTAGTAGTCGACCCAGATGTAGCTGTCGTGGCGCGGCGCGGTCACCTGCACGCGCACGTTGTCGCCCTCGCGCAGGCGGCCGTCGCGGGTCGTGGGCGCGCTCACATCGAGGCCGTAGGCCTTCTCGGTGTTGCGCGCCTGGTAGGGCTTGAGGATGGCGAACACCTCGCAATGCGGCCACACGCGCAGTCCGATGTCGAAGCGCGGCGACTTCACGCCGGGCAGGGCGCTCACTTCGTGCTCGACGCGCGGCAGGTCTCCGGGCTGCGAGACGAAGCCGGTGACCCGCGTGCGGCCCTCGTGGTCGACGCTGGCCGTGAGGTCGGCGCAGGCGAAAGCCTGCAGGTGCTGCTCGACACGCTGGGCCAGGCCGGTGGCGGCCGCTGGCGGGCCGCCGGACCACAGCCACGGCATGTACAGCAGCGGCAGCGCCAAGGCCAGGGCGGCGGCGCCGAGCAGCAGGGTGCGGTCGCGCCGGCGCGTGTCGTTGGGGCCGCGCGGGTCGGGCGCCTCGTAGGGTTGCGGCGCGATGTGGTCCTGCAGCAGGCTGCCCATGGACAGCGGGCGCAGCAGCAGCTGGCGGCCGTGCAGGTCCTTCAGCTTGCCGAGTTCGCCATGGTCGCCGTCCTCGAAGTAGTACTGTCCCCTGAAGCCGAGCGCCAGCGCGTGCCAGTACACCTCGCGCACCGCGTCGTCGTCGGGGCCCAGGGTCGAGAGGTGGTGGAAGAACTCGCTGTGGGCGTTGTTGGAGTTGAATAGCTGCACCTGCAGGGGAGCGGCGGTGCCTGTCGCGCCGGCCGCGTCCGGGTGCCGCGCGAGGATCTCGTCGATCCAGGCCACCATGGCGAAGGAGGCCGACTCGATCTGCGCGGCGGGCGTGCCGGCGGCCTCGGCGGCGGCGCGTGCCGCGTCGAGTTGCTGGCGGGCCCGTTGCTGCGCCGCATCGTGCGGCAGCAGTGGCGCGCCGGACGCGATGGACGCATCCAGCGCGAGGCCGGATGAGATGAAGCTGGAGAAACAGTCGAGAAGGCGGGCCATGGGCGGGCCCGCTCATTCATGCGTTGCGAAGGATGCCTTGCACCGGCGTCTGCAGCGATGGCACATGCCCATGTCCCCGGTTCCTTCGAGTAGGCGGCCATTCTTTCAAAGGGCTTGCAAGGGGCGCCATACCGCTTGGGGTCTATGCCGTTGGTGGGGCCGCCGGCCTTGCTGCGCGGGGCTTTCGCCGGTATCTTCAGCGTCTGCCGTGCTTCGCACGCTGGGATACGGGGAAAAGACATCATGAAAATACTGATCGCCGACGACCACCGGCTCGTCATCGAGGCGGTCAAAGCCAAGCTGTCGGAGCTGGAGCCCGGCATCGAATTCGTCCTGGCGATGAGCGTCGACGAATTGCTTGCCGGAGCCACCGACGACCTCGACCTGGCCCTGATCGACCTCAACATGCCCGGCGCCGACGGCCAGGCCCACATCGACGAGATCCGCCAGCGCCATCCGGCCGTGCCGGTGATCGTGCTGTCGGGCTACGAAGACCCGGCCATCATGCGCAACGCGCTCGAGCGCGGCGTGCTCGGATTCATACCCAAGGCCTACTCTCCCGACGTGATGCTCTCGGCCGTGCGGCTGGTGCTGGCCGGCGGCGTGTACGTGCCGCCGATGATGCTGACGGCAGTGCCCCCCGGCATCGTGGCCGGCATGGCGCAGCAGGCGGGCTCCGAGGCGATGGTGCGCGGCACCGGTGGTGGCGGTGGTGGCGGCACCCAGACGCTGGAGCACCTGCGCAGCGTGCTCACCGAGCGGCAGGTCGAGGTGCTGCAGCTGCTGTCGCAGGGCAAGCCCAACAAGCTGATCGGGCGCAGCCTTGGCATCAGCGAGGGCACGGTGAAGATCCACCTGGCGGCGATCTTCCGCGCGCTCAACGTGCGCAACCGCACCGAGGCGGTGGTGGCCGCCCAGGCGCTGACCGAGGCGCAGCAGGCCTGAGCGGAGCCGCGCCTTGCGGCTCCTTTCTCCTTTCATTGCACCAGCAGTTCGAACTCGGCCACGGTCATCGTGCCGGTGTTGTCGAACTCGATGCGGTACTTGCTGTAAGACTCGGTGCCCGCCTTCAGCGCGAAGGGGCGGGTCTGCTGGCGCCATGTGAAGCTCTCGTTGCTGCGCTCGTCGAGCGTGACCCAGGCGACGCCGTCCTTCGATGCCTTGAGCTTCCAGCTTCTCGGGTCCTGCCCTGCGTCCTGCGTGCCGGAGGTCAGGGTGTAGATCTTCGGCACGCTGGCGGGCTGGCCCGTGGCGGCGTCGGCCTCGATCCATGCGTTGGCCGACGTGCTCCGCCAGGCGGTGTCGGAGCTGCGGTCGTACACGTTCGCCAGCTGGCCGGTTGCGCTGGACGACACCGTGTAGGCCCCGGTGGGCAGCAGCGACCTCAGCGGCGAGGGCTTCGCGCTGCCCTGCGTGATCGAGCTCGGCACGTCGTTCTCGCCCGTGCCCCACGAGGAGGGCTGCGCACCCATGACGAACTCCAGCGTCGCGCCGTCGGCGATCTCGCTGTGCAGCAGGTAGCTGCGCGTGACCGGCTGGCCGTTCAGGCGCAGGCTCTGCACATAGCGGTTGGTGTCGCTCACGCCGGGGGCGGTGATGACAATGCGCTTGCCGTTCTCCAGGCTCACCACCATCTTCGGGAAGTAGGGCGCACCGATCGCGTACTCGGGCCGGCCCATGCTCACCGGGTAGAAGCCCATGGCGCCGAACACGTACCAGGCCGACTGCTCGCCGTTGTCCTCGTCGCCGATGTAGCCGCTGCCGTCGGACAGGCCGTTGGCGTCGAACCCGGATGTGTAGAGCTTGCTCATCACGTCGCGCAGGTACTTCTGGCCCTGCGAAGGCGCGCCCGCGTAGTTGTACATGTAGATCGAGTGGTGCACCGGCTGGTTGGAATGCTGGTACTGGCCGACGCCCGCCAGCTGGCTGACCACGTGGGCCTCCTTGATCTCGTGGATCACCGTCCAGTAGCTGCCGGGCTGCAGGTAGGTCGGCGCGGAGAAGAAGGTGTCGAGGCTGGCCTTGAGCTGCGCGCGCCCGCCGTGCAGGTTGGCCAGGCCCTGGCCGTCCTGCGGCGCGAGGAACTGGTACGACCAGGCGTTGCCCTCGGTGTAGCCGTAGCCCCAGTCGTCGGGCGTGGTGCCGTCGTCGGTCCATTGGCCGGTGCTGTCCTTCTCGCGGAACCACTTGCCGGCCCAGGCGCCCGCGCCCTTGTCCGAGAAGAGGCGGGTGTAGTTCAGCGCGCGGTCCATGTAGTAGGCATGGTCGTCGGGCTTGTTCAGCGCCTGGGCCATCTGGGCGATGCCGAAGTCGTTGAGGTCGGCCTCCAGCGACCAGGCCACGCTCTCGCGCGACATCGTGTCCGAGGGCACGTAGCCGTAGAAGACGGATTTGTTCATGCCCTTGCGGCCCTTGGCGCCGTCGGTGCTGTTGACCGAGGCGTTGCGCAGCATCGAGGCGTAGGCCGCGTCGGCGTCGAAGTTGCGCACGCCCTTGAGGTAGGCGTCGGCGAAGATCACGTCGGAGCTGGTGGCGACCATGCTGTCGCGGTAGTCGGGGCCCGACCAGCGCGGCACCCAGCCGCCGTCCTTGTAGGCGTTGACGAAGCCGTCCAGCATCTCGCCCGCCTGGCGTGGAACGAGCAGCGTATAGAGCGGCCAGGTGGTGCGGTAGGTGTCCCAGAAGCCGTTGTTGACCCAGATCTTTCCCTGCCTTTTCGGCGTGCCGGGGAGGTAGGGGCTCATGTAGGTCGGCGAGCCCTTGCCGGTCGCCGCATCGCGCACGTTCTCCCAGGCGGAGTTCGGGTACAGGAAGGCCCGGTACATGTTCGAGTAGAGCGTGATCTTCTTCTGCTCGAAGGCCTTGGCATCTTCCGTGCCGCCTTCCACCTGGACCGTGTTGAGCTTGTCGTCCCACGCCGCGGCCGCCAGCTGCCGGACGTCGTCGAAGCTCCTGTCGCCGATCTCCTGCGCGAGGTTGTCCTTCGCCTGGTCGACGCTGATGAAGGAGGTGGCGATCTTCATGCCCACGACCTTCGCACCGTCCGGCGTCGCGAACTGCACCCAGGTCTTGATGCTGTCGGTGTCGATGTTCTTCGACGCGGTGATGGGCGCGTCGAACTTCGCGTAGAAGTACATGAGCGGCGCGTTCTTGTCGCCGTTGTTGTCCACCGTGCCCGATACCGCATTGGCGGCCGTGTCGACCGAGAGGTTGCCGGAGCCCTCGCCGGCGAAGCGGTCGAACAGTACCGTGGAGGTCGGCATGGCGGCAGGCGCGGTGAAGCGGAAGTAGGCCGCATGGTCCGTGGGCGTGATCTCGGTGCGGATGCCGTTGTCGAAGATCACGCTGTAGTAGTGGGCGTGCGCGACTTCCTTGGCCCGCGAGTAGGTCTGTGCGCGGTTGTCCGGATTGAGCCTGCCCAGGTCGCCGATGGGCATGATCGCGAGCGACTGCCTGTTGCCGATCCACGGGCTGGGTTCGTGCACCGCGGCGAAGGACTGGATCGTCTTGATGAGCGCGCCGTCGGAGGTTTCGCCGGTGCTGGTGTGGAATTGATAGAACCAGTTGTTGTCGTTGCGATTGATCGGTGTCCAGAAGTTGAAGCCGAAGGGCACCGCGATGGCGGGGAAGGTGTTGCCCCGCGTGAAGTCGCCGCTCGAATTGGCGCCGCGCATGATGTTGACGTAGTTCGCCAGCGGCTGCCTGGCGAAGGCGGCGGGCCCGGAAGGATTCGATCCGTCGGAGCCCGTGGTCGACGCTGTCGTCGTTGTTGCCGTGGTTCCTGCGCTACCACCGGACGCGTCGCCGGCGGTGCCCCCCGTCGTCGATGGAGGCGCCGTTCCCGCGCCCGTTCCGGGCAACGGCAGGAACGAGCCGTTCGACCCGCCACTACCGCCGCCGCAAGCGGCAAGCGATGCAAGTCCCATGGCCAGCGCGAGCTGGCGCAGTCTTCGAATGCTCATCTGTTTGCTCCCTTTCGAAATCGCAGCACGCTGCGCGATTCAGTCTAGGGACGGGGCGCGCAAGCGGCGCCTGTGCTTTCCCGCAAGCAATGCAGCGTTGCGAACGCAACAAGGGAACGGCGAGCTGCGGCCGTTGCTACCAGCGGTAGGTGAACTTCGCCTGCACCGCGCGCCGCTGGCCGAAGTACTGGCCGTTGCCCGCGACGTAGCTCCTGTCGGTGAGGTTGGTGGCGTTCAGCGCGAAGCTGTAGGGGCCCTGCTCGTAGCGCAGCGCCGCGTCCACCAGCGTGTAGGGCGGGTTGTAGCTGCTGTTGTCGGTGCTGGCCGGCACCTTGCCGACGTGGCGTATGCCGCCGCCCACGCTCCAGCCTTTCAGCGCGGGACTGCCGAAGCGGTAGTCCAGCCACAGCGAGGCGGTCTGGCGCGCCGTGTTCAGCGGCTGCTTGCCGATCTCCGCCGGGTTCAGGCTCTGCGTGACCTTGGCGTCGAGCAGCGTGTAGCTGGCCACCAGCTTGAGCTGCTTCGTGAGCGCGGCGCGCGCCTCGAACTCGGGGCCGCGCGTGCGCACCTCGCCGATCTGCGAGACCGGGCCGATGACGAACGGGTCGAAGACGGGCGAGTTGCTCTTGCGCAGGTCGAAGACCGACACGGTGAAGAGCGCGTCGATGCCGGGCGGCCGGTACTTCAGGCCCGCCTCGAACTGGCGGCCCAGCTCGGGCTTGAGCAGGGTGCCGTTGGGGATGGCGCCCGGCAGCGGCGTGAACGAGGTCGCGTAGCTGAAGTAGGGAGCCAGCCCGTTCGGCGCGAGATACAGCAGGCCCGCGTTGTAGGTGGTCTTGGTGTTCGTGTCGATGCCGAAGGACGAGCTCACCAGCCGGTTGACGCTGCTGCGCGCGCGGTCCTGCCGCACCGTGAGACCCAGCGACCACGGCCCCTTGCGCATCTGGTCCTGCACGTAGAAGCCGCGCTGCGTGATGCTGTTGTCGCCCAGTCCGTTCACGGGCGGGTCTGATACAGGCTGTCCGTACACCGGCGCGAAGGCGTCGATGGAGGGCGCCGGGCCGATGCCGCCTTGCTGCGAGCTGGCCTGCCGCTGGTACTCCATGCCCATCAGCAGCGTGTGCGAGACGGCGCCGGTGCTGAAGCGGCCTTCGACCTGGGTGTCGAGCGTGCTGGTGCGGTTTCTCTCGTCGACCCGCATCACCATGCGGTCGAGCGTGCGCAGGTCGCTCTGGAAGCCGGTGCCGTAGACCTGCCGGTAGTCGATGTCGAGCCTGGCGTGGCGCGCGTTCTGCCGCAGCGTCCAGTTGTCGCTGAGCTGGTGTTCGAAGAGGTAGGTGAGCGAGAACGCGTCGCGGTTGTAGCGGTCGTAGCCGGGCTCGCCGATGTAGCGCTCGCGCGGAATGCTGCCCCAGGGGTTGGGCGTGATGAGCGCGCCCTGCGGCCAGATGCTCTTGGGCGTGGTGCGGTCGCGCGTGGCCTCCGCCATCAGCGTGACCTTGGTGCGCGCGGAGGGCATCCACGTGAGCGAGGGCGCAATGAAGCTGCGGTCGTCGCGGGAGTAGTCGGTCTGGCCGTCGCTGTTGCGCAGCACGCCGTTGAGCCTGAAGAGGAGGCTGCCGTCCGCGTTCATCGCGCCGCCGATGTCGAAGCTGCCCTGCCGGCGGTTGCGGTTGCCCAACGAGACGCTCACCTCGCGCACCGCCTCCGCCGAGGGCCGCTTGGACACCATGTTGATGGCCCCGCCGGGCGCCGACGGGTCGTACACCGCGCCCGGCCCCTTCAGCAGCTCGACGCGCTCCAGCGCCTGCGGCTCCACCAGCCAGCGCGTGGCGAAGCTGTTGGTGGGGAGCTTGAAGCCGTCGAGGTACTCGGCCGGCGCGAAGCCGCGCACCGTGAGCGAGGCGAAGCGCGTGTCGTAGCCCGCGACTTCGGTAAGCACGCCGGCCGAGTAGCGCAGCGACTGCTCGACGGTGTGCACGGCCTGGTCGTCCATCTGCGCGCGCGTGACCACGGTGACGGCGCGCGGGGTTTCCAGCAGTGGCGTGTCGGTGCGCGTGGCCGTGGCGCTGCGCTGCGCCACGTAGCCTTCGACCTGGCCGTCGGCGCGCTCGCCCGGCGCGTTGACGGTGAGCGTGGGCAGGAGGGCGTTGGGCCCGGAGACCGCTGCGGGCGTGCCCGTGGCCTGGCGCACCGCATAGGCGCCGCTGGTGCCGGGCACGGCTTCGAGCCGGTGCGGCGAGAGCAGCTCGGCCAGGCCCTCGGCCACGGTTCGGCGGCCCTGTATGGCGGCGGCATTCTTTCCGCGCACCAGCGCCGGATCGAAGGAGAGCGTGATGCCGGCCTGCCGCGCGAAGCTGCTGAGCGCGTCTTCCAGTGCGCCGGCCGGAATGTCGAAGCTGGCGCGCGCCGGAACATCCGCCGGCTGCGCCTGCGCGCGCGCGGAATTCATGGGCGCAGCCCATCCCGCCGCGATACCCAGCAGCAGCGCGGAGAGCAGGGTGGGCCTTGTCTGCCGGAACCGCCAGAACCCGGGATGGCGGTCCGGAGAAAGGCGTCTCAACGTCGCGCGACAGTCAATGTGCCTCCAGTGCCGCGGTCGAGCCGGACCGGCAGTGTGCGTACCAGCGCCTCCAGCGCGCGGCCGACGGGGTCGGGGCCGCTGAGCTGGAAGACGCCCGACACGCGCAGCGATGCCGCATCCGCGTCGCAGAGCAGCGGTGTGGCGTGGTAGCGCGCCAGCTCGGCGATGAAGGCATCGAGCCTCATCTGCCGCGCCACCAGCGCGCCGTCGGTCCAGGCGTCGGGCTCGAAGCTGCGGTCCACGATGCGCTGGGGCGGTTGTGCCGCGCCGCCGCGCACGATGTAGCCGTCTCCCGCCTGGGCGACTACCGGCTGTGCGTCGACGGTGGTGTGGATGGCCACGCGGCCCTCGGTCATCGACAGCCGCGTCTGGTCGTCCTGCTCGCGCACGCCGAAGCGCGTGCCCAGCGCCTCGAAGCGCGCGTGCGGCGTCTCGACCCAGAATGCGCGGTGGCCGAGCAGCGAGCCGTCGTCCGCGCCGGTGCGCACGAAGAGCTCGCCGCGCCGCAGCAAGATGCGGCGGCGGCGCGGCGAGAAGATCACCTGCACCTCGGAGCCGGTGTTGAGGTTCAGCTCGGTGCCGTCGGCCAGCGTCACGCGCTTGCGTTCGCCCACGGCGGTGGCGTAGTCGGTGCGGCTCTCCCATGGCTGCTCGCGCCAGACGAAGAGGCCGGCCATGCCGCCCGTGACGGCCAGCCCCATCACGCCCAGAACCCCGAGCGCGCGGCGGCGGCCCTGCTGGGCCCGCAGGCGGGTGGCCGCCTGCAGCGCGCCGTGGGCCAGCGCGCCGCCCGCCTCGCCCATGCGCGGCACCTGGCGGAAGGTGTCTTCCACGGCCTGCACCTGCTGCCAGGCCTGCTCGTGCGAGGGATGCGCGGCGCGCCATGCGCCGCATTCGTCATGGGTCTTCTCGTCGGCGCTGCCGGAGCCCAGCCGCACGGCCCAGGCGATGGCCTGGTCGAGCAGCTCGGCGGCCGTGGCCGTGCCGTCGCCGGTTAGCGGGGTGGAAGGAAATGCGGCTTTCATTCTGGATGGCTCTGCGCACTTCCCGTGATCCCGGTCGCACGAAATAGTCTCGGCCAAAGCCAGGAACACCGCGGAACCGGCTCTGCCGGGCCGCCGGTGCTGCCCCCGGCGAGGGGGGAGGAGAAGCGACACGAAGTGCGCGAAGCCTGGGGGAGTTTCATCATTTCAGCGCCAGGCAGTGACGGATGGCGGTGGCCATGTATTTTTCTACGGAGCTCAGGCTCACATCGAGTCGCTGCGCGATCTCCGCATAGCCGAGGCCGTCGAGCCGCGAGAGCAAAAAGGCGCTGCGCGCCTTGGACGGCAGCCCGTCGAGCATCGCGTCGATGCGCACCAGCGATTCGACCAGCAGCATCTGCGCCTCGGGCGAGGGCGCCTGCGGCTCGGGCAGCGCGGCGATCGCCTCCAGGCAGGCGCGCTCCAGCGTTCGGCGGCGCACGTGGTCGACCACCAGCCCGTGCGCGATGGTGGTGAGCCAGGCGCGGGGCTCGCGGACCTCGTCGATGTCGCGCGGGCGGCCCAGCACGCGCACGAAGGTGTCCTGCGCCAGGTCGGCGGCGTCGCCCGGGTGGCCCAGCTTGCGGCGCAGCCAGCCGAGCAGCCAGCCGTGGTGGTCGCCGTAGAGGCTTTCCACGCTGCGCGAAGGAGGACGGTCGTCCGGCATGGAGGAGGGCGAGGAAAAGTCGTTCGGGAACGCGGCGAGTGCGGCAGGCATGAATCTATCTCACTGCGTTGGCGCTGGCGAACGGCGTTTCGCCCCGGCAGGACACCCCGTCTGGAGCCGGTGGCTGCGGGTCTGCATGATGGGCGCGAGCGTGGACAGGGCCGTGGCGCCCGCGCGGCCCTGCCCGCAGCGGCCCAGGCCGACCGAGAGCGCGAGGCCGGCCACCGCCGCGCCGAGGCAGCAGCCGTCGACGAGCCGTCCGGCGGGCATCAGAGCAGCCCTTTCGGCGCACGCGCGGCGCGGACGCCGTACAGCGGAAACCGCAGCGTGAGGCAACCGTCGCCCAGCGGCGAGGGCGCGGTGTAGATGCGCGCACCGTGGCGTGCGGCGATGGCCTGGCAGGCATGGGCCAGGGACGACGTGGGTCGGCCGATGCCGGTCTCGAAGGCCTGCGAGAGGCGGGGCGCGGTGCCGGTGGAAATGTCGGCTTCGCGCAGGCTCACCACCGCCTGGTGTCCTTCGGCGCGCGCCAGCACATGCAGCGTGGCGCCCCGCGGCAAGGTCGCGGCCGCGGCGTCGGCGATGTGAGACACGAGCAGCGGCAGGTCGCCGGCGATGGCTACTACCGTGAGCGCGGCGTCCGGCAAGGCGAGGTCGAGCCCGATGCCGCGCTGCGCCAGGGTTTCGCCATGCGTGGTGGGCGTTGTGGCGAGCGCGCGCAGCGGCTGGCGCAGGTCGATGCGTTCGCGCGCGGCGGCTGCTTCCTGCCGGGCGGCGAGCTGGGGCATCGGCGTGCCGTTGGCGCGGGTCGAGAGCGTCTTGCCGGCGAGCCAGGCGGCGCCGAGGGCGAAGCAGGCGGCGACCACGAGGCCGAGGCTGCCGGTGCTCATCGGACGCTCTCCCGGGGGCACGCCGAGGGCGGCGGTGCCTGAAAGCGATGACGGGGGTTCTGAAGCATGGGGAGGCGGCTCCTCTTTTCGGTCTCGGGTGAATGCACTCCCTTGCCGGACGAGGCCCGCAAAACCCGTAATGGCGCGCCGAAAAATCCGGGCGTCAGGCCCGGCATTCGGGCGCGGCCTTGTCCAGCATGAGCACGATGCGCCCGACCAGCCGTTCGCTGTAGGCAGGCGCGGGATGCAGCACGTCGGCCATCTCGGCGGGCTTGAAGGTCACGGCGCCCCAGTCGGCGAAGAGCGCCCCCGTCTCGCCGGCCACCCTGCGGGCGATGGCGTCGGCCTCGTCCCTGCCCGTCGCGGTGAGCGGCTGCCGGCTGAGCCCGGTGATGACCGGGGTGCGCCCCTCGGCCTGCACATGCGCGACCATGCGGCGCAGCGCGGGCTCGTAGGGCTGGCCGGACATCGCGTCGTTGATGCCGTGCTGCAGCACCACGAAATGCGTGGTGAGCGGCGCCGTGGAGAACGCCGGCGCGCGCCGGGTGGCGGTGGCGCCCGGCTCGCTGTTGTCGATCACCGTGTAGGCGGGGCGCAGGCGCTTGAGCATCGCGGCGGGCGGCTCGTCGAAGCGCCTGTTGGCGGCGTAGCCGCCGTGCAGGATCGAGTCGCCCTCGAAGGTGACGGTGCAGTCACGTGGGGCCTGCGGGTCCGGCTGGGCTGTCGAAGAGGCCGCGTGCGCCGGCTGTCGCACGGAGGCCTTGTTGTTGCTGCCGGTGTTGTGGTTGTGGCTGTTGCCCCCGCAGGCGGGGACCAGCGCGCCGATCGCCAGGATGGCGAGCAGCGTGAATGCGATGTCGGACAGGCGGACGCAGGCCGCGCGGCGGTGAGCGGGAAGGAAAACCAAGGCAATCTCCGGATGGCGCCACTGGCAATTCAGTGGCGTTCATCCGGTTGCCGAACGAGATGCGCAAACCCGCAATGCGCATCGCAAGGAAATCCCGCTTCAGTCCTTCGACGCCACGCAGGCCATCTGCAGCTGCTGCAGGTGCGAGCGGAACGCGACCGCGTCCTGCCAGCCGTCCACCACGAATCGGTGGTCGCGCGCGGCCGGCAGGTTGGCGGCCGGGGCCAGGTTCACCCGGTAGCGCTCGTCCACCGAGAAGGCGATGTGCAGCGTCTCCAGCCGCAGCGAGGCGGTGGATTCGTGCGCGCCGGGCGCGGTGGTCGCGAGCCGCAGGATGCACGGCGTCGCCAGCGTCAGCCTCGCGTCCATGCTGCGCGCCTCGTGGCGCAGCATGTCGTTGAGCGCGTGGACGTGCTCCGCGGCGCTCATGTCGCCGGCAGCGGGCGCATCCCTGGTGGGATAGCCGTCGGTGCAGGCGCCTGCCGCTGCCGCGACGGCGAGCCCGGCGGCGATCCAGCGTCGCCGCCGGGCAGCTTGCGGCGCCGTCACACCGCCAGCGACACGATGCCCGCCACGCCCGCGAAGGCGGCCACGCCGGCGAGCAGGCCGGCATCGCGGTGGTTCGAGACGAGGCGTTCGCGCCAAGCCAGGTAAAGCAGCAGGAGGCAGGCGCCGAAGATGATCAGTGAGAGTTCGCTCATGAATGACAGGAATCGATTGGGTGAATGGGGTTGGATGCCCGCGCCGGACACGCCCGCGCGGGACGACGACGAACGCGACGCGTGGGCACAGTGGCCCGCACGTCGCGCATCGCGAGGATTCGTGAAAGTGGAAAAGGAAAGAGATGCGGACGGACCCGCACCCTCTCTCGCCTAGGCCGCGATGCGCATGCGCGGCGGTTTCAGTGGAACCGGTGGCACGCGGGATGCGGGCGTGTGAGAGTGCTGCGGCGGTGGCGCGTCACGCCACGCGGTGTGGTGCAACGTGGCGTTGCGCAGTCCGCAGATTTCGGAGAGGTCCGGCGCGAGTTCGGTGGCCGGCGAGCGCTCTTCCAGCGTGCTGAACGGCTCGGCCGGTGCCTCGCAATTGGGGCTGGGGCTCGACGGTTGGAGCCCGGCGACGACCGGCGCCATCGCCGCCTCGTGCGACTGGGCCAGAGCGGCAAAGCTCTGGCAGCCCAGTGCGAGCACGAGCAGCAGCGACAGCAGCCAGCGGGGCATCGTCAGGAGAGCGTTGTTGCAGTGTTCTTCAGCGCTTGGCGAAGACGCCGTTCCACGCGAACACAGAATTGGGTGCGTTCACGCGCAGCGGCAATGCGGCGGGGCTCAGCGGGGCTTCCTTCCTCTTCGGCTGCGACGGCTCGTGCTCCACGCGTACACCCTTGGCGAGCTGGTCTTCGACCAGGCTCTGCAGCGTGACCGAGCCCAGGAACTCCATCACGTGATGCTTGGCGGAGGCCCACAGCGCCTCGGTGGAATAGCAGCCCTTGCCGCCGGCCTCGCCCTTCTTCGACGAGTCTTCGGCGTCGGACAGCGGCTGGCCGTCGACCGAGGCAAGGATGTCCGCCACCGTGATTTCGGATGCCCTGCGCGTCAAGGTGTAGCCGCCGCCCGGTCCGCGTGTCGCCTTGATCAGCGCATGCTGGCGCAGCTTGCTGAACAGGAGTTCGAGCGACGAGCGGGCAATGTGCTGGCGCTTGCTGATCGACGCCAGTGGCACCGGGCCATCCTGCTCGCGCATCGCGACATCGATCATGGCCGTCAAGGCGAAGCCGCCCTTCGTCGTGAGACGCATGGAGTGTTCCTCGTTGTTGGGTTTTTCAAACAATGCGTCATAGGTGTGCAAAAGGCCCCGAAAAGTTTCCGAGGCGTGGCAACTACGGTTCTTGAAACAGTTTGAAAACCCCGGCGAGGCACGATCGCCGCACGACAGCTGAACTCGGACTCCGCTGAAAACCGATACCGAGGGCTATTTACGGGCCTTTCCAACAAGCGCAACGACCTCCGTGAGATCGGCAATCTGCCCCTGGTGCAGAAGCGCGAGCTTTTCCAGCTTCCTGCGCCCGGCTGCCAGCAGATGAACCTCGACCTGGCGCCGGTCGGTGGTGCTGGGCTTTCGCTTGACAAGGCCGGCTTCCTCGCAGCGCGAGACGAGCGCGACCACGCCGTGAAGCTGAGCCTGCAGGCGCTCGGCGATCTCGCTGACCGTCGCCCATTCCCGGCCCGGGAAGGCCTGGGTGTGGAGCATCAGCTGGTACTGCAGCACGGTGATGCCCTCGGCGCGCGCGGCGTCCTCGCTGAAGCGCAGGAAGCTGCGCAGCCTGAATCTGAAGTCGGAAAGCGCCTCGAGCTGGTGCTTCTCGATGCTGCGCGGTTGGCTGGCCATTGACGTCTTGTTGGTGTCATGTGTCGAAGCGGCCAATGTAGCAGCGCCCCCGGAAGACGCATGGGGTAATTACTCACAACATGATCTATTAAACCTCATAGCATGAGGTACCTGTCTGCAACCTGACCAGGAGGCATCGCGCCTCCGCGCTGCCCGTTGCACGCATCCTCCTTGTCCGGCGCCGTTGTCCTGCGGCGGTGCGCGCGGCGAAATCCATTCATCGGAAAGAGAAATTGCCTATGCGGATCCAGAGCCAGAAGACTTTCTTCTCCGGCCTCATGTTCACTTGCGTCGGAGCGGCCTTCGCGATCGGGGCCAACAACTACAACGTCGGCAGCGCGGCCCGCATGGGCCCCGGCTATTTCCCGCTGATCATCGGCACGCTGCTGACGGTGCTGGGGCTGGTGGTGGTCGCCAGCGCATTCACCATGAAGACCGCCGATGGAGATCCCGTAGGAAAGATCGCATGGAAGCCGCTGGGCTTCATCATCGGCGCGAACCTGTTGTTCGGAGTCCTGCTGGCGGGCCTGCACAACATCGGGCTGCCGGCCATGGGTCTGATCGTCGCGATCTACGCGCTCGTCGTCGTCGCCTGCATGGCGGGGGCGAACTTCTCGATGAAGCTTTCGCTGATCCTCGCGACCGTGCTGGCCGTGGGCAGCTACCTCACCTTCATCGTCGGGCTGAAGCTGCAGTTTCAGGTCTGGCCGACCTTCATCAGCGGCTGAAGGGAGAAGGCGCCATGACCGACCTGATCAACAACCTCTCGCTCGGCTTCGCAACGGCCGTATCGCTGCAGAACATCCTGTACGCATTCATCGGCTGCCTGCTAGGCACGCTGATCGGCGTGCTGCCCGGCATCGGCCCGACGGCCACCATCGCCATGCTGCTGCCCGCCACCTATGCGCTGCCGCCGGTGGCGGCGCTGATCATGCTCGCCGGCATCTACTACGGCTCGCAGTACGGCGGCTCGACCACCGCGATCCTGGTGAACCTGCCGGGCGAATCGTCTTCCGTGGTCACTGTGATCGACGGCCATCAGATGGCCAAGCAGGGCAGGGGAGGGCCGGCGCTTGCCGCGGCCGGCCTGGGGTCGTTCTTCGCAGGCTGCGTGGGCACTCTGATCCTGGCCGCATTCGCGCCTCCGCTGACGGAGATCGCCTTCAAGTTCGGCCCGGCCGAATACTTCTCGCTGATGATCCTGGGCCTCATCGGCGCCGTGGTGCTGGCCTCGGGCTCGCTGCTCAAGGCGATCTGCATGATCATGGTGGGTCTGCTGCTCGGACTGGTGGGCACCGACGTCAACTCCGGCGTTGCGCGCTACAGCTTCGACATCCCCGAACTCACGGACGGCCTGGGGTTCATCGCCATCGCGATGGGCGTGTTCGGCTACGGCGAGATCATCGCCAACCTGGCCAGGCCGGAGGACGAACGGGAGGTGTTCACGGCGAAGGTCTCGGGCCTGATGCCGACGAAGGAAGACTTCCGGCGCATGCTCCCCGCGGTGCTGCGCGGCACGGCGCTGGGCTCCTCCCTGGGCATCCTGCCAGGCGGCGGTGCGCTGCTGTCGGCCTTCGCCGCGTATACGCTGGAGAAGAAGATCAAGCTCAAGCCGGGCGAGGTCACCTTCGGCAAAGGCAACATCCGCGGCGTTGCGGGCCCTGAAGCCGCCAACAACGCGGGCGCGCAGACTTCGTTCATTCCGATGCTCACGCTGGGCATTCCGCCCAATCCGGTGATGGCGTTGATGGTCGGTGCGATGACCATCCACAACATCCAGCCCGGCCCGCAGGTCATGACCAGCAATCCGGAGCTCTTCTGGGGCCTGATCGCCTCGATGTGGATCGGCAACCTGATGCTGGTGATCCTGAACCTGCCGCTCATCGGGCTGTGGATCAAGCTGCTGACGATTCCCTACCGGTGGCTGTTCCCGGCCATCGTGCTGTTCTGCGCCATCGGCGTCTACTCGACCAACAACAACGTCTTCGACATCTGGCTGGTCGCGATCTTCGGCGTGGTGGGCTACACCTTCATCAAGCTGGGCTGCGAGCCGGCGCCATTGCTGCTGGGGCTGATCCTCGGGCCGATGATGGAGGAGAACCTGCGCCGCGCACTGCTGCTGTCGCGCGGCGACTGGAGCGTGTTCGTGTCGCGGCCGATCTCGGCGGGCCTGCTGGTCGCCGCGCTCATCCTGCTGCTGATCGTGCTGCTGCCGTCCATACGCTCCAAGCGCGAGGAGGCTTTCGTCGAGGAGGGCGGCTGAGGCGGAGGCCGCCTTCGACCACGCCGGGAGGCGGGCAGTCGTTGCGGGCTGGATTCCGGCGGCACTGAGGTTTGGGTGCTGCTCGGATAGAGTGCCGGGAATCCCTCGAAACTCTGCTCGCGCGTCCTTGAACTCCATCAGCTTCTCCCGCACCCGCTTCGACGCCGCCATCGTCGACCTCGACGGCACCATGGTCGGCACGCTGGGCGACTTCGCCGCCTCGCTCAACCGCATGCTCGACGATCTCTCGCTGCCGCACGTGGCGCCTTCCGCCATCGAGACGATGGTGGGCAAGGGCTCGGAGCACCTGATCCATTCCGCGCTCGTGCACGTGATGGGGCCGGCCGTCGCCGATGCCGCGGAGGCCGACGCGAAGGCGCGTGCGCTGTTCGACCGGGCCTGGGAGCGTTACCAGCATCACTACCTCGCCATCAACGGGCGGCATTCGGCGGTGTACCCCGGCGTGATCGAAGGGCTGAAAGCGCTGCGCGCACAGGGCCTGAGGCTGGCGTGCCTCACCAACAAGCCGACCTCGTTCGCCAAGCCGCTGCTGGCCGACAAGGGGCTCGACGGCTTCTTCGAGCTTGTGTTCGGCGGCGACGCCTTCGAGCGCAAGAAGCCCGATCCGCTGCCGCTCTTGAAGACCTGCGAGGCGATGGGCACGGCACCTGAGCGCACGCTGATGGTCGGCGACTCGAGCAACGACGCGCGCGCCGCGCGTGCGGCGGGTTGTCCCGTGGTGCTGGTGACCTACGGCTACAACCACGGCGAGCCGGTGCGCGGCGTGGATGCCGACGGTTTCGTCGATTCGCTGGCCGAGTTGGCGCCGGCCGCCGCGCGGTAGCAGCACCAGCTACTGCTTGCCGAGCAGCGCGTCCTTCAGCTTCCAGTCGGCCGGGTTCGGGCCCAGCCAGATGCGCAACAGCGCGTTGAAGAAGGCCTGCTCCTTGATCGGATCGGGCTGGGGCACGCCGCGCACGGTGATCAGCGTGCCTGTGCCGGGCAGCCAGTCGATGGTGAAGGTGTCGCCGGTCTTCAACTGTTTCTGGTCGGCGAACATCTGGCCCATGCGCAGCAGGCCCGGAATGAGGTTGACCATCTCGCTCTTGGGCGAGTTGTCTTCCACGCCCTTGGTGAAGAGCTTGCCGAGCTCGTTCGCGTCGATGTCGCGCAGCATCGTGATGGCCACGCGCTTGGGTCCGGGCGCGGCCAGTGCTTCCTCGGGCGTCGACACCTTCTTGCCCACGTAGAGGCCGGCCGCGTAGACCTTGAAGATGGCCTTGTAGCGGATGCCCGCGCCATTGAGCACGAGGGGCGCGCCACGCAGATCCATCTGGTCTTCAAGCTTGACGCCACCTACGTCGACCTGTGCGGCCGGCACACCGAGGCTGGCGGCGGCGAGGCAGGCGGCCAGGACGAGGCGAGGGAACACGGTCGTGAGCGGAAGGGCGGTCAACGCTGTCTCCTTGGAAATTTGCGAACGATCGTTCGAATGTATCTTTTTGTTCTACTCCTTCGGCTTCGGGGGAACCCTGAAAGCCACCGCCGATGCGCCCGGTTGCACGCTCGGGCGTTTTCGTGGGCTAAACTCCGCAGCTCATATGTTCGTTCATCACGTCATTCAAACAGGTGAAGGCAGCCGGGGAGCCTGGCCCTGGCGTCGCCATACTTCGCTGACTGTTTGATTGCGCGGCGCACGCCGTGCGCCCGCGGTTCCGGACCGGCACGCTCGCCGGCACCGGGCCAGCCCGTGAATGACCTTGCCGTCGGCCGAAGGAGCGCCGCAGGCAACTGGAGAACGAATCCGTGATCACCGAACTTGAATTCAAGAGCCTCAGCGCCCAGGGCTACAACCGCATTCCGCTGATGGCCGAGGCCTTCGCCGACCTCGAGACTCCTCTTTCCCTCTACCTCAAGCTGGCCCATTCGCAAGGTGGCGGCAAGCACAGCTTCCTGCTCGAATCGGTGGTGGGCGGCGAGCGCTTCGGGCGCTACAGCTTCATCGGGCTGCCGGCGCGCACGCTGCTGCGCGCCAGCGGCTTCGGCGCCGAAGCCGTCACCGAGGTGGTGACCGACGGGCAGGTGGTCGAGACCGTCCGCGGCAACCCGCTCGACTTCGTGGCCGAGTACCAGAAGCGCTTCAAGGTGGCGCTGCGGCCGGGCCTGCCGCGTTTCTGCGGCGGCCTTGCCGGCTACTTCGGCTACGACACCGTGCGCCACATCGAGCGCAAGCTCGAGAAGAGCTGCCCGCCCGACGCGCTGGGCTGCCCCGACATCCTGCTGCTGCAGTGCGAGGAACTGGCGGTCATCGACAACCTCTCGGGCAAGCTGTACCTCATCGTCTATGCCGATCCGAAGCAGCCCGAGGCCTATGCGGTGGGCAAGCGCCGCCTGCGCGAGCTGAAGGAAAAGCTCAAGTATTCGGTGAGCGCGCCCATCGTGAAGCCGACGCAGCCGCATCCACCCGAGCGCAGCTTTGCCAAGGCCGACTACCTCGCGGCCGTGGAGCGTGCCAAGGAAATGATCGCCGCCGGCGACTTCATGCAGGTGCAGGTGGGCCAGCGCATCAGCAAGCGCTACACGGAGTCGCCGCTGTCGCTGTACCGCGCGCTGCGCTCGCTGAACCCGTCGCCCTACATGTACTACTACAACCTCGGCGACTTCCACGTGGTGGGCGCGTCGCCCGAGATCCTGGTGCGCCAGGAGAACACCGGCGAGGGCGAGCAGAAGATCACCATCCGCCCGCTGGCCGGCACCCGCCCGCGCGGCGCGTCGCTGGAGCTCGATAAGGCGGCCGAGGTGGAGCTCATCAACGACCCGAAGGAACGCGCCGAGCACGTGATGCTGATCGACCTCGCGCGCAACGACATCGGCCGCATCGCCAAGACCGGCACCGTGAAGGTGACCGAGGCCTTCGCGGTAGAACGCTACAGCCACGTGATGCACATCGTGAGCAACGTCGAAGGCACGCTGAAGGACGGCATGACCGCCATCGACGTGCTCAAGGCCACCTTCCCGGCCGGCACACTGACCGGCGCGCCGAAGGTGCATGCGATGGAGCTCATCGACGAGCTGGAGCCCACCAAGCGCGGCCTGTACGGCGGCGCTTGCGGCTACATCAGCTACGCGGGCGACATGGACGTGGCCATCGCGATCCGCACCGGCATCGTGAAGGACCAGATGCTGCACGTGCAGGCCGCGGCCGGCGTGGTGGCCGACTCGGTGCCCGAGCTGGAGTGGAAGGAAACCGAGGCCAAGGCTCGGGCGCTGCTGCGGGCGGCGGAACTGGTCGAGGAGGGGTTGGAATGAGTGGCGTGGGATACGGGCAGCCGAACGCAGAGGGCGCGAAGGTTTCGCAGAGGTCGCAGAAGGAACCGCCAGGTTTTGAAAATGACTGTTCGCACGATGTCATCGGCGCGGCGGTCGAGGTTCAACGTGTGCTTGGCACGGGGCTTCTGGAAAGCGCCTATGCGGCTGCGATGGCGATCGAACTGCATGAGCGCGAGTTGGCGTTCGAACGCGAAGTCCCGATCGAGGCGGTCTACAAGGGGCGCCCGCTGGGCATCGCATACCGCGCAGACTTCGTGATCGAGGGCAGCGTGCTGCTCGAACTCAAGGCCATGGATGCCGTCAGCGAGGCGCATCGTGCGCAGTTGCTGTCGTATCTGCGCGTCTCCGGCATGAAGCTGGGCCTGCTGATCAACTTCCATACCTTCCCCGTCGTCAAGGGAATCCATCGGGTGGTGAACAAGCTATGAAGACCTTCTTTTTGAATTCCTTCTGCGATTTCTGCGAAACCTTCGCGACTTCTGCGTTCGGAAGTCCGGATTCGGAGGGCCTCGAAAAATGAAGCTCCTGATGATCGACAACTACGACAGCTTCACCTACAACATCGTCCAGTACTTCGGCGAACTGGGTGCGGACGTGCAGGTGCATCGCAACGACGAGATCACGGTCGAGCAGATCGGCGAGCTGATCGCTTCGGGCGTGACGCGGCTGGTGGTGTCGCCGGGGCCTTGCTCGCCGGCGGAGGCGGGCGTGTCGGTGGCGGCCATCGAGGCCTTCGCGGGCAAGCTGCCCATCCTGGGGGTGTGCCTGGGGCACCAGGCCATCGGCGCGGCCTTCGGCGGCAAGATCGTGCGCGCGCAGCAGCTCATGCACGGCAAGACCAGCGAGATCACGACCACGCAGGAAGGCGTGTTCGCAGGGCTGCCCCAGAGGTTCGTCGTCAACCGCTACCACTCGCTTTCCATCGAGCGCGAGAGCTGCCCGAAGGCGCTGGCTGTCACCGCCTGGACCGACGACGGCGAGATCATGGGCGTGCGTCACACCGGCTTCGCGCACGATGTGCGCATCGAGGGCGTGCAGTTCCATCCGGAATCGATCTTGACGGAGCACGGTCACGCCATGCTCAAGAACTTTCTGGATTGACCACCACCATGACCACCGATCGCACTTCCTTCGTCGACCTTCGCAGCGACACCGTCACCCAACCCACGCCCGCGATGCGCGAAGCCATGATGGCGGCGCCCTTGGGCGACGACGTCTTCGGTACCGATCCGAGCGTAAATGCGCTGCAGGAAAAGATCGCGGCCATGCTGGGTTTCGAGGCGGCGCTGTTCGTGCCCACCGGCACGCAGAGCAATCTGTGCGCGATCCTGTCGCACTGCGGCCGCGGCGACGAGTACATCGTCGGCCAGCAGGCGCATTGCTACCGCTGGGAAGGCGGTGGCGCGGCGGTGTTCGGCAGCGTGCAGCCGCAACCGCTCGACCACGCGCCTGACGGCACGCTGCCGCTCGCGCAGATCGAGGCGGCCATCAAGCCCGACGACGCGCACTTCGCTCGCACGCGGCTGCTGGCGCTGGAGAACACGCTGGGCGGCAAGCTGCTGCCATTCGAATACGTGCAGGCGGCGACCGATCTCGCGAAGAGCAAGGGACTGCAGCGGCACCTGGACGGTGCGCGGCTCTTCAACGCCGCGACCGCGCAGGCCGCGCTGAACAAGGGCGGCGACATCCGGGCCGAAGCCCGCCGCATTGCGCAGTGCTTCGACAGCGTGTCGGTGTGCTTCAGCAAGGGGCTTGGTGCGCCGATCGGCTCGGCGCTGGTCGGTTCGCGCGAGTTCATCGCCCGCGCGCACCGCATCCGAAAGATGGCTGGCGGCGGCATGCGGCAGGCCGGCCTGCTGGCCGCGGCGGCGTCGCATGCGCTCGACCACCATGTCGACCGCCTTGCTGACGACCACGCGCTGGCACAGCGCCTGGCGCAGGGGCTCGAAGGCATCGAGGGGCTGAAGGTGGAGGCACCGCACACGAACATCGTGTTCGTTGATCTCACCGGTGCTGCGCAGGCGCGCTCTTCGGAGCTGCTGGCGAGCCTCAATTCGCAGGGCATTCTTGCGACGGGCCTCTACCGGCTGCGCTTCGTGACGCACCTCGATGTCGACGCCGCCGGCGTGGACCGGGCCGTTGCCGCGATCCGCGCCTTCTTCGCCAAACCCTGAAAACGGCGAGAACGCGATGCCCGATCTTCCGCATCTGCTCGCATTCATCGCCGCCGGCTGGCTGCTGAACCTCACGCCGGGGCCCGACGTGCTGTACGTGGTCACGAATTCGCTGCGTTCGGGCGCGCGCGCCGGCATCGTGGCCGGGCTGGGCATCACGACAGGGTGCTTCGTGCACATCTTCGCTGCCGCCGTCGGCGTGGGCACGCTGATGGCGACTTCCGCCGGGGCCTTCACCGTGCTCAAGTACATCGGCGCGGCCTACCTGCTGTACCTTGGCGTGCGCATGCTGATGTCGCGCGCCACGCCGCCCGCCGATCTCGACGCTGCCGCCGCGGCGGTGAGCGGGGAGCGCAGCCTCAAGGCGATCTTCGTGGGCGGCTTCTGGACCAACGTGCTCAACCCGAAGGTCGCGCTGTTCTTCCTGGCCTTCGTGCCGCAGTTCATTGCGCCGGGCACCGGCAACACGGCGCTGGCCTTCGTGCTGCTGGGCGTGCTGTTCAATCTCAACGCCGTTCCCGTCAACGTGGGATGGGCGCTGGCGGCGGGCTGGATGGCGCGCCGCAGCGCTGTGCGCAAGGGCATGCACTGGCTCGACCGCGCCGCCGGCGTGCTGTTCATCGGCTTCGGCCTCAAGCTCGCGTTCACCGACGCGCCCGCCGCCGTTCGCGTCGGCCGCTGATTCTTTTCGAGGAGACTTTCCATGATCACCCCCCAGGAAGCGCTGCAGCGCACCATCGAGCACCGCGAGGTCTTCCACGACGAGATGCTGCACATCGTGCGCCTCATTATGAGCGGCGAGTGCTCGCCCGTGATGATGGCGGCGCTGATCACCGGCCTGCGTGTGAAGAAGGAAACCATCGGCGAGATCACCGCCGCCGCGCAGGTGATGCGCGAGGTGTCGACCAAGGTGCCGGTGAAGGACACGACGAACCTCGTGGACATCGTGGGCACGGGCGGCGACGGCTCGCACACCTTCAACATCTCGACCTGCTCGATGTTCGTGGCCGCCGCCGCGGGCGCCAAGGTGAGCAAGCACGGCGGGCGCAGCGTGTCGAGCAAGTCGGGCAGCGCCGACGTGCTGGAGTCGCTGGGGGTGAACATCAACCTCAAGCCCGAGCAGATCGCGCGCTCCATCGAGGAGTGCGGAATCGGCTTCATGTTCGCGCCGAACCATCATCCGGCGATGAAGAACGTCGCGCCGGTTCGCAAGGAGCTGGGCATCAAGACCATCTTCAATATCCTCGGGCCGCTGACCAACCCGGCCGGCGCTCCGAACATCCTGATGGGCGTTTTCCACCCCGACCTCGTGGGCATCCAGGTGCGTGCGCTGCAGCGGCTCGGTGCCGAACATGCGGTGGTGGTCTACGGGCGCGACGGCATGGACGAGATCTCGCTCGGCGCGGCGACCATGGTGGGCGAGCTGAAGGATGGCGAGATCCGCGAATACGAGCTGCATCCCGAGGACTTCGGCTTCCAGATGTCGAGCAACCGCGCGCTGCGCGTGGAAACGCCTGAACAGTCGAAGGCGATGCTGCTGGCCGTGCTCGACAATCAGGCCGGCCCGGCGCTAGACATCGTGCTGCTGAACGCCGGAGCGGCGCTTTACGCGGCGAACGTGGTCGACTCGGTGCAGGCGGGCGTGGAGCGCTCGCGCGCTGCCATCGCCTCGGGCGCGGCAAAGGCCAAGCTGGCGGAGCTGGTCAAGGCCTCCTCGACCGTCTGAGCTTCAAGAGAACAGGAAACCCAGAAGTCATGTCCGACATCCTCGACAAGATCGTTGCCGTCAAGCGCCAGGAAGTGGCCGCGGCACTGAAGCGCACGCCGCTCGAAGCCGTGCGCTTCGACGCCGAGAGCCGCGTGCTGACGCGCGACTTCGAAGGCGCGCTGCGAGCCAAGATCGCGGCAGGCCAAGCCGCGGTGATCGCCGAAGTCAAGAAGGCCAGCCCGAGCAAGGGTGTGCTGCGCGCGGACTTCATTCCGGCCGACATCGCGCAAAGCTACGCCGAGGGCGATGGCGAGGTCAGCGCGGCCTGCCTCTCGGTGCTGACCGACAAGCAGTTCTTCCAGGGCGGCGTGGACTATCTCAAGCAGGCGCGCGCCTCGTGCGAGCTGCCGGTGCTGCGCAAGGATTTCATCGTCGATGCGTACCAGGTGTACGAGTCGCGCGCGATAGGTGCCGACGCGATCCTGCTGATTGCCGCCTGCCTCGACGACGCGCAGATGAAGGACTACGAAGCCATCGCGCGCGGGCTGGGCATGGCGGTGTTGGTGGAGGTGCACGACGCGGCCGAGCTGGACCGCGCGCTCGGGCTGAAGACGGCGCTGATCGGGATCAACAACCGCAATCTGCGCAACTTCGAGGTGTCGATACAGGCGACCATCGATCTGCTGCCGAAGCTGCCCGCCGATCGCCTGCCGGTGACTGAGTCGGGCATCGGCACGCGCGAGGACGTGGCCACCTTGCGCGCGGCCGGCGTCAACGCCTTCCTGGTCGGCGAGGCTTTCATGCGCGCCAAGGAACCCGGCGAGGCCCTCGCTGCATTGTTCAAATGAGCCGGCCCGATCAGCTGTCGAGCAGCAATCCGGCCGACTGGCCGGTGGCCCCGGGCTGGCAGCCGCTGGTCGACGAGTTCTTCGGTAGTGCCGTGGGGCAGAAGCTGCAAGACTTCCTGCGCGAGCGGCTTGACGCTGGCGCCGTGATCTTTCCGCCGCAGCCGTTGAGGGCGCTGGAACTCACGCCGCCGGAAGACGTGCGCGTGGTGATCCTGGGGCAGGACCCGTATCACGGGCGCGGCCAGGCCGAGGGACTTGCGTTTTCCGTGGCGCCCGGCGTGGCGCTGCCGCCGTCGCTGCGCAACATCTTCAAGGAATTGCAGCGCGACCTGGGGGCTGCGCCGCCGCCGTTTCCGAATCCGGGCGGCAGCCTGGTGAAGTGGGCCACGCATGGCGTGCTGCTGCTGAACACCTGCCTGACGGTCGAGGAGGCCCAGCCGGCCAGCCATTCCGGGCGTGGCTGGGAGGTGCTGACGGATGCCGTCATTCGGCATGTTTCAAACGGCGCCAAACCTGTTGTTTTTATGCTGTGGGGTTCGCATGCTCAGAGTAAGCGGGCGTTGATCGACGTTGGGCGCCATAAGGTGCTGATGTCGAATCATCCGTCGCCTCTTTCGGCTCAACGGCCGCCCGTGCCGTTCATCGGCTGCGGTCATTTCGGCGAAGCGCGCGCCTGGCGGGAGGCGCAGCGGTCGGAGGGGTGAAAACTTAGGCGATAATCGTGGGCTAACGCCTCGAGCGGTTTTCCTGCATCTTTGTTGATGCATGGGGTTCCGGGTAGTCACAAAACCGTGCTATATTTCGAGGTTCGCCGGAGAGGTGGCCGAGTGGTTAATGGCAGCAGACTGTAAATCTGCCCTCTTACGAGTACGCTGGTTCGAATCCAGCCCTCTCCACCAGCGATGAATTTGGTTTCTAAGAGCGTTTGGATTTCGCGCTTTGGGTGCCTCGAGTGCTCCTGATGCGGGAGTAGTTCAATGGTAGAACCCCAGCCTTCCAAGCTGATGACGCGGGTTCGATTCCCGTCTCCCGCTCCAGAGACCCGGTTCGGCGCCGGAAGCGAATGGTTAGATAAAGCCCTTTTGGCTCAGTGGTAGAGCACTCCCTTGGTAAGGGAGAGGTCGCGGGTCCGATTCCCGCAAAGGGCACCAGTTTTTGGGGGTTGCAAAAGCTGCATTGCAACCCATCTGCATACGTTGGAAACGTTTTTTTCGGAGTCGAAAAATGGCAAAAGGTAAATTCACCCGCACCAAGCCGCACGTGAACGTGGGCACGATCGGTCACGTCGACCACGGCAAGACCACGCTGACGGCTGCGATCGCAACGGTGCTGTCGTCGAAGTTCGGCGGCGAAGCCAAGGCCTACGACCAGATCGACGCTGCGCCTGAAGAAAAGGCACGCGGCATCACGATCAACACCGCGCACGTCGAATACGAAACGGCCAACCGCCACTACGCACACGTCGACTGCCCCGGCCACGCCGACTACGTGAAGAACATGATCACCGGCGCCGCCCAGATGGACGGCGCCATCCTGGTGTGCTCGGCCGCCGACGGCCCGATGCCCCAGACTCGTGAACACATCCTGCTGGCTCGCCAGGTGGGCGTGGGCTACATCATCGTGTTCCTGAACAAGTGCGACATGGTCGACGACAAGGAACTGCTCGAGCTGGTCGAGATGGAAGTCCGCGAACTCCTCGATAAGTACGAATTCCCCGGCGACGACACCCCCATCATCCACGGCTCGGCCAAGCTGGCCCTGGAAGGCGACAAGGGCGAGCTCGGCGAAGGCTCGATCATGAAGCTGGCCGAAGCCCTGGACACTTACATCCCGACGCCCGAGCGCGCCGTGGACGGCACGTTCCTGATGCCCGTGGAAGACGTGTTCTCGATCTCGGGTCGCGGCACGGTGGTGACCGGCGCCGTCGAGCGCGGCGTGATCAAGGTCGGTGAAGAAATCGAAATCGTGGGCATCCGCCCGACGGTCAAGACCACCTGCACCGGCGTGGAAATGTTCCGCAAGCTGCTGGACCAGGGTCAAGCCGGCGACAACGTGGGCGTGCTGCTGCGCGGCACGAAGCGCGAAGAAGTCGAGCGCGGCCAGGTGCTGTGCAAGCCCGGCTCGATCAAGCCGCACACGCACTTCACCGCCGAGGTGTACGTTCTGTCGAAGGACGAAGGCGGCCGTCACACGCCGTTCTTCAACAACTACCGTCCGCAGTTCTACTTCCGCACGACGGACGTGACCGGTGCGATCGAGCTGCCCAAGGACAAGGAAATGGTCATGCCCGGCGACAACGTCAGCATCACCGTGAAGCTGATCGCCCCGATCGCCATGGAAGAAGGCCTGCGCTTCGCCATCCGCGAAGGCGGCCGCACCGTGGGTTCGGGCGTCGTGGCGAAGATTCTCGACCTGTAATACAGCGGGCGCGAAGAGTACCGGAGGGGTATAGCTCAATTGGCAGAGCGTCGGTCTCCAAAACCGAAGGTTGTAGGTTCGATTCCTACTGCCCCTGCCACTTAAGGTGGCACTCCGAAAAGCCCGTCGCGTCCCGACGGGCTTCGGCGTCTCAAGAGACGCATTGAATTGAAGGCCTCAGGGCCACAGGAAATCAGCCGAACATGGCCACTTCTCAAATCGAAACGGTGAGCACCGGCGCCGACAAGGCCAAACTGGCTGCGGCGGTGGTGCTGGCAGTGGGCGCCATCGTGGCGTTCTATCTGCTGGCGCGCCAGGGCTCGCTGGTGCAATGGGCTGCGCTGCTGGTCGGTCTGGCGGCGGCTGTGGTTGTTTTCGGTAGTTCGGAGAATGGCCGCCAGCTTTGGGCGTTCGGCCGCGATTCGTGGCGCGAAGTCAGGAAGGTCGTCTGGCCGACCCGCAAGGAGGCGATGCAGATGACGGCCTACGTGTTCGCCTTCGTGGCGATCATGTCCGTCTTTCTCTGGCTGACCGACAAGACGCTCGAGTGGGTATTTTTCGACCTCATTCTGGGCTGGAGAAAGTAAATGACTGACGACGCAGTTGAAACCACGCCGGGCGCGCCGGAGGAAGAAGGCACGTCCGTGCTGGCTCCTGCCGCCAACCCTGATCTGCGTTGGTACGTGGTGCATGCCTATTCGGGCATGGAAAAAGCCGTCGAGCGCAACATCACCGAGCGCATCAACCGCGCCGGCATGCAGGACAAGTTCGGCCGCATCCTGGTCCCGACCGAAGAAGTGGTCGAGATCAAGAATGGCCAGAAGCGCACCACCGAGCGTCGCTTCTTCCCGGGCTACGTTCTGGTCGAAATGATCATGGACGACGAGAGCTGGCACCTGGTGAAGCACACCAACAAGGTGACGGGTTTCGTGGGCGGCGCCAAGAACCGGCCGGCCCCGATCTCGCAGAAAGAGGTCGAAGACATCGTCAGCCAGATGCAGCAGGGCACGGAGAAGCCGCGCCACAAGATCGAATTCACCGTCGGCGAATTCGTGCGCGTCAAGGAAGGCCCGTTCACCGACTTCAACGGCACCGTCGAGGAAGTCAACTACGAGAAGAGCAAGGTCAGCGTGTCGGTCATGATCTTCGGCCGCGCGACGCCTGTGGAACTCGAATTCGGCCAGGTCGAGAAGACCTGAGCCCCGGACCGCGAGGTCCGAACCATTCCCGGCTGCGCGTTGTCCGACTCGGCGCGCGGCCTTGATCGAAGAGTCGTTTAACCCCGGGGAGCCTCGGCCGCAAGCCGAAGCGATATCACCCGCAAGGAGCAAAAAGCATGGCGAAGAAAATCGTCGGCTTCATCAAGCTGCAAGTGCCAGCTGGTAAGGCCAACCCGTCCCCGCCGATCGGTCCTGCACTCGGTCAGCGCGGTCTGAACATCATGGAATTCTGCAAGGCGTTCAACGCCCAGACGCAGAGCTACGAGCCGGGTCTGGCGCTGCCGGTGGTCATCACCGCTTTCGCCGACAAGAGCTTCACCTTCATCATCAAGTCGCCGCCCGCTGGCGTGCTGATCAAGAAGGCGATCAAGCTCGAGAAGGGTTCCGCACGTCCGCACACCGACAAGGTCGGCAAGATCACGCGCGCGCAGCTCGAAGAGATCGCAAAGACCAAGATGAAGGACCTGACCGCCGCCGACATGGACGCCGCGGTTCGCACCATCGCCGGTACGGCCCGTTCGATGGGCGTGAATGTGGAGGGCGTGTAAATGGCCAAGATCACCAAGAAGCAGAAGTCGCTCGAAGGCAAGGTCGACAGCACCAAGCTGTACCCGCTGGCTGACGCGATCACCATCGTCAAGGAAGCCGCCACCGCCAAGTTCGACGAATCGATCGACGTGGCCGTGCAGCTCGGCATCGACGCCAAGAAGTCGGACCAGGTCGTGCGTGGCGCCGTCGTGCTGCCCAACGGCACCGGCAAGACCAAGCGCGTCGCCGTGTTCGCCCAAGGCGCCAAGGCAGAAGAAGCCAAGGCCGCCGGCGCCGACATCGTCGGCATGGACGACCTGGCTGCCATGGTCAAGGCTGGCGACATGCCCTTCGACGTCGTGATCGCCGCACCGGACGCCATGCGCGTCGTCGGTACGCTCGGTCAGGTGCTGGGTCCGCGCGGCCTGATGCCGAACCCGAAGGTCGGCACCGTGACCCCGGACGTCGCCACGGCCGTGAAGAACGCCAAGGCCGGCCAGGTCCAGTTCCGCGTCGACAAGGCCGGTATCGTGCACGGCACGATCGGTCGCCGCTCGTTCGACAACGACAAGCTGCAGGGCAACCTCGCTGCGCTGATCGAAGCTCTGGTCAAGGCCAAGCCCGCGACCAGCAAGGGCGTGTATCTGCGCAAGGTGGCTGTGTCGTCGACCATGGGTCTGGGTGTCCGCGTGGACACGCAAACCATCTCGGCGAGCTAAAGAGATTTGCTCCACCTCGCAAGGGTGGGGCGGATGTGGTGGGTCGCGGCGGCTTCGGTTGCCGCGGGCCATCCAAGACCGCTGGTGTGCAGGGTGCTGCACTTAAACGCCGGACCTTCCCGTCCGGTATCCAGCGCAGATGGCGACCCCACTGCAAGGAATCGAGAAAGTTGATTTTTTGTTCCTGACAGTTGGTCGCTGCATGAAGCGCGATCCAGGCCCCGGCCGAAGATCGCATTTAAAGGAGTAGACCTTGAGTCTGAATCGCAGTGAGAAAGAAGCGGTCATCAACGATGTGACCAGCCTCGCCGCAAAAGCTCAAACGCTCGTGATGGCGGAATACCGTGGCATCACGGTTGCCGATATGACCAAACTGCGCAACGAAGCGCGCAGCAAGGGTGTGAGCCTGAGTGTTCTGAAGAACACGCTGGCCCGCCGTGCTGTCGCCGGTAGCGCGTTCGAGGTCGTCGGCGACCAGATGACCGGTCCGCTGATCTACGGCTTCTCCGAAGACGCTGTGGCCGCCGCCAAGGTGGTGGCCGATTTCGCGAAGACCAACGACAAGCTGGTCATTCGCGGTGGCGCATTCGGTGGCAAGGCCCTGGACGTCGAAGGCGTGAAGCAACTGGCCAACATCCCTTCGAAGGAAGTGCTGCTGGCTCAACTGCTGGGCTTGATGCAATCCCCGATCTCTCGTACCGCCCGCGTTCTCGCGGCGCTGGCCGAGAAGCGTGGTGGTGGCGAAGCTGCACCCGCCGATGCCCCGGCAGAAGCACAGGCTGCCTGAGCAGCTTGCGTTTGAAACATTCAACCCAATTGTTAGGAAACAAAAATGGCATTCGATAAAGACGCATTTCTGACCGCGCTCGACAGCATGACGGTCCTGGAACTCAACGACCTGGTCAAGGCCATCGAAGAGAAGTTCGGCGTGAGCGCCGCTGCAATGGCCGCTCCGGCTGCTGGTGGTGGCGGTGCCGCTGCTGCTGCAGTCGAAGAGAAGACCGAGTTCAACGTCATGCTGATGGATGCTGGCGCGAACAAGGTTTCGGCGATCAAGGCAGTGCGCGAAATCACCGGCCTGGGCCTGAAGGAAGCCAAGGACCTGGTGGAAGCCGCTCCCAAGGCTGTCAAGGAAGGCCTGTCGAAGGCTGACGCTGAAGCCGCCAAGAAGAAGCTGGAAGAAGCCGGCGCCAAGGTGGAACTGAAGTAATTCAGACCCCCTGGAGGGCTGGAGGTGCCTGAAAAGGCCCTCCAGCCTTTGCCGCTTTCAGAGCGCACTCAAAAGCCGGCTCGTTGCCGGTTTTCCCGGAGGCCCAAAGGGCTCCGGAAAAGCCAAAACGAGGCGGGATTTTTGAGTGTCTTCTGACCCCGACTGCAGAAGACCCCTTGGTTCGGGCGATGTGCAACGCATCGCTGTCCGCCAACGGCTGGTAGTGGCCAGCCGCCAAGCAGTGGTGCCCAGGCACTGCTGACAAGTCGCTGAAGATCTCAAGCACCGGAGCTCTCATGGCCCAATCGTCCGCGTACAGTTACACCGAACGCAAGCGCATCCGAAAAAGTTTCGGCAATCGCGACAGCGTCGTCGAAATCCCCTACCTGCTGCAGATGCAGAAAGACGCATACACCGCGTTCCTGCAAGCCGGCATCCCCCCGAAACAACGTACCGTCGAAGGCCTGCAGGCCGCGTTCGACGCTGCCTTCCCGATCGTCTCGCACAACGGTTTCGTCGAGATGAAGTTCCTCGAGTACAACCTGGCGAAGCCGGCGTTCGACGTGCGCGAATGCCAGACCCGCGGCCTGACCTTCGCGTCGGCCGTGCGCGCCAAGGTGCAGCTCATCATCTATGACCGCGAGTCGTCGACCTCGCAGTCGAAGGTGGTCAAGGAAGTGAAGGAACAAGAGGTCTATATGGGCGAAGTGCCGCTCATGACGGACAAGGGTTCGTTCATCATCAACGGTACCGAGCGCGTGATCGTGTCGCAGCTGCACCGTTCGCCGGGCGTGTTCTTCGAGCACGACAAGGGCAAGACGCACAGCTCGGGCAAGCTGCTGTTCTCCGCCCGCGTGATCCCCTACCGCGGTTCGTGGCTCGACTTCGAGTTCGACCCGAAGGACATGCTGTACTTCCGCGTCGACCGTCGCCGCAAGATGCCGGTGACGATCCTGCTGAAGGCCATCGGCCTGAACCCGGAATCGATCCTCGCGAACTTCTTCGTGAACGACAACTTCCGCCTGATGGACAGCGGCGCGCAGATGGAGTTCGTCTCCGAGCGCCTGCGCGGCGAAGTCGCGCGCTTCGACATCACCGACAAGTCGGGCAAGGTCGTGGTCGCCAAGGACAAGCGCGTCACCGCGCGCCATACGCGTGAGCTCGAGCAGGGCGGCACCACGCACATCAGCGTGCCGGAAGACTTCCTGATCGGCCGCGTGATCGCCCGCAACATCGTCGATGCCGATTCCGGCGAGATTCTGGCCAAGGCCAACGACGAGCTGACCGAGTCGCTGCTGAAGAAGCTGCGCACGGCCGGCGTGCAGGACGTGCAGGTCATCTACACGAACGAACTCGACCAGGGCGCGTACATCTCGCAGACCCTGCGCATCGACGAAACCGTGGACGAGTTCGCCGCCCGCGTGGCCATCTACCGCATGATGCGCCCCGGCGAGCCGCCGACGGAAGACGCCGTGCAGGCCCTGTTCCAGCGCCTGTTCTACAACCCGGACACGTACGACCTGTCGCGCGTCGGCCGCATGAAGTTCAACGCCAAGGTCGGCCGCGACGAGTCGACCGGCCCGATGGTGCTGACCAACGAGGACATCCTGGCCGTGGTCAAGATCCTCGTGGACCTGCGCAACGGCAACGGCGAAGTCGACGACATCGACCACCTGGGCAACCGTCGCGTGCGCTGCGTGGGCGAACTGGCCGAGAACCAGTACCGCACCGGCCTGGCCCGCATCGAGAAGGCCGTGAAGGAGCGTCTGGGCCAGGCGGAGCAAGAGCCGCTGATGCCGCACGACCTGATCAACAGCAAGCCGATCTCGGCCGCCCTGAAGGAGTTCTTCGGCGCCTCGCAGCTGTCGCAGTTCATGGACCAGACGAACCCGCTGTCCGAGATCACCCACAAGCGCCGCGTGTCGGCCCTTGGCCCGGGCGGTCTGACGCGCGAACGTGCCGGCTTCGAAGTGCGCGACGTGCACGTGACCCACTACGGCCGCGTGTGCCCGATCGAAACGCCTGAAGGCCCGAACATCGGCCTGATCAACTCGCTGGCCCTGTACGCCCGCCTGAACGAATACGGCTTCATCGAGACGCCGTACCGCCGCGTGGTTGACGGCAAGGTCACCAACGAGATCGACTACCTGTCGGCCATCGAGGAAGGCAAGTACGTCATCGCCCAGGCCAACGCGGCCCTGGACAAGGACGGCAAGCTGACCGGCGACCTGGTCTCCGCCCGCGAAGCCGGCGAATCGATCCTGGTCGGCGCAGAGCGCATCCAGTACATGGACGTGTCGCCCGCGCAGATCGTGTCGGTGGCCGCATCGCTCGTGCCGTTCCTCGAGCACGACGACGCGAACCGCGCGCTGATGGGCGCCAACATGCAGCGCCAGGCCGTGCCGGTGCTGCGTCCGGAGAAGCCGATGGTCGGTACCGGTATCGAGCGCGTCTCCGCGGTCGACTCGGGCACCGTGGTCACGGCCACTCGCGGCGGCATCGTCGACTACGTCGACGCGACCCGTGTCGTGGTGCGCGTGAACGACGCCGAAGCGGCTGCCGGTGAAGTCGGTGTGGACATCTACAACCTGATCAAGTATCAGCGTTCGAACCAGAACACCAACATCCACCAGCGCCCCATCGTCAAGCGCGGCGACAAGATCGCCAAGGGCGACGTGGTGGCCGACGGCGCATCGACCGACCTCGGCGAACTGGCCCTCGGCCAGAACATGCTGATCGCGTTCATGCCCTGGAACGGCTACAACTTCGAAGACTCGATCCTGATCTCGGAACGCGTCGTCGCCGAAGACCGCTACACCTCGATCCACATCGAGGAACTGGTGGTGATGGCCCGCGACACGAAGCTGGGCGCCGAAGAAATCACGCGCGACATCCCGAACCTGGCCGAGCAGCAGCTCAACCGCCTCGACGAGTCCGGCATCATCTATGTCGGCGCCGAAGTGCAGCCGGGCGACACGCTGGTGGGCAAGGTCACGCCGAAGGGCGAGACCACGCTGACGCCTGAAGAGAAGCTGCTTCGCGCCATCTTCGGCGAGAAGGCTTCCGACGTGAAGGACACCTCGCTGCGCGTGGACCAGGGCTCGCAGGGCACCGTGATCGACGTGCAGGTGTTCACCCGCGAAGGCATCCAGCGCGACAAGCGCGCCCAGCAGATCATCGACGACGAACTCAAGCGCTTCCGCCTCGACCTGAACGACCAGCTTCGCATCGTCGAAGCCGACGCGTTCGACCGTATCGAGAAGCTGCTGACCGGCAAGGTCGCCAACGGCGGCCCGAACAAGCTGGCCAAGGGCACCAAGCTCGACAAGGCCTACCTGTCGTCGGTCGAGAAGTTCCACTGGTTCGACATCCGCCCGGCGGAAGACGAAGTGGCGACGCAGCTCGAGTCGATCAAGAACTCGCTGGAGCAGACGCGCCACAGCTTCGACCTCGCGTTCGAAGAAAAGCGCAAGAAGCTCACGCAGGGCGACGAGCTGCCCGCTGGCGTGCTCAAGATGGTCAAGGTCTACCTGGCCGTCAAGCGCCGCCTGCAGCCCGGCGACAAGATGGCCGGCCGCCACGGCAACAAGGGTGTGGTGTCGAAGATCGTTCCGGTCGAGGACATGCCCCACATGGCCGACGGCACGCCGTGCGACATCTGCCTGAACCCGCTGGGCGTGCCCTCGCGGATGAACGTGGGCCAGGTTCTCGAAGTGCACCTGGGCTGGGCTGGCAAGGGCGTGGGCCAGCGCATCGGCGACCTGCTGCAGCAGGAGGCCAAGGTGGCCGAGCTGCGCAAGTTCATGGAGCAGCTGTACAACGGCTCGGGCCGCCAGGAGAACATCGCCTCGCTGAGCGACACCGAGCTGCTCGAGATGGCCGGCAACCTGCAGAACGGCGCGACCTTCGCGACGCCGGTGTTCGACGGTGCCTCGGAAGAGGAAATCCGCGGCATGCTGAAGCTGGCCTATCCGGACGACATCGCCAAGGCCAAGGGCCTGACCGAGAGCCGCACGCAGGCCTACCTGTTCGACGGCCGCACCGGCGACCAGTTCGAGCGTCCCGTCACCGTCGGCTACATGCACTTCCTGAAGCTGCATCACCTGGTGGACGACAAGATGCACGCCCGCTCGACCGGCCCGTACTCGCTGGTCACGCAGCAGCCTCTGGGCGGCAAGGCGCAGTTCGGCGGCCAGCGTTTCGGGGAAATGGAAGTGTGGGCGCTCGAAGCCTACGGCGCTTCCTACGTCCTGCAGGAAATGCTGACCGTGAAGTCCGACGACGTGCAAGGCCGTACCAAGGTGTACGAGAGCATCGTCAAGGGCGAGCACTCGATCGAAGCCGGCATGCCGGAGTCGTTCAACGTGCTGGTCAAGGAAATCCGTTCGCTGGGTCTCGACATCGAGCTCGAGCGTTCCTAATTTGAAAAGGGAAAGAGTCTTATGAAATCGCTACTCGACCTGTTCAAGCAATTCACCCCTGATGAGCATTTCGATGCCATCAAGATCGGCATGGCTTCGCCCGAGAAGATCCGTTCGTGGTCCTTCGGCGAGGTGAAGAAGCCCGAGACGATCAACTACCGCACGTTCAAGCCCGAGCGCGACGGCCTCTTCTGCGCGAAGATCTTCGGCCCGATCAAGGACTACGAGTGCCTGTGCGGCAAGTACAAGCGCCTGAAGCACCGCGGCGTGATCTGCGAGAAGTGCGGCGTCGAAGTCACGCAGACCAAGGTGCGTCGCGAGCGCATGGGTCACATCGACCTGGCCGCGCCCTGCGCCCACATCT
Source organism: Variovorax sp. 278MFTsu5.1 (assembly GCF_048305045.1). Classification (NCBI taxonomy): domain Bacteria; kingdom Pseudomonadati; phylum Pseudomonadota; class Betaproteobacteria; order Burkholderiales; family Comamonadaceae; genus Variovorax; species Variovorax sp. 278MFTsu5.1. Next base: position 845,692 of record NZ_CP157622.1, read on the forward strand.
GGTTCCTGAAGTCGCTGCCGTCGCGCCTGGGCCTCGTGCTCGACATGACGCTGCGCGACATCGAGCGCGTGCTGTACTTCGAAGCCTACGTGATCACCGACCCCGGCATGACCCCGCTGAAGAAGTTCGGCATCATGTCCGAGGACGACTACGACGCGAAGCGCAAGGAATACGGTGACGAGTTCGTCGCCAAGATGGGCGCCGAAGGCATCAAGGACCTGCTGGAAGGCATCGAACTCGACAGCGAGATCGAACGCCTGCGCGGCGACCTGACCGGCTCCGAAGTCAAGGTCAAGAAGAACTCCAAGCGCCTGAAGGTGCTGGAAGCCTTCCGCAAGTCGGGCATCAAGCCCGAGTGGATGGTGCTCGACGTGCTGCCCGTGCTGCCGCCGGACCTGCGTCCGCTGGTGCCGCTGGACGGCGGCCGCTTCGCGACCTCCGACCTGAACGACCTGTACCGCCGCGTCATCAACCGCAACTCGCGCCTGCGCCGCCTGCTGGAGCTGAAGGCTCCGGAAATCATCGCGCGCAACGAGAAGCGGATGCTGCAGGAAGCCGTCGACTCGCTGCTGGACAACGGCCGCCGCGGCAAGGCCATGACGGGCGCCAACAAGCGCGCGCTGAAGTCGCTGGCCGACATGATCAAGGGCAAGAGCGGCCGCTTCCGCCAGAACCTGCTGGGCAAGCGCGTCGACTACTCGGGCCGTTCGGTCATCGTGGTGGGCCCGACGCTCAAGCTGCACCAGTGCGGCCTGCCGAAGCTGATGGCGCTCGAGCTGTTCAAGCCCTTCATCTTCTCGCGCCTCGAAGCCATGGGCATCGCCACCACGATCAAGGCTGCCAAGAAGGAAGTCGAATCGGGTACGCCGGTGGTCTGGGACATCCTGGAAGAGGTCATCAAGGAGCACCCGGTCATGCTGAACCGCGCTCCGACGCTGCACCGCCTGGGCATCCAGGCCTTCGAGCCGATCCTGATCGAAGGCAAGGCGATCCAGCTGCACCCGCTCGTGTGCGCGGCTTTCAACGCCGACTTCGACGGCGACCAGATGGCCGTCCACGTGCCGCTGTCGGTGGAAGCGCAGATGGAAGCCCGCACGCTGATGCTGGCGTCCAACAACGTGCTGTTCCCGGCTTCGGGCGAACCGTCGATCGTTCCCTCGCAGGACGTGGTGCTGGGTCTGTACTACACGACCCGCGACCGCATCAACGGCAAGGGCGAAGGCCTGGTCTTCTCCGACATCGGTGAAGTCCAGCGCGCGCTCGACGCCAACGAAGTCGAACTCACCGCCAAGGTGGCAGTGCGCATCACGGAGTACACCAAGAACAAGGAAACCGGCGAATTCGTGCCGTCGACCTCGCTCGTGGACACCACCGTGGGCCGCGCGCTGCTGTCCGAGATCCTGCCGAAGGGCCTGCCGTTCTCGAACATCAACAAGGCGCTGAAGAAGAAGGAAATCTCCAAGCTCATCAACGTCTCGTTCCGCAAGTGCGGCCTGAAGGAAACCGTCGTCTTCGCAGACAAGCTGCTGCAGAACGGCTTCCGCCTGGCAACCAAGGCCGGCATCTCGATCGCCATCGACGACATGCTGGTGCCTTCGGAGAAGCACGGCATCATCGAGCGCTCGGCCAAGGAAGTGAAGGAGATCGAGCAGCAGTACGTCTCCGGTCTCGTGACCTCCGGCGAGCGCTACAACAAGGTGGTGGACATCTGGGGCAAGGCCGGCGACGAAGTGTCGAAGGTGATGATGGCCAAGCTGTCGAAGCAGAAGGTCATCGACCGCAACGGCAAGGAAGTCGAGCAGGAGTCCTTCAACTCGATCTACATGATGGCCGACTCGGGCGCCCGCGGTTCCGCGGCCCAGATCCGCCAGGTGGCCGGCATGCGCGGCCTGATGGCCAAGCCTGACGGCTCGATCATCGAGACGCCCATCACCGCGAACTTCCGCGAAGGCCTGAACGTGCTGGAGTACTTCATCTCCACCCACGGTGCCCGTAAGGGTCTGGCCGACACGGCGCTGAAGACGGCGAACTCGGGCTACCTGACCCGTCGTCTGGTCGACGTGACGCAGGACCTGGTCGTGACCGAGCAGGACTGCGGCACGCACGGCGGCTACCTGATGCGCGCCATCGTCGAAGGCGGTGAAGTCATCGAATCGCTGCGCGACCGTATCCTCGGCCGTACCGCTGCCGACGACGTGCTGCACCCGGAAAACCGCGCCGTGCTGCTGAAGGCCGGCGAGATGTTCGACGAGGACACCATCGAGTCGCTGGAAGCGCAAGGCGTCGACGAGGTCAAGGTGCGCACCGCGCTGACCTGCGAGACCCGCTTCGGCATCTGCTCGACCTGCTACGGCCGCGACCTGGGTCGCGGCGGCCTGATCAACATCGGCGAAGCCGTCGGTGTGATCGCCGCCCAGTCCATCGGCGAACCCGGCACGCAGCTGACGATGCGTACCTTCCACATCGGTGGTGCCGCTTCGCGCGCCGCCATCGCCTCGAGCGTGGAAGCCAAGTCGAACGGCTCGATCGGCTTCAACGCCACGATGCGCTACGTGACCAACAGCAAGGGCGAGCTGGTCGTGATCTCGCGTTCGGGTGAAATCATCATCCACGACGAGCACGGCCGCGAGCGCGAGCGCCACAAGGTGCCGTACGGCGCGACCCTGACGGTCAAGGCCGACCAGCAGATCAAGGCTGGCCACGTCCTGGCCAACTGGGACCCGCTGACCCGCCCGATCATCACGGAATTCGCCGGCAAGACGCAGTTCGAGAACGTCGAGGAAGGCCTCACGGTCGCCAAGCAGGTGGACGAAGTGACCGGTCTGTCGACCCTGGTCGTGATCGACCCGAAGCGCCGCGGCGCCGCCAAGGTCGTGCGTCCGCAGGTGAAGCTCATCGACGCCTCCGGCGCCGAAGTGAAGATCCCGGGCACCGACCACTCGGTGACGATCGGCTTCCCGATCGGCGCGCTGGTGCAGGTGCGTGACGGCCAGGACGTGGGCCCCGGCGAAGTGCTGGCGCGTATTCCGGTCGAAGGCCAGAAGACCCGCGACATCACCGGCGGTCTGCCGCGCGTTGCCGAGCTGTTCGAAGCCCGTTCGCCGAAGGACAAGGGCATGCTGGCCGAAATGACCGGCACCGTGTCGTTCGGCAAGGAAACGAAGGGCAAGATCCGCCTGCAGATCACCGATCCGGAAGGCACGGTCTGGGAAGACCTCGTGCCGAAGGAAAAGAACATCCTGGTGCACGAAGGCCAGGTGGTGAACAAGGGCGAATCGGTGGTCGACGGCCCGGCTGACCCGCAGGACATCCTGCGCCTGCTGGGTTCGGAAGAACTGGCGCGCTACATCGTGGACGAAGTGCAGGACGTGTACCGCCTGCAGGGCGTGAAGATCAACGACAAGCACATCGAGGTGATCGTTCGCCAGATGCTGCGCCGCGTCGTGGTCGACAACCCGGGCGACACCAGCTACATCGCCGGCGAACAGATCGAACGCAGCGAGATGCTCAACACCAACGACGCCCTGCGCGCCGAAGGCAAGATCCCCGCGACGTTCACCAACCTGCTGCTGGGTATCACGAAGGCATCGCTGTCGACGGACTCGTTCATCTCGGCCGCTTCGTTCCAGGAAACGACGCGCGTGCTGACCGAAGCCGCGATCATGGGCAAGCGCGACGAGCTGCGCGGCCTGAAGGAAAACGTCATCGTCGGCCGCCTGATCCCCGCGGGCACCGGCATGGCGTACCACCAGGCACGCAAGGTCAAGGACGCCATGGACGAGGCCGAGCGCCGCGCCATCGCCGAATCGGAAGCGGCCGAACTGGCCGGTTCCGGTGAAGCCGATGCTGCCGCCAGCACGGCGGACGCCAGCGAAGGCGCTGCGACCGAATAACTGGTTAGCATCACCGGCCATGACCGGTACACCACGCCCCCCGACCGGCCCCGGTCGGGGGGCGTTTTCATTTGTTCCCTGTGATTGATTGCTTGATGAGGCCTTGTCGTCGATGAGCGTATTGCCCGAATCGCTGGCCGGCTGGATCGCGGTCGCGGTCCTGCTCTTCTGGTTTGTCGGCGCCTACAACCGGCTGGTACGCCTTCGCGCGGCCGTGCTGCAGGCCTATGGCCAGCTCGATGCGGCGCTGGGCAAGCAGCTCGACTTCGTGCAGGCCAGCATCGCGGCCGGCCCGCAGACCGAGGCGGCGCCGACCGGCGAATCGCTGTCGTCCATCGCGCCGCTGCAGGCCGCAACGGCGCAGCTCGCGACCTTGCTGGGCGCAACCCGGCTGCGCCCGCTCGACGTCGGCGGCATGGCGGCGCTGGCGACCGCGCTGCAGGTCTGGATCGGCGCCTGGCAGCGGCAGCATCCCGACCAGGTGACCGTGTTCGACGCCGATGGCACGTTGTCGCGGCCCGCGCAGCTGCTGCCCGGCGCGACAAGCATGGTGCCCGGCACGGCGGAGCCCATCGGCTGGCCCGAACCCTCCGCCGCGGCGGAGATCGCGCGCAGCCAGTTCAACCAGGCGGTGGCGCAATACAACGCCGCCATCGCCCAGTTTCCGGCCTTGCTGGTGGCATGGGCCGTGCGTCTGCGTCCGGCGGCACCGCTGCTTTGAGCGGCGCCGGCCTGTGATCCGGGCCGCCACGGCCGCAGTGGTATTTCCTGTCGCTCTCTTTCCATGTACGAAGTCCGGCTTTTGGCCGGCCCGTTACCATCGCCTCCAACTTGTCAGAACTACCCTCCGACCCCTCTCGCAGAGGCCCTGGCGACACGCCGCCCCTGCAACAACCCCCGCTCTGGCGCCAGCTGCAACTGACGGCGGCGGCGCTGGCGTCGATCCGCGCCGGCACGTCGGGCTCCGTGGCCTTCGAGGCCGTCGAGCCCGCGCTGCGGCCCGGCGTGCAATCGCTCGGCTTCCAGGTGCTGCGCTGGCTCGGCCGCGCCGAGGCGCTGCGCCGCCACCTGGCCAAGCGCACGCCGCCGCCCCTGCCCGATGCGCTGCTGTGCACCGCGTTGGCACTCGCCTGGAATGCGGAGCACGCTCCCTACGAGCCGTTCACCCTGGTCGACCAGGCCGTCGAGGCCGCCAAGCGCAATCCCGCCACGCGGGCGCAGGCCAGCTTCATCAACGCCTGCCTGCGGCGCTTCCTGCGCGAACGCGACGAGCTCGTGGCCGCCACCGACTCGGAACCCGTCGCGCAGTGGAACCACCCGCGCTGGTGGATCGAGCGCCTCAAGCGCGACCATCCGCGCGATTGGCAGCGGGTGCTGGCCGCCGACAACGCGCAGGCGCCGATGACGTTGCGGGTCAATGTCCTCAGGACGACAGCGGCCTCCTACCTGACCGAACTCGAAACCGCCGGCCTGACCGCGACGCGCGTGGGCCCGAGCGGCCTGCAACTGGCGCGCGCCCGGCCCGTGCAGCAGCTGCCCGGTTTTGCCGACGGTGCCTGCTCGGTGCAGGACGCGGCCGCGCAGATGGCCGCACCACTGCTGCTCGAGGGCCTGCTGCCGGAGAAAGCGCAGCCCCTGCGCGTGCTCGACGCCTGCGCCGCCCCCGGAGGCAAGACCGCGCATCTGCTCGAAATGGCGGGCACCGGCGCCATCGAGGTCACCGCCCTGGAAGTCGATGCCGCCCGCAGCCGCCGCATCGACGACACCCTGGCCCGCCTCGGGCTTCAGGCCAAGGTGCTCGTCGCCGACGCCGCCCGGACCGACCAGTGGTGGGACGGCACGCCTTTCGACGCCATCCTGCTCGACGCGCCGTGCACGGCGTCCGGCATCGTGAGGCGCCATCCCGACGTGCGCTGGCTGCGCCGCGAGAGCGACACGGCCCAGCTCGCCGCCCAGCAGGCCACGCTCCTGGCCGCCCTGTGGCCGCTGGTGCGGCCCGGCGGGCGACTTCTTTACTGCACTTGCTCCGTGTTTCGCGAAGAGGGCTCGCAACAAATTGATGCGTTTCTTGTACACAACACCAACGCACGATTGCTGCCGTCGCCGGGCCATTTGCTGCCCCAAAGCGGGTCGAATGCTCGTGGCGTCCCGGACAATGCCTCTGGTGACCACGACGGCTTTTTCTACGCCCTGCTTGAAAAGCGTCCTCGTTGAGCGACGGCGCTGGCTGTTCCTGTCGCTGCCCGTCCTGCTCTGGATCTGGGCGATCTGCATGTCCCTCCTGCCGGCTGCGGCCTTCGCCCAGGGGCGCAGCGGCGCCACCATCACCCAGATGCGGCTGGAGCAGGCTGACGATGGCGTCTACTTCAGCGCCGCCGTGCAGTTCGAGCTGCCCTCGCTGGTCGAGGAGGTGCTCGACAAGGGCATCGCCATCTATTTCGTGGCCGAGGCCGAGCTCTTCCAGGAGCGCTGGTACTGGACCGACCGCAAGGTCGCGCAGGTCACGCGCCACATGCGGCTGGCCTACCAACCGCTCACGCGCCGCTGGCGGCTCAACGTATCGGCGGCGCCCATGACCGGCGCGGCCGGCCTGGGCATCTCGCTGAACCAGAACTTCGACACACTGGGCGACGCGCTCGACGCCATCAAGCGCGTCGGACGGCTGCGCATGGGTGACATCGCCGAGATCGGCGACGACCCGCAGCACCAGGTCACCTTCCGCTTCAGGCTCGACACTTCGCAGCTGCCGCGTCCGTTCCAGATCGGCGTGGTCGGCCAGGCCGACTGGAACATCGCCGTGGAGCGCACGGCCAAGCTGCCGATGGAGAAGCAGAAGTGAGCACTCCGGCGCGCGGCGGCACGGTGGCCTCGCAGGCCGCGAGCCGCGCGCGGGCCCGGCGCTGGGCCATCGGCGTCGGTGCCGCGCTGGTCACCGCCATCGGCCTCGTGCTGATGTTCCTGCTGGCGCAGGCCACCAACAACCGCGCGCTGTACGAGCGCTACTACGTGCGCCTCTTCGGCATCAACGTCGTGGTGGCGGTGCTGTTGGTGCTGGTGATCGGCTGGGTCGCCTTCCGTCTGCTGCGGCGGCTGCGGCAGGGCAAGTTCGGCAGCCGGCTGCTCATCAAGCTGGCGGCCATCTTCGCGCTGGTGGGGGTGGTGCCGGGGGCGCTGGTCTATGTGGTGTCGTACCAGTTCGTCGCGCGCTCGATCGAGAGCTGGTTCGACGTCAAGGTGGAAGGCGCGCTCGATGCCGGCCTGAACCTCGGACGGGCCACGCTCGATTCGCTGTCCGATGACCTTGCCGTCAAGACGCGCAGCGCCAGCGCGCAACTGGCGCAGGTGCCCGACGCGAGCGCCGGCCTGGTGCTCGAGCGCATCCGCGACCAGCTCGAGGCCAGCGACGTGATCCTCTGGACCGGCTCCGGGCAGCTCGTGGCCAGCGCCGGCACCTCGCGGTTCCAGCTCAACCCCGACCGGCCGACACAGCAGCAGTTTCGGCAGGTGCGTCCCGAGCGTGCCGTCGCGCACGTCGAGGGGTTGGACGAAACCACCGCGCCGGGCGCGACCCCGCCGGCAGCGAGCGTGCGTGCGCTCGCGATGGTGCAGCGGCCCGGCTTCGACTTCGATACCGCGCCGCGCTACCTGCAGGTCACGCGTCCGCTGCCGCCGGCCGTGGTCGCCAACGCGCTGGCCGTGCAGGAGGCCAACCGTGAATACCAGGAACGGGCGCTGGCGCGCGAAGGGCTGCGGCGCATGTACATCGGCACGCTCACGCTGAGCCTGTTCCTCGCCGTGTTCGGCGCGGTGCTGCTGGCCGTGCTCTTCGGCAACCAGCTTGCGCGGCCGCTGCTCGTGCTGGCCGAAGGCGTGCGGCAGGTGGCGGCCGGCGACCTGCGGCCCACGGCTGTGCTGCAGGGCAAGGACGAGCTGGGCGGCCTCACGCGCTCCTTCGCCGTCATGACGCAGCAGCTGGCCGACGCCCGCGGCGCGGTCGAGAAGACCATGGGCCAGCTCGACGCGGCGCGCGCCAACCTGCAGACCATCCTCGACAACCTGACCTCGGGTGTGATCGTGCTCGATGCCAAGGGCACCGTGCTGTCCACCAACCCGGGCGCGACCCGCGTGCTGCGCGCGCCGCTCGCGGCCTACGAGGGCCGGCCGCTCATCGAGGTTCCGGGGCTGGGCGAATTCGGCGCCAAGGTGCAGCAGCAGTTCGAGGACTTTCTCGTCGAGCGCATGCAGCACGGCCTCGACCACTGGCAGCACGCTTTCGAGCTGCATGCCTCCGGCGCCGATCTGCCGCAGCAGGACGGCGCCATCAACATCGTCGCGCGCGGCGCGGAGCTGCCAGGCGCCGCGCGGCTGCTGGTGTTCGACGACATCTCCGAGATCGTCTCGGCCCAGCGCGCGCAGGCCTGGGGCGAGGTCGCGCGGCGGCTCGCGCACGAGATCAAGAACCCGCTCACGCCGATCCAGCTCTCGGCCGAACGGCTCGAGATGAAGCTCTCGGGCAAGGTCCAGCCGCCCGAGCAGGCCGTGCTCGTGAAGTCGGTGAAGACCATCGTCGACCAGGTCGACGCGATGAAGCGGCTGGTGAACGAATTCCGCGACTACGCGCGCCTGCCTGCGGCCGACCTCAAGCCGGTCGACCTGAACGCCCTGCTGACCGACGTGCTGCAGCTCTACAGCGCGGAGAACCTGCCGATCACGCTGCGCTCCGAGCTCGACGAGCGCTGCCCGCCCATCAGGGGCGACGCGCAGCAGATCCGCCAGGTCATACACAACCTGTTGCAAAACGCGCAGGACGCTGCGGAGGCCGCTGCGAGCGGAACGGGCAAGGCTGGCGAGGTCACCATCCGGACGCGGCTGGGCGACTCGGGGCAGCGCGTGCGCCTGACCGTGCAGGACAGTGGCCCGGGTTTCGCCGAGAACATCCTCAAGCGCGCGTTCGAGCCCTACGTCACCACGAAAACAAAAGGTACAGGTTTGGGACTTGCCGTCGTCAAGAAGATCGCCGACGAGCACGGCGCGCGCATCGAGCTTTCGAACCGCGTCGTCGATGGGGCTGTAGCAGGGGCACAAGTCTCGCTATCATTCGCGCTGGCAAGCGAGCCGCGGGCAGCGGCCGCTCACACCGAAGATTCGTCGAAGTCTTCCGCCGCCTGAGCCGCACGAATGTCCGTCGCACAGGCGATGGATGGGCCAGAGGACTCAACATACCATTGCGGACACCAGCGCACACAAAAAGCAGCACTCATGGCAAACATTCTCGTGGTCGATGACGAGCTGGGCATCCGGGACCTGCTCTTCGAAATTCTCAATGACGAGGGCCACAACGTGGAACTCGCGGAGAACGCGGCCGAAGCGCGCGCTGCGCGCCAGCGCGCACGACCCGATCTCGTGCTGCTCGACATCTGGATGCCCGATACCGACGGCGTCACGCTGCTCAAGGAGTGGTCCACCGCCGGCCTCCTGAGCATGCCCGTCATCATGATGAGCGGGCACGCCACCATCGACACGGCAGTCGACGCCACGCGCATCGGCGCATTCGCCTTTCTCGAAAAGCCCATCACCATGCAGAAGCTGCTCAAGGCGGTGGAGCAGGGGCTGGCCCGCGAGAGCGCGCGCCGCGCGGCAGCAGGCGTGGTGCCCGCGCCGATCACCGGCAGCCAGGCCACCGCCATCACAACCACCGGCGACAGCCTGCTGATGGCCTCGCTGGCTTCCGTGCCCGTGGCCGACACAGGCCCGCAGTCGACCCAGAGCTTCGACCTCGACCGCCCGCTGCGCGACGCGCGCGACGGCTTCGAGAAGGCGTACTTCGAGTTCCACCTGGCGATGGAGAACGGCTCCATGACCCGCGTCGCCGAGAAAACCGGCCTCGAACGCACCCATCTTTACAGAAAGCTCAAACAACTTGGCGTTGATCTTTCAAGAGGGCGCAGAAGCGCTGTATAATCTGAGGCTGCACACAGCAATGGCCCGGTAGCTCAGTTGGTAGAGCAGCGGATTGAAAATCCGCGTGTCGGTGGTTCGATTCCGCCCCAGGCCACCAATCCAAGCCCCTGATTCTTCACGGAATCAGGGGCTTTTCAGTTTGTGATGCTTCGGCAGCGCTGCCAGATCGCCAGATGTTCGCCCGCGCGGGCTTTTCTTCAACTAACTGTTGGCGAAGATGTCCCCATACCCCTGGAAGACCCAGCGATCTCCGCTTTGCGTACAGATCCCGGTGAATTCGTTGTTGACCCCGCGCGACCAGAAGTGGAGCCCGAGTCGCCCGCGATACAAGATGATCTGTGCCAGATCGGCATCGATCTCACCGAGCCGGGCGACCATCTCGTCGATCTGCGGCAGCACAGCCTCCAGTATTGGCATGACCTCGCGTTCAAGCGCCTCCTGATCGACGGCGTACACCTGGATCGTGAGCTCGTCCGCTGTACCGCGGTACAGATCGCAATCGAACTGCACGCGGCCTTCATCGTCTCGATGGTCGTCCGCCTGGTGGAAGCCTTGAAGTCGCAGTTCGGCGAGATAGTCCATCGGCGGTTGCAGGGTTCGTTCATGAAACCGCTGACGGAGCGGTGGATGCGGGAGCATATCCAAGGGCTGGAGCTCTCGCCGGAGCCGATCCATATCTAGGTCGAACAACTCTCCCGCAGAACCTCACGCAGAGAGCTGATCGTGCCGTCCGCAACCTCGATGCGCCAATGCAGCGCTTCGTTGATCAGCCGGACCAGCGCGCCGAGTTCGGAGCGCGTCGGGCAGAGCTCTTCGCAGTCGGTCACCTGCAACGGCGCGATGAGCTTTTCGAGGCACGCGTATGCGCTGTGCACGTCACGGATGCTGGTGACGTCGTCGCTTACTTGGAGCGCGAATGATTCGGGACTGTGCTGAAGAGGGGGCGACTTTGACGCTGCGTCGGGCGCCGCAACGGGTTCTTCGGCGGAGTGAGGGGGCGTGCGCGTGAATGCGCGAGCGGATTTAGCCATGACGGCCTCCAAGAGCTTCGGTTTGCTAAAACCGCCGCTCCCGAGACCAATCGAGGGCGGCGACTCGACGGGTTGGTCTACCGGGAAGCTCTTGCGAGAACCGGCCGGGCTTGCGCCCGCCCATCGAGCCGCCAAAACTGGAGGCACGAACGACAAAGCCGCAGACCCTGCGGGGAAACTGCGGCTTTCGTCGCAGAGCTTCAACGGGAGACCAATCCCGGTCACACCTTCTTGCGGCATGACGGGCGCAGTATAGCCAGCAGGCCTTTCGTCCCTGCAGATCACAGCCCAGCGTGACATTTAGGAACGTTCTTCACCGTCCCGATGTGCGCCACACCGCGCAGCCAGGCGTTGGAAGCGCATCAGGGCAGCTTCTTGCCCTTCAGGAGATGAAAGAAATGGCTTTCCCCAAATCCACGCTCAAGCTGGTCGCCGCAGGTTTCCTCGCCGCCGGCGCCTTGTTCGCCGCCGCATCCGCCAACGCGGGCACGAGCTGGTCTGTTGGCATCAACGTACCCGGCGTGGTCGTGACCGAGCCCGCGCCGGTTTACTACGAGCCGGCACCCGTGTACTCGCGGCCGGCACCGACCTACTACCAGCCGGCCCCGGTGTATTCCGCTCCGGCGCCTGTCTATTACGAGTCCGGACCCAGCTGGGAAGAGCGTCGTGCGCAGCGCTGGGAAGAGCGCCGCGAGTGGCGCCGCCGCCAGTGGGAGCGCGAGCAGTATCGCCGCTACTACGAAGACCGCTATTGAGATCGAGCGAATGCGCAGCCGCTGACGCGGCAGTGCGCCTTAGTCGAGCACCAGCTGCGTCTGCGTGACGACAGCGCACAGCTTGCCGTCCGCGTTGGTCACCGAGGTCTGCCACACCTGAGTCGTGCGCCCGCGATGCAGTGCCACGCTGGTGCCGGTGACCGTGGTGCCCACGCGCGCTCCGGCGATGAACTTGGTGCTCGAATCGGTCGTCGTCGTTCGCTTGCCTTCGGGCAGGTTGACGATGGTGCCGACCGCGCCCAGCGTGTCCGCGAAGGCCATGTAGGCGCCGCCGTGGAGGATGCCGCCGGCGGTGCACAGGTCGGGCCGCACTTCCATTAGCGCGACCACGCGCTCGGGCGCCAGCTCGGTGAGCCGCACGCCCATGAGGCCGGGGAAGATGGTGTCCAGCAGCTTCTGCATCGCGGCGATGTCTGGCATGAATGTCTCCTTGCTTGTATCTAGGACCGAAGGCTCAGCCGGTGGTAGTAGCGCGCCGCAGCGCCGCGCGGGCCAGCAGACGTGTCGAGTCCAGCGTGGGCAGTGATGAGTTGCCGTCGTTCAGCACCAGTGGCAACTCGGTGCAGCCCAGCACGACGGCATCGCAGCCGCGTGCCTTCAGCCCGTCGATCATCCGCCGCAGCACGTCGGTGGACTCCGGCTTCATCACGCCGCGCACCAGCTCGTCCATGATGATGCGGCCCATCTCCGAACGCTCCTCGGCGCTTGGCCGCACGGCCTCGAGTCCGGCTGCCGACAGCGCCTGCGGATAGACCTCGCTGTTCACCAGCCAGTGCGTGCCCAGCACGCCCACGCTGCGGAAGCCGCGCGACACGGCCTCGGCCGCAACGACTTGGGCGATGTGCAGCCAAGGCCGTGGCGACTTCGGAAGCACCAGGTGCATCGCCTGGTGGATGGTGTTGTCGGGGCAGATAAGAAAGTCGGCGCCGGCTGCGGCGAGCTTGCCCGCCGACGACAGCATCAGCTGCGCGACGCCGTCCAGGTCGCCGCGGTCCAGGCAGTCCACGTACGCCGCGAGCGAATGCGTGTGCATCGAAACCTCCGGGTGGGCATGCGCGTGGCCCATGTGGCTGGCGCCTTCGACGCACAGCGTGCGATAGCAGAGCGCAGCGCCTTCGGCCGAGCAGCCGACGATGCCGATGTGAAGTGGCATGAAGCAAGTCTCCGTCTGGGAAATCAGCAGACGATGTTCTCACGCCCTGCGCGACACCGCCACGCCCGCATGGCGGTCGAGCCGCAGCATCATCAGCGTCGCGATGGCCATCAGAAGGCCGACCACGTACCAGGCGTGGTGGAAATCGACCAGCTCCACGGCCGCCGCGCCGCGCAGCGCCTGCGATGCGCCGAGCACCATCGCGCCCAGCGCCACGCCGAGCGCGAGCGACACCTGCTGCAGCATGGTGCCGAGCGTGCTGGCGCCCGCGCGGGTCTCGTCGGGCACGTCGGCAAAGGCCAGCGTGTTGATGGCGGTGAAGTTCATCGAACGCGCCATGCCCGCCACGAAGAGCAGCACGCACATCCACGGCAGCGGATCGCCGGGCGACAGCAGCGCGCAGCCGAACAGCGTGGCGGCGCAGATCGCGCCGTTCACCGTCAGCACGCGGCGAAAGCCGAAGCGCCGCAGCACCGCGGTGGTGGCGCTCTTCATCACGAGGTTGCCGGCCATGTAGACCAGCAGCATCGAGCCGGCCTGGAAGGCGCTCATGCCGAAGCCGATCTGGAACATCAGCGGCAGCAGGAAGGGCGATGCGTTGATCGCGACGCGCGAGATGAAGCCGGCCGTCGCGGTGGCCAGCGCATAGGTCGGCACCGCCAGCGCGCGCAGGTCGAGCAGGGGCGTCGCCACGCGGCGCGCATGGTGCACGGCGGCCATGGTGGCCACCACGCCGGCGGCCAGCAGGCCGAGCGTGGCGGCCGAGCCCGGCTGCGGCCCGCCCAGCCGCGTGAGGCCCTCGACCAGCGCGGCCAGCGCGATGGCGGTGAGCACGAAGCCGGCGGCGTCGAAGCGCACCGGTGCCGTGTCGGCCCGGCGCGGAAAGAGCCGCATGATCAGCCACAGGCCGGCGAGGCCCAGCGGCACGTTCAGCAGGAAGATCCAGTGCCACGAGGCATGCGTGGCGATCAGCCCGCCCAGCGGCGGCCCGATCACCGGCGCGATGAGCCCCGGCCAGGTGATGGTGCCGATGGCCTCGATCAGCCGGTGCTTCGGCGTCTCGCGCAGCACCACCAGCCGGCCCACCGGCGACATGAAGGCGGCCGCCGCGCCCTGCAGCACGCGCGCCGCGACGAAGAACTCGAAAGTCGGCGCAAGCCCGCAGGCGAGCGAGGCGAGGGTGAAGGTGCCGACCGCCAGCGCGAACACCCGCCGCGCGCCGAAGCGCCCCGCGCACCAGCCGGCGGCAGGCACCAGCGCCGCCATCGCGATCAGGTAGACCGTCACGCCCAGGCTCGCGTCCAGCGCGCCGATGCTGAAGGCCGCCCCGATGGCCGGCAGCGCCGTGACGATGACGGTGGCGTCCAGCGTCTCCATGAAGAAGGCGGCCGCCACGGTGAGCGCGATGCGCCTGGAGGCGCTTTCCGTGGCCGCGGCAGGCTGGGCGTTGTCGTTCATCCGCCGAGTCTGACACCGCCGGGTGTTTAGGGTTTACCCGGAGTTAACGATCCGGAAGGTCGGACGGGGCCGGTCGGCGGCATCCGGATCGTCGGCGGGGCGCCTCGCGCCGCATGAAGAAAAGCCCCGTGAAATCAAGGACTTAGGGCGCGCCCCAGCCCTTGCCGGCCGTGGCATGTCGATTGCTGAACCACCGGCCGGCCGTGCACCCCTGATGCGGGGCTCGGTCACGAACCTGGAGACAAACCAATGAGCACCCCCATGGAACACCAGACCGCCCCCAAACCCTTCTACAAATCCCTGTACTTCCAGGTCATCACGGCCATCGTGCTCGGGGTGCTCCTGGGGCATTTCTATCCCGACACCGGCGCTTCGATGAAGCCGCTGGGCGACGGCTTCATCAAGCTGATCAAGATGATCATCGCGCCGATCATCTTCTGCACGGTGGTGGTCGGCATCGCCGGCATGGAGGACATGAAGAAGGTCGGCAAGACCGGCGGCATGGCGCTGCTGTATTTCGAGATCGTCAGCAGCATCGCGCTCATCGTGGGCCTGGTGCTGGTGAACGTGCTCAAGCCCGGCGCGGGCATGAATGTCGACGTGAGCCTGCTCGACACCAAGAGCATCGCGGCCTACACCGGCCCGGGCAAGATGCAGAGCACCACCGACTTCCTGCTCAACATCATTCCCAACACCGTGGTCGACGCCTTCGCCAAGGGCGAGATCCTGCAGGTGCTGCTGATCGCCGTGATGTTCGGCTTCGCGCTGCACCGCTTCGGCGGCCGCGGCACGCTGGTGTTCGACGTGATCGAGAAGGGCTCGCACGTGCTCTTCGTGATCGTCGGCTACATCATGAAGGTCGCGCCCATCGGCGCTTTCGGTGCCATGGCCTTCACCATCGGCAAGTACGGTGTGAGCTCGCTGCTGCAGCTCGGCCAGCTGATGGCCACCTTCTACGCCACCTGCCTGCTCTTCATCTTCGTGGTGCTGGGGCTCATTGCGCGCTTCCACGGCTTCAGCATCTGGAAGTTCATCAAGTACATCAAGGAAGAGCTGCTGATCGTGCTGGGCACCTCGTCCAGCGAATCGGTGCTGCCGCGCATGATGGCCAAGATGGAGAACCTGGGCGCGAAGAAGTCGGTGGTCGGCCTCGTGATTCCGACCGGCTACTCGTTCAACCTCGACGGCACCTCCATCTACCTGACGATGGCGGCGGTGTTCATCGCGCAGGCCACCAACACCGACATGACGCTGACGCAGCAGCTCACGCTGCTGGCGGTGCTGCTGCTGACCTCGAAGGGCGCGGCCGGAGTCACCGGCAGCGGCTTCATCGTGCTGGCGGCCACGCTGTCGGCGGTGGGGCACGTGCCGGTGGCGGGGCTGGCGCTCATCCTGGGCATCGACCGCTTCATGTCGGAAGCCCGCGCGCTCACCAACCTGATCGGCAATGGCGTGGCCACCCTCGTGGTCGCCAAGTGGACCGGCGACCTCGACACCGTGCGCATGAACCAGCACCTGAACCAGGAAAGCACGGCCGAGGCCGACGAGCCCGAGCGCGTGCTCGACGCCACCGAGACGCACATGCCTGCCAGCGGCGCGCGCCAGGCTTCCTGATCTTTTTTCCGCTCCCTCCGGCCCCGCCCTGGGGCCATCGGGCTGCCACTAATGCGGGCGGCCCGGCCTTGTGCAATAACGGGCCCATGAATCCAAGGGAGCCGGCCCGGCGTCTAGACCCACACTCCGACCAGGCGACGAGAGGATGGCGCGGCCTGCCCCGATGGGGCGGCGCGCTGGCCCTGGTGGCCGTGGCCGCCTTCGCGGGCTACCAGGTCGCGATGCAGACCGGCCTGGCCCGGCTGCGCGAAGCGGCCGACCACCGGCTCGACATGCTCGCCACCGGCCTGGACGCCGACCTCGCCCGCTTCGACTACCTGCCCGCGCTGCTGGAGATGACGCCCCTGGTGCCGGCCCTGCTCGGCACGCCGTCGGACATGCGGCTGCGCGATTCGGTCAACCGCTACCTCGACGGCGTCAACGCCGCGGCCGGAGCGGAAATGCTCTACGTGCTCGACGCCTCCGGCACCTCGCTGGCGGCTTCCGACTGGGACAAGCCCGGCACCACCGTGGGCCAGGACCTGTCGTTCCGGCCCTACGTGATCGACGCGCTGGGGCAGGGCAGGGGCCGCTTCTACGGCGTGGGCATCACCAGCAAGAAGCCGGGCTACTACCTGTCGTATGCGCTGCGACGCGGGCAGGCCTCGCGCGGCGTGGTGGCGGTGAAGATCAACCTCGAAGAAGCCGAGCGCGCCTGGCGCAAGCTGCCGGGCGACGTGGCGCTGATCGACCAGCGCGGCGTGGTTATTCTCTCGACGCGCGAGGACATCAAGTTCAGGCCGCTGCTGCCGCTGGACGCACTGCAGCGCGCCGAGGTGCTGCGCTCGCGGCCCTACGGCGAGGCCGCGCTGCAGCCGCTGCAGTGGACGCAGAAGGAAGCGCTGGACCGCGACGTGCAGGTGATCTCGCTCGACGGCGTCGATCAGCTCGCCTCTGCCCGCACCCTGCGCGGCGCGCCGTGGCAGCTGGTGGTGCTCGACAACCTCGCGCCGCTGCATGTGGCGGCGCGCAACGCGGCCATCACCGCCGGCCTCGCGATGACGGTGCTGCTGCTGGTGGCCGTGGCGCTGTGGCAGCGGCGCCGCGCCGTGCGCCAGAAGCTTGCGAACCAGGCTGCGCTGCAGGCGGCGCACGACACGCTCGAATCGACCGTGGCCGCGCGCACCGCGCAGCTTCGCGCGGCGCAGGGCGAGCTGGTGCATGCCGGCAAGATGGCGGCGCTGGGGCAGATGTCGGCCGGCGTGGTGCACGAGCTCAACCAGCCGCTCACCGCGATGCGCACGCTCTCGGAAAGCGCGTCCATCCTGCTCGACAAGAACCGCCTTGAGGACGTGCGCGGCAACCTCGAGCGCATCCGCGGCATGGTCGACCGGCTCGCGCGGCTGACCTCGCAGCTGCGCACCTTCGCCTACAAGAGCGAGCTGCCGCTGGCGCCGGTGCTGTTGTCGCATGCGATCGCCGACGCGCAGGTGATCGTGGCCGAGGCTGCGCGCAAGCAGCGCGTCGCCATCGAGGTCGACGTGCAGCCGCCCGCGCTGAGCGTGATGGCGGAGGAGGCCGCGCTCGGCAGCGTGCTCGCCAACCTGATGCGCAACGCCATCGACGCGATGCAGGACGCGCCGGTACGCAAGCTGCGCCTGGAAGCACGGCCGAAGGAGGGCCGCGTGCTGCTGTCGGTGACCGACACCGGCCCGGGCATCCGCCCGGACATCCTGCAGCGGCTGTTCGAACCCTTCGTCACCGGCAAGGCGGCGGGGTCGGGGCTGGGACTGGGGCTCGTGATCTCGGCACAATTGGTGCGGTCCATGGACGGCACGCTGCGCGCGGCCAACCTGGACGGCGGCGGGGCATGCTTCGTCGTCGACCTGCCGGCGGCCATTGCCGTGATCCACGACAGCAGCAGCAACCCGCCGGTTGCCGACGCCCTTTCCATTGCACAACAGGAGTGATCCCCAAGTGAGCGAAGCCCCTGCGATCCGGGTGATGCTGATCGAGGACGACGAAGACGTCCGCGTCAGCACCACCCAGGTGCTGACCCTGGCCGGTTTCGAAGTCGAGTCCTTCCCGAGCGCCGAGCGCGCCCGGGCGCACATCTCGGTCGGCGTGCCGGCCGTCGTCATCAGCGACGTGCGCCTGCCGGGCCTGAGCGGCACCGAGTGGCTGCCCGAGCTGCGCGGCGTCGACCCCGAGCTGCCGGTGATCCTGGTCACCGGCCACGGCCACATCGCGATGGCCGTGCAGGCCATGCGCGAGGGCGCCTACGACTTCATCGAGAAACCCTTCAGTTCCGAGCGGCTGGTGGCCATCGTTCGCCACGCCATCGAGCGGCGGCAGCTCAGCCTGCAGGTGCGCGCATTGCGCGACGCGCTGGAGAACTGGCAGGGCATCCAGTCGGTGCTGATAGGCCGTTCGGCGCAGATGCAGCAGGTGCGCCAGACGGTGAAGACGCTGGCCGAGACGTCGGCCGACGTGCTGGTCTACGGCGAGACCGGCACCGGCAAGGAACTGGTCGCGCGCTGCCTGCACGACCACAGCGCGCGCCGGCGCCAGCATTTCGTGCCGCTCAATTGCGGTGGCCTGCCCGAGTCGCTGGCCGAGAGCGAGCTCTTCGGCCACGAGGCCGGCGCCTTCACCGGCGCGAGCCGCATGCGCGTGGGCAAGTTCGAATACGCCAGCGGCGGCACGCTCTTCCTCGACGAGATCGAGAGCATGCCTATGGCGGTGCAGATCAAGCTGCTGCGCGCGCTGCAGGAGCGCAGCATCGAGCGCATCGGCTCCAACAAGACCATTCCCTTCGACTGCCGCGTGGTGGCCGCGAGCAAGGACGACCTCAAGGCCATGAGCGACCAGCAGAAGTTCAGGGCCGACCTGTACTACCGCCTGGGCGTGGCCTTCATCGAGCTGCCGCCGCTGCGCGAGCGCCGGGAAGATATCCCGCTGCTGTTCGAGCATTTCACGCTCCAGGCCGCGACCCGCTACGACCGGCCCGCGCCGCTGCTGAGCAACGCGCAGCTGGCCGACCTGATGGCCTACGCCTGGCCCGGCAATGTGCGCGAGCTGCGCAACGTGGCCGACCGTTTCGTGCTGGGGCTCCTGGGGGAGCGCCTGACGCAGACGCATGGCAGCGCGCAGGGTGTGCCGGCTTTGCCGCGGGGTCTGCCCCAGCAGGTGGAATCGTTCGAGCGCGCGGTGATCGTCGAGGAACTGAGGCGCCAGCGCGGCGACCAGCCCGCCACGGCCGCCGCCCTGGGCATCGCGCGGCAGACGTTGCACGACAAGGTGCGCAAGCTCGGGCTGACGGTCGACGAGTTCAAGTAGGGCTGCAGCCGCATCCTGCGGGCGGCCCGCTCTTGAGCTCAGGTCTGGAATTGGTAGCCGGTGCCTCTCACGGCATGCAGTGGCAGTGAAATGCCCGCCGCCGTCGCCTTGCGCCGCAGCCGGCTGACCACGGCATCGACGCGCTGCAGGTCGAAGTTCTCGAGATCGCCGCCGCCCAGCGCGGCTGCGAGCTGCGTCCGGTCGACGGGCTTGTTGCGCTGCTTGAACAGGCTGGTGACGATGGCGCGCTCCGACATCGTGAGGCGCAGCGCCCGGCCATCGGGGGCGTACAGGATCCAGTCGCCTTCCTTGAGCACCCAGCGCCCCGTGCCGCGCGGCGCCTCGGGTTGATGCGGCTGCAGCGCCCGGCCGGCGCTCGCTTCGGCCGCCTTGATGCGTCGGTAGATGGCTTCGATCGAGGCCGCGAGCTCCTCGGCATGCACCGGCTTCACGAAATAGGCATCGGCGCCGCCGCGCAGGCCGCGCACCCGGTCGCTGAGGTCGCCGCGCGCGGTTGCGAAGACGATCCCGACATTGCTGGCGGAACGCAGGTGCTGGGCGATCGAAAAACCGTTCTCGTCCGGCAGTTCGATGTCGATCACCACCACGTCGCATCGATTGACCGCGTAGGCCCTGTAGAACTCCGCCGCCGTCGAGAAGCCGGAGGCCTTGAAACCCAGTTGCTCGAGGCTGTAGACCAGTGCTTCCTGAAGGTCGTCTTCGTCCTCGATCAGGTAGACGGTTATCTTTTTATCGGTATTGGAGTTCGGAATATTCATGATGCACCTCTCCTCGGTCTCGGCTGCGACGCGCTGCTGGCGCCGAAGATTCGCCGGACAATATCAACAACATGAAAAGAAATAGATGTCTTGTTTTGATCGCGGGGATGGCGCTGTGGCTGATTTCGCTTTGTTCACATGCTCTTGTGCTTCGCAGCGATCAAGGGCTGAAAGAACCCGTCTCGTTGCTCGGCCAAGAGGAAATATTCATTGATACATCCGGAAATACTTCCATCGAGGACATTATTTCAGCCCGCGGCGGCGTGGAGTTTATAGCCGGAGATACCCGCCTCGGCCGACTTCGGGCAGGCGAGATTTACTGGATCAGGTTTTCCTTGCAGCAGGAGCCCGGCGCGCTTTCGCAATGGGCCATCCAGATATTCCCCAACTGGGTCGACGACGTGGAGGTCTACCGGCGCGATGCCTCCGGCAGGATTTCGGTCGAGCGGCTGGGCGACCAGCAGCCCTTCGTCGACCGGGCCATCCGCAGCAGCATGATGGCCTTCCCCGTCGTGGTGGGCTCATCGCCCGAAACCTACTACGTGCGGGTGAAGACGCATGGCCTGGCTCCCCTGTGCCTGCACGTCTGGCAACGGGCCGGGCTGGAGCGGGCGGAGGCGAGCCGGATGGCTTTCCTCTCGGCGTTCGCCGGTGCCATTGGCGTGATGGTGCTGATGAACCTGATCTTCTGGGTCTGGCTGCGCAACGGCATCTACCCGGTCTACGCGCTCTTCCTGTTTTCCATGCTGGTGGCCGTCGCCTCCATGCTCGGCTACGCGAGCTCGCTGATGTTTCCCGATGCGCCGCTGGTGGCCGACCGCTTCGTCGATGCGAGCTCGGGTGCGCTGATGTCGATCGCCGCCGTGTTCGCGTGGCGGTTCTTCGACTACGACAGCTACTCGCCGCGGGCCGCCTGGTTCATGAAGGCCGCGGCGCTGGCCTTCGCGGCCATGGCGGTACTTTCGGCGGGCGGGGTGGACGCCGCCATCCATGCGGCGGCCTACCTGCAGATCACGGTCGGCTTCTTCAACCTCGGGTTCGTCGTCTGGCTGATGGTCCGCCACCGGGCGTTCCACTACCTGCTGGCGGCCGTCGTCTTCACCTGCGTGAACCTGTCCTGGACCTTCTACCTGCTGGTGCTGCTGGGGTTCGTGACCATGAAGAAGCCGTTCATCCTCGAGTTCTGGATTCCCATGCTTCAGCTCGCGAACCTGGCAATGCTCAACTTCGCGGTGGCCAGCCGTTCACGGCGGGCGGAACTTGCGCTGCGCGCGGAGCGCAAGCGCGCCTTCGATTCGATGAAAGTCGCCAAGACGGCGCTGGAGGAACGGGTGCGCCAGCGCGAATTCGTCGCTGTCGTCTCGCACGAGTTCCGCACGCCGCTCGCCGTTGTCGACGCTGTGGCGCATGCCCTGGAACTGTCGCCCTCAGGCCGGGACGAGGCGGTCAAGCGCGCCGTCGGCAAGATCCGCAAGGCGACCCGCCGCCTCGCCGTGCTCATCGAGAACATCCTGCAGGACGACGCGCTGGAGACCGGTTCCCCGAGGCCTGCCGCACGCAGCTTCGATTTGCGCGAGGTGATCGAAAGCGTCCGGGGCGTCGGGCTGCCTGAAGAAAACGCCCGCCTCGGCGTCGAGGCGCCAGCGCAGCGGACGATGTGCGAGGGCGACCCGGCAAGAATCGAAATGGCGATCCGCAACCTGGTCCACAACGCCCTGAAGTACTCGCCTGCCGATTCGGCGGTCACGGTGCGATGCGAATCCGGGGCGGGGCTTTTCAGTGTGACGGTCTGCAATCAGGGAGAACCGATCCCCGACGGCGAGCGAGGCAGCCTCTTCGAGCGCTACTTCAGGGGCGTCACGTCGACCCAGGTGCCCGGCTCGGGGCTGGGGCTCCACATCTCGCGGACCATCGCCCGCCAGCACGGCGGAGACGTGGTGCTGCTCTCCAGCGATGCCGAGGGCACGGTGTTCCGTCTGACGATTCCGCTGCAACCGACTCCCATCGGGCTGCCGCGCTGAAATCGGCGGGCTTCCCCGACAGCGTGGAGGCCTTCGGCACGCCGTGGCGAAGCGTGAATTTTTCGATGCCAGAAAGAAAACGTTTTCAGCGTCTTTGGCAGCATTTGATGACATTCATCGTCATTAATGCGCATTGACTTTAGGCCAGGACAAGAAGTTTTCTGGCTCCTCCCCCAACTTTGTGATTTTCTTCCATTCGCTACACAAAAGTTTTCACTTTATGCATGCATGAATTGGTCAATGTAGGTCATTTGAAGTCAATGACCGACATTGTCTGATCCGATTGTAAATAGATACATTCCCCAGCCCGAAAGGGATCATGGGGATGCGGTGAACGCGCTCTCCATGAAATCCAACGTTGAACGGAGAGTTTGGAATGGTTTCGCCGGAGTCTCGCGCCCAGGCCCTGAGCCTGGACAAATCCCAGCTGATTTATCTGCCGCCGCGCCAGCGCGAGCAGTCCCACGCCGACGGCTTCGATCTGCTGGGCGATTTCATCGGCTCGCTTCAGGCAGGGCAGCGCTCGGGGCTGGTCCTGCTGCCGTTGCCCGTGGACGCCACCGTGCAGTGGCTGGACTCGGTCCGCGCCCTGATCGACGCGCCGCTGCTGTTCGCCGTCAACAGCGACAGCGTCGCTGCACAACAGGGCATCGAACGTGAGTTTTCGGGCGAGAGGAATTTCGATTTCGTGCTTCATCCCTTCGATCTGGACGAGGTCAGATCGAAAGCCCAGGGCCTGCTTCACCGCACCACTCTCGCTGCATATGGCGCGGGAAGAAACGAGCTCCTGATCTACCGGGGCTACCGTTTCCAGATCAGCGAACGCCGTGTGTTCCACGAAGAGCGGGAAATGTACCTGCAGCCTCGTGAATTCGACCTCGCCCTCGAATTGTTCAGGAACAGGGATTGCCTTTTGAGCCGCGAGCAGCTCTATGGCCTTTTCTGGCGGGACACCGTCAGCCTGCGCTCTCGCGCATTGGATGTCTGCGTTTTCAAGATTCGCAGGAAGCTCAATATAGAACCGGCCAATGGATTGATGCTGCGCGCCGTATTCGGCCAGGGATACAAGCTGCACACCGTCTCGCCGATGTTCCTCAGATGAATTGAGGGTTGCCTGCATCGCGGGCAATTGTTGGGCCAGCGCTTGTAATTCGGGCGCCGGCCATCCTTTTGTTTTTTACTTTTCGGGATGCATCCGAGCAACATAGCCGGAGCTCCCGGGAATTCACTTTTAGATCGAAAAATCAGGGAGCAGTAAATGATTTCGTTGAAGGTTGTCAGCAAACGCAGTGGAGACGGTACGCCCGTCTCGGTGAACGAGGTGTTCCTGAAGGAAGCGGCGGTCGTCCGGGTAGGGCTGTCCAGGGAACAGGTCAAGGGAATGCGCCGCGTCGGCAACGACCTGGTCATCACCTCCATCTCGGGCGAGGTCGTCACCATCCGCGAGTTCTTCTCGTCCTTCGATGGCCACAAGAGCGACCTCGTGCTCGACGACGAGAAGGGTGGCCTGTGGCTGACCGGCTTCGGCGAAGGGCAGGGCGAACTGGCGCTCAGTTATTCGGGCATCGACGCGATCGAGCCGCTGCTGCTGGAGCAGGACTTCAACTTCGGCGTGCTGCCCTGGCTGCTGGGCGGCGGACTGGCAGCCGCCGGTGCTGCAGGAGGCGGAGGCGGAGGCGGAGGAGGTGGTGGGGCGGGCGCCGGTTCGGCGATGGCGCTCATACCTTCGCCTTCCACGTCGCTCACGTCCCCCTCCGACGCATCGCCGCCGGGCCGGCCCACCGTCAACCCGACCAATGCCAGGCTGATCACCGGCACGGCCCAGCCAGGCACCACCGTTCGCGTCACCGACAACACGGGCAAGGAAATCGGCAGCGCGACCGTCGAGGCCGACGGCCGCTACGTGGTCCAGCCGTCCTCCCCTCCGCCGCATGGCACGGAGATCCGCGTCGTCGCGGTGGACTCGGCAGGAAACACCAGCCCCGAGGCGCGCACGACCGTCGACAGCGTGGCGCCCCCGGTCCCCACCATCGTTCCCACCAACGGCACGACCATCGCCGGGAGCGCCGAGCCCGGCGCCGTGGTCACCGCCACCGACGGACGCGGCAATGTGATCGGCCGCACCACGGCGGCCCAGGACGGCAGCTACAGCATCAAGCCGCCGACGCCGCTGGCCGACGGCACCCCCATCAACGTCGTGGCCACCGACGCCGCCGGCAACGCCAGCGCACCCGCCACTACCGCCGCCGACAGCACCGCGCCGTCATCACCCACGGTCAATCCGTCCAACGGCAGCACGATCACGGGTACCGCCGAGGCCGGCGCGGTCGTCACCGTCAAGGACGGCTCGGGCAAGGTCATCGGCAGCGCGACCGCCGCTTCCAACGGCGCGTTCAGCGTCACCCCCACGACGCCTCCCGCGGACGGCGCGACGATCAGCGTCGTTGCGACCGACCCGGCCGGCAACGCCAGCCAGCCGGCAACCGCCACCATCGATGCGACGCCGCCCGCCACGCCCAAGGTGAATCCGACCGACGGCAGCCCCATCACCGGCACAGCGGAGGCCGGCGCGGTGGTCACGATCACCGACGACAAGGGCGTCCTCATCGGCAGCACGACCGCCGCGTCCAATGGTGTGTACAGCTTCACGCCGACCAGGCCGCCGGCCAACGGCGTGGTGATCAAGGTCGTCGCCTCCGATGCCGCCGGCAACACCAGCAAGCCCGCCACGGCCGTCGTCGACGGCACGCCGCCGACGCCCACGGTCAACCTGACGAACGGCAGCCCTATCACGGGCACCTCCGAGCCCGATTCCGTGGTCACCGTCACGGACAGCAAGGGCAACCTCATCGGCAGCACGACCACCGCGCCGGACGGCACCTACTCCCTCGTTCCCGCGAACCCGCCGTCGGACGGCACCGTGATCTACGTCGTCGCGAAGGACCTCGCCGGCAACGTGGGCCGGCCCGCGACCACCACGGTCGACAGCAGGCCGCCGGACGCGCCACTGGTCAACGCGACGAACGGCAGCGTGGTCGCAGGCACGGCCGAGGCCAACTCCGTCGTCACGGTCAAGGACGCAACGGGCAAGCTCATCGGCAGCACCACCGCCGACGCCGCCGGCAAGTTCAGCGTTGCGCCCGCGGCACAACTGGCGGACGGCACGGTGTTGCACGTCACCGCCGCGGACGCCGTCGGCAACGTGAGTGCCGAAGGCCTGGCCACCGTGGACCGTGTGCCACCGGCCGCTCCCTCGGTCGATCCGACGCACGGCAGTGCGATCACGGGCCGTGCGGAGCCTGGCTCGGTCGTCAACGTACGGGATGTTTCCGGCAATGTCATCGGCAGCGCGACCGTCGGCTCCAACGGCTTCTACAGCGTGGTGCCGAAGACGCCGCCTGCCGACGGCGCGGTGCTGCGCGTTACCGCGACCGACGCCGCCGGCAATACCGGCCCCGAAACCAGGACCACGGTCGACGGCGTTCCTCCGGCAAGGCCCACGGTCGATCCGACCGCCGGCAGCCTGATCACCGGCAGCGCCGAGCCCGGCTCCGTCGTCACCGCCAGGGACGGTGCCGGCACTTTGCTCGGCAGCGCGACCGCCGATTCGAACGGCCGCTACAGCATCAAGCCCGTGGCCGTGCCCTCGCACAACACCGTGCTGCGCGTCGTCGCGACCGACCCTGCAGGCAACGACAGCCCCGAAGCCAGGGCCACCGTCGACAGCCTGCCGCCTTCCGCTCCCACCGTCGATCCGAGTTCCGGCCGCACGATCAGCGGCACGGCCGAGTCCGGCTCCGTCGTCACCGTCAAGGATGGCGCGGGCAAGCTGGTCGGCAGCGCGACGGCCGATGCGAACGGCAAGTTCAGCCTCGTTCCCGCCACGCCGCTGGCCGATGGCGCCCAGGTCAGCGTCGTCGCAACAGACGCCGCCGGCAATGCGAGCTCGCCCGCCACGATGGTGGTCGACGGCGCCGCCCCGCTCGCACCGGTCGTCAATCCCACGGACGGCAGCCGAATCACCGGCACGGCCGAATCCGGCTCGGTCGTCACCGCCAAGGACGGGGCCGGCAAGCTAATCGGCAGCGCGACGGCCGATGCGAACGGCAAGTTCAGCATCACTCCCGCAACGCCCGTGGCGGATGGCACCACCATCACCGCTGTCGCGACCGACCGGGCAGGCAACGCCAGCCAGCCCGCCACCACCACGGTGGACGGTACGCCACCTTCCAAGCCCTCTGTCGATGCGACCAACGGCAGCCTGATCACCGGCTCGGCCGAGCAGGGCTCGATCGTCACCGTCCGTGATGGCGCCGGCAATCTCGTCGGCAGCGCCGCCGCCGATTCGAACGGCCGCTACAGCATCAAGCCCGCGACCGTCCCCTCGCACAACACCGTGCTGCGCGCCGTCGCCACCGACGCGGCCGGCAACGCCAGCCCCGAGACGCGCGCCACGGTCGACAGCGAACTGCCCGCTGCTCCCAAGGTCGGCCCGACGAACGGCGGCTCGATCACGGGCACGGCTGAACCCAACTCGTTGATCACCGTCAAGGACGGCACCGGCAAGTTGATCGGAAGCGCGACGGCCGATGGCAACGGCAGCTACAGCATCAAGCCGACGACACAGCTGCCGCACGACACGGAACTGAACGTCACCGCCACCGATGCGGCCGGCAACACCAGCCAGCCTGCGCGCAGCACCGTCGACGGCAAGGCGCCCGACGCGCCCAAGGTCAATCCGAGCAACGGCGGTGCGATCACCGGTACGGCCGAAGCGGGCTCGGTGATCACCGTGAAGGATGGCGGCGGCAAGCTGATCGGCAGCGCGACGGCAGATTCGAACGGCAAGTTCAGCATCACCCCCGCGACGCCTGCGGCGGATGGCACGACCATCACCGCTGTCGCAACCGACCGGGCAGGCAACGCCAGCCAGCCCGCCACCGCCACGGTGGACAGCACGCCGCCTTCCAGGCCCACCGTCGATGCGACCAACGGCAGCCTGATCACCGGCTCGGCCGAGCAGGGCTCGATCGTCACCGTCCGTGATGGCGCCGGGAACCTCGTCGGCAGCGCGGCTGTCGATTCGAACGGCCGCTACAGCATCAAGCCTGCGACCGTTCCGCCGCACAACACCGTGCTGCGCGCAACCGCCACCGACGCGGCCGGCAACACCAGCCCCGAGACGCGCGCCACGGTCGACAGCGAACTGCCAGCCGCGCCGAAGGTCGACCCGACGAACGGCGGCTCGATCACGGGCACGGCCGAGGCCGGCACGGTGGTCATCGTCAAGGACGGCGCCGGCAAGCTGATCGGCAGCGCGACGGCCGATGGCAACGGCAACTACAGCATCAAGCTGGCAACGCCGCTGGCGCACGACACCGCACTGAACGTGACGGCCACCGACGCCGCAGGCAACACCAGCCAGCCCGCGCGCGCCACGGTCGACGGCCAGGCGCCCGGCGCGCCCACGGTCAAGCCGACGAACGGCAGCCTGATCGCCGGCACGGCCGAGGCCGGATCGGTGGTCACCGTCAAGGACGGTACCGGCAAGCTCATCGGCAGCGCGACCGCAGACGGCGGCGGTGCCTACGCCATCCGGCCTGCCGTGCCGCCCTCCGACGGCACGGTGCTTCAGGTCAGCGCCACCGACGCAGCCGGCAACACCGGCCCGAGCGCGAACGCCACGGTCGATGCCGTGCCGCCCGGGCAGCCCTCGATCGATCCGACCAACGGCAAGCTGATCTCGGGCTTCGCCGAGGCCCTTTCCGTCGTCACGGTCCGCGACGGCGCCGGCAATGTCATCGGCAGCACGACGGCGGCCGCGAACGGTGCCTACAGCATCAAGCCCGCGCTCGTCCTGGCCGACGGCACCGTGCTGCGCGCCTTCGCCACCGACGCGGCCGGCAACGCGAGTTCCGAAGCACGCGGCACGGTGGACGGCGTCGTGCCCGTCACGCCGACCATCAGCCCGACCAACGGAAACCGCATCTCGGGCAAGGCCGAGGCCGGCTCGATCGTCACGGTGAAGGACGACGCGGGCAACCTCATCGGCAGCGCCACCGCCGAATCCAACGGCACCTACACCGTGACGCCGGCGACGCCGCCGGCGCACGGCACCGTGCTGCACGTTGCCTCCACCGATGCCGCTGGCAACACCAGCCCCGAGGCACGGGCCACGGTCGACCGCACGGCGCTGCCGGCGGCCACCATCAACCCGACCGATGGCAGCCCCATCACCGGCACGGCGGAACCCGGTTCGGTGGTCACCGTCAGGGACGACGCAGGCAAGCTGATCGGCAGCACGACGGCCGATTCCCTCGGTGCCTACAGCATCACGCCGGCCGTCACTCCGCCGAATGGCACGGTGCTGCACGTCGTGACCACCAATGCAGCAGGCAACGCGAGCCCGGAAGCCACCGCGACGGTCGACAGCGTCCCACCCCCCGCACCGATCATCGAGCCGAGCAACGGCAACATGATCACCGGCACGGCCGAGGCCGGCTCGGTGGTTCGCGTCACCGATGACACCGACAAGCTCATCGGCAGCGCGATCGCCGCGCCCAACGGCGCCTACAGCATCAAGCCCGCCGCCGTTCCGGCGCACGGCACAGTGCTGCGCGCTGTCGCCACCGACGCTGCCGGCAATGCCAGCCCCGAAGCCAGGACGACCGTCGACCGCGTGCTGCCTGCGGCACCGAAGGTCGATCCTTCGCAAGGCGGCGTCGTCACGGGTACCGCGGAAGTCGGCTCCGTCGTCCGGATCACCGACGACGCGGGCAATCTCATCGGCAGCGCGACCGCCGGCAACGACGGCACCTACAGCATCAAGCCGTCGGCCACTTTGCCGAATGGCGCGGTGATACGCGTGACCGCGACCGATGCCGCGGGCAACGTCAGTCCCGAAACACGAGCGGCGGTCGACAGCGTCGCTCCTGCCGCACCGACCGTGAAGCCCACCAACGGCAACACCGTCACCGGCACGGCCGAGGCGGGTTCGCTCGTCACCGTGAAGGACGGTGCCGGCAACACCATCGGCAGCGCGACGGCCGACGGCAGCGGCAACTACAGCGTCAAGCCCGCGACCGCCCCCGCGCACGACACCGTGCTGCAGGTCACCGCGACCGATGCGGCCGGCAACGCCAGCGCGCCTGCAACCGCCAAGGTCGACGCGAAGGCGCCCGACGCGCCGACGATCAATCCGACCCACGGCGACCCGATCACCGGCCGCGCCGAGGCCGGCTCTGTGGTCACCGTCAAGGACGGCGCGGGCAAGGTGGTCGGCAGCGCGACCGCCGGCAACGACGGCACCTACACCGTCACGCCCTCCAAGCCGCTGGAGGACGGCGCGAAGATCACCGCGGTGGCTACCGACGCTGCAGGCAACGCCAGCGCTGCGGCCACCGCCACCGTGGATGCCGTTGCCCCGGGCAGGCCCACCGTCGAGCCGACCAACGGCAGCACCATCAGCGGCAAGGCCGAAGCAGGCTCCGTCGTCACGGTGCAGGACCAGGCCGGCAAGCCGATCGGCAGCGCCACGGCCGATGGCAACGGCAACTACGCCATCAAGCCCGCGACCCCTCTGGCGCATGGCACGACCCTCGGCGTCTACGCCACCGACGCGGCGGGCAACACCGGCCCTGCGGCCACGGCCACGGTCGACAGCGCAGCCCCGAACGCGCCCACCGTGAAGCCCACGAGCGGCGACACCATCACCGGTACGGCCGAAGCAGGCTCCGTCGTGACCGTCAAGGACGCCGCGGGCAATCTCATCGGCAGCGCGACGGCGGACGGCAACGGCAACTACGCCGTCAAGCCCGCAACGCCGCCGGCGCACGACACCGCGCTGAGCGTGACCGCCACCGACGCGGCAGGCAACACCAGCGTACCTGCCACGGCCAAGGTCGACAGCAAGGCTCCCGATGCACCCACGGTCAAGCCGACCTCGGGCAGCACCATCGCCGGCACGGCGGAGGCAGGCTCGCTGGTCACCGTCAAGGACAGCGCAGGCAACCTCATCGGCAGTGCGACCGCAGGCAGCAACGGCGAATACGCCGTCACGCCGGCCCGCTCGCTGCAGGACGGCGTGAAGATCAGCGTGGTCGCGACCGACGCGGCCGGCAACGCCAGCCAGCCCGCCACGGCCACGGTCGACAACGATCCGCCGGCCAGGCCCACCGTCGATCCGACCAACGGGAGCCTCGTCACCGGCAAGGCCGAGGCCGGCTCAGTGGTCACCATCACGGACGACGCGGGCAAGCTCATCGGCAGCACGACCGCCACGACCGGTGGTGCGTACAGCTTCAAGCCGACGACGCCTCCCGCCCACGGCACGGTCCTGCACGTGGCCGCGACGGACGCCGCCGGCAACAGCAGCCCTGAAGCCAGGACGACCGTCAATGCCGTGTCTCCGTCGGCGCCGGCCGTCAACCCGACGAACGGCACCACGATCACCGGCACGGCCCAGGCCGGCTCGCTCGTCACCGTGAAGGACGGTGCCGGCAACACCATCGGCAGCGCGACGGCCGACGGCAGCGGCAACTACAGCGTCAAGCCCGCGACCGCTCCCGCGCACGACACCGTGCTGCAGGTCACCGCGACCGATGCGGCCGGCAACATCAGCTCGCCTGCAACGGCCAAGGTCGACGCCAAGGCGCCCGACGCGCCGACGATCGACCCCACCCACGGCGACCCGATCACCGGCCGCGCCGAGGCCGGCTCGGTGGTCACCGTCAAGGACGGCGCGGGCAAGGTGGTCGGAAGCGCGACCGCCGCCACCGACGGCACCTACGCCGTCACCCCGGCCAAGCCGCTGGAGGACGGCGCGAAGATCACCGCGGTGGCCACCGATGCAGCAGGCAACGCCAGCGCTGCGGCCACCGCCACCGTGGATGCCGTGCCCCCGGCGAGGCCGACCGTCGCCCCGACCAACGGCGCGTCGATCACCGGCACGGCCGAATCCGGCTCGGTGGTCACCGTCAAGGACAGTGCCGGCAAGCCGATCGGCAGCGCGACAGCGGACGCCAATGGCAACTACACCGTGAAGCCCGCGACCCCCGTGCCGCACGGAACGATGCTCGGCGTCTCGGCCACCGACGCGGCGGGCAACACCGGCCCTGCGGCCACGGCCACGGTCGACAGCGCCGCCCCGAACGCGCCCACCGTGAAGCCCACGAGCGGCAGCACCATCACCGGCACGGCGGAGGCGGGCTCGCTCGTCCTCGTCAAGGACGGCGCCGGTAACAGCGTCGGCAGCGCAACGGCCGACGGCAACGGCAACTACGTCGTCAAGCCCGCGATGCCGCTGGCGCACGACACCGCGCTGAGCGTGACCGCCACCGACGCGGCCGGCAACACCAGCACGCCCGCCACGGCCAAGGTCGACAGCAAGGCCCCCGACGCGCCGACCGTCAAGCCCACCTCGGGCGGCACGATCGCCGGCACGGCGGAAGCGGGCTCGGTCGTCACCGTGAGGGACGACACCGGCAACCTCATCGGCAGCGCGACCGCCGGCAGCAACGGCGAATACAGCATCTCGCCCACGACCCTGCTGCCGCACGGCACGCAGCTGCGCGTGGTCGCCACCGACGCCACCGGCAACACCAGCCAGGCCGCCGCGGCCACGGTCGACAGCGTGGCGCCCGTCATTTCCATCTCGATCGTCGAGGACGTCAACAACGACGGCTTCATCAACGCCAGCGAGAAGAAGGCCGACGTGACGGCGAAGGTCGCCCTCGTGTCCGGCGCCGCGGTGGGCGATGAAATCAGCCTCACCGACGGCACCCACACGTTCAGCGTCAAGCTGAGCGCCGCGGACGTCTCCAACGGTTTCGTCAACGTCTCGTTCCCGAACCCCACCGAGGGTGCGGCGATCCGCGTCAGCGCGACCAGCCAGGACCTCGCCGGCAACACCTCGAGGCCGGCGGCGACCGACAGCGCAATTCTCGACACCACGGTACCGGCCACCCCGGCCAGCGTCTCGGCCACCGACGACGCCGGCCCGGTGCAGGGCGCGATCGGCAACGGCGGTTCCACCGACGACGCGACGCCCACTTTCGCAGGCAGCGGCGCGACGCCTGGCGACATCGTCAGGGTGTACGACGGCGCCGCGCTGATCGGCAGCGCCACGGTCAAGGCCGATGGCAGCTGGGCATTCACGCCGACGGGGCTGGGGCAGGGCGCGCACAGCATCACGCACACCATCAGCGACGCGGCCGGCAACACCAGCGCAGCCAGCGCGCCGCTGGGCTTCATCGTCGACACCGCGGCGGTGTCGGTGACCGTCACCAAGGCGGGCGAGACCCGGCAGGGGCAGCAGATCAAGACGCGTCCCGCCGGCTTCACCGACGATGTCACGCCCACGATCGTCGGCACCGCCACGGCCGGCGCCGTCGTGACCATCAAGGAAGGCTCCAAGGCCATCGCCTCCACCACGGCGGATGGGTCCGGCAACTGGAACCTCGTGCTGCCCACGCAAACGGAAGGCGCGCACAGCTACAAGGCCACGGCGGTGAACGCCGCAGGCACGAGCAGCGAGACCTCGTTCTCGCTGACCATCGACACCACGCCGCCGGCCGTTCCGGTGATCGCCTCGGTCGTCGACGACACCGGTTCGGTGCAGGGCTCGCTTGCCAGCGGTGCCGCTAGTGACGACACCCGACCCACGCTCAGCGGAAGCGGCGCGACGCCGGGCGACCTCATCACCGTCTTCGACAACGGCAGCGCCATCGGCAGCACCACGGTGCAATCCGACGGACGCTGGAGCTTCACCACGGCCAGCCCGACCTCGCCGCTGGGCGAGGGCGAGCACAAGCTCACCGTCACGGCCACAGATCCGGTGGGCAACCAGAGCCAGCACTCGGCCGCCTTCGTTGTCAACGTCGACACCACGGCGCCGGTGCGTCCGGACGCCGTGGCCGGCTACGTCGACAACGCAGGCGCGGTCCAGAACGCGGCCAGCACCGCGACCTTCACCGACGACACCACGCCGGGGTTCAAGATCGCCTCCATCGCAGCCGGCCTGACGCCGTCGCTGTACGTCGACGGCAACAAGGTCGCAGCCACCTACGACCCGGCCGCCGGCACGCTCACGCCCGTGTCCCCGCTCGCCGAGGGCGCGCACAGCATCGGCTACACGCTGACCGACGCGGCAGGCAACGAGAGCCCGCGCTCCAACGACTTCAGGCTCACCGTCGACCTAACGCCGCCGCCCGCGCTCGATTCGTCCCTCATCCAGGTGCTGGACGACGTCGGCCCGGTACAGGGCACCCTGGCCGCCGGCGCGAAGACCGACGACAGCAAGCCCGAGTACACCGGCAAGACCGACCCGGCGCAGGTGTCGGTCATCAACGTCTACGACAACGGCACGCTCATCGGCAGCACGGCGGTGAACGCCGACGGCAGCTGGCGCTTCACGCCCGACCTGCCGCTGGCCCTGGGCGCGCACAGCCTCACGGCGCGCGCCGTGGACGCGGCGGGCAACATCGGCGCCGCCACGCCCGCATCGACCTTCACGCTGGTGGGCGATCCGCCCGCGGCGCCGGCCATCATCGGCGTGATCGACGACAGGGGCAGCGTCACGGGCAACGTCGCCCGCGACGCCAGCACCGACGACACCACGCTCACGCTCAACGGCACCGGCACGGCCGGCACCGTGGTCACCGTGTATGCCGACGGCGTGGCCGTGGGCTCCACCAGCGTGGCTTCCAACGGCACCTGGAGCGTCACCACCAGTCCGCTGAGCGGCGACGGCGTCAAGAACCTGAGCGCCCAGGCGGTCGATGGCGCAGGCCAGGCGAGCCCGCGCACGGGCCTCTATCCGGTCGTGCTCGACACCACGGCTCCCGCCACGCCCGACACGGCCGTCGCCTCCGACGACCAGGGCCCGGTGCAGGGCGCGATCGCGGCCGGCGCCACCACCGACGACACCACGCCCACCTTCAGCGGCAGCGGCCTGAAGGCCGGCGACACCGTGCGCCTGTACGACGGCGGCGCGCTCATCGGCAGCTTCACCGCCGCCACCGACGGCGCCTGGAGCATCACGCCCAGCACGCCGCTGGGGCGCGGCACGCACCGCATCACGCACACCGTCACCGACGCCGCGGGCAACACCAGCGCCGCCAGCGCGGTCCTCGACTTCACCGTCGACCCGAGCGACGTCGTCGTCAGCATCGAGCAGATCGCCGACGACCAAGGCAGCATCAAGGGCAACCTCGCGCCCGGGGCGCGCACCGACGACACCACGCCCTCGCTCGTGGGCAAGGCCACCGCCGACGCGATCGTGACCGTCAAGGAAGGCTCGACCGTCCTCGGCTCCACCACGGCGGACGCGGGCGGCAACTGGCGCTTCACGCTGCCCCTGCAGAAGGAAGGCACGCACAGCTACACCGCCACCGCGGTGAACGCCGCGGGCAAGCAGGGCGACGCCACCATCGCGCTGACCATCGACACCACCGCGCCCGAGGTGCCGTCCATCGCCGGCGCCGCCGACGACGTCGGCCTGGTGCAGGGTCCGATCGCCAACGGCGGCCCCACCGACGACGCCACGCCCACGCTCACCGGCAGCGGCGCCACGCCGGGCGACGCGATCAAGGTCTACGACAACGGCAGCGTCCTCGGCAGCACGACCGTCAAGGCCGACGGCAGCTGGAGCTTCACGCCGACCACGCCGCTGACCGAGGGCACGCACCGCCTCGGTGCCACGGCCGTCGACCCCGTGGGCAACGAGAGCCCGCAATCGGGCTCCTTCACCGTCAACGTGGACACCACTGCGCCCACCACCAAGGCCACGCTCGCCGCCATCGGCGACGACACCGGCTCGAGCGGCAGCGACTTCGTCACCAGCGACCGCACCCTGGTGCTCACCATCAAGGTCGACTCGGCCGTGGAGGCCGGCGCCAAGGTGCAGGTCTCGCTCGACAACGGCAAGACCTGGAACGACGCCACGCCGGCAGGCGGCGACAGCTACCAGTTCGACAACACGGCCGTCTCGCTGGCCGACGGCAGCTACACCGTGCTGACGCGCGTGGTGGATGCGGCCGGCAACACGACCCAGCCGAGCTCGCAGCTCGTGGTGATCGACACAAGCGGCCCAACCACCGGCAACGCCGTCGACATCACGGTCTACACCGACGATGTCGCGCCCAACCTGGGCGACTACGGCAGCGGCACCAGCACGAACGACACCACGCCGGTGCTCAAGGGCACCGTCTCGGGCCTGAAGGCGGGCGACGTCGTGCAGATCTTCGAAGGCTCGGCGCTGCTGGGCACGGCCGCCGTGAACGGCACCGCCTGGACCTTCGCATTGCCGACGCTGGCCAACGGCAGCAGGCACACCTACGTCGCCGTGATCGCCGATGCGGCGGGCAACAAGGGCACGAGCTCGGCCGACTTCTCGCTGGCCGTGAACACTGCCGCGCCCTCGCAGTCGGTCGCGATCGTCAGCTGCACCGACGACCAGGCACCCCAGACTGGCACCTTCGCGTCGGGCAGCACCATCAACGACACCTCGCCGCTGCTGAACGGCACGATCGGCGGAACGCTCAATGCCGGCGACACCGTGGTGATCTACCGCGACGGCGTGCGCCTGGGCACCGCCACCTTGGGTGGCGGCACTGCCTGGACCTTCCAGGACGCCGGCCTCGTCGACGGCAAGAGCTACAGCTACACGGCCCGCATCGAGGATGCCGCAGGCAACCAGAGCGGAGCGTCGGCGGCCTTCGCGCTCACGATCGACCAGCGCGCACCCACCACGGCGCCGGTCGTCGAGAGCTTCGTGGACGACGTGGCACCAGTCACCGGGTCCATCGCCCAGGGCGGCACCACCAACGACGCGCGCCCCGAACTCAAGGGATCCGGCGCCGAGCCCGACGGCACCGTCAGGATCTACGACAACGGCGCGCTGATCGGCACCGCGGCGGTGGACGCCGCCGGCAAGTGGAGCTTCACGCCCGAGGCCGGCAAGGAGCTCGCCAACGGCGCCCACAGCCTCACGACGAGCAGCGTCGACGCGGC
This sequence comes from Variovorax sp. 278MFTsu5.1, assembly GCF_048305045.1. Classification (NCBI taxonomy): domain Bacteria; kingdom Pseudomonadati; phylum Pseudomonadota; class Betaproteobacteria; order Burkholderiales; family Comamonadaceae; genus Variovorax; species Variovorax sp. 278MFTsu5.1. The sequence goes on from NZ_CP157622.1 coordinate 881,706, forward strand.
CGGCAACGAAGGCCCGCAGTCCGCGGCGCTGGCGTTCACGGTCGACACCCTCGCGCCTTCGCAATCGACGGCGATCGTCTCCATCAACGACGACCGCGGCGCGCTGCAGGGCGCCGTGGCCGACGGCGGCTTCACCGACGACGCCGCGCCGCAGGTGGCGGGCACCGTTTCGGCATCGCTGCAGGCCGGCGAGAAGGTCGTCGTGCTGCGCGACGGTGCCGTCATCGGCACCGCGAAGATGACCGACGCCACCCACTGGAGCTTCGACGACACCGGCCTGAGCGACGGCCGCACCTACACCTACACCGCCCGCGTCGAGGACGCGGCCGGCAACCGGGGCGCCGTCTCGGGCAGCTACGCCATCACCGTCGACACGTCGGTGCCGACGCAGGCGGCCACGATCTCGACCGTGTTCGACAACGCGGACCCGGTGCAAGGCGACGTCGCCAACGGCGGCACCACCAACGACTCCCAGCCGGAACTCAGAGGCACCGTGTCGGGCAGCCTGGCCGGCAATGAGTTCGTCGCCGTGTATCGCGACGGCGTCAGGATCGGCACCGCCTCGATCTCGGGCACGAGCTGGTCCTACACCGACACCAGCGGCCTCGCCAACGCCTCGAGCTACAGCTACACCGTGCGCGTCGAGGACGCCGCGGGCGGCGGCGGCACCGCCTCCTCGCCCTACGTCATCACGCTGAAGCTTTCGGGTCCGTCCACCAAGGCCAGCATCACGGCCGTGAACGACGACGTCGATCCGCAGCAGGGCTCGGTGCCGAACGACGGCTACACCAACGACACCGCGCCCCAGGTCACCGGCACCATCTCGGCCGCGCTACAGGCCGGCGAGAAGGTCGTCGTGCTGCGCGACGGCAAGGAGATCGGCTTCGCGACCATGACGGACGCCACGCACTGGAGCTACGCCGACAGCGGCCTTTCCGACGGGAGCACCTACGTCTACACGGCCCGCGTGCAGGACGCGGCTTCCAACCCCGGCGCCGAATCGAACGCGCATGCGATCCGCATCGACACTGCCGCGCCCGCGGCGACGGTGAAGCTGGTGCGTGCCATCGACAACGTCGACCCGGTCTCGGGCGACATCCCCGCCGGCGGCACCACCAACGACGACACGCCGACGCTGGAGGGCACCCTCTCGGCGGCGCTGAGCGGCACCGAGCGGCTGCACGTGTTCCGCAACGGCCTGCTCGCCGGCGTCGCGAAGGTCACCGGCACGAGCTGGACCTTCGAGGACGCGGGCCTCGCCAGCAGCACCACCTACACCTACGAGGCGAGGGTCATGGACGCGGCCGGCAATGCCGGAGCCGCCTCTAACAGCCTGCGCTTCACGGTCAACACCTCGGGCGTCACGCAGACCGTTCAGATCCTCCGGGTGGACGACCAGGCCGCCCCGGTGAAGGGCAACGTGCCCGACGGTGGAACGACCAACGACACCGCGCCGACGCTCGGCGGCTCGATCTCCACCGCGCTGAACGCGGGCGACGTGGTCCAGGTGCTGCGCGACGGCAAGGTGGTCGGCAACGCCACCGTCACGGGCACGACCTGGAGCTTCCGCGACAGCGGCCTCTCTGACGGCACGACCTACAGCTACGCCGCGCGGGTGGTCAATTCCGGCGGCAACGAGGGTGCGAAGAGCGCGGCCTATGTGATCACGCTGGACCTCGTCGCACCGGGCCAGACGGCGGCGATCACCGGCTATGCCGACGACCAGGCCCCGCAGCAGGGCAGCTTCGGCTCCGGCAGCGTCACCAACGACACCACGCCGCAACTCAACGGCACCTTGAGCGCTGCGCTCGCGACCGGCGAGGCCGTGGTGATCTACAGGGACGGCAAGCGCATCGGCACCGCCACCATGTCCGGCGCCACGGCCTGGAGCTTCCAGGATTCCGGGCTGGCCGACGGCGCCACCTACGGCTACACCGCCAAGGTCGAGGATGCGGCAGGCAACGAAGGCCAGGCCTCGGCCACCTTCACGCTGACCATCGACCGGACCGCGCCCGCCGCGGCGCCTTCGATCGACAGCGTCATGGACGCGACGGCGCCGGTCGTCGGCCCGATCACCTCCGGCAGCACGACCAACGAAACCCGTCCCCAGATGAAGGGGGCAGGGGCCGAGCCCAACGGCACGGTGAAGGTCTACGACAACGACATGCTCATCGGCACCGCGGTCGCCGATGGCTCGGGCAAGTGGAGCTTCACGCCGGAAGCCGGCAAGCCGCTGGCCAACGGCGCGCACAGCCTGAGCGCGAGCAGCGTCGATGCGGCCGGCAACGAGGGACCGAGGTCGGCGCCGCTGGCCTTCACGGTCGGCACCACCGCGCCGACGCAGGCGGCAACGATCACCGCCATCAGCGACGACACCGGCGCCAGCGCGAACGACTTCATCACCAGCGACACCACCCTCGTCGTGACGGTGACGCTGGACGCCGCGGCCGGCACCGGCGAGAAGGTGCAGCTCTCGCTCGACAACGGCACGAGCTGGCGCGATGCGACGCTGGTCTCGGGCAACACCTACCGGCTGGACAACACCGCCGTGCCGCTCGCGGCGGGCGACCACGTCTTCCAGGCGCGCGTCGTCGACGCCGCCGGCAATGCCGGCAAGTCGACCAGCCAGCGCGTGGTGATCGACACCCAGCACTCGGCGGGCATCGCCATCGACATCGCGTCGATCAGCACCGACACCGGCGTCGCGGGCGACTTCATCACCAGCGACACCAGCCTGACCCTCAACGGCAGGCTGACCGGCACGCTGGCTTCCGACGAAACCGCGCAGATCAGCCTCGACGGCGGCGCCACCTGGGCCAACCTGATCGTCAGCGGCGGAAGCTGGAGCTACGTCGACGGCCGGGTGCTCACCGACGGCAGCCATGAGTACAGGGTGCGCGTGGTGGACACCGCCGGCAATCTTGCGGCGTTCGATGCCCGCACCGTGGTCATCGACACCACGACGCCGACCGCCGGCAATGCGGTGGCCATCACCGCCTACGCCGACGACGTCGAGCCGAATGCCGGCGACTACGCCAGCGGCACGAGCACCAACGACACCACGCCGGTGCTCAAGGGCACCGTCTCGGGCCTGAAGACCGGCGAGGTCGTGCAGATCCTCGAAGGGGGCGTGCTGCTTGGCACCGCTGCCGTGAACGGCACCGCGTGGGAGTTCAAGCTGCCGACGCTGGCCGACGCAAGCACGCACACCTACACCGCGGCCATCGCGAGCGCTGCCGGCACCCGGGGCTCCACCTCGGCGAACTTCACGCTGACGGTCGATGCCACCGCGCCGACGGACGCACCGGTCGTCGACAGCGTCATCGACAACGTCGACCCGGTCCAAGGCCCGATCGCCCAGGGCGACACGAGCAACGACGCGCGCCCGGAACTCAAGGGCTCGGGCGCCGAACCCAACGGCACGGTGAACGTCTACGACAACGGCGTGCTGATCGGCAGCACCAAGGCCGACGCCTCCGGAAAGTGGAGCTTCGAGCCTGCTTCCGGCAAGGAACTGGCCGACGGCGTGCACAGCCTCAGGGTGAGCAGCGTCGACGCGGCGGGCAACGAAGGGCCGAAGTCGGCGCCGCTGGTCTTCAGCATCGACACGGTTGCACCTTCGCAGACCGTGACGCTCTCGCGCGCCATCGACAACGTCGACCCGGTCTCGGGCAGCATTCCGGCCAACGGAAGCACCAACGACGACTCGCCCAGGCTGGAGGGCACCCTCTCCGCCGCGCTGGGCAGGTCGGAGCAGCTGCGCGTGTTCCGCAACGGTGTGCACGTGGGCAACGCGACCGTGAGCGGTACCGACTGGGTCTTCAACGACATCGGCCTTGCGAACGGCACCACCTATACCTACGAGGCCAGGGTCATGGACATGGCCGGCAACGCCGGCGCCGCCTCGAACAGCCTGCGCTTCACCGTCATCACTTCCACGGTCACGCAGGCGGTGCAGATCGTGCGTGTGCAGGACAACGTCGAACCGGGCCGCGGTGCCGTGGCCGACGGCGGGACGACCAACGACGCCGACCCGGTGCTCATCGGTTCGATCTCCGCCGCCCTGAACACGGGCGAGGTGGTCGAGGTGCTGCGCAACGGCGCCGTGATCGGTACCGCGACGGTGACAAACACCAGCTGGCGTTTCTTCGACAAGGGCCTCACGGACGGCGCGACCTACAAGTACACCGCCCGCGTCGTGAGTGCCGGCGGCAACCAGGGGGCGGAGAGCCTGGCCCATTCCATCACGGTCGACCTGACGGCACCAGTCCAGAAGGTGGCCATCACCGACTTCACCGACGACCGCGATCCGCAGACGGGCAACTTCGCATCCGGCACCACGACCAACGATGCGACGCCCCAGCTCAACGGCACGCTCTCGGCGCCGCTCGCGGCCAACGAGGTGGTGGCGGTCTACCGCAACGGCACGCGCATCGGCGTCGCCGCTGTGAGCGGCAACGCCTGGAGCTTCGAGGACAAGGGCCTCGACGACGGCAACACCTACCGCTACACCGCCCGCGTGGAGGACGCGGCGGGCAACCAGGGCAGCGCTTCGGCGGAGTTCACGCTCACCGTCGACAGGACCGCGCCCGCGACGACGCCTTCCATCGACAGTGCCATGGACGACGTCGCGCCGGTCACTGGCGCCATCGCATCGCGCGGCACGACCAACGATGCACGTCCCGAGCTGAAGGGCTCGGGCGCGGAGCCGAACGGCACCGTCCATATCTACGACAACGGTACGCTGATCGGTACCGCGACGGCGGATGCATCGGGCAACTGGAGCTTCACGCCCGCGGCGGGCAAGGAGCTCGCCGATGGCCTGCACAGGCTCACGGCGAGGAACGTCGATGCGGCGGGCAACGAGGGCTCGCAATCGACGGCGGTGGTCTTCACGGTCGACACGATCGCGCCGACGGGCGCGCCTTCCATCGACCGCGCCGTCGACGACGTCGCACCGGTCACCGGCACCATCGCGTCCGGGGGCATGACCAACGATGCCCGCCCCGAACTGCGGGGGGCGGGAACCGAGCCCAACGGCATGGTGAACATCTACGACAACGGCAAGCTGATCGGATCCACCACGGCGGACAGTTCCGGCAAGTGGAGCTTCACGCCCGAAGCCGGCAAGGAACTGGTCGACGGCGCCCACAGCTTCGTCGCGAGCAATGTGGACGCGGCTGGCAACGAAGGGCCGAAGTCGGCAGCGCTCGTCTTCACGGTCGACACCTTGCCGCCCCCGGTCGCGACGCTGAGCCTCGCGAACTACTCGGACAGCTTCCCTTCGGCGGGCACTCTGGCTGCCAACCAGTCCTCCGATCGCAACAGCACCGACAACACCTTCGACCTCGTTCTGACCGGGGCCGATGCATCGATCGCTCGCTATGAGGTCTCGACCGACGGCGGGCAGAACTGGAAGTCGACGACCGCGGCGCAGAGCGGCTTGTCTGACGGCAAGTACCTTTTCCGAGCGAGCCTGACCGACGCTGCCGGCAACACCACCGCTGCAGCCAACAGCATCGAAGTGAACGTGGACCGGACCGGCCCCGCGCTCGATCTGCAACGACTGAACAGCGCAGTGATCGCAGGCACCGCGGAGGCGGGTGCGCTCGTCACGATCGACGTCGGCAACAACGGCTCCATCGAAGGCAGCGTCGTCGCGGATGCCGGCGGCAACTGGGCATGGACGCCGTCCGCCTCGCTGTCGGCCAACACGGTTGTTGCCGCAGTCGCCTACGACCTGGCCGGGAACGCGTCGAGCAAGGGAATGCAGGCCGTGGATGCGACGCCGCCCGTCATCACGATCCAGAAGTCGGACGGCAAGCGCTTCTCGGGAACGACCTCCGACGCCGATACGCCGGTGGCTTCCCCCACGGCGTCCAGGCCGATCACCGTGACGCTCAGCGTCGACAAGAACGCCGACGGCACGATCGACTACGTGCTCCCGTTCACAGCCACGGTCACGGCGGACGGCGCATGGAGCATCGACGCCTCGGCGGCTCCCGTGAACGTCGGTGCGATCGTGACGGCCGTGGCCCAGGACTACGCGGGCAACCGTTCGACGCCTGCAGCGGTGACAGTGGGCGGCGGCACCAGCAAGATGTACGGCAGCACGAGCAACGACAACTTCGGCTACGACGTACAGGCCATCGGCGACTTCAACGCAGACGGCTACAACGACTTCGCGGTCGTGTCGCCACATGGATCTTCCGCCGCTCGCGCTGCGAATGCGTGGAGCGTCAGCATCCTCTATGGCAGCAAGCAAGGGCTGCCGGACTTGAGCAGCGTTGCGAACCTGCCCGGCACGGATGGCCTGAAGATCTATACCTCGGGGAGCATTTCCGACTCGAACATCCTGACCGCGGTGCAAGGCTACGGCGACGTCAATGGCGACGGCTATTCCGACGTCATCGTCTACGACGACAACCTGAACAGCGACTGGGTCATCTTCGGCAGATCCTCCGCGAACGCCGGTTCCTCGCCGGTGAGCGTCGACGTCAAGACCATCATCTCCTCCGGCGGCAACAGCGACGGCGTCGCCATCGTCCAGCGCGCGGGTTCGACCTGGTTCGGAGCCGGCGGCGCACTGGTGGACGTCAATGGCGACGGCTACGCCGACATCGTCATGCAGGACTGGAACCAGGGCACCGGCAGGGCGGGTACGGCCATCATCTACGGGCACGCCGGGGCGGCGGGCTCCGCCGAGTGGGCCAACTACTACGTCGGCTTCGGTTCCACGTACCCGTCGAGCTACGTGTCGGACAGCAGTTCCTCGTCCACGGAAAGCTATCGGCCGCACAGCGTGATCTACAACGACAGCACGAACGGCTACCCCGTCAATGTGATGAACATCGGCGACATCAACGGCGACGGCTATGCGGACTTCGCGTACAGCCTGTACAACGCAAGGAACCCGGTGACCAGCTACAGCAACGCCGGAGCGATCCAGGTGATCTACGGCAAGGCGGGCGGCTTGCCGCAGGACTACAGCCTGCAGACCGACTACACGAACACCGCCAATGGCTTCCGCGTCTATGGGGAGCAGGCCGACCAGTACCTCGGCACCTACATCGATCCGGAACCCTACGGATACCTGTCGAACACCGGCATGCCCACTTCCTCGGGTGACGTCAACGGCGACGGCATCGCGGACCTGATCATCGGCTCGCCGCAATACGGGCCGAATGCGGGTGATCAGAAGGGACCGGGTCGCGTCTACGTGGTCTACGGCAAGGCCGCAGGCGCGAAGTCGGACATCAACCTTGCGAGCCTCTCGCCGTCCGACGGCTTCGTCATCACAGCGTCGGACAGCTCGGCGGACGCGATGTTCGGCAACGGCACCTCGGTGGGCGACTTCAACGGCGACGGCATCGACGACATTGCCATCGGTGCACCGCTGGCCGACGTGAAGGGAATGATCAACAACGGTGCCGTCTACATCGTGTATGGCCAGCAGGGTGGCTACTCCGGCACGGTGAGCGTTGCAGCAGCCTATTGGGGTGACAGATCCGCGAACAGCACGAATGTCACCTATGAGCAGAACGGCAACGCCAACTCCGGCTCGATGCTAGGCGTGAACGTGGCGCTGTCCGACCTGAACGGTGATGGGCAGGCCGATCTGGCGCTCGGATCCCCGTACAAGGGCCAGCCTTGGTCGACTGCCAACGGCTATCTCGACGTGGTCTATGCCAGCGCGTTCAACTTCACGAACTCGCTGACCGTGGGCGACGACGTCATCGCGGCGACGGCGGGCAAGGACAGGCTTTCCGGCGGTGCGGGCAACGACGTCATCACGGGCGTCGGCGCGGGAGACAGCGCCTATGGCGGCGCGGGGAACGACACCATCCATATCACCGAGATCGCGGGAGTGGTGCGCGTGGACGGCGGGCTGGGCGTCGACACCCTGGTGGCCGATGCTTCGAACCTCACGCTCGACCTGTCGCAGTTGGGCCTGAAGGTGCAGGGCTTCGAGAACTTCGACCTGGGTACCGGCGCCGCCAACACGGGCAACACGCTGAAGCTGCGGCTTACCGATGTCCTGAGCCAGCAGAGCAGCGTCGGCAACGGCAACGGCACGGGCCAAGGGCACCTGCGCGTGACCGGCGATTCCGGCGACACCGTGCAGCTGCTCCATGGCACCGACAGCTGGAGCGTGACCGGAAGCACGAGCGCCGGCGGGGTGAACTACAGCATCTACCACAACAGCAACCTGTCGGCGGCGAACACGCTGGGAGACATCTGGATCCAGCAGGGGATCACTGTCATCTGAAGCGACGCCGGCGCGAGCAGCGGGAGGAGCGCTCCAGGGCGCTCCCCTTCGCCGCGTGCGGCTCATGAAACAACCATATGCTGAATCTTCGCAACATCTCTCGCGCCGTCGTCGTCGGCGGCGGAACCTCGGGCTGGTTCGCCGCGCTGGCGCTGCGACGCATGTTCGCGCCCTCGACCGAGGTGCGGGTGATCGAATCGCCCGCCATCGGCATCGCGGGCCTGGGCGAGGGTGGGCTGCTCAACCTGCTCGATGCGCTGCGCCGCAACGGCATCGACCTCACCGAATTCGTGCAGGAGACAGGCGCGGCCTTCAAGCTGGGCGTTTCCTACGAAGGCTGGCGCACCGGCGCCGAGGACGACCACTACTACCACCTCTTCGGCCGGCCCGGCCTGCAGGAGACCGACTGGATGGAAGCGGGCTTCCATCCGCTGATCTCGGGCATGGTGCACGAGGGCATCGAGCTTCATCGCTACGTGCCGGGCTTCGCCGCCATCGCCGGGAATGCCTCGCAGCGCGACGCGCTTGCGATGCTTCGCCTCGGCGCAAGTTCGGGCCTGTCGGCCTCCTTCCATTTCGACAGCCACAGGCTGGGCGACTACCTGCGTCGCGTGGCAGTCTCGCGCGGCGTGGTGCACCAGCAGGCTCGCGTGGACGAACTGTTGTGCGACGAGCAGGGCATGGCGCGCGCGGTGCGGCTCGAGGGCGTGGAGGAACCCCTCGCGCTCGGCCTGCTGATCGACGCCTCCGGGTTTGCGCGGCTGGGCATCGGAGGGAAGCTCGGCGTGCGCTGGCGCTCTTTCTCGGAACACCTGCTGCTCGACGGCGTCGTGCCTTTCCGCATGCCGCATCCGCAACCCAACCCGTCGCTGGTAACGCGAGCGATCGCAATGCCGTCTGGCTGGATGTGGCAGATGCCGCTGGTCGAGCGCGTCGGCGGGGGCTATGTCTTCAGCAGCGCCCATGCCGACGAGGCGCAGGCCATCTACGAGATCCATCGCCGCGTGGGCCCTGGCGTCGAGCCGATGCGCGCCCTGAAGTTCGAGCCCGGCCACTTCGAGCAGGTGTGGGTCGGCAACGTCATGGCGCTCGGCCTGGCCTCGGGCTTCGTGGACCCCCTGGAGTCGAGTCTCCTCGGGCAGATGCTGGAGCAGCTGCGCAACTTCGAGCGCATCGTCACAGCCGGGGGCGGCGTGGTGCCCGGGCGAGTGATCGAGGGTTTCAACGAAGCCAACGCACGGTGCTGGTCGGGTATCCGCGACTTCCTGCGCATGCACTACGACGGCCCCCGGCGCGATACCGCCTTCTGGCGCGACTTTGCGGACCTGCCCCCGCCGCCAGGCTATGCCGAGCTCAGGCAGTGCTTCCGGCGCCGCACGCCTCGCCCCATCGACCTGCAGAACTACGCCATCCACGGATGGCAGGGAATCTTCCACGCCCTCAACTGGCTCTTCGTGGCCGCGCCGCTGGGCGTGGTGCCGCGCGAAGCGGCCGCAGCCGAACTGCAGGGCCTGCCGTCCGCCAGCCGTGCGCGCGTGGCGGCCTACATCACCCGGATGCGCGAACTCGGCGCAGCCGGCGACTTTTCTTCGAAGGGGGACCGATCCGCGTGAAACCAGGCACACACCTCTGCGCAGCCGCATGGCTGGCCCTTGCAGGCCTGCCCGCGGCGGCGCAGGAATCCGTCGAACTGAAGGCGTCGCGGCGGCTCGCGCCGAGCGCGCTGGCACGGGAGCTGGGGGCGCGGTCCGGCGCTGCGCTGCCCTCCACGCTGCAGGCCCCGCAGGCTCTGCAGGCCGGGCAGGACTCGAAACCCCTGGAGCTGGCCGATGCCGTGCGCCGCGCGGTGGCGCGCCATCCCTCGATCGCCGATGCCGTCGCCACGCTGGCGCAGCAGTCGGGCGGCGTCGAGGTGGCGCGCGCCGGCTACTACCCGCAGGTGAAGCTGGGCATGGGCGCCGGCCTCAACAACAGCGGCAGTTCAGGCGCGGGCCGGGGCCGCGGCAACGGTGTTCTGGCGAGTGCCTCGCTGTCGCAGATGCTCTACGACTTCGGCAAGGTCTCGGGGGCGGTGGACCAGTCCGAGGCGCAGGTGCGGCGCCAGCAGGCCATGGTGCTGCGGCAGATCGACGCCGTCGCGCAGCAGACCGCCGAGGCCGTGGTCAGGGCGCACCGCTATCAGTCGCTCGCCGCGATCGCGCAGGAGCAGGTCAAGGCCGTCGAGAAGGTGCTCGGAACCGCGCGGCTGCGGGCGAAGTCGGGCCTGAGCACCAAGGCCGACCCGCTGCAGGCGGAGTCGCGCGTCGAGAGTGCGCGCGCCAACCTGCTGCAGGTGAAGTCGCTGCTCGCGCAGTCGCGCGAGCGCCTGGCGACGCTGCTGGGTGGTGCGGCCCCGGCGCTGGTCGCGCCGCTTCCGCAACAGCTGGCCAGCGAGCTGCGCATCGACCAGGTGCCGGACGCCGGCCTGCTTCCCGACGTGCTGACCGCCGAGGCCGACCGGCGCGTGGCCGCCGCCCAGCTCGAGATCGCGAAGGCGCAGCGCTATCCGACGCTCAGCCTCGACGTCTCCGCCAACAAGGCCATGGGCGGCGTCAACCCCGCCACGATGGAGCGCAACGGCATGCACCACACGGTGATGTTCAACCTCTCCAGCGCGATCTTCCAGGGCGGCGCCATGGATGCGCAGGTGCGCTCGGCCACCGCCGCCGAGGAGGCCGCGCGCATGCGCATCGATACCGCCCGCCTGAATGCGGGCGACCAGATGCGCAGCTTCCGCGAGCAGGTCGCAGGCGCGCAGGCGCGGCTGGGCGTGCTGGCCGAACGCCGCCGCAGCATCGGCGAGGCGCGCGACCTCTACCGCGAGCAGTACACGCTCGGCACGCGCTCCATCCTCGACCTGCTCAATGCCGAGCAGGAAATCCACCAGGCCGCGGCCGACCAGGAGGCCGTGCTGCACGACCTCTGGGAAAGCCGCATCGGCTACATCGGCGCGACCGGACAGGGCCGCGCCTTCTACGGCCTCGACAACACCACTGTCCAGGGAATGGAACTGCTTCCATGAATCTGCCCCCGCAGTACACCAGCTGGCTCGACGCCATGCTCTACGTCGCCCGCCATTACGGCATCGGCGCCTCGCAGGAGAGCGTGCGCGTCTCGCTGGCCTGGGAGCGCGGCGCGCCGCTGGACACGCTGCTCGACCACATGGCGCGGCACCTGGGGCTCGCGCTGCGGCTCGACGCCTTCTCCAGCGCGCAGCTCGATCCGTGGCGGCTGCCGCTGGTGGTGGAGTTCGACAACGGCGAAGTCGGCGTGGTGCGCACGGCCGACGGCGGCGGGAGGCTGGGCGTGCTGCTCGGCGGCGACCACGGGCTCGAGACCTCGCTGTCTGCCGACGAGCTGAGCCGGCGCGCGAAGCGGGCCGCCATCCTGCGGCCCAACACGGCGGTGCCCGATGCGCGCGTGGACGACTACATCCGGCCCTACCGCTCCGACTGGTTCTGGGCCATCGCCCTGCGCGACTGGCGTCGCTATGGCGACATCATTCTGGCCTCGGTTTTCGCCAACGTGCTGGCGCTGGCCTCGACGATCTTCTCCATGCAGATCTACGACCGAGTGGTGCCCGCGCAGTCGGAACCCACGCTGTGGGTGTTGTTCGGCGGCGTCATGCTGGCCGTCGCCTTCGAGTTCCTGCTGCGCATGTCGCGCACGCACATCTCCGACGTGATCGGCAAGCGCGCGGACCTCAAGGTATCCGACCTCGTCTTCGGCCATGCGCTGCGGGTGCGCACCGACGCGCGCTCCAAGTCCACCGGCTCCTTCATCGCGCAGGTGCGCGAGGTCGAGCAGGTGCGGGAGCTGCTCACCTCCACCACCATCGGCGCGGTGGCCGACCTGCCGTTCTTCGTGCTCTTCCTCGTCGTGCTGTGGCTGGTGGCCGGGCCGCTCGCGCTGGTGGCGCTGGCGGCGGTGCCGCTGCTGGTGATTCCGGGGCTGCTCATCCAGAAGCCGCTGGCGCGGCTGGCCGGCGAAGGCATGCGCGAATCGGCGCTGCGCAACGCGCTGCTGGTGGAGGCCGTCGAAGGCCTGGAGGACATCAAGCTCATGCGCGCCGAGCCGCGCTTCCAGAGCCAGTGGAACCACGCGAACGACGTCGCGGCCGGCGTCAGCATGCGCCAGCGTTTTCTCACGGGCCTGCTCATGACCTGGACGCAGGAGGTGCAGACCATTGTCTACGCGGTGATGCTGCTGGCCGGCTGCTTTCTCGTGATGAGCGGCGACATGACGACCGGCGCGCTGGTCGGTTCATCGATTCTTGCCTCGCGCATGATCGCGCCGCTCGCGCAGCTCTCGGGCGTGTTTGCGCGCTGGCAGCAGGCCAAGGTGGCGCGCGCCGGGCTCGATCAGCTCATGCAGCGGCCTGTGGACCAGCCCGAGCGCGCGCGCCTGGTGCACGTGCCGGCATTGCAGGGGCGCTACAACGTCACGGGCGTGGAGTTCCGCTACGGCAAGGACGACAGGAGCCCCGCGTTCACGGCCGCCCAACTGCAGATACAGCCCGGCGAGAAGGTCGCGCTGCTCGGGCGCATGGGGGCGGGCAAGTCCACGCTGCTGCAGCTGCTGGCAGGCCTGCATGCGCCGCAGCGCGGCCATGTGTCGCTCGATGCGCTCGACATCTCGCTGATCGATCCGTCCGACCTGCGGCGCGACGTGGGGCTGCTGACGCAGAACGCGCGGCTCTTCCACGGCTCGATCCGCGAGAACATCACCATGGGCATGCCACTGGCGACCGACGAGCAGGTGCTGGAGGCCCTCGCCATGGCCGGCGCCTTGCCCTTCGTGCAGTCGCGCTCCGAAGGGCTGGCCGAGATGGTCCACGAAGGTGGCCTCGGCCTCTCGGGTGGCCAGCGGCAGGCGCTGCTGCTCGCGCGCACGCTGATACGCCAGCCTTCGGTCGTGCTGCTGGACGAGCCCACCGCGCACTTCGACGAAGTGACCGAACGCCAGGTCATCGATTCGCTGGGCGACTGGCTGGCGCCTCGCACGCTGGTGGTGGCGACGCACCGCATGCCGGTGCTGCACTGGGTGGACCGGATCATCGTGGTCGATGGCGGACGCGTGGTGATGGATGGTCCGAGGGACCGCGTGATTGGAGAGCTTTCCCATGGCAACAGCAACGCCTGAGGCAGGCCGCCCCCATGCGGGCGGCGGTGCGGTGGTGGTGGCCGACGCCGCGCAGACGGCACAGGCGGCGCAGACGGCACAGGCGGTGCAAGCGGCACAGGCTGCGCAGAAGACGGTCGCCGAGCTGCCCGCGCGGCCGGCCCCGGCCGCGCCCGCCGCACCGGCAGGCACGGCTGCGCCGAACAAGCCGCCAGCCCGGTATCCGGTGGCGTCCACCGCCGCGCGCTACTCGCCGCCGGAGCCGCCGCTGCCGCGTTCGTCGCTGGTCGTCTGGATCGTCGGCGCGGCGCTGCTCGCGCTGCTGGCGTGGGCCTGGTGCTTCGAGCTGGACGAGGTGTCCACCGGCATCGGAAAGGTGGTGCCTTCGTCGAAGGAGCAGATGGTGCAGTCGCTCGAAGGCGGCATCCTGGTCGAGCTGAAGGTGCGCGAGGGCGACATCGTCGAGGAGGGCCAGGTGCTCGCGCAGCTCGACAGGACCAAGACCGAGTCGACCGTGCAGGAGAGCGCGTCCCGCGTGCGCGCGGCGCTGGCCATGTCGGCGCGGCTGACGGCGGAGGTGGGCGGCACGCCGCTGGAGTTCCCGCCCGAGGTGCGGGCCGACCCCGACCTCGTGCGCACCGAGACCGCGCTCTACCGTTCGCGCCGCGAGCAGCTCTCCAGCAGCCTCGCCGGCGTGACGCAGGCGCTGGCCCTGATGCGCAGCGAGCTCGCGCTGACCGAGCCGCTGGTGTCGCGCGGCGCCGCGAGCGACGTGGAGGTGCTGCGGCTGAAGCGCCAGATCAACGAGGCCGAGAGCAAGGCGGTCGACATCCGCAGCCAGTACTACGTGAAGGCGCGCGAGGAGCTCGCCAGGGCCAACGCCGAGATCGAGGCGCAGCGCTCGGTGACGCGCGGGCGCTCCGATTCGCTCACGCGCCTGACCTTCGTCTCGCCGGTGCGCGGCATCGTCAAGGACACCGCGTTGACAACGGTGGGCGGCGTGCTGCCGCCGGGCGGCAAGCTCATGGAGATCGTGCCGCTCGACGAGAAGCTGCTGGTGGAGGCGCGCATCTCGCCGCGCGACGTGGCCTTCATCCATCCGGGGCAGGAGGCGACGGTGAAGGTCACGGCCTACGACTACGCCATCTTCGGCGGCCTGCCGGGCAAGGTGACGACGATCTCGCCCGACACCATCCAGGACGACGTGAAGCGCGACGTGTACTACTACCGCGTGTACATCCGCACCGATGCCGACCACCTGATGAACAGGAGCGGCAGGAGCTTCCCGATCGTGCCCGGGATGATCGCCTCGGTGGACATCCACACCGGCAGCAAGTCGGTGCTCGACTACCTGATCAAGCCGCTCAACAAGGCGCGCGAAGCGCTTCGCGAGCGCTGAAGCCAAGCGACAACAGGAGGGCGACAATGGCCAGGAAGGGCACGACCAAGACGAAGGCACCGGTTCCGGCGCGCAGGCCGGCGATCACGCAGCAGGCGCTCGATGCGCTGGGCACGCGGTTCCGCGCGGCCTTTGCGCAAGGAGACTACGAGAAGGCGCGGGGCTTCGCGGCGCAGGCGTGGGAGGCCACGCACAGCCCGCAGCCGCTGGCCGACGTGGCGCTGTGCCTGCTGCGGCTCGGCCAGCCGCAGCAGGCCTACCACCTCTACCTGCGCATCGTCGGCGAACTCGGGACCGCCAATACCTTCGACGGCCTGGCCGAGGCGGCCGGACAGCTCGGCAAGCGCGACGAGGTGCGCAGGTTCGGCTCCGAGTCGCTGCGCCTGAAGATGCTGGAGGCCGACAAGGAGCAGGCCGCCGCCACGGTGGGCCTGCCTGCGCCGCGCTGCTTCGACGAGCGCAACCGCCATCGCAACCTCATCGCCTTCAGTCTCTTCGGCGGCGACCCGCGCTACTGCGAGATGGCGGTGCTCAACGTGCGGGCCGCGCGCGAGTTCTTCCCGGCGTGGCTGTGCCGCTTCTACGTCGACGACTCGGTGCCGGCCGACGTCTGCGGCCGGCTGATGCGAGAGGGCGCCGCGGTGATCGACGTGCGCTCCATCGGCGGCCAGGACCTGCCGGGGACCATGTGGCGCTTCCTCGCGCTCGACGATCCCGCGGTCGACCGGGTGCAGTTCCGCGATGCCGATTCGCTGCTGTCCACGCGCGACCAGGCGGCGGTGCGCGCGTGGTGCGCGTCCGACCGCTGGTTCCACGTGATGCGCGACTATCACTCGCACACCGAGCTGATGCTCGCCGGCATGTGGGGCGCGTGCGCGGGCGTGCTCTGGGACATGGCGGGCGACATGCGCGCGTACCTGCGCAGCCGGCCTTTTTCGTCGCGTTATGCAGACCAGCATTTCCTGCGCCACCGGGTGTGGAAGGTCGCCCAGCGCAGCCTGCTCATGCACGACGAGTGGTTCGACCTGCCGGGCAGCCAGCCTTTTCCGCCCCACGTGCCGATGACGGTGGACGCGCGCTACGCCCACGTGGGCGCCAATATCGGCGCGCCCTCGATGCATGTGCTGCACGATGCACCCGACGGCACGCAGGTGCGCTGGACCCTGTACGACTCCGCGGGCCAGGCCGTCTGCAGCTACGACGCCGTCGTGCGCGGCAACGGCTACGAGGCCAGCATTCCGGCACCCTACGCCGCCGAGATCTCGGCCGGGCGCTGGAAGGTTGTCACGCGCTGATGCGGCGCGGCGAGGAGGGCGCCGCGGTCAGAAAGGCTCGACCGGCAGCGCGCGCTTGTGCGCGCTCTTGCGATGCGTGGCGAGGATGATGCGCCGCGCCTCGGCCGACACCGGCTTGCCTTCGAGGAAGTCGTCGATCTGCTCGTAGGTCACGCCGAAGGCGTCCTCGTCGGGCTTGCCAGGCACCAGCGATTCGAGGTCGGCCGTGGGCACCTTGTAGACCAGCGCGTCGGGCGCGCCCAGCAGCTGGGCCACGGCGCGCACGCGGCGCTTGTTGAGGCCGGTCAGCGGCGTGATGTCGGCCGCGCCGTCGCCGAACTTGGTGAAGAAGCCCATCAGCGCCTCGGCCGCATGGTCGGTGCCGATGACGATGCCGTCGTGCGCGCCCGCCACCGCGAACTGCGCGATCATGCGCTGGCGCGCCTTGATGTTGCCCAGCACGAAGTCTTCGTGCGCCGCGTCGCGGAACTTCAGGTCGCCTGCCTTCAGCGCCGCGAGCATGGCATCGGCGGCGGGGCGGATGTCTACCGTGACCGTGCGGTCGGGCTTCATCACCACGAGCGAGGCCTGCGCCTCGGCCTCGTCCTTCTGCACGCCGTAGGGCAGCCGCATCGCGATGAAGCTCGCGTCGTAGCCGGTGGCGCGCAGCTTCTCGACCGCGCGCTGCGCGAGGCAGCCGGCGGTCAGCGAATCGACGCCGCCGCTGATGCCCAGCACCAGCGTCTTCAGGCCGGTCTGCTTCAGGTAGTCCGCGAGAAAGTCGACGCGCCGCTCCAGTTCGCGGGCTGCGTCGAAGACGGGCGCGACATGCAGCGCCGCGATGATTTCGCGCTGCGTGTCGTCGACGGGAGACAGATCTGCACTCATGGGGTTTGCTCGTGTGAAGGGGATCAGAAGTCCACAAGGCTGAGGCCGATGCTCAGCACGGTGCGCTTGCGGTTGTAGTCCACCAGCGTGTCGCCGTAGCCCGAGAACAGCTGCGTGTGGAAGCGCAGGTTGCTCTTGGTCGGATCGCCGATGGCCTTGAGCCACTCGAGGCGGATCGAGCCTCGGCCGCTGTCGCGCAGGTTGTTGCGCACGGTCACGGCGAGCTGGTTGTCGCGGTTGAGGTTCCAGCGGCCGGTGATTTCGGCGCGGCCGTAGTAGTCGGCGATGTCGGGGTTGTCGTCCTTCGCGGCGCT
This sequence comes from Variovorax sp. 278MFTsu5.1, assembly GCF_048305045.1. Lineage (NCBI taxonomy): Bacteria > Pseudomonadati > Pseudomonadota > Betaproteobacteria > Burkholderiales > Comamonadaceae > Variovorax > Variovorax sp. 278MFTsu5.1. Next base: position 899,010 of record NZ_CP157622.1, read on the forward strand.
CTCGGAGATGCGCTTCCAGATGCGGCCGGTGATGGTGAAGCGGTCGTCCAGCTCGGCGCCGCCCATCAGGTACACGCGGTTCCAGCTGCGCGACAGCGGCAGGCTCTGGCCGTTCGACTGGTGCACGATGCCCAGCCCCGAATAGCGCCAGCGCCAGCCGCCCGGCAGCTTGAAGTCGGTCGGGTAGACGTACATCAGCTCGGGCTCGTGGTCGGTGGTGCGGAAGGGGCGCGAGATGGAGCCGTTGAAGAGTTGCCAGGTCGACTGCTGGCTGTAGGCGAACCACAGCGAGTCTTTTTTCACCGGGTCGTTCTGCGTGAGCATGCCCTGCGCGAGCTTGGTGCGCACCGACAGGCCGATGCGCATCTCGTTGGCCTGATAGGCCACTGGGTCGGCGGTGTGGCCGGCCGAAGGCGAGGTGGGCGTGTCGGGCTTCCTGGTGGCGGCCGATGCCGACACGTTGAGCGGGCGATAGCCGCGGAAGCCGAAGGTGCCGCAGTCGGTGGCGTTCTCCAGTTCCCAGAAGCGCGAGAGCGCCGAGTACTGGCGGTCGCGGCAGCCCTCGGTGGTGGCCACCGAGACCACGCGCGTGGCGGGAACCGTTCCATCGACCGGCGGCTGCGTGCTCGCGAGCACCGGCGGGGCGGCCGGCACCGCCGCGGCGGGCAGCGTCTGCTGCTGCGCCCATCGGTCGAAGCAGGCCAGTCGCGCCTCGTTGTTGGCGCCCAGCGCGGCGCACTGTTGCCAGGTGAGCTGCGAATCCGCCAGCGGGCTCGCGGGCTTGTCCACCGCCTGCGCATGGGCCATGCCCGCCGCGCCGCCGAGGCATGCGGCCACGGCCGCGAGCGTGTTGAACCTGAAGCGAGATCGCGGCGAGATGGTGGTCGTCTTCGTCATTGCTTCTTTCCTTCCTGTGACGCCGGCGGCGCCGTCTTGCTGAGCACGAACGGGTGCGTGCTCTCGTCGGCCGCATTGCGCCACGTGCCCCTGAATTCGCGACCGCACGATCCGGTCTGCAGCTTGCCCGACCACACGCCGCTGATGGCGCGGCCGTCCTGCGACTCGTCGATGGAAAGCGCGCCTTCGTCGTCCACGTCGCCCGCGAGCTGCGCGACCGTGGCCTTCGCCGGGTTGGCGCCGTTGCGCGTGATGGTGCCGCGCACGCCGTCGTAGTCGGGGTGCTTGCCCAGCTGCACGACGGCCACGGCGGGCAGGTTGTCGAAGCGCGCTTCCCATTTGCCGTAGAGCGATTCCAGCGGCAGGTCGCGAGCGTCCGCGGGGCAGTCGGCGCTGCCGCCGCGCATCGAGGCGCAGCCGGCCAGCGCGATGAGCGCGCCGGCCAGCAGCGCGGCGGTTGCGGTGGTCTTCTTCGTCGTCATCGTCTTCATCGTCGTCATGACCCCGCCGCGGCGGCGGCGGCCTTGGCTGCGCTGTCCTGCGCCTTGCGCGCGAACTCGGCGCGCAGCGCCTTGAGCTTCTCGCGCGGGTCTTCCTTGGTGGTGGTCTTGTCCAGGCCCATCTCGGCAATGAAGCGGCTGGGCACGCAGGGCACCATCTCGCGGCCCTGCTTGCGCTTCTTGGTCCAGCTCACGGCCAGGCTGCGCTGCGCGCGGGTGATGCCCACGTACATCAGGCGGCGCTCTTCCTGCAGGCGCTGCAGCGTGTCCTCGCTCACCTGCTGCTGGCGGCCGTTGTCGTCGTCGAGCTTGAAGGGCAGCAGGCCCTCGCTCACGCCGATGAGCATCACGTGCGGCCATTCGAGGCCCTTGGAGGCGTGCAGCGTGGAGAGCGTGACCACGTCCTGGTCTTGCTCGCGCTCGCTGATGGTGGACAGCAGCGAGATGGTCTGCGCCACCTCGAGCAGGCTCTTGCGCTCGCTCTCGATGCCGCCGCTGTCGGCGCCCGAGGCGTCGTCGAGCGTGCCGCCGGCGCGCTGCGACATCCAGTCGACGAACTCCAGCACGTTGGTCCAGCGCGAGGCCGCGGCGGCTTCGCTGTCCTCGCCGTCGTACAGGTGCTTCTCGTAGTCGATCTCCTTGAGCCAGTCGAGCATGAAGGTGCGCGAGTCTTCCGCGCCCATGGTGCGGCGCGCGCGGTATTCGAGGTCGTTGATGTAGCGGCCGAACTCATGGATGCCCTCCAGCGTGCGCTTGGGCATCACGCTGGGCAGCGAGGGGCTGAAGAGCGCCTCGAACAGGCTCAGCTTGTACTGGCTCGCGAAGGTGCCGAGGCTGGCGAGCGTGGTGTGGCCGATGCCGCGCTTGGGCGTGGTGATGGCGCGCAGGAACGCAGGGTCGTCGTCGTTGTTGACCCACAGGCGGAACCAGCCGCACAGGTCCTTGATCTCGGCACGGTCGAAGAAGCTCTGGCCGCCGGAGACCTTGTACGGGATCTGCGCCTTGCGCAGCGCCTGCTCGAACACGCGCGCCTGGTGGTTTGCGCGGTAGAGGATGGCGAAGTCGCGGTACTCCTTGTACTGCTTGCCCTGCGTGGTGGCCTCGCCCGCGCGGATGCTCACGATGCGCGCCACTGCGCGCTCGGCCTCGTGCACCTCGCTGTCGGCGTCGACGATGCGCACCGGCTCGCCTTCGCCGAGCTCGGAGAACAGCGTCTTCGGAAAGAGCTTGGGGTTGGGCCCGATCACGTTGTTGGCCGCGCGCAGGATGGCGCTGGTGGAGCGGTAGTTCTGCTCCAGCTTGATGACCTTGAGCGCCGGGTAGTCGACCGGCAGCTTGCGCAGGTTGTCCAGCGTGGCGCCGCGCCAGCCGTAGATGGACTGGTCGTCGTCGCCCACCGCGGTGAAGTGGCCGCGCTCGCCGGCCAGGGCCCTGAGCACGTCGTACTGCGTGGCGTTGGTGTCCTGGTATTCGTCGACCAGGATGTGGCCCATCATCGCCTGCCACTTGGCGCGCACTTCCGGGAATTCGTAGAGCAGCTTCAGCGGCATGCCGATGAGGTCGTCGAAGTCCACGCTCTGGTAGGCCAGCAGGCGCTCCTCGTAGCGGGCCATGATCTTCGCGGTGATGCGCTCGTTGTCGTCGGCGGCCTGCGCCTCGGCCTGCGCCGAGGTCAGGCCCATGTTCTTCCACTTGCTGATGGTCCACTGCCAGATGCGGGCGGTGGCCGCGTCGGTGGTGCCGCCGGCGTCCTTCAGGATCTTCGTCACGTCGTCGGCGTCGAGGATGCTGAACGCGTTCTTCAGGCCCAGCACGCCGCCGTCCTCGCGCATCATGCGCACGCCCAGTGCGTGGAAGGTGCACACCACCACCTTGCGCGCGTCCTTGCCGATGAGGTCTTTCGCGCGCTCGCGCATTTCGGCCGCGGCCTTGTTGGTGAAGGTGATGGCCGCGATGCGCTGCGGCTCGATGCCCGACTGGATCAGCCGGCCGATCTTGTGGGTGATGACCCGCGTCTTGCCCGAGCCCGCGCCCGCGAGCACCAGGCAGGGACCGCTCATGTAGTTGACCGCTTCGAGCTGCGCGGGATTGAGTCCGTGAGACATGGGAGAAAAAGAGAACCGAGGGAACCGGGAGAGCCGAGAAAAACGCCGTGGGGAACGGCTGGCGCAAAGCGGCCAATGATACGGGGCCGGCCCCACCGGGGTTGTAGGCCGGCGGCGCCGATCCGGCCAACCGGCGGTGGCAACGACAATGGGGCGTGCTGCCTGTATTCCTTGTTACTTTCCCTTTCTTCGCGCTGATCGCGGCCGGCTACGGCGCTGCGCGCGCCCGCATCCTGCCGCTGGACGCCATTCCCGGCCTCAACACCTTCGTGCTGTATTTCGCGCTGCCGTGCATGCTGCTGCGCTTCGGCGCGGGCACGCCCATCGGGCAGCTGCTGGACGGCAGCGTCGCACTGGTTTGGGGCATCTGCGCGCTGGCGGTGGTTGCGGGCGTCGTGGCCTTCACACGCAACGCGCGCGTGGGCTGGAACGACGCCGCGTTCGGCGCGCTGGTGGCGGCGTTTCCGAACACCGGCTTCATGGGCGTGCCGCTGCTGGTGGCCATCCTCGGCGCGCAGGCGGCGGGGCCGATCATCATCACGATCGCGTTCGACCTGGTCGTCACTTCGTCGCTGTGCATCGCGCTGTCGCGGCTCGACGGGGCCGGTGGCGCCGGGCGGCACGGCGCCATGCTGGCCGCGCGCAAGGCGCTGCGCGGAATTCTCGTGAACCCGATGCCGTGGTCGATCCTGCTGGGCGTGCTGCTGTCGGCCGCGCGCTGGCCGCTGCCGGGGCCCGTCGAGCGCACCATCGCCATGCTGGCCGACGCGGCCTCGCCGGTGGCGCTCTTCACCATCGGCGCGGTGCTGGCCCGCTCGGCGCTGCTGGCGCGCGAGCACGACGCCAGCGCGGCGGTGGCCGAAGCGATGGGCGCCACCGGCCGCATGGGGGCAGCCAAGGCGCTCAAGGCCCCCTGGAGCGACGTGCTGCCGGTGGTGGCGGTGAAGCTGCTCGCGCATCCGCTGCTGGTGTGGGCCCTGGGGCTGGGCGCCATCGCGCTGGGGCTGCCGCTTTCGCAGCCGGCGCTCGTCACCATCGTGCTGGTCGCGGCGCTGCCGAGCGCGAGCAACGTGTCGATGCTGGCCGAGCGCTTCGGCGCGGACAACGGGCGCATCGCCCGCATCATCCTGTGGACGACGGTGATTGCCTTCCCGAGCTTCCCGCTCGCCGTGAGCGCGCTACGGGGTTAGCACGCCGAGCTTGAAGGGGTCGGCATCGGCGAGCCGCTCGCACTTCGAGAAATCGCGGCCTTGCGTGCCGTCGCAGTAATAGGTGTTGTAGACGCGGCCGAAGAGCGTGGGGCTCGCGGTGAAGAGCACGCCGTGGTCGGGCTGCCAGTTGTCCCTGGCCGCCGCTGGCGCCGCGCTGGTCTCCATGGCCTTGGCGGAAGCCGACGTGGGCGTGAACTCGGCCAGCGTCTTGTGGGCCTCGTCGCCGCGCCAGCGTATTGCCAGCTCGGCGGGGGTGGGGCGCTGCGCCACGGGCAGCAGGATGCCGTTGACCTGCAGGCCGTAGCCGAAGCGGTGGGTCCTGCCGGCCAGGAAGGCGTAGGCGCAGGCCGCCATGCACTGGCCGCGCACCTCGGTCTGCACGCCGCTCGCGCGGATGGCGTCGGCGAATGCGCCGGCTGCTTCGGCGGTACCGCCGAAAGAGTCCTCGAAGACCACGGTATGGACTGTTCCGCTGCCGAGCTGCTCGGTGAACTCCTTGATCATGGTGCCGTCGAGCATGCCCGACACCACGAGGCGGCTGCCCTGCAGTTCCAGCTCGGCGGCCGGGGCCGATGGCACGGCGAAGGCAAGGACGAGGCCGGCGAGGCCCGATGCCAGCGAGAGGGACCAACCAGGGAGGAACGGCGGTTTCACGGTGACCTACCTTTGCAACCAGTGAGCGAGGCAGTTTGGAGTTCGCAATCCGCGGCGGGTTCGCGTCTTTACAGCTTGAGCAGCGCCGGGGTGCGTCGTCAACTCTTTTTTCACAAATTTGCGGTAGTTCCGGGCATGTCGTAAGACATAGCTATCCGCTACCACTTCAGATGAATGCTTGGGTTTGCAGGTGCGCTGCTACAGTGCTTCCAAGTCAAAGATGTGAATGGGGCGCGCGATGGCAATTCTGGTTCGCATCCTTCTGTGGCTGGCCTGGCTCTCGGCGGTCGGCTGGTTCTGGCATGCCGGCAAGTTCGGCACCGCCACGGCGATCGCGCTCGCCGCGCTGAGCCTTGTGGTGTTCGCATGGCCCGTGAGCGTCGCGCGGCGCAGGCACAACGAACTTCGCTACGTGGACATGGGCAAGGAGCCGACCGGCTACCACTGAAACCGCGGTCTGAGGGCCGACCGCGCCCGCACGCTCAGATGCTGTGCGGATCGACGTCGATCAGCCAGCGGATCACGCCCTTGCCCTGCGGCGTTCGCCTCAGTTCGTGCAGCAGCGGCTGCCACGCCGCAAGCAGCTTCTGCAGCGCGGCGCGCGAGGGGCTTTCGATCAGCATCTGCGCGCGCTCCACGTTCGCCACGCGCTGTATCGCCAGCGGCACCGCCGGATAGCGTGTGACCACGTCCGCGCCCGGCAGCGACTCGGCCTGGTCGGCCGCCGTGTTCAGGAAACCCTGCGCCACCGACTGTTCGCGCGCGTCGGCCCGCAGCAGCGCCTGGAACGCGAAGGGCGGCATTCCGGCGGCGCGGCGCTCGTCGAGCTGCTGCGCGGCGAAGGCGGTGTAGTCGTGCCTGCGCAGCGCCATGAAGAGCGGGTGCTGCGCGTGGTGCGTCTGTATCCACATCTCGGCCGTTGCGCCCTGCGCTGCGAGGTACGCGGCGTCGCGGCCCGCGCGGCCGGCCGACTGCATCAGCAGGCTGAAGAGCCGCTCCGGCGCGCGGAAGTCGCTGGAGAACAGCGCGCCGTCGGGGTTCACCGCGGCCACCAGCGTGATGCGGCGGAAGTCGTGGCCCTTGGCGATCATCTGCGTGCCCACCAGCACGTCGACCTCGCCCGCGTGCACGGCCGCGAGCTGCGATTCGAGCGCGCCCTGCTTCTTGGTGCTGTCGGCGTCGATGCGCGCGATGCGAACCGCACTGCCGTCGGGCCGCTTCACCGACGAGAACAGCTCCGCCAGATGCTCCTCGAGCCGCTCGGTGCCGCGGCCCACGGGCGCGATGTCGGGGTTGCCGCAGGCCGGGCAGGCGCGCGGCACGCGCTCGGTGAAGCCGCAGTGGTGGCAGCGCAGCGTGCGGTCGATCTTGTGGAACACGCGGTACGCGCTGCAGTGCGGGCATTCGCTCTTCCAGCCGCAGTCGCCGCACGCCAGCACCGGCGCATAGCCGCGCCGGTTGAGGAAGATCATGCTCTGCTCGCCGCGCGCGATGCGCTGGCCGATCGCGTCGAGCAGCGCGCCCGAGATCACCGTCTTCGGCGGCTGCAGGTTCATGTCGACCAGCCGCACGGCCGGCAGCTCGCCCGCGCCGATGCGCGAGGGCATGGCCAGCCGCACGTAGCGCCCGCCGGGGTCTTCGCCCTCGGCGGGGCGGCTCTGGTGCCAGCTTTCGAGCGAGGGCGTGGCCGAGCCCAGGATCACCCGTGCCTTCTCGCGCTGGCCGCGCCACACGGCGAGGTCGCGCGCGGAATAGCGCGCGCCTTCCTGCTGCTTGTAGCTGGGGTCGTGTTCCTCGTCGACCACGATGAGCTTCAACGCCGGTATCGACGCGAACACCGCCATGCGCGTGCCCAACACGATGCGCGCCGCGCCGCTGTGCGCCGCGAGCCAGCTCGCCAGGCGCTGCGGGTTGGTCATGCCGCTGTGCAGCGACACCACCGCCTCCTCGCCGAAGCGCGCCTTGAAGCGGGCTTCGAGCTGCGGCGTGAGGTTGATCTCGGGCACCATCACCAGCGCCTGAGCCCCGGGCTCGCGCGCGAGCAGGTCGGCCACGCAGCGCAGGTACACCTCCGTCTTGCCGCTGCCGGTGCTGCCGGCCAGCAGGAAGGTGCCTGTTCCCTCCTCGATGCGCGCCAGCACGGCGGTCTGCTCGGCGCTCAGTGCCACCGGGTTCGACGACTCGGCCGTCTGCGCGACCGGCCCGGCCGCGCTCTTGCGCTTGAGCCGGCGTGCGAGCTGCGCCGTCGACAGGTCGCGCAGCTGCGGCGGCAGGGCGGCCAGCGCGATCTCGCCGATGGAGCGCTGGTAGTAGCGCGCGGCGAAAGCCACGAGGTCGCGCCAGCCCTCTCCCAGCGGCGCGAGCGCGTCGAGCGCCGCGCCCACCGGCTTGAGCGTCATGTCGGGCTCAGCGCCCACGAGCGATACCGGCTCGTTCCAGACCACGCCCAGCACCTCGCGCTTGCCCAGCGGAACGCGCACCAGCGTGCCGGGCGGCAGGGGCTCGGCGCCGGCGTAGCTCAGCAGGTCGCCGAGCGCGGCGTGCGCGGGCGTCTGCACGGCGATGTCGAGCCGCCACGGCAGCGCCGGCGGGGCGCCGTTCGTCGGCTGGAGGGGCTCGTCGAGAGGCAGTCCGGCGGTGGAGATGGGAAGTCCTTCTTGGGGCGGTTTGTTAAAAAGTCTTCGAGCAAGGGCGCTTAAGTCATTGATTTTTCAGCGCTTTGGGCCTCATCCAGAGTTCCTGTGGATAACTTTGTTGACAAGCGGGCTGGACTCGCTGCCAAGCCTTGAAAATCAAGGCTCCGGCTGGATTGCCCGGAAAAAAAGCAAAGTTCAAACTCTATATAAATCAACGACTTAGCTTTGCTATCTCTTTGGAAGCAAGGAAGATGGGTAACCCGGAAATCTTGCGCACTGCAACACGTGTTTTGTGCATAAGTGCGGATGCATATACCGTTTTTGCGCTTGACAAACGGCCGCGGGCCGACTTCTCAAGGCTGCTGCGCCTGCGCCGACCGGTTCAGGCCGATAACAATTTCAGCCACGCATCGCCCGCGACTTCGCGTGCACCGCGGCCACCAGCGCCGCCACGTGCTCCGGCGGCGTGAACTGGCTGATGCCGTGGCCCAGGTTGAAGATGTGCGTCGGACCCTGGGTCGTGCGGTCGGCATGCGGCTTGCCGAAGGCTTCCAGCACCTTGGCCACTTCGGCCTCGATCTGCGCGGGCGGCGCGAACAGCACGTTCGGGTCGATGTTGCCCTGCAGCGCCTTGGCCGTGCCGTCCGTGCCCTCTGCGACCCTGCGGCGCGCGGCGCCCAGGTTGACGGTCCAGTCCACGCCCAGCACCTCGCAGTCGAGCGCGCGCATGTCGTCCAGCCACAGGCCGCCCCCCTTGGTGAAGACGATGCGCGGCACCGGCTGGCCGTCGGCGCCGGTGCGTTTCAGGCCGGCCAGCACGCGGGCCGTGTAGGCGAGGCTGAATTCCTGGAACGCGCCGTCGGCCAGCACGCCGCCCCAGCTGTCGAACACCATCACGGCCTGCGCGCCGGCGTCGATCTGGGCGTTGAGATACGCGGCCACCGAGTCGGCGTTGACCGCGAGGATGCGGTGCATCAGGTCGGGGCGGCCGTAGAGCATGCTTTTGACCAGCCGGTAGTCGCTGGAGCCCGCGCCTTCCACCATGTAGCAGGCCAGCGTCCACGGGCTGCCCGTGAATCCGATCAGCGGCACCCGGCCGTTCAGAGCCTTGCGGATCGAGGCCACGGCGTCGAACACATAGCGCAGCTTTTCCATGTCGGGCACCTCTAGCGCCCCCACCGCCGCCTCGTCGCGCACCGGGCGCGCGAAGCGCGGGCCCTCGCCGGCCTCGAACGACAGGCCGAGGCCCATCGCGTCGGGCACCGTCAGGATGTCGGAGAAAAGAATGGCAGCGTCCAGCGGATAGCGCTCCAGAGGCTGCAGCGTGACCTCGGTCGCGTAGCCGGTGTTGGTGGCCAGCCCCATGAAGCTGCCCGCCTTGGCGCGGGTGGCCACGTACTCCGGCAGGTAGCGGCCGGCCTGGCGCATCAGCCAGACGGGCGTGTGGTCGGTGGCCTGGCGCCAGCAGGCTCGCAGGAAAGTGTCGTTTTGCAGGGGGGCGAAGGGCATCGGGCGATTGTCGCAGGGGTGTGTCCTGGCCTCCCAGGCGACCGATTTGGCCACTGCAACCCCGGATCGCCGTCGTGCGCGGCCTCCCACGGCAGCGACGCCTCGCAGGCCGGCGACTCGAGAACGGCTACACCACGGGGACGGTCGTCGAGTGCGATGGGGGGCTGCGGCTGGTGTGATGCCCGCCGGCCTTTGCCCGGGCCTCGGCATTGGCCTACGGCACGGGTGCGACCGAGCCGACCCGCGATGCGTGAAGGCGCTCCTAGCCTGCGGCGGATGAATCAACCCGGCACAGGAGATCACGCATGAACACACGCCAGACGGATACCCGCGTGCGGCATCGCCGCATTCAGCTGGGCGAGGTCGACACCTTCTATCGCGAAGCCGGTCCGGCCGATGCGCCCGCCGTGCTGCTGCCGCACGGCTACCCATGCTCGTCCTACGAGTTCCGCGAGCTCATGCCGAGGCTGGCCGACCGCTGGCGGCTGGTCGCGCCCGACTATCCGGGCTTCGGCTACAGCGCCACGCCGGAAGACTTCGACTACAGCTTCGACGGCTACGCGGCCTTTCTCGACCGTTTCGTGAAGGCGCTGGATATCCAGCGCTTCGCGCTCTACCTGCACGACTTCGGCTCGCCGATCGGCGCGCGCCTGGCGATCATGGCGCCCGAGCGCGTGGCGGCCCTCGTCATCCAGAACGGCGACATCCCTTACGAGGACGCGCTGGGGCCCAAGTACGCCGAGATCGAACAGACTTGGACGCTGCCCGCGCGGCAGATGCGCGAGCAGCTGTCCAAGGCGATCACCGAAGAGATCTTCAAGGAGGAGTTTCTGAACGCGGTGCGCCCCGAGCTCGCGCAACGCATTCCGCCCGACCTGTGGAAGCTGCACTGGTCGCTGATGACGCCGGAGCGCAAGGAGGTAGCGGTCGACCTGATCGCGGGGCTGAAGGAGAACCGCGCCTGGTTCCCGCGGCACCGAAAGTACCTCGCCACGCACCGCCCACCCACGCTGATCGTGTGGGGCCCGCAGGATCACTACATGCCGGAGCAATCAGGGCGCGCGTACCTCCGCGACCTGCCCGAGGCCGAGTTCCATCTGCTCGACGGCGGCCATTGGCTGCTGGAAACTCATCTCGACGAGGTGGAGGCGTTGATGCGGGCCTTTCTGGGGCGGGTGCACGCCCCTGCATGACGCGCTCGTGAGCGCTTCGGTTCATCGGCACACGGGCCCGAAGAACGAAATGTTTTGTTGAAAAGACAGCGCCAGATACACAGCGATACGCAGGGCCGGGAGAACGGCGGCCGGAGGGGCGACATTCGGGTCCGCCAACCCCTCCACCCTCAGTCACTCAGGAAATCCAATGTCAACGTCGTTCCAACTGCCCCGCAGAAACTTTCTCGCCGCAACGGCCCTCGGTGCCGCGGCCGCGCAGCTCGCAGCGCTCACGCCAGCCTTCGCGCAGGCCGCCACAGGCTCGTCTTCCAGGCGCCTCGAGCCGCTCAAGAGCATCGATGCCGGCACGCTCAGCATCGGCTACTACGAGGCGGGTCCGGCCGACGGCGCGCCGGTGATCCTGCTGCATGGCTGGCCCTACGACATCCACATGTTCGTCGACGTGGCTCCGGCACTCGCGGCGGCGGGCTTCCGGGTCATCGTGCCGTACCTGCGCGGCTACGGCACCACGCGCTTCCTGTCGGCGGACACGCCGCGCAACGGGCAGCAGTCGGTGGTCGCGGTGGACATCATCGCGCTGATGGACGCTCTGAAGATCCAGGTCGCCACCGTCGCCGGCTGCGACTGGGGCGCGCGCACGGCCTGCATCATGGCCGCGCTGTGGCCGCAGCGCGTGAAGGCGCTGGTGTCGGTGAGCGGCTACCTCATCGGCAGCCAGGAGGCCGGCAAGGTGCCGCTGCCGCCGCAGGCCGAGCTGCAGTGGTGGTACCAGTACTACTTCGCGACCGAGCGCGGCCGCGCGGGCTACGAGAAGAACCGCCACGACTTCGCCAAGCTGATCTGGCAGACGGCGTCGCCCAAGTGGAACTTCGACGCGGCCACCTTCGACCGCAGCGCCGTGGCGCTGGACAACCCCGACCACGTGGCGATCACGGTCCACAACTACCGCTGGCGACTCGGCCTCGTCGAAGGCGAGGCGAAGTACCAGGCGCTGGAGGACCGGCTCGCCAAGGCGCCGGTGATCGGCGTGCCCACCATCACGCTCGAAGGCGACGCCAACGGCGCGCCGCATCCGGAGCCCAGCGCCTATGCGAAGAAGTTCTCGGGGCGCTACGAGCATCGGCTGGTCAGCGGCGGCATCGGCCACAACCTGCCGCAGGAAGCGCCCGAGGCCTTCACGAAGGCCGTGATCGACGCCGCGCGAGGCTGATGAAGCCTGGAGCTCAGGAGCAATCGCCATGTGGAACATCCATCAGGCCTACATCGACGGCGCCTTCGTGCCCGTGCAGGGCAGCGAGCGGCTGGAGATCGTCAGCCCGGCCACCGGCCAGCCTATCGGCACCGTGACGCTGGCGAACCGCGACGACGCGAAGCGCGCGATCGAGGCCGCGAGCCGCGCGCAGCCAGTGTTGGCGGCCAGTACCAAGGCGCAGCGCATCGACATGCTCAGGCGCCTCGAAGCCGCCGTGCTCGCGCGCACCGAGCAGATCTGCGAAGCCACCATCGAGGAGTACGGCGGTCCGCTGGCCCGCTCGCGATGGGTCAGCAACTACGCCTCGCAATGCTTTGCCGACACGGCGCGCATGCTGGAAGGCTACGAGTTCGAGCGCCGCATGGGCGACGCCATCGTGCGCATGGAGCCGGTCGGCGTCGCCGGCCTCATCGCGCCCTGGAACAGCACCGCCGGGAGCATCTGCAGCAAGCTGGCCTCGGCCATCGCCGCGGGCTGCGCATCGGTGATCAAGCCCAGCGAGTTCAGTCCGCTGCAGGCACAGGTCGTGACCGAGGCGCTGCACGAGGCCGGCCTGCCGGCGGGCGCGGTCAACGTGCTGCTCGGGCGCGGCGGCGACGTGGGCGACGAGATCGCCACCCATCCGGCTATCGCCAAGATTTCGTTCACCGGCTCCACGGCCACCGGCAAGCTCATCGCACGCGCGGGCCTGGACACGCTCAAGCGCGTGAGCCTCGCGCTCTCGGGCAAGTCGGCCACCGTGGTGCTGGACGATGCCGACCTGCCGGCGGTGCTGCCCATGGCGCTGGGCGCGGCCTTCATGAACAACGGCCAGGCCTGCGTGGCGGGCACGCGCCTGCTGATTCCCAACCCGCAGATGGCGCAGGCCATCGAGCTCTTGCGCGCGGCGGCTGCGGCCATGCGCGTGGGCGATCCGCGCGACCCCGCCACCGCGGTCGGGCCGCTGGCGAGCAAGGCGCAGTTCGAGCGGGTGCAGCGCTACATCCGCCGCGGGCTCGAGCAGGGCGCGACGCTCGTGGCCGGCGGCGAGGGCCGCCCGGATGGCTTCGACAAGGGCTGGTTCGTGCGGCCCACCGTGTTCGCGAACGTGCGCAACGACATGGACATCGCGCGCGAGGAGATCTTCGGGCCGGTGCTCTCGGTGATCGGCTACGACGGCGAGGACGAGGCGGTGGAGATCGCCAACGACTCGCCGTACGGCCTGCAGGCTTATGTCTTCTCCTCGCAGCAGCAGCGCGCGCTGGATGTGGCTTCGCGGCTGCGCGCCGGCACGGTGCTGGTCAACCGGGTCACGCCCGAGCTGAGCGCGCCCTTCGGAGGCGTGAAGCAGTCGGGCATCGGCAGGGAGTTCGGGCTCTTCGGCATGGAGGCCTTCCTGGAACCGAAGACGGTGGCTGTCGCGCAGCCGGGCTGAAGCCGCGCGGGGGCGGCAAGGAGGGGTGGGGCAGGCGCTATCCTGCCTCATGCTTTCTACAAAATCCGCTTCCGTCGCGTTGAACGCCGGCAGGAGGCAATCGAGGGCCTGGGCGTGGCTCTTCTGCGTCCCGATCTTGCTGTGCATCGCGCTCGGCTCATGCCCGGCGTTCGCGCAGACGAAGACGGCCCTCGTGCCCGTGCCGCCGATGAAGACGCGCGTGGTCGATCTCACGAACACGCTGAGCGCGGGCGATGCCGACGCGCTGCGCAACGACATCTCGGAGCTCGAGAGCAGCACGCAGGCGCAGCTCGCGGTGCTGATCGTGCCGACGACGGGCCAGGAGGCGATCGAGCAATACGCCACGCGCGTGTTCGCGCGCTGGAAGCTGGGCCGCAAGGACGAGGACGACGGCGTGCTGGTGCTCGTCGCGCTGAAGGACCGCCGGATGCGCATCGAGGTCGGCAAGGGCCTCGAAGGCACGATCACCGACATCCAGGCGTCCTCCGTCATCGACCGGCAGATGGTGCCGCGCTTTCGCGAGGGCGACTACGCGGCCGGCCTGAAGGACGCGGTGCGCGCGCTGTCGCGGTTGATCGGCGCGCCGGCGGCATTGCCGGACACGCTCGCATCGGACAGCTCGCCCACGCCGCTGCCGGTGGACGAAGACCCTGTGCCGGCGGCATCCGGCGGGGGGCTCACGCCCGAAGGCAAGGCCTTCCTCGGCGTCATGCTGTGGAGCATCGGCGTGGGGGCGTGGCATGGGCTGGGCGCGGGGCCGCTGGTCGGCACGCGCCGCCGCGCCGCGCGGCCGCCTTCGCGCGGCAAGCGTTCGGGCAAGCGCGGTCGCCGCGTGCAGCGGCCCGAGCCCTGGGCGCAGGCGCTGCGGGAGATCGAACCCGAAGCGCCCGCCAGGCCGCGCGACTGGCGGCTCGTGCTCGGCCTGGTCGGCGCGGGTCCGCTGGGCGGGGCGGCCATGCTGCTGAACCCGTTCATGGCAATGGCCCTGGCGATTCCCGCGCTCTTCCTCTACGGCCTCGGCTACCTCTGCGGCCGCGTGAAGGAGGTGGCCTATGTGCTCGGCGGCATCGCGGCGGTGATCGCGGCGCTGGCGTGCATCGCCTTCATGGTCGGCGGCGAGGCCTTCTGGCCCGGCTTCCTGTGGGCGCTGGGCATCGGCGGCGCGGGCCTGCTGGCCACGGTCATCGTCTTCGGCGTCCGCAACACCTGGCGCGACGGCAGCGCGTGGGGCTTCGTGATCCGCTGGATCGTGGTGGCGGGCGTGGCCGTTGCAGCGGTGGCGATCACCGAGCCCGGACCGTTCCCAGGCGAGACGTGGATCCCGGTGGCCGTCGCGACCGTGCTGGCGCTGCTGTTCATGTTCGTGTTCCCGATCTTCGGCTCGGGCAGCAGCGATGGCGACAACTCCGACAGCGGCTGGAGCAGCGGCTCGTCGAGCAGTTCTTCGAGCAGCAGTGGCAGCAGTTCGTCGGGCAGTTCCTCGTCCGGCGGAGGCGGCTCCAGCAGCGGAGGCGGCGCCTCGGGCAGCTGGTAGTAGCCGTCGATCAGACCACCGGTACGCGCCCGGCGTCGGCCGGATTCACGTTGCGGCGGTACAGCACCAGCGTGGCGATCAGGCCGCACACTGCGGCGCCCGTCATCCACAGGCCCGGCGCACCCTTGTCGCCGGTCATCTCGATAAGCCCCGTGGCGATGGCCGGCGTGAAGCCGCCGAAGATCGCGGTGGCCAGGCTGTAGGCCAGCGAGAAGCCGGCGGTGCGCACGTTGACCGGCATCACCTCGGTGAGCGCGACCACCATCGCGCCGTTGTAGCTTGCGTACAGGAACGACAGCCACAGCTCCACTTCGAGCATGCGCGCGAAGCTCGGCGCGCCCACCAGCCACTTGAGTGCCGGGTAGGCCGTGAGGATGGTCAGCACCGTGAACACGATCAGCAGCGGCTTGCGGCCCACGCGGTCGGACAGCGCGCCCATGACCGGCAGCCAGAAGAAGTTGGAGATGGCCACGCACAGCGTGACGATCAGCGCGTCGGTGGTGCTCAGGTGCAGCACGGCCTTGCCGAAGGTGGGCGTGTAGACGGTGATCAGGTAGAACGACACCGTGGTCATCGACACCAGCATCATCCCGGCGATGACGAGGCCCCAGTTGGCGACCATCGAGCGGAAGATCTCGCGCGCGTCGGGGCGGTGCTTGCGCGCCATGAACTCCTCGGTCTCCTGCAGCGAGCGGCGGATGATGAACAGCACCGGCACGATCAGGCAGCCCACGAAGAAGGGAATGCGCCAGTAGAAGTCGCCGATCTCCTGCGGCGTGAAGGTCACGTTGAGCCAGTAGCCCAGCGCGGCCGCCACGACGATGGCCACCTGCTGGCTGGCCGACTGCCAGCTCACGTAGAAGCCCTTGTGGCCCGGCGTCGCCATCTCCGACAGGTACACCGACACGCCGCCGAGCTCCACGCCGGCCGAGAAGCCCTGCAGCAGCCGGCCGATGAGCACGAGCACCGGGGCCGCGAGGCCGATGGTCGCGTAGGCCGGCACGCAGGCGATCAGCAGCGTGCCCAGCGCCATCAGCGCGAGCGTGACGATCAGGCCCTGGCGGCGGCCCACGCGGTCGACGTAGGCGCCCAGGAAGATCGCGCCCAGCGGCCGCATCAGGAAGCCGGCGCCGAAGGTCATGAAGGTCAGCATCAGCGAGGCGAACTCGTTGCCGGCCGGGAAGAAGGCCTTCGAGATCTGCGTGGCGTAGAAGCCGAACAGGAAGAAGTCGAACATCTCCATGAAGTTGCCGCCCGTCACGCGCAGGACGGTGGCGAACTTGGAGGAGGAAGCGGTGGAGGCGCGGGCAGCGTTGCCCTTTTGCGCGGCGCTGGGCGCAGGATTCATCTTGTTGTCCCCTTGGGCAGTACTGGCGATGTGCTCGCCCAAGGGTAGTAGCGGCTCCCCGACCGCTACCTGACTGCGGCGGTCAGGTAGCTGTCACCCGCCGCGCGGCGGGTGTGGCCAATTGCCCGGCCGTCAGGTCTTGTACTTGATCGAGCAGCCGTAGGGCCGCGTGGCGGCAGCCGAGATCGGCCTGCCGCCGAAGGCCTCGCCCAGGGCCTGGTTCACGTAGTTGGTCGCGGTCTTGATGTCGTCCACCCGCGCCGAGGCGATGCTGTCGATGCCGCCCGCGTACACCAGCGTGCCCTTGGGGTCGATGATGAAGATGTGCGGCGTGGTGCGCGCGCCGTAGACCTGACCGATGAGGCCGTCCTCGTCCATCAGCACGGCGGTGGGCGCGGCCTTCTGCGACTTCATCCAGGCGTCGAGCGCCTCGGGCTTGAGGTAGTCGGTGGCGGCGCGCTCGGTGGAATTGATGGCCAGCCACACCACGCCCTTGTCGGTGGCGGCCTTCTGCGTGGCGGGCATGTTGCCGCTGCCGTAGTGCTTGCGCACGAAGGGGCAGCCGGGGTTGGTCCATTCGAGCACCACGAACTTGCCCGCGAAATCGGACAGCTTGTGCTTGGCGCCGGTGGTGTCGACGGCCACGAAATCGGGCGCCTGCTGGCCCACTGCGGGCGCTGCGGCGGCATTGCCGCCCATCAGGAAGGTGGCGCCCAGCGCCACGGCGGCGGCGACGACGGCACGGCGGGAGGCCCGGCTCAGGGCGGCGCGGGCGTTGCGCGCGGCGCGGAAGGAACGCGAGTCGGCGGTTGGCGAGAGAGACATGGCCAGCTTGAACTCCAAGACAAAATTCCAAACAACAACTGCAGCTTAGAACGGTTTCTTCAAGTGCTTGTGACAACCCATGTCAGGCCGGTGGTCAAAGCGCGGCGTCAAAGGGCGGCGATAGCGGCGCGGACCTCGTCCTTGCCCAGTATCTCCGTCAGCACGACGGGCGGCTTGCCCGGCGCCTGCAGCACGTACACCGGCACGCCGCTGCGGCCCAGCGCGGTGAGCGCGGCGGTGATGGCGGGGTCGCGGCGGGTCCAGTCGGCGCGCAGCATCGCGACCTTCTTGGCGTCGAAGTCGGCCAGCACCTGCTCGTCGGACAGGGTGCTCTTCTTGTTGTACTGGCAGGTCACGCACCATGCGGCGGTGAAGTCGATGAAGACCGGCCGGCCCGCATCCGACAACTGCGCCACGCGCTCGGCGGACCAGGGCTGCCAGCGCTGGCCGGCCCCGTCCTTCGTGGCGGCCGATGCCAGCTTCGCGGGCTCAACCACCTGCAGCACGTTGCGGCCGATGGCGGCGGTGAGCACGGCGGTGAAGGCGATCAGCACGCCCGCGATCACCAGCCGCGTGCGCCCGCGCAGCGTGAGCGCCCAGACGATGGCGGCCATGCACACCAGCAGCGCCAGCAGCGTGCCCGCGCCATCGATGCCGCTTTGCTGGCCGAGCACCCACACCAGCCAGGCCACGGTGGCGAACATCGGGAAGGCCAGCAGGCGGCGCAGCGTGCCCATCCACGGGCCGGGCTTGGGCAGCAGGTAGGCCACGGCGGGCACGAAACCGGCCACCAGGTACGGCAGCGCCAGCCCGAAGCCCAGCGCCACGAACAGCAGCAGCGCCTGCGCCGCCGGCAGGCCGATGGCGAAACCGAGCGAGGCCCCCATGAACGGCGCGGAGCAGGGCGATGCGATGACCACGGCGAGCACGCCGGAAAGGAAGTCGTTGGCCAGCGGATGCCTAGCCTGCGCGCTGCACACCGAAGAGGGCGCGGCGCGGCCGAATTCGAAAACGCCCGCGAGGTTCAGCCCGATCAGCGTGAAAAGTGCGGCAAGAGCAGCCACCACGCCCGGCGACTGCAGCTGGAAGCCCCAGCCCAGCCCGGCGCCGGCCGCGCGCAGCGCCAGCATGCCGCCGCCGAGCGCGAGGAATGACAGCATCACGCCGCCCGTGTAGGCCAGCCCGGCCTTGCGGTGCGCGCTGGCGTTGCCGGCCTGCCGCGCGAAGCCCAGCACCTTGATCGCGAGGATCGGGAACACGCAGGGCATCAGGTTCAGCAGCAGGCCGCCGAACAGGGCGCCCAGCAGCGCGGCCAGGAAGGTGGTGGAAGACGGGGCGGGCAGCTCGGCGGCCTTTGCCGCACCGGCATTCGCGGCATTGGCCGCGAGCGCGGCCTGCAGCGCTGGTGAAACCTCGGCTGCCCGCGGCGCGGCGGCCGCAGGCCAGGCGCCCGAAACCGGCGCCTCGGCGCGCCATGCCACCGGCTGGCCGGCCTGCCGGTCGGCCTCGGGCAGCGTCACCACCACCGGCATGACGGTGGGGCTGGCACTGCGCTGATCGGCCAGCGGCATCGTGGCGGTCCAGGTGTCGCCTTGCCAGGATTGGGTCCAGTCCTTGCCGGAGACGGCCGCGGTGCGGATCACCTCGGGTGTCTCGGGGAAGAACTCCAGCGTCTTGCCCTGCGCGGCGGCGGGCAGGCCCTCGAGCCGCACCTTCAGGCTGTGGCCTTCGACCTCGACGGCGCCCGGCCTGGCCAGCGGCTGCGGGCGGGCGGCGAGGGCGGTGTCGAATTCGGCCTTGTGCAGCGCGGTCGAGCCCTGCAGCGGCAGCGCCAGCGTGAAGGCGCCCTCCTCGGGAATGCATTCCTTGCGGCAGACCAGCCAGGAGGCCTTGAGCTGGATGTCCATCGCCGGGGTGCCGCCCAGCGCCACCGGCGGCTTGTAGAGCGTGGACACCTCCAGCGGCACTGGCAGCAGCACGGTGTTCTCGTAACCGTAGTTGGCGAGGCTGCCGACCGGGATCTTCTTCGGCGCCGGCCATGCGATCTCGCCGGTGGACACGCCCGCCGGCAGCGTCCACGTCATCTCGGTGGGCAGGCCGGAATCGCCGGCGTTCTTCCAGTAGGTGTGCCACTCGGGCTGGTGCGCGATCTGCAGGCCGACCCATACCGGAGCGCCGGGTGTCACGCCGTCGGGGGCGTGGGCGACGAGTTCAGCGCGCACATGGGGAGTGGTGACCACCGCGCCCGGTTTGGACGCCAGTTCGGGTGTCGATTGCGCCAGCGCCGGCATGCTGGCTGCGGCTGTTGCTATCAGAAGCGTAGCGAATTGGATGCGCGGGAAGATCATGCCGTCAGTCGGAGCAATCGGTGGGGGCGAAGTTCCGGGGCTTGGTTCAGGCCGCCGTGGCGGCTTGCGAGCCCCAGCCCAGCACCACGCGTCGGCTGTTGGCGCTCTTCTTCTCTATCTTGGTGACCACCACCGCCCCGATCTCGGCGGTGTTTGCAACATGCGTGCCGCCGCAGGGCTGGAAGTCGATTGCCGTCTCGCCGTCGCCGGTTCCGCCGATGCGGATGGTGCGCACCGTGCCCGTGCCGCGCGGCGGCTGCACGCTCATGCTCTTGACCAGCGCCGGGTTGGCGTCGAGCTCCTCGTCGGTGATGGCGCCCACCGTCAGCGGATGGGCCGCCTCGACCAGCCGGGCCAGGCCGGCCGTCAGCGAGTCCTTGTCGAGCGGATCGGTCATGTGGAAGTCGAGCCGCGCGTACTCGGGCGTGATGGAGCAGCCGTTCACCGGCTGCGGCACCAGGTGGCACAGCAGGTGGGTGGCGGTGTGGAAGCGCATCAGGCGGTGGCGGCGCTCCCAGTCGATGCGGGCGGTGAGCGCGTCGCCGGGCTTCAGCGCGGCCAGCAGTTCGTCCTGCCCCGGGGCCGGCACGTGGATGAACTCGTCGGTCGGCTGGCCTTCCGCGTCCTTGGCCTTGCGGGTGTCGGCGACGACGACTTCGCGCCCGTCGGCCAGGGCCAGCACGCCGCTGTCTCCGGCCTGTCCGCCGCCCAGCGGGTAGAACACGGTGCGGTCCAGCACGATGCCGGTGTCGTCGATTCGCACGATGCGGGCGTCGCAGCTGCGCAGGTAGGCGTCGGCGCGGAACAGGTCGTCGGTCATCCGGCGATGGTAGCGGCGATGCGCGAATGAGGTGCGCCCACGCCAGAAAGCGCCCACGGCCGACACTCCCGGGCCCGCCGGGCTGGGGAAGATGGCGATGTGCGGCATGCCGTCGCGCGAAGGATCACGCATGGAAAAACAGCAGCAAGCACCCACCCGCATGCCGTCTTCATGGCCGCAGGCCGGCGCCCTGGCCCTGGCGGCCGCGTTGCTCGTGGCCGGCTGCGGCGAGGCCGCCAAGCTCTCGCCCGAGCTGACGACCGGTCCCCGCCCGCAGCTGGCCGAGCCGAACAAGACCCTGATTCCCACCGTCAACGTCGCCCCCGCAGTCGGCTGGACCGACACCGCGACGCCCGTTCCCGCCGAAGGCCTGAAGGTGACGGCGCTGGCGCGCGGCCTCGACCACCCGCGCTGGGTCTACACGCTGCCCAACGGCGACATCCTCGTGGCCGAGAGCAACAAGCCGCCCAAGCCCGCCGACAGCAACGACGGCGGCAGCGGCCCCGTCGCGAAGATCCGCAACTGGGTCATGGGCAAGGTCATGGGCCGCGCCGGCGCGGGCGTGCCCAGCGCCAACCGCATCACCCTGCTGCGCGACGCCGATGGTGACGGCGTCGCCGAGGTGAAGCAGGTGTTCATGGCCAACCTCCGCTCCCCCTACGGCATGGTGCTGGTGGGCAACGAACTCTTCGTCGCCAACGCCGATTCGCTGGTGAAGGTGCCCTACACCGAGGGCCAGACCTCCATCACCGCCAGCCCGACGCTGGTGACCCAACTGCCCGCCGGCATCAACCACCACTGGACCAAGAACGTCATCGCCAGCGCCGACGGCAGCAAGCTCTACGTGACCGTCGGCTCCAACAGCAACATCGGCGAGAACGGCCTGCCGGCCGAGGAGGGCCGCGCCGCCATCTGGGAGGTCGACACGAAGTCGGGCGAGAAGCGCCTCTTCGCCAGCGGCCTGCGCAACCCCAACGGCATGGGCTGGGAGCCCGACACCCAGGTACTGTGGACCGTGGTGAACGAGCGCGACGAGATCGGCAGCGACCTCGTGCCCGACTACCTCACCTCGGTGAAGGACGGCGCCTTCTACGGCTGGCCCTGGAGCTACTACGGCGGCGTGGTCGACGCGCGCGTGCAGCCGCAGAACCCGCAGATGGTCGCCAAGGCCATCGCACCCGACTACGCGCTGGGCTCGCACGTCGCGCCGCTGGGCATGGCCTTCTCGCGTCCAGGCGGCATGCCCGAGCAGTTCGCCAGCGGCGCCTTCATCGGCGAGCACGGCTCGTGGAACCGCAAGCCCAAGTCGGGCTACAAGGTGGTGTTCGTGCCCTTCATCGGCGGCAAGCCCAGCGGGCCGCCGATCGATGTGCTGACCGGTTTCCTGAGCGCCGACGAGAAGGCGCACGGCCGGCCGGTGGGGGTGGCGCTCGACAAGGCCGGCGCGCTGATCGTGGCCGACGACGTGGGCAACACCGTGTGGCGGGTGTCGAAGGCCAAGTAGCCTTCAAGTTCACCCCCGGCGGGCCGACGACAGCCGCGGCACGAGCTGCGCCGCCGGCCCGTCGACCTTGCGCGTTGCCGTGTCTCCGCGCAGGTGGTCGAAGAGCAGCGCGATGGCCTGCTGCGCCACCTCGTCCAGGTGCAGGTCCACGGCAGTGAGCGGCGGCACGCTGGTGCGGGCGCGCAGGCCGTCGTAGCGGGTGGCGACCATCACGTCCTCGGGAATGCGCCGGCCGGTCTCCAGAACCGCCGCGACCGCGCCCGTTGCGAATGCATCCACCGGCACGCAGAGGGCGTCGATGTCGGGGTGGGCCGCCAGCAGCGCCAGCGCGGCGTCGCGGCCGCCGCTTTCGCCCTTCGCCTCGTCGACCAGCGACAGCAGCGGCGCCTGCCGGTGCGCGGCGGCGAACGCGAGGTAGGCGGCCTGGCCCTCCACGTAGGAGTTGCGCTGCGCCGAGCCCAGGATCATCGCGATCCTGCGCGCGCCCTGCGCATGCAGATGCTCCAGCAGCAGCCGGGTGGTGTCGCCCGAATGGATGTCGACGTAGGGCGGCAGGGCCGTCCCGCTTTCGGCGCCTCCGGCCGCCTCGGCGGGCTTGCCGATCGCGACCACCGGCAGGCCGCGCCGCAGCAGGTAGTCCATGTTCGGGTCTCCGGCGGAGGGCTCGATGACCAGCGCTCCGTCCACGTCGAGCAGTTCCATCGGCACGCGCCCCGTTTCCATGGGTGGCGCCAGCACCAGGGCCAGGTTCCGGTCGAGCGCGGCCGAGGCGGCCACGGCCGCCACTTCCATGAGGAAGCCGAGTCTCGAAGGGCCGCCCGCCACAGCAAACGGCATCGACGACAACAGCACGATCATGTGCGCCTCGCCCGTGCGCAGCCGCTGCGCGTTGCGGTTGGGCCGGTAGCCGAGCTTCAGGGCGGCCTTCTCGACGCGCGCGCGGGTTTCGGCGTCCACCTGGCCGCGGGCGTTGAGCGCATGCGAGACGGTGGTGGGCGATACGCCCGCTTCGCGCGCCACGTCCTTGATGTTCGCTCGCGGCGATGGCTCGGTACTCATCCCGTTGACCTTTTCAAAAACCGGTGCTTCAATTCCCAAATCGTTTTGGGCGCGTTGTCCCGGAATGTACTTCACCCGCCTCGGCGGATTTTTTTGCGAGCACGCCCAAATCGATTTGGGCGCCAATCCGGTCAAAGGATTCGATCATGTCCCGTGTATCCGACGCCCCTGCCGTCGACGCCGTGCTGCCCGTTTCGCAACTGCTCCTGTTCGGCCTGCAGCATGTGCTGGTGATGGCTGCCGTGCCCATCACCTCCGTTTTCCTTGTGGCCAAGGCGTTGGGCCTGCCCGCCGCCCTCACGGTCAACCTGATCAGCGCCACCTTTTTGCTGTGCGGCGTGGGCACGCTGCTGCAATCCTTCGGACCGTGGAAGTTCGGGGCGCGGCTGCCCTTCGTCATGGTGCCGGGCGGGGCACCCATCGTGATGTTCGTGACCATCGCGCAGCAGCGCGACCTGCAGACCGCCTCCGGCGCGGTGATCCTCACCGCGCTGTTCTATTTCCTCGTGCTGCCGGTGTTCGCGCGCTGCCTGCGCTACTTTCCGAAGATCGTCATCGGCACCTTGCTGCTGCTGGTGTCCATCAACCTGGTGAAGGTGTACGGCGGCATCATCGCGGGCAAGGCCGGCTCGCCCACTTTCGCCGATCCCGCGAACATCGGGCTGGCCTTGGCGACCATCGGCTTCACGGTGCTGTTCGCGCGGCTTTTCAAGGGCATGCTCGGCCAACTGGCGGTGCTGCTGGGGCTGCTGGCGGGCACCTTGCTGGCGGCGGCCTGCGGGCAGATGGATTTTGGCTCCATCGCGGCCGGCCCGCTCTGGAGCGCGCCGACGCTGCTGCCCTTCGGCATGCCGCATTTCGACGTGGTGGCGGCCGTGCCGCTGCTGATCTTCAGCGTGATCTCGATGGTCGAGGCCACGGGCCAGACGGTGGCGGTGGCCGAGGTGGTCGGCCGCAGGATCGATCCGCGCGAAGCCGTGCCGCGCACCATCCGCGGCGATGCGCTGGTGTCGCTGGCGGGCGGGCTGTTCGGCACGTCGATGATCATCACCAGCGGCGAGAACATCGGCATCGTGCGCGCCACCAATGTGCGCTCGCGCTACGTCACTGCCACGGCGGGTGCGATCCTGATCCTCATCGCGCTGTCGGCGCCGCTGGGCCGGCTGGCCAGCGCCATTCCCTCGGCCGTGGTGGGCGGCACCGCGATGGTGGTGTTCGCGATCATCGGCACGATGGGCATCGACATGCTGCGCAAGGTCGACCTGCACGAGCGCGGCAACATGTTCGTGCTGGCCGGCGCGTTGACCATGGGCCTGCTGCCCATCGTCGTGCCGGGGCTCTACAGCCGCTTTCCCGACACGCTGCAGCTGGTGCTGGGCAACGGCCTGGCGATGGGCTCGCTCACGGCGGTGGTGCTCAACATGGTCTTCAACCGCGTCCACGCGGAGCGCACCGAGATGGCGCCGGCTTCGCAGGCATGAGCCGGGCCACGTTTCCTCTTTTTCTTTCTCCTCTCTTCACCATGTCTCCTGAACTCGATGCCGCGATGCTCGCGGCCGACGAGCTGCTGCTCGTTCCCGACCACCTGATGCTGCGCGACGGCCCGGCCACCGGCCATGCCGTGCTGGTGGCCGGCGGACTGTTCCGCGATGTCGGCCCCGCTGGCGTCCTTGCCGCGCGCCACCCTCATCTCACGCCGCTGGCCCTTCCCGGCAAGCTGCTCATGCCCGGCATGATCGACGCGCACCATCACCTGACGCAGTCCTTCGGCAAGTCGCTGGCCTATGGCGAGCCGTCCGAGATCTTCCGCCGCGTGTGGGTGCCGCTCGAATCCAGCCTGGACGACGAGTTCGTCTACCTGGCCTCCAAGCTCGCGGCGCTCGAATCGCTGCGCGGCGGCTTCACCACCGTCTGCGACGCGGGCACGCGTGCGCCGGGCGACATCGGCGCGATCGCGGCCGCCGTGCAGGAAGCGGGGCTGCGCTGCGTGCTCGGCCTGATCTGCAACGACGGCGGCAACGACAGCAGCGCCGGCGAGCGCCGGGAGATCCTGGCGCGGGCCGGACACTTCCTGGGCCGCTGGCCGCGCGAGGGGCTGGTCCATCCGTCGCTCGCCGTCTCGGTGCCCGAGGCCGCCTCCGACGAGATGCTCGCCGGCGTCTCGTCCCTGTGCGCCGAAGCGCGCGCCATCTTCCAGACGCACGTCAACGAGCACCTCGCGTCGGTCGAGCGCTCGGTGGTCCAGCGCGGCTGCCGGCCGCTCGAGTTGCTGGCCCGGCTGGGCGCGCTGGGCCCGCAGGTGCTGATCGCGCACGGCACGCTCGTCACGCCGTCCGAACTCGTGCTGCTGCGCGACACCGACACCGCCGTGAGCTACAACCCCGTCGCCAGCCAGTGGAAGGGCAACGCCGTGGCGCCCGCGAACCTGATGGCGGCCATGAGCATCCGCTTCGGCCTCGGCACCGATGCCACGCGCAGCGACGCCTTCCGCCTGATGGACGCGGCCGAGGCCGCGCAGAAGCTGGCCTTCGGCCTGGCCATCGGCGATGCGTCGAGCGGGGGCGGCTGGACCTGGTTCGACCACGCCACGCACGAAGGCGCGCGCGCCGTGGGCCTGGACCACCTGACCGGCGAGATCGCGGCGGGCAAGCACGCCGACTTCCTGATCGTCGACGTCGACACGCCCGAAATGTGCACTTCCGTCGATCTCACCTGGGACCTGGTGCGCCTGGGCAACCGCGACCAGATCAGCGCCGTGTTCGTGGCCGGACGCCTGCGCCTGTGGGAGGGATGGCCGCCCGACTGGGACGCCCGGGCGCTGCAGCGCCGGCTCGCGGAGATCGCGCATGCGGCGATGGACCGCGCGCCCATCCTGCGCCTGCATCCGACGGCGGCCGAGCATCGGCGCCTTTGCCGCGCGCGCGCCGAAGGTGGGCTTGGGTTGGGTCCGCAGTGAGCGCGCAGCACCTTCTTCTCGTCTCCGCAGCCGTGCTGTTCGCCGCCTTCGTGCAGGGCGCGACCGGTGTCGGCTTCGCGCTGATCGCCGCGCCGGTGATCGGCATCGTGCGCCCCGACCTGCTGCCGGTGTGCGTGCTGGTGCTGATGCTTCCGCTGAATTTCTACGTGATGTGGCGTGAGCGTGGCGCGATCGACCGTGTCGGCGCCGGCTGGATCAGCGGGGGGCGCCTGCTTGGCACCGCCGGCGGACTCTGGGTGCTGGCGGCGTTGAGCGCGAGCCACCTGTCGCTGTTCGTCGGCGCATCGACCATCGCGGCGGCGCTGGTGACGCTGCTGATGCCGGCCTTCTCGCCGGGGCGCGGCGCCTTCGTGGCGGCCGGCCTCGTCACCGGCATCACCGAAACCGCGACCGGCATCGGCGGTCCGCCGCTAGCGCTGGTCTACCAGCACCAGCCGGCGCCCTCCATGCGCTCGACCATCGCGCTGTGCTTTCTCGTCGGCGAGCTGGTGTCGCTGGTCACACTGATGGCAGCGGGACGCATCGACGGCTCCCAACTGCAGGCGGCCGCGCAACTGCTGCCCGCACTGGTGGTGGGCGCCGTGCTCAGCCGCGTGGTGCACCGGCACATCAACGGGCGGGTGCTGCGCGTCTTCGTGCAGGTGTTCGCGATCGTGTCGGGCGCGGCCCTGCTGCTGCATTCATTCTGAATCGCCGTGCGCGGACCGCCAGGCTGCGCGGCCCAGCCTGTAGAGCCTGTGCCGCCGCAGCGCGTGCCCCTCGGGCACCAGCGGATGGTCGAAGGCGCCGTCCGCGTCCTCCGTCATGCCGACGCGCTGCATCACCGCTGCCGAGCGGGTGTTGTTCCAGGCGGTGAAGGCGACGATCTCCTCCAGGCCGAGCCGCTCGAAGCCTATCTGCAGCGCGGCGCGCGCCGCTTCGCTCGCATAGCCGTGGCCCCACCACTTGCGCGCGAAGCGCCAGCCGATCTCCACGCAGGGCGAGAAGGGCAGCTCGGCCGACGGCGAGTTGAGGCCGGTGAAGCCCATGAACTCGCCCGATTCCCTGTGCGCCACCGCCCAGAAGCCCCAGCCGTTCTCCGCGATGCGCGAGCGCGTGCGCGCGACCGCCGCGTCGCTGTCGGCGCGCGTGGGCAGCGGCAGCAGGAACTCCATCACCAGCGGGTCGCCCGCGAGTTCGAAGAAGGGGGCCAGGTCGCTGTCGCGCCATTGGCGCAGACGCAGGCGGGGCGTGTCGGTTTCGATGATGTCCGTGGTCATGCGGCCGATTGTGTCGCACGGCATTTATGTCATGACGTGATATATTTGCGGCCGTTCCGCCAACCGCACCGCCATGGCTCCCACACCCCGCAAGCTCGCCAAGAAGGACTTCGAGGCGCTTTCCCAGTTCCGCTACCAGATGCGCCGTTTCGAGCGCTTCTCCGAACGCGCCGCGCAGGCCGAGGGCCTCACGCCGCAGCAGTACCTGGTGCTGCTGCACATCAAGGGCGTGCCGGGGCGCGACTGGGCCTCGGTGGGGGAAATCGCCGAGCGCCTGCAACTGCAGCCCCATGGCGCGGTCGCGCTGGTCACGCGCTGCGAGGCGCTCGAACTGGTGCAGCGCAGGCCCAGCGAAACCGATCGCCGGCAGGTGGAGGTGCATCTCCTCGCCAAGGGCGAGAAGCTGCTGTCGAGGCTGGCTGAACTCCACCGCGCGGAGTTGCGCTCGCTGAAAGGCGTGTTCGACGTGCCGCAGATCGATCTTCCGGAAAATCCATGAGCTCCAAGGCCACCTCCCATCCGCCGCGCGGCGACTTCGCGCTCAACACGCGTCTGATGCGCATCACCGTCATGGCCGCCGTCATCGGCGCCGTGAGCACGGTGGCCGCGCGCGTGCTGCTCGACCTGATCCGCTTCTTCACCAACCTGTTCTTCTTCCAGACCTTCTCGCTGGCCGACCGCTCGCCGGCCACGCACACGCTGGGCGCCTGGGTCATCGTGGTGCCGGTGATCGGCGGGCTCATCGTCGGGCTGGTGGCGCGCTACGGCTCCGACAAGATCCGCGGCCATGGCATTCCCGAGGCCATCGAGGCGATCCTGTTCGGCAAGAGCCGCATGTCGCCGAAGGTGGCGCTGCTCAAGCCGCTCTCGTCGGGCATTGTCATCGGCAGCGGCGGGCCCTTCGGCGCGGAGGGTCCGATCATCATGACCGGCGGCGCCATCGGCTCGCTGATCGCGCAGCACTTCCACCTCACCGCGGCCGAGCGCAAGGCACTGCTGGTGGCGGGCGCCACCGCGGGCATGACGGCGGTGTTCGGCACGCCGGTGGCGGCCGTGCTGCTGGCCGTGGAGCTGCTGCTCTTCGAGCTGCGCCCGCGCAGCCTGCTGCCGGTGGCCGTGGCCTGCGCGGTGGCGGGCTTCGCGCGGCCGCTGCTGATGGACCCGGGCCCGCTCTTTCCGCTGCAGACGGCCGCGCCCGGCCCGCTCGCCATGCTGTCGTGCGTGATCGCGGGCGTGCTGTGCGGCGCGCTCGCGGCATCGCTGTCGATCTCGCTCTACAAGGTGGAAGACTGGTTCGGCAAGCTGCCGGTGCACTGGATGTGGTGGCCCGCCATCGGCGGCCTCGCGGTGGGCATCGGCGGCTACTTGCAGCCGCGCGCGCTGGGCGTGGGCTACGACGTGATTGGCGACCTGCTGCACAACCACCTGGCGCTGGGCGTGGTGGTCGCGCTGCTGGCGGTGAAGGCCGTGATCTGGGTCATCTCGCTGGGCTCGGGCACCTCGGGCGGCGTGCTCGCGCCGCTGCTGATGATGGGCGCGGGCCTCGGCGTGGTGCTGTCGCACGTGCTGCCCGGCAACGACCCGATGCTGTGGCCGCTGGTCTGCATGGCGGCCACGCTGGGTGGCGTGATGCGCGCGCCGCTCACCGCCACCATCTTCGCCTTCGGGCTCACGCACGACAGCAACGCGCTGCTGCCGCTGCTGGCCACCTCGGCCGTGGCCTACGGCTTCACCGTGCTGACGATGCGCCGCTCGATCCTCACCGAGAAGATCGCGCGCCGCGGCTATCACATCTACCGCGAGTACGGCATCGATCCGCTGGAGCGGCATTCGGTGGAAGAGGTGATGACGCGCGAGGTGCGCAGCATCGACGCAGCCATGCCGCTGGCGCAGGCGATGTTCGAATACTTCGGCGAGGGGCAGGCGCACCGCGCCTTCCCGGTGCTGCGCAACGGCGCGGTGATCGGCGTGGCCGATCGCGCCATGCTCGCCGCGCGCGGCACGCGCGACCCCATCGCCACGGTGGGCGACGCCTGCGCCGACGTGCCGCTCTATTTCGCGCTGCCCGGCGAGAACTGCCGGGCCGTCGCCACGCGGCTCGCGCGCCACAGGCTGGAGCGCCTGCCGGTGGTGAAGGACGCGCAGTCGTTCGCGCTGGTGGGCATCGTGGCGCGCAGCGACCTCATCAAGCCGTCGCTCGCGCACTTCGACGAAGAGGAAAAGCGCGAGCGCATGCGCGGGCTGCCCTGGCAGTCCTAGTTCATCAGAATCCCGCCAGCACCACCTTGCCCTGCGCCTTGCCGCTCTCGATGAGCGCGTGGGCGCGGCGCAAATTGGCGGCGTTGATGGTGCCGAAGCTCGCGTTGGCCGTGGTGCGGATGCGGCCCGCGTCCACAAGCGCGGCCACCTCGGCCAGCAGCGCGCCCTGCTCGGCGATGTCGGGCGTCTCGAAGCGCGAGCGCGCGAACATCATCTCCCAGTGCAGCGAGATGCACTTGGTCTTCAGCGGCATCGCGTCGAGCACCTTCATGTCGTCGATCACCGCGAGCTGGCCCTGGGGCTTGAGGCTTTCGATGATCTGCGCGTAGTGCTGGTCGGTCTGCGTGAGGCTGGCGACCATGTCGACCTCGCCGATGCCGGCGGCCTTCAGCTCGGCGGCCAGCGGCTTCGAATGGTCGATGACCGCGTGCGCGCCCAGCTCCAGGCACCAGGCGCGCGTCTCGGCGCGCGAGGCGGTGGCGACGACGCGCAGCTTCGTCAGCTGGCGCGCGAGCTGGATGAGGATGGAGCCCACGCCGCCGGCGCCGCCGGTGACCAGCAGCGTCTGGCCTTCGCCGCCGCCCTTGGGTACGCGCAGGCGGTCGAACAGCAGTTCGTACGCGGTGATGGTGGTCAGCGGCAGCGCGGCGGCCTGCGCGTCGTCGAGGCTCTTTGGGGCGAGGGCGGCGATGCGCTCGTCCACCGCGTGCAGTTCGGCATTGGTGCCGGGGCGGATGATCGAGCCCGAGTAGTACACGCGGTCGCCGGGCTTGAAGTTCTTCACGCCGGCGCCGACGGCCTCGACCGTGCCGACCGCATCCCAGCCCAGCACCTTGGCCTGGCCGGCCTCGGGCGCGGCGTTCTTGCGGACCTTGGTGTCCACGGGGTTGACCGACACCGCCTTCACGCGCACCAGCAGGTCGCGCGCGCCGGGCACGGGTGCGGGCAGCTCGATGTCCTGCAGCGATTCGGGGTTCTCGATGGGGAGGGACTGGTAGTAGCCGATGGCTTTCATGGGAGGGCCTTTCTGTGACGATGATTGAACTGTAGGATCGCAAGGCTGGTTTGATAAGTAGGCTGAAATCAGCAACAGTTTCAAATGAAGATTGAAAATATCTCCGATCTGCAGGTGCTGGTGCATACGGCGCGGGCGGGCACGCTCACGGCTGCAGCGCATGCGCTGGGGATCACGCCGGCTGCGGCCAGCGCGACGCTCAAGCGGCTGGAGGCGCAGCTCGGGGCGCGGCTGTTCGAGCGGTCGACGCGGGCGATGCGGCTCACGCCTCAAGGGCAGACGCTGCTCGATTACGCTGTGCGGGCCTTCGAGCTGCTCGACGAGGGGGAATCGCTGGTCACGGCCGATCGCGGGGAGCTGGTCGGCACCCTGCGCGTGGCTTCGCCTTCGGACCTGACGCGCAGCACGCTGCTGCCTTGGTTCGACGAATTCCTGGCGCTGCATCCGGGCGTGCAGCTGTCGCTGTCGGTGGGCGACCGGCCGCTGGACGTGATGCGCGACGAGGTCGACGTGGCGCTGCGGTACGGGGCGCTGGCGGATTCGCGGCTGGTGGCGCGGCCGTTCGCGCTCACCAATCCGCTGCTCACGGCTTCACCCGACTACCTGCGGAGGCATCCGGCGCCTCGGGTGCCGCAGGATCTGGTGCATCACAACTGCCTGATCTTCAATCGCTCCGGACGTCGGCACAGGGTCTGGCGGTTTGCGCAGAACGGGCAGTGGACGGAGGTGCGGGTGAATGGGAACCGCAGCGTGGACGATGCTTCGCTGGCGCGGGAGTGGACTGTGGCGGGGTATGGGATTTCTCTGAAGTCTGCGCTGGATGTGCGCGATGACATTCGCGAGGGGCGGCTCGTTCGGTTGCTGGCGGATTGGGAGACTGAGCCTTATCCGTTGCATGCGTTGTTGCCTAGTGGGAGGTTTGTGCCGGCTCGGGTTCGGGCTTTTGTCGACTTCTTGGGGTTGAAGTTCGAGTCTTTACTGGCTTCGGAGTGAGGTTGTTTCCCGGGGCCGGGACTCGCCCCGGCGGGCGACCTACTTTTCTTTGCTTCGCCAAAGAAAAGTAGGCAAAAGAAAGGCGACCCCACTGTCTGCGTCCCTCCGCTTCGCTGCGGGCAACCTGCGGTGCTCGCGTTTCGCGGGGTCTCGCCCAAACTCGCTTCGCTCGGACAAGGGCGAGCCCTGATCCGCGAAACGCTGCGCTCCTCGGCGCAGCCAGAGGGGGGCGACCCGGGCCATTGCTTCGCTCGGCCTCGTTTTTCTCCCTCTCCCGCTTGCGGGAGAGGGTTGGGGTGAGGGCCGCGGCGTTCGATGTCGCCGTGCTTTCTCGTTCCCTCAGATCATCGGCGTCACCGCCCCATCCATCGCCACGATCGCGCCCGTCACATAGCTCGCCTTCGGCGACGCGAGGAACAGCACCGTGTTCGCCACTTCCTCCGGCGTCGCGATGCGGCCCAGCGGCAGTCTGGCCTTGGCACGCTCCAGTGCTTCGTCGGTGCCGATGCCCTGCAGCTTCGCGTCGGCCTTCATGCCCTCCTGCAGGCGCTCGGTGAGGGTGAGGCCGGGGTTCACGGCGTTCACGCGCACGCCCTTGGCGGCGTAGGCGGCGGCCATGCCGGCGCTCACGAGCATGAGGGCGGCGTTGGCGGCGCCGCCTGCCATGTGCACGGGGCTGGCGACCTTGCCGCCCTGGCCGATGACGTTGACGATGGCGCCGCGGCCGCGCTGGCCCATGCGCTTCACGACGGGGTCGATCATGTGGATGTAGGTGAAGTACTTGGCGTCCATCGCGTCGTGCCACGACGCGGGCGTGAGATCGTCGGGCGGGGTGCGGCGCGCGGCGCCGGCGGAGTTGACGAGGACGTCGACGGGGCCGAAGGCCTGTTCAGCGGCATCGAGCGCGGCGAGCGCGCCGGCCGGGTCCTTGAGGTCGGCTGCGTGGACGGACACGCGGCCTTCGGCCTGCGGGAACGACTCGGCCAGCGTCCTGCGGCCCTGTTCGAGGTTGGCGAGGTCGCGCGAGACGAGGCTCACGCGCGCGCCTTCGCGCAGGAAGCCGAGCGCGCAGGCCAGGCCGATGCCCTTGCTGCCGCCGGTGACGAGTACGTGCTGGTCCTGGAGCTGGAGGTCCATGAAACGGGTCCTTGGTGGGAGATTGCAGGATGGGTGCGGCGATTCAATCACCACCGCGAAACCCCTGCACGCGCTCAGCGCTTCTTCCTTGCTGGACGTGGCTCGGGTTCGAGGGCGGCCGGCGTGGTATCGATGGCTTCGCGCAGATGGCCGTTGTTGTCGTGGTGCACCAGCAACTGGCGCGTGCGCTGCCAGGTCGACAGGCGCGCGGGGGGCACCTCGATGTAGGTGGCCAGGGCGGAGAGGGAGGATTGCTCCTTCACCGGCGCCGGCTCGCGCCGGTGCTGCCGGCGGCGCCACGGCGCGATCACCAGCATCGACACCAGGATGCCGCAGATCACCAGCCCGTAGAGGCTCAGCAGGTGCATCACCTCGGGCTGGGAGCGCGCGCCCAGCACGTAGGGCCACGCGTACCAGATGGCGCAGAACCAGATCGCGATGGTGATGGCGGGACGCAGCAGGCGCAGCCACAGGTACATGGCCAGCGCGCGCTGCGGCGAGCGGCTGCTGCCGAAGGCGCGCAGCGGGATGCGCGCGGCGTCGATGATGGGCTCCTCCACCGCAGGCTGCCCCCACGAGCGGCGGCGGCTCGGCGGCGCCGCGTCGTCGTGCATGTCGGGCGGGTAGCTGGAGGGGAACACGGACTCATGGGACATCGGAGACTCCTCTATCGGGACTGGTCCACACCGCGCGTTTGCCCCGGCGGCGTATCAGGGCTTTGGGAAAGGCGATCACGGTGGTGGCCATCGTGATGGTCCAGAAGGCGATCGGGTACCAGATCGTTCCGGCGAAGTAGCGCATCAGGTCGCGGTCGTAACGGCGGTCGATCCACAGGCTCAGCAGCATCTGCAGGATGCAGGTCATCGCCAGCAGCGTGCCCTGCCAGTGCGGCAGCAGCGCCGAGTGCCAGGAGGAGTCGGACGGCAGGAAGGGCCGCACCAGGCTCACGATCAGCACCAGGGCCATGGCGTAGGCCCAGAAGATGCTCGTCATGTACTCGATGTAGACGGGCCACATGCGCCAGTGGCGCGGCCGCAGGATGTGCGAGCTGCAGCGCAGCATGGTCTGGATGCCGCCCATGGCCCAGCGCAGGCGCTGCTTCCAGAGACCGCGCAAGGTCTCGGGCATCAGGATCCAGCACAGCGCGCGCGGCTCGAAGCGCAGCTGCCAGCCGGCGATCTGCAGCTTCCAGCTCATGTCGATGTCCTCGGTGAGAACGTCGGGGCTCCAGAAGCCCACGTCGATCACCGCGCGGCGCCGGAACATGGCGATCACGCCCGACACCGTGAAGAGCGTTCCCACCAGCTGCTGCGAGCGCTTGATGAGGCCGATGATCGAGGAGAACTCGCCCACCTGCATGCGCCCCAGCAGCGTGGTACGGGTGCGGATGCGCGGGTTGCCGGTGACGGCACCGATGCGCTCGGAGGCCAGCATCGGCAGCAGCATCCACGCAATGGCGTCCTCGTCGATCAGCGCGTCGCCGTCGATGCCCAGGATGTACTCTCCGCGCGCGAGCTGGCAGGCGGTGTTCAGGCCCACGGCCTTGCCCTGGTTGCTGGCGTTGTGGATCACGCGCAGGCGGCCGTATTCCTTGGTCATCTCGTCGAGCAGCTCGCCGGTGCCGTCGGTGCTGCCGTCGTTCACCGCGATGACTTCGCAGTACGGGTAGCGCGTGCGCATCAGCTGCTCGATCACCTCGCGCAGGTGCGGCGCCTCGTTGAAGCAGGGCACCACCACCGTGACCAGCGGGCGCGAGGGCAGCAGCTCGAGCGGATTGACGTCCACGTCGCGCTTGCGCTCGAACACCATCGCATGCGAGAGGCCGCCCGCCATCCAGACGTAGGCCATGAAGAACGGGTAGTAGAAGACGAAGCCGAACAGCAGCGAGGGCAGCGTCTGCGCGAGGAATTGCGTCGTCGGGCTCATGGCGCGCGCCCTCCCTGAACCGCAGGCGGCGGGCTTTCGGGCTGGGCCGGCGTGCGCAGCGCGCGCGGCAGCAGGGTGCGCACCGAGATCGCGCGGCGCACGGTGTCCAGCCCCGGCTGGTCGTTGAGGAAGTCGTCGGGGTAGTAGCCCAGGTGGCGCACGCCGGCGCGCTGCAGCAGCGTCCACTGGCGCGAGAGTTCGGCATCGGGCACGGGCTTGCCAGTGCGCCAGTCGCGCGCCTGCAGTTCGAAGACCGTGCCGTCGAGCCCGCGAGGCGTGTCGGCGGCGCGTTTGGCCAGGCGCGCGAGCCAACCCTGCGCATCGGCCTCTCGCTCCATGCGCGGCATGGCCATGAGCGCGACGTAGTCGTAGGCGGCGAGCGAGGCCTCGTAGTTCTGCGCGAACCACTGCTCGGCCTGGGGCTCGAGCACCGGCCGGGCGTAGAGGTTGCGCGCGGTCTCCAGCATGGGCCGCCAGGCGCCGGTGCGCGCGGCGAGCTCCTGCGTGAAATCGATCAGGTAGCGCGTCCTGGCCGTGGTCCAGCGCGCCATCAGCTCCGGGCTCGCGCGGATCGCGGCCACGTCGGCAGGCAGGCCCCATCCGGCATACGTGGCCAGCGCGGCGGGGCTCGCGTCCTCGTCGTCGGAGAGCATCGCGTCGTCGTGGAACAGCAGCCCCTCGAAGAAGGCGTGGCGGCCCAGGTCCTCGTAGATGTCGCCGACCAGCGCGCGCACCGCGGGGTCGAAGGGCGTGAGGCGGTGGTAGCGGTCGGCGTGCGTTGCGCCGTCCTGCGCCGTCACCGTGTGCGTGGCGAGCGGGTTCGACGCAGGCAGCCTGAAGGCCATGACCGGCATCCAGGCGTAGACCTTCACGCCGGCGCGGCTGCGCAGCTGCCAGGCCGCGCGCCCGAACAGGTCGGCGCGCACCGGCAGGTGGCGGTTGGGAAAGTACAGCGCGTCGGCCACGCCGTCGCCGTCGGGGTCGGCGTACGCCTGCAGGAACACCGCGCGCGGACGCACGGCGGCCACGCGGTCGATCAGCATCGAGAGGTTGCGCTCCTGCTGGGCGGGATCGGGGTCGTACACGTAGTCGAGGTCCACGTGCATCACGCGGTTGACCGGCCGCACCTCGCCGCCCACGGGGCTGCGCAGCATGCGGTCGAAGGCGGGCGCCTCGTTGTCGTAGGCGGCCAGCGCGCGGCGGATGCGCGAAAGCGGCACCTCCGGCGCGTTGGGGCCGTCGTCGAGCGTGAGGGTGATGGGCATGCCCGCGCGCTTCGAGGCCTCGACGGCCGCTGTGTTGTAGGCGCCGTAGGGCCACACCATCGAGCGCACCTTCGCGCCGGTGCGCCGCTCGATGATCTCGCGGCTGCGGCGCAGGTCGGCCTCGACGCGCTGCACGTAGGCATCGTCGTCCTCGTAGCGGCCGGTCTTCGGGTCGTAGCGGTGCGTGGCCGCGGCCGGCAGCAGGTTGCCCTGCGGGTTGGCGAGGATGCCGGTGTGCATCGCGTCGCTGTGGCTCGCGAACTCGACCAGGCCCGAGCGCGCCATCTCGGAGGCTTCGCTCCACAGCAGGAAGTTCTCGCGCGGCGCGGGCCTGTCGCCCCAGTGCACCTGCTGTCCTTCGGGCACTTCGAGCCAGCTCGTGACCAGCGCCATCACCGCCGGATAGTTGTAGCGCCTGAGCAGCGGGAAGACCTTGGTGTAGGCGCTGCGATAGCCGTCGTCGAAGGTCAGCAGCACCGGCTTGGGCGGCAGCGGCTTGCCACCCGCGCGCGCGTCGACGATCTGCTGCAGGCTCACCGGGTGGTAGCCGTTGTACTGCAGCCAGGCGAGGGTGCCGGCGAAGGTGCGCTCGTCCACCGCGGTCTCGTCGGGCGATGCCTCGAAGCTCTCGCGCACGTTGGCGCGCACGTCGTGGAAGGAGATCACCCGGAAGCTCAGGCCGTCGTCGGGATCGGCGGGCGGCAGCGGCTGCGCGACGGCCGGCAGCGCGCAGGCCGCCAGCAGCGCCAGCAGCCAGGGCAGCGCCGCGCGCAGGAAGGCGAGGGGAGGGGGCTTCGTCGTCGTTCTTCTCATCACGGCAGGGGAGTCGAGAGGTTCAGGAAGACGCCGCGCTGTCGCTCGCGCACGCCGTCGTAGGGATGGCCGCCGACCAGCAGCCCGTAGCGCAGCGTGAGCTTCGGCCCGAGGTTCCAGCGGTGCTCGTAGCGCAGGCTCCAGGTCGGGCCGCTGCCGAAGCCGGCCTGCCGGTAGCTGCCTCCGCCGAGCTCGACGACCTGGAAGAACTGCCGGTCGTCGCGCTTCCAGTTGAGCCACTGCGCGCGCACGCTGAACTGCACGCTGGAGTCGCTCGACGGGTTGAAGTAGGGCGCGTCGATGGCACGGCCGCGGCTCGCGTCGGCGCCGAGCCGGGTCTCGAGCTGGAAGGCCGGCGTGCTGATCCAGCGCTCGCGCCAGCCGATGTCGACCCCGTCGCGCCGGTTGCCGTCGCTGAAGTCCAGCCGCTGCCACTTCAGGTCGAAGCGGCGCGATTCGTCGACCACGTAGCCCACGCTCGCGCCGAACTCGTGCGCGCCGATACCGGCCGCGCGTGCCTTCCACGGCAGCTCCCGGCTGTCGCCGTCGTAGGTGGCCGACAGCCGCCACGCGTCGCCCGCTCGGTAGTCGAGCCGGCCGGCCACGCTGTTGCGGTAGGGGCCGGTGTTCGCGTGCTGCACGATGCCCTCGGCCAGCCAGCGGCCCTGCTCCCAGCCGATGCCGATGCCGCCGCGTGCCCAGTTCGCGTTGCCGATGTCGGTGCTGCCGCGTCCCAGCGTCTGCTCGTAGAACACGCGCCAGCGATCGTCGATGAGGCCCGAGCTGAGGCGGCTGTCGATGCGCCATTCATGGTTGGCGATGGCCGCGCCGCCGGAGGAGGCTTCGGCGTCCACGTCGAGCCTGGGGCCGACCAGGGCGCGCCGCTTGCGTTCCATCTCGCGTACCGGCACCGAGTCGGGCATGTCGGCGTAAAGCGATTCGGCGCGCCGGCGGGCCTGCGCGAACTCGGACGCATCGAGCAGCGCCTCGACGTGGCCGATGCGCGCGCCGCTGTCGTAGGGCGAATCGGCGGCCAGCGCCTCGTAGCGCGCCAGCGAAGCCTCGGGGTGCTCGCGCAGCCGCTCGGTGAGGGCCGCGCCGTGCACATAGCCGGCGTTGAGCGGCGCTTCCCGCGTCAGCACCGAGAAGCTCTGTTGCGCGAGCGCCGGGCGGTCGGAGTAAAGCTGCACCAGGCCGCGCAGCCCGCTGACATCGCTGTACTCGCCGTTCGGGCGGCCGGCCTCGGGCGCGAGCCGCAGATGCGCGGGCGTGGCGGCCTCGATGCGCTGCAGCAGCGCATCGGCGTCCGCGAAGCGACCCACGTCCAGATAGGCGTAGACCAGCCCGAACCAGGTCTCGTCGGGCATCGGCATGTCGGCGCCGCGCCAGGCGAGGGCCGCTTCGTAGACCGGCACGGCCTCGATGGAGCGGCGCTCCTGCGCGAGCGCGCGGCCCACGGCTGCCAGCCCATAGGCGGGGATGTTCGTGTCGGTGGCGCGCAGCGTGTCGTAGAGCGCGATGGCCTCGGCCGGGCGGCCGCGTTCGACCAGCGCCAGCAGGCGGTCGGACTGCAGCCTCGCCCGCACGGTGCGCCATGCGTCGGCGTCCACGGGCTCGGCCTGCGGGGCGGCGGCGTCGACGCGGGCGAGCGCGGCTTCCTGGTCGGCCAGCACGCGATCGAGCGCGGCGACGCGCTCCATGCCAAGGCGCTGGTCGCGTGCGCGTATCGCCCAGCGCAGCCGCTGCGCCAGCGCCTCCTGCTGCAGGGTGGAGAGCGCCAGCGGCGAGAAGCTGCCGGGATCGGCGCGCTGCGCGGCCTCCGCGCTCTCGAGGGCGCTCGATGCGGCGCCGGTGGCCGCGAGCAGGAAGTCGGCCTCGCGGCGCAGGTCCATGCGCCCCGGCCGCAGCGCGCCGGCCTCGGTGTAGGCGCCGAGCGCCTGCAGCGTGTCTTTACGGGCGCGCGCGAGGGCGCCGCGCAGTTCGAGCAGCGCGACGCGGTCCTCGATCCGCGTCGGGGCCGGCTGCGACAGTTCGCTGTACAGCGCCTGTGCGGCGGCGAGGTCGCCGCTTTCGAGGCGCCACCAGGCTTCGTGGACGCGCGGCTCGCGCGCAGCGGGCTGCCGCGCGCGCCAGACGCCGATGACTTCGCCCCGCAGGTCGGAGTCATGGGCGCGCCTCGCGGCCACCGCGAGCGGGCCCAGGGCATAGGTGTCCAGCGTCGAGGGCGCGAACTGTCGGCCCAGCGCCACCGCCTCGGCGTCCTGGCCATCGGCGGATGCGATCGCGATGGCGTCGGAGGCCACGCGCCGGCGGGCCTCGCCGTCGTCGATCGGCGAGGCGAGCCATGCCTTCAGCCTGCGCAGCGCCTCGGCGCCGGTGACGCGGCCTTCGCGGCGCGCGACGATCAGCGCGTCGTGCTGGCGCGCGTCGTAGGGCGACGCGCTCTGGCCGACTGCGACCGGCAAGGCAGGTGCCGGATGCGGCTGTGCAAGCGCCACCGGTGCAGCGAAGGCCAGCGTGCACGCCAGAGGCAAAGGGGGAAATCTCTGCGCGGCCTGCGCGAATCGACGAAGCAACGAACAGGTCGGCGCGGGGCTGCGCATGACCATGGCCGTGCCTCCAGTTTTTTTCTGGATGAACACCTTGCTCCCTTGGAAATCCGGAAAAGAAACCCCGGCATCCATGACGACGCCGCAAGGACCGGGGTTGCCGATGTGACAGGCCGGCAGCCCCGATCAGGAATTCAGATCTGGAATCACTTTAGACATCATTGTTAACAGGGGCAAACAAAAGACCGAGGAATTGGTTATATGTGTGAACAGATTCGCGTTTTGGGCGTTCGCGGCTATCGCTTTTGTCGGACGGACTCCCAAGCGACCGACGGGCGCCAGGCTCCGTCCCGGCCTAAGATCGCGTGATGAACGCACCTCAGGCCTCCCCGGCGACTCCGCTGCCGCCGCTCCCTCGCTTCTGGTCGCAGCTCACCACGCGCGACTTCGCCGCGCTCGGCGCGGCGGCCACCGTCGCGGTGCTGCCGCTGGGCGCGACCGAGCAGCACGGACCGCACCTGCCGCTGGGCGTGGACACCGTGCTGGCCGACGGCATCGTCGCCGCCTCGCTGCCGCTGCTGCCGGCCGCGCTGCCGGTGCTTTTCCTGCCGACCCAGCAGATCGGCCTGAGCCCGGAGCACGCGCGCTTCGCGGGCACGCTCACGCTGTCGGCCGAAACGCTGATCCGCATGTGGAAGGAAATCGGCGCGTGCGTGGCGCGTGCCGGGGTGAAGAAGCTGGTGCTCTTCAACGCGCACGGCGGCCACGTGGGCGCGATGGACATCGTGGCGCGCGAGTTGCGCGCCGAGCATGGGCTCATCGTCTACAGCGTGAGCTGGTTCAACCTGCCGCTGGGCGACGCGGGCACGCAGTTCAGCGCGCAGGAGCACCGCTTCGGCGTGCACGCGGGCGAGATCGAGACTTCGATGATGCTGGCGCTCTCACCGCAGTTGGTGCGCATGGGCGAGGCGCGGGATTTCGATTCCACCTCGCGCCAGCGCGCCGCCGACTACGCGATCCTTGGCAACGGCAGGAGCGCCAAGCTCGGCTGGGCCATCGAGGACTACAACCCGTACGGCGCCGCCGGCAACGCGGCAGCCGCCACGGCAGCGCATGGGCAGGCGGTGGTCGACGAGGCAGCTCGTCAGCTCGCGCTGCTGCTGGAAGAGGTATCGCGGCTGCCGCTGGAAACGGCCAACACCGGCCCTCTTCCCTGATTGACGATCAGGCGGCCAGTACCCCGGCGAACATGCCGGAGTCGACATTGCCGCCGCTCACGCACACGCCCACCGTCTTGCCGCGCCAGCGTTCCTGCTGCTGGAGCGCCGCGGCCAGCGCGGCCGCGCCGGCGCCTTCGGCCACGTTGTGCGTGTCGCTGAAGAGGATGCGCATCGCCTGCGCGATCTCGTCGTCGGTGACCGTCACCACGTCGTCGGCCTCGCGCAGCATCACCTCCACCGATTCGGGCACCGGCGTGCGGCAGGCCATGCCGTCGGCCAGCCGCGTGGTCACGGGCGACTCGACCGGTTTGCCCGCGCGGAAGGAATCGCGGTAGGCCGTCGCATGCGCCGACACCACGCCGATGAGCTTCGTCGACACGCCGCAATGCGCACGCGCCGCCGCAGCGGCCGCGAAGCCCGAGCCCAGGCCGATGGGCACGAACAGCACGTCGGGCGGCTCTGCCGAGAGCGCCTCGAAGAATTCGACATACGCCGTCGAGACGCCGCGCACCAGCTCGCGGTGGAACGAGGGCACGCGGTGCAGGCCGTCGCGCTCGGCCAGCGCGGCCGCATGCTCGGAGGCTGCCTGGAAGTCGTCGCCGTGCTCGATCAGCGTGACGCCGAGCGCACGCATCGCGGCATTCTTCTCGGTCGAGTTGCCGTGCGGCACGACGATGGTCGCGCCCAGCCCGTGGCGCCGCGCCGCGAAGCCGACCGACTGGCCGTGGTTGCCGCGCGTGGCGCTGATGGCGTGGCGCACGCCCGGGTGCTCGCGCGCCAGGGTCTCGAAGTAGGTCAGCCCGCCGCGGATCTTGAAGGCGCCGGCCGGCGTGTGGTTCTCGTGCTTCGCCCACACGGTTGCGCCCAGGCGTTGGGACAGGAGCGGCCAGGCGTACTGCGGCGTGGGTGGCATGGCTGCGCGCACGGTGCGCTGCGCCGATTCGATCTCTTCGCGGGTGAATCTCATGGGGTATATCTCTTCTTGTCTTTCTACTTGCGCTCGGTCAGCGCCACCCGCAGGGCCAGGGCGGCGAGCACACTGCCCATCACGTAGCGCTGCGCGCGCAGCCAGCCGGCGCTCTGCGACAGCACGGCGGTGATGCCGGCGGCGCCGACGATCATCACCGTGTTGACCAGCGCGCTGGCCGTCATCTGCGCGATGCCCAGCTGCATGCTCTGCAGCAGCACCGAGCCGCGCTCGGGGTGGATGAACTGCGGGAAGAACGAGAGATAGAACATCGCCACCTTCGGGTTCAGCAGGTTCGTGAGAAAGCCCATGCGAAACAGCTTGCCCGGCGGATCGGCCGGCAGCGCGCGTGCCTCGAAGGGCGCGGTGCCGCCCGGCTTCACCGCCTGCCATGCGAGCCACAGCAGGTAGGCCGCGCCGGCGATGCGGATCGCGTCGAACGCGAGCGGCACCGCCAGCAGCAGCGCGGTG
Organism: Variovorax sp. 278MFTsu5.1; assembly: GCF_048305045.1. Taxonomy (NCBI): domain Bacteria; kingdom Pseudomonadati; phylum Pseudomonadota; class Betaproteobacteria; order Burkholderiales; family Comamonadaceae; genus Variovorax; species Variovorax sp. 278MFTsu5.1. Next base: position 940,673 of record NZ_CP157622.1, read on the forward strand.
AGCCCGAGCGCCGCCGCGAACAGGTGCACCAGGAAGGCCAGCAGCACGCCGCCCAGCGAGATGAGCCCCGCGCGCCGGCCCTGCACCAGCGTGCGCGAGACGCAATAGATCATGTTCGGCCCCGGCGTGAGCGCCAGCAGCAGCGAGGCGAAAGCGAAGAGGGCGATCTCGGCGAAGCTCAGCATGTCAGAGTCCTTGTGATTCGAGGGTGACGCTGCCGCGCGGCGTGTCGAGCACGGCAACCAGGTTGGGCGCGCCGGCATCGATGTCGATGCCCGTCATGCCGATGGCCGCGAGCGCCGCGGCCAGCGCGGGGGCGCGCGGATGCGTGGCGCGCAGCGAGCGCAGCACGAGGCCCGACGCCGGCATGGCGTCGGTGGGATGCACGGCGCCCCACTGGATCAGCGTGGGCAGCGCGCCGTAGAACAGCCGCTGGCCGTCGTCGCGCACGGTGATCTGCCATTCGAGCCGGCCGGCGGGCGTATCGCGCGAGGCTTCGAGAAGCTGGCCGCGGTCGATGTGCGCGTGCTCCTCGCGCGCCAGCGCGCGTGTCGCCGCATGCGCGTCGGGCACGCGCGCGACGAAGTGGATCAGCCGCGGGCCATGCCGCGCGATGCTCGCCTGCAGCGTGGCATCGTCCATGTCGAACCAGCGGCGCGTCCTGGGCCGCGAGGGATGCTTGCCGGGCTCGATCGCGATGATCTCCGCATATGCCGCCGGAAAGGCATCGCCCGAGACGTTCAGCAGCCGGTTGTGCGTGCCCATCAGCGGATGCGAGCCGCCGGGCGCCGGCGTGACGCCGAGCGTGGCCTCGCACCACGCCACGCCCTCGGCGAGCGAGGCTGCGGCGATCACCAGGTGGTCGAGTTGCGCGTGCATGGCGGGCGGCCCGTTCAGAGCGAGACGCTGCCGTCCACGCAGGTCACGGCGTCGCCGCCGACCCAGATCCGGCCTTCGGCGTCGCGCTCGATGTGGACGCGGCCCGCGCGCCCCAAGCACTGGCCTTGGGCGGCAAGGTAGCGCTCGGGCATGTGGCCGTCGGCGATCAGCCATTCGGCCAGGCTCGCGTTGAGGCTGCCGGTGACCGGGTCTTCCTGCACGCCGATGGGCTCGGCGAAGGCGCGCACCTCGAGGTCGATCTTCGCGCCGTCCGCGTTCGGCACCGCGGGCCGGTTGCCGAAGGCACGCGCCTCGCGGTTGGAGCGGCCGATGAGCAGCGAGGTGTCGTGCGCCGCGGGCACGCCCGCCACGCCGGCCTTCACGCCCAGCTCCTTCAGCGCGCGGTGGTCTGGCTGCAGCGCCAGCACCGCGTCGGCGTCGTTGACCAGCAGGCCGAACCAGACGGGGCCGTTGTCCAGCACCTGCGCCGCCACCACCTGCTGCGCCTTCAGGCCCAGCGCGCCCGCCACCTTGGCCAGCAGCGCGGGGCTGGGCGCGCTGCGCCTGAGCGGCGGGGCGGCGAAGGCCAGGCGGCTGCCGTCGCGGCGCAGCGGCACCAGGCCCGCGCCGCACTGTTGCACCACCATGCCCGCAGCCTTGGGCTTGCCACCGGCCTCCAGCCACGCATGGCAGCTGCCGATGGTCGGATGGCCGGCGAACGGCAGCTCGCCGCCGGGGGTGAAGATGCGCACGCGGTAATCGGCCGCCGGGTCGGTGGGCGGCAGCAGGAAGGTGGTTTCGGACAGGTTCGTCCACTGCGCGAAGCGCTGCATGGCGGTGTCGTCGAGGTCCTGGCCGTCGATCACCACCGCGAGCGGGTTGCCGTAGTAGGCGGTGGCGGTGAAGACGTCGACTTGCTTGAAGGGGCGGGATTTCATCGGGTTCATTCGAGGGATAAATCGAGCACGCCGCGCGTGCCCGGGCGGGAAAGCAGTTCGGAGTACCAGCGCTCCACGTTCGGCCAGCTCGGCCGGCGGTATTCGGCGGCGGGCAGGCCGAACCAGCGGTGCGCCTCGCAGCCCACCGGGATGTCGGCCATGGTGAAGCGCTGGCCGGCCATGTAGGGCTGGCGAGCGAGGTGCGCGTCGAGCATCGCGAAGAGCGCTTCGCTCGCGCGCACCGAGGCCTCGATGAGCGCCGGCTGGCGCTCCGAGGGCGGCGTGCGCACCCACTGGACGAAGGCGTCGCGGCTCGCGCGGTTGAGCGTGGTCTGCTGCCAGTCCATCCAGCGCTCGGCGTCGAAGCGCGCGGGCAGCTCGGCCGGATAGAGGTTGCCGTGCGAGTGCTTCGCGCAGAGGTAGCGCACGATCACGTTCGATTCCCACAGCGTCACGCGCTCGGCGCCCTCGCCGTCGTCGATGGTGGGCACCATCGCGTTCGGATTGAGCGCGAGGTACTCGGGCGTCTGCACCACGCCGAACCTGCCGCCGGCCTCGGTGCGCTGGAAGTCGAGCCCGAGCTCCTGCGCGCACCACACCACCTTGCGGACATTGATCGAGCTGATGCGGCCCCAGATGTTGAGCATGTCTTTTCTTTCCTGGTTGTCGTTGCTTTGCCCGCCGGTCAGCGCGGCGAAGGACGATCGAGAAAAAGCAGCCGCACCGCCAGCCCCAGCATCACGGCCGCCAGCAGGCTGTTCTGGATGCGCGCCGCGCCGGGGCGCTTTTGCAGCCAGCGTCCGATCTGGCCGCTGCACGCGCCCAGCAGCGTGTTGAAGGCCAGCGCGGCCGCCGACAGCAGCACGCCGAGCTGCAGCAGCTGCAGCGTCACGCTGCCGCGCGCCGGGTCGACGAACTGCGGCAGGAACACCATGAAGAACAGCAGCGCCTTCGGATTGACGAGGTTGTTCAGCAGCGCCATGCGCACGATGCGGCCGAAGCCGGCGGGCCTGGCCCGGGCGCCCATGCGAAGCCCGATGCCGCCGTTGCTCAGCGCCTGCACCGCGAGCCACACCAGGTAGAGCGCGCCCGCGTAGCGCAGCAGGTCGAACGAAGGCGGCCATGCCGCCACCAGCGCGGTGACGCCGGTGGCCGCCGAGAGCGTGTGCACCAGGTCGGCCGCCGAGATGCCCAGCGCCGCGGCGAAGCCGCCGCGCAGGCCGTGGGCCACGCCGTGCGAAAGCACGAAGGCCATGTTCGGGCCCGGCGACAGGAACAGCGCCAGCACCGCGAGCATGAAGAGCGAAAGTGTCGCGAGGCCGATCAACGCGTGCTCCTTCGGGCTCGGGTGCTGGCGCGGCCGGCCTCAGGCCGGCGTGGCGGCCAGCTTCCTGTCGCCCAGCAGCACCAGTTCCTCGCGCAGCGTCTGCGCGAGCGCGGCGATGGCGGTGTCGATCTCCTCCACGCTGGCCGTCACGAACGACAGGCGCAGCGTGCGCGGATCGCCTTCGCCGGCGTAGAAGGGCGCGCCGGGCACGAAGGCCACGTTGCGCTCCACCGCCTTGGGCAGCAGCTTCACGGTGTCCACGCCCTCGGGCAGGCGCGCCCACAGGAACATGCCGCCCTTGGGCGCGTTGAACTTCACGTCCAGGCCGGCCATCTCGCGCGTGAGCGCGGCCATCATCGCGTCGCGCTGGCGCTTGTAGAGCGCGCGGATGGTGGGCACGTGGGTGTCGAGGAACTTGTCCTTCATCACCGCCGAGACCATGCGCTGCGTGAAGATGGGTGTGTGCAGGTCGACGGCCTGCTTGGCTTGCAGCAGCTTCGGGTAGATGGACTTGGGCGCCACCAGGAAGCCCAGGCGCAGGCCGGGTGCCAGCACCTTCGAGAACGAGCCCAGGTAGATCACGCCCTCGGGGTTGCGCGCGGCCAGCGGCAGCGGCGGGGCTTCGTCGAACCAGAGTTCGCCGTAGGGGTTGTCTTCCACGATGGGCAGGCCGGCGGCGGCAGCTGCGGCCGAGACGGCGGCGCGGCGCTCTTCCGTCATGGTGCGGCCGGTGGGGTTCTGGAAGTTGGGCAGCAGGTAGATGAAGCGCGCGTCCTTGGCCTTGGCCACGAGGTCGTCGACGATCACGCCGTCGTCGTCGCTGGCCACGCCCACGGGGTGCGGCTCCATCGGGCCGAAGGCCTGCAGCGCGCCGAGGTAGGTGGGCGTTTCCACCAGCACCTTGCTGCCCGGATCGATCAGCACTTTGGCCACGAGGTCGAGGCCCTGCTGCGAGCCGGTGGTGATGAGCACCTGCGAGGCATCGACGTCCCACGGCAGCATGTCGGCCACCGCCTGGCGCAGCGGCGCGTAGCCTTCGCTCGCGGCGTACTGCAGCGCGGCCTGGCCGTCGTTGTGCAGCACCTCGGCGCAGGCGTCGGCAAAGGCCTGGATCGGGAAGGTCTTGGGCGAGGGCAGGCCGCCGGCCAGGCTGATGATGCCGGGGCGCTCGGTGACCTTGAGGATTTCACGCAGCACCGAGGGATTCATCTTGGCGGCGCGGGCGGCGAGTTTCCAGTTCATGGCTTTCTTCTTTCAGGCGGTGAGGTGAGATTCGGATGTTCGGGAGGGCGCAACGGCGCGGATCAGTCACGGTACACGACATGGGCCCGCTTGTCGTCCAGGCCGCGTGTGGGCGCCGGGGCAGGCGCCGCCGGCTGCGACAGCCGCTTGCCGATGACCACCGTGGCAACCACGGCGACCGCGAAGGCCAGCGTGACCACGTCCAGCGGCTCGCCCAGGATCGGGATCGACGCGAGGATCGACAGGAAAGGCTGCAGCAGCTGCGTCTGGCTCACGCGCAGCGCGCCGCCAAGGGCCAGGCCGCGGTACCAGGCGAAGAAGCCGATCCACATCGAGAAAGTGCCGACGTAGACGAAGCCCAGCCAGGAGGCGGTGGCGACCGGCTGCGTGGGCCACAGCATCAGCGTGGCCGGCAGGGTGACGGGCAGCGCCATCACGCACACCCAGCAGATCACGCGCTCGGCGCCCAGCGAGGGTGTGACCTGCGCGCCGTAGATGTAGCCCAGCGAGGCCGCGATGACCGCGCCCACCAGCAGAAGGTCGGCCCATTCGAAGCCGAAGCCGTGTCCGCCCTGGCTGGCGCGCAGCACCGAGAACACCACCACCAGCAGGCTGCCCGCGATGGCGCAGAGCCAGAAGCCCAGCCGAGCGCGCTGATGCAGTACCCAGGCCGCGACGGCGGCCGTGACCAGCGGCAGCAGCGCCGTCACCACCGCCGCATGGCTGGCCGTGACCACGCGCAGCGCATAAGCCAGAAGCAGCGGGAACCCGATGGCGTTACCCAGCACCGCCATGCCCAGAGGCTTCCACTGATGCGGGGCCGGGCGCGGCGAGCGCGTCACCAGCAGGAAGACGGCCGACAGCACGCCCGCCAGCGCCGCGCGCCCGAGGGTGACGAACCACGGCGAGAGCTGCGGCGCCTCCTGCGGGCCGGTGGCCAGGCGCGTCATCGGCAGCGTGACGGCGAACATCGCAACGCCCAGCACGCCCAGCCACATGCCGAGCGTCTCGTCCTTGATGCTCCTCATACGCCCACCATCCACCAGGCGGTGAGCACCAGTACCAGGCCCATTGCACGGTTGAACCACAGCAGGCGCGAGCCCTTGGCCAGCCAGTCGCGCAGCATGGCGCCGACCAGCGCATACGCGAAGTTGCTGACGAAGGCATAGGCCAGCATCACTGGCGCCACGATCGCGAAGCGGTGCAGCGCGTCGGGCTGCCCGGCGATCCAGCCCGCAACCAGCGTGAGCGCCAGCAGCCAGGCCTTGATGTTCACGAACTGCAGCATCACACCCTGGCCGAAGCCCACCGAGAGGCTCTTGCCATCGGCCTTGCCGAGCGTGGCGCTGCCGCTGAGCTTCCAAGCCAGCCACAGCAGGTAGCCGATGCCCAGCGCCTTGATGGCCAGCCGCAGCGAGGGCATTGCCACCACCAGCGCACCGATGCCGGCGGCGCACAGCGCCAGCAGCAGGGTCCAGCCGACCGGCACCGCGACCACGAAGCGCATGGCGCGCGGCAGGCCGCCGTTGGCCGCCAGGGCGGTGGAAAGCGTGGTGTTGGGGCCGGGCGAGAAGCTCATCGCCGTGGCCAGCACCAGCAGCGCGGTGAATTCTTGCCAGTTCATGACACACACTCTAAACTTGCGACCATTACAGTTCCAGTACAGATGATCGAACAATCAGGCAATCTGTATTGGTCATCCCTTCGACACAGAAGCCAGGGAAACCGGCACAGCCCGGACGACGCATGCTCACACGCACCTCCACACAGTCGCTGACGGGGCAGCTCGCCGACCGCCTGGCCGAGCGCATCCGCACGCGGCTGCTGCCGCCGGGCGCGCGGCTGCCCTCGGTGCGCGAGTGCGCGCGGCAGCAGGGCGTGAGCCCCTACACCGTGGTCGCGGCCTACGACCAGCTGCTGGCGCAGGGGTTGGTAGAGGCCAGGCGACAGCGCGGCTTCTACGTGCGCGATTCCGCTCCCGCGCAGGACGCCCGATCGGCGAACGGCGCGGACGCCAACGGCGCGATGGGCGTGCCCGCTGCAATCGCAGTGCAGATGATGGCCTCGCGCGTGCCGGCCGACGCCAGCTCGCTGATCCGCAGCATGTTCCACCGCCCGAGCGACAAGCCGCAGCCGGGCATGGGCGTGTTTCCGCCCGACTGGATGGCCTCCACCTTCATGCCCACGGCCGTGCGGCGCATGACCAATACAGCCGCGCTGCAGGAGCTGTCGCTCCAGTACGGCGAGCCCGCCGGCGACATGAGCCTGCGGCGCAGCCTCTCGCAGAAGCTGGTGGGCATCAACGTGCCGGCCTCGCCCGACCAGATCGTGACCACCGTCGGCGCCACCCACGCGCTGGACATCGTGAGCCGCACCCTGCTGCGCCCGGGCGACCCGGTGATGGTCGAGGAGCCCGGCTGGGCGCTGGAGTTCGCGCGGCTGGAGGCGCTGGGCATGCGCATCCTGCCGGTGCCGCGCCGCGCCGACGGGCCCGACCTGGAAGTGATGGCGCAGTACTGCAAGCTGCACAGCCCCAAGCTCTTCGTCAGCGTGAGCGTGCTGCACAACCCCACCGGCTACAGCCTCACGCCGGGCAGCGCGCACCGCGTGCTCAAGCTGGCCAACGAGCACGGCTTCCACATCGTCGAGGACGACACCTACAGCCACCTCGCGCCCGAGCACGCCACCCGTCTGAGCGCGCTCGACGGGCTGCAGCGCACCATCTACGTCAGCGGCTTCGCGAAGATCCTGGCGCCCAACTGGCGCATCGGCTTCCTGGCCGCGCCGCCCGAGCTGAAGGAGCGGCTGCTCGAGACCAAGCTGCTGGCCACGCTGACCTCGCCGACGCTCTTCGAGCGGGCCTTGTCGTGGTGCATCGACCAGGGGCAGCTGCGCCGGCACTCCGAGCGCGTGCGCATCCGGCTCGACGGGGCGCGGGGGAGGGCGGTGAAGCTGGCGATGGCGCACGGCTGCACCTTCGCCTCGGAGCCCGCAGGGCTCTTCGGCTGGGTCGACACCGGCGTGGACACCGACGCGCTCACGCAGCGCATGCTCGACCAGGGCTACCTGCTGGCGCCGGGCTCGCTCTTCCATGCGCGCCGGCCGCCCAGCACCATGATGCGGATCAACTTCGCGACCTCGCAGGACGCGGCCTTCTGGAAAGTCTTCAGCAAGGTGAGAAGCGAGCTCTGACGGACGCTAAAAGCCCGGAGGCTTGGAGTAAGCTGGCAGCACAAGAAAACCCATACCCGGCACCCCAGGAGACCTCCCGCATGAGCAACGCCAGCAAGCCCTTCGACTTCAGCCAGTTCGTTCCCGGATTCGATTTCCTGAAAAACCTCGCCGGCGGCGCGGCCTCGGGCAGCGGTTCGGTGCCGGGCATCCCGAGCCTGGCGAGCTGGGTGGCGCCCACGCTGAGCGTGGAGGAGGTCGACAAGCGCATTCAGGAGCTCAAGACGGTGCAGTACTGGCTGGAGCAGAACGGCCACGCGCTGAAGGCCACCATCCAGGCGCTGGAAGTGCAGAAGATGACGCTGTCGACCTTGCGCGGCATGAATGTGCGCATGGAAGACATCGCCAGCGCCTTCACCCGGCAGGCGACCGCCGCCGCGGCTGCCGTAACGCCCGCTCCCGGCAAGGCCGCGCCGGAGCCCGAGCCGGAGGAAATCGAGGACGAAGAGGCGCCCGAGGAGGAAGTCGAAGAAGCCCCGGCGCCGAAGAAGCCGAGCCGCAAGCCGGCCGCCTCCAAGGCGAAAGCTGCGGCGGCCGACGGCGCGGGCGTGGTCGACCCGATGCAGTGGTGGGGCTCGCTCACCGAGCAGTTCCAGCAGATCGCCAGCACGGCGCTGCAGGATGCGGCCCAGCTGAAGGTGCCGGCCATGGCCCAGCCGCTGGCCGATGCGGTCGGCTCGGTCATCGGCGGCAAGCCGGCGGCGGCCCGCAAGCCCGCCCCTGCAGCAAAGAAGGCTGTGGCTCCGGCCGCGAAGAAGAAGGCATCGACCGCCGCGCGCAAGCGAACCTCCGCGCGACGCTGACGTCCTGCACACATCCATCTATTTCAGAACGGGTTGGCACGCATCATGAAATTGTTTCCTTCCGGCCATGCCACCCATCCGCAATGGCGAATGGCGGCGGGCCTCGTGCTCGCCCAGCTGCGGGCGCAGATGGCGCTGCCCGACTACGCCTCCGCGCCCACGCTCGGGCTGCTCTACATCACCGACCACTACGCGAACGACGCGCAGGACATCCTCGATCACCTGAGCGCCGAACTGCCCGAGGTGACCGACTGGTCCGGCACGGTCGGCATCGGCGTGTCGGCCAACAACGCCGAGTACTTCGACGAACCCGGCATGACCCTGATGCTCTGCGCCCTGCCGAGCGACCAGTACCGCGTGTTCTCCGGCGTCGCGCCGCTGGGCAACTCGGAAATGAGCGGCTTCGAGGCGCACACGGCGCTGGTGCACGCCGACCCCGCCACGCCCGACCTGGCCGAGCTGATCGGGGAAATGGCCGGGCGCACCGACACGGGCTACCTGTTCGGTGGCCTTTCTTCGGGGCGCGGCGGCGCGCTGCAGTTCGCCATTGGCGGCAACGGCAACATCCGTGGGCATGGGGCCGCGGGCGGCGTGTTCTCGGGCGGGCTCTCGGGCGTGGTGTTCGGCGAAGGCGTGCGGCTGGTGTCGCGCGTCACCCAGGGCTGCCAGCCGCTGCGCTCGGGCGCGGTACGCGAACGAGAGATCACCGAGGCCGACGGCAACCTGCTTCTGAAGCTCGACGGCGAGCCGGCGCTGGACGTGCTGCTGGCTGACCTGCAGGTGTCGCTCGAACGCCCGCAGGAGGCCATCGACGCGGTGCGCAACACGCTGGTCGGCCTGGCCGACGCCGGAAGCGACGGCATCCGACGCACCGGCGACCTGGGCGCCGACGTTCTGGTGCGCCACATCATCGGACTCGACCCCACGCGGCGCGGCATCGCCATCGCCGATACCGCGGAGGCCGGTATGCGCCTGACCTTCTGCCGACGCAACGCCCAGGCCGCGCGCGCCGACCTGATGCGCATCTGCGCGGAAATCCGCGAGGAACTGGAACCTGAAGAGCAGACGCTCGCCACCGCGCGCGCCGTGGCGGCGGGCGAGGCCGAAGCCGCGCCGCATCCGGCGCGGCGCATCGCGGGGGCCGTCTACGTGAGCTGCTCCGGCCGCGGCGGCCCGCACTTCGGCGCGCCGGGGGCGGAGCTGCAGATCGTGCGCCACGCGCTGGGCGATGTGCCGCTGGTGGGCTTCTTCGCCGCGGGCGAGATCGCGCGGCACCATCTGTATGGGTATACGGGGGTGTTGACGGTGTTCACTGCGCCCGACTGACCCGGCGCCCGACGCGAAAAAGCGACGGGCGAGTTTTCGGCGGGAGGATGCGTCGCTAGAATCCGCCCGCTTTCTTGAATCTCTGCTGCTGCAAGAAAGAGCCAGCTGCGCATCGCGTCTCCCGCGAGCGCGGCCGATCTTTTTCGCCTCGCCACGCAAAGTGCGACGAGGCAGGAAACCGACATGGTTTCCCGAATGGAACAGCAGCCATGAGCGATCCTCGTTTCTCGAGACTCCAGCGTGCCTTCTCGCGCGCCGGCATTGCCGTCGACTACCGCGACGGCGTCTATCACCTGCACCATGAGGCCTCGCAGGCCACGGTGCTCCTGCCGCCCAGCCTCCCGCTGGAAGAGAAGGCGGTGAACCAGTTGCTGGCATTCGCCAGCGTGCGCTCGCCCAACGGTGGGAAGGGAGTGTGCAAGGCCTGCGCGACGCCCGACTTCCACCCGGGCTCCGTCGCGCCCGTCGGCAGCGTCGTCGCGACCGATTCCGACTTCGTCATTCCGGCGGCGGTGGGCACAGACATCAACTGCGGCATGCGGCTGCTGACCACCGGGCTCACGCTCGACCAGGTGGCTCCGCACAAGACGCGGCTGGTCGAGCGGCTCACGCGCAGCCTGCTCGACAACGGCCGCGACGTGCCGGTGCACACGGCGGCGTTCAGGGCGCTGTTCGACGTGGGCCCCTCGGCCTTCCTGGAGGCGGTGCGCAGCGGCGGGCTGTGGTCGTCGTGCGACCGCGACCGGATGCAGGCCGAGCTCGATGCCTGCATCGGCCTCGCAAGCTTCGGCGGCAGTGCGCGGCACGCACCCGAGGCCTACACCGGCGGCCGCCACGAGGTGTTCCGCGACCCCTGCCTCGGCACACCGGGCAGCGGCAACCATTTCGTGGAGCTGCAGGTGGTCGACCATGTCCTGGACCGCCACGAGGCCTACCGTGCGGGCCTGAAGACGGGAGATGTGGTCGTGATGATCCACAGCGGCTCGCGCGACATCGGGTTCCATGTGGGTGGCCGCTGGATGGACCGTGCCCGCGACGAATGGCCCAAGGGCCTGCGCCATCCGAAGAGCGGTCTCTATGGCCTGGCGGGGCCGCTGGCCGACGAATACCTGGAGGCCATGGGCGTGGCGGCGCGCTACGCGTGGGCCAACCGGGTCGTGCTGGCCGAGCTGGTGCGGAAGGATTTCGCCGAACTGCTCGGCGCCGCGTCGTCGAAGCTGGTGGTGGACGTGCCGCACAACGCCGTGCTGCGGGAACACGGCATGAACATCCACCGCAAGGGAGCGACGCCGGCGAACGCGGGCGACTTGGCGCTCATTCCGGGCTCGATGGGCGACTACTCTTATCTGGCTTCCGGGCTCGGGCACGAGGACTGGCTCTGGTCGTGCAGCCACGGTGCCGGCCGACGGATGCGCCGGCAACAGGTGCGCGCGATGCGGCCAGCGCCCGCCGACCCCCAGGCCAGCTGGCAATGCGTGACCTTGCGCGAGGAGCGCCGGATCGAGGAGGCTCCGCAGGCCTACAAGCCGATCGGCGAGGTGATCGACGCACAGGAGCGCGCCGGGCTGATTCGATGCGCGGTGCGGCTCAGGCCCTGGATCACCTTCAAGGCGTGATCCGGGGCCTGCCGGCTCGTCAGCCCAGGGCGGGCTGCGGAACGCGCAGCTTGGGCGCAGGCATCCCCGTGAACGCGAAATCCACCTCCGGCTCCAGCCCGCTCACGATCCGCGCGATCGACTTGCCCGAGCCGCAGGCGTGCGTCCAGCCCAGGGTGCCGTGGCCGGTGTTGAGGAACAGGTTCGGCAGCTTCGTCTTGCCGATCAGCGGCACGTTGCTCGGCGTGGCTGGGCGCAGGCCGGTCCAGAACTGGGCCTGGGTGGTGTCGCCGGCGCCAGGGAAGAGCTCCTCGACGCGGCGCACAATGGCTTCGCAGCGCACGCGGTTCAGGTCGCGGTCGTAGCCGTTGAGCTCGGCGGTGCCGGCGATGCGCAGGCGGTCGCCCGAGGCCGAGGTGTAGCGCGAGAACACGAGCTTGAATTCGTCGTCGGTCAGCGAGACCTGGTGGGCCTTGGAGGCGTCCTTGACGGGCAGCGTCACCGAGTAGCCCTTCGCAGGGTAGATCGGCAGCCGGATGCCCAGCGGCGCTGCGTACAGCGGGCTCAGCGAACCCATCGCCAGCACGAAGGCGTCGCCGCGGATGCGCTGGAAGCGGCCTTCGCTGTCGGTGGCCTCGACGTGGTCGATGCTGCCGCCGGCCTCGCGCAGCGCGGTGACGGTGTGGCTCATCAGGAACTTCACGCCCGCGGCGGCGGCCAGCCCCACGAGTTCGCGCGCGAAGCGGTTGGCGTCGCCGGACTCGTCCTCGGCCGTGTAGGTGGCGCCGGCAAGCTTGGGGCGGATGTGGGCGAGGGCAGGCTCGATCTTCACGGCCTCGTCGGCGGAAATGACGCGGCGCTCGCAGCCCAGGGTGCGCATCTGCTCGGCGGGCTCGAGAGCACCGTCGAACTCCTTCTGCGTCGTATAGAAGTGCAGGATGCCCTGGGTGCGCTGGTCGTAGTTGAGGCCGGTGTCGCGGCGCAACTGTTGCAACATCGAACGGCTGTATGTGCCCAGACGAACGATCTGTTCGATGTTGTGGCGGGTGCGCGCCGGCGTGCATTCGCGCAGGAACTGCAGGCCCCAGAGCCACTGGCGCATGTCGGCGCGCATGCGGAAGAGCAGCGGGGCGTCTTCCTTGCCCAGCCATTGCAGCACCTTCAGCGGCGCGCTGGGATTGGCCCAGGGCTCGGCGTGGCTGACGGAGATCTGCCCGCCGTTGGCGAAGCTGGTTTCGGCGGCCGGGGTGGCCTGCCGGTCGATCACGGTCACTTCGTGGCCGAGTTGCTGAAGGTAGTAAGCCGAAGTCACGCCGAGCAGGCCGGCGCCGAGGACGATCACGCGCATTTCAAGTACCTTGAGGTCGCAGCGCTTGAATGGCGGGGGTGTGTACTATTTCATTAAATAGTAAGCAACTGGACGCCCGCCGTCCAAGTTGCCGCTCCCCCTGTCCTCGGTACCTGAGAGATTCATCCGTTGCGCCCTTGCAACGAATTTGCTCCTTCGGTGCGCCACGCATGGTGACGACTCTCCAGACGGCGTTTCGATGTGATGCAGTACTGAGCCCTTGCAGAAATCTTCAGGATTCCGCTGGGCTGACCTGAGCGTTTATGGGAGTTTGCGCCTTCGGTAAGGGCACCCTGACGAGTGACCCACTCTCCTGCAATCGGGTGCAATTGTAAACACGATGCACGAAAGCGTGACCATGCCCTTTGTTTCAGCGTTTTGACCCGATGGGATAATCCCTAGTTAACGTCGATCGCGTCAGGCGATCACCTTCAACACTCAGGGGACCCCATGATCTTGGTTACCGGCGGTGCCGGCTTCATTGGCGCCAACTTCGTACTCGACTGGATCGCGAACAGCGACGAGCCCGTCGTTAATCTCGACAAGCTGACCTACGCCGGCAACCTCGAGACCCTCGCGTCTCTCAAAGGCAACCCCAAGCACATCTTCGTGCAGGGCGACATCGGCGACAGCGCCCTGATCGACCGCCTGCTCGCCGAGCACAAGCCCCGCGCCGTGGTCAACTTCGCCGCCGAGTCGCACGTGGACCGCTCGATCCACGGCCCCGAGGACTTCGTGCAGACCAACGTGCTCGGCACCTTCCGGCTGCTCGAATCGGTGCGCGGTTTCTGGGGCGCGCTGCCGGCCGAGCAGAAGTCGGCCTTCCGCTTCCTGCACGTCTCAACCGACGAGGTCTACGGCTCGCTCTCCAAGACCGACCCAGCCTTCACCGAAGAAAACAAGTACGAGCCCAACAGCCCCTATTCGGCCAGCAAGGCCGCCAGCGACCACCTCGTGCGCGCCTGGCACCACACGTACGGCCTGCCGGTGCTCACCACCAACTGCTCGAACAACTACGGCCCGTTCCATTTCCCCGAGAAGCTGATCCCGCTGATGATCGTCAACGCGCTGGCCGGCAAGAACCTGCCCGTGTACGGCGACGGCATGCAGGTGCGCGACTGGCTCTACGTGAAGGACCACTGCAGCGCCATCCGCCGCGTGCTCGAAGCCGGCAAGCTCGGCGAGACCTACAACGTGGGCGGCTGGAACGAGAAGCCGAACATCGAGATCGTCAACACCGTGTGCGCCCTGCTCGACGAACTGCGCCCCCGCGCCGACGGCAAGCCGTACAAGGAACAGATCACCTACGTCACCGACCGTCCCGGTCACGACCGCCGCTACGCCATCGACGCGCGCAAGCTCGAGCGCGAACTCGGCTGGAAGCCCGCCGAAACCTTCGACACCGGCATCCGCAAGACCGTCGAGTGGTATCTCGCGAACAGCGAATGGGTGCGCAACGTGCAAAGCGGCGCGTACCGCGAATGGGTCGAGAAGCAGTACGACAACAACGCGAAGGCCGCGGCATGAAGCTGCTGCTGCTGGGCAAGGGCGGACAGGTCGGCTGGGAATTGCAGCGCAGCCTGGCGCCGCTCGGTGAACTGGTCGCGCTCGACTTCGACAGCACCGATTTCCACGCCGACTTCAGCCGGCCCGAGGAACTCGCCGACACGGTGCTCAAGGTGCGCCCCGACGTGATCGTCAATGCAGCGGCACACACCGCCGTCGACAAGGCCGAGAGCGAACCTGAGTTAGTGCGCAGGCTCAACGCCACGTCGCCCGGCGTCGTGGCCGAGGCGGCCCAGAATATCGGCGCGCTGATGGTGCACTACTCGACCGACTACGTCTTCGACGGCAGCGGCACCACGCCGTGGAAGGAAGGCGATGCGACCGGCCCGCTCAGCGTCTACGGCAGCACCAAGCTCGAAGGCGAACAACTGGTGGCCCGGCACTGCGCCAGGCACCTGATCTTCCGCACCAGCTGGGTGTACGCCGCGCGCGGCGGCAACTTCGCCAAGACCATGCTGCGCTTGGCGAAGGAGCGCGAGAAGCTGACTGTCATCGACGACCAGTTCGGTGCGCCCACCGGCGCGGAGCTATTGGCCGACGTCACGGCGCACGCCATCCGCGCGACGCTGCAGGATCCCTCCAAGGTCGGCCTCTATCACGCGATCGCCGGCGGCGAAACGACGTGGTACGGCTACGCGCGTTTCGTGCTCGAAATGGCGCAGCAGGCCGGCGTCGAACTCAAGGCCGGGCCCGACGCCGTCGAGGCCGTGCCGACCAGCGCATTCCCGACGCCCGCGAAGCGCCCGCACAACTCGCGCCTCGACACCAGCAAGCTGCAGACCACGTTCGGCCTGCGCCTGCCCCCATGGCAGGAAGGCGTCGCGCGCATGCTGCGCGAGATCCTTTGAAGAATCCCACGAGAAGAAAGAGCATGACCAAGACGACGCAACGCAAGGGCATCATCCTGGCCGGCGGTTCGGGCACGCGCCTGCATCCGGCCACGCTGGCGATGAGCAAGCAACTCTTGCCCGTGTACGACAAGCCGATGATCTATTACCCGCTCAGCACGCTCATGCTGGGTGGCATGCGAGACATCCTGATCATCAGCACCCCGCAGGACACGCCGCGCTTCCAGCAACTGCTGGGGGATGGCAGCCAGTGGGGCATCAATCTGCAGTATGCGGTGCAGCCGAGTCCCGACGGTTTGGCGCAGGCGTTCATCATCGGCGAAACTTTCCTGGGTGACTCGCCTAGTGCGCTCGTGTTGGGTGACAACATCTTCTATGGTCACGATCTGGCCACACTGCTGCATAACGCGGACAACAAGGCCGAAGGTGCCACGGTCTTTGCCTACCATGTGCATGACCCGGAGCGCTATGGGGTTGTCGCTTTCGATGCGCAAGGCAAGGCCAGCAGCATTGAGGAGAAACCGGCGGAGCCCAAGAGCAGCTACGCCGTCACCGGCTTGTACTTCTACGACAACCAGGTCGTCGATATCGCCAAAGCCGTGAAGCCAAGCGCGCGCGGAGAGCTGGAGATTACGGCTGTGAATGAAACGTACCTTCACAGGAACGCGCTCAGCGTGCAGATCATGCAGCGTGGCTACGCCTGGCTCGACACCGGCACGCACGAGAGTCTGCTCGAAGCGGGGCAGTTCATCGCCACGCTGGAGCATCGGCAGGGTTTGAAGATCGCGTGCCCGGAAGAGATCGCGTGGCGAGCCGGCTGGATCGATGCTGCCCAGGTCGAAAAGCTGGCGGAACCGCTGCGCAAGAACGGCTATGGCCAGTATCTGCAACGAATGCTCAAGGAAGGGGCGGTGCGATGAAGGTTACGCCAACGGCCATTCCCAACGTTCTGATCCTCGAGCCGAAGGTGTTCGGTGATGAGCGGGGATTTTTCATGGAGAGCTTCAACCAGCGAGCCTTCGATGAGGCCGTGGGTTATCACGTCGATTTCGTGCAGGACAATCATTCGCGCTCCGGCAAGGGCGTCTTGCGGGGGTTGCACTATCAGATCCAACAGCCCCAGGGCAAGCTGGTGCGAGTGGTTCGTGGTGCGGTGTTCGATGTGGCCGTGGATATCCGTCGATCCTCTCCCACCTTCGGGCAATGGGTCGGTGTCGAATTGACGGAAAGCAATCACCGGCAATTGTGGGTGCCCGCAGGGTTCGCGCACGGATTCATGGTCGTGAGCGACACGGCTGACTTTCTGTATAAGACTACCGACTACTACGCGCCTGCGCATGAGCGATGCATCTTGTGGAGCGACACCTCTCTTGATATCGAGTGGCCGAATATTGGACAGGTCCCTGCTCTTTCGGCCAAGGATAGCGCCGGGTTGCCGATGAAGCAGGCGGAATTTTTCGAATAGAAGACGCGCGTCGCGGATTGGTTTTTCCGCTGCGGCCAAAGGGGTAGTCAAGGCCTTCGGATCTGCCTGCTACTCAATATTTTCATAACTTGTACCCGGATTTTTATGCCTTCATTCTTTCCAGAACACCAGATAAAAGATGCTGGACTGTACGCAGACGCGTATTTCGAAAGAATCGCGGCTGCAGCCAAGACCGTGGATCGTGGCGCGCTTGCGGCCGCCGGGCGTCTTCTTGCAGAACGCGCTGCCCAGGGACGGATGATCTTTTCATGCGGGAATGGAGGGTCGGCAGCCATCTCCAATCACCTAGTCTGCGACTGCATGAAAGGTGTTCGCAGCAATAGCTGGTTGAAGCCAAAGGTGAATAGCCTCTCGTCCGCTGTCGAACTGATTACCGCGATCGTCAACGATATTGGCCCCGATGAGATGTTCTCGTTCCAGCTGACGTCGATGGCCTCCGAGGGAGACGTCCTCATCGCAATCAGTTCATCCGGGGCTTCGCCCAACATCGTCAAGGCTCTCAACACAGCGCGCGAGATGAAGATGGCAACGATTGCCATGACAGGATTTTCTGGTGGCGATTCTGCTCGTCTCGCCGATGTCAGTCTTCACGTTGATGCGGAGAATTACGGTGTCATTGAGGATGTGCATCAGTCGCTGATGCACATCCTTGCGCAATACCTTCGCCAGAGCCATCTGACAGATCCCTCCCTGCTGGGAACGCTCAAGTTCTAGCATCTGACATGCCGACCTGGGCAGGCAACTTCTAGCTCAAGGTCTGCTGTCTTCAAAGGCCTTTCTATTTTGAGATTCCAATGAAATTGCACCTGATCACCGGTGGCGCTGGTTTTGTCGCTGTCAACCTGACACGCCGTCTGCTTGGAGAAGGTGGCGCTGTTTTGGCTCTGGATGATCTGTCACGTGGACGGCGTGAGTTAGTGGCGGAATTCGACAACCATACTTGTTTCAGCTTTCGGCAAGTGGACTGTTCCGATCTGGATGCCTTGTC
This sequence comes from Variovorax sp. 278MFTsu5.1, assembly GCF_048305045.1. Classification (NCBI taxonomy): domain Bacteria; kingdom Pseudomonadati; phylum Pseudomonadota; class Betaproteobacteria; order Burkholderiales; family Comamonadaceae; genus Variovorax; species Variovorax sp. 278MFTsu5.1. The sequence goes on from NZ_CP157622.1 coordinate 958,250, forward strand.
CGCGGCGATCGAAGAGGCCGGTGCGCCTGTTGCTCATGTCTGGCATCTGGCCGCCAATTCGGATATCCCGGCAGGGGTGGCCGATCCACGCATTGACCGCGATCGCACGTTTCAGACCACTTTTGCCGTGCTCGAAGCGATGCGCCGGCATGAAATTCCGGAAATGCACTTCGCATCGAGTTCGGCCATCTACGGCGATCTCGGCGAGCGTGAAATTCATGAGGACATCGGCCCGTTGCAGCCGATCTCCAATTACGGAGCCATGAAGCTGGCATCTGAAGCGCAGATCCGGGCAGCGGTTGAAGCTTTCCTCCCGCGCGCAGACATCTTCCGATTTCCGAACGTCATCGGTGTGCCGGCGACTCATGGTGTGATCTTCGATTTCATCCGCAAGCTGAAGGCTACCCCTGGCCAACTGCAGGTTCTCGGGGACGGTACCCAGCAGAAGGCTTATCTGCACGTCGACGACCTGATCGACGCAATGCTGCACATAAGCCGGATCGAGGGGCGCTACAACGTGTTCAACATCGGGCCAAAGGACGATGGGGTCACGGTGCGCATGATTGCGAAGACGGTGCGCGACAGAGTCTCTCCGAGAGCCGACATCATCTTTGGCGAGGGCAACCGCGGTTGGGTGGGCGATGTGCCGCGCTTCCGCTATTCGACACAGCGTCTGGCCGCCAGTGGCTGGAGCCCTCGGCTTGACTCCACGCAAGCCATGGTGCGCGCGGTCGACGAGATCGCGCGCGAGGAGCTGGCGGAGTGACACAAGCGGTCATTCTTGCGGGCGGCAAGGGCACCCGGCTGGCAGAGCGCCTGAATGGGCGGCCCAAGCCTCTCGTGGATGTCAATGGCACACCATTGCTGGAGCTTCAGGTCCGCACGCTTGCGTATCACGGGATCGATGACGTCGCTGTTCTGGTCAACCACGCGGCAGACCAGATTCAGGCCTTCTTCGAGCAGCGACAGTTTCCCAGTCGGGTGCGTCTTTTCGATGATGGCGAGCCGCGCGGAACGGCGGGCGCCCTTTTAGCATGCCTGGACGAGCTGGACGATCAATTCATCGTCGTCTATGGCGACACGCTGTTCGACATCGATATCGGGCACATGCTGGCCGCACACGAAGCATCAGGTGCGGATGCCACCCTCCTGCTGCATCCGAATGATCATCCGGCGGATTCGGACCTCGTGGAGATCGACGCATCCGGCCGGGTGCAGGCGTTTCATGGTTACCCGCATCCGGAGGGCGCCGAGTTGCGCAACCTCGTCAATGCCGCCTTCTACATTATTGAAAAGAAGGCGCTTCTGGCTTGGCGCGACTTTCCTGCGCCATGTGACTTCGCCAAAGATCTCTTTCCGGCCATGGTGCGCGCCGGAGCGCACGTCTCGGGCTATGTCAGCTTCGAGTACATCAAGGACCTGGGCACGCCCAAGCGCCTTGACAAGGTGGAAAAGCACCTCCGTTCAGGCGTTGTCAAACGGGCTAGCCGGCAGCATCAGCAGAAAGCGGTGTTTTTGGACCGGGACGGGACACTCAATGTGCTTCGTGACTATGTCCGTCGGCCTGAGGATTTCGCGCTTCTGCCTCATGCCGCCGAAGCTGTGCGTGCGCTCAACAATGCGGAGTATCGTGTTGTCGTGGTGACGAATCAGCCGGTGCTCGCGCGCGGGGAAGCCAGCTTCGGCGATTTGCAGCGTATACACAATCGGCTGGAAAGCCGGCTGGGCGATGCCGGCGCCTATGTCGATGCGATCTACTTCTGTCCGCACCACCCCGATGCTGGTTTTGCCGGCGAAGTGCCGACGCTAAAAATAGCTTGCAATTGTCGCAAGCCTCAGCCCGGCATGATGCACGAGGCGATGACCGCCATGAACATCCAAGCCGCCGACTCCTGGATGATCGGTGACAGCTCCGCCGACATGCTGGCGGCCCGGCGAGCCGGGCTGCGTTCGGTTCTGGTGGAAACCGGAGAAGCAGGACGCGATAACAAATTCGCAGCCGTGCCGGACTTTCGTTTTGCACACATCGGCGCAGCCGCACATTTCATCGTTCATACATATTCGCTGCTTGTTGCTGCCGTCAATGAGTGGCTACTGAAAGTTCAGCCTGGCGATCTAGTGCTGGTCGGCGGCTTGGCGCGTACTGGGAAATCGACCATTGCTAGTGTGCTGAAGTCCGAGCTAGTGGCTCGCAAACTGGATGCTCAAGTGCTATCGCTCGATCGCTGGTTGCGGCCTGCTGCCGAACGAACGGCAGGCGTGCTGGGGCGCTATGCCCTGGAAGATGCGCAAAGAGATCTCAAGGACTGGCTCTCCGGCGGTGCACTTGATGCTGACATGCCGTCCTACGATCGAACGCTTCGAGCTCGGGGCATGCCCGAGCGCACGGTGCTGGCGCAAAAAGCTGTTCTGATTCTGGAGGGGGTTCCCGCGCTGCTCGCTAATTGGCGTGGCGAGCGGCGGATCTGGCGCCTCCATATAGAAGCGGCCGAGGCACCACGACGCGTTCGCATCGAGGCCGACCTTATCGGACGTCGTCTAGCTGATGAACAAGGAGCGGCGCAAACCTACGAGCAGCGACAGCAAGACGAGGCGCCATTGGTGACCGCTGCACGGACTACGGCTGACGGCATTCTTGATTTCGATTCCATTTTCAAACTGACACCCCATGATCATTAGCCGGACACCATTGCGGATGAGCTTTGTTGGAGGCGGAAGCGATCTGCCCAGCTTTTACCGGCAGCACGGCGGGGCGGTGCTTTCGACCGCCGTGGACAAATATGTCTATGTAAGCGTCAACAAGAAATTTGATGGAGGAATCAGGCTTGCGTATTCCAAGACTGAAGAAGTCGACCATGTCGAGAAGATCGAACACCGCCTAGTTCGTGCGACGCTTCAAATGCTGGGGATTCAAGGAGGGATTGAAGTCACCAGTACCGCCGATATTCCATCGCACGGTACCGGCTTAGGGTCGTCCAGCGCCTTTACTGTCGGTTTGATAAACGTCCTTTCAGCCTATTTAGGTCGGCACGTCTCGGCGGAGCACTTGGGGCGATTGAGTTGTGAGATTGAAATAGACCGATGCGGTGAGCCGATAGGAAAACAGGATCAGTATGCGTCGGCGTATGGTGGACTGAGTCTCATCGAATTTAATCCAGACGACAGCGTTTTGGTGACGCCGCTCGTGTTGCAGCGAAAGATCCGAGACGCTATCGAAAGCAGTATTCTTGTTTTTTACACCGGCATTGCGCGCAGTGCTTCTGGCATTTTGAGAGAACAATCGTCCAATGTGGCCGACAGTGCAGGCAAGCAGAAAATGCTGAATCGCATGGTCGAATTGGTTTATGAGCTACGCAATGAGCTGCAGGGTGGCCATTTGGACTCGATGGGCGAAATTCTCGATGAGAACTGGCGGCTAAAAAAGCAATTAGCTTCAGGTATTACCAGTGCCGCCATTGACGACTGGTATGCGAAGGCCAAAGCGAATGGCGCGCTCGGCGGTAAACTGCTGGGCGCTGGCGCAGGTGGTTTTTTGATGTTTTATGCGTCCCCCGAACGTCATGATGCTATTGAGGCTGCACTTGGTTTGCGTCGAATACATTTTGGATTTGAGCCTTTGGGAAGCCGGGTAATCTTCTATAACCCGACCGACCTATAGTCCAAGTACTACCTGCTTCTCGCTTGCATCCACCTGCGTGAAACCATTACCTTGAATTAGAAAATAAAATTGCCCATGCATCCGCCCCGCGTATCAGTCGTCATTCCAACGCGAAATTCCGAGAAATATCTGAGAGAGGCGCTGGAGAGTATTCTGGCGCAGACCTTTACGAATTTTGAAGTGTTGATTGTTGATGACAACTCGACAGATGGTACTTTAGACATCATCCGCAGCTATGCGGATCCCCGTATTGCAGTGTTAAAGGGGCCGGGCAAGGGGCTTGCGGCGGCGCTAAATTTCGCTTATCGCCAAGCTCGAGGCGAGTTCATCGCGCGAATGGATGCGGATGACATTGCGGAAGCGACAAGGCTTGGTAAGCAGGTGGCGTTCCTCGACGAGCATCTCGATGTGGGCGTTTGTGGTACCAAGTTCCAGCAGTTCATGGATGGTGACGCCATTCACCATCACATGGAGAATGTCCGCTACACCGATATGCTTATGGGGTGCTATATCGGTCATCCCACAGCAATGCTGAGGCGCCAACTTTTCATTGAAAACAATCTTTTCTATGACGAGTCAATGCGATTTAGCGAGGACTATGATTTATGGACGCGTGCCATTCGCGTCATGAAGCTTGGAAACGTCCAAGAAATCTTGCTTCGCTATCGTCGGCACACTGAAAGTGTGTCAATTGCTCATATGGACGAAATGCACCGACTGGATATCGGTGTCAAACTTCGAATGATCGGCTATCTGGTGGGAGACCTGTCTCCTGCCGATATTGAACAGGTCACGGCAATGTTGGGGGGCAAGTCCGCCAATGAGGTCGCCAGGCTCGATATGCTGGCGAAGTTGATGGCGTCCATCAAATACCCTGATCTTTGCTCGCCCCTTGAACTGGCCTCTGTGTTTCATCGGATCAAGCCGTTAGCCAAAGATGACTTCATTCGTTTGTGCAAAGACGTCATCGCAGAGATTCCAGTTTTCATCATCTCATTCAATCATTTGACTTATTTGCAGAGGAGTATTGCGTATTTTGAAAGGGCGGGATTTAAAAATATCCATGTAATCGACAATGCCTCATCGTATCCGCAGCTTGTTGAGTATCTGCGCGCCTCTCCGCACAAGGTGCATTACATGGGGGTAAATTACAAGCACACAGTGTTGTTTGACTCCTTGAAATTCAAGAAGCTTGTCGATTCTAGTTACTTCATATTGACAGATCCAGACGTTTTGCCCGTCGAGGAATGTCCGTTTGATTTTCTATACGCATTCTTTGACGTCTTGCTGAGTTATCCAGAGAAAAATAAAATCGGATTCTCTCTCAAGCTTGATGATTTGCCTGATCATTATGAGTTGAAGGAAAATGTTCTTGAATGGGAGGGGCGATTTTATGAGAAGTCAAAGGCTCACGGCTCTTTGACAATCTATGACGCACCGGTGGATACGACATTTGCAGTGTATCGACCTCGAAAAGAATGGCGTACATCCGATTTCTTTTCGGCCTTTCGAATGGGTTACCCCTATGAGGCGAGGCATTTGCCGTGGTATCGAGATCTTTCTAAACTCACGAGTGAAGAAATTTATTATCGCAGCCTTGATCAGGGGAGTAGCAACTGGAATGGCACAATGAGTGCCGAACAGCTCCACAAAAAATACGGCACGGGCGCTGCATCGGATGCAAATAACGCATCCGAAAATGCCGCAGATGTCGATTCAGGTGAAGTAAAAAATTCGGATCCGCGAGCCGCGCTGCGAGGCACATTTGGTGATACCTTTCAGCGGCGCCGCATCGGTGAGTTGCGAGGGTATTTTCTCAACGGTCGCTGGCCGTTGCTCAATTTGCAAACGGTCCCTGGTGAAAGCATTTGCACCACGCTTTATGTATTTGGAAAATTGCCCCTGATGAGCAAAACTACAGATCATCGACATCATACATACCGAGTGTTTGGTGTTTTTCCAGTTTGGAAAGAAGATAAAAAGGATGTTGAATGAAGCGTTTGTGTCTTTTTGCGGGGTACAGTCCTTCTAATCAGATTGATGATTATGTGGTTCACTACCTTCGTGAGCTCGCTAGATTTTCTGATGTCTATTATCAGGCCGCAAATCAAGTTGAAGAGAATGAGCTCGCAAAGCTGGACGCCATCACTCACGGGCGATGGGCGCAGACGCATCAAAAATATGACTTCGGGTCATGGCAGAAGTTGATTTTTCGGCTTGGCTGGCAGGAGATAGAGAAATATGATGCTGTAATTTTGGCGAATGACAGTAATTATGGTCCGGTTCGGGATTTGGCGGAAATATTTGATCGCATGGATTCTGTAGGCCTAGATGCGTGGGGAATTACAGAGAATTATGGGGGTGCTCGGCATCTGCAGAGTTACTTCTTGACGCTCAATAAACGTGTTATCGAGAGTGTGGTTTTTCGAGACTTTATCGAATCCATTGCGATTGAAGAATCAAAGAAAAAGATATGTGAAAAATATGAGATAGGCCTCAGCAGGTTGCTGGCCGAAAATGGATTCTCCTTTGCACCACTAGTTGACAGGTCTACTCTCGACGTCCCGTTCGGAGAAGATATTTCAACTTATCAGAACACGCTTCTTCAGAAAGGCTCGCCATTTCTGAAGCGAAAGGTATTTGGAGTCCGTGACTTTGCTAATGAAGACCTGGCGTCGACACGGGCGCTGCTGGAGGAACGAGGGTATCCGCTCGACTGGATTGCCCTTCCGGCGGAGGTGCGAGCGCCGGCGGACGAGCGCGGAGAGGGCGCCGTCCAGAAGCAGTCGGAAGCGATTGTGAAGAGCGCGGTGCAATTTCACTCGCAAGAGAGATCGCCGTCTGCACCGCCACTGTCAATTCGTTCTGTGATCAAGCGGATACTGCGACCGCTCTACCAGCCATTCAAGTTGAGGGTGGTCGACAAGCTGGCAGGCATCGAGCACAAGCTAGAGGGCGTGGAGCATAGGGTCGGCCATCTCGCGGAGAAGGCCGTCAAGATTGATGATGATGTCGGTACCCTGAGGAGCTTGGTTGATGGCGTACCCACCTTCGTTGTCGATCTTCGCGCGCAGGTATCAGGCTTGGCTCGAGGGGTGCGCGACACTGCTGCGCAACTTTCTGCACTCCAAGCTCAAACGGCGACGCTCTCTCAGAGTTCGACGATGCGCCTGAGTGATATCCAGACCTCCGTCGCGGAGTTGCACGGCCATCTGGATTGGGTGCAACGGGATATCTTGATTGCGCTGATGTCGAGCATCGATCTCGAGAGCATGAAGGGTTTTAAGTGCGTTACGGACTATCCCGTAGCCTACGATAGCCCGGATCACATTCATCCTGTCGGAACCGTTCTCGATCACACACGGCATCCGCGTTTTATCCGCGCGTGCGAGGATTTCTTTGGTTCTGGCAAGCAGTTATCGTTCTTGGACATCGGTTGCTCAGCAGGGGGGATGGTGCTCGATGCAGTCCTCCGGGGCCATATTGGCGTTGGCCTTGAGGGAAGCGACATCTCTAGGCTGCAACAACGTGCCGAATGGCGACTTCTTCGCGATTCTCTCTTCACGTGCGATGTGACTCGCCCTTTTGAGCTTGGCCGCGGCGATGCCGGAGCATTTAAGTTCGATGTGGTTTCGGCCTGGGAGGTGCTCGAGCATCTAACGGCCGAAGGAGTAGAGGGCATGTTTGCGAATCTTGAGCGTCATACGCATCCGGGAAGCATCTTCGCCTGTTCAATCTCTCAGGTGGATGGTGGCTTCACGGAAGATGGTACCCCCTTGCATCAAACCTTAGAGCCGCTGCCTTGGTGGCAAGAGCGGGCATCGAAATATGGCTTCGATGTGCTGGATTCCGAGGCGTTTCTGCCGCTAGACTTCGCTCGCGGTAATGGCAATTCCAGCGTTTACTATCGCCCGGCGCACAGCTACCAAGAAAAGGAAGGCGATTGCTTCCTCGTTGTCTTTCAGCGGCGATGAGCTAACACCGCGGGCAGTAGCCGCATGAGCTGCTTGCATCGACCATGTGGAGATTGTGGGGGAGTCGGTATGGCTGAATTGCTCGTTCATGGTTTGTTACCATAGATTGCGACCGTCGCAGGTGTTTCGGCACACTCAGGTGTGCAGTCCACGGTACCGGCGACAGGCCTTTCTTCTGCCAATACGCGCGATCATGATGTCTAGTCTAGACGCGAGTTCGTGCGCTTGAGCCACGAAGAAGGTCTGCAAGTCGTCGTAAGGGTCGAGTAACTGTCCAAGAGTGCGAAGCAAGAAGGCTGTTCAGGCGGAAATGCAGGTCTTCAATTTCGCGATAGGCCTTCGATTTATCGTCCGCAAGTTGCTCCATCTCAGCCCGGGCCATAGTTTGGGCCTTTTTCAAGTTCTCGATCTCTTCAGCGGAATCTGCTTTGGCCTTTTGCAGAGCAATAATTCGTTCTTGTGGGCTAGTTTGCTCGATGAAAGTTTTCTCTTGAGTATTTGATTCCCATCCCTTGCGAAGCACGGCCGTGAATTCCTGAGTGCCAAATCGCGTGTGATAGACGCGCTCGACTGCAAAATCTGTCAGTCCGACTTCGTATAGAAAGGTCATGATTCGAAAGAATGACGTGGGAGTGAACTGCCATGCGTGGACATCGTGATAGGCATCGTCACTCGGTAGTTTTTCAAAAAGGTCGTTCTTTGCGCTCTTGAGGGCCTGATATCGCTGTGGCCCGTGATCGGTTGCCCAATGGCGGTCTGCGTCGTTGTGGGCACCGTGCAGCCTTTGCGCGATAAAGCTTCTTGGATGGTGAAACCTATGTTGCGCGTGATAGGCGACGAGTATGTCGCTGATTCCTGTTGCTGGGATATAGTGATCGAAGCAGTAGCGCTTGTCAGGGCACGCGATGTAGTAGCGTCCACCATCCTTCATCACGCTGGAGACGCCCTGAAAGTGGCGAATCAGGTTTGGTTGATGCTCGATGCAGTGTCCACTGAATACTGCAGAAAACTGTCGATCCACCATGTCGAACCCCCCGCTCGGGGCAACGTAGTGGATTTGCGGGACGTTCGATGTGTGGTGTCCGGCTTCCTTCACGGCCTCGATTAACTCTTCTGTGGTCAAAACGTCCATGTATCGCACGTTTTCTCCGACGACAGAGGGAGCGTGAAAAGGGCCGATCTCGAGAATCGATGCTTCGTTACGCGCGAAGGACAGCAGATGCCCTCGCTCAGACCCTGGGCTTCCAGGGTAGCCCTTCGCTATGCCTTCGTCTTGAAAGTGATGAAGCGCTTCTTGATCAGTAAGGTGAGCGAGTTCTGGGGCGTTGCCACGATAAAAGATCGGATCAAAAGGTGGGGGAAGAGTTGAGTTATGCATATGCCTTTGATTATCACAACCCGCTTGGGTAAAAGGTATCCGGACTACGTGGGCAAATTCGCGGAACGACACACCGGCGCCTGGCATCCACAGGGCTCGGTGACCTAATCACGTCCGTAACCAGTGGATCGTGGAACTCATCACAAGGCTTCCCCGTGTCGTCGCGGATAATCTACAACTACAGCGGAATCCACGATGAATATTTTTCTCGAGTCACGTGTCGAGCGATCCACCTCAGTATTTGAGGAAGAAGACAAATGAGGGTGCGCCTGCGACGGCTTCTGGCGTTCTTCAAAGAGAACGGAGTCATGGCAACGGTGCGACTCTTTCGCGCAAAGCTTGGAGCTGCGGTTGCAGGACGACCAGTGCTCAACAGAATCCCTGCGGGATCAGTGATCGCGGGGGTGTCTGGACCACCGGGAACCGTCGACGAAATTGCTCGTTTGCGGTTTCCCAATCTTCAGCCGCTCCCAACCTATCTGATTCCAAAGCCGTCGCGACCGCGCATCAGCCTCGTTACCGACAGCATCGGTAGTGGGAGCCTCTTTGGCGGTGTTGGCACTGCTTTGCTATTCGCTGCCCAGTTGGCAAATCGAAGAAACGCAACCTTACGGATCGTGACGCGGACGGAGGCGCCATCGCCGAAGAACGCTTCGCAGATCCTGAGCGCCTACGGAATCCAACTGCTCCATGAGATCCAGTTTGCCTTTGCCCCAGTTTCCAGCAGCGTTTCCGAGTCTGGATCAACCACTGCTCGTGCCATAGGTCTTGACATCGGTGCGGACGAGACATTCGTCACTACATCGTGGTGGACTACGGCCGCCGTGCTGCCTAGTGTCCCGCACACGTCGATCATCTATCTCCTTCAAGAGGACGAACGGATGTTCTACCCGTTCGGAGAAGAGCGGGTTCAATGCGAATGGATCCTGCGCTGCCAAGACATTCGGTTCGTGGTCAACACTCAACTTCTGTTCGATCACCTGGTCGCCAACGGCATGGAGCAGCTGAAACGCAATGGGCTCTGGTTCGAGCCCGCGTTTCCAAAGTCGTTGTTCCATGAGCGCCAACGAGAGCCTGGTGGCAAGAAGCGCTTGTTCTTCTATGCGCGGCCGAACAATCCACGCAATCTCTTTCATATTGGCCTGGAAGTCATCGATCGGGCAATAAACAGAGGCATCCTGGACCTTGATTGCTGGGAAATATTCTTGGTCGGCAAAGATATTCCCAAGGTGACGTTCGGCGACGGCTACTTGCCCACACAGTGCGAAGGTCTGGATTGGAAAGCGTATGCCGATCTTGCTGGAACGATCGATCTGGGGCTGTGCCTGATGTGCACGCCTCATCCCAGTTATCCCCCGTTCGACCTCGCGGCGAGCGGCTCAGTGGTAGTGACCAATAAGTTCGCGAACAAACAGGATTTGTCCAACTATTCGCAAAACATTATTTGTTCCGAACTCGAAACGGAGGCGCTTGTCGATGCGCTTGGTGCGGGTGTAGTGCTTGCGCAGGACAAAGAAGCACGTAGGCGTAATTTCGCTGCCAATGGTTTGAGCAGAGATTGGGCCCGATCGTTGGAGGGAACCCTCCAGGCACTTGTGACGGAACCCTAAATGTTCGCACTGAACATTTCCGCTATTTCTTACATCGACCCGTGGCTCCAGTCTCTCCCCGGTCGGCTGGCGACGCTTCAGCGTGCCAGAGTTCGTGTGGCCTATTTTTACGAAGAGCCCAACAACAGCACCTTCCGCTACCGCGCATACAACATGGCACAGGTGCTCAACGAGCCCGTTGGCAGCCAAGTATCCGCCAGCTATTTCTTTCTGGCAGACCGCGATCGCTTCGACGAGATCGCTGACGCAGCCGACCTGCTGGTGATCTGTCGATCACGTTATTGCCATGAGGTGAATGGCTTGATCACCAAGTTCCGGGCGCGCGGCAAACGTGTGCTGTTTGACGTCGATGACTTGGTGGTCGACCTAGACTATGCGCACCTGGTCGTGGCCACCTTAGGTCTGGACGTTACGCAAAAGGGGGTCTGGGACGACTGGTTCGCGATGATCGCCCGCATGAATCAGACGCTCAGGCTGTGCGATGGGGCCATCACGACCAACGCGTTTCTTGCACAGAAGATCGAGAATTGCTCCGGCCTGCAAGTGGCGGTCGTTCCGAACTTCATGAACAAGGAGCAGCTCGATCTCGCAGAGAGGGTTTTTGCGGCCAAGGAGCGTGTGGGCTTTTCGGGAGATGGAAAGGTCACCCTAGGATATTTCAGTGGCTCGCCGTCTCATCGACTCGACTATGCAATCGTCGAGCCTGCTCTCGCCGACGTGCTCGCTGAGAGGCCGAATGTCGAAGTGATGGTTGTCGGCTACATAGACCACGGACCCGCAATGCGCGAGTTCGGTCACCGCGTCACCCGCCAACCGTTCCATGATTACGTGAATCTGCAGCGCTTGCTGGGCACAGTGGAGTTCAACCTCATGCCGCTGCAATCCAACGCCTTCACAGACTGCAAGTCGGAGTTGAAATACTTCGAGGCAGCAAGCGTTGGAACTTTGAGCATCGCGTCACCCAGCTTCACCTACCGCCGCGCCATCAGCGATGGAGAAACTGGCTACCTGTCGAAGGCCCATGAATGGACTGAATCGATTCTTCGAGCGATCGACCAGAGTACCGAGGTCTACGCATCGATGGCCACGCGGGCGCGTGAGGATGCGCTGCGCAAATTCGGCTGGCAGCACCAGCGCGAAACCATCCTCAACGCGTTGCAGCTGGCCTGAGCCTGGTCCGTCAGCGCTCGACGATCCGTCCGTGCTCAAGGTGAATCACCCGATTGCATTCCTTGGCAATCAGCTCGGGCGAGTGAGATGCCAGCACCAGAATGCCGGACTTCGATACCACGTCCCGCATGCGCTGCTCGGCCTTTTCCGTGAAGGCCGCGTCGCCGACGGAGAGCCATTCGTCCATCAGCAGGATGTCGGCTTCGACGCTGGTCGAGATCGAGAATGCCAAGCGCATCATCATGCCGGTCGAGTAGGTGCGAACGGGCATGTTGACGTATTCGCCCAGGCCACTGAACTCGCAGATGTCGGGCGTGAGCCGATCGATCTCTTTCTTGCTCATACCCATCACGAGACCGCGAAGCATGATGTTCTCGACGCCGGTCGCGTCCATTTCGATGCCGAGGGCGGGGTCGATCAGGCTGGCCACCGTGCCCTGGCGGGTCAGCTCGCCCGAAGACGGTTCATAGACGCCCGCCAGCGTACGCAGCAGCGTGGACTTGCCTGCACCGTTGTGGCCGATCAGGCCGAGCCGGTCGCCGCTTTTCAATTCGATGTTCAGGCCGCTGAGCGCCTGCACCACAGTGACCCCTGTTTCCTTGCCGAAGCGTCCGCCGGTGACCGAAGCCGCGATCGTCTTCTTGAGGGACGCCGAGCCCGCGCCGTAGATCGGAAAGCTGACCGAAACGTTCTTGAGTGAAATGAATGCCATGGATCAGAGCCAGTAGACGACGCGGCGGCGGTATTTGACGAACAGCATGCTCGCAACGGAGAGGCACAGCACGGTCCAGAAGCCGATGCCGATCCAGCTGTGGAGATGGGCTTCGCCACCCATCAGTGGAGTGCGCAACAGGTCGAGCATCTGTGCGAAAGGATTCCACAGGACGTATTTGGCGCGACCAGGAAGGTTCTCGGGCAGCCAGAACACGGGAGTCAGGAACATCAGCATCTGCATGACGCTGGTGACGATCTGGGTCACATCGCGGTAGCGGGTGCAGATGAGTCCCAGCAACAGCCCGAGTGCGTGCGCGTTGACCACCAGGATGAGGAAAGCGGGAATGACCAGAAGAACCGACCACGAAAGCGAGATGCCGGCCCAGAGTGCCACGGGTATGTAGAGCACGATCTGGTGGGCGAACTGGATCAGGTTGCGCGCCAGAGCCCGCCACACGAACAGGCTGATCGGAAAGTAGCCTTGCTTCAGGTAGTTGGACGACCCCACGAAGGCATTGCAGGCATCGGTGACTATGGTGGAGAACAGGCCCCAGAAGATCACGCCGAGCGCGAGGTGGGGAAAGAACCTGTCCAGCTGCGTGCCGAAGAGCGATGCGTACAGCGGCCCCATGCCGCCGATCATGACGCCCATGCTCAGCGTGAGCCAGATCGGGCCGAGCATGGAGCGCCTGTAGCGCAAAACGATGTCGAACCAGGCGAGGGTCCACCAGATGTCCGTGCGGCGTGTGCCTTCCCACCAGTCGGCCCACGCGCTGCGGTGAAGGTTGGAGTGAACTTGGCTCATGTGAATCGATGCGAGACTGCGGCGGAAGTGCGCTCAGTGGCGTCTTCGTCCGAACGGTTCCGGGCTGCCACCGGCCAAGCACGAGTGTCTTGCAGGGGCGCCCGGGGCGGCCTCATTTCTTGTCCTTTGTGTGATCCGTGAGATTTTACCGGGCGAGGTGAACGGGCTATGTCTCTGACGACGCGGAGACGCCGCCACGGGGTGGCAGAAGGGAAGCGAAGATAATCGCCCGCTGGCGCACTCCGGGCCTTGCTCCTCCTTCGAGCCGGCTGTACGGCTCCCATCCCGCAAAAAGGTTCCCTCCTTGCCGCCCTGCCGGCAAGTCGTCTATGAAATCTGTATCTCGGCTCTTCGACTTCTTCCTTACCGTGCTCTGGAGAACCCCCGGTGTGGGCGGGCGGCTCCAGCGTGCTTGGCGGATGTTCCGGAAGGCGGGCTGGCGGGGCATCAAGTGGGAGCTCGGGCGGCGCGTCACGGGCTTCAACGACTATCCGCGCTGGGTTCGTGAGCATGACACGCTGACCGCGGCGGAGAGTGCCCGGCTGGCCGAGCGTGTGGCCTCCATGGCCGACAAGCCGTTGATTTCCGTGCTCATGCCCTCGTACAACCCCAACCCGGCGTGGTTGCGAGAGGCGATCGAGTCGGTGCGGGCGCAGATCTATCCGAACTGGGAGCTGTGCATCGCAGACGATGCATCGCCCTCGCAGGAGGTGCGGGCCATCCTGAAGTCCTACGCGGACAGCGACCCACGCATCAAGGTCGTGTTCCGGCCCAAGAACGGGCATATCTCCGCCTCTTCGAACAGCGCGCTCGAACTGGTCTCGGGCACGTGGATCGCCCTGATGGACCATGACGACCTGCTGCCGGCGGATGCCCTGTTCTGGGTGGCCGACTGCATCGCCAGGCATCCCGATGTGCAGTTGATCTACTCCGACGAGGACAAGATCGACGAGTCCCTGACCCGCTCGGGCCCGTACTTCAAGTGCGACTGGAACCCCGATCTTTTCCGCTCGCAGAACATGTTCAGCCACCTGGGCGTGCTTTCGACGGATCTCGTTCGCGCCGTGGGCGGCTTCCGGCTGGGGCTGGAAGGCTCGCAGGACTGGGACCTTGTCATTCGATGCATGGAACGCATCGAGCCCAGGCAGGTGCGCCACATCCCGAGGGTGCTCTACCACTGGCGCGTGCATGCAGAGAGCACCGCGAAGTCGATGGACGCCAAGCCCTATGCCGTGGTGGCCGGCGAGCGCGCGCTCAACGAGCATTTCGAGCGTACGCAGACCCGCGCGCGGGCGGAGCACATCGGCTTCGGCTACCGGGTGCACTATGCGTTGCCGGATGCGCCGCCGTTGGTGTCGCTGGTCATCCCCACGCGAAATGCCGCGGCGTCCTTGCGCAGATGCGTGGACTCGATCCTCGCGAAGACCTCCTACCCCCACTACGAGATCGTCGTGGCAGACAACGCCTCGGACGATACTGCAGCCCAGGCCTGCCTCGATACGCTGGCAAAGATGAAGAACGTGCGCGTGCTCAGGCATGCTCGGCGGCAAGGCGCGGCCGCGTTGTGCAATGCGGCGGTCGAGGGTGCAATGGGAGAGGTGGTCGCACTGATCGATGACCGCCTCGAAGTCCTGTCGCCCGAGTGGCTGGTCGAAATGGCCAGCCTGGCGTTGCAGCCCGGCGTCGGAGCGGTCGGTGCGCGCCTCATGGACCGCCGCCGGATCCTGACTCACGCCGGCATCATCCTGGGCCTGGGGGTGGACGGCATAGCCGGGTGCTCGCATCGCGGAATGCCCGCGGGGCGTGAAGGCTATGGAGGCCGCGCCGCGCTGATTCAGTCGCTCTCGGCTGTCAGCTCGGCCTGCCTGGTTATCCGCAAGGATCGTTATCTTGCGGTGGGCGGCCTCGATGGAAACCATCTGAAAGAGGCGTTTGCCGATGTTGATTTCTGCCTGCGCCTGGCAGAGGCCGGCCTGCGCACCCTTTGGACGCCTTATGCAGAGCTGCTCGACCACAGGGACGCAGCCGCGCGTGCAAGAAAGGCTGGCGAACCAGCCAGTGCCCCCTATCTGGAGGACGTGGACTACATGAAGCGCCGATGGGGGGCTGTGCTGGAGAACGACCCGGCCTACAGCCCCAACCTCATGCTCGAGCGCGAGGACTTCAGCTACGCCTGGCCCCCTCGGCTGGCTCCGGTCTGATGCCCCTCCAAGTCTCCGTCGCCCTCTGCACCCGCAACGGCGCACGCTATCTCCCCGAGCAGCTGAGCAGCATCTGCGCGCAGGAGCCGCTGCCGCAAGAGATCGTCGTGTCCGACGACGGCTCCACCGACGACACGCTGGCGGTGGTGCGCGACACCCTCGCCCAGTGCGGCGTTGCCGACCGCATCGCGCTGCGCGCGCTCAGCAACTCCCCGCCGCTGGGCGTCACGCGCAATTTCGAGCAGGCGGTGCGCGCCTGCAGCCACGACCTCATCGCGCTGTGCGACCAGGACGACGTCTGGCACCCCGGGCGGCTGGCGCGCATGGTGGCGCAGTTCGAGGCGCGGCCCGATCTGCTGCTGCTGCATACCGACGCACGCCTGGTCGACGGCGATCTGAAGTCGCTGGGCTCCACGCTCTTCCATGCGCTCGAGGTGCAGCCGGCCGAGTTGCAGGCCATTGCGGGCGGCGAGGCCTTTGGCGTGCTGCTGCGCCGCAATCTGGTGACCGGTGCGACGACGGTGTTCCGCAGGAGCCTGCTCGATGCGGCGCTGCCGTTCTCGCCCGAGTGGGTGCACGACGAGTGGCTCGCCGCTATTGCCGCTGCCACGGGCCGCATGGACGTGCTGCCCGAGCCGACCATCGACTACCGCCAGCACGGCAACAACCAGATCGGCGCGCGTCGGCTGACGCTGTCCGAGAAGGTGGCGAAGGCTTTCGTGGAGCGGGGCGACAAGCATGTGGCGCGGCTGCGGCGGGCCGAGGCGCTGTTGCAGCGGCTGCAGCAGCTCGGCGACCGGGTACGGCCGGGCTGCCTGGATGCGCAGCGCGCCAAGGTTGCGCACCAGCGGTTCAGGGCCGAGTTGCCGGCGGCGCGTCCGCTGCGCGTGCTCCCGATCCTCCTGGAGGCCGCGCGCGGCCGCTATGAACGCTTCGGCCGTGGCAAGCAGGCCATCGTGCAGGACGTTTTCGAGCGCGGCTGACCGTCCCGGCTGAAGGGCCGGCTAGCGGCCCTGCAGTCGCAGGTATCGCCAGAACGAGGCCGACAGCCACACCTTCAGCAGGCTGGTCACGTGCCAGTACAGGTACTTCCTGCTGCGGTGGCTCTCGCGCTGCGCGTCGTGCCGGGCGAGCAGGTTCTCGCCCACCTGCAGCTTCCAGCCCGCCAGGCGGGTGCGGGCGCAGATGTCGAAGTCCTCGCCGTACATGAAGAACTTCTCGTCGAAGCCGCCGACCTGCCGGTAGGCCTTGCTGCGAAAGAGCATGAACAGGCCTGGAATCCATGCCGGCACCGTCGGTCGCACGTAGCCGGGCTTCTTTCTTCCGACGATTTCCAGCGGCGTCAGCAGTGCCCGGTGCGGTTCAGGCTCCGTCTTGCCGGGCTCCAGGATGCGCGGCGTCAGCAGGCCGGCGTCCGTCGCGGCCTGCGCGAGCAGTGGCGACAGCACGTCGTTGTCGAAGCGGATGTCGGGGTTGAGCACCAGGAACCACTCGGTGCCGCAGCGTTCGAAGGCCTGGTTGTGATTGGCGCCGAAGCCCTTGGGGCTCGCGTTCTCGATCCGCTCCACCGCGAAGCCCCAGGTTCGGCCCGCAAGCAGGTCGGCTTCGGGGATGTTCAATGTAAGCAAAACCTTGTCGATGACGGCGCGGCTGTGCCTGTCCAACTGCTCCAGCAGCGGCAGCACCAGCGCGAGCTGACCGTGGCTCACGATCGAAATGGTGATGGGAGGGCGGGAGGAGGGGGGCGTGGGCATGGTCTAATTTCGCCCGGGAATTCTAGGGTTCCCCAAACCCCACACATGATTGCTCTGATCGTCATCAGTTTCTTCGTCGCCGCCTTCTCGGTCCAGGTGTTCATGCGACGTGCGCGGCGGCATGCCCGCATCTACGGCGCCGACATGCCCCAGCGCTTCCACAAGGGCCACGTGCCGCGCCTGGGCGGCGCGGGCATCCTGATGGGCATGGGCGTGGCCTGGCTGGCCGCCGGCATCACCGGCACCGACCCGTTCAACGTCTCCTGGCCGGTCACGACCTCGATGCTCACGCTGGTGTGCATCCTGCCCGCGGTGCTCGGCGGCATCGTCGAGGACGTCACCCAGCGCGTGAAGGTGCGCTACCGGCTGGGGTTGACCATCGGCTCTGCGCTGCTGGTGTGCTGGCTTCTGGGGCTGGGCGTGGCGCGCACCGGCTTCGAGACGGTCGACGGCTGGCTGGCGATGGTTCCCTATGCCACCGTGCTCTTCGCGGCCCTGGCGATCGGCGGCCTGCCGCATGCCTTCAACATCATCGACGGCTACAACGGGCTCGCGGGCACGGTCGCCGTGCTGGTCTGTCTGGCAATCTCGCACGTGGCGCTGCAGGTCGGCGACCGGCAGCTGGCGGCCATGGTGGTCTGCCTGGTCGGCGCCACCTTCGGCTTCCTGGTGTGGAACTACCCGCGCGGCAAGATATTCGCCGGCGACGGCGGTGCCTACGTCTGGGGCATGGTGATCGCCGTGGCCTGCGTGACGCTGGTGCAGCGCCATCGCGTGGTGTCGCCGTGGTTCCCGATGCTGTTGCTGATCTACCCGGTGTGGGAGACGCTGTTCTCCATCTACCGCAAGCTGGCGCGCGGGCAGTCGCCGGGCACGGCCGACGCGCTGCACTTCCACCAGCTGATCTTCCGCCGCATCGTGCGCGTGGCCTTCGCGGACGACGAGGCCCGCCAGCTGCTGGCGCGCAACAACCGCACCTCGCCCTACCTGTGGATGTTCGCGGCCCTGTCGGTGGTGCCGGCGGTGCTGTTCTGGAACAACACGATCGTGCTGATGTTCTTCTGCCTGCTGTTCGTGACGACCTATGTCGGGGCGTACCTGATGATCGTGCGCTTCAAGGTCCCCCGCTGGCTGCGGCCATGAACAGGCACACCCCCAGGCTTCGCGCACTTCGTGTCGCTGCGCCACCCCCCTTGCATGGGGCAACACCGGTGGCCCGGCAAAGCCGGTTCCACGGTGTTTCCCGCGAAGTCAGTCAGTCGGCTGTCACCGGGATTGCGCGAGAATTTGAGCCTCACCTGATCGTCCACCGCTTCGGAGCCTGACCGCCCATGACCGACCCCGTCCTCAACATCCCCCCGCGCGACAAGGCCGAGATCCTGGCCCAGGCGCTGCCGTACATCCGCAAGTTCCACGGCAAGACCATCGTCATCAAGTACGGCGGCAACGCCATGACCGACCCGGCGCTGCAGGCCGACTTCGCCGAAGACGTGGTGCTGCTCAAGCTGGTGGGCATGAACCCGGTGGTGGTGCACGGCGGCGGCCCGCAGATCGAGGCGGCGCTGAACCGCCTGGGCAAGAAGGGCAGCTTCATCCAGGGCATGCGCGTGACCGACGCCGAGACCATGGAAGTCGTCGAATGGGTGCTGGCCGGCGAGGTGCAGCAGGACATCGTCGGCCTGATCAACCAGGCCGGCGGCAAGGCCGTGGGCCTGACCGGCCGCGACGGCGGCCTGATCCGCGCGCAGAAGCTCAAGATGGCCGACCGCAACGATCCCAACCTGCACCACGACGTGGGCCAGGTCGGCGACATCGTCTCCATCGACCCCAGCGTGGTCAAGGCGCTGCAGGACGACGCCTTCATCCCGGTGGTCAGCCCCATCGGCTTCGGCGAGGAGAACGAGAGCTACAACATCAACGCCGACGTCGTCGCCGGCAAGCTCGCCACCGTGCTCAAGGCCGAGAAGCTCATGCTGCTGACCAACACGCCCGGCGTGCTCGACAAGGACGGCAAGCTGCTCACCAACCTGAGCGCGCGCGAGATCGACGACCTGTTCGCCGACGGCACCATCTCCGGTGGCATGCTGCCCAAGATCGAAGGCGCGCTCGACGCGGCCAAGAGCGGCGTGAACGCGGTGCACATCATCGACGGCCGCGTGCCGCACGCGATGCTGCTGGAGATCCTGACCGACCAGGCCTACGGGACGATGATCCGCGCCCGTTGAGCCCGGCGTGGGCGCGTGCTCACTGCGCTGTGCGAGAATCAATTGATTACATCTTTGCACGCGCTCCCATGCAGAACGAAGAGACGACCAGTGCTTCCGGCGTAGAGACTCCTGCGGAAACGACCACTCCCCCGGCGCGCAAGCGCCCCAAGCCGGGCGAGCGGCGCGTGCAGATCCTGCAGGCGCTCGCCTCCATGCTGGAGCAGCCGGGCGCAGAGCGGGTCACCACCGCCGCGCTGGCCGCACGGCTCGAAGTGAGTGAAGCTGCGCTCTATCGCCATTTCGCGAGCAAGGCCCAGATGTTCGAGGGCCTGATCGATTTCATCGAGCAGAGCGTCTTCACGCTCGTCAACCAGATCCTCGAGCGCGAGGGCGCCACCGGTGCCCAGCAGGCCGCCCGCATCCTCACGCTGCTCGTGCAGTTCGCCGAACGCAACCCCGGCATGACCCGCGTCATGGTGGGCGACGCGCTGGTCTACGAGAACGAGCGCCTGCAGCAGCGCATGAACCAGTTCTTCGACAAGATCGAATCCACGCTGCGCCAGGTGCTGCGCGGCGCCGCCGCGGCCGACGGCTCGGCCACGCCCAGCGTCGACGCCCAGGTGCGCGCCGCGGCGCTCACGGCCTTCGTGGTGGGGCAGCTGCAGCGCTTCGCGCGCTCGGGCTTCCGCCGCGCGCCGTCCGAGCACCTGGAAGCGACGATCGCGCTGATCGTCTGACGGGGTACCCTGCAGGGGCCCTGGCCGGCTCGCCTCGAGCTCTCGGGCGGAGTAGCATCGTCCAGCCACTCGCCGCCAGCCCAGGTGGCGAGCCGATGTTTGCCCCGATTGCCTCGACGGAGGGCGCATGAGCCATGGCACGGTCGGTCCGATGGAGCCCCGCCTGTGGCGGGTGTGCGAGCATGCCTGACGCGGCGAGTGCTCCCCAAGGTCTGCGGACCATCCTCCTCACGACGGTGGCCATGCTCGCATTCGCGGCCAACTCCCTGCTGTGCCGGCTCGCGTTGCAGCACAAGGGCATCGACCCCGCGAGCTTCGGCAGCGTCAGGCTCGTGGCGGGAGCGCTCATGCTGGGGCTCATCGTGCGCTTCAGGGCGCAGCCGCAGGCCTCGCCGGCTCGCGTGGACTGGCTGGCGGCCGTCATGCTGTTCGGCTACGTTGCCTTCTTCTCCTTCGCCTACCTCAGCCTGCCGGCGGGCACGGGTGCGCTGATCCTGTTCGGCGCGGTCCAGCTGACGATGTTCGGCGTGGGCCTGCGCTCCGGCACCGAGCGCTTCGGGGCGCTCGCATGGCTCGGCTTCGCGATGGCGGCGGGCGGGCTCGTCTACCTGGTGCTGCCGGGCATTGCCGCGCCGCCGCTGCTGGGCGCCGCGCTGATGGCGGTCGCTGGCGTGGCCTGGGGCGTGTATTCGCTGCGCGGCCGTGGGGTGGCCGATCCGCTGGCTGCCACCGCGCGCAACTTCACGCGTGCGGTGCCGCTCGCACTGGCGCTGAGCCTCGTGTTCGCGGCCAGCGCCCGCGCGGACGCGACCGGGCTCGTGCTCGCTGTCGCCTCCGGTGCGCTGACCTCAGGGCTCGGCTACGTGGTCTGGTACGCGGCCCTGAGCCGCCTCGGCGCCATGCGCGCGGCCACCGTGCAGCTGTCGGTGCCGCTGCTGGCGGCGTTCGGCGGCGTGCTGTTCCTGTCGGAGGCGATCACGCCGCGGCTGGCGGCGGCCTCCGTGGCAATCCTGGGCGGCATCGCGCTCGTGCTCGGCCAGAAGGCGCGAAGCGCCCGTCCTTAGGCTGGATGGCCGGCCAGGGGCTACGAGACCTGCACGCCCACCTTCGCGCCCGCCGCGACGATCTCCCCCCAGGTCGCATCGTCCACCCAGATCCCGTCCTTGCGACGCGCCACGCGCGCCTTGCGCTCCGGCTCGCCCGCGATCTGCACTTCTTCGAAGCCCTGCCCGGGCGGGCTCTGCCGCAGCCAGGCGACGAACTCGCGGGCTTCCTCGTCGAAGGATTCCTGCGTGCCCAGCTTCGCCGGGTCAATCAGCACCGTGAGCATGCCGTTGAGCACGGTGCGCGCCGTGTCCGCCTGCCGATGCCAGGTGCCGCCGCCGGTGAGCGCGCCGCCGAGCAGCTCGCAGGCCACGGCCATGCCGTAGCCCTTGTGCTCGCCGAAGGTCATGAGCGCGCCGAAGAGGCCGTTGCCCTGCGGCACCACCACCACGCCGGGGTCGTTGGTGGGCGCGCCTTTTTCGTCGATCAGGTAGCCGTCGGGCACACGCTCGCCCTTGTTGTGCGCCACGCGCATCTTGCCCTGCGCCACGCGGCTGGTCGCGTAGTCGAGCACGAAGGGCTCCGCGCCTGCGAGCGGAATGCCGATGCAGCACGGGTTGGTGCCGAAGCGCCCGTCGCCGCCGCCCCAGGGCGCGACCACCGGCCGCGAGAGCACGTTGACGAAGTGCATCGACACCAGCCCCTGCGCCGTCGCCATTTCCGCGAAGTGACCGATGCGCCCCAGATGGTGCGCATGCGCCAGCGTGAAGATGCAGCTGCCGTGCTGCTTCGCCCGCGCGATGCCCAGTTCCATCGCCTGCACGCCGACGATCTGGCCGTAGCCGTGCTGGCCGTCCAGGCCCATCAGCGTGCCGATGTCGAGGTTCACGCGCACCGCGGCGTTCGGCTTCAGGCCGCCCTCGGCCACTGCGTCGACATATCGAGGCAGCATGCCCACGCCATGCGAATCGTGCCCGCTCAGGTTGGCAAGCACCAGGTTGGCCGCCACCTGCCGGGCCTCGGCGGGCGAGCTGCCCGCGGCTTCGAGGATGCGGGCGACGGTGGCCTGCAGGTGGTCGGCCTTGAGCGTATGGGACATGGATCAGGCTCCTTTCGCGTTCAGCGTGATGGCGTAGAGCGACGTGGTCGCGCAGATGAAGAGGCGGTTGCGCTTCGGGCCGCCGAAGCAGACGTTGGCCACGCGCTCGGGCAGCAGGATCTTGCCCAGCAGCGTGCCGTCGGGGTGGTAGGCGTGCACGCCGTCGAGCGCGCTGGTCCAGATGCGGCCTTCGGTGTCGAGGCGGAAGCCGTCGAACATGCCGCTGGTGCACTCGGCGAAGACCTCGCCGCCGCTCAAGGTGCGGCCATCGGCTCCGAGCTTGAATTTTCGGATGTGCCGGGGACCGTCCGCCGCATGGCTGGCTCCCGTGTCGGCGATGTACAGGAGCGATTCGTCCGGCGAGAACGCCAGCCCGTTGGGCTTCACGAAGTCGTCGGCCATGAGTTCCACTTCGCCGCTTCGCGGATCGATGCGGTAGACATGGCAGGCGCCGATCTCGCTTTCGGCCTTCAGGCCTTCGTAGTCGGAGAGGATGCCGTAGCTCGGGTCGGTGAACCACACGGCGCCGTCCGAGTGCACCACCACGTCGTTGGGCGAATTGAGCCGCTTGCCCTTCCAGTGCGAGGCCAGCACGGTGACCGTGCCGTCGTGCTCGGTGCGCGTCACGCGCCGCGTGAGGTGCTCGCAGCTCACCAGCCGGCCCTGGCGGTCGACCGTGTTGCCGTTGGTGTTGTCCGATGGCTCGCGAAAGGTGCCCACCGTGCCGTTGACTTCGTCGAAGCGCAGCATGCGGTTGTTCGGGATGTCCGACCACACCAGCGTGCGGTGCGCGGCGAACCACGCGGGGCCCTCGCACCAGCGCGCGCCGGTCCACAGGCGCTGCACGCGCTCCGGGCCCGGAATGCAGCCCTTGAAGCGCGGGTCCAATTGTTCGAAACCGGTGCCTTCCAGGAAGCCGAAGGGGAGAGTCGCCATGCCGTTCCTCGTCGATGGGTTCAATTCACATCACCGCGCCGACCTGCCACGGCACGAACTCGTTCTGGCCGTAGCCGTGCTGCTCGCTCTTCGAGTGCGCGCCCGATGCGGTTGCCAGCACCAGCTCGAAGATGCGCTGGCCCATCTCCTGAATCGACGCGGTGCCGTCCACGATCTCGCCGCAGTTGATGTCCATGTCTTCCTCCTGGCGCTGCCACAGCGCCGAGTTGGTCGCGAGCTTGAGCGAAGGCGAGGGCGCGCAGCCGTAGGCCGAGCCGCGCCCGGTGGTGAAGCAGATCAGGTTGGCGCCGCCGGCGACCTGGCCGGTGGCGCTCACCGGGTCGTAGCCCGGCGTGTCCATGTAGACGAAGCCGTGTGCGGTGACGGGCTCGGCGTATTCGTACACCGCCTCGAGGTTGCTGGTGCCGCCCTTGGCGACCGCGCCCAGCGACTTCTCGAGGATGGTGGTGAGCCCGCCGGCCTTGTTGCCCGGCGAGGGGTTGTTGTTCATCTCGCCTTCGTTGATGGCGGTGTAGTGCTCCCACCACTTGATGCGGTCCACCAGCTTCTGGCCGACTTCGCGCTTCACCGCGCGGCGCGTGAGCAGATGCTCGGCGCCGTACACCTCGGGCGTTTCGCTGAGGATGGCCGTGCCGCCGTGCGCCACCAGCAGGTCGACCGCCGCGCCGAGCGCCGGGTTGGCGCTGATGCCCGAGTAGCCGTCGGAGCCGCCGCACTGCAGCCCGATCGTGATGTGCGCCGCGCTGCAGGGCTCGCGCTTCACCGCGTTGGCGCGCGGCAGCATTTCGTTGATGAGCGCCACGCCCTTCTCGACCGTCTTGCGCGTGCCGCCCGTGTCCTGGATGTTGAAGGTGCGGAAGTTCTCGCCCTCGGCCAGGTGGCCGGTCGCGAGCCAGGCGTTGATCTGGTTGGCCTCGCAGCCGAGGCCGACCACCAGCACGCCCGCGAAGTTCGGGTGCGTGGCATAGCCCGTGAGCGTGCGCTCCAGGATCTGCATGCCCATGCCCTGCGTGTCCATGCCGCAGCCGGTGCCGTGCGTGAGCGCGATCACGCCGTCCACGTTCGGAAAGGCCGCCAGCGCCTGCGGATTGGTCTTGCGAGAGAAGTGGTCGGCGATGGCGCGCGCGGCCGTGGCCGAGCAGTTCACGCTGGTCAGCACGCCGATGTAGTTGCGCGTGGCCACGCGGCCGTCGGCGCGCCTGATGCCCATGAAGGTGGCTTCGCGCTTGGTGGGGGCGGGCTTCACGTCGGCGCCGAAGGCGTAGTCGCGTTCGAAGTCGCCCTTGTCGGGGCCCATGTCGAGGTTCTGCGTGTGCACGTGCTCGCCGGCGGCGATGGGGCGGCTCGCGAAGCCGATGATCTGGTTGTAGCGGCGCACGGGCTCGCCCTGCGCGATGTCGCGCATCGCGATCTTGTGGCCCGGCGGAATCAGCCCGCGCACGGCCACGCCTTCGACGGCGGTGCCGCCGAGCAGCTGGGAGCGCGCGATGACGACGTCGTCGGCGGGATGGAGTCGGATGTAGGGAGTCATCGTGGTGTTCTTCCTCGGGTCCTCGGGGTTCAGGAAGCCTTGGTGCGGCGCCAGCTCGCGCTGAACCGCTGGTGGAACTTGTCCATGTGTTCGTGCATGGCGCTTCGAGCGGCGGCCGGGTCGCGCGCGGCGATGGCCTCGAGGATCAGCTCGTGCTCGCCGATGGCGACCTGCCACGACTCCATGGTCTCGAAGTAATCGATCATCCGGGCGAAGATCGGCCCGTGCCGCGACTCCCAGAAGCCTTGTACCGTCTCGGTCAGCACCACGTTGTCGCAGGCGTTGACGATGGCCAGGTGGAAGGCGCGGTCGCCCTCGTGCGGCACCTCGTTGCGCGCGGCCAGCTCGCGCATCATCCGGATCGCGCGGCGCATGGCGTCCACGTCCTTGCGCTTGCCTTGCAGGGCCGCGGTGGCGGCGGTCTCGCCCTCCACCATGCGGCGCGCGCGGATGATTTCGAGCGGTCCCCATTCGATGCCCGCAGCGCCATTGGGCGGCGCAGGCGTGCGGCTCGAGCGGTCGAGCACGTACACGCCCGAGCCGGTGCGCACCTCGACCCAGCCCTCCACCTCCAGCGCGATCAGCGCCTCGCGCACCGACGGCCGGCTCACGCCCAGCTGCCGGGCAAGGTCGCGCTCGGCGGGAATGCGCGCGCCCACCGCGAATTCGCCCTTGCCGATGAGCTCGCGCAACTGTTCGGCAATCTGGCGATAGAGGCGCTGGGGTTCGAGGGTCTGGAGCGGCACGGAGGAGGGCGGGAGGACGCGAAGGGGGAGGAAAAAAGCGGTTAAGGGTTGTCCTGAATTGGCCAAGTGGTCAGGCCAATTCAGAATACGCCAGATCGCCCGCACCATCATCGGGCCAAACCCGAGGACATGGCCGAGGAGACGACCCCATTGAACCAGCTCGACTTCAACGGCCGCCACGCGGTCGTCACCGGCGGCGCCACGGGCCTGGGCTTCGGCATCGCGCAGCGGCTGGTCGCCTCGGGCGGCAGCGTCACGTTGTGGGACCGCGATGAAGCCGCCGCCGCAAAGGCCGCCGAATCGCTCGGCGGCAGGGCCTTCGCGCTGAAGGTCGACGTTTCGCAGCAGTCCTCGGTCGCCAGGGCGGTAGCCGACACGATGGCGCACGCGCCGCGCATCGACGCGCTGGTCAACAGCGCCGGCATCACCGGCCCCAACACCAAGCTGTGGGAGTACCCGGTGGACGACTGGCGCCAGGTGATGGAAGTCAACATCAACGGCGTGTTCCTGTGCTGCCGCGAGGTGGTGGCGCAGATGCGCAGGCAGGGCGACCGGGGCTATGGCCGCATCGTCAACATCGCCTCGGTGGCCGGCAAGGAAGGCAACCCCAACGCCAGCGCCTACAGCGCGAGCAAGGCGGCCGTCATCGGCCTGACCAAGTCGCTCGGCAAGGAACTGGCCGACACCGGCATCCGCGTGAATTGCGTGACGCCCGCGGCGGTGAAGACGGCCATCTTCGACCAGATGACGCCGGAGCACATCGCCTTCATGCTCTCGAAGATTCCCATGGGCCGCTTCGGCACCGTGGAAGAGGTGGCCGCGATGGTCGGCTGGCTCTGCACGGAAGATTGCTCGTTCTCCACCGGCGCGGTCTTCGACCTCTCCGGTGGCCGCTCCACCTACTGATCAATCAATGCACTGAAAGGAAAGCATGAAACTCGTCCGCTACGGCAACCCCGGCAAGGAAAAGCCCGGCCTCATCGATGACAACGGCCAGCTGCGCGACCTCAGCGCCGTCGTCAAGGACATCGGCCCCGAGCAGCTCGGCGACGCCGCGCTCGCCAAGCTGCGCAAGCAGAAGGTCGACAAGCTGCCGCTGGTCAAGGGCAAGCCGCGCTTCGGCTGCCCGGTGGCGAACGTGGGCAAGTTCATCGCCATCGGCCTGAACTACGCGGACCACGCGGCCGAATCCGGCCTGCCGGTGCCCAAGGAGCCGGTGGTGTTCACCAAGGCCAACAGCTGCGTGCAGGGCCCGAACGACCCGGTGATGCTGCCCAAGGGCTCGGTCAAGACCGACTGGGAAGTCGAGCTCGGCGTGGTCATCGGCACCCGCGCGCGCTACGTGCCGCAGAAGAGCGCGCTCGACTACGTGGCCGGCTACTGCACCATCAACGACATCAGCGAGCGCGAATACCAGATCGAGCGCGGCGGTACCTGGGACAAGGGCAAGGGCTGCGACACCTTCGGCCCCATCGGCCCCTGGCTGGTGACACGCGACGACGTGCCCAACCCGCAGAAGCTCTCGATGTGGCTCGACCTGAACGGCAAGCGCGTGCAGACCGGCAACACGAAGACCATGATCTTCACCGTGGCCAAGATCGTGAGCTACGTGAGCCAGTTCATGACGCTGATGCCGGGCGACATCATCACCACCGGCACGCCCCCCGGCGTGGGCATGGGCATGAAGCCGCCGCTCTTCCTGAAGAAGGGCGACGTGATGACGCTGGGCATCGAAGGCCTGGGCGACCAGCGCCAGGAAGTGATTCCCTTCAAGCTCTGAGCTCCTGCCGCCAGTTTCGATGAAGGCGCCTCCGGCGCCTTTTTTGCGGCTTCAAATGTCCTATTGACAGAACATTAAAACTGCAAAACCATCAACGGCATGTCGCAGATGCCCTTGCCGAAATACCACCAGATCTATCTGGTGCTGCGCGAGCAGTTGCACGAAGGCCGCTTTGCGGAGGGCCTTCCCGGCGAACTGGCGCTGATGGGGCAGTTCAACGTGGCGCGCGTCACCGTGCGCCGCGCACTCGAGCAGCTGGCTTCCGAAGGGCTCATCGAACGCAATCCCGGGCGCCGCACGCGCGCGGTGCCGCCGGCCGGCGGTGAAGGCCCGGGCACCAGAGGCATGGAGCGCGCCAACCTGCGCGGCCTGCTCGAGAACCTCGTCACCATGGGCCTGCACACCTCGGTCAAGGTGATCGAGGTGGCCACCATCACGGCATCCACCCAGGTGGCCGAGGCGCTGCAGCTCCAGCTCGGCGATGCGGTGCAGAAGGCGGTGCGCGTGCGCTCCACCAAGGAGGGGCCGCTCTCGCACATCACGACCTACGTGCCCGACACCATCGCGCGCCGCTTCGGTCGGCGCGAGCTGTCGAAGAAGCCCATCCTGGTGCTGCTGGAGGAGTCGGGCGTGAAGGTGGGGCGCGCCCACCAGACCATCTCCGCCCGGCTGGCCGACAACGTGCTCGCCCAGCACCTCGACGTCTCCGTCGGCTCGGCCCTGCTCGCGGTGCGCCGCCTGATCTACGACGAGGACGAGCGGCCCGTGCAGTGGCTGCACGGCTTCTACCGCCCCGACCGCTACACCTACGAGATGCAGCTTTCCCGCGTGGGCAGCATCGACGCGAAGGTGTGGGTCAGCAAGGACGTGTCAGCCCAGTTCAACTGAAGAGAAAAAGGAAAGCCCCATGCAGAACCGCCGCAGTTTCGTGTCCCGCTCGGCCGCGCTGGCCACCGCCGTCGCCTTCCCGCTCGTGGCTGGCGCACAGCCCAAGACCGTCAAGGTGGGCGTGCTGCACCCGGTCACCGGGGCGCTGGCCTATTCGGGCCAGCAGTGCCGCCTGGGCGCGCTCATGGCCATCGAGGACATCAACGCCGGAGGCGGCATCAAGTCGCTCGGCGGCGCGAAGCTCGAGGCCCTGCTGGGCGACGCGCAGTCGCAGCCGCAGGCCGGCGCCGCCGAGGTCGAGAAGATGAACGAGGCCGGCGTGTCGGCCATCGTGGGCGCCTTCGCTTCCGCCATCTGCCTGGCCACCACGCAGGCCGCGGCCAAGTACAACCTGCCGCACGTGGTCGACGTGGGCGTGGCCGACCAGATCGTCGAGCGCGGGCTGAAGAACACCTTCCGCTTCGGGCCCGGGTACAAGAAGTCGACCGAGGTGGCCATGGCCAACCTGCTGGTGCTCAACAAGGCCGCCGGCAGCCCCGCCAAGACGGTGATGATCATCCACGAGGAGTCGCTGTTCGGCGCCGGCACCGCGCAGCTGCTCTCGCGCGAGCTGCCGGGCTACGGCTTCGAGGTGAAGGAGGTGGTGAAGCACGCCAACCCCACGCGCGACTTCAACAACATCGTGCTGCGCATGAAGTCGGTCAACCCCGACATCGTGATTCCCGCCAACTACTACAACGAATACGCGCTGCTGGTGCGCACCATGCAGCAGCAGAAGGTGGTGCCCAAGGCGATCTTCTCGGTGCTGGGCGGCGCCGCGTCGAGCTACAAGTTCGTGAAGGAGTTTCCGGACGCTGCCAACGGCATCATCGACTGCAACCACTGGTTCAATCCGAAGGACAAGCGCTCGCAGGAGCTGCGCAAGCGCGTGGAGGCCAAGGGCCAGTTCTTCAGCTACGAGGTGTTCATGACCTACACCGCGATGTGGCTGCTGGCCGATGCCATCGAGCGCGCGAAGTCCGCCGAGCGCGCGGCCATCATCGACGCGCTGGAGAAGAGCACCTTCTCCAACCACATCATGCCGTACGGCCCCACGCGGTTCGTCAACGGCCAGAACGAAGGCGCGCAGCCGCTCATGACGCAGGTGGTGAAGAACGACATCAAGGTCATCATCCCGCGCGACTACCGCGAGGTCGAGCCGGTCTTCCCGCTGAAGGCCTGAAGCCGGGCCGAGAAGAGGCACCACCCATGAAGCGCTTCGACGGATTCCGGGCATGCACGGAGTCCGGTGAAGCGGCACGCCCACGCAAGACGCACAGCCAGGAAAGCGGCCCAGCCCCCGACAGCCAATGCCAGACATCACCATCCTCTTCCCGTCGGTCCTGAACGGACTCACGACCGGCGCCGTGTACGCGCTGATCGCGGTGGGGCTCACGCTGATCTACGGCGTGCTGCACATCATCAACTTCGCCCACGGCGCGAGCCTGATGCTGGCGCTCTACGCGGTGTACTTCCTCAAGGAGCGCTGGGGCATCGATCCCTACCTGGCGCTGCCCATCGCCGTTGCTGGCATGTTCGCGCTCGGCTATGCGCTGCAGCGCGTGGTCATCAACCGTGCGGGCCATGGCAAGGACGAGAACATCCTGCTGGCCACGCTCGGCATCGCCATCGTGATGGAGAACCTGGCGCTGCTGTTCTTCAAGTCGGACACGCGCAGCATCGACACCGCCTACTCGCTGAGCACCGTGGCCATCGGGCCCGCGATGATCGCCGTGCCCAAGCTGGTCGCCTTCGCCGGTGCTCTGGCGGTGTCGGGCATCCTGTTCTGGATCATGGGCCGCACCGATCTGGGCCGCGCCATCCGCGCGGTGGCCAAGGAGGAGGAGGGCGCCAAGCTCATGGGGATCGACGTCGACCACGTCTACGCGATGAGCTTCGGCATCGGCCTCGCATGCCTGGGTGCCGCGGCCTGCTTCCTGCTGCCTGCGTACTACGTCAACCCGCAGGTGGGCAGCGGCTTCGTGCTCGTGGCCTTCACCATCGTGGTGCTGGGCGGCATGGGCAGCTTTGTGGGCGCGCTCGTCGGCGGCTTCCTGATCGGCGTGGTCGAGTCGCTCGGCGGGCTCTACCTGGGCGAATCGCTCGGGCAGATCGGGATCTTCGCGATCTTCATCGGCGTCGTGCTGTTCCGCCCGCAGGGCATGTTCGGAGCCAAGGCATGAGCGCGGGCGTGAAGCAACTTGCGGGCATCGTGCTCTTCGCGGCCGTCGTCGGCTGCGTGCCGTTCTTCACCCAGTCTGGCGTGATGCTCAACTTCGTGATGATGGCGCTGTACGCCACGCTGATCGCGCAGGCCTGGAACATTCTCGGCGGCTTCGGCGGGCAGTTCTCGTTCGGGCATGCGCTGTTCTTCGGTACGGGCGCGTACATCCAGGCCATCGCGCAGCTGCAGGGCGGCATCAACGCGTGGGTCGCGCTGCCGCTGGCCATCGCGGGCAGCGCGCTGGTGGGCCTGTTCGTCGGCGCGCTGACCTTCCGCTACGGCCTGAAGGGCTCGTACTTCGCGCTCGTCACGCTGGCCTTCGCGGAGGTGTTCCGCATCCTCGCGACCTCGGTCTCGTTCACCGGCGGCGGCGTGGGCCTGATGGTGCCGCTGCGCGAATCGGTGGCGAACATGCAGTTCGCCTCGCGTGCCGGCTACATGTGGGTGGTGCTGGCGATGGTGGTCGTGGCGCTGCTGGTGACCTGGTGGCTGCGCAACGGCCGCTTCGGCGCCTACCTGCAGGCCGTGCGCGACAACGAGGACGCCGCACGCGCCGTGGGCGTGAACCCGTTCCGCGTCAAGCTCGCGGCCATCGGCCTGTCGGCAGCCTTCATGGGCGCGGCCGGCGCCTTCTACGTGCAGGTGTTCCAGTACATCGACGCGGGCATCGCCTACGGCTCGGTCACCTCGGTGGAGGCGCTGGTCGCCGCCATCGTGGGCGGCATGGGCACGCTGTGGGGGCCGGTGCTGGGCGCGGTGGTGCTGCACCTGCTGTCGGACTTCACGCGCAACCTGTTCGGCGAGCTGCCGGGCATCAATATGGTCATCTACGGCACGGTGCTGGTGCTCATCGTGATCTTCCTGCCGCGCGGCGTGGCGGGCCTGGGGCTGTCGGTGCGGCAGCTGTGGAAGGCGAAGGGAGGCCGCGATGAATGAGCCCCTGTTGAAACTCGACAACATCTCGCGCTCCTTCGGCGGCCTGAAGGCCGTGCAGGGCGTGAGCCTGGCGGTGAAGGAAGGCAGCCTCACGGCGCTGATCGGCCCCAACGGCGCGGGCAAGACGACGCTGTTCGCGCTGATGTCGGGCTTCCTCAAGCCCGATACCGGCACCGTGCGCTTCGCGGGCCACGACATCACCGGCCGCGAGCCGCACCGCAACGCCGTGCTCGGCATGACGCGCACCTTCCAGATCGTGAAGCCCTTCGCCGCGCAGACCGTGCGCGAGAACATCGCCGTGGGCGCGCACCTGCACGAGCGCAGCCGCGCCCAGGCGCTGGCCAGCGCCGAGGCGGTGGCGCTGCGCGTGGGCCTGGCGCCGCAGCTCGACAAGCCGGCCTCCGACCTCACCGTGGCCGGCCGCAAGCGGCTCGAACTCGCCCGCGCGCTCGCCACGCGGCCCCGCCTGTTGCTGCTCGACGAAGTGCTCGCAGGCCTCAACCCCCAGGAGATCGCCGAGATGATGCCGGTGGTTCGCGGCATCGCCGACAGCGGCGTGACCGTGCTGATGATCGAACACGTCATGCAGGCCGTGATGAACCTGGCCGAGCACGTGTGGGTGCTGGCGCAGGGCCGGCTGATCGCCGAGGGCAACCCGGCGCAGGTGACCTCCGACGAGCGCGTGGTCGAGGCCTACCTGGGCCACGGCACGGCGGCGCGCCTGCGCAAGGCGGCCGCGGGAGCTGCCGCATGAACCCGCTGCTTGAAATCCGCGGATTGCGCGGCGGCTACGGCCGCGTCGAAGTGCTGCGCGGCGTCGACCTGCAGGTGAATGCCGGCGAGATGGTCGCGCTGCTCGGCAGCAACGGCGCGGGCAAGTCCACGCTCAACAAGATGGTCTGCGGCCTCGTGCCCACGTGGAGCGGCAGCGTGCGCTTCGACGGGCGCGACCTCACGGGCGCGCACTACCGCGAGGTGGTGAAGGCCGGCCTCATCCAGGTGCCCGAGGGACGCAAGGTGTTCCCCAACCTCAGCGTGCTCGAGAACCTCGAACTCGGCTCCTTCACCCGCGCCCGCGAGCGGCGTGCGGCCAACCTCGAGAAGATGTTCCACATCTTCCCGCGCCTGCGCGAGCGCATCGACCAGCACGCCGGCACCATGAGCGGCGGCGAGCAGCAGATGCTGGCCATCGCGCGCGGGCTCATGGCCGAGCCGGTGCTGCTGATCCTCGACGAGCCTTCGCTCGGCCTCTCGCCGCTGCTGGTGGAGGAGATGTTCACGCTGATCCGCGAGTTGCGCGACGGCGGCCTCGCAGTGCTGCTGGTCGAGCAGAACGTGGGCCAGTCGCTGGAGATCGCAGACCGCGCCTACGTGCTGGAGAACGGCAGCGTGCGCTTCTCGGGCAAGCCCGACGAGCTGCTGCAAAGCGACGAACTGCGGCGCGCCTACCTGGGCCTGTGATGCGCCGAAGAACAACGAGACAACAAGGAAACCCCATGATCCATCGCCGCGACATCCTCATCGCACCCGCCGCGCTGGCCTTCGCCGCCGCTGCCCGGGCGCAGCTCGGCAATGCGCCGGTGCGCATCCTCGTCGGCGCGCCGGCGGGCGGCTCGACCGATACGCTGGCCCGCTCGCTCGCCGTCAGCATGGGCCCCGCGCTGGGCCGCACCGTGATCGTCGAGAACAAGCCCGGCGCCGGCGGCAACATCGCCGCCGACGCCGTCGCCAAGGCCGCACCCGATGGCAACACGCTGCTGATGAGCTTCACCAGCCATGCCATCAACGCCACGCTGTATCCGTCGCTGCCCTTCGATCCGGTGAAGGACTTCACCGCGCTCACCTGCGTCGCGACCTCGCCGTCGATCCTGGTGGCCAACCCTTCGCTGCCGGCGAAGGACGTGAAGGAACTCGTCGCGCTCGCCAAGGCCAGGCCGGGCCAGCTCAACTTCGCGATCGGCGCGGTGGGCTCGTCGCTGCACATGGCGGGCGAGGCCTTCAAGATGCAGTCGGGCGTGGACATCGTGAACATCCCGTACAAGGGAACCGCGCCCGCGGTGCAGGACCTGCTGGCCGGCCAGGTGCAGCTGATGTTCGCGGCCGTGGGCAATGTCAAGGCGCACATCCAGGCCGGCAAGCTCAAGGCGCTGGGCGTCACCACGGCCAAACGACTGCCCGCGTTCCCCGACGTGCCGGCCATCGCCGAGGCCCTGCCGGGCTACGAATCGAGCGCATGGTTCGGCCTGTTCGGACCGGCGCGCCTGCCGGCGGACGTGGCGCGCAAGCTCAGCGATGCGGCTCGCCATGCGCTGCAGCAGCCCGACATGCTCAAGCGCCTGGACACCGAGGGCGCCATACCGGTCGGCAACTCGCCCGAGCAGTTCACGGCCTTCGTGCAGAGCGAGATCCCGCGCTGGGCCAAGGTGGTGAAGTTCTCCGGAGCCAAGCCCGAATGAGCACGCCCGCA
The DNA here is from genome assembly GCF_048305045.1 of Variovorax sp. 278MFTsu5.1. Lineage (NCBI taxonomy): Bacteria > Pseudomonadati > Pseudomonadota > Betaproteobacteria > Burkholderiales > Comamonadaceae > Variovorax > Variovorax sp. 278MFTsu5.1. The sequence goes on from NZ_CP157622.1 coordinate 992,169, forward strand.
GCAACCCGCGCACAGGTGGCCGCAACCCGGGCCGGGCAAGCCCGGCCGCAGACGCTCGCGCAGAAGCTCATCGCGCGCGCCAGCGGCCGCGAGCACGTGGCGGTGGGCGAGATCGTGACCTGCGGCGTCGACCTGGCCATGTTCCACGACTCCTCGGGTCCGCGCCGGCTCAAGCCCATGCTCGAGGAGCTGGGTGCGCAGATCTGGGACCCCTCGCGCATCGTGCTGGTGATGGACCACTACGTGCCCGAGCGCGACGACGACTCGCGCCGCATCGTGCGCATCGCACGCGAATGGGCGCGCGAGCAGGCGCTGCCGCACGTGTACGACAGCCAGGGCATCTGCCACGTGGTGGTGCCGCAGCACGGGCACATCCGCCCCGGCATGCTGTGCGTGGGTGGCGACTCGCACTCGCCCACGGGCGGTGCCTTCGGCGCCTACATGTTCGGCGTGGGCAGCACCGAGATGCTGGGCGTGGTGGTCACCGGCGAGATCTGGCTGCGCGTGCCCGAGACCCTCCAGATGTGGTGGGACGGCGCGCTGCCCGCAGGCGTCACCGCCAAGGACATGATGCTGCACATGATCGGCCGCTTCGGCATGAACGGCGGGCGCTACCAGGCGGTGGAGTTCGCCGGGCCCGCGGTGGCTGCGCTGTCGATGCAGGAGCGTATGACGCTGTCGAACATGAGCGCGGAGCTCGGCGCGCAGGCCGGCCTGATCGCGCCGGACGACACCACCGCCGCCTTCCTCGCCGAGGCCGGCGCGCCGCCGGCCCACATGTCGGCGTGGTTCACCGACGACGGCGCCGAACTCACGCGCTACCGCTTCGACGCGGCTGCGCTCGAACCGCACGTGGCCGCGCCGCACAGCCCAGCCAACTCGCGCGGGGTGAGCCACTACGCCGGCACGCCGGTCGACGTGGCCTACATCGGCGCATGCACCGGCGCCAAGCTCGACGACCTGCGGGCGGCGGCGCAGGTGCTGCGCGGGCACAAGGTGGCAGCGGGTGTGCGGCTGATCGTCGCGCCCGCGAGCATCCAGGACCAGGAGCGCGCGCGCGATGAAGGCGTGCTGCAGGTGCTGATGGAGGCGGGCGCGGAACTCTTTCCGACCGCGTGCGGAGCCTGCTCGGGCTACGGCGATCCGATGGGCGACGACATCACCGTCATCTCGACCACGGCGCGCAACTTCAAGGGCCGCATGGGCTCGCCCACCGCGCAGGTGTACCTGGGCTCGCCCTACACCGTGGCGGCCGCGGCGCTGCGCGGCCGCGTGACCGATCCGCGGGAGGTGCTGGCATGAACGCCGCGAACACCACGGACGCTACGCACGCCACCCACCGCGTCTGGCGCCTCGGTGCCGACATCGACACCGACCTGCTCGCGCCGGGCCATGCCATGAAGCACGGCATCGACATCATCGCCAGGCACTGCCTCGAAGCCGTGCGCCCCGATTTCGCCGCCGGCGTGCAGCGCGGCGACGTGATCGTGGCCGGCCCCAACTTCGGCATCGGCTCCTCGCGGGAGCAGGCCGCCGCGGTGCTCGTCCACCTGGGCGTGAGCGCGGTGATCGCGCCTTCGTACAGCGGCCTGTACTTCCGCAACGCCTTCAACGTGGGCTTGCTGCTGCTGACCTGCGCGCAGGCCGAGACCCTGGCCGAGGGCGACCGGATCGCGCTCGACGCCACGCTGCCCGGAGTCATCGGACCGGACGGCAGGCCGCTGGCCTGCGAACCGGTGCCCGGGTTCCTCATGGACATGGTCCGCGCCGGCGGACTGCTGAACCAGCTGCGCCAGCGTACTGGCCGCCCCGCCTCGAAGAAAGCCACCGATGCCTGAGACTTCCTCCACCACAACCATCGACCCCGTCACGCTCGCCGTGCTGCGCGGCCGCCTCGAACAGGTGGCCGACGAGATGGACGCCACGCTCTACCGCAGCGCGTTCAATCCCATCATTGCCGAGGCGCACGACGCCTGCCACGGCCTGTACGACGCCGCCACCGGCGACACGCTGGTGCAGGGCAAGTCGGGCCTGCCGGTCTTCGTGGGCGCCATGGCCTTCGCCGTGCGCGCCACGGTCAAGGCGGCCGAGCCGCGCGGCGGCATGAAGGACGGCGACATCTGGATCAGCAACGACGCCTACGACGGCGGCACGCACGCCAACGACTTCAAGCTGGTGAAGCCCTTCTTCCGCAACGGCAGGCTCTACTGCCACATGGCCTCCGCCGCGCACTGGCACGATGTGGGCGGCGCGGTGCCGGGCAACTACAACCCCGCGGCCACCGAGTGCTGGCAGGAGGCGGTGCAGATACCGCCGGTGCGCATCGTGCGCAACGGCGTGCTCGACGCCGACGTGCTGGCCATCCTGCAGGCCAACACGCGCCTGCCCGACAGCCTGTGGGGCGACCTGAACGGCCAGCTCGCGGCGCTGGGGCTGGGCGCGAAGCGCCTGGACGGCCTGCTCGACGAGTACGGCGACGAGCTGGTGCTCGACGCGCTGGGCGAGCTGCGCGGCCGCGCGCTGCGCCTGATGCGCTCGCACATCGCCTCGCTGCCCGACGGCCGCTACAGCGTCGAGGACGTGCTGGACAACGACGGCATCGTCAACGAGCCGCTGACCATCGCGCTCGACATGACGGTGGCTGGCGACCGGCTCACGCTGGACTTCTCCCGCACCTCGGCGCAGTGCGCGGGCCCGGTGAACATCTCGCGCGCCACCGCGGTGGCCGCGTGCTACGTGGCGCTCAAGCACCTGTTTCCCGACGTGCCGGCCAATGCCGGCGTGCTCGACGCGGTGGATTTCGTCATTCCCGCGCGGCTGGTGATCAGCGCCGAGCGCCCGCGCCCGGTGGGTGGCTACACCGAGACCATCCTGCGCATGATCGACGTGATCTTCAGCGCCGCCGCGCAGGCCGACCCCGCGCGCGCCGTGGCCCAGGCCTACGGCACCATCAACGCGCTGTCGATCGCGGGCCACCGCAGCGACAAGGGCCGCGAAGGCCAGCGCTGGGTGATGTTCAGCTTCTTCGGCGGCGGGCACGGCGGCCACTCCGACGGCGACGGCCTCGCGCACGGCAACGCGCCCATCTCGACCGCGACGATCCCGCCGCTGGAGATCCTCGAGGCCGCGTACCCGGTGCGCTTCACCGAATGGTCGCTTCGCCCCGACTCCGGCGGCGACGGCCGGCATCGCGGCGGACTGGGCGCCGTGTACGAGATCGAGTTGCTCGAGAAGGACGCCGAGGTGTTCGTCTTCGGCGAGCGCGGCACCTCGCCGCCCAAGGGCATCGCGGGCGGAGGGGCGGGCGCGCTCAACGTGTTCCGCTACGAGAACGCCGGCCAATGGCACACGCCCCCCATGGTGTCGAAGATGCGCGGCATCGCGCTGGCGCGCGGCGAGCGCGTGCGCCTCGAAACCCCCGGCGGCGGCGGCTGGGGCCCCGCGGCCGAGCGGACCCCTGCGCAGCGCGAGGCCGACGCGGCCATGGGCTATGTGAGCAGCGACAAGACGAAGAAAGCATCCGAATGACCTCTCCTGGCAATTCCCTCGTCGTCGGCGTCGACGTCGGCGGCACCTTCACTGACCTCTTCGTGCTGGACGAAGCCAACGGCAGCGCGCGCATCGTCAAGGTGCCTTCCACGCGCGGCGAGGAAGCGCGCGGCTTCATGAACGGCGTCGCGCGCGTGGCGGATTCGGCCGCCGCCATCGCCACCATCGTGCACGGCACCACGGTGGGAACCAACGCGCTGCTGGAGCGCAAGGTGGCGCGCACCGGCATCATCACCACGCGGGGCTTTCGCGACGTGCTCGAGATGCGCCGCCGCGACCGCCCGCAAACCTGGGGCCTGCGTGGAAGCTTCCTGCCCGTCGTGCCGCGCGACCTGCGCCGCGAGGTGGACGAGCGCACGCTGGCCGACGGCACGCTGCACACCCCGGTCGACCTGCAGCAGGTGCGCGCCGAGGCGCGCGCTCTGCTGGAAGCCGGCTGCGAGGCCGTGTGCGTGTTCTTCATCAACACCTACGCCAACGCCGAGAACGAGCGCCTCGCAGTGGCGGCCGTGCGCGAGCTGTGGCCCAACCCGCACGTCACCTCGGCCAGCGAGGTGCTGCCCGAGATCCGCGAGTTCGAGCGCTGCTCCACCGCCACGCTCAATGCCGCGCTGCAGCCGGTGGTGGGCAGCTACCTCGGCCGCCTCGAAGGCGACCTGCGCGCGCAGGGCTTCGGCGGCGAGTTGCTGGTGGTGCAGAGCAACGGCGGCGTGATGTCGCGCCAGACCGCGAGCGACCTGCCGGTGCGCACCGCGCTGTCGGGGCCGGCGGCCGGCGTCATCGCCTGCGCGGCCATCGCGCGCGCCGCCGGTTTCCCGAATGCGATCACCGGGGACATGGGGGGCACGTCCTTCGACGTGTCTCTGGTGGCCAACGGCGAGGCCGCGCTGGCCGCGCAGACCGCCATCGAGTTCGGCATGGTGATCCGCTCGCCGATGATCCAGATCGAGACCATCGGCGCCGGCGGCGGCTCCATCGCGTCGGTGGACGCGAGCGGCATGCTGCAGGTCGGCCCCGAGTCGGCGGGCAGCGTGCCGGGGCCCGCCTGCTACGGGCGCGGCAACACGCGGCCCACGGTGACCGATGCGAACGTGCTGCTCGGGCGCATCGCGGCGGACCGTCCGCTGGGCGGCGGCCTGCTGGCGGCGCTGGACGCGCAGAAGTCGCACCAGGCCATCGAGGAACACGTCGCGCGTCCGCTGGGGCTCGACGTGCATGCGGCCGCCGAAGCCATCCTCACCGTGGCCAATGCGCGCATGGCCGGCGCGATCCGCCTGGTGTCGATCGAGCGCGGGCACGATCCGCGCCGCTTCGCGTACATGCCCTTCGGCGGCGGCGGCGCCCTGCACGTGTGCGCGATGATGCGCGAGGTGGGCGTGGCCACCGGCATCGTGCCGCGCTACCCCGGCGTGACCTCGGCGCTGGGCTGCGTGATCGCCGACATGCGCCACGACGCGGTGCAGACCATCAACAAGGCGCTGGCCGATCTGGACGTGGCCGACCTTCGCCAGCGCATCGACGAACTGGCCGCCAGCTGCCAGCAGCGGCTCGATTCGTCGGGCGTGCGCTTCGACGAGGTGCGCGAGGTGGTCGCGCTCGACATGCTCTACGCCGGCCAGACGCACACGCTGCCGGTGGTGCTGCCCGATGCCGGCCAGGCGCCGCTCACGGCCGGGTCGATCCGCTCGGCGTTCGAGGCCGCCTACACCGCAGCCTTCGGCCGCGTGCTCGACGGCATCGCGATCCGCGTGATGAACCTGCGCTATGCGCGCATCGGCGTGCGCCCCAAGTTCGACCTGAAGGTGCTGGCGCCCGAAGGCGAGGGCAGCACCGCGCCGGTGGGCACGCAGCGCGTTTTCCACCAGGGGCAGTGGCACGACGCGCTGCGCTACGCGCGGCTCGAACTGCCGGTGGCCGCACGCATCGACGGGCCGGCCATCCTCGAGCAGGCCGACACCACCGTGTGGCTGGAGCCCGGCTTCCATGCCGAGGTCGATGCATACGGCAACCTGCTGGTGAGGCCGTCATGAGCGTCGGCGCGAAGATCCTTCCGGCGAAGACGGCGCTGGTCGTCATCGACCTGCAGAACGACTTCCTCGACCCCAAGGGTGCCTACGCGCGCGGCGGCGACGCCAACCCGCCCGCGCTGCTGCTGCCGGAACGCGTGGCCGGCGTCGCGCGCGCGCTGAAGGCGGGCGGCGGACTGGTCGTGGCGAGCCAGTTCACCCTGTGGCCCGACGCGAAGGGCGAGCCGATGATCTCGCCGCACCTGAAGGCGCTGCGTCCGTACCTGGCCAGGGGCGACTTCGCGCCCGGCAGCTGGGGCCAGGCCAACGTCGATGCACTGGCGGGCCTGGTCGACGTCACCGTCAGCAAGGTCGCCTACTCGGCCTTCTTCAACACGCAGCTCGACTGGGTGCTGCGCCGTGCGGGCATCGACACCGTGGCCGTATGCGGCATCGTCACCAACGGCGGCGTGGCCAGCACGGTGCGCGATGCGCACATGCGCGACTACCGCACCCTGGTGCTCGGCGACGGCTGCGCGGCCTTCGGCCAGGAGCGCCACGACACCTCGCTGGCCGACATGCGCAACGTGGCCGAAGTGACGGACTGCGCAGCTTTCATCGCGTCGCTGGCATGAGCGGTCCCGAAAGAAAGCTCCGGCGTGCCGCACAAGTGCAAGTAGATGTGCACGTGCCGGTGGCCATCGTCGGCGGCGGAGCCTGCGGGCTCACTGCAGCGCTGATGCTGGCCGACGCGGGCGTGGACTGCGTGGTGCTGGAGCGCGATGCGCTGCCGAGCGGATCGACCGCGCTCTCGTCGGGCTTCATTCCCGCACCTGGCACGCGCACGCAGCGCGAGCACGGAGTGGCCGGCGACAGCGCCGGGCGCTTCGCGGCCGACATCCAGGCCAAGGCGCACGGCCGCGCTGCGCCTGCGCTGGTCGAGGCGTATGCCGGCGCCATCGGCCCCGCGCTCGATGCGCTTCAGGCGCGCCACGGCCTCGAGTGGATGCTGCTCGACGGCTTTCTCTATCCCGGGCACAGCGTGCACCGCATGCATTCGCTGCCGCAGAAGACCGGCGCCGCGCTCATGGCGGCGCTGCTGGCGGCAGTGGAGGCGGCGGGCATCCCCGTGCTGACGCAGGCCGTGGTCGACACGCTGGTGCTCGACGATCAAGACCGCGTGATCGGCATCGACTACCTGCGCCCCGACGGCCGGCGCGAGACGCTGGGCTGCGACGCGCTGCTGCTGGCATGCAACGGCTTCGGCGGCAACCCGCAGATGGTTCGCACGCTGCTGCCCGAGATGGGCGGGGCCGCCTTCGGCGGGCACGTGGGCAACGACGGCAGCGCGATCCTCTGGGGAACTGCGCTGGGCGCACGGCTGCGCGACCTGGGCGGCTACCAGGGCCACGGCTCGTGGGTCACGCCGCAGGGTGCGCTGATGTCTTGGGCCGTGATGATGGAAGGCGGCGTGCAGCTCAACTGCGAAGGCCGCCGCTTCCACGACGAGACCCAGGGCTACTCCGAGGCCGTGGTGCACGTGCTCGCGCAGTCGGGCGGCATCGCCTGGAACGTGTTCGACACGCCGCTGCTCGCGCTGGCGCGCGGCTTCCCCGATTTCTGCGAGGCCGAGGCCGCCGGCGCGCTGCGCCGCTGCGACTCGGTGGCCGCGCTGGCCGAATGCATCGGCTGCGAGGCCCCTGTGCTGCAGGCCACTCTTGACGCGTTGCGCGACGCAGCCGCGCCCGATGGCCGCGTGTTCGCGCGCGGGCTCGAAGCGCCGTACTTCGCCGTCAAGGTGACCGGCGCGCTCTTCCACACCCAGGGCGGCCTCGACACCGCGCCCGACATGCGCGTGCTGCGCCAGGACGGCACGCCGCTGCCCAACCTGCTGGCCGCAGGTGGTGCGGCCGGCGGCGTGTCGGGGGACGCGGTGTGGGGCTATCTCTCCGGCAACGGCCTGCTGAGCGCCGTCGCCGGCGGCTACATCGCGGCGCGCACCGCCGCCGCACTCGTTGGACACAAGGAGGCGTCCGCATGACGACCCATGACTTCAAGACCCGGCTCGCGCGCAACGACATCGTGCTGGCGCCCGGCGTGTACGACGCGCTGAGCGCGCTGGTGGCCGAGCAGGCCGGCTTCGAGGCGCTCTACCTGTCGGGCGCCTCCATCGCCTACACCCGGCTGGGCCGCTCCGACATCGGCCTGACCACCTTCACCGAAGTGGCCGACACGCTGGCACACATCACCGAGCGGGTGGACCTGCCGGTGATCGTCGATGCCGACACCGGCTTCGGCAACGCGCTGAACACGCAGCGCACCGTGCGCGGCTTCGAGCGCGCAGGCGCGGCGATGGTGCAGATCGAGGACCAGACCTTTCCCAAGCGCTGCGGGCATCTCGACGGCAAGGCCGTGGTGCCCGAGCGCGAGATGGTCGGCAAGCTCAAGGCCGCGCTGGACGCGCGCGCTTCCAGCGACACGCTGATCCTCGCGCGCACCGACGCGGTGGCAGTCGAGGGGCTGGAGGCTGCGCTCGACCGCGCCGAGGCGTACCTCGAATGCGGCGTGGACGCCCTGTTCATCGAGGCGCTGCGCTCGCCCGAGCAGATGGATGCCGCCTGCGGCCGCTTCGCGCATCGCGTGCCGCTCCTGGCCAACATGGTCGAAGGCGGCAAGACGCCCATCCAGGACGCCGATGCGCTGCAGCGCCACGGCTTTCGCATCGCCATCTTCCCCGGCGGCACGGCGCGCGCGGTGGTGCACACGCTGCAGGGCTACTACGCGAGCCTGCACCGGCACCGCACCACGCAGCCCTGGCGGGCGCAGATGCTGGACTTCGACGCGCTCAACGAAGTGATCGGCACGCCCGAGCTGATGCGCGAAGGCCGCAAGTACGAGTAGCCGGTAGCCGCCTCAGCGCAGCACGCGGATCAGCTCGTCGTACACCAGCCGCACGCGCGCCGGCACCGGTGCGCGCTGCGAGCGGTAGACGTGGATCGGCCAGGGCTCGGGTGCCTCGGCCTCCAGCACCTCCACGAGTTCGCCCGATTGCAGCAGGGGCTCGGCCAGCGGGGCCACGAGCTGGCCGAAGCCCAGGCCCGCGCGCACTGCCGCGCATTCGGCATCGACGTCGTCGGTGACGAACGCGGGCGCGGCGATCGGCACCTGCCGCCCCTTGCTGAAGAACCACGACCATGGGCGGCCCGAGCTGCGGTCCATCAGCGCAGTGAGTGGAAAGCCCGGCAGCGCATCGAGGCTCTGCGGAATGCCGGTGCGCTCGATGAGCGCGGGCGCCGCCACCACGTAGAGACGCATCCTGCCGACCGTGCGGGCGACGAAGCGCGCATCGCGGATGGGGCCCGCGCGCACGCCGACGTCGATCTGCTCGTCGACCACGTCGGCATGGCTCTCCGACAGCCGCAGATCGAGCACCAGGCCGGGATGCGCGGCCAGCATCGGCGCGAGCGCTTGCGGGATCAGCCGGCGGCCGAAAACGTTCGGCGCCGTCACGCGCACCGTGCCCGCGTGCTGCGAGAGCGCGCGCCGGTCGGTGCGGTGGAACAGCGCATCGACGCCGCCCACCGCGGCACGCGCACGCTGCGCGAGCTGCCGGCCGAAATCGGTGAGCTGCACGCCGCGCGTGCTGCGGTGGAAGAGCGGCTCGCCCAGTTCCTCCTCGAGCTCGCGCACCGCGCGCGTCACCACCTGCGGCGACACCGAAAGGCGCACGGCCGCCTCGCGGAAGTTGGAGGCGTCGGCAGCGGTGAAGAAGACGCGCAGCGCCTCGAGGCGATTGGACATGGAGTGTTCCTCGAATGGGAATTCTGAAGTCGCCAGAGTTTCATTTACTGGAATGCGTGGATTTTCCACACTGCATGCACTTCTTCAACGCTTCTTCAACACCTCCCGAAAGGAACTTCTCCATGACATCCGTTCAAGACAACATCAAGGGCAAGGTCGCCATCGTCACCGGCGCGAGCAGCGGGCTCGGCGAGTCGACCGCGCGCCACCTGGCCGCGCGCGGCGCCAAGGTGGTGCTGGCGGCGCGCCGCACCGACCGGCTCGAAAAGCTCGTCGCCGAGATTCGCGAAGCCGGCGGCGAAGCCATCGCCGTGGCCACCGACGTGGCGAAGCGCGCCGACCTCGAGAAGCTCGCCCAGGCCACCGTCGACGCCTTTGGCCGCATCGACGTGCTGGTCAACAACGCGGGCGTGATGCCGCTGTCGCCCATCCACAAGCTCAAGGTCGACGAGTGGGACCGCACCATCGACGTCAACATCAAGGGCGTGCTCTACGGCATCGCCGCTGTGCTGCCGCGCATGCAGGCGCAGGGCAGCGGGCACATCGTCAACGTGGCGTCCATTGCCGGGCTGAAGGTGTTCACGCCCATCGGCACCGTCTACAGCGCCACCAAGCACGCGGTGCGCGCCATTTCCGAGGGCCTGCGCGTCGAAGTGGGCAACAGCGGCGTGCGCGTGACCATCGTGTCGCCCGGCGCGGTGGAGTCGGAGCTCAAGCACGGCAGCACCGACGCCGAGAGCGCCGCCGGCGTGAAGGCCTTTTACGAGGCCAACCAGATCCCGGCCGATTCGGTGGCGCGTGCCGTGGTCTACGCGGTGGAGCAGCCGGCCGACGTGGACATCAACGAGGTCGTGCTGCGGCCGGTGTCGCAGGAGTTCTGAGCCGGCCTGAAAGCATGAGAGAGATGCGGGACGGACCCGATGGCGGTCCGATCCGCCTCGATTAACCTTCAACAACTGAAGGTCAATTCGCGGCCTCGGATGGAAAGGCCTGCAAAATAGAACGACCGTTCGTTTTTGCATGGAAATTCCACGATGACCGCAACCGCCGTTCCCGCCAAGCCCGCGCGCGCCGCCCAGAAAGGGCAGCAGACCAAGGCCGTCATCGTCGACGCGGCGCTGGCGCTGGCCGCGCAGATCGGCCTCGAAGGGCTGTCGATCGGCGCCGTGGCCGAAATCACCAAGATGAGCAAGTCGGGCGTCTTCGCCCACTTCGGCTCGCGCGAGGAGCTCCAGATCTCGGTGGTGCGCGAATACCACGCGCGCTTCGAGCAGGAAGTGTTCTTCCCCGCGCTGAAGGCGCCGCGCGGCCTGCCGCGCCTGCGCGCCATGTTCGCCAACTGGATGAAGCGCACCTCGACCGAGATCGACTCGGGCTGCATCTATATCAGCGGCGCCTCCGAATTCGACGACCGCCCGGGCCCGGTGCGCGATGCGCTGGTCGAGTCGGTCAGCATCTGGCAGGCGGCCGTGCTGCGCGCCATCGTGCAGTCGCAGAGCGAAGGCCACCTGCGCGCCGACGCCGACGAGCGCCAGCTGGCGTTCGAGATCCACGGCCTGATCCTCGCGCTGCACTACGAAGCCCGCTTCCTGCAGGTGCCCGGCTCCATCGGCCGCGCCAACGTCGGCTTCGACAACATCCTCGCGCGCGCCGCCACGCCCGACGCGCCCAAGCCCGAAGCGGCCGCCGCACCCGCAGCCGCATCGCGCCGCCTCAAGACCGTGCGCTGACCCGCGCGCGGCCCGTTCCGTTTTCCCTTTTCTTTTTTCTATCTAGCTTCGACCAGGAGAGTTCCGGATGCCTACCTACAACCCCCCCGTACGCGACATGCAGTTCGTGCTGCACGAAGTGCTCAACGTCGCCGAGGAGCTCAAGGCGCTTCCGGCCCACGCCGAGACCGACGCCGACACCATCAACGCGGTGATCGAGGAGGCCGGCAAGTTCGCCGCCGAAGTGACCTTCCCGCTCAACATCAGCGGCGACGAGGAAGGCTGCACGCTCGACAAGACCACGCATGAAGTGAAGACCCCCAAGGGCTTCAAGGACGCCTACGCCAAGTACGTCGAAGGCGGCTGGCCCGCGCTGTCGTGCGACCCGGCCTTCGGCGGCCAGGGCCTGCCCTTCGTGGTGAACCAGTGCCTGTTCGAGATGCTCAACAGCGCCAACCAGGCCTGGACCATGTACCCCGGCCTCTCGCACGGCGCCTACGAGGCGCTCGCCGCCCACGGCACCGACGAGCAGAAGAAGACCTACCTGCCCAAGCTCACCAGCGGCGAATGGACCGGCACCATGTGCCTGACCGAGCCGCACTGCGGCACCGACCTGGGCCTGCTGCGCACCAAGGCCGAGCCGCAGCCCGACGGCACCTACCGCATCACCGGCAACAAGATCTTCATCTCGGCCGGCGAGCACGACATGACCAGCAACATCATCCACCTGGTGCTGGCACGCCTTCCCGACGCGCCCAAGGGCAGCAAGGGCATCAGCCTGTTCGTGGTGCCGAAGTTCAAGGTCAAGGCCGACGGCTCGCTGGGCGAGCGCAACCCGATCTTCTGCGCCGGCCTGGAGCACAAGATGGGCATCCACGGCAACGCCACCGCGCAGATCGTGATCGAGGGCGCCACCGGCACCCTGGTTGGCGAGCCCAACAAGGGCCTGGCCGCGATGTTCGTGATGATGAACGCCGCCCGCCTGGGCGTGGGCAACCAGTCGCTGGGCCTGACGGAAGTGGCCTACCAGAACGCGCTGGCCTACGCCAAGGACCGCATCCAGATGCGTTCGCTCTCGGGCGTGAAGGCCAAGGACAAGGAAGCCGACCCCATCATCGTGCACCCCGACGTGCGCAAGATGCTGCTCACGGCCAAGGCCTATGCCGAAGGCGGCCGCGCGCTGCAGATCTTCTGCACGCTGCTGCTCGACAAGGAACACAACCACCCCGACGAGAAGGTGCGCAAGGACTCCGGCGAACTGGTCGCGCTGCTGACCCCCATCGTCAAGGCCTTCATCACCGACAACGGCCACATCTCCACCAACGCCTGCATGCAGGTGTTCGGCGGCCACGGCTTCATCAAGGAATGGGGCATGGAGCAGTTCGTGCGCGACAACCGCATCAACATGATCTATGAAGGCACCAACACCATCCAGTCGCTGGACCTGCTGGGCCGCAAGGTGCTGGGCAACAACGGCGCGTCGCTCAAGAAGTTCGGCAAGCTCGTCGCGAAGCTGGTGGAGGAAGAGGGCGTGAACGAGAAGATGGCCGAGTTCATCAACCCGATCGCCGGCCTGGGCGACCAGCTCACCAAGTTCACGACCGAGATCGGCTTCAAGGGTTTCCAGAACCCCGACGAAGTGGGCGCCGCCGCCGTCGACTACCTGCGCGTGGCCGGCCACTTCGTGTTCGGCTACCTGTTCGCCCGCATGGCGCAGGTCGCGCTGCGCGAGATCGCCGCCGGCAACACCGACCCCTTCTACGTCGGCAAGCTGCAGACCGCGCGTTTCTACTTCGCCAAGCTGTTCCCCGAGACCGCGACGCTGATGCGCACCGCGCGCGCCGGCAGCAAGGTGCTGATGGACACCGAAGCCGCACTGGCCTGAAGCCGAGAGTCCTTCCTCAACCGACACCCAACCTGGAGCCGCTCATGAAAGCAACGCTTGCAGCCGTCCTGTTCACCGTCACCGCCGCCTCCGCCATGGCGCAAGGCGCGGGCGTCACGCCGGTGGGCCTGTGGCGCAACGTCGACGACAAGACCGGCGAGGTCAAGGCCGAGATCCGCATCGCAGAAGCCAACGGTGCCCTGCTCGGGCGCATCGAGAAGTCGCTGAAGAAGGACACCAAGCCCGACGCGGTCTGCGAGGAATGCAGCGACGACCGCAAGGGCAAGCCCATCGCGGGCCTGGAGATCATCCGCGGCGGCAAGAAGGCCGAGGGCAAGGACGTCTGGGAAGGCGGAAAGATCCTCGACCCCGAGAACGGCAAGGAATACCGCGCGAGCTTCACGCCTGTAGACGGCGGCAAGAAGCTGGAAGTGCGCGGCTATCTCGGCCCCTTCTGGCGCACCCAAACCTGGAACCGCGTGCAGTAAGCGGCGCACGGTTTCCCACAACACATAGCAATCAACATGTCCCGATTTCAAGTGAAGAAGGTCGCCGTGCTCGGCGCCGGCGTGATGGGCGCGCAGATCGCGGCCCACCTCGTCAACGTGCGCGTGCCTGTCGTGCTGTTCGACCTGGCGGCCAAGGAAGGCCCGAAGAACGGCATCGTCACGCGCGCCGTCGACAACCTCAAGAAGCTCAAGCCCGCGCCGCTCGGCGACGTGGCCGACGCCGGCCTGATCGAGCAGGCCAACTACGACGACAACCTCGACAAGCTCGCCGAGTGCGACCTCGTCATCGAGGCCATCGCCGAGCGCATGGACTGGAAGCTCGATCTGTACAAGAAGATCGCGCCGCACGTCGCCAGGCACGCGATCCTGGCCTCCAACACCTCGGGCCTGTCGATCACCAGGCTCAGCGAGGCGCTGCCCGAGGCGCTGAAGCCGCGCTTCTGCGGCATCCACTTCTTCAACCCGCCGCGCTACATGTTCCTGGTGGAGCTGATCAACACGCCCACCACCGAGCCGCAGGTGCTCGACGACCTCGAAGCCTTCGTCACCAGCACGCTGGGCAAGGGCGTGGTGCGCGCGCACGACACGCCCAACTTCATCGCCAACCGCGTCGGCATCGCCGGCATGCTGGCAACGCTGAAGGAAGTCGAGAAGTTCGGCCTCACGCCCGACGTGGTGGACGACCTGACCGGCAAGAAGCTGGGCCGCGCGAGCTCGGGCACCTTCCGCACCGCCGACGTGGTGGGGCTGGACACCATGGCCCACGTCGTGAAGACGCTGCAGGACAACCTCAATGCCGAGACCGACCCGTTCTACGCCAACTTCGCGACGCCGCCCGTGCTCGCCAAGCTGCTGGAGCTGGGCAACCTTGGCCAGAAGACCAAGGCCGGCTTCTTCAAGAAAGCCGGCCGCGACATCCTGCGCTTCGACCTGAAGAGCGGCGAGTACGTGCCCGCCGGTGCCAAGGCCGACGAGGTGTACGGCCGCATGCTCAAGAAGCCCGCAGGCGAGCGCCTGAAGCTGCTGCGCGAGAGCGAAGGACCGCAGGGCCAGTTCCTCTGGGCCATCCTGCGCGACGGCTTCCACTACGCGGCCGTGCACCTGGGCGACATCGCCGAGAGCGCGCGCGACATCGACTTCGCGATGCGCTGGGGCTTCGGCATGAAGCAGGGCCCCTTCGAGCTCTGGCAGGAGGCCGGCTGGGCGCAGGTCGCCAAGTGGGTGCAGGAAGACATCGACGCCGGCAAGGCGCTGAGCAGCGCACCGCTGCCCAAGTGGGTGTTCGAAGGCCCGGTGGCCGAGGCCGGCGGCGTGCACACGCCCGAGGGCTCCTGGAGCGCGTCGCAGAACAAGTTCGTGCCGCAGCGCCGCCTGCCGGTGCATGACCGTCAGCTCTTCTCCGAGAGCGTGCTCGGCGCGAATGCAGCCGACGCCAACACCGCCGGCACCACTATCAGCGACGAAGGCGACGTGCGCGTGTGGACGATCGACGGCGAGGTGCTCATCGCCAGCATCCATTCGAAGATGCACGCCATCAGCCCCGACGTGGCCGAGGCGCTGGGCGCCGCGGTCGACCTGGCCGAGGCCGAGTACAAGGGCCTGGTGATCTGGTCGCCCGACGAGGTGTTCTCGGTCGGCGCCGACCTGCAGGCGATGCTGCCGGCCTTCGTGGTCGCTGGCATCGGCGCGGTCGAGGGCGCGGAAGAAGAGCTGCAGAACGTGATGCTCAAGATCCGCTACGCCAACGTGCCGGTGATCTCGGCCGTGCGCGGCATGGCGCTGGGCGGCGGCTGCGAACTGGCCATCCACTCGGCCAAACGCGTTGCCGCGATGGAAAGCTACATCGGCCTGGTCGAAGTGGGCGTGGGCCTGATCCCCGGCGCGGGCGGCCTGACCTACATCGCTCGCCGCGCGGCCGAGAACGCCTCGGCCTCCACCGGCACCGACCTGCTGCCCTTCCTCACCGAAGGCTTCACCGCCGCCGCGATGGCGAAGGTGGGCACCGGCGCGCTCGACTCGAAGAAGCTGGGCTACCTGCTCGACAGCGACGTGATCGTGCCGAACAAGGACGAGCTGCTGTATGTGGCCCTGCAGCAGGCCAAGGCCATGGCCGACGCCGGCTACCGCCCGCCGCTGCGCCGTACTTTCCGCGTGGCCGGCCGCAGCGGCGCCGCCACCATCAAGGGCCAGCTCGTGAACATGCGCGACGGCGGCTTCATCAGCGCGCACGACTTCCACATCGCCAGCCTGATCGCCAACGTGGTCACCGGTGGAGACGTGGATGCGGGCTCGCTCGTGACCGAGGAATACCTGATGACGCTGGAGCGCAAGGCGTTCTGCTCGCTCATCGTGCATCCCAAGACGCAGGAGCGGATCATGGGGATGCTCAGCACCGGCAAGCCAGTGCGCAACTAAGGACAGATTTCATGAGCAAGCAAGTACAAGACGCCTACATCGTCTCCGCCACCCGCACCCCCATCGGCAAATCGCACCGGGGCTACTTCCGCAACTACCGTCCCGACGACCTGCTGGCCACCACGCTGCGCGCCGCGCTGGCGGCGGTGCCGAGCCTCGACCCGAAGGCCATCGAAGACATCATCTGCGGCTGCGCGATTCCCGAATCGCAGCAGGGCCTGAACGTCGCGCGCATCGGCGTGGTGCTGGCCGGCTTGCCGACCAGCGTGGGCGGCATCACCGTCAACCGCTTCTGCGCCTCGGGCCTGTCGGCCGTGCAGATGGCCGCCGACCGCATCCGCGTGGGCGAGGCCGACGTGATGATCGCGGCCGGCGTCGAGAGCATGAGCATGGTGCCGATGATGGGCAACTCGCCCTCGCTGTCGCCGGCCATCTTCGAACGCGAAGGCGACGTGGGCATAGCCTACGGCATGGGCCTCACGGCCGAGAAGGTTGCGCAGCAGTGGAAGGTGAGCCGCGAGGCGCAGGACGAGTTCGCTCTCGCCTCGCACCAGAAGGCGCTGGCCGCGCAGCAGGCCGGCAAGTTCGCCGACGAGATCACGCCCATCGAGGTGACCGATCGCACGCCGAACCTGGAGACCGGCGAATCCATCGCCAGGACCCGCACGGTCAATCTCGACGAAGGTGCGCGCCCCGACACCAGCCTCGAAGGCCTGGCCAAGCTGCGCACCGTGTTCGCCGCGCGCGGCACCGTGACGGCCGGCAACAGTTCGCAGACCTCGGACGGCGCCGGTGCGCTCATCCTGGCCAGCGAGAAGGCGGTGAAGCAGTTCGGCCTGACGCCGCTCGCGCGCTTCGTGAGCTTCGCCAGCAAGGGCGTGCCGCCGCACATCATGGGCATCGGCCCGATCGAGGCCATTCCCGCCGCGCTGCGCTATGCCGGCCTGAAGCACGAGGACATCGACTGGTACGAGCTCAACGAAGCCTTCGCGGCGCAGTCGCTGGCCGTCATCAACACGCTGGGGCTCGACGCGTCGAAGGTCAACCCGATGGGCGGCGCGATCGCGCTGGGCCATCCGCTGGGCGCCACCGGCGCCATCCGCTCGGCCACCGTGGTGCACGCGCTGCGCCGCGAGAACCTGAAGTACGGCATGGTCACGATGTGCGTGGGCATGGGCCAGGGCGCCGCAGGGATCTTTGAACGCGTCTGATAGACGACGCGCAAGGCACCGCGACGAGTGCCGGCACAACGAAGGAGACAGCTTCATGCTTACGCAGCAGCTTCCGGTCGACGGCGGCGCCCAGCAACTGGCGGTGCGCCGCTACGAACCCGCCGGCACGCCGCGCGCGAGCGTGGTGATCGGCGGCGCGATGGGCGTGCGCCAGTCCTTCTACGAACCCTTCGCGCAATGGCTCTCGCAGCAGGGCCTGCGCGTCTGGACCTTCGACTACCGGGGCTCGGGCGACTCGCGCGGCAACCTTCCGCTGCGCGAGGTCGATGCCGACCTGTTCGACTGGGCGCGCGACTACGAAGCGGTGATCGATGCCGCCAAGGCCGCGGCGCCCGGTGCGCCGCTCTACCTGCTGGGACACAGCCTCGGCGCGCAGCTGCCGGGCTTCCTGCAGCGGCCCGAGCAGGTCGACGGCCTCGTGAGCATCGCGGCCGGCAGCGGCTACTGGCGCGAGAACGCGCCCAAGCTCAAGCGCACCATCCTCTACTT
Source organism: Variovorax sp. 278MFTsu5.1 (assembly GCF_048305045.1). Lineage (NCBI taxonomy): Bacteria > Pseudomonadati > Pseudomonadota > Betaproteobacteria > Burkholderiales > Comamonadaceae > Variovorax > Variovorax sp. 278MFTsu5.1. Next base: position 1,009,764 of record NZ_CP157622.1, read on the forward strand.
CTGGTTCGTGCTGGTGCCGCTGGTCACGCGGCTGTTCGGCTACTTCCCGGGCCGCAAGCTCAGGAAGGTGGGCGATCTGCCGCGCGGCGTGATCCTGCAGTGGCGGCGCTGGTGCCTCAACCCGCGCTACAGCGTCGGCGCCGAGGGCGAACTCGCCGCGCGCAGCTACAACCGCGTGCGCTTTCCGGTGCTCGCGCTGTCGATGACCGACGACGAGCTCATGACGCTCGCCGGCACCAACAGCCTCGTGAGCCTCTATGCCGGGGCGCCGAGCGCCATCGAACGCATCGCGCCGGCCGACGTGCAGGCGCGCCGCATCGGCCATTTCGGCTTCTTCCGCGAGCAGTTCAGCCAGAGCCTCTGGCCGAGCACGGTGGACAAGCTGAACCGGCTCGCCGCATTGACGGACCGTACTGCGGTGCAGCACGCCAACGTCCCGCACACGACTGCGTGACGCCGGCCACCGGAGGCACACTGCCGCCATGACGACGAGCACGCACCCCTTCGACAAGGCCCTGAAGATCCACCACAGCGACATCCGCGTGGGACACTTCACCGGCATGACCAGCCCCGACTACTGGAACATGGTCGGGCCCTTCGGCGGCACCACCGCGGCGCTCGCGCTGCAGTCGGTGATGCAGCACCCCGACGTGCTGGGCACGCCCATCGCGATCACGGTCAACTACGCGGCGGCGCTCGAAGCCGGCGCCTTCGACATCCAGGCCACGGCCGTGCGCACCAACCGCTCCACGCAGCACTGGACGGTGCAGATCACGCAGGCCGGCGCCAGCGGGGCGCCCAACATGACGACCACCGCCACCGTGGTGACCGCCGCGCGCCGCGAGACATGGGGCGAGAGCGACATGCCGATGCCCGAATCGCCCAGGCCCGAGACGGTCGAGCGCATGAGCATCGGCCCCTCGGGCGTGGCGTGGATCAAGCAGTACGAGATGCGCCCCTTCAGCGGCGGCATTCCCGCGAAGTGGGACGAGAGCCTGAGCCACAGCGAAACCCGCATCTGGCTGCGCGACGCCGAGCCCAGGCCGCTGGACTTCGCATCGCTGGCCGCGATGAGCGACATGTTCTATCCGCGCGTGTGGCTGCGCCGCGCGAAGCACGTGCCGGCGGGCACGGTGTCGATCACCACCTACTTCCATGCCGGGCCGCAGCAGTTCGCGGAAGTCGGCACCGGCTACCTGCTGGGCCGCGCCGCGGGCCAGCAGTTCTTCAACGGCTTCTTCGACCAGACGGCGCATCTGTGGAGCGAGAAGGGCGTGCTGCTCGCCACCTCGAACCAGATCGTCTACTACAAGGAATAGCGACATGGCCGCCCTGCAGAAAGCCGCACTCATCGTCGGCGCCGGCGACGCCACCGGCGGCGCCATCGCCCGCCGCTTCGCGCGCGAAGGTTTCGCCACCTGCGTCACGCGGCGCAGCCTCGACAAGCTGCAGCCGCTGGTCGCGCAGATCGAGGCCGACGGCGGCCGCGCGCACGCCTTCGCATGCGACGCGCGCAAGGAAGAGGAAGTGGTCGCGCTCGTCGAGCAGATCGAATCGACCATCGGGCCCATCGAGGTGATGGTGTTCAACATCGGCGCCAACGTGCCCGAGAGCATCCTCACCGAAACAGCGCGCAAGTACTTCAAGGTGTGGGAGATGGCCTGCTTCTCGGGCTTCCTCAACGGGCGCGAGGTGGCCAAACGCATGGTGGCGCGCGAGATGCCCAGGAGCGGCCATCGCGGCACGATCATCTTCACCGGCGCCACGGCCTCGCTGCGCGGCGGCGCCAACTTCGGCGCCTTCTCCGGCGCCAAGATGGCGCTGCGCGCGTTGGCCCAATCGATGGCGCGCGAGCTCGGACCGCAGGGCATTCACGTCGCGCACGTGGTGGTCGACGGGGCCATCGACACCGAATTCATCCGCAGCAACTTCCCCGAGCGCTACGCGCTGAAGGAAAGCGACGGCATCCTGAACCCCGACCACATCGCCGACAGCTACTGGATGCTGCATTCGCAGCCGCGCGACGCCTGGACGCACGAGCTCGACCTGCGCCCGTGGTCCGAGAAGTTCTGAAGTATTCCAGGAAGGAGACAAGAGCAATGACGAAATCCGTCGACTTCTATTTCGACTTCGGCAGCCCTGCCGCCTACCTGGCCGCGACGCAGCTCCCACACGTGTGCGCCGACACCGGCGCGCAGCTGGTGTGGAAGCCCATGCTGCTCGGCGGCGTGTTCCAGGCCACCGGCAACCATTCGCCGGCCGAGATCAAGCCCAAGGGACCGTACATGACGACGGACCTCCAGCGCTTTGCAAGGCGCTACGGCGTGCCCTTCGCGCACAACCCGCACTTCCCGATCAACACGCTGCTGCTGATGCGCGGCGCCACCGGCATCCAGATGAAGGAGCCCGAGCGCTTCGGCGCGTATGTGGACGCGGTCTACCACGCGATGTGGGTGGAGCCCCGGAACATGAACGACCCGGCGATCGTCGGCGCCGTCTTGCAGAATGCGGGCTTCGACGCGCCCGCGCTGCTCGCGCTGGCCGGTGCGCAGGAAACCAAGGACCGGCTCAAGGCCGTCACCCAGGAAGCCGTGGAGCGAGGCGTGTTCGGCGCGCCCACCATGTTCGTCGGCGACGAAATGTTCTGGGGCCAGGACCGGCTGGATTTCGTACGCGAAGCACTCGACGCCGCCTGAGGGCGGCACCACCCGTTTCATTCAAGGATCTTTTTATGAGCGACATCCTCGTCCACACCGAAGCCGGTGTGATGACCATCACCTTCAACCGCGTCGACAAGAAGAACTCGATCACCAGCGGCATGTACGCCGAACTGGCCGACGCGCTGGCCACGGCGGAAACCGATGCGGCCGTGCGCTGCGTGCTGATCCAGGGCGACCCGACGATCTTCAGCGCGGGCAACGACATCGGCGACTTCCTCAATGCACCGCCGGCCACGCAGGAATCGCCGGTGTTCCGCTTCCTTCGGGGCATCGCGACCTTTCCCAAGCCGCTCGTCGCTTCGGTGTGCGGTCCGGCCGTCGGCATCGGCACCACGATGCTGTTCCACTGCGACCTCGTCTACGCGGGCGACAACGCCGCCTTCTCGATGCCCTTCGTGAACCTCGGCCTGTGCCCCGAGGCGGCTTCGAGCCTGCTGGTGCCGCAGATGCTGGGCTACCACCGCGCCGCCGAGGCGCTGCTGCTGGGCGAACCCTTCATGGCCGAGGCTGCGCTCGAAGTGGGCCTGGTCAACCGCGTGGTGCCGCCGACCGAGGCGAACGCCATCGCCCAGGCGCAGGCCCGCAAGCTGGCGGCCAAGCCGCTGAGCGCGCTGGTGGAAACCAAGCGCCTGCTGAAGAAGGGCCAGATGCCCGCCGTGCTGGAGCGCATGGGCGAGGAGGGCGCGAGCTTCGGGCGCATGCTGCGCGAACCGGCTGCGCGGGAGGCGTTCAGCGCCTTCATGGAGAAACGCAAGCCGGATTTCTCCAAGGTCTGACAAGGGTCGGAAGCGCCTTCCGGGGCTTGCACGCTTACACTGTCCTGCGTGCAAGCCTCGGAGACAAGAACGCTCAAGACGCCCGTCCACCGGGCAAATGATGCTACTGAAAAAGTAGCATTCGGCATCTCGCGCAGGCGTACTTTAGGTTTGCTGGCCGGCACCCTGGCCGCCCCCTCGCTGGCCTTGGCGCGCATCCGGCCGCTGCGCATCGGCGTCATCGGTTCATGGTCCGGCCCTTACGCGGGCGGCGGCCGGCAGTTCGATGCCGGCATGTCCGTGTGGCTCGCGGCGCACAACCAGCACATCGCCGGAAGGCCGGTCGAACTGCTGCGGCGCGACGTGCCGGGCAGTGCGCCCGACCAGGCCCGCCGCCAGGCGCTCGACCTCGTGGAAAGCGAGCGCGTCGAACTGCTCGCGGGCCTGGACTTCAGTTCCAACGCCTATGCCGTCGGCAACGTCGCCACGCAGGCCAGGCTGCCGCTGATCGTGATGAACGCGGCGTCCTCGGGCATCACGGCGCGCTGCCCGTATGCGGTACGCGTGTCATTCACCATCGGGCAGGTCACGATGCCTTTGGCCCGATGGGCGCTGCAGCAGGGGCTGCGCGACGTCTGCACCGTGGTGGCCGACTACGCCTCGGGCGTCGATGCCGAGAGCGCCTTCGTCTCGGGCTTCACCGCGGGCGGCGGCCGCATCGGCGCGATGCTGCGGGTGCCGCTGGCCACGCTGGACTACTCGGCCTACATGCTGCGGCTGCGCGAACTGAAGCCGCAGGCGGTGTTCTTCTTCCTGCCTTCGGGGCAGATGCCGGCCACCTTCCTCAAGTTCTGGCGCGACCGGGGCATGGCCGACACCGGCATCCGCCTGCTGGCCACGGGCGACGCCACCGACGACCACTACCTGGAAGGCATCGGCGAGCTGGCCGACGGCCTTGTCACCAGCCACCACTATTCCTTCGCCCACGACTCGCCGGCCAACCGGCGCTTCACCGGCGTCTTCGAGACCGAATACGGCAGCCATCTGCGGCCCGGCTATTTCGCGGTCGCGGCGCACGACGCGCTGGAGGCCATCGACGCCGCGATGACCTCGCCGGCCGCACGCGGCAACGCGGGCGGAGAGCGGCTGGTGGATGCGTTCCGCGGGCTGAAGCTGGAGAGCCCGCGCGGCCCGGTCGAGATTGACGCCCACACGCGCGACATCGTGCAGACGGTGTACATCCGCCGTGTGGAGCGGCGCGACGGGCGGTGGGTCAACCGCGAGTTCGAACGCTTCGAGCGAGTGCGCGACCCTGGGGTTTGAGGTTTCGGGGGAGCGGACAGCCGAACGCAGAGGGCGCGAAGGTTCCGCAGAGATCGCAGAAGAAATCCAAAGAAATCTGGTTTTTCTTTCGCGTCCTTCGCGAAACCTTCGCGCCCTTTGCGTTCGGCTGTCCGGCTCCTTCAGCCGCGAATCAGGCGTCCGGTTTCTCGATCGGCCTCGGACGGCCGTTGTCGTCGATGGCCACGTAGGTGAAGGTGGCCTGCGTCACCTTGATGTACTCGCCCTGGGCGCGGAAGCGCTCGGCGAAGACTTCGACCATGACCGTGACCGACGTGCGGCCGATGCGCACCAGCTTCGAATAGAACGACAGGATGTCGCCCAGGCGCACCGGCTGCTTGAAGATGAACTCGTTGACCGCCACCGTGGCCTGCCGGCCCTTGGCGTAGCGCGCGGGGATGACGGAGCCGGCCAGGTCGCACTGGGCCATGACCCAGCCGCCGAAGATGTCGCCGTTGGCGTTGCAGTCCGCCGGCATCGGAATGACCTTGAGCACCAGCTCCATGTCCGTGGGCAGGCTCTTGAGGGTGGCGGCGGCCGTGGAGGCGGCACTGGAAGTATCTGACATGGGCACAATCTGGAACAAACAAGCAACCACGATTGTCCCCCATGCGCCGCAGCGGCGAAGCCCTTCCTTCCTCCCACGCCGCCGGCGGCCAGGCGCCGGCACCCGCAGGCGATCGCTCCGACTGGGCGACCCTGCGCCGGCTGTTCCCCTATCTCTGGCAGTACAAGTGGCGCGTGCTCGCCGCGCTGGCCTTCATGGTCGGCGCCAAGGTGGCCAACGTCGGCGTGCCGGTGCTGCTGAAGAACCTGGTCGACACGATGACGCCCAAGCCCGGTGCTCCGGACTTGGCCCAGGCGCTGCTCATCGTGCCCATCGGGCTGCTGCTGGCCTACGGGCTGCTGCGCTTCTCGACCTCGCTGTTCAGCGAACTGCGCGAGCTGATCTTCGCCAAGGCCACCGAGGGCACGGCCCGGCAGATCGCGCTGGAGGTGTTCCGCCACCTGCATTCGCTGAGCCTGCGTTTCCATCTGGAGCGCCAGACCGGCGGCATGACGCGCGATATCGAGCGCGGCACGCGCGGCGTGCATTCGCTGATCTCGATGTCGCTCTACAGCATCGTGCCCACCATCATCGAGCTGGTCCTGGTGCTCACCATCCTGGGCGTGAAGTTCGATGCCTTCTTCGTGTGGATCACGGTGGCGGCGCTGGTGCTGTACATCGTCTTCACCGTCACCGTGACCGAGTGGCGCACGAAGTTCCGCAAGACCATGAACGAGCTCGACTCGGTGGCGCAGAGCCGCGCGGTCGATTCGCTCCTGAACTACGAGACCGTCAAGTACTTCAACAACGAGGACTTCGAGGCCGGCCGCTACGACGCCAGCCTCGACCGCTACCGCAAGGCCGCCATCAAGAGCCAGCGCACGCTGAGCATGCTCAACACCGGCCAGCAGGCGCTCATCGCGATCAGCCTGGTGCTGATGCTGTGGCGCGCGACCTCGGGCGTGGTCGACGGGCGCATGACGCTGGGCGACCTGGTGATGGTCAACGCCTTCATGATCCAGCTCTACATTCCGCTCAATTTCCTGGGCGTGATCTACCGCGAGATCAAGCAGAGCCTGACCGACCTCGACAAGATGTTCGTGCTGATGGAAAAGGAGCGCGAGGTGCGCGACGCGCCCGGCGCGCAGCCGCTGGCCGGCGTGGATGCCACGGTGCGCTTCGAGGACGTGAGCTTCGCCTACGAGCCCGCGCGGCCCATCCTCAAGCACGTGAGCTTCGAGATCCCGGCCGGCAAGACGGTGGCCGTGGTCGGCCCCTCGGGCTCGGGGAAGTCGACTCTGGCGCGGCTGCTGTACCGCTTCTATGACGTGCAGCAAGGCCGCATCACCATCGGTGGCGAGGATATCCGCGAAGTGACGCAGTCGAGCGTGCGCAAGGCCATAGGCATCGTTCCGCAGGACACGGTGCTCTTCAACGACACCGTCGAATACAACATCGCGTACGGCCGCCCGGGCGCCACGCGTGAAGAGGTGGAAGCCGCCGCCCGCGCCGCGCGCATCCACGACTTCATCGTCGCCACGCCCAAGGGCTACGAAACGACGGTGGGCGAGCGCGGCCTGAAGCTCTCGGGCGGCGAGAAGCAGCGCGTGGCCATCGCCCGCACGCTGCTGAAGAATCCGCCGATCGTGATCTTCGACGAGGCCACCTCGGCGCTCGACTCGGCCAACGAGCGCGCGATCCAGTCCGAACTCAAGAATGCCGCGCAGGGCAAGACCACGCTGGTCATTGCGCACCGGCTGTCGACGGTGGTCGATGCGCACGAGATCCTGGTGCTTGAAAGCGGCGTGATCGTCGAGCGCGGCACGCATGCGCAGCTGCTCGCGAAGCAGGGGCGCTACGCGCAGATGTGGGCTTTGCAGAAGAGCGAAGCAGCACCGCTGATGTAGCGCGATCATCCGTTCCTTCTTTTTTATCGATTCCAGGAGTTCAGACGTGCCGAACAAGATACCCCTGCTGGTGCTCAACAGCCTCTCGAGCGCCCACCAGGCCCAGATCGCCGAGGTCTACGACATGACCTACGCCTTCGACCCCGGGCAGCGCGCGGCTGCCATTGCCGAGCACGGCAGGAAGTTTCGTGCGGTGCTGACCATCGGCGTGATCGGCATCACGCCCGAGGAGATCGACGCGATGCCCGCGCTGGAGCTGGTCTGCTGCATGGGCGCGGGCTACGAAGGCGTGCCGCTCGAGGTGACGCGCGCCCGCGGCATCGCGACCGCCAACGGTGCCGGCACCAACGATGACTGCGTGGCCGACCATGCCTTCGGCCTCCTGATCGGCATCGTGCGAGAGTTCCGCAAGCTCGACCGGCTGTGCCGCGAAGGCGTGTGGCGCGAAGCGATCCCGCAGCCGCCGAACGTGTCGGGCAAGAAGCTGGGCATCCTGGGCATGGGCACCATCGGCCAGAAGATCGCCAAGCGCGCCGCGGCCTTCGACATGGAAGTGGGCTATCACAACCGCAAGCCGAAGGAGGGCGCGGCGCAGCGCTACTTCGACGACCTGAAGTCGCTCGCCGCATGGGCCGACTTCCTCGTGCTGGCCGCGCCGGGCGGACCGGCGACGAAGCACCTGGTCAATGCCGAAGTGCTCGACGCGCTGGGGCCGCGGGGCTACGTAGTGAGCATCGGCCGCGGCAGCGTGGTCGACACCGAGGCGCTGGCCGCGGCGCTGCGCGAGAACCGCATCGCCGGTGCAGGCCTCGACGTGTACGAGAGCGAGCCGAAGCGGCCCGAGCCGCTGATCGGGCTGGACAACGTGCTGCTCACGCCGCACATGGCGGGCTGGTCGCCCGAGGCGACGCAGAAGTCGGTGGACCACTTCCTCGCGAATGCCGAAGGGCACTTCGCGGGGCGCGGCGTCGTCACGCCGATCTGATGCATCTGCTCCTTCCCCCGCCGGGGGAGGGAGTCAAGCCAATACCGAGGGGCGGCGCGCCGCCCAGCCGCATGCCTGGTCATACGCATGCCCGAGCCGCAGCACCTCGAGGTCCGAATAGATCGGCCCCGCCAGCTGCAGTCCCATCGGCAGCCCGCCTTCGCCGAAACCCGCGCGCACGTTGAGCGTCGGAAGCCCTGCCAGCGTGAAGGGCGTGACGATCTCCATCCAGCGGTGATAGGTGTCGCTCTTCACGCCGGCCACTTCGGAAGGCCAGTGCAGCTCGGCGTCGAAGGGAAAGACCTGCGCCGTCGGCGCCAGCACGAAGTCGAAGCGCTCGAAGAGCTTGAGAAAGGCACGGTACACGTTCGAGCGGTACACCGAAGCCTGGTAGAGCGAGGCCGCGTCGAGGTGCCGGCTCTGCTCGATCTCCCATTGCGCCTCGGGCTTGAGCTGCGCGAACAGCTTCGGATCGCTCAGGTAGGCGCCCAGCTTGCCGCCCACCAGCAGCTGCCGCAGTCGCAGCCAGGCGCTCCAGTTGTGCTCGCGAGGCACGTCGAGCGTGCAGGGCTCGACCTCGCAGCCGATGTCGCGGAAGGTGCCGAGTGCCTTCTCGCCGAGTTCGCGGATGCCGGCTTCCAGCGGCAGGTCGGGCCAGATGCTGCCGAGCCAGCCGATGCGCAGGCCCTTGGCGTCGCCCTCCAGCCGCAGTTCGTCAGGCGAGGTCAGGGCGTGCGGCGACGACAGCGGCACGCGCGCGTCGAAGCCCGCCTGCACGGCCAGCAGCCGCGCCGCGTCTTCCACCGTGCGCGCCATCGGGCCTTCGCAGCCCAGCTGCTGGAAGAAGAGTTCCTCGTCGGGGTTGCCCGGCACGCGCCCGCGCGAGGGCCGCATGCCGATCACGTTGTTGAAGGCCGCCGGGTTGCGAAGCGACCCCATCATGTCGCTGCCGTCCGCCACGGGCAGGATGCCCAGGGCCAGCGCCACGGCCGCACCGCCGCTGCTGCCGCCCGCGCTGCGCTCGGGCGCGTAGGCGTTGCGGGTGATGCCGAACACCGGGTTGTAGGTGTGCGAGCCGAGCCCGAACTCGGGCGTGTTGGTCTTGCCGATGACGATGGCGCCGGCGGCTCTGGCGCGCGCCACGTGCAGGCTGTCTGCGCGGGCGGCGGAGCGCGGGGACAGCGGCGAACCCATGGAGGTCGGCAGGCCTGCGGCATGGCTCAGGTCCTTCACCGCCAGCGGAAAGCCGTGCATCCAGCCGCGCCGTTCGCCACGTGCCAGCTCGGCGTCGCGCTCGTCCGCCTCGGCCAGCGACTGCTGCGGATCGCGCAGCGACACGATGGCGTTGAAGCGCGGGTTCAGCGCCTCGATGCGGGCCAGCGAGGCCTGCATCAGTTCCCGGCAGGACACCTCGCGCGCGGCGATGCGACGGGAGAGTTCGGTGGCGCTGAGGTCGAGCAGGTCGGCTTGAGGCATGGCGGATGAGGGAAAAGGAGGGGGCGCCCAGTATGGCGCGGCGCTCGCATAATCGCCGCGTATGGAAACAAAGTGGCTCGAAGACTTCATCAGCCTTGCGGAAACCCGCAGCTTCAGCCGCTCGGCCCAGTTGAGGCACGTGACGCAGCCGGCGTTCTCCCGCCGCATCCAGGCGCTCGAAGGCTGGGCCGGCACCGACCTGGTGGACCGAAGCTCGTACCCGACCCGGCTCACGCCTGCGGGGCAGACGCTCTACAGCCAGGCCATCGAGATGCTGCAGTCGCTGCAGAGCACCCGCGCCATGCTGCGCGGCCACTCGGCCGCCGGGCAGGACGTGATCGAGATCGCGGTGCCGCACACGCTGGCCTTCACCTTCTTCCCCTCTTGGGTGACGAGCCTCAGGGAGCATTTCGGGCCCATCAAGAGCCGGCTGATCGCGCTCAACGTGCACGACGCGGTGCTGCGCCTCGTCGAAGGCAGCTGCGACCTGCTGATCGCCTACCACCACCCCTCGCAGCCGCTGCAGCTCGACGCCAACAAGTACGAGATGGTCAGCCTCGGCCAGGAAACCGTGGCCCCCTGGGTCAAGGCCGACGCCGAGGGCGCGCCGCGCTACCGCCTGCCGGGCCGCCCGGGCCAGCCGCTCCCGTACCTGGGCTATGCGCCGGGCGCTTACCTGGGCCGCGTGGTCGACCAGCTGCTGAAGGAATCGGGCACCGCCATCCACCTCGACCGGGTCTACGAGACCGACATGGCCGAGGGCCTGAAGGTGATGGCGCTCGAAGGACACGGCATCGCCTTCCTGCCGCAGAGCGCGGTGCGCAAGGAGATCAAGGCGCGCAAGCTGGTGAGCGCGCTGCCGCCGGAGATCGACAGCCTGGAGGCGACCATGGAGATCCGCGCGTACCGGGAGCGCCCCGGCACACCGGCTCCGCTCAAGGCCGGCGCCGGCCGCGCCGCGCTGAAGGCGGCCGACACCCTGCAGCCCAAGCGCACGGCCGATGCGCTGTGGTCCTATCTCGTCGGCACCCAGCCGCAGCGCTGACGCCAGGGCGGCTTCACCGGAATTTGTGCATCGCACAATCTATAAATGCCGCGCATAGGCCCTCCCGCAAAAGGCATTGGCGCACCGAATCCGGCGCCACTACAGTCGCGGCTGCTTTTCGCTGTCACGATCCCAACCCACGGCACGCGCCCTGCGCGTGCTTTTTTTTAAGCCGAGGAACCTCCCATGAGCTCCAATTTCAGGACGGAACACGACTTCCTCGGCGAGAAGCAGATCCCCGCCATCGCCTACTGGGGCGTGCATACGGCGCGAGCGGTCGAGAACTTCCCCATCTCCGGCACCCGCATCTCGGCCATGCCCGACCTGGTGCGCGCGCTGGCCTACGTGAAGAAGGCCGCCACCCGGGCCAACGCCGACCTCGGCGCCATCGACCGCGACCGCGCCGCGGCCATCATCCTGGCCTGCGACGACATCGTCGAGGGCAAGCTGCTCGACGAGTTCGTGGTCGACGTGATCCAGGGCGGCGCCGGCACCTCGACCAACATGAACGCCAACGAGGTCATCTGCAACCTCGCGCTGGAGAAGCTGGGCCACGAGAAGGCGCGCTACGACGTGCTGCACCCCAACGACCACGTCAACGCCTCCCAGAGCACCAACGACGTGTACCCCACCGCGGTGCGCCTGGCGCTGTGGTTCGCCATCGGCCGGCTGCTCGAGTCGATGGCTTCGCTGCGCCGCGCCTTCGAGGCCAAGGCGCTGGAGTTCAAGGACATCCTCAAGATCGGCCGCACCCAGTTGCAGGACGCCGTGCCCATGACGCTGGGCCAGGAGTTCCTGACCTACGCCGTCATGATCGAGGAGGACGAGGCCCGCCTGCGCGAGGCGCGCGCCCTCATCGAGGAAATCAACCTCGGCGCCACCGCCATCGGCACCGGCATCAACGCGCCGCACGGCTACGCGAACCTGGCCTGCCAGTACCTCGCCGAGCAGACCGGCGTGCCGCTGAAGCAGGCCGCCAACCTGGTCGAGGCCACGCAGGACACGGGCGCCTTCGTGCAGCTGTCGGGCGTGCTCAAGCGCGTGGCGACCAAGCTCAGCAAGACCTGCAACGACCTGCGGCTGCTCTCCAGCGGCCCTCAGGCCGGCTTCGGCGAGATCCGGCTGCCGGCGCGGCAGGCGGGCTCGTCGATCATGCCGGGCAAGGTCAACCCGGTGATCCCGGAAGTCATGAACCAGGTGGCGTTCGAGGTCATCGGCAACGACATCACCGTGACGCTGGCATCCGAAGCCGGCCAGCTGCAGCTCAACGCCTTCGAGCCGATCATGGGCTGGAGCCTCTTCAAGAGCATCCAGCACCTGGGCCGCGCGTGCACCACGCTGCAGCACAACTGCGTGGAAGGCATCGAGGCCAACCGCGAGTTCCTTGCGAAGCGGGTGCGCGAGTCGGTCACGCTGGTCACGGCGCTGAACCCGCTCATCGGCTACGAGAAGGCCGCGCTCATCGCCAAGACCGCCCTGGCCACGGGCGGTCCGATCGACCTGGTGGCCGAGTCGCTGGGCATCATGACCCGTGCCGAGATGGACGCGCTGCTGGTGCCGGAGAACCTGACGCAACCTGTAAGATTGGCCGCACCCGTTCCCCCCGCGGCCGTGCCGACAGGCACGAAGGCTGCTAACCCCCTGCCATCGGCGTCATGAAGAGGCCCTCGCACCAGACGGGCGCCCACCCCTGCGCGAAACTGCACATTCAGTGTGCCGTGCACCGGGGTGGTTACCGATGTGCCCAAGCACGGTGTGTGTCTAGAATTTGTTTCTTTCTGTCTATTTCCCAAGGAGTCTTCTGATGAAAAAGCAATTGCTCGCGCTGGCAGTGACGGCGTTCGTGGCAACCGGCGCGTTCGCGCAGGCCACCGATACCCTCGCCAAGATCAAGGAGCGCGGCGCAGTCAACCTCGGCGTGCGTGACTCTTCCGGCCTGGCCTACACCCTGGGCGGCGGCAAGTACGTCGGCTTCCACACCGAAATGGCCGAGAACATCATCAAGGACCTGAGCAAGGACCTCGGCAAGCCCCTGACCATCAACTACCAGGTGATCACCTCGCAGAACCGCGTGCCCCTGGTCCAGAACGGCACCATCGACTTCGAGTGCGGCTCCACCACCAACAACGCGGCCCGCCAGAAGGACGTCGATTTCGCCTACACCACCTACGTGGAAGAAATCCGTATCCTCACCAAGGCCAATTCCGGCATCAACGGCATCGCCGACCTGAAGGGCAAGGTCGTGGCCACCACCACCGGCACCACCTCGGTCCAGACGCTGCGCAAGAACAAGCGCGCCGAAGGCGTCGACTTCAAGGAAGTCATGGGCAAGGACCACGCCGACAGCTTCCTGCTGCTCGAATCGGGCCGCGCCGATGCCTTCGTGATGGATGGCTCCATCCTGGCCGCCAACGCCGCCAAGTCGAAGAACCCCAAGGACTTCAAGATCGTCGGCGAAGTGCTGTCGGTCGAGCCCATCGCCTGCATGCTGCCCAAGGGCGACGCCAAGCTGAAGAAGGCCGTCGACGACAGCATCGTGCGCCAGATCAAGGACGGCTCGCTGGCCAAGCTGTACGACAAGTGGTTCATGCAGCCGATCCCCCCGAACAACGTCAACCTGAACATGCCGGCTTCGGAAGGCACCAAGGCCGCATGGGCCAACCCGAACGACAAGCCCATGGAAGCCTACGCCCCCAAGTAAGGCGTCGCGAGACCTGAAAAGCCAAGCCCGCGCGGCACCCTGCCGACGCGGGCTTTTCGATGCAATGGGCGCGGGCCCTGACCCGCGAAGGAGGATGGATGCTGAACCTGGACATGTCGGTCTTTTGCCAGGACACGCTCACCAATGAAGTGGTCGCAAGCTGCTTCGCACGCGGATCGGACCAGACCTATCTGCAATGGATGTTGACTGCATGGGGCTGGACCGTGAGCGTGGCGCTCACGGCCCTGTTCCTGGCGCTGGTCGTGGGCTCGATCATCGGCACGTTGCGCACGCTGCCCGACAGCCCCTGGCTGGTCCGGTTCGGCAACGCGTGGGTGGAGCTGTTCCGCAACGTCCCCCTGCTGGTCCAGGTGTTCATCTGGTACTTCGTGCTGCCCAAGATGATCCCGCCGATGCGCGACCTGCCGCCTTTCGTGCTGGTGGTCTGCGCGCTGGGCTTCTTCACCTCGGCGCGTATCGCCGAGCAATTGCGCTCGGGCATCCAGGCGCTGCCGCGCGGCCAGCGCTACGCGGGCATGGCCGTGGGCTTCACGACGCCGCAGTACTACCGCTTCGTGCTGCTGCCCATGGCATACCGGATCATCATGCCGCCGCTGACCAGCGAGTCGATGAACATCTTCAAGAATTCGTCGGTGGCCTTCGCGGTGTCGATTCCCGAGCTCACGCAGTTCTACCTGCAGGCCGGTGAAGAGACCTCGGCCCAGATCCCGATCTACATCGGCGTGATCGCTCTCTACGTCATCAGCGCCATGCTGATCAACCGCATCATGACCTTCATCGAGCGCAAGGTGCGCGTGCCGGGCTTCGTCGCCGCCGGCGGTACGGGAGGCCACTGACATGATGGGTCTCGACTTTTCCTTCTACAACTGGAGCCTCATCAGCACCTATGTGCTGAAAGGCTTCTACTTCAGCGTCATCCTGACGGCCGTGGCCACGCTGGGCGGCATCTTCTTCGGCACCCTGCTGGCGCTCATGCGCCTGTCGGGCAAGAAGTGGCTGGACTTTCCCGCCGCGGCCTACGTCAACGGCATGCGCTCCGTGCCGCTGGTGATGGTGATCCTGGGCTTCTTCCTGCTGGTGCCCTTCGTGATCGGCCGCCCCATCGGGGCCGAAACCTCGGCCGTCATCACCTTCATCTGCTTCGAGGCGGCCTACTTCTCCGAGATCATGCGCGCCGGCATCCAGTCGATCCCGCGCGGGCAGGTCTTCGCCGGCATGGCCGTGGGCATGACCTACAGCCAGAACATGAAGCTGGTCATCCTGCCCCAGGCCTTCCGGAACATGCTGCCGGTGCTGCTCACGCAGACCATCATCCTGTTCCAGGACACCTCGCTGGTCTACGCCATCGGCGCCTACGACCTGCTCAAGGGCTTCGAGACCGCCGGCAAGAACTTCGGCCGTCCTGAAGAGGCCTACCTGCTGGCCGCCGTCGTGTACTTCGTCATGTGCTACGCCCTTTCCTGGCTGGTGAAACGCCTGCACAAGAAAATCGCCATCATCCGCTGACAGTTTGAGTGGCTAACCGGAGAAAGAAATGTCCGAAAAAATGATCGAAATCAAGAACGTATCGAAGTGGTACGGCCCGGTGCAGGTGCTCAACGACTGCTCCGTCAGCATCGCCAAGGGCGACGTGGTGGTAGTGTGCGGCCCGTCGGGTTCCGGCAAGTCCACGCTCATCAAGACCGTGAACGCGCTCGAGCCCTTCCAGAAGGGCGAGATCACCGTCAACGGCATCCCGCTGCACGACCCCAAGACCAACCTGCCCAAGCTGCGCTCCAAGGTCGGCATGGTGTTCCAGCACTTCGAGCTGTTCCCGCACCTGTCGGTGACCGAGAACCTCACCATCGCCCAGATCAAGGTGCTCGGCCGCTCGGCCGACGAAGCCAAGACCCGCGGCCTGAAGATGCTCGACCGCGTGGGACTGATGGCGCACAAGGACAAGTTCCCGGGCCAGCTCTCCGGCGGCCAGCAGCAGCGCGTGGCCATCGCCCGTGCGCTGTCGATGGACCCCATCGTCATGCTGTTCGACGAGCCCACCTCGGCGCTCGACCCCGAGATGGTCGGCGAAGTGCTCGACGTGATGGTGAACCTCGCCAAGGAAGGCATGACCATGATGGTGGTCACGCACGAAATGGGCTTCGCCCGCAAGGTCGCCAGCCGCGTGATCTTCATCGACGTGGGCGGCCGCATCCTGGAAGACTGCTCGAAGGACGAGTTCTTCGGCCACCCCGAAAACCGCCAGCCGCGCACCAAGGACTTCCTCAACAAGATCCTGCAGCACTGATCGGCTGCCGCAAGGCCAGGAAGCAAAAGCCGCGCTGTCCTCGGGCAGCGCGGCTTTCTTGCTTTCGGCCAGGCTATGTCTTGCGGCTACGGGTTTTCCCTGATCTCGGCGCCTGTCGATTTTCATCAGGCTCATCCGACGTGCTATCGAGGGTCGTCCTCGATTTTCTTCAGGAGCAATCAATCATGGCTACCAACACCGTCCGTCTGCATCGCGTCCTTCGTACCTCGCCGGACAAGGTCTACCGCGCATTCGTCCAGCCCGGCGCCTTCGAGCGCTGGCTGCCGCCCTTCGGCTTCGTCGGCAAGGTCCACGCGATGGAGCTGGTGGTGGGCGGCGCCTGGCGCATGTCATTCACCAACTTCGGTACCGGCAACAGCCATTCGTTTGGCGGCAAGTACCTCGAACTCGTTCCGGGCAAGCGCATCGCCTACGACGCGGCCTTCGACGACGCGAACCTTCCGGGCACGATGAAGACCACCGTGGTGCTGATCGAGGTGTCCTGCGGCACCGACGTCTCGATCGTGCAGGAAGGCATTCCCGAAATGATCCCGACGGAGATGTGCTACCTGGGGTGGCAGGAGTCGCTGGTTTCCCTGGCTCAGCTGGTGGAGCCGAACATTCCGGGCTGAAGGCTTCGCGCGAAGGCGAAGCGGCGATCTGAAGCAGGGACCGTCAAGGCAACCGCGAAATCCTCTGCGTCAGCAGATCGAAGAATCCCTGCGCATCGCCTTCCGCGATCCAGTTCACGTTGGCCGGCTTCTTCAGCCCGCCGTACCAGTCGACCACCGTCTGCCCGAAGCCAAGGCCTTCGCGGCTGTCGACTTCCACGTTCACCTTGCGGCCTCTGAAGAGCGAGGGCTGCAGCAGGTAGGCGATCACGGTGGCGTCGTGCACCGGGCCGCCGGGCAGGCCGTAGTACTGCATGTCGTGCTGCACGTAGGCGTCGAGGATGTCGGCCACCGTCCTGCCGGCCTGGTTGCCCAGGCCGCGCAGTTTTGCGATGCGCTCGGGGCTCGTGAGCACCTTGTGCGTCAGGTCCAGTGGCAGCATGGTGATGGGCACGCCGCTCTTGAGCACGATCTCGGCCGCGTGCGGATCGGCGAACACGTTGAACTCCGCCGTGGGCGTGATGTTGCCGCCGTTGAAGTGCGCGCCGCCCATGAGCACCAGCTCGCGCAGGCCGCGCGTGATGTCGGGTGCCTGGGTGAGTGCGAGCGCGAGGTTGGTCTCGGGGCCGAGCATCGCGAGCGTCACGCTCTTCTCGGGCGCGGCGCGCAGCGTGCGGATCAGGTAGTCGACCGCGTTGCCGTCGGCCAGCGGCTGGCTGGGCTCATGCACCTTCACGCCGGTGATGCCTTCGCTGCCGTGGATGTCGGCCGCGTAGATCGGCGTGCGCAGCAGCGGGCGGGGTGCGCCGGCGTAGATGGCGATGTCGGGCCGCTTCGCCCACTCGCGCGCCAGGCGTGCGTTGCGCGAGGTCTTGGCAAGCGGCACGTTGCCGGCCACGGTGGTGAGCGCCTGGATCTTCAGCTGCTCGGGCGACGCCATGGCGAAGAGCAGCGCGATCACATCGTCGGCGCCGGGGTCGGTGTCGATGATGAGCGTGTGCGTCGTGGCCGCTGTAGTGGCGGCAGTGCTGGCGTCGGCGGCGTGGGCCTTCGGGGCGATGAGGCTGGTGGTCAAGAGGGCGGCGAGTCCGAGAAGAAGAATCGGGAAGATCGTCGCCGCGAGGCGCGATGGCAATGACGACGGCGTTGCCGCTGCAGCAGCCCTGGAATGCATGAAGGAACCTCCTTGCAGGCGCTGAAGAAGAGTGCGCCTTTCAAGTCAGTCTGCCAGAGCAACACCCGCCGCGGACACCTGATCGCGCACGCATTTTCGGCTGCTGCGCGAGCACCCGCAACGTTGCGTAGACCAAGGCTTTAGAGCCCGCGCGCAACCGAATCGGAAAGTGCGCAAAGCACGCGCAGAGGTTTCATCTGCGGCGGCCCGAAGCCGTGCACCGCCTGTTGCGAAAACGCCGCTTGCTCAGTCCCTGTTCGAATCAGGCCGCAGCCGCCGCGCGAAGAAAGCCAGTATCTCGTCGCGCGCAGCCACCGTGGGCTGTCCCACCTCGTCGATCAGGTGCGCTGTCACCACGCTGTGCGGGCTCGCCACCACCTGTGCGAAGAAGGGCGGCGTCCGGGTGTTGGCCGCGCTGTCGGGCAGCACGCGCGCGACGAAGCGTTCGCCCAGCGCTTGAGAGAAGGCCGCAAAGCGCTGCGCCCTGCAGTGCCTGTCGCCCTCGAAGCGGTAGGCCATGACGGTCAGGTCTTCGCGTTCCAGCCGTTCGCGCACTGCAGCCAGCTCTTCAGGCGCCATATTCATCGCCTCGGGCTTGTCCATCGGCAGCGAGGGCTGGCACATCACCGGCGCGAGCATCGCGGGCTCCAGCATCATCGAAAGCGCGAAGTTGCCCGTGAAGCACATGCCGATCGCGCCGACCCCGGGCCCGCCGCACTCCGCGTGCGCGAGCCGCGCCAGCGCGCGCAGCCACTGCGTGACCGGGCTCGACTCGTTGGCCGCGAAGGCGCGGAACTCGGCACTCACGCAGGCGCGCTTGAACACCGCGATGCCTTCTTCCGCACCGGGCACGGCGCCGTCGCGGCCGAAGAGCGACGGCATGTAGACGCTGAACCCCGCATCGCGCACCCAGCGCGCGAAGCGCGCCACGTGCGGGCTGATGCCGGGCATCTCGGTCATCACGATCACGGCCGGGCCCCGGCCCATGACGTAGACCTTCTTCTCGATGCCGTCCAGCGTGATCTGGCGCGCGGTGAAGTCGTCGAGCGGGTCGTCTTCGGTCAGGGGGCGTTGCTGTGACATGGGGTTCCTTTGCCGTTCAGGTCTTGCGAAAGCCACGAAGCTTGTATTGGACGTTCGGCCTCACCACAATGGCAGTGTCCAATTCGACTCCTTTGAGGCTTTATCGGCCAACCCTCCAGATGCATGACTTCACCGTGCTGGTGCTGCCTGGCGCCTTCAACTCCAGCGTCGCGGTCACGATGGACATCCTCGGAGCAGCCGAAGCGATGGCCCCGCGCGCGGGCGTCGCGCCGCCTCGCTGGCGGCTGTGCTCGGTGCATGGCGGACCGGTGCAGTTGCGCGCGGGCATGAGCCTCGACACCACGCGCCTGCCCGTGCGCCCGCGCGACGATCGCTCCACCTGGGTGGTGCCGGGGCTCGGCCTCAACACACCGGGCGAGATCCGTCGATGCCTCGAAACCGACGACGCAGCCAAGGCCATCGCCGCCCTCGCGCGCCACGCCAAGGCAGGCGGCCAGGTCGCGGCCTCGTGCTCGGCAGTGTTCCTGCTCAACGCCGCCGGCCTTCTGCAGGGCCGGCGCGCGACGGTCTCATGGTGGTACGCCCCGCTGCTAGCACGCATGGCACCCGGCTGCACCGTCGATGCCGACCGCATGGTGTGCTCCGACGGCCCCGTGGTCACCGCAGGCGCCGCATTCGCGCAGACCGACCTGATGCTGCACCTGCTGCGCGAGCGCTGCGGGAGCGCGCTCACCGATCTGGTCTCGCGCATGCTGCTGATCGACGGCCGCCAGGCGCAGGCGCCGTTCATCGCGGCGGAGGTGCTCGCCAGCGGCAACGACCTGGTGGCGCGGCTCGCGGCGCGCGTCGAATCGGCATTGCCCGAGGCGCCTGCAGTGAGCGAACTGGCGCGCGAGTTCTGCATGTCGGAGCGCACGCTCTCGCGGCACATCCACAAGGCCACCGGCAAGAGCACGCAGGCGCTGGTGCAGAGCGTGCGGCTGCGGCGCGCCCGCGCGCTGCTCGAATCCAGCCGCATGACGGTCGAGCAGGTGGCGGGGGCGGTGGGCTATCAGGACGCCACGGCACTGCGGCGCCTGATGAAGAAGGTGGCCGGAGCGAACCCCAGCCGCTACCGCGCCTGAGCAGGCGCGGCGGCTGTCGGGATTACTCGGATTACTTCTTGCGCGCAGCGATGGCCTGCTCGGCCTTCGCCACCAGGTCGGCGCCAATGGTCGACTTCCACTTGTCGTACACCGGCCGCGTCGCCTTCACGAACGCGGCGCGCTCTTCAGGCGTGAGGCTGGTCACGGTCACGCCCATGCCGGCGATGTCTTTCAGCACCGGCTTGTCGGCTTCCACCAGACCCTTGCGTGCGATGGCGATCTCTTCCTTGCCCGCGTCGATGGCGGCCTGCCGCACGATGGCCTGGTCGGCCGGCGTCCACGAGGCCCAGATTTCCTTGTTGACCACGAATACCAGCGGGTCGGCCACGTAGCCCCAGGTGGTCACGAACTTCTGGCCCACCGTCTGCATCTTGAGCACCGTGAACAGGAAGAGCGGGTTCTCCTGCCCGTCGACCGCGCCGCTGGCCAGCGCGGGCTGCGCGTCGGCCCAGCTCATCTGCGTGGGGTTGGCGCCCAGCGCGGTGAACATGTCGGAGTAGATGGGCGAGCCCACCACGCGGATCTTCATGCCCTTGATGTCGGCTGGCGACTTGATCGGCTTCTTCGAGTTGGTGATCTCGCGGAAGCCGTTCTCGCCCCAGGCCAGCGGCACCACACCGGCCTTATCGAGCGTCTTGAACATCTCCTTGCCGACCTCGCCCTGCGTGAGCGCGTCGATGGCCGCATAGTCGGGCATCAGGAAGGGCATGGAGAACAGGTTGAGCTGCTTGACCTGCGGCGACCAGTTGATGGTCGAGCCCACGGCCATGTCGATCACGCCCTGGCGCAGCGCGCTGAACTCGCGCGTCTGGTCGCCCTGGATCAGCGACACGCCCGGGTACAGCTTGATGTTGATGCGCCCCTGCGTGCGCTCCTTCACCAGGTCGGCCCAGATCTTCCCGGCCTGGCCCCAGGGCGTGGGCGGGCCCAGCACCAGCGACATCTTGTACTCTGGCTTGTAGGCCGCCTGCGCCATGGCGCCGGACGAGAACATGCCGAGGGCGGTGGCTGCGGCTGCGAGGCCGAGCAGGGTGCGGCGGAATTTCATCTGATCTATCTCCTCGTTGTCAAAAAACGGACAGCGGAACAGCCGAACGCAGAAGTCGCAAAGGTCTCGCAGAGGTCGCAGAAGTTCTGAAAAATTTTGGTCTTCCTTCTGCGACCTTCGCGAAACTTTTGCGCCCTCTGCGTTCGGCTGCCTGCATTTCAATACCCCAGCTTGCGCGGCAACCACAAGGCGAGTTCGGGGAAGACGATGACCAGCACCATCACCACGAACATCGAGAACAGCATCCAGCCCACCCAGCGCACGGTCTCCTCCATGCGCACCTTCGCGATGCGGCACGACACCATGAGGTTGACCGCCAGCGGCGGCGTGAACTGGCCCAGCGCCACCTTCAGCGTGAGGATCACGCCGAACCACACC
Source organism: Variovorax sp. 278MFTsu5.1 (assembly GCF_048305045.1). NCBI lineage: Bacteria > Pseudomonadati > Pseudomonadota > Betaproteobacteria > Burkholderiales > Comamonadaceae > Variovorax > Variovorax sp. 278MFTsu5.1. Next base: position 1,030,946 of record NZ_CP157622.1, read on the forward strand.
GGGTCCCACTTGTAGTACTGCACGATGGGCAGCAGCAGCGGCACGAAGATCAGGAAGATCGACACGCCGTCGAGGAACATGCCCACCGTGATGAGCAGCAGTATCAGCAGCGCCAGGATGCCGTACTCGCCCAGCCCCGAGTTCACGATGGCGCGCGTCACCGGGTCGATCACGCCCAGCGTCGAGAGCGAATACGCGAAGATGCCCGCCAGCGACACCACCAGCAGGATCACCGCCGAGAGTTCGCCCGACTCGCGCAAGATCACGAACAGGTCGCGCACCTTGATGGTCCGGTGGATGCACATGCCCACGAAGAGGCCGTAGAACACCGCCACCACCGCCGCCTCGGTGGGCGTGAACCAGCCCGCGCGCATGCCGCCGAGGATAAGCACCGGCGCCGCCAGCCCCCAGGTCGCTTCGCGAAAGCTCTTCCAGAAGGGCGGGCGCGGCAGCGTGGCCTCGAGCGCGCCCATCTTGTGCTTGCGGGCGAGCCACACGGCCGGAATCATCAGCGCCAGGCCCGCCATCACGCCGGGCACCATGCCGGCTGCGAACAGCGCCGGCACCGAGGCGCCGGGCACCAGCACCGAGTAGACGATGAAGGCGACCGAAGGCGGAATGAGGATGTCGGTGGCCGCCGCAGCGCCCACCACGCTGGCCGAGTAGGGCGCGGGGTAGCCCGCGCGCGACATGGCCGCGATCATCACCGCGCCCACGGCCGCCGCATTGGCCGGGCCCGAGCCCGAGATGCCGCCGAGGAACATCGCCACCGCAATGGCCACCAGCGGCAGCATGCCCGGGCCGCGCCCCACGATGGCAATCGCAAAGTTCACGAGGCGCAGCGCCACGCCCGAGCGGTCGAAGATGGAGCCGACCAGCACGAACATCGGAATGGCCAGCAGCGGATACTTGCCCAGGCCCGCATAGAAGTTCTGCGGCACGGCCAGCAGGCCGAACCACTGGGCGTCGCTGTTGGCCAGCGCGATGCAGGCGGCGCCCGCCAGGCCCAGCGCGGCGCCGATGGGCACGCCCACCAGCATCATCACGACGAAGGCGACGAAGAGCAGGGTGGCGATCACGATGCGTCGCCCTTGCTGTCCGAGTCGTAGTTCGTCTTGCGGCCGCGCCGGATCATGAGGCCCACGGCCCGCAGCGCGATGGCGAAGGACACGATGGGCAGCCACATCGAATACCACCAGGCGGGCAAGCCGATGCCGGGCGTGGTCTCTTCAAAGCGGTAGTCGTCCCACACCATGCGGATGCTCAGCGCGCCGATGAGCGTGAAGAGCACCGCGATCATCAGCGCGCCGAACTGCGCCAGCCGCTTGCGCCGCGCCATCGAGCCGCTTTCGGAGAAGTACTCGATGCGGATGTGCCGGTCGCGCGCCACCGCGGCCGAGCCGGCCACCAGCGCCAGCATGATCATCAGGAACACCGAGAACTCTTCCGTCCAGGCGAAGGAAGAATCGGTGAAGTAGCGGACGATGACGTTGGCAAAAGTGATGAGCGCCAGCGCGCCCATGATGATGACCGTGAGCCAGTCCTCGATGGCAAGGGGAACCTTGGTCGGTTCGTCTGCGGCTTCGATGTCAGGGGGAATGGGGCTGGCGGCGTCCAGCGTGGGGCCGGACTCGGGTGGAGTTGTCATCGCAGGATGGTCAGTGAGGCACGCACGAACGCCATGTCACCGGGCGGACGCCGGGACGCGTTCCGTACACCTCGACAGGGAAACTGTTACCGATGCTAGGGGGTCCATGACCATTCATGTATCGGGGGTTTCCTTAGCCGCTCGGCCTTCGGGCCGGCTCTTGGAGCGGCTTTCGGGGCGTGTGCACAGGGCGCCGGGTACTCCCCTCCGCGAATGTCCCCCGGCCTTCGGCCTCCTCCTTTATTTCGCTGCGGGGAGTACCCGGCGCCCTGTGCACGGGGAGTGCGGCTGTGGGGTTGAGGGGCGACGGCCGCGACGGATTTCAGATGAGTGCGAGGCCTGAGCTTTCGCGTGACACGGGCGGTGGAGAAGCAGAAGTTCGAAGGGATGGTGCCGGTTGCGGTCGACTTTGGCACGACTGCGCTCAATGTTCTCTACAGATGGGGTGAGGTTCTTCATGATGTGCATCTTGGAGATCCACTCTTGGCACTGAAGCCGATATCTATAAGCGGCAGCTATGCTTCCGCGCAATCGCGGTGTATCGCGATGCCACTCAGCATGCGAGTGGCCGGTCCAAGCACATACAGAGGATGAGCTGATGGCAGCTAAGAAACCAACCATGAAGATGCCCGAACTCTTGGTTTTCGCCAAGATGTTCGTTGTTGGCTTCGTCGGAACGGAGATATTTCGGTTGGCTTTCTACCTTGGCGCCAACTTCGCCCCACGACTGATCGAAGTTGCACTCTGCATAAAAGTCGTTGGAATCTTGGCCGGAATTGCACTTTGCCTAGCTTATGCATTCAAGCGAAATGGGCACTTGACTGCCGCACGTATTGGGCAGAGCTGTCGGATTGATCTGCTGGTGGCGATGGTCATCGGAGTTTGGTCGAATGAACTAGCTTCGCCTTGGCTTGTGAAGATGCACGCGGCGTTCAAATCTGCAGATCCAAATTGGGCTCCGGCTATTCTGATTCTTCTCTGCTTCGTACTCCTGTCCCCTATCTTGCAGAACTATTGGCCGAGAAAGAAAGTACGAGCTCCGCAACTGCGCTTTATCGCGGACGAGGAGATTGATGAGAAGAAGGACGATCTACTTGCAAGCGAAGCGCAGGCCAAGTCGTTCGCCGAAACTGTTCTTGCAAGCGGCGCGCATCCAGGACTGGTCTTTGGGGTTGACGGTCCATGGGGTGTGGGGAAAACAAGCTTCATTAATCTGGCGGAGCGCTATTGGAAAAGTGCTGCGGACAAGGTCATTGTTTGTCGCTTTGAGCCGCTTCGCTACGCCACGGAGCCTGATCTCGCAGATCGATTGATCCGCGATCTGTCGGCCGCGATTCAAGGTGAAGTCTTCGTCCCAGAATTCAGACCTGCGGCATCGCGATATTCACGACTCTTAAAAGGAAAAGCCGATTTTTCCTTCTTGGGATTCAAGCTGTCGATGGAGCCTTCGCAGGAAACGGTCGATGAACTCCTCGATGACATTGACGAAGTTCTCCGCCGCATTGACCGCCGCGTAATCATCGTCATTGATGACTTGGATCGCCTGGACGCGAAGACCACAAACAATGTCCTGTTCGCAACGAGGCGGACATTCAAGCTGTCTCAGGCCACATATGTCCTCTGCTATGACACTGAAGTGCTTGCGGGAAGCAAGGAGGATGGTCCTAGGGCACGCGAGTTTCTCGAGAAGTTTGTGACAGTCAAGCTGAGTCTGTTCGTCGATAGCTCCAGTCTTCGTGACTTCTTGCGGCGCGATTGGGAGCACGATGAAAGCCAACTTGGCTCGGTGCCGTCTGACACGATGGTCAAACTCGGGGCCGTGCTCAACGAGCTTGCAGACATACTGGATAGCAAGCTGGCCGCGAACTACCTACCTCTTGTTGGCGACCTGCGCAAAGTGAAGCGCTTCGTCAATGCGATGCTCCTGATGCAGATCGAAAAGTCCAACTTGGGCAGAACCGATTTCAGCAAGCGCGACCTCATCAACCTCATGTTGCTGCATCTGAACTATCCGGGCTTGTTCCGGCGTATTTATGCCGAGGAAACTGAGGGTCGAAGCGGAACCTTCTCACTGCGGCGCGCGTACGAGGATCGAGAATTCAAGAATGATGCGGCATTCGCGCAGTTGAAGGGCGAACTGCAAGCAACCGCGTGGTTCCTGCTGACACAGTTGTTTGACGCCGAAACTCTAGAAATTGGCAGCAGAGACAACATGGAGGAGTCGGTTCTTAGGTCTCGCGCGTGTTTCAACAGCAGCGACTTGAGGAACTTGGAGGCGTACCTCAAGCTCATCGTTCGGTTCGCAACTCCTGAGCCGCAAGATACGTTTGTTCTGTACCAAGACGCGGTAGAACGAGTGCGAAAGGGCGAACCTATCGCTTCGGTACTAGAAGCGCCAGACTTTGAGTTGATGCGAGGAGAGCATGCTCACGATCAGTTCTGGCGGGTACTAGTCAATGAGTCTCACGACTTCACCAGCGTTTTGGCTGAAGACGCCTTGAACACGCTCATCGAGTATTTGCCGCGGTACTCCGCGTTCGAGAATAACGACCGAGGATTACGTCAGCGATCAATCTATTCCTTAGTGCGACTGTTGGAGCGGGCCGGTTGGGGAAGGACATCTGGGCGACGCCTCCCAAACAGCGCTGAAAACGTCATAGAGATTGCGTGGCGGATCTTCGGAGAGCAGGCCTATCGAGGGAAAGGCTTGCTTCAGCGACTTGCGAGTCCCGATCGTGGCGTTCTTGGCTGGCATGACCTCATGTTGTTCAGGCTTCAATGCTCTGCTGATCGTCAGGGTCAACTGCACAACGTGTACACAGCACTCATCGTCCATCAAGATTCGAAGGCTGCAACGTCTGGACTTGTCAGCGAGCTCGCCTTAATGGGAATGAGGAAGCTGTCGCAAGAGGTGTTCGCGCTGTTCAAGCAGACCTACATCGATTCACGGCGAAATTTCTTTGCGGAAGTAGATGGAGAGTTAGCTGAAGCGTTCCTCGGCATAGCTTTCGAAAAGCTCAATGAAGAAGCATCGCGCGACCCTCAGTCTGAGCATGCCGACAATACGATGGCTCGGCGTATCGCTTCAGCGCGTTCAATTGTCAAGTTGTTCGTGGTCTACCAACTTAGCAATTTGCGTCCCCCAAACGGTTCTGGTGTCGGCTGTGGACACTATGACGAAGATGGCGTTGAAGACAGTGGTGGCATAGCAAAGGCAATGAATGACTACGTATTTGGCACCTGCTTCAACCCCGAGATCCACGAGGACAACGTGCTTCTATTTCTTGACTACTGCCTGGGGCATCTAAGTAACTCATTCCTTTCGGGCGGTGATGAGGAGGGCTACGTCGCGACCAAGGCTGAACTTCCTGGGGGATTAGATGCGAAGGAGATGGCGCGCTATTGGCGACAGCATCGCGAACATATCAAGGAAAGAGGCCTGCACGCCAGCGGGCGATGCGTCTTTACATCGAACTACATCGCGTTTTATCGCGACGATCTTGATGGAGTGTTCGCGGTGCTCGATGAGCTGGCCGATGAGCCCGTTCCCCCGCCTACGGCGGAAACCGTAGCTTGAAGTCAACCGGGCCAATACTGCAAGTTGCAGCAGCGGTCATAACAGCTTTCAGCAAACACCACCGCGCCGGCGGCGCGGTTTCGGGGGGCAGCCCGTTGGCGTGCAATCTGGCCGAGGGCAATGGTCGTCAGTTGCTTCAGCGAGCAGTTCGGGTGCGACGTACAAACCGCTTGGGCCTGACTTTCGCTTCGCCCACGCCACCAGCCGGTTCAACTCTTGGATGTGCTCGGCAGTGTGATTGAGGCGGAAACGGCAGCCGCTGTCGTACATTGCTTCAGCCAGTCGCGGGCAGTGCGTGTCGAAATAGGCGCCAGTGTGCTCCTGCAACACGAAATGTTTGAAGGTGAAAGTTGGGTGACCGCGATTGGCGTGGTCTGGGCCGAGGATCGGTCCGATGCCGATCCAGTTCAGGCGCCTATTGATGCCGTGGCTGCGCGCCTCAGCACCGATGCCGCCAATGCCGACTACAACGTCGTAGTTGAATCCACGGACTTGGCCCATGCAATCTTGATTGCCGAACACCCCCTCAATGCTCGGATCGTGAGGATGCGTGCGCTTGTAAACCAAGAACCGTGGCACCTGCGGCTCCTAAAACGTTGCTCGATAAGTGTTCAGGATCAGTCGGCTTTGAGAACTTGAACCAGTTCGGCAATCTTCGCGGCGATCACCGCCATGGTGTCTTCCTTTGTGCTCAAGCCACTTCGGGAGGCCAGCATCGGGCTAACTTCGAGCAGTGCCTCAAACGTCGTATTGTGAATGATGGGCAAGAGTAAATTCTTTGAGAGCAGTGTCGACAATTCCTTGTCGGCGACGCTCTCGTTAGGCAGACGCTCCAGCAACGCAGGCGTCACCAGCACGAGGCCGATGCGCGAGGCAGCGAGGCCCTTGTCGATGGCGCGCATCATCGGCACTCCCAGCGGAAGGTCGTCCTCGCTGAACCAGACTTTGACACCAGCGGCCACAAGTAGCTCGCGCAGTTCCCTGGCGGCTCCTTGACGGTCGCCCCATGCGTGGCACAAGAACACATCGCGCAAGTCGGGCTGGGTTGCGGCCCGTTGTTCGACGGCCTCCCGGACGGGCGTAAGGGACTGCACTTGGGCGGGCGTGTACGAGACAGTCGATCCGGCGCGCGACCATCGCGGTCTGGCGCCGCCGCCGCTCCCGCCGCCGCTGGTGCTGCGGGAACTCGGGTTTCCAGATCCGTAGGATGGACTGGAGCTGTAGCCGCTGCCATAGCCGCCTCCGTAGTTGTACCGGCTGCGAGAACCACATGCCGGGCAGTCAGCGGCCGCAGATGCGGTGCGGTGTCCGCGCGAAGGTGCTGTGCAACGTGCCAATCCTCACTCCTTCTAAGTAAGTTGTCGCTAAAAGCCTTTGCTGAAGAAAATGCATGGTCCGCAGATTTTTCGGTTTTGTAAACCCGAAAACAGGGTATTGATAAATACAGCTATCTATACCCAAACCCCGCAGACAAACCTCTATCCGCCAGCCCCAGGCGCCTCACGCCGCGCCTTCTCACTCATCTGAAACAACTCCCCCGCCTTCCGAGCCATCTCAGCCGCAAGCCAAAGCAGGTTGTTCAGCTGCCGAGGCCCATCCCCGCTGCACCAGTCGATCTCTTCCCCGTGGCAGACCCACAGTAGAGCTTCGAGCTGGGTAAGGGTGTTCTCAAGAAGATCCGCCGGGTCTTGTTGGGCGGTTTCTGCGGAAGCTACCGGCGTAGTTGGCCGGGCTATAGTCTTGGTAGCCATTTTTGTGCGTTCCTTTCCAAGGTGTTTGCACGAACTTGGTTAGACGGCCGGGGTGCTCGTAACACCCTGGCCGTCGCCTTTTGATACCTCGCATCTGCATCGGCGCTTTCGCACCGATAACCTGCCGCGAGGCAAGCAGCCTTCAAACATCTGGGTTGTGGATTGGTGTGCGGGCCTTTCTGCTCCCCTTGGCGGGGCATCGAGTGACAGGGGCATTCACTCTAGAGAAGAAGCCGGCAAAGAAGCCGCTGCCACAGCACGAAGTCGCGCAGACTGCGAACTAATGCAGCTTCCGCAATGCGCTGCACATGCGCCTCGTGAGCCGCGCTGTGCCAGTCGGCAGCGGCTCTCAACGCTCAGGCCGATGGGGTGCCTTGCGCAGCGAAATTAAGGAGGAGGCCGAAGGCCGGGGGACATTCGCGGAGCAAGGTACCCCGTCGGCCTGAGCGCCCCCGGATGCGAGTGAGTGGAGGGCTTCAGTCCATCCAGCCCCGGGCCCGGTCCAGATGCTCACGGCACTCGCGCACCATGCGTTCCAGCAGTTCCGCGCAAGTCGGAATGTCGTCGATCAGCCCGATGCACTGCCCGGCCGAGACCACGCCGTTGTGCACCTCTCCAGACTCCAGCGCCGCACGTCCGCGCGCGCCGGCCACCAGCGGGCGCACGTCCTCGAACTCGCAGCCGCCCGGTCGGTTCTCGGTGGCCACCACTTCTTCGGAGATGGCGTTGCGGAACACGCGCGCAGTGTTGTGCAGGGTGCGGAACATCAGCTTGGTGTCGCGCTCGGTCGCCTCCACCAGCGCCTGCTTGATGTTGTCGTGGATCGGCGCTTCCTTGGTCACGCAGAAGCGCGTGCCCATGTTGATGCCCTCGGCGCCCAGCGCCAGCGCCGCCGCCATGCCGCGCCCGTCGGCGATGCCGCCCGAGGCGATGATCGGAATGCGCAGCTTGCGCGCCGCCACCGGCAGCAGCACCAGGCCGGGCACGTCGTCCTCGCCCGGATGGCCCGCGCACTCGAAGCCGTCCACCGACACCGCATCGACGCCGTTGCGCTCGGCCGAGAGCGCATGGCGCACCGAGGTGCACTTGTGGACGATCTTCACGCCGTGCTGCTTCAGCGCCGCGATGAAGTCCTTCGGGCTGTTGCCCGCGGTCTCGACGATCTTCACGCCGCTGTCGATGATGGCCTGCACGTACTCCGCATAGGGCGGCGGCTTCACGGCCGGCAGGATCGTGAGGTTCACGCCGAAGGGCTTGTCGGTCATCGTGCGCGTGCGCTCGATCTCCCAGCGCAGGTCGTCGGGCGTGGGCTGCGTGAGCGCGGTGACGATGCCGAGGCCCCCGGCGTTCGACACGGCCGACGCCAGCTCGGCGCGGCCCACCCATTGCATGCCGCCCTGGATGATCGGGTAGCGGATGCCCAGCAGTTCGGTGATGCGGGTCTTCATCGTCGCGGCCTCTCGCTTACAGCGCTTTCACCAGTTCCGGCACGGCGGTGAACAGGTCGGCCACCAAGCCGTAGTCGGCCACCGAGAAGATCGGTGCCTCCTCGTCCTTGTTGATCGCCACGATCACCTTGGAATCCTTCATGCCGGCCAGATGCTGGATCGCGCCCGAGATGCCCGCTGCGATGTAAAGCTGCGGCGCGACGATCTTGCCCGTCTGGCCCACCTGCCAGTCGTTCGGGGCGTAGCCCGCGTCGACGGCTGCGCGGCTGGCGCCCAAGCCGGCGTTGAGCTTGTCCGCCAGGGGTGCCATCACCTCGGTGAACTTCTCCGCGCTGCCGAGGGCGCGGCCGCCCGAGACGATGATCTTGGCGGCCGTCAGTTCGGGGCGCTCGCTCTTCGTGACTTCACGGCCCACGAAGCTGCTCTTGCCGCTGTCTGCCACGCCTGCTGCCGATTCGACGGCTGCGCTGCCACCGGTGGCGGCTGCCGCATCGAAACCGGTCGTGCGAACGGTGATGACCTTCGTCGCATCGCTGCTCTGGACCGTGGCAATTGCGTTGCCCGCATAGATCGGGCGCTCGAAGGTGTCCGCGCTCACCACGGCCGTGATGTCGCTGATCTGCGCCACGTCCAGCTTGGCGGCCACGCGCGGAGCGACGTTCTTGCCGTTGGCGGTCGAGGGGAACAGGATGTGGCTGTAGCTGCCGGCGATCGCGAGCACCTGGGCTGCGACGTTCTCGGCGAGGTTTTCAGCAAGGCTCGGGCTGTCGGCCGCGATGACCTTGGAAACGCCCGCGATCTGGGCTGCTGCCTTGGCCGCTTCGGCTGCATTGGCACCGGCCACGAGCACATGGACGTCGCCGCCGCAGGCCAGTGCTGCGGTCACGGTGTTGAGGGTGGCCGGCTTGATGCTGGCGTGGTCGTGTTCGGCAATAACAAGTGCGGTCATGTTCAGATCACCTTCGCTTCGTTCTTCAGTTTGTCCACCAGCGTTGCAACGTCGGGCACCTTGATGCCGGCACCGCGCTTGGGCGGCTCCGCGACCTTCAGGGTCTTCAGGCGGGGCTTCACGTCCACGCCCAGGTCCTCGGGCTTGACCGTGTCGAGCTGCTTCTTCTTGGCCTTCATGATGTTGGGCAGCGTCACGTAGCGCGGCTCGTTCAGGCGCAGGTCGGTGGTGATGACCGCGGGCAGCGTCAGCGCCACTGTCTCCAGGCCGCCGTCGACTTCGCGGGTCACCGTGGCCTTGTCGCCAGCGACTTCGACCTTCGAGGCGAAGGTGGCCTGGGGAAGATCGGCCAGCGCAGCCAGCATCTGGCCGGTCTGGTTGGCGTCGTCGTCGATGGCCTGCTTGCCCAGGATGATGAGCTGGGGCTGCTCCTTGTCGACCAGCGCCTTCAGCAGCTTGGCGACGGCCAGGGGCTGCAGTTCTTCGGCGGTTTCCACCAGGATGCCGCGGTCGGCGCCGATGGCCATGGCGGTGCGCAGGGTTTCCTGGCTCTTGGCGTCGCCGCAGGAGACGGCGATGACTTCGGTGACCACGCCCTTTTCCTTCAGCCGAACCGCTTCTTCAACGGCGATCTCGTCGAAGGGGTTCATGCTCATCTTGACGTTGGCAATGTCCACTCCGGTGCCGTCGCTCTTCACGCGCACCTTCACGTTGTAATCGACGACCCGTTTGACGGGCACCAGAACCTTCATGGCTGTTCCTTTGAATGACGAAGAAGAGAAGAGAAGAAGAAATGAATGGATGAGGCAGGGCTTACTCGAGCTTGGCGCCCGATTGCTTGATCAAGCGCTCCCACACCGGGCGCTCTGCCTTCCATGCGGTGGCGAAGAGCTCGGGCGAGCTCTCCTTGATCTCGAAGCCCATGGCCGCGATGCGCTCGCGCACGTCGGGCTGCTGCGTGGCCTTGCGCACTTCGTCGGCGATGCGGTCGACGATGGGCTTGGGCGTCTTCGCGGGCGCCGCGATGGCGAGCCAGCCGGTCACGCGGTAGGCCTCGTCCTTCAGGCCCTGCTCGGCCAGCGTGGGCACGTTGGGCAGGGTGCTCATGCGGCGCTCGCCGCTCACGCCGATGGCGCGGACCTTTCCGGAGTCGATGTGCGGCTTGGCCACCAGCGCGCTGGCGTAGGCCATCTGGATCTGGCCGCCGATCAGGTCCTGCATCATCGGCGCCTCGCCCTTGTAGGCGACGTGGCTCATGTCCGACTGCGTGGCCAGGCTCATGTGCGCGCCGGCCAGGTGCGGGTAGGCGCCGATGCCGTAAGAGCCGTAGGCCACCTTGCCCTTGTTGGCGACGACGTACTTCAGAAGCTCCGGCCCGGTCTTGGCCGACACGCTCGGGTGCACCACCAGCACCAGCGGCGCCGCGGCGATCTGGTAGACCAGCGTGAGGTCGCGCGCGGTGTCGTAGGGCAGCTTCTCGTAGAGGAACTCGTTGGTCATGAGCGAATTGCTCAGGCCCAGCACGATGGTGTAGCCGTCGGGTGCGGCCTTGGCGACCGCGTCGGTGCCGATGATGCCGGCCGCGCCCGGCTTGTTGTCGATGACGACGGGCTGGCCCATGCCGGCCGACATCTTCTGGCCGATCACGCGTGCGAGCACATCGGTGGCGCCGCCCGCTGCGAAGGGCACGACCATGCGGATGGGCTTGCTGGGGTAGGGGGCCTGTGCCTGCGCCGTAGGCAGCGCGCTCAGCGTGGCGGCGGAAGCGGCGGCGCACAGCAGGGCGCGGCGGTTCGGAAAGCGGAAGGTCGTCATGGCTCGTCTCTGTCTATCGTTTCTGAAAAAGGTCACTGCGTCGCGATGCGCGTCTTGAAGGGCAGGGGCTCCAGCGCCTTGTGCAGCCGCTCCTGCAGCGGCGCGGCCAGCGTGCCCGCCGCAGCGCTGTCGATCTGCACGCGCACGAGGCTCTCGCCCTCGGTCTTCACCACGGGCCGTGCGGCCTCGGGCACGCCCAGCTCGGCGCAGGCTTCGGCGACGGCGGCGTTCACCACCTGCAGCGCGGCCATGGCGCGCAGCTCGGGCTTGTAGATCTTCCCGACGTTGGTCATCGGCATGGTCGCGATCACCGACACCCACTTGGGCCGGGCCGGGGCCTCGTCCACGCGCGCGGAGGTGAAGGCCAGCAGCTCTTCTTCGGTCGCCGAGGCGCCGGGCACCAGCGTCGCGAAGATCACAGGCAGCTCGCCAGCGTAGGCATCGGGTGCGCCCACCGCGGCGCAAAGCTGTACGGCGGGGTGCGCGCCCAGCGCGTCCTCGATGGTCTTGGGGTCGATGTTGTGGCCGCTGCGGATGATGAGGTCCTTCGAGCGGCCGGTGAGGTTGAGCCGTTCCTCGTCGTCGATCCAGCCCAGGTCGCCGGTGGCGAGCCAGCCGTCGGCGGTGAAGGCCTTGGCGTTGTCCGCAGGGTCCACGAAGCCCGAGAACACGTTGGGCGACTTGAAGAGCACCATGCCCTGTTGGCCGCGCGGCATCTCGCGGTCGGTCGCGTTGCCGTTCTCGTCGAGCGCCACCACGCGCATCTGCATGTAGGGCAGCCGAAAGCCGACGCAGCCCGCGGGCCCGTTCACGCCGGGCGGTGTGATGGTCGAGATGCCGGCCATCTCCGTCATGCCCAGGCTCTCGTGCACGTGCAGGCCGAACAGGCGCTCGAAGCGCGCGGCCAGTTCGGGCGCGAGCACGGCGGCGCCGGTGCGGCAGTAGGTGATGGAGGAGATGTCCGCGCCGTCCAGCGGCACATTCGCCAGCGCCGCGAGCACGGTGGGCACGGCCGACAGCGAGGTCGGGCGGTACTTCGCCACCAGCTTCCAGTAGTTGGCCAGCACCTCCTTGTTGCGCAGCAGCGAGGGCGTAGGAATGATCACCTCCACGCCCGCCGACAGCGACGAGAGCGAGGCCGGCAGCACGCCCGCCACGTGGAAGAGCGGATAGCCGTTGATGGAGATGCCGTTCTCGTTCATGCCCGCGACCTGCACGCTGGCCCATGCGGTGAACACCTGCGCGCCGTGGCTGTGGCGCGCAAGCTTGGGTGCGCCGGTGGTGCCGCCGGTGTGGAAGTAGGCGGCGATGTCCGAGGGCTGGATGTCGCGGCCGCTCACCAAGCGGTCGTTTGGTTGCGCGGCGCGCAGCACGTCGAACTCGGCCACGCCCTCGGGCAGTACACCGGCTGCGCCTGGCGCCTCGTCGTGCGGCGCCACGCGCAGCACGGTAGTGAGCGTGGGCACCTGGCTGCGCAGGCGCATCGCCTTCGACCACATGCCCGATTCGGCATCCGAGCCGTAGGCGATCAGCACCTTGGCGCGGCCCGCGGTCATCAGCGCCACCAGCTTCTCGTCGGTGAGCAGCGGGTTCAGCGGCTGCACGATGCCGGCGGCCTCGCCGCCCCACAGCGCCAGGTGGTACTCCAGGCAGCCCGGCAGCAGCACGGCCACGGCGTCGTCCGGCCCCACGCCCAGCGTGTGCAGCATGTTGGCGGTCTGGTGGATGCGCGCGAGCAGCTCGGCATACGACCAGCGGATCGGCTCGTCGGCCGGGTTGCCGGTGCGCAGGAAGGTCAGCGCGGTCTTCTCGCCGAAGGCATGGCCCGCGTTGCGGAAGATCTCGTAGGTGCTGCGCACCGTGAGCGCCTGTTCAAGCGGCGTTTCCTCGAGCTTGCGGATGTCGGCGAGGCTGCGAACGGGAAGGGCGGGGCGAAATGGCGCGCCGACCGGGGTGCTGTAGTTGTTCTCGTACTTCTGCGTCATGTCTTTGTCTCCTTGATGTCGTCGCCCTGCCGGCCCGGTTGTTCTACTGGTTCGTGATGTGGTTGTCGCGAATGACCTTGCCCCAGCGCTCGAAATCTTCCTTCATGCGAACGCCGGTCTGTTCGGGCGTGCGGTAGGCCGCGAAGGTGCCCACGCCCTGGAGCTTCTCCTGCACCTCCTTGTCGGCCAGCGCCTTCTTCAGCTCGGCGCTCATGCGGTCGATGACCTCCTTCGGCGTTCCGGCCGGTGCCAGCAGGCCGCCCCACGAGGTGGCGTCGAAGCCGGGGAAGCCCTGCTCGGCCACCGTCTTCACGTCGGGCAGCAGGCTCACGCGCTGGCCCGAGCCGACCGCGATGGCGCGCAGCTTGCCGGCCTTGACGTGCGGCAGCACGCCCACGAGGTCGGAGAACATCGCGGGCACCTGGCCGCCGATCAGGTCGGTCACGGCCGGCGCGCTGCCGCGATAGGGCACGTGCTGCATGTCGAACTTGCCGATGGTCTTGAGCTGCTCGGTCGTCAGGTGGCCGAAGCTGCCAGCGCCCGCGCTGGTGTAGTTGAGCTTGCCACCCTCGGCCTTGGCCTTGGCGATCAGGCCCTGCACGCCGGTCACATCGGGCAGCGACTTCGGATTGACCACCAGCACGATCGGCAGGTCGTAAATGCTGCCCACGGGCGTGAAGTTCTTGAAGATGTCGTAGCCGGTGGGGCCGTAGAGGTGCGAGGCCAGCAGCGTCGGCGTGGCCAGCGTCACGAAGGTGTAGCCATCGGCCGGCGCGCGTGCCGCGGTGGCCGCGCCCACGGTGCCCGAGGCGCCGCTGCGGTTGTCGATGACGATGCTCTGGCCGAGCGAGGCCGACATCTTCTGCGCCACGATGCGCGAGGCCACGTCGGTGGGGCCGCCGGGCGGGAAAGGCACGATCAGCGTGATCGGCTTGGCGGGCCAGGCCTGGGCGAAGGCTGTGCCGGTGACGAGGGGCAGGGCGAGCGCGAGGAGCGCGCGGCGCAGGGGGCGGAAAGCGGGAGAGGCCATGGACTTCATTTCTTCAAGGATTCGGTTCGTTCATTCATTCGTGCGTTCGCGCTCATTCAGACGACGCCGCCGGCCTTCAGCGCGGCCAGCTTCTCGTCCGACAGCCCCAGCAGCGACTGCAGCACGTCGTGCGTGCCTTCGCCCAGCGTGGGCGGCGCGCTGCGTACTGGCAGGCGCTCGCCGTCGAAGCGGTAGGGCGGCGCGAGCACGTTGACCGTGCCGGCCACGGGGTGCGGCTGCGTGGTCACCAGGCCGGCTTCGGTGGCGCGCTTGGAGTTCAGCGCTTCGAGCAGGCCCAGCACCTCGCCGCAGGGAATGCCCGCGGCGGTGAGCTTTTCGAGCAGGTCGGCGCGCTGGCGCTTCGCGAGTTCGGCATGCAGCTCGGGCAGCAGCGCGGCGCGGTTGGCCGAGCGCAGGATGTTGGTCTTGAATCGCTCGTCGGCCGCGAGGTCGGGCCGCTCGATCACCTCGGTGCAGAAGCGCGCGAACTGCGCGTTGTTGCCCACGGTGATGACCAGCGGGCCGTCGGCCGCATCGAACACGCCGTACGGCACGATCGACGGATGCGAGTTGCCGTAGCGCGGCGGGTCTTCGCCCATGAGCAGCGCTTCGAGCCCGTAGTAGGCGGTGATCATCAGGCCGCAGTCGAAGAGCGCCATCTCCACGTGCCGGCCCTTGCCGGTCTTCTCGCGCTGGTAGAGCGCGGCAAGAATGGCCTGCGCCGAGTACATGCCGGTGAACAGGTCGACGGCGGCCACGCCGAACTTCAGCGGCGGCTGGTTCGCCTCGCCGTTCAGCGCCATCAGGCCGGCCTCGCCCTGCACCACCAGGTCGTAGCCGGGGCGTGCGGCCTCGGGGCCGGTGCGGTCGTAGCCCGAGATCGAGCAGTAGACGAGGCGCGGGTTCTCCTTGCTGAGCTGTTCGTAGCCCAGGCCCAGCTTGTCGATGCCGCCGAACTTGAAGTTCTGGATCACAACGTCGCACTGCTTGGCAAGGTCACGCGCGAGCTGCTGGCCTTCGGGCGTCTGCAGGTCGAGCGTGACGGAGCGCTTGTTGCGGTTCACGCTGTTGAAGTAGGCGGTCTCGGTCTTGCCCACGCGCAGGCCCCAGTCGCGGGTGTCGTCGCCTCGGCCCGGGTGCTCCACCTTGATGACTTCGGCGCCCATGTCGGCCAGCACCATGCCGCACCAGGGGCCCGCGAGGATGCGGGACAGATCGAGAACGCGCACGCCGGCAAGCGGCAGCGACGAGGAATTCGGCAGAGGCATGGGTTCAACTCCCTGGAAACGAGAAAGCCCCGCACCGTGTGCGAGGCAGGAAGGCGGAGTTCGCAGCCCGCGTCAGGACGCGCCCGGCTTCTGGCGGCGCAGCGCGGCGAAGTCGGCCTTGCGCTTGCCCAGGAAGGCGCCGATGCCTTCGGCCGCCTCGGCATCCGCCTGCGACTCGACCATGAACACGGCCTCGGCGTCGAGCTGCTCTTCCAGCGTGGCGCGGTGCGCCTGGCGGCACAGCGACTTGATGCGGGCGCTGGCGCGTTCGGGCCCGTTGGCTACCTTGGCCGCGAGCGCGATGGCTTCGGCCAGCGCGGCGCCCTTGTCGGTGAGGCGGTTGACCGCGCCCAGGGCGTGCAGGCGCTCGGCCGGCATGCGGTCGCCGGTGAGGCACATCTCGGTGAGCACCTGGCGCGAGACGAACTCCGAGAGGAAGGCCGTGGCGCCGCCATCGGGCGTGAGGCCGACCTTGACGTAGGCCACGGTGAAGAAGGCGTCGCGCGCCGACACCAGCATGTCGCAGGCCAGCGCCATCGACAGGCCCGCGCCCGCCGCACCGCCCTCGACGGCCGCGATCACCGGCTTGCTGCAGTCGCGCAGCGCGCGGATCAGGTTGTTGAGGCCTTCGAGGATCTGGCGGCGCTCCGACGCCGGCAGCTCGCGCCGCTTGGCCAGCAGGTTGAGGTCGCCGCCCGAGCAGAAGAAGTCGCCCGCGCCGGTGAAGACGATGGCGCCCACCTCGGGGTCGTTCTGCGCGTCGGCCAGCGCGGCCGAGAGCTCGGCGTACAGCGTGGGCGTGATCGCGTTGCGCGAGGCGGGGTTGCTGTTGGTGAGGATGCGCACCGCACCCTCCTGCGAGATCAGGATCGTCTTGTTGTCGGTGCTCATGCTGCGACCTCCTTGCCGGATTCCTTGCCCAGGGCGATGTAGCGCTGCAGGTGATGGTCTTCGTCGCCGAGCTGGTGGTCGATCATCACAAGGCGCTTGGCATAGTGGGGCAGCGGCAGCTCCCAGGTCATGCCGATGCCGCCGTGCATCTGGATGCTCTCCTGCGCCACCAGCGCGCCGATGCGGCCGATGCTGAACTTGGCGGCCGACAGCGCACGCTCGCGCGTCACGCGGTCGCCGGTGTCGATGGCGGCTGCGGCGTTGATGACGGCCGAGCGGGCCTGTTCGATCTCCAGCAGCAGGTCGGCCATGCGGTGCTGCAGCGCCTGGAAGCTGCCGATCAGCGTGCCGAACTGCTTGCGCGTGCGCAGGTAGTCGAGCGTCGCGGCCTTGGCGGCCTCCATCGCGCCCAGCGCTTCGGCGCACAGCGCGAGCACGCCGCGGCCGATGGCACGCTCCAGCGTGGCATGGCCCTGGCCTTCGGCGCCGAGCAGCGCGTCGGCGCCCAGCTTCACGCCGTCGAAGGAGAGTTCGGCGACGCGGCCGCCGTCGATGGCGGGGCAGCCGCGCACCGTGAGGCCGGCCGTCTTCGCGGGCACGAGGAAGAGCGAGATGCCGGCTTCGTCGTCCACGTTGCCCGAGGTGCGTGCCGAGACCAGGAACAGGTCTGCCCGCTCGCCCTGCGGCACCACGGCCTTGGCGCCGTGCAGCACCCAGCCGCTGTCGCTGCCGTTGTTGCTGCGTTCTGCCTTGGTCGCCACGCGCGTGCGCTCGTAGTGCGTGTCGGCCTCGTCGTGCGCGAAGGCGGCGACGACTGCGCCGTTGATGATGTCGCCGAGCTTCTCTTTCTGCGCGGCGGTGCCGGCGGCGCTGATCGCCTCGCCGACCATCACCGCGCCCAGCAGCGGCTCGACCACCAGGCCGCGGCCCAGTGCCTCGAAGACCACGGCGATGTCGAAGCCGCCGCCGCCGAAGCCGCCATCGGCTTCGCTGAAGAGCGCGCCGATCACGCCCAGCTCGGCGAACTGCTGGAAGATTTCCTTGCTGAACCCGTGCTCCGACTTCGCGATGCGGTCGCGCGCGTCGAAGGCGTACTGCTCGCTGATGAAGCGGTTCAGGCTGTCGGCGAGCATGCGCCGGTCTTCGGTGTGTTCGAAATTCATTTCAAGTCTCCTGCGCATCTGCCAAGACACGCGTCGCATGAAAAAGTGCGGCTATCAAAGGGTGATTCCAGGAACGCCGCGAAACCGGCTTTGCCGGGCCGCTGGCGTTGCCCCCGGAAGGGGGTGGCGGCCACACGGAGTGGGCAAGCCTGGGGGAGAGCCATCACAGGCCGAGGATCATCTTGGAGATGATGTTCTTCTGGATTTCGTTCGAGCCGCCGAAGATCGACAGCTTGCGGTTGTTGAAGTAGCGCGAGGCGGCGGCCGAGGCGTAAGGCGGCCCGAAGGTCTCGCCGGTGTAGCCGTCCTTCAGCGCCTCGGCGATGAAGGGGCGGCCATAGACGCCCATCGCACGGCGGGCCAGCGAAGAAATTTCCTGGCGGATCTCCGTGCCGCGGATCTTCAGCATCGAGCTTTCCGCGCCGGGCACGCCGCCGCCTGCCACCGCCGCGATCACGCGCAGGTTGGTGGTCTTCATGTTCTCCAGGTCGATCTCGACGCGGGCCATGCGCGCCGCGAAGGCCGGGTCGTCGGCCAGCGGCTTGCCGTTCTTGGTCTGCGTGGCGGCGATGCCCTTGAGCTGTTCGAGCGCGGCCACCGAGAAGCCCACGCCCGCGATGTTGGTGCGCTCGTAGGTCAGCAGGTACTTGGCGCAAGTCCAGCCCTTGTTCTCCTCGCCCACGAGGTTCTCGGCGGGCACGCGCACGTCGGAGAAGAACACCTCGTTGACCTCATGCTCGCCGTCGAGCGTGATGATCGGGCGCACTTCCACGCCGGGGGAGGTCATGTCGATCAGCAGGAAGCTGATGCCTTCCTGCTTCTTCGCCTCGCGGTTGGTGCGCACCAGGCAGAAGATCATGTTGGCGTGCTGGCCCAGCGTGGTCCAGGTCTTCTGGCCGTTCACGATGAAGTGGTCGCCCTGCGCGTCGATGCCGCGCACGGCGGTGGTCTTCACTGCAGCGAGGTCGGAGCCCGCACCGGGTTCCGAATAGCCCTGGCACCACCAGTCGGCGCCATTGAGGATGCGCGGCAGCCAGTGCTTCTTCTGCGCCTCGTTGCCGTACTTGATGAGTACCGGGCCGAGCATGTTCACGCCGAAGGGCACGATGCGCGGCGCGAAGGCCAGCGCGCATTCGTTCTCGAAGATGAACTTCTCCACCGCCGTCCAGCCCGGTCCGCCGTACTGCTCGGGCCAGTGGTTGGCGAGCCAGCCGCGCTCGTTGAGGATGGCGTGCCATTCCTGCATGTCGGCCTTCTCGAGGATCTTGCCGCTGCGCACTTTCTCGGACAGCCGCACCGGCAGCTTCGCGGCCAGGAAGGCGCGCACTTCGCTGCGGAAGGCTTCTTCTTCGGGGGTGAAGTTCAGGTCCATCGCTGACTCCTCTTCAGTAGATTTCAAAGAGACCGGCTGCGCCCATGCCACCGGCGATGCACATCGTGACCACGGCGTACTTCGCGCCGCGGCGCTTGCCTTCGATGAGCACGTGGCCCGCGAGGCGCGCGCCGGTCATGCCGAAGGGGTGGCCGATGGAGATCGCGCCGCCGTTCACGTTGAGCAGTTCCGAGGGAATGCCCAGCTTGTCCTGGCAGTAGATCGACTGCGAGGCGAAGGCCTCGTTGAGCTCCCACAGGCCGATGTCCTGCACCTTGAGGCCGTGGCGCGCGAGCAGCTTGGGCACCGCGAACACCGGGCCGATGCCCATCTCGTCGGGTTCGCAGCCGGCCACCGCGAGGCCGCGGAAGGCGCCCAGCGGCTTGATGTTGGCGCGCTCGGCTTCCTTTGCCTCCATCAGCACGCAGGCCGATGCGCCGTCCGACAGCTGCGAGGCGTTGCCGGCGGTGATGAACTTGTCCTCGCCCATCACGGGCTTGAGCTTGGCGAGCGCCTCGTAGGTGGTGCCGCGGCGGTTGCAGTTGTCTTCGGTGGCGGTCACTTCGCGGTAGGTGACTTCCTTCGTCTCCTTGTCAGTGACGGCCATCGTGGTGGTGCAGGCAATGATCTCGTCCTTGTAGCGGCCGGCGATCTGCGCCTCTTCGGTGCGGCGCTGGCTCTCGGCCGAGAAGCGGTCCTGCGCCTCGCGGCTGATGTTGTAGCGCTTGGCGACGATGTCGGCGGTCTCGATCATCGCCATGTACAGCTCGGGCTTGTGCTCGACGATCCACGGGTCCATGCCGCTGTCGCCTGCATCGGTGGCGCTGCGGGTGCGGATCTGCGAGATGCTTTCGACGCCGCCCGCGATCATGGCCGGCGCGCCGTCCACCACGATGCGGCCCGCGGCCATGGCGATGGCCTGCAGGCCCGAGGCGCAGAAGCGGTTGACCGTGGTGCCGGCGATGGAGATCGGCAGGCCCGCGCGGATGATGGCCTGGCGCGCGATATTGCGGCCCGTGGTGCCTTCGGGGTAGCCGCAGCCGAGGATGGCGTCCTCGATCAGCGCGGGGTCGAGGCCCGAGCGCTCCACCGCCGCCTTCACGGCGAAGGCGGCCAGCGTGGGGCCGGGGGTGATGTTGAATTCGCCGCGGTGCGCCTTGGTGAGCGGGGTGCGGGCGGTGGAAACGATGACGGCTTCACGCATGGGGGTGTCTCCTGGACGGCTGGCTCTGTCTGTGATTACTCGGATTGGTTGAGGCTCGCGAAGTCGGCGCCGCGCTCGACCAGCTGCACCAGCAGCGGCGAGGGCTTCCAGAAGACCGGGTCTTCCTTCGCGAACTCCTGGATGTCGGCCAGCACCTTGGGCAGGCCCACGGTGTCGGCGTACTTCATCGGGCCGCCGCGGTGGCGCGGGAAGCCGTAGCCGTAGAGGAAGGTCACGTCCACGTCGAGCGGGCGCAGCGCGATGCGCTGCAGCACGACGTTGGCGCCCTCGTTGATCATCGCGGCCATGTAGCGGCGCATGATTTCTTCCTCGGTGAAGGCGCGCGGCTTGATGCCGGCGCGCTCGCGCTCGGCGTCGATGATGGCCAGCACCTCGGGGTCGGGCTGGCCGGTGCGGGCGCCCTCGGGGTAGAGGTAGTAGCCGCGCTGCGTCTTCTGGCCGAACCAGCCGCGCTCGCAGATCCGGTCGGCGATCTGCACGTAGCGAGCCTTCGGGTCGCGCGTGGCGGCCTTGCGCTTGCGCGTGGCCCAGCCGATGTCGCCGCCCGCGAGGTCGGACACCTGGAAGGGACCCATCGGGTAGCCGAAGTTGCGCACGGCGGCGTCGATGTCGTAGGGCGATGCGCCGTCTTCCATCATGTGGTCGGCGGCCTGGCGGTACACGGCCAGGATGCGGTTGCCGATGAAGCCGTCGCACACGCCGGCGCGCACCGGCACCTTCTTGAGCTTCTTCGCGAGCTCGAAGCCGGTGGCGACCACGTCGGCGCTCACCTTGGCGGGCACCACGATCTCCAGCAGCTTCATGATGTTGGCGGGCGAGAAGAAGTGCAGGCCCACCACGTCCTGCGGACGCGAGATGCTGGCGGCGATCTCGTCGATGTCGAGGTACGAGGTGTTGGTGGCCAGCACCGCGCCGCGCTTGCACACGCGGTCGAGCTCGGCGAACACCGCCTTCTTCACGGCCATGTCCTCGAACACGGCTTCCACCACGATGTCGACATTGGCGAGCGCATCGTAGCTGGTGGAGCCCGAGAAGCGCGCCATGACGGCCGCCTTGGCCTCGGGCGTCATGCGGCCCTTGGCGATGAGGCCGTCGTACACCTTCTCGACGTTGGCGCGGCCGCGCGCGAGCTGCGTGTCGTCGCGCTCGATCATGGTGACGGGCATGCCCGCGTCGAGCATCGCCACCGCGATGCCCGCGCCCATGGTGCCGCCGCCGACGATGCCGGCCGACGCCAGCGCGCGCGGGCTGGCCGACTTGGTCTCGGGCGCCTTGAGCACTTCGCGCTCGGCGAAGAAGGCGTGGATCAGGCCGGCGCGCTGCGGGCTGTCGATGCACTGCAAAAACAGCTTGCGCTCCAGCGCCATGCCTTCGTCGAAGGGCAGCGTGAGCGCGGCCTCGACGGCCTCGACGATCTTCATCGGCGAGAACAGGCCGCGGCTCTTCTTGGCGGTGTCGGCGCGCGCGGCTTCGAGGGCGGCGCGGGCGGCTTCCTTGTCGGCCAGCGCGCCGGCGTCGCGGGTGCGGCGCACGGGGGCGTTGGCGGCGATCAGTTCATTCGCGTAGGCGAGGCCTTCGGCGCGCGCGTCGGCTTCGGTGGCGAGGCGGTCGACGAGGCCGAGCGACAGCGCTTCCTTCGCGCCCGCGTGGCGGCCGCTGAGCATGAGTTCGATGGCGGGCTTCACGCCGATGAGGCGCGGCGCGCGCTGCGTGCCGCCCGAGCCGGGCAGCAGGCCCAGCGCCACTTCGGGCAGGCCCAGCTTCGCGGTGGGCGAG
The DNA here is from genome assembly GCF_048305045.1 of Variovorax sp. 278MFTsu5.1. Taxonomy (NCBI): domain Bacteria; kingdom Pseudomonadati; phylum Pseudomonadota; class Betaproteobacteria; order Burkholderiales; family Comamonadaceae; genus Variovorax; species Variovorax sp. 278MFTsu5.1. Next base: position 1,052,844 of record NZ_CP157622.1, read on the forward strand.
GCGATGCGGTAGTGCGCCGACAGGGCCACTTCCAGCCCGCCGCCGAGCGCGGCGCCGTGGATCGCGGCGACCACCGGCTTGGTGCAGTTCTCGATCTTCAGGCAGGCCTCGGGCAGCGAGGGCGGCTGCGGCGTCTTGCCGAACTCGCGGATGTCGGCTCCCGCGATGAAGTTGCGGCCCGCGCCGACGATCAGCACCGCCTTGGCCGCGCCGTCGGCCTCGGCCGCGTCGATGGCGGCCACGAGGCCGCGGCGCACGTCCACGCCCAGGGCATTGACGGGCGGGTTGTCGATGGTCACCACGAACACGTCGCCAAGACGTTCGAAGGTGACGGGACCGGTGGACGTGGAGGGGCTGGGGGTGTCGTTGGTGGCCATGTGCTGCTTGTCTCTCGCGTTGCGGACCAGGTGGGTCCGAGGCTCTGGGGTGAACCCGGCATTCTTGGCCTGAGCTGGCGCTTTGACAATTGCATAGCCGGTTGACAGACTGTCAAAGGATTTTTGACACAATCGGCCCATGGACCTCCAGTCGCTCACCCTGTTGGTGGAAATCCTCGACGCCGGCAACCTGAGCGCGGCCGCGCGGCGTCTCAAGATGACCCGCGCCAACGTCAGCTACCACCTGAACCAGCTCGAGCGCTCGGTGGGCGCGCAGCTCGTGCGCCGCACCACCCGGCGCGCCGAGCCGACCGAGATCGGCCTGCGCCTTTACCAGCACGGCATCGCCATCCAGGCCGAGCTGCTGGCGGCGCGCGAATCGGTCACCACGCTGGGCCAGGGCCTGCAGGGCCGCGTGCGCCTGAGCGTGCCCAGCGGCTACGGGCAGCTGGTGATGGCCGACTGGCTGATCGACTTCAAGCGCCAGTACCCCGGCATCGTGCTCGACGTGGTGTTCGAGAACCGCATCGAGGACCTGCTGCGCGACGAAGTCGACATCGCCATCCGCGTGATTCCCGAGCCGCCGCAGAACCTGGTGGCGCGCGCCATGGGGCCGGTGCGCTACGTGGCCTGCGCGTCGAGCGACTACGCGGCGAAGAACCCGCTGCCGGTGCAGCTCGATGCGCTGCAGGGCGCGCCGGTGGTCACGGCCGCCGTCATCGGCCGGCAGCTGCGCGTGTCGGCCTACCAAGGGGAGACACGGCGCGAGGTGATCCTGGAGCCCACGCTGATCTCCGAGAACTTCCTGTTCCTGCGCCAGGCCATCCTCGCCGGCCTGGGCATCGGCCTCGTGCCCGACTACGTGGTGCAGGAAGACGTGCGCCGCGGCGACGTGGTGACCACGCTCGACGACTGGCGCCTCTCGATCTTCGGCACGCAGATGTTCATGCTCTACATGCCCAACCGCCAGCACACGCGGGCGATCCGGACCTTCATCGATTTCGTGCTGGAGCGGGTGCGGGGGCCGGGCGATGGCGACCTTCCTGCCGCTTAGCCGGCGGCCGCCCTACCTGCGGCGGTCGGCTTCGGTGCTCTCGTAGTACCGCGACTTGTCCTCGTACATCGCCCGGTCGGCCCGCTGCAGCGCGGCCTCCAGCGGCTCGTCGCCGTGGCAGGTCGCGAGGCCGATGGCCAGGCTCAGCGCGTGGCCGCTCTGGCCGGCGTGGAACTGGTTGTTCATTTCCAGCAGCGTGAGGATGCGCTCGCGCATCGCCTCGGCGCCGCGTTCGTCGGTCATGGGCAGCAGCACCGCGAACTCGTCGCCGCCGATGCGCGCGGGCCAGGCGGGCAGGTCGACGGCCTTGTCGAGCACCTCGCCCATGCGGCGCAGCAGGGTGTCGCCGGCGGCGTGGCCTTCCTGGTCGTTGACCTGCTTGAGGCCGTTGAGGTCGATGGCCACGATCGACACCGGCCACGGGCCCTTGCGCGAGAGGCGGTTGAGCTCCTCGGTGTAGTAGGTGCGGTTGCACAGCTGCGTGAGCACGTCGTGCTTGCCGAGGTATTCGAGATACGCCTCGGCCTTCTTGCGCGCGGTGATGTCGACCAGCGAGACCAGCACCAGGTCCCAGGTGTCGAGCCGGTCGTCCTGCACCGCGAACTGCATGTGGATGTTGAGCACCTCTCCCGACAGCGAGTAGTTGAGCACTTCGCGGTGCTGCACGGTCTTGCCGTTCCAAAGGTCCTGCAGCTGCTCGGCGAATGATTCGCGCATCTCGTCGCGGAAGATGCGCGGCAGGTTGCCCAGCAGCGTCTGCAGGTCGGGCGCGCCGAACATGCGCAGCGTTTCGTGGTTCACGTCGATGACGCGGATCTCCTGCATGCAGCGCGTCACGAAGTCGGGGTGCACCTTGATGAAGGTGGCGAAGTCGGTGATGCCGCGCGAGCGGATGGTTTCCATCAGCGAGCGCACCGCGCTGAAGTCTTCCACCCACAGCGACACCGGCGAGCGGTCGAACAGGCTGCGCGCGTACATCGCGCTCTCGTCGCGCAGGCGCTGCGCGGCCACGCGCTCGGTGACGTCGTCCAGCGCCACCAGCACGCGGCTCCAGCTGTCTTCGTAGCCCGGCAGCACGCGGGCGCGCACGCGCACGTCGAGCCGGCGGCCGTCGAGCGCGTAGTTGACCGTTTCGCTCTCGAAGCTGAGCTGGCCGCGCCAGAGCTGGTCGAGCTCGTGCACCACGGTGGCCGACATGTCGCCGCGGAACACGCGGTCGAGCGCGCCCAGCAGGGTCTGCTCGCTGTCGGCGCCGAAGAGCTTCAGCGTGTGCTGGTTGACCCGCAGCACCTTCAGCAGCGCCATGCAGTCGCTGATCCGCTGCGGTTCGGCCTGCAGGTGCGCCACCAGGTCGGTGATGCCCTCGGCGCGCCAGCCGTCGAGCTTGCGCTTGAGGTCGCCGTAGTCCTCGATCCAGAGGGAGACCGGCGCCAGGTCGAACATGGCGTCGAGGTCGCCGGCGGCGGAAGGCGAAACCGGCGTGGAGCCGGAGGTGGCGGCGGGCAGGGCCATCGATGAAGCTTTCGTGGAAGCGGCTGCAGCCAATGCTGGCGGGCTGGCGTGACGAGGTCTTAATTATTAACTGCGGCCAACCCGGCTCAGCGGCTGTAGAGGCCCACCACGCTCTGGCCGCCCAGCGCACGGCCCTTGAGCGCGGCCAGCAGCGCGTCGCGGCCCAGGCCGGCGGGCAGGCTGCCCGGCGCGAGCTCGGTGGCGATCACTGTCATGACGTAGTGGTGCGGCCGGTCGCCCGCCGGGGGGCACATGCCGCGGTAGGAGGGCGTGCCGGCCACGTTCGGGCCCATGGTGAAGTCGAAGTTCGAACCCGCGGCCCCTTCGCCCGCCTTGAGCTCGCCGCGCTCGGCCGCGATGTTGTAGGCCACCCAGTGCGAAACGCCCAGGCCGGCCGCCCCGTCCGGGTCGAACACCAGCACCGCGACCGACTTCGTCTTGGCCGGCAGGTTGCTCCAGGCCACCGGCGGCGAGATGTTCTTGCCGCCGCAGTCGCCAACGCCCGCGTGCTCGGCCGGAATCGTGCCGCCGTCCGCGAAGGCGCTGGAGCTGACCTTCATGCCCGTGGAGCCCTTGCCCACCGGCGAGGACATGCCCGCGCAGCCTGCCAGCAGGCCGGCCAGCGCGAGCGCCGCGGCCGGCAGGGCCGCATGCGGGAGAGTGCGAAATAGGGTGTTGCAGTTGCGCATGTCGTTGCTCCTGGATGGTTGTTGTCTTGTCCTGGCCTGCTTTCAGCCGGCCGCGCCGGGCCAAACGCTGCCGTCGGCCTTCTCGTGCACGGCCACCGGCGTTAGCCGCGCGCCCCGGCACGGGCCGCCGACGCACTTGCCGGTGTCGGCCTCGAAGATGGCGCCGTGCCGCGCGCACATCAGGAAGCGGCCCGAACTCTCCAGCACCTGGCCTTCGAAGTCGAGCGGCCCGCCGGCATGCGGGCACTGGTTGAGGTAGGCGTGCACCGCGCCCTGCCAGCGCACCGCGAAGGCCGGTACGCCCTCGGGGGTGTTGAACCTGGCGGCCAGGCCGCCTTCGGCGAGGCTCGTGGCCAGCGGCAGGGCCGATGCGGCGGATGGATCAGGCTGTGGGGCGGTCGTGGCGGCTTCGGTCATCTGACCGCGAGCCTAGCCAAGGTTCAGGCGCTGCGCAACGCGCGCCGCGGCATTGTCTCGTCGGACGGGGCCGCGTCCAGCGGGCCGAGCCGGCGCATCTTGTCGTACAGCGTCTTGCGCGGCACGCCCAGGCGTTCGGCCGCGGCGGCGGCGCTGCCGTTGCAGGCCTCCAGCGCCTCGCGGATCAGGTAGCGCTCGAACTGCGCCATCTGCTCGTCGAGCGAGCGCGGTTCCTGCGCGAGGCTGCGGAAGCCCTCTTCGCCGTCCCACAGCCCGAGCACGAAGCGGTCGGCGATGTTGCGCAGCTCGCGCACGTTGCCGGGCCAGGCATGCGCCATCAGCGCCTGCAGGTGGCGCGGCGCGACCGCCGGCTGCTCGCGTCCGTGGCGCAGCGCCGCCTGCATCGCGAAGTGGGTGAACAGCAGCGGAATGTCCTCGCGCCGCTCGCGCAGCGGCGGCAGGTGCAGCACCACCACGCTGAGGCGGTAGTAGAGGTCGTCGCGGAACTTCTTCGCCTGCGCGGCCTGCAGCAGGTCGGCCTTGGTGGCGGCGACCACGCGGCTGTCCATCGGGCGCAGCTCGTTGGAGCCCAGCCGCTCGAACTGCCGCTCCTGCAGGGCGCGCAGCATCTTGACCTGCAGGTTCATCGGCATGGTCTCGATCTCGTCGAGGAACAGCGTGCCGCCGCGCGCATGCTCGATCTTGCCGATGCGCCTGCGCGCCGCGCCGGTGAAGGCGCCGGCCTCGTGGCCGAACATCTCGCTCTCGAACAGCGTCTCGGGCATTCCGCCGCAGTTGATGGCCGCGAAGTTGCCCTCGCGCCGGCGCCCGCAGTCGTGCAGGCAGCGCGCCACCAGTTCCTTGCCGGTGCCGGTCTCGCCGAGGATCAGCACGTCGGCGTCGGAGCCGGCCACGTCCAGCACCAGCCGGCGCAGCCGCTGCATGGCCGAGGAACGCCCGATCAGCCGCGCCTCGATCGATTCGTAGCCGGCGAGCTTGCGGCGCAGCTGGTCGACCTCGAGGCTCAGCGCGCGCTTCTCCAGCGCCCGCTGGACCACCTCGGTGAGCTGGTCGGGCGAGAAGGGTTTCTCCAGGAAATCGTAGGCGCCCAGGCGCATGGCCTGCACCGCCATGGTGATGTCGCCGTGGCCGGTGACGAGGATGACGGGCAGCGTCGGGTCGATCTGCAGCGCTCGCGACAGCAGCGCCAGCCCGTCCATGCCGGGCAGCCTCACGTCGGTGACCAGCACGCCGGCAAAGCCCGGTACCACGCGCGGCAGCACCTGCTCGGCCGAGCCGAAGCCCGTCACGCGCAACCCCGCCAGCTGCAGCGCCTGCGTGCTGCCCAGCCGCACGGCCGGGTCGTCCTCGACGAAAAGAACCTCGAGTTCGTGTTCAGTCATGAAATGTTCCCTGCATTGCGTGTGCCATCGCGCAGCGCGACGATGAAGGCCGCGCCGCCGAGTTCGCCCTCGCCGGCGCGCAGCAGCCCGCCGAAGTCGCGCACGATGCCGGCCGAGATGGCCAGCCCCAGTCCCAGGCCCAGGCCCTGTTCCTTGGTGGTGAAGAAGGGCTCGAAGAGGCGCGGCATCACCTCGGGCGCGATGCCGGTGCCGTTGTCGTGCACCTCCACCGCCACGCCCTCGGCGGTGCGGCGCGCCGCGATGCGCACGCGGCGCGGGCTGGCACCGGCGGCGGCTACCGCGTCGAAGGCGTTGACCAGCAGGTTCACCAGCACCTGCTCGAGCCGGTTGCCCTCGCAGCGCGCGAAGAGCCCGGGCTCGATGAACTGCTCGAGCTCGATGCGTTCCTGGCGGATGCGCTGGCCCAGCAGGAAGAGCGCATCGGCGATCACGTCGGCCAGAGCCACCGACTGCAGTTCCACCGCCGAGCGGCGCGCGAATTTCTTGAGCTGCGCGGTGATCTGGCCCATGCGGTCGGTCAGCTCGCAGATGGTGCGCAGGTTCAGGTCGACCTGCTCGGACTGCCCGCGCTCCAGGAACACCACCGCATTGGCCGACAGCGTGCGCAGCGCGGCCAGCGGCTGGTTGAGTTCGTGCGTGATGCCCGCCGACATCTGGCCCAGCACGGCCATCTTGCCGGTCTGCACCAGGTCGTCGAGCGTGTTCTTCAGCATCTCCTCGGCGCGCTTGCGCTCGGCGATCTCGGTCTGCAGGTGCTGGTTGGCCTCGCTCAGCGCCTCGGTGCGCAGCTCGACCTTGTGCTCCAGCTCGTCGTAGGCGCCCTGCAGCGCCTCCCGCGCTGCCAGCCGCTGGTGCACGATGCGCCGGCGCTGCTGCAGGTACATCACCAGCAGCGTGAGGAACACCAGCGCGAACATCGTGGCCAGCGCGCTGGTGCGTGCGAGCGCGTGCGCCGGCTTCATGTCCGACAGCATGATGAGCTTCCAGTCGGTGCCGTCGACCGGGCGGCTGTCGAGCAGGTAGTCGGGGCCGAAGGGCGTGGCGCCGGGGCGCTGCGGCGCCTCCTCGTTCGCGCGCAGCTGCACCACGGTGCCTTCGCCGCCCGACAGCGGCCGGTGCTCGCGCATGTCGATGGGCGTGAGCGCGCCGGCCTCGGTGTACTGGCGCGTCTGCGCGAGCTGCCGGAGCGTCTCGCTCGACAGGGGGCGCAGCGCGCGGAATTTCCAGCCGGGGTCGGACGAGAGGAACACCACGCCGTTGCCGTCGATGGCGAACACGCGGTCGGCCGAATGCGACCAGGCTGCGTCGAGCTTGTCGAGGTTGACCTTCACGGTGGCCACGCCCAGCCGGCGCGCGCCGTCGATGATGCCGAACGAGAAGTAGTAGCCCGGCTCGCGGCTGACCGTGCCGATGCCGTAGAAGCGCCCCGGCACGCCGCGCAGCGCGTCCTGGAAGTAGGGGCGGTAGGAGAAGTTCATGTCCACGAAGCTGCCCGGCTGGTTCCAGTTGCTGGCGGCCAGCGTGAGGCCGGTCTCGTCCATCACGTAGATGGCCGAGGCCTGGGCGTGCGCGTTGACGGTCTCGAGGTAGACGTTGGCGTCCAGCTGCTGGCCGGCGTCGCGCGGCTTGCGCAGCAGGTCGAGCACGTCGGGGCTCAGCGACACCACCTGCGGCAGGTATTCGTAGCGGCTGAGCTCGCTGCGCAGGCTGGTGGCGTAGATGTCGAGCCGGTGCAGCGTGCCCTGCTGCAGCGAGCGGATGCCCGCGCGCTCGCCCAGCAGGTAGGCCAGCGCGCCGCCGGCCGCGATGAGGCACAGCCACACGCAGACGGCGGCCCACAGGCGCCAGCGCGCAAGGGCCGGCGCCCCGGCCGCGAGGGCGGGGGCATCGCCGTGGAAGCGCGCCAGCACGGCCTTGTCGCGCAGGTCGTCGGGCGATCCGGCAAAGCCGGCCCGGTAAGGCGCGGAAAGCTTCAGCACGGCGCGGCCGGCCGATAGGAGCAGTGACGACACGGGAGCGGGAAGCGGGAGTCCGCCGTCGGGCAGCAAAGGGCCCTGATGGTATGCAGCACTCCCCGCCGCGCCGAGGCGGAATTACCCTCGCTGTCGCCGATGCGTCGCACCATGCGCGCGCCTCAGTCGGCGTACACGCCGGCGGCCTTGATGACCGGGCCGAAGCGCGCCACCTCCTGCTGCACGAACTTCCTGTGCTCGGCCGGCTCGACGCGCCGGTCGGCCACCACCACCGCGCCCAGGCCTTCCTCCTTCCTGATGAAGTCGGGGTCCTTCAGCGCGACCTTGAGTGCGTCGTTGAGCTTCCTGAGCACCGGCGCGGGCGTGCCCTTGGGCGCGTACAGGCCGTGCCAGATGGTCACCTGGAAGTTCTTCAGCCCCGACTCGTCCAACGTGGGCAGGTCCTTCAAGGCGGGCGTGCCCAGCCGCTTGAGCGTGGTCACGCCGTAGGCCTTGACCTTCCTGGCCTCGATCTGCGAAGTGGTGTTGGTGGTCTGGTCGCACAGCAGGTCGATCTGCCCGCCGAGCAGGTCGGCGATGGCGGGGGCGGTGCCCTTGTAGGGCACGGTGGTCATCTCGGCCTTGAACTCGCTTTGCAGCAGCAGCCCGCACAGGTGCGAGGCCGAGCCGATGCCCGCGTTGCCGAGGTTGGTCTTGCCCGGGTTCTTCGCGATCCATTCGCGCAGTTCCTTGAAGTTGCCGGCCTCCAGCTGGGGCTTGCCGATGACGGTCATGGGCACGTCGTTGATCATGCCCAGGTACTCGAAGTCGGTCTCGTAGTCGTAGGGCAGCTTGCGGTAGAGCACCGGCGTGGTGGCCATGCCCACGTGGGTGAGCAGCAGCGTGTAGCCGTCGGGCCGGGCGCGCGCCACCTTGGCGTTGCCGATGGTGCTGCCGGCGCCCGCGGCGTTGTCGATCACGATGCTGGTGCCGTCCAGCGGCTTGCGCATGGCCTCGGCCAGGTCGCGCGCCACGCGGTCGGTGGGCCCGCCGGCCGCGAAGGGCACGACGATGGTGATGGGCTTGCCCGCGGGAAAGTCCTGCGCGTGCGCGCCGGCGGCTGCAGCGAGGCCGAAGGCCAGCGTCAGGGCGAGATGGAAGGCGGACACAGGGGTCTTCTTCATGGATGCTTTCAAGGTTCACTCCAGGGGAAAAGGCGGGCGGGCCTGCATGTGCGGTCGCGCGTGCAGGCCGCCCGCGGCTTGGCTTACAGGAAGCTCGACATCAGCTTCTTCGTGATGTCGAACAGCAGGTTCACGGGCGACGGCCCGAACGACAGCCAGGTGCCGGCGAGCGGCTGCTGGCCGACGCCCGGCTTGGTCCAGTCGCACACGCCGTCGGGGAAGGCGGCGCTCAGGCGCGCCCATTGCGTGGGGTTGAAGCTCACGCTGTAGTCCGACGGGTTCAGCGGCTTCAGCTGGCACTTGGCGATGTCGTCGGTGAGCGGGCCGCCCGCTGCCATGCGCGGCGTGGTGCCGGCCGGGTAGAAGGTGTTGCACGCGCCGGTGCCGAAGGCGGTCTGCTCCTCGGTGTACTTCAGGCCCGCGTTCCAGCAGGCGTCCTGCAGGTCGGCCGGGCGGTTGGCGGCGATCTTCTGTGCCTTGGTGCGCTCGGAGGTGTCGGCCTTCACCGCGCTGAGCCACTTCACCATCTCGTCGAAGGCGGCCGCGCTGCCGCCGCCCATGGTCCACATCACGTGGTTGTCGATGTTGCCGTTGGCGCGGCGCAGGCGCTCGCGCATCGAGAACGAGTGGATCTTGGTGTGGATGTCGCCGCCTGTGGCGCCGTCGTTGTAGTCGCGCAGGTCGATGATGGCGGTGGAGGCCAGCCCGCCCGCGCCGTTGACGATGCGGCCCGACTGGTAGGCCCGGCGCAGCGCGTCGGTGTCGCCCACGGTGCGCGAGGCGGTGCGCTTCATGTCGCGGTCGACGCCGCCCACGCGCTCGTTCAGGTCGAGGAACTTCTCGATGCTGAGCTTGCCCTCGTTGAGCGCGTTCAGGCCGTACTGGATGCCCACGTTGTCGATCGGGCGCAGCGCGAAGCCCTCGGCCTCGGTCTTGCCGTAGACGTTCACCGTGTGGTCGAACACCGTCGCGCGCGCGCCCGTGGGGTTGGTCAGCGCGTTGTAGCGCTGCTCGGTGGGCACGCCCGCGGGGAACGAAACAGTGGGGTCCAGGCGACCCGCGCTGTTGCTCATGTTGGGGATGTTGCCGATCTGCAGGTAGCCCGAGATCGCCTGCTTCTCGCCCGTGGTGTAGGCCAGCGCCGCGGTGGCAGGGTCGTTGAAGTAGTTGTTGAGCACGCGCGAGTCGTGCAGCTTGAAGATGGTGGAGGAGGTGACGTCGGCGAACACCTGGCTCACCACCACGCCGTCGAAGAGGCCGGGGTAGTTGTCGCTGGTCTGGTGGCTCTGGTAGGAGCCGCCCGAGCCGCCGGTGCCGATGGTGTGGGCGGGCACGCCGAAGTTCTCGATGAAGCGCTCCTTCACCATCGCGATGGTTTCCGAGGAAAGCTGGTCGTTGCAGTTGGTGCCGAAGACGTTGAGCGTGGAGGTGGTCACGGCGAAGCCGCGGCTCTGGTAGGTTGGGTTGATGAGCGTGGCGAAGTCGTTGCCCTGCTGGAACCAGCCGCCCTGGCAGCCGCCGCCCAGCGGGTAGAGCAGCGTGCCGTTCCAGCCGGCCGGGCGCGAGGTGGGCGAGGGCGCGGGCTCGTTGAGCACGTCGTGCAGGATCGCCGACTGGTACAGCCCGCGGTTGATCGTGCCGCTTTCGAGCCGCACCACGTAAGGCACCTGCTTGCCGTTGACGGTGAGCCAGGCCATGTTGGCCGGGTAGGCGGTGATCGATTCCGGCACGAAGCGCACGTTGCTGCCGGCGGTGGTGCGGTAGTAGTAGTCGACGCGCGTCTCCACCGAGCACTTGCCGTCGTCCAGCGGCTTGAGCACCTGGCCGCCCATGCGGGTGAAGGTGGCGTAGCCGCACACGAAGGGCTCCTCGTGCGGGCCGGAGATCACCGGGCCGGTGATCGGGTAGGCCGTCAGCTGCAGCTTCGCGCTGTAGCCGCCGTAGCTGGCGACCAGCTCGTTGGAGCCCAGCTTGAGCCCCGTGACCTTGCCCACCAGGCGGCCGCTGGCGGGGTCGCGCGAGAACGCCGCCGTCACGTCCCGCCCGTCGATCGACACCGCGAGGCTGCCGTCGGCCTTCTCGCGCAGCAGCTCCAGCTCGACCAGCGCGTCGTCGCCGGTCACCATCTGCGGCGACGAGGACAGCACGCCGATGCGCAGCGTGGCATCGACCGGCGGCGGGTTGCCGGGGCCGGACGGGTCGGTGGGCGTGGTGCCGCCGCCTCCTCCTCCGCCACCGCCTCCGCCTCCGCCTCCGCCCGCCGCGGGCGGAATGAAGCTGAAGCCGCCTCCACCTCCGCCGCCGCCGCCGCCGCAGGCGGTGAGCGCCAGCACGGCCAGCAGCGTGCCGATGCGCACGGGGGTCGGGCGAAGGCGGGTGCTCTTCTTCTGGGTTCTGATCATCTTCTCTGTCTCCGTTGTGGTTCTGGTTGAACAAGCGATGGGGGAAAAGCGGCTCCCCCTGGCCGGCACGGCCATGCGGCGGCGCGACCCGGCGCGGGCCGGATCGAAGCGCGACGCGCGGCGCGTCAGTGCGAGGCGGTGAGTGGGAGGCCGGCCGGCGGTGGCGGCGCGGCGGCGAGTGCGGGCAGGTCGGTCATTGGCGTGTCTCCATCACTGTCGGGTGTGCCGCATGGATAGCAACGCATGTGCCACGCAGGCCGTCAAACCCAAGTGACTGATTCCATTGGAGTTTTTTCGGAGGGCCTGCGGTTTTCCCGCAAATCGGCGGCTGAAAAACCAGCCATCGCCGGCGCCGCGCGGCCGGAAAACCGCACGCCAGGGGCAGGACACAATCAGCTTAAAACTGTATATTCATACAGTATTCGACCGATCCCATGGACATCCAGCGCAAACTCGCCATCCTGGCCGACGCCGCCAAGTACGACGCTTCCTGCGCGTCGAGCGGCTCCCAGCCGCGCGACTCGCTCGGCGGGCGCGGCATCGGCTCCACCGAGGGCGCCGGCATCTGCCATAGCTACGCGCCCGACGGGCGCTGCATATCGCTGTTGAAGGTGCTGCTGACCAACCACTGCCAGTACGACTGCCTCTACTGCGTGAACCGCGCATCGAGCAACGTGCCGCGGGCGCGCTTCCGGGTCGAGGAGGTGGTGCAGCTCACGCTCGACTTCTACCGGCGCAATTGCATCGAGGGCCTGTTCCTCTCCAGCGGCATCGTCAAATCGCCCGACCACACGATGGAGCAGGTGGTCGAGGTCGCGCGCCAGCTGCGCGAGGAGCACGACTTCCGCGGCTACATCCACCTCAAGACCATTCCCGACGCCAGCGACGAACTGCTGGCGCGCGCCGGCCGCTATGCCGACCGGCTCAGCATCAACGTCGAGCTGCCCACCGCCGAGGGCCTGCGCGCGCTGGCTCCGGAGAAGGACGAGAGCGCCATCCGCCGCTCGATGGCGCGGCTGCGGCTTCGCATCGACGACACCCGCGAGGAGACGCGCCGCGTGGTGCCGATCCGTGCGCTGCCGGGCGCCGCGCCGGCCGCCGCGAAGCCGCCGCCCTTCGCGCCCGCCGGCCAGAGCACGCAGATGATCGTGGGCGCCGATGCCACCGACGACCGGCACATCCTGGCCTCCAGCGCCACGCTCTACGGCGCCTACAAGCTGCGGCGCGTGTACTACTCGGCCTTCAGCCCCATTCCCGACGCGGCCCGCGCGCTGCCGCTGGCCGCGCCGCCGTTGATGCGCGAGCACCGGCTCTACCAGGCCGACTGGCTCATGCGCTTCTACGGCTTCGAGCACCAGGAGATCGTGGCCTCGCCCGACGGCCTGCTGCGGCTGGACGTCGATCCCAAGCTGGCCTGGGCGCTGGCGCACGCGGAGCGCTTCCCGGTCGACCTGAACCACGCCCCGCGCGAGATGCTGCTGCGCGTGCCCGGCCTCGGGGTGAAGGCCGTGGAGCGGCTGCTGCAGGCGCGGCGCGTTCGACGGGTGCGTGCCGACGACCTGCGGCGCCTGCACGTGCCGGCGCGCAAGGTGCTGCCCTTCGTGGTGGCGGACGGGCACCGGCCGGCGGCCAACGCGATGGCGATGTCCGGCTCTGCTGCCGCGGCGGCGGAGCCGGCGCAGGCGGCGCTGTTCTGAGGGCGGCAAGCCTGGCATCGGCATGCGCGTGTGTCTCGAAGACCCGGTCGATCTCGATGCCTTCCGCGGCCATGCGCGGCGGCTGCTGGCTGCCGGCGTGCCGCCGGAGCAGGTCGAATGGAGCGAAGGTGGCAACGATCTGTTCGGCGAAGCGCCGGACCTGCCGCCCGCGCGGGTGCCACCAGCGGTAGCCCGGCAGGCCGTGCCCGCATCCTTCGTCGAACTGTGCGCCGACGTGATCCTGCACCGCGACGCGCAGCGCCTGGCCTTGCTCTACCGCCTGCTGTGGCGCCTGGTGCACGAGCCGGCGCTGCGCCACGACCCGCTGGACGCCGACATGATGCAGGCACAGCTCATGGCCCGCTCGGTGCGCCGCGACATCCACAAGATGCGCGCCTTCGTGCGCTTCACCCGCGTCGTGGACGCGCAGGGCGCCGAGCGCCACGTCGCGTGGTTCGAGCCCGAGCACCGCATCGTCGAGGCCAACGCGCCTTTCTTCGCGCGCCGCTTCGCGCAGATGCGCTGGGCCATCCTCACGCCGCGGCGGTGCGTGGAATGGGACGGGCAGGCGCTGTCGTTCCGCGAGGGCGCGGACCGCCGCCAGAAGCCCGCGCCCGACGAGGGCGAGCAGCTCTGGCTCACCTACTACGAGAACATCTTCAACCCCGCGCGGCTCAAGTTCGCGACGATGCGGCGCGAGATGCCGCGCCGCTACTGGCACAACCTGCCCGAGGCCGCGCTGATCCAGCCGCTGGCCGATGCGGCCGAGGCGCGCAGCCAGTCGATGATCGAAGCGCCGGCCACGCCCGCGCGCCGCATCCGCCCGCCGCTGCTGATGCATCCGCGCCCGGCCGAAGGCGCGGCGCCCGCCGACCTGGACGCGCTGCGCGCCGCGGCGCACGGCTGCCGCGCCTGCCCGATCGGCGCGCTCGCCACCCAGGCCGTGTGCGGCGAGGGCCCGGCCGGCGCGCATCACATGCTCGTCGGCGAACAGCCCGGCGACCAGGAGGACCTGGCGGGCCGGCCCTTCGTCGGGCCGGCGGGCCAGTTGCTCGACCGCGCGATGGCGCAGCTGGGCTGGGCGCGGGAGAGCGTCTACCTGGCCAACGCCGTCAAGCACTTCAAGTACGAGCTGCGCGGCAAGCGCCGCATCCACAAGACCGCCGGCCAGCGCGAAGCCGAGGCCTGCGCCCACTGGCTGGACAGCGAGATCGCACTCGTGCAGCCCAAGGCGCTGGTGGCCCTGGGCGCCACCGCCGCGCGCGCCCTGCTCGGGCGGCCGGTGGCGGTGCAGGCCGAGCGCGGCGCCTGGCTGCGCGAGCGCGGGGACGGCCGGCCCGTGCTCGTCACCCTGCATCCTTCGGCGCTGCTGCGCCTGCCGCCCACGGAGCGTGCCGAGGCGCAGGCGCGCTGGCTGGACGACCTCGCGCGGGCGATGGCGGCGCCCGCGTAGAAGAAAAGAAAAAAAGAAAATCCGCGCATCCCGCGAACCGTTTCGCGGGCTCGGCGCCTCTTCGTGTCCGAGGGTCTTCCTCAGCACTCAAGAAGGATCGAAGGAATCGCCATGCTCTACGCCAAGAACCTACCCGGCTGGGAACGCGCGCTGCGCATCGCCATGGGCCTCGCCGGCCTCGCTTTCGCCGCCATCGGCTGGAGTACCGCCGGCTTCGGGCTTGCCGTGGCCGTCGCCCTCATGGGCGCCATCCTGGCGCTGACGGGCCTGTTCGGCTTCTGCCCGATGTGCGCGATGGTCGGGCGCAAGCTCGACGGAAAAGGGCGCTGAACCGTGGCCTCCGGCACCGACCGCACCGGCCTGATCCACGCCGCGCAGACCGGCGACCCGGCCGCCATCGCCAGCCTGCTCGCGGTGTGCCAGGCCGACGCGCGCCGCTACGCCTGGCGGCACTGCCAGGCCAGCGACGTGGACGACGCTGTGCAGGAGTCGCTGCTGGTCGTCGCGCGCAAGGTCCGGGGGCTGAAGGCCGCGGCGGCGTTCTCGTCGTGGCTTTTCACCGTCATCCGGCGCGAATGCCTGAGGCTGCAGCGCGCGATGTTCCGCCACGATCCGCTGGACGACGATGGCGATGAGGTGGCCGAGCGGCAGCTGGCCAGCCGGGGCGACGCCGCGCTGCGGCTGGACCTGACCCACGCGCTCGAATCGCTGCCCGCGCACTACCTCGAAGTGGTGCTGCTGCGCGATTTCGAGGAGCTGACCATCGCGGAAATCGCCGAACGGCTCGGCGAGCCGGCGGGCGCCGTCAAGAGCCGGCTGCACCGCGCGCGTTCGCTGGTGCGGGAGTACCTGCTGGCGTGATCCCGGCCTGCGCGGCCGGAAGGGGGTCGATGCGACAATCGGCCCGCCATGACAGACACCCTCACGATCACCCGCCCCGACGACTGGCACCTGCACGTGCGCGACGGCGCCGCACTCGAAGCCGTCGTTCCCCACAGCGCCCGCCAGTTCGGCCGCGCGCTGATCATGCCGAACCTGCGCCCCCCCGTGACCACCGCCGCGCAGGCCGTGGCCTACCGCGACCGCATTCGCGCCGCAGTGCCCGAAGGCACGGGCTTCGAGCCGGTGATGTCGCTCTATCTCACCGACAAGCTGCCGCCCGAGGAGATCGCGCTGGCAGCCGAAGCCGGCGTGCGTGCGCTCAAGCTCTACCCGGCCGGCGCCACCACCAACAGCGATGCCGGCGTGACCGACATCCGCAAGACCTACAAGACGCTCGAAGCCATGCAGAAGCACGGCCTGCTGCTGCTGGTACACGGCGAGGTGACCGACCCGGCCATCGACCTGTTCGACCGCGAGGCCGTGTTCGTCGACCGCGTGATGATCCCGCTGCGCCGCGACTTCCCCGAGCTCAAGGTGGTGTTCGAGCACCTCACCACCAAGGAAGGCGCCCACTACGTGCGCGACGCCGGCCGCTTCACGGCCGCCACCATCACCGCGCACCACCTGCTGTACAACCGCAACGCCATCTTCACCGGCGGCATCCGCCCGCACTACTACTGCCTGCCGGTGCTCAAGCGCGAGACGCACCGCGTGGCGCTGGTCGAGGCGGCCACCAGCGGCAGCGACCGCTTCTTCCTGGGCACCGACAGCGCGCCGCACCCGGCGCACCTGAAGGAGCACGCGCTGGGCTGCGCCGGCTGCTACACGGCGCTCACCGCCATCGAGCTCTACGCCGAGGCCTTCGACAACGCGGGCGCGCTCGACAAGCTCGAGGGCTTCGCGAGCTTCCACGGCCCCGACTTCTACGGCCTGCCGCGCCACACCGACACCATCACGCTCAAGCGCGAGAGCTGGACCGTGCCCGAGACCGTGCCCTACGGCGACGCCACGCTCAAGCCGCTGCGCGGCGGCGAGACCGTCAACTGGAAGCTCGCATGACGGTTCCCTCGCTGCGCGTGATGCTCCTGATCGACGCCGACAACGTGTCGGCCGAAGTCATCGAGCAGGCGGTGCAGCGCACCATGGACGAGTACGGCGCCATCCACGTGCGCCGCGCCTACTGCAACGCCGAGATGGCGGTGAACCGGCAGGCGCTCTTCAAGCGCCTCTCGGTGCGGCCGATGGTGAACCTGTCGACCGGCAAGAACAGCACCGACATCGCGCTCGCGGTCGATGCCATCGACCTCGCCGTCGCCGAGCGGCCCGACGTGGTGGTGCTGGTGTCCTCCGACTCCGACTTCGCGCCGCTGGTGATCCGCCTGCGCGAGAAGGGCTGCCGCGTCTGCGGCATCGGCCAGCAGGGCAAGACCGGCGACGAAACCATCGGCATCTACGACGCCTTCACCGACATCGCGCACAACGCCGTCGCCAAGCCGGCCGCGCGCACGGTGGCCGCGAAGAAGACGGCCGCTGCGAAGGCTCCGCGCGCCAAGGCCGAGCCGGCCTCGAAGAAGGCCGCGGCACGCAAGACGACGAAGGCGAAGGCCGCCGCCAAGGTGCAGCCGCAGCAGCCGCCGCCTCCGTCGGAAGCAGCCGAATTCATCCTTCAGGCTGCCCCGGCCCTGCGCAGCGGCAAGGACGTGCCGCTCAACGACGTCGCCAAGGCCCTGCGCACCGCGGGCCTGCTCGGCAAGAACAGCAGCTCGCTCAAGCTCTTCGAGAAGCTCACGGCCGAGTTCGCGCTGATGCAGCACCCGGACCGCATCCGCTGGACCGGCGCCCCCGCGCCTTGACCCTGCCGGCGATCGACTGGGCGCAGCCATGGCTCGCGCCCTATCGCGCCGATGGCGAGGCGGCAGCGCAGGCTGTCGCGCGCAACGACGGCTGCGTGGCGGCCGGCCTGCAGGACATCGGATCCACATCAGCGCCCGATTTCGTGAGGCAGTACGAGCTTCCCGCCGGGCAGGCGTACGAGGCCCACATCTTCCGGACCCGAACGGTGCCGTCCCGCGACAACCTGCACGACTTCTTCAACGGCCTGGTCTGGCTCGCCTTTCCACGGACCAAGCGCCGCCTCAATGAACTGCAGGCCGGCGAGATCGCGCGCGACGGCGTCGGTGCCACGCGCGGTGCGCTGCGCGACGCGCTGACGCTGTTCGACGAGAACGGCGCGTTGCTGGATGCGCCGCCAGCGCTGTGGCGGGCGCTGGTCGCGCGTGATTGGCACACACTCTTCGTCGGCGGGCGCGGGCTGTGGAGCGAGGCACGGCTGGTGCTCTTCGGCCATGCGCTGCTCGAGAAGTTGGTGACGCCGCGAAAGCCCATCACCGCGCACGTCCTGCTGCCGGCGGATGGAGGAAACGGCCCGGCGGCGCTCGACGACGTCTCGGTGGCGGGCATGCTCGATGCGCAACGGCTCGGGCGCAAGCCCTTCGTGCCGCTGCCGGTGCTCGGCGTGCCCGGCTGGTGCGCCGGCAACGAGGCCGCACAGTTCTATGACGATCCGAAGGTGTTCAGGCCCTTGGCCGGTCGGGGAATACCGGGGGCCTAGAACTTTTGCTCCTATCATGGCTCCACCCGGCTGCCGCCGACCGGAGCTCCAAGAACACACACAACACCCAGGGCTTCCATGCCGCGAACCGCTTGAATGCGGCTTGAAGAGAGCCCCGGGGCCCTCATCTGGATGGCAGATTTCCCCACGGAGAATTCAACTTGAAACGTATCCTTCTGTTCGTCCTGACCAACGTGATGGTCGTCGCGGTGCTCGGCGTGGTCGCCAGCCTGCTCGGCGTCAATCGCTTCCTCACGGCCAACGGGCTCAACCTCACGGCGCTGCTCGGCTTCGCGCTGGTGATGGGTTTCGGCGGCGCGATCATCTCGCTGCTCATCAGCAAGCCCATGGCCAAGTGGACCACCGGGCTGCACATGATCGACAACCCCCAGACGCCGGACGAGGCCTGGATCGTCGGCACGGTGCGCAAGTTCGCCGACAAGGCCGGCATCGGCATGCCCGAGGTCGGCATCTTCGAAGGCGAGCCCAACGCCTTCGCGACGGGCGCGTTCAAGAACTCGTCGCTGGTGGCGGTGTCCACCGGCCTGCTGCAGAACATGACGCGCGAAGAGGTCGAGGCCGTCATCGGCCACGAGGTAGCGCACATCGCCAACGGCGACATGGTCACCATGACGCTGATCCAGGGCGTGATGAACACCTTCGTCGTGTTCCTGTCGCGCGTGATCGGCTATGCGGTCGACAGCTTCCTGCGCCGCGGCGACGACCGCTCCTCGGGCCCCGGCATCGGCTACTACGTGAGCACCATCGTGCTGGACATCGTGCTCGGCTTCGCCGCCGCGATGGTGGTGGCCTGGTTCTCGCGCCAGCGCGAGTTCCGCGCCGACGCCGGCGCCGCCGCGTTGATGGGCCAGAAGCAGCCGATGATCAACGCGCTCGCTCGACTGGGTGGCCTGCCGGCCGGTGAACTGCCGAAGGCGGTTGAAGCCATGGGCATCACCGGCAGCATCGGCAAGCTGTTTGCCACGCACCCGCCGATCGAGGAGCGCATTGCGGCGCTGCAGAACGCGCAGCGCTGAGCGGGACAGACGGACCATCCGGCCCGCGGTTCGACAAGGAAAAGCCGCTGGGCGGCTTTCTACGCCTTGCGCAGAGGTCCATCGGGCAAAGCCAAGTCCCATTTCTCGCGCTTCAGGTTGCGGAGATCGGCCAGAAGCATGCCGGGCGGCTGAGGCTCATCTACTGCCGCATCGATGAGGGCATCGATGATCGCCTCGATACCCGGCTCAGCTTTGATGACTTCGATGCCCGGGCCGGCAGCATTGGCCGAAAAGCCTCGGCGGCGAAGCAGGCGGGCACAGCTAGGCGCTGCAGCGCCGCACATTGCTGGCGACCGCGTCTGCGATGACGGCCACGGTCTCGCGCCGCACCGGGGCATCGCGCAAGGTGCTGTCCAGGTCTGCCGCCACTGAGCAGGTTTGATTGATGACGTGCTGCACGTCGCGGGCGCGCAGGCCCAGCTTGGCCGCCAGGGCCAGCAGGTGGGGTCTGCCGGGCGCGAGCGCCTCGCCCATCACCGAGGTCTGGTGGTTTCCGCCCGGGCCGGGGTTGAAGGTGAGGTCGTAGCCAGGCGCGAAGTCCCAGCGGTGTGCCTCATTCATGCGCAGCGAGAAATTCTTCGCGTGGTCGTCCCGGTTGTTGAACACCACGTTGAACACGCACAGCCGGAAGGCGGCCATGACCTCGTGCGCGTTCTGGGTGAAGAAGCCGGTGGCGCGCAGCACGGTTTCGTAGTCCAGGCAGGGCACCCGGAAGTCGGCATGCAGGGCGCCGGCCAGGGAGTGGACGGGTACGCGCACGTGTCCCACGCGGTCGAACCGCTGGGTGCCGAAGGCGGCGAGGTTCGCGCCCAGGTCGAAATATTCGGTCGGCCCCATGACGATGCCGCATGCGCGCGCCATCTGCGCATAGACGTGCTCGATGGCGCAGACCTCGGGGTGTTCCGATTGGGCCGGGAACTTCACGAGCCAGGGCTCGCCTGCGGCATCGTCGGCGGTGCTCACGGCGCGGGTCGCGGCGTCGAACCGGACCAATGCCTTGGGACGGGCCCCGTGCGGTGAACCGCCGGCCTGGGCCAGCATGCGCAGCGCCGTCACGTCGTCGTCGGACACGTTCCGTGCCGCCTGCGCCAGTTGCAGCAGGCTCCAGTCGGCCGTTTGCGTGCCATCGTCCTGCGGCGGGATGAAGGAGAGCGCACCCATGGCGCGTGCGCCGATGAAGGCCAGCCGGTCGAGGGGCGAGACGCGTGCCGGGTCACGCCCCGCCTTGCGGAACAGCCGGTCCATCAGCAGCATCCCCCAGCCATCGGGCAGGCTGTCGTAGATGAGGCCCGGCAGGTAGCCCATCTCTTTTGGGAACGGACCGTAGGCCGCTGGCCGCAGCTTCAGGTGGCGCGGCGACAGCTCGATGCCGTTGGCAAGCGCGTCGGCCGAATACTCGAAGATGATCTGGCGCCCGTCGTCGGCCAGGGTGCCCAGGGGCCAGTGCTGGCCCCAGCCTTCGTAGAGGACGGTGAGCTTCTTCATTGGCGGTCTTGTCGGCGGCCCTGCGGCAGGGGCTTGCGTGGATGGCGAACGCGCTGACGCTGCGCGGCCTGCGCCTGTTCCATGGCGGCGATGCTGGTGGTCGGCCGCAGGGTCAGCAGGTCGGCGAGTTCATCGACCAGGCCCAGCGCCTGTATGACGCGCACGAAGGTTTCCAGCGTCGTCATGCCGGTGGACTCCAGCGTCTTGATGGCGCTGCCCGAGACGCCGGCGCGCTGGGCCAGCTCGGCCTGGGTCAGCGACTGCGCGATGCGTTGCGCGCGCAAGCGCTGTCCGAGGGCCTCCACGAGTTCCGGGACGGTGGCCAACGCGACATCGAGCATGAGGATGTCTTGCTATTTAAAGGATTGAATTGTAGCTCAAATGCTAAATTTATCCACTTAAAGGTCTGAAAAACATCCATTATGATTTGATGCGATGCCGGTGACTGCGCCTGTTCGACGCCAGCACCTGTTGTCGTTCACGGCCGTCCCAGATGATCCAGATGCCATGGCGCAAAAAACGCCGAATGACACGCCCAGGCTGGCTGCTGACTGCAGTGGGAAGACTCCCGGCCCACGGCCGATCCAGCGCTTGGACCGGCTCAGTCGGCCGCCGGGGTTTCGGGAGCCGCCGTGGGTTCCGCTGCTTCGGGCGCAGCCGCGGCCTGCGGCGCCTCCGCTGCTTGCGGCGCGGCGGCAGCCGCCGTCCGGTCGGCCCGCGCACGTTGCAGCGTGCGCGTGACCTCGCCCTGCGTCATGCCGTACATCTCCGCAAACTCCTTCTCGCTGCGCCCGCTGGCCTCGAAGGCGCGCAGCAGCGCCTCGCGCTTGGCGGCCTGTTCCGCGAGCAGGGCCAGGGCTTCGTCGAGCACGGCGTTGTTGTTCGCGTCGCGCGAGCGCACCAGCACGGCGTAGGCCTCTCGGTCGAGGCCCGAGGCTTCGACGGCGCGGGCCAGGCGCGCTACCAGTTGGGGGCGCAGGTCTTCGCCGGTGCGCTGCGAGCGTCGGCGGTGCAGTTCGAGGATGGCGTGGTGCACATGCTCGGGCGCGACCGGCTCGGCGACGTTGCCGTCGAGGTCATGGCGCGGATGGCCGGCTGCCACGCTTTCGAGATAGCGGGTGGAGCGCGCGTGCAGGCCCATCGCCACCTTCAGGTCTTCGGCCTTGAAGTCGTCGGGGTGGCGGGCGATCAGCTCTTCGTACACGCCGAGCTTCAGCGGCAGGAAGCGCGCGCCGAAGAGGTTCGGGTACAGCTCGAACAGGCGCTCGAGCGCCGGGTGCACCTTGCGCTGCGGGCGAGCGGGCTGCTGAGGCTGTTGTTGCTGCTTCTGTTGCGAAGGCTGCTGGCGGCCCTGCGCCTTCTTGCGCTGCTGCTGATGCTGCGGACGCTGCCTGCTGGCCTGCATGGGGGCTTGATCGGCTTCGGGCGCGGTCGCCGCGCCGTCCGTGCCGGCGCGCAGGGCCTGCAGCTGCTGCGCCATGTCCATGCGTTCGCCGCGGGGGCGGCGCGACTTGTTGTTCGGGTTGGCGGTGGTTGCTTCGGTCATTCTGGATATCCGGCGCGAAGGCGCGAAGAAAGCAGGAAGTGGTTCAGTGGAATGCGCTCGCGCATTTGGCGCGGTGCAGTGAATGGGGCGCTCGGTGCATTGTCGTTTCCATGTCCGGCGTCAGCCCATGGCGGCCGAGGTGCGCGCAGCCTGGCGGCCGATCAGCAGCCTGAAGGGCAGCAGCATCAGCACGCCGACGGCCAGCTTCACCGCGAGGTCGCCCAGCGCCCAGGTGAGCCACGGACCCTCGGTGCCCGCGAAGGCGATGCCCCAGAACACGATGCTGTCGAGCACCGCGGCGATCACCGTGGCCACCAGCGGCGCGCGCCACCAGAGGCCGCGGCGCAGGCGGTCGAAGATGCCGATGTCGAGCAGCTGCGAGGCGATGAAGGCCAGCCCCGAGGCCGCCGCGATGCGCACCGGCGCCAGCAGCAGCGACACGCCCACCGCGACCGCGAAGCCCACCCATGCGACGCGCCGCGCCATGCCGGGGCCGAAGCGCCGGTTGACGAGATCGCTCACGAGATACGCCACCGGGTACGTGAAGGCGCCCCAGGTCAGCCAGTCGTTGATGGCGAACTGCACGAGCACGTTGGAGGCGAGCACCACCGCCGCCATCGCCAGCGTGGCGACGGCCAGGTGGCCTGCAGCGGGGCGCTCGAAGCGGATGGGGGAGGGCTGATGCCGCATCAGACGCTCGCGGTGCGTTCGCGCTCCGACTCGGCCACCAGGCTGCGCGCCACGGCCTCGGCCACCTTGATGCCGTCCACGCCGGCCGACAGGATGCCGCCCGCGTAGCTCGCGCCTTCGCCGGCAGGGTACAGGCCGCGCACGTTGAGGCTCTGGAAGTCGTCGCCGCGCGTGATCTTGATCGGCGACGAAGTGCGCGTCTCGACGCCGGTGAGCACCGCGTCGTAGGTGTCGAAGCCCTTGATCTTGCGGCCGAAGGCCGGGAAGGCCTCGCGCATCGCCTCGATGGCGTAGGCGGGCAGGGCCTTGTGCAGGTCGGTCGGCGTCACGCCCGGCTTGTACGACGGGATCACGCTGCCGAGCGCGGTGGAAGGCTTCCCGGCGATGAAGTCGCCCACCAGCTGGCCCGGCGCGCGGTAGTCGCCTCCGCCGAGCACGAAGGCGTTGCTTTCCAGTTCGCGCTGCAGCGCGATGCCGGCGAGCGCATCTCCGGCATAGTCGCGCGGGTCGATGCCCACCACGATGCCCGCGTTGGCGTTGCGCTCGTTGCGCGAGTACTGGCTCATGCCGTTGGTGACCACGCGGCCCGGCTCGCTGGTGGCCGCGACCACGGTGCCGCCAGGGCACATGCAGAAGCTGTAGACCGAGCGGCCGTTGCTGGCGTGGTGCACCAGCTTGTAGTCGGCCGCACCCAGCAGCGGATGGCCCGCATGGCGGCCCCAGCGCGCGCGGTCGATGAGGCCCTGCGGGTGCTCCACGCGGAAGCCGATGGAAAAGGGCTTGGCCTCGATGTGCACGCCGCGCGCATGCAGCATCGCGAAGGTGTCGCGCGAGCTGTGGCCCAGCGCCATCACCACGTGGTCGGCGCGCAGCTCGCTCGTCTGGCCGGTGGACTGGTCGAGCACGGTGAGGCCGCGCAAATGTCTACCGTCGGGGCCGTCCTCGATGTGCACGTCGGTCACGCGCTGCTCGAAGCGGATCTCGCCGCCCAGCGCCACGATCTGCTCGCGGATGTTCTCGACCACCTTCACCAGCTTGAAGGTGCCGATGTGCGGATGCGCGACGTAGAGGATCTCGGGCGGCGCTCCGGCCTTCACGAACTCTTCCATCACCTTGCGGCCGAGGAAGCGCGGGTCCTTGATCTGGCTGTAGAGCTTGCCGTCGGAGAAAGTGCCGGCGCCGCCTTCGCCGAACTGCACGTTCGACTCGGGGTTGAGCTCGCTCCTGCGCCACAGGCCCCATGTGTCGCGGGTGCGCTGGCGCACGGTCTTGCCGCGTTCGAGCACGATGGGGCGGAAGCCCATCTTCGCGAGCATCAGCGCCGCGAAGATGCCGCAGGGGCCGAAGCCGATCACCACGGGCCGCGTCGACAGGCCCTCGGGCGCGCTGGCCGGGGGCGTGTAGCGCATGTCGGGCGCCGCCTGGATGTGCGGATGGCCCGCGTGCCTGGCGAGCAGGGCGGCTTCGAGCTTCGCGTCCGACAGCTGCACGTCGCAGATGTAGACGGTGAGCAGCTCGGCCTTGCGGGCGTCGAAGCTGCGCTTGTAGACGGTGTGGGAAGCGATCGCTTCGAGTGGGACGCCGAGCGTCCTGGCGATCAGTTCGGCCAGCGCCTCTGGCGCGTGGTCGAGCGGGAGTTTGAGTTCGGAGATTCTCAGCATGGCGTGGGGCTTGTGACTATCAAGCAGCCAGCAATTTTACTCGCCCCCAGGCTGCGCGACACTGCGTGTCGCTACGCCAACCCCCTACCGGGGGCAACACCGACGGCCCGGCAAAGCCGGTTCCGTGGTGTTTCGCGACAAGAACCTTCAGGCCGGCAGAAAGCCCTCTACGGACAGATAGCGCTCGCCCGTGTCGTAGTTGAAGCCCAGCACCACCGCATCGGGCGCGAGCGACGGCAGCTTCTGCGCGATGGCCGCGAGCGTGGCGCCCGAGGAGATGCCCACCAGGATGCCTTCCTCGCGCGCGCAGCGGCGGGCCATTTCGCGCGCGGGCTCCGCGTCGACCTGCAGCACGCCGTCGAGCAGCGAGGTGTCGAGGTTCTTCGGGATGAAGCCCGCGCCGATGCCCTGGATGGGGTGCGGCGAAGGCTGGCCGCCCGAGATGACCGGCGATGCCACCGGCTCCACCGCGAACACCTGCAGCTTGGGCCACTTCTTCTTGAGCACCTTCGCCACGCCGGTGATGTGGCCGCCCGTGCCCACGCCGGTGATCAGCACGTCGATGCCGTCGGGAAAGTCGGCCGCGATTTCCTCGGCCGTGGTGCGCACGTGCACGTCGATGTTGGCGGGGTTGTTGAACTGCTGGGGCATCCATGCGCCGGGCGTGCCGGCCACGATCTCTTCCGCGCGGGCGATGGAGCCCTTCATGCCGTTGGCGCGCGGCGTGAGGTCGAAGGTGGCGCCGTAGGCCAGCATCAGGCGGCGGCGCTCCACCGACATGCTGTCGGGCATCACCAGGATCAGCTTGTAGCCCTTGACGGCCGCCACCATCGCCAGGCCGATGCCGGTGTTACCCGAGGTCGGCTCGACGATGGTGCCGCCGGGCTTGAGCGCGCCGCTCTTCTCGGCGTCTTCCACCATCGCGAGCGCGATGCGGTCCTTGATCGAGCCGCCGGGGTTGGCGCGCTCGGACTTGATCCACACCTGCTGCTTCGCATTGCCGAACAGGCGGTTGATGCGGATGTGCGGCGTGTTGCCGATGGTCTGGAGGATGTTCTGGGCCTTCATGGATGCAATCTCCTTGGATCGATGCGTTTGTCGGACGGACAACGCGCATTGTGAGACCAGCCCGTGTGCCTTCGGCCCCGATCTCCCTGATCGGCCGCGGAGTGCCTTGGCAGAATGGCCGGATGAAACTGGTGTTCATCCATGGGCCGGTCGCTTCCGGCAAGCTGACGATCGCGCGTGCGCTGGGGCAGCTCAGCGGCTTCGCGGTCTTCCACAACCACCTGGTCGTCGACTCCGTCGCGGCGGTGTTTCCCTTCGGCTGCGAGAGCTTCGTGAAGCTGCGCGAGCAGATGTGGCTCGCCACCATGCGCGAGGCCGCGCGAACCGGGCGCTCGCTGATCTTCACCTTCGCGCCGGAGCCTTCGGTGGCTGCCGATTTTCCGCAGCGCGTGGTCGAGACCGTGGCGGCCGAGGGTGGCAGCACGATGTTCGTCCAGCTGAAGCTCTCGCGCGACGAGCAGGAGAAGCGCATCGATGCCGCGAGCCGGGCCGAATTCGGGAAGCTGCGCTCCCTCGAACTGCTGCGGCAGCTGCGCTACCAGTTCGAGGCCTGCGAGCGTGCGATGCCGCCCGGCGAGGTGGTCATCGACACCGCCGTGACGCAGCCGCAGGATGCGGCGCGCGAGATCGCCCGCGTGCTGGCGCTGTAGGCCCGGCGGCGCGCCGGGCGATAATCCACCCCGTGAAGCACGCCAGACCGCCGCTGGTGCAAGTGCCGAAAGGCCGCACTGGAGGAACGTCCGGACTGCACAGGACAGCGCAGGAGTTAACGACTCTCCACCGTGAGGTGAGGATCAGAGCAACAGAGACGAGCCGATTCA
Source organism: Variovorax sp. 278MFTsu5.1 (assembly GCF_048305045.1). Taxonomy (NCBI): domain Bacteria; kingdom Pseudomonadati; phylum Pseudomonadota; class Betaproteobacteria; order Burkholderiales; family Comamonadaceae; genus Variovorax; species Variovorax sp. 278MFTsu5.1. The sequence continues at coordinate 1,078,827 of NZ_CP157622.1, forward strand.
GTTCGGGTGAAACGGGCAATCTCTGCGCGCAGCAACACCAAGTAGGCCAGTATCGAGGTGGTTCCGCTGAGCTGGCGGGTAGGTGGCATCGAGCCGTCTGGTGACAGGCGGCCCAGAGTAATGGCGGTCACGCCGCGGGTTCCGCAAGGAGCTCGCGGTGCACAGAATCCGGCTTATCGGCGGGCTTCACACTTTTCTTTCCCCTTCCTTTCCGTTTTTCCGCGTCCTTCGGCCCTGAAGGCGGGCGCGAGCCTTGCCGCCTGCACGGATTGGTAGTTACCCGTATAATCGATAGCATGCTAATTAATAGGCGGCTATCGTGAACGACCAAGCCAACATCCAACCGACGCGCGAACAGGCACTGATGCGCCTCGGCACGTCGCTGGCGGTGCTGCAGCGCGGCTACCGCGCCGCGGCGGACAAGGCGGTGGCGCATGTGGGCGTGTCGCAGACGCTGGCCTATCCGATCGTGATGCTCGGGCGCATGAACGGCGATGTGCGCCAGGGCGTGCTGGCCGAGGCGCTGGGCATCGAGGGCCCGTCGCTGGTGCGCTCGGTCGACCAGCTGGTGGAAGCCGGCCTCGTCGAGCGCCGCGAAGACCCGGCCGACCGCCGCGCCAAGACCCTGCACCTCACCGAGGCCGGCAAGGCCGTCTGCGAACCCATCGAGGCGGCGCTGACGCTGATGCGGGTGTCGCTGTTCGACGGCGTGTCCGACGAGGACGTCGCCGCCTGCCTGCGCGTGTTCAGCGTGCTCGAGGAGCGCATGGGCGTGCGTGCCGTGCAGAGCCTGCCGCCGCTCGCGCCGACGCAGGAAGGGCGCAGGTAGCAGCAGATGGCCTCGTTCAGCCTGCCGCGCTTCAGCCGCGCGGAGATCCTCTTTTCCGGCAAGAGCTTCGCCGCGGCCATGCTGGCGATGTACCTCGCCAGCCGCGCCGGCCTGCCGCGTCCGTTCTGGGCGCTCATGACCACCTACGTCGTCGCCCATCCGCTGGCCGGCGCGGTGCGCTCCAAGGCGGTCTACCGTTTCCTCGGCACGCTCATCGGCAGCACCGCCACCGTGCTGCTGGTGCCGGCGCTGTCCAACGCGCCCGAGCTGCTCACGCTGGTGCTCGCGCTGTGGGTGGGGCTGTGCCTGTGCATTTCGCTCTTCGACCGCACGCCGCGCTCCTATGTGTTCATGCTCGCGGGCTACACGGCGGCGCTGATCGGCTTTCCGTCGGTGCAGACCCCGCTCGCGCTGTTCGACACCGCCGTGGCGCGCGTCGAAGAGATCGGCCTGGGCATCTTCTGCGCCACGCTCATCCACAGCCTCGTGCTGCCCGCGGGGCTCGCGCCGACCGTGCTGGGCCTGCTCGACCGCACGCTGCAGGACGCGCGCAAGTGGCTGGGCGACCTCTTCCAGCCCGCCGGCCGAAGCAGTGCCGAGCCACGGCGCCTCGACGACGACCGCCGCCGCCTCGCCGGCGACATCACGCAGCTGCGCCTTCTCTCCACCCACGTTCCCTTCGACACCACGCACCTGCGCTGGACCGCCGGCGCCATCCGCGCGATGCAGGACCGCGTCGCCGCGCTCACGCCCGCGCTCTCCGCCGTCGAAGACCGCCTGCTGGCGCTGGAGCAGGCCGAAGGCGTCATCGCTCCCGACATGGCCGCCGTGCTCGCGAAGGCCGCTCAGTGGTTGCGTGAAGAGGCCGACGCCCCCGGCGACGCCGCGGCCCGTGCCGCGCGCCTGCAGGAGTTGCGCCGCGCCATCGACGCCCTGGGCGCCACGCCGCCCGACGCCGATCCGCAGGCCCGCTGGGGCAGCGCGCTGCGCATCGGCCTCGCGGGCCGCCTCGAAGAGCTCGTCGACGGCTGGAACGCCTGCGCCCAGTTGCGCCAGGACATAGACGAGGGTCTGAAGGGCGCCGCGCCGCTGCGCCGCACGGCCGCGCTCGGCAGCCGCGTGCTGCACCGCGACTACGGCATGGCGCTGCTGTCGGCCCTGGCGGCAGTCATCGCCATCTGCCTGTGCGGCGCGTTCTGGATCGTCACCGGCTGGCCCATGGGCTCGGCCGCGACCATGATGGCCGCCGTCTTCTGCTGCTTCTTCGCGACGATGGACGACCCGGTGCCGGCGATCCACGGCTTCCTGAAGTGGACGCTGTGGTCCATCCCTATCTCGGCCGTCTACGTGCTGGTGCTCATGCCCACGGTGCAGGACTTCGGCATGCTGGTGGTCATCTGTGCGCCGCTCTTCCTGCTGCTGGGTTTCTACCTGCCGCGCCCCACGCACTTCATGCCCGCGATGGCGCTGATCTTCGGCGTGTGCGGCACGCTGGCGATGCACGACACCGCCAGCTCCGACCTGGTGAGCTTCATCAACAGCATGATCGGCCAGATCGTCGGCGTGGTCGTCGCCGCGCGCGTGACGCGTCTCGTGCGCTCGGTGGGCGCCGACTGGAGCGCGCGGCGCATCCAGCGCGCCACCTGGCGCGAGCTGGGCGACATGGCCGCCTCGTCGCATCCGCAGTACGCGCAGAGTGACGCCTACGCCGTGCGCATGCTCGACCGCATCGGCCTGCTCGCACCGCGCATCGCGCAGGCCGGCGGCACCGTCGAGGGCGTGGCCGCCAACGACGCGCTGCGCGACCTGCGCATGGGTGCCGACATCGCCGTGCTGCAGCGTGTGCGCGGCCAGCTGCCGCTGGCCACTTCGGCCGCGCTGCTGGGCGGCATCTCGCGCTTCTTCCGCCAGCGCGCGGAGGGCCGCATGAACCCGCGCCCGCCCGGCCTGCTGCCGCAGATCGACGAGGCGCTCGGCGCCGTGCTCGATGCGCGCGACACCGCGTCGTCGTCTTCTTCTTCAGCCTCGCGCTCGGCCGTCACCGCACTGGTGGGCCTGCGCCGCAATCTCTTTCCCGACGCGCCGCCCTCGCTCGCGGGCACGTCCCTCACTTCGCAAGGAGCTTCCGCATGATCGGCGAAGCCAGCTTCTACGGCCTGTACCTGCCCTGGATCATGGTGCTCGCGCTCGCGGCGCTGCTCGTGCTGTGGGGCGTGCGCCGCCTGCTCGCGGCCACCGGCGCCTATCGCTGGGTGTGGCACCCGGCCCTCTTCGACATGGCGCTCTACCTGCTGCTGCTCTACGCGCTCAGCCGCGCCAGCGCCTACCTCCAATGACAACAACGAGATTCCAATGAAAGCCGCCCGAACTTCCGACGACAACAATCCGTGGGCCCAGCGCCTGGGCCGCGTCCTCATCACCCTGGCCGTGGTGGCCGCCGCGGTGTGGGCCGGCCTGCGCCTGTGGGACCACTACGAACTCGCGCCCTGGACGCGCGACGGCCGCGTGCGCGCCAACGTCGTGCAGATCGCGCCCGACGTCTCGGGCCTGGTCACGGCAGTGCCCATCCACGACAACCAGCCGGTGGCCGCCGGCGCGCTGCTCTTCGAAGTGGACCGCGCGCGCTACGACCTCGCCGTGCGCCAGGCGCAGGCCGCGCTCGCGGCGCAACGCGCCGTGAGCGCGCAGGCCCAGCGCGAGAACGCGCGCAATGCCGGCCTCGACGAGCTGGTGTCGAAGGAATCGCGCGAACAGACCCGCTCGCGCGTCGAGCAGATGCAGGCTGCGGTCGCGCAGGCCGAAGTGGCGCTCGACTCGGCCCGCCTCAACCTGCAGCGCGCCCAGGTGCGCGCGCCGGCCGACGGCCTGGTCACCAACCTCGACCTGCGCCAGGGCAGCTATGCCGCGGCGGGCCGGCCGGTGCTCGCGCTGGTCGATGCGCAGTCGTTCTACGTCGAAGGCTATTTCGAGGAAACCAAGCTGCCGCGCATCCACCTCGGCGACCGCGTGCGCGTCACGCCCATGGGCGGCGGCGCGGTGCTCGAAGGCTCGGTCGAGAGCGTGGCCGCCGGCATCGCCGACCACGACCGCTCCACCAGCGCCAACCTGCTGCCCAGCGTGAACCCGACCTTCAATTGGGTGCGGCTCGCGCAGCGCATTCCGGTGCGCGTCAAGCTCGATCCGCTGCCGCAGGGCGCGCGCCTCGTCGCGGGCCAGACGGTCACGGTGCAGGTGCTGGAGAACAAGCCGGCGCAGAAGACGGCGGCAACGGCTTCCACGCCACAGAAGGGATGAACGACATGACCAGCTTCGCATTCCGCATCGCATCGCTGGCCGCCGCCGCCGCGCTCGCGGCCTGCGCGGCGGTCGGCCCCGACTACAGGCAGCCGCCCGAGGCGCTGGCCAGCCAGCCTGCAGCGGGCAAGCCCTTCGCCGAGGCGCCCGCCAACGCGGCGCCGCTGCCCGCCCACTGGTGGCGCCTGTACCACGACCCGCTGCTCGACAAGCTGGTCGAACAGGCCCTCGCGCACAACACCGACCTGCGCCAGGCCGTGGCGAACCTCGAGCGTGAACGCGCCATCGAGGACGAGACCGCCGGCGCCAGGTACCCCACCATCGGCGTCAACGGCGGCCCCTCGTTCGGCCACGTCTCGGGCCTGTCGCTGCTGCAGAAGGGCTACGAGCCGCCGAGCACCTTCAACTACAGCGCGGGCGCGTCGCTCTCCTACCAGGTCGACCTGTTCGGCCAGATCCGCCGCGCCATCGAGGCCTCCCAAGCCAGCACGCAGGCCGCCGAAGCCGCGCTCGACCTCGTGCGCGTGAACGTGGCGGCCGGCACCGCACGCGCGTACGCCGAAGCCTGCTCGACCGGCCTGCGGCTGCAGATCGCGCAGAAGTCCGTTTCGCTGCAGCAGGACGCCGTCAACGTCACCGACCGCCTGCAGCACGCGGGCCGTGCCGGCGCCATCGACGCGAACCGCGCACGTGCGCAGCTGCAGCAGCTCAATGCCGCGCTGCCGCCGCTGAAGGCCGAGCGCCAGGGCGCGCTCTACCGTCTCGCCACGCTCACCGGCGCGCTGCCGCAGGACTTTCCGCGCGAGGTGGCCGACTGCACCGTGCCGCCGCGCGTGGCCGGCGTGCTGCCGGTGGGCGACGGCGCCGCGCTGCTGCGCCGCCGCCCCGACATCCGCCAGGCCGAACGCAGCCTCGCCGCATCGACCGCGCGCATCGGCGTGGCGACTGCGGAGCTCTATCCGAAGGTCACGCTGGGGCTCTCGGGCTCTTCCGCGGGCCATGCCGACGGCTTCGGGCGCAAGGACACCTTCGCCTGGAGCCTCGGTCCGCTGATCTCGTGGACCATTCCGAACACCGGCGTCGCGCAGGCCCGTATCGCGCAGGCAGAGGCCGGCACGCGCGCCGCGCTCGCCAAGTTCGACGGCACCGTGCTCACCGCGCTGCGCGAGACCGAGACCGCGCTCGCCACCTACGCACGCGAGCTCGACCGCCGCGCTGCCCTGCAGGCCTCGCGCGACGAGAGCGCCAAGGTCGCGGCGCAGGCGCGCCAGCTCTACCAGAACGGCCGCACCGGCTACCTCGATTCGCTCGACGCCGAACGCTCGCTGGCCGCCAGCGAAGCCGCGCTCGCGGCCAGCGAGGCGCAGCTGGCCGACGACCAGGTGGTGCTGTTCATGGCGCTGGGCGGCGGCTGGGAGCCTGACGAAGCCCATCTTGCGCAGGGCTCGACGCCGGCCAGCATCAAGCAATGACGCCGACATCCGCTCAGCCGCCGCGCCGCCCGCACGCGCCGCTGTGGCTGCTCGCTCTGGTCACCTTCAGCGGCACGCTGGCCATGCACATCTTCGTGCCCGCGCTGCCCATCGCCGCGAAGGGCCTGGGCGCCGGCATCGGGCAGATGCAGATGACGGTGAGCCTCTACATCCTCGGTCTCGCGCTGGGCCAGCTGGTGTACGGCCCGCTGGCCGACCGCTTCGGGCGGCGTCCGGTGCTGCTGGGCGGGCTGGGCATCTACTGCGTGGCGGGCCTTGCCGCGGCGCTCGCGCCCGAGGTGCATTCGCTCATTGCGGCGCGGCTCTTCCAGGCGGTGGGCGGCTGCTCGGGGCTCGTGCTGGGCCGCAGCATCGTGCGCGACACGGCCGAGCCGCAGGAGGCCACGCGCCGCCTCGCGCTGATGAACCTGATGGTCACCGTCGGACCCAGCCTCGCGCCGCTGATCGGCGGCGCGCTCGCCACCACGCTGGGCTGGCGCTCGATCTTCTATGCGCTCTTCGGCCTGGGCGTGGTCGGTTTTCTCTTCACCTGGCGCATGCTGCCCGAGACCGGCGCGCCCGGCGCCGCCGTGAACGCCCGCGAGCTCGGGCGCAACTACCGCAAGCTGCTGGCCTCGCCGGCCTTCCTGGGCTTCTCCATCGGCGGCGGCTGCGCCACCACGTCCATGTACGCCTTCATCGCCTCGGCGCCCTTCATCTTTGTCGACCAGCTGCACCGGCCGGCGCACGAGGCGGGCATCTACCTTGCCATCCTGGTGTCTGGCGTGTGGCTCGGCAGCTTTCTCACCAGCCACCTGATCTCGCGGGTGCGCGTCGACCGCCTGATGACGCGATCGAACGCATTGAGCGTGGTGGCGGCCTTCGTGCTGCTCGGCGCGGCGCTCAGCGGCCATCTCTCGGTGCCACTGATCGTCGCGTGCATGTTCCTCTTCACCGTCGGCGTGGGCATGGCCTCGCCGCCGGCGCTCACGCAGGCGATCAGCGTCAACCCGCAGGTCATCGGCTCGGCCTCGGGCCTCTACGGCTTCACGCAGATGGCCGTGGGCGCGCTGTGCACCGCGCTCGCGGGCATGGGGCACGTGAACCCTGCGCTGGCTTCGGCCATCGTGCTCGCGGGAGCGGGCATCGTGGCGCAGCTGTCGTTCGCGGTTGCGCTGCGCACGCAGAAGCGCGCGGCAGCAGCAGAGGCAGCGGCAACAAGCCTCAGCGCGTGAACAGCCACCCGCCCTTGGGCTGGCGCACCAGTTCGTGGCGCTTGACGGCGCGCTCTTCGCCGTCGTCGCCCACGTAGACCACCTCGAAGCGCAGCAGCTTGGGCGAGACCATCTTCCAGTTCTGGATGCGCTTCACCGTCACGCAGGCGGTCTTGTCGTGGTACTGCATCTCGGCCATCGGGCCGCCCTGGAAGCCGGTGCCGTCGAACAGGCGCCCGGGCGCGGCGAAGGGGTTGAGCACCGCGCCGTTGCGCGCCGTGATGCAGCCCTCGGTGCGAACGAAGGACTCGATGGTCGGCGAGGCGCTGCGCACCACCTTGCCCACGGCCGGGCTCGGCGGCTTGCTGGCGATGGCCTCGCGGATGCGCTCGACCTGCTGCTCGGTGATGGGCGCGAGGCCGTCCTTCGACACCACGGGCGGCGGCGGTGCCGGCGGCGGGGGCGGCGGCGCGGGCGTGAGGTAGGAGCACCCCGCCACCAGTGCCAGCGGCACGGTGCAGGCGAGGGCGGCGCCCGGTGTAGCGAACTTCATGACTCAGTCTCTCCCTGAGGGCGGCCCCTGGAGGCCGCGGGCTGAAAATTGCGGGCCGCGCGAATGCGGTGCATCGTCGTTGTCGTCCTCTGTCTTCTCTTCTCGACGGCTTTTCTTCTTTTTTTGTTCTTGCTGTTGTTGTCAGAAGCGTTCGTGGGGTGCAAGGTAGCGCCACTGGCCTGGCTGCAGCCCCGCCAGCGGCACGCGGCCGATGCGGATGCGCCGCATCGCCAGTATCCGCAGGTTCACCCCGTCGCAGATGTGGGCGATCTGCCCCGGCCGCGCGCCCTTGAGCGCGAAGCGCAGGCCTGTCTGCTCCTCGGCCTGCCGGCCGATGCTCACTCGCGCCGGCGAGCGTTCGAGCCGCGCGAGCACCTCGGGGCTCACCGGGCCGGCCACGTCCACCATTACTTCGTGTTCGAGGAAGGCTGCATCCTCGTGCAGCTTGCGCTCCACGCGCCATTCCTGCGTGAACGCCACCAGCCCGCTCGCGCCGGTCTCCAGCGGCGTCATGCAGCGCTGCGCCCTTGCATGCGCCGGCAGGAAGCGCAGGCCGGCGCGCTCGGGCTCGTGGTGGTTGGCGGCAACAAGCAGCTGGTGCGCGGCGTCGGTGGGCATGCCGGCAGGTTTGTACAGGAGCAATGTGACGGGCTCCACGGGCTGCGGCTTCACGCCGGCCTCGATCTCCACCCGCTGGTGCGGCAGCACGCGCGACTGCGGCAGCGTCTGCTGCACGCCGTCGACGCGCACCGCGCCGTTCTCTATCAGCAGCTCCGCATCGCGCCGCGACACGCCGGCCTGCGCGGCCACGCGCTTGGCAAGGCGGATGCCTTCGCTGTCGACGGGCGAGGTAGTCGCCATGCCGCTCATCGATGCGCGGCCAGTTGCCGGATGTGCGCCACATGCGCAGCCAGCGAGCGCGCGGCCACCGGCCACATGCGTTCGGGCACGTCGTCGTAAGCCAGCGGCAGCCAGTCGTCGGGCGTGCCCTCGGGCAGCTTCTGCATGGCCGCCGCGATCTTGGCCTCGCGCTTGAGCCGGTGCGCCTTCAGCATGCCGATGGCGGTGCGGGCGAAGCCGATCACGTAGCCGTGCGCGGGCAGGATGAAGTCGATGCCGCCCGCCTCGCAGGCCTTGTCGAGCGTGTCCAGCGAATCGAGGTACGCGCCCATGTCGCCGTCGGGCGGATCGATCACCGTGGTGCTGCCATTGAGGATGTGGTCGCCCGAGAACAGCAGGCCGTCTTCCTCCAGCACCAGGCACAGGTGGTTGGCCGCGTGGCCGGGCGTGTGGATCACGCGCAGCGTGTGCGAGACGGCCTCGCCCGCTTCGGTGGTGCCCGAGAGCACCAGGCGCTCGCCGTCGGCCAGTTCGCGCTCGGGCGTGAAGCGCGCGGTGGAGCGTGCCGTCGGCTTCGAGGCCAGCCCGAGGATCGGCGGCTTGCTTGCGTTCTTGCACAGCGCCTGCAGCGGCGCCGCGCCCGGCGAGTGGTCGGCATGCGAGTGCGTGCAGACGATCATGCGGATGTCGCCATGCGTGGCGCGCCACAGGCGGCCGATGTGGTCGAAGTCGTTCGGGCCCGGGTCGATCACGATGTAGCCGGTGGCCGCGTCGCCCACGATGTAGCTGTTGGTGCCGGGGCCGGTCATGATGCTGGCGTTGGGCGCGGTCAGGCGCGTCACGTTCTTCAGCAGCGGTACCGGGGTTTCGCTTTGCCAGTCGAGCGCATGCGCGATCTGGCCGTCTGGGCACACCATCGCGAGTTCGCCGTAGGGCGACTCGTGCTCCATGTAGCGCGCGTCCTCGCCCTTGAGCAGGCCGGCGCGCGGGCAGCTGGTCCACAGCGGCACCTCGCCTGCGCAGGCCGCAAGCAGTCCGTCGACCGTGGCGTAGGTGGCCATGCGCTGCAGCGTGCGCACGGTCGGGAAGATCATGAAGAAGCTGCCGGCCTCGTGGCGCGCGAGCGCATCGGCGGGGCGCACCCAGCAGGGCTCGAACTGCTCGCTCTCGTCGGCGGTGGGCACCTGGCCCTCGGGCATGCGCGCCACCAGGAAGGGCACGTCGAAGCGGCGCGGCAGGTCGCGGTCGGTCATCCAGTGCGCGAAGGTGAAAACGCGGTCGGAATCGAGCACCAGGCCGCGCGCGGCGCACTGGTCGGCGAAGGCGGTGCCTGCCGTGTTGCCGCGGTCCATCGAGGCGACCTCATCGGCGCCCACGGGCTGCCCATCGGCCTGGCGGTGCGCGAGCAGGATGCCTAGTTCCTCGAAGGCCTCGCGGATGGCCGCGATGGCCTGCGTGCGCTGTACACGGCTTTGCGTGGGGCGGCGCGTGGCGATGCGCTTGGCGGCTTCGTCGGCCTCGTCGATGTGGCCGCCGGGAAACACGTAGGCACCGGGCGCGAAGCTGGCGGTGGCGGAACGGCGGGTCATGAGCACTTCGATGCCGGCGGCGCTGTCGCGCAGCAGCAGCACCGTGGCGGCCGGGCGCAGGGGCGCGGGCTCGCGTGGGGCGTGTAGTTGTTGGGTGGAGCGGACCATGGGGCGATTATCGGGAGCAGGCGCGATACCTGCATGTCGCGCATAAGCTCATATGGAATCGGGCATCAGCCGCGCGCCACAATGCGCGTGCACCGTCTGTATTGAAGACAAAAGACTGAACGACCGAAAGACTGCCATGGCTCATTCTCCATTCACCCGTCTTGCCAGATTCGCCCGACCCGCCCGTCGCACCGTGCTGCTGGCCGCCGCCTTGCTGGCGACAACCGCCGCCTTCGCCCAGCACGCGGCGCACGACTGGCCGCAGCAACCCGTCACGCTGATCATGGGATTCCCGGCTGGCTCGGGCGTGGACGTGGTGGCCCGCACCATCCAGGAGCCGCTGGCGAAGCAGTTGGGCAAGCCGGTCATCATCGACTACAAGTCGGGCGCCGCGGGCAACATCGCCAGCGACTACGTGGCGCATTCGAAGGCCGACGGCTACACGCTCTCCTTCGGCACCGCCGCCACGCACGGCAGCAACGCCGCGCTCTACAAGAAGCTGCCCTTCGACGTGGAGGCCGACTTCGTGCCGGTGGCGCCGGTGCTCGACGTGTCGAACGTGCTCACCATCAATCCCGACGTGATCAACGTCAAGACCTTGAAGGAATTCGTCGAGCTGGTCAAGGCCAACCCCGGCAAGTACAACTATGCGTCTACAGGCAACGGCGCCGGCACGCACATGGCCTTTGCCGAGTTCAACTCGCGCCTGGGTCTGAACATGGTGCACGTGCCCTACAAGGGCGGCCCCGAGGCCATCACGTCGGTGGTGCGCGGCGAGACCTGCTGCATCATGAACCAGGTGCAGACCGTGCTGCCGCACTACAAGGCCGGCAAGGTGCGCCTGCTGGGCGTGACCACCGCGGCGGCCGTGCCCGCGGTGAAGGAGGTGCCCACCATCGCATCGAGCGGCCTGCCCGGCACCAAGGGCTTCGACAGCTCGATCTGGTTCGGCATCTTCGCGCCCAAGGGCACCGACCCGCAGATCGTCGACAAGCTCAACGCCGCGGTGAAGGCGGTGCTCGAGACGCCCGAGATCCGCGAGCGCTTCGAGAGCCAGGGCAACACCGTGCGCATCGAGTCGCCGGCACAGTTCAAGAAGACCGTGCACGACAACCGGGTGAAGTGGGCCGAAGTCGCGAAGGCGGCGAACATCAGCATCGACTGATGCTGGTGCTCAGAGCGTCTTCGTCAGCGTGAGGATGAAGCGCGCCTTGTTCGGCGAGTAGGTCTGCCTGCCCAACGGCCCGAAGCCCAGGTCGATGCCCGGATTGCTCACGGACAGATACGCGCTCTGCCTGTTGGCCCCCTGCACCGAGCCTGCCAGCGAGAGCCCGTTGCCGAAGTCGTAGCTCGCGCCCACGTTGTAGTCGACGTAGCTCTTGTAGCCCAGGCTGCGGATGTCGCTGGACATGTTGGTGAAGCCCACCGCGGCCTTCAGCGTGAGCTTGGGCGCGATCTCCTTGCTGTAGGCGAGGTTCAGGTAGCCGGTGTTGGTGCCCTTGAGGCCCGAGCCGGCCTTGTTGCCCGCATAGCCGAAGTAGTCCTTCGACACCGTGTGCGAGTACTTCAGCGTGAAAGAGCCGATGGTCTCGTCGGTGTAGCCCGCGCTGCCGTAGAGCTCGGTGGTGTTGCCCGAGGAGTTGCCCGGGTAGATGTACGTGAGCGCGCCCACGTCCATGTCGAAGGGGCCGGCCTTGAACTTGTAGCCGCCGTAGATGTCGCTTTCGATGCTGTTGCCCTTGAGCCAGTTGACGCTCGAATTCCAGTTGCCCAGGTAGAAGCCGCTGTCGCCGAAGGCGTAGTCGAAGCCGCCCTGGATGGCGGGCTTGAAGGCGCTGGTCTTGGCGTAGTCGTTCTTGCCGAGCATGTCCTGGTCCTGGCCGCGGAACTTGTAGTCGGTGGTGAGCGACACATTGCCGCTGAGCTGTGCGCTCGCGAGCACCGGCAGGGCGCCCAGGGTGGGAAGAACGAGCATCGGCAGTGCGATGCGCAGAAGGTTTTTCATCGAAGAAATCGCTGACGAATGGAGGAGCCGGCAGCGTAGGGGCGGGCGTCTAAACGCCACGTAAAAATCGAAGCCCGCTGCGCAAAAGTTTCATCGCAGCGCTGGCCGAGATGGAGCTACGAAGCCTCTTGCCTGGCCGCCGACACCGCGGCGCGCAGTGCCAGCAGATAGCTGTCCACCCCGAAGCCGCAGATCTGCCCCTTCACGATCTCGGCAAAGACCGACTTGTGCCGGAACTCCTCGCGCGCGTGGATGTTCGACATGTGCAGCTCCACCACCGGGCAGGTCAGTATCGCGAGCGCATCGCGTATGCCGTAGCTGTAGTGGGTCCACGCGCCGGCGTTGATCAGCACCGCGTCCTTGCCCTGTTCGAAGGCCTGGTGGATGCGCTCGCACATGGCACCTTCGCTGTTCGTCTGGTAGCTCTCCACCTCCGCGCCGAGCTCGCGGCCGAGCGCCTGCAGCGCAGTGTCGATCTGCGCCAGCGTGGTGGTTCCGTACTGCTCCGGGTCGCGCTTGCCGAACATGTTGTGGTTGATGCCGTGAAGCATGAGCACGTTCATCGCGGTTTCCTTTCCTGGTGTTGATGATTCGGTCGGCTGTGGCCTCACGGTCAGCGCGAGGACTGCCATGAGGCCAGGAGCTTGCGCGCCGCGTTGCACGCCCTCGCGGCACGCTCCGCGGCTGCGAGTGCCGGATGGGTACTGCCGGTCGGCACTTCCACGCCGACGGGAATGTCCCGCGGCAGTGCATCCATGAAGGCCTTCAGCGGCAACTCGCCTTCGCCGGGGAACAGTCGTCCTTCGCGCGCCTCGGCCACGAGGCCTGCATCCGTCGGGTCCTGCCGCGGCGCATCACAGAGCTGCACCGAGCCCAGCGCGCCAGCCGGTACCTCCCGCAGCATCGCGGCGGTGCCGCCGCAGCGGAACAAATGCAGTACGTCGATCAGCAGGCGCCCGTTGGCCCGTCCCGCGCGCTCGACGATCGAGAGCGCCTGCTGCAGCGTGCCGATGACGCGAAAGCGCATGAACTCCAGGTCCACCCCGAGGCCGGCCCCCGCCGCGAGGTCGCACAGCTCGCCGAAGCGATCGACGAGGCGATACGTGTCGGCATCGTCGCCCGACACATTGATGCGGCTGGCGCCCAGCTCCGCGGCCAGCGCCACCACCGCAGCGAACTCGCCGATGCGGACCCCGGGTGTCAGCGGAATGAACTCGACGTCGTGAATGCCCACGCCGGCATCGGCCATCCGACGGCGCCACACCGGCACCGTGGCAACACTCGGCGGATACGAGACCGCACCGGGCGCGGCAGGAAGGATACGGATGCCGACGCTCTGGAAACCGGCTTCGGCGGCCAGGTCGAACAGCGCGGGAGGCGCCACCTCGAGCACCGTGAGATGGGCAAGCGACAAGGGTGTCATTTGTGCAGCACCTGTCCCAGGAAATCGCGCAGCCTCGCGTGCTTCGGGGCCCCGAAGAACTCCTCGGGCGAGGCTTGCTCGACGATCTCGCCGCGGTCCATGAAGAGCACCCGGTCGGCCACGGCGCGCGCGAAGCCCATCTCGTGCGTCACGCACAGCATCGTCATGCCTTCCTCGGCAAGGCCGGTCATGGTGTCGAGCACTTCCTTCACCATCTCGGGGTCGAGCGCGGAGGTCGGCTCGTCGAACAGCATGATCCGCGGCGTCATGCACAGCGCCCTGGCGATGGCAACGCGCTGCTGCTGTCCGCCCGAGAGTTGTGCCGGGTACTTCCTCGCGTGTTCGGGAATTCGCACGCGCGACAGGTACTTCATCGCCGTGGCCTCGGCTTCGGCCCTGCCCGTGCCGCGCACCTTCATCGGCGCGAGCATGCAGTTCTCCAGAACCGTGAGATGCGGAAACAGGTTGAACTGCTGGAACACCATGCCGACCTCGGCGCGCACCGCCTTGACGTTCCTCGCGTCGGCGCCCAGGTCGATGCCGCCGACGACGATGCGGCCTTTCTGGTAGGGCTCCAGCCGGTTGATGCAGCGGATGGTCGTCGACTTGCCGGAGCCCGATGGCCCGCAGATGACGATGCGCTCGCCCTTGCGCACTTTCAGGTCGACGTCGGTCAGCACCTGCATCGTGCCGAACCACTTGCTGACCTTTTCCATCGTGATCACGGTTTCCGCGCCGACCGCATGCGGCATGGCGTGGTCCGGCGCGATGCCGCAGTCGTTGGAAATCATGGTGTGCCGGCTCCCAGGGGCTTGCGCCGTCACTTCGCCACCACGCGGGGCAGGGCGGACTCGGTCTCGCCGGTGGCGGGCAGGTCCTTGTCCATGTCCTGTCCGATCCACTTCCTGTAGAGCGCGGGCAGCTCGCCGCTGGCGAGCTTGCGCGCGATGAAGTCGTTGATGTAGCCGACCCATTCGCGCTCGCCCGGCCGCACCGTGGCGCCTTGGAAACCACGGGCTACCACCAGCTTGACCTCGTACTTGCCCGCGCCCGCGACCTGCGCGATGGGGCCCAGTTGCGAGTTCGCGGCGCCGGCCAGATCCACCTGGCCCGACAGCAGGGCCTGCACGGCGGCGGCGTCGTCGTCGAAGCGCTGGATAGTGGCGCCGGTGCGCGCCTGCGTCACCGACGAGTCCTGCACGCTGCCGCGCGGCACGCCGATGCGCAGGCCCTTCAGGTCGGCGTAGCTCTTCATCGGCGGCGTGCCCGCCTTGCCGATCAGAACGGTCTCCAGGTACGAGTAAGGCCGGGAGAACAGCACGACCTTCTGCCGGTCGGCAAGGATCGTGACCACCGCCGCGAGCACGTCGACCTGCCCGGTCAGCAGCGCCGCCGTGCGGTTGGCCACCGTCACCGGCGTGAACTCGGGCCTGACGCCCAAGTCCTTCGCGAGCATTTCCGCGAACTCGATGTCGTAGCCCGTCAGCTTGCCGCTCTTGTCGCTGAACCCCCAGGGCACCTGGGCCACCTGCGCGCCGATCTTCAGCACGCCGGCCTTCTTGATGTCGGCCACTTTCTGCGCCTGCGCGAGGCCTTGCACCGCCAGGCCCAGCAGCAGCGTGAGCGCGGCGCGGCGGATGAATTGTCGAGACATGGTTTGCTCCTCGGGTGGATGCGGAGAGGTCCGCGGTTTCTTGTCTGTCGGAAACGGAATCAGTGGGTGGAGGCGAAGCGCCGCTCCAGTCGCGCGCTGTAGCGCGACAGCGGAAAGCAGATGGCGAAGTAGCAGGCTCCCACCAGCCCGAAGGCGAGCAGCGGCTTGTACGTGATGCTGGAAACCAGCTGGCCCGAGCGCGAGAGCTCGACGAAACCGATGATGGCCGCCAGCGAGGTCCCCTTGATGAGCTGCACCAGGAAGCCTACCGTCGGTGCGAACGACATGCGAAGCGCCTGCGGCAGCACCACGTGGCGCATGCGCGTGCCGTAGCCGAGCCCCAGCGCGGCGGCGGCCTCGGTCTGCCCGCGCGGCACCGCCTGAATGCCGCCGCGCCAGATCTCGCCGAGGAAGGCGCCGGCATGCAGCGTCAGCCCCACGGCCGCAGCCACCCAGACGTTCACCTTCCACCCGAGCACCGGCAATCCGTAGAAAACCAGGAACAGCTGAAGCAGCATCGGCGTGCCCTGGAAAAAGTCGATGAAGGCGCCCGCGGCGATGCGCAGCCCTTTCCAGGGCGAGGTGCGCGCCAGCGCCACCAGCAGCCCCGCCAGGCCACCGCCCATGAAGGCGATGGCGGACAGCATCAGCGTGGCGCCCATGCCGGCGGCGACGAGCCAGAACTCGGTCAGCGTGAAGTCGCGGATCATGCTTGCCTCCTCACCGCGCGGGATAGGAGAAGTACAGCCGGTCGATCGCCTTGAAGAGCGTCGAGAAGATCGTCGACATCGCCAGGTAGAGCAGCGCCGCGACGATGTAGACCTCGAAGCTGCGGAAGGTGGCCGAGTCGATGTTCTGCGCGACCGACGTCAGCTCTTCGGCCGAGATCGACGAGACGATGCTGGTCGTCAGCAGCAGCATCACGAACTGCCCCGTCAGCGCCGGATAGATGGTCCGCAGCGCGGGCTTGAGGACGACGTGGCGCAGCGTCTGCAGGGGGCTCAGGCCGAGGGCCGCGCCGGCCTCGAACTGTCCGCGCGGCACCGACTCGATGCCCGTGCGCAGGATCTCCGCGCAGAAGGCCCCCAGGTTCAGGCTCAGCGCCAGCACCGCCGCCGCGTTCGGCGTGAGGCTCACCCCGAGCGATGGCAGCCCGAAGAAGACGAACAGCACCTGCACCAGGAACGGCGTGTTGCGGATCAGCTCGATGTAGGCCTCGGCGAACCAGCGAAGCCCTGCCAGCGGCGACCGTCTGGCCAGCACGGTCAGCAGTCCGGCGGCCAGGCCGATGGCCACCGACACCGCGGAAAGCCGCAGTGTCAACCAGCAGCCTTCGGCGAAGGCTTCCCAATGCGGCATCAGCACCGCGAAGTCGAATGTGTAGCTCATGGCTGTTTGCTCTTGTCTCGTGGAGCGGTTGTTGTTGGATCTCTTGTCTGTCTCCGTGCCTTGCGGCGGCCTGCGCGGCCCCCGGCGCCCGCGTCGGGCGGGATGCGCGTGCCTGCGCTACGAAGGCAGCGTCACGCTGCCTCCGCTAGAGGCGGCCTGCGTCACCGCCAGCGTCGCTTCCAGCGTGCGGAAGCCGTCGAGCGCGGAGCACACCGGCTCCTCGCGGCCTTCGATGAGTGCGGCGAAATGACGGATCTGCTCGCTGTAGGGGCAGCCGGTGTGCACGGCGGTGCGCTCCTGCGTCAGCGGGTCGTGCCAGCCCTGGGCGGGCCCCTGGTCCTCGCGGTAGTGCCAGAGCTCCAGGCGCGGCAGCGTCAGCGAGCCCTCGGTGCCCGAGTAGTAGTGCGCGTTGATGTCCTGGCGCGGAAAGCGCTCCGCCTCGCCCACACCCAGGTCCCAGTTCCACGGCGCGGCCGCGGTGTCCGATACCGTGACCGTGCCCAGCGCGCCGTTGCGAAAGCGCAGCGCCACCACGGCCGTGTCCTCGACCTCGAAGCCGCGCACCGCGTTCGAGGCCAGTGCTTGCACGCTCTCGATCTCCCCGTACAGATGGCGCATCAGGTCAATGTCGTGGATCAGGTTGATCAGGATCGGCCCGCCGCCCTGCTGGCGCCGCCACGTCACGTCGAAGTAGTCGCGCGGCTTGAGCCAGGTGCACATCACCGTCGCGCTCACGGGGCGGCCGAGCGCGCCATCGGCGACGATGGCACGGGCCCTGCGCATGATCGGGTTGTGGCGGCGCTGGTGTCCCACCAGCACGGGCAACCCCGTGGCTCTCGACGCCTCGCAGATGCGCCGCCCGTCCTCGAGCGTGTCGGCGATGGGCTTTTCGACCAGCACAGCCGCACCGTGCTCCAGGCATTCGATCGTGATCCGCGCATGGGTCGCGTTCGGCGTGGCGACCACCACGCCCCTGGGCCTGGTCTCGGCGAGCAGCGCGCGATGGTCGGCGAAGCAGGGCACGCCCACCGCACGCGCCAGCTCGGCCGCCGTAGGCGTGGGATCGGCGATGCCGACCAGTTCGGCGTCGGCGCTGCCCAGCACGCGATCGATGTGGGTCTTGCCGATCAGGCCTGCGCCGATGACCGCGATGGGGAGTTTGCTCATGGTCCTTTGTCTCGTCTCGTTGGCTGTGGGAACTGCCGCGGAGTCTAGTAACAACGATAGAAACTACAATCCGCCTTCTGTTGACCCGATATCAACGGATCGTTGATAAAAAGCCATGGACCTGAAAGACCTGGAAGTGTTCTGCGAGGCCGCCCGCCGCTCCAGCTTCGTCGGCGCCTCCCTGGAGATCGGAACCACCTCGGCGCACATCAGCAAGCGCATCGCCATCCTCGAATCCCAGCTCGGCGTGCGCCTGTTCCACCGCACCACGCGGCGCGTGGTGATCACCGAGGACGGAGAGCGCGCCTACCAGTGGGCGCAGCGCATCCTCGACGACGCCAACGCCATGTCGGAAGCCTTCAGCAGCGCCAAGAAGGAGCCCTCGGGGCCGCTGCGGATCGCAACCAGCCAGCGGCTGGGGCGCGAGCATGTGGCGCCCATCCTGTCCGCGCTCGGCAAGCGCTATCCGCGCATCGAGGTCTGGCTGGAGCTGATGGACCGGCGCGTCGACCTGATCACCGAGAACTTCGATCTCGACATCCGCGTGGGCGACCCAACCCAGCCGCGGCTCATCGCGCAGCGCATGGTCGAGAGCCGGCGCATCCTCTGCGCCTCGCCCGACTACCTCGCGCAGCACGGCCACCCGAAGACCGTGGCCGAACTCGCGGAGCACGAGTGCCTGCTGTTCCGCGAGCGCGACCAGCCCTTCGGCAACTGGCGGTTGATGGGTCCCCGGGGCATGGAAGCCGTCAAGGTGACGAGCCGGTTCAGCTCCAACCACAGCGATGTCGTGCGAGGCTGGAGCATCGACGGCAAGGGCATCTGCCTGCTGTCGATCTGGGACGTCGCGCAGCCGCTGATCGACGGCCGCGTGACGCGGGTGCTGCCCGCCTATCACGAGCCGGCCGACATCTGGGCCATGACCAGCACCCGCTCAGCCGGCTCGGCGAAGGTCCGCGTGTGCGTGGAGTTCCTGAAGAAGCAGCTCGCCAACGGGCCGCATGCGTTGAACATCGATCCGGAGGGGCCGAGAAGCTGAGCGGAGGTCCTCAGCCGCCTCGCACGCGCTTCGTGGCGGGCATCGTCATCGCCACCACGCCCGTCACCACGCAGGCCAGCCCGATCCACGCCGTCGGCGCCAGCCGCTCGCCCAGGAACACCACGCCGATCGTCACGCCGATGGGTACGCGCAGGTAGGCCTGGGCGGCGGTGGACATCGGCCCGAGCGTCTTGATGAGCCGGAAGTAGATCGTGAAGGCAAGCGCCGTGGAGAGCACCGCGAGCGCGAGCACCGCCGACATCGACGCGGCCGACGGCGCGAGCGTCCAAGGCCTGTCGATGAGGATGCTCGCTGGCAGCAGCATCGCTGCGCCGCTGACCAGCGATCCAGCCGCCGGCACCATCGGGTCCAGCCCCTTGAACACGCGGCCGAACATCGCGGCGCAGCCGTAGCAGACGGCGGCGGCCACCAGGGCGAGCTGCGCGAGCAGCGAATGCCCGAGCCCGTTCAGCGCCTCGAAGCCCACGACGAGGCAGATGCCCGCGAGGCCCGCGCCCACGCCGAACAGGCGGCGCAGCGTGGGCCTGTCGGCGCCGCCGAGGCCCAGCCCCAGCAGGAAGATGAAGATCGGCGAGGTCGAGTTGAGGATGGTCGCCAGCCCCGCGTCGACGCTGCGTTCCGCCCATGCGATGAGCGTGAAGGGCAGCACGCTGTTCAGGCAGGCCTGCAGCACGAAGCGGCCCCACGTCGCGGGCTCCGTCGGCAGCCTCACGCCGCGCATGTGAAGCACCGCAAGCAGCAGCAGGCCGGCGACGAGCGTGCGCGCCGCGATCAGCGTGACCGGCGGGATCGTCGCCACGCCGATCTTGATGAAGGTGTACGAAGCGCCCCAGCAGGTGGCGAGCACCGCGAGCAGCACCCATTCGAAGGCGAGGTTGGCGCGGGGCGTGTCGATGGAGGAGGGTGTGGATGCGTGCATGGTGCGCCGATCATTCCCCTACTGGCGCGGCCACACTTCGGCCGCGAGCGAAGCGTGGATGCCTCAGTGGTCGTGCGAGTGCGGTTTGCTGCCGCCGGTGCCGCCGCCATTCAGCAGCGTCGCCAGGTCGACTTCCTGCTCCGCTGCCGCCCCCGCGATCACCCGCTGTTCCAGCTCGTCGAGGTGCTCCAGCGCCACGGCCAGCGCCTTGTCGAGCGACTTGCCCGTGGCCAGCGCCTCGATGATCTGTTCATGCTCGCGCGGTGCGCAGCTCGCGGCCTCGGCGGAGTCGTAGAGCGCCTTGTAGAGCTCGGTGTTCGAGATCAGCCGCTTGATGTACGACAGCAGCTCTTCGCTCTGCGCCATCTCCGCAAGCAGCAGGTGGAAGTCGCCGGCCAGCCTGACCGCGTCTTCGCGCCGGCCTTCCTTGAAGGCCTTCTGCTCCGCCTGCACGTGCTTGCGCAGCGCGGCCACTTGGTCGCGCGAGAGATTGCCGAAAAGCGTGGTCACCAGCCCCGCTTCCACGATGCGGCGCGCACGATAGATGCCGCGCATGTCGTCGATCGAGGGGTTGGGCACGAAGGCGCCGCGGTTGTGCTCCAGCACCAGCCGCTTTTCCGAGCCCAGCCGCGCCAGCGCCTTGCGCACCGCGCCGCGCGTGCAGCCCAGCGCCTCGGCCAGCGCGCGCTCGCGCAGCGGCGTACCGGGGCGCAGCTTGCCGCTCAGCAAGGCCTTGGAGACGGCGCCGTAGACGCGTTCGTCCACGTTCGCATCGTCGGCTTCCGTGAGTTCGGGGGAGGGGGCTGTCGCTGGGGATTTGCGGGCGGCGGAGGGCATAGGCAGCCGGATTATTGCCTGCGTCCGGCAGCCTCAGGGAAAGCCCCCGGATTGACTCGGCACCCCGCGCTCCGTACCATCCGCCTCCGTTTGGTTAACCAAATAAAACTGTATGGTTAACCAAAATTCCAGAAAATCCCAACCCGAGACAAGAATCGAGGCCTCCATGAAATCCGCCAAATGGCTTGCCGCACTGCCGGTCGCCGCCTTCTTCAGCGGGGGATGGCTGTCCTCCGTCGCCCCCACCTTCGTGCTCGGCATGCCCTTCCTGATGGTGTGGAACGTCAGCTGGCTGGTGCTGACCTCGCTGATCATGGTGGTCATCGACCGTGCCGAAGGCGACATCGACGCGCCTTCTTCTTCTTCTTCTTCCTCCACCGGAGGCGCGCGATGAACGCGGCACTCGGCGTCATCGCCCTGTTCGTCGTCGGCGCGCTGGCCCTCGCCGTGCTCGCGCGGCGCGGCCGCACCATGAGCCTGGAGCAATGGGCGCTCGGCGGGCGCGGGCTCGGCGCCATCATGGTGTTCCTGCTGATGGCGGGCGAATCGTTCTCCACCTTCACCTTCCTGGGCGCGAGCGGCTGGTCCTACAGCAAGGGCACGCCGGCCTTCTACATCCTGGCCTACGGCGGGCTGGCCTACCTCATGGCCTTCTGGATGCTGCCGGCCATCTGGCGCTACGCCACCGCGAACAAGCTGGTGTCGTTCTCCGACTTCTTCGCCCACAAGTACGACAGCCGCGCGCTGGGCGTGCTGGTGTCCATCGTGGCGCTCATGGGCATGGTCGCGCTGCTCACCATCCAGCTGCGCGGGCTCGGCATCATCGTGTCGGAGGCCTCGTACGGCTCCATCGCGCCGCAGGTGGCGATCTGGATCGGCACGCTGGTCATGGTCAGCTACATCCTGTTCTCGGGCATCCACGGCTCGGCCAGCATCGCCATCGTGAAGGACATCCTCATCCTCGCACTCGCCGTGTTCCTCGGCATCTACCTGCCGTGGCACTACTACGGCGGCGTCATGCCGATGTTCACCGCCATCCATGCGGCGAACCCCAGCTTCTTCGAATTTCCGAAGGAAGGACTGAACCTCACCTGGTACAACTCGACCATCCTGCTGACGGCGCTGGGCTACTACCTCTACCCGTTCAACCTCACCTCGGTGTACGCCGCCAAGAGCGCGAGCGCGGTGCGCCGCAACACCATCCTGATGCCGCTGTACCAGGTGGTCATCGCCTTCCTGTTCCTGGTCGGCTTCGCGGCCATCCTGCAGGTGCCGGGGCTCAAGGGCTCGGACGTCGACCTGGCCCTCTTCGGCCTCGTGAAGCACACCTTCGACCCGTGGTTCGTCGGCGTGATCGGCGGCA
Organism: Variovorax sp. 278MFTsu5.1; assembly: GCF_048305045.1. Taxonomy (NCBI): domain Bacteria; kingdom Pseudomonadati; phylum Pseudomonadota; class Betaproteobacteria; order Burkholderiales; family Comamonadaceae; genus Variovorax; species Variovorax sp. 278MFTsu5.1. The sequence continues at coordinate 1,100,543 of NZ_CP157622.1, forward strand.
CCGGCGTGCTCACGGCTCTGGTGCCGGGCTCGATGATCCTGCTCACCGCCTCCACCGTGATCGGCAAGAACGTCTACAAGGAAGGCTTCGCGCCCCACGCCACCGACAAGCAGGTGTCGCGCGTCGCACGCTGGGTGCTGCCGGTGTTCGCGCTGGTGGCGGTGTACTTCGTGCTGCGCGGCGGCACCACCATCGTGTCGGTGGCCATCTTCGCCTCGAGCCTGCTCACGCAGCTGCTGCCCTCGCTGCTCTTCAGCCTCATGAAGAAGCCCTTCGGCAACCGGCACGCGGCCTTCGCCGGCATCCTGGCGGGCGGCGCGGTGCTGGGATTCATGATGACCACCGGCTCCAACCTGGGTACGCTGTTCCCGGCCGCGCCGGTCGTTTTCAAGTCGCTCAACACCGGGCTTGTGGCGCTGGCGACGAATGCGCTGGTGTTCGTCGTGGTGGCGCTGCTCACACCGAACACGACCCGCCGCGCCATCGCCGCCCAGCCTGCCTGACAGCCATAGACAGATAGAGAAACGGACCGCCCCACATGCCATCGCTCCTGATCCGCAACGTGCGCCCCATGGGTGCCTCCCCCGTCGACGTGCTGGTACAGGACGACCGCATCGCCGCGATCGGCGCGGAGCTCGCTGCGCCGGCCGGCGCCACCGTCGAGGAAGGCCACGGCGCCTTGCTGCTGCCCGGCCTCGTCGAAGGCCACACGCACCTCGACAAGACGATGTGGGGCATGGACTGGTATCGCAACGAGGTCGGTGTGAACCTCATCGACAAGATCGAGAACGAGCGCGCCTTCCGCCATGCCAGCGGGCACGACGCGGCCGCTCAGTCGCTCGTGCTGGCCAAGGCTTTTCTCGCGCTCGGCACCACGCGGCTGCGCACGCACGTCGACGTCGACACCCAGGCCGGCCTGCGCCACCTCGAAGGAACCATCCGCACGCGCGAGGCGCTGAGCAAGCTGCAGCAGATCCAGATCGTCGCCTTCCCGCAGTCGGGCCTGCTGGGCCGTCCGGGCACGGCCGAGTTGCTCGACCAGTCGCTGGCGATGGGCGCCGACGTGCTCGGCGGCCTCGACCCCTGCGCCATCGACGGCGATCCGGTGAAGTCGCTCGACGTGCTCTTCGGCATCGCCCACAAGCACCAGCGCCCGGTCGACATCCACCTGCACGAGCCCGGCGCCATGGGTGCCTTCTCGCTCGACCTGATCCTGCAGCGCACCGAGGCGCTGGGCATGCAGGGCAAGGTGGCCATCAGCCACGGCTTCTGCCTTGGCGACGTGAGCGAACGCGAGCGCGAGGCATTGCTCGCGCGCATGGCGAAGCTCGGCGTGGTGCTCGTCACCAGCGCACCGCCTTCGCGCACGGTGCCGCCGCTCATGGCCTGCAGGCAGGCCGGCGTGGCCGTGCTCGGCGGCAACGACGGCATCCGCGACACCTGGTCGCCCTACGGCAACCCCGACATGCTCGAGCGCGCCATGATCATCGGCCTGCGCTACAACCTGCGCCGCGACGACGAGATCGAAGTGGCGCTCGACACGGTCACCCACTCGGGTGCACGCGGCTGCGGCTTCGAAGCCTATGGCCTTGAAGTGGGCTGCCGCGCCGACCTGGTGCTGGTCGATGCGCAGACCGTCGCGCACGCCGTCGTCTCGCGCCCCGTGCGCAAGCTGGTGGTGGCGGGTGGCCGCATCGTGGCGCGCAACGGCGTGCTGCAGGCGGATGTGGCGTCTCTGTGAGGGCAGGGCGCAGTCGTGACGGAGGCATCGCCTTCGCGATCGTCATCGTGCTGGTGGCGCTGAACCTACGCGCCTTTCTCACCTCGAGCAGCCCGCTGCTCGAACCCATCCGCCTCGCGACCGGCATCGGCTTCCATGCGGTGGCGCTGCTCACCGTGCTGCCGATGTTCGCGATGGGCGCCACCTCGCTCTTCGGCGCGGCGGTCGGCCAGCGCATCGGCGCGCGCGGTGGCGTCGGGCTCGGGCTGGCGGCCATCGCCCTGGCTTGCGCGAGCCGGTACGTGGCTGGAGGCGCGGCGGCACTGCTGTGGAGCGCCGCACTCGCCGGCGCAGGCGTGGGCTTGGTGCAGGCGCTGATGCCCGGCGTGGTGAAGCAGGCCTACCCGGCGCGCATCGGTGTGATGACGGGGCTGTACTCCGCGGCCATCATGGGTGGCGGCGGCCTCGGCGCCATGGCCAGCCCATGGGTGGCGCATGCATTCGGCGGCGCGCAGCCCGACTGGCACGCGGGCCTGTCGATCTGGTCGCTGCTCGCCGTCTTCGCTCTGCTGTACTGGCTCAACATGCGGCGCATGGAATTCACAGCCGACGCGCCAAGACAAGGCCTCTCATGGCTGCGCTGCTTCGCCAGCCGCCGCGCATGGCTGCTGGCCGCGTGCTTCGGCCTCATCAACGGTGGCTACACCAGCCTCGTCGCGTGGCTGCCGCACTTCTATGCACAACAAGGTTGGACCGCGCAGCAGGGCGGCTCGGTGCTCGCGCTGATGACGGCAGCGCAGGTGGTCTCCGCCCTCGCCATGCCAGCCATCGCACGAAGCCGCGGGTGCGACCTGCGGCCCTGGCTGGTGCTCACGCTCGCCGCGCAGCTCGCCGGCTTTTGCGCGCTGACCTTCGACGCACCCGCGCCGGCAGTCGCCATCGCCGTCGTGCTGGGCTTCGGCCTCGGCGGCGCGTTCTCGCTGTGCATGGTGCTCGCCCTCGATCACCTGCCCGACCCCGCACAGGCCGGCGCCCTCGCGGGCTTCATGCAGGGCGTCGGCTTCATGATCGCCGCGCTCGCGCCCTTCGTCACCGGCTGGGTGCGCGAGCACACCGGCGGCTTCACGCTCGCGTGGGCCTACCTCGCAGCGGTGGCGGTGGCGCTGCTGCCGCTCATGCTGCGCTTCGATCCGCGCCGCTATGCCGCCGCCACCGCAGGCCTCTTCGATGCGCGTGGCCCCCAGGCCGGCGCACCATCCATCACCGCGCTCGAAGGCACGGTCACCAGAAAGGTCTGAACACGATGTACCAGGAACACTTCATGCAACGGGCCATCGCCCTTTCTGCACAATCGCTGAGCGAGCCTGGCACCGAGCCCTTCGGCGCGGTCGTCGTGAAGGACGGCGTGATAGTCGGCGAAGGCTTCAACCACTCCGTCGCGTATCACGACCCGACATCGCACGGCGAGGTCGAAGCGATCCGCGATGCTTGCCGCAAGCTCGGCACCGTCGACCTGCGCGGCTGCGAGCTCTACACCTCGTGCGAGCCCTGCGCGATGTGTGTGGCGGCGATGCACATCGCGGGTATCGCGAAGCTCTACTACGCGGCCTCGCTGGCGCAGTCGGGCGAGGCCTTCGAGGGTGTGACGGTGGCGGCGCGGCATCCCATCGATGTGGATGCGCTGCGTGCCGAGGCTGGTGCGACGCTGGCGCAGCGAAGCCTGCCTGCGGAGCAGAAGATGGATCGAGAGGCGGTGGCGGTTCTTTCGGACTGGGCTGCGACGCGCAGGGCTTCCTGAGCCTCTTGGACCGATCGCTGCGCGGTCAGCGAGGAGTTTGCTGCGTATGGAGCGGATCGCCCAACTGGCAGGTGCATTCATGCGGGCAAGCCGGCAGGAAGTCGAGCTGCACCCCAAGAACTCGTGAGTCTTCGGTGGGGCCGTTCGAAAGAGACGCAGGGTCGGCAACGTAGCCGCTCTTGGGAAGGGCGATCCTGGCGCTGAAGCGCAGTTCTTCTCGAAGAACGCGAGCCACGTTGCGTGCCCGCTCCAAGCTCAGGCCCTTGGGGTCGTGGTCTCGCTCTTCCGGGTTTACCGACGCTCCGATATAGATCGCTTCGTGGTTGACGTACCGAGTTCGAAGCTCCTGCATCCAGGCGTCGAGCTTCAGGATCTGATCGGGGGATACCGTCGCCGAGTCGCGCTCGAAGTACACATAGAAAACCTTGATAGGGCTGCATGCGAGCGCGGCGACCGGGCTGAGCATTGCGAAGGCGAGAGTCAAAGCGCCCAGAAATCGAAGATGCTTGTTCAAGATGTGCCTCAAGCGTCAATACGCTCCCATTGAATGACGAGGAGTTGTATGAGCCCGGGCGCGCTAACACAGTTGTCTATCGTCAATCGCTCAGAAATTTCTCACGAAAGGCTGGAATTGCGACTTGGCGCGATCCTTGGCGGCCTTGGAGTTCGCCTTCCGGATTCACGACGATGTTGTTACTCACCACTTCGCCAGCCGCTCAATAGAGTGACCTCACGGCGCCATTCGAAGCGCGCCAAGAGGAGCTCGCAATGTTCATCACCAGAAGCAGCGGCAGCAGTACGACGAAGCCGCCTTCCAACCGCGTCGCGCGTGCACTCGAAATCCATCGAAGCGTGATGGCGTGCAACGCGCACGTCGCACTCGACCGCAACAGCACTCACGCACTCACAGCAGCCCTGATGCTGCCCTGCTACAAGGCCGAATTCCGCACCCTCGTGCTCGCAATGACCGCGACCGAAGAGCGCGAACTTAGGTACGCGCTCGATGCGCTTTTCGATCGCGCCGCATGAAGAAGAGAACCTTCGCGGCAATTTCAGCCGCTCCAGGTTTCATTCCGAAAGCTTGCGCGGCTTGCGGAATTACAGAGTTGGATTGAACGGGATTCCACTCGTAGCGGCAAACATCGCGAACGCCCAGACTCCGCTTCCCCGGCCGGGAAGTCATTTCATGGAAGTCATTTCTCTTGAAAGGAGTTGGCTATGGCGGAAAACGCGAAGTTCACGATCCTCTCGTTCGTCGGTGGCGGCATACGGGGGCTGATGTCGGTGTCGGCGCTGAACAAGCTCTACACCCTGTTTCCTCACATGCTCGACAACACCGACCTCATCGCGGGCTGCTCGACGGGTTCGATCATCACCAGCGAGTTGCTCGCGGGAAAGAAGCCATCGGACCTCGTCACCTTCTTCACCGAGCGCACCGGCAGGGGCGAGATCCCGTTCTACGACAAGATGAACACCGACCCGAGGGAGCCCGCGTACAACATCATGGACGCCTACGGCTCCCAGTTCGCGCTCCACGGCGACAAGAAGGTCAAGGATGTCGACTGGAAGAAGGCGCTGTTCGTGACCTTCAATGTCGGCGGGCTCGAGGTGAAGAACTCACTGCAGACGCCCATACCGTGGAAGCCGGTGATGTACACCAACATGGACCCCGAGCTCGGCGACGTCACCATCGCGAAGGCTGCCACCTCGAGCGGCGCGATGCCCGGGCAACTGGGCTCCTACGAAGGCAACGTCGACGGTGCCTTCTTCAACCACGACCCCACAGTCGCAGCGATTGCGCTGGCGGTGAAGGCGGGCTATGCGCTCGAGGACATCACGGCCATCACCTTCGGCACCGGCTACATGCCCGACTGGATTGCCAGCGACACCAGGAACTGGGGTGCCGATCAGTGGATGAACGGCGTTGCCAACCCGTTCAACAACACGCCGCCATTCCTCATGAACCAGGCGAAGCCTTCGCCGGTGCTCGACATGTGCCTGAATGGCACTTCGACCGAACTCATGCCGATGATCGCGAAGATGCTGCTGGGCGAGCGCTACGCCAACATCAACCCGACGCTGCCCTTCTTCATTCCCGAGAACACGACCTACCAGCCGGCCATCGACCTGCTGCAGGACAAGGGCAAGCATGCGGACACCGCGCATGCGGAAGTCCTGCTCGAGAAGTACTGGGTCGACCACGTGCTCGGCCCCGTGCGGACGACCTGAGCCGCATCCACCCATACCGAGCAAACGCTCCAACGCATTCCCGGAAAGGAGAAACGACGATGTCGATCACCGCAACAAAGGGTGCAGCGCCAAAGGCAGCATCCGGCACTTCCACGGGCGAACTGAACCTCGGGCCGTACTACATCCAATACCTGCCCGGCAACCACTACGTGCTGGACGTGAACGGAAACAACACCGCCAAGGGCACGGAAGTCATCGGGTACACGGTCAACCTGCCCGAAACCGGCAACCAGCAGTGGCTGTTCGTCCCTGCGGGGCCGCAGGCGCCGGGCTGGTGGTATCTGCAGACACTGATGGGCACCGAATACGTCATGACCCTGCAGCCCCACGCCACCACCGGCGCGGGCCCGGTGGTGATGCAGCCCAAGGCACTGGGCGACCTCGACACCCAGCTCTGGAGCCTGCTGCCCACCGAGGTACCTGGCTACTGGTACATACAGAGCAAGTACGGGGCGAGCAACTCGCAGACGCCAGTGGTCATAGGGCTTACCAGCGACACCTCGGCTGCGAGCGCCGTTGCCAACCCGCTGAGCTTCACCGGGTTTGCAGCACAGGCCTGGGGGTTCAAGCCCGTGTACTGGTAGGGAGGAGACCGGCGGCCGGCCTGCCGTTGTCAGTCCCAGGCCGGCGACAGACCGGCCGGGTCTGTGAGGCGCTCATTGCGGTCGAGCGCCGCAATCTGCGCCATCTCGGCGTCCGTCAGCTTCAGCTGCAGCGCCTTCAGGTTGCCTTCGAGGTTCTCGCGCCTGGTGGACGACGGAATCACCGCATAGCCCAGCTGCATCGCCCACGCCAGCACCACCTGTGCGGCGGTGGCGTTGCGCGCCTTGGCAATCGCCCCGACCACCGGATCGCCCAGCACCTTGCCGTAGGCCAGCGTCATGTAAGACGTGATGTGGATGCCCGCGCTCTTCGCGAACTCCGCCACTTTGCGGTTCTGCAGGTAGGGGTGCAGCTCGATCTGGTTGGTGGCGATGTTCTGCGCGCCCACGGCCGCGATGGCTTCCTTCATCAGTGCGATGTTGAAGTTCGACACGCCGATGTGCCTGGTGAGCCCCTGCGCCTTGGCCTCGGCCAGCGCGCCCATGAACTCGGCCACCGGTACCGCGTTGCCGGGCGAGGGCCAGTGGATCAGCGTCAGGTCGACTTGGGTTATGCGCAGCTTCGCAAGGCTTTCTTTCAGGCTGGGCACCAGCTTGTCCTTGGCGTAGTTGTCGGTCCAGATCTTGGTGGTGATGAAGAGGCTCTCGCGGGCCACGCCGCTTTCAGCGATCGCCTGGCCCACCTCGGCCTCGTTGCCGTAGATCTGCGCCGTGTCGATGACGCGGTAGCCCACGTCGAGGCCGTTCTTCACCGAGTCGATGACCACCTGGCCCTTCAGGCGGAAGGTGCCGAGGCCGAAGGCGGGAATGGGGTTGTTCGTGTTCATGGTTTGTCCTTGTGAGTTCAGAAAGGAAAGAGAGAAAGAAAGAAGTTCAGTGCCCGACCGGCACGGGCCCCGAGGCGCGCACCGGAATGCCTGCGCGGTGGTCGAGCGTTCCGCTCCACTGCGTGAGGGCCAGCGACACCAGCACCACCAGCGCGCCGATCCAGGGCGTGTGCATCAGCCCCAGGTGCGTCACGATCAGCCCGCCGGCCCAGGCCGCTCCGGCAATGCCGAGGTTGAAGGCCGCGATATTCAGGCCCGAGGCCACGTCCACCGCCTGCGGCGTGAAGCGCTCGGCCTGCTTCACCACGTACACCTGAAGCCCCGGCACGTTGCCGAAGGCGACCGCTCCCCACATCAGCACGGCCAGCAGCGCCAGCCACTTGTGCGGTGCCGCGAAGTTGAAGAGCAGCAGCACCGCGGCCAGCAACGCGAAGATGATCTTCAGCGCCGGAATCGGGCCCTTGCGGTCGGCCAGCTTGCCGCCCCAGATGTTGCCCACCGCCACCGACACGCCGTACACCAGCATCACCCAGCCCACGGCACCGGCGCTGAAGCCAGACACCTCGGTGAGGATCGGCGCGAGGAACGTGAACGGAATGAACGAGCCGCCATAGCCGATGGCCGTCTTCGCATACACCAGCAGCAGGCGCGGCTCGGCCAGCACCTTGGCCTGCTGCGCCAGCGAGGCCGGCGGCGTGTGGCGGATGTTGCCGGGCACGGAGACCCAACTGCCGATGAACGCGATTACGCCCAGGGCAGACACCGCCAGGAAAGTCTCGCGCCAGCCGAAGTGCTGCCCGATGAACGTACCCAGCGGCACGCCCGTGACCAGCGCTACCGTGAGGCCCGTGAACATGATCGCGATGGCACTCGCCGCCTTTTCCTTCGGCACTAGGCCGGCGGCGATCGTCGAGCCGATGGAGAAGAACACCCCGTGCGCCAGCCCCGTGAGCACGCGGGCGGCAATCAGCGATTCATAGCTCGGCGCCTGCCACGCCAGCAGATTGCCGACCGTGAACAGCGCCATCAGCCCGAGCAGCAGCGCCTTGCGCGGCAGCTTGCCCGTGAGCGCGGTGAGCACCGGCGCGCCGATGGCGACGCCCAGTGCATAGAGGCTGACCAGCAGGCCGGCGGAGGGGAGGCCGATGTGGAGGTCGGCAGCGACTGTGGGGATGAGGCCAACGATGACGAACTCTGTCGTTCCGATGGCGAAGGCGCTGAGGGTTAGCGCGAGTAGGGCGATGGGCATAAGGCACTCCTTTGGGATGGGAGGAGTGTCTTGCGGTTATCTTTGCGGATAAACCAAGTTAAGTTCAGAAGATAATTGATTTCAGCGCAAGAATTGATGCTCTAGCCTAAGTAACTGACGCCACTCGGTAGCGGACGATGCCTGCTAGCTTCGTCTTTTCGCCTTGGGCTGGAGAAATGTCCTTTGCAACCTGTTCGTAAGGCATCATTGCGCTTTGTCAGGCGCCCGCCTAGGTTATGTGCGTTACGGCAACTTATTGGCTAATTGCCTATTGGGGGAAATAAATGATTGACGTTATTTGGGGGACGGCAAAGGATAAACCCGAGTCGTCTCGCGTACTTGCAGAGCATTTGGCGGACCTAACTGCACAAGGGCAACTTTATATTGGTTATCCAATTATGGGTTCACCCTTAGGGCCTGTGAAATTTGATGCGCTTTTGATTTCTGCTGAACTTGGATTGATTGTCTTTGATCTTGTTGAAGGAACGGAAATTGGCGCATATCAAAGTCGCCAAGACGATATCGCGTCGATGCTTGAGGTTAAATTCAAGCCATACCCAAACCTCAAGCAAGGGCGGCAATTAAAATTTTCAATCAATGCAATTACTTTTGCGCCGGCTAAAAGCAATATTCCTGAAAGTAGCGATCCGTACTTCATTGCAAACTCCGCGAACCTTGTTGCTCAGGTAAAGGCGTTTAAGTGGGAGGCGGATGCTGAAACTTATTCAGCACTCGTTGCTGCAGTGCAGGTGGTGACTTCGATCAGAGCCGGAAAATTAAAAAGAGAGCCGAAAAAACAAGATTCAAAAGGCGCCAAACTTAAGCGAGTAGAGGATTCGATCGCAAATCTCGATCAGCATCAATCACAAGCTGTAATTGAGACGGTTGAGGGTGTGCAGCGCATTCGCGGATTGGCTGGGTCTGGGAAAACCATTATCTTGGCATTGAAGGTTGCATATCTTCACTCGCAAAATCCAGAATGGAAGATTGGTGTGACCTTTAATACGCGCTCGTTGAAAGAGCAATTTCGAAGGTTGATTAATAATTTTACGATTGAACAATCCGGAACTGAGCCAGATTGGGTGCAAATAGATATTCTCAACGCTTGGGGCGGGCCGGGTGGAAAAGAGCGAGACGGAATTTATCATAGGTATTGCGTCGAGCACGGAATTGATTTTGTCGACTATGGAGCTGCCAAACTAAAATTTGGCAAAGACAATGAGTTGAAAGGAGTGTCCGCGTTGGCCTTGTCGCAGACCTCCAATGTCAAGCCCTACTATGACTTGATGCTCGTCGATGAAGCTCAAGATTTGCCGCCGGAGTTCTTGAAATTATGTTATGCGTTTTTGCGCAACCCCAAGCGACTCGTTTACGCCTACGATGAGTTGCAGTCGTTGACTGGGCAAGCTGTGCTGCCCCCGGAAGAACTGTTTGGCACCGATGAAAAAGGGCGGCCATTAGTTGTATTTGGTGCAGAGGAGGTGAATACCCCTCGTCAAGATATTATTCTTGAGAAATGCTACCGAAATTCAAGGCCCTTACTTGCAACTGCTCATGCAATCGGATTTGGTATCTATCGGCAAAATGGGCTTGTTCAATTTTTTGGGCAAGATTCTCTTTGGACAGATGTTGGTTACGTTGTCGAAGAGGGGGAGATTGTTGGCGGAAAAAATGTCACTCTCTCGCGAACACCTAAAACTTCACCGCTCTTTCTTGAAGATCATTCAAGCCCAGATGATTTGATTAAATTCATAAAATTCGGGACATCTTCGGAGCAGACTGAATGGTTGGTTAACGCCATTAAAAAAGATATTGCTGAAGAGGAGCTCCGCCCAGAAGATATCGTGGTTATAAACCCTAATCCTCTGACAACGCAGCGAGAAGTCGGTCCTGCTCGTCAAGCGCTCTTTCGAGATGGGGTGAGTAACGAATTGGCTGGAGTAAGTACATCTGCAGACATTTTTAGTAAAGCTGATGCGGTTACTTTTACTGGAATTTTTCGAGCCAAAGGTAATGAAGCTGGGATGGTGTACATCCTGAATGCTCAGGACTGCTATTCTGGATGGGACAAGGCTGCAACCGCACTAGTTCGAAATCGACTTTTTACCGCCATAACTCGATCAAAGGCTTGGGTCCGTGTTCTTGGTATTGGACCTCAGATGGATAAATTGATGGAGGAGTTGAAGTTGCTTCGTGAAAATAATTTCAAGCTCAAATTTAATTATCCTACGGTTGAAGAAAAGGCTCAGCTCAGGTTGATTAACGTCGGAAAAGCAAGCAAAAAAAGAACAAGGCAGCGACGAGAGCTTCAGGCAGTGATTGACGCTGTAAGTAGTGGTGAGCTGAATGCGGATCACATTATCGAGGAGCTTAAAAAGGCCGCGCGCCCATACTGATCATGTCCGCAGAAATAATTGAAGCTCAGATCAGAGAGGCTTTATCACGATTGATTAGGGCTGGATTGTCCGCCCAGCAATTCAATCCTTCACGGCACGTGCTTACGGGTGGTCGTATCAGCATCGGCGATCTTCCGATGTCAACATATGCCTTGAAGGATGTTTATTATCAGATGATCTATGAGGATTTGGATCGTAGTCTTGCCTTCCATTCGAAATTTGTTGACGGCGGTTTGATGGCTTTTCAATATACTGTTGATAAAGATGGCAGTGTTTTAAAGCATAGACTTACATATTTCCCGTCAATGGTGCTTCCTACAGTGGAAGAAGCGCCATTGTTATATGAGAACGATGAGTTGTTTGCGGACATAATGGTGCAGCGACTTGTTCGATTCCCGATTCGCTTTGACTTTGCTCCGGAACAATATGTTGATGTTGATCATCCTCAATGCCATTTGACGTTGGGGCAGTTTGATGGATGCAGAATTCCGGTAACCGGTCCCGTGAGTCCGTACGTTTTTGTAATGTTCTTGTTGCGAAATTTTTATCGAAGATCTTATGTTCGAAACAAGAATATTTTTGAAAAGAAAATTAAAGGCGTTCAGTTGAATTCCACGATTAGCGAATTGGAGAGGAAGATTGCTCATCTTGTGGTCTCTTAGATTTTGAGCTACGAGATGGCGCGAAAAAGCCGAGTTTCGAAGGATCGGTTTCTAGATATACTGGGTCGTCACGTAAAACGTGATCGGGTTTGGAAGCCCGTCGAAGTTCTGCGACGAAAGCCGCAGCTACCGCACTTGGTCTGCGGCTTTTCTGTTTGCGCCTCCAGTTTTGGCGGCTCGAACGGGAAGGCGCGAGCCTTGCCGGTTCTCGTCAGAGCTTCCCGGTCTTCCAACCCGTTCGAGCTGCCGCCATCGTTTGGAAGCGGTTGCGGCGGTTGTTGCAAAACCGAAGTTCTGGGAGGCCATACATGGCTGAATCTGCATCCGCCTCAGCGCAGTCAAGCGCTCGATCCACTTCCCCCGACCCCGCATCCCCCAACCTCGACGACCTCGCCCTGCAAGCCTGCGACGACGCCGACAACCTCAACGACGTGATGCGCGCCTACGCCGCGCTCAGGAAGCTCGTCGACACCAGCGCCCTGAACGACAGCGAGGAACTCACCCCCAGCCGCACCGAACTGAGCGCCTTGCTCGGTGTGCTCAACGACGCGCTGACGGCGCGCATCGACGCCATCAACCTCGCGGCCGGCGCGGTGCGCGAAGCGCTGCAAAGGGGCAAGCCGGGCCTCGCGTGAGGTAGCTGGCGGCGAAGAGTCCGTTGTTCATTCGGGCAGCCGGTCCGGCCGGCTGATCGTCCCCGCGCGGGCTGCGCGGTGAGGCTTGGATGTGCAAGGGCTCTTCGAAGTCGTTCCTCAGTGCTGCTCTGGCATCTGCGGCCGCTAAGCGCCGTGGATCATCAGCATGACCCAGAAGGTCACCCACAGCGCGCCGGCTCCAAGCAGATACATGCCCAGCAGAAAGGCAACCAGATAGCCGATGCGTTGCCAGATTCGAGGGGTGCTCGGAACGAAGCGCCAATAGACCCAGGCCGCCCATACAAAAAGGATCGCGGCGGTGATCGGAACGAGGTTCTCGAAGAGTGGCTGGAACTTGCGCTGGTCCAGCGCCCCCACAGCCACGAACATGGCCGGCGTCGCGAGGAACCACGCCAGCACGTTGAGAAGAAGACGTGCTCAGACATTGATCATCGAATTGTTTCTCCCTTGAAGAAATGCTCCCGCACTGGTGGGTCCCGGCTCGGAGCTTGGTATCGGGGTGTCGAGTTTCGGGCACTCAGCCATGACGCTCTTTATGGACAGATGCGTCGGCGTTTTTAAGCGATTGCGCACGCAGACGACGAGTTTGCGCAGGTTGTATCTGTGAGCTCATCTCGACGCGTCGCTATGATTTTGCGAGGGCCAGATCTGGCCCTTCTTCGAGTAGGTCAAGACAAAAAATAGTGGCGCCCTCGGCGACTCAAGCATGAGCCACTGAATGAGATTAAGGGAGTAGAAATGGCCAATGAGAATATGTCTATGAGCGCGAGTGGGCGCGCCGAGCTTCGCCGTCGCGAGGACGTTCGCCTTCAGTACTACAACGATCTGGCGAACAACTGCACCTTTGGAGTCGGTGCTCTCGCGCATCACGGCCCTTGCACCGCAGAAGAACTGGTGCGGCCGGTGACAGCCGCGCAGGTCGATGCCCAATTGGCGGCCAGGCTGCACACTGCCGAGGCCGGAGTGCGCCGGCATGTGAACAGGCAAACACTTACGCAAGCCCAGTTCGACGCGCTGGTGAGCTACACCTTCAACCTCGGCGTGAGGGGCGCAAGGTCTGTACTTGACGCAGCCAACCGAGGAGCCGATGCCGATGTCGTGACTCACATGAACAACAACGTTTTTGTGCGTCCGCGTGATGCTCAGGGCCGTAGGTTGCGGGCCATCCGATCGCAGGGCTTGGCAAACCGTCGGCTTGAAGAGACTGCGCCGTTTCGGCCCACACAACCTAACACGAGGCCTGCACGATGAAGCGCGTAGTTACGCTATTGCTGGGAGTGTTCGCGATGGCAGGCGCGGCTGCGTCTTCTTCCTCTCACGCGAAGTACCAACCCAGCCCCGAAGAAGTGCTGGCTGCATTGGCGCATCGCTCCGGGTTGACCGAAGATGCGCTGCGCGGCCCCCTCTCCAACTGCGATGCCAGTCAGTCCGCGATGAACATCTGTGCGTACCGCGATGCTGTAGCAGCGGACCTGGTTCTTCAGCACGCTGTCGCCAACAAGTCAGAGCAGTTGCCAGCCTGCAAGGACCGGCTCGAAGCCAGGATCGCCCGTTGGGCAGCCGAGCGTGATCGAGGCTGCAAACGCAGCGCTGCCAAGGCTTACGGTGGCGGATCGCTCGAGCCGATGGCCATGTCCATGTGCGTTCAACACGAGAACGAGCGGATGGCGATGAAGATCGAGCGCCAGCGCAGCTGCGATCGCTAGTACTTCCGAGGTCCTCCACGTACATGGGCTTACTGCTGCTTGGACGACGCCGCTGGGCCTTCAATCGACTTGCAGCATGAGCGTGTCTTGGCGCAAGCTGGTTGAACCGTGGCTTGCAGCCTGTCCAGGCGCTCCAGGCGCCTTGTCGACGGGTTTTCGAGTTCATCGACATGGGTTTCCACTTCGAAAGAAGTCCCGTCGCTGAGCGTCTTCAGAAGGCCGGCGATTTCGGCAAGCCGCAGATGTGCCTTTCTCGACGAATCGGCATCGCCCTTGATCGCGAAAGCAAGGATGTCGGCGCGATATATGCCGTGCGTCGCTCTGCGTGTGTCCTTCTGCTCGATGAACCAGTTTGTCAGAGAGATGACCTGTTCAGACCCGAGGCGCTTGCTGGTTGGCGGGAACTGCACTTCGCGTTCGAGCCCACCAAAAGAACATGCAATGGCCCCTTTGAAGGCAATAGTGCAGATGAGGGCGACGCCCGCACACATCCATCTTCCGCGAGGCAGCGTGGATTCGAATTGCTCTTTCATCTTTGCGGGGCCGGCGGTTTGTAGAGAGGGTCACCCTTTTGGCACGGGCATTCGTGTGGGCAGGCCGGAAGGAAATCGATATCGACGCGCTTCACCAGGTCGCTTCCTTCTGGAGCCGGCATGGCGGCGACATACCCTTTGGTGGGCAAGTGGACTTCGCGCACGTCGAATTGCAAGTCTTCCCTGAGGACTCTTGCGACGTTCCTGGCGCGTTTCACCCCCAGATCGCTCGCATCGTGCTCGCCGAATGCCGCTTGCGTTGAAAGAAAAAGCGACTCGCGATTTGGATACTGCAATCGGAGCATCGCCGTCCAATTGGCGAGCTTGAGAACCTCCTTGGCCGGAACGGTCGCTGAGTTCCGCTCGAACACGACGCCGATGCTTCTGCCCGGGCTGCAAGCCCATGCGGCTGGCGCGAGCAGAACAGCAAGGGATGCAAGAAGGCATCTCGGAAAAGTTTGCCAGCAGCCTTTCATTTCAACGCCTCGGCTCGACGCCATGCTCGATGTGCCGGCAGGTCGGCCTGCACTTGCATCAACGCTCCAAACCATCGGGCCGACCGGGATTGCAGTCCGGCAGTTTCGAGGTCTTCAGGTTCGGATATAGCTGTATGGCAGCGAAGTCGTTGACCACAAGGCCTGCATCTTTTCTCTCTCGGTAGCTATGCGCAAACTGCTCGACTTCGATGGGCACGGGAAAGAGACCTTTCAACGCCTGTGTCGTGTTGTCGGCTCGCATTCTTGCGAGGCGCATTGCATCCTCCGAGGTTCTGCTTGGCACCTTGACCGTCGCACCTGCTTCTACGCCGGCGCTCTCGTAGATTGCGTACATCGCGTCGGCACGATCGACCCACTCCGCCAACCGGTTCAATTGGGCGCGGTCGAGCTCGGCGGAGCCATCGGCAAAGGCCAAGGTGATCTGAATGATTCGCTGGCATGGCTTGAAGCCGGGAATCGGGACTGGATTGCAGTCCGGCAGTTTCAGACCTTCGACGTCGGGATAGAGCTGGAGCGATGCGAAATCGTTGCTGTCGCCCAAGCCATTCAGAGGTGATCTATGTCCACGAGCGACGGTGGTAATCGGAAGCTCGGTCTTCAACAAGATGCGCAGCGCTCTCGCCGCGTTGGCTGCACGCTGTTCAGCCAATGCCTTTGCCCTGTGGGGCACCGCGTCGGATGCCCCGACCTCTATCGAGGCGCGCGTGTACATGGAAAAGTTTGCATAGGAGCGATCTAGCCATTGGGCAAGCTTGATGACCTGCGATCGATCCAGTGCCGCTGAGCTGCCCTCGAAGCTCAGCTGGGTCTGCACGATGTAGCTGCATGCTGATGCTTCGCCCGCTGCAAGTGCCCAGGCGAGGGCGAGGAGCCGGCCGTTCATTGCTTGGGAGCCTGTGGCTTGTAAAGAGGGTCTCCCCATTGGCAAGGGCACTCGTGCGGGCAGGCCAGTAGAAAACTGACATCCACCCTGACGCCTTCGCTTTTCTCGAGCTGCTTCAGATATGCGGAAACAGGCGCTTCGACATAGCTTCGTTTCGGAAGCTCGATCTTCGCTGGAGCGATCTGTAGCGTCTCTTGAAAGACGCGAGCAATGTTGTGTGCACGGTCCATTCCCAGACGGTCAGGGGTTTGCTCGCCAGGCTCAGTGGACGCAGTGACGTAGAAGGTTTGGTGGCTTGGATAGCGCAGGCGAAGGTCAGTCACCCAGTCCGCCAGTCTCAAGACTTGATACGCCGAGACATCCGAGGAGTTGCGCTCGAAATACACCCCTCTGACTTTGACCGGTGAGCATGCATGCGAAGACAAAGGCGCCATCACGGCGAGGATTGCCATCAGGACGGACAGGGCTGCGTTGCGACTTTTCATGCGATTCCGAGGACCTCGCAGTACGCCCTGCCACCAATCAGCGCGGGCCGATGCCCGAAGAAATCGACCATCGGGCCGTCGTAGGGCAGCACCCTCCCGCCTGCGGCCGGCGGATCGCCGACCAATACAACTTTGCGCATCATCCTGAAACCTCCCTTGTCGAGTCGGGGAGTTGTAGAGCGATGCGCGTGTTGACACTGTGGACCAACGTCAACCGGCTACAAGTTCTTCACGCTGGCTGGAGTTTTCGGTTCTTTTGAAGAGAAACGCGGCACGCGTTGCGGGCGATCCGGGCCTTGTCTCAGCGCGCGGGTGTCTGGGTTTCCACTGGAGAGGTGTCGATCGCCTCCACGGGCAGCGGCCCGGTGAAGATCCGCTGGAGGCGCTGGCCCGTCCACAGGTAGTAGAACTTGCCCTGCAGGGGCTTCTCGTTGAAGCTGCCGGAGATGATCAGCAGCCGGCTGTCGAGCTGGAAATCCACGCGCTCATCGTCGTTGCCCATGGCGCCCGCGATCGCATCGACGCCGGGAAGGGTGTAGGCCTGGCCCGTGTTCTGGTCGAGCACCGCGAAGTTGCGGCAATCGGTGCCGCATCCCCAGCTCGCCACCCGCAGATGGCCGGCGAAGTTGGGCGGCTCTTTGTAGGCGTTGTGGATCACGGTGGTGTAGCGCCGGGCCGTTCGGGTTGTCAGCCGCAGCGGTGGGGGCGGGCCTGCGCGGGGCTGATCGCGCACGGTGATCGGGTAGTCGGTGAATTTCGGCGGGGCCTTGGGCGTGGCAGCCGTGGCGGCCGGGCACAGCAGTGCCAATGAGAGCGCGGAGGCAACCGCCAGTGCTTGTGGAAGCGCGAGCCGGCTGGCGCGCCGGGTTTCTCGAATCGTCGGGGGCATGGGGGCCTTTGCGAAATGCCGGCACGCAAGGAATGCGGCCCGAAAGAACCGCGTGCGGAGGCGTTCGATTCTCCGCTTTGGGCGGCTGTCCGGAGCAAGCCACGTTCATGAGGTGGCCGACTTGCCTGGCTGCCCGATATCGCGATCTTTCATCTCCCCCAGCATCCATTCCCGAAACGCCGCGACCCGCGCGTCCTCGCTGCTCTCCTGCGGATACACCAAGTAGTACGCATAAGGCTGCGCCATGCGCACGCCGACGTCGAACAGCCGCACGAGCCGCCCCTGCGCCAGGTCGCCCGCGATCAGGTCCAGATCTGCCAACCCCACGGCGGCGCCTTCGAGCACGGCCTGCACCACGAAGCTCGAATCGGTGAAGCCGACGAAACGGCTGTCGTCGATGTCCTTGTCGTCCACGCCGGCCGCGGCCATCCACATGCGCCAGTCGGGCCAGGTCATGGTGTCGGTCTTCCAGTCGACATGGCAGAGCGTGAGGTCGTGGCGCAGCAGGTCGCACGGCTCGTTCAAAGGCGGACCGTTCTCGATGAGCCTGGGGCTGCACACGGGCACGATGAGAGTGTCGAACAGCCGGTCGGCGCGCGCGCCTTCATAGCTGCCGGTGCCGAAGCGGATGGCAATGTCGATGTCGTCGGCCTCGAAGTCGCGCAGCTCGTCCGAAATGTCGAAGCTCAGTTCCAGCCCCGGGTTGGCGGTCCTGAACTGCGGCAGCCTCGGCAGCAGCCAGTTGGTGGCGAAGCGCGCGCTCAGCGACACGCGCAGCTGCGCCGCGCTGCGCGCCAGCCGGCGGGCGCGGCCGGTGGCGCGGTGCAGGGTGTCGAGCGCGTCGGCAGTCGCCTCGAACAGCACGGCGCCGGCCGGCGTGAGCTGGATGCTGCGGCTGGTGCGCGTGAAGAGCACCACGCCGATCTGGTCTTCGATTTCCTTGATCTGGTAGCTCACGGCCGCGGGCGTGAGCCCCAGCTCGTCGGCCGCGCGCGTGAAGTTGCGGTGCCGCGCGGCCGCCTCGAAGGTGCGCAGGGCTCGCGTGCCGGGCAGGGGCATGCTGCGGTTCGTGGTGCTTGTCATGGTGGTGGTGTCGTGTCGATCAGTCGATCGATCTTCAAGCCTTGTTTGATGCTTCGTTGAGAACTACTCGTTTCCCAAGCCGCGAGCGGCACGGGAGGATCAGGCGAATCAACTGAACGAAGAAGCGAGTGAACGAACGATGTCTGCCAGCCTGAACAACCCAAGTGGCGCGAGCACTGCTGAAGGCGCTGCTGCCACTGCCGGCAACCACGACCCCTTGCACTGGCCCGCGCGCATGTGGATCGCGCTGCTCATCTTCAGCGGCGTGATTCTGCTCGACGGGCTCGATATCTCGATGATCGCGGTGGCAATCCCCGAGATCCAGCAGGCCTTCGGCATCGGCGCTGCCACGGCGCAGTGGCTGGTCAGCGCGTACATCCTGGCCTTCGGCGGCTTTCTGCTGCTGGGCGGGCGCTGCGCCGACCTGTTCGGCCGCAGGCGCGTACTGGTGGCTGGGCTGGCGGTGTTCGCGCTGGTGTCGGTGGGCGGCGCCTTCGCCACCGACGCGGGGCTGCTGATCGTCTCGCGCTTTGTCAAAGGCATGGCCGCGGGCTTCACCGGGCCGGCTGCGATGTCTCTGCTGGCCACCACCTTTGCCGAAGGGCCGGCGCGCAACAAGGCCTTCGGCATCTTCAACCTGTTCGAGGCCTCGGGCTACTCGTCAGGCCTGCTCATCGGCGGGCTGCTGGCCGCGCTGAACTGGCGCTACATCTTCGTGCTGCCCATTCCCGTCGCGCTGCTGCTGATGATCGCCGCGCTGCGCTACCTGCCGCCCGACGCGCCGAGCGCCGGCAACAAGAGCCGGCCGAAGCTCGACGTCGGCGGCGCCGTCACGCTGGTGGCGGGCATGCTGCTGCTGGTGTTCACCGTGGTGTCGGCGGAAGAGGTGGGCTGGGCTTCGGCACGCACCATCGGCGGCTTCGTGGTGGCGCTGGCGTTGCTGGCGGCATTCGTCGTCATCGAGCGCATGGTGAAGGAGCCGCTGGTGCGGCTGGGCATCTTCCGCAACCGCGAACTGGTGGCGGCCAACATCAGCGCCGCGCTGCTGTACGGCGGCGCCATGGGCTTCCAGTTCCTCGTCGCGCTTTACTTGCAGAACATCCAGGGCTGGAAGCCATGGCAGATGGCACTCGTACTGCTGCCGGCCGGCCTGATGGTGGTGCTCGTCGGCCCGAAGATCGGCGCGCTGATCAGCCGCTTCGGCGTCAGGCGCGTGCTGCTGGTGGGGCTCTCGGCTTTCGTGCCGTGTTACTTGCTGATGCTGCGCATCGGCCCCGAGCCCGACCTGTGGGGCGTGCTGCTGCCCGCATCGGTGCTGTGGGGCGTGGGCTTCGCGCTGAGCATCTCGGCGCTGATGGTGGCGGGGACGAACGGCGTGGCCGATGAGGAGCAGGGACTGGCCGCGGGGCTGCTGAACAGTTCGCTGCAGGTGGGTGGGGCTTGCGGGTTGGCGGTGCTGACTGCGGCGATTGCGCCTGGGACGGAGTTGGGAATGCTTTATGCGGGGGTGTGGGTGATTCTTGGATTTGCTGTGTTGACGTTGGTGGCGCAGGGGGCGAGGGCAGGTCGGCGGTAGCGGGTTGCTCGGCGCCGCAGCGCAGGATCTGCGGCGCCTCTTATCGGCGTCACAGCCCGTAGACGGCGACGATGGTCAGGAAAGTCAGCCAAAGGCCTGCGGCACCCAGCAGAGTCATCATGGCGAAGAAAGCCACGAGGTATCCGATGCGGTGGGATAGGCCGGACGCAGATGGAACGAACTTCACATAGATGAAGACGGCCCACAGCAGCAGCGCAGAAACTCCCATCGCCACGACCGACTCCGACATCGCCAGGATTCGCTGCTCGTTCAGGTAGCGCATGCCGAGGCTGAGCAGGGGCATCGCCACGGTCCACGCCAGCATGTTCAGTGGTAGCCACCAGCGTGCGCTCATCGGATCGCCTCGCCCTTGTAATAGTGGCCAGGCATGGGGTTCTCCCACGACCCAAGAGGTGTACCCGCCAGCGATCGAAACCACTGTTGTCTATCGTCAATCGACCGTTCGTATTTCACGGCCCGGCTCGCATTCGATCCGGGCGGCTTACCCCCATGAAGAAAAGGTGAAATCCGGCGCGCTGCATCCGATCCGCCGCGCGGTACGTACAGCCTCCAGCAGCGAGGAGCTGCTGCTGTCCGCCCATCTACCGACAACCAGGAGAACCTTCATGCACACCACCCGTCTCGTCGCCGCGCTCGGCGTCGCCCCGGCCATTGCCTTGCTCGCCGCATGCGGCTCGATGCCCTCGGGCTCGATGGCCCCCGCCTTCAACCAGTCCACGCTCCCACCGACCATCCAGGTCCCCGCCGGCAACAAGGTCGCCATGGAAACCGTGGGCAAAGGCGACATCACCTACGAATGCCGCGACAAGGCGAACGCGCCCGGGCAGACCGAGTGGGTGTTCGTCGGCCCCGACGCCAAGCTGTGGGATCGCGGCGGCAAGCAGGTCGGCAAGTACTACGGCCCGCCGGCCACGTGGGAGTCGAACGACGGCTCCAAGCTCACGGCAACGCAGCTGGCGGTGGCGCCCTCGGGGCCGACGAGCCTGCCGTTCCAGCTGGTCAAGGCCAATCCGGCGGTCGGCAGCGGTGCGATGACGGGCGTGACCTACATCCAGCGCGTGGCGCTGCAGGGCGGCGTGGCACCGGCGGCGGTGCCTTGCACGCCGGCCACCAAGGGACAGAAGCAGGTCGTGAAGTACCAGGCGGATTACATCTTCTGGAAGGCGTCCTGACGGACGAGGGGAGCGAGGCCCGTCGTCAGGGTTTCGCGGCCCTGGCCAGCCTGCCTGCCGCCACGGCGGCGGCAAGGCCGATGCCTCCCACCACCATGCACAGCGCAAGGATCACCCCACGCGCGTGCACCGAATCCGCAAACGCCCCTACCACCAGCCCCGCCAGCGGCTGCGTCAGGTTGTTCAGCAGCACGATCACCCCGGTGGTCTTGCCGTAGTCCTGCGCCGGAATGATCCGCTGCCTGTGGATGCGGATGTAGATGCTGAACATCTTGTCGAACCCCACCACGAGTAAAAAGCCGGCCGCATAGCCCCAGTGGCTGGTGCTCGCGGCGGTGAGCAGGCCGCCGCCGAAGACCAGCGCGTACGCGGTGACGCCCATGCGCTTGAGCGGGATCGATCCGCGGATGATCGCCAGCAGGATCGCGATGCTGGCCACGGCCCCCAGGGTCTGCAGCGTCGCGTAGTAGGTGGCCGAGCGCTGGTGCAGCCCGGTGACCATCGCGGCGGACGAGGCGAGGGTGGTGCCGAGCATCAGGTTCACGCCCGAGGTGAGCATGGTCAGCCGCAACAAACCCGGCAGTCGCAGCACATGGCCGAGCGCGGTCGCGATGGGCTGCAGGATGTGGCCCGGCTCGCCCTGCGGTTCGTGCAGCTGCATGGGGTTGCCGCGGCGCCAGTACGAAGTCGCGACGTCGGCCAGCAGGAAGAAGCCAGCCGCCGCGCCGACCACCGCCTGCCACGGCCACAGCGCGAACAGCGCCGCGGCCACCAGCGGGCCGAGCACGGTGCCGGTCTGCTCGGCGGTCTGGGCATACGCCAGCACCTTGTCGAAGCGGTTGCCGTTGGCGATCTGCGGCAGGATCACTTCGCGCGCCATCACGCCCTGGGTGGTGAGCACGCCGCACACCGCCGAGAGGCCCACCAGCCAGCCGATGCCGCCCATGGCCTCGTTGGCCAGCACGCCGAGCACGCAGACCAGCGCGCGAAGAATCTGGCTGCCGCGCAGCAGCTTGAGCGGCGACACCCTGTCGCACAGCGCGCCGCAGATCGGAAACGACAGGAACCGCGGCAGCGTCTCCGCCGCGAAGGCATAGCCCGACCACGCCACGTCCTGCGTCACCTGGAACACGACCAGCGGCACGAGGAACAGCAGGATCTGGTCGGCGAGCCGCGAAAGGAACAGCGAGAAGAGAAAGGCCGGGAACTTCATCGCTTCGCCGCTGCCTGTGCCGACCCCAAGGGGAGAAGGGGGAGAGTTGCAGCATCGGCGGGCATGCGCTGAAGATAATCGAAGCCATGATCGCGCTCGACTGCTACTACAGCCTCTCCTCCCCCTGGGCCTACCTCGGCGGCCCGCAACTCCAGGACATCGTGCGCCGCCACCACGTGCGGCTCGCGCTCAAGCCCTACGACTTCCAGGCCGTGGTGCCGCAGACCGGCGGCATCCCGCTGAAGACCCGGCCCGAGCCGCGCCGCACGTACCACGCGCTCGAACTCGCGCGCTGGAGCGACTACCTCGGCATGCCGATGAACCTGGAGCCCGCGCACTACCCGAAGGGCGCGCCCACCGACCCGAACTGGAACAAGTACCCCGGCTGGATGGTGATCGCCGCCCAGTTGCAGGGCCTCGATGCCCAGCCGCTGTCGCACGCGCTGCTGCGCGCCCTTTGGGCCGAGGAGCGCGACACCTCCAGGGCCGAGGTGCGCATCTGCGTGGCCGAGGAGAACGGCTACGACGGCGCCTCGCTGCAGGCGATGGAGCAGTCGGCCGAAGTGCTGGCGGTTTACCGCGCCAACAGCGCCGAGGCGGTGGAGGCCGGCGTGTTCGGCGCGCCGACCTTCATCCTGAACGGTGAGCGCTTCTGGGGACAGGACCGGCTCGCGTTCCTCGACCGGGCACTGGACAAGCTGCGCGCTGCGGGCTGAGCGCACCCGCCTTCAGGCGCTGCCCTGATCGGCAAGGCACTGCCGGGCGGCTTCGCGCACGCGCTCGTCGGCGTCGTGCAGGCCGGCGTGCCGCACCTGCGCCTGCCACGGAAGTGCCGCACGCTTCCACGCCATGAGGGCGCGAACGGCTTGCCAGCGCACGTCGGCATCCTCGTCGTGTGCGAGGCGATCGGCCAGCGCCGGCAGGATGCGCTCGCCGGCTTCGGCGCCCAGTCCCCGTTCGTCCAGCAGGCTGGCCGCATGCCGGCGGACGAAGGCGTGCGGGGAAACCAGGCCGCGCAGAGCCTCGTCGAGTTCCCCGGCGCGCAGCGTGCAGTAGCTGCTGCCGGGCTTGAGCTTGTCGTGCACGACGGCGACTTCGGCCGCGGAGCCCGAGAGCAAGGTTTCCAGTTGCCGGTAGTCGAGGGCCGCGGGCGTCGGGTCGCGAAAGGACGAATACGGGGCGCAGAGCCCGCGGATGGCGACTGCCGCCCGCTCGGGCTCGCCGCGCCACTCGGCGAGCCGCCCGAAGAGCCATTCGCTGTCGCCCAGGTACGCCAGCGTCGCGGCGCACCAGGCGTGCGTGGGCTTGTCGCCGCGCGCGAGCAGCCTCTTGCGCAGCGCGTCCAGCACCTCGGGCGTTGCCAGCCCGATGCGCCCGAGCATCCTGGCAGCCTCGCTGCCGAACCTGCCGCGCGGCCGGGCCAGTTGCTCGACGAGTGCCGGCACGGCGGGTGCGCCGATGTCGATCAGCCATTGCTCCGCGTCCTCGGCATCGACCGGCTTGCCATCGAAGCGGCCGAGACGTCCGACAAGCCAGGCCACCCGCTCTTCGACGGGCAGGGACGCGACGCGCATGCGCTCCCGCTGCGCCACCGCTTCCTTCGGAAAAAGGGCCTGGAACGCGGCATCGCCGATGCAGCGGCGCGCCAGGTCGAGGCCGTTCTCGTCGTCGTGCAGGAACAGCACGAAGTCCGGTGTGAGCTGGGGCGCATCGCCCAGCGCGGCCCGGAGTTTCCGCGCGGCCGAGACGAGCATGTCGATACATTCCCGCTCGGCGAGCAGCCAGCCTTCGCGGGTTTCGTCGCGGGTGAGCTCGCAGGCAGCGTCGGCGGCCGCATCCAGGGCCGGGCTGGAGAACTGGATCTCGTCCCAGCGCCAGTCGGCCGGGTTCCACTCGGCCGACCAGAAGTCGCCGCTGCCCTCGTCCTCGCGGGCGCTCACGCTGTTCGCGGAGAGTGCAGGCAGATAGATCGGGCCGTCGAGTTCACGGTACATGCCGCTGAAGGCGACGGCATACAACCGCTCGCCGGGGTTCTGGTTCAGCAGTTCGCGCAGTGCACGCGTGGCGTCTTCGACGATCAGCGGCTCGAGCGCTTTCCAGTGGCTCATGCGGGCGTCTTTCCTTCCTTGAATCGTGCAATCCTAAGGTCGACCAAGTCTCAGCTCGACCGCGGCAGCAGCGCCGGTATCAGCTTGCGGTTCATCCGCTCGCGCCACCAGCGCAGCGCCTGCCCCTGCGCGCCGGTCTTCCAGGCCAGCCAGAAGGCCTCGGGCGGGCGCGGCTCCTCGGTGGGCAGTTCGACCAGCGTGCCGCGCCTGAGCTCGTCGACGATGCACGCGCGCGGCAGGAAGCCGTGGCCCAGGCCGGCCACCTGGCAGGCGATCTTCGCGGGCATGGAGGGCACGGTGATGCGCGGCTGGCCGGCCAGCAGGCCGACGGTGCGCTCCGAGAGCGTGCGCGCGCTGTCGCCCACCACGATGGCGTTGCACTCCAGCAGGTCGCCGCGCTGCAGCGGCCGGCCCAGGCGGGTGAGCGGGTGCGAGGGCGCGACGCAGAAGGCGAAGTCGAGGCTGCCCACGGTCACGGCCTGGTAGCCGCCGCCGGCCGGGCCGTCGCCGGCGGCGATGACGATGTCGGCGCGGCCTTCGCGCAGCGCCTCCCAGCTGCCGGTGAGCGCCTCGCAGCCGATGCGCAGCCGCGTGCCGCAGCGCAGGTCTTCGAAGGCGCGGATGTCGTCGATGAGGGCCTGCGTGGGAATGAGCGAGTCGTGCACCAGGCGGATTTCCGACTCGTAGCCGGTCGCGATCTGGCGCATGCGCGATTCGAGGTCGCTCGCGGCGCCGAGCAGCCAGCGGCCTTCCTTGAGCATTTCCTCGCCGGCGGCGGTGAGGCTCACGCGCGGGCCGTTGCGCTCGAAGAGGAGCATGCCGAGCTGCTCCTCCAGCTTGCCCACGGCGTAGGAGATGGTGGAGGGCACCTTGTTGAGATGCGAGGCGGCTGCGGCGAAGGAGCCGTGGCGCGCGATGGCGTCGACGATCTCGATGGCTTCCAGGCTGAGTTTGAGCATGCGGTGGCCTGCGAGGGTGAAGAAGGGGTGGAAAAGCAATGTTCGAAAAATTCGATCATTGAAGATGAAAAGTTTCGTCGATGACGACCGCAATGGCCTCGATGATTCGTTCCATGTCAAGGGGATTTCTCTCCGGAAGCAATTGTGAATCAGATCGAACATTCAACCAACCCGCAGGAGTTTTTCACATGTCCATCAAAGCCACCCCCACCGCCGGTTCCAAGCTGCTCACCCCCACCGATCACACGCTGGTGATGATCGACTTCCAGTCGCAGATGGCCTTCGCCACGCACTCGATCGACGCGGTGAACTTGCGCAACAACGCCGCGCTGGTGGCGCAGGCGGCGGCCGGCTTCGGCGTGTCGACCATCCTCACGACGGTGGCCGAGAAGAGCTTCTCGGGCCCGATGTTCAGCGAGATCACCGATGCCTTCCCGGGCCAGAAGATGCTGGACCGCACCTCGATGAACACCTGGGAAGACGCCGCCGTGATCGAGCGCGTGAACCAGATCGGCAAGCCGCGCATCGTGCTCGCGGGCCTGTGGACCAGCGTGTGCATCGTCGGCCCGGCGCTGTCGGCACTCGACCAGGGCTTCGAGGTGTACGTGATCGCCGACGCCTGCGGCGACGTGTCGGCCGAGGCGCACAACCGCGCGATGGAGCGCATGGTGCAGGCCGGCGCGCAGCCGATGACCTCGCTGCAATATCTGCTCGAGCTGCAGCGCGACTGGGCCCGTGGCGAAACCTACGAGCTGACCACCGGCATCGCGAAGAAGGTGGGCGGCGCCTACGGTATCGGCATCAACTACGCCAAGACCATGTTCGGCGCCCACGAGGGCTGATCGAGGCACGAATAAACCTACTGCGCGCCCCGATCTCGCACCTGCGGTCCTCGCCGTACCTGGGTACGGCTGCGGTCCTCGGCGCGACCTCGGAGCGCTCGCTACGGTTTCTTCGCGCCTCGCGCCGTGCTCTCGACAACCTTCCTCAAAGACAAGCTGATCATGAAGCCCTATGTCCTCTCGCTCGCGCTCGGCCTCCTGGTCGGCGTGATCTACGCACTTTTCCAGGTGCGCTCGCCGGCGCCGCCGGTCATCGCCCTGGTGGGGCTTCTGGGAATCCTGCTCGGCGAGCAGATCCCGCCGCTCATCAAGAGCGTGATCAAGCCCGAGGCGGCGGCCACCTCGTGGCTGCATCACCAGGTCAAGCCGCATGTGTTCGGCGATCTGCCGAAGTGCGTGCAACCCCAGTCACCGGTAGTGAATACCGCCGAAACTCAGTCCTCCGGCAGGCACGACGCATGAACTCATCCGCAGACCCCAGCCGCCGCCGTGTCCTCGGCTCCCTCGGAGCAATCGGCGCCACCCTCGCAGCCCCCGGCCTCGCGGTCGCCTCTCTTTCCAGCAACATGACCAACACCGAAACCCCCGACCTGATCCTGCACAACGGCCGCTTCACCACGCTGGACCGCGCCAACCCGGTGGCCGAGGCCGTAGCCATCAAGGACGGCCGCTTCACCCGCGTCGGCCGCGCCGAAGAGGTGCTGCCGCTGGCCGGCGGCGCCACCCGCGTGATCGACCTGCAGGGCAGGCGCGTGCTGCCGGGGCTGATCGACAACCACCTGCACATCATCCGCGGCGGCCTGAACTACAACATGGAGCTGCGCTGGGACGGCGTGAGGAGCCTCGCCGACGCCATGGGCATGCTCAAGCGCCAGGTCGCGATCACCCCCGCGCCGCAGTGGGTGCGCGTGGTGGGCGGCTTCACCGAGCACCAGTTCGCCGAGAAGCGCCTGCCGACCATCGAAGAGCTGAACGCCGTGGCGCCCGACACGCCGGTGTTCATCCTGCACCTGTACGACCGCGCGCTGCTCAACGGCGCCGCGCTGCGCGCCGTGGGCTACACGAAAGACACGCCCGCGCCGCCCGGCGGCGAGATCGTGCGCGACAGCGCCGGCAACCCCACCGGCCTGCTGCTGGCCAAGCCCAACGCGGCCATCCTCTACGCCACGCTGGCCAAGGGCCCGAAGCTGCCCTTCGACTACCAGCTCAACTCCACGCGGCACTTCATGCGCGAGCTCAACCGCCTGGGCGTGACCGGCGCCATCGACGCGGGCGGCGGCAACCAGAACTACCCCGATGACTACGAAGTCATCCGCAAGCTGGCCGACGACGGCCAGCTCACCATCCGCCTGGCCTACAACCTGTTCACGCAGAAGCCCAAGCAGGAGAAGGACGACTTCCTGAACTGGACCGCCAACTCCAGATACAAGCAGGGCGACGACTACTTCCGCCACAACGGCGCAGGCGAGATGCTGGTGTTCTCGGCCGCCGACTTCGAGGACTTCCGCCAGCCGCGCCCCGAGATGGCGCCCGAGATGGAAGGCGACCTCGAAGGCGTGGTGCGCATCCTGGCGCAGAACCGCTGGCCCTGGCGCATGCATGCCACCTACGACGAAACCATCAGCCGCTCGCTCGACGTGTTCGAGAAGGTCAACAAGGACACCCCGCTGGCCGGCCTGAACTGGTTCTTCGACCA
Source organism: Variovorax sp. 278MFTsu5.1 (assembly GCF_048305045.1). Classification (NCBI taxonomy): domain Bacteria; kingdom Pseudomonadati; phylum Pseudomonadota; class Betaproteobacteria; order Burkholderiales; family Comamonadaceae; genus Variovorax; species Variovorax sp. 278MFTsu5.1. The sequence goes on from NZ_CP157622.1 coordinate 1,128,366, forward strand.
TGCCGAGACCATTTCCGAGAAGTCGATGGACCGCATCGCCGCGCTGGGCGGCGGCGTGGCGGTGCAGCACCGCATGGCCTACCAGGGCGAGTATTTCGTGGAGCGCTACGGCGCCGCCGCTGCAGAAGCGACGCCGCCGGTCAAGCGCATGCTGGAGCGCGGCCTGAAGGTCTCGGCCGGCACCGACGCGACCCGCGTGGCCTCGTACAACCCGTGGGTATCGCTGTCCTGGCTGGTCACGGGCAAGACGGTGGGCGGCCTGCAGATCACGCCGCAGCGCAACCTGCTCGACCGCGAACAGGCGCTGCGCATGTGGACCGAGAACGTCACCTGGTTCTCGAACGAGGAGGGCAGGAAGGGCCGCATCCAGGCCGGCCAGCTCGCCGATCTGGTGGTGCCCGACCGCGACTTCTTCGCCTGCCCCGAATCGGACATCGCCGACACGACCGCGCTGCTGACGATGGTAGGCGGCAAGGTGGTCTGGGGCGCCGGCCCCTTCGCCTCGCACGACGAAGGCTCGGTGCCGCCCGCCATGCCCGACTGGTCGCCCGCGCGCATCTTCGGCGGCTATGCCGGCTGGGCCGACCAGAAGGAGGGCGCGCCGCTGCAGAAAGTAATGCGCAACGCCGCGATGTCCTGCGCCTGCGCCAACAACTGCAACGTGCACGGCCACAGCCACGCCACGGCCTGGAGCAGCAAGCTGCCCGTTGGCGACCTGAAGAGCTTCTGGGGCGCGCTCGGCTGCGCCTGCTGGGCGGTGTGAGGACGATGACGATGCGCTGGACAACCGTACCCCTGCTGCGCTGGATCGCCTTGCTGCTGCTGTGCGCCGCCTACCTGCAGGGCGGCCTGAACAAGGCGATGGACTTCGACGCGGCCCTTGCCGAAATGAACCACTTCGGCCTGTCGCCCGCGGGGCCGCTGGCCCTGGCGGTGATCGTGCTGGAGCTGGGCGCCTCGGCGCTCATCCTCACCGGCCGGCTGCGCTGGCTCGGCGCGCTGGCGCTCGGCGGATTCACGCTGATGGCGACCTTCGTGGCGCTGCGCTTCTGGCAGATGCCGGTGGGGCAGGAGCGCTTCATGGCGGCAAACTCCTTCTTCGAACACCTGGGCCTGGTCGGCGGCTTCCTGCTCGTCGCCTGGCACGACCTGAAGGAACGTGCACATGTCTGAAACCTCGCAAGGCACGACCGCGCCCGCGGCGCAACCCGGCGCCTTCGCGCCGCTGCGCCAGCCGGTCTTCGCGGTGCTGTGGGCAGCCACGGTGCTCGGCAACATCGGCAGCTTCATGCGCGACGTGGCCAGCTCGTGGCTGGTGACCGACCTGTCGGCCAGCCCGACGGCGGTGGCGCTGATCCAGACGGCGGCGACGCTGCCGATCTTCCTGCTGGCCATTCCGGCCGGCGTCCTGTCGGACATCCTCGACCGGCGGCGCTTCCTGATCTTCGTGCAACTGGTGCTCGCCGCGGTCAGCGGCACGCTGCTGGTGCTCTCGCACACCGGTGCGCTCACGGTGCAATACCTGATCGCGCTGACCTTCGTGGGCGGCATCGGCGCGGCGTTGATGGGGCCGACCTGGCAGTCGATCGTGCCCGAGCTGGTGCCGCGTTCCGACCTGAAGGGCGCCGTGGCGCTGAACTCGCTGGGCATCAACATCGCGCGTTCCATCGGGCCGGCGGCGGGCGGGCTCATCCTCGCGAGCTTCGGTGCGGCCGCCACCTACGGCGTGGACGTGCTGAGCTACGTCTTCGTGATCGCGGCGCTGCTGTGGTGGAAGCGTCCGCCGGCGGAAGACACGGCGCTCTCGGAGAACTTCCTCGGTGCCTTCCGCGCCGGCCTGCGCTACACCCGCGCCAGCAAGGAGCTGCACGTGGTGCTGCTGCGCGCGGCGGTGTTCTTCCTGTTCGCGAGCTCGGTGTGGGCGCTGCTGCCGCTGGTGGCGCGGCAGATGCTGGGCGGCTCGGCCGGCTTCTACGGCGTGCTGCTCGGCTCGGTGGGTGCCGGCGCCATCGGCGGCGCGCTGGTGATGCCCCGGCTGCGCGCCCGGCTCGACGCCGACGGCATGATGCTGCTGGCCTCGCTGCTCACCGCCGCGGTGATGGGCGCCCTGGTCTTCGCGCCGCCCAAGTGGCTGGCGGTGGCGCTGCTGCTGGTGCTGGGCCTGGGCTGGATCGTGGCGCTGACCACGCTCAACAGCGTGGCCCAGTCGATCCTGCCGAACTGGGTGCGCGGTCGCGGCCTGGCCGTGTACCTGACGGTGTTCAACGGCGCTATGGCCGCCGGCAGCCTTGGCTGGGGCCTGGTGGCGCAGCAGATCGGCGTGCCGATGACGCTGGTGGCCGGCGCCGTCGGGCTGGTGGTGGCGGGCCTCGTCTTCCATCGCGTGCGGCTGCCGGCCGGCGAGGCCGACCTGCAGGCCTCGCACCACTGGCCGGAACCCCTGCTGGCCGAGCCGGTGGCGCACGACCGCGGGCCGGTGATGATCCAGGTCGAGTACCGCATCCGCAAGGAGGACCGCGAGCCTTTCCTGCAGGCGATGAAGCGCCTGTCGCTCGAACGCCGCCGCGACGGCGCCTACGCCTGGGGCGTGCACGAGCACACGGCCGACCCGGAGCGGGTGATGGAGTGGTTCCTGGTCGAGTCCTGGGCGGAGCATCTGCGCCAGCACCATCGCGTGTCGCATGCCGACGCGGACCTGCAGAGCGAGGCGCTGCGCTTCCACATCGGGCCCGGCAAGCCGGAGGTGCACCACTTCCTGGCGCTGTAGGGCTGGAAGCGGCCGGGGCGGGGGCTTGGGCCCTCGGTCGCCAGGGGCGATGCCCGTGGCGATAATCCCGGGATGCGAATCCGCTTTACCAAGATGCAGGGAGCCGGCAACGATTTCGTCGTGCTGGACGAAACGTGCGGCACGCTGGGCCTCAGCGCCGCGCAATACCGCTTTCTGGCCGACCGCCATTTCGGCGTCGGCGCCGACCAGATCCTCACCGTGCGGCCCTCGCCGGGCGAAGGCATCGACTTCCAGTACGTGATCCACAACTCCGACGGCGGCGAGGTGGAGCAGTGCGGCAACGGCGCGCGCTGCTTCATGCGCTTCGTCAGCGAACACCACCTGACAGAGAAGAAGCAGGTGCGCGTTCAGACCCTCTCCGGCGTGATCGAACCCCGCATGGGCGCCGACGGCCGCGTCACGGTCGACATGGGCGCCCCCATCTTCGAACCCGCCCGCGTGCCCTTCGACCCCGCCGGGCTCGACCCGCAGGCCGAGGGCGGGTGGCACAAGTGGCATCTGGCCCTGGGCACCCACGCCGGCAGCGCTATCGTTTCCGTAGCCGTGCTCTCGATGGGCAACCCGCACGCGGTGCAGGTGGTGGATGACGTCGACACCGCCCCGGTGGCCGAGCAGGGCCCGCAGATCGAGCACCACCCGCGCTTTCCGCAGCGGGTGAATGCCGGGTTCATGCAGGTGGTCGACCGATCCAGCATCAGGCTGCGGGTGTTCGAGCGCGGCGCCGGCGAAACGCTGGCCTGCGGCACCGGCGCCTGCGCGGCGGTGGTGGCGGGCATCCGCCTCGGGCTGCTGGATCGCCGCGTGGACGTGCAGACGCACGGCGGCGTCCTCACGATCGAGTGGCAGGGGGAGGGCCAGCCGGTGCTGATGACCGGACCGGCCGTCACGGTCTTCGAGGGAGACATCGAGGTGCCGGAGCTGCCATGACCCACTTCACGAGCAACAACAACGACGCCAACGCCATGAACCCGATCACCGAAGACGACATCGCCAACTACCTGGCGAACACGCCCGACTTCTTCGAGCGCCATGCCCAGCTGCTGGCGCAGGTGCAGCTCACCAGCCCGCACGGCAACCGCGCCGTGAGCCTGCAGGAGCGCCAGGCCGAGATGCTGCGCGAGAAGATCAAGGCGCTGGAGCATCGCCTGATGGACATGATGCGCCACGGCACCGAGAACGTCGTGATCGCCGACCGCCTGCAGCGCTGGACCACGGGCCTGCTGACCACGCGCGACCCGCGCAGCCTGCCGTACCGCATCGCGGTCGACCTGCAGTCGCTCTTCCTGGTGCCGCAGACGGCCATCAAGGTGTGGGACTGCGGCAGCGAATACCTCAACGAGGCCTACGCCCAGTGGGTGAGCGACGACGTGAAGGCGCTGGCCACCTCGCTGACCTCGCCCTACTGCGGGCTCAATTCGGGCTTCGAGGCCTCCAGCTGGCTGCCCGAGCCGCAGGCCGCGATGTCGATCGCGCTGATTCCGCTGCGCCCCGGCCCCGAGTCGCCGGCCTTCGGCCTGCTGGTGCTGGCCTCGCCCGACGCGCAGCGCTTCAACGCCGAGATGGGCACCGATTTCCTGGAGCGCATCGCCGAGCTGGCCTCGGGCGCGCTCTCGCGGCTGCGTCCTTGAAACGTCCGCGCTGGTTGCGGCGGCCCTGGCAGGTCGTGCTGGCCGGTGGGCTGGCGGCTATGGCCCTCGTGTACGCGGCCATCGGTGCATTCATCTGGCGGCATTCCGAGGACTTGCTCGCGAATCCGCCCCGGCGGCAGGCCGATGCAGCGCTGGTGCTCGGCAGCCGCGCTTACCTCGACGGCAAGCCGCACCCGTGCCTGACCGGCCGGGTCGACACGGCCCTGGCGCTGGCGAAGGCCGGGCTGGTCAGGCAACTGGCTTTCTCGGGCGGCGTGGATTCCGAGGACAGCCGCATCGAGGCCATCACGATGGGCGAACACGCGATCGCCTCGGGTTTCACCGGGCCGATGGTGCTGGAGCCCGCATCGACCTCCACGCGGCTGAACCTGTCGCTGTCGCGCCCGCTGCTGTTGGCGGCGGGGGTGCGCAGCGTGGTCATCGTGTCGGAGCCCTTTCATCTGTGGCGCGTCGAGCGTCTCGTGAAGATGAGCGGCTTCGACAGAAGCTTCGACGTGCAGTACGCCGCGGCGCCCACTTCCTGCTGGCAGGCGCTCGGGCCCTTCTCCAAGGGCGCGTTGCGCGAGCCGGCGGCCATCATCAACAATGCGGCTCATGGCTATCTCTTCTGAGCCGGTCGCATCCGTTCCGCCAACTCCTACGGACTGGATCGAGAAATACCTGGAGCACGTGCGCGTCGAACGCCAGCTCGCGGCGCGCACGGTCGAGCTCTACGCCTTTCACCTGCAGTCCCTGCGCGAGCACGCCGCCGAGGCCAAGCTGCCGCTGGACCGGGTGCAGACCGCCCACATCCGCCGCTGGATGGCGCAGCTGCACAGCGCCGGGCGCGAGCCGCGCGGCATCGCGCTGGTGCTGTCGTGCTGGCGCAGCTTCTATCGCTGGCTGGGGCATGAGGGGCTGATCGGCTTCAACCCGGTGCAGGACGTGCACGCGCCCAAGGCCCGCCGGCCGCTGCCCAAGGCGCTGGGCGTGGACGACGCGGTGCGGCTCGCCGAGCTGTACGACCCCGAGGCCGACCCATGGACCGAGGCGCGCGACGGCGCCATTGTCGAAGTGCTCTATGGCTGCGGCCTGCGCGTGAGCGAGCTCACGGGGCTCGATGCGCAGGCCAGCGGCACGGCGCGCGGCTGGGTCGACCTGGACGCGATGGAGGCCAGCGTGCTCGGCAAGGGCAGCAAGCGCCGCATCGTGCCCATGGGCAGCAAGGCGGCCGAGGCGCTGCGCGACTGGCTCGCGGTGCGCGGCGATTGCCCCGGGCTGACGACGGCCCGGCTGCGCGATCCGCAGGCGGCGGCCGCGCTCTTCATCAGCGCCAAGGGCATGCGGATGTCGTCGCAGGCGGTGTGGAAGCTGCTGCGCGAGCGCAGCCTCAAGGCCGGCCTCGCGGCGCCGGTGCATCCGCACATGCTGCGCCATTCCTTCGCGAGCCACGTGCTGCAGTCCAGCAGCGACCTGCGCGCGGTGCAGGAGCTGCTGGGCCACGCCAACATCGCGACCACGCAGGTCTACACGCGGCTGGATTTCCAGCACCTGGCCAAGGTGTACGACGCGGCGCATCCGCGGGCGAAGGCCAAGCCCGAGAACAACAAGTAAGCAAACGGAAAAAATGAAAACCCTTCGCCTCAAACCCGGCAAGGAGCGCTCGCTGCAGCGCCGTCATCCCTGGGTGTTCGAATCCGCCATCGCGCGCGGCGGCGCCGATTCCGGCGAGACGGTGCGCGTCGAGTCGCACGACGGCGCTTTTCTCGCGTGGGCTGCGTTCAGCCCCGCTTCCAAGATCCGCGCGCGGGCCTGGAGCTTCACCGAGACACAGCGCATCGACGCCGCCTTCCTCGCCTCGCTGTGCGCCCGCGCCGTGGCGGCGCGGGGCCTGTTCGACCTGCAGAGCGACGGCGTGCGGCTGGTGCACGGCGAGGCCGACGGCCTGCCGGGGCTGATCGTCGACCGCTACGGCGACACGCTGGTGGCGCAGTTCCTCTCGGCCGGCGTGGAGCGCTGGAAGGGCGCGCTGGCCGATGCGCTGCTGAAGGCCACGGGCCTTTCGAAGCTCTACGAGCGCTCCGATGCCAGCGGCCGCGAGCGTGAGGGGCTGAAGCCGGTCACGGGCTGGCTGCGCGGTGAAGGGCCGACCGAGATCGTCATCCGCGAGCACGGCTGGAAGCTGTCGCTGGACATCGCCACCGGCCACAAGACCGGCTTCTACCTCGACCAGCGCGACAGCCGCCAGCGTTTTGCCGAGCTGGCGCAGCACCGTCGATTCAGGCGCGTGCTGAACTGCTTCTGCTACACGGGCGGGTTCACCGTCGCGGCGCTGGCGGGGCTCAAGGCCGCGGGCGCGCTCGAGGGTGCGCAACTGGTGTCGGTCGATTCCTCGCTGCCGGCGCTGGAGCGCGCGCGGGGCCATCTGGCGCTCAACGGCTTCGATGCCGCCGGAGGGCAGGGCATCGAGGCCGAGTTCCTCGACGCCAACGTCAACACCGTGCTGCGCGAGTTCATCGACCAGGGCCGCACCTTCGACGCCATCGTGCTCGATCCGCCCAAGTTCGCACCCACCGTGGCGCATGCCGAGCGTGCGTCGCGCGCCTACAAGGACATTAACCGGCTGGCGCTCAAGATCCTGGAGCCGGGCGGCGTGCTGCTGACTTTTTCGTGCTCGGGCGGCATCAGCGCCGACCTGTTCCACAAGATCGTGGCCTCGGCGGGGCTCGACGCGGGCGTGGACGGCTACATCGCCGAGCGGCTGGGCGCGGCGCCAGACCACCCGATGACCATCGAATTCCCTGAAGGCGAGTACCTGAAGGGGCTGGTGGTGGTCAGGAAGCCGGCCTGAAGCAGGCTTGACCCTGCCGCCAACGCAACTCAGTGGCATTGGCTAAACTGCCGGGCCGCGCCTTCCACGGCCCCCATTTCCCGTTTTCCGCATCCGGAGCACTTTCCCCATGGCCCTCATTCCCGCGACCATCCTCACCGGCTTTCTCGGCTCGGGCAAGACCACGCTGCTCAAACGTATCCTGACCGAGGCCCACGGCCAGAAGATCGCGGTCATCGAGAACGAGTTCGGCGAGGAGAACATCGACAGCGACATCCTCGTGACCGAGTCGAAGGAGCAGATCGTGCAGATGAGCAACGGCTGCGTCTGCTGCACCATCCGCGAAGACCTGCGCGAGGCGCTGCAGCTGCTGGCCGCCAAGAAGCGCCAGGGCTTGCTCGACTTCGACCGCGTGGTGATCGAGACCACCGGCCTGGCCGACCCCGGCCCCGTGGCCCAGACCTTCTTCATGGACGACGAGATCGCCGAAAGCTACCTGCTCGACTCGATCCTCACGCTGGTCGACGCCAAGCACGCGCCGCAGCAGCTCAACGACCGCCAGGAAGCGCGCCGGCAGGTGGGCTTCGCCGACCAGATCTTCATCAGCAAGAGCGACCTGGTCTCCGCCGAGGAGACCGACGCGCTGATCCACCGCCTGAAGCACATGAATCCGCGCGCGCCGCAGCAGAAGGCGCATTTCGGCGAGGTGCCGCTCAAGGACATCTTCGACCTGCGCGGCTTCAACCTGAACGCCAAGCTCGACATCGACCCCGACTTCCTCAAGGAAGACGACCACGACCATCACGACCATGACCACGCGCATGGCGAGCACTGCGACCATCCCTCGCACAAGCACGAAGGCCATGGCCACCATCACCACGTGGACGACGACGTCAAGAGCTTCGTCTACAAGGCCGACCGCCCGTTCGATCCGGCCAAGCTGGAAGACTTCCTGGGCGCGATCGTCAACATCTACGGCCCGCGCATGCTGCGCTACAAGGGCGTGCTGAGCATGAAGGGCACCGAGCGCAAGGTGATCTTCCAGGGCGTGCACCAGCTGATGGGCAGCGACCTGGGCCCGGAATGGGGCAAGGACGAGGCGCGCCAGAGCCGCATGGTGTTCATCGGCATCGAGCTGCCGCGGGAGATCCTGGAACAGGGCCTGGAGCAGTGCCTGGTCTGACCTGAAGAGCCGCTGAAGGCTTCCTGAAGCAAACAAAAACGGCGCTGGCCCACGAGGCCAGCGCCGTTTTCCGTTGGGGCAGGGCGGCTTACTTGCCTGAGCCATTCATGCCGGGCGCTCCGCCCAGCGGCTGGCCGTTGACCTTCAGGTTGCCCTCGCTGAACTCGACCTGGGTGGTGACGTCGTCGCCGTCGCGCTTCACGAAGCCGCTCTGCTCGCCCTGTTCGACCAGGCCGGCCACCATTTCGGGCGGCGGCGTCTGGCCGCTCTCGGCACCAGTCTCGGCCAGCTTCTCCAGCCACTTCATGGGCAGCCGCGCGTGGGCCTTGAGCACGCCGCGCTTCATCATCAGCGCCGTGCCCGGCAGTTGCAGGTCTTCGTCGGTCACACCGGCCATGCCGGCCGAGTAGCCGAGCTCGGCGCGCTTGCCGTCGATCTCGACCAGCAGCTTGTCGATGCCGGCCTCGGGCGCGTACTTGGCCATGGCCTTGAGGTCGGGCGTGAGCTGCTCGGCCAGCGCCTGCATGGCCGCCTGCGAAGCCTTGCTGCCGCCCTTGCCGCAGCCGCTGGCGGCGCTGGACTGCATCCAGGCGTCGGCCAGCTTCCTGTAGCCGGCGCCGTGGATGCGGCGCGCGCCGCTGGTCAGCTCGAACTTGTCGATCTTCGTCTCGCCGATCTTGCCGGTGCCCTTGAGGGTGCCGGTGGAGGCGTAGAGGCCGTCCTTCATGGTCGCGTCGCCCACGAGGTCGATGTTCTGCAGCACGACTGCCGGCAGCGCCTTCGGCGGCTCCGAGCCGTCCTCTGCCGCTTTCTTCCTGACGGCGAACTCCAGCGTGTCGAGCCGGCCCTCGGTCTTGCCGGTGGCCAGGAACCAGCCGGCGCTGCTGTCCATGTCGGCCTTGGCGGTGAGCTTGCCCATCTTCATGGTCACGCCGCTCTTCACGTCGCTGAAGTCGAGGCCGGGCATGTTCAGGTCGTACCGTGCCTGGGTGCGCGCGGCGTTCACGTTCACGCGGGCCTGCAGGCCCTGCCAGTCGAGACGGCCCTTGCCGTCCTCGGACAGCTTGGCGGGGGCGACCGTCAGGTCGGTGGTGAAGGCTCCGTCGAAGCCGACCTTGGTGCGCGCCGACAGGGGCTTGGCCTCGCCGAACAGCTTCTTCAGCTCGGCCTGGGTCTTGGGATCGAGCACCAGTTCGCTGTCGATGGTGGCGGCCGCCAGCGTGCCGCCGGCCAGCGGGCCGTGGTGGATGGTGTCGCGGATGGTCAGGCGCAGCTGCTTCGGCGGCTTGATGGCGGGGGTATCGTCTTCCTCGCCGTCTTCCTTTTCCTCTTCGTCCTGGCCAGCGGTGGGCTGGCTGGCTGCCGGCGCGGCCGCGTCGGCCGCGCAGCCGATTTCCAGCGTGACGGTGCTGACGGCGCCCAGGAAGCCGCGTTCGTACTTGCGCTCGGTCACGCGCACCAGCGCGGTCTGCTTGGGCAGCTCGTCCAGGGCGGTGTCGTAGCGCGACTTGATCTGTGACCCGGCCCACCAGGTGCTGCCGCCGTAGGCGGCGGCGATGGCCGCGGCCAGGACTCCCAAAACTGCTTTCTTGTTCAAGGCTTGTTGCTTTCTTGTATCTGTCTTGCGATTGATCGGAATGATCGGATAGGCCCCCTGCGCCATATGGACAAGGGCCGGGGCCCGCGCGCCGCCCCCTCCGGCGGCGCCGGGCGATGCTAACGGAGTCGGACGACGCGCCGGAACATGTCCCGCGGCTTCGAGTTCTCTATACAATCGCGCGCCTGTTTCGCAAGCCACGTCCTGCTCCCAAGGACAAGATGTGACTTCCGGCACGGGGCGCCGTACGTTTCTGGCGGGCTTTCGGGGGTATAACCCCGGGGTTCGCCACTTGGCGGGCACCCCGACAACGGGAGCCTGCGCGGCCTGGAGGCTGCAAGAGGCTCCCATGGGAGGAGACACCCAGTGAAAGCGCGTTCCAGTTCGTCAAAGGAGCCAGTCACCGTGAAGAAACCCGCCGCCAAGGCCACGCCAGCAACCAAGCCCGCCGCCAAGAAGGCGCCGGCTGCGAAGCAGGCTGTACCTGCGGCCAGGAAGGTTTCCGGTCCCGCGACCAAGGAGAAGAGCGCACCGTCCAAGAAGCCCGCAGCACCACCGGCCAAGGCCGCGACCGCTGCGACCAAGAAGTCCGCCAAGCCTGCAACTGCCGCCACGAAGACCGCGGACGCCGGCTCATCGTCATCCAAACCCGTCGGCCGTCCTGCGGCTGTTTCCTCTGTCCCCCCGATCCCCATGAAAAAAACGGCTGCCGCCTCCACTTCCGCCCCGGCGACACCCTCGATGCCCGCTCAAACAGCCACGCCCGCTCCCGCCGCGCGTGGTGGCCGCGTGTCCCGGCTGTCGCAACTGACCGTCCCCTCGATGCCGCAATCGGTGGCGTCGACGGCCGCCAAGTCCACCTTCTCCCAAAGCCATTCCAACGCGCTGGTGCCTCCGCCGCCCCTCGCCATCAAGAAAGACCCGAAACTGGCCAACAACTGGAAAACCAAGTCGCCCGCGGAACTGAGCGATGCCGAAGTCATCGCCATGCCCGACGACGAGTACATGAACGAAAAGCAGATGGCGTTCTTCCGCCTGAAGCTCGAAGAACTCAAGCGCGGCATCCTCGAGAACGCCGGCGAGACCACCGAGCACCTGCGTGAAGACACGGTGGTCGTGCCCGACCCGGCCGACCGCGCCACCATCGAGGAAGAACATGCCCTCGAGCTGCGCACCCGCGACCGTGAGCGCAAGCTGCTCAAGAAGATCGAGCAGTCGATCCAGCGCATCGACGCCGGCGACTATGGCTACTGCGACGAGACCGGCGAGCCCATCGGCGTCGGCCGCCTGCTGGCCCGCCCGACCGCGACGCTTTCGCTCGAGGCGCAGCAGCGCCGCGAACTCAAGCAGAAGATGTTCGGGGACTGAAAGCCAGCACAAGGTAGATAAAAGCCAGCGTCTTCGATAGCCTCCGCCGAATGCCAAAGGAAGATTCGGGCCGCCTTCTTTCAAAGGTGGCCAAGTTTGTCCGCAATCCCCTGAAGGATTGGTCGGAGCTGGACGCGCCTTCCTCCGCCAGTTCGGCCTCCGATTCCTCGCTGCCCGCGCAGACCTACAGCCGGGAGATGCTCAAGGAGATGATCGAGCGGCGCCAGCGCAACGATTTCGTTCGCCGGCGCGAGTTCGACATGCTGCGCAAGCTGCGCCAGCGCGAGGCCGCGGCGCACGCCTTCGAGGCGACGGTCACGCCGTCTTCGTTCAACGTCAACAGTTCCTCCGAGAGATCGGAAGGCCGCGCGCTCACGCTCAAGAAGATCGACGAGATCGAGCAGCAGATGTCGCAGCAGTGGTGGAAGGGGCGCGGGCCGAACGGCGAGGTGCTGGTCAATCCGCCGCCCGAAGCCGGCGCCGAGACCCTGCCGCCGGTGGACACCGACGAACTGCTGTCGGAGCCGGCTCCGCCGTCCCTGGCGGTGGAGGCGGCACAGGTCGCCGGCGAGGCCGGCGCAGCGCCGGCCGTCGCGGCCAGCGTGCCGCTGCTGTCGTCGCGCCTGGCGCACGATGGCGCGCTCGAGGAAGCGGTGATCCGTTTCGCCCATGGCGACGACACCGGCGCCGAAGCGATCCTGCTGCAGGCGCTGGCTTCGCCCCCCGACAGCGTGTCGCCGGTCGAAAGCGCGACCGACGCAGCCTCCGAGCGCGACGACAACCGCTGGCGGGCTCTCTTCGACCTGTACCGCGCCACCGGCGACGCCGCCAAGTTCGCTGCCGCCCGCATGCGCTATGCGCAGCGCATGCGGCGCATGGGACCCGACTGGGTCTCGCTGGAAGAGCTGGCGCGCAGCGTCAAGGCCGTCACGGCGAGCGAGGAGGCTGCCGGCATCGCCGAAAGCGGCGCTCCCGCCGACTGGACCTGCCCCACGCGCCTCGCGCGCGAAGGCCTCATGGATCTCACCCGCGCGCTGTCGAAGGCGGGCTCGGTGTGGACGCTCGACTGGCGTGGCCTGCATGCCATCGAACCCGAGGCCGCCGCGCCGCTGCGCGTGCTCTTCACCCACTGGGCCGATTCGCCGGTGCAGCTGCGTTTCATGGGCTCGTCGCAGCTGCTGGCCGTGCTGTCCGAGGCCGCGCCCAACAACGAGCGCGGCACCGACGACGTCTGGTGGCAACTGCACCTCGCGGCGCTGCGCATGATGCACCTGCCCGACGACTTCGAGCTGGTGGCGCTCAACTACTGCATCACCTACGAGGTGTCGCCGCCCGCTTGGGCAGACCCGAAGGGCGAGTGCACCACGCTGGCCGCGCCGCCTGCCAGCCGGCCCAGCTCGGTGTGGTCGCTGCTGTCGGTCGGCGGCGATTCGGAGAGTTTTCCTTCCACCGACAGCGGTTTTGCCGCGCTGGCGGGCGACCTGCGGGGCGAGTCGCTGTCGAACTGGCAGCGGCTGGACCACGACCTGCGCCACACCACGGCGCCGGTCATCTCGTGCGCGGCGCTGCTGCGCATGGACCTCGCCGCCGCAGGCACGCTGCTGAGCTGGGTGCGCACGCGCGACGCCAACGGCGAGCGCGTGCAGTTCGTCGACGTGCACCGGCTGGTTGCCGCGCTGTTCAATCTGGTAGGCATCGCCGATCACGCCACGGTGGCCGTTAGGAAAAACTGAAACCCGCACCGCCTTGCGGCGGTTGCATTGCCGCCGCGCACCCCCAGATGGCTGCGATGGAACAGTTTCACGGCACCACCATCGTGAGCGTGCGCCGCAAGACCCCCCAGGGCGACCAGGTCGCCATCGGCGGGGACGGGCAGGTCACTCTCGGCAACATCGTCATCAAGGGCTCGGCGCGCAAGGTGCGCCGGCTGTATCACGGCAAGGTGCTTGCCGGCTTCGCGGGCGCCACGGCGGACGCCTTCACGCTCTTCGAGCGTTTCGAGGCCAAGCTCGAGAAGCACCAGGGGCACCTGACCCGCGCCGCGGTCGAGCTCACCAAGGACTGGCGCACCGACCGCGTGCTGCGCAAGCTCGAAGCCATGCTCGCGGTGGCCGACGCCACCACCTCGCTCATCATCACCGGCAACGGCGACGTGCTGGAGCCCGAGGACGGCGTGATCGCCATCGGCTCGGGCGGCGCGTACGCCCAGTCGGCGGCCAAGGCGCTGATCGAGAACACCGACCTTTCGGCCGAGCAGATCGTGCGCAAATCGCTGGCGATCGCCGGAGAAATCTGCATTTACACGAACATGAACCATACGGTGGAAGCGCTCTGACCATGTCCATGACCCCCCAGGAGATCGTCTCCGAGCTCGACAACCACATCGTCGGCCAGCCGGCAGCCAAGCGCGCCGTGGCCATCGCCCTGCGCAACCGCTGGCGCCGCCAGCAGGTCGACGACAAGCTGCGCCACGAGATCACGCCGAAGAACATCCTCATGATCGGCCCCACGGGCGTGGGCAAGACCGAGATCGCCCGCCGCCTCGCGCGACTGGCCGACGCGCCCTTCATCAAGGTCGAGGCCACCAAGTTCACCGAGGTGGGCTACGTGGGCAAGGACGTCGATTCGATCATCCGCGACCTCGCCGAGATCGCCGTCAAGCAGACGCGCGAGGCGGAGAGCGTGAAGGTTCGCGCGCGCGCCGAGGATGCCGCCGAGGAGCGCATCCTCGACGTGCTGCTGCCGCAAGCGCGCAGCGCCGACGGCACCTCCACCGCGACCGACACCAGCAACGCCACCCGGCAGGCCTTCCGCAAGAAGCTGCGCGAGCACCAGCTCGACGACAAGGAGATCGAACTCGACCTCGCCGAAACCCGTGCGCCGCTGGAGATCATGGGCCCGGCCGGCATGGAGGAAATGACCGAGCAGCTGCGCGGCATGTTCGGCCAGATCGGCGGCGGCAAGCGCAAGATGCGCAAGCTCAAGATCGCCGAGGCGCTGCGCCTCCTGACCGACGAGGAAGCCGCCAAGCTGGTCAACGAGGACGAGATCCGCACGCAGGCGATCGCCAACGCAGAGCAGAACGGCATCGTCTTCATCGACGAGATCGACAAGGTCGCCACCCGCAGCGAAGCCCAGGGCTCCGACGTGTCGCGCCAGGGCGTGCAGCGCGACCTGCTGCCGCTGGTGGAGGGCACGGCCGTCAGCACCAAGTACGGCGTGGTGCGCACCGACCACATGCTGTTCATCGCGAGCGGCGCCTTCCACCTGAGCAAGCCCAGCGACCTCATTCCCGAGCTGCAGGGGCGCTTTCCGATCCGCGTGGAGCTGCAGTCGCTCTCGGTGGCGGACTTCGAGAGCATCCTCACGCAGACGCGCGCCTCGCTGGTGAAGCAGTACCAGGCGCTGCTCGCCACCGAGGGCGTGACGCTCGAATTCACGCCCGAGGGCGTGAACCGGCTGGCCACCATCGCCTTCGAGGTGAACGAGCGCACGGAGAACATCGGCGCGCGCCGTCTGTCGACCGTGATGGAGCGCCTGCTGGATGAGGTAAGCTTCGACGCGACCCGCCTCGAAGGGCAATCGATCCGCATCGATGCCGCCTATGTCGACCAGCGCCTTGCGGCACTAAGTCACGACGAAGACCTTTCGCGCTTCATCCTCTGAAGCAGCTTCTCTCTCCCCCTGTAACGGGGGAATCCTTCACGCATCACTTTCACTGCGTGAGCTAAGTACTTCATTTTCAACGAAATTCGCCGATTCCAAGGATTTGGAATCGGCGCTAAGTCGTTGATTCCATTACAAAAAATAGCCCAAACGGCCAGTTGCTTCCGAAGTGTTTCCTGCTACAGTGCAAAAAAGTGCAGTTAAGTGGGAAAAAGTGCGGGTAGTGCCCCTTTCGGGTGCCGCAGCACTCCCAACACAGGGGTTTCGTGGTCGTGTTTCAAGGCGCTTCATCGCTCAGTCTGGATGCCAAGGGGCGGCTCTCCGTGCCGACCCGGCATCGTGACGTCCTGAGCGCGACGGCAGGCGGCCAGCTCACGATCACCAAGCATCCGCACGGATGCCTGATGGTGTTCCCCCGTCCCGAATGGGAAAAATTCCGCGAGCGCATCGCCGCGCTGCCGATGTCGGCGCAGTGGTGGAAGCGCGTCTTCCTTGGCAACGCCATGGACGTCGAGATGGACGGCACCGGCCGCATCCTCGTGTCGCCCGAGCTGCGCGCGGCGACCGGCATCACGCGCGAGACGCTGCTGCTGGGCATGGGCAACCACTTCGAACTCTGGGACAAGGCCACCTACGAGGCCAAGGAGGCCGAGGCCACCCAGGGCGAGATGCCGGACGTATTCCAGGACTTCGCGTTCTGAGGGGCCCCGTGAACACGCCCTGGACCCACACGACCGTCTTGCTCGGCGAGGCGGTGGAAGCTCTTCTATCCGGCAGCGCCGCTGCTGCCGGCACCTACGTGGACGCCACCTTCGGAAGAGGAGGGCACGCGCGCGCGATCCTCGCGCGGCTGGCGCCGGAAGGCAGGCTCATCGCATTCGACAAGGATGCGGAAGCAGTGGCCGAAGCAGCGCGCATCTCGGATGCGCGTTTTTCCATCCGCCACCAGGGATTCCGCTCGATCGGCGAGCTGCCCGACGCGAGCGTCGCCGGCCTGCTCATGGACCTGGGCGTGAGCTCGCCGCAGATCGACAACCCGGTGCGCGGTTTCAGTTTCCGTTTCGATGGCCCGCTCGACATGCGCATGGACACCACGCGCGGCGAGAGCGTGGCCGAGTGGCTGGCAACGGCCGAACTACAGCAGATTGCAGAGGTGATCCGTGACTATGGCGAAGAACGGTTTGCTGTTCAGATTGCAAAGGCGATTGTTGCTCGCCGACAAGAACGGGGCCCAGTTTCAACCACCACCGAACTGGCCGAGCTCGTGGCTGGCACGGTCAAAACCCGCGAGCCGGGCCAGAACCCTGCAACGCGCACATTTCAGGCTTTTCGGATTTTCATCAACGCCGAGCTTGAAGAGCTGCAACAGGCGCTAGAAGCCAGCCTGTCCATCCTGAAGCCCGGGGGGCGGCTGGCGGTCATCAGCTTCCACTCGCTGGAAGACCGCATCGTCAAGCAGTTCATAGCGAAGCACTCCAAGGAGGTCTACGACCGCCGCGCGCCGTTTGCCGCGCCCAAGGTCATGAAGCTGCGCGCGCTGGAGCGCATCAAGCCCTCGGAGGCCGAGGTGAGCGGGAACCCGCGGGCGCGCAGCGCCATTCTTCGCGTGGCAGAACGCACGGAGGCCGCATGAGCGCCGCCCGGCCGCCCGAAGGCGCTCGCCCCCTCGCTCGCGAGGGGGTTGGCGGAGCCACGCAGTGGTGCAGCCTGGGGGAGGTTCACTAGCCATGGCCCGGATCAACCTGCTCCTGCTGATGGCCGTCATTGCGACGGCTTTGTACCTTGTGCACACCCAGTATCTGTCGCGCCAGCTCTATACCGAGCTCGATCGCGTGCAGCAGGATGCCCGCCGCCTCGAGACCGAGCGCGACCGCCTGCAGGTCGAGAAGCGCGCGCAGGCCACGCCGCTGCGCGTGGAGAAGCTCGCCAAGGAGCAGCTGCAGATGCGCACCACCTCCCCGGCGATCACGCAGTACGTGCGCCCTGACGGCTCCGTGATTCCCGCCGTCGCACCGGTGGCGCCGACGCCCCCCACCACAGGCAAGCCGGCAGCCAAACCTGCGGCCAAGCCGGCCGCAACCGCAGCGAGGGCCGCGCGATGACCCGAGGCAACCGCAGCGTCCGCTACACCACCAGCCCCCTGCTTGCGAGCAAGACGCCGGTGTGGCGCAGCAAGCTCATCGTCGCCGGCATCGCCTTCGGCTTCCTGGTGCTGGCCGGCCGGGCTGCCTACGTGCAGGTCATCGGCAACAGCTTCTTCCAGCGGCAGGGCGAGGTGCGCTTCGCGCGCACGCTGGAGCTGCCGGCCAACCGCGGCCGCATCCTCGACCGCAACGGGCTCATCCTCGCATCGAGCGTGGTCGCGCCCAGCATCTGGGCCATCCCGGAGGACATCGAGCGCGACGACCCCGAGGTGCGCGCCAAGCTCAAGCAGGTGGCCAAGCTGCTGGAGATGCCGCAGAAGGACTTCGACAAGAAGCTGGAAGACGAGGACAAGACCTTCGTCTGGATCAAGCGTCAGGTCGACGAGCCCATCGCCAAGCAGATCGCCGCGATGAACCTCAAGGGCATCTACCAGCGCAAGGAATACAAGCGCCAGTACCCCGAGGGCGAGGCCGCCGCGCACGTGGTGGGCTTCACCAACGTGGAAGACAACGGCCAGGAAGGCATCGAGCTGGCCTTCAACAAGGACCTGGCCGGCAAGGCCGGGTCGCGCCGCGTCATCAAGGACCGCCTGGGCCGCGTGGTCGAGGGCGTGGGCGAGACCGTGCCGCCGCTGGACGGCAAGGACATCCAGCTCAGCGTCGACAGCAAGGTGCAGTTCTTCGCCTACCAGAAGCTGCGCGACGCCGTGACCGCGCGCAAGGCCAAGGCCGGCAGCGTGGTGGTGCTCGATTCCGTCACCGGCGAGGTGCTGGCGCTGGCCAACTACCCGAGCTACGTGCCCGACAAGCGCCAGAACCTCACCGGCGAGCAGCTGCGCAACCGCGCGATCACCGACACCTTCGAGCCCGGCTCGACCATGAAGCCGATCACGGTGGGCATGGCGCTGGAGGCCGGCCGCGTGAAGCCCTCGACCTTGATCGAAACCGGCCCCGGCCGCTACCAGATCGGCGGCTTCACCATCAGCGACACGCACAACTACGGCACGCTGACAGTCGAGGGCGTGATCCAGAAGTCGAGCAACGTCGGTGCGCTCAAGATCGCCCAGAAGATGACCCCGCACGAGATGTGGGACACCTACACTGCGCTCGGCTACGGCCAGAAGCCGCAGATCCAGTTCCCCGGCGCCGTCACCGGCCGGCTGCGGCCCTGGAAGACCTGGAAGCCGGTCGAGCAGGCCACCATGGCCTATGGCTACGGCCTTTCGGCATCGCTTTTCCAGATGGCGCATTCGTACACCGCGTTCGCGCACGACGGCTCGCTCATTCCGGTGACCATTCTGAAGAACTCCGAGCCGCCAGCCGGCGTGCGGGTGTTCTCGCCCTCCAATGCACTGGCGGTGCGCAAGATGCTGCAGATGGCCGCCGGCCCCGGCGGCACGGGCACGCGCGCGCAGACGGTGGGCTACTCGGTCGGCGGCAAGTCGGGCACGGCCCACAAGCAGGTCGGCAAGGGCTATGCCAGCAACAAGTACCGCGCATGGTTCACCGGCATGGCGCCCATCGAGAAGCCGCGCATCATCGTCGCGGTGATGATCGACGAGCCGAGCGACGGCCAGTATTTCGGCGGCCTCGCGGCCGCTCCCGTGTTCAGCGAGGTCGTGCAGCAGACGCTGCGCATGATGAACGTACCGCCCGACCTGGCGGTCAAACCGCTTGTGATGACGCAGGGCGTCGACGAGAGCTTCTGAACATGCTGACCTTCACTTCCCCCCAACTGGTCGCCGCCTGGCTGAAGGAGCGCGCGCCGAACGCCGCGCTGCATGCCGACAGCCGCGCCGTGGGCGCGGGCGACGTCTTCATCGCCTGGCCGGGCGCCGCCACCGACGGCCGCAAGCACGTGGCGGCCGCGCTGGCGCAGGGCGCCGCCGTCTGCCTGGTGGAGCACGAGGGCGTCGAGCCCTTCGGCTTCGACCAGGACGAATACCGCGAGCGCATCGTGAGCTACCCCGGCCTGAAGGCCGCCACCGGCCCGATCGCCTCGGCCTTCTACGACAACCCCTCGGCCCTGCTCGAAGTGCTGGCCGTGACGGGCACCAACGGCAAGACCTCCACCGCATGGTGGCTGGCCGAGTCGCTCTCCACGCTGCGCGCGGCGGGCGGCGTGCGAGTGATGAAGCCCGACGGCACCATGCAGCGCGACGCGCCATCGCCCTGTGCCGTGATGGGCACGCTGGGCATCGGCGTGCCGCCCGAGCTGACCTACACCGGCCTGACCACGCCCGACCCGGTGATGATGCAGCGCGAGCTGCGCGCGCTGGTCACGAACGGCTTCGGCGCCTGCGCCATCGAGGCCTCGTCCATCGGCATCGCCGAGCGCCGCCTCGACGGCGCGCAGATCGCCGTGGCCGTGTTCACCAACTTCACGCAGGACCACCTCGACTACCACGGCAGCATGGACGCCTACTGGCAGGCCAAGGCCGAGCTGTTCCGCTGGCCCGGCCTGCGCGCCGCGGTGATCAACATCGACGACACGCACGGCGCCAGCCTGTGCGCGAACCTGATCGACGCCGGCATCGGTGCGCTCGACGTCTGGACCGTCTCGGCCGCCGGCAAGCCGGCCCGCCTCATGGCGCGCGACATCGGCTACGACGCGCAGGGCCTGCAGTTCTCGGTGGCCGAGCACGGCACGGCTGCCGTGGAGCGCCTGTCGACGGGGCTCATCGGCCAGTACAACGTGTCCAACTTGCTGGGCGTGCTCGGCACGCTGCGCGCGCTGGGCCTCACGCTCGCGCAGGCCGTGGCCGCATGCGCCAACCTCACCAGCGTGCCAGGACGCATGGACCGCGCCGGCACCGGCGAAGGCGCCCCGCTGGCCGTGGTCGACTACGCCCACACTCCCGATGCGCTCGACAAGGCGCTGATCGGCCTGCGCCCGCTCGCAAAGCAGCGCGGCGGCGCACTGTGGTGCCTGTTCGGCTGCGGCGGCGACCGCGACCCGATCAAGCGCCCGATGATGGCCGCCGTCGCCGAGCGCCAGGCCGACCGCGTGATCGTCACCAGCGACAACCCCCGCAGCGAAAAGCCCGACGCGATCATCAGCCAGGTGCTGCGCGGCTTCTCCCGCCCCGACGCGGCGCAGGTGCAGCCCGACCGGGCGGGAGCCATCGCCGACGCCATCGCGCAGGCCGCGCCGCAAGATGTGGTGCTGATCGCCGGCAAGGGCCACGAGGCCTGGCAGGAAATCGCCGGCCAGCGCATCGAGTTCTCGGACAAGGCCCATGCGCTGCAGGCGCTGGCAAAGAGGGGTGCCTCGGCATGAGCGTCACGACCTCGCCCCTGGACATCACCCTGGCCCGGATCCAGCAATGGATTCCGGGTTCTCGCCTCGTGGGCGATGGCTCCATCGTCATCGCCCGCGTGCACACCGACACGCGCACGCTCGCGCCCGGCGACCTGTTCGTCGCGCTCAAGGGCGAGCGCTTCGACGCCAACGATTTCCTGGCCGATGCGAAGAAGCAGGGCGCCGTGGCCGCCATCGCGCACCGCGGGCTGGAGGCCGCGGGCCTCGCCGGCCTCGAGGTGCCCGACTCGCTGGTCGCGCTGGGCGCGCTCGGCGCGGGCTGGCGCGCGCAGTTCGACCTGCCGCTGATCGCGGTGACGGGCAGCAACGGCAAGACCACGGTCACGCAGATGATCGCGGCCGTGCTCTTCGCCTTCCGGGCCGAGCGCTCGCTCGCCACGGCCGGCAACTTCAACAACGAGATCGGCGTGCCGCTCACGCTGCTGCGCCTGCGCGCGCAGCACCAGCGCGCGGTGCTCGAGCTGGGCATGAACCACCCGGGCGAGATCGCGCGGCTGGCGGCCATCTCGCGCCCGACCATCGCGCTGGTCAACAACGCGCAGCGCGAACACCAGGAATTCATGGCCACCGTCGAGGCTGTGGCCATCGAGAACGCCGCCGTGTTCGCCGTGCTTCCGGAAGACGGCACGGCCGTCTTTCCCTACGGCGACGAGTTCACCTCGCTGTGGACCGACATGGCGCACGACGGCGGCTCGCGCCGCTGCCTGACCTTCGGCGAGCACGAGGATGCCGACATCTCGCTGCAGCACGCCGAATGGAAGCAGGGCGCCTGGGCCGTGAGCATCCGCACGCCGGTGGGCGACTTCGACGCGCGCCTGCACATCGCGGGCCGACACAACGTCGTCAACGCGCTCGCCGCCACGGCCTGCGCGCTCGCGGCGGGTGTGTCGCTGGAAACCATCGGCGCCGGCCTCTCGGCCTTCGAGCCGGTCAAGGGCCGCTCGCGCGCCAGCGAAGTCGCGCTGCCCGGCGGCCATGCGATCACGCTGGTCGACGACAGCTACAACGCCAACCCCGATTCGGTGATCGCCGCCATCGACGTGCTCGCCGCCCTTCCGGGCCCGCGCCTGCTGGTGCTGGGCGACATGGGCGAGGTGGGCGACCGCTCGCCCGAGTTCCACGCCGAGGTCGGCGAGCATGCCCGCGAGCGCGGCATCGAGTCCGTCTACACGCTGGGCGACGCTACGTCGCATACCGTCGCCGCCTTCGCCGGTGCCGACGGACACCATTTCAACGAGTTCGACGCGCTGAGCGCGGCCGTGCTCGCACGCCTGCCGCAGGTCGGCAGCGTGCTCGTGAAAGGATCGCGCTTCATGAAGATGGAGCGCGTGGTGCAGGTCGTCGAGGCGCAGGCACAACTACAACAACCACAACAACAAAAGGAGGCCGGTCATGACGCATGAGCCGCGCGAAACCACATGCTGCTGACCCTCGCTCAATGGCTGCAGACGCTGTCGCCCGAGTTCGGGTTCCTGCGCATCTTCCAGTACCTCACCTTCCGCGCGCTGATGGCCGCGCTGACGGCGCTCGTGGTCGGCCTGGTGGCCGGGCCCTACGTGATCCGCCGCCTCACGGCGCTCAAGATCGGCCAGCCGGTGCGCGGCTACGGCATGGAAACGCACCTCACCAAGAGCGGCACGCCCACCATGGGCGGCGTGCTGGTGCTGTTCGCCATCGCCTTCGCCACGCTGCTGTGGTTCGACATCTCCAACAGGTTCGTGTGGATCGTGCTGTGGGTCACCATGGGCTTCGGCGCCATCGGCTGGGTGGACGACTGGCGCAAGGTGGTGCGCAAGGACCCGGAGGGCATGCGCTCGCGCGAGAAGTATTTCTGGCAGTCGGTGGTGGGCCTGATCGCGGCCTTCTACCTGCTCTTCAGCATCTCGGAAAGCTCCAACTGGCGCGTGGTGCAGCTGTTCTTCGCATGGGTGCAGTCGGGCTTCGACCTCGACTTCCCGCCCAAGATCAACCTGCTGGTGCCCTTCTTCAAGGAAGTGAGCTATCCGCTGGGCGGCATCGGCTTCGTGATCCTCACCTACCTGGTGATCGTGGGCGCGAGCAATGCCGTGAACCTGACCGATGGCCTGGACGGCCTGGCGATCATGCCGGTGGTGATGGTGGGCTCGGCGCTGGGCGTGTTCGCCTACGTCACGGGTAGCGCGGTGTATTCCAAGTACCTGCTGTTCCCCAACATCCCCGGCTCGGGCGAGCTGCTGGTGTTCTGCTCGGCCATGGCCGGCGCGGGCCTGGCGTTCCTGTGGTTCAACACGCACCCGGCGCAGGTGTTCATGGGCGACGTGGGCGCGCTGGCGCTGGGCGGCGCGCTGGGCACCATCGCGGTCATCGTGCGCCAGGAGATCGTGTTCTTCATCATGGGCGGCATCTTCGTGGTCGAGGCGATCTCGGTGATGGCGCAGGTCACCTACTTCAAGTACACGAAGAAGCGCTTCGGCGAGGGGCGGCGCGTGCTCAAGATGGCGCCGCTGCACCATCACTTCGAGAAGAGCGGCTGGCGCGAGACGCAGGTCGTGGTGCGCTTCTGGATCATCACGATGCTGCTGTGCCTCGTGGGCCTTTCGACGCTGAAGCTGCGCTGAGAGAGAAAAGAAGAAGACAACCATGCGGCACCTGAAAGACCTCCCCGTCCTCATCCTCGGCCTCGGCGCGTCCGGGCTGGCGATGGCGCGCTGGTGCGCGCGGCACGGCGCGGTCGTGACCGTGGCCGACACGCGCGAGGCGCCGGCATTGCTTCCGACGCTGCGCGAGGAGTTGCCAGGCGTGAACTTCGTCGGCGGGCCGTTTTCGGCCGCGCTGGTCGAAGGCACGCCGATCCGCGCCGTGTACCGTTCGCCGGGCCTTTCGCCGGCGACCATCGCGCCGGTGGCCGATGCGGCGCGTGCCGTGGGCCTGCCGGTCGGTGGCGAGCTGGATCTGTTCGCGCGTGCGCTGCAGGACCTGCGGACGGTGGAAGTGCCGGTGGTCGAGGCCGAACCCGAAGCGGAAGTCGTCGCCGCAACGGAAGCCGAGCCGGTTGCCGAAGCTTCCGCCGAGCCTGAAGCACAGGCCGAGCTGGCGCTGGAAGAGCCTGCGCCCGCCGAGGCCGCAGCTCCGGTCGAGCCTGCAGAAGCACCCGCGCCAGTAGAAACATCGGAAACCGCTGAAGCCCAGCCCGAGCCGGCCGCCCCCGCGATGGCCGAAGCGATGCCGCGCGATCCGTCGATCAGCGTTGCCGTGCCGCCGCCGCAGGAAGGCGAAGTGGCCGTGCCGGCCGAAGCCGTTGCGGAGCCAGCATCCGAAGCCGCGCCTGAACCGGCGCTGGAATCCACCGAAGCAACCAGCGCTGAAGCAGCGCCGGAAGCCCCGGCTGCCGAAGCAGCTCCCGAATCACCCGAAGGCCCGGCAGCGGAGCCCGCACCCGCGCCCGCGCCCGCCACCGTTTCGCGCCTGCCCACCACCGGCAAGCCCTACGTCCCGACCGCCGCCAAGGAAGCCGCGGAGTTCGTCGCGCGCATCGCCGAGCTCTCCGTCACCAACCCGGCCTCGGCGGCCGTCGAGGAAGAGCCGTCGCCGCAGCTCGAACTGGCACCGCCCGTCGAACCCGAAGCGCCCAAGGGCTACACGCCCGCGGTGCTCGCCATCACCGGCACCAACGGCAAGACGACGGTCACCTCGCTCACCGGCCAACTGGTCGAGCGCGCGGGCAAGACGGTGGCCGTGGCCGGCAACATCGGCCCGACGCTGCTCGACACGCTCTCGGCGCATATGGACGCCGAGACGCTGCCCGACGTGTGGGTGCTGGAGTTGTCCAGCTTCCAGCTCGACGGCGTGCAGGGCTTCGAGCCCACGGCCGCGACGGTGCTCAACCTCACGCAGGACCATCTGGACTGGCACGGCGACATGGCCGCGTACGGCGCGGCCAAGGCGCGCATCTTCGGCGCGCACGGGCTCATGATCCTCAACCGCGACGACGCCGGCGTGATGGCGATGCTGCCCGCGCCCGTCAAGGTCAAGCTGCAGCGCCCGCAGATCCGCACGCATGTCACCTTCGGTTCCGCGATGCCGCTGCGCCCGGGCGACTACGGCATCGAGCGCGTGAACGGCATGGCCTGGCTGGTGCGCGCGCTGGAAGCCGACGAAACGCAGAAGCGCAAGCGTGGTGCCGTGGTCGAGGAAGAGATCTTCCTGCAGCGGCTGATGCCCGCCGACGCGCTGCGCATCCGCGGCCGCCACAACGCCATGAACGCGCTCGCGGCCCTGGCGCTGGCCAGTGCCGCCGGCTGCCCGCTGAACGCCATGCTCTACGGCCTGCGCGAATACCAGGGCGAGCCGCATCGCGTCGAGCCCATCACCGTCATCGACGAGGTCGAGTACTTCGACGACAGCAAGGGCACCAACGTGGGTGCCACCGCCGCCGCGCTGACCGGCCTGGGCGAGGAGCGCCGCGTGGTCGTCATCCTCGGCGGCGAAGGCAAGGGGCAGGACTTCGAGCCGCTGGCCGCGCCCGTTCGCCAGTACGCGCGCGCCGTGGTGCTCATCGGCCGCGACGCGCCGCTGATCGAAGCCGCGCTGGCATCGACGGGCGTCTCGCTGCTGCACGCCGCCTCGATGGACGAGGCGGTGAAGCTCGCGTCCGCGCGCGCCAACCCCGGCGATGCCGTGCTGCTGTCACCGGCCTGTGCGAGCTTCGACATGTTCAAGGACTACGCGCACCGCGCCGAGGTGTTCCGCGAGGCCGTGCAGGCCTACGAGGACAGCCCGCGCGGCCTGGGCGACTCGACGACGGAGGAACAGGTTTGAACTCTGCCGCATCGGGCGCCACGCCCAACGCACGCACCAGCCGCTTCGGCGGCTGGTTCAGGCGCGCGCGCAGCGGGATCGACTCGCTGCCTGTGCACCTGCCCGTGCGGCTGGGCGGCGCCGGCATCGCGCAGACCAAGGCCACGCCGATGCGCGTGCTGGGCTTCGACCAGGCGCTGGTCTGGGTCACGGTGGCGCTGCTGACCTGGGGCCTGATCATGGTGTATTCGGCCTCCATCGCGCTGCCCGACAACCCGCGCTTCGCGCGCGCGGGCTACAGCGCCTCGTATTTCCTCACGCGGCACGCGGCCTCGGTGGTGTTCGCCTTCATCGCCGCGCTGCTGACCTTCCAGATCCCGATGAAGACCTGGGAGCGCGCCGCGCCCTGGCTCTTCGTGGCCTCGCTGCTGCTGCTGGTGGCTGTGCTCATTCCGCACATCGGCATCAACGTGAACGGCGCGCGCCGCTGGCTGCCGATGGGCTTCATGCGCTTCCAGCCGTCGGAACTGGCCAAGCTCGCGATGGTGCTCTACGCCGCCAGCTACATGGTGCGCAAGATGGAGATCAAGGAGCGCTTCTTCCGCGCCGTGCTGCCCATGGGCGTGGCGGTGGTGGTGGTCGGCATGCTGGTGATGGCCGAGCCCGACATGGGCGCCTTCATGGTGATCGCCGTGATCGCCATGGGCATCCTGTTCCTGGGCGGCGTGAACGCGCGCATGTTCTTCCTGATCGCCGCGCTGGTGGTGGTGGCCTTCGGCACCATCGTCGCGAGCAGCCCGTGGCGCCGCGAGCGCATCTTCGCGTACCTCGATCCGTGGAGCGAGGAGCACGCGCTGGGCAAGGGCTACCAGCTTTCGCACTCGCTGATCGCCATCGGCCGCGGCGAGATCTTCGGCGTCGGCCTGGGCGGCAGCGTCGAGAAGCTGCACTGGCTGCCCGAGGCGCACACCGACTTCCTGCTGGCCGTGATCGGCGAGGAGTTCGGCCTCGTCGGCGTGCTGCTGATCATCGGCCTGTTCCTCTGGCTCACGCGCCGCATCATGCACATCGGCCGCCAGGCCATCGCGCTCGACCGCGTGTTCTCGGGCCTCGTGGCCCAGGGCGTGGGCGTGTGGCTGGGCTTCCAGACCTTCATCAACATGGGCGTGAACCTCGGCGCGCTGCCGACCAAGGGCCTGACGCTGCCGCTGATGAGCTTCGGCGGCTCGGCCATTCTGATGAACCTGGTGGCGCTGGCGATCGTTCTGCGCATCGATTACGAAAACCGAGTGCTGATGCGCGGAGGTCGCGTATGACGGGCCGCACCGCGCTCGTCATGGCCGGCGGCACTGGCGGCCACATCTTCCCCGGCCTCGCTGTGGCCGAGGCCCTGCGCGAGCGCGGCTGGAAGGTGCACTGGCTGGGCGCCCCCGGCAGCATGGAAGAAAAGCTGGTGCCGCCGCGCGGCTTCGCCTTCGAACCCGTGCAGTTCGGCGGCGTGCGCGGCAAGGGCCCGCTCACGCTGTTCCTGCTGCCGCTGAAGCTGCTGCGCGCCTTCTGGCAGAGCCTGGGCGTAGTGCGCCGCGTGAAGCCCGACGTGCTGGTGGGCTTGGGCGGCTACATCACCTTCCCTGGCGGGATGATGGGCGTGCTGGTCGGCAAGCCGCTGGTGCTGCACGAGCAGAACTCGGTCGCCGGCCTCGCCAACAAGGTGCTGGCGGGCGTGGCCGACCGCGTGTTCACCGCCTTTCCCAACGTGCTGAAGAAGGCGCAGTGGGTGGGCAACCCGCTGCGCGCGGCCTTCACTTCCAAGCCGGCGCCGGCCGAGCGCTTCGCAGGCCGCAGCGGTCCGCTGAAACTGCTTGTGGTCGGCGGCAGCCTTGGCGCTCGCGGTCTCAACACCGTGGTGCCGCAGGCACTCGCGCGCATCGCGCCGGCCGAGCGCCCGCGGGTGCTGCACCAGAGCGGCGCCAAGCAGATCGACGAGCTGCGCGCCAACTACGAGGCCGCGGGCGTCGAAGGAGAGCTAACGCCCTTCATCGAAGACACGGCGCAGGCCTATGCGGACGCCGACATGATCGTCGCGCGCGCCGGTGCCAGCACCGTCACAGAAATCGCGGCCGTCGGCGCAGCAGCGCTGTTCGTGCCTTTCCCCTCGGCGGTCGACGACCACCAGACCACCAATGCGCGCTTCCTCGTGGACGCGGGCGGCGGCTGGCTGGTGCAGCAGGCCGACCTCACTCCTGAATTGCTGGCTGACTTGCTACAGAAAACCGGGCGCGATGCGCTGATAGAGAAGGCCGAGAAGGCCAAGACCATGCAGAAGACCGAAGCCGTCGAGGCGGTCGTCCGCGCCTGCGAGGAGCTTGCCAAATGAAGCACGCGATTCGTCACATCCATTTCGTGGGCATCGGCGGCTCCGGCATGAGCGGCATCGCCGAAGTGCTGCTGAACCTGGGCTACAAAATCACCGGCTCCGACCTGGCCGACAGCGCCACGCTGCGCCGGCTCGCGGGCCTGGGCATCGGCACCTTCGTGGGCCACGCGGCCGCGCATATCGACGGCGCGGATGCGGTCGTCACGTCGACGGCGGTGCAGCCGGACAACCCCGAGGTGCTGGCTGCGCGCGAGAAGCGCATTCCGGTGGTGCCGCGCGCGCTGATGCTGGCCGAGCTGATGCGCCTGAAGCAGGGCATCGCCATTGCCGGCACGCACGGCAAGACCACCACCACCAGCCTGGTGGCGAGCGTGCTCGCGGCCGCCGGGCTCGACCCGACCTTCGTGATCGGCGGGCGCCTGAACAGCGCCGGTGCCAACGCGCAGCTCGGCAGCGGCGACTACATCGTGGTGGAGGCCGACGAGTCGGATGCCTCGTTCCTGAACCTGCTGCCGGTGATGGCGGTGGTGACGAACATCGACGCCGACCACATGGAGACCTACGGGCACGACTTCGCGAAGCTCAAGAAGGCTTTTGTCGACTTCCTGCACCGCATGCCGTTCTATGGCGTGGCCATTCTGTGCACCGACGATCCGGCGGTGCGCGAGATCGTGGCCGACGTGACCTGCCCGGTCACCAGCTACGGTTTCGGCGAGGACGCCCAGGTGCGCGCCATCGACGTGCGCGCCGTTGGCGGCCAGATGCATTTCACCGCGCAGCGCCGCAACGGAGTGACGCTGCCCGACCTGCCCATCGTGCTGAACCTGCCGGGCGAGCACAACGTGCGCAATGCGCTGTCGGTGATCGCGGTGGCGGTGGAACTCGGTATTCCCGACGAAGCCGTGCAGCGCGGGCTTGCAGGCTTCAAGGGTGTGGGCCGCCGTTTCCAGAGCTACGGCGACGTGGCTGTGCAGAGCGGGGATGCTGCCGGCACCTTCACGGTGATCGACGACTACGGCCATCACCCCGTGGAGATGGCCGCCACCATCGCGGCCGCGCGCGGCGCATTCCCGGGCCGCCGGCTGGTGCTGGCCTTCCAGCCGCACCGCTACACCCGCACGCGCGACTGCTTCGAAGACTTCGTGAAGGTCATCGGCACGGCCGACGCGGTGCTGCTCGGCGAGGTCTATGCCGCCGGCGAGGCGCCCATCGTGGCGGCCGACGGCCGCACGCTGGCGCGCGCGCTGCGCGTGGCGGGCAAGGTCGAGCCGGTCTTCGTCGACGACATCGCCGCGATGCCGCGCGCCATTCTCGACAACGCCCGCCCGGGCGACGTGGTGCTCTCGATGGGCGCGGGCTCCATCGGCGCGGTGCCGGCCAAGGTGGTCGAGCTCGGCGCGGCCGGTGCCGCGACCGGCGCCTCTGCCCCTTCAACATCCGAGCGCGGTTCGCGCAAAGGGAGGGCCTCATGAGCCTCCAGGACCCCAAACTCTTCGGCAAGGTCGCCGTGCTCTTCGGCGGCAGTTCCGCCGAGCGCGAGATCTCCCTGATGTCGGGCACAGGCGTGCTCGAAGCGCTGCGCTCGCGCGGCGTGGACGCGCATGCCTTCGACCCGTCGCAGCGCGACCTGTCGGAGCTCAGGAGCGAAGGCTTCGCGCGCTGCTTCGTCGCGCTGCACGGCCGCCACGGCGAGGACGGCACCGTGCAGGGCGCGCTCGAGCTGCTCGGCATTCCCTACACCGGCTCTGGCGTGATGGCCTCCAGCGTGGCGATGGACAAGGTCATGACCAAGCGCATCTGGCAGGCCGACGGCCTGCCCACGCCCAAGTACGTGCGCCTGGCCTTCGACCAGCAAAGCCGCGAGCAGGTCAGGGCGGTGCCCGACGTGCTCGGCCTGCCGCTGATCGTGAAGCCGCCGCGCGAAGGCTCGTCCATTGGCGTGACCAAGGTGCAAGGTTATTCAGAGATGCAGGACGCGGTGGCGCTGTCGGCCAGGTACGACGCCGACGTGCTGTGCGAGGAATTCATCGAGGGCGAGGAAGTGACTTGCGCCGTGCTCGGCCACGGTCTCGACGCGCGCGCGCTGCCGGTGGTGCGCATCGCCGCGCCCGAGGGCGCCTATGACTACCAGAACAAGTACTTCACCGACGACGTGAAGTACCAGTGCCCGAGCGGCCTGCCCGAGGCCGAGGAGCACGAGATCCAGCGCATCACGCTGGCCGCCTACCGCACGCTCGGCTGCCGCGGCTGGGGCCGCGCCGACGTGATGATCCGCGCGAGCGACCGCAAGCCCTTCCTGCTGGAGATGAACACCTCGCCCGGCATGACCAGCCATTCGCTGGTGCCGATGTCCGCCCGCGCCGCGGGCATCGCGTACGAGGAGCTGTGCCTGCGGGTGCTGGCTTCCGCGACGCTGGACGCGACGGGAGGCTCGCTATAGCCATGGCCGACAGCATTCCAGCGCCCTTCGACGTCAAGCTCATGAACATCGTCGCCAACCTTGCGTTCGCGGCGGTGGCGCTCATGCTGCTTGCCGCGGGTGCGTGGTGGGTGCTGCGCCAGCCTTTCTTCCCGATCGCCGGCATCAAGGTGGACGGCGAGGTCACGCACAACAACGCGGTCACGCTGCGCGCCAACGTGGCGCCGCAGCTGTCGGGCAACTTCTTCACCATCGACCTGGCCCGCGCGCGCGCGGCCTTCGAGTCGGTGCCGTGGGTGCGCAGCGCGGTGGTGCGCCGCGAGTTCCCGAACAAGCTGCGCGTGACGCTGACCGAGCAGGTGCCGGTGGCCAACTGGGGCGACGAGGCGGGCTCGAAGCTGATCAACGGCTTCGGCGACGTGTTCGAGGCCAACGTGGCCGAGGTGGACGACAACCTGCCGCGCCTGGACGGCCCGATCGAGCAGGCCGGCCAGGTGCTGGGCATGTACCGCGTGCTGCAGCCGCAGTTCCAGCCCTACGACCTGGGGATCGACGAGCTCACGCTGTCGAGCCGCGGCAGCTGGAAGGTGGTGCTCGACAGCGGCGCCGAGATCGAGCTCGGCCGCGGCCAGAGCGAAGAGGTGACGGCCCGCCTGCAGCGCTTCCTGAAGACCGTGACCCAGGTCGCGGGCCAGTACCGCCGCACCATGGCCGACGTCGAAGGCGCGGACCTGCGCCACAACGACGCGTATGCCCTGCGGCTGCGCGGCGTCACCACGGTCTCGCCCGAGGCCCCAAGAAAAATCAAGTAGCGAATACCGAGGAATCGAGGACATATCCCAATGCCCAAAGAATACAAAGACCTGGTCGTAGGACTCGACATCGGCACCGCCAAGGTGATGGTGGTCGTGGCCGAGGTGCTGCCCGGCGGCGAGCTCAAGCTGGCCGGCCTGGGCATCGCGCCGAGCAACGGCCTCAAGCGCGGCGTGGTGGTGAACATCGACGCCACCGTGCAGAGCATCCAGCAGGCGCTGAAAGAGGCCGAGCTGATGGCCGACTGCAAGATCAGCCGCGTCTACACCGGCATCACCGGTAGCCACATCCGCGGCATCAACTCCAGCGGCATGGTGGCGGTGAAGGACAAGGAAGTGACGCCCGCCGACGTGGCCCGCGTGGTGGAGACGGCACGCGCCATCAACATCTCCAGCGACCAGCGCCTGCTGCTGGTGGAACCGCAGGAGTTCGTGATCGACGGCCAGGACGTGAAGGAGCCGATCGGCATGAGCGGCATGCGCCTGGAAGCCAAGGTGCACATCGTGACCGGCGCGCAGAGCGCGGCCGAGAACATCATCAAGTGCGTGCGCCGCTGCGGCCTGGAAGTCGACCAGCTGATGCTGAACCCGCTGGCCTCCAGCCAGGCGGTGCTGACGGAAGACGAGCGCGAGCTGGGCGTGGTGCTGGTGGACATCGGCGCCGGCACTACGGACGTGGCGATCTTCACCAACGGTGCGATCCGCCACACGGCGGTGATCCCGATCGCGGGCGACCTCATCACCAGCGACATCGCGATGGCGCTGCGCACTCCGACGAAGGACGCGGAAGACATCAAGGTCGAGAACGGCTTCGCCAAGCAATTGCTGGCCGACCCCGAGACGCAGGTGGAAGTGCCGGGCCTGGGCGACCGCGGCCCGCGCATGCTGAGCAAGCAGGCGCTGGCCGGCGTGATCGAGCCGCGCATCGAGGAGATCTTCTCGCTGGTGCAGCAGGTGGTGCGCGAGTCGGGCTACGAAGAGGTGCTCTCGTCGGGCGTGGTGCTCACGGGCGGCAGCGCCGTGATGCCGGGCATGGTGGAGCTCGGCGAGGACATCTTCCTCAAGCCCGTGCGTCGCGGCATCCCGAAGTACTCGAGCGCGCTGTCGGACATGGTCGCGCAGCCCCGCGCCGCGACGGTGATGGGCCTGCTGGAGGAAGCACGCTTCGCGCGCATGCGCGGCTTCAAGGTCGCGCAGAAGAATGGGTCGGTAAAGACTGCATTCGGACGTTTCAAGGACTTCATCGTGGGGAATTTCTAGCCATGATCAAGTCTCCACTCTGGCTCGCGCGTGGCAGCCCTCCCATGCATTTCAACGAGCGATGGCGACGAACAGGTCCACCATCGCGACGGTCTCATCGTTGATCCCGTCAGTACACAAGAAATATTCACAGACACATAACGGCAACTGCAAGATTCAAGGAGTTAAAAATGACCATCGAAATGATCGAAGTCGAAGAGTTCAACCAGGGCACGCAGATCAAGGTGATCGGTGTCGGCGGTGGCGGCGGCAATGCGGTCGCCCACATGATGGAGCGTGGCGTGCAGGGCGTTCAGTTCGTCTGCGCGAACACCGACGCGCAGGCCCTGCAGCGCAGCAACGCACACAAGATCATCCAGCTGGGCACCAGCGGCCTGGGCGCTGGCAGCAAGCCCGAGAAGGGCCGTGACGCGGCCGAGGCAGCGGTGGACGACATCCGCGCCGCCATCGACGGCGCGCACATGCTGTTCATCACGGCCGGCATGGGCGGCGGCACCGGCACCGGCGCCGCTCCCGTGATCGCGCGCGTGGCGAAGGAAATGGGCATCCTCACCGTGGGTGTGGTGACCAAGCCCTTCGACTGGGAAGGCGGGCGCCGCATGACCAATGCCGACGCCGGCCTGGCCGAGCTCGAAGCCAACGTCGACTCGCTGATCGTCGTGCTCAACGAGAAGCTGCTCGACGTGCTGGGCGAGGACGTCACGCAGGACGAAGCCTTCGCTCAGGCCAACGACGTGCTGAAGAACGCCGTGGGCGGCATCTCGGAAATCATCAACGAGTACGGCGGCGTGAACGTCGACTTCGAAGACGTGCGCACCGTGATGGGCGAGCCCGGCAAGGCCATGATGGGCACCGCTGCCGCAGCCGGTCCCGACCGCGCGCGCATCGCAGCCGAGCAGGCCGTGGCCTGCCCGCTGCTCGAAGGCATCGACCTCTCGGGCGCAAAGGGCGTGCTGGTGCTGGTGACGGCATCGAAGAGCTCGCTGAAGCTGAACGAGTCGAAGCTGGCGATGAACACCATCCGCGCCTACGCCTCGCCGGACGCGCACGTGATCTACGGCGCTGCCTACGACGACAGCCTGGGCGACGAGATGCGCGTGACCGTGGTGGCCACCGGCCTGTCGCGTCCCGACGCTCGCCGCCAGCAGCCGACGCTGGAAGTCATCCGCACCGGCACCGACAACATCCCGTTCACCGTGCCGACGCTCGGTGGCGTGGGTCACGCCGGCGGCACGGGCGGCAGCCAGCCCAACTACGACGGCATGGCCGTTCCCAGCGTGTGGCGCACCAACCGCACGATGGCCGCCGCGAAGGTGGACGCGCTGTCCTCGGGCGGCATGGACGACTTCGAGATTCCCGCGTTCCTGCGCCGCCAAGCTGACTGAACCAAGCTCGCCCCCAGGCTGCGCGCATTTCGTGTCGCTTCGCCAGCCCCCCTACCGGGGGCAACACCTGAGGACCGGCAGAGCCGGTTCCTCGGTGTTTTGCGAAGGGACCAGCTCGACGCAGAGGGCACGAGAGGGCGTAAGGGGCACAGGGACGACCCGAAAGGGACGTCTGCTGGCTCTAGGCGCTGCGCTCGCCTCGTGCCCTTTGCGTCCATTTCGGGCCAATTCGAAGGAATTGCATAGAACCCATGTCTATCGGTGCCATAGCGAGGGGCATAGGCCGCCACGCCCGTCGCGCGCCTAAAATCCCGGCCGTGCTGCAACAACGAACCCTCAAGTCCATCAGCCGCGCCGTGGGCGTGGGGCTTCACAGCGGCCAGCGCGTGGAGCTGACGCTGCGGCCGGCACCGGCCGACACGGGCATCGTGTTCCGCCGCGTCGACCTGCCGGAGCCGGCCGAGATCCGCATGACGGCCGAGTCGGTCACCGACACGCGCCTGGCGTCCACGGTCTCCACCGGCGGCGCGAAAGTGCAGACCGTCGAGCACATCATGTCGGCCTGCGCGGGCCTGGGCATCGACAACCTCTACATCGACATCACGGCCGACGAAGTGCCGATCCTCGACGGATCGGCTTCCTCGTTCGTGTTCCTGCTGCAAAGCGCGGGCATCGCGCTGCAGAAGGCGCCGCGCCGCTTCATCCGCGTGACCCGCAAGGTCGAGGTGCGCGAAGGCGAGGGCGCCAACGAGAAGTGGGCGAGCCTGGAGCCCTATCACGGCTACAAGCTGAGCTTCGAGATCGACTTCGACCACCGCGTCGTCAACTCCACCGGCCAGCGCGTGGAGTTCGACCTGGGCACCGGCTCGTACAGCCGCGACATCGCGCGCGCCCGCACCTTCGGCTTCACGAAGGAAGTCGAGTACATGCGCAGCAAGGGCCTCGCGCTCGGCGGCGGCCTCGACAACGCCATCGTGATGGACGACACCAAGGTGCTGAACGAAGGCGGACTGCGCTACGACGACGAGTTCGTGAAGCACAAGATCCTCGACGCGATGGGCGACCTGTACATCATCGGCAAGCCGCTCCTGGCCGCGTATACCGCCTTCCGCTCGGGCCATGCGCTCAACAACAAGCTGCTGCGCGAGCTGCTCTCGCACAGCGACGCCTACGAGGTCGTGACCTTCGAGGACGAGAAGCGCGCCCCGCGCGGTTTCGGCGAAGTCGCGCGGGCCTGGTAGGCCGCTCGTTCCTCTCACATGCTTCTGTTCCGCTGGGCCATCCTGCTGCTGCTTCTGGTGGCCGGCGTGTGCTTCGCGTTCTACGCGGGTACGGGCCAGGTCAAGTACCGGCGCATCGGCTGGATCGTGCTGAAGTGGACGTTGCTGGCGGCATTCGGCTTCTTCGCCGTGCTGATCGCGGAGCGGGTGGCGTAGAGCCGGCTATCCCGATAGCAGGCTTTCAGCCCGCTGCCAGCGCCTGCAATGCCTGCACCTGCCGCGCGAGCAGCGGCCCCTTGCGGTGCGCAGGCACCAGCAGCATCACCGTATCCCCCAGCGCTTTCGGCCGTCCCCAGGGCGCATGCAGCTTGCCTTGAGCCAGCAGCGGTGCGACGAGTCGCTCGCGGCCCATCAGCACGCCTTCGCCGTCCAGAGCTGCCTGCAGCGCGAGGCTGTAGAGCGAGAAATCCGGCCCTGCAGCCAGCGCCTCGGCTTCGGCCGTCTTGATGCCGGGCCGCACGGCCTGCAGCCAGCGCTGCCAGTCGTCGCGCCAGACGGTGTCGTGCAGTCCGCCGCTGCGCTGCAGCAGTTCTGTCAGATCTTCGAGTGCGCGTGGACGGCCGCTGGGCAGGGGCTCGCGCAGGCGCGGACTGCACACGGGCAGCAGTCGGTCGCGCACCAGTGGGATCGCCTGCGCGCCTGCCGCAATCTCGATACGTTCGCCGGCGCGCGCATAGAACAGCCCCAGATCGAAGGGTTCGCGGCGGAAGTTCGGTGGCTGCTCGAGTGCCGTCACCGAAACCTGCACGCCGGGCAGCTCCGCCTTCAGCCGCGACAGGCGCGGTGATAGCCACAGCTGCGCAACTGCCGGCAGCGCAGCCACCTGCAGCGTGCTGCGGCGCGCGGCGGTCTGGGTTT
The DNA here is from genome assembly GCF_048305045.1 of Variovorax sp. 278MFTsu5.1. Taxonomy (NCBI): domain Bacteria; kingdom Pseudomonadati; phylum Pseudomonadota; class Betaproteobacteria; order Burkholderiales; family Comamonadaceae; genus Variovorax; species Variovorax sp. 278MFTsu5.1. The sequence goes on from NZ_CP157622.1 coordinate 1,164,059, forward strand.
CGTGGCGCAGTGCCTGCACGGCCAGGCCGAGCTGGTCGACCGCCGCGCTGAGGGCCGGCAGGGCGCGCCGCCCGTGCGCGCTGAGGCGGATGCCCTGGCTGTGCCGCTCGAAGAGCGCGCCGCCGGCCCATGTCTCCAGCGCCTTGATCTGCTGCGCGATGGCCGCCGGCGTGACGAAGAGTTCTTCTGCCGCGCGCGCGAAGCTGCCATGGCGCGCCGCCGCCTCGAAGGCGCGCACCGCGGTGTGCGGCGGCAGGCGTGGGCGGGGTGGTGCGAGCGGCATGGGCAGATCCTTCAGGCCAAGTTTTTCTACGGCTCGGGGCCAGATTATCCGGTTTGCCCCGTCGGCGAGGGCAGGCGACGATGCGGCCATCCCCCTTTCATAGCGAGATCCGCCACATGCCTGCCGCCGCCCTGCAACGCCGCCCCTGGGTTCCCGCCGCCAGCGAGGACCACGTGCTTTCCATCGCCGCGGACGCCGCCTCGCGCGATGCTGCAGGCGTGGCCGCCGAGATCGAACGGCTGGTGGCCGACAACCACCGCATCCACGACGTCGACGGCCTGAACCTCAACCCCGCCACCAACGTGATGAACCCGGCCGCCGAGGCGCTTCTGTCGCGCGGACTGGGCTCGCGCCCCTCGCTCGGCTATCCGGGCGACAAGTACGAGATGGGCCTGGAGGCCATCGAGCGCATCGAGGTGGTCGCCGCCGAGCTGGCGGCCGAGGTGTTCGGTGCGAAGTTCGCCGAGGTGCGCGTGAGCTCGGGCGCCCTGTCGAATCTCTACGTGTTCATGGCGACCTGCCAGCCCGGCGACACCATCGTCGTGCCCCCGCCCAGCATCGGCGGGCACGTCACGCACCATGCGGCAGGCGCCGCAGGGCTCTATGGCCTGAAGCCGGTTTCCGCGCCGGTGGATGCCGACGGCTACACGGTCGACCTCGCCGCGCTCGCGAAGCTGGTGCGCGAGACAAAGCCCAAGCTCGTCACCATCGGCGGCAGCCTCAACCTGTTTCCGCATCCGGTGCCCGCGATCCGCGAGATCGCCGACAGCGTGGGCGCGAAGCTGCTCTTCGACGCGGCGCATCTCTCGGGCATGGTGGCCGGCAAGGCGTGGCCGCAGCCGCTGGAGCAGGGTGCGCATGCGATCACCATGAGCACCTACAAGAGCCTGGGCGGACCGGCGGGCGGGCTGATCGTGTCGAACGACACGGCGCTGATGGAGCGAATCGACGCCATCGCCTATCCCGGCCTCACGGCCAATTCGGATGCGGGCCGCACGGCGGCATTGGCCCGTGGCCTGCTCGACTGGAAGGTGCACGGCATCGCCTATGCGGCCGCGATGCGGGAGACCGCGCAGGCACTGGCGCGCGAACTCGATGCGCGGGGGCTGCCGGTGTTCGCGAAGGTGCGCGGCTTCACGCAGTCGCACCAGTTCGCGCTGGAGGCCGCGCGATGGGGCGGCGGCCAGCGAGCGGCGAAGAAGCTCGCGAAGGGCGGCCTGCTGGCCTGCGGCATCGGCCTGCCGATGGCACCCGTGGAAGGTGACATCAACGGCCTGCGCCTCGGCGTGCCCGAGATCGTGCGGCTGGGCTTCACGCCCGGCGACATGCCCCAGTTCGCTGACTGGATCGCACGAGCCCTGGAGGGCGATGCGGCATCGGTTGCAGCCGAAGTGCGCGAGCGCCGCAAGCGCCTCGGCGAGCTGCGCTACATCGTGCGCTGACGCAGGCAGCCGCTTCGGCTCAGCGCGAACGCCCCTGCCGGTAGGTGCCGGCAGGCAGCGCCGCGGAACTCTTCGATGCCTCGGCCGCTTCGGCCAGCCGTGCCATCGAACGTCCCACCTGCGCATGCGTGATGGCGATGCCCAGCGCGTCCGCTGCGTCGGCGCCCGGCAGGCCCGGCAGATCGAGCAGGCGACGCACCATCTCCTGCACCTGCGCCTTGGCGGCCTGGCCGTGGCCGGCCACCGCCTTCTTCATCTGCAGCGCGGTGTACTCGGCCACCGAGAGATTGTTGGTGACCAGTGCGGTCACGCAGGCGCCGCGCGCCTGCCCCAGCAGCAGCGTGGACTGCGGGTTGACGTTGACGAAGATGATTTCCACCGCCGACGCGTCGGGCTGGTAGCGCGCGGTGATCTCCGCGATGCCGTCGAACAGCACCTTCAGGCGCGCCGGCAGGTTGTTGCCGGTGCCCAGGTGCCGGGTGCTGATGGTGCCGCTGGCCACGTAGCGCAGCGCATGGCCGTCCGCGTCGACCACGCCGAAGCCGGTGGTCTGCAATCCGGGGTCGATGCCGAGAATGCGCATGAAAGGAAACGTAAAGGACTAAGCCTGGGAAAAGATTGTCAAAAGAGTTGCGAGGAGGGGGGCGAAAGCCGGCTGATCGTGGGCAGAATGCGCCCCGGTCCGTACCGTCCGCCCCGCCCCGCGCGGGGCGCGCCATTCAAGGAAGCGAATGTGAATGTAGTCGAGTCCTCCGCGCAGCAGCAACTGGACGAGGTGCAAGCCTTGATCGCGCGCCTGCAGATGCACCCCGCCGAACGCGCGGCCGCCAGCTTCCGGCGCATCGAGCTGCTGGACGACCTGGGCCGCCGCAAGGAAGCGGTGGCCGCCAGCGTCAGGCTGCTCGACGAGTTCGCGGCGAAGCCCGAGGTCGGCGTGGTCGTGCCCTGCTGCCAGGCCTTGCGCCTGCTGGCCCACATGCTGCGCCAGCTGCACCGCCCCGCCGATGCGCTCGCCACGCTCGACCGATTGATCGCGGCGCACGGCCAGCGCCCCGAACCCGAGATTCGCGAGCACATCGCCCACGCGCTCTACCAGCGCACCTGGTGGATCGATGAGCCCGCCGCGCGCTGCGAAGCCTGCGATGCCATGAGCGAGCTGCTCGACAGCCAGCCCGACGCCGCCTTCGACACCTGGCGCGTGGAGGCGCGGCTGCTGAAGGCCGAGGTCGAGCACCACCGCGGCCTGCCGCAGGACGCGCTGGCCACGCTGGAGGCCGTCATCGAACGCTTCGACGGCAGTGCCGACCCCGGCGTGGTGCTGCGCGTCGCGCGTGCGCGCCTGGCTTCGGTGCTGAACCTGCGCGAGCTGGCACAGCATGCGCAGGCGCAGGTGATGTGCCTCGCGGTGGCCGACCAGATCGAGGCCGGCCTGGCCCATGCGGCGCCCGAGTTGCGCATCGAGGGCGTGCGCGCGCTGACGCTCTTCTTCGACGGCTTCGGCATCGACGAGCATGCGAACCGCGCCGAGCTGGTCGGCTGGCTGCTCGAGCGCTACGGCCACGATGCCTCGCCGCAGGTGCGGCGCATGGCGGTGCGCCGCGCCTACGACTGGTCGGTGGGCCTGCGCGAGTCGGACGACGGCGAGGCCGCGCTGGCCGCCTGCGAGCGGCTGCTTGCCACCTTCGGCGCGGACACCGATCCGGTGGTGCATCGCACCGTGGCGAGCGCGCAGCTCAACAAGGGATTCGTGCTGCTCGAACGGCTGGGCCGGGCCGATGAAGCGCTCGCCGCATACCAGCAGCTCGCGAGGCAACTGCAAGGTACGCCTGCGTCCGAGCTGCAGGACACGCTGGCCAAAGCCCTCGCCGGCCGGGAAGCCTGCCTCAAGCGGCTGCGCAAGGCCGAGGCCGGAGCTCATTTGCCGGAACTGCCGGCGGAGCTGCGCGACGAAGTGCGCGACAAGGTCCGGCAGGGCCGCAAGCACGGTGATGCCGGCGAATTGCAGGAGGCCGTCGCGCTGTTCGACCAGGTGCTGTCCGCGCACACCGCGTCGCCGCATCCGGAGCTGCGGCGGCAGTGCGCCCGGGCGCTGGTGCACAAGGCCTTCTGCCTGATCGCCCTCGAACGCTTCCACGAAGTGGTCGCGGCCGCCGATGCGATCGACGTGTACTACGGCGCCGACCCTTCGACCGAGATGCAGGAGACCGTTGCGCAGGGCCTGCAATACAAGAGCACCGCGCTGGACCGGCTCGGCCTGCACGACGACGAGATGCGCGTGCACGACGAGATCGTCGCGCGCTGGGGCAACTCCGAGCTGCCCGACCTGCGCGGGCGCGTGGTGGGCGCGCTGTTCCGCAAGGGCGCGACGCTGCGCCAGGCCCGCCAGCTCGAGGCCGCGGTGGCCTGCTACGACGAGGCCATCGCGCGTACCAGCAGCGCGAGGGAGGGCACGCTGCAGCTCTGGGCCGCCAAGTCGATGATCAACAAGGCCAAGGCGCTCGACAAGCTGGGCGACCCTGCCGGGCAGATCAAGGCCTATCGCACTCTCATAGCCCGCTTCGGCGATTCGGGCGACGCCGCGCTGCGCGAGCGTGTCGTCAATGCCTGCGAATGGCTCGCCGAGGCCGAAGGCCGCCAGGGGCGCGTGGAGGCGCAGCGCGCGGCCCTAGAAGCCGCGCTGGGGCGCTTCGGCACCGCACTATCGGCCGAGCAGCGCACGCGTCTCACGCGCGAGCTGCAGGCGCTGAAGGCGAAGGCACTGGGCCGCAAGGCGAAGGAAGTCTTCGGCCGCGTGGTGCGGCGCAAGGCCTGAACCAAATCGTTCCGACGCTCGGAGTCGAGCCGTCTCAGGTGTTCTTCCAGGAATACCGCGGAACCGGCTTTGCCGGGCCGCAGGTATTGCCCCCTGCAAGGGGGTTGGCGAAGCGACACGAAGTGCGCGCAGCCTGGGGGTTTGCCTAGTTCATGCGTTGAAGTACCAGCGGATGGAGTGGAAGAAGATGGGGGCGGCGAAGCACAGCGCGTCGACGCGATCCAGCAGCCCGTTGGCGCCCGTCACGCCCGCATCCTTGCGGCCCCAGTTCGGAATGCCCCGGTCGCGCTTGAGCGCCTTCATCACCAGGTGCCCCATCGAGCCCGAGATGCAGGCGATGACCGACACCGCGAGCGCCTGCCCGAACCTGAAGGGCGTGATGAACGAGAACAGCGCGCCCACCAGGCTCGCCACCGCGATGCCGATGGCCCAACTGGTCCAGTTGAAGCTGCGGCTCACGTTGGGCGCGAAGGGCGCGCGCTGCATGCGCCGCGAGATCAGGTGCTGCACCAGCACCGAGGTCTGCACCACGAACACCAGGAAGAACACGAGGAACGCGCTCTTGCCCTCGTAGCCCGGAAAGCTCAGCAGCAGCAGCGCCGGCACGTGGCTCATGCCGTAGACGCAGACCATGATGCCCCACTGCAGCTTGGCGTTGCGCTCCAGGAACTGGCTCGGGTCGTTGGCCAGCGCGCTGGTCACCGGGATCGCGAGGAACACGTACACCGGGATGAACACGGTGAAGAGGTCGAAGCGCGCGGTGGCCACCAGCCAGAACTGGATCGGCAGCACCACGAAGAAGGCGAGGATCAGGCTGCGGTGGTCGCCGCGCCGCGTGGGCGAGAGCGTGATGAACTCGCGCAGCGCGAAGAAGGAGATAAGCGCGAACAGCACCGTGGCCACCGTCTCGCCGAGCGCCCAGCCGATCCAGAAGACCAGCGCCATGAACCAGGTGGTGCCCAGCAGCTTGCGGAAGTGCGCCAGCTCGGCCTGCCAGGCGGCGTCGTGCACGGGGTTGCGCTTTTCCCTGAAGCTCAGGAAGAAGGCGGTGGCGCTCACGACCGCGAGCACGCCGAAGATGATGAGAAAGAGCGCCGCGACCTGCTGGGTCGGGCTGAGGCTGCGCAGGAACTGGTTCATGTCGTCGTCGTCAGACGTCGCGCAGGGCGATCACGGCGGCGCGCGCCCGGTCGAGGAAAGGGCGGCGCTCCTCGCCTTCCTCCACGCGCACCGGCGCGCCGAAGGTGACGGAGCACAGGATGGGCACCGGCACGATCTCGCCCTTGGGCATGACGCGCTGCACGTTGTCGATCCAGGCGGGTACCAGTACCACTTCGGGGAACATGGTGGCCAGCGTGTAGAGCCCCGACTTGAACTTCTGCGGTTCGCCGGTGTGGCCGCGCGTGCCTTCGGGAAAGATGATGATCGAGTCGCCGCTGCGAAGGGCTTCGACCAGCGGGGCCAGCGGATCGGAGGCAGGGGCCGCCGGCGTGGGCGCGGGTTCGGGCGCCGCGGGCGGAGGTGGTTCGGGAGACGGCGCAGGCGGCGGGGCAGGGGGCACGGGCAGGTCCAGCTGGCCTTGTGCGCCGGATGCTGCTTCGACGGGCGGTGCCGGCGGGGTCAGGGGCAGCAGCGGCTCCATCGAGGGCTCGATGCGATCTTCCAGTGGCCGGGCGGCAGGCGCCGGCGGCGCAGCCTCGGGAGCGGCAGGAGTCGCCGGCGCTGCGGGAACTGCCGCGGGAGCTGCCGCGGCCTGCCGCTCCACGTACACCGCGTTGAACACTTCAGTCGTGATCCAGCGCTTGACCGGTGTGTTGGCCCAATAGTCGCGCGCCGCGATGGGCCGCGTGATGCTGCGCAATTCTTCCGGCAGCGCCGCCCAGATCATCACCAGGTCGGCATGGCTCTGGTGGTTGGCGAAATAGATGCGCTGCTCGGCCTTGGGCGGACAGCCGTACCAGCGCGCCTGCGCGCCCGTGAGCAAGCGGACGATCCCAAGAAGCAGCCAACCCGTGAGCTTTGCCAGCATATGGGCGCGATGATACGGGCCATGCGATGGCGTTTCGATCCTCTTTCACTGGCGTGGGCGGTGGCCCTGTTTCTTGTATTGCTGATGCTGGCCACCGTGGGTGCGCGCTGGGGCTGGCTGCGCAGCTTCTTCGGCGACGTGCTTGCCGTGGCGTGGGTGTATTTCGTGTTCAAGACCGCGATCGGTGCGCGCGTGCTGCCGCTGGCGCTAGCCGCGCTGGGCGTGGGCCTCGCAGTCGAGCTCGGGCAGTACCTCGCGGCGGCGTGGCACCTGCACATTCCGAACCGCGCGCTGCGCATCGTGCTCGGCAGCACGGCGGACTGGTGGGACGTGCTGGCCTACACCATCGGCTTCGCCGGCGTGCTGGCCATCGAGGGCCTGCGCGGCGGGTTCCTCAGGGCAGCTCGGCCGCGGGCATCCGCGCCATGACGGTGGAGGCGCGCCCGCTCAGGTAGGGCGAGCCCGGGCGCCGTTCGAAGAACTTGGGGCTGGGCAGCATCACCGCGAGGCGCGCGGCCTCGTTGGCACTCAGGCGCGAGGCTGGCTTGCGGAAGTAGTACTGCGACGCCGCCTCGGCGCCGAACACGCCTTCGCCCCACTCGACGTTGTTGAGGTAGATCTCCAGGATGCGCCGCTTGTCCAGCAGCACCTCGAGCAGCGTGGCCAGCACCAGCTCCTGGCCCTTGCGCAGCATGGTGCGCTCGCCCGACAGCAGCAGGTTCTTCGCGAGCTGCTGCGTGATGGTCGAACCGCCGCGCAGCTGCACCGGCCGCACCGGCTTGCCGCGCGCTGCCGCACGGGCCGCGCGCTTGGCGGCCAGCTCTTCCGCCTTGGCGTTGCGCTGGCGCGCGCGCTCGATGGCTTCCCATTCCACGCCGTTGTGGTCGACGAAGCCGGCGTCCTCGCTGGCAATGACCGCGCGCTTGAGCGTGTCGTTGATCTGCCAGTAGGGCACCCACTCCTGCCGCCAGCCGCCGCCGCGGCCTTCATGAACGGCGATCTGGAAAGCCTCGGAGCGCTGGAAGGCGGTGCTCTGCGGATCGACCACAGCCATCGCCGCGATGCGCGCCACGAAGAAGAGCTGCAGGGCCAGGCCCGCCACCGCGAGGCAGGCGATCAGGCGCAGCACGGCCTTCATTTATTTCAGCTCGGCCCGGATCTCGGCCAGCACCTGTGCCGAAGGCGGCCGGACGCCGCGCCAGATCTCGAAGGACTCGGCCGCCTGCTCGACCAGCATGCCCAGCCCGTCGCGCGCCACCGCGCCGTGCGCCTCGGCCCAGGCCATGAAGCCGGCGGCGGCGGGGCCGTACATCATGTCGACCGCGAGCCCGCCTTCGCGCAGCACGCTGGCCTTCACCGGCACCGCGTCGCCCGCAAGGCTGGAGGCGGTGGCGTTGACCACCACGTCGAAGGCGCCCGGCACTTCGTCGAGCGCCCAGGCTTCGAGCGATGCGCCGTGGCGCAGCGCAATGGCCGCATGGCGGCGCACCAGCTCGACGGCCTTGTCCACGGTGCGGTTCGCGACCACGACGCGCGAGGCGCCTGCGTCGAGCAGCGGCCCCAGCACGCCGGCAGCGGCGCCGCCCGCGCCGATCAGCAGCAGCGCCTTGCCCTGCAGCGGCACGCCCGCGTTTCGCACGATGTCGTTGACCAGGCCGATGCCGTCGGTGTTGTCCGCACGAATGCCGCCATCGGCCTCGAAGCGCAGCGTGTTGACCGCCTGCGCGAGAAGGGCGCGCTCGCTGGTGTGCTGCGCGAGCGCCGCGGCCTCGAACTTGAATGGCACGGTGATGTTGCAGCCGAGCGCGGCGTCGCCGCGCTCGGCGGCTTCGCGGCGGAAGGCTGCGATGCCCTCGGCGAAGGCACCGAGCGGAATGAGCCGCCGGCCGTATTCCAGCTGCTGGCCGCACAGCTGCGCAAAGCGCGCGTGGATGCGGGGCGAGCGGCTGTGCTCGACGGGGTTGCCCATGACGCAGTACAGGTCCATGGTGTCTGCCTTTTCTGGTTGCGCCTGCCGTTGCGGTGCGGCTGTTTTCCGGATTCCGGTTACTGCGAGGAGAGTTCGACCGAGCCGTCGTGCGAGAAGCGGAAGTGCGGGCGGATCACGATCTGGTCCGCGTGCTCCTTGCGCATCGCGTCGGTGAAGTTGCCGAAGTTGCCCACGCTCGCGACGATGGCCTGGGCCCGCTTGTCGAGCACGGCCTGGCCCGAGCTTTCGTCGATCACGGTCGAGAGCAGCCGGCCGTCGAAGTTGACGGTGATGGTCATGGTGAGCTCGCCGTAGAGCTTCTTGCCGGCCAGCGTCGGGAAGTTGGCCGTTCCCTGCGCTTCCACCCGGCGGCGCAGCGAATCGACGTAGGTGGCGAAGGCGGCCTCGCGCGTGAAGGGGCTGAGGTAGCGCTTCTTGGGACGCGCGTTCTCCTCGTTCACGCGGCGCTCGATCTCGGCCAGCAGGTTGATCATCTGGCGGCGCTTTTCCTCCTGCGCCTTGGCCTCGGCCGGATCGCCGGCGTTGCGCGGATCGGGCGCGGGCATCGCGGCCAGATCGCGCTTGAGCTGGGTGAGCATCTGCATCTGCTCGGCCTGCATGGCGTCTACCTTGCGCTGCGCGTCCTCGAACGAGTCGCCCACGGTGGTGAAGCTCGACGGCGGCAGCGGGCTGGTGGCGCGGCCCTTGTCGAGGTCGCCGCCGCCCGCGAGCGAGGTCTGCGCGCGCAGCCGCGCGGCGGGGTCGGGCCGGTCGTTGGTCCTGGTGTTGACCAGGATCACCTCCAGCGGCGTGTCGCTGAAGACCTTGTTGAAGGATTCGGGATCGACGAACCGCACCGTGAGCAGCGCGGCGTGCACAACGACCGACACGCCCAGTGCGATCTGCAGCGTGCTGAGGTCCTTGAAGTTCATTCTCTAGACTCCTCCAGGGGCCGCATTTCTCCGGACGATCCGCCGGGGTTCATGCGGGCGTGTTTTCTTCGGGTGCTGCCTCGCTGTCGTTCAGGTCGACGGCGATGGCGATCGGGCCCGCAACCACTTCTTCTTCGCCGTCGTCGCCTTCCTCCTCGGCGGATGCGCCGGCCTTCGGCGCGTCGAGGCGCTCGAGCACCGTGCCGCTCACGTCGAGGGCGATCTCGTCGATCTCGCCGAGCTTCACGCGCAGGCGCGCGCCGCGCTCCTGCTGCCCGGCCACGGGGAACACCAGCGGCAGGGTGTCGGCACGCACGAGCGCGCCGTTGGGCATGTCCTTGATGACGGTGGCCTCCAGCTCGGTGATGCCCTGCTGCTGCAGGTACTTCAGCGTCCAGAAGCGCTCCATGCCGCCCTGGTAGGCGTTGTACGCGGTGTAGGCCGCGTCGAAGCCCGAGAGGATGGAGAACAGGTCTGCGTCCTTCGGCTTGAAGGGCGCGGCCAGCGCGGCGGTCTTGCCGTGGCGTGCGGCGGCGATGATCTGCCACTGGTTCACCAGGTCGGTGTAGCGGCGCAGCGGCGAGGTGCTCCAGGCGTAGCTCTTCACGCCCAGGCCTGCGTGCGGCAGCGCACGCGTGCCCATGCGCACCTTGATGCCGGGCGCGAGGCTGGCCTGGCTGCGGTAGAGACCCGGCACGCCGAGCTCGCCGAGCCAGCCGCCCCAGCTGCTGTTGGCCAGGATCATGGCTTCGGACACGATCAGGTCGAGCGGTGCGCCGCGCTGGCGCGTGCTGATCTGGACCTGCTCGCCGCCGGTGGGCTCGGCGCCGTCGTTGCCGACGAGGCGGAAGTTGTAGTCGGGCCGGTTGAAGCTCTCGGGCTTGCCGCGCACGACCTCGCGCTGCGCCTTCAGCTGCTTCGCCAGGCGGAACAGGAACGACAGGGGCGCGCGCATGCGGGCCGCGGCGTCGGGTGTGCTGTCGGCATTGAAGGCGGCGTCTTCCAGCCACTGCTGCGTGACGACGGTGTCGAGCTGGTCGTGGCGCAGGTTGGCCACGATCGGCACGCGCTCCAGTTTCGTCTCGGTGCCCTGCAGCTCCAGCGTGGCTTCGTCGAAGCGCGCGTAGAGCGACACGGCCGGGCGGTCGCCGCCTTCGAGCAGCGTGTAGGTGTCGACCACCTCGTCGGGCAGCATCGTGATCTTGTAGCCCGGCATGTAGACCGTGGACATGCGCGCACGCGCCACGTTGTCGATCGGGCTGCCGGGCGTCAGCGCGAGCGCCGGCGCGGCGATGTGGACGCCGACCGTGACGGTGCCGCTGCCCAGGCCCTGCACGGAGAGCGCGTCGTCGATTTCGGTGGTCTGCGAATCGTCGATGGAGAAGGCCTGCACGCCCTCTGCCAGCGGCAGGTCGTCGGCGATGGCGGGCGCCGCGAGCGCGGGGAAGCCGGTGCCCTTGGGGAAGTTCTCGAACAGGAAGCGGCGCCAGTGGAACTGGTAGGGCGAGTCGATGGCGCCGGCGCGTTCAAGCAGGTCGAGCGGCGGACGCTGCGTGGCGCGCGCAGCCTCGACCACGGCCTTGTATTCGGGGGCGTTCTTGTCGGGGCGGAAAAGGATCTTGTAGAGCTGTTCGCGCACGGGAGCCGGGCACACGCCCTCGGCGAGCTGCGCCGCCCACTCGGCGATCTGCGCCTGGATGGCCTTCTTCTTCTCGATGGCGGCCAGCGCCTGCTGCACGATCTCGCCCGGCGCCTTCTTGAAGCGGCCCTTGCCGGCGCGGCGGAAGTAATGCGGCGCCTCGAAGAGCGCGAACAGGGCGGCGGCCTGCTGGGCGAGCGAGGGCTTCTCGCTGAAATACTCGGCGGCCAGCTCGGCGAAGCCGAATTCGCCCTCGGGCGCGAACTCCCAGGCGAGGTCGAGGTCCATGCCGGCGGCGAGCGCGCGCCCTTCGGCGATCAGGTCGGCGGGCGACGGCTTCTCGAAACGAAGGACGATGTTGGCGCCCTTGACCTTGACGCGCTTGCCGGTGTCGAGCTCGACCTGCGCCGATGCTTCGGCCTCCGACAGCACGCGGCCGCCGAGGTACTTGCCGGCTTCTTCAAACAATACAAACATCCGTCGATTGTCCCACGCGGAGTTGGGCTCACCCCCAGGCTTGCCCACTTCGTGTGGCCTCCCGCCCCTTCCGGGGGCGACCCCTGCAGCCCGGCGAAGCCGGTTCTGCGGTGTCCCCGGAAATTCAAACGGGGTTGATGAAGGCCATCACGTCGTCCAGGTGGGCCTTTTCGAAGTCGGACAGGGCATGGTCGCCGCCTTCGAGCAGCTTGATGTTGCTGTCGGGGTAGCGCGCCGACATCTCGTGCCAGTCGAGCGCCTCGTCGCCCTTGGCGATGATGGCGAACACGCGCTCGGGCCGGGTGAGCGGGCCGACCTCCATGGCGCGCAGCTCGTGGATGTATTCGGGGCGGAAATAGAAATGCTCGGCCGGGTCGTGCCAGGCGGTCTGGTCGCCGATGTAGAGCATGAGGTCGCGCGCGGGGTGCACGGCCGGGTTCAGCAGCACCGCGCGGCAGCGCGTCATGCCGGCCACATAGGTGGCGTAGTAGCCGCCCAGCGACGAGCCCACCACGGCCATCGACTTGCGCGGCCAGTGCGCGATGCCCTTCATCACCATGTCGATGGCATCGTGCGGCGACGGCGGCAGCTGCGGACACCACCATTGCAGGTTCGGATGCCGCCGCGCGACGCGATCCGCGACGATCCGGGCCTTGGTCGAACGAGGCGAAGAGCGGAAGCCGTGCAGGTAGAGCAGGTGGGTTGTTTGCGGATCCATGCGAGGAAAGGAAGGGCGGTGCGGCGGTGGTGCCTCGCTTGCCGGGAACGGGTAATTCTGCATGAGGTCTGTTCTCGCGAGGCCGCTTCAGACATACAAAAACCGGCTGGTCGGGTTCGTCGGCAAGGCCGCAGCCTGCCGGGGCCCGGGGCGCACCGGCGTTCCGCATGCTCCTGCGCCTGGGGGCATGCCGCGCATCTGGAATTCGAAAGTACTCAGGCTGAGTTCGCTGCGGTGCAAATCGCCTACATTCCGGTTACTTCGCTCGCCCGGGCTGCAGGAATGTGCCCGGAAAAAAGCGGCCAGAGTTTCGAGCAAAGCCTGTTGGCGCACATATCCCATGAACGAGGGATGTGCGCATGGATGCCCCATGCTCGCCGAGGCTTATGCTCGGAGGAATGAACATTGAGGCTCAGGACGACGCGTCGCTACGCCGCTGGGGCGTGCTCGTGGTCGAGGACGACAGTCGCGCGCGCGCCTTTTTCGAGGCGAGCGTGCAGCGCAGCCCGCGGCTTTTCTGGCTCGGCAGCGCGGGTACCGTGCAGGAGGCGCTGGGCTGGCTCTCGCGCACGACCACCATTCCCGACGTGTTGCTGGTCGACCTCGGCATGCCCGACGGCACCGGGCTCGACGTGATCCGCGAGGCGGTCTCGCGTTTTCCTGGCTGCGAACCGCTGGTTGTCTCGGTCTTCGGGGATGAGGAAAACGTTCTCGCCAGCATCGAGGCCGGCGCCGTGGGCTACATCCACAAGGACGCCGCGCCCGAGGACATCGCCCAGACCATCGTCGAGATGAAGGCCGGCGCCTCGCCGATCTCGCCCATGATCGCGCGGCGCGTGCTCGCCAAGTACCGCAGCCTGCAGACTGCGGCGCCTTCCGGCACCATGCCGGGCTCGGCGCCCGAGGCCGCCGCCGAGGAAGCCGACCGCGGCCTGCTCTCGGCGCGCGAGCACGAGGTGCTGACGCTGATCGCTCGCGGTTTCTCCTATGCCGAGATCGCCCGGCTCAAGGGCCTGAGCGTGCACACGGTGCAGACCCACATCAAGAACCTCTACGGAAAGCTCGCGGTGCATTCCAAGAGCGAGGCCGTCTTCGAAGCGACGCGTCTCGGCCTGTTGTCTCATCCGGGCTGAGCGCAGATGCGGCCGAACCGGGTGTCGCTGGTGATGTCGTGGCTGGCGATGCTCCTGATGGGCCTCGCCGGCCTTTTCGGCGCCTGCGGCGTTTCCGCCGCGTCCGCCGCCGAGGCGCCGATCGAACTGCGCCAGGGTACCGTGACGACCACGGTCGACGGCGTCACGCGCACCGAGCCGGTCGAGCTTTCCTACCACTGGGACCGGCAGCACAACGGACGCCCCGGCACGGCCAGCTTCGACCTGCCGTTCACGCTCGAGGCCGAGCCCGAGACGCCGTGGGGCATCTTCATTCCGCGCGTGGGCAACGTCTTCGAGGTGCAGCTCAACGACGCGCTGCTGCAGACCTACGGCGACATGAAGCGCAACAACGACGCCGACTACGCAAAGGCGCCCATCTACGTGCCCGTGCCCGGCAAGCTGCTGCGCAAGGGCGACAACCTGCTGCAGATCCGGCTGCACGCCGACACCGCCCGCCTCGCGGGGCTGTCGCAGGTGGTCGTCGGGCCGGCCGCGTCGGTTCGCAACGAGCTCTTCGAGAGCGCCAACGCTTGGCGCTTCACCGGCTCGGTCCTGCTGATGGCCTTCAGCCTGATCGTGGGCGGCATCGCGCTGGCGCTGTGGCTGACGCAGCTCGACGTCGATGCAAACGGCATGCCGCGGCGCGTGGCCATCTATTTCTGGGCCGCGCTGGCGGAGTTCTTCTGGGCGGTGCGCATGGCCGACGGGCTGGTCGCCGAGCCGCCGCTGTCCTGGGGGCCGTGGGGCGTGCTGATGGCGGCCTGCTACGCCGGCTGGGCGGCCGCCTCCATGATGTTCGTCTACCACCTCGCGGGCTGGGCGAACGAGCGGCGCCACCGCTGGGTGCGCTGGCCGGTGGCCGGCGTGGTGGTCGGCACGGTGCTGTTCAGCGCGCTCTCGCTGCAGCGGGACGAGCCGGCCTGGTTCACCGCCTGGCTCGCCGTGGAGCTCGTGTTCGTTGCCGCCTTCGTCGGCGCCTTCGCCCTCGCCACGCTGCGCCACCCGAACGACGACCGCCTGCTGATGGCCGGCGCCGCGCTGGTCACGGTGGCATTCGCCGCGCGCGACTGGCTGGTGGTCCGCCTGAGCGACGCCTACGGCGAGACCACCTGGGTGCGCTATTCGTCGGTGTTCTTCGGCGCGGTGCTGCTCCTGATCGTGCTGCGGCGCTTCCGTGCGGCGGCCGTGCAGGCGCGCGGCTCTGTCGCGGCCCTGGCCGAGAGGGTGGCGCAGCGCGAGCGCGAACTGGCGGCCACCTATGCCGAGCTCGAGGCCGCGGCGCAGGTGCAGGCGCGCACCCACGAGCGCGAGCGCATCCTGCGCGAGATGCACGACGGCGTGGGCTCGCACATCAGCTCGGCGATCCGCCAGCTGCAGTCAGGCCAGAGCAGCTCGGGCGACCTGCTGCGCACCCTGCGCGACTCGCTGGACCAGCTCAAGCTGCAGATCGATTCCATCCACCTGCCGCCGGGCGACGTGGGCGCGCTGCTCGCCGCGGCGCGCTACCGGCTGGAGCCCCGGCTGGCGTCCTCGGGCATCGAGTTCGAATGGGCGGTGGACGAGGTGGAGCCGGTGGAGGGGCTGGACGCGCACGGCATGCGGCAGCTGCAGTTCCTGCTGTTCGAATCGATCTCCAACGTGCTGCGGCACGCCGAGGCCACCGTGCTGCGCTTCGAGGCCGGCATGAAGGGCAAGACGGTGCAGCTGCGGGTGATCGACAACGGCAAGGGCTTCGACACCACCAGGCTCATGCCGCGCTCGCTGGCGGAGCGCTCCGGGGCCATCGGGGCCCGGCTGACGGTCGAAAGCCGACCGGGGCGCACGGTCGTTCAGCTCGAATTCGATTGAGGGGGCCGGTGGGGCTGGGATAATCCGCCCTCATGTCCGCCGTGTTCAATCAGCCCTCCCTGGCGCGTCGAATTGCGCCCATCTTCCAGGGCTTCGACGGCTTTCTGGCCTTCGCCGTGCTGCTGCTCGCCTTCGCCGGGCTGCTCACCATGTATTCATCGGGCTACGACCACGGAACCCGTTTCGTCGACCATGGCCGCAACATGCTGCTGGCCGGCTTCATCATGTTCGTGGTGGCGCAGGTGCCCCCGCAACGGCTGATGCTCGCGGCCGTGCCGCTCTACACGATGGGCGTGGCGCTGCTGGTGGCGGTGGCGCTCTTCGGCATCACCAAGAAGGGCGCCCAGCGCTGGATCAACGTGGGCGTGGTGATCCAGCCCAGCGAAATCCTGAAGATCGCCATGCCGCTGATGCTGGCCTGGTGGTTCCAGCGGCGCGAGGGCCAGCTCAGGCCGCTCGACTTCGTGGTGGCGACGATGCTGCTGGCGGTGCCGGTGGGGCTCATCATGAAACAGCCCGACCTGGGCACCTCGTTGCTGGTGCTGGCGGCGGGGCTGTCGGTTATCTTCTTCGCGGGGCTGCCCTGGAAGCTGATCGTGCCGCCGGTGGTGATCGGCGCGGTGGCCATCACGCTGATCGTGGGCTTCGAGTCGCGGCTGTGCGCCGACGGCGTCGACTGGCGCGTGCTGCACGACTACCAGAAGCAGCGCGTGTGCACGCTGCTCGACCCCAGCAAGGACCCGCTCGGCAAGGGCTTCCACATCATCCAGGGCATGATCGCCATCGGCTCGGGCGGCGTGGGCGGCAAGGGCTTCATGCAGGGCACGCAGACGCACCTCGAATTCATTCCCGAGCGCACCACCGACTTCATCTTCGCCGCCTATTCCGAGGAATTCGGGCTCATGGGCAACCTGGCGCTGATCTCGGCCTTCATCCTGCTGATCTTCCGGGGGCTGGTGATCGCGGCCAACGCCGGGACGCTGTTCTCGCGCCTGCTGGCCGGGGCGGTGACGATGATCTTCTTCACCTACGCCTTCGTGAACATGGGCATGGTCAGCGGCATCCTGCCGGTTGTGGGCGTGCCGCTGCCCTTCATCAGCTATGGCGGCACCGCGATGGTGACGCTGGGGCTGGGGCTGGGCATCCTGATGTCCATCGCCCGGGCGAGGAGGCTCGCCCAGAACTGAGCGCGGACGGGGGGCGAGCCATAGAATCCTGAAATGATCTCTCGCGAACCCACCATCGGGCGCCTCGCCACGGCGCAACAGCTCCTTCTCACGCCATTCGGCCTCGACGAATCGCACCTGAGCAAGGCCCTCGCCGAGATCACCGCGCACCGGGTGGACGACGCCGACCTGTACTTCCAGTACACCCGCAGCGAAGGCTGGAGCCTCGAGGAAGGCATCGTCAAGACCGGCAGCTTCAGCATCGACCAGGGCGTCGGCGTGCGAGCGGTCAGCGGCGAGAAGACCGCCTTCGCCTACTCCGACGACATTTCCGAGGCCTCGCTGCTCGACGCCGCGCGCACCGTGCGCTCCATCTCTTCCGCGGGCCGCGCCGGCAAGGTGAAGACGGCGCCCCGCAAGATCGCATCCAGCCGCTCGCTCTACCAGGGCATCGACCCCATCGCCACGCTCGACAGCACCGCCAAGGTGAAGCTGCTCGAGAAGGTCGAGAAGCTCGCCCGCTCGCGCGACCCGCGCGTGGCGCAGGTGATGGCGGGGCTGGCCAGCGAGTACGACGTGGTGCTCGTTGCCCGCGCCGACGGCACGCTGGCCGCCGACGTGCGGCCGCTGGTGCGCCTGTCGGTCACCGTGATCGCCGAGCAGAACGGCCGCCGCGAGATCGGCTCCGGCGGCGGTGGCGGGCGCTTCGGCCTGGCGTATTTCTCCGACGAGCAGATCGCCGAGTACGTCGACCATGCCGTGAAGGCGGCGCTGACCAACCTCGACGCGCGCCCGGCCCCGGCCGGCGAAATGACGGTGGTGCTGGGCTCCGGCTGGCCCGGCATCCTGCTGCACGAAGCCATCGGCCACGGGCTGGAGGGCGACTTCAACCGCAAGGGATCGAGCGCGTTCTCGGGCCGCATCGGCCAGCGCGTGGCGGCCAAGGGCGTGACGGTGCTCGACGACGGCACCATCGCCGACCGCCGCGGCTCGCTCAACGTCGACGACGAGGGCAACGCCAGCCAGCGCAACGTGCTGATCGAGGACGGCATCCTCAAGGGCTACATCCAGGACGCGCTCAACGCGCGCCTCATGAAGGTCAAGCCCACCGGCAACGGCCGCCGCGAAAGCTATGCCCACGTGCCGATGCCGCGCATGACCAACACCTACATGCTCGGCGGCGACAAGGAACCCGACGAAATCGTCGCGAGCATCAAGAAGGGCCTGTACGCCACCAATTTCGGCGGCGGGCAGGTCGACATCACCAGCGGCAAGTTCGTGTTCTCGGCCAGCGAGGCCTACTGGGTCGAGAACGGCAAGATCCAGTACCCGGTGAAGGGCGCGACCATCGTGGGCAACGGCCCCGACGCGCTCACCCGCGTGACCATGATCGGCAACGACATGGCGCTCGACTCCGGCGTGGGCACCTGCGGCAAGGAAGGCCAGAGCGTGCCCGTGGGCGTCGGCCAGCCCACCCTGCGCATCGACGGCCTGACTGTAGGTGGAACGGCTTAGGACTTTCGGCACTTGTGGACTGTTTCCTCCCGTTGCTAAGCTGCGCTCCTTTTTTGCGAAGAACGCATTCAAGGAGCATTTCGATGGGGAACAGGATCAATTCGCCCGCCGTTCTGTGGGCCGTGACCGCCGTGGTGGCGGTGGCCTCCGCCGGTTGCGCATCCCGCGGCAGTTCTGGTAGCCAGCCCGCGGCGGCGCCCGCACCCGCGGCGGCTGCGGCACCTGCCGCGCGCGGCGGAGCCAAGGCCGGCATGGACGCCCAGGGCAACGTGATCGACTCCTCCAAGGTCGAGGCCGGCAGCGGCCGCACCGTCAAGGGCCTGAACGGCTACGAAGGCGAGATCACCGGCAACCCGGCGCGTAACAGCAAGTTCGCGCGCCTGCAGATCGGCATGAGCGCCCGGCAGGTCACCGACATCGCCGGCCAGCCCACCGATCAGGGCGCATATGTAACCGGCAAGGCCTTCATTCCCTTCTATTTCGGTAGCGACCGCCATCGTTTCGAGATGACCTACAAGGGCCAGGGCCGCCTGATCTTCGCGGGCGGCGGCATGGGTGACTATTCCTCCGGCAACCTGATCTGGATCATCCACAACCCCAACGAATCGGGCTACCGGTAAACAACAGCGAGCCCGGTCCCTTGACCGGGTTTCGCTTTTCCGTGCTACATTGCCACCCCATGTCCGCTGTCCGCGCTTACTTTTTTGCCTACTTTTGGTTCCCGGTTTCCGGCGGACGAGAGGCGAGCGCGTAAAAAGCACACACGAATACCCTCCCAGAACCGCCGGTGGCCTCAAGCCCCGGCGGTTTTTTCTTGTCCCCTCGATTCCAACTCCAGCAGCACACAAGGAAGAAGCACCATGAGCACGAACAACTCCCCCGCCAGCGACAGCTGGTATGCGCGCGTCGAAAAAACCAGCAAGACCGACGACGAACGCATCAAGGACATCAACGTGCTCCCCCCTCCAGAACACCTCATCCGCTTCTTCCCCATCCGCGGCACCGCGGTCGAGACGCTGATCGAGGACACCCGCGGACGCATCCACAACATCATGGCCGGCAAGGACGACCGGCTGCTGGTGATCATGGGCCCGTGCTCGATCCACGACCCGGCCGCCGCGCTCGAATACGCCCGCCGCCTGAAGGCCGAGCGTGAGAAATACGCCGGCACGCTGGAGATCGTGATGCGCGTGTACTTCGAGAAGCCGCGCACCACGGTCGGCTGGAAGGGACTGATCAACGACCCGTACCTGGACGAGAGCTTCCGCATCGACGAAGGCCTGCGCATCGCCCGCCAGCTGCTGATCGACATCAACCGCATGGGCCTGCCGGCGGGCAGCGAGTTCCTCGACGTGATCTCGCCGCAGTACATCGGCGACCTGATTTCCTGGGGCGCCATCGGCGCGCGCACCACCGAAAGCCAGGTGCACCGCGAACTCGCCTCGGGCCTGTCGGCGCCCATCGGCTTCAAGAACGGCACGGACGGCAACATCCGCATCGCCACCGACGCCATCCAGGCGGCGGCGCGCGGCCATCACTTTCTGTCGGTGCACAAGAACGGCCAGGTCGCGATCGTGCAGACCAACGGCAACCGCGACTGCCACGTGATCCTTCGCGGCGGCAAGGCGCCCAACTACGACGCCGCCAGCGTCGAGGCCGCCTGCAAGGACCTGGAAGCCGCCAAGCTGCCGCCCACGCTGATGGTCGACTGCAGCCACGCCAACAGCTCCAAGCAGCACCAGAAGCAGATCGACGTGGCCAAGGACATCGCCGCTCAGATCGCTGACGGCTCCAAGCGCGTCTTCGGCGTGATGGTCGAAAGCCACCTGCAGCCGGGCGCCCAGAAGTTCACGCCGGGCAAGGACCAGCTCTCGGGCCTCGAATACGGCAAGAGCATCACCGACGCCTGCCTGGGCTGGGAAGACTCGGTGCAGGTGCTGGACACGCTCTCGCAAGCGGTCAAGCGCCGCCGGGGGTGAGCGGGCCCTAGAGCAATCCGGCCAGGTCGGGCCAGTGGTGCCGCATCGACGCAGCCTCGTCGCTGTCGGACGGCACCAGGGAGAAATCGGCGAAGTCGAAGCCCGGCCCGACCATGCAGGCGACCAGCGTGTAGTCGCCCGAGCTGTGGCTCTGGATCGGCCGCGCCGCCTGCCATTGGCCGGCGGGCACCACGTGCTGGGGACGAGTGCCGTGGATGTCGACCAGGCCCAGCCGCGTGTGCGCCGGCGCGGTCCGCATCGCGGCGTCGCAGGTCCACAGCGCGAGCGGCACGCCTTCGAGGTGCACCCAGACTTCGTCGGACAGCACCCGGTGCCAGCGCGAATGCTGGCCCGCCTCGAGCAGGTAATAGATGCTGGTCAGCGCGCTGCGCGGCGGGCGGCCATCGGCCGGCGTGACGCTCGATGTGGAGCGGAACACCTCGGCGTACCAGCCCCCTTCGGGGTGCGGCTGCAGCTTCAGCGTCTCGATCAGTTCGCGGGCTCGGCCGATCGGCATGGCGGTCATGATGCGGCCGCCGCGTGCAGGGCCGCAAGCAGTTTGTCGTGCACGCCGCCGAAGCCGCCGTTGCTCATGCAGACGATGTGATCGCCCGGCCGGGCCGCGGCGACGATCTGCTTCACCAGCGGCTCGATGGCCCCCGCGACCTGCGCGCGATCGCCCATCGGCGCGAGCGCGGCGGCCACGTCCCAGTCGAGGCCGGCCGTGTGGCAGAACGACAGGTCGGCCGATTCCAGGCTCCACGGCAACTGCGCCGCCATGACGCCCAGCTTCATCGTGTTGCTGCGCGGTTCGAAGACAGCGAGGATGCGCTCACTTTTGCGGCCAGCGTCGTCCAGCTTCTTGCGCAGGCCGTCGAGCGTGGTGCGGATCGCGGTGGGATGGTGGGCGAAGTCGTCATAGACCGTGATCGCGCCGCCGTCGCGCTCGACCGTGCCGCGCAGTTCCATGCGGCGGCGCACGTTGCGGAAGCTGCCGAGCGCCCGCGCTGCATCGGCCGGCGCCACGCCCACATGCTCGGCCGCGGCAATGGCGGCCAGCGCATTCATCTGGTTGTGCAGTCCGGAAAGCTCCCATTCGACCCGGCCGACCGCCTCGCCGCGCAGCAGCACGTCGAAGGCGTCGTGGGTGCCGCGTGCCTGCCACTCGCCGCCCGCGCCGAAGCGCGCGAGTTCGCTCCAGCAGCCCTGGGCCAGCACGCGCTGCAGGCTTTCCTCGGTGGCGTTCACCACCAGCCGGCCGGTGCCGGGCACGGTGCGCACGAGGTGGTGGAACTGGCGTTCGATGGCGGCAAGGTCGTCGAAGATGTCCGCGTGGTCGAACTCCAGGTTGTTCAGCACCGCGGTGCGCGGCCGGTAGTGCACGAACTTGCTGCGTTTGTCGAAGAAGGCCGTGTCGTACTCGTCGGCCTCGATGACGAAGGCGGGGCCGTCGCCCAGCCGGGCCGAGACGCCGAAGTCCAGCGGCACGCCGCCCACCAGGAAGCCGGGGGACTTGCCGCCCTTTTCAAGGATCCAGGCAAGCATCGAGGTGGTGGTCGTCTTGCCGTGGGTGCCGGCCACCGCCAGCACGTGGCGGCCCAGCAGAACGTGTTCGGCCAGCCACTGCGGGCCGCTGGTGTAGGGCTTGCCGGCGTCGAGGATGGCTTCCATCAGCGGGAACTTGGGACTGCCGTCGGCCAGCCGCGCGCGGGAGACCACGTTGCCGACCACGAACATGTCAGGGGCCAGCGAGAGCTGGTCGGCACCGAAGCCCTCGATCAGGTCGATGCCGAGGGCGCGCAGCTGGTCGCTCATCGGGGGGTACACGCCGGCGTCGCAGCCCGTGACCCGGTGGCCGGCTTCGCGGGCGAGGGCGGCCACTCCGCCCATGAAAGTGCCGCAGATACCCAGGATATGAATGTGCATTGGTCGATTCTAGGTAAGCGGTGTGCAGGCCCTTCGGCGGGGGCGCCCGTTTGTCCCGTGCCGCGTACTGATGTTCATGTGAGGGGCGCCTACTGCGGGCAAAATGCCCCGATGGACACGTCCAAGCGTGAAATCGCCGCCGCCGCAGCCCGCCTCGTCGTGGAGGAGGGGCTCGAATACGGCCCCGCCAAGCGGCGGGCCTTGCGCGACCTGGGGCTTTCGACGCGCACCGCGCTGCCGAACAACGACGAGGTCGAAGCCGAGGTGCGCGAGTACATCGAGCTCTTCTGCGCCGACACGCAGCCACAGGAATTGCACGCATTGCGCCTGCTCGCGCTCGAATGGATGGAGCGCATGGCTGTCTTCCGCCCTCATGTGGGCGGCGCCGTCTGGCACGGAACGGCCACGCGGCTGTCAGACATTTATATTCAGTTGTTCTGCGATGATCCCAAATCGGCGGAGATAGCCCTGATCGATCACCACGTGGACTACGAACCGCGCATGGTGACCGGCTTCCACGGCGAGCAGGTCGAGGCCCTGAGCGTGCATGCGCCGAGCCGCGCGCTCGGCGAGGAAATCGGCGTGCACCTGCTTGTGTACGACCTCGACGACCTGCGCGGCGCCCTGAAGCCTGATGCCCAGGGGCGCGTGCCGCGCGGTGACCTGCCCGCATTGCGCCGACTGATTGAACGAGAAAAGGACAAGTGAATGACTTCTTCGCCCACCCGACGCGGCATGCTCTATGCCGGCGTGGCGGCCGCGGCTGCGGCGGCCGGGCTCGGCGGCGCCTGGTGGAAGGAGCGCAGTGCAGGGGGCGGTGCGGGCGGCAAGGAGATGCTCGACGCAGCCTTCTGGGCCCAGAGCTTCGAGCGTCCGGAGGGCGGTGACCTCGTCCTGTCGAGTCTGCGGGGCAAGCCGCTGCTGCTGAACTTCTGGGCGACATGGTGCCCGCCCTGCGTCGAGGAAATGCCGATGATCGACGCCTTCTTCCGTCAAAATGGGGCGAATGGATGGCAAGTGATCGGATTGGCCATCGATCAGCCGAGCGCCGTGCGCAAGTTCCTGCAGCGCACGCCGGTCACCTATCCCACGGGCCTGGCCGGCCTGCAGGGCACCGAACTGGTCAAGAACCTGGGCAACACGGGCGGCGGACTGCCTTTCACGCTGGTCCTGAACGCGAACGGCTCCGTGGCCGCCCGTAAAATGGGCAAGCTCGAAGCGACCGACCTGGAGACTTGGCGGCGTGAACTGGTTCATGGTTAGAATCAGTTCCTTACGCTGGCGTTAGACGCCGAACGCCGAAAATCACCGATTTTCGAACAAGTTATATCCTGAAGACCGGCACAGCCGGCACTGGAGTCCCATGGATCTGCGCAAACTCAAGACACTGATCGATCTGGTGTCCGAATCGAATATTTCCGAACTGGAAATCACGGAAACCGAAGGCAAGGTTCGCATCGTCAAGGGCGGCGGCGCCGCTCCGGTGCAGTATGTGCAAACCCTGGCCGCGCCTCAGGCCGCTGCCGCCGCGCCGGCCGCGGCCGTCAGCGCCCCGGCGGCTCCCGCCGCGGCCGCTGCGCCTGCCGCCGAGGCCGCGCCGTCCGGCCATGCGGTGAAATCGCCGATGGTCGGCACTTTCTATCGTTCGTCGAGCCCGGGCGCTCCGGCATTCGTCGAGGTCGGCAGCAAGGTCAACGAGGGCGACACCCTCTGCATCATCGAGGCGATGAAGATCCTCAACGAAATCGAGGCCGACAAGTCCGGCACCATCACCCAGATCCTCGGCGAAAACGGCCAGGCGGTCGAATACGGACAGCCGCTGTTCATCATCGAGTAAGCATGTTCAAGAAGATCCTGGTTGCAAACCGGGGGGAAATCGCCCTCCGGATCCAGCGCGCCTGCAGCGAGCTCGGCATCAAGGCCGTGATGGTCTATTCCGAGGCCGACCGCGACGCCAAGTACATCAAGCTCGCCGAAGAGGCTGTCTGCATCGGACCGGCCCCATCGGCGCAGAGCTACCTCAACATGCCGGCGATCATCTCGGCGGCCGAGGTGACCGACGCCGAGGCGATCCACCCCGGCTACGGCTTCCTGAGCGAGAACGCGAACTTCGCCGAGCGCGTGGAGCAGAGCGGCTTCCAGTTCATCGGCCCGACGCCCGACAACATCCGCACCATGGGCGACAAGGTGTCGGCCAAGCAGGCGATGATCAAGGCCGGCGTGCCCTGCGTGCCCGGCTCGGAAGGCGAGCTCTCGGACGACGCCGCCACCAACAAGCGCATCGCGCGAGCCATCGGCTACCCGGTCATCATCAAGGCCGCCGGCGGCGGCGGTGGCCGCGGCATGCGCGTGGTGCACACCGAGGCGGCGCTGGTCAACGCGATCCAGATGACGAAGGCGGAAGCCCAGGCGGCCTTCAACAATCCGGCCGTGTACATGGAGAAGTTTCTCCAGAACCCGCGCCACATCGAGATCCAGGTGCTGGCCGACAAGCACAAGAACGCCGTCTACCTCGGCGAGCGCGACTGCTCCATGCAGCGCCGCCACCAGAAGGTGATCGAGGAGTCGCCCGCGCCCGGCATCCCGCGCAAGCTGATCGAGAAGATCGGAGAGCGCTGCGCCGCGGCCTGCAAGAAGATCGGCTACCGTGGCGCCGGCACCTTCGAGTTCCTCTATGAGAACGGCGAGTTCTACTTCATCGAGATGAACACGCGCGTGCAGGTGGAGCACCCGGTGACCGAGTTCACCACCGGCATCGACATCGTCAAGACGCAGATCATGGTCGCGGCGGGTGAGCGCCTGCCGTTCACGCAGCGCCAGATCCAGATGAACGGCCACGCCATCGAGTGCCGCATCAACGCGGAAGACGCCTGGAAGTTCATTCCCTCGCCGGGCCGCATCACCATGTGGCACCCGCCGGGCGGCCCGGGCGTGCGCGTCGACTCGCATGCGTACACCAACTACTTCGTGCCGCCGAACTACGACTCGATGATCGGCAAGATCATCGTCTACGGTGACACGCGCGAGCAGGCGATGGCGCGCATGCGCACGGCGCTGAACGAGACGGTGATCGAAGGCATCCAGACCAACATCCCGCTGCACCGCGAGCTGATGGTCGACGCCAAGTTCATGAGCGGCGGTACCAACATCCACTATCTGGAAGAGTGGCTGGCCGCACACAAGCGCTGAGCCTGGAACATCGCGATGTTTGAACTTCGCCTCATGGCGCCGGAAGACCGGGTCGAGACGCTGTGCGAAGCGCTCGATGCGCTCGACGCATTGAGCGTGTCGGTGGAAGACGCCGACGCGCAGACCGATGCGGAGCAGGCGCTGTTCGGCGAGCCTGGCATGCCGCCGCCCAAGGAGGGCTGGCAGCGTTCGCGCGTGATCGCGCTCTTTCCCGACGAGGCGCAGGCCAAGGACGCCGCTTCGGTGCTCGCGCTGCAGGACTTCTTTGACGAAGGCTGCGAGGTGCTCGGCATCGCGACGGTGCCCGAGCAGGACTGGGTGCGCCTGACGCAATCGCAGTTCGCGCCCGTCGAAGTCACGCCCGAGTTCTGGATCGTGCCGACCTGGCATGAGCCGCCCGAGCAGGCGAAGCAGGTGATCAGGCTCGATCCGGGCCTGGCCTTCGGCACCGGCACGCATCCCACCACGCGCATGTGCCTGCGCTGGATCGCGACGCGAGGCGAGGGGGCCCTGGCCGGCAGGCGCGTGCTCGACTACGGCTGCGGGTCCGGCATCCTGGCGATCGGCGCCGCGAAGTTCGGCTCCACCGACATCGATGCCGTCGACATCGACGAAGCAGCGGTCTCCTCGACCGTGCTCAACGCCGAAGCCAACGGCGTGAAGCTCAAGGCCGGCCTGCCCGACGCCGCCAAGGGCGAATACGACATCGTGCTGGCCAACATCCTGGCCACGCCGCTCAAGCTGCTCGCGCCGCTGCTGCGCGGCCATGTGAAGGCGGGCGGCTCGCTCGTCATGGCCGGCATCCTCGAACGCCAGGCCGACGAACTGAAGGAAGCCTACGCACCGTACGCGGTGCTCGAAGTCAGCGACAGCGAGGACGGCTGGATCCTCATTACGGCCCGCTGCTGAGCTGCTGCGGCGCACGCGGCCGGTTTCTTGCGTGGCCTTGAGCCCCTCGCGCGGCGAGGGCCCAACCCTACAATCGCCCGGTCATGAGTCTCGTCACGCGCTGCCCTGCCTGCACCACCACCTTCAAGGTGGTGCGCGACCAGCTTCGCATCTCGGATGGCTGGGTGCGCTGCGGCCGCTGCAGCAATGTGTTCGACGCGACGCTCGACCTGCACGAGACATCCGAAGGGACCGGCGGGACAGCGGTCGCGCCTGGTGCGTCGCCGGCGGTGCAGGGCAGTGGCTTCATGCCGGGGCTGGTCGAGCAGCCTGCTGCGGAGCCGGCGCCTTCGCCCGAGCCTCCCGCGCCTTCGCCTGCACCGGAACCCTTGCCCCCGGCCGAGCCCGGACTCGAGGAGCCGGAGCAACCCCTGTCGTCATCCGCCGAGGATGCGGACTTCTTTGACGACGAGCCCGAGCATCAGCGCCAGCGCAAGGATTGGCTCACGGACGAGGAGCACCTGCTTCCGCCGGATGCCCTGGTGCTCGACCCCACGCCGAAGACCGTGTCGCCGCTGGTGCAGTCGCCGCCTCCTGCCCCGGCGTCGCCGCTGCCCGCGTTCTCGCTGACCCTGCCCGAGCACGGCCTCGCCGCCGACGAGCCGTGGTCCGACCTCGACGCCACGCAGCCCGCCTGGAAGCCGCCGCCGAGCACGCTGCCGCCGTTTCCGAACATCGACCTGAATCTTGCGTCTCCGCCGCCCGCGCCGCCACCACCGGCGCCGCCGCTGCCGGTTACGCCGCGCATCGTCAAGACGCGCACGCTCATCCAGCGTGCGAGCGATGACGACGCCGCCGACGACGGTGGTGCCGCGGACGAACGCGAGCAACTGGAGAAGGAACACGACCAGGTCCAGATGCAGAAGGCGCTGCGCCGGGCTCGTGCAAAGTCGGCCAAGATCGCAAGCGCCAAGGCGCGCGAGGAGCGTGCGGCCGCGAAGGCATCGCCGGCCCTGGTGGTGCGGGAAGAGACCGAAAGCGGAGCCGACGAGCCCGATCCGGTGCTCTCGCCGATCTTCGAGCCGCCGCCGGGGCATCCCTTCGCGGAGGACGACGAGCCGCTGGAAAAGGCACCGGGCTTCTGGCAGCGCAGGGGTGTGCGGGTGCTGCTGGTCCTGCTGGCGGTTCTTGCGGCGCTGTTGCTGGTTCTGCAGATCGTTCGCCATGAACGGGACGGCATCGTCGCGCGCCAGCCCAACCTGCGGCCCACGCTTGCGGCGCTGTGCCAGTACACCGGCTGCGAGCTCGGCGCGCTGCGCCAGATCGGCGACATCGTGATCGAAGGCGCGGCCTTCGCGCGCGAGAAGAGCGGCGGCAACGACTACCGCCTGAGCTTCACCCTGCGCAACGGCGCCACGGTGCCGCTCGCGATGCCGGCCGTCGAGCTCTCGCTGCTCGACACGCAGGAGCGCGCCGTGGTGCGCCGCGTGCTGATGCCGGCGGACTACGGCGCTCCGGCCGTGTTGCAGGCGCGCGCGGATCGCGCGGCCTCGCTGCCCCTGACCTTGTCCGCTTCGGAAGCGGCGGCGCTGCCGCCCGTCGCGGGCTATCGCGTCGAGGCTTTCTATCCCTGAGCGGGGCTCGTGCGCGCGTGTGTCCTTCTCGCTTTCATCCACCACTCAACACACCAACGGCTAACCATGGCAGCAGTGATTTGCGGTTCCCTCGCATTCGACACCATCATGACTTTCGAGGGCCGGTTCGCCGACCAGATCCTTCCTGATCAGTTGCACATCCTCAATGTGTCGTTCCTGGTGCCGACGCTACGCCGCGACTTCGGCGGCTGCGCGGGCAACATCGCCTACAGCCTCAATGCGCTGGGCGGCACGGCGCTGCCTATGGCCACGCTGGGCAGCGATGGCGCCACGTACCTCGAGCGCATGCGCTCGCTGGGCATCAGCACGGAGTTCGTGCGCCAGCTCGACGACACCTTCACCGCGCAGGCGATGATCATGAGCGACGTCGACAACAACCAGATCACCGCCTTCCACCCCGGCGCGATGCAGCAGGCGCACGTCACCAAGGTGGCTGCGCGCGAGGACATCAAGCTCGGCATCATCGCCCCCGATGGCCGCGACGCGATGCTGCAGCACGCTGAGCAGTTCGCCGCAGCGGGCATCCCGTTCGTGTTCGATCCGGGCCAGGGCCTGCCGATGTTCGATGGCGAGGCGCTGCGCCATTTCGTCGATCTGGCGAGCTGGGTGGTGGTGAACGATTACGAAGGAAAGATGCTGTCGCAGCGCACCGGCTGGAGCCTTGCGGAGATCTCCAGGCGCGTGCGTGGCCTCGTGGTCACGCTGGCGGCCGAGGGCTGCGAGATCTGGATCGATGGCGAGCGCGAGCACGTGCCGGGCGTGGTGGCCACCGAGGTGGTCGAGCCCACGGGCTGCGGCGACGCATGGCGTGGCGCGCTGCTCTTCGGTCTGGAAAAGGGCTGGCCGCTCGCGCAGTGCGCGGCGCTGGGCAACAAGGTCGGCGCGATCAAGATTGCGCAGCGTGGCCCGCAGAACTACGAGATCGATCGCAAGGCGCTGGGCGTCTGATCTTCTCTTTGAGAGAGCGCCTGGAAGGGCGATAAGGGGCGATAAAAAAAGCCCGGCACCGTGAGGTGCCGGGCTTTTTGCCTTCAAGGCCGCTGAGAAACTCAGGGCTTGCTGGCCGTGGGGAACGGCCAGGCTGCCTGGGGGTTCAGCGTCGTTTGCGCCGCAGGGGCAGGCGCTACGGCGGCAGCCTTGGCAGGAGCAGCGGCCTTGGGAGCCTTCTTCGCAGCAGGCTTCTTGGCAGCAGGCTTTTTCGCGGCTTTCTTGGCCGCAGCCTTTTTGGCAGGGGCCTTCTTGGCAGCAGCCTTCTTCGCAGGCGCCTTCTTGGCAGCGGCCTTCTTCGCCGGGGCCTTCTTGGCAGCAGCCTTCTTCGCAGGCGCCTTCTTCGCTACGGCCTTCTTGGCAGGAGCCTTCTTGGCAGCGGCCTTCTTCGCCGGTGCTGCCTTCTTCGCTGCTACCTTCTTTGCCGGAGCCTTCTTGGCAGCGACCTTCTTGGCCGGTGCCTTCTTGGCGGCTACCTTCTTGGCAGGAGCCTTCTTGGCGGCGACGGCCTTCTTAGCCGGAGCCTTCTTTGCAGCGGCTTTCTTAGCCGGAGCTTTCTTTGCAGTTGCCATTTCTATTTCTCCTTGATCAAGTTGAAAAAATCAACCTATTGAAGCACTCCACGCACGTTGGGTAACGTGAAGCGATTCATGGTGTTGGAATCTTTGCTCCAGCACCATGAACACCTGAGCCCTCGTCCATGCCGCGCTCTTCGGCGCGATCGGTGGCAAGGGCAATTCTTGAATTCATTAATTCTTTTCGAAAGATTCAATCCCAGGAGAGCGCACCACCCGACTGGTATTCGATCACGCGGGTTTCGAAGAAATTGCGCTCTTTCTTCAGGTCAATCATTTCGCTCATCCACGGGAACGGATTTTCTTCGTTCGGGAAGAGCGTTTCGAGGCCGATCTGCTGTGCACGCCGGTTGGCGATGTAGCGCAGGTAGCCCTTGAACATGGAGGCGTTCATGCCGAGCACGCCACGGGGCATGGTGTCTTCGGCGTATCTGTATTCGAGCTCGACGGCACGCAGGAAGAGTGCCTTGATCTCCGCCTTGAACTCCGCCGTCCAGAGGCCGGGATTCTCGAGCTTGAGCTGGTTGATCAGGTCGATGCCGAAATTGCAGTGCATCGACTCGTCGCGCAGGATGTACTGGTACTGCTCGGCGGCGCCGGTCATCTTGTTCTGGCGGCCCAGCGCGAGGATCTGCGTGAAGCCGACGTAGAAGAAGAGGCCTTCCATCAGGCAGGCGAACACGATGAGCGACTTGAGCAGCTTCTGGTCGGCCTCGGGCGTGCCGGTGTGGAAGTTGGGGTCGCTGATGGCGTCGATGAACGGGATCAGGAACTGGTCCTTCTCGCGGATCGACGGCACTTCGTTGTAGGCGTTGAAGATCTCGCTCTCGTCCAGGCCGAGCGACTCGACGATGTACTGGTACGCGTGCGTGTGGATCGCTTCCTCGAAAGCCTGGCGCAGCAGGAACTGGCGGCATTCGGGCGCCGTGATGTGGCGGTAGGTGCCCAGCACGATGTTGTTGGCGGCCAGCGAGTCGGCGGTCACGAAGAAGCCGAGGTTGCGCTTGACGATGCGGCGCTCGTCTTCGCTCAGGCCGTTCGGATCTTTCCAGAGCGCGATGTCGCGCGTCATGTTCACTTCCTGCGGCATCCAGTGGTTGGCACAGGTGGCGAGGTACTTCTCCCACGCCCACTTGTACTTGAACGGCACCAGCTGGTTGACGTCGGTCTGGCCGTTGATGATGCGCTTGTCCGAAGCCTTGACGCGCTGGGTGGATTGGGTGGCGACTGCGGGCGTTGCTGCTGCAGGAGCGGCGGTGGCAACCGGGCGCACCTGCGCGCCGTCATCGAGCGTGCTGAAGGTGCGGAGGGTGGGTTGCGCGACGGAAGACGAAGCCGGAGCGTCCACCGAACGGCCTGCGGGCAATCCGCCGGTCGATGCGTTGTGGTGCTGCAAACCTTGTTGCATATCCTTTGGTAAGGAGGGCTTGACTTCTTCGTCCCAGGTCAACATAGAAAAATCCAATGCTCAAATTATCGGAGTAACGATGTGAGTTGCAAAGTGCTCGTTCACATCGCACGCCATTTATGTGGTTGTTATGTTGCTCGCATGCATCGCGCGATGTCAGTCAATGCCTTGATTGATTGAACGTCGCGCGATTTCGCGAGCACCTCACTGAGTTGTTGTCGCGAGCACCGAAGCGTTTATTGGCACGCTTCGCAGGTCGGATCGTCCACGCCGCAGAACGCGATGTCGGTGGCGGGAATCGCGCTCATCTGCGCCTTTGCCGCAGCAGCAGCGGCTTCGAGCGCGCTCATGCCGGAGGAAGAAGTCGCTTCGCCGTTGCCCGACGACACCGCGTTGAGGCGGCCCGACTGCACCGTCGACTTCTCTGCGTGCGTCGCGCTCTGCGTGCGCAGGTAGTACGTGGTCTTCAGGCCGCGCAGCCATGCGAGCTTGTAGGTGTCGTCGAGCTTCTTGCCCGATGCGCCGGCCATGTAGATGTTCAGCGACTGCGCCTGGTCGATCCACTTCTGGCGACGCGCGGCGGCTTCCACCAGCCACGTGGTCTCGATCTCGAACGCGGTGGCGTAGAGCGCCTTCACGTCCTGCGGCACGCGGTCGATGGGGCGCAGCGAACCGTCAAAGTGCTTCAGGTCCATCACCATCACGTCGTCCCACAGGCCCAGGCGCTTGAGGTCGCGCACCAGGTAGTGGTTGATCACGGTGAATTCGCCCGACAGGTTCGACTTGACCGAGAGGTTGCCGAAGCAGGGCTCGATCGAGGCGTCCACGCCGATGATGTTCGAGATGGTCGCGGTCGGAGCAATCGCCACGCAGTTCGAGTTGCGCATGCCGTCGGCCTTGATCTTCGAGCGCAGCGCGTCCCAGTCGAGGGTGGCCGAGCGGTCGACCTCGACGTAGCCGCCGCGCTGCTTCTCGAGCAGGTCGAGCGAGTCGATCGGCAGCACGCCCTTGTCCCACAGCGAGCCCTTGTAGCTTGAGTACTTGCCGCGTTCCTTGGCCAGCTCGGTCGAGGCCCAGTAGGCGTGGTAGCAGATGGCTTCCATCGACTCGTCGGCGAACTGCACGGCTTCCTGCGAAGCGTAGGGAATGCGCAGTTCGTACAGCGCGTCCTGGAAGCCCATCAGGCCCAGGCCGACCGGACGGTGGCGCAGGTTCGAGTCGCGCGCCTTCTTCACGGCGTAGTAGTTGATGTCGATCACGTTGTCGAGCATGCGCATCGCGGTCGACACGGTCTTCTTCAGCTTCTCCTGGTCGACCTTGCCGTCCTTCAGGTGCTGCAGCAGGTTCACCGAACCCAGGTTGCACACGGCGGTTTCGGTGTCGCTGGTGTTCAGCGTGATCTCGGTGCACAGGTTGGACGAGTGCACGACGCCGGCGTGCTGCTGCGGCGAGCGCACGTTGCAGGCATCCTTGAACGTGATCCAGGGGTGGCCGGTCTCGAACAGCATCGTGAGCATCTTGCGCCACAGATCGGTGGCCTGGATGGTGCGGCTCGGCTTGATCTCGCCGCGGGCAGCCTTCTCTTCGTAGGCGACGTAGGCCTTCTCGAACTCGGCGCCGAACAGGTCGTGCAGGTCGGGCACGTTGGAGGGCGAGAACAGCGTCCAGGTGCCCTTTTCCATCACGCGGCGCATGAACAGGTCGGGGATCCAGTTGGCTGTGTTCATGTCGTGCGTGCGGCGGCGGTCGTCGCCGGTGTTCTTGCGCAGCTCCAGGAACTCCTCGATGTCGAGGTGCCAGGTTTCGAGGTAGGTGCAGACGGCGCCCTTGCGCTTGCCGCCCTGGTTCACGGCCACGGCCGTGTCGTTCACCACCTTCAGGAAGGGCACCACGCCCTGCGATTCGCCGTTCGTGCCCTTGATGTGGCTGCCGAGCGCGCGAACGCGGGTCCAGTCGTTGCCCAGGCCGCCGGCGAACTTCGACAGCAGCGCGTTTTCCTTGATCGACTCATAGATGCCGTCCAGGTCGTCGGGCACCGTGGTCAGGTAGCAGCTCGACAGCTGCGAGCGCAGCGTGCCGGCGTTGAACAGCGTGGGCGTGCTCGACATGAAGTCGAACGAAGACAGCACCTCGTAGAACTCGATGGCGCGCGCTTCGCGGTCGATCTCGTTGAGCGACAGGCCCATGGCCACGCGCATGAAGAAGGCCTGCGGCAGCTCGATGCGGGTCTTGCGCACGTGCAGGAAGTAGCGGTCGTACAGGGTCTGCAGGCCGAGGTAGTCGAACTGGTTGTCGCGCTCGGGCTTCAGGGCCGCGCCCAGGCGGGGCAGGTCGTACTGCAGCAGCTTCTCGTCGAGCAGGTCGTTGTCCACGCCCTTCTTGATGAACTGCGGGAAGTAGTCGGCGTAGGCGGATGCGCGTTCGGCGGGCAGCACTTCGCGGCCGATGATCTCCTTGAAGATCGTGTGCAGCAGCAGGCGTGCGGTGGCGAAGGTGTAGTCGGGGTCTTTTTCGATCAGCGTACGGGCCGCCAGGATCGAGGCCTTGTAGACCTCGTCGAGCGGCACGCCGTCGTACAGGTTGCGCATCGTCTCGGCGACGATGGGAGCGGCCGTGATGCTGTCGCCCAGGCCTTCGCAGGCCGACTCGATCAGGCTCTTGAGCTCATTCAGGTCGAGCGCGACCAGTTCGCCCTTGTCCAGCACGTGCAGCGCGGGAGCGGCCGGCACTTCCTGCTCGCCCTGCTTCGAGCGCTCCTGCGTGCGGCGTTCGCGGTACAGCACGTAGGCGCGGGCGATCTCATGGTGGCCGCCGCGCATCAGGCCGAGCTCGACCTGGTCCTGCACGTCCTCGATGTGGAAGGTGCCGCCGCCCGGACGGGAACGCACCAGCGCGCGGATCACGCCCTGCGTGAGCGTGTCGACCGTCTCGCGCACGCTGGCCGATGCCGCGCCCTGCGTGCCGTGCACGGCCAGGAAGGCCTTCATCATCGCGATGGCGATCTTGTTCGGCTCGAAGGGAACGACGGCGCCGTTGCGGCGGATGATCTGGTAGTGGGCCAGGTTCTGGCCGGCGGGGGAGCCAGCAGTGTCTCGCTGCTGCTGCGACGGCGTGGAGGGGATGGCACGCGGGGTCGATTGGGGGTTCAGGGCTGTTTGCATTCGCTTCCTCTCAGTTGGCAATTCTTGTTGGATGGCGGCACCTGGCCCGGCGCCGCACCGGTGTACGGTACCGGACGGGGGACACTATATCTAGGGTGCACGGGGCGTACAACCCACTAGATGTAGCGTTTTCCAATGGATACAAGGATTGCCGGTATTACTTCCGCAATAGAACACCTGCAAAGATGCCCCATGAATACTGGCCTATGGTCCTGCAACCCGCATGGGCCGTGGCTTGCAGGCCGATTTGGGCCTGCAGGGCGCATGGTTGCTGCATCGCGCGTTTGAAAGATTCTCTTTGCTGCGGCGCATGAGCGTCGCATCGCAAGCCGCCGCGCGATTGAAAAAATTAGCGCCGGATCACCTGCTCGGGAAACATCTGTGGATTCCAGCCGAGCTGTTCGCGCAGCAGGCGCCAGTCGAAGCCGGCGCCCGGGTCCTGCTTGCGCCCCGGCGCGACGTGCTCGTGGCCGGCGATGTGCCCGACCGGAAAATGCTGCGCGATGGCGGCGCAAAGGCTCGCGAGCGTCTCGTATTGAGGCTCCTCGAAGGGCTGTCCTTCCAGGCCCTCCAGCTCGATGCCGATGGAGTAGTCGTTGCAGTTTTCGCGGCCGCGCCAGGACGACACGCCCGCATGCCAGGCGCGGTCGTCGCAGCTCACGAACTGCCAGAGTTCGCCGTTGCGCCGCACGTAGAAATGCGACGAAACCTCCAGCCCGCGTATGGCCTGGAAGTAGGGGTGCGCATCCCAGTCGAGCCGGTTGGTGAAAAGCCGCTGCACCTCGTCGCCGCCGTACTCGCCGGGCGGCAGGCTGATCGAGTGCAGCACGACGAGGTCGATCTGCGCGCCCAGCGGCCGGGGCCCGAAGTTGGGAGAGGGCAGTGCTTTCGCGAAGCGGTACCAGCCGGCCCGCCAGAGTGCGTCGCCAGACGCCGGGGGGGCTTCTTCAGTCGTCGGCATGGCTGCTGTTCGCACCATCGTCGCCGTTGGGCGTGGTGATGCCCAGCCGCGCGATGCGGTAGCGGATCTGGCGCAGGCTCATGCCGAGCCGCGCCGCGGCCGCGGTGCGGTTGAAGCCGCTCTCGTGCAGCGCGCGCACCAGGATCTCGCGCTCCTGCTGGTCGAGGTAGGACTGCAGGTCGGAAGGCAGCGGCGGCGGTGCGGCCCTGGGCGGTGCCACCACGGGTGCGCTCGGCGCCGGTGTCGGCACTGCCAGCGCATCGGCACCGATGGGCGACAGCGGCGCCGGCGCGGAGGACGCAGCAGCTTCGGCCGCGGCCGTGAAGCCGCCCATCAGGTCGAGATGCAGCTCGTCGCCGTCGTTCAGCGCGACCGCGCGGTGCAGCAGGTTCTCGAGCTCGCGCACGTTGCCATTCAGCGGATGCTGCGCGAGGCGGCGCAGCAGATCGTCGGACAGATGCGGCACCGGCAGGCCGCCGTCCTGTGCGATGCGCGAGAGCAGCGCGCTGCACAGCGCGGGCAAGTCCTCGCGGCGGTCACGCAGCGCGGGTACCGCGATCTCGATCACGTTGAGGCGGTAGAAAAGGTCTTGCCGGAAGCGGCCGGCCTGCACTTCGGAGTGGAGGTCCTTGTGGGTGGCGCTGACGATGCGCACGTCGACGGCATCTTCCTGCGTCGAGCCGATCGAGCGCACGCTGCGCTCCTGGATCGCGCGCAGGAGCTTCGACTGCATGGCCAGCGGCAGGTCGCCGATCTCGTCGAGAAAGAGCGTGCCGCCGCGCGCGGCCTGGAAGTAGCCGTCGCGGTCCTGCGAGGAGCCGGTGTAGGAGCCCTTCTTCGCGCCGAAGAACTCGGCCTCGAGCAGGTTCTCGGGAATCGCGCCGCAGTTCACCGCGACGAAGGGGCCTTCGCTGCGCTGGCTGCAGGCATGCACCGCGCGCGCGACCAGTTCCTTGCCGGTACCCGATTCGCCGCGCACCAGCACCGGCGCCATGCCCCGCGCCACCTTGGCGATGCGTGACTTGACCAGCCGCATCGGCTCCGATTCGCCCACCAGCCGGTCGAGCGCGGCGATGCCGGTGCCGGACGTAGGCGCCGCCTCTGCTTCGGCCCTGTTGCTTCCAGCGGGCGTCGCCTGCACAGGCTTGGCCAGCGGCTGCGGCGTCGTCCGCGCCTGCACGGCGGAAGCCACCACCGCGCGGAACTGCTTGAGGTCGACCGGCTTCGTGAGGTAGTCGAAGGCGCCGGCCTTCAGCGCCTCCACCGCGTTCTCGGCGGAGCCGTAGGCGGTCATCACCACGCAGCGCTCGCTGCGCTGATTCTTCTGGATGCGGTGGATGATCTCCATGCCCTGCCCGTCGGGCAGCCGCATGTCGGTGATCACCGCGTCGAAGCGCGCGGCCTCCAGGTGCTGCCAGGCTTCCGACACGCTGCCCGCCGCCTCGACGCGATAGCCCTCGCGCAGCAGCGTCAGCTCGTACAGCGTGCGCAGATCGGGCTCGTCGTCGATGACCAGGATCTGCGCCGGCCGCTGGGTGGAAGAAGAGGGGGAGTTGCTCACGGGCGCTATTGTGTCAGCCGGTTTTCGCTGGGGGCGAAGCTGACGAAGAATTCGTTGCCCTCGGGCCCGCCCGGCACCAGCGCGCGGCGCTCGTAGCCGATGGTGGCGCCGTGCCGCCGGCACAGCTCGCGGCACAGGAAAAGGCCCAGGCCGCTGGAGCGGCTCTCCGAGGAGAAGAACGGCTCGAACAGGTGCCGCTGCACCGCCGGTTCGAGCGGTGCGCCGTCGCTCCACACCATCAGGCTCGGGCGGCTGGTGCCGCTGCGCTGCAGCGCGGTCAGCACCTGGATCGAGCCCTCGCGCGTGCCGGCGTAGCGCGAGGCGTTGTCCAGCAGGTTCACGATCAGCCGGCGCAGGTGCTCGGCGTCGAAGCGCACCTCGCTGGCGGGCGCGTCGAACGACATGAGCACGCCCTTGCGCTGCGTCTGGCGCACCCATTCCTCGGCCAGCACCTGCACCGCAGGGTCGAGCACCAGCTGCTCGCCGAGCGAGAGCACGCGCTGCTGGCGCGCGCGGGAAACGTCGAGCACGTCGTCCACGATGCGCGCCAGGCGCTGCGCGTTGTGCTGCACCATGCTCGTCAGCTTGCGGTGCGCGGGGTCGGTCAGGTCTTCGTTGAGCAGCGCGCTGGCCTGCGTGATGGCGGCCAGCGGGTTGCGGATTTCGTGCGCCACGGCGGCCGACATGCGGCCCATGGCCGCCAGCTTCTCGGTGCGGATGCGGGCCTCGAGCTCGCGCAGGTCCTGCAGGAACATCACGCACAGGCTGTCCGCGCGCTTCTCGCTGGCGGGCGTGAGGCGAGTGCGCACGCGCACCTCGCGCGCCGCGCCGCGCGCCTGCGCCACCGGAATTTCCTCCGTCTGCGGCGCCCGGCGCGCGAAGGTCTGGCGGGCCAGCGCGGCGAGTGCGTGCCAGGCCGGCTGCGCATGCAGCGGGAAGGGCAGCGTCAGCCTGGCCAGGCCCTGGCCGAGGATGGCGTCGGCCGCGGGGTTGGCCGCATGCACCAGGCCCTCGGCGTCGATTACCAGCACGCCTTCGCTCAGCGTCTCGATCACCAGGTCGTTGACCTGCGCCTGCATCTGCGCGCTGCTGCGGTTGCGCTGCGCCACCGCTTCCTCGCGCGCCAGCCGGCGGGCCATCTCGTGCGCGAGCAGCGCCACCACGAAGAATCCGGTGCCGGTGAGCGCCGCCTGCACGAAGCGCGGCGACGAATCGGCTGGCTGCTGCAGCCAGTGCCAGCCCGCGTCGGCCAGCAGCAGCAGCGTGACGGTGGCAGTGGTGCCCAGGCTCACGATCATGGTGCCCAGCACCGCGCTCATGAGCACCGGCAGCGCGAACAGCGGCGTGTAGTTGACGTTGCCGCCCTGCAGCACCTGCAAGGCGGCGAAGGCCGCCAGGTCGATGCCGATGGTCATCAGCCACGACGCGGCGAAGCCCCGGATCGGCGGCTGGAAGCGCGAGTAGCGCATGCCCAGCCACGTCGCGGCCAGGTACAGCGCCGAGACGGCGATGGCCGCCGTCTGCATGGTCTGGCCGATCGCGAACGCCACGCCCTGCAGCAGCACCAGCACCAGCGCGACGAAGCAGCGCGCGCCCATGAAGCCGCGCCAGAGGCGGCCCAGCGCCGAGCTCTCGGCCGGGCCCTGGTCGAGCACGTCCCAGTCGGTGACCGGCTCGCCGCGCGACCACAGGGGCGTGCTCATTGCTGCGTGGCGGCTTCGCGGTGCGCGGTGCTGCAGTAGACCGCGCCGCCGGGGCCGGCGATGGCATCGGTCGCCGGCAGGTGCAGGCCGCAATGGGCGCAGCGCACCATGGCCTGCGGCTGGCTGGCGGCCGTGCGCTGCTGTTGCCGTGCCTTGGCCGCGCGCTCGCGCATGGCGTCGTGCATTTCTTCGCGCCGGTTCTTGCGCCAGAGCCAGATCGCGACCCAGAGCACCGCGAGGACGAGGAGGTATTTCATTTCAGACGGGGGGGCGCGCGAGAACCACTTCGAGCACGAAGCGCGAGCCGACGTAGGCCAGCAGCAGCAGCGCCGAGCCGGCATAGAGCACGCGGCGCGCGGTCCGTCCGCGCCAGCCGAAGCGGGCGCGGCCGATCAGCAGGATCGCGAAGCTGATCCAGGCGAGCACCGAGAAGATGGTCTTGTGGTCCCATTTCCAGGCACGGCCGGCGGCGCCGTACAGCTGCTCGCTGAACAGCAGGCCCGCCAGCAGCGTGGCCGACAGCAGCACGAAGCCGGCGGTGACGAAGCGGAAGGTGAGCCGCTCGAGCGTGAGCAGCGGCACGCCGCCTTGCGGTTCCACGGCCGCGGCCAGGCGGATCTGCTTCTCTGCGCGGGTGATGAGCCAGGCGTGCACCACCGCGGCGCCGAAAAGGCCGTACGAGGCGATGCCCAGCGCCAGATGCAGCGGCAGCCACGGCGAGGCCGTCACGTGCAGCGGCGTGCCGGGAAACAGGATGGCCAGCAGCACCGCGGCCGCGCCCAGCCAGGCGAGCGCGCGACGCACCTTCAGTTGCGGATACATGCGGCTTTCGACCGCGTAGACAGTGAGCACCAGCCAGGCCGTGACCGACAGCGCGGGCGCGAAACCGAAGCGCGGTTCGCTGCCGACGAGACCATGGGCGAGAGCGGCGGCGTGCAGCAGCCATGCGATCCCGAGCGTCCATTGGGTCGATTGGCGGCTGAATCTGGCGCCGGCGGCGGCGACAAAACCGTAGGCAACCGCGGTGGCGATGCCCAGAGCCACGCCGAGCGGGGAGGGGATCGCTAAAATCATCGGCCGGAGTTTAGCGTCTCGCTATTGCGTTCCCGGCGCCCGGCTTCAAGTTCTTTCCCGTCTCCCAGGCTTCTCATCCGGCCCGCGCCATAGCGGGCAGCAAGGCATCCCCCTCATGGCCACCGCCCTCACAGAAAAGTTCTCCCGCCTCGTCAAGACGATGAGCGGTCAGGCCCGCATCACCGAAAGCAACGTGCAGGACATGCTGCGCGAGGTGCGCATGGCGCTGCTGGAAGCCGACGTGGCCCTGCCCGTCGTGCGCGATTTCGTCGCCCGCGTGAAGGAGAAGGCGCTCGGCCAGGAAGTGCTGGGCTCGCTCAAGCCGGGCCAGGCGCTGGTGGGCATCGTCAACCGCGAGCTCGCCGCCACCATGGGCGAGGGCGTTTCCGACATCAACCTCGCGGCCCAGCCGCCGGCGGTGATCCTGATGGCCGGCCTGCAGGGCGCCGGCAAGACCACCACCACCGCCAAGCTGGCCAAGCACCTGATCGAGAAGCGCAAGAAGAAGGTGCTCACCGTGTCGGGCGACGTGTATCGCCCCGCCGCCATCGAGCAGCTCAAGACCGTCACCAGGCAGGCCGGCGCCGAGTGGTTCCCCAGCACGCCCGACCAGAAGCCGCTGGACATCGCGCGCGCCGCGCTCGACCACGCCAGGCGCCACTATTTCGACGTGCTGCTGGTCGACACGGCCGGCCGCCTGGCCATCGACGAAGTGCTGATGGCCGAGATCAAGCAGCTGCACGCCGCGCTCGACCCGGTCGAAACCCTGTTCGTGGTCGACGCCATGCAGGGCCAGGACGCAGTCAATACCGCCAAGGCCTTCAAGGAAGCGCTGCCGCTCACCGGCATCATCCTGACCAAGACCGACGGCGATTCACGCGGCGGCGCGGCGCTGTCGGTGCGGCAGGTGACGGGCGTGCCGATCAAGTTCGCGGGCGTGAGCGAGAAGATCGACGGCCTGGAGGTGTTCGACGCCGAACGCCACGCCGGCCGCATCCTGGGCATGGGCGACATCGTGGCGCTGGTCGAGCAGGTCACGGCCGGCGTCGACGTGGCGGCGGCGCAGAAGCTCGCCGCCAAGGTCAAGAGCGGCGCGGGCTTCGACCTCAACGACTTCCTTGGCCAGCTGCAGCAGATGAAGCAGATGGGCGGCCTCTCCAGCCTGATGGACAAGCTGCCCACGCAGATGGCCGCCAAGGCCAGCGAGGCCGACCTGAGCCGCGCCGAGCGCGATATCCGCCGCAAGGAAGGCATCATCAACAGCATGACTCCGCTGGAGCGGCGCAAGCCCGAGTTGCTGAAGGCCACGCGCAAGCGCCGCATCGCGGCCGGTGCCGGCGTGCAGGTCCAGGAAGTGAACCGCCTGCTCAACGAGTTCGAGCAGATGCAGGGAATGATGAAGAAGATGAAGGGCGGCGGCCTCATGAAGATGATGAAGCGCATGGGCGGCATGAAGGGCCTGGGCGGAATGGGCGGCCCCGGCGGGCCGAAGCTGCCGTTCTGAGCGGACGCCGCACGCACACATATATATAAGAAGGCCCGCCGGGGTGAACCGGCGGGCCTTCTGCTTTTCAGGTCTGGACCTCGTAGACCGTCTCGTGCGCCTCCACCGGCGCCGGCAGCTCCCAGCGGTGCAGCATGCGCTCGATGCCCGCGTTCGACAGCGTGGTGTCGCGCTCGCGGTTGCGGCGCATCAGCTCCGCGTGCGGCACTTCCAGGTACGCCAGCTCGATGTGCGCGTGGTAGGCCCACAGCAGGTCGAGCGTCTTGGTGCGCATCTGCTGGCTCAGGTGCGTGGCGTTCCAGACGAAGCGCTCCTGCCTGCGCAGCAGCGCCTTCGCCTGGTCGACCGCGTGGTGCGCGGCGAGGCCGTCGTTCTCGCCGTGCTTCAGGCCGAGCTCGGCGCGGGCATCGTCGAAGGACACCACCGGCCAGCCCTTGCGGTGCTGCGCCACCCAGTGGTTCTTGCCGCTGGCGGGCAGGCCGCACATCACCGTCACCTGCGATCCGGCGTTCTGGAACAGCGGGTAGTCGGGGCTGGTGTCGGCGCCGCGGAAGTAGGCCAGGCGCGTGTGGGCGTCGGCCATCTTCCGAGGGCCTTCCCAGCAGCCTTCCTCCTGCGCCAGTTGCTCGAAGAGCGCGATGTCGGCCATGCTGTCCGCGCGCTTCTCGTAGTGGCGCCCGAGCATGTCGCAGCGCGCCACGCAGCACAGGTCGGGCAGGCTCAGCTCCCACGAGAGCTTGTGAACCAGCCACTCCGGCCGCACGCCCTTGCGCGAGGCGAAGGCGTGGAATGGCAGCTGGTGCACCGCGATGATCCGGCACACCGCCTCGCGCAGCGCGAAAGGCACGCGAGCCTTCCACATCAGCACGCGCACGTCGACCGCGCCCCGGCGCGAGTGGCCCGGCTGGCCGATGCGGCCGCTGGCCTCGTCGATCACCGTGGTGTCGGGCTTGGCGATGTCGTGCAGCATGCAGGCCATGAACA
Organism: Variovorax sp. 278MFTsu5.1; assembly: GCF_048305045.1. Taxonomy (NCBI): domain Bacteria; kingdom Pseudomonadati; phylum Pseudomonadota; class Betaproteobacteria; order Burkholderiales; family Comamonadaceae; genus Variovorax; species Variovorax sp. 278MFTsu5.1. Next base: position 1,205,598 of record NZ_CP157622.1, read on the forward strand.
GCACGAAGCGGCCGTCGGCATCGGCGCGGCGGTAGTGCTCGTCCTGCATCAGGGCGTCGAGCACCATGCGCGTGTGGATGCCGACGTTGCCTTCGGCGTGGTAGTACGGGTCCTGCGGCGTCTCTTCGAGGCGCAGCAGGGCCGGCAGCAGATCGCAGCATTGCGCCCAGTCGGTGTCCTTGCCGGGCTCGGGCACCAGGGCGCGCAGGTCGTCGAAGTTCATCGCTTTCTCCCCGTGGTCGTCAGTTCGGCCGGATCGCGCAATGTGCGCAGGCCCAGGTCCTGCCATGTCAGCTGCGGCGTCGGCGCGTAGAGGTCCACGCCCGGCGCGAGCTGGTTGGGCAGTACCGGCCGTCGGCTGTGGTGCGAGCCCGAGTCGAGGATGGTCTGGACGAAGTCCGGGCGCACCCACTTGTAGCGGCCCGTCACCTGGCCGTTGGACTCGGTCTTGAGGTACAGGCCCTCGGCGAGGTCGGACAGGTCGGTCTGCTGCCGAACCAGATCGAGCGGCTGGCCTTCCTGCGCCACCGCAGCTTCGAAGGCGGACCTCCAGCTTGCGCTGCGGGCCAGCGAGGGCCGCACGAGCGCCTGCAATGCTTTCGCTTGGCGCGGCATCTCGCCTTCGTAGAGCACGGGCACCGGCAGCACCGGGCTGCCTTCGAGCAGCGCATGCCGCGCCGGCGTCGAGAGGAAGCACTGCGACTGCCGGTCATAGATGTCGAACTCCAGGAAGAAGGCCGGCAGCCGGTCGTACCAGCAGCTGTGCTTGGCGAAGCACCATTCGCCGTACATCACATAGCGGTCTTCGAGCTGCTCCAGCAGCGCCGCCTCATGCGCGGCGGCCCAGTGCTTGAAGAGGTTGAACTGCCGCTCGCCGGCGCCGCCCGCTAGGTAGTGGCCGCGCGACTGCAGAAGCAGTTCGCCTGCGGAAGTGAACGACACGGCGGCATTGGCGCCATCGAGCTTTTCCTCGATGACGACATGCATGCCTTGCAGTTCCGACAGCGGCGCCTGGCCGTCGTCGCTGTCGCCGGCCTGCAGCCGGGAGCCTTCCAGGTGCGCAGTACGCGGGTACTTGAGCAGCGGGATCGATGAAAGAGAAGAAGAGAGGGGAAACACGTTTGTTCTCCGGTTGGAACCAGGAAGAACCGACAACGTGCGGGAGCGAAGCTGGAAAGCTGGAAGAAGCGGATTGCGGTCAGCGGAAAGCGCAGCTTGGCGCCCGACATGACCGGCAATGAAGCGGCGTTGTCGGCGTCAGAGGGTGATGACGGCGAGACGGGGCACTTGGCGCTCCTGTGGATCGAGGGGGATCCGTGGGTGGATGAAAAAAGAGTCGGCGATTCTAGCGATAGCGCGCCATGAAAAAAGCCGGCGCAGTGGCCGGCTTCTTTCGGAGGGCGGAGCTTCAGCGCATCAGGCCGTCGCGAGAGCTGCCGGACGCGCCAGGCGCAGCGCGTGCATCCATGCACGGCGCAGCACGGCCGGCGAGCGCGATTCCTCGGGAATCAGCAGGTAGCCGCGGTCGCGCAGCGTGGTGCCCAGCGCGATCTGGCTGGTCAGCACGGTCAGCGGGATCGCCAGCAGCAGCGGCAGGCCGACGGGCATGAGCCAGACCAGCGCGCTCGGGTCGATCATGGCGACGCCTGCGGCCAGCATCGCGATCACCAGCGTCATGGGCGCCAGCTGCGAGGCAGCGACCTTCCACGGCACGGCGGCGGCTTCGCGCGGGGGCGACTTCCAGTCGAGCTTGATGCCGGTGAGGGCGACCAGCACGAAGAGCGAATGAGCCAGCATGCGCACCGGTGCCTGCACGATCGCCAGGCCGGCTTCCATCACCGAGCTCTTCACCAGGCCCCAGAGGCCACCGTACTGGCGCTGCTCGCCGCGCATCAGCACGGCGGCGATACCCAGTACGCGCGGCAGGAACAGCAGGCACAGGGTCCAGACCCACAGGCCGGCCAGTTCGGCGGGCAGCACGCTCCAGCTGGAGACCAGGCTCGAGCCGCTCAGCCACAGGGCCGTGCCCAGCGTCAGGAACGCGAGCCACAGCGGGGCCGAGACGTAAGCCATGGTGCCGGTCACGAACATCGCGCGGTGCACGGAGTGGATGCCGGGTTCGGCCATCAGGCGGGCGTTCTGCAGGTTGCCCTGGCACCAGCGGCGGTCGCGCTGGAGTTCGGCCAGCAGGTCCGGCGGTTGCTGTTCGTAGCTGCCGACCAGGTCGGACACCAGCCACACGTGGTAGCCGGCGCGGCGCATCAGGGCGGCTTCGACGAAGTCGTGCGACATGATGCCGCCCGACATGCCGCCGGTGCCCTTGATCGGGGCCAGCGCGCAGTGCTTCATGAAGGGCTCGACGCGGATGATCGCGTTGTGGCCCCAGTAGTGCGACTCGCCCAGTTGCCAGAACTGCATGCCCAGCGTGAAAAGGCGGCCGGTGACGCGCGAGGCGAACTGCTGAGCGCGGGCGTGCAGCGTGACGTGGCCGATGGCCTGCGTCGCGGTCTGGATGATGCCGGCGGTGGGGTTGGCTTCCATCAGCTTGACCATCGAGGTCAGGCAGTCGCCGCTCATCACCGAATCGGCGTCGAGCACGACCATGTAGCGGTAGTCCTTGCCCCAGCGGCGGCAGAAGTCGGCCACGTTGCCGGCCTTGCGGTGCGTGCGGCGGGTGCGCAGGCGGTAGTAGACCTCGACCTGCGGCTGGTTGGGGCTCTCGGCCAGCGCGGCGCGCAGGTCTTCCCAGGCGGCGCGCTCGGCGGCGGCGGTCTCGGGGTTGTAGCTGTCGGACAGCACGAACACGTCGAACTGCCTGGCGTGGCCGGTGGCCGCGACCGATTCGCAGGTGGCGCGCAGGCCGGCGAACACGGTGGCCACGTCCTCGTTGCAGATCGGCATGATGATCGCGGTGCGTGCCTCGGGGTTCATCGGGTGGTGGGCCACCTGCTTCGCCGAGAGGGAGTATTTGTCACCGCGCACGGAAACGTAGAAGCCCATGAGCGCGGTCACGAAGCCGGTCACGACCCAGCCCGAGAGCAGGCCGTACAGGCCGATCTGGCCGTATTCGAGCCAGAGGTTGTCGTAGTCGGGCTGCACGCTGGCGAAGAGCGAGGACGCGATCACGGTGCTCAGCAGCGTGAGCATCATGAAGGCGAAGCGGCGGCGGGCGGCGGCGCGCTGCCAGGGCTGCTTCGTTTCGTTGACGGGGTGAGCGCCGGCTTCGGCGTCACGGCCCGCGCCGAGCTTGACCAGCGCGGCGGTGCCGAGGCTGTTCCAGAAACCGCGCCAAGGACGCGGCGTCATGGAGCCGCGGTTGACCGGCGGAGCGGTGACGGAGTTGGGATGGCGTTCTTCGCGAACCTGGCTGCGGCGCGAGAAATCGGTGTCGGCCAGCACGTTCAGTTGGGAGAAGTCGTTCGGCTTCATGCGGTTTACCAACGTTGCTTGTCGAGGGAGGGGGTGTCGCCAATGGCCGGAAGGCGCTTGAAGACACAGTCGGAGGAGGCGCCGCCGGCGCTTGCGAGCGCGGCCAGCGAATGGCCCGCGGCACGGGGCCGCGAGGGGGAAAACTGCTTTTGACGCAGGCCGTCGCGCTGCTGGCGCAGTGCGAAAGATGGGCTGGTAAGTGCTGTCATGCCGGTACAGGGGCAAACCCTGTGCCAGGCTGGAAAAACGCTTTCAGATCAACGACTTGGGCGTGTTCGAGAGCATTTTTCGTGGAGAAAGGCCGCCGGAGGGCCTCCAAACCCCTGTTTTTGTCGCCGAATCCCGACAAGCCTGGGTGACTGGCGGGCTTAGGTCAAGAAAATCAACAACTTAGCGGCGTCGCTACTCGGCGACAGCGTCTCCACCGCCAGCGACAGCGTCGGCCTTGAAGTGGCCGGGGGTGAGCTCGTGCTTCTGCAGAAGCCGGTAGAACTCGGTGCGATTCCGGTCTGCCAGGCGGGCTGCGTCGGCCACATTGCCGTCCGTCAGCTTGAGCAGGCCGACGAGGTAATCGCGCTCGAAACGCTGCTTGGCCTCGGCGTAGGTCTGCACCTCCACCGTCGGCACGCGCAGCGCCCGCTGCACCAGCGCCAGCGGGATCAGCGGCGAGCTCGACAGCGCACACACCTGCTCCACCACGTTGTAGAGCTGTCGCACGTTGCCCGGCCAGGCGGCCATGGTCAGCGCCTTCAGCGCCTCGGGCGCGAAGCCCGAGAGCCGCTTGCCGTACTTGGTCGACAGGCGCTGCAGGAAGTGGTTGGCCAGCAGCGGAATGTCTTCGCGGCGCGCCGACAGCGGCGGCAGCGTGAGCGTCACCACGTTCAGGCGGTAATACAGGTCCTCGCGGAACTGGCCGGCTTCCATCGCGGCGTCGAGGTCGCGGTGGGTGGCCGAGACGATGCGCACGTCGACCTGGATCGACTGGCTCGCCCCCAGCGGCCGCACCGCGCGCTCCTGCAGCACGCGCAGCAGCTTGACCTGCAGCGCGGGCGGCATGTCCCCGATTTCGTCCAGCAGCAGCGTGCCGCCGTCGGCCTGCTGGAACAGGCCCTTGTGATTGGCGTGGGCGTCGGTGAAGGCGCCCTTCATGTGGCCGAAGAGCTCCGATTCGAGCAGCGCCTCGGGAATGGCACCGCAGTTGACCGCCACGAAAGGCTTGTCGGCGCGCGCGCTGGCCTTGTGGATGGCGCGCGCCAGCATTTCCTTGCCGGCGCCGGAGTCGCCGCGCAGCAGCACCGAGGCGTCGGACTTGGCGACCATGCGCGCCTCGGCCAGCAGTTCGGCCATGCGGTTGCTGCGGCTCACGATCTCGGAGCGCCAGCTGTCGTCGCCGGCCTTGCTCGGCGTGGCGGCGGGGGCGCCGAGCGCCAGGGCCTGCGCGATCTTCTCGAGCAGTTCCCGCCCGTCGTAGGGCTTGGTCAGGTAGGTGAAGACACCGCGCGCGGTGGCTTCCACGGCGTCGGGAATGGTGCCGTGCGCGGTCAGCAGGATCACCGGCAGCGAGGGATGGCGCTTGCGGATCTCGTCGAAGAGCTGCAGGCCGTCGCGCCCGGGCAGGCGCACGTCGCTCAGCACCAGCTGCGGGTGCTCGATCTCGAGCTGCGTGAGCGCAGTCTCGGCCGAAGTGACGGCCGTGACCTGGTAGCCCGCCGAGCTCAGCCGCATCGAGAGCAGCCGCAGCATGTCCGGGTCGTCATCGACCACGAGGAGGCGGGCGCCGGTGGTGCTCATTGATTGGGTTTGCCTGCGTTGGGCGGCGCGGCGGGCACGGCCGACGCCGGGTTGCTGTTGGGCCGCGCGAAGCTGCGCTCGATGGCGCGCAGGGCTTCGATGCGGTCGTTGAGCTGGTCGATGCGGCGCTGGCTGTCGCGCAGCTGCTGCACCTGCTTGTCGCGGTCGTCCTCCACGCGGCGCTGCTCGACATAGCGGGCAGCGAGTGCGCGCGCCAGCGGCTGCAGCGCCTGCGCTTCGGGCGCGGGGTTGGAGATCACCCGCTGCAGCAGGCCCAGCGCGCGCGCCAGGTCGGCCGGCACGCGCGTCTGCGAGAGCAGCAGCGCCACCTGCATCTGCGCGGTTGGCGAGTCGCCGGGGTCGCCCACGCGGGCGATCTCGGCGCTCAGGTCGGCGCCGTTGAGGGGGCGAATCTTGTCGGCGTACGACAGCATCGAGGACACCGGACCCTGCAGCATCGTCGTGAAGAGCGAGGCGGCGGGCTGCGTGGCCGGCGCCTTGGGTTCGGCCTCCACCGGCATCACGCGGGGCACGACCGGCGGCGGCGGCAGCGCATCGGCCTCCGCGGGCGGCTTGGGCTGCGAGGCGCAGGCGGCCAGCAGCAGGACGAAAGGCACGGTCATCGCCCCGGCGAAGGAGGAACGGCGGACGAACGGAAAAGACATGGGTCGAAGAAGGACGCGAGGCGTTCGGACGGTTTTTCTGGAAAGGGGATGCCGGGGTGGTCAGGCCGTGCGCGGCAGCTCGATGCGGAAGTGGGCACCGGGACCGCCGGGCTGCAGTGTGATGCGGCCCCCGTGGGCTGCAATGTACTCCTGCACGATGGAAAGTCCGATGCCCGTGCCCTTCACCGTGTGCTCGGGCTGGCGCTCGCCGCGGAAGAAGGGTTCGAAGATTCGGTCGCGGTCGCCCTCGGCGATGCCCGGCCCGGCGTCGTTCACGTCGATGTGCACCGCTTCCGGTGTCTGCGACACGGCCAGCGTGATGACACCTCCCGTTACCGAAAAGCGGATGGCGTTGCTCAGCAGGTTGGCGATGGCGGTGCCGAGCTTGGCCCGGTCGACCGTGACGGTGACCGCCTCGCCCTCGGCGCGCACGCGCAGGCCGTGCGACTGCCACTGCAGGCGCTGGCCTTCGATCTGCTCCTCGATCAGCGGCAGCAGCTCGGTGCGCTCGCGGCGCAGCTCGCGTGCCTCGAAGGCGGCGGCATTGAAGCGCAGCAGCGCCTCGATCTGGCCCTGCAGCGCCACCGTGTTCTGGTTGAGGATCTGCGCCACCTCCAGCTGCGCCGGGTTCAGCGGCCCGGTCACGCCGTCTTCGAGCAGCGACACGCCCTCGCGCAGCGCAGCCAGCGGCGTCTTCAGCTCGTGCGACACGTGGCGCAGGAAGCGGGCCTTGTCGGCGTCGAGCTCGGTCAGGCGCAGCCGCAGCCATTCGAGCTGCTGCGACACGCGGCGCACGTCGGCGGGGCCGCGGATGTCGATCGGCTCGTCGAGCCGGTTCTGTCCGAGGCCGACGATGGCCTGCTCCAGCCGCTTGAAGGGCCGCGCCAGCCAGATGCCGAAGGCCAGCGCCAGCACCGCGGCCAGCACGCTGGCGGCCACCACCTCGCGCATCAGCCGGCGGCGCGCGTTCTCGATGCGCCTGGCCAGCGCATCGTTCTGCGTCTCGATGAGGAACTGCGCCTGCTGCGCCAGGTTGGTGTTGAGCGCGTCGAGTTCGCGGAACTGCATCGCCATCGTGCTCTCGCGGGCCAGGGCGCTGTCGGCGCTGCCGCTCATGAGGCCCTCGATCACGCCGAGCTGCGTGCGCCACATCTCGATGCCGGCGGGCGGCAGGCCGTTCTTCTCCAGGCGATCGAGCACCTGGTGCGCCTCGCGCGCCGCCTCGTCGAAGCGGCGGCGCAGCACGGCGTCGTTCAGCACCAGCGACTGGCGCCCGGCGCGCTCCATGGCCGCGCTGCGCTCGGCCAGCGACTGCGAAGCGCCCGACAGGCGCAGCGCGCGCGCGGCCGCGTCGCGGCTTTGCGTCATGAGCGCGTCGTACTGCAGCACCGAGCGCAGTGCCACGCCGACCAGCAGCGCGGTGATCAGAAGGAAGGCGAAGAGCAGGAGCTGCTGGAACGAGCCCCGGATGGACGGACGCTTCGCCATCAGTGGTGGGCGAGCGCCATCGGCGATTCGTTCGTGACGACTTCGCCGCGCAGCGTGTAGGCCAGCGAGCGCGTGATGCGCAGGTCGGCCATCTGGCCCACGAGTCGCGCGTCGCCCTCGAAGTTGACGACGCGGTTGCAGGCGGTGCGGCCCATGAGCTCGTTCGCGTCCCTGCGCGAGGCGCCTTCCACCAGCACGCGCTGCGTGGTCCCGACCAGCGCCTGGCCGAAGCGCTTCACGTTGGCGTCGATCACGGCCTGCAGCTTCTGCAGCCGTGCGAGCTTCACTTCGTGCGGCGTATCGTCGTGCAGCGCGGCCGCCGGCGTGCCGGGGCGCGGGCTGAAGATGAAGCTGAAGCTGGCGTCGAACTGGCAGTCGTCGATCAGCTTCATCATCTTGCCGAAGTCCTCCTCGGTCTCGCCGGGGAAGCCGACGATGAAGTCGCTGCTGAGCGCTAGCTCCGGGCGGATGGCGCGCAGCTTGCGCACCGTGCTCTTGTATTCCATGGCGGTGTAGCCGCGCTTCATCGCCATCAGGATGCGGTCGCTGCCGTGCTGCACCGGCAGGTGCAGGTGGCTCACGAGCTGCGGCACCTTCGCGTAGGCCTCGATGAGGCGCGGCGTGAACTCGTTCGGATGGCTGGTGGTGTAGCGGATGCGCTCGATGCCGGGGATCTCGGCGACGTACTCGATGAGCAGTGCGAAGTCGGCGATCTCGGCCGTATCGCCCATCTTCCCGCGGTAGGCATTCACGTTCTGGCCCAGCAGCGTGATCTCGCGCACGCCCTGGTCGGCCAGGCCGGCGATCTCGACGAGCACGTCGTCGAGCGGGCGGTTCACTTCCTCGCCGCGGGTGTAGGGCACCACGCAGTAGCTGCAGTACTTGGAGCAGCCTTCCATGATCGACACGAAGGCGGTCGCGCCCTCGACGCGCGCGGGCGGCAGGTGGTCGAACTTCTCGATCTCGGGGAAGCTGATGTCCACCTGCGGGCGGTCCAGGCGCTCGCGGTCGCTCAGCATCTCGGGCAGGCGGTGCAGGGTCTGCGGGCCGAACACGATGTCGACATAAGGCGCGCGCGCGATGATGGCCTCGCCCTCCTGGCTGGCCACGCAGCCGCCAACGCCGATCTTCACGCCCTTGGCCTTCAGGTGCTTCACGCGGCCGAGGTCGGAGAACACCTTCTCCTGCGCCTTCTCGCGCACCGAGCAGGTGTTGAACAGGATGAGGTCGGCTTCGTCCACGTTCTGGGTGGGCTCGTAGCCCTGCGCGGCGTTGAGCACGTCGGCCATCTTGTCCGAGTCGTACTCGTTCATCTGGCAGCCGAAGGTCTTGATGAATACTTTTTTCATGGGGAGCTCTCTCTCGTGGCCTCCCTGCTTGAAGGGGAAGGCACGGCGGCCGGCGCGCGGGACCCGCCGCGCCGGCCGTCTTCTTGCTTGCTTACTGCGTGTTGAGGGTGTCGTTCGAGGTGAACGGCCAGATGTTCAGGAACGGCTTGTCCAGCGATTCGCGGCTGGCGGTGGCTTCGTCGGGCGTGAGGATCCACACCTCGCGCAGCAGCCCGGCGGCGTCGCGCGTGTAGTTGACGAGGTACTTCTGGCCGACGATGGCGCCGGGCATCACCAGCATGTTCTGGCCACTGCGGATGCGCGCGCCGGCGCCCAGGCGGTCGGGCCTGCCGTCGAGCTCGACGTCGGGCGCGTTGGTCACCATGAACTTGCCGCGCAGGGTGCCGATGGGGAAGGTGCGGCCGCCCACGAGCGACTCGTTCTGGGTCTGTGGGCGGGGGACTTCGTCCTGTGCGCTGGCGGCGATCGGGAAAAGGCCTGCAGCCGCAATGGCTGCTGTGCAAAGCGCTATGGAAGTGAGAGCATTCGTGGATTGTTTCTTGCAGCGGTTCATGGGGTTTATCCAGAGGCTGTGGACCGGCGATTTTAGCGATGGGCCCCTGTCGGCCCGGGCCGGCCGCAGCGAGTAGTGCGACTTTCGGTTGACCTGCTTTACATTTCTTTACGGGACCCATGATCACCAGGAGTCGGCCGCTGATCCAATAGCCGTGTCAGCCCAAAGTGCACAAGAACCCATGAAGAAAAATGTCGCCGTCGCCCTTGCGGGCGTGTTGATCGTAGCCGTCGCGGGCGGGTGGTGGAGCATGTCCGCAGACAAGTCCGCTGCGAAGAACGCCAAGGCCCCGGCCGCTGGCGGCGCACCGGCGGGCGGTGGCGCTGCGGCGCTCGTGACGCTGGCCACGGCGAAGAAGCAGGACGTGCCCGTGACCGTGCAGGTCAACGGCAGCGTGGTGTCCCTCAACAGCGTCGACCTGCGCCCGCAGGTGACCAACACGGTGAGCGCGGTGCATGTGAAGGAAGGCCAGTTCGTCAAGGCCGGCCAGCTGCTCTTCTCGCTCGACGACCGCAACGACCAGGCCAACCTCGCGCGCGCGAAGGCGCAGCAGAAGAAGGACGAGGCCACGCTGGCCGACCTGGAGCGGCAGTACAAACGCAGCCAGGAACTGGTGGCGCAGAACTTCATCGCCAAGAGCGCGGCCGACGCCACGCTCTCGCAGCTCGAGGCGCAGCGCGCCGCCGTGGCCGCCGACCGCGCGGCCGTGCAGTCGGCGCAGGTGGCGCTGGGCTATGCCACGCTGCGCGCGCCCATCGCGGGGCGCATCGGCGCGGTCAACATCTACCCGGGCACGCTGGTGCAGCCGACGCTGTCGCTGGTCACGGTCACCCAGCTCGACCCGATCGCCGTGAGCTTCCCCGTGCCCGAAGGCAACCTGCAGGACCTGCTGGAGGCCGCGCGCTCGCGCTCCAAGGTCGAGGCCGTCGTCACCGGCCGCAGGGAGCCGCTGACCGGCACGCTCGATTTCGTCGACAACACCGTCGATCCGCAGATCGGCACCGTGCGCGCCAAGGCCGTGTTCGCCAATGCCGACCAGAGCCTGTGGCCGGGGCAGTTCGTGGGCACGCGCATCACGGTGCGCACGCTCAACGGCGTCACCGTGGTGCCGGCCGCGGCGCTGATGATGCTGTCCGACGGTGCATCGCTGTACGTGGTCGACCAGGCCAAGACCGCCACGCGCCGCAAGGTGAAGGCGCTGCACACCTTCGGCACGCAGGTGGCGGTGAGCGGCATCGAGCCCGGCGAGCAGGTGGTGATCGAGGGCAGCCAGAACGTGCGCCCGGGCGGCAAGGTGCGCGTGGATGCGAAGGCGCCGGGCACGGCCCCAGGTGCTCCGGTGAACGGCACCACGGGCGTCACGCCCGGCAGCGCCGCATCTACCGACGGCACCGACATCAAGCCGCCGCGCCAGGAACGCGCATGAACATCTCGGAGCTCTGCATCCGCCGTCCGGCGATGACGGTGCTGCTGTCCGCCGCCGTGGTCGTCATCGGCATCTTCGCGTACTTCAGCATCCCCGTTGCCGCGCTGCCCAGCTACAACACGCCGGTCATCAACGTCAACGCGCAGCTGCCCGGGGCCAGTCCGGACACCATGGCCTCATCGGTCGCGCTGCCGCTCGAAAAGCAGTTCTCGACCATCCCCGGCCTGCAGACCATCAGCTCGGTGAACACGCAGGGCGTTACCTCGCTCACGCTCGAATTCGTGAGCAGCCGCGACATCGACGCCGCCGCCGTCGACGTGCAGGCCGCGCTGCTGCGCGCCCAGCGCCAGCTGCCGCAGGAGCTGACGCAGCTGCCCTCGTACCGCAAGGTGAACCCGGCCGACGCGCCGGTGCTCTTCATCGCGCTGATCTCGCCGTCGATGAACCCGTCGGAGCTCAACGACTACGCCGAGAACCTGATCTCGCCCACGCTCTCGACCATCGACGGTGTGGCGCAGGTGAGCGTGTACGGGCGCAAGGCGTTCGCCGTGCGCATCAAGGCCAACGCCGACCTGCTCAACGCGCGCAACATCACGCTCGACGAGCTGGCCAGGGCGGTGAACTCCGCCAACGCCAACACGCCGGTGGGCGTGCTCGACGGCCCGCGCCAGACGCTCACCATCCAGGCCAACCGCCAGCTCATGAAGGCGGCCGACTTCGCCAAGCTGATCGTCGGCCAGCGCAATGGCGCGCCCGTGCGGCTGGACGAGGTGGCCACCGTCGAGGACAGCTTCGAGTCGGTGAAGACCGCCAGCAGCTTCAACGGACAGGCGTCCATTTCGCTGGCCGTTCAGCGCCAGCCCAACGCCAATACCGTGCAGGTCGTCGACGCGGTGCGCGCGCTCATCCCACGCTTCAAGGCGGAGCTGCCTCAGTCGGTGGAGATCCACATGGTGAACGACCGCTCCCTCTCGATCCGCGAGGCGGTGCACGACGTGCAGCTCACGCTGCTGGGCACCATCGCGCTGGTGGTGCTGGTGATCTTCCTGTTCCTGCACCGGCTGGTGGCCACGCTGATCCCGGCCGCGACCATCCCCATTTCGCTGATCGGCGCGGTGGCGCTGCTCTATGCCTTCGGCTACAGCCTGGACAACATCTCGCTGCTGGGCATCACGCTTGCGGTGGGCCTGGTGGTGGACGACGCCATCGTGGTGCTCGAGAACATCATGCGCTACGTCGAAAAGGGCATGGATCCGTTCGCGGCGGCGCTGCGCGGCGCGCGCGAGGTGGGCTTCACCATCGTGTCCATCTCCATCTCGCTGGTGGCCGTGTTCATCCCGATCTTCTTCATGCCGGGCGTGATCGGCCTGCTGTTCCACGAGTTCGCCGTGGTGGTGGCGCTGGCGGTGCTGGTGTCGGCGGTGGTGTCGCTCACGCTGGTGCCGATGCTCGCGAGCCGCCTGCTCAGGCAGGTCCCGCGCAAGGAAGGCGCGATGGACCACGAGGAAGAACACCCCGAGCCCGGCACCGCCATCGGCCGTGCCTTCGAGCGCGGCTACCGCAAGGTGCACGCGACCTACATGAGCACGCTGGACTGGACGCTGGGTCACCGCAAGGTGATGCTGCTGATGGCGGCGCTGACCTTCGTCGTCACCGGCTGGCTGTTCGCGACCATCCCGAAGGGCTTCTTCCCCGAGGAGGACATCGGCCAGATCCAGATCACCACCGAGGCGGCCGAAGACATCTCCTTCACCGCCATGAAGGCGCTGCAGGACCGCGTGGCCGCCGCGCTCAAGGACGACCCCAGCGTCGACTACGTGAGCTCCTTCGTCGGCGTGGGCGGGCCCACCGCCACGCAGAACTCCGGCCGCCTGTTCGCCGTGCTCAAGCCGCGCGGTGAGCGTCCGCAGATGTCGAAGGTGCTCGAGTCGCTGCGCCAGCGCTTCCGCGAAATCCCGGGCATCGCCGTCTACATGCAGCCGGTGCAGAACCTGCGCCTGGGCGGACGGCAGAGCAAGGCGCGCTTCCAGTACACGCTGCAGAGCGTCAACGCCGGCGAGATGGTGCCGTGGGCCACGCGGCTCATGGAACGCATGCGCGCCGACCCCGACTTTCGCGACGTCACCAGCGACTCGCAGAACCGCGGCCTGCAGGCCACCCTCGACATCGACCGCGACAAGGCCGGCGTGCTCGGCGTGGCCGTGGGCGACCTGCGCACCGCGCTCTACAACGCGTACGGCGACCGCCAGATCGGCAGCATCTACGGTGCGAGCAACACCTACCAGGTGATCCTCTCGGCCGCCGACGACGACCGCCAGTTCGAGGAAGACGTCTCGCGCCTGTCGGTGCGCAGCACCACCGGCAAGCTGGTGCCGCTGTCGGCCTTCTCGACCGTCAAGCGCACCGTGGGGCCGACCGCGGTCAACCACCAGGGCCAGCTGCAGGCGGTGACGGTGTCGTTCAACCTCGCGCCCGACGTGCCGCTGGGCAACGCGACCGCGAAGATCGACCAGTTCAAGAGCGAGCTGAAGATGCCGCCGTCGATCATCACCACCTACGGCGGCGACGCGGCGGTGTTCCAGAGTTCGCAGTCGAGCCAGGCCGTGCTGCTGGTGCTGGCGGTGCTGGTCATCTACGTGCTGCTGGGCGTGCTCTACGAGAGCTACATCCACCCGATCACCATCCTCGCGGGCCTGCCCTCGGCCGCGGTGGGCGCGCTGATCTCGCTGAAGATCTTCGGCTTCGACCTCACGCTGATCGCCACCATCGGCATCCTGCTCTTGATCGGCATCGTGAAGAAGAACGCGATCATGATGATCGACTTCGCCCTGGAAGCGCAGCGCACCGAGGGCATGAAGCCGGTGGACGCGATCCGCGAGGCCTGCCGCCTGCGCTTTCGCCCGATCCTGATGACCACGCTGGCCGCGCTCATGGGCGCGCTGCCGCTCGCACTGGGCCTGGGCGCCGGCGCCGAACTGCGCCAGCCGCTGGGCGTGGCGGTGGTGGGCGGCCTGATCTTCTCGCAGGTGATCACGCTGTACATCACGCCCGCGATCTACCTCGCGCTGGACCGCTACAGCGGCACCGGGCCGATGGTGGACCTGCCGGGTGAAGCGCAGGCGGAGGCAGCCCACGCACAGCACTCGCACGCCTGAAAGCGGGAACGCGGGAGCGGGCAGCCGAACGCAGAAGGAAGACAAAAGCTACGCAAAAGTCGCGAAACCAGGAAACCTTTCAAGGTTTTCTTTCGCGCCCTTCGCGAAACCTTCGCGTCCTCTGCGTCCTCCGCGTTCGGCGGTCCGATCCCGCTCCCGCTCTCAGGCAGTCGTTTCGTCCAGAGCACCGTCCGTGAGGTGCGTCGTATCGCTCCACCCCACGAGGCTGAACCCCTCGCTCGTCCACAGCATGCGGTTGATGGCCGCGTTGCCCAGCTGCCACGTGCGCGGCGCCTGAAGCTCCTGGCGCGTGGCTGCGCGGTAGAGCACGTCCATCACGCCGCCGTGCGCCACCAGCACCACCAGCTCGCCCGGGTGGCGCGCGGCCAGTTCGGAAGCAACGCCCGTCACGCGGTCGCGGAAGGTCAGGAGGCTCTCGCCGCCCTCGGGCTCGAATTCGGGATCGCGCTCGCGCCAGCGCTTGGCCTGCACCGGCAGCGTGGCCTCGATCTCCGCGAAGCTCATGCCCTCGAACTTGCCGAAGGCGCGCTCGCGCAGGCGCGGCTCGGGCTGCACGGCCAGGCCGTGGGGCTCGGCGATGGCCTGGGCGGTCTGCCAGGCGCGCGAGAGGTCGCTGGCGTAGACGACGCCGATGGGCTCGTCGGCCAGCGCCGCGCCCGCGCGCCGTGCCTGCCACACGCCGGTGGCGTTGAGCCCGATGTCGAGCTGGCCCTGGATACGGGTGTCGACGTTCCAGGCGGTCTCTCCGTGGCGTACGGCGATCAGGCGGGTGGGTTCTTCCATCCGGGGAATTCTAGAAGGCGCTACTTTTTGGCCTGCTGCCCGGTCTGCAGCTCGATGTTGACCCGGCGCTCGCCCTGCGGCGGATTCGGGAAGCCCTGAAGCGCCGCCTGGAACATCACCGGCAGGATCGCCGCGCTCGACGTGTAGGGGCCATCGTTGCGGGCGCGGGTCTCGTAAACCACGCGGTTGGTGGCCGCCTCGCGCAGCACGATGCTCACCTCGCGCTCGTACCAGGGGTTGGCGGGCGGCGCGAACGCCGGGCCACCGTACCAGCCACTGCCGTACCAGCGCCGGCCGTAGTAGCCATAGCCGCCGTAGCCGTAGCCCCAGGGGCCGTTGTAGAGCCAAGGATCGGCCCAGGGCGAGAGGCCGGCCGTCACGCGCGCGCCGATCTGCGCGGTGTACTGGGCCTTGGCGTCGTCGCGGCGCAGGCCGACCTGGTCGAGCGCCGCGCCGGCCATGGCTTCGAGCGACTCCTGCCGCGCGCCGTCTGCCTGTTGCGAGGGGAGGCGGTCGAAGCGGTAGGTGGCGCCGGGCGCGATGGCGCCGGGGGAGGCGAAGCTCTTCACGTCGCTGTCGACCACCCAGGAGGTGGCGCAGCCCGTCAGGCTGGCGGCGAGAAGAAGAGCCGAGATGGCAGATTTCATGAGGGTCTCCGGGCACTGGTGCCCCAAATTCCCCTGGGTTGCCCGTTCAGCCCTGGACGATGCGCAGGGCGGCAGGTGCCTGGGAGAGCAGATCGAAGGAAGGCGGGTCGAAGGCCTTGTCGCCCTCGTCGTCCGCCACGCCGGTCGCCTTCAGACCCTTGAAGTCGTGCCGCGTTCCGTCGAGCAGGTGCGAAGGCACCACGTTCTGCAGTGCGGTGAACATGTTCTCCACGCGGCCGGGATACTTCCTGTCCCACTCGCGCAGCATTTCGCCGACCTGCTTGCGCTGCAGGTTCTCCTGGCTGCCGCACAGCGTGCACGGAATGATCGGGAACTCGCGGTGCTGGGCCCAGCGGATGGTGTCCTTCTCGGACACATACGCCAGCGGGCGGATCACGACATGTTTGCCGTCGTCGCTCACCAGCTTGGGCGGCATGCTCTTCAGTTTGCCGGCGAAGAACATGTTGAGGAAGAAGGTCTGCAGCATGTCGTCGCGGTGGTGGCCCAGCGCGACCTTGGTGGCGCCCAGCTCGTCGGCCACGCGGTAAAGAATGCCCCGGCGCAGCCGGCTGCACAGGCCGCAGGTGGTCTTGCCCTCGGGAATCACGCGCTTGACGATGCTGTAGGTGTCCTGGTTCTCGATGTGGAAGTCCACGCCCAGCTCGCTCAGGTACTTGGGCAGCACCTCCTCGGGAAAGCCGGGCTGCTTCTGGTCGAGGTTGACCGCGACGATGTCGAAGTGGATAGGCGCGCGCGCCTTCAGTTTGAGCAGGATGTCGAGCAGCGCGTAGCTGTCCTTGCCCCCCGAGACGCACACCATGACCTTGTCGCCCTCCTCGATCATGTTGTAGTCGACGATCGCCTGCCCGACCTGGCGGCACAGGCGCTTCTCGAGCTTGTGCGTCTCGCGCTCGATCTTCATGGAGTTGGCGGGAGAGGGAGCGGTGGCGTCGGCGGTGGCGGGCGCCTCGTCGATCCAGACGGCGTTCATGGGCAGGCTGCTTCGGGGAGTCGGGGGAAGGGGGTGATTGTCCCCGATCCCCATTTCACCCGCCATCCGGCCCGTTTCCGGCCTTCCCGGCTTTTCCGGTTCCAGGCAGCGGCGACTCCGGAAAGGCCTGCCGCATCGCCTCCACGAAGAGCCGCAGCCTCGCCGGATAGAAGCGCGCGTACGGGTACACGATGTAGACCGGCGCCGGCGTCCCGAGCCATTGCGGCGCCAGGTGCACCAGCCGGCCCGCCTCCAGCTCCTCGGTCAGCATCCAGGCCGACGACACCCCGACGCCCACGCCCAGCACGGCCGCGCTGCGCAGGGCGTAGAGGCTGTCGGTGATCATGCGCGGGCGTATGGGCACGCGGTACACCTCGCCCGTGCCTTCGTGCGTGAACACGACTTCGGTCCGGTAGAAATTGCGCGCCGCCAGCCAGGGCAGGGCCTCGAGCTCGGCGGGGTGCGCCGGCACCGGCGTGCCGCCCCCGAAGAGCGACGGCGCCCCGACCGCGATGCGCGGCACCTCGAAGAGGCGGATCGCCACGGCGTTGGGGTCCGTCACCTCGCCCACGCGGATCGCGCAGTCCACGCCCTCGGCGATGAAGTCGGGCGTTTCGTCATGCGGGCTGTCGTGCAGCAGCCATTCGACCGTCACCTGCGGATGGCGCTGCAGATATGTGGCCAGCGGCCCGACCAGCAGCTGCTGCCCGAAGGCATGCGGCACCACCACGCGCAGCCGGCCCTCGGGCTGGTCGCCGACGCCGCGCAGTTCGGCCTCGAAGGCGCTCCAGCTCAGGATCAGTTCCTTGGCGCGGTCGAAGCAGCGCTCGCCGTCTTCCGTGAGCTTCATCGCGTGGGTGGATCGCTGCAGCAGCCGCACGCCCAGCGAGCGTTCGAGGGCCTGCAGGCGGCGGCTCACTGTGGGCTGGGTGGTGTCCATCTGGGCCGCGGCGGCTGACAGGCTGCCGGCCTCGACGATGCGCACGAAGGTCTGCATCAGCTCGATGCGGTCGGCCGGGGGAGGGGGCGGGAGAAGTGTGGCCATGCGTCGAGCGTATATCAATTGTTCGGCCCGCAGGGCTACCTCCATAGGAGGACGGCCCGCAAACTCCAGCCCTTGCTTCTCGAAACCAAGGGTTTACACCATGTCTTCCATTCAGAATACGCATGAAAAGCTGCCAGGCTCGCTGATCCTGCTGCTGGCCGCCAGCGCCGGCTTCGGCGTCGCGGCGCTCTACTACAGCCAGCCCATGCTGGGCGTGCTCGGCCCCGACATCGGCGCCTCCGCCCGCTCCGTGGGCTTCGTGCCCACGCTCACGCAGCTCGGCTATGCGCTGGGCATCCTGCTGCTCGCGCCGCTGGGCGATCGCTTCGACCGGCGCCGCATCATCCTCGCCAAGGCTTCGGTGCTGGTGCTCGCGCTGCTGGGCGCGGCGTTCTCGCCCTCGGTCGCGCCGCTGCTGGTGGCGAGCCTGGTCATCGGCCTGGCGGCAACGCTGGCGCAGGACGTTGTGCCTGCCGCCGCCACGCTGGCGCCCGAGGCGCATCGCGGCCGGATCGTCGGCACGGTGATGACCGGGCTGCTGCTGGGCATCCTGCTGTCGCGCGTGCTCGCCGGCTTCGTGGCCGAGCACTTCGGCTGGCGCGCGATGTTCGTCGTGGCGGCCGTGAGCATCGCGCTGATCGGCGCTGCCGCCGCACGCGGGCTGCCGCGCCTGCGCCCGACCACGCACCTGGGCTACGGCGCGCTGCTGGGTTCGCTGGCTGGCCTTTGGAAGCGCCATGGCGCGCTGCGTCGCGCGACTTTCGCGCAGGCCCTGCTGTCGGTGGGCTTCAGCGCCTTCTGGTCGACGCTGGCGGTGATGCTGCATGGCGCGCCGTTCCACCTGGGCAGCGCGGCCGCCGGCGCCTTCGGCCTGGCCGGTGCTGCGGGTGCGCTGGCCGCGCCCATCGCCGGGCGCCTTGCCGACCGCCGCGGTCCCGAGCTGGTGATCCGCATGGGCGCCGCGCTGGTCGCCGTGTCGTTCGCCGCGATGCTGTTCGCACCGCTGCTGGCGATGCCCGCCGCGCGGCTGGGGCTGATCGTGGTCGCTGCCATCGGCTTCGACTTCGGGCTGCAGGCCGCGCTGATCGCGCACCAGACTGTGGTCTACGGCATCGACCCCGGCGCACGCAGCCGGCTCAATGCGGTGTTCTTCACGGGTGTGTTCGTCGGCATGGCCACGGGCTCCGCGCTGGGTGCCCTGGTGCTGGCGCAGTGGGGATGGCCGGGCGTGGCGGCGATGGCCTCGGTGTCGGCGCTCGGGGCGCTGGGGGTGCGCATGTGGCCTGTCGCCTCGAAGAAGACAGCCGTTGCCTGCGGCTCGGCCGCCTGAAAGAAATGCAGGACGTCCGGCTAGCTCACCACTCGCCGGCTTCCATGCGGATCGCCACCTCGCAGTCGTCGAAGATCTCCAGCTTGGCGATCTTCACGCGCACGCCCAGCACGCCGGGCAGCTGCAGCAGCCGTTGCGCCAGCTTGCCGATCAGGCTCTCCAGCAGGTTGACGTGCTCGGCGGTGCACTCGTCGATGATGATGCGGCGCACCTTGCGGTAGTCGAGCACGTGGAAGATGTCGTCGTCCTGCGGCAGCAGCGGCTGGGGGCCGAGATTGAGTTCGGCGTCGACCAGGATCGGCTGGGGCGCCGTTTTTTCCTGCTCGAGGATGCCCAGGTTGGCGTCGAAGCGCAGGCCCTGGAGGGTGAGTGTCTGGTGGCCGTGCGAGGGAGTGGACATGGTGGATGGGCTCACATGAGCGAGAAATCGCGCTCGAATTTCATCAGATGCTGGCCACCGTCCACCAGCAGCGTGGTGCCGGTGATCGAGCGGTTCTCCAGCGCGAACTTCACCGTGGCGGCAACGTCCTCGGGCGTGGACGAGCGGCCCAGCGGCGACAGCTTGTGCAGCTGGGCGAACTTGTCGTCGTCCAGCATGTGGCTCGCCAGCGTGAGGCCGGGCGCCACGCCCACCACGCGCACGCGCGGCGCCAGGGCCAGCGCCAGCATCGGCGTCGCGGCCTCGAGCGCAGCCTTGGACAGCGTGTAGCTCAGGAAGTCGGGGTTCGGGTTCCAGAGCTTCTGGTCGAGCAAGTGGACCACCGCGCCTTGCGCGTTGCGCGCCGCCACATGCTCGTGCAGCGCCTGCGCCAGCAGGATGGCCGCGCCGGTGTTGCTGCGCGCATGGCGCTCCATGAGCGCGTAGCCGAAGGTGGCGGCCTCGTCGTGCTCGAAGAGGGCCGCGCTGTGCACGACGGCATCGACGCTGCGAAAGCGCGCCACCACGCGGGGCAGCAGCGCGCGCGTGGCTTGTTCGTCGTCCAGGTCGGCCGAGAACAGGGCCGAGTCGCCCGAGAGAGCGGCGCAGTCGGCGACGGTCTGCTCGGCTTCGGCGCGCGAGTTCCGGTAGTGCACCGCCACCTGCCAGCCGCCCGCGGCCAGTGCGAGCGCGATCTCGCGGCCGAGCCGGCGGCCCGCGCCCGTGACGAGGACCGTGCGGGGGGAGTTGGATGCGGGGGAGGCGGGGCTCATGCGGGGGGAGGGAGAATGGCGCTGTGACGACAAAGACGACCCCCAGCAGTTTACCTACCGCCCTCGACCACCTCATCGCGCGCTCCGTCGAGCGCGCGGGCGGGTGGATAGGCTTCGACCGCTTCATGGCCCTCGCGCTTTATGCGCCCGGCCTCGGCTACTACGCCAACACACTGGCCAAGTTCGGCCACATGCCTTCGTCGGGCAGCGACTTCGTGACTGCGCCCGAGCTCACGCCCATGTTCGGCCAGGCCCTGGCCGCGCAGGTGGCCGAGGCGCTGGAGAAAACCGGGACCGATACGGTCTGGGAATTCGGTGCGGGCTCCGGTGCGTTGGCCGTGCAGCTGCTGCATGCGCTCGATGGGATGGGGCGTGGTGATGTGCGCTATCGGATCGTCGATCTGTCGGGGACCTTGAGGGAGCGGCAGCAGCAGGCGCTGGCGGGGCATGCGGGGCGTGTGGAGTGGCTCAACGAACTGCCTGAATCGATGCAGGGGGTTGTCGTTGGCAATGAGGTGCTCGATGCGATGCCGGTGCAGTTGCTGGCGCGTGCCGGCGGGCAATGGTTCGAGCGGGGCGTTGTGCGGAACGCTTCGGACGATGGATGGGCGTGGGCCGATCGTGCGACTGAACTGCGGCCGCCGGTGGAGGTGCCTGGAGAGCATGACTACCTCACGGAGATTCATCCGCAGGCCAAGGCGTTTGTTGCGACGCTGGCGGATCGGTTGAAGAAGGGGGCGGCTTTTCTTATCGACTATGGGTTTCCCGAGGCGGAGTACTACCACCCGCAGAGGCATATGGGAACTGTGATGTGTCATCGGGGGCACAAGGCCGATGGGGATCCGCTGTCTGATGTTGGCTACAAGGACATCACTGCACACGTCGACTTCACTGGGGTTGCTCTTGCTGGACAGGATGCTGGGCTTGCTGTGCTTGGCTATACGAGTCAGGCGCGGTTTCTTTTGAATTGCGGACTACTTGGTTTGATGGAGCAAGGGACTGTTGCTGAGCGGGGGATGGCGGCTCGGCTCATCCATGAGCATGAAATGGGGGAGTTGTTCAAGGTTGTGGGGTTTGCTGTTGGGGAAGCTTGGGACGCGATGGGGTTCAGGGAGGGGGATCGCAGTCATACGCTTTGAGTGACTGCGTTTGCTTTGCTTCCCGAGGCCGGGACTCGGCCCGGCCCCGGGAAGCAACCCCTCACCACGCCAAAAACAAAGTCATAAGCTAGCAACAAAGAGTTCGTTGCCGATCCAAACCCCGCCCCCTACATTCCCGGCATGACTGCCGCCCCTGCCAGCGAGGTAAGCCCCCCTTCGCAGCACTTCGAAGTGCGCCCTTTCAATGCCCCGGTCGGCGCCGAGGTAGTAGGCCTCGACATCTCGAAGCCCATCAACACCGAAGACTTCACCCGCCTCCACAAGGCCCATCTCGACCACCACGTCCTGGTCTTCCGCAACCAGCAGATCACCCCGCAAGAGCACATCGATTTCAGCCGCCGCTTCGGCCCGCTCGAAATCCACGTCCTCCACCAGTTCCAGCTCAAGAACCACCCCGAGATCCTCATCGTCTCCAACATCAAGGAGAACGGCGAGCCCATCGGCCTCGGCGACGCGGGCGTCTATTGGCACTCCGATATCTCCTACAAGCCCAAGCCCAGCCTCGGCTCGCTGCTGCACGCCCAGGAACTGCCGAGCGAAGGCGGCGACACGCTCTTCGCCGACCAGCATCTCGCATGGGAGTCTCTGAGCTCCGAGCTCCAGCAGCGCATCCTGCCGCTGAAGGCCGAGCACAGCTATCTCGCAAAGTACGAGGAGCTGCGCGCGAAGAACCCATGGCGGCCGAAGCTCTCGCAGGCGCAGATCGACCAGGTCGCGCCCGCGGTGCAGCCGGTGGTTCGTACTCACCCGGAGACGGGCCGCAAGGCGCTCTTCGTCAGCGAGCACTTCACGACGCGCATCGTCGGGCTGCCTCAGGAAGAGAGCGACGCGCTGCTGGCCGAGCTGTTCGCACACAGCGTGAAGCCCGAGTTCGTGTATCGCCACCGGTGGGCGCCGCATGACCTGGTGTTCTGGGACAACCGCTCGTTGATGCACCTGGCAGCGGGCACGCCCGACCACCTGCGCCGGCGACTGAACCGCACCACGATCGTCGGCGACACGCCTTTCTGATTTTTCTTTCCTAGCCACCGCTTCCAATGAACCGTTTCACCCGCAAAGCCGCGGCGCTCGTCGCCGGCCTCGGCCTTCTCGCCGGCAGCCTTGCCGCGCATGCGGAAGGCCAGATCCGCATCGCCGAGCAGTTCGGCATCGTCTACCTGCTGCTCAACGTGGCGCAGGAGCAGAAGCTCATCGAGAAACATGCGAAGGCCGCGGGCATCGACGCCAAGGTCGAGTGGGTCAAGCTCTCGGGCGGCTCGGCGGTGAACGACGCGCTGCTGTCGGGCAACATCGAGATCGCGGGTGCCGGCGTGGGGCCGCTGCTCACGCTGTGGGACCGCACCAAGGGCAAGCAGAACGTGAAGGGCGTGGCCTCGCTGGGCAACTTCCCGTACTACCTGGTGAGCAACAACCCGAACGTGAAGTCGATTGCCGACTTCACCGACAAGGACCGCATCGCACTGCCCGCGGTGGGCGTTTCGGTGCAGTCGCGCGTGCTGCAGTTCGCCTCGGCCAAGCTCTGGGGCGACAAGGAGTTCAACAGGCTCGACAGGATCAGCGTGGCGGTGCCGCATCCCGATGCGGCGGCGGCGATCATCAAGGGCGGCACGGAGATCACGGCGCACTTCGGCAATCCGCCGTTCCAGGAGCAGGAGCTCGCGGGCAATCCGAACGCGCGCATCGTGCTCAACTCGTACCAGGTGCTGGGCGGGCCTTCGTCGGCGACGGTGCTGTACGCGACGGAGAAGTTCCGCAGCGAGAACCCGAAGACCTACAAGGCCTTCGTCGACGCGCTCGACGAGGCGGCGAAGTTCGTCACGGCAAATCCTGAAAAGGCCGCCGACATCTACCTGAAGGTGAGCAACGCGAAGCTCGACCGCGAACTGCTGCTGAAGATCATCAGGAACCCCGAGGTGCAGTTCAAGACTACGCCGCAGAACACCTATCCGCTGGCGGAGTTCATGCACCGCGTGGGCGCGATCAGGAACAAGCCGGCTTCGGTGAAGGACTACTTCTTCGACGACGTGCAGAACGTGTCGGGGAACTGATGAGCGGCACGGCGGCAGTCCTCGATTCGCGGGGTGACTCCCTCTCCCATCGGGAGAGGGCGGGGATGAGGGGGGAGCCTCCGGCATCTCCACCGGCCCTCACCCCGACCCTCTCCCGCGAGCGGGAGAGGGAGCAAGACAGCGCGCCGCTGCTGCAGGTCGAGAACGTGAGCCTCGAATACCGCACCCCCGAGCGCGTCGTGCGTGCCACGCACCGCGTGAGCTTCGACGTCCATGCCGCCGACCGCTTCGTGCTGCTCGGCCCCTCGGGCTGCGGCAAGTCCACGCTGCTGAAGGCGGTGGCCGGGTTCATTCCGCCGGTCGAGGGCGAGATCCGCCTCGACGGAAGGCGCGTGGCGCAACCAGGCCCCGACCGCATCGTCGTGTTCCAGGAGTTCGACCAGCTGCCGCCGTGGAAGACGGTGAAGCAGAACGTGATGTTCCCGCTGCTGGCCTCGCGCACGCTCGGCAGAAAGGAGGCGGCCGAGCGCGCGCTGCACTACCTCGACAAGGTGGGCCTCTCGAAATTCGCCGACGTGCATCCGCACCAGCTCTCGGGCGGCATGAAGCAGCGCGTGGCGATCGCCCGCGCGCTGGCGATGCAGCCGCGCGTGCTGCTGATGGACGAGCCTTTCGCTGCGCTCGACGCGCTCACCCGCCGCAGGATGCAGCAGGAGCTGCTCGAACTGTGGGAGGAGGTGCGCTTCACGCTGCTGTTCGTCACCCACTCGATCGAGGAGGCGCTGGTGGTGGGCAACCGCATCGCGCTGCTGTCGCCGCATCCGGGGCGCATGCGCGCCGAGATCAATAGCCACGCCTTCACGCTCGACAGCCTGGGCGGCGCCGAATTCCAGGGCACGGCGCAGCGCATCCACGACATGCTGTTCGAAGAGGAGGCTGCCGTATGAGCGCCGTCGTCCCGCCGGTCCGCCCCGAGTACGAGCGCACGCTCGAGCCCTTCACCGATGTGCCGGTGGAGCGTTCGCTGCCGCTGGGTGAGCGCATCTGGTCGCAGGCCTGGCTGCGCAAGGGGCTGATCCTCGCCGTCATTGCCGTGCTGTGGGAGCTGGCGGCGCGGTGGCAGAACAACGACCTGCTGCTGCCCACCTTCACTGCCACTGCGGCGGCGCTGTTCGACGGTCTTGTGAGCGGCGAGCTGATCGAGAAGGTGCGCATCTCGCTGGCCGTGCTGCTGCAGGGCTACGTCGCCGGCGTGCTGCTGGCCTTCGCGCTCACCACGCTCGCGGTGTCGACGCGCCTCGGCCGCGACCTGCTGGACACGCTCACCTCCATGTTCAACCCGCTGCCCGCCATCGCGCTGCTGCCGCTGGCGCTGCTGTGGTTCGGGCTGGGGCGCGGCAGCCTGGTGTTCGTGCTGATCCATTCGGTGCTGTGGCCGCTGGCGCTCAACACCTACGCGGGCTTCCAGGGCGTGCCCGACACGCTGCGCATGGCCGGGCGCAACTATGGTCTCAGGGGGCTGCGCTACGTGCTGCAGATCCTGGTGCCGGCGGCGCTGCCGTCGATCCTGTCGGGGCTGAAGATCGGCTGGGCCTTCGCCTGGCGCACGCTGATCGCGGCGGAGCTGGTGTTCGGCGCCTCGTCGGGCAAGGGAGGGTTGGGCTGGTACATCTTCCAGAACCGCAACGAGCTCTATACCGACCGCGTGTTCGCGGGGCTCGCGCTGGTGGTGCTGATCGGCCTGCTGGTCGAGAGCCTGGGCTTCAGGACGCTGGAGCGGCTGACGGTGCGCCGCTGGGGGCAGCAGCGCTAGGGTGCCCGGCTAGCCGCCGGGCTTCTTCGCGCCTGTCGCCTGCCGCAGCGCGCGCAGTTCGCTGTTGAGGAACTCGTTGGCGTCGCGCACCGTGCCGTTGGTGAGCTTCACCCTGTAGGCCTGTCCGGTCATCTCCGAGCGCGAGGCGCAGCGCTCGATGAAGTCCTCGGCCGTGACCAGCTCCTTTTTGAAGTAGTCGTACTTCGCCTGCATGTGCTTGGCGGCGTCGGAGGCGTTGTACTCGCTGCCGTTGCGCAGGAAGATCATCGAGCTCATCTTCGAGACCCGCTGTATCAGCGTGTCGATCAGCTTGTCTTCGGTGTCGGAGGGTGTGGCGTGGGCCAGAAAGGCCGAGGCGCCGAGCACGAGGGCGAGCAGGGCCGGGCGCAGGTGGGTGAAAGAAGCCATTTGTCGTAGTTCGTGGCAATTTCCGGGCCATGCTAGGGCTGGCGGGCCCGCTGTGTCAAACAGGGGCCGGCTCGGGTCTAATTGCAGGTTTTGGCAAGCGTTTCCAACTCTTTCATGAGCTCCTCCTCTTCCGACCTCTCGCCGATCGCCGAAGCGCTGGCCGATGCCGCCGCCGCCAAGTCGATGCACTACTTCCGCACGCCGCTGGACATCATCACCAAGGCGGACGAAAGCCCCGTCACGCTGGCCGACCGCGCCGCCGAGACGGCCATGCGCGAGATCCTCGCCGCGCGCGCCCCGGCGGACGGCATCTACGGCGAAGAGCACGGCCCCGAGCGGCTCGATGCCGGGCGCATCTGGGTGCTCGACCCCATCGACGGCACGCGCAGCTTCATCACCGGCTCGCCGCTGTGGGGCACGCTGATCGGCGTGCTGCAGGGCGGGCGCGTGGCGCTGGGCATGATCGACATGCCGGTGCTCAAGGAGCGCTGGATCGGCGTGGCGGGCCGGGGCGCGACGCGCGACGGCCAGCCGGTGCGCGTGAGCGGCTGCACCGAAGTGGCCAAGGCCCGCATCGTCACCACCTCGCCCGACATCTTCGCGCCGGCCGACTGGAGCGCCTTCGATCGCCTGAGCCGCCAGTGCGCCATGCGCCGCTTCGGTGGCGACTGCTACGGCTACGCCCAGCTGGCGGGCGGCACCATCGACCTCGTGGTCGAGACCGGCCTGCAGCCGTACGACTACCTCGGACCGGCGGGCCTGATCGAGGCGGCCGGCGGCGTCATCACCGACTGGCAGGGCCAGCCGCTCGGGCTGAAGTCCGACGGCCGGGTGATCGCGGCCGCAACGCCCGAACTCCACCGGCAAGCGATGGCCATTCTCTCGGCCTAGACTGTTGCCCATGCTTCGCTGGCTGATCGTCGTCGTCCTCGCGCTGGTGCTCATGAGCGGCCTGACCGCCTGGCTGCGCCGCTTCGGCTTCGGACGGCTGCCGGGCGACTTCGAGTTCCGCGCCTTCGGCCGCGAGTGGCAGCTGCCCATCGCCAGCACCATCGTGCTCAGCATGATCGCGGCGCTGGTGGCGCGCTTTCTGTAGACAGAGCACAGAACCAGACAAGGAAAAGACGAACCGCAATGAGAGCCTGCGTAGACATCGGCGGCACCAAGGTAGCCGTGAGCCTTTCCGCCTCGAGCGACGCGCCGCTGATCGGCCGCCGCAGCGAGCCTACGGCCAAGACCGGCGACAACGACGCGGTGGCGGTGCAGATCATGCGGATGATCGACGAGGTCTGCGCGCAGCAGGGTGTCGATCCGGCTTCCATTGACCGCGTGGGCGTGTCGTCGACGGGGCCCTTCGAGTTGCGCGACGGGCTGGTCGAACTCGCCACGCCCAATATCTGCGGCGGCATCGCGGGGCCATCGCGCGGCCTGCCCAATTCATGGATGACCGCGATCATCGAAGCCCCGCTGGTTCAGCGCTTCGGCAGCGTTCGTGTCGAGAACGACGCCGTGGCCGCCCTTGAGGCCGAACGCCATTGGGGCGCGCTCCAGGGCCTGGACAACTGCGCCTATGCCACCTGGAGCACCGGCGTGGGCGTGGGCCTGTGCGTCGACGGCAAGGCCTTGCGTGGCAAGAACGGCAATGCCGGGCACGCGGGACACAGCTTCGTGGTCGACGATGCCACCGGGGCGCTGTGCGGTTGCGGCAACTACGGCGACGTCGAGGCGCTGGTTGGCGGAAATTCGATCGGCCACCGTTTCGGACAGTCCGCCGCCGACCTGTTTTCCGCCGCATCCGCCGGCGAACCCAAGGCGCTGGAAACGGCGGAAGCCCTGTGCCGTGTGTTCGGCCGGATGCTCTACAACATGGTCATCATCCTCGACCTGCAGCGCATCAGCCTGGGTGGAAGCGTGTTCTGGCATCACCGCGACTTCGTGCTGCCGAGGCTGCAGGCGCAGATCGACGGCAGGCTGCTCCCTCTCACGCGCGGGGTGATGCTTGTACCCGCCGGCCTGGGCGACAAGGTCGGCGACTACGCGGCGCTCGCGCTGCTCGACTGACCCGGGCACCCGGCGAACCATGGCCCCCCTGCCTCGCCGCCGCTCGTTCGCCTACCTGCTGTGGCTGGTGGGCGGCTTCATCGGCGCGCACCGCTTCTATCTGGGCAGCTACCTGGGCGGGGCGGGGCAGTTGGCGTTTCTGGTGTACGGAATCGCCGGCCTGCCGGGCGGCCGCTTCTGCCTGATGGTGCTGCTGCCGTGGATGCTGTTCGACCTGTGGTGGATCCATCGGCGCATGAGTCAGCTGCAGGCGCAGCGCCCGGCCGAGGAGGAAGAAGAGGAAACCCCGCCCGCCGCCGCGCGCCACGCCTCCCGCCGCCCCGCGCCGAGGGACCCCGCCAAGGATTACGACCTTGCCGCCCTCGCCGAAGCCAACAAGCTGCAGGAGCGCTTCGTGGCCGCCGCCGAGGCCGGCGACTGGACGCAGACCGTCGCCATCGGCGAGCAGATCGTCGCCGCCACGCGCCGCGTGTTCAAGGGCCCGCACCAGAACCTCGCCATGACCCTGTGCATGCTCGGCCAGGCCTGCTACCAGATCGACGCCTTCGACAAGGCGCGCGCCAGCCTCGAGGAAAGCCTGTCCATCGGCCGCAAGCTCGGCATGCCCGCGGAGGACATGGACGTCGCCCGCAAGGCGCTGGACCTGACGCTGGTCGGCATCGAGCAGCGCAAGGCGCGCGGCGCGACCACGGACGAGCAGGGCGCACTGCTGAACCTGTTGGACGACCGCGAGGCCCGCTACCGCGACGCGCTCGCGCAGGGCGACCTGAAGAGCGCCGAAAGGCTCTGCGCGGAGGCCATCGCCACCAGCCGCCGCCTGCACGGCGGCGCGCACCGCAGCGTGGTGCTGCATCTGTCCAGCCATGCCGAGCTGTGCCGGCGGCTGCGCTGGAACGAGAAGGCCCAGGCCTCGGCCGACGAGGCCCTCGCCGTGGCCGCGCAGCTCGGGCTGGACGACAGCTGGCGGCGCGGTCCGACCAACACGCTGGCGCTGCTGCATGCCGCGGCCGGACGTGCCGACGAGGCCGAGGCGCTCTACAAGAAGACCATCGCCATGGCGGTGGCCGAGGCCGGAGGCGGCTCCAGCGACGGCGTGGTGCGCGCCTTCAACAACCTCGCGTTCCTCTATGCCGAGTCGGGCCAGGACGCGAAGGCCGAGCTCTGCTACGCACGCGCCCTGGTGCACCTCGACAAGCTCCCGCCGGGCGAGGGCGACGCCGAGCTGCATTCGGACATGCTCAACAACTTCGCGAGCCTCTTCATGGCGCGCCGCGACTTCGTGCGGGCGCGGGAGCTGTTCGAGCGCTCGCTCGACATCCAGCAGCGCAGCTGCCGCGGCATCTCGTCGTCGGCCGCCAATGCGCACAACGACCTGGGCCTGATCGCGCAGGAAGAGGGCGAGCTGCGCCAGGCGCTTGCGCACTTCAAGCGCACGCTGCTGCTCAACCAGATCTGCGCGCCCGACCATTTCAGGAACATCGACAACGCGCAGCGCAACATCGACAGCGTGAGCATCGCGCTCGCGGCGGTGGCGCGCGCCGCCCGCATGGAGCCCAGCACTTGAGCATCGGCGCCGCCTTCTATGCCCTCGACCGCTACCGGCTGCGCGCGCTGGTGATCGATCCGTCCACCGTCTCCGCCTTCCTGAATTCGCCCGCGGCCAAGGGCGGCCCGCACGACAGCCAGACGGTGGAGCAGGCCTGGGACGTGGTGCGCACGCTGATGCCCGAGGCGGTCGACGGCGAGGAGCTCGACGGCACCGACGGCCTGGGCTGCATCTACCTCACGGCCGCCCACGTGGAGCGCGCGGCGGCACGGCTCGCGCAGTGCGACGTGGCGGCGCTGGTGGGCCGATTCACTGCCGAGCCGGCGAAGTTCGGCGAGCTGTACTGGGCCAAGGCCTGGCAGGAAGGCGCTCAGGACCTCGCGGGCTTCATGGACGGCGTGAAGCGCTTCTTCGCCGAAGCGGCCGCAAGGCGCGACGCCGTCGTGTTCTACATCGTCTGAATCGCGCCGAAGCGCCGGCGGCTAGCGTGGCGGAGGCACTGCCGAGACGATCTCGCCCAGCCGCCGCAGTCCCGCGTCCACCGCCTTCGAAAACGGCCAGCCGCAGTTGATGCGCAGGTAGTTGTCGAAGCGCCCGGAGTTCGAGAACTGCGCGCCCGGCGCCACCAGCATCTGTTCGCGCAGCGCGGCGTCGAACACGTTCACCGACGAGCGCTGCTGCGGCAGCTCCACCCACAGCTGCAGCCCGCCGCGCGGCAGGTTCAGCCGCGTGCCGGCCGGGAAATAGCGGGCGATGGCGTCGGCCGTCTGGTCGCGCTGCATGTGCAGCCGCTCGCGCAGGCGGCGCAGGTGGCGGTCGTAGCGCCCGCCCGCGATGAACTCGCCGGCGGCGATCTGCGCCAGCGCCTCGTTGTTACGGGTCTGCGCGTACTTGAGCATCTCCACCTGCGCATGCCAGCGCCCGGCGGTGATCCAGCCCAGCCGCAGCCCCGGCGCCAGCACCTTGTGCAGCGAGGCGCAATAGATCACGTTGCCGGTGCGGTCCCACGACTTCAGCGCCCGCAGCGGCGCGTCGGTCTCCACCAGGTCGCTGTAGGTGTCGTCCTCGACCAGCGCGATGCCGTGGCTCTCGCACAGGTGCGCGAGCCGCTGCTTGTGGCTGTCGGGCATCACGCTGCCGATGGGATTCTGCAGGTGCGGCACCACCACCACGGCCTTGATGTCGTCGTAGGTGTGGATGGCCAGGTCCAGCGCTTCCAGCGAGATGCCGGTCTGCGGGCTGGTCGGGATCTCCAGCGCGCGCAGGCCCAGGCTCTCGAGCACCTGCAGCAGGCCGTAGAAGGTGGGCGACTCCACCGCCACCGTGTCGCCGGGCTTCGCGACGGCGCGCAGCGCGAGGTTCAGCGCCTCGATGCAGCCGTTGGTGACCAGCACCTCGTCGGGCGCCACCGTCATGCCTATGCGCAGGCTGCGCTGCGCCACGGCCTCGCGGAACTGCTCGTGGCCCTTCTGCGACGAGGCGGTGGTCAGCAGTTCGGGCCGCTGGCGCAGGGCGCGCGTCATCGAGTTGCGCAGGGCCTCCGCGGGATACAGCTCGGGCGCTGCGCGGGCGATCGCGAAGTTGAGCTTCACGCCCGTATGCCGCCCGCGCGCCATGAAGTTGGCCATGCGCGCGCGCATGCTCACGAACTGCGCCGGGTCGGGCGGCACGTCGGCCACCGGTTCTTCCATCGGCGCGATGGCCAGCCGCTGCGGCCGGCGCACGAAATACCCGGAGCGGTCGCGCGCCTCGACCCAGCCGTCGCTTTCCATGGCGCGGCAGACCTGCAGCGCGGTGGACAGGCTGATGTCGTGCAGCCGCATCAGGCTGCGCAGCGATGGCAGCTTGTCGCCCTGCTTGAGCGAGCCGGTGTGGATCGCATCCACGTAGTGCGCGGAAAGCTGGCGGTAGAGCGGTAGCGAGTCCATGGATCGATGTTCCCCGCATCGGGCATCCGAAAACAGATGCAGTTGCCTGGGAAAACGACCATAACAGATGCGTTTCCGACCCTGCTGTTCCGGTCGCAATAGCCATGGCGTGTGCCTGTTTTCCGGGCAGCAGGATTCCTACGATGAAGCCTCGTCCAACCCACCTATGCCGACGTAGCCGCCATGATCACCACACTCTCCCAAGCGCCCGATTCCATCGTCCTCGAACCCGGACAGTCCCTGCGCACCTCGGTCGAGGCCGGCGCCTGGCTCCAGCTGGCCGAAGGCAGCGCGCGCGTGGTGTCGCCGCCGGGCTGGTTCGGCGAGACCGTGTTCATGACCGAGACGCTGCTCGAGGAAGGCGACATGCACCGCGTGCCGCACGGCGGGTGGATCGAGGTGTCGGCGCTGACGCCGGTGCACCTGCGGGTGCATGCGCCCATGGCCGCGAGGGCGGCCGCCCCTGCCCAGCCGCGGCCGGTGATGCGCCTGGTGCGGCTGCTGACCGGCTGGTGAGCGACCGGCCAGGGAGTCAGCGCTCGCTGGCCGCCTCGCGCAGCGCATCCAGGAAGCTGCGCCGCCACCAGTGGATGTCCTGCTCGCGGATGCGCGACAGCAGCTTCTGGTGCCGTTCGCGCCGCTCCTCCAGTGGCATCTGCAGCGCCTGCTGCACCGTCTCGGCGGTGCCGTGGGTGTCGTAGGGATTCACCAGCAGCGCTTCCTTCAGCTGCTCGGCGGCGCCGGCGAAGCGCGACAGCACCAGCACGCCCGGGTCGGCCGGGTCCTGCGCGGCGATGTATTCCTTGGCGACGAGGTTCATGCCGTCGCGCAGCGGCGTCACCAAGCCCACGGCCGCAGCGCGGCACAACCCCGGAACGCGCTTGCGTGCCACCATGCGGTGGATGTAGCGCACGGGCATCCAGTCGAGCTCGCCGTAGTCGCCGTTGATGGCGCCGCACAGCGATTCGAGCTCGCGCCGGATGTCGGCGTACGCGTCGACCGTCTCGCGCGTGGGCGAGGCGATCTGGATCAGCGTGGCGCTGCGCCGGTTCTCGGGGTAGTTCGCCAGCAACTCGCGGAACGCGCGCACCCGCTGCGGGATGCCCTTCGAGTAGTCGAGCCGGTCGATGCCCATGAGCAGCCGGCGCTGCGAGTATTCGCGCTTCATGGTCTCGTACATGTCGCGCGACTCCTTCGCATGCGTGAGCGCCGCGAACTCGTCCACGTCGATGCCGATGGGAAAGGCGGCACTGCGCACCGTCTGCCCGTAGGCGCGGTACATGTCGTTGCCCAGGTACTCGCCGGCGGCCTCGTTGCGCACGTAGTGCTCGAAGTGCTGCACGTCCTGCTGCGCCTGGAAGCCGATCAGGTCGTACGAGAACAGCGAGCGCATCAGCCACGCATGCTGCGGAATGGCCGCGATGATGATCTGCGGCGGCAGCGGAATGTGCAGGAAGAAGCCGATGCGCTGCCTGCAGCCCATGGCGCGCAGCTCTGCCGCCAGCGGTATCAGGTGGTAGTCGTGCACCCAGATGATGTCGTCATCTTTCAGCAGCGGCAGCAGCTTGCGCGCGAAGAGCTGGTTCACCCGCCGGTAGCCGGCGACGAAGCCGGCGTCGAAGTGGGCCAGGTCGAGCCGGTTGTGGAACACCGGCCAGAGCACGTCGTTGCTGTAGCCGAGGTAGTAGCTGTCGTGGTCCTCGCGGCTCAGGTCGAGGGTGGCCAGCGTGACCTTGCCGGCCTGCTGGCGGTGCAGCTCGCCCTCGCCGGTCGGGCCGCCCTCGATGATCTGGCCGCTCCAGCCGAACCACAGGCCGCCGCTTTGCTGGAGGCTCTCGCCCAGCGCCACGGCGAGGCCACCGGCGGCGGGCTTGCGCGGGTCGGCCACGCGGTTGGAGATGACGACGAGGCGGCTCATATTGCGGAGTCCCAGGGGGCGGACAGCCGAACCGCTGCGTTGATGATGCCGACCATCGAGTAGGTCTGCGGAAAGTTGCCCCACATCTCGCCCGTGACCGGGTGCGTGTCTTCCGACAGCAGCCCCAGCGGGTTTCGCGCCGCGAGCATGGTCTCGAAGATCTGGCGGGCCTCGGCCTTGCGGCCGATCTTGGCAAGCGCGTCGATGCGCCAGAAGGTGCAGATGTTGAAGGCGGTCTCGGGCTTGCCGAAGTCGTCGGCGGCCTCGTAGCGGCGCATGTAGGGACCGTCGCACAGCGTCTTCTCCATGGCGTCGACGGTGGAGATGAAGCGCGGATCGCGCGCGTCGATCAGGCCCACTTCCACCATCAGAAGGATGCTCGCGTCGAGTTCGTGCCCGCCGAAGCTCTCGGCGAAGGCCTGGCGCTCCTCGCACCACGACTTGGCAAGGATCTCCTCCTTCATGCGCGCGGCATGGCCGTGCCAGTAGGCGGCGCGCTCGGCCAGCCCCAGCGTGCGTGCGATCTTGGAGAGCCGGTCGCAGGCGGCCCAGCTCATCAGCGCCGAGCTGGTGTGCACGCGCGCGCGGGTGCGCAGCTCCCACATGCCGGCGTCGGGCGTGCCGTAGACGGCCACCGCGCGCTCGCCCACCGCCTCGAGGTGCGGAAATTCCGCCAGCCCCGCGCGGCTGAGGAGCCGGTGGTCGTGGAAGGCCTGCGCCGCGCCGAGCACGATGTTGCCGTACACGTCGTGCTGGAAGTGCTCCTGCGCCTGGTTGCCCACGCGCACCGGGCCCATGCCGCGGTAGCCCGGCAGCTGGTCGACAAAGGATTCGGGCAGCTCGCGCTCCAGCCCGATGCCGTACAGCGGCTGGATGTGCTCGCCGTGCGAGCCGATCACCACGTTGCCCAGCCAGCGAAGGTAGTCCTCCATGGTGCCGACTTCGCTCAGCGAATTGAGTGCGCGCACCACGAAGAAGGCATCGCGCAGCCAGCAGTAGCGGTAGTCCCAGTTGCGCTGGCTGCCCGGCGCCTCGGGAATGCTGGTGGTCATGGCCGCGACGATGGCGCCCGTGTCCTCGTACAGCGAGAGCTTCAGCGTGATGGCCGCGCGGATCACTGCGTCCTGGTATTCGAAAGGAATGGCCAGGCGCTTGCTCCAGACGCGCCAGTACGAAATGGTCTCCTGCTCGAAGCGGCGCGCGGTGTCGGCGATGCCGTCCATCAGCGTCTCGTCCACGCCGAACATGAAGTTGTATTCGCGCGAGATCACGAAGGGCTGGCGCGAGAGGATGTGCGAGATCGAGGCGTCGGTGTTCAGCCGCAGCGTCACGTCGGGCCCGACGTAGCGGATGTGGTTGCTGCCGCGCGTGACCTCCACCGGCGCCGACGAGCCCCATTGGAACCTCGGGTCGAGCGAGACCCGGATGCGCGGCGCGCCGGCAATGGGCCGCACGCGGCGCACGAGCATGAGCGGGCGGAAGTAGCGCGAGCGGCTGTAGAAGCGCGGCGCGAAGTCGGTGATCTCGATACCCTGGCCGGCGCTGTCGAAGAGCTGCGTGCGCAGCACGGCCGTGTTCGGCTCGTACCACTGCTTCGATTCCGCGAAGTCCTCGATGTCGATGCTCCATGCGCCCGCATCCTCGCCGGGGTGCAGCAGGGCGTTGAACACCGGGTCGCCGTCGAAGCGCGGCAGGCAGCACCACACGGCGCGCCCGCGCGAGTCGATGAGCGCGCTGTAGGCGCAGTTGCCGATGACGCCCACGTTGAGCGAAGGTTCGGCCGGTGGAGCGAAGCCGCGCTTGCCCGGGGCGGCGGCCGCCCTCGCGTCGACCGGCGCGCGGTCGTCGGGGCCGGCCGCGCCCGCCAGCGCCTGGCCGGCGCGTTCCTCGGGCGCCGCCGGCAGTTGTTGTTCGCTCATCGGGGGCTCCTCGGTGATTCTTCGGGTTGGCTAGCGGTTTCTTTCGGTGGCCGTGCGGCGAGCAGGTCGCGTGCCTGCACCAGCCATTCATACACGGCCAGCGGCGATTCCAGGCGGTGCTGCGCCAGGCTCTGGCCGGAGCCGACCTTCACGGCCACGCCGCCGCGCGGCTGCACCACGGCGAAGCCGCTCTCGTCGGTGGTGTCGTCGCCGAGGAAGACGGGCACGCGGCCGGCGAAGGGCGCCTCGGCCATGAAGGCGTCGATGGCGATGCCCTTGTTGACGCCCGCGGGCTTCACCTCGAACACGAACTTGCCGTGCATCAGCTCCAGCATCGGATCGTGCGCGATGGCGCGCGACATCGCGTCGCGGCACACGGCCTCCAGCTGCGGCGCGAGCCTGTAGTGCAGGGCGATGGCGGCGTGCTTGCGCTCCACCAGCAGGCCTTCGTGCACACGGGCGAGCTCGTTGGCGATGTCGAGAATGGGCACAAGGTCGGGCGCGCGCTGTTCCTGCATGCGGCCCTGGGCATCGCGGCGCTGCACGCCGTGCTCGCCGGCCGCGGGCAGCCGCAGCGGGGCGAGGAAGCGGTCGATGGAGTCGATCTGGCGGCCCGACACCACGGCGAGCGCGCCGCCGAGCTGGTCGCGCAGATCGTCCAGCAGGGGCACGAGGGCCGGTGGAATCTCGATGGCTTCAGGCGTGGGCGCAAGCCCGACCAGCGTACCGTCGAAGTCGAGAAAGAGGGCTGCGTCCCGGCCCAACGGAGGAGGCAACTGCGTGTTGCTGGAGGACTTTGGCATCGGGAAAAACCTTAACACGCGTCGCGCGCCGCGCATGTCGGCCAAAGCCCAATGTGCCTGGATCCGCCCCGGCGCGGGCGGGCCGGTCAGTGTGCGAGAGGCCCCGGCGCCAGTTCGGCCAGCGCGCGCAGCAGCATCGCCGGGTTCACCGGCTTGAACAGCACCGGGATGCCGGAGGCGCGCACGCGCTGCAGCCGATCTGGCGACGTCTCGCCCGTCACCAGCAGCAGCGGCGCCTGCAGCCCGAAGCGGCGCTGCAGGCGCATGCCCGCGTCGAGGCCGTTCTCGCCGTCGCAGAGGCGGTAGTCGCACATGAGAAGAGAAAAGGGCCGCTCGTGCGCGTCGGGCCGGCCCAGCAATTCGGCGGCCTCGGCCTCGCTGGAGACGGCGTCGAGCGCGAGGCCGTGGGCCCGGAAGAGGCCGGTCATGGCTTCGCGGATCTCGGCCTCGTCGTCGATCAGCAGGATGCGGCCGTGCACCGCCGGCGCCGCGTGATCGCCTCGCACCCCCGTGGTGCGCACGGGCGCGGCCAGCCCGGCGTCGGGCATCGCCACCGCCTCGGCGGCCGGCAACTCCAGCCGGAAGCGGCTGCCGCGGCCCGTCTGCGACTTCAGCCGCACCGGGTGCTGCAGCAGCCGCGAGAGGCGCTGCACGATCGACAGGCCGATGCCCAGCCCCTGCGCGCGGTCGCGGCCCGGGTTGTGCACCTGGTAGTACTCCTCGAACACGCGCTCCTGCTGCTCGGGAGCGATGCCGATGCCGGTGTCGAACACCTCGATCCACACCACGCCGCCGCGCGCGCGGGCTCGCACGGCGACGCCGCCGCGCGTCGTGTACTTCAGCGCGTTGTCGACGAGGTTGGAGAGCATTCGGTAGAGCAACTGAGCATCGCTGTGTACCCAAAGGCCGCTGGCGCGCACGCGCAGCTGCAGCTGGCGCTGCTCGGCCCGCGCCGCGAACATGTGGTTGAGCGAGCGGAAGAGCGCATCGAGCGAGACGGGCGCGATGGCCGGCGTGACCACGCCCGCGTCGAGCCGCGACACGTCGAGCATGGTGTCCAGCGAACTGCCCAGCGCATTCACCGCGCGCATCAGCTGCTGCGCGTTGCGCCCGCCGTGGTGCTCGCGCAGCTCGTTCTCCAGCGCGGCGCCGAAGAGGGCGATGGCATGCAGCGGCTGGCGCAGGTCGTGGCTCGCGGTGGCCAGGAAGCGCGTCTTCTCGGCGCTCGCGCGCTCGGCCGCGGCGATCTGCGTGCCGAGCTGGCCGGCCAGCGCCTCGTTCTCGAAGCGCAGCACCAGCGAGTCGGTCAGCAGCTTGTGCTGTTGCCCGCCCACGCGCAGCGTGAAGAGCAGGTAGCCCAGGCTGAAGAGCGCGAGGAAGAAATGCATCGCGTCGCCCTGCCAGGCCAGCGCGACGATCAGGCTCAGCATCATCGGCAGCGTGTAGCCGTACAGCGCGGGCTTGAGCGGCCACAGCAGCTGCATGGCCCGCGCGCAGCTGCCGATGATGACCACCGTGATGACCGAGGTCACCGGCAGGTCGCCGGGCGAGATGAAGAGCAGCGGCGCGCTGGCCATGGCCGCGCCCACCACGGTGACGGTGCGCGAATGCCGGCGCGCCCAGCGCCTGGTGTCGGCCAGCGGCACATCGGGGTGCCAGCGCGGCATCAGGAAGAGGAAGACGCCCAGCGAGAGATGCACCGCCATCCACACCAGGACCCAGGCGCGCGGCTGGTGCAGGTACATGGCCGCGCCCAGCGCCGCGCCCAGGCCGAAGTGCACGAACACCGACGCGTTGTAGGCCGCGTAAACCGAGGCCACGTGCTCGCGCAGCACGCGCAGGCCCAGTTCGTCCGGCCCGGGCAGGCGCGGGAAATCGGCGGATTCGTGTGACGGCTTCGGCGCGGTGGCATTCACACGGCCGATGCTATCGGCCGGGTTCGCGCACGGAAGTGTCGTAAGTCATGCCCCGGAGGGCCGGCTCCGGTCGACCTCAGGCCTGGCCCGGCGACGCCGCGACGGCTTCGACGCGGGCCCGGTGGATGGCCTCGCCGATCTTAGGGCCCGTGGCGCCGGACTGCTGGGCGGCTCTGGCCACCACGTCGGTGGCCACGGCCGACGCCGTTGCCAGCACCGCGAGCAGCCGCTGGCGCTGCGGCCAGGGCGCATCGCTTTCGTCGACGCCACTGCCCGCACGGCTGCGCGCCGCGCACTCGCAGGCCAGCAGGGCCTCGGCGAAGCGCGCGGGCTTGCGGAAGGCGTCGCAGCGCTCCAGCAGGCGGACCAGCCCGGCGGCGTCGAGCGCGCCGCTCTCGTCGATGTGCGAATGCTCGCGCGCCACCACCTCCGCCAGCTCGCGGATTTCCACCGGCACGCGCCAGCGCTCGCACACCGCCTGCAGCGAGGCCACGCTGCCCTCGCTGCCGCCGAAGCCACCGGCCAGGCAGGCGAAGCGCACGGCCAGCGATGTCTTCAGCCGGGCGGCGGTGTCCACCATCCGCATCGGCAGCGGGTCGCTGGCGTCGACCTCGGGCAGCAGCACGGCCAGCGCGCCGCATTCGCGCAGCACCTCGAACATGCGCGAGGGGCGCGTTTCCATGAGGCCGCGCGAGAGCTCCTGCCACACGCGCTCGGCCACCAGCGCCTCGGCCTCGCCGGCCGCGACCATCTCTCGCATCAGCGCCATGGTTTCGGGGGCGACGCCGAAGTCGTCGAAGCGGGCGGCGAAGCGCGCCACGCGCAGGATGCGCACCGGATCTTCGCGGAAGGCGTCGGTCACGTGGCGCAGCACCTTGTCGCGCAGATCGCGTTGGCCGTGGAAGGGGTCGGCCAGCGTTTCCGGCGTGGGGTCGAAGCGGCCATCGGCGCTCACCAGTTCGGCGGGCAGCGCGATGGCGTTGACGGTCAGGTCGCGGCGGGCCAGGTCCTGCTCGAGCGTGACGTCGGGCGCGGCATGCACGGTGAAGCCGCGGTAGCCCGGCGCACTCTTGCGCTCGGTGCGGGCGAGCGCGTATTCCTCGCGCGTGTCGGGGTGCAGGAACACCGGGAAGTCGCGCCCCACGGGCAGGTAGCCGCGCTTGACCATCTCCTGCGGCGTAGCGCCCACCACCAGCCAGTCGTGGTCGGACACCGGGCGCTGCAGCAGGCGGTCGCGCAGTGCGCCACCGACGAGAAAGATTTTCATGGCCGCAGTTTAGGGATACTCCCCCCTGTCAGAAATAGAACGGTCGTTCGATAATTCGCGATGCAGA
This sequence comes from Variovorax sp. 278MFTsu5.1, assembly GCF_048305045.1. NCBI lineage: Bacteria > Pseudomonadati > Pseudomonadota > Betaproteobacteria > Burkholderiales > Comamonadaceae > Variovorax > Variovorax sp. 278MFTsu5.1. The sequence goes on from NZ_CP157622.1 coordinate 1,244,277, forward strand.
CCGGGCAATCGTTCGTCATTCGGGCGATCTTCAGCGGCGGTCACAGCCGATGCCCGCATCCGCAGAGGGATATTCAACCAAAAGGATTCACATCATGAAGAAAAGAATGATTGCACTGGCAGCTCTGGGCGCTCTGGCGTCCGGCGGCGCCATGGCGCAACAGGCCGGCGACTGGGTCGTCGGCGCAGGGTGGTTCCATCTGTCACCGCAGGATTCGAGCAAGCCGCTGACCGTGACCTCGCCCGTGCAGAGCGTCCTGGCCGGTTCCGGCGCCAGCGTGAGCGATTCGGACACCCTGGGCCTCAACGCCACCTACTTCATCGACAGCCACTGGGCGGTGGAAGGCGTGTTCGGCGTGCCGCCCAAGTTCAAGCTCAACGGCACCGGCACCCTCGGGCGCGTGGGCCAGCTCGGCGAGGCCCGCCAGTGGAGCCCGACGATCCTGGGCAAGTATTTCTTCAACGAAGGCAACGACGCCTTCCGTCCGTTCGTGGGCTTGGGCGCCACCTATGTCTGGTACAGCGACGTCAAGCTGACCCCGAACCTGCAGAGCGCGCTGGCCTCGCAGTTCCACCAATCGCCCTTCGCGGTCAACACCACGGCCAAGCTGGACAGCAAGTTCGCGCCGGTGATCAACGTGGGCGCCGCCTACCAGTTCGACAAGCACTGGGGCATCTCCTTCTCGGTCTCCTACATCCCGCTGAAGACCAAGGCCAAGCTGACGACGACCTCGATCTACGGCCTGCCGGTTGCCACCAGCGAAGCCAGCCTGAAGCTGAACCCGATCGTCACCTACGTGGCGGCAACCTACCGGTTCTGAACCGGGCTCGCCCTTGCAGCGTTTGAAGCCCTATCGCCCCGTGCGGTAGGGCTCTTCGAACTGCAGGAAATCCTTCTCCGCCAGCCCCGCGTCGATCCAGGCCTTCACGCCCGGCAACGCCTGCACGCGCTCGATGTAGGCCGTGATGTGCGTCGGCACCGGCAGGCCATAGGTCCTGATGCGCGTGCCCACCGGCGCGAAGTAGGCGTCGGCGATGCCGAACTCGCGGCCGAACAGCATCGGGCCGCCGTGGGTGTCGAGCAGGCCGCTCCACATCTGCACGATGCGCGCGAGGTCGCTGGCGACTTCGGGCACTTCCTTCATCAGCCGCGCGCCCACTTCGGGCAGCGAGGCTTCGAGGTTCATGCCGCAATGGTTGCGCAGTCCGCCGAAGCCGGAATGCATCTCGGCGCAGACGCTGCGCGCGCGTGCGCGGTCGGCCTTGGCCTGGGGCCAGAGATGCTTCTCGGGAAAGGTCTCGGCGAGGTATTCGGCGATGGCGAGCGTGTCCCAGATGACGAGGCCGCCGTCTTCCACCAGCACCGGCACCTTGGCGACCGGGTTCAGCGCGCCGATGGTGTGCTTGAACTGCGAATCGGCCTCGAAGGAGTCGAAGCGCACCGCGACTTCCTCGAATTCGATGCCGGCCTGCTTCATCAGTACCCAGGGCCGCATGGACCACGACGAGTAATTCTTGTTGCCGACATAGAGCTTGCGCATGAGGGATCTCCGGTCCGTTGCGGGGGTGAAACAAAGCCTTCGATGCTAGCCGCGCGCCCGACTGCGATTGATGCCGAACGCGGCGCGAATTGATGCAGCTGCGCGCGTTCAGTGCCGGCCGCCGTCCTTGCCGTTCTCATCCTGCTTCCTGGGCCCCGACACGCGCTCGATCAGGTCCACCAGGCGAGGCACCAGTGCCAGCACGGCGAGCGCCAGCAGCGCGCTGAGCACGGCCGTCAGCTCGCGGCCGAGCCCGCAGGCCATGCCGATGGCGGCCGTCATCCACAGGCCCGCGGCGGTGGTCAGGCCCTGCACGTGGCTCTCGTCCTTGCCCTGCTTGAGGATGGTGCCGGCGCACAGGAAGCCCACGCCCGCCACCAGCCCCTGGATCACGCGGCTCATGTCGGCCGGCACGATGCCGGTCTGCTGCGGCACGAGCACGAACATCGCCGAGCCGATCGCCACCAGCATGTGGGTGCGCACGCCGGCCGCCTTGCCCTGCTGCTCGCGCTCGAAGCCGAGCACGAAGCCCAGCGCGCCCGCCAGCGTCAGGCGCAGCACGATGCGTGTGAGCTGCGCGACGTCGCCCACGTCCGAGAACTCGGACGCGAGGGTATCGAGGACCTCGTCGCGCCAGCTCATTTCAGGCCGCCGGGCTCAGGGCAGGTCCTTGTTCGGCTCGGGCTCGGATGCATCGCGCGGGCCGACGCGGCCCAGGCGCTCCTTCAGCGACTGCGGCCGGCCGCTGATGATGGCGGCGTAGTTGGTGGTGTTGGCCAGCACCTTCTTCACGTAGTCGCGCGTCTCGTTGAAGGGCACGTTCTCGGCCCAGATGGCGGCGTCGAGCACCGGCCCGTTGCGCCAGCTGCGCGGTCGGCCGGGGCCGGCGTTGTAGGCGGCCGCCGCCAGCGCCATCGAGCCGTCGAAGTCGTCGAGCGCAAGCTTCAGGTAGTTGGTGCCGATGGTGATGTTGGTCTCGCGGTCGTTGATCTGGCTCGGCGAGAAGTCGGTCATGCCGATCTTGCGGGCCGTCCAGCGCGCGGTGGCGGGCATGACCTGCATCAGGCCCGAGGCGCCGACGCCGGAGCGCGCGTCCATGATGAAGCGGCTTTCCTGGCGGATCAGGCCGTAGACGTAGGCCGGATCGAGGCCGATGTCCTGGCTCTTGCGCAGCACCGTGTCGTGGAAGGGCATCGGGAAGCGCTGTTCCACGTCGACCACGCCCTTGGTGCGCTCGCTGGTGTTGATGCAGCGGTCCCACACCTCGCGCTGGCAGGCGAAATCGGCCGCGGCCAGCAGCGCGCGGTCGTCCATGCCGCCCTTGTCGTGCAGGTTGGTGGCGTAGTTCCACTCGCGCGTGCCCTCGGGGCGCAGGCCGATGGCGATGGCGTAGAGGCCGCGCGCCAGCGCGGGGTTGCTGCGCGCGGCGGCTTTCTCTTCGGGGGTGAGCGGGGCGGGGCGCGTGGGCACCACGGTGCGCTGGCCCAGTTCCTCCAGCGCCAGCATCTCGTAGAAGCCGCGCGAGCCGGCGATGCTCTGGTAGAGCTCGCGGGCCTGGGCGCGGCGTTCGTCGCCGCCGGCACTGGCCAGGCCGCGCGCCTTCCAGTAGACCCAGGTGGGATCGAGCTGGGCGGTCTCGCTCATCGCGTTGATGGCGGGCACCACCTCCTTCCACTGGCCGGCGCGCAGCGCGGCGCGCACGCGCCAGCCGAGCATGTCGTCGGAGAGGTCGCCGTTCCTGGTGACGTTGGCGAAATAGCTGCCGGCCTGCGGCCACAGCTTGATGGCGGCGGCGCGGCCGATGGTGCCCCAGAGCCAGTTGCGCTCCTCGGCCGAGAGCATCGGCCCCCACTTGCTGTCGAGTTGCGAGGCGGCCAGCTCGGGGTCGGCCATGGCGACCTTGATGAGCGCGAGCACCACCAGCTCCTTGCGCGACTTGGCGGCCACGAAGGCGCGGCCGGTCAGGAACTTGGCCGAGCTCGTGTTGAGCTCCTCGAAGAGCGGCAGCGCGTCGGGCGCGGCGATGGCGACGGCGGCGCGCGCGGCCTGCGGGCGGTTGGCCTCCATGGCCAGGCGGGCCTTCTTCCAGACGTCGTTGGTCGACAGCAGCCGGGCGGCGGTCATGCGGTCGGCGGCGGTGAGGCAGCCGTCGTCCAGGTCTTTCTGGGCGAACCAGTTGCGGCGCACTTCGTCGGCCTGCGCCTGCGTGGCGGTGCCGCTGCGCAGCGTATCGACCAGGATCGCGTAGCAGCGCACCTGCGCGTCGTCGCCCATGCGGAAGCCGTCGAGCGAGGCGGAGAAGTTGTCCCAGTCGCGGCGCTGGCCGGTCAGCAGCAGCCAGTCGTTGCGCAGGCGGTCTTCCTGGTAGGTGCCGGGGTAGCGGGCGTAGAAGTCCTGCACTTCGTTGGGTGCGGCTTCCTGCAGACGGGCCTTCAGTTCCCAGTAGGCGGCCCAGGGTTCGAGCGCATGGCCACGGGCCTGCGGCAGCAGGGCCGTCAGCCGGGCCTTGTCGCCGCGCTGGAAGGCCTGCTTCATCTGGATCAGGATGTCGTCGTTGGTGTTGCTCTGGGCCGCGGCGGGCTGCTGCGAGAGCAGTGCGGCGAAGGCGATGACCGCGGAAAAAACCAGCGCGGGAGCCGCATTGCGCGGATGGCTGCGCTTGGATGCCAAAATGCTTGGGAACTGCATCGGGGGATTATGGACAAGTCAAAGGGTGCCGACACCTCGGCAACGGCGAGTTTTCTTAAGGAACAGTTGAGAAAGGCACTCATCGAGCAACGCCTTGCGATGCCCGACCGGTTGACGCGCGCCGACCTGCTGCAGCGCGTGATGCGGATCTGGCTCGTGGGCCGGCCCGACACGGTGATCGGTGCCTACTGGCCGATCAAGGGCGAATTCGATCCGCTGCCCGCACTGCACCGCTGGAAGGAAGACGGCGAGCTGATGGAAGAGCCGCAGCGCCGCCGCATCGGACTGCCGGTGATCGACAAAGTTCACAAGACCCTGACCTTCCACGCCTGGTATCCGGGCTGCCAGATGGAAGAGGATGCCTACGGCATTCCCAAGCCCAAGGACACCGAGCTGATCGTGCCCACCCTGCTGTTCGTGCCCTGCGTGGGCTACAGCGCCGGGGGCTACCGGCTTGGCTACGGCGGCGGCTTCTACGACCGCACGCTGGCCGCGCTGGAACCCCGGCCCTTCACGGTGGGGCTGGGCTTCACCAACGGCTTCGTCCCGGACTTCGCGCCCGAGGCGCACGACCTGCCGTTGGACGCCATCCTCAACGACAACGGTGTGGTCTGGCCGGTGGCCTGACTCTCCCCCAGGCTTCGCGCACTTCGTATCGCTGCGCCAAGCTCCCTCGCCGGGGGCAACACCTGCGGCCCGGCGAAGCCGGTTCCGCGGTGTTCCCGGAAAAGGCCGCCGGGCCGCTCTTCCCCTTCCTCTTCTTCTTGAATCTCAGTCGAGGTCGTCTACGGTATCCGGGTCGGGCACCTCGCCGATGGTTTCGCGCGTGGTCACGGCCTGCAGCTGCAGCCAGTCGCAGAAGGCCCGGATCTCGGGGCGCTGCATGCTGCGCGGGCCGGCGATCATCCAGTAGGACATCGGCGAATCCATGCGGTGCTGCGGCAGCACCTCGACCAGATCCCCGTTGGCCAGGCTCTCGGCGATCAGCGAGCTGCGCGCCAGCGTCACGCCCTGGCCGGTGAGGGCGGCCTGCACCATCTGGTAGGCGTAGTTGAAGTAGAGCCAGCGCTTGGGCTGGGCGCGCTCCAGCCCGTTCACCTCGAACCAGCGGCGCCAGGTCAGCCATTCCAGGTGCGTGCGGTGGGCGTCGCCGGCCTCGATGAGCGTGAACCGGGTCATGTCTTCCGGCGTCTTGATCGGCGGGCTGCTCTTGAGCAGCCAGGGGCTGGCCACGGGCGTGAGCGTTTCGCCGAACAGGCGCACGGCGCCCGAGGGCATGGAATCGCGCGGGCCATAGCGCAGGGCGATGTCCACGTCGGCCACGTCGAGGTCGACCGCCACGTCGCTGGCGTCGATGCGGATGTCGATCTCGGGGTTGTCGCGCTGGAAGGCCTCCAGCCGCGGTATCAGCCACATCGAGGCGAACGAGGCGAAGGTGGTCAGCGACACGCTCTGGCGCCCCGCGCTCTGGCGGATCTGGCGCACGGCCGTGTCGATGCGCGGCAGCGACTGCTGCACCGCCAGCAGCAGCAGGGCGCCGGCGCTGGTGAGCTCCACCGCGCGCGTGTGGCGCAGGAACAGCGCCACGCCCACTTCCTCTTCCAGCGACTGGATCTGGCGGCTCACGGCCGACTGGGTCAGCGCCATTTCCTCGGCGGCCGCCCGGAAGTTCAGGTGGCGGGCCACCGCCTCGAAGGCGCGCAGGTGCCCGGCGGAGATCGGGCGGGAGCGCAGATGGGTCTGGGAATGTTGCATGGGTGTGAATCCGGGTCGTCTCGCGGCCAGTCAATTGATGCGAAACCAGCATCAGTAGGCTAACTCGTTTTCATTGGACCGCCAACGCCGCACAAACGATCATTCATTCCCGAACTGCGCAATTGCCTCTTTCTGTCAAGCGCCTCGGCAAAGCCCCAAGGAGTTACACCATGTCCACCGCCGTCTGCACCACCGAATCGCTCTCGTCCCTCTCCGTCCCGGCTCGCGCCGCCACCGTCCCGCCGGCAGTGCGCCGCGGCGCATGGCAGATCGCTCCCGGCGAGGCGATGAGCCTGAAGGCGCGGGCGGCGAGCGTCCTGCGCGTGAAGCAGGGCCGCGTGTGGATCACGCCCGACGCCACGCTCGCCAACCCCAGCGAAGACCTGGTGCTCGCCCCCGGCGAGTCGCTGATGGTGGCCGCGGGCCAGCGCATCGTGATGGAGGCGTGGGATGGCTATGGCGCCACCTACAGCTGGGACAACGCCTGATCGTTCCAGTCCTCCAGGTGCTTGAAAAGGCGGCTTCGGCCGCCTTTTCCTTTTTTGGCGGCCGCTCAGCCGTTGATGTCGAAGCTGGGCACCAGCGCCAGGAAGTGCCTCAGCGCCGCTTCCCCGGTCAGCGCATGCACGCCCGCCATCAGGTCGGGGCCCTCGCATTCCGCCAGCCCCATGCCGAAGCCGCTGTAGCGGCGAACCTCCAGCGGGGCCCGGTGGACCACCCTGACGTCCACATGGCGCGGATCCTTCTCGATCCGCTGCATCAGCGCGCTGACGGCATCGGCCGGGCCCTCCAGGTGCTGGCAGAAGCGCATTCCGTCGAACACCAGGAGGCCCGTGATGCCGTGCAGCGCGTTCTGGGTGCGGGCCCGGGAAACGATCTGGCCCACGGTCTGCGGGGGCAGGCTATGCGTGAGCATGCTGCAGTAGAAGATTTCGTGAAGTGGGAGCGTTGCTTCGTCGGTCATGCGTTCGGAGTCGGAGGGGCGCGCAGAGTGTAGGTGGCCGGGGGAAGCCCTGGGCATGTCAAAAGACACAGGCCGGGCGCCTATAGTGCGGTGTGAAATTCGAGGACTACCCAGCTGCCGCCGCCCCGCCCGTCGGCGCGAATTCGTGCGACCGATGCGCGTTGCGCCGCCTGGACGCCTTCCTGCCGTGCTCGCAGGAGGAATTGAAGACCATCCAGTCCTTCCGCGTGGGCGCCCGCCGCGTGGAGGCCGGCGGCGCGATCATCGAGGAGCACCGGCGCAGCGCGCAGCTGTTCACCCTCTATGCGGGGTGGGCTTTCCGCTACAAGACGCTGAGCGACGGCCGGCGGCAGATCCTGAGCTTTCTGCTTCCCGGCGATTTCCTGGGCCTGCAGGACGAGTTCGCCGACGGCCAGACCCATGGTGTCGAGGCGGTCTCCGACGTCACGCTGTGCGCCTTCTCGCGCGACCGGCTGTGGGAGCTGTTCCATGCCCAGCCCAAGCTCGGCTACGACATCACCTGGCTGGCCGCGCGCGAAGAGAAGATGGTCGACGACAACCTCGTCACCGCCGGCCGGCGCAATGCCGGCGAACGGGTGGCGATGCTGCTGATGCACCTGTACCGCCGGGCGCAGCGCGTAGGCATGGAGCGCGACGGCTGGGTCGAGTTTCCGTTCAACCAGCAGCACATCGCCGACGCGCTGGGGCTTTCGCTGGTGCACACCAACAAGACGCTGCGGCGGCTGCAGCGCCTGGGGCTGTACAAGATCGACGCCGGCTGGCTGCGCATCATGGAGCCGCATGCGCTCGAAGCGCTGGGCGACTACTTCGAGCGGCCGATACGGCCGACACCGCTGTTGTGAGCTCCGCCCTCCGGAGCCAGCGTTTTCAGCGCGCCGCCACCAGCTGGCGCAGATCGTCCTGGTAGGCCTGCAGCCGGCGCACCGCCTGCGCGCGCTGGCTGGCGCTGGTGCCGTTGTGCATGGCCGCGGTGTTGCGGCAGCCTTCCTGCAGCAGGGCCCGCTGCTGGTCGCGCCAGGGGCCGGGCGGCGGCTCGGCGATGCGCTGGATGTAGTCGTGCAGCGCGGCCCGCGCCTCGGCCGGCGGGGTCTTGTTGGCGAGGAAGCCGCGCAGCAGCCTCAGCGCCTCCTGCTGTCGCTTGCGGCGCTCGGCGTCCGCCGGCTTCGGATCGAACACCGACTGCGCGACCTGCTGCTTCAGCAGGTCGCGCTGCTCGTTCGTGAGCCGGCCGTAGAAATCCTCGGTGCGCTCCAGGAACTGGTCGTAGCGCTTCTCGTGCACCTGCGCGGGCGTGCGGTCGAGCCAGTCCTTGCGGTATTCGGCGTTGTTCTTGGCGTACTTGCGCTCCAGTTGCTGCAGCTGGGCCTCGCTCAGGCTCAGAGCCAGCTCGGTGCCGGCGGGTTCGGCGCGCTCGGTCACGGCCAGCAGGCGTTCGCGGATGCGGTCGGACATGGCGCAGACCTGTTCGGGCGTCACCTCGCCCGGGGCCATCGTCTCGGCCTCCTTGAGCAGCGATGCGATGCGCGGCAGCTCGTTCTGCCGGTGCCAGGCCAGCAGCCGGGCGAGCTCGTCGCGCACCTTCGGGGTCTGGGCACCGTCGAAATCGAGGTAGCCGTCGAGCCACCAATAGCTCACCGTGGGCAGGTTGTTGTAGGCCAGCTGGATGGCGCTGCAGGCGCCCAGGGCGGTGGCCACGAGCAGCGCGCCGATAATTCGGCTCATTGCCGAGCAAGTCGCGCAACGAATCCTGGAAAAGAAACGCATGAATCAACCTCCGCAACAGAACAGCGACCACGGACCGATCGACGTCGTCATCATGGCCGCCGGCAAGGGTACCCGCATGAAGAGCAGGCTGCCCAAGGTCCTGCACCGGCTGGGCGGCCGCGCCCTGCTGGCGCACGTGGCGGGCACCGCCGCGCGCATCGGGGCGCGCGACGTGGTGGTGGTCACCGGCCACGGCGCCGACCAGGTCGAGGCCTCGATGGCTGGCGGCATCGGCGATGCCAGCCTGCGCTTCGCGCGCCAGGAGCCGCAGCTGGGCACCGGCCACGCGGTGCAGCAGGCCGCGCCGCTGCTGGCGGACGACGGCACGGTGGTGGTGCTCTCGGGCGACGTGCCGCTCATCGGCGAAGAAACCCTGCGTGCCCTCGTCGCGGCCAGTGCCGGCGGCAAGCTGGCGCTGCTGACCATCGAGTTCGACGACCCCACGGGCTATGGCCGGGTCATCCGCGCGGCCGGCAGCGGCGGGCTTCAGGGCGAGGTGCAGGCCGTGGTCGAGCACAAGGACGCCACCGAGGCCCAGCGCGCGGTGCGCGAGATATACAGCGGCGTGATGGCAGTGCCCGCGCGCCTGCTCAAGGGCTGGCTCGGCCGGCTGGACAACCGCAACGCCCAGGGCGAGTACTACCTGACCGACGTGGTGAAGTTCGCTGCGGCCGACGGCGTGCCCGTGGTCGCGCACGTCACCACCGACGCGCTGCAGGTGGCCGGCATCAACAGCCCCGCCCAGCTCGCGGCGCTGGAGCGCGCCTGGCAGCTGCGCCAGGCGAGCGCGCTGATGGAGCAGGGCGTGCGGCTGGCCGACCCGGCGCGCTTCGACCTGCGCGGCACGCTCGAATGCGCGGGCGACGTGGAGATCGACGTCAACTGCGTCTTCGAGGGCGCGGTGTCGCTGGGCGAGGGCGTGCGCATCGGCGCGAACTGCGTGATCGCCAACGCGCGCATCGAGGCCGGCGCGGTGATCCATCCCTTCACCCACATCGAGGGCGAGAAGGCCGGCGTCACCGTCGGCGCGGGCGCGCTCGTCGGCCCCTTCGCGCGGCTGCGGCCCGGCGCGCAGCTGGGCGCCGAGGTGCACATCGGCAACTTCGTCGAAGTGAAGAACTCCACGCTGGCCGCCGGCGCCAAGGCCAACCACCTGGCCTACCTGGGCGACGCCACCGTGGGCGAGCGCGTGAACTACGGCGCGGGCAGCATCACCGCCAACTACGACGGCGCCAACAAGCACCGCACCGTGATCGGCGACGACGTGCACGTGGGCAGCAACTGCGTGCTGGTGGCGCCCATCACCATCGGCGCGGGCGGCACCATCGGCGGCGGCTCGACCATCAACAAGTCGACCGAGCCGGGCGCGCTGACCGTGGCGCGCAGCAAGGCGGTGAGCTTCCCGAACTGGAAGCGTCCCCAGAAGAAGCCGAAGGCCTGACGACGGCCTTCAGGCCCCCGATGCCAGCGGCATCCGGGGCTCGAACTTCGCGCGCTTCAGGCTGAAGAAGGCCTTGACGTTGCGCACGTTCGCATCGGCCGTGAACAGGCGCTGCGTGAGCGCGCCGTAGTCCGGCATGTCGCGCGCCGCCACCACCAGGATGAAGTCCGGACCGGGCGATACGCGCCAGCACTGCTGGACCGCGTCGTCGGCGATCACGCGCGTCTCGAAGGCGTCGAGCGAGGCGGCATCCTGCCGGTCGAGCGAGATCTCGATCACCGCCTGCAGGCCGTGGCCCAGCACCGCGGCGAGCCGGTCGGGCGACAGCAGCGCCACCTGGCGCTCGATGAGGCCGACGTCGCGCAGCCGCTGCACGCGGCGCAGGCAGGTGGGCGGGGAGATGCCCACGTCGGCGGCCAGGCGCTGGTTGGTCCGGGAGGCGTCGCGCTGCAGGGCGTCGAGCAGGCGGAGGTCGGTTGAATCGAGGGAAATTGATTCCATATTCAATGAAATTATGGAATAAAACTCCAATCATCCGAAATGGAGAAATAAAAGTGCGAAATCAATCGAATTTCGAATGCATATTTCTTCCATGCCTTCCTACCATCGAGCCTCTTCTCCATTCAAAGGCAGCTCACCATGTGCGGCATCGTCGGGGCAGCGTCCCATCGCAACATCGTTCCGGTCCTCGTGCAGGGCCTCCAGCGGCTCGAGTACCGCGGCTATGACTCCTGCGGCGTCGCGGTGCATGCCGGCGGCTTGACGCGGGCGCGCACCACCTCGCGCGTGGCCGACCTCGTGGCGCAGGTGCGCGACGACAAGGTCGAGGGCCTCACCGGCATCGCCCACACGCGCTGGGCCACGCACGGCGCGCCGGCGGTGCACAACGCGCATCCGCACTTCAGCCACGGCCCGGGCGCCGACGCGCAGGCCGCGCGGCCGGGCCGCATCGCGCTGGTGCACAACGGCATCATCGAAAACCATGAGAGCCTGCGCGCCGCGCTCGAGGCCAAGGGCTACGCCTTCGAGAGCCAGACCGACACCGAGGTCATCGCCCACCTGGTCGACAGCCTCTACGACGGCGACCTGTTCGAGGCCGTGAAGGCCGCCGTGCTGCAGCTGCACGGCGCCTACGCCATCGCCGTGATCTGCCGCGACGAGCCGCAGCGCGTGGTCGGCGCGCGCGCGGGTTCGCCGCTGATCCTGGGCGCGGGCAAGGACGGCGCCGAGAACTTCCTGGCCAGCGACGCGATGGCCCTTGCCGGCGTGACGGACCAGATCGTCTACCTGGAAGAGGGCGACGTGGTCGACCTGCAGCCTGGCAAGTACTGGATCGTCGACAGGAACCACAAGCCCGTCACTCGCCAGGTGCGCACCGTGCTCGCCCACAGCGGCGCGGCCGAACTGGGCCCGTACCGCCACTACATGCAGAAGGAAATCTTCGAGCAGCCGCGCGCCATCGGCGACACGCTCGAAGGCGTGGAAGGCATCGTGCCCGAGCTGTTCGACGGCATCGGGCAGGACGGTGCCACCGGAGCGAGCGCGCACCGCGTGTTCCAAGACATCGACAAGATCCTCATCCTCGCCTGCGGCACCAGCTACTACAGCGGCTGCACCGCCAAGTACTGGCTGGAGGGCATCGCGAAGATCTCCACGCAGGTCGAGATCGCGAGCGAGTACCGCTACCGCGAATCGGTGCCCGACCCGAAGACGCTGGTCGTCACCATCAGCCAGTCGGGCGAAACGGCCGACACGCTGGCCGCGCTCAAGCATGCTCGCTCGCTGGGCATGGAGCAGACGTTGACCATCTGCAACGTTGCCACCAGCGCGATGGTGCGCGAGTGCAAGCTGGCGTACATCACGCGCGCCGGCGTGGAAATCGGCGTGGCCTCGACCAAGGCCTTCACCACGCAGCTCGCGGGGCTCTTTTTGCTCACGCTGGCCATCGCGCAGGCCAAGGGCCGGCTGAGCGATGCCGAGGAGGCGCGCTACCTGAAGGAAATGCGCCACCTGCCCGTCGCGCTGCAGTCGGTGCTCGCGCTGGAGCCGCAGATCATCGGCTGGGCCGAAGACTTCGCGCGCAAGGACAACGCGCTCTTCCTCGGCCGCGGACTGCACTACCCGATCGCGCTGGAAGGCGCGCTCAAGCTCAAGGAAGTGACCTACATCCACGCCGAGGCCTATGCCGCCGGCGAACTCAAGCACGGCCCGCTCGCGCTGGTGACCAGCGAGATGCCCGTGGTGGCCGTGGCCCCCAACGACGCGCTGCTCGAGAAGCTCAAGAGCAACCTGCAGGAAGTGCGCGCCCGCGGCGGCGTGCTCTATGTGCTGGCCGACGGCGACACGAAGATCAGGAGCGGCGAAGGCCTGCACGTGATCCGCATGCCCGAGCACTACGGCGCGCTCTCGCCGATCCTGCACGTGGTGCCGCTGCAGCTGCTGGCGTATCACACGGCCTGCGCGCGGGGGACCGACGTGGACAAGCCGCGCAATCTTGCGAAGAGTGTGACGGTGGAGTGAGGCTGGGGGCGGCTGGTGGAAGGGCGTTGAACGCAGCTGGCGCTGACCGCTCCTCGAGAAATGACGCGGTCTGCGTAGTCACTCGGTGAAAACGACCGGCGCCGCACCGATGGCGCCAAAGCGCGGGCCCGAAGCCGTTCGAACGCCCCTCAGCCCAGCCAGCCGCGGATGCGCCGCCCCAGTACTTCCCGGCTGATGCCGTAGCGATCGTGCAGGGTCGGCAACGCACCCGCATCGAGGAAGGCGTCGGGCAGGCCGGCGAGTTCGAAGCGGGCGGGATGCACACGGTGACGCAGCAGCGCCGACGCCACCGCCTCGCCGAGGCCACCGACCACCGAATGGTTCTCGGCGACGACCACGAGACGCGGCGCCGCGCCGACGGCGGCGACGATGGCGGCTTCATCGAGGGGCTTGATGGTCGGGCAGTGCAGCACGGCCACATCGACGCGGTCGGCGGCCAGGTCCTGCGCCACTTCCAGCGCACGCATGGTGAGGATGCCGCTGGAGATGACCAGCACGTCTGCGCCCTCGCGCAGCATCCTGGCCTTGCCGAGCTCGAAGCGGTAGTCCTCGATCTCGTCCAGAACCAGCGGCACCTGGCCGCGCAGCAGGCGCATGTAGACCGGCCCGGGGTGCTGTGCGATCTGCGGCACGGCCTGCTCGATGTCCAGGGCGTCGCACGGGTCCACGATGGTCAGGCCGGGCACGCCGCGCATCATGGCGATGTCTTCGGTGGCCTGGTGGCTGGGCCCGTAGCCGGTGGTGAGGCCCGGCAGCGCGCAGCAGATCTTGACGTTGAGGTTTTCCTCGGCGATCACCTGGTGGATGAAGTCGTAGGCGCGCCGGGTGCCGAAGACGGCATAGGTGGTCGCGAAGGGCACGAGCCCCTCCTTGGCCAGCCCGCCGGCGGCTCCCATGAGCAGCTGCTCGGCCATGCCCATCTGGAAGAAGCGCTCGGGATAGGCCTGGGCGAAAAGATGCAGGTCCGTGTATTTGGCGAGGTCGGCCGTCAGGCCCACGACCTCGGGCCGATCGGCGGCGTACTCCACCAGGGCCTTGCCGAAGGGGGCCGCCTTGACACGCTGGCCTTCGGAGGCGATGGAGGCGATCATGGCCGACGTCGTCAGCCGGGGCTTTGCTTTCTCTGCGATGGCTTGGCTCATGCCAGGGCTCCTTCGGTGGATGGTTCGGGGCGGCTCGCGTCGAGGATGGCCAGCGCCTGCTGCCATTCGGGCGGGTCGACGCGGATGAAGTGGTTCTTTTCGCGCTGCTCCAGAAAAGGCACGCCCTTGCCCATCAGCGTGTCGAACAGGATCACGCGCGGCTTGGCCTCGCGCAGGCCGCGGGCTGTGTCGAAGGCGCTCAGCACGGCCGGCAGGTCGTTGCCGTCCACACGCTGGACGTGCCAGCCGAACGCCGCCCATTTGTCGGCCAGGGGTTCGAAGCCCAGTACCTTGCTCGAAGGGCCGTCGGCCTGCTGATTGTTGATGTCGACCAGGCAGACCAGGTTGTCCAGCCGGTGATGAGCGGCGGCCATGGCGGCCTCCCAGGTCGACCCTTCGTCGAGCTCGCCGTCGGACATCGAGTTGTAGACGAAGGCCGGATTCTTCTTCTGCTTGAGGCCCAGCGCCATGCCGACGGCAATGACCAGTCCCTGGCCCAGCGAGCCGCCGGAGATCTCCATGCCGGGCGTGTACGCGGCCATGCCGGACATGGGCAGGCGGCTGTCGTCGCCACCGTAGGTCTCGAGTTCGCTCTCGTCGATCACGCCGGCCTCGATGAGCGCCGCATAGTGGGCAATCGCGTAGTGACCATGCGAGAGCAGGAAGCGGTCGCGGCCTTCCCATTCGGGCTCGCGGGGACGCAGGGTGAGGGCGTGGCGGTAAGCCACGGCCAGCACGTCGGCCCAGCCCAGGGCCTGGCCGATGTAGCCCTGTCCCTGCACTTCGCCCATGCGCAGGGCGTAACGGCGGATGCGCCAGGCAGCCTGTGCCAGCGCTTGCGTGGCCGTTGAAGGCAACGCCGCGGAATCGGTCATGAATTTCTCCTAGAAGACACGGGGGATGGGGGATCTGGGTCACTTCAGGATGAAGGACGGGAAATACGACACGAGGGCCAGGACGCCAAAGGCGACGAGGTAGAACGGGCCCAGCTCGCGCACGGTCTGCCCGACCTTGACCTTGGCCAGCGCGCTGGTGATGAACAGCGTGGTGCCCACCGGCGGCGTGTACAGGCCGATGGCGAGGTTGACGACCATCATGATCCCGAGCTGGGTCATGTCCATGCCGATGGAATTCGCCAGCGGAACGAACACCGGCGTCAGCAGCAGGATGGCCGCAGGCAGGTCGATGAACATGCCGAGGAAGAGCATGAGCAGGTTCATCAGCAGGATCACGAGCACCTTCGCATGCACGTTCTGCTGCACCCACTGCGCGATGCCCTGGGGCATCTGGTCGAAGGTGAGCAGCCAGCCGATGGCGGCGGAGGCCATGATCACCAGCAGCACCACGCCGGTTGCCAAGCCTGCGTGTACCACCGCGTCGTTCAGGCGCTTCCAGCCCAGGTCGCGATAGATCACCGCCGACACGACGCCCGCATACAGGGTCGACAGAACGGCCACCTCGGTCGGCGTCGCGATGCCGAAGCGCAGGAAGATGATGATGAGCACGGGCAACAGCACCGCGGGCGAGGCGTAAGCCAGATGCCTGCGGAATGCGATGCCGTCGAAGGGCGCGGTCTCGCGCGGGAAGTTGCGGCGCCGGCCCACCCACCAGCACATGAACATGAAGCCGCCGCACATCAGCAGGCCGGGCAGCACGCCGGCGACGAACAGGTCGGCGATCGACGCGTTGGCGGTCAACGCGAAGAGGATCATCGGGATCGACGGCGGGATCAGGATGTCGATGGTGGCGGCCGCCGCCAGCGTGGCCGCCGAGAAGGCCGCGGGGTACCCCAGGCGCTTGTGCCAGGGGATCATGAGCGAGCCGATGGCCGAGGCATCCGCCACCGCCGAGCCCGACACGCCGCCGAACAGCGTGGAGGACAAAACGCCGACCTGGGCGGGGCCGCCGTGGAAGCGCCCCAGCAGCGTGGACAGCACGCCGACCAGCGCTTCGCCCAGCTTGCCGCCCATCATGAGGCTGCCGGTGAGCATGAAGAAGGGGATGGCGATCAGCGGGAAGCTCTGCACCTGCGCGACCATCTGCTGCACCAGCAGGTCGAGAGGCACCTTGTCCGAACTGGCCGCCGCGGCCATGGCTGCCACGAGCAGCGCATGAGCGATGGGCATGGCCGCCACGGCGGCCACCATGAACACGAGAAGAATCAGGGCACTCATGTCGGGTCCTTGTCGTGTTGCGCTCTACCAGTGGGCGGCCGGGACGACCGGCTCCGCGTCGGCTGAAGGCGGCAGCGGCGTGCTGCGCCACGTCTTGACGCCCGATTGCAGGGCCAGCGCCGCGAGCAGGGCCATGCCCCCCATCACGCAGCCATAGGTGACCGAGCCCGGCACTTGCAGGATCGGCGACTTCTCGTCGTGCACGATTTCCAGCATGCGGAAGGTGGCGACCGACAGCGTGCCGTACATCGCCGCCACGACGAGCCAGGCGAACGTGGCAACCACACGGCGTGCGCCAGCAGGCAGCGCGTCCATCAAGAACGTGGTGGCGATGTGCGCGCCCTGCTGCGCGGCGATGACGACGCCGGCCATGACGAGCCAGGGAAACAGCAGCTCGGGCACCTCGTTGGCCCACTCCAGGCTGGAGCCGGTGGCATAGCGCAGCACCGTGTTGACCACGAGGATCAGGAAGATGACGGAGGTCGACAGCCAGAGCACCGCGCGGCAGATGCCGGCGATGACGCCATCGATCCAGCCGTTAGGGGCGTGGACCATGGGGATCTCCTTGGCGTGGCTATCGGTCAGAGCGCCTGGGCGGCCGCAACGACCTTCTTGACGTAGGCACCGATGGGGCCGCTTGCCCACTTGGTGACGACTTCCGCCGTGGCCTTGGCAAAGGGTGCCGGCGCAGGGGTGGTCACCTGTACGCCCTTGGCCTTGAGGTCGGCCAGCAGCTTCTCGTCGGCGTCCTGCGACAGCTTGCGCTGCAGCGCGGTGGCTTCGGTCGAGGCCTCCTGCACGATCCTGCGGTCTGCTTCCGACAGCTTGTCCCAGCTGCGCTTGCTCATCAGGAATGGCGTCATCTGGAACTGGTGATTCGTCATGGCCAGGTGCTTCTGCACTTCGTAGAGCTTGCTGGCGTGGAAATTCACGAGCGGGTTCTCCTGCCCATCGACCACTCCCTGCTGCAGGGCCACGTACAGCTCGGCGAACTTGATCTGCTGAGCCTCGGCGCCGAGCGCCTTCATGATGTCGACCAGGGTCGCATCCGGCGGCACGCGCATCTTCAGGCCCTTGAGGTCCTCGGGGCCGTTGATCGGGCGCTTGCTGTTGGTCATCTGCCGGATGCCGTTGTCCCAGGTACCCAGCAGCACCATGCCTTTTTCGGCCGAACGGTCGGCCAGTTCCTTGCCGAGCGGGCCGTCGAGCACCTTGAAGGCAGCCGCCGGGCTGGCGAACAGGAAGGGCATGCCGTAAGCGGCGTACTCGGGCACCGCATTGGCCACCGCACCCTGCGAGTTCGCGCTGATGTCGAGAGCACCGGTGCGCAGTGCGGTGACCATGGCAGCGTCGTCGCCCAACTGGCCGGAAGGCGCGACCTGCACCTCGATGCGGCCGCCCGACCTGGCCTTGACGACCTCGGCGAACTTCACGGCCGCTTCATGCCGCGGATTGCCGATCGCGGCGCCGTGGCCGAGCGTGAGCTTGACTGTCTGTGCGGCGGCGCCCGCAGCGCAGAGCAGGCCGAGGGAGGTGGCAAGCACGCTGCGGATGAAATGTTGGCGGTTCATGCGATGTCTCCTGGATTTTGTTGATGGAGTGAGGTGTCGGTCAGTGAATCAGCATGCCGCCGTTCACATCGAGGGTGATGCCCGTGCAGTAGGCGGCCAGGTCGCTGGCCAGGAAGACGCAGGCGCCGGCTACGTCCTTGGCCTGGCCCAGGCGAGCCAGGGGGATCGTGTCCTCGATTTCCTTCTTGCGGTCCGGGCTCAGCTTGCCCTGCGTGATGTCGGTCTCGATCAAGCCGGGGGTGATGCAGTTGACGCGGATGCCTTCGATGCCGAACTCACGCGCCATCGCACGCGCCAGGCCGAGCACGCCCGCCTTGGCGGCCGAGTAGTGCGGCCCCCCGAAGATGCCGCCGCCGCGCTGCGCCGACACGGACGAGATGCAGACGATCGAACCGCCCTGTGCGCCGCGCATGGCGGGCAGCACTGCCTGCGACATGTAGAGCGTGCCGCGCAGGCTGACGTCCAGGATCCGGTCATAGTCGGCCCCCGTGATGTCCAGGGTCTTCACCGGCTGGGTGATGCCGGCATTGTTGATGAGGACATCGATGCGCCCGAAGGCCGCGATCGTTGCGGCTGCCGCTGCGATGCAGGCGTTCTTGTCGGTCACGTCGCCGACCACACCGAGGTGGCCTTCGCCCAGGCGAGCCGCAGCCGCCTGCGGTTCCGCCCGTTCGAGGTCCATGATGACCACGCGCGCGCCCTGCGCGGCCATTTCTCGCGCAGTGGCGAAGCCCAGTCCGTTGATGCCGGCACCGCCGGTGATCAGCGCGACCTTGTCCTTGAGCAGCATGTCTTCGATCTCCTGAGTTCTGAGTAAGGGGTCCGCAGCGGCCGTAGGTGGCGCGCCTCTCGGGACGGAGCGAATGGTCGATCGGGCTGAAGATGAAGACAAGCGATATCTCGTCAGGCTAGGATGAAGGATGTTCATCTGAGCGCGGGGGAAACCCGATGTCGTCGATCCCAGCCATTGCCAACCTCCTCGCATTCGAGAGCGTCGCGCGACGACGCAGCTTTGCGCTCGCCGCCGCGGAACTGCACCTGACGCCTTCTGCGGTCAGCCACCAGATCGCACGCCTCGAGTCGGACCTTGGCGTGCGCCTGTTTGAGCGCAGCGCGCATGGGGTGCGCCTGAGCTATGCGGGGACTCGCTACCTCGATCGCGTAGGCGGCGCGTTGTCGGCCATCTCCACGGCCACCGAAGACCTGCGCGAAGGAGTCGGCAACAGCCTGTACGTCCATTGCGCGCCCAGCATCGCTAGCCTGTGGCTCATGCCGCGCCTGCGCCGCTTCGCACAGGCGCACCCCGACATCTCGCTGAACCTGTCGGCCGCCCACACGCAGAGCGACTTCGCGCTGGGCCAGGCCGACATCGACATCCGCTATGGCGTGCCGCAATGGGGCAACCTGGTGGTCGAGCCGCTGTTCGAGGAACGCATCGTGCCGCTCGCGAGCCCGGCATTCGTCCGCGAGCGTCGCCTGTCCAGGATCGATCAACTCCTGGACATGCCCTTGATCCAAAGCAACGTCAGCATCGTCCAATGGTCGGACTGGCTGCAGGCGTTTTCAGACAAGCGCGCCCCGGAGCGCTACGCCTTGCGTTTCGACCGCGCCCAAATGTCGCTGGACGCGGCAACGCAAGGGCTGGGTATCGCGCTGGAGAGCGACGTCAATGCCGCAGGTCACCTCGCCGAGCGCAAGCTCAAGCCGGTGTTCGGCCTGGACAAGGCGATCAGGGTCAAGGCACATTTTCTGGTCTATCCCCAGCGCCATGCCGGGCGTCCGGCGGTGGAGGCGTTTCTGGCGTGGGTGCATTCCGAAGCCGCGAGGCAGCGGGTGCGGCGCGCTTGAGTGGCGAGGCCGCGCCCGCAGCAACGCCCGCCTCCGCCTGCAAGGCCTCGAGGCCGCCGGCGACCGGTCCGAGATGCGCAACCTGTGAAGCGATTGACAGGAGGCGCCTCGGAAGCCAGCCGCAGGTTGGTCCAGTAGGCTTGAACGTGGGGCCGGGGCTGGTCGAGGCTGCGAATTCTGGTGCGAGCATCTGACAGAGTAGGCGAGAGTAGATCGCACGGTGAACGAAGGCTCGGCTCAGTTGCCGCCCGCAGGAAGTCGTCCCGCGCACCACAGAGTCCGCGAAGCCGGAGCCGATCCATTTCCATGATGCGTTGAGGTGTGCGAACAGCATCTCGACCTTCTTCCTGTCCCTGCGCGACTGGCTGTACTCCGGTGTCTTTGCGATGGACTGTGCCGTCTCGCGGGTATCGCGATCCCGAAGTCGCGCGCGGATCGCATGACAGCTCTGCTTGGATCGAGCGGCAGGCCTGTCGAGATAGTCAAATTGGCGCTCTGAGCCAGGATGACCTTGCGAACGATCATGAGATGCTGCAGCACGGTCTTGTGACGCACGACGCTCTGCATGCCGGGTGCCAGTCGCGTCAGATCCAGACGAGCCTGCGCCTCTTCGAGATCAGGCCGCCGCGGCCACGCGCGCCACGACATCGCGGACCATCCACTCCGGGCTGGCGAACACCGGCTTGCCGGTGGCTTCGGCGAGTGGCGCAGCCAAGTGGGCGAGCGAGGCCTGTGCCAGCACCAGCCGGTCGGCGCGTGCAGCGAGGGCAAGCGCCGATTCCGTCACCAGTGCATCGTGGATTTCGCGCCGGCCGGCGGAAAGCGCGTCGAATGCACCGTCGACCAGCACGCACTCGGCCTTCACCCGCGCGCCGGACGCCGCGGCATGTTCGGCCAGCAGCGAACGGCTCGGCTCCAGCGTCGAGCGCGCCGTGTACAGCAGGCCGACACGGCCATCGCAGTGGGCCGCCTCGGCGTACATCGCGTCGTCGATCTTCACGATGGGCACCGGCACCAGTGGCCGCGCCGCATCGATGGCGGGAGAGGTTGAGGAGCAGGTGAAGACGATCAGGTCCGCGCCCGCGTCGGCGGCCAGCGTGGCCAGCGTGACTATGCGCCGCGTAATGGCGGGCGACGGTCCGTCTCGCAGCAGGTCCTGCAGCACGCTTTCGTCGAGCAGGTGGAAGCAGCGCTGCTGTGGCAGCTCGGCCTGGAAGCGCGGCCGGAAACGCTCGACCAGCAGGGCCACGGTGTGGATGAAGGCGATGGAACGGATCATGGGGTTCTCAGTGATCTTTGAGGGGAAGCGCGAGACGCGCACCGGCGGCCGCCAGTACGCCCGCGGCCCAGAACACGCCGGCCGCGCCAACCAGCGAACCGGCCGCGCCCGACACCAAGGGAATGCCGACGCTGGATGCGTTGTTCACGATCACGCGCATCGCCACTGCTTCGCCATAGCGGTGCTGCGGCGCGAGCCGGTGCAGCAGGCTCATGACCATGGGCTGAGTGCTGCCGAGGCTGAAGCCCAGCAGCGCCGAGCACAGGCCCATGGCGAGCGGCGCCTGCACCAGCGGATAGACGGCGAACAGCAGCGCGGTGGCGACCATCGCGCCGAGCAGGACGGCCCATTCGCGCAACTGCGCGGCCACAAGCGGCGCCAGCAGCCGGACGGCGGCGGCGCCGATGCCGAAGGCGCCCAGGATGCTGCCGATCACCGATGCGGGCACGCCGCGCTCATGACCGAGCACGGGCACGAGGAAGGTGTGCACGTCCCAGCAGCACGACAGCAGGCCGGTCAACAGCAGCAGCCGGCGCAGGCCGGCATGGCGCCAGAGGTCCCGGACGCTGCGCTCGCTGGTGGGCGCTTCGTGCAGCGGGGACGCATGATCGACCGCCCCTCGCACGGCTAGCCAGGCCAGCAGCGGCAGTGGCGCCAGCCCCAGGAGCGCGACGCGGATTCCGGCGCTGTCGATGAGGAACCCGGCCATCAGCGGGCCCAGGACATTCGACAAGGCCAGGCCGATCGCCAGCCACGAGAACGCTTGGCGAAGCGAGGCCGCCTCGCCCGCGACTCGCGGAACATGGCGCTGGACCGCAATGATCACGACGCCGCCCGCGCCGCCGGTGAGAAGCGCGCTGGCGCACAACACCGGCAACACTGGCCACGCCGCGGCCATGGCGCAGGCCGCCGTGGCGACCACCACGGCCATCGCGACCGGCCGCTTCAGCCCGCTGCGTTCGCAGTAGCGGCCCGCGGGTAGTGCGAGAAACACCTGGGCGAGCGCGAAGAGCGCGATCAGGCCGCCCACTGCCGCCTCGCCATGCCCCAGTCGCAGCGACTGCAGCGGCATGGCCATCCGCAGGCCGGTCACGCAGGCGTTGACGAACAGCTGGGCGAGTACCAGCCTCGCCAGCTCACCGGCCGGAAGTTGAAAAGGGGACACGCGGTGGACTGCTAGAAGTCGGCGACTTGGCCCCAGGCCGACTTCGCGAAGCGCGCCGGGTTGTAGGGCGCCGGATCGAAGATGGGCGGCGCGCCCGTCGCCAGGTCGGCGATCAGGTGGCCCGCACCGGGGCCGATGCCGAAGCCGTGGCCCGAGAATCCCGCGGCCAGGATGAAGCCGGGGATCTGCGGCACCTCGCCGATGCCCGGAACGCCGTCCGGTGTGCTGTCGACGAAGCCAGCCCAGGCGTTGGCGATGCCCGCCTGGCCCAACGCCGGCAGCAGTTCGGCCGCACGGTGGAAAGTCTGCTTCACCGCCGCGGCATCCGGCCTGGGGTCGAGCACACGCACCCGCTCCATGGGCGTGGGCGCATCCAGCCGCCACCTTGCCAGCGTTTCGTGGCCGCCGCGGATGCCCTCCAGACCGCCTGGAAAAACGTTGCGCCAGCGCTTGGCGAACATTGGCAGGAATTGCGGCGCAAAGCGCAGCAGCTGCGCTGTCGGGTCCACGCGTCCGCGCCCGCTGATGGCGAGGTTGTAGCTGCCGTCGCTGCGCTGCGTAACGGACACGCGCGCGGTGTGCAGCGCAGCCGGCAGTCGCTCGGCCACGGATGACACGCGCACGATGGTCTGGCGAACCGTGGCCTGGGGAAACCTGATGCCCAGCTGGCGCAGGAAGGACGAAGCCCATGCGCCGCCGGCGTAGATGGCCATGCGGGTCCTGATGGTGCCGGCCTCGGTGACCACGCCGGCGAGGCGGCCTCCCTCGCGCTCGATGCCGCGCACGGCGCAGTTCTGGTGCACCGTGCCGCCGAGTTTCATGAGCGCCGCGGCCACTGCGGGCGCCGCCTTCGACGGGTCGGCCGTGCCGTCGCTGGGCGAGAACACGCCACCCTTCCACGCGCGGCCGGTGGCCCGGCCCCGCTCGCTGGCATCGCGGCCGCTGAGCATGTGCGTCTTCACGCCGGCCGTCTTCGCGAATTCGCCCCATTTGGCCCAGCGGGCGATCTCGTCCTCGTCGTCGCTGAGGTAGAGCAGTCCGCAGCGGTTGAAGCCCGTGTCCTCGCCCGTGTCCGCTGCGAACTGCTGCCAAAGATCGAGGCTGCGGGTGGCCATGGGCAGCTCGCGTGCATCGCGGTTCTGCTGGCGGCACCATCCCCAGTTGCGGCTCGACTGCTCGGCACCGATGCGACCCTTCTCGAAGAGCGCTACCGACAGGCCGCGACGGGCCATGTAGTAGGCCGTGAAGACACCGATGATCCCGCCGCCAATGACGACGGCGTCGGCATGGCGCGGCAGTGTGGAGGAGGTCTCGATGAGACGCAAGGGCTGGGCCATGGATGGATCGCTATCGTTTGTTCAGGCTGCCGTGCGTTGCACGACGTAGGGCTTGCGATGCGTGCGACGCGGCTGTCGCCGATTGCCACAGCTTAAGGGGGGGCATGAAGAGGTTGGTGCCGTTGCGTGGCCATAAACCCGCACCATTGATCGCTATCGGCACCTCTGCCGGCACATGCTGCGGCAGTTGTGAAGCGGATCTCGGCAGATGAGGCTTTGCCGGCGCCGCTTTCCCACGGCGGACACGCCCGACCCCGGAGCGATCAATTGGCGCGCTGAAAGATTTCGGCAAGGTCGCACAGATCCCAGTTGCCGCCTGTCAACACCACACAGACCTTTTCCTCTGGCGTCACTTTGAGTCCTTTCGCCAGCAGCGCGCCAATGCCGATCGAGGCAGCCGGTTCTGCAATCAGCTTGGCGTCCTTGGCCAGCATGCGCATGCCCTCGATGATGTGTTCGTCCTCGACCAGCACGATCTCGTCGACGTACCTTTCGATGATGGGGTAGGGGTTCTGGCCTGGCACACTGATACGCAAACCGTCGGCGATCGTGTTCTTCAGCGGCAGTGAAGTGCGCTCCTTGTTGATGCGGCTATGGAAGTACTTGGGGGTCAGCGCTGGTTCCGCGCCCACCACACGCACGGAGGGTCTGGTTTCCTTGATGGCGGTGGCGATGCCGGAAATGAGACCCCCGCCCCCCATAGGGATGATGACGGTGTCCACGTCGGCCAGGTCTTCCAGGATTTCGCAGCCTATGGTTCCCTGGCCCGCCATGACCGTGGGATCCTCGAATGCGTGCACCACGGCGTAGTGGTTTTCTGCCGCGATCTCGTAAACCCGTTTCCATCGCGCCGCGGTGTCGCCGTCGAACAGAATCACCTCCGCGCCGAGCGCCCGGGTGTTCTCCACCTTGATTTTCGGGGTGGTGACGGGCACCACCAGAAGCGCCTTGACGCCCAGCATCCGCGCCGCGTAGGCCAGCCCCTGGGCATGGTTGCCTGAAGACGTGGCGATGATGCCGTTGTCAATCGCCTCGCGGGGCAGCGACAAGGTCTTGTTCAGCGCGCCGCGGATCTTGAAGGCCCCGGTGATCTGCAGCGTCTCGGGTTTGAGGTACACCTCGCACCCGAGCGTGGTCTCCATCTTCTCGGCGCGCAGCAAGGGCGTGTGACGGATGTGTGGTTTCAGTCGCTCCCGCGCTTGGTGGATGTCGCGAAGGGTGGGGTGCTCGAGCAGGGGCTTCATGATTGAATGAACTCAAAAGCCGTGCCGGTGTTGCTGGCCATGGCGTTGCGATAGATCAGGTGCGACGTCGTGTTGTCCTGGATGGCCATGCCCGTCGAGTCGAAGATCGTGATCTCGCCGTCGGACTCGCGCCCCGGCTTCTTGCCCAGCAGGACCTCGCCGATCTCGGCGTGGATGTCGTGCTTGCCGATGATGTTCTTGTGCAGCGGATGCCAGGTTTCGCCTTTCTCGACGCATTGCGCAATCGAATCGTTGACGATCTTGGCGTTCCTGAAGATCTCGGGCTCCAGCTCCTGCTTGCCTTGCGTGTCCGTGCCAATGGCGACGATATGCGTGCCAGGTCGGACCCAGGCGGCTTCCACCAGCGAACCTTTGCCGCGGGTGGTAGTGACTAGGATGTCCGCCTGCTCCACAGCGTCTTGTTTGGAGCGGGCCATCACCACCGGAATGCCGAACTCGCGCTCGATATCGGCCTTGTATTGCGCGAGCGTCTGGGGGTGGGGGCTCCAGGCATGGATGGTATCGATCGTCATCACCTCCCGGATCGCGCGGATCTGCATCCGGGCCTGATTGCCGGTCCCGATGGAGGCGATGGTCTTCGCGTCCTTGCGGGCCAGCGCCTTCACCGAAACGGCCCCGGCGGCGCCTGTTCTCAAGCCGGTGACAAGGCTGCCATCCATCACGCAAATGAGCGCGCAGGTTCTGGCGTCGAACAGGAGGATGGTTCCCATGCCGCTGGGCACGCCGTGCTCGGTGGGATTGTTCGGGAATCCCCCGGACGAGGTCTTCATCGAGATGATCTCGTTGGCCTCGCAGTACCCTATCTTGAAGTCGATTTCGCCCCGGGGTGGCGGGAAGTGGATGCATGTGTAGGCCGGTTGAATCACCTGGCCGCTGCTGAAGGCTTTGTACGCCTGCTCCACCGTCCCAATGACTTCCTTCATGGAAATCAGGCTCCCTACATTCTCTTTGTTCAGCAACAGTGTCTTCATCGGTGTGATCTGTCCATGAATCAAGGGCTCGGGGCGACTGCCATCGGTGGCGCCGCGCGTGGTGTGGGGACCATAGGCGAAGGGGCGCCGGCCTGGTGCGGCAAACCCGGAACCGGTCTAGAAATCAGCCACCTTGCCCCACATCGACTTCTTGAACCGTGCGGGGTCGAAAGGCGCGGGATCGAGTATCGGCTTGGCCCCGGACACCAGGTCGGCGATCAGGTGCCCTGCGCCGGGACCGATGCCGAAACCGTGGCCCGAAAAGCCCGCAGCCAGGATGAGCCCGGGAACCTGCGGCAGCTCGCCGATCCCCGGCACGCCGTCGGGCGTGCTGTCGATGTAGCCAGCCCAGGTGTTGGCGATGCGGGCTCCGCGCAGCGCAGGCAACAAGTCGACGGCACGGCGGTGGGTTTCGCGGACACCCGCAGGGTCGGGCTTCGGGTCGAGGATGCGCGCCCGTTCCATCGGTGTGGGCGCGTCCAGCTTCCATCGAGCCCGGGTTTCGTGGCCCCAGCGGATGCCCTCCAGGCCGCCGGGAAACACGTTGCGCCAGCGCTTGGCGAACATCGGGATGAATTGCGGCGCGAAGCGCACCAGCTGCGCTGTGGGGTCGGCGCGCCCTCGCCCGCTGATGGCCAGGACGTAGTGTCCGTCGGGGCGGCGCGTGACGGCGACGCGCGGGCTCGTCAAGGCGGCCGGCAGGCTCTGATCCACCGGCGCCAGTCGTACGATCGATTGGCGAATCGTGGCGACCGGAAACTGCACACCGAGCTGGTTGCAGAACGAGGACGCCCACGCGCCGCCTGCGAGCACGGCGCTGCGGGTCTTGATGGTCCCCGCTTCGGTCACCACGCCGCAGAGCCGGCCGCCTTGCATCTCGATGCCACGCGCGGCGCAGTTCTGGTGCACCGTGCCGCCAAGTTTCATGAGCGCGGCTGCCACGGCGGGCGCTGCCTTGGCCGGATCGGCCGTGCCGTCGCTGGGTGAGAAGACGCCGCCTTTCCACGCGCGGCCGGTCGCCTGGCCGCGCTCGGAGGCCTCGCGGCCGCTCAGCATGTGCGTGGTCACGCCAACGGTCGTCGCGAACTCGCGCCATTTGGCCCAACCGGCAATCTGGGCTTCGTCGTTGCTGAGATACAGCAGGCCGCAGCGCTTGAAGCCCGTGTCTTCGCCGCTGTCTGCGGCAAACTGATCCCACAGCTCAAGGCTCCGGGTGGACATGGGCAGTTCGCGCGCATCGCGATTCTGCTGACGGCACCACCCCCAGTTCCGGCTCGATTGCTCGGCGCCCACGCGCCCCTTTTCCACGAGAGCGACCTTCATGCCGCGCTTGGCCAGGAAGTAGGCAGTGAATGCGCCAATGATGCCGGCGCCGATGACGACGACGTCCGCATGGGTCGGCAGATCGGGGCTGGACTCAACGGGAAACAGTGGTGCAGGCATTCTCGGGATGTCCGTGAAGGGGCGGTGAAAACGTGAAGTATGTTTATTTCGATTGTTGGCAGATCCTGCTGGATCAGTAGCCAAGGACTGCCTTGGTCTCGAGATATTCCTCAAGCCCGTGAATGCCGTATTCGCGGCCATTGCCGGACCGCTTGAATCCGCCGAACGGCGCATGGCTGTTCCAAGCCGGATAGTTGATATGCACCTGGCCGGCGCGAAGTTGCATGGCTACGCGCTGCGCTCGCTCCCGATCGCCAGACTGCACGTTCGCACCGAGGCCATAGACCGTGTCGTTCGCAATCGCAATGGCCTCTTTCTCGTCCCGATAAGGAATGATGACCAGCACGGGACCGAATATTTCTTCCTGCGCCACTCTCATGTCGGGCGTCACATCGGAAAACACGGTCGGCTGTGCAAAATAGCCACGCGTCAAGCCGGCGGGCCTGCCCGGACCGCCGCAGACCAGCTTGGCGCCCTGTTCGATTCCGCTGGCGATCAGCTCCTGCACCCTCGCATACTGCGCAGCGTTTGCGATCGGGCCCATCGACGTCTTTGCGTCGCGCGGATCGCCAACCGTGATGCCCGCTGCCGCCGCTTGTGCCAATGCTTCCACCTCGGCCAACCGCGACGCGGGCACCAGCATCCGTGTCGGCGCACTGCACGACTGGCCCGCATTGCGCATTCCTGCCAGCACGCCCTTTGCCACGCCCCGTTCAAAGTCGGCGTCGTCCAGAAACAGGTTCGGCGACTTGCCGCCCAGTTCCTGCACGACGCGTTTCACCGTCACCGCAGCTGCTTGGGCCACGAGCACACCGGCTCGCGTCGATCCGGTGATGGAGATCATGTCGACATCGGGGTGCGCCGCCAACGACGCACCGACCACCTCCCCCCTGCCCCCGACCAGATTGAAGACACCTGCCGGCGTGCCGGCGTCGTGCATCACTTGCGCGAAAAGCTGCGCACTGTACGGCGACAACTCACTGGGCTTCAGGACGATCGTGCAGCCCGCGGCGATCGCCGGTGCGACCTTGGCGGTGATCTGATACAGCGGCCAGTTCCATGGCGTGATCAGGGCGCATACGCCGATCGGCTCTTTCGAAATGGCAACGCTGCCATCCGAGGAAAGAAACTTGTAGCGCTGAAGCACTTCCATCTGGGCACGGACATGCGCAATCCCGAATGGCACATGGGCGGTCCTGGCGAATCCGATGGGAGCCCCCATCTCCGCCACGATGGCTTGCGCGAACAACTCCGCGCGCTCCTCCAGAAGCGCCAGGATTCGCCCCAGGAGCGCAAGCCGCTCCTCGACGGAACTTTGTGAAAACGCCTCGAAAGCGCGCCGGGCCGCAGCGACGGCCAGGTCCACGTCGGTCGATGAGCCGGCTGCGACGTGTCCGATGATCTCTTCGGTAAACGGATCGACGACCGCAATACCCGCGGCATGAGTGCGGTCCTGCCAGCACCCATCGATGTAGAAGCGGGCGTCGTCCATGCGTGGTTCAGCTGTCATCACGGGGCTTTCCGTCAAGCGGTGACCCACACCTTGCGAACGGTCTCGATGGTGCGCCACGTTCCGACATAGCCCGGCTTCATGATGAAGCAGTCGCCGGCCTTGTAGGTCAACGGGGGCTGGCCTTGCTCGGTGATCTCCACCACGCCCGAAAGGATCAGGCAGAACTCCCACGTCTCTCCCTTGATGGAGTGATTGACGCCCACCGTCGACTCGAACACGCCGGCGCGCACCTTGCCGTCTTTGGCGCTGTCGACGTCCCAGTTGCGGCATACGACATCGCCCTCGATGACGCGCTCCGCCGGCGGCCGGTATTCACGCGGTTCACCGAGTTGGTCGAGGTTGAAAGGGACAAGAAGCTTGGACATGTGAAACCCTGTTCGCGTTGGTCGGATGGTGGATCGATGCTAGAAAAAATCCGGCCCCGTTGATGCTGAACCATGGGTCGACAACAGCGGGAAATATGTCTTTGCGAGCGCGCACTGATGGATCGTGCGGTGGCCGTTGATTCGCCGAGACGGAGGTGCCGTCTACCGCTCGATCCGGTAGCCTGCCGTCCGGGTTTTCTCGACGCAGCCAGGGCGAAACGATGCGCTATTGCAGCTGCCCTTGGCACACGTACTTGATGTGCATGTAGTCGTCCAGCCCGTACACCGAGCCTTCGCGGCCGTAGCCCGACTCCTTCACGCCGCCGAAGGGCGCGGCCTCGGCCGCCAGCGCGCCTTCGTTGACTCCGACGATGCCCGACTCCAGCGCCTCGGTCACCCGCCAGATGCGCCGTGCGTCCGTCGAATAGAAATACGCCGCGAGTCCGAAGGGCGTGTCGTTGGCGGCCGCGATGACCTGCGCCTCCGTCTCGAAGCGCGTGACCGGCACCACGGGGCCGAAGGTCTCCTCGCAGCTGCATTCCATCGTCGCGTCGGCGTTCACCAGCACCGTGGGCGCGAAATAGTTGGGGCCGTCGCAGCGCGCGTCGCGCAGCCGCTTGCCGCCGACCACGATGCACGCGCCGCGTGCGACCGCGTCGCGCACATGGCGCTCGATCTTCTCCACCGCGCGCGCGTTGATCATCGGCCCGATCTGCGAATCCGCCTGCGTGGCTGGCCCTACCTTGAGTGCGCCGACCCGCGCGGCCAGCTTGTCGACGAAGGCGTCGTGCACGCTCGCCTGCACGAACACCCGGTTCGGGCACACGCAGGTCTGGCCGCCGTTGCGGAACTTGGCGGCCATCAGGCCTTCGACCGCCGCGTCGAGATCGGCGTCGTCGAACACGATGAAGGGGGCATTGCCGCCGAGTTCGAGCGACAGCTTCTTCAGCGTGTCGGCCGAGCGACGCGCGAGGTGCTTGCCCACGGGCGTGGAGCCGGTGAAGGTGATCTTGCGGACGCGTGAGTCGTCGAGCCAGGCGTCGACCACTTCGGGCGTGCGTTCGCGCGAGGCGGTCACGATGTTGAGTACGCCCGGCGGTACGCCGGCTTCAGATGCGAGCGCGACGAGTGCCAGCGAAGTCAGCGGCGTGTCCTCGGCCGGCTTGCACACCACGGTGCAGCCTGCGGCGAGGGCCGGAGCGATCTTGCGCGCGATCATCGCGGCCGGAAAGTTCCAAGGCGTGATCGCTGCAACCACACCGACGGGCTCCTTCAGTGCGAGCATGCGGCGGCCCGTCACGGGTGCCGGGATGATGTCGCCATTGGCGCGCGTCGCCTCTTCAGCGAACCATTCGATGTAGCTGGCCGCATAGGCAACCTCGCCTCGGCCTTCCGCCAGCGGCTTGCCTTGTTCGCGGGAGATGAGTCGGCCCAGGTCTTCCTGGTGCGCGAGCACGAGATCATTCCAGCGCTTGAGGATCTGCGCGCGCTGCTTCGCGGGCACCGCACGCCATGCGGGAAAGGCTGCATGCGCGGCATCGACGGCGGCATGCGCATCGGCGGCCGTGCCGTCGGGCACGCTCGCGAACACGCCATCGGTCGCGGGGTCGCTCACATCGAGGCGACGGCCGTCGCCGGCTTCGCGCCATTCAGCGCCGATCAGATGCCGGCCCGGCATCAGGCTCTTGTTTTCGATTTCGAGAGTCATATGGAGCAGGGAGCTTTCTTCAGGATGCGGCCACACGTTCGGCGATAGCGATGCCCACCTCGGTGGTGGTCGCCGAGCCGCCGAGGTCGCGCGTGCGCGGGCCGTCGCGCAGTACCGATTCGATCGCGCCCAGGATGGCGTCGTGCGCCGCGCGGCCCGCGCCCTGGCCCTGGGTGAGGAAGTCCAGCATCAGTGCGCCGGACCAGATCATCGCGATCGGGTTGGCAATGTTCTGGCCGTAGATGTCGGGCGCCGAGCCGTGCACCGGCTCGAAGAGCGAGGGGAATCTGCGCTCCGGATTGAGGTTGGCCGAAGGCGCGAGGCCGATGGTGCCGGTGGTCGCGGGGCCGAGGTCGGAGAGGATGTCGCCGAACAGGTTGCTCGCCACCACCACGTCGAAGCGCGTGGGCTGCAGCACGAAGCGCGCCGACAGGATGTCGATGTGCTGCTTGTCGGCCGTCACCTCGGGGTAGTCGCGGCCGACCGCGTCGGCGCGCCTGTCCCACCAGGGCATGCTGATCGCGATGCCGTTGCTCTTGGTGGCTACCGTCAGGTGCTTGCGCCTGCGGGCGCGCGCGGTCTCGTAGGCGAAGCGCAGCACGCGGTCGGCGCCGTGGCGGGAGAACACCGATTCCTGGATCACGATCTCGCGCTCGGTGCCCTCGTACATCACGCCGCCGAGCGAGGTGTATTCGCCCTCGGTGTTCTCGCGCACCACGAGGTAGTCGATGTCGCCGGGCTTGCGGCCGGCCAGCGGGCAGGGGACGCCCTCGAACAGGCGCACCGGCCGCAGGTTGATGTACTGGTCGAACTCGCGGCGGAACTTCAGCAGCGAACCCCAGAGCGACACGTGGTCGGGCACGGTCGCCGGCCAGCCGACGGCGCCGAAGTACAGCGCGTCGACGCCCTTGAGCTGCTCCTTCCAGTCGTCCGGCATCATCTGGCCGTGCGCGGCGTAGTAGTCGGCGCTGGCCCAGTCGAAGGCGCGGCAGTCGAGCTCGAAGCCGAAGCGCGCCGCGGCGGCCTGCACCACGCGCAGGCCCTCGGGCATCACCTCCTTGCCGATGCCGTCGCCGGCGATCAGCGCGATGCGGAAGGTCGGTGTCATCTCTGTCTTTCTCATGATGCGAGGGCGGCGGCGGCTGCCGCACGGTCCATGTCGTCGAGCCAGCCCTGGCGCAGCTCGGGCACGGAGCGCACCAGCAGCTCGTAGTAGGGGTGGTGCGGGCCACGGTCGTAGTCGGCGCGTGCCACCTGCGCGAGCTTGCGGCCGTGCTGCATCACGACGATCTCGTCGCACACCGCGCGCACCGTGTGCAGGTCGTGGCTGATGAAGAGGTACGACACGCCCAGCTCGCGTCGCAGCTCGGCCATCAGGTCGAGCACCGCCGCGCCCACCACGGTGTCGAGCGCGGAGGTCACCTCGTCGCACAGGATCAGGTCCGGCTCCGCCGCCAGCGCGCGCGCGAGGTTCACGCGCTGCTTCTGCCCGCCCGAGAGGCCGCCCGGCAGGCGTCCGCCCACGGTGCGCGGCAGCTTCACCAGGTCGAGCAGCTCGCCGATGCGCCTGCGCAGCGGCTCGCCACGCAGTCCCTTGTAGAACTCCAGCGGCCGCGCCAGGATGCGTTCGATGGTCTGCGAGGGGTTCAGCGCCGTGTCGGCCATCTGGAACACGATCTGGATGCGGCGCAGCTCGTCGCGCTCGCGCTGCTGCAGCGTCGGCTTCAGCTCGCGGCCATGGAACAGCACGCTGCCGCTGCTGGGCTTGAGCAGCCCCGCCACCGCGCGCGCCAGCGTGGTCTTGCCCGAGCCCGATTCGCCGATCACCCCGATGGCCTGGCCGCGGTAGAGCTTCAGGTCGATGTCCTGCAGGATCGGCTTGGCCGGGCGCCCCTGCGCATCGACCGGGCCGTAGCCGGCCGAGAGCTGGCGCACTTCAAGCAGCAGCTCGCGTCCGTCGTCCGTGGCGTTGGCCGGCGTGCGTACCTGCGGGCGCGCGGCGGCCAGCAGGCTTCTCGTGTAGTCGTCGGCCGGCGCGGTGAGGATCTGTCCGGTGGCGTTGAGCTCGCGCATGGTGCCGTTGCGCAGCACCAGGATGTGGTCGGCCATCTGCGCCACAACCGCGAGGTCGTGGCTTACGTACACCGCGGTGGCGCGGCGCTCGCGCACCACGCGGCGGAAGGCGCGCAGCACCTCGATCTGCGTGGTCACGTCCAGCGCGGTGGTCGGCTCGTCGAGGATCACCAGGTCGGGGTCGCCGATGAGAGCCATCGCCGCCATCAGCCGCTGCAGCTGGCCACCCGAGACCTGGTGCGGGTAGCGCGAGCCGATGCCCTCGGGGTCGGGCAGCGCCAGCTCGCGGAAGAGCTGCACCGCCTTCGCCTCGGCCTCGGCGCGCCTGCACAGGCCGTGGATCACGGTCGGCTCCACCACCTGGTCCATGATCATGCGCGAGGGGTTGAAGGAGGCCGCCGCGCTCTGCGCGATATAGGCCACGGTGCGCCCCCGAAGCGCGCGCTGCGCACGTGCATCGAGCGCCAGCACGTCGGTGTCGCCGATGCGTACCCGCCCCCCCGAGATGCTGCAGCCGTGGCGCGCATGGCCCATCAGCGCCAGCGCGGTGGTGGTCTTGCCCGAGCCCGACTCGCCGATCAGCGCCAGCACCTCGCCGGGCTGCACCGAGAAGCTCAGGTTGTCGACCAGCGTGGCGGTGCCGGCGCTGATGCTCAGGTTTTCGACGGTGAGTGAGGCTCCCATCAGCGTGCTCCTCGTTCCCGGGCCTGACGGCCAGGAAGGTTGTCGATTACAAGATTGACCGCAATGGTCAGGCTCGCGATGGCCAGCGCCGGCACGATCACCGAGGCGCCGCCCATGGCCAGCGCGCCGATGTTCTCGCGCACCAGCGATCCCCAGTCGGCGGCAGGCGGCTGGATGCCCAGGCCCAGGAAGCTCAGGCTCGCCAGCAGCAGCACGATGTAGACGAATCGCAGCCCCAGGTCGGCCAGCATCGGGCCGACGATGTTCGGCAGGATCTCGCGCAGCATGATGTAGAGCGTGCCCTCGCCGCGCGTGCGCGCCACGGTCACGTAGTCGAGCGCGTTGATGTTCACCGCCAGCGAGCGTGCGATGCGGAAGGCGCCCGGCACGTAGATGATGGCCGCCGTGACCACCAGCATCGGCACCGAGGAGCCGAAGCCCGCCACCATGATGAGCGCGAACATCTTGCTCGGGATGGCCGTCAGCGTGTCGAGGCAGCGGCTGAGCGTGGCGTCGGTCCAGCGGCTGCCGGCTGCCGCCAGCAGCGCCAGCGTGGTGCCGGTGCCGCTGGCCAGCAGCGTCGCCAGCAGCGCCACGCCGACGGTGTAGCGCGCGCCCTCGATCACCAGCGCCAGCATGTCGCGGCCCAGGTAGTCGGTGCCCAGCCAGTGCGCTGCGCTGACCGGCGCGAAGACGTTCGAGGTGCCGGCGGCAGCCGCGCTGAACGAAAGCAGCCAGGGACCGAATGCCGCCGCGAGCACCCAGAAGAGCAGCACCGCGAGACCGAGCAGTCCCGAAGGCCCGAAGCCGGCGAGCCCGCGAAGCGGGTTGCGCCGAGGCGCGGGTGATGGTGGCAGCGTTTGCGTGGCCGCGTTCAGGACAGGGGAAGAAGTGGACGATTCCATGATGGTTCCCCGTCAGCGGTGCCGCAGCCGCGGGTTGGCGACGATGCCGCAGACGTCGGCCGCGGTCACCAGGATCAGGTAGGCGCCGCAGAAGATCATGGCGCAGGTCTGCACCAGCGGCATGTCGCGCTGCGAGACGCCGTCGACCATCAGCTTGGCGATGCCCGGGTAGTTGAAGATGGTCTCGACGATGATCACGCCGCCCAGCAGGTACGACAGGCTCAGCGCCACCGCATTGGCGATCGGCCCCACCGCGTTGGGCAGCGCGTGCGCCAGCACCGTGCGCATTGGCGATGCCCCCTTGAGCCGCACCATCTCGATGTAGGGCGCCTCCAACTGGTCGATGACGGCCGCGCGCGTCATGCGCATCATCTGCGCGACGATCACGCAGCACAGCACCAGCACCGGCATCGCGAAGGCCTGCAGCATCTGGCCCAGCGAGTCGATGTCGCTCACGAAGGAAAGCGCCGGCAGCCACCGCAGCTTCACCGCGAACACCAGTACCGCCAGCGTCGCCACCAGGAACTCCGGTACCGACACCACCGCCACGGCGCCCGTCGAGGCGGCGCGGTCTAGCCAGGATCCGCGCCACACCGCCGAGGCGATGCCAATCGTCAATGCGATCGGCACCGAGAAGAGCGCCGTGACGGCCGCCAGCAGCAGCGAGTTGGGCAGGCGGCTGGCCACGAGCTCGGCCACCGGGGTCTGCGTGCTGGAGGAGAGACCGGGGTCGCCCTTCAGCATGCCGAGCAGCCACTTCGCGTAGCGCTCGGGCGCCGGCACGTCCAGGCCCATCTGGGCGCGCAGAGCCGCCACCGCTTCGGGCGTGGCGTCCTGGCCGAGCTGTTCCTGCGCGGCATCGCCGGGCAGCACCGCGGTGATCGAGAACACGACCACCGACACAGCCAGCAGCGACAGCAGCGCCAATGCGATGCGCTGGCCGAGTAGCTTGAGGATTACGCGGTTCATGGCGAGCATCCCGGAGAACGGCGGCTCGCGCGCGTCATGCCTCGAGCCACACGTTCTCGGCGAACTGATAGCCCATGAGGCCGCCCAGCGGGATGGGCGACAGGCCCTTGAGCTTGGAACTGTGGCCGTCGATGCTCGAGAGGAACAGCGGAATGCCGATACCCGCGTCCTGGTGGATCATGGTCTGCATGTCGGCGTACATCTGCTTGCGCTTGGCCAGGTCGGTCTCGGCGCGCGAGGCCAGAAGCAGCTGGTCGAACTTGTCGCTCTTCCAGCGCGACTCGTTCCACGCCGCACCCGACTGGAAGAACTGCGTGAGCAGCACGTCCGCGCTCGGGCGCGGATTGACGTTGCCGAAGCCGACGTGGCTGTTGAGCCAATGGTTCGACCAGTAGCCGTCGGCCGGCATGCGCTTGATGTCCAGCTCCAGGCCCACGCGCTGCGCCGTCTGCTGCAACATTAGGGACATCTCCACCGAGTACAGCGCCACCGGCGAAGCCACGATCGGCACCTTGCCCGTGATGCCGGCTTTCTGCAGGTGGAACTTCGCCTTCTCGGGGTCGAAGGGCCGCTGCGGCAGGCCCGCGAAGTGGAAGCGGTTGGTCGGATCGATCGGCTGGTCGTTGGCGACCACCGCGTAGTCGAGCGCGATGGTCTTCTTCATCTGCTCGCGGTCGAACAGGTGCTTCATGCCCAGCACGAAGTCGGGGTTTGCACCGGGGCCCACGTCCTTGCGCATCACAAGGTCGGAGTACTGGCCCGACTGGGTGACGAAGATGCTGAAGCCGGGCGTTCCCTTCACGCGCTCCACCGAACGCGGGTTGACGACGCCGACGAGATCCATGCCGCCCGACAGCAGAGCGTTGACGCGCGCGCTCTCGTCGCCGATGCCGACGA
Organism: Variovorax sp. 278MFTsu5.1; assembly: GCF_048305045.1. Lineage (NCBI taxonomy): Bacteria > Pseudomonadati > Pseudomonadota > Betaproteobacteria > Burkholderiales > Comamonadaceae > Variovorax > Variovorax sp. 278MFTsu5.1. Next base: position 1,280,300 of record NZ_CP157622.1, read on the forward strand.
ACTCGATCTCGTCGAGGTACGGCTTGCCCGGCTTCCAATAGGCCTCGTTGCGCACCACCACCGAGCGGATGCCGGGCTTGAATTCCTTGAGCTTGTAGGGGCCGGTGCCGATGCCGGCGTTGAAATCGGTGGTGCCGTCCTTGACGATGTGAAAGTGATAGGTGCCCAGGATCACCGGCAGGTCGGCGTTGGGCGCGCTCAGCACCATGGTCACCTCGTTCGGGCCCGTGGCCTTCACGCTCTCGATCTGGTCGGCGAGCACCTTGGCCTTGGAGGCGGTGGCCGGGTCCTTGTGGCGCATCACCGAGAACACCACGTCGGCGGGCGCGAGCGGCTTGCCGTCGTGGAACACCACGCCCTTGCGCAGCGTGAACACCCAGGTCTTGGCGTCTTTGGTGTTGAACGATTCGGCCAGCGCGGGCTGCGGCGTGAGGCTGCCGTCCAGCGAGGTCAGGCTGTTGTAGACCATGTTGCAGCGCGCGTAGTCGGTCTGGTTCGACTGCTTGGCGGGGTCCAGCGTGTCGGTGGCCGCGGCGGTGGCGCCGGCCACCCGGATGCGGCCGCCGCGCCGCGGCGTCTGCGCATGCGCCGACAAGGCCACGCCCGCGAGACTGCCGGCCAGCGTGGCCTGCATGCCGCCGGCCATCAGCATCGACAGGATGTCGCGCCGCGTGGCGCCGCGCCGAAGCGATGTCATCACGCGAAGGCTTTCGTCGGGGCCGACGAGGTTCTGGAAGCTCTTGTAGTCGCTGCTGCTGTCGCTCATGGTGGGTGCTCCTGGGGGGCCGTGGGGTGAAAGAAATCAGTCGGAAGAACGAACGCCGGACAGCCCGCTCTCAGGCCAGCCTGTCCTTGAGCCGGTAATAGAGGCCCACCGCCGGCAGGAACCACGGCGGGCCGAAGTGGCCGGGAATGGCGGGCCAGTCGCGGCCCTGCCAGGGGTTGGCTCCGGCATCGCCGCCCATCACGGCGGCCATGCGCTGGCCCATGTGCACCGACATCTGCGTGCCGTGGCCGCTGTAGCCCATGGCGTAGTAGAGGCCGTCGCGCTCGCCGGCGTGCGGCAGCCGGTCCTGCGTCATGTCGACGAGGCCGCCCCAGCAGTAGTCGAGCCGTACCGCGCCGAGCTGCGGAAAAGTTTCGGCCAGGCCGGCCCGCAGGATGTCGCCGCTGGCGGCGTCCGACTGCGGGCTGGAAACTGCGAAGCGCGCCCGGCCGCCGAACACCAGCCGGTGGTCGGGCGTGAGCCTGAAGTAGTGGTGGATGTTCGCGATGGTGGTGTAGGTGCGCCGCGCCGCGAGCAGCGCCTTCGCGCGCTGCTCGCCCAGCGGCTCGGTGACGACGATGAAGCTGCCGATGGGCACGATGCGCCGGCGCAGCCAGCCGAAGCTGCCGTAGCCGCCATGGCGCGTCGCGCCCGTGGCCAGCAGGACCTGCTGCGCGGTGACGACGGCGCCGCGCCCGGTGTGCAGCCGGTGGGCATGGCCGCTGCCGCCGATGCGCTCGATGCGGCTCACCTCCGTGCCGGTATGAATCGAGGCGCCGCCGCGCTGCGCGGCCGCTGCAAGCCCGCCGGCGAAGCGGCCCATGTGCATCTGGCCGCTGCGCTTGTAGAGCAGGCCGCCGTGGAAGCGCTCGCTGCTCACCTCGGCGCGCACGCGGGCCGCGTCGAGCACTTCGACGTCGCTGTCCACGCCGTCGTCGATGAGCCGCTGCGCGCTGCGCTCGAGCGCGGCCATCTGGTTCGCCCGCGTTGCGAGCTTGAGCTTGCCGTGGCGCAGGAAGTCGCAGTCGATGGCTTCCTCGCGCACCAGCCGCTCCACCGTGTCGACCGCGTCGTCGTAGGCGCGATACCAGCCGCGCGCGCGCTCCACGCCGACCTTGGCCGCCACATCGGCGTAGTCCACGGCCAGCCCGTTGTTGACGTGCCCGCCGTTGCGCCCCGAGGCTTCGGCCGCCACCCGCGTGCCGGCCTCCAGCACCGCGACGCTCGCGCCGCGCCGGGCCAGCGCGAGCGCCGCCGACAGGCCGGTGAAGCCGCCGCCGACGATGGCGACGTCGACCCGCGCCGGCAGCTCGCGCGCCTCGGGCACGAAGGCGGGTGCCGAATCGGTCCAGTAGGAGTCGAGCTTCATGGCGTGGTGCTGTGTGTGGCTGCGTGAAAGGGAGATCAGAGGCCGACGACGCCGGGCAGGCCGCCGATGTCCTGGATTTCCGTGTAGCGGTACGCCGGGTTGCCCGGCCCGTGGCCGCGATTGACGAACACCTTGTTGACGATGCCCAGGTCGTCGGCAGACATCAGGTCGTAGCGCAGGCTGGACGACACGTGCAGCACGTCCTCGGGGTTGCAGCCCAGCGAGTCGAGCATGTATTCGAAGGCCGTCAGGCGCGGCTTGTAGGCCTGGGCCTGCTGCGCGGTGTAGACGCGGTGAAAGGGCGCGCCCAGCATCGCGACGTTCTTCTGGATCTGGTCGTCCGAGGCGTTCGACAGGATCACCAGCGGGATTTCCTTCGCGACCTTCGCCAGGCCGGCCGGCACGTCATCGTGCGGGCCCCAGGTGGGCACCGCGTCGTAGATCTTCTGCGCGTCGAGGTCGAAGTACTGGATCTTCCACTTGCGGCACAGGCGACGCACCGCGTTCTTCAGCACCACCTCGTAGGGCTGCCACGCGCCCAGCACCTCGTCGAAGCGGTAGGCGGTGAAGTCCGCATGGAACTCCTCCATGCGTTCTGCGGGAATGCGGTCGGCAAACAGGTCTGCGGCCATCTCCTTCATGCGGAACCGGGTGAGGGTGCCGTAGCAGTCGAAGGTCACGTACTTGGGACGGAAGGTCATGGTCTCGATCCTTTTTCAGAAGTGGCGAACAAGGTGGCGAATAGACAGGAATTGCGACAAGCTCATTACGAAGTGATTGCAGCACGCAGTCGCTTGGGGGATGTAGGGAAAAAAGGTGCTGCCCGAACCGAAGCTGCGGTTTACGGGGGCGGCGGCAGCATGCCGTGCTGTCCGCCCTTTCGGTGTGCGGCCACGCACCTCGCTGCGTCGCGGCGAAGTCGACGGGCACGCTTTTGAAGCACAGGCGCCGGGCGCGAGCGTGTGCCGGCCGCACGGCCCGCACGCAGCTGGATAGGTTTCCAATCGAAGGCTTCCATGGCACGGGGCAGGTGGAGAGGGGCGAAGAGAAGAGGGGGGCGATGGGCGTAGATCCGGGCCGACCGATGCTAGGCAGATCGACGCGGCATTTGTGTGCGTATGGGGGCGCGCCACCGCAGTAAATTGCAAGACCGGGGTGCGTGGCAGGCGAAGCTTGCGAGTTGCTGCGAAGAGCCGATTCGGTCTGGTGCAGCGCCGCAATGTCGTCCAAGATAGGCGTGCCATTCCAGCCGCAACAGAGAGACTTCCCGATGCCCGAACCCGCCACGAACGCACCCGCCATGGACGGCGTGGTGCTCAGACCGATGACTTCCGCCGACTTGCCGCACGCCCATGCGCTGTCCGCCGAACTGCGCTGGCCGCACCGGCCGGCCGACTGGGAACAGATGTTCGCGCACGCCGAAGGCACCGTGGTCGAGCGCGACGGCGAGATCATCGCCACCGCCCTGCGCTGGCGCTGGGGCGAGCACCACGCCACCATCGGCCTGGTGATCGTCACGCCCGCATGCCAGGGCCGCCGCATCGGGCATCGGCTCATGACCGCGCTGCTCGAAGGGATGGAAGACCGCACCGTGCTGCTGCACGCCACGTCGGAAGGTCGGGGCCTGTACGAGCGGCTCGGTTTCGTGCGGACCGGCGAAGTCCGGCAGCACCAGGGCATTGCGCAGCCGGCGCCGCTGATTGCGTTGCAGCGCGGCTGGCGCCTGCGGCCCGCGGGCCTGAACGAACTGCCTGCGCTGCAGGCGCTCGATGCCGCGGCGCGCGGCATGCCGCGCGACGCACTGATCGCTGACCTGCTCGCCACCGCCGACGCCTGCGTGGTGTTCGACCACGACAACACCCCCAAGGGCTTTGCCATGCTGCGCCGCTTCGGCCGCGGCCATGTCATCGGCCCGGTGGTCGCGCCCAGTGCCGAGGGCGCGAAGGCGCTGATCGCGCACCTCGCCGGCATGAATGCGGGCAGCTTCACGCGCATCGACGTCGACTTCGATAGCGGCCTGGCCGAATGGCTTGAGAGCATCGGCCTGCTGCGCGTGGATGCGCCCACGACGATGGTACGCGGTGCGCCGCTGGCCCGGTCAGCGGACGCACCGGCGCTGTTCGCCCTCGTGACCCAGGCCCTGGGTTGAAGGAGGCGTTCGTGGGGGCCTTCACTTTTCTCTACAAATCCGACCCCGCACGCGGGCGCCTGTGGGCCGAAGTGTTCCGCCGCCGCGCCCCGCACATCGACTTCCGCATCTGGCCCGATATCGGTGATGCGTCGCAGGTGCGCTTTCTCGCTGCATGGGAGCCGCCGGACGACCTGGCGAAGCGCTTCCCCGATCTGCAGGTGCTGTTCTCCTCCGGTGCTGGCGTAGACCAGTTCGACTTCGCGTCGCTGCCGCCAGCGCTGCCCGTGGTGCGCATGGTGGAGCCCGGCATCGTGCGCGGCATGGTCGAGTACGTGACGTATGCGGTGCTCGGCCTGCATCGCGACATGCCGCAGTACCGGCGCCAGCAGCAGGAGGCTTGCTGGAAGCCGCTGCCCGTGCGCACCGCCGCCGAGCGGCGCGTGGGCGTGCTCGGGCTGGGTTCGCTCGGGCAGGCCGTGCTGGCGCAGCTCGTCGCGCTGGGCTTCGACTGCGCGGGGTGGAGCCGCTCGCGGCACCAGGTGCAGGGCGTGCAATGCCACGCCGGCGCAGATGAGCTGCCCGCATTCCTCGCGCGCTCCGACATCCTCGTGTGCCTGCTGCCGCTGACCGATTCGACGCGCGGCTTTCTCGATGCGCGCCTGTTCTCGCAATTGCCCGAAGGCGCGAGCCTCGTGCACGTGGGACGCGGGCCGCAGCTGGTCGATGCCGACCTGCTGGCCGCGCTGGAGAGCGGCCGCATGGGCGACGCGGTGCTCGACGTGACCGACCCCGAGCCGCTGCCGCCGGAGCATGCCTTCTGGCGCCATCCGCGCATCCAGCTCACGCCGCACATCGCGAGCATGACGCAGCCGCTGAGCGCGGCCGAAGCGGTGCTCGACAACCTCGAGCGCTTCGAGGTCGGCGAGCCGATGCAGGGGCTGGTCGATCGCGCGCGCGGGTACTGAAAAGAGGCGCGAAGGACCCACCGCACGATCTGCTGAGCATGGCGTGCACAACCGCAGCCTGCTTCGCGCGGCACCCCCAAAGCAGCACCACCTCGCACCGCGGGCCGCCTAAGCTGAGGGCATCGAAAGCTTCCTTCGCTCTCGCTCCTTCACACCCCATGACACACCCCACCGCATTGCCCCAGCAAGCCGCGCTCGACGCCATCGACCGCGCGCACCTCATCCACCCCGTCTCGCCCTGGCGCGTGCACGAGCAGCGCGGGCCCACCGTGCTGTCTTCGGGCAAGGGCGCATGGCTGACCGACGGCAACGGCCGCCAGCTGCTCGACGCGTTCGCGGGCCTGTGGTGCGTGAACGTGGGCTACGGCCAGGAAAGCGTGGTGCAGGCCGCCGCCGAGCAGATGCGCCGGCTGCCCTACGCCACCGGCTACTTCCACTTCAGCAGCGAGCCGGCCATCCGCCTCGCGCAGAAGCTGGTGCAGATCACGCCCGCGTCGCTCACGCGCGTGTACCTCACGCTGGGCGGCTCCGAGGCGGTCGATGCCGCCGTGCGTTTCATCGTGCAGTACTACAACGCCATCGGCCGGCCGTCGAAGAAGCAGTTCATCTCGCTGGAGCGCGGCTACCACGGCTCATCTTCCACCGGCGCGGGCCTCACCGCGCTGCCGGCCTTCCATCGCGGCTTCGACCTGCCGCTGCCCACGCAGCACTACATCGCCTCGCCTTATGCCTACCGCCACGAGCATGGCGCCGATCCGCAGGCGCTGATCGCCTCCTCGGTCGCCGCGCTGCGCGCCAAGGTGGCCGAGCTCGGCGCCGACAACGTGGCCGCCTTCTTCTGCGAGCCGATCCAGGGTTCGGGCGGCGTCATCGTGCCGCCCAAGGGCTGGCTCAAGGCCATGCACGACGCGGCGCGCGAGCTCGACATCCTCTTCGTGGTCGACGAGGTCATCACCGGCTTCGGCCGCACCGGCCCCATGTTCGCCTGCGAGGCCGAAGGCGTGGAGCCCGACCTGATGACCATGGCCAAGGGCCTGACCGCCGGCTATGTGCCGATGGGCGCGACCATGATGTCCGAGAAGGTCTACGCAGGCATCGCCGACGGCGCGCCGTCGGGTGCCCCCATCGGCCACGGCGCGACCTATTCGGCACACCCGGTGGGCGCGGCCGTCGCGCTCGAGGTGCTGCGGCTCTACGAGGAAGGCGGCATCCTCGTCAATGGCCAGCGCGGCGCGGCACATTTCGCGGCCGGGCTGGAGGCGCTGCGCGCCCATCCGCTGGTGGGCGACGCGCGCCACCGCGGCCTGCTGGGCGCGTTGGAGCTGGTGAGCGACAAGGCCAGCAAGCGCCGCTTCGACGCGGCGCTGGGGCTGTCGGACCGCATCTTCGCGGCCGGCTACCGCAACGGCCTGGTGTTCCGTTCCTTCGGCGACCACATCCTCGGCTTCGCGCCCGCGCTCACCTTCACCGAGGACGAGTTCGCGCAGCTGTTCACGCGCCTGAAGCGAACGCTCGACGAGGTGCTCGACGCCCCTGACGTGCGCGCCGCGCTGGTGGCCTGAGCAGCAAGCGCAAAGAGCCCTCGGAAATCGGCGGCCGTCGCAAAATCGGGATTCCTCGTTTCGTTGTCAGGCTCCGCCATGTCAGAAGCATTCAAGATCGACCGACTCGACCTGCGCATCCTGTCCCAGCTGCAGAAGAACGGGCGCATGACCAACGTCGACCTGGCCGACGCGGTCGGTCTGTCGCCCAGCCCCTGCCTGATCCGCGTGAAGCGGCTGGAGCAGGCCGGCTACATCGCCGGCTACGGTGCGCACCTGCGGCTCGAAAAACTCGGCGACACGCTGACCGTGTTCACCGAGGTCACGCTGCAGGACCATCACCGCGAGGACTTCGTGCGCTTCGAGGCCGCGATCCGCGAGGTCGACGAGGTGCTCGAATGCCATCTGGTCAGCGGCGGCTACGACTACCTGTTGCGCTTCCTCACGCGCGGCGTGAACCACTACCAGGAAGTGATCGAGAGCCTGCTCGAACGCAACATCGGCATCTCGAAGTACTTCAGCTACATCGTCATCAAGTCGCCGTTCATCAAGACGCACTGTCCGATCGATCGGCTTTTCCCCCACGAGCGGTGACCGGCGCTCTTCGACGTCTTCGACCTTCCATGCCTGGGGAACGTCTGATCAGGTCGTAAATTGGTCATCGTTGGCAATGAACGGCACTACCACAGCAGTCGCGCCGGCACCAGTCCCAGCGCGCGCAGCTTCGGTTCCTCGTAGACCGAGTCCTCGGCCGGATAGCGCAGACCTGGAACCTGCGCCGCCTTGGCGCTGGCCCAGACGACGCTTTCGCCCGCAGGCAGGGTGTCGATCCGAACGGAGTAGACCGGGTCGTCGAAGGCCGTCCTGGCGGCGGTGAAAGTCCACCCTCGCGCCCGGAACGCCGCAATCAATTCGCCGAGAGCGGCGGCGTTGATCCTGCTCGTGTGCAGCAGCATCACATGGGCAGGGCTGCGGCCGAGGACCTGCCGGGCCAGGGCGTCGTAGTAGGCCGCGCGGTCCAGCAGGTGCTCGATGTACGCGGCCTTCACTCGATCGGCCTTGCCGGCATTTCCTTCGTCCAGCCAGGCCGCATAGACCTGGTTGTAGTACCAGTCGCTCGCGTCGATCGAAACCGGTGCCGCCCTGTAGCCTGCGGCCTGCATCCAGAGGCGCATGCCGTCCCGCTTGGCAAGCGTGTCGCCTTCCTTGAGATACGGAAAGCGCAGCATCTTCGTCCAGCCAGGAAGCCGGCTCAGCACGGCTTCGGCCTCCTTGACATCGCCGATGAAGTCCGCAAGCGGCACTTGAGGCGATCCAAGGCTGCGGTGCCGGGAGGTGTGGTTGCCTACCGCGTGGCCCGCGCGCGCCCAGTCCCGGATGAGGTCCAGTCCTTGGGCCGGGCCGGTGCGCACGAGTGCTGGAAACACCATGGACGTGATGCCCGCATCGCGGAGCGTTTCCAGGATCTGCCGGTTCCACGACGCGGCCGCGGGCTCTTTCGAAGGGTCGAGGCCGTCGTCGAACGTCAGCGCCAAGGTCTGGGCAATGACGCAGGACGAACCGAGAAGGAGGAGAAGCGCGGCAAGCGCGCGGCGCAATGCGGTCATGGCGATGCCCGCCTCAATGGTCTACGGTTGGCAGAAGCCGAAGCAGTTCGTCGCGCGCACGCAGGCCCGCGTTGGGCCTGAGCGCCTGCTCATCCTGAATGAGGCGTGCGAACACCACCCTTCGCGCGCCCTTGGTGGCCCAGCCCACGTACCAGCCGTAAGCGCGGCTCGCGTCGTAGCGGTTGTCGGTGCCTGGCGACCCGGTGCCCGTCTTGCCATGCACGGCCCAGCCGTCGACCGGGGCGCCGTAGCTTGCGATGAGTGCGGTCATGTCGAAGGCATGCGCACTCACCGGCAGCTGGCGGCGCACGATCTTGCGCATGAACGCAAGCTGTTCCTCGGGGGAGATGCGCAGGGAACTCATCACCCAGACGCCGTTCTGCCCAGGGTCATCGACCGGCACGGCAGAGACATCTGCATTGCCATACCGAAAAGCCTTCACATATTGCGCGAAGCGCTCCTGCCCGACCCGCTTCACAACCTGCTGCGAGTACCAGAAGACGGAGTCCCTGATCCATGTGGCCGGCGTGATGTCGCGCCGCCAGGCATCGCCGCCCCAATCCGGATACCCCGCCTGATAAGGCAAGGCCGGCTGTGCAGCGTCCTTCAGCACCCCCGCGTCGTAGCCCATGAGGCTGATGGCGAGCTTGAAAGTGGAGGCGGGCGTCACGCGCTCGGAACAGGCGGGGCCGCGCTGCAGAAGCACCTTGCCGGAATCGGCATTGGCATCGGCGATCAGCGTGCACAGCTCGTGCGCGGTCGCGAAGGGCGCTGAAAAAAGAACGGCCGCTGCTGTCGCGGCGACCTGGAGGACGCGGTTGCGCATGTTGTCTGTTTTTCTGCGGGGAAGAATGGGAGCCCGGTGCCGGGGGCGTGCTTCTGGAGCATCCCGCAGTACCCGGGGATCGAAGATGCCGGCGTGGTATTCGCGCGTGGTGCAGGGCCCTCGGCCAGCGCGCCGAGTTTATCGTTCCGTGCCATGAAGGCTTGTCGCCGGAGTGCGAAAAGGTGCATCACCAATTCGAGGGATGTCTCCTCTCAGGCGCCGTCGCAAGATGAGGCGTGCCTGGAGAATCCGCCGCCGCGGTACTTCATGAAAAAAGAGCAGGGCGGCGCTGTCCTGGCGCTGCCAATGTCCGATGAAACAGGTCGAAGACTTCCGGAGGGATTCATGGCTGCAAGCCTTCTCATGCGTCTGACGCGGTGCGCTCGCCTCGTCGTATTGCTTGGCGCCCAGGTTCTCGTGGCGCTTGCACTGGGGGCCTGTGCGACAGCGCCAGCCCCGCTGGGCATTCCGACGGCTGTCCCTCGGATCGAGGACGCAAAGAAAGGACATCCGGTAAAGGTAGCGGTGTTCTACGGGACGAATCGCGTCCCGGTTGCAAGGCCGGTCTACTTCGATGACAACGAGGCGCCGGAAGTCCAGTATGGGTATGCCCTGGTCAGCCTGCCATGGATCCATGAAAAAGGTGAGGTCGAGACGCCGACAGTCTTCGACTGGGACCGGAGCAACCCGGACAGGTTCATGCTTCTCCTCGACGCGGTGCCCCTGAGGCCCGATGAGTTCATCGCTCAGGTGAATCGGTCCTTTGCCGCCGATCCGCGAAAGAACATCGGCTTCGTGTTCGTGCACGGCTTCAACGTTCCCTTCCGCGATGCCGCGCTGAGGACGGCGCAACTCGCCGTGGACATGCAGCTGCCCGTGGTGCCGGCCTTTTTCAGCTGGCCGTCGAATGGCGAGTCGCCCGTCGAGGGAACCGCCAACTACCTGCGGGACTTCACCAAGGCCATCAGCTCCATTCCCGCGCTCGAGGAGTTCCTCGTCCAGTTCGGGGAGAAGACCCGCGCCGAGGAGATCTACGTTCTTGCGCACAGCATGGGCTCCTGGACGACGACCCATGCGCTGATGTCGCTCGCCCTGAATCGCCCGAAGCTGGCCGCCAAGGTGAAGCTGGTCACGCTGGCGGCTCCCGACATCGACGCCAGGGTCTTCACGGTGCAGATCGCGCCGGCGATGGTCAAGGCCGGCTACGCCGTGAACCTCTATGCATCGGACAACGACAAGGCGCTGAACGCTTCCAGGGTCGTCTGGGGAAGGCCTCGCGCGGGCATCGCGGGCGCAGCGCTGACGCTCTCGCCTGGCGTCGAGACCATCGATGCGAGCGACATCGACACCGACGTTCTCGGGCATTCGAAATATGGAGACTCGCCGGCCCTTCTGGAGGACATGGCTCTTTTCTACGGCGGTGCGCGTGCCGGTCAACGGCCCGGATTGATTCCGAGAAAACGAGGCGCCGAAACGTACTGGCAGATCCAGGCTCCGCCGCATTGAGGGCCCTTGCCTAGGTGGCGCGCTCCACGATGAACTCCACGAACGCCCGCACCCGAGAGGGCAGCAGCCGCGCATGCGGATAGATCAGGCTCACCGGCCGTGAGCGCCCGGCGTAGGGCTGCAGCACCTCGACCAGCTCGCCGCGCGCCAGGTCTTTCTCGACGACGAAGCCGTAGGTCTGGAACAGCCCCGCGCCGGCCCGGGCCAGCGTGACGCCCGCAAGCACGTCTTCGGCGCAGCTGTAGTTGCCGGTGGAGAGGATTTCCTTCTCGCGCCCGTTGTCCGTGAACAGCCACGGAATCTGCCGCCCGCTGCTGGGCAGGTCGAACTGGATGCACTCGTGCCGCGCGAGGTCGTCCAGCGTCAGCGGCTGCCCCGCGCGGCGCAGGTAGGCCGGGCTCGCAACCACCACGAGCTTCGCGTCTTCCAGGTGGCGCGCCACCATCGTCGAATCGGGCTGGGCGCGAAAGCGGATCGCGACGTCGAAGTTCTCCTCGTGCAGGTCGATGTTGCGGTTGCTGATGTGCGCCTCGACCTTGATCAACGGATAGCGCTCGCGGAACCCGGGCAGTAGCGGCAGCAGGCGGTGGTGGCCGTAGGTGGTGGGCGCGCTGATGCGCAGCGTTCCCGAAGGTTGCACCTGCTCGCCGGTGAGCTTGTGCTCGGCCTCCGCCAGCTGATGCAGGGCGGCGCGGCACTGCTCGAAGTACTCCCGCCCGCCTTCGGTGAGCCGGATGCTGCGCGTGGAGCGCACGAAGAGGCGCACGCCCAGGCGCTTCTCCAGCCGCGCGATGGAGCGGCTCACCGCCGCCGGCGTGACGCCCGCCGCGTTGGCGGCCACGGTGAAGCTGCCGGCCTCGGCCGCCAGGCAGAACAGCTCGATGCTGCCCAGGAGCACGTCGTCGAATTGGCGCTGCATATTGATTACATGGAGTATCAAGACAAGTGTAGTCGCGTGTGTTTATTGCTCTCCTGGTCATCAATAAAGTTCAGTCCAACCGGTGGCGAAACGCGGATTCCGCACCGGCCCTTCCGGACTTTTTTTCGAAACCGAACCTGATCGAGGACCACCATGAGCAAGTCTGAAAACACCGTCGTCATCACCGGCGCCACCAGCGGCATCGGCCTGGGCCTGGCCGAGGCCTTCCTGCGCGAGGGCTACAACGTCGTGGGTACCGGCCGCACCGAGCAGCGCCTGCAGGCCGCGGCCGAAGGCCTGAACGCAGGCGGCCGTTTCCTGGGCGTCGCAGGCGACGTCGGCCGGCCGGAGTCGGCGCGCGAGTTGTTCGCACAGGCCATCGCGCGCTACGGCCACGTCGACGTGCTGGTGAACAACGCGGGCATCTTCACCGCCAAGCCGTTCGTCCAGTTCACGCCGCAGGAGATCGAGGAGAACATCGCGACCAACCTGAAGGGCGTGCTCTACGCGTCGCAGGAAGCGGCGAAGCACATGAGCGAGCGGCGTGCCGGCAGGATCATCAACATCACCGCGGCGATTGCGATGCAGCCCCACAGCGGCGTGCCGGCGCTGCTGGCGGTGGCGCTCAAGGGCGGCGTCAATGAGGCCACGCGCGCGCTGGCCCTCGAGCTCGCGCCGTACGGCGTGACGGTCAATGCGGTGGCGCCCGGCGTGGTCGACACCCCCATGCACAGCGCCGACAACCACGCGGCGCTCGCCGGGCTGCACCCGCTGGGCCGCATCGGCACCACGCGCGACATCGACGAGGCCGTGCTCTACCTTGCCCGCGCCGGCTTCGTGACCGGCGCCGTGCTGCCGGTGGACGGCGGGTTCAGCGCAGGGCGCTGAGCGCCGAGCGGCGAGAGAGAGACCAGGAAATACAGACAAGGAGATAAGGCCATGCCATTCGTCAGCATCCGCATCACCCGCGAGGGCAACACTGCCGAGCAGAAGGCGCAGGTCATCCGCGAGGTCACGGACACGCTCGAACGCGTGCTCCACAAGCCGCCGGATTGGACGCACATCGTCATCGAGGAGGTCGACACCGACAACTGGGGCTTCGGCGGGCACACGACCACCGCGGTTCGCCGGGGGTTGGCCGCCGTGCCCGGCTCGCGAGCGAAGACGGGCGAATAAATCTTCATCGGGGCGGGGAGGGACAGCAAGGGCGCATAGCTCTTCGCTATCCATCCAATGAACCCAATTTGGTTGATGGATCAGCCCGGCCTACCTAGACTGAGCCCGCTCCCCCGAGCACCCGACAACCAAAGGAGAACCCCTTGTCCGATGAAGCCAAATGCCCGTTCCCGGGCCATGCAACCACCGGCACCGCCCGCCGCGCCGCGGCGAACACCGACTGGTGGCCCAACCAGCTCAACCTGAAGCTGCTGCACCAGCACTCCGCCAAGTCCAACCCGATGGGTGAGGACTTCGACTACGCCAAGGAGTTCGCGACGCTCGACCTCGACGCGGTCGTCAAGGACCTCCACGCGCTGATGACCGATTCGCAGGACTGGTGGCCCGCCGACTACGGCCACTACGGCCCGCTCTTCATCCGCATGGCCTGGCACTCGGCCGGCACGTACCGCACCTTCGACGGCCGTGGCGGCGGCGGTGCGGGCGCGCAGCGCTTCGCGCCGCTCAACAGCTGGCCCGACAACGGCAACCTCGACAAGGCGCGCCGCCTGCTGTGGCCGATCAAGCAGAAGTACGGCCGCAAGCTCTCGTGGGCCGACCTGATGATCCTCACCGGCAACGTCGCGCTGGAGTCCATGGGCTTCAAGACCTTCGGCTTCGCCGGCGGCCGCCCCGACATCTGGGAGCCGGAGGACGACGTCAACTGGGGCGCCGAGAACAAGTGGCTGGGCGACGAGCGCTACAGCGGCGAGCGCGATCTCGCCAACCCGCTGGCCGCCGTGCAGATGGGCCTGATCTACGTCAACCCCGAAGGCCCCAACGGCAACCCCGATCCGCTGAAGTCGGCCCGCGACATCCGCGAGACCTTCGCGCGCATGGCGATGAACGACGAGGAAACCGTGGCGCTCACCGCCGGCGGCCACACCTTCGGCAAGGCCCACGGCGCCGGCGACCCTGCCAAAGTGGGTGCCGAGCCGGAAGGCGCAGACATCGAGGAACTGGGCCTGGGCTGGAAGAACAGCTTCGAGAGCGGCATCGGCGTGCACGCCACCACCAGCGGCATCGAAGGCGCCTGGACCCCCACGCCCACCAAGTGGGACAACAGCTACTTCGAGACGCTGTTCGGCTACGAATGGGAGCTCACCAGGAGCCCGGCCGGCGCGCACCAGTGGAAGCCCAAGGGCGACACCGGCAACGGCACCGTGCCCGACGCGCACGACCCGTCGCGCCGCCACGCTCCCATGATGACCACGGCCGACATGGCCATGCGCATGGACCCGGCCTACGAGAAGATCTCGCGCCGCTACATGGCCAATCCGCAGGAGTTCGCCGACGCCTTCGCCCGCGCCTGGTTCAAGCTCACGCACCGCGACATGGGCCCGCGCGCCCGCTACCTCGGCAAGCTGGTGCCCAAGGAAGAGCTGATCTGGCAGGACCCGATCCCCGCCGTCGACCACCAGCTGGTCGACGACAAGGACGTCGCCGCGCTCAAGGCCAAGGTGCTGGCCTCGGGCCTGGGCATCGGCCAGCTGGTGCGCACCGCCTGGGCGTCGGCCTCGACCTTCCGCGGCAGCGACAAGCGCGGCGGCGCCAACGGCGCACGCATCCGCCTCGCGCCGCAGAAGGACTGGGACGTGAACCAGCCGGCCGAGCTGTCGAAGGTGCTGTCGGTGCTCGAAGGCATCCAGAAGGAGTTCAACAGCGCGCAGGCCGGCGGCAAGAAGAAGATCTCGCTGGCCGACCTGATCGTGCTGGCCGGCAACGCCGCAGTCGAGGCCGCCGCGAAGAAGGCCGGCCAGGACGTGACCGTGCCCTTCTCGCCAGGCCGCATGGACGCATCGCAGGAACAGACCGACGTCGAATCCTTCGCTCCGCTGGAGCCGCTGGCCGACGGCTTCCGCAACTACCTGCGCAAGGGCGCCAACCCCGCGGCCACCGCCGACCTGCTGCTCGACAAGGCGCAGCTGCTGCGCCTGAGCGCGCCCGAGATGACTGTGCTGGTCGGCGGCCTGCGCGTGCTGAACGCCAACTACGGGCAGTCGCCCAACGGCGTCTTCACCAAGCGGCCGGAGACGCTGAGCAACGACTTCTTCGTGAACCTGCTCGACATGCGCACCGGCTGGAAGAAGTCGGCCGCCGATGCCAACGTGCTCGAAGGACGCGACCGCACCAGCGGCGAGGCGAAGTGGACCGCCACCACCGCCGATCTGGTGTTCGGCTCGAACTCGCAGCTTCGCGCCCTCTCGGAGGTCTACGGCTCCAGCGATGCGCAGCAGGTGTTCGTGCGCGACTTCGTGGCCGCATGGGCGAAGGTGATGGACCTCGATCGCTTCGACCTCCGGTGATCGTTCGCGGACGGCGGCCGGCTCCGGCCGCCGCCGAGTACGGCAGCGCGTGAAGCCCCGGCTCGAAGCAGGCCGGGGCTCATCGGCAGAAAAAGAATGACAGCAGGAGACAACCATGCTCGTCGTGAAGAGGAAAGAAGAGAAGGCGCCCGCTGCATCGATGGAGTTCTTCCAGCCCGAGCAGTGGCTGCATCTGCTCGAGCAGATGGACATCATCCTGGCGACCGTGCAGGGCGACGACTCCAACCCTATCCTGCGCCGTTTCGGCCCGCGCAGGCGCAACGCCATCGTGCGCCGCCTGATGCTGGAGCGCAGCCGCCTCGTCAAGGAGATGGAAGCCTTCGGCCAGGAAGCGCTGCTGAACTTCGCGCGGAACAACTCGCCGGCCGGCGCGCCGCCATCGCGCCGCCACCTGGACGTCGAGTTCAGGCTGCTCGGCGAGGCCTTCGACCAATGCTCGAAGGACCTCTCGCCCGGCAAGCAGGCCGCGCTGAGAAAGTGGCTGCTCGCGCGCTCGCACATGCACCAGGAGCATGCCCGGTTCCTGCAGACTTACTGACGGGCAGGGCGCGGTGAAGGCTGGTACCGTTGCCGGCAACGCATCCACCATCAGGAGCCTTGCATGAAACCCCAGCCCATCGAATACGCGGCCGCTTCGGAAGAAGTGCGCGCCGTCTTCGACGACATCAAGACCACGCGCAACGTGCCCGACGTCAACAACTTCTGGAAGTACCTCGCCAACGACCCTGCCACGCTCCGGCGCACCTGGAGCAGCCTGAAGGAGGTGATGGCGCCCGGCGCGCTCGACCCGGTGGTGAAGGAGATGGTCTACCTCGCCGTGAGCGTCACCAACGGCTGCGGCTACTGCACCGCGAGCCACCACGCCGGCGCGGAGAAGGCCGGCATGACGCCCGCGATGTTCGCCGAGCTCATGGCCGTGGTCGGCATGGCCAACGAGACCAACCGGCTCGTCAACGGCTACCGCGTGCCGATCGACCCCGCGTTCGACAAATAGCTGGCTGGCCGGGAGCGCTCAGCCGATCGTCATCAGGCTCGCGTTGCCGCCCGCCGCCGCGGTGTTGGTGCTGATCGCGCGCTCCACCACCAGGCTTTCCAGCGGAATGCGCGCCTCGCCCGGCGCGAAGCCGCGCACGCCGACGATGGGGCCCGGCCGCGCGGCGATGCGCCGCATCACTTCCGAGAGCCCCTGCGCATCGCCGTGATGCAGCGCGGCGTCGAACACCACCGTGTCCGAAGACCAGTCGTTCGCGATGGCTACGTTCTGCTGCACCTCGGCCGGCAGCGACGCGAGCAGGCCTTGCGCCGCCGCATCGGCAGGCCAGATCGCGCTGCTGCCCACCGCCAGCACGGCGGCCAACTGCGCCAGCCGGTCCGCTTCCGCATCGGCCAGGCAAAGCACCGCCTCGCGCGGCTCCAGCCTGTAGACATTGCGCTCGCCGGTAGGCCCGGCCAGCGTGCGCGAACTGCCCGAGCGCGACTGCGCTGCGAAGAGCGCGCATTGCGCCGACAGCGCGGGCCGGCCGGTGGCATCGGCCCATCGGGCCAGCGCCGACAGCGCCGGATGCGAAGCCGGCGCGGCGCCCGCCACCGCGCGCGCCATCGCATCGTCAGGCCGCGCCGACAGCATGCGCAGCATGTACAGCGGCCCGCCCGCCTTCGGCCCCGTGCCCGACAGGCCCTCGCCGCCGAAGGGCTGCACGCCCACCACCGCGCCCACGATGTTGCGGTTCACGTAGACGTTGCCTGCCTTCGCGTTCTCCACGACCTGCGCGATGGTCTCGTCGATGCGCGTGTGCACGCCCAGCGTGAGCCCGTAGCCGGTGCCGTTGATCTGCCCGACCAGCGCGCCGAGGTCGCGGCGGCGAAAGCGCACGAGGTGCAGCACCGGGCCGAACACTTCGCGCTGCAGCTCGGCGATGCCGTCGAGCTCGATCAGCGTGGGTGTCACGAAGGTGCCGTGGCGGGTGTCGTCGCCATGCTCGCGGGCCTGGCGGAACACGGCATGGCCGCGCGCGCGCATCGCCTCGACGTGGCGCTCGATGCCGTCGCGCGCCTCGGCGTCGATCACCGGACCCACGTCCACCGAGAGGCGGGCCGGGTTGCCGATGGCGGCCTCGGCCATCGCGCCCTTGAGCATCGCGACCACGCGGTCAGCCGCTTCCTCCTGCACGCAGAGCACGCGCAGCGCGGAGCAGCGCTGGCCGGCGCTGTCGAAGGCGGAGGCCATCACGTCGGCCACCACCTGTTCGACCAGCGCGGAGGAGTCGACGATCATCGCGTTCTGCCCGCCGGTCTCGGCAATGAGCGGTACCGGCGCGCCGTGCGCGCCCAGGCGCTGCGACAGCGTCTTCTGCAGGATGCGAGCGACCTCGGTGGAGCCGGTGAACATCACGCCCTGCACGCGCGCATCGGCCACCAGCGCGGCGCCGACCGTCTCGCCACGGCCGGGCAGCAGCTGCGCCGCTGCGCGCGGAATGCCGGCTTCCCACAGCACGCGCACCGCCTCGGCCGCGACCAGCGGCGTCTGCTCCGCCGGCTTGGCCAGCACCGGGTTGCCGGCCGCAAGCGCTGCTGCGACCTGGCCGGTGAAGATCGCCAGCGGAAAGTTCCACGGGCTGATGCAGGCCATGGGGCCGAGCGCGCGGTGCGTGTCGTTGGAGAAATCGCCGCGCGCCTGCGCCGCGTAGTAGCGCAGGAAGTCCACCGCCTCGCGCACCTCCGCGATGGCGTTGGCGTACGTCTTTCCGGCCTCGCGCGTCAGCAGGCCGAGCAGGCGGGGCATGCCCTGTTCGAGCTTTTCGGCCGCGCGTTCGAGCAGCGCTGCGCGTTCGGCGGGTGGCGTGGCGGCCCATGCCGGCGCGAAGGCATGGGCCTGCGCGATGGCCGATTCGACATCGGCGAGCGTGGCTTCCTGGACCTGCCCGACGATGTCGCGATGGTCGGCGGGGTTCAGCACGTTCGCCGTCTCGCCGTTGGGCGCGGCCTCGGCCAGCATCGGCGCCGCACGCCAGTGGTCGGACGCGCTTTCGCCCAGCACTTGGCCCAGCGCGCGCAGGCTGTCGTCGCTCGCGAGGTCGAGGCCGCGCGAGTTGGCGCGCTGCGTTCCGTACAAGGCCGCCGGCAGCGGGATGGCCGGATGCGGCAGGCCCGTCATGCCTTCCTGCACCGCCATGTGCTCCACCGTCGCGACCGGGTCTTCCACCAGCACGTCGAGCGGAATCGTCGGGTCCGCGATGCGGTTCACGAAGGAGGTGTTGGCGCCGTTCTCCAGCAGCCGGCGCACCAGGTACGCCAGCAGTGTCTCGTGCGTGCCCACCGGCGCGTAGATGCGGCAGGGCCGCGCGAGCGGGCCCACCACCTGCTCGTACAGCGGCTCGCCCATGCCGTGCAGGCACTGGAACTCGTACTGCCCCGGCTCGTAGCGCGACGGATCCGCCATCGTGTAGATGGCCGCCAGCGTGTGCGCGTTGTGCGTGGCGAACTGCGGGTACACCGCCTCGGGCGCATCGAGCAGCTTGCGCGCGCAGGCGAGGTACGACACGTCTGTGTAGGCCTTGCGCGTGTAGACCGGGTAGCCGTCGAGGCCGTCGAGCTGCGCGCGCTTGATCTCGCTGTCCCAGTAGGCGCCCTTCACCAGCCGCACCATCAGCCGGTGGCCGCTGCGCCGCGCGAGGTCGATCACGAAGTCGATCACGAAGGGGCAGCGCTTCTGGTAGGCCTGCACCACGAAGCCGATGCCGTTCCAGCCTGCGAGCCGGGGCTCGAAGCACAGGCGCTCCAGCAGGTCGAGCGAGAGCTCCAGCCGGTCGGCTTCCTCCGCGTCGATGTTCAGGCCGATGTCGTGCTGCCGCGCCAGCAGCGCGAGGTCGCGCAGCACTGGGTACAGCTCGGCCATCACGCGCGAATGCTGCGCGCGGCTGTAGCGCGGGTGCAGCGCCGACAGCTTGATGGAAATGCCCGGCCCCTCGTACACGCCGCGCCGCGCCGACGCCTTGCCGATGGCGTGGATGGCCTCTTCGTACGCGGTGCGGTAGCGCTTCGCGTCCTCCATGGTCAGCGCCGCCTCGCCGAGCATGTCGTACGAATAGCGGAAGCCCTGTGCCTCCAGCTCGCGCGCGTTGGCGAGCGCCTGCGCGATGGTCTCCCCGGTGACGAACTGCTCGCCCATCATCCGCATCGCCATGTCCACGCCCTTGCGGATCAGCGGCTCGCCGCCCTTGCCGATGAGGCGCGTGAGCACCGTCGACAGGCTGCTCTCGCTGTGCGTGGCCACCAGCTTGCCGGTGAGCAGCAGGCCCCAGGTCGCGGCGTTGACGAACACCGAGGGGCTGCGGCCCGCGTGCGACTGCCACTGGCCGTGCGCGATCTTGTCGCGTATGAGCGCGTCGCGCGTGCCCGCATCGGGAATGCGCAGCAGCGCCTCGGCCAGGCACATCAGCGCCACGCCTTCCTGCGACGACAGCGCGTATTCCTGCAGCAGGCCCTGCACGAGGCCGGCGCGGCCGCTCGCGCTCCTGCGGTCGCGCAGCTGCCGGGCGATGCGCATGGCGAGCGCCTGTGCCTCCTCCGCCTGATCGTCTGGCAACCGGGCCTGCGCGAGCAACGGCGGCAGTGCCTGCGGCTCGGGGCGGCGGCAGGCCGTGGTGATGCGGGCGCGCAGCGGCGAAGGCGCGGATGGCAGTCCGTCGGCGAACGCCTGGGAAGAGGAGGGCAGGGGGTCTGGGTTCATGGCGGTTCGTGGTGGGATTTGTTGGATGATCCGCGCCCCGTTGCCGAATTTGTGTTCGAAGAGCGGCGCTTCGGTAGAGCAAATCGCTATGTAAAGCAGCGGGCAAGTCAGCTTCGCCGGATGTGGCGGGCAGAGAATCCGCTTCCATTCCGTTCCATCCCGGGAGTCGCACGAACATGCCCAGCTACAGATGGTTCCTTTCCTTGGCCCTCGCCGCCGCGTACATCGCGCCATGGCCGGCTCATGCGGCAACGGCCGATGCCTCTGCCTGCATGAACTCGGCGGCCGCGGACTGCTTGCGCAGCTTCACGCCGCCAGGGGCCGGCGGCGCACTTCACTTCTACTCGTCGCTCGACCCCGACGCAGCGGCGACCGCCGGGCCGACCAGAGCGCTGATCGCCATGCACGGGCACTCGCGCGATGCCAACAAGACCTTCGAGGCCGCGCTGCGCACCCTGCGCAACGCCGATGCGCTCGGCGACACGCTGGTGATCGCGCCGCTCTTCCAGGTCGCGGCCGACAAGGCGGTGGCCGGCCGCTGCAACACCGCGGGCGTGCCGGTCGCGCAGCCCGGCGACCTGCTGTGGACCTGCGGCTCCTGGCTCGAAGGCGCGCGCTCGGCATCGGGCAATCGTGTCGGGTCCTTCGCGGTCATGGATGCGCTGGTCGCCGACATCGCGCGGCGCTGGCCCAGCCTGCGCACCATCACCGTCGCGGGCTTCTCGGCCGGCGGGCAGTTCGTGCAGCGCTACATCGCCTTCACGCAGCACGACGGCAAGCCGGCCATGCGCTATGTGGTCGCCGACCCGAGCACCTGGCTCTACTTCGACGCGGTGCGCCCGCAGTTCTCGGCCGACGGTGCTTCCGTGACCGGCTTCTCCGTGCCCGACGCAGCCGCATGCCCGCGGACGAACCGCTGGAAGTACGGCACCGACGACCTGCCCACATGGCTGGGCCGCACCGCCGCGCAGGCACGCGAGCAGTACGCGCAGGCCGACATCAGCTACCTGGAAGGCGCGCTGGACAGCAACGACGCCAAGGGCACCGCCTACCGCGTGCTCGACAAGTCCTGCGCGGCGCTCGCCCAAGGCTCGTTCCGCATGCAGCGCGGCCTGGCCTATGCGGAGTACGACCGCAAGCTGCTCGCGCCCGACAAGCGACGCGAGGTCGTGGTGGTGCCGAGCTGCGCGCACGACGTGGCCTGCGTGTTTCCCTCCGAGGCCGCGCGCGCTGCGCTGGTCGGGCCTCCACGCTGACCGGAGGAGCCTGCCGGCGGGCTTGACGCGATTTCCTTTATGGTGGACATTTCATCCAATATGAAGGAAATTAAGGAATCGGCTGAGACGGAAACCCCCTCCGGCCTCAACGACCGCATCGCCCAGCGCGTGCGCGACCTGCGCGCGGCGCGCGGCTTCTCGCTCGACACCCTCGCCACGCACTGCGGCGTGAGCCGCTCGATGATCTCGCTCATCGAACGCGGCGAGAGCAGCCCCACCGCGGTGGTCCTGGAAAAACTTGCGACCGGCCTCGGCGTATCGCTGGCCTCGCTGTTCGAGGCGCCGGCCCCGGCTGCCGATCCGGTCTCGCGGCTGGCCGACCAGCTGCAGTGGCGCGATCCGCACTCCGGCTACCTGCGCAGGAACGTGTCGCCCGGCGGCGTCGCGTCGCCGATCCAGATCGTCGAGGTGGAGTTTCCGCCCGGCGCCCGCGTGGCTTACGAAACCTCGGCGCGCGAGCCGCTCATCCACCAGCAGGTGTGGGTGCTCGACGGCGTCATCGAACTCACCGTGGGCGACGAGCTGCACCGGCTCGCCACCGGCGACTGCCTGGCGATGGTGCTCGACCGCCCCACCAGCTTTCACAACCCCTCGCGCAAGAACACGCGCTATGCCGTCGTGATCGCGACCGCCCCTTCTTCCTGGAGATGAACATGACGACCGTTTCCGCCGGGAGCACCCCGGCCGTCCGCCTGCTGGACACCGTTTCCGAAGCGCAGCTGCGTGGCCTTGCCGCCGTGCTGGCCGATTGCGTCGAGGGCGGCGCATCGGTGAGCTTCATGCAGCCGCTGACCGCGCAGCGCGCGCAGGCCTTCTGGCGTCGGGTGGCCGATGGCGTGGCGAGCGGCGAACGCGCGCTGCTGGTGGCGGAGGACGAGGAAGGCATCCTCGGCACGGTGCAGGTGGTGCTGGCGCAGCCCGAGAACCAGCCGCACCGCGGCGAGGTCGCCAAGATGCTCGTGCATCGACGCGCTCGCCGCCGGGGCATCGGCGCGCTGCTGATGAAGGCGGCCGAACGGGTAGCGCGCGAACGCGGCAAGACGCTCCTGGTGCTCGACACATCGAGTGCCGACGCCGAGCGGCTCTACGAGCGCTCGGGCTGGGTGCGTGTCGGATCGATTCCGGGCTTCGCGCTGCTGCCGCAGGGCGAGCCTTGCGACACCACCTTCTTCTATCGCGAGCTGAAGTGAAGGTCGGCGCGACGAGGGGCCGTTTCGCAACCCGCGCGGTCTAACGTGCGCCGAAGGCCGCGTTCTCGAACAGATCCTTGAACTCGCGCGGCTGCGAGCGCCAGTACTGGTGAGGCGCCTTCACCCGCGCACCCAGCTCGGCAGCCGCATGCCAGGGCCAGCGCGGGTCGTAGAGGATCGCGCGCGCCAGCGACACCGCATCGGCCTGGCCGTTGGCGACGATAGCCTCCGCATGCGCGGGTTCGGTGATGAGTCCCACCGCGATGGTCGGCAGCCCGACCTCGGCCTTGATGCGTTCCGCGAACGGCACCTGGTAGCCCGCGCCCAGCGTGATCGCCTGCTGCGGCGACACGCCGCCGCTGGACACGTGGATGGCCGCGCAGCCGCGCTCCTGCAGCGCGCGCGAGAAGGCGACGGTGCTGTCGAGGTCCCAGCCGCCGGGCACCCAGTCGCTGGCCGACACGCGCACCCACACCGGCCGGTCGGCGGGGAACACCTCGCGCACCGCCTCGAAGACTTCGAGCGGGAAGCGCAGGCGGTTCTCCAGGCTGCCGCCGTATTCGTCCTCGCGATGGTTGGCGATGGGCGAGAGGAACTGGTGCAGCAGGTAGCCATGTGCCGCATGCAGCTCGATGCCGTCGATGCCAAGCCGCGTGGCGCGGCGCGCGGCGGCCACGAAGGCGTCGCGCACGCGCGCCAGCCCGGCGGCATCGAGCGCGATCGGCGTGTCTTCGCCGGGTGCATGCGGCACGGCCGAAGGAGCCCAGGCCTTCCAGCCGCCGGGTTCGCCGGGGTGAATCTGCTTGCCGCCCTCCCACGGTGCGCGGCTCGAAGCCTTGCGCCCCGCGTGGCCGAGCTGGATGGCGATCTTGATCGGCGAGTGCGCGCGCACCGCGTGGAGCACCTTCGCCAGGCCTTCCTCGTTGGCATCGGAATAGAGCCCGAGGTCGCCGGGCGAAATGCGGCCGTCGGCCTCCACCGCCGTCGCCTCGATGATCAGCAGCCCCGCGCCGGAGAGCGCCAGGTGGCCCAGATGGATCAGGTGCCAGTCGCCCGGCGTGCCTTCGGTGGCGGAGTACTGGCACATCGGCGCGATGACGATGCGGTTGTCGATCCGCAGGGGGCCGAGCTGAAGGGGCTCGAAAAGATGGCTTCGGGGGCTGTCGCTGTCGCTGGTGCTCATGAGGGTGTGGCTCCACAGGTCCGGTAATTCTGCTGTGGAGGCGCGATCGTTGCAGCCGCCGTGGCGGAAGCCTTGCGGCTCGATGCGGTATGGATCAGGAGCGCCGCGATCACCATCGCCATGCCGGCGACCTCGCTCGTGGTGGGCAGCCGGCCCATGGCCGCGCTCATCAGCAGCGCGGAAACCGGAACGAAGTTGAGGAACGCCGTGCCCGTGACGGCGCCGAGCGCGCGCACGCCGTAGTTGAAAGCCAGCACCGAGATGGCCGAAGGCACCACGCCCACGAAGAGCAACGCATGCCACGACAGGCGCAGCCCTTCCACGCTCGGCACCGCGGACCAGCCCAGCACCGAGGCGCCGACCGCCGCCGCCAGCAGCACGGGCCACGAGGCCAGCACCGTGAGCGCGGTGTACTCGATCACGTCCAGATCCGGAAAGTGCGTGGTGCCGCGCGTGTACCAGACCCAGCCCAGCGTGCCGCCGAAGGCGATCGCGTCGCCCATCAGCGTGCTCGCCCCGCCAGGGGAGCCCGCGCCGCCGGCCAGCAGCCCCGAGACGGTCGCCACGCCCAGCAGCGCCAGTGCGCTGGTCAGCAGGGTGGTGCGCGTGGGGCGCACGCCGTCGAGCAGCCAGCGCACGATCTGCGTGGTCATGGGCGTGGTGGCGATGATGACCGCGCCGTGCGAGGGCACCGAATGCGCCAGCCCCACCAGCAGCATGACGCTGAACACGCCGAAGCCCGCCGCGCCGCGAAGCGCCAGCGGCCCCGCATGCCGGCGCAGCTTGCGCCACGGGGCGGCGCCGCGCGGCAAGATCAGCAGCACGAAGAGCAGCGCCGACAGCGTGTAGCGGATCAGCGTGAACCACACCGGTTCGACATGGTGGAGCACGCCCTTGCTCACGAGGAACAGGGAGCCCCACCCGGAGGTGGCGAGCAGCAGCGCGGCGGTGCCGGCGATGCGTTGGCGACGGGACATGGGAAACCAGCCTTTTCTTTGCGATGGATCGATGCCCCAAGAATCGGGGCTGCGGTCCGCCATTGCCATTCGCATCTTTGGACAGGGGGCTCCAAAAAAGCGAACGGACGCATCGGGCGCCGGCGCTCACAATCGGCGGCCATGGAGCTCTACCAACTCAAGACCTTCGTCGCCATCGCCCGCGAGGGCAGCCTGACCCGTGCCGCCGAACGCGTGTTCACCAGCGCGCCGGCAGTCAG
This sequence comes from Variovorax sp. 278MFTsu5.1, assembly GCF_048305045.1. Classification (NCBI taxonomy): domain Bacteria; kingdom Pseudomonadati; phylum Pseudomonadota; class Betaproteobacteria; order Burkholderiales; family Comamonadaceae; genus Variovorax; species Variovorax sp. 278MFTsu5.1. The sequence goes on from NZ_CP157622.1 coordinate 1,305,067, forward strand.
CGCCCAGCTCAGGGCGCTGGAAGACGAGCTCGGCGTGAAGCTGTTCGAGCGCACGCCGCGCGGCATGTCGCTCACCGAGGCCGGCGTGCGCCTGCTCGACGAGGCCGAGCGCACGCTGGCATCGGCCATGCGCATGCGCTCGGCGGCCGACCAGCTGCGCGGGGCGGCGCAGGGCGTGGTTCGCTTCGGCACGGTGGTCGATCCGGTCGCGCTGCGGCTGGGCGAGGTGCTGGTGACGCTGGCGCAGCGGCATCCGCAGGTGGCGCTGCAGCTGAGGCAGGGGTTGTCGTACCAGACGCTCTCGGCCGTGCAGCGCGGCGATCTCGACTGCGCCTACGTGCTCAGCGACGCGGAGCACGTCGAGGGACTGGAGCTGCACCGCCTGGGCGCGGTCGACCTGGTCGTGGTGCTGCCGTCGTCGGTGGCCGAGGCGCATCCCGGCCTGTCGCTCGACGAGCTCACGAACCTGCCGTGGGTTGGCACGCCACCCTCGTGCGTCCTGCGCGTGCATCTCGAGAAGCTCTTCGCTGGCGCAGGCCGCGAATACCGCCAGGGCCGCACGGCCGATGACGAAAGCGCCATCCGCAGCATGGTCGCAAGCGGCATGGGCGCGGGGCTGATCCGGCTCGACCAGGCGCAGCAGGGCGAGCGCAACGGCGAGCTCGCGATCTGGAGCGGGTGGCGCTCGCACACCTGGCTGTGCTGGGTGGCGCCGGGCGGTGACCGGCGGGCAGTCGCGGTCGAGGCGGTGAAGGTGGCCGTGATGGAGGCCTGGACCTGAGGCTGCGCCTCGTGCGGGGGCCGGCACGAGTGGGCATTGCCGGGCGGAGTTGCTGAGACAGTTGCTGAGACTCCAGGCGGCAGCGCATGGTCAGCCAGCGGTCAGGCCGCGCGCAAATTCCATGGATTGACGGGATGGCGGCCAGTGTCGCGGCCTGTCATGATTCGCGGCTGCATGAATCACGAGCCGAAGAATCCACTCGCAGATCTGTTGAACCGTGCCAGGCAGGCCCTGGCGGACCCGGCGGGCATGCTGCCTCCGGCGGCGCCGGTCACCGCCGAGGCGGGTTGCGTGGTCTTCTTCGCCATCGGCGAGGCCAGCAGCCGGGCCCGCGTGGCCTCGGGCCGGGGCTCGGACATCGAGGCCGCCTGGCGCGCCGCCGCCGATGCCGTCGCCGCGCAAGCCAGGCGCGGCGCGCAGCCTCCGCAGCGCCTTCGCGCGGAGATCGTCGACAAGGTCGTGCCGATGAGCTGGGGCGAGCTGAAGGCCAGGCTCGCGAAGACCAAGCGCAACTACTTCAACGAGGGAATCGCCTTCGACGCGCGCTTCGAGTTCGCCCTGCTCGCGCAGGAGATGCACGGCAGCGCCGTGCTCTACAACGGCGACGTGGACCATGCCGAGCCCAACACCGGCAACCTGCGGCTGCACACCAAGCGGCGCTTCGGCCGCGAGCTCGACTTTCCTTCCGACGACGCCGCGCCGGTGTGGTGCTTCACCACGCGGGCCGTGTACGTCGATGCCAAGGGCGCGTGGCCCGTCACCGCCGAGGGGCAGGCCGCGGGCTTTCGCGAACTGAGCGACTGGAACGCGCAGCAGGTTCATGCGCTGATCGACGACGCGGGCAACTACCTCGCCGCGCAGGTCAAGCCCACGGGCGAGTTCCACTACGGCTGGTTCCCCTGCTTCGACCGCACCATTCCCACCTACAACACGCTGCGCCACGCGAGCTCGACCTACGCGATGCTGGAGGCCTGGGAGCTCACGCGCAACGACACGCTGAAGGCGGCCATCGACCGCTCGCTGGCCTTCCTCGCCGGCACGCTGATCCGTCCGGCCAACCTGCCCGACGGCACGCGCGCGGCCTACCTGCTGGACATTGGCAGCGAGATCAAGCTTGGCGGCAATGCCGTGTGCCTGCTCGCGCTGGTCAAGTACACCGAGCTCACCGGCGACGAGCAATACCTGCCGCTGCTGGAGCAGCTCGCGCTCGGCATCCGCCACATGCAGGACCCGGAGACCGGCAGCTTCGTGCACGTGCTCAATGCGCCTGCGCTCGACGTGAAGGACAAGTTCCGCGTCATCTACTACGACGGCGAGGCCGCCTTCGGGCTGATGCGCCTGTACGGCCTCACGCGCGACGCGCGCTGGCTCGCGGTGGTCGAGAAGGCCTTCGAGCACTTCATCGCCGCGGAGCACTGGCGCGCCCACGACCACTGGCTGAGCTACTGCGTCAACGAGCTCACGCGCTACCGGCCCGAGCTGCGCTACTACCGCTTCGGCCTGCAGAACGTTGCGGGGTATCTGGACTTCGTGCTGGAGCGCATCACCACCTTCCCCACGCTGCTCGAACTGATGATGGCCGCGCGCGACATGGTGCTGCGGCTGGAGGCCGACCCCGAGCTTCGCCCGCTGCTGGCCGGGCTCGACCGCGACAGGTTCGACCGCGCGCTCGAATACCGCGCGCGCTATCTCGCCAACGGCCACTTCTGGCCCGAGCTGGCGATGTTCTTCCGCAACCCGGCGCGCATCGCCGGCTCGTTCTTCATCAAGCACCACAGCTTCCGCGTGCGCATCGACGACGTGGAGCACTATCTCTCGGGCTATGTGGCCTATCACCGCATGCTGAAGGCGGGCGAGGGCGCAGCGGTAGCCGACGCTGCGGACAGCGCCACCGGCACCGTCGCATGGGGCGGCGACGTGAACCTCTCGCGCCGCCAGCACTACCGGCTGAAGGATCTCGGCGGCGCGCACCGGATGCTCGGCAACATCGCCGCGCTGCGCGAAGCCGACCTGGGCATCGTGAACCTCGAATGCGTGGTCGCCACCGTCGGCGAGCAGGGCGTGGACAAGGGCGAGGCCGGCCCGTACTACTACCGCGCGCGCCCCGAGATGCTCGCGGTGCTGACCGAGGCCGGCATCGGCATGGTCGCCACCGCCAACAACCACAGCGGCGACTACGGCCCCGAGGCGCTGATGGAGCAGCAGGCCCTGCTGCAGGCCGCGGGCATCGCCCACGCCGGCACCGGCCGCACGCTGGAGGCCGCGTTGCGCCCGGCCTTCCGCCGCGCGGGCGGCGTGCGCGTGGCGCTGTTCTCGCTCGACGCCACGCAGCCGAGCTTCGCCGCCACAGCCGCCAGCGCGGGCGCCGCCTGGCTGCCGCTCGAAGACCCCGCCGCATGGATCGCCACGCTCGCGCCGCGCATCGAGGCCGCGCGCCGCGAGGCCGACGTGGTGCTGGTTGCGGTGCACTGGGGCGCCAACCTCGAGACCGAGCCCACGCAGGCCGAGATCGCCGTCGGCCATGCCATCGTCGATGCGGGCGCGGACGCGGTGCTGGGCACTTCGGCGCACGTGCTGCAGGGCATCGAGACGTACAAGGGCAGGCCCATCCTGCACGACGCCGGCGACCTGCTGTTCGACTCGGTGCGCAACGACCTCGGGGATTCCGGCGTCTTCACGCTGAAGCTGAGCCCGCGCGGCGTGGAGGAGGTGGTGTTCACGCCCGTGGGCGTGGGCTTCGGTTTCTCGCGCCAGCTCGAAGGCGATGAAGCGCGGGCATCGAGCGAACGCTTCACCGCGCAATGCAGCGCGCTCGGCACGCGGATGAGCCCGCTGCCGGGAGGCCGCTGCGCGGTGCGCCTGTCGCCGCCCGCGCGGCCCGCGTTCCATGCGGACCCGTCCGGCGCCGGCGTCCAGGACTTCCGGCCCGCTCGCGCCATTGCGCCCCTGCCGACGCCGCGGCCTGAGTGGCTGGTGGACGAGGTGCCCAGGGAGGCGCGCATCGCGCCGCTGCAATTCGGCCCGCTGCGCCTCTTGGGGCTGCGCTGCGTGCCCAGGCAGATCGTCGGCCGGCGCATGCTGTGGATCGAGTCTTTCTGGAGCATCGACGCTCCCGTCGCCGCCGACTTGCGCCTGCACTTCCGCGCCTTGCCGATGCGCAGCAAGCGCATGCCGCCATGGGGCGAGGGCATGGACCACGACCCCTGCGACTGGATGTGGCCCACCAGCCGCTGGGAGCCCGGGCGCATATACCGCGACCGCTACGGACTGCGTCCGCCGCGCGCCGGCCTGCTCGAAAGCGACGTGCTGCAGATCGAGGTGGCCGTGCGCGGCGAGTGGCCCGAGCTGCCGCCCGCGCGGCGCCTCACGCTGTGGTGCGGCCTGCGCGTGCCGGATCTGCCCGTGCCGTTGCCGCAGCGCCCCGCGCCCGTGCTCTGGGCCGACCGGCCCGGCGCCGGCCCGAGCCCCGCACCCGTGTGGACCGCCGACGAACTGCAGCGCGCCACCGGCGGGCGCTGGCTGGTCGAGCCGCCGCCGGGCTGGTACGCCAACTCGGTGGTGCGAGGACCGGTGCACATGGGCGTGCTGCCGCAGCCCTCGCTCTTCGTCGCTTCCGACTACCGCACGCTGGCCGTGCACGAGAGCTACAGCAAGCCCAGCTCCGACAACTGGGACCGCCACCTGGAGCTGCCCCGCCTGCAGATGGCGTTGGCCGGGGCCGTGATCGCGCACACGGTGGAAGGGCTCGATGCGGCCTTCCCGCTGCTGCAGGCCGACGACCCCATCCGCGCGATGCTCGCCATGGGCGAGGCTGCGCGGGAGCGTTTCAAGGGCCTGGTGGTGGGCGTGACCGGCACCGTGGGCAAGTCGTCCACCATCGCGATGCTGCGCGACCTGCTGCCCGAGCGCGCGCGCGTGCACACCACCGTCTACAACTACAACTCGCGCGTCGGCGTGCCGGCCACGCTCGCGAATCTCGGGCCCGACACCGACGTGTGCATCCTGGAGATGGCGCAGAGCGGCCTGTGGATGGACCGCGGCCCCATCTCGCTGATGGCCCGGCCGCACGTGGCCATCCTCACCGAGGTGGGGCTGTCGCAGACACGGCAGGCTCCGACGCTGGAGCTCACGGCCGCCTACAAGTCGCGCATCTTCCTTGGGCTGGAGCCCGGCGGCGTGGCGATCGTGCCCGACCACATTCCCTGCCTGCGCCAGGTGGTGGACATGGCCGCGCTCACGGCCGGCGCGATCTGGGTGGTGGGCAGCGGGCCCGACGCCAATGTGCGGCTGATCGAGACCCGCCCCGAGCCCGGCGGCGGCTGCCGCGTGCGCGTCGCCGCGCCAGGGCGCACCTTCGAATACCTGTTCCCGGTCGAGAGCGCGGGGCTGGTGCGCAATTCGCTGCTCGCGTTCGCGGCGCTGCTGGCCATGGGCTTCGACGGTGAGGCCGCCTGCGCGCGCATGCCGCAGGTGCGGCTGCCGGCATCGGTGATGCAGGTGCGTGCGCTGCGTACGCAGGCCGGCGTGCAGGCCACGCTGATCGACGACAGCTGGAACGCCGAGGTCATGTCGATGCGCAACGCCATGGAGTTCGTGCGCAACTGGCAGCGCGCCGACATCGGCACGGGCGTGCTGCGCAAGATCGGCGTGCTGGGGCGCATCGTCAACCTCGACAAGGACGCCGAGGCCATGCACCGCAGCCTGGCGGCGCCGCTGCTGGCCTCGGGCATCCAGCACCTCGTGACGCACGGCAACGAGATGCGCTGGCTGCGCGAGGAAGTGCCCCCCGAGCTGCTCGGGCCGCACTTCGACGACGCCGCGCAGCTCGCGGGCTACCTCGGCGGCTTCCTGCGAGACGGCGACCTCGTGCTGGTGAAGGGCGACCGCGACCGGTCGGATTTCGGCAGCATCCCGGGGCTGCTGCAACGGCTATGAAGCTGCTGCACACGCTTCGAAGACTGCGCTTCGTGCTGCTGCTCGTGGCGCTGGCGCAGACCGCCTGCGCGCAGCGCACCGGGCCCGACGTGCCCAGAGTCTTCGCCGCCGGCGCCGACGAGGTGCTGTACTGGAACCAGCCCGCCGACCGCGCCCGCTGCCCCGACCGCAACGGCTTCCTGTGGGTGCAGGCGGCCGAGGGGCCGTCGTGCATCCGCTACTTCGCGAGCGACGACATCGACGGTGCGCGCATCGCCATCGTGCAGTTCTCCGGCGACCGCGACGGCGTGATGGACCAGGCGCCCACGCGCATCCCCGGGAACACCGAGGAGCTGCGCACGCTCGACGCACAGCGCAGCCGCGACCGCGCGGGCGTGCCGTGGATCTTCGTGGCACGGCCCGGCACGTACGGCTCCTCGGGCGACCACCGCAAGCGCCGCCAGCTTGTCGAGTTCCATGCGCTCGATGCCGCGCTCGACGCCCTCATGCAGCGCCACCGGCTGCAGCGCATCGTGATCGTCGGCCACAGCGGCGGCGCCACGGCCGGCGCCGCGCTGCTCACGCTGGGGCGCACGCGCGTCGCCTGCGCGGTGCTCACATCCGGTGCCTACGGCCTGCTGGAGCGCGCGCGCATGCTGGGCCGCTCGAAGGACGGCCGCACCGACACCACCGGCAGCACGCAGTTCTACGACCCGCTCGACCACGTGAACGGCATCGTGCGCGACCCGGCGCGGCGCATCGTGCTCATCGGCAATCGCGAGGACAGGAACACGCCCTATGCGCTGCAGGAGCGCTTCGCCGATGCGGTAGCCAAGGCTGGCCACCGCATCGAGCTGCGCACCCACGCGGCCGAGCCGCCCGACTTTCACGACCTCAAGGACCGCATCGCGCTGCATACCGCGTCGCAGTGCGCACGCGAGGCACTCTTTCCCTGATCACCGCACACATGAGCAATCGAGAACAGAAAAGCAGCATCGCATCGCGCGAGTACGGGCGCATGCCCGACGGCCGCGTGGTCACCGAGTACACCCTCGACAACGGACTCGGGCTGAGCCTGAGTGCCATCAACGTCGGGGGCATCGTCACCGCGCTGCGCGTGCCCGACCGGCACGGGCGCAGCGGCAACGTGGTGCTGGGCCTGCCCTCGCTGGCCGACTACCTGGGGCCGCATCCGCACCTCGGAACCATCGTCGGGCGCTACGCGAACCGCATCGCGGGCGGGCGTTTCACGCTCGATGGCAAGGCGTATCAACTGGGCCTGAACAACGGCCCCAATTCATTGCACGGCGGCGCGACGGGCTTCGGCAAGCGCTACTGGGAGATCGCGCCGGTTCCGGCGGAGCAGGCAGGAGGCGACGCCATCGCCATCGAGCTGAGCTACACCAGCGCCGATGGCGAGGAGGGCTACCCGGGAGAGGTGCGGCTCACGCTGCGCTACACGCTGAGCACCAGGGCGAACACCTGGCGCATCGACTACAGCGCCATCGCCGACAAGCCCACCGTGCTCAACCTGAGCCACCACGATTACTTCAACCTCGCGGGCAGCGGCTCGGTGATGGATCATCGCCTGATGCTCGCCGCGAGCCGCTACTGCCCGGTCGATGAGACGCTGATCCCGTTGGGCACCGCCGACGTGACCGGAACCCCCTTCGACTTCCGCACCGCGACCCGCATCGGCGAGCGCATCCGCGAAGGCCACGAGCAGCTGATGCGGGCCCATGGCTATGACCACAACTGGGTGCTCGACCGCGCCAATGCCGGGCAAGGCCTCGCGCTCGCGGCCCGGCTGGAGCACGAGGCTTCCGGCCGCGTGATGGAAGTGCACACCAGCGAGCCCGGTGTGCAGTTCTACTCGGGCAACTTCCTCGATGGCAGCCTCTTCGGCAGCGCTGGCGCGAGCCTGCGACAGGGAGACGGTCTGTGCCTGGAGACGCAGCATTTCCCCGATTCGCCGAACCAGCCGGAATTTCCGTCGACGGTACTGCGGCCCGGGGAGCGCTTCCACAGCGCGACGGAGCACCGGTTCTCACTGATGGGTTGATGCCGCTCCCGCGATCGCACATGCAATCGCAGGTCAATAGAGGCTGTAGTGGTAGTCGTAGCTGCGAAACCGCAGCTGCGGCTTTCGAGGCTCGTCGAAATGGAGCTGCAGCAGATTGCGCGGGTGGGCCGTGTCGACCAGCAGCTGTTCTTCGCTTTCGGGCGACGCAGCCTGCGAAAGAGCGAGGCGCTTGAACACGTGGGTCAAGGCCGCTTCGGCCGTCTGGGGCTGGTAGTCGTCGTCCAGCAGCAGCGCGGGCTCGGCGATGTGCTCCTGGTGCAGCCAGTACCAGACACCTTCGTTCGGCGTCGCGGGCTGCGCGCCGGGGTTGCCCTGGTCTCCGGCGCTGTTGGGCGGCTCGCCGGCGACCACGCCTTGCGGGTCCCAAGCGAGGGCACCCAGGCCGTCGCCGATCTCCGCGAATACGGCCACGCTGCGGCGGTAGCGCGCCAGGACCGAAGGCGGCAGCAGCGCGCCGAGGCCGCCGTTGCCGTCGCCGTATCCGCCAAGCCCGAGCAGCAGGCCCTCGGCCGTCTGCAGGCGATGGGGCTGCAGGAAGTACGAGTTGTCGATCCGGATGTCGGCTTCGGCAAGCAGCACGCGCAGCGGGGAAGGCAGTGTGGTGCCGAGGCGGGCTTCGGCTTCGATCAGCGCGGCCTCGGCCTCGGCGTTAGTGCCGGCGGGCGGACGGGCGTTGCCGACCTCCACCAGCCCGGAGAGTTCGGCGAAGGCGCGGATGCGCTCGACCAGCGGCCTGGCGGTGTCGTAGAGAGGGTGGGAGATGCGGGCCATGTCGAGCACCGACCAGCGCCGCCTGAACGACGTGGCCTTGCCCTGGGCATCGACGTGCGATCCGCGCAGCTCGAGCCGACTCAAGTTCTCCGGCAGATCGAACACCACCGAAGGTCGTTTCTTCAGCCCTGGCAGCGTGGCCGTGTGCTCCAGCCTCGCGATGGCCTTGCCATCCGCCAGCACGTCGGCATTCACCTGCTCGCCGACCTGGAGCCATGGATGGATGCCTGCACGCCCCTTCGCCGCGTGCAGCGGCGGTGCGTCTCCCGCGAAGACTTTGGAAAAGAGATTGCCGATGTAAGAAGAAAGAAGCGCTGCCATGTTCGATGTGTGGATATCGCCGCCCGGGAGTCGATGCGCGGGTGCCGCGCAGCAGGACGCCGAGTATCGTTTCACGAAACTCCCGCACGCACTTCACCTCGACTTCACCGCGCGTGGGCACACTGCGTCCCGACAGCGGTTCGGCGCTGGTAGAGGCAAAAAAAGAGGGGGAGGGAAACCGCTCAGGGACCGCCTCGATGCCAGCCGCTGTCGCCATTCACCCGGCGTGTTCAAGGCCCTGCGGCCTTGAACGCCGCCACCACCCCAAGCTCCAAAGCTCCCGCCGTCAGGCCTTCGACGACAGGCGCCGCCGCGCCTTGACCGCGGAAGCCAGCCCTTCGAGCACCGGCACCGTCTGCGCGAAGCCGATGCAGGCATCGGTGATCGACACGCCGTGCTGGAGCGGCACGCCGGGCTTCAGGTCCTGCCGTCCCTCTTCGAGGTGGCTTTCGATCATGATGCCCGTGATGCGCCGTTCGCCGCCCGCGATCTGCGCCGCCACGTCTTCGGCCACCACGATCTGGCGCTGGTGCTGCTTGCTGCTGTTGCCGTGCGAGACGTCGATCATCACCTGCGGGCGCAGGCCGTTGGCCAGCAGCGCCTCGCAGCTGGCGGCGACGTCGGCGGCCGAGTAGTTGGGCGCCTTGCCGCCGCGCAGGATCACGTGGCAGTCGTCGTTGCCGCGGGTCTCGAAGATCGCGGACATGCCCATCTTGGTCATGCCCATGAAAGCGTGCGGGGCGCGCGCGGCGAGGATGGCGTCGGCCGCGACCTTCACGCTGCCGTCGGTGCCGTTCTTGAAGCCCACGGGGCAGCTCAGGCCCGAGGCCAGCTGACGGTGGCTCTGGCTCTCGGTGGTGCGCGCGCCGATGGCGCCCCAGGCGATCAGGTCGGCGATGAACTGCGGGCTCAGCAGGTCGAGGAACTCGGTGCCGGTCGGCAGGCCCAGCGTGGTCAGCTCCAGCAGCAGGCGGCGCGCGCGCTCCAGCCCTTCGTTGATCGCGAAGCTGCCGTCCAGGTGCGGGTCGTTGATGTAGCCCTTCCAGCCGACGGTGGTGCGCGGCTTCTCGAAGTAGGCGCGCATCACGATGATCAGGTCGTCCTGCAGCGAGTCTGCGACCTTCTTCAGGCGCTGCGCGTACTCGATGGCCTGGTCGTGGTCATGGATGGAGCAGGGGCCCACCACCACCACCAGCCGGTCGTCGCGATCGTGCAGCACGTCGGCGATCTCCGTACGGCTGCGCTCGACCAGCGCCAGCGTGTTGTCGCGCACCGGCACGCGCTCCTGCAGCAGCGCGGGCGTGATGAGCGGACGGACCGCGCCGATGCGCACGTCGTCGATGCGGGTGGTGTCGAGCGTGCTGTCGCGGGAGCCGATTTCGGCGTCGTGGAGGGGGTCGTCGAGGCGGGGCATGGTCGTTGATGCAGTTTCCGATGGATGCCTCGATTGTCCCCTCGTCGCGACGCCGGCCTTGCGGGGGGCTGCTCAGCCCGCGAACAGGGCGGCCGGCACGCCCGGGCTGTCGATGCGGACCCTGAAGAGCCCGCCTGCCAGCGGCTCGGCCGCCTCCTGCTCGGGCGTGAGGCCGTTGCGGGCGGTCGTGATGTAGAGCGTGCGCATGTCGGCGTCGCCGAAGGCGCAGTCGGTGACGTGGCTCGCGGGTATGGCGATGCGGCACAGCTCGGCCGCGCTCACCGGATCGTGGCAGGTGACGCAGGAGCCGCCCCAGTGCGCGATCCACAGGCGCCCGGCCGCGTCGGTGGTCATGCCGTCGGGCAGTCCGTCGGGTTTGGGAAAGCGATGCCACACGCGGCGGTTCGACACGGTGCCCGCTTCCATGTCGAAGTCATAGGCGTACAGGTTGTTCAGCACCGTGTTGTTGAAGTACATGGTGCGGCCGTCGCCCGACCAGGTCGGGCCGTTGGTCACCTCGAAGCCGTCGTCGTGCTTCGTGCAGCGGCCGCCGGCGTCGTAGCGGTAGAGCGCGCCGGTGGGCGCCTTGCAGTCGAAGTCCATGCTGCCGGCCCAGAAGCGGCCGCGCGCATCGCACTTGCCGTCGTTGAAGCGGTTGCCGGTGCGTTCGGGCTCGGGCTGGTGCAGGTACTGCGGTTTGGCTTCGTCGCCGGGCGCGGTGGTGTCGAAGAGCGCGAAGCCGCGGCGCAGCGTGATGAAGAGGCCGGGTGCCGATGCGCGCTCTGCGATCGCGGTGATCTCCTCGTCGAAGTTCCAGGTGCGCTGCGCGCCGGTGGCCGGGTCGTAGCGGAAGAGGCGCGGCGTGAGGATGTCGATCCAGTACAGCGCCTGCTCGCGCTGCGACCACATGGTGCCTTCGCCGAGGTTGGCGCCTGCCGGCCAGATGCACTCGGCCTGGCCGATGACGGAAGGAGAGGGAACGGGGCTGCTTGTCTCTTTGCTCATTGGTCTTTCTTCTTTCCTGTTCGTGTCTGTCTTCTTGACGCGGCGGATCGTATCAAGGCATATTGATAACCGAAATCGAAAATCACGGCATCGATTGATATGCATATTGCAATGTCATGAGATGCCCACCCCGGAGACTTTTCTTGAATTCCCCCCAGCTTTCCATTCATCCCAGCCTCAAGGGCCGCACCGTGTTCGTCACCGGCGGAGGTAGCGGCATCGGCGCGGCCATCGTCGCCGCGTTCGCCGAACAGGGCGCGCGCGTGGCCTTCGTCGACATCGCCGAAAGTGCCAGCGCGGCGCTCGCACGGCAGATCGAAGAGGCCGGCCATGCCGCGCCGTGGTGGCGCGCCTGCGACGTGCGCGACATCGCCGCGCTGCAGAAAGCCATTGCCGATGCGGCGGCCGAGCTCGGCGACTTCGCGGTGCTGGTCAACAACGTGGCGAGCGACGACCGCCACACGCTCGAATCGGTCACGCCCGACTACTACGACAACCGCATGGCCATCAACGAGCGGCCCGCGCTCTTCGCGATCCAGTCGGTCGTTCCGGGCATGAAGCGCCTGGGCTTCGGCTCGGTGGTCAACCTCGGCTCCACCGGCTGGCAGACCAAGGGCTCGGGCTACCCCTGCTACGCGATCGCGAAGTCGTCGGTGAACGGTCTCACGCGCGGCCTGGCGGTGGATCTGGGCCGCGACCGCATCCGAATCAACACCGTCTCGCCCGGCTGGGTGATGACCGAGCGGCAAGTGAAGCTGTGGCTCGACGAGGAGGGCGAGCAGTCGCTCAAGCGCAACCAGTGCCTGCCCGACAAGCTGATGCCGGAAGACATCGCGCGCATGGTGCTGTTCCTGGCATCGGACGACGCGAAGATGTGCACCGCGCAGGAGTTCACCGTCGACGCCGGTTGGACCTGAATCCAACAGCCGAACGCAGAAGAAATACAAAAACTACGCAGAAGTCGCAGAAGAGACCGAAACCATTTTTTGGGTTTCCTTCTGCGACCTCTGCGAAACCTTCGCGCCCTCTGCGTCCGGCTGCCCGATCCCGTATTTCCTCAGTCGATCTCCATCTCCAGCTTGCGCCCATAGACGCTGACGCTCGCCGTTTTCAGCGCCTTCATCATCACCTTCGCCGCCGGTGACGGCAGCCGGTCGGTGCGCGTGATGATGCCGAAGGCGTCCATGTGGCAGGGCATGTCCAGCGGCAGCAGCGACACGATGCCGTGCGAGGCGTAGTAGCGCGCCACGTCGGTCGCGAGCACCGCCACCATGTCGCTCTGCTGAAGCATGCGCGTGATGAAGAGCAGGGCCGAGCTCTCGATGGTGTTGGTCGGCGGCGCAAGGCCTTCCTCCTGGAACATCAGCTCGAAGCGGTGGCGCAGCACGCTGCCCGCGGGCGGCACGATCCAGCCGGCGCCCACCACGTCGCGCAGCGTGAGGCCGCTCACGCCCAGCAGCGGATGGCCGGGTCGTACCAGCGCGCACACGGGTTCCTCGCTCAGCGCCTCGTAGCGCAGCTGCGACTTGTCGTGCTCGGCGAAGAGGCGCGCCACCAGCATGTCGAGCTTGCCCTGCTCCAGCCGCTCGATCAGCACCGGGCTGGTCTCGATCTCCAGCGACACGCGCAGGTCGGGGTGTTCGCGCTTCACCATCGCCACCGCAGGCGGCATCAGCGTGAGGCCGGGAGCGGTGATGGCGCCCACGCTCACCTGGCCGAAGCGGCCGGCCTTCAGCGCGGTGAGCTCGTCGTGCGCCTGGTTCAGGCTCGCGAGCGCGACGCGGGCGTGGCGGATCATGGTCTCGCCGTACCAGGTCGGGCGCATGCCGCGCGGCAGGCGCTCGAACAGCGGCACCTCCAGCACGTCTTCCAGGTCCTTCAGCAGCTTGGAGGCGGCCGGCTGCGTCATGTTGAGCACCTGCGCCGCGCGGTGGATGTTCCCCTCCTCGGACAGCGCCACGAGCAGCAGCAGCTGCCGGGTCTTGAGGCGGGCGCGGATGAACCAGTGGTTGTAGTTGGTCATGTCTCCGGGCTTTAAACAAAGGACTGATCGGGTTTTCCAGAATCCGGCGATCGATATCCATTTTGCTTAAAAAACGATTGGATTGATATCAAATCTGTTTCTAGACTCCGGGCATTCCAAGAACAACAGAGACAAGGTCCAGGCCCCGGTGATCCACGGCGAGCTCCATCAGAACGTGCGGCAGTACATCAACGGCCGCTGGGAAACCAGCGCGACCACCGGTGTGAGCGCCAATCCTTCGGACACCAGCGAAGTGGTGGCCGAGTACGCACGTGCCGATCGCCGCCAGGCCGAGGCGGCCATCCGCGCCGCCACGGAAGCCTTTCCGCACTGGAGCCACAGCACGCCGCAGCGGCGCGCAGATGTGCTCGACCGCATCGGCACCGAGCTGCTCGCGCGCAAGGATGACCTGGGCATGCTGCTGGCGCGCGAGGAGGGCAAGACGCTGGTCGAGGCGGTGGCCGAAGTGGCGCGCGCCGGCCAGATATTCAAGTTCTTTGCCGGAGAAGCGCTGCGCGGCGGTGGCGGCGAGAACGTGGCCTCGGTGCGCGCGGGCGTGCAGGTCGACGTCACCCGCGAGCCGGTGGGCGTGGTGGGGCTCATCACGCCGTGGAACTCGCCTTTCGTGGTGCCCGCATGGAAGATCGCGCCCGCGCTGGCTCATGGCAACAGCGTGGTGTTCAAGCCGGCCGAACTGGTGTCTGGCTGCGGCTGGGCGCTGGCCGAGATCATCAGCCGCGCCGCATTGCCGGCGGGTGCCTTCAACCTCGTGATGGGCAGCGGCCGCGAAGCGGGGCAGGCGCTGGTCGACAGCCCGCTGGTCGATGCGCTGAGCTTCACGGGTTCGATGGCCAACGGCGAGCGCATCCTGCAGGTGGCGGCTGCGCGGCGCGCCAAGGTGCAGCTGGAGACGGGCGGCAAGAACGCGCTGGTGGTGCTGGCCGATGCCGACCTCGACCGCGCGGTCGATTGCGCGGTGCAGGGCGCGTATTTCTCCGCCGGGCAGCGCTGCACCGCGTCGAGCCGGCTCATCGTCGAGTCGGCGGTGCACGACGCCTTCGTGGCGAAGCTGCGCCAGCGCCTGAAGACGCTGAAGATAGGCCACGCGCTGGAGCGCGGCGTGGACATCGGCCCGGTGGCCGACGAAGACCGCCTCGCGCAGGACCTCGCCTGGGTCGACACCGCACGCGAGGAGGGCGCCGAGCACGTCTGGGGCGGCGAGGCGCTGGAGCGCGCCACCGCCGGCCACTACATGAGCCCCGCGCTCTTCCTGGCGAAGCCCTCGCACCGCATCGCGCGCGAGGAGATCTTCGGCCCGCTGGCCTGCGTGCTGCGCGCCGACGACTACGACGAGGCGCTCGCGCTGTGCAACGACACGCCCTTCGGCCTGTGCGCGGGCATCTGCACCAATTCGCTGAAGCACGCGATGCATTTCAGGCGCCATGCCGTGGTCGGCATGACGATGGTCAATCTGCCGACCGCGGGGGTGGACTTCCACGTGCCCTTCGGCGGCCGCAAGGGGTCGGGCTACGGGCCGCGCGAACAAGGGCGCCACGCCGCGGAGTTCTACACGACGGTGAAGACCGGCTATATGCTGGCCTGAACCGGACGGGGTTCTTTTCAGTTTCGTTTTTCATCATCCACGCCAACCGGCATTCCTCGAATCATCAAGAAGGAGACATCCCATGACCATGAATCGCCGCACCCTCAATACCGCCCTGGCCGCCGCCGCGCTCGGCGGGCTTCTGCCCGCTTCCGTGCTCGCGCAGAAGAAGCTCGTGCTCGGCTTCGCGCAGGTGGGCGCCGAGAGCGAATGGCGTACCGCCAACACCGAGTCGATCAAGTCCTCGGCCAAGGAGGCGGGCATCGAGCTCAAGTTCTCCGACGCGCAGCAGAAGCAGGAAAACCAGATCAAGGCCATCCGCTCGTACATCGCGCAGAAGGTGGACGTGATCGCCTTCTCGCCGGTGGTCGAGTCGGGCTGGGAGACCGTGCTGCGCGAAGCCAAGGCCGCGAAGATCCCGGTGGTGCTGACCGACCGTTCCGTCAACACCAAGGACGACTCGCTCTACGTGACCTTCATGGGCTCCGACTTCACCGAGGAAGGCCGCAAGGCCGGCCGCTGGCTGGTGGAGAAGATGAAGGACCAGAAGGGCGACGTGAACATCGTCGAGCTACAGGGCACCGTGGGCTCGGCACCGGCCATCGACCGCAAGAAGGGCTTCGAGGAAATCATCAAGGCCGACCCGAAGTTCAAGATCATCCGCTCGCAGACCGGCGACTTCACGCGCGCCAAGGGCAAGGAGGTGATGGAAGCCTTCCTGAAGGCCGACGGCAAGAAGATCAATGTGCTGTACGCGCACAACGACGACATGGCCATCGGCGCGATCCAGGCCATCGAGGAAGCCGGCCTGAAGCCCGCGAAGGACATCGTGATCATCTCCATCGACGGCGTGAAGGGCGCGTTCGAAGCCATGATCGCCGGCAAGCTCAACGTGTCGGTCGAGTGCAGCCCGCTGCTCGGGCCCCAGCTCATGCAGGCCGTGAAGGACATCAAGGGCGGCAAGACGCTGCCCAAGCGCATCGTGACCGTCGAGAGCATCTTCCCGATGGAAGTCGCGGCAAAAGAGTTCCCCAATCGGAAATATTGAGTACTCCCCCAGGCTTCGCGCACTTCGTGTCGCTTCGCCAACCCCCTCGCCGGGGGCAACACCGGCGGCCGGCAAAGCCGGTTCCGCGGTGTTCCCCCAAAGGCCATTCCCATTGAAAGACGGATTTACTAGCACCATGAAACGCAACTTCCTCAAGGCATCGCTGGCCGGCATCGCACTGGCCATCGTCGGCTTCGCTCCGCTGGCCAACGCGCAGGACAAGGGCCTGATCGCCATTTCCATGCCCACCAAGTCGTCGGCGCGCTGGATCGCCGACGGCGCCAACATGGTCAAGTACTTCAAGGACAAGGGCTACAAGACCGACCTGCAGTACGCCGAAGACGACATTCCCAACCAGCTCGCGCAGATCGAGAACATGGTGACCAAGGGCTCGAAGGTGCTGGTCATCGCGGCCATCGACGGCACCACGCTGTCGGACGTGCTGCAGAAGGCGGCCGACAAGGGCGTGAAGGTCATCGCCTACGACCGGCTCATCAAGGGCTCGAAGAACGTCGACTACTACGCCACCTTCGACAACTTCCAGGTCGGCGTGCTGCAGGCGCAGTCGATCGAGGCGGCGCTGGGCCTGAAGAGCGGCAAGGGCCCGTTCAACATCGAGCTCTTCGGCGGCTCGCCCGACGACAACAATGCCTTCTTCTTCTACAACGGCGCGATGTCGGTGCTCGACCCCTACATCAAGAGCGGCAAGCTGGTGGTGCGCAGCAAGCAGATGGGCATGGACAAGGTCGGCACGCTGCGCTGGGACGGCGCGGTGGCGCAGGCGCGCATGGACAACCTGCTGTCGGCCTTCTACACCAAGGACCGCGTCGACGCGGTGCTCTCGCCGTACGACGGCCTTTCCATCGGCATCCTCTCGTCGCTCAAGGGCGTGGGCTACGGCTCGGCCTCGCAGCCGATGCCGGTGGTGTCGGGGCAGGACGCGGAGATCCCCTCGGTGAAGTCGATCCTGCGCAAGGAGCAGACCTCGACCGTGTTCAAGGACACGCGCGAGCTGGCCAAGGTGACGGTCGCCATGGTGGACGCGATGCTTTCGGGCAAGACGCCCGAGGTGAACGACACCAAGACCTACAACAACGGCATCAAGGTCGTGCCTTCGTACCTGCTCAAGCCCGTGAGCGTGGATGCGTCGAACTGGAAGCAGGTGCTGGTGGACAGCGGCTACTACAAGGAAAGCCAGATCAAGTGAGCATGCAGGGCAGCAGCGACGGTGCCGGCGCCATCCTCGAGATGCGCGGCATCACCAAGACGTTCCCTGGCGTGAAGGCGCTGAGCAACGTCAACCTCAGCGTGCGCGCCGGGGAGATCCACGCGGTGGTCGGCGAGAACGGCGCGGGCAAGTCGACGCTCATGAAGGTGCTGAGCGGCGTCTACCCGTGCGACTCGTACACCGGCGAGATCTTCTTTGAGGGCGAGGAGCGCCGCTTCAGGGGCATCGCCGACAGCGAGAAGCTCGGCATCATCATCATCCACCAGGAGCTGGCCCTGGTGCCGCTGCTGTCCATCGCCGAGAACATCTTCCTCGGCAACGAGATCGCCAGCGGCGCGGGCGTGATCGACTGGTTCGCCGCCTATGCGAAGACGCGCGAGCTGCTTGCCAAGGTAGGCCTGAAGGAGCCGCCCACCACGCTGGTGACCGACCTGGGCGTGGGCAAGCAGCAGCTCGTCGAGATCGCCAAGGCGCTGGCCAAGGAGGTGAAGCTGCTGATCCTCGACGAGCCCACCGCCAGCCTCAACGAGAACGACAGCGACGCGCTGCTGATGCTGCTGCTGGAGCTCAAGCGCCAGGGCATCGCGTCGATCCTCATCTCGCACAAGCTCAACGAGATCGCCAAGGTGGCCGACTCGATCACCGTGCTGCGCGACGGCGCGACCGTGGAGACCATGGACTGCCGCGGCCAGCCCATCAGCGAGGACCGCATCATCCGCGGCATGGTCGGGCGCGACATGGCGCACCGCTATCCGCAGCGCGACCCGAAGATCGGCAGCACCGTGTTCGAGGTGCGCGACTGGCGCGTGCACCATGCGCTGCACGCCGACCGCGAGCAGATCAAGGGCGTGAGCCTGAACGTGCGCCAGGGCGAGATCGTCGGCATCGCGGGCCTCATGGGCGCGGGCCGCACCGAGCTGGCCATGAGCATCTTCGGCCGCTCCTACGGCCAGCGCATCAGCGGCTCGGTGTTCATGCACGGCAAGCCGGTGGACGTGAGCACGGTGCGCAAGGCCATCGACCAGGGCATCGCCTACGTCACCGAAGACCGCAAGGGGCTCGGGCTGGTGCTGGAGGAAGACATCCGCAAGAACATCAGCCTCGCGAACCTGGATGCGATTGCCGACAGGTCGGTGATCGACCACGGGCGCGAGTTCAAGGTGGCCAACGAGTACCGCAAGGCGCTCAACATCCGCTGCTCGGGCATCGAGCAGCTGGTGGTCAACCTTTCCGGCGGCAACCAGCAGAAGGTGGTGTTGAGCAAATGGCTCTTCACGAAGCCCGAGCTGCTGATCCTCGACGAGCCCACGCGGGGCATCGACGTGGGCGCCAAGTACGAGATCTACACCATCATCGACAGGCTTGCCAGCGAGGGCAAGGGCATTCTCATGATTTCTTCCGAACTGCCGGAGCTGCTCGGCATGTGCGACCGCATCTACGTGATGAACGAGGGGCGATTCGTCGCCGAGTTTCCGGCTTCAGAAGCCTCTCAGGAGCGCATCATGCATGCCATCGTGAGTTCGGGGAGTTCCGTCCATGTCGCATCCTGAAGTCAACGTGGCGAAACCGGCGGTGCCGGTACAGGAGGGCGCAGCCGCGAAGCTGCATGCCGGTTTCCTGAAGAACAACCTGCGCGAATACGGCATGCTGATCTCGCTGGTCGCGATCATGGTGCTGTTCCAGGTGCTGACCGACGGCACGCTGCTGCGGCCGCTGAACCTGACGAACCTGCTGCTGCAGAACAGCTACGTGGTCATCATGGCGCTGGGCATGCTGCTGGTGATCGTGGCGGGGCACATCGACCTGTCGGTGGGCTCGGTGTGCGGCTTCATCGGCGCGCTGGCGGCGGTGCTGATGGTGGAGTACGACTGGCACTTCGTGCCGACGGCGCTGGTGAGCATCCTCGCGGGCGCGATCATCGGCGCGGCGCAGGGCTGGTTCGTGGCCTTCCGAAAGATCCCGTCCTTCATCGTCACGCTCGCGGGCATGCTGGTGTTCAAGGGGCTGACGCTTGCGCTGCTGGCGGGGCAGTCGGTGGGGCCGTTTCCTGTGGAGTTCCAGCGTCTGAGCTCGGGCTTCATTCCCGATCCGCTGGGCGGCGACGCCTTCCGCACCACCTCGCTGATCGTGGGCGCGCTGGCCGCCGTGGCGCTGGTGTTCTTCAAGATGCGCGGGCGCGCCAAGCTGGCGGCGCACGGCATGGAGCAGGAGCCCTACGCCTTCTTCCTGGTGAAGAACCTGTTCTTCGCGGCCATCATCCTGTTCTTCAGCTACCTGCTGTCGACCTACAAGGGCCTGCCCAACGTGCTGATCGTGATGGCGGTGCTGATCGTGGTGTACGACTTCGTCACCAACCGCACCACCGTCGGCCGGCGCATCTACGCGCTGGGCGGCAACGAGAAGGCGGCTCGGCTGTCGGGCGTGAAGACTCAGCGGCTGGCCTTCCTCACCTTCGTGAACATGGGCGCGCTGGCGGCGCTGGCCGGCCTCGTGTTCGCGGCGCGGCTCAACACGGCCACGCCAAAGGCCGGCCTGGGCTTCGAGCTCGACGTGATCGCGGCCTGCTTCATCGGCGGCGCTTCGGCCTCGGGCGGCGTGGGCAAGGTGATGGGCGCGGTGATCGGCGCCTTCATCATGGGCGTGATGAACAACGGCATGTCGATCCTCGGCATCGGCATCGACTATCAGCAGGTCATCAAGGGACTGGTGCTGCTGGCGGCGGTGTTCATCGACGTCTACAACAAGAACAAGTGACGGGCAGCACATGGCAGACGCAAGCGCCACCAGCCCCGTTCTCCAGCTCCGGGGCATCCACAAGCAATTCGGTGGCATCCCGGTGCTGCGCGACGTGCGGCTCGACCTGTATCCGGGTGAGATCCACGCGCTCATGGGGCAGAACGGCGCTGGCAAGTCGACGCTGATCAAGGTGCTCACGGGCGTGCTGCCGTCCAGCGGCGGCGAGATGCTGCTCGAGGGCAGGCCGATCCGCGCGCATTCGCCGCTGGAGGCGCAGAAGCTCGGCATCAGCACCGTCTACCAGGAAGTGAACCTGTGCCCGAACCTTTCGGTGGCTGAGAACGTGTTCGCCGGGCGCTATCCCCGCAAGGGCGCGGCGCAGGGCTTTCGCATCGACTGGGCCGCGGTGAACCGGCGCGCCGAGGAGCTGCTGGCGCGCATCGGGCTCGACATCGACGTGACGCGGCTGCTGTCGAGCCACTCGGTGGCTGTGCAGCAGATGGTGGCCATCGCACGGGCACTGGGCGTGTCGTCGAAGGTGCTGATCCTCGACGAGCCCACCTCCAGTCTCGACGACGACGAGGTCGAGAAGCTCTTCGACGTGCTGCGGCGGCTGCGCGCCGAGGGGCTCGCCATCGTCTTCGTGACGCACTTCCTCAACCAGATGTACGCGGTGTCGGACCGCATCACGGTGCTGCGCAACGGCGCGTGGATCGGCGAGTGGAAGGCGGCCGACCTCGGGCCGCAGGCGCTGATCGCGGCGATGCTCGGACGTGAGCTCGCGGCGCAGTCGGCGCGGCCGGCCGCGCTGCCTTCGTTCGACGAGGCCGCGCCTGCGCTGCTGCAGATCGAGGGGCTCGGGCAGGCGGGCCAGCTGCAGGCGACCGACCTGCGCGTGCGCGCGGGCGAGGTCGTCGGCATCGCGGGCCTGCTGGGCGCGGGCCGCACGGAACTGGCGCGGCTGCTGTTCGGGCTGGAGACGCCGGACCGCGGCGTGCTCAAGGTCGATGGCCGCAGCGTGAGCTTCTCGAATCCGGCCGACGCGATCCGCGAAGGCCTGGCGTTGTGTCCGGAAGAACGCAAGACGGACGGCATCGTCGCCGAGCTGTCGGTGCGCGAGAACATCGCGCTGGCCTTGCAGGCGCGGCTGGGCACGAAGCGCTTTCTCTCGCACGCGGAGCAGACGGCGATGGCGGAGAAGTTCGTCGCGTCGCTCGGCATCAAGACGGCGAGCGTCGAGACGCCGATCGGGCTGCTTTCGGGCGGCAACCAGCAGAAGGCCGTGATCGCGCGCTGGCTCGCGACCGAACCGCGCCTGCTGATCCTCGACGAGCCCACGCGCGGCATCGACGTGGCGGCCAAGCAGGAGATCATGGAAGAGATCCTGCGGCTCGCGAAGGCCGGCATGGCGGTGATCTTCATCTCCTCGGAGATGAGCGAGGTAGTGCGCGTGGCGCATCGCATCGTGGTGCTGCGCGACCGGAAGAAGGTGGGCGAGCTGCCGGGCGGCTCGACCGAGGATGAGGTGTACGAAATGATTGCGGCGACGTGATGGCGACCCTGTTTTCGTGTTGTCCCCTCTCCCGCTTGCGGGAGAGGGCTAGGGTGAGGGCATCGGCTTTCGAAAAGCAAGGTGCTCCGGTTCAGGCCACACCCTCACCCCAACCCTCTCCCGCAAGCGGGAGAGGGGGCAAGACCGCCTCGGTGGAGCAACTGTCATGACCAACGCCGAAAACAATCGCTTGGCGGCTGCGATGCGCCATCGCCTCGCCTGGCCCATCGTCACGCTGCTGCTCCTGCTCGCAGTGAACACCGCCTTCAACGCCAGCTTCCTGCACCTCGAATGGCGCGACGGCCATCTCTACGGCAGCCTCGTCGACATCCTCAACCGCGCAGCGCCGCTGGTGCTGGTGTCGCTCGGCATGACGCTGGTGATCGCCACCCGTGGCATAGACATCTCGGTGGGCGCCGTGGTGGCCATCGCAGCTGCGCTCGCGGCCTGGATGATCGGCGGCTCGGTGTCCAGCGACACGAGCCGATTCCCGATGCCGCTTGCGATCCTCGCGGCCATCGGCATCGCGCTGGTGTGCGGGCTGTGGAACGGCCTGCTGGTGGCCAAGGTGGGCATGCAGCCGATCATCGCGACGCTGATCCTGATGGTGGCGGGGCGCGGCATCGCGCAGCTGATCGCCGACGGGCAGATCATCACCATCTACTACAAGCCCTTCTTCTTCCTCGGCAGCGGCTACCTGCTGGGGCTGCCGTTCTCGCTGTTCATCGTGGCGGCGGTGTTCGCGCTGCTGTACCTGGCGATCACGCGCACGGCGCTGGGGCTCTTCATCCAGGCGGTGGGCATCAACCCGACGGCGGCGCGCGTGGCGGGCGTGCAGGCGCGGCGGCTGATCGTGGGCGCCTATGCCTTTTGCGGGGCCTGCGCGGGCGTGGCGGGGCTTCTCATCAGCTCCAACGTGAAGAGCGCGGACGGCAACAACGCGGGGCAGCTCATCGAGCTCGACGCGATTCTCGCGGTGACGCTGGGCGGCACCGCGCTCACGGGTGGGCGCTTCAGCCTCGTGGGTAGCGTGATCGGCGCGCTCATCATCCAGACGCTCACCTACGCGATCTACTCGCTGGGCGTGCCGCCCGAGATCAACCTCGTGGTGAAGGCGGGCGTGGTGTTCGTGGTGATGCTGCTGCAGTCGCCGGAGTTCAGGTCGCAGGTGCGCACGCTGGTGCAGCGGCCGGTGCATGAAGGAGGACGGGCATGAGCGCGGTGATCGATGCTGCACCCTCGCCTCAACCCTCTCCCGCGCGCGGGAGAGGGGGCAAGAGGGGGCTCAATCCCAAGTACCTGCCGTTGGCGGCGACCGTCTCGCTGTTCGTGCTGGTGGCCACGCTGGGTTCGGTCTTCTACGACGGCTTCTTCTCGGCGCAGGTCTTCCTCAACCTGCTGATCGACAACGCCTTCCTCATCGTCGTGGCGGTGGGCATGACCTTCGTGATCCTCTCGGGCGGCATCGACCTGTCGGTGGGCTCGGTGATCGCGCTCACCACCATGGTGTCGGCCTCGCTGGTGGAGAAGCACGGCTGGAGCCCCGGCATCGTGATTCCGCTGGTGCTCGCGATGGGCACGGCGTTCGGCGCCTTCATGGGGGTGCTCATCGAGCGCTTCAGGCTGCAGCCCTTCATCGTCACGCTCGCGGGCATGTTCCTGGCGCGCGGGCTTTGCTACCTCATCAGCATCGATTCGATCAGCATCACCAACGAGTTCTACTCCGAGGTCTCGCAGATCCGCATTCCGGTGTGGGGCGAGGCCTCGGTGTCGATCAGCGCGGTGATCGCCATCGCGGTGCTGCTGGCGGCGATCTTTCTCGCGCACTGCACTCCGTTCGGGCGCGCGGTGTACGCCATCGGCGGCAGCGAGCAGTCGGCGGTGCTCATGGGCCTGCCGGTGCGCCGCACGCTCATCGGCGTGTACACGCTCTCGGGCTTCTGCTCGGCGCTGGCGGGCGTGATCTTCACCTTCTACATGCTCTCGGGCTACGGCCTGCATGCGGTCGGGCTGGAGCTCGACGCCATCGCGGCGGTGGTGATCGGCGGCACGCTGCTCACCGGCGGCGTGGGCTACGTGGCGGGCACGCTCTTCGGCGTGCTGATGCTGGGCATCATCCAGACGCTCATTTCCTTCGACGGCACGCTGAGCTCGTGGTGGACGCGCATCGTCGTCGGAGCGCTGCTGTTCGTGTTCTGCCTGCTGCAGCGCTTCTTCACGTCGCGCACGCCACGGCGCTGACCTTCTTTTTTCCTTTCTCTCCCCTCAGGACAACTCGCATGCCGGACACCCCTCCGAAGAAACTGCGCTCGACCGAATGGTTCGGCTCGGCCGACAAGAACGGCTTCATGTATCGAAGCTGGATGAAGAACCAGGGCATTCCGGACCACGAATTCGACGGCCGGCCGATCATCGGCATCTGCAACACATGGTCGGAGCTCACGCCCTGCAACGCGCACTTCCGCAAGATCGCCGAGCACGTGAAGCGCGGCATCTCGGAGGCGGGCGGCTTCCCGGTGGAGTTCCCGGTGTTCTCCAACGGCGAATCGAACCTGCGGCCGACCGCGATGCTCACGCGCAACCTCGCCAGCATGGACGTGGAAGAAGCCATCCGCGGCAACCCGGTTGATGCGGTGGTGTTGCTCGCCGGCTGCGACAAGACCACGCCCGCGCTGCTGATGGGCGCGGCCAGCTGCGACATCCCGGCCATCGTGGTCACCGGCGGGCCGATGCTCAACGGCAAGCTCGAGGGCAAGAACATCGGCTCCGGCACGGCCGTGTGGCAGCTGCACGAATCGCTGAAGGCGGGCGAGATCAACCTGCACCAGTTCCTCTCGGCCGAAGGCGGCATGTCGCGCTCGGCAGGCACCTGCAACACCATGGGCACGGCCTCGACCATGGCCTGCATGGCCGAGGCGCTGGGTACCTCGCTGCCGCACAACGCGGCGATTCCGGCGGTCGACGCGCGGCGCTACGTGCTCGCCCAGATGTCGGGCATGCGCGCGGTGGAGATGGCGAAGGAGGGGCTCACGCTGTCGAAGATCCTCACGCGCGAGGCCTTCGAGAACGCGATCCGCGTGAACGCGGCTATCGGCGGCTCGACCAACGCGGTGATCCACCTGAAGGCGATCGCCGGGCGCATCGGCGTCGATCTGGAGCTGGAGGACTGGACGCGCATCGGCAGCCACACGCCGACCATCGTCGACCTGATGCCTTCGGGGCGCTTCCTGATGGAGGAGTTCTATTACGCGGGCGGCCTGCCGGCGGTGCTGCGCCGGCTTGGCGAGAACGGGCTGCTGCCGCATCCCGATGCGCTGACGGTGAACGGCCAGTCGATCTGGGACAACGTGCGCGATGCGCCCAGCCTCGACGACGAGGTGATCCGCCCGATCGACAAGCCGCTGATCGCCGATGGCGGCATCCGCATCCTGCGCGGCAATCTCTCGCCGCGCGGCGCGGTGCTCAAGCCCTCGGCCGCGTCGCCGGAGCTGCTGAAGCATCGGGGCAGGGCGGTGGTGTTCGAGAACCTGGAGCACTACAAGGAGCGCATCGTCGACGAAGACCTGGACATCGACGCCAGCTGCGTGATGGTTCTGAAGAACTGCGGGCCCAAGGGCTACCCGGGCATGGCCGAGGTCGGGAACATGGGGCTGCCGCCGAAGCTGCTGCGCCAGGGGGTGAAGGACATGGTGCGCATCTCGGACGCGCGCATGAGCGGCACGGCCTACGGCACCGTGGTGCTGCACGTCGCGCCCGAGGCGGCCGACGGCGGGCCGTTGGCCGCGGTGCGCGACGGCGACTGGATCGAGCTCGACTGCGATGCAGGGCGCCTGCATCTGGACATCAGCGACGAGGAGCTGGCCGCGCGGCTGGCTTCGCTGTCGGCTTCGGACGCGCAGCCGATGAGCACGCGCGGCGGCGGCTACCAGAAGCTCTACGTCAACCATGTGCTGCAGGCCGACGAGGGCTGCGACTTCGATTTTCTCGTCGGCTGCAGAGGCGCCGCCGTTCCCCGCCACTCACACTGATTTATCACCATGACCCCCAGATACCGCGGCATCTTCCCGGTGGTGCCCACCACCTTCACCGAACAGGGCGCGCTCGATCTCGAAAGCCAGAAGCGCTGCGTCGACTTCATGATCGACGCGGGCTCGGACGGGCTCTGCATCCTCGCGAACTTCTCGGAGCAGTTCGTGCTGTCCGACGAGGAGCGCGAGGTGCTGACCCGAACCATCCTCGAACACGTGAAGGGCCGCGTGCCCGTGATCGTGACCACCACGCACTACAGCACCAAGGTCTGCGCCGAGCGCAGCCGCCGTGCGCAGGACATGGGCGCCGCGATGCTGATGGTGATGCCGCCTTACCACGGCGCGACCTTCCGCGTGCCCGAGCCGCAGATCTACGAGTTCTACGCGCGGCTGTCGGACGCGGTGGGCATCCCGATCATGATCCAGGACGCGCCGGCCAGCGGCACGGTGCTGTCGGCGCCGTTCCTCGCGCGCATGGCGAAGGAGATCGAGCAGGTGGCGTACTTCAAGATCGAGACGCCCGGCGCCGCATCGAAGCTGCGGGAGCTGATCCGTCTGGGCGGCGACGCCATCGAGGGACCGTGGGATGGCGAGGAGGCCATCACGCTGATGCCTGACCTCGATGCCGGTGCGACCGGATCGATGACGGGGGGCGGTTATCCGGACGGCATCCGCCCGATCATCGAGGCGCACCGCTCGGGCGACCGCGACAAGGCCTTCGCGCTGTACCAGCAGTGGCTGCCGCTCATCAACTACGAGAACCGCCAGGCAGGGCTGCTGGCCTGCAAGTCATTGATGAAGGAGGGCGGTGTGATCGCCTGCGAGGCGCCCCGCCACCCCCTGCCGGCCATGCACCCCGACACGCGTGCCGGCCTGATCGAGACCGCAAGGCGACTCGATCCGATGGTGCTGCGTTGGGGGAAGTAAAGAGAAAAGAGAAGAGGGGTGGGAAGGAAGCCGGGGCCGCTCAGGCCTTGGCTTCGGGTGCGTTCTTCCTGGGTTCGCTGCTCTTTTCGAGTTCGCTGACCTGCAGCGACAGATCGAACAGCTTGGACTTGCTGGCGTAGTAGCGGTCGAGGCGCCACTCCTTCAGGATGTCCATGGCGAGCTGGAAGCTCTTGTAGTCGAGTTCGTAGAGGGTGATGAGTTCGAAGCTTCGTTCGGACTCCAGAGCCAGCACGAGCTGGGCCAGGATCTTGGCCGAATCGTTGGCCGGGTCCGTTTCGATGAATCGGCGAGCGACCTTGATGGCATTCATGAAAAAGAGTTCCTCGGTAGGCAGGGACCGGGAACTATAGCTAGCACGCCGCGGCGTTTTGTGACAGAAATATGACATTAGGGGCATCGCCTTCCCGGGGGAAATGGCGATGCCCCTGTGTGGAAAGACTGCTAGATCAACGGATGGGCGCCGGCATGGGCCGGGGCATCGGTATCGGTTGCGGCATGGGCTGCGGCATCGGCATCGGCTGGGGTGCCATGGCCGGCGGGGGCACCGGAACCATGGTGGTGGTGACCGACTCGCGGATCACGCCGCCGCCCATCACGCTGCCGTCGACGTTGGCCGTGGTGTTGCCGCTGCTGCCGAGCACGCGGGCTTCACAGGCCGGGCGGTCGGCAGGCTGCTGCAGGCCGCAGCGGGCGAGCGCATTGGCGCGGTAGTCGGGGGCGCTGGTCAGGCCGCCGCGTGCCGCGGCCTGGCGCGCGGCGCCGGCTTCGCGGATGCAGGCGGCACGATCCTGCTGGTTGTGGCCGCAGACGGCCAGTTCCTGCTGGTAGGTGCTGGACGATTCACCGCGCTGCGGCGGTGCGGCCGAAGCGGCTGCGGAAACCGTGAGTGCCCCGGCGGCGAACATGGCGAAGAGCATCGAACGCGGGTTGCTTTTCATGGATGACTCCTTGAGGTGAGCTGGATAACCAGGAGAGATTGGACCGCCCGTATCTGGGCGGGTTCATTCGATTCAGCGCGCCGGCACTGTCTGCGGCGGCAGGGGCGTCACGGTCTCGCGGATCACGCCGCCGCCCATCACGCTGCCTTCGGTGGTGGTGCGCGGACCGCCCTTGATGCGCGCCTCGCAGGCCGGTTGCTCGGCCGCAGGCAGTTCGCTGCAGCGGGCCAGCGAATTGACCTGCTCCCGCGCGGGGCTGGGGCTGGTCAGGCCGCCGCGGGCCGCTTCCTGGCGCGCGGCTCCGGCTTCGCGCAGGCAGGCGGCACGGTCTTGCTGGACGCCGTCACAGGTGGCGCGCTCCTTCTGCAGGCGGGCGTCGCTGCCCGGCGCCTGCGCGCTGGCCGTCTGCGCGCCGAAGACGATGAAGCCACCGGCGGCGAAGGCGGCCGTGGCGGAAAGAACGGAACGAAGGGTTTTTCTCATGCGGGCTCCTCTGTGAAGGCACGCCCTCAAGGAGGTGCGTGACTGGAGCCCCAGTGTGCTGTGGGAGGCGGCCGGCGGTCTGTGGGACAGCCGCACGCCGCCAACCGGGCCGGACGCGCCCCAGCGTGTGGGACATGTCCGGCAAGCGCGGCTTCAGCCTGCTGCGATCCGTTGGGCCAGGTGAGCGAGCGCTTCCTCGACCTGGTCGACCAGGATCAGCGAGAGATCGCCCGGCTGCAGGCGCGCCAGCGCGGCGTCGATGGCCACGAACTCGCCGCGGATCTCGTCGATGTAGCGCGTGCGGGCCGCGCCCTGCAGGCCCTGGCGCAGCAGCGCCATGACTTCGCCGTCGGCGCGGCCGCGCTGCGCCGCGTCCTGGTAGAGGATCACGTCGTCGAAGGCCTGGCCGAGGATGGCCGTCTGGTCGCGGATGTCGGAGTCGCGCCGGTCGCCCGCGCCGCTGATGACCACCGAGCGCTTCTTCGCCGGCATCGTGTCCACGGCCGACACCAGCGCGCGCATAGCGTCGGTGTTGTGGCCGTAGTCGGCGATCACGGTCGCGCCGCGGTAGTCCATGACGTTGAAGCGCCCGGGCACGCCGGCCGCGTCGTTCATGAAGCTCGCGAGGCCGCTGCGGATGGTGTCCCAGTCGAGGCCCACGCCCCAGGCCGCGGCCACGGCGGCCATCACGTTGTCGACCTGGAAGCCGATGCTGCCGCCGCGCGTGATGGGTACGTCGCGCAGCGGAATGCGTTCGCGCCACGAGCCTTCGGCGGCCACCAGCGTGTCCTGGTCGACGTACACCGTGCGCTTGCCCTGCGCGCGGTGCGTGGCCATCACAGGATGCATGCGGTCGGCGGTGAAGAAGATCACGTTGCCGGGGCAGCCTGCCGCCATGGCGGCGACGTTGACGTCGGCCGCGTTGAGCACCGCGTAGCCGTCGGGCGCCACGTTGCGCACGATCACGCGCTTGAGCACCGCCAGGTCTTCCACGGTGGTGATGTAGTTCAGGCCCAGATGGTCGCCGCTGCCGATGTTGGTGACCACCGCCACCTGGCAGCGGTCGAAGCCGAGGCCCTCGCGCAGGATGCCGCCGCGCGCCACTTCGAACACTGCCGCGTCGACGTCGGGGTGCATCAGCACGTTGCGCGCGCTCTTGGGGCCGCTGCAGTCGCCGCTGTCGGTCTGGCGGCCGTCGACGTACACGCCGTCGGTGTTGGTCATGCCGGTGCGCAGGCCGCTCGATGCGAGCAGGTGGTTGATCAGGCGCGCGGTGGTGGTCTTGCCGTTGGTGCCCGTGACGGCCACCACGGGAACGCGGCCGTCGTCGCCGTGGGCGAAGAGGGTGTCCATGACCGCCTCGCCGACCGCGCGGCCGCGGCCGAACGAAGGCGAGATGTGCATGCGCAGTCCGGGCGCGGCATTTACCTCCACCACGCCGCCGTGCTGCTCCTCGAGCGGGCGCAGCACGTTCTCGCAGACCATGTCGACGCCGCAGATGTGCAGGCCGACCATCTGCGCCGCGTCGATGGCACGCGCCGCGACTTCGGGGTGCACGGTGTCGGTCACGTCGGTGGCGGTGCCGCCGGTGGACAGGTTGGCGTTGTTGCGCAGCACCACGCGCTGGCCGCGCGCGGGCACGCTGTCGGGCGTGAGGCCCTGCGATTCGAGCCGGCCGATGGCGATGTCGTCCAGGCGGATCTTGGTGAGCGAGGTGGCGTGGCCCTCGCCGCGGCGCGGGTCGAGGTTCACGGTGTCGACCAGCTGGCGCACGGTGGAGCTGCCGTCGCCGATGACCTGCGGCGGATCGCGGCGCGCGGCGGCCACGAGGCGGTCGCCCACCACCAGCAGGCGGAAGTCGAAGCCGGGCAGGAACTTCTCGACCATCACCTCGCCGTAGACGGCGGCCGATTCGTAGGCCGCGAACAGTTCCTCGCGCGAGTTGATGTTGACCGTGACGCCCTTGCCCTGGTTGCCGTCCTGCGGCTTCACCACGACCGGCAGGCCGATCTCGTTGGCGGCGGCCCAGCCGTCTTCCGCGCTGCTCACCGGGCGGCCCAGCGGCACCGGCACGCCGGCGGCGTTGAGCAGCTGCTTCGTCAGTTCCTTGTCCTGCGCGATCGACTCGGCCACGCCGCTGGTGCTGTCGACTTCGGCGGCCTGGATGCGGCGCTGCTTGGAACCCCAGCCGAACTGCACCAGGCTGCCGCGCGTGAGGCGGCGGTACGGAATGCCGCGCGCCACGGCCGCATCGACGATGGAGCCGGTGCTCGGGCCCAGGCGCTCCGACTCGTCGAGGTCGCGCAGTTCGGCGATGGCGGCTTCGGCGTCGAAGGGCGTGTCGTTCTGGGCGGCGACGATCAACTCCTCGGCCAGCTCGGCGGCGCGGCGACCCACGGCCTCCTCGCTGTACTGGAACACGACCTGGTAGACGCCTTCTTCCACGGTGGGGGAGGTGTGGCCGAAGTTGACCGCGCAGCCGGCCTGCGCCTGCAGCGCGACCGCGGCGTTCTCCAGCACGTGGGCCAGCGCCAGCGGCTGGCCCAGCACCATCGGGTGCAGCTCGCCGATGGTCGGGAAGCGGGCGCGCAGGCGGTCTTCGAAGCCGCTCAGCTTGCTGATGGCGTTCTCGTCGCCCTGGCAGGCCACGACCGCCTCGATGGCGGTATGGCGGCTCCAGAGATTGGGCCCGCGAAGGGCTCGGGTGCGGGTGACTTTCATGGGGCTGCGAGAGCTACGGTACTGTCTGCCGGGGCCGGGGGCCTCAGGCAAATTGGGGTTGGAGAGGCTGGGTCTGCGAGAGCTGCAGCGAGGCCAGCGCGGCCTGCAGGTCGGCCTCGAAGGCTTCGACCCCGGCGCCGATCAGGTTCAGCGGAATGCCCATGGCCCAGGCCGCGGCCACGGCGGCCAGCAGGCTTTCGAGGCTCACGCCGGCATGCGTGGCGCGCCACACGGTCAGGCGGCCGAGGCCCGGCAGGAACGATTCGCTGCTGCCGTTGGCCAGCACCACGCGGTCCTGCCGCACGAGCACGGCCTTGCCGCCGGCGGTCTGGTGCGCCGTGAGCGCGGGAGCCTGCGCGTCGGCCGAATAGAGGATGACGGCGCCGTCGCACAGCGGCGCGAGACCGGCCACGCGCGGGTCGGCGGCGTTCAGCACGGCCGTGCCCTCGGGCAGCACCACGTCGACCTGCGTGCGCAGCACCTTGACCATCTGGTCGCTCTCGGTGATGTCGTAGTCGGCCAGTGCTTCGCAGCCTTCGAGGTCGGTGACGATGCCGACTTCGCAGCGGTCGTACGGGAGACCGTCGCGCAGGATGGTCTCGGCGCCGTTCTCGATCACCACGGCCTGCACGGCGCGGTTCACCAGCAGGCGGTGGCCGGCTTCCCAGTTGGCGCTGTCGCGCGCGTCGACGCGGCGGCGTTCGAGGAACAGGCCGTCGCGGCAGGCCAGGCCGGTGTGGCGCCCGCCCAGGTTGATGAGCCAAGCCACCAGGCGCGCCAGCACGGCGGTGTCGCGCGAGCCGGCCACGCCGACCACGGGAATGCGCCCGGGCGCGTCGTTGGGAAACAGGTGGTCGCAGATCGCGCGGCCCACCGGGCGCGGCGAGCCGACGGCCGGCTTCAGGTGCATCAGCAGGCCGGGGCCGGCGTTGACTTCGACGATCGCGCCACCCTGCGGGCCGAGCGGCCTGGAAATGTCCTGCGCCACGAGGTCGATGCCGGCGATGTCCAGGCCCACCACGCGGGCGGCCAGCACGGCGGCGTGGGCCACCTCGGGATGCACCAGGTCGGTGCAATCGTTGGCCATGTTGCCGTTGCGCTGGATCGTGACCACGCGGCCGGCGGCGGGCACGGCGTCGGCGCTCAGGTCCTGGCGCTTGAGCTCGAGCTGCAGCTTGGCATCGGTGTCGATCAGGATCACGTCGAGCGGAAACTCTTCCTCGGCGCCGCGGCGCGGGTCGCTGTTGAGCTGCTTTTCGATGAGCTCGCGCACGCTGGCCTGGCCGTCGCCGGTCACGGTGATGATCTCGCCGCGCGCGGCCGCCACCACCTCGCCGCCCACCACCAGCAGGCGGTGCTCGTGGCCGCGGATGAAGCGCTCGACCATCACGTCGCTGCCTTCGGGCTCGGCGACCGCGAAGGCGGCCATGACTTCCTCGCGGGTCGTCAGCTCGAGCGACACGCCGCGGCCATGGTTGGCATCCGATGGCTTCACGACCACGGGCAGGCCGATGTCCTCGGCGGCTTCCCAGGCTTCCTCGGCGTCGGCGACCACCTGGCCTTCGGGCACGGGCACGCCGCAGCTCGCGAGCAGCGACTTGGTCAGCTCCTTGTCGCTGGCGATCGATTCGCCGATGGCGCTGGTGTAGTCGGTCTCGGCGGTCCAGATGCGCTGCTGGTTGGCGCCGTAGCCCAGTTGCACCAGGTTGCCGCTGTTCAGCCGCATGTGGGGAATGCCGCGGTCGGTGGCGGCGGCCACGATGGCGGCGGTGCTCGGACCGAGGTAGCAGTCTTCCACCTTGGCCTTGACCGCGTCGACGGCCTTCTGCACGTCGGCGGCGGTGAACGGGTCGTTGTTGATGGCCGCCATCAGCAGGCGGTGGCCCTCGGCCAGCGCCACGCGGGCGACCTGCTCGTCACGGGCGCGGAACACCATGCGGTAGACGCCATGCTCCGAGGTGCTGCGGGTCTGGCCGAAGCCGGTCGGCATGCCGGCCAGGTTCAGCAGCTCGATGACGACGTGCTCCAGCACATGGCCCGACCAGGTGCCTTCGGTCAGGCGCTGGATGAAGCCGCCGCGCTCGCCGACGCCGCAGTGGTGCTCGATGAGCGCCGGCAGCAGGGCGGTCAGGCGGTCGGTGAAACCGTCGATCTTGTTGGAGGGGAAGTCTTCGAGCTGGCCCAGGTCGAGCCAGACTTCGAGTACGGGACGGTAGGTCCAGAGATTGGGGCCGCGCAAATAATTGATGCGCAGCAGTCGGATGTCGTCGAAACGGGTCATGCAAACGTTCGATGTGCTTTGGCCGAGCACCACGGCGCCTTCAAGCGCACCCATGGCTATCGGTCAGAATCGGCGCCCGACCTGGGGCGCCATGACGCGGTCCAAGAGGCCCGCGACGGGCAAGAGTCAAAGAAACACAATGCAACATCACGATCCAGTCGGCACCCGGGAGGGCGAAACAGAAGCGGCATCAGCGCAAGCACTGAAAAACCGCCTCGCAGTCGCGGAAAACGTTCTGGTAACACTGACGGTTGACCTCGACGACCAACTTCGCTTCGCTTCCGGCCTAGTCGCCCTGACTGACCGGAAGCTGATTTCGCTCGACCCCGATGGGACTTGGCGTGAGTGGCCGCTAACCGATGCGGCCTTGGAAATGCGCGTTTCCGACCATGCAGGCGTCGGGACCCTCGACTTGGCGGGGCCCGCCGGACGGCTCGCACGGTGGCGCTATACCCTGGCCGGACAGGTCGCGGCGCTGCGGCTGATGAAGCTGTTCGGCCAGCGTATGGCGGGCGGTGTCGCCAAGGAGACACCCGAGGCCGTGGAGACTGCCGAGGGCGAGGATTCCACCGACGCCGAACTCCAGACCCCGCCCTCCACCTGGGTGCTGCTGCGCCTCGGCCGCTTCGCCAAGCCCTACCGCAAGCAGCTGATCGCGGGGTTCTTCCTGACCCTGTTCTCCACCGCCGCGACGCTGGTGCCGCCCTACCTGACCATTCCGCTGATGGACGACATCCTGATTCCGTTCCAGAACGGGCAGAAGATCGATTCCATGCGCGTGGGCCTGTACCTGGGCGGCCTGCTGATCGCGGCGCTGGTCGGCTGGGGGCTGGGCTGGGCGCGCACCTACCTGCTGGCGCTGGTGTCCGAGCGCATCGGCGCCGACCTGCGCACCACCACCTACGAGCACCTGCTGACCCTGCCGCTGGACTACTTCGGCGGCAAGCGCACCGGCGACCTGATGGCGCGCATCGGCTCCGAAACCGACCGCATCAACGTCTTCCTGTCGCTGCACGCGCTCGATTTCGCCAACGACGTGCTGATGATCGTGATGACCGCGGTCATCCTGATCTCCATCAACCCCCTGCTGGCGGTGGTCACGCTGGTGCCGCTGCCCTTCATCGCCTGGATGATCCACGTCGTGCGCGACCGCCTGCGCACCGGCTTCGAGAAGATCGACCGCGTCTGGTCCGAAGTGACCAACGTGCTGGCCGACACCATTCCCGGCATCCGCGTGGTGAAGGCCTTCGCGCAGGAGCGCCGCGAGGCCGAGCGCTTCCGCGTCGCCAACGCCTACAACCTGCAGGTCAACGACAAGCTCAACCGCACCTGGTCGCTGTTCACGCCGACCGTGTCGCTGCTCACCGAGATCGGCCTGCTCGTGGTCTGGGCCTTCGGCATCTGGCAGGTGGCGCGCGGAAGCATCACGGTGGGTGTGCTCACCGCCTTCATCGCGTACATCGGGCGCTTCTATACCCGGCTCGACTCCATGAGCCGCATCGTCTCGGTCACGCAGAAGGCCGCGGCGGGCGCCAAGCGCATCTTCGACATCCTCGACCACGTGAGCAACGTGCCCGAGCCGGCCAATCCGGTGAAGGTGGAGCGGGTGCAGGGCCGCATCGACATGAGTGGACTGGGCTTCCGCTACGGCTCGCGCGCGGTCATCCACGACCTCGACCTGACCATCGAGCCCGGCGAGATGATCGGCCTCGTGGGGCACAGCGGCTCGGGCAAGAGCACGCTGGTCAACCTGATCTGCCGCTTCTACGACGTGACCGACGGCGCCATCAAGGTCGACGGCACCGACATCCGCCGCTTCGCCGTGGCCGACTACCGCCGGCACGTGGGGCTGGTGTTGCAGGAGCCGTTCCTGTTCTTCGGCACCATCGCGCAGAACATCGCCTACGGCAAGCCCGACGCCACGCGCGAGGAAATCGTGGCCGCCGCGCGCGCCGCGCATGCGCACGACTTCATCCTGCGCCTGCCGCACGGCTACGACTCGCTGGTGGGCGAGCGCGGGCAGGGCCTGTCGGGCGGCGAGCGCCAGCGCATCAGCATCGCGCGCGCGCTGCTGATCGACCCGCGCATCCTGATCCTCGACGAGGCCACCTCGGCCGTGGACACCGAGACCGAGAAGGAGATCCAGAAGGCGCTCGACAACCTCGTGCAGGGCCGCACCACCATCGCCATCGCGCACCGCCTGTCGACGCTGCGCAAGGCAGACCGCCTCGTGGTCATGGACCGCGGCGAGGTCGTCGAGGTCGGCCCGCACGACGCCCTGATGGCGAAGCAGGGCGCCTACTGGCGGCTCTACCAAGCGCAGCTGCGCCAGGGCGACGACGACGCGAGCGAAGGCGCTGCCGACGAGCGCGCCAGCGCGCAGGCGCCGCTGGCTATCAGCCACGCGGCTCATCCGGCGGGGGACGCATGACCGACCACAACACGCCATCTTTCGAACTCGAACGCGATGCCTTCGGCCGCCTCGTGCTGACCGACGCCCAGGGCGAGTGCCACGTCGGCATCTTGCCCGTGCGGGCCTTTCCGCTGAGCGCGCCCGGCCACGGCATCTCGCTGGTCGGCAGCGAAGGGCGCGAGCTGGTCTGGATCGACAGCGTCGAGCAGCTGCCGGCGCAGGCCAAGGCGCTGCTCGAGGAAGACCTCGCGGTGCGCGACTTCGCGCCCACGCTGCTGAAGCTGCACGGCGTGTCGAGCTTCGGCGTTCCCAGCACCTGGACCATCAGCACCGACCGCGGCGAGACCAGCTTCGTGCTCAAGGCCGAGGAGGACATCCGCCGGCTCGAAGGCGGCGCATTGCTGATCGCAAGTGCGCACGGCGTGCAGTTCCGCATTCCGGATGTGAAGACGCTGGACCGGGCCTCGCGCAAGCTGCTGGAGCGCTTCCTCTAGCCCAAAAGAAAAGAGGTCCGTAGGTCTCTTTGCGTGGAGCAGTGGGGAAGCCGGTCAATCCAGCAGGTCGGAATATTCGCCGCGTTCGTAGGAATCGGCGGTCT
Organism: Variovorax sp. 278MFTsu5.1; assembly: GCF_048305045.1. NCBI lineage: Bacteria > Pseudomonadati > Pseudomonadota > Betaproteobacteria > Burkholderiales > Comamonadaceae > Variovorax > Variovorax sp. 278MFTsu5.1. Next base: position 1,340,956 of record NZ_CP157622.1, read on the forward strand.
TCCACGGCAGCGTCTTCGGCGCCGGGATGGACGAGGCCGTCATCACGTTGAGCGAGGTGCCGTGCCCGTTGCGCTGCTCGATCCTGCGCGCGTAGCGGCCGACCGTGTCCCACTCGATGCGCAGCGTGCTCTCGCCCTGCTGCAGCTCGTAGCGCTGAACACCCTTGCCGGCCGTGCCCAGCGACTTCATGCGCGGCAGGCTGGCGGGGTCGACGAGCCAGTAGGCATTCGCCCACGAGCCGCCGTAGCCCACGTTGCCGTAGTTGGCCTTGTCGACCTCGATCAGCTTGCGCTGCTGGCGCAGCACCATGTTCACCAGCACCTTGCCGGCCGGATCGCGGCTCAGCCACAGCGGCGCGGCCGTGTTGTCGGCGTGCGAGTGGCCGATGTGCACCTTGGCTTCGCTGGCCTCGTGGTCGTGGTCGGCGCGAAGCGCGGGCGGCAGCTCGCGCTCGATCCACACCGTGTCGGCGCGGCGGAACATCAGGTCGGCGTAGCGGCTCTCGCGCTGCACGCCGTCCTTTCCGATCGACATCACATGGTGCTGGATGCGCAGGTTCTGGTCGGGCGCCTCGGCATCGCCGGCGGCGCTGGCCGCCAGTGGAAGTGCCGCGAGGGCCGCTGCCGCCAGGAGCGTTTTCAGTGCCACGGATGCGCTCACAGGCCCGCCGCTTCCTTGACCTTGTTGAACACCTTGATGTTCTCCACGGTGCCCTTGAAGATCTTCGAGCCCGCACCGCCCGCGAACAGCATCACGTCGCCGCCGCCGTGGGTTTCGGCGCCGGGCGTGCCGAGGTTGATGCCGACTTCCTGCAGGAAGTTGTCGTCCGTCGTGTCCATCGCGGTCTGGTCGTCGCGCGAGGCCGCACGCGCCGGAGCGATCCACGGCTTGTTGCCGTCTTCGGGGTTGACCTGGCTGGAGCCCGTCGCGTTGGGCCGGCCACCGTTGCCGAACACCAGCGTGGTGTACGGGTTGCCGTCGGCGGCCTTCGCGAGCTTGCCGTCGGCGTAGCTGTTGACCTTGCCGAGGATCGGGTTGCCGATCTTCGGATAGCCGTTGAAGGCGATCGCGTGGTCATGGTCGGCCGTGACCACCACCAGCGTGTTCTTCAGGCCGGGGTCCTTCTTGTTCATGAAGTCGAGCGCGGTCTGGATGGCCGTGTCGAAGGCCAGCGTGTCTTCCAGCGCGCGCTTGGCGTTGGTGCCGTGCAGCGCGTGGTCGATGCGGCCGCCTTCGACCATCAGGAAGAAGCCCTTGTCGTTCTTGCTGAGCACGCCGAGCGCCTTCTCGGTCATCTCCGACAGGCTGGGCTGGTCGAGGCTCTGCTTCACGCGGTCGAGCTCGTAGGCCATCTCGCTCTGGGAGAACAGGCCCAGCAGCTTGCCGGTGGCGGCCGTGTCGACGGCCTTGAGCTTGGTGCCGGTGTCGACGTAGGTGTATCCCTTGGCCTTCATCGCGGCCACCAGGTCGACGCCGTCGGTGCGCTTGCTGCTGGGGTTAGTCGCCACCGGCAGGTAGTTGCGCTGGCCGCCACCCATCAGCACATCGACGCCGTCGAGCAGCTTGGGGTTGTAGTTGGCGTGGCCCGGAACGCTCTGCTCGGCGATGGTGTTGTAGCCGTTGCGGTTGCAGATGTGCGAGTAGGTGGTGGCCGGCGTGGCGTGGCCCACGCGCGTGGTCGACACCGCGCCCACCGAGCGGCCCTTGGCCTTGGCGAGTTCGAGCAGCGTGTCCACGGCCTTGCCGTTGGTGGGCGGGCAGGTGGTGTCCTCGCCGCTGATGTACTGCTTGCCGGTGCCGTCGACGGCGGTGGTGTCGCTGGACATCGAGATGACTTCGTTGCGCATCTTCACGCCGGTCATGTAGGCGGCCATCGAGGGGGCGCTGTCGGTGGTCTGGCCGTCGAGCGAGAAGGTCTTCACGCGCGCGGCGTAGGGCAGCGACTGCATGACGAGGTTGGCGCGCTCGGGACTCACCAGCGAGCCGGGCTGTGCGGCCAGCTGCTTCTCGCCCTTGTAGATGCGCGCGGCGGTCACGGTGACGGGGCCCATGCCGTCGCCGAGGAAGAAGATGACGTTCCTGGCTTCGCCGGCGGCGTGCGCGGTGCCGGCCAGGGTGCCGGCGGCGGCGCAGACGAGGGCGGCGGCCAGGCGGGTGTTGCGGGTGATGCGGTTCATGGTCGTCGTGTTCATGGTTGTGTTCGTCGATGAGCGTTCGCTGCCCTTCACAGGCCGACCGCCTTCTTGATGAGGCCGAACACGTCGGTGTTGGTGATCACGCCGGCGAAGTTGTCGGCGCCCAGGCCCTGCGCGCCGAGGAACACGTCGGCGCCGCCATGGGTTTCGGAATCGCTGGCCGCATCCATCGGCACCACGGCTTCCTGCCTGTAGTCCTTGCTTTCCAGCTCGGCGTCGGAGATCGGGCCGCGGGTGGCGAGGCGGCGCGGGCCGTTGCCGAAGCCGATGATGGTGTAGGGGTTGCCGTCGACGTCCTTGCTGGTCTTGCTGGTGTCGACGTAGTCCTTCACGAGGCCCAGCACGCCAGGCTTGCCTGCCTCGGTCTTGCCGGTGCGCGCGGCGTAGCCGTTGAGCTGCAGCGTGTGGTCGTGGTCGGCCGTGACGACTACCAGCGTGTTCTTCAGGCCGGGGTCGACGGCCTGCATTTTGTCGAGCGCGAGCTTGATGGCGTCGTCGAAGGCGCCGGTGTCCTGCAGGGCGCGGCGTGCGTTGGTGGCGTGCAGCGCATGGTCGATGCGTCCGCCTTCCACCATCAGGAAGAAGCCCTTCTTGCGCGCGGCCAGCGCGTCGATGGCCTTGCCGGTCATCTCGGCCAGGCTCGGTTCCTTCGTGGCGTCGCGGTCGAGGTCGTACGCCATGTGGCTCTTGGTGAAGAGGCCGGCGATCTTGGTGGCGCCGTCGGCCGGCAGTTTGTCGAACTCGCTCTTGTTCGCGGCGAAGCTGTACTTCGCGGCCTTCAGTTCGGCGATGAGGTTGCGCTTGTCGTTGCGCTTGCCGCCGTCTTCCTTGGCGGTGAAGTAGTCGGTGCCGCCGCCGAAGAACACGTCGACGCCGTCGCCCAGCTTGCCGTTGTAGCCGGCGCCGCCCGGCACCAGCGCGGCGGCAATGGTGTTCTCGGCGTCGCGGTGGCACACGTGCGAGTACGTGGCAGCGGGCGTGGCGTGCGTGATGCGGGTGGTCGTTACCACGCCGGTGGCGTAGCCCTTGGCCTTGCTCTGCTCGAGCAGCGTTTCGACGGCCTGGCCGTTGCCCGAGGGGCAGGTGCTGTCGAAGTTGACGTGGTAGGCCTTGCCCGAGGCGTCGGTGGCCTTGGTCTCGGCGCTCATCGAGATGACTTCGTTGTTCATCTTCACGCCGGTCATGTAGGCCGACATCGAAGGAGCGCTGTCGGTGACCTGGGCGTCGTTCGAATAGGTGTGGACGAAGGCCGTCTCGGGCAGCGTGTCCATCGTGAGGTCGCCGTCTTCGCCGACCTTGTAGATGCGCGCGGCGGTCATGGTGGTGATGCCCATGCCGTCGCCCAGGAAGAACAGGACGTTCTTCGGCGCCTGCGCCGCGGGCGGAGGCGGCGTGGTGTTCGACGGTGGGATGAACGGCAGCACGATGCCGTTGTTGTTGCTGCTGCCGCCGCAGGCGGACAGCAGGAGAGAGACGCCCAGCAGTGCTGGGGCGATGAGGCGTTGGGTCATGATTCCCTCGGTTGGTTGTTGGACCGGCGCACCGGGCGTGCGCCATTTCTGGCGATGAAATCTAAAGACGTCAGATGACCCGGCCGTGACGAGTTGAAAGCCGAATGAAAGTTCGCCGATCGCTCGGAAATAAATGCCAAGGCTGTCTTCGGCGTTTCATGCGCATCGTCTGGCCGATGCGGTGAATTCCGGCAGCTGCGCGAAGCTGACGGAAAATCGCGTCTTTGGATTGCGGCGGCACGCACCGCCGCCGACGGATATGCCCCTGCACACCACCGCCCTCGTCCTGTTCTCCGGCGGCCAGGATTCGACCACCTGCCTCGCCGATGCGCTCTCGAAGTACGAGCGCGTCGAAACTCTGGGCTTCGACTACGGGCAGCGCCACCGCGTCGAGCTCGACGTGCGCGGCAGCATCCTCGCGAAGATGCGCGAGCGCTTTCCCGACTGGGCGCCGCGCCTGGGCGAAGACCATGTGCTCACGCTCGCGGCCCTGGCGCAGCTGGGCGGCTCCTCGCTCACGGAAGAAGTCGCCTTCGCCATGCAGGCCGATGGCCTGCCCAACACCTTCGTGCCCGGGCGCAACCTGCTTTTTCTCACGCTCGCCGGCGCGCTGGCCTACCGGCGCGGGCTGCAGGTGATCGTCACCGGTGTCTGCGAGACCGACTTCTCGGGCTACCCCGACTGCCGCGACGACACCATGAAGGCGATGCAGCTCGCGCTCTCGCTCGGGCTGGAGCGCCGCCTGGTCATCGAGACGCCGCTCATGTGGATCGACAAGGCCGAGACCTGGCAACTGGCGCACCGCCTGGGCGGCAGGCCGCTGGTCGACCTGATCGTCGACGAGACGCACACCTGCTACCTGGGCGATCGCGTGCACCGCCAGGACTGGGGCTACGGCTGCGGCGAATGCCCCGCCTGCGAGCTGCGCAGGAAGGGCTGGGAGCGCTACGTGGCCGCCGCCGTGCCGGCCGACGAGGGCACGACCTCCACGCGATAGCGGGCGGCCGCTCCGTCTGCCTCGGGTACCAGCGTCCACCGCTGGCTGTGGAACTCGCCCACGGCAGCACGATGGGCCACGGACACCATCGCGCCACCGCTCGCGCGCACCATCTCGGACAGCCGTTGGTAGAGCGTGCGCTCCGCCGGCGCGTCGAGCGCGCTGCTGATCTCGTCGGCGAAGACCCAGCGTGGCTTCTTCAGCAGCACGCGCGCGATGGCCAGCCGCTGCTGTTCGCCGCCGGAGAGCTTCTGGCTCCAGGCGTCGCTGTCGTCCAGTCGATCTGCGAATTGGGGCAGCAGCGCATCGCGCAGCGCCTCGCGCAGTTGCGCGTCGCTGTACCTGGCTGCATCGTCCGGATAGGCCAGCGCAACGCGCAGGGGCCCGTCGGGCATGTAGGGGCGCTGGGGCACGAACATCGCATCGGACGGCACCTGCACGCGTCCCCGCGCGAACGGCCAGATGCCGGCGAAAGCGCGGAACAGGGTCGACTTGCCGCTGCCGGACGGCCCTTGCACGAGGACGCTGTCGCCGGCCTTCGCCGAGAGCGCCGCGTTCACGAGCAGCGGCGTGCCGTTCGGTAGGCTGAGCGAGAGTCCGTCGGTTTGAAGTTCGGGAGCTTCGCTGCGCTCCAGGGGGTGTTCCTGCGCGGCGCGGGCCCGGATCGCATCGTCGAAGCTCGTGAGACGGTCGGTGGTTGCGCGCCATACGGCCACGCTGTCGTAGTTGTCGACGAACCAGCTCAGCGAATCCTGCACCTTGCCGAAGGCGGACGAAATCTGCATCAGCTGGCCGAGCTGGATCGCGCCGCTGAAGAAGCGCGGCGCCGCGACCACGAAGGGAAAGATCACCGCAGCCTGGCCGAAGAAGGCGGTGAAGGTCACGAGATTCTTCTGCTGCTTGATGAGCTGCAGGTAGTTGCGAAGCACGGCGCCGAAGCGCAGGTCGAGCTGGCCGTGCTCCACCTTCTCGCCGCGGTCGAGAGCAATGGCCTCGCTGTACTCGCGCACGCGCACGAGGTGGTGGCGGAAGTCGGCCTCGAAGCGCTGCTGGCGGAAGTTCAGCCCGATCAGCGGCCGACCGATGTAGTGGGTGATGATGGTGCCGACCACGCAGTAGGCCAGCGCGAGCCAGACCATCGCGCCCGCGACCTGGTAGGTGGTGCCGCTGAGCGAGAACTCGGTGGTTCCCGAGAGGCCCCAGAGAATGCCGACGAAGCTCACCAGCGTGACCACGGCGTTCAGCAGGCCCATCGACAGGGTCATCGTGGCGCTGGTGAACAGCTGCATGTCCTCCTGGATGCGCTGGTCGGGGTTGTCGGGCGTCGTGCCTTCCTTGCCGGCGTAGCGTGCCAGTTCCATCTCGTAGAAGGTGCGGTTCGCCATCCAGCGACCGAGATAGTTGCGCGTGATCCATGCGCGCCAGCGCAGCTGCAGCAGCTGCGTCACGTAGAACTTGAGCACCTGCAGCGCGATGTTGAAGAAGGCCAGCACGAGAAACACGCGGATCTCGCGCCAGAACACCGTCACATCCTTGTTCTGGAGGCCGTCGTAGAAGCGGCCATACCACTGATTGAAAAGCACCAGCGCATACACATAGGCCAGGTTGAGTGCCACGATGGCGGCGAACATGCTTCGGGCCCGCCATTTCTCCTCCGACTGGAAATAAGGCGCCGCAAGCCTGAAAACACGGCGTAGCACCTGGATGAACGAGCCAGCGCGAGCTGTGACTGATAGAGACATTCGGTTTCCTCGCAGGCGCTCGCGCGCCGGTCATGGTGAGGAGACCATCGTAGACAAATGTTTCTTAAACCGGCCTGAAACCGGCGTCGGCCCTCGAAAAGAGTTCGTCAGCGCAAAAGCACGCGCGCGGCCGTCGTCAGGAAATGGGCCAGCGGCGGCGTCTGCAGGCCCTTGACCTTCGCTTCCTCGTCCCATTGCCGCAGCCGAACCGCGTCACCGGCCCACTGATGGGTGGCGAAGCGCTGGGCGGCTTCGGCGTCCATCACGCCGCCCTGCAGGGCAAGGCTGCGCACGGAATCAGGAGAAAGCCTGGAGAAATAGTCGGGCTGGGTGGCGCAGAGGTAGCGCTTGGCGTCCACGTGCAGCCGGATCGGCTCGCGCACCTCGACGTCGAAGGCGCCGCGAAGCAGGGGCAGGGCGATGTACTGGTGCCGGTCGTCGATGCCCAGCTGGGTGGGAGAGTGCGAAAGCGTCTGGTGCTCGGCGATCAGCAGGTGGCCCAGGTCGTGAAGCAGCGCGGCCGTGACCAGCGAATCGCTCGCGCCGGCCTGCTCGGCGAGCCAGGCGCATTGCAGCGCATGCTCCAGCTGCGACACAGGCTCGCCCGCGTACGCGATTCCGCCGCGTTCGGCGAACAGGCGGGCGATCTCGGCGAGGTCGAGTGTCATGGGAGTGGAGTGCAGCGGGCGACGCGAAAACACAGGGCAATAAGTCCGCGAGTCTGCCGCGCCGCGGTGACATGCGGATGACGAAGCCGTTGCAGCGCCGCCCGGAGTCGCCAATTTCAGCGTGATTTTGGGGATTTGGGTTTTTTTGAGGCATCTGACAAATCACTGTCACATGCCGCTGCCAGCATCGCCCCCATTCGTTGCCCGGTGGAATTTGCGTACTTTCGCTTGCCCGTTCGCGGTTCCGCCCGGCCTCCCTTCTTGTCTCCCGTTCTCCACTTCTCCACTTCTTTCTCCCGAGGAACCACCCCATGCTGCATCGTTCCATCCGCTGGGCCGCCGTGCCGGCCGCTCTGCTCTCGCTGGCCTTCGCCGCCTCGGCCCAGGGCCGCACCGAACTGCTGGTCTACACCGCGCTCGAAGCCGACCAGGTCCAGGCCTACAAGGCCGCCTTCGAGAAGGAGAACCCGAGCATCGAGCTGAAGTTCGTGCGCGACTCCACCGGCATCGTCACCGCCAAGCTGCTCGCCGAAAAGGCCAACCCGCAGGCCGACGTGGTCTGGGGCCTGGCCGCCACCTCGCTGATGCTGCTCGACAAGGAAGGCATGCTCCAGCCCTACGCGCCCAAGGGCCTGGACGCCGTCAAGTCCAACATGCGCGATCCGGCCAACCCGCCCAAGTGGGTCGGCATGGACGTGTGGTCCTCGGCCATCTGCTTCAACACCGCCGAAGCGCAGAAGAAGAACCTGCCCAAGCCCACCAGCTGGGCCGACCTGACCAACCCGGTCTACAAGGGCCAGATCACCATGCCCAACCCGGCCGCCTCTGGCACGGGCTACCTGATGGTGTCGGGCTGGATCCAGATGATGGGTGAAGAAAAAGCGTGGAAGTACATGGACGCGCTGCACCAGAACATCGGCATCTACAGCCAGTCGGGCAGCAAGCCCTGCCGCCAGGCCGGCGCCGGCGAGTTCGCGCTGGGCATGTCCTTCGAATACCGCGCCAACAAGACCAAGCGCGACGGCGCACCCATCGACATCGTGCTGCCCAAGGAAGGCCTGGGCTGGGACATGGAAGCCACCGGCATCATCAAGACCAGCAAGAAGCAGGAAGCCGCCAAGGCGCTGGCCGACTGGGCCGTGACGAAGCAGGCCAACGAGCTCTACGCCAAGAACTTCGCCGTGCTCGCGCTGCCGGGCATCCAGGAGAAGCTCGAATTCGTGCCGGGCGACGTCGAGAAGCTGCTGGCCAAGAACGACTTCAACTGGGCCGCCGCCAACCGCGAGCGCATCCTGACGGAGTGGTCGAAGCGCTACGAATCGAAGTCGGAAAAGAAGCCGATGTGACTTGAATACGGACAGCCGAACGCAGAAGGAAGACAAAAGAGCGCAAAGGTCGCAGAAGGAAGCCCATTGGCTGGCTATTCCCTTTTGAAGACTTCTGCGACCTTCGCGAAACCTTCGCGTCCTCTGCGTTCTGTACCCGCATTCCACCCCGTTCGACATTGATATGAGCTTCCTTTCCCTGCGCGGCATCCAGAAATCCTTCGGCGCGACCCGCGTGCTCGACGGCATCGACCTCGACATCGAGCCCGGCGAGTTCGTGTGCCTGCTCGGCCCTTCGGGTTGCGGCAAGACCACGCTGCTGCGCATCGTCTGCGGCATCGAGCGTGCCGACAGCGGCCAGATCCTGCTCGGCGGCCAGGACATCGCGGGCCTGCCGCCCGCGGCGCGCGGCTTCGGCGTGGTGTTCCAGTCGTACGCGCTGTTTCCCAACCTCACGGCCGCGCAGAACATCGCCTACGGCCTGCATCCCACGGGCGCGCTGGCCCGCGAGATGGCCAAGCGCTCGCGCGAGATGCTCGACCTGGTCGGGCTGGCCGCGCATGCCGACAAGTACCCGGTGCAGCTCTCCGGCGGCCAGCAGCAGCGCATCGCGCTGGCACGCGCGCTCGCGCCCAACCCGCGCCTGCTGCTGCTCGACGAGCCGCTCTCCGCGCTCGACGCGCAGGTGCGCGCCACGCTGCGCAGCGAAATCCGCGCGCTGCAGAAGCGCCTGGGCATCGTCACCATCATGGTCACGCACGATCAGGAAGAAGCCCTCTCGATGGCCGACCGGGTGGTGCTCATGCACAACGGCCGCATCGAGCAGGCCGGCACGCCCGACGAGCTCTATCGCCAACCGCGCACCCGCTTCGTGGCCGGCTTCGTGGGCCGCATGAACATGCTGCCCGCCACCGTGCTGGCCGACGGCAAGGTGCGTGTGCGCGACAGCGAACTGCTGTGCGCGCCCGGCAATCTCAGCATCGGTTCGCAGGCGACCGTGGGCATCCGTCCCGAACACGTGGTGGTGAAGCGCTTCGGCACCGAGCTCGGCGCCAACAGCTTCGCGGCGCGCCTGCTCGACACCGAGTTCTTCGGCAACCGCACCTGCGCCCGCCTGGCCTGCGAGCCGCTGGGCATCGAGATCGAGGCCGAACTGCCCGCCGACGCCCGCAGCGGCGGCGACGAGCCGCTGGTGCCCAGCAGCATGGTGCACATCCAGCTGCCATTGAACGCGCTGTCCGTCCTGGCGCATTGAGCATGAGCAGTTCTCCCGACGCCATCGCCGTCGCGCCGGTGGTGGCGACGCGCCGCAGCGCGTTCGACCGCGAGCGCTGGCTGACCGGCGCTGCCGTGCTGCTGGTCGTGCTGCTGCTGGTGGTGATCGTCGCGCTGCCGGTCGGTGCGCTGGTCGGCCAGAGCTTCTTCGACCGCGAGGGCGCCTTCGTCGGCCTCGCCAATTTCGCGCGCTACTTCGAGAACCCGGCGCTGGTGCAGTCGGCATTCAACAGCGTGGGGCTCGCGGCGATCAGCGCGGTGATCTGCACCGGCATCGCCTACGTCTATGCCTACGGGCTGACGCTGTCGTGCATGCCGGCCAAGGGCGTGCTGCGCGCCGTGGCGCTGATGCCGCTGCTCGCGCCTTCGCTGCTGCCCGCGATCAGCCTCGTCTACCTGTTCGGCAACCAGGGCCTGTTCAAGGGGCTGCTGGGCGACCTCTCCATCTACGGCCCGCTGGGCATCGTGCTCGGCTCGGTGTTCTGGACGCTCCCGCACGCGCTGCTGATCCTCACCACCGCCATGGCCACCTCCGACGGCCGGCTCTACGAGGCCGCGCAGACGCTGGGCGCCTCGCGCTGGCGAATCTTCCGCACGGTGACGCTGCCTTCGTCGCGCTACGGCGCGATCGTGGCCGCGATGGTGGTGTTCGTATTGGTCGTCACCGACTTCGGCGTGCCGAAGGTGGTGGGCGGCCAGACGGGCGTGCTCGCCACCGACATCTACAAGCAGGTGGTCGGCCAGCAGAACTTCCAGATGGGCGCGGTGGTCGGGCTGGTGCTGCTGATTCCCGCGGTGCTGTCCTTCCTCGTAGAGCGGCATGTGCGCGGCAAGCAGGCCGCGGCGCTGTCGGCGCGCGCCACGCCCTACCAGCCGGAGCCCGTGAAGTCGCGCGACCGCGCGCTGCTGGCGTTCTGCGTGCTCACGGCCGGCGCCATCCTCGTGATGATCGGCATGGCGGTGTTCGCGTCGCTCGCCACCTACTGGCCCTACAACCTCGTGCCGTCTTTCAAGAACTACGACTTCAGCAACATGGACGGCGGCGGCTGGGGCAGCTACTTCAACTCGCTGCGCATGGCCGTCTGCGCGGCGGTGGCGGGCGCGCTCGTCACCTTCGTGTCGGCCTACTTCGTCGAGAAGCCGCGCCACTTCGGCCTACTGCGCGAGCTGCTCAACCTGCTCGCCAACCTGCCGCTCGCGGTGCCGGGGCTGGTGCTGGGCGTGGGCTACATCTTCTTCTTCATCTCGCCGTCGAACCCGCTGCGCGCCATCTACGGCAGCATGACCATCCTCGTGGTCTGCACGGTGGCGCATTTCTTCTCGGTGGCGCACCTCACCTCGCTCACCGCGCTGCGCCAGCTCGACCGCGAATACGAGCTGGTGTCGGAGTCGATGGGCGTGCCGTTCTGGCGCACGCTGTGGCGCGTGCACCTGCCTGTGGCGCTGCCCACCGTGCTCAACGTGGGCGGCTATTTCTTCGTGAACGCGATGACCACCGTTTCGGCCGTCGTGTTCCTCTATTCGCCGCAAACCACGCTCGCCGCCATCGCCGTGCTCAACATGGACGACGCCGGCGACGTGGCGCCCGCCGCCGCCATGGCCTCGCTGATCATGCTCACCGCCGCCATCGGCCGGGGCCTGTTCGCGCTGGCGGGGCAATGGGCACTCAAGCGCACCCAGACCTGGAGACATCGTTGACAAGCGCAACCCCGCAAGCAAAGAACCCCGACAGCTTCGACCTCATCGTGGTCGGCGCCGGCATCGTCGGACTGGCCCATGCCTACACCGCCGTGCAGCGCGGCCTCAAGGTCTGCGTGATCGAGCGCGACACCGCCGCCATCGGCGCGTCGATCCGCAACTTCGGCTTCATCACCATCACCGGCCAGGCGCCGGGCGACATGTGGCGCCGCGCCATGCATGCGCGAGGCGTGTGGAACGAGGTCGCACCGCAGGCCGGCATCGATGTCGTGCACCGCAACCTCTGGCTCGCGGCCTATCGCCCCGAGGCGCATGACGTGCTCGAAGCCTTCATGCGCACCCCGATGGGCAAGGGCTGCGAACTGCTCGAAGCCGCCGACGCGCAGGCCAGGGCGCCTGCGCTGAGTCTTGCCGATGCGCGCTCGGTGCTTTTCAGCCCGCACGAGCTGCGCGTTGAGTCGCGCACCGCCATCGGCCTGCTCACGAAGTGGCTGGCCGAGGCGCACGGCGTGACCTTCCGCTTCGGCGAAGCCGTGCACGAAGTGGAAACCCCGCGCGTGCGCACCTCGCGCGGCGCGCTGCACGCCGAGCGCGTGGTGGTCTGCACCAACACCGACCTGCACGGCCTCTTCGCCGAACGCATCGCCGAGCAGAAGCTCACGCTGTGCCGGCTGCAGATGCTGCGCGTGAAGCCGGAGGCGGGTTTCCGCCTGCCGGGCTCGGTGATGATGGACCTGAGCCTCGTGCGCTACGAGGGCTACAGCACGCTGCCCGAAGCCGCCGCGCTGCGTGCGCGTCTGCAGCAGGAGGAAGCCGCCTCGCTCGCGCACGGCATCCACCTGATCGTGGTGCAGAGCGCCGATGGCTCGCTGGTGGTCGGCGACTCGCACCACTACGCCGACGCGCCCGAGCCCTTCGCGATGGAGGAGGTCGACCAGCTCATCCTGCGCCACCTGCGCAGCACGCTGAACCTCGAAACCGCGCAGATCACCGAGCGCTGGACCGGCGTCTACCCGTCGTCGAAGACCACGCCCTGCGTGATCGACGCGCCCGACGATGCCACGCGGCTGGTGCTGGTCACCAGCGGCAGCGGCGCGAGCACCGGCTTCGGCATCGCGCACGACGTCTTCAACGCCTGGTGAGGCCTATCCATCGAAACGGCCTCGCCGCTATCCTTCTTCCAGAGACATACAAACCCGCCGCCATGAACGCCCACAACCACTCCCAACTCAAGGCCGTCGTCTTCGACTGGGCCGGCACCATCCTCGACTTCGGCTCCTGCGCGCCCATGGGCGCCTTCGTGAAGCTGTTCGAGCAGTTCGGCGTCGACATCACCATCGCCGAGGCGCGCGGCCCGATGGGCATGGCCAAGTGGGACCACATCAAGGCGCTGGGCACGCTGCCGCGCATCGCCGCGCAATGGGAAGCGAAGCACGGCCACGCCTTCAGCGACGCAGATGTCGACAGGCTCTATGAAGTGTTCACGCCGATGAACGCGGCCAGCGCACGCGACCATGCCGATTTCATTCCCGGCGCGCTCGAAGCCGTGAAGGCGGCGCGCGACCGGGGCCTGAAGATCGGCTCCACCACGGGCTACAACCGCCCGATCATGGAGGTGGTCGTGCCCATCGCCGCGGCCGGCGGCTACTCGCCCGACAACCTCGTATGCGCCGGCGACCTCGCAGAGGGCCGCCCGTCGCCGCTCATGATGTACCGCTGCTTCGCCGACCTCGGCGTGTGGCCGCCGCACACCGTGGTGAAGGTCGACGACACCGGCGTCGGCTTGCAGGAAGGCCTCAACGCCGGCACCTGGGCCGTGGGCCTCGCGGTCAGCGGCAACGCCAACGGCCTCACGCTGGCCGAATGGCAGGCGCTCGACGAAGCGCAGCAGCAGGAGCGCCGCGCCCGCGCCACTGCCGACCTCGAAGCTGCCGGCGCGCACTACGTGATCGACAGCGTGGCCGACCTGCCGCAGGTACTGGAAGACATCGAGCGCCGCCTGCAGCGCGGCGAGCGGCCAGCAGCCGCCGCGGCCACTGCCGCCTGAGCGCTGGAGAGAAAGCGGCAGCGTCCGACTTGACGCGCCGCGGCGCGGGCCTAGCATGGCTCGCATGCGAAGCACAGCCTTTGTCCTTCTCTTCTGCCTCGGCCTGCTGACGGCCGCGTGCGACGAAAAGCCGACGAAGCCGGGCGTGCCCACGCCGAAGGCTTTGGCGAGCCTTGTCGCTCCGGCGGCCGACGCGCACTGAGGCAAAGCCGCGTCCGAGGTGGCTCACTGCGCCACTTGGTTCCGCGCGTGTCTCGGGTTTTCGCACCGCGGGGTATCCTCGCCGCGGAGAGAAAAATGAAGACAAGCGAGACAACCATCCATCAGCCCGACTCCCGCTACGCCATGGTCCGCCTGGGCCTCACGCTGCTGATCATGACCGTCGGCAGCAGCGGCATGTACGTGGTGTCGGTGATGCTGCCTGCCGTGCAGGCCGAGTTCGGCATCGCGCGCGCCGACGCCTCTCTGCCCTACACGCTGCTGATGCTGGGCTTCGGCTTCGGCGGCGTGCTGATGGGCAAGCTGGCCGACCGCATCGGCGTGATGAAGCCGCTGCTGATCGGCGCGGTCTTCCTGGGGGCGGGCTACGTCGCCACGGGCTTCTCCGGTGGCATCGTCAGCTTCACGATAGCGCAGGCGCTGCTGGTCGGCCTGCTCGGCAGCTCGGTGGCCTTCGCGCCGCTGGTGGCCGACACCTCGCTGTGGTTCGTCAAGCGGCGCGGCATCGCGGTGGCGGTGTGCGCCAGCGGCAATTACCTGGCGGGCGCGGTGTGGCCGCCGATCGCGCAGCACTTCGTGGAAACCGTGGGCTGGCGCCAGACCTACATCGGCATGGGCATCTTCTGCGGCGTGACGATGGCGCTGCTGGCGCTGTTCTTCCGCGCGCGGCCGCCCGCGCTGGCCGAGGTGGCTCCGGCAGGCGCCGCTTCGGGTGCGGCAGCGCCCGTGCGCGACATGACCCGCCCCTTCGGCCTGAGCACGGGCGCGGCGCAGAGCCTGCTGTGCATTGCCGGCGTGGCCTGCTGCGTGGCCATGGCGATGCCGCAGGTGCACATCGTGGCCTACTGCGGCGACCTGGGCTACGGCCCCGCGCAGGGCGCGATCATGCTGTCGCTGATGCTGGGCTTCGGCATCGTGAGCCGGCTGGTGTCGGGCGCCATCTGCGACCGCATCGGCGGGCTGCGCACGCTGCTGCTGGGCGGCGTGCTGCAGTGCGTGGCGCTGCTGCTGTTCCTGCCGTTCGACGGGCTGGTGCCGCTCTACGTGATCTCGGCGCTCTTCGGCCTCTTCCAGGGAGGCATCGTGCCGTCGTACGCGATCATCGTGCGCGAGCACTTTCCGCCGAAGGAAGCGGGCGGGCGGGTGGGCACGGTGCTGATGTTCACGCTCTTCGGCATGGCGCTGGGCGGATGGATGTCGGGCAAGGTGTTCGACCTCACCGGCAGCTACCACGCGGCCTTCATCAACGGCATCGGCTGGAACCTGGTGAACGTGAGCATCGCCAGCTTCCTGCTGTTCAGGACGCTTCGGCGATCAGGCGGCCGAGTGTTCGCATTGCCTGCTCGCTGACCGTGTCCCACGGGTGGCCGTAGTTGAGCCGCAGGCAGTTGGCGAAGGCGCGCGTGGCCGAGAAGATCGGGCCCGGCGCGACGCTGATGCCGAGTTCCAGCGCCTTGCGGTGTATCTCCAGCGCGCTCGCACCCGCCGGTAGCTCTACCCAGAGGAAGTACCCGCCCAGCGGCCGCGTCGCGCGCGTGCCTTCCGGAAAGTAGTGCCCCACGGCCTGCGCGAAGGTGGCCTGCTGCATCGCCAGCGTCTGGCGCAGCTTGCGCAGGTGCCTGTCGAGGCCACCCTTCTCCAGGTAGCCCGCGAGCGCCAGCTGTGCCGGCGCCGAGGTGCTCAGCGTGCTCGACAGCTTCTGCCGTGCGACCTTGCGTGCGAAGCGTCCGGCCGAGGTCCAGCCGATGCGATAGCCAGGCGCCAGGCATTTCGAGAACGAGGAGCAGTGCAGCACCAGCCCCTGCGTGTCGAAGGCCTTGGCCGGCGGTGGGCGGCGTTCGCCGAAGTACAGCTCGGCGTACACATCGTCCTCGATCAGCGGCAGCCCGTGCCGCGCGAGCAGTTCGACCAGCGCCTTCTTCTTCGCATCGGGCATCAGGCTGCCCAGCGGGTTCTGGAAGGTGGTCATGAGCCAGCAGGCGGCTGGCTTGTGTGCCGCGATGGCTTGCTCCAGCGCCTCCAGATCGATGCCGTCGCCGGGATGCGTCGGCACCTCGACGGCGCGCAGGCCCATGCGTTCCAGCGCCTGCAATGCCGCGTAGAAGGTGGGCGATTCGACGATCACCGCATCGCCCGGCCGCGTCACCGCCGAGAGGCAGAGGTTGAGCGCCTCCAGCGCGCCGTTGGTGATGACGATCTCGTCGGCCGGCACCTGCATGCCGTCGGCCAGGTAGCGCAGCGCGATCTGCCGGCGCAGCGCCGCGCTGCCGGGCGTGAGGTCATCCACCGTGCTCCACGGGTCGAGCGACCTGGCACTGGCGGCCATGAACTGCCCCAGCCGCGCCAGCGGAAACAGCAGCGGGCTCGGAAAGGCCGAGCCGAAGGGCACGACCTTGCGCGACATGCTGGCCTCGAGGATGTCGAACACCTGGTCGCTCACGTCCAGCGACTTCGGCCCGCCGGCGGGGCGCGAGGTGAGGGTGGATTCGGGCGGTGCGTCTCGCAGCCCGCCGCCGGCGACGTAGTAGCCCGAGCGGTCGCGCGCCCGCACCAGGCCGCGCGCCTCGAGCAGGTAGTAGGCCTGGAACACGGTGGAGGCGCTCACGCCCCGGCTGCTGCCGGTGTGGCGCACCGAGGGCAGGCGGTCGCCGGTCTTCAGGGTGCCGCTGCGGATCGAGGCCTCGATGTCGGCGGCCAAGGCTTCATATCGCTTCATCGCTGGGTGTGATTCGTTCGGATGCACTTTATCTGCACCGGTCAATTGGTGCGGATCTGCATCTGTTTTTTTCGGCCGGTCTGGTCCACACTCGACCTCATGTCGAATCTCTTGCGCGCACTGCGCGCCGTTCTCTGGAGCTTCATCGGGCTGGGCGGCCGCCGTGCCGACGCCGAGCGGCGCACCTCGCAGGTCGGCATCCTGCCGTTGATCGGCGTCGCGGTGGTGATGGTGCTGCTGCTGATCGCGGGGCTCATCACGCTGGCGCATTTCGCCGCCGGCACATGAGGCGAGCGCTCAAGCTCCTCGGGCTCGGCCTGCTTCTTGCCGTGCAGGCCATGGCGAACGCCGCCACGCCGGCCACCGTGCCCGACACCATCGAGCAGCGCGTGGCCGCGTGCATCGCGTGCCACGGCCGCGAGGGCGCGACCACCAACGCCGGCTACTTTCCGCGCCTGGCGGGCAAGCCGGCCGGCTACCTGTTCAACCAGCTCGTGAGCTTTCGCGACGGCCGCCGCTTCAACACCGACATGGCCTACATGGCGCAGCACCTGTCGGACGCCTACCTGCGCGAGATGGCCGATTACTTCGCCGGGCTGCAGCTGCCTTACCCGCCCGTTTCCCCCGTGAGCGATGCGACGCCCGAGCAGCTGCAGCGCGGCCGCCAGCTCGTGCGCGAGGGCGATGCGGCGCGCGGCATTCCGGCCTGCGTGCAGTGCCACGGCGCGGCGCTCACGGGCGTGCAGCCGGCCATTCCGGGGCTGCTGGGGCTACCGCGGCTGTACGTGTCGTCGCAGCTCGGCGCCTGGCTCACCAACGAGCGGCATGCGATGGCGCCCGACTGCATGGCCGATATCGGCCGGCGCATGAGCACCGCCGACATCAACGCCGTCGCGAGCTGGCTCGCCGTGCAGCCGATGCCCGTCGACACGAAGCCCGCCGCCTCGCTGCCCGCACCGCTGCCGGTGAAGTGCGGCGGCATGCCCGCGAAGTGAGGGAGCAGCGCCCATGAAACTGCGACACCTCGCCTGGCTGCTGCTTGCGCTCGTCGTGCTCGGCGCCGTGGCCGCCGGCACCATCGTGGCGATGAACCTGCGCGGCGAAGACCCGCTGCCCGCGCAGGCCGAAGCCTTCCAGTCCACGCCGCAACTCGTCGAGCGCGGGCGCTACCTCGCGCTGGCCGGCAACTGCGCCGGCTGCCACACCACGCGCGGCGGCGAGCCCTATGCGGGCGGGATGCCCATCGAGACACCCTTCGGCACCGTCTATTCGAGCAACCTCACGCCCGACGACAAGGCCGGCATCGGCGGCTGGAGCAGCGCGCACTTCTGGCGCGCGATGCACAACGGCCGCAGCAAGGAGGGCCGGCTGCTGTACCCCGCGTTCCCGTACCCGAGCTTCACGCAGGTGACGCGCGAGGATTCGGACGCCATCTACGCCTACCTGCGCAGCGTGCCGCCCTCGGCGGTACCCAACCGCGAGCACCGGCTGCGCTTTCCCTACGACACGCAGGCGGCGCTCGCCGTGTGGCGCGCGCTCTCGTTCAAGCCCGAGCCCTTCGTCGCCAATGCAGGCAAGCCCGCCGAATGGAACCGGGGCGCCTACCTCGTCAACGGCCTGGGCCATTGCATCGCCTGCCATGGCAGCCGCAATTCGCTGGGCGCCACCGAGACGAAGCTGGGGCTTTCGGGCGGCCTGATTGCCGTCGAGAACTGGTACGCGCCTTCGCTCACTGACCCGCATGAAGCCGGCGTGGCCGACTGGCCTGCAGCCGAGGTGGTGTCGCTGCTGAAGAACGGCGTGGCACCGCGCGGCTCGGTGATGGGGCCGATGGCCGACGTGGTGTTCCGCAGCACGCAGTACCTGAGCGACGCCGACCTCACCGCCATGGCCAGCTACCTCAAGGACCTGCCCGATGCGCCCAAGGCCGAAGCCCCGGCCGCCGCCACGGCCAAGGCCCCGATCCGCCGCGATGCCGGCACCATGGCGCGCGGCGCGAAGATCTACGACCAGCGCTGCGCCTACTGCCACGGCGACCAGGGCCAGGGTGCGGCGGGCGCCTATCCGCCGCTGGCGGGCAACCGCGCAGTGAACATGGCGCGGCCCACCAACCTGATCCAGGTGATCGCGCACGGTGGCTTCCTGCCCTCGACGGCTGGCAACCCGCGCCCGTACGGCATGCCGCCCTTCGGCCAGACGCTGGGTGCGGCCGAGGTCGCGGCGGTGCTCACCTACGTGCGCGGCTCGTGGGGCAACGACAGCCCGCCGGTCACGCAGCTCGACACCATGCGGCGCTGATCGATCGACCGATCGATCAGATGTTCGTGCTGGAGGGAATCCGGCTCGGCAGCAGATATTCGTAAGGCCGCGCGCGCGTCGTGTTGCGCTGGCCGATGGTCGCTTCGATGCCCGCAAGCGCATTGCGGAAGCGCTCCAGCGGCCCGCCTTGCCCGACGATGGCCGGGTCCAGAAGCACCGGCAGGTGCGGAAAGACGTTGTCCTTGTATTCGCCCAGCGGCCGGTAGTACACGCCGCCGAGGATGTGGAACAGCAGGATCTGCTCCTGCGCCGCCAGCCGCGAGGGCAGCATCTGCGACCAGCTCGCCTCGTTCTGGCCAGCGCCGCTCGTCGGTGCCGGCATCCCTTCGGCACCCGCGCTGAAGGGCGCATAGGTCATCACCGAATACTGCGGGAAATTCACCGCCGCGTGCTGCGCGCTGGCGTTGAAGATGATGGCGGTGAGCACGTCGGCCAGCTGCGCGCGCGTGGTGATCGCGCGGAAGCCGTGCACCTTGCCGCTGGTCGCCAGCTCGGAGGCCCAGGCCTTGAGCTCGTAGTCGCCGGTCACGTCGGCGTCGCTCAGGTAGTAGGTGGCCACGTAGTCGCCCACCCACTGCGCGATCGCGTTCCACACCAGCAGCGCGTCGTCGCGGTAGGGGTAGTCGGGCAGTGCCGCTGCGTCGTCCACGCCGCGCGTGCGCAGGTCGTTGGGCAGCATCATGCGGTCGTAGAAGTCGTAGGCCAGCCGGTCGCGTCCGCACTGCTGCTGCAGCGTCTCGATGGGCGCGGCGAGGATCACGTCGCCCGTGGTCAGCGGCGCCATGATGATCAGCGTCGCCGCCTCGTTGATGAACATCGCGCCTTCCAGGTGTGGCGACAGCAGCCGGCTCAGCGGATGCGCGGTCGCGAGCTGGCGCTGCGTGGCCATCGCGAAGGCTTCCGACATCAGGTGCGTGCGGCCCAGGTGCACGAACATCTCGTGGTAGTTGAAGTCGGCCACCTGCACCACGGTCTTGGCCGACTGCCAGGCCCAGTAGGCCTCGGCGTTGGCGGTGTCGTCCACGCGCAGGAAGATGGCGCTCGCGGCCGGGTCCTGCCCGCACTGGATGGCGACCGGCACCAGCGAACGGCCGGTCTTCGGCCGCGCGAACAGCGCAATGGGCGCCTGGATGTAGCCGGTGCCCGTGAGCGGCTTGACCTGCGCTCCGGCCGGCGCCATGTCTGCGAGGCCTTCGTAATCGAGGATATAGAGCCGACTCGACGAGGCAGCCTCGGCAAGGCTGTCGCCCGCGCCCATCACCTGCTGGTACTGCGCATTGCCGAGCGGGAACTTGGCCGGCAGCGCGGTCGCGCGCCGGATCAGCATCGGGTTGGGCCCGGCTACGCGCATGGCGGCGAACAGGTCGTTGTCGTGCCGCAGCTGAGCGATGGCGGGCTTCTCGATCGTGACGAACAGCGCGTCGTACTGCGCCACCGTCTTCGGTCCGTTCAGCGCGCCCAGCGGGCCTTGCGAGAGCAGGTCCTGGTGGATCTGCTTGAGCTGCGTGGCGATGTCGCCCGCCGTGCCGGTGAGCGTGCCGAGCAGCGTCAGAACCGCGGCCGGCAAGGTGGCCAGTCCGCTGTTGGCGGCCAGCAGCTGGTCGAAGCTGGCCTGCAGGCTCGCAAGCCGCGTGCGCAGGTTGTCCAGCGACTGCAGGCTGCCCGAGGCCAGCGCGCTGGTGGCGAACGAGGCCGCGAAGTTGGTGACGGCCTCCAGCGCCTTTGCAATCGTCTTGAGCTGGTGTTCGAGTGCCGGCAGTTCGGTGGCCGGCACCACCGCGCCCATCGGCACGCCAGCCAGGTTGATGTGCGATTCGGTCCAGAGATAGGTCGCCTGCCGACCCACCAGCTCCAACCGCCGCAGCGTGGCGCTGATCGGGTCGATCTTCTGCGGCAGCGTGGGCTTCGGCACCGGCAGTGCCGCCGATGCCGTGGATGTCTTGCCGGCCAGCAGGCCCAGGCCGCCCGCCGAGGCGGACCATTTGAGGATGTCTCTGCGCTTCATCGGGGAGTCCCTGTTGTTGTGAATCTTGGGAGGCCGACGGAAGGCTCGGCCACCAAATCGAACGCTCGTTCTATTTGGTGGGCGGATTCTGCGGAGGGGCTTGGGCGTTGGCAATCAGGGTTGCTGCCTACTCCGAGGCGCCTTCCCTGCAACGCCTGGTCAGGGCGTCGTCAGGCCGTATGCGGGTGCCGTGCGGCTTCGTACAGCGTGCGCGCCAGGTCGCGATGTCTGGCCAGCAGCGGTGCCAGCTCGAGCCCGGTGAATGCACCGCCGCGGATGCGCACCGCGCCGCCGATCACGCTCAGCGACACCGATGCCGGCGTGCAGAACACGAGCGCTGCCACCGGGTCGTGCCCCGCGCCAGCATGCGCGACGCCGCGCATGTCGAAGGCCACGATGTCGGCCGACATGTCGGGCGCGATGGCGCCGATGTCGTCGCGGCCCAGCACCTGGGCGCCGCCGAGCGTGGCGATCTCCAGCGCCTCGCGCGCCGTCATCGCCGCCGGGCCGTAGCCCACGCGCTGCAGCAGCATCGCCTGGCGCGCCTCGCCCAGCATGTGCGCGCCGTCGTTCGACGCGCTGCCGTCCACGCCCAGCCCCACCGGCACGCCAGCGCGACGCATCGCACCGATGGGCGCGATGCCCGAGGCCAGGCGCATGTTGGAGCAGGGGCAGTGCGCCACGCCCGTGCCGGTGCGGCCGAAGAGTGCGATGCCGGCCTCGTCGAGCTTCACGCAGTGCGCGTGCCACACGTCGCGGCCGACCCAGCCCAGGTCTTCGGCGTACTCGGCCGGCGTCATGCCGAACTTCTCGCGCGAGTAGGCGACGTCGTTGTCGTTCTCGGCCAGGTGCGTGTGCATCGACACGCCGCGCTCGCGCGCCAGTTCGGCCGACAGGCGCATCGGGTCGCGCGACACCGAGAAAGGCGAGCAGGGCGCGAGCACGATGCGGCGCATCGAGTGGCGCGAGGCATCGTGCCAGCGGCCGATGAGCCGCTCGCTGTCGCGCAGGATCGCTTCCTCGGTCTCGACCACCTCGTCGGGCGGCAGTCCGCCGGCGCTGCGGCCCACGCTCATGCTGCCGCGCGCCGCGTGGAAGCGCATGCCCATCGCGTCGGCCGCCTCGATCGAATCGTCGAGCCGCGAGCCGTTGGGGAACAGGTAGAGATGGTCGCTGGTGGTGGTGCAGCCCGAGAGCATCAGCTCGGCCATCGCCGTCTGCGTGGACACCCGGATCATCTCGGGCGTGATGCGTGCCCACAGCAGGTACAGGCTGGTGAGCCAGCCGAAGAGCTCGGCGTCCTGCGCCTCGGGCACCGCGCGCGTGAGGCTCTGGTACATGTGGTGATGCGTGTTGACCAGGCCGGGCATCACCACGTGGCCACGCATGTCGATGGCCTCGGCCTTGCCGTCGCGCAGGGCTTCAAGGTAGGCGATGGGCAGCTCGGCCGTGGGGCCGGCCCAGGCTATCGCGGGGCCGTCGCACACCACGGCGCCATCGGCGATCTCGCGCCGGGTGGCGTCCATGGTGACGAGAGTGTCGGCATGTCGGAGGATCAGCATGCCGGCATTCTTGTCCCCGGGCCGGGCGCGAGGCAAGCGCGCCGCGAGGCCGCCCCTCAGGACTCGTTGCTGATCCCGCTGCTCACATGCCCCGCCGGCACATGCCTCGAGGCCGCATCCACATGCCCCGTCTGGTCGTCGAAGAAGAAGTCGGGCTCGAACTCGCGCAGGAACTCGCCCTTGGGCAGGCCGCCGAGGAACATGGCCTCGTCGACGCGGATGTTCCACTTCATCAGCGTGCGGATGGCGCGTTCGTGTGCCGGTGCGCTGCGCGCGGTGACCAGCGCGGTGCGGATGCGCATCTTCGCGTTGCCGGCCAGTTGCAGGCGGTGCAGTGCGCTCAGCAGCGGCTTGAATGGCCCTTCGGGCAGGGGCAGGTCGGCCTTGCTGAGTTCGTGGGCCTGGAAGGCGTCGAGGCCTTCCTTCTGGTACACGCGCTCGGCCTCGTCGGAGAACAGCACGGCGTCGCCGTCGAAGGCGATGCGCACTTCGTTCGGCCAGGCGTCGCTCGCCTTTACCGATTCGACCAGCACGCGCGCGGCCGGAAAGCCGGCATTGAGCGCCTCGCGCACGTCCTGCGCATTGACCGACAGGAACAGGTGCGCGCGCAGCGGGCGCAGGTAGCCGAAGGGCGGGCGACCCTGGGTGAATACGCCGCGCTGCAGCTTGATGTCGGCCGCCGCGCTCGACCTGAAGATGCGCATGCCCGAGACCGGGTCGTTGCGCGAGAGGATCACCACCTCCACGCGCTGCACGCCGTCGTCGTTGAAGCGCAGCAGCTTGCGGATGAGCGAATAGGCAATGCCGGGCGCGGCCGGCACGTCGATGCGGTCGAGCTGCAGCTTCATGTAGCCCTCGTTGTCGCCGGCCTCGAAGACCTTGTTTTCTTCTTCGAGGTTGAACAGGGCGCGCGAGGAGATCGCGACCACGAGCTTGTCTTCGAGGGTTACGGGCATGTCGAGTACGTCCTGCGCTGCTGGCTGGCCGTCGTCACTTGACGAATTGATTCAGCTGGATGATCGGCAGCATCACCGCCAGCACGATCAGCATCACCACCCCGCCCATCGCCACGATCAGCAGCGGCTCCAGGATGGTGGCGAGGTGCATCGCGCGGCGCTGCACTTCGGCGCCGAGCTGGTTGGCGGCGCGCTGCAGCATCAGCGGCAGGGTGCCGGTCTGCTCGCCGAGGCGGGCGAACATCGACACCAGGCCCGGAAAGCGTTTCTTCTGCGCCAGCGCGGAGGCCAGCGGCGCGCCTTCGCGCACCAGCACCAGCGCGTCGAGCGCGTCGGCGCGCATAGCGCGGTTGCCCAGCGTCTCGGAAGCTGCCTGCAGCGCGCGCAGGATCGGCACGCCGGCCGTGGCCAGCATGGCGAGCGTGCTCGCGAAGCGCGCCGCGTTGTAGCCGCGCGCGAGCTTGCCCACCAGCGGCAGCTTCAGCCAGGCCGAATCGAACTTCAGGCGCAGCGCTTCCTGCGCCAGCGCGAGCCGCGTGCCGATGGCGGCGAGCACCACGCCCGCCAGCATCCACCAGCCGTAGTTGCGCACGCCGGAGCTCAGCGAGAGCATCACCGTGGTGAGGAACGGCAGCGAGCGCTTGGTGCCTGCGAACACCTGCGCCACCTGCGGCACCACGTAGCTCACGAGGAAGATCACGATCACGATCGCCACCAGCGTGACGATGGCCGGGTACAGCGCCGCGCCGATCAGCTTCTGCTGCAGCGCCTGGCGCTCCTCGAGGTCGTCGGCGAGGCGGTCGAGCACGAGGCCGAGGTTGCCGCTCTGCTCGCCGGCGCCGATCACGGCCGTGTAGATGGGCGAGAACTCGCGCGGATGCGCCGACAGCGCCCGCGCGAACGGCGAGCCTGCGTTGACCTCGGCGCGCAGCGACGCGACAAGATTGCGCTGCTGGTCGGACTCGGCCTCGTCGGTCAGCGCCGTGAGCGCGCGTTCCAGCGGCAGGCCCGACGAGACGAGGCCGGCGAGCTGCCGCGTCCACACGGCGAGCCCGGTGGAGTTGAACACGCGCTTGCCGCCGCCCAGCCAGCGCCCGAGTCCGCTGCGCTGGCCACCACCGCCGGCATGCTCGCTGCCAACCGGCTTGACCGACAGCGGAATGAGCGCCTGAGCCCGCAGCAGGCTGCGCGCGCTGCGGGCGGTGTCGGCCTCGAGAACGCCTTCGCGCGACTGGCCGCTGGCGTCGATGGCTTCGAATGCGTAGGCGGGCATCTCTTCTCTTCTTGCTCGCTACTCGCGCGTGACGCGCAGCAACTCGGCGCGCGAGGTGATGCCGGCCTGTACCAGCCGCTCGCCGTCCTCGCGCATGGAGCGCAGGCCGCCGCGTTCGCCGGCCTCGAAGAGCTGGCTCTCGGCCGCCTTGCCGTGGATGAGCGCCTGCACTTCGTCGTCCGCCACCAGCAGCTCGAAGATGCCGGTGCGGCCCTGGTAGCCGGTCTGGCCGCAGGCCTCGCAGCCCGCGCCGCCGCACGAGGTGCAGACCTTGCGCACGAGGCGCTGGGCGAGCACGCCCAGCAGCGACGAGCTCAGCAGGAAAGGCTCCACGCCCATGTCGGTAAGGCGCGTGACGGCGCTGACCGAGTCGTTGGTGTGCAGCGTGGCCAGCACGAGGTGGCCGGTCAGCGAGGCCTGGATGGCGATCTGCGCGGTTTCGAAGTCGCGGATTTCGCCGATCATGATCACGTCCGGGTCCTGCCGAAGGATGGCGCGCAGGGCCTTGGCGAAGGTGAGTTCGATCTTTGCGTTGATCTGCGTCTGGCCCACGCCCGGCAGCTCGTATTCGATGGGGTCTTCCACCGTCATGATGTTGCTGCGGGTGGCGTCGAGCCGGGCCAGCGCTGCGTACAGCGTGGTGGTCTTGCCCGAGCCCGTGGGGCCGGTCACGAGGATGATGCCGTGCGGCTGCGCGATGAGCTTCTCGAAGCGCTCCAGCGTGTCGCCCTGCATGCCCACCGATTCGAGCGTGAGCTTCGATTCGCTCTTGTCCAGCAGGCGCAGCACCGCGCGCTCGCCGTGCGCGCTGGGCAGCGTCGACACCCGCACGTCGACCGCGCGCGTGCCGATGCGCAGCGAGATGCGCCCGTCCTGCGGCAGCCGCTTCTCGGAGATGTCGAGGTCGGCCATGATCTTCAGGCGCGAGATCAGCGCCGCGTGCAGCGCGCGGTTGGGCTGCACCACCTCGCGCAGCGTGCCGTCGATGCGAAAGCGCACGGAAGACGTGCGCTCGTAGGGCTCGATGTGGATGTCGCTGGCGCCGTCGCGCGCGGCCTGCGTGAGCAGGGCGTTCAGCATGCGGATGATGGGCGCGTCGCCGGCGCTTTCCAGCAGGTCTTCCACCGCCGGCAGCTCCTGCATCATGCGCGAGAGGTCGGCGTCGCTCTGCACCTCGCTGACCACCGCGGCGGCGCTCGATTCGCCCTGCGCATAGGCCGCGCTGATGCGCTGCGCCAGCGGACCGTCGGCCAGCACCTCGAATGCCTGCACGCCGTATTTGCGCGAGACCTCGCCGACCGCGCTGCGCGCCGGGGTGCTCGACATCCACAGCGTGTAGCGGCCGTCGTCGGTCTCTTCCAGCAGCAATTGCTGGCTGCGTGCGAAGGCGTAGGGCAGGGGATAGCGGTTGGACATCGGAAACAGTATCAGGGCAGTTCCCGCGCGCTCACCGGGTCGCCGGTGGGGGGCAGTGCGCCACGCAGGGGGCTGGGCGCCAGTTTGCGGCTGTCCGCGGCAGGTTGCGATGGCGGGATCAGCTGGGTGCCTTCGAGGCGCGAGCCGCCGCGCGCGGCGGTGGAGGCCGAGGGTGCTGGAGCCGCCGAAGTCGGGGCCAGGGCACGCGAGGGGGGCGCCAGTTCGGGCAGGATGTTCGAGCCGCTCACGCCGCGCAGCATCACGTTGGAGGTGTCGGGCTGCGTGCGCTGCTGCATGCCGCGGATCTCGTCGTAGCGGTCGTACGCGAAGGCTTCGGTGGCGCTGGCATCGCGCATCACCGCCGGGCGCAGGAACATCATGAGGTTGATCTTCTCGCGCGTGCGGGCCTGGCTCTTGAACAGGTTGCCGAGCACCGGAATGTCGCCTGCGAGCGGCACCTTCTCGACCGTGTTGCCGTAGCTGTCGGACAGCAGGCCGCCGAGCATCACGAGGCCGCCGTCTTCCACCAGCACGCTCGATTCGATGGAGCGCTTGTTGGTGGTGGGACCGTTCTGGTTGTTGACGGTGTTTCCGTCGACCGTGGAGGTCTCCTGGAAGATCGTCAGCTTCACCGTGCCGTTCTCGTTGATGGTCGGGCGCACGCGCAGCGTGAGGCCCACGTCCTTGCGCTCGACGGTGGTGAACGGGTTGACGCCGACCGAGCCCGAGGTGCTGGCGTACTGGCCGGTCACGAAGGGCACGTTCTGGCCGATGACGATCTTGGCTTCCTCGTTGTCCAGCGTCAGCAGGTTGGGCTTGGACAGCACGTTGGCGTCCTTGTCGCTGTCGAAGAAGCTGGCGATCGCGCCCAGGATGTACTGGCCGCCGACCTTGCCGGCGATGCCGAGGTTCGCGCCCGGCGTGATCGCGCCGGCCAGGCCGGCGGCGTTGCGCGTGGCCAGCGCCTGGGTCAGCGTCAGCAGGTTGGCTCCGGCCACCGAGGAGTTGGTGCCGATCACCGCGTTGTTGCCCAGCGCGCTTTGCCACTGCACGCCGAACTTCGCGGCGGCCGTGTCGCTCACCTCGACGATCAGCGCCTCGATCATGACCTGCGCTCGCCGTCCGTCCAGCCTGTCGATCACCGCGCGCATCTGCCTGTACTGCGGCTCGGGCGCGGTGATGATCAGCGAGTTGGTCGACGGGTCGGCCTGGATCTGACCGCCGGTGGACGGCTGGTTGGCGTTGTTGAGCGGCGCGCTGGCGGCCGCAGATGCCCCCGACTGGCTGCTGTTGTTCAGGTTGACCTGCATGGCCTGCGGCGTGCTCTGCTGCGGCACGGCGCTGGCCGTGGCGCCCGGCGTGCCCGGCGTGGTGTTCAACTGGTTGGCGGCCATCGCCGCGCGCAGCGTGGCCGCGAGGCGCACCGCGTCGGCGTTCTTCAGGTACACCACGTAGATGTTGCCGGCCGCGCCGTTGCTGCCCTCGACGGCGGGGCGGTCGAGCTTGTCCACCAGCGTGCGGATCAGCGCCACGCGGGCCGGGTTGGCCGCGCGGATGATCAGCGAGTTGCTGCGCGGATCGGCCATGAGCGTGGTGCGGAACGACGCGTCGGCCGCGCCGGGAGCCGCCGGCGCACCCGGTGCGCCCGAGCCGCCGCCGTCCACCAGCCGCTGTACCAGCGGCACCATGTCGGTGGCCACCGAGTGCTTGAGCTGGATGATCTCGATGTCGGAGGCGTTCGGCACGTCCAGCGACGCGATGATGCGCGCCAGGCGGCGCATGTTGTCGGCGTAGTCGGTGATCACGAGCGAGTTGTTGCCCGGGTTCACGTTGATGGTGTTGTTCGGCGGAATCAGCGGGCGCAGCACCGGCAGCAGGTTGTTCGGCGACTCGTAGTTGAGCCTGAAGATCTGCGTGACGATCTGGTTGCTGCCGCTGGACGCCGTGGCGCTGATGGAGGTGTTGACGGTGCTGCTCTGCAACTTGGCGTCGGCCTCGGGCACCACCTTGTAGAGGCCGTCGGCTTCCACCACCGCGAAGCCCTGCAGGCGCAGTGCCGAGGCGAACTGGTTGAAGGCCGCGGCCGGCTGGATCGCGCGGTCGGTGACCAGGTTCATCGTGCCCTTCACGCGCGGGTCGACCACCACGTCGCGGCCGGTGACCACGGCCATGGTGCGGGCCACGGCCTCGATGTCGGCGTTGGAGAAGTTCAGCGTGATCGGCTCGCCGCGGCGCGGCGCGTCGCCGGTCTGCGCGAACGCGGCGGGCGCGGCCTGCAGGAACGTGGCGGCGATCAGCACGCGCACGGCGAGCGCGACGGTGCCGGTCGAAAACAGTGGCTTCATCATGAGGATCAACCCAGGGTGATGATCGAACGCGCGTTGTCGCGCCGTCCGATGATGTTCAACAAATTGGAAAGAGCGTCTTCGCGGCCGGGCGCGGCACTGGCTTCGCCGTTGAAGCGGAAGGAAGTGCCGGTCCAGCTGCCGCTGCCGTTGAGCTCGAGGCTGCCCTCGCGCGTGCTCAGCAGCAGCGTGGGGCGGCTGCCGCCTTCGAGCGTGAGCCGGTAGCTGCCCATCGGCCGCAGCGTCGACAGGCTGGAGGAAACATCGGTGGCGTCGAGCGTCGCCTGGCCGGCGATGCGCAGCGCGGGGCCGTCCCACTGCATCGAGAAGGCCTTGGTGTTCAGGTCGAGCGCGCCTTCGAGCTTGAGCGTGTTCCACGGCGCGCCCAGCCCCATGAGCAGGGTGGCGGGCCAGCGCGAGCGGCTGTCCTGCCAGGCGAGCTGCATGCCGCCGGCGCGCGGACTGGCCTTGAGTTCGATCGGCTGCGCGGCGCAGCACGGCAGATCGAGGCTGGCGGCGATGCCGTTCCAGCTCGGGCGCATGCGCCAGTGCAGCAGGCCGGGCAGCGACACCGCCTGCATGCCGCCCGCGCCGCTGGCGAGGACCACGGCGGCCGTGCCGTTCCATACGGTGCCACGCGGGTTGGTCAGCACGAGGCGGCCCTGGCTCCAGCTCGACAGCGCCGCCGACAGCCAGCGGGCCGGCGCGAACAGCACCACCGCCAGCAGCACGCCGGTGACGGCGCCGAGCAGGGCCCAGCGCCAGCCGCGGCGGGGTCGGGGTTCGGGGATCGGAGGGCGGCTCAGCATGCGGGTCGTCTGCCGTTCTTTCTCAGCGCGCCGCGGGCAGCGCCATGACGACGGTGCCGTCCCAGCGGACCTGCGGTGTCCTGGGCGCGTCCTTGGCGGCGGGCGAAGATGGCGGCGGCGTCGAGGCCGGCGCGCGGGTCAGGTGGACTTCGCGCGGCACCGCATGCGCATTGCCGCGGGCCTGGCCGAGCCACTGGGCGACGGTGGCGGCGGGCGCCGCGCGCAGCGAGACGGTGGCGGCGCCGTCACCTCCCGATGCCATGAGCTGCGCGTTGCTCGTGCCCAGGCTCTCGCGCACGGAGGTTTCGAGCGCGCGCATCGCGTCGTCGCGGTTCAGGCGGGGCTGCGACTGCAGGGCCTTGGCGCGGGCCTGCAGGGTGGCCATCTGCTGCAGCTGCGCATCGAGCTGAGCGTGTTCGGCCGGCGCCGCGGACAGTGTGCGCAGCGCGGGAGCGAGCGCGATCCACCAGAGCAGGGCCAGCGCCACGAGGGCCGCGGCGGCATAGACCATGCGGCGCTCGCGCACTTCCAGGGTGGCCCAGCGGGCCTTGAGCTGTTCGCTGAAGTTCATCGGTTGGCCTCGGCCTGTACCAGCAGGAGGTCGCCTTCGGTGCGCACGTTGTAGCCGCGTGGCGCCATCGCATTGGTGATCTGCGAGACCTCCGACGGCTGCAGCCCGAGGCCGCGCAGGCGCAGCTGGCCGGCGCTGTAGTCGACAGCACTCGGTACCTTGCCGGGTGGCAGGACGCCGGCGAGCGCGCCGACCATGGGTTCGAAGTCGCTGTTCGCCACGTCGCCCACGGCCTGCTGCAGCGATGCGACCTCGCGTTGCATCTGCACCGGCGCGTCGACCACGATCTTCACGGATGGGAAGGTCTGCGTCAGCATCGCCTTGGCGGCCTGGCGCTTCGATTCGAGCGCGTTGCGCTCCTTCCAGGCCCAGGCGTTCAGGCCGATCAGCTGGGTCAGCAGCAGCGCGACCACGCCCCAGCGCGCGGCGCGCCATTCGGGCGCATAGCGCAATGTTTGAATCACCGAGGCGAACTTCTTGCCGGCACGTGCGCGGCCGGTGACCGCGAGGTCGAACTGAGCGAGCTCCCAGGGCGTGCGCGCGGCCTGCAGCCAGCGCTGCGGCGACTGCACGATGGGCACGCGGCGCTGCAGCAGCGATTCGGCGGCCTCGGCCACGGCGGGCTCGGTGGAGATGACGGCGGTGTCCAGCGGCAGGCCGTCCGACAGCGCCTGCCCCGCGCCGGCCAGCGGCAGCGAGACCACGCCGTCGGCATCGCACACCGTGAGCCGCGGCGTCTCGGGCTCGCCGGTGACCAGCAGCAGCGGCGGGCCGTCCGCCGGCTGGGGAGTGAATTCGGGAACGATGCGCACCACGCGCCGGCCGGCCGCTTCGAGCCCGTGCACGATGCTGCGCAGCCAGATGCGATTGCAGGCCGCGACCCAAACGGGCGCGCCGGCCTTGGCGTCGGGCTCGAGCGCGAAGTGCAGGGCCTCGGGCTCGTCGAGCAGGTGTTCTTCGAGAAGGCCGTCGAGCACGGCGCGCAGCTTCGAGGCGCTGCCCATGCTGCCCTTGGGCAGCGTGATGCGGTGCCAGGAGAGCGCGGCGGAAGGAATGCCGAGCATGACCTCCGTGCTCGAGGGCAGCAGCGCCAGCAACGCCCGGCCCTGGTTGCGCAACGCAATGCCGTCGTCGCCTGCCTGGGCCCAGTCGTACTCGCCCGCGGCATCGGCCGGAGGGAGGGGGGCAATGAGCAGCAGGGGAGTCATGTGGATCTTGGAAAAGCCGGTGATTGTAGGTGCGCGTCCGACACGATGGCGCTCTGTTTTTCATAGCGTATCACGCTGATGTGACGCGCTCTGGAAGGCTTTTTGGCTACAAATAATGCATCGAAATCAGGGTTTGACCGGAGTGAGCGTTGCGCCGGCGCCGCGCGTGCGCCAGATCGTCGTCACCGTGACACCGCTTCGCTGTAGCAACGAGCGTTCCTCCACGTAGGTGCGATCGAGGCGCAGCTTGCCGTAGACCTCGAAGAACTGTGTGCCCACGCCGTGCTGGGCTGCGTTGAAGGGCGCGCTGCCGCTGGGCAGGGCGGCGTTGGCGGCGGCGATGTCCTTGAAGAAGGCGCGCGAGCGGCGGTCCACCAGCTGGCGCGCGCTGGCGATGTTGAGCGACTCCATGCTGGCGCTGATCGCCTCGGCGCTCGCGGTATTGAGGTTGAGCGTGGTCTTCACCGGCAGGATCGTCACGTACGGTTCGAGCGCCGCGGCCGTCGAGGCCGACAGACCCAGCCACACCAGCTGCGAGACCTGCTGCGGCATGAGCGGCGCGGCGCTGGAATCGACACCGCTGCTGCTGCCGTCGGTCGCAGTGCCCGTGGCAAGCGCGGCAGCGAGGCCAGTGGTCATCAGGCTGAGCTCCGACACGGGCAGGCCCAGCAGGTTGAACAGCCGCGTGAAGGTGGCGACGGCCGCCGGCACCGGCTTGCCGTTGTCGACCAGCGAAAGCACGTTGAGCTTGGACTGCGCATCGACGATGCGGCCCGAGAGAAAGGCGTCGGGCAGTCCTTCGAGGTTGTCGCTCGCCACGTTCTTCTCGGCCGAGAGGAAACTGGTGAGCCGCGCCTCTTCCAGCGGCACGGCCCAGGGCTCGCCCAGGTGGTCGGGGCCGCCGGCGCGGCCGTCTTCGCCGAGGATGAGGCGCGACCAGTCGAGCGCGCCGATCAGCACCCAGGCCGCCTGCACGCGCGCCCGCTCGGCGCCTTCGACCTCGGCCGAGCGCCACTGCTGCCACAGCGCCGCGGCGGCGAAGGTGGCCACCAGCATCACGGTCAGCATCGCGGCGAGCAGGGCGGCGCCGCGCTGGCGCGATCGCTTGCTGCCGTCGTTGGTCCTTGCGGGCGTCTGCGTCATGAGGTTTTCGGCGCTCCGACGGTCGGCTTGACCCAGTCGCGCGTGAGCGTGCCCGAGAGGCCTTCGCCGGGCGGCAGCGTGATGACGAGGCGTACGCCGTCCGGCATGGCGACGACGGGGCCCGAGGGGTTGTTGGGGTTGGGCTGGGTGACGGGCAGCTGGCTGGCCGGCACCCAGCTGTTGTCGCGGAAGAAGAAGATCTGCCAGCTGTTGGCCGGCACCAGCGCCACGTCGCTGTAGCCGCCGTTCGAGCCGGCGCCGCCGTCCTGCGCCCAGGCGGCCGCCAGGTTCCAGGCCTGCTGCCATTCGCCGCGCGTGGTGAAGGGCAGCGATTGCCAGCGCCGCCAGCGCACGCCGTCGGGGCCGGACTTCAGCGTCCACGCCACCACCTGCACCGACGGCGCGGTGTCGTCGCTGCCGCGGCGCGTGAGCCGCAGCACCCGGCCGTCCCAGTCGATGGGGCGGGTCTGGGCGAGCGTGGTCACGGCGTCGAGGTCGGCTCCCCATTGCGCCAGCGTGGCCTGCAGCGTGAGCACGGCGTCGGCGCGCTGCTGGTTCTGGGTGGTGGCGCGCGACATGCTGTCGAGCCCGCGCCAGCTCACCAGCGAGAGCAGCGCCATCACCGCGATGGCGACAAGCAGCTCGATCAGCGTGAAGCCGCGCGCGGTGCGAGCGCCAGGGTGTCGCTGCATCGCTCAGTACCTCCCCACCACGGTGGAGATGCGCAGGATGGGCGAGTCGGCCTGGTCGCGCACCTGCACGTCGACGCGCCGGAAGTTCGGGTTCAGCGTCGGGATGGTCGAGGTGGTCACGTTGAACGAAATGCCGGCCTGCAGGCAGATCGACCCCGAATCGCCCAACGCCGGCATCTGGCGCGAGAGGCGGGCCTTGGCCAGCTCGTTCTCGGCGCACAGGTCGGCCAGCACGAGGTCGGACTGGCGCTGCGCATTGCGTGTGAGCGACATGGTGGCCTGCGAGCCCGCGGCCAGCGCGATCGCGACGATGCCGAGCGCGATCAGCACCTCGATCAGCGTGAAGCCGCCGATGCGGGAGCGCGAAGCAAGCGGGCGCCGCGTATTTCTCATTGAACCGCCGAGACGGTGAAGGGGCGCGCGCCGTCGGTCGAGATGCGCAGGGCGCGCGCGGGCGGGCCGGCGGAATAGAGCATGACCTGCTGCGCCGCGATGATCGGGTCGGGCCCGAGCTGCAGTGCCGGAATCAGCGTGCCGTTGGCGAGCGACACCTGGGCGGTGATGCCGTCGGCGGCCCAGCCGTCGGGCAGCGAGCCAGGCAGCAGGCCGTCGAACCTGAAACTGCCTTCCACCGGCCGCCAACGCACCACGATGCCGCTGGCGCGCGACTGGGCGCGAGCCGATTCGAGCAGGGCGGCCAGGCGGTCGGCTTCTCGGTCGAGGTTGGCGGCGTTGGTGTCGCGGATGGCGAAGCTCACGGCGGCGGTGGCGATCGCGATGATGGCGATCACCACGATCAGCTCCAGCAGCGTGAAGCCGCCTGGCCGTTGGAGGCGGCGTGAATGGGGAGTGCGGAGCGGCGCGTCCGAGCCGCCGCTGCTACTGCCAGCTGCCGATGTCGGCATTCTTGCCCTCGCCGCCGCTCTGGCCGTCGGCGCCGAACGAGAGCACGTCGATCTCGCCCTTGATGCCCGGGTTCAGGTACTGGTAGGGGTGGCCCCAGGGATCGTTGGGCAGCTTCTCGACGTAGGGCTTCCAGTTGGGGGCGGCCGGACCGGTGGTCGGGCGGGTGAGCAGCGCCTGCAGGCCCTGCTCGGCGGTGGGATAGCGCTGGTTGTCCAGGCGGTAGAGCTTGAGCGCCTGCATCAGGTTGTTGATGTCGGTCCGGGCGGCAGTCACGCGGGCGTCGTCGGCGCGCTCGATCACGTTCGGGACGATGAGTGCCGCCAGCACGCCGATGATGACCAGCACGACCATCAGCTCGATCAGCGTGAAGCCGCGTTGGGCGGTACGGGTAGCGGCACGGATGAATTTGTTCATAGCTTGGGCAGACATGATTCGGAAGGCGCGCTGCATGATAATCCGCGGCCATGACAAGTCCTTACTCCGCCGCCCGCTGGCATGCCCCACTTGCAACGACGGGGCTTTGGGCGCTGGCGGCCGGTGCCGCGGTGTTCTGGTCGCTGCGGCTGGCGTCGCCGACCGATGCCGTCGCCGCTGCCGCGACCATGCCCCGGCCCTCGGTGGCGGCGGACTCCGACTCGGTGGCGCGTCTGCTGGGCGTGCTGCCCGAGTCCCGCACGGCGCCTGTGGCCCCGGAAGCCGCCAGCCGCTTCGCGTTGTCCGGTGTGGTGGCCGATCCTTCCAGGCAGGGAGCGGCGCTGATTTCCATCGATGGCAAGCCGCCGCGGCCGTTCCGCGTCGGCTCGACGGTCGGCGAGAGCTACGTGCTGCAGTCGGTAGGTCTGCGCTCGGCGACGATCGGATTGCGTGCCGATGGCCCGGCGGCATTCACGCTGCAGCTGCCGGTGCGTGCGCCGATCAGCGTTTCCACTCCCGCGCTGGCGGCGGCACCGATGGTGGCTGTGCCGCCCCCCCCGGCCATGCCCGCCGTGGCGGCTCCGCCGCAGATGCATCAGCAGCAGATGCAGCCTCCTCCGCCGCCGCCGGCTGGCTCGCTGTTGCAGCAACAGCAGCAACCGGCCGCCATGGGAGCGCCACCGCAGCAGCAACAGGCGGCTACCCAGTAATTTTCTTCAGGATTTCGGTTCGATGAAGCGAAGCCGGCCTTGCGCCGGCTTCTGCTTTTTCAGGCCTGGAGGAAGAGCCGGTAGGCCGGATTGGCAGTTTCCTCGACGTAGGGATAGCCCAGCGTCTTGAGGAAGGCGTCGAACTCGGCGGATTCGCCGGCCGGCACCTGCAGGCCGACGAGGATGCGGCCGTAGTCCGCGCCCTGGTTGCGGTAGTGGAACAGGCTGATGTTCCAGCTCGGCTGCATCAGGCTCAGGAACTTGAGCAGAGCGCCCGGCCGCTCGGGAAACACGAAGCGCAGCAGGCGCTCGTCGTGCGCAAGGCCGGTGCGTCCACCCACCAGATGCCGCAGATGCTCCTTGGCGAGTTCGTCGTGCGTGAGGTCGAGCGCGTCGAATCCGTGCGCGGCGAAGGTCCGTGCGATGACGGCCGATTCGCCCCGCGTCGAGGTCGTGAGGCCGACGAACACATGCGCCTTGGCTGCATCGCTTATGCGGTAGTTGAACTCCGTCACGTTGCGCAGCGCGCCGCCGCCGGTGCCCGGAGCTTCCGAATCGCTGGCGGGCATCTCGCCGATCAGTTCGCAGAAGCGGCGGAAGCTGCCGCGCTCTTCGGGCATGGTGACGGCAAACAGGGCTTCACGTTCTTCGCCGACCTCGGCGCGTTCGGCTACGAAACGCAGCCGGTCGAAGTTCATGTTCGCGCCGCACAGGATCGCCGCATAGGTTTCGCCATGGCGGCCATGCTGCGCGACGTATTCCTTGATGGCAGCGACCGCCAGCGCACCCGCGGGCTCGACGATGCTGCGCGTGTCCACGAAGATGTCCTTGATGGCAGCGCACACGGCATCGGTGTCGACGGCGATGTAGTCGTCGACCAGGTCGCTGGCGATGCGGAAGGTTTCCTCGCCGACGAGCTTGACGGCCGTGCCGTCCGAGAACAGGCCGACGTCGGGAAGGCTCACGCGCTGGTGGGCTGCGACCGATTGCATCATCGCGTCGGAGTCGTTCATCTGCACGCCGATCACCTTGATCTCGGGGCGCACCGCCTTGATGTAGTTGGCCACGCCGGAGATCAGGCCGCCGCCGCCGATCGCAACGAACACCGCATCCAGCGGGCCCTGGTGCTGCCGCAGTATTTCCATGGCGATGGTGCCCTGGCCCGCGATGACGTCCGGGTCGTCGAAGGGATGCACGAAGGTCAGGTTTTGCTTTGTCTGCAAATCGAGTGCGTGCAGATAAGCATCCGAATAGCTGTCGCCATGCAGCACGATTTCTCCGCCGAAACCGCGCACCGCATCGATTTTGAGTTTCGGAGTGGTCACCGGCATCACGATCACCGCGCGAGTGCCGAGCTTGCGGGCACCCAATGCAACGCCTTGTGCGTGATTGCCGGCCGATGCGCAAATCACGCCGCTTGCCAATTGGGCTGCACTCAGATGAGCCATCTTGTTATAGGCGCCGCGCAGCTTGAAGCTGAAAACCGGTTGCTGGTCTTCGCGCTTCAATAGAACTGTGTTGCCGAGTCGCTCGCTCAGCGCGCGCGCTTTCTCCAGCGCGGACTCGACAGCAACGTCGTAGACCCGGGCATTGAGAATTTTTCTGAGATAGTCGGCGGGCGTCAGCGTTGTTTTAAGAGGTGCGTCTTGCACGATTTTTTCCAAGGGAGTTTTCATTTGCTAACTGCCGATGATAAGAGGCATCGAGATTGCATGCGAGATATGGCATGGACACAAATGTCATAAACCTCTTCCACAAGGCGCCAGCTGCAAATGATTCGGGATTTTTTGGACGCACCTATCCCGCGATCCATATGGCCGCCGATCAAATTACAAATGAGCAAAATCTGTTATCAATTTCTGTCAGCGACCTTTCGAAGAGGCTGATGCAGGCGGAAGCCGCGCGCGTTCAGCGAAAGGAAATCGGGCGTGCCACATGGCAAGTGATGGGCAACAGATTGCGTGCGCACATCGTTCCGTTGCTGGGTGATGTGCCGGCGCAGTCGTTTGCAACGGCTGACGCGCAACGCCTGATCGATCACCTCGGCGAACAGGGTTTCACCAGCACGACCATTGCCCAGTACCTGGTGCTGCTGCGCAAGGTCGTGATGCATGGCGTCCACATCGGCGCGCTTCGCGATGCGCCTGCATTCCCGAAGGTCAAGGTGCGCAGCCAGCCGCGTGGCAGCTTCAGCGTTGCGGAGTACCGCGCGATCATCAGGACTGCGCGCAGCTTGCGCGGGCACTCGCACCCGGTGCTCGATCAACTGGCGGCGGGAGAGCGTTTCTGGATAGCGCGCGAACTGCTCGTGATGCCGGACGAACTGCCTTGGCTGGTCCGCTGGATGGTGAACACCTTCGTGCGTCCGAGCGACATCAAGTTCATGAAGCACAAGCACATCGAAGTCGTGCGCGGCAAGCACGTCTATCTGCGGATGAACCTGCCGGAGACCAAGCGGCACAGCCAGCCCATCGTGAGCCTGTGCCCTGCCGTGCGGGTTTACGAATGCCTGCTCGGCTATCGAGCGGAGCGTGGATATGGTGGCGCGGAAGACTACGTCTTCATGCCGCAACTGAAGAACCGCGAGCACGCCCTGGCGGTGCTCAACTTCTTCTTCCACTGGGTGCTCGAAAAGGCGGGGCTCGAGAAGGGGCCACTGGGCCAGTCGAGGACCTTGTACTGCCTGCGCCATACCGCCATCACGTTGCGGCTTCTGTACGGGCAAGGAATCGACATGCTGACATTGGCGCGCAATGCGCGCACGAGCGTCAATATGGTCGAGCGTTTCTACGCCTCGGTATTGAGCGGAGAAATGAATGTGGGGTTGCTGCAGAGCCGGCGCAGCCGGGCAACCTGAAACGGGACGGGGAAAACGACAAAAAGCCGCCCGGCGCGAGCCGGGCGACTTGAGGCTTGGTTGCCGCTTCGAACTGGCAGGAGCCAGCATCGGGGTCAGGCAAAGAACTTGAAAAGCTCGACGGTCAGAACGCGTGGCGAATGCCGAAGTCGTAGCCGGTCGACGTCTTCGGCTTGAACACGTTTTCGGAGGCCTGGTAGAAGCCAGGGCCGCCTACCGTCAGCGATGCGCCGTTCTTGTTGCTGACACGAGCGATGGTCGCGTACAGAGCCGTTCGCTTCGACAGGTTGTGCACGTAGCCCAGCGCGAGCTTGTTCGCCTTCGGATCGCGATTGTTCAAGCCGAACGGATTGAACGGCTGGTTGTAGTCGTACTTGACGGCCGAATAAGACGCACGGATGAGTCCTGCGCCGACGGGGACGGTCACACCGAGCAGGTAGCCGTTCAGATCCACGTCGGGGCGGGCTCCGATGATGGGCGTGATTGCATAGTCGCGCGAATTCTTGGCACGCGACAGTTCGCCGAACAGCTTGACAGGACCGAAGTCGTAGGAAGCACCCAGGTTGAACGTCTTCACGTAGTCCGTGGTACCTGCGTAGTACTGATCGGCGACCGTGCTGCTGCCGTATGCCACTGCGACGTCCAGCGGGCCATTCGCATAGCCGAAGCGACCACCGACGTAGCGCCCGGCGCGGCTCTTGGAGGTGCTGCTGTCCTTGGGTGTGAACCCGCCGTTGCTGTACTTGTCATTCTCGTGGAAAGCGTACATCACCTGGCCATAGAAGCCGCCCAGGTTGGGCGGCAGGAAGTAGCCGATGGAGTTGCTGGCACGGGCATAGTTCTGGTTGCCCCCGAAGCCGCCGGTGTCCTTGGCGCCATAGGTCTCTGCGTTGTAGCCGTTGGCCGTGAATATCAGGTTGGCGCCCACACCGCTGGTGCCGAAGGGGTCGAAGACGGTGTCGTTCCAGAAAGTCGGGGTGTAGTCCCGACCGATGCGCAGTTCACCAAACCCGCCCGACAGGCTCACGGTCGAGCGACGAGCAAACGTCGAAATGCCGGTAGCGCCGTCGTCAGCAGTGATGGGAGCTTCGAGCCAGAAGCTGGCGGCCAGACCGCCGCCCAGATCTTCAGTGCCGCGGAAGCCAAGGCGGCTCGAGTTGTACCCAGAATTGAACACCCCCGTACGGCTGACCTTGACGCTGCCCCGGTTCGTGTAAGTGGCTGCCCCGAAGTTGTTGGGCAGGACGGTGGGCTTCAGGTCACGCGAACTCGACGAGTAGCCGCTGATCGACGCGTCGACCACACCGAACAGCGTGACGGACGACTGAGCCGAGGCAACACCGGCAACAGCCAGGGCAGCCAGAGCAACTGCCCTTTTCGAGGGAAAACTAGAGTGGTGACAGGGCGGACGAGGCCGTTCGGGCAAGAAAAAAGCCCCGAGCTTTGCAGCTCGGGGCTAAATCCACCAATTGGAAGGGTGGAGGAGACAACTGGGTGCGCATACGTTTGCGCAATGAAATAAAGTATATCGACTGTTTGTTGCGTTGCAACAAGCGAGTGATGCTTTTCCCACACACAAATGGATGTTGGCGTGCATTTTGCCCTGCATCCCAGACCTGGAAACCCGAAAACCATGGAATGCACAGTAAGTTGGACCGGCGATGCCGGCACGCGATCGGCCATGGGCTTCGTTGCCGAGACGGGCAGCGGCCACGCCCTGATGATGGACGGCGCCCCCGATGCCGCGAAGCCCGAGAATGGCGGCCAGAACCTGGCGGCGCGGCCGATGGAGACCGTTCTGGCCGGTACCGGCGGGTGCACCGCCTATGACGTGGTGCTGATCCTGAAGCGCGGACGGCACCGTGTCGAACGCTGCAGCGTCAAGCTGACCAGCGAGCGCGCCGAGAAAGATCCCAAGGTCTTCACCAAGATCCACATGCATTTCACAGTGGCGGGCAAGGGAATCCCGGCCTCCGCCGTGGAACGGGCGATTGCGCTGAGCCACGACACCTATTGCTCCGCCAGCATCATGCTGGCGAAGACGGCCGAGATCACCACCAGTTTCGACCTGATCGAAACCTGAGCCGCTCAGCCTAGATGCGGTGCGCCAGCGTGGTCATCACGCGGGAAGCGGCACGCATCATCGCCTTGGCTGGCGCCGGCAACTCCGCCGCGCCGGCGTCGACGGCCTGCGACGCATGGCGGGCTTCGTCGACTTTCATCTGCTCGACCACTGCCCTCGAGGCGCTGTCTCCAGATGGCAGGCGGTCGAGGTGGCTGTCCAGGTGGGCCTCCACCTGGCGTTCGGTTTCCGCGACGAATCCCAGGCTCAGCGGATCTCCCAGTCGGCCCGCGACCAGGCCGAGGCCGAAAGCACCCGCATACCAAAGCGGGTTCAGGATCGATGGGCGGGCGCCCAGTTCATCCAGCCGTTGCCGGGTCCATGCCAGGTGGTCGGTTTCTTCGTGCGCCGCCTCGATGAAGCGAGCGCGCAGCGCCGGATCGCGTGCCACAGCCGCCTGGGCCGTGTAAAGCGCCTGGGCGCAGACTTCGCCGACGTGGTTCACGCGCATCAGGGCCCCGGCTTCCCGACGCTCTGCTTCGCTCAATTCGCCCGTCGCCTGGGAGGGGGCTGGAATCGCCCGGGTAGCGTGGGGGCGGGCAAAAAGCGTGCGCAACGCCGAATCTGCCGCGGTCAGAACTGAGTCGATCATGAGCGTCATGGGGCTATTTGAACGCACACGGGAAATGCCCTGCCACGGGTGCATGATTTTTCACAATATGGTGTATCTCGGGGCATAAGTCCTTTGTTGCAGGCGTGCAACGAAACGCGCGGGCCATCCAAGATTTCGGGCGATTTGTTTTGCCCTGCCGCAGCGGCTCTGGTGCAATAGCATCAACTTCCCAAAAGGAGGTTGGCCCGGGGTCCGGTGGGAGCACAAAAGTGCCAGTCACGGTGAGCCCTTCGCACCGGAGCCCTATGTTTAACCTTGGAGAAACTTGCAATGAAAAAATCTCTAGTTGCTCTGGCTGCCCTGGCTGTTGCCGGTGTTGCCTCGGCTCAGTCGTCCGTCACGCTGTTTGGTGTGGTCGACGCGTCGATCAGCGGCTACTCGAGCACCGCCCGCGACGAGCGCGCGACCGTGTTCCCCAACGCTTTCGGCATCCCCGTCTACCTGAACCAAGGTTCGGTCAAGACCAGCCGTCGTGAACTGGCTAACTCGGGTTACAACTCCAGCCGCATCGGCTTCCGTGGTACGGAAGACCTGGGTGGTGGCCTGGCTGCCAGCTTCTGGCTCGAAGCCCCGATCTCCAATGACAACGGCCAAGAAGGTATTGCAACGTTCGCACGTCGCTCGACCGTCAGCCTGTCGGGTGGTTTCGGTGAAATCCGTCTGGGCCGTGACTACACCCCGACGTTCTGGAACGACACCGTGTTCGACCCGTTCGGCACCAACGGCGTTGGTACCAACCTGATCTCGACGGCTAACGGCCAGTTCGGCGCTTTCGGCACCCCCGCAGCTTCGACCGCTCCGTTCACCAACGTCGGTTCGAGCAACTACGTCCGCGCCAGCAACACGATCGGCTACTTCCTGCCACCGAACCTGGGTGGCTTCTATGGCCAGTTCCAGTACGGCTTCGCCGAGAAGACCAAGTACAGCTCGGGCATCTTCACGCCTGACGTTGCAAACAGCCAGCGCCAAGGCCGTTACATCGGCGGCCGCTTCGGCTACGCAAACGGTCCTCTGGACGTTGCACTGGCTTACGGCAGCAGCACGGTTGGCGACCAGTACTACGCTGGCACGACCACCAAGGTCAACACCCTGAACCTGGGCGCTTCGTATGACTTCGGTCCCGTGAAGCTGTTCGGCGAACTGTCGAAGGCAAAGAACAAGATCGACTACGAAGTGACGCCGTTCCTGGGCGGCCGTCCCGACATCGATCTGACCGGCTACCTGCTCGGCGTGACCGTGCCGGTCGGCGCTGGCCTGATCCGTGCTTCGTGGTCGCACGTCAAGTACGACACGAACCAGCCTTACAACCCGTTCGTCGTGAACAACGCCGATCCGAAGGCTAACAAGATCGCCCTGGGCTATGTGCACAACCTGTCGAAGCGCACGGCTCTGTACGCTACGATCGCTCGCGTCAGCAACAAGAACGGTGCTAGCCTGACGGTTGGTGGTCCGGCCTTCTACAACAACGCAGCTGGCGTCTTCACCCCGAAGAGCTCCACCGGCTACGACTTCGGTATCCGTCACGCTTTCTAATCTGACGCTGGCGCAAGCCAGCTTCGGTTAAAAAGTCAAAAAGCCACTCGGCGCAAGTCGAGTGGCTTTTTTTCGTCTGCCCCCGGCGTGAAGCCCCGGGGAAATCACAATGCGCACCCCCGGGGAACCACCGTGCGGGCACGCACCTTGCACTGCTAGCATGCCCGTTCACTTTGCTTGCTGAATGATCGCCTTTGTACTGCGCCGCCTGATCCAGGCCGTGATCGTGATGATCGCGGTCGCGTTCATCGCCTTCCTTCTTTTTCAATACGTCGGCGACCCTGTCGTGTTCCTTCTGGGCCAGGACGCCAAGCCCGAGCAGATCCGCGAGCTGCGCGCCGCATTGGGGCTAGACCAACCCTTCTTCGTGCAGTTCTGGCACTTTCTCGTGAATGCGGCGCAGGGCGAGTTCGGCCTGAGCCTGCGCCAGGGCGCGAAGGTGTCGCGCCTGATCGGCGAGCGCTTCCCGGCCACGCTCGAGCTCGCGCTCGTGGCAGCGGTGCTGGCGCTCTTCATCGGCATCCCGATGGGCGTGTACACCGCGCTGCGCCGCGGCACCTTCATGAGCCAGGTGTTCATGACCGTCTCGCTGCTCGGCGTGTCGCTGCCCACCTTCCTCATCGGCATCCTGCTGATCCTGGTCTTCGCTGTCACGCTGGGCTGGTTCCCGAGCTTCGGCCGCGGCGAGACAGTGAAGTTCGGCTGGTGGACCAGCGGGCTCTTCAGCACCGATGGCTGGCAGCACATCGTGCTGCCGGCGGTGACGCTGGCGATCTTTCAGCTGACGCTGATCATGCGGCTGGTGCGCGCCGAGATGCTGGAGGTGCTGCGCACCGACTACATCAAGTTCGCGCGCGCACGCGGCCTTTCGAACCGCGCCATCCATTTCGGCCATGCGCTCAAGAACACGCTGGTGCCGGTGATGACCATCACCGGCCTGCAGCTCGGCGGCCTCATCGCCTTCGCGATCATCACCGAGTCGGTGTTCCAGTGGCCCGGCATGGGCCTGCTCTTCATCCAGGCCGTGACCTTCGCCGACATCCCGGTGATGGCCGCCTACCTGTGCCTCATCGCCCTGATCTTCGTGGTGATCAACCTCGTGGTCGACATGCTGTATTTCGTGGTCGATCCGCGCCTGCGCGTGGGCAAGGCGGGAGGACACTGACATGGCCGCAGCAGCCACGCCCATGGTTCCGCGTCTGAAGGCCTCCGGCCGCGCCTTCGCGCACATCGCGAACTTCTACCCCGAGATCGAGGCTTTCCGCCGCGACCTCCATGCCCACCCCGAACTCGGTTTCGAGGAGGTCTACACCTCCGGGCGCGTGCGCGAAGCGCTACGCGCCTGCGGCGTCGACGAGATCCACGAGGGCATCGGCAAGACCGGCGTGGTCGGCGTCATTCGCGGCCGCTCGACGGCCAGCGGCCGCATGATCGGCCTGCGCGCCGACATGGACGCGCTGCCGATGCGCGAGGACAACGACTTCGGCTGGCGCTCCGCCTGCGACGGCCTGATGCACGGCTGCGGCCACGACGGCCACACCGCAATGCTGGTCGGCGCCGCGCGCTACCTCGCCGAGACGCGCGACTTCGACGGCACCGCGGTGCTGATCTTCCAGCCCGGCGAGGAAGGCTTCGCCGGCGCGCGCGTGATGATCGAGGACGGCCTCTTCGACCGCTTCCCGGTCGACGCCGTCTACGCCATGCACAACTGGCCCGCGATGCCGGCCGGCACCGTCGGCATCAACCGCGGCGCGATGATGGCCGCGGCCGACCGCATCACCATCGAGATCAAGGGCAAGGGCGGCCACGGCGCGCACGCCTACCAGACCATCGACCCGGTGATCGTCGCGGCGCACATCATCACCGCGGCGCAAACGATCGTGTCGCGCAACGTGCGCCCGATCGACGCGGCCGTCATCAGCATCTGCGCGATGCAGGCCGGCGACCTCGGCGCGATGAGCGTGGTGCCCGGCGAGGCCACGCTGGTCGGCACGGTGCGCACCTTCAGCTCGCGCGTTCAGGCGCAGGTCGAGCAGCGCCTGAACGAGCTGTGCGCTGCCATCGCCTCCGGCTTCGGCGCCGCCGCCAGCGTGAAGTACGAGCGCATCTACCCGGCCACCATCAACACCTCGCCGGAGGCGATGTTCGCCGCCGACGTGGCGGAGTCGCTGGTCGGCGCGCGCAACGTCGAGCGCAGCATGGAGCCCAGCATGGGCGCGGAAGATTTCTCCTTCATGCTGCAGAAGAAGGCCGGCGCCTACCTGCGCATCGGCCAGGACGTGCGCGACGGCGCCTACCTGCACAACAGCCGCTACGACTTCAATGACGAGATCCTGCCGCTCGGCGCCGCGCTGCATGCCGGCCTGATCGAGCAGGGCATGCCGCTCGCCGCTACCCGCGGCGCGCAGCCAGGGAAAGCAGCCGCCACCGCGGCGACGTGATTTGTTCGATTCCAACCCGAGGAGTGTTCCCATGAGTTTCATCAAGAAGAATGTGGCCGCGGCCGCCGTTTTGTGCGCCTTGAGCGCCGTCAGCATGGTCGCCGGCGCGCAGACCATCCGCATCGCGAACCAGGGGGATGCGCTATCGCTGGACCCGCACTCGCTGAACGAATCGCTGCAGCTGAGCGTCACCGCCAACGTCTATGAAACCCTCGTGGGTCGCAACAAGGACCTGACCCTTGCCCCGCTGCTGGCCACCAGCTGGAAGCAGACCTCGCCCAACGTCTGGCGCTTCGAACTGCGCAAGGGCGTTGTCTTCCACGACGGCACGCCGTTCACCGCCGATGACGTGGTCTTCAGCTTCGCGCGCGCCCAGGGCGACGGCTCCGACATGCGCGCGACGCTCAGCGACATCAAGGCGGTGC
This sequence comes from Variovorax sp. 278MFTsu5.1, assembly GCF_048305045.1. Classification (NCBI taxonomy): domain Bacteria; kingdom Pseudomonadati; phylum Pseudomonadota; class Betaproteobacteria; order Burkholderiales; family Comamonadaceae; genus Variovorax; species Variovorax sp. 278MFTsu5.1. The sequence continues at coordinate 1,385,670 of NZ_CP157622.1, forward strand.
GCAAGGTCGGCGACCTCGCCGTCGAGATCGAGACCAACGGTCCCTTCCCCATCCTGCCCGACGTGATCTCGCTGACGATGATCATGAGCAAGAAATGGTGCGAGGAGAACCAGGCCACCAAGCCGGTCGACCGCCGCAAGGGCATCGAGAACACGGCTTCGTTCAAGGCCAACGGCACCGGCCCGTTCCGCGTGCGCGAGCGCCAGCCGAACGTGCGTACCGTGTTCACGCGCAACGGCACCTACTGGGGCAAGATCGAAGGCAACGCGCAGGAGATCGTCTTCACGCCCATCGCCAACCCCGCCACCCGCGTGGCCGCGCTGGTCTCCGGCGAAGTCGACGTGATGGAGCCGGTGCCGGTGCAGGACATCGCCCGCATCAACGCCGCGCCCAACGCCCGCGTGATCACCGGCCCCGAGCTGCGCACCATCTTCCTGGGCATGGACCAGAAGCGCGACGAGCTGCAGTACTCGAACATCAAGGGCAAGAACCCGTTCAAGGACAAGCGCGTCCGCCAGGCCTTCTACCAGGCCATCGACATCGCCGGCATCCAGCGCACCGTGATGCGCGGCGCCTCGCGCCCGACCGCGCTGCTGGTGGGCCCCGGCATCAACGGCTGGAGCGCCGAACAGGACAAGCGCCTGCCCTACGACGTCGATGCCGCCAAGAAGCTGCTGACCGAAGCCGGCTACCCCAACGGCTTCGAGGTGTCGCTGAACTGCCCGAACGACCGCTACGTCAACGACGGTCAGGTCTGCCAGAGCGTGGCCTCCAACCTGGCGAAGATCGGCGTCAAGGTCAACCTGGTCGCCGAGACCAAGGGCACCTACTTCCCGAAGGTGCTGCGCCGCGACACCAGCTTCTACATGCTGGGCTGGACCCCGACCACCTACGACGCGCACAACGCGCTGAGTTCGCTCACCGCCTGCCCCGACGACAAGGGCACCGGCCAGTTCAACCTGGGCGCCTATTGCAACCCCAAGCTCGACGAGCTGACCAAGAAGATCCAGTCGGAAACCGACAAGGCCAAGCGCAACGAGATGATCAAGGAGGCCTTCAAGATCCACGCCGACGACGTGGGCCACCTGCCGCTGCACCAGCAGTCGCTGGCCTGGGGCGTGAGCAAGAAGGTCGAGCTGGTGCAGCTGGCCGACAACTTCATGTACTTCAAGTGGATGAGCATCAAGCCCTGATGCCGCCGGCCGCCGGCTGATCGATCGAACAAGGCGGCCTGTCCATGGGCCCGCTTCTTGCGGGCCCATTCCTTTTTGCTTCACGATGAAAATTAACCCCCACGCTTCCCTTGCTGCGCAAGGTCCGCTGCCCCCCGAGGGGGCCGCTTTTCATCTTGGGGCGGCCCGGCGATGAAGAAAACACTCGCTCGTTGGCTCGACAGCGATGTCGGCTACAGCTTCCGCACATCGCCCGTGGCCATGGCCGCGGCGCTGATCGCGCTGGTCTGCGTGTTCTGCGCGGTGTTCGCCGGCTGGGTCTCGCCTCACAACCCCTTCGACCTCGCCACCCTCGAGCTGGGCGACGCGCGGCTACCGCCCGCATGGAGCGCCGAAGGCTCTTCCAAATACCTGCTTGGCACCGACGATCAGGGCCGAGACATCCTCTCGGCCGTGATCTACGGTGCGCGCATCTCGCTGATCGTCGGCCTCGTGTCGGTGGTGCTGTCGGTGGCCGTCGGGGTGGTGCTGGGCCTGCTGGCCGGCTTCTTCGGTGGCTGGCTCGACTCCTTCCTCATGCGCGTGTGCGACGTGATGCTGTCGTTCCCGCCGATCCTGGTCGCGCTGCTGATCGCTGGCGTCGGGCGCGCGCTCTTTCCGGGGGCGCACGAGTCGCTCGCCTTCGGCGTGCTGATCATCTCCATCTCGCTGACCGGCTGGGTGCAATACGCGCGCACGGTGCGCGGCTCCACGCTGGTGGAGCGCAACAAGGAATACGTGCAGGCCGCGCGCGTGACCGGCGTGGCGCCGCTGCGCATCATGTTGCGCCATGTGCTGCCCAACGTGCTGGGGCCGGTGACGGTGCTCGCCACGATCCAGGTGGCGACGGCGATCATCACCGAGGCCACGCTGTCCTTCCTGGGCGTGGGCGTGCCGCCGACCTCGCCCTCGCTGGGCACGCTCATCAGCATCGGCAACCAGTACCTGTTCTCGGGCGAGTGGTGGATCACGGTGTTTCCGGGCCTGATGCTGGTGCTGATCGCGCTCAGCGTGAACCTGCTGGGCGACTGGCTGCGCGACGCGCTTAACCCCAGGCTCAGATGATCACCCCCAGTCTTCGCGCACTTCGTGTCGCTTCGCCAACCCCCTTGCAGGGGGCAACACCTGCGGCCCGGCAAAGCCGGTTCCGCGGTGTTCCTGATATGTCACCCCGTGGAGTTCGGTGGAAGGTAGCGTCATGAGCCTGTTGCAAGTCAAAGACCTCGTCGTCGAATTCCCCCATCGCCGCGGCACGCTGCGCGCGCTGGACCGCATTTCCTTCGACATCGCGCCCGGTGAAATCCTCGGCGTGGTGGGCGAATCGGGCGCCGGCAAGTCGCTCACGGGCGCGGCCATCATCGGCCTGCTCGAGCCGCCGGGCCGCGTGGCCGGCGGCGAGATCGTGCTGGAGGGCCAGCGCATCGACAACCTCGGCTTCGAGGCGATGCGCCCCATTCGCGGCCGAAAGATCGGCGCGATCTTCCAGGACCCGCTGACCTCGCTGAACCCGCTCTACACCGTGGGCCGCCAGCTGGTGGAAACCATCCGCGCGCACTTGCCGGTGACCGAGGCCGAGGCACGCAAGCGCGCCATCGGCCTGCTGCAGGACACCGGCATCCCGGCCGCCGAGCAGCGCATCGACCACTTCCCGCACCAGTTCTCCGGCGGCATGCGCCAGCGCGTGGTGATCGCGCTCGCGCTCGCGGCCGAGCCCAAGCTCATCGTGGCCGACGAGCCGACCACGGCGCTCGACGTGTCGATCCAGGCGCAGATCATCCAGCTGCTCAAGCAGGTCTGCAAGGAACGCGGCGCGGCGGTGATGCTGATCACGCACGACATGGGCGTGATCGCCGAGACCTGCGATCGCGTGGCTGTGATGTACGCCGGCCGCATCGCCGAGATCGGTCCGGTGCACGAAGTCATCCACCAGCCCGCGCACCCCTACACCTCGGGCCTGATGGGCTCGATTCCCGACATGACCAGCGACCGCGAGCGCCTCAACCAGATCGACGGCGCGATGCCGCGGCTCAATGCCATCCCGGCCGGCTGCGCCTACAACCCGCGCTGCCCGCGCACCTTCGCGCGCTGCCTGGTGGAGCGGCCCGAGCTCATGCATGCCGGCGCCACTCGCGCCGCCTGCTGGCTGCACGACGCCGCCGATCCGCACGCGGGCCAGGCCGAGATCGCCGCGAGGCACCACGACGCGATGGCGGCCGGCGAGCGCGCCACGCCCGAAGCGGCCGAGACCATCGTGGAGGTAACCAGATGAGCGCTGCCGTGAACGAGCCGCTCGTCGTCGCCCACGACCTCGCGCGCACCTTCGACGTCTCGCCGCCCTGGCTCAACCGCGTGCTCGAACGCAAGCCGCGCGTGCTGCTGCACGCGGTGGACGGCGTGAGCTTTTCCATCGAGCGCGGCAAGACGCTGGCGCTGGTGGGCGAATCGGGCTGCGGCAAGAGCACCGTGGCGCGCCTGCTGGTCGGCCTCTACGCGCCCACGCGCGGCGGCCTGAAGTTCGACGGGCAGGACGCGCACGCCGCCTTCAAGACCGCCGAAGGCCGCAAGCTGCGCCGCCGCATCCAGATGATCTTCCAGGACCCCTACGCGAGCCTCAATCCGCGCTGGATCGTGGAAGACATCATCGGCGAGCCGCTGCGCGAGCACGACATCCTCAGCGACAAGGCCGCGCTGCGCGAGCGCGTGGGCGAGCTGCTGAAGTCTGTCGGCCTCTCGCCGCTGGACATGAGCAAGTACCCGCACCAGTTCTCGGGCGGCCAGCGCCAGCGCATCTCCATCGCGCGCGCACTTGCCACGCAGCCCGAGTTCCTGGTGTGCGACGAGCCCACTTCCGCGCTCGACGTGAGCGTGCAGGCGCAGGTGCTCAACATCATGAAGGACCTGCAGCGCGAGCAGGGCCTGACCTACCTCTTCATCTCGCACAACCTCGCCGTGGTGCGCCACGTGGCCGACCAGGTGGGCGTGATGTACCTGGGCCGGCTGGTCGAGGTGGCGGACAAGCAGGACCTGTTCTCGGCGCCGCGCCATCCGTACACGCGCATGCTGCTGGACGCCATCCCGCAGATGAAGCAGACCGGCCGCGCCCGCACCCCGGTGCAGGGCGAGGTCCCGAACCCGCTGAACCCGCCCGCGGGCTGCGCCTTTCATCCGCGCTGCCCGCATGCGAATGCGCGCTGCTCGGCGGAGCGGCCGAAGCTGTCGAGCATCGGGGGCGTGCAGGTGGCCTGCCACGCGGTGGAAGAAGGGCGGCTGTGAGCGGGGCCGCCGTGATCGGCTGGCCTGAACACTTTCCGTATCGCCCGCACCTGCGTTTCTGCTCGCTGGGCAACGAGAACGTCGCGGAGGTGATGCAGAGCTTCCGCCTCGCCTGCGAGCGGCTCGGCTTCACCACCAGCGTCGAGGGGGTGCCGAGCGTCGACAACGCCGACATCAACCTGTTCTTCTTCGCGATGGGGCTTTCGCTGCCATCCGACGAGGAACTGCCGCCCAACGCCATCGTCGTCAACTTCGAGCCTGCGCTGCCCCAGTTGCTGGAGCGCATGCCCGGCTACCGGCGCCTGCTCGAGCGCGCCTACGTGTGGGAATACAGCCTGGAGAACATGGCGCATCACCGGGCGCTGGGCATCTTCAGGTCCGACTACGTGCCGCTGAGCTTCGAGCCCCTGGCGACGCCGCTGGTGCCGGAGGCCCAAGTGCTGGACGACGCGCAGCAGGACATCGACGTCATCTTCTTCGGCGAAACCACGCCCCGGCGCCTGCAGGTGCTGGAAGCGCTGAAGTCCGCCGGGCTGCGCGTGGCCCATCCCTTCGGCACGCCATGGACGCCCGCGCAGCGCGATGCCCTGCTGCCGCGCGCCAAGGTCGGCCTGAACATGCGCAAAGACGACAGCACGGCCACAGCCGAGCTGCCGCGCCTATCGATCCTGCTTCGCCATCGCAAGGCGGTGGTGTCCGAGCTGTATCCGCATTCGGAGATTCCTGCCGTGCTCAGGAGTGCGGTCGAAGGATGTGCGAAGGAAGAACTCGTCGTTCGGGTGCGCGCGCTGGTGGCCGATGCCCCGCGGCGGCGCGAGCTGGAAAGGGCTGGTCCGCGGGCGCTGGAAAGCCTGCCACCGCAGCACACGATCCTGGCTGGCACGATGCGCCGTTACCTCGCTGCCACGTCACAGCGGCTGGCGAGCCGCCGGGCGGTGGCGGCGACCGACCACGTTTCGCGGGTGTCGGTCCTGATGGTCACCCGCAACGATGCGGCCCATGTGGCGGACGCGCTCGATTCGATCGCAGCACAGACACTGGCTCCTCATCGCATCGTCGTGGTCGACGATGCTTCGTCTGACGGCACGGTGGCCGTGATTCGCGAGCGGATGAACTCCGATCCGCGCCTCGCAGGGCTTCGGCTGCTGCAGGCCCCCGAGCCGATGGGCCGGGCGGCGGCCGCGCAATGGGGCCTGTCGCAGGCAGAGGGCGACTGGCTCGCCCTCTGGTCTCCCGACGTGCGCGCGGAAGCGAACCGGTTGCAGGTGCAAGCCGCGTTCCTTCAGGGCTCGCCGGCCGTTGGCGCAATAGGGGCTTGGCAATCCTCCGGGGATGCCGGAATCCGGCGCCTGCCGGAGATGCACGGGCATATCCTGGCTGGCCTGCTGGCGCATATGCCATGCGAGCAGCCCTTGCAGATGGGCAGCCTGATGTTCTCGCTGCTCCGCATCAGGCAGCTTGGCCTGGGCTTCGATGCCACCTTCGGCCGCTTCGCATGGATGGGCCTGCTGATCGCGCTCGTCGCCGACGGCGCCCTGCTGGCCAACCTGGACGTCGTGCTGGGGCGGGAACGGGGCGTCGCGCCGGAAGCCCCGACCGAAGCCGACGTCGTCGCGCTCTTCCACGTCCGTGAACGGCTGCTGCCGCTGATCTTTCCGCGCCTCCCATCGGCCGATGCCCGCAGGCTCGCACGCCTCTACGGCCAGCATTGGGCGCCCGACGCATCCGACGCCACGGCCCTGCTGCGGGAGATGGCGTCGGCCTGCGAGCGGCATGAGGACGTCCATGTCGTGACCGCGCTCCGCCGCGAATGCCTGCGCGTGCTCGATGTGTACGCCGCGAACGGGCGCCTCCCGCCGGGCTATGTCGACGAACTGATGCGCGAACCGCTGCTGCGCGATTTCCTGGCGCCGCTGGGAGAGCGGCTGCTGTCGTTCGCGCCCGTGGAGAGCCTTCCGGTTTCATGAATAAAAGTGTGCGCAAAGGCACTGCCTCGCGCGCGAAACGGTTGCAGAGTCCGGCCATGCCACTGACGACGACGCTTTCAACTTCCGGATCGGGCCGCCGCGGCTTCCTGATGGGCACCGCGCTCGGTGCGACCGCGGTGCTGGCTTCGCTGGCCTGCAGCGTGCAGGCCGCGGGCACGGCCGGGCGCCGCATGCCGGTGATTTTCATAGGCCACGGCTCGCCGATGAACGCCATCACCGACAACGCCTTCACGCGCCGGCTGGCGGCGTGGGGCAGGGAGCTGCCGCGGCCGTCGGCGATCCTCAGCGTGTCGGCGCACTGGCTCAGCCGGGGCGCCACCGGCGTCGGCATCCAGGAGCGGCCGAAGACGATCCACGACTTCGGTGGGTTTCCCCAGGCACTGTTCGACATCGAGTACCCCGCGCCGGGTCATCCGGCATTTGCCCGCGAGACCGTCGGCGCGGTGAAGCAGGCGCCGGTGATCGCCACCGACCAGTGGGGCCTGGACCACGGCACCTGGACCGTTCTGAAGCACCTCTATCCCAAGGCCGACATTCCGGTGTTCCAGCTGAGCATCGACTACGACAAGCCTGCCGCCTTCCACTACGCAGTGGGGCGCGACTTGGCCGCGTTGCGCGACAAGGGCGTGCTGGTGATGGGCAGCGGCAACGTGGTTCACAACCTGCGCGCCACCGACCGCGGAACGCCCGACAGCCTCAGCGCCAGCCGGCCATGGGCGCAGTCGTTCGACGATGCGGTGAAGTCGGCGCTGGCGGGTCGGGACGACCGGGCGCTGGTCGACTACGCGAAGCTGGAAGGCGCATCGACCGCGGTGGCGACGCCCGATCACTACTACCCGTTCCTCTACGCGCTGGGCGCCGCCGGAAGCAGCGAGCGCGCGAAGACGGTCTACGAGGGGTTCCAGTCGGGCACGCTCAGCATGCGTTGCCTGCAGTTCGGCTGAGCTTTGGCCCGGCTGGGGGCAGCGCTTACTGCTCCTCGCCCCACGAGAAGCCGTCGCGCGCGATCATCGCGCTCGATGCGCTCGGACCCCAGGTGCCGGCCGCATAGGGACGCGGGCCGCCGTCCGACTCCCAGCTGTCGAGCAGCGGCTCGACCCAGCGCCATGCTTCTTCCTGCTCGTCGCTGCGCACGAACAGGTTCAGCCGGCCGTCGATCACGTCCAGCAGCAGGCGCTCGTAGGCGCCCACGCGCTCGGAGCCGAAGCGCTTGTCGAAGTCGAGGTCGAGCTGCACGGGCGCCAACTGGGCGGCCGTGCTCTGGTTGCCGTTGGTGCGCTGGCGGTTGTCCTGGGCCTGGGCGAGCATGTGCAGCTCCAGCCCGTCCTTGGGCTGCAGGTTGATCACCAGCTTGTTGACGTTGCCGGCCGGCGCGCGGTAGATGGCGTGCGGCGTGGGCCTGAAGTTGACCTCGATGCGCGCGTCGCGCGAGGCCAGGCGCTTGCCGGTGCGGATGTAGAAGGGCACGCCGGCCCAGCGCCAGTTGGCGATCTCGGTGCGCAGCGCCACGAAGGTCTCGGTGCGGCTGTCGGGGCTCACGCCCGGCTCGTCGCGGTAGCCCTGCACCCGCTCGCCGTAGGCCGTGCCGGCCGTGTACTGGCCGCGCACCGTGTGCAGGCCCAGGGTTTCGGGTGTCCAGGGCTTGAGTGCGCGCAGAACCTTGAGTTTTTCGTCGCGGATGGCGTCGGCGTGCGAGTTGATCGGCGGCTCCATGCCGATCGCGCACAGCAGCTGCAGTGCGTGGTTCTGCACCATGTCGCGCAGCGCGCCGGTCTGGTCGTAGAAGGCGCCGCGCTTTTCCACGCCCAGGTCTTCGGCGATGGTGATCTGGATGTTGGCGATGTGCTCGCGGCGCCAGATGGGCTCGAACAGCGCATTGCCGAAGCGCATCGCGAACAGGTTCTGCACCGAGGGCTTGCCGAGGTAGTGGTCGATGCGAAAGACCTGCTTCTCCTCGAGCACCTTGCCCACGGCGGAGTTGATGGCGCGGTTGGAGGCCAGGTCGTGGCCCAGCGGCTTCTCCAGCACGATGCGGGTGCGCGGGCCGTTCAGGCCGGCCGCGGCGATCTGCTCGACCACCTGGGTGAAGAGCGCCGGGGCGGTGGCCACGTACATCACGACCGTCTTGGCGTCGCGCTGCTTGAGCAGGTCGGCCAGGCGGGCGTAGTCGTCGGGCTTGGAGAGGTCCATGCGCAGGTAGTGCAGCATGGAGGCGAACTTCTTGAACTCCTCGGGCGAGGGCCGCTTGGCGCCTTCGACGGCGCTGAAGCGCGACTGGATCAGCTCCCGGTACTGGTCGTCCGACAGGTCGTCCCGCGCCACGCCGACGATGCGTCCGTCGGGTGGCAGGCTGCCGTGGCGGAATGCCTGGAACAGCGCGGGCATGAGCTTGCGCCACGCGAGATCGCCAGTACCGCCGAACAGAACGAGATCGAAGCTCATGAGAAAACTTTCCTTCCTTGTCTGAATGCCTGGCCAGGCCGCCCCGGTCGCGACTCCTCGTCGCAAAGGCGACTGCGCCACCCGCGATGGTACTTGTACGGATTCGCGAAGCCTGTACTAAAGCTACGCTGCCCGATGGCCGCGAGGCCTTTTTTTATTGCTCAGAGGAAGAGAGACCAGATGAACAAGAACAAGTTTCTTGCCGCGGCAGCGCTGCTGGGCCTGTCGGCCACGGCTTCGGCCCAGACCGTCAACGTGATCTGCTCGGTGCAGGCCGAATGGTGCAGCGTGATCTCGACGGTCTACGCCCGCACCACGGGCGTGCGCATCAACATGGCGCTCAAGGGTTCGGGCGAGGCCCTGGCCCAGCTGATCGCCGAGAAGGACAACCCCAAGACCGACGTCTGGTTCGGCGGCACCGGCGACCCGCACCTGCAGGCGGCCGAGCAGGGGCTCACCCTCGAATACAAGTCGCCCACGCTGCCGCAGCTGCACCCCTGGGCGCAGCAGCAGGCCAAGCAGTCGGGCTACAAGACGGTGGGCATCTACTCGGGGCCGCTGGGCTTCGGCTACAACCCCGAGCTGCTGGCCAAGAAGAAGCTGCCCGTGCCCAAGACCTGGGCCGACCTGCTCAAGCCCGAGTACAAGGGCGACATCCAGGTGGCCAACCCGGCCTCCAGCGGCACGGCCTACACCATGATCGCCACGCTGGTGCAGCTCATGGGCGAGGACAAGGCCTTCGAATACCTCAAGGCCCTGCACAAGAACGTCGGCCAGTACACCCGCTCGGGCACCGGCCCGATCAAGGCGGTGGCTCGCGGCGAAACCGCCATCTCCATCAGCTTCGTGCACGACGGCCCCGGCGAGAAGATGCAGGGCTTCCCGGTCGAGACCATCACCCCGAGCGACGGCACCGGCGCCGAGATCGGCTCCATGAGCATCATCAAGGGCGCGCGCAACCTCGACGCGGCCAAGAAGTTCTACGAATGGGCCCTGACGCCCGCCGCGCAGGAACTGGGCGCCGCCAACAAGCAGTTCCAGCTGCCGAGCAACGTGAACGCCAAGCTCGACCCGCGCATTCCCGACTTCAAGAAGATCAAGTTCATCAACTACGACTACGCCAAGTACGGCGCCAGCGCCGAGCGTCGCCGCCTGATCGCGCGCTGGGAGAAGGACGTCAACTCGCTGCCGCGCTAAGTGAAGGCGGGTTCCATCGACGCGGGCGTGCCGGCCAATCCGGCATCGCTCGCCGCGGCCCGGCGCTCGCAGCGCTGGATCCGGGCATGGATCGCGTTCGGTTTCGCGGCCTACCTGCTGCTGCCCTGGTACGCGATCCAGGATTCGACCTGGTACGAGGCCGTTCCGCAGGTCTTCGGCCAGGGCGAGGGCGCCAACGGGCTGATGCAGGCCGCCACCCAGGGCCGCGCCTGGCTCTTCGTGGGCCTGGCCGGGCTGCTGCTGTGCGCCGTGGGCGCGTGGCTGCCGGCGGGCAGGGCACAGGGGCGCTGGCTGCTGGCCGGCGGCCTCGTCGGCGCGCTCGGGCTTGCGCTCACGGGCTTCACCATCGGCGCGCGCGGCTGGAGCGTGGCGGCGCTGAATGCGCAGTTCGGCGAGCTGGCGGTCAACCAGTTCGGCATAGGCGCGGGCGGCTTCGTGGCGCTCACGGCGCTGGTATTGCTGGCGGCCTTCGGCATCGCGCGGCTGGGGCTCTTCAAGGGCGACCTGTTCGTTTCCGCCGCGGTGGTCGGCTGCGGCGTGCTGATGGCGCTGTTCATCGCCTACCCGGTGAGCAAGGCGCTGTCGGGCGCGTTCTTCGATGAAGACGGGCAGTGGTCGGTCGCCGCCTTCTTCGCGCGCGTGTTCACCGAGCGCATCTGGGGGCTGGGCTGCCTCGCGGGCGGCGTGCGTTGCGGCGTGGCCTGGAACACGCTGGTGCTTGCGCTGCTCACGGCCGCCGGAACCACCTTCCTCGGCACGCTGATGGCGCTGATGGCCGAGCGCGGCAGCAAGCGCGGGCAGGGCGCGCTGCGGGTGCTGGCGCTGCTGCCGATCATCACGCCGCCCTTCGTTGTGGGGCTGGGTTTGATCCTGCTCTTCGGCCGCGCGGGCATCGTCAACCAGGTGCTGGAGAGCGCCTTCGGCATCGAGCCCACGCGCTGGTTCTACGGCATGCCGGGCGTGCTGGTGGCGCAGCTCTTCGCCTTCACGCCCATCGCCTTCATGATCATGCGCGGCGTGGTGCAGGGCATCGCGCCCAGCCTGGAGGAGGCCGCGCAGATGCTGCGCGCCGACCGCCGCCGGGCCTTCTTCACCATCACGCTGCCGCTGCTGAAGCCCGGGCTGGCCAACGCCTTCCTGGTGGGCTTCATCGAGAGCATCGCCGACTTCGGCAACCCGGTGGTGGTGGGCGGGCAGTTCTCGGTGCTGTCGACCGACATCTTCTTCGCCATCGTCGGCGCGCAGTACGACCAGGGCCGCGCGGCCTCGCTGGCCTGGGTGCTCACGCTCTTCGCGCTCGGCGTTTTCGCGCTGCAGCGCGGCCTTCTGGGCAAGCAGAACTACACCACCGTCAGCGGCAAGGGCGATGCCGGCATTCCGATGGCGCTGCCCGACGGCGTGCGCCGCACCATCCTTTGCATCGCCGGGCCGTGGATCGCGTTCACCGCCGTGGTCTACCTGTTCGCCTTCGCCGGCGGCTTCGTGCAGACCTGGGGGCGCGACTACACCTTCACGCTGAACCACTTCAAGACGGCGTTCTCGCTCGAATGGGGGCAGTTCGGGCTGGTGTGGGCGGGTACCGCATGGAACTCGCTGCTCACCACGCTCAAGCTGGCGGGCATCTCGGCGCCGATCACTGCCGCGCTGGGCCTGCTCATAGCGTGGCTGCTGGCGCGCAACGAGTTCAGGGGGCAGGGCCTCTTCGAGTTCGGCGCGCTGCTGGCCTTCGCGATTCCGGGCACGGTGTTGGGCGTGAGCTACATCCTGGCCTTCAATGTGCCGCCCTTCGAGCTCACCGGCACCGGGCTGATCATCGTGCTGTGCTTCATGTTCCGGAACCTGCCGGTGGGCGTGCGCGCCGGCACGGCGGCCTTCAAGCAGCTCGACCGCTCGCTGGACGAGGCTTCGCTGATGCTGCGCGCATCGACCTCGCAGACGCTCTTCCGGGTGGTGCTGCCGCTGCTGAAGCCGGCGCTGGTGGCCGCGCTGGTCTACAGCTTCGTGCGCGCGATGACGACGGTGAGTGCCGTGATCTTCCTGGTCACGGCCGAGAACGAGCTCGCCACCACCTACATCATCGGCCGCGTGGGCAACGGCGACTACGGCATCGCGCTGGCGTACTGCACGGTGCTGATGATCCTGATGTCGCTGGCCATCGCGCTGGTGCAATGGATGGTCGGCGAGCGCAGGCTGGGACGGCGCGGCACCGCGCCGGTGTTGACCCAGTGAATACGGGCAGCCGAACGCAGAGGTCGCAGAAGTTGCGCAGAAGTCGCGAAAGGAACATCCAGAAATTTTCCTTTGGTTTTCTTTTGCGACTTCTGCGCAATCTTCGCGACTTCTGCGTTCTGAAATTTGGGGTTCTGACTTCATGAGCAACGGCATCGAATTCCGCAACGTCACCAAGCGCTACGGCGCAGACAAGAACGCGCCGCTGGCCGTCAAGGGCATCAGCTTCGAGGTGCCGGTGGGCACGCTCACCACCATCCTCGGCCCCTCGGGCTGCGGCAAGACGACCACGCTGCGCATGATCGCGGGGCTCGAGTCGCCCACCTCGGGGTCGATCCTGATGGGCGGGCGCGACGTCACCACGCTGGGGCCGGCGGAGCGCAACGTGAGCATGATGTTCCAGAGCTACGCGCTGTTCCCGCACATGAACGTGATCGAGAACGTGGCCTACGGGCTGCGCATGAGCGGCGTGAAGAAGGAGGAGGCCGCGGCGCGGGCGCGCGAGGCGCTGCGCGGCGTGGGGCTGGTCGGCTTCGACGAGCGGCTGCCCAGCGAGCTCTCGGGCGGCCAGCAGCAGCGGGTGGCGCTGGCGCGCGCGCTGGTGCTGGAGCCGGCGGTGCTGCTCTTCGACGAGCCGCTGTCGAACCTCGACGCCCGGCTGCGCCGCGAGATGCGCGAGGAGATCCGCGCGCTGCAGCAGCGGCTGAAGCTGACTGTGGCCTATGTCACGCACGACCAGAGCGAGGCGCTGGCGGTGAGCGACCAGATCATCGTGATGGACCACGGCGTGATCGCCCAGCGCGGCACGCCCGAGCAGCTCTACGGCCGGCCCGAGAGCGAGTTCGTTGCCGGTTTCATGGGCGAGGCGATGGTGTTCCCGGCGGTGGCCGAGGCCGACGGCAGCGTGGCGCTAGGCCCCTTGCGCCTGCAGCCGCGCTATGCGGTGGCGCCCGGCACGGTGAAGGTGGCGGTGCGGCCGGAGGCGTGGCAGATCGGTGCTCCGGGTGGCTTGCCGGCCACGCTTCGCAAGGCCGCCTACCTCGGCAGTTTCTACGAATACGGCTTCGACACCACCCTGGGGCCGGTCTTCGTGGTGTCGACCGACCTGTCCAGCCCGCTGGCGGCCGGCGCGCAGACCACCCTGTCCCTGGGAGCCCATGGCGTGAGCGTGGTGCCCGGCGCATGAAACAATGGGGCCATGAACGTGGTTTTCGACTTGGGCGCCGTGCTGTTCGCATGGGAGCCCACCCGGCTGGTACAGGCCCATCTCGCTCCACACGCACCCACTGAAGCCGCCGCGGCGGCCATGGGCCGCGCGCTCTTCCATCACGACGACTGGACCAGCTTCGATTGCGGCACCCGCACGCTGGCCGATTCCATCGCCCGCATGTCGGCCCGGCTGGCGCTGCCGCCGGAACCGCTTTTCGCCATGCTCGACGGGCTGGGCGAGCGGCTGGAGCCGATCGGCGTCACCGTCGAGATGCTCGAACAGCTGATCGCCCACCGCGACGCCGGTCAGCCGCTGCGGCTGTACTACCTGTCGAACATGCCCTCGCCTTATGCCCGTGCCATCGAGCGCCGGCATGCCTTCATGGGGCGCTTCGACGGCGGCGTGTTCTCGGGGGACGTGAAATTCCTCAAGCCAGAGCGCGAGATCTACGAGGTTCTGGCGACGCGCCATGCGCTCGATCCGGCGCAGACCGTGTTCATCGACGACTCGGCCGCCAACGTCGAGGCGGCGCGCGCCTTCGGCTGGCACGCCATCCACTGCACCTCGCCGGCCATGCTGCCCTCGCAGCTGCAGCGCTACCTGCCTGTCAGCGTCACCTTGCCGGTGTCGAACCCCAGGCTGCGGGCGTAGTCCAGCTCTGCCTGCAGCACCGCGTCGTCCAGGCGCGGTGCGCGAGAGAGCACCCAGAGGTATTCGCGGTTGGGCGTGCCGACCAGCGAGACCTGATAGTCGCGGTCCAGCTTCAGGATCCAGTAGTCGCCCCAGACCATCGGCAGCCATCCCAGCCAGGCCGGGGCGAAGCGCACTTCGAGGCGGCCCGCGCCGGGCTGACCTGCCACCGGCACCACGCGGGCCGTGCCGACGGCCTCGTCGAAATTCCCGTCGTCCCGCAGGCAGCGGTTGCGAACCTGCACCGTGCCATCGGGCTGGGGCGTGTACTCGGCGCTCACCGGGCCCGCGCATTGCTTCTGGAAGCGGTTCGGCAGACGGGCCTGTTCGTGCCAGATGCCGGCATAGCGCTGCAGGTCGACGGGTGCCACCACCTGCAGCGGCGCGCGCATCAGCGGGGCGCCGTCCGCGGGGCCCGCGGGCTGGGCACGCGCCGTGCGTGCGGCACCCAGCGCGAACCACGTTGCCACCCCGCCCACGACGAAGGCCGTGGCCATCGCGCCGATCGCATTGCTGGTGCGGCGGTCGTCGAAGGGCCTGACGTTGGCGGGAGGTCGGCGAGTGGTCATGAGGGCTCCTGAAGGGAAAGACTTTGCGTCTGCTGAAACTGCTGAAGACATTCGCAGTACGGCAAAGCCTAGCCGCGCGGCGGGCGCCGGGCCGTCAGCCACGGACCACAGGCGCTGTAGGGCGCCAAGGGGAGAGCCAGGGGACACCAGCGGGGGCGGAAACCGTAGAAGAAACCGACAACCCCACTCGGCTCAGGCCGATGGAGCCGCGCGGAAACCCGTGCTACGGTGCGCATGAAAACATCGGCCGACGCGCAACTGCGTGCAGGTCTTGTCACAACCGGCACAGGATAATGATTTCATGAACCAACTCGATGCACTCCGCCAGTGGACCACCGTTGTCGCCGACACCGGTGACTTCAAACAGCTCAGCATTTCCAAGCCGCAGGACGCGACCACCAATCCGTCGCTGATCCTCAAGGCCGTGCAGAAGCCCGAGTACCGGCCACTGCTCGACGAGACCGTGAAGAAGCACGCAGGCAAGCCGCTCGACGAAGTCATCGACCGCCTGCTGGTGCGCTTCGGCACCGAGATCCTCTCCATCATCCCGGGCCGCGTCTCCACCGAGGTCGATGCCCGCCTGTCCTTCGACACGGCCGCGACCGTCGCGCGCGGCGAGCGCATCGTGGCGCTGTACAAGGCCGAAGGCATCGACACCGAAAAGCGCCTGCTCATCAAGGTGGCCTCCACCTGGGAAGGCATCGAGGCCGCACGCCAGCTTGAGCGCAAGGGCATCCGCACCAACCTGACGCTGCTGTTCTCCTTCGCGCAGGCCGTGGCCTGCGGCGCGGCGGGCGTGCAACTGATCTCGCCCTTCGTGGGCCGCATCTATGACTGGTACAAGAAGTCGGCCGGCGCCAACTGGAACGAGGCGGAGAGCGCCGGTGCCAACGACCCCGGCGTGAAGTCGGTGCGCCAGATCTATGCCTATTACAAGCAGCACGGCATCAAGACCGAAGTGATGGGCGCGAGCTTCCGCAACGTGGGGCAGATCAAGGCCCTGGCCGGCTGCGACCTGCTGACCATCAGCCCCGAGCTGCTGGCGGAGCTGGCCGCGAGCAACGAGCCGCTGCAGCATGCGCTCGACCCCAAGGCCACAGGCGCCGACATCGCCAAGGTCAGCTACGACGAGGCGAGCTTCCGCTTCGCGCTCAATGAAGACGCCATGGCCACCGAGAAGCTGGCCGAAGGCATCCGCGCCTTCGCGGCCGACGCCGTGAAGCTCGAGAAGCTCATGCAGGAAAGCGGCAAGTAAAGATGGCCATGACCCTTCGCTGCGACCGCGCGCCGTCCTGGACGCAACTGCAGGCCGGCTTCGACACCGCGGGCCGCCAGTTCGACCTGCGCCACGCCTTCGTGGAAGACGCCGGCCGCTTCGAGCGCTTCAGCCAGGAGGCCCCCTTCGTGTTCGCCGACCTGTCGAAGAACCTGATCGACGCGCGCACCGAGGAACTGCTCTTCAAGCTGGCGCGCGAGTGCGGCCTGGAGGCGCATCGCGACGCCATGTTCGCTGGCGAGCACATCAACAACACCGAAGACCGCGCCGTGCTGCACACGCTGCTGCGCGCGCCGGCCGATGCGCCCACGGGCCCTAAGACGGCCAGCGAGCTGCGCGAGGTGCATGCCACTCTCGACGCGATGCTGGCCTATGCAGAGAAGGTGCGCGCCGACCACACGATCACCGACGTGGTCAACATCGGCATCGGGGGCTCCGATCTCGGCCCGCAGATGGCGGTGCTGGCGCTGGCCGAATTCGCCGCGCCGGGCAAGCGCTTCCACTTCGTCTCGAACGTCGATGGCCACGAACTGGCCGGCGTGCTGCAGGGCCTGGCGCCCGAGCACACGCTGTTCCTCATCGCCTCCAAGACCTTCACCACGGCCGAGACGATGACCAACGCGCAGTCGGCCAGGCGCTGGTACGAGCAGTCGGGCGGCACCGACATCGCGGGCCATTTCGCCGCGCTCACCACCAACGTGGAAGCGGCGAAGAAGTTCGGCATCGACACCACCTTCGGCTTCTGGGACTGGGTCGGCGGGCGCTATTCGCTGTGGTCGGCCATCGGCCTGCCGATCGCGCTGGCGATCGGTGCCGAGGGCTTCCGCCGGCTGCTGGCGGGCGCGCATGCGATGGACGAGCACTTCCGCACCGCGCCGCTGGAGCGCAACCTGCCGGTGCGCCTCGGGCTGCTCGATGTCTGGTATCGCAACTTCCACAAGTTCACGAGCCGCAGCATCGCGCCGTACCACAGCGCGTTGAAGCGCGTGCCGGCCTACCTGCAGCAGCTCGAGATGGAAAGCAACGGCAAGCAGGTCGACGCAGGCGGCAAGCCGCTGGCCTTCGGCACCTCGCCGGTGCTGTGGGGCGAGCCCGGCACCAACGGCCAGCACGCCTACTTCCAGATGCTGCACCAGGGCACCGACGTGACGCCGCTCGAGTTCGTGGCGGTGCGCGATGCCTCGCACGACCTCGAAGGCCATCACCCCAAGCTGCTGGCCAATGCGCTCGCGCAGGCGCAGGCGCTGATGGTGGGCAAGCTCGACGAGGGCGGCCACAGGAACTTCCCCGGCAACCGGCCGAGCAGCTTCTTCGTGTTCGAGAAGCTCACGCCCGAGGCGCTGGGTGCGTTCCTCGCGATGTACGAGCACCGCGTGTTCACCAGCGGCGCGCTGTGGGGCATCAACAGCTTCGACCAGTGGGGCGTGGAGCTCGGCAAGGTGCTCGCCAAGGACATCGAGCCGCGCCTCGCATCGGGCGACATCACGGGGCTCGATGCCTCCACCGCGGGGCTGCTGAAGCGGCTCGGAAGCTGATCGAGGGCTGCGGGAAAGCGATTTCGGAGCCTTTTGTTTTAAGCCAGGCTATGGCTTCCGGCTGTATTTGCCGTTGAAAGACGCATCGATATGATGGCCCCGGGAAATTTCCCTGGGACCAATCACAAAAGAGGAGTCGAACAATGGATTTTCAAACAGCGGTCAAGACCTGCTTCAACAAGTACGCCGATTTCAACGGCCGTGCATCGCGTTCCGAGTACTGGTGGTTCGTGCTGGCCGAGGTGATCGTTCTGATCGTCGCCAGCCTCATCCACCAGTACGTCTACGGCATCGCGGCCCTGGCCTTCCTGCTGCCCGCGCTGGCAGTGGGCGCCCGCCGCCTGCATGACATCGGCAAGAGCGGCTGGCTCCAGCTCCTGATGATCATCCCGATCGTCAACCTCGTGCTGATCTACTTCTACGTCCAGCCTTCGCAGCCCGCGTCCAACAACTACGGCGAAGCGCCGGTTGTCTCTGCCTGAGTCTTCCGGGTTTTCAATGCAAGAGGGCCGCGCAAGCGGCCCCTTTTCTTTTTGCCTTGCTTCATGCGATGCGTCAGGCCGTCACCGCCTGTGCCTGCTCGCGCACGGGCGCGCCGCTGGCCATGCGCACGCACAGGTCGAAGGCCTGCTGCAGCCCCTCGATCTTCGCGATGCCCTTGCCCGCGATGTCGAATGCGCTGCCGCTGGCCGAGGTGGCCACCGGCACCGGCAGGCCACCGTGCAGCGTCACGCCCTGCTCGAATCCCATGAGCTTCATCGCGATCTGGCCCTGGTCGTGGTACATCGACACCACAGCATCCACGTCGCCGCGCCGCGCACCGATGAACACCGTGTCGGGCGAGAAGGGGCCGCGTGCGTCGAGACCCTCGGCGCGCAGTTGCTCGATGGCGGGCGCGATGATCTCGATCTCCTCCATGCCGATGGAGCCGCCGTCGCCCGCGTGCGGGTTGAGCCCGGTCACCGCGATGCGCGGATGCGCCACGCCCGCGCGCCGCAAGGCGCTGGCGATGATCTTCACCGCGTCGCTCACGCCCTGCACCGTGATGTGGCTGGCCACGTCCTTCAGCGGAATGTGCGAGGTCACGCGCGATGTCCACAGCGAGCCGGTGAGGTTGAACTCGCAGACGAAGCCTTCCACCGCGAAGCGCTCCTGCATGTAGCGCAGCTCGTCCTCGTGCACCAGGCCGCCCAGGCGCAGCGAATGCTTGTTGAGCGGCGCGAAGAGGATGCCCTCGGCCTGTTCGCGCCGAACCGCCAGCGTGGCCAGCTCCAGCGCCTCGAACGAGGCCCGGCCCGAGTGTTCGTTCGACTCGCCGAGCACCGGCTCGCGACCCTCCATCCAGTCCATGGCGAGGAGGGTGGGGCGCCCGTCCTCGAAGCGCACGGCATCGAGGCTGTCGACCCGCAGCGGGTTCAGCTTTTCGCCCGCTATGCGCTCGCCGGACGCGAGCACGACCGGGTCGGCGATCAGCAGCACGCGCGCGGCGTCGAGATTGCGCTGCCGCGCGAGCAGCTTCACCGCCATCTCGGGGCCGATGCCGCTCGGGTCGCCGAGCAGCACGGCGATGCGCGGCTTGGCGGAACTCGTGCCTGAAGTCTTGGGGGAGGGGAGGGACATGGTGTCGGTCGGATACGGTTGAAGGGCAGGGAGAAAAGAGAAGGAATCAAGAGAAGGAACCGGCCGCCTCATTCGGCCTTGATGTTGGCGTCGCGCACGAGCTGGCCGTAGTGGTCGAACTCCTGCCGGTTCATCGCCGCGAAGGGTTCGCCGGTCAGGCCACCGGGCTCGCCGCCCAGCGCCTTGATGCGCGCCTGCACGTCGGCCAGCCTCAAGGTGCGCGAGAGCTCGGCGCTCAGCCGCTCCACCGCGGGGCGCGGCGTGCCGGCCGTGACGTAGAGGCCATACCAGGTCGACACGTCGGCGCCCTTGATGCCCTGTTCGGCCAGCGTGGGCACGTCGGGCAGCTCGGGCGAGCGCTGCGGCGCGCTCACCGCCAGCGCGCGGAACTTGCCGGCCTTGATCTGGCCCATGGCCGAGGAGGTGCTGTCGAACATCATGTCGACCTCGCCCGCGATGATGTCGACGTGCGCCTGCGAACTGCCCTTGTAGGGCACGTGGATCGACTTCATTCCTGTCGCCAGGTTGAAGGCCTCGCCGCCCACGTGCTGCGTGCTGCCGATGCCCGAGGAGGCGTACTTGAAGCCGCCCGGCTTCGCGGCCATGGCCGCCACCAGGTCCTTCACCGACCTGTAGGGCGAATTGGCGGACACGACCAGCACGTTGGGCATCACGGCCACCAGGCCCACGGGCTGCAGGTCTTTCAGCGGGTCGTACTTGAGCTTGAGGATGTGCGGTGCCACCGCCTGTGCCGTGTTGGTGGCCAGCAGCAGCGTGGCGCCATCTGCCGGCGCTCGGGCCGTGAGCTCGCCCGCGATGGTGTTGGAGGCGCCCGGCCGGTTCTCGACCACCACGGGCTGCTTCAGCGCGGGCGAGAACTTGTCGGCCAGCACGCGCGCCAGGATGTCGGTGCCGCCGCCAGGAGAGGCGCCGACCATGATGCGCATCGGCTTGTCGGGATAGGCCGGCTGCTGTGCGCCGGCTGGCGCCGCCGTGAGCAGCATGGTGGCCGCCAACCCTGCCGCGCGGGCGAGAAAAGAGGGCTTCATCGGGTCTGTCTCCTGCTTGTAGTGGGGCTAGCGTACGGAGCATCGTCCGCACGATCCAATCGAAAAAGCCTGCTGATCCATATACTTTTGTGCATGACCCAAGGCCCCTCCGACGCCTCGCTGATGCTCCTCGTGCGGCCGCGCCAGCTGCTGCTGCTGGCCCGGCTCGACGCCCATCGCCACCTCGGCCGGGCGGCCGAGGCCATGAACATCAGCCAGCCGGCGGCCACCAAGCTGCTGCAGCAACTGGAGGATTCGCTCGGCGAAAAGCTCTTCGAGCGCCTGGCGCGCGGCATGGAGCCCACGCCCTACGGCGAGATCCTGATCCGCTACGCCCGCCGCGTGCTCAGCGACTTCGGCACCGCCCGCGAGGAGATGCTGGCGCTGCGCTCGGGCCTCAGCGGCGCACTGCGCGTGGGCAGCGTGCCGGGCGCGGTGCCGCAGCTGCTGGCGCCGGCGCTGGTGGAATACCACCGCAGGCATCCGCAGGTGGCGGTGTCGGTGGTGGTCGAGACCAGCGACGTGATCCAGGCGCAGCTGGAGCAGGGTGATGTCGATTTCGTGCTGGGCCGCCTCACCGACGGCCACGACGAGGCGAAGTACGCGAGCGTGCCGCTCCTGGGCGAGTCGCAGGTGGTGGTGGTGCGCGCGGCCCACCCGGTGTTCGAGCGCGGCAACGTCACGCTGGCCGAGATGGCGGGCTGGTCGTGGGTGCTGCAGCCGCCGGGCTCGCCGCAGCGCGGGCGCTTCGAGGCGGCGATGCGCGAGGCGGGCATACGGGAGCGGCTGGACATCATCGAAACGGCATCGCCCATTGCCATCACCGCCTTGCTGGAGAACTCCGACATGGCGGCCGTGATGCCCGCCTCGCAGGCCGGCCACTACGCCCGTCTCGGCGTGCTGCGCGTGGTGCCGGTGGAGTTGCCGGTGCGCGTGCCGCCGATCTGCCTGATCACCCGCACCGACCGGGCGCTATCGCCCGCGGCGGCGCAGCTGCGGCGCCAGCTGCTGGGCGGCGCCTGAAGCCTTTGTGCTGCTGTTTTCCATGCTGTATTGCGTTAACTAGGGAATTCACTAGCCAACTGGTGCATGAAAGTACTGGTGATGGCGGCGGCAGTACCAAAACCGAAGGCGTGCTTCTCCAGAATTCGCGGCACGGCGACCCGACAGGAACAGGGCGTCGCTCACCTCTAGGAGACAAACATGAAGCGTTTTCTGAAAGCGGGCCTCGTCCTCGCACTGATCGGTACGGGCGTCGTCTCGCAGGCCGCCACCGAGCTCGTGATCGCGACCGTGAACAACGGCCACATGATCGAGATGCAGAAGCTCACCCCCTTCTTCGAGAAGGCCAACCCCGACATCAAGCTCAAGTGGGTCACGCTGGAAGAAGGCACGCTGCGCCAGCGCGTGACCACCGACATCGCCACCAAGGGCGGCCAGTTCGACGTGATGACCATCGGCCTGTACGAGACGCCGATCTGGTCGAAGAAGGGCTGGCTCAAGCCCATCGCCACCGACGCCGCCTACGACGTGGACGACCTGCTGCCCGCCATCCGCGACGGCCTGTCGAACGAGGGCAAGCTCTATGCAGCGCCCTTCTACGGCGAGAGCTCCATGCTCATGTACCGCAAGGATCTGGCCGACAAGGTGGGCGTGAAGTTCCCCGAGCAGCCCACCTGGGCGCAGGTCAAGGAGTTCGCCGACAAGGCCAACGATCCGAAGGCGGGCGTCTACGGCATGTGCCTGCGCGGCAAGCCGGGCTGGGGCGACAACATGGCCTTCCTGACCACGCTGGTCAACACCAACGGCGGCCAGTGGTTCGACATGCAGTGGAAGCCGCAGATCGACACCAAGCCCTGGAAGGACGCGATCACCTTCTACGTCGACCTGATGAAGAAGGACGGCCCTCCGGGCGCCTCGGCCAACAGTTTCAACGAGAACCTCGCGCTCTTCAACGAAGGCAAGTGCGCGGCCTGGGTGGACGCGACCATCGCGGCCTCTTTCATCAGCGACCCTAAGCAGTCGAAGGTGGCCGACAAGGTGGCCTTCGCGCAGGCGCCCACCGCCGCCACGCCCAAGGGCGCCAACTGGCTGTGGTCGTGGAACCTGGCCATCCCGGCCAGCTCGACCAAGGACGAGGCGGCGCAGAAGTTCATCAAGTGGGCCACGTCGAAGGACTACATCGCCCTCGTGGCCAAGGAAACCGGCTGGGCCTCGGTGCCGACCGGCACGCGCAAGTCGACGTATGCGAACCCCGAGTTCCAGAAGGTCGCCAAGTTCGCGGCGGCCGAGAAGAAGGCGATCGACAGCGCGAACCTGACGGACAGCACGCTGCCGAAGTCGCCATACGTGGGCGTGCAGTACGCGGCCATTCCCGAGTTCCAGGCGATCGGCGTGGCGGTGGGGCAGCAGATGAGTGCGGCGCTGTCGGGCAAGGTCACTGTGGACCAGGCGCTGAAGACTTCGCAGACGGCGGCGGAACGTGAGATGAAGAAAGCGGGCTACTACAAGTAAGCCGCTTTCTTACCCTCTCCCCTCGGGGAGAGGGCAGGGTGCGGGGGCGGCGTGCCCACCGCATGTGTCGCATGCCCTCACCCCAACCCTCTCCCGCAAGCGGGAGAGGGGGCAACAGCCCCCAGAGAGGAACACACAATGAAAAGACTCCTGCCACGCGCCCTCATGGCGCCCGCCGTGCTCACGCTCTTCCTCTGGATGATCGTGCCGCTGGTGATGACGTTGTACTTCTCGTTCGTGAACTACAACCTCATGCAGCCCGGCGAGCGCACCTTCGCGGGCATCGAGAACTTTCACTACTTCATCACCGACCCCGACTTCTGGCCGGCCACGTGGAACACGCTGCTGCTGATCGGCAGCGTGATCGTCATCACGGTGGTGCTGGGCGTGCTGCTCGCGCTGCTGGTGAACGAGCCCTTCCCGGGGCGCGGCATCGTGCGGGTGCTGCTGATCTCGCCCTTCTTCGTCATGCCCGCTGTCAACGCGCTGCTGTGGAAGCACATGATGATGAACCCCATCTACGGCATCCTGGCCGATGTGTGGCGCGCCTTCGGCGCCGAGCCTGTGGACTGGCTCACCGACGTGCCGCTGCTGTCGGTGATCATCATGGTGGCCTGGCAGTGGTTGCCCTTTGCCTGCCTGATCTTCATCACCTCGCTGCAGTCGCTCGACCGCGAGCAGATGGAGGCCGCGCGCATGGACGGCGCGAGCGCCATCCAGCGCTTCTTCTATCTCACCATTCCCCACCTCGCGCGTCCGATGGCGGTGGTGATCATGATCGAGATGATCTTCCTGCTCAGCGTGTTCGCCGAGATCGCCATCACCACCAACGGCGGCCCGGGCAACGAGAGCACGAACATGACCTACATGATCTTCAAGCAGTCGCTCATGAACTTCGACGTGGGCGTGGCCTCGGCGGGCGCGCTGTTCGCGGTGGTGCTGGCCAACATCGTGGCCGTGTTCCTCATCCGCATCATCGGCAAGAACCTCGATTGAGGGAGCGCACACCATGCAACAGACACAAGCTCCCAGCAACTTCCTGCCGCAACTGCTGCGCACCGTCGGCGCGTGGGCCGTCGCGCTGCTGCTGTTCTTCCCGCTCGGCTGGCTGTTCCTCACGGCCTTCAAGACGGAGCTGCAGGCGATCCATGTACCGCCGCTCTTCATCTTCGAGCCCACGCTCGACAACTTCGGCGAGGTGCAGCGCCGCAGCGACTACCTGCTGTATGCGCGCAACTCGCTCATCACCAGCCTCGGCTCGACCATCCTGGGCCTCCTGATCGCGGCGCCGGCCGCGTACTCGATGGCCTTCTTCCGCACGAAGAAGACGCGCGACATCCTGATGTGGATGCTCTCCACCAAGATGATGCCGGCCGTGGGCGCGCTGGTGCCGATCTACGTGATCGCGCAGACCGCGGGCCTCTTGGATTCGCTCACCGCGCTGACCATCGTGTTCACGCTGTCGAACCTGCCGATCATGGTGTGGATGCTCTACAGCGCCTTCAAGGACATTCCGCCCGAAATCCTGGAGGCCGCGCGCATGGACGGCGCCAACTTGTGGACCGAGTTCCGCCACGTGGTGATGCCGCTGTCGGTGGGCGGGCTCGCATCCACCGGCCTGCTGTGCCTGGTGCTGAGCTGGAACGAGGCCTTCTGGGCGCTCAACCTCAGCTCGGCCAAGGCCGGCACGCTGGCCACGCTCATCGCCTCCTACTCCAGCCCCGAGGGCCTGTTCTGGGCCAAGCTGTCGGCCGCCTCGCTGATGGCCATCGCGCCCATCGTGGTGTTCGGCTGGTTCAGCCAGAAACAACTCGTCCAGGGCCTGACCTTCGGCGCCGTGAAATGAACACCCCCAGTCTTCGCGCACTGCGTGTCGCTTCGCCAACCCCCTCGAGGGGGCGCTGCCTGCGGCCCGGCAAAGCCGGTTCCGCGGCAGCTCGCGGATTGCGCCGCGCGCTTTCGAACAACGTCGGCGCATCGCTCGCCTGCTGGCAAAACATCAAGGAGTCGTGAATGGCCTACCTCGAACTCAAGAACATCAAGAAGAGCTTTGGTGAAGTCAACATCATCAAGGGCGTCGACCTGCAGATCCAGAAGGGCGAGTTCATCGTCTTCGTCGGGCCCTCGGGCTGCGGCAAGTCGACGCTGCTGCGGCTGATCGCGGGGCTGGAGCCGATCACCAGCGGCAACCTGCTGCTGGACGGCAAGGACATCACCTGGGCACCCTCGGGCAAGCGCGACCTCGCGATGGTGTTCCAGAGCTACGCGCTCTATCCGCACATGAGCGTGTACGACAACATGTCCTTCGCGCTCAAGCTGGCGGGCGTCTCCAAGAGCGAGATCAAGACGAAGGTCGAGTACGCGGCGAAGACGCTGAATCTCACGCAGTACCTCGACCGCACGCCCAAGGACCTCTCGGGAGGCCAGCGCCAGCGCGTGGCCATCGGCCGCGCCATCGTGCGGGCGCCGAAGGTGTTTCTGTTCGACGAGCCGCTGTCGAACCTCGACGCCGCACTGCGCGGCAACACGCGCGTGGAGATCCACAAGCTGCACCGCGCGCTCGGCGCAACCACCATCTACGTCACGCACGACCAGGTCGAGGCCATGACGCTGGCCGACCGCGTGGTGGTGCTGAAGGACGGGCTGATCGAGCAGGTCGGCACGCCACTGGAGCTGTACGACCGCCCGGCCAACCAGTTCGTGGCGCAGTTCATCGGCATGCCGTCGATGAACATGGTGGCGGCCAACGCCATTCCTTCCTTTTCCGCCGCGACCGGCGGCAGGCTGCCCGCCGACGGCTTCCTGGGCGTGCGCCCCGAGGGGCTGCGCGTGCATCCGAAGCAGGGCGCGCCAGTGACCGACGTGCTCGGGCGCGTCGAGCTGGTCGAAGCGCTGGGTGCCGACACGCTCATCCACGTCGACGTGGGCGGCGTGCCGCTGATCGCGCGGCAGAACGACCGCACGCCGCTGCAGGCCGGCGACGACGTGGCCGTGGAGCTCGATCCGTCGGTGCTGCATCTCTTCAACCGCGAGGGCCGCTCGGTCGCCGCGTGACCTGACCCATCTACTCCTGTCCACCGTCTTTTCAACGGACCTTCTCGTGACCATTGCGCAAACTCCACCGGCTCTTTCCGAGTTCACGGTGCTCCATCTCGGCCTGGGCTCGTTCCACCGCGCCCACCAGGCCGTGTACCTGCAGCGGCTGATCGACGCGGGCGACACCCGCTGGACGCTCTCGGGCGCCAACATCCGGCCGGACATGGCCGAGGTCGTCGCGGCGCTCGAAGCCCAGGGCGGGCGCTACACGCTCGAAACCGTCTCGCCCGCGGGTGAGTACCGCTACGAAGAGATCTCCGCGATCCGCGAGGTGCTGCCCTGGGAGCGTTCGCTGGCGGGCGTGATCGCGCGCGGCGCGGCGCCTTCGACGCGCATCGTCTCGTTCACCGTGACCGAGGCCGGCTACTACCTCGACGACAAGGGCAAGCTCGATCTCTCCTTCAGCGACCTCGCGGCCGACGTGGAGCGCGCACGGCGCGGCGAGACGGGTGGCGACGGCGTGACCATCTACGGCGCCGTCTGCGCCATCCTGCGTGCGCGCAAGGCCGCGAACGCGGGCCCGCTGACGCTGCTGAACTGCGACAACCTGCGCCACAACGGCGACCGCTTCCGCGCCGGCCTGCTGGAGTTCATCGGCCTGGCGGGCGACGCCGACCTGCTGGTCTGGGTGAACGCGAACACCCGCTGCCCCAATGCCATGGTCGACCGCATCACGCCGCGCCCGCCGCCCGAGTTGCGCGCGCGCGTGAAGGCTGCCACCGGACGCGACGACGCAGCCGCCATCACCGGCGAGAGCTTCATCCAGTGGGTGATCGAGGACGACTTCGCGGTCGGGCGCCCCGACTGGGGCCGCGTGGGCGTGGAGCTGGTCGAGTCGGTGCAGCCGTACGAAGAGGCCAAGATCCGCATCCTCAACGCCACGCACAGCTGCATTGCCTGGGCGGGCACGCTGGTGGGGCACGGCTTCATCCACGAAGGCACGCACGACGCGGCCATCCGCGAGATGGCCTTCGACTACGTCACCGACGACGTCATTCCCTGCCTGACTCCCAGCCCCATCGACCTTGCGGCCTACCGCGACGTGGTGCTCGACCGCTTCGGCAACCCGGCCATCCGCGACACCAACCAGCGCGTGGCGGCGGACGGCTTCTCGAAGATCCCCGGCTTCATCGCGCCGACGGTGCGCGAGCGCCTCGCGGCCGGCCAGCCCATCGAGAGCGTGGCGATGCTGCCCGCGCTGTTCCTGGCCTTCCTGCAGCGCTGGCACAAGGGCGCGCTGCCCTACGCCTACCAGGACCAGGGCATGGACGAGGCCGTGGCGCACGCGATCTGCGACGCTGCCGACCCTGTGGTCGCGCTGTGTTCCGACGCGGGGCTGTGGGGCAACATCGCGGGCGATGCGCGGCTGATCGATGCCGTGCGCCGCGCGGGAGAACGCGTCGCGCGCTTCGTGCAGGCCGCGGGGCACAAGCCATGAGCGGCAGGCTGCAGGGCAGGCACGTGCTGCTGACCGGCGCGGGCGGCGGCATCGGCCTGGCCGTGGCCGCGGCCTGCATCGCCGAAGGTGCGCGCTGCACGGTGATCGACCGCGCGCCCGCCGCACCCGAGGCCGTGCGCGCGCTGCAGCAGGGCCACCCCGACAGCCTGGCCTACATCGCGGCCGACGTGACCGACACGCAGGCCATCGCGCACATGCTGGCCGAGGCGCAGGTGGCCTTCGGGCCGGTCCACACGCTGTTCAACAACGCGGCGGTATTCGACCTCGCGCCGCTGCTCGACAGCGACGAGGCTTCGTTCGACCGGCTGTTCGCGGTCAACGTGAAGGGCATGTTCTTCGTGATGCAGGCGGTGCTGCGCCATATGGTTGAGGCCGGCACGCAGGGCGCCTCGGTCATCAACATGGCCTCGCAGGCCGGGCGCCGCGGCGAGGCGCTGGTGTCGCACTACTGCGCGACCAAGGCGGCCGTCATCAGCTATACCCAGAGCGCCGCGCTGGCCATGGCGCCGCACGGCATCCGCGTCAACGGCATCGCTCCCGGTGTGGTCGACACGCCGATGTGGGACCATGTGGACAGCCTGTTCGCCAAGGCCGAAGGACTGCAGCCCGGGGAGAAGAAGCGGCAGGTCGGCCTGGCGGTGCCGCTCGGACGCATGGGCGTGCCGGACGACATCGCGGGGGCGGCGGTGTTCCTCGCCAGCGACGAGGCGCGCTACATCACGGCGCAGACCCTCAATGTCGACGGCGGCAACGTCATGAGCTGAAGACCCGATGAACCAAGACTTCCACCTGTACCTCGACAGCGCCGACATGGCCGAGCTGCAGGCCTGCCTGCCGCACCCGGTGGTGCACGGCGTGACCACCAACCCCACGCTGCTCAAGCGCGCCGGCATCGGCCGCGCCGACGTGCCCGGCCTGCTGCGCCGCTGCATCGAGCTGGGCGCCAGGCAGGTGCAGGCGCAGGTGTATTCGCAGGACGCCGACGGCATGCTGGAGGACGCGCGGGCGCTGCTCGCGCACTTCGCGCCGGGCCAGCTGGTGGTGAAGATCCCGGCCACACGCCAGGGCTTCGCGGCCGGCGCGCGGCTCATCGAACAGGGCGTGCCCGTCACCTGGACTGCGGTTTACGCGCCCGAGCAGGCCCACTTCGCGGCGCAGCTGGGCGCCGCCTATGCCGCGCCCTACCTCGGCCGCCTGGAAGACTCCGGCGCCGACGGGCTGGGGCTGATCGCGCAGATGCAGGCGCTGGTCGCGCAGCGGCCCGCGTCGGGCACGCGGCTGCTGGTGGCGAGCATCCGCTCGCGCGAGGCCTATCTTTCTCTGCTGCGGATCGGCGTGGGCGCCATCACCATTCCGCCGCGCCTGTTTTCCGAATTGCTCGATCATCCCGCCACGCTGGCCGCGGAAAGCGGCTTCCTCGCCGACGCGCGCGACCTGCCGGCCTGACCGCGCCAGAATCCAGACACCATGCGCATTGCACTCACGGGCGAAGCCCTCATCGATTTCACCGCCAGCGAGGCTGGCACCCTGGCGTTCCTCGGGCACGAGGGCGGTTCGCCGCTCAACACGGCCGTGGCCTGTGCGCGGCTGGGCCAGCCGACGGGCTTTCTCACGCAGCTCTCGACCGACCTGTTCGGCGAGCGGTTGATGGGCTTCCTGCAGCGCAACGGCGTGGACACCAGCTTCATCCTGCGCAGCGGCGCGCCTTCGACGCTGGCCTTCGTCGAGCGCACGCCACAGACCAACCGCTACGCCTTCTATACGCAAGGCAGCGCCGACGCCACCTGGGCGCCCGAGCCGCTGCCCCAGTTGCCGGCGGAGTGCCGCTTCCTGCACTTCGGCTCGATCTCGCTGCTGCAGGACCCGGCCGCCACGCGCATCGCCGACCTGGTCGCGGCGAACCGCGGGCAGCGCGTGATCGTGTTCGACCCGAACGTGCGGCCCAGCCTCATCACCGACATGGCCGCCTATCGCGAGCGCGTGAACGGCTGGTTCGGCATGGCCGACCTGGTCAAGCTCAGCGACGAGGACGCCGAGCTGCTCGCGCCCGGCCAGCCGGTGGATGCGCTGGCCGCCGAGTGCCTGAAGGCCGGCGCTCGCGTTGTGATCGTCACGCGCGGCGGCGACGGCGCGACGCTCTGGCGTACCGGCCACGCGCCGCTGAGCGTGGCGGCGCCGCGCGTGACCGTGGTCGACACCATCGGCGCGGGCGACACCTTCACGGCAGGGCTGTCGGTGGCGCTGCTCTCGCACGGCATCGAGCAGCCCGGGCAGCTCGACGCGCTGACCGACGACGACTGGAAGGGCGTGATGGGCTTCGCCGCTACCGCCGCCGCCCTCAACTGCACCCGCGAGGGTGCCGATCCACCGACGCTGGAGGCGGTTCACGCCGCGCTGGCGAAGGCACAAAATACCGCTGTTGCTGCTGCTTCCCGGCCCTGAGCCGGGCTGCCATCATGACGACGTCCACCCGCAAGCGCTCGATTCCCCGCCAGCGTCAGCCCGAACTGGAGCGCGACTTCGCGCGCTCCCCCTCGCTGGGCTACGAGGCTCCCGAAGAGACCGGCGTGGTGCGCTGTCTCGCGCACGGCTTTCCGAGCCCGCTGGTGCGGTGGCACTTCCATGAAGAGTACGAGCTGCACCTGATCACCGAGACATCGGGCAAGGCCTTCATCGGCGACTGGATCGGGCCCTTCCAGCCGGGGCATCTGGTGCTGTGCGGGCCGAGGCTGCCGCACAACTGGATCTCGCTGGACGTGCCCGAGGGCGGCGCGGCGGGGCGCGACAGGGTGATCCAGTTCCGCCACGAGCCCATCGAGCACGCGGCGGCGCAGATTCCCGAGCTGCGCGAGGTGATGCAGCTGCTGGAGCGGGCGCGCCACGGCATCGAGTTCTTCGGCATGTCGCAGCAGGCGCAGGCGCACTGGGACCGCATCAAGGCCGCGCGCGGCGTGCGCCGCCTGGGCCTGTTCCTCGACTTCATGGCCGACCTGGCGCAGTGCACCGATTACCGGCTGCTGTCGAGCGTGCAGATGCAGGGCGCGCAGGGGGCCGACGGCGACGCGCAGGTCGACCAGATCAACGGCATCGTCAACCGCATCACCAACAACATGGCCGAGCCGATCTCGATGTCGGACGTGGCGGCCGAACTGGGCATGAGCGAGAGCCGCTTCAGCCGCTTCTTCAGGCGCTCCACCGGCAACAGCTTCACCGATTTCGTCAACCGCGTGCGCATCAACAGCGCCTGCCACCTGCTGATGCAGACCGACCACTACGTGACCGACATCTGCTACCAGGTGGGCTTCAACAACGTGGCGAACTTCAACCGCCGCTTTCTCGAGATCAAGGGCATGACGCCGAGCGAGTTCCGCAAGCAGGCCGACACACGCTTCGGGGTATGAGCTTCTCCCCCAGGCTGCGCGCACTTCGTGTCACTTCGCCAACCCCCTCTCCGGGGGCAACACCGCAGGCCCGGCAAAGCCGGTTCCTCGGTGTTCCTTGAAGGGAAAGCGGGTTCTTCGTAAGTCCGCCGCGCGAAAGCACGGCAATCTGAACAAACAGGGGATCATCTTGTATCTGGGACTCGACCTCGGCACGTCCGAGCTCAAGGCGCTCTTGCTCGCCGACGATCACCGCATCGTGGGCGTGGCCCGTGCGCCGCTCACCGTCGAACGGCCGCAGCCGCTGTGGTCGGAGCAGGCGCCGCAGCAGTGGTGGCACGCGCTCGAAGAAGTGATGCGTGCGCTGGGCAAGTCGCATCCCGAAGAACTCGCGGCGGTCCGCGCCATCGGCCTGTCGGGCCAGATGCACGGCGCCACGCTGATCGACGAAGCAGGCGAAGTGCTGCGCCCCGCGATCCTGTGGAACGACGGCCGCAGCGGCGCCCAGTGCGAGGCGCTCGCGCGTGCCGTGCCCAGGCTCGGCGAGATCGCGGGCAACCTCGCGATGCCGGGATTCACCGCGCCCAAGCTGCTGTGGGTGCGCGAGCACGAGCCCGAGGTCTTCGGCCGCGTCGCGCGCGTGCTGCTGCCGAAGGACTGGCTGCGCTTCATGCTCAGCGGCGAGGCCGTCAGCGAGATGTCGGACGCCGCGGGCACGCTGTGGCTCGACGTGGGCGCGCGCGACTGGTCCGACGAGCTGCTCGCTGCCACGGGGCTGACGCGTGCCCACATGCCGAGGCTGGTCGAGGGCAGCGAGGTGTCGGCGCAGCTCAAGCCCGAACTGGCCGGGCGATGGGGCCTGCCCGATGGCGTCAAGATCGCCGGCGGCGCCGGCGACAACGCGGCGAGCGCGGTTGGCATGGGGCTGGTCGAGCCGGGGCAGGGCTTCGTGTCGCTAGGCACGTCGGGCGTGGTGTTCGTGTCGACCGACCGCTTCCTGCCGAACCCCGCGCAGGCGATGCACGCCTTCTGCCATGCGCTGCCGAAGCGCTGGCACCAGATGTCGGTGATGCTCTCGGCCGCCAGCGCGGTGAGCTGGGCCGCCAAGACTTTCAGGTTCGCCGACGAGGCGGCGCTGCTCGAAGCTGCCGCAAGCGTTGCGCCGGCGCAGCGCGAACGCTGCCCGCTGTTCCTTCCGTACCTGTCGGGCGAGCGCTCGCCGCACAACAACCCCAACGCGCAGGGCGTGCTCTTCGGGCTCACGCATGCGCACGGGCCGGCGGAGATCGCCTATGCGGTGGTCGAGGGCGTGAGCTTCGGACTGCGCGACGGCTTCGACACCCTGCGGCTGCCGGAAGACATGCCGATGCGCGAGATGGCGCTGGTCGGCGGCGGCGCCCGCAGCGTGTGGTGGGGGCAGTTGCTGGCCGACATCTTCGGCGTGACGCTAACGCTCTATGCAGGCAGCGAGACGGGCGGGGCGCTAGGAGCGGCGCGGCTGGCGTGGCTGGCCGATGGCGGCTCGGTGGCGGAGGTTTGCACGCTGCCGCCGGTGAAGCAGCAGTTGGTGCCCTCGATCGAGAGTGCCGATGTCCGCAGGACAAGGCACGCGCGCTTCCAGGCGCTGTACAAGTCACTGCGAGACCAGTTTCAGTAAACCGCACGATTGCCACGACCATGAAAAAAGCCCGTCGGAGACGGGCTTTTTTCATTTCGCGGGACACCGCGGATCCGGCTTAGCCGGTCCGCAGGTGTCGCCCCCGGTAGGGGGTAGGCGTAGCGGACACGAAGTGCCGCGCAGCCTGGGGGCGAGCAATTACATGCCCATGCCGCCCATGCCACCCATGCCGCCCATGTCGGGCATGCCGCCGGCCGCAGGAGCGTCGTCCTTCGGAGCGTCAGCCACCATAGCTTCGGTCGTCAGCAGCAGCGAGGACACCGAAGCGGCGTTCTGCAGTGCGGTGCGGGTGACCTTCGTCGGGTCCAGGATGCCCAGCTCGAGCATGTCGCCGTACGTGTCGTTGGCGGCATTGAAGCCGTAGTTGCCCTTGCCGGCCAGAACCGCGTTCACCACCACCGAGGCTTCGCCACCGGCGTTGTTCACGATTTCGCGCAGGGGAGCTTCGATGGCCTTCAGCACCAGCTTGATGCCGGCGTCCTGGTCGGCGTTGTCGCCCTTGACCTTGTCGCCCACGGCTTGCTTGGCACGCAGCAGAGCCACGCCGCCGCCGGCAACCACGCCTTCTTCCACTGCAGCGCGGGTGGCGTGCAGGGCGTCTTCGACGCGAGCCTTCTTTTCCTTCATTTCGACTTCGGTGGCAGCGCCGACCTTGATCACGGCAACACCGCCGGCCAGCTTGGCCACGCGCTCTTGCAGCTTCTCACGGTCGTAGTCGCTGGTGGCTTCCTCGATCTGCACGCGGATCTGCTTCACGCGGGCTTCGATGTCCGGAGCAGCGCCCGAGCCGTCGATGATGATCGTGTTTTCCTTGCCCACTTCGATGCGCTTGGCCTGGCCCAGGTCGGCCAGGGTCACCTTCTCGAGGGTCAGGCCCACTTCTTCGGCGATGACCTTGCCGCCCGTCAGGATGGCGATGTCTTCCAGCATGGCCTTGCGGCGGTCGCCGAAGCCAGGAGCCTTGACGGCCACGACCTTCAGGATGCCGCGGATGGTGTTCACCACCAGCGTAGCCAGGGCTTCGCCTTCGACTTCTTCAGCGATGATCAGCAGCGGACGGCCGGCCTTGGCAACTTGCTCCAGCGTGGGCAGCAGGTCGCGGATGTTGCTGATCTTCTTGTCGAACAGCAGGACGAACGGGTTGTCCAGGATCGCCGATTGCTTCTCGGGGTTGTTGATGAAGTAGGGCGACAGGTAGCCGCGGTCGAACTGCATGCCTTCGACGACGTCCAGTTCGCTGTCCAGCGACTTGCCGTCTTCCACGGTGATCACGCCTTCCTTGCCGACCTTGTCCATCGCGTCGGCGATGATCTTGCCGATGGTTTCGTCGCTGTTGGCCGAGATCGAGCCGACCTGGGCGATTTCCTTCGACGTGGTGGTGGGCTTGGAAGCCTTCTTCAGCTCTTCGACCAGGGCAGCCACTGCCTTGTCGATGCCGCGCTTCAGGTCCATCGGATTGATGCCGGCGGCCACGTACTTGAAGCCTTCGCGAACGATGGCTTGAGCCAGCACGGTCGCGGTGGTGGTGCCGTCACCGGCGTTGTCGCTGGTCTTGGAGGCCACTTCCTTCACGAGCTGGGCGCCCATGTTCTGGAGCTTGTCCTTCAGTTCGATTTCCTTGGCGACCGACACGCCGTCCTTCGTGACGGTGGGGGCGCCGAACGAGCGCTCGAGCACCACGTTGCGGCCCTTGGGGCCCAGGGTCACCTTGACTGCGTTGGCCAGGATGTTCACACCCTCGACCATGCGTGCGCGGGCTTCGCCGCCGAAGACTACGTCTTTTGCTGCCATGTCTAATTACTCCGAATGGGGATCTGTTGAATTACTTCTCGACGACCGCGAACAGGTCGTCTTCCTTCATGACGAGCAGCTCGTCGCCGCCGACCTTGACGGTCTGGCCGCTGTACTTGCCGAACAGGACGCGGTCGCCGACCTTCACGGTCAGAGCTGCCAGTTCGCCCTTGTCGTTGCGCTTGCCCGGGCCCACGGCCAGGACTTCACCCTGATCGGGCTTCTCGGCGGCTGCGTCGGGAATCACGATGCCCGATGCGGTCTTGGTTTCGCTGTCAACACGCTTGACGATCACGCGATCGGCCAAAGGACGAAGTTTCATTGCATCTCCTGGATGTATGGATAAGAAACGGGTTTGTGGTCGGGCGCCGGACCGGAGGCCGGCAGCCCATCAGCTGGAAGCGAGGGTTGTTAGCACTCGTCAGCAGCGAGTGCTAATCATAAGGGCAATCGATGACGTTTCAAGGCTGGGCGGCCGCTGGCGCCAGTTCCGCAGTCAGGAAATCCGAAATCGCACGGCCGTGCTCTTTCTGTCGCCGATGCGGCAGGAGGTGGCTTCCGGAGGCGCGGGAGGGGCAGGTTTCCAGATCTCTCGCGTGTTGGCCAGGCAGGGAACCGGGGCCATCAGTCGATGCACGGATCGATGATTCAGGCCCGACGCCGCTGCTCGCCAGGCCGGCAAGTCGCTCTTCGGGGCCAGGCAAGTGATGAGGCACGCGGGACGGCGCTCATGAGGCTGCTAATGGATTAGATCAATCAACGGCCCCGGCCCTATAAATCCCGGTTTTTCACCCGGCCTTGGGGCCGATGCCGAACTTGGCGGATCGAGCCGGTTTCCATGATTTTGCATTTGATTTTACGCAGGGCCGATGGCTCGCGCGGGCTGCGGGGAACGATGAGTTCGAGAAACGAGGCCCATCGGAGCCCGCCACCGAAAGACCCGCTCGCATGACCGCTTCCCATCGCTGCGATGCGATCGCGGTCGTCGACGACGACCCGCGCCTGCGGCAACTGGTCGGCGGCTATCTCTCCCAGGAGGGCTACGAGGTGTTCGAGGCCGAGAACGGCAGTGCGCTTTCGTCGATCCTGCAGCGCCGCGCCATCGACCTCATCGTGCTCGACGTGCTGCTGCCGGGCGAGGACGGCTTCTCGGTCTGCAGGCGCCTGCGCGCCACGGGCACGCGCACGCCGATCATCATGCTCAGCGCGAAGGCCGAGGACGCCGACAGGATCGCGGGCCTGACGATGGGCGCTGACGACTATGTCTGCAAGCCCTGCAATCCCCGGGAACTGCGTGCCCGCATTCAGGCGATCCTGCGGCGCAGCCCTCCGAAGGAGGAGCCGGGCGGACCTTCGATCGCGAACGAGGTCGTGCGTTTCGGGCCTTTCGAATTCAACATGGGCACGCGCACGCTTCGCAGGGACGGGCGCATTCTCGGCATCACCACCGTTCAGATCGCGATTCTCAAGGTGCTCGTGCGGCACACGGGCCAGCCGATGTCGCGGGAAAAGCTCGCGCAGGTGGCGCGCGGGCGCGAACTCGGCGCCTTCGACCGCAGCCTGGACGTGCAGGTCTCCCGGTTGCGCAAGCTGCTGGAGGACGGGGCGTTTTCCTATATCCAGACGGTATGGGGCGTGGGCTACATGTTCGAGCCCAGCGGCAAGGATGGCGGCATCCGGTATCCGTCAGGGCCCGGCCACGCGGCCTCCTGGTAGCTCCGGGCTGCCTCGGCGCCGCTCAGAGCCTGGACAGCGGCACCTGAAGATCGGCAAGCTGCTCCGGCGTGACCTCGGTGCCGCGCTCGATGAGCCTTCGCGCAAACCGCAGATCGCGCGCCGCGTTCGGCCCCAGCGCGGCGGCGACCTTGCCGCCATCCAGAAAGAACACGACGAAGCTGTCGCTCTCCATGTCGCCGCGCACCACGGCGCGATGCCCCGGCGCCGGCATGCCGAATATCTGGAGGTTGATGCCGTACTGGTCGGACCAGAACCACGGAAGCGGCTGGTGATCGACCGCGATGCCCAGTGCGGAGCGCGCGGCCGCGATGCCCTGCTCCTGCGCGTTCTGCCACGACTCCAGCCGCATCCGCCGGCCGGCGCGCTCGCAGTGCCAGACGGCGACGTCGCCGGCGGCGAGGATGTCCGGGTCGGAGCTGCGGCATTGCGAGTCGACCACGATGCCGCCTTCGCACTGCAGGCCGGCCTCGCGCGCGAGCTCGTCGTTCGCGATCAGGCCGATGCCGGCCAGCACCACGTCGCATGCCAGCGTGCGTCCGTCGACGAGCGTGGCGATCAGGCCGTTGCCGTCCGCGCCTTGCGCCAGGCGCTCGATGCCCATGCCCAGTTCGACATGAACGCCGTGCGAGGCGTGGAGCCGAAGCAGGTAGCCGGAGATCTCCGGCGCAACGGTGCGCTCGCAGAGGCGCTGCATCGCTTCCACGACCGTGACCTCCAGCCCCTTCCTGCGGGCGGTCGAGGCCACTTCGAGCCCGATCCATCCGCCGCCGATGACCAGCAGCCGCCTGCCCGGCATGAGCGCGGCTCCCAGCGCCGCGGCATCGTCGAGGTTGCGCAGCGTGAAGACGCCGGGCAGCTCCGATCCGGGAATGCCCAGCCGCCGGGCACGGCCGCCGGGGCAGAGAATCAGTTTGTCGTAGCCGACGACGTCGCCGCCGCTCAGGTGCAGTCGCTTCGCCGCGCTGTCGATGCGCGTCGCGCTCACTCCCGGGCGCCAGTCCACGTTGAGCGCGTCGAAGGCTTCGGGCTTCTGCAGGCTGGTCGTCTCTGGAAGGGCTTCACCGGCGAGAACCGATTTCGACAGGGGAGGGCGCTCGTAGGGGCGATGCGCCTCGTCGCCGATCAGCACGATCCTGCCGCCGAAGCCTTCGCTGCGCAGTGTCTGCGCGGCCCATCCGCCGGCCTGGCCGGCGCCGACGATCGCGATCGTCTTTTCTTCAGCGCTCATGGTTCGTACCGTTGCAGATCAGCCCAGCGAAAGAAACACCCGCCCGCCCTCGATCTTCACGGGATAGGAGCGGATCGCTTCGGTCACAGGCGCGCAGGTGGGCTTGCCGTTGCGCACGTCGAACTTGCCCTGGTGCAGCGGGCACTCGATCTCGTGCCCTTCGAGAAAGCCTTCGCACAGGCGGGCATGCCCGTGCGTGCAGATGTTGTCGGTGGCGTAGACATTGCCTTCGACGCTGTAGAGCGCGACTTCATTGCCACCCACGAGGACGGCGATCACGTCGTCCGCCGGTACGTCGTCGACCGCGGCGGCGTCGGTCCATTGCAGCTCACTCATGGCGGTCCTCAGATCGGATAGATGACGGAGTTCGGGATCATTTCGCTGTCGTAGATGACCTGGCGCGAGGCGAATTTCAGGCCCTCCTCGGTGCGCACCACCACGTCGATGTAGCGGCCCACGCTGAAGACGCTCGAAAGCTCCGAGAGCTTGGTGCGGAAGACGGCGTAGTTGGCCTCCGACTCGATGCGCCCGGGTTCGGCCTTCAGCACCACCGGCGCGCCCACCACGTGGCGCTGGTAGTACGGGTCGTGGAAGAGGGTCTCGCGAATGCCGTACACACGGTCCTTCAGCATGCCCTTGCTCTCGAAGGAAAGCGTGGCGAGAGGAAAGCCGCGCTCGTGGTTCTCGCGCGGCTGCAGCCGGTAGACACAGTCTTCCGTGAAGAACTCTGGCCACAGTTCCCACTGGCTGGAGCTCACGGCCTGGGCGTAGCGGGCGTAGAGCTGCGAAAGCTCGAAGTATTCCTGGAAGTCCATCGCTCAAGCCTCCATCACCTTGCGCCAGTACTCGTACATGCCCCGGATCAGCGTCTCCGTGACCATGTGGTCCGTGTCGCCGACCTCGCGGCCGCCGAGCTCGGCGAGCGTGCGGTGAAAAGGCTTCTGCTCGAAGCCTTTCTGCGAGAGCTCGATCACCTCGCCGTCGTCGGCCGACACGAAGCCCGCGGGGCCGAAGAGGTTGGCCTGGCGCAGGCGGCGCTGCGTCATCTCTTCCGTGTCGTCCTCGAAGCCGAAGTGCGTCCACACGAAGTCGAAGGCACCGGGGCCGCTGGGCTGGATGTGCCGCGTCGAGACGCTGTTGACCTGCTGTTGCAGGATCACGCTCGGGAAGAGCGTCATCATCACCGCCGTCGGCCCGCCCCACCAGGGCTCGGGCACGATGTCGAGGAAGCGCGGGTCGTTGAGCTGCATGCTTTCCTTGAAGCTCGACACCTGGGTCACCTGGTCTGCCTTGCCGCTCGCGCCGCGCGTGGAGATCATGGCGGCGTGGCGGTGGTGCCGGTCCATCTTCAGCTCCGACTTGTTGTCCGCGCGCCAGAGCCCGAAGGTCACGAACCAGGTGTGCAGCAGGCCCGGGTGGTACGGGTCCTTGATGTTCTCCTGCATGAGCTTCCAGTTGCCCGGAATGCGCTGGCGGTTGTAGCCGAGGATGGTGAGCTTGCGGCCGTTGAAGAGCCGGTCGAAGTAGCCGAGGATCTCCGGGCCCATGAAGTCCTCGAGCGATTCGACCTCGGGGTCGAAGGCCGCGAAGACCACGCCGCCGCGCCGCGCCACATTGAGCTTGTTGAGGCCGTGCTCGGCCGGCTTGAAGTCGGCCGGCATGCCGCCGTTGACCTTGCCGTCCTGCTTCACGCCGCGGCGGAAGGGCACGCCCTGCAGGTCGCCGGTGAGCGTGTAGTTCCACTGGTGGTAGGGGCAGGTGAAGCCGCCTTCCTTGCGGTTGCCGTGCCGCTCGCGGCAGAACTGCATGCCGCGATGGGCGCACACGTTCTCGACCACGCTGATGGAGTCTTCCGCATCGCGCACCATGATCACCGAGCGCTCGCCCACCACCGTGCGCTTGAAGTCGCCGACAGCGGGAATCTCGGCCTCCAGGCCGACGTAGCTCCAGTGGTTGCGATAGAAGAAGCGCTCCAGCTCCTGGCGGTGCAGGTCGGCCTCGGTGTAGGCCATGAAGGGGATGCGGCTGGTGCCCTGGCTCTCCCAGTGGATCTTCTGGGGGAAGACCGCCGATGCGGTGTCGTCCATTCTTGTGTCTCCTTGGCCGTCCGGTGGAGGGCGGCGTTCGTCTCTCGTGGGTGCGTCGATGATCCGCATTCGGGCGTCATCGCTCAATAGAATGTGATCAATAGTTCATATTGATTTCAAGAATGTGAGAGGCCGGCGATGGAGCTGAAGGACATCGATCTCAACCTCCTGGTCGTCTTCCAGCAGCTGCTCGTCGACCGCCGGGTTTCCAAGGTGGCCAGCAGCCTCGGTCTCTCACAGCCGGGCGTGAGCAACGCGCTGGCGCGGCTGCGCAAGCTCACCGACGATCCGCTCTTCCTGCGCACGCCCAACGGCATGGAGCCCACGCCCTATGCGCAGCAGCTCGCGGAGCCGACGGCGCGCGCGCTGCAGGTCATCCACGCGGCGATGAACCAGAAGGCCTCGTTCGATCCGGCCACGTCGAAGCGCGCCTTCACCGTCGGCATGACGGACATCGGCGAGATCTACTTCCTGCCCAGGCTGATGAAGGAGATCGCGCGCGTCGCGCCCAACGTGTCGCTGAGCACCGTGCGCAACACGGCGGTGAACCTGCAGGACGAGATGGAGGCCGGCCACGTCAGCCTCGCGATCGGCCTGCTGCCGCAGCTGAAGGCGGGCTACTTCCAGCGCAGGCTCTTCAGGCAGAACTATGTGTGCATGTTCAGGCGCGGCCATCCGCTGGACGGCAGGAAGAAGGTGGCGCTCGACGACTTCTCCGCCGCCGATCACGTCGTGGTGGTTTCGGACGGCACGGGCCACGGCAAGGCAGACGAATTCCTCGACCGCAAGAAGATCACGCGCAAGGTGGTGCTGACCGTGCCGCACTACGTGGCCGTGGGGCACATCCTGCACGACTCCGACCTCGTCGCAACCGTGCCCGAGAGACTCGCGCAGGCACTGGCGGGGCCCTTCGACCTGTCCTACGTGCGGCATCCGGCGAAGCTGCCGGAGATCGCGATCAACCTGTTCTGGCACGGCCGCTTCCACAAGGACCCAGCCATCGCGTGGCTGCGCTCGCTGATCATCGGGCTCTATGGCGAGGGCGGGTCGGGCTGAGGAGCGGGCTTCGCCGCTGCTACAGCTGGTCGGT
This sequence comes from Variovorax sp. 278MFTsu5.1, assembly GCF_048305045.1. Classification (NCBI taxonomy): domain Bacteria; kingdom Pseudomonadati; phylum Pseudomonadota; class Betaproteobacteria; order Burkholderiales; family Comamonadaceae; genus Variovorax; species Variovorax sp. 278MFTsu5.1. The sequence continues at coordinate 1,426,040 of NZ_CP157622.1, forward strand.
GGGTACGAACCACGAGAAAAGCAGCAGCTGCAGCCGGGTCAGCATGCTCGAGTCGGGTTCGCTGTCCAGCACCTCGTTGTCGACGTCGCCGGTACCGACCCACTGCACGCTCTGGCCGTCGGGCTTGAGGGTGACGCGGTACACGCCCTCGATGTCGTCGAGCTGGTAGGCGAAGAGCAGGGCCTGGGTCAGGTCGAAGCTGCGCACGCGCACGCCGAACTCGGTGTTCAGGCGGGCGGAGCGCGGGTCGAGGTTCATGGAGCCGAGCAGCACCCATTGCCGGTCGACCAGCGCCAGCTTGGCATGCAGCCGCCCGCGCGCCTTCTTGAGCAGGGTGCGGAACTGGTCGCTGCGCTTCAACTGCTGCGTGCTCACCTCGTACAGGTTCACGCCGAGCTTGAGCATGTCGACGCGGTAGCGGTTGTAGTTGATGTTGACCAGCGGCTCGTCGCTGTCGGCCAGCGAGTTGGTGATGACGGTGATGTTCACGCCATGCTCGCGGCCCATGCGGATGCGCTCCATGCCCTCGTCGCCCGGAATGAAGTAGGGCGAGATCACGACCACGCTCGAACGGGCCGTGGCCAGCATCTCGTGGAAGCGCTGCGCGAGCGGCTCGACCGGGTGGGCCATCACGCCCAGCGCCTTGTTGGGGCTGTCCGCGGAGGCGTGGGCCTCGGCGCGCATCCATTTCGCCTCGTCGATGTCGGCAAGCTGCGCGCCCAGCGGCGGATCGCCGAGCAGGTCGGAAAACGGCAGCGGGTCGGGCGGCGGCGCGTGGGCGGGGGAAGTCGCTTCCTCGAAATCGGCCTTCAGCGCCTGCGGCGTGCGGCTGGTACCGGCCACCCGCTGCAGCGGGTAGACCACGTCGCTGTTCCAGTAGGTGTCGAAGATGGCGGCGGATTCGGGCACCACGGGGCCGGCCAGGAGCAACTCGAAATCGATGAAGTTGGCGCTCTCGCTGCGCAGGAAGTACTCGTCCGCGAGGTTGCGGCCACCCGCGATGGCCATGGCACCGTCGGCCACGAACAGCTTGTTGTGCATGCGGTGGTTGAGCCGGCGGAAGTCGGAGAAGAACTCCAGCCAGCGCCCGGAGGAATGGTCGCGCGCATTCACGAAGGGGTTGAAGAGCCGCACCTCGACGTTGGGCTCGGCTGCGAGGCCGAGCAGCAGGCGGTCCATGCCTGCCGTGTAGAAGTCGTCGAGCAGCAGCCGCACGCGCACGCCGCGGCGGGCGGCGTTGCGCATCTCGCGAAGCAGCAGGCGGCCGGTCTTGTCGTTGCCGAGCTGGTAGGTCTGGATGTCGAGCGACGACTTCGCACGTCGCATCAGCTCGAGCCGCGCGTCGAGCGCGAAGGAGGCCTCGATCAGCGGCCGCATGCTGCTAAGGCCGTCGGGCGGGGTGTTGAGGCTGATGGCCGCGCGGCCCAGTTCGGTGACCGGCGAGGCGGGGATGGCCAGCGTGGGCGGCTCGGGCGTGCGCGGCGGCAGGCCGGCGCAGCCGGTGAGCGCGGCGACCGCCACGAGCGCCATCAGCCGCAGAGCCGGACCGCGCGATGCGGGAAACAGAAGGGCGATGAGCTTGAGCATGAAGGCTGCCAACGCACGGTGAGCGTGCGGGCGGCATCGTAGCCGTTTCGCCTTCGCGCAGAAGACGCAATTTCGCAACGCAACGCCCTTCATCCAAGGCGGTGATTCGGGAAGGCGGAAATTTGTCACGCATAAAATGCGAATCGTTCTTATTAATTTGTAGAGGAGCGGAGCGGGAATGAAGAGGTTGGTGGCGCGGCGCAGGGTCGCATCAGTGCTGGCGGGATGCCTGGCGGTCTACACACAGCATCAGGTGCTGGCCCAGACGACGAATGCAGCCTCGCTGCCGGAAGTGCGGGTCGATGCCGGGGCCGAGACGGCGACCACGCCCGTTATCGGCTACCGAGCGAAGAACGCCGTCACTGCCACCAAGACCGACACGCCGCTTGCCGAGACGCCGCAGTCCGTCACGGTGGTCACGCGCGACCAGATGGTCGACCAGGGCGCGACCAACCTGCAGGACGCGCTCACCTACGCCGCGGGCGTGCGTTCCGACGCCTACGGCATCGATTCCCGTTCTGACAGTTTCTCCGTGCGCGGCAGCGACCCGACCATCTACCTCGACGGCCTGCAGACCTACTCCTCCGGCTGGTACACCGCCACCGCGCGGCCCGACCCCTACACCCTGGAGCGCCTCGAAGTGCTGCGCGGGCCCTCCGGGATGCTCTTCGGAGCGGGCACCGCGGGCGGCGTGGTCAACATGGTCAGCAAGCGGCCCCAGCAGGAGGCCTACCGCGAGGTCGGCGTGCAGTTCGGCTCCTTCGGCCGCAAGCAGATCCAGGCCGACCTGACCGGCCCCCTGACGGCGGACGGCGACTGGTCGTACCGGCTGGTGGCGCTGCACCGCAAGTCCGACACGCAGGTCGACCATGTTCCCGACGACCGCTCCCTCATCATGCCGTCGCTCACCTGGCGGCCGAACGCCGCCACGTCGCTGACGCTGCAGGCCCTGTGGCAGAAGGACAAGACCGGCAGCACCTCGCAGTTCTTCCCGTGGCAGGGCACGATCCTGCCGAACGTCAACGGCCCGCTGCCGTCGAGCCGCTTCATCGGCGAGCCGGGCGACGGCTACGACACCGAGCGCAAGACCTTCGGCTGGCTGTTCGAGCACAAGTTCGGCGACCGGTGGACCTTCCGGCAGAACTTCCGCGCGTCGCGCACCTTCAACGACTCGCACTACCACTACGCCGATTCGTTCTCCGAGCCCGGCGGCTGGTCGCTCGACCCGGTCGGCCAGCGCCTGCTCGGCCGCTACAACGACAAGTCGCTGGCCTGGACCAGCATGGCCGGCATCGACAACCACGTCGAAGGCCATTTCGACACCGGCGCGGTGCGCCACACGCTGCTCGTGGGGGCCGAGTACTCCCGCCAGCGCCAGGACAAGACCGAAGGCTCGGTCTACAGCACCATCGACGCCTATGCACCGGTCTACGGCCTCGGCTACGTGCCGGTCACCGAGTTGACGCGCAAGCCCCGCACCACGCAGCGCAATGCCGGCATCTACGTGCAGGACCAGATGAAGTGGAACAACTGGATCTTCGTTGCCGGGCTGCGCCATGACCGCAGCACCGCCGGCACGGCGGGCAGTGCTTCTGAAACGACGAGCGCCACTTCGCGCCGCCTGGGCGTGATGTACGCGCTGCCCTCCGGCTTGTCGCCTTACCTGAGCTACACCGAATCCTTCACCCCGCAGGCAGGCACCGACGCCGACGGCAAGCTGTTGAAGCCGTTGCGCGGCGAACAGGTGGAAGCCGGCGTCAAGTACCAGCCCCAGGGCTCGCCCACGAGCTTCACTGCCTCGGTGTACTCGCTAAAGGAAAAGAACCGTACCGTCTTCGACAGCACCAATCCGAACTATGGCCGGCAGGTCGACGCGACGAAGAACAAGGGCGTGGAGTTCGAGCTCAAGACCACCCTGGCGCGCGACTTCGATCTCATCGCCAACTACACCTACATCGACGTCGACCACAAGCTCACCGACACGCCGCGCAACCAGGTGTCGGTGTGGGGCAAGTACCGCTTCTCGATCGCGGGCGTGCCGGGCTTCTCGGCCGGCGCCGGCGTGCGCTACATGAGCGGCTTCCGCGATGTGGAAGGCGCGGGTGCGGGGCCCTACGTGCCTTCGGTCGCACTGCTCGACCTGATGCTCGCCTACGAGTCGGCCAAGTGGCGCTACGCCCTGAACATCAACAACGCCACCGACAAGACCTACTTCAGCACCTGCCTCGCGCGCGGCGACTGCTGGTACGGCGCGCGCCGCAACATCGTCGCCAGCGCGACCTACCGTTTCTAGAACCCCTTCCTCGATAGAACAGCCACGACATGAACAGCAGAAAGATCAAGACCTGGGCCTGGGTGCACAAGTGGAGCAGCCTCGTGTGCACCGTCTTCATGCTGCTGCTGTGCATCACCGGGCTGCCGCTGATCTTCCACCACGAGATCGGCCACCTGCTGGGCACCGAGGTCGAGGCGCCGAAGATGCCGGCGGACACGCCGCGCGTCAGCCTCGACCGCGTGCTCGAGGTCGCGAAGGCCAGGCACCCCGACCGCGTGGTGCAGTTCGCCTCGCAGCCCGAGGACGATGACGGCCTGTGGTTCGTCACGCTCACGCCCACGCCGGCGCCCACGGACGACTTCAAGTCGGTCGCGGTCGACGCGCGCACGGGCGAGGTGCTCGCGCAGCCCAAGTTCGACGAGGGCTTCATGTACGTGATGTTCAAGCTGCACGTCGACCTCTTCGCGGGTCTGCCGGGCAAGCTGTTCCTCGGGTTCATGGGCCTGCTGCTGCTGGTGGCCGTGGTCTCGGGCGTGGTGCTGTATTCGCCCTTCATGCGCAAGCTCGACTTCGGCACGGTGCGGCGCGAGAAGCGTCCGCGCCTGAAATGGCTCGACCTGCACAACCTGCTGGGCATCGTCACGCTGGTGTGGGTGTTCGTGGTGGGCGCCACCGGCATGATCAACACCTGGGCCGACTTGGTCATCAAGTACTGGCAGTACGACCAGCTCAGCGCGCTGCTGACGCCCTACAAGAACGAGCCCGTCGTGGCGGTGAACGACCGCGCCTCGGTGCAGCGCTCGATGGAAGCCGCGATCCAGGCGACGCCCGGCATGAAGCTGTCGTTCATCGCGTTCCCCGGCACGTCGTTCTCGAGCCCGCACCACACGACCTTCTTCCTGCGCGGCAACGAACCATTCACGTCGAAGCTCTTCCAGCCGGTACTGGTCGACGCCAAGACGGCGGAGGTGACCGCATCGCCCAAGCTGCCCTGGTACCTGTGGGCGCTGCTGGTGTCGCAGCCGCTGCACTTCGGCGACTACGGCGGCATGCCGATGCAGATCATCTGGGCACTGCTCGACATCGCGACCATCATCGTACTGGGCAGCGGCCTGTACCTGTGGCTCAAGCGCGGCAACACCGCGCCGGCGGCCTCGAGGAAGGTGCTGGAACATGAAGAGAGCAAGCCCGAGCACGTCGGCGTCTCGCAACCCGAGCCGGCACCGGCGATGAAGGCGCAGGCATGAAGCCGCAGCACCATCATCACGGCTTCTGGCAGATGTGGGGCTGGCCCATCGTGCTGGGCGTGCTCACCACCTTCGGCCTGATCTCGGCGCTCTTCAGCGACGGCGGCCTGGGCGACGTCCTGGCCTGGATCGCGCTGGGCATCCCGTGCGTGGTGTGCGTCTGGTACGGCTGGTGCAGGAAGCGGGCCGAGAAGGCCAGCGAGTCCTAGTTTTCCCTGAGAGTCGCGCCACCGCGACACGCGCGGCCGGCGCGCCAAAGCAGAATCGGCGCGATGAAGAACCTCGCGCCCGTTGCCTTCACCGCCGCCGGCCTCCTCCTTCTGCTCGCCGCGCCGCCGGCCGCGCGGGCGCAGCAGGATCAGCCCGCCGCCGGCCCGGGCCCCGGCAGCAACGCCCCGAGCCTGCGCGAGATCACCGTATCCGTTCCCCGAGGCGAGGTCGCACCCTTCAACGTGCCCGGCTCGGTCGACCGCGTCGATGGCGACGAGATGCGCGACAGCCGCCTGCAGGTCAACCTGTCCGAAGGCCTCGGCGCGGTGCCGGGCCTGCAGGTGCAGAACCGGCTGAACTACGCGCAGGACCTGCAGCTTTCCATCCGCGGCTTCGGTGCGCGCTCGACCTTCGGCGTGCGCGGCGTGCGCCTCTACGTCGACGGCATCCCCGCGACCCTGCCCGACGGGCAGGGCCAGACATCGAACATCGACATCGGCTCGCTGGACCGCGTCGAAGTGCTGCGCGGACCGTTCTCCGCCCTCTATGGCAACTCCTCAGGCGGCGTGGTGCAGGCCTTCACCGCCTCGGGCGAGGGGCCGCCGCGCCTGTCGTATTCGCTCGCGGGCGGCAGCTTCGGCACCTGGCGGCAGTCGTTGAAGCTCAGCGGATCGCAGGGCGCGGTGGATTACCTGCTCGACGCGAGCCGCTTCCACACCGATGGCTGGCGCGAGCACAGCGCCGCGAAGCGCGACATCGCCAACGGCAAGCTCGGCATCGCGCTGGACAACGGCGACAGGCTCACGCTGGTGTTCAACAGCGTGCGCATAGCCGCGCAGGACCCGCTGGGCCTCACCGCCGACCAGTACGCCCTGGCGCCGCGCAACGCGCCGCTGGCCACGCAGTACGACACGCGCAAGACGGTCGAGCAGACGCAGGCCGGCCTGCTCTACGAGCACCGCATCGACGCCACGCAGGGGCTGCGGCTCATGGTCTACGGCGGCCAGCGCAAGACCGTGCAGTTCCAGTCGATCCCGCCGTCTGCGCAGCAGAACCCGCTGCACGCGGGCGGCGTGATCGATCTTTCGCGCCAGTACGGCGGTGTCGACCTGCGCTGGAACGCCGCGCTCACCCTGGCCGGCCGGCCCTTCGACATCGTGGCCGGCCTGGGCTACGACAGCCTGCGCGAAAAGCGCCGGGGCTACGAGAACTACCTCGGGCCGGTGTCGGCTCCCGTGCTCGGCGTGCGGGGACGGCTGCGGCGCAACGAGCTCAACGAGGCATGGAACCTCGACCCGTACGCGCAGGCCACATGGCGGCTCACCGACCGCTGGACGCTCGAGGCTGGCGTGCGCCGCAGCAGCGTGCACTTCGACTCGCAGGACCGCTACATCGTCGGCACCAACCGCGACGACAGCGGCAGCGCGCGCTACAGCAAGACCCTGCCGGTAGCCTCGCTGCGCTACCAGGCGACGCAGGACCTGGCGCTGTACGGCTCCATCGGGCGCGGCTTCGAGACGCCGACGCTGAACGAGCTTTCCTACCGCGCCAACGGCGCGAGCGGCCTCAATTTCGCACTGCGCCCGTCGGTCAACGACAGCATCGAGATCGGCGCCAAGGCGCGGCTCGCCGGCGGCCTGCTCACGGCAGCGCTGTTCCAGACCCGCACGCGCGACGAGATCGTGACCGACACCAACGTCGGCGGCCGCGCCACCTTCCAGAACGCGGGCCGCACGAAGCGCAACGGCCTCGAACTGGGCTGGCAGCACGAGACAGCGAACCACTGGCGCACGCAACTGGCCTACACGTGGCTGGACGCGACCTATCGCGACGCTTTCTGCTCGCCGTCTCCGTGCGGCACCGCGAACACCGTGGCTGCGGGCAACCGCATTCCTGGCATCGCGCGGCAGTCGCTGTTCGCGTCGCTGGGCTGGGTGCCGCCCGAGGGCTGGCGCGCCGGCATCGAGATGCGCGCGCTCGGGCGCATCCAGGCCAACGACGCCAACACGGCGAGCGCGCCGGGCTACGCCGTGGCGGCGGTGTATGCGGGCTACCTGAAGAAGTGGGAGCGCTGGGAGTTCAACGCCTTCGCGCGCGTCGACAACCTGTTCGACCGGCGCTACGTGGGCTCGGTGATCGTCAACGAAGGCAACGGCCGCTACTACGAGCCGGCGCCGGGCCGCAACTGGACGGTGGGGCTGAGCGGCGCCTACCGCTTCTGACGCCCCACCATCTTTTTCTCTTGCTTACTTGAGGCCGGCTGCCGCGCGCAGTGCGGCGGCCTGGGTGGTCGCTTCCCAGGTGAACTCGGGCTCCTCGCGGCCGAAGTGGCCGTAGGCGGCGGTCTTCTGGTAGATCGGGCGCAGCAGGTCGAGCATCTGGATGATGCCCTTCGGACGCAGGTCGAAATGCTCGCGCACCAGTTCGGCGATCTTCTCGTCGGGGATGACGCCCGTGCCTTCGGTGTAGACCGTGATGTTCATCGGCTGTGCCACGCCGATGGCGTAGGCCACCTGGATCTGGCACTGGCGCGCCAGGCCGGCGGCCACGATGTTCTTGGCGACGTAGCGCGCGGCGTAGGCGGCCGAGCGGTCGACCTTCGACGGGTCCTTGCCCGAGAACGCGCCGCCGCCGTGCGGGCAGGCGCCGCCGTAGGTGTCGACGATGATCTTGCGGCCGGTGAGGCCGCAGTCGCCCTGCGGGCCGCCGATGACGAAGCGGCCGGTCGGGTTGATCAGGTAGCGCGTGTCCTTCAGCCACTCCTTGGGCAGCACCGGCTTGATGATCTCCTCGATGATGGCTTCGTTGAACGATGCCTTCATCTTGGTGGGCGTCTCGCTCTGGTCGGGGCTGTGCTGGGTGGAGAGCACCACGGTGTCGATGCTGTGGGGCTTGCCATCGACATAACGCATCGTCACCTGGCTCTTGGCGTCGGGACGCAGGAAAGGCAGGCGGCCGTCCTTGCGCAGCTGGGCCTGGCGCTCGACGAGGCGGTGCGCGTAGTAGATGGGCGCGGGCATCAGCTCGGGCGTTTCGTCGCAGGCGTAGCCGAACATCAGGCCCTGGTCGCCGGCGCCGGTGTTCAGGTGGTCGTCGCTCGCGTGGTCCACGCCCTGGGCGATGTCGTTGGACTGCTTGTCGTAGCAGACCATCACGGCGCAGCCCTTGTAGTCGATGCCGTAGTCGGTGTTGTCGTAGCCGATACGCTTGATGGTGTCGCGCGCGACCTGGATGTAGTCGACGTGCGCGTTGGTGGTGATCTCGCCGGCCAGCACGACCAGGCCGGTGTTCGTCAGCGTCTCGGCGGCCACGCGGCTGCGGGGGTCCTGCTCGAAGATCGCGTCCAGGATGGCGTCCGAGATCTGGTCGGCGACCTTGTCGGGGTGGCCTTCGGAGACGGATTCGGACGTGAAGAGGAAGTCGTTCGCCATTTGTTCAAAACTCCTTGATTTGACTTGGCGCGTTGCCAACTCTGCGGAGCTCTGGCGAACGCTTTAGCAGATGCCGATTTCTCGGCCCGGCACAATCGCATTGCTGCGCTTGTGTTTGTCGCCCTGCAAGTTGTTCCGTAACTCGGCGACAATTTGCATTCTATTCGAGCCGCGCAATACCATGCGCGCGCGTCCGTGTTTTGACTCCCTCCCGTATTCGATGATCACCCTGTTCCGCCTGCTTGCCCGCGTGCCGATGCCGCTGATGCATCGGTTCGGTGCATTGCTGGGCTGGCTGGTCTGGTGGAGCGCACCCGGCTATCGCCGCCGCTTCAAGGCCAATGCCGAGAGCGCGGGCTTCGGCCCCGAGCAATACCGCCCGGCCATCGCCGCCGCCGGCAAGATGGCGTCCGAGCTGCCATGGCTCTGGCTGCGTCCGCATGGACAGACCGTGCTGAACCGCGTGGTGCGCTGGGAAGGCGTCGAAGCCTTCGAGGCGGCCATGCAGGCGAAGAAGGGCGTGATCCTGGTCGCGCCGCATCTCGGCAGCTGGGAGATGTGCGGCCAGGCCATCGGCGAGCGCTTTCTGTTGACCTACGGGCCGATCACCGCGCTGTTTCGCCCCGCGCGCAAGAAATGGATGGCCGACCTGATCGCTGCCGGCTCGCGCGACCGGCCCGGCCTGCAGACCCTGCCCACCAACAACACCGGCGTGCGCGGCCTGATCCGCACGCTGCGCAGCGGCGGCTACACCGGCATCCTGCCCGACCAGGTGCCTCCGCTGGGGCAGGGCGTGTGGGCGCCCTTCCTCGGCCGGCCCGCCTACACCATGACCCTTCTTCCCCGACTCGCGCAGCAGACCGGCGCGGCCTGCTTTTTGAGCGTGTGCGAACGCCTGCCGCGTGGCGCGGGCTACGTGATCCGCTTCGAGCCCATCGTCGGCACCGCGCTGACCGACCCGTCCGCTCCCATCGAGGATGCCGCTGCCGCGATGAACGATGCCATCGGCCGCCTCATCCACAGCCTGCCGGGCCAGTACGTCTGGGACTACGCCCGCTACAAGGAACCGCGCGCCGAGCGCGTGGTCGCCGCCGCAGGGGAAGCTGCATGAGCCTCGGTTCCCGACTCGGCATCGGCTTCATGCGCGTGATCGCGCCGCTGCCGCTGCCCGTGGTGCGCGGTTTCGGCGCGTTCCTCGGGCGCATCCTGCACACCGTGGCGGTGCCACGGCGGCGCGTGGTCGACACCAACCTGGCGGTCTGCTTCCCCGACAAGTCGGAAGCCGAGCGGCGCGCCATCGCGCGCGAGACATTCGTCTACGTGGCGCAGTCCTGGCTCGATCGTGGCTGGCTCTGGCATGCGCCAGAGAAGACTGTGGCGAGCCGGCTCAAGGTAGTGGGCGCGGCCTCGGAGATCCGCGAGATCGCCGAGGGCGATGCGCCGATGATCCTCTTCGCGCCGCACTTCTACGGCCTCGACGCGGCGGCCACCGCGCTCACCATGCACACCGCGCGCCCCTCGGCCACGATCTACACGACGCAGCGCGATCCGATGATCGACGCCTGGATCCGCGAGGGCCGCACCCGCTTCGGCGACGTGGCGGCGCTCAACCGGGTGGACGGCATCAAGCCGGTGCTGCAGGGCCTGCGCAAGGGCGGCCTGCTGTACCTGCTGCCCGACATGGACTTCGGCCGCGACCAGACCATCTTCGTGCCCTTCTACGGCGTGCAGGCGGCCACCGTGCCGTCGCTGTCGCGCTTCGCGCGGCTGGGCAAGGCCAAGGTGGTGCCGGTGGTGTCGAAGCTCACGCGCGAGGGCTATGAAATCGAGATCCTGCCGACCTGGCAGAACTTCCCGACCGACGACGTCGAGGCCGACACTGCGCTCATGAACGAGCGGCTGCAGGGCTACATCGACACGATGCCGTCCCAGTATTACTGGGTGCACCGCCGCTTCAAGACGCGGCCCGAAGGCGAGCCGCCGATCTACTGATTCCGCTGCAGGAATCCCTCGATCTCGCGCGCAACCAACTGCGGCTGCTCGTGCACGATCCAGTGGGTCGCGTTCGGCACCTTCTTGATCTCCAGCTTCGGCACGTACTCGTCGAGTCCTTCGAGCAGGCCGGGCAGCAGCGCGGCGTCGTCGAGCGCCCAGAACACGAAGGTCGGCACTTCCACCACCAGGCGCTCGCGCGGCAGCACGGGGATGCCGTCGACGGTCTGGCCGGGCAGCGGCGGCTTCATCGGCGTCACGCGGTAGAGGTTGCAGGCGCCCGTGAGGCCCGCGCTCCAGACTTCGCGATACTGCTGCTTCACTTCCTCGGTGAGCCAGCCGAAGCCGTCGGGGCCGGCCTTCATCAGCAGGAAGAAGGGCCACATGCGCTTGAAGTCGTCGGCCGCGAGCAGCGCCTCGGCGTCGGGGCGCGCGAGGAAGTTCATGTAGGCGCTTGCCTGCTGCTGCGCCGGGTTGTTGCGCAGTTCGCGGGTGAAGGTGCCCGGGTGCGGCGAATTGATGATGACCAGGCGCCCGACCTGCTGCGGGAAGGCATTGGCATAGCCCCAGCCGAAGGCGCCGCCCCAGTCGTGGGCGACCAGCGCGGCCATGGTGCCGTCGGCGCTCTCGGTGGCGGCGAGCTGCTGGATGTCCTGGATCAGCAGGGGCGCCTTGTAGGCAGCCACGTCGGTGGGCGAGCTCGACTTCTCGAAGCCGCGCAGGTTGGGCGCTACGCAGCGGTAGCCGCCGTGGGCCGGGTCGGCGAAGTACTCGAGCAGTTCGTCCCAGATGAACGCGGCCTCGGGGAATCCGTGGAGGAACACCATCAGCGGCCGGCCCGGCTGGCCGGCGGCGCGGCAACTCAGAGTGGTGCCGTTGGGCAGGCTGCGCTGGAATGTCTCGATCATGCTTCTTGTCTCCTTCGGGTTGACTGGTGTCGCTATTGTTTTGATAGTGAACTTCGCAGATGGGACGATCGGTACAGCCTGTTGCGTATCAGGCGTCTTCCGGTGGTGGCGTCGGCTCGGGGCCGGCGGCCGGTGCCTGGGCGTCTTCGGGGTGCACCCAACGCCACAGCAGCTGCGCCGCCTCGCCCACGCCCTGCTTCTTCAGGGCCGAGAACAGTTTCACCTCGCCGCCACCGGCCTGCAGTCGCGTAATGGACAGCACCTTGGCGCCCTCGCTGCGGGTGAGCTTGTCGGCCTTGGTGAGCAGCACGAGGAACTTCAGGCCCTGCTGCACGCGCGGGCGGATCACGTCGAGCAGGATCTCGTCGAGCTCGGTCAGACCGTGGCGCGGATCGCACATGAGCACCACGCCGCGCAGGTTCTCGCGCGTCATCAGGTAGTTGCCCATCACCCGCTGCCAGCGCAGCTTGGCCTCGCGCGGCACGGCCGCGTAGCCGTAGCCGGGCAGGTCGGCGAGCACCGCGTCATCGACCTTCTGCTTGCCGATGCCGAACAGGTTGATGTGCTGCGTGCGGCCGGGCGTCTTGGAGGCGAAGGCCAGGCGCGTCTGCTGCGTGAGGGTGTTGATGGCGGTCGACTTGCCCGCGTTGGAGCGGCCGACGAAGGCGATCTCGGGCAGGTCGAAAGGTGGCAGATGCTCCAGCTGGGGCGCGCTGGTGAGGAAATGGGCGGTGTGCAGCCAGCCCAGCGCCATGCGTTCGCGTTCGGCAACCTTGGGGTCTGCGGCGGGCGCCGCGCGGGGAGGATAGGCGGCGGGCTTGGCGCGCGGGGAGGGCATCTACGGACTTTCGAAACAGGGCCCACATTGTAGAATCGTGAGGTTTTGCGCCATAAATTCGAAGCCCCCGATATGAAGTTGTTTGCCAATATTGTGCTTGCGGCCCTCGTGGGCATCGCATCCAGCGTGAGTTTTGCAGCCGATGAACACGCGGCCGCTCCTGCCGCCCCGGCGGCCGCCAAGCCGGCCAAGCCGGACCCCGCCAAGGGGGATGCGCTCTTCAACGCAACGCCGGCAAACAGCCAGAGCTGCGCCTCCTGCCACAACGCCGACGGCAACTCCGCCATCGCCGCCAACCCGAAGCTGGCGCAGCAACACCCCGAATACATCCTCAAGCAGCTGCAGGACTTCAAGTCCGGCGCCCGCAAGAGCGCGATCATGAAGCCGCTGGCCTCGGCGCTGTCGGAAGAAGACATGCGCAACATCGCCTGGTTCGTCGGCTCGAAGAAGGTCAAGCCGGGCTTCTCGAAGGACAAGGACACCATCGCCCTGGGCGAGAAGATCTACCGCGGCGGCATCGGCGACCGCCAGATCCCGGCCTGCGCCGGCTGCCACAGCCCCAACGGCGCCGGCATCCCGGCCCAGTACCCGCGCCTGGGCGGCCAGAACGCCGACTACACCGTGGCCCAGCTCACGGCCTTCCGCGACAACGTCCGCCTGAACAGCCTGCCCATGACCGGCGTCGCCGCCAAGCTCAACGACAGGGAAATCAAGGCGGTCGCCGACTACATTGCCGGTTTGCGTTGATGATGGCGCTCCCTGGAGCGTGACCAGCCGCCGATAACAACCCCAAACAAAGGGCGGGCCGATCCAGCAGGATGGCCCGCCTTTTTGTTTTTTTCTCTTCCTACTCTCGCCCGATGTCCGTCTCCACCCATGGCCTTCGCGTTCATCGCGGACCGCAGATGCTTCGCGCCGCGGTGGAACTGCTGTCGTCGATGCGCTTCGCGATCGCGCTGCTCACGATCATCTGCATCGCGTCGATCATCGGTACGGTGCTCAAGCAGCACGAGCCGATCAACAACTACATCAACCAGTTCGGCCCGTTCTGGGCCGAGCTCTTCCGCACCGCGCGGCTCGACTCGATCTACAGCGCCTGGTGGTTCCTGCTGATCCTGCTGTTCCTGGTGATCAGCACCACGCTGTGCATCGTGCGCAACACGCCGCGCATCCTGGTCGACCTCAGGACCTTCAAGGAAGACATCCGCGCTCAGAGCCTCAAGGCCTTCGGCCAGCGCGCCGAGAACCGTCTCGGTGAAACGCCGGACGTCGCCGCCAACCGGATCGGGCAACTGCTGGTGAGCGGCGGCTGGAAGGTCAAGCTGCAGCAGCGCGAGGCAACTGGCGACGGCAGGCAGGCCGCGGGCTGGATGGTCGCGGCGCGTGCCGGCGGCGCCCACAAGCTGGGCTACATCGCCGCCCACAGCGCCATCGTGCTGGTGTGCATCGGCGGCCTGCTCGACGGCGACCTGGTGGTGCGCGCGCAGACCTGGTTCAACGGCAAGAGCGTATTCACCGGCGGCGGCATGATCGCCGACGTGCCGCCGCAGCACCGGCTGTCGGCGAGCAACCCGACCTTCCGCGGCAACATCCTCGTGCCCGAGGGCGGGCAGGGCAGCGTCGCCATCCTGAACCAGTCCGACGGCGTGCTGCTGCAGGAGCTGCCGTTCTCCATCGAGCTGAAGAAGTTCATCGTCGACTACTACTCGACCGGCATGCCCAAGCTCTTCGCGAGCGAAGTGGTGCTGCACGACCGCGAGACCGGCGAGCAGGTGCCCGCGCGCATCGAGGTCAACCACCCGGCCAGCTACAAGGGCGTGGAGATCTACCAGTCGAGCTTCGACGATGGCGGCTCCAAGGTGAAGCTCAAGGCGGTGCCGATGGCTGCCGCGGCCAAGCCCTTCGAGGTGGAAGGCGTCATCGGCGGGCCCAGCACCGAGATCACCAACGGCAAGGACAAGCTCACGCTCGAATACGCCGCGCTGCGCGTGATCAACGTCGAGAACTTCGCCGACGCCAACGCCATGGGCAGCGGCGCCGACGTGCGCAAGGTCGACCTGCGCCACGACATCGAATCGCGCCTGGGGGCAGCCAACAAGACCAACAAGCCGAAGGTGTTGCGCAACATCGGCCCGAGCATCGGCTACAAGCTGCGCGACGCCGCCGGCCAGGCGCGCGAGTACCAGAACTACATGGTGCCGGTCGATACCGGCGACGGCCAGCCGGTGTTCCTGCTGGGCATGCGCGAGAAGCCCGAGGAGCCCTTCCGCTACCTGCGCGTGCCGGCCGACGACCAGGGTTCGATGGACGGCTTCGTGCGCATGCGCGCCGCCCTCGGCGACGCCGCCACGCGCGAGCGTGCCGTCGAGCGCTACATCGCCAAGGCCACAGACCCCAAGCGTCCCGAAATGGCCGAGCAACTGCGCGTGTCCGCCACGCGCGCACTGGCGCTGTTCGCGGGCAGCGAGCGCGCCAAGGCCGACGCCACCACCGTGGGCGGCTGGCAGGCGATCGCCGAATTCATGGAAGCCAACGTGCCCGAGGCCGAGCGCGAGCGCGCCGGCGGGGTGCTGGTGCGCATCCTCAACGACGTGCTGTTCGAGGTGCTGAACCTGAGCCGCGAAGGCGCCGGCCTGGCCGCGCTGCCCAACGACGAGAAGTCGCAGGCCTACCTGACGCAGGCCGTGCTGGCCATCAGCGACGCGCACTTCTACCCGGCGCCGGTCGCGATGATGATGACCGACTTCACCCAGGTGCAGGCCAGCGTGTTCCAGGTGGCGCGCGCCCCAGGCAAGAACATCGTCTATCTGGGCTGCCTGTTGCTGATCGTCGGCATTTTTGCCATGCTGTACGTGCGCGAGCGCCGCCTCTGGGTGTGGCTGGCGCCGGATGGCAAGGCCGGCGAAGGCGATGCATCCGCAATGACGGCCGCCACGATGGCCTTCTCGGTCAATCGCAAGACCATCGACAGCGACCGCGAATTCGAGCATCTCAAACGCAAGCTGCTCGCCCTGAACGAATAAGACCCCACGAGGCAACATGAACACCACGACCCTCACGCTCAATGAAAGCTGGCTCTCGCGCCGCAACCTGTTCGACTGGGTGTTCGCGGCGCTGGTGGTCGCCGGCGGCCTCTTCGCCTTCGCGCGCTACGCGGGGTCGATGGATTCCTACGAGAAGCCGATCCTCGCCGCGGCGGTGATCGCGACCATCGCCATCGGCTGGTTCTGGCGGCCGCTGCGGGTGCTGGCGATCGTGGTGGCTGCGGCTTCGCTGCTGGCCATCGCCTCGTACCAGGGCGACCTGGCGCGTGCCGACACGGTGTTCTGGCTCAAGTACTTCCTGTCGAGCCAGTCGGCCATCCTGTGGATGAGCGTGCTGTTCTTCATGAGCACGCTGTTCTACTGGCTGGGCTTCTTCGGCGGCAGGCAGTCAGACACCTTCGACGCCATCGGCTCGCGCCTCGCGTGGGCGGCGGTGACGATGGCGCTGATCGGCACCATGGTGCGCTGGTACGAGAGCCACCAGCTCGGCCCGGACATCGGCCACATCCCGGTGAGCAACCTGTACGAGGTGTTCGTGCTGTTCTGCTGGCTGACGGCCGCCTTCTACCTGTACTTCGAGGAGCGCTACGGCACGCGCGCGCTCGGCGCCTTCGTGATGCTGGTGGTCAGCGCGGCGGTGGGCTTCCTGCTCTGGTACACGATCGTGCGCGAGGCACACGAGATCCAGCCGCTGGTGCCGGCCCTGCAGAGCTGGTGGATGAAGCTTCACGTGCCGGCCAATTTCATCGGCTATGGCACCTTCGCGCTCGCGGCCATGGTTGCCTTCGCCTACCTCATCAAGGAACAGGCGGACGAGAAGCGCTGGTACAAGCTCACGCCGATCTGGCTGCTGGGCGTGGCGCTGTGCTTCGTGCCGGTGGCGTTCCGTCAGCGCGTGCAGGAAGCCGGCGGCAGCTACTGGGTGATCTACGCCGGCATTTCGGCGCTGATCGCCGCGGGCATCCTGCTGGGCCGCAAGCGCATCGCCGCGCGCCTGCCGGCCAACGAGGTGCTCGACGACGTCATGTACAAGTCGATCACCGTCGGCTTCGCCTTCTTCACCATCGCCACCGTGCTGGGCGCCCTGTGGGCGGCCGACGCCTGGGGCGGCTACTGGAGCTGGGACCCGAAGGAGACCTGGGCGCTGATCGTCTGGCTCAACTACGCGGCCTGGCTGCACATGCGGCTGGTGAAGGGCCTGCGCGGCACCGTGGCGGCCTGGTGGGCGCTGGGCGGGCTGGCGGTGACGACCTTCGCCTTCCTGGGCGTGAACATGTTCCTGAGCGGGTTGCACAGCTACGGCACCCTGTGAGTGCAGGCCCGCGGGCTTTCGCGAAGAATTATTGAAACCACGCGCCCCGGCGGCGCGTAACCGAATCGGGGTTGGCCACGAACTACCCTGAGAACAACGATTCCGCGAAAGGCCCGTCATGTCGTTCCCTTCCCATCCCAGCCGCCCCATCCGTCGTACCGCCAGCAACAGCGGCGACAACGGCTTCATCCATCCGCTGTCCAGCGAGATCACGCCCCGAGAGGTCTACGAGGGCCGCCGCGACATGCTCAAGCTCATGGCCGGCGGCGCCGCGGGAGCCGCGCTGGCGGCCTTCGCCTCGCGCGAAGCCCTGGCGCAGACCGAGCGCCCCAACAAGCTGGCGCCGCTGCCCGGCGCGAAGTCGGCGGTGCCCGGCGCCATGTCGATGGAAAAGGTCACCGACTACAAGGATGCCTCCACCTACAACAACTTCTACGAGTTCGGCACCGACAAGGCCGACCCGGCCAAGAACGCCGGCACGCTGAAGACGCGGCCCTGGACGGTGGAGGTGGAAGGGCTGGTCAAGAAGCCGGGAAAGTACGGCATCGAGGACCTGCTCAAGCTCAGCGCGCAGGAAGAGCGCATCTATCGGCTGCGCTGCGTCGAGGGCTGGTCGATGGTGATTCCGTGGGTCGGCTACTCGCTGGCCGAACTCATCAAGAAGGTCGAGCCGCAGGGCAACGCCAGGTTCGTCGAGTTCGTGACCCTGGCCGACCCCAAGACCATGCCCTTCGTCGGCTCGCGCGTGCTCGACTGGCCCTACACCGAGGGCCTGCGCATGGACGAGGCGATGCACCCGCTCACGCTGCTGGCCTTCGGCATGTACGGCGAGGTGCTGCCCAACCAGAACGGCGCGCCGGTGCGGCTGGTGGTGCCGTGGAAGTACGGCTTCAAGTCGGCCAAGTCGATCGTGAAGATCCGCTTCGTCGAGAAGGAGCCCAGCACCGCCTGGAACAAGGCCGCGGCCAACGAATACGGTTTCTATTCGAACGTGAATCCCAACGTCGACCATCCGCGATGGAGCCAGGCCACCGAGCGCCGGATCGGCGACGGCGGCGGCCTCTTCGCAAAACGGCGCAAGACGGAGCTGTTCAACGGCTATGAAGCACAGGTCGGCCAGCTCTACGCGGGCATGGACCTGAAGAAGAACTACTGAGCCGGCCTCGGCACGTGGCGAGCGCCCCATGAACAAGCTGCTCATGCATCCCGCGACCAAGCCGGCCGTCTTCCTGCTGTGCCTGCTGCCGTTCGCGCGGCTGGCCTACGGCGCGTTCACGGACGGGCTGGGTGCCAACCCCGCGGAGTTCCTGATCCGCGCCACCGGCGACTGGACCCTGCGTTTCATCTGCATCGTGCTGGCGGTGACGCCGCTGCGGGTGATGAGCAAGTGGAACGCGCTCGCGCGCTACCGCCGCATGCTGGGCCTGTTCGCGTACTTCTACGTGGTGCTGCACCTGCTGTGCTACAGCTGGTTCGACATGGGCTTCGAGTGGGGCGACATTGCGAAGGACATCGCCAAGCGGCCGTTCATCCTGGTGGGCTTCTCGGCCTTCGTGCTGCTGACGCCGCTGGCGGCCACCTCGTTCAATCGCGCGATCAAGGCGATGGGCGCGAAGCGCTGGCAGATGCTGCACAAGCTGGTCTACCTGATCGCGGGGCTCGGCCTGCTGCACTTCTTCTGGATGCGCGCGGGCAAGAACAACTTCGCGGAAGTGTTCGTCTACGCCGCGATCATCGCGGTGCTGCTCGCGTGGCGCGTGTGGAACTACTTCGCGAACAAGCGCGGGAAGGTGAAGCCGGCGTCTGCGGGTGCTGTGCGCACCGGCTGACGCCGGGAAGACCGGGAAGACCGGGAAGAGCGATCGGCGATCAGCCGTCGATCTCGCTGCGCAGCTGGTCTTCCATCGTCTCGCGACGGCGGATCAGCCTGGCGCTCGCGCCGCTCACCAGCACCTCGGCGGCGCGGCCGCGCGTGTTGTAGTTGCTGGACATGCTCATGCAGTACGCGCCCGCCGACAGCACGGCCAGCAGGTCGCCCGACACCACGTTGAGCGCGCGGTCGCGGCCGATCCAGTCGCCGCTCTCGCAGACCGGGCCGACCACGTCGTAGGTCGTGGCATTGCCCGCGCGGGTGCGCACCGGCACGATGCGCTGGAAGGCTTGGTACATCGCGGGACGGGGCAGGTCGTTCATGGCCGCGTCGACGATGCAGAAGTTCTTGTCCTCGCCCGGCTTGGTGTAGAGCACTTCGGTCACGCACACGCCGGCATTGCCGACCAGCGAGCGGCCTGGCTCGATGACCAGCTTGCGCTTGCCGAAGCCCCGCGCGTCGAGCTTGGCCAGCAGCTGCTGCCACAGCGCATCGGCCTTGGGTGGCACCTCGCCGTTGTAGTCGATGCCCAGGCCGCCACCGAAGTCCAGGTGATGGATCGGCACCCCGGCTGCCTCGATGGCTTCCACCAGGTCGAGCACCCGGTCGCAGGCGTCGAGGTAGGGCGAGGCTTCGGTGATCTGCGAGCCGATGTGGCAGTCGATGCCCACCACCTCCAGCCCCTGCAGCCGCGCGGCGTGCTTGTAGGCCTCGACGGCGCGGTCGTGCGCGATGCCGAACTTGTTGCCCTTCAGGCCGGTGGAAATGTAGGGGTGCGTCTTCGGATCGACGTTCGGATTGATGCGGATGCTGATCGGCGCGCGCTTGCCTTCGGCCACCGCCACTTCGTGGAGCACGTCGAGCTCGGCTTCGCTCTCGACGTTGAAGCAGGCGATGCCGGCAGCGAGGGCCTGGCGCATCTCGGCGCGGGTCTTGCCGACGCCCGAGAAGATGATCTTCTTCGGATCGGCACCCACGGCCAGCACGCGCGACAGCTCGCCGCCGGAGACGATGTCGAAGCCGCAGCCGGCTTCCGCGAACACGCGCAGCACGCCGAGCGAGGAGTTGGCCTTCATCGCGTAGCAGATGAGCGCATCACGACCCTCGAAGCCGCGCTGGTAAGCCGCCAGGGCGTCCAGCATCCACTGCCTGGAGTAGACGAAGAGAGGAGTGCCGTGTTCGCGTGCCAGCGCGTCGAGCGCCACGCCTTCGACGTGCAGCGTGCCGTCGCGCTCGGCGATGTGCGGCTGGCCGGGCAGGGAGATGGGGGTGCCGGAACTCACTTGCGCTGCTCCGTGCTGGTGGTGCTGGTGCTGCCGGCTGGCGCGCTGGCCGCGGCAGCCGGAGCGGGCGCCGCCTGGCTGGAGGACGAAGATGACGACGAAGACCGCAGGCTGTCCGGCGTCATGAGCTCCGGCAAGGTGGCGCGCCCGGCGGCTGCCGGATCGGTCGGCAGGTACAGCGCACCGCGCTGCCCGCAGGCAGCGACGAGCCCGGCGGTGCCCACGGCAAGGCAGACCATGAGCGCGGCGCGGACGCGGGTGCTCACTAGAATTTGGTGAACGTTCAACATGGCGAAATTGTAATGACCGACACCGAATACATGGATCGCGCCGAGGCTGCGCTTGCCGCCATCGAACTGGGCTGCGACCGCATCAACGAAGCGACCGACGCCGACATCGACAACCAGAGGGTGGGCGGGATGATCACGATTTCATTCCGCAACGGCAGCCAGCTGATCGTGAACCTGCAGAAGCCGTTGCAGGAAATCTGGCTTGCCGCGCGTTCCGGCGGCTATCACTACCGCCATGACGGCAAGGCCTGGGTGGACACCAAGACCGGCGAGGAATTCTTCGGCAACCTGTCGCGCGAGGCGACGCTGCAGGCCGGGCAGCCGCTGGACTTCGCGGCTCCCTGAATTCTTCTGCCGGCGCCGCTCAGTTGCGGAACAGATCGAGGATGCGGTTGCGCTCCTCGGGTTGCGCAGGAGCGCCGATCGGACCACCCGCCGGGGCTTCGACCGGCGCCGCCGGTGCGGACTCGACACCCAGGCTGGCAACGCCGCGTCCCGGCGCGTAGTCGTCGTAGTACCACTCGCCACCCACATTCACGATGCCCGCTGGCGGGTTGGCCGACAGTTCAGTCACCGGCACGCCCTTGATGGCGGTTTCCATGTAGGTGATCCAGATCGGAAGGCTCAGGCCGCCGCCGGTCTCGCGGTCGCCCAGGTTGCGCGGGGTGTCGTAACCGATCCACGAGATGGCCGTCATGGTGGGCTGGAAGCCGGCGAACCAGGCGTCGAGCGAGTCGTTGGTGGTGCCCGTCTTGCCGTAGAGGTCGGGGCGCTTGAGCATGGCCTGCGCCTTGGCCGCGGTGCCGCCGCGAGCGACGGAATTCAGCAGCGTGTCCATGATGAAGGCGTTGCGCTGCGGGATGACGCGCAGCGATTCGTTCAGGAGCGGCGGCTGCTTGTCGACCAGTACCTTGTCCTTGTGGTCGGTGATGCGCGTGACGAGGTACGGATTGACGCGGTAGCCGCCGTTGGCGAAGACCGAATAGCCCACCGCCATCTGCATCGGCGTGACCGAGCCCGCGCCCAGCGCCATCGGCAGGTAGGCGGGGTGCTTTTCCTTGTCGAAGCCGAAGTTGGTGATCCACTCCTGCGCATAGCGCGTGCCGATGGACTGCAGGATGCGGATGGACACGAGGTTCTTCGACTTCATCAGCGCGGTGCGCATCGACATCGGGCCGTCGTAGCCGCCGCCGTAGTTCTTCGGCTCCCAGGGTTGGCCGCCGGTGGTGCCGGCGTCGAAGAAGAGCGGGCCGTCGTTGATGACCGTGGCGGGCGTGAAGCCCTTTTCGAGCGCCGCGGAATAGATGAAGGGCTTGAAGCTGGAGCCCGGCTGGCGCCAGGCCTGCGTCACATGGTTGAACTTGTTCTTGCCGAAGTCGAAGCCGCCGACCAGCGCCTTGATGGCGCCGTCGCGCGGGTCCATGGCGACGAATGCGCCCTCGACCTCGGGAAGCTGCGTGATTTCCCAGGTGTTCTTGGGCGTCTTCACCACGCGGATGACCGCGCCGCGACGGATCTTGATGTTCGGCGGAGCCTTGTCGGAGAGACCCGACTGGGCCGGCTTGAGCCCTTCGCCGGTGATCTGGACGGGATCGCCATTGCCGCGCACCGCGTCGATCTGCTTGGGCGTGGCCTTGAGCACGACCGCGGCCATCACGTCGCCGTTGTCGGGGTGGTCGTTGAGTGCGTCGTCGACTGCTTCGTCGAGGTCCTTGGGGTCGTTCGGCAGGTCGACGAACTTCTCGGGGCCGCGATAGATCTGGCGGCGCTCGTAGTCCATGATGCCCTTGCGCAGCGCCTTGTAGGCGGCCGCCTGGTCGGCCGCGACCAGCGAGGTGTAGACCTTGAGGCCGCGCGTGTAGGTGCTGTCGCCGTACTGGGCGTACATCAACTGGCGAACCGTTTCAGCCACGTATTCGGCGTGCAGGCGGTTCGGGTCGGCGGCGTCGCGCAGGTGCAGCTCTTCCTTCTTGGCTTCCGCCGCCTGTTCGGCGGTGATGAAGCCGGCCTCCTGCATGCGGTCGATCACGTAGAACTGGCGGCCGCGCGCGCGCTGCGGGTTGTTGACCGGGTTGTTCGCGCCCGGTGCCTTGGGCAGGCCGGCCAGCATCGCGGCCTGGGCGATCGTGAGTTCCTGCAGGGGCTTGCCGAAATAGGCCTCGGAAGCGGCGGCGAAGCCATAGGCGCGGTTTCCGAGGTAGATCTGGTTCAGGTAGATCTCGAAGATCTGGTCCTTCGTGAGCAGGTGCTCCAGCTTGAAGGTCAGCAGCACCTCGTAGATCTTGCGGGTGAGCGTCTTCTCGGAGCTCAGGTAGACGTTGCGCGCCACCTGCATCGTGATGGTCGATGCGCCCTGGCTCTTCACGCGGTTCATGTTGGCCAGGCCGGCGCGGACCATGCCCTTGTAGTCGACGCCGCCGTGGTCGTAGAAGCGGGCGTCTTCGGCCGCCAGGACGGCGTCTTTCACGACCTTCGGGATGGCCGAGATGGGAGTGAGGTTGCGGCGCTCCTCGCCGAACTCGCCGATCAGGATGCCTTCGGCCGAGAAAACCCGCAGCGGCAGCTTGGGCCGGTAGTCGGAGAGCTCGCTGATGTCGGGCAGGTTCGGATACGCCACCGCGAGGGCCACTGCCACCACGCACAGCACGGCCAGCGCGCCGGCCAGGGCGATGCCGAAGCTCCAGAAGAAAAGGCGCAGCAGCCATTTCAGCCAGGTCGGGCGAGTGGAGGGGGAGTTCTTGGCTGGCCCTTTGGGGCTGGAAGTTTCTTGCATGAGGGGCCGCACAGAGTCACCCGACATTATAAAAAGCCGCCCCTTCCGAACGATCCGATCTTTGCGGGGCTTGCATTGCCCTAATTCAAAAGTTACAAAATGCGGTTTTGCCGTCAGGTTTTGACAACGCTTGAGGAATTTGCCCTGCGGCGTCGCTTGGTTGCCGCTACGCCTGCTGCTAGCATGCAACCGAATTCAATTTTTTCTATTGGTTACAAATACAGGGGAAGAGGAACCTGCCTTGGCTGCTCTTGGATCATTGTTTCGTCGTCAGAACGCTCCCCTGCTGGGGCTGGACGTAAGTTCGTCCAGCGTCAAGCTGGTCGAGCTCGGCCGTGAGGCCAGCGGCAAGCTGGTCCTGGAGCGCTGCGCCATCGAGCCCCTGGAACGCGGCTGGATCACCGACGGCAACGTCGAGAAGTTCGACGAGGTGGCGGAAGCCGTCCGTCGCGTCATCCGCAAGAGCGGCACGCGCACCCGCAACGTGGCACTGGCACTGCCTCCGTCGGCCGTGATCACCAAGAAGATCATTCTTCCGGGCGGCATGAGCGAGCAGGAGCTCGAGATCCAGGTCGAGTCGGAAGCCAACCAGTACATCCCGTTCTCGCTCGACGAGGTGAGCCTCGACTTCTGCGTGACCGGTCCGAGCACCACCTCTGCCGGCGACGTGGAAGTGCTGATCGCCGCGTCGCGCAAGGAAAAGGTCCAGGACCGCGAGGGCCTGGCGGAAGCCGCCGGCCTGAAGGCGATGATCCTCGACGTCGAGTCCTACGCATCGCGCCTAGCGACCGCCCGCCTGATCGAGCAGCTGCCCGGCAAAGGCGTCGATTCGATCGTGGCTCTCTTCGAGGTGGGCGCCTTCACCACCAGCATGCAGGTGCTGCGCAACCAGGAAGTGCTGTACGACCGCGACCAGGCGTTCGGCGGTGCCCAGCTCACCCAGCTGATCGTGCGCCAGTATGGCTTTTCAGCCGAGGAGGCCGAGGCGAAGAAGCGCAGCGGCGACCTGCCCGACGACTACGGCTCCGGCGTGCTCAAGCCCTTCGTGGAAAGCATCGCGCAGGAAATCGCCCGCGCGCTCCAGTTCTTCTTCACCAGCACGCCGCACAACCGCGTCGACTATGTGCTGCTGGCAGGCGGATCGGCCTCGCTGCCCGGCCTGACCAACGCGGTGACGCGGCAGACCTCGTTCGCCTGCTCCTTGCTGAATCCCTTCGAAGGCATGGAAATCAGCTCGAACGTCCGCGAGAAGAAGGTCCGCCGCGAGGCGCCGTCCTATCTGACCTCTTGCGGCCTGGCCATGCGGAGGTTCCTGCAGTGATCCTCATCAATCTGCTCCCGCACCGCGAAGCTGCGCGCAAGCGCAGGCGCGAGGCGTTCTACGGCACCCTGGGTGCCGCGGCGATCCTGGGCGTCCTGATCGCCGGCCTTGGTTATCTCTGGTTCGAGGCGCAGATCTCGGCGCAGCGTTCGACGAATGGCTTTCTGCAGGCCGAGATCAAGAAGCTCGAAGTCGAGATCAAGGAAATCTCGACGCTGCAGGAAGAAATTGCCGCGCTGCGCGCCCGCCAGCAGGCGGTCGAAGACCTGCAGGGCGACCGCAACCTGCCCGTGCACCTGCTCAACGAACTGGTCCGGCAACTGCCCGATGGCGTGTACCTGACCAACATGAAGCAGGACAACCAGACTGTCACCCTGCAAGGCATGGCGCAGTCGAACGAGCGGGTTTCGGAGTTGCTGCGCAACCTCGGCAACAACAGTCCCTGGCTGGTGAAGCCCGAGCTGGTCGAAATCACGTCGGCGAACGTGAACCTGAACCCGCGCGATCAGCGTCGCGTGGCGAACTTCACGATGCGCATCGGCCTGAAACGCCCCACCGATGCTCAGAAGGCTGCCGCCGAAAAGGCCCTGGCCGCAACGGCGCAGTCCAAGGGGTAACCGATCATGGCTAGCAATCGCCCCTCCCAGAAAATCGACGTCGCAGCTGCGTTCCAGCGCTTCGGCGACCAATTCCGCGGACTCAATCCGAACGATCCCTCGGCATGGCCGGCGGTGCCCCGCTATGCGCTCTGCCTGGTGGTCACGGCACTTGTGCTGGTCGCCCTCTGGTTCGTCTGGCTGACCAATTCGAACGACGAGCTCGAAAGCGAGCGCGCCAAGGAAGTCACGCTCAAGGCCGACTACCAGAAGAAGGTGGCTCAGGCCGCCAACCTCGAGTTGCTCAAGAAGCAGCGCGAGCAGGTGCAGCAGTACGTGACCCTGCTCGAGAAGCAGCTGCCCAGCAAGGCCGAAATGGACGCCCTGCTGTCGGACATCAACCAGGCAGGCCTTGGCCGCAGCCTTCAGTTCGAGCTGTTCCGTCCGGGACAGGTGTCGGTCAAGGACTACTACGCCGAACTCCCGATCGCCGTCCGGGTGACCGGCCGGTACCACGACATGGGTGCTTTCGCTGCCGACGTGGCGGGCCTGTCGCGGATCGTGACGCTGAACAACATTTCCGTCACCCCGCAGAAGGACAAGGACGTGCTGACGATGGACGCCACCGCGCGCACCTATCGTTACCTCGATGACGAAGAACGGGCCGCGCAGAAGCGCGCCTCCGCACCGAAGGCGAAGAAATGAAGATCGTCGCCAAAGTACTGTGGCTGACGCTGGCGGCGTCGGCACTGAGCGCCTGCGATTCGGGCCAGGAAGACATGCAGCGCTGGATGGCCGAGCAGCGTGCCCAGGTGAAGCCCTCGGTGCCGCCGATTTCCGAGCCCAAGAAGTTCACCCCGCAGGCCTATACCGAGGCCTCGGCATTCGAGCCCTTCAACATCCTGAAGCTGACGCAGGCGCTGCGCCGCGAATCGAATCAGCCGAGCACCTCGGAGCTGATCGCGCCCGAGCTCGCGCGCCGCAAGGAAGCGCTCGAAGCCTTCCCGCTCGACTCGATGGCCATGGTCGGCAGCATGAACCGCAATGGCCAGCCGGTGGCGCTGCTGCGCGTCGACAAGCTGCTCTACAAGGTGCGCGTCGGCGAATACCTGGGCCTCAACTACGGGCGCATCACCCGTATCAACGAAACCGAAATCGCCTTGCGTGAAATCGTGCAAGACGCCGCCGGTGAATGGATCGAACGCGTCGCGACGCTGCAGCTGCAAGAGAGTGCGAAATGAACCAAAAGAAATCAAAAATGGCACAGTGGCTGCGCGCTGCCGGCCTGGGTCTGCTGGCCTTCGGCGCATTGGCCGTGGCTCATGCGCAAAACGCCATCGAGGCGGTGACGAGCTCGACGCAGTCGGGCTCTGAAGTGATCCGCATCGATCTGGCACAGCCGCTCACCGCGGTTCCTGCCGGATTCGCCGTGCAGACGCCTGCGCGTATCGCGCTCGACTTTCCCGGTGTCACGAATGCCATCGGCCGCTCCGCCATCGAGGTGAACCAGGGCAACCTGCGCTCGGTGAACGTGGTGCAGGCCGGTGAACGCAGCCGCGTGGTGCTGAACCTGAAGCAGGCGACCGCATACAAGGCCGAGATCCAGGGCAAGTCGCTGCTGGTGACGCTCGAGCCGGTGGCTGGCCCGGCGCTTGTCGCGTCGGCTTCCACGACCTTCGCGGAAAACCGCAATCGCGACACGCTGCCCCTGCGGGATATCGATTTCCGTCTCGGTTCCGACAGCACCGGCCGGGTCATCGTCGATCTGCCGAACAACCAGGTGGGCGTGGACGTCAAGCAGCAGGGCAAGAGCCTTGTCGTGGAGTTCACCAAGTCGACGCTGCCCGAAGGGCTGCGCCGCCGCCTCGACGTGGCCGACTTCGGCACCCCGGTCCAGCTCATCACTTCGCAGCAAGCCGGCGACCGCGTCCGCATGACGATCGATGCCAAGGGCGACTGGGAGCACAGTGCCTACCAGAGCGAGAACCAGTTCGTGGTCGAGGTCCGTGCCCGCAAGGTCGATCCGACCAAGCTGACCCAAGGCGTGGGCTACAACGGCGAGAAGCTGTCGCTGAACTTCCAGAACATCGAGATCCGTTCGCTGCTGCAGGTGATCGCCGATTTCACGAACTTCAACATCGTGACCTCGGATTCGGTGACCGGCGCGCTGACGCTGCGGCTGAAGGACGTGCCGTGGGACCAGGCGCTCGACATCATCATGCAGGCGAAGAACCTGGGCATGCGCAAGAACGGCAGCGTGCTGTGGATCGCGCCGAAGGATGAGATCAACGCCAAGGAAAAGCTCGAGTTCGAGGCCAAGGCTGCTATCGAGAATCTGGAGCCGCTGCGGACCCAGTCGTTCCAGCTCAACTACACCAAGGCGATTGCCATTGCCCAGGGGTTGACCGGTACCGGTGCATCGGCTGGCGGTGGCGGAGGCGGCAGCAACGGTACGACCACCCGCATCCTGAGCCCGCGCGGCAGCGTCATCGCCGAGTCACGTACCAACCAGCTTTTCGTGTCGGATGTTCCCTCGCGGCTGGCGCAGGTGGCTGAATTGATCCAGAAGCTCGATATTCCTGTTCGTCAGGTGCTGATTGAGGCTCGTATCGTTGAAGCTTCCGACACATTTGGGAAATCCCTTGGTGTTCGGCTGGGTGGAGGGATCTCTGGCGAGCGTTTCGCGTCCTCTGGCGGCAATAGGGCCTTTGCTAATGTTGGTGCAATGCCTGTTGTTACGCCAGGAACCAACGGAGGAGCCAGCACTGCCACCAGTACGTTCACCAACTCTAACTTCATCAACCTGCCTGCTGGGGATGCTGGAACGGGGGGTACCGCAGCAGGCACCTTCGCGATCTCGCTCTTCAACTCGAGCTTCTCGCGCATGCTGAACCTCGAGATCTCGGCGCTCGAAGCCGACGGCAAGGGCAAGCTGGTGTCCAGCCCCCGCGTGATCACAGCCGACCAGACCAAGGCGCTGATCGAGCAGGGCGAGGAAATCCCGTACCAGCAGGCCACTTCGAGCGGCGCCACCTCGATCTCGTTCCGCAAGGCGGTGCTGAAGCTCGAAGTCACGCCCCAGATCACACCCGAAGGCAACATCATCCTGACGCTGGACGTGAGCAAGGACGCCCGCGGCGTGAATACTTCGGCGGGTCCGGCGATCAACACCAAGCATGTGCAGACCGAGGTGCTGGTCGAGAACGGCGGCACGGTTGTCATCGGTGGTATCTTCGAGCTCACCGAAACCAATGACGAATCGCGCGTGCCGGTGCTGGGTGAAGTGCCCTATGTGGGTGCACTGTTCCGCAAGCGCGAACGCATTGCCAACAAGACTGAAATGCTCGTCTTTATCACCCCGAAGATGATTACCGACCGCAACGCCGCGCGCTGACGCGCGGGCGTAGCAGCCACCGCGTGGCGGTCGCATTCGTCGGCTTGCCCGGCGCCGGAAAATCCGCAGTGGGCCGGCGCCTGGGAATGCGGCTGGACCTTCCCTTCGTAGATACGGACCACGTGATCGAGCAGCGCATCGGCTGCTCGATCCGTGATTACTTCGAGCAAGAGGGCGAAATCGCCTTCCGCGACCTCGAGCAGACGGTGATCGCCGACCTGGCCGCCAATCCCCAGGGCATTCTGGCCACCGGCGGCGGTGCGGTGCTCCGGGAGGCGAACCGCAAGCAACTGCGCGATCACTTCCATGTGATCTACCTGCGCTCCTCCCCCGAAGACTTGTTCCGGCGCCTGCGCCATGACGTCAAGCGGCCCCTGCTGCAGGTGGCCGATCCGCTGGGGCGGCTGCGGGAGCTGCACGATGCGCGCGACCCTTTCTACCGGGAAACCGCCCACGACGTGGTCGACACCGGCCGCCCGACCATCGCGATGCTGGTGAACATCATCGTGATGCAGCTCGAACTGGCCGGCATCGTCGAGCCGGGCGCCCACCCCGAAGAGCCCCCCGCCTGAGCCTGCCCGAGCCGCAGCGCCTAAACTCGCTGCCCATGTCCCTGTCCGAACTCTCCGCCCCGCCAGAACGCGTCGACATCCAGCTCGGCGACCGCAGCTATCCGATCCTGATCGGCGCCGGCCTGCTGGACGACCCGCGGAGCTTCGATGCCACGCCCGCCTCGGCCACGGCCCTGATCGTCAGCAACACCACGGTGGCGCCGCTCTATGCCAGGGCGCTGCAATCCGCCCTGGCGGGCCGGTTCCGGGCGGTCCGCCTGCTCGAGCTGCCCGACGGCGAGGCCTACAAGAACCTGCAGACGCTGAACCTGATCTTCGACGAGCTCCTGGGCCGTGGCAGCGACCGCAAGACCGTTCTTTTCGCGCTGGGCGGCGGGGTGGTCGGTGACATGACCGGCTTCGCGGCCGCCAGCTACATGCGCGGCGTGCCCTTCGTGCAGGTGCCGACCACGCTGCTGGCGCAGGTGGATTCCTCGGTCGGCGGCAAGACGGCCATCAACCATCCGCTGGGCAAGAACATGATCGGCGCGTTCTACCAGCCGCAGCTCGTGGTCTGCGACCTGGCGACGCTGCAGACGCTGCCCGCGCGCGAACTCAGCGCTGGCCTGGCCGAGGTCATCAAGTACGGCCCGATCCACGACATGGCCTTCCTCGACTGGATCGAGGCGAACGTCGATGCCCTCGTCGCGCGGGAGCCGGCCGCGCTGGCCCGCGCCGTCAAGCGCAGCTGCGAGATCAAGGCGCTGGTGGTCGGGCAGGACGAGCGCGAGACCGGGCTGCGGGCGATCCTCAACTTCGGCCACACCTTCGGCCACGCGATCGAATCGGGCCTCGGCTATGGCGAATGGCTGCACGGCGAGGCGGTGGGCTGCGGCATGGTGATGGCGGCACGGCTGTCGCAGCGGCTCGGCGGTGTCGATGCCGCCTTCGTCGAGCGGCTCACCCGGCTGATCGAGCGGGCCGGCCTGCCGACCGTCGGGCCCGCGCTGGGCGCCGACCGCTACCTGGAGCTGATGCGCGTCGACAAGAAGTCGGAGGCCGGCGAGATCCGCTTCGTGGTGATCGACCGCCCCGGCTCCGCGGTGGTCCGCAGCGCGCCCGACGCGCTCGTGCGCGAAGTGCTCGCCCAGAGCTGCGCGCCGCAATGAGCCTCGCGGCCTACGCCTGCCAGCCTGCGCGCTCGCGCGGCCGTCGGCATGCGGAGCCGCCCGCGCCCACGCGCGATGCCTTCCAGCGCGACCGCGACCGGATCGTGCATTCCACCGCTTTCCGCCGGCTGGTCTACAAGACGCAGGTGTTCCTGAACCACGAGGGCGACCTGTTTCGCACGCGGCTCACCCATTCGCTCGAGGTCGCCCAGTTGGGCCGGTCGATCGCGCGGGCGCTGCGCATCAACGAGGACCTGGTCGAGGCGATCGCCCTGGCGCACGACCTGGGCCACACGCCCTTCGGCCACGCCGGGCAGGACGCGCTCAACGACTGCATGGCCGGGCACGGGGGGTTCGAGCACAACCTGCAGAGCCTGCGCGTGGTCGATGCGCTGGAGCATCGCTATCCGCAATATGACGGCCTGAACCTGAGCTTCGAGACCCGCGAGGGCATCCTCAAGCACTGCTCGCGCGCGAACGCCGAGCGGCTGGAGGCGGCGGAGCCCAATGGCGTCGCCCGGCGTTTCCTCGACCGCAGCCAGCCGGGGCTGGAAGCCCAGCTGTGCAACCTGGCCGATGCCATCGCCTACAACGCCCATGACATCGACGACGGCGTGCGCTCGGGCCTCATCACCGTCGAGCAGCTGTCCGAGGTGGAACTGTTCGAGCGTCATCGCCGCGAGGCAGTGGCCGAGCATCCGCAGCTGCGGGGTCGCCGCGTCCTCTACGAAACCATCCGCCGCATGCTGAGCGCGCAGGTCTACGACGTGATCGACGCGACCCGCGCTGCGCTCGAAGCGCTCGCGCCGGGCGATTCCGACGCTGTGCGCAAGGCCCCGCCGGTCGTTTCGTTCAGCGAGACGATGCAGGCCCAGTCGGAAAACCTGAAGCGCTTTCTCTTCCGCAACCTCTACCGCCATCCCCAGGTCACCCAGACCACCGATCAGGCGCGGCAGGTGATGCGGGAACTGTTCGAGGCGTATCTGGAGCGCGGCTCCGAGATGCCGGCGTCCTATGCCGAGCGGCAGGACAGGCATCGCGCCGTGGCCGACTACATCGCCGGCATGACCGACCGCTTCGCCGTGCGCGAGCATGAGCGGCTGACCGGCCGTCGGGGCATCGCATGAGCGGCCAGGCCGGGCGCCCCCGCATTCCCGCTGCCGCGCTGGCCGTCCTGCTGGGCGGTGTCAGCGCAGCCTTGCACCTCGGCAAGCTGCCGCCCGCGGTGCCGGCGCTGCAGGCGTCGCTGGGCATCGATCTGGTCGAGGCGGGATTCCTGCTCTCGCTGGTGCAGGTCGCGAGCATGACGC
Source organism: Variovorax sp. 278MFTsu5.1 (assembly GCF_048305045.1). Classification (NCBI taxonomy): domain Bacteria; kingdom Pseudomonadati; phylum Pseudomonadota; class Betaproteobacteria; order Burkholderiales; family Comamonadaceae; genus Variovorax; species Variovorax sp. 278MFTsu5.1. The sequence goes on from NZ_CP157622.1 coordinate 1,457,441, forward strand.
TGGGGCTGCTGGTCGGCCTCGCGGCGGACACCATCGGCCTGCGACGCAGCATGCTGGCGGGGCTGGTCGTGCTGACGGTCGCCAGCCTGCTCGGCGGTGCGGCCGGCACCGGACTGGGCGGCGGCGGTGCGCATGCCGTGCAATGGCTGCTGGTGCTTCGCGCCGTGGAGGGCGTCGGCTTCCTGCTGGCGGTGATGCCGGGGCCGGGGCTGATCCGTGCGCTGACGCCGCCGGGCGCCGACAAGGCGGCGCTGGGCCTGTGGGGCGCCTACATGCCGCTGGGCGTGGCGCTCGCGCTGTTGCTCGGTCCGGCCCTGATCGCCTGGGGCGGCTGGGTGGACTGGTGGTGGGCGCTGTCGGCCGTGTCGGCCGGAGCGGCGCTCTGGCTCTGGATCGTGGTGCCCGCCGACCGGCTCCGGCCGGCCGCGGCAGGCCCGGCTTCGGGCGGATGGACGTCGCGGTTGCGCGCCACCGTCGGTGCGCGCGCACCCTGGCTGGTCGCGCTGACCTTTGCCGTGTATTCGTCGCAATGGATGGCGGTGATCGGCTTCCTGCCTGCCATCTACGCGGGCGCCGGTGTGCCGGCCGCGTGGAACGCGGTGCTCACCGCGCTCGCGGCGGCGATGAACATCGTCGGCAACGTCGCCGGCGGGCGCTGGCTGCAGCGCGGCGTGGCGCCCGACAGGCTGCTGCAGCTCGGTTTCCTGACGATGGCGCTGGGCGGCGTGGCCGCCTTCGCGCAGATGGGGCAGGGCGCCGACGCGTTGGGCCTGCCGCCTGTGCTGCGCTACATCGCCGTGTGCGCCTTCTCGCTGGGCGGCGGCATGGTACCGGCCACGCTGTTCCTGCTGGGCGTGCGGCTCGCGCCCGGGCCATCCACCGTGTCGACGACCGTCGGGCTGATGCAGCAGGCTTCCTCGCTGGGCCAGTTCCTGGCGCCGCCAGCGGTGGCCTGGCTGGCGCATCGCGTCGGCGGCTGGCACTGGACCTGGACGGCCACGCTGGCCTGCTCGCTGGTCGGCATGGCGATCGCACGGCGACTGGGGCGCATTCGCCCCGCTGCGGAGATGGCATGACGCTCCCGGCGACAATCGCAGCCCCCCAGGCCGAAGCCGATACGCGGCGCTGGCTGGAGCGCGCTGTGATCGGCCTCAACCTGTGCCCCTTCGCGAAGGCCGTGCACGTGAAAGGGCAGATCCATTACGCGGTGTACGAGCCCGCCGAGGAGGCCGACCTGATGGACGCACTGCTGGCCCAGGCCCGGGAACTCGTGGCGCTCGACGCCGCCGTGCGCGACACAACCCTTCTGATTGCACCGAACGCCTTGCCCGACTTCCTGGATTTCAACGACTTCACGGCGCGCGCCGAACGCCGGCTCGCCCATGCGGGATTCGACGGCGTGCTGCAGCTGGCGAGCTTCCATCCGCAGTTCCAGTTCGCCGGCACCGAGGCCGACGACATCGGCAACGCGACCAACCGCGCGCCGCATCCCACGCTGCATCTTCTGCGCGAGGACAGCGTGAGCCGCGCAGTCGAGGCCTTTCCAGAAGCCGAGGCGATCTTCGAGCGCAACATCGACACGCTCGAGGCACTGGGCGCGCAGGGCTGGGCCGAGCTGGACGTCGGGCCGGGGAGTGCCAAGCCATGAACACGAAGACCGCACCGAAGACGAACAAGGCCGCCAAGGCCGATGCCGAGCTGGCCGAGGTTCTGCGCCCCGGCCAGTCGGTCGAGCTGCTCAAGGAGCTTCACATCCTGACCCGCGAGGGCCGGCTCAACCAGGACTCGCGGCGCAAGCTCAAGCAGGTCTACCACCTGTTTCAGTTCATCGAGCAGCTGCTGCGCGAGCTGCCGGACGAAGGGGCCGGCGCCACGCTGGCCGACCACGGCGCTGGCAAGTCGTACCTGGGCTTCATCATCTACGACCTGTTCTTCCGGGCGCGATCAGGCGGGGGGCATGTCTACGGCATCGAGACGCGCGGCGAACTGGTCGAGCGCTCGCGCGAGCTGGCCAAGCGCCTTGGCTTCGAGCGCATGTCGTTCCTCAACCTCACGGTGGCCGAGTCCGCGCAGTCGGGCGAGCTGCCGGCGCAGATCGACGTGGTCACGGCGCTGCATGCCTGCGACACCGCCACCGACGACGCCATCGCCTTCGGCCTGGCCAAGAAGGCGCGCTGCATGGTGCTGGTGCCCTGCTGCCAGGCCGAGGTGGCCGCCTGCCTGCGCGAGACCAAGGCGCTGGCGCTCTCGCGCACGCCGCTGGCCGAGCTGTGGCGCCATCCGCTGCACACGCGCGAGATCGGCAGCCAGCTCACCAACGTGCTGCGCTGCCTGTACCTGGAAGCCAACGGCTACAGCGTTACCGTGACCGAACTGGTCGGCTGGGAGCACAGCATGAAGAACGAGCTGATCCTGGCGCGGTACACCGGGCAGCGAAAGGCGAGCGCGGCCGCGCGGCTACGCGAGCTGCTGGCGCAGTTCGGGCTCGACAGGCTGGGCGACACGCGCTTCAGCCTCGCCTGAACGCCGGCTCGCAGGCCGCCTGGCTCCATGGCCCGTCTTCCCCGTCTCACGCTGGCCGACGTGCCGCACCACGTGATCCAGCGCGGCAACAACCGCCAGCCGATCTTCATTGACCGCGCAGACCACGAGAAGCTGCTTGCCCTGCTGGCCGAAAGCGCCACGCGGTTCGGCATCGCGGTGCACGCCTACGTGCTGATGGACAACCACTTCCACCTGCTGGCCACGCCCGCGAGCGCCACCGGGCTGCCGCAGTTCATGCAGTCGGTCGGCCGCGCCTATGTGCGCTACTTCAACGACCGCCACGGCCGCAGCGGCACGCTCTGGGAAGGGCGCTACAGGTCGACGCTGATCCAGACCGAGCGCTACCTGCTGACCTGCATGGCCTACATCGACCTCAACCCCGTGCGGGCGGGCATGGTGGCTGAGGCGCGCGACTTCCCATGGTCCAGCCATGGCCACTACGCCGGCCTTCGGCACGACAAGCTGCTGACGCCGCATCCGCTGTACTGGGAACTCGGCAACACCCCGTTCGCCCGTGAGGCTGCGTATGTCGAACTGGTGCGCGCCGGGGTGCGCGCGGCCGATCAGAAGGCCTTGACCGAAGCCACGCTGCGGGGCTGGGCGGCTGGCGACGAGGATTTTCTCGACGGCCTGCAGAAGTCCACCGACCGCCGGGTGGTCAAAGCCAAGGCTGGGCGCCCGCCTTCGACTCCCCGATCCTGAGCAGGAAAAGCGGTCCATCCTTCGGGTGGACTGGCCTTTTTGCTCCTGTTCTTGATGTGTCCCTAATTTTATTCCTATCGAAAAACTCAAGATTTAAATGGAATCTGACCCCTATTAAAGTGTTTGGCATTCTTTGTGCAACGCAATATGCTCCGATTCCCTGCGAAAACTGAAGGAGCGCGCCATGACGACGGCTGCCGAGATCAAGCATCTCCAAGAACACGGTCTGTATTCCGCTGCCGACGAGCACGATGCCTGCGGCGTCGGCTTCGTTGCACACATCAAGGGCGAGAAGAGCCATGCCATCGTGCTGCAGGGCCTGAAGATTCTTGAAAACCTCGACCATCGCGGCGCAGTGGGCGCCGACAAGCTGATGGGCGACGGCGCCGGCATCCTGATCCAGCTGCCCGACCGTCTCTACCGTGAAGAAATGGCGAAGCAGGGCGTCACGCTGCCCCCGCCGGGCGAGTACGGCGTCGGCATGATCTTCCTGCCGAAGGAACACGCCTCCCGCGAGGCCTGCGAGCAGGAGATGGAGCGCGCGATCAAGGCCGAAGGCCAGGTGCTGCTGGGCTGGCGCGACGTGCCGGTCAACCGCGACATGCCCATGTCGCCCACCGTGCGCGAAAAGGAACCGCTGCTGCGCCAGGTCTTCATCGGCCGCGGCAACGACGTGATCGTGCAGGACGCGCTGGAACGCAAGCTCTACGTGATCCGCAAGACAGCCAGCGCCAACATCCAGCGCCTGAAGCTCAAGCACAGCAAGGAATACTACGTTCCCAGCATGTCGAGCCGCACCGTGGTCTACAAGGGCCTGCTGCTGGCCGACCAGGTCGGTACCTACTACCTCGACCTGCAGGACAAGCGCTGCGTCTCGGCCCTGGGCCTGGTGCACCAGCGCTTCTCGACCAACACCTTCCCCGAGTGGCCGCTGGCCCACCCGTACCGCTATGTCGCCCACAACGGCGAAATCAACACGGTCAAGGGCAACTACAACTGGATGAAGGCGCGCGAAGGCGTGATGTCCTCGCCGGTGCTGGGCGCCGACCTGCAGAAGCTCTACCCGATCAGCTTCGCCGGCCAGTCCGACACCGCCACCTTCGACAACTGCCTCGAGCTGCTGACGATGGCCGGCTACCCCATCAGCCAGGCCGTGATGATGATGATTCCCGAGCCCTGGGAACAGCACGCCACCATGGACCCGCGCCGCCGCGCGTTCTATGAATACCACGCCGCCATGCTCGAGCCTTGGGACGGCCCGGCCTCCATCGTGTTCACCGACGGCCGCCAGATCGGCGCGACGCTCGACCGCAACGGCCTGCGCCCCTCGCGCTACTGCGTGACCGACGACGACCTGGTCATCATGGCTTCCGAGTCGGGCGTGCTGCCCGTGCCCGAGCAGAAGATCGTGCGCAAGTGGCGCCTGCAGCCCGGCAAGATGTTCCTGATCGACCTGGAACAGGGCCGCCTGATCGACGACGAGGAGGTCAAGGCCAACCTCGCCAACAGCAAGCCCTACAAGCAGTGGATCGAGAACCTGCGCATCAAGCTCGACAGCGTGAAGGCGGAGGCCGCCGAGGCGGTCAAGGCGCCGCTGTCGCAGGTGCCGCTGCTCGACCGCCAGCAGGCCTTCGGCTACACCCAGGAAGACATCAAGTTCCTGATGAGCCCGATGGCGCAGGCGGGTGAAGAAGGCATCGGCTCCATGGGCAACGACAGCCCGCTGGCCGTGCTCTCGAGCAAGAACAAGCCGCTGTACAACTACTTCAAGCAGCTGTTCGCGCAGGTCACGAACCCGCCGATCGACCCGATCCGCGAAGCCATCGTGATGTCGCTGGTGTCCTTCATCGGCCCCAAGCCGAACCTGCTGGACATCAACCAGGTCAACCCGCCGATGCGGCTCGAAGTGAGCCAGCCGATCCTCGACTTCGCCGACATGGCGAAGCTGCGCGACATCGGCAAGTACACGCAGGGCAAGTTCAAGAGCTACGTGCTCGACATCACCTACCCGCTCGCGTGGGGCGACGAGGGCGTCGAAGCCAAGCTGGCGTCGCTGTGCGCCGAGGCCGTGGACGCCATCAAGGGCGGCAACAACATCCTGATCGTGAGCGACCGCGGCGTGAGCCCCACGCAGGTGGCGATTCCCGCCGTGCTGGCGCTGTCGGCCGTGCACCAGTACCTGGTGCGCGAGGGCTTGCGCACCACCGCCGGCCTGGTGGTCGAGACCGGCTCGGCGCGCGAGGTGCATCACTTCGGCGTGCTGGCGGGCTACGGCGCGGAAGCCGTGCACCCCTACCTCGCCATGGAGACGCTGGTGGCGATGCACGCCGACCTGCCGGGCGAGCTGAGCGCCGAGAAGGCGGTCTACAACTACGTCAAGGCCATCGGCAAGGGTCTGTCGAAGATCATGTCGAAGATGGGTGTCAGCACCTACATGAGCTATTGCGGCGCGCAGCTGTTCGAAGCCATCGGCCTGAACAGCGAGACGGTGAACAAATACTTCACCGGCACCGCCAGCCGTGTGGAAGGCATCGGCGTCTTCGAGATCGCCGAGGAAGCCATCCGCATGCACAAGGCTGCCTTCGGCAACGACCCGGTGCTCGCCAACATGCTCGACGCCGGCGGCGAATACGCCTGGCGCACGCGCGGCGAGGAGCACATGTGGACGCCCGACGCCATCGCCAAGCTGCAGCACAGCACGCGCTCCAACAACTGGAACACGTACAAGGAATACGCCCAGCTCATCAACGACCAGAACCGCCGCCACCTCACGCTGCGCGGCCTGTTCGAGTTCAGGATCGATCCGGCCAAGGCCATTCCGGTCGACGAGGTCGAGCCCGCGGCCGAGATCGTCAAGCGCTTCGCCACCGGCGCGATGTCGCTGGGCTCCATCAGCACCGAGGCGCACTCGGTGCTGGCCGTGGCCATGAACCGCATCGGCGGCAAGAGCAACACGGGCGAGGGCGGTGAAGACCCCGCGCGCTACCGCAACGAGCTCAAGGGCATCCCGATCAAGCAGGGCGACACGCTGCGCAGCATCGTGGGCGCCGAGAACGTCGAGGTCGACCTGCCGCTGAAGGACGGCGACTCGCTGCGCTCGCGCATCAAGCAGGTCGCGTCCGGCCGCTTCGGCGTCACGGCCGAATACCTGCACTCGGCCGACCAGATCCAGATCAAGATGGCGCAGGGCGCCAAGCCGGGCGAGGGCGGCCAGCTGCCGGGCGGCAAGGTCACGCAGTACATCGGCAAGCAGCGCTATGCCGTGCCGGGCGTGGGCCTCATCAGCCCGCCGCCGCACCACGACATCTACTCGATCGAAGACCTGGCGCAGCTCATCCACGACCTGAAGAACACCGCGCCGCACGCCAGCATCAGCGTGAAGCTGGTGAGCGAGATCGGCGTGGGCACCATCGCCGCGGGCGTCGCCAAGTGCAAGAGCGACCACGTCGTGATCGCCGGCCATGACGGCGGCACGGGCGCCTCGCCCTGGTCGTCGATCAAGCACGCGGGCAGCCCGTGGGAGATCGGCCTGGCCGAGACGCAGCAGACGCTGGTGCTCAACCGCCTGCGCAGCCGCATCCGCGTGCAGGCCGACGGCCAGATGAAGACCGGCCGCGACGTCGCCATCGGCGCGCTGCTGGGCGCCGACGAGTTCGGCTTCGCCACGGCGCCGCTGGTGGTCGAGGGCTGCATCATGATGCGCAAGTGCCACCTGAACACCTGCCCGGTGGGCGTGGCCACGCAGGACCCGGTGCTGCGCAAGAAGTTCTCGGGCAAGCCCGAGCACGTCGTCAACTACTTCTTCTTCGTCGCGGAAGAAGTGCGCCAGATCATGGCCCAGCTCGGCATCCGCAAGTTCGACGACCTGATCGGCCGCGCCGACCTGCTCGACATGCGCAAGGGTATCGAGCACTGGAAGGCCGCCGGCCTCGATTTCAGCCGCCTGTTCGCGCTGCCGAACGTGCCGGCCGACGTGCCGCGCTTCCACGTCGAGAACCAGGACCACGGCCTGGACAAGGCGCTGGACGTCAAGCTCATCGAGAAGTCGCGTCCGGCCATCGACAAGGGCGAGAAGGTGCAGTTCATCGAGGTGGCGCGCAACGTCAACCGCTCTGTGGGCGCGATGCTCTCGGGCGCGCTGACCAAGGTGCATCCGCAGGGCCTGCCCGACGACTCGATCCGCATCCAGCTCGAAGGCACGGGCGGCCAGTCGTTCGGCGCCTTCCTGGCGCGCGGCATCACGCTGTACCTGATCGGCGACGCCAACGACTACACCGGCAAGGGCCTCTCGGGCGGCCGCGTGGTGGTGCGCCCCAGCCTCGACTTCCGCGGTGAGGCAGCGCGCAACACCATCGTCGGCAACACCGCGCTGTACGGCGCGACCACCGGCGAGGCCTACCTGTGCGGCGTCGCCGGCGAGCGCTTCGCGGTGCGCCTTTCGGGCGCCACGGCGGTCATCGAAGGCACCGGCGACCACGGCTGCGAATACATGACCGGCGGCACGGTGGCCGTGCTCGGCAAGACAGGACGCAACTTCGCGGCCGGCATGAGCGGCGGCGTCGCCTTCGTGTACGACGAGGACGGCCAGTTCGCCACGCGCTGCAACCTCTCGATGGTCTCCCTCGAGAAGGTGCTGACCTCTGCCGAGCAGACCGCCAGCGTGCACCGCAAGATCTGGCACGGCGGCGAGACCGACGAGGCCCAGCTGAAGAAGCTGCTCGAAGAGCACCACCGCTGGACCGGCAGCAAGCGCGCGCGCGAACTGCTCGACAACTGGTCCGTGGCGCGCACCAAGTTCGTGAAGGTGTTCCCGAACGAATACAAGCGCGCGCTCGCCGAGCTGCACGACCGCAAGGTCGAACTCACGAGCAGCGGCAACAACGCGCACATCGGCCTGGAGCCGCACGCGCTGGCAGCCCCCGCGCCGCAGTCGGCCCCGGCTTCGGTCTGAGCGCCCGCGAGTAAGTACAGAGAACAAAGGAAAGCACGATGGGAAAGATCACCGGCTTCATGGAGCATGAGCGCATCGAGGAGGGCTACAAGCCCGTCGAGGAGCGCGTCAAGCACTACAAGGAATTCGTCGTCGGCCTGAGCAACGACCAGGCCAAGGTGCAGGGCGCGCGCTGCATGGACTGCGGCACGCCGTTCTGCAACAGCGGCTGCCCGGTCAACAACATCATTCCGGACTTCAACGACCTGGTGTACCGCAACGACTGGCAGAACGCCTTCGCGGTGCTCGACTCGACCAACAACTTCCCCGAGTTCACCGGCCGCATCTGCCCCGCGCCCTGCGAGGCGGCCTGCGTGCTCAACGTGAACGACGACGCGGTCGGCATCAAGTCGCTGGAGCACGCCATCATCGACCGCGCCTGGGACGAAGGCTGGGTGGCGCCGCGCGTCGCCAAGCACAAGACCGGCAAGAAGGTGGCGGTGGTGGGCTCCGGCCCGGCCGGCATGGCGGCGGCCCAGCAGCTGGCACGCGCCGGCCACGACGTGACGCTCTTCGAGAAGAACGACCGCGTCGGCGGCCTGCTGCGCTACGGCATTCCCGACTTCAAGATGGAGAAGTCGCACATCGATCGCCGCGTCGAGCAGATGAAGGCCGAAGGCGTGGTGTTCCGCACTGGCGTGATCGTCGGTGCCGCGAAGGATCCGCTGGGCAAGGGCTCCAAGGTCACCAACCTGGCCAAGGAAACCGTCACGCCCGAGCAGCTGCAGAAAGAGTTCGATGCCGTGCTGCTGACCGGCGGCGCCGAGCAGTCGCGCGACCTGCCCGTGCCCGGCCGCGACCTCGACGGCATCCACTTCGCGATGGAGTTCCTGCCGCAGCAGAACCGCGTCAACGCGGGCGACAAGGTCAAGGGCCAGCTGCGCGCCGACGGCAAGCACGTGATCGTCATCGGCGGCGGCGATACCGGCTCCGACTGCGTGGGTACCAGCAACCGCCATGGCGCGGTGAGCGTCACGCAGTTCGAGCTGATGCCGCAGCCGCCCGAGGAAGAGAACCGTCCGCTGACCTGGCCGTACTGGCCGATCAAGCTGCGCACCAGCTCCAGCCACGAAGAGGGCTGCGAGCGCGAGTTCGCGATCTCCACCAAGGAGTTCATCGGCGAAAAGGGCAAGGTCACCGGCCTGAAGACCGTTCGCGTCGAATGGAAGGACGGCAAGATGCAGGAAGTGGCCGGCAGCGAGCAGGTGCTCAAGGCCGACCTGGTGCTGCTCGCCATGGGTTTCGTGAGCCCCGTGGCCTCGGTGCTCGACGCCTTCGGCGTGGAGAAGGATGCACGCGGCAACGCCCGGGCGACGGTCGACTTCGTCGGCGGCTATGCCACCAACGTTCCGAAGGTCTTTGCGGCCGGCGACATCCGCCGCGGACAGTCGCTGGTGGTGTGGGCGATCCGCGAAGGCCGCCAGGCCGCGCGTTCGGTGGACGAGTTCCTGATGGGCTTCAGCGACCTGCCTCGCTGAGGAGAGGGTTCGCGGCGCCAGGGGCCTTTGTCCACGGGTTCCTGACGAGGGTCTGACGGCCGCCGCGCTGAATTTTGTTTCAGTTTCGCGGGGCCGGCCGCGGCCCCGTTATCATCCGCGTCAAACCGCATGCCGGGATGCTTGGAAAAGCGCCCCGGCTTTTTTATTGAGATGGACACCGCCACACCGCTGCCACATCCCTTCGTAGAGTTTCGCGACGTCAAGTTCGGCTATGGTGCGCGCACCATCCTCGACGGCGTCTCGTTCGCCGTACCGCGCGGCAAGGTGACGGCGCTGATGGGCGCATCGGGCGGCGGCAAGACCACGGTGCTGCGCCTGATCGGCGGACAGCAGAAGGCGCAGCGCGGCGAGGTGCTCTTCGACGGCAATGATGTCGGCAGGATGGATGCGAGCGCCCTCTACGCCGCGCGCCGGCGCATGGGCATGCTGTTCCAGTTCGGCGCGCTCTTCACCGACATGAGCGTGTTCGACAACGTGGCGTTCCCGCTGCGCGAGCACACGCAACTTTCCGAAGCGCTGGTGCGCGACGTGGTGCTCATGAAGCTCGACGCGGTCGGCCTGCGCGGTGCGCGCGACCTGATGCCCAGCGAGGTGTCGGGCGGCATGGCGCGGCGCGTGGCGCTGGCACGGGCCATCGCGCTCGACCCCGACCTCGTGATGTACGACGAGCCCTTCGCCGGACTCGACCCGATCTCTCTGGGTACGGCCGCGCGCCTCATCCGCCAGCTCAACGACGCGCTGGGGCTCACCAGCATCATCGTGTCGCACGACCTGGAAGAAACCTTCCGCATCGCCGACCACGTGATCATCCTGGCCAACGGCGGCATCGCCGCGCAGGGCACGCCGTCCGAGGTGCGCGAGAGCGCCGATCCGCTGGTCCATCAGTTCGTGAATGCGCTGCCCGACGGGCCGGTTCATTTCCATTACCCGGGCGTCAGCATCGAGGACGACTTCGGCAATGTCGAAGGAGGGCGCTCATGAGCGCCGCGCTGGGCCGCCCCGAGCAAGCGAAGGCCCCCTCGGGGGGCAGTGAGGACACGAAGTGCCGAACGTGGGGGCAAACATGACCTGGTGGAAGCCATCCGATGCCGGCTTTGCCACGCGCAGCCATCTGGCCAACCTCGGCTACGGCGCGAAGCTCTTCATGCGCCTGGTCGGTCCGGGCGCGCAGATCCTGCGCCGCTTCGGCCTGGTGCGCGACCAGATCCATTTCCTGGGCAACTACTCGCTGGCCATCATCGGCGTGTCGGGCCTGTTCGTGGGCTTCGTGCTCGGGCTGCAGATGTACTACGCGCTGCAGCGCTACGGGTCTTCCGAGGCGCTGGGCCTGCTGGTCGCGCTGAGCCTGGTGCGCGAGCTCGGTCCCGTGGTGGCGGCGCTGCTGTTCACCGGCCGTGCCGGCACCTCGCTGACGGCCGAGATCGGCCTGATGAAGGCCGACGAACAACTGAGCGCCATGGAGATGATGGCGATAGACCCCGTGCAGCGCGTGCTCGCGCCGCGCTTCTGGGCCGGCGTCATCACCATGCCGCTGCTGGCGGCGGTGTTCAGCGCCATTGGCATCATGGGCGGCTACGTGGTGGGCGTGCTGATGCTGGGCGTGGACCCCGGCGCGTTTTGGGCCCAGATGCAGGGCGGCGTCGACGTGTGGCGCGATGTCGGCAACGGCGTCATCAAGAGCATCGTCTTCGGCTTCACCGTGACCTTCATCGCGCTGCTGCAGGGCTACGAGGCCCAGCCCACGCCCGAGGGCGTATCGCGCGCGACCACGCGCACGGTGGTGACGGCGTCGCTGGCGGTGTTGGGCCTCGACTTCTTGTTGACCGCCATGATGTTCAGCATATGACCAGGCACACCCCCAGGCTTGCCCACTTCGTGTGGCCGCCAACCCCCTTGCAGGGGGCAACACCTGCAGCCCGGCCAAGCCGGTTCTGCGGTGTTCCCCGAATGAGCCAAACCGCTGGAATTTAGGAAGAGTCGATATGCAACGTTCCAACAACGACATCTGGGTCGGCCTGTTCGTCCTGATCGGCGCTGCTGCGCTGCTGTTCCTCGCGCTGCAGTCGGCCAACCTGCTGAGCCTGAACTTCCAGAAGACCTATTCGGTCACCGCGCGCTTCGACAACATCGGCGGCCTCAAGCCGCAGACCGCGGTGAAGAGCGCGGGCGTGGTGGTCGGGCGTGTGGAATCCATCTCCTTCAACGACAAGACCTTTCAGGCAGACGTCACTCTGGCTTTGCAAAACCGTTACAGTTTTCCCAAGGACAGTTCGCTCAAGATCCTGACCAGTGGCTTGCTCGGCGAGCAGTACATCGGAATCGAGGCGGGCGCCGAGGACAAGAACTTGCAAGCCGGCGACACCATCACCGCGACCCAATCGGCCGTGGTGCTGGAAAACCTGATCAGCCAGTTCCTGTACAGCAAGGCGGCGGAGGGAAATTCCACGCCTGGAACAGCCAATAAGAAATGAAAACACGATCTTCTTTGTCTTTTGCTATGAATAGCGTAGCAAGCCGGACCCGCTGGATTGGCGCCGGCGCGGTACTCGCCCTGGCCGCCGGTTGTGCGACCGGCCCCAACGCCAACCCCGCCGATCCCCTCGAGCCGTTCAACCGGGGTGTCTCGCGCTTCAACGACGCCGTCGACGATGCCGTGCTGGTGCCCGCGGCCACGGCCTACCAGAACGCGCTGCCCTCCATGGTGCGCACCGGCGTGAACAACTTCTTCAACAACATCGGTGACGTCTGGAACCTCGTCAACAACGTGGCCCAGCTCAAGCTGCAGAACAGTGCCGAGACCTTCATGCGGCTGAACGTCAACACCATCTTCGGCCTCGGCGGTGTGCTGGACGTGGCGACCGAAGCGCGCCTCCCGCGCCACGAGGAAGACTTCGGCCAGACCCTGGGCTACTGGGGCGTGGGTTCCGGCCCGTACGTGGTGCTGCCGCTGCTGGGCTCCTCCACGCTGCGCGACACCGCCGCCAAGCCGCTCGACATGTGGGGCGACCCGCTGGGCTACGTGGAGGACATCCCCTGGCGCAATTCGCTGACGGTGCTGCGCGTCGTCGACACGCGCTCGCAGTACCTGCGCGCGAGCCGCCTGCTTGGCGACGCGGCGCTCGACAAGTATTCGTTCACGCGCGATGCGTACCTGCAGCGCCGCCGCAGCCAGGTCTACGACGGCAACCCGCCCGACGATGGCGGCGGCATGGACAAGGGTGCCGACAAATAAAGACGACGCAAGGGAGGGCAGCCCGCTTGCATCCGGTTGCAAGGCTTCACCTCCCGGACAGGAACCCCGTCGGCCCCGTGGGGCTCGAATCCGTTCCTGTCTCAGCAGCCGGTTTTCCGGGTGCCTGCGGATTTTCAAACTTGAATGAGGGACTCTCCATGAACAACAAGACCCTGCAACGTCGCGATCTCGGCCGCCTGGCTCTGGCCGGCGCACTGCTGTTCAGTGCCGCCGTCGCCTTCGTCCAGCCCGCCCGTGCCGCCGACGAGGCGCCCGACGCACTGGTCAAGCGCCTGTCGACCGACGTGCTCGAGACGATCAAGGCCGACTCGTCCATCAAGTCGGGCGACGTCAACAAGATCATGGTGCTGGTCGACAGCAAGATCATGCCGAACGTCAACTTCCAGCGCATGACCGCCTCTGCCGTCGGCCCGGCCTGGCGTACCGCCACCCCCGAGCAGCAGAAGCGCCTGCAGGACGAGTTCAAGGCCCTGCTGGTCCGCACCTACGCCGGCGCGCTCGACCAGGTGACCGACCAGACCGTCACCGTGCGTCCGTTCCGCGGCTCGCCCGACGACAAGGACGTGCTGGTGCGCACCGAGGTCCGCGGCCGCGGCGATCCGGTCCAGCTCGACTACCGCCTCGAGAAGACCCCCGGCCAGGGCGCCGGCTGGAAGGTCTACAACCTGAACGTGCTGGGCGTCTGGCTGGTCGATACCTACCGCACCCAGTTCGCGCAGGAAATCAACAAGAGCGGCATCGACGGCCTGATTACCGCGCTGGCCGCGCGCAACAAGGGCAACGGCAAGAGCTGAGCCGGAGCCGCGCGACATGCTGGTCCTGCCCGCCCGACTGACCCATGACGAAGCCCCCGCCTGCATGCGCATGCTGCAGCAGGGGCTCAAGGGCCAGGCCGACTCGTCGTCCACCGTGGTCGACGCGACGGCGCTGACCCAGTTCGATTCATCGGCGCTGGCCGTGCTGCTCGAATGCCGGCGCGAATCGAGCGCGCTGGGGCGCGGTTTCTCCGTCAAGGGGCTCTCGCCCCGGCTGCGCGAACTGGCTGCCCTCTACGGCATTGCCGGACTTTTGCCCGCCGCGCCCTGACCCGTCGGACCCGGCCGGGGCCGCATGAGGGTATCGGGCCGCTGCCCGGCAGCTTGTAAAGCGGCACCTTAAAATCGCGGGCTCCCATGCCCGCGATCTCATTCCAGTCGGTCTCCAAGACCTATCCCCCCTCCAGACAGCAGAAGGCCCAGGGCAAGCCGGGGCTCAAGGCGGTCGACGAGGTCAGCTTCCAGATCGAGGAGGGCGAGTTCTTCGGCCTGCTCGGCCCGAACGGCGCGGGAAAGACCACCCTGATCAGCATGCTCGCGGGCCTTTCGCGGCCTACGGCGGGTGCCATCAGCGTCCACGGATTCGACGTGCAGCGCGAGTACGCGCAGGCGCGCCGCCAGCTCGGCATCGTGCCGCAGGAGTTGGTGTTCGACCCCTTCTTCAACGTGCGCGAGTCGCTGCGCATCCAGTCGGGCTACTTCGGCATCACCAACAACGAAGCCTGGATCGACGAGCTGCTGCAGAGCCTGGGCCTGGCCGACAAGGCCACGGCCAACATGCGCCAGCTCTCCGGCGGCATGAAGCGCCGCGTGCTCGTGGCGCAGGCGCTGGTGCACAAGCCGCCGGTGATCGTGCTCGACGAGCCCACCGCCGGCGTTGACGTCGAGCTGCGCCAGACGCTGTGGCAGTTCGTCGCCAGGCTCAACAAGCAGGGCAGCACCGTGCTGCTCACCACCCATTACCTCGAAGAGGCCGAGGCGCTGTGCAGCCGCATCGCGATGCTCAAGCTGGGCAAGGTGATCGCGCTCGACCGCACCAGCGAGCTGCTGAAGTCGGCAGCGAGCAACGTGCTGCGATTCAAGACCGACGCCATGCTGCCCTGGGCCATCGCGCAGCATGCGCGCATCACCGGGCGCATCGTGCAGCTGCCGGCGCAGAACGCCCATGAAGTCGAACAACTGCTGGCCGCCATTCGCGAAGCCGGCGTCACGGTGGAAGACGTGGAAATGCGCAAGGCCGACCTGGAAGACGTGTTCATCGACCTGATGGCCGGCGAGCAGACCCCGCTGGAGGTGGCGCGATGATGGCCGTGACGGGTTGGCGCGCGCTGCTCTACAAGGAAACGCTGCGCTTCTGGAAGGTCGGCTTCCAGACCGTGGGCGCGCCGGTGCTCACCGCGCTGCTGTACCTGATGGTGTTCGGCCACGTGCTCGAAGACCACGTGAAGGTCTACGGCACGGTCGGCTACACCGCCTTCCTCGTTCCGGGCCTGGTGATGATGAGCGTGCTGCAGAACGCCTTCGCCAACAGCTCGTCCTCGATCATCCAGAGCAAGATCATGGGCAACCTGGTCTTCGTGCTGCTCACTCCTCTTTCGCACTGGGGCTGGTTCTTCGCCTACGTGGGCTCGTCGGTCATCCGCGGGCTGGCGGTGGGGCTGGGCGTGTTCGTGGTGACGGTGCTGTTCGCGCAGCCGAGCTTCGTCGCGCCGGTGTGGATCCTGGTGTTCGCGCTGCTGGGCTCGGCCATGCTGGGCACGCTGGGGCTCATCGCCGGGCTCTGGGCCGAGAAGTTCGACCAGATGGCGGTGTTCCAGAATTTCCTGATCATGCCCATGACCTTCCTGTCGGGCGTGTTCTATTCGATCGGCTCGCTGCCGCCGTTCTGGCAGAACGTCAGCCACCTGAACCCGTTCTTCTACATGATCGACGGCTTCCGCTACGGCTTCTTCGGCGTGAGCGACGCCTCGCCCTGGCTCAGCCTGGGCATCGTCGGCACTGCGTGGCTGGTGGTGAGTGCCATCGCCATCCATCTCCTGCGCATCGGCTACAAAATCAGAGGCTGAACGCCTCCTTCCACGACTCCCATGACCGCTGACCAGCTCCAAGCCATCATCACCGCCCACCTGCCGTGCGAGCACATCTCGCTGGAGGGCGATGGCCGACATTGGTACGCGACCATCGTCTCGGCCGAATTCGAGGGCAAGCGCTCGATCCAGCGCCACCAGCGGGTCTACGCCACCCTGGGTGCGAAAATGCACACCGACGAGGTGCATGCGCTTTCGATGAAGACATACACGCCGGCCGAATGGGCGGCGGTGGAAAAATGACTCCCTGGCCCCTGGCGGCCTCCTGATTTCGCTGGAACTTCGATGGACAAACTTCTGATTCGCGGCGGGCGAGAGCTCCGCGGCGAAGTACTCATTTCCGGCGCCAAGAACGCAGCGCTGCCCGAGCTGTGCGCGGCCCTGCTGACCGACGAGCCCGTGGTGCTGCACAACGTGCCGCGCCTGCAGGACGTGTCGACGATGCTCAAGCTGGTACGAAACATGGGCGTTTCGGCCGAGCGCGATGACAACGGCACCGTGCAACTCAACGCGGCCGAACTCACCAGGCCGGAAGCGCCCTACGAGCTGGTCAAGACCATGCGCGCCTCGGTGCTGGCCCTGGGCCCGCTGCTGGCGCGCTTCGGCCACGCCAAGGTGTCGCTGCCGGGCGGCTGTGCGATCGGCTCGCGGCCGGTCGACCAGCACATCAAGGGCCTGCAGGCCATGGGCGCCGAGATCGTGGTCGACCACGGCTACATGGTCGCGCGCCTGCCGGCGGGGCGCACGCGGCTGAAGGGCGCGCGCATCCTGACCGACATGGTCACCGTCACCGGCACCGAGAACTTCCTCATGGCCGCCGCGCTGGCCGAGGGCGAGACGCTGCTGGAGAACGCCGCGCAGGAGCCCGAGATCGTCGACCTGGCAGAGATGCTGATCCGCATGGGCGCGAAGATCGAAGGCCACGGCACCAGCCACATCCGCATCCAGGGCGTCGAGAAGCTGCACGGCTGCGAGCACGCCGTGGTGGCCGACCGCATCGAGGCCGGCACCTTCATGTGCGCCGTTGCGGCCACGGGTGGCGAGGCCTTCCTGCGCCACGCGCGTGGCGACCACCTCGACGCCGTGATCGACAAGCTGCGCGACGCCGGCTGCACCGTCAAGTCCGAGAAGGACGGCGTGCGCATCGCGTCCAGGGGGCCGGCGTACGAGCACCTGAAGGCGCAGAGCTTCAGCACCACTGAATACCCGGGCTTCCCGACCGACATGCAGGCCCAGTTCATGGCCCTGAACGTGATCGCGCGCGGCGCCTCGATGGTCACCGAGACCATCTTCGAGAACCGCTTCATGCACGTGAACGAGATGGTGCGCCTGGGCGCCCACATCCACGTCGAAGGCAAGGTGGCGATGGTCGAGGGCGTGCAGCAGCTCTCGGGCGCCACCGTGATGGCCACCGACCTTCGCGCGTCCGCCAGCCTCGTCATCGCCGGCCTCGTGGCCGAGGGCGAGACGCTGGTCGACCGCATCTACCACCTCGACCGGGGCTACGACCGCATGGAAGCCAAACTGCGCGGCCTCGGCGCCGACATCGAACGACTGACCGGAGCCGCAGCCGCATGATTACCTTGGCGCTTTCCAAAGGCCGGATCTTCGAGGAGACGATGCCCCTGCTGGCCGCCGCCGGCATCGAGGTCACCGAAGACCCCGAGAAGTCGCGCAAGCTCATCCTCGGGACCACCCGTCCCGACGTGCGCGTGGTGCTGGTGCGCGCCTCCGACGTGCCCACCTACGTGCAGTACGGCGGCGCCGACCTCGGCGTGACCGGCCTCGACGTCTTGCTCGAGCACGGCAACCAGGGCCTGTACCAGCCGCTGGACCTGCGCATCGCCGCCTGCCGCCTGAGCGTGGCCGTGCGCGCCGACTACGACTACGCCTCGGCCGTGAAGCAGGGCTCGCGCCTGCGCGTGGCCACCAAGTACGTGGGCCTGGCACGCGACTTCTTCGCGAGCAAGGGCGTGCACGTCGACCTGATCAAGCTCTACGGCAGCATGGAGCTCGCGCCGCTCACCGGCCTGGCCGACGCCATCGTCGACCTGGTCTCCACCGGCAACACGCTCAAGGCCAACCACCTCGTCGAGGTGGAGCGGATCATGGACATCAGCGCCCGCCTGGTGGTGAACCAGGCCGCGCTCAAGCTCAAGCGCGAGCCCATCCGCCACATCATCGACGCCTTCGCCTCTGCCATTCCTTCCGCCTGAAACCTTCCGTCCCGTTCCATGACCTCGAAAGCAGCCCCCCTCCGCCTGTCCACGACTTCAGCCAGCTTCGATGCTGAATTCAAGGCGCGGCTGCATTGGTCGGCGGACGCCGACGCGGCCATCGAGAAGGTGGTGGCGGACATCCTAGGCGACGTGCAGAAGCGCGGCGACGAGGCGGTGCTCGAGTACACCCGCCGCTTCGACGGCCTCGGCGCAGCCACCATGTCCGAGCTCGAACTGACGCAGGCCGATTTCAAGGAAGCCTTCGATTCGCTGCCCGCCGCACAGCGCGATGCGCTGCAGTCCGCCGCCGACCGCGTGCGCAGCTATCACGAGGCCCAGAAGAAGGCCAGCGGCGAGAGCTGGAGCTACCGCGACGCGGACGGCACGCTGCTGGGCCAGAAGGTCACGCCGCTCGACCGCGTCGGCATCTACGTGCCGGGCGGCAAGGCAGCCTATCCGTCGAGCCTGCTGATGAACGCGATCCCGGCCCACGTGGCCGGCGTCGGCGAAATCATCATGGTGGTCCCGACGCCCGTGAAGGGCAGCGTGGCGACGGGCGGCGCGGGCGGGCAATCGTCCACGAAGGGCGAGCGCAACGTGCTGGTGCTCGCCGCCGCCTACGTGGCCGGCGTGACCCGCGCGTTCACCATCGGCGGCGCCCAGGCCGTGGCCGCGCTGGCCTACGGCACCGCCACCATTCCCGCCGTCGACAAGATCACCGGCCCCGGCAACGCCTACGTGGCCGCCGCCAAGCGCCGGGTGTTCGGCACCGTGGGCATCGACATGATCGCGGGCCCCAGCGAGATCCTGGTGCTGGCCGACGGCACCACGCCGCCCGAGTGGGTGGCGATGGATCTGTTCAGCCAGGCCGAGCACGACGAACTTGCCCAGAGCATCCTGCTGTGCCCCGACGCCGCCTACATCGACCGCGTGCAGGCCGAGATCGACCGCCTGCTGCCCACGATGCCGCGCGCGGAAATCATCGCCGCCTCGCTCAACGGCCGCGGCGCGCTGATCCACACGAGGAGCATGGAAGAGGCCTGCGAGATCAGCAACCGCATCGCCCCCGAGCACCTGGAAGTCAGCAGCAGCGAGCCGAACCGCTGGGAGCCGCTGCTGCGCCACGCCGGCGCGATCTTCCTGGGGGCCTTCACGAGCGAGAGCCTGGGCGACTACTGCGCGGGTCCGAACCACGTGCTGCCCACCAGCGGCACCGCGCGCTTCTCGAGCCCGCTGGGCGTGTACGACTTCCAGAAGCGCTCCAGCCTGATCGAGGTCAGCGAGGCCGGCGCCCAGGTGCTGGGCCCGATCGCCGTGACGCTGGCCGAGGGCGAGGGCCTGCAGGCGCACGCCGAGGCCGCCCGGATGCGGCTGCGTAAGATCTGAAGTCCAACAACAACCCGCATGCGGGGGGAGCACGCCTGATGATCGATCGTTCTTTCGGTTCGCATTTCACCGGTTTCGTCGGTTTCTTCGGTTCGCGCCTGTTCAGGTTCGCTGCCACGGCCATCGCCGGTGCCGCGCTGCTGGCGGCCTGCAGCCAGATGCCGCAGGCGCCGCGCGAATCGGTGGCCGCCACGGCCACGCCCAGCGCCGCACCCGCGGCGCCCGCGCCGCAGCTCGGCACGCAGTGGGGCGAGGGCATCGAGTCGAAGACCCGCACGGTCGTCACCAAGCGCCTTTCCGACCAGCCCGACGACATGGCCTCGCTGGGCTACAACGAAGCTCCCGCCGTGCGCCGCGCGGTGGGCGGCAACCCCGAGCGGCGCCTGAGCCTGATGCTGGCCGACGGCGACGTCGAATGGTCGGTGCTGGACGAGGACGGCCGTCCGCTGCCGCTGCAGCGCGCTCGCCGCGGCGCCGGTGGCGACGAGATGTTCCGCCTGGCCGGCGTCGAAGGCTCGCGCTACACGCTGCGCTTTCGCAACCTCAGCGAGCGCAGCTACGAAGTGATCGCCACGGTCGACGGCCTGGACGTGCTCAGCGGCAAGCTTGGCAGCCTGCGCAACGGCGGCTACGTGCTGCAGCCGCTGCAGTCGCTGACCATCGAGGGATTCCGCAAGAGCCAGAACGAGGTGGCGGCCTTCCGCTTCTCCGCGCCCGGCCGCGCCTATGCCGCCAACACCGAGGCCGGCGACGTGCGCAACATCGGCGTGATCGGCGCCGCGCTGTTCGAGCTCGAGGAGCGCAACGCGCCCCGCCGCCAGCGTCGCGACGCCGCGCCGCAGCAGCCCAGCGCCTTCCCCGCCGACGGTGCCTACGCGCCGCCGCCGCGCTACCGCAAGTGAGCCCCATGAAGCGTGCCGCCTTCCTGCTGCTCGTGCTCGCGGCGGCCACGACCGGCGCGCAGGCCATGAGCATCCGCGAACTGCGCACGCTCGAAGCCGGCGAGAAGGACGGCAAGGCCTACGCCAGCTATTACCTCGTCGGCGTGCTCGAAGGTTTGCGCGAAGGCGTCGAGGCCTCCCAGCGCAACGGGCAGAAGCCGATCTTCTGCGTCGAGGGCCGCCGACTCGAGCCCTCCATGGCGCGCTCGCTCTACCAGACGGAGCTGAGCCGCAACGCCGACAGTTACGAAGCCGACATGCCCGTGCAACTGGTCATGTCCGGCGCCCTCCGCAACAGCTACCGCTGCACCCGATGACCGCTGCTCCTTCCGAATCCACCCGCCTTCCGCTCGACCGCATCCGCGAGGACGTGCGGTCCATGCACGCCTACGCGGTGCAGGACGCCACCGGCTTCATCAAGCTCGACGCCATGGAGAACCCCTTCGGCCTGCCGCCCGCGCTGCAGGCCGAGCTCGGTGCGCGGCTCGGCGCGCTGGCGCTGAACCGCTACCCGGGCGAGCGAGGCGCCGACCTGCGCCGCGCGCTGGCCGCGCATGCGCAGATGCCCGAGGGCTTCGAGCTGATGCTGGGCAACGGCTCGGACGAGCTGATCTCGCTGCTGGCCATCGCCTGCGACAAGCCCGGCGCCACGGTGCTTGCGCCGGTGCCCGGCTTCGTCATGTACGCCATGAGCGCCAGGCTGCAGGGACTGCGCTTCGTCGGCGTGCCGCTGACGGCCGACTTCGAGCTCGACGAGGCCGCCATGCTGGCCGCCATCGAGCGCGAGAAGCCCGCCATCGTCTACCTCGCATACCCCAACAACCCCACGGCCAACCTCTGGAACGACGCGGTGCTCGAGCGCATCGTCGAGGCCCAGGGCGCGCAGGGCGGCCTGGTCGCCATCGACGAGGCCTACCAGCCCTTCGCCGCGCGCAGCTACATCGACCGGCTCGCGAAGCACCGCCACGTGCTGCTGATGCGCACGCTTAGCAAATTCGGCCTGGCCGGCATCCGCCTGGGCTACCTGATGGGCCCGGCCGGGCTGGTCGCCGAGATCGACAAGGTGCGCCCGCCCTACAACATCAGCGTGCTGAACTGCGAGTGCGCGCTCTTCGCGCTGGAGCACGCCGGCGTGTTCGAGGCGCAGGCCCGGCAGATCCGCGAGGAGCGCGAGCGCCTGATGATGGGCCTGGGCCGCCTGCCCGGCGTGAAGACCTGGCCGAGCGACGCCAACATGATCCTGCTGCGCGTGCCCGATGCCGCCAAGACCTTCGAAGGCATGAAGGCGCATGGGGTGCTGGTGAAGAACGTTTCTAAAATGCACGATCTGCTCGCAAACTGCCTGCGCCTGACCGTCGGAACCGCCGACGAGAATGCGCGGATGCTCGCGGCACTCGAAGCCTCACTATGACCACCCCCACCACCACGGCCCTCGCGGGCGCCGCCGATCGCGTTGCGACCGTCACCCGCAACACCGCCGAGACGAAGATCACCGTCAGCGTCAACCTCGACGGCACCGGAAAGGCCAAGCTCTCGACCGGCATCGGCTTCTTCGACCACATGCTCGACCAGATCGCCCGACACGGGCTGATCGACCTCGAGGTCGACTGCCAGGGCGACCTGCACATCGACGGCCACCACACGGTGGAAGACGTCGGCATCACGCTGGGCCAGGCCGTGGCCAAGGCCGTGGGCGACAAGAAGGGCATCCGCCGCTACGGCCACGCCTACGTGCCGCTGGACGAGGCCCTGAGCCGCGTCGTCATCGACTTCTCGGGCCGCCCGGGCCTGGTGATGCACGTGCCTTTCACCAGCGGGATGATCGGCGCCTTCGACAGCCAGCTCACCTACGAGTTCTTCCAGGGCTTCGTGAACCACGCCTTCGTCACGCTGCACATCGACAACCTCAAGGGCGTCAACGCGCACCACCAGTGCGAGACGGTGTTCAAGGCCTTCGCGCGCGCCATGCGCGGCGCGCTCGAGCTCGATCCGCGTTCGGCCGGCGTCATTCCTTCGACCAAGGGCTCGCTCTGAACGCGTTCGTCAATCAGCTATGAAATCTGTAGCAGCAAACACCGTCGCGGTCGTCGACTACGGCATGGGCAACCTGCACTCCGTATCGCAGGCCGTGCGCCACGCGGCCGACCAGGTCGGCGTGGAAGTGTTCGTCACCTCCGACCCGGACGTGGTCCGCAAGGCCACTCGCGTGGTGCTGCCGGGGCAGGGCGCCATGCCCGACTGCATGCGAGAGCTGCGCGACTCGGGCCTGCAGGAATCGGTGCTCGAGGCGGCGGCGAGCAAGCCGCTGTTCGGCGTGTGCGTGGGCATGCAGATGATGCTGTCGCGCAGCGACGAGGGCCCGACCGACGGCCTCGGCCTCATTCCCGGCGAGGTCGTCAAGTTCGACCTGGCCGGGCGCCTGCAGCCCGACGGCAGCCGCTTCAAGGTGCCGCAGATGGGCTGGAACCAGGTGCGCCAGGCCCAGCCGCATGCGGTGTGGGCCGGGGTGCCCGACCTCAGCTATTTCTATTTCGTCCACAGCTTCTATGCCCGCCCGGCAAACCCCAAACACAGTGTGGGCGAGGCGGAATATGGCGCGAGCTTTACCGCAGCCATTGCACGCGATAACATTTTTGCAACCCAGTTCCACCCGGAGAAGAGTGCGGACCATGGGCTGCAGCTATATCGCAATTTCCTCCACTGGAACCCCTGAACCTGTTTTCCCGACCGGGCCGAAGCTTTGACAGCCCGGAATTCGCATACTCGCGTCACTTCCATGCTCCTCATTCCCGCCATTGATCTCAAAGACGGCCACTGCGTTCGCCTCAAGCAGGGCGACATGGATCAGTCCACCATCTTCAGCGAAGACCCCGCCGCCATGGCGCGAAAGTGGGTCGATGCCGGCGCGCGGCGGCTGCACCTGGTCGACCTGAACGGCGCCTTCGCCGGCAAGCCGCAGAATCACGCGGCGATCAAGGCGATCCTGAAGGAGGTGGGCGACGACATCCCGGTGCAGCTCGGCGGCGGCATCCGCGACCTCGACACCATCGAGCGCTACATCGACGACGGCCTGCGCTACGTGATCATCGGCACCGCCGCGGTCAAGAACCCCGGCTTCCTGAAGGACGCCTGCAGCGCCTTCGGCGGCCACATCATCGTGGGCCTGGACGCCAAGGACGGCAAGGTCGCCACCGACGGCTGGAGCAAGCTCACGGGCCACGAGGTGGCCGACCTGGGCAAGAAGTTCGAGGACTACGGCGTCGAGTCGATCATCTACACCGACATCGGCCGCGACGGCATGCTCTCGGGTATCAACATCGAGGCCACCGTCAAGCTCGCGCAGGCGCTCACCATCCCGGTGATCGCCTCGGGTGGCCTGTCGAACATGGCCGACATCGACCAGCTCTGCGCCGTCGAGTCCGACGGCGTCGAGGGCGTGATCTGCGGCCGCGCCATCTATTCGGGCGACCTCGACTTCGCCGCCGCGCAGGCCCGCGCGGACGAACTGGCCGCCTGACCCTCCTGCCGCGCAGCGCGTGCTCTCCGCGCTCGCCATCGCCAACTACCGATCGCTGCGGCAGCTGACCGTGCCGCTGGGCCGGCTCACGGTCGTGACCGGGGCCAACGGCAGCGGCAAGTCGAGCGTGTACCGCGCGATGCGGCTGCTGGCCGACATCGCCAACGGCGGCGTGATCCGCTCGCTGGTGCGCGAGGGCGGGCTTTCATCCACGCTGTGGGCCGGGCCCGAGCGCTTCTCGGCCGCCATGCTGCGCGGCGAGGTGCCGGTGCAGGGCACCGGGCGCAGCGAGCCCGTGGCGCTGAAGCTGGGCTTCGCTGGTGCCGAGGCCGAAGATTTCGGCTACGCCATCGACATCGGCCTGCCGCCGCCGATCCCGTCCACTGCGTTCTCGCACGACCCGCAGATCAAGCACGAAGCCATCTGGAGCGGCCCGCTGCTGCGGCCCTCCACGCAGCTGGTCGACCGCAAGGGCGCCGCGCTGCGGCTGCGCGAAGGCAAGGGCTGGCAGGCCGTCGGCCGACCGATTCCCGCCTTCGCCAGCATGATGACCGAGCACGCCGACCCGCGCGACGCGCCCGAGATGCTCACGCTGCGCGAGCAGATGCGCTCCTGGCGCTTCTACGACCACTTCCGCTCGGACGCCGACGCGCCCGCGCGCCAGCCGCAACTGGGCACCTACACGCCGGTGCTGGCCAACGACGGTGCCGACCTGGCTGCTGCGCTGCAGACCATCCGCGAGATCGGCGACAACGAGGCGCTGGACCGCGCCGTGGACGACGCCTTTCCGGGCGCCGGCATCGAGATCCGCGTGAACGGCGACCGCTTCGAGACGCTGATGCACCAGCACGGCCTGCTGAGGCCGCTGACGGCCGCCGAACTCTCCGACGGCACGCTGCGCTACCTGCTGTGGATCGCGGCGCTGCTCACGCCGCGTCCGCCCGCGCTGCTGGTGCTGAACGAACCTGAGACCAGCCTGCATCCCGACCTGCTGCCCGCGCTGGGCCGCCTCATCGCACAGGCGGCGGGGCAGTCGCAGGTGATCGTGGTGTCGCATGCCGCCCGGCTCATCTCGGCGCTGGATGACAGCGACGGCATGCAGCCGGTGGTGCTGGAAAAGCGTTTCGGCGAGACCCGCATCGCGAATCTCGACATGAGCGAGATCCCGCGATGGGAGTGGCCTGCGCGCTGAACCTGTCGGCCCCCGGCTTTTCACTCCGCTTCGCTGCGTGTAATTCGCCACCCCCCGAGGGGGAGGCGTGGCCCGCCTTGGGGCGGCCCGGCGGCGGCCACCCGGCCTGCCTATTCAGCCTTCACCGACATCGTCTGGATGATGGTTTCCAGCTGCGCGCTCATCGGCAGGTTGATGCTCTCGCCCGAGGGCAGCTTGCGCAGGAACCAGCGCTTGTACTGCCGCTCGATCTCGCCGTCTTCTGCCAGCACCTGGAAGGTGTCGACGACCACTTTGTTGAGCTGCGGGTCGCCCTTGCGGTACATGATCCCGTAGGGGTCGTAGGAGAGGAAGTCGCCGACCACCTCGTAGTCGGCCTTCGCGGCGTCCCTGGCGATCAGGCCGTAGAGCAGCACGTCGTCGGTGGCGAAGGCGTCGGCCTGGCCGCTTTTCACGAGACCGAAGGATTCGGCGTGGTCGCGCGCCACCTGCAGGTCGATGTTGAGCTTGAACTTCTGCGACAGGTCGCGCAGCGTCTTCTCGTTGGTGGTGCCGGCCGTCACCGCCACCTTGCGGTTGGCGAGGTCGCGGAAGGACTTGATCGGCGAGCCTTTCTTCACCAGCACCTTGGTGCCCGAGACGAACATCGTTGGCGAGAAGCTCACGCGCTTCTGGCGCTCCAGGTTGTTGGTGGTGGAGCCGCACTCCAGATCGACCTTGCCGCTTGCGACCGCGTCGATGCGCGAGTCGGAGGTCACGGGCACCCACTTGATGGTGAGGCTCTTGTTCACCGCGTCCTCTATGGCCGTCACCAGCGCGCGGCACAGCTCGATCGAATAGCCGATGGGCTCGCCGCGCGCATTGAGGTAGGAGAACGGCACCGACGACTCGCGGTAGCCGATGGTGATGGCGCCAGTCTCGCGGGCCTTGGCCAGCGTGCCAGTGAGTTGTTCCTGCGCCCGCGCGGGCGCCGCGGGCAGGGCAGCGGCAAGAACCACGGCCGCCAGCAGCGCGGCGAAAGCGGATGGCAGTGTGCCGATGCGCTTCATGGTGCTACAGCTCAGGCGTGCGCCGGGTGGGCGAGGGTGGCGTTGGCCTCCTCGTCGAGCGCCTTGGCATTGACCTCGGCATCGCTCTCGGAGAGCAGCTCGCCTTCCCACTTGGCGACCACCGCCGTGGCGATGGAGTTGCCCACCGCGTTGGTGGCCGAGCGGCCCATGTCGAGGAAGGTGTCCACGCCCAGGATCAGCAGCAGGCCGGCCTCGGGAATGTCGAAGTGGTTCAGCGTGGCGGCGATCACCACCAGCGAGGCGCGCGGAACGCCGGCCATGCCCTTGGAGGTGAGCATCAGGATCAGCAGCATCGTGATCTGCGTGCTGATCGGCATGTGGATGTTGTAGGCCTGCGCGATGAAGAGCACGGCGAAGGTGCAGTACATCATCGAGCCGTCGAGGTTGAACGAGTAGCCCATCGGCATCACGAAGCTGGAGATCTTGCGCTTCACGCCGAAACGGTCGAGCGCCTGCAGGATCTTCGGATAGGCCGCCTCGGAACTGGCCGTGGCGAAGGACAGCAGGAAGGCTTCCTTGATGAGCACCAGCAGCTTGAGCACGCGCGGGCCCAGGAACAGGAAGCCCGCCAGGATCAGCACGCTCCACAGCACGAACAGGCCAAGGTAGAAGTCGCCCATGAACACCGCGAACTTCAGCAGGATGCCCAGCCCGTTGACCGCCACCGTCGCGGCCATGGCGGCCAGCACGGCCAGCGGTGCGAGCTTCATCACGTAGCCCGTGATCTTGAGCATCGCGTGCGAGAGCTCCTCGATGGCGGCGACCAGCGTCTTCGCCTTGTCGCCCAGCGAGGCCAGGGCCACGCCGAAGAACATCGAGAACACCACGATCTGCAGGATCTCGTTGTTGGCCATGGCCTCGACGAAGGACTTGGGCACCGTGTGGCTCACGAAGTCCTTGAGCGTGAACTTGGCGGTGGCGAGGTTGGCCGAGGCGCCGATGTCCGGCAGCGGCAGCCCGAGGTTCTCGCCGGGCTTGAGCAGGTTGGCCATGACCAGGCCAATGACCAGCGAGATCAGCGAGGCGGTGAGGAACCAGCCGATGGCCTTGCCGAACACGCGGCCCACCGACTTGGCGTCGCCCATGTGCGCGATGCCCACCACCAGCGTGGAGAACACCAGCGGGCCGATCAGCATCTTGATGAGGCGCAGGAAGACGTCCGAGACGATGGAGACGTAGTCCGCGATTTCCTTGGCGGCCTTCTTGTCCGGAAAGCTGGTGAAGATCATGTAGCCGACGATGATGCCCAGCACCATCGCGATCAGGATCCATGCGGCCATCGGCAGCTTCTTCATTCGTATCCCCTTTTGTCGTGTGAGAGTGGTTTTTTCCGGGAGCGCGGGACCGGCCTGCACCTTGTCTCCCGATGCAGGCCGCCACAGGTTATCCAAGAAGGCCCCGGGCGCGCAATGGCCCGGGATGCCAGTTCCGTGCCACTGCACGGGCGCTGCCTACAATTCCTCACATGGAAACCAGCCTGATCGAGTTCCGCGGCCAGCCCGCCATGCGCGCCACGGGCGCCGGCGGAAGTACCGTCACCATCGCACTGCATGGCGCCCATGTGCTCTCGTGGACCACGGCCGACGCCGTGGAAAGGCTCTACCTGAGCCCTCGCGCGGTATTCGACGGACAGGCCGCCATCCGCGGCGGCATACCCATTTGCTGCCCGCAGTTTAACCAGCGCGGCATGCTGCCCAAGCATGGCTTCATGCGCAATTTGCCTTGGGAAAACGCCCCTTCCGACGACCCCCAGACCCTTCGCCTGATGCTGCGCGACAACGAGGCCACGCGCAAGCTCTGGCCGCACGCTTTCGAGGCACGGCTGGATGCCACGCTGAGCCCCGGCGGGCTGCGCACGGCGCTCACGCTGGTCAACACAGATGCCGTGCCCTGGTCCTTCACCGCCGCGCTGCACACCTATCTGCGCGTCGACGACATCGCCGATGCGCGCCTGAAGGGCCTGCAGGGCGCCGATCGCTGGGATTCGCTGACAGACGAGCGCCATGCCGAAAAGTCGGAGGCGCTGCAATTCGATGCCGAATTCGACAGCGTCTACGGCGCACCGGCCCGGCCGCTGCATCTGGCGCAGCCCGGTGGCACCGTCGAAATCTCCCAGAGCCCCACCTGCACCGAAACCGTGGTCTGGAACCCAGGCGCCGTGCTCGGTGCGAAACTCGCCGACATGCCCGAAGACGGCTGGCGCCACATGCTCTGCGTCGAGGCGGCCCGCATCGACGAGCCTGTGCTGCTCGCGCCCGGCGCCCAATGGCTCGGCTGGCAGCAGCTGCGCGTTCTCTGACCACCCCACCGGTTCCTTCCCCACCATGCTTGCCAAACGCATCATTCCCTGCCTCGACGTCACCGGCGGCCGTGTCGTCAAGGGCGTCAACTTCGTCGAACTGCGTGACGCCGGCGATCCGGTCGAGATCGCCGCGCGCTACAACGCGCAGGGCGCCGACGAACTCACCTTCCTCGACATCACCGCCACCAGCGACGGCCGCGACCTGATCCTGCCGATCATCGAAGCCGTGGCCTCCCAGGTCTTCATCCCGCTGACCGTGGGCGGCGGCGTGCGCACCGTGGCCGACGTGCGCCGGCTGCTCAACGCCGGCGCCGATAAGACCAGCTTCAACTCGGCCGCCATCGCCGATCCGCAGGTGATCAGCGATGCGTCGCAGAAATACGGCTCGCAGTGCATCGTGGTCGCCATCGACGCCAAGCGCCGCAGCCCCGAGGAGGCCGCCACGCGCGGCGCGGGCTGGGACGTGTACAGCCACGGCGGGCGCAAGAACACCGGCCTGGACGCCGTCGAATGGGCCACCGAGATGGCGCGCCGCGGCGCCGGCGAGATCCTCCTGACCAGCATGGACCGTGACGGCACCAAGAGCGGCTTCGACCTGGAGCTGACCCGCGCGGTGAGCAACGCCGTGAACGTGCCGGTGATCGCCTCGGGCGGCGTGGGCAGCCTGGACGACCTGGCCGACGGCATCCAGACCGGCGGCGCCGACGCGGTGCTGGCCGCGAGCATCTTCCACTACGGCGAGCACACGGTGGGCGAGGCCAAGGCCCGCATGGCAGCGCGGGGCATTCCCGTGCGCATCGACCGCTGAATGACCCTGCCGAAGGCCCGCCGGACGCCTGTTCGAGGGTCTTTGGCCATCCCCGACAATACCGTCCATGAACTGGCTCGATGAAGTGAAGTGGGACGCGAACGGCCTGGTGCCCGTGATCGCGCAGGAACAGGGCAGCAACGACGTGCTGATGTTCGCCTGGATGAACCGCGAGGCGCTCGAGAAGACCGCCGAGCTGGGCCGCGCGGTGTATTTCAGCCGCTCGCGCAACAAGCTGTGGTTCAAGGGCGAGGAGTCGGGCCACGTGCAGACCGTGCACGAGATCCGCCTGGACTGCGACAGCGACGTGGTGCTGCTCAAGGTCACCCAGCTCGGCCACGAGCCCGGCATCGCCTGCCACACCGGCCGCCACAGCTGCTTCTTCAACAAGTACGGCAACGGCGGCTGGAAGGCCGTCGAGCCCGTCTTGAAAGACCCGGAATCGATCTACAAGTGACGGCCACAGTGAACAACGACAGCACCTCCGACGCGCTCGCCCGCCTGGCCGCGGTCATCGAAAGCCGCCTGCCTGCGCGCGGCGGCGACCCCGAGAAAAGCTACGTGGCGCGCCTGCTGCACAAGGGGCCGGACGCCTTCCTCAAGAAGATCGGCGAGGAAGCCACCGAGGTCGTGATGGCCGCCAAGGATGCCGACCACGGTGGCGACCGCTCGAAAATAGTGAACGAAGTGGCCGACCTGTGGTTCCACACCATGGTAGCGCTGGCGCACTACGGTTTTTCCCCGTCCGACGTCACGGCCGAGCTGGAGCGCCGCGAGGGCACCAGCGGCATCGAGGAAAAGGCGCTTCGCAAGGTGAAGGCGCGGGAAGCCGAAGCCCCCAACGATTGAAAGGACACCTGTCATGGCCAACGACATCGTGAACGTGGAACCCGACGACTCGCTCAAGACCTGGGGCTGGGTCAGTTACATCCTGCACCTGATCGTGGCCATCGGCGCCGTCGTGCCGGGGGCGCAGGCCTCCGTGCTGCTCCTGCTGATCGCGCTGGTGATCGACTTCGTCAAGCGCGACGACGCGGCGGGCACCTGGCAGGCCTCTCACTTCAGCTGGCGCATCCGCTCGGTGCTCTGGGCGGGGCTGCTGTACATCGTCACCTCGTGGCTCTGGCTGCTGTTTCTCGTGCCGGGCTGGATTGCCTGGAGCCTGATCTCGCTGTGGTTCCTCTACCGGATCGTGAAAGGCATGATCCGGATGAACGACGGCCGTCCCATGGAACCCAAAGATGTCATCTGATCCGAACTGCGTCTTCTGCAAAATCATCGAGGGCAAGATTCCCTCCCGCAAGGTCTACGAGGACGAGGACCTGTTCGGCTTCCACGACATCGCGCCCTGGGCGCCGGTGCATTTCATGCTGGTGCCCAAGAAGCACATCGCCTCGATGGCGCAGCTGACGCCCGAAGATTCGGCGCTCATGGGCAAGATCATGACCGTGGCGCCCAAGCTGGCCCTGGAGCAGGGCTGCAGGCCTTATCCGGAGGGGGGCTTCCGCGTCGTGGTCAACACGGGCGCGGAAGGTGGGCAGGAGGTTCACCATCTCCATGTCCATGTCATGGGTGGCCCCCGGCCATGGCTTCGCGGCTGACGGGCATTAGGACAAACTGTCACATTCCGCCCGACTAAAATCGGACACATTCTTAGGAGTTCTCCATGGGTTCTTTTTCCATCTGGCACTGGCTGATCGTGCTGCTCGTCGTGGTCATGATCTTCGGCACCAAGAAGCTGCGGAACATGGGTTCGGATCTTGGAGGCGCCGTCAAGGGCTTCAAGGACGGCATGAAGGACGGCGCGTCCTCCGATGCCCCGGCCGCCTCTTCGGCTCCCGCCCAGCAGGTGACCGGCCAGCCGGCCAACAGCGACAAGTCGGCGATCGACGTCGAAGCGCGTCAGAAGTCCTGAGCACGGGCAGCAGCACGTGCTCGACCTCGGCATTGAGAAGCTGGCGCTGATCGGCGTCGTGGCGCTGATCGTCATCGGCCCGGAAAAGCTGCCGCGCGTCGCCCGCACCGTGGGCACGCTGCTGGGCAAGGCGCAGCGCTACGTGAACGACGTCAAGGCCGAAGTCAACCGCTCGATGGAGCTCGACGAGCTCCGCAAGATGAAGACCACCGTCGAGGATGCGGCGCGCGACGTCGAGCACAGCATCCACACGGGCGCGAGCGAGTTCGAGAAGCAGTTCAGCGGTTCGGGCGAAACCCTCTCGGCGCTGGCCGAACCCGAGCCGCCACCGCCGCCGGTCTACAAGCACCCCCGCAAGAACTGGCGCCTGAAGCAGGGCGCCACGCCGCAGTGGTACAAGGCGCGCAACGGCGTGCGCACCAAGGCGCTCTCGGGCGCGGCGCGCGTCGCGCGCTTCCGTCCGCACAAGATCAACTAAGGGCCGGGCTCCCACTACCGCGCTCCCCGGGCGCCGGCCGGCGTCACGCTATCTCCTCTTCTTCCCAATGGCCGATTCCGACAGCAAGAGCAAAGACAAAGAAGACGAGCTCGCGGGCACCGAACAGCCGTTCGTGGCGCACCTGGTCGAGCTTCGCGACCGACTGCTCTACTGCGTCTACGGCCTCGTGGTCGCGGGCATCCTGCTGGCCATCTGGCCGGGCCCGGGCGGCCTGATCGACCTGATCGCGCTGCCGATCAAGGCGCACATGCCGCACGACGCGAAGCTGATCGCCATCGGCGTGTTCTCGCCCTTCTTCGTGCCGCTCAAGGTGCTGATGATGGCGGCCGTGCTACTGGCGCTGCCCTGGCTCATGTACCAGGCGTGGATGTTCATCGCGCCGGGCCTCTACAGTCATGAAAAGCGTTTCGCGCTGCCGCTGATTTTCTTCGGCAGCCTGCTGGCCTATGCGGGCATCGCCTTCGTGCAGCTCTTCGTGCTGGACAAGATGTTCAGCTTCATCCAGCGCTTCGCGCCGGCCGCGGTGCAGGCGACACCCGACATTTCCTCCTACGTCGAGGCGATCCTGTCGCTCTACATCGCCTTCGGCGTGGCGTTCCAGGTGCCGATCGTCGTCATGTTGCTGGTGCGTTTCGAGATGGTGACCATCGAGAAGCTGCGCTCCTTCCGCGGCTACTTCATCGTGGTCGCGTTCGTCGTGGCCGCGGTGCTCACGCCACCCGACGTGGTCTCGCAACTGGCACTGGCCGTGCCCATGTGCCTGCTTTACGAGGTGGGCATCATCGGGGCCAAGTACTTCGCCAGCACCGGCAAGAAGCCCGAAGAAGAACAGAGCGCCGACTCGGCTTCCAGCTAGTTTCCAGGAGTCGGGCGGCAGCACTCAGCCCACGCTGCGGCCGTCAACGTCCCCAAGAAATTCCAGAAACACCGCGGAACCGGCTTTGCCGGCCGCTGGTGTTGCCCCCGGAAACGGGTTGGCGCAGCGACACGAAGTGCGCGAAGCCTGGGGGTGAACCTATTCCTGTTGATTGGGCACCTGCCGCACCGGGCTCTTCGGCCGCAGGCCCGGCGTCACGTCCAGTTCCATCTTGTCGCTGCCGCGCTGCAGCGCGAAGCGCGAGGTGCTGCCGGGCTTCAGGCCGGCCACCGCGGTCAGCAGGGCCTGCACGTTGTCCGTCTTCTTCTCGCCCACCGAGGTGATCACGTCGCCCGGGCGGATGCCTGCCTTGGCGGCGGGGCCGTTCTGCAGCACCCCGGTGATGATCACGCCCGCGTCGGCCTTCACGCCGAAGGTCTCGGCCAGTTCGGGTGACAGGTCGCTGGGCTCCACGCCGATCCAGCCGCGGCGCACCTGGCCTTCCTTGACGATGCCCTCGAGCACGATCTTGGCCATCGACACCGGAATGGCGAAGCCGATGCCCATGCTGCCGCCCGAGCGCGAGTAGATCGCGGTGTTGATGCCCTGCAGGTTCCCGTTCACGTCGATCAGTGCACCGCCCGAGTTGCCGGGGTTGATGGCGGCGTCGGTCTGGATGAAGTTCTCGAAATTGTTGATGCCCAGCTGGTTGCGGCCCAGCGCCGACACGATGCCGCTGGTCACGGTCTGGCCCACGCCGAAGGGGTTGCCGATGGCCAGCACCTGGTCGCCGACCTGCAGGCCGTCGGAGTCGCCCAGCACGATCACGGGCAGCTTGTCGAGCTCGATCTTCAGCACCGCCAGGTCGGTGTCGGGGTCGGTGCCGATCACCTTGCCGCGGGTGTGCCGGCTGTCGTTGAGCGTCACCTCGATCTCGTCGGCGCCTTCCACCACGTGGTTGTTGGTGAGGATGTAGCCGTCCGGGCTCACGATCACGCCGCTGCCCAGGCCCACCTGGGGCTGGTCGTCCTGGTCGCCGAAGAAGAAGCGGAACCACGGGTCGTTGCTGCGCGGGTGGCGCTGCGCGGCCTTGCTGGTGTTGATGCTCACCACCGCCGGAGAAGCCTTCTTGGCCGGCGCGCTCAGGCTGCCGGGCGCCGCGATGTTCGGGTTGCTCGCTGGCGCCTCGACGATGGAGACCACCCCGCCCAGCGAGGTCGCGCGCTTGTTGATCCACTCGGGCTTGAGCGTCGCGACGACGAAGTAGGCCGCCAGCAGGACGGTCACGGCTTGGGCAAATAGCAGCCAGGTGCGTTTCATGAAAGATTGGTGAAAAAGGCGTTGGAAGACCGCATGCAGCGCGGCAATGTTGTCAATTGTCCCTCAACCGGGCGGACCAGAACCCGCTCCGGCCGGTCGAGATTCGGGCCGCCGGGGGACGTGAATCCGGGTTAACACTTACGATTACGGGTCGGCCCCACCCGGTCCGTCTGTTTTCCGGCCTCCGTGCCGCCTATCCGGCGGCTGCGGCCAGGCCTTCCGTCGGCGCGCCATTCTTCCGTTTTCTCACCCGGTCCTGCGGGCTGGCGCGCGGCCAAGACCTTCCTGCCAGCCATGACTTCAGAAGCAACCTTTCCGGACGGCGCGCAGCCGGCACCGGCGCGCACGCTCGGTTCGAGCGATTACAAGACCCTCGGCCTGTCCGCCCTCGGCGGCACGCTGGAGTTCTACGATTTCGTCATCTACGTGTTCTTCGCCACCGTGCTGGGGGCGCTGTTCTTCCCGGCCGACATGCCCGACTGGCTGCGCCAGCTGCAGACCTTCGGCATCTTCGCGGCCGGCTACCTGGCGCGTCCGGTGGGCGGCATCGTCATCGCGCATTTCGGCGACATCTTCGGCCGCAAGCGCATGTTCACGCTGTCGATCTTCCTGATGGCTGCGCCCACGCTGGTGATCGGCCTGCTGCCGACCTACGCGAGCATCGGTGTCGCGGCGCCCCTGCTGCTGCTGGCGATGCGCGTGCTGCAGGGCGCGGCCATCGGCGGCGAAATGCCCGGCGCCTGGGTGTTCGTGGGCGAGCACGTGCCGGGCAAGCGCTACGGCCTGGGCATCGGTGTGCTGACCTCGGGCATCACCGGCGGCATCCTGCTGGGCTCGCTGATCGCGGTGGCCATCAACCGCCACTATTCGCCGCAGCAGGTGAGCGACTTCGCGTGGCGCATCCCCTTCATCCTGGGCGGCGTTTTCGGGCTGGTGTCGGTGTACCTGCGCCGCTTCCTGCACGAGACGCCGGTGTTCAAGGAGCTGGCCGGTCGCCGCAGCGCCTCGCGCGAGCTGCCGCTGCGCACCGTGCTGCGCGAGCACCGCCTGGCCTGCGTGTACGTCGGGCTGCTGACCTGGGTGCTGTCGGCCGCCATCGTGGTCGTGGTGCTCTACACGCCCACCTATCTGCAGAAGGTGCATCACATTCCGGCCGCCATGGCGCTGGAAGCCAACGCGCTCGCCACGCTGACGCTCACGCTGGGCTGCGTGCTGGCCGGCTGGGCCAGCGACCGCATCGGCACCCGCACCGTGATGCTGATCGGCTGGGGCGGCCTGCTCGTCACGGCCTACCTGTTCTACAGCGGCCTGCCCGGGACGCCGGCGATGCTCTTCTGGCACTACGGCCTGGTGGGCCTGTTCGTGGGCACCATCGCCACGGTGCCGATCGCGGGCGTGCGCGCCTTTCCGGCGCCGGTGCGCTTCACCGGGCTCTCCTTCGCCTACAACATGTCGTATGCGGTCTTCGGCGGGCTCACGCCGGTGATCCTGACGCTCTGGCTGCAGCACGACACGATGGCGCCCGCGCACTACGTGGCGGCGCTGGCCGCGCTGGGCTTCCTGCTGGCGCTGCTGCCCCTGGCCGCGCGCGGCCATGCGATGCGCGACGGTGGCGTGGCGCCCGCGCACGGCGCGACAATGGGGCGATGAGCACAACCCGCCACGAACTGCTTCACGCACTCGACCTGCTGCTGGCCCCCGGGCGCTTCAAGGACTACGGACCGAACGGCCTGCAGGTCGAAGGGCGTACCGTGGTGCGAAAGATCGTCTCGGGCGTGACCGCCAGCCGTGCGCTGATCGAGGCCGCGATCGGCGCCGAGGCCGACGCAATCTTCGTCCACCACGGCCTGTTCTGGCGCGGCCAGGACGGCCGCGTCACCGGCTGGATGAAGCAGCGCCTGGGCCTGCTGCTGGGCCACGACATCAATCTCTTCGCCTATCACCTGCCGCTCGACGCGCACCCCGAACTGGGCAACAACGCCCAGCTCGGCCTGAAGCTGGGGCTCGTGGCGTATGCCGGCCCTGGAGGCCGCTTCGGCGAACAGGAGCTGGGTTTCATCGGCACGCAGGAAGGCGGCGGGAGCTTCGACAGTGCCAAGGCGC
This sequence comes from Variovorax sp. 278MFTsu5.1, assembly GCF_048305045.1. Lineage (NCBI taxonomy): Bacteria > Pseudomonadati > Pseudomonadota > Betaproteobacteria > Burkholderiales > Comamonadaceae > Variovorax > Variovorax sp. 278MFTsu5.1. Next base: position 1,493,438 of record NZ_CP157622.1, read on the forward strand.
TGGCCACCCACGTCGAGAGCGTGTTGAAAAGACCGGTGACGCTGGTCGAGCCGGCGCAGCGTGCCGTGAGGAACATAGCGTGGTGCACCGGCGGCGCGCAGGGCTACTTCGAAGCCGCCATCGCGGCCGGTGCCGATGCCTTCATCACCGGCGAGATCTCTGAGCCGCAGGCCCACTACGCGCGCGAGATGGGCGTGGCCTTCCTCGCCTGCGGGCATCACGCCACCGAGCGCTACGGCGCGCCCGCGGTGGCCGCGCACGTGGCTGCGCAGCTCGGGCTGAAGCACGAGTTCATCGACATCGACAACCCGGCATGAGCAGCGCCATTGCCATCACCTTGGGTGACCCCGCGGGCATCGGGCCGGAAATCATCGTCAAGGCCTTCCGCGACGCGCCTGACGCCACGCATGGCGCCTTCGTCGCCGGCGACGTAGGCACGCTGCGCAAGGCATCTCAGGCCCTGGCCGCCGATGGCCGGCCGGGCTGGCCAGTGCTGGAAATCGAATCCGTCGCCGAGGCCGCAACCGTACCGCCGGGCTGCATTCCGGTGCTGCAGGTGATCGCGCCGCCCGATGGCATCGAAACGGGCCGCATCAGCGCCGAGGCCGGCCGTGTGGCGGGCGAGTGCGTGGTGTGGGCCGCGCGGGCCGCGCTGCGCGGGGAGATCGGCGCCCTCGTGACCGCGCCGCTGCACAAGGAAGCGCTATCGGCCGCCGGCTTTCCGTACCCCGGCCACACCGAGTTGCTGCAGGCGGAGGCGGCCGCGCACCTGGGGCGCACCGTGGCCGACGTGCCGGTGCGCATGATGCTGGCCAACGACGAACTGCGCACCGTGCTCGTCAGCATCCACATGTCGCTGCGCAAGGCCATCGAGGCAGTGCGCTTCGAGGGTGTGCTCGAAACGCTGCGCATCACGCACCGCGCGCTGAGCCACGCGCTGGGCCGCGCGCCGCGCATCGGCGTGGCGGGCCTCAACCCGCATGCGGGCGAGGGTGGGCTGTTCGGTTCGGAAGAGCAGGAAATCATCGCGCCGGCCGTCGAGGCTGCGCGCGCCGAAGGCATCGATGCCAGCGGGCCTCATGCGCCCGACACCGTCTTCATGCGCGCGCGCGCCAAGGCCGGCGTGCCGTCCAGCGGCGAATTCGACGTGGTGATCGCGATGTACCACGACCAGGGCCTGATCCCGGTCAAGTACCTGGGCGTGGAGAAGGGCGTCAACGTGACGCTGGGGCTGCCGCTGGTGCGCACCAGCCCCGATCACGGCACCGCGTTCGACATCGCGGGAACGGGGCTGGCCGATGCCTCGAGCCTTGTCGAGGCACTGCGCATGGCCCGGGTGCTCGGGGGCGTTTGATCAGGAGCGTTTGAGGCTGTCGCGGATCTCGCGCAGCAGCACCACGTCTTCGGGTGTTTCAGGGGCTGCGGCGGGCGCCGGCTCTTCGCTGCGCTTCAGGCGGTTGATCTGCTTGACCATCATGAAGATGATGAAGGCGAGGATCACGAAGTTGACGGCGATGGTGATGAAGTTGCCGTACGCCAGCACAGGAACGCCTGCCTTCTTCAGGTCGGCCAGCGTGTTCGCCACCCCTGGCGGCACGGTGCCCAGCACCACGTAGAGATTCGAGAAATCGAGCTTGCCGAACACCACGCCCACCAGCGGCATGATGATGTCGGCCACGAGCGAGTCGACGATCTTGCCGAAGGCGGCACCGATGATCACGCCGACCGCGAGGTCGATGACGTTGCCCTTGACGGCAAATTCCTTGAATTCACTGAGGATGCTCATGATTCAAAAGGCTGCTGGAGCTCTGCTGTTGAAGGAGAGCCGAGTATGCCCGCGATTGCTCACTTCTCCAGCGCACGCGGTACCACATCGACATGCGCGGCCGGCAACCCTTCACGACTGCGCGCGGCAATCTGCCTGTAGCCGTCTTCCAGGTGGCGCACGAAGCGCGGCGTGTCGAAGTAGCCGCTGCGCGTGTCCTTGGCCCGCGCGAGCCGCGAGCGCAGCGAGGCCAGCTCCTCGGGGTGCGTGGCGTAGTGGATGGCCTTGCTCACGTATTCCGCGTGGTTCGTGGCCACCAGCTCCGGCAGTCCGATGGCATGCAGCAGGCTGCCCGCCATGCGCGACACCATCGTCGTGCCCGTGAGCGCCAGCAGCGGCACGCCCGACCACAGCACGTCGTTCGCGGTGGCACCGCTGCTGTAGGGAAAGGTGTCGATGAACAGGTCGGCCAGGCCGATGCGCGCCAGGTGCTGGTCGACCGGCATGCGCGGCGACACGATCAGCCGCTGGGCCGGCAGGCCCGCCTTCTCCCATTGCGCGCGCAGGTTCTGCTCGAAGCCGTTCGGGCCCTGCGCCAGCCACAGCACCGAGTTCGGAATGCCCTGCACGATGCGCACCCATGCCTCGAAGGTCTCGGGCTGGATCTTGAACGACTGCGAGAAGTTGCACAGCACGAAGGCGTCGTCGGGCAGGCCGTGTTCGGCGCGCGTGGGCCTGTGCGGGTTGGTCGGGCGCTTGGTGTCGATGACCTGGAAGGTCTCGGGCAGGCGCAGCAGCTTCTCGGAGTAGCAATCTTCCGTGCCCGGCGGCGAGAGGAAGTTGTCGGACACCAGGTAGTCGTAGTTGGGCGTGCCGCTGGTGCCCATGTAGCCCAGCCACATGAGCTGCGCGGGTGCCGCGTGGTAGGCCATCACCTGGGGCTTGGCTCCGCGCGTGTCGCCCGAGAGGTCGACAAGGATGTCGATCTCGTCGTCGCGGATGCGCTCGGCCATCTGCTGGATCGACTGGCCCTGCATGTCGACGAAATGCTCGACCGATGAAGCGATGCGCGCCCGCGCGGGGTGGCCGTCGTCGGGGCCGTAGGAATACACGAAGACTTCGAACTCCTTGCGGTCGTGCTGGCCGTAGAGCTCGGCCGTCAGGTGCGCGACCGGGTGGTTGCGGAAGTCGAACGAGAAGTAGCCCACGCGGATGCGCGGCGAGGTGCGGCGCGCGCCAGCGTCGGCAAAGGGCCGGATGGCCGCGTTGCGGTCGGCCAGCAGGGCGGAGCGCTGCGTCCAGTTCATGAGGCGGCGCGCGTCGTCGTAGTTCGACATCAGGATGAACGACGAAACCGTCTGGTCGTTGCTCGGGTTGTCGAGCAGCGCCGCGATGCGCTCGCGCAGCTCGGGCACGCCGCTCCAGTCGGCGATGTGCGCCTTCTCGCCCAGCATCCACACCATGGCGGGCATGAAGTCGGGGTCGTCGCGCAGGCACTGCTCGAACTCCGCGATGGCTTCCTTCGACTGGCCGGCCATCACGTAGGTCACGCCCAGGTTGCAGCGCGCGAGCACCTGGCGCGGATGCACCTCGAGCGCTCGCTTCAGAACCTCGATGGCGGTGTCGAAGCGGCCTAGGCGGAAGTTCACCGTGCCCAGGTTGTTCAGCAGCAGCTCGTGCTCGGGCAGGCTTTCGAGCGCCAGCCTGTAGAGCTCGGCCGATTCGCCGAAGCGCATCGACACGCCTTCGAGCGCGCCGCACACGCCGTAGAGCGCGGCCACGCCCTCGGGGTCGGACAGCGCCTTGTGGCGCTCCTCGGCCGGCCAGTTGCGCATGGCGCGCTGCATGGGCGCGATGGCTTCCTCGATGCGGCCGCAGGCCTGCAGCGCCCTGGAGAGCATGAAGGCGGCCTCGCAGTCCAGCGGATCGGCGGCGGCCTGCTCGTACGAGCCGAGCGCGGCGGCCCAGTCCTTCTGGTGCGCGCGGATCTTGCCGATGTTCTTGTGCGCGGCGGCGTAGCCGGGGTCCAGCGCCAGAGCCTGGCTGAACTGCGCGATCGCCTCGTCGAAGCGGTCCTGCTCCATGTCGATCGCGCCGGCGTTGTTCCATGCGGCGGGTGCCTGCGGCGCGAGCCGCGTGGCCTCGGCGGCGGCCTCGCGCGCCTGGCGGAACTTCTTCTGCTGGCGGTAGACCGCCGACAGGTTCACGTAGGCCTCGGGATAGTTGGGCTGCGCCTTGATTGCGCGACGCAGATCCTGCTGCGCCTCGGCCGGCAGGCCCATGTGCATGAAGATCGTCGCGCGGGTGTTGAAGTAGAAGTGGTGCGGCGAGCGCGCGATGGCCCGGTTCACGTAGTTCAGCGCCAGCTTGGGGCGGCCTTGCCGGTACAGCGCCTCGCCGCTCAGATGCAGCGCGTCGGCATGATCGGGAAAGAGCGACAGCAGCGCTTCGTAGACCTGCAAGGCCTCGGCGAAGCGGCCCACGCGATGCAGCGCCAGTCCCTGCTCCAGGAGCTGGCCGGCGTTCGCGGCCGGAATGGAGGGAGCGGGAGCGAGAGAAGGTGGGTTCATGAATCCGCGTGATGGACGGGTCGGCACAGGAGAGGGCGGCCGCTTCGGCGCCGACCTTCGCGCGCAGCAGGGAGCCATGAAAAAGGCCGGTTACCCAGTATAGGGGCCGGCCTTTCGTTTGCATCCGCTGGCAATCCCGCGGCGCACACGCTGGCGCCACGGGAGTGCCGGGCCGGATTACCAGGACCAGGAGGCGCCGATGCCGCCGCCGACCTTGCCGCTGCTGCCGCTGCCGATGTTGACCTTGATCTGCGCGCCTTCGCCGATGCGGAAGCTGGCGGCTGCCGCGATGGCCGAGCGGCCGTCGAAGGAGCCCACGCCCACGCCGATGCCGAAGCTCTTGCCCGCTTCGAGCGCCGGCACCGAGGCCGCGGCCAGCGCGATGGCCGCGCCGGTGCTGCTGGTCTTGCGCATGTCCTGCACCTCGTTGCGGACCTGGTTCAACTGCGACATGTTCGCGGCGTCCGTCGGCAGGATGCCGGGGGCCACGTTCTGCACGCGGCCGTTGGCGACCATGCCGTTGCCCGCCGTGATGGTGCCGCCCGCGGTCACGTTGCCGGTGACGTTGACCGTGCCCGCGTTCAGCGTCGTGACGTTGCCGGTCACGGCGTTGATCGTGGTGATGTTGCCGGTCTGCGTGTTCAGCACCGTGATGTTGCCGTTGGCCGCAGTGATCGTCTGGAAGTTGCCGGTGGTGGCATTCACCGTGCTGGCGTTCACCGTCGTGGCGCTGACCGTGCCGGCGGTCAGGGCGTTGACCGTGGCGCTGGCAGCCGACAGGTTGGTGGTACTCACGTTCGTCGCGCTCAGCGTGTTGATCGTGCCGCGGCTCGCCGTCAGGTTGGTCGTGCTGACGTTGGTGGCGCTCAGCGTGTTGATCGTGCCGGCGTTGGCTGTCAGGTTGGTCGTGCTGACGTTGGTCGCGCTCAGCGTGTTGATCGTGCCGCTGTTGGCCGTCAGGTTGGTGGTGCTGACGTTGGTGGCGCTCAGCGTGTTGATCGTGCCGTTGTTGGCCGTCAGGTTGGTCGTGCTGACGTTGGTTGCGCTCAGCGTGTTGATCGTGCCGCTGTTGGCCGTCAGGTTCGTCGTGCTGACGTTGGTTGCGCTCAGCGTGTTGATCGTGCCGTTGTTGGCGGTCAGGTCCGTGGTGCTGACGTTGGTTGCGCTCAACGTGTTGATCGTGCCGTTGTTGGCGGTCAGGTCCGTGGTGCTGACGTTGGTCGCGCTCAACGTGTTGATCGTGCCGTTGTTGGCGGTCAGGTCCGTGGTGCTGACGTTGGTGGCGCTCAGCGTGTTGATCGTGCCGCTGTTGGCGGTCAGATCCGTGGTGCTGACGTTGGTCGCGCTCAGCGTGTTGATCGTGCCGTTGTTGGCGGTCAGGTCCGTGGTGCTGACGTTGGTGGCGCTCAGCGTGTTGATCGTGCCGCTGTTGGCGGTCAGGTCCGTGGTGCTGACGTTGGTGGCGCTCAGCGTGTTGATCGTGCCGTTGTTGGCGGTCAGGTCCGTGGTGCTGACATTGGTCGCGCTCAACGTATTGATCGTGCCGTTGTTGGCGGTCAAGTCCGTGGTGCTGACGTTGGTCGCGCTCAGCGTATTGATGGTGCCGTTGTTGGCGGTCAGGTCCGTGGTGCTGACGTTGGTCGCGCTCAGCGTATTGATGGTGCCGTTGCTGGCGGTCAGGTCCGTGGTGCTGACGTTGGTGGCGCTCAGCGTGTTGATGGTGCCGTTGCTGGCGGTCAGGTCCGTGGTGCTGACGTTGGTGGCGCTCAACGTGTTGATCGTGCCGTTGCTGGCGGTCAGGTCCGTGGTGCTGACGTTGGTTGCGCTCAGCGTGTTGATGGTGCCGTTGCTGGCGGTCAGGTCCGTGGTGCTGACGTTGGTGGTGCTCAACGCGTTGATCGTGCCGGCAGTGGCCGACAGATTGGACGTTGTGGTGTTTGTCGCGCTGACTGTTCCTGCGGTTAGCGAGCCGGTGCTGATGCTGGTGGATGTGAGATTCGTGATCGTACCCGTCGCTGCGGTCAGTACGTTGGCCCCAAGGTTGCCGGTGAAGGTACCGTTGGTCGCCTGAACGCCGCCCGTTGTGACGGTGCCGGTGATATTGGCATTGCCGGCTGTCAACGAAGCGATGTTCGCGCCTGCTGCGGTCACGTTTCCGGTAACGTCAACGCCGCTGGCAGTCACAGAGCCGGCTGTCAGGGAGGTTGTTGATACACCGCCGGGTGCAGCAAGCACTCCGCCATTGTTGCTGTTATTGATGACGCTACCGGCATGGACGTTCTGGCCACCAATGGTGACCTGCGCGTTTGCTACGGGCAGCGTCATTACATATCCGGCGCCTACGAGCACCGAAGCGAGAAGCTTGCTGACGCCCGGACGGCGAACAATGAAAGAGCGGACACTGGAGCGCTGGGATGTAGTCATTTGGACTTTCTTCCTTGAAGAAATCAGTTGCCATTTCTGGTCTTTCACACGCCCTCGTCGCGTGAAAGCAGGGTTGGGTTTCATCGAGTTACCCAATGCAACCGATGCTAGGAATCGAGGTCTTCGCTGAACATCACCGGTATCCGTAGTTATGGATGTATGCATGTCGACGGCGCGCCATCGACGCATGCATACATAGCCTGCAAAGCCAATGCACATGCGGGTTTGCGGCCATCGCATGAATCGCGTATTGACGTTTGGAGATGTGGTCTCGCACGCGTTTCGCGTGTCGCGGTGCTACGTAACAGGCGCGGTAACCCGCACGTAACAACGGCCTGAAAACGGCCTTCACAAGGCCTTCGCGCGAGCTCGTTCTTCAGCTCGTTTCGGGCAATTTCTTCAATGAAATCAAAGTACTACACGCGTCCTTGCGTGATGTACGCCGACGCTCGTCCGAGTGGGCATCGTTCCTGCGGTATCTGAAACGAAAGACAACATTTCGAAGCTACCCACGGGTGGCGAAAGAGCCAGAGGACGTCGCGTGATCAATTTTTTCTTGGACATCGTCAACGGCATCAGCGCATGCAGCACGGACCAGGTCCGCTGCGGCAAGGCAGGAGAAGACGCAGCAGGAGCGCGGACATGGAAATGAACATCCACTACACCTCCTCGGCCGCATCGACGCCGGTACCCACGGCAGCGCAGTTGTATGGCGGCGTCTTCCATGCCGCGCTGGTCGTCGCGGACGACGCTGCCTGCGCCGACCGCATGCGGCGCATCCTCTGCGAGCTCGCGCCGCATCGCCGCGTGGTGGTCGCATCGGGCCGGGCCGAGGCGTTCAATCTGCTGGCGGCATTGCCCTATGACCTGGTGCTGGTCGACATGCGGCTGCCGGGAAGCGACGGTGCCGCCGTTCTTCATCATGTGCGCCAGACCTATCCGCGCGTCGAGAGCATCGGCATGTCGGCGTCCGACGACCAGCAGCAGGTGAATGCCGCGATCGCGGCCGGCGCCATCGGGTATCTACTTACCGAAGCCGACGACGCGGAACTCGCCTATCTGCTGCGCTCCATCGAACGCGGAGGCTCGCCGATGGATTCGCGCATCGCGCGGCGCATCCTCGGTTCTATCGCCGCGTCCGCGAAGGCGCGCACGATCGAGGCCATCCGCGTGCAGGGCCAGCCGCCGCAACAGCAGCAGAAGCACAAACAGCAGCCGCAGGGAGAAGCTCCCGATTCCAGGCTTCCGCAGGGCCTGCTGTCGCCGCGCGAACTCAAGGTGCTGCGCCTGATCGCGCAGGGCTGGAGCAACCGGCAGATCGCCGAAGCGGTGTACCTGTCGGTCAATACCATCGAGTTCCACGCGAAGAGCATCTATCGCAAGCTCTCGGTCAAGTCGCGGACCCAGGCGGTCCACGAGGCGATGCAGCACGGACTGCTGAACTGAAGTCCCCGCGGCGACAGTCTTCGTCGCCCTGTGCAGCCCCTGGCGGGCGGCCGCGGACGCGGCGCGCCCCGCCCGCGGCCGCCGGCCATGCGCATGGCGGCCATTGAATATCCTTACAGCGCCCCGCTACAATCGCGGGTTGACTCCTGCTCCAGCGAAGAAGACAAGAGGATCCCCATGAGTGACATGACCTCCGGCTCGCACCGGATCGACACCAGCAAGCGCACGTGGTTGATTGCATCCAGCTGCGCTGGCGTGGCGGGCGGCGTGGCCACCGCCATCCCCTTTGTTAGCACTTTCCAGCCTTCCGAGAAGGCCAAGGCTGCGGGTGCTGCGGTCGAGGTCGATATCTCGGGCCTCAAGGTCGGCGAGAAGATCACCGTCGAATGGCGGGGCAAGCCGGTCTGGATCCTCAAGCGCTCCCCCGAGCAGGTCGCGGAACTCCCCAAGCTCGACGGCCAGCTGGCCGATCCCCTCTCCAAGCGTCACCCCGACGAATTCACCCCCAAGTACGCACAGAACGAGCACCGCTCCATCAAGCCCGACGTGCTCGTCGTGGTCGGCATCTGCACCCACCTGGGTTGCTCGCCGACCGACCGCTTCCAGGCCGGTCCGCAGCCTTCGCTGCCGAACGACTGGGAAGGCGGCTTCCTCTGCCCTTGCCACGGTTCCACTTTCGACCTGGCCGGCCGGGTCTTCAAGAACAAGCCTGCGCCCGACAACCTGCCGGTGCCGCCGCACATGTACCTGTCGGACACCAAGCTCCTGATCGGTGAAGACTCCAAGAAGGCCTGAGGCGGAAGAAGAACATGGCTGAATTCCACGAGATTTCCCCCAACGCACCCGCCGGCGCCAAGCTGCTGAACTGGGTCGACAACCGTTTCCCGCTGAGCAAGCTGTGGAACGACCAGTGGGGCAAGTACTACGCGCCGAAGAACTTCAACTTCTGGTACATCTTCGGCTCGCTGGCGATGCTGGTGCTGGTGATCCAGATCGTCACCGGCATCTTTCTCGTCATGCACTACAAGCCCGACGCGAACCAGGCGTTCGCATCGGTCGAGTACATCATGCGCGACGTGCCGTGGGGCTGGCTGATCCGCTACATCCACTCGACGGGCGCCTCGGCGTTCTTCATCGTGGTGTACCTGCACATGTTCCGCGGCCTCATGTACGGCAGCTACCGCAAGCCGCGCGAGCTGATCTGGGTGTTCGGCTGCGCGATCTTCCTGTGCCTGATGGCCGAGGCCTTCATGGGCTACCTGCTGCCCTGGGGCCAGATGTCCTACTGGGGCGCCCAGGTGATCGTGAACCTGTTCGCCGCCATTCCCTTCGTCGGCCCCGACCTGGCCCTGCTGATCCGCGGCGACTACGTGGTGAGCGACGCCACGCTGAACCGCTTCTTCAGCTTCCACGTGATCGCCGTGCCTCTGGTGCTGCTCGGCCTGGTGGTGGCCCACCTGATCGCGCTGCACGAAGTGGGTTCGAACAACCCCGACGGCATCGAGATCAAGGCCAACCGCGGCCCCGACGGCCATCCGCTGGACGGTATTCCGTCGCATCCGTACTACACCGTGCACGACATCTTCGGCGTGGTGGTGTTCCTCACGATCTTCTCGGCGGTGATCTTCTTCGCTCCCGAGGCGGGCGGCTACTTCCTCGAATACAACAACTTCATCCCGGCCGACTCGCTGAAGACGCCGAACCACATCGCCCCGGTGTGGTACTTCACGCCGTTCTATTCGATGCTGCGCGCGACCACCGACGACATGGTCAACGTGTTCTCGCTGATCATCGCCGCTGCCGCCATCTGGAACTTCGTCAAGGGCAAGTCGGGCATGGGCCTGAAGATCGCGGGCATCGTCGTCGCGGCTGTGGTGATCTTCCTGCTCAAGACCTTCGACGCCAAGTTCTGGGGCGTGGTCGTCATGGGCGGCTCGGTCATCATCCTGTTCTTCCTGCCGTGGCTCGACCACAGCGAAGTCAAGTCGATCCGCTACCGTCCGGGCTGGCACAAGTATGTGTACGGCCTCTTCGTTTTCTTCTTCCTGATCCTGGGCTACCTGGGCATCCAGCCTCCCGGCGTCTGGGGCGAGCTGGCCATCGGTTCGTTCAAGCTGGACATCGCGCAGACCATCTCGCAGATCGGCACGCTCGTGTACTTCGGCTTCTTCCTGCTGATGCCGTGGTGGAGCCGCAAGGGCGAATTCAAGACCGTGCCCGAGCGCGTGGTCTTCGCCGCCCATTGATGAGAACCAGAAGCCAAGAGAGCTGAGAGAAACACGATGAAGAAAAGCATTTCCGGCTGGCTCGCGGTCCTGGGTCTCGCGCTGGGCCTGACCTTCTCCGCGGCGGCATCGGCCGAGTCCGGGGGCATCGCGTGGGACAAGGCGCCCAACAAGACGAACGACGTGAGCGCGCTGCAGAACGGCGCCAAGCTCTTCGTCAACTACTGCCTGAACTGCCACTCGGCCGCCTTCATGCGCTACAACCGCCTGCAGGACATCGGCATCACCGAGCAGCAGATCAAGGACAACCTTCTGTTCACGACCGACAAGGTCGGCGAGACCATGAAGGCCAACATCGACGCGCGCCAGGCCAAGGACTGGTTCGGCACCACGCCGCCCGACCTGACGCTGGTCGCGCGCTCGCGCGCCGGCCACGGCGGCACTGGCGCCGACTATCTCTATACCTACCTGCGCACCTACTACCGCGACGAAACCAAGGCCACCGGCTGGAACAACCTCCTGTTCCCGAGCGTCGCCATGCCGAACCCCCTGTGGGAACTGCAGGGCGAGCGCCGCCCGGTCTACACCAAGGTCGAACAGCACGGCCACGAAACCGAAGTGTTCAAGGGCTGGGAGCAAGTCACTCCCGGCACCATGACGCCCGTGCAATTCGACAATGCGGTCGGCGACCTGGTGAGTTACCTGCAATGGATGGCTGAACCGGCTCAGAACACCCGCGTGCGCATCGGCGTGTGGGTGCTGCTGTTCCTGGCCATGTCGGTGGTATTCGTGTGGCGGCTGAACGCCTCGTACTGGAAAGACGTCAAGTAGTTCCGTGCACGCCGACCGGATACCTTCGGGCATCCGGTCCCACAGAGTGGGTTGCCAACGCGACCCACTCTTTTTGATTTTTAGGAGTCTCTCGCCATGATGGTCTTGTATTCAGGAACGACCTGCCCCTTTTCCCACCGCTGCCGCTTCGTGTTGTTCGAAAAGGGCATGGACTTCGAGATCCGCGACGTCGATCTCTACAACAAGCCCGAAGACATCAGCGTGATGAACCCGTACGGCCAGGTGCCGATCCTGGTCGAGCGCGACCTGATCCTGTACGAGTCGAACATCATCAACGAGTACATCGACGAGCGCTTCCCGCACCCCCAGCTGATGCCCGGCGACCCGGTCGACCGCGCCCGCGTGCGCCTGTTCCTGCTCAACTTCGAGAAGGAACTGTTCGTGCACGTCTCCACCCTCGAGAACCGCACCACCAAGGGCAACGAGAAGGCGCTCGAAAAGGCCCGCTCGCACATCCGCGACCGCCTCACGCAGCTGGCGCCCGTGTTCCTCAAGAACAAGTACATGCTGGGCGACAACTTCTCGATGCTCGACGTAGCCATCGCTCCGCTGCTGTGGCGCCTCGACTACTACGGCATCGACCTCAGCAAGAACGCCGCGCCGCTGCTGAAGTACGCCGAACGCATCTTCTCGCGCCCGGCCTACATCGAAGCACTGACCCCGTCCGAAAAGGTCATGCGAAAGTAATTAAGATCGCCCCCAGGCTTCGCGCACTTCGTGTCGCTTCGCCAACGCCCTTCCGGGGGCAACACCTGCGGCCCGGCAGAGCCGGTTCCGCGGTGTTCCGCGAAGAGACGGCGGCCTGTCCGAGGCTGCGATTTCGCGATTGCACGGTACCAATTTCATGATCAACGCGCTCGAGTCGTCCTCCACCCGCCCGTACCTCATCCGGGCGCTGTACGAATGGTGCACCGACAACGGCTTCACGCCCTACGTCGCGGTGCAGGTCGACGAAACCGTGCAGGTCCCGCGCGAGTACGTGAAGAACGGCGAGATCGTGCTCAACATCAGCTTCGACGCGACCAGTTCGCTCAAGCTCGGCAACGACTTCATCGAGTTCAAGGCCCGCTTCGCGGGCACCGCGCGTGAAATCAGCGTGCCGGTGGGGCGCGTGATCGCGATCTACGCGCGCGAGAACGGGCAGGGCATGGCGTTTCCCGCGCCGGCTCCGGCCGTTTCGTCGGATGGCAACGTCGATGCTCCGATGCCCGTTCAGGCACCTGCGCGAGCGCCGCTGCGCGATGCTTCGCGCGGCAGTGGCTCCGAAGGCGATGCCGGCAAGATCGTCCACCTGGTGACGGGCGAAGACGGCAGCGAGACAGTCGATGCCGGCGCGCCCACCGACCCAGTCGACGAACCGCCGCGCCCGCCGTCGGGTGGCGGCACCCGGCCGTCGCTCAAGCGCATCAAGTAGGCGGTCGCGAATGGCGCCTGGCGGGACCAGTCGGTACCGCCACTAGAATCACGCATTGGAATTCAGCCGCTTTAGCTCAATTGGTAGAGCACCCGCCTTGTAAGCGGAAGGTCGTCAGTTCGATTCCGACAAGCGGCACCAAGCAAGAAACCCCTGAGTCCTGAACAGCTCAGGGGTTTTCTTATTCATGCAGAGGCCGACTGCGCCACCCCCTGCATAGCCAACCCCAGCATCGCCAGTTGCCCCACCAGCGCCAGCCGCTGCGCCGAGCGCACGTTCTCGAGCACCGTTCCCAGCAGCGCAGCGCTGCGCCCCAGTCCGGCCTGCTTCAGCCGCAGCACCTGCGCCTGCGCCCGCGACAGCGCGCCGCCGCTCTGGTGCCGCAGGCCCTGGCGCAGCCACAGGGCCAGCAGTTCCAGCGTGTCGCCGGCCAGCGCGTTCAGCGCGGGCGTCTCCTCGATGTCGCTTTGCAGGCCCAGCGGCTGCGGTGCGGCGGTTTCGACCTGGAGCACCACGGCGCGCTGGTCGGTGAGCACGGTCAGCGGCTGCATGACAGCCTGGCCGCCCTGCAGGTGCACGGTGCCCGCCACCGCGCGCAATGCACCGTGCTCGCCGGCCAGGGTGCGGGCCAGGGCGTCGACGGCACCGGGGGTCACCGAGCGATGTGGCAACGCCAGGTGCAGCCACGATGCGTTGTCGTCCGCCGTGTCCTCCTCATCTTCCGTTTCCGACGCCTGCCCCAGCCGCGCATGAAGCACCTGCGCCGCGGCGTCCCAATGGCATGACGCCACTTCCATGCGCTCGAAGGCCACCACGTGCAACTGGCCGGATGCGCCGGCCGAAGCGCCGCTCGCGGCCTGCCTGGGCTTCACGAAATCCGGCTGCGCCTCGCGCAGGTGCGCCACCAGCGCGGCCACGCTGTGCTGCCGCAGCGGCGCGACGAGGTCGTCCCACGACTTGGGCGACAGCGGCAGCACGCCGGTCTGCCGGGCGCCGGCGGTGATGTCTACCAGCCCGTTCGCGCGCCGGGTGGCGGTCTTGGTGATGACCTGTCCGCTCGCCAGTTGCCGCAGCGGAAAGCCCGCGACGCGCCGGTTCATGAGGCTGGGCGGCGCGCCGCCGGCGGCGGCGTCCGCCGTGCGTGACCACTGGCGCTCCAGCACGGTCACGTTCTGGGTGTCGGGGTCGGCAAAGAGGATGCTCGCGCCTTCGGCCGTCTCGTCGGACCAGAGCTCGGCGCCGAGCGATACCAGCCGCAGATGGTCGAGCGCGACTTCGCCTTTCACACCGATGCCGAGGATCTGGCTGGCCGGCAGCGCGGGCCGGGCAGAAGAGCCATCCGGCGGATGGCCCGCGTGCGCCGCCGCCCGCAGCCGCGCCCACAGCTCGGTCGTCACGCGCAGCAGCCGCAGCGGCTCGAAGCGGCTGCTGCGCGCCTGTTGCGCCTGCAGGAGCTGCCAGAGTTCGTCGAGCGCGTCGTCCACCCAGCTCCAGCCCAGCGTGCGTGCCTGTTCGCGCACGGCCTCGAAGCGGGCGGCCAGCGCCATCGCGGGTTGGCTCGATCCGTCGAGCCAGAGCGACAGCAGCAGGGCGTCGATGCCCGAGCGCAGCGCGACGGCCGTCTCGCCCTGCATCACGGAGGGCGCCGGCGATGCAGCCGAATCCTCTTCGGACGACGCGGCCGGCTGCACCTCGACCATCACCTCCGCCGAGCCCGGCTCCAGCGCTCCGGCCTGCCGGAACGCCCACAGCGCGATCACCACGTGCGCGCAGCCGCCGCCCTGCTTGCAGTCGCAGCGCGCATGAACCAGCGAACTGCGCGAGAAGAAACGCACGCTGCACATCGGCAGGCGCGCCACCGGCGGGGCGCTCGCGCTGCGCCAGGCCTGCACGCCGACCACGGGGCGCGCGGTGGCGAGCTTGACGGCCTGGTCGAGCACCGAGGGCGCGAAGCTCGCGGCCAGCGCGGCATCGTCGAACTGCGCGGGGCTCCAGGCGGCGTCGGGCTCGGGCGGTGAAGTTTCGACGGACGCGATCGATGCATCGCCCGTCGCGGGCGCCGCTTTCGCCAGCGCCTGATAGGCCAGCACCAGCATCACCCTGTGCCTGCACATGCCGCTGGCAGGGCAGCTGCACTGCGCGTCGCGCAGCGTGCGCCCCGGCGGCAGGCTGGTGCGCACGCCGTCGTCGAACTGCGCCTGCACTGTGCCGTCGGCGCCGGTCTCGAGCTTGGGCAGCAGCCCGGCCGCCACGTCCTTCTGCGCGCGCTTGACGAAGCCGGCGTTGGCCAGCGCCGTCAGCGCCTCTGGCGTGAGTTCGAGCAGGTCGGCCCTCGATGCGATGTCGCTGCTCATCCCTGCACCTTCTCGGCCAGCCAGCCGGCGAGCTGGCCCGGCGTCATCGCGCCGACCTGCGCGCCTTCACGCACCAGCCGCGCCGCCATCTCGCGGTCGTAGTTGGGCTCGGCGCTCGAGTCGAGCGCGGCCAGCCCCAGCACCTTGGCGCCGGATTCCACCAGCGCCTTCACGCGCCGCACCAGTTCGTATTCGCTGCCGCCCTCGTAGAAATCGCTCACCAGCACCACGATGCTCTTCGAGGGGTTGGCGACCAGCGACTGCGCGTAGGCCACCGCCTTCGCGATGTCGGTGCCTCCGCCGAGCTGCACCTTCATCAGCAACTCCACCGGATCGGAGACGTCGGCGGTCAGGTCGACCACCGCCGTATCGAAGGCAACGAGCCGCGTGCGCATGCCGGGCAGCTGCCACAGGCAGGCGGCCATCACCGCGCTGTGGATCACCGAGTCGACCATCGAGCCGCTCTGGTCGATCAGCAGCACGATGTCCCATGGTTCCGCATGCCGCCTGGTGCGGCTGATGAACACAGGCCGCTCCACGTAGAGCTTGCGGCGCTGCGGGTCGTAGCGGTGCAGGTTGGCGGCCAGCGTCTGCCGGAAGTCGAAGTTGCGCGCCACCTTCATGCGCGAGCGGCGGCGCCTGTCGCGGCTGCCGCTGAAGGCCTGGCGCACTTCGGTGGCGAGCTTCTCCATGATGCGCCGCACCACCTCGGCCACCAGCTTGCGCGCGGCCGCCAGCACCTCGGGGTTCATCAGGTGCTTGGTGTGCAGCACCGCGCGCAGCAGCGATTCAGAGGGCTCGATGCGCTCCAGCACTTCGAGGTTGGTCACCACCTCGTCGATGCCGTAGCGCTCGACGGCGTCCTGCTCCAAGCGCTCGATCACTTCCTTCGGAAAGAGCGTGTGGATGGTGTTGATCCAGTCGGGCGTGCTCAGCGACGACGGGCCCAGGCCCGCGCTGCGTTCGCCGCGGCTTTCGCGGTCGGTGTCGCGGCCGTAGAGCCAGTCGAGCGCGGCGTCGGCGGCCTGCGCCTCGGCGCTCAGTCCGCCGCAGGCCGATTCGGCCGGATCGCCCAGCAGCAGGCGCCAGCGCTGCAGCGGATCGGGAATGTCGAGGCTCATGGGCGAGGGGCTTTCTCGGTGTCTTTTTCTTCTTCGTCGTCCAGCGTCACGCCCCAGGCGGCCAGGCGCGCGAACACCGCGTCTTCCACCCGGCGGGCTTCGGCCAGTTGCTCGGGCGGTGCCTCGCCGCTGCGGTGGGCGGTGAGGGTGCGGCGCGACAGGTGCGTGGCGTCGTGCAGCGCCAGCACCTGGTCGGCGAGCAGGCCGCGCTCCTGCGGCGGCAGCCAGGCGAAGGCGGCGCGCAGGCTGGGCATGGCACGCACGAAGTCGGCGTTGTCCAGGGCCTGCACGGTGCGGTCCATGCCGGCGACGAAGGCGGGCTCCGAAGCGAGTTGCTCGCGCGCGAGCGCCAGCAGACCGGTGAGTGCATCGCCGAGCACCGGCGCGGGCAGCGACTGCAGCAGCTGCATCGCCTCGGCCGCGCCGCTCTCGCCCTGCGCATGCGGGTCGTCGGTGCGGCCTGCCAGGCTCAGCGTCGCTCCCAGCGCGGCGCCTCGGCTCAGGGGGGAAGCGGCGGGGTCGGCGGCCTTGCGCTGCCACACTGCGAGCGCGCGGGCCGGCTCCAGGTCGAGCAGTGGCTGGGCGTCCGAAGAATGATCCTGCGCATGCGCCAGCACGTCGGCCACGATGCGGCGCAGTGCCAGATGCCCTTCGAGGTGCGACTGCATATCGGCCGGCGCGATGGCCGCGGGCGGTTCCAGCAGCCACAGCGCGCGGTCGAAGCCCGACTCGATCACCACGCGCAGCACCGGCGCGTCGGCCATGCCCAGCATCTGGCCGTGGCGCAGCAGCGTGTGCAGCACCGACAGGGCAGGGCCCAGCGCCTCGAAGCGCGGCTCGGCGGCGATCGCGCCGCGCAGCTCGCGCAGCAGCGTGTCGCTCAGCGCGGAAAGCCCCGCCCACGCGGCCTGGTTGAGGCCCTCGGCCAGCGGGCCGATGCGGCCCTGGGCCTGACGCAGGTCGTCCTCGAGCCGGGCGCGCGCCGCATCGTGCAGGCTCGCGCCCCAGGCGCCGGCCTCGATCAGCGCCGCCTGCTGCTCCAGCGGCTCCGAGAGCGACCACAGCTCGGTGCGCTCGCCCGACATCGCGAGCTTCGGCCCCTGCGTGCGCCGCACGCCGGGCAGCCGCAGGATCGCGAGGCGATGCAGAACGCGGCTCCTCGCGCGGTCGGTTTCGGTGAGCAGATCGAGCTTGAGCTGGCCGCGCAGCGCGATGCCGTGCGCGCCGAGCTCGGCCTGCACGGCGGCCACCAGCGGCGGCTGCGGCGTACCGGGCGCGAGGCGGCCGACGATGTCGCCGGCCAGCACGTCCATGGCCTGCACCAGCACGGGGTCGGTGCCGGGACGCATCTTGCCGCGATAGGTCCAGGGCAGCGGCGCATCTAGCGCGTCCTTGACCAGCGCGCCGGCCAGCGCGTCGAGCCAGTCGGAGCGCAGTGGCTTGTCGTGTCCGCGCAGCCGCGCGAGCCCCTGGGCGCGCAGGTGCACGGCCATCAGGTCGGCGGTGGAGGCAGGCAGCTTCTTGTCGCGCAGGCGCTGCATCACCAGCTGCAGCGCGCGGTGCGCGGCGCCCTCGGGGCCGTGGTCCCACACCCACTGGTAGTAGGCGGGCGACGGCATGCCCGAGGCATAGCCCGCGAAGGCGTCGAGGCGCTTGAAGGTGTAGGGCACGAGGTAGGAGCCGAAGCGCAGCGGGGCCTGCGGACTGGCTGGCTGGACTGGTTGTGCCTCGTCTTCATCCTCGTCGGTGGTCTCCGGCGAAGGCTGCGGCGTCTCAGGAAGCGTGGCGGGCAGGCCCTGCCACAGCCGCGCGAGCGCCGGCGCGTGATAGCCGCCGCACACCACCAGCGCCTGCGCGCGGCCGGGTTCGCCCGGCTGCGCCATCGCCCATGCGATCCAGCGCGCCATCATGTCCTCGCGCGCCTGGTTGCCCTGCGAGCCGGGGTCCTGGCCGCGCAGGTGGTCGAAGTAGGTGGAAAGGCGCTGCGCGAGTTCGGCCACGTCGCAGCCGTCCTCGAACAGGTGGTCCCACAGCGCGTCGCGGCCCTGCACCGAGAGCTTCTCGGTCAGCGCGCGTTCATACGCTTCGGCGCGCTCCTCGTGCTCGTGGTCGGCCACGTCGGCATAGCGGTTCTCCATGCGCGAGAAGGCGTCGTGCCAGGCCGGCAGGTCGATGAAGCGCACGGCGCAGCCCACCTCGCGCGCCACCTGCAGCGCCTGCCACTCGGGGGAGTGCTCGGCGAACGGCGACCACGAGCCGCGGTGCGTGCGGTCGCTCGACAGATAGCTGTAGATCGCCACCGGTGGGCTGTGCGGCAGGTACAGCTCGTCGAGCCGCTCGTTGAAGTCGGCCGGACCTTCGATGAGCACGTACATGGGGCGCAGCGTGCGGATGCGCTCGGCCACCAGCCGCGCGCAGGCCGGGCTGTGATGGCGCACGCCGACGATGTGGGGCTGTGCCATCAGGGGAGGCGGTGGCGGGCTTCGTAATACGCGCGCCAATGGGTGCCGCTTCGCTTTGCGGCCTTCTGCTCGAAGTAGCGCCGCAGCTTCGCACGGTCATCCGCGTTGTCCTTCACCACCGTGCCGGCGATGCAGTCGACCAGGTCGGCCGGCGAGCCCTCGCGCTGTTCGAGGAACCATGCGCGCACGCCCACCGCGTGCGCCACGTTCACCGCCTCGGCGGTGGACATCACGGCGGTGAGCCGGTCCATGGCTGCATCGCTGCCGCCATTGCCGCCATCGCCCTTCGCGGGCGCGCCGCGCAGGTCGCGGAAGGTGGACACCAGCAGCTCCAGCACGGGCGCGGGCACCGTCTTCGGTATGCCGCTCTGCGCGAGCAGCCGAGCCGACGACTCCTGCACCAGCGCCAGTTCGCGGTCGAAGTCGAGGATGGGGAACACGGTCTCGAAGTCGAAGCGCCGTTTCAGCGCCGCACTCATCTCGTTCACGCCGCGGTCGCGCGTGTTGGCGGTGGCGATGATGTTGAAGCCCTCGCGCGCATACAGCATGCCGTGCTCGCCCGAGAGCTCGGGCACCGCCATCACGCGGTCGGAGAGCATGCCCAGCAGGCAGTCCTGCACCTCCAGCGGCGCGCGCGTGATTTCCTCGAAGCGCACCACCTGGCCCTGCTGCATGCCCAGGTACAGCGGCGCCGGCACCATCGCGCGCGGGCTCGGCCCCTCGTTGATGAGCAGCGCGTAATTCCAGCCGTACTTGATCTGGTCCTCGGTGATCGAGGCGCCGCCCTGGATGGTGAGCGTCGAGATGCCCGAGATGGCGGTGGCCAGCAGCTCCGACAGCATCGACTTCGCCGTGCCCGGCTCGCCCACCAGCATCAGCCCGCGCCCGGTGGCCAGCGTGACCAGCATGCGCTCGATGCTGGCCACGGGCGCGACGATCTTCGGCGCGATGTCGAGCGCCGCGTCGCCCAGGATGAACGAGCGCGCGGCCTTCAGGCTCAGCGCCCAGCCCGGCGGGCGCGGGTCCTTGTCCTGCGCGCGCAGGCGGGCGAGCTGGTCGGCGTAGAGGATTTCCGCCGGCGGGCGCTGCAGCGCGGCGGAAGCGGAGGTGTCTTTGGATGTCTTGCTTGCGGTGGCCATCTGGTCGTTCAGGCGCGAAGGCCCTCCATGTCACGAATGAGTTCGCTCGCCGAGATCGGATCGAGCCGGTCGAGCGTCTCCGCGTTCTGCATGTTGCCCCAGCCCGAAGGCTTGCCGACCTGCACTTCGCCGAGTTCCTGCTCGGGGTACTCGTCGACCATGCCGACGATGATGCCCGGGTCGAGGTACAGCTCGATCACGCGGTCGGTGCCCAGCGGCTTGGTGAAGTACCAGATGCCGCCGCCGTCCTGCGCCTCGCCGCGGCGCCAGCCTTTGTTGACCAGGCCGAGCACGCGGCCGGTGGGCACCTTGGCCTTCTTCCAGCGTTCGAGCTTGTTGCTGCCCTTTTCTTCGTCGGTGAGCGTGTAGACGTCGCGGCCGATCTGCGCGAAGGGCTGCAGCAGCTCGTAGTCGGCGAACACCTGGCCGAAGGCGGCTGCGTCGGCCGCCGAGAGGTCCAGCGCGTGCGGCACGCCGATGCGGATGTTCTCGCCGGTGGGCAGCTCGAACGCGTCGTCCTCGGCCGTGGTGTAGCTGCCATCCTCCGCCACGCGGAAGCAGGCCTTGAGCGTGCCGCCGTAGCTGCCGCCGCCGGCCACTTCGTACACGCCCCAGATCAGGCGCTGCACCAGGTGGCGCACCAGCGGATGCTCGACCAGGAAGGTGCGGAACACGTCGGGCGTCCAGCGGCGGCGGGTGCACATGGCGACTTCAAGGCGCAGCAGCTGCTGGCTCGCGATGGTGCGCGCGTCCTTCTTGAGAAGCTTGAAGCGCTCCACGGCTTCCTTGCCGAGCTCTGCGTCGTCGGTCTTCTTGGGCTTGGGCAGGTCGGGCAGGCGGGCGCCGGCCACGCCGTCGGCGCCGATCTCGCGCACGTAGGGCTTGAGCGTCTCGTCGAAGCCCACCTTGAAGGCGCGCGGGCCGAAATCGAGCTGCATGGTGCCCTGCTCGTCGAGGCCGAGGTCGGGCGCGAGCCGGTCCTCGAGTTCCTCGGTGCTCAGGCCGCGCGCCTCTGCGATGGCGTCGATCTTCTCGCGCGCCTTGTCCTGCAGGCCCTTGAACTTGACCTTCTGCGCGATGCCGTTGAGCAGCATCAGCGCCACGTCGCTGCCGATGTTGGCGAGCACGTCCAGGCCGGTGACGGCGCGCGCGTGCGCGGCCTCGCCGGGCCAGGCGCGTATGAAGGGCGTGAGCCTGCGCGCGGTGTCGTCGTTGCCCAGGTGGCCCAGGCTGGTGAGGGCCCAGCCTTCCTTGCTCGGGCCGCTGGCCTCCAGCCAGGCGGTGAAGGCGTCCCAGGCGAAGTCGGCGAGCGAGGCGGCGTCGCAGGCTTCCTTGACCACGGCGATGCCTCCGTAGACCTCTTCGTTGGTCGGGAAGGTGAGCATCTGGCCCAGGTGCTCCAGCGCCTCATCGGGCAGCGCCTTGCCGTTCTTGAGCACCGGGCGGCGCCAGCCGCGCGGCTGCCAGAACTCGGGCAGCTTCGCGCGCTTGGTGGGGAAGCGGTCGAGCGGGCTCTCGTCGAGCACGGCGCGCAGCGCCTCCACCACCTCGGGCCTGCCATAGCGGCCTGCCACTTCGAGCAGCAGCGCCTCGTGGCCGTTGGCATGCAGCAGGCGAAGCGCCGAGCCGGCACAGTCGCGTGCCTCGCCGGCCTTGCCCAGCGCGGGCGCGATCAGCCCGCAGGCGGCGTGCTCCGGGAACTTCAGCAGCCATTCGCGCCCGGTGGCGCGCAGCGTCTTGAGCTTGGCGAAGGCGCGCGCGGCGGGCAGCGCGAGTTCGGGCGCGCCGTAATAGAGCGCGAAGGACAGGTTCTCGCCCGGCTTGGCGCGCACCATCGACAGCAGGCCCGGCAGCACCGCCAGGCCGTGCGTCGCGAGGATGCGGCCGATGCCGTAGTCCTCGGCCTCGCCGGCGATCGCGTTCCAGAAGGGCACGCCGACGGCGGGCGGCAGCATCGCCGCGTAGTCCGACTGGAAGCGGAACCAGTAGTAGCGCTCCTTCTTGCGCTCGACCACCATCGCGCGCCAGCTGGCGATGAGCGCGTCGGCATCGCCGGCGGCGACCGCGGCCACGGCCGCTTCGTTCAGGCCGCGCAGCGGCTGCTTGCTGCGGTCGAAGCCCAGCTCCTCGAGCAGCACGCGCACGTCCTGCTGCGCGCTCGAATGGCGGCTCTTCTGCCACGAATTGGCGCTCAGCGCGTTCGCGCGCGCCGCCTCGTCCCAGCGCTCCACGGGCGCGAGCGCCAGCGGCTCCAGCACCAGCGCGCCTGCCGCCTTCTTCTGCACCTTGGCGAGCCACGGCGGCGCGGCCAGCACGCCCGGCAGCTCGTCGGCGCCGGCCACTTCGGCGGGGCCGGCCAGCAGCGCGAGCTGGCGGTCGATGACGGCCTGCGCGCCGGCATCGAGCCAGGGCCGCAGGGCGTCGATCGAGCCCGCGTGCGCGCGCAGCAGGCGCGTGAGGCTGGGCGTGACGAGGTTGGCGTCCTTGCCGCCGGCGGCCACCAGCCGCGACAGCGCCACCAGCGCCGCCTGCGGCCAGCGGTCGACCGAGAGCGCCAGACGCGCGAGCGCCGCCTTGGAACTGCCCGCCACGCGCGCCAGCGCCTGCACCGCCTCGGGCGTGCCGATGGCGGCGAGCCCGTCGCCGGCCTCGTCGCTGGCCGCGCCACGCTCCAGCCCTTCGACCGCATCGATGCCGCGTTCCTGGATCAGCGTGGCGACCATGTTGTCGTGGCCCCAGAAGCCGGTGGAGTAGCCCACGCGCGTCTTCGCGGCCAGCGCGATCGCGGCGGGCTCGGTGGCGGTGAGCGCCAGCCAGTGCAGCGTCTCGGG
The DNA here is from genome assembly GCF_048305045.1 of Variovorax sp. 278MFTsu5.1. Lineage (NCBI taxonomy): Bacteria > Pseudomonadati > Pseudomonadota > Betaproteobacteria > Burkholderiales > Comamonadaceae > Variovorax > Variovorax sp. 278MFTsu5.1. The sequence goes on from NZ_CP157622.1 coordinate 1,516,041, forward strand.
CGTGTCTTTTTCGGCCGCGAGCGAGTGCGCCAGCGCGTTCGAGATTTCGGGTGCATCGGGCAGCAGCATCGCGATGATCGGCCGGCGGCTCGCGTGCAGCTGCGGCAGGGCCGCCTCGATCCGGTCGCGGGCTTCCTGCCAGGCCTCCTGCGGGGCCGCGGCCAGATGGCGCCGCATGGCCTGCTCGCCCTGGCCCAGCGGGCCGCGCCAGCCGTTGCTCATCGGGCGGGTCACGGCGCTGGTGAAGCGGCTCTTGCGGGTCTTGGTGCTGTGGCTGTAATCGGTCTCGACCTGCACGCGCTGCGCGTCGAGCATGACGCCGGTGGCATCGGCCAGGCCGTACTGCGCGACCAGGTAGTCGACGATGGCCTCGGCCGGCTCGCTCTCGCCGTAGTAGCCGGAGGTGCTCAGCGCGAGCGCGAGCATCAGCGCGTCGGCTTCGGTGTCGGGGCCGGGCGCCGAGCCGGCGGCCGGCGCGCCCACGCGCTCGACCACGCGCTGCGCCGCGGGGCGCAGCGCCGCGTCGGTGCCGTCGAGGTCGATCGAGCCTTCCAGCTTGCGCTGCGCCAGGAACCACGCGGCCGTCACGCCACGGCTTTCCACCGGCTGCGGAAAGCGGCGCGATGCGAAGGCCACGCGCCGCATCTCGGGCGTGAAGCGCACCGGCGTGCCGGCGGCCAGCCAGGGCGGGGTGTCGGTGCCGGCTGCCGCATCGGAGGAGGGCAGGGCGGCCGGTGCCCCGGTGCCGCCGGATGCGGCCGCTGCTGCGAGCTGGCGGGCGATTTCCCTGGCGCGCTTGCCCGGCGTGGCGGTGGTGCCCCAGCCGGAGAGCAGGCCCTGGTCCTTCAGCCGCTTGAACGCGAGCGCCGCGCCCTGTTCGCTCACGCCGTGCTGGCGCTTGAGCACCGCCGCCGAGATGGCATCCGTCGGCTTGAGCTGGTCGGCCTCCAGTTGTGCACGCACGGCTTCGAAGGCACGGTCGGCCTGCGCGTCGATGCTCTCGGTGGGGGCTGCCGCCACCGGCTCCTGCGCTGCCGCCGCTGCTGGCGCTGCCGCTTCCGCCTTCGGCGCCGCCTCGGCCTTGGGCTTCGCCTCGGTCTTGCCGATGGCCGCGTCTGCGGCCACGCCGACTTCGCTGTAGCCCTTGCCGGTCTTCTCGTTCACCAGCTTGGTCAGCGCGGTTGCCGCCTTGGCGGCGTCGGCGAACGACTTGGTCTGGCTCTGGCCCGCGGTGCCGATGCGGCCCCAGCGGATGTTGAGCTCGGTGTCTGCCTGCTCGATCTCCCAGAATTTGCTGGCGGTTCCCTCGATCAGTTCAAAACGGCGCATGGAAAAAACGTCCTCCTGTGAATCGATGAAGAGCGGTCGGAGACGGCGGCCCCGGGCCCTTGTTGCCGGGCGCGCGGGCAGTTCCTTCCGCTGGGTCGCCGCCGAGGATAAGGGGCCGGCGTGAAGGCCCGGCCGCCGCGTGGTGCCTGTCGGCAAGAAGATTTCGCTTTCCGCACCGGCCGGTGCGTGGCGGTTACGAAGAAACTATTCAGGAGGCGCGCCCGAGCTCGTTCGCGAAGACATAGGCAGGACCCATGCGCTGCCGGTTGCAGTGCGCCAGCGCGCGTTCGGCCGCTTCCAGCAGGCCGGCGAGCGTGTCGCCGTCGCCGGGGTGGCAGGCGATGCCCATGCTGATTTCACCGCCCGCAAGCAGCCGGCCCTCGTGGGCCACCGGCCTCGCGCCGGCTGTCTCGATGCGGATCGCCATCTCGGCGAGCTTCTGCCGCGGCGGCATGCCGACCAGCAGGATCGCGAAGCTGTCGGGGCCGAGCCGGGCCACCATGTCGTCCGCGCGCACCTGCTCGCGCAGGCGCTGCGCGATGGCGGCCAGCACCGCGTCGCCGCCCGCCTGCCCATGCCGTTCGTACACGGCGTCGAAGCCGTTCAGGCCGATCAGCATCAGCGAGAAGCTGCGGCCCTCGCGCAGCCATTCCTCGCCGCGCAGCTCGAAGCCTGCTTCGCTGGCGGCGCCGGTGAGCGCGTCGATGCCGGGAGCGGCCATCAGGGCCTGTGCGCGTGCCTCCAGCGCCCTTTCATCGCGGATGCGCGCGGCGGCGGCCAGGGCCAGCAGCGCGAGTTCGGCGATCACCGCGGCCTGCGCAAGGCTCGCGTGGCCCGGCGTCCACGGCTGCGCGCCCCAGGCGGGGAGATGCGCGGCCGAGACGCCTGCAAGCATCAGCACCGCGCCCACGCAGAAGAGCAATGCGGGCCATGGCATGCGGCGGCGCACCGTCAGCGCGCCAACCGCGAGGAGCACGGTGGAGGCCGCCACCAGCGCCTGCAGCACGCGCAATATCCAGGGCAGGCGGGTGTCGATGGCGGCATGAATCGTCGCCACGGCCAGCGCGGCGAGCAGCCCGAGCGCGATGCGATCCAGGCGCGGCGCAAGCCGGTTCAGCCGCAGCAGCTGCCGCGCGAACGCCACCCGGCAGGCGGCCCACAGCGTCAGCGCCGACGCGGCCCAGTGCGCGAGGGAACTGCCGGGTGCGATGCGGTCCAGCCCCGCGAAGCCCGCCAGCGCAAAGCCGCAGGCCAGCACGTACCAGCCATGCATGCGCGTGTTGCCGGACACCAGCAGCAGCACGAGGCCGCAGACCATGAGGCCGGCCAGCAGGCCGAGGCTCATGCCGGTTTGCATGGGCGATGGTGGTTGGCTGCAACGGGGCGAGGGCTGGGCGGCATCCGGTCGGCTTCAGGCAGAAAGTCGGAAGAAAGTCGCCGATCGTAGCCGGGGCCGGCAGCGCCCGCGCAAGCCCTGCGCGCGGGCACGCAGGAAAGGGAGTCAGCTCAGACGAAGGGCCGGGCGTGCTGCTGTTGCTGCTGGTGCACTTCGCCACTGCCGGGTTCGGCGATCCGCCGGTGCTGTTCGGCGAGGCGCGGCGCCGGCATCACGCGCGACAGCGCCACCTGCATCTTGTTGCGCCAGCCGGCGATCACGCCGCTTTCGCCGCGCATCATCGCGTCGAAACCGATGCGCGCTACCTCGGCCGGGTCGGCCTTGTCGCTCTGCCGGCCGACGCGCGTGTCGAGCATGTCGGCGCGCGCGAAGAAGTGGGTGTCGGTCACGCCCGGCATCAGGCAGGTGACCGACACGCCCGTGCCCTTGAGCTCGTTGCGCAGCGCCATCGCGAAGGAATCGATGAAGGCCTTGCTGCCGTTGTAGACCGCCTGGAAGCTGCCCGGCTGGAAACCCGCGATGGAACCGGTGATGAGGATGCGGCCCCAGCCCGCTTCGCGCATCCCACGGCCCACGCATTGCACGAGGTAGATGGTGCCGGTGATATTGGTGTTGATGACGTGCTGCACGTCATGGAAATCCTGGTCCAGGAAGCCGTGGCCCAGCCCGTGCCCGGCGTTGGCGAACAGCGCGTCCACGCGGCGGCCTTCGGTGGCGGCCAGCAGCGTATCCACGCCGTCGCGGGTGGCGAAGTCGGCGCGCACCGAGAACACGTTGGCCCCGAGCATGCGCAGCTCGGTCTCGGCCTGCGACAGCGGCTCGTCGGCGCCGATCAGAAGGTCGTAGCCCCTGCGCGCCGCGAGCAGCGCGAGCTGGAAGCCGATGCCGGAGGAGGCCCCGGTCACCACGGCAAGGGGGCGGGTGTCGAGGCGAGGCGGCGGCCGGGTGTCTGTGGTCTGCATGTCGTTCTCCTTGAAGCCGACGATGGAGTTCATCCCATCGCTTAAGGTGGCTGAAGTGGTGGTTGTGTTTTTCCACCGTAGAACGACGACTCGGCGCATGCGTAGGAATCCGTCCCGACCGCGCGCGCGTCATCGCTTGCGAACGGGAACCCCGGGACCTTCCGCTGGAACTTTCTTCTAGAACTCCGCGCCTTCGACCAGGAAGCGCAGCCGCCGCACCCCCTGCCACTCGTCCGCGTCGAGCCGGAACGCCAGCTTGACCTTCGGCGGCAGCGGCTCGGTGTGACTGAACCACATCGCGTCGATGGGCTGGCCCTGGTGCCTGAGCTTGAGCGAGAGGTGCTTCTCGCCCACCAGCCGCTGCGACACCACTTCCACTTCCTCGCTGAAGGTGGGCGGCGCGAAGCCCTGGCCCCACACCTCGCGGTGCAGCGTGTCGACGAGGTCGATGCGCATGTACTCGCGCGCGATGGGGCCATCGGTCTCGATCTGGCGCGTGAGCGCCGACTCGGCCAGCAGCTCGCGCGCGACCTGTGCAAAGCCTTTTTCGAAAGTCTCGAAATGCTCGCGCGCCACGGTGCAGCCGGCCGCCATCGCGTGGCCGCCGAAGCGCAGCAGCACGCCCGGATGGCGCTTGGCCACGAGGTCGAGCGCGTCGCGCAGGTGGAAGCCCGGAATCGATCGGCCTGAGCCTTTCAGCTCCTGCTCCTTGCCCGGCGCAGCGCTCGCGGCGAAGACGAAGGTGGGGCGGTGGAAGCGGTCCTTGATGCGCGAGGCCACGATGCCGACCACGCCTTCGTGGAAGCCCGCGTCGAACACGCTGATGGCCGGCGGCGGCGCCTCGATGCCCTCGCCATCGGTGGCGAACAGCGACTCGGCCAGCAGCAGTGCCTGGTCGCGCATGCCCCCCTCGATGTCGCGCCGCTCGCGGTTGATGCCGTCGAGCATGCGCGCGAGCTCTTCGGCGCGGCCGGCGTCGTCGGTCAGCAGGCATTCGATGCCCAGCGTCATGTCCGAGAGCCGGCCCGCTGCGTTGATGCGCGGGCCGAGCGCGAAGCCGAAGTCGAAGGTGGTCGCAACGGAAGCGTTGCGCCCGGCCGCCTTGAAGAGCGCGGCGACGCCGGCCGGCATCGCGCCCGCGCGGATGCGGCGCAGGCCCTGCGCCACGAGGCGGCGGTTGTTGGCATCGAGCCGCACCACGTCGGCGACGGTGCCCAGTGCGACGAGCGGCAGCAGCGCATCGAGCTTGGGTTGCGTGGCCGTGTCGAATACGCCGCGCCGACGCAGCTCCGAGCGCAGCGCGAGCAGCACGTAGAACATCACGCCCACGCCGGCGATGCTCTTGCTCTCGAAGCCGCAGCAGGGCTGGTTGGGGTTGACCAGCACGTCCGCCGCGGGCAGCTCGGGCCCGGGCAGGTGGTGGTCCGTTACCAGCACCTGCAGGCCGCGCGCCTTGGCGGCGGCCACGCCCTCGACGCTGGCGATGCCGTTGTCGACGGTGATGAGCATGTCTGCGCCGCTCGCGGCCACGCGCTCTGCAATCGGCGGCGTGAGGCCGTAGCCGTCGACCACGCGGTCGGGCACGAGGTAGCTCACGTTCTTCGCGCCCAAGAGGCGCAGGCCGCGCACGCCGACCGCGCAGGCGGTGGCGCCGTCGCAGTCGTAGTCGGCGACGATGCACAGGCGCTTGTCCTGCGCGATGGCGTCGGCCAGCAGCGCGGCGGCTTCGCGCGTGCCGTGCAAGGTGTCGGGCGGCAGCAGCAGCGCGAGGCCGTCGTCCAGCTCTTCCTTGGCGCGCACGCCGCGCGCGGCGAAAAGGCGGGCCAGCAGCGGATGCACGCCGGCCTGCTCCAGCGCCCAGACGGTGCGGGGCGGGATATCCCTGGCTATGATTTTCATAGCGACTCCAGCAGGGCGGGAGCCTGCTTGCGGTCGAACAGGCTCTTCGCCCAGCGGGCCAGGCCGCGCGGCTGCACGGTGTAGCGTTGCGAGGCGCGGTCGCCGCACAGCGTGAGCGACAAGTCGTTCGCGCCGCGCGTGTATTCGGCCAGCAGGGCGGCGACAGGGCCGGCATCGAGCGCCTGCCAGGCCTCGGCCCAGCCGGTGCCGTCGTCGCGCAGCGCGGGGGTGCGCAGGGAGTCGTTCACCGTCGGCGCGACGGGGGTTGCGGCTTCTTCATTCTTCAGCGCGCCGGTGCCCGCGAGCCAGAAGGAATTGATGGGCGGCACGCCGCGCGCGGCGCGGTCGTCGTTCACGCGCTGGGTGTACAGCAGCATCTGCATCTCGTTCTGCAGCCGGCGCAGCGGCCGTGCGGCGTCGGCCAGCGGCGACCACTGCGAAACGGGGTAGCCCACCGCGCGGTCGATGGAGGCGGTGGCCAGCCCGTCGAAGATGCCGGCGCGCGCCAACCAGCGGCCGGGCACGGGCGACGCGTGCAGCGCGATGCCGTCCTCCTCGAAGAAGGGGCGGGCGGCTTCCAGCAGCGCGGCCGATTCGGCGGCGTCGATCTCGATGGATGACGGGTCGCCCAGCACCACGTCGTCGATACCCACCTGCCAGTTGCACAGCGTGACCATGCCCCAGCCTTCGGTATCGCCCGCCGTGGCGATGCCCAGCCGGCGCGCTTCGAGCGCGGCCCAGGGAATGCAGCCGTCGGGCGCGGCGATGCCCAGCGCCTGCGCCAGGGCGCGTTCATGCGGAGGCGAGCGCGTGCTTTCGTCCTGCGTGTCGGTGTCCGCGAGGGTGAGCCGCGAGAGCAGGTTTTCGAGATTGGGGAGCCTGAGCGTGGAGAGGGCCGCGCGGCACGACGGGGAACCGCGGCCGGCGAAAGGGATCAGCAATTGGCGTGGGGAGGTTTCGGCCATTCCCCTATTGTCCGGGAAGCCCCAGGTTTGCCCGGAATGCCACAATCCCGCCCCTATGCGACTTCCTTATGAACTGCAGCTCGGCTGGCGCTACACGCGCGCAGGACGGGCGACGCGGCGCAACGGCTTCATCTCCTTCATCTCCGGTGTCTCGATGCTCGGCATCGCGCTGGGCGTGGCGGCGCTGATCATTGTGCTCAGTGTGATGAACGGCTTCCAGAAGGAAGTGCGCGACCGCATGCTCGGCGTGGTGTCGCACATCGAAATCTTCTCGCGCGACGGCCAGGCGCTGCAGAGCCTCGACCAGATCATGGCGGCGGCGCGCAAGCACCCCGAGGTGGTCGGCGCGGCGCCCTTCATCAACACGCAGGCGCTCATCGCGCGCGGCGAGGACATGAAGGGCACGCTGGTGCGCGGCATCGATCCGAAGCTCGAACCGGAGGTCACCGACATCAACGGCATCGCCTCCAAGGGCACCTTCGACAAGCTCGTGCCGGGCCAGTTCGGCATCGTGCTCGGCGCGGAGCTGGCACGTTCGCTCTTCGTGCAGCCGGGCGACCAGGTCACGCTGGTGGCGCCGGGCGGGCAGGTCACGCCGGCGGGCGTGGTGCCCAGGCTCAAGCAGTTCACCGTGGTCGGCACCTTCGACTCGGGCCACTACGAATACGACTCCGCGCTGGCCATGGTGCACGAGCAGGACGCCGCCAAGGTGTTCCGCCTCGAAGGCCCGACCGGCATCCGCCTGAAGCTCAAGAACCTCAACGAGGCGCGCGACGTGGCCGACCAGCTCGCCGTGACGCTGCCGGGCGAGTTCCTCATCCGCGACTGGACACGCCAGAACAAGACCTGGTTCGCGGCCGTGCAGGTCGAGAAACGCATGATGTTCATCATCCTCACGCTGATCGTGGCGGTGGCGGCCTTCAACCTGGTGTCCACGCTCGTCATGACGGTGACCGACAAGCGCGCCGACATCGCCATCCTGCGCACGCTGGGCAGCTCGCCGCGCAGCATCATGGGCATCTTCGTGGTGCAGGGCGCGATGGTGGGCGTGATCGGCACCGTGGCCGGCCTGCTGCTGGGCCTGGGCATCGCCTACAACATCGACGTGATCGTGCCCTTCCTGGAGCAGCTCTTCCACGCGAGCTTCCTGCCGAAGGACATCTACCTGATCAGCAAGATGCCCAGCGATCCGCAGCAAAGCGACATCGTGCCCATCGCGATCATTTCCCTGGTGCTGGCCTTCGTCGCCACGCTGTACCCGAGCTGGCGCGCCAGCCGCGTGAACCCCGCCGAAGCCCTGCGCTATGAGTGAATTGACCCCCACGCTCGGCACTGTCGTGTCCTCGCTGCCCCCCGAGGGGGCCGCCATTGGCTTGGGGCGGCCCGGCGCCAATGGTGTTGTATTGAAGGCCCGTGGACTGACCAAGCGGTTCCACGAGGGCAGGCTCGACCTGACCGTACTGCACGGCATCGACCTCGACGTGCACGCCGGCGAGACGCTGGCCATCGTCGGCGCCTCCGGCTCCGGCAAGAGCACGCTGCTGCACCTGATGGGCGGGCTCGACGAGCCCACCACCGGCAAGGTCGAGCTGCTGGGCAAGGACATCGCGCACGCCGACCCCGCGGAGCAGGGCCGTTTGCGCAACCAGCACCTGGGCTTCGTCTACCAGTTCCACCACCTGCTGCCCGAATTCAGCGCGCTCGACAACGTGGCCATGCCGCTGAAGATCCGCCGCGTGGAGAAGCAGGCCGCCGCGCAGTCGGCCGCGAAGATCCTGGAGAGCGTGGGCCTGGGCCAGCGCCTGCACCACCGCCCGGCCGAACTCTCGGGCGGCGAGCGCCAGCGCGTGGCAATCGCGCGCGCGCTGGTCACGCAGCCGGCCTGCGTGCTCGCCGACGAGCCCACCGGCAACCTCGACCGCAGCACGGCCGACACGGTCTTCGAACTGATGCTCGACCTCGCGCACAGGCACGGCACCGCCTTCGTAATGGTCACGCATGACCAGGACCTGGCGAAGCGCTGCGACCGGGTGCTGCAACTGGTGGCGGGGCGCCTGGCGGGGTGATTCGGGCCGGCCTGGCACGGCCGGCGCAATGTCGCGAAACTGGGGGGCGCCTGTCCGTCAGGACGGGCCGAAGTCCAAAACCACAGGAGCCCGTTTCATGCTGCCCATGTTCTCGATGGAATCCGACGACGACACCAAGCCCGCGGCCACCGCCGAGCCGCGCAATTCGTATCTGGAAGAGAAAGCGTTCAAGTCGCGCACGCTGCTGATCTTCGGCGCCATCAGCGATTCGGTGGCCGCCGACGTCACGCGCCGGCTCATCGCGCTGGATGCCGACAGCGCAGAGAAGCCCATCGACATCCTCGTGAGCTCGCCCGGCGGGCACCTGGAGTCGGGCGATGCCATCCACGACATCGTGCGCTTCATCAGCGCGCCGGTGAACATGATCGGCACCGGCTGGGTGGGCAGCGCGGCCACTCACCTGTTCCTGGCGGCGCCGCGCGAGCGCCGCGTGTGCCTGCCCAACACCCGCTTCCTGATCCACCAGCCCAGCGGCGGCGCGGGCGGCCAGGCGACCGACATCGCCATCCAGGCGCAGGAAATCATCAAGGCCCGCCAGCGCATCGCGCACGAGATCGCGCGCGAGACCGGCAAGCCCATCGACGTGGTGCTTGCCGACATCGAGCGCGACCGCTGGCTGTCGGCCGAGGAGGCCGTGGAGTACGGGCTGGTCTCGCGCATCATCCAGCGCAAGACCGAGCTGCACGGCTGAGGGGTCGGGTAGCCGAACGCAGAGGTCGCGAAGGTTCCGCGAAGGTCGCAGAAGAAAACCGATAAAGGTTTCTTCTGCGACTTCTGCGTAGCTTTTGTCTTCCTTCTGCGTTCGGCTGTCCGATCCCGCTTTTTTGGGCCTTCGCTCAGGCCTTGGGCTTGTAAGCCACCACGTCGATCTCCACCCGCGCATCGATCATCAGCCGTGCCTCGGTGGTCGAGCGGGCCGGCTTGTTCTCACCGAAATAGCTCATGTAGATGCGGTTGAAGGCACCAAAGTCGCGCGCGTCCTGCAGCCAGCAGGTGCTCTTGCAGACGTCGTCGAAGGTGGCGCCGGCCAGCGCGAGCACGGACTTGATGTTCTCCATCACCTGGCGCGTCTGCGCCTCGATGCCGCCCACCACGAGTTCGCCGTTCTTGTCGACCGGTACCTGGCCCGAGACATAGATGAAGTCGCCGGCGCGCACGGCCGGGGAGAAGGGGCGGACCTGGCGGTCGGAGGCCAGGGGCGGGGCGCCGAGGTATTCGAGGGGCATGGGAACTCCTGAGTGATGACGGGAAAAGAGAAACGGAAAGGGCGAAACGATCCGCGAGTATCCATCCGATTTGAAAATCTATTTCAAAATAACCCCTGAACAAGGGTTAACACGGATGATTAGGCATGAATACTGCTTCAAAGTCCGGGCCGAAGAGAAAATTTCTTTCACAATTCGCCCGCCCCAAGAAGGAGTTCCCCATGCCCCACGTCGGTCTTGTCCAGCGCCTGCCCATGCTGTCGAAGCGCAGCCTGCTGGGTGTCTCCCTGCTCGCGATGCTGTGCGCCGCGCTGCCCCACCAGAGCGCCCACGCCCAGGGGCCGCGCAATTTCGCCACGCTGGCGATGGTGGCGGAGCCGCAGACGCTCGACCCGATGGCTTCGACCGCCGACCTGGTCGGAACCATCATGCAGCACGTGTACGAGACGCTCTACACCTTCGACGCCAAGTGGAGCGTGGTGCCGATGCTGGCCGAGGGCATGCCGAAGATCTCGGCCGACGGCAAGACCTACGCCATCGCCCTGCGCAAGGGCGTGATGCTGCACAACGGCCGCGAACTCACGGCCGACGATGTGGTGGCGAGCCTGCAGCGCTGGATGGACCAGTCGCCGCGCGGCAAGGCCGTGGGCAAGGAAATCGACAGCCTCAAGGCCAAGGGCCCGCTGGCGGTCGAAGTGGTGCTGAAGGAACCCTACGCGCCGCTGCTGTCGCAGCTCGCGCTGCCCAGCGGCATGGCGGCCATCATGGCCAAGGACTCCATCGCCTCGCCGCTGAAAGACTTCGTCGGCACCGGCCCCTACAAGTTCAAGGAGCGCCGCCCCGACCAGTTCGTGCTGCTCACCCGCTTCGACAAGTACAGCGCGCGCAAGGAAGCCGCCAGCGGCTACGGCGGCAAGCGCGAGGCGGCCATCGAGGAACTGCGCTTCGTGCCCGTGCCCAACGCCAGCACCCGCGTCGAGGGTGCGCTGGCCGGCCAGTACGACTTCGCAGACCTGCTGCCGGTGGAGGCGCTGCCGCGGCTGGAGAAATCGGGCGGCAAGACCGTGCCGATCATGACGCCCTCGTTCGGCTTCCCGTACCTCGTGCTCAACACCAAGGAAGGCGTGGCCGCCAGCCAGCCGGTGCGCCAGGCGATCCAGACCGCGCTGGGCGAGGGCGAGATGCTCGCCGCCGGCTTCGGCGACACGCGCTTCTTCACGGCAGAGCCCAACCACTTCCCGAAGGGCTCGCCGTTCTACTCGACCGCGGGCGCAGACCAGTACAACCAGCGCAACGCCGCCAAGGCCAAGGAAGCCGCCGCCAAGGCCGGCTACAAGGGCGAGCCGATCCGCGTGCTTACCAGCCGCCAGTACGACTTCCACTACAACATGGCGCTCCTGATGGCCGAGCAGCTCAAGCGCGCCGGCTTCAAGGTCGACCTCAACGTGGTCGACTGGGCCACGCTGGTGCAGCGGCGCAACGACGCCAAGCTGTGGGACATCTACGTCACCCACTCGGGCCAGTTCCCCGAGCCCATGCTCTCGCCGCCGCAGCTCGGCGACGGCGCGCCCGGCTGGTGGGACACGCCCGCCAAGAAGTCGGCGCTGCAGGCCTTCAACGTCGAGAGCGACGCTGCCAAGCGCGGCGCGCTGTGGGGCAAGGTGCAGCAGGTGGTGTACGACGAGGTGCCGTACATCAACGTCGGCAAGTTCAACGGTCTCTCCGCCAAGAGCCCGGCGCTGGACAACTACCAGCCCGCGACCTGGCCGTTCTTCTGGAACGCGAAGATCAAGTAAGAAGGCGGAGACACACAGCCATGCCGTCGCGTCGCCAACTTCTGCAAGCCAGCGCACTGGCCTCCGGCCTCGGGGCCCTGGGGTTTACCGCCTCCACGGCTCAGGCCGCCACCTCCGGCCCGATCTACGCCTACGTCGGCACCTACAGCGACGGCGGCGAGCCGTGGCGCGGTGGTCGCGGGCAGGGCGTGCACCAGTTCGTGCTCGACAGCGCCACCGGCGCGCTCAAGCCGATTCCCGGCGCGCCGGCCGCCGTGGCCAGCACGGGCGAGGGCGCGAAGCTGCGCAACCCCGCCTCGCTCGCGCGCCATCCGAAGCTGCCTGTGCTGTACGCGGCCAACGAGTTCGAGGCCGGCTCGGTCTCGACCTTCCGAATCGGCGCGGACGGCGCTCTAAGCTTCGTGTCCGAGACGCCCTGCGGCGGCAAGGACCCGGCCTACATCAGCGTGCACCCCGACGGCCGCTTTCTGTTCACCGCCAACTACGCGAGCGGCGATGTCAGCGTGCTCGCGCTGCGCGCCGACGGCACGCCCGACCCGGCAGTTGCCGCCGTCGTCTACAAGGACGTGGATGCCTGCGGCGCGGGCACGCCCTGCAAGCCCGGCGCCGACGTGGTGCCGGCGGCCGCGCGTTCGCACGAAGGCTTCGCCACCAGCGACCACGACGGCCCGCACGCGCACATGGTGCATGCCGACCCGAAGGGCAACTTCGTGCTGGTGGCCGACCTGGGGCTCGACCGCGTCATTTCCTACCGCTTCGATCGCATCACCGGCGTGCTGAGCCAGCCCAGCACGGTGGCCGTGTCGGAGAGCTCGGGCGCGCGCCACTTCGTGTTCCATCCGAACGGCAAGTGGTTCTACCTGGTGAACGAGGAGGCTTCCACCATCGCCTTCATGCGCTACGACAACGCCACCGGCGTGCTCACGCTGGTGAGCGAGACCTCGGCGCTGCCCAAGGGCTTCAAGGGCACCAGCTACGCCTCGGGCATCCGCATGCTGCCCGACGGCCAGCACTTCGTGTCGCTCAACCGCCTGCACGACTCGATCTCCATCTTCAAGGTCGACGCCCGCACCGGCGCGCCCACGCTGGTGCGCGAGGAATGGTCGCGCGGCAACTACCCGCGCAGCTGCACGCTCGACCCGAGCGGACGCTTCCTCTACGTGTGCCACAACAAGCAGGGCGACAACGTGACCGTCTTCCGCGTGCAGGGCGGCGACGTTCGCTTCACCGGCCAGTACGTCGCGGTCGGTTCCGCCGCCGCCATCGAGTTTTCCGCGTGATGAAGAAATCGCTGTTGCGCTACATCGCCTCCCGCGCCGCGGGCATGCTGATCGTGCTCGCCATCGTGGCGGTGCTGGTCTTCGTGCTCACGCGCGCGGCCTCGGGCGACCCGGTCTCGGTGCTGCTGGGCGACCAGGCCACCGCGGCCGACATCGCCCGCGTGCAGAAGGAGTACGGCCTCGACAAGCCGCTGCCCGTGCAGTTCGGCTACTGGCTGCGCGAGGTGCTGCAGGGCAACCTCGGCCAGTCGATCTTCCTGCAGCGCCCCGTGACGCAGGCGCTGTGGGAGCGCTCCGAACCCACCACGCTGCTCGCGCTGATGGCCGTGGCCATCGCGGCGCTGATCGGCGTGCCATGCGGCATCGTCTCCGCCGTGTTCCGGGGGCGCGTGGTCGACCAGCTCTTCACCGGCATCGCGATGCTGGGCGCGAGCATTCCGAGCTTCTGGCTGGGCATCGTGCTGATCCAGATCTTCGCCGTCTCGTTCGGCTGGTTCCCGGTGTCGGGCTACGGCGCGCCTGATGCGCCGTTCGCGGAACGGTTGCACTCGCTGGTGCTGCCTGCCACGGTGCTGGGCCTGCTGAACTCTGCGCTCATCATCCGCTTCACCCGCGCCTCGATGCTCGACGTGCTGGGCGAGGACTACGTGCGCACCGCACGCTCCAAGGGTTTGAGCGAGCGCACGGTGGTGCTCAAGCACGCCCTGCGCAACGCGCTGGTGCCCATCGTCACGGTGATCGGCCTGACGGTCGCGCTGATGATCGGCGGCGCGGTCATCACCGAAACCGTGTTCGGCCTGCCCGGCGTGGGCAACCTTGTGGTCAGCGCGGTGCTGCGGCGCGACTATCCGGTGATCCAGGGGGCGCTGCTCGTCATCGCGGCGATCTACGTGCTCATCAATTTTTCCATCGACCTGCTGTACGCCGTGGTCGATCCGCGCGTGAAGGTGTGATGCAGATGCAAAGCCGAACAGCCGAACGCAGAAGTCGCGAAGGTTTCGCAGAAGTCGCAGAAGAGAAAACCAAAAGATGTCTTCTGTCTTTTCTGCGACCTTTGCGTAGCTTTTGTCTTTCTTCTGCGTTCGGCTGTCCGATCCCGTCTTTCTTCCTGCAGTACTGAAGAGCCCCCAATGCAAATGCCCCGAATGCTCCGCCAGCTGATGCACAGACGCATCGTGATGGTGTCCGCGCTGGTGCTGCTGGTGATCGCGGTGCTCGCGATCGGCGCGCCGCTGTTCGCCTCCATCGACCCCAACGACACGGCCGTGCTGGAGCGCCTGAAGGCACCCAGCGCCGACCACCTGCTCGGCACCGACGAGCTCGGCCGCGATCTCTATTCGCGCATCGTGCACGGCGCGCGCTACTCGCTGGCCATCGCCGCGCTCACCGCGCTGGGCGCCGTGATCGCCGGCACCGTGCTGGGCCTGATGGCGGGCTTCTTCCGCCGGCTCGACGCGCCGCTGATGCGCGTGGTCGACGCGATGATGTCCTTCCCCGACATCCTGCTGGCCATCGCGCTGGTGGCCATCCTCGGACCCTCGCTGGTCAACACCGTGCTCGCGCTGGTGCTGGTCTACACGCCGCGCGTGGCGCGGGTGGTGCGGGCCTCGACGCTGGTGGTGCGCGAGCTGCTGTTCGTGGAGGCCGTGCGTGCGCTGGGGGTGCGCACCTCGCGCATCCTTTGGCGGCACATATTGCCGAACCTGATGTCGCCGATCCTGGTGCAGGTGTCGTTCATCTTCGCCTATGCCATCCTGGCCGAGGCGGGCCTGTCGTTCCTCGGCGTGGGCGTGCCGCCCGAGATCCCGACCTGGGGCACGATGGTCGCGGGCAGCCAGCAGTACGCCCACCAGGCCTTCTGGGTGGTGCTGTTCCCGGGGCTCGCGATCATCTTCACCGCGCTGTCGCTGCAACTGCTGGGCGACGGCGTGCGAGACCTGCTCGATCCCAAGCTGAAGAAAGGCGCGTGATGACGACGACCGCCAACAACAACCAGACCCCGCGTCTCACGGTCAGCAACCTGAGCACCAGCTTCCCGACCGAGGACGGCCTCGTGCGTTCGGTCGCCGACGTGAGCTTCTCGATCCAGCCCGGCAAGACGACGGCGCTGGTGGGCGAGTCGGGCTCGGGCAAGTCGGTCACCAGCCTCACGCTGATGCGCCTGTTGCCCAAGACGGCCAACGCGCAGGTCAGCGGCAGCGCTTCCTTCGTGACGCGCGAGGGCAAGGCGCTCGACCTGCTGGGCATCGGCGAGCGCGAGATGCGTTCGCTGCGCGGCAACCAGCTGTCGATGATCTTCCAGGAGCCGATGACCAGCCTGAACCCGGTGTTCACCATCGGCGAGCAGATCGCGGAAAGCGTGCGCCTGCACAAGGGGCTCGACCGCAAGGCGGCGCTGGCGCACGCGCAGCGCATGCTGGAGCTGGTGGAGATCCCCGCGGCGGCGCAGCGCATCCACGAGTACCCGCACCAGCTCTCGGGCGGCATGCGCCAGCGCGCGATGATTGCGCTGGCCATGGCCTGCGACCCGACGCTGCTGATCGCCGACGAGCCCACCACCGCGCTCGACGTGACCATCCAGGCGCAGATTCTCGAGCTCATGCGCCGGCTGCAGGCCGAGACGGGCATGAGCATCCTGTTCATCACGCACAACCTCGGCGTGGTCGCGCACCATGCCGACGACGTGGTCGTGATGTATTCGGGCCGCGTGGTCGAGAGCGCGCCGGTGCGGCCGCTGTTCGCGCAGCCCGAGCACCCGTACACGCAGGGCCTGCTGGCCTGCCTGCCGGGCAAGGCGCGCCAGCCCGGCCAGCCCAAGCCCAAGCGGCTCTTCGCCATTCGCGGCCAGGTGTCGAGCCCGCTGGCGCCGCCGCCGGGGTGCGCCTTCGAGCCGCGTTGCGACCTCGCGCTCGCCGAATGCAGCGCCGCGATGCCGCCGCTGCTGGACATCAGGCAGGGGCGGCAGGCGCGATGTGTTCGTGTGCAGCCTGAGCAACCGCTCGCGAGGGCCGCATGACGAACGCTCTGTTCCTGTCTTGCTCCCTCTCCCGCTTGCGGGAAAGGGCTGGGGTGAGGGTGACCCCCGTGGCCCTCGCACGCACCCTCATCCCCCGCCTTCTCCCCCAAGAGGGAGAAGGAGCCAATACCGAATGCCCACGATGACCACCGCCGCTCCCCTCATCGAAGTCCGCGGACTCAAGAAATACTTCGGCAGCAGCGACCGCCCGGTACGCGCCGTCGACGACGTTTCCTTCGCGATCCAGCCCGGCGAGACGCTGGGCCTGGTCGGCGAATCGGGCTCGGGCAAGAGCACCATCGGCCGCACCGTGCTGCGCCTGCTCGAGCGAACCAGCGGCCAGGTGTTCTACCGGGGCGACGACATAGGCGAGCTCTCGGCCGAGCGCATGCGCCGGCTGCGCAGCAAGCTGCAGATCATCTTTCAGGACCCGTACGCCAGCCTGAACCCGAAGATGCGCATCAGCGCGATCCTCGGCGAGGCGCTGTCCACGCACGGCCTGCACAAGGGGGCGGCGGCGCGCGATAGGCGCATCGCCGAACTGCTCGAAACCGTGGGCCTGCGCGCCGAGCATGCCAACCGCTTCCCGCACGAGTTCTCGGGCGGGCAGCGCCAGCGCATCGGCGTGGCGCGGGCGCTGGCCGTGGAGCCCGAATTCATCGTGGCCGACGAGCCGCTGTCGGCGCTCGACGTGTCGATCCAGTCGCAGGTCATCAACCTGCTGGCCGACCTGCGCGAGCGGCTCGGGCTGACGATGCTCTTCATCTCGCACGACCTCGACGTGGTCGAGTACCTGTGCGACCGCGTGGTGGTGCTCTACCTCGGCAAGGTGATGGAAGTCGCCACCACCGAGGAACTGTTCGCGCGCCCCTCGCACCCCTACACCCGCGCGCTGCTGGCCGCGAGCCCCAAACCCGACCCGGAGATGACGACCGAGCGCATTGCACTGAAGGGCGACATCCCGAGTCCCATCGCGCCGCCCTCGGGCTGCGTGTTCCGCACGCGCTGCCCGCACGCCATCGATGCCTGCGCTCAGACGGTGCCGCCGCTGGAGGAGATTTCGGCGGGACACTACAGCGCCTGCATCCGCAAAGAACTGCCATCAAACATTGCCGCATGACCATGACCGCCGCCACCGACTTCACCGACCCGCTGCTGGGCAGCAATTTCAAGGGCTATCCGCGCACCGCCGCGCCGCGCCGCCGCAGCGAGATCGGCGCCGCCGGCTGGAACGTGCTGGCCGGCGACCTGCCGCTGCCGCTGGCCGTGCTCAAGCGCGAGGCGCTGGAACACAACCTGGCGTGGATGCAGTCGCGCGTGCGCGAGTGGGGCATCGACCTCGCGCCGCACGGCAAGACCACCATGTCGCCGCAACTCTTCCGGCGCCAGCTCGACGCCGGCGCCTGGGGCCTGACCTTCGCCACCGTCACGCAGCTGGCCGTGGGCGTGGCGGCCGGCGCGCGCCGCACGCTCATCGCCAACCAGGTGGTGAGCGACGAGGACCTGGCCGGCATCCAGATGCTGCTGAGCGAGCATGCCGACCTGCGCATCGTGTTCCTGGTCGATTCGCTGGCGCAGCTGGCGCTCATCGAAGACTGGTCGAAGCGCCATCCCGAGAGCGTGCCCTTCGACGTGATGATCGAGATCGGCGTGGACGGCGCGCGCACCGGCTGCCGCACGCACGAGGAAGCCGTGGCGCTGGCCGCGCGCCTGCGCGCCAGCGAGGCCGTGCGGCTGGTGGGCATCGAGTGCTACGAAGGGCAGGGCGCCACCGGCCAGAGCGAGCCCGACACGGCCTATGCCAAGGCGCTGATGGACCGCGTGGAAGCCGTGGCGCGCCACTGCGACGAGAACAGTCTCTTCGAGACCGACGAGGTGCTGGTCTCGGCCGGCGGCTCGGCCATCTTCGACCTGGTGGCCGGCCGGCTCAAGCCCGCGCTCGGCGCGCCGGTGCGCGGCCTGCTGCGCTCGGGCTGCTACGTGACGCACGACCACGGCTTCTACAAGCGCATGGTGAGCGCGGTGGACGAGCGCCTGGGTTGCGGTTGCGGAGAAAGCCTGGTGCCGGCGATGGAAGTCTGGGCCACGGTGCAGTCGCGCCCGGAGCCGGGCCTGGCGATCCTGGCCGTGGGCAAGCGCGACATCTCCTTCGACCTCTCGCTGCCCGTGCCCATCGCACGCGCGGCGCGCGGCGCGCTGCAGCCGCAGGGCGTTCCCGCCGGCTGGACGATCACCGCGCTGAACGACCAGCACGCCTACCTGCGCTGGGACGCGAACGAGGAAGCCGAGGCGCCCAATGTCGGCGACCGCGTGGGCCTGGGCATCTCGCACCCCTGCACCACGTTCGACAAGTGGCACTGGATGCCGGTTGTCGAGCAGGACTACCGCGTGAGCGACGCGGTGGCCATGCACTTCTGATCGCATCCCGATGACCCCATCACTGCTCCAGAAGATCGCGGACATCCGCAGCGACGCCCCGGCGACGCGGCGCGCGATTCTCGACCTGATCCTCGAAGACCCCGACCGCGTGCTCGAAGAAAGCTTCGAGCAGCTGGCCGAGCGCTCGCGCAGCTCGGTGCCCACCATCATGCGCACCTGCCGCGACCTCGGCTTCGCGGGCCTGCGCGAATTCAAGCTCGCGCTCGCGCAGGAACTCGCGCTGGGCGGCTCGCCGCTGCACCGCCGCGTGAACATCGAGGACGCGGCCGACGAAGTGGTCGGCAAGATCGCGCGCAGCGCGGCGGCTTCGGTTTCGGGCGTGCGCGGCCAGCTCGACATGCAGGTGCTCGACGGCGCCGTGGCGGCCATCGCGGCCGCACCGCACGTCGACCTGTACGGTGCGGGCGCCACTTCCTGGTTCATGGCCAATGACCTGCAGGCTCGGCTCTTCCGCCTGGGCCTGTCGGCCAACGCATGGGCCGACTACCACCTGCAGCAGGTGGCGGGCGCGGCGCAGCGCCCGGGCGGCGTGGTCATCGCCATCTCGCACGTGGGCGGCATGCCCTCGCTGCTCGACGCGGTGGACATCGCGCGCGGGCAGGGCGCCAAGGTGGTCGCGCTCACGCGGCCGGGCACGGCGCTCGCGGCCAGGGCCGACTTCCTGCTGGGCCTGTCGGTGCCCGACGACGCGGTGATGCACGTGGGCATCGACGCCTACCTCACTCACCTCACGGTCATCGAGATCCTTACCGTGCTGGTGGCCCAGCGCCGCGGCGAGCCCGCGGTGCAGCGCCTGCAGCGTGCGCGCGAAGCCTTCCAGCGCCACGGCATCGACGCCACCACGCATCCGCTGCAAAGCTGGGACGGCGGCGGCGTGAACGACGGAGGGAGCGCATCGTGAGCGGAGACGAGAACAAGGCCGTGCTGCTCGAAGCGGGCCTGGTGGTCGACGGCTCGGGCGGACCTTCGTGGCCGGGCGACGTGCTGCTGCAGGGCGACCGCATCGTCGCGCTCGGCGAAGGCCTGCGCGACCGGCTGCCGCAGGGGCTGGCGCTGGCCGACGTGGAAGTCGTCGACTGCCGCGCGAAGGTGATCGCCCCCGGCTTCATCGACGCGCACACGCACGACGACGCCATCGTGCTGCGCGACCCGCTGTGCCTGCCGAAGGTGTCGCAGGGCATCACCACGGTGGTGACGGGCAACTGCGGCATCTCGCTCGCGCCGTACCGCACGCCGCAGTCGCTGCCGCCGCTCACGCTGCTGGGCGCCGATTCGTTCAGGCACGCGACCATGGCCGAGTACCGCGCGGCCGTCGATGCGACGCAGCCCGCGCTCAACGTGGCTGCGCTGGTCGGCCACACCACGCTGCGCTTCGCCGCCATGCAGGCGCTCGACCGCCCGGCCAGCGCCGAAGAGCTGGCGCGCATGGAGGCGCTGCTCGACGGCTGCATGGCCGATGGGGCGCATGGCATATCCTCGGGCCTGTTCTATGAAGAGGCCTTCGCGGCGCCCGCCGAAGAAGTGACCGCGCTGGCGCGCGTGGTGAGCCGCCACGGCGGCGTCTACGCCACGCACCTGCGCAGCGAGATGCAGCAGATCATCGAGGCGCTGCACGAGGCCGGCGACTGCGCCTTCGAGGCCGGCGTGCCGCTGGTGATCTCGCACCACAAGTGCGCGGGCCCCGCCAACTGGGGCCGCACCAAGGAAACGCTGCCGCTGATCGAGTCGCTCGCGCAGCGCCAGAAGATCGCGATGGACGTGTACCCCTACGTGGCCGGCTCCACCGTGCTGCGCGAGGACCTGGTGGACGGCGTGATCGACGTGCTGCTGACCTGGTCCGACCCGCACCCGGAGATGACGGGGCGGCTCATTTCGGACATTGCGCGCGAGTGGGGCGTGAGCGAGCAGGACGCCTGCCTGCGGCTGAAGCCCGGCGGCGCCTGTTACTTCCAGATGCAGGAGGAAGACGTGGAGCGTGTCATCTCGCATCCGCTCACCATGATCGGCAGCGACGGCCTGCCGCACGACCGCCATCCGCATCCGCGCCTGTGGGGTGCCTTCCCGCGCGTGTTCGCGCGCTACTGGCGCCAGCGCCGGCTGTTCACGCTGGAGCAGGCGGTGCACAAGATGACCGGCATGAGCGCGCGCAACCTGCGCATCGCCGACCGCGGCCTGCTGCGCGCCGGCACCATGGCCGACGTGGTGGTTTTCGACCCCGAGACCATCGCCGACACCGCCACCTACGACAAGCCGCATGGCGTGAGCCTGGGTGTGGAGCGCGTGTTCGTGAACGGCGTGCTCGCCTATCGCGGCGGGGAGGCCGAGGCCCGCGTGCTCGCGCGCGCGGGGCGGATGCTCACGCGGGGCAGCGCGAGCTAGCTCCGGTCAGGCGAAGACCAGGCAGACCGGCGTCGGCACCTGCGCCACCTGCACCGGTTGGTCGAGCCGGCCGGTGGCGGGGTCGATGCGCAGGCGCAGTATGGTGTCGCCCTTCTGGCTCAGCGCGTACAGGTGCCTGCCATCGGCGGCGGCGGCCAGGGCGCGCGGGAAGCGCAGGCCCTCGCTCCAATGCTGCAGCGGCGTCAGGTTGCCGCTGGCCGCGTCGACGCGGAACGCGGCGATGCTGTCGGCCAGCGGATGCTCCGACTTCAGCCTGCGGTTGCTCGCATAGAGGAACTGCCCCGAGGGATGCATCACCAGCGCAGCCGCGCTCTTCTGGCCGGTGTAGCCGTCGGGCAGGGTCGAGACGCGCTGCCGCTGCGCCCCGACAGCGCCGCTCGCCGCGTCGTAGCCGTAGCAGCTCACGGATGCATCGAGCTCACCCACCACGTAGAGATGGCGCTGCGACGGATGCAGCGCCAGGTGGCGCGGCCCGCTGCCGGCCTGCACGGCCGTGCGGCCGATGGGCGCCAGCTTGCCTTCCGCGAGGGTGAAGACGTTGATGCGGTCGCTGCCGAGGTCGGTCGCGAGCACGCGCCCACCCGAGGCATCGAACTGCACCATGTGCGGGTGCGGAGACTCCTGCCGCTCGGTGTCGGGGCCGGAGCCGGTTTCCTTCTCGATGCCCGAGACCTTGCCGAGCGCGCCATCGGTGCCGATGGGCAGCACGTTGTAGGCACCGCCGCCATACAGCGCTACCACCAGCGCCCGGCCGTCGGGCGACACGGCCAGGTGCGCCGGGATCACGCCCGAGAGCGACAGCGGCTGGCGGTTGACCAGCGTGAGCCGGCCGCTGCGCTCGTCGATGGCGTAGGCCTCGGCAGTGCCGGTGGGCAGGCCCTGGTACGTGTCGATCTCGTTGATCGCGTAGAGGAAGCGCCGGTTCGGATGCACGGCCAGGAAGGACGGGTTCGCGCTTTCCGCCGTCTGCAGCGGCGTCCAGCCTCCGTCCTGCATGGCGAGGACGTAGATGCCTTTCGAGGCCGGCCCGCCGGCCGTGCCGCCGGGAGCGTCGAAGGTGTAGGTGCCGACATAGGCGAAGCGGGGCGCCGGCCCGGCGGGCGCTTCCGCGGGCACGGCCGTGGCCGGGGCTTGTTGCGCATCGGCGGGCAGCACGGGCGAGAGCGCGCCGAGCGTGGATGCGCCGCCGAGCCATTGCATGACGGTGCGGCGGTTCTGGCCGGTCTGGGCTGTCATGGTGTCGTTCCTCTCTCGATCGGGCCTCGTCACGGACGCACCGACATCGCGTGGTGGAAGATGTTGTTCGGGTCGTAGCGGCGCTTCACCTTGCGCAGGAAGTCGTAGAGCCCCTGGTCGCCGTAGTAGAGCTGCGGCCAGAAGGGGTAGGCCAGCATGTCGTTGTCGGGGTAGTTGATGTAGCAGCCCTCGTAGCGCTCGCCGGGGTAGGGCGTGCCGGCGCGGCGCTCGGGCACGTCGGGCGTGCCGTACACGTCGCGGTAGAAGGCGCCGATCCAGCGCAGGTGGCCGGCGTCGTCCTTCGCGTCGCGCCAGTAGGTCTGGTACTGCAGCTTCATGATCGATGCGCGCTGCGGCACTGCGGTGTCGGCGATGCGCTCTGGCTTGTTGACGGCGCCGCCGTACGAATCGACCTGCAGCAGCGACTGGCTCAGGTCGACGCCGGCGATGGTGCGCGTGAGGTGCGTGTAGATGCGCTGCGCCTCGCGCGCGCTGAAGTTCTGCTTCATGTAGGCCGACTTGTACTTGCCGCGCTGGTTTTCGCCGGAGCCGTTGAGATATTGCGTGGCGGTGAGCCAGTCGTAGCGTGTCACGGTGTGCGGCTTGGAGCACAGCAGCTGGCCCGCGTCGCGCTGCGGTGCCGGGCCCACGCCGGGCGGGCGGCCCTTGGCGGGCACGGGCGCGCAGGCGCGGAAGCGGTCGAGGAAGTCGTTGAGCACCGTCAGGTCGTTGCAGGTGCCGTCGGGGTTGCAGAACTGGGTGAGCATCACGATCTGGCCGGCCGAGCGGTGCGTAAGCTTCAGCAGCGAGAACATGCCCCAGGTGTCGGGGGACTTGCCGCGCGTGGCCCAGTAGTCGCCATAGGTGGTGAGCAGGGCGGTGAAGCGCTCGGGCGTCATGCTGGCCCAGTCGAAGGCCACCACCGCCAGCGCGACCTCGCGCGGCGCCGTGGGAAGTTTGTCGAACACGTAGCTGGTGATCGCGCCGAAGTTGCCGCCGCCCGCGCCGCGGCAGGCGCGGAACAGGTCGGGGTCGCGGTTGGCGTCGACGGTGCGCGGCACCACCTTGCCGCGGTTGTCCACCGTGAGGATGTCCACCGCAGAGAGCCAGTCGACCGTGAGCCCCTGCAGCCGCGACAGCAGGCCGTAGCCGCCGCCGCAGATGTGGCCGCCCGCGCCCACCGAGTAGCAGGAGCCGCCGGGCAGGGTGACGTTGCCGCGCTTGTAGAGGTCGAGGTAGCCGGTCCAGTTCTGCGTGCCGGGGCCTACGCGGAAGCGGCCGTCGCCGCGGGCTGCGGCGCCGGCCTGGTCGAGCAGGCTCAGGTCGAGGATTGCGCCGTCGGGATTGTTGGAGACGAAGTCCTCATAGCAATGCCCGCCGCTGCGCAGGGTGGGGCGCAGGCCCGCGTCGACGATGCGCTGCAGCGCGGAGGCCGCGTCGGCGGCGTTTTCCGCCAGCTCGATGCGGGAGGCGGCGTCCGTTTCCGTCGAGGGCCATCGCAGGTTGAAACCCTTCTTCAGGGTGTTGTAGCGGGCGTCCTGGCGTGTCACGGTGATGGTCATGGGCACCTTCCAACGGATGTCTTGCAACGGAGCTTTTGGTTTGCGGAAGCGGCAAGGCTTGAAATGTTTTTTCTTATATGCCTTGCTTTTTGCTTGGATTTGGCTTTTTCCTGGCTAGATGGCGCGAATTCTTGGCTGTATTGAAAAATACTTTCACCGTAGGAACCCTTAGATGCCGACCGCCCTGCCGGCGCACTTCGTCGCAGTATTTCGACAGCTATAACCCTGAGACCGCTAAAGTTCTAACGTTCACGGTCAAAATCAGTCAAACTTGCGCATCTACATCGGCCGTCGAATTCCTACTGGAGCAAAGATGGACAAGGACGCTGAAGGCCTTGGCGCCGACTTCGAGCTGTGGCAACAGCTCACCGACGATTACGAAGCCGCGCTGGGCGCACTCGCCCGGGGCGAGCCGGGTGCGCGGGAGCGCGTGGTCCGGCTGTCGCTCGCGCTGCAGCACATGCATCCCGATCTTTCCGACCTTTCCCCGGTCGGCGACAGCCGCTGACGCGGCTTCATCAGGATGGGCGTCCTCGGCGGTGCCGCTCAGGCCGGAGCCGGCCTTCCGTACTCCTTCTTCTCTTCCTCCCCTTGCGCCTGGAACATGCGCGTGAAGTCGCAGCACTCCTGCGCCAGCATCACGATCGACGAAGTGAGGGCGCTGCGGTGCTCGCCCTTGTGCATCGCCACGTAGCGCACCACCGGCAGGGCGGGCGCCACCTCGACCACTGAAAGCATGCCGGCCGTCACCAGCGGCTGAAGGCACTCGCGCGGCAGGTAGCTCACGCCCAGGCCCGACACCGTCAGCCCGGTCAGCGCCACCAGGTTGCTCACCACGATCACGTCGGCGGGCTGCACGCCCTGCTCCTTCATCCATGCGTCGTAGGCGCGGCCGGTGCCGGAGTTGTTGCCCTGCACCAGCATGCGGTGGCGCGCCAGTTCGTGCAGCCGCATGGCGGCGCCATTGGAAGGCGAAGGCACCACGCCCGGCTTGCACATCCACGCGCTCCTCACCTGGCCGATGACCTTGTGCGGCATGCGCGAGTCGGCGAAGGTGTCGGGCACGATGACCAGGTCGAGTTCATCGGCCAGCAGCTTGTCGCGCAGCTGCAGGCTGTCGTCCACGTCGGGCTCGAGGATCACCTTGGGGTAGTGCTGCCGGATCAGGCCGACCAGCCTCGGCAGCCAGGTCATCGCCGTGAGCTCGGTCACGCCGAGGCGGATGCGCCGCTCCACCACGCCCGGCTTGCCGAACTGCTCGATGGCCGCGTCGCGCTGCTCCAGCAGCTTGCGCGCGAGCACGAACATTTCCTCGCCCTTCTCGGTGAGGCGGGCGGTGCGCTGGCTGCGGTCGAAGAGTTCGGTGTCGAAGAGCTGCTCGAGCTCGTGCACCCGCTTGGAGATGGCCGACTGCGAGGTGTGCAGCTGGTTGGCGGCCTGGGCGAAGCCGCCGAGGCGGGCGATCCAGTACAGGGCTTCGAGTTGCTTGAAGGTCATCACGGTGGAGCGGGCTCCGAAGGAGCACTTTTTCTCATGTGATTCGATCACAAAAAATCGCTTTTGGAAATTGATGGCGAGGCTGAAGATTCGCCCCGATCCACCGTCATCGACTCTTCTTCAAGGAACCCGCCATGGACTTCAGGAAACTGCCCCTCGCATTCGGACTGGCTCTCGCATTCGCCTGTGCCGCCGCCAGCGCCCAGGACAGCGGCACGCTGCAGAAGATCAAGGACAGCGGCACGATCCAGATCGGCGCGCGCGACAGCCAGATCCCGTTCTCGTACAAGCTCGGCTCCGACGGCGACCCCATCGGCTTCACCAACGACATCTGCCTGAAGATCGTCGACGCGGTGAAGGCCAGGCTGGGCCTCGCGAAGATAGAGGTGCGCTATACCATGCTCAACTCGACCAACCGCATTCCGCTGCTGCAGAACGGCACCGTCGACCTCGACTGCGCGACCACCACCAACACCACGCAGCGCCAGCAGCAGGTGGACTTCGCGCCCAGCCACTTCGTGGCCAACATCACTGCCGCCGTGCGCAGGAACTCCGGCATCGACACCTTCGCCGACCTCAACGGCAAGAACGTGGCCACCGTCTCGGGCAGCACCTCGATCCAACTGCTGCGCGTCGCGCGCAAGAGCGGCGCCATCGAAGTCAACGAGATCCCCGGCAAGGACACCTCCGACGGCTTCCTCCGGCTGTCCAACGGCCGCGCCGACGCCTATGTGCTCGACGATGTCCAGCTCGCCGGCATGATCGCCAGCGCGCCCAATCCGGGCGAATACAAGATCCTGAAGGAATCGCTGCGCCAGGAGCCCTACGGGATCATGCTGCGCAAGGACGACCCGCAGTTCAAGGCGCTGGTGGACGAGACCGTCACGGGCCTGATGAAGTCGGGCGCCATCGAGCAGCTCTACACCAAGTGGTTCCTCTCGCCGATCCCGCCGAGGAACGCGAACCTCAACTTCCCGATGACGGACGCGGTGCGCGAGATCTACAAGAACCCGAACAACAAGGGCGTCTGAGCGATGGGTTCCGAGCTGTCTTCCAAACACCCCCACGGACTGGCCTTTCCTGACGCGCTCATGCGCGAGGTGAAGGCGCGCTTCCTGCAGGTCGACCACGACCACCATGGCCGCGAGCGCCTGTACTTCGACAACGCCGGCGGCTCCTTCCGCCTGAAGGCCGCGGCCGAGCGTTTCGCGCAGGTCGATGCCATTCCCGACAACACCGAGCGCATCCACGCCACGGCCGTCGAGCTGCAGCAGATCCAGGCCAGGGGCTGCGACGACCTGCGCACCATCCTCAACGCCACCGGCGGCAGCGTGTACGCCTCGCTCACCGCTTCGGGCGCCATGTTCGACATGGTGCGCGCGGTGGCCGAGAACGTGCCGGGCACGAACATGGTCACCACCGTGCTGGAGCACCCCTCGGCATTCGACGCGATGAGCCTCTACGCCCAGCGCCTGGGCCGCGAGCTGCGCGTGGCGAAGAGCAACCCCGTCACCGGCGGCGTCGACGTGGACGAGATCGTGCGGCTGGTCGACAAGGACACCTGCCTGCTCAACGTGATCCATGCGTCGAACATCTCGGGCGCCAAGCTCGACATGGAAGCCATCGTGCGCCGCGTGCGCGAGATCAAGCCCGACCTGTACATCCTGGTCGACGCCGTGCAGCACGCGCCGCACGGTCTCATCGACCTGCAGAAGACGCCGGTGGACGGCATCAATCTCGCGCCCTACAAGTTCTTCGGCTGCCGGGGCTCGGGGCTGTCGTGGGTGTCCGAGCGCGCGGCCGTGCTGCCGCACCACAAGCTGGCCGGCAAGAAGCCCGGCTACTGGGACCTGGGCAGCGCCTCGCCGTGGCAGTTCGCGGTGCTCACCGAGATCGTCGACTACGTGTGCTGGCTGGGCTCGCACTTCACAGATGCAACCGACCGCCGCGCGCTGTTCGTCGCGGGCATCACGCACATCGAGCTGCACGAGCGCGCGCTGCTGTCGGCGCTGCTCGACGGCAACGCGAACGCCATAGGCATGCGCAAGATGGAAGGCGTCAACGTCTTCCTCGACTACGAGGACCTGAGCAAGCGCGACCTGATCCTGGGTATCGGCTTCGACCGCATCGACTGCACGCAGGCGGTGGTCGAGTATGCAAAGCGCGGCGTGACGGTCTACGAGCGCGTGGCGAGCAGCATCTACTCGAAGCGCATGCTGGAATCCTTCGGGCTCACGGGCACGGTGCGGGTGTCGCCGCTGCACTGCCACTCGATGGCCGACATCGAGAAGTTCCTGCGCATCACCCGCGAGATCGCTCAGAACGGGTAGTGCCGCGGGGTGGTCTGCACGGTCACCCAGCGCAGTTCCGTGAAGGCCTCCACGCCCGCACGCCCGCCGAAGCGGCCGTAGCCCGAGGCCTTCACGCCACCGAAGGGCATCTGTGCCTCGTCGTGCACCGTAGGTCCGTTCACGTGGCAGATTCCGGACTCGATGCGCTTCGCCACGTTCCACGCGCGCGCCACGTCGCGGCCGAATACCGCTGAAGAGAGGCCGAACTCGTTGTCGTTGGCAACCGCCACCGCTTCTTCCTCGCCGTTCACGCGCACCACCGCCTTCACCGGCGCGAAGGATTCCTCGCGGTAGATCTCCATCGCCGGCGTCACATGGTCGAGCACGGTGGCGGGCATCAGCGTGTTGTCGGCCTTGCCGCCGCACACCAGCTTGGCGCCCTTGGCCAGCGCGTCGTCGATGAGCGCGTTGCAGCGCTTCACCGTGCTCATGTCGACCACCGAGCCGAGCACCACCGGGCCTTCGCGCGGATCGCCCAGCGGCAGCGACTGCGCGCGGGCCGCGAACCTGGCGACGAATTCGTCGGCCACCGCGTTGTCGACCACGATGCGCTCGGTCGACATGCAGATCTGCCCCGAGTTGGCGAAGGAGCCGAAGATGGCCGCGTTCACCGCCGCGTCGAGGTCCGCGTCGTCCAGCACCACGAAGGGCGCCTTGCCGCCGAGTTCGAGCACGGCGGGCTTCAGGTACTTCGCGCAGCTCTGCGCGATGAGCCGGCCCACGCGCGTGGAACCGGTGAAGTTGACGCGCCGCACGGCCGGGTGCGCCACCATCGCCTCGACCACCGCGCCGGCATCGGCGGGCGCGTTGGTCACGAAGTTGACGACGCCCCTGGGCAGCCCGCCTTCGTCCAGCGCCTCGATGATGAGCGCGTGCGTCTGCGGGCACAGCTCCGAGCCCTTCAGCACCACGGTGTTGCCGCAGGCCAGCGGCGTCGCGATGGCGCGCGTGGCGAGGATCACCGGCGCGTTCCACGGCGCGATGCCGACCACCACGCCCGCCGCCTGCCGCACGCCCATGGCGAGGCTGCCGGGCACATCCGAAGGAATCACCTCGCCCGCGATCTGCGTGGTGAGCGAGGCCGCCTCGGTGAGGATGCCTGCCGCCAGGTGCACGTTGAAGCCTGCCCACAGCGCCGATGCGCCGGTCTCGCGTGCCATCGCCTGCACGAAGGCATCGGCGCGCGCTTCGAGCGCATGCGCGGCCTTCAGCAGCGCGGCGCGGCGCTCGCCGGGGCCGGTGGCCGACCATGCGGCGAAGGCGCGGTGCGCGGCCTCGACGGCGGCGACTGCGTCGGCCGGCGTGGCGGCCGGCGCGCGCGTGGCGATGCCGCCGTCCAGCGGGTTGCGGCGCTCGAAGGTCGCGCCGCCGGTGGCCGCGCGGCGCTCGCCGTCGATGAGCATGGAAATGTCGGTCATGGGGATCCTTTGCGAGGAGAAAAGAAGAAAGAGGGGGTATCAGGCGACGCCCAGGTAGGCCTGGCGCACCGCGTCGGAATTCAGCAGCGCCTGCGCCTCGCCCGAAGCCACGACGCGCCCGCGTTCGAGCACATAGCCCCGGTCGGCGGCCTGCAGCGCCTTGCGCACGTTCTGCTCGACCATCAGCACCGTCACGCCCTGCGAGGCGATGCGGCGCACGATGGACAGCAGCTCGTCGACCATGCGCGGCGCGAGGCCCAGCGAGGGCTCGTCGAGCATCAGGAGGCGCGGCCCGCTCATCATGGCGCGGGCCACGGCCACCATCTGCTGCTCGCCGCCGCTCATGGTGCCGGCGAGCTGCGTGGCGCGCTCCTTCAGGCGCGGAAAGTCGTCGAAGGCGCGCGCGAGGCGCTCGGCGCGCAGCCGCGCCGGAATGAGCCAGCCGCCAAGCTCCAGGTTCTCGGTGACCGTCATCTGCGCAAAGAGCTGGCGCCCCTCGGCCACCAGCGCGAGGCCGCGCTTCACGCAAGCGGCAGCGTCGGCCGCAGGCAGCGCGACGCCGTCGAGCAGCACCTCGCCGGTTCGCGGCAGCAGGCCGGCCAGCGCCTTCAGCAGCGTGGTCTTGCCCGCGCCGTTGGGGCCCAGCACCACGGTCACGCCGGGGTGCACTTCCAGGCTCATGCCCTGGATGACCTGGAAGCCGTGATAGCCGGCCGACAGGCCGCGCACGCTCATGTGGCTCATGTTCGTGCCGCTCATGCCGTCGCCTCCATCTCGTCGCCGAGATAGGCCTCGACCACCTCCGCGTTGCGCACCACCTCGGCGGGCGTGCCGTCGGCGATCTTGCGGCCCTGGTGCAGCACCAGCACGCGCTCCACGTACTTCAGCAGCGTGGCCACCGCATGCTCGATCCACACGACCGTGAGCCCGTGCTCGTCGCGTAGCCGGCGGATGCGCCGCGCCATCGCGTCGACCTCCGCCTCGGTGAGCCCGGCCGCCACCTCGTCGAGCAGCAACACGCGCGGCCGGGTGCCGAGCGCCATGCCGATCTCCAGCAGCCGCTGCTGCGAGGGCGTGATGCCGGCGGCGGTGTTGTTCGCGAGCGCGCCGAGGCCCAGCATGTCGAGAATCTCGCCCGTGCTGCCCAGCCCCGCGATGGGCTCGCGGTGCCTGCCCGCGAACTGCATGCCGAAGCGAACGTTGTCTGCCAGCGTCATGTCGGCCATCACGCGCGGCGTCTGGAAGGTGCGCGCGATGCCGTGGGCCGCGTACAGGTGCGGGCCGCGCCGCGTCAGCTCGATGCCGTCCTCCACCAGCAGCCGGCCGGAGGTCGGCATGACCACGCCCGAGATGGCGTTGAAGAAGGTCGTCTTGCCCGCGCCGTTCGGCCCGATGATTCCGACGATCTCGCCCGAGCGCAGCGTGGCGCTCACCGAGTCGACGGCGGTGAGGCCACCGAAGCGCACCGTGAGCTCGCGGGCTTCCAGCAGGATCCGCGGATTGCTCATGGCCGCGCCTCCCTCGACGCCGGCGCCTTGCGCCGCCACAGCGACGCGAGCCCGTCGGGCAGGTACATCACGCAAAGGATCAGCAGCAGCCCCAGCACCATCATGTAGCCGTAGGGCAGCTGCAGCCGCAGCGTTTCCGACAGCAGGCTGAACACCACCGCCGCCGCCACCGGCCCGCCGATGCTGGCCGCGCCGCCGATCATCGCGATCAGCACGGTCTGGAAGCCGATGAAGGGGCTGAACACCGCCGGCGGATCGATGTAGGTCCAGCGCACCGCCATGGCCGCGCCGACCGCACCCGCGAAGGCGGCGGTGAGCGCGAAGCCCATCACCTTGGCGCGGCGCGTGTCCACACCCAGCGTCTGCGCGCGCTGCTCGTCGGCGCCGATGCCTGCGAGCGCGAGCCCGAAGCGGCTGCGCTTGACGAGCAGGGCGGTCGCGATGGCCGCACCCGCGATTGCCAGCACCGTGAGATACACCATCTCGTTCGACGGCACCACCGTCAGCACGCGGCCCACCGTGCCCGAAACCTGCTTCTCGACGAAGGTCACGGCGTGGCGGATCAGTTCCGTCATGCCGAAGGTCAGCACCGCGAAGTAGGTGCCGCGCAGGTGCAGCACCGCCGCGCCCATCAGCACCGCCACCGCGCTCGCGATGGCTGCGCCGCTCAATATCACCAGCGGCCAGGGCAGAACCTCGAGCAGCGTCGCGCTCGCATACGCGCCGAGCCCGAAGAAGGCCGAGGTGGCGAGCGAGAGATAGCGCGTGGCACCGCAGAAGAGCGACCAGCTCGTGGCCAGCGCGATGTACATCAGGCAGCCGAGCGCGACCGAGGCCACGAACTCCGTCGCCACCCATGGCACGGCAGCCGCCAGCACGAGGCCGGCGCCGAGCACCCACCAGGGCTTGTTCGTTGCAGACGGGAGAAGAGTCATTTTCTGGAGAACAGTCCGTTGGGCCGCCAGATCAGCACGCCGATGAACACGGCGTAAGACAGCAGCATCTTGAGAGAGGGGCTGGTGAAGTGCATGCCCAGCGCCTCCACCACGCCCAGCAGCAGGCCGCCGACCAGACTGCCCGCGACGCTGCCGAAGCCGCCGAGGGTGATGACGATCAGCGCCGTCACCGTGTAGGGCTCGCCCATCGAGGGAGAGATTTCATAGGTCATCGACAGCAGCGAGCCGGCCACGCCCGACAGGCCCAGGCCGATGCCGAACATCAGCGGATGCAGCCGTCTGGTGTTGATGCCCACCAGCTGCGCGCCGGTGGGCGACTGCATCAGCGCGCGCACCGCCTTGCCCAGCAGCGTGAGCTTGAGCAGCGCGATGAGCACCAGGCTCAGCGCCAGCGCCACGCCGAAGAGCACCAGCTTGTTGGCGGTGAAGCGCATCTCGCCCAGCTGCACCGGGTCGGCCAGGTAGTCGTAGCCGCGCAGGTCGCCGCCCCACATGAGCAGGGCGGTGTTCTGCACCAGGAACATCAGGCCGAAGCCCACCATCAGGCTGCGCGCCTCGAACACGTCCACGTTCGGCGCGCGCGCCGCCACCTGCCGGAAGCACAGCCGGTGCACCGCCATGCCCAGCGCCATCAGCAGCAGGAAGGCAACCGGCATGAACAGCAGCGGCGATACGCCCAGCGCGGTGTGCGCCCACCATGTCGCGAAGGCGCCCAGCATCAGGAACTCGCCGTGCGATATGTTCATGATGCGCATCAGCCCGTACTGCAGGTTCAGCCCGATGGCCACCAGCGCGTAGATGCCGCCCGTGATCAGCCCGCCGGCCAGAAGCTCGGCCCATCCGGAGAAAGACACGTGCCTACTTCCAGGCCGGCTTCGGCATCAGCTGCGCGGTGGCGCGGTCCTTCGGCCAGACGACTTCGAAGTCGCTGCCCTGCCATTGCGACACCGTGCCCGGAATCGACGCGTTCTCGCTGCCCTCGAAGCGGATCGGGCCGAGGATGGTCTTGAACTCGTTCTTCGCGATGTGCTCGCGCAGCGCCTTGCGGTCCAGCCCGATCTTCTCCACCGCCTGCTGCAGTATCTGCAGCCCGGCCCATGCATGGCCGCTGGCCCAGCGATCGGGCTCCTTGCCGAACTTCTTCGTGTGCGCGTCGAAGTAGGCCTTGGCCTCGGGGCTTGTCTTGCCGTTCCACGAGCCCATGCCGATCACGCCCTCGGTGTTGGCGGCCATCACGTTCCTGTAGAGCTGGAAGGCGGTGCCGACAGAAGCGTAGAAATGCTTCGGGTTGAATCCCACCTCGCGCGCCTGCCGGCTCGCGAGGATGGTGTCCGGCGGGTAGGTGATGCCGATGAAGGCGTCGGGGTTCAGGTCCTTGATGGTGCGCAGCACCGGCGCGAGGTCTTTCACGCCCAGCGGGTAGCTCTTGCGCTCCACCACCTGGATGCTCGTCTTCTTCAGCGCGTTGTTCAGCGCCGCGAAGTTCTCCAGCCCGAACAGGTCGTCCATGTAGACGATGGCGATGGTCTTCACATTGTTCGCCACCAGCATGTCGACCAGCGCGCCCATCATCTTGTCGGGCTGCTGGAGCAGCGAGAAGAAGAAGGGCAGGCGCATGTCGATCAGCTTGCGCGAGAGCGCGGTGGGCGCCAGCAGCGGATAGCCGAAGCGGTTGGCCAGCGGCGCGACCGCGAAGTTGGCGCCGGAGCCCCAGGGCGGCAGCACCAGGTCGACCTTGTCGCTGCCCATGAGCTTCTCGAAGGTGCGAACGCAGGTCTCGGTCTCGCTGCGGTCGTCGTAGCCGATCAGCTCGATGGGGCGCCTCGTGCCTTTCACCGAGAGCCCGCCCGCCGCGTTGACCTGCTCGGCCCACAGCAGGTAGTTGGGTTCCTGGCTCACCTGCGCGCCTGCCGCCCAGGGGCCTGTGCGTGCGATGGCGTAGCCGATCTTCACGGGCCCGCTCTGGGCGAACAGTTGCGGCGCGACGGCGGCCGCTCCGAGGGCGGTGGCGGTGCCCTTGATCCAGGTGCGGCGATCGGGTCGAAGCATTGAAGTCTCCTCCGGGCGTCGGTATGCGCCCGCTGCCCGGAATCGTAGAAATCGCAGCCTTCGCGCGCTGTGCCAGCCGCGCACAAAGCACTTGACGCAGCGTGCACGCGCCTAGTGGTTAACCCGCAATCCCTTGGGCCGCGAAGGCGCTTCACAATGCGCGGCAACCCGGCTTCGTGCTGAAATCTTTCGTTCTCGTCCCCACTGCCGTTACAGCCGCCCAGCCCGCATGACCGCCTCGCTGCTCCTGTCCACCGACCAGATCCCGCCCAAGGAGCGCGGGCCGCTGTGGTGCGAATGGGTGTGGCGCCACTTCGGCGGACTGGGCTCCGACCTCTACGACGACAGCGAATTCGACGGCCACCTCGCGGCCTCGCACGCGGGCGACGTGATCCTCACGCGGCTGGAGGCCAACCGCCACCGCGTGCTGCGCACTACGCAGATGGCGCGGCTGAGCGAGGCGCCCTACGTGAAGATCGTCGCGCCCTGGCAGGGCTCGGCCGAGGTCACGCAGCGCGGCCGCGCCGCGGCGGTGCGCTCGGGCGGATGGACGCTCTACGACACCACCGCCGACTACACCGTGGCCAACCCCGAGCGCAGCGACCACCTGATCGTGATGCTGCCCAAGAACCAGATCGCATCGCCCGCGCTGCCGCTCAACGACCTGGTGGCGCGGCGCATCGGCGGCGGCAGCGGCATCTCGCGCGTGGCGCTGGAGACCATGCGCAACACCTACCTGGAGCTGCCCTTCATGAGCGAGGCCGCCGCGCGCGGCGCGGGCGAACTGCTGATCCAGCTCGTGCGCCTTTCGCTGATGGAGCTGGCGGGCCAGGAAACGCCGCAGACGCAGCGCGAGGCCCTGAAAGACCGCATCCGCCGCCACGTTGCGCAGAACCTGCACGACCCGGCGCTGTCGATCGACAGCATGGCCCTGGCCCTGCGCTGCAGCAAGCGCCTGCTGCACAGCGCCTTCGCCGACGACGACGAGACGCTCAACGGCTACATCCAGCACCAGCGGCTTGCAGCGAGCATCCGCGAACTGCTCGACCCGGCAAACGCCGCAAGGTCGATCACCGACATCGCGCTGGCCTCGGGCTTCGGCAACCTCTCGCACTTCAGCCGCGTGTTCCGCGAGCACACGGGCGGCAGCCCGAGCGAGTTCAGGCGGCAGGCTGCGCTGCGGGGCTAGGCGCCGCGGCGCGCGGCACCGCGTCGTCCACGCTCCACGGCGCGTACACCTCGGCATGCAGGTCGGGAGAATCCACCTTGGCCAGCAGGTCTCGCACGTCGTCCTTCACGCGCGCCAGCGAGAGGCGAACGCCCCGCACGCGCACGTAGGCCGCAAAGTCGCACAGCGCCTCGATGCTGGTCGCGTCGAGGTCCGGCGATTCCTCCAGGCTCAGCACCATGCGCTGCAGGCCCTGCGTGGCGTCGATGCGCGCGCGTATCGACGCGAACACCGCGTCCGCATTGCCGAAGAAGAGCGGCACCTCGGGCCGCGCGATCAGCACACCCGGGGGCACCACCGCCTCGGGGTGGCGCGCGGTATCGACGAAGTCGTGGCTCTGGCCGAGCCGCCCGAGCCAGCTCACGGTGGTGCGCGTGAAGCCGCGCAGCAGCAGCAGGATACTCACGCCGATGGCCGCCAGCAGACCGTTGAGCACGCCCAGCACCAGCACCGCAGCAACGGCCACCAGCGCCACCAGCCGGTCGCGCCGCCACTGGAAGTAGGGCCGCAGCGCCGTAGGGCTCAGCGTGTGGCCCACTGCGTGGATCACGATGGCCGCCAGCAAAGGCTCGGGCGTGTGCGCGATCCACGGCAGCAGCGTGAGCACCGCCACCAGCACCACCAGCCCCGCCACGATGCCGGCCGCCCGGCTCCTGGCACCCGCGGATTCGTTGGCCGAGGTGGCCGAGTAGCCCGCGCCCACCGGCATGCCCTGGAACAGCGCCGACAGCAGGTTCGCGCCGCCCAGCGCCAGCAGGTCGCGGTTGGCCGACACGTTGTCGCCATGGCGCATCGCGAAGGTACGGATCGAGCCGTAGGACTCCGCATAGAGGATCAGCGCCATTGCGAAAGCCAGCCCGCCGAGGTTCTGCCACTGCGCCCGGTCGAGTTGCGGCACCGTCGGATGAGAGAAGTCGAGCGAGATCGGCCCCACCGCCGCCACGCCCCATGCGTGGCAGAGGCCGTACACGTCGAGCACGATGCCGGCCACGATCACCAGCAGCGCCGCCGGCACCGCGCGCCAGCGTGCAAGGCCGCGCAGCAGCACCAGTGCCATGAGCGCCATTGCCGCGCCCGCGATGTTCCAGTGCCGCCAGTCGGCCACCAGCCCTGCGAAGAGCCGGAAGAAATCGCTGTGCGCCGGATGCACGTCGAGCACCTTGGGCAACTGCTTGACCACGATGGTGAGCGCCAGCCCCAGCGCGAAGCCACGCAGCACGGGCTTGGCGATCAGGCTGGACACCGCGCCGAGCCGGGCAATGCCCGCGATGACGAAGAACACCCCGGCGAGAAGAACGATGCCCATGCCCATCGCCAGCCGCGTGGCGGTGTCCACTCCCGTCACCGACGTGGTGGCGGCGAACAGCACCGCGGCAGACGAAGAGGTGGCGGAAACGATTGCGAAGCGGCTGCTGCCGAAGAGGCCGTAGACCAGCAGCCCCGCGAAGAGTGCGATCACTCCGGCCTGCGGCGGCAGCCCCGCGATGCCCGAATAGGCCACAGCCTCGGGAAGAAGCAGGCCGGCGATGGAAATGCCGGCCACGATGTCGGCGAAGCCGGGGTGGCGGGCGTTGGCTGTCGGTGTCGGCGAGGGTTCGGCGGCCATGGGCAGGCAAGTGTGCTGTTGTCGCCCCATGCTGGCAATGGCTCGCGGACCGGAAGCTGACTCATTGAACGGGCATACTCGCGCGCGCCCGAAAAACCATATCTCTCTACAACAAGGATCCCATGTCAGGACACGGCTTTCACGTGCACGGCCCGCACGATCACGAACTCGAACACGCCGCATCGGGCGGCCACGGTCATGGCGACGGCCATCACGCAGCCCCGGCAGCGGAGCACTCCGGCGGCATGAGCACGACGAGCAAGATCGCGATGTGCACCGCCGTCATCGCCACCTTCGGCGCCATCTTCGCGTACATGGGCGGTGCCACCCAGGCCAACGCCGGCATCTACAAGAACAACGCCGCCATCAAGAAGACCGAAGCCTCCAACCAGTGGAACTACTTCCAGTCGAAGAGCACCAAGCAGGCCCTCGCCGAATTCGCCCGCGACACCGCGACCGACGACGCGCGCAGGCAGGGCTGGCAGGCCAAGGTGGCGCGCTACGAGCAGGAGAAGACCGACATCCAGACCGAGGCGAAGAAACTGGAGGCGGAAGCAAGCAAGTGGGATGCGAAGTCGGATGAGCAGATGCATCAGCATCACCGGTGGGCTCAGGCGACTACCGTGCTGCAGGTTTCGATTGCGTTGGCTGCCATTGCGCTGCTGACGAAGAACAAATGGCTGGAGCGGGCGATGTTCGGGGTGGCGGTGGCGGGGCTTGCCGTGGGTGGTTTGGCCGCATTCCACGTGTAACCCCCCGGGCCCCTCGGGCTCCGAAATCGCGCCGAAACCGGACACCCGTCAAGAAGCCCTCCCTCCGGAATAAAGCTTGGCGCGCGCCAGGCAATGCGCGTATGGTGGGTTCACTTGTTGCTCGCGCCAACCCATCGATCCTGGTGGCACGCCTGTACTGAGTACCGGGGTGTGCCATGGATGGAGAAACTTTCGTCTACGACGGCCGAGCAGGGCCGTGGACCTGCACTATCAGCCTGCTGAAGGCCGATGACGGCAACTTCGCCGCGGTGGGGGACATCGCGTTCCGGGGCGAACATCGGTGCAAGCTGGTGCTGACGCGGCCCGGCATTTCGGTCGAGACCGGCATCGGCATCCTGAAGTGCCGCTGCATCGCCTGGATAGAGCAGGCGCAACTCGACGACGAAGAGCAGACGACACTTCCCACCTGAGGAGCCTGCCTGTCTGCCTACTTCTGCTGCTGCGGAGCCGTCGGCGCCGTGGTGGGAGCGGTCTGCGCGCCACCCTGCACCTGCGCGGCCGGCGGCGGGGCTGTTTCACGCGAGGGGCCTTCGCCGCGCTTGTCCACGGCGTAGAAGTAGATCAGCGCGCCGAGCATCACGAGGATGGCCACTGTCACGCTGAACACGAACACGCGCTGGTTGTCGCGCCGGTCGTCCCTCGCCTGCTGTCTTCTCGATAGTTCGCTCATGGCATCTTTCCTTTCCTGCGACGGCGCGGATGAATGCAGGAGCGCAGACATCCGCACGTTCAAGGGAAACGCTAGGACTTCATGAGGCGCCATGTGTCGGACATCCACTGAGGCCCCTGTCGCGAAGACACCCGAACGCTGGCAACGCGAGATGCTCTTGTCCGACACCCCGGCACCGGTGCCTCGTCCAGATTGACCGGGCCGGCAGCCAGAGCACCCGGCAAGGAGCACGCGATGACTCAGATGGAAGCGGCGGGACCGGACGCGGGAGGAGAGCGGGGGCAGGCGGAGCCACCCGGGCGCAAGGGCTGGCTCTCCAAGCTTGGCCCCGGCCTCATCACGGGCGCGGC
This sequence comes from Variovorax sp. 278MFTsu5.1, assembly GCF_048305045.1. Taxonomy (NCBI): domain Bacteria; kingdom Pseudomonadati; phylum Pseudomonadota; class Betaproteobacteria; order Burkholderiales; family Comamonadaceae; genus Variovorax; species Variovorax sp. 278MFTsu5.1. The sequence continues at coordinate 1,554,019 of NZ_CP157622.1, forward strand.
CGACGACGACCCCAGCGGCATCGCCACCTACTCCCAGGCCGGCTCGAAGTTCGGCTACGACATGGGCTGGACGCTGCTGCTGACCTATCCGCTGATGGTCGGCATACAACTCGCCAGCGCGCGTATCGGCCGGGTCAGCGGCCATGGGCTGACGGAGGCCTTCCTGCGGCTGTGGCCGCGCTGGGTGGTGTGGCTGCTGGTGGGTTCGCTGGTGGTTGCCAACGTGATCAACCTGGGTGCCGACCTGAACGCGATGGCCGATGTTTCCGCGCTGGTGGCGGGGGGCTCCAAGGCAGCCTATGCAATCGGCTTCGGCGTGGTGTCGCTGGCGCTGCAGATCTGGCTGCCCTACGAACGCTACGTGCGGGTGCTGAAGTGGCTCACGCTCTCGTTGCTCTCGTACGTGGCGGTGGCCTTCGCCGCCCACGTCGACTGGGCGGCCGCAGCCAAGGGCGCTCTGCTGCCGCACCTGCAGTGGAACAAGGATTTCATCACCACCTGGGTCGCGATCCTCGGCACCACCATCAGCCCTTACCTGTTCTTCTGGCAGGCCTCCCAGGAGGTGGAGGAGATCAAGCGCGTGCCGCAGGACCAGGCCCTGCGGCACGCGCCCGCGCAGGCGCCGGGCCAACTGCGCCGCCTGAAGATCGACACCTGGGTGGGCATGGGCTTCTCCAATGCCATCGCCTTCTTCATGATCATCGCGACGGCGGCCACCCTGCATGCGCACGGCCAGACTTCCATCGAGACGACTGCGCAAGCAGCGCAGGCGCTCAAGCCGGTGGCGGGCGAGGCGGCTTTCGTCCTGTTCGGCATGGGCATCGTGGGAACCGGGCTGCTTGCGTTGCCCGTGCTCGCCGGCTCGGCCGCGTATGCGCTGGCGAGCCTGCTGGGCGTTCGCAAGGGCCTGGACCATGCGCCGGGCAAGGCCCCGGCGTTCTACGCCATCCTTGCGGCTGCGATGCTGATCGGGCTGGCCATCGGCCTCTCGGGCATCAGCCCGATGACTGCGCTGGTCTATGCCGCCATCATCAACGCGCTGGCCTCGGTGCCGATCATGATCGGCGTGATGCTGGCCGCGTCGAGCCGCGCGGTGATGGGCGAACTGGTGATTGCGCGCCGCCTGAAGATCGTGGGATGGGCGGCCACCGGCGTGATGCTGGTGGCCGCCGTGGCGACGCTCGCTGCCGCGTGGTCCTGAGCGGGCCCGGCCCCGGTCAGGCCATCACCTCCATCTCGGCCATCAGCTCTTCCTTGCGCTGCGCAAGCTGCTCGCGCATGGCGACGAGGTCGAGCCCGCGCGTCGCGCGCGCCTTCACGAAGATCTCGTTGCGCTCTTCCTTCACGTGGTGGTCGATGTACTCGCCGAGCACCTTCACCTTGGCGTCGAACTTCTCGTCGATCTCGGTGGCGTCCTGGATCTGCGCGATCAGCTCCTTGGCGCTGGCGTGCTCAACCTCGGCCTCGTCGAGCAGGTCGGTCTCGCTGATGGCTTCGCGCAGGGCGGGGTAGAAGATTTCTTCCTCGATCTGCGTGTGCACCTGCAGCTCCATGCAGATCTGCATCGCCAGATCGCGCTTTTTCCCGGGTGCGCTCTGGGAGCGGGAGTGGGCGAGTTCGTCGTACGCCGTGAAGAGCTTCTTCACGTTCTTGTGGTCGGTATCGAGGAGGCTGCAGGCGTCGGGGGTTGCACGGCGGGTCGTTGACATCGTGGGCTCCATGGTGGGTTGATGAAAAGGGAACACAAAGAAGAAAAGAAGGTGAAGCCGCAAGATGGACCGCGGCTCGCCCGCTTCGCGTAGGAGAGCGTCGTACGCCCTTGGCGGCGCTTTTCTCTGCGCGCAACAAGCTGCAACACCGGTGTTCGAAAGCCGGCATCGCCAGCGAAATCCCACCCCCACGTAGTGCATGGCCTGACAGAGAGGCCCGGTGGGCGCGCTAGCGTGCATCGACGGCGCACCGATCCGGGTCGCGGGCGCGGTGCCCGCGAGGTCAGGTGCTTCGGCGAAAGGACGCTCCCATGATCCGCAAGCTCGCATCCGGCCAGTACCGCCTCTACGCCCGCAAGGTCGACCCGAAGACCGGCAAGCGGCGCAACCTCGGCACCTTCGATTCGCGCGAGGCGGCGCAGCAGCACGAGCGCGAAGTGCAGTACTTCAAGCGCCACGGCTGAGCCACCGGCACGAACAGTCAGCAAGGCCTCGGCAAGTGACGCGCGAGGACTGGACCCACGGTAACGCGGCGCGCCTGCTGGAGAATGGCGACGAATTCTTCCCGCGCGTCTTCGATGCCATCGCGCAGGCTCGCCAGTGGGTGCTGCTCGAAACCTTCATCCTCGAGGAGGACAAGGTCGGCCGCGCGCTGAGCGACGCGCTGCGCGAGTGTGCAGACCGCGGCGTGCGCACGGTGCTCACCATTGACGGATTCGGCTCGCCCCGGCTGTCGGGGCGCTTTCTCGCGCGGCTGACGCAGGCGGGTGTGGAAGTGCACGTGTTCGATCCGGGGCGGTCGCTCTTCGGCCAGCAGCTCAACCTGCTGCGGCGCATGCACCGCAAGCTTGTGGTGGTCGACGACACAGTGGCCTTCGTGGGGGGCATCAATTTCTGCGCCGACCAATTGCTGGACTTCGGCGAGCTGGCCAAGCAGGACTACGCGGTGGAACTGCGCGGACCCATCGTCGGGCGCATACGCAGCTTCATGCAGCACACCGCGGGAGACACCCGCGTTCCCCAGGATATCGAGGCACCGCCGCCGGCCGCCGGCAAGGCCGCGGTGCTGTTCGCGCGAAGGGACAACATGGCCTCGCCCGACAGCATCGAGAAGATCTACCGCCAGGCCATCCGCACCGCGCGCGCCCGCATCGTCATCGCCAATGCCTATTTCTTTCCGGGCTATCGCCTGTTCCGCGACCTGTGCCGGGCCGCCGCGCGTGGCGTGGAGGTGAAGCTGTTCCTGCAGGGCATGCCCGACATGAAATCGGTGCGCTTCGCGACCCAGCTGCTCTACGGCCACCTGCTGGGCGCGGGCGTGGAGGTGCATAAATACTGCGCGCGCCCGCTGCACGGCAAGGTAGCCATCGTGGACGACGCATGGAGCACCGTGGGCTCCAGCAACCTCGATCCGCTGAGCCTCACGCTCAACATGGAGGCCAACGTGGTCATCGTGAGCCGCGCGTTCAATTCACAGGTGGCCAGGCACCTGGCGGCGCTGGAGACCGAATGCGAGATCGTGCAGCGCGAGAAGCTGTCCGCATGGAACCGATGGCCGCCGCTGGGCAGCTTCATCGTCTTCCACGTGCTGCGCTGGGTGTCGCGCATCGGCACCTGGCTGCCGGGCAGGCGGCAGAAACTGCAGGTACTGGCGGGCAGCGATGGCGGCGCGCGCCAGCCGGCCCCGCCACTCAGATGAAGGGCACGCCCCCGGTCACCGCCACCGTGGCTCCCGAGATGTAGCTCGCCTGGTCGGAGGCGAGCAGCACATACACCGCCTGCAGCTCCGCCGGCTGGCCGGGCCGCTTCATCGGTGTCTGCATGCCGAAGTTCTTCACCTTGTCGGGCGGGAGGGTCGAAGGGATCAGCGGCGTCCAGAACGAGCCGGGCGCCACGCAGTTCACGCGGATGCCCTTCTCGGCCAGCAGCTGCGCCATGCCGCCGGACATGTTCTGGATCGCCCCCTTGGTCGCCGCGTAGGCCACCAGCGTGGCGTTGGGCTTGTCGGCGTTGACCGATGCGGTGCTGATGATGGCGCTGCCCGGCTTCATGCAGGCGGCCGCTGCCTTGCAAAGGAAGAAGTTGGCGTAGACGTTGGTGCGGAAGGTGCGGTCCAGCTCCTCGGCCGTGATCTCGGCCAGGTCCTTGTGTGCCATCTGGAAGGCCGCGTTGTTCACCAGCACGTCGAGCTTGCCGAAGCGCTCCATGGCGGTGTCCACCAGCTTCTTGCAATGGGGCTCCTCGCGGATGTCGCCGGGCACGGCAACGCAGGTGCGGCCCTCCTTCTCGATGAGTTCGGCGGTGCGACGGGCGTCGGGCTCTTCCTCCGCAAGATAGGAGATCAGCACGTCCGCGCCCTCGCGCGCGAAGGCCAGGGCGACGGCGCGGCCGATGCCGCTGTCTCCGCCGGTGATGAGCGCCGCCTTCCCGACGAGCTTGCCGGAGCCGACGTACGAAGACTCGCCGAAGTCTGGCGGCGGATCCATCCGCGATTCGAGGCCGGGCGGTGCCTGGCGGGGCGTGTCGAAGGGTGGCTTCGGGCCGGATTGCATGGGGTGTGTCATGGCTTTCTCCAAACGGGTTGAAACAACGGGCTCAACGCTTGCGCGCTCGCTCGGCGGGCAGGCGGATGCGCGAGCCGGAGGTGGTAGCGATGCCGAAGACCGTGTCGCACTGCTCCAGCAGCATCGCGTGGCGCCTGGCCGTCTGCGTGGCCGTGCAGTCCTTGGGAAGCACCACCTCGAAGCCGCGCATGCGCGCGTCGGAGGCTGTGCTCAGCACGCACTGGTCGCTGGCCACGCCGGTCACGACGAGGCGGCGGGCCTTCAGCACGCCCAGCAGCTGTTCGAGCGGCGTGGCGACGAAGGCGGATTGCTGCGGCTTGAGCACGAAGTAGTCGTCATGGTCCGGCGCGAGGCCGGCAGTGACGGCTGCGCCGGGGCCGCCGCCGGCCATCGACAGATCGACCAGCGCGCTCAAGTCGGAGCGCCAGCGCCCGCGGTTGTCGTTGGCATAGATCACCGGCACGTCCCGCGCCTTGCACCGCCGCTTCAGGGCTGCGATGGCAGGCGCGACCGCCACGGCGGCGGGCAGCAGCCTGTCGGCGTCGGGAAAGTCCCAGCAGCTGATCATGTCGACGATGAGAAGGGCGGTCCCGCCATTGGCCGCCTCGACCGCCAGCGCGCCGCGCGGCGGCGACGAACTGGCGCTGAGGCGGCGAGCTGTGGCCATGTGCACAAGCCGGAAAGGTCGCTTGCTCAGCTCTTGCCGGGGTCGCGATTGGTCTCGGGCGTGAGATCCTCGGTCAGGCCGAAAGGCGCGGAGTCGTCGTGCTTCGTGCCTTCCACGTCCTTTTTCCTGTCCTGCATGCGTTCGCGCGGCGCGGGGCCCGCGACGTCTTCGCCGGCCTTGGTCTTGCGCGCGGTGAAGGACTCCGCGCCGCCGATGTTGTCCACGCCGCCGCTGGTGGTGGGGCGGGTGCCATCTCCGGTGCCGGTGACGCGGGGGTTGCTGCTGGTGCTGCTGCTCATTGCGGTCTCCTTGCCTGCGATCAATAGGGGATGAAGAGGGATCATCCTGCGCACCAGTGTTCGCAGCGGCTGCGCACGCGAGCGAAGCAATCGCCGCCGCTGCGGGTCGGTGGTTTCTTACGTGAGCGGCATGGGCTGCGGCTCAGGACCGTCGCTTGACGATGCTCAGCTTGCCATCGCGCTCGAGCACCGCGCGTTCGACTTCGTGCAGAGGCACGCCGCCGGCCTGCTGGCGCAGGGCCTCGTCGAGGTCCTTGCGCGACACCAGCGCGTGGCGCATCGCGTTCTCGTCCATCCGGCCGTCGCGCACCAGCGTGATCTTGTGGCCGTTGATCAGGTCCTCGAAACCCTGCCACCGCATGCTCGCGAGCGCGACCAGCCGGTGCGTGACGACCAGCGCCGCGCCGGCCGCCATGGTGCTCCAAAAGGGCGAGGCACCGACCACCGCGCGGCTCAGCACCGCACCCAGCAGCACCGTGATGCAGGTGTCGAAGGGACTCTGCTGCCCGAACGACCGCCGGCCCGAGGCGCGGATCATCACCAATGCAAGGAAGAAGACGACCAGCGCGCGCGCGGCCATCTGCCACGCAGCGAGTTCGGAGCCTTCGCCGAAGAGCCAGTCGATGAACTGCATCGCCGTCGTCATCACCGCAGCCGCTATTGCACCGGAGGCTTGGAGGGCTTGGGTGCCTGATGGCTGTCGTCGCAAGCCTGCTTCTTCTCTTTCTTGAATACGCTGAGCGTTCCGTCGCTCTCCAGCCGCGCGACGCGCACCTCCGAGAAATCCGCCACGCCTTGCTCGCGCAGCTTGCCGAGCAGTTCGTCGGTCCTGATCATTTCGCGCCTGAGCGCCCGCCGGTTCAGGCGGCCGTTGCGGATGAGGACCTCGGGGCGCGGCTCCAGGAAACGCGCCACGGGCTCGAAGTGAAAGCTCAGCCAGTCCAGCGCGAAGTTCCAGGCGACGAGCGTCGCGAGCAGCACAAGCCCGTCGTCGATGGATTTGTATTCGCCCTGCATCGCGTTGCTCGACGCATCGGCGACCAGCACCACGAAGAGCAGGTCGGCGACGCCCATCGAGCCGATGTCGCGCCGCAGCACGAAGCGGAACACGAGGAGCAGGAACCAGTACACGACAGTTCCGCGCACCACCATGTGCCACACAGGAAACTCGCGCGCGAAAAGCTCGGCGACTTCGCTCATGCTGTCTGCCCTCTCGATCAGCCTCCAACATAGGTTCGGCCCTGATGGAGCCGTGTCGGCAGGCGCATGAGCGGGCTGTAGGCGATGGCCACCCCGGCCCCGGATGCACCCGCGCTACCGCGCGTTCACGCGACCCACCAGTTCACCACGAGGAATGGCGTCGGGTCGTCGGGCAGGTGGAAGAGGATGTCGCCCCGGCCTGCGAGGGGGCCGGCCCTGCTTGCGAGGTAGCGGACCGTGACGTGGGGCTGCGGCTGGGGCGGGGTGCCGCAGAAGATGGAGGCCCGGCCTTGCTCGATGAAGCGGGACAGCAGGTGGTGGGCGTCGGGGTCGAGCGGGGCCGGGGCGGCGTCGCCGCCCGATGCCGATTTCAGCAGCGCCTGGGCGCGTTGGCCATCGATGCGCGCCATGCGCTCCTCTTCGGTGCTCCACTGAATGGACGCGGCCTGCGCAAGCTGCTCCAGCTGAACTCGTGAGAGACGCACGATTGCATTTCCGACGGGCACCGCGATATCCGGCAGGGCGACGGAGAAGGGCAACGCGATCAGGCGTCTTTCGTCGGTGTCTTCACCGGCGCAAGGGCGAGGGGTATCGGGCATGGGCATCGTCGCGCGTGGTGTCGGGAAGGAAAGATGGCGTGGCATTCTCATTGTGCGCTCGACGCCAATCGAGGGCGGCGGCTCGACAGGGCGCGACATGGCCACGCTGCGCGGCCTCACTGACCCCTCACTGGTCTTCTTCCCGCCCTCGGTACTGCGCCATCAAGACCTGCTGCACATTCGGCGGCACGGCCTCGTAGTGCGACAGCGCGATCGTGTACCGCCCCTGTCCGCTGGTCATCGCGTTGAGCCGCGACTGATAGCTCGCCAGCTCCGCCATCGGCACCTGCCCCCGGACCGCAGCGGCACCGGCTCCGATGGTCGACGTACCGGTCACCAGCCCGCGCCGTGACGACAGATCGCTCGTGACATCGCCCACCGCATGCTCGGGCGCCACGATCTCTATCTGCACGATCGGCTCCAGCACCACCGGCCTGGCCTCGCGGATGGCCGCCATGAAGGCCTTGCGGCCGGCGGTGGCAAACGCGATGTCCTTGCTGTCCACGCTGTGGTGCTTGCCGTCGTGCACCACTACGCGCACGTCCACCACGGGGTAGCCGGCGATGGCGCCGCATGCCAGCACTTCGCGCACGCCTTTCTCGACGGCGGGAATGAACTGGCCCGGAATCGCTCCGCCCCTGACTTCATCGGCGAACTCGAAGCCGTCGCCGCGCGCGAGCGGCTCGATGCGCAGGAAGACTTCGCCGAACTGCCCCGCGCCGCCGGTCTGCTTCTTGTGGCGGTGATGGCCCTCCGCAGGCGCGGTCACGGTCTCGCGGTAGGCGATGCGCGGCGGACGGGTCTGCACCTCGAAGCGGTACACCTCGCGCAGGCGGTCCAGCACCATGCGCAGATGCAGTTCGCCGAGTCCGTAGAGAACGGTCTCGTTGGTCGCGACCACGTGCTCGATGCGCAGGCAGGGGTCTTCGGCCGCGAGCTTGCCGAGGATCTCCCATGCGCGCTGCTCGTCGCCATGGCGCTTGGGCTCGACGGCCAGTCCGTGCACGGGTACCGGAAACTCCAGCGGCGCGAGATGCACGTGGCTGTCTTCCGCCGCGTCGTGCAGCACGGCGTCGAACTGGATCTCCTCCACCTTCGCCACCGCCACGATGTCCCCCGGCACCGCGCGCGGCACTTCCACATGGTCCTTGCCCTGGAGCATGAACAGGTGGCCCACCTTGAAGGGCTTGCGGCCGTCTCCGATATAGAGCTGGCTATCGCTCGCAAGGGTGCCCTGGTGCACGCGCATGATGCCGAGCTTGCCGACGTAAGGGTCGCTCGTGACCTTGAACACATGGGCCAGCACGTGCAGCGAAGCATCGGGCCTGGCCTGCATCGGCTTTGCATCGGCGCCTTCGCCGAGCAGGAAGTCCGGAGGATTGGCTTCGCTCGGGTTGGGCAGAAGCTTGACGATGATGTCGAGCAGCTCGGCCGCGCCCGCGCCGCTGCGTGCCGAGATGAAGCACACGGGAATCAGGTGCCCTTCGCGCAGCGCCTGCTCGAGCGGCGCATGCAGCTCGCTGGCGTCCACGTCGCCATCGTTCAGGTAGCGCTCGACGAAGGCCGCATCGACTTCGACGACCTGCTCGACCAGCGCGCGGTGCGCCGCATCGACCGAACCGATGTCGGACTCGCCTTCGCGGTTGTAGAAGCAGTCGATCACGCGCGTGCCGCCGGCTGCCGGCAGGTTCAGCGGCAGGCATTCGCGGCCGAAGGTGGCCTGGATCTGCGCCAGCAGGCCGGCGAGGTCGGCGCCGGGGTCGTCGATCCTGTTGACGACGATCAGGCGCGCGAGGTGGCGCGATGCCGCGTAGTCCATCATGCGCAGCGTCATCGGCTCGATGCCGGCGCTTGCATTGACGACGATGGCGGCGGTTTCCACCGCTTCCAGCGCGGGCAGGCTCTGGCCCAGGAAGTCGGCGCCGCCGGGGGTGTCGATGAGGTGGATGCGCGTGCCGTCGTGCGCCAGGTGCATCAGGGTTGCATTGAGCGAATGCTGCATCCGCTTCTCGAGCGGGTCGTGGTCGCTGACGGTGGTGCCGCGCTCCACGCTGCCGCGTGCCCCGATGGCGCCCGCTTCGTGCAGCAGGGCCTCCGCGATGGAGGTCTTGCCGGACGCGGAGGCGCCGACGAGCGCCAGGGTTCGCACCGCTTCCATTTCGGCCGCGAGGCCGTTCGATCGGCTTGGCATGCGTGGCTCCTTCACGCCCGCAAGACAGGCCCGGCGGCCCGCTTGGGCTCGGGTGCTGCGCGCGGACGCCGGGTCAGCCTACGGTATTGACCGTACCGATGCAAGCGGAAATGGCCGGGTCGCGAAGGGGGCCTTCGTTAAACTGCGCGGGTGAACTCCTCCTGCGAGCCTCCCAGTAGGCCGCTGGCCTGCGCCAGCAACAACCTGCAACGCGGCGCTGCGACCGATCCTTCCGCAGCCGCCTTGCGTCTTCAGTTTCCCCAGTCACCCGTTGCCGGAATGGCCCGCGCCGCTCCGGGACGCGGCCGTTTGCGCGCCTCTTTTCTCCAATCATGATCGAACTGCTCTCCGACCCGGCCGTCTGGCTCGGTCTCCTGACGCTGGTCGTCCTGGAGATCGTGCTGGGCATCGACAACCTCGTCTTCATCGCGATCCTCGCGGAGAAGCTGCCGCCGCGCCAGCGCGACAAGGCAAGGCTCATCGGCCTGAGCCTCGCGCTCTTCATGCGGCTGGGGCTGCTGTCCATCGTCTCGTGGCTGGTGACGCTGACCACGCCGCTGTTCTCCCTGTGGGGCCAGGATTTCTCCGGCCGCGACCTGATCCTGCTCGGCGGCGGCCTGTTCCTGCTGTTCAAGGCCACGTCCGAGCTGCACGAGCGGCTCGAAGGCGTTCCGGAGCACACGGCCAGCGGCCCGGTGGCCTATGCGGGCTTCACGCTGGTGGTCACGCAGATCGTGATGCTCGACGCGGTGTTCTCGCTCGACTCGGTGATCACCGCCGTGGGCATGGTCGACCACCTGCCGGTGATGATGGCCGCGGTCGTCATCTCCATCGGCATCATGCTGTGGGCCTCGAAGCCGCTCACACGTTTCGTGAACGCGCATCCGACGGTGGTGATGCTGTGCCTGAGCTTCCTGCTGATGATCGGCCTGAGCCTCGTGGCCGAGGGCCTGGGCTTCCACATTCCCAAGGGCTACCTCTACGGCGCCATCGGCTTCTCCGTGATGATCGAGGCGCTGAACCAGTGGGCGCGGCGCAACGCGCTGAAGCACGAGGCGCGCAGACCGCTGCGCGAGCGAACGGCCGAGTCGGTGCTGCGGCTGCTGGGCGGCAGGGCGCGCGGCGAGCCGGTACCAGCCGGCGCGGGTCCCTCCGACGCGACGCCCGAAGCGCAGGAAGAGCCCGCCTTCGCCGTCGAGGAGCGCAACATGGTGAGCGGCGTGCTCTCGCTGGCCGACCGCACCGTGCGATCGGTGATGACGCCGCGCACCGACATCTCGTGGGTCGATCTCAACGACGACCCGGTCGCGGTGCGCGAGCAGTTGCTGGACACGCCGCACGGCATCTTCCCCGTGTGCCGGGGCTCGCTCGACGACGTGGTGGGCGTGGCGCGCGCCAAGGATCTGCTGGGCCAGCTGATGCGCCACGGCAGGATCGACGAGGGCGCCGGCCTGCGCGCGCCCATCTACGTGCCCGAGTCGACCACGGCCATCCGCCTCATTGACACATTGCGCGGCGCGCGCGGGCAGCTCGCGCTGGTGGCCGACGAGCACGGCACGCTCACCGGCGTGGTGACGCCCATCGACGTGCTGGAGGCCATCGCCGGAGAGTTTCCCGACGAGGACGAGACGCTGGAAATTATGCAGACCGCACCCGATGCATGGACCGTCTCCGGCAGCGCCGACCTGCACCTGCTGGAGCAGGCGCTGCAGACCCACGGCCTCGTGGGCGACGACGACAGCTACACCTCGGTCGCTGGCCTGCTGCTGGCGCGCTTCGGCGGACTGCCCCCGCGCGATGCCCGCTGGACGCACGACGGGTACGATTTCGTGGTGACCGAGGTCGATGCGCAGCGCATCCGCACGGTCATCGTCCGCCGGGTGCCGGTGGACGATCCCGGAACCTGACCTGCACCGACCACCATGACCGCCAACCACCGCCAGCCCGTCGCGCTGAACAAGGCCTATCGCCTGCTGAACCACGGCCCCACCGTGCTCGTGAGCGCCGCGCATGGCGGCAAGCGCAACATCATGGCGGCAGCCTGGGCCATGCCGCTGGACTTCGATCCGCCCAAGGTGGCGGTCGTGCTCGACAAGAGCACCTGGACGCGCGAGCTGCTCGAAGGCGCCGGCGCTTTCGCGCTGCAGGTGCCGGTGCGCGCCCAGCTCGACCTGACCGAGACGCTGGGCAACAGCTCCGGCCGCGAGATCGTCGAGAAGTCGGGTCATGACAAGTTCGCCGCCTACGGCCTTTCGACCTTCGCGGGCACGGCCATCGACGCGCCGCTGCTCGAGGGCTGCGCCGCATGGCTCGAATGCAGGCTGCTGCCCGAGCCGGCGATCCAGCAGCGCTACGACCTGTTCCTCGGCGAAGTGATCGCCGCGCAGGCCGACGAGCGCGTGTTCTCCAACGGGCGCTGGCATTTCGAGGGGCACGACGAATTGCGCACGCTGCACCATGTGGCGGGCGGGCACTTCATCATCGACGGCGAAGCGGTAGATGCGCGGCCGCTGCAGCGGCTGCCCCGCTAGGGAAAGAGCAAAGAAGCTCAGGCCGAGGAGCCGTCGCGCGCCGCGCGCGGCACCAGCATCGCGCGCAGCACGAGCACGCCGCACACGGCCGCCGCCAGCGCCATCAGCACGGCCCACAGCAGCCGCGAGGGCGAGGCCGCATCGAGCCAGTCGCCCAGCAGCAGCGTGGTGGTGTTGTAGGCGGCATGCAGCGCGATGCACGGAATGAGCGAGCGCGTGCGTTCATAGAGCCAGCCGAGCACGGTGCCGATGACGAGGCCGACGATGAACTGGTAGATGTTCATGTGGGCCGCGCCGAAGAGGAGCGCCGAGATGAAGATCGCCTGCCATCGCGGATAGCGGGTGAGGAAGCCGCGCAGCACGATGCCGCGGAAAAGCATTTCCTCAAGCAGTGGTGCCACCACGCACACCGCGAGCACGGCCGCCACACTGCCGTCGGCCATGCGGCTGAACATCGCTTCTTCCCACGCGGAAGGCGGTGCGATGCGCATCATGATGTTGAGCGCCGAGGTGAGCGTCAGCAGCAGCGCGGGCACCAGCAGCACCGGCGGCACCACGAGCATCAGCATTGCCCCGGCGGAGGCGCGCGACTGGTGGAACAGGCTGCGGTAGCCGAGGCCCTGCGAGTGCATCACCGCCGCGAACACGCAGCCATTGCCCAGCACGGCCGCGAGCACGCCGATCTGCATGCTGGTCAGGCGCAGCCACCCGTTGGCGTCGCGCAGCGCGGCGCCGATGACGAGTTCGCAAAGGAACAGCGCCACGAACAGGAGGACGGCTTGCGCCACCGAGGGAAAGGCGGCGCTTTTCGGGGAGGGCATGGGCGGAAGCGGGGCAGGGAGACGGCGCGCATGTTACGCGAGCGGCATGTTCAGCCGCGTTTCAGGCACCGTGAGAGTGGCGCGAGCGCGATCCCGCTGTATTGGCCGACCCCGAGCGCCAGCGCGCGCAGCGCCGTGTATTCGTGCAGCCGCGCGCCGCCATGCGGGTCGCCGGGCATGATGCCGGCGGCCGGGTGGCACATGAGCACGTCGCCGGTGCGGCAGGCCGAGAGCCATTCGGACAAACGCTGCTGATGGCGCTCCATGTCGCCCGAGAAGTCGTAGACGCCCAGCAGCCGGCTGCTGGTGGGAATGCCGTGCCGGACGGCCAGTGCAGCAAGCCGCGCGCCGCCCAGCATGTGGATGACGCGGGCCTTCAGACTGTCGGGCCCATGGCGCCAGCCCGGCGCCGTGTTGCGGACCCAAGGCGGCGAGGAGGGATAGCGCCGCGAGATTTCTTCCACCAGCAGCTCGCGCACCACCGGGAACTGGTGCACGTGCCGGTGCCCGTCCACGAAGGCGGGTGCACGGCCCATGGCGTCCTCGAAGCGGGTGAACTGGTCGCGGATGTCGGCCTGCAGGCCGGGCGCGAAGATGGTGCGCGCGTACGTGCGCGCGAGCAGGCCGCCCAGCCCCGGCTCGGGGCCGCCGGCATGCGCGGGCCGCGTGAGGTCCAGGTGCAGGCCGGTGTCGAACTCCGCTGGCTCCAGGCGCCGCAGCAGCCTGGCTCCGGCCAGCCAGGCCTCGCGGCGCACCATGCCGCTGGCGGCGGAGATCTTGCCCTTCTCGGCGAGGTCGAGCACGGCCGAGTTGATGCCCGCGCTCATGCCGAAGTCGTCGGCGCAGATGCAGAGGCAGCGGGGCGATTCAGCCATTGCCGTTGGCGCCCGAGTGCGGGGCGGGAGCTGGGACTGCGGCGGGGAATGGGGCGGTATCCAGGCAGTGCGGATCGCCCGTGGCGCTTCCCTTGAAGCGCCAGGCCGCCAGCCCGTCGTTCACCGCCACCAGCTGCGCATGGTGCAGCCAGGGGTTCGCGAGATGCGCCGTGTTCGAGCCGACGACCCAGGTGGTGTGCGGCACGCACAGCACGTCCGCGAGCTCGGTTCGGTCGACCAGCGTGCGCGCCGCGCGCGCCGGATCGAAGCGGCTGGCGTCGAAGATCTCCTTGCGCCAGTTGTCGCGCGTGTCCTCGGCCGCCGCCTTCCAGTCGTCCGCCACCAGCACCGGCTCGCGCAGGTTCCAGTAGAAGGGAATCTCGTAGTGGTAGCCGTCGAGCATCAGCACCTGTTCACCCGGTGCCACCGCTTGCCCAGCCGGCAGGCGCAGGCGCGTACCTGGCGGCGACGAGTACACCATGACCGCGACCACGCAGCCGATGCACACCGTTGCCGCCGCCAGCGTCATCGCTCGAACCTTCGGCAGCAGGGCTTCGAGCGAGCGGCTCGCCAGCACCCGCTGCGCGATCAGGTACGCCAGCGGCGGCAGTGCCGGCAGCACGTAGCCCACCAGCTTGGACCGCGGCAGCGAGAAGAACACCACGATCACCGCGAGCCAGATCCACATCAGCCGGTCGATGTCCGGCAGCCGGGGGCGTGCCGCGTCGTCGCTCGCCCCCTCGTTCGACCCGCGAGGGACGAACACCCATGCGAACCACGGCAGCGTCAGGCCCGCCAGCACCGGAAGATAGAACCAGAAGCCGTGCTCGTTGTTGAAGCCCGAGGACGCGAAGCGCCGGAAGTGCTGGGTGACGACGAAGTAGTCGAAGAACTCCGGATACCGCAACTGCATCGCGACGAACCACGGCCCGGCCACGGCCAGCAGCACGGCCCAGCCGGGCAGCCACAGCGCGAGCCGCAACGACGCGAGCCTGCGCGTCGTTGCGCACCAGATGAAGATCACCATCGCGGGCAGCACCAGGCCGATCAGCCCCTTGGCCAGCAGGCCGGCCGCGGCGAACAGCCAGGCGCCGGCCAGCAGCGCTCGCCACGGTTCCTCGCGCTCCCGGGCCAGCGCTGCGCCGGCCGCCAGCAGCACCGTGGCCGAGATGCAGCCCGCCACCAGCATGTCGAGGTTGGCGAACTGCGCGCCGAGGAAGAAGAAGGGCGTGGTCGCCAGCACCACCGTGGACAGCAGCGCCAGCCGCGCCGTCGACCAGCGTCGCAGGAAGAGGAAGAGCGCCGCCGCGGCCACTGCGCCGCCCAGGACGGACGGCAGCCGCGCGGCCCATTCCACCGGACCGGTGACCGACATGGCCGCCGCGCCTATCCAGTAGAAGAGCGGCGGCTTGTGGAAGAAGGGCAGCCCGTCGAGCCGAGGCACCAGCCAGTCGCCCGAGCGAAGCATGGCGAGCGCGACGCCGCCGTAGCGGCCCTCGTCGGGCGCCATCAGCGGGCGCATCCATGCGGTGGCCAGCAGCCAGGCGAAGAGGGCGACGATGATCCATAGCGGTCGGGGGGAGGTCCACCATGCGGGAGCGGCCCGTTTCATGTCCGCCCGGTCTCCAGCCCCGTGCCGCGCTCGCGGCGCACCACGTAGAGCGGCCTTCCCTTCACCTCCTCGTAGATGCGCGCGATGTACTCGCCCACGATGCCGGTGGAGATCATCTGGATGCCGATGAAGAACATCAGGCTCGCGACGATGGTGGTCCAGCCCGAGACCGAGTTGCCGAACAGCAGGTAGTCGACCGCCACGAAGGCGCCGTAAGCGAAGGCCGGCACCGCCAGCATCAGCCCCACCACGCTGACCACCCGCAGCGGCCAGGTGGTGAAGGCGGTCAGCCCGTCGATGGCCAGCCCCACCAGCCGCCGCGTGTTGAAGCTGCTGGCGCCTTCCGCGCGCGGCGCGGGCGTGTAGGGCAGCGCCACGGCGCGAAAGCCCACCCAGGCATACAGGCCCTTCATGAAGCGGCTGCGCTCCGGCAGGCTCATGAGCGCGTCGACCACCTTGCGGTCCATCAGGCGGAAGTCGCCCGCGTCCCTGGGCACGGCGAAGCGGTCGGACGCGTTGACCAGGCTGTAGAAGAGCCTGCTGCCGAGCTGCTTGAAGCGGCTTTCGTCGCTGCGCTGCTCGCGCACCGCGTACACCACCTCGGCGCCGGCCACCCACTGCGCGATCATGGTGTGGATGAGCTCCGGCGAATGCTGCAGGTCGCCGTCGAGCAGCACCACCGCGTCGCCCGTGGCGGCGGCGAGGCCCGCGGTGAGCGCGGCTTCCTTGCCGAAGTTGCGCGACAGCGAGATGCAGCGAAAGCCCGAGAGCTCGCACCATGCCTCGGCAACGGCCACGGTGTCGTCGGTGCTGCCGTCGTCCACCACGATGATCTCCCAGCGCAGGCGCGTGGCCCAGAGAATGTCCTCCAGCAGCGGCAGCAGGCGCCGCAGGTTCGGCCCCTCGTTGAAGCAGGGGATGACGCAGGAGATGCTGCGCGCTTCGTCCGGCGGCGCGAAAGCGACGGCCGCGCGCGTCGCGGGAGCATCGTCGGCCTGTTGCAGCCGGATCGGGGCGCGCGAGTGCCGGCTGTTGTCGGTCGATGAAATCATGGATGCCTCCAGAAAGAAGCGGCCGCTGGCGTGTCGTCGCGAGTGCGGCCAACGGGCGACGCCGGAAAAGAAACGACGCGGTGCACCAGCAACTGCGCGAGCGCGAGCAGGCCGGCGATGGCGCCCCCGAGCAGCATGCCGGCGACGATGTCGATCGGGAAATGCACGCCCACGTAGACGCGCGCCCAGCCCGTGACCGCCGCCAGCGCCAGCAGCGGCACGCCCAGCCTGCGCAGGCCGGGGCGCAGCAGTAAGGCCAGCGCCACCATGAACATCACGGTCGCGTGCGTGCTGGGCAGCGAGCCGCGGCCGGCGTGCTCGATGTAGGCAGGAGCAAGCCCGAGGACGAACGGGCGGGGCGTGTTCAGCGCCAGCGCGATCGCGTGGGAAGCCATCGATGCGAGGCCGGAGAAGGCCGCGACGATGAACAGATAGGCGCGTTCGGCGCGATGCCGCCACAGCGCGAAGACGAGCACGCCCGCGCACAGCCAGCTGCCCCAGAGTGCGAAGGCTGATGCGAAGGACAGCACCCACGGCGTGGGCTGGCTGCCGGCGGTGAGCCACTGGAAAAGCGTGATGTTCAGTGCGTTCATGACGCCACCTTCATGGGCGTGGTCGGGAACTGGAAAACGGCGGGCGAACGAAGCCACGCGGCGCCACGGGCGCAGCAGGAGAAACTTGACATGGTCGGACCTTTCGACAGGGAAGAGAAAGCCCGCTGCGAGGCGCAGCGGACCACCCGACGCGCGAGGCGCCGTGTCTCAAGTGACGGAAGGTGGTGCGACGGTAGGCGGCAGTCGACGCCAGGGTTGCGCCGGAGGTGGCGCGCCGCCGTGTGGCGGGACGTGTTCGGGCGCTTCGCGCGCGATGGGAACGGCGAGCCGCGCAACGGCCAGTGCCAGCGGCAGCATCGCGAGCACCATCGCCATCAGCATGCCCAGCGCGAGGTCGAAGGCATCGGGGTGGTCGATGCTCGCGGCGGCCTGGGCGAACAGCGTGGTCTCGCGGTCGGACTGATGATCCGCGCGGTCGTCGGCCTCGAACTGGGTGGTGTCGCTGGCGCTGCGCACGCGCAGCATCGGCTCGTCTTCCAGCCCGTCGCAGCGGAAGTGTGCCGCGATGAAGGGCTGCAGAAAAATCAGCAGCATGCCCGCGACGCACCACGCCTTGTGGTGTGCCTCGACGAAACGGCGAACGCGCGCGAGCAGCAGCATGCGCGAATGCTAGGAGGCTCGTGTGAACCGAACCTGATCGTGCGGGTCAGCATCCCGCAAGGTTGAAGATGACGCGCGTGTGAAGGGTTCCTGGGGGGAGGGGCCGTCGACCCTGTGCCGGCGGCCCTACCCGGGCAGGGCCGCCTCCGGCAGGCAGCGGCCGGCAGCGGCCGGGGCTTACTGTCTCGCCTACTGCGAGACGGGCTTCAGGTAGATCTCGACGCGGCGGTTCTGCGTGCGCCCGTCCTCGGTGGCGTTGCTCGTCACGGGCTGGGTCTGGCCTCGTCCTTCGGTCGTGAGGCGCGCGCTCTTCACGCCATGGTCGACCAGGTAGGCACCCACGCTCTGCGCGCGGCGCTGCGACAGCGCCATGTTGTGCTCGGCATTGCCGGTGCTGTCCGTGTGGCCGACGACGCGTGCGTTGATGTTGGGCTCCTGCGCGATCGTCTGGGCCACGCCGTCGAGGACATTGCGGAAAGATGGCTTGATGGTGGCGCTGTCGGTGTCGAAGGTCACCTGGCTGGGGATGTTGAGCTTCAGCGAGCCGTCGGGCTGATCGATGATCTGCGTGCCGGTGTCGGCGGTCTGGCTGCTGAGCTTGTTGCGGATGGTGGTCCAGTTGTACCCGACACCTGCGCCAACGGCGGCGCCGACTGCCGCGCCGATGGCTGTGCTCTTCCTGTCGCGGCCGATGAGGTTTCCCACACCCGCGCCTACCGCCGCGCCGGCACCGGTGCCGACGGCCGTATGGGTTGCTTGCTCGGATGCGCAGCCTGCGAGGAGCGCCGCGACGATGGCGAGCGAGGTCATTGTGATTTTCATGTTCTTCCCTTTTCGATGTTTCTGATCCGGATCGGCGACGTCCGCGGTCTGCCGCGTCGGCGCTCGATCCGAAGGGAACAACTCATGCACGCTCACTCCGGCCGACAGCGTTGGCCTCGCGGAGGCCGCGAAGCCTCATCTCTTTCATGCCGTCGTGAAATAGGTCTCGCGCCGTACGGCTCGTCACACATCCGGGTGAACATTCGTCAACTGCGTTGCGGCGCGGGCGTTGGTCGCTGCATGCACGTGCTTTCGTGCGATCCACAAGGAGCGATCTTGAAGAAGACCCTTTTCCTGCTGGCGGCCAGTTCCGTCCTTGCCGTCTCCGCCTTTGCTCAACAGCCATCCGCTCCCGCGACGACCGCCCCTGCAGCCACATCGCCCGCTGCCGCCGCGCCCGCCCCGGCAGCGACCAAGCCCGCCGCAGCACCTTCCGCCGGCGCTCCCGCGGCGGTACCCGCCGCCGGCCAGGTATGGGTCAACGGCAAGGTCTATCACTGCGCCAACGACAAGTACTTCGGCAAGACCAAGCGCGGCTCGTACATGTCGGAAGCCGATGCGAAGGCCAAGGGCGCGCACGCTGCCCACGGCAAAGCTTGCTGAGCATCGAGGCCACGTGAAAAGCGCCCCTGACGGGGCGCTTTCTCCTTGGCACAGCGGAAGGCCTTGCGCCCTCTACAGCGGGGCGGCAGGTCCTAGAACACGAACGGTATGAAGCGCCGCGTGCCGCGCATGTACGCGCGGTAGTCGTCGCCGAAGTGCGCGATGCATTCCTGCTCGTCGCGCAGGGCGGTCATGAACAGCAGCAACGTGGCCGCGAGCACCAGTGCCAGCGTGAGCCAGGTGAACTGCTTGAGGAAGGCGCCCCAGGCCAGCAGCATCAGTGCGGTGTACATGGGGTGGCGGATGTAGCGGAAGGCGCCGCTGCTGACGATGGCCGATGTCTTCTCGAAGCCGTACAGGGCCGGATCGTCGTTGCGCGCGTCGCTGGGCTTGCCCTGCGCCTTGAGCAGCCGCACCGCGTGGATCGGCAGCCAGATCGACAGCACGAAGAAGAGCGAGGAGATGATCTGCCTGGCCGAGAACGGATCGTCATGCCACACGGGCAGGTTCAGCACGATCAGCACCAGCATGCATTCCCACGCGAAGAAGCGGTAGAAGCCGTGCGAGCCCGGCTGGCTCAGCGGGCCGCGCGACACGTACAGGAGCGCGGCCGTGCCGGCGACGAAGAGGAAGATCTGGATCCAGAAGAGCATGGCCGGCGAATTTACACGGCCCGCGGGCTTCAGCCCGAAATGGAGAAGCCGCCGTCAACGGGAATTGCGGTTCCCGTCACGTAGTCCGACGCGGCGCTCGCCAGGAACACTGCGGTGCCGGCGATGTCGACCGGCTGGCCCCAGCGGCCGGCGGCGGCGCGGACCTTGACGCGCTCGTACAGTCCCGGGATCTGGCTGCGTGCGCCGTCGGTCAGCTCGGTCTCGAACCAGCCCGGCAGGATCGCGTTGACCTGGATGTTGTCCGCCGCCCAGGAGAGCGCCGTCGACTTGGTGAGCTGCACGATGCCCGCCTTGCTCGCCGCATAGGCCGGGGCGTAGGGCGCGCCGAAGATCGACATCATCGAGCCGATGTTGATGATCTTGCCGCCGCCCGCGGCCTTCAGGTGCGGATGCGCGGCGCGGCTGCACAGGAAGGCACTGGTGAGGTTGGTGTCCATCACCTTGTGCCACTCGTCCAGCGCGAGCTGGTCGACCGGCTTGCGCACCGTGGTGCCGGCGTTGTTGACCAGGATGTCGAGCCGGCCGCAGCGCGCGGCGGCGTCGTCGAAGAGCTTGCTCACCGAGGTCTCATCGCTCACGTCGGCCTCGAGCGCGAAGCTGTCGCTGCCCAGCGCCCTCAATGCCTCGACTGCCGCGGCCGACTTCTGCGCGTTGCGCGCCGCGACGATGACGCGGGCGCCGGCCCTGGCCAGCCCCTGCGCCATGCCGAGGCCGATGCCTCCGTTGCCGCCCGTGACGAGCGCGACTTTGCCGGTGAGGTCGAACATGGAGGACTGGGAAGACGACGAAGAGGACATCAGGCGGTGGCCGAGGCGGCGGGTGCTTCGGGCTTCTTGGAAACGAGGGTCAGGATATCGTAGCTGGCGACCAGCTCGCCGTCCTGGTTCGTCACTTCAACGTCCCATGCCACCACGCCCTGGCCCTGGCCGCTCGCGTCCTTCTTGTTGCGGTCGATCTTGCGCTTGCAGGTCAGGCGCGCGCGGATGGTGTCGCCGATCGCCACGGGCTTGGTGAAGCGCAGCGTGTCCAGGCCGTAGTTGGCCAGCACCGGCCCCGGCGCGGGCGACACGAACAGGCCCGCGGCCGCCGACAGCACGAAGTAGCCGTGCGCGATGCGCTTGCCGAAGGGCGATTCCTTGGCCGCCACCTCGTCGAAGTGCATGTAGAAGTAGTCGCCCGAGATGCCGCCGAAGGCCACGATGTCGGCCTCGCTCACGGTGCGGCGGTGCGTGAGCAGCGAATCGCCGACGCGCAGGTCCTCGAAGTAGCGGCGGAAGGGGTGCACCTCGCTCTCGCGCACGGCAGCGCCGCGCACGTGCTCGCCGGTGATGGCGGCCAGCATGGTGGGCGAGCCCTGCACGGCGGTGCGCTGCAGGTAGTGCTTCACCGCGCGCAGGCCGCCGAGCTCCTCGCCGCCGCCTGCGCGGCCGGGGCCGCCGTGCTTGAGCTGCGGCAGCGGCGAGCCGTGGCCGGTCGATTCGGCGGCGGCCTCGCGGTCCAGCACCAGCAGGCGGCCGTGCCATGCGGCGGCCACCGGAATCGCCTTGGCGGCGGTGGCCGGGTCGCGCGTGACCAGCGTGCCGACCAGGCTGCCGCGGCCGCGCGCGGCCAGCGCCAGCGCCTCGTCGATGCCGTCGTAGGGCATCAGCGTGCTGACGGGGCCGAAGGCTTCCACGTCGTGCGCTGCGTCGTGCTCGAGCGGCTGGCGGCTCAGCAGCAGCGTGGGCGCGAAGAAGGCACCTTCGCCCACGCCGTCGCCCACGGGCGAGAAGCCGTCGCGCTCGCCGTAGACCAGCTCGGCACCCTTGAGCAGCGTCGCCACGCGCTCGGCCACGTCGGCCTGCTGGTCGCGCGAGGCCAGCGCCCCCATGCGCACTTCCTCGCGCGAGGGGTCGCCCACGACCGTCTTCGCGAGCCGCGCGCGCAGGCGCTCGGCCACGGCGTCGAGGTGCTGGCGCGGCACGATCGCGCGTCGGATGGCCGTGCACTTCTGGCCGGCCTTGATGGTCATCTCGCGCGCCACTTCCTTCACGAAGAGATCGAACTCCTCGTCGTCGGGCGTCACGTCGGGCGCGAGGATCGCGCAGTTCAGCGAGTCGGCCTCGGCGTTGAACGGGATCGACTGGCGCACGATGTTCGGATGCACGCGCAGCTTCGCGGCCGTGTCGGCCGAGCCGGTGAAGGTGACCACGTCGGGCCCTTCGAGCCGGTCGAGCAGGTCGCCCGTGCTGCCGATGACCAGCTGCAGCGCACCCTCGGGCAGGATGCCCGACTGCAAGATCAGCCGCACCAGCGCTTCGGTCAGATAGCTGGTGGCGGTCGCCGGCTTGCCGATGCAGGGCATGCCAGCGAGGAAGCTGGGCGCGAACTTCTCGAGCAGGCCCCACACCGGGAAGTTGAACGCGTCGATGTGCACCGCCACGCCGCCGCGCGGCACCAGGATGTGCGTGCCCGCGAAGCCGCCCTTCTTGCCCAGCGGGAAGGCCGGGCCCTCGTGCACCAGGTTGCCCGAGGGCAGCTCGTTGGTGCCGATGCCGGCATAGGCGCTCAGCGTGCCGGCGCCGCCTTCGATGTCGATCCAGCTGTCGGCGCGCGTCGCGCCCGTGTGGGCCGAGATGGCGTAGAGCGTTTCCTTGTTCGCGGCGAGGAACTTGGCCAGGGCCTTCAGGCGCTCGGCGCGCTGCTGGAAGTCGAGCTTCATCAGCGCGGGAATGCCGGTGCGGCGCGCGTACTGCAACGCCTCGGCGAAGTCGATGGCCTCGGCGTGCGTGGCGGCCACGGGCTTGCCGTTGACGGCGCTGCGCAGCTGCTGCGCGGCCTGCTGGCCGATCCAGCGGCCGGCGATGTAGCTTTGGAGGGTGGTGGTCATGGTGCGTGTCCTTTCGCGGTGTCTGTCTTGCTCCTTCCCCCCTCTGGGGGAAGGTTGGGATGGGGCAGGCGGCATCGGTTCTGCGCAGTGCCTTCCCGGCCGCCGCATGCCCCCACCCCGGCCCTCCCCCAGCGGGGGAGGGAGGAATTCAGCTCACTCTTTCTTGCCGATGCCCAGATAGGTATCGATGATCCGCTGGTCATGCAGCAGGTCGCGCGCCTTGCCTTCGAGCGCCACGGCGCCCATCTCCAGCACATAGGCGCGGTCGGCCACCTGCAGCGCGGCGCGGGCGTTCTGCTCCACCAGCAGCACCGACACGCCGTGGCTGCGCAGCTGCGACACCACGCGCAGCACCTCGCGCACCACCAGCGGGGCGAGGCCCAGCGAGGGCTCGTCGAGCATCAGCAGGCGCGGCCGCGCCATCAGCGCGCGGCCGATGGCCAGCATCTGGCGTTCGCCGCCGGAGAGCGTCGATGCCATCTGCGCGCGGCGTTCCTTCAGGCGCGGGAAGATGGCGAAGATCTCGTCCATGCGCGCGCGCTGGTCGCGCTTGCCCTTGCGCCACTGGTAGAAGCCGCCGAGCAGCAGGTTGTCTTCGACCGACATCTCGCCGAACAGCTCGCGCCGCTCGGGCACCAGCGCGACGCCGCGCGCCACCATGGTCTCGACGCTGGGTCGCGAGACGCGCTCGCCGTCCAGCAGCAGCTGGCCGGTGGAAGGCAGCAGGCCCATCGCCGCGCACAGCAGCGTGGTCTTGCCGGCGCCGTTGGGGCCGATGACGGTGACGATCTCGCCCTCGTTCACCTGCAGGCGCACGCTGTGCACCGCTTCCACGGTGCGGTAGGCCACGCAGAAGCCGTCGAGTTGAAGCAATGGGTGGCTCATCGTGCGTCTTCCAGCAGTTCGTCGTCGGCGCCGCCCAGATAGGCTTCGAGCACGCGCGGATTGGCCTGCACTTCGGCGGGCGTGCCGGTGGCGATGACGGTGCCGAACTCGAGCACCGTGATGCGGTCGGCGAGGTTCATCACGAACTCCATGTCGTGTTCCACCACCAGGATGCCCAGGCCCTCGGCGCGCAGCTGCGCGAGCAGTTCCGAGAGGGCGCGCTTCTCCAGGTGGCGCAGGCCGGCGGCGGGTTCGTCGAGCAGCAGCACCGAGGGCTGGCCGGCGAGCGCGCGGGCGATTTCCACCACGCGCTGCTGGCCGAGCGAGAGCGATGCGGCAGGCGTGTCGGCATGCGCGCCGAGGCCGCAGCGTTCGATCTGCCTGCGGGCCTCGGCCATCAGCGCGGCCTCTTCCGCGCGGTCCAGGCGCAGCATGGCCGACAGCCAGCCGCGCTTCGCACGCAGGTGGGCACCGAGCGCCACGTTCTCGACCACGCTGCGCTGGCCGAGCAGCCGCACGTGCTGGAAGGTGCGGCCCAGGCCCAGCGAGGCGAAGGCGCGCGATGGCTTGCCCGACATCGGCTGGCCCACCAGGCGCACTTCGCCGGTGGTCGGGTCGTCCACGCCCGAGATCATGTTGAAGAAGGTGCTCTTGCCTGCCCCGTTGGGGCCGATGAGCGCATGCACCTCGCCGGCCTTCAGCGTCATCGAGATGTCGTTGTTGGCCACCAGGCCGCCGAAGCGCTTGCTCACGCCGTCTGCCTGCAGCAGCAGCGTGCCGGCGGCCGGCACCGCGCGTTGCGCGAGCTGCACGGTGGTCGATGCGGCGGGGCCGGCACCGGCCGCGCGCGGCACTTCGCGCACCCAGCGGCGCGACAGCCGCGCGAGCGTGGGCCACAGGCCGTCGGCAAAGCGCTGCAGCACGAAGAGCATCAAGAGGCCGAACACCACCACTTCGAAGTTGCCGCTGGTGCCCAGCAGCGCGGGCAGCACGTCCTGCAGCTTTTCCTTCAGCAGCGTGATCAGCGTGGCGCCCAGTACCGCGCCCCAGAGGTGGCCCGCGCCGCCGACCACCGCCATGAACAGCATCTCGATGCCGATGTTCAGGTTGAAGGGCGTTGGGTTCACGAAGCGCTGCATGTGGGCATAGAGCCAGCCAGAGATGGCCGCGAGCAGGGCCGCCAGCACGAAGAGCTTGATGCGGTGGCGCGCAGTGTCCACGCCCATCGATTCGGCCATCAGCCGGCCACCCTTGAGCGCGCGGATGGCGCGGCCCTCGCGCGAGTCGAGCAGGTTGTGCATGGCCCACAGCGCCAGCAGCAGCACCGCCCAGATCACCACGCCCAGCATGCGCGGCGTGGCGAAGGAAACGCCCGCCACCACCAGCGGCGGAATGCCGGTGATGCCGGTCTGGCCGCCGAGGAACTCCATGTTGCCCAGCAGGAAGTACAGGCTCAGGCCCCAGGCGATGGTGCACAGCGGCAGATAGTGGCCCGAGAGCTTGAGCGTGACCGCGCCGAGCGCCCAGGCCAGCGCGAAGGTCAGCGCCAGACCGAGCAGCAGGCCCAGCCACGGCACCAGCGCCGAGCCCGCGAGGCCGCCGAGCCAGCCGGCGGCGGTGGGCGAGGTGCAGATCCATGCGGTGGCATAGGCGCCCATGCCGACGAAGGCGGCCTGGCCGAACGAGGTCATGCCGCCCACGCCCGTCAGCAGCACCAGGCCCACGGCCACCAGCGCGTACAGGCCGATATTGCTGAGCACGCTGACGGTGAACTCGGGCAGCCAGCCCCAGGCCAGCGCGAGCGCGACGATGAAGACGAGGGTGAGCACGCGCGGCGTCACCAGCGGGCGGCTCTCGGGTGCCGCACTGGCGGCTGCGGGAGCGGTGGTCGGTGAAGACGGGTTCATTCCTCGTCCTCCACGTGATGGCTGTTCAGCGAGCGCCACAGCAGCACCGGAATGATCAGGGTGAAGACCAGCACTTCCTTGTATGCGCTGGCCCAGAAGGAAGAGAAGGCCTCCAGCAGCCCCACCAGCAGCGCGCCCGCGAGCGCCAGCGGATAGCTCGCCAGCCCGCCGACGATGGCGGCCACGAAGCCCTTCAGGCCGATCAGGAAGCCGGTGTCGTAGTAGACCGTGGTGATCGGTGCGATCAGCAGGCCCGAGATGGCGCCGATGACGGCCGCCAGCGCGAAGCTCAGGTCGCCCGAGAGCTCGGTGGGAATGCCCGACAGCCGCGCGCCCACGCGGTTGATGGCGGTGGCGCGCAGCGCCTTGCCGACCATCGAGCGGCCGAAGAACCAGAACATCGCGATCACCAGCACCAGCGTGACGCCGACCACCACCAGCGACTGGCCGTTGACCGGAATGCCGCCGAGGTCGAAGCGCATTTCAGAGAACGCGCTGGTGCGCGAGCCCTCGGCGCCGAAGAAGAAGAGGCCCAGGCCGACCAGCACGCCATGCAGCGCCACCGACACGATCAGCAGCATCAGCACGCTGGCATCGGCCAGCGGGCGGTAGGCGACGCGGTACAGCAGCGGGCCCAGCGGCGCGATCAGCACCAGCGTGGCGATCGACTGCATTGCGAGCGAGGTAGGCTTGAAGCCGAGCACCAGTACCGCGGCGATGGCCGGGAAAGCCACGCACCAGGTCAGCGCCGAGCGCCAGTCGACGGTGGCGCCGCGCTTCCAGCGCCAGGCTTCCACCACCAGCACGATGGCGGCAAGCGCCAGCAGCAGCCACAGCGTGGAGGGCGCGCGCCCGCCCTGCAGCGCGGCCATCGACAGCGCACCGAAGGCGACGAACTCGCCCTGCGGGATGAAGATCACGCGCGTGACCGAAAACACCAGCACCAGCGCGAGCGCCATCAGTCCGTAGACCGCGCCGTTCACGATGCCGTCCTGCCCCAGCAAAAGGGCAATCTGCAAATCCATATAAAACCCTCGGGCTCGGCCCTTGTATCGAGTCAGTGCGTTGCGTTGCTCCTTCCCCCTCTGGGGGAAGGTTGGGATGGGGGCACTCCCGCGCTCAATGCTGCGCGAAGTTCAATGCCGTCGAGCCCCCGCCCCGGCCCTCCCCCAGCGGGGGAGGGAGAAAGCGCGGGATCAGGGCTGGTACTTCCAGGCGCCGTTCTCGATCTTGACCATTACACGTGCACGCTGGTCCAGACCCAGGTGGTCCTGTGCGGTCATGTTGAACACACCGTGCGCGCCGGCCACTTCCTTGGTCTGCTCCAGCGCGTCGCGCAGTGCGGCACGGAACTCGGGCGTGCCGGGCTGGGCCTTCTTCAGCGCGACGGGCACGGCCGAGCTCATCAGCAGGCCGGCGTCCCAGGCGTGGCCGCCGAAGGTAGAGACCGAGCCCTTGCCGTAGGCGGCTTCATAGGCGGACACGTAGGCGAGCGCGGACTTCTTCACCGGGTTGCTGGCGGGCAACTGGTCGGCCACGAGCACCGGGCCTGCGGGCAGGAAGGTGCCTTCCACGTCCTTGCCGCCCACGCGCAGGAAGTCGGCGTTGGCCACGCCGTGGGTCTGGTACATCTTGCCGGTGTAGCCGCGCTCCTTCAGCGTCTTCTGCGGCAGCGCGGCCGGCGTGCCGGAGCCGGCGACCAGCACCGCGTCGGGCTTGGCGGCCATGATCTTCAGGGCCTGGCCGGTCACCGAGGTGTCGGTGCGTGCGTAGCGCTCGTTGGCCACGATCTTGATCTTCTTCAGGTCGGCGGCCTTGGCGAACTCCTGCGACCAGCCTTCGCCGTAGGCGTCGGAGAAGCCGATGAAGGCGACGGTCTTCACGCCGTTGGCGGCCATGTGCTCGGCGATGGCCAGCGACATCATGATGTCGTTCTGCGGCGTCTTGAACACCCACTTCTTCTTGGCGTCCATCGGCTCGATGATGCGGGCCGAAGCGGCCACCGAGATCATCGGCGTCTGCGCCTCGGCGGCCACGTCGATCATGGCGAGCGAGGCCGGCGTGGTGGTCGAGCCCAGGATCACGTCGACCTTGTTCTCCGCGATGAGCTTGCGCGTGTTGTTGACGGCCGCGGTGGTGTCGGAGGCGTCGTCCAGCACGATGTAGTTGATCTTCTGCCCGCCGATCGTCTTGGGCATCAGCGAGATGGTGTTCTTCTCGGGGATGCCCAGCGAGGCTGCCGGGCCGGTGGCCGAGATGGTCACGCCGACGTTCACGTCGGCCCAGGCCGCGAGGGCCGTGGCGCACAGGGCGGCGGTCAGCAGGGGCTTGAAGAATTTCATGTTGCTTTGTCTCCGGGTTGAAAATCGATTGAGGCCTGAAGTATCTCCGTTGCAGGTGTCCTTTTCAGGGCACCCGTGGAACCGGCTTTGCCGGGCCACCGGGTGCGCCCCCTTGAGGGGGGATCCGAAGCGACACGAAGTGCGCGGAGATTCGGGGGTGGGTTCATCTTTCAGCGCTCGTCGAACGACAGCGTGACGCGTTCGGTAAGGGGGTGCGCCTGGCAGGTCAGTACGAAACCCGCGGCGACTTCATTCTTGTCGAGCGCGAAGTTTCTTTCCATGCGGACTTCCCCGTCCACGCACTTCGCGCGGCAGGTGCCGCACACGCCCGAGGTGCATGAGAACGGCACCTCGAGCCCCGCGGCCGATGCCGCATCGAGGATGCTGGGCTGCCCTTCGGTGAAGGTGATCTCGCGCTGCAGCCCGTCGCGCACGATGACGATGCGCGCCTGCTTCGCGTCGCCCGGCTGCGCCTCGTGCACCACCGCGCCCACCTGCGTGGCCGAGGGCAGGGCGACGCCGAAGCGCTCGATGTGGATGCGGTCTTCTGGCACGCCGGCCGCCAGCAGCGCGGCCTCGGCTTCGTCGTTCATCTGGAAGGGGCCACACACGTACACATGGTCGATGTCCGCTGCAGGCACCACGCTCGCGAGGAACTCGCCGATCTTCTCGCGGTTCATCACGCCGAAGCCCAGCGGCGAATCGGTGTGCTCGTCGGAGAACACGTGCTGCAGCACGAGGCGCGTCATGTAGCGGTTCTTCAGGTCCTCGATCTCTTCCTTGAACATCGTGGACTGCAGCTGGCGGTTGCCGTAGATCAGCGTGAAGCGGCTGTGCGGCTCGCGCGCGAGCACCGTCTTCATGATCGACAGGATGGGCGTGATGCCGCTGCCACCGGCAATGCCGACGTGATGGCGCGCCGAGCCCGGCTCGATGGGCACGAAGAAGCGGCCCTGCGGCGCCATCACCTGGATGGTGTCGCCGGGCTTCAGGCTCGCGTTGATCCAGTTGGAGAACACGCCGCCGCGCACCTTGCGCACGCCCACGCGCAGCTCGCCGTCGTCGAGGCCGGCGCAGATCGAATAGGAGCGGCGCAGGTCCTGGCCGTCGATGTCGTGGCGCAGCGTGAGGTACTGGCCTTGCGTGAAGCCGAACACCTCCTGCAGGTCGGTGGGGACTTCGAACGAGACGATGACGGCCTCGTGCGTGTCGGGCTCGATGGCCTTCACGCGCAGGGGATGGAAGAGGGTGCTCATCGCGGGGGAAGTCTCAGATGGGTTTGAAGTGTTCGAAAGGCTCCTTGCACGCCATGCAGCGGTACAGGGCCTTGCAGGCGGTGGAGCCGAAGGCCGACAGCCGCTCGGTGCGCTCGCTCGCGCAGCGCGGGCAGGCGATGCGCTCGCCGGCGATGCGGCCGAAGAGCCTGATCGGCATGGCGGTGTTGGCGGCCTGCTCCGCGTTCAGGTGCGCGGGCGGCGCGATGCCGTAGGCCTTGAGCTTGGCGCGGCCCTCGTCGCTGATCCAGTCGCTGGTCCATGCGGGCGCGCGGCGCAAGGTGGCGCGTGCGCTGCCGAGGCCGGCCTGCTCGATGGCGGCGAGCACGTCGTGCTCGATGGCCTCGGTCGCGGGGCAGCCGGAGTAGGTCGGCGTGAGCACGATCTCCAGGCCGTCGTCGTGCTCGATCACCTCGCGCACGATGCCGAGGTCGCACACCGACACGGCCGGCACCTCGGGGTCGGGCACGTTGCGCAGCACGGCCCATACCGCATCGACGCGCGAGGCCAGGGCGTTCATCACCACACGCCTCCGGGATAGGTGCGCTGCAGGTGCTGCATCTCCGCGAGGATGTAGCCCATGTGCTCGCTGTGCACGCCGTGCTTGCCGGTGCTGCGGAAGGCCGCTTCCTTGGGCATGGCGAGGTCGGCGGCGTCCAGCACCTGCTGCATCTCGGCGAGCCAGGGCTCGCGAAGTTCGCTCCATGCCGGGCCGAGGCCGTTCGCGCTGGCGGCGGCATCCACGTCGTCGCTGAAGAACAGCTCGGGCATGTAGAGCCACAGCTGCTTCAGCGCCTTCTCGGTGCGGCGGCGCGATTCCTCGGTGCCGTCGCCCAGCCGCACCACCCAGTCGCCCGAGTGCTGCTGGTGGTAGCGCGCTTCCTTCAGCGCCTTGCCGGCGATGGCGGCCACCTCGGGGTCGTTCGATGCGGCCAGGCGCTGCCACAGCAGCTTCAGCAGCGTGGACACCATGGTGTTGCGCACCACGGCGAAGGCGAAGTCGCCGCGCGGCAGCTCGGCGATGGTGAGGTTGAAGTAGTCGCGCTCGTCGCGCAGGTAGGCGAGCTGGTCCTCGTCATGCTCGCGGCCGGCGCCTTCGAGCTTGCCGGCGTGCGTGAGCAGCGCGCGGGCCTGGCCGACGAGGTCGAGCGCGATGTTGGCCATCGCGATGTCTTCCTCCAGCACGGGCGCGTGGCCGCACCATTCACCCAGGCGCTGCGCGAGCACCAGGCAGGTGTCTCCGATGCGCAGCAGGTATTGCACGGCGGGCGTGCGGTTCAGTTCGATCGATGCTTGCATGGGGCGGCGCTCACATGTGGTCGACCGACTTGGGCAGCGCGTAGAAGGTCGGGTGGCGGTACACCTTGTCCTCGGCCGGATCGAAGAACATGTCCTTGTCGCCCGGGTCGCTGGCCACGATCTGGTCGGAGCGCACCACCCAGATGCTGCTGCCTTCCTGGCGGCGGGTGTACACGTCGCGCGCCATCTGGATCGCCATCTTCGGGTCGGCGGCGTGCAGGCTGCCGCAGTGCTTGTGGTCCAGGCCGGCCTTGCTGCGCACGAACACTTCCCACAGGGGCCACTCTTGCTTCTGTTCGACGGTCATGCCGCCTCCTTCATAGGTTGTTTGTTGGCGTGGGCCAGCGCGGCTTCGCGCACCCATGCGCCGTCTTCCCAGGCGTCGACGCGGGCCTGCAGGCGTTCGCGGTTGCAGGGGCCGTCGCCGCCGATCACGCGCCAGAACTCGCTCCAGTCGATGGCGCCGAAGTCGTGCGCCTGGCGCTCTTCGTTCCACTTGAGGTCGGGGTCGGGCAGGGTCACGCCGAGGATGCGGGCCTGCTCCACGGTGGCGTCGACGAACTTCTGGCGCAGCTCGTCGTTGCTGAAGCGCTTGATGCCCCAGCGCATCGACTGCGCGCTGTTGGGCGACTGGTCGTCCGGCGGGCCGAACATCATGATCGAGGGCCACCACCAGCGGTTGACCGCGTCCTGCACCATGGTCTTCTGCGCCTCGGTGCCGTGGGTCATCATGGTCAGCAGCGACTCGTAGCCCTGGCGCTGGTGGAAGCTCTCCTCGCGGCAGATGCGGATCATGGCGCGCGCATACGGCGCGTACGAGCAGCGGCAGATCGGCACCTGGTTCATGATGGCCGCGCCGTCCACCAGCCAGCCGATGGTGCCCATGTCGGCCCAGGTCAGCGTGGGGTAGTTGAAGATCGAGCTGTACTTGGCCTTGCCGCTGTGCAGCGCCTCGAACATCTGGTCGCGCGAGGTGCCCAGCGTCTCGGCCGCGGCATACAGGTAGAGGCCGTGGCCGCCCTCGTCCTGCACCTTGGCCAGCAGGATGGCCTTGCGCTTGAGCGTGGGCGCGCGGCTGATCCAGTTGCCCTCGGGCAGCATGCCGACGATCTCGGAGTGCGCGTGCTGGCTGATCTGCCGCACCAGCGTCTTGCGGTAGTGCTCGGGCATCCAGTCCTTCGCCTCGATGAAGTCGCCGGCGTCGATGTGCGCGTCGAAGCGCTCCTCGAGCTGCATCTCCTCTGCGGAGCGCACGGCCTTCTGCTTGCCGTCGCCCGCGTCCTTGCCCATGGTGTCCATCGCCTGGGTGTACATGTGCGTGTCCTTTCGGTCGGTGTTGGAAGTGGCTTGTGTCAGCGCGGGCGTGTGTCGATCACGCGGCGCGCCTTGCCGGTCTGGGTGCGTTCCATCTCGTCGGGGCCGTGCACCACCACGCGGGTGGAGATGCCGATGAGCGTCTTCACGCGGTGCTGCAGCCAGTCGCCGATGGCGGCGCGGTCGGCCGATGCGACATCCGCGGGCTTGAGCTCGCAGTGGATCTCGACCTGGTCGAGCTTGTCGGCGCGGCTCACGTGCACCTGGTAGAGGCCCGAGAGCGCCTGGTGCGCGAGCACGATCTCCTCCACCTGCGTGGGGAACACGTTGACGCCGCGGATGATCATCATGTCGTCGCTGCGTCCGACGATCTTGCCCATGCGGCGGAACGAGCGCGAGGTGGGCGGCAACAGGCGCGTGAGGTCGCGCGTGCGGTAGCGCACGATCGGCATGGCCTCCTTGCTCAGCGAGGTGAAGACGAGTTCGCCTTCCTCGCCGTCGGCCTTCAGCTCGCCGGTCTCGGGGTCGATGATCTCGGGGTAGAAGTGGTCTTCCCAGATCACGGGGCCGTCCTTGCTCTCCACGCATTCGCTGGCCACGCCCGGGCCCATCACTTCGCTGAGGCCATAGATGTCGACCGCGTCGATGCCGGCCCTGGCCTCGATGTCGCGGCGCATGGCTTCGGTCCACGGCTCGGCGCCGAAGATGCCTACCTTGAGCGAGCTCTCCTTCGCGTCGAGCCCCTGGCGCTCGAACTGCTCGATGATCACCTGCATGTAGCTGGGCGTGACCATGATGATGTTCGGCTTGAAGTCCTGGATGAGCTGCACCTGCTTCTCGGTCTGGCCGCCCGACATCGGGATGACGGTGCAGCCCGCGCGCTCGGCGCCGTAGTGCGCGCCCAGGCCGCCGGTGAAGAGGCCGTAGCCGTACGACACGTGCACCATGTCGCCGGGACGGCCGCCCGCGGCGCGGATGGAGCGGGCGACGAGGTCGGCCCAGGTGTCGATGTCCTGCAGCGTGTAGCCCACCACGGTCGGCTTGCCGGTGGTACCGGAAGAGGCGTGGATGCGCGCGACCTTCTCGCGCGGCACGGCGAACATGCCGAAGGGGTAGTTGTCGCGCAGGTCGCTCTTCACCGTGAACGGGAACTTCGACAGGTCGGCCAGCGACTTCAGGTCGTCGGGGTGCACGCCCTTGGCGTCGAAGGCGCGGCGGTAGTGCGGCACGTTGTCGTAGGCGCGCTGCAGCGTGGTGCGCAGGCGGGCGAGCTGCAGCGCGGCGATCTCGTCGCGGCTGGCGGTTTCGATGGGCTCGAGCTCGCCGGGGGCGGGGCGTTTGACTGTCATGGGTGTTGTCTCCTCAGGCGGCTGCTGCGGCGGGCGGAACGGCCGGGCGGCCCTTGGCGGTGTAGGAGCGGCCGCGGAAGATCGCGACGCGCTCGCCGCGCTGGTTGGTGATCTCGGTGTCGTACACGCCGGTGCGCCCGGCCTTCGACACCTCGTGGCAGCGCGCGGTGAGCACGTCGCCCTCGCGCGCGGGGGCGATGAAGTCGATGGCGAAGCCCGAGGCCACGGTCAGCTCGTCGTACGAGTTGCAGGCGAAGGCGAAGGTCGAATCGGCCAGCGTGGCCATGAAGCCGCCGTGGCAGATCGCGTGGCCGTTGAGCATGTCGGGGCGCACGCGCATCTCGATGGTGGCCTGGCCGGGGCCGACCTCCACGATGCGCATGCCCAGGCCCTTGCTGGCGTTGTCGTTGGCGAACATGCCGTCGCGGACGTACTCGGCCGTCTGCTGGGGCGTGCGTTGCTGGTTGTTGTCGGTCATGGCTTCAGCGGTCCTTGAAGACGGGCGCGCGCTTGGCGCGGAAGGCTTCCACGCCTTCGCGGTAGTCATTGGCGTTGCCCATCTCGCGCTGGATGCGGGCTTCCTCGGCCAGCGCCGCGCCCAGGTCCATGTGCTGCGCGGCGGCCATGGCCTCGCGGGTGGCGACGAGGGCGCGCGTGGGCATGCCGGCGAGCTTCGATGCGAGGGCGGCTGCCGTTTCGGCGAGCGCTGCGTCGTCCACGCACTGCCAGATCAGCCCGATGCGCGCGGCTTCCTCGGCGGGCAGCTTGTCGCCGAGCATCGCGATGCCCAGCGCGCGTGCCGAGCCCACGAGGCGCGGCAGCAGCCAGGTGCCGCCGGTGTCGGGCACGAGGCCGATCTTGGTGAAGGCCTGGATGAAGCTTGCCGAACGCGCGGCCACCACGATGTCGCAGCACAGCGCCAGGTTGGCCCCCGCGCCGGCGGCCACGCCGTTGACGGCAGCGATGACCGGCACCGGCATCGAGCGCAGTCGTGCGACCAGAGGGGCGTACCAGGTGGAGATGACGTGGCCCAGGTCCTTGGGCGCGGCGCCGGGCGTGGTGTCGGGCGCAACAGACGGGTCGGCCAGGTCCTGCCCCGCGCAGAAGGCGCGGCCTGCACCCGTGAGCACCACGCAGCGCACGCTCTCGTCGGCTGCCGCGGCTTCCAGCTCGGCCATCAGCGCTTCATGCAATTGCGTCGTGAAGCTGTTGAGGGCAGCCGGCCGATTGAGGCTCAGCGTGCGGACGGCGCCGGCGTTGCTGGTGAGTACCAAAGGCTCAGTCATCGCTTGTCTCTTTCATCCTTATGGGTACGGGCCGGCGTGCAAACACTATTGACCGACCGTTCGGTTGATTTTAGGATCGACCTCGATGGCGGCACAAGGCGGCTCGATCAGGGCAAACCCTGAGAGCGCGCTGAAAGCCAGCCAAGGCAAGACAAGGAGACAGAGCGAATGCCCAGCTATTCCATCGACGGCGTGATCCCGGTCGTCGATCCGAGCGCCTACGTGCATCCCACGGCCGTGCTGATCGGCGACGTGATCGTCGGCGCCAACTGCTACGTGGGCCCGTGTGCGAGCCTGCGCGGCGACTTCGGCCGCATCGTGCTGGAGGAGGGCTCCAACGTGCAGGACCACTGCTGCATCCACGGCTTTCCCGATAACGACACGGTGGTGGAGGTCAACGGCCACATCGGCCATGGCGCGATCCTGCACAGCTGCATCGTGCGGCGCGACGCGCTGGTGGGCATGAACGCGGTGGTGATGGACGAGGCCGAGATCGGCGAGAAAGCCATCGTCGCCGCGTGCGCCTTCGTGCCAGCTGGCATGAAGGTGCCGGCGCGCACGCTGAGCGCCGGCATTCCGGCAAAGGTCAAGCGCGAGCTGAGCGATGAAGAGATCGCCTGGAAGCTCGAAGGCACCCAGACCTACCAGGCGCTCACGGTGCGCAGCCTCGCGAGCCTGCGCGAGGTGGAGCCGCTTTCCAGCGTGGAGAAGAACCGCCCGAGCCTGCCGGCCACCGACGTGCGTTCGCTCATCGCGACGAAGCGCGGCTGAACCTCGCCGAGCTTCGGGCAAGATCGCGCGTTGCCTTCAACCCCAACACCGAAGAACCCAGGAACACGAACCGATGCCGCGTGGAAGATCCGCCACCTACGAGGACCAGCGTGAATTCATCCTCGCGCAGGCCGCCCAGCTGTTCGCGCGCAGCGGCTATCCCGCCACCTCGATGAACCAGGTGGCCGAGGCCTGCGGCCTCTCGAAGGCCACGCTCTACCACTACTACAAGGACAAGAGCAGCCTGCTCATCAGCATCGCGGAAACGCACGTGTCCAAGCTCGCGGCGCTGGTGGCCGAGGAAGAAGCCTCGACGCACACCGACGAGGAGCGCCTGCGCCGCTTCATCTACCGCATCGTCGAGGAATACGCCGGCGCCCAGGACGCGCACCGCGTGCTGACCGACGACGTGCGCTTTCTCGAAGAGGCCGACCGCGAGCGCGTGCTCGACAAGGAACGCGAGGTGGTCGCGGGCTTCGCGCGCGCAGTGTCGGCGCTGCGCCCCGGTGCGCCCAGCGACGACCTCGCCAAGCCGCTGACCATGCTGCTCTTCGGCATGATCAACTGGATGTTCACCTGGATGAAGCCCGACGGCCGGCTCGACCACGTGGCCATCGCGCCCATCGTGGCCGACCTGTTCCTTGGCGGCATCGGGGCGGTGAAGTCGCCCGAGGCGCCGGCGGCCCCCCGCGGCGCTAGAGAATCCGGTTGAACCAGAGCAGCGAGAGCCCGGCCGACAGCAGCGTAAGCACGGCCGCGCCCAGCGCGAAGAGCGCGGAAATTTCGGTTTCCTTCTTCTCCACCGTGAGCTTGGAGCTCAGCGTTTCGTAGACCTTCTTCAGGTCGTTCGCGGTGCCGGCGTAGAAGTATTCGGCGTTGGTCTTGTTGGCGATGGCCTTGAGCGTGTCCTCGTCGAGCCGCACGCGCATCGACCAGCCTTCGAAGCCGATGGTCTCGCCGTCCACCGTGCCCACGCCCACCGTGTAGATGCGCACGCCGCGGTCGGCCGCGGCCTTGGCCGCATCGAGCGGGTCGACGCCGGTGGTGCGCTGGCCGTCGGTCAGCATGATGACCGCGGCCGAGGTGAACGAGCCCGGCGCCACCGGCGTGAACTCCTTGAGCTTCTTCTCGTTCTGGTCGATGGCCGCACCGCGCTGGCGGCTGGGCGAGCTGAACTGCTCGACGTCGATGCCCGCGTCGGGGAACAGCGTGGCCAGCGACACCACGATGGCGTTGCCGGTGGCGGTGGCGCGCTGCAGCTGGAAGCTGTCGATGGCGGTCACCAGGTCTTCATGGTTGGTGGTGGGCAGCTGCGCCACCTGCGCGCTGCCCGCGAAGGCGACGATGCCCACCTTCACGGTGCGCGGCAGGTCCTTGATGAAGCTCTTGGCCGCCTCCTGCGCCGCCACCAGCCGGTTGGGCTGCACGTCGGCCGCGCGCATGCTGCCCGATACGTCCATCGCAAGGATGATGGTCTGCTGGTTCGACGGCAGCACCACCACCGCCATGGGCCGCGCCGCGGCCACGAGCATCGCGGCCATGGCCAGCAGGAACAGCAGGGGCGGCAGGTGCCGCCGCACGCTCTGCCCGGCGCCCATGGCTTCTCGCACGATCGACAGGCTGGCGTAGCGCACCGCCAGCTTCTTCTTGCGCCGCAGCAGCCAGAGGTAGAGCAGGATCAGCAGCGGCAGGGCCGCCAGCAGCCAGAGGAATTGAGGCCAGAGAAAAGTCATGCTGCCACCGCCTTCAGGCCAGCCTGGCCGATGCGCGCGCGGCGCTTGCGCAGATCGGCGAAACGGACGATGGCTTCCACCAGGTCGTCATCGGTCGAGAGTTCGAGCGCGTCGACGCCGGCCCGGGCCAGCGCCTCGCGCAATGTGTTCTCGCGCTCGGCCGCCAGCCGGGCGAAGCGCTTGCGGAAGCCTGCGTCGTGGGTATCGACCCACAGCTGCTCGCCGGTCTCGGCATCGCGCAGCGGCACCAGGCCGAGGTCGGGCAACTCCAGCTCGAGCGGATCGAACAGGCGCACCGCGACCACCTCGTGGCGCTGCACCAATTGGCCCAGGGGGCGTTCCCAGCCGGGTTCGCTCAGGAAGTCGGACACCACGAACACTGTGGAGCGCCGCGGCATCAGCGTGGCGGCCGACTTGAGCAGGTCGGCCAGCCGCGTCATGCCTTTCTGCGCAGGCTCGGCGCCGGCCTTGCCGGCGCGCTTTTCCATCGCGTGCAGCAGGTGCAGCACATGGCGCCGCCCGCTGCGCGGCGGGATCACCGCTTCGAGATCGCTGCCGTAGACCAGCGCGCCCACCCGGTTGCCGTGCCGCGTGAGCAGCCGCGCCAGCACGCCGACGAAGCCCGCCGAGATCTCGCGCTTGGCTTTCAGGCCCGAGCCGAAGTCGACCGAGCGGCTCAGGTCGAGCACGAACCACGCGGCCATCTCGCGGTCTTCGGTGAACACGCGCACATGCGGCGTCTGCAGCCGCGCCGTGACGTTCCAGTCGATGTGGCGCACGTCGTCGTGGTGCTGGTATTCGCGCAGGTCGGCCAGGTCGAGCCCGGTGCCGCGCATCAGCGTGCGGTAGTCGCCCTGCAGCAGGCCGTCGAGGCGGCGGATCACGGTCCACTCGAGCCGGCGCAGCGCGCGCTCGGCCCCGCCGGCTTCGATGGCGAGCCGGTCGTCGTTGGCGGCCGCGGGGGCCTTACGCCACCAGCTTTTCATGTTCGAGCGGCTTGGGAGGAGCGGGTACTGCGCGCATGATCTTCTCGATCAGGCTGTCCGGCGTCAGGCCTTCGGACAAGCCTTCGTAGGAAAGCGTCACGCGATGGCGAAGCACGTCGGGCACCAGCGCCGTCATGTCTTCCGGCAGCGCGTAGCTGCGGCCGCGCAGCAGCGCCAGGGCGCGCGCGCCCTCGGTCAGGCTGATGCTGGCGCGCGGGCTGGCGCCGAAGGTGATGAAGCGATGCAGGTCCTTCAGTCCGTGCTTCTCGGGCGTGCGCGTGGCGGACACCAGCTTCACCGCATATTGGATGAGCGACGGGTCGACGTACACGCGCCGCGCCTCGGCCTGCAGCGCCGCGAGCTGCTCGGTGGTGGCGACCGGCGTGGCGCTGACCGGCGGGCCGATCACGCGCTGGACGATGACGAATTCTTCCTCGTCGCTCGGGTAGTCGACCAGCACCTTCATCATGAAGCGGTCGACCTGCGCCTCGGGCAGCGGATAGGTGCCCTCGGTCTCGATGGGGTTCTGCGTGGCCATCACGAGGAAGGGGCGCGGCACCCTGTGCGTCTCGCCGGCAATGGTCACCTGGCGCTCCTGCATCACCTCGAGCAGCGCGCTCTGCACCTTGGCCGGCGCGCGGTTGATTTCGTCGGCCAGCAGCAGGTTGGCGAACACCGGGCCCAGCGAGGTGCTGAAGTCGCCGGTCTTCTGGTTGTAGATACGCGTGCCCACCAGGTCGGCGGGCACGAGGTCGGGCGTGAACTGGATGCGCTTGAACTGGCCGCGCACGGTGTCGGCCAGCGTCTTCACCGTGAGCGTCTTCGCCAGCCCCGGCACGCCTTCGACCAGCAGGTGCCCGCCCGCGAGCATGGCGACC
Organism: Variovorax sp. 278MFTsu5.1; assembly: GCF_048305045.1. Lineage (NCBI taxonomy): Bacteria > Pseudomonadati > Pseudomonadota > Betaproteobacteria > Burkholderiales > Comamonadaceae > Variovorax > Variovorax sp. 278MFTsu5.1. The sequence goes on from NZ_CP157622.1 coordinate 1,592,345, forward strand.
ATCACGCGCTCCAGGAAGCGGTCCTGCCCGACGACCACGCGCTTCACCTCGTAGAGGATCTGCTCCATCAGTTCGGCCGTCCCGGCCGGCGTGGGGTTGGCGGTGGTCTCTGCTGTGCTCATGCGAAGGGCTTTCGAGAGGAAGGGAAGAGAAGAAAGAAGATCGTTCAGAACGGCGGTGAACCCGCGGCCGATGCCGCGTTCTCGATGGGCACCGCGAAGCCGATGCCGATGAAGGTGCGCTGCTGCGTCGGGTTGAGGATGGCGGTGACGATGCCGAGCACCTCGCCGTCCATGTTGATGAGCGGTCCGCCCGAGTTGCCGGGGTTGGCGGCCGCGTCGAACTGGATCAGGTTGCCCAGCTCCTGCTTGCCCTCGGGCGAGCGGAACGAGCGCTTCAGGCCCGACACCACGCCGGCCGACACCGAGGGCCCGATGCCGAACGGAAAGCCCACGGCCGCCACCTGGTCGCCGGGGCGCAGGTCGGCGGTGGAGCGCATGGTGGCGGGGATCAGGTCGTCGGGAATCTTCTGCGCCTGCAGCACCGCGAGGTCGTTCTCGGGCTGCACGCCGGTGATGGTGGCGGGCGCCTCCAGGCCGTCGTAGAAGGTGACCTTGATCTTGTCGGCGCCGGCGACCACGTGCAGGTTGGTGAGGATCACGCCCTTGTCGACGATCACCACCCCCGTGCCCACGCCGCGCTCGAACTCGCCCGGCGCGCCGCCGTCGTTGGGCGCCTCGGGCGGCTTGCCCTTGGCCATGTTGCGCCCGCGCTTCTGGGTCTTGGCCTCGGGCGTGTTCTTCTCCTCGCCGTAGCTCACCACCCGCACCACCGAGGGCCGGATGATGTCGGCCGCCTTGGCCGCGGGCGAGGGCAGGGTGTTGGTCTGCAGCGTGCGCAGCACGGCCGCGTCGATGTCTTTCTGGGTGAGAACCTTGGTGCCAGGGCGCGGCGCCCAGAGCACGGCGCCGGCGACCAGCGCGGCCGAGAGTACGACGAGCAGCGCGAAGCTGCGGCGTCCGGGCTGCCAGCCTGCTTTCCTGACAGGAGTTTCGGGAGGTAGGGAGCCCGCGCCGGCCGTCTCGGGCGATGCCGGCGCATCCGCCCGTTCGGCCGCCTCGTCTGCGGCCGGTGGCTGCGTGCGGGGCGAACGGCTGTAGAAAGCGGGCCTGCGCATCGGAGTACCTCCGGCTTAAAAAATCGCAATCGCGTGTAGAGGAGTTCACAGTAGCACGCTTTCCGCGCCTGCGCATCCCATCGGGCATCATCGCGCGATGGCTACCTTCATCGATACCCACTGTCATCTGGACGCGCCCGAATTCGGTGCGGAGATGCCGGTGCTGCGCGCCCATGCCGCCGAGCGGGGGGTGGCGATGTGCGTGATCCCGGCCGTGGCCGTCTTCAACTTCGCCACCGTGCGCGAGCTGGCCCACGCGCAGGGCGATGCCTATGCGCTGGGCATCCACCCGCTGTGCACCGGCGAGGCGAAGGACGAGGATCTGCAAACCCTCGACGCCGAACTCGCCGCCCGGCGCGACGACCCGAGGCTGGTGGCGGTCGGCGAGATCGGCCTGGACTACTTCGTCGAAGGGCTCGACGGCGAAAAGCAGGAGCGGTTTTTTCACACTCAGTTGCAACTGGCACGCAAGCACGGGTTACCCGTGCTCATCCACGTTCGGCGCTCGGTCGACAAGGTGCTCAAGCACCTGCGGCAGACGGCGGGCGGGCGGCCGTGGCAGGGCATCGCGCACGCCTTCAACGGCAGCGGGCAGCAGGCCGACGCGTGCATCGAGCTCGGGCTCAAGCTCGGCTTCGGCGGCGCGGTGACCTTCGAGCGCGCCCTGCAGCTTCGGCGGCTGGCCTCCACGCTGCCGATGGAATCGATCGTGATGGAGACCGACGCGCCCGACATCCAGCCGCACTGGATCTACCGCACGCAGGCCCAGCGCGATGCTGGCGAGCCGCAGGGGCGCAACGAGCCGGCCGAGCTGCCGCGCATCGCCGAGGTGGTGGCCGATCTGCGGGGCATCGGCATCTATGCGCTGGCCGAAGCGACCACTCGCAACGCGGTTGCGGCGCTGCCGAAGCTCCAAAGTCTGCTGTCCGTGTCGGATGGCCGGAAACCCCTCGCGTAGGCCGATGCCCCGAGTTGCGTCCGGGCGTGCCAAGGGCCCGTTTTTGCTGTCATCCTTGAAGTTCGAAGTGGCGTTGGTTGTGCAGTGGCACATCCGTCACTCCCATACTTCACTCAAAAAAGGAGTTCTTTCATGACCAAGTCCTTTGTTCGTACCGTTCCCGTCGTCGTCGCCCTGGCGCTGGCATCCATCGGCCTGTCGGCCGTTGCGCAGACCGCAGCCACCACCGAGCCATCCACCACCGAGAAGGTGAAGGAAGCCGGCAAGGATGCGGTGAACGCCACCGAGCGCGGCGCGGAGAAGGCCTGGGACGCGACCAAGAGCACCACCAAGAAGGCCGTGAACGCTACCGAGCGCGGCTCCAAGAAGGCCTGGAACGCGACCAAGCGCACCACCAAGAAGGCAACCAACGCCACCAAGAACGCCGCCGCGAAGACCGGCGATGCCGTCGAGAACGCCGGCCACAAGACGGCCGACGGCATGCGTTCCACCGGCAAGGCGATCGGCGAGAAGATCCCCGGCACGGCCGAGAACGAAGCCGCCAAGAAGTAAACAGTCCCGGAACCCTTCCGGATTTCGCGAAAGAACCCGCTTCGGCGGGTTTTTTCATGGGCGCACGGGGCACGCGCCCGACAGTGGCACGATTGCCGACCATGAACCCCTCCGCCGCATCCACGGCCGCCGCGAGCCCGTTGCTCACGGGGCTCGCGCCCATCGTCTCGCCGGCCACCGTCGTCCTGATCCTGGGCAGCTTTCCGGGAGTGAAGTCGCTCGAGCGGCAGCAGTACTATGCACACCCCCAAAACCAGTTCTGGAAGATCCTGCAAGCCGTGTGGCCCGACATCCCCTTGCCCTCGGGCGCCGACAGCTACGGGCCGCGCTGCCGGTGGCTGCTCGACCGCGGCCTGGGCGTGTGGGACGTGTACGCGTCCTGCGAGCGCGAGGGCAGCCTCGACTCGGCCATCCGCGCGCCCGTGGCCAACGACATCGCCGGCCTGCACCTGCCGAAGCTCGCGGCCATCGCGCACAACGGCGGCGAGAGCTTCAAGCATGCGCGCCACACGCGCGCGCTGGGCGTGCCGGTCTACCAGCTGCCTTCCACCAGCCCCGCCAATGCGTCGTGGAGCTTCGAGCGCAAGCTTGCGGCCTGGCGCGAAGTGCTGGCTGCCCACAAACTAGTCGCCTGACCCGCTGCATCGATGGCATCGAGCAAAACTCCTGTTTCCCTCCCTGAAGTCAACTTTTCCGACTGGGGCGACATCCGCTATCTGCACCTGGGCACCGAATGGGTCCAGGGCTCGATGAAGCTCGATGCGCCCTTCGAGATCGAGCTCGAGTACGTGCAGCGCATGATGGCCTGGCTGCTCTTCGCCGACCCCAAGAGCGTGGCCGGCCGCCATGCCATGCAGCTCGGCCTGGGCGCGGCCACGCTGACCAAGTTCAGCCGCAAGATCCTGCGCATGCGCACCACCGCGATCGAGCTCAATCCGCAGGTGGTGTCGGCCTGCCGCGGCTGGTTCAAGCTGCCGCCGGACGACCCGAAGCTGCGCGTGGTGATCGCCGATGCCGCGGCCGAGATCCGCAAGCCCGAGTGGCATGGCACGGTCGACGCGCTGCAGGTCGACCTGTACGACCACGAGGCCGCCGCGCCGGTGCTCGACAGCGAAGACTTCTATGCCGACTGCCGCGCGCTGCTCACGGAAGACGGCTGCATGACGGTCAATCTCTTCGGCCGCTCGTCGAGCTACGAGCGCAGCCTCGAGAAGATTTCCTCCGCCTTCGGCGCCGATGCCGTCTGGGCCTTCAAGCCGACGCGCGAAGGCAACACGGTGGTCCTCGCGCAGCGCACGCCGAGCCGCCCGAAGCGCGAGGCGCTTGCCGAGCGCGCCCAAACGATCCAGACTCGCTGGGGCTTGCCCGCACCCAAATGGCTGCGGGTCTTCAAGCCGCAGAATCCGACACTCACCCGAACCTGAACCCGACCCACGGCACATGAGCGCTGTACCCGCTGCTTCCGCCCCCGCCCCGCTGGCCGCGCGCCACGAAGGCCCGCTCGACCTGCGCCGCCTGATCGAATGGCTCGCCGCCGATGGCGTGATTTCCCCGCACGAGGCCAAGCGCACCATCGCCCGCTGCGCACAGGCCGAGAGCCGCCAGGCGCCGCTGGTGCGGCTGGCCAACGTCGCCATGACGCGCGAGAGCGACAACAAGCCGCTCGACCTCGAAATGCTCACGCAATGGCTCGCGGGCCGCGCGGGCCTCTCCTACCTGCGCATCGATCCGCTCAAGGTCGACGTGGGCAAGGTGGCCGACACCATGAGCGCCGCATATGCCGAGCGCCATAAGGTGCTGCCGGTGCAGGTGCTGCCCAACGAGGTGGTGGTGGCCACGGCCGAGCCCTTCCTCACCGACTGGATCGCCGAGGTCGAGCGGCAGGCGCGCCGCTCGGTGCGGCGCGTGGTCGCGAACCCGGCCGACATCCAGCGCTACACGGCCGAGTTCTTCGCGCTCGCGAAATCGGTGCGCGCCGCGCAGAAGGCCGGCGGCAACGCCAGCACCACGAGCTTCGAGCAGCTGGTGGAGCTCGGCAAGAGCAACAAGCAGCTCGACGCCAATGACCAGAGCGTGGTGCAGGTGGTCGACTGGCTGTGGCAGTACGCCTTCGACCAGCGCGCGAGCGACATCCACCTGGAGCCGCGCCGCGAGCAGGGCGTGATCCGTTTCCGCATCGACGGCATCCTGCATCCGGCCTACCAGATGCCCATGGGCGTGATGAACGCGATGGTCGCGCGCATCAAGCTGCTGGGCCGCATGGACGTGGTCGAGAAGCGCCGTCCGCTGGACGGCCGCATCAAGACCCGCAACATGCGCGGCGACGAGATCGAAATGCGCCTGTCGACGCTGCCGACCGCCTTCGGCGAGAAGATGGTGATGCGGATCTTCGACCCCGACACCGCGGTGAAGGACCTCGACGCGCTGGGCTTCGCGCAGCACGACGCGCAGCGCTGGGAACAGCTCGTCACGCGCCCCAACGGCATCATCCTGGTGACCGGGCCCACGGGCTCGGGCAAGACCACCACGCTGTACTCCACTCTCAAGCGCGTGGCGACGGAAGAGGTCAACGTGAGCACGGTGGAGGACCCGATCGAAATGATCGAGACCTCCTTCAACCAGACGCAGGTGCAGCCGCAGCTCGACTTCGGCTTCACCGAGGGCCTTCGCGCGCTGATGCGGCAGGACCCGGACATCATCATGGTCGGCGAGATCCGCGACCTCGCCACCGCCGAGATGGCGGTGCAGGCCGCGCTCACCGGCCACCTCGTGTTCAGCACGCTGCACACCAACGACGCGCCGAGCGCCATCACGCGGCTGATGGAACTGGGCGTGCCCTCGTACCTCATCAACGCCGTGATGCTTGGCGTGCTCGCCCAGCGCCTCGTGCGCACGCTGTGCCCCAACTGCAAGCAGCCCGACGACACCGTCACGCGCGAGAAGCTCGAGGCCATCGTCAAGCCCTGGCAGATCACCGGCTCGGTGCGCGCCTACAAGCCGGTGGGCTGCGTCGACTGCCGCATGACCGGCTACATGGGCCGCATGGGGCTGTACGAACTGCTGAGCGTCAGCGAGCCGTTCAAGAGCCAGGTCACGAAGGAGCCCAACCTCGCCGGGCTGCGCCGCCAGGCCGTGATCGACGGCATGCGGCCGCTGCGGCTGGCCGGCGCGCTGCGCGTGGCCGAGGGCGTGACCACCATCGAAGAAGTGCTGAGCGCCACGCCTCCGCTGGAATGATCCGCCCCGGTTCCAGCCCCGGGAGCGACTGATGCTCCCGGGTTATCCCTAAGACTTTGGTTAGTGGAATCCACATCGGCCTGACCGGAAGCTGACTCGACAATCCCGCATCGAAATTTGTTCGAGGAGACTGTTCGTGAAGATCAAGAGTCAGAAAGACTTTTTCTCGGGTCTGATGTTCACGGTGGTGGGCGTGGCGTTCGCATGGGGCGCCACCACCTACACCGTGGGCACCGGGGCCCGGATGGGACCGGGTTACTTCCCGTTGATGCTCGGCATCCTGATGGCCCTCATCGGCCTCGGGATCATGTTCACCGGGCTCAGCGTCGAGACCACCGACGGCGAGAAGATCGGCAAGTGGGCCTGGAAGCAGGTGGTGTTCATCCTCGGCGCCAACCTCGCCTTCGGCGTGCTGCTCGGCGGCCTGCCGAGCATCGGCGTTCCGGCCATGGGCATGATCATCGCCATCTACGCGCTGGTGATCATCTCCAGCCTCGCGGGCCACGAGTTCAAGCTGCCCAGCGTGCTGATCCTGGCCACCGTGCTGGCCGTCGGCAGCTACGTCGCCTTCATCTGGGCGCTCAAGCTCCAGATCCAGGTCTGGCCGACCTTCATCACCGGTTGAGAAGAAAGCCGACCACATCATGGAATTGTTTGAACACCTCTCGATGGGTTTTGGCGTTGCCTTTACCTTCACCAACCTGCTGTACTGCCTGATCGGCTGCATCCTGGGCACGCTGATCGGCGTGCTCCCGGGCATCGGCCCGGTCGCGACCATCGCGATGCTGCTGCCGGCCACGTACGCGCTGCCGCCCGTGTCGGCGCTGATCATGCTGGCCGGCATCTACTACGGCGCCCAGTACGGCGGCTCCACCACGGCCATTCTGGTCAACCTGCCGGGCGAATCCTCGTCGGTGGTGACCGTGATCGACGGCTACCAGATGGCGCGCAAGGGCCGTGCGGGTCCGGCGCTCGCCGCCGCCGGCCTGGGTTCGTTCTTCGCGGGCTGCGTGGGCACGCTGATCCTGGCCGCCTTCGCGCCGCCGCTGACCGAGCTGGCCTTCAAGTTCGGCCCCGCCGAATACTTCTCGCTGATGATCCTGGGCCTGATCGGCGCCGTGGTGCTGGCCTCGGGCTCGCTGCTCAAGGCCATCGCGATGATCGTGCTGGGCCTGCTGATGGGCCTGGTCGGCACCGACGTGAATTCGGGCGTCGCGCGCTACAGCTTCGACATTCCGGAGCTCACCGACGGCATCGGCTTCGTGGCCATCGCCATGGGCGTGTTCGGCTACGGCGAAATCATCGCGAACCTCTCGCGCCCGGACGACGAGCGTGAAGTGTTCACCGCCAAGGTTTCGGGCCTGTTCCCGACCAAGGACGACTTCAAGCGCATGATTCCCGCGGTGCTGCGCGGCACTGCGCTGGGCTCGGCCCTGGGCATCCTGCCGGGCGGCGGTGCGCTGCTGGCTGCCTTCGCTGCCTACACGATCGAGAAGAAGACCAAGCTGAAGGCGGGCGAAGTTCCCTTCGGCAAGGGCAACATCCGCGGCGTGGCGGCTCCCGAGTCGGCCAACAACGCTGGCGCGCAGACCTCCTTCATCCCGCTGCTGACGCTGGGCATTCCGCCCAACGCGGTGATGGCGCTGATGGTGGGCGCGATGACCATCCACAACATCCAGCCGGGACCGCAGGTGATGACCAGCAACCCCGAGCTGTTCTGGGGCCTGATCGCCTCGATGTGGCTGGGCAACGCGATGCTCATCATCCTGAACCTGCCGCTGATCGGCATGTGGATCAAGCTGCTGTCGGTGCCCTACAAGTACCTGTTCCCGGCCATCGTTCTGTTCTGCGCGATCGGGGTGTACTCGACCAACAACAACACCTTCGACATCTGGATGGTGGGCATCTTCGGCCTGGTGGGCTACACCTTCTTCAAGCTGGGTTGCGAGCCTGCGCCGCTGCTGCTGGGCTTCATCCTGGGCCCGATGATGGAAGAGAACCTGCGCCGTTCGCTGCTGCTGTCGCGTGGCGACTGGAGCGTGTTCGTGACGCGCCCGATCTCGGCGAGCCTGCTGGCCGCGGCAGCCCTGCTGCTGATCATCGTGCTGCTGCCGGCCGTGAAGTCGAAGCGCGAAGAGGCCTTCGTCGAAGACTGATCCTTTACGCTCTGCACGACGGCGCCTTCGGGCGCCGTTTTTGTTTTGGGGGAGAGGATTCGGACAGCCGAACGCAGAAGTCGCGAAAGTTTCGCAGAGGTCGCAGAAGGAAGATCGAAGAAGTTTTCATGGTTTCTTCCGCGACCTTCGCGTGATTTTTGTATTTCTTCTGCGTTCGGCTGTCCGCTCCCCTTCAGAGCTTGCCCGCGCGCGGCGGCTTCATGTGCTGCCGCGCCATCGCCAGGAAGGCCATCGCCGCCGGGCTCAGCGGATGCTTGGCCAGCCGGATGGCGACCACCGGGTACTCCAGCACGGGCCGCGTCACGCCCACGGCGCGAAGGTTGCCGGGCATCAGCACTTCCACATAGCGCGGCGCCAGCGCTACGCCCGCGCCGGCCTGTATGAGGCCGAAGGCGGTGGACAGCATCGAGACGTGGTGCACCACCTGCGGATACACGTTGGCCACGCTCGCCAGCTGGCGGCTCACGGCGCGCCACACGTTGGCGTCGGGGTTCACGTGAATGAAGGGCAGCCCCTCAAGCTGTCTGGCCTCGACCGATTCGTGCTGGGCCAGCGGATGGTCGTCGCGCACGAAAAGGGCCATGCGCTCGGTGAAGAGCGGCTCGGTCGCCAGCTCGGAATGCTTCTGGCCGATGTCCGAGCCGAAGCCCAGGTCGGCCTCCTGCGAGAGCACGCGCGAAATCATCTGCTCGGCCGTGCTGTCGAGCAGCGTGGCCGCGAGCGTGGGGTGCTTCTGCGAGAAGCGGCCCAGCAGCGGCGGCAGCAGGGCGCCCGCGGTCAGGTGACCCACGGCCAGCACGATGCGGCCTTCGCGCAGCTGCGACTGGGAGCGGCAGGCGCCGACCGAGTCGTCGATCAGCCGCAGCGCGCGCACGGCGGTGTCGACCATCATCTGGCCCGCGTTGGTCATGCGGATGCGGCGCCCGCGCACCACCAGCGGCTGCGCCAGTTCTTCCTCGAGCCGCTTGATCAGGTGGCTGATGGCGGGCTGGGTGAGCTGCAGGGCCTCGGCCGCCAGCGTGAAGCTGCCGGTTTCGGCCACCGCCGCCAGTGCCCGCAACTGCTGCAGCGAGATCTCTTCGGCTGGGACTCGTGTCATAAACGGCATTGATAGTTGAATAAGCCGAATTATCTGGCTTGATGCGCCAGCGGTGCATAGCATGCTCGGTTCCCACTGGCACAGAATTCTTTCCCGCACATGAAACGCCTCCAGTTCATCCAGGTGCTCGCCGTCGCGCTCGGCATGGCCGCCTCGTCCGCCAGCCTGGCGCAGGGCTATCCGAACAAGCCGATCCGGCTGATCGTTCCGTTCCCGGCCGCGGGCGCCACTGATCTCTTCGCCCGCACGCTGGGGCAGAAGATGGGCGACAAGCTGGGCACCACGCTGGTGGTGGACAACAAGCCCGGCGCCGGCGGCGCCATCGGCTCCGACCAGGCCGCCAAGGCCGCGCCCGACGGCTACACCATCCTGCTGGCCACCACGAGCACGCACGCCATCGGCCCCGCGATCAGCAAGCTGCCCTACGACACGGTGCGCGACTTCACGCCGATCGCGCACGTGGGCGACGCGGCCAGCATCATGCTGGTGCCGGTCAATTCGCCCGCGAAGACGGTGCGCGAGTGGATCGACTACGCGAAGAAGAACCCCGGCAAGCTCAACTACGCATCGAGCGGCAACGGCACCATCGTGCAGCTCACGGCGGAGCTCTTCAAGGCGCAGGCCGGCGTGTTCGTCACGCACATTCCCTACAAGGGCACGGCGCTGGCCATTCCCGACCTGATCAGCGGCAAGGTCGACGTCCTGTTCGACTCGCTGCCCACCGGCATGCCGCACGTGCGCGACGGCCGCCTGCGCGCGCTGGGCGTCACTTCGCTCAAGCGCAGTCCGCTGGCACCCGAACTGCCGCCCATCGCCGACACGCTGCCGGGCTACGAGTCGAACACCTGGTTCGGCTTCTACGGTCCGAAGAACCTGCCGGCGGACATCGTCGCGAAGATCAACAAGGCCGCCAACGACGCGCTGGCCGACCCCGAGGTGAAGGAAAAGCTGGCGCGCCTGGGCATCGAACCCGCGGTGCCCGGTACGCCCGACCAGTTCGCGAAGATGGTTGCGACCGATGCCGCCAAGTGGAAAAAGATCGTCGTAGACCGCAAGATCACCAACGAGTGACAGGCTCGCCCCCAGTCTTCGCGCACTTCGTGTCGCTTCGCCAACCCCCACCGGGGGCAACACCAGAGGCCCGGCAAAGCCGGTTCCTCGGTGTTCCCGATTGTTCAAGTCATCTTTGAAGGCACGTTATGAAGTTTGACTACGCCAACCCCTATCTCTCCACGCGCATCCCGATCTTTGCGCGCAACGTGGTGTCGACCTCGCACCCGCTGGCCTCGCAGGCCGGCCTGCGCATCCTGCAGCAGGGCGGCAACGCGGTCGACGCGGCCATCGCCACCGCCGCCGTGATGACGCTGGTCGAGCCCGTGAGCAACGGCCTGGGCAGCGACGCCTTCTGCATCCTGTGGGACGGCAAGGAACTGCACGGCCTCAACGCCTCGGGTCCCGCGCCCAAGGCCTGGACGCCCGAGTACTTCAAGAACAAGTACGGCGCCGATGCCGCCACGCCGCCAATGCGCGGCATCGACTCGGTCACGGTGCCGGGCGCGGTGCGCGGCTGGGTGGCGCTGAGCGAGCGCTTCGGCAAGCTGCCCTTTGCCGACCTGCTGGCGCCGGCCATCGACATCGCCGAGCGCGGCTACCTCGTGCCGCCGGTGGTGCAGGGCAAGTGGGCTGCGGCCACGCCGATCCTGCAGTCGCAGCCGGGCTTCGCCCAGACCTTCCTGCCCTGGGGCCGCGCGCCCGAAGTCGGCGAGATGTTCCACTTCACGGCCGCCGCACGTGCACTGAAGGCCATTGCCCGCACCAAGGGCGAGGCCTACTACAACGGCGAGATCGCCGAGGCGCTGGCCAGGTTCTCCGCTGAACAGGGCGGCGCGCTCACCGTGGCCGACCTCGCGGCCTACCAGCCCGAGTGGGTCAAGCCCATCTCGCGCGACTACCGCGGCCACACGCTGCACGAGATCCCGCCGAACGGCCAGGGCATCGCGGCGCTGATCGCGCTGGGCATCCTGGAGAAGTTCGACATAGCCTCGCTGCCGGTCGACTCGGTGCAATCGCAGCACCTGCAGATCGAGGCCATGAAGCTGGCCTTCGCCGACGTGTACCGCTACGTGTCGGAGCGCAAGACCATGGAAGTGACGACCGAGCAGATGCTCGACGACGCGTACCTGGCCTCGCGCGCCCGCCTCATCGACCCGAAGAAGGCGCAGGACTTCAAGGCCGGCAACCCGGTCAAGGGCGGCACCATCTACCTCACGGCCGCCGACGAGAGCGGCATGATGGTGAGCTTCATCCAGAGCAACTACATGGGCTTCGGCTCGGGTTGCGTGGAGCCCGAGTACGGCATCAGCCTGCAGAATCGCGGCCACGGCTTCAGCCTGAAGGCGGAAAGCCCGAACGTGGTGGCGCCGGGCAAGCGGCCGTTCCACACCATCATCCCGGCCTTCCTCACCAAGGACGGCCAGCCGGTCATGAGCTTCGGCGTGATGGGCGGCAACATGCAGCCGCAGGGCCACATGCAGACGCTGGTGCGCATGCTCGACTACAGGCAGAACCCGCAGGCCGCCTGCGACGCGCCGCGCTGGCGCTTCAACGCGGGGCTGGAGATCAACGTCGAGGCCGCGATGAACCCGGCCACGGTGCAGGGCCTGCGCGACCTGGGCCATCACCTGGAAGTGATCAACGACTCGTACCAGGACTTCGGCGCCGGCCAGTTCATCTGGCGCGCGGGCGAGCCCTCGGTGGAAGGCTACGTGGCCGCCAGCGACCCGCGCCGCGACGGCGTGGCCGCGGGGTACTGAGCGCAAGCCAGGGGTTTGCGCTTGCCGCGATGATCGGGGGATGAACAAGACAGCCGCGTCGGCAGGCATCTCCCCCCCACCTTCCCGCGATGCCGCCAGAAAAGGCATCGCCACCGGCCTCGTGCTGGCCACGCTGGGCGCCATCGCGTTCAGCGGCAAGGCCATCATCGTCAAGCTCGCGTACCGCTACGGCGTGGACGCGGTCACGCTCATCATGCTGCGCATGCTGTTCGCGCTGCCGCTCTTCGCGCTGATGGCGTGGTGGGCCGGGCGCGGCAAGCCGGCGCTCACCGGGCGTGACTGGATCGGCGTGATCGGCCTGGGCTTCTCGGGCTACTACCTCGCGAGCTTTCTCGACTTTGCCGGGCTGGCCTACATCTCGGCCAGCTTCGAGCGGCTGATTCTTTATCTCAACCCCACGCTGGTGCTGTTCTTCGGCTGGCTGCTCTACCGGCGCCACCCGACGCGCCCGCAGGTGCTGGGCATGGTCGTGAGCTATGCCGGCGTGCTGCTGGTGTTCGGCCACGAACTCTGGACCGGTGGCGGCGGCAAGGGCGGCGGCGCGGCGGCCTGGGGCGCCTTCCTGGTGTTCCTGAGCGCGGTGAGCTACGCGGGCTACCTCGTCTACAGCGGCGAGTTCGTCAAGCGGCTGGGGTCGCTCAGGCTCGTGGGGCTGGCGACCACGGTGGCCTGCGTGCTGTGCATATTGCAGTTCGTGCTGACGCGGCCGATGAGCGTGGCGATGGCGGTGGTGCCCGAGGTGATCTGGCTTTCGGTGCTCAACGCCACGCTGTGCACGGCGGTGCCGGTGCTGATGGTGATGATGGCCATCGAGCGCATCGGCCCCGCGATGGCGGCCCAGACCGGCATGATCGGGCCGCTGTCGACCATCCTCATGGGGGTGGTCATACTTGGCGAGCCGTTCACGCCGTGGATCGCGGCGGGTACCGTGCTCGTGATCGCGGGCATTTTCGTTTTCACGCGCAAGGGGCGCTGAAGCCCCTGGCGCCTTTTGTTTTCACTGGAGCAAGAACATGGATCTGGGTATTGCAGGCAAGATCGCGCTGGTGTGCGGCGCGAGCAAGGGGCTGGGCTACGGCTGCGCCGAGGCGCTGGTGCGCGAGGGCGTGAACGTGGTGATCGTGGCGCGCGGCGCCGAGGCGCTGGAAGCCGCCGCGAAGAAGCTGGCCGAGGCGGCTGGTGCCTCGGGTCCCTTCGTCAAGCACGTGGCCGCCGACATCACCACCGAGGCCGGCCGCGCCGCGGTGTTCGCCCTGGGCCATGACTTCGACATCGTCGTCACCAACGCCGGCGGCCCCCCGCCCGGCGACTTCCGCAACTGGGACCGCGAGGCCTGGATCAAGGCGGTCGACGCCAACATGCTCACGCCGATCGAGCTCATCAAGGCCACGGTGGACGGCATGGCCAGGCGCGGCTACGGCCGCATCGTGAACATCACGTCGAGCTCGGTGAAGTCGCCCATCGACATCCTGGGCCTGTCGAACGGCGCGCGCAGCGGCCTCACCGGCTTCGTGGCCGGCGTGGCGCGCACGGCGGTGGCAGCGCAGGGCGTGACCATCAACAACCTGCTGCCGGGTTCCTTCGACACCGACCGCCTCAAGGGCACGATGGCCGGCGCCGCGCAGAAGTCGGGCCAGGACTTCGACACCGTGTGGGAAGCCCGCAAGAAGAACATCCCGGCCAAGCGCTTCGGCACGCCGGCGGAGTTCGGTGCCATCTGCGCGTTCCTGTGCAGCATGCAGGCCGGCTACATGACCGGCCAGAACATCCTGGCCGACGGCGGCGCCTACCCCGGCACCTACTGAGCGCGGTTCACGAGAGCGGCGGGAGGCGCATCGTGAGCAGGGAGTCATTCGAAGAAATAACGCTGGTCTCGGTCACCGGCCTGCTCGACGCGCGCGGCGCGGCGCTGGCGCTGCGGCACAGCCAGGCGCAGATGCCCGGCGCCCGCGCGCTGCTGTGCAGCCCGAAGGCGCCCGACGACCTGCCGCCCGGCATCGAGCATCTGCCGATCGAACCGCTGAACTACCACGAGTACAGCTGGTTCATGATGTTCGCGCTCTGGCGCGTGGTGCAGACCGAGTTCGCGCTCGTGGTGCAGGAAGACGGCTGGGTCGTCAACGCCGCCAACTGGAGCGACGAGTTCCTGGACTGCGACTACATCGGCGCGCCCATCCACCTCGCGAAGATCGACGCCCCCCAAGGCACCTACTGGCGCAACCGTTTCGAGTGGGCCGACGAGCTCGGCAAGCCCGGCCACGTCGTCACGCCGATACAGAACGGCGGCTTCAGCCTGCGCAGCCGGCGCTTCATGCGCGCGCTGGTGGACCATCCGCAGATCCGCGTGGAGATCCCGCCGCCCGAGGTGGTCGGCGGCGAGCCGCTGGGGATGCACTGGAACCACAACGCGCTGCTGGAGGACGTGCAGCTCAGCGGCGTGCTGCGTCCCGCGCTCGAAGCCGTAGGCATGCGCTTCGCGCCGCTGGAACTGGCGCGCGGCTTCGCCATCGAGCACGCGGGGCCGCAGCTGCACCATGGCTACGACGCGATGCGGCTCTTCGGGCATCACGCGAAAGTGCGGCAGCTCGCGAGCCTGTCGCCGCTCACGCTGCGCTCGCTGATTCCGCTGTCGCAGCTCGACGGCTGGTATGGCGAGCGCGACATCCTTCAGATGTTCGAGCGCAACGGCTACCGCATCGAGTTCGCGCAGGAGCCCGAGGCGACGGTGGCAGCAGTGCCCGCTCGCAGGGTCTACGACTGCATCACCTACAACGGTGAGGCCGACATCCTCGCGGCGCGGCTGCACGAGCTGTCGGAGGTGGTCGATTGCTTCGTCATCGTCGAGGCCGACCGCACCTTCAGCGGCGAGCCGAAGGCCCTGCGCTTCGACGCCGCCGACCCGCGCATCGCGGCCTTCCTGCCGCGCATCCGCTACATCGCGGTGCACGACATGCCGGTGGTCGACGAGGCAGCCGATGCCGCGGCGGTGGTGGGCGACTGGCATTCCGACACGCCGAAGTCCGGCTTCTGGATACGCGAGAAGTTCCAGCGCAACCAGGTCATGCGAGGCCTGCACGATGCGGCGGCGCGCGACCTCGTGATGGTGTCTGACGCGGACGAGATCCCGCGCGCCGAGATCGTCCGCGCGATGCGCGACGACCGGCGGCACGATGTGTTCGGCCTGTGCCTGGCCTTCTACTATTTCTACGCGAACTACCGCAACGTCGAGGGGCCCGAGGCGTCTTCGGTGTGGACGGTGGCGGCCACGCGCGCAACGCTGGACAGGCTCACGCCCGACCAGCTTCGCATGCGCGTGCGCAGCGGCGCGCAGCCGGCGCTGATCCTGGCGGATGCCGGCTGGCACTTCTCGTACCTTGCGATGAGCGAGGACGCGGTGCGCGCCAAGATCCGGGGCTTCGCGCACCAGGAATACAACTCCCAGGCCTTTCTCGATGCCATCGACATTCCCGCGCTGCTGGCCTCCGGGCGCGATCTCTACGACCGCCCGGGCTATGCCTGGCGCGTGGTGGACAAGGCCCAGGCGCCGCGCTGGATGCGCGAGCAGGCCGACCTGGCGCGGCTCTTCGCCTGAGGGCTGCGCTCAGCGGCGCGACGCGACCACGATCCCGCCCACGATCAGCAGGAACGCCGCGCCGTGATACCAGTGCGGCGGCTCCCGCAGGAAGGCCGCCGACAGCACCGCCGCGAACAGCGGCGTGAGGTTCATGAAGATGCTCGCCGCCTGCGGCCCCGCGCGCTGCACGCCGGTGCCCCAGCAGCGGTACGCCACCACGGCAGGTCCGATGCCGATGAACAGCATCGCCGCGACCAGCGGCCAGCCGAGCTCGATGTGCGCGGGCGTCAGCGTCCATTCGCCGGCGGCCAGCGCGCCCGACCACGCGAGGCCGAACACCAGCTGCGCCATCAGGAACGCGGCCCAGTCCTTGCGCACGGCCGCGGGCTCGTGCGTGCGCGCCAGCAGCCAGCTGTAGAAGGCCCACGAGATGGTGCCCAGGATCATGTACAGATCGCCCGGCACCAGCCGCAGCCCGAGCAGTTGTTGCCATTCGCCGCGGCTGAGCACCAGCAGCACGCCCGCCATCGACAACAGGGCGCCGCCGATCTCGCGGCCGCTGATGCGCGCGCGGAAGAAGAGGGCGCCCACCGCCAGCATCCACAGCGGCAGGCTCGAGCCGACCAGCGTCACGTTGATGGGCGTGGAGGTCTGCAGCGCCAGGTACTGGAAGGCGTTGTACAGGCCGATGCCAAGCAGCCCGAGCACGGCGTAGCGCTTCCAGTGCGCCCACAGCGGGCTGTCGCGGCGCAGCACCTGCGCGGCCAGCGGCAGCAGGAGCACGAAGGCGATGACCCAGCGCACGAAGTTCAGCGTGAGCGGCGAGACCAGCTCCCGCATCAGCCGGCCGACCACGGCATTGCCGGCCCAGAGCAGCGGAGGAACGACGAGAAGGAAGACGGTGAGGGGAGCGAGGCGCTGCGGCTGTGTCTGCATGGCCGCCGACTCTACCGGGCAATGATTCCCCGCGCCGTCGCCGGAAGCTCAAACATGGCAGGATGCCTTCCCCTTCTCTTTCCCCTTCCTTCCTTTCCAGAGCGTGGAGACCGCAACGATGAAGAGCAAAGCCGTCCGTATCGACCGCCATGGCGGTCCCGAAGAACTCAAGATCGTCGAGGTGGATGTCGGCGAGCCCGGCCCGGGCGAGATCCGCATCCGCCACAAGGCCGTGGGCCTGAACTTCATCGACACCTACCAGCGCAGCGGGCTCTACCCCTTCCAGATGCCGCTGCAGCTCGGCATGGAGGCCTCGGGCGTGGTCGAGGCGGTGGGCGAGGGCGTCACGCATCTGAAAGCCGGAGACCGCGCCGCCTATGCCAGCCAGCCGCCCGGCGCCTACAGCGAGCTTCGCGTGATGCCGGCGAAGAACGTCTGCAAGCTGCCCGACGACATTTCCTTCGAGACCGGCGCGGCCATGATGCTCAAGGGCCTGACCACGCAGTACCTGCTGAAGAAGACGCTGCCGGCCGAAGGCCTGCAGGCCGGCGACTTCATCGTGTTCCACGCGGCTGCGGGCGGGGTCGGGCTGATCGCCTGCCAGTGGGCCAAGGCGCTGGGCCTGCAACTGATCGGCACGGCCGGCAGCGACGCCAAGTGCAAGCTCGCGCTGGAGCACGGCGCGGCCCACGCCATCAACTACAGCACCGAGAACTTCGCGGCGCGCGTGAAGGAGATCACCGGCGGCAAGGGCGTGAAGGTGGTGTACGACTCGGTGGGCAAGGACACCTTCGAGGGTTCCATCGACTGCCTGCGCCCGTTCGGCCTGCTGGCCATCTTCGGCAACGGCTCGGGCCCGGTGCCGCCGGTCAACCTCGGCGTGCTGGCCTCCAAGGGCTCGCTCTACATCACCCGGCCCACGCTCTTCACCCACATGGCCACGCGCGAGAGCACGCAGGCGATGGCCGACGACCTGTTCGCGGTGGTGCGCAGCGGTGCGGTGAAGATTCCGATCGACCAGCGCTACCCGCTGGCCGACGTGCAGCAGGCGCACCGCGACCTGGAAGCGCGCAAGACCACGGGCTGCACGATCCTCACGCTCTGACTCCGGGGCAGCAGGGCGCGCCGGTCTTGTCCTACCGGCGCAGGGGTGTCATGCCTTCGACTTGTGCCACGAGCAATTTGTAGCCTGTGGATACAGCACAGAGGCAAGCACTCCCAATGACCACCGTTCGCACCTTCATCGTCGAGGACAACCCCACCATCCGCCGCAACCTCGCGGGCACGCTGCGGGAGGTGGCGAGGGTCGAGCCGGTGGGCGAGGCGGAAACCGAGGCCGAGGGTTCGCGCTGGCTCTCGGGCAACCTTTCGCAATGGGACCTGGCCATCGTCGACCTGTTCCTGAAGGACGGTACCGGCTTTCGCGTGCTGGAAGCCTGCCGCAACCGCAGCCCCGCGCAGAAGATCGTGGTGCTCAGCAACTACGCCACGCCCGACATGCGGCGCAAGTGCGTCCACCTGGGCGCCGACGCGGTGTTCGACAAGGCCACCGAGATCGACGACCTGATCGACTACTGCCAGCGCCGTCGTCAGGCGCAGTTCAGTTCGAGCACGGCACACTGAAGCGCCGTGGTGGGGCATTCCCGGGCTGCCCGGCAGCGATGCCGGAACTGACCGAAAATCACCCCTTGAAGGCGCGAGGAGCACGCGCCGGGCTCCGCAAAGTGGCGACCAGATTCATGCGCGGAAATCACAAATTCCCCTGCTGAGTCGGCCTGCGCGCCTGCAACGCGCGGCGTTCGTCCAGGTTGCAACATGTCCCGCCCCCGTTTTCTTCCCGACAACTTCACCCTCGCGCTTCTCTCGGTCGTGACCCTCGCCAGCCTGCTGCCGGCCAGCGGGCAGCTCGCGCACTTCTTCGAGGGACTGACCACCGTGGCCATCGGCCTGCTGTTCTTCCTGCACGGGGCCAAGCTGTCGCGCGAGGCGATCGTCAACGGGCTCATGCACTGGCGGCTGCACCTGCTGGTGTTCGGCAGCACCTTCGTGCTGTTCCCGGTGCTCGGGCTGGTGCTCAAGCCATTCCTGCTGCCGCTGGTGACGCCCGAGCTCTACACCGGCGTGCTGTACCTGTGCGTGCTGCCGGCCACCGTGCAGTCGGCCATCGCCTTCACCGCGATGGCCCGGGGCAACATGCCCGCGGCCATCTGCAGCGCATCGGCCTCTACCCTGCTGGGCGTTTTCATCACGCCGGTGCTGGTCAACCTGGTGGTGGTCCCCAGCGGCGGCCATGCGGCTTCTTCCTCGCTGGATTCCATCGGCCGCATCCTGCTGCAACTGATGGTGCCCTTCGCGGCGGGCCACCTGCTGCGCCCGCTGATCGGCAAGTGGATCCAGCGCCGCGCCGCGGTGCTGAAGTTCGTCGACCAGGGCTCGATCCTGCTGGTGGTCTACACCGCCTTCAGCGCGGCCGTCATCGAGGGGCTGTGGAAGCAGGTGCCGGCGCACGCGCTGGTCGGCCTGCTGGTGGTGTGCGCGGTGGTGCTGGGCCTGGCGCTGAGCCTCACGACCCTGTTGGCGCGCAAGCTGGGCTTCGACACGGAAGACGAGATCACCATCGTCTTCTGCGGCTCCAAGAAGAGCCTGGCCAGCGGCATCCCGATGGCGAAGGTGCTCTTCGCCTCGCATGCGGTGGGCGCGATCGTGCTGCCGCTGATGCTGTTCCACCAGATGCAGCTGATGGTCTGCGCGGTGCTGGCGCAGCGCTATGCGCGGCGCGGGCGTGACGAGACCGCGGTGCTGAAGACGGCCGAGCAGGCCAAGTAAGAAAGCAGCCGGGAGTCGGGAGGGCGCTCAGCCCTCGATCTTCCCCAGCCGCGATTCCCTCAGCCGGCTGGGTGCCAGCGCCCCGGCCGACTCCAGGATCGGATACGCGATCGAGCAGATGTGCGAGTTGATGCGCTTCAGGTCGCTGATCAGGTCGATGTGCAGCGAGCTGGTCTCGATGCTCAGGGTGGTGCGGTCCGACAGCCGGTCGAGGTGGGTGGTGGCGTAGGCCCGCTCCAGGTCGCGAAAGCGCGCCTTTTCCTCCAGCAGCTTCTGCGCGTCGCGCACGTTGCCGTTGAGGAACACGCTCATGCTCAGCCGCAGGTTCGCCACCAGCCGCCCGTGCAGCTCGACGATCTCGGCCATGCCGGCCTCGGAGAAGTTGCGCTGCGGTTTGATCTTCTTGTCTTCCACGTCGATGATCACGCGCTCGATGATGTCGCCGATCTGCTCCATGTTGATCGTGAAGCTGATGATGTCGGTCCAGCGGCGGCTTTCCTCCTCGCCCAGCGCCTCGCGCGAGATGCGTGTCATGTAGTACTTGATCGCCGAGTAGAGCTGGTCCACCGTGTCGTCGAGCTGGCGCAGCTCCTGCGCCAGCCGCAGGTCGTTGTGGCGGATCACGTCCAGGATGCCGATCAGCATGGTCTCCACCACGTCGGCCTGGTGCAGCGCCTCGCGCGCGGCGTTCGAAATGGCGAGCGAGGGCGTCGAAAGCGCCGAGGGGTCCAAGTGATGTGGCCGCGTGGAGCCCGCCGGTTGCTGCGGCTGGGGCAGCATGTGCGTCACCAGTCTTGCGACCAGCTGGGTGAGGCCAATGAAGCCCACGCTGATCACCACGTTGAATGCCAGGTGGAACAGCACCACGCCGTGCGTCTGGTTCGGCAGCTCGGGCTGCACGTAGCGGATCCACAGGCCGACGAAGGGCGCCACGATGGCCACGCCCAGCGCCTTGAAGAGCAGGTTGCCGATGGTCACCTGCCGCACCGATACCGCCGACTTGGCCGTGGTCAGCACCGCCAGCAGGCCGCTGCCCAGGTTGGCGCCGAGCACCAGCCCGAGCGCCACGTCCAGCGGCACCACGTTCGAGGTGGCCATGGCCGCCACCAGCAGCACCACCGCCAGGCTCGAATAGGCCACGATGGCCAGCACCGAGCCGATGGTGATCTCCAGCAGCACGTCGCTGTTGATCGACGCGAGCAACGCGCGGATGGCCGGCGAGGAGAAGAGCGGTTCGGTGGCTTCCACCACCAGTTGCAGCGCCAGCAGCATCAGGCCCAGCCCGATCAGCACCCGGCCGACGCGCCCCGCCACGGTGGCCGAGCGCGTGATGAAGAGCACCACCCCCACGAAGATAAACATCGGCGAGAGCCACGAAAGGTCTGCCGAGAACAGCACCGAGATCAGCGCCGTGCCCACGTCTGCGCCCCGCATCACCGCCAGCGCGGCCGGCAGCGTGACCAGGCCCTGTCCGACGAAGGACGAGGTCATGAGCGAGGTGGCGGTGCTCGACTGCACCAGCGCCGTCACGCCAATGCCCGAGAGGGCGGCCGTGAAGCGGTTGCGCATGCTCTGCACGAGGATCTTGCGCAGGTTGGCGCCGAACACGCGAAGAACACCGGTTCGGACCAGGTGCGTGCCCCAGACCAGCAGGGCCACCGCCGCCAGCAGATTCAGGAGGTGCTTCATGGAGGTCGGGTTCTATCCTTTCTTTTCGTTTTGCTTCGTTTCGACCCCATTTTCCACAAGTGAGCGCTCAGGGCTAGTCGATCAGCGCTCCGTTGTCGTGGAAGGGGTAAGGCCCCTCGAAACTTCCGGAGGCGGCCAGATGGGTAACGAGCCGGCGCCCGCGCGCGGACCAGGCGTGCACCCGGAACGAGGGCGGCTCCAGCGTCCAGGCCGAGTCGGCGTCGGGCGCCAGGTCGAGGCAGACCTGATGGGCCTGTGCCGGAGAGGTCGAGGCGATGGTGCCGCCGAAACGCACGTCGATGGCCCGGTGCAGGTGGCCACAGATGATGCGCTCGACGTTCGGATAGCGCGAGACCAGGGCTTCGAGCGCTTCGGCGCCCTCCAGCAGGCCGATCTCGTCCATGTGGCCGATCAGCGTCTCGAAGGGCGGATGGTGCATGGCGATGACGACTGGCTCGCCGCGGCAGGCGTCCAACTGCGCTTCGAGCCAGGCCAGGCGTTTCTCGCACAGCGCGCCGTGGCTGGCGCGGGGCACGCAGGTGTCGAGCGTGAGCAGCCGCAGCGCGCCGATGCGCACCGAATACTGGATGAAGCCGCCGTCTTCCGCGCCCAGGTAGGGGTGGCCAGGAAAGCTGCGGCGCAGCTGGTCGCGGTCGTCGTGGTTGCCGGGCATCAGGTAGACCGGCATGGTCAGCGGGGCCAGCAGGCGGGCGAGGTGCTCGTACTCGGCGGCGCGGCCGAAGTCGGTCAGGTCGCCGGTGACGACCACAGCGTCGGGCTGCTGGCGCAGCGCGAGCACCGACTGCACCGCGCGCTCCAGGTAGGGAGCCGTGTCGATGCGGCCGTAGGCCAGCCGGCCCGGCTCGCGGATGTGCAGGTCTGTGAGCTGGACCAGGATGGTGTTGGCGGTTTCTGTCGTCGTCATGCGATGGTTTCTTCCTGCGACGTCATCAGGCGTTCGGGCTGGATGCGGAGCCCCACCGTGTCGCCCGGCCCGAAAGGATTGTCGCGCCCCACGTCGGCCACCAGCATGGGCTGGTCCTGCGCGCGCAGGTGCAGCTGCACGCGGTCGCCGAGGAAGGTGCGGCGCTCGACAATGGCGGCGCCCCAGTCGAGCTGGGGCGTGCCGACCTCGATGTCCTCGGGCCGCACCAGCAGGGTCGCATGGCTGCGCCACGCCTGCGGGCAGGGCAGGGTCGTTCCTCCGAGTCGGACAACGCCCTGAGCGATGGCGTCCTGCCCGCGCTCCAGCCGGTTGACCCGGCCCAGGAACTCGGCCACGAAGGGATGCGAGGGCGCGCGGTACAGGTCTTCGCCGCGGCCCACCTGCACGATGCGGCCGGCACGCATCACCGCGAGCCGGTCGGCGATGGCGAGCGCCTCCTGCTGGTCGTGCGTGACGTGGATGGCCGTGATGTGCAGGCGGCGCAGCAGCTCGGCCAGCTCGTCGCGCAGCGACTCCTTGAGCTTGGCGTCGAGCGCGGCCAGCGGCTCGTCGAGCAGCAGCACTCGCGGGCGCACCGCCACCGCGCGCGCCAGGGCCACGCGCTGGCGCTGGCCGCCGGAAAGCTCGGAGGGGCGCTTGTTCTCCAGGCCGCCCAGCCGCACCAGGTCGACCAGTTCGCCGACGCTGCGCTTTTCCTCTTCGGCCGACACGCCCCGGATGCGCAACCCGTAGCCGATGTTGGCCGCCACGGTCATCTGCGGAAAGAGCGCGTAGCTCTGGAACACCATGCCCACGCCGCGATGCTCCACCGGGCGCTGCGTGACGTCCTGGTCGCCGAAGACGATGCGGCTGCCCGCGTCGGGCGATTCCAGCCCGGCGATCAGCCGCAGCAGCGTGGTCTTGCCGCAGCCCGAGGGGCCGAGCAGCGCCAGCACCTCGCCGGCCTCCACGCGCAGGCTGGTGGGCTGCAGGCCGCGCGTGCCGTCGGCATAAGTCTTCGCGCAGTTGGCGATGTCGATGGGGATACGTTCAAGTTCCATGGCGCTTCTGAATCAGGTTGGCAAGGTACTGCAGGCCCCACAGCACCGGAAGGATGACGGCGAAGAAGACCAGCGTGTAGGCCGATCCGATCTCGATGCGCATCGAGGCGTAGCTGTCGGCCAGGCCCACGGGCAGGGTGCGGGTGAGCGGCGTGTGCAGCATCCAGGTGAGGTTGAACTCGCCCACCGAGAGCGTGAACACCATCAGGCTGCCGGCCACGATGGCCGGGAACACCGCGGGCACCAGGATGCCCATGAAGCGCTGGCGGAAGTTCGCGCCCAGCGAGCGCGCGGCCTCCTCGAGCGCGAGCAGTTCGTCGCGCTGGAAGGCCGAGCCCACGGTGCGAACCATGAAGGGCAGCGTGAAAACGATGTGGCCGACGAGGATGAATGCGAAGCTCTGGCGGAAGGCCGTGAGCTGGCCGTAGGCGAGGATCAGCGCGAGCGCCGTGGCCAGCCCCGGCACCGCGACCGGCAACGTCAGCAGTTCCTCGAAGATGCGCGCCGCGCGCGAGCGGCTGCGCGCCAGCGCGTAGGCGCAGGGCACGCCCAGCAGCACCGTGCCGGCGACGCAGGCAGCGGCCAGCGCGAGCGACCACCCCACGGTGCCGCCGTAGTTCTCCCATACCTCGGACAGCCAGCGCAGCGTGAGGCCGCTCTTGAGGCCAGCGCTGTAGTTGTTGACCAGCCCGGCCATCACCGACAGCAGCATGGGGGCGATCATGAAGAGGCTCACGATCGCCGTCACTGCGAACAGGAACGGAGCCTTCGGTTGAGTGTTCTTGCGCATGGTGCGGACCTCAGCGTGCGACGGGGTTCGCACCGAAGCGGCGCGCCACGAACAGCACCAGCCAAGTCACGACGCCCAGCGCGATCGACAGCGACGCGGCCAGCGCGAAGTTGGCGTAGTTGGTGAACTCGTTGTAGATGGTGATCGGGATCACCTCGAACTTGCTCGCCAGCGTGAAAGCGGTGCCGAAGGCGCCCATCGAGGTGGCGAACAGGATCGCGCCGCAGGCCAGCGTGGTGGGCGCCAGCTCGGGCATCCACACGTCGCGCGCCACGCGCAGCCGCGAGGCGCCCAGCGAACGCGCGGCCTCTTCCAGCTGCGTGTTCATCGATTCGGCCGCCGCCGCGTAGGTGGCGATGGCGCGCGGCAGCGAGAAATACAGGTACGCCAGGAACAGCCCGAGCAGGCCGTAGGCGAAGGTGATGCGCTCGCCGAAGAGGCTGTCGCTGATGCTGGCGACCACGCCCTGTCGCCCGCCGAGCAGGATCACGAAGAAGCCGATGATCACGCCCGGGAACGACAGCGGCAGCGTGAGCAGCGACAGCAGCACGCGCTTGCCCACGAAGGCGCGGCGCGCGAGGTAGATGCCCACGGCCGCGCCCAGCACCAGCGTGGCCAGCGTCACGGCGACCGAGAGCACCACGGTGTTGACCATGCTCGCGAGGTAGCGCGCGTCGGTCAGCACCGCGAAGTAGGTGGCCCAGCCCTTGCCGGCGGGCAATGCCATCAGGCGCACCACCGGCAGCAGCCAGAAGGCCGCGAAGAAGGCGGCCGCGGGCGCGACGCAGGCCAGCAGGCGCCAGCGCGGGTTCCAGGCGCTGGATGCGTTGGAGAGAGTGGCTTGCGTCATCGCACGCGGCGTCCGCTCAGCGGACTTCCTTCAGGTACTCGTCGGAGAAGGCCTTCTGCGCGGCGGCCATGCGGCCGTAGTCCACGCTCTTGGCGCGGGCGTACTCGCTGGCGGGCAGGAACTGGGCCTCGATGTCCTTGGGCATGGCGCTGGCGCGCACCGGGCGCAGGTAGGCCTTGGCCCAGATCGCCTGGCCTTCGTCGGACAGGGTGAAGTCGAGCACCTTCTTCGCGTCGGCCGCGTGCGGGGCCTTGGCGACCAGGCTCATCACGTAGGGCACGGCCAGCGTGCCTTCGCTCGGAATGACGAAGGCGACGTTGGCCTTGTCCTTGTACTTCGCGCGGTAGGCATTGAAGTCGTAGTCGAGCAGGATCGCGATCTCGCCCGAGAGCACGCGCGCATAGGAGGTCTGCTTCGGCACGATGGGCTCGTTCTTCTGCAGCGCCTTGAAGTAGTCGATGGCCGGCTTGAAGTTGTCGAGCGTGCCGCCGCGCGCTTCGTTCACCGCGACCGCGCCGACGTAGCCGACGAAGGCCGAGGCCGGGTCGAGGTAGCCGATCAGGCCCTTGTACTCGGGCTTGAGCAGGTCGGCCCACGACTTCGGCACCGGCTTGCCCTTTAGCGCGTCGACGTTGACCATGAAGCCCAGGGTGCCCGAGTGGATGGTGAACCAGTTGCCGGCCGGGTCCTTCAGGCCGTCGGGAATGTCTTTCCAGGCGGCGGGCTTGTAGGGCTCGACCAGGCCGTCCTTGGCGGCCTGCACGGCGAAGGTCACGCCGAGGTAGGTGACGTCGGCTACGGGGCTGGCCTTCTCGGCTGCCAGCTGCGCGAGCGACTGGCCCGAGTTCTTGTTGTCGGGCGGCACGGTGACGCCGGTCTTGGCCTTGATGGCCTTGAGCTGCGTGCCCCAGTCGGCCCATTCGGTCGGGCAGTTGTAGCAGATGGCGGTCTGCGCCATGGCGCTGCCGGCGACGAGCGTGGCGGCGAGCAGGCCGAGGCGGGCCAGGCGGTGGATGCGTAGGGACATGATCGGAAGCTCCTTGGATGGATGTAGGTGCAGGCAGGGAACGGGGAAGGTCAGGAAATCGCGGCGTTGTTGTCGTCGTTGTTTTCGTTCTCGTGCACCGAGGCGCACGACTCGCCGTCTCGGAATGAATGGGCAAGCAGCAGGCTCGCGTCGGCCTGCAGCGCGGCGCCGCTGGCCATGGCCTGGATCAGCAGCTCGACGCTGTGGCGGCCGATGTCGCTGTTGGGCTGGGCGATGGTGGTGAGCGCGGGCGTGAGGTCCTCGCCGAGCGCGATGCCGTCGAAGCCGACCACGCTGAGGTCGCCCGGCACCGACAGGCCGCTGAGGTGCGCGGCGCGGATGCTGCGGATGGCCAGCAGGTCGTTGGAGCAGATCAGCGCGGTGGGCCGGTTGCGTGCCTGTAGCTGCTTCGAGAGCGCATCGACGGCCGTTTCGACGAACGGCACCTCGACGAGCGCGGGCGCCGGCAGGCCGGCTTCGGCCATGCCCCTGCGGTAGCCGCGATAGCGCTGCTGCGCGCGGTCGGAGGCGGCGAGCGTGCCGCTGACCATCGCGATGCGGCGGTGGCCCAGCAGCACGAGCCGCGCCACCGCGTCGGCCACGGCGCTTTCGCTGTCGACCGACACGCAGGGGTGCTCGGGATGACGGTTGTAGGCCAGCACGTAGGGCACGCCGGCCGCCTGCAGGCGGGGCAGGGCGGCCGAGGTCGAGGGGTTCGACACCACGAGGATCAGGCCGTCGACGCTGCCGGCCAGCAGCAGGTGCACGGCGCGCTCTTCCTCGTCGAGCTGGTAGCCGGTGGTGACCGGGATGATCGCGTAGCCCCCTGCGATGGCCGCGCGCGCGATGCCCTGCAGGCATTCGGCGAAGGTCGGGTTCAGCAGGGTCGGAAGCACCACGCCGAGCACGCGGCTGCGCTGGGTGCGCAGGGTGCGCGCGCTGGCGTTGGGCACGTAGTTGAGCTCGCGCGCCACGCGTTCCACCAGCTCGCGCGTGGCGAGCGTCACCTTGTCCGGAAAGTTGAAGGCGCGCGAGACGGTGGCCACCGAGACCCCGGCTTTGGCTGCAACGGCTTGGATGCTCATCGTGCGGTGTTCATGTAATCGATTACATTGAACCGCGGCAGTATGACTTTGTTATGACATCGGGAGAAAGCGGGAAAAACCCTCGGCCTTGGCGCGAGCGAAGGCCCAAATAAGAAGGGGCCCGGCGGGCCCCTTCGAGAGAACGTTACTTGCCCCTGCGGACCCGCCGGATCTCGTCGACGATCAGGCAGATCGCCCCGAGCGTGATGGCGCTGTCCGCCGCGTTGAAGGCCGGGAAGTACCAGTTGCCTGCGTGGAAGCTCAGGAAATCGACCACGTAGCCGTGCATCATCCGGTCGACCACGTTGCCGATGGCGCCGCCCAGGATGCAGGCCATGGAGAACGAAAACAGCTTCTGCCCCGCGTGCGACTTCAGCATCCACACGATGAACACCGCCGCGCCCACGCCGATGGCGGTGAACAGCCAGCGCTGCCAGCCCGAGTGGTCGGCGAGGAACGAGAAGGCCGCGCCCGTGTTGTGGGCGCGCACCACGTTGAAGAAGCTGGTGACGTAGGTGGCGTCGCCGAGCTTGTAGTAGCCCAGGATCAGCGTCTTGGTGAACTGGTCGATGATCACGATGATCACCGCCAGCCCCAGCCACGGCCAGATGCTGCCGCCGCGCGAACGCGAGGCCGAGGACATGGAGCGGGCGGCGGCCATCAGGCAACGCTCCGCGATTCGCCGGCGCCGAACAGGTTGCTCGTGCAGCGTCCGCACAGCGTCGGATGGGCCGCGTCGTGGCCCACGTCGTCGCGGTAGTGCCAGCAGCGTTCGCACTTCTGTGCGGTGCTCGGCGTCACCACCGTGGCGAGCGCCTCGCCGGCGGCCAGCGCGATCGCCGAGGTGATGAAGACGAACTTCAGGTCATCGCCCAGCGAGCCCAGCAGCGCGAAGTCGTCGGCCGGTGCCGTCAGCTGCAGGTCGGCCTGCAGCGAGGAGCCGACCTTGCCTTCGGCGCGCACGGCCTCGATGTCCTTGTTGACCACGTCGCGGATCTCGCGGATGCGGTTCCACTTGGCCAGCAGGGCCTCGTCGGGCGCGGCGAACTTGCTGTAGGTCTGCGTGAAGATCGAGTCGCCCGGCTTGCCGGTGCCCACGATCTTCCAGGCTTCCTCGGCGGTGAAGCTCAGGAAGGGCGCCATCCAGCGCAGCATTGCCTGCGAGATGTGCCACAGCGCCGTCTGCGCGCTGCGGCGAGCCAGCGAACCCGGGGCCGTCGTGTAGAGGCGGTCCTTCAGGATGTCGAGGTAGAAGCCGCCCAGGTCTTCCGAGCAGTAGATCTGCAGCTTGGCCACCACCGGGTGGAACTCGTACACCTTGTAGTGCGCGAGGATCTCGGCCTGGAACTGCGCGGCGCGCGAGAGCGCGTAGCGGTCGATCTCGAACAGCTGGTCGAGCGGAACGCCGTCTTTCTCGATGTCGAAGTCGCTGGTGTTGGCCAGCAGGAAGCGCAGCGTGTTGCGGATGCGGCGGTAGGCGTCGACCACGCGCGCCAGGATCTTGTCGTCGCCCGCGATGTCGCCCGAGTAGTCGCTCGCGGCCACCCACAGGCGGATGATTTCCGAGCCCAGCTTGTTGCTGATCTCCTGCGGGTCGATGCCGTTCTTGAGCGACTTGCTCATCTTGATGCCCTTGGCATCGACCGTGAAGCCGTGCGTCAGCAGGCCGCGGTACGGTGCGCGGTCTTCCAGCATGCAGGCGATCAGCAGCGACGAGTGGAACCAGCCGCGATGCTGGTCATGCCCCTCGAGGTACAGGTCGGCTTCCGGCCCCGTGTCGTGGTGCACCGTGGGGTGCGTGCCGCGCAGCACGTGGGAGAAGGTCGAGCCCGAGTCGAACCACACCTCGAGGATGTCGGTGCTCTTCGTGTAGTGCGGCGCGTCCTCGGCGCCCAGGATTTCCTCGACGGTGACGCGGCTCCAGGCCTCGATGCCACCCTTCTCGACGATGTCGGCGGCCTGGTCGAGGATTTCCATGGTGCGCGGGTGCAGCTCGCCCGAGTCCTTGTGCAGGAAGAACGGGATCGGCACGCCCCAGCTGCGCTGGCGGCTGATGCACCAGTCGGGCCGGCCGGCGATCATGTCGTGCAGTCGCGCCTTGCCGTTCTCGGGGTAGAAGCTGGTCTGCTCGATGGCGTCGAGCGCGGTCTGGCGCAGCGTCTTGGGCGCCTTGTCCTTGGTGAATACGCCTTCGCCCTCGTCCATGCGCACGAACCACTGCGCCGCGGCGCGGTAGATCACCGGCGTCTTGTGCCGCCAGCAGTGCGGGTAGCTGTGCGTGATGGTCTCGGTGGTCAGCAGGCGGTTGGCGTCGCGCAGCGCGGCGATGATTTCCGGTACGGCCTTCCAGATGTTCTGCCCGCCGAAGAGCGGGAAGTCGGGCGCGTAGCTGCCGTTGCCCTGCACCGGGTTCAGGATGTCGTCGTAAGCGACGCCGTGGGCGATGCAGGAGTTGAAGTCGTCCAGGCCGTAGGCGGGCGAGGAGTGCACCAGGCCCGTGCCGTCGGTGGCGGTGGCGTAGTCGGCCAGGTAGACGGGCGACAGGCGCCGGTAGCCGGCGTCCGCGTCGTACAGCGGATGCTCGAATTCCAGGCCGCCGAGCTTCTCGCCCTTGACCGTGGCCAGCACCTTGCCGTCGAGCGCATAGCGCGTCATGCACATCTCGACCAGCGAGTTGGCCAGGATCAGCAGGCCGCGCTCGGTGTCGACCAGCGAGTACTCGAGCTCGGGGTTGAGGTTGATCGCCTGGTTGGCGGGGATGGTCCAGGCGGTGGTGGTCCAGATCACGGCGAAGATGTCGCCGAGGATCGTGTGGTCGGTGCCGAAGGCCTTGAGCACCTTCTCGCGCTCATGCGCCTTGAAGGCCACGTCGATGGTCTGGCTCTTCTTGTCGGCGTACTCGATCTCGAACTCGGCCAGCGAGGAGCCGCAGTCGAAGCACCAGTACACGGGCTTCAGACCGCGGTAGACGAAGCCGCGCTCGATCACGCGCTTGAACGCGCGCAGCTCGCCGGCTTCGTTGGCGAAGTCCATGGTCTTGTAGGGATGGTCCCATTCGCCCAGTACGCCCAGGCGCTGGAAGTCGGCCATCTGCTGGGCGATCTGGCCGGTGGCGAAGGCGCGGCTCTTGGCCTGCATCTCGTCGCGGCTCAGGTTGCGGCCGTACTGCTTTTCGATGGCGTTCTCGATCGGCAGGCCGTGGCAGTCCCAGCCGGGCACGTACAGGGCGTCGTAGCCCTCGAGCTGGCGCGCCTTGGTGATCATGTCCTTCAGGATCTTGTTCACCGCGTGGCCCATGTGGATCTGGCCGTTGGCGTAGGGCGGGCCGTCGTGCAGGATGAACTTGGGCGCGCCGTGGCGGGCGTCGCGCAGGCGGTGGTAGCGGCCTTCGTCGTTCCATTCCTTCACCCAGCCCGGCTCGCGCTTGGGCAGGTCGCCGCGCATCGGGAAGGGGGTGTCGGGCAGGTTCAGCGTGGAACGGTAGTCTTTGGGAGAAGCGGCGTCAGACATGTTGGGGTACGAAACAGGGGGCTTCGACAGGCTCGGCCCGAACTGCCCGGGAAAAAAGGAGCGCGTCGGTGCGGAGGGTAAAGCCGTTCGCCCTGAGCTTGTCGAAGGGCGGCAGCACGGGGCGTGCAGGGCTAAATTCGGTCGCGCGTGGTCTGGCGGTGGGTTTCGGCGTGGGTCGATGCGAAGAACGCGCGAGCGTCGCGGCCATCCTTCGCGATGCCCGCGGTGAGGGCTTCGAGGCTGGTGTAGCGCAATTCGTCGTGCAGTTTGTGCAGGAGTTCCACGCGGACGATTTTACCGTAGGCCCCTTCGGCACCCAGATGCGAGGGCCACTCCAGGCAATGGGTTTCGAGCAGCACCCGCCCGGCGTTGACGTCGTTGGCGTCCAGCGAAGGGCGCACGCCCAGGTTGGCCACGCCCGGCAGCGGCTCTTCGGACAGGCCGTGCACCAGCACCGCGAAGATGCCGCTGGCGGCCGGCTTCCAGTGCTTGAAGCGCAGGTTGAGGGTGCGAAAGCCGTCGTCCTTGCCAGGCGCCGAAGCCCCGAGCGCCCGGCCCAGCTTGCGGCCGTGGACCACGTGGCCCGAGATGGTGTACGGACGCCCCAGCAGGGTGTGGGCATCGGCCATGCGGCCTTCGGCCAAGGCCTCGCGCACGGCGGAGCTGGAAACCCGCAGGCCGTGCACCTCGTAGCTGTTCATGCGGGCCACGTCGAAGCCGTGGGCGTCGCCGGCCGCGTCGAGCATGGCGTAGTCGCCGGCCCGCTTGGCGCCGAAGCGGAAGTCGTCGCCCACCAGCACGTAGCGCGCGCCCAGGCCGTCGATCAGCACGTTCTGGATGAATTCCTCGGGCGACTGCGAGGCCAGCCGGGCGTCGAAGGGCAGCACGATGGTCTGCGCCACGCCGCAGGCGGCCAGCTCGCTGAGCTTGTCGCGCAGGGTGCCGATGCGCGCCGGCGCCAGGTCGGGTTTCTTGGTGACGGCGGCGAAATAGTCGCGCGGATGGGGCTCGAAGGTGAGCACGCAGCTCGGCAGCCCGCGCTGGCGGGCCTCGGTCTGCAACAGTGCGAGCATGGCCTGGTGGCCACGGTGCACGCCGTCGAAATTGCCAATGGTCAGGGCGCAGGCGGGGGCTACGCCAGGATGCCGGAAGCCACGAAAAACCTGCATCGGTGAGTATCTTTTTGATAGCGCCTTCCGCCCGTCTAATGGGCGAATCAGGCCGATTTGTCACAAAGCCGGTATATTGTGACGCAGCGCGTCGATCGGCGTGGGCCCGCAACGCGCTCCGTGTCCCTGGTCTTTCCGTGTTCTCTCCCTTTTCGAGGAGGCGTGTGTGAAGGTCTTGAAGCTGTCGGCCCAAGGGCTGCCCCAGTCATGGATTTCGCTGGAACAGGCGGTGATCCACTACGCCGCGGACGAAGTCCGCTGGGAAGTGGGTGCGCAGGTGGCGGTGTTCCGTGGCGGCCACAACGCGATCACCGGCGAGCAGTCGCAGATCGCGATCAACAGCATCATCGGCACCAAGGGCGTGCCCCGCATCAACCCCTTCGCGCTGCGCCCCGGCCTCACCAACAGCAAGCTCTTTGCGCGCGACCGCAACATCTGCGCCTATTGCGGCGGCCACTTCCACGAGGACGAACTCACGCGCGAGCACATCATCCCCTTCGCCCAGCGGGGCATCGACACCTGGATGAACGTGGTCACGGCCTGCAGGCCCTGCAACCACCGCAAGAGCAGCCGCACGCCCGAGCAGGCCGGCATGCCGCTGCTGTATGCCCCCTACGTGCCCAGCCTCTGGGAAGACTTCATCCTGCGAAACAGGCGCATCCTGGCCGACCAGATGGAGTTCCTGATGGCGCACCTGCCGCAGAGCTCGCGGCTGCACGATTCCTAGCTGACCGGCGCTCTCAGCGTTTCCAGGCCGGCGGGCGCTTCTCGATGAAGGCCTGCACGCCCTCCAGCGCGCTCTCGTCCATCATGTTGCAGGCCATGGTCTGGCTGGCGTCGGCCAGTGCGGCCTCGATGCCGGTTTCGAGCTGGCGGTAGAACAGGGCCTTGCCCAGCGCGAGGGCCGTGCGGGGCTTGGCGACGATGCTGGCGACCAGCGATTCGACCGCCGCATCCAGCTCTTCCGGCGGCGCCACGCGGTTGATCAGGCCCTTCTCGCGCGCCTCCTGCGCGCTGATGAATTCACCCGTCACCAGCATCTCGAAAGCTTCCTTGCGCCCGAGGTTGCGCGAGAGCGTGACGCTCGGCGTGGCGCAGAAGAGGCCTACGTTCACCCCGCTGACCGCGAAGCGCGCGTCGCTCGAAGCCACCGCCAGGTCGCAGACCGCGACCAGCTGGCAGCCCGCCGCCGTCGCGATGCCGTGCACGCGCGCGATCACCGGCACGGGCAGCTTCTGGATCGACAGCATCATCGCGCCGCAGCGCTCGAACAGCTGTTCGTAATAGTCGAGCGAAGGGGCTGCGCGCATTTCCTTCAGGTCGTGGCCGGCGCAGAAGGCCTTGCCGGCCCCGGCGATGACCACCGCGCGCACGCTGCCGTCGGCGGCGACTTCGCCCAGCGCCTGCTCGAGCGCGCCGAGCATGCCTTCGCAGAGCGCGTTGAACGCGGCCGGCCGGTTCAGCGTCAGCGTGACCACGCCGCGCTCGTCGCGCGACTGCAGGATGAAAGGGGAGTCGGTGCTGTCGGTCATGACCTGCCCTTGCCTCGCTCAGTAAGTCAGTTCGAGCACCGTGACGTGCTCCTTCGCCGCCGGCCAGGTCAGGCCGGTGAGGCGCTCGCCGTTGAACTCGCCCGTCACCGGGCGCTGCGGCTCGGCGGCCGCGACGCGCAGCCGCGAACTCGACACGCCCGAGCCTTTGGGCGGCACGCCCGCCGGCGGGCTCTGGCCGTCGAAGCGCATGGTGTCGCGCTGCGCGTCGAAGTAGCCGCGCGGCCGCGTGAAGACGACGACCGCGCCGGCGCTGCCGTCGGCCGGCGTGACGCGCTCGGGCCGCAGGTTCACCACGCCGCTGCTGCGCGGGAAGGGGCTGCGGTAGATGTGGGTGGTGCCGTAGCTGGGCGTGGCCAGCACGAATTCGTAGGCCGCGTCGCCGCGTGCCTTGAAGGGGCCCCAGCGGCCGTCGGCGCCGATCGACTTGGTGAAGACCGCCTCGCCGAGCCGTGCGCCGCTGGCGGGGTCGACCGTGTAGACGGTCACCGTCGCGCCGTTCAACGCGAGGTTCTCGGCGCCGAGCGCGCGGCCGTTGAGCACGACATTCGCCTCCGGAGCCACCTCGGTGGTGCGCGGCGCCTGTCCGGTCAGGAACTGCCAGGTCGCGGCGAAGGCGGCGGGCGAGAACGAAGTCTCGCGGTGGTCGACGCGCGGCAGCGCGATGTTGGTCGCGCCCTTGAGCGCCGGTCCGTCGAAGCCGATGTTGGTCGGCTTGCCGGGCGCGCCGATCCACACGCCGTCGGGCTGGGCGTACTTGTCGTTGTTGTCGGAGCGCAGCGTCAGCCATTTCACGCCGGGCGTGACTTCTTCGCCGTTCGGGCCCTTCGGCGCATTGAGCTGCTGCATGAAGCCCGAGAGTCCCGAGAACTCGTTGTTCTCGCGCAAGCCCTTCACCGCCCAGATGCCGTGCGCGGGGTTGCCGCCCAGCACCACGTGGCTCACGACCGCAGCGCCGCCGCCGTTCTGCACATAGTTGCGGATGGTGTTGCCGCCGCGCGAGTTGCCGATCAGCACCACCTTGCTCGCGCCGGTGGCCTTCAGCACCTTGTCGACCTCGGCCTTGAGGAACACGGCCGATTCGCCGGTCGAGCTGCGCCCGGGTTGCGCCACGGCGTCGTCGTCGCGCGCGACCGGGTTGGGCTGGTCGACCGCGAACAGCCGCTCGCGCGGCCAGCCATTCGATTCGAAGCGCCAGATCGTCGTCTGCCAGAGCGCGGCCGAGTCGCCGTTGCCGTGCATGAACACGATGGGCGGGCGCTCGGTGTAGGAAGGCGTGGGGGAGGTGGCGCAGGCGGTCAGCATCGCGGTGGTGGTTCCTGCGGCCATGGCGACCAGAAGAGAGCGGCGAGTCTGCATGTTTCGTTCCTGGGGTCCTGGAGTGAGGGGCCAAGTGAAAACGCCCGCCAGCGCAAAGGCGGGCGGGCGTTGGATGCTAGCGGAACACCGCGGAACCGGCTTGGCTTTGCCGGGCCGCAGGTGTTGCCCCCGGTAGGTGGCTGGCGCAGCGACACGAAGTGCGCGCAGCCTGGGCGCGAGCCTTGTCCTAGGCGAAGACGCCGGCGGTGTCCTGCATGCGGGCGGAGACCTCGCCCAGGTGGTGCAGCGTGTCGCCGAAGGTCATTTCCATCTGCGTGAGCTTGCGGAAGTAGTGGCTGCCGATGTACTCGTCGGTCACGCCGATGCCGCCGTGCAGCTGCACCGAGTTCGCGGCGATGTAGCGCATCGACACGCCGAGCTGGTACTTGGCGCGGGCCAGCGCCTGGCGGCGTTCGTCGGCCGGGGCGTTGAGCTTGAGCGTGGCGTAGTAGCTCATCGAGCGGGCTAGCTCCAGCTGCATCTTCATGTCGGCGACGCGGTGGCGCAGCGCCTGGAAGCTGGAGATGACCACGCCGAACTGCTTGCGCTGGTTCAGGTATTCGACGGTGAGGTCGACGGTCTTGTCCATCACGCCCACGCCTTCGGCGCAGAGGGCGGCGATGCCGACGTCCACCGCGTATTCGAGTGCGGCCAGGCCGTCGAGCGTCACCAGCGTGGCGTCGGCCTTGTCGAACACGACCTCGGCGGCACGGGAGCCGTCCTGCGTGCCGTAGCCGCGCGCTTCCACGCCGCTGGCGCTGCGCTCGACCAGGAAGAGGGCGATCTTGCCGTCGACCTTGGCCGGCACCAGGAAGGCATCGGCTTCGTCGCCCACGGGCACCACGCTCTTGGAGCCGGTCAGCGACCAGCCGCTGCCAGCCTTGGCAGCATGGGCCTCGCACACGTCGAGGCGATAGCGCGCCTTTCGTTCCTGGTAGGCCAGCACCACGATGGCCTGGCCGCCCGCGATGCGCGGCAGCCAGCTTTCCTTGGTGTCGGCACCGGCGTAGCCGCTGAGCACTGCCCCGGCGATCAGCGTCTGCGCGAAGGGCTCCAGCACGATGCCGCGGCCCAGTTCTTCCATGACGACCATGCCCGCGACCGGGCCCATGCCCAGGCCACCGTCGTCCTCGCTGATGTAGAGGCCGCCCAGGCCAAGCTCGGCCAGTTCGTCCCAGGCCTCGCGCGAGAAGCCGCCCTTGGCCTCGATGCCGCGGCGGCGCTCGAAGTCGTAGCCCTTGTCGATCCACTTGCGCACGGCGTCGCGCAGCTGTTCCTGGTCGTCGGTGAAATTGAAGTCCATGCTCGTTGTCTCCTCAGCCCAGAACCGTCTGCGCGACGATGTTGCGTTGCACTTCGTTGCTGCCACCGTAGATGGTGGTCTTGCGCATGTTGAAGAAGGTCGACGCCAGCGGCGCGAGCGCCGGGTTGCCGCCAGGGAAATTGCCCTGCCAGCCGGCTTCCATCGCCTCGCGGATCAGTGGCAGCGAGTAGGCGCCGCCGGCCAGCATCATCAGTTCGCTGTAGCGCTGCTGAATCTCGCTGCCCCGGATCTTGAGCAGGCCCGCCACGTCCAGCGAGTTCTTGCCCGAGGTGGCGGCTGAGAGCACGCGCAGCACCATCATCTCGAGCGCGACGATGTCGACCTCGAGCTTGGCGATCTCGTCGCGGAAGCGCTGGTCTTCGTAGACGCCTTCGCTCTTGGCGATGCGCTTGAGCCGCTCGAGCTCGCGCTTGGCGCGGTTCACGTCGGCGATGTTGGTGCGCTCGTGCGAGAGCAGGTGCTTGGCGTAGGTCCAGCCCTTGTTCTCCTCGCCGATCAGGTTCTCGGCGGGCACTTCGACGTTGTCGAAGAACACTTCGTTGACTTCATGGCCGCCGTCGAGCAGCTTGATCGGGCGCACGGTGACGCCGGGCGACTTCATGTCCAGCAGCAGGAAGCTGATGCCGGTCTGGGGCTTGCCCTCGCTGCTGGTGCGAACCAGGTTGAACATCCAGTCGCCGTACTGGCCGAGGGTGGTCCAGGTCTTCTGGCCGTTGACGATGTACTTGTCGCCCTTTCGCTCGGCCTTGGTCTTCAGCGATGCCAGGTCGGAGCCCGAACCCGGTTCGCTGTAGCCCTGGCTCCACCAGACTTCGCCGCTGGCGATGCCGGGCAGGAAGCGCTTCTGCTGCTCGGCGTTGCCGAAGGCCATGATGACCGGGGCAACCATCACCGGGCCGAACGGCACGATGCGCGGCGCGCCGGCCAGTGCGGTTTCTTCCTCGAACAGGTGGCGCTGGACGGCGGTCCAGCCCGGGCCGCCGAATTCCTTCGGCCAGCCGTAGCCCAGCCAGCCCTTCTTGCCGAGGATCTTGGCCCAGCCTTGCAGATCGTCGCGCGTCAGCTCGAGCGCGTTGTGCACCTTGTGCGAAATCTCCTTGGGGAGGTTGTCCTTGACCCATGCGCGAACTTCTTCGCGGAACTTCTGTTCTTCGGGTGTGAAGCTCAAATCCATGCGTGCCTCGCTGTGTTGATCGGTCCACCGCAGACGCGGTGTGTCTCCGGAACCACGAGTTTTAGCACGGTCGTGCTGTGATGCGGTGTCCGCGCGGCGACAAGTGGCGCGCCACGGATAATCCCGCCTCCAATGAAGAACATCGTGATCCTGATCTCCGGCGGCGGCTCCAACATGGAGGCCATCGTGCGCGCCGCCGGGCGCGACCGCTGGGCCGAGCGCTACGGCGCGCGCATTGCCGCCGTGGTGAGCAACAAGGCCGAGGCCGGCGGGCTGGCGATCGCCAGGGCCCAGGGCATCGACACCGCGGTGGTCCCGCACAAGGATTTCGCCACCCGCGAGGCCTTCGACGAGGCGCTGGCGAAGGTGGTCGACGGTTACGCACCGGCGCTGGTGGTGCTGGCGGGCTTCATGCGCATCCTGACGCCGGGCTTCGTCGGCCGCTATGCGGGCCGTCTGGTGAACATCCATCCCTCGCTGCTGCCGGCGTTTCCAGGCCTGAATACGCACCAGCGCGCCATCGAGGCGGGCTGCAAGGTGGCCGGCGTGACGGTGCACCAGGTTACAAATGAACTCGATCACGGGCCGATCCTGGCCCAGGCCGCGGTGCCGGTGCTGCCGGACGACACGGCCGCCACGCTGGCCGCACGGGTGCTCGCGCAGGAGCATCTGTTGTATCCGCGAGCCATCGCCGGCTGGCTGTCGGATACATCGCGTCACAATGAGTAAAGTTGTTTATATTCGCGGGTTTTCGGGAGTCCAGAAAGTGAAGAACCAATCGTTGCTGCTGGCGCTTGCCGGCGCCGCCCTGATGGCGGGCTGTGCAGCTCCGGCGCCCGCGCCAGCCCCCGCCGCACCTCCGGCTCCGCCGCCGGAGCCGGTGTACCAGTGCAATGCGGACGGCGCCCGCTTTGCCATCGGACAGCCGGTGACGCCCCAGCTCGAGGCCGCAGCACGCGTGCGTTCGGGCGCCGGCACCGTGAGAGTGCTGAAGCCGGGCGAAGTGACCACGATGGAACTCAACGGCGGGCGGCTCAATCTGGACGTCGATGCCCGCAACCGCGTGACGGACGTCCGCTGCGGCTGACCCTCGTCCGGGTTGCTGCGAAAAAGGTAGCAACCCGTCCAGGCAGGATGGGCTTGCGCAGCCTGACTGGCTAGATCGGTGTGAATCTTCTGCGGGCGACGCCGTCTATCTCGATGGTTTCGCCGAACATCGCGGCCGGCCGGACCCAGAGGCCGTGCGCGCCGTACAGGGCCCGGTAGAGCGTCATCGGCTCCAGCGTCTCGCTGTGGCGCACGGTGCCGAGCACTTCGTATTCGCCGCCCTTGTAGTGGCGGTAGCGGCCGGGAGGCGTTTCGATCAGGGGAGGGAGGTCTTCGTCGTTCAACGGCGGCTTGCCTTTCTTCAAAAAAAACTGGCGGGCTTGATTTGACTGGAGTCGGATGGATCGCGCTGATTTTGTTCACCTGGTTCGACTGAGCGAGCATGCCAGTGCGGACGACAGCGCGCGCTACCGGCGCAGCGTCGCGGCCTTTGCCGCGCTCGGCTACCTCTGGGTGCTGGGCTGCCTCGGGCTGTCGGTGGGCATCATCGCCTGGGTGCTTGCCTCGATCGGGGAGGTGCGCTTCAACTTCACGCGAGGCTGGCTGTTGCTGTTTGCGCTGGGACTTCTGTGGGCGACGCTGCGCGCGCTCTGGGTGCGCTTCGACGAGCCGGAAGGCATCGAACTCCATCGCGAAGACGCCCCGGCGCTCTTCGAGGCACTTGACCGCATCCGTGCCCGGATCAAGGGGCCGCCGGTCCACCACGTCTACCTCGACGACGACTTCAACGCCAGCATCCGGCAGGTGCCGCGCTTCGGACTCTTCGGTGGCGCTGTCAATTCGCTGAGCATCGGACTGCCGCTGCTGATGATGCTCGACCGGCGGCGGCTGCTGTCGGTACTGGCCCACGAGTACGGCCACCTGCGCGGCAACCACGGGCGGCTGAGCGCCTGGATCTACCGCACGCGGCTGTCTTGGCTCAAGCTGGACGCCAGCCTGCAGCGCAACGAGGGCGTGATGGCGCTGTTCTCTCAGGCGTTCTTCCGCTGGTACTTTCCGCGCTTCGCGGCCAAGACCTTCGCGCTGGCCCGCCAGGACGAATACGAGGCCGACCGCATCTCGGGCCGCCTGCTGGGGGCGCCGGTGGCGGGAGCCGCGCTGACCGAGATCGCCATCAAGGCCAACTGGTACGCCAACGAGTTCTGGCCCTGGCACTGGGCCCGTGCCGAGCACGAGCCGATGCCGCCGGGGCCCTTCGAGGCGCTGCGCAAGCGCGTGCGCACGCCGCCCGACGACGACTTCGCCCGCCAGGCGCTGCGCGAGGCGATGCGCCGTGTAAGCGACCTGGAGGACACCCATCCGGTCTTGCGCGACCGGCTGGAGGCGCTGGGGCAGAAGGCGGCCATGCCCGAGTGGTCGATGCGCCCGGCGCTCGAAATGCTGGTCGACCGCAAGAAATGGATCGCGCATTTCGACAGCCAGTGGCGCCGCGCACACGCTGCCGACTGGAAGCAGCATCACGCGCACCGCTCGCGCATCCGCGAGCGCATCGCGGTGCTGGCCGCGCGCGGCGAGCGAAACACGCCGGACGAAATGGTCGAATGGGCCGATTCCGAGCGGCGGCTCGACCCGTCCGCCCCCGTGCGCGTGCGTTACGAAAGCGCGCTGCGGATCGCCCCCGAGCACCCCGGCGCGCTGCGAGGACTGGCCCAGATGCTGCCGGCCAGCGACCGCGAGGCGCGGCTCGCGGTGCTCGAGCGGCTGCACGGCTCCGGCGCGGCCAGCCGCTGGTGGGCCGCCAAGAGCGCCGTGGCCTCTCTCGAAGACCCGGACGCCGGTCCGCACGACGAAGAAGCGCTGAAGCTGTGGCGCGGCCGCCTCAAGGAGGCGGAGGAGGCCGAGACGCGCGCATGGGAGGAGATCACCGGTACGCCGTTCTTCAGCCAGATCTCGCGGCACGACCTCAACGACTATGAACTGGGCGAACTGCGTGCCGACCTGGTGCGCTGCCTGCCTGCCTCCCGTGCCTGGCTGGTGCGCAAGAACCTGCGCGAATTTCCGTGGCGCCGCGCCTACATCGTGTTCGTCGAGCTGCCGGGGCTCGATGACGAGGACCGCTGGAACCTCTGCCGCCAGCTGGAGCAGACGCTCACGCTGCCGGGCGCCGCGCTGGTGCTGTGGGCTGGCCATTCGCCGAAGCTGGAAGACATCGAGCGCGAGGCTTTCGGGGCGGTCTGGGTGCGCGACGCCTAGGCTTTCGGGCCGGGTTCCCCGCGGCTGAGACAATCGGGGGATGCATCCCAAAGCCCTGTTGGAGGCCGCCGCCGATCTGGTCGGCCTCGTCCTGAAGTTCGATCACCCCGCCGACCAGGTCGTGTCCCGGTTCTTCCGCGACCACCGCGAGTTCGGCCCGCGCGAGCGCGCGACGCTTGCCGAAACCGTCTACACCGTGCTTCGCAAGAAGCTGCTTTTCGATCACCTCTCGCCCTCGGGCAGCGGCTCGAAGGAGCGTCGGATGGCGATCTTGGGCTTCCATGGCCCGCGCGACTTCCTGAAGAGCGCGCTCAACGACACCGAGAAGCGCTGGCTCGACAACTGCGACGCCGTCAGGCCCGACGACCTGCTGGAGCGTCATCGCCACAACCTCCCCGAATGGCTGGTAGCGCCGCTGAAGGCGCAGCTCGGCGACGGCTTCTGGCCGCTGGTCGAGGCCCTGCAGCAGCCCGCCCCGCTCGATCTGCGCGTCAATGCGTTGACCGACAAGCGCGCGGATGTAAAGGCGGAGCTTGCGCTGGCTGCTATCAAATCGGAAGCGACACCTTTTTCGCCATGGGGCCTGCGCATCGATGGCAAGCCGGCGCTGACCAAGCTGGACGCCTTTGCCCGGGGCGCCGTCGAAGTGCAGGACGAGGGCTCCCAGCTGCTGGCCCTGCTGCTGGACGCCAAGCGCGGCGAGATGGTGGTCGATTTCTGCGCCGGCGCCGGGGGCAAGACGCTGGCCATCGGCGCGACGATGCGCAACACCGGCCGGCTGTACGCCTTCGACGTCTCTGCGCACCGGCTGGACGCGCTCAAGCCGCGGCTGGCGCGCAGCAAGCTGTCGAACGTTCATCCGGCCGCCATCGCCCACGAGCGCGACGACCGGATCAAGCGGCTGGCGGGCAAGATCGACCGCGTGCTGGTCGACGCGCCCTGTTCGGGGCTGGGAACGCTGCGGCGCAATCCGGACCTGAAATGGCGGCAGTCGCCCAAGTCGGTAGAGGAGTTGACGGTCAAGCAGGCAGCCATCCTGCAGAGCGCCGCGCGGCTGGTGAAGTCGGGCGGGCGTCTCGTTTACGCCACCTGCAGCGTGCTGCCGGAGGAAAACGAAGCCATCGCCGAGGCTTTCAGCGCCGCCAATCCCGACTTCGCGCCCGTGGATGTGGCGGAATTGCTGCAGGGGCTCAAGGTCGAGGGTTTCGAGGCGCTGTGCGCAGGCGGGGAGGGCGCCAGGCGCTATCTGCGGCTCTGGCCGCACCTGCATTCGACCGACGGTTTCTTCGCCGCGGCCTGGAACCGCAAATAGAGGGCGGACTCCAAACTAGGGTTAATCTGCGCTTTTCGTGAAGGTTTAAAGGGCTTGTTCTAGGCCCTCGGACCTTAAAATCGTGGGTTATCTGAAGGCTGCACCTTCGTGCGGCCATGATGGAGTACCTGACTCAATGTTGCTTCCTGACTCCGCCGTCCTCAACGCGGCCATCGAATGGCTCGGACACGGCCTTTGGGATCTCACCTGGTGGCAGATCGTGCTTTACACGCTCGCCACCACGCACATCACGATCGCCGCGGTCACGATCTTCCTGCACCGCACGCAAACGCACCGGGCCATGGATCTGGGCCCGATCCCGTCGCATTTCTTCCGCTTCTGGCTCTGGATCGGCACCGGCATGGTGACGAAGGAGTGGGTCGCGATCCACCGCAAGCACCACGCCAAGTGCGAAACCCAGGACGACCCGCACAGCCCGCAGGTCAAGGGCATCGAAGAGGTGCTCTGGCGCGGCGCCGAGCTGTATCGCGCCGAGTCGAAGAACAAGGAAACGATGGAGCGCTACGGTCACGGCACGCCCGATGACTGGATCGAACGCAACCTGTATTCCCGCTATAGCTGGCAGGGCGTCGGCCTGATGCTGGTCCTGAACCTCGCGCTGTTCGGCGCGCTCGGCATGGCGGTGTGGGCTGTGCAGATGCTCTGGATCCCGATCACCGCCGCCGGCGTGATCAACGGCATCGGCCACTACTGGGGCTACCGCAACTTCGAGGCGCCCGACGCCAGCCGCAACATCATGCCCTGGGGGCTGATCATCGGCGGCGAAGAGCTGCACAACAACCACCACACGTACCCCACCTCGGCCAAGTTCTCGGTCAAGAAGTACGAGTTCGACATCGGCTGGATCTACATCCAGGCTCTGCAGAAGCTGGGCTGGGCCAAGGTCAAGAAGGTGCCGCCGAAGATGCTCATGGGCGACATCCAGCCCGTGGCCAACGAGAAGACGCTCGAGGCCGTCATCGCCAACCGCTACGAAGTCATGGCCGGCTATGCGCGCGAAATGCGCCGCGCCACCAGCCAGGAACTGGCTGCCCTGAAGAACAAGGGTGCCGACCTGTCGGTGCTCAAGGCCGCCAAGCGCTGGCTGCATCGCGACGACGACAAGGTGCCTGCATCGGCTCGCACTCATGTCTCGCAGGCTCGCGCCGCCCACCCGGTGCTCGACAAGATGGTCACGATGCGCGAAGAGCTGCGTCAGCTGTGGCTCAACACTTCGCAGTCGCGCGAGCAGCTGGCGGCTGATCTGGCTGCCTGGTGCCATCGTGCGGAAGCCAGCGGCATTGCCGGTCTGCGCGACTTCTCGACCCGTCTGCGCGCTGCTCGCGCCTGACGCGAACTGGAGCTTTCCCCGAACAAAAGCCGGCCTGAGGGCCGGCTTTTTCATGTCCGTCGAATTCTTGAGGATGCCAAATCCCCAATGAAAAAGAAGGCAAGGCGAAATACGAAATAGACGGGCAATAAAAAACCCGCTGTGTTTGCAGCGGGTTTTCTATTTGGAGAAACCGGGCCGAATTACTTCAGCTTGATTTCCTTGTATTCGACGTGCTTGCGCGCCTTGGGGTCGAACTTCATGATCGACATCTTTTCAGGCATCGTCTTCTTGTTCTTGCTGGTCGTGTAGAAGTGGCCGGTACCCGCGGTGGATTCCAGCTTGATCTTTTCGCGTCCGCCTTTGCTCGTTGCCATGATTCAGCTCCTTAGGCTTGGCCGCGTGCGCGCAGGTCTGCGAGCACGGAGTCGATACCGTTCTTGTCGATCAGGCGCAGCGCGGCGCTCGAAACACGCAGGCGAACCCAGCGGTTTTCACTTTCGACCCAGAAACGGCGGTATTGCAGGTTCGGCAGGAACCGGCGCTTGGTTTTGTTGTTGGCGTGGGAAACGTTGTTTCCGACCATCGGGCCCTTGCCCGTTACGTCGCATACGCGTGCCATGAGGACACTCTTTCTTGAACAGCTGGCACCGGTGCAATCAGGGCGATCGCAGGTGTTTTGCAGCTTGACCTCGCCAGAAAACGGGTGGCGGTACCCCGACTTTGCCGCGGCTCGTGGGAGAGCCCTGTTTCGGCAAAGCCTTGGATTATAGCCCTTTTGGAGGCTCGGTGGTTACAGCGTGCCGTCCTGTTCCAGGAAGCGCTGTGCGTCGAGCGCGGCCATGCAGCCGGTGCCGGCGCTGGTGATGGCCTGGCGGTAGACGTTGTCCTGCACGTCGCCGGCGGCGAAAACGCCCGGAATGCTGGTCATCGTGGCGAAGCCCTGCAGGCCGGAGCGGGTCAGGATGTAGTTGTCCTTCATCTCCAGCTGGCCCTGGAAGATGTCGGTATTGGGGTGGTGCCCGATGGCGATGAAGCAGCCCTTGAGGTCGATCTGCTCGGTGGCGCCGGTCTGCGTGTTCTTGATGCGGATGCCCGTCACGCCCGTGTCGTCGCCCAGCACCTGGTCGAGCTCGTTGTGCAGCTTCAGTTCGATCTTGCCCTCGGCGACCTTCTCCATGACCTTGTCGATCAGGATCGGCTCGGCGCGGAACTTGTCGCGGCGGTGCACCAGGGTGACCTTGTTCGCGATGTTGGCGAGGTAGAGCGCTTCCTCGACGGCCGTGTTGCCGCCGCCGATCACGCAGACCTCCTGCTCGCGGTAGAAGAAGCCGTCGCACGTCGCGCACGCGGAAACGCCGCGGCCCATGAACTTCTGTTCGGAGTCGAGGCCCAGGTACTTCGCGGAAGCGCCGGTGGCAATGATCAGCGCGTCGCAGGTGTAGGTGCCGCTGTCGCCCGTGAGGGTGAAGGGGCGCTTGCTCAGGTCGACCTTGTTGATGTGGTCGAAAACGATCTGCGTCTTGAAGCGCTCCGCATGCTCCAGGAAGCGCTGCATCAGGTCGGGGCCCTGCACGCCGTGGACGTCGGCCGGCCAGTTGTCGACCTCGGTGGTGGTCATCAGCTGTCCGCCCTGGGCGATGCCGGTGATGAGCAGTGGCTGCAGATTTGCGCGTGCCGCATAGACGGCG
Organism: Variovorax sp. 278MFTsu5.1; assembly: GCF_048305045.1. Lineage (NCBI taxonomy): Bacteria > Pseudomonadati > Pseudomonadota > Betaproteobacteria > Burkholderiales > Comamonadaceae > Variovorax > Variovorax sp. 278MFTsu5.1. Next base: position 1,636,861 of record NZ_CP157622.1, read on the forward strand.
GCGGTATAGCCGGCAGGGCCGGAGCCCAGAATCAAAACCTTGGCGTGTTGGGGAGCGGACATGAGTAGAAAACCTAGGATGGACGCTGCTTCAGCGTGTACATTTTCAGGGTGGTAGCGATATATATGGAGTATCACTGCCCGGTTCAACACCGGGTAAACGGTGTTTTCAATGCGCGCGATTGTAGTAATCCATCGGCTTGCTGCTTTCTGGATTGCTCCGCCCGCTGTCTCAGGGATTGATAAATGTCGATGCTGTCCAACCTCGAATTGCTTCGGCGCGTTCCATTGTTCGCGTCGTTGACGGCCACGCAGTCCGCTAGCATCGCGGACGCGATCATCAAGAAGCGCTTCAAGCGCGCGGAAGTCGTTGTGGAGCAGGGCAAGAAGTCCGATGCGCTCTACATCATCCTGACCGGACGTGCGCGCGTCACCAGCGCCGACAGCCGCGGACGCGAGGTCATCCTCGCCACGCTGCACCCCGGCGACTATCTTGGCGAGATGAGCCTGATCGACGACGAGCCGCATTCGGCCACCGTGCGCACCGAAATCCAGTGCGACGTGCTCATGCTGGGCCGCGACGCCTTTGCGCGCTGCCTGCCCGAGAACTCTTCCATGGCGTACAACATCATGCGCGGCCTCGTGCAGCGCCTGCGCCATGCCGACCGCAAGATCGAATCGCTGGCGCTGATGGACGTCTACGGGCGCGTGGCCCGCTCGCTGCTCGAATTCGCCATCGAGGACGGCGCCGGAAATCTCAAGGTGCGCGACAAGATCTCCCGCCAGGACCTGGCCAAGATGGTCGGCGCCTCGCGCGAAATGGTGAGCCGCGTGATGAAGGATCTCGAAGAGCGCGGTTTCGTCCAGACGCAGGACGACGGATCGATGATCGTCAAGGAACGGCTCCTGTCTCTGGCCTGAGCCTCCAGGGCCGGGGCCGCTGGTAACGGCGGCCCCGGCCTTTTGTTGTAGTGTTCGTGCATCCGGCCCCGCTTCACAGGGACCGGGCGCCGTGTTTTTCATGACCTATTCGCTGAATACGCTTCAATCTTCTTCTGCCGCCGAGGGGCAACCCGTGCGCGTGCGCGCCATGCGCTTCGCCCACGAGATCACGCTGATCGCAGGATTCGCAGCGCTGCTGTTCTGGCTGCTCTCGATGCTGAGCTTCACGCCCTCCGATGCCGCCTGGTCTACCTCGGGCACCGGGGGCGAAATCAAGAACTGGGGCGGCCGCATCGGCGCCTGGCTGGCCGATGGCAGCTACTACGCCGCCGGCTATTCCGTCTGGTGGTGCCTTTTCGCCGGGCTGCGCGCCTGGCTGTCTTCGCTGGCCAACTGGCTGCGCGGCGGCGAACCCTCGGCGGCCGAACAGGCAACCCCGCGCGGGCGCTTCAACCGCAGCCGCCTTGCCTTCTGGCTCGGCCTGATCCTGCTGCTTTGCGCGAGTACCGTGCTCGAGTGGTCGCGGCTGTACCGGCTCGAAGCGCACTTGCCAGGCTCTGGCGGCGGTGCGCTGGGATACCTGGTCGGTCCCGCCAGCGTGCGCTGGATGGGCTTCACCGGATCGGCGCTGGTGGCCATCGCCGGCGGCGTGATCGGCTCCGCGCTGGTGTTCCGTTTCTCCTGGAGCCTGATCGCCGAGCGCATCGGCGCGCGCTTCTATTCGCTCTTCGAATCGCGCCGCGAAAAGCGCGAACTCGCAGCCGACATCGCCATGGGCAAGCAGGCCGCGCGCGAGCGCGCCGAGGCCGACGACCACGGCTTCACGCGCGGCGACGCCGACTCCGGCCGTTCCGAGCCCTCGCTGTCGCCTTCGTCCGGCGCCTATGCCGGTGGTGGCGGTGGCGGCGGCGATGACGAAATCCTCATCGAGCCGCGCCCCAAGCGCCGCCCGCCATCGCCGCCGGTGCAGATCGAGCCCGCGATGACCGAAGTGCCCCGCAGCGACCGCGTCGTCAAGGAGCGCCAGAAGCCGCTTTTCAACGAACTGCCCGACAGCAAGCTGCCGCAGGTCGACCTGCTCGACCCCGCGCAGGCGCGCCAGGAAACCGTCTCCGCCGACACGCTCGAGATGACCTCGCGCATGATCGAGAAGAAGCTCAAGGACTTCGGCGTCGAGGTGCGCGTGGTGCTGGCCTCGCCGGGCCCCGTCATCACGCGCTACGAGATCGAGCCCGCCACCGGCGTCAAGGGCTCGCAGATCGTCAACCTCGCGAAAGACCTTGCGCGCTCGCTCTCGCTGGTCTCGATCCGCGTGGTCGAGACCATCCCCGGCAAGAACTACATGGCGCTCGAGTTGCCGAACGCCAAGCGCCAGTCGATCAAGCTCAGCGAGATCCTGGGCTCGCAGGTCTACAACGAAGGCAAGTCGATGCTCACCATGGGCCTCGGCAAGGACATCATCGGCAACCCCGTGGTGGCCGACCTCGCGAAGATGCCGCACGTGCTGGTGGCCGGTACCACCGGCTCGGGCAAGTCGGTGGGTATCAACGCGATGATCCTGTCGCTGCTCTACAAGGCCGAGGCGCGCGACGTGCGCCTGCTCATGATCGACCCGAAGATGCTCGAAATGTCGGTCTACGAAGGTATCCCGCACCTGCTGGCGCCTGTGGTCACCGACATGCGCCAGGCCGCGCACGGCCTGAACTGGTGCGTGGCCGAGATGGAGCGCCGCTACAAGCTCATGAGCAAGCTGGGCGTGCGTAACCTGGCCGGCTACAACACCAAGATCGATGAGGCCAAGGCACGCGAGGAGTTCATCTACAACCCCTTCAGCCTCACGCCGGACGATCCCGAGCCGCTCAAGCGCGAGCCGCACATCGTCGTGGTCATCGACGAGCTGGCCGACCTGATGATGGTGGTCGGCAAGAAGATCGAGGAGCTGATCGCCCGTCTCGCGCAGAAGGCGCGCGCGGCCGGCATCCACCTCATCCTCGCCACCCAGCGCCCCAGCGTGGACGTGATCACCGGCCTGATCAAGGCCAACATCCCGACCCGCATCGCCTTCCAGGTGTCGAGCAAGATCGACAGCCGCACCATCCTCGACCAGATGGGCGCCGAGGCGCTGCTCGGCATGGGCGACATGCTCTACATGCCCAGCGGCACCGGTCTGCCGATCCGCGTGCACGGCGCCTTCGTCAGCGACGACGAAGTGCACCGCGTGGTGGCCTACCTCAAGAGCCAGGGCGAGCCCGACTACATCGAAGGCGTGCTCGAAGGCGGCACGGTCGACGGCGACGGTGACGGCGACCTGCTCGGTGGCGGTGGCGACGGCGAGAAGGACCCGATGTACGACCAGGCGGTCGAAGTGGTGCTCAAGAACCGCAAGGCCAGCATCTCGCTGGTGCAGCGCCACCTGAAGATCGGCTACAACCGCGCCGCCCGCCTCGTCGAGGACATGGAGAAGGCAGGCCTCGTCAGCGCCATGAGCGGCAGCGGCCAGCGAGAGATCCTGGTGCCCGCGCGCGCGGCCGAATGACAGCCGCAAGGCCCCGGATCACCCAGGTTACGTGCTGAAAGGCAATTTGCAAAAGCGCCTTTCGGCATTGCAAATCTTCATCAAGGCCTACACCTGCCGCAATTCGCGGCGGGTAGGGTCGAAAGCCTGGTGCCATAGCCATTCAGAGGAATCCAAATTGAAATTGCGTCACTGGCTACTGATCGGCCTGCTGAGTTCCGTCAATGCCTGGGCGGGCGGGCTCGACAGCCTCGAAACCTTCGTGAAGACGGTGAAGTCCGGCCGCGCCGACTTCACCCAGACCGTCACCGCGCCCGCGCGTGAAGGCCAGCCGGGCCGTACCAAGACCTCGGCCGGCACCTTCGAATTCCAGCGCCCCGGCAAGTTCAAGTTCGACTACCAGAAGCCCTTCGCGCAGAGCATCGTGGCCGATGGCAAGACGCTGTGGCTCTACGACGCCGACCTGAACCAGGTCACGCAGCGCGCGCAGGCGCAGGCATTGGGCTCCACGCCCGCGGCGCTGATCGCTGCGGCGCCCGACCTGAAGGCGCTGCAGGCCGACTTCACGCTGGAGTCCGCGCCCGACCGCGACGGCCTGCAGTGGGTCAAGGCCACGCCGAAGAACAAGGACGGCCAATTGCAGAGCGTGCAGGTCGGCTTCCAGGGCGATGCGCTGGCGGCGCTCGAGATCCTCGACAGCTTCGGCCAGCGCTCGGTGCTGAAGTTCAGCAAGGTCGAAGTGAATCCCTCGCTGCCCGCCAGCGTGTTCGACTTCAAGCCGCCGGCCGGCGCGGACGTCGTCAAGCAGTAATCCATAAACAGGCAAGCCCACCGGATTGGCCACTTCAGCCCACCAGCCCCTTGCCGAACGCCTGCGTCCCAAGACCCTGGGCGAGGTGATCGGCCAGCAGCACCTGCTCGGCCCGGGCATGCCGCTGCGCATCGCCTTCGAGTCGGGCCAGCCGCATTCCTGCATCCTGTGGGGCCCGCCGGGCACGGGCAAGACCACCATCGCGCGATTGATGGCCGACGCCTTCGACGCTCAGTTCCTGAGCATCAGCGCGGTGCTCGGCGGCGTGAAGGACATCCGCGAGGCGGTCGAGCGCGCCACTGCCGCGCGCGACGGGCTCACGCAGCAGCGCACCATCGTCTTCGTCGACGAGGTGCACCGCTTCAACAAGAGCCAGCAGGACGCCTTCCTGCCGCACGTGGAGTCGGGCCTCTTCACCTTCATCGGCGCGACCACCGAGAACCCCTCGTTCGAGGTCAATTCGGCGCTGCTGTCGCGCGCGGCCGTCTACGTGCTGCAGTCGCTCGACGAAGGCAACCTCAAGCAGATTGTTGCGCGCGCGCAGGCCATACAGGCCGTGCCCGCCATCGACGACGCCGCGGTCGACCGCCTCGTGGCCTATGCCGACGGCGATGCCCGCCGGCTGCTCAACACGCTCGAAACCCTTGCGGTCGCCGCGCGCGCCGAGAAGCTCGACCACATCACCGACGAATGGCTGCTTCGCGTGCTCGGCGAACGCATGCGCCGTTACGACAAGGGCGGCGAACAGTTCTACGACACCATCAGTGCGCTGCACAAGTCGGTGCGCGGCAGCGAACCCGATGCCGCGCTCTACTGGTTCGTGCGCATGCTCGACGGAGGCGCCGATCCGCGCTACATGGCGCGCCGCCTGGTGCGCATGGCCAGCGAAGACATCGGCCTGGCCGATCCGCGCGCGCTGCGCCTGGCGCTCGACGCCGCCGAGGTCTACGAGCGGCTGGGTACCCCGGAAGGCGAACTGGCGCTGGCCGAGTGCGTGGTCTACCTCGCGATCGCGCCCAAGTCGAACGCCGTCTACAAGGCCTACAACGCGGTACGCGCCCTCGTGAAGACCGACACCACGCGCCCGGTGCCCATGCACCTGCGCAATGCGCCGACCAAGCTCATGAAGCAGCTCGACTACGGCAAGGGCTACCGCTATGCGCACGACGAGGAGGGCGGTTTCGCCGCCGGCGAGCGCTACCTTCCCGACGGCCTGGAAGGCCAGGTCTTCTACGAACCGGTGGAGCGTGGACTCGAAATCCGCATCGCGGAAAAGCTGCGCGACCTTCGCCGCCGGAACGACGAAGCCAAGGGCTGATACAGCCGTCTATACCCTGTTGCACCATGTGCGCGAAGCGTGCATGACCCCACGCGCATACAGCATGACGTGAGCGGGTAAACCCCGGTCCGCGCGCACCGAATCGGCGCTGGTGCGTGACTACAATCCCGCCCACAAATCCGCCGGCGACACATGTTGGCTGGTTTTTTGCTTGTCAAGCCAGGGGCGCCAAACCGGTGACCCGGTGGGTGAATGGCACCCCAACGGTGCAACACATAGGAAATCGCGTTATGGACATTTTGCTGCAGCAGATCATCAACGGTCTGGTTCTCGGCAGCATGTACGCCTTGATAGCCCTGGGCTACACAATGGTGTACGGCATCATCAATCTGATCAACTTTGCGCATGGTGAAGTGCTAATGGTGGGGGCGCTCACGAGCTGGACCATCATCGGACTCATGAAGGACGGCATGCCCAACACACCGGGATGGCTGATCCTCTTCATCGCGCTGATCATTGCCTGCGTCGTCGCGGCAACCCTGAACTTCGTGATCGAGAAAGTGGCCTATCGGCCGCTGCGCAACAGCCCCAAGCTCGCGCCGCTCATCACCGCCATCGGCATGTCGATCCTGCTGCAGACGCTGGCGATGATCATCTGGAAGCCGACCAACAAGGCGTATCCCACCCTCCTGCCTTCCGACCCCATCCACCTCGGCGGTGCGGTCATCTCGCCCACCCAGGTCATGATCCTCAGCGTCACGGCGTTCTCGCTCGTGGTGCTCATGTGGCTGGTCAACTACACCAAGCTCGGCCGCGCGATGCGCGCCACTGCCGAGAACCCGCGCGTCGCCGCGCTCATGGGCATCCGCCCCGACATGGTCATCTCGGCCACCTTCATCATCGGCGCGGTGCTCGCGGCGATCGCCGGCGTGATGTACGCCTCCAACTACGGCATCGCGCAGCACGCCATGGGCTTCCTGCCCGGCCTGAAGGCCTTCACGGCGGCCGTGTTCGGCGGCATCGGCAACCTGGCCGGCGCGGTGGTCGGCGGCATCCTGCTGGGCCTCATCGAGGCCATCGGCTCGGGCTACATCGGAACGCTGACCGGCGGGGTGCTGGGCAGCAACTACAGCGACATCTTCGCGTTCATCGTGCTGATCGCCATGCTCACGCTGCGTCCTTCGGGCCTGCTGGGCGAACGCGTGGCCGACCGCGCCTGAGGAGCTTGCCATCATGAAGAACAGCAAGAACCTCGCCCTCTACGTCATCGGCGCCATCGCCGTGCTCGCGCTGCCGCTGCTGCTGCAGATGCAAGGCAACGCCTGGGTACGCATCGCCGACATCGCACTGCTCTACGTGCTGCTGGCCCTGGGCCTGAACATCGTGGTCGGCTATGCCGGCCTGCTCGACCTGGGCTACGTGGCCTTCTTCGCGGTGGGGGCCTACCTCTTCGCGCTGATGGGGTCGTCGCACCTGTCCGAGACCTTCGAGTGGTTCAAGATCACCTTCCCGAACGGCATGCACACCTCGCTGCTGATCGTGATACCGCTGGCCTTCGTGCTGGCGGCGGTGCTCGGCGTGCTGCTGGGGGCGCCCACGCTCAAGCTGCGCGGCGACTACCTCGCCATCGTGACGCTCGGCTTCGGCGAAATCATCCGCGTGTTCCTGAACAACCTCGACCAGCCGGTGAACATCACCAACGGTCCGAAGGGCATCACCTCGATCGACTCGATCAAGTTCTGGGGGCTCGACCTGGGCAAGGCGCTGAAGTTCGACGGCTTCACCATCTCCTCGGTCACGCTCTACTATTACCTGTTCCTGGCGCTGGTGCTGGTCACCATCCTCATCTCGCACCGCCTGCAGCTCTCGCGCATCGGCCGCGCCTGGATGGCCATCCGCGAGGACGAGATCGCCGCCAAGGCCATGGGCATCAACACCCGCAATATGAAGCTGCTGGCCTTCGGCATGGGCGCGAGCTTCGGCGGCGTCTCCGGCGCGATGTTCGCTGCCTTCCAGGGCTTCGTGTCGCCCGAGTCCTTCAGCCTGATGGAGTCGGTGATGATCGTGGCCATGGTCGTGCTCGGCGGCATCGGCCACCTGCCCGGCGTGATCCTGGGCGCCATCCTGCTGGCCGCGCTGCCCGAAGTGCTGCGCTACGTGGCGGGTCCGCTGCAGTCGCTGACCGACGGCCGCCTCGACGCTTCCATCCTGCGCCAGCTGTTCATCGCGCTGGCCATGATCGTCATCATGCTGGTGCGCCCGCGCGGCCTGTGGCCCTCGCCGGAGCACGGCAAGTCGCTGACCAGGAAGGGCGGCGTGCCCGTCGACCCGACCCACGCCGCGGTCGCCCCCGGCTCGCTGCAGACCCACGCGCCGGGCGTCGACACGCCCGCAGACGAACTGCCGGGCGCGGCTTCGCGTCCCATGTCGATCAATCCCTGAACGCGCGAGGAAGAATCAACATGACGACTGACACCATCCTCGACGTCCGGGGCATCTCCAAGCGCTTCGGCGGGCTGCAGGCCCTGTCCGACGTCGGCATCACCATCAAGCGCGGCCAGGTCTACGGACTGATCGGCCCCAACGGTGCCGGCAAGACCACGTTCTTCAACGTGATCACCGGCCTGTACACGCCCGACAGCGGCACCTTCGAGCTCGCGGGCAAGCCCTACCAGCCGACGGCCGTGCACGAAGTGGCCAAGGCCGGCATCGCGCGCACCTTCCAGAACATCCGACTCTTCGCCGAAATGACGGCGCTGGAGAACGTGATGGTCGGGCGCCACATCCGTACCCATTCGGGCGTGCTCGGCGCGATGTTCCGCACCGGCGGCTTCAAGGCCGAGGAAAAGGCCATTGCGGACCGCGCGCACGAACTGCTCGACTACGTGGGCATCGGCAAGTTCGCCGACTACAAGGCGCGCACGCTGTCGTACGGCGACCAGCGCCGCCTCGAGATCGCACGCGCGCTGGCCACCGACCCGCAGCTCATCGCGCTCGACGAGCCGGCCGCTGGCATGAACTCCACTGAGAAGGTGGCGCTGCGCGAGCTGATCGACCGCATCCGCCGCGACAACCGCACCATCCTGATCATCGAGCACGACGTCAAGCTCATCATGGGCCTGTGCGACCGCGTGACCGTGCTGGACTACGGCAAGCAGATCGCCGAGGGCACTCCGATGGAGGTGCAGAAGAACGAGAAGGTGATCGAGGCCTACCTCGGTACCGGAGGACACTGAGATGACGACAGCAACGATGAGCGAACAAGACACCGCCGCCGGCACCGCGCAAGCCAGGACCGCCGGCAAGACCCTGCTGAAAGTCAGTGGCCTGAAGGTCGGCTACGGCGGCATCCAGGCCGTCAAGGGCGTGGACTTCGAGGTGCGCGAGGGTGAGCTGGTCTCGCTGATCGGCTCCAACGGCGCCGGCAAGACCACCACCATGAAGGCCATCACCGGCACGCTGCCCTCGGGTGCCGGCCACATCGAGTTCCTGGGCCGCAGCATCAAGGGCCGCGGCGCATGGGACCTGGTGGAAGAAGGCCTGGTGATGGTGCCGGAAGGCCGCGGCGTGTTCACGCGCATGACCATCACCGAGAACCTGCAGATCGGCGCCTACATCCGCAAGGACAAGGCCGGCATCGCGAGCGACATGGAGCGCGTGTTCGTCACCTTCCCGCGCCTGCGCGAACGCAAGGACCAACTCGCCGGCACCATGTCGGGCGGCGAGCAGCAGATGCTGGCGATGGGCCGCGCGCTCATGGCGCGCCCCAAGGTGCTGCTGCTGGACGAGCCCACCATGGGCCTGTCGCCCATCATGTGCGACAAGATCTTCGAGGTGGTGCAGACCGTGGCCTCGCAGGGCGTGACCATCCTGCTGGTCGAGCAGAACGCCAACCGCGCGCTGCAGCTGGCCGACCGCGGCTACGTGATGGAGTCGGGGCTCATCACCATGAGCGGCGATGCCAAGGAACTGCTGAGCGACCCGCGCGTGCGGGCCGCCTACCTCGGCGAATAAGGCCCTTTCTCTTTTTTCCCCTGCCTATCCCATCGCCGCAGCCGCAGCCTTGATGGCCTCGCGGATGCGGCCGTAGGTGCCGCAGCGGCACACGTTCTCGATGGCGTCGATGTCGGCGTCCGTCGGGTTGCGCGTGCGGCGCAGCAGGTCCACCGCGGCCATGATCTGCCCTGGCTGGCAGAAGCCGCACTGCGGCACGTCGAGGTTCAGCCAAGCCTGCTGCACCGGATGCAGCGTGTTGCCGTTGGCCAGCCCCTCGATGGTCGTCACCTGGCGGCCGCGCACGTCGGACACCCGCGTCGAGCAGGTGGTGACCGCCTTGCCATCCACGTGGCAGGTGCAAGCCTTGCACACGTTGATGCCGCAGCCGTACTTCGGCCCGGTGATGCCGAGCTTGTCGCGCAGCACCCAGAGCAGGGCCATGTCGTCGGGCGCCTCGACGTCGACGTTCTGGCCATTCACCTTGAAAGATTGCACTGGCATGGGAGGCCTCCTCAGGTCGGGATCGGAACGTTGACGGGCGTGGGCAGCTTGCCCGGCGGGATCGGCGTGAAGTCGACCGGGAAGTTCAGCGGAAAGCTGCGCGGCTTGATGCCGGTGGCGCGCGCGTAGGCGTTGGCGATGGCGCCCGAGCTTGCCGACAGGCCGACCTCGCCCAGGCCGCCGATGGCCTCGGCGCTGGGCGGCATGATGATGACCTTCACGTCCTTCGGGTAGTTCTTCATGCGCGAGAAGTGGTACTGCGAATAGCTGCCTTCCAGTGGCAGCCCGTTCTGGATGTGCAGCCCGGCGCTGAGCACCAGCGCGATCGATTCGCACAGGCCCCCCTGCAGCTGCGCCTCGATGCCCGAGGGGTTGATGGGCGTGCCCACGTCGATCGCGATCGTCGCGCGCACCACCTTCGCAGCCGAAGGCACCCGCGCGTCGATCTCGACGATGCAGGCCGTGAACGACTTCGTTTCCTGGTGCACGCCCACGCCCTGCGCGAAGCCCGCGGGCATCGCCTTGCCCCACTGCGCCGCCTCGGCCACCGCCTTGAGCACCGCGCGGGCGCGCGGCAGGCGCAGGTACTCGAGCCGGAAGGCGACCGGGTCCTTGCCCGCAGCCCTGGCCATCTCGTCGACCAGGATCTCCTCCACCAGCCGCGAGGGCTGGATGTGCACCGAGCGGTACGAGCAGGTGTTCATGTCGATCGGCACCGGCGTCAGCAGCTTGGTCGTCACGCCGAAGTTGTAGGGCGAGGAGACCATGGTCTTGAACATGATCTGCTCGATCGCGAAGTTGCCCACCGTCTGCGGAAAGGCGTTGGGCAGCGCGATGGCCGCGGCCTCCAGCATGTTGCCGAAGCCGTGGCGCGTGTCGAGCCGCACGCCGGCGATGCGCTGCTCGAAGGCGATCACCTGGCCCAGCAGCATCGTCGCGCGCGCCTTGTGGAACATCGGCGGGCGCATGCGCGTGTGGCGCATGTCGTCGGTGCGGTGGTACATCAGGCGGCAGGGTCGCCCGAGCGCCTTCGATACCTGGATCGCCTGCAGCACCGGGTCCCAGAAGAGGCGCCGTCCGAAGGAGCCGCCCGAAGGCACCACATGCACGGTCACCTTGTTCAATGGCAGGCCGAGTTCGGCCGCCACCGCCTGCTGGGTGACGATGGGGCTCTGCAGCCCGGCCCAGATTTCGGCCCGGTCCGGGCGCACGTCGGCAATTGCGCATTCCACTTCCATCGGGCAGTGCGAGACCGGCGCGAACTCGAATTCGCCCTCCACGGTCAGCGCACCCAGCGGCGGCAGCGCGAACGGAAGCAGCGCCGACTTCAGCTTGCGCATGAGGGTGGCGTTCGACTCGCCGTCGATCGGGCCGGCGGCCCAGGTCACGTCGAGCGCATTCACCGCGGCCCATGCCTGCCCGAAGGTCTCGGCCATCACGGCCACGCCGGGCGGCGTCGGCGTGATGCCGTTGGTCGATGGAATCGGTACCACGCCGATCACCCCCGGCATGGCCATCACCGTGTTCATGTTGTTGATGCTCACGAACTTGCCGTTGATGGTTGGCGGGCGCCGCACCATCGTCGGCATGGCGCCGGGCACGGCCTGGTCTAGCGTGAACTTCTTGCGCCCGGTGACGATGTCGAGCGCGTCGAGCCGCGTGACGCGCTGCCCGACCACCGATGGCGTGGAGCCCGAGAGCACGCCGCCCAGGCCGCCCAGCAGCGGCATCCCGGCATGCAGCGAGCGCACGCTCGACGAACCGCCGGTGAGCTGGTTCCAGATCAGCTCGGGGCTGGCGTCTGCCGAGGTCACCTCGATCGCGCTCAGCGGCAGGCGCAGCTTGTCGGCCAGCATCATCGCGGTGGCCGTGGCGATGCCCTGGCCCACCTCCAGCCGCGGCAGCGCGAGCCGCACGCGGCCGTTCTCGGCGTTCGTCACCTTCACGAGGGGCATGGTCGGCAGCGAAGTCACGGTCACCGCATCGCCGATGTCGATCAGGTCGGTGGTGTCGGGCGGCGTCATCGGCAGCAGCGCTGCGACTGCCCGGGAGGATGCGGTGAGGCTGCCCAGGCCGGCGGTCGCCGAAAGCAGCGGCGCGGCCGTCGCATAGCCCAGCACCTCGCGCCGTCGCAGGCCCGGCGAATCGTCGTCGTCCGGCCGGCGCGAGGGGCGCGGCCTCTCGTTCGATCGCTTCATCGTTGTCTCCTTGTTGTGGTGGCGAACGCGAGCGACTGTGGCATCATGGCCGCGCCGAGGATGTCGTTGGAACGACATTTCTTACGGCCCGCGATGGACCGGCTCGCGCGACGGGCCGGCCGTGTCCTGGGAGGAGACCCGACGATGTCGACGAGCGCGCTGGAGAACATGCTCCGCGAGAGCCTGTGGGCGCGAGCCCTCACGAGCGAGGAGCTCGACCGGGTCGTGCAGGAATCCCATGAGCGCACCGTTCCTGCCGGAGGTTTCGTCGTGCGGCGCGGCGAGCCCGCCGATCACTGGGTCGGCGTGATGGACGGCCTGCTCAAGATGTCCGTGTCGCTGCCTGACGGCCGCGTTTCCACCTTCACCGGCGTCACTGCCGGAGGCTGGAGCGGCGAGGGCTCCCTGCTCACCCCCGGCCCCTGGCGCTACGACGGCGTGGCGCTGCGGCCCACCCGCGTCGCCTGCATCCCGAAGCACAGCTTCGAGCGCCTCTTGGCCTCGAACATCGAATTCAATCGGTTTCTGTTGTTACACATCAATGCGCGGCTGAGCCTGTTCATCGGGCTCATGGAGTTCGACCGCCTGCTGGGCCCGGACGCGCGCGTGGCGCGCTGCCTTGCGAGCCTGTTCGATCCGATCCTGTATCCGCGTGCCGATCGCTTCGTGCGGCTGAGCCAGGACGAGATCGGCCTGCTGTCGGCGGTGTCGCGGCAGCGCGCCAACCGCGCGCTGCACGCCCTGCAGCGCGACGGCCTGCTGCGCGTGGAGCATGGCGGTGTCGAGGTGCTCGACCTCGCGGGGCTGCGCAGCTATTCGGGCGATGCCTCCTCGGTGGCGTTGCGCCGCGAGGAGGCCTTGCCCGAGGACCTCGTCAGTCCACCTTCGCGCCGGTGGCCTTGACGACCTTCTCGTACTTGGCGAGCTCGCTCTTCATGAAGGCGCCGAATTGCTCGGGCGAGCTGCCCACCGGCTCGGCCAGCAGCGAGGCGAAGCGGGTCTTCGTTTCGGGCGCATTCAGTGCCGCCACGAAGGCCTGGTTGAGCTTCACGACCACATCGTGCGGCGTGCCGGCCGGTGCGACCAGGCCCCACCATGTGTCGATGGAGAAGCCCTTGAGCGTGTCGGCCACGGGCGGCACCTCGGGCAGCGAACTGCTGCGCTGCAACGTCGTCACAGCGAGCGCTTTCAGCTTGCCCGAGCGGATGTTCGGCGCGGCGGTGGCGAGGTTGTCGAAGTTGAAGTCGACCTGGCCCGAGATCAGCGCCAGTTGCGCCGGGTTGCCGCCGTTGTACGGAATGTGCAGCGCGAAGATACCGGCCTCTTTCTTGAACAGCTCGCCCGCGAGGTGCCCTGCGCTGCCGTTGCCGCCGCTGCCGTAGTTGAGCTTGGCGGGGTTGGCCTTGGCGTAGCGGATCAGGTCGGCCACGCTGTTGATGTTCAGGCGCTTGGCGGTGTCGGCGTTCATCACCAGCACGTTGGGCACGCGGACCATCTGCGTGATCGGCGCGAAGTCGGTCGCGGCGTTGAACGGCATCTTGCTGTAGAGCCACGGGTTCACCGCGTTGGTGGCGGTGGCCGCGATGCCGATCGTCAGTCCGTCGGCCGGCGCCTTCGCCACCGCGTCGGCGCCGATGTTGCCGCCCGCGCCGGGCTTGTTGTCGATGATGACCGTGCCCAGCGTGTCCTTCACGCGCTCGGCCAGGATGCGCGCCGTGTTGTCGATCGGCCCGCCCGCCGCGTAGGGAACGATCAGGCGGATGGGGCGCTGCGATTGCTGCGCCAGGGCCTGGCCGGTGCTCATGAGGGCGGTGGCGCTTGCGAGGAGGGTGAAAAGGAAGTGTCTCGTCTTCATCTTGTTCTTGGGGTATCGCAGTGGATCGGAAAAATCAGGGGAGCGCCTTGTCCGCCTCGGTGGTGAACGCGTCGGCGTAGAACTCTTCTTCGGGCAGCCCCGCCAGCGCAACGTAGTCGCGCTTGGCCGAGTCGACCACGATGGGCGCGCCGCAGGCATACACCTGATGGCCCGACAGGTCGGCGAAGTCTTCGAGCACGGCCTTGTGGACGAAGCCGGTGCGGCCGGTCCAGTTGTCCTCGGGCGTGGCGTTGGACACGACTGGCACGTAGCGCAGGTTGGGCATCTGCGCCATCTGCTCGCGCAGCCAGCCGTCCATGTACAGGTCTTCGGGCCGGCGGCCGCCCCAGTACAGCGTGGCGGCGCGGTCGATGCCCTTGAACTGCATGTGCTCCAGCAGCGCCTTGATGGGCGCGAAGCCCGTGCCGGAGGCCAGCAGGATCATCGGCTTGTCGGAGTCCTCGCGCAGGAAGAAGCTGCCGAAGGGGCCTTCGATGCGCAGGATCTCCTTTTCCTTCATTGCGCCGAACACATGGTCGGTGAACTTGCCGCCGGGCAGGTGCCGCAGGTGCAGCTCGATGCCCGTGCCCGGCTGGGCCAGCGTGTGCGGCGCGTTGGCCATCGAGTAGCTGCGGCGCGCGCCGTCGCGCAGGATGAATTCGACGTACTGGCCCGCGTAGAACTGCAGCGGCTCGCCGGCCGGCAGCTGCAGGCGCACCAGCATCACGTCGTGCGACTGGCGCGTGAGGGCCATCACCCGCACCGGCATCTTGCGGATCGGCAGCGCTCCGGCCTCGGTGACCTGGCGCGATTCGAGCACCACGTCGCTCGTGGGATGGGCGCAGCAGGTGAGCACGTAGCCGGCCAGCTGCTCCTCGGCGCTCAGCGCCTTGCTCTGGTGCGGGCCCAGCGTGACTTCGCCCGAGAGCTTCTTGCACTTGCACGAGCCGCAGGCGCCGTCCTTGCAGCCGTAGGGCAGGCCGATTCCCTGGCGGATGCCCGCGGCCAGGATGGTTTCGTCGCCCTGGACCGTGAAATGGCGCCCGCTGGGCTCGACGGTGATGGAAAAGCCCGCTTCGTGCGGCGCTGTGGCTGTCATCGGTATTCTTCGAGGGGTAACGCTCCCTCCGGGCCGCTGGCGGCCGGGGGAGCTGGAACTGAATTGGGAAGACGGGAACAGGATTTTGCCTTCAATCAATAGCCCCTCCGGCGCGCTGCCAGCGCGGTTCCGGCGAGAACGCCTGCTGATCGTCGGTTGCGGCGACGTCGGCCAGCGCGTGGCGCGCGACCTGCGCGGGCGCATGCAGCTGGTGGCGCTCACTTCATCGGCCGACCGCGTGGGCGTCCTGCGCACCGCCGGAATACGCCCCCTGGTGGGCAACCTGGACGATCCGGCCACCCTGCGCCGGCTCGCCGGCATCGCCACCCGCGTGCTGCACCTGGCGCCCCCCGCGCGCGACGGCGGCCCCGCCTGGTGGCGCGACCAGCGCACCACCATGCTGGCGCGGGCCCTGCGGCTGCGGTCCTTGCCCTCGGCCTTCGTCTACGGCTCCACCAGCGGCGTCTACGGCGACTGCGGCGGCGCCCGCATCGACGAAACCCGCGCCGTGCGGCCCGACACCCCACGTTCCCACCGCCGCGTCGACGCCGAACGCGCCGTGCGCTGGCTCGGCCGCAGCGCCGGCGTGCGCGCCAGCATCCTGCGCATCCCGGGCATCTACGCTCCCGACCGCGAGAACGGCACCCCCCGCGCCCGCCTGCAGCGCGGCACGCCCGTGCTGCGGCAGGAGGACGACGTCTACACCAGCCACATCCACGCCGACGACCTCGCCCGCGCCTGCATCGCCGCGCTCTACCGCGGCAAGCCGCAGCGCGTGGTGCACGCCGCGGACGACACCGAACTGCGCATGGGCGACTACATCGACCTCGCCGCCGATATCTACGGCATGCCCCGCCCGCCCCGAGTGGCCCGAGGCGAAGCCGAACGGCAACTGCCGCTGCAGCTGCTGAGCTTCATGGGTGAATCGCGACGGCTGGACAACTCCAGGCTGAAGCGTGAGCTGCGGGTGCGGCTGGCGCATCCGACGGTGCACACCGGCCTGCAAGAACAGACCGAATCGAGATAAGACAGGGGAGCGCCAATTCCAGGGACACCGTGGAACCGGCTTTGCCGGGCCACCGGTGTCGCCCCCGGAAGGGGGTGGCGCAGCGACACGAAGTGCGCGAAGCCTGGGGGAGAGCCAAGTTTTGCCGGGCCGCCGGTGTCGCCCCCGGAAGGGGGTTGGCGCAGCGACACGAAGTGCGCGAAGCCTGGGGGAGAGCCAAGCCTGGTGCCCGGGGCCGGAATCGAACCGGCACGCCTTGCGGCGGGGGATTTTGAGTCCCCTGCGTCTACCAATTTCACCACCCGGGCAGGGTTCTGAACGAAGCCCAAAATTATGGCACAGTGGCTGGCATGAACTATCCGACGATCGAAGACGCCATCGGCAAGACCCCTCTGGTCGCGCTGCAACGCATCAATGCAGCAGAAAACGCCAGGCGCGGCAACGTGATTCTCGGCAAGCTCGAAGGCAACAACCCCGCCGGTTCGGTGAAAGACCGGCCGGCCCTCTCGATGATCCGGCGTGCCGAGGAGCGCGGCGAGATCAAGCCCGGCGACACGCTCATCGAAGCCACCTCCGGCAACACCGGCATCGCGCTCGCGATGGCCGCGGCCATCAAGGGCTACCGCATGGTGCTCATCATGCCGGAGGACCTTTCGGTCGAACGTGCGCAGACCATGAAGGCCTTCGGCGCCGAGCTCGTGCTCACGCCCAAGAGCGGCGGCATGGAATACGCCCGCGACCTCGCCGAGCAGATGGTGGCCCAGGGCAAGGGCCGCGTGCTCGACCAGTTCGCCAACCCCGACAACCCGCGCATCCACTACGAGACCACCGGCCCCGAGATCTGGGCCGACACCAAGGGCAAGGTCACGCACTTCGTGAGCGCGATGGGCACCACCGGCACCATCACCGGCGTCTCGCGCTTCCTGAAAGAGAAGAACCCTGCCATCCGCATCATCGGCGCGCAGCCGGCCGAAGGCTCGCGCATTCCGGGCATCCGCAAGTGGCCCGCCGAGTACTTGCCGAAGATCTTCGATCCCAGCCGTGTCGACGAGGAAATCAGCGTGAGCCAGAGCGATGCCGAAGAGATGTGCCGCCGCCTCGCGCGCGAGGAGGGCATCTTCGGCGGCATCTCTGCCGCGGGCGCGCTGTGGGCCGCGCTCGAAGTGTCGAAGACGGTGGAGAACGCGACCATCGTCTTCGTGGTCTGCGACCGCGGCGACCGCTACCTCTCCACCGGCGTCTTCCCCGCCTGACAAGGTCCGCCCCCAGGCTATGCGCACTTCGTGTCGCTTCGCCAATCCCCTCCGGGGGCAGCACCTGCAGCCCGGCAAGGCCGGTTCTGCGGTGTTCCTGGAGGGGGCCACTGCTCAACAACAAGAAGGCTGAGAACCCCCCATGCCCCACCCCAAGTTCTGCCAGGTCTGCGCCACCCCGCTCGAGTGGATCGCACTGATGGAAGACGGCGGCCCCAAGGAGCGGCTGCGCTGCCCCAACTGCGGCCACACGCACTGGAACAATCCGACGCCCGTGCTCGCGGCCATCGTCGAATACCGTGGCCAGGTGCTGCTGGCGCGCAATGCCGCGTGGCCCGGCAAGATGTTCGCGCTCATCACCGGCTTCATGGAGGCCGGCGAGACGCCCGAGGAGGGCATCGCGCGCGAGGTGAAGGAAGAGACCAACCTCGACGTGAGCGCCACGAAGATCGTGGGCGCCTACGACTTCCAGCGCATGAACCAGGTCATCATCGCCTATCACGTGGTGGCCGATGGCGAGGTGAAGCTCTCGCCCGAGCTGGTCGACTACCGGCTCTACGATCTGCCCGATCTCAAGTGCTGGCCCGCCGGCACCGGGTATGCGCTGGCCGACTGGCTGCGCACGCGCGGGCACGAGCCGGTGTTCTTCACCGCCGCCGAGAACGAGGAGCGCCGCCGCGGCCTCAACCTGCCCCCGGAGCCTGGCAATGCAAGCTGATCGCGAGCTCGACACGCGCGGGCTGAACTGTCCGCTGCCCATCCTCAAGGCGAAGAAGTCCCTCAACGAGATGACGAGCGGCCAGCTGCTGAAGGTGGTGTCGACCGACCCCGGATCGATCCGCGACTTCCAGGCCTTCGCACGCCAGACCGGTAACGAGCTGATGGAGCAGGAAACCGTCGGCACCGACTTCATCCATGTGCTGAAGCGCCGCTGACAAGGCGCAGGCGACGGAACAAAGAAAAAGGGCCGCGGTTGCGGCCCTTCCTGCATGTGCTCGAAGCTGCGGATTACAGCTTCAGGCTCTTGAGGTATTCGCGGAAATCCGCGCCCACTTCGGGGTGTGCCAGCGCCAGTTCCACCGACGCCTGCAGGAAGCCTTCCTTGCTGCCGCAGTCGTAGCGGATGCCCTTGTACGAGTAGGCGTAGACCGATTCCTTCTTCATCAGCGCCGCGATGCCGTCGGTCAGCTGGATCTCGCCGCCCGCGCCCTTGGGCTGGTTGCGGATCTCGTCGAACACGCCCGGCGTGAGGATGTAGCGGCCGGCCACGCCCAGGCGCGAGGGAGCCTCTTCGGGCTTCGGCTTCTCGATCATGCGGCTGACCTTCACCAGGCCTTCCTCGACCTTGTCGCCGGCCACGATGCCATAGCGCTTGACGTGCGCGAGCGGAACTTCCTGCACCGCCAGCAGCGAGCCGCCGAGGCGGCCGAAGGCTTCGGTCATCTGCGCCAGCACGGGCTGGCCGCCGTCGGGGCCGACCATCAGGTCGTCCGCCAGCAGCACGGCGAAGGGTTCGTTGCCGACCAGGTGCTCGGCGCACAGCACCGCGTGGCCCAGGCCCAGCATGCGCGGCTGGCGCACATACGAGCAGGTCATGTCGTCGGGCATGACCGAGCGGGCGATGTTCAGCAGCGCGGTCTTGCCGCTGGCCTCGAGCTGGCTCTCGAGTTCGTAGGCGGTGTCGTAGTGGTCTTCGATCGCGCGCTTGTTGCGGCCGGTCACAAAGATCATGTCGCGGATGCCGGCTGCGTACGCTTCCTCGACGGCGTACTGGATCAGCGGCTTGTCGACCACCGGCAGCATTTCCTTGGGTTGCGCCTTCGTGGCCGGCAGGAAGCGGGTGCCGAAGCCTGCAACGGGAAATACGGCCTTGCGGATGCGGGTCGCGGATGTGGACATGGGCGGTTCAGCGTCTTTCGTCAAAGAGGGGGATGGCAGGATGCGAAACGGCGCGCAGCCGCTCCAAGCATCCTAAACGCCTTCGAAACCCGGAGTCTGTCAGCCGAGGCGTACAAGCTGGTCGCGCAGGCGCTCCAGAGTGGCCGTGAAGTCAGTCAGACGTTTACGTTCCTGCTCGATCACAGCCGGCGGGGCCTTCGCGACGAACGCTTCGTTACCCAATTTCGAGTGCACCTTGGCGATCTCGCCTTCGACGCGCGCCACTTCCTTGCCGATGCGAAGCTTCTCCGCGGCCTTGTCGATTTCCATGTGCAGGCACAGGCGCGCTGCGCCAACCACGGCCACGGGCGCGGCCTCGGCTGCGGCCGACCACGAGGCCTCGTCGTCGAAGACCTTCACTTCCTTGAGCTTGGCGAGCGCCTGCAGCACCGGCGCCGATTCGCGCAGGAAGGCCGCGCCCTCGGCATCGTCGGCCACCGCGTACAGCGGCAGGCGCGTGGCGGGCGACACGTTCATCTCGCCGCGCAGCGTCCGGCACGCATCCACCAGCGCCTTCAACCGCGCCACATATGCTTCGGCCGCCTCGTCGATCTTCTCGGGCTGGCTCTTCGGATACGCGGCGATCATGATCGACTCGCCCTCACGTCCTGCAACCTTCGAAACCTTCTGCCACAGCTCTTCGGTGATGAAAGGAATCACCGGATGCGCCAGGCGCAGCAGCGTCTCGAGCACGCGGATGAGCGTGCGGCGCGTGGCGCGCTTCTGAGCGTCGTCGCCGGTCTGGATCTGCACCTTGGCGATTTCGAGGTACCAGTCGCAGAACTCGTCCCAGGCGAACTGGTAGATCGCGGTGGCCACGTTGTCGAGGCGGTATTCCTCGAAGCCCTGGGCCACCTCGGCCTCCACGCGCTGCAGCTTCGACACGATCCAGTAGTCGGCACGGCTGAACTTCAGGTAGCCGTGGGCCTTGCCGCCGACCTTGCAGTCTTCCTTGGTGTGCTCCAGCAGGCCGCAGTCCTGGCCCTCGCAGTTCATCAGCACGAAGCGCGTGGCGTTCCACAGCTTGTTGCAGAAGTTGCGATAGCCCTCGCAGCGCTTCGAGTCGAAATTGATGCTGCGGCCCAGCGAGGCCAGCGATGCGAACGTGAAGCGCAGCGCGTCGGCGCCGAAGGCCGGAATGCCGTCCGGAAACTCTTTTTGCGTGTTCTTGCGAACGGCCGGCGCCGTCTCGGGCTTGCGCAGGCCCTGCGTGCGCTTGTCCAGGAGCGCGGGCAGTTCGATGCCGTCGATCAGGTCCACCGGGTCGAGCACGTTGCCTTCGGACTTGCTCATCTTCTTGCCCTGCGCGTCGCGCACCAGGCCGTGGATGTACACGTGCTTGAACGGCACCTTGCCGATGAAGTGCTTGGTCATCATGATCATCCGGGCGACCCAGAAGAAGATGATGTCGTAGCCCGTCACCAGCACGGTCGAGGGCAGGTACAGGTCGAGGTCCTGCGTCTTCTCCGGCCAACCGAGAGAAGAGAAGGGCACCAGCGCCGACGAATACCAGGTGTCGAGCACGTCCTCGTCGCGCACCAGCTTCCTGCCGGGCGCCTTGGCCTGCGCGGCGGCTTCGTCTTCCGCCACGTACACGTTGCCTTCCTCGTCGTACCAGGCGGGAATCTGGTGGCCCCACCACAGCTGGCGCGAGATGGTCCAGTCCTGAATGTTCTCCATCCAGTGGTTGTAGGTGTTGACCCAGTTCTCGGGCACGAAGCGCACCTCGCCCGACTTGACCACGTCGATGGCCTTCTGCGCGATCGACTGGCCGTCCGCGCCGGGGCGCGTCATGGCCACGTACCACTGGTCGGTGAGCATCGGCTCGACGATGGCGCCCGAGCGCGCGCAGCGCGGCACCATCAGCCTGTGCTTCTTCACCTCGACCAGCAGGCCCAGCGCGTCGAGATCGGCCACGATGGCCTTGCGCGCCACGAAGCGGTCGAGGCCGCGGTACTTCTCGGGGGCGTTGTCGTTGATGGTGGCGTCGAGCGTGAGCACGCCGATCATGTCCAGCTTGTGGCGCTGGCCGACGGCGTAGTCGTTGTAGTCGTGCGCGGGCGTGACCTTCACGACGCCGGTGCCGAACTCCTTGTCGACGTAGTCGTCGGCAATGATCGGGATCAGCCGGTCCACCAGCGGCAGCTTCACGCGCTGGCCGATGAGATGCTTGTAGCGCTCGTCCTCGGGGTGGACCATCACGGCCGTGTCGCCGAGCATGGTTTCGGGCCGGGTGGTCGCCACGGTCAGCGTGCCGCTGCCGTCTTCCAGCGGATAGGCAATGTGCCAGAGCGAGCCGTCTTCCTCTTCGCTCTCGACTTCGAGGTCGCTCACCGAGGTCTTGAGCACCGGGTCCCAGTTGCCCAGGCGCTTGCCGCGGTAGATCAGGCCTTCTTCGTACAGCTTCACGAAGGTGTGGGTCACGACCTTGGAGAGGTCGTCGTCCATGGTGAAGTACTCGCGGCTCCAGTCCACCGTGTCGCCCATGCGGCGCATCTGCTGGGTGATGGTGTTGCCCGACTTCTCCTTCCATTCCCACACCCGCGCCACGAAGTTCTTGCGGCCCAGGTCGTGGCGGCTGACCTTCTGCTCCTGCAGCTGGCGCTCCACCACGATCTGCGTGGCGATGCCGGCGTGGTCGGTGCCGGGCACCCACAGCGTGTTGTCGCCCTTCATGCGGTGGTAGCGCGTGAGGCTGTCCATGATCGTCTGGTTGAACGCATGGCCCATGTGCAGCGTGCCCGTGACGTTGGGTGGCGGCAGCTGGATCGCGAACGACTCGGCGCCTTCCTTGGGTTGCTGCGTGCCTCGGAAGCCGGCCTTGGCGTAGCCGCGCTTCTCCCATTCGGGGCCCCAGTGCGCCTCGATGGCGGCGGGCTCGAACGATTTGGAAAGGCTGTCCAGACCAGGCTGGGCGGGAGGGGTGGTGGGTTCGCTCATGGGAAATGCAGGAACGGCCCTTCGGGGGCCGTCGGGGACACAGGGAGGTAGCCGGCGATTTTACCGGGGCCGCCCCTGTCATGGCCGCCACTGATAATTCCGGCATGCTGTTCCTGCTTTCCCCTGCGAAGTCGCTCGACTACGAAACCCCCGTCCCCTCCGAAATCCCTGCCACCCAGCCCCATTTCGAATCGCCCCGCGGCCCTTCGGTCGAACTCATCAAGCTGCTGCGCGAGAAGTCGCCCCAGCAGATCTCCGAGCTCATGAGCCTGTCGGACAAGCTCGCGGCCCTGAACGTGGCCCGCTACGAGGCCTGGTCCAGCAAGAGCAGCCCGAAGAACGCCCGCCAGGCCGCCTTCGCCTTCGACGGCGACGTCTACGGCGGCCTCGACGCCCGCACCCTCACCAAGGCCCAGCTGGCCTGGGCGCAGGACCACGTCTGCATCCTTAGCGGCCTCTACGGCCTGCTTCGCCCGCTCGACCTGCTGCAGCCCTATCGCCTCGAGATGGGCACCCAGCTGGCCAACCGCCACGGCAAGGACCTCTACGCCTTCTGGGGCTCGCGCATCGCCGAGCACCTGAACCAGCGCCTCGCGGCCGACAGCTCGCCGGTGGTGATCAACGTCGCATCGAACGAGTACTTCAAGTCGGTGGACCGGAAAGTGCTCAAGGCCCGTGTGGTCGAATGCGTGTTCGAGGAGTGGAAGGGCGACCGCTACAAGATCGTGAGCTTCTTCGCCAAGCGCGCCCGCGGCCTGATGGCGCGCTGGGCCGCGCAGCACAAGGCGGCCACGCCCAAGGCACTGGAAAAGTTCGATCTCGAGGGTTATGGTTTCGACGCCGATGTGTCCAAACCAGACAGATTGGTGTTCAGGAGAAGGTTGGACTGACTCCCAGTCTTCGCGCACTTCGTGTCGCTGCGCCAACCCCCTTGCAGGGGGCAACACCGGCGGCCCGGCAAAGCCGGTTCCGCGGTGTTCCTGGCATTGGGGGCGTGGCGGTTTTTTCATGCGTTGCGGGGGTGCCGCAACGTGCAGGAGTATTGAGATGTCCCAAGCGATCAGTCCGGAACTGCGCGAGTGGCTGGTAGCCCAGCTCGCAGCCGGGCATTCGGTGCCGGCGCTGCGCGCTTCCATGCGCGCGGCGGGCTGGCACGACGCCGCCGCCGACGTGGCGCTGGCCCAGCTCGAAGCCGGCTTCCCGAACGTGGAAGTCGCGCTGCCCTCCGTGCAGGCGAAGATGCCCGGGCCCGACCTCGACGGCGCGCCGCTGTACATCGATGCGGGCGACCGCCGCGTGCAGGTGCTGCAGACCATGCGGCACCCGCGCGTGGTGGTCTTCGGCAACCTGCTGTCGGCGGAGGAGTGCGAAGGGCTGATCGCCGCCGCGCGCGTGCGGCTTGCGCGCTCGCTCACGGTCGAGACGCGTACCGGCGGCGAGGTGCTCAACGTCGACCGCACCAGCGACGGCATGTTCTTCGAACGCGGCGAGAACGAGATCGTCGCCCGCGTCGAACAGCGCATCGCCGCGCTGCTGCGCTGGCCGCTCGAATTCGGCGAGGGCCTGCAGATACTGCGCTACGCGCCCGGCGCGCAGTACCGCCCGCACTACGACTACTTCGACCCCAACGAGCCCGGGACGCCCACCATCCTCAAGCGCGGCGGCCAGCGCGTGGCCACGCTGGTGATGTACCTGCAGGAGCCCGAGGGCGGCGGCGCCACCACCTTCCCCGATGTGGGCCTCGAAGTGGCCCCGGCGCGCGGCTGCGGCGTGTTCTTCAGCTACGACCGGCCCGACCCCGTCACCCGCACCCTGCACGGCGGCGCGCCGGTGCTCGCGGGCGAAAAGTGGGTCGCCACCAAGTGGCTGCGCGAGCGCGAGTTCAAGTAAGACGCGCAGGCACGACGAAGCAATCGATGAAAGTCACCGCCAACGGGCTGCAGATCGAGGTCGGCGACACGGGGGGCGAGGGTCGCCCCGTCATCCTGCTCATCATGGGCCTGGGCATGCAGCTCGTCGCGTGGCCGACGGCCTTCGTGCAGCAGCTGGTGGACGCGGGCTTCCGCGTGGTGCGCCACGACAACCGCGACATCGGTTTGAGCCAGGGCTTCGACCATGCGGGCGTGGGCAACATCGTGTGGGAGACCATCCGTCATCGCCTCGGCCTGAAGGTGCGCTCGCCCTACACGCTGCAGGACATGGCCCTCGATTCGCTCGGCGTGCTCGACGCGCTCGGCATCGAAAGGGCCCACATCGTCGGCGCCTCCATGGGCGGCATGATCGCCCAGCGCATCGCTGCCGCCGCGCCGCAGCGCACGGCCAGCCTCGTGAGCATCATGAGCTCCAGCGGGGCGCGCGGCCTGCCCGGCCCGCGCCGCGAGGTCGCGGCCATGCTCATGCGCCGGCCGATGGGCCGCGACGAAGCCGCGCTGGTCGCGCACAGCATCCGGCTGCTGCGGCTCATCCAGAGCCCGGCCTATCCGCAGACCGACGAAGAGCTCTCCGAGCGGCTCGTCTTCAGCATGCGCCGCTCCTACCACCCGGCCGGCCTGATGCGGCAGATGCTCGCCATCGGCGCCGACGACGAGCGCCCCGCGCTGCTGCCGCGCATCCAGTCGCCCGCGCTGGTGTTGCACGGCGAGGCCGACGCGCTCGTGCCCATCGCCTGCGGCGAAGACACGGCCCGGCGCATCCCGGGCTCGAAGTTCGTTTCCGTTCCCGGCATGGGCCACGACCTGCCGCCCGAGGTGTGCAACATCCTCGCCCGCCACATCGCACCGTTCGCACACGCGGCCGATGCCCGAGACACAGCAAGACCATGAGCCACGATCCGCACAGCCCACACAACCCGAACACGCCCGAGCAGTCGCAGCTGGGCCGCGCCTCGGCCTACGCCGACCATTACGACCCCACGCTGCTCTTTCCCATCGCGCGCGCCACGCAGCGCGAGGCCATGGGCATCAAGGCCGGTGCGCTGCCCTTCTTCGGCGCCGACCTCTGGAGCGCCTTCGAGGTGAGCTGGCTCAACCTGCGCGGCAAGCCGCAGCTGGCCATCGCGCACTTCACCATTCCCTGCGAGACGCCCAACATCATCGAGAGCAAGAGCTTCAAGCTCTACCTCAACAGCTTCAACAACAGCCAGTTCGCGAGCGTCGACGCGGTGCGCGAGCGCCTGCGCGCCGACCTGTCGGAGGCCGCATGGCGCGGCAGCGACCAGCAGGCCACCATCGGCGTGACGCTGCTCGCACCCGACATGTTCGACCGCGAGCCGGTGCACGAGCTCGACGGCCTCGACCTCGACCGCCTCGACATCGAGTGCAGCCACTACCAGCCCGCGCCCGAGCTGCTGAGCAGCGACGCCACGCAGGCGCCCGTCAACGAAACGCTCACCAGCCGGCTGCTCAAGAGCAACTGCCTCGTCACCGGCCAGCCCGACTGGGGCAGCGTGCAAATCCGCTACAGCGGCCCGCCCATCGACCAGGCTGGCCTGCTCGCGTACATCGTCAGTTTCCGCAACCACAACGAGTTCCACGAGCCCTGCGCCGAGCGCATGTTCACGGACATCTGGACCCGCTGCAAGCCGAACAAGCTCGCGGTGTACGCTCGCTACACGCGCCGCGGCGGGCTCGACATCAACCCCTTCCGCACGAGCTGGCCGCAGGCGCTGCCACCGAATATCCGGACCGCGCGGCAGTAAGCAGGCCGGGCCCGGCCGAAGCCCCTCTTCGGAAACCCGAAACCCGCTCCAACCCGCCCTGTGGCATTCTGGATTTCGCCCGCGACCCCGCGGGCGAACGAACATCTGAAGCAGAGGCAAGCATGGTTGAAGGAAAAGTGGTCGTCGTCACCGGCGCGGGCGGCGGCATCGGGCGCGACATCGCGCTGGCGATGGCGGCGCATGGTGCGAAGGTGGTGGTCAACGACATCGGCGCGGCGCTTGATGGCGCCGGGGGCAGCGCCGGCCCCGCGCAGCAGGTGGTCGACGAGATCCGCGCGGCCGGCGGGCAGGCCGTGCCCAGCACCGACAGCGTGGCCGATGCCGCGAGCGCGGCGCGCATCGTCGAATGTGCAGTCGAGAGCTTCGGGCGCATCGACGCCGTGGTGAACAACGCGGGCATCCTGCGCGACCGCTTCTTCCACAAGATGTCGGTCGACGAATGGGATTCGGTGCTCAAGGTGCACCTGTACGGCGCGTACTTCACGAGCCGAGCGGCCGCCACGCACTTCAAGGAGCAGGAGTCGGGCGCGCTGGTGCACATGACTTCCACCTCGGGCCTCATCGGCAACTTCGGCCAGGCCAACTACGCGGCGGCCAAGCTCGGCATCGTGGCGCTGTCGAAGTCGATCGCGCTGGACATGCAGAAATTCAACGTGCGCTCCAACTGCATCGCGCCCTTCGCCTGGAGCCGCATGATCGGCGCGATTCCCACCGACACCGACGAGCAGCGCGCCCGCGTCGACAAGATCAAGCAGATGACGCCCGCCAAGGTCGCGCCGCTGGCCGTCTACCTTGCGAGCGATGCCGCGGCGGCGGTCAATGGGCAGATCTTCTCGGTGCGCAACAACGAGATCTCGCTCATCAGCCAGCCGCGGCCGGTGCGCTCCATCCACCGCTCCGAGGGCTGGACGCCGCAGAGCATCGCCGAGCACGCCATGCCGGCGATGCGCGCCAGCTTCTTCGAGCTCGACCGCTCGGCGGACGTGTTCAGCTGGGACCCGGTCTGAGGACAAACCCGCACAGGGCGGCGAGCGGCCTCATTCGCCGGACAATGCGCGTTTCGCCTTCTCCTTGATACCGGCGCCCGGTGAACCTGCACTTCGACCTGTTCGACCTGAAACTGTTCGTCTACGTGGCGGACGCGCACAGCCTCACGCGCGGCGCGGAGAAGGCCTGCATCTCGCTGGCCGCCGCCTCCACGCGCATCAAGCAGATGGAAGAGGCCGTGGGCGGCAAGCTGCTGCACCGCAGCGCGCAGGGCGTGAGCCTCACGGCGGCGGGGCAGGCCGTGCTCTATCACGCCAAGCGCGTGATGCAGCAGATGGAGCACCTGCGCTGCGACATGCAGGACTTCGGCAAGGGCATCAAGGGCCACGTGCGGGTGTTCGCCAACACCACCTCCATCACCGAATACCTGCCGCAGAAGCTGGCGGGCTTCCTCACGCAGCATCCGGCCGTGCAGGTCGACCTGCGCGAATACCTCAGCGAGGAGATCGTGCGCGCGGTGGCTGACGGCGAGGCCGACATCGGCATCCTCGCGGGCGACGTGCACACGGGCGACTTCGATGCGCAGCCCTTCGGCAGCAACCAGCTCGTGCTGGTGGTGCCGACCAAGCACCGCCTCGCGGGCGTGCCATCGGTGGCCTTTGCCGACACGCTCGACGAGCAGCACGTGGGCCTGCACCACGGCAGCGCCATCCATCGCTTCCTGCAGCGCAGGGCCGAGCTCGCGGGGCGCGGCTTCAACCCGCGCATCCAGGTCAGCAGCTTCGAGGCCATCTGCCTGATGATCGAGGCGGGCGTGGGCGTCGGAGTGCTGCCGGCGTCGTCGGCGCAGCGGCTTTCGATGGCCATGCGCATCTCGACCGTGGCGCTCAGCGACGCCTGGGCCGAGCGCGAGCTGAAGCTGATCGCGCGCAGCCGCGAGCAGCTGCCGGCCTCCGCACGAGAGCTCTTCGACCACCTCGTCGCGTCATGAGGCTCACCCCCAGGCTTCGCGCACTTCGTGTCGCTTCGCCAACCCCCTTGCAGGGGGCAACACCTGCGGCCCGGCAAAGCCGGTTCCGCGGTGTTCCCGACCTCGGCCGTGGCGAGCGAGCGCATCGTGGGCGATACATCGGCTCCTCGAAAAACCTGAACGACGGGGGCGCATGTCGGCCGACCTGAAGTCGCTGCGCCTGTTCGTGGCCGTGGCGGACCACGGCAGCATCAGCGAAGGCGCCAAGCGCTGCCACATCGCGCTGGCGGCGGCCAGCAAGCGCATCTCCGACCTCGAGGCACGCGCGCGGCTGCCGCTGCTGGTGCGGCATGCGCGCGGCGTCACGCTCACCTCGGCGGGCCACGGGCTGCTGCTGCATGCGCGCGCCGTGCTCTCGGCCATGGACCGGCTGGGCGCCGAGCTCGACGACTTCCAGAACGGCGTGGCCGGCGTGGTCAGCATCACGGCCAATGCGTCGACCATCGCGCAGTTCCTGCCGGCGCAGATCGGCTCCTTCCTGCGGCTGCACCCGGTGCTGAAGATCGACCTGCAGGAGCGGGCCAGCACCGAGGTGGTGAAGGCGGTGCAGGCGGGCCTCGCCGACATCGGCGTGATCGAGGGCAACACGCCCGCCGAAGGCCTCGAATGCCTGCCCTACCGCACCGACGAGCTGGCCGTGGTGGTGGCGCGCGACCATCCGCTCGCGCGGCGCAGGCGCATCGGCGTCGACGAGGTGCTGAGCCACGACCACATCGTGGTGCGCGAAGGCACGGCGCTGCACCGGGTGCTGCTGTCGGCGGCGCTGGAGGCCGGCGTGCCGCTGAAGGTGCGCATGCAGGTGGGCAGCTTCGACATGGTCTGCCGCATGGTGGAGCAGGGCGCGGGCATCGGCGTGCTGCCCTATGCGGCCATCCTGCCGCAGCTGCAGATACTGAAGCTGCGCTGCCTGAAGCTCGACGCGCCCTGGGCCAACAGGCGCCACCTGCTGTGCGTGCGCAGGCAGCAGGAGCTGACGGTGGCCGCGCGCTCGGTGCTGGAGCATCTCGGCCTGCCAGACTGAGGCACCGCATCCGTCGAGGCTTCGCGCCGCGCGAAGCCTCGCTCCCGCCAAAAACGAATTGTTCTCCGGCGGCGCGCGCGCAAAGATGCGCGCTCCAACAAAGGAGACACACTTGAAGATCGTTCGCGTCAGCGCCACGCCGCTGAACATTCCCGTCACCATCGACGTGGTCGGCATGAACAAGCAGACCTCGCTGTCGCTGTGCCTCACCGAGATCGAGACCGACACCGGCCTCGTCGGCCACGGCATGACGGCCATCACGGAAGAAGAAATCATCGCCGCCGCCGTGCGCGAGGTGGCGGGCCCCGCGCTGATCGGCGAGGACCCGATGGCCACCGAGCGCCTGTGGGAGAAGCTCTACTGGCTGCTCTCGCCGCGCGGCCAGACCGGCTACGCCAGCCACGCCATCGCCGCGCTCGACATCGCGCTGTGGGACATCAAGGCCCGCGCGCTCGGCCAGCCGCTGTGGCGCCTGCTGGGCGGCGCACGCGCGAAGGTGCCGGTGTACGCCACCTTCGGCTTCGGCTTCTTCGAGCGCGACCAGCTCGCCGCCGCCGCGAAGCTGTGGGTGTCGCAGGGCTTCCAGCGGCTGAAGATGACCGTGGGCAACCACGCGCTCGCGCGCCGCGACGAGCCGCGCCCGCTCGACGAAGTCATCGCGGAAGACGTGCGCCGCGTCGCCGCCGTGCGCGAGGCCGTGGGCCCCGACGTCAAGCTCTACGTCGACGCCAACTGCGGCCTCGACCTGTTCCACGCCACCGAACTGGCGCACCGCATCGAGCCCTACGGCATCAGCTTCTTCGAGGAGCCGCTCACGCAGAACGACGTGCGCCAGATGGCCCAGCTGCGCTCGCGCACCCGCATCCCGCTGGCGTGCGGCCAGAACGAGGGCCTGGCCTTCCGCTTCCGCGACCTGCTGGTGAACCAGGCGGCCGACGTGCTGCAGCCCAACGTGACCATCTCGGGCGGCTACTCGCAGGTGCTGAAGATCGCGGGCATGGCGCAGGCCTTCAACGTGCCCATTGACAACGGCGGCGCCTGGCCCTTCCACAACATGCACCTGCACGCGGGTGTGTCGAACGGCGGCCTCGTCGAGTACCACTACGTGGCGGTGCAGATGCTCAAGCAGATCTTCGACGGCCTGCCGGTGCCCGAGCAGGGCTGGCTCACGCTGCCCGAGACGCCGGGCCTGGGCTTCGCGCCCAATGCCGAGCGCGTGCGCGAGCTGGCGAAGCTGCCGACCTCGCACGGCAAGGGCAAGGCCTGAGCCACACTTTCTTCCCAAACGACCGGGCCGCGACAGACGGCCGGCGTCCGATACAGACAACGGAGACATGATGAAAGCCACACAAGCGATTCGACCACCCGCGCGCCGCCATGCATTGCGCGCGATGGCCGCCCTCGGACTCATCGGTGCCCTCGTGGCGCCCGCCGCCTGGGCCCAGGCCCAGAAGTACCCCGACAAGCCCATCCGCCTCATCGTCGGCTATTCGGCCGGCGGTGGTGTCGACGCGGTGGCGCGCCTGCTCGGCACGCGGCTGTCGAACGTGCTGGGCCAGCAGGTGCTGGTGGAGAACCGCACCGGCGCCACCGGGCTCATCGCCGCCGACTTCGTCGCCAAGGCGCCGCCCGACGGCTACACGCTGATGATGGGCGACAGCGCCTTGCTCGCCGCCAAGCTGCTGCAGCCGAAGATCGCGCTGGACCCGCTCACCAGCTTCAAGCCGGTGGCCGGGGCCTTCATTTCGCCGCTGATGATCGTGGCCGGCAACGACTTTCCCGCGAAGACGCCGGCCGAGCTGGTGAAGGAGCTCAAGGCCAACGCCTCGCGCTACTCGTACGCCACCTCGGGCGTGGGCACGGTGCAGCACCTGGGCTTCGAGATGCTCAAGCAGGCCACCGGCAGCCCCGTGGTGCACGTGCCGTACCGCGGCGCCGCGCAGATCGTGCCCGACGTGATCGGTGGCCAGATTCCGATCGGCGTGGTGAGTGCCACCGCCGGCATGGCGCAGGCCAAGGCGGGCAAGCTGCGCGCGCTGGCGATGATGAACACCGCAAAGCTCGAGGGCGCCGAGAGCGTGCCGCCGCTGGCCGATGCCCTGCCGGGCTTCGACGTGGCGCCGCGCATCTTCGTGCTGGCGCCGGCCGGTACGCCCAACGAC
Source organism: Variovorax sp. 278MFTsu5.1 (assembly GCF_048305045.1). Taxonomy (NCBI): domain Bacteria; kingdom Pseudomonadati; phylum Pseudomonadota; class Betaproteobacteria; order Burkholderiales; family Comamonadaceae; genus Variovorax; species Variovorax sp. 278MFTsu5.1. The sequence continues at coordinate 1,668,111 of NZ_CP157622.1, forward strand.
ATCGTCGACAAGCTCTCGGCCGCGGTGAAGTCGGTGCTCGACACGCCCGAGGCCGGCGCCGCGGCCGCCGCGCAGGGCACGTTGCGCGCGTACGCCACGCCGGCCCAGCTCGGCAAGGACATGGCGGCGGAGACCTCGCGGTGGAAGAAGATCATCGCCGAGCAGCACATCGTGGCCGAGGGGAGCTGAGCATGGCGCAGCCTCATCTGGGCCTGATCGTGCCGCCGGCGGCAGGCGCCGTGCCGGTGGACGGGCCGCTGCTTTACGGCGAGCGCATCCGCTTCAGCGCGCGCGGGCTGGGCCTGGGAGAAATCTCCACGCGCGGCTATCTGGACGTCATCGACTTCGTGGTCGCGAAGGCCGTTGCGCTCAAGGAAGAGGGCGTTTCCGCGATCTCGCTCATGGGCACTTCGCTGAGCTTCTTCCGCGGCGCGGCCTTCAACCGCCAACTCGAGATCGAGATGGCGCGCGCCACCGGCCTGCCCTGCACGACCATGAGCAATGCCATCGTCAACGGGTTGCGCCACCTGAAGGTGCGGCGCGTCGCGGTGGCCACGGCCTACATCGACGAGGTCAACGCGCAGCTGCGCGGCTATCTGCAGCAAAGCGACTTCGAGCCGCTGGCGCTCGAGGGCCTTTCCATCTCCGACGTGCAGGCCGTGGGCAAGGTGCCCACCAGGGCGCTGGTGGAACTGTGCGTGAAGGTGTTCGAGGCGCAGCCGGGCGCCGACGGCATCCTGATCTCCTGCGGCGGGCTGGTCACGCTCGACGCGGTGCGCGAGGTGGAGGAGCGCCTTCAGGTGCCCGTGGTGTCCAGCTCGCCCGCCGGCTTCTGGGACCTGGCGCGCACCGCGGGGCTCGATGCGCGCTCGCCGGGCTGCGGCCGGCTCTTCGCCTGGACTGCACCGGCCTGAAGGCCTTCAGGCCAGCCAGCGCCCCACGCGCGGCGTGTCGGCCAGCTGCCAGACGCGCTGGCACAGCGCCCTGGCTTCCTCGGCCGTGGCGCCTTCGCCGTAGTGCGCGAGGCGCTGCATCTTGTCCTCGATCTCGGCGCGGCTCAGGCTGTTGCCGGGGTCACCCTTGGGCTCGTCCACGCGACCGTGCAGCGTGCGGCCGTCGGCGGTCTGCACGCTGACCTTGCCGATCCAGCGCGCGGGGTAGGCGGTGTCGACCTCCTCGTCGAGCTGCATCGTTACCTTCTCGCGGAAGGCCGAGACCTCGGGCGCGAGGAAGTCGCGGTCGAACTCGCCCAGGCCCGCGCGGCCGTGCACCGCGATCAGGCCCAGCACCGTGCCCATCGAGAACTTGCCCTGGTGCACCGTGGCGGGCACGTCCACGCGGCCCAGCACGTCGATGGCGCCCTGGTGCACGTGCGTGGTCACGCGCGACACGTCGGCGGGCTTCAGCTTGTTCTGTGTCATCACCTGCAGCAGCGCGTCGGCGGCCGGGTGGGTGTGGCGGCAGGAAGCGTGGTACTTGAAGGAGGTCTCGGCCAGCGTCCAGCGCGTGCCCAGGCCGTCGGTGAGCCTCGCCGGGTCGGCGTCGCTGGACATGCCCACGCCCAGCCCCTGCGCGCCTTCGAGGATCTTCGCGGCGCCGGTGAAGCCGTCCTGCGCGAGGTAGGCCGACATCAGGCCGCTGGCCGCTGCGTGCGCGCAATGCAGCTGCTTCGAGTCAGCCGCGTCGCGCAAAAATTCCCACACACCGGCCGACTGCGTGCCGGCCGAGCCGAAGGCGTGCAGCATCTGCTGCGGCGTGAGTTCCAGCAGCCGGCCCACGGCTGCTGCGGCCGCGAGCGTGCCCGCCGTCGCGGTCGTGTGGAAGGTCTTGTAGTGCGAGCGGCCGAGGAATTCACCGACCCGGATTCCGACTTCATAGCCCGCGACCACCGCCGTGAGCAGCTGCGCGCCGCTCGCGCCGATGCTTTGCGCCACCGCCAGTGCAGGCGCGATGACGACTGCGGCCGGGTGGAAGACGGAGCCGTTGTGCACGTCGTCCTGCTCCACGAAGTGCGAAGCCGCCGCGTTGACCAGCGCCGCGAATACCGGCGAGGTCGTGCGCCGCGAGGTCAGCAGCTCGCTGGGCCCGTCGGCGGGGCCCATCATCTGCGCGAAGCGCTCGATGTTGCGCACCGGCCGCGCCGTGCGCGCGGCGAGCACGGAGCCCAGCCAGTCGAGCATCAGGTCCTCGGTGCGGCGCAGCACGGGGGTGGGGATGGCGTCGAACTTCAGTTCGGCGGCGAAGGTGGCGAGCACCTTGCTCGGATGATCGCCAGCGGTGGATGTCATGAATGATCCTTTCGTGGAATGCCGCGGAACCGGCTTTGCCGGGCCGCAGGCGTTGCCCCCTGCAAGGGGGTTGGCGAAGCGACACGAAGTGCGCGCAGCCTGGGGGTTGGTCAAAAGGAACGGGGAAGGCCGAGCATGTGCTCCGCCACGTAGCTCAGGATCAGGTTCGTCGAGATCGGCGCCACCTGGTAGAGCCGTGTCTCCCTGAACTTGCGCTCGATGTCGTATTCGCAGGCGAAGCCGAAGCCACCGTGGAACTGCAGGCAGGCGTTGGCGGCCTCCCAGCTCGCCTTGGCCGCAAGGTATTTCGCCATGTTGGCCTGCGCGCCGCAGGGCTGGTGCGCGTCGAAGAGGCGGCACGCTTCGTAGCGCATGAGGTTCGCTGCCTCCACCTCGATGAACGACTCGGCGATGGGGAACTGCACGCCCTGGTTCTGGCCGATGGGCCGGCCGAACACCACGCGCTCCTTCGTGTACTTCGTGACCCGGTCGATGAACCAGTAGCCGTCGCCGATGCACTCGGCTGCGATCAGCGTGCGCTCTGCGTTCAGCCCGTCGAGGATGTACTTGAAGCCCTGGCCTTCCTCGCCGATCAGGTTCTCGGCCGGGATCTCCAGGTTCTCGAAGAACAGCTCGTTGGTCTCGTGGTTGACCATGTTCAGGATGGGCCGCACCTCCAGCCCCTTGCCGATGGCCTCGCGCAGGTCGACGATGAAGATCGACATGCCCTCCGACTTCTTCTTCACATCCGGCAGCGGCGTGGTGCGCGCCAGCAGGATCATCAGGTCGGAGTGCTGGATGCGCGAGATCCATACCTTCTGGCCGTTGACGACGTAGCGGTCGCCCTTCTTCACGGCGGTGGTCTTGATCTTCGTCGTGTCGGTGCCGGTGGTGGGCTCGGTCACGCCCATGGACTGCAGGCGCAGTTCGCCGTTGGCGATCTTCGGCAGGTAGGCGCGCTTCTGCGCCTCGCTGCCGTGGCGCAGCAGCGTGCCCATGTTGTACATCTGGCCATGGCAGGCGCCGGAGTTGCCGCCGCAGCGGTTGATTTCTTCCATGATCACCGAGGCCTCGGTCAGGCCCAGGCCCGAGCCGCCGTACTCCTGCGGAATCAGCGCGGCCATCCAGCCGGCCCTGGTGAGCGCGTCGACGAAGTCGGCGGGGTAGCCGCGCGCCTCGTCGACCTTGCGGAAGTAGGCGTCGGGAAACTGCGCGCACAGGCCGCGCACCGCATCGCGGATGTCGGGAAAGTTCTTGTCGTTGGCGTTGTTCATTGATTTCTGCTCAATCCCGGCGGGGGCCGCCCGCTTCTTTTTCCACGCGCTGCCAGATCTCGATGGCCATCGGGTCGTCGATCTCCTCCAGGATGTGGCCCACGAGGCCGATGGCGCGCGCCATCACGCCGAACCCGCGGATGATCTTCCAGGGAAAGCCGAACTCGGCCGCGATCGCGCCGATGGCACCTGTCGCGTTGATCGGCAGCGACTTGCCCGAGACGCGCTCGGCCTCTTCCTGCACGGCCTGCATCAGCGCGACGTAGTGCGTGGAAAGCCCGTTCTCCGCCGCGATCTGGAAGAGCCGCGGCGTGCGTGGATCGATGGGCTTGTGCAGCGGGTGGCCCAGCCCCGGCACGATCAGCTTGCGCGCGCGGTGGTCGGCCACGATGTCCTTCGCCATGTCGGCCAGCGGGCGCGAGGGCTTCTCGCCGAAGGGAATGGCCTCGTAGAGCATCCTGGCGGCGCCCTCGGTGCTGCCGACGAACACCGTGCCCAGCCCGCACAGGCCCGCCGCCACGGCCGCCTGCAGCGCCTCGGGCGCGCCTGCGTAGGTGAGGCGCGCGGCCAGCGCGCTTGGCGTGACGCCGTGCTCCACCAGCGTGACGACGATGGCGTTGAAGGTCACCGACTCCTGCGGCGTGGGAATGCGCCCGGTCAATTCGAGGAAGGCCATGTCGCCCAGGTTGAGGTGGCCGAGGATCTCCGAGGGCAGGTCGCGTCCGCGCACGGTGATCCTGTCGGGTGTGCTGTGGCCCAGTTCCGTGTGCAGGGATTTCTTGATCTTGGTGGTCATGGAGCGAATCTAGCCCGCGTACGCGCGGGGCGGCTCTCAGATTGCGAAACCCTCCCTTCGGCAAATGCAAATGCCGCCTGGCGAAGTCTTGGGGCACGCTGCGGCGATGGACCTTGAATCACTTTCGGCGGTGCGCGAATCGGCGCTCGACTACTTCAACCGCAGCCGCGCCCTCCAGCGGCGGCGCGGGCGCATCGAGCACCCGGACGGCGACGAGGCCGAGGGCTGGCAGGACGTTGCCGCGCTCGGCTGGCCCGGCATGCTGGCGCCCGAATCGGCCGGGGGCCTCGCGCTGGGGCTCGACGGCGCGGCCGAGATTTTCCGCGCGGCGGGCGAGCATGCCGCGCCCGAGCCATTGCTGGCCGTGGCCGGCCTCGGCGCGCTGCTGCTGGCCCGGCTGGGCACGCCTGCCGCGGATGCGCTGCTCGCCGAGCTGGTCGCGGGCCGCAGCCTGCCCGCGCTGGCCTGGCAGGAGAGCGCGGGCGACCTGAGCGCGGTGCCGCTGGCCTGCGGCTGCGAGTCCCGACCCGGGGGCGGCGTGCTGCTGCAGGGCGAGAAGCTCATGGTGCTGCCCGGCGCGGCCGCCAGCGGCTGGCTGGTGTCCGCGCGTGGCGACGACGATGCCGTGCTGCTGTGGGTGCCGCGCGGCACGGCCGGCGTCTGCGAGACGCCCGTGCCGCTGATCGACGGCAGCCAGGCCTCGAACCTGCGCTTCGAGCAGGTCGCGCTGCCGGCCGGCGCGGTGCTGGCCGAGGGGCCGGCCGCGCAGGAGGCGCTGCGCCATGCGCTTGCGGCGGGCCAGATATTGCAGTCGGCCGAGCTGCTGGGCGCGGGGCAGGCCATGCTCGCGCAGACCCTGGCCTACCTGCGCACGCGCTCGCAGTTCGGCAAGCCCATCGGCAGCTTCCAGGTGCTGCAGCATCGCTGCGTCGACATGTTCATCCACCTCGAAGTGGCGAAGGCCACGCTGGACGAGGTGCTCGGGCTGGCCGCGCAGGGCCTGCCGGCGCAGCGGCTGGAGGCCGAGGCCAGCCGTGCCAACGCGCGCTGCACCGCCGCCGCGCTGCAGGCTTCGCGCGCGTCGGTGCAGCTGCATGGCGCCATCGGCTACACGCAGGAGTGCGACCTGAGCCTGTTCTACAAGCGCGTGCTGTGTCTCTCGGCATGGCTGGGCAACGCGAGCGCGCATCAACGCAGGCATGCCGTGCTGTCGGGCGATGCGGAGCCCGCGCCGGGCGTGGCCGAGTGGAGCGGCGAGTTCCCGCGCACCACCGACTGGTCTTCGATGCCCGAGACCGACTTCCGCCGCATGGTGCGCGCCTTCCTGCAGCAGCGCTATCCGCAGCAGCTGCGCTACCTCTCGCACCGCGCACGCTGGAGCGAGATGCGCGAGTGGTATCTCACGCTCTCGGCGCAGGGATGGATCGCGCCCGCATGGCCTCGGTCGCACGGCGGCATGGGCCTGCCTGCAGACAAGCTCATCGCGTGGATCGAGGAGCTGGAGCAGTACGGCGTGGCCCGTGCACCCGACCAGGGCATCGTGATGATCGGGCCGCTCCTGATCCAGCACGGCACTCAGGAACAGCAGCAGCGCTTCCTGCCGCGCATCCTCAGCGGCGAGCATGTGTGGTGCCAGGGCTACTCGGAGCCCAACGCCGGCTCCGACCTCGCGGGCCTGCGCACCGAGGCGATGCCGGCGCGCGACGCGCAGGGCGAGCATTTCGTGGTCAACGGCCAGAAGATCTGGACCACGCTCGCGCAGGACGCCAACCACATCTTCATGCTGGTGCGCACCGACAAGGACGCGCGCAAGCAGGAGGGCATCAGCTTCCTGCTGTGCGACCTGCGCACGCCGGGCATCACCATCCGTCCGATCCACACACTGGCGGGCGAGCCGGAGTTCTGCGAAGTGTTCTTCGACAACGTGCGCGTGCCGGCCGAGAACCTCGTGGGCAAGCTGCACGGCGGCTGGACGATCGCGAAGGCGCTGCTGGGTTTCGAGCGCATCTTCCTCGGCAGCCCCAAGCAGTCGCAGTACGCGCTGGGGCAGCTTGCGCGGCTGGCGCAGGCGCGGCGGCTGTTCGCCGACCCGGTGTTCGCACAGCGCTTCGCGGCGCTGCGGCTCGACGTGTTCGACCTCTCGGCCGCCTACACCGGCTTCGCGAACATCGTGCGCGCGGGCAGGCCGCTGCCGGCTTCGGTGTCGCTGCTGAAGATATGGGCGAGCGAGACCTACCACCGCATCGGCGCGCTGCTGGTCGAGGCGGGCGAGGAGCAGGGGGCAGTGGCCGGCGACCAGGTGCTCGACGGCCAGACCTTCAACGTGCTCTCGCCGCTCATCGGCTCCACCGCCGCAATGATCTACGGCGGCACCAACGAGATACAGCGCAACATCCTCGCTCGCCAGGTGCTGGACCTTCCGGGCTGAACGAGGGCGTCGAAGAATTCAAAACAGGAGACAACGCTCATGACATCGATCCACTTCTCGCGCCGCCACATCGTGTCCGCGCTGGCGGGCAGCGCGGCGCTGGCCGCATTGCCTTCGCGCGTGTTCGCGCAGCAGCCATTGCCATCGCTCGTCAAGCTGGTGGTCGGCTATTCGGCCGGCGGCCCGGTGGACGGCGCGGCGCGCCTGCTGGCGCCCGCGCTGAGCCAGGAGCTGGGCACGCAGGTGATCGTGGACAACCGCCCCGGCGCCAGCGGTTCTCTGGGCGGCGACGCGGTCGCCAAGGCCGCGCCCGATGGCGCCACGCTCTTCTTCGGCGCGAGTCCGACAATCACCATCAACCCCAACGTGCAGCGCCACATGGCCTTCGACCCGATGAAGGACCTCGCGCCCATCGCACCGCTGGTGGACTACACCAACGTGCTGGTCATCAACAACGATGTGCCGGTGCGCAGCGTGGCCGAGCTGCTGGCCTATGCGAAGGCGCGGCCGGGCAAGGTGTTCTACGGCTCGGCGGGCGTGGGCGCCTCCAATCACCTGAGCGGCGCGCTGCTGGAGAAGATGGCCGGCGTGCAGCTCACGCACGTGCCCTACAAGGGCAGCGCACCGGCACTCGCCGACGTGATGGCCGGCACCGTGACCATGATGTTCGACATCATCGCGACCTCCAAGCCCTTCATCCAGTCGGGCAAGGTGCGCGCGCTGGCCGTCACCTCGCGCCAGCGCAACCGCATGCTGCCGGATGTGCCGACGATGGTCGAGTCGGGCGTGGCCGGCTACGACGTGGGCGGCTGGTTCGGCCTGTACGGGCCGGCGCGCATGGAGCCGGCGCTGGTCGCGCGCATGAACGCCGCCGCGCGCAGGATGCTGGCGCGCGAGGACATCGCGAACCGTCTGCGCGAGCAGGGCTACGACGTCTGGTCGGGCGCGCCCGAGGTGCTGGCGACCAAGGGCAAGGCCGACCGGCAGCTGTGGGCGACGGCGTCCAAGGGCATCGAGGCCGAGTGAGCATGCAGAGAATCCACCATCTGCTCGAAGAGCGCGCGGCGCGCACGCCCGACGCAGTGTTTCTCCATGAGCCCGGCGGCACGACGACCTATGCGCAACTGCAGTCCATGGCCGACGCCGCCACGCAGGACCTGCTGGACGCCGGCGTGCGGCCGACCGACCGCGTGCTGCTGGTGGCGGAGAACTGCGCCGCGCACATCGCGCTCATCATGGCCTGCAGCCGCGTGGGCGCGTGGTCTTGCGGCGTGAATGCGCGCATGTCGCCGGGCGAGATCGCGGCCATCGCCGAGCGTGCCGACGCGCGCCTGTGCTGCTACACGACCGTCGCATCCGAAGCCGCCGCAAGGCACGCGCACGGCGCCGGTGCGAAGCAGACTTCGCTGGAGGGCGTGATGCGCTCGGTCACCCGCGAAGACGCGCGCCCCGAACCCGACCCGGCGCTGGCCGACACGGCCGCCATCATCTTCACCTCCGGCACCTCGGGCACGCCCAAGGGCGTGATGGTGTCGCACCGCGGCCTGCTGCACTTCGGGCGCGTGTCGGCGCGGATTCGCGCGCTGGAAGGGCGCGACCGCGTCTACGCCTTCCTGCCGATGACGCACATCTTCGGCATCGGCACGGTGCTGATGGCCGCGCTCACCGGGGGCGCGTCGCTGGTGCTGCGCGGCAGCTTCTCGCCGGCCGACGTGCTGCGGGCGCTGGCGCAGGAGCAGGTGTCGAACCTGCTCGGCCCGCCGACGATGTATGCGCGGCTGCTCGCGCACATCGAGGCCGAGCATGCGGTGCCGCGCTTTCCACACCTGCGCTATGTCTACACAGGCTCGGCGCCGCTCGATCCTGCGCTCAAGCAGCGCGTGGAGCGGCTCTTCGGGCAGCCGCTGCACTACGGCTACGGGCTGTCGGAGTACGCGGGCTCGGTGTTTCTCACGCGCACCGAGGCTCCGCGCAGCGATACCTCCGCCGGGCATGCGGTGGAAGGCGGCGAGGCGCGCATCGTCGGCCCCGAAGGCAACGACGTGGCCCAGGGCGACACCGGCGAGATCTGGCTGCGCGGCCCCGGCCTCATGCTCGGCTACTTCCGCGACGCGGCCGCCACCGCGCAGGTGATGCGCCCCGGCGGCTGGTACGCCACCGGCGACCTGGGGCGCTTCGGCGAGGACGGCGCGCTCTTCGTGGTCGGGCGGCTGAAGGAAATGATCATCCGCTCTGGCTTCAACGTGTACCCGGCGGAGATCGAGGCGGTCATCGGCCGCTTCGAGGGCGTGCACCTGTGCGCGGTCATCGGCGTGCCCGAGGCCGACGGCAACGAGCAGGTGGTCGCCTTCATCGAGCCGAAGCCGGGCGCGACGCTCGACGAGGCGGCGCTGCGCGCGCACCTGGCCGAAAACCTGTCGCCCTACAAGCGCCCCGCGCGCATCGAGCTGATCGACGCGATGCCGACCACGGCCAACGGCAAGCTGCTCAAGCGAGAGCTGCGGGCGCGCTGCGTGCCGGCCGCCGGCTGACCCGCTCAGCCGAAGATCGCCGCGTGCCCCTTGCGCGTGTCCATGTACTCGCGCATGCGGGCGATGCGGCCTTCGCGCAGCTCGAAGACGAAGCAGTAGTCGTTGTCGTAGGGCTTGCCGCCGGCCAGCGTGCCTGAATGCGCTCCTCGAGGATCACGGTGTCGCCATCGCACCAGAGGTGCGAGAAGCTCACGGCCACGTCGGCGACGAAGAGCCTCGGAAAGTCCTCGGCCAGGAAGCGCGCGATGGCGGCGGGTCCGATCATGTGGTCGGGCACGCCGAGCGCCACCGCGGTCGCGTTGCCCCGGGGCGCGAGCCATTCGGCGTCTTCGGTGAAGACGGCCTCGATGCGCTGCCGGTCGCGGCTCGCGAAGGCTTTCCATGCGTCGGCGACAGCTTGCTTGTTCTGTTCGGGTGTCATTTCGTGCGCAGCGGCAGTTGGTGTGGCCCGAAGCTAAGGGCAGGCACGGGCGGCGGCGCGCCGCTTCCGGACATCTCCAACCGGGCCGCCTCGGATTTTTCCTGCAAGCGGGTGCGCCGCCGTCCGCCAGAAGGAGCCGCGCGGGCGTCTCAAGGTGAAGCCTTCTGCAAAGCAAACACAGGAAACACACCATGGCCGATGACCTGACCAAGCGCGGACCGCAGGATGCCGCCCGCATCAACGTGAACGAGGCGCACGAGGTGCGCTACTGGACCCAGACGCTGGGCGTGACCGAGGCACAGCTGCGCTCGGCCATCGCGGCGGCGGGCGTCGAGGTGAAGGACGTGCGCGCCTACCTCGGCAAGCCCTGAGTCCGAGCCCTGAACTCCGCGAAAAGGCGCGGCTGCAGCCAATGGCCGCCCCGCTGAGGGGCGCAATCACGGTAGGCACCCTCCTACACCTGTGGGCGGGCGTGTACTTCATACTTGTTACCAGATCGTTTCTGGAGGCAAGCTGCTCTTGATCCTGCCGATGTTGAACCCGAATCCCGTGGCCGCCGCGCGATGAAATCCTCACCAAGTGCGCGCAGCTGGATTGCCGCCGGCGTGCGCCACGAACTTCTCACCCGCGCACTGCCAGCCCTGCGGCACGACATGGCAGCCCCGGTCTCGGTGATCCGCATGGCGCTGCTGATGCTCAAGCGGCAGATCGGCGCCCCCACCGTCGACGCCGCGGCCTGCGAGGAGCGGGTGGGGCTGATCGACAACCAGGTCTCCGAACTGGTGGAGGCGATCCGCTCGCTGCGCGACTGGGAGCTGGCCACCGTCGACGACGGCATCACCCGCAGCGCGCTGGTGTCCCAGTGCGTGACGCTGATGCGCTCGGCCTTCGACCTGCACGGCGTGTCGCTCGAAACCGACGAGTCGCTGACCCCGTCGGACGACGAGCACCGCTGGCCCGCCGCGGCGGCCCTGCGCTACCTGTTCCTTGGCGCGATGGGCTACCTGCATGACGGCGCGGACGAGGCGGGCACCATCCGCATCGAGGCCGATGGCGCCAATGCGCTGCGGCTCACGGCGCTGCCGCGCGAGCCGGGTGCCACCGAGGCCGTGCTCGACGCGCACCGCGCGCCGCGCGCGCTGGCCATCGACGCCGTGGCGCTGCAGAACCTCGCGGAAGACCTGGGCTATGCGGTGGCGCTCGATGCCGCCAGCGTGCGCCTGGTGCTCGCCACGCGGACCTGAGTTTTCCCGCTCTTTCTTCCGGCGGCTGCGGCGGTGCGCCGTTGCCCGCGCCGGTGCGCCTTCAGGAACGACAGCAGCCGGCGCTCCGCCGCGTAGAGCCCGCGCGAGGGCCTCGCCTTGTTGCTGCCGCCGATCTTCTCGAACAGCGCGGCGGTGGCCTCGTCGCCGTCCGACAGGGCACTGCCCAGGGCCAGCACCGCCGGGTGCACGTAGGCCTTCTTGCACACGGCGGGCGTGTTGCCCAGTTGCTTGGCCACGGCGCCCAGGATGTCCCTGGCGCTGTAGCGGCTGCCGTCGGCGGCGGTACGGCCGGGCTCGCAGGCCAGTCGGGTGAGTTCCAGTGCCTGCACCGTGCCGTGCCAGGTGCGGAAATCCTTCGCGGTGAAGCGCTCGCCGCCGGCGGCCTCGGCCAGGTAGTCGTTCACGTCGGTGGAGGAGACGCCGCGCAGTTCTCCTTCTTCGCCATTGCCTTCGTCGCCGGCGTCGACGTACTGGAAGAGCGCCTGCCCAGGCAGTTGCTGGCATTGCCGCACCACCTTCGCCACGCGCGGATCGTCCAGCTGGGCCTCATGCATCACGCCGCTCTTGCCGCGAAAGCGCAGCCTGAGAGCCTGCCCCTTCACCGCCGCGTGCCGGGTGCGCAGCGTGGTGAGTCCGAAGGAGCCGTTGCTGCTCGCGTATTCCTCGTTGCCCACGCGCAGCAGCGTGGTGTCGAGCAGGCGCACCAGCGCCGCGAGCACCTGCGCGCGGCCGGGCGCCTTGCGGCCCGGGGGCAGCCGCAGGTCGCGCGCCACGCGGGCGCGGATGCCCGGCAGCGCGAGCGCGAAGGCTTCGAGCCGTTCGAACTTGGTCTCGTCCTGCATCGAACGCCAGTCGGCGTGGTAGCGGTACTGCTTGCGTCCCCGCGCGTCGATGCCGGTGGCCTGCAGGTGGCCGTTGGGCAGGGGACAGATCCACACCTGGGTGTAGGCCGGCGGAATGGCCAGCATCCGGATGCGCGAGAGTTCGTCCGTATCGCGCACCCACCTGCCGCGGGCGTCGCGGTAGCGGAAGCGGTCGCCGTGCTTGAGGCGGCGGATGCCGGGCATGTCGGGGTTCACGTAGACCAGGCCGTTGGCGATGGGCGTCGGCTTCGACGCAGGCTTGGGATTCGATGGCGAAGAAGAGGATGAGGCCGGCATGGGGCTTGCGTGGTGGCGGTACACCGAGCTTTTGCCAGCACCGACAATCGCCGGGTGTAGGACGCCGCAGGCGCCGGCGGTGCGCCGGGCGCTTGCGGCTCCAGTCCTTCCGTCTTGTCCGCAGTTTTCCTCTCTCACCGGGGTTCAGAATGAGTTCGTCCAAGTCTTCTCTTTTCGCCGCCCGCTGGCTGGCCGTGCCCGCCGCGGCGCTGCTCTTCACGGCCTGTGCTTCCACGTCCAGCACTTCCACCACGACCGCCGCGGCGCAGGCTCCGGCCGCGCCCGTGAAGGTCAAGGTCTTCGTCGCCGCCATGTTCGAGATCGGCAAGAACACCGGCGACCGCGCCGGCGAGTTCCAGCACTGGTACGAGCGCTACTGGAAGGACGCCAAACCCATCGCCGTGCCCGGCGCGCTGCAGCCCGTGTACTGCAACGCCGATGGCGTGTGCGGCTCGGTGCTGGGCATGGGCAAGGTGAATTCGTCTTCGTCGATGCAGGCCATCCTGCTGAACCCGCAGTTCGACTTCTCGCAGAGCTACTACGTCATCTCCGGCGTGGCAGGCACGCCGCCCTCGCGCGGCACCATCGGCGAGGTGAGCTGGGCCACCTGGCTGGTCGACTACGACCTCGGCCACCGCTGGGCACCCGAGGAGAACAAGCCCGGCGAGCCCACCTTCATGCCGCGCAAAGGCTATGAGGAATATCGCCGCTTCAGGCTCAACCCCGACCTCGTGGGCTGGGCCATGAAGCTCTCGGCCGACACGCCCCTGAAAGACTCCGAATCGGCCCGCAAGTACCGCCTGCGCTACCCCGACGCGGCCGCGCGCCGCGCCCCCTTCGTCGGCACCGGCACCCACATGACCGGCGACACCTTCTTCCACGGCCCCGGCATGTCGAAGCAGGCGCAGTACATCGCCAAGCTCTACGGCGCCGACGACTACGTCATCACCGAGATGGAAGCCGCAGCCATCACCCTCGTCATCAAGCGCACCCACGGCACCGACCGCGTGATGAGCCTGCGCGGCGCCGTCAACTTCGACCAGGGCAACCCCAAGGAAACCACGCTGCAGCACCTGGACCCTGCACCGGGCGAGACGGCCGGCGGCTTCGCGGAGACGGTGGAGAACATCGAGCTGGTGGGCAGCCGCGTGGTCGACCACATCGTCGCGAACTGGCCGAAGTGGTCGGGCGGGGTGCCGAAGCCCTGAGCGTGACGGGCGATCCCGCCATGTGGCTGGCCGTGCAGAGCATCCGCTGCCTCTGGACGAAGGCTGGGCGCGATGCGGAGCACGGCAGGCGGCGCAACCAGGCACCGATGCGCCTGCCTCTCACCGGGCTCGAGGCGCAGTTGCTGCAGCTACCCGTTGCGGGCGGCGTGCTGTGGCAGGAGATCTCGTTGCGTTCCGACGGCGGGGCGTTCGAGAACCAGCCCGTCGCGCCGGCCGCCTGGAAGTCATGGAACGCGCAGCAGCTGCGCGAGCAGGGGTATGAATGGCACGCGCAGCCGGGCGGCATGGCCATCGGCTGGTGGCACGGCGGCGCGGTGCGGCACACAGGTCAGCCGCAACCGCTGGGTGTACTGCGGCCCGGCCAGTGGCTGCGCGTGGTGACGCACCGGCGCACCAACGGATGGGATCACTGGGCCTGGGAGAAGCGCGTGACCAACCTCATGTGCGTGGACCGCACGCATGCGCTCGACGTCTTCGCGAGCACGCCGCCGGTGCGCGTGATCGACGAGGAGCCACACCTCTACTGACTTCTACCGGATCGCGCCGGGCGGCGCCGGCTTCAGGTGCCACGTCACCGTGAAGTCGAACGGCGTCCAGCGACTCACGGTGACGCCTGAGCCTCGCAGGCCGCGGCCGGTCCAGGTGTTGCAGGTCTCGAAGAGGTTGTAGCCGCCTTCGGCCTCGTAGAAGGCGTCCTGGTCGTCGTAATGCGCGCCTGCGATGGGCGTGGCCTTGCCTGATGGCAAGGCGGCGCGCACGTAGGCGGCAAGCTGCGCGTACTGGGCCCGCGTGAGCGGCAGCGCGAAGGCGCCTTGCCCGAGCTGGCTGCGCCGCAGGTAGCTCACATGAAGCAGTGCGCGGTTGCCGCCGGCCAGGGCGCCGAGCGCGCGCGATGCGGTCAGGTCGGCCCAGGTGGGCGTGTTCAGGTAGAACTCGCGGTCGCCCCAGCCGATGGCGATGAACTCGGCGTCGGGCGGTGGCGCCTTGAAGTCCGAAAGCGGAAACAGCTGAGGCCAGTCGATGGTGGCGGAACGCACAGGAAACACGAAGTCGGTATGCACGCCGTTGCTCAGCACCCAGGCCTGCACTTCGGCCCTGGCGCTCTCCGGCGGACCGGGGTTGGCGGGCCAGAACACCAGCGCGCAGGCCGTCGCCACGTACAGGCCCACCAGCGCAATGAAGCCCAGCAGCGTGAAGGCGATGCGGCGCAGCCAGCGTCGGACCATCGCGTACTCAGAAGAGCGAAGCGGTGGTCGCCACCGGTTCGGCCGCCGCGCGGTGCGCGCCGGAGCCGGCGGGGGCCAGCGCCTCGGGGCTGCCGGCCTTTGCCAGCGCGCCCACGCGCACGCCCAGCAGCCGCAGCGGGCGCTCCAGCGGCACGCGTTTCAGGCACAGGCCGCCGGTCTGGCGAATGGTCTTCGCGTCGTCGGTGAAGCGGTCGATGGTCTGGTCGCGCGTGGCGATCCTGAAGTCGTCGTAGCGCAGCTTGATGCCGATGGTCTTGCCCACGTAGCCCTTGCGCTGCAGGTCGGCGGCCAGTTGCTCGCACAGCTGCGTGAAGATCGCGCCCAGCTCGGCGCGGTCGCGCACCGCGTGCAGGTCGCGGTCGAAGGTGGTCTCGCGGCTCATCGACACGGGCTCGCTCTCGGTCACCACCGGGCGGCTGTCGCGGCCCCATGACACCTCGTGCATCCACGCGCCGGTGGCCTTGCCGAAGTTGGCGACGAGCCAGTCGCGGTCGCGCGCCGCGAGCTGGCCCACGGTCTCGATGCCGAAGCGCTTGAGCTTCTCGTCGGCCTTGGGGCCGATGCCGTTCACCTTGCGGCAGGGCAGGGGCCAGATGAGCTTTTCCAGGTCGTCCTCGTAGACGACAGAGATGCCGTTGGGCTTGTTGAACTCGCTCGCCATCTTGGCAATGAGCTTGTTGGGCGCCACGCCGATGGAGCATGTGAGCCCGGTGGCGTCGAAGATGGCCTTCTGCAGCAGCCGCGCCAGCGAGCGCCCGCCCTCGCGCTGGCCGCCTGGCACGTCGGTGAAGTCGATGTAGACCTCGTCCACGCCCCGGTCTTCCATGAGCGGCGCGACCTCCAGGATGATCTTCTTGAAGGTGCGCGAATAGCGCCGGTACTCGTCGAAGTCCACCGGCAGGATGATCGCCTGCGGGCACAGCTTGGCCGCCTTCATGAGCCCCATCGCCGAGCCCACGCCGAACTGCCGCGCCGGGTAGGTGGCGGTGGTGATCACGCCGCGGCCGGTGTAGTCCTTCAACAGCGGAAAGGCCTCCACCGGAATGTCGGCCAGCGTGCCGCCTTCGGGCAGGTTGCGGATGGCCTCGTCCACGCGCCTGCGCCCGCCGCCGATCACCACTGCCTTCCCCTTGAGCTGCGGATAGCGCAGCAGCTCGACGGATGCGTAGAAGGCGTCCATGTCGAGGTGCGCGATGCGGCGGATCTTCGGTGCCGATGGGGTCTGGGAGCTCACGGAAACAATTGTCTCGCGGCTGGGCGCTGCTTGCGCGTGCGGGGCGATTCGCCGACGCGCACGCCCAGCAGCGTGCCAGGCCGACTTTTTTCGGGGCGGCGGGTCATTGCTTGCGCGCCGCCGCATGCCGGTGCCATCATGCGCGCCATGCAAACGGTCGCTTCCATCCTCTGGCGCAGGCTCGACGTACCGGGTCACGATGCCTGCCGCCTCGAACGCAATGCCTCGGCCTGGCAACTCGACGGTGCGGCGGTGTTCCGCCTGGAAGACGGCCGCATCGGCCAGCTGCACTACCGCGTGCGCTGCGATCTGCTGTGGCACACCCAGTGGGGCACGGTGCGCGGATGGCTGGGCGACTCGGCGGTCGACCTCTCCATCGCCCGCGACCCGCGCGGCCACTGGAAGCTCAACGACGAGGCCGTGCCCGACCTGTCGCACTGCATCGACCTCGACCTGGGTTTCACGCCCGCCACCAACCTGCTGCAGCTGCGCCGCCTGGGTCTTGCGAAAGGCGAGGGCGCGGATGCGCCTGCCGCATGGCTCGATATCGATGGCGGTGGCGGGCTCAGTGAGCTGATGCAGCGTTACGAGCGTCGCGGCGAGACCGAGTATGCGTACGAGGCGAAGCGCTTCGACTACGCGGCCACGCTGAGCGTGACGGCCGACAGCTTCGTCAGCGACTACCCCCGGCTCTGGGTGGCCGAGGGCTGAGTCGGAAGACTCAGTCGAACTGCGCCCGATCCCCCGTCACAAGCTCCCGATTGCGCCGCCGGTCGATCGCGATCTCGTGCGCGAAAACCTCGCTGCCGCCACCCGCCGGCAGGTTGTAGGCCGCTCGCAGCCGTGCGCGCACCGCGTCGCTTTCGAGTACGCGGTTGATCTCCGCATTGAGCATCTGCACCACAGCTGGTGGTGTGCGCGCGGGCGCGAAGATGCCGAAGAGCGAGTCGCGGTTGGCCTTCCCGAAGCCCAGCTCCGCGAGCGTGGGCACCGTGGGCAGTGCCTCGATGCGCGCAGGCGCGCCCACGGCCAGCGCCTGGAATCGGCCACCTTCGATGTACTGCAGCTGCTGCGCGGCGACGTTGGTGGAGAGCACCTCGAACTGGCCGCTGAGCGCATCGTTGAGCTGCGGACCGCCGCCCTGGTAGGGAATGTGCGTGATGTCGGCACCGCTTTGCGCGCGCACCTGCGCCAGCACCAGGTGGCCGATGGTGGCCACGCCCGACGTCGCCCATCGCACTTCGCCCGGCTGCCTGCGCGCCTGCGCGATCAGCTCGCCGAAGCCTCGGCCGGTGAAGGCGGGCGTGCCCACCACCAGCACCGGTGTGCGCATCACGCTGGCCACGGGCACGAAGGCGCGCATCGGGTCGTAGGGAACGCGTGCGAGCAGAGGGTGCAGCGTGAGCGGGCTGATGGCCGAGAAGGCCAGCGTGCTGCCGTCGGGCGTGGAACGGGCGAGTGCGTCCATGCCGAGGCTGCCGCCCGCGCCGGGGCGGTTCTCGATGAGCACCGGCACGCCGAGCGAACGTGCGAGCGGCTCGGCCAGCGCGCGCGCCATTCCGTCGCTCACGCCGCCGGGCGGATAGACCACGACCAGGCGCACCGGACGGTTCGGCCACTGTGCCGGCGCCGCGTGCAGCACGCGCGGCAATGCGCAGGCCGCCGCGAGCAGGGCGCTGGCGCGCTGCAGCAGGTGGCGACGGCGAAGCCGGATCATGAGCCGGGGTTCTCCTGCGCCAGCCTGCGCAGCAGCGCCGCGAAATTCAGCGCGGGCAGGTTGTCTTCGTCCGCGCGCGAGACCAGCGTGAGCGGCGCGTCGAGCTGCCCGCCGTCGGCGAGGCGCGTGTAGGCGATGGCGTGCGCGTGCACGCCATGCATCGACGCCGGCACCACCGAGAGGCCGACACCCGCGGCCACGAGATTGAGGTTGGTCATCATTCGATCGACTTCGGCCACCACGCGCGGGCGCAGCCCCTTGGCGTGGCACAGCGCGAGCAGGTCGGCATACAGGCCGGGCGCGCCCGGGCGCCGCACGAGGATGATGCCTTCCTCGCAGAGCTTCGCGAGCGGCAGCGGGCGCGAGTCCTTGTCGCGGCCGAGGGCAAGGCGATGGTCGCTGGGCATGGCCACCAGCACCGGCTCGCGCAGCAGCGTCTCGAACATCAGCCCCTCGGGCCGCGCGACCGGCACGCGCAGCAGGCCGCAGTGCAGGCGGCCGGCGGCCAGCGCCTCGGTGAGCTCGGCGGCGTTGTCCTCGCGCAGCTGCAGCTCCACGTCGGGGTGGGCGCGGCGGAACTCGCGCAGCGCCTCGGGCATGAAACGGTGCGCCGCCGCCGAGCTGGTGAAGCCCACCGCGAGCGTGCCGGCCTGGCCCTTGGCCACACGGGTCATGCGCTGCTTCATCGATTCCATGTCCTGAAGCATGCGCAGCGCCTCGGCCTGGAACAGCCGGCCAGCGTCGGTGAGCGCCACGCCGCGCGGATGGCGCCGGAACAGCAGCACGCCCAGCTCGCGTTCGAGCGCCTTGATCTGCAGGCTCAAAGGCGGCTGCTGGATGCCCAGTTGCTCGGCCGCGCGCGTCATGTGGCCGGTCTCGGCAACGGCGGCGAAGTAGCGCAGTGCCCGTATGTCCATATGTTTTTTGTATGAAAAGTGCCTTGTTATTTTATTTGACCCTAAGTCACCCCGAATCTATCTTCCGGCCGCCCATTCAAGAACAAGCGGTCCAACGAGACCGCATGCCGGAGACAAGTCCATGCGCAAAGAGCGCCCTGCATCGAAGTTCCTCGCCGTCGCCAGCGCGATCGGCATCTCATTGGCCCTGGCCGCCTGCGGCGGCGGAGGTGGGGGAGGGGGTGGCGGCTTCGGCTTCTTGCCCCCTGCGTCCTCTACGCCGCCCGCCGGCGGCATCGACAACCCGCCCGCGGGCGACCAGCCCGACAACCCGCCGCCTCCGGCCGTGCAGCCGGTCGTCTCCTGCGCCGACCTCGCAGGCCGGAGCCTGCCTGCCCCGCTGATCAGCCTGCCCACGCAGGGCGCCACCGTCACCAGCGCCACGCCGGTCGCCGCGAGCGACGCCGGCAACACGCTGGGCGATTACTGCCGCGTGCGCGGCACCATCCAGCCGGTGGACCCCAATTCGCAGTCGATCAACTTCGCGGTGAACCTGCCCGAGAAGTGGAACCAGAAGACCATCCACTTCGGCGGCGGCGGCTTCGACGGCGTGCTGATCGACGGCACCGAGGTCATCCGCTTCGGCCCCGCCGGCAAGCCCGCGCCGCTCGCGCTGGGCTATGCCACCTACGGCGACGACTCTGGCCACCAGTCGGGCAGCATCACCGACGGCAAGTTCGCGGCCAACGACGAGCAGCTCGCCAACTACGGCGGCACCTCGCTCAAGAAGACGCGCGACGTGGCGCAGGCGCTGGTGCTCGCGCGCTATGGCGTGGCGCCGAAGCACGCCTACTTCCTGGGCACCTCCACCGGCGGGCGCGATGCGCTGAGCTACATCCAGCGCTGGCCGCTGGACTACGACGGCGTGATCGCCAACGAGCCCGCGCTCAACTACACCGGCACGCGCCTGTCGAACCTGGCCGTGGGCCGCGCGCTCTACAACAACGGCGGCGCCGGCTGGATGAACGTGGCGAAGACGCTGCTGGTGCAGAAGGCCGCGATGCAGGCCTGCGACAAGCTCGACGGCGCGGCCGACAGCATCGTGAGCAATGTCGAAAGCTGCCGCCTGCTGAACAGCCAGATCCTGGCCTCGCTGCGCTGCAGCGGCGGCGCGGACACGGGCGATACCTGCCTTTCGGACGCGCAGCTCGACGCCGTGCGCGCCATCGAATCGCCGCTGGACTTCACGACCTACGCGCTGGCCAATGGCGTGAAGCGCGCAGGGGGCTACAACCTGCTCGAGGGCGCGCTGGTGGCCGGGCCCTTCACCACGCGCGACCTCGGCACGCGGAAGGTGCCGGCCAACCCCGCCACCTCGGCCGACGCCAACATGTACGTCACCGGTGACCAGTGGGTGAAGTTCTTCGTCACCCGCATCGCCAACTTCGACACGCTGACCTTCGACCCGCTGGACCCGGGCAGCTATGCGGCGCGCGTGACCGAAGTGTCGAACCTCACCGACGCCACCAACCCGAACCTCGCGCCCTTCTTCGCGCACGGCGGCCGGCTCATCATGCTGCACGGCCTGGCCGACGAAGTCATCAGCCCCAACTCGACCATCGACTATTACAAGCAGCTCATCGCCACGGTGGGCCAGGCCTCGGTCGACCAGAGCGTGCGCTTCTACACCGTGCCTGGCATGGGCCACGGCACCGGCAGCTTCATTCCCAACTGGGATTCGCTCGCCGCGCTCGAAGGCTGGGTGGAGAACGGCCTCGCTCCCGCCACCGGCGTCGCGGTCGATGCGGTGGCCGGCACCTACGGCCGCACGCGTCCGCTGTGCCTGTTCCCGGCCTGGCCCAAGTACCGCGGCAGCGGCAGCCTGGACGCGGCCGTCAACTACAGCTGCGTTACCGAGGTCGGCGACCCGCTGGCCTGCCCGAACCTGCCTGCGGCCGTCACCACCTACAAGGGCGGCGACAGCTTCGGCGAGGAGCTGCGCGTGCAGATCGACCCGGCCACCATGGCCTACACCGTGACCATCGATGCCAGCCTGCAGCGCACGGCGGGCACGGTGCGCAGCGGCACGCTGGTGTCGGAAGGCAACTGCAGCTATGCCAGCGCGGAGAGCGGGGCGGTGTTCAGCTTCGGCGCGGGCGGCGTGCTCTCGGGCGGCGTGAATGCGCCCAGCGGCGGTGGCTTCGCGCCGCTGCTGGCGTTCCAGAACGCCTTCCAGAACGCGGCCACGCCGACGGTGTTCAACCCGGTGGCGAACATCTTCAACGCCGTGGGCGTGCAGCAGGGCACCGGCGGCACGGCGGCGCATGCGTCGTCGGTGCGGCTGCGCAACGCGGGCACTTTCCAGTACTGCCGCGATCCGGTCAGCGGCGCCTTCATGACCTACGACGCGAGCTGCACGCAGACCGAGAAGGGCTACATCACCTACAACGGCACGCGCGGCGCCTTCGACCTGTACACCACTTCGCCGACCGGCAGCGCCGTGACCACAGGCGGCACGCTCACCGGCTCGATGGTCATCGGCCTGGTCAACGGCGTCGCCGTGCCGGTGCACCTGGTACGCGAATCGGCGGCCAACATGGGCATGCGCGTGTACGGCCTGCAGCAGAGCCTGGTCAGCGGCACGGCGGACGGCAGCTACGCGCTGGTCAGCGTCAAGGGCGAGAACCACGATGCCACGGTGGCCGGCACCGGCCTCAACCTCGGCGGCGCGGCAGCCGCGCTGAACTACGACACTCCCGTGCTCGGCGCGGCGCAAGCCGATGCCGGCCGGCCGGGCAATTTCATCTTCAACAGCGGCGTCCTCGCATTCGTCTCCACCGACACGGCGAAGGCGGCGCTCGA
Organism: Variovorax sp. 278MFTsu5.1; assembly: GCF_048305045.1. Classification (NCBI taxonomy): domain Bacteria; kingdom Pseudomonadati; phylum Pseudomonadota; class Betaproteobacteria; order Burkholderiales; family Comamonadaceae; genus Variovorax; species Variovorax sp. 278MFTsu5.1. The sequence continues at coordinate 1,689,459 of NZ_CP157622.1, forward strand.
ATTCGGAGTACGCCATTGAACAAACGACTTTCCAGCCTCGCGGCTTCCACCGCCTTCGCGCTGCTCGGTGCGGTATCGGGTGCGCAAGCCCACGCCGCTCCTGCCGGCCCGAAAGCGGCAGCCTGCCCCTCGCCGGTGCCCGAGTCTGCGCGCTGCTACACCGGTGAGGACGGCGCGGGCTCGTTCTACTGGATCGCCATCCCGAAGGACTGGGCGAAGGATGCCGGCCGCGTGCTCGTGATGCACGCGCACGGCGGCCCCGAGACCGGACCGCCCAAGCTGGAGCGCAGCGAGGAAGACCTCAAGCGCTGGGCCGTCACCGTGAAGGCCGGCTATGCGTGGGCTGCTTCCACCTACAGGCGCGGCGGCTACGGCGTGACCATGGCCGCCGAAGACACCGAGCGCCTGCGCCGGATCTTCGTGCGGCATTTCGGCCAGCCGCACCGCACGCTGCTGCACGGGCAGAGCTACGGCGCTGGGGTGGCGGCGAAGGCGGCCGAGCTCTACGCGCCGGCCGGCGGCGCGAAGTCGCCCTACGACGGTCTGCTGCTCACCAGCGGCGTGCTCGGCGGCGGCAACAGCGCCTACGACTTCCGGCTCGACCTGCGCGTGGTCTACCAGTACGTCTGCCGCAACCATCCGCGCCCCGACGAGCCGCAGTACCCGCTGTGGATGGGCCTGCCGCTCGATTCGAAGCTCACGCGCGCCGACCTCGCCGCGCGCGTGAAGGAGTGCACCGGCGTCGGCCTGCCCGCCGCGCAGCGCACGCCCGAGCAGGCGGCGCGGCTGAAGACCATTCTTTCGGTCGTGAAGATCCAGGAGCGCTCGCTGCTGGGCCACCTGAGCTGGGCGACCTGGCTCTTCCAGGACCTGGTGCAGAAGCGCCTGGAGGGCCGCAACCCCTTCGGCAACGTCGGCGTGGTCTACAGCGGCTCGGCCGACGACGCGGCGCTCAATGCCGGCGTGCTGCGCTATGCGGCCGATCCGCAGGCCAAGGGCGCGCTGGCGGCCGACAGCCAGCCCACCGGCCGCACCGCGCTGCCCACCGTGGGCCTGCATGCCATCGACGATCCCACGGCCTTCGTCGAACTCGAAAATTCCTACCGCCGCATCCGTGACGCGGCCGGTACCGGCGACCTGCTGGTACAGAGCTTCAGCAGCGAGCGCGAGCACAGCTACCTGAGCGATTCGGAATACCCCGCGCTCTTCGCCGCGCTGCTCGACTGGATCGACAAGGGCGAGAAGCCCACACCCGAGGGCCTCGCCCAACGCTGCAAGACGCTGATGCCGCGCTACGACACCGACGGCAGGAACGGCTGCCACATCCAGCCCGCATGGCAGCCGCCCGCGCTGGAGAGCCGCGTGCCGCCGCGCGCGCCCTGAACCATTTTTCAATCCAACCTCACGGAGACTCCATGAAGAAACTGTTCGCCCTCGCGGCGATCGCCGCTGCCGCCGTCGCTGCCCATGCGCAGGACTTCCCGGGCGGCAAGCCCGTCACCATCGTCGTGCCCTTCGCGGCCGGCGGCCCGACCGACCGCGTCGCGCGCGACCTTGCCGAGGCGCTGCGCAAGCCGCTGGGCGGCAGCACCGTCATCATCGACAACGTGCCCGGCGCCGGCAGCTCCATCGGCGCGGCCAAGGTGGCGCGCGCCACGCCCGACGGCTACACGCTGCTGCTCAACCACATCGCGATGGCCACCGTGCCCAGCCTGGTGCGCAACGTGCCGTTCAAGGTCGAGACCGACTTCGAGTACCTGGGCATCGTCAACGACGTGCCGATGACGCTCATCTCCAAGCCGGGCATTCCGGCCGCCAACTACAAGGAGCTCAGCGGCTGGATCGCCGCCAACAAGGGCAAGATCAACCTCGGCAACGCCGGCGTGGGCTCGGCCTCGCACCTGTGCGGCCTGCTGTTCCAGAGTGCCACCAAAACCGAGATGACGCCGGTGCCCTACAAGGGCACCGCGCCCGCCATCACCGACCTGATCGGCGGCCAGATCGACCTGCTGTGCGACCAGACCACCAACACCACGCCGCACATCCAGGGCGGCAAGGTGAAGGCCTTCGCCGTCACCACGTCGAAGCGGCTCGCGCTGCCGCTGTTGAAGGACCTGCCCACGCTCGACGAGGCCGGCCTGAAGAACTTCCAGGTCACGATCTGGCACGGCCTGTACGCGCCCAAGGGCACGCCCGCGCCGGTGCTCAAGAAGCTCAACGACGCACTCAAGGTCGCGCTGAAAGATCCGGACTTCATCCACCGCGAGGAACAGCTCGGCGCCGTGGTTGCCACCGACGGCCGCGTCGAGCCGGCGGGCCACAAGAAGTTCGTGATCGACGAGATCGCGAAATGGACGCCCGTGATCAAGGCGGCGGGCGTCTACGCCGACTGAGAGCCGCAAGCTACCGCCCCACGGCGATCAGCGTCCAGACGATCGCCACCAGCTGGGCGATGTTGATCAGGATCGCGACCACGTGGGTTCTGCGGAACCCCGGGATCGCGTCCATGTAGTTCGACTGGATCTGCGTGCCCAGCGCGTCCATCTTCGGAATCACTTTCTTGCGCAGCACGACGGCGATCGCCGCCAGTGCCGCCGCGCCGGCCGCGATGCCCAGCCGGCCCGCGGAGGCGAAGCTCACCGCCGTCGCGCTCGCGGTGATGAAGGCGGCGACGTAGTAGATGTTGAAGAAGCCGCGCACGAAGCGCGCGTCCAGCGGCGTGTCGTGCTTGAGCACCAGCAGCGGGATGGAGCCCATGATGAAATAGGCCGTCGTGACGAGCAGTGCCACCGTGAAGAACAGGGCGGCGAACATGGCAGCGGACATCTGGACTCACCTCCGTGCACAGGCCTCTTCGGGCCTCCTGCGGCGCTGGAACGGCTACTCCCTGGGAATCTGGGCCTCGATTTCCTTGATTACAGCCTCTTTCTCGCGGTTGTATATCTGGGGATTGGCCGGATCGACCGCGTGGGCGCGGTCCTTGGCCTGCTCGTACTTCAGGCGCAGGTCGGGGCGGCGTTCGAGGATGCCGATGAAGGCCAGCGAATCCCTGTGGACCGGATCGCCGCGGTGGCAGACGTGGATGTTGATATTGAAGCGCCGCCCTGCGTGCAGCACCGAGCCGCAGACATACGGCTTCTCGTCGCGGTCGACCCAGACCGGGCGGCGGTGGAAGCCGATGCGCTCGAACTGCGCCTGCTCCTCGCGCAGGTTCTCGCGGGTGGTGATGGCGGCCGTGTCGATCATGGGCTTGCCGCGCAGGCCGGCGATGGCCGTGCTGCCGATGTGCACCAGCTCCACGGCGGGCAGCCGTGCCTGCACGTACTCGCGCGCGGCGGCGAAGACTTCGGCGTACGCCGGGTCGTAGGCGACGATGTTGCGCTGGTCCAGTCCCTCGTCGAACGGCTCGATCTTCATGGGTCGCTCCGGTGTGTCGTCAGCTGGCGAAGCGCCTGCGGTACTCCACGAGGCTCACGCCCAGGCGGCGGCCGAATGCACGCCTGAAGCCGTCAACGTTCGCGTAGCCCACCGCGTCGGCCAGGCGCTTGGCCGGCAGGTCCGACTCCTCGGCCATCCGGCGGGCGGCGTCGATCCTCGCATTCTCGACAAACTCGGCCGGCGTGGTGCCGGTTTCGCTGCGGAAGATGCGCGCGAAGTTGCGCTCGCTCATGCCGGCGCGCTGGGCGAGGGCGGGCACGGAGAGGTCGCCCTTGAGGTTCGCGAGCACGTGGTCCTGCACTTCGCGCATGCTGGAGCGCTCGGAGGTCTGGGCCGCCAGGTGGGCGCTGAACTGGCTCTGGCCGCCGGGGCGCTTGAGGAACATCACCAGCTGCCGCGCCACGCTCAGCGCGAGGTCGCGGCCGTGGTCTTCCTCCACCATGGCCAGCGCGAGGTCCATGCCGGCCGTGACGCCGGCGGAGGTGAAGAGCTGGCCGTCGCGCACGTAGATGGCGTCCGACTCGACGCTGGCGAGCGGGTAGTCGGAGGCGAGTTGGCCCGCGAGCTTCCAGTGCGTGGCCACGCGCTTGCCGTCGAGCAGCCCGCTGGCGGCAAGCACGAAGGCGCCGCTGCACACCGAGCCGTAGCGCCGCACGGTGCGCGCCTGGCGCCTGAGCCACTCTTGCAACTGCGTGTCGGCCGCCATGTCTTCCACGCGGGGGCTGCCGGCGACCAGCAGGGTGTCGATGGCGCCGCGATGCGTGGCCACCGTGGAATCGACGCCCAGCCGCAGCCCGCCGCTGCTCTTGAGCATGCTTTCGCCGCTGGAGATCACCTGGACGCGATAGGCGCGCGGGTCGCCCAGCTGCTGCGATGCCTCGGCGAAGACGTCGGCGGGGCCGGCCACGTCGAGCAGTTGGAAACGGGGAAAGGCGAGGATGGCGACACGCATGGCAGACAAGGTCCGGGGATTGGCTGAAAACGCCGTGAGTTGGCGGAAATGGCTTCGGTAGTCTGGCGGAAAATACACACTAATGCAAATCCAGCCAAGGACGACAACATGCAAAACCAGGCTCTGAACCCTTCCTCCCCGGTGATTTCATCGGTCGCCGCGGTTGCGCCGCGCGCGCAAGCCTCCGTGCGCAACCTCCCGGTCAACCTCTTCGCCTCCGTGATGGGCTTTTCCGGGCTGGCCCTCGCATGGCGGCTCGCGCATGAGAGCCTGGGCGCGCCGGCCATCATCGGCGAAGCCATCGGGGCCTCCGCGCTGGGCGTGTTCGTGCTGATCGCGGCGGGCTACCTGACGAAGCTGGTGAGGCATCCGCAGGCGGTGCACGCGGAGTTCCATCATCCGGTGGCGGGCAACTTCTTCGGCACCATCGCGATCTCCATCCTGCTGCTGTCGGCCGTCATCGCGCCGTACAGCGCGCCCCTCGCTCACCTCGCGTGGACGATCGGGCTGCTGGCGACCTTCTCGCTGAGCTTCGCGGGCCTGTCGCGGCTGCTGAAGGGGCAGGTGGATGCCTCGCTCGCGGTGCCGGCGTGGATCATCCCCGGCGTGGCCACGCTCGACATTCCCGTGACCGGTGCGCACATGCCGATGGCCTGGGCGGCCGAGGCCAACCTGGCTGCCAGCGCCATCGGCGTGGTGCTGGCCCTCGTGCTCTTCACCATGATCATCGGCCGGCTGGTGCATCGCGATCCGCTCGCTCCCGCCATGGAGCCATCGCTGATGATCCTGGTGGCGCCTTTCGCCGTGGGCTTTCTCGCCTACACCAACATCGTCGGCGAGATCGACCGCTTCGCCTCGCTGCTCTTCTACTTCGGCCTTTTCATGTTCGCCGTGGTCGCGCCGAAGGTGTTCCGCCGCGGCGCCAGCTTCGCGCCGGGCTGGTGGGCGATCGGCTTCCCGATGGCTGCGCTGGCCAACGCCGCGCTGAAGTACGCCGAGTCGCATCCGAGCGAGCCGCTCTGGGCGATCGCCATCGTGCTGCTGGCTGCGCTGAACGTGGCGCTGGCGGTGCTCACGGTGAAGACGGTGCGGATCGCGCTCAACGGGAAGCTCTTCGCCTGAGCTTCGCTCAGGCCAGGGCCCGGCCGGTCGCGTAGAGCCCGAGCCCGAAGACCGCGTGCGTGACCAGGCTGTGCAGCCGCGCGATGGCCGGCCGTGGCGTGCGGCTGGCGGCGATGCCGGCGCCCATGGCCGGCTGCATCACGAAGAAGGGAGCGGCCACGCTGCCGATGCCGATGAGCATTGCGGGGCCGAGCGTGGGAGCAAGCAGCCAGCCATGGCCCCAGACGGTGAGCAGCGCCGCAGCGAATGCGATGCCGATCGTGTAGTGCGCGACCCAGCCCAGCAGGCGTTCTCCACGTACGGGCGGCGTGGCGGCAATGGGCGTGTGGAAGAAGCGGCCGCGCGGCAGCCAGGCCAGCCATCGGCCGACCAGTGCGTAGTCGAGCGACGGAACGCCCAGCAGGTGCTTGCGGGCAATGGCCCAGAGGTCCATGAGCGCGGTGGCGCCGGTGCCGACCAACACCGCGCCGGCAAGCAGCTTCGTCGTGTCAGGCATCGGCACGCCCCTTGACCAGCCAGCAGGCTGCGGTCAGCCGGACCTCGTCGCCATGCACGTAGGGCTCGAAGGCGGCGCGCACCGTGTGGATGACCCGGGCGCGCGTTTCCTCATCCGCCTGCAGCAGCGCAATGCCGACCGGACCGAGGCGGCTCAGATAGCCGACCAGATCCCTCTCGGGCATCGTGCAGTGCAGGTCGACGGGCCGGATGTCGATGCCGTGCCAGCCGCTTTCCTCGAGGACGGCCTGCACCCGCTCGCGGTCCGCGAAGGCGAACTGGCCCGGTGCGCCCGGAACACGGGGCGGCAGGTTCGGCAGCAGCGGCGCGGCTGCGCGCTCGGCGGTCGTCATGAACGGGTTCTCGGCCGCGCTTCGCCATGCGACGAAGCTCAGCCCGGCGCCGTCCTTCGCGGCGTGCCGCAGGTTGGCGAAGGCGCGCACAGGGTCGTCGAAGAACATCACGCCGAGGCGCGAGACGATGCTGTCGAATCTCGCGGGCTCGAAGGCGTGGGTCTGCGCGTTCGCGCAGACGAAGCGAGCGGGTATGCCCTCGCGCCCGGCACGGATGCGGGCGGCGGCGATCATCGGCTGCGAGATGTCGATGCCGGTGCATTCCGCGCCGCCGCCCACTGCTCGCGCGATGGCCAGCGTGGTGCCGCCGGTGCCGCAGCCGACGTCGAGCACGCGGCTCCCGGGAGCGGCGCAGGCCGTCTCGACGAGCAGTTTCTCCAGCGGGCCGAAAAGCTGGTCCAGCGTTTGCTGCGCATCGACCCAGGCGTGGCCGGCCGGGCCGTTCCAGAGCCGGGCCTGTGCGTCGCCGGCCGCTTGCGTGGCGGGGTGCATGGTTTTCTCCATGATCGTTTCCTCTTGCTTGCCTTCACGAGGCGGAAGCCGCACTATGCAAATTCAAGCCGGCTTGAAGTCAAGAGGAGGAAGCACATGGATATCGCCGAAGTGGCCAAACGCTCCGGCCTGCCCGCGTCCACGCTGCGCTACTACGACGAGAAGGGGCTGATCGCCTCCACCGGCCGGCAGGGCCTGCGGCGCACATTCGATGAAGGCGTGCTGGAGCGGCTGGCGCTGATCGCGCTGGGCCGCGCCGCCGGTTTCTCGCTCGACGAGATCGCGCGCATGTTCGGCCCCAACGGGCAGCCGCGCATCGATCGGGTGATGCTCAACGCCAAGGCGGACGAGCTCGACCGCACGATCCGCAACTTGAGCGCGATGCGCGACGGCCTGCGCCATGCGGCCGTCTGCCGCGCACCCAGCCACATGGAGTGCCCGACCTTCCGGCGCATTCTTGGCGCCGCGGCGTCGGGGGCGATCGGCGGCCGCAGAGAGAAAAAGAAGAAGCAGCAGCCTCCGCCGGCAGGCTGATCAGGCATTCGCCAGCAGCGAGAGATCGCGCGCGGCCTGCAGCATGAGTTCTCGCGCGCGGTCCAGCGACGGAATCGCGTGCCGGTCGATGCGTCGGATGTACGGCGTGGTGAGCACCGCCAGCGCATGCCCGTGCGGCCCGAGGATGGGGCAGGAGATGTCGATCACGCCGAAGTACTGCATGCTCTCGCGCTGCCGGTAACCGGTGGCGCGCACGGCCTCGAGCATGTGCTCCAGCTCGTCAGGCGGAATCTGTACCTCGCCGTCGAGCGCGACGTGCTCCGCCAGCATCTGCCGGCGCCGCTCTTCCGACTCGCAGGCCAGCAGCACCTGGCCCGAGCCGGTGTCCAGCAGGTTCACGCGCGTGCCGGGCCGCACCGTCATGCTGCTCGCCGCGGGGCTGTTGACCTGCGCCACGATCTGCACGTTGCCCCGGTCGTACACGCCCAGGTGGCAGGACTGCTCGGCCTCCTTCACGTAGCGGTCCATCACCGGCAGCGCCTGCGTCACCAGCCGGTGGTTCGGCGGATAGCGGTGCGCCAGGTCGAACATCTTCAGGCTCAGGCTGTAGCGGTCGCCCGCCAGCGAGCGCAGCACGTACTGGCGCGCCACCAGCCGTTCGAGCATGCGGTAGATCTCGCTGGGGCCGCGGTCGAGCGCCTTCACGATCTCGCCGCGCGTCAGGCCTTCGGGCTGGTCGGCCAGCAGTTCGAGGATGTCCAGGCCCTTGTCGAGCGCGGGGGCGCGGTAGCGGTCCTGCTGCTCCTGCTCTTCGGCGGGCTTGCCGAGGATGTCCGGTTGAATCGATTTGTTCACCAATGAATTTCAACAGCAAGGATCGTCGTTTGCAAGTTTCGTTTTACGGGAAAGCACCCATGAAGCGCGCTTGACGCTGAAAGTTCGTATGTAAATACTATGTTCACGAATGGACTAGAGAGGCAAGGCGTTCGGCAGCCAGGCGCTGCCCGCGACCCGAAATGATCCAGCGAATCGACTCGCATCAGCACTTCTGGCGGCCCGCGCGCGGCGACTACACGTGGCTGCGCGCCGACGTGCCCGCGCTGGCGCCGCTCCTGCGCGACTTCATGCCCGAAGACCTGCAGCCGCTGCTGCATGCCCACGGCGTGAGCCGGACCGTGCTCGTGCAGGCCGCCGATTCCCACGCCGAGACCGACTTCATGCTCGATCTCGCGGGCAGCCGCGAGGAGATCGGCGGCGTGGTCGGCTGGGTCGACCTGAGCCGGCCCGACGCCGCCGCCTCGCTGGAGCGGATGGCCCGGCATCCCAAATTCAAGGGCGTGCGGCCGATGCTGCAGGACCTGCCCGACGACGACTGGATCGCGCGCCGCCCGCATCCCGATGCGGTGAACGCCATGCTGAAGCTCGGCCTGCGCTTCGACGCGCTCGCGAACCCGCGTCACCTTCCGTGGGTTCTGCAGTTCGCGAAGCGTTGGCCGCAGTTGCCGATGGTGATCGACCATGCGGCCAAGCCGCCGGTGGGCGCGCACGGCAGCGAAGAATTCGCCCGCTGGCGCGAAGACATGGCGGCCATGGCCGCGCTGCCCCAGGTCTGCTGCAAGTTCTCGGGCCTGTGGACCGAGGCGCCGCCCGCGATGCAGCGCGATGCGGATGCCTTCGCACAGGCGGTTCGCCCCGTGTGGGAGCACCTGCTCGAAGTCTTCGGCCCGGCGCGCCTGATGTGGGGCAGCGACTGGCCCGTGCTCACGCTGGCCGGCGATTACGCGGGCTGGGTCGCGGTGAGCGAAGCCTGCATCGGCGGCCTTTCTCCCAACGAGCAGGCCGAGGTGTGGCACGGCACCGCCCAGCGCTTCTACGGCCTGGCGTCGATTCAGGACCCCTCATGACGCAACCCATCGTCACCATTCGCGACCTGAGCAAGTCCTTCGCCGGCGTGCGCGCGCTCGACAGGGCGCAGTTCGAGCTGCTGCCCGGCGAGGTGCATGCGCTCATGGGCGAGAACGGGGCCGGCAAGTCCACGCTGATGAAGGTGCTCGCGGGCGTCTACCGCAAGGACTCCGGCGAGGTGCTGCTCGACGGCCGGCCCGTGGACATCGAGAGCCCGCGCGCCGCGCAGGCGCTGGGCATCGGCATCATCCATCAGGAGCTCAACCTGATGAATCACCTGAGCGCCGCGCAGAACATCTTCATCGGCCGCGAGCCGCGCGGTCGCTTCGGCCTCTTCATCGACGAGGAGGCCATGTGCGGCGAGGCGCAGCGCATCTTCGAGCGCATGAACCTCAAGCTCGACCCGCGCACGCCGGTGGGCGAACTCACGGTGGCCCGGCAGCAGATGGTGGAGATCGCCAAGGCGCTGTCGTTCGACTCGCGCGTGCTCATCATGGACGAGCCCACCGCCGCCTTGAACAACGAGGAGGTGGCAGACCTGTTCCGCATCATCGGGCGCCTGCGTTCGCGCGGCGTGGCCATCGTCTACATCTCGCACAAGATGGACGAGCTCAAGCGCATCGCCGACCGCGTGACCGTGATGCGCGATGGCCAGTACATCGCCACCGTGCCGATGGCGACGACGCCGATGGACACGCTCATCGCCATGATGGTCGGTCGCCAGCTCGCCGAAGCCGGGCACGAGATGCCCGACACCTCGGGCAACGAGGTGGTGCTGGAGGCCAGGGGCATCTGCCGGGGCGCGATGGTGCGCGACGCGAGCTTCGTGCTGCGGCGCGGCGAGATACTCGGCTTCGCGGGGCTGATGGGCGCGGGCCGCACCGAGCTGGCGCGCGCCGTGTTCGGTGCCGACCGCATCGACGCGGGCGAAATCCTCGTGCAGGGGCGGAAGGTGTCGATCCGCTCCCCCGAGGATGCGGTGGCCCACGGCATCGGCTACCTGTCGGAGGACCGCAAGCACTTCGGCCTGGTCACCGGCATGGACGTGGAAACCAACATCGCGCTCGCGAGCATGAAGCGCTTCCTGTCGGCGGGCTTCCTCATCGATCAGGCGGCTGTCGAATCGGCCGGTGAGCGCTATGTGCGGCAGCTCGGCATCAAGACGCCGTCGGTGCGCCAGCAGGTGCGGCTGTTGTCGGGCGGCAACCAGCAGAAGATCGTCATCGCGAAGTGGTTGCTGCGCGACTGCAATGTGCTCTTCTTCGACGAGCCCACGCGCGGCATCGACGTGGGCGCCAAGGCGGAGATATACCGCCTGCTCAACGAGCTGGCCGCGCAGGGCAAGGCCATCGTCATCATTTCCTCGGAGCTGCCCGAGGTGCTGCGCATGAGCCACCGCGTGCTCGTGATGTGCGAGGGCCGCATCACCGGCGAGCTCCCGGCGCGCGAGGCCTCGCAGGAAAGGATCATGCAGCTCGCCACCCGGCGCGAGACCGCGCACGCCGCCCCTTGACCACGCACGACACGACTGGAGACTGCCCTTGACGACCCCCACCGTGACCACCGCAGCCACCGCAGCGGGCTTCTCGCCGAAGACGCTGAAGGACAGGCTCCTGCGCCCCGCCACGCGGCAGAAGCTGCTGGCCTTCGCCAGCCTCGTCGCGCTGATGGTGTTCTTCAGCTTCGCGTCGCCGCAGTTCCTGCAGGCCGACAACCTCGTGGGCATCCTGCAGTCGACCGCGGTGAACGGCGTGCTCGCCATCGCCTGCACCTTCGTCATCATCACCTCGGGCATCGACCTCTCGGTGGGCACGCTGATGACCTTCTGCGCCGTCATGACCGGCGTGGTGCTCACCTACATGGGCATGCCGCTGTGGCTGGGCATCTGCGCGGCCATCTTCTTCGGCGCGCTCAGCGGCTTCGTCTCGGGGCTGCTGATCGCCAAGCTGAAGATCCCGCCCTTCATCGCGACGCTGGGCATGATGATGCTGCTCAAGGGCCTGTCGCTGGTGATCTCGGGCACCAAGCCGATCTACTTCAACGACACGCCGGGCTTCACCGCCATCTCGCAGGACTCGCTGATCGGCGACATCGTGCCCTCGCTGCCCATTCCCAACGCGGTGCTGATCCTGTTCCTGGTGGCGGTGGCCGCGAGCATCGTGCTCAACAGGACGATCCTCGGGCGCTACACCTTCGCGCTCGGCAGCAACGAGGAGGCGGTGCGCCTGTCGGGCGTGAACACCGACTTCTGGAAGATCGTGGTCTACACGGTGAGCGGCGGCATCTGCGGCATCGCGGGCCTGCTGATCGCATCGCGCCTGAACTCGGCGCAGCCCGCGCTGGGGCAGGGCTACGAGCTCGACGCCATCGCGGCGGTGGTCATCGGCGGCACCTCGCTCAGCGGCGGCACCGGCACCATCGTGGGCACGATCATCGGCGCCTTCATCATGAGCGTGCTCACCAACGGCCTGCGCATTCTTTCGGTGGCGCAGGAGTGGCAGACGGTGGTCACCGGCGTGATCATCATCCTGGCCGTGTACGCCGACATCCTGCGCCGCCGCAGCGGCAGCAAGGCGCGCTGAACTCCCGCCCGTTTCCGATCCCGATCCGTTCGTTCCCCACAACCACAGGAGACATCGCATGATCCAGAGAAGAACAGTCGTCGCTTGCGCGCTGGGCGCGGCCCTTGCCGGTGTGTCGGCACTCGCGCAGGCACAGCAGGCGCAGGAGATCTACATCCCGCTCGTGTCCAAGGGCTTCCAGCACCAGTTCTGGCAGGCCGTGAAGTCAGGCGCCGAGCAGGCCGCCAAGGACCTGAAGGTGAAGGTGAGCTTCGAAGGCCCCGAGACCGAGGCCATGGTCGACAAGCAGATCGACATGCTCTCGGCCGCGCTCGCCAAGAAGCCGCAGGCCATCGGCTTCGCCGCGCTCGACAGCCAGGCCGCGATTCCGCTGCTGAAGAAGGCGCAGGCCGCGAAGATCCCGGTGGTGGCCTTCGACTCGGGCGTGGACAGCGACATTCCGGTGACCACGACCACCACCGACAACAAGGCCGCCGCCGCGCTGGCCGCCGACAAGATGGCCGAGCTCATCGGCAAGAGCGGCGAGGTGGCGCTGGTAGTGCACGACCAGACCAGCCGCACCGGCGTGGACCGGCGCGACGGCTTCGTCAACCGCATCAAGTCGGCTTACCCGAACATCAAGATCGTGAGCGTGCAGTACGGCGGCGGCGACCAGCTGAAGTCGACCGAGATCACCAAGTCGATATTGCAGGCATCGCCCAACCTCAAGGGCATCTTCGGCGCCAACGAGGGCTCGGCCATCGGCGTGGTCAACGGCGTGCGCGAGATGAAGCGCACCGGCAAGGTGGTGGTCATCGGCTACGACTCCGGCAAGCAGCAGAAGAACGCCATCATGGACGGCAGCATGGCTGGCGCCATCACGCAGAACCCGGTGGGCATGGGCTACAAGACCGTCGAGATGGCGGTGAAGGCCGTCAAGGGCGAGAAGCTGCCGAAGATCGTCGACACCGGTTTCTTCTGGTACGACAAGACCAACATCGCCGATCCCAAGATCGCGGCTGTGCTGTACGACTGATCCGCAGGCGAAGAAAGAACCCATAGGAACCCATGACCATCGTCCGCTCCATGCGCGTGCTAGACGTGCGCTTTCCCACTTCGCAGCATCTGGACGGCTCGGATGCGATGAACCCCGATCCGGACTACTCGGCGGCGTACGTCGTGCTCGAGACCGACCAGCCGGGGCTGGAGGGCCATGGGCTCACCTTCACCATCGGACGCGGCAACGAGATCTGCTGCGCGGCGATCGAGGCGATGCGGCATCTGGTCGTGGGGCTCGACCTTGCATGGGTGGCCGAGGACATGGGGCGCTTCTGGCGGCATGTGACTTCCGACAGCCAGCTGCGCTGGATCGGCCCCGACAAGGGCGCGATCCATCTTGCGACCGGCGCGATCGTCAATGCGATGTGGGACCTGTGGGCCAAGTCCGAAGGCAAGCCCGTGTGGCAGCTGGTGGCCGACATGTCGCCCGAGGAACTGGTGCGCTGCATCGACTTTCGCTACATCACCGACTGCATCGCGCCGGACGAGGCTCTAGCGCTGCTGCGGGAGGCATCGAAGGGCAAGGAAGAACGCATCGCCACGCTCAAGGCCGAGGGCTACCCCTGCTACACGACCTCCGCCGGCTGGCTGGGCTATCCCGACGAGAAGCTGCGGCGGCTCGCGCAGGAGGCGATCGACGCGGGTTTCAGCCACATCAAGCTCAAGGTGGGGCGCGACCTGCAGGACGACATCCGCCGCCTGAAGGTGGCGCGCGAGGTGCTCGGGCCCGACCGGCATCTGATGATCGACGCCAACCAGGTGTGGGAAGTGGGGCAGGCCATCGACTGGGTGCGGCAGCTCGCCTTCGCGAAGCCGTGGTTCATCGAGGAACCCACCAGCCCCGACGACGTGGAAGGCCACCGCAGGATCCGCGAGGGCATCGCGCCGGTGAAGGTGGCCACGGGCGAGATGTGCCAGAACCGCATCATGTTCAAGCAGTTCATCATGCGTGGCGGCATCGACGTGGTGCAGATCGACGCCTGCAGGCTGGGGGGCGTGAACGAGATCCTGGCGGTGATGCTGATGGCCGCGAAGTACAGGTTGCCCGTGTGCCCGCACGCGGGCGGCGTGGGGCTGTGCGAGTACGTGCAGCACCTGTCGATGATCGACTACCTCTGCATCTCGGGCACGCGCGAGGGCCGGGTGGCCGAGTACGTCGACCATCTGCACGAGCATTTCGTGGAGCCCTGCGAGGTTCGCAACGCGGCCTACATGCCGCCCAAGGGCGCGGGCTTCTCGATCACGATGAAGCCGCAGTCGCTGGAGCAGTACCGCTTCAAGGGATAGACAGCAAGGAAAGGCATCGCCAGGCATGGACCTGCATCTGAAGGACAAGGTGGTGATCGTCACCGGCGGCGGCAGCGGCATCGGCGCGGCCATCTCGATGACGCTGGCGCAGGAAGGAGCGGTGCCGGTGATCTTCGGCAAGAACCCGCTCGATGCGCCTTTCGAGGAAGCGCTGCGCAAGCTGCAGCCTCGCACGCGCTTCTTCCAGCTCGAACTGATGGAAGAGGCCGCCTGCGTCAAGGCCATTGCCGACACGGCCGCCGCGTTCGGCCGCATCGACGGGCTGGTCAACAACGCGGGCGTGAACGACAGCGTGGGGCTCGAGGCGGGGCGCGATGCCTTCGTTTCTTCGCTGGAGCGAAACCTCATCCACTGCTACGTGATGGCGCACCATTGCCTGCCGCACCTGAAGGCCAGCAAGGGCGCCATCGTCAACATCTCGTCGAAGACGGCCGTCACGGGACAAGGCAACACCAGCGGCTACACGGCGGCCAAGGGGGCGCAGCTGTCGCTCACGCGCGAATGGGCCGCTTCGTTGCTGGAAGACGGCGTGCGCGTGAACGCGGTGATCCCGGCTGAAGTGATGACGCCGCTCTACCAGCGCTGGATTTCCGCCTTCGACGAACCCGACCGCAAGCTGGCCGACATCACCGACAAAATCCCGCTGGGTCGGCGCATGACCACGCCCGAGGAGATCGCGGACAACGTCGTGTTCCTGCTCTCGGAGCGCGCCTCGCACACCACGGGGCAATGGGTGTTCGTGGATGGCGGATACACGCATCTGGACCGGGCACTGACCTGATCGTCTCGAAGCTTTTTCCTGGAGCTGTGCATGCGCCATTTCCTGGCCCTCGATTTGAAGGACGACCCAGCGCTGATCGCCGAATACGAGGCTTATCACCGCGATATCTGGCCCGAGGTGCGCGAACACCTGAAGGCGCATGGCGTGACTGCCATGGAAATCCATCGCCTCGGCACGCGCATGGTGATGCTGATGGAAACCGACGACGCGCGCCACGACCCCGAGGCGATGGCGCTTGCCACGCGCAGCGACCCGAAGATCAGGCAATGGGAAGAGCTGATGTGGAAGTTCCAGGCGCCCACGCCATGGACGCCGGAAGGCGAGAAATGGACCGCAATGACGCGGATATTCTGTTTGTAATCAAAAGATTCAAATTTGATCGGGGCTCGGTATTTTTGCCATGTGTTTACATTTGCTGGGCAAAATGCCGCCATGCCAAATATTGCATCCATTCTTAAATCGGAGATTTCGCGCGTGGCCCGCAAGGAAGTTCGCGCGGAAATGGAAACCCTCAAGAAGGCATCTGTTCACCATCGCGCGGCCATTGCTGCATTGCGCCGCCAGATAAGCTCGCTGGAAAAGGAACTGCGCAATGTCGCCAAGGGCACGTCGCGCGGCGCGCGCGCGAGCGAGCCAGACGAGTCCGGCGAAGACGGACCGAAGCGCAGGTTCAGCGCGGGCAGGCTGGCTTCCCACCGGGCGAAGCTGGGTATCTCCGCTGCTTCCTACGGAAAGCTGGTGGGCGTGTCGGGCCAGACGATCTACCACTGGGAACAGGGCAAGGCCCGGCCCCGGGCCGCGCAACTCGAAAGCCTCGCCTCCGTGCGCGGACTGGGCAGGCAGCAGGTGGCGCAGCGGCTGGGCGAGGCCGAGTAGCCCGCCTCAGCCCTTCAGCCCTCTTTTCTTCCTGCGTCAGTGATCGTGATGCAGGTAGCTCGCCTGCCTCGGCAGCCTGAGGCTCACGAGGAAGGCGATGACCATCATCGCGCTCACGTACCAGAAGAAGGCCGACTCGTGTCCCAGTGACTTGAGCCCCAGCGCCACGTATTCGGCCGAGCCGCCGAAGATCGCGTTCGCGACCGCGTAGGCCAGCCCCACGCCCAGGGCGCGCACTTCGGGCGGGAACATCTCCGCCTTCACGATGCCGCTGATCGAGGTGTAGAAGCTCACGATGGCCAGCGCCGCGATGATGAGAACGAAGGCCAGCAGGGGGCTGGTCGTGTGCTGCAGCGCGGTCAGGATGGGCACCGTCGTCAGCGCGCCGAGGCCGCCGAACAGCAGCATGTTGTTGCGCCGCCCGATGCGGTCGGACAACGCGCCGAACACCGGCTGCATGCACATGTAGACGAAGAGCGCGCATGTCATGACGTAGCTTGCCGTCTTGATCGGCAGGTGCACCGTGTTAACGAGGTACTTCTGCATGTACGTGGTGAAGGTGTAGAAGATCAGCGAGCCGCCGGCCGTGTAGCCCAGCACCGTGAGGAACGCCGGCGTGTGGTGCCTGAAGAGGCCGCCGATGCTTCCGGCTTCCTTGTTCTTCCTGGCCTCGTCGGTCTGCGTCTCGTGCAGCGTGCGGCGCAGCAGCAGCGCCACCACCGCCGCGATGGCGCCGATCACGAAGGGAATGCGCCAGCCCCAGGCCTTGAGCTCGGCCTCGGTCAGCAACTGTTCGAGCACCACGATCACCAGCACCGCGAGCAGTTGCCCGCCGATCAGCGTGACGTACTGGAAAGAAGAGAAGAAGCCGCGCTGGCCGCGCAGCGCCACCTCGCTCATGTAGGTGGCGGTGGTGCCGTATTCGCCGCCCACCGAGAGCCCCTGGAACAGCCGGCATACCAGCAGCAGGAAAGGCGCCCACGCGCCGATCTGCGCATAGGTGGGCAGGCAGGCGATGACGAGCGAGCCGCCGCACATCATCGTCACCGAGATCAGCATCGAGGTCTTGCGCCCGAGCCGGTCGGCCAGCCTCCCGAAGAGCCAGCCGCCGATGGGCCGCATGAGGAAGCCGGCCGCGAACACGCCGGCCGTGTTCAGCAGCTGCGCGGTGGGGTCGGACTTGGGAAAGAAGGCCGGCGCGAAGTACAGCGCCGAGAAGGCGTACACGTAGAAGTCGAACCACTCGACCAGGTTGCCGGAGGAGGCCGCCATGATCGCGAAGACGCGGTGGCGCTTTTCTTCTGCCGTGTAGTGCGGGGGAGATGAAGCAGAGGCCGCTGGGCCTCCCGAGGTAGGCGTGACTGCGCTCATGGTGCCTTCTTGTGCCGTGCAGGCAATGTTGTTGTTTCCAAAACATTCTGCGCCGGCACGAAGGGACCGCGTGTCGGCCGATGCCGCATCGGCCTACCTCCGCAGGGGCCTTCCGGTGAAGCCCTGCAGGCTCAGAAAGTGCCAGGCAGCAGGATGCTCGAATCGACCTCGTCGATGTTCGTGCGGCCGCAGAAGGCCATCGTGATGTCGAGCTCCTTCTGGATGATCTGCAGCGCGCGGGTCACGCCCTCCTGCCCGAAGGCTCCCAGGCCGTAGAGGAAGCTGCGGCCGATGAGCGTGCCGCGGGCGCCCAGCGCGCGGGCCTTGAGCACGTCCTGCCCGCTGCGGATGCCGCCGTCCATCCACACCTCGATCTCGGTGCCCACCGCGTCGACGATGGCGGGCAGCGCCGCGATGGAGGAGGGGGCGCCGTCGAGCTGGCGCCCGCCGTGGTTCGACACGATGAGCGCGTCGGCGCCGCTTGCGGCCGCGAGGCGCGCGTCCTCCACGTCCATGACGCCCTTGAGGATGAGCTTGCCGCCCCAGAGCTTCTTGATCCACTCCACGTCGGCCCAGCTCAGCGCGGGGTCGAACTGCTCGGCCGTC
This sequence comes from Variovorax sp. 278MFTsu5.1, assembly GCF_048305045.1. Taxonomy (NCBI): domain Bacteria; kingdom Pseudomonadati; phylum Pseudomonadota; class Betaproteobacteria; order Burkholderiales; family Comamonadaceae; genus Variovorax; species Variovorax sp. 278MFTsu5.1. The sequence continues at coordinate 1,707,273 of NZ_CP157622.1, forward strand.
CATGACGACAGCGACGACAGGTCCTTCACCCCCTTGGCGTGGCCCGCGATGTTGCCGAAGGTGCGGCGCTTGGTGCCCAGCATGCCCATGCACCAGCGCGGCTTGGTGGCCAGGTTGATGAGGTTCTTGATGGTGGGCTTGGGCGGCGCGGTCAGGCCGTTCTTGATGTCCTTGTGGCGCTGGCCGAGGATCTGCAGGTCGAGCGTGAGCTGCAGCGCGGTCACGTTGGCGGCCTTGGCGCGCTCGATCAGGCGCTCGATGAAGTCGCGGTCCTTCATCACGTAGAGCTGGAACCAGAAGGGATGGCGGTCGGTGTTCTCGGCGATGTCCTCCAGCGAGCAGATGCTCATGGTCGACAGCGTGAACGGAATGCCGAAGGCTTTGGCGGCGCGCGCGCCCAGGATCTCGCCGTCGGCGTGCTGCATGCCGGTGAGGCCGGTGGGCGCGATGGCCACGGGCATCGCGGTCTCCTGGCCGACCATGGTGGTGCGCAGCGAGCGGCCCTCCATGTTCACCGCCACGCGCTGGCGCAGCTTGATCTTCTGGAAGTCGCTCTCGTTGGCGCGGTAGGTGCCCTCCGTCCACGCGCCAGAGTCGGCGTAGTCGTAGAACATCTTCGGCACGCGCCGCTTGGCGATCACCCGCAGGTCTTCGATGTTGGTGATCTTGGAAAGGTCGGGCACGGGCGGTCTCCTGGCGGGTTCTCTTGGTGGATCGGCGGAAGCTAACCGGCCATTATCAGCAGGCGCTCCGGGGCCACATCTGAAAAATTCCGACCCTGCTGCTGAAAAAAATTCAGGCCGCCCGCTCGCGCAGCGCCTCGCGCAGCCACTCGACGAAGGTCGCGCACTCCCACCGCTCCATGGCGCCCGGCTTCCAGCACAGGAAGTAGGCGTTGGGCGAGGGCACGCTGCGCTGCGACAGCCGCACCAGCCGGCCGTTGTCGAGCCAGGCGCTGCCCAGGCGCAGGTGCATCAGCACCACGCCGAAGTCCTCGGCGGCAGCGTCGAGCGCCAGGCCGAGGTCGTTGAACTGGTGGCCCGTGGCGGGCTCCGGCAGGCCGATGCCGCAGGCCTTGAACCAGGTGCGCCACGATTCCAGCGGCGTGCGCAGCAGCTGCGCGCGCGACACCTCGGCGTCGGTCTCGAAGCTTTCGAAGGGGCCGTGGCGTTCGAGGTAGGCGGGGCTGCACACCGGCGACACGTCGTCGGCCAGCAGCTGGACGAACTCGCGGTCGTGGAAGGGGCCGGTGCCGAAGCGCAGCTCGATGTCGGCCTCTTCCACCGTGGTGTTGCGCACCGGCATGGTCACCTGCAGCATCAGCTCGATGTTCGGGTATGCATCGCGAAAGCGCGCCAGCCGGGGCAGCAGCATCTGGCGCGAGAAGGTCGGCGTGACCGCCACGCGCAGCCGCCGCACCTGCGATTCGGGCTCGCGCCCCGGCACCTGCCGCAGCGCCGAGATGGCCTCGCGCACCCGCGCCAGGTAGGCCATGCCGTCGGCGCTGAGGCTGAAGTCGCTGCCGGTGAAGAACTTCAGCCCCAGAAGCAGTTCGAGCTGGCGGATGCGGTGGCTCACCGCGCTGGGCGTCACGGCGAGCTCCTCGGCCGCGAGGTTCACGCTGCGCAGCCGCGCGACGGCCTCGAAGGCCTGCAGGCCCTGGGTCGAGGGGAGACGCGGAGAAACCATCTTTTGTCGTGAGGGGTAGCGGGGTAGGATGGTATCGAACGCTTCCGGCCCTGCCCGGCCGAAGCACCGGCTCAGAAGAATTTCCATAACAACAGGAGATGAGCGAATGGTCTGGCAACAGGTTTACAACCCCTTCGGCAACATGATCGTATCGACGGCGCTGGCCGCGATACCGGTGGTGGTGATGCTGGTGTGCCTCGGGTTGCTTCACGTCAAGGCGCACTACGCGGCGGGGCTGGGCCTGCTGAGCGCGGTGCTCATCGCGGTGTTCGCCTTCGGCATGCCGGCCGACATGGCGGGCAAGGCGGCCTTTCTCGGCGGCATCACCGGCCTGCTGCCGATCGGCTGGATCGTGCTGAACATCATCTTCCTGCAGCAGCTCACGCAGCAGAACGGCAGCTTCCAGGTGCTGCAGGACTCCATCGCCGGCATCACGGAAGACAGGCGGCTGCAGCTGCTGCTCATCGCATTCGCCTTCGGTGCGTTCTTCGAAGGCGCGGCGGGCTTCGGCACGCCGGTGGCGGTCACCGCGGCCATTCTCATCGGGCTGGGTTTCTCGCCGCTCGCGGCATCGGGGCTCTCGCTCATCGCCAACACCGCGCCGGTGGCCTTCGGCGCATTGGGCACGCCGGTCATCACGCTGGCCAAGGTGCATGGCTACGACCTGATGGCGGTCACCGCGATGATCGGGCGGCAGCTGCCGTTCTTCTCGCTGCTCGTGCCGTTCTGGCTCATCTGGGCCTTCGCGGGGCGCAAGGGAATGATGGAGGTGTGGCCGGCCATCCTGGTCACGGGCGTGTCCTTCGCGATTCCGCAGTTCCTGGTGTCGAACTACATCGGGCCGGAGCTTGTGGACATCATCGCGGCCATCGTCTCGATGGTGTGCCTGGTCGCGTTCCTGCGCGTGTGGAAGCCGAAGAAGGTCTGGACCTCGGTGTCGCTCAAGGGACACGAGGCCGACGGCGGCGAGGCGTCCGCGGCCGTCGCGCCGACGAAGCATTCGAGCGCCGCCGTCATCCGCGCCTGGACGCCGTGGCTCATCCTCACCGTGTTCGTGTTCATCTGGGGCCTGCCCTCGGTGAAGACCTGGCTCAACGGCATCTTCGCGCCGAGCTTCCCCATCGAGGGGCTGCACAACATGGTCGAGAAGGTGGCGCCGGTGGTGCCCAAGCCGACGAAGGAGGGCGCGGTCTATCAGCTGCTGCTGCTCTCGGCCACGGGCACCGGCATCCTGGTGTCGGCCATCGTGGGCGGGCTGGTGATGAAGTACAACCCGATCCAGCTCGTGGCCGCCTATGGACGCACGCTGTGGCTGGTGAAGTTCTCGCTGCTCACCATCGTGCTGATGCTCGCGCTGGGCACGCTCACGCGCTACTCGGGGCTGGACACCACGCTGGGCCTGGCCTTCGCCAACACCGGCGTGCTGTATCCCTTCTTCGGCACGCTGATGGGCTGGCTGGGCGTGGCGCTCACCGGTTCCGACACCGCATCGAACGTGCTCTTCGGCGGCATGCAGAAGGTGGCGGCCGACCAGCTCGGCCTGAGCCCCAACCTGATGGGCGCGGCCAACAGCTCGGGCGGCGTGATGGGCAAGATGATCGACGCGCAGTCGATCGTGGTGGCTTCCACCGCCACGCGCTGGTTCAACCATGAAGGCGAGATCCTGCGCTACGTGTTCTTCCACTCCATTGCGCTGGCCTGCCTCGTGGGCTTCTACGTGACGCTGCAGGCCTACGTGTGGCCGTTCACGCTGATGGTCGTGAAGTAGCGGCTGTCGAGGCGGGCAGCGTGGCCGCCAGCGCCTGAAGCAGCCGGCGCAGGTCGTCGACCGCTTCGCGCGCGAGCGCGGCGCCGCCCATCTGCGCCTTGACGATGGCGCCGTCGACGCCCAGCGCGGCGGCCTGCGCAACCGCCATGCGGCGCGGGCTTTCCAGTGATTCGGGCAGCAGCCCGGCGATCACCTCGACCATCTCGCGCTTGTGCTCGCGCGAGATGTCGGTCGCGCCGCTCACGCTGCCGCCCACCTCGACCACCGAGTTGATGAAGGCGCAGCCGCGGAAGGCCGGGTCGGCGAACCACTCGGCCATCGCGTCGGCCAGCACCTCCAGCGCCTGGCCGCCGCCGATGCGTTGCTGCGCGCCGAGCCGGCCGAGCGCATCGACGAACCATGCCATCCACAGGCCGTGGCGGTGATCGAGGAAGGCCCGCACCAGGTCGTCCTTCGACGGGTAGTGCCGGTAGAAGGTGACCTTGGTGACGCCCGACGCGGCGATGACGCGGTCGATGCCGGTGGCGCGTATGCCGTCGGCGTAGAAGAGGTCGTGCGCGGTGCGCAGGATGCGCTCGCGCGCCGGCAGTTCGGAGATGGAAGAGATGTCCATGGCGCGATTGTAGGCATGTAGACAGGTCTGTCTACATGTGGCACATTCCGGCGCATTCCCCTTCAACCTCCATCGAAAGAACCACCATGGAATCACGCCCGCCGCTGCCGCCCTTCACCCTCGAATCCGCCATCCAGAAGGTCCAGGCCGCTGAAGACGCCTGGAATTCGCGCGACCCCGTCCGCGTGAGCCTGGCCTACACGCCCGACACCGAATGGCGCAACCGCGCCGATTTCGTCAACGGCCGCGAGCAGGTGGTGGAGTTCCTGTCGCGCAAGTGGACGCGCGAGCTTGACTACCGCCTCAAGAAGCAGCTCTGGGCCTTCATGGACAACCGCATCGCGGTGCGCTTCGAGTACGAATGGCACGACGATTCGGGCCAGTGGTATCGCAGCCATGGCAACGAGAACTGGGAGTTCGCGGAGAACGGCCTCATGCAGAGGCGCTTCGCGAGCATCAACGACCAGCCCATCAAGGAATCGGACCGCAAGTTCCACTGGGCGCGCTGACCTCGTGTTGTTCCCTCTCCCCTCGGGGAGAGGGTCAGGGTGAGGGCCGGAGCGCCAATGCCGCCGCGCTCCATCCATCGCCGACGCACCCTCACCCCAACCCTCTCCCCGAGGGGGAGAGGGGGCAAGACCCCGGCATGGCTGTTGCTTGCCTGAGCTCACTCAACAGGAGACCCCATGAACCGCAACGACGTCACCGAGAAAATCATCGCCACCAAGGTCAGCAAGGGCATCCAGTGGGCCGACGTGGCCAGGAAGGTGGGCCTCTCGAAGGAGTGGACCACCGCCGCCTGCCTGGGCCAGATGACGCTCGACGACAAGCAGGCGAAGATCGTCGGCAAGATCTTCGGCCTCACCGCCGAGGAGCAGAAGTGGCTGAAGGTGGTGCCCTACAAGGGCTCGCTGCCCACGCCGGTGCCCACCGATCCGCTCATCTACCGCTGGTACGAGGTAGTGAGCGTGTACGGCACCACCATCAAGGAGCTCATCCATGAAGAATTCGGCGACGGCATCATGAGCGCCATCGACTTCAGCATGGACATCCAGCGCGAGGCCGACCCGAAGGGCGACCGCGTCAACGTGGTGCTGTCGGGCAAGTTCCTGCCCTACAAGACCTACTGAGCCTACTGAGCGTATTCGGCCGGCCGCGGCCGCTGCTGCTGATGTTGCCTGGCGGGCGGGCGCACTGCGCCGGCGGTGATGCCGTAGCCCTCGATGGCCCCCGCGATCGAGCGCGCCACCGCATCCACCGGCACCGCGATGCGCCGGTTGGTGCGCATGCGTTCGCGCGCGTAGCTGGCCGCGATGCGCTCTGCCAGCGGATCGATGGGGCCGTGCACGTCGGGGCTCACCACCGTCACGTGCAGCCGGCCGGCATGCTCCTGCCGCAGGCCCTCGGAGATCGCGTTCACCGCGTACTGCGTGCCGTGGTACACCGCCGAGCCCGGCGACAGCCCGTGCATCGCCACCGGCGCCACGTTCACGATGTGGCCCCAGCCCTGCTCCTGCATCGTCGGCAGCACCGCCGCGATGCCCAGCAGCACGCCGCGCAGGTTCACGTCGATCATGAGTTCCCACTCCTCGATCTTGCGGTTCCACAGCGGCGACATCGGCATCACGCCCGCGGCGTTGACGAGCACGTCGATCTGCTCGTGCGTCTCGAGCGCGAATTCGGCGAACGCTTCCATGTCGGGCCGGTGCGTCACGTCGAGCCGCTGGAAGCTCGCCGTTCCGCCCGTGGCCGTGATCTCGGCCGCGAGCGAGGCGAGCCTGTCGGTGCGGCGCGCACCGAGCACCACCTTGGCGCCGCGCCGCGCAAGCAGCCTGGCGGTCGCTTCGCCGATGCCGCTGCTCGCGCCGGTGATGAGTACGACTTTTTCCTGGATCGTGGTCATGGTGAACTCCTCGTGCTGATCTGTCTGCCGTGGGGCGCACACTGGAATGAGCGTGGGCCGGGCATGCAGAGAAGTGTGCGTTTTCGCGAGCCCGAAGCGGTAGACGAATCGAACGCGGTTTTTGCCTGATCCTGCAAAACGCGGTGCCGACCGCGGCCGCCGCTTCGGCCGCTCGGGGCCGCGTAGTGCTTTCGCGGTAGAGAAGGCTCAAGCGGAGCGTTTGGCGCTTCGTGCGAGCTTCTTGCCTGATTCCCCGAAGCAGCAGCGGCAGGGGCGGCGGGCCGATGCATCCATCGGTAATTCGCTTTGCACCATGTCGCAAGGATTGAGCAAGAGCCCGAAATCGCCGATGCTGCGCCGATGGACAATCAGCCTCCCCGGAACACGGCCCGCCCGCGCATCTACCTCGCGGGGCCGGACGTCTTTCGCCCCGACGCCAGGGCGCATTTCGTCAGCCTGTCGGCCATCTGTGACGCAGCCGGCCTTGCGGCTCTGCTGCCGGCCGACGGCAACGAAGAGCTGAGCTCCGAGGCGCCCGAGAAGCAGATCTACGAAGCCAACATGCAGCGCCTTCGCGGCGCGGACGGCGTCGTCGCCAATCTTGCGAGCTTCAGGGGCATGGAGCCCGACTCGGGCACCGTGTTCGAGGTCGGCGCGGCGATCGCGCTGGGCATCCCGGTCGTGGCCTACGGCGTTCCCGAAGGCAGCTACGCAGACCGCGTGCGCGCCGCGCTGCAGTGCGAAGTCGACGCGAACGGCGTGCTGCGCGAAGCCGGAACCAGCATCGCGGTCGAGGACTTCGGGCAGCAATTGAACCTGATGCTGGCGTGTTCGATTCACATCGAGGCTACGCCGGAGGCGGCGTTGAAAAAGATGTCGCACTTGCTGGCTGTCCACCACGCGACAAAAGCAGGAAACCCCTGATCGAAGCGCCACTCACCAGCCCCTAGGATCGGCTCCATCGATCACTGTATGGAGCACTGCATGCCGACCACCGAGACCCACTTCGAGCTCACCGCCAACGACGGCGTCACGGTGGAGGTCCATCGGTGGCTGGGCACGGCGACGGCGCCGCGCGCCATCGTGCAACTCGCGCATGGCATGGGCGAGCATTCGCTGCGCTACCGGCATCTGGCCGAGTCATTGGTGCGCGCGGGGTACGTGGTGTATGCGAACGAGCATCGCGGGCATGGCAAGGGTGCGCAGGCGCGCGGTGAGCTGGGCGAGTTCGGGCCGCGCGCGTTCGCCGGGCTGGTGGACGACATGGCGCTGCTGAGCCGCCACGTGCGAGGCGTGCATCCCGGGCTGCCGCTGATCCTGCTGGGCCACAGCATGGGTTCGTTCGCGCTGCAGTACTACCTCGTCGAGCACGGTTCGCTGCTCGCGGGCGCGGCACTGTCGGGCACCTCGGCGCTCGACCTGCTGGGAACCGCGCTGCAGTCGGGCTTCAAGCTCGAAGACATGAATGCCGCGCTGCCCGACGTGCGCACGCCCTTCGACTGGCTCAGCCGCGACCCCGCGCAGGTCGATGCGTACATCGCCGACCCGCTGTGCGGCTTCACGGTCTCGCCGGAGGGGCTGGGTTCGATGTTCGCGAAGCTGGACGCCCTGACGCCCGAGGCCATGCGCAAGACCATCCGCCCCGAGCTGCCGCTGTACCTGTTCATCGGCGGCGAAGATCCGGTGAGCAACAAGGCCGAGTGGTTCTATCCGCTGGTGGAGCGATATCGCCAGGCGGGGCTGCGCGATGTGTCATGCCACGTGTTCGGCGGCGCGCGTCACGAGGCGCTGAACGAGACCAACCGCGACGAGGTCGAGGCCGTGCTGCTCGCGTGGATCGCGCGGGTGGTGGCGAAGGGCTGACGAGCCGGAAGACTCCGGCCGTAACAATGGATGGGGCTGGGCCGGGCGGCAGGCGCCGCCAGCTTGCCGCTACTGCTTTCTGCAGTCGCCCATGGTCACAGTGCCGTCCTTGCACTCGGTGATCATGGGTTCGTCCGCGCCCTGGGCCGCAGCCGTAGCAGGAGGCGTCGGGGCAGATGCAGGGATGGATGCAGGAGCAGGAGCCGGTGCGGCCCCCGCGTCCTTCAGATAGACGACCTTCTTCGTGCCGAGCTCGCAGCTGCCCACCACCTGGCCGTTCGCCGATGCGTTCGCATCGATGACGGTGACGGTGAAGCGCGCCACGCCGCTCGCGGCGATCTTCGATTCGATGCGGGTGCGCAGGGCCTCGCAGTCTTCGGCCGCACGGGCTGTGCCCGCCGCGCCGGCCAGGGCCAGCACGGCGGGAAGCATCGCGAGCCTGAAGGGCTTCATGGCGACTGCCATCCGCACGATGTCGATCGGCCTTCTTAGGCCGAAGCCAGCGCCGCGTTGAGCGTGGCGCTCGGGCGCATGATGGCCGAGAACTTGACCGGGTCGGCCAGGTAGTAGCCGCCGATGTCCACCGGCTTGCCCTGCACGGCGGCGAGTTCGTCGACGATCTTCTTCTCGTTGGCCGCGAGCGTCTCGGCCAGCTTGCTGAAGGCGGCCTGCAGTTCGAGGTCTTCGGTCTGCGCGGCCAGTTCCTGCGCCCAGTACATCGCCAGGTAGAACTGGCTGCCGCGGTTGTCGAGCTGGCCGGTCTTGGGCGATGGGTTCTTGTTGTTGTCGAGCAGCTTGCCGGTGGCGGTGTCCAGCGTCTTGGCGAGGATGGTCGCCTTCTTGTTGTTCGTCTTCAGGCCCAGGTCTTCCAGGCTCACGGCCAGCGCGAGGAATTCGCCCAGCGAGTCCCAGCGCAGGTGGTTCTCTTCCACCAGCTGCTGCACGTGCTTGGGGGCCGAGCCGCCCGCGCCGGTCTCGTACATGCCGCCGCCGGCCATCAGCGGAACGATCGACAGCATCTTGGCCGAGGTGCCCAGCTCCATGATGGGGAACAGGTCGGTCAGGTAGTCGCGCAGGATGTTGCCGGTGGCGCTGATGGTGTCCAGGCCGCGGACCACGCGCTCCAGCGTGTAGCGCATGGCGCGCACCTGGCTCATGATCTGGATGTCCAGGCCCGTGGTGTTGTGCTCGTGCAGGTACATCTTGACCTTGGTGATCAGCTGCGCCTCGTGCGGACGATAGGCGTCGAGCCAGAACACCACCGGCATGCCGGAGTTGCGCGCGCGGTTGACGGCCAGCTTCACCCAGTCGCGGATCGCGGCGTCCTTGACCTGGCACATGCGCCAGATGTCGCCCTGCTCCACTTCCTGGCTCATCAGCACTTCGCCGGTGTCCAGGTCGGTGATGTTGGCGACGCCGTCCTCGGCGATCTCGAAGGTCTTGTCGTGCGAGCCGTATTCCTCGGCCTTCTGCGCCATGAGGCCCACGTTGGGCACGGTGCCCATGGTCTTGGGGTCGAAGGCGCCGTGCCACTTGCAGAAGTTGATCATCTCCTGGTAGATGCGGGCGAAGGTCGATTCGGGCATCACGGCCTTCACGTCCTTCAGGCGGCCGTCGGCGCCCCACATCTTGCCGCCGTTGCGGATCATCGCGGGCATGGAGGCGTCCACGATCACGTCGTTGGGCGAGTGGAAGTTGGTGATGCCCTTGGCCGAGTCGACCATCGCCAGCTCGGGACGGTGCTCGTGGCAGGCGTGCAGGTCGCGCTTGATCTCGTCCTGCGTGCTCTGCGGCAGCGTGGCGATCTTGTTGTAGAGGTCGACCATGCCGTTGTTGACGTTGATGCCCAGCTCGTCGAACAGCTTGCCGTGCTTCTCGAAGGCTTCCTTGTAGAAGATCTTCACGCAGTGGCCGAACACGATGGGGTGCGAGACCTTCATCATGGTGGCCTTCACGTGCAGCGAGAACATCACGCCGGTCTTGTGCGCGTCCTCGATCTCCTTTTCATAGAAGGCCAGCAGCGCCTTCTTGCTCATGAACATGGAGTCGATGATCTCGCGGTCGAGCAGGGCGACCTTGGGCTTGAGCACGATGGTCTTGCCGCTCTTGGTGATGAGCTCCATCTTGACGTTGCGCGCGCGGTCCAGCGTCATGGACTTCTCGCCGTGATAGAAGTCGCCGCCGTGCATGTGCGAGACGTGCGAGCGCGAGGCCTGGCTCCAGTCGGCCATGCTGTGCGGGTTCTTGCGCGCGTATTCCTTCACGGCCTTGGGGGCGCGGCGGTCGGAGTTGCCTTCGCGCAGCACAGGGTTCACCGCGCTGCCGGTGCACTTGTTGTAGCGCGCGCGGATGTCCTTGTCCTCATCCGTGGTCGGGTTCTCGGGGTAGTCGGGAATCTTGTAGCCCTTGCCCTGCAGTTCCTTGATGGCCGCCTTGAGCTGGGCCACCGAGGCGCTGATGTTGGGCAGCTTGATGATGTTGGCTTCGGGCTTGAGCGTGAGCTTGCCCAGTTCGGCGAGGTTGTCGGGCACCTTCTGCTCGTCGCTCAGGTAGTCGGGAAACTCGCCCAGGATGCGGGCCGCCACGGAAATGTCGCTGGTCTCGACGTTGATGCCGGCCGGGTTCGTGAAGGCGCGGATGATCGGCAGGAACGCGTAGGTCGCCAGCAGGGGCGCCTCGTCGGTGAGGGTGTAGACGATGGTGGGTTGCTTCGAGCTCATGCGCTTCTTCCGTAGATCCTGGTTGTCGGGGTGGCTGGAACTTCCGGCTTTCCGGGGGTAGCCCGTTTTTTGCCGGAGCCCCCGATTGTCGCCCGCCGGGACCGTGTTTCGCCATGCGGGTTGCGAAGCCCCCGGTGCGAAGCGCGTCTTAACGGGGCTGCGGCTGGCCTGAAGCGGACTTTTCGAGCATTTCCCGGGCCAGGTCGACGAAGGCGCGCAGCTTGGGCGCCTGGGCCGCGCGGCGCGGAAAGTACAGGAACAGCCCCGGCTCTGCGAAGGCCGAGCGCGGCAGCAGCTGGCGCAGGCGGCCTTCGCGCAGTTCGGCGCGCACCAGCGGCTCGAAGATGTAGGCGATGCCCACGTCGGCCAGCGCCAGGTCGCGGGCGTAGAGCGCGTCGGTGACCCGCACGGTGCCCGGCACCTCGACCGAGACGTGGGCGCCGGCCTGGTCGCGCAGGTCCCAGGCGTACACGCCACCCGAGGTCACGAAGCGGAAGCCAATGCAGTTGTGCCGCTGCAGCGCCTCGATGCCGCGCGGCTCGCCCGCCGTGGCCAGGTAGCGCGGGGTGGCCACCAGGATGGCCTCGAAGGGCGGGGTGAGCCGCACCGCCACCATGTCCTGCGCGACGGTGTGGCCCAGCCGCACGCCGGCGTCGTGGCCGCTTGCGACGATGTCGGCCAGGCCGTCGTCGCAGGTGATCTCCATCACCAGGTCCGGGTGGCGGCGCGCCATTTCGGCCACCAGCGGCGTCATGGCCAGCGGCAGCGCCACATGGGGTGCGTTGATGCGCAGCACGCCGCTCACCCGCCCGAGCGACTCACCGAAGCGGTCCACCGCGTCGGCGATCTCGCCCATGGCCGGGGCCAGCATGCCGATGAAGCCGGCGCCGGCCTCGGTCAGCCGCACGCTGCGGGTGGTGCGCGCAAAGATCGGCTGGCCCAGGTGGTCCTCGACGGCGCGCACCGCGTGGCTCACGGCCGAGGCGCTCATGCCCAGCTCGGCGGCCGCGGCGGCGAACCCGCCGCGCCGGTGCACCGCCAGCACGATGGCGAGATGCGGGAGCAGGGTTCGGTCCATTCATGCACTGTATCGCACAGTGCATTCGATTTGAACCGGCTAGTCGTTGAGTGCGATTGCTGGAACAGTCACGCCATGCCTTCACGGCAACCCTCAACCCTTCAAGGAGCCAGCATCATGTCCAACATCGCCATCACCTCTTCGCAGACCCGCCAGACCTGGTTCATCACCGGCGCCGCTTCCGGCTTCGGCCACGCCTTCGCCGAGCACGCGCTGGCCCTGGGCCACAACGTGGTCGCCACCGCCCGCGACGCCGGCCGCCTCGCCGACCTCGTGGCGCAGGCACCCGACCGCGTGCTGGCCACGCCGCTGGACGTGGACGCCGCCGGCGCCGCCGAAGCTGCCGTCGAGGCCGCGGTGGCCCGCTTCGGCCGCATCGACGTGCTCGTGAACAACGCCGGCTACGGCGTGGTCGGCGCCCTGGAGGAAACCTCCGACGCCGAGCTGCGCGCGCTGATGAACACCAACTTCTTCGGCGCCATGGCCGTCACCCGCGCCGCGCTGCCGGTGCTGCGCGCGCAGAAGTCGGGCGCCATCGTGAATATCTCCAGCCTCGGCGGGCAGCTGTCGTTCGCGGGTTTCAGCGCATATTCGGCCTCGAAGTTCGCGCTGGAGGGCGCCTCGGAAGCGCTGGCGCAGGAGGTTGCGCCCTTCGGCATCAAGGTGCTGATCGTCGAGCCGGGCCAGTTCCGCACCCAGCTCGCGGGCAGCGGCATGCGCCACATGCCGGTGATCGAGGCCTACCAGCCGGTGGTGGGCGCCACCCGCGAGTTCGCGCACAGCATGCACAACACGCAGGCCGGCGATCCGCGCAAGGCGGCGGTGGCGATCGCGAAGGCGCTGGAGGCCGAGCACACGCCCCTGCGCCTGCAGCTGGGCGGCGACTCGGTCGACGCGGTGCGCGCCCATGCGCAGGCGTTGCTCAAGGACATGGAGGCCTGGGAAGCCCTGAGCCGCAGCACCGACTTCGACGCTGCAGCCTGAAGGCAGGCCTCAGCGCAGCGGCAGTTCGATGGTGGCCGCCAGCGGCACGGTGTCGATGCGCGCCGCGCTGGCCACGACGACCGCCTGCTTCGACTGCGCAGCAATCTCCGAGAGCGTGGCCCACAGGCAGCGTGTAGAGGGCATGTCCAGGCCGGCGGTCGGCTCGTCGAGCAGTACGAGCGGCCGGCCCGACGCGAGCCCGGCGGCCATCCAGACCTTGCGCTTGGAGCCGGTTGACAGCATGAACATCTTCTTGTCCAGGTGCGGCGCCAGCGAGAAGCCGTCGGCGATGGCCTGCCACTTCGCCTGGTCGAAGCCCGCGTCGCCTTCGGCAAGCGAGGCCGTGCATTCGCGCGCGCTGAGCTGGTCGAAACGGTCGGTTTCAGGAGCGACGAAGAACACCTGGCGGCGATAGGCCTCGGGCGCGGCATCGAGGCTCGTCCCGGCCACGGTCAGCCGTCCGGCGGAGGCGGGCAGCGCACCGGCAATCACGTTGAGCAGCGCCGACTTGCCCGTGCCGGTATCGCCGTAGAGCAGCGTGACGCCCGGGCCGATGGATGCATTCCAGCCGGACACCAGCGCGGGTTGGTCGGGGTAGGCGAAGCGCAGCGTGTCGATCCGGAGCAGGGCGGGAGAAGAAGGATTCATGGTCGCGTGCGACTTTATCAACCAGCCGCGCCGCCGGTGGCTACCATCCGGCTCCATGACAAAGCTGCCGCTCCTGCTCGCCCTGCTGCCGTTCGCCACCGCGGTGCTCGCCGCTCCCGATCTTTCCGCGCCATCGGCGCAGGTGTTCGATGCGGTGAAGAAGCCCGATTCGCTCGACGCGCAATGGCGCACGCGCCTGTGCGCCCTGCTGCCGCAGCCCTGCGACGCGCAGCAACTGGGCCTCTATCGTCCGCGCGGCGCCGCGGCGGGCGACTATGTGGTGCTCTCCGCCGAGCCGCTGGCCATGGCGCGCATCAGGCGGGATGCCGCAGACGCCAAGGGCTGGCAGCTCGCTCGCCTTCATGATTTCTCCGGCTACGCCCAGGCCCTGAAGAAAGACAGCGATGCCAGCCGGTCCGAGGCGCGCCTCTCGCTCGCGCCGGCGCTCTACCCGGTGGCCGAGGGCAAGTGGGCCGTGGCCGTGCTGCAGACGGTGTCCGAAGGCTATTCGGGCGGCGGCGCCTCGTTCGACACCGCCGACTTCGTGCCGCTCGAAGGCGGCAAGGCGGTGCAGGAGGGCATTCCGTTCTCGTGCTCCAAGATGATCCGCGCCTGCTTCAGCGAGAAGGAATACAAGACCTCGAAGCACTGCCATGACGAGAGCTTCGGCAGCCTGCGCATCGCCTACGGCGAGACATTCAAGCCCGGCTCGCCCTACGACTGGCAATACACCTGGGTGCAGACCGAATGGCCGCAGAACGAGCCGCGCAGCGCGGCGACCACCACGCGCGTGTTGTTCACCGCCAGGACCACCGAGCGCGCGGGCTTCTGCGGCGGGCCGCAGTAGACAGCGGGCTCGCGCCTCAGTGGCGCGGCACGGTCGTCGTGCCCACGTGCATCGTGCGTCCTGCCCCCAGCCCAGCGATCACGAGCGCCACGCCCAGCCCGATGAAGAGCCACGACGAGGCGCGGAAGCTCCCCGTCCAGCCGTGCAGCAGCCCGGCCACCAGCGGCCCGAAGGCCGCCACCATGTAGCCCACGCCCTGCGCCATGCCCGAGAGGTGCGCGGCGACGTGCGAGTCGGGCGAGCGCAACACGATCATCGTGAGCGCCAGCGCGAAGGTGCCGCCCTGCGCAATGCCCAGCAGCACCGCCCAGGCCCACACGCCGAAGAAGCCGTCCAGCGGCGCGAAGAGCATCGCCAGCATCGCGCCCACCGTGAGCAGCGCCAGCACGACCGCCAGGCCGCGCTGGTTGCGCAGCTTCACCGCCAGCGCCGGCACCACGAGGCAGGTCACCACCTGCGTCATGACAGACAGCGACACCACGTAGCCGGCCGTCTCGCTGCCCAGGCCGCGCTCGCGCAGGATCGGCGCGAGCCAGCCCATCACGATGTAGGCGAGGGCGGACTGCAGGCCCATGAAGAAGGTGACCTGCCAGGCCAGCCTGTCGCTCCAGAGCCCGCGCACGGTGAAGCCCGATTCGCTCGCCACCGGCTTCAGCGGCAGCGCCTGGGGCGCCCAGATCAGCGTGACCAGCGCGGCCGGCAGCGCCCACATCGCGAGCGCCATGGTCCAGCCGCCGCCCAGCGCGTGCTCGATCGGCACCGTGAGCCCGGCGGCGCTGGCCGCGCCGCCGCACACGGCCATGGTGTAGAGGCCCATCATCAGCGCCGCCTGCGAGGCGAAGTCGCGCTTCACCAGGCCCGACAGCAGCACGTTCGACACCGCGATGCCGCTGCCCGCGATGGCCGAGGCCAGGAACAGCAGCGGGATGTTGCCGGTGCCGCGCAGCACCGTGCCGACCAGGATCAGCACCATGCAGCCGAGCAGCGTGCGCTCGGTGCCGAAGCGCCTGCCCAGGCCGGGCGCGAGCGGCGCGAAAACGCCGAGGCAGACGATCGGCAGCGTGGTCAGCAGGCTGGCGGCGGTGGGCGAGAGGCCGGTGGCCTTGATGATTTCCGGCAGCACCACCGAGAGGCTGGCGAAGACCGGGCGCAGATTGAAGGCGATCAGCACCACGCTGGCGCCGAGCAGGATGCGGCGCGCGAGGTTGGGGGCGGGCGTGGGGCGCGGCGCGGGCAGGCTGTCGGCCTCGGCGTCGATCAGCAGTTCGTCGCCGCAGCGGTGGGCGGAAGCGGAAGAAGAGGAGGAGGGAGAAGAAGAGGAGGAAGAAGAAGAGGCGCCGGCATTGCCGCGTGCGAGGGTGGCCGAGTTCATCACGACCCCAGCGCCAGTGCGTTGATCATCGGCGCCATGAAGGTGCGCACCGCCGCGGCGGCCACGTCGGGGTCGCGGCTGGCGATGCCTTCGATGATGGCGCGGTGCGCGGCATCGTCGGGCTCGGGCAGGGCGCTGCCCATCGAGCTCGCGATGGTCTCCTTGATGTAGCCGGTGATGAAGCGGCAGGTTTCCGCCAGGGCGAGGTTGCCGGAGATGTCGACGATGGCGAGGTGGAAGGCCAGGTCGCGCTCGATGAAGGCCGCGCCGTTGTCGGCGGGATCGAAGCCGCCGCGCTTGTCGAGCAGCACGTGCAGGCGGCGCAGGTCGCGCGCCGTGTGGCGCACGGCGGCGAGCCGGGCGGCTTCCACTTCGAGCGCGCGGCGCACCTCGAACTGGTCGCGCAGGCTCGCGAGCCGCATCTTCTGCAGGCTGGACGAAGGATCGAAGCCCGAGCGAACATAGGTCCCCGAGCCCTGGCGCACTTCGAGCAGCCCGCGCGACACCAGCGTCTTGACCGCCTCGCGCACCGTGCCCCGGCTCACGCCCAGCAGCTGGGCGAGCTGCGGTTCGATCGGGATGCGGGAGCCAACGGACCAGCGGCCGGCGGAGATCTCGGCGCGGATGCTGTCCGCGGCGGTGTCTGCAAGTGAAGTACGGGGAGCTTGGGCAAGCATCGGGAGTGAGCCTGGTCGTTCAATGATTGGATGAATTTTGCCTCCAAAAAGAAACCGGACTCCCCGCGCGGCGATTGATCCGGGTAGCACCTCGTAGAAAACCGCAACCCCTGTCCGCGGATCGCGCAAGCCGATTTCGCGGATTTGTCCTCATTAAGTGAATTTTTCCCGGCCTTGGGCAGCTGTTGCCGAAAGTGTTGTTCGTCTGGAGCGTCCTGTCAGAGAATGAAACTAAAGGTAGCTTGTGAATCGGCAAGTTGTTCTGCTCCACGGTCCGGCCCTCCCTTCCCGACCTTCCTGCGGAGCGTTCAGGGGAGCGCAAGAGAAATACGGACCGCGGCGGCGATATGAAGGACTTTTCTTTGTCGGATGTGCGGCTGTTCGCCAAGGCCGCGCAGCTCGGGGGACTGACTCCGGCCGCCGAAGTGCTCAACGTGCCCAAGGCCTCCGCGTCGCGCCAGCTCCAGAGACTGGAAGCCACCGTCGGCCACCTGCTGCTGCATCGCGGCGCCACCCGCTTCGCGCTGACCGAGGAAGGCCGCGAGTTCCTCGCGGCGGCCCAACATGCGCTCACGATCCTCGACGACGTCATGCTCAACCTGTCCTCCGACGGCAGCGCCGTTACCGGGCGGTTGCGCATCGCCGTGCCGCACTACTATGGCCGCGAGCTGCTGATGAACCACCTGCCCGCCTTCATGACCGCCTACCCGCGGCTGGAGGTCACGGTCGAGACCGGCAAGGACCGCGCCGACCTGCGGCGAGACGCGGCCGACGTGGCCATCGGCTACGGCCGTGAGGGCGGCGACGAGCTGGTCGTGCGCCACCTGAAGCAGGAGCCGCTGATGCTGTGCGCCGCGCCGGCGTATCTCGCGCGCCACGCTCCGGTGCAGGACCTGCCCGATCTGTCCGCGCACCGCTTCCTGACCACCGACGCCGAAGGGCGCAAGCGCGAGATCAGCCTCGCGGCCATCGAAAAGACGCACCGCGTGCGCGTGGAAAGCGTGTTCCAGTCGGACGACCCTGAAATGGTTTTGCGGCTCGCGCTGTCGGCGCGCGGCATCGCGCTGGTGCCGCAGTCGCTCGCGCGCCCGCAGATCGACGGCGCCACGCTGGTGCCGGTGCTGCCCTCGCTGGCCCTGAAGCCGCACGACATCCACCTGAGCTACCTGCCCGCGCGCCGCAACACGCCGAAGATCCGGACCTTCGTCGACTACTTCCTCGACGTGTTCAGGGCCCCTTGAATCAGCGCCGCGCGCCGCTGCCGTTGTTCTTCGCGACCACGCCCGCGCCGCGCACCTCGAGCCGGCGCTGGTCGACCACCTTGCCGCCGGCGTCCACCAGCTCGATCAGGTGGCGCCCCGGCCATGGAAACCATTGCACGGTGTTGCCGCGCGCCAGCGGCTTGCCGTCGATGCGCCACTGCACGCCACGGCCCTCGGAATCGAAGCGCACGCGCTGGCGCTGCGGCGGGATGTCGGGGTCCAGCGCGATGATGGTGCCGTCGGCCGGCGCGGTGATGCGCGCCGGGGCGGAAGCATCCGTCGTCATGCCGGTGTCCAGCGCGAAGAGCGGCTGCTCCGTGCCTTGCAGGAACCACTCGCTGCGCGAAGCCTCCAGCGGATTGCCGTCGGCGCCGGGGCCAAAGCTCACCTGCATCTGGACCAGGCCCGGCGGCGGCGAAGGCGCGCGGCTCGGCTCGCGCGCGTGCAGGAAGCGCATCACCTCGGCCCACACCGGCGCGGCGCCGCTGGTGCCGCTCACGTCCCACATCGACTCGCCGCTGGCGTTGCCCACCCACACGCCCACCGTGTAGCGCTGCGACCAGCCCACGGCCCAGTTGTCGCGCATGTCCTTGCTGGTGCCGGTCTTCACGGCGGTCCAGAAGCGGGTGGAAAGAATGCTGTCGAGGCCGAAGGTGCGCGTGCGCGCGTTCGGGTCGGACAGGATGTCGCCCACGATGAAGGCCGCTCGCGCGTCGATCGGCGTCGGCGGCGAGGCCGGCGCGGTTTTCGATTTCTCCGCGGGCCGCGGCGCCAGCGTCGTCGTTCCGTAGCGCCCGCCGTTGGCCAGCATGCGGTAGGCGTTGGTGAGCGACAGCAGCGACACCTCGGCGCTGCCGAGCGCGAGGCTGTAGCCGTAGTAGTCGCCGCTTTCGCGCAGCGGCAGCCCGGCGGCGCGCAGCTCGCGCGCGAAGGCCTCGGGCGACACCATCACCAGCGTGCGCACGGCCGGCACGTTCAGCGATGCCGCCAGCGCGGTGCGCGCCGACACCGGGCCCTTGAAGCGGCGGTCGTAGTTCTGCGGAATGTAGAGGCCGCTGGCGGTGCTGATCTGCGCCGACGAGTCCTCGATCAGCGATGCCGCCGTGATGCGCTTCTCGGCGATCGCCTGGGCGTAGAGCAGCGGCTTGAGCGTGGAGCCGGGCTGGCGCAGCGCCGTGACGCCGTCGACCTCCGCCGCCTGGCTCAGCGGGCCGGAGGAGCCGACCCAGGCGAGCACCTCGCCGGTCGCGTTGTCGAGCACGACGAGCGCGCCGTCTTCGACGTGCCGCTCGCGCAGCTCGCGCAGGTGGCGCTGCAGCGTGTCGAGCGCGAAGCGCTGCAGCGGCGCGCGCAGAGTGGTGCGCACGCCGGTTTCCCTGTCCTTGCCTTTCGACGCCGCAACGGCTGCGGTTGCAACGGGCGCAGCCGCCGAGTTCGCGTCGCGGATCTCGCGCAGCACGCGCCGCGCGGCGTGCGGCGCGATCCCTTCGTTCGGCTCGAAGGCCCGGCGCTGCACGGCCGCGCTGGTGAACATGTCCAGCGCCTCGCAGTCGGTCTTCTGCTGCGGTTCCATGGTGCGCAGCACCTCGCAGGCGCGCTGCGCCACCACGGCGGGCTTGGCGTTGGGCGCGCGCACCAGTGCCGCCGCCACGCTGGCCTCGCGCGCGTCGAGCCCGCTGGGCGCCTTGCCGAAGAGCGTGCGCGAGAGCGCGTCGATGCCCACGATCTCGCCGCGGAACGGCACGGTGTTGAGATACGCCTCCAGGATCTGGTCCTTGCGCCAGTTGCGCTCCAGCTGCGCGGCCGCCACCGTCTGCCCGATCTTCTGCGTGAAGCTGCGGCCGCCCGAGCTGCGGCGAAGGTCCTCGTCGAGCAGGCCCGACAGCTGCATCGTGATGGTCGATGCGCCGCGCGTGCGCGTGTTCCAGAGATTGCCCCAGGCGGCGGCCGAGACGGCGCGCCAGTCGATGCCGCTGTGCTCGTAGAAGCGCTTGTCCTCGCTCAGCACCATGGCCGTGCGCAGCGCTGGGGACACGTCGGCCAGCGCGGTCCACTGGCCGCGGCGCACCGTGGGGTCGGTGCGCACGCGCTGCAGCAGTTCGCCGTTGCGGTCGAGCACGGCGGTGTCGGACGAGCGGAAGTCGCGCTTCACTTCCTCGAAGCTCACCACGGCCCGGGCCGGGAGCGTCCATGCCGCGGCGATCAGCAGGGCTGCGAGGGTCTTGCGGGAGAAGGCGGAGGGCGCGGGCTGCATCGGAGGAAAGGAGGCGGTATCCAGAAGCGAAAGCATGGGCGCCGCCATTCTCTCTCGCCGGTCCGCCACGGGAATCGCGCCTACTGCGCGACGGGCTGCGCGCTGCCTTGCGGCTTGCGCACCCCGGGGCAAAGTAAATGCCGGGTGCCACATCCCGTAACGAACTTCACGCGAGGGCTTCAATGCGGAAACCCGGCGCGTACCGGCGTGGCCTTCAATGCACTACCGGCTCGCAGGAGGCGAACCCCGGTTTCACAAACACTCCAAGGAGAACTCGCATGACGAAGACATTGGCGATCCTTCTGGCCGCATCGGCCATCCTCGCGGGCTGTGTGGTCGCACCCTACGACCGCCCGCCGCCGCCGCGCCCGCACTACGGCGACCGTGACCGCGACGGCGTGCCCAACCGCTACGACCGTGACCGCGACAACGACGGCGTTCCGAACCGCTACGACCGCAATCCCAACAACCCGTACCGCAACTGATCCTCAGCGCTGCGACAAATGAAGAAAAGGCCGCGAAGCTCCGTGCTTCGCGGCCTTTTCTTTTGAGTTGCTTTTGCGTTCCGAAGGGCTGCCCGCTCAGCCCGGCCGGCGCGCCATCAGCGCCCAGATGCCCGCCGCGCCCAGCAGCGAGCCGCCCGCGAGGTTGAAGCGCCGCTGCGCACGCGGCGACGACAGCAGCCTGCGCGCCGATCCCGCGAACACCGCGTAGAGCGTGGCATTGGTCGCGGCCAGCACCACGAAGGTGACGGCCAGCACCCACAGCTGGCGCGTCACGTCGGCGGCCGGGTTGATGAACTGGGGCAGGAAGGCCACGAAGAAAACGATGCCCTTGGGGTTCAGCGCGGTCACCAGGTAGGTGTTGGCGAACAGGCGCAGGCGCGAGGCGGGCGCGGCCGGCGTGGCGATCTCGGCGGAGGTGATGCCCGCGCGCAGCAGCCTGATGCCCAGATACAGCAGGTACAGCCCGCCCACCCACTTCACCACCGTGAACCAGAAGGCCGAGGTGGCCAGCAGCGCGCCCAGCCCGAGCAGCGACACCACCAGCGCGGTGGAATCGCCCAGCGCCACGGCCGCCACCAGCGGCAGGTTGGCGCGCCGCCCGTGCGACATCGAATAGCTGATCACCGTGAGGATGGTCGGCCCGGGAATGACCAGCATGAGGGTGGAGGCCGCGACGAAGGCGAGCCAGAGTTCGATGGACATGTGCCTGTCTCCAGTAGTGGTGGGTTGTTGTTGCGGGAAGCGATTCTCTTCGTCAGATGCCGATGGCCGCGCGCGCGGCGTGCCAGGTGCCGCGGTGCCCGTCCACGTAGCTGATGGGCGAGCTGGCGAGGTCGTCGAGATCCACGTCGTCCAGGCAGGTCACGTTCACGCCGTAGGCGCTCTCGCCGGTGGCGGGCGAATGGCCCACGCCGAAAGCCCGCACGCCGCAATGCCTGCAGACGATGTAGTGGCTGTT
This sequence comes from Variovorax sp. 278MFTsu5.1, assembly GCF_048305045.1. Lineage (NCBI taxonomy): Bacteria > Pseudomonadati > Pseudomonadota > Betaproteobacteria > Burkholderiales > Comamonadaceae > Variovorax > Variovorax sp. 278MFTsu5.1. Next base: position 1,728,415 of record NZ_CP157622.1, read on the forward strand.
GCGGGTGTCGAGCATCTGCTCGCTGAGTTCGGATTCGCCTTCGATCAACCGGAAGGCATCGGTCGCGACGATGGCGGGCCAGAAGCGGGTTTTGGTGCAGATCGAGCAGTTGCAGCGCAGCGTGCCGAGGCCGAGGTCGATGTCGGCCTCGAATCTCACGGCGCCGCAATGGCAGCCGCCTGTGTAGGTCTTTTTCATGTGCTCGGACTTCGCATGGTGGTGCTGGCAAGCACCATATCAAAGGCCGGGGGGCGGCGCTGCGCTGTGGTCATGGCCCGGCCACCACCGCCGGCTCAGGCGCGGGCGACCCAGCCCCGGAACGTGAAGCCCATGAAGAAGAGGCGGATGTCCTTGAACCCCGCCTCGCGCAGCACGGCCTCGTCCTGCGAGGGAGAGAGGATCGACAGTTCCTTCTGGACTTTCTCCCGCGCCGCGGCCGCCTGGCGCGGATCGGAGCCCGAGGAGACGAGGAAGGCCGCGTAGCGCGACATCCAGAGGTCGCGTTCGCCTTCGCCGTCTTCCACGCTGAGATGCGCTGCGACGAACGGGGCGCCCGGCTTCAACCGGCGATGGATCTCGCGGGCCGTCGGCAGCCGCTGGTCCGTCGGCACGAAGTGGAAGGTCAGCAGGCAGGTCGCGCCGTCGAAGGGGCCGGCGGGCGCGTCCTGCACATAGCCTTCGTGCAGCGCCACGCGCGACATCAGCGGGCCCAGCCTCTGTGATGCGAGTTCAAGCATCGGGCCACTCGGATCGACCCCGTCGAGGGTCCATTCCGGGTTGGCCTGCGCAAGGTCTTCCACTTCCAGGCCGCCGCCCGCGCCAACCACGAGCACCCGGCCATCGCTGGGCACGTGTTCCTCGAGAAGGATGCGCGTCATCGGCAGGAGCCCGCTGTATCCGGGCACGTTGCGCTTCGGGCCTTCGGCGTATTTGGCGACTGCGTCCGAGGTGCTGAAGGCGCTATGGGGTGTGTTGCTCATCCGAAGATGATGGCATGCGGGCGCGCAGCCATCGGCCACAGGGGGCAAGGCACGATCAGGCGGTGGAGCCGCTGCCGAAGCGCATCGCCGAGCGGGCCCTGGCGCGTTCCGCCTCCACAGCACGGTCGCGCGGTTCGGCCGTGGTGACAAGCGAATCGATCAGCCGCGCCGCCGTGGCGGCCACGTCATCGACCGCGCGATTGAATGCCGCCTCGTTGGCCTTGGAGGGCACGTTGAAGCCACTGAGCTTGCGCACGAACTGCAGCGCGGCGGCGCGGATCTCCTGCTCGGTGGCGGGCGGCTCGAAGTTGTAGAGGGTCTTGATGCTGCGGCACATGGGCGCTCTCCGTTCGATGGCGACGTGGCGCCAGTCTAGCGGCCGGAATTCAGGGGAGCCCGCTGACGAAGCCGCCGTACCAGCTCGCGAGCTTGCTCCATGGAATCTCGATCCGGTTCTCGCTGCTGTCGCGGCCCCAGGTGACGAGGTCGAAGATGGCGCCGTTGGCCGTCACATCGACGGAATTCACCAGCATGAAGTGGCCGCCGAATACGCGCATCGTCATGTCGTCGCGCAGGCTGCGGCCCAGCGCCATGTTGGCCAGGCTGCCCGCGGCACACATCATGACGGTGTGGCCAGCGTTGCGCTTGTGGCGCATCTGGTTCAGGTGCGGGCCCACGGCGTTTTGGCCGACGCTGGTGCGGTGCGCCTTGATGAGCAGGCCACGCAGGCGCCAGCTGCCCATGTGACTGTGGTCCTCCACATGCTGGTAGCCGGTGTCGCGCATCCACCGGACCATGTCGGCCGGCGAGGTCGCGCCTTCGAGCATCGTGTGAGTGAAGGGCGAGCGGTAGGCCAGGATGTTGCTGCCGTCGCGCAGGCTGGCCAGCGCGATGTAGTCGGCCTCGCAGATCCTCGGCGAGCCGGGGGCGCTGTTGATGCGCTTGCCCAGCAGCGAGGAGCCCGACTTGACCTTCACGGTCATCTGCCCGAGGGGGCCGCGGCGGTTTTCCGCCAGGCCGATCACGTAGGCCGCGTAGGCCTGAGGGGTTCGCTTCGCGATGTCGTGCATGAACGTGACCGGGCCGCACAGCGAATGGTGCTGCTGCTCGATGTACCTGTAGTCCGCGATCCGCACGATCAGTTGCAGCGCGATCCGCTCGCGCGAAAAATGCCGCCAGGGGAGCGCGGCGTTTCCGCGCAGGAAACCGCCCTGGTAGCTGTGCGGCTGGTTCTGCGGGTCGGGGCGCACGCCGATCACGAGGTCCAGCGCGGCGGCAGCCTCGGCACTGGGAACCCAGCGCCCGTTTCTCAGCAGGCGGCGGCTGTACTGCTCGACTTCGTCCGCGGTCGGTAACGTGTCCACGTCGGCTCCGGCGCGCAGCAAGGTTTCCCGAGCGATCGTCTTGTCTTTCCACAAGGCCTGTTGCAGCACCTGATCGAGCGTCGGCATGGTCCGTCCCCTGGTGTTGAGTCATCGGCTGCCCGGCTTGGGCGGGCGGCAAGATAGCACCCGCGGTGCAGGGCCGTCGATCCCCGAGAACAGGTAGGGCGGCGCACCGTCGCCGCGCGCAGGGGAGGAGGAGGGCTCAGCCCTCGGGGCGCTGCGCGTATGAAGCCCACCAATGGCTCCGCGCCGGACTGTTCCCACACGCATCCGCACCTCCCTCCCACCAACCGCGGGCTGCGCTCGCACAACATGGGGCGGTGAACAAGCCAGGAGGCCATCCATGACTTCGAAGCAGCAACAGCCAGAAGAGAAAGAAGAGAAATCGCCGGGGAAATTCCACTTTCCCACATCCGGCAACCCTGAGCAGGGCAAGGTCGAGAAGGCCAGGCCCACCGAGCAGCCTGCCAGCGAGGAAGCGCTGGACAGCGGTGTGGAAGAGTCCTTTCCGGCCAGCGATCCGGTGTCCGTCACCGTGACGAAGGTGAAGCTGCCGTCCTCGGAAAAGAAGAAGGACGTCGAAGAGAAGGCGAAGGCCGGCAAGGGCTGAAGCCAGGCACACCGCCGTGCAAGCGCTTTCCTCCGAAGCCAGGGCGGCGGGCACAGTGCCCGGCCCGTGCAGCGTCGTCACGCTCGACGTGGACCCGCGCGGCTACTGCACCGAGCACGAGCATGCCACCCGCGCCAACTACGGGCGGCGGCTGGCGGTGCTGATCGGCTGCGCTTTCGAAGGGGAGTACGTCTCCCCGGCGCCCTCGGGCTCGCGGCACTATTTCGTGCCCAGCGACACCCTTTCCGACCCGGCCCGGGTGCACGCCATGGGCATCGCCGGGGTGGACGACCTGTTCGGCGGCGTGGTGCCGCATGCCTTCGTCGCCACCAAGGTCATCAGCCACCCGCTGATCGACGAGAACAGTGCCGCAAGACCGGACGGCTGGTCGACGCGCTTCGCCCGCGAGGTCGGCGACGCAGTCCTGCCGGGCTTCTCGTGCTTCTCGGCCGGCGAGGCGCTGAGGGCAGGGCGCGCGATGCTCGATGCGGGGCCCGTGCGCCTCAAGCCGGTGACGGCTACCGGCGGACGCGGGCAGATCGTCGTCGAGCGCACCGAGGCGCTCGGCAGCTGCATCGCCGAGATGGACCAGGCCGGCCTCGCGCGAAGCGGCCTCGTCCTCGAAGCGAACCTGGAAGACCCCGTCACCTGGAGCGTCGGGCAGCTGCTGGTGGCCGGCATGATCGTCAGCTACTGCGGCGTGCAGCGCACCACCGGCGACAACGCCGGCGAGGAGGTCTACGGCGGCTCCGATCTGGTGATGGTGCGCGGCGACTTCGACGCGCTGATCGCCGGCGTCGCGTCGCCCTCGCTGCGCCGCGCTATCGAGCAGGCGCGCCGCTATCACCAGGCGGTGATCGACTGCTACCCCGGCTTCTTCGCCTCGCGCGTGAACTACGACGTGGCGCAGGGCGTCGACGGCAGAGGCGAATGGCGCTCGGGCGTGCTGGAGCAGTCGTGGCGCGTGGGCGGCGCCACCGGCGCCGAGATCGCGGGGCTCGAAGCGCTGCATGCCGACCCCGGGCGGCGCGAGGTGCGCGCCTCGTGCTTCGAGGTCTACGGCCCCTCGGTGCTCGTGCCCGCCGATGCCATCGTGGCCTACCAGGGGACGGACAGCCGCGTCGGCCCGCTCGCGAAGTACACGATCCTGCCTGGAGACCGCCATGCCGACGCGCCATAGCACCATCGACATTCCCGTCGACGGCCAGCATATCGAGGGCACGCTGTTCGCGGCCTCGACGACCGTGCCCGGGGTGCTGCTGGTGCATGGCTGGGACGGCAGCCAGGAGCAGTACGCCAGGCGCGCGCACGAACTGGCCGCACTTGGCTGCGTGTGCCTGACCTTCGACCTGCGCGGCCACGCGCGCCACGCCGCGCAACGCATGGAGGTGACGCGCGAGGACAACCTGCGCGACGTGCTCGCGGCCTACGACGCGCTGGTCGGCCACCCGGCGGTCGATCCGGCGGCCGTCGCCATCGTCGGCAGCAGCTACGGCGGCTACCTGGCGGCGCTGGTCAGCGCCATGCGGCCGGTGCGCTGGCTGGCGTTGCGCGCGCCCGCGCTCTACCGCGACGGCGAGTGGGACACCCCCAAGGGCCAGCTCAGCCGCTCCGACCTGGTCGCCTACCGCCGATCGCTGGTCGGGCCCAAGGACAACCGCGCGCTCGCGGCCTGCGCGGACTTCGCCGGCGACGTGCTCATCGTCGAATCGGAGCACGACCAGATCGTGCCGCACCCGGTGGTCGAGAACTACCTCGGCGCCTTCAAGCGCGTGAAGTCGGTGACCTACCGCGTGCTCTCCGACGCGGACCACGCGCTCTCGAAGCAGGAGTGGCGCCAGGCCTACGGTGCGCTGCTGGTGTCGTGGATCACCGAGATGACGCTCGGCGCCAAGGCGACGGCCACCCTCACCAAGCCGGTGACCACCGCCACGGCCTGAGGCCGCCGCCCACCGTTCACCGCTGCAGCGCGGCCTCGGCCGCCAGCGCCACCGCCGCCAGCCGCGCGTCGTCGCCGCGCACCGAGGCCAGCATCAGGCCCACCGGCAGATCGCCCGGCGCATGGCAGGGCAGGCTGAAAGCGCAGCCGTCGAGCAGGTTGATCGCGAAGGTGTTGCGCAGCAGCAGGCCGTTGGCCCTGAAGAAGGCGGCGTCTTCCGCCAGTGCCTCGATAGGCGGCGCGACGATGGGCACGGTCGGGCACACGAGCGCGTCGAAGCCTTCGATGGCGCGCTCGACGCGTCCGATCCAGTCGCGGCGGCGGTCCTGCATGGCGATGTAGTCGGCGGCGCGCACCTCGGTGCCCAGCGCGATGCGGGCGGCCACGCGCGCGTCGAATCCGTCGCGCTTCGCGGCGAAGCGCTCGCGGTGCACGGCGGCGGCTTCCACCGGCGAGAAGCCGCCGGGCGCGTTGACGCTGGCGATCTCGGCCAGTTCCGCCAGCGTGATGTCCACGATCTGCGCGCCCGCGGCCGAGAGCGCCTGCAGCGCGCGGTCGAAGGCGCGCGCCACGGCGGGTTCGATGTCGTCGAACACCAGCGTGCGCGGCACGGCCAGACGCATGCCCTGCAGCGGACGGCGGCGCACCGCGAGCGGCACGTCGGCGATGGCGGCATCGGCGACAAGGCAGTCTTCCACGCTGCGCGCCATGGCGCATACCGTGTCGAGCGAGCGCGCGAGTTCGAAGGCGCCCGTGCGCGGCACGCGCGACTGCGTGCTCTTGAAGCCGACCAGCCCGCACAGCGCGGCGGGAATGCGGATGGAGCCGCCCGTGTCCGAGCCCAGCCCTGCCACCGCGAGCCCGAGCGCCACCGACACCGCCGCGCCGGACGACGAGCCGCCCGGAATGCGCGCCGTCTGCGTGTCGACCGGATTGCGCGGCGTGCCGTAGTGCGGGTTGATGCCCACGCCCGAGAAGGCGAACTCCGTCATGTTGGTCTTGCCGACGATGGCTGCGCCCTGTGCGCGCAGCCGCGCCACGGCGGTCGCGTCGTGCGCCGCGGGTGCCTCGCCTTCGCAGACGGCGGAGCCCGCCATGGTGGTTTCGCCGGCCACGTCGTAGAGGTCCTTCACCGACACGGGCAGGCCGGCGAGCGGTGCCGTCTCTATGCCGGCCTTGCGTGCCGCATCGGCATGGCGCGCGGCGGCGCGGGCCGCGTCGGCGTACAGGCGGGTGAAGACATGCTGCGCGGCAGGCTGTCCGGCCGCTTCGAGCACTTCGTCGATCAGCGCCTCGTGCGAGAGCTCGCCGCGCGCGATGCGCCCGCGCAGCGCCGCGATGGTGTTGCCGTTCTTCATCGTCATCGTCACGCCACCACCGGCAGTGCTTCCACCGCATAGCGATGCACGATGCGGCGCTGCAGCTTCGCATCGTGCAGCTCGATCTCCATCTGCGTCGCGGGCCGGATGCCTTCGCCCTTGGCGTTGGGCAGCGCGCCCAGCGTGCCGCAGGTCATGAAGAGGCCCTCGGGCGCGGCACCGGCACCGGGCATGCCGTCGCGCAGGCCGGCCAGCGGGCGGATCGATGCGAGCGTGCCGCGCTGATAGTCGACCCAGCGGCCGTCCTCCAGGATGCGCGAGCGAAGCTCCAGCGTGTCCTGGTGCGCCTGCACGTCGCGCCAGCACCATGCGGTCTCGGCCACGGGCTTGGCGCACATCTGCTTCGACACGGCCACCGAGTAGCTCTCGACCTGCCGGTCGGTGTGGTCCGAGGCCACGCTCAGCCACCACTCGCCTTGCGAGAAGAACAGCACCGGCTCGGCCTCGCCGGAGCTCCGGTCGCCCAGCGCCTCGATGGCGCTCGATTGCGTCAGCAACTGGGCCGCCACGCGGTAGTACAGCGGCACGCTCGAAGGGCGCGGCACGCCGAGCTCGGCCAGTTCCTCGATGTGGTGTTCGATGGCGGCGATGTCGCGCCCGGTCCAGCCCGCCACCACCAGCGCGCGCGGCGCGACCAGGTGCAAGGAGGTGGAGCGCGTGCCGTCCTCGGCGATGCTTTCGCAGGCGAAGCGCAATCGTGAATTCATGTTGTTCGTCGTCGTCATCGATCAGCTCTCCAGCGGGCGCTTGGCGGTTTCGCGCGCAACCAGCAGGGCGATCAGCGTCACGCCCAGCGCGGCCACCACGTAGAACGACACGGCCACCGTGCTGCCCCACGACTTGAACAGGCTCGCGATGATCAGCGGCGCGAAGCCGCCGCCCAGGATGCCCGCCAGCGTGTACGCCAGCGAAGCGCCGGCATAGCGCACGCGGCCGGGGAACTGCTCGGTGACGAAGGCGGCCTGCGGGCCGTACATCATCGCGTGGATCAGCAGGCCCACCACCACCGCAGCGCAGATCGCGACCGGGTGCGCGCTGTCCATCAGCACGAAGAACACGAAGGCCCAGACCATGCCCAGCAGCGCGCCGGCGATGTAGACCGGGCGGCGGCCGATGCGGTCCGACAGGCTGCCGAACCACGGCACGGCAATGGCGTTGCCGGCCGCGCCGATCATCGTGGCGGTGAGCGCCAGCGGACGCGACAGGTGCAGCACGGTGGTCACGTAGGTCAGCGTGAACACCACCACGAGCGCATACAGCACGTCGGAGCCGATGCGCGAGCCGCCGGCCACCAACAGGCGGCGCCAGTGCTGCGTCAGCACTTCCTTGATGGGCGTCTTGGCGGTGGCCTTCTTCTCCTCCATCTCGCGGAAGACGGGTGTTTCGTCCACGCCGCGGCGCAGCCACAGTCCGAACAGCACCAGCGCCACGCTGGAGATGAAGGGAATGCGCCAGCCCCAGTTCTGGAAATCTTCCGGGCTCAGCCAGGCCGACACGGCGGCAATGAAGCCGGTGCCGATCAGCGTGCCGCACGAGGGGCCCACCTGCGTGAACGAGGCGTTGCGGCCGCGCTCGTCGGGCTTGCCGTGCTCCATCGACAGCAGCACCGCGCCGGCCCATTCGCCGCCGAGCGCCACGCCCTGCACGAAGCGCAGTGCCACCAGCGCGACGGGTGCCCAGATGCCCCAGCTCGCGTAGGTGGGCAGCAGGCCCATCAGGCCGGTGGAGACGCCCATGATGACCAGCGTGGCCACCAGCACGAAGCGCCGGCCCAGCCGGTCGCCGAGGTGGCCGAACACCACGCCGCCCAGCGGGCGCGAAATGTAGCCGACCGCGTAGGTCGAGAACGCGAGGATGGTGCCGGTGAGCGGGTCGAACGAGGGGAAGAACACCGCGTTGAAGACCAGCGCCGCCATGATGTTGTAGACGGTGAAGTCGTACCACTCCAGCGTGGTGCCGATGGAGCTGGCCATGGCCAGCCGGCCCATCTTGGCGGAAGCAGGGGCGGCCTGCCCGGGTGCCGCGGAGCCCGCGGCGGGAAGAACATGTTCGGTCATCGGATGCCTTTGTTCGGTGAGAGATGAGGTGAGAGGGGGCGGATGGCCGCCGCGTCAGGCCAGCTCGGCCGCTGTCAGCTTCCAGCCGAGCGCGAGCAGCCAGCCGCCGGCGGGATCGGCGTCGAATGCGGCGGCGGCCGTGGCGCGCGCCGCGCGGGCGGCGGCTTCGCTGCTGGTCTCGATCACCAGCAGCGGCCGCAGCACGCGGCCTTCGGTGGATTCGCGCGGCAGCGGCGTGCTGAGCGCGGCGTCGGGCACGAGCAGGTACGACTGCACGAAGCCTGCCTGCTCCTTGCGCAGTTGCGCGCCGATGCCGGCGGCGTGCGCCACTTGCGCCTCGGCATCGGCGGCGGCCACGAGCGGAAGCACGGCCACGTGGCTGCCGCTGCCGAAGCCGGTAACGGCGCGCACCGCGCACACGCGGCGCATCGGCTGGCGCATGCGGTCGAGATTGGCGACGGACCACGGCGTCTGCTTCTCGAACGCGGCGCGGTAGCCGGGCGAGCCGAACACCGCCAGCGACTCGGTGCGGTAAAGCCCCAGGTACTTGCGGCCGCCCTCGAGCGAGAAGTAGCGCGCGCCCGAGAGAAAGCCGGGAATGCGCACACGCTCTTCCACGTGCTCCCGGTCGTACCAGCGGTTGAAGTCGGCCTCGTCGGCTGGGTCGACGTCGGAAGCGACGAACAGCAGGCCGTTCACTGCTGTTGCGGAGGAAGAGGAATCAGGTGTGTTCATGGCGGCGGAAGAAGAGGCGGGCCTTCGAAAAATGAAGGCGCGATCTTCCGTCGCAGGGTCGGGCTGTCACAAACGAGTTTTTCTGGGCGACAGCCACAAGAATTACTGGCCCCTTTTCGGGGCCGAAATGCGCCAAACCGAGGGTTAACCCTCTGAAGCTGTGCTCCAGGTTGGTGCCACAGCCGATGTCGTGAACTGGTCGGAGGCCCGGCAGGCTAGTTCGGCCACGAGCCGGATGGCGTCGGAGTCGGCGGCTTCCAGGTGGCTCACCACGATGCGCTGCGGCGAGATGAGCGCGTCGCACTCGATGATCTTCACGTCGTCGGCCGCCACATATTCATAGCAGGGCGGCAGCGGCACCAGCGCGTTGCCGAAGCCCGCCTTCACCAGCCGCGCCAGCGCTGAGATCGAGCTCACGCAATGCACCTTGCCCAGCGGAATGCCCGCCGCGCGGAACAGGTTCTTCAGCGCCTCGTGCGGTTGCGAGCCGGGGCTCATCGTAAGCACGGGTTGTCGCAGCAGCTGCTCGACCGTCTGCACGGGCTCGGCGCCGGGCGCGCCCACCCAGCCCATGGGCATCGGCAGGCAGGGCGTGCTCACGATGCCCGCGCCGGCGATGTGGTCGGTCTGCAGCGCGATGTCGAGCGCGCCCTCGCGCAGGCCGCGGTGCAGCGCCAGCGTGGTCTCGGAGGTGAGTTGCACCTCGATGCCCGGGTAGGTGGAGCGCAGGTTGGTGAGAAAGCCCAGCAGCCAGGTGTGGACCACGGTTTCGATGGCGCCGATGCGCACCAGCCCCAGGATGTCTTCGCGCGGCCGGCCGAGCGAGACGATCTCGCGGCGCAGCTCGAGCAGGCGTTCGCCGTAGTCCATCAGCCGCACGCCCACGGGCGTGAGCCGCAGTTCGCGCGCGTCGCGTTCGAACAGGCGTGCGCCGATGTCTTCTTCGAGGGAGGCGACGCGGTTGGACACCGCCGCCTGCGTGATGTGGAGCCGGTCGCTCGCCGCGCGGAAGCTGCCCAGCCGCGCGGCCCAGAGGAAGGCTTCTACAAATCTTGTGTTCATGGGGGCACCTGCGGGCATTCTGCCCGCGTCGCGCCTGCACGAGAACTTGCCGTCCGCCGGACCCGTACCGGCATTGGCGGGAGCAGCCGCTTGCTAGCCGGCGTCGTAGAAGAACTCTTCCCGCACGATCTTCCCGTCCTTGACGGTGTAGAGCGCCATTTCCTCCATGGTGAAGCGGTGGCCGTTGGCCTTCATCGTCACGTCGAAGCGGAAGCCGACGATGAAACGGTCGTCGTGCGGCCACGGGCCGGCAACCTGCATGGAGTGCACTTCATGGTTGGCGGTCCACCACTCGCCCTTGGCCCTGATGGCCGCAAGGCCGACCGCCTCGCGCGCCTGGCCGGGCGGGGCGCTGGCCTCGACGCTCACGGCCTCGGGCGCATAGAGCACCTGGGCGCCTTCGAAATTTCCGTCCTTGCACAGCGCCACGAGCTTGTCGGCGATTTCCTTGGTGTTCATGGGTTTCTCCTGCGAACGTTGAGAGGGAACGAGCGAGCGAATGAATGAATGAACGACGACCGGGGGCGCAGTTTAGGCCTGCGGTGGCTGTCTTTCGCCGGCTTTTCTTTCTCAGGAGGAAGCGGGGCCGTTGAGCGCGCGCATGCTGTCTACGGCTTCGGGCGAGGCCCACAGCAAGGTGTTCAGGTAGGTCTCGATGCGGTCCACCAGCGCGCCGCGCGGGCCCTCGCGCCATTCCGGGGAGCCGTAGAACGCGGCCTGCCCGGCTTCGAGCGCTGCGCGGTCGGCATAGGCTCGCACCAGGTGGTAGGTCTCCTCCTCGTGGTCCGACCTGCCGTAGGCGACCACGTCCATGCCCTTGCCGCGCAGCATCGGCACGGCGCGTTCGTGCATGGCCTGGTGGAAGGCATCGAGGGTGCCGGGCTTGAGCCGGTAGGTTCGGATCTCCAGCAGCATCTGCTTCATGGCGGCGGCCTTTCTCCAGCGTCGGACCTGCCCGGCAACACCCAGCCGAGCGAGAACACATAGCGGCTGCCGCCCACCACCCGCGTCACGCTGTGCTCGCAGGCATCGGGGCGGAACAGCTTGATGCGCCGCGTCGCGAAGATCGGCGTGGCGCACACGAACTCGCCACCCGAGCGCGGCGATTTCAGCACGACGTTCAGCCGGTAGTGCCGCCCGGCCTGCACCGGGTCGGTGTGCGGCGGAATCTCCGAGCCCTCGGGGTAGCGGATGAGGTAGCTGTCGAACGGCAGCGGCCAGCGCGCCGTGAGCAGCAGCATCTTGTCGTAGCCCGTGCCCTGGCGGCCGCGCTGCCAGCGGAAGGCCAGGGAGAAGTAGCTGCGCAGTGTGGTGGCAAAGCTCATGAGTGAAGTCGTGGAGCCTCCATGCCGCGCATTCTCTGGCGATTCAGCAGAAAACGATCGCCGTCCTGTGCTCGATGCTCAGCCGCGCCGATTCGTACAGCAGCAGCCAGGACACGTATTCGCGGTACAGGCCGTTGTCGTCGTCGATGAGTGCATCGATGCGTTCGGCTTCCTCGTCGGAGAGCTTGCCGTTCTCGAGGCGGATGCCCAGGGCGGGAGCGACGAACACGAGTTCCTCGAGCAGGCGCTGGGAGGAACCGAGCATGCCGCCGGGCAGGCCGCTCAGTTCTTCGAGGTCCGCGTCGCCTTCGGCCTCGTCCGCTTCCTCCTGTGCGTCGTCTTCTTCTTCATCCTCGTCGCTGCCGTCACTGTCGAACAGCACTTCCTGGAAGTCGATGGGAACGTAGAAGCCTTCGGCGTCGGAGTGACACAGCAGATGGCTTTCCGAGCCGTCCAGCAGCGCCTGGATCTTCGGATCGGCCGTGGGATCGACGTCGTCAGCCAGCGGCGTGGCGACCCAGTCGGGCGCCAGCACGCGGTGGGCGTACGCGCGGCGCAGGTAGTGGATGAAGGAATAGGGAAAACCGTCGATCGAGGCGCGCGAGTCGAGTTCGAGGGGGCCGCGCGGTTCGGTGTGCGGGGGCAGCCCCGCGGCGGCCAGCACGCGGTTGACTTCGGCCAGTTCTTCCTCGAAGCCCTCGGCGCTTTCGGGATCGTCCTCGAGCAGTTCGGCGAGCATGCCGACGCAGACAGCCAGGCCCATGGTGTTTTCCTCCAGGTTGTTGGTTCGCCGCGATGGTGACGGCGGCCGGTGAAGGAGCGATGACCGGCCGCCGCTCCTCCACCGTACCTGGCGATGCTTACTTCGCCGCCTCCACCTTCACCCGCGCGTTCGGCGCCTCGCCGAACATCTCGGGCGCGTACATCGCCTCGACGCGGCTGGGCGGCAGGGCGAAGTCGCCGACGTTGTTCAGGCGCACGGTGTACTCCATCTTCACCACGCCCTTGGGCAGGTACTCGTAGTAGCTGCGGAAGGCCTCGAAGCTGCGTTCCTCGAAGGCCGGCCAGCCGGCGCCCGACTTCTTCTCGCCCTGGGTGGCGATCTGCGAGTCGCGGCCCAGGCCGCCGCCGAGGATGGTGGCGCCGCCCGGGATCGGGTCGCTGATGACGACCCAGGTCATGTCGGCGCTGGCGTTCACCTCCAGCGTCACGCGCAGCACGTCGCCGCGTGTGTACTTGCCGGCGGTGGCCTGCTCGACCGGGGTGATGGTCTTCTTGATGGCGTAGCCGGCGGCGAACGGCGCCTTCAGCTGCACGGCGGCGATCGACTGCAGCGTGAGCCACGGCTTGCCGGTGCCCTGCTGCGTGACCAGCAGCGTGTCGCGCACGGGGGCTCCAGACGGCGACGATGCCCACGGCAGGAACATCGTGTTGTTCTTCAGGTTGCCCGGCGAGGCGGGTGCGCCGAAGAAGGTGCTCTGGTTGGGCGCGCCGGTCGCGTCGCTGGTCTTCACGCGCTCGACCTTGCTCCAGTCGACCTGCGCCTTCACCGCGCCGAGCGTGGCGGCGGTGACGCCGGCCACCGGCGTGCTCTCGAACACCTTGCTGAACTTCTCCAGCGCCAGACCGCCCCACAGGTTGGCGGTGGTGGTGTGCCAGGCGCCGTTCTGCTGGCGGCCGATGAAGCCGTTGGCGAGCTTGGCCGTCTCGTCCTTCCAGGCAGGGTCGTCCATCACGCTGAGCAGCAGCCGAGCGGTGTTGACGTCGCCGTTGGTCATCAGCCACCACCAGTAGTCGTCCTGCTCGGTGCTGAAGATCAGCTTGGTGCCCTGGTACGACAGGCGCGCCTTCAGCACGTTGTTGGCCTCGTCCAGGCGCTGCTGGCGCTGGGGCACGTCGTTCACGCGCTTGAGGATGTTGAGCCAGTCGATCACCGCGCTGGTGGGCCACTGGTTCGGCGCGATGGTGATGCTGCCGAGCATTGCCCCACGGGCCTTGCCGTAGCGCGAGAGCGCTTCGAGCGCGGCCAGCTTGCGCACGTCGAGGTCCTTGCGCGGGCTCCAGAACTCGCGCGTGATGCGGCCTTCGACGAAGGCGATCAGGCCCGACTCCATCGGCGCGCGCACGTCGTCGGCGAGCGCGAAGGCGGGGTTGAGCTGGGCGGCTTCATTCGTCGCCGCGAGCAGGTACGAGGTGAGGATGTCGCTGCCGCGGTTGGCCTCGCCGTCGCGCGGCGGGAAGTAGCTGGCCAGGCCGTCGCTGTCGAGATAGGTCGGCAGCGTCGCCAGCACGCCCTGCCACATCTTCGCGTCGCGCAGGCCGACCGACTTGCTGGTCTTCTGCTCCAGGCAGATGAAGGGGTAGTTGGCGAACCAGTCGCGCACGCCCGGCAGGCCTTCGGCCAGCTTGGGTTGCAGCGAGAGCTTCAGGCCGCCGCGGCCGGGCAGGGCGTCGGCCGGCGGCGCCACGTCGAGCGTGAACGGACCGTCGACCTGCACCAGCGTGCCTTGCTGCACCGTGAGCGGCACCGAGGGCACGATGCGCTGGCGCACCTTCAGCGCATCGCGTGCGCCGCCGAGGGTGTCTTTCGCTTCGATCTCCCACAGGATGGCTTCGGCGCGCGTCTGCCCGAGCTGCGCAGGCGCGGTCACGGTCCATGCCACCTCGCGGGCCTCGCCGGCCGGGATGTCGACCGTCTGCGGCTCCAGCGTGAGCAGGGTGGCGCGCGGCGTGGCCTCGACCTTCATCGGCTTCTGCGTGGTGTTGCGCAGCGTGATCTGGGCGCGGAACTGGTCGTCCTCGCGCACCAGCGGGGGCAGGCCGCTGATGATCTGCAAATCTTGCGTGGCCTGGATGCTGGCCTGGCCGGTGCCGAACAGGTTGGTGCCCGAATCGGCCACGGCCACGATCTTGAAGGTGGTGAGCGCGTCGTTCAGCGGCACCGTCACCACGGCCTGGCCGTTGGCGTCGAGCACCACCTTCGGGTTCCACACGAGCAGGGTGTCGAGCAGTTCGCGTGTCTGTCCCTTGCCGCCGCCGCCGCCCGCGGGCACGGCCTTGCGGCCGTAGTGGCGCCGGCCGACGATTTCCATCTGCGCGGTGGAGGTGCTCACTCCCCAGCTGCGCCGCTGCAGCATCGCGTTGAGCAGGTTCCAGCTGTCGTTGGGCATCAGCTCCAGCAGGGCCTGGTCGACCGCCGCGAGCGCCACTTCGGCGCCGGCGGCCGGCTTGCCGTCGGGCAGCTTGGCGCTGATGGTGACCTGCGCCTTGCTGCGAATCGGGTAGCTGGGCTTGTCGCTGGTGACGCTCACGTCGAGCTGGTGCGCTCGCGTGCCGACGCGGATCTCGGCCATGCCGAGGCGGTAGGCGGGCTTGCTCAAATCGACCATGGCGGTCGGCGCCACGTATTCCTTGCCTTCGTACCAGAAGGCCGTCCACCACTCGCGCGGCGACTTGAAGCCCCAGGTGAAGAAGCTGTACCAGGGCACCTCGCGCAGGCGGCCGCGCAGCGCGAGCACGCTCACGTAGGCGTTCGGGCCCCACTCGGGCTTCACTTCGAGGGTGACGGTCGGGTCCTTGCCGTCGAGCTTGACCACGTGCGTCTCGATGATGCCCTCGCGTTCCACCGCGACCAGCGCGGTCGCGAAGCGGAAGGGGCTGCGCACCTGGAACTTGGCGATCTCGCCGGGCTGATAGCTCTTCTTCTCGGGCAGCACGTCGATGCGGTCGTTGTCCTCGCCGCCGAACCACAGCTCGCCCTGCTTGGTCACGTAGACCGAGCTCACGGCCTTGGCGTCGCGGCCGTCGCTGTCGGTGGCGCTGGCGATGAGTTCGACCTCGCCGGCTTCCTTCAGCTCCGATTCGCACAGCAGCAGGCCGCGCGCGTCGCTCTTGCCGCTGCAGACGGTGCCGATGTCCTTGGTCTCGGTCTTGTTGTCGTAGGTGTAGAAGCCGCCCACCATGCGCTTGCGGCTGGTGGTGGTGATGCGCGCCACGGCGCGCACGTTGAGCGTGACGTTGGCCTGGGGCTTGCCCGAGAGGTCGAGCGCGAGCGCCTGGAACTTCAGCTTCTGGGCGGTGGAGACCCAGCCCTCGGTCTTGATGCCGGCGATGACGGAGGCCGGCCACAGCGTCTGCGTGCTGCGGATGGTCTGCACCTCGCCGTTCGGGTCGGCGTACGTGGCCTCCAGCAGCAGCTCGCGCGCGGCCTTCACCTTCGGCACCTTGTCGATCGTGACCTTGCCGGCGCCGTCCTTGTTCAGCGTGAGCGGCAGCTTGTCGGCGATCACGCGGGTGTCGTTCACGCTGTTGAGGTCTTCCTCGCCCGAGCCGGCCTCGGCCGCGGCGGTGACCGCCGTGGCCGCCTCGCTGCCGTCGCCCTGCGAGGCGCGCGGCGGGTTGAAGCTGAAGGCGTCGTAGTCGGAGAAGCTCAGGCTCTTGCCGCGCACCATGGCCGACACGCGCACCGGCAGGTTGGCTGCGCCGCCGCCGGAGACGTAGTTGATCTGCACGTCGGCGGGCACGCTGGTGGCGGCCACCAGCGGCTTCTTGTCCGTGGGCGCGATGCGGCCCTCGAGCACGGGCAGGCGGAACTCCTCGACGCGGAAGCTGCCGGTGGAGAAGCTGCGGCCGTAGCCGTCGTCGTCCTCACCTTCGCCCTCGCCGTTGGCGTCCTTGCCCTTGCCGCTGCGCAGCATCACCTCGTACACGCCGAGCTTGGCGGCCGGCGGAATGGCGAAGCTGTTCTCCGCGCTCAGGCCGCCGGTGGCGGTCTTGCGCCAGTTCAGCGGCTGGGTGAAGCGCTGGCCGCTGCCCACGTGGGTGATGACCAGCGTGTCGGGGCGGTTCTCGGGCAGGCCGAAGCCCTTGCTGGTCTGCGTGCGGATCAGGCTCTTCATCGACACCGTCTCGCCGGCGCGCAGCAGCGTGCGGTCGAAGATGGTGTGGGCGACGCGGTCGGCCTCGGCCTGCAGGCTGGTGGGCACGTTGAAGCGCCAGGGCTCGATGCCGCGCTGCCAGTCGCTCCAGGTGAAGGCGAGGTCTTCCACGCCCTTCTCGTCCTTGGCGCGGGCGCTGACGAACCATGCGCCGCTGTCGTATTCGTTCGGGCCGTTGCACGAGGGCGCCTGCGGCGAGACGCCGCTGAGCATGACCACGCCGTTGGCGTCGGTGGTGCCGCTGGCCACGGCCTTGCCGTCGCAGCTCGAAACGCGCACCTCGGCGCCGGCCACGACCTTGCCCTTGTCCAGCGTGGTGACCCAGGCCATCGAGTTCTCGCGGCCCAGCTTGAAGTGCACCGCCAGGTTGGTGGCCAGCGCGGTGGTGCGCACGTACATCGTGCGCCCGGCGTTGTAGCGCTCGTCGAGCAGTGCCTCGCCCAGCTTCTGCGAGGCGATCTCGAGCACGTGGAAGCCCGGCGTCAGCGGGATGCCGATGACTTCGAAGGGGCGCGGATCGCCCGAGTCGGCCTTGGGCATGTCGAGCGCCTTCACGCCCGGCTGGCCGGCCAGCAGCGACAGCATGCGGGTCTGCAGCGTGGTGCGGTCGTCCTTGTCGATGACCGGGGGCAGCGGGCCTTTCACGTCCTTGCGGGCCTGTTCGCGCGAGACGGTGAAGTTGTCGTAGCGGCGCACCTTGCGGAACCACGCGATGATTTCCGCGTCGGTTTTCGGGTTCATGTCGCTCACCTTGCCGGGCGTGAGCGCGTTCACCATCAGCTTCGGCTCCACGCGGCGCACGGTGACCGGCATCATCGCCGGCGTGTCCGGCTCGGCCAGTCGCTCGACCACGCCGAAGGGCGAGGCGGCGAACTTGGCCAGCGGCGGCATCGCGCCGGTCGCCACCTTCATCGGAAAGTTGCCGGGCGTGGCCAGCGGGCGGCCCGAGGCGTCCTCGAACTTGGAGGGCAACTCGATGCTGTATTGCGCGCTCTCGGCCAGCGGCGGCTCGAAGCTCACGCTGTTGACCACGTCGTCGTCGCTCTGCGAACCGCCTTCGTTGTCCAGCTTGGCCTTGATGGTCTTGTCGCCCTTGAGCTGGATCTGCGAGGCCAGCTTGCGCGTGACGGGCGCGTTGAACTGCAGCTGCATCGGGCGCAGCGGCAGGCAGGCGGCCTGCGCGTTCTCGCGCTCGCAGGTGAACGAAGCCGCGAAGGGCTCGCGTACCTGGAATTCGAGGCGGCGCTCCACGTTGTTGGCCACACCCGAGGGCGTGGCCACGCCCTTGCCGTAGACGACCTGCACCTTGGCGCCGGGCGTGAGCGTGCGGTTGCACTGCATCGTGATGAAGCGCAGCGGGTCTTTCTCGGCCGACTTCTCGCGGCCGAAGGCCTTGAGCAGGCCGGCACGCTGTTCGCCGTCGAGCAGCTTGACGGGAATGCGCTCGCCCACGCCGTCGGCCGTGCACCAGACGTTCTGGCGCACGCTCTCCAGCGTGGCCGCGCCGTTGAGCTCCAGCATGAACATCTGCTGCTCGTCGATGCGGCTGTAGCTGCCCGGCATGTAGTTGCGCACGAAGGGGCCGCCGGTGTTGAACTGATAGCGCTCGGGGCCGGTGAGCTCGCCCGAGGCGGGCTTGAAGGTGGGAATGCGGGTGACCGTGCAGCGCACGCCGGGCGGCAGGTCGTTCTCGAAGTCGTAGACCCAGGCCTTGGCGTCGGTCCAGCGGCCGGTGCCCTTGGCGGCCTGCGCGTCGTTGCAGCTCACCGCGAGCGGGGCGGGGGCCTTGGGGTCGCCGAAGTTGACGGCCGGCTGGTCGAACTTGGCGACCACCTGCCGAACCCGCGCCACTTCGCCCTGGGGCGAGAGGCTGACGATCTGGAGGGCAAAGCCCGGGCTGGACGCGAGAACGCCGCCGGCCAGGAGCAATGTTGGAAGGAAACGGTTCACTTTTTTATATCTCCACCTGAGAGGCAGCGCGCAGCGTAGCCGATTTGCACGACGGTTCGGGAGTGCCAACAGTCATAGGCCGTCGGCCCGGTTGCGGGTGCGGCGGTCTTTACGCCGCTCTTCTTACAATCGGGGCCGTCGTGCGTGCGCCGCGCGGACCGCCACCAAGACCTCGCCGCCGACCGATGAAACGCTACTGGGAAATTGACGCCTTGCGCGGGCTGATGCTCGTGCTGATGACCGTCACCCATCTGCCCACCCGATTGACCGATCCGCTGGGCCAGCCCTTCGGTTTCGTATCGGCCGCCGAAGGCTTCGTGCTGCTGTCGGCATTCGTCGCCGGCCTGGTGTACAGCCGCATCGGCCATGTGCGCGGCGTCGACTCGATGCGCCAGGCCTTCTGGCGGCGCGTGCTCAAGGTCTACCTGGCGCAGGCGGCGACCCTGCTGTTTTTGTTCACCGTGATCACGGCGGTGGGCCTGCACATCGACCAGCCGGCGGTGAAGAACCTGGTCTCGTACTACCTGGCGGAGCCGCGCGAGGGCTTTATCTACGGGCTGCTGCTCATCTACGAACCGGCACTGCTCGACATCCTGCCGATGTACATCTTTTTCATGCTCATGAGCCCCTGGGTGCTGGCCTTCGCCATGCGCCACGGCTGGACCTGGGTGATGGTGGCGAGCGCCACCGTGTGGGCGGCGGCGCAGTTCGGCATCAGCGAATGGGTCTACGGGCTGGCGGTGCGCTACCTGGGCGTGCCGGTGCCTTTCCACGAGATGGGCGCCTTCAATACCTATGCGTGGCAGTTCCTGTGGTTCGCGGGGCTGTGCATCGGCGCGACCCGCAATGACCCCGGTGCCCGGCCGCTGCGCTTTCCGGCGTGGCTGCTGGCGCTGGCCGCGGGCATCGCCCTCTACGGCTTCTACTGGCGCCACACAGGCATCAACGGACAGGCGCCGTTCGGCGGCGATGTGGAGCTGAACCTGCTGTTCGACAAGTGGCAGCTGGGCCCGCTGCGGCTGGTGAACCTGGTGGCGCTGGGCGTCCTGGCGGTGCGCTTCGGGCCCTGGCTGATGCGCCGCATTCCCCGGCTGCGCTGGCTGGAGGCGATGGGCTCGGCCTCGCTGCCGGTGTTCTGCGCGCACCTGATCGCGGTGCTGCTGGTGCTGGCCTTCTACGGCGACAGCCAGACGGCGCGGCCCTGGTGGGGCGACGGCCTGCTGCTGGCGGCGGTGTTCTCGGGGATGTACTTCGTGGCGCGCTTCACGCGCGGGGCGGACGTTCCGCCGCCGGCGGACGATGTACCGTCGGAGCCCGCGCCGGCCTGAGCGGATGCGCCCGGCTCAGGGCAGCCCGACCGTCGGCGCCGGCGGAGGGCTCGGCAGGTGCGGCGCGATCACCGAATGCCAGAGCCGGTAGCCCTCGTCCGTGAGGTGCAGCCTGTCGCCACGGAAGAGCTCCATGCGCGGGCGCCCGTCCGCGCCCAGCATCGGCGTGTAGATGTCGATGAATTCGCTGTTCGGCAGCAGGTTCAGGTAGGCCGAAACGACGTGGTTGGTCTCGCGGATCTGCGGCAGCAGCTGCTCGCGCGAGGGGCTGGGCTTGACCGAGATGAAGCTGATGCGGGTATCCGGCAGTTCGGCGCGCACCGCATTGGCGAAGCGCGCGAAGCTGTCGAGCACCTGCAGCGGCGTGCGGCCCTCGGCTAGGTCGTTGTCGCCCGCATAGACCATCACCTGGCGCGGCTTGTAGCGCACCACCAGGTCGCGCGCGAAGAGGGCGCAATCGGCCAGCGTGGAGCCGCCGAAGCCGCGGTTGACCACCCCGCCGGGCACGCGCGCGAAATCCTGCGACAGGCGCGTCCACATGCGCACCGTGGAACTGCCCACGAACACCACGCCGCCGGGGGCCGGAAAGCGCTCCTGGTCGGCGCGCGCGAAAGCGGCCAGTTCGTTGTGCCAGCGGTCCTTGGCGGCCAGGTAGTCGCGCGCGGCTGCAGCCTCGGCGGCGGCCGTTTCGGACTCCTGGGGGAAGAAGCTGGACTGGGCTTGCGCTCCAAGCGCGGCGGTCAGCAGGGCGACCGCGGCCAGCGCGGTTTTCATCGAAGACATTGGAAGAACGAAAAAAGAGGCGGAGGGCGGGGCAGGCGGGTTTTCTACCACGACGCCCCAGGCCGGGCGGTCGTTGACAGTGGCAGCAGCCGGCTAGATGGTTTTCTCGATGAGCGCGCCCTTGAACAGGATCGGCCCCTTCGGCCCGCTGCCTGCGGGCACGCCGCCCTTGGCCTCGAGCGAAATGGCCAGCGCCGGCACGGCCTGCACGTCGGACTCCGACGCTGTCAGCTTCAGGGCCGGCGCGTTGCCGAGCACGCCCAGCGATCGCGGCGCGCCGCCCGGCGGCAGGGCCCAGAGCTGCAGCGACTTGTCGTCGCCTTCGCGGTAGTCGCCCACGCGCTGCAGCACGAGCTGCTTCTTCTTCGGATCGAAGGTCACCAGCATCGAGGCGGCGGCCTTGTCGTCGCTGAGCACGGCCACGTACTGCACCACGGGCGCGTTCTGCAGCTGGTCGCGCAGGTTCAGCCCGACCGTCACGGCCACCACGGTGGCCAGCGCGCCGGCCACCGCGGCGCCGCGCCACAGCGCGAGGCTGCGCAGCCAGCCGCCCTGGCGGGGCTCGCCGGCGGCACTGGCCGCCGCGCGCTGGCGTTCCAGCGCGAGCGCGGACTGCTCGGCGTCGATCATGTTGCGGATGCGCGTCCACACGGCCGCGTCGGGCACGACGGGCGACTGCAGCTCGGTCATGCTCGCGAGCCGGCCCTGCCAGACCAGCGCCGCGGCGCGCACCGGCGCCTGCTCGCGCGCCATGGCCTCGAAGCGGCGGCGGGCGCCGCCGCGCAGGGTGCCCAGCGCGTGGCTCGCCGCCAGCAGCTCCAGTAATTCGGGGTGTGCGATGAGATTCATGAGGGGACAAACGCCTTTTGAAACGCCTTCTTCGTCGTCACCGCTGTCACGCGAAGCGTCCCATGCAGACGCGCAGCTTTTCGAGCCCGCGCCGTATCCAGCTCTTGACCGTGCCCAGCGGCAGCTCGAGCTGCCGGGCCAGTTCGCCGTGGCTCATGTCGCGCAGGTAGGCCAGGCTCACCACCTCGCGCTGGCGGCCCTCCAGCTGGCTCAGGCACTGGTGCAGCGCCCAGGCCTGCTCGCTGGCATCGGCATTCTCGGCCGGGCCGGGGGCGTCGGACTCGAGCTGGCCGGCCGTCTGCTCGTCGAATTCCTGCGTGAGCTGGGCGCGGTCGGCGGCGCGGCGGCGCAGCAGGTCGAGCGCCCGGCTGCGCACGATGAGCCCGAGCCAGGCCAGCGGCGGGCTCAACGAGGCGCGGTAGTCGCCCGCCACGCGCCAGACGGTCAGGAAGCTCTCCTGCAGTACGTCTTCCGCCCATTCGCGCTGGCGCACCACGCGCATCGCCAGGCCCATCAGCCGAGGGGAGGTTCGGTCGTAGAGCTGCCGCAGGGCGGCTTCGTCGCGATGGCCGATCCGGTCGATCAGCGCCATCAGTTCGGCGTCGGGGCTGGGTGCTGGCATCCGGGGATTGTGGGGCATCGATGCGCATGCCCGGAGTACGGAGCAACCTGGCGGGCGGATTCACTGTGCCGGCCAAATGAAGTCTTTTGGAAACATTTGTGAACGTATACTGCCCCGCAAAAACCGAGGGACCGCGCACACACGCGGACGGAGAAGAATGAAGCAAATTGCGATCGTGATCGCGCTCTGCGTGGGCGCGTGGTACTTCTTTATCGGCGGGCGCAAGCTCGACGAGCCGATGGTGCGCGACTACTACCAGAAGGAGGCCCACGCCATCTACTCGCGCGATGCAGAGGCGCTGTGCAAGCAGCTCAGCCGCAAGGCCCGCATCGAGAGCAGGACCACGATGATGGGCAAGACGGTCGAGCACTCCCACAACCGCGACGAGGCCTGCCAGGCGACGCGCGAAGCCTTCGAGACCTTCAGCAAGGTCGGCGAACGCATCGGCGGCATCCTCACCATCGAGTACGAGTACAACATCGACGGCATCGAGGTGGCCCCCGACCGCAAGAGCGCCACCGTCAAGGGCACCAGCGTGCTGAAGATGGGCGAGTCGCTGCTGCAGTACAAGACTAGTTTCACCCAGCGCCTGGAGCGCGAACTCGGCCAGATGCGCCTCGTTCATGCCGACGAGGCCACGGTGATGCGCATGGGCGGCGCCGGCGCCATGAGCCAGAGCGATTTCTTCCGCAAGTAAGAAGAAAAGAAAAGGAAACGAGGGAGTTGCCATGATCGTCGTCAAGGATGCGCTGCCGCCGCCACCGCCTTTCTGGCGCCGGCTCAACAGCTTCTTCGCTTTTCCGTTCCAGATGCGGCCGCTGGCCTACGGCCTGCTGCTGTCGTTCTGCAGCCTGCTGTTCGACGCGATCTTCTTCCTGCCCGATGCGCTGGCCCTCTTCGTGATCGAGGTCGGCATCATGCTGGCGTCCAGCCGCTACGGCTTCAAGATCATCGCGCTGGGCGCGCGCGGCATCCGCGACTCGGCCGACTTCGGCCGCGAGTCGAGCGACGAGTGGACCTACCTGCCCTGGAAGCTCTTCGCCATTTCCCTGGTGCAGGCCTTCCTGATCGGCTGGCTCGCCTGGTATGCGCCCATCCTCGGCACCGTGGGCCTTTTCGTCATGTCATTCACCTTCCCGGCTGCGGTGATCGTGCTGGTGCAGTCGGGCAGCTTCTTCCAGGCGATGAACCCCGGCCACGTGATGGACGCGATGCGCACCATCGGCTGGCCGTATGCGCTGCTTTGCTTCTTCCTGTTCCTGCTGAGCACCGGCGCGCAGGTGGCGTTGGCGATGGTGCTTCCGATGTTCGACGGACGCATCGTGCTGCCGATCGTCAACTTCGCCTTCATCTACTTCGGCTGGGTCATGGCGAGCCTGCTGGGCTACGTGATGTTCCAGCACCACGACGCCTTCGGCTTCGACGCCGTGCCGGGCAGCGAGCTGCCCGACGGCGCGCCGGCCGACCGCCGCACGCCCGCGCAGATCGAGGCGCAGCGCATCGACGCCGAGGTGGCGCAGTTCATCACCGAGGGCGACCTCGCCGCGGCACTGGGCACGGCCTACGAGGCGCAGCGCACCGCCGACTCCAACGACCTCGCGGCGCAGCGCCGCTACCACCGCGTGCTGGCGCTGATGCCCGAGAAAAAAGACACCATGCTCGACCAGGCGAAGCGCTTCATCCCGCTGCTGATGCGGCGCGACCTGGCCTCCGAGGCGCTGAAGGTGTTCAAGGCCTGCAAGGAGCGCGACAAGGCCTTCGCGCTCGACGATCCGGCCATGGTCATCGCCATGGCGCGCGCCGAATGGCGCAACGGCGACGCCCACTCCACGCTGGCGCTGCTGTCGGGGTTCGACAAGCGCTTCCGCGGGCACGAGGCCATTCCGCAGGCCTATGAGCTCGCGGCGCGCGCGCTGGTGCAGGGGCTTGGCCGCGCCGACATGGCGCAGCCCATCCTGACGACGATGGAAGCGCGCTACCCCGACAGCGAGCAGACGCAGGAAGTGCGCTGGCTGCTGCGGCCGGCGGCGCCGCCGGCGCAGACGGCATAGGTGGCGCAGACCCCAGGCACCTTCAGGCGTTCTGCAGCGCCCGCGTCACCATGTCGTTCGGCGCAAGGCGCAGCAGGTGCGGCAGCAGGCCGATCGCCTTGTCGCGCAGGCCCGCGTGCAGCAGGCCGTTGGCGCAGGTCGAGAGCGTGTCGGCCAGCTCGGGATGGTCGGGCGCCGTTTTCAGCAGGATGCGGCAGAGCCGGTCGGCGTCGTCGAACTGGCGGATGCGGGCGAAGCGGCGCGCGAGGCGGGCCATGTCCTCGGGCTTGAGCCGCACGCCGGGGCGGGCCTGGTCGAGGTAGGTCTGGAAGCTCGCGTGCTGCAGCGCCAGCGTGTCCTCGTCGGTGGCGGGCAGGCGGAAGATGCGGCGCGCGGCCTGGTGGAAGTCGTCGCTCGCGGGCTGAAGGCGCGCCGTGTTGAACCAGGCGCGCAGCGTCTCGGCGTCGCCGGGGCGCAGGGCGGCGGCGGCGCGCCATTCGGCGCAGGCGCGGTCGAACTTCATCGCGGCGCCGTATTTGCGGGCGGCGGCCACGTGCTCGTCGAAGCGGTCGTCGTCGTTCACCATCTCCGACTTGACGGTCTCGGGCGTCTTCACGCGGCCCATCAGCATGGCACCGTACATCAGCGCGGCGCCGGTCAGCAGGCCGCCGAGGTGGGCCATGTAGGCGATGCCCTGGCCGCCCAGCCAGTGCTGCATCAGCTCGTTGGCGATCCAGGCCGGCAGCAGGAGCAGGGCCGGCGCGGTGACGTAGTTGAAATAGAAGAACAACTGGTAGAAGAAGCGGATGCGCCGCAGGCGGTACATCACCGCGTACATGCCCATCAGCGCCGAGACCGCACCCGAGGCGCCCAGCCCGTAGGTGCCGCCGGCATAGGCCCAGCCGGCCAGCACCGAGGCGCCGACCGCGCCCAGCAGGTAGAACGCGAGGTAGGTGCCGCGCCCCAGCGCCAGCTCGACCGAGAAGCCGAAGAGGAACAGGAACAGCATGTTGCCCAGCAGGTGGCCGGTGCTGCCGTGCAGGAAGGCGTTGGTGATCCAGGTCCAGGGCCTGAATTCGGCATCCGTCGCGTAGCTCTGCGCCCACCGCTCGGTGAAGGGCGCGGGCAGCATCGACTCGTACTGCTGGCGGGCGCGCTTCCACTCGTCGTACTGCGGGTTGTCGGGCTTGATGATCTCGTCGGCGCGCAGCTTCTGCAGGAACTTGCGGTCGTTCTGCAGGCCCTCGAGAAGCTGCGGATAGGCCTCCTCGTGGCGCAGCATGCGGCGGGCCAGCTTGCCGCGCCCGGGATCGGTCTTCTCTAGCCACTCGACGAAGGGCGGCAGCTCCAGCGCGGGCAGTGCGCTCTTCACGTAGTAGGCGGCGGCGCGCTCCTGCCCCTTCTCTTCACTGCGCTGCGGCCCCCAGAACACGATCATGTTCACGAGGATCAGCAGCACCGTCATCCACGGTGGATTGCGCCAGCTCGGTTTGTTCTCGAGCGGGATGGCGTAGAACACGGCGCGGCCGCTGCTGCAGTTGCGGCCGCGCTCAGCCGAGGCGGGCGCGGTGGCGGGCGACTTGCGCCTTCACCTGCGCCGGGGCGGTGCCGCCCAGGATGTTGCGCGCGTTCAGCGAGCCGCGCAGGCTCAGCACGTCGTACACGTCCTTCTCGATGCTCGGGTTGAACTGCTGCAGCACGGCCAGCGGCAGCTCGGCCAGGTCGACCTGGTGCGAGGTGGCGGCCTTCACGGCGTGGGCCACGGTCTCGTGCGCGTCGCGGAAGGGCAGGCCCTTCTTCACGAGGTAGTCGGCCAGGTCGGTGGCGGTGGCGTAGCCGCGCAGGGTGGCGGCTTCCATGGCCTCGGGCTTCACGGTGATGCCGCCGATCATCTCGGCGAAGATGCGCAGGGTGTCCTTGAGCGTGTCGACGGTGTCGAACAGCGGCTCCTTGTCTTCCTGGTTGTCCTTGTTGTAGGCCAGCGGCTGGCCCTTCATGAGCGTGATGAGCGCCATCAGGTGGCCGACCACGCGGCCGGTCTTGCCGCGCGCCAGCTCGGGCACGTCGGGGTTCTTCTTCTGCGGCATGATCGACGAGCCGGTGGTGAAGCGGTCGGCGATCTGGATGAAGCCGAAGTTCTGGCTCATCCAGAGAATGAGCTCCTCGCTCATGCGGCTCACGTGCACCATGCACAGGCTGGCGGCGGAGGTGAACTCGATGGCGAAGTCGCGGTCGCTCACCGCGTCCAGGCTGTTCTGGCAGACGCCGTCCATGCCCAGGGTCCTGGCGACCAGCTCGCGGTCCAGCGGGTAGCTGGTGCCGGCCAGCGCGGCGGCGCCCAGCGGCAGCCGGTTGACGCGCCTGCGGACCTCGCTCATGCGCTCCGCGTCGCGGCTGAACATTTCCACGTAGGCAAGCATGTGGTGGCCGAAGCTCACCGGCTGCGCCACCTGCAGGTGGGTGAAGCCCGGCAGGATCACGTCGACGTTCTTCTCGGCGATGTCCACCAGCGCCTTCTGCAGCTCGACCAGCAGGTCGCCGATCAGGTCGATCTCGCCGCGCAGCCACAGGCGCACGTCGGTGGCGACCTGGTCGTTGCGGCTGCGGCCGGTGTGCAGGCGCTTGCCGGCGTCGCCGACCAGCTGGGTCAGGCGCGCCTCGATGTTCAGGTGCACGTCTTCCAGGTCGAGCTTCCACTCGAAGGCACCGGATTCGATCTCGGAACGGATCTGCGCCATCCCGCGTTCGATGGCGGCGTGGTCCTGCACGCTGATGATGCCCTGTGCCGCCAGCATGCCGGCATGTGCCAGCGAGCCCTGGATGTCGGCCTGCCACAGGCGCTTGTCGAAGAAGACGCTGGAGGTGTAGCGCTTCACGAGGTCGCTCATCGGTTCGGAGAAAAGGGCCGACCAGGCTTCGGATTTCTTGTCGAGTTGGTTTTGGGTCATGGGAGCCGTCCTGGAGGCAATAATGGGTTGGTTACCCGATGGATCAGATGTCTGCGATGCGCAACCCGGCGATTTTATCGGCCAGCTCTTCACCCACGCCCCCACCGTCGTCGGAAAGGGCGCGCGCGGCCGCGTCGTCCGCGCGCGGCGGCCCGTCGATCTTCGACGCCTGCCAGATCGGCGTGGTGCTGCGCACGGTGGTGTTCGTCGAGGCGGTGGTGGCCATCGCAGCCCTTTTCGTGGTGTCCACGCCCGGCGAATGGCTGGTGCAGACCGCCACCATCACCGGCGGGGCGCTGCCCGCCACGCTGCTGTGGCTGGTGAGCGCCTGCGGCCTCAAGAAGCCGCTGCGGCGGCTGCCGAAGCACTGGCAGTACACGGCCGGCGCGCTGCTCGGCGCGCTGTCGGCAACCTACGGCTGCGGCCTGCTGCGCCTGACGGGCGTGCTGGCCAGCGCGCCATGGCTCGCCAGCGCGCTCACGGGTGCCCTGTTCGCGGGGCTGGTGATGGCGGCGATGGTGCTGCGCGCCCGGGGCCAGACGCCGGCAGCCACCACGGCGCGGCTGGAGGAGCTGCAGTCGCGCATCCGCCCGCACTTTCTTTTCAACACCCTCAACAGCGCCATCGCACTGGTGCGCGAGGAGCCGGCCAAGGCCGAGACCATGCTCGAGGACCTGGCCGAGCTGTTCCGCCAGGCGCTGGCCGACCCCGGCGAATCGGGCACGCTGGCCGACGAGATCGCGCTGGCCGAGCGCTACCTCGCCATCGAGCAGGTGCGCTTCGGCGACCGCCTGCGCATCCGCTGGGACCTGGACGCCGCCGCCAGCAACGCGCGCCTGCCGCCGCTGCTGCTGCAGCCGCTGGTCGAGAACGCCATCAAGCACGGCGTGGAGCCCAGCCCGGAGGGCGCCAGGCTGCGCATCCGCACCGAGCGGCGCGGCGGCATGGTGGTGATCGAAGTGGTCAACAGCCTTCCGCCGCTGCGCTGGGCCGACGAGCCGCTGCCGCGCGGCCACGGCATCGCGCTGGCCAATGTGCGCGACCGGCTGCGGCTGTTGCACGACATGCAGATGCAGTTCAGCGCCGGGATGGACCAGAAAAGCTACAGAGTACGCATAGCCATTCCCGCCGAATCATGACCCTCAAGACACTCATCGTCGACGACGAAGCCCTGGCGCGCTCGCGCATGCGCACGCTGCTGCGCGACTGCACCTCGCCCGGCGCCGAAGTGGTGGCCGAAGCCTCGCAGGGCGGCGAGGCGCTGCAGCAGCTGGGCACGCTGGCGCTCGACCTGGTGCTGCTCGACGTGCACATGCCCGGCGTCGACGGCATCGAGGTGGCGCGCGCGCTGCGCAGCCGCTCCAACGCGCCTGCCGTGGTGTTCGTGACCGCCCACGCCGCCCATGCGGTGACGGCCTTCGACCTCGAGGCCGTCGACTACCTCACCAAGCCCGTGCGCGCCGAGCGGCTGCAACAGGCGCTGCAGAAGGTCGAGCGCTTCCTGAAGGAGCGCCGCGCGCTGCAGCAGGCCCAGGCCGCGCCCGAGACGGTGCTGATCCAGGACCGGGGCCGTGCGGAGCGGGTGCCGCTGTCGGAGGTGCTCTACCTCAAGTCCGAATACAAGTACCTCACGGTGCGCACCGCCACGCGCAGCCACATCCTCGACGGCTCGCTCAACGAGTTCGAGGAGCGCTATCCGCAGCGCTTCCTGCGCGTGCACCGCAACGCGCTGGTCGCGCGCTCGGCGATCCGCGCGCTGGAGAAATACGACGACGGCGAGGACGCCGAGGGCTGGGCCCTGCGGCTGGATTCCATTCCCGAGCCCGTGGCCGTGTCGCGCCGGCAGCTCGCGGCGGTGCGCGAGGTGCTGAAGGAAACGCGATGAGCGACGACAAGCCCAAGGCGGCGGAAGCTTCGCCGCCGACCGAGCCGGTTGCCGAACCTGCGCAGCCGGTGGCGGCCGAGCCGGCCCCCGGGCCGGAACCTGAACCGCCTGCACCCGCCCCCGAGCCGCCCGCCCCGGCGCGCGAGCGCCTGCTGCTGCACATGCCCGTCGACGTGCGCAGCGCCTCGCTGGTGGTGCTCGCGGTACTGGCCAGCGTGTTCGCGCTGCAGTGGGGGCAGGCCGTCTTCATTCCGCTGATGCTGAGCCTGCTGCTGACCTATGCGCTGTCGCCGCTGGTCGAGCTGCTGCATCGCTGGAAGCTGCCACGCTGGATCGGTGCGGGGCTGATCCTCATGGGCCTCTTCGGCGGCCTGGGCTGGACCGGCTATTCGCTCTCGGGCAGCGCCACGCAGCTGCTCGACTCGCTGCCCGTGGCCGCGCAGAAGCTGGGCCAGGCCATGCGCCGCGACCGGGGCGCCAGCGCCACGCCGCTGGACAACGTGCAGCAGGCGGCGGCGCAGCTCGAGAAGGCGGCCGAGGAGAACTCGGCCCGCGTCGCTTCGCGCAAGGGCGTGGCGCGCGTCATCATCGAGCGGCCCAGCTTCAACGTGCGCGACTACCTGCTCAGCGGCACCGTCGGACTGCTCAGCGCAATGGGGCAGTTCACGCTGGTGGCCTTCCTGACCTACTTCGCGCTGTGCTCGGGCGACACCTTCAGGCGCAAGCTCATCAAGATCACCGGCTCGAGCCTGCAGAAGAAGAAGGTGACGGTGCACGTGCTGGACGACATCACGCGCAACATCGAGCGCTACCTGCTCGTGCAGATCCTGGTGAGCGCCATCGTCGGCGTGGCCACGGGCCTCGCGTTCTGGGCCGTCGGCATGGAGAACGCGGCCGTGTGGGGAATCATCGCGGCCGTCACCAACCTCATTCCCTACATCGGTTCGGTGATCGTGCTGGCGGCCGCGGGGCTGGTGGCCTTCCTGCAGTTCAACAGCCTGCAGATGGGCATCGTGGTGGCAGGCATGTCGCTGGGCATCCACACCGTCATCGGCAACCTGCTGATGCCCTGGCTCACCAGCCGCACCAGCCGCATGAACCCGGTGGCGGTGTTCGTGGGCGTGATCTTCTGGGGCTGGCTCTGGGGCATCTGGGGCCTGCTGCTGGGCATTCCGATCACGATGGTGATCAAGTCGATCTGCGACCGGGTGGAGGACCTGCAGCCGATCGGGGAACTGCTGGGCGAGTAGCCCACGCGCGCCGCGCTATGAGGTCGCGCTTCGCGACTTCGCAGCCCGGGCGGTCGCGGGAGGCTTCTTCACGAAGGTCGCGTCCGGATCGAGCGGCTTTCCATCGCGCGTTCGCAACTCGATCTTCGGCACCGGCTTGCCGCTGTCGCGCTCGACGAGCACCGAGTGCGGCTCCCCCTTCGCGTACAGGTGCGCCTCGCCCCAGTGCCGCAGGCCGACCACCACGGGGAACAGGCCCTTGCCCTTGGGCGTGAGCACGTATTCCTGGTAGGCAGTTCCGTCGGAGGCGGGTACGAGCTCGAGCACGCCTTCCTGCACCAGGTTCTTCAACCGGTCCGACAGGATGTTCCTGGCGACGCCCAGGCTCTGCTGGAATTCGCCGAAGCGCTTCATGCCGTCGAAGGCATCGCGGATCACGAGCAGCGACCACTGGTCGCCGACGATGTCGAGCGCGCGTGCCATCGGACATGCATCGGCCTTGAGGCTTTTTCGTTGGGCCATGAGGAGCGTTTCTTTCCGGATCGGGTCTGGCTGGGCCGGCGATTGCCGGCATCAGTTTTATTTTAAAACCCGAGGTGCGGGGCGCGCGTTCAGCGGGTCGCCATGTGCGCCCGATGCAGCCGCGAGAAGCGCGCGATCATCAGCGGCCCCAGCAGCGCGCCCAGCCCGGCCGAACTCCATGCCGCCACCCACGCATGCGTGCTGCCGATGCCGAAGCTGCCTTGCCCCCAGTCCAGCGCGAGGCCGAATACCCAGGGGCTGAGCGCGCCCGCGCCGAAGCCCATCACCGAGCGCACCGAGAAGGCCACGCCCAGCCGGTGCGGCGCCACCACGTCGGCCAGCGCGGTCGAGTAGACCGACGAGTCCGCGATGGCCAACAGGTTGTAGACGGCCGCTGCCACCGCCAGCAGCCACAGCGGCCAGCTCCACATCCAGCCGAAGGCGAAGGACATGCAAAGGCTCGCGACGGTGGCGATCATCATCACCCGCGCGCGACCCAGCCTGTCGGAAGCCGCGCCGCCCGCGATGCTGCCGAACACGCTCACCAGATGGGCCAGCGCCGCCAGTGCGATGCCGGCGCCTTGCCACGACGAGACCACGCTCGAAGAGGCGACCAGATACGCCGGCAGCCATGCCCAGAGCGCCATCAGTTCCCAGCAATGGAAGGCGTAGGCCCAGTTGCCGGCCATCGCGGGCTTGTCGCGCACCGTGGCTGCCAGGGCGTGCAGGGTGCCTTCGCGGATCGCACCGGGCGCGGGGGGCGAGGGCAGCCGCATGCGGCGCAGCGCCTGCGCCGTGAGCACCGCGCCAGCCACCGTGCAGACCGCAGCGGCCAGCAGCCCCAGCCGCCACTGATGCAGATGGCTCAACGCCGCCGCCACCGCGAGCGAGAGTGCATAGCCCATCGACGACGATCCGATGAAGAGGCCCATCGCGCGCCCGCGCACGGCGGGCTCGGTGTTGTGCGCCAGCAGCTGCAGGCCCGGCGTGTACGAGGCGCCCGCGCACAGTCCGGCCAGGCCGTAGAGCAGCGTGGCCGAGATATGGTCGCGTGCGAAGAGCGCAAAGGCGAGCGCAGCCGCCGCGCTCACCGCGCTGCCCGTGAAGAAGATGCGCTGCGGCCCGTAGCGGTCGGCCAGCAAGCCCACGGCGAACAGCGAGCTCATGTAGCCCACGTGCCAGGCGCTCTGGATCGAGCCGGCCTGCGCGGCCGTCATGTGCCAGTCGGCCATCGCGAAGGGCAGCACGCCGGAGTAGGCGGTGACGATCATCGACTGCAGCAGCCGGCTCGCGCACAGCAGCGCCAGCCAGCCGCGCGCGGGGGCGGCGGTGTCGCCCGACATGACGACGCAGCCTCAGCGCAGGGCGCGCTGCATCAGCACGGTGTCGACCCAGCGCCCGAACTTGAAGCCGATGTCGCGCAGCACGCCGACCTGCGCGAAGCCCAGGCTTTCATGCAGCCGCAGCGAGCCCGTGTTGGCGCTGTTGCCCACGCAGGCGACCATCTGCGTGAAGCCGGCTTCGGTGCAGCGCCGGACCACCTCGCGCAGCAGCGCCTTGCCGATGCCGTGGCCGTGCATGCCCTGCGCGACGTAGACCGAGTCTTCCACCGAATGCCGGTAGGCCGAGCGGGCGCGGTAGGCGGTGGCGTAGGCGTAGCCGGCGACCTCGCCGTCGAGCATCGCCACCAGGTAGGGCATGCCGCGCGCGATCACGTCGGCGCGGCGCTGCTGCATCTGGTCGACGCTCGGCACTTCCTCCTCGAAGGAGCACAGGTCGTGCAGCACGTAGTGGCTGTAGATGGACTGCACGGCGACCATGTGATGCGGCATGGCATCGAGGATTTCTACGGCGGTGGAAGCGAGGGAAGCGTTGAATGGCGATGACATGGCCCCGATCTTGACGATGCCTCATCGATAAGTGAAGCTTCGCCAGCCTATGCAAGGCATGAGAAAAACTTTGGATAAATCGCTCAACCTCGACCAGCTCCGGTCCTTCGCGCTCGTCATCGAAACCGGCAGCTTCTCGGCCGCCGCCGACAGGCTGGGCCTCTCCCAGCCGGCCGTGAGCCTGCAGATCCGCCAGCTCGAACGCCGGCTGGCGGTGCGCCTGGTGGAGCGTGTCGGCAAGCGCGCGCAGGCCACGCCGGCGGGCATGGAGCTGCTGCGCCATGCGCAGAACATCGAGACCGCGGTGGAGAACGCCATCGACGCGCTCGCCGATCACGCCAGCGGCATCGCGGG
This sequence comes from Variovorax sp. 278MFTsu5.1, assembly GCF_048305045.1. Classification (NCBI taxonomy): domain Bacteria; kingdom Pseudomonadati; phylum Pseudomonadota; class Betaproteobacteria; order Burkholderiales; family Comamonadaceae; genus Variovorax; species Variovorax sp. 278MFTsu5.1. Next base: position 1,761,213 of record NZ_CP157622.1, read on the forward strand.
CCGCGTACGGCTGGGCACGGGCGCGACGGCCTGCCTGCATTTCCTGCCTTCTGTGCTGCGCGGACTGCGCGAACGCTTCCCCGAACTCGGCGTGGTGGTCAGCACCGGCAACACAGAAGACCAGGCGCGCAAGGTGGAAGAAAACAGCCTCGATCTCGCGCTGGTCACGCTGCCCGTGGCCGGGCGCTCGCTGGCGGTGATGCCGGTGCTCGACGACGAGTTCGTCGCCATCGGCCGGCAGGACCTCGCACCGCTGAAGTCGAAGGTCGCGCCGGGCGATCTGGCCGGCCTGCCGCTGGTGCTGTTCGAGCCCGCGGCCAACACGCGCAAGCTGGTCGACCGCTGGTTCGCCGCCGAGGGCCTGCAGCCGCAGCCGGTGATGGAGCTGGGCAGCGTGGAGGCGATGAAGGAGATGGTGGCCGCGGGGCTGGGCTACGCCATCGTGCCCGGCATGGCGATGACGGGGCGCGGCGCGCACCCGGAGCTGAAGGCCAGCCGGCTGAACCCGCGCATGCACCGCGCGCTGGCGATCGTGGTGCGGCGCGACAAGCCCGTCGGCAAGGCCTTGCGCGTCGTGCTGGATGCGATCGTGGCGGCCGGGAAGCCCGGCCGCCACTGATCGCGGAATTGCCTGCGCTTACTCGGGCACGGCAGCCAGCGAGGCACCGCCGCGCGCGCGGCCCAGCGTGCCGACGATCAGCGCCGCGATAAGCACGAGCACGCCGCTGAGCACCATCGCGCTGGAGATGCCGAAGCTGTCGACCGTCACGCCGCCGATCAGCGCGCCGGAGGCGATCGCCACCTGGAAGCCGCTCACCAGCAGGGCCTGGCCGGCCTCGGGTGCGTCGGGCACCGCTTCCATCATCCAGCCGGTGAGCGCGACCGGGATCAGGCCGAAGGCCACGCCCCAGATCACGACCACCACCGCGCCGGGCACGAAGCCGGAGCCGATCACCGTCGTCAGCAGCAGGGCGGTGGCCAGCATCAGCGCCGCCAGCAGGGTGGTGCCGCGCACGCTGCGCGCCACCAGGCTGCCGCCGAGGAAGGTGCCGATGAAGCCCACCGCGCCGTACACCAGCAGCAGCGTCGACACCGAGTTGGGCGCGAGGCCGAACACCTGCTGCAGCAGCGGCTTCAGGTAGGTGTAGGCCGCGAAGTGGCCGGCGATGAAGAACAGCACCGCGAGCAGGCCGACCTGTGCCATGCGGCGCGTGAGCGGCGTGAGCAGGTCGCGTGCGCCGATGGCGCGCACCGGCGGGATCGAAGGCAGCAACCACAGCTGCACCACCAGTACGGCGGCCGCGAGCGCGCCCGTCACGGCGAACGATGCACGCCAGCCGAACAGCGTGCCGAGGAAGGAGCCGGCCGGCACGCCGAGCACGGTGGCGGCCGACACGCCGGCCAGCACGATCGACATGGCGCGAGCCTGCGAGGCATGCGGCACCAGCTGCGTGGCGGCGGCGGGAGCGAAAGTCCAGAAGCCGCCCACGCACAGGCCGAGCAGCAGGCGTGCCACCAGCATGGTGGCGAAGTTGGGCGCGAAGGCCGCGAGCAGGTTCGATGCGATCAGCAAGGTGGTGAGCGCGATCAGCACCGTGCGGCGGTCGAGCTTGCCCGAAGCGACGATGAGCGCCGGCCCGGCGAAGGCGGCGAGCACGCCGGGCATGGTGACCATGAGTCCGGCCGTGCCGTCGGACACGTTGAGGCCGCGCGCGATGTCGGTGAGAAGGCCGATGGGCATGAACTCCGTCGAGACCATCGCGAAGGTGCCGACGGCGATGGAGCCGACGGCGAGCCATGCGGAGCGCGAGGCCGGAACGTGTGCTGCCGCGGCCTGCACCGGTGCTCCGAGTTCGTCGATGCACGGGTTGCTGCTGGGTGAATTCATCATGATGGGAAGCTGTCCTTTGGAGCGTCGGCGGCGGCGCGCGCACCGATGCCGTTGAAGAGGCATGGAGTGTGCGAGCCGTCGCGCTTGCGACAAAGGTGCCGCGCGGCAGCAGACAGTTTCCCGGGGATGAACAATGGGCCCTTTTGATGGCTATCGCCATCCATGGGGCCTCTGCAGCGGCCTAGCTGAGCGCGGGTCGCAATTGCAGTATTCGGCCATCGGCGACGAAGGAATCGCCGATCAGTACGCGAAAGGTTGTACCGGGCTGGAAGCGGGGCAGCGCGACGGCGGGCGAGAGGAACTCGACTTCGAGCGCGGCGGGCTTGCCGCGCTCCAGCGCATCGCCCGCCGGCACCATCCAGCGCGCCGAGAAGCCTTCCTTGTCGAGCACCAGCGCGCAGCGGTATTCGCCCGGCGCGATGGGCGTGTCCTGCGAGGGCAGGGCGGGCTTGCGGAAAGTGATCTCCGCGAGCGCACCGGGCGTGAACGCACCCAGCGCATCGAAGCCCGGCGGTGCTGCGGCAGGCGCACGGCGCGGCCACTTGCCGATCAGCCATGCGATCACGTTGCCGATGATCGGCACCCACAGCACCATCAGGAGCGTCGCGATGTCGCGCGTGGTCGAGCCCGGCGCCGCGTAGTGCCGCACCACCGCGCCGCCCACCGCCACGCACAGCAGGATGGCGACGATGAGCCTGCGGCGAAAGCCGATCTTCGTGCTCATGCGTTCAGTCCTTCGCCGGCGGTGCTTCGGGGAAGGAGGGAATTTCCGTCGTGTGGTCGAGCCACGGCACCTCGTGCGAAGTCCAGATGTGCGAGGCGGGGCGCTGGCCCGGGTCGTCGTCGAGCGAGCCCAGGCGCAGGATGACCTGGGGCTTGTCCACCCACTCGGCCACGAGGTGCGTGCCGCAGCGGGTGCAGAAGTGGCGCAGCTTGCCGGGCGTCGATTCGAAGGAGCCGATGGCTTCCTCGCCCGCGGTCCAGCGGAAGTCTGCGCGGTCGACGCGACCGGTCGTGGTGAACGCGGCGCTGTGCGCCTTGCGGCAGGTCTGGCAATGGCAGTGGACGATGGGGCCGGCGAGGCGCGCGGCTTCGTACCGGACGGTGCCGCAGAGGCAGGAGCCTTTCATGGCGTTCTCTTTCGGTGGATAGGGCTGCGAGTCTATGCGCGCTGCAAACGACGACGGGCCCCGAAGGGCCCGTCCCGGCTCGCGCGGTGGCGTCAGCCCGTGTTGCGCAGGCCCGCCGCCACCCCGTTGATCGAGATGTGGATGCCGCGCTGCAGCCGCTCGCCGCCGTCGCCCGCGCGGTAGCGCCGCATCAGCTCGACCTGCAGGTGGTGCAGCGGGTCGATGTACGGGAAGCGGTGGCGCACCGAGCGCTGCATCTCGGCGTTGCCCTCGAGCCGCTGCTTCGCGCCGGTGATGAGCGTGAGTGCATCGGAGGTGCGATGCCATTCGGCGTCGATCATCGAGAACACCTTCTGCCGCAGCTTGCGGTCGGTCACCAGCTCGGCGTAGCGCGAGGCCAGCGCGAGGTCGCTCTTGGCGAGCACCATGTCCATGTTCGACAGCAGCGTGCGGAAGAAGGGCCACTGCGCGTACATGCGCTGCAGCAGCGCCTGGCGCTCCTTGCGGCCCGCCGCGTTGCCGGCGGCGGCCAGGAACTGCTCCACGCCCGAGCCGAAGCCGAACCAGCCCGGAATCGTGAGGCGGCACTGGCCCCAGCTGAAGCTCCACGGCACCGCGCGCAGGTCGTCGATCTTGTGGCTGGGGTTGCGCGACGCGGGGCGCGAGCCGATGTTGAGCTCGGCGATCTCGCGGATCGGCGTGGAGCCGAAGAAGTAGTCGCCGAAGCCCGGGGTTTCGTACACCAGCTTGCGGTAGGCCGCCATGCTCGCCGCGGAGAGTTCGCTCGCGGCCGAGAGGAAATTGGCAGGCGCCGACTTGCCCTGCGGCAGCAGCGTGGCTTCGAGCGTGGCGGCCACCAGCGTCTCGAGGTTGCGCCGGCCGATCTCGCGGTTGGCGTACTTGGAGCCGATGACTTCGCCCTGCTCGGTCAGCCGGATCTGCCCGCGCACCGTGCCCGGCGGCTGCGCGAGGATGGCCTGGTAGCTCGGGCCGCCGCCGCGCCCCACCGTGCCGCCGCGGCCGTGGAACATGCGCAGGCGGATGGGGTTGGCCTTCTTCTTGTTGAGCTCGTCGAAGAGCGACACCAGCGCGATGCCCGCGCGGTACAGCTCCCAGTTGCTGGTGAAGATGCCGCCGTCCTTGTTGCTGTCGGAGTAGCCGAGCATCACGTCCTGCTCGGCGCCCGAGCGTTCGATGAGCGCCTGGATGTTCGGCAGCGCATAGAAGGCGCGCACGATGGGCGCGGCGTTGCGCAGGTCCTCGATGGTTTCGAACAGCGGCACCACGATCAGGTCGCAGGTGGCCTTGCCGTCCATCGCGCCGCGCAGCAGGCCCGCTTCCTTCTGCAGCAGCAGGGCTTCGAGCAGGTCGCTCACCGTTTCGGTGTGGCTGATGATGTAGTGGCGGATGGCGGCGGCACCGTAGCGCGCGCGCGCGGTGCGCGCGGCCGAGAAGATGGCCAGCTCGCTCCTGGCGAGCGGCGAGTAGTCGGCATCGGGCACGCGCAGCGGCCGCGCGTCGTCGAGCAGCTTCAGCAGCAGCGTCTGCTTGGCCTCCTCGGCCAGCGACGCATACGAAGGCTCGATGCGCGCGGTGGCCAGCAGCTCGGCGATCACGGCCTCGTGCTTGTCGGAACTCTGGCGCAGGTCGACCGTGGCCAGGTGGAAGCCGAACACCTCCACCGCGCGGATCAGCGGCAGCAGGCGCGGCGCGGCGAGCACGCTGCCGTGCTTTTCCTCCAGCGATTCGGCGATGGTGCGCAGGTCGGCCAGGAACTCCTCGGCGCTCTTGTACGGGTTCTGCGGCGCGACGGCGTGCCGCGCGGCCTCTCCGCCGGTCAGCTCGCGCAGCGTGGCCGCCAGGCGCGCGTACACGCCGGTGAGGGCGCGGCGATAGGGCTCGTCCTTGCGGTGCTCGCTGGTGTCGGGCGAGCGCTCTGCGAGTGCCTGCATTTCCACCGACACGTCGACCAGCGTGGCCGACAGCGACAGCTCGCCGCCGAGGTAGTGCACCTCGGTGAGGTAGTAGCGCAGCGCCAGCTCGCACTGGCGGCTCAGCGCGTATTCGAGCGTCTCGGCCGTGACGTTGGGGTTGCCGTCGCGGTCGCCGCCGATCCACTGGCCCATGCGCAGGAAGGGCGCCACCGACGGCGCCTGGCCGCCCTGGGCCAGCGCCTTTTCCAGGTCGGCGTACACGCGCGGGATCTCGCGCAGGAAGGTGGCTTCGTAGTAGCTCAGCGCGTTCTCGATCTCGTCGGCCACGGTGAGCTTGGAAAAACGCAGGATGCGCGTCTGCCAGATCTGCGTGACGCGGATGCGCATCTGCGTTTCGTTCTCCGCGAACTCGATGGGCGTGAGCGCGTCCTTGGCCGCCGCATAGGCGTTCTGGCGCAGCCTGATCTCGTCGCGCACCGTCAGCAGCTGCGCGATGGCGCGTTCGGCATCGAGGATGCTCTTGCGCTGCACTTCGGTGGGGTGCGCGGTGAGCACCGGCGAGACATAGCTGTGTGCCAGCGAGGCGACGATCTCGTCGGGCTTCACGCCGGCCTTGCGGATGCGCGCGAGCGCGGTCTGCAGGTCGCCCTCGATGCTCTCGCCGGCGCGCTCGGTCTCGGTGCGGCGGCGGATCTGGTGGCGGTCTTCGGCAAGATTGGCCAGGTGGCTGAAGTAGGTGAAGGCGCGGATCACGCGCACCGTCTCGGCGGCGCTCAGCCCCTTGAGCAGGTTCTTCAGCGCCCGGTCGGCCGCCTGGTCCGCATCGCGGCGGAAAGCCACGGAGAGAGTGCGGATCTTCTCGACCAGTGCATATGTCTCTTCTCCCTCCTGCTCCCGGATCACGTCGCCGAGGATCCGGCCCAACAGCCGGATGTCTTCGATCAGAGGCTGGTCTTCGGCCTGGCGGCGCTTGGGCGGAGCAGGTGTCTTGCTGGCTTTCATTCGATGTTTGTCCTGGACTTCTTGAATGGAGTGCCGTCTTCGTTGTTGCGGCGCAACATGCTAGCATTCCCGCGGTTTGGAACACGTACTTTTGAGGCCGGTCTTGAGCAATATCGTGATCGCCACGCGCGAAAGCCGCCTGGCACTGTGGCAAGCCCAGCATGTGCAGGCGCTTTTGCAAGAAAGAGGCCACACCGTCAGCCTGCTGGGGCTGACCACCACCGGCGACCAGATCCTGGACCGCACGCTCAGCAAGGTGGGCGGCAAGGGGCTCTTCGTGAAGGAACTCGAACTCGCACTCGAGGAAGGGCGCGCCGACATTGCCGTCCATTCGCTGAAAGACGTGCCGATGGACCTGCCCGAAGGCTTCGTGCTGGCCTGCGTGCTCGAGCGCGAAGACCCGCGCGACGCGCTTGTCTCCCCCCGTTTCGAATCGCTCGACGCGCTGCCGCAGGGCGCCGTCGTCGGCACCTCCAGCCTGCGCCGCATGGCGCTGCTGCGCGCGCTGCGGCCCGACCTGCGCATCGAACCGCTGCGCGGCAACCTCGACACCCGCCTGCGCAAGCTCGACGAAGGGCAGTACGACGCCATCGTGCTGGCCGCGGCCGGTCTCAAGCGGCTGGGGCTGGAGGGCCGCATCCGCGTGGCCTTCGACGCCGACACCATGCTGCCTGCCGCGGGGCAGGGTGCGCTCGGCATCGAAGTGCGCGCCGACCGCAAGGACCTCATCGAACTGCTGGGCCCGCTGGCCCACCAGGGCGACTGGCTCTCCACCGCCGCCGAGCGCGCCGTGAGCCGCGCGATGGGCGGCAGCTGCTCGATGCCGCTGGCCGCCCATGCGCGCTGGCAGGCCGACGGCGCGCTGCGCATCGATGCCGCCTGGGGCGACCCCGAAGGCAAGGTGCCGCTGGTGAGGGTGCACGCGCTGGCATCCGTCGGCGACTTCGCCCAGGCCGATGCGCTCGGCGAGCATGCCGCAGCGCTGCTGCGTGCCGGCGGAGCCCACTGACACCGGTGGTCGTCGTATGACCGGCCGTCCCGTCATCGTCACGCGGCCGGCGCGCGAAGCCGCGCGATGGGTCAGCGATCTGCGCGCAGCGGGGATCGAGGCGGTGGCGCTGCCGCTCATCGTGATCGAACCCGCCACCGACATCGAGCCGCTGCGCGCGGCATGGCGGCAGCTCTCGGACTATGCCGCGCTGATGTTCGTGAGCGCCACGGCGGTCGAGCACTTCTTCCAATACAGAGGTGCCGCCGATTCGCTGGCAGGTTGCCGCTTCTGGGCCACGGGCCCTGGTACGAAGCGCGCCTTGCTGCGTGCGGGCGTGCCGTCCGATTCCATCGACGCGCCGCCGCCCGAGGCCACGCGCTTCGACTCCGAGGCGCTGTGGGAACGCGTCCACGCGCAGGTGTCGAATGGCGCTCGCGTGCTGATCGTGCGCGGCGGGGACGAAGCCGGACGGTCCGCGGGACGCGACTGGCTGGCCAACGAGATCGATGCGGCGGGCGGCCATCGCGACACCGTGGCGGCCTATCGCAGGCTGCCGCCATCGCTGGACGTCGTACAACACCGCCTCGCCATGGACGGCGCCGAAGGCCGGGCGATCTGGCTCTTCAGCAGCTCGGAGGCGATCGCCAATCTGCAGCGCGCGATGCCGGGCGTGCAGTGGCATGCCGCAAGCGCGGTCGCCACGCATGCGCGCATCGGCGAAGCCGCGCGTGGCGCGGGTTTCGGGGCGTTGCGTGTATGCACGCCCCTGCTGGATGCGCTGGTCGCGTCTATAGAATCCTTGGCATGAGCGCCGCGTCCCCCACAGACGATCTTTCTCCTTCCCCATCCGCTGCCACGGCGCCGGTGCCAGCCCCGCTGGCACCGCATCAGACACCTGCCGCGCAGGCCGCGGGCGCACTGCTTCTCTCCCGCATCGGCTTCGGCCTGGTGGCCCTGGTGGCGCTGGTCGCACTGCTGATGTCCATCGCGCTCTGGCAGAAGGTCGGCGGCATGAAGGAGCAGCTGGCGCGCCAGAGCGCCGACGCCATCGCGCAGTCGATGGAGGCGCGCACGCTGGCCCGTCAGGCCAGCGACACGGTGCGCGATGCCTCGGCCCGCGTGGCGCTGGTCGAGACCCGCGTGGCAGAAGTCGCGCTGCAGCGCTCGCAGCTCGAGGAACTCATCCAGAGCCTCTCGCGTTCGCGCGACGAGAACCTCGTGGTCGACATCGAGTCGGCCGTGCGCCTTGCCCTGCAGCAGGCGCAGGTCACCGGCAGCGTCGAGCCGCTGCTGGCCGCGCTGAAGGCCGGCGACACACGCATCGCACGCGCCGCGCAGCCGCGGCTCACTCCGCTGCAGCGCGCCATGCAGCGCGACGCCGACCGCCTGCGCAGCAGCGCCAGCAACGACGGCGCCGAGGCGCTGCAGAAGCTCGACGAGCTGATGCGCAACGTCGACGACCTGCCCACGCTCAACGCGGTGGCCGTGCGAGGCACCGGCACCAATGCGTGGCAGGCCGAGCCCATTCCCGCCGATGCGCCGTGGTGGCGCCGCGTGCTGCTCACCGTGCGCGGCGAGGCCCGCTCGCTGGTGCGCGTCGGCCGCATCCAGAGCCCGGAGGCGATCCTGCTGGCGCCCGAGCAGTCGTACTTCCTGCGCGAGAACCTCAAGCTGAAGCTGCTCAACGCGCGCCTGTCGCTGCTGTCGCGGCAGATGGAGGCCACGCGCAGCGAGCTGTCGCAGGTGACCGCCTCGCTCAACCGTTACTTCGACCCCGCATCGCGCCGCACCCAGGCCGCCGCCACGCTGCTGCAGCAGTTGCAGTCGCTGGTGAAGACGACCGAGCCGGTCCGCATCGACGACACGCTGGCGGCGCTCGCGACTGCCGCAGCAGGGCGCTGATCGGACATCCATGCGCGCAGCAATCTGGCTTCTTGCCCTCTTCGCCGTCGCGGCGGCAGTCGCTCTCTTCGCAGGCAACAACCAGGGCACGATCACCGTGTTCTGGCCGCCGTGGCGTGTCGATCTTTCGCTGAACCTCGTGCTCGTGATCCTGCTGGTGGCCTTCGTGCTGCTGCATGCGGCCTTGCGGGCGCTGGCGGCGCTGTTCTCGCTGCCCACGCAGGCGCGCCAGTGGCGGCTGCAGCAGAAGGAGCGCACGCTGCACGCAGCCCTGCTCGATGCGATGGTGCAGCTGATCTCCGGCCGCTTCTCGCGCGCGCGAAAGGCCGCGCAGGCCGCGCTCACGCAGGAGAAAACGCTCGCCGCGCTCGGCGCCAGCCTGCCGCAGGCGCAGCAGGTTCGCGTGCTCTCGCACCTGCTCGCCGCGGAAAGCGCCCAGGCGCTGCAGGACAAGGCGGCGCGCGACGCGCATCTGCAGCAGGCCCTCAACGAAAGCGCGGATCGCACCGTGCTCGCCAGCCCCGAGACGCGCGAAGGCGTGCAGCTGCGCGCTGCGCGCTGGGCCCTCGAAGATCGCGATGCAGCGGCCGCACTGGCGCGGCTCGAAGAACTGCCGCAGGGCGCGCAGCGTCGCACGCTCGCACTGCGGCTGCGCCTGAAGGCCGCGCGTCAGGATCGCCGCACGCTCGAAGCACTCGAAACCGCGCGCCTGCTGGCCAAGCACCGCGCTTTCTCGGATGCGGCCGCACAAAGCATCGTGCGCGGCCTCGCGACCGAGCTGCTGTCGGGCGCGCATGATCCGGCCCAGCTGCTGCGTGCCTGGACCGAACTCGATGCCAGTGAGCGCGAGATGCCCGAGGTGGCGATCCACGCGGCCCAGCGCATGGTCGCGCTGCGCGGCGATCTGGCGTTGGCGCGCGGCTGGCTGCTGCCGGCCTGGGAGCGCATGGTGGCCAATCCGCGCGGGCTCGGCGACGGGCTGCGCGTCAAGCTGGCGCGCGCGCTCGAAGCAGGGCTCGACTCGGTGGACGCCGAATGGCTTGCGCGCATCGAGAGCGCGCAGCGCAACAACCCGCGTGACGCGAACCTGCAGTACCTCGCGGGCATGGCCTGCATGAAGCGCCAGCTCTGGGGCAAGGCCCAGCAGCTGCTGATGCAGGCCGGCATGGGTCTGCAGGACACCGAGCTCTATCGCCGCGCCTGGCTCGCACTGGCGCAGCTGGCGGAAGACCGCGACGACGCCGAGCAGGCCGCCGAGGCCTGGAAGCGCGCGGCGCAGGTCGAGAACTCCTGAAGCCGGCCTGGCCGGCCTAAGGGCACGCGGGCCGCACCGACGGCTTCTTGCTGCCGCTACCGAATACCAGCCAGCTGATGCCGGCCAGCAGCCATACGCCGGCGCCTCCGTAGAGCATCACCAGTCCGAAGCCGTGCGCCAGCGCGGCATGCACCGTTGCTCCGGACGGATCGAGCTGCGGCAGCGCGGGAAAGCTCTCGCCCAGCGACGCGAAGCTGCCCGCCGCGACTTTCTCCGCCAGCGCGCGCAGCTGCAGCGCATCGAGCGATGCGGACAGCGCGCCGCGCAGATGCGCATGGACGCCCTCGAGCAGCACGAAGCCCATCAGCGCGATGTTGATGGCCAGCGTGATCAGCCGCGCGCTCATGTCCATGCCCGAAGCCATGCCCGCGCGTGCGCTGGGCACCGAGCCGGTGGTGGTGTTGGTGACGGGCGTGTTGGTCAGCCCGAGCCCGATACCCGCGAGCAGGCAGCCGGGGAGCATCGTCATCCAGCTCGCATGGGCCATGCCGCTGCCGTAGCGCATGGCCATGAAGCCGAGGCCGATGACGAAGAGGCCCGCCGGAATCACCACACCCGGGCGGTAGCGCAGCGAGAGCCGCTCGGCCAGCGGCGGCAGCACCAGCGTGGGCAAGGTGTAGGCCAGCAGCGCGGAGCCGGCCACGACGGCGTCGTAGCCCAGCGCGCCCTGGAAGAAGATGGGCAGGTAGATCATGAACGGCCAGAAGCTGAAATTCATGCCGATGGAGCCGATGATCGAGCCCGAGAAGTCGCGGATCCTGAAGACCGAGAAGTCGAACATCGGATGCGGGTTGATCTTCTCCACCCACAGGAAGAGCGCCAAGCTCGCGGCCGACGCGGCGGCGATGCCGATGGCGAGCGGGCTCGAGAAGCCGAGGCCGGGCCCCTGCGTGATGAAGCAGGTCAGCCCCAGCACCGCGAGCGACAGCGTGACGATGCCGGGCAGGTCGAGCCGCTGCGCGTCGGGGTCGCTCGACTCCTCCACGCTGCCGAGCACCAGGGCCAGCGCCACCGCCGCGAGCGGCGCGTGGACCAGGAACACCCATTCCCAACTCGACAGCGCCACGATCGCGCCGCCGATGACCGGCCCGAAGCCCAGGCCCATGCCGAAGACCACGCCCCAGGTGGCGAAGGCCCGGCTGCGTTCCTTGCCTTGCTGGAACTGGTGCGACAGCACCGCGAGCTGGCAGATCAGCATCGCGCCGCCGCTGAGGCCCTGCAGGAAGCGCGCGGCGATCAGCACCGGCGCGTTCTGCGCGAGCCCGCAGGCCAGCGAGGTCAGGCCGAACAGCGCCACGCTGACGACGAGGATGCGCTTGCGGCCGTAGCGGTCGGCCAGCGTCCCGGCGGCCATCAGCACCGTGGTGCAGGCGATGGTGTAGGCGTTCATGATCCACTGCATGTCGCTGAAGTCGCCATGCAGCGCCTTTTCGAGCGTGGGAAGGATGACGGGCACGCTGGAGATCTCCAGGCCGAACATCAGGGCAATGAGGCAGATCGCGGCCAGTGCGACGCGGTTCTTGCCGGTGTGGGAAAGGGGCATCGGAATCTTTCGGAAATCCTTGAAGGCGACAGGTCCGGGCGATTCTGGGTAAAGCCTCTTCATGATGGAAATGATTTAATTTGCTGAGACCCATTAAAATTCATCATTTATTCATTGCCATGGATTTCGACCCCGCACTGCTGCGCGCCTTCGTGGCCGTCAAGGAAACCGGCGGCTTCACGCGCGCCGCCCAGCGGCTGCACCTGACGCAGTCGGCCGTGAGCCACCAGATCAGGCGGCTGGAAGAGCAGGTGGGCCGGCCGCTGTTGCATCGCACGACGCGCCGCCTCACGGTGACCGAGGACGGCGAAGACTTCCTGCGCTATGCCCAGCAGATCCTCGAGACGCTGGACGCGATGACGCGGCGCTTCCAGCCCTCGCCCATCGCTGGTGTGGTGCGCTTCGGCGCGCCGGATACCTTCATGGGCGAGCGGCTGCCTCCCTTGCTTTCGCAGTTCGCTCGCTCCTTTCCCGCCACGCGCATGGAAGTCAGCGTGAGCATGCACCTCGACTTCCGCGCCATGGTCCGCGCGGGCGAGCTGGATCTTGCGGTGGTGATGTCGCCGCCCGGCTGCGAGGAGGGCACGCGCCTGCGGCGCACGCAGCTGGTGTGGGCGGCGGCCGAAACCTTCGAGGCGGCGCCCGGTGCCTCGCTGCCGCTGGCTTTCTTTCCCAAGCCCTGCGTCAACCGCGAGGTGGCGAGCGAGGCGCTGGATGCGATGGCGCTCGACTGGCATGTGGTCTTCACCTCGGCGAGCCAGCACGGCATTCGCGCGGCGGTGCTCGCGGGGCTGGCGGTGACGGTGCTCACGCGCGAGGACGTGGAGCCGGGCATGAAGATCGTCGACGGCCGCTATGGATTGCCGCAGCTGCCGAGCGTGGATTTCTCGCTGATCTGGAGCGAGAACGGCAAGACCGAATGCGCCTGCCGCTTCGGGCAACTGATCCTGGAGATGCCCGAGCTGCCCCTGCCCGGGAAGGCGATGCAGAAGGCATGAATGAAAACGGCGCCAGTGGCGCCGTTTTTCATTTGCTTCCAGCAGGCTTTACTGCTGTTGTTGCTGCTGCTGTTGTTCGAACGGCAGCGACATCGAGCCGAGGTCGCGGCGGGTTTCGACCAGCACCAGCGGGCCCTCGTCGAGCACCACCAGCGGCGGGCGCTCGCGCGGCACGTGCACCGGCTTCGGCTCGGCTTCGATCGCGGCGCGCGCCTGGGCGATGCGCTCGGCGTCCGAGTTGACCCACTGCAGGCCCGAGCTTTCGGCGATCTGCGCGAGTTCTGCCAGCGGCAGTTCGAAGGGCTGGACCTTGGGCAGCGCGCGGCCGTTGGCGGCCGCGGGTGCCTTGGCGGAAGCGCTTTCGATCACGATCTGCTCGGCTGCTGCTTCAGCAACGGCGACGACCGGCGCGGGGCGCTCGGCACGGGGCTGCTGTTGCTGCGGTGCCTCGCGGACTTCCGTTGCGACGGCAACGGCTTCCACGGCTTCGACGCGCTCGGACGCCAGCGGCAGTTGCTGCTGGGGCTCCTGTTGCTGCCCCTGCTGTGAGAAGCCTTCGGCGAAAGCCACTGCGGCACCGGCTTCGGCTTCTTCGCGCGGGCCGCGTTCGCGGCGGTCGCGGCCGTAGCGGTCGCGCGAACGGCCGCGGCGCTCTTCGCCGTCGCGGCGCGGTGCCTGCTCGCCGTTGCCGTTGATGGCGGCTTCGCTGCCTTGCTCGGCGTCGGCTGCAGCGGCTTCGGCGCCGCGTGCATCCGCTTCGGCTTGCGCTGCGTCGTTGCCGCGGCGTTCACGGCGGCCGTCGTTGCGGTCGCCACGGGGGCCGCGCTGTTCATCGCGACCGTTGCGGGGCTGGCGCTGCTCGCCTTCGCCGGCTTCGGCTGCGTTGCGTTCGCGGTCGCCATTGCGTTCACCACGCTCGCTACGCTCATTGCGCTCGCCACGTTCGCGACGCTCGCCACGGGCGCGCGGTGCGCGTTCGGCCGTGTTGCCTTCGTCGCCCGCAACGGCGCCGGCCAGTTGCTGGGCTTCGAGGTCGGTGCCTGCCAGCGCATCGGCCGGCAGCACGCTGCTGCGACCTTCGCGACCTTCGCGGCCTTCGCCTTCGCGGCGCTCGCCGCGTCCGTTGCGGCGCTGTTCGCCGTCGCGCGGTGCGCGTGCCTCACGGGCTTCGCGCGGCTCGCGTTGTTCGCGCGGCTGGTTGTTGGCGCCTTCGTTGCGTTGCTCGTTGCGCTGTTCGCCGTTGCGGCCTTCGCGGCGTTCGCCGCCACGGCCACCGCGGCGCTGTTCGCCGTCGCGGCCGCCCTGGCGTCCGCCGTTCTCGCCACGGCCCTCGCTTCGCTCGCCGCGTTCACCGCGGCCTTCGCCGTTGCGGCCGCCACGGCGCTGTTCGCCGCTGCGAGCTTCGCCGTCACGGCCGGGGCGGCCGTCGCGGCGGGGCTTCGGTGCCTCGACCGGGATCGGCGCCGGCGCGGGAGCCGCGACCGGCTCGGGCTTGCCGCCGAACAGGTTCTTGATCCAGGCGAAGAAGCCGGTCTGCGCCGGAACGGGCGCGCTCACCACGGGCGGAGCGACCGGCGCCGGTGCGGCGGGAGCGCGCACGGCTTCGGGCTTGGGCGGCACAACCGGAGCCGGCGCGTCGGGCAGCACGCCCTTGATAACGGGCGTCTGCTTGTTGGTGGGCTCCTGCGAGCGGCGGGTGACCGAGGTCGGGTCCTCGATCTCGTCGGCCATCTTGTAGCTGGCCTCGATGTGGTCGAGGCGCGGGTCGTCGTGCTTCAGGCGCTCGAGCTTGTAGTTGGGCGTCTCGAGCGTCTTGTTGGGCACCATCAGCACGCTCACGCGCTGCTTGAGTTCGATCTTGGCGATCTCGGTGCGCTTCTCGTTCAGCAGGAAGGAGGCCACTTCCACCGGCACCTGCACGTGCACGGCGGCGGTGTTGTCCTTCATCGACTCTTCCTGAATGATGCGCAGGATCTGCAGCGCGCTCGACTCGGTATCGCGGATGTGGCCCGAGCCGCCGCAGCGGGGGCAGGGGATCGACGAGCCTTCGGACAGCGCCGGCTTCAGGCGCTGGCGGCTCATTTCCATCAGGCCGAACTTGCTGATCGAGCCGAACTGCACGCGGGCGCGGTCTTGCCGGAGCGCGTCGCGCAGGCGGCTTTCGACTTCGCGGCGGTTCTTCGACTCGTCCATGTCGATGAAGTCGATGACGATCAGGCCGCCCAGGTCGCGCAGGCGCATCTGGCGGGCCACTTCGTCGGCGGCTTCGAGGTTGGTGCGGGTGGCGGTTTCCTCGATGTCGCCGCCCTTGATGGCGCGCGCCGAGTTCACGTCGACCGAGACCAGCGCCTCGGTGTGGTCGATGACGATGGCGCCGCCCGAGGGCAGTTGCACGGTGCGGGCGTAGGCCGACTCGATCTGGTGCTCGATCTGGAAGCGGCTGAACAGCGCCGCGTCGTCGCGGTAGCGCTTCACGCGCGAGGCATGCTCGGGCATGACGTGCGCCATGAACTGCTGCGCCTGGTCGTAGATGTCGTCGGTGTCGATCAGGATGTCGCCGATGTCGTGATTGAAATAGTCACGGATGGCGCGGATGACGAGCGAGGATTCCTGGTAGATCAGGAAGGCGCCCTTGCCGCCCTTGGCGGCGCCGTCGATGGCGCTCCAGAGCTTGAGCAGGTAGTTCAGGTCCCACTGGAGTTCGGGCGCCGAGCGGCCGATGCCGGCGGTGCGCGCGATGATGCTCATGCCCTTGGGGTACTCGAGCTGGTCCATCGCCTCCTTGAGCTCGGCGCGGTCGTCGCCCTCGATGCGGCGCGAGACGCCGCCGCCGCGGGGGTTGTTCGGCATCAGCACGACATAGCGGCCGGCCAGCGAGATGAAGGTGGTGAGGGCCGCGCCCTTGTTGCCGCGCTCTTCCTTCTCAACCTGAACGACCAGTTCCTGGCCCTCGCGGATCGCGTCCTGGATGCGGGCCTGGCTGGCCGACACGCCTTCGGCGAAGTACTGCTTGGAGATTTCCTTGAACGGCAGGAAGCCGTGGCGGTCTTCGCCGTAGTCGACGAAACAGGCTTCGAGCGAGGGCTCGACGCGCGTGACGACCGCCTTGTAGATGTTGCCCTTGCGCTGTTCGCGCCCTTCGATTTCGATTTCGTAGTCGAGCAGTTTCTGCCCGTCGACGATGGCCAGGCGGCGTTCTTCGGCCTGCGTGGCATTGATCAGCATCCGCTTCATGATGCGTTGTCCTTATATGTATCGTTCTACCGGCCCTTGACGAGCCAACGATGCACGGACGACGCCCGCGAAACCAGGGAATTGCCGCTTGGGCCCCGGATGCTGCCGCTGCCGCGCAGGGCGCGGGCGGGCTTCTCGAGCGTTAGCTCAAGAAGACAGCCGGGGTGGGGGCGCGTGGATGGGCGCGAGCCAGATTCGGTGTTGGGTAGCTATCTTTTTGATAGCCGGTTGCGCAATGATGGCGCGCGCTGCGGACGGCTGAATGGCCGAAGCCACCGGCGCAAGCCAGTGCAGGCACATTCGAATCAGCAGCATCAACACAACAAGGGACTCGCTTCGATCCGCCGGCAGCTTGGAAGCTGCAGGCTGGGGTATTCCGTATCGGTGTTTCGTGGGTGTCGGCTTGACTTGGGCGCCTTGTCTGCCACTTTGCGCGATTGCGCGGGGTTTGCAGCTCGGCGCCAAAGCGGCATCGACCTCCCAGCGCCGCCCTGGGTATTTGATGGCAGTGGACTAAACTTCTGTCTAATCAAGCACTTACATGACCGCGCTGGTGAAAAACATTATAGGTGCGAAGCAAGGGCCCGCGGCTGCTCGAAATCCCGCAGGCCTGCAGGCCGCAGGAGAACCCGGGGCGCCGCATTCGGCCATCAGATTCCTCACGGTCGATGCCGAATCCGCCGGGCAGCGGCTCGACAACTTCCTTTTCCGCCATCTGAAAGGCGTTCCGAAGACGCACATCTACCGGATCATCCGGTCGGGAGAGGTGCGCATCAACAAGGGCCGGGTGCAGGCCGAGACCCGCATCGAAGCCGGCGACGTGCTGCGGCTGCCGCCGATCCGCATTTCGCAGCGCGCGGAAGAGGGCGCCGCCCCGCCTGCGCCAGCGCGCGAATTTCCCGTCCTGCTGGAAGACGACGCCGTCCTTGCCGTCGACAAGCCGGCCGGCGTGGCCGTCCACGGCGGCAGCGGCGTGAGCTTCGGCGTGATCGAGCAACTGCGCACCGCGCGGCCCGGGGCCAAGTTCCTGGAACTGGTGCACCGGCTGGACCGCGAGACCTCCGGCATCCTGCTGGTCGCCAAGAAGCGCAGCGCGCTGGTCGCGCTGCAGGACCAGTTCCGCGAACGCGAGACCGGCAAGACCTATCTGGCGCTGGTCGAAGGCGACTGGCCGGCCAGCAAAAAGGTGCTCGACGCGCCTCTCGCCAGGTATCTGCTGCCCGACGGCTCGGCCGGCGCGGGCGAGCGCCGCGTACGTGTGGTTGCCAAGGACCACCCGGACGCCATGCGCGCCGTCACGCTGGTGCGGGTGCTGGCCGGGCTCTCGCTGCCGGGCGAGTCGGCTCCGATGTCGCTGCTGGCGGTCACGATCAAGACCGGCCGCACGCACCAGATCCGCGTTCATCTCGCCTCGGCCGGCCATCCGATTGCGGGCGACGACAAGTACGGCGAAGCCGATCGCCAGCGCGCCCTTCACAAGCTGGGCCTGCGGCGCATGTTCCTGCACGCGTGGCGGCTGCAGTTCAATCACCCGGCCAGCGGCGAACGCGTTGCGCTGCAGGCCAGCCTGCCGTCCGAGCTGCTCTCGCTGATGCCTCCCGCCGCCCTCGAGGCGATGGCCCAACACCCCACCTCCAAGGTTCATGACTGATTCCAACAGACCCCGGCGCTTCGACCTGATTGCATTCGACTGGGACGGCACGCTCTACGACTCCACCCGCCTCATCGTGCGCTGCATCCAGGCCGCAGTGATCGACGTGGGCGGCGCGAAGCCTAGCGAGAACGACGCCGCCTGGGTGATCGGCCTGGGCCTGGCCGAGGCGCTCGCGCGCGCGGCGCCCGATGTGCCGAAGGAGAAATACCCCGAACTCGGCGCGCGCTACCGCTACCACTACCTGCAGCACCAGGACGACATCGTTCTCTTCGACGGCGTGCTGCAGATGCTCGACGCGCTACGCGAGCGCGGCCACCAACTGGCGGTGGCCACGGGCAAGTCGCGCCGCGGCCTCAACGAGGCGCTCAAGACGGTCGCGCTGCGCGACCGCTTCGACGCCTCGCGCACCGCCGACGAGACCTTCGGCAAGCCGCACCCGCGCATGCTGCTGGAGCTGATGGAAGAACTCGACGTGCCGCCCGAGCGCACCCTGATGATCGGCGACACCACGCACGACCTGCAGCTCGCGCAGAACGCCGGCTGCGCCAGCGTGGGCGTGAGCTACGGCGCCCACGAGCCCGCGAGCTTCGACGAATTCAAGCCGCTGCACGTCGCCCATTCGGTGGCCGACCTCGAAGCCTGGCTGCTCGAAAACGCCTGAACAGAATCGATCAAGATGCCGCCATGAGCGATCAAGAACGCATTCCGCTGTGCAACGCCTGCGACCTGGCCGAAGGCGGCCTGGCGGTGCCCTTCGACGTGATCTACGGCGGCGAGACCTGCCGCGCCTTCGCGATACGTTTCGAGGGCCGGCCGCATGCGTTCCTCAATCGCTGCACGCACGTCGCGATGGAGCTCGATTTCCAGCCCGACCGCTTCTTCGACGACACCGGCCAGTGGCTGCTGTGCGCGACGCACGGCGCGGCCTATCGGCCCGACACCGGCGAATGCGCGGGCGGCCCGTGCCGCGGCGGCCTCGTGAAGATCGCGCTGAGCGAGCATGACGGCGTGGTGCACTGGCATACTGACTGGAACCTTCACCCCCTGACTTTCTGACCGACATGACCGACCCGAACCGAACCGAACCCTCGGGGTTCGAACCTTTTGAGCGGGCCCCTTCCACGAACATGGCCAAAGATCCCACGCAGCGCCCCGGTTGGGAGCGCGCAACCCTCGAGAAGCTCGCCTTCGCCTCGCTGAACGAACAGAAGGCCGCGCGCCGCTGGAAGACCTTCACGCGACTGGCCTGGCTGGCCTTCTTCGTCTTCCTGGCCTGGGCCGCGTTCTCGCGCAGCACGCCGAGCACGGCCAAGACCTCGGCGCACACGGCCGTCGTCGAGATCAAGGGCGAAATCGCCAACGGCGGCGACGCGAGCGCCGAGTTCGTGGTCGCGGCCATGAAGACAGCCTTCGAGGACGAGGGCGCCAAGGGCGTGGTCCTGCTGATCAACTCCCCTGGCGGCAGCCCGGTGCAGGCCGGCATCATCAACGACGAGATCAAGCGCCTGAAGGCCAAGTACAAGAAACCGGTCTATGCCGTGGTCGAGGAAACCTGCGCCTCGGCGGCCTACTACATCGCCGCCGCGGCGGACAAGATCTACGTCGACAAGGCCAGCATCGTCGGCAGCATCGGCGTGCTGATGGACGGCTTCGGCTTCACCGGCGTGATGGAGAAGGTGGGCGTCGAGCGCCGCCTGCTGACGGCCGGCGAGAACAAGGGCTTCCTCGACCCGTTCAGCCCGATGAGCGACGCGCAGCGCGCGCATGCGCAGACCATGCTCAACCAGATCCACACGCAGTTCATCAATGTGGTGAAGGCCGGCCGCGGCGACCGCCTCAAGCTCGATACCCCGGGCCTGTTCAGCGGCCTCTTCTGGAGCGGCGAGCAGGCCGTCGAGTACGGCCTGGCCGACCAGCTCGGCAATGTCGACTACGTGGCGCGCGAAGTGATCAAGGCCGAAGAGGTGATCGACTACACCCGCCGCGACAACGTGGCCGAGAAGCTGGCCAAGAAGTTCGGCGCGGCGATGGCCGAGACCACCGTGCGCCTGATGCACGCCACGCCGGCGCTGCGCTGATCGTTTCTTACCTGGCTTCGCCGCCGGCCGTGTAGCGCGCCGATGCCGCCAGCGCCGCGGCGAAGACCACCACCACGTAGAGCGCCGCCGTCAGCGAGGTCGCGCGCGCCAGCAGGCCGATCACCGCCGGGCCTGCCATGAACCCGAGATAAGCCACGGCCGAGACCGACGCGATGCCACGCGCGGGCTCGATGCCGGGCACCTTCGCGGAGGCCGAGAACAGGATCGGCACCACGTTCGCGAAACCTACCCCCACGCCGGCGAAGCCGACCAGTGCCAGCCAGGGCAGATCGGTGATGAGCACCAGCGTCATTGATGCCGCCGCCAGCAGGCCGCTGCCGAGCAGCAGCGCAGCCGGCGAGAAGCGCGCGCGCAGGGCGTCGCCGCCGAAGCGCGCAGCCGCCATCGCCGCCGAGAAGCTCGCGTACGCCAGCGCGGCCTGCTGCTGCGGGCTGCCGATTTCCTGCTGCATGTAGAGCACGCTCCAGTCGTAGATCGCGCCCTCGGCGATCAGGCCCAGCGCGGCGAGCACGCCCAGCACGGCGAGCGTGCCGCGAGGCAGCAGGAAGCCGTGGTCGACTTCGGTCGCACCGCTGGTGGCAGGGCGGGGCAGCATGCGTGTGGAGGCCAGTGCGACGAGCACCGTCATGCCGGCTGCAACCACCAGCAGGTGCGCCTGCGCGCCGAGCCCGGCCGCCAGCGCGGCGCTGCCGCTCGCGGCACCGGCCATGCCGCCGAGGCTGAACATGCCGTGCATGCCGCTCATCAGCGGCGTGCCGCCATGCAGCTCGAGCTGGGCGGCCTCCGTGTTGATCGACACGTCGAACACGCTCGTCACGAGGCCGAAGGCTGCCAGCAGCACCAGCAGCGCCGCGTAGCCCGGCATGGCGATCAGGCCTGCCAGCAGCAGCGCGTAGACGACGCCGCAGATGCCGGCCATGCGCCGCGGGCCGTTGCGGCCGATCCAGCGGCCCGCGCTGGTCAGTCCGAACATGGCTCCGGCGCCGGCCGCGAGCATGGCCAGGCCGAGCTGGGCCTCGTCGATGCCGTAGTGCGCCTTGACCGTGGGCACGTGCACGCCCCAGGTCGCGAAGATGAAGCCGGCTGCGAAGAACTGCGCGCGCGAAGCCCAGCGCGTGGCTGCGGTAATGGCCACCATCATCAGCGGCCGATCGCGAACACGGCGGGCAGGCGTTCGTCAGTGGTGGGCTGGGGCTTCGCGGCGCGCCAGGACTTGACCGTCTCGCTGCGCACGTGGGCGTTGGCGAGCGTCAGGCCGCGTGCCACGGCGAGGCGGGTGTTGTGCTGCAGCGTCTGCGTCAGTGCCTGCAGCAGTGCGGCGTTGCGATAGGGCGTCTCGATGAAGAGCTGCGTCTGCCCCGACTTGAGCGCCAGCGCCTCGAGCTCGCGGATGCGGGCCTGGCGCTCGCCGGCGTCCTGCGGCAGGTAGCCGACGAAGGCGAAGTTCTGGCCGTTGAGCCCGCTCGCGGCCAACGCAAGCAACAGGGAGACGGGGCCGGTCAGCGGCACCACGGCGAGGCCAAGGTCGTGCGCGGCGCGCGCTACCGACGAGCCCGGATCCGCCACCGCCGGCATACCGGCTTCGCTCAGCAGGCCGACATCGTGGCCTTCGAGCGCGGCGGCGAGCAGGGGGCGGGCGTCGAATTGCCCGGCATGGTCACCCTTCTTGTGCACTTCGCGCGGCAGTTCCTGGATGTTCTGCGCCTGCAGGGGCGCGGCGAGCGGCGCGACGGCGTCGATGCGCTTCAGGTAGGCGCGCGCGGACTTCGCGTTCTCGCAGATCCAGTGCGTGATGCCGGCGGCCGTCTGCAAGGTGCCCAAGGGCAGGGCATCCTGCAACGGGGCTTGAGCCTCGCAGCCGAAATCGAGCGGCGCGGGGACGAGATAGAGCTTGCCTTTTTCCTTCTGCGTCATAGGAGGTCGACCCCCGCGGCGCGCAGCATCTGGCAGGTTCTTATCAGTGGCAGGCCGACCAGCGCGGTCGGGTCGTCGCTGTCGATGGTGTTCAGCAGCGCGATGCCCAGGCCCTCGCTTTTGGCGCTGCCGGCGCAGTCGTAGGGCTGTTCGGCCTGCAGGTAGCGCTCGATGGCGGCGTCGCTGAGATCGCGGAACACCACGCGCACGGGGGCGATGTCGCGCTGGACGAAGCCCGTGGCCTTGCAGACGACGGCCACGGCGGTCTGGAAGATCAGCGTCTGGCCGCGCATGCGGCGCAGCTGGGCGGTGGCCCTGGCGTGGTCGCCGGGCTTGCCCAGCGCTTCGCCGGCGAGATCGGCCACCTGGTCCGAGCCGATGACCACGGCTTCGGGGAAACGGGCGGCCACGGCATTGGCCTTTTCGAGCGCGAGGCGGACGGCGAGGTCGTGCGGCGTTTCGCCGGGCAAGGGTGTTTCGTCCACTTCCGGCGAGTGCACGTCGAAGGGCAGGCGCAGGCGGGTGAGCAATTCGCGGCGATAGCGCGAGGTGGAAGCGAGGATCACTGTGCGTTGCATGCCGACGATTGTGCGTGAGCCGCCTAAAACCCTCAGGCATGTCCCATGCCGGCCGGATGGCTGGCGCGCTAGACTGGCGTGGATGAAGAGAGAATTCGCCCCCGAACGGCTCAATGTGCCCGGTTTCGCCGCCGCTGGCGCCACGATGGAAGCCGCAGATCCGGTTCCGAAATACGCACGCCTGGTCGCCGAACTGGCTGCTCCCGCTCCCGATGCGGTGGTGAACTGGACGGCCCACGGCGAAGACCGCCCCGGCGCGGATGGCAAGCCGGTGCCCTGGCTCCATCTGGAGGCCGAGGCCGTCGTGCCGCTGGTTTGCCAGCGCTGCCTGTCGCCTGTAGATACATCGCTTACCGTGGACCGCTGGTTCCGCTTCGTCGCCAACGAGGAGGTCGCCGAGGCGGAAGACGAGGAATCCGAGGAAGATTTGCTCGTCGTGAGCCGGGATTTCGACCTCCATACCCTCATCGAAGACGAGCTTCTGATGGAAATCCCCGTCATGCCGGCCCATGAGGTCTGTCCCACGCCGGTGCGGCTTTCGTCCAGCGACGAGGACTTCAAGGCCGCCGAAGAGGCCAAGCCGAACCCCTTTGCCGTGCTCGGTGCGTTGCGTTCGCGCAAGCCGGAAGAGGGAAAGTAGCCCTTTGCCTCAGGCTGGGCTATAATCATGGGCTTCGCGCGCGCCGCCGTGAGCAGCGATACACGAAACGACGACAGGGGCATTCCATACATGCCTCCGGGTTTTGCGGGTTTCGTTTATTGCCACCGCTTGAGCCCGCATCCAATCACCAACCTAACAGTCCAGGAGCCATCATGGCCGTCCAGCAAAACAAGAAGTCGCCTTCCAAGCGCGGCATGCACCGTTCCCACAATGCACTGGTCGTGCCCGGCATCGCCGTGGAGCCGACCACCGGCGAAACCCACCTGCGCCACCACATCAGCCCGAACGGTTTCTACCGTGGCCGCCAGGTTCTCAAGAACAAGTCCGAAGCCTGATCTCGCATCCCAAGGCCAAGGCCCGAAGCTACTTTTGCCGTAGCGTCGGGCCTTTGTTTTGATGGCTACGCCTTCTTTTTCCGAAAACACCGCTGCGCCTTCCGCAATCACGCTCGCCGTGGATTGCATGGGGGGTGATCATGGGCCGCGCGTCACGCTCGCGGCCTGCCGCGCGTTCCTCGAGCGGCACGGCGATGCCTCGTTGCTGCTTGTCGGCGCGCCGGCCGCGCTGGCCGGGTTTGCTGACCATCCGCGTGCCCGTATCGTCGCTGCGAGCGAAGTCGTGGGCATGGACGATCCAATCGAAATCGCCCTGCGCAAGAAGAAGGATTCTTCGATGCGCGTCGCAATCCAGCAGGTCAAGGACGGCGCCGCCCAGGCGGCCGTTTCCGCCGGCAATACCGGCGCCCTCATGGCGATCGCGCGCTACCTGCTCAAGACGCTGGAAGGCATCGACCGCCCGGCCATCGCGCCGCAGCTCCCCAATGCCAAGGGCGGAGCAACGACGGTGCTCGACCTCGGCGCCAACGTCGATTGCGATGCCGAAGACCTGCTTCAGTTTGCCGTGCTCGGCTCGGCCTTGGTCTCGGCGCTGACCGGCAACGAGGCGCCTTCGGTCGGCCTGCTCAATATTGGCGAGGAAGCCATCAAGGGCAGCGAAACGATCAAGAAAGCAAGCCAACTGCTGCGTACGGCCGCCAATTCCAAGGATCTGAACTTTTACGGCAACGTGGAAGGCAACGATATCTTCAAGGGCACGACCGACATTGTCGTCTGTGACGGTTTTGTCGGAAATGTGGCGCTCAAGGCCAGCGAAGGCGTCGCGTCGATGATCGGCGAGTTCATCCGGGTCGAATTCTCGCGAAGCCTTTTCACCAAAATTGCGGCAATTGTTGCTTATCCGGTCCTAAAAGCGTTTAAAAGTCGCTTGGATCATCGTCGCTACAACGGTGCCGCCTTGTTGGGCCTGCGTGGACTGGTTTTCAAGAGCCATGGCTCGGCTGACGAGGTGGCTTTCGGTCATGCGCTGGATCGCGCTTATGATGCCGCTCGCAACAACCTGCTCGATCGCGTGCGGGCCCGCATCGCCCACGCCGCGCCTTTGCTCGCGCGGCAGGAACCGGCGGCGCCGGTCGACGCGACAGCCCTTCACGTTTGATGACTCCTTATTCACGCATTACCGGCACCGGCAGCTACCTGCCTCCACGCCGCGTGACCAATGACGATCTCGCCAAGGATCTGGCTACGCGAGGCATCGAGACCTCCGACCAGTGGATCGTCGAGCGCACCGGTATTCACGCCCGGCATTTCGCCGCGCCGGATGTCACCAGCAGCGACCTCGGTCTCCAGGCGGCCCGGCACGCGCTGGAGGCGGCCGGCCGCAAGGCCAGCGACGTCGACCTGATCATCGTCGCGACTTCCACGCCGGACATGGTGTTTCCGTCGTCGGCAGCCATCCTCCAGAACAAGCTCGGCATTGCCGGCTGCCCGGCGTTCGACGTGCAGGCGGTCTGCAGCGGTTTCGTCTACGCGCTCACCGTCGCCGACGCGATGATCCGCACCGGCACCGCGCGCTGTGCGCTGGTGGTGGGCGCCGAAGTGTTCTCCCGCATCCTCGACTTCAACGACCGCACCACCTGCGTACTGTTCGGCGACGGCGCGGGCGCGGTGGTGCTCGAGGCCAGCGAGGAGCCCGGCATCCTGGCAAGCGACCTGCACGCCGACGGCAAGCACGTCGGCATTCTTTGCGTGCCGGGCCACGTTTCGGGCGGCAACGTGCTGGGCACGCCGCTGCTGCACATGGACGGCCAGGCCGTCTTCAAGCTCGCGGTCCGCGTGCTCGAAGAGGCGGCGCGTGCCACGCTGGCAAAGGCCGGCAAGGTAGACACCGACATCGACTGGCTCATCCCGCACCAAGCCAACATCCGCATCATGGAGGGCACCGCGAAGAAGCTGAGGCTTCCGCGCGAGAAGCTGATCGTCACGGTCAACGAGCACGGCAACACCTCCGCCGCCTCGATTCCGCTGGCGCTCGACGAGGCGGTGCGCTCGGGCAAGGTGAAGAAAGGCGAAACGCTCATGCTCGAGGGCGTGGGGGGCGGCTTCACCTGGGGCGCGGTGCTGTTGAATCTGTAGTTAGCTAGTGCGTTGCGGTGCCCCGGAAGGGGCCGGCAATGCGAGACGACGCGTAAACAATGAAATCCTTTGCATTTGTCTTTCCGGGGCAGGGCTCGCAGGCTGTCGGCATGCTCGACGCCTGGGGCGACCATCCGGCCGTGGCCGAAACGCTGCGTGAGGCGTCCGAGGCGCTCGGCGAAGATGTCGGCGCCCTGATCAAGAACGGCCCGAAGGAAGAGCTGGCGCTCACCACGAACACCCAGCCCGTGATGCTGGTGGCTGGTGTGGCCGCATGGCGCGCATGGCTGGCCGAGGGTGGCGCGAAGCCTTCCGTCGTGGCGGGGCATTCGCTCGGTGAGTATTCGGCGCTGGTTGCTTCGGGCGTGCTGACGCTGGCGCAGGCCGCGCCGCTGGTGCGCTTCCGTGCACAGGCGATGCAGCAGGCCGTGCCTGTGGGCGTCGGCGCGATGGCTGCCGTGCTTGGCATGGAGTCGGGCAAGGTGGTGGCTGGGTGTGCGGAAGCCACGGCCAGTTTCGGCGCCGGCAGCGCGGAAGTCGTTGAAGCGGTGAACTTCAACGACCCGGTGCAGACGGTGATCGCCGGCAGCAAAGCTGCGGTGGACAAAGCTTGCGAGCTGCTGAAGGCAAACGGCGCCAAGCGCGCGCTGCTGCTGCCGGTTTCGGCGCCTTTCCATTCGAGCCTGATGAAGCCCGCGGCGGAAGCGCTGCGCGAGAAGCTGGCTTCGGTCACGCTGGCTGCGCCGCAGATCCCTGTGCTGAACAACATCGACGTCGCCGTCGAAACCGACGCCGACCGCATCCGCGACGCCCTGGTGCGCCAGGCCGCTGGCCCGGTGCGTTGGGTCGAGAGCGTGCAGGCCTTGAAACTGCGCGGTGTAGCCGCCATCATCGAGTGCGGTCCCGGCAAGGTGCTGGCCGGCATGGTGAAGCGCATTGCCCCCGATCTGGAAGCCGCGTCGGTGTACGACCCGGCAACGCTCGCGGACACCCGACAATCGCTCGCCGGCTGACGGCGCCAAGGCCCCCATACTTTTCTTATGAGCATTCCCAAATTCGAAGGGCAGGTTGCCCTGGTCACCGGCGCGACGCGCGGCATCGGCGCGGCGATCGCGCTGGAGCTGGCCCAGCGCGGCCTCAAGGTCGTGGGCACCGGTACCACCGATGACGGCGCGGCCAAGATCACCGCGGCGCTGAGCGCGTACGACGGCCGCGGCCGCGCGCTGAACGTCAATGACGGCGCTGCCGTCGAGGCCCTGATCGACGAGATCGTGCAGGCATACGGCGCCATCCACGTGCTGGTGAACAACGCCGGCATCACGCGCGACACGCTCGCCATGCGCATGAAGGACAGCGACTGGGATGCGGTGCTCGACACCAATCTCAAGGCCGTCTTCTCGCTCTCGCGTGCGGTGATCCGCCCGATGATGAAGCAGCGCTACGGCCGCATCATCAGCATCACCAGCGTGGTGGGCGCTTCCGGCAATGCCGGCCAGGCCAACTACGCGGCCGCCAAGGCGGGCGTGGCGGGCATGACCCGTGCGCTGGCCCGCGAACTGGGCAGCCGGAACATCACCGTCAACTGCGTCGCCCCCGGTTTCATCGAGACCGACATGACGGCCAGCCTTCCCGAAGCCCAGCAACAGGCGCTGCTCCAGCAGATCCCGCTGGGCCACCTGGGCAAGCCGGCCGACATCGCGCACGCGGTGGCGTACCTCGCATCGCCCCAGGCGTCCTACGTCACGGGGCAGGAGCTGCACGTCAACGGCGGCATGCACATGTAGCCGCAAGGCGCAAGTTTTCTCCGTCCCGGGGGCACGGCAAATGCCACAATGCGCCCGGCTAAAATCCACCGATTACCTACAACCCTCAGAGGGAACCAAATGAGCGATATCGAAGCACGTGTCAAGAAAATCATCGCCGAGCAACTCGGCGTGGAAGAGTCCCAGGTGACGAACGAAAAGGCTTTCGTGGCTGACCTCGGCGCCGACTCTCTCGACACGGTCGAACTCGTGATGGCACTCGAAGACGAATTCGGCATCGAAATTCCCGACGAAGACGCCGAGAAGATCACCACGGTGCAAAACGCCGTCGACTACGCCACCAAGAATCAAAAGGCCTGATCGGCCAGCTGACAACAACATTGCAACTGCGGCCGGCGGCTTTTTCTTGAACCGCACGCGCCGACAGGCAACTGTTCAGCGCTTTCAGAAAGGTTTGCCGGCATGACCAAACGCCGCGTCGTCGTTACCGGACTCGGTTGCATCGCTCCTGTCGGAAACACCGTTGCCGAATCCTGGGCCAACCTGTTG
This sequence comes from Variovorax sp. 278MFTsu5.1, assembly GCF_048305045.1. Taxonomy (NCBI): domain Bacteria; kingdom Pseudomonadati; phylum Pseudomonadota; class Betaproteobacteria; order Burkholderiales; family Comamonadaceae; genus Variovorax; species Variovorax sp. 278MFTsu5.1. The sequence continues at coordinate 1,788,842 of NZ_CP157622.1, forward strand.
GCCGGGAAGTCGGGCATTGCGAACATCACCGCGTTCGATGCAAGCGCCTTCGCCTGCAAGTTCGCAGGTGAGGTCAAGGGTTTCGACATCACCCAATACATCTCGGAGAAGGAAGCGCGTCACATGGACCGCTTCATTCATCTGGGGCTCGCCGCCGCCATCCAGGCGGTGCAGGACAGCGGACTGCCGACCGGCGAAGCGCTCTCCTATGAGCAGGCCGTGCGCATCGGCTGCAACATCGGCTCGGGCATCGGCGGCCTGCCGATGATCGAGGAAACGCACGGCGAGCTGATGAACCGCGGCCCGCGCCGGGTGTCGCCGTTCTTCGTGCCGGCTTCGATCATCAACATGATCTCGGGCCACGTCTCGATCAAGTACGGCTTCAAGGGCCCGAACATCGCGGTCGTGACCGCCTGCACCACCGGCCTGCATGCCATCGGCACCTCGGCTCGCATGATCGAGTACGGCGACGCCGACGTCATGATCGCCGGCGGCGCGGAATCGACGATCTCCCCGCTCGGCATCGGCGGCTTCACCGCGCCTCGCGCACTGAGCACCCGCAACGACGATCCGGCCACGGCCTCGCGCCCATGGGACAAGGACCGCGACGGCTTCGTGCTGGGCGAGGGCGCCGGCGTGCTGGTGCTCGAAGAATACGAACACGCCAAGGCGCGCGGCGCCAAGATCTACGCCGAGGTCGCGGGCTTCGGCCTGACGGGCGACGCGTATCACATGACCGCGCCCGACGTCGACGGCCCCCGCCGCTCGATGGCCATGGCGCTGTCGAACGCGGGCGTCAACGCCGACCAGGTGCAATACCTGAACGCGCACGGCACTTCCACGCAGATCGGCGACGTCAACGAGACCAATGCGGTCAAGCTGGCTTTCGGCGACCACGCGAAGAAGCTGGTCGTCAATTCGACCAAGTCCATGACCGGCCACCTGCTGGGCGGCGCGGGCGGCATCGAGTCGGTGTTCACCGTGATGGCGCTGCACGAGCAGAAGAGCCCTCCGACCATCAACATCTTCAACCAGGATCCGGAGTGCGATCTCGACTACTGCGCCAATGAGGCGCGCGATCTGAAGATCGATGTCGCGGTCAAGAACAACTTCGGCTTCGGCGGCACCAACGGCACGCTGGTGTTCAAGCGCGCTTGAGCGTCGCTCTGTCATGCACAGCGCGCCGTCGGTGACCTATCCGGTGGGGCGCTCGCGTGGCGCAACCCGGATTCTTGTCGTTCTCTGGGCGCTGGGGGCTCTTTGCGCAGGTGCGTCCTGCTATCTCTTCGATAGCGTCGGATGGCGTCATCTCCTGCTGGTTCTCAGTGTCGTGTTCGCGGGCGTCGCCGCGGGTTTCGGCCTGCGGCAAGAAGGCGCGGGCGTCCTGCACTTCGACGGCCTTTACTGGTCGCTGACAGGCAATCAGGCCTCCCGTGGCGTGCACGTCGCGCGTGCCTCCGTGGCGCTCGACTTCCAGTCGCTGATGCTGCTGCGCCTGAGCGAACCGGGCCGTGCCCGGCGCTGGATCTGGATCGAGCAGCGGGCCATGCCCGAGCGCTGGCGCGATCTGCGCCGCGCGGTATATTCGCGCCCCCCGGCCGCCATGCCCGCGGCCGACCCCTGGCGCGCGACAGCTCCGGCCGACGCGCCCTGAACCTTCTTCGATGACCACTTCCCCGCCCGTGCCGCCGGACTCCGGCCTGAACGACGCGCCCGCCGCGGCGGCGCGTCCGGGCGAGGTCGATTTCCAACTGGTCCAGCGCACCGTCGCAGGCGACCAGAAGGCCTTCGAACTGCTGGTCATCAAGTACCAGCGCCGCATCGAGCGCCTGATCGGGCGGATGGTGCGCGATGTCGACCTGATCGAGGACATCGCGCAGGAAACCTTCATTCGCGCCTACCGCGCCCTGCACCAGTTCCGCGGCGAAGCGCAGTTCTATACCTGGCTCTACCGGATCGCCGTCAACACCGCCAAGAAGGCGCTGGTGGACATGAAGCGCGATCCCACCGTCTCCGAGGCGGCTCTGAGGCCTTCTTCCGAGGATGAGGATGAAACTTACCGTCCCGGAAACGAACCAACCAGCGACGAAACCCCCGAATCGGTCATGGCGGCGAACGAAATCGCCGGCGCCGTCGAGGCAGCCATGGAAGCGCTCCCTGCCGAACTTCGGCAGGCGGTCACGCTGCGCGAGATCGAGGGCATGAGTTACGAAGAGATTGCCGAGGTCATGGATTGCCCTATCGGCACGGTGCGTTCGCGGATTTTCCGAGCGCGCGAGGCCATTTCGGCCAGGGTCAAGCCGTTGCTGGACAACCAGTCCGGCAAGCGTTGGTAGTAAGCAGGTGAATGAAATGAATCAGACGATGACGGTTCGGGAACAGGTGTCCGCACTTGCGGATGGTCATTTGCAGGGCGAGGCGTTCGCTCAGGCTATCGAGGCGATCGGCGCCGAAGGCGAGTCGCGCGCGACATGGCAGGCCTACCACGTGGTGGGCGACGTGCTGCGCTCGGGTTCGCATTCGCCGTGCAGCGACACCTCGGCCTTCCTGGCGCGCTTCCAGCAGCGGCTGGCGGCAGAGCCGGTGATGATGGCCCCGGTGGCGGAGCCCGTCGCCGTGGCCATGCCGGTCCAGCGCAGGGCGGAAGCGGCCAACGAGCCGGTGTTCCGCTGGAAGCTGGTGGCCGGCGCCGCATCGCTGATGGCCGTTGCCGCCATCAGCTGGACCCTGGTCGGCAACGGCTCGGCCGTGCCGCAGCAAGGCGGTGCTCAACTGGCTTCGGTGCAGCAGCAACAGCAGCCGGCACCGGCCGTGAACTCGGTGCTTGCCGCGGCCGCGGTCAACGGCCCCCAGGCCGTCGGCAACACGCTGACCCCGACCCGCGTGATCGTGGGCAACGGCAATCCGCAGGTCATGCTGCGCGACCCGCGCCTGGATCAACTCCTCGAAGCGCACCAGCAGGCCGGCGGCGCTTCGCAAATGCCCTCCGGCTTCCTGCGCAACGCCACTTTCGAGGGCCCGACGCGCTGATGAGCGCGAGCAGCACCCGTAGCCGCCCGTAATGACCGTTCCGATGCCGTTCTCCGCACGCGCCTTCGTGCTTGTGTTTGCTGCCTTCTGCCTCGCGCAGGCTGCCACCGCGCAGACCCGCTCGGGCACCGCGAATGCGAAGAGTGCGGCAACCGCGCAGACGGACGAGCCGCCCGCGATGAGCGTCACGGAGTGGCTGCAGCGCATGCACACCGGCGCCCGCCAGCGCAACTACGTGGGCACCTTCGTGGTGTCGGCGCCGGGCGGCGACCTTTCGAGCGCGCGCATCTGGCATGTGCGCGACGGCGAACACCAGATCGAGCGCATCGAAGCCCTGACCGGGCCGCCGCGCTCCACCTTCCGGCGCAATCGCAACGTCATGACCTTCCTGCCGGAGGCGAAGGTGGTGAAGGTCGAGAAGCGCGAGAACCTCGATCTCTTCCCGAATCTGCCGGACAAGCCCGATTCCTCGATCGGCGATTTCTACGACGTGCGCGCGATCGGCAAGGACCGCGTCGCCGGCTTCGATGCCGACGTGGTGCAGCTGGTGCCGCATGACGGATTGCGCTTCGGCTATCGCATCTGGAGCGAGCGCCGCTCGGGCCTCGTGGTGAAACTGCAGACCGTCGACAGCGACTCCCGCGTGGTGGAGCAGTCGGCTTTTTCCGAACTGCAGCTCGATGCGCCGGTGAAGGCGCAGGCGCTCGCGCAGATGATGTCCAACACCGCGGGATACCGGGTCGAGAAGCTCGAACTCGAACGCAGCAACGCGCAGGATGAAGGCTGGACCCTGCGCACGCCCGTGGCCGGATTCAAGCCCCGAAGCTTCTTCCGTCGTCCCACGACGGGTGACGACGGCGGCAAGGCAAAGCAGCAGGATGCCGCCACCGTCCAGTGGACCTTCTCCGACGGCCTGGCCTCGGTATCTCTCTTCATCGAACGCTACGACCCCGCGCGCTCGCCCCGCGACGGCGTGCTGACCATCGGCGCGACCAACGCGATCCGCCGCCGCTTGCCCGAGCCGGCCAGCGACTGGTGGCTGACCGCGGTCGGCGAAGTGCCCCAGCAGACGCTCAACGCATTCGCACAAAGCCTCGCGCGCACGCGCTGACGGGCCCGAGAAGCGCCAATTGCGCTGAACCAAGCCCGCGCAGCAGACTCATAGACCTGTTTTTCGCCGCTCTGTTCTTTTGAAAGAAAGCCGATGATCTTCAAAGTCGAGGGACACAAGTTTCGTTCCGGCCTGCTGGCATGCGCACTCGCACTGACCGCCAGCGCCACATTCCTTCCCGTCGAGCCTGTTCACGCGCAGACGCGCACGCTGCCCGACTTCACCGATCTGGTCGATCAGGTCGGTCCCTCCGTCGTCAACATCCGCACCGTCGAGAAGGTGGCGCAGCGCGGTGGCAACGGCGAGATGGACGAGGAAATGCAGGAGTTCTTCCGCCGCTTCTTCGGCCAGCCGCTGCCGGGCCAGCCGCGACAGGGGCCGCGCCAGAACCGTCCGCAGCAGCCGCAGGAAGAAGAGCGTCCGCGTGGTGTGGGCTCCGGCTTCATCCTCACGCCCGACGGCTACGTGATGACCAATGCGCACGTGGTCGAAGACGCCTCCGAGGTGTTGGTCACGTTGCCCGACAAGCGCGAGTTCAAGGCCAAGATCGTCGGCGCCGACAAGCGCACCGACGTCGCCGTCGTGAAGATCGAGGCGACCGGCCTGCCGGCGGTGAAGGTCGGCGACATCTCCAGGCTGCGCGTGGGCGAGTGGGTGATGGCCATCGGCTCGCCCTTCGGCCTCGAGAACACCGTCACCGCCGGCATCGTGAGCGCCAAGCAGCGCGACACCGGCGAATACCTGCCGTTCATCCAGACCGACGTGGCCATCAACCCGGGCAATTCGGGTGGTCCGCTCATCAACATGCGCGGCGAGGTGGTCGGCATCAACAGCCAGATCTACTCGCGCTCGGGCGGCTTCATGGGCATCTCGTTCTCGATTCCGATCGACGAGGCGATCCGCGTGAGCGACCAGCTGCGCACGTCGGGCCGCGTTTCGCGTGGCCGCATCGGCGTGCAGATCGACCAGGTCACGAAGGACGTGGCCGAGGCCATCGGCCTGGGCAAGCCGCAGGGCGCGCTGGTACGCGGCGTCGAGGCGGGCTCGCCGGGCGAGAAGGCCGGCGTGGAGCCGGGCGACGTGATCACCAAGTTCGACGGCAAGGCCATCGAGAAGCCGAGCGACCTGCCGCGCCTGGTGGGCAACACCAAGCCGGGCACGAAGAGCACGCTCACCGTGTTCCGGCGCGGCGCCTCGCGCGACCTCAGCGTGACCATCGCCGAGATCGAGCCCGACAAGCCCAGCAAGCGTGCGAGCGATCGCGACGAGCCGGCGCAGAAGCCGCCGGCATCCGCCGCCGCCAAGTCGCTGGGGCTGGCCGTGAGCGACCTCACCGATGCGCAGAAGAAGGAGCTGAAGGTGAAGGGCGGCGTGAAGGTCGATGCAGCCAGCGACGCCGCGGCCCGTGCGGGCCTGCGCGAGGGCGACATCATCATGGCTGTCGGCAATGTCGATGTATCGAACGCGCGGGAGTTCGAGTCGGCCGTTGCCAAGTCCGACAAGAGCAAGCCGCTCAGCGTGCTCTTCCGCCGTGGCGACTGGGCGCAGTACGCGCTGATCCGGCAGACACGCTGACCGGCTCTGGCGTCAAGTGGCCCCACCCGGTAGTCGGGTTTGGGGCCGTTTTTTTGAGGTGTTTACGACGTTCCGGCGCCGGCCTCCAAAAAAATCCGGCGGACTGAAAACGCTGATTTTGGTTTGCGCCTACTAACTTTCAGAAGGGCTAAGGACGGTTTTCGGTAGAATAAGGCACTCTCGGCGGCTGGTCGGCGCATAAGGAATGCCCCGACCTTCACCATGCGAGATGCCAGCTGGCAGTCCACCGGTGCTCCACAGATCGCCCACAAGTTGTTCAGTAACTGCTCTACCGATCCTGTGGATAACCTGTTTGTATCTTTGATGTTGTGGACCTGCAACGACCCTTTTGGACCCCGTTCCCGGATGTACGCGCTTCCCTTTTTGCCTACAATGAAGCTCCAACTACTGCAGTTGCCATTGCTTGTTGGTTCAGGGCGCGTCTCCAGAAGACGCGCCCTTTTTTCTTGCCTGTAGCACTCTGCGTACGAGCCAATTCAAGTACTTAAGCGTTCCCGTTGATGAATCACATCAGAAATTTTTCGATCATTGCGCACATCGACCATGGCAAGTCGACGCTCGCAGACCGTTTGATCCAACGTTGCGGCGGCCTCGCGGAGCGCGAGATGGAAGCGCAGGTCCTCGACTCGATGGACATCGAAAAAGAGCGTGGGATAACCATCAAGGCGCAGACGGCTGCGCTGCAGTACAAGGCGCTCGACGGCAAGGTCTACAACCTCAATCTGATCGACACGCCGGGCCACGTCGACTTCTCGTATGAAGTGAGCCGCTCGCTGTCCGCATGCGAAGGCGCGCTGCTCGTCGTCGATGCATCGCAGGGCGTCGAAGCGCAGACGGTGGCCAACTGCTACACCGCGCTCGACCTCGGCGTCGAGGTGGTGCCGGTGCTCAACAAGATGGACCTGCCGCAGGCCGACCCCGACACGGCGAAGGCCGAGATCGAGGACGTGATCGGCATCGACGCGAGCGATGCGATCCCGTGCTCCGCGAAGACCGGCATGGGCATCGACGAGATCCTGGAGGCGATCGTCGCGAAGGTGCCGGCACCGCGCGGCAATCCGGAAGGCGCACTGCGCGCGATGATCATCGACAGCTGGTTCGACGCCTACGTCGGCGTGGTCATGCTGGTGCGCGTGGTCGACGGGCGCCTCGCCAAGGGCGACCGCATCAAGATGATGGCGACCGGCGCGAGCTACAACGCCGACAACCTCGGCGTGTTCACGCCCGCCAACCAGCCGCGCGAAGCGCTCGAGGCAGGCGAGGTGGGCTACATCATCGCCGGCATCAAGGAGTTGCAGGCGGCCAAGGTGGGCGACACCGTCACGCTGATCAAAGGGGGCACTGGCGGCGCGGCCTTCACCGCCACCGAGCCGCTGCCGGGCTTCAAGGAAATCCAGCCGCAGGTCTTCGCCGGGCTCTACCCGACCGAGGCCAGCGAGTACGACTCGCTGCGCGACGCGCTCGAGAAGCTCAAGCTGAACGACGCCTCGCTGCACTACGAGCCCGAGGTCAGCCAGGCGCTGGGCTTCGGCTTCCGCTGCGGCTTCCTCGGCCTGCTGCACATGGAGATCGTGCAGGAGCGCCTGGAGCGCGAGTTCGACCAGGACCTGATCACGACCGCGCCGAGCGTGGTCTACCAGGTGCTCAAGAACGACGGCGAGGTCATCATGGTCGAGAACCCGTCCAAGATGCCCGACATCGGCCGCATGGCCGAAATCCGCGAGCCGATCGTCACGGTGCATCTCTACATGCCTCAGGACTACGTCGGCCCGGTGATGACGCTGGCCAACCAGAAGCGCGGCGTGCAGATCAACATGGCCTACCACGGCCGCCAGGTCATGCTGACCTACGAGATGCCGCTCGGCGAGATCGTGCTCGACTTCTTCGACAAGCTCAAATCGGTGAGCCGCGGCTACGCCTCGATGGACTATGAGTTCAAGGAGTACCGCGCCTCCGACGTGGTGAAGGTCGACATCCTGCTCAATGGCGACAAGGTCGACGCGCTGTCGATCATCGTGCACCGCAGCCAGTCGCAGTTCCGCGGCCGCGCGGTGGTCTCGAAGATGCGCGAGATCATCTCGCGCCAGATGTACGACGTCGCGATCCAGGCGGCCATCGGGGCCAACATCATTGCGCGTGAGACAATCAAGGCCCTTCGCAAGAACGTTCTGGCGAAGTGCTACGGCGGCGACATCACCCGCAAGAAGAAGCTGCTCGAGAAGCAGAAGGCGGGCAAGAAAAGAATGAAGCAGATCGGCTCCGTCGAGGTCCCGCAAGAGGCCTTCCTCGCCATCCTGCAAGTCGAAGACTGATCGAAAAATGGCATTCATCACCTCCCTGGTCCTCGCGGCCTTCGCCGCCTACGTCGGCGCCTGGTACTTCAACGTGATCGAGGGCAACTTCGCCTTGCTGCTGTTCCTGGCGACGGTGGTCACCGGCCTCTACTGGCTGGCCGAGCGCTTCTACTTCCTGCCGCGGCGCGAGCAGGCCGCCGCGAAGCTCGAAGCCTCGCTGGCCGAGCGCAACGCGCGCCTGGCGGGGCAGGGCATCAACCAGGTCGACACGGTCGACGCCAAGGCGAGCGAGCGGCTGCTGATGCAGCCCTGGTGGCTCGACTGGACCGCCGGCCTGTTCCCGGTGATCCTGGTGGTGTTCCTGCTGCGCTCGTTCCTCTACGAGCCCTTCAAGATCCCGTCGGGCTCGATGATGCCCACGCTGCTGACCGGCGACCTGATCCTGGTCAACAAGTTCACCTACGGCCTGCGCCTGCCGGTCATCAACACCAAGATCACCGAAGGCACGCCGCTGGCGCGCGGCGACGTGGTGGTGTTCCGCTACCCGCCCAAGCCGAGCATGGACTACATCAAGCGCGTGGTCGGCATTCCGGGCGACGAGGTCGCCTACCTGAACAAGAAGCTCACGATCAACGGCCAGCCGGTCTCCAAGGTGGCTGCCGCCGACTACCTCGACGGCGAATCGATGCGCCTGCTCAAGCAGTTCGACGAGAACCTGGGCGGCAAACAGCACAAGATCCTCAACGACGATGCCTCGCCGGCATTCGTGCCCGGCGCCAGCGACTTCCCGTTCCGCGAAAACTGCCGCTACTCGGTCGAAGGCGTTGTCTGCAAGGTGCCGCCTGGCAACTATTTCATGATGGGCGACAACCGCGATAATTCGGCCGACTCGCGTTTCTGGGGATTCGTGCCGGACAAGAACATCGTGGGCAGGGCCTTCTTCGTCTGGATGAATTTCGGCGACCTGGGACGCATCGGTCCGTTTCAATAAACAAGCGTTCATCGCAAGCACAGTTCGAGGGGTATGAGGGCATGAGAGCACATCGGTCCGTTCGCAGCAGCGCTGCGCAGCAACGTGGCATTTCGTTCATCGGCTTGGTGTTCGTCGCGGCCGTGCTCGGGTGCCTGGGCGTGGTCATCGCACAGGTCATTCCGACGCTGATCGAATGGCAGGCCATCGACAAGGCCGCAAACAAGGCCAAGGAGGGCACCACGGTGCCCGAGGTGCGCGCCATCTTCGATCGCGCCCAGGCCATCGACGACTTCAAGTCGGTCAGCGGCAAGGACCTCGAAATCAAGAAGGTCGGCGACAAGGTGGTGGTTTCGTACTCGTACGAGCGCGAGATCCCGCTCTTCGGCCCGGCCTACCTCACGCTCAAGTACAAGGGCGAAACCCGCTGAACACGGCACCCAAAAAGGTGGACGGCAGCCTGGCCGCGTTGCAGGCGCGCCTGCAGCACACCTTCTCCGATCCGCGGCTGCTGCAGCTCGCGCTCACGCACCGCAGCTTCTCGGCCGACCACAACGAGCGCCTCGAATTCCTCGGCGACTCGGTGCTGAACCTGGCGGTCTCGCACCTGCTCTACCAGCGCCTGTCGGCGCTGCCCGAGGGCGACCTTTCGCGCGTGCGGGCCAACCTTGTCAAACAGGACACCCTGCATCGCCTGGCCGTAGGGCTGGCACTGTCACCGCTGCTGCGGCTTGGCGAAGGCGAAGCGCGCTCGGGCGGGCCGAACCGGCCGTCGATCCTGGCCGATGCGCTGGAAGCACTGATCGGTGCCGTTTATCTCGATGCGGGCTTCGCCGCCGCCCAGGCGCTGGTGCACCGGCTCTACGAGTCGGTCGAGATCAACCCGCGCATGGAAGCCGCGGCCAAGGACCCGAAGACCGAATTGCAGGAATGGCTGCAGGGTCACAAAATGAAGCTGCCGGTGTACCGCGTGGCCGCCACACTGGGCGCGGCGCACAAGCAGACTTTCGATGTCGAGTGCGAGGTGCCCGAGCTGGGCTTTCGCGAACGCGGCATCGGCGGCTCGCGCCGCGCCGGCGAGCAGGCTGCCGCGGCGGCCATGTTGATCCGGCTCAAGGCACGCGGCGGCGCGTGAAATCCAGAATGAACGATGTTATCAATCCCGTAGCGGAACCCGAAGATGCCGAAGGCGGCGAGGGTGCCGCTGGTTCCCAAGGCCACCAAGGCCCCCAGCACTGCGGCCTCATCGCCATCGTCGGCAAGCCCAACGTGGGCAAGTCGACGCTGCTCAACGCCCTGGTCGGCCAGAAGATCAGCATCACCTCGCGCAAGGCGCAGACCACGCGCCACCGCATCACCGGCATGCGCACGCTGGGCGCCACGCAGTTCGTGTTCGTCGACACGCCGGGCTTCCAGACCCTGCACGCCAACGCGCTGAACAAGTCGCTCAACAAGACCGTGCAGGGCGCGGTCGGCGACGTGGACCTGATCCTGTTCGTGGTCGAGGCCGGCAGCTTCACCCAGGCCGACGAGCGCGTGCTCAAGCTGCTCGGCAAGGGCATTCCGACGGTGCTGCTGGCCAACAAGCTCGACAACGTGCACCGCCGGGGCGACATCGCGCCCTGGCTGAAGAGCATGCAGGAGAAGCACGAGTTCGCCGAGTACGTGCCGATGTCGGCCAAGAACCCGAAGGACGTCGAGCGCCTGTTCGGCATCTGCGAGAAATACCTGCCCGAGCAGCCCTGGTTCTACGACGAGGACGAGCTGACCGACCGCAGCGAGAAGTTCCTCGCCGGCGAGCTGGTGCGCGAGAAGCTGTTCCGCCTGACCGGCGACGAACTGCCCTACACCTCCACCGTCGTCATCGACAAGTTCGACGAGGAGCCGCCCCAGAAGAAGGGCCAGAAGCGCCTGCTGCGCATCGCCGCCACCATCGTGGTCGAGCGCGACGGCCACAAGGCCATGGTGATCGGAGACAAGGGCGAGCGCATCAAGCGCATTGGCATGGAAACCCGCGTCGAGCTCGAGAAGCTGGCCGATGCCAAGGTGTTCCTCGAGCTGTGGGTGAAGGTGCGCTCCGGCTGGGCCGACGACGAAGCGCGCGTGCGTTCCTTCGGCTACGAATAAACAGGCAAACCCCCAGGCTTGCTCGCTTCGCGTAGCCGCCAACCCCCTTGCAGGGGGCAACGCCAGCGGCCCGGCAAAGCCGGTTCCGCGACGTTTGCCGGCCTGAAGCCTCGATGCTCGACTGCTCACTGACATGGCCACCCACCGCGTTTCGCACGAGCCGGCTTACGTCCTCCATCGCTACGACTGGAGCGAGTCGAGCCTGATCCTCGAAGTCTTCACCCGGCACCACGGGCGCATCGCGCTCGTGGCCAAGGGGGCGAAGCGGCCCAGTTCCAACTTCCGCCCGGTGCTGCTGCCGCTGCAGCCATTGCAACTCAACTACGGCGGCGACGCCGAAATCCGCACGCTCAAGGGCGCCGAATGGATGGGCGGCCACGTGATGCCGACCGGCGAGGCGCTGCTGTCGGGCTACTACGTCAACGAGCTGCTGCTGCGCCTGCTGGCGCGCGACGACGCCCACGAGGCGCTGTTCGATGCCTACGCCGGCGTCGTGCAGGTGCTGGCGAGCGAGCACGGCGGTGCGCAGGCAGCGGCCCAGGCGGCCGCGCTGCGCGCCTTCGAGCTGCTGCTGCTGCGCGAAGTCGGCCTGCTGCCGTCGCTCGACGTCCAGACCCTGACGCTGGAGCCGCTCGCCGGCGGGCTGCGCTACAGCCTCGTGCCCGAGGCCGGCCTGCGCGAGGCCGGCGACGACGAGGCCGCGCTGACCGGCGTCGACTGGCAGGCCCTGCAGGCCGTGCTGGACGACCGCGCGCCATTTACCGCCACCTTGCGTGAAATTGCCACCATGAACGCCGGCAGCAACAGTGCCCTGCGAAACCAGCTGCGCGCCTTGCTCAACTACCATTGCGGCGTGTCCACGCTGCGAACGCGGCAAATGATGAGAGACCTGCAAGCACTATGAGCACTCCGGGCCAAGCCGGCGCCAGCGCCGCCACCTCGCTGTCCGTCAACCTCAACAAGGTCGCGCTGGTGCGCAACACGCGCCACCTCGGCATTCCGAGCGTGGTGAAGGCCGCCCAGGCCTGCCTGGCCGCCGGTGCCCACGGCATCACGGTGCATCCGCGGCCGGACGCACGCCACATCCGCGCGCACGACGTGAGCGATCTTTCCGCGCTGCTCGCCAAGGACTGGCCGGGCATCGAGTTCAACATCGAGGGCAACCCCTTCCAGAACCTGATGGACTTCGTGCGCGCGCTCAAGCCGCACCAAGCCACCTTCGTGCCCGACAGCGAGACCCAGTCGACCAGTGACCACGGCTGGACCTTCCCCGACGACGCCGAGCGCCTGCGCCCGCTGATCGCCGAAGCCAAGGCGCTGGGCGTGCGCGTCAGCCTGTTCATGGACCCGATTCCCGAGATGATGGCCGCCGTCAAGGCCGTGGGCGCTGACCGGGTCGAGCTCTACACCGAAGGCTACGCCGCCTCCCGCGGCACCCCGAACGAGCAGACCGTGCTCGCGCGCTATGCCGAAACGGCGCGCGCGGCCATGGCGGCAGGCCTAGGCGTCAACGCCGGGCACGACCTGAGCCGCGACAACCTCACGGCCTTCCTGCGCGCCGTGCCAGGCGTGCAGGAGGTTTCCATCGGCCACGCCTTCGTCGCCGACGCGCTCGAGCTCGGCTACACGGCCGCCACGCGCGACTACCTGCGCTGCATCCGTGAGGCGAGCCAGCAGCAAGAGCAGCAACAACAATGAGCGCCGTCGCCGCATGATCTACGGCATTGGCACCGACATCTGCGACCTGCGTCGCATCGCCGCGACCTTCGAGCGCCAGGGCGAACGCTTTGCCCGCAAGGTGCTGAGCGATGCCGAGTTCAAGGTCTGGCAGGCCCGCAGCGCGCGTTGGCCGAAGCGCGGCCTGAGCTACCTCGCTACCCGTTTTTCCGCCAAAGAGGCCTTCAGCAAGGCGATCGGGCTGGGCATGCGCATGCCCATGAGCTGGCGCCTGTGCGAGATCGCCAACCTGCGCAGCGGCAAGCCGGTCATCGTGCTGCACGGCGCCCTGAAGGAGTGGTTCGAGGAACAGGGCCTCACGGCCCACGTGACCGTGACCGACGAAACCGAATACGCCGCGAGCTTCGTGGTGGTGGAGAAGATATAGATATGACCGCCGGGCTTGCAGAAGACCGCCCCCATGCGCCGCTGATCATCGACGTTGCCGGCACGGCGCTGACAGACGCCGACCGCCGTCGCCTCGCCGACCCGCTCGTCGGCGGCGTGATCCACTTTGCCCGCAACTGGCAGGACCGCGCGCAGATGACCGCGCTCAATGCCGAGATCAAGTCGATCCGGCCCGACCTGCTGATCTGCGTCGATCACGAGGGCGGCCGCGTGCAGCGCTTCCGCACCGACGGCTTCACCCACCTGCCGACGATGCGCGCGCTCGGCGAACTCTGGATGCGCGACGCCATGCGCGCCACCCAGGCCGCCACGGCTGTCGGGCAGGTGCTGGCCGGCGAGCTGCGTGCCTGCGGCGTCGACTTCAGCTTCGCACCGGTGCTCGACCTGGACTACGGCGGCAGCAGCGTCATCGGCACCCGCAGCTTCCACCGCGACCCGCGCGTGGTCGCGCTGCTGGCCAAGAGCGTGATGCACGGCATGCTGCAGATGGGCATGCGCAACTGCGGCAAGCACTTTCCGGGACACGGTTTCGTGCACGCCGACTCGCACGTCGAGATCCCGGTGGACAAGCGCAGTCTCAAGGCCATCCTGGCCGACGACGCGAAGCCATACGACTGGCTGTTGGGCTCGCTGGCGGCCGTGATGCCGGCGCATGTGATCTATCCGAAGGTCGACAAGCGGCCGGCGGGGTTTTCGGAGAAGTGGCTGAAAGAGACCCTGCGGCAGCGGATCGGCTTCGAGGGTGCGGTCTTCAGCGACGACCTGAGCATGGAGGCCGGGCGCTACATCGATGGCGAATTGCTCAGCTTTGCCGATGCGGCGCTGGCTGCGTTGGAGGCAGGGTGCGATATGGCGCTGCTTTGCAACCAGAGCGTCGGCGACGGCGCGCCGCTCGACGGATTGCTGCAGGGCTTCGCTGATGCCAGGGATTCAGGGCGCTGGGCGGGCAACCTGGACAGCGAAGCGCGCCGCAGGGCCTTGCTTCCCGATACGGCGGCGCTGCCATGGGCTGCGCTTGCGGGCTCGGCGCCGTATTGCAGCGCCAGGCGCACCCTCTCGCGCGATCGCCTGGCGGAGTAGTCGCTGATGCCGCTGTGCCTCAGTTTCTTCCAGCGCAAGGACGAGGCCGTGCTGCGCAATCACGCGCACTATTGCCGGCTGTTCGGATACCCGCACCAGTGGATCGAGGCCGATCGCATCCGTCACCCCGCGTTGCGCGACAGCGCGAAATACAGCCAGATCCTGCGCCACCTGCGCGCGCTGCCGGAGAACGACTGGCTGCTGTTCCTCGACGGCGACTCCGTGGTGTTCCACCCGGTGGCCGTCGAAGTGCTGCTGCAGGGGCGGGATTCGCTGGTCGTCGAAGGGCCTCCCAGCGGTGACCGACCCGGTCCGGCGATGACCAACATGATGGTGCTGCGCAATACGGCAGCCAACCGCGCCATGCTGCTCGGGCTGATGGACGACGCAGGCTATGTCATCGCTCTGGTGAATCGCGCCGTCGACGAAGCTGCACGACTGCGTCCGGCCGGCCTGCTCGGCTGCAATGCCATGGTCGGCGACATCTACGTCAACGTGTCGTGGCGCATTCCGCAGTGGTTCCTGGCGCGCATCTTCGTCGTCAACCTCGGGCCGCTGCCCATCCTGGCGCCCGAGGGCGGATGGCGCGAGGCATTGCTTCACGACCAGAACCTGCAGGACATGCTCGTGGCGCAGGTCAACAATGCACTGATCCACGGCCAGCCCGTGCTGCAGCCTGCGGCTTATCCTGCTCTGTCGGAAGAGCGGGTGTCGAGCTACAACGCCGGTGCCGACATCGCTTTCGTCACGCTCTACACGCACCACGTCGGCAGCTACGCGCGGGTGTCCGAGCACAACGTGAAGCGCTATTGCGACCGGCACGGCTACGCGTACCACGTGTACCGTGCGATCCCGGAAGCCGTCGACACCGGCATCGGCGGATCGTGGGTGCGCAGCTGGCTGCTGCAGCAGCACATCGCGCATCACAAGTGGGTGATCTGGATTGACGCCGACGTGCTCTTCCTCAACCAGAGTCGCCGGATCGACGCCTTGCTCGATGGGCGTGAGCTGCTGCTCGCCAAGGACGTAGGCGGCTGGTCGTTCAACTCGGGCGTGATGGGTTTCCTGAATACCCGAGGCAACGCCGAGCTGCTGGCGCGTATCTGGCAGCGCATCGGCGAGGTCGATGACAAGTCGGCGGTCTACAGCAGCCAGGGCGATCAGTACTACACCAACGAAGTGCTGTCCGGAGCGGGGCTGGTGAACGAGCACGGCATCGTCGACAACCTCAGCATCAACACGCCACCGCACCTGGCTTCCGACGAGACCCTGCTGGTGCACTTCATCAATCTGGACGAGCCCTATCGTTCGGCCTACATGGCCTCGATGGATGCGCTCTCGCAGCGCCTGCGCTGAGCGGGCCGGTCAGCCGTTCGCGGCCTGCGGCTCGGCGGCCGCCGGTGCTGGTTCCAGCCTGAAGATCCGTACCGGCAACTGGCTGGACGCCGGCGCGAGGAACTGGGCGATCTCGGGCACCGCGAACTGCCGCTCCAGCCATTCCTTGTCCGCCAGCCCCGCGTTGAAAAAGATCTGAAGCAGCCGCAAGGCCTCGTGCCGCAATGCGCGCGTCAGCGTTTCATGCTCGACCAGCTGCAGCTCCGGTGCCGCGGCCGGCCTGAAGCTCGCGCGCGCGAGGATCAGCAGCAGCTTCTCCGCGAAGTCGAGCACCGGCGGCCAGTAGAGGTCGTAGAGCTTGGCGATCTCGTGCACATGCTCGACGCTCGATTGGGGCAGCAGGTAGGCCAGAACCAGCGCCCGCGCCCGCGATGCCAGCGTTGCCGCGCGGGCTGCATCGACGGAGCCGGTCGGAGTGGCCGGCTTGTGAAGAAGCTCGGGGATCACCGCAAAGCGCGCACCGGCGGCTGCGCTCTTGCACAGCATGTGGAAGTCGTCGTGCGCCGTGAACTCGGGATCGTGGCGCACGCCGCTGCGCTCCATGAAGCTGCGGCGCAACATGCAGGCCGACAGTAGCAAGGGGCGCGGGCCGAAGAACTCCACGAGGATGTCCTGATGCCGCTCTGAGAACTCGAAGGGGCCCTCCTGCGTTTCGCACCAGGAGCCGACGATATCGACGTCGGGGCAAGCCTGGAGCAGCGAGGCCTGACGCTGAAGCCGTTGCGGCGCTGGAACGTCGTCGACGTCGGCGAAGACGACGTAGTGGCCTTGCGCATGCGCGAATGCAAGGTTGCGGGCCGTGGCTCGGTCGAACGCGAAGGGCAGGGCGACCAGTTGCGAACTGGCGATGCCCGATCCCGCCAGCACGGCCTCGAGGCCGGCGATGCCCGCGCGCGCGACCAGTACCAGGTGGAGCTCCACCGCGGTCTGGGCCGCCCAGGTCCGAAGGCTGCGCCCCAGGCTTTCGAGCGAATCGCCGGCTGCCAGGCAGAGGGTGATGCGCGGCGGCGTTGCCGGCACGGCGAAGCGGTCGGGTTGCTGGGCGCGCCAGCTCAGGAAGCGCTCGATGGCCGGCCCTACCAGAGGGGCTGCGAACGCGCTGGTGAAGATCGCCAGGCCTTCGCGTTCGAGTCTCGCCCGGCGGGGTGCATCGGCAAGAAGCTGCTCGATCGTCTCGATGAGCTTCTCGTAGGGGGCTCCAACCACCGCCTTGCGGATCGACGCCTCGATCTCGCTGTCGGGGTATAGCTCGCAGACCACCGCCTTGCGGTGCCGCAGCAGGATCGACAGCCGTGGCACCTCGACGATGCGCGACTCTTCCCAGTTGTGGAGGTTGAGCACGATCTTCGCGCGCCGCATGAAGCCGTTGCGCTCTTCCAGCGTCCAGGCTCGCCCCCGGTTGACTTCGACGCGCAGGCCGCGCGCCATCAGTCCTTCGAGGATGTCGATGCGCCGGCGTGTCAGCGAGCCGAAGAAAACGACGTCGATGTCCTGCTGCTCGTCGGGGAGGACGTCTTCCAGCGGCATGATCTCCGCGGCGTCGGGCTCCCAGCCGAGCGCGACATAGTCCGCGTTGCGGTAGCCGAGCTGGCGATGCCGCTGGAAGTTCGTCTTGCTGTATTCCCAGAGATAGCAGCGCTTGAGCACTTCGAGATAGCGATCGTTCCATGCATGGGTGCCATGCACCATCGGCTCGAAGTTGACGACGATGCAGTCGGGGTGGTGCTGCTCGATGTGCTCCCATGGCACATCCCAGAAGAAGAACAGGATGTTGATTTCACCCGGCTCGATGTAGCAGTGGGTGAACCGGGTCGGGTAGCCGAGGCGTTCCGCCGCCAGCCTGAAGGCTTCGACGATGTCGCCGCAGGTTTCGTGCGAGGACAGCGAGGTGAAGTTGAGCCGGGGCAGTGTCGTCATGGGGCGCAGTGCACGGGCAAGGGCCGTCAGTAGTGGCCTAGCACGTTGACCTTGTGGTAGTGGTCCTTCAGCGCGGCATGCAGCTGCAGCGCCTGCGCGCGGGTTTCGTCACCGGCCTCCTTGCCCACGCCGAAGAAGTACAGGTCGTGGCTGCTGCGATCTTCGAAGAATCCCCAGACAGAAAACCAGGCGTCGTGCTGGAGCAGTTCCGTGAAATCGGAGGCCGCGAGATTCCGGTAGTAGTTCTGGCTCTTGCCGATGGTCAGCGGCGAGTCGTAGGGGTTGAACTCCACGGTGCCATGCTGGCGCCGTCCCGGTGTGGCGCAGGTCATGACGACGAGGCCGTCGTCCTTCACCAGTCGCAGCATGTTGAGCCAGGTTTTCTTCCACTGTGGGTTGTGCTCCATGGCCTCGCACGAGATGACGACGTCCGTGCCATTCGCGGCGCCGCCATGGTTTTCGCCGTGGCAGACGAGGTCGACGTCCGGGCCTTCCCCTACATCGAGGCCAAGATAGCTGCAGTCCTGGAAGAACTCGCGGACCGAACCGTTGAGATTGAGGCTCCCGATCTCGATCACCGACCGACCGGTGAAGTAGGAAGGCAGGAACTGCTTCACGCCGGCGACGAAGAATCGTTGTTGAGGATGTGACATGAGCCTGGCTGCGTTGGATTGGCTTTGCGGCTGAAGCTCGGGGGGACTGGAACACTCGCTGCGCGAAGTCAACCCTGGCCGGGTGAAGAGGCTGCTGCCGCATTCGCCCACAAGCGCTTTCCTCCCATGCCCAAGTGCTCCAGGTACAGCCGGAGATCGAACTCGAGGCGATGATAGTCCGGCTCCATGTGCCTGCACAGCGCATAGAACGCCTTGTCATGCTCACGTTCCTTCATATGTGCCAACTCGTGCACAACAATCATCCTCAGCCACGCCAGCGGCACTTCCTTGAACAGGCTCGCGACCCGGATTTCCCGCTTGGCCTTGAGCTTGCCGCCCTGCACGCGCGACACGGTGGTGTGGGTGCCCAGCGCGTTGCGGATCACGTGCAGCTTGTTGTCGAACATCACCTTCGACAGCGGCTCGGCCTTGCGCATGAATTCGCCCTTGAGTTCGCTCACGTAGCCGTAGAGCGCCCGGTCGGTCTGGATGTCGTGCACGCCGTCCGGGTAGCGCTGGCCGAGGAGGGCGCCGAGCCTGTCTTCGGCGATGAGCTGGCGGACCTGCTCCAGCAAGGGTGCCGGGTAGCCCGCCAGGTATTTCATGGAATGAGCGAGCTCAGGCCCGGCGCTGCGTACTGGCCGCGCAGGCCAGCCCGGTGGCGACGCCGCCGAAGAGGTCGCCCTCGACCAGGTTCACGCCTGCGAAGCTCCTGCGCAGGGCGTGCTGGAACGGGCGCAGCGCGGAAGAGCCGCCGGTGAGGTAGATCGCGTCGAGGTCGTTGCTGCGCAGGCCCGCGCGCTTGACGCAGGCGTGGGCGCAGGCGACCACGCTTTCCAGCGGCGTGGCCAGCTGCTGGGCCATGTCGTCCGGAGTCAGTGATGCCGCCAGTCCGCGTTCGGCGCTGCCGAGGTCGATGGCGGTCGGGGCATCGCTCAGCGAGACCTCGATCTTGGCTGCTTCCACCGCGCTCGCGATGCGGTGGCCGTGCCGCTCTTCGAGCACGGTCACCAGCCGGTCGTGCAGGCGCGTGTCGCTGTAGCTGGTGCGCAGGTCCTTCGCCTGCCGCAGCGCCTTGGCGGCGTAGAGCCAGTTGATCAGGTGCCAGGACGACAGCTCGAAGAACACCTTGCTCGGCACTTCGCGCCCCTGCGGGCCGTGATGGCGGAAGCCGAACTGCGGCATCACCTGTTCGAGGTTCAGCCGCTGGTCGAAGTCGGTGCCGCCGATGTGCACGCCGCTGGTGGCCAGCACGTCGTCGCCGCGGTCCTCGCGCGCGGCGCGCTCGGGGCCGACGCGCACGACGGTGAAGTCGGAGGTGCCGCCGCCGATGTCGACGATGAGCACGATCGACTCCTTGGCGATCCGCTGCTCGTAGTCGAAGGCGGCCGCGATGGGCTCGAGCTGGAACGAGATTTCCCGGAAGCCCGCCGCGCGCGCCGCAAGGCGCAGGCTTTCTTCCGCGCGCTCGTCGCGCTTGGAGTCGTCGTCCACGAAATGCACCGGGCGCCCAATCACCACGCGCTCCGGCATCTGGCCGAGCTCGCGGCCGGCGCGCACGGCCAGTTCGCGCAGGAAGCGCGCGATGATGTCCTCGAAGCTCACGAGGCCGTCGTAGATGGCCGTCTTCTCCTGCATCAGCGCGCTGCCGAGCAGGCTCTTGAGCGATCGCATCAGCCGGCCCTCGGTGCCCGAGAGGTACTGGCCGATGGCGTCGCGGCCGAAATGGGTGGTGCGGTCTTCGGCGTTGAAGAAGATCGCGGTGGGCAGGGTGGTGGCCGCGCCCTCGATGGGCAGCAGGCGCGTTTCCATGCCGACCCGGCAGGCGACAGCGGAGTTGGAGGTGCCGAAGTCGATGCCGATCGTCGGCAGCGACGACGGTGCCTTCACGATCAGGATTCCCTGCGAAGCGCCGGGAACAGGATCACGTCGCGGATGCTCGGCGAATCGGTCAGCAGCATCATCAGCCGGTCGATGCCGATGCCGCAGCCGCCGGTGGGCGGCATGCCGTATTCGAGGGCGCGCACGAAGTCGTGGTCGTAGTACATGGCTTCGTCGTCGCCGCTGTCCTTGGCGGCCACCTGCGCGTTGAAGCGCGCGGCCTGGTCCTCGGCATCGTTCAGCTCGCTGAAGCCGTTGCCGAACTCGCGGCCGGTGATGTAGAGCTCGAAGCGCTCCGTGACCTCGGGGCGCTCGTCGTTGGCGCGCGCCAGCGGCGAGATCTCGGTCGGGTGCTCCATGATGAAGGTCGGCTGCCAGAGCTTCTCTTCGACGGTTTCCTCGAAGAACAGCACCTGCAGGCTGGCGAGGCTGCGCTGCGAGAGCTTGTCCTTCTCCTCGTTCATGCCGAGCTTGCGCAGCGCGGCGATGAGCCAGGCGCTGTCGTCGACGCCCTGCGCCACGCCTTCAGCCTCGGTGTACTTGAGGATCGCCTCGCGGATCGTCAGGCGCTCGAAGGGCTGGGTCAGGTCGACCGGCTTGCCCTGGTAGGTGAGCTGCTGCGTGCCCACGGCCTTGTCGGCGATGGTGCGGATGAGCGTCTCGGTGAAGTCCATCAGGTCGCGGTAGTTCCAGTAGGCCGCGTAGAACTCCATCATCGTGAACTCGGGGTTGTGCCGCACCGAGATGCCCTCGTTGCGGTAGCTCCGGTTGATCTCGAAGACGCGCTCGAAGCCGCCGACGATCAGGCGCTTGAGGTAGAGCTCGGGCGCGATGCGCAGGAACATCTCCTGGTCGAGCGCGTTGTGGTGCGTCTTGAAGGGCTTGGCGTTGGCGCCGCCCGGAATCGGGTGGAGCATGGGCGTCTCGACCTCGAGGAAGTCGTTGGACACCATGAACTCGCGCAGCGCGCTCACCGCCTTGCTGCGCGCGGTGAAGCGCTTGCGGGCGGATTCGTCGGTGATCAGGTCGACGTAGCGCTGGCGGTACTTCTGCTCCTGGTCGGCCATGCCATAGAAGTCGCCCGGTAGCGGACGCAGGCTCTTGGTCAGCAGGCGCAGCTTCGTGACCTTGATCGACAGTTCGCCCGTCTTGGTCTTCATCAGCGTGCCTTCGGCTCCGAGGATGTCGCCCAGGTCCCACCGCTTGAATTCGGCGTACGCCTCCTCACCGACGGCATCGCGCGTGACGTAGAGCTGAATACGGCTGGTGGTGTCTTGCAAGGTCGCGAAGCTGGCCTTGCCCATCACGCGCTTGAGCATCATGCGGCCTGCAACGCTCACGGCGACAGCCTGTGCTTCGAGCGCCTCGGGCTCGATGGCGCCATGAGCCTCGATCAACGCCGCGGCGCGGTGTGCCGGCTTGAAGTCATTGGGGAATGCGACGCCCTTGCCCTCGGTCTGTGCTGTGCGCAGCAGCTTGAGCTTTTCGCGGCGTTCTGCGATGAGCTTGTTGTCGTCGACGGCTGGTGCAGCCGTTGCCGCTTCCGTCGCGGGCGTGGGGGGGTTGGGGGTCAGGTGATCGGACATGGGAGGCGGATGGTGCGCAACCGGGAGCGTGCGCGGGCCCGGCATTTTAGCCGATCGGGTTTGAATAAAACCGGCCCGGAGCGCCCGTCGATCCTGCGCTATGTGCTATGAAAAATGGAGCGGCCTATTCAGTGATGCCGGTGCGTGCGAGCAGATCGCTGACCAGCTCCAGCCGCATCAGCGGGCTGTCGAGCTCCATCAGCCTCTGGCGCAGCTCGAGCTGCATCGGCACCAGTTCGCACCATCGGTTGGCCACCCAGCCGCAATCGTCGAAGCGATAGGGTTCGGCGATCGGCAGCCGCACCGCCCCGCCTTGGGCGCGCTTGCGCTCCTCGAGGGTGCCGACAAGGCGCTGCAGCGCGGTGGACGTGTGCCGCAGGTCGTCGGGAATCTCGAGCGCGACGTCGTCGTTCACCGCCTCGACCTCGGCGACCCAGAGGCCGTGCTTCTGCAGCTCGTTGCTGCGGACCCTGAAGCGCTGCGTGCCCACGCACTCGATCTGCAACAGGCCGCTTTGAGGAGACTCGAACTCGCGGATCATGGCCAGCGTGCCGATGGCGCAGAAGCTCTCGGCATCGGCGCCGGCCTTGCGCACCTCGCTGCCGCTGGTGAGGCTCACCACGCCGAAGGGCGCGTCGGCCTTGCGGCACTTGCCGATCATGTCGAGGTAGCGCACCTCGAAGATGCGCAGTGGAAGAAGACCGCCGGGGAAGAGCACCGTACCGAGCGGAAACAATGGCAGTGAATGCAAAAGGGGTTGTGTCGTCATCGAAGAGCCTTGCGTGGCTATCATCGCATTCCCCTCACGGCCGCGCCTCATGCTCTACCAGATTCCCTCGTTCCTTCTCGACGTGATCGTCGGTTTGCTCGGCGGCGCCTGCCTGCTGCGCCTGTACATGCAGTACCACCGCGTGCCCTTCGGCAACCCGCTTGGGCGCTTCGTGTTCGCCATCACCGACTGGATCGTGCTGCCGCTGCGGCGCATCGTGCCTTCCGTGAAGCGCTGGGACCTGGCCAGCCTGATCGCGGCCTGGTTGCTGGTGATGCTGAAGTTCCTGCTGCTGTGGCTGCTGGTGGGCAACCTGGGGCGCATCGCGACCCTGCCGCTGGTGTCGCTGGTGGGGCTGATGCAGCTGGCCGTCTCGGGCCTGACGGCGCTGCTGGTGGTCTACGCGGTGCTGTCGTGGATTCCGAATGCGTCGCCGATGCTGCTCGACCTGATCTCCCGCCTGGCCGAGCCGCTGGTGCGGCCGTTCCGCCGCTTCATTCCGCTGATCGGCGGGGTCGACCTGTCGCCGCTGGCCGCGATCGTCGTGCTGCAGGTGATCGCGATCGTGCTGGGCAACCTGCTGGTGTTTGCTTACCAGCTGACCTTCTGAACGCCTGAATTCCAAAGCAAAAGGGCCCGGATGCATCGGCATCCGGGCCCTTTTGTTATTGCGTCGGCGTTTCGCTCAGCTCACCGCATCGGCCGGCTGGCGCAGCAGCATCGCCAGCGTGTTGGCGATGGTCTTGCGCAGTTCGCGGCGGTCGCTGATGAAGTCGATCGCGCCCTTGGTCTGCAGGAACTCGGCGCGCTGGAAGCCTTCGGGCAGCGTCACGCGCACGGTCGATTCGATCACGCGCGGGCCGGCGAAGCCGATCAGCGCCTTCGGCTCGGCGATCACCACGTCGCCCACGAAGGCGAAGCCGGCCGACACGCCACCCATGGTCGGGTCGGTCAGCACGCTGATGTAGGGCAGGCCCTTCTTCGCCAGGCGCGTGAGCGCGGCGTTGGTCTTGGCCATCTGCATCAGCGAGAGCAGGCCTTCCTGCATGCGCGCGCCGCCGGTGGCGGTGAAGCAGATGAAGGGCACCTTCTGCTCGATGGCGGTCTCGACGCCGCGCACGAAGCGCTCGCCGACCACGCTGCCCATGGAGCCGCCCATGAACTCGAATTCGAAGCAGGCCACGACCACGCTGATGCTGTGCACCGAGCCGCCCATGACGACCAGCGCGTCGGTCTCGCCGGTGTTCTCCAGGGCTTCCTTCAGGCGCTCGGGGTACTTGCGGCTGTCCTTGAACTTCAGCGCGTCGACCGGCAGCACTTCCTGGCCGACTTCGTAGCGGCCTTCGGCGTCGAGGAAGGCGTCGAGCCGCGCGCGGGCGCCGATGCGGTGGTGGTGGCTGCAGCTGGGGCAGACGTTCTGGTTGTGCTCGAGGTCGGTCTTGTACAGGACCGTTTCGCAGGCGGGGCACTTGATCCACAGGCCCTCGGGCACCTGGCGGCGCTCGGACGGGTCGGTTTGGGCGATCTTGGCGGGTAGCAGTTTTTCAAGCCAGCTCATGGGGGCTCCTTGTGTTGGCGGTGATTATCGACCAGCCGCGTTCTTGGCCGTCGCGGCGGGCAGCGCGTCGAGCGCCTCGCGGATGCCCGCGAGGAATTCGCGCACCGCCGGCACGACCTTGTCGCGGGGCTGGTCCTCGATGAGTTGGATGATCTTCGTGCCGATCACGACCGCATCCGCGGCCGAGCCGATGGCCTGCGCCGTGGCGGCGTCGCGGATGCCGAAGCCCACGCCCACCGGGATGCTCACGTGCTCGCGGATGCGCGGGATCATCCGGCCGACGGCCTCGGTGTCGAGGTGGCCGGCGCCGGTCACGCCCTTGAGCGACACGTAGTAGACGTAGCCGCTCGCGATGCGTGCGACCTGGGCCATGCGCTCGTCGGTGCTGGTGGGGGCCAGCAGGAAGATCAGGTCGATGCCGGCGGACTTCAGCTCGGCGGCGAAGGCCTCGCATTCCTCGGGCGGGTAGTCGACCACCAGCAGGCCGTCTACGCCGGCGGCGGCCGCGTCGCGGATGAAGGCCTTCTTGCCGTGCACCAGGTCGTAGCGCTCGACCGGGTTGGCGTAACCCATCAGCACCACGGGCGTGGTCGTGTCGGTCTTGCGGAAGGCCGCGACGATGGCGAGCACCTGCTTCATGCCCACGCCCAGCGCCAGCGCGGCCTCGCCGGCCTTCTGGATCACGGGGCCGTCGGCCATCGGGTCGGAAAATGGCACGCCCAGCTCGATCACGTCGGCGCCGGCCTCGACCATGCCGTGCATCAACTCCGGCGTGATGTCGGCGAAGGGGAAGCCCGCGGTCACATACGGAATGAGGGCGCGGCGGCCGTCTTTCTTCAGGGCCTCGAAGGTGGCTGCAATGCGGCTCATCACTTGCCTCCCTTCACGCTCAGGCCGCGCATCGAGGGGCGGTCGTAGAAATCGACGCCCGACAGGTCGGCGACGGTGCCGATGTCCTTGTCGCCGCGGCCGGACAGGTTCACCAGGATCGACTGGTCGGGGCGCATGGTCTTGGCGAGCTTCAGCGCGTGGGCCACGGCGTGGCTGGATTCGAGCGCGGGAATGATGCCCTCCGTGCGGCACAGGTAGTGGAAGGCGTCCAGCGCCTCGGTGTCGGTGACGCCCACGTACTCGGCGCGGCCGATGTCGGCCAGGTACGCATGCTCGGGGCCCACGCCGGGGTAGTCGAGGCCCGCGCTGATGCTGTGGGTCTCGGTGATCTGGCCGTCCTCGTTCTGCAGCAGGTAGGTGCGGTTGCCGTGCAGCACGCCGGGACTGCCGCGCAGGATGGAGGCCGAGTGCTTGCCGCTGTCGAGCCCTTCGCCCGCAGCCTCCACGCCGATCAGGCGCGTGCCGGTGAACGGGATGTAGGGGTGGAAGATGCCCATGGCGTTGCTGCCGCCGCCCACGCAGGCGATCACCACGTCGGGCTGCTTGCCCTCCGCTTCGCCGGTGATGCCGTCGGCCGCGAGCATGGCCGGCATCTGCTCGATGCACTCGGTGCCGATCACGCTCTGGAAGTCGCGCACCATGGTCGGGTAGGGGTGCGGGCCGGCGACGGTGCCGATGATGTAGAACGTGTTCTCCACGTTCGTGACCCAGTCGCGCATCGCCTCGTTGAGCGCGTCCTTCAGCGTCTTGCTGCCGGATTCGACGGGCACCACGGTGGCGCCGAGCAGGTTCATGCGGTAGACGTTGGGGCTCTGGCGCTTCACGTCCTGGCTGCCCATGTAGACCACGCACTCGAGGCCGTAGCGCGCGCAGATGGTGGCGGTGGCCACGCCGTGCTGGCCGGCACCGGTCTCGGCGATGACGCGGGGCTTGCCCATGCGGCGCGCGAGCATCGCCTGGCCGATCACGTTGTTGATCTTGTGGGCGCCGGTGTGGTTGAGGTCTTCGCGCTTCAGGTAGATCTGCGCGCCGCCCATCTCGCGGCTGGTGCGCGCCGCGTGGTAGATGGGCGAGGGGCGGCCGACGAAGTGCTTGAGTTCGTAGTGGAATTCCGCGAGGAAGGCCGGATCGTTCTTGAACTTCGCGTACGCGTCGCGCAGTTCGTTGATCGCGTGGGTGAGCGTCTCGCTCGCGAAGGTGCCGCCGTAGTTTCCGAAGTGGCCGGTGGCGTCGGGTTGCTGGTAGTCCTGGAATTGACTTTGCATGGTTCTCGATCGGTGGGCCGCAGCCCGACGAACGATCGGCTGCGGCGGCTAACTGGAGAAGGACGCGTCTGCAGCCCTGACTGCTGCGACGAACTGCCGGATCTTTCCGGCGTCCTTGAGGCCCTTGTTCCCGGGACCGTCGATTTCGACGCCCGAGCTCACATCAACGGACAGCGTCTTGCAGCGCGTCCGCAGAATGCGAATGCCATCGCTCACGTTTGCAGGTGTGAGCCCACCACTCAAGACGAGGTGAGCGTCGACGGCGGGTGGAAGAAGTGACCAATCGAATGCCTTGCCGCCACCGCCATAACCTTCGACATGCGCGTCGAGCAGGATGGCCTGGGCGTGGGAGTAATCGGACGCGTATTTTACGAGGTCGAAGCCGGCCCCGGCATCCCCCAGCGGAATCCGGGCGGCGCGCATGTAGCGGAAGCGCCCGCCGCCGGCGGCTTCCTCGCATTGCTGCGGCGTCTCTTCACCGTGGAATTGCGCGATCGAGCCCTTCACCTGGGCGAGTGACGCTATGACTTTGGGAGCATCCTCGTTCACGAACAGAAGCACGGGCGTGACGAACGGCGGCAGGCGCGAGGCCAGTTCGGCTGCACGCTCGGCGGTCACGGCACGGGGGCTCTTCGGATACAGCACGAAGCCTATGGCATCGGCTCCGGCTTCGATTGCCGCGTCGACGTCGGCTTCGCGGGTCAGGCCGCAGATCTTGATGCGGGTTCGGGACAAGGCAGGCGCGCTCATGGCGGGCCATCATACGGAGCGCGGCCGGCCTGCAGCGTGGCTTCGTCCGGCAGACCCCACTTGGCGTCGTACAACGGGCCCATGAAATACAGGCCGTCGGCCGAGAAGGTGGGCGCCGCCGCATCGCGGCTGCGCGCCGCGAGCACGTGCGAGATCCACTCGGGCCGCTCGTCGCCGCGGCCGACGCGCAGGAGGCTGCCCATCAGGTTGCGGATCATGTGGTGCAGGAACGCATCGGCCTCGAACTCGAAGTGCCAGCGGCAGCGTTCGCCATTGCCGATGCGCGTGATCTCGATGCGCCGCAAGTCCTTGACCGGCGAGCGTGCCTGGCAGGCGGAGGCGCGGAACGAACTGAAGTCGTGCTGGCCGATCAGCAGTGCCGCAGCCGCACGCATCGCGTCGCCATCGAGCGGATGCATCGACCAGCCGACACGGCCTGAATCGAGGCTGGGCCGCACCGGCGATTGGGAGAGCACGTAGATGTAGCGGCGCGCCAGGGCACTGGCGCGGCAGTGGAATTCGTCCGGCACAGGGTGCGCCCACTGCACCGCGATGTCGTCAGGCAGGAAGCGGTTGGTGCCCCGCATCCAGGAGAAGGGTTCGCGCCTGGCGGTGGTGTCGAAGTGCACCACCTGCATCAGCGCGTGGACGCCCGCGTCGGTACGTCCGGCGCACAGCGTCCTGATGGGCTGCGCGGTGAACTTCGTGAGGGCCGCCTCGAGCTTGTCCTGCACCGTGCGGCCCGAGGGCTGGCTCTGCCAGCCGTCGTACGCTTGGCCGTTGTACCGGATGCCGAGCGCCAGCCTCACGAATTCAGGGGACCGAGGAAGAACGGGCGGCGAGGCCCGATCAGCGCAGTTCCGCGAGCAGTTGACGGGCTTGTGACTTGAGGTCGCCGGCGCTTTCGGCTTCGACTTCCTCGACCAGCGAACGGGCGCCTTCGACGTCGCCGATGGCTTGCAGCTCACGGGCCAGCGACAGCTTGACCGCGTGCGGGCTGTCGTCGCCGTCGTCGTTGTGCGCGGCGGCGGCAGGAGCCGACGCGGGCTTGGCGGTCTCGGCCGGGCGCGATGCCGGCAGGCCGGCCAGCGCGCTCATGTCGAACTCGATGAAGCCCGAGTCGGCCGGCAGCGCATTGCGCAGCATCGCGGGACGGGTGTTGTCGGCGTCGCTCAGGCTCAGCGAACCGGGCAGCGTATCGGCCGACAGTGCGCCGGGGGCGGTGTCGAAGTCGTTCTCGAGGTCGACCGGCGTCGTCGGAGCATGGCCGTTCGACAGCGGCGGCGCTGGGCGAGCCGTCGTCGGAGCGGGGGCGTAGGCCGACTTCGGCAGGCTGGCGCCGACCGGTGCGTGCTGCTGGGCAGCCGGTGCCGGAGCGGGTGCCGGCGGGGTGGTCAGGTCGAGGTCGAAGTCCAGCGGAGCGACCGAGGGCACGAAGGCGGGCGGTGCCACGGCCACCGGCGGCGAAACCACTGGAGCGGGCGCTGCCGGCTTGGCAGCTGCGGCCAGGGCACCTGCGAAGGCGGCCGTTTCGGCGGCGCTGGCGCCACCGCTGCGCGGGGAGCCCGATTCGTACAGCGGGTTGCCCGGATCGAGGTCCTTGCCCATGTCGACGACGCGGGTCCAGTCGGAGCCCTGGCCGCCTGTCAGCTTGTGCACTTCGGTGGCGAGGCTCTCGTAGGCACGCACGTCGCGGCGCTTGGCGTGGATCTCGAGCAGCTTCAGGTGGATGGCCGTGCGGTCCGGGTTCAGGCGCAGCGCTTCGCGCAGGATTTCTTCGGCCTGCAGGTCGCGGCCGTAGGCCAGGTACACGTCGGCTTCGGCAACCGGGTCCACATCGCCTGCGTCGAGCTGGCTCGGCGAGTACGACAGCGACGAGACGGTGGAGTCGCCGCGATGCTTGGTGTCCACCGATTCGCCACCGCTGGCGCCGAAGAACGAATCCTTCGGAATGCGGCTTTCGAGGAACACGCTCTCGCTCATTTCCTCGCGGCGGCGGCCCAGCACGCGGTACAGCAGGAAGCCGACCAGCAGCGCGATCAGCGCGGCGCCCGCCAGCATCAGCGGGTTGTCCATCAGCTCTTCGAGGAAGGTGGGCTCCGGCGGCGGGGGCGGCGGAGCCGGCTTCTTCACAGCGGGCTTCGGTGCGGCGGCCACCGCGGCGCTTGCGGCTGCAGCAGCAGGGGTGGCGGTGGCATCGGCTGCCACCGGCGGCGTGACGGCCGGTGCTGCTTCAGCCGGAGCGGCAACCGGAGCAGCAGGCGCTGCGGCCTGTGCCGTGGCTTCGGGCGTAGGTGCGGGGCTCGGAGCTGCCGCTGCTGCCGGGGCGGCGGCGGGCGCCGCAGCGGGTGCCGGCGCGGGAGGTGCGACCGGAGCTGCGGCGGCCGCAGCAGGTGCGGGGCTGGCGACGGGGGCCGCGACCGTGGCGCTGGTATTGGGGGCCGGAACCGGAATGCCAGGCGTCGCCGGTGCCGGTGCGGCAGCGGCCGGCGCGGCGGCGGACGACCCCGTGCCGGTGCCCGTCGCCGCCTTGAGCTTGTTCAGCTCGTTGATGTTCTTCGACAGTTCCGCGACGCGGTTGCTGCTGTCCTGTGCCTGGCGGTTCTGCGCGACCTTCTCGTCGGCGGCGCGGCTGGCAGCGTTGCCTTGCGAGATCGTGAGCTTGTCGGGCGAGCTGGCCGCCGCGTTGCGGTCTTCGACGTTCGCCTGAACCTTGCCCGCTGCCTTGCGGCTCGCGGCGGCCACGTTCGTGGTCGGTGCGTTGTCGGCCAGACGCTGACGGTAGGCGCCGAAGTCGCGGCTTTGTGCCGTGACCGTGCGGCGGGCCTCGGCCGGCGGCACGGCGGATGCCTCGGCGGCGCTCGGCAGGTCCAGCACGGCGCCTGCGCGCATGCGGTTGACGTTGCCACCGACGAAGGCGTCGGGGTTGGCCATCAGCAGCGCAACGAGCATCTGGTCGAGCGAGACGTCCGCGGGCTTGTAGGTGGCGGCGATCTTGCCGGCGGTGTCGCCGCGCTGCACCGTGACCTGCTCGCCGCCGCCGCTACGGGCTGGTGCGGCTGCGGCCGGGGCGGGAGCTGCCGCGGCGGGTGCGGTTGCGGCAGGCGCGGGAGCGGCGGACGGCGCCGTGGTCACCACGGGCGGGCGCTCGCGGCGCGCGCGCGCCGCGGGGGCTGCGCGCTCGACGGGAGTGCTGATCTGGGGAGAGATGGATGTGGCCTGCGTGCTCGCCGCAGCCTGGCGGGTGGCCGGCGGATCGAGCAGCACGGTGTAGTCGCGCACGATGCGGCCGGATGCGCCGTTGGCTTCGAGCAGCAGGTCGATGAACGGATCGTTCAGCGGGCGGCTGCCACTCAGGCGCACCACGTACTGGCCGCCGGCCCGGCGCTGCAGCGTCGCCTTGACGTCGCTGAGTGCCGAGTTGTACGGCACGCCGGCGTTCTTGAATGCCTCGGCCGTGGCGATGTTGATCTTCAGGCCGTCCGCCTCGTTGG
Source organism: Variovorax sp. 278MFTsu5.1 (assembly GCF_048305045.1). NCBI lineage: Bacteria > Pseudomonadati > Pseudomonadota > Betaproteobacteria > Burkholderiales > Comamonadaceae > Variovorax > Variovorax sp. 278MFTsu5.1. The sequence continues at coordinate 1,819,333 of NZ_CP157622.1, forward strand.
CTGCGATTTCGGTGACGTCGATCTCGGCACGCAAGGGTTCGCCGAGGGCCGACTGCACCTTCAGCTGCCCCAGCGTGAAGGCGCTGGCGTCGACGCTGGCGATGCCCATGGCCACGGCTGCCGCCGCGCCAAGAATGGAAAGGCGCCAACCGTTCGACGGCAGAGGCGGGCGAACGGCCGATGGGCTGGCCGCAGGCAACAGATGTCTTGTCATGCTGATAGGGGGCGGCTCAGGCCCGGAATTTGTAAGAGGACGTTAGCATCATCACTGGGCACTGACAAGGCAATGCGCTTGTTCTACCCAGTGCGCGCATACTTACGCACACATCTTGCGTTGCTTGAAGGCAACAATTCGTGTTTCAAAAGCCTGAGCAGCCCTCATCAGGCTTCGAGCAGGATGCGCAGCATGCGGCGCAGCGGCTCCGCGGCACCCCACAGCAGCTGGTCGCCGATGGTGAAGGCGCCCACGTACTCCGGGCCCATCGCCAGCTTGCGGATGCGGCCGACCGGGATGTTCATGGTGCCCGTCACGGCCACCGGCGTCAGGTCCCTGACCGTGGCTTCGCGCGTGTTCGGCACGACCTTGGCCCACGGGTTGTCCGCGGCGATCATCGCCTCGATGTCGGCCACCGGCACGTCCTTCTTGAGCTTGAAGGTCAGGGCCTGGCTGTGGCAGCGCATGGCGCCGATGCGCACGCAGAAACCATCGACCGGCACGGCGGCGGTACCGAAGCCCGCGCCCTGGCCGAGGATCTTGTTGGTCTCGGCGCCGCCCTTCCATTCTTCCTTGGACATGCCATCGCCCAGGTCCTTGTCGATCCAGGGGATCAGCGAGCCGCCCAGCGGCGCGCCGAAGTTGGCCGTCTCGGCGGCGCTGAGGGTCTGCTGCTTGTGCAGCACCTTGCGGTCGATCTCGAGGATGGCGGACTTCGGGTCGTCCAGCAGGGCGCGCACTTCGGCGTTGAGGGTGCCGAACTGGGTCAGCAGCTCGCGCATGTGCTGCGCGCCGCCGCCCGAGGCTGCCTGATAGGTCATGCTGGTCATCCACTCGACCAGGCCGGCCTTGTAGAGGGCGCCAACGCCCATGAGCATGCAGCTCACCGTGCAGTTGCCGCCGATCCAGTTCTTGCCGCCCTTGGCGAGCGCGTTCTCGATCACCGGCAGGTTGACGGGGTCCAGCACGATGATCGCGTCGTCCTTCATGCGCAGGGTGGACGCGGCGTCGATCCAGTGGCCGTTCCAGCCGGCGGCGCGCAGCTTGGGGAACACCTCGCTGGTGTAGTCGCCGCCCTGGCAGGTGATGACGATGTCGCACTTCTTCAGTGCCTCGATGTCGTTCGCATCCTTCAGCGCGGTTTCGTTCTTGGCCATCGCAGGGGCCTTGCCGCCGGCGTTGGAGGTCGAGAAGAAGACCGGCTCGATGAGACCGAAGTCGCCTTCAGCCTGCATGCGGTCCATCAGGACCGAGCCGACCATGCCGCGCCAGCCCACGAGGCCGACCAGAGGTTGAGATGCGTTCGCCATTTCAGTTTGCCCTTATGAAAAAAAGAAAAGTTGTCTTTTTTGCGCCCGACTCGTCGAGCCGGGGAGGGGCGTGACGAAGCGGGCTGCGGTTAGCCGGTAATCGTCTTTTTGGTGATTGCTGCAACGACCGCGTCGCCCATCTCGCGGGTGCCGACGCGCTTGGTGCCTTCCGACCAGATGTCGCCCGTGCGCAGCCCGGAGGCGAGCACTTGCTTGACCGCCGACTCGATACGGTCGGCAGCTTCTGGCTGGTTGAGGGAGAAACGGAGCATCATGGCAGCGGACAGGATTGTAGCCAAAGGATTGGCAACCCCTTTGCCAGCAATGTCGGGGGCGCTGCCGTGGCTGGGCTCGTACAGGCCCTGGTTGCTCGAATTGAGCGATGCCGAGGGCAGCATGCCGATGGAGCCGGTGAGCATCGCGGCCTCGTCCGAGAGGATGTCGCCGAACATGTTGCCGGTGACCACCACGTCGAACTTCTTGGGGGCCTTCACGAGCTGCATGGCCGCGTTGTCGACCAGCATGTGGTCGAGTTCGACGTCCGGATATTCCTTCGCGATGTCGAGCATCACGTCTTTCCACAGCTGCGAGGTTTCCAGCACGTTGTTCTTGTCGACGCTGGTCACGCGCTTGCTGCGCTTGCGGGCTGCATCGAACGCCACGCGGGCGATGCGCTCGATCTCGGGGCGCGAATAGCGCATCGTGTCGAAGGCCTCCTCTGAGCCAGGGAAGTGCCCGTCGGTCGCAACGCGGCGGCCGCGCGGCTGGCCGAAGTAGATGTCGCCGGTCAGCTCGCGGATGATGAGGATGTCCAGCCCGGCGATCAGCTCGGGCTTCAGGCTCGAGGCGCCCACCAGCTCCTCGTAGCAGATGGCCGGGCGGAAGTTGGCGAACAGGCCCAGGTTCTTGCGCAGCCCCAGGATGGCCTGCTCGGGCCGCAGCGGCCGGTCGAGCTTGTCGTACTTCCAGTCGCCCACGGCGCCGAACAGCACCGCGTCGGCTTCCTTGGCGAGCTTGAGCGTCGATTCGGGCAGCGGGTGGCCGTGCGCCTCGTAGGCCGCGCCGCCGACCAGGGCCGACTCCGTCTCGAACTTCAGGTCGAGCACGTCGAGCACCTTGACGGCTTCCGCCACGATTTCGGTGCCGATGCCGTCACCCGGGAGAACTGCGATTTTCATTTTGTCTTCTGTTGAGGGAATGAATGGGAGCGCGCGAACAGGCTCGGGCGGCTCAGCTGTTGGCGAGCATCGTATGCGCAAGCCACGGCTTCTGCGCCAGGCGCTCGGCCTCGAAGGCCTTGATCTTGTCCTTGTGGCGCAGCGTGAGGCCGATGTCGTCCAGGCCGTTGAGCAGGCAGTACTTGCGGAAGGCCTGCACGTCGAACGCGAACTCCTGGCCGTCGGGCTTCACCACCACCTGGCGTTCCAGGTCGATGGTCAGCGTGTAGCCCGGGAAGGCGAAGGTCTCGTCGAACAGTTGCGCCACTTGCGCTTCCGGCAGCACGATCGGCAGCAGGCCGTTCTTGAAGCTGTTGTTGAAGAAGATGTCGGCGTAGCTCGGCGCGATGATCGCGCGGAAGCCGTACTGGTCGAGCGCCCACGGCGCGTGCTCGCGCGACGAGCCGCAGCCGAAGTTCTGGCGTGCCAGCAGGATCGACGCGCCGGCGTAGCGCGGCTGGTTCAGCACGAAGTCGGGGTTCGGCTTGCGGCTGGCCGGGTCCTGGCCGGGCAGGCCCGGGTCGAGGTAGCGCCACTCGTCGAACAGGTTCACGCCGAAGCCGGTCTTCTTGATCGACTTGAGGAACTGCTTGGGGATGATCGCGTCGGTGTCGACGTTCTCGCGGTCCATCGGGGCCACGAGGCCCTTGTGCACGGTGAATTGCTTCATGGGAGTCTCTTTTCTTCCTTCTTGCAGCCCGCTCAGGCAAACGTGCGGACGTCGACGAAATGGCCGTGCACCGCCGCGGCCGCGGCCATGGCCGGGCTCACGAGGTGGGTGCGCCCGCCCGCGCCCTGGCGGCCTTCGAAGTTGCGGTTGCTGGTGGAGGCGCAGCGCTCGCCGGGCTCCAGGCGATCGGCGTTCATGGCCAGGCACATCGAGCAGCCGGGCTCGCGCCATTCGAAGCCCGCGGCCTTGAATATCTGGTCGAGCCCTTCGCGCTCGGCCTGTTCCTTCACCACGCCCGAGCCGGGCACGACCATCGCGAGCTTCACGTTCTTCGCGACCTTCTGGCCCAGCTTCTTCACCACGGCGGCGGCTTCGCGCATGTCCTCGATGCGGCTGTTGGTGCACGAGCCGATGAACACCTTGTCGATGAAGATGTCGTTCATGGCCTTGTTGGGCTCCAGGCCCATGTAGACCAGCGCGCGCTCGATGGCGCCGCGCTTGTTGGCGTCTTTCTCCTTGTCGGGATCGGGCACGCGGCCGTTGATCTCGACCACCATCTCGGGCGAGGTGCCCCAGGTCACCTGCGGCTGGATCTGCGCGGCGTCGAGCTCGACCACGGCGTCGAACTTCGCGCCCGGGTCGGACTGCAGCGTGCGCCAGTAGGTCACGGCCTGGTCCCATTCGACGCCGGTGGGCGCGAGCGGACGGCCCTTGATGTAGTTGATGGTCTTCTCGTCGACCGCCACCAGGCCGGCGCGTGCACCGGCCTCGATGGCCATGTTGCACACCGTCATGCGGCCTTCCATGCTCAGGTCGCGAATGGCCGAGCCGGCGAACTCGATGGTGTAGCCCGTGCCGCCGGCGGTGCCGATCCTGCCGATGATGGCCAGCACGATGTCCTTGGCCGTGCAGCCCAGCGGCAGCTTGCCCTCGACCTTCACGAGCATGTTCCTGGCCTTCTTGCCCAGCAGCGTCTGCGTGGCCATCACGTGCTCGACCTCGCTCGTGCCGATGCCGTGCGCCAGCGCGCCGAACGCGCCGTGCGTGGAGGTGTGCGAGTCGCCGCACACGACGGTCATGCCCGGCAGCGTCGCGCCCGACTCGGGGCCGATCACGTGCACGATGCCCTGGCGCTTGCTCAGGAAGGGGAAGAACGCGGCCGCGCCGAACTCGGCGATGTTGTGGTCGAGCGTGGTGACCTGTTCCTTGCTGGTCGGGTCGGCAATGCCTTCGTAGCCGCGCTCCCAGCCGGTGGTGGGCGTGTTGTGGTCGGCGGTGGCCACCACCGAGCTGATGCGCCACAGCTTGCGGCCGGCCTCGCGCAGGCCTTCGAATGCCTGCGGGCTGGTCACTTCATGGACCAGGTGGCGGTCGATGTAGAGGATCGCGGTGCCGTCTTCCTCGGTGTGGACGACGTGTTCGTCCCAGATCTTGTCGTAGAGCGTGCGTGCCATGTCGGTCTCTTCTGTCTTTCGTGGGGAAATGGAATTGTCTGCCGTTGCGGCCTAGGCCGCGAGCTGTTCGCCGCCGTCCGCGGCCGCGTGCAGGTGGTTGACCAGCGAGCGTGCCGCCACGGGCAGGGTGGAGAAATCTCGTGCCACCAGCCTGATCTCGCGCGCGGCCCAGGCGTCGTTGAGCGCCACGCTCGCGAGGCCGTGGCCGATGCCGTTGCGCATGAGTTCGAAGGCGCGCTGCGGCATCACGCCGATGCCCAGGCCGTTCTCGATCATGCGGCACATGGCGTCGAGGCCTGTCACGTGGATGCGCAGCTTGATGCTGCGGCCGGCGTCCAGCGCGGCCTCGTGCATCGCGACGTAGATGGAACTGTTGGTGTGCAGGCCGACGTGGTCGAAGTCGAGCGAGTCGACGAAGTCGATGCTGCCCCGCGCCGCCAGCGCATGGCCCGTGGGCACGATCAGCGCGAGCCGGTCGTGCCGGTAGGAGAGGCTCTGCAGCTCGCCCGCGCCGCCGGCCACGTGGCAGACGCCGAGGTCGGCCGCGCCTTCCTGCACCGCGCGGATCACCTCGCTGCTGAGGTGTTCCTCGAGGTCGATCTTGATGGCCTCGTGGGCGCGCGTGAACACGCCCAGGTCTTCGGGCAGGAACTGCACGATCGCCGAGATGTTGGCGTGCACCCGCACGTGGCCGCGCACTCCATCGGCGTATTCGCTGAGCTCGCCCTGCATCTTCTCGAGGCTGTAGAGCACCGAGCGCGCGTGGTGCAGCAGGCTTTCGCCGGCGGGCGTGAGGTCGACGCCTCGCGCATGGCGGTAGAGCAGGGTGGTGCCGAGCGTGGCCTCGAGGTCAGACAGCCGCTTGCTGATGGCCGAGGCCGCGATGAATTCGCGCTCCGCCGCGCGCCCGATGCTGCCGAGCTCGCATACGGCCACGAACAGCTGCAGCGACGTGAGGTCGATACGGCGGGCGAAGTTGCGTTCGGAGGTGCTCATGGGGCTGCGGACATCGCGTTTTGCGATGAGAGGGCTATTTTCTCCCTGTTTCCAAGTGCCAGTCATCGTGATGTGAGATGGCCTCGGTGCCGGGCGACGACGGGCAACCCGCCTGGCCGGGCATGGATGCCTCGGGGGCTTGCCGTGTCAGTAATTCGGCTATCACCTGTTCCAGTGATTTTTGCGGCCGACGAAAACGATACCCTCGCCTGCTTTGGATTGTTTGGTTACATTCCGACCTTTTTTGGTTGCAATTCATAACGGAGGAGGGGCATGAACATGATCTACCGCAGCGTATGGAACGCTGCACTGGGCACCTGGGTGGCTGTTTCGGAGGTTTCGCGCCGACGCGGTCGGCGCGCTTCTTCGGTCACTTCAGTCGTGGGCCTGATGGTTCTGGCCAGCTTGCCGGCAGTCTCCTGGGCCCAGGCCAGCGGCGGGACTGCATACATCGCGATCGGCGGCACTGGCGGTCGCGGCGGCGCGGGCAACGGCAGCGGCGGAGTCGGCGGAAGCGTCGGCGAGTTCCCGGGCCTCGATGGAATTCCTCCGTCGGGTGGCAATGGAGGAAACGGCCGCAATGGTGCCAGCGGGCCCGGCGGAACAGGCGGCGCGGTAGGGGCAACCAGCGTGACCGGCTCGGTCTCCGGAGGCTCGGGAACCAATGGCGCTCCCGATCCGGATCCGGTCTACGGCGCGGGCGCCGGCGGTGGTGGCGGTGCCGCCGTGTACACGGCCGACACTGGCATCAACGTGGGAGGAGCCGTCATCCTGCAGGGCGGCAATGGCGGCGCCGGCGGCGTCGCGCGCCTGGCCGGCGGTGGTGGCGGTGGCGGCGCGGGCCTGCAGTCCGTGGCGGCCGGCGTCTCCCTGGACAATGCGGGCCAGACGATCGGCGGCAACGGCGGCGCAGGCGCCATCGGCCAGTGGGCCGGCGGTGGCGGCGGCGGTGGCGACGGTATCGTGGTGCAAGGCAATGGCGCGACGGTCACCAACACCGGCACGGCCATCGGCGGTAACGGCGGGATTGGCGGCGCGGCCACCATCGGCAGCATGGTGGGTGGCGGCGGCGAAGGCGGTGCCGGCCTGGCGCTGGAGTCCAGCGGCAACTCGGTGCTCAATACCGGGACACTGGCGGGAGGCGCGGGCGGCGCCGGCGGAAACAGCTTCGCCGACGGCGTCGGAGGCGCGGGCCTGCGCATCCGCGGCAATGCGAACAGCATCGTCAACACGGGGACGCTGATGGCCGGTAGGAGCGGCGACGGCACCACGCCCGGCGATGCGGTGCGGATCGCCGGCAACGACAACCAGCTCGAACTGCGCGCCGGCTCTTCGATCACCGGCCTGCTCAGGGTGACATCCGGCACCGGCAACGTGCTGAGGCTGGCAGGCGACACGACCGACGGCACCACTGCGCTCAACTCGGCCAGCTATAGCGGCTTCGCGCGCTACGAGAAGACCGGCGCCAGCACCTGGGCGCTGACCGGCATCAATACCGGCCTGACGCCGTGGTTCGTGACCGGCGGGGCGCTCTCCATCGCCGACGACGGCGCGCTCGGCAACTCGAGCGGTGCGCTCACGCTCGACGGCGGCACGCTGAACGTCACCGGCGACACCACGGCCACCCGCGCCGTTTCGATCGGCGCGGGCGGCGGCACCTTCGACGTGGACCTGGTGCGCACGCTGACGCTGAATGGCGAAGTCTCCGGCGGTGGAGCGCTGCAGAAGACCGGTCGTGGCACGCTGGTGCTGGGCGCCGCCAACTCCTATACGGGCGGTACCACGGTGGCTGCCGGCAGCCTGGAGGCACTGGCGACCGGCGCGCTCGGCGCCGGGCCGGTGTCCGTGGCCGGCAACGCCTCACTGGTCTTCGGCAGCAAGGCTGATGCGGGCGGCCTGACCATCACCGCCGCCGCGCGCGGCCCCCTGCCGACGGACAACGCAGGCTTCGTGCAGTTCCGCGACAGCAGTTCCGCCGGCACCGCCCATCTCATCATGAACACGGGTGCATCGGCCGAGTTCAGGGACAACGCCTCCGTCGGCAGCGCCGTCATCGAGAACCATGGCGGCCTGACCAACATCCGGGGCAACGCGACGGCCGGCAACGCGCGCGTCACCAACTTCTCGGGCGGCCAGATCAACCTGCTGGACGACGCCAGTGCGGGCCAGGCGACCTTCGTCAACGAAAGCGGCGGCGTGATCGACATCTTCGACCGCGCTACCGCCGATCAGGCCACGGTGGTCAACAACGCCGGTGGGCGCCTGCTCATCCGCTCGCTGACCACGGCGGGAATCTCCGTCGGCTCGCTGTCCGGCGCGGGCGATGTGATCCTCGGCGCCAAGGCGCTGACCACGGGCGGGCTGAACGGCAGCACCGAAGTCTCGGGCGTGATCTCAGGCACCGGCGGCTCGCTGGTGAAGGTGGGCACGGGCACGCTCACGCTCTCGGGCGCGAACACCTACACCGGCGGCACCGCGTTGCGGCAGGGGCGCCTGAACCTCGGCAACAGCCAGGCGCTGGGCACCGGCACGCTGTCGATGGACGACGACACGACGCTGGGCTTCAGTGCCGACGGGCTGACGATCGCCAACGCGATCCAGCTCACCGGCAGCACCGATCCGGTCATCGACACCGGCGCCTTCAACGCGACCCTGAGCGGCGCGATCAGCGGCGGCGGCTTCATCACGAAGGAGGGCTCGGGCACGCTGACGCTGTCCGGCGCCAACAACTACACCGGTGCCACCAACGTCGCGCAGGGCACGCTCAAGGCGGGCGCCGCCAATACCTTCAGCGCGGCCTCCGCCCACAGCGTGGCCTCGGGCGCCACGCTGGACCTTGCGGGCTTCAGCCAGACAGTGGCCTCGCTGGCCAACAGCGGCACCGTCTCGCTCGTGGGCGCGGCCGCCGGCACCACGCTCACCGTGACGGGCGCGTACGTCGGCAACGGCGGCGTGCTCAGGCTCGGCACAGTGCTCAACGGCACGGGGCCGTCCGACCGGCTGGTGCTCGACGGCGCCGCCGCCTCCGCCAGCGGCAGGACGACGGTGCAGGTCAGCAACCTCGGCGGGCTGGGCGCGCTCACCAGCGGCAACGGCATCGAGGTGGTCACCGCGAAGAACGGCGCCACCACCACGGCCCAGACCACCAAGGACGCCTTCAGCCTCGCCAGCGGCCATGTGGATGCCGGTGCCTACGAGTACCGTCTCTATGCGGCTGACGCCAACGGTGCGGGCGAGAACTGGTATTTGCGTTCGAGCACCAATGTTTCTCCTGGCGTGCCGGCACCGGTCATCACCTACCGCGCCGAGGCTTCCCTCTATTCCGCGCTCCCCGGCCAACTGCGCCAGGGCAACCTCGCGATGCTGGGCGACCTGCGCAAGCGCGTGGGCGACGACGACGTCAAGGGCGGCGCGGCCACACCGGGCGCCTCGAGCCGCCGCGCCTGGGCGCGCGTGCTCTCCACCGACATCGACATCCAGCAGGGGGGCGCGGTATCGCCGTCGAGCAAGGGCCGCCTCACCGGCTTCCAGGCCGGCACCGACCTGCTGGCCACACCGAACTGGCGCGCGGGCCTCTACGTCGGCCAGCTCGACGGCGACGCCAGCGTGAGAGGCTTCGCCAGCGGCATCCAGAACCTGGGCGTGGGCCGCAACGACCTGCGCAGCCAGTACCTGGGCGTGTATGGCACCTACACCAGCGACAGCGGCTTCTACGCCGACGCGGTGGTGCAGTCGGGCCGACACCGCTACACCGTCGAGCCGCTGGCGAGTCAGGGCATGAGCGGCAAGGGCAACAGCCTGCTGGGCTCCATCGAGGTGGGTCAGTCCTTCGCACTGGGCGGCAGCGGCTGGCGCATCGAGCCGCAGCTGCAGCTGATCCACCAGCACATGGACCTGGGCAACTCCGCCATCGTCGGCGCCGTCGTCCAGCCGCAGGCCGACAGCGGCTGGATCGCGCGTGCTGGCGTGCGGGTGAAGGGCGAGATCGCCACCGGCGTCGGCACACTGCAGCCGTACGGCCGCTTCAACGTCTACCGGACGTCGAGCGGCGCGGACATCGCCCGCTTCGTGAACGGCGCGACCACCACCGACATCGCAGCCCCGACCGGCGGCACGAGCACCGAACTCGCGGGCGGCTTCACGCTGGCCCTCGGCGAGTCGACGAGCCTGTACGGCGAAATTGGCAAGCTCTGGGCGAGCGGCGGCAACGCCAGGGTGAAGAGCTCGATCAACGGCTCGGTGGGCGTGCGCGTGAAGTGGTGACCGGCTGCGTTCAGTCGGCGGGTACCCCGGCGCTCCAGGCTGCCCAGTTGCCGACGATGGCATCGACCAGGGGACGGCCCGCGATCAGCAGGTTGGCGGTCGAGATCGGAAACCCGCCCGACTCGGCCGACAGCGAGGCATAGGCGGTCTGCCCCGGATGGGGCCGGTCGAAGTTCGACGCGGTGCGCAGCACGGCCACGCGCTTCAAGTCCAGCAGACCTGCGCCGGCGCCCCGCTTCAAGGCCTCGTAGGTGGCGTTGTCCTCCTGCTGGGTGGTGCAGTACCTGCCCTGCCCGTCGGTCACGAGCGAGACCCAGCGCGTGGCCGTCTCGCCCAGGTACTTGCCATGCCAGTAGGTGTCACCGGCTGCGGTGTCGCATTGCAGGACCGATGGCCGCGCCCTGGCCGTCGGCTGCGGATACCTTGCGCGATAGGCGCGCGCCTTGTCGCTGTCGGCCAGCGGCGCGTTGGCCGACAGCTTCAGCGCCTTCCGCAGCAGTGCCTCGTCGAGGCGGAAGACCTCGGTGCGGTACTCGAACTTGGGCTTGGCGTCCGGATCCTTCGCGCCGATGCCGAAGTAGCCGGTGCGCCAGGTCGACGGCATCTCGCGCGCGTCGATCTCGTGGGCGATGCCGAAGTCGACCAGGTACCGGGCCCACGTGGCCGAGCCGATGGTCGAGACGTTCGGGTCGACGCCCGCGATGCCGGCCACGAGGAAGTAGGTCTTCGAGAGATCGAACTTGCCGCTGAACACCAGCGCCGTGATCGATGCCGCCGCATTGGTGTGCCCCATGCCGGTGGTGACCTGGCACACCGAATCGGCGTTGCAGCGCACGAGCGGATCGTCGGCGGACAGGCCCGGCACCTTGATCTCCCGGTTGAGCTTCAGCGGTTCGTGCCAGACCTGCGCCTCGGGCTTGAACATGCTGATGATGAGCACCTTCACGGGTATCTGCTGTTGGCCGCCGGATGCCGCCGACGGTGCCACGGACCGGTTCGGGTCGCCCGCGCAGCCGAGGAGGGCCGCCGCGGCGAGGGCAAGGCATGCCGCCCTTGAATACAAACTTGCTACGCGCCTGGAAGCTGCCATCTGCTTTCTCCTTTTTTTGTCGAACAACAGGAAGGAGACCGCAATTTACAGGCCAAAAAAAAGCTGCCCGAAGGCAGCTTCCTTTTCATGGCCGAGCCGGAGGGCGCGGATCAGCGAGCCGAGATCGGCTTCACGTCGCGCTTCGGCGAGCCTTCGAACAGCTGGCGCGGGCGGCCGATCTTGTACTCGGGGTCGCCGATCATTTCGTTCAGCTGGGCGATCCAGCCGACCGTGCGGGCCAGCGCGAAGATCGCGGTGAACAGCGGCACCGGGATGCCGATGGCGCGCTGCACGATGCCCGAGTAGAAGTCGACGTTCGGGTACAGCTTGCGCGACACGAAGTACTCGTCTTCCAGGGCGATCTTCTCGAGCTGCTTGGCCAGCGCGAACAGCGGGTCCTTTTCCAGGCCCAACTCGGTCAGCACTTCGTTGCAGGTTTCCTGCATCAGCTTGGCGCGCGGGTCGTAGTTCTTGTACACGCGGTGGCCGAAGCCCATCAGCTTGACGTTCGAGTTCTTGTCCTTGACCTTCTTGATGAACTCGCCGATCTTCTCCACGCCACCTTCCTTCTGGATGTCGTAGAGCATGTTCAGCGCCGCTTCGTTGGCGCCGCCGTGGGCAGGGCCCCAGAGGCAGGCCACGCCGGCCGCGATGGCCGCGAAGGGGTTCGTGCCCGACGAGCCGCACAGGCGCACCGTCGAGGTCGAGGCGTTCTGCTCGTGGTCTGCGTGCAGGATGAAGATGCGGTCGAGCGCGCGCTCGAGCACCGGGTTCACCTTGTATTCCTCGCACGGCGTGGCGAACATCATGTGCAGGAAGTTGCCTGCATAGCTGAGTTCGTTCTTCGGGTACATGTACGGCTGGCCGATCGTGTACTTGTAGGCCATGGCCACGAGCGTGGGCATCTTCGCGATCAGGCGGATCGCGGCGATCTCGCGGTGCTCGGGATTGTTGATGTCCGTGCTGTCGTGATAGAAGGCCGACAGGGCGCCCACCAGGCCGGTCATGATGGCCATCGGGTGCGCGTCGCGGCGGAAGCCGCGCAGGAAGAACTGCATCTGCTCGTTGACCATCGTGTGGTTGGTCACGAGCTTCGTGAAGTTGGCCTTCTTGGCTGCGTCCGGCAGTTCACCGTACAGCAGCAGGTGGCAGGTCTCGAGGAAGTCGCAGTTGGTCGCGAGCTGCTCGATGGGGTAGCCACGGTACAGCAGCTCGCCCTTGTCGCCATCGATGTACGTGATGGCCGACTGGCAGGCGGCGGTCGACATGAAGCCCGGGTCGTACGTGAACATGCCGGTCTGTGCATACAGCTTGCGGATATCGATCACGTCGGGGCCGACGGTGCCCTTGTAGATCGGCAGTTCGACGCTGTCGCCGCCGTTGCTGAACGACAGCGTGGCCTTGGTATCGGATGCTTTCATTTCGGTTTACTTTCAGAGGTGGATTCAGGACGAAGGAGAAATTGCAGGGCGCTGCGCGCCGTCGGTGCGCATGAGCTGCAGCAATGCGACCACCTCGGCGCCGGCCCATTCGGGCTCGGGCTCCTTTCTGCGAAGAAGGAGGTCGAGGAGGTCGTTGTCCGACAGGTCCATCAATGTCTCCATCGCTCCCGCCTGACCCACGGTCATGCGGGATTCGTGCCGCTCGAAGAAGCGGGCGATGAACAGGTCGTTCTCGAGCAGCCCGCGCCGGCAGCGCCATTTGAGCTTGCTCAGCGCGCGTTCGCTGAGCAGCTCCCGGGAGTCGGCGACGGGTTGCATGGTGACTTTCTGAAGAACTGCTGGACCGCGGGGCTCAGATGGCGCGACGCACCATCAATTCCTTGATCTTGCCGATGGCCTTGGTCGGGTTCAGGCTCTTGGGGCACACGTCCACGCAGTTCATGATCGTGTGGCAGCGGAAGAGGCGGTACGGGTCTTCCAGGTTGTCCAGGCGCTCGGCGGTGGCTTCGTCGCGGCTGTCGGCGATGAAGCGGTAGGCCTGCAGCAGGCCGGCGGGGCCGACGAACTTGTCGGGGTTCCACCAGAAGCTCGGGCAGCTCGTGGAGCAGCTCGCGCAAAGGATGCACTCGTACAGGCCGTTGAGCTCTTCTCGCTCCTCGGGCGACTGCAGGCGTTCCTTCTCGGGCGGCACGCTGTCGTTCTGCAGGTAGGGCTTGATCGAGTTGTACTGCTTGAAGAACTGGGTCATGTCCACGATCAAGTCGCGGATGACGGGCAGGCCCGGCAGCGGCTTGAGCACCACGGTGCCCTTGAGCGTGTTCATGTTGGTCAGGCAGGCCAGACCGTTCTTGCCGTTGATGTTCATCGCATCGGAGCCGCAGACGCCTTCGCGGCACGAACGGCGGAACGACAGCGTCGGGTCTTGCGCCTTGAGCTTCATGAGCGCGTCGAGCAGCATGCGCTCGTGGCCGTCGAGTTCGATCTCGACCGTCTGCATGTAGGGCTTGGCGTCCTTGTCCGGGTCGTAGCGGTAAATCTGGAATGTGCGCTTCATCGTAGTGACCTTGTGAATGCTTTGTGTGAGCTGGCTGTGAGCCGCTCGCTTAGAACGTGCGGACCTTCGGCGGAACCGAGGCCACGGTGAGCGGCTGCAGCTTGACCGGCTTGTACGAGAGGCGGTTGTCGGCGCTGTACCAGAGCGTGTGCTTCATCCAGTTGGCGTCGTCGCGGCCCAGCGGTGCGACCGGATCGTCGGCCGGGCGCTCGTAGTCTTCCACCGTGTGGGCACCGCGGCATTCCTTGCGGGCAGCAGCCGAGACCATGGTGGCCTGCGCCACTTCGATCAGGTTGTCGACTTCCAGGGCTTCGATGCGGGCGGTGTTGAACACCTTCGACTTGTCCTTCAGGCCGATGGCCTTGACGCGCTCGCGCACGGCGGCGATCTTGACCACGCCTTCGTCCATCGAGGCCTGCTTGCGGAACACGGCGGCATGCTGCTGCATGACGGCGCGGATCTCGCCGGCCACGTCCTGCGCGTACTCGCCGCCGGTGGAGGCTTCGAGGCGGTTCAGGCGCTCCAGCGTGCGGTCGGCCGCGTCGTTGGGCAGGGGCTTGTGTTCCTTGAGCTTGTCGGCGAACTCGACGATGTGGTTGCCGGCGGCACGGCCGAACACCAGCAGGTCGAGCAGCGAGTTGGTACCCAGGCGGTTGGCGCCGTGGACGCTCACGCAGGAGCATTCGCCGACGGCGTACAGGCCGTTCACCACGGCGCTGTTGTCCTCGCCCTTCTGCACCACGACCTGGCCGTGGATGTTGGTGGGAATGCCGCCCATCTGGTAGTGGATGGTCGGCACGACGGGAATCGGTTCCTTCGTGATGTCGACGTTGGCGAAGTTGACGCCGATCTCGTACACCGAGGGCAGGCGCTTGTGGATGGTGTCCGCGCCAAGGTGATCGAGCTTGAGCAGCACGTAGTCCTTGTTGGGACCGCAGCCGCGGCCTTCCTTGATTTCCTGGTCCATCGAGCGCGAGACGAAGTCGCGCGGCGCCAGGTCCTTCAGCGTGGGCGCATAGCGCTCCATGAAGCGTTCGCCGTTGCTGTTCAGCAGGATCGCGCCTTCGCCTCGGCAGCCTTCGGTCAGCAGCACGCCCGCGCCGGCCACGCCGGTCGGGTGGAACTGCCAGAACTCCATGTCCTGCAGCGGGATGCCCGAGCGCGCGGCCATGCCGAGGCCGTCGCCGGTGTTGATGAAGGCGTTGGTCGAAGCCTGGAAGATGCGGCCCGCGCCGCCGGTGGCCAGCAGCACGGTCTTGGCCTGCAGGATGTGCAGGTCGCCGGTTTCCATTTCGAGCGCGGTCACGCCGACCACGTCGCCTTCCTCGTCGCGGATGAGGTCGAGCGCCATCCATTCGACGAAGAACTGGGTGCGTGCCTCGACGTTCTTCTGGTAGAGCGTGTGCAGCATCGCGTGGCCGGTGCGGTCGGCCGCGGCGCAGGCGCGCTGCACGGGCTTCTCGCCGTAGTTGGCCGTGTGGCCACCGAACGGACGCTGGTAGATGGTGCCGTCGGGGTTGCGGTCGAAGGGCATGCCGAAGTGCTCGAGCTCGTACACGACCTTCGGTGCTTCGCGGCACATGAACTCGATCGCGTCCTGGTCACCGAGCCAGTCGGAGCCCTTGATCGTGTCGTAGAAGTGGTAGTGCCAGTTGTCCTCGCTCATGTTGCCGAGCGACGCGCCCACGCCGCCTTGCGCGGCGACGGTGTGCGAGCGGGTCGGGAACACCTTGGAGAGCACGGCCACGTTGAGGCCGGCACGGGCGAGTTGCAGCGAGGCGCGCATGCCGGAGCCGCCGGCACCGACGATCACGACGTCGAACTTGCGCTTGGTGATTTTTTCTTTTGTGTAGGTCATGGTGGGTCAGATCTTCCAAAGCACTTGAATGGCCCAACCCGCACAACCGACAAGCCAGACGATGGTGAAAACTTGCAGCACGAGACGGATGGCGACGGGCTGGACGTAGTCCATCCACACGTCGCGCATGCCGACCCATACGTGGTAGAGCAGGGCGACGATCACGGAGAAGGTCAGGACCTTCATCCACTGCGCGGCGAAGATGCCGGCCCACAGGTCGTAGCCGATGGGGCCGCGGGTGAAGATCAGCTGCGCGAGCAGGATGATCGTGAAGAGCGCCATCAGGCAACCCGTGATGCGCTGGCTGAGCCAGTCGCGCAGACCGTAGTGGGCGCCGACGACGACGCGCTTGGAGCCGTAATTCACAGACATGGTTGGCTCCTTCTCAGTACAGGCCGAACAGCTTGGCGCCGAGCGCCAGCGTGAGAATGACGCTCGCGGCCAGCGTGAAGATGGCGGAGCTGTTGCCGAACTCCTTGTTCACCGCGGAGTGGCTCACGTCCATCCAGAGGTGGCGCAGGCCGGCGATGAAGTGGTGCAGGTAGGCCCAGATGAGCGCGAGCGCCACGAGCTTGAAGAACCACCCCGGAACGAAACCAAGGCCGCTGTTGAAGGCGGCCTTGAAGCGGGCGAACGAATAGTCGGAGGACAGCGAGGTGTCGAACATCCAGATGATGAACGGCATCAGCAGGAACATCAGCACGCCGCTGACGCGGTGCAGGATCGACACGATGCCGGCCGGCGGAAGCCGGTAGGTGGTCAGGTCGGTGAAGGCGTTGATGTTGCGGAATTCGCGACGCTTGGGCCGGGGAGGAGTTGCAAGCTCTGTCATTGGGGGATGGCTTTCGTGGCTTTTGTGACTTGTTGGCTTGTTGCTTGTTCTGAGGGCGAACGCTTTTGTTTCTTATGGGAAGTGCAAACAACGCAAAATTCTATTGCAATGCACCATCGCGCTGCGGACGCATGCGAGTCACTGCACCGTTGCAGTCGGATGCTATTGACTTCGTAGCGCAATGCTCACGTTGCATGCGCGCGCTGGCGCACCTGTGTTCGGCGTTCATCTGCATCGCGGTCAGCCCAGCTGGTTCCTGTAATGGTGCGTGTCGGTGCGATAGAGGCCGCGGCGCAGCTCCATCGGCGTGTCATGGTAGGTGTGCGCCACGCGTTCCACGCTCAGCAGGGGCATCTGCGGCGGCACGTCGAGCAGCGCGGCCTGTTCGGCATCGGGCAGCACGGCGCGGATCTTTTCTTCCGCGCGCACCATGCGCACGCCGAACTCGGTTTCGAAGAGCGCGTACATCGGGCCGGGCCATGCGCGCAGCCGCTCGGCGGTGAGGCCCTTGAAGGGCGCGCCGGGCAGCCAGAGGTCTTCGAGGATGGTGGGAACGCCGCCGTAGGCAAGTACGCGGCGTACCTGCAGCACGGCGTCGGCGGTGCGCAGGCCGAGTGCGCGCGCTACGTCGGCCGATGCGCGCAGGCGCTTGCAGTCGACGATGGTGCGAACCGCCGGGCCCTCGGTGCTCGGGTCGCCCTCGTCGGGCACGAGCTTGAGGAAGCGGTATTGCACATGCTGCTCGGCATGCGTGGCGACGAAGGTGCCCTTGCCCTGGCGGCGCACCACGAGGTTCTCGGCCGCGAGCTCGTCGATGGCCTTGCGCACCGTGCCCTGGCTCACGCGGTAGCGCACCGCCAGGTCCATCTCGCTGGGGATGGGCTCGCCCGGCTTCCACTCGCCCGCCTGCAGGCTCTGCAGGATCAGGGTCTTGATCTGCTGGTAGAGCGGACTGAAGGACGGCGTCGCGGGCTCGTCGAATGGGGTGGGCGTGTTCATGGCAGCGGTGGGGTGCGCCTTGGCGGACCCCGAGAGGATATCTTATATAAGACATAAGACGGGGCTCATCGAATCGGCTTAAAATGCTGCCGGTCTCGCGCTGCGGGAAGGTATTTCATCCCGCAGAACCCCTGGCGCCCCACGAGAGCGCCGACACCGTTTCATTACCTTCTGGAGTCTTCCCATGAGCAAAAAGCCCGTCCGCGTTGCCGTCACCGGTGCCGCCGGTCAAATCGGTTACGCCCTGCTGTTCCGTATCGCCTCCGGTGAAATGCTCGGCAAAGACCAGCCGGTCATCCTGCAACTGCTCGAGATCCCCGACGAGAAGGCCCAGAAGGCGCTCAAGGGCGTGATCATGGAGCTCGAAGACTGCGCCTTCCCGCTGCTGGCCGGCGTGATTCCCACCGGCGATCCGCTGGTGGCCTTCAAGGACGCCGACTACGCCCTGCTGGTCGGTGCCCGTCCCCGCGGCCCCGGCATGGAGCGCGCCGACCTGCTGGCCGCCAACGCCCAGATCTTCACGGCGCAGGGCAAGGCGCTCGACCAGGTCGCCAGCCGCGACGTCAAGGTGCTCGTGGTCGGCAACCCCGCCAACACCAACGCCTACATCGCCATGAAGAGCGCGCCCAGCCTGCCGCGCGAGAACTTCACCGCCATGCTGCGCCTCGACCACAACCGCGCCGCCAGCCAGATCGCCGCCAAGACCGGCACCGCAGTGGGCGACATCGAGAAGCTCACCGTCTGGGGCAACCACTCGCCCACGATGTACGCCGACTACCGCTTCGCCACCGTCGGCGGCAAGGGCGTCAAGGACCTGATCAACGACCAGGTCTGGAATGCCGACACCTTCCTGCCCACGGTGGGCAAGCGCGGCGCCGCCATCATCGAGGCCCGCGGCCTGTCGTCGGCAGCATCGGCCGCCAACGCAGCCATCGACCACATGCGCGACTGGGCCCTGGGCTCCAATGGCAAGTGGGTCACCATGGGCGTGCCCTCCAACGGCGAATACGGCATTCCGAAGGACGTGATCTTCGGCTTCCCGGTCACCACCGAGAACGGCAAGTACAAGATCGTCGAAGGCCTGGAGATCGACGCATTCAGCCAGGAACGCATCAACAAGACGCTGAAGGAACTGCAGGACGAGCAGGCCGGCGTCGCCCACCTGCTGTAAGCCACCGCAGACCGGCATGCTCGACTGGAACCCCGCGCTCTACCGTCGCTACGAGGACGAGCGCACCCGTCCCGCGCAGGAACTCCTCGCGCGGGTGCCGCTGACCGAAGCGGCCCGCGTGGTCGACCTCGGCTGCGGCCCGGGCAACTCCACCGAGCTGCTGGTCAACCGGTTCCCGAAGGCGCAGGTCATCGGGACCGACAACTCCGAAGCCATGCTGGTCAGCGCGCGCGAGCGCCTGCCGCAGGCGCGCTTCGAGTTGAGCGACATCGCGACCTGGGCGCCGCGATCGAAAGAAGAAGCGCCCGATCTCATCTATGCCAACGCGTCCCTGCAGTGGGTGCCCGATCACGAGAAGCTGATCCCGCGCCTGTTCGACGCGCTGGCGCCGGGTGGCGTGCTCGCCATCCAGATGCCCGACAACCGCCAGGAGCCCACGCACCGCCTGATGCGCGCGCTCGCGGCCGAGGCGCCCTGGGCCGAGCCCATCGGCGACGCGGACAAGCTGCGCACGCTGCTGCTCGACCTGCGCGGCTACTACGACCTGCTGGCGCCGCTCGCGCCGCACGTCGATGTCTGGCACACCATCTACCAGCACCGCATGACCGATGCGGCCTCCATCGTCGAATGGGTGCGCGGCACCGGCCTGAAACCCTTCGTCGACCGCCTGTCGCCCGACCTGCAGGCGAGCTATCTCGCCGAATACCAGCGGCGCGTGGACGAGGCGTACCCGGTGCGCACCGACGGCAAGCGCCTGCTGGCCTTTCCGCGCATGTTCATCGTCGCGCAGAAGAGCGGAAAGAACGACAAGGCATGACGAAGACGGCCCACCCCGCTGAAGTGCTGCTCGGCGCACAGGCCGGCGCGGTGGCGCTGCCCGTTTGCGACCACTACAGCGGCGTCGAGGCCCGCATGAAGAAGAGCCTCGCGCTCCAGGCCGAGATGGCCGAGGAGTTCGGCGCCTGCGTGTTCGACGTCACCCTCGACTGCGAAGACGGCGCTCCCGTGGGCGGCGAGGCCGATCACGCAGCGCTCGTCACCGAGCTCGCGCTGGCGGCGAAGCCCGGCATGCGCGTCGGCGTGCGCGTGCATCCGGTCGACCACCCGGCCTTCGCGGGCGACGTGGTCACCATCGCCGGCCGCGCCGGCTCGCGCCTGAGCCACCTGATGGTGCCCAAGATCGAATCGGTGGCCGATGTGCATCAGGCTGTAGCTGCCCTCGACGCGGCGGATGCCGGCGAGCTGCCGCTGCACGTGCTGATCGAATCGCCGCTGGCGGTGCACAACGCCTTCGAGATTGCCGCGCATCCGCGCGTGCAGTCGCTGAGCTTCGGGCTCATGGATTTCGTCTCGGCGCATGCCGGCGCCATCCCGGCCGACGGCATGGGCGCGGCAGGGCAGTTCAGCCACCCGCTGGTGGTGCGCGCCAAGCTGGCCATCGCCTCGGCCGCGCACGCCTACGGCAAGGTGCCGTCGCACTGCGTGGTCACCGAGTTCAACGACGCCGGCGCCATGCGTACGGCGGCCCGCAGGGCGGCCACGGAATTCGGCTACACGCGCATGTGGAGCATCCATCCGAACCAGATCCGGCCCATCCTCGAAGCCTTCGCGCCGGACGAGTCGCAGATTCAAATTGCCACAAAAATCCTTGTAAAGGCGGCGGCCGCGGATTGGGCTCCGACACAAATTGATGGCACATTGCACGACCGCGCGAGCTACCGCCATTTCTGGCAGGTACTGACGCGTGCCCACGCAACAGGGCGCGCGTTGCCCTCCGAGGCGAAAGCCTGGTTTGCATTCGCGGCCTCCTGAAACGAAACCTTCGAACCCAGCCTCAAGGAAACCCACACATGAAGAAAATTGCCCTGATCGCCGCTGTCGCCCTGGCACTGCCGCTCGCGGCCGTGGCACAGAGCACGACGCCGGCCAAGCCCGCAGCCAAGGCCGAGACGACGAAGAAGGCGCCCCCGAAGCGCCAGGTCACCCGCAAGGCAGCCAAGGCGGTGGAAGAAGTCACGCCGATCAGCGATGACACCAACATCGTCCTCAGCGACGCCGACCTCGAAGTCGCCAAGCGCGTGTCGCTCGGCAAGGCCCAGTGCGAACTCGGCGCCGACGTGACCGTCACGGCCGACGAGAAGAAGCCCGGCTTCTTCACCGTCAGCACCAAGGGCCAGAAGTACCGCATGCACCCGGTCGAAAGCCGCACCGGCGCCATCCGCCTCGAAGACCCGCGCGCCGGCGCCATGTGGCTCCAGCTCGGCAACAAGTCGATGCTGATGAACCAGAAGGCCGGCCTGCGCATCGCCGACGAATGCCAGACCGAAGCCCAGATCGCGTTTGCCGCAGAAATGAAGAAGAACCCGCCCAAGGCCCTGTTCGACGGCGCCGACGGCGAGAAGAAGTAAGCGTCCCTACCCGGTGGGGTGCGGCGCGGCTCTTGCTTGACCGCCGGAGCCGCCCCGCATGCCCGCCAGCCCAGTTTCCGGAGAAAAGAAGATGTTGCAAGCCTACGTTGACCATGTTGCCGAACGCGCCGCGCTCGGTATCCCGCCGCTGCCCCTGAGCGCGAAGCAGACCTCTGAAGCGATCGAGCTCCTCAAGAGCGCGAACGCGAAGGACGGCGCCTTCCTGCTGGACCTGCTCACCCACCGCGTGCCTGCCGGCGTCGACGACGCCGCCAAGGTCAAGGCGAGCTACCTCGCGGCCGTGGCCCACGGCACCGAGAAGAGCGAGTTCATTTCGCGCGCCCGCGCCACCGAACTGCTCGGCACCATGCTCGGCGGCTACAACATCAGTCCCCTGATCGACCTGCTCGACGACGCCGAAGTCGGCGCCGTGGCGGCCGAAGGCCTGAAGAAGACCCTGCTGATGTTCGACCAGTTCCACGACGTCAAGGAAAAGGCCGACAAGGGCAATGCCAACGCCAAGGGCGTGCTGCAGAGCTGGGCCGATGCCGAGTGGTTCACCAGCCGTCCCGAAGTGCCGCAGAGCCTGACCATCACGGTCTTCAAGGTGCCCGGCGAGACCAACACCGACGACCTCTCGCCCGCGCCCGACGCCACCACGCGTCCCGACATCCCGATGCACGCGCTGGCCATGCTCAAGAACAAGCGTGAAGGCACCGCGTTCCAGCCCGAGGAAGACGGCAAGCGCGGCCCGGTCAAGTTCATCGAGTCGCTCAAGGACAAGGGCCACCAGGTCGCCTACGTCGGCGACGTGGTCGGCACCGGCTCCAGCCGCAAGTCGGCCACCAACTCGGTGCTGTGGTTCACGGGCGAAGACATCCCCTTCATTCCCAACAAGCGCTTCGGCGGCGTGTGCCTGGGCACGAAGATCGCCCCGATCTTCTACAACACCATGGAAGACGCCGGCGCGCTGCCCATCGAGCTCGACGTGAGCCAGATGGACACCGGCGACGTCGTCGAGCTGCGCCCCTACGAAGGCAAGGCGCTGAAGGACGGCAAGGTCATCGCCGAATTCAAGGTCAAGAGCGACGTGCTGTTCGACGAAGTGCGCGCCGGCGGCCGCATTCCGCTGATCATCGGCCGCGGCCTGACGGCCAAGGCGCGCGAGGCCCTGGGCCTGCCCGCATCGACGCTGTTCCGCCTGCCGCAAAGCCCGGTCGACACCAAGAAGGGCTTCTCGCTGGCCCAGAAGATGGTCGGCCGCGCCTGCGGCCTGCCCGAAGGCCAGGGCGTGCGCCCCGGCACGTACTGCGAACCCAAGATGACCTCGGTCGGCTCGCAGGACACCACCGGCCCGATGACGCGCGACGAGCTGAAGGACCTGGCCTGCCTGGGCTTCTCGGCCGACCTCGTGATGCAGTCGTTCTGCCACACCGCCGCCTATCCGAAGAAGGTGGACGTGAAGATGCACCACGAGCTGCCCGACTTCATCAGCACCCGCGGCGGCGTCTCGCTGCGCCCGGGCGACGGCGTGATCCACTCGTGGCTCAACCGCCTGCTGACGCCCGACACCGTGGGCACCGGCGGCGACAGCCACACCCGCTTCCCCATCGGCATCAGCTTCCCGGCCGGCTCGGGCCTGGTAGCCTTCGCTGCCGCCACCGGCGTGATGCCGCTGGACATGCCTGAGTCTGTGCTCGTGCGCTTCAAGGGCAAGATGCAGCCCGGCGTCACGCTGCGCGACCTGGTCAACGCGATTCCGCTGTACGCCATCAAGTCCGGCCTGCTGACGGTCGAGAAGAAGGGCAAGAAGAACATCTTCTCGGGCCGCATCCTCGAAATCGAGGGCCTGCCCGACCTGAAGGTGGAACAGGCCTTCGAGCTGAGCGACGCTTCGGCCGAACGCTCGGCTGCCGGCTGCACGGTGCACCTGAACAAGGAACCGATCATCGAGTACATCAACAGCAACATCACGCTGATGAAGTGGATGATCGCCGAGGGCTATGCCGACGCCCGCACGCTGCAGCGCCGCATCGCCGCGCAGGAAGCCTGGCTGAAGGACCCGCAGCTGCTCAAGGGCGACGACGACGCCGAATACGCGGCTGTCATCGAGATCGACCTGGCCGACATCCACGAGCCGATCGTGGCCTGCCCGAACGACCCCGACGACGTGAAGACGCTGTCGGACGTGGCCGGCGCCAAGATCGACGAAGTGTTCATCGGCTCGTGCATGACCAACATCGGCCACTTCCGCGCTGCGTCGAAGCTGCTGGAAGGCAAGCGCGACATCCCGGTCAAGCTGTGGATCGCGCCCCCGACCAAGATGGACGCGCAGCAGCTCACCGAGGAAGGCCACTACGGCGTGTTTGGCAATGCCGGCGCCCGCACCGAGATGCCCGGCTGCTCGCTGTGCATGGGCAACCAGGCACAGGTGCGCGAAGGCGCCACCGTGATGTCGACCAGCACCCGCAACTTCCCGAACCGCCTGGGCAAGAACACCAACGTGTACCTGGGCTCGGCGGAACTGGCTTCCATCTGCTCGAAGCTCGGCCGCATCCCGACGCGCGAGGAGTACATGGCCGACATCGGCGTGATCAACAGCAACGGCGACAAGATCTACCAGTACCTGAACTTCGACAAGATCGAGGACTACAAGGGCGTGGCGGATACGGTCGCGGCCTGATCGGGCTCTCCCGGGGTGATCTGCGGATCGCCCGATGAAACGAGCCCCGCAAGCCTCGCTTCTGCGGGGCTTTTTCTTTTTCAGGGCGAAGGCTGGTTGGGCTGCAGGTACTCCTGCCCCGTGAGCACCATCGCCGCGCCGGCCGGGCCGCCCACCGCATGGGGCAGGGCGTTCAGCAGCGAGTTCGCGAAGTCGCCGCGGTACAGCTTGGCGCCCTGGTGGGAGAGGTTGGAGTTGGCGTCGATGTAGATCGACTCGCCCAGCCCCGTCCAGAGGCGGCAGAAGCCGTAGTCCTCCGACAGGTAGCGCCGCGTCTGCGGATCGACCATGACGTCGAAGAAGCGGTAGTGCAGGCCCAGGTCGGCCTCGCCGATGCTGTCGGGCACGTAGCTGAGATCGGGGTAGC
Source organism: Variovorax sp. 278MFTsu5.1 (assembly GCF_048305045.1). Classification (NCBI taxonomy): domain Bacteria; kingdom Pseudomonadati; phylum Pseudomonadota; class Betaproteobacteria; order Burkholderiales; family Comamonadaceae; genus Variovorax; species Variovorax sp. 278MFTsu5.1. Next base: position 1,843,400 of record NZ_CP157622.1, read on the forward strand.
TCGCCATGAGCCGCTCGAACACCGATCGCCTGATCACCATGAAGCCGGTCGGCGCCTCGGTCATCTTCATGAAGCCGTCGGGCTGCACCTCCAGTTCGACCCGCGAGGTGGTCGCGGATGCCTGGGCGTTGACCGTGTAGCGGGTGAAGGTGGACTCGAACTGCTGCTGCGTCGTGCCAGCGGCTACGCCGCCTTCGGGCCAGTTCTCCCGCTTCAGCGGGTAGACCCCCGCCGCGACGTCGTAGCCCGACAGCAGCAGGCGGAAGGCCGCCTGCGCCGAGAAGCCGATGTCGGCGTCGACCCAGAAAAGGTGCGTCCACTGCGGATTGGCCAGGAACTGGGCCACGCAGTTGTTCCGCGCGCGCGTCACCAGGCTCTCGCCCTGGTGCGTGAACACCTGCAGCCGCATGCCGGCACGCTCGGCCTGCACGGCGAAGTTCAGCATCGAGTTGACGTAGTTCAGGAAGACCTTGCCGTCGTGGCTTGGCGTCACGATCACTGGGAAGAACTGCCGGAGTTCGGATGGATCGAGCATGTCGGTTCCGTTCGCTTGTCGTTGGCCGGGTGACTGCCGGGCTTATCGGGCCGCGCGCCGCATCAGGCCGAGCAGCAGGGTGTCGTAGACCTCGGTGGCCGCGGCGTTGCCGGGAAGGTAGCGGCCGATCAGGCTGCGCTGGCGCTCGCGGTACGCGCCGGCCTGCGCGTCGTGCGTGTCGATGGTCTCGACCACGCGGGTGCTGGCGCCGGACACGTCGTTGCCCTGGTAGTAGTAGCCCAGGTCCGCGCACAGGTGGGCGTTGTGCACCAGCGGGTAGCCCTGCCAGCAGGTCTCCAGGTAGAAGTAGTTCAGCGGGTTCTCCCACTGGTGCGAGACCACGATGTCGGTGTTCTGTGCGAGGAACACGGGCGTTTCGTGCCGGCCCAGGAAGACCGCCTTGTGCTGGCGCACCAGGTCGAGCTGGTTCATCAGCGTGATGAACTCCATGTTCTCCTTCGCCAGTCGCTCGGCGTTGGTGACCTGCAGCAGCGCGATGGCCTCGGGCCGCGCCCGGTAGGCCAGCTCGGCGATCAGCACCGGGTAGAGGCAGAACTTCACCACGTTGATGTTCGGCTCCATCACGCTCAACCGGCGCGGGCCGGCCTTCGGCTGGTAGACGCCGGCATCGGGCAGGCCGCGCGTGCGCTCGTCCAGGAACACCGGACTCCACACGAAGGGCACCGGGCGCGCATCGGCCCGGCGCAGCACCTCGAAGTACGGCTGGCTGATGTTGGAGACCTGCGGAACCATCCAGATGTCGTCGTAGCGCTGGTTGACGAACAGGTTCTGTCCCCAGAGCGGCTTGCTGAACAGCATCGCCTCCATGGCGTGCACGTACTCGAAGCCGCAGCAGTACGACACCAGTCGCGCGCCGCGCTGCTTGAGGTAGTCGGTCTGCGCCGCGTCGATCTGGCCTCCGAGCTCGATCAGCACGTCCACGCTGTCCTTGGCCGCCTCGAAGGTCACGGTGGGCCAGCGTGACTGGTCCCAGGGCAGGGCCTGGGTGATCGGGACGGCCGTGGTGTTAACGAGCACCACCGAGGCCACGGTCGGGCAGTGCTTCAGCGCCTCCGCCAGGAACACGGCGTTCTGCTTGATCCCGTTGTTCCACAGCGTTTCGGCCTCGTGATGGAGGCCGATGGTGATTCCGATGCGCAGCCTTGGGGCGAGAGACATTTGAATTGTTTCTTAAATGTTAATTGCCGGAGGTGGACTCATTTGCGTGAAAAAAGTCACGAGGCTTGCTATTGGGTCGTGATCAATTTCACGATTTTAATTTCACAGCAGACCTTTGCATTCAAAGAAATCGAAAAGCGAACCGCTGTGTGGCATCACCGAGAACGCTTGGAAAAGACCGCCAAATGGGAGGTGTTCGATGCAAATGAATGGAGTTGGAGGTCTGCATGGCTTCAATTGGAACCTTGTTTCAACGTTCGACGACCGCTTCTGGCATGCAAGGCAGGACGCTTTTTTAAATTTTTGTGAACTAAATCATCAGAGTCGATTTTGAAGAATGCTGCGGTGCATCGGAAATGTAAACAACTCCGTACATTCCACCATTCTTGTAATTGAGGTGCCGTATTGAGCGCCTCCGCGATGGAGCCTGAGGCAGGAAGCATCGCATTTCCGCTATCCGAATCCGTCCACACCGCGAGCCGAAAGTCACATGAATAAGTCTTACAGAAGCATATGGAATGAATCCCTTGGCGCCTGGGTGGCGGCATCGGAGATCACCTCGGCGCGCGGCAAGCGAAGCGGTTCCAGCGTGACCGCCACGGTCGCGGCAATCGGTCTGGCGATCGCCTCCATGGCCTTTGGCCCGCATGCGGGGGCCTCGGTGCTCGGACCGTCGGGCACCTGCGTGACCGGCGGCGGCACCGGCCCCGATGGCACGACGGCGTACGGGGCGACCGTCGCCCCGGTCGATGGCTCGGGCGTGTGGTCGACGGTCGCCGGCTGTTCCTCGAACGGCGGCAACTTCCTGGGCGTGACGACGATCGGCTCCTTCACCACCGCCCAGGGCGCGGGCGCCACGGCCATCGGCATGGCGGCGGTGGCCAACAAGCTCGCCACCGCGCTGGGCCACCAGGCCCAGGCCACCGGTATCACGAGCCTGGCCGCCGGCTTCAATGCACGCAGCGCCGGCGACAACAGCACCGCCCTCGGTTCCGCCGCCAACGCGATCGGCACCAGCAGCGTGGCCGTGGGCAACGCTGCCAGTGCGCAGGGCGTCAACGGCATCGCCATTGGACTGAATGCCAATGCCGCCAGTGTCGGTTCCAGCAACCTGGCCATCGGCTGGGGCGCCAATGCGAGCGGCACCGCGGCCTCCCTGGGCGACTCGACCGCGATCGGCACGGGCGCCAAGGCCACGGGGCAGGATTCGACCGCCGTCGGCGGCCAGACCTCGGCCACCGCCACGAACACGCTGGCCATCGGCAACAACGGCACCAGCGCCACCGCGCAGGGCGCGACCGCGTTCGGCGTGGGCGCCAAGGCCTCCGGCCAGAACTCGCTCGCAGCCGGCAACGGGACCACGGCATCGAGCACCGGTTCCATCGCCATCGGCAGCAATGCCAGCGGCGTCGCCAATTCCGCGGCGACCGACGGCATCGCCATCGGCGGCCAGTCCAGCGTGGCGGCGGCTGCGACTTCGGGTATCGCGGTCGGCCGCGGCGCCGTGGTGAACAGCGTTTCCGGCATTGCGCAGGGCGACGGCGCCAACGTTGCCGCGAGCTCCAATGGCGGTGTCGCCATCGGCGCCAGTTCCAAGGTTTCCGGAACGAACACCGTTGCGATCGCCAGCGGTGCCAACGCCAGCGGCGCCAGCGCGACGGCCATCGGCAACAACGCCAACGCAGCTGCCGCGAGCGCGGTGGCGGTCGGCTCCAGCGCGGCAGGCCTGGGCAACAGCTCCGTCGCGGTGGGCAACACCGCCCTGGCCAGGGCCGACGGCTCCATCGCCATCGGCAAGAACGCCGCCATCGGCTCCAACACCGACGTCAACTCGGTAGCCATCGGCACCAACGCCAACAGCTGGGGCGGCAGCATCGCGCTGGGCACCGGCGCATCCGCCGACCAGTTCGGCGTCTCGGCCCAGAACGCGGGCATCGCCATCGGCGGCAACGCCGCGACGGACGACCGCTCGACCCGCAGCATCGCGATCGGCAACGGCGCATCGGTCAAGCCGCCGAACACGACCTCGGTGGTCGATGCGACGCTCGCCCTCGGCGTCAACGCACTCGGCTCAGGCTCGAACGCAGTGGCCATCGGCACGGCCACCGCAGCCAGCGGCGCAGGCTCGACCGCCATCGGCGGCAACGCCACCGGCGGCGCAGCCGCGGCGGCCGCCGACTCCATCGCCATCGGCGGCCAGTCTTCGGTCGTTTCGACCGCCACTTCGGGCATCGCCCTCGGCCGCGGCGCCGTGGTGAACGGCGCCTTCGGCATCGCTCAGGGCGATGGCGTGACCAGCGGCGCCACGGGCCAGAACGTGGCGATCGGCTCCAGCGGCACCACCGCCAACAGCGGCTCGGCCACGGGGGGCGCAGTCGCCATCGGGCGCGGCCAGAAGGCCACGGGCAATGGCGCCGTGGCCATCGGCGATCCCAACACCGCCAACGGCACCGGCGCCGTGGTGTTGGGTGCCGACAGCACGGCCGCAGGCGACGCCGCCGGCACGACCGCCGCGAACGGCGCGGTGGCCATCGGCAATGCCAACAACGCGATCGGCCAGGGCGCCGTCGCAATGGGCAACAACACCAACGCGATCGGCGCAGGCACGGTCGCCCTCGGCGACAGCTCGCGCGCAACGGCCCTGGGCGCCGTCGCGCTCGGCAGCAGCGCAAGCGCCGTCCAGGACTCGACGGCCATCGGCCGGAACGCCAACGCTTCCGCCGTGGCATCCGTCGCAATCGGCGTGAATGGCTTCGCGGCGCAACAGTCCGTCGCGCTCGGCAACAACACCACCGCAACCGGCCAGTCGGCGGTGGCGCTGGGCGATACGGCCAACGCATCGGCCCAGCAGGCCCTGGCGATCGGTGCCGGTGCGCTCGCGTCGAACACGCGCACGGTGGCCATCGGCACGCTGGCCAATGCGGCTGGCGCCAATGCCGTGGCCATCGGCTACAAGGCCATCGCGCAGTACGCCAACGCCGTGGCCATCGGCAACGGCAGCGTGACGGGCGCGGCCGCCCCGACCGGCGCCGCCTACATGACCGGGCAGACGGCCAACGGCGGCGAAGTCTCGTTCGGCGGCGGCACGGCCGCGACCAACCGCCGCATCACCAACCTGGCCGACGGCGCCGCGCCCACCGACGCCGTGACCGTCGCGCAGCTGAGCACCACCGCATCGAGCCTTTCCACCGGCCTGAGCACCACGAACAGCTCCGTTGCAAGCCTGTCGACCTCGACCTCCACGGGCATCGTCAGCCTCTCGACCGGCCTGAGCACGACCAACAGCACCGTCAGCAGCCTGTCGACCTCGACTTCCACGGGGCTCAGCACCGCGACCAGCCGGATCAACAGCCTGTCGACCTCCACCTCGACGGGGCTGAGCACCGCCACCAGCAGCATCGGCAGCCTGTCGACTTCGACCTCGACCGGCCTGAGCACGGCCACGAGCAGCATCGTCAGCCTGTCCACGTCGGCTTCGACCGGCATCAGCAGCCTGTCGACTTCGACGTCGACGGGCCTGAGCACCACCAACAGTTCCGTTGCGAGCCTGTCAGCCTCGACCTCCACGGGCCTGAGCACCGCGACAAGCAGCATCGGCAGCCTGTCCACCTCGACTTCCACCGGCATCAGCAGCCTGTCGACCGGTCTCAGCACGACCAACAGCGCCGTCAGCAGCCTGTCGACCGGCCTGAGTAACTCGGCGAGCAGCATCGGCAGCCTCTCGACGGCCCTGAGCAGCACCAACAGCTCGGTTGCGAGCCTGTCGACCTCGACTTCCACGGGCCTGAGCACTGCGACAAGCAGCATCGGCAGCCTGTCCACGTCGGCTTCGACTGGCATCAGCAGCCTGTCGACTTCGACTTCGACGGCCCTGAGCACCACCAACAGCTCGGTCGCCAGCTTGTCGACCTCGACGTCGACCGGCCTGAGCACCACGAACAGCTCCATTACGAGCCTCTCGACCTCGACTTCCACCGGTCTGAGCACAGTGACGAGCAGCATCGGCAGCGTGTCCACGTCGGCTTCGACTGGCATCAGCAGCCTCTCGACCTCGACCTCGACGGGCCTGAGCACCACGAACAGCTCTGTTGCCAGCCTGTCCACCTCAGCGTCGACCGGAATCAGCAGCCTGTCGACCTCGACCTCTACGGGCCTCAGCACGGCGACGAGCAGCATCAACAGCCTGTCCACATCGGCGTCGACCGGCATCAGCAGCCTGTCGACTTCCACGTCGACTGGCCTGAGCACCACGAACAGCTCCATCGCAAGCCTGTCGACCTCGACCTCCACGGGCCTGAGCACCGCCACCAGCGGCATCGGCAGCCTGTCGACCGGCCTGAGCACGACCAACAGCAACCTGAGCACCCTGAGTTCGTCGGTCAGTTCGATCTACAACACCGGCACGAAGTACTTCCACGCCAACAGCACCGGCGCGGACAGCCAGGCCATCGGCGCGAACAGCGTGGCCATCGGCCAGAACGCCATCGCCAACGGCGACAACAGCGTGGCGCTGGGCGCGAACTCCACGGCCAGCCGCAGCGCCGCGGCGATGACGAACTACGACGCCTTCGGCCTGACCAGCAAGCAGAACGCGTCGGGCGAACTGAACGTCGGCAACCGCGTGATCACCGGCGTGGCCCCGGGCAGCGCGGACACGGATGCCGTCAACGTCTCCCAGGTGAAGACCGTCACGGCTTCGCTCTCGAGCGGCCTGAGCACGGCGACCAGCAGCATCGACAGCCTGTCGACCTCCACCTCGACCGGCTTGAGCACCACGAACAGCTCTGTTGCAAGTCTGTCGACTTCGACTTCGACTGGCCTGAGCACTGCAACCAGCAGCATCAACAGCCTGTCCACGTCGACTTCCACCGGCATCAGCAGCTTGTCGACCTCCACGTCGACCGGCCTGAGTACGGCAAACAGCCGCATCGACAGCCTGTCCACGTCCACCTCGACGGGTCTGAGCACGGCGACGAGCAGCATCAGTAGCCTGTCGACTTCCACTTCGACCGGTCTGAGCACCGCAACCAGCAGCATCAACAGCCTGTCCACGTCGACTTCGACCGGCATCAGCAGCCTGTCGACCTCCACGTCGACCGGCCTGAGCACGGCAAACAGCCGCATCGACAGCCTGTCCACGTCCACCTCGACGGGGTTGAGCACGGCCACCAGCAGCATCGGCAGCCTGTCGACTTCGACCTCCACGGGCCTGAGCACCGCGACGAGCAGCATCAACAGCCTGTCGACCTCGACTTCGACCGGCTTGAGCACCGCGACCAGCGGCATCAGCAGCCTGTCGACCTCCACGTCGACTGGCCTGAGCACGGCCACGAGCAGCATCAGCAGCCTGTCGGCCTCGACCTCGACAGGGCTGAGCACGGCCACGAGCAGCATCAGCAGCCTGTCGGCCTCGACCTCGACAGGGCTGAGCACGGCCACGAGCAGCATCGACAGCCTGTCCACCTCCACGTCGACTGGCCTGAGCACGGCCACGAGCAGCATCAATAGCCTGTCGACCTCCACGTCGACGGGGTTGAGCACCGCGACGAGCAGCATCAACAGCTTGTCGACCTCGACCTCGACGGGTCTGAGCACTGCGACGAGCAGCATCAACAGCCTGTCGACTTCCACCTCGACCGGTCTGAGCACTGCAACGAGCAGCATCGACAGCCTCTCGACTTCCACGTCGACTGGCCTGAGCACCGCCGCCAGCAGCATCAACAGCCTGTCGACCGGCCTGAGCACGACCAACAGCACCGTCAGTAGCCTCTCGACGTCCACGTCGACGGGTCTGAGCACCGCCACGAGCAGCATCGATAGCCTCTCGACTTCCACGTCGACTGGCCTGAGCACTGCGACGAGCAGCATCAGCAGCCTGTCGACGTCCACTTCTACCGGTCTGAGCACCGCGACGAGCAGCATCGACAGTCTCTCGACTTCCACGTCGACTGGCCTGAGCACGGCGACGAGCAGCATCAGCAGCCTGTCGACCTCCACTTCGACCGGCCTGAGCACTGCCACGAGCAGCATCAACAGCCTGTCGACCTCCACGTCGACTGGCCTGAGCACGGCAACCAGCAGCATCAGCAGTCTGTCGACTTCGACCTCCACGGGCTTGAGCACGGCCACGAGCAGCATCAACAGCCTGTCGACCTCCACGTCGACGGGGTTGAGCACCGCGACGAGCAGCATCAACAGCCTGTCGACTTCCGCCTCGACCGGTCTGAGCACTGCAACGAGCAGCATCGACAGCCTCTCGACTTCCACGTCGACTGGCCTGAGCACCGCCACCAGCAGCATCAACAGCCTGTCGACCGGCCTGAGCACGACCAACAGCACCGTCAGCAGTCTGTCGACGTCCACGTCGACCGGTCTGAGTACGGCGACGAGCAGCATCAACAGCTTGTCGACGTCGACCTCGTCGGGTCTGAGCACCGCAACAAGCAGCATCAACAGCCTGTCGACCTCCACCTCGACCGGCCTGAGCACTGCGACCAGCAGTATCGACAGCCTCTCGACTTCGACCTCGACCGGCTTGAGCACTGCAACCAGCGGCATCAGCAGCCTGTCGACCGGCCTGAGCACGACCAACAGCACTGTCAGCAGCCTCTCGACGTCCACGTCGACGGGTCTGAGCACCGCCACGAGCAGCATCGATAGCCTCTCGACTTCCACGTCGACTGGCCTGAGCACTGCGACGAGCAGCATCAGCAGCCTGTCGACGTCCACTTCTACCGGTCTGAGCACCGCGACGAGCAGCATCAACAGCCTGTCGACCTCGACCTCGACCGGCCTGAGCACTGCGACGAGCAGCATCGACAGTCTCTCGACTTCCACGTCGACTGGCCTGAGCACGGCGACGAGCAGCATCAGCAGCCTGTCGACCTCCACTTCGACCGGCCTGAGCACTGCCACGAGCAGCATCGACAGCCTGTCGACCTCGACGTCGACCGGTCTGAGCACTGCGACCAGCAGCATCAACAGCCTGTCGACCTCCACCTCGACCGGTCTGAGTACTGCCACCAGCAGCATCAACAGTCTGTCGACCTCGACTTCGACCGGCCTGAGCACTGCGACCAGCAGCATCAACAGCCTGTCCACGTCGACTTCGACTGGCCTGAGCACCGCCACCAGCAGCATCGACAGCCTGTCCACTTCGACCTCGACCGGCCTGAGCACCGCCACGAGCAGCATCAACAGCCTGTCGACCGGCCTGAGCACGACCAACAGCACGGTCAACAGCCTGTCCACGTCGACCTCGACCGGCCTGAGCACTGCGACGAGCAGCATCAACAGCCTGTCGACCGGCCTGAGCACGACCAACAGCACGGTCAACAGCCTGTCCACGTCGACCTCGACCGGCTTGAGCACTGCGACGAGCAGCATCAGCAGCCTCTCGACTTCCACGTCGACTGGCCTGAGCACCGCCACCAGCAGCATCAGCAGCCTGTCGACGGGCCTGAGCACGACCAACAGCACGGTCGACAGCCTGTCCACCAGCCTGTCCTCGGCCGGCAGCGGCCTGGCGAGCCTGTCCACGTCGACGTCGACCGGCCTGAGCACCGCGACGAGCAGCATCGACAGCCTGTCGACCTCGACCTCCACGGGCCTGAGCACCGCTACCAGCAGCATCAGCAGCCTGTCGACCTCCACGTCGAGCGGCCTGAGCACGGCCACGAGCAGCATCAACAGCCTCTCGACCTCGACCTCGTCGGGCCTGAGCACGGCGTTCAGCGGCATCGGCAGCCTGTCGACGGGCCTGAGCACGACGAACGTCAACCTCAACAGCCTGAGCACCTCGGTCAACAACATCTACAACACCGGCACCAAGTACTTCCACGCCAACTCGACGGCGGGCGACTCGGTGGCCAGCGGGCAGGAGGCGGTGGCGATCGGCCCGCAGTCGGTGGCCAGCGGCGCCAACTCCTTCGCGGCCGGCAACGGTGCGAAGGCGACGGCCGACGGCGCGGTGGCGGTGGGCTTCGGCGCACAGGCCACGGGGGCCAACGCGATCGCCATCGGCACGGGCGCCCTGGCCACGGGCTCGCAGGCCATCGGTGCCAACGCCCGTGCGGGCGGCGGCGGCGTGGCGCTGGGCGACAACGCGGATGCGGGCGGCACGCCGCTGAGCCAGGCGCAGAACGTCTCCAAGGGCACGGCCATCGGCTTCGGCGCGATCGTCCAGCAAAGCGGCGGCGTGGCGCTGGGCTCCGGCTCGGTGGCTTCCACTGCCGCAGGCATGGCCGGCTACGTGCCGGGCGGCGCGACGGCGCAGCAGGAGGCCGCGATCAAGGCGACCACCAGCACGCAGGCAGCGGTGTCTGTGGGCGACGCGGCCAACGGCCAGTACCGCCAGATCACCGGCGTGGCGGCGGGCACGGCCGACAGCGATGCGACCAACGTGGCGCAGTTGAAGGCGGCCTCGGCGGCGTCGAAGGCCAGCAGCGTTCAGTACGCGACCAACCCGGACGGCTCGGTCAACTACAACCAGATCACGCTGGGCAACGGCCAGGCGCCGGGCGGCACGCGCATCAGCAACGTGGCGGCGGGCATCCTGCCGGGCGACGCGGTCAACGTGCAGCAGCTCAACCAGGTGCAGGGCCAGGTCGGCGACGTGGCGCGCATCGCCTACTCGGGCACGGCCATGGCGTTCGCGATGTCGGGCACCTACCTGCCGACGCTCTATCCGGGCGAGAAGACGGTGGGCGTGGGCCTGGGCAGCTACAAGGGCTACAGCGCGGTGGCGCTGACCTTCAAGGCACTGTCGGACGACGGCAAGATGTCGTGGGGCGCGGGCCTGACGACCACGGGCAAGGAGTGGGGCATCAACGCCGGCATCGGCTGGAAGTGGAAATAAGGGAATAAGCCACTGAAAGGCCGCCGAACCGGCCCTCGAACGGGCGGCTCCCTCGCTTCACGGCGTGGGAGCCGTTCTTTCTGGTACACACTCCGCCTCATGCGCATAGGTATTTCAGTCCTTACCCATGCGGGGCAGAACATCTGGGAGAACGGAATGGGGCAGAACGTCCTGTTCCTGGCCCGGCTGCTGCAACGCATCGACTTCGTCGAATCCGTGATCCTCGTCGACGCGGGCGACCAGCAGGCCATGCCGCCCCAGGTCGACATGGCCGCCATGGGCCTGGGCTTCGGCCGGGCCCGCGAACTCACCGACGCGCTGGACGTGGTCATCGAGATGGCCGGCGCGCTCGACGTGCAGTGGCTCTCATACTTCCGCGCATGCGGCGGCCGCGTGGTGTTCCATTGCGTGGGCCAGCCCTTCGCGGCGCTGGCCGAGCCCATCGTCTTCACCGACAAGGGCCACTTCAGCAAGCCCGACCGCTGCGACGAGGTGTGGCTGCTGCCCAAGGACGAAGTGTTTGCGCCCATGATGCGCACCATCCACCGCTGTCCGGTGCACGAGGTGCCTTACCTCTGGTCGCCGCAGTTCCTGGCGCAGCGCGTCGCAGAGGTCGAGGCCGCGGGCTATCCCTTCGGCTACAGGCCGCGCACCGCCGAACAGCCGGGCTTCCGCGTGGCGATCTTCGAGCCCAACATCTCGGTGGTGAAGACCTGCAGCGTGCCCATGCTCATCTGCGACGGCGCCTACCGCGCCGACCCTTCGACGGTGGCCTCGATGCAGGTGCTCAACACCCTGCACCTGAAGGACCACCCGACCATGCTGTACCTGGCGAACTCGCTGGACATCGTGCGCCAGCACAAGGCGACTTTCCACGGCCGCAACGACTTCGCGGGCTTCATGGTGCAGTTCGCCGACGCGGTGGTCTCGCACCAGTGGCAAAACGACCAGAACTACGGCTATCTCGACGCGCTCTACGGCAATTACCCGCTGGTGCACAACTCGCCCTGGCTGCGCGACGCGGGCTACTACTACCCCGACTTCGACATCGCCGCCGGCGCGGCGCAGCTGCGCGAGGCCGTGCGCTCCCACGACCTGCAGCTCGACGACTACCGCGCCCGCGCGCAGCGCGTGTTCCAGTCGGTCGACCCGCTCAATCCCGCGAACATCGAGGGCTACGCGCAGCGCCTGCTGCACCTCGTGGGCGGCAATGCCGGCTTCCGTGCCGATGCAGCGAGGGCCGCCGCATGATGCCGGCGAAGCTCAAGGTCGGCGTCTCCATCTTCATCCGCAAGGGCGAGCAGAGCCTGTGGGAGAACGGCGTCTACCAGAACTGTTTGTTTCTCGTGATGCTGCTGCTGCGCTCGCCGCGCGTGGAAAGCGCGGTGCTGGTGGCCGGCGGCGGCGACGGCGGCCCGGCGGATGCCACCAACTTCCTCGCCGACTCGCCCGTGCCCGTCATCGACATGGCCACGGCGGGGCAGCAGCTCGACGTCATGTTCGAGATGAGCGCCCAGCTCGCCGTGCCGTGGTCGGTGGCGTTCCGCGAGCGCGGCGGCAAGATCGTCTCGATGCGCGTGGGCAACGACTACGTGATCGACATCGAGCGCATGATCTTCGACAAGCCGCACGGCCTGCTGATCTCGGGCGCGCCTTACGACGAGGTCTGGACGATCCCCGAGTACGAGGTGTCGTGCAAGCCGTATTTCGAGAGCACCTTCCGCGCGCCGGTACGGCTCATGCCGCACCTGTGGAGCCCGATGGTGCTGGAGCGAGCCATGGCCCGCGCGCCGCAGGGCGCTCCCTTCGCCTACGAGCCCGGCCGCGGCCGCTGGCGCGTGGCCATCTTCGAGCCCAACATCTGCATGGTGAAGACCAGCTTCATCCCGATGCTCGGCTGCGAGGCCGCGCACCGCGCGCAGCCCAGGCTCATCGAGAAGATGTGGGTCTACAACAGCTTCCACCTGAAGGACAAGGCGCTCTTCATCGGCTTCGCGCAGAGCCTGGACATCGTGCAGCACGGCCTGGCCACCTTCGAGGGGCGCTTTCCGATGTTCCAGGTGATGCCCGGCAAGATCGACGCGGTGTTCGCGCACCACTGGGAAAACGCGCAGAACTATCTCTATTACGAGGCGCTGTACGGCGGTTATCCGCTGATCCACAACTCACACCTCATCGGCGACTGCGGCTACCGCTATCACGGCTTCGACTGCGAGGAGGGTGGCCTCGCGCTGCGGCGCGCCTTCGCCGAACACGACGCCGACCTGCCGGCCTACCGCGAGCGCGCGCGCCGCTTCATCGCCACCCTCGACCCCGAGGGCGAGGAGAACGTGCGCGTCTACACCGCCTCCATCGAAAACCTTTACGCATGAGGACCGGGATGAAGCCGACCCAACGATTCCCCCGTCTGTCGCTGGCGGCCCTCGCATGGGCCTTCGCCGGCTGCGCGCTCGCCCAGGGCGTTCTGGCGCCGCCTGCCCCGCCGCAGGACACGCTCACGCGCGCCGCGACCAGCGTGGGCGTCAAGCGCTGCCTGCCGGCGATCACGCGGCTTGCCACGCTCACCGTGCAGGGCAGCCGCAGCCATGACGTGCTGCTCGACTGGGACCGCAAGCGCCCCGACGGCGGGCCGATCTTCTCGCTGATCGGCATGGAGTTTCCGAACGCGGGCGTGGCCGCGTCGATCACCGCGATTCCCGACGACAGCGGCGCCTGCACCGTGTCGGCCGAGCGCATCTCGGTGGCGCCCTTCACCTGCGCGAGCGTCGGCCAGCAGGAACTGGCCAGCTACAAGATGACGCGGCTGCTGCCCAACTACGCGGTCTACACCGATGAGAAGGAGCCGACCTCGTCGGTCTCACTGATCGATTCGCCGCCGGGTTGCCTGATCATCCGGCGCTACGTGGAATACGGCTGGCGCGACCCGGCGGCTGCACCGGCGGCGGCTCCCGCCGGTGCCGGCGCGACCCAGCCACCGAAGAAGCGCTAGGCGACAGGCGCCCGTCTCCGACAACCGGGGACGTCCTTGACCGGCCCCGCGAGCCGGCCGCAAGCCCGAAGAATGGTGACGATCCGCGCGCGAATCCGCGGCGGCAGGAAGGAGACGCACCATGCCACTGGCTTCATTGATCGGCCGATGGGCCATGCAGCCTTTCTCGAAGGCGCTGCCGCCGCTGGGCGACACCGAGCGCGCCGCGCTGGAGGCCGGCACTGTCGGCTTCGAGGGGCGGCTCTTCGCGGGCCGGCCCGACTTCGACGCACTCGCGGCCATGGGCCCGAACCGGCTCACCGAGCGCGAGCAGGCCTTTCTCGACAACGAAGTGCGCGAGCTGTGCCGCATGCTCGACGACCACGCCATCGACCAGGCACGCGACCTGCCGCCGGAGGTGTGGCGCTACCTGCGCGAGAAGCGCTTCTTCGGAATGATCATTCCCGAGGAGTTCGGCGGCCTCGGCTTCGGCCACCATGCGCACGCCACGGTGGTGGCGCGCATCGCCACCGTCAACGTGGCCACCGCCGTCACGGTGATGGTGCCCAATTCACTGGGCCCGGCCGAGCTGCTGCTGCGCTACGGCACCGACACTCAGAAGGCCCACTACCTGCCGCGCCTGGCCGACGGCCGCGAGCTGCCGTGCTTCGGGCTGACCTCGCCCTACGCGGGCTCGGATGCGGCCTCGATTCCCGATCGCGGCATGCTGGTGGAGCGCGAGATCGGCGGGCGCATGCGGCGCGGCTTCCTGGTCGATTTCGACAAGCGCTACATCACGCTCGCACCGGTCGCCACCGTGGTCGGGCTGGCCTTCCACGCCATCGACGAGAGCAGGCCGGAAGGCGAGCGCGAGCTGGGCATCACCTGCGCGCTCATTCCCGTGCCGCAGGCCGGCATGGAGATCGGGCGTCGCCACCGGCCGATGGACAGCGCCTTCATGAACGGCCCGATCCACGGCCGCCAGGTGTTCGTGCCGATGGACTGGATCATCGGCGGCGAGCAGCAGGTCGGCCAGGGCTGGCGCATGCTGATGGAATGCCTGGCTGCGGGCCGCGCGATATCGCTGCCGGCGCTGGGCTCGGCGATGCAGCAGACCGCGCTGTACGTGGCCAACGGCTACGGCCGGATCCGCGAGCAGTTCGGCATGCCGGTGGGCAGGTTCCATGCTGTCGCGGGGCTGGTCGCGCAGATGTCGGCCGAGCTGTATGCGAGCGACGCCGCGCGCCGTTTCACGGCCGCCGCGCTCGACAAGGGCGAGCGGCCCAGCGTGGCGAGCGCCATCCTCAAGGTGCAGCTGACGGAAGCGGGTCGGCGCGCGGTGAACCATGGCATGGACATCCTCGGAGGCAAGGGCATCATCTCGGGCCCCTCCAACCTGCTGGGCGTGGCCTACCGGCAGGCGCCGATCGCGATCACGGTGGAGGGCGCCAACATCCTCACGCGTGCGCTGATCGTGTTCGGGCAGGGCGCGGTGCGGTGCCATCCGCACGTGCTCGACGAAATGGCCGCCGTGCAGGCGAAGGACGAGACCGCGCTCGGCAAGGCGCTGATGGCGCACGGCCGGCACGTGGCGGTGAACCTGTGGCGCAGCCTGTTCGGCGCGCCGGTGCTCGGCTCGCCGCCGGACGAACTGGTGCATGAAGCACGGCTCATCGCGCGCATGAGTGCCAAGTACGCGCTCACGGCCGATCTCGCGATGGGCATGCTCGGCGGCAAGCTCAAGCGCATGGAGCTGCTCTCGGCGCGCCTGGGCGACGTGCTCGCGCATCTCTATCTGGCGAGCGCCTGCGTGTGGCGCTACGGCGTCGAGCGGGCGCCGGAGATGCTGCCCTTCGCGAAGGCGGCGATCCGGCTGCAGATCGACGAGGCCGGCGGCATCCTGCGCGATCTCTACGCGAACCTTCCGGCGCCGGGGCGGCGCGTGATCGGTTCGCTGGTGCTGCGCCGCACCGCGCACCTGGCGCCGCTGCGCGACCTGCAGTTGCTCGAACTGGCCGACCTGTTGCGCAAGGACCCGCGCATCGTCGGGCGGCTGGCGCCCGACCTGAGCGAGCCAGCCGCGGGCGGCCTGCTCGACCTGATGCATGCGATGGAACTGGGCGCGAAGCTTGGCGACGGCACGGCCGCGCTCAACAAGGTGCTGCGCCGCACGAACTCGCTTGAAGAGGCTGCGCGCTCGGCGCCCGACCCCGAGCTGGCGCTGGCCTACCTGAAGGCGGCCGACAAGGTCATCCAGGTCGACGACTTCGAAGGCCCGCCGCGCGATGCGCAGGGCAGGGCGGACCTCAGCCCGCCTGCTGCTGTTGCTGCGCCGCCAGTGCCGTCAGCGCAGCCGCCGTCTGCTCGTCCGCCGGAAAGAACGACTCCACCGCGAGTTCCTGCAGCGTGACGTCCACCGGCGTGCCGAAGATCGTGATGGTGCTGATGAAGCTCAGCACGCCGCCGGGCATCACCACCTGGAAGGGCACGGCCACCGCCGACAGCGCGGTGTCGATGACGGGCGCGTCGTGGCTCACCGCGGGCGCCGGATAGGCTTCGAGTTCGTCGTGCAATGACTGCAGCGCCGCATCGCCCGTGGCGGCGATCTGCTGCTGCAGGCGCTCCAGCAGATGCACGCGCCACTGCGCGAGGTTGGCGATGCGCGGCGCCACGCCCTCGGGGTGCAGGCTCAGGCGCAGCACGTTGATCGGCGGTTTCAGAAGTTCGGGCGAGGCGCCTTCCATCAGCAGTGGAACCAGCGCGTTGTGCGCGACCAGGTTCCAGTGACGGTCCACGGCCAGCGCCGGAAAGGGTTCGTGGCCTTTCAGCACCAGGTCGACGGCGCGGCGCGCGGCGGCCATCGCGGGGTCGTCGAGCGAGCGCTGCCTGTACATCGGCGCGAAGCCGGCGGCCACCAGCAGCGCATTGCGCTCGCGCAGCGGAACCTCGAGCCGCTCGGCCAGGCGCAGCACCATCTCGCGGCTGGGCGCGGCGCGGCCGGTTTCGACGTAGCTCAGGTGCCGGGTAGAGACCTCGGCCTCCTGCGCCAGGTCGAGCTGGCTGAGCCGGCGATGGGTGCGCCAGTGCCGCAGGTGCGCGCCGAACGGGTCGCGCGCGCCGGGCTGGCCGGCCTTGGACGTGTGGGAGCGGGTGGTGTTCATGGACCCGCATTCTGGCGTGGCGATGGCGCGGCGCCATGACCTCCCAGGTCATCGACCCGATGCAGCGGGGCCGGAATCATCGACCCCAACGCGGCAGGACTGGCTTGCGGCGTAACCACCCAAGGAGAGATTCCATGTCCGCCATGTCCATCTTCGCATCCCCCCGCTTCCTGCCCAACGTGATGTGGGCCGACGCCGCCTCCTGCGCCGCCACCGGCGCGCTGCAGGTCGCCTTCACCGGCGCGCTCGCCGGGCTGACCGGGTTGCCGGCGCCGCTGCTCATGGGCACCGGTGTGTTCCTTCTGGCCTACGCGGCCATGGCGGCCTTCATGGCCAGCCGCAGCACGCCGCCGCGCACGCTGATCGGCCTTGTCGTCGCCGGCAATTTCGGCTGGGCCGTGGCCTGCATCTCGCTGCTGGTGAGCGGCATCTTCCCGGTCACCGCCGTGGGCCTGGCCTGGGTGCTGGCGCAGGCCGTGTGCGTGATCGTGCTGGCCGAGCTGCAGTGGACCGGGCTGCGCCGCAGCCGTGGCGGCGTGAACATGGTCATGGCCTGAAAGGCTCCGTGTTCCTTTCGAGAAACACCGAGGAACCGGCTCTGCCGGGCCTCTGGTGTTGCCCCCGGTAGGGGGTGGCGAAGCGACACGAAGTGCGCGCAGCCTGGGGGCGAGCCAAGTCCCCCGACTACAACGGTTGACATTCATCCCAGCTATCCTTGAGAGGCTTCCACGAACAAACAGGAGTCTCTCCATGGCCAAAGCCCCGGCGCATGCCTTTGCGTCCACCCTCAAGTCCTTCAAGACCCCGTCGGGCAAGTCCGGCAAATACTGGTCCCTGAAGGAACTGGCCAAGCAATACCCGTCCGTCGACCGCCTGCCGGTTTCCATCCGCATCGTGCTCGAGTCGGTGCTGCGCAACTGCGACGGGCAGAAGGTCACGGCCAAGCACGTCGAAGAGCTGGCCCACTGGGCGCCGAATGCAGAGCGCGTCGACGAGATTCCCTTCGTCGTCACCCGCGTCGTGCTGCAGGACTTCACCGGCGTGCCGCTGCTGGCCGACCTGGCCGCCATGCGCAGCGTGGCCGGCAAGCTGGGCAAGTCGCCCAAGACCATCGAGCCGCTGGTGCCCGTCGACCTGGTGGTCGACCACTCGGTGATGGTCGACCACTACGGCACGCCGAAGGCGCTCGACCTGAACATGAAGCTGGAGTTCCAGCGCAACAACGAGCGCTACCAGTTCATGAAGTGGGGCATGCAGGCCTTCGACACCTTCCGCGTGGTGCCGCCGGGCTTCGGCATCGTGCACCAGGTCAACCTCGAGTACTTCGCGCGCGGCGTCTACAAGAGCCCGAACGACAAGGAAGACAAATCAACTTACTACCCCGACTCGCTGGTCGGCACCGACAGCCACACCACGATGATCAATGGCATCGGCGTGGTCGGCTGGGGCGTGGGCGGCATCGAGGCCGAGGCGGCCATGCTGGGCCAGCCGGTCTACATGCTCACGCCCGACGTGGTGGGCTTCGAGCTCACCGGCCAGCTTCGCGAAGGCGTCACCGCGACCGACCTGGTGCTCTACGTCACCTCGATCCTGCGCGCCGAGAAGGTGGTGGGCAAGTTCGTCGAATTCTTCGGCCCGGGCGCCGCTTCCATCGCGGTGCCCGACCGCGCGACCATCGGCAACATGGCGCCCGAGTACGGCGCGACCATGGGCTTCTTCCCGGTCGACGAGATGACGGTGGCCTACTTCGAGGGCACCGGCCGCACCAAGGAGGAGGTCGAGCGCTTCGAGGCCTACTACAAGGCACAGGGCCTGTTCGGCATGCCCAACCCCGGCGACATCGACTACACGAAGGTGGTGAGGCTCGACCTCGGCACCGTGTCGCCCAGCCTGGCCGGCCCGAAGCGGCCGCAGGACCGCATCAACCTCGGCGATCTTTCCACCAAGTTCTCGGAGCTCTACAGCAAGCCCAACGACGCCAACGGCTTCAACCAGCCGGCCGACAAGCTCAAGCTGCGCTATCCGCTGGCCGCCGCCGGCAAGAGCGGCGACGAGGAAGCCGCCCCGCCGCCGGCGGGCGCGCCGCTGGACGTGGTCGAGATGGTGGCCAACCGCTCGACCAAGGCCGCCGCGCATGTGAGCGCCAGCGCGCCCGCCGCGCCCAAGGGCGAAGTCACCATCGGCAACGGCGACGTGCTGATCGCGGCAATCACCTCTTGCACGAACACCTCCAACCCGAGCGTGATGCTGGCCGCCGGCCTGCTCGCGAAGAAGGCGGTGGAGGCGGGCCTCTCGGTCAAGCCGCACGTGAAGACCTCGCTGGCCCCTGGCTCGCGCATCGTCACCGAATACCTGGAGAAGGCCGGCCTGCTGCCGTACCTGGAGAAGCTGGGCTTCTACCTCGCGGGCTACGGCTGCACCACCTGCATCGGCAACGCGGGCGACCTCACGCCCGAGATCAACGAAGCCATCACGAAGAACGACCTGGTCGGCGCGGCCGTGCTCTCGGGCAACCGCAATTTCGAGGCGCGCATCCATCCGAACCTGAAGGCCAACTTCCTGGCCTCGCCGCCGCTGGTGGTGGCCTTCGCCATCGCCGGCAACGTGATGACCGACCTGATGACCCAGCCCGTGGGCAAGGGCAAGGGCGGCAAGGACGTGTACCTGGGCGACATCTGGCCCACGCCGAAGGAAATCGACCAGAACCTGCGCTATGCGATGAACGCCAAGTCGTTCCGCGCGAACTACGACAAGGTCAAGACCGATCCGGGCAAGTTCTGGAGCAGCATCAAGGGCACCACCGGGCAGGTGTACGACTGGCCGGAGTCGACCTACATCGCCGAGCCGCCGTTCTTCGAGGGCTTCAAGATGGAGCCGCATTCCACGGATGCGGGCTTCAAGGGCGCGCGCATCATGGCGCTGTTCGGCGACTCGATCACCACCGACCACATCTCGCCGGCCGGCTCCATCAAGGAAAGCTCTCCCGCGGGCATCTGGCTGAAGGCGCACGGCGTGTCCAAGGCCGACTTCAACAGCTACGGCTCGCGTCGCGGCAACCACGACGTGATGATGCGCGGCACCTTCGCCAACGTGCGCATCAAGAACCTGATGATTCCGCCGGATGCCAACGGCACGCAGGAAGAGGGCGGCGTCACGCTGTTCCAGCCCTCGGGCGAGAAGATGTTCATCTACGACGCGGCCATGAAGTACATCGCCCAGAACACGCCCACGGTGGTGTTCGGCGGCGAGGAGTACGGCACCGGCTCCTCGCGCGACTGGGCCGCCAAGGGCACGCAGTTGCTGGGCATCAAGGCCGTGGTGGCGCGCAGCTTCGAGCGCATCCACCGCGCCAACCTGGTCGGCATGGGCGTGCTGCCGCTGCAGTTCCGCGGCGCCGATTCATGGCAGACGCTGGGCCTCACCGGCAACGAGCAGATCGATGTGGTGATCGGCAGCGAGCTGAAGCCGCAGATGGACGTGAAGCTGGTGGTGCACCGCGCCGACGGCTCGCACCAGGAAGTGACGGTGCGCCTGCGCATCGACACGCCGATCGAGGTCGACTACTACAAGCACGGCGGCATCCTGCCCTTCGTGCTGCGGCAGCTGCTGGCCGCCTGAGCGGCCGCTGGGGCGGGCGCAGGCGCATCTTGCGTCCGCGCCGGCTCCTTCTTCTCCATGATTCGCATCGGCCTGATTTCCGACACCCACGGGCTGATGCGGCCCGAGGCGCTCGCCTTCCTGGAGGGCAGCGACTTCATCGTCCACGGCGGCGACATCGGCAACGCCGGCATCCTCGAAGCGCTGGCGCGCATCGCGCCGCTGACGGTCGTGCGGGGCAACAACGACCGCGAAGCCTGGGCCGATCGCATCGCCGAGACCGAACTGGTGACCTTCGGCGATGTGCGCCTCTACGCCATCCACGATCTCGCGCAGATCGACATCGAACCGCGCGCGGCGGGCGTGCGCGTGGTGGTTTCCGGCCATTCGCACAAGCCGAAGGTGCAGGAGCGCGACGGCGTGCTCTACGTCAATCCCGGTAGCGCGGGGCCGAGGCGGTTCAGGCTGCCGATCTCGGCGGCCGAGCTGCGCATCGACGGCGGCGCGGTCAGCGCCCACGTCGCCGAACTGGTTTCCTGACGCTGCCGCTCCGGCGGGAGCGGGTAGGGCGAGGCGGGCAGGGCAATCATTACCATTCGGCAAGAAAAGCCCACAAATGAGAATGTTTCTTATTTGATGCGCTATGCTCGGACGCTCCTCCGTGGAGCCAGAAGCAAAGGCAAACGCAGACTCGCGCGCTGACCCATGCCGGCTCCGGAGGGCCTCAACCGCCTCCATTTCCGAAGCCGATGCTCATTCCATTCCTCATCATGCTGCGCGAAGGCATCGAAGCCGCGCTGATCGTCGGCATCGTTGCCAGCTACCTCAAGCAGAGCGGACGCGGCGCGCTGATGCCCGCGGTGTGGGTCGGCGTGTTGCTGGCCACGGCGCTCTCGCTGTTCGCGGGCGCCGGCCTGCAACTGCTGGCAGCGGAGTTCCCGCAGAAGCAGCAGGAGCTGTTCGAGGGCGTGGTCGGGCTGATCGCCGTGGTCATGCTGACCTCGATGGTGTTCTGGATGCGCAAGGCCGCGCGCTCCATCAAGGGCGAACTGCAGGCCTCCATCGACAAGGCACTTGGCAAGGGCGCGGACGGGCAGGGCTGGGCGCTGATCGGCATGGTGTTCCTGGCCGTGGCGCGCGAGGGGCTGGAGTCGGTGTTCTTCCTGCTGGCCGTGTTCCAGCAGAGCAGCGGCTGGGAGGCGCCGGTGGGCGCGCTGGGCGGCATCGCGGTCTCGGTGGCGATCGGCTGGGGCCTGTATTCGGGCGGCGTGCGGCTCGACCTGCGCCGCTTCTTCCGCTTCACCGGCCTCTTCATCCTGCTGGTGGCCGCGGGCCTGCTGGCCGGCGTGCTGCGCAAGCTGCATGAAGGGGGCGTCTGGAACCACCTGCAGACGGTGGTGTTCGACATGAGCACCGCGCTGCCGATGGACAGCCCCCTGGGCGCCGTGCTCTCGGGCCTGCTGGGCTACCAGGCCGCGCCGGTGGTGGGCGAGGTCGTCGTCTACCTGGCCTTCCTGGCCGTCTCGCTGTTCTTCTTCCTGCGCCCGGCCGCCGCGCCGGCGCCTCGCGCGGCCGTGGCTCGCTGAAACCTGCAATGTCCTCTTCTTCTTCCGACAACAAGCCCTCTTCGTCCAACCTGATGCGCGTGGCGGTGGCCGCTTCGGCGCTGCTGGTGGTCGCCGGCCTCGCGGCCTTCTGGTATGCCTCGAACGAGGCGCGCAAGGCGCCTGCCAAGGCGGTCGACAACGCCGTCACCGTCACCATCCAGGGCAACGCCTGCGAGCCCAACGAGATCACCGTGCCGGCGGGGCGCACCACCTTCACCATCGTCAACAAGTCGAACCGCGCGCTCGAGTGGGAGATTCTCGACGGCGTGATGGTGGTGGAGGAGCGCGAGAACATCGCGCCGGGCTTCTCGCAGACCATGACGGTCAAGCTGCAGCCGGGCGAATTCGCCATCACCTGCGGCCTGCTGAGCAATCCGCGCGGCAAGCTGCGCGTGACGCCGTCGGCCGCATCGGACGCCGAAGCGGCCCGGCCCTCGCTGGTCAACTACGTGGGCGCGCTGGCCGAGTACCAGACCTTCCTGCGGCTCGAAGCCGGTTCGCTCGACGACGCGGTGCGCGCGTTGACCGATGCCATCAAGGCCGGCGACCTGCAGCAGGCGAGGGCGCTCTACGCGTCGGCGCACCAGGCCTACAAGCGCATCGAGCCGATGGCGGAGCTTTTCGCCGACCTCGACACCCGCATCAACGCGCGCGCGGACTACTTCGAGAAGCGAGAGGCCGACCCGGGCTTCACCGGCTTCCACCGTATCGAGTACGGGCTGTACGGCCAGAACGAAACCAGGAGCCTGGCGCCCGCCGCCGACAGGCTCATCGCCGACATCGGCGTGCTCAAGGAGCGCCTGCGCGGGCTCAACGTCCCGCCCGAGCGGCTCGCGGGCTCGGCCTCGAAGCTGCTGCGCCGCGTGGCCGAGAACCTGCCGGCCGGCGGCGAGGACCACTACGGCCACGCCGAGGCCGCGAACCTGCAGGGCAGCTACGAGGGCACGAAGAAGATCGCCGACCTGCTGCAGCCGCTGCTCGTGAAGGCCGCACCCGCGCTGCAGAAGAGCGTGGACGAGCGCTTCGCTGCCTTCGACGCCGCGCTGGGGCCCTACCGCGAGGGCGAGGGCTTCAAGCCCGCGCCGCTCGACGAGGCGCAGAGAAAGGCGATGGCCGAAACCGTGCGCGCGCTGGCCGAGGAGCTCGGCAAGGTGAACGCCGCGCTCGGGCTGGAATGAGTTGAGAGACAGCACCATGGACAAGTCGAACAAGCCCGAGCCCGTTTCCCCGCACCGCCGCCGCATGCTCGGCGCGGCTGGCGCAGCCTTTGCCGGCCTCGCTGCAACTTCCGCCCGTGCGGCCGCGCCCGACAACGGCGCGCAGGTCACCGACGCGCCGCAGAGCACCCACACGCAGGACCGCGTGCCCTTCCTCGGCAGGCACCAGGCCGGCATCGTGACGCCGCGCCCGACGGCCGGCATGATCGCGTCGTTCTACGTGCTGGCCGAGAACCGCGCAGACCTGGAGCGGCTGTTCCGCACGCTCACCGAGCGCATCGCCTTCCTCACGCAGGGCGGGCCGCAGGTCGACCCCGACCCCAAGCTGCCGCCGGCGGGCTCGGGCATCCTCGGGCCGGTGGTGCAGCCCGACGCGCTGACCGTGACCGTGTCGGTCGGCGCGTCGCTCTTCGACGAGCGCTTCGGCCTCGCGAAGAAGAAGCCGCTGCGGCTGAGCCAAATGCAGCGCCACCCGAACGACGCGCTCGATGCCGCGCTGTGCCATGGCGACCTGTCGATCCAGTTCTGCGCCAACACGCCCGACACCAACATCCACGCGCTGCGCGACATCATCAAGAACACGCCCGACCTGCTGGTGCTGCACTGGAAGCAGGAAGGCACGGTGCCGCCGATTCCGGCCGTGCCCGGCAAGCCGGCCGAGAGCGCGCGCAACTTCCTCGGCTTCAGGGACGGCTCGGCCAACCCCGACTCGGCCGACGGCGCTCTCATGGACCGCATCGTCTGGGTGCAGCCCGGCAGCGACGAACCGGCCTGGGCCGCGGGCGGCAGCTACCAGGCGGTGCGCATCATCCGCAACTTCGTCGAGCGCTGGGACCGCACGCCGCTGCAGGAGCAGGAGGCCATCATGGGCCGGCTCAAGCCCAGCGGCGCGCCGATGGACGGCGGCAAGACCGAGCACGACGTGCCCGACTACACGAAGGACCCCGAAGGCAAGGTCACGCCGATGGATGCGCACATCCGCCTGGCGAACCCGCGCACCAGGGCTTCGGACAAGAACCTGATGCTGCGCCGGCCCTTCAACTATTCGAACGGCGTCACCAAGTCGGGCCAGCTCGAGATGGGGCTGCTGTTCATCTGCTACCAGGCCGACCTGGAGAACGGCTTCATCGCGGTGCAGAAGCGCCTCGACGGCGAACCGCTCGAGGAATACATCAAGCCCATCGGCGGCGGCTTTTTCTTCACGCTGCCGGGCGTGCGGGACGAGCGCGACTGGCTGGGGCGCTCGCTGATGTCCGCCTGAAGGCCGGTCTGCCAGAGGCCCGCAAGATTTTCATCACTGCCCAGAACAAGGAGATCCATGACCGTGCAGTTCCGCCGCCACTTCCTCACCACTCTCGTCGCAGGCTTCGCCGGGCTTCATGTCGCTGGCGCGCAGGCCGCCGTGTCGCCGCTCGAACTGGTCGGCCCCATCTCCGACTACAAGATCTACGTCGCCGAGAACGTGCGCAAGCTGGCGGCGGACACGCGCGCCTTCACCGCCGCGGTGAAGGCCGGCGACGTCGAGAAGGCGAAGAAGCTCTATGCGCCCACGCGCACCAGCTACGAGCGCATCGAGCCGGTGGCCGAGCTCTTCAACGATCTCGACAAGGCGATCGATTCGCGCGCCGACGACCACGAGAAGGCCGAGAAGGACCCGGACTTCGGCGGCTTCCACCGCATCGAACACGGCCTGTGGGTGCACAAGAGCACCAAGGGGCTCAACCCCGTGGCCGACAAGCTGCTGGCCGACGTGCTCGAACTGCAGAAGCGCCTGGCCGCGCTCACCTTCCCGCCCGAGAAAGTGGTGGGCGGCGCCGCCGTGCTGATGGAGGAGGTGGCGGCCACCAAGATCTCGGGGGAGGAAAACCGCTACAGCCACACCGACCTGTGGGACTTCCAGTCGAACTTCGAGGGCGCCTACAAGATCGTCGAACTGCTGCGCCCGCTGGTCGTGAAGGAGAACAAGGCCTTCTCGGACAAGGCCGAGGCCAACTTCAAGGTGGTTTTCGACACGCTGGCCAAGTACCGCACGGCCGACGGCGGCTTCGAAACCTATTCGAAGCTCAGCGAGCGCGACCGCAAGCTGCTGGCCGGGCGGGTCAACACGCTGGCCGAAGATCTCTCCAAACTGCGCGGCATGCTGGGGCTGAACTAGGCTCGCCCCCAGTCTTCGCGCACTTCGTGTCGCTTCGCCAACCCCCTTCCGGGGCAACACCAGCGGCCCGGCAAAGCCGGTTCCGCGGTGTTTCTGGCCCTGCAGCCCGCATTTCTGAGGGGTTGGTCAGGTTTTCGCGAGTGAGAATTGCTAGCATCTGGGTTTTGCTTACAGATGCGCCCGATATTCAGGGCGTCTCCGCCCCCACCGTGCGAACCAACGATTTCGGCGCAGCGCCGACCACCGCCGTCGCCCTGAGCCTCGACAAGCTTCCCAACAACCAGTGGGCCACCGTGCTCGACGTGGCCCGGCCCGAGAGCGCGGACGACCGCGAGCTCGTCCTGCGCCTGACCGAAATCGGCTTCGTGCCGGGCGAGGCGGTGCGCATCGTCGCCAGCGGCATCCCGGGACGCGAGCCGCTGGCCGTGCGCCTGGGCCACACCACCTTCGCGCTGCGCCGCCACGAGGCCGCGCTGATCCACGTCACGCCGGGAGCCGCCAACCATGGTTGAAGCCGTCATCCAGGGGCCGGGCCGCCTCGCGCCCACCGCACAGCCGGGCCGTATCGCGCTGCTGGGCAATCCCAACTGCGGCAAGACCGCGCTGTTCAACCTGCTCACCGGCAGCCGCCAGAAGGTCGCCAACTACGCGGGCGTGACCGTCGAGCGCAAGGAGGGCACGCTGCGCACGCCCTCGGGCCGCCGTGTCTTCGTGCTCGACCTGCCGGGCGCCTACAGCCTGAACGCGCTGAGCGCCGACGAGGCCGTCACCCGCGACATCGTCACCGGCCAGAGCAAGGAAGCGCTGCCCGACCTGCTGGTGTGCGTCACCGACGCCACCAACCTGCGCCTGAACCTGCGGCTGGTGCTCGAAGCCAGGCGCCTCGGCCTGCCGATGGTGGTGGCGCTCAACATGACCGACATGGCGAAGAAGCAGGGCATCGCGGTCGACACGGCCGTGCTCGCGCGCGAACTCGGCGTGCCGGTCATCGAGACCGTCGGCGTGCACACCGGCGGCGCGCAGGGCCTGCTCGAAGCCCTCGACACCCCCGTGGCCGCTGCCACGCCCCAGCCCTGGAAGGCACCGGGCCTGGACGACGTGCTGGCCACGCAGCGCGAGGTGCGCCGCATCCTCGGCCTCGCGGTGAAGGAGCCGGTCGGCAGCCTCGCCACCAGCGACCGCATCGACCGCGTGGTGCTGCACCCCGTGTGGGGCATGCTGGTGCTGGCCGTGACCATGTTCCTGATGTTCCAGGCGGTGTTCAGCTGGGCCAACGTGCCCATGGACGCCATCAAGGCCGGTACCGAAGGGCTGGGCAACCTGCTGAAGACCTACATGCCCGAGGGCATGCTGCAGAGCCTGCTGGTCGACGGCGTGATCGCGGGCGTGGGCGGCGTCATCGTCTTCCTGCCGCAGATCCTGATTCTTTTCCTCTTCATCCTCGCGCTGGAAGACTCGGGCTACCTGCCGCGCGCGGCCTTCCTGCTCGACCGCGTGATGGGCACCGTGGGGCTGTCGGGCCGCTCGTTCATTCCGCTGCTGTCGAGCTTCGCCTGCGCCATTCCGGGCGTGATGGCCACGCGCACCATCAGCAACTGGCGCGACCGCATCACGACGATCATGATCGCGCCGCTCATGACCTGCTCGGCGCGGCTGCCCGTGTATGCGCTGCTCATCGCGGCCTTCATCCCGGCGCGCACCGTGGGCGGCATCTTCAACCTGCAGGGTGTGGTGCTGTTCGCGCTGTACGTGTTCGGCATCGTCTCGGCGATGGCCGTGGCCTGGGTCATGAAGCGCTTCCGCGACAGCACGCAGCACTCGCCGCTGCTCATGGAGCTGCCGGCCTACCGCTGGCCCAACCTGCGCAACCTGGCGCTGGGCCTGTACGAGCGCGCATGGATCTTCATCCAGCGCGTGGGCACGATCATCCTGACGCTGACGATCCTGCTGTGGTTCCTCTCGACCTTCCCGTCGCCGCCCGAAGGCGCGACCGGCCCGGCCATCCAGTACAGCCTGGCCGGCATGATCGGCCGCGGCCTGGAGCACATCTTCGCGCCCATCGGTTTCAACTGGCAGATATCGATCGCGCTGGTGCCGGGCATGGCGGCGCGCGAAGTGGCCGTGGGCGCGCTGGGCACGGTGTATGCGCTCTCGGCCACGGGCGACGACGTGGCGGGCGCGCTGGAGCCGCTGATCGCCGGCAGCTGGACGCTGGCCACCGCGCTGTCGCTGCTGGTGTGGTACGTGTTCGCGCCGCAGTGCATCTCGACGCTGGCGGCCGTGAAGCGCGAGACCGGTTCGTGGAAGTACGTCTGGATCATGGCGGGCTATCTCTTCGCGCTGGCCTACATGGCCTGCTTCATCACCTACCACGTTGCAGTGGCACTCGGGGCGGGGTAAAAAAGCACACCCCCAGGCTTGCCCACTTCGTGTGGCCGCCACCCCCTCTCCGGGGGCAATACCTGCGGCCCGGCAAAGCCGGTTCCGCGGTATTCCCCGCGGTGTAGGCTTCGGGATTGGAGTATTTGAGATATGACGCAACAACTGATCGTCGGATTGATCGTCGCGGCCGCCGCGTTCTACGCGGTCTGGCGCTGGATGCCCGCAGGGTGGCGCCGTGGCGCCGCGCAGAAACTCGCGGCAGGCACGCAGCGCGCGGGCCTGATCGATGAAGAACGCGCCAAGGAGCTGGCGGCCTCGCTGGCCAAGACATCGGGCTGCGGCTCGTGCGACAGCTGCGGCAGCTGCGCTCCCAAGGCACCCCTCAAACAACCGGAAGCCGAACAGGTCGCCAGCAGCCCGTCCATGCACGGCCGCTGAGACCGATGCCTGCGCACATCCTCGTCGCCGGGGGCGGCATCGGGGGGCTGGCCACTGCGCTGGCACTCGCACAAGGTCGGCACCGGGCCGACGTCTTCGAACAGGCTCCGGCCTTCGGTGAAATCGGCGCCGGCGTGCAGCTGGGGCCCAACGCCACGCGGCGACTCCGGAAACTCGATCTCGGCACCGGGCTCGCGGCCATCGCGGCGCGGCCCGAGGCGCTGGTGGTCCACAGCGCCGAAAGCGGCTCCGAGCTGGCCCGCATGCCGCTGGGCGATACCATGCAGCAGCGCTACGGCGCCCCCTACTTCTGCGTTCATCGAGCCGACCTCCACGGCCTGCTGCTGGAGTCCGTGCGCGCGCGCGGCACCGGCGCGCTGGTGACCGGCGCGCAGATCAGGCAGGTCGAGACCAGCGACGATCTCGTCTGCCTCTCGAGCACCGACGCGCGCGCCTGGGAGGGCGAGGCGGTGGTCGGGGCAGACGGCCTCTGGAGCATGGTGCGGCGGCAGCTCGACAGCCCCTCGGCGGCGCAGCCGCCGCGTGTCACCGGTCACACGGCCTGGCGCGCGCTGGTCGAGCAGCCCGCCTTGCCGGCCGCGTTGCGGCGCGGCCGGGTCGATGTCTGGCTCGGCCCGCGCCTGCATGCGGTGGCGTATCCGGTTCGCGGCGGCGAATGGCTCAATGTGGTCGTGATCGCCGAATCCGCCCCGGCCGGCGACGCGCGCGACTGGGACCAGTCCACCAGCATCACCGCGCTGAAGCAGGCCATGGGCCGCAGCTGCGCCAGCCTGCAATCCCTGCTCGATGCCATGCCCGGCTGGCGCGCATGGTCGCTGGGCGATCGCGCGCCGATGACGGGCCCTGCCGACATGGCGCACGAACGCGTCGCGCTGGTGGGCGACGCGGCGCACCCCATGGTGCCGTACCTCGCGCAGGGCGCAGGCATGGCCATCGAGGACGCGGTGGCGCTCGCCGATGCACTTGCCGATGGCGATGCGGCCGACGTGCCCGCCGCCTTCGCCCGCTACGCCCAGACGCGCTGGGCTCGCAACGCGCAGGTGCAGGCGCGCGCACGCCGCAACGGCGAGATCTTCCACGCCACCGGCCCGGTGCGGCTGGGCCGCGACATGGCGATGCGCCTGCTCGGCGCGAAGCTGCTCGACCAGCCCTGGCTGTACGGCGGCTGAGCAGAGGCTGGGAGAGGAGGAACCTTCAGAGCCTGAAGGTCTGTAGATGCTCGATGCGCTCGGCCAGCCCTTCCTGTCCGAGATAGTGGCCGTACTTGCCGCCCTGCATCTTCGCGAGCGCGGTCTCCAGTTCGAGCAGCATCGCGTCGCGCTCCGCGACGAAGGCAGGCGGCACGTCGATGCCCGCCTTCGCGCAGGCATCCGCGATCAGGTGCGCGCTCGCCGGCGCACCGCAGGCCGCGCACTTGACGATGGCCGCGACGTTGGGCTCGGCGCCGTTGTCCAGCAACGCACTTGTGAGCTCGGGCGAGATCTGCCCGTCGATGTTGCGCAGCGCATCCGCTGCCACCGGAGCACCCGCGCGCACCAGCGCCGAGGCGGCGGCGAAGGCGCCCTGGCCCACGGCGACGTCGGTGGCCAGCGCGCTGCCCTGTTGCGGCCCGTCGAAGGCCACGCCCGCCGCGGCCAGTTCGGCGACCAGCCGGGCATCGTCCGTTCCGATCGCATGGCGCAGGGCCACGCGCGCCAGCTGCGGCTTGTGGCGCAGCGTGCCTTCGGCCAGCGGCGTGCGCCAGTCGACGACGGCGCGGCAGTAGAAGGTCACCAGCTTGTCCATCAGGTCGAAGTCCAGACCGTGCTCCTCGTGCCTGTCGTCGAGATAGGCGAGCAGCGTCTGGCCCGAGAAGTAGTCGCTGGTGGGCGCGAGCGGGTCTTCGTCCAGGCGCAGCGCCGCGAAGGCGCCGCGCAGGTCCGGTGCGATGGTGTTCACGCTGTCCTCGTGCAGCGCGTGCGTCCAGGCGGGCGGCAGGCCCTTCTTCCAGGCGACGATCTGCCCGTGCGCCGCGCCGGGCTCGACCACCGCGTAGATGCGGTCGGTGTACTCGAAGCCGCCGAAGGGCAGATGCGTGAGCTTGCCGCCCCAGGGCGTGCCGCCTTCCTCGGCGGCCTCGCGGGCCAGTTCCTGCTCGTGCCCGATCCAGCCCTGCAGGTCGTCGTAGCCGTCGCTGCCGTTCCAGAAGAGCTCGCTCCAGCTGATGCCTTCGAGGTTGCCGTTCATATCGAGCGAAAGGTCGTAGTCGAGGCGCCCGCCAGCGGTTTCCCGCCAGAGCGCGACCAGCGCTTCGGGGAGAGGGCCCGAGCAAAGTGCCTGCACCGCGTCGATTTCCTCCTGTGGCATCGGCGGCTGCGCCTCGAAGATCACGCGATCGGCGAAGAGCACGATGCCGTGCTCGCGCAGGGTGGCCAGCTCGTCGGGTGTGAACCGGATGTCGTTCATGTCGGCGCCTCCATCGTTTTCAAAAATGTAGCGCTTTGAGCTCGCGGGGCAATCCGGGCCACCCCAGCTTCATGAGGGCGTTTGCGGCGGGTGAGCAGCGTGCCGGTGCTTCACCCGCCGCGCGCAGGCTACAGGTCCGTGCGCAGCTTCCAGATTTCGGGGAACAGCACCACGTCGAGCATCTTGCGCAGGTAGCTCACGCCGCCGGTGCCGCCGGTGCCGCGCTTGAAGCCGATCACGCGCTCCACCGTCGTCACGTGGCGGAAGCGCCAGAGGCGGAAGGCGTCTTCCAGGTCGGTGAGCTTCTCGCCGAGCTGGTAGAGGTCCCAGTGGTCGTGCGGGTTGCGGTAGACCGTGAGCCAGGCGGCCTCCACGCCGTCGCTGGGTTCGTAGGGCTGGGTCCAGTCGCGCTCCAGCCGGTCGGCGGGCACGGGCAGGCCGTGGCGCGCGAGCAGGCGCAGCGACTCGTCGTACAGCGACGGCGCTCGGTAGGCGGCATCGACCTGCGCCAGCAGGTCGGCGCGGTGCGCGTGCGGCTTGAGCATGGCGGCGTTCTTGTTGCCGAGCGCGAATTCGATGCAGCGGTACTGCGCGCTCTGGAAGCCGCTGGAATTGGCGAGGTAGGGGCGCATCGCCGTGTACTCGGGCGGCGTCATGGTCGACAGCACGGTCCAGGCGTTGACCAGCTGTTCCATGATGCGGCTCACGCGCGCCAGCATCTTGAACGCGTCGGGCAGCTTCTCTTCGGAAATGCAGCCGATGGCGGCGTGCAGCTCGTGCAGCATCAGCTTCATCCAGAGTTCGCTGGTCTGGTGCTGCACGATGAACAGCAGCTCGTCGTGCGCGGGCGACAGGGGATGCTGCGCGCTGAGGATTTCGTCGAGGTGCAGATAGTCGCCGTAGCTCATGGACTTGCTGAAGTCCAGCTGGGCCTTCTCTTCGTGGACGATGTTCTCGGTCGTTGTCTTTTCGGTGCTCATGATGCTTGCTGGCAGGTGGTCATCGCCAGACCACGGCGGTGTAGGAGGGCAGGCCCATGCCGGTATCTTTCTTCGGATAGACGAAGCGCACGACTTCGTTGCCGCGCTTGAACTCCTGGTAGGTCTCGCCGCCGGGAATGCGGCCTTTCTCGCCGGGCTTGTAGCCGGTGTCGCGCGCTTCCTTCACGAGGCGCTCGAAGGCGGCCTTGTCGGTGAGGGTGAGCTGTATGCCGTCTTCCCCGCTGCGGCTGGCCACGTAGGTGGACTTCATCAGGCGCGTGGTCTGGCCGTCGACGAACTTCTCGTACTCGATCATGCTGACCTGATCGGTCACGGTCTTGTCGGCATACGAGAAGCCTTGGCTCTTGACCTGCGCGCGGAAGGCGTCGGGCGCCTGCTCGGCAAAGGCCTTGAGCTGCGGCAGCGTGAAGGCCGGCTGCTGTGCGAAGGCGGGCACCGCCAGCATCAGCAGCGCGGCCGAAAGGGTGAGCAGTCGATGTTTCATGGTCGGGCGCAACTCAGGTCACCGCGTTCTTGCGATTGAACTCGGGGCGCTGCCACTCGCCGGTCTCGAGTACCTGCACGAGGTGCTCGACCGAGTTCCACACGTCCTCGAAACCGATGTAAAGCGGCGTGAAGCCGAAGCGCAGGATGTCGGGCATCTGCGAGTCGCCGGCGCGATAGTCGCCGATCACGCCGCGCGCGATCAAGGCTTGCACGATGGCGTACGCGCCTTCCTCACGACTGAGGCACACCTGCGAGCCGCGTTGCGCGTGCTCGCGCGGCGTGACCAGCGAGAGGCCCTGGCCGGCGCAGCGCTCCTCGACCAGCCTGATGAACATGTCGGTGAGCGCGAGCGACTTGGCGCGCAGCGCGGACATCGCACCGAAGTCACCGTTGAAGGACTCGGCCGCGAGCACCGTGTCGAGGCCGCATTCGAGCCCGGCCAGCGCGATGATCGGCTGCGTGCCGCACAGATAGCGGCCCACGCCGGGAGCGGGACGGTAGTGCGGCGTGAACTCGAAGGGCGCCGCATGGCCCCACCAGCCCGAAAGCGGCTGCTCGAACTGGCCCGCGTGCCTGGTGTGCACCCAGGCGAAGGCCGGCGCGCCGGGGCCGCCGTTGAGGTACTTGTAGCCGCAGCCGATGGCGTAGTCGGCATTGCTGTCGTTCAAGGCCACGGGCACGGCGCCCGCGCTGTGCGCGAGGTCCCATACCGTGAGCGCGCCCACGGCATGCGCGGCGGCGGTGACGGCCTTCATGTCGTGCATGGCGCCGGTGCGGTAATTGACGTGCGTGAGCATCAGCACGGCCACGTCCTCTGTCAGTACGCCGGGCAATTCGCTCGCCTCGATCAGCTTCAGCGTGAAGCCGCGTTCGCGGCACAGCGATTCGGCGATGTAGAGGTCGGTCGGGAAGTTGCTGCGCTCGCTGATCACCAGCTTGCGGCCGCTGTCCTTCTGCTGCGAGAGCGCCGCGAACAGCACCTTGTAGAGGTTGACCGAGGTGCTGTCGGTGCATACCACCTCGCCGGGCGCGGCGCCGATCAGGCGGGCCACCTTGTCGCCCAGGCGCTGCGGCAGGTCGAACCAGCTCGCGGTGTTCCACGAGCGGATGAGGCCTTCACCCCATTCCTGCGTCACCACTTCGGCGATGCGCGCAGGCGCGGCCTTGGGCATCACGCCGAGCGAGTTGCCGTCGAGGTAGAGCACGCCTTCGGGAATGGTGAATTGGTCGCGCAGGGCGCGCAGCGGGTCTTGCGCGTCGAGCGCGCGGCAGTCTTCAAGGGTCGTCATGTCGGAGGTTTCAGCGAGGGAGTTCGCGCAGCACGGCGCGAACGGGGGAGGCATCGGCACTGACCAGCTTGAGCGGCAGCGCGATGAGTTCGTAGTCGCCTTCGGGCACGTTGTCGAGCACGAGGTTCTCGAGCACGCGCAGGTCGAGGCGGCGGATGCGTTGGTGGCTTTCCAGCGTCTTGCTGTCGGCCGGGTCGATGCTGGCGGTGTCGATGCCGATGAGCTTCACGCCCATGGCGGCCAGGCGCTCGACGGTTGCGGGCGCGTAGGCGGAGAGTTGAGGGTCCCATCGGCCGACGGGCATGGTGGCGTAGGTGCGCACCAGCACGCGCTGCGGCAGTGTGCTGTCGACGGCGTGGGAGATGTGCTCCCACTCGATCAGCGGGCCCTTGTCGATGGCGTGGATCACCCGGCAGGGGCCGAGGAAGGGCGTCAGGTCGACGTCGCCGATGGTCTGGCCTTCGGGGTCGTAATGCAGGGGCGCATCGGCGTGCGCGCCGACGTGGGGCGAGAGTTTGATCTCGCTGACGTTGACCGGACAGCCCGGCGAGATGGTCGCGGCCCAGCGCTGCTGGTAGGGCGTGTCGCCGGGAAAGACCGGCGCGCCTTCATGCACGGGCGGAGAGATGTCCCAGATGCGGGAGCGGGGTTGCTGTGAACGCATGGCGCGAAGTTAGCGCCGGGCGAGGGGTCGTGGTGTCGGTTATTTCCAACACCAGGCGTGACGAGTTGAAGCCGTGGGGCGGGCGGTCAGTGCAGTGAAGACAGCGCCGGCAGGCCGTGCCGGGCTCGCGCCCGTTCGCAGGCATCGCTGCCGGCCTCCAGCTCGTGGCAAGGATTGGGGCGCCACTCGTAGATGCCGCAGCCCACCGACTGGCCGATCTTGCCGGTGAGCGCGGCACAGCGCGGCGACGCATGGTCGGTGCCGCGCATGCGGCAGATGGCGTCGTTCACCTCGACAGCGAGGCCCGAGGGCACCTTGCCGCCGTTGTCGTCGAGTTCATGCACGCTGAAGTCGACGCGGTAGCTGGCGCAGCAGGCGCCGCATTGCTGGCAGGAGTTCATGGTTGCAGGGCCGCGTCATGCACGCGCCGCAGGAGCCGGCGGCGGATGAGCCCGCTCGCGGGACGGATCAGCAGCCAATAGAGGTTGAATCTGCGCCGCGACGCCTCGTCGCCGCACCAGATGCGCGTGCGGGTGGTGAGGCGCGTGCCCTGGCCCTCGGGCCGGGCGGTGAAGTTGAGCACCAGCTTGGCAAGGCTGGTGGCGTCGAGCGCGGCGAAGGCGGATGCATCTGCGAGCGGAACCAGCCCGTAGTCGGACTGCCAGAAGCGGCCCGCGAGGCCGAAGGCCAGTTCACGATCGCCATCGCGGCCCAGCGGCGTGAATTCAGCCAGGCTGAAGGCCGGGCGGTGCTGCAGGTTCGATGCGAAACCGAGCCGGCCGGCGAGCCGGTTCGGCAGTTCGCGCAGCGCGATCAGCTGGCGGGCGACCGGGTCGTCGACCACCTCGGGGCGGCTCGCGATGTCGAGAACGCGGCCGGGCGCGGCCGGCACGTGGAGGCTGTGCTCCTCCGCGAACTGGTATCGCGGCAGGTAGCGGTTCATCAGTTCCATGCGCGGCGCCTCGCGGATCGGAAAAGGTCGTCTGCCGGATCAGAGCCTGCCCAGCAGCAGGAACTCCATCAGCGCCTTCTGGGCGTGCAGGCGGTTCTCCGCCTCGTCCCACACCACCGACTGCGGCCCGTCGATGACCTCGGCCTGCACTTCCTCGCCGCGGTGGGCGGGCAGGCAGTGCATGAAGAGGGCGTCGGGCTGGGCCGCGCGCATCATTTCCTCGTCGACGCACCAGTCGGCGAAAGCCTTGCGGCGGGCCTCGTTCTCGGCCTCGTAGCCCATGCTGGTCCAGACGTCGGTGGTGACGAGGTCGGCGCCGCGGCAGGCTTCCATCGGGTCCTTGAAGACCTTGTAGCTGTCGCCCGAGCGGATGCCGGCGATCGACTGGTCGACCTCGTAGCCGCTGGGCGTGCTCACGTGCACCGTGAAGCCCAGAATTTCGGCCGCCTGCAGCCAGGTGTTGGCCATGTTGTTGCCGTCGCCGACCCACGCGACCGTCTTGCCCTTCAGGCAGGAAAGTGCGTCGCCTCCGGCACCGCGTGACCCGCGGTGTTCGATGTACGTGAAGATGTCCGCCAGGATCTGGCAGGGGTGGAACTCGTTGGTCAGGCCGTTGATGACGGGCACGCGCGAGTGCGCGGCGAAGGCGTCGATCTTGGTCTGCTCGTAGGTGCGGATCATCACCAGGTCGACCATGCGGCTGATGACCTTGGCGCTGTCCTCGATGGGC
Source organism: Variovorax sp. 278MFTsu5.1 (assembly GCF_048305045.1). Taxonomy (NCBI): domain Bacteria; kingdom Pseudomonadati; phylum Pseudomonadota; class Betaproteobacteria; order Burkholderiales; family Comamonadaceae; genus Variovorax; species Variovorax sp. 278MFTsu5.1. The sequence continues at coordinate 1,879,084 of NZ_CP157622.1, forward strand.
TCGGCGCGGCCGAGCTGGCTGTCGCCGGTGGTCAGGTGCACCACGCTGCCGCCCAACTGGTACATGCCGGCCTCGAAGCTCACGCGGGTGCGCGTGCTTGCCTTCTCGAAGATCATGGCCAGCGTGCGGTCGACCAGCGGCTGGTGCTTCTCGTAGGTCTTGAACTTCTTCTTGATGATCGCCATGCGATCGAAGAGGTAGGCGTATTCGTCGGCCGTGAAGTCCGAGAACTGCAGGTAGTGCCGGATGGCTGCGGGCGCGGTCGTCGTCATTGGGCTGCAGGCTCCGAGAGGAAGTTTTTGACGATGGGCGCGAGGATCGCGACGATCTCGTCGGCCTCGGCGATGCTCAGGATGAGCGGCGGCACGAGGCGGATCACCTTGTCGGCCGTCACGCTCAGCAGCAGGCCGGCGTCGCAGGCGCGGTTGAGGATCACGCCGCAGGGACGGTCGAGCTCGATGCCGATCATCAGGCCCTGGCCGCGGATTTCCTTCACGCCGGGCAGGCCGCCGAGCTCGCGCTCCAGCGCCGCCTTCAGGTGGGCGCCCACGGTGGCGGCGTTCTCGAGCAGGTTCTGCTCCTCCATGATGCGGATGGTCTCGACGCCGGCGCGCATGGCCAGCGGGTTGCCGCCGAAGGTGGTGCCGTGGTTGCCCGGGCCGAAGATGTTGGCGGCCTTGGGGCCGGCCACCACGGCGCCGATCGGCACGCCCGAGCCCAGGCCCTTGGCCAGCGGCATCACGTCGGGCTTGATGCCCGCCCACTGGTGGGCGAACCACTTGCCGGTGCGGCCCATGCCGCACTGCACTTCGTCGATCATCATGAGCCAGTCGCGCTCGTCGCACAGCTGGCGCACCTGCTTCAGGTATTCCCAGCGCATCGGGTTGATGCCGCCTTCGCCTTGAATGGTTTCGAAGAACACGGCGACCACGTTCGGGTTGCCTTCGGTCGCCTTCTTCAGCGCCTCGATGTCATTCAGCGGAACGCGGATGAAGCCCTCGACCAGCGGGCCGAAGCCGGCCTGCACCTTGGGATTGCCCGTGGCCGAGAGGGTGGCGATGCTGCGGCCGTGGAAGGCGGCTTCGTAGACGACGATCTCGGGGCGCTCGATGCCCTTGTCGTGGCCGAACTTGCGCGCCAGCTTGAGGGCGGCTTCGTTGGCTTCGAGGCCGGTACAGCAAAAAAAGGCGTTGGTGAGGCCGGAGAGCTCGGTCAGCTTGGTGGCGAGCTGTTCCTGGCCGGGCACGTGGTAGTAGTTGGAGCTGTGGATCAGCTTGGTCAGCTGGTCCTGCAGGGCCGGCACCAGCTCGGGGTGGTTGTGGCCCAGCGTGTTCACCGCGATGCCGCCGAGGCCGTCGAGGTAGGCCTTGCCCGCGGTGTCCCAGACTCGGCAACCCTGACCGTGCGACAGTGCGATCGGCAGGCGACCGTAGGTGTTCATGACGTGGGGCGAGGTGGGCTGGGCGGTAGCGCTCATTCGGGTTCTCCAGATAGGGAAGGCGGATTCTAGGCGCGTGGTTTGACGGCTTCGTTGAGGATTGCGCATCACAGCAATGCCCCATGTTCAGGATGCAAAAAGGGGCGCGGATAGAATCGCTTGCTGCACCGCAGCACCTGCTCCGGTCGCTTCATTCAACGATGATTTCCCCCACAGCCAAAGAAATCTTCATCCAGGGCATCACCAAGGATGGCCGGACCTTCCGCCCGAGCGATTGGGCCGAGCGTCTGGCCGGTGTCATGTGCTCTTTCCGTCCCGGTGGCGCCTACCCGGGCAGCCACCTGAGCTATTCGCCCTGGTGCATTCCGACGACCATCAACGGCGTGAAATGCGTGGTCGTGAACCGCGCGCTGCGCGATGCCGAGCCGATGGCCTGGGACTTCTGCGTGAACTTCGCAAGGGACAACGATCTCCAGGTGGCCGAAGCCTGCCTGGTGCCCGACGCACCGATCCCCCCCAAAAAGGCCTGACAAGGCCTTTTTCTTTGCCCGTAATCCGGGTTCACCAGGAACTGCAAACCGATCGGGCATGAAAAAACCGCCCGAAGGCGGTTTTTCACTTTGCTGCAGCGCACCCCGATCAAACGGCGGACCGGAGGATTCCGGTCCGGGCTTGCCTGACAGGTGTCAGGCGGCGGCCTTTGCAGGCGCGAGGGCGAGGGCCTTGACCTTGGCCGACAGGCGGCTCTTGTCGCGGGCTGCCTTGTTCTTGTGGAAGATGCCCTTGTCGGCGATCGCGTCGACGATGCTCTGGGCCTTCGCGAACAGTTCGCTTGCCTTGGTCTTGTCGCCAGCCAGAACAGCCTTTTCGACGTTCTTGACAGCGGTACGGTACTTGGAGCGCAGCGAGGTGTTCGCTGCGTTCAGCTTGGTGTCCTGGCGGACGCGCTTACGGCCGGAGGCGAGGCGCGGGTTCTTTTTCTTGGGCTTGGCGGATGCCATGATTTATGTCCTTAGGTGTCTGAGGATGATGCAGCAAAGCCCTCCATTATAGGCCGGGTCGGCTTTTCCGGCGAATCCGGGCGTTTCGGGGGGCCGACGGGGCCTAAACTCGGCCTCCGTGTCCCTGCTCAAATCCGCCTCCACCGTCTCCCTGCTGACCCTCGCCTCGCGGATCACGGGCCTCGTGCGCGACGTGCTCTTCGCCTCGGTTTTCGGCGTCAGCGCGCTCACCGACGCCTTCAACGTCGCGTTCCGCATCCCGAACCTGTTCCGGCGGGTCTTCGGCGAAGGCGCCTTCAGCCAGGCCTTCGTGCCGGTGCTGGCCGCCCGCAAGACCGAAGCGGGCGACGAGGGCGCCCGCCAGCTCATCGACCACGTCGCCACGCTGCTGACCTGGACGCTGGTGATCGTGTGCGTGGCCGGCGTGGTCGGCGCGCCGCTGCTGGTCTGGGCCATGGCCAGCGGGCTGCCGGGCTTCGAGGCGGCCGTGGTCATGACGCGGTGGATGTTCCCGTACATCGGCTTCATGTCGCTGGTGGCGCTGGCGGGCGGCATTCTCAACACCTGGCGCAAGTTCGCGGTGCCGGCGGCGTCGCCGGTGCTGCTGAACGTGGCGCTGATCCTGTCGATCCTGGTCGGCGCGCCGCTTTTCAGGCACTGGGGCATCGAGCCGATCTACGCCCAGTGCGTGGGCGTCATGGCCGGCGGCGTGCTGCAGCTGGCCCTGCAGATTCCCGCATTGCGCAAGCTGGGGCTGTTGCCGCGCCTGGGCCTGAGCCTGCGGGCCCTGCGCACCGCCTGGACCGACCCGAACACGCGCAAGGTGCTCAAGCTGATGCTGCCCGCGCTGCTGGGCGTGAGCGTGGCGCAGATCTCGCTGCTCATCAACACGCAGATCGCCTCCCATCTGGCGGTGGGCAGCGTCACCTGGATCACCAATGCCGACCGGCTGATGGAATTCCCCACCGCCATGCTCGGCGTGGCGCTGGGCGTGGTGCTGATGCCGCAACTGGCCGGCGCCCGCGCAGCCAAGGACGACGCGCGCTATTCCTCGCTGCTCGACTGGGGCCTGCGCCTCGTGGTGCTGCTGTCGGCGCCGTGCGCCATCGCCTTGCTGCTCTTCGCCAAGCCGCTGGTGACGGTGCTCTTCCACAACGGCGCGTATTCGGGCGAGGACGTGGGCCGGACCACCCTGGCGCTGATGGGCTACGGCGTCGGCCTCGTCGGCATCGTGGCCGTGAAGGTGCTCGCGCCGGGCTACTACGCCAAGCACGACACGCGCACGCCGATGCTCATCGCGGTGGGCGTGCTGGTGCTGACGCAGATCCTCAACGTTTTCCTGGTGCCGGTGCTGCAGCACGCGGCGCTCACGCTGACCATCGCCATCGGGGCGCTGGTGAATTCGGCCTGGCTGCTGGTCGGGCTGATCCGCCGCGGCAGCTACAAGCCCGAGCCGGGCTGGGGGCGGTTCGCGCTGCAGGTCGTCGCGGGCACGGCGGTGCTCGCGGGCCTGCTGGTCTGGGGCTCGGCGCATTTCGACTGGGTTGCCCTGCGCGAGCAGCGCCTGCTGCGCATCGGCCTGCTGGCCGCGCTGATCGCCGGCTCGGCGCTGCTGTATTTCGGCGTGCTGGCGGCGGTCGGCGTGCGGCTGCGAAGCTTCATCCGCCGCTGAGGCCCCGCCGGGCTTTCCAGGCGGACGCAATCCGCGTGTGCCCCTTCTTGACGCTCCGGAAATGCTCCTCTACAAAGCCACATGACGTTCAGCTTTCAGGTTCCAACCGCCCTGGAGTATTTCGAGTCGCTGGTCCGCAGCGACGAACAGTTTCCGCTGCTCGAAGCCGCCGCCAGCCTGGCGCAGGACGAATACCCCGATCTCGACGTGCAGCAGGTGCTGGGCGACGTCGACCAGCTCCTGGCGCGCCTGCGCCGCCGCCTGCCCGCCGATGCCGCACCGCTGGCCCGTCTGCGGGCGCTGAACCAGTTCTTCTTCAACGACCTGAACTTCGGCGGCAACGTCAACGACTACTACGACCCCGACAACAGCTACCTGAACGCCGTGCTGCGCACCCGCCGCGGCATCCCGATCTCGCTGGCCGTGCTCTGGATGGAGCTGGCGCAGGGCCTGGGCCTGCAGGCGCGCGGCATCGGTTTTCCCGGCCACTTCATGCTCAAGGTGACGCTGCCCAAGGGGCAGGTGGTGATCGACCCGTTCACCGGCAAGTCGTTGTCGCGCGAAGAACTCGGCGAGCGGCTTGAGCCCTACAAGCGCAGCAACGGCCTGGTCGGCGACTTCGACGTGCCGCTGGGCCTGTACCTGCAGCCCGCCAGTTCGCGCGAAATCATTGCCCGCATGCTGCGCAACCTGAAGGAAGTGCACCACGCGCAGGAAGACTGGCAGCGTGTCATCGCCGTGCAGGACCGCCTGATCGCGCTGCTGCCCAGTGCCTGGGGCGAGTACCGCGACCGCGGCATCGCGCACGCGGAGCAGGGCAACACGGCATCGGCCGTGCGCGACCTCGAAACCTACCTGGCGAAGGCCGAGGACGCCCTGGACATCGACGCGATCGCCGAGCGCGTCGCCGCCCTGCGCCGCATGGCGAACTGAAATGAGCATGCAGGCCGGCGTGAGCCCCGCGCCCGACCTGGGCACGCTGCACGAATTCCACGGCGTGCAGCCCGTGCTGCCGGTGTCCGACGTCACCCGCGCCGCGCGCTGGTTCCGCGACGTGCTGGGCTTCGAGCTCGACTTCATCGCCGGCGAGCCGCCCAGCTACGCGCGGGTGAAGAAGGGCGATCGCAGCTACGGCGACCCGGTCTATCTGCGCCTCTGGCAGTGCAACGCGCGCGAGGCCAAACCCTGGCGCGGCGAGATCGTGATCCACGTCGGCAAGGACATCGACGGCCTGCATGCCGCCTACGTGAAGCGCGGCGTGGTGGTCATCGAGCCGCCTGCCTCCCAGCCCTGGGGGCTGCGCGAATTCGCGATCCGGGAGCCGGACGGCCATGTGCTGCGCTTCTGCGGCTATCTGCCCTGAAACCTCAATTTCAGAAACACAAAATTACAAATGGATCGATGCATCCGTGTCGATCCGGCTTCCGCTCGTCCGACGTGTGAACAGGAGCAGGCAGATTCCGACGCCGCTTCACCACCATCAACCTTCAGGAGAAACGACATGCGATTCATGATTCTGGTCAAGGCCAACGCCGATTCCGAAGCCGGCGTGATGCCCAGCACCGAAATCCTCACCGCCATGGGCAAGTTCAACGAAGAACTGGTCAAGGCCGGCGTGCTGCTGGCGGGCGAGGGCCTGCATCCCAGTTCCAAGGGCGTGCGCGTGCGCTGCGAGGGCCCGACCAAGCGCACCGTCATCGACGGCCCCTTCGCCGAGACCAAGGAGCTGCTGGCCGGCTTCTGGCTGTTCCAGTGCAAGTCGAAGGAGGAGGCCATCGAGTGGATCAAGCGCAGCCCCTTCCAGGAAGGCGAGATCGAGATCCGCCAGGTGTTCGAGGCCGCCGATTTCGGCGACTCCATGACCCCCGAACTGCTCGCCCAGGAAGACCGCCTGCGCGCCGAGACCGAGGCCCGCACCAAGGCCGGTGGCTGAACCGGCCACCCGTGCAACCCGACCGAACCCAAGGAGACGCACCATGCGATTCATGCTGCTGATGATTCCCCACGGCTACGAGACCGCCGCGCCCGGCACCATCCCCGACGACGTCGAGGCGGTGTCGGCCATGATGGCCTACAACGAGTCGCTGCAGAAGGCCGGCGTGCTGGTCAGTTGCGACGGCCTGCACCCGCCCTCCATGGGCGCTCGGGTGAGCTTCAGGAACCGCAAGCCCAAGGTCGTCGACGGCCCCTTCGCCGAGGCGAAGGAGGTGCTGGGCGGTTTCTGGATCATCGACGTGCCCTCGCGTGCCGCCGCCATCGAATGGGCCAGCCGCTGCCCCGGCGGCGACAACGAGGTCATCGAGGTGCGCCAGATTCAGGAGATGGAAGACTTTCCGGCCGACGTGCAGGCGGTGGCCGGCGAATTCACGTCGATGCAGACGGTGAAGAAGACCGGCGCATGAGCCAGGCCGGGGGCCGCGTGGACACGGCCGCCATCCACCGCACCATCGAGGCGGTGTGGCGCATCGAGTCCGCGAAGATCATCGCCACCGTCGCGCGCATGGTGCGCGACGTAGGGCTGGCCGAAGAGCTGGCCCAGGACGCGCTGGTCTCGGCCCTGGAGCAATGGAGCGAATCGGGCGTGCCCGACAACCCCGCCGCCTGGCTCACGGCCGTGGCCAAGCGCCGCGCCCTCGACCGCCTGCGCCACCTGCAACTGGCCGAGCACAAGTCCGGCGAGATCGGCCGCGAGCTCGACGCGCGGCACGAGATGGCGCAGGACGACTTCGCCGAGGCAGTCGATGCCGCACTCGACGACGACATCGGCGACGACCTGCTGCGGCTGGTGTTCACCGCCTGCCACCCGGTGCTCTCGACCGAGGCGCGGGTGGCGCTCACGCTGCGGGTGATGGGCGGCCTGACCACCGACGAGATCGCGCGCGCCTTCCTCGTGCCCGAGGCCACGGTGGCGCAGCGCATCGTGCGCGCCAAGCGCACCCTGGCCGAGGCGCGCGTGCCCTTCGAGGTGCCGCGCCGGCACGAACTCGAGGCGCGGCTGGCCTCGGTGCTGGAGGTGATCTACCTGGTCTTCAACGAAGGCTACTCGGCCACCGCCGGCGACGACTGGATGCGCCCCGCGCTGTGCGAAGAGGCGCTGCGCCTCGGCCGCATCGTGGCCGAGCTGGTGCCGAAGGAATCGGAAGTGCACGGGCTGGTCGCGCTGATGGAAATCCAGGCCTCGCGCACCGCCGCGCGCATGGGGCCCTCGGGCGAGCCGGTGCTGCTGCTGGAGCAGAACCGCGCGCGCTGGGACCAGATGCTGATCCGCCGCGGCCTCGCCGCACTCGCGCGAGCCGAGTCGCTGGGCGGGGCGCTCGGCCCCTATGCGCTGCAGGCCGCCATCGCCGCCTGCCACGGCCGCGCGCGCACCGCCGGCGAAACCGACTGGGGGCGTATCGCCGCGCTCTACGATGCGCTGGCCGAACTCACACCGTCGCCCATCGTCGAGCTCAATCGCGCGGTGGCGTTGTCGATGGCCTTCGGCCCGGCGGCCGGGCTGGAGGTGGCCGATGCGCTGCTGGACGAGCCCGCGCTCAAGGGCTACCACCTGCTGCCGACCGTGCGCGGCGACCTGCTCTTCAAGCTCGGCCGCCTCGACGAGGCGCGCCGGGAGTTCGACCGCGCCGCGGCGCTCACTCGCAACACCCGCGAACGTGCGCTGCTGCTGGCGCGCGCCCGGGCTTGTACTTGACTCGCGCCCAGGCTTCGCGCACTTCGTGTCGCTGCGCCAACCCCCTTCCGGGGGGCGATACCTGCGGCCCGGCGGAGCCGGTTCCGCGGTATCTCTGGAAGAAAGGGGCGCGCTTGAACTGAACCACACCTGAATCTGCTGCGAGTCGGGCCGGAGGACAATGCGCGCCATGCTGCGCACCCCCTCCCTCCGCTTCCTGTGCGTTTCCGGCCTGGCCCTGCTGCCGACCGCCTCGGCCCTGGCCCAGTTCGATCCCGCCAAGGTGTGGACCGAGCCGCCGGCCATTGCCGCGCGCTTTCCCGATCCGCCGGTGAGCTACGCCACGCCTGGCTTTCGCCCGGGCCGCACCGACTTCCCCTCGCATGCCGAGATGCTGGCCTTCCTGGACGAGCTGGCGCGCCAGTCGCCCAACGTGCGCGTCGAGCGCATAGGGACGTCGCAGCAGGGCCGCGAGATGCCGCTGGTGGTGCTGGCCGAACAGGGCCGCGTCGACCCGGCCCGGCCCACGGTGATGGTGATCGGCCAGCAGCATGGCAACGAGCCGGCCGGCGGCGAGGCGGTGCTGGCGTTGGCGCAGCAGTTCGCCTCCGAGCCGGGCTCGGCGCTGCTGAAGAAGGTCAATCTGGTCCTGGTGCCGCGCGGCAACCCCGACGGCGCCGAGCGCTTCACCCGCGTCACCGCCAACGGCATCGACGTGAACCGCGACCACCTGCTGCTGCGCACGCCCGAGGCCCGCGTGATCGCGGCGGCCACCCTGCGCTACGCGCCGCAGGTGGTGCTCGACCTGCACGAGTTCACAGTCGGCGGCCGCTGGATCGACAAGTTCGGCGCCGTCATGAAATACGACGGCCTGCTGCAGCCGGCCACCGTGGGCAACCTCGACGCCGCCATCGCCGCGAGCGCGCAGCGCGACTACGTCGATGCCATCCAGGCCGCCTTCGCGCGCGCGGGCCTGCAGGGCTTCAAGTACCACACCACTTCCGGCGGCAAGGCGGACGACCGCACCGTGTCGATGGGCGGCGTGCAGCCCGACACCGGCCGCAACGTGAGCGCGCTGCGCCAGGCCGTGAGCCTGCTGCTCGAGGTGCGCGGCGTGGGGCTCGGCCGCGCGCATTTCGCGCGCCGCGTGCATACGCAGGTACTGGCCGCCACCACCGTGATCGAAACGGCGGCGCGGCAGGGGCCGGCGTTGATGCAGCTCACCGCCCAGGCCGGCCAGCGCGCGAAGGCCCAAGCCTGCCAGGGCGACGTGGTGGTCGAGGCCTGGCAGACGCCGACGCGGCAGCGCCTCGACTTCCTCGATGCCAGGACCGGCGAGGACAAGGCCGTCGACGTCGACTGGCGCGCCGCCGAGCCGCTGAAGATCGTCAATGCGCGCCCGCGCCCCTGCGGCTACCTGCTCGCTTCGAGCGAGACTGTGGCCGTGCAGCGTCTGCAGATGCTGGGTGTGCGCGTGGAGCGCATCGACAGCGCGGCGCCGTGGTCGGTGGAACGCTACGAAATCCTTTCGCAGACCGACGGCCAGCGGCAGGACGCGCGCGGCGCCATCGAGGATGGCGAGGCGATCCGCGCCTTCCGCGTGCGGCTGCGCCATGGCCGTGCGGTGGTGCAGCCGGGCAGCTTCTACGTGTCGCTGGCACAGCCGCTGTCGCCGCTGGTCAGCGCGGCGCTGGAGCCCGATTCGCAGAACAGCTATGCCGCCAACCGGCTGCTGGAGATCGGCGACGACAGGCTGCTGCGGGTGCCGGGGCCGGCCCCTGCGGGTGTCTGGCACTGAGCGGTGTCAGGCGCGGGAAGACGGGCCCGCTTCCGAAGGCGAACCCGGCAGCCCGAACTGGTGCCACGCGCGGCGCAGTTGCGTATCGGAGCCGAAGCCCGACTGCTCCGCCGCCCGTGTCACGCTCGCGCCCGAGGCCAGCGCCAGCTGCGCCGTCGCGAGCCGCAGCCGCCGCAGGTAGGCCAGAGGCGCCACGCCCGCATGCTCGACGAAGAGCCGCGTGAGGTGCCGCGCCGACGTATGCGCCACCTCGGCCATGCGCGGCACGTTCCAGTCGGCCTGTGGTTGCTCGCTCACGGCGTCCTGCACGCGGTGCAGCGCGGCGTGCAGATGGTTGCGATGGGCGAGGAAGGGCGAGAGCTCCGGATCGTGCGGCCCGCGGCGCAGCGGCATCACCATCGACTGCGCGACCTGCGCCGCGAGCGCCTCGCCGCACAGTTCGCCGATGCGGTGCAGGATCAGGTCGATGCCGGTGGTCACGCCCGCGCTGCTGTAGAGCGGCGGATCGATCACGAACACGCGGTTGCTCACCACCTCGCAGCGCGGCTCCACCTCGCGCAGCTCGCCCAGGTGATGGTGGTGCGTGGTGGCGCGCCGGCCCGCCAGTGCCCCGGCGTGCGCCGCCAGCACGGCGCCGGCGCAGACGGTCACCAGCTCCAGCCGGCCACGCTCGAAGCGCAGGCCGCGCAGCCAGTGCAGGAGGTCCTGCGTCTCGGGGTTGTCGATGGCGATGGCGTCGCCGGGCAGGCCGACCAGCACGACCCAGCCGGGGCCGTCCCAGGCCGTGGGCAGCGGCGAGAGCCCGGCCAGCGCCACGCCCACCGAGCCCATGGCCGTCGGCCGGGGGCTGGCGAATTCGATGGCGAAGCGCTCGGCCCGCCCCGCCGCGCGCAGCCGCTGGTTGGCGATGCGCAGCGCCTCCGCCGGCCCGGCCCAGTCGAGCACGAGGCTGCCGGGCAGAAGGACGAAGACTACGCGGATGGGGGCGGGCTCGGGTTGCTGCGGTTCCATTCGTAGTCCATCTGGCGCGCGGTGCGCTCGGCGAGTTCGAGCCCGGCCAGCCGCTCGACGAGATGCAGGCTCATGTCGATGCCGGCGCTGATGCCCGCGGAGCTGACGATGCGGCCGTTGTCGACCCAGCGCACGCCCTCGCGCACATCGAGCGAGGGGAAGCGCTCGCGCAGATCGGCGATGTCTTCCCAGTGGGTGGTGACGGCGTCGTTCGTCACCACGCCGCTGGCGGCAAGCAGGAAGGCGCCGGTGCAGACGGACGCGACGATCTTCGCTTCGGCGGCGGTGCGGGCGATCCAGCGCAGTGTCTCGGGGCTGGCCATCGGCGCATCGACCACCCCACCGGGGACGATCAGCACGTCGGCTGGCGGGCTGCTGGCCAGTGCGTGGTTCGCCAGCAGCTGAAGGCCGGCGCGGGCCCGCACAGGCTGGCCGGCGGCGGCGAGCGCTACCGAGGCGACCTCGAACGGTGCCGCCGAGCCCGGGCGCATCCGCTGGCTGACCCGGCTCGCGGTGGTGAACACCTCGAAGGGGCCGGCGAAGTCCAGCGCTTCCACGCCGTCGAAGGCGAGGATCAGCACGCGCAGGCTGGCGCTGTCGCTCATGCCGCCGCCCGTTCCAGCGCCTGCGCCACGGTGCAGACGGTGGCGAACCGGCCATGCAGCACGGCGGCCGTGCGGGCCTTGATGTCGGTGGCGGCCAGCGGGCTGCCGTCGGTATGCTTCATGTCGAAGGTGAGGGTGGCGTCGGTGACGTAGTCCACTTCCCAGCCCAGGTCGGAGGCGTGGCGCGTGGTGGTCTCGCAGCATTGCTCGGTGCGGATGCCGCTCACGATCAGCCGGCCGATGCCGTTCTGCGTGAGCCACACGTCCAGTCCGCTGTTCACCAGCGCGCTGTGGCGGTGCTTGGTGAAGGTGGCGGCGGCGTCGAAGGCGGCCAGCCCGACGATGGGGTGCACATGGCCCGATTCGACCGCGAAGGGGTTGCTGGCGTCTGAGGGCTCGTCGGTGTGGAGGACCCGCACGATGGGCAGGCGCGCGGCGGCGGCGCCTTCGATCAGCGCGTTCTGCGCGGCGAAGTAGGGCGCGGCCTGGCTTTCGTTCCAGTAGGCGCGCTGGCGGAACGACTCCTGGGCGTCGATCACTATCAGACAGGTTTTCATGGCGGGGCTCGCGGGCGGGAGCGGAGTGGATGATGCCGCTCATTCTTGCGGCGCGCCAGCTTCCGGTCCGCTCGGCGCCGGACCGGAATCGATCAGATCAGGACATCGATCAGGACGAAAGCCCCGTCAGACCAGCGAAGCCGCCTGCAGCTCTTTCTTCAGGTACGCGTAGTACAGCGGCGCCGCCACCAGCCCCGCGGGCCCGAAGACCGCCTCGGCCACGAACATCACCGCCAGCAGCTCCCACACGCTCATCTGCGTGCGCGCGCCCACCACCTTGGCGTTGATGACGTACTCGGCCTTGTGGATCACGATGAGGAAGATCAGGCAGGCCGCGGCCGTGACCGGCGACACCGACAGCCCCACCAGCGTGATCACCGAGTTGCAGACCAGGTTGCCCACGATCGGCACCAGTCCGGCCAGGAAGGTGAGGGTGATGAGCGCCGGCGTGTAGGGCAGGTGCGCGTCCCACAGCGGCATGACGAAGAGCAGGAAGATGGCCGTCAGCAGCGTGTTGAAGGCCGCGATCCAGAACTGGGCCGCCACGATCTGGGCGAAGGCCTCGCCGAAAGTCTGCACGCGCCGGTGCAGCTGTTCGGCCAGCGGCAGGCGCCGCATCGGCGCGTGGGCCACGGCGGCCAGGCTGCCGATGATCAGGCCCACGTACGAGAAAAGAATGCCGTGCAGCCACGCGCGCCCGGCCACGGCCAGCGAGCCGGCCTGCGCTCGCAGGTAGTTGGCGATCACGCGCTGCACCTCGGCCGCGCCCTCGGGCAGGTAGACGGCGATCTCCACCGGCAGCTTGGAGCGCAGCTCCAGCACGGTGCGCGCGGTGTAGTCGAGCAGCTCGCGGTACTGGTCGGGCGCATCGACGATGTATTCGCGGGCCTGCGACAGCCCCAGCGTGATCAGCGCGATGGGCGCCAGCAGCACCACCGTCACGGCCAGCACGCCGGCCCAGCCCTGGGCGCTGCCTGGCCGCCTGGCCAGCGCGGGGATGCGCCCCAGCCCCGAGGCCAGCAGGCGCGAGAACCAGCGCGTGACCAGGAAGCCGATGCACACGCACAGCAGGCCGGGCAGCAGGTGCTCCCACATCACCAGCATCAGGGCGCCCAGCATCAGCAGGTAGCTGGCGATGGTCACGCCGCGCGGGGCGGCGGGGCGGATGGTGGAGGACGCCGGCGAGGCGATGGGGGAGGGCTGCGGCTTGTTGGCCATCCGGTGCGGGTGCGTGCTCTGTTCTTCGAAAAAAAGTGGACGCAGCAGCCGGCGGTCAGCCGACGACCACGGCCGCGCCTTCGCCGCGCTCGGCGATCACGCCGATCTCGTGCACCGTCTCGCCGGCGGCACGCAGCGTGGCGGCGCAGGCGGCGGCTTCGGCGGCGTCGATGACCACCACCATGCCGATGCCGTTGTTGAAGGTGCGATTCATCTCGATGTCGTCGATGCCGGCCATCTTCTGCAGCCAGGCGAACAGCTCGGTCTGCGGCCAGCTGCCCTTCTTGAGGTGGGCGGCCGTGCCCTCGGGCAGCACGCGCGGGATGTTCTCGAGCAGGCCGCCGCCGGTGATGTGGGCCAGCGCCTTGATCGGGTGCTTGCCCAGCGCCTCGAGCACCGGCTTCACGTAGAGGTGGGTGGGCTCCATCACGGCTTCGCGGAACGGCTTGCCGTCGAGGGTGGCGGGCAGGTCGGAGCCAGCGCGCTCGATCACCTTGCGCACCAGGCTGAAGCCGTTGGAGTGCACGCCGGCCGAGGCCAGGCCCAGCACCACGTCGCCGGGCTTGACGTTCTGGCCCGTGAGGATCTTCGACTTCTCGACCGCCCCGACTGCGAAGCCCGCGAGGTCGTATTCGCCGGCCGGGTACATGCCGGGCATTTCGGCCGTCTCGCCGCCGATGAGCGCGCAGCCCGAGAGCTCGCAGCCGCGGGCGATGCCGCCGACGACCGCCGCGGCGGTGTCCACGTCGAGCTTGCCGCAGGCGAAGTAGTCGAGGAAGAAGAGGGGCTCGGCGCCCTGCACCAGCACGTCGTTGACGCTCATGGCCACCAGGTCGATGCCGACGGTGTCGTGCATGTTCCATTCGAAGGCCAGCTTGAGCTTGGTGCCCACGCCGTCGGTGCCGCTCACGAGCACGGGCTCCTTGTAGCGCTTGGGCACCTCGAACAGGGCGCCGAAGCCGCCGATGCCGGCCAGCACGCCTTCGCGCAGGGTTTTCTTCGCGAGCGGCTTGATGCGGTCGACCAGGGCGTCGCCTGCATCGATGTCGACGCCGGCGTCCTTGTAGCTGAGCGGGGTGGGCGTGGAGGAGGTCATGGGTGGTCGGTGTCGGGAAGGACGCGAAAGGACGTGAAGGGTGGGGCGGAAGGGGCGCCGGCAACCATGGTGGCCGGGCCGATAGAATTCCCGATGATTTTAAGGGCCCCCGCGGCCCCCTCCATGAACCTTCCCGGGATGAAACAGCTCGCGCTCGATATCGGCATTGCGACGGGCCCCAGCTTCGACGCCTTTTTCGCCGGCCCCAACGAGGCGGCTCTGCGGCACCTGCAAGTGTGGGTGGGCGGCGCCGGCAGCCCCGCGCTGCACTCGCCGGTGCCCACCTACCTGTGGGGCGACGGCGGCAGCGGCAAGACCCATCTGCTCGAATCGGTGCGTGTCGCACTGCGCGAGCAGGGCGCCAGCGTGGGCTGGCTGCACGCCGGTCTGCTGGAGCCGCCCGAGTTCGACGAGCGCTGGGGCGCCGTCCTGCTCGACGACGTGCACCTCTACACCGCCGTGCAGCAGCACGCGGCCTTCAACTGGTTCGTCAACGCCCAGACGCTGCAGCGCGGCGTGGTCGCCGCCGGCGCATTGCCGCCGGCCGACCTGCCGCTGCGCGAGGACCTGCGCACCCGCCTCGGCTGGGGCCATGTGTTCCACATGCAGGTGCTCAGCGAAAGCGAACGCCGCGCGGTGCTGCGCCAGGCCGCCGACGCGCGCGGCGTGATGCTGTCGGACGACGTGCTCGACTACATGCTCCACCGCTTCAGCCGCGACCTCGGCAGCCTGATGGAGCTGCTCACGCAACTCGACGGCTACGCCCTGCAGACGCAACGCGCGATCACCATTCCGCTGATCCGCTCCATGCTCGAGAACGAATAGAAGAGCGAACAAGGCTTCCAACAACAAATGATCAAGAAATTCATCGACAAGCTGCTCGGCAAGGGTGCCGGCGGCACGCAGGGCAAGAGCCGCTTCGGCAAGCGCCAGGAGGTGCCGGCCGAGGTCCACGGAATCGATCCGGCCCTGGTCGACGAGCGTGCGAAGAACGTGGTGACGACGCTTCAGCAGGCAGGCTACGAAGCCTATGTGGTGGGCGGCGCGGTGCGCGACCTGCTGCTGGGCCTGCGCCCCAAGGACTTCGACGTGGCCACCAACGCCACGCCGGAGCAGGTGAAGGCGCTTTTTCGCCGCGCCTTCATCATCGGGCGGCGCTTCCGCATCGTGCACGTGGTGTACGGCCGAGGGCGCGAGCACGAGGTGATCGAGGTCTCGACCTTCCGCGCCTACATGGACAACGCCGCCGCCGAGCAGGTGGCCGGCAACGAGCGCACCAGCAAGGGCGAGCTCGCGAGCATGAAGCACGCGGTGGACGCCAGCGGCCGCGTGCTGCGCGACAACGTCTGGGGCCCGCAGGAAGAAGACGCCGCGCGCCGCGACTTCACCGTGAATGCCATGTACTACGACCCGGCCAACCAGGTGGTGGTGGACTATCACAACGGCATCAAGGACGCCCAGAAGCTCACCCTGCGCATGATCGGCGACCCGGCCACGCGCTACCGCGAAGACCCGGTGCGCATCATCCGCGCCATCCGCTTCTCGGCCAAGCTCGCGGCCCTGGGCTTCAAGCTGGAGGCCAAGACGGCCGCCCCGCTGGTCGAGTCGAGCAAGCTGCTGGCCGACGTGCCGCAGAGCCGTCTCTTCGACGAGATGCTCAAGCTGCTGCAGACCGGCCACGCCATCGCCACGGTCGAGCAGCTCAACAAGCTCGGCCTGGCCCGCGGCATTTATCCGCTGCTCGACGTGGTGGTGGAACGCGCCGACCAGCCCTTCGTGAAGGCCGCCCTGCAGGACACCGATCGCCGCGTGGGCGAGGGCAAGCCCGTGGCGCCCAGCTTCCTGCTGGCCTGCGTGCTCTGGGCCGACGTGCGCGACGGTTGGGCCCAGCGCCAGGAAGGCCGCAACGGCCAGCGCGCGCAGCCGCCGTTCCCGGCGCTGCAGGACGCCATCGACGACGTGTTCAATGCGCGCATCGGCGACGTGTCGGGCCGCGGCAAGCTCGCGGCGGACATGCGCGAGATCTGGATGATGCAGCCGCGCTTCGACAAGCGCACCGGCTCCACGCCCTATAGCCTGGTCGAGCAGGCGCGCTTTCGCGCCGCCTTCGACTTCATGCGCCTGCGCGCCGACGTGGGCGAGGTGAGCGAAGCCATCGCCGAGTGGTGGCAGGAATTCAGCACCGCCGACGACGTGCGCCGCACCGATCTGCTGGAGCAGGTGCGCGAGGAGCAGAAGGTGCGCCAGCGCGTGCGGGTGCGCGAGACGCCCCAGCCCCCGAAGCCGCGCGGCGAGCCGGCGGGACGCCGCGCCGCCGATGCGGGCCGGAATGACGAGGGCGACGAGGTCGAGACCGCGGCCGTGCCGCCCGATGGGGAAGCCGTGGCGCCGCGCAAGCGCCGGCGCCGGCGCAAGCCGCGCACCGGAGGTGGCGGCGGTGGTGAGGGCGGCGCAAGCGCTGCAGGCGCATGACGAACAAGCCCGACCGGCCCAGGGGCGACGGCAGGAAAGGGGGGGCGCCCCGCGCTCCCGCGGGCAAGCGCGCTGCGATGCCACCCGCGAAGCGCCCTCCGGCCCGGCCTTCAGGCGGCGCTCCATCTGCGCGCCGTCCGAAGGAGGACTACCCGACCGTGCAGGCCTTCATCGCCATCGGCGCCAACCTGGGCGACGCCCAGGCGGCGGTGAAGGCGGCCATGGAGGCCATCGGCGCCATCGAGCGCACCGTGGTCACGGCGCGCTCGTCGCTGTACCGCAGCGCGCCCATCGAATCCTCGGGGCCCGACTACATCAATGCCGTGGTGGCGGTGCGCACCGGCCTGACGGCCGAGGCATTCCTTTCGGAGCTGCAGTTGCTCGAAGAGCAGGCCGGCCGCGAGCGGCCCTTTCCCAACGCGCCGCGCACGCTCGACCTCGACCTGCTGATGCACGGCAATTCGGTCAAGGACACGCCCAAGCTGAGCCTGCCCCATCCCCGCATGCGGGAGCGGGCCTTCGTGCTCAAGCCGCTAGCCGAAATCGCCCCCGACAAGGTGCCGCGCGCGGCGCTGGCGCGGGTTTCGGACCAGGTCATCGAGCGCATCCGCGGCTGACCGGCGGCCGGGCGAGAGCCCGCCCGGCCGGCCCGGTACCGCCCTCCCGGTACACTTGCACGGTTTTTCATCACGCTGTCACACGCTTGTGGCAGGCAAGTCCCGAGATCCCAGGAGAGCGCCACCCATGTTCGGCAAGCTGCTGCCCCGCGAGGGGAATTTTTTTGAGATGTTCAACCAGCACGCCGAGCGCATCGTCGAGGCGGCGCGGGCGTTCGAGCAACTGGTGACCAACTACAGCGACGTGCACCTGCGCGAGCAGTACAACCGCGACGTCGACAACGCCGAGCGCGCCGCCGACCGCGTGACGCACGACGTCAACCGGCTGATCCACAAGACTTTCATCACGCCCATCGACCGCGAGCAGATCCACAAGCTCATCAACACGATGGACGACGTGGCCGACCTGATCCAGGACTCGGCCGAGACCATGGCGCTGTACGACGTGCGCCACATGACCGAGGAAATCGTGCGCCTCACCTCGCTGAGCGTGAAGTGCTGCGACCGCCTGAAGGACGCCGTGAAGTTCCTCGGCCGCATCGCCGACCCGGCCGTGGCCGAGGCCACCCTCAAGACCTGCGAGGAGATCGACCGCCTCGAGTCCGACGCCGACCGTGTGATGCGCAGCGCCATGAGCAAGCTGTTCCGCGAGGAGCCCGACGTGCGCGAGGTGATCAAGCTCAAGGCGATCTACGAGTTGCTGGAGACGATCACCGACAAGTGCGAGGACGTGGCCAACGTGATCGAGGGCATCGTCCTCGAGAATTCGTAAGCGGGCAGCGACCGATGGCAACGGTTCAGGTCGCCCTCTGGGTGGTTGTGGTGCTGGTCGCTCTGGCGATCCTGTTCGACTTCATGAACGGATTCCACGACGCCGCCAATTCGATTGCGACGGTGGTCTCCACCGGGGTGCTCCGGCCGGGGCAGGCCGTGGTCTTCGCGGCCTTCTTCAACCTGGTCGCGATCTTCATCTTTCATCTGAGCGTGGCCGCCACGGTGGGCAAGGGCATCGCCCAGCCCGGGGTGGTCGACGTGCACGTGGTGTTCGGCGCGCTCGTCGGCGCCATCAGCTGGAACCTCGTGACCTGGTACTACGGCATTCCGAGCAGCTCGTCGCATGCGCTGATCGGCGGCATCGTGGGCGCCGTGATCGCCAAGACCGGCACCAGCGGCCTCGTCGCCTCCGGCATCTGGAAGACGGTGGCGTTCATCTTTGTCTCCCCGCTGCTGGGCTTCCTGCTGGGCTCGCTGATGATGGTCGTGGTGGCCTGGGGCTTCCGTCGTGCCACTCCGTCGCGCATCGACCGCTGGTTCCGCCGGCTGCAGCTGGTCTCGGCCGGCGCCTACAGCCTGGGCCACGGCGGCAACGACGCGCAGAAGACCATCGGCATCATCTGGATGCTGCTGATCGCCACGGGCTACGCTTCCGCCGGCGAATCGGCGCCTCCGAACTGGGTCATCGTGAGCTGCTATGCCGCGATCGCGCTGGGCACCATGTTCGGCGGCTGGCGCATCGTGAAGACCATGGGCCAGAAGATCACCAAGCTCAAGCCCGTGGGCGGCTTCTGCGCCGAGACCGGCGGCGCGCTGACCCTGTTCCTGGCCACCGCGCTGGGCATTCCGGTGTCGACCACCCACACCATCACCGGCGCCATCGTCGGCGTGGGTTCCACGCAGCGCGCGAGCGCCGTGCGCTGGGGCGTGGCGGGGAACATCGTCTGGGCCTGGATCTTCACGATCCCGGCTTCCGCGTTCGTGGCAGCTATTGCTTACTGGATCAGCATGCAGCTGTTCTGACGGCGGCTACTGCGAAATCTTCCGCCCCTCTTCGATCTGGTGCTCGAAGTAGCGCTGGAAGCTGAAGACGATGCTGGCCATCAGGATCGTGCTGCCGAAGAAGAGGGCCAGCACGACGGCGCCGATGGTGAACCAGTTGGTGCGGCCGGGTTCGGCATCGGCCGGGGCGCTGGCGTTGAAGCGGGCGTTCCACTTCTCGGGTGTCATGAGGCCGTAGACGATGGCCATCAGCGCGCAGCCGGCGATGGTGAAGCCCAGCAGCGGGATCAGCGCCCAGCTCAGGCCGTCGTCCACGCCGTACATGCGCACGCGCTCGATGCCGTAGACGCCCAGCGCGGTGGGAATGGGCAGCAGCCAGCCGAGCCAGTCGCCCATGCCGCGCAGGTAGAAACGGTGCAGCCCCAGGGGGCCGCCGAGGAAGGAAAGCCAGGCGGCAACGGTCTTGTTTTTCATTCGGGTCTGGTGGTGCTGCCTTCGCCGAGCACCTTTTCCATCAATACGACGTCGCGCCATTCGCCGAACTTCCAGCCACAGTCCTTCAGCACGCCGACGTGCGAGAAGCCCTGGCTGCGATGCACGCCGATGGAGCCCGCGTTGGCCGAGTCGCCGATCACCGCGATCAGCTTGCGCACGCCCGCTGCCTCGGCTGCCTGCGACAGCGCCGCCAGCAGCTTGGCGCCCAGACCCTTGCCGCGTGCTGACTCCGACACGTAGATCGAGTCTTCTGCAGAGAAACGGTATGCGGGGCGTGGCTTGAACCAGTTGCAGTAGGCAAAACCCAACACTTTTCCGTCTTCCTCGGCAACCAGGTACGGCAGGTTCCTGGAGAGCACGTCCGCGCGGCGGGCGGCCATGTCGCCGGGGGAGGGAGGCTCTGTCTCGAAGGTGCCGGTGCCGTGCAGCACGTGGTGGGCGTAGATGGCCGTGACGGCCGCGATGTCTGCTTCGGTGCAGGGGCGGATGGCGAGGGGCATGCGGGTGAAACGGATGGCGTGAGGCCGGAATTCGGACAAAAACGCGGGTCGGGCTATAATCGCGGGCTTTTCAGCGTGTCGCTGGCCGGGTGGCCAGTCGCGTGTCTCGACGCTGGAAGAACATTGTGAGCGGGCCTTTTCCAATCCACGAGGCCTGCTGACCACCCAAGGATAAATCATGGTCGTCATTCGACTCTCCCGCGGCGGCTCCAAAGGCCGTCCGTTCTTCAACATCGTCGTGTCGGACAAGCGCGTTCGCCGCGATGGCCGTTTCATCGAGCGTCTGGGCTTCTACAACCCGATCGCCAAGGAAAACGAAGAAAGCATCCGTATCGCCCAGGACCGCCTGGCGTACTGGAAGAGCGTCGGCGCACAAGCTTCGCCGACCGTTCTGCGCCTGATCAAGCAAGCTGCAGCCGCAGCTCCCAAGGCGGCCGCCTAAGCCGCCCGCACGGCGATGCTGCCCGCACTCGAAGCCGCCGAATTGCCGGCGGATGCGATCGAAGTAGGGCGCATCGCCGATGCCTGGGGCATCAAGGGCTGGTTCAAGGTCCTGCCCCACAGCGCCCAGCCCGAGGCGCTCTTCTCATCGAAGCGCTGGTTCCTGCAGGCTCCCGGAGCCTCGGCGAGCACAGCCTTCCGGCTCGCGATCCGCGAAGCCAAGGAACATTCCGACTGCATCGTCGCCACGTCCGTGGACGTGCCCGACCGCAACGCCGCCGAGGCGCTGCGCGGCGCGCGCGTGTTCGTGCCGCGCTCCAGCTTTCCGACGGCCGGCGACGACGAGTACTACTGGGTCGACCTGATCGGCCTGTCCGTGGTCAACCGCGAAGGAGTGGCGCTCGGCACGGTGCGCGAGCTGCTCGCAACCGGCCCGCAGACCACTCTGGTGCTTGCCGCCGAAGAAGGCGGCAAGGCCATCGAGCGGATGGTGCCCTTCGTCTCGGCTTTCGTCGACAAGGTCGACTTGCCCGGGCGCCTCATCTCCGTCGACTGGCAGCCGGACTACTGACCGGCGCCCGCGCGGCATGCGCTTCGACGTTCTCACGCTCTTTCCCGAACTTTTCGCGCCCTTCATGGCCAGCGGCGTGACGCGCCGCGCCTACGAGTCGAAGCAGGTCGAAGTGGTGCTGTGGAATCCGCGCGACTTCGCGCAGGGCAACTACAAGCGCGTGGACGACCGGCCGTTCGGCGGCGGTCCCGGCATGGTCATGATGGCCGAGCCGCTGTCCGACTGCCTCGACGCGGCGCTGGCCGCGCGTGGAACCGAAGCGCCGGTCATCCTGTTTTCTCCCATCGGCGAGGTGCTGCGGCATGAGGTGGTCGAGCGCTGGTCGGCAAGCGAGGGCGCCGTGCTGGTGTGCGGCCGCTACGAGGGCATCGACCAGCGTTTCATCGATGCGCGCGTCACCCACCAGATCAGCCTTGGCGATTTCGTGCTTTCCGGTGGCGAGATCGCGGCCATGGCGCTGCTCGATGCGGTGGCGCGGCTGCAGCCGGGCGTGCTCGGGGACGAGGCCAGCCATGTGCAGGACAGCTTCAATCCGGCACTCGACGGCCTCCTCGACTGCCCTCATTACACGCGGCCCGAGCAATGGAACGGGCAGGGCGTGCCGGCGCCGTTGCTCTCGGGCCATCACGCGCAGATCGAGCGCTGGCGGCGCGACCAGCGCCTTGCCATCACGGCCGGGCGGCGCCCCGAGCTCATCGACGCGGCCCGTGCGGCGGGACGTCTTGGCAAGGCCGATGAGGCCGCGCTGAAAAAAAAGCTATAATCCCGGGTTCCCCGATCCTCTGTCCGGCCGCGCCCGGTCTTCCCATGGAAGCCAAAGGCGCCTTTTGTGTAGCCCGACACGATCGAATTTCAGGAAATCATGAACCTCATCCAGACCCTCGAGCAGGAAGAAATCGCCCGTCTCGGCAAGACCATCCCCGAATTCATGCCCGGTGACACGGTCATCGTCAGCGTGAACGTCGTCGAAGGCACCCGCAAGCGCGTGCAGGCCTACGAAGGCGTCGTGATCGCCAAGCGCAACCGTGGCCTGAACAGCGGCTTCACCGTTCGCAAGATCTCCAGCGGCGAAGGCGTGGAGCGTACCTTCCAGACCTACAGCCCGCTGATCGCCGGCATCGAAGTCAAGCGCCGTGGCGATGTGCGCCGCGCCAAGCTGTACTACCTGCGCGACCGCAGCGGCCGCTCGGCACGCATCAAGGAAAAGCTGCCGAGCAAGTCGACGGCTGCGACGGCCGCGTAAAGCAGCCTTCCTGTCGTGCAAGAAAAGCCGCCGTTCTGGCGGCTTTTTGCGTTGTTGCCCGCGCTCAACGACAACTTTCCGTTTTTCCGCTCTACTTCCTTTCTGTTTCACTCAACCCCGACCCCGGTACCTTTCATCTCTTGACCAACTCATCCATTTCCCCGCAGGCCGCCTCCGCCGAAATCGTCAACGCCGTGGCGCCGCCCACGTTGATGCAATTCGACCCGCGCAAGGTGCCCTTCGTGGCTGGTGAGGTCGAGGGACTGCCGCCGGTGGCTGTGGAGCAGCTGACGGCACAGGCGCTGCGCACGCGTTTCGCCACCCCTCCCGTCTGGACGCCCGAGTTGCGCCGCGAGCCGCGCATGACCGATCGCGTTCCAGCCCAGGCTGCAGTGCTGGTGCCGATCGTGCAGCGTCCGGAGGGCGCGACCGTGCTGCTCACCGAGCGAACCTCGAACCTGTCGACCCACTCGGGCCAGGTCGCCTTTCCCGGCGGCCGCGTCGATCCGGAAGACGCCAACATCGCCGCCGCCGCCTTGCGCGAAGCCTGGGAGGAAGTCGGCCTCTCGGCCCGATACATCGAGGTGCTCGGCAGCCTGCCGACGTACACGACCGTGACCTCCTTTATCGTGACGCCGGTTGTCGCGCTGGTGCAGCCCGATTTCGAGCTGACCATCAACCCCTACGAGGTTGCCGATGCCTTCGAGGTGCCGCTCGCCTGGCTGATGGATCCGGCCAATCATCGTCACCACACCGTGCCAGCACCCGACGGCACCCGGCGCCAGTGGTACTCCATGCCTTACCAGGACGGCCCGGACGAGCGCTTCGTGTGGGGCGCGACCGCCGGCATGCTGCGCAATCTCTACCGTTTTCTGGCGGCTTGAGCCCAGCCTGAATGCGGCCTGAACCTTCAGGCGCTCTCGCTATCATCGAAGGATGAGCTTTTTTGCCATCCTGTGCGCGCTGCTGATCGAGCAGGTGCGGCCGCTGGGCCCGCACAACCCCGTGTACGGCGCGGTGCTTGCGTGGACGCGCTGGACCAGCCGCAACTTCGACGCGGGCAAGCCGCATCACGGATGGATCGCATGGGGGCTCGCTGTATTCGTGCCCACGATTGGCGCACTCGGCGTGCACTGGCTTCTGGTACTTACGCTCGGCCTTCCTTTCGCGGTGCTCTGGAGCATCGCGGTGCTCTACGTCACGCTGGGCTTCCGGCAGTTCAGCCACCATTTCACCGACATCCGCGACGCGCTCGACGAAGGCGACGAGCCCCTGGCGCGCTCGCTGCTGGCGCACTGGCAGGGTGTCGACGCGGCAGATCTGCCGCGCAGCGAGATCGTGCGCCACGTCATCGAGCATTCGGTGATCGCCGCGCACCGCCACGTGTTCGGCGTGCTCGCATGGTTCTCGATCATCGCGGCCGTCGGCTTCGGGCCCGCAGGCGCCGTGTTCTACCGGATGAGCGAGTTCGTCTCGCGCTACTGGGCACACAAGAACGGCGCCGCGGTCCAGCCTTCCAGTGTTTCGGTGCAAGAGGCCGCGGACCGCGCCTGGCACGCCATCGACTGGCTGCCCGCGCGCATCACTGCGCTGGGCTTCGCGGTGGTCGGCAGCTTCGAGGAAGCGATCGACTGCTGGCGCAACGACGCGCAACGCTTTCCCAACGAGAACGACGGGGTGATCCTCGCGGCCACCTCGGGAGCGGTCAATGTGCGTCTGGGCGGCGGCTCGCTGCGGCCGATCCCGGTTGCCGACCCGCTGCCGCGCGCCCAGGCCGGTGAATCGCTGGCCGATGGCCGCCGCACCGACAGCGGCAGCACGCCGGGCCGCGAACCCGAGCCAGGGCATCTGCGCAGCGTCGTGGGCCTTGTCTGGCGCTCGGTGGTGATGTGGATGGTGCTGCTGGCCCTGCTGACCCTGGCTCGCCTGCTCGGCTGAGCGAAGGCCGAAGCCATGACCCAGCAACAGCAGCAGCCGGTACCGGCCTTCTGGAGCCCCCGGATCGCCGCGCTCGAGCCCTATGTGCCCGGCGAGCAGCCGCGCATCGCGAACCTCGTCAAGCTCAACACCAACGAGAACCCGTATCCGCCGTCGCCGGTTGCGGTGGAAGCCATCCGCCGCGCCGCCGAAGACGGCCTGGAGCGCTACCCGGATCCCACCTCGCTCGCGCTGCGCGAGGCCGTCGCCCGCCGGCATGGCCTGGAGCCCGGCGAGGTCTTCGCCGGCAATGGTTCCGACGAGGTGCTCGCGCACGCCTTCTTCGCGTTCTTCCAGCAGGCCGCCCCCCTGCTGATGCCGGACGTGAGCTACAGCTTCTACAAGGTCTATGCGCAGCTCTACGGCATTGCCTGCGAGCAGCAGCCCGTGGACGAGGGCCTGGGCATCGACATCGATGCACTCGCGGTTCGTGCGCGCCGGGGATGCGCGGGCATCGTCATCGCGAATCCGAACGCGCCGACGGGCATCGGACTGCCGCTGTCGCGCATCGAGCAATTGCTCGAAGCCTGCCCTGATCGCGTGGTACTGGTCGATGAGGCGTATGTCGACTTCGGTGGCGAGAGCGCGCTGCCGCTGATCCGCAAGTACCCCAACCTGCTCGTGGTCCAAACCCTCTCGAAGTCGCGCGCATTGGCCGGCTTGCGCGTGGGCTTTGCCTGCGGGCAGGCGCACCTGATCGACGCCCTGGTCCGCGTCAAGGACAGCTTCAATTCGTACCCGCTCGACCGGCTGGCCTCGGCGGGCGCCGTCGCCGCGCTCGAGGACGAAGCCTGGTTCCGCGAGGCCTGCGGCAAGATCGTCGACACCCGCGAGGGCCTGACCCTCCAGCTCGAGGACCTGGGCTTCGAAGTGCTGCCCTCGCAGACCAACTTCGTCTTCGCGCGCCACCCGAAGCGCGATGCGGCCGAACTGGCCGCCTCGCTGCGCGAGCGCGCAGTGCTGGTGCGGCACTTCAGGCAGCCGCGCATCGCGCAGTACCTGCGCATCAGCATCGGTACGCGGGAGCAATGCAGCGTGCTCGTGCAGCGGCTGCAGGACATCCTCGACTCGACTCCATGAAAGATACCCAACCCATGCCGGTCCAGGACTCCGATCCGCGCGCCGAGGCTTGCGCCGCCTTCTGGGAGGCCGTGAGCACCCGGCTCGAAAGCCTGCGGGCCTTGCCTGCCCGTGAGCTGATGGAGGGGCTGAACCAGCTGCTGGAGCCCCATTTCCCGAGGCTGGCGGCCGAGGTGGCCGGCGATCCGCCCGTCTTCAAGCTCGTGCTGACCGCCCATGGCTCGGTGGACGACTTCGAGGACCTGATGATGCTGGTGCAGTCCAGCCCCAGGCTGCCGCGTGTGGAGGTGGAAGCCTTCCGCCAGCGCGCGAGCGATGGCTTCGGCATGCGCATGAACAACTTCGAACTGGCGAGCTCCGAGGTGCTGGTCAAGCATGAGCCCTACCGCGGGCGGGTGGCGCTGGAGATCGGCTTCGCCAAGCCGATCCCGATGGACATGCAGGACCACGCACGCCACATGAGCCTCATCATGCTCGACCACATCCTGGGCGAGTACGACTTCGCCGTGAAGGTGGGCGCGGTCGATTACGTGGAGGCCGATGCGCAGGCTGGTTTCAAGGGCGTGCCGCTGGACGATTTCGTCCCCCTGTTCGACGCCTGCTGGCGGGACGAACTGGGCCACACCGGCGTGTTCGCGCCGGGCGAGCATGCCTGGTCGGGCGTGAGCGCGACGCGCACGGCCGAGGACGGCCGCGAGATCGAGATGATCGTGATGCGCAACGACAGCGCCACCGCGCTGGTGGGCCGTGCCGACCTGTGCCATCGCCTGTCCGTGGCGGTTCCGGTCGAATCGGGCGAGGAGCTGGAAGAGGCTCGCGGCTATGAAGACCGGCTGACGGCGCGGCTGCAGGTGCACGAGGCCGGCTGCTGCACTCACGTGGTGCTGGAGGAGGGCGTGCGCACCATCCACTTCCAGGTGACCGATCCGGACAGCGCGATCACGCAGGCTCAATCGCTGCAGGACGACATGGATCTGGCTGCGACGATGGAACTGGTCTTCGACCCGACCTGGCAGTCGTACCGGGTCTGGCTCGGCTGAGCCTGCGGCCGGCTGCGCTCAGTAGCGCTTCTGGCTGAGTTCTTCGAACAGTTCGCCGTAGATCCTGTAGCGGCTCGCGCTGATGGCGCCCGGCACGTCGGCGGTTTCCACGTTCGCGATCACGCCGCAGCCCGGCTCGTGCAGGTGCGTGCAGTTGTAGAACTTGCAGTCGCCTGCGTGCTCGGCGATGTCCGGCATGAGGCTGGCGAGCTGCATCGGCGCGATGTGGTTCAGGCCGAATTCCTGGAAGCCCGGCGAATCGATCAGGCCGGTGGTACGGGCCTCGTCGATCCAGTACCAGGTGGTGCTCGTGGTGGTGTGCTTGCCGGAGTTGAGCGCCTGCGAGATCTCCTGCGTCAGCACGGCCGCGCCAGGCACCAGCAGGTTAGTCAGCGTGCTCTTGCCCGAGCCGGACGGGCCCAGTACCAGGGTGGACTTGCCGGCGAGCAGCTTCATCAGCGAGGCGCGGTCCGCCTCCGCCGAAGCCTTCAGCGACAGCGGCAGCACGCCGTGGTGCATGCGTCGATAGGGCGCCAGCCTGGCCCAGGCGCGCTCGAAGGGCTCGACCAGGTCGCTCTTGTTCAACGCGATGATCGGCGCGATGCGCTCGGCCTCGGCGGCGATCAGCGCGCGGGCCAGCTGGTGTTCGGAAAACTCCGGCTCGGCCGCGATCAGGATCAGCACATGGTCGAGATTGGCCGCGAATGACTTGGTGCGGATCTCGTCCTGGCGGTAGAAGAGATTGCGCCGCGGCAGCACCTGCTCGATGGTGCCTTCGTCCTCGCTGGCCTGCCAGTGGACGCGGTCGCCGACCACGGCCTGGCTCTTCTTGCCGCGCGGATGGCAGATCAGCCGTTCGCCTGCGGGTGTTTCGACGAGGCAGTGGCGCCCGTGGCTGGCGACGACGAGGCCTTCGTGGAGTGCCTTCGCAGCGGCGGCTGCGGGCGCGGCGCGGCCGGGCTTAGCCAAGGGCGTCTTCCATCAGGCGGCGGGCGCGGCGCCGACCAGCGCGTCGGCTTGGCGGGCGCAGTCGAAGTCGGTG
Source organism: Variovorax sp. 278MFTsu5.1 (assembly GCF_048305045.1). Taxonomy (NCBI): domain Bacteria; kingdom Pseudomonadati; phylum Pseudomonadota; class Betaproteobacteria; order Burkholderiales; family Comamonadaceae; genus Variovorax; species Variovorax sp. 278MFTsu5.1. The sequence continues at coordinate 1,906,404 of NZ_CP157622.1, forward strand.
GTCGACAGGCCACCCACGTCGTGCGTGTTGAAGCGCACCACGCAGCGGTTGTAGTGCACCGACAGGTCGGGATGATGATCTTGCGTGTGCGCCACGAAGGCGAGGGCGTTCACGAAGGCGATGGTCTCGAAGTAGTTGGCGAAGCTGAAAGTCTTCTCGATGGCGACATCGGCGCCGTCGCCCGTGAGCCTCCAGCCGTCGAGGCGCGCCAGGCCCGAGACGATCTCGGTGGCGCTCAGCGCCTTGCGGGGAGGGAGGTTCTTCCAGTCCTTGGGCTTGAACATGCTGCTCATGATGGGCTTCTTCGATTGAGGGGCGCGGCCGGGTCAGGCCTGGGCTGCCATGCGCGCGAGGCGCTCGGAGGCCGGGGGATGCGAATAGTAGAACTTGACGAACACCGGGTCGGGCGTGAGCGTCGAAGCGTTGTCCTGGTAGAGCTTGAGCAGGGCGGCCGACAGGTCGGCGCCGCTGGTCTGGGCCACCGCGTAGGCGTCGGCCTCGAACTCGTGCTTGCGCGACAGCAGCGCGGGCAGCGGCGCCACGAAGAAACCGAACACCGGCACGGCGAGCATGAACAGCAGCAGCGCCAGCGCGCTGTTGGGCGCCGTCATGTTGGGCTGCACGCCCAGGCCGGCATAGAACCAGACCTGCGTCGACACCCAGCCCAGCAGGGCGAAGCCGGCCAGACTCAGCGCGAACATCGCGACCAGCCGCTTCACGATGTGGCGGTGCTTGAAGTGGCCGAGTTCGTGTGCGAGCACCGCCTCGACCTCGCCGGCATTCAGCTGGCGCAGCAGCGTGTCATAGAACACCACGCGCTTGCTGGCGCCGAAGCCGGTGAAGTAGGCGTTGGCATGGGCGCTGCGCGTGCTGCCGTCCATCACGAACAGGCCCTTGGCCGCGAAGCCGCAGCGCTTCATGAGGGCCGTTACGCGTTCCTTGAGCGTGGGGTCGTCCAGCGGCTGGAACTTGTTGAACAGCGGCGCGATGAAGGTCGGGTAGATCAGCATCAGCAGCAGGTTGAAGCCCATCCAGGCGCCCCAGGCCCACAGCCACCACAGCTGGCCGGCTGCGCCCATGAGCCAGAGGATCAGGGCGGCGATGGGCAGTCCGATCACCGCGCCCAGGAGCGTGGACTTGAGCGTGTCCGCCAGCCAGAGCTTCCAGGTCATCTTGTTGAAGCCGAAGCGCTCCTCGAGCCTGAAGGTCTGCCAGAGCGTGAAGGGCAGCTCGAGCAGCCCGCCGATGGCCGCGAAGGCTGCCAGCAGCACCAGTTGCTGCACCATGCCGCCGCCGATCCAGCCCAGCAGGAGCTTGTTGAGCAGGTCAAGTCCGCCGAGCAGGGTCCAGCCGAGCAGCAGCGCCGCGCTCCATGCCATCTCGACCAGGCCGAATCGCGCCTTGGCGATCGTGTAGTCGGCCGCCTTCTGGTGCGCGGCGAGGGTGATGGTCTGCGCGAAGGCTGCAGGGACGGTGCCGCGGTGCTGCGCCACGTGGCGGACCTGTCGCGTGGCCAGCCAGAACTTCACGAGCAGGCCCGCGACGATCGCGGCCGCGAAAGCGATGGTGAAGATGAGCGAATAGGACATGGATCGGCGAGTTTAGCCCTCGCTATCCGGGGCCGCAGCCCTTCGACGACAATCCTGCGATGCCTGAATCCCTTGACCCGACGCCCTCCGCAGCCGCCCCGACCCTGAAGAAAAGCGACCAGAACCTGGTCTGGCTGGACTGCGAAATGAGCGGTCTTGACCCCGAGAAAGAGCGCCTGCTCGAAATCGCCGTGGTCGTGACCGGCCCCGACCTCACGCCCCGCATCGACGGCCCCGTGCTCGTCATCCACCAGAGCGACGCCGTGCTCGACGGCATGGACGCCTGGAACAAGGGAACCCATGGCCGCAGCGGGTTGATCGACAAGGTCAAGGCATCGACCCTCGACGAGGCCGCCGCCGAGCAGCAGCTGCTGGAATTCATCGCAAAGTACGTTCCGCGCAGCGGCTCGCCCATGTGCGGCAACACCATCGGACAGGACCGACGGTTCCTCGTCAAGTACATGCCCAAGCTCGAGGCGTACTTCCACTACCGCAACCTCGACGTGAGCACGCTGAAGGAACTGGCCAAGCGCTGGAAGCCGGCGGCCTACAACGCCTTCAAGAAGCAGCAGGCCCACACGGCGCTGGCCGACGTGCACGAGTCCATCGAGGAGCTGGCGCACTACCGAGAAACCTTCCTGCGCCTGGCAGATTGAGTGAGGCACGGAATTAGGTAAAAACCCGAATCCGTGCCATAATCGCAGGCTTCGCTGGCCGGGCGGGCAAATTTGAGCCCGGTGAGCGTTTCTCGCATCTCCCTATCTTGCACACCGCGCCCGATCGCAGCATCTGCTGATCAAAAAGGGCCGCAGCCCCGGGCACCCGCCCGGAGTTGAATGTCGTTGGATGGTTGATGTTTTTAACCACCCAACGGGGCGCCGTCCACGGCGGCGCTCGCGTTTGAGATTGAAATTCATGACCGACGCTTTTGAAGCGCAGGGCGAGTTCGCGCCTGTGCAATCCGCTACCCACAACGAATTCACCGCCGCCACGGACACCGTGTCCGAGGCTCCCATCCTCGAAGCGCTGGACGGCGCCGCTCCCGAAGCAGCCACAGCCGAGGAACCGAGCGCGCCCAACGGCTTCGCCAAGCTGGGCCTCGCTCCCGAGCTGATCGCCGCCGTCGCGGACATGGGCTTCACCCAACCCACCGCCGTGCAGGAAAAGGTCGTTCCCATCGCCATGGGCGATCAGGACGGCGCAGCCAAGTCGACGCGCTTCGTCGACCTGATGGTCTCCAGCCAGACCGGGTCGGGCAAGACCGCAGCCTTCCTGCTGCCCGTGCTGCACACCCTCATCAAGCGCCAGGCCGAAGCCGAGGCCGCGGCCCGGGCCGAGTTCCAGCGCCTGGCCGAAGAGGCCGCCGCCCGCGGCGAAGCCCCGCCCAAGAAGCCGAAGCGCAAGGACCCGACCAACGCCCGCAACTTCAAGGCCGCCACGCCCGGCGCCCTGGTGCTGTGTCCCACGCGCGAACTCGCGCAGCAGGTTGCGCACGACGCCATCGACCTGGTGCGCCACTGCCGCGGCCTGCGCATTGCGAACGTGGTGGGCGGCATGCCCTACCAGCTCCAGATCGCCCGCCTGCAGAACGCCGACCTCGTGGTCGCCACGCCGGGCCGCCTGCTCGACCTGCAGCGCTCGATGCAGATCAAGCTCGACCAGGTCAAGTTCCTGGTGGTCGACGAGGCCGACCGCATGCTCGACCTGGGCTTCGCCGATGACCTGGCCGAGATCAACCAGCTCACCATCGAGCGCCAGCAGACCATGATGTTCAGCGCCACCTTCGCGCCGCGCATCCAGCAGCTGGCTGCCCGCGTGATGCGCGAGCCGCAGCGCGTGACCATCGACAGCCCGCAGGAAAAGCACGCCAACATCAAGCAGGTGCTGTTCTGGGCCGACAACGCCCAGCACAAGCGCAAGCTGCTCGACCACTGGCTGCGCGACACCAGCATCAACCAGGCCATCGTGTTCGCTAGCACGCAGGTCGAGTGCGACGGCCTCGCCAACGACCTGCAGCAGGACGGCTTCAGCGCCGTCGCGCTGCACGGCGCCCTGAGCCAGGGCCTGCGCAACCGCCGCCTGATGGCGCTGCGCAACGGCCAGGTGCAGATCCTGGTGGCCACCGACGTGGCTGCGCGCGGCATCGACGTGCCGACCATCACCCACGTCTTCAACTTCGGCCTGCCGATGAAGGCCGAGGACTACACCCATCGCATCGGCCGCACCGGCCGCGCGGGCCGCGACGGCATCGCCGTCACCTTCGCGGAATTCCGCGATCGCCGCCGGATCATGGACATCGAGCACTACAGCCGCCAGCAGTTCAAGGCCGAGGTGATCCCCGGCATGGAACCGCAGCAGCGCATGCCGCAGTCGCGCCCTGATTTCGGTGGCCGCGGCGGCCGCGACGGTCACTCGCGCGACCGCAAGTTCGGCGGTGGCGGCGGCTACCGTGGCGGCAATGGCGGCGGCTATGCCGGCGCCAGCGGCTTCAACGACCGCAACTCGCGCGGCCCCGGTGCATCGGGCTCGCGTGGTGGCTATCAGGGCCAGAACGCCGGTTTCGGCGGCGGCCGTGACGAAGGCGGCAACGGCGGCGGCTATGGCCGCAAGCCGGGCTGGGGCGACAGCGCTCCGCGCGGCGGCCACGGTCACGGCGGCGGCCGCGGCGACGGCGGTTTCGCGCCCCGCGGCAATGGCGCCGGCCATGGCGGCCCGGGCAAGGTGTTCGTGCCCCGCGATGCGCAAAAGCGCGCGTTCAAGCCCACCCGCTGATCCTTCCGGGAAACGCACCTGACGGCTGCGCCCTCTCATCCTCGCGAAAGCCCGCGTTCTCACGAGCGCGGGCTTTTTCGTTTCACGATGACTGGAGCGCCAAACTTCGTTGGTTTACGTCGCAGCCCGATACAGCAGGCTCATCGGTACGCCGTCGCCTTCGCTCCGGCACCAGCGGGACGCTATGTCGCTTGCTTCGCCTGCGACACAGGTGGGAGGCTCGCTCCCACGGCGTGATCGATGGCATACAGCCAGCGGCCGTCCACCTGTTTTCTCACGAGCTCAGCAGAGCTGCCCGAAACAACTATGGTGCCGTCGTTGTCAACCACATTCCAGTCAGCGCGCAGGAGTGCCAAGTCGCCGTGAGCGATACAGAAATGGTTGCGCGAGGTCATTCGGCCCGGTACCTGGAGTAGTTGCATCAGCGCTTTCTCGATGGACGCAAGCCCGGTTAGATCCACGCTGTCCCCATCCGTACGCAATACCGCGTCGGGTTCATAGAGTTGAAGCAGGTTCTCGATGCTGCGGCTGTTGAATGCCTCCGCAAATGCCGCGTTCATGTGCTCCGGTAATGTGATGGCGAATGCCATGGTGTCACTCCCTTCATTGAAATGGGGATGATGGATGGTCCGCCCTGTACTCACCAAACGGAAAGGCACGAATGAAAGTCCTCCCCATTAGCGAACAGCGCCTCGATGTGCCCTCGCCTCGGCACTGCCTCCAATGTCCTGTCGAGGATTGGCTTGGTTTTCTTGGCCATCGCTGGAACGCACTGCTGCTGTGGCATTTGCAGGATGGCGCGCGGCGGCATGGTGAACTGGCGGCACTGCTCCCCGGCGTTTCGCCCAAGGTGTTGTCAGAACGATTGCAGGGATTGGAGGCGCGGGGATTGCTTGAGCGATTCCTGATCACTGGATTTCCGAGGGGCGTGGGCTACGGCTTGACATCGTTTGGCAAAGCGCTGGTGCCTGTCCTGAACCAGTTGGAAGTGTGGTCACGCCACTTCGATCATCCTGTCGCCTGAGGTGCCACTGTTCGACGTATCGGCGAGAAGTGCCGCTTGGCTCTTCAGCCTACACGCTGCCTTCCGTGCCGAATCACGACCATCCGCTTCCTTGTCGCGGACCGTTACTTCGGACCTTCCGGGTTTCCGAGCACGCGGACGCCCGTCGAATTTGATTGACACTTCAATCGATGAAAAGTAATGTAATGGCGCATCGCTTCCCCGGGGTCGTCGCTCGACTGCCGGTTCATCGACACCTGCTTTTCGACTTTCGACATGAAAATTGCGATTCTTGGGGGTGGTCATGGCGCCTACGCGGCTGCCGCGGACCTGTCTGAAACCGGTCATGAAGTGCGCCTGTGGCGCCGCGATGCCCAAGCGCTGCAGCCGTTGCTGCGCGCCGGCGCGATCACGCTGAAGGACGCCGACGGCTCGCGCGAGGTGCCCATCGCGCTCGCCACCGCCGACATCGGCGCCGCCATGCAGGACGCCGAACTGATCGTCATACCGACTCCTGCCATCGCCCAGCACGACATCGCGCTCGCGATGGCGCCGCACCTGGTCGACGGCCAGGTCGTCTTCCTGCCGCCGGGCACATTCGGCAGCTACGTGATGGCGCGCACCGTGAAGGATGCCGGCAGCCGCGCCGACGTGGCCTGGGCCGAAACCGGCACCTTGCCCTACCTGGCGCGCAAGCACGGCGAGCGCGAAGTCAACGTCACCATCCGCGCGATCCGCCTGCCGACCGGCGTCTATCCGGCCCGCAAGGAGGCGCAGGCCATCGAGGTGATTCGCAGGGCCTATCCGGCGGTGCATGGCTGCGGCGACGCGCTCTCGGGCGCGCTGATGAACGCGGGTCCCGTCATCCACCCGCCGCTGATGGTGATGAACGCCGCGCCGCTGCAGCACTTCGAGCGCTGGGACATCCACAACGAGGGCACGCAGCGCGCCGTGCGCGACGTGACCGACCGGCTCGACCAGGAGCGCATCGCGGTGCGCGAAGCCTTCGGGCAGGGCTCGCCGCACTATCCACTGGCCGACCACTACAACAATGACCAGTGGATGTACGGCGACGCGCACAAGCAGCTCGTCAAGTCGGGCGACTGGCGCGAGAACATCGACCTGCACACGCACCGCTACATCACCGAGGACACCGAGCTCGGTCTCGCCTTCCTTGCCTCGGCCGCGCGCCATGCGGGCGTGGATGCACCCATCGCGCACGGCCTGCTTGCCATCGTCGGCGGCTTTCTGGGGCGCGACCTGCGGCGCGGCCCCCGCACCTTCGAGAGCCTGGGCTTCGCCGGCCTGAGTACCGCGCAGCTCAAGCAGAGGCTCCACGATGGTGAATGAAACCGCCTCGCTGCCTCGCTTCGCGGCCGTGGGCGCGGGCCGCATGGGGCGCGGCATCGCCATCGCTTTCGCGTATGCCGGCCACCGCATCTCGCTGATCGACCTGCGCCAGCGCACCGACGAAGCATGGGCGCGGCTGCGCGACGAAGCCAAGGCCGAGATCGAAGCCAGCCTCTCGGGGCTCGCGCAGCTCGGCGTGATCGACGAGTCGAAGATCGCCGACATCGCCGCGCGCGTCGATCTGGTCGATGCCGCTGCCGCCCCGCAGGCACTGGCCGCCGCCGAGCTCGTGTTCGAGGGCGTGCCCGAAACCATGGAAGCCAAGCGCGAAGCCTTCGATCAGCTCAACCGCCATTGCCGCGACGACGCGATCCTCACCTCGACCACCAGCAGCATCCTGGTGACGCAGCTCGCGTCGCTGGTGCGGCTGCCGGGGCGCTTCCTCAACATGCACTGGCTCAACCCGGCCTACGTGATCCCCGTGGTCGAGCTCAGCTGCCACCCCGGTACCGACGCCACGGTGCTCGCTCGCACGAAGGCGCTGATGGAAGAGATCGGCAAGCTGCCCGTGGTCTGCGGCGCGTCGCCCGGCTACATCGTGCCCCGCCTGCAGGCACTGGTGATGAACGAGGCCGCGCGGATGATCGAGGAGGGCGCCGCCACCGCGGAAGAAATCGACAAGGCCACGCGCTACGGCCTGGGCCTGCGCTTCGCTGCGCTGGGTGTGGTCGAGTTCATCGACTTCGGCGGCTGCGACATCCTGCATCACGCGAGCCGCGAGATGTCGGCCTCGCTCGATGCGGCCCGCTACACCGCGCCGGCGATCGTCGGGAAGATGGTTGAGCAGGGCCGGCTCGGCCTCAAGAGCGGCAGCGGCTTCTACGACTACGAGGGCCGCGACGTCGCGGCCTACCGGCGCGACGTACTCTCGCGCACGCTCGGCGAGCTGCGGCATGCGGGCCTCTGGCGCGCACCTGCCGATCGGACCCTGTCATGACCAGCATCCGCCGCGCATTCGCCGACCTGTCGGTGGGGCAGGTGCACTACGCGGCATGCGGTGACCCGACGGCACCGGCCGTGCTGCTGCTGCACCAGTCGCCGCGCAGCTGGGCCGAATACCGCGCGGTGCTGCCGCTGATCGGCGCGCGCCGCAGGGCCATCGCGATGGATACGGCCGGCTTCGGCGACTCCGCCGACGGCGGCGTGCCGGCGAGCATCGAGCAATGGGCGCGCGTGGCCTGCGAGCTGCTCGATGCGCTCGGCATCGAGACGGTGGACGCGGTGGGGCATCACACCGGCGGCGTCATCGCGCTCGAGCTTGCAGCGGCGTTTCCACAGCGGGTTCGCCGCCTGGTGCTGTCGTCCACGCCGTACACCGACGAGACTTTTCGCAAGGCGCGTGCGCAGCGCCCGCCCATCGATGAAGTCGCACCGAGCGAAGACGGCACTCACCTCGCCGCGCTCTGGCAGAAGCGCCAGGGCTTCTATCCGACTGGCCGCCCCGAGTTGCTCGAAGCCTTCGTGCTCGATGCATTGAAGGTCGCGCGTGTCGAGGAAGGGCACCGTGCCGTGGCGTCGTACCGCATGGAAGAGCGAATCGGCCGCATCGCGCAGCCGGTGCTGATCGTGCGCGCGACCCACGACCCTTTCGCCGCTCCGCATGCCGCTGAGCTGCAGCACCACCTGCCGCAGGCGCGCATCGTCGACATCGAAGGCGGCATGGTGCCGCTGCCCGACCAGATGCCCGATGCCTTTGCTCGCACGGTGCTCGATTTTCTGGAGAAGCAGCCTTGAAAGCTGTGCGTATCCATGGATTTGATGCCGTGCCCGTGCTGGAAGAGGTCGCCGAGCCCACGGCACGGCCTGGGCGCACCATCGTGCGCATGGAGGCCGCGACCGTCGGGCACATCGACCGCACCGTGTGGCGCGGCAGCTTCCTCAGGCATCCGCCTTTGCCGTATACGCCGGGCGTGGAGGCCGCAGGCGTCGTCATCGCGAGCGGCCGCTACCAGGCAGGGCAGCGCGTCTGGCTGCGAGGAAGCGGCCTGGGCACGCTCTTCGACGGCACGTGGTGCGAGCAGATCGATGCGCCCGACGAGGCGCTGGGCCCGTTGCCCGACGACGTGCCGATGACTTTGGGCGCAGCCTTCTTCTCTCCGACGACGTCGGCGTGGGTGGCGCTGCATGAAGTCGCGAAGCTGAAGGCGGGCGAGCAGGTCCTGGTGACCGGGGCGAGCGGCGCCGTCGGCTCGCTCGTGATGCAGCTTGCGCGCGATGCCGGTTGTGCGGCCGTCGCGGTCGCTGCGGATGCGGAACCGCCTGCAGTGGCCAGCGCCGATCTGCTGATCGATACCGTCGGTGGCAGTGTGCTCGCGCGAACGCTGCCTGCAGTGCGCCCTGGCGGGCGGGCCGTTCTGGTCGGCTACACCGCGGGGCCCACGCTCTCGCTCGACATCGCGCACTTTCTGCAGCGCGACGTGGCACTCTTGCCCCTCAACATGTTCAGGCGCGAAGCTCAAGGACGCGCAGCGGCGCCCGAGTTGCTTGCCAGGCTCGCGGATGGTCGACTGAGCCTCGACGTGCGGCCGTTCGCGCTTGCGGATGCCGCTGCCGCACTCGACTGGATCGCGCAGCGCGGCCATCGCGGACGCGCCGTTCTCGTGCCCCGCCTCTGAGCGGCAGAGCCCCGGGGCTCAGTCTTCTTCCGGCTCGTCGCCTGGCGTGCGCACGTGCAGATCGATCATCTGCCGCAGCGTCTGCTTGAGCTCTTCCGCGCGCCGCAGTCCGAAGGGCTCGAGCACGCGCCGTTCGTGCTCACGCGCCAGTTCCATCAGATGCTCGACCGCCTTGAGCCCCTTGCGCGTGATGCGCACCAGCGTGATGCGGCGATCACTCTCATGGGGCAGGCGCTCGACCTGTCCCCGTGCTTCCATGCGGTCCAGCAGCCGCGTCACTGTCGGCTGCTTGGTCACGGTCACCTGCGCGAGCTGGCCGATGCTGATCGGCTCGCTGCCCGCGAGTGAGGCCATCACGCGCCACTCAGACACGGAGAAGCCCTGCTGGCGCGCCACTTCGTGGAACTCCGAAGAGATCAACTGGCTGGCCTGCGCCAGCAGCGCAGGAAGGTAGTCATCGACGAAGCGATGCGATTCGACGGGTTGATCAGCCATGAAGGCACCTCACAGTCGCCACGGGCACGCTGCTTGCATGTCTAGGGTAATTCATGATTGTGGATACATTCATTTGTCAACATTATAGAAAGCATGGTGCAACCTCCTGGTCGCATCGTCCCACGACAGACAACAAGGACCCCGATGGCAGAGCGTTCGTTCGTTGAAGAAGTCAAGAAACTGCGGCTTTCTGGTGGGGAAGTCTTCAGAGGCGAGGGCATTCTGGCCGTCACCAAGGCCCTTCTGGAGTCGGGAGTTTCCTATGTGGCCGGCTACCAGGGTGCGCCCATCTCGCATCTGATGGACGTGCTGGCCGATGCGCAGGACATCCTCGCCGAGCAGGGCATCCGCTTCGAGAACAGCGCGAGCGAAGCCACCGCGGCCGCCACGCTCGCAGCCTCCGTCAACTACCCGCTGCGCGGCGCCGTCACCTTCAAGGCTACCGTGGGTACCAACGTGGCTTCCGACGCGCTGGCCAACCTGGCCTCGGGCGGCGTGACCGGCGGCGCGCTCATCATCGTGGGCGAGGACTACGGCGAAGGCTCCTCGATCATGCAGGAGCGCAGCCACGCCTTCGCGATGAAGTCGCAGATCTGGCTGCTCGACCCGCGGCCCAACCTGCCCAGCATCGTCGATGCGGTCAAGCAGGGCTTCGATCTCTCCGAGGCCAGCAACACGCCGGTGATGCTGCAGCTGCGCATCCGCGCCTGCCACGTGCATGGCCACTTCGTCGCGGGCGACAACAAGCGCGCGAAGTTCACGCTGAAGGACGCGCTCGAGAACCCGCAACGCGACGTGGGCCGCATCGTGCTGCCGCCCGCGAGCTTCGTGCATGAACAAGAGAAGGTGAAGGACCGCTGGCCCGCAGCGGTGCGTTTCATCGAGGAGCGCAAGCTCAACGAGTTCTTCTCCGAGGACGCCGACGACATCGGCATCATCGTGCAGGGCGGCAGCTACAACACGCTGGTGCGAGCGCTCGAACGCCTGGGCCTCGCCGATGTCTACGGCGACACCAGCGTGCCGCTGTACGTGATGAACGTGGCCTACCCCGTCATCGAGAGCGAGGTGATCCGCTTCTGCGAAGGCAAGCGCGCGGTGCTCGTGGTGGAAGAGGGGCAGCCCAACTTCGTCGAGCAGAACCTCGCGACCATCCTGCGCCAGGCCGGGTCCTCCACGGTGTTGCACGGCAAGGACATGCTGCCGGTGGCCGGCGAATACACGGCCGCCGAGCTGCTCAAGGGTGCGCGCAGCTTCTGCGAGCGCTACGAACGCCTCGCGCCATTGCCGGTGCCCGTGCCGGTGCGCAAAGTGATTCCGCTGACCGAAGTCGCTGCCGAGCCTGCGCAGCCCGTCGCGCCGCTCGGCGAGGTGGTTCACGCCCGTCCGCCGGGCTTCTGCACCGGCTGCCCCGAGCGCCCGATCTTCAGCGCGATGAAGCTGGTCGAGCGCGAACTAGGCCCGCACCATGTGAGCGCCGACATCGGCTGCCACCTGTTCTCCATCCTGCCGCCCTTCAACATCGGCAACACAACCATGGGCTACGGGCTGGGCGGCGCGGGCGCCGCGGCGCTCAATGCGCCCGCAGGCAAGCGCGCGATCTCGATGATGGGCGACGGCGGCTTCTGGCATAACGGCCTGACCAGCGGCGTCGCCAACGCGGTCTTCAACAAGAGCGACAACCTCACCATCGTCGTCGACAACAACTACACCTCGGCCACGGGCGGGCAGGACATCCTCTCCTCGAACGCCGTCAACAAGACGCGCAGCACCGGCCACGAGATCGAGAGCGCCGTGCGCGGCGTGGGGGTGAAGTGGGTGAAGACGATGCGCCGCACCTATGACATCGCCGGCATGCGCGACGCGCTCAAGGAGGCACTGACCACCAAAGAGAAGGGCCCCAAGGTGCTGATCGCGCAGTCGGAGTGCATGCTCAACAAGCAGCGCCGCGAGAAGCCGCTGGTGCGCAAGGCCATCGCCGACGGCAAGCGGATGGTGCGCGAGAAGTTCGGCGTCGATTCCGACACCTGCACCGGCGACCACTCCTGCATCCGCCTTTCGGGCTGTCCGTCGCTGTCGATCAAGCCCAACCCCGATCCGCTTCGCACCGACCCGGTCGCGGCGGTGCTCGACAGCTGCGTGGGCTGCGGTGTGTGCGGCGAGGTCTCGCACGCCGCGGTGCTGTGCCCCTCCTTCTACAAGGCGCAGATCGTGAGCAACCCCAGCCGCTGGGACCAGCTGCGCGAGCGCATGCGCGCAGCCGTCATCGGCTGGATGCAGCGCGGCGAGGCTCGCCGCCGTGAAGCCTATGCCTTCTGAAGCGATGACGAACACCAAGGCCCAGCCTATCAAGATCGCGATCCTCGCCATGGGCGGGGAGGGTGGCGGCGTGCTCGCGGACTGGATCGTCGACATGGGCGAGGCCAATGGCTACGTCGCTCAGACCACCTCCGTGCCCGGCGTGGCCCAGCGCACCGGCGCGACCATCTACTACGTCGAGCTGTACCCATCGTCGCAAGCAGAGAACGACGGCGGCACGCCGGTGCTCGCGCTGATGCCGCTGCCGGGCGACGTCGACGTGGTGCTCGCATCCGAGCTGATGGAAGCCGGCCGCGCCGTGCAGCGCGGCCTGGTCACGCGCGAACGCACCACGCTGATCGCTTCCACGCACCGCGTGTTCTCCATCACCGAGAAGAGCGCGATGGGCGACGGCCGCGTCGACAGCGGCCAGCTCCTCGCGCACACGGCCAACGCCGCCAAGCGCTTCATCCGCTTCGACATGGCCCAGGCCGCCGAGGCTTCAGGCAGCGTGATCAGTGCGGTGCTCTTCGGTGCGCTGGCAGGCTCGGGCGTGCTGCCCTTCAGCCGCGCGCAGTTCGAAGCGACCATCGAACGCGGCGGCGTGGGCGTGAAGCCCAGCCTCAAGGCCTTCGGTGCGGCGTTCGAGCGTGCACAGGGCGGCGACGATGGCGAGCCGGTGAAGGAAGTACCTATCGCCGCCCCAGCACCGCAGCCGCGCCACCCCGCCGTGCGCTCACTGGTCGAGCGCGTGCAGAACAGCTTCCCGGCCGAAGCGCAAGACCTGCTGCTCGAAGGCGTGCGCCGCCTCATCGACTACCAGGACCCGGCCTACGCCGGCCTCTACCTCGACCGCATGGCTTCCATCGCGGCCTTGCCCTCGGGCGATCGTCGCCTGCTTCGCGAGACCGCGCGCCATCTCGCGCTGTGGATGTCCTACGAAGACACTGCCCGCGTCGCGGCTCTCAAGACCCGCGCCACCCGCTTCGAGCGCGTGCGCGGCGAAGCGCGCGTGCAACCGGGACAGGTACTCGCCATCAACGAGTACATGCACCCGCGTCTGCAGGAGATCTGCGAGACCCTGCCCGGCGGCATCGGCCGCTGGCTGATGAACTCGACGCTGCCGAAGAAGATCGTCGAACGCTTCACGCAGCACGGCCGCGTCATCCAGACCAGTTCGCTGCGCGGCTATCTCATGCTGCGCATGGTGGCTGCCTGCAAACGCTGGCGCCTCTCCACCATGCGCTACGCAGAGGAGAACCGCCGCATCGAAGAATGGCTGCAGCGCATCGCCGCCACCGCGCAGCGCAATCCGGAGCTTGCCGTCGAACTGGCCCAGTGCCAGCGCCTCGTCAAGGGCTACAGCGACACGCACGAGCGCGGCATCCGCAACTACGAAACCGTCATGCGTGCCTTCGAGCGCGCCGGCGACGCACTGGCGCCGGCCACGCTGCGCGAATTGCGCGACGCCGCATTGGCCGACGAGCATGGCCACAAGCTGCGGGCCGCACTGGTGCAGCACGCATTGGCCTGAGAAGAGACTCCGAAGATGACCGCACCCTCAGCCACTCTTTCATTGCGCGTCACCGAAGCGCGGCAACTGAACCCGCTGATCCGCATGCTGCGCCTGCGCGCCGACGACGGCCGCGCGCTGCCCGGCTTCGCGGCCGGCGCCCATATCCGCGTGCAGGTGTCGCTCGCCGATGGCAAGACCGACTGGCGCCACTACTCGCTCATCAACTTCGACACGGCGCGCAACGCCACCAACGCACCGACCGAATACGTGATCGCGGTACGCAAGGAAGCCGAAGGCCGCGGCGGTTCGCGCTTCATGCACGAAGGGCTGAAAGAAGGCGACACCATCGCCATCGAGCCGCCGAAGAACGACTTCCCACTGCACACCGGCCCCGGCGGCACGGTGCTCGTGGCGGGCGGCATCGGCGTGACGCCGCTGGCCACCATGGCCGCGCGCCGCCGGGCCGAGGGCGCGGCGGTGCGCATGCACTACGCCGGCCGCAGCCGCGAGCTGATGGCCTTCCTGCCCGAGCTGCAGACTCTGCTGGGCGACGACCTGCGCGTGCATGCGGATGCCGAGGCCGGCGCGCCGCTTGCCATCGACACGCTGCTCGACAGCGTTCCCGTCGGCGACCGCCTGTACGTCTGCGGCCCCAAGGTCATGCTCGATGCGGTGCTCGAACGCACGCAGGCGCGCGGCTGGGAGCACGACCGCGTGCACTTCGAGCTCTTCACCGAGCCCGTCGCGGAAGAGGGCGACCAGCCCTTCGAGGTGGAGCTCGCCCAGTCCGGGCAGCGCTTCACCGTGCCGGCGGACCAGAGCATCCTCGACTGCCTCATCGAGCACGGCTGCGACCCCATGTTCGACTGCAAGCGCGGCGAATGCGGCGTGTGCGCAGTGCCCGTGCTGGAAGGCGAGATCGACCATCGCGACTACGTGCTCACCGCCCGCGAGAAGGCGCAAGGCACCGTCATGCAGATCTGCATCTCGCGCGCCAAGGGCGCGCGCCTGGTGCTGGACATCTGAAGCAAGGAGACATGAACGCCATGACCTCGTACAGAGACAACCCCGACGCCATTCGCGCGCTGGTGCAGAACGACCGGGTGCACCGCGACCTGTACACCAGCCAGGAACTCTTCGAGCTGGAGCAGGAGCACTTCTTCGCCAACACCTGGAACTACGTCGGCCATGAGAGCCAGCTGCCCAAGCCCGGCGACTGGATCAGCAACGAGATCGCCGGGCGCCCGCTGATCGTGGTACGCCACTCCGACGGCAGCGTGCGCGTGATGATGAACCGCTGCGCCCACAAGGGCTCGCGCCTCGTCAACGGGCCCTGCGGCAACACCGGCAAGTTCTTCCGCTGCCCCTACCACGCCTGGACCTTCAAGACCGATGGAGCGCCCCTGGCGATTCCGCTGAAGACGGGCTACGAGAACACCCAGCTGCACGAGTGCGAATCGGGCAAGGGCCTGACCACCGTGAAACACGTGCGCAGCCACCGCGGCTTCATCTTCGTGAAGATCAACGATGCCGGCCCCGATTTCGACGAGTACTTCGGCGACTCGCTGAGTTCCATCGACAACATGGCCGACCGCTCGCCCGAGGGCGAACTGGAGATCGCCGGCGGCTGCCTGCGCTTCATGCACCAGTGCAACTGGAAGATGTTCGTCGAGAACCTCAACGACACCATGCACCCGATGGTGGCGCACGAATCTTCGGCCGGCACCGCCAAGCGCATGTGGGCCGACAAGCCCGAGAGCGAGCCCAAGCCCATGGCGGTGGAGCAGTTCGTGCCCTTCATGTCCGACTACAAGTTCTTCGAGGACATGGGCATCCGCACCTACGACAACGGCCACAGCTTCACCGGCGTGCACTTCAGCATCCACAGCAAGTACAAGGCGATCCCCGAGTACGACAACGCGATGAAGGCGCGCTACGGCGAGGAGAAGACCGCGCAGATCCTCGGCATGGCGCGGCACAACACCGTCTACTACCCGAACCTCACGATCAAGGGCGCGATCCAGGCGATCCGCGTGGTCAAGCCGATTTCGGCCGACAAGACCCTCATCGAGAGCTGGACCTTCCGCCTCAAGGGCGCGCCGCCCGAGCTGCTGCAGCGCACGGCGATGTACAACCGCCTCATCAACTCGCCGTTCTCGGTGGTGGGCCACGACGACCTGCAGGCCTATCGCGGCATGCAGGCCGGCCTGCACGCGAGCGGCAACGAATGGGTCAGCCTCCACCGCGACTACGACCCGGCCGAGCTGAAGGGCGGCGAGATCACGACCGGCGGCACCAACGAGCTGCCGATGCGTAATCAATACCGCAGCTGGGTGCAACGCATGACGGAGACGATGTGATGGCCGGCACCGCGTCAGAAATCACCCGCCAGGACCTCATCGACTTCGTGGTGAACGAGGCGTACCTGCTCGACACCCGCCGCTACGAGGAGTGGAACGCGCTCTTCACCGACGATGCCTTCTACTGGGTGCCGCTGATTCCCGACCAGGAAGACGGCCTCAACCACACCTCGCATCTCTACGAGGACAAGCTGCTGCGCGAGTTGCGCATCGAGCGCCTGAAGAGCCCGCGTGCCTTCTCGCAGCAGCCGCCGAGCCGCTGCCACCACCTGCTGCAGGTGCCGGTGGTCGAGCAGTTCGACGCGGAAGCCAACCGCTACGTGGTGCGCACTTCGTTCCACTACACGGAGTCGCAGGGCGACGAGATCCAGTTCTACGTGGGCACCTTCTTCCACCACCTCACGGTGCAGGACGGCGCGCTGCGCATGACGCTCAAGCGCGTCAACCTTCTCAACTGCGACGCGGCCCTGCCGGCCGTGCAGCTCTTCATCTAGCCGGGACGCGAGTGATGCCCCACGCCACCGTCCACGACGTCTTCGCGGCCACCGCGGCCCGCACGCCGCAGGCTGAATTCCTTTTCACCGAATCGGTGACCGCCGCCGCCTACGGCATCGAGGCGGGCGCCATCCGCTGGGGTGAAGCCGCTGCGCAGATCGAACGCCTGCGTGCCGCTTATGCGCAAGCCGGCTACGGCCACGGCCATCGCGTCGGCCTGCTGCTGGAGAACCGGCCGGCTTTCATCTTCCACTGGCTCGCGCTGAACGCACTGGGCGTGAGCGTGGTGCCGATCAACTCGGAGATGCGCTCGGCCGAGCTGGTCTACCTGATCGGCCACAGCGAGATCGGGCTGGCCGTAACGCTGCCCGAACGCGCTGCCGACCTGCGCGCGGCGGCCGCACAGGCAGGCATCGCCTTCGAGACCATGGGCCCCGACGACGCGGTGCCGTCCGCGAAGACAGCTGCGCCGCGTGCTGGCGAGCCCGTGGGCATCGACACCGAATGCGGCCTGCTCTACACCTCGGGCACCACCGGGCGCCCCAAGGGCTGCATCCTGAGCAATGCCTATTTCCTGCGCGCAGGCGAGTGGTATGCGGCGCTAGACGGCGTGTGCAGCATCCGGCCCGACAAGGAGCGCGTGATCACGCCGCTGCCGCTCAACCACATGAACGCGATGGCCTTCTCCACCATGGTGGTGCTGGTCGCGGGCGGCTGCCTGGTGCAGCTCGACCGTTTCCATCCGAAGAGCTGGCTGGCGAGCGCGAAGGAAAGCGGCGCGACCATCGTCCACTACCTGGGCGTGATGCCCGCGATGCTGCTGTCGGCACCCGCATCGGCCGCCGACCGCGACCATGCCATCCGCTGGGGCTTCGGCGCCGGCGTGGACCGCAAGAACCACGCGCCCTTCGAGGAGCGCTTCGGCTTTCCGCTGGTGGAGGCCTGGGCCATGACGGAGACCGGCGCGGCCGCCTGCATCATGGCCAACCGGGAGCCGCGCCTGGTGGGCACCAGCTGTTTCGGCCGGCAGGAGGACTTCGTCGAGATCCGCCTCGTGGGCGACGACGGCAGTGAAGTCGGCGTCGATGCGCCGGGCGAACTGCTGGTGCGCTCGGCCGGCCTGGACCCGAGGCGCCATTTCTTCTCCGGCTACCTGAAGGACGAGGAGGCCACGCGCGAGGCCTGGGCCGACGGCTGGTTCCACACCGGCGACCTGGTGCGCCGCGATGCAGAGGGCAACTTCTTCTTCGTCGATCGCAAGAAGAACGTGATCCGCCGCAGCGGCGAGAACATCTCGGCCGTCGAAGTCGAGAGCGTGCTCAACCAGCATCCGGCGGTGAAGGCATCGGCCGTGGCCGCCACGCCCGACGAAGTGCGCGGAGACGAGGTGCTCGCCTGCATCGTGATGCGCGAAGGCGCCGATGCCTCGCAGCCCGAACAGACCGCGGCCAGTATCGTCCAGCACGCGCTGGCACAGCTCGCCTACTACAAGGCGCCCGGCTACGTGGCCTTCGTCGATGCGCTGCCGCTCACGCCCTCGCAGAAGATCCAGCGCGGGCAGCTGCGCGAGATGGCGCAGTCGCTTCCAGGCCAGGCCCATTGCATCGACACCCGCTCGATGAAGAAGAGGCAGGCATGACGGGCAAGCGGCTTTCCTACGAAGGCGTGGCGGTCGCGGTGCCCGTCACCGTGCCTTACGTGCGCTATTCCACGCGCACCGCGCACTGGTTCATCGGCCAGGCGGTCGAGGCGCTGGTGAAGGCCAGCGGCGTGCCCAAGGAGCAGATCGACGGCCTGTGCCTCAGCAGCTTCTCGCTCGCGCCCGACACGGCGGTGGGCGTTACCCAGCATCTGGGCCTGTCGCCGCGCTGGCTCGACCATGTGCCCACGGGCGGCGCATCGGGCGTGATGTGCCTGCGCCGTGCGGCGCGCGCCGTGCAGGCGGGCGATGCCGACATCGTGGCCTGCGTGGGTGCCGACACCAACCATGTCGACTCCTTCCGCCAGACGCTGGGCAGCTTCAGCAACTTCGCGCGCGATGCGAGCTACCCCTACGGCTCGGGCGGCCCCAACTCGATCTTCGCCTTCATCACCGCCAACTACATGCGCACCTACGGCGCAAGGCGTGAAGACTTCGGCCGCATCTGCGTCGACCAGCGCACCAACGCGCTGGGCAACCCGAACGCGATGTTCAAGAAGGCTCTCACGCTCGACGAGTACATGGCCGCGCGGCCGATCTCCGACCCGATCCACCTGTTCGACTGCGTGATGCCCTGCGCCGGCGCCGACGCCTTCCTCGTGATGAGCGAGGAGCGCGCGCGCGACCTGGGCCTGGCGCACGTGGTGATCCGCGGCGCCATCGAGCGCCACAACGCCTACGCCGAAGACCCGGTGATGGTGCAGGGCGGCTGGCGCAAGGACCGCGACGACCTGTACGCGCAGGCCGGCATCCGGCCCGCGGAGCTCGACTTCGTGCAGACCTACGACGACTACCCCGTCATCGTGATGATGCAGTTCGAGGACCTGGGTTTCTGCGAGAAGGGCGAGGGCCCGGCCTTCGTGCAGGCCAACACCATGACCTTCGACGGCAGCTTTCCGAACAATACCAGCGGCGGCCAGCTCTCGGCCGGACAGGCTGGTGCGGCGGGCGGCTTCCTCGGCATGGTCGAGGCGATCCGGCAGCTGACCGACCAAGCCGGCGCGCGCGCCGTGCCGAATGCCCAGCTGGGCCTTGTCGCCGGCTTCGGCATGGTGACCTACGACCGTTGCCTGTGCACAGGCGCGGTGATCCTGGGGAGACCCGCATGACGATGCCCCTGATGCGCCCCCCGCGCAAGAACCCGGTGCTGCGCACCCGGCAGATGAACCTGCCGCCCGGCGCGCGCGGTCGCGTGGCGCTGGGTCTCACCGCTGCCGCGGCCGAAGGCCGCTTCGAACTCCAGACCTGCGACGACTGTGGCACGGTGCAGTACCCGCCGCGCGAGGTCTGCCACAGATGCCTCTCCGCCGCGCTGCGCTGGCGGCAGCAAAGCGGCGAGGGCGAGCTGCTCGGCAGCACGACGCTGCATCACAGCAACGACCTGTTCTTCCGCGAGCGGCTGCCCTGGCGGCTGGGCCTGGTGCACCTGGATGCCGGCCCCACGCTCATGGTCCACCTGCATGGCGAAGTCGGCGACGCGCCGCAGAGGGTGCGCGTAGGCGCCCGGCTCGACCGCGCAGGCCAGGCCGTTCTCATTGGTTTTCCGAACGAAGGGAGTCCCCACATGGCCGACGACAAGATGCTGCGCGAGATGACCAGCGACCCCAAGTTCCGCAAGGTGCTGGTGACCGATGGCAAGACCGAGACCGGGCAGGCGATCGTGCGCGCGCTGGTCAAGGCCGGCGCCGACATCGTCTGGGTCGGCCACGCCGAGCCCTGGAAGAAGATGGGCGACGGCCTCGACGACATCTCGGCGCTGCCGCAGGTCACGCTGGTGCCGCTGGATCTGACCAACGGCCGGCAGGTGACGGAACTCGCGGGCTCCATCGGCGGCAAGGTCGACATCGTCATCAACAACGCGGAGGTGCACCGCACCTTCGGCATCGGCGCGCGGCGTGGCACCGACGTGGCCAAGGCCGAGATGGACATCAACTACTTCGGCCTGCTGCGCCTCGCGCAGGAGTTCGGTCCCGCGCTCAAGGGCCGCTCGGCCGACGGCGTGACGGGCGCGACGGCGTGGGTGAACCTGCTGTCGATCTACGCGCTGAGCAACTTCCCGCCGCACGGCACCTTCAGCGCATCGAAGGCGGCGGCGCATTCGCTCGCGCAGTGCCTGCGCGCGGAGATGCGGCCGGCGGGCATCCGCGTGATCAACGTGTTCCCCGGCCCCATCGACGACGAATGGAACCAGCACACGCCGCCGCCCAAGCTCGCGCCCCCGGCGCTGGCCAACGCCATCGTGAAGGCGCTGCGTGATGGCGTGGAAGACGTGTACCCCGGCGACGTGGCGCAGGAGTGGCTGGAGCGCTGGCGCGACAACCCGAAAGTGCTCGAGCGCGAGCTGGCTGCAGGCGGTTGAGACAGGAGCCGAACGAATGACCACCACAACCGAACTGATGTCCGCAGCCGAGATCCTCGGCGGCCTGGTGACCGCCATGGCAAGCGGCCGTATCCGCGTGATCGACCTCACGCAGACGCTGACGCCCGAGTTCCCGCAGATCGCGCTGCCGCCCGAAATGGGCCAGTGCTGGCCCTTCCGCATCGAGGAGGTGTCGAAGTACGACGAGCGCGGCCCGGGCTGGTACTGGAACAACTTCTCCTGCGGCGAGCACACCGGCACGCACTTCGACGCGCCGATCCACTGGATCTCGGGACGCGACCTGCCGAACAACTCGGTGGACACCATTCCCGTGCAGCACTTCGTGGCGCCGGCTTGCGTGATCGACTGCTCGCCGCAGGTGAAGGACGACCCCGACTACCTGCTGACCCTGGAAGACATCGAGGCCTACGAGGCAGCGCATGGCCGCATCCCGAAGGGTGCGTGGGTGCTGATGCGCACCGACTGGTCCAAGCGCACCGACCCCGAGGCCTATCAGAACTTCGACGAGACAGGCCAGCACACGCCTGGACCGAGCACGGCGGCCGTGCGCTTCCTTGTCGAGCAGCGCGACGTGCTGGGCTTCGGCTCCGAAGCCATCGGCACCGACGCGGGGCAGGGCTATCACCTGCGCCCGCCGTACCCGTGCCATTACTACATGCACGGCGCGGGTCGCTATGGCCTGCAGTGCCTGAGCAACCTCGACCTGCTGCCGCCTTCCGGCGCGGTGCTGATCTGCCCGCCGCTGAAGATCGAGAAGGGCAGCGGCAGTCCGCTGCGCGTGCTGGCGCTGGTGGGAGCATCGGCATGAGCGGCACCGCACCCAAGGTCGCGGCCGTCACCGGCGGCAGCGCAGGCATCGGCAGGGCCATCTGCGAAGACCTGCTCGCGCAGGGCTACGAGGTGGTGTCGCTCGCTCGCCGCAAGGCGGAGATCAACCACCCGAAGCTGCACAGCATCGAAGTCGACCTGAGCGACCGCGCCGCCACCGGCGAGGCGGTGCGCGAACTGGTCGGGCGCTTCTCGCCCACCACCATCGTGCACAACGCGGGCGTGATCCGCGCCGCGCTGCTGCCCGAGGTGAAGCTCGACGACCTCGACGCGCTGGTCGACCTGCACCTGGGCTGTGCGATCCAGCTCGTGCAAGGTGCATTGCCCGCGATGCGCGCGCAGCGCTTCGGCCGCGTGGTGCTGCTGTCTTCGCGCGCCGCGCTGGGGCTGGCCACGCGCACCAGCTATTCGGCCACCAAGGCCGGCATGCTGGGCATGGCGCGCACCTGGGCGCTGGAACTCGCGGCCGACGGCATCACGGTGAACGTGGTGGCGCCGGGACCCATCCGCACCGACATGTTCTACGACGTGGTCGAGGCCGGCAGCGAGAAGGAACGCGCGCTTGCCGCCTCGGTGCCCGTGAAGCGGCTCGGCGAATCGGCCGACGTGGCACGGGCCGTGCGTTTCTTCGCCGATGCCGACAACAGCTTCGTCACAGGCCAGGTGCTGTACGTGTGCGGCGGCACCAGCGTCGGCAGCCTGGCCCTCTGAACCTTTTCATTTCCTGTTGCTTTCTCTCGTCCCTCGAAAAAACCACCTCTGGAGCACCGCCATGAAAGTACTGAACCGAATTCGCACCTTCGCGGCCATCGCCGCGGGCCTCGGCGCGCTGAGCGCCGCGAGCGCGTGGGCCGCCGACCTCAAGGTCGGCTTCATCACGTCGCTGTCCGGCCCGGTGTCGTCGCTGGGCATTCCGTACGACAAGGGCATGAAGGCGGCTCAGGCCTACAAGTCGGAAGTCGGCGGCCGCAAGGTGCAGGTGATCGCGCTGGACGACGCCTCCGATCCGTCCACGGCGGCGCGCAACGCGCGCAAGCTGATCGAGGAGGACAAGGTCGACGTCATCATCGGCACGGCCGGTGCGCCGGGCTCGCTGGCCATCGCCGGCGTGGCGCGCGAGACGAAGACGCCGCTGATATCCATCGCCAACGCCGACCTGCCGGGCGAGGAGGGCGCGTGGATGGTGACGCTGCCGCAGCCCGCGCCGCTGATGATGGGTGCGATGGTCGAGAAGATGAAGCAGTCGGGCGTGAAGACGGTGGCCTACATCGGCTACTCCGACGCGTGGGGCGACCTGGTGTATGACGCGCTCATGAAGTCGGCGCCCGCCGCCGGCATCAAGGTGGTGTCGAACGAGCGCTATGCGCGTGCCGATTCGTCGGTGGCCGGCCAGGTGCTGAAGATCGTGGCGCTGCGCCCCGACGCGGTGATCACCGGCGCATCCGGCACGCCCGGCGCGCTGCCCTACCTGGCGCTGCAGGAACGCGGCTACAAGGGAAAGATCTACGGCATGCACTCGCTGATCAACCCCGACTTCATCCGCGTCGGCGGTGCGTCGGTGGAAGGGCTGCTGGCACCCACTGGCCCGGTGGTGGTGGCCGAGCAACTGCCCGACGCCAACCCGATGAAGAAGATCGCGATGGACTTCCGCGCCGCCTTCCAGAAGGCCAACGGCGCGCCGCCCACCGACACCTTCTCGGCCTACAGCTTCGATGCGTGGCTGATCTATCTCGACGCCGCGCAGCGTGCGCTGGCGAGCAAGGCCGAGCCCGGCACGCCGCAGTTCCGCCTCGCGCTGCGCGACGCCATCGTGAGCACCAAGGAGCTGGTGGGCACGCACAGCGTCTACAACTTCAAGCCGACCGACCGCTACGGCTCTGACGACCGCTCGCGCGTCGTCGTGAGGCTCGACAAGGGCCAATGGAAGCTGGTTCCCTGAAACCCCCGACGTGAAATCGCCAATGAAAAAGATCGCCCGCATCCTCGCCACCACGGCCGTCGCGCTGGCCGCAGCGCAGGCCATGGCCGCCGACCTGAAGATCGGCTTCATCAGTTCGCTCTCGGGCCCCGTGGCCGCGCTGGGCGTGCCCTACGAGAAGGGCATCCGCGCCGCCATCGCCGAGCACCCCGAGATCGCCGGGCGCAAGGTGCAGCTCATCGTGCTCGACGATGCCTCCGACCCCACCACCGCAGGCCGCAACGCGCGCAAGCTGGTGACCGAGGACAAGGTCGACGTGCTGATCGGCACCTCGGGCGTGCCGGGCGCGATGGCCATCGCCTCGGTGGCGCGCGAGCTCAACACGCCGCTGATCTCGCCCACGCCGGTGACCATTCCGGGCCCCGAGGGCGCGTGGACGGTGACGGTGTCGCAGCCCTTCCCGCTGATGGTGGCGGGCGTGGTCGATCGCATGAAGAAGTCGGGCGTGAAGACGGTGGCCTTCATCGGCTTTTCCGACGCTTTGGGCGACCTGGCCTACGACTCGCTGATGAAGAGCGCCGATGCCGCCGGCATCAAGGTGGTGGCGAACGAGCGCTATGCGCGCAGCGATTCGTCGGTGGCCGGGCAGGTGCTGAAGATCGTCGCGGCGCGGCCCGACGCGGTGTTCGCGGGCAACTCGGGCACGCCCGGCGCGCTGCCCTACATCGCACTGGCCGAGCGCGGCTACAAGGGCAGGATTTACGGCACGCACGGCCTCATCAACGCCGACTTCGTGCGCGTGGGCGGCGCCTCCATCGAGGGCCTGCAGGTGCCCAGCGGCCCGGTGCTGGTGGCCGACCAGCTGCCCGACGCCAACCCGATCAAGAAGGTGTCGATGGGCTTTCGCAATGCCTACCAGAAGCTCAACGGCGCGGTGCCGACCGATGCCTTCTCGTCGTACACCTACGACGCGTATCTGCTGCTGGCCGACGCGGCCTCGCGCACCAAGGGCGAGCCGGGCACGCCGGCCTACCGCACGGCGCTGCGCGACGCCATCGTCGGCACCAAGGAGCTGGTGGGCACGCACGGCGTCTACACCTTCAAGCCCGACGACCGCTACGGCTCCGACCAGCGCGGCGTGGTCATCGTGCAGATGACCAAGGGCCAGTGGAAGCTGGTCCCCTAGCGCAGTCCGGCCACCGAGCACATTGCCATGACCACCTACCGAAACCGCCCCGATCTCGTCGCGGCGCTGGTTCAGGACGACCGGGTGCACCGCGACCTGTACCTGAGCGACGAGCTTTTCGCGCTGGAGCAGGAGCACCTGTTCGCCGGCACCTGGGTCTTCCTGGGCCATGCGAGCCAGGTGCCGCAGGCCGGCGACTTCGTGACGCAGGAGATCGCGGGCCGGCCGTTGCTCATGGTGCGCCAGCCCGACGGCGATGTGCATGTGCTCTACAACCGCTGCGCCCACAAGGGCACGCAGCTGGTGACGGACGAATGCGGCAACACCGGCCGCTTCTTCCGCTGCCCGTACCACGCCTGGACCTACAAGCTCGACGGGGCGCCGCTCGGACTGCCGCTGAAGAACGGCTACGAGGGCACGCAGCTCAAGGCCTGCGAGTCGGGGCTGGGGCTTTCGGTGGTGAAGAACGTGAAGGTGTATCGCGACTTCGTGTTCGTGCGCCTTTCCGACACCGGCCCTTCGTTCGACGAGTACTTCGGCGAGGTGCTGGGCGCCATCGACAACATGGTCGACCGCTCGCCCGAAGGCAAGCTGGCCGTTGGCGGCGGCGTGCTGCGCAACATCGTCCACTGCAACTGGAAGATGTACCTGGAGAACATCAACGACACGGTGCATCCGATGTCCACGCACGAATCTGCCACCAAGGCGGCCGAGGCGCTGTGGGAGGGCCATGCGCCAACGGATCCCAAGCCGATGGCGATGGAGCAGATCCTGCCTTTCGGCTCGGGATACGAATTCTTCGACAGGATGGGCGGGCGCGTGTTCGCCAACGGCCACAGCGTGCTGGGGGTGAACTTCAGCATCCATTCGAACTACGCGCAGCTGCCCGAGTACGAGGCCGCCATGCGCGCTGCGCACGGCGAGGAGCGCGCGGCCGAGATCCTGCAGCGCTCGCCGCAGAACTCCGTCTTCTTTCCGAGCCTGTCGGTCAAGGGCTCGCCGCTGGCCATCCGCGTGATCCGTCCGCTGGCGGCAAACCGCACGCTGATCGAGGCCTGGAGCTTCAGCGCGGCAGGCGCGCCTGCGCTGCTCTTCGAGCGCGCCATGAGCTACAACCGGCTGGTGTTCTCGCCGATGTCGGTGGTCGCGCACGACGACGTGCACCTGTTCGAGAGCATCCAGCAGGGCCTGCGCGCGGGCGGCAACGAATGGGTGAGCCTGCATCGCAACTTCGATCCGGCCGAGAAGCAGCAGGCCACGATCACCACCAACGGCACCAACGAGCTGCTGATGCGCAACCAGTTCCGCGCCTGGGCGAAGGCCATGGCGGCGGGCATGGAGGCCACGGCATGACGGACCCGCGCGATTTCGCCGCCCAGGAGGCGGCGCTGCTCGACGAGCGCCGCTTCGACGACTGGCTGGCCCTGTTCGCGGAAGACGGCCACTACTGGGTGCCGCTGCTCGGCGCGGCGCAGGCCGACCCCTTCTCGCACAACTCGCTGGCCTACGAAGACCGCCTGCTGCTGCAGCTTCGCGTGGAGCGGCTGAAGAACCCGCGCGCGCATTCGCAGCATCCCGCGAGCCACAGCCAGCATGTGCTGCAGCCCTCGCGAATCGAACGCGAGGATGGCGATGAAGCCTGGCTGCGCACGCCGTTCCTCTACGTCGAGGCGCGCGGCGAGGGGCAGATATTGCTGAGCGGCACCGCCCGCCACCACCTCGTGCGCACTCCTGAGGGCTGGCGAATCCGCGAGAAGCGCGTCGACCTGCTCAACGCCCCGCGCGCGTTGCCCGCCATCCAGTTGTTCATCTGATCCATCCGAGTTACCCGTTGTCCATTCCAACCATCCTCACCGGAGCTACGACATGAAGAGCCTGATGCAGACATTGACGCGCGGCGCCCTTGCCGCCGCGCTGACCGCCTGTGGCGTTGCCAGCGCATTCGCGGCCGACCTCAAGGTCGGACTGAGCGTGTCGCTGTCGGGGCCGAACTCCTCGCTGGGCGTGCCCTACGCCAAGGGCATGCAGGCCGCGCTGGCCTACAAGCCCGAAGTCAATGGCCGCAAGATCCAGCTGGTCGTGCTCGACGACGGCTCCGACCCGACCACGGCCGGGCGCAACGCGCGCAAGCTGATCGAGGAGGAGAAGGTGGACGTGCTCATGGGCACCTCAGGCGTGCCCGCGGCAATAGCGATGGCCCAGGTCGGCAAGGAGGCGAAGACGCCGATGATCGGCCTCACGCCGATTCTGCTCGACCCCAACGACAACCCGTGGGTGATGACCGTGGCCCAGCCCACGCAGCTGATGATCGACGCGGTGGTCGAGCGCATGAAGCGCAACAACGTGAAGACCGTGGGCTACATCGGCTTCTCCGATGCCTGGGGCGACCTGGTGTACGAGGCGCTGATGAAGGCCGCGCCCGCCGCAGGCATCAAGGTGGTGAGCAATGAGCGCTATGCGCGCTCCGACGCCTCGGTGACCGGACAGGTGCTGAAGATCGTGGCGCTGCGCCCCGACGTGGTGATGACCGGCGGCGCCGGCACGCCGGGCGCGCTGCCCTTCCTGGCGCTGCAGGAGCGCGGCTTCAAGGGCGGCGTGTACGGCCAGCACGGCCTCATCAACCCCGATTTCGTGCGCGTGGTCGGCGCGGCGGGCCAGAACGCGCTGATGCCCACGGGCCCGGTGATCGTGGCCGAGCAGCTGCCGGCCGAGTACCCGACCAAGAAGATCGCCACCGACTTCCGCGCCGTCTTCCAGAAGGTCAACAACGCGCCGACCAGCGATGCCTTCTCGGCCTATTCCTTCGACGGCTGGCTGGTGTTCGCCGACGCCGCCTCGCGCGCGATGAAGAAGGCCGAGCCGGGCACGCCCGAGTTCCGCGTGGCGCTTCGCGACGCCATCTTCAGCACCAAGGAGGTTGTGGGCACGCACGGCGTCTATACCTTCAAGCCCGGCAGCCTCTACGGCGTGGATGAGCGCGCCCGGGTGATCGTCAAGCTCGACAACGGCCAATGGAAGCTCGCACCTTGAACCTCTTGTTCCCGACTTTCCGGAGGACCGCGCCATGACGTGGGACGTGGCGCTCATCCTCATCACCGACGGCCTTGCCAACGGTGCCATCTACCTGCTGGCCGGCCTCGGGCTGGTGCTGATCTTCTCGGTCACGCGGGTTGTGTTCGTGCCTTTCGGTGACATCGCGGCCTTCGCGGCGCTGTCGCTCGCGGCCTTCGAGACCGGCCGCGTACCGCCGACCATCGGCATGGTCGCGGTGCTTGCGGCGCTGGCCCTGGCCACCGAAGTAGGCAGCCTCGTGCGGCGCGGCGAGACCGCGCGCATTCCGAAGGCGGTGCTGACCTGGGGCGTGCTGCCCGCCATACCCTGCGCGCTGGCATGGCTCGCGGCACGGCCGGGCGTGCCGGTGGCGGTGCACATCGCGGTGGCGGTGCTGCTGGTGGTGCCCATCGCGCCGCTGCTGGCGCGGGTGGTGTTCCAGCCGATCGCCGACGCTTCGGTGCTGGTGCTGCTGATCGTGTCGCTGGCGCTGCACTTCCTGCTGTCGGGCCTGGGCCTGCTGTTCTTCGGACCCGAGGGCTCGCGCACCACGCCGCTGACCAGCGCCGTGTTCACGCTGGGCGAGGGCTTCACCGTCAGCGGCCAGGTGGTGCTGATGGTGGGGGCGGCCATCGTGCTGAGCGGCCTCTTCTTCCTGGTGTTCGAGCGCACGGTGGCCGGCAAGGCGCTGCGCGCCACGGCGGTCAACCGTGTGGGCGCGCGGCTGGTCGGCATCCGGCCGGTGCGCACCGCGTTGCTGGCGTACGGCTGCGCCTCGCTGCTGGCGGGGCTGATCGGCGTGCTGATCGCGCCGGTGACGACGATGTACTACGACTCGGGCTTCATCATCGGCCTGAAGGCCTTCGTGGCCGCGATCATCGGCGGGCTCGTGAGCTACCCGATGACGGCCGTGGGCGCGCTCGCGGTCGGCGTGGTCGAGAGCTTCGCCTCGTTCTGGAGCGGCGCGCTGAAGGACGTGATCGTGTTCAGCCTGCTGATACCGGTGCTGATGCTGCGCTCCTTCATGGCCGCGCATGCCGAAGAGGAAGAAGACGAGGTGGACGAATGAACGGCAATCGCAAACGCATGGCGTGGATCGCCGGGCTCGTCGTGGTGCTGGCGCTGGTGCCGGTGTTCGCGGGCAGCTTCACCGTCTCGCTGCTCAACGACATCGGCATCGGCGCACTCGTGGCGCTGGGCCTCGTGCTGCTGACGGGCGTGGGCGGCGCCACCTCCTTCGGGCAGGCGGCCTTCGTGGGCATCGCGGCCTATGCGACCGCGTGGCTCACCACCACGCAGGGCATGTCGCCCTGGCTGGGGCTGCTGTTCGCGCTGCTGCTCACGGGGCTGTCCGCGCTGGCCATCGGCATGCTGACGCTGCGGCTGGGCGGGCACTTCCTGCCGCTGAGCACCATCGCCTGGGGGCTCTCCATCGCGATGCTGTTCGGCAATGTCGATGCGCTGGGGCGGCACACGGGCCTGTCGAACATTCCGCCGCTGCAGATCGCGGGCTGGTCGCTGGCCGATCCGCGCGCGATGTATTGCCTGATCTGGACGGTGGTCGGGCTGGCCTGCCTGTTCAGCCACAACCTGCTGCAGTCGCGGCCGGGGCGCGCGATTCGCGGGCTGCGCGGCGGCGCGACGCTGCTGGCGAGCGTGGGGGCCGATGCGTACCGCGTGCGGCTTTCGCTGTTCGTCACCGCAGCCCTGCTCGCGGGGCTGGCGGGCTGGCTCTACGCGCACATGAACCGCTTCGTGAGCCCGTCGCCCTTCGACGTGCGCGCCAGCATCGAGTACCTGCTGATGGCGGTGGCCGGCGGGCTCGGCCAGCTGGGTGGCGCGCTGGTGGGCGCCGCGCTGGTGCTGGTGCTGAAGAACGGCCTGCAGGACGTGCTGCCGATGCTCACGCAGCGCGCGGGCCAGCTGGAGGCGGTGGCCTTCGCGGCGCTTTTCATCCTGCTGCTGCACTTCGCGCGCGGCGGCGTGATGGGGCTGCTGCGCCGCTGGACGCGACGCCGCGCCGGCGCGCGCGGGCCTTCGCGCCACGAGGGGCCGGCGGTCGAGCCGCTGCCGCACCGCACGCTGCCCGCGCGCGGCTCGCCGGTGCTGTCGGTGAACGGCGCGGTCAAGCGCTTCGGCGGTCTGGTGGCGGTGAACGACGTGAGCTTCGACGTGAAGGCCGGCGAGATCGTCGGCCTGATCGGGCCCAACGGCGCGGGCAAGTCGACCATGTTCAACCTGCTGACCTGCACGCTGCCGATGAGCTCGGGCCAGGTGCGCTTCCTGGAGCACGACATCGCCGGCATGCCGCAGCGCGAGGTGGCGCGGCTGGGGCTGGCGCGCACCTTCCAGCACGTGAAGCTGCGCCCGCACATGAGCTTGCTCGACAACGTGGCGCTGGGCGCGCATTCGCGCACGCGATCGGGCATCCTGAAGGCGGGGCTGCGGCTCGATCGCACGGAAGAGCAGCAGATCCTGCAGGAGGCTCAGCGCCAGCTGGACCGCATCGGCCTGGGCGACCGCGCGCACGAACAGGCGGGCAGCCTGCCGCTGGGCACGCAGCGCATCCTGGAAATCGCCCGCGCGCTGGCCGCCGACCCGGTGCTGCTGGTGCTCGACGAGCCCGCGGCCGGGCTGCGCCGCAAGGAGAAGATGGCGCTCGGCGACCTGCTGCGCAAGCTGCGCGAAGAGGGCGTGACCATCCTCATCGTGGAACATGACATGGACTTCGTGATGAAACTGGTGGACAGGCTGGTGGTGATGAACTTCGGCTCCAAGCTCGTGGAGGGCGTGCCGTCGGCGGTGCGCGCGGACGAGCGCGTGCAGGCGGCTTATCTGGGGAGCGTCGTATGAGCGCCGCACGGCTGCCCGAAGGCGCGGGCCCCGTTCAGGGGGTGCGCGAAGTACGCGAAGTGACGAGCCTGGGGGTGTGGGTATGACCGCGATGCTGGAGATCGGCGATCTGCACGTGTCCTACGGACAGGTCGAGGCGGTGCGCGGCGTGTCGCTCGACCTGCAGCCGGGCCAGATCATCTCGGTGATCGGTCCCAACGGCGCGGGCAAGACCACGCTGCTGGCGGCCGCCATGGGCCTGCTGCCATGCAAGGGTACGCTGCGCTTCGAGGGCGAAGACCTGCAGGGGCTCGACGTGGAAGCGCGCGTGGAGCGGGGCCTGTGCCTCGTGCCCGAGAAGCGGGAGCTCTTCGGCGAGCTCACCGTGCTCGACAACCTGCAGCTCGGCGCCTATGCCAAGCGCCTGCGCGGCGACGCGATGAAGAAGCGGCTGCAGTCGGTGTACGACCGCTTTCCACGCTTGGCCGAGCGCCGCTCGCAGCGCGCCGACACGCTCTCGGGTGGCGAACGCCAGATGCTGGCCGTGGGGCGCGCGCTGATGTCGGCGCCCCGGCTGCTGATGCTCGACGAGCCCAGCCTGGGCCTGGCGCCGCTGATCGTGAGGGACATCCTCGCCATCGTGCGCAAGCTGCGGGAGGACGGCGTGTCGATCCTGCTGGTGGAGCAGAACGCGCGAGCCGCGCTCGAAAGCTCCGACCACGGCTATGTGCTGGAGACGGGCGAGATCGCGCTCTCCGGGGCCTCCGCCGAACTGGCGAGCGACTCGCGGGTGCAGGCGACCTACCTCGGCGGGGGCACGCACGATGACGACTGAACCCCGCGCCGTGCCGCCCGCGCAGCGCACGCTGCCGGCGATGCTGCAGCAGCAGGCCGGGCTGTTCGGCTCGCGCGCGCTGCTGAAGATCGCGGGGAGCGAGTGGACGCACCGCGATGCGGCCCACGTTGCGGCGGCGCGGGCCGGCGCGCTGGCGGCGGCCGGCGTGGTGCGCGGCGATCGCATCGCGGTGATGTGCGGCAACCGCGTCGAGTTTCTCGAAAGCTTCCTGGGAGCGGGATGGCTGGGTGCGTCAACGGTGCCGGTCAATACGGCGTCGATGGGGCCACAGATCGAATACTTCCTCGCGAACAGCGAGGCGAAGCTGCTGGTGATCGAAGCGGGCTTCGTGGAGCGGCTCGCGGCGGCGGATCTCGGGCGTACCGTGCTGCGCGAGATCTGGGTCGTCGGCGAGACAGCTTTGGACGCCTGGCGTGCGCCTGCGGGCGTGCGCGTCGTGGCGTATCCCGCGCATGGAGAACCCGTCGAGCCGGCATCCGTGCAGCCCGGCGACGCACTCGCGATCCTCTATACCTCGGGCACGACCGGGCCTGCCAAGGGCGTGGTCTGCCCGCACGCGCAGTACTTTTGGTGGGGCGTGAACAGTGCCGAAGTGCTCGGCGTGGGCGCCGACGACGTGCTGTGCACCACGCTGCCGCTCTTCCACATCAACGCGCTCAACACCTTCGCGCAGGCCGCGCTGACGGGCTCGCAAGTGGTGTTCGAGCCGCGCTTCTCGGCATCGGGCTTCTGGCCGACGATGCGCGCGAGCGGGGCGACGGTGGTTTATCTGCTGGGGGCGATGGTGCCGATCCTGCTGGCCCAGCCCGAAGGGGCCGGGGAGCGCGACCACCGCGTGCGCATCGGGCTGGGGCCCGGCGTGCCGGCTGCCGCCGGTGTCGCGTTCAAGGCGCGCACGGGCGTATCGCTGCTGGAAGGCTATGGGTCGACCGAGACCAACTTCGCGATCGCCACGGCGCCCGATTCGCCGCGCGGCGGTGTGATGGGCTGGCTGCGCCCCGGCTTCCAGGCGCGCGTGGCCGACGAGGACGACGTGGCGCTGCCGGCCGGCGAGGCGGGTGAACTGCTGCTTCGCGCTGATGAGCCGTACGCCTTCGCCAGCGGCTACTTCAACATGACGGAGAAGACGGTCGAGGCCTGGCGCAATCTCTGGTTCCACACCGGCGACCGCGTGGTGCGCGATGCGGACGGGGCCTTCCGCTTTGTCGACCGCATCAAGGACGCGATCCGGCGTCGTGGGGAGAACATTTCCTCTTTCGAGGTTGAGCAGGTGCTGCTGAGCCATCCGGGCGTGGCTTCTTGCGCGGTGTATCCGGTGCGCTCCGAGCTTGCCGAGGACGAGGTGATGGCCGCGCTGGTGGCCCGCGAGGGCGCGGCCATCGACCCGGCCGAGCTCGCGCGCTTCTGCGAAGGCCGGCTGCCGTACTTCGCCGTGCCTCGCTACATCGACGTGCTGGCCGACCTTCCGCGCACCGAGAACGGCAAGGTCCAGAAGTTCAAGCTGCGGGAACGCGGCGTGGGGCCCCAGACCTGGGACGGCCGGCCCGCGAAGGCCTGACGGGCATGACGAACGGTGCGCCGCAGCTTCCTCTTTCCGGGCGCGTGGCGTTCGTGACGGGCGCGGGGCAGGGCTTGGGGGCGGCCATCGCGAGAGGGCTGGCGCAGGCGGGGGCGCGGGTGGCTCTGGCCGACATCGAGCTTCCGGCGGTCGAGGCCGTGGCGAGCGAGATCGGCGGGCTCGCGCTGGGGCTCGACGTGCGCGACGAGACTGCGTTCGGCGCGTGCTTCGGCGGCGCCGTGGCGCATTTCGGCTGCGTCGACATCATGGTCAACAACGCGGCGCGCACGCCGTCTACCTCCCTCTGGGACATCACGCCCGAGGAGTGGGACGACGTTCTGGCCATCAACCTGCGCGGCGCCTTCTTCGGCTGCCGCATCGCGGGGCGCCACATGCGCGAGCGGGGCGAGGGGCGCATCGTGAACCTGAGTTCGATGGCCGGGCAGCAGGCCAGCAGTGCCACTGGCGTGCACTACGCAGCGAGCAAGGCAGGGCTGCTCGCGCTGACGCGGTCGTTCGCGCAGGAGCTGGCGCCTCATGGCGTGACGGTGAATGCGCTGGCGCCGGCGGCGATCCGCAGCCCCGCGCTCGATGCCATGGCGCCTGCGCGCCAGCAGGCGTTGCAGGCGGACATTCCGCTCGGCCGCTTCGGGCTGGCCGAGGAGGTGGCTGCGGCCGTGGTTTATCTCGCTTCTCCTGCGACGGCCTTCATGACCGGCGCGACGCTGGATCTCAACGGCGGCCGTTTCATGCGCTGACAGCCTTGCCGGGCCGCTCGGCTAAAATGGTTCAGAACTAAATCATTCAGGTATGGACTCAAATTCACTGACTGGCCGGCACGCACTCGTCACGGGCGCGGCGCGCGGCATCGGGGCGGAGATCGCCCGCACGCTGGCTGCCGAAGGCGCCACTCTGACCTTACTGGGACGTGACCGCGAGGCGCTGCAGCGGGTGGCGGATTCGCTGGCCGGCAGCGGGCACGGCGTTGTCGCCGCGGACGTGGCGAACCCTGAGGCCGTGCAGGCGGCGTTCGCCGAAGCCCGTGCCGCGCGTGGGCCCGTCACCGTGCTAGTCAACAACGCGGGGGCGGCGGAGAGTGCGCCGTTTCTCAAGACATCGTTCGAACTCTGGCAGCGGATGCTGTCGGTCAACCTCACCGGCAGCTTCCTGTGCGCGCAGGCCGCGCTGCCGGACATGCTCGATGCCGGCTGGGGGCGCATCGTCAACATCGCCAGCACGGCGGGCCAGAAGGGCTATGCCTACGTGGCTGCCTACACCGCGGCCAAGCATGGCGTACTCGGGCTCACGCGCTCGCTGGCGCTGGAAGTGGCACGCAAGGGCGTCACCGTGAACGCCGTGTGCCCTGGCTACACCGACACCGATATCCTGCGCAACAGCGTCGCCAACGTGGTCGGCAAGACCGGGCGCAGCGAGGCCGATGCGCTTGCGGAGTTCTCCAGCGTGAATCCGCAGAAGCGCATCGTGCAGCCCGCCGAAGTGGCCGACGCCGTGCGCTGGCTGTGCGGCGAGGGCGCCGCGTCGGTCACCGGGCAGTCGATTTCGGTTTCAGGGGGAGAAGTGACATGACACGCAACGACGCGTCGCACGCAGTGCTGAGCGATGCGGAAGAACTGGGCCACGAGGCCCGCGCCGGCCACGACGACCACGCCGTGCTCAAGCTGTGGCTGCGCATGCTGGCCAGCACCACGCAGATCGAGTCCGAGATCCGTCGCCGGCTGCGCGAGCGCTTCGGCATCTCGCTGGCGCGCTTCGACTACATGGCGCAGCTCTATCGCTACAAGGACGGCCTGAAGATGCGCGTGCTGTCGCGCTACCTGATGGTGACCGGCGGCAACGTCACCGGCCTGACGGACGAACTCGAGCGCGAAGGCATGGTTGCCCGTGCGCCCAGCCCCGACGACCGCCGCGCGTGGATCGTGAGCCTCACGCCCACTGGACGCCGCACTTTCGAGACCATGGCGAGCGAGCACGAGCAGTGGATCCTGGAAATGTTCTCGGGGCTCGACATGAAGACCGTCAAGCAGCTGCACACGCAGCTCGGCCTGCTGCGCGTGCATGTGATGCGCGGCGAGCCGGCGAGCGAGGAGGGCTGAGCATGGCCGAGGACAGCGAGTTCTGCAGGCCGCGGCTGATCCGCTTCTCGGACTGCGATCCGGCGGGCATCGTCTTCTATCCGCAGTACTTCGTGATGCTGAACGGCCTCGTCGAAGACTGGGTCAACGAAGGCCTGGGCCTCAGCTACCACGGCCTGGTGGCGCAGCGCCGCATCGGCCTGCCCACGGTGAAGCTCGAGGTCGATTTCCGCGCGGTGAGCCGCATGGGCGACCAGGTGATGCTGGGGCTGGCCGTGGAGCGCCTCGGCTCCCGCTCGATGACCCTGCGGGTGCGCTGCTTCGAGCCGGTGGGCGGCGAGGTGCGCATGCAGATGCAGCAGGTGCTGGTGACCACGTCGCTGGAGACCCATCGGGCCGTTGCCATTCCGGACGACATGCGCGCTGCCATCCTGCGCAGCGCGCCCGCGCTGGGCTGAGCCGTCTTCAGGGTGCGGGCTCGTTGCCGCCGGCGTCCTGCGCGCGCTTCTTCAGCCAGCCGCTGAGCTCCTTCTTTCCCTTGGCGTTGGCCGATCGCCATGCCTCGCGCGCCGCTGCGATGAAGCGCTCCTCAGCGGCATCCGGCACTTCGCTGGGCCGGTCTTCCTCGTCGAGCCAGCCGAGCTCGACGCCGCAGTGCCTTTCGATCTGCCTCGCCAGGTTGTCGCCGATGGGGCGGGAGCTCTTGATCTGGCTCCACATGCTGGGGGAAATCTCGATCTTCTTCGCGAACGCCTGGTCCAGCCCCTTGGCTGGCAAGCCTGCGGCAACGGCCTCTTCGAGAAAGCGGCGGTGCAGCGCAAGCGCATTGCGGCGGCGCGCGACGGTGATATTGGGCACTGTTCAAAAACAACAACAAGACAAAAAAAGATTGTCCCGGTTGTTGACGCCGCCGTAAACACTATTTACAGTTGCCTTCACTCGCGGCTCCAAGCCGTACCATTTTTCCAACCCCTAACGGCCGACAGCGGCAATTTTTGACTCAGGAACCATCGTGAACACCGCACTGATCCTCACCAGCATTCGTCCCGCATCGGGCCGATCGCTCGTGCGCGTCTGGGCGTGCGGTGGTTTCGACGGCATGCCGTCGGTCCGATCGAACCAGCACCAGAGCCACGTGTATTCCACGAAAGCCGCAGCCAGCCTGCGTTTTGGAAAAACCGAGGATCAGGTGCTACCGGGTGGAGGTTGCGCATAGGCGCACACCTTCCAAGCTCTCTCGTTCAGAGGCCCGGAAACCGCAAGGTTCCGGGCCTCTTTGTTTTGTCGTGCAGTTTTCTGTTTGCCATTTCGGGTGTGCCTTCACCACACCGCCAGAGCCCACCGCGTAGACGGTCTGGCGGGATGTGCAGGAATTGATCACTCCTGTGCAGCGACGTCGTACGGGGCAGCGCCAGCGCGTTGTCCGTCGCGTGAGGACACAACCGAAATGGAAAGCGGACAGCCGTTCCAGGCACGACGACATCACCGAACCCGAGCGGGACAGGGCCATGCAGATGGTCCTCCCGCGGAAACCGGCCGCAAAGATTGGGCGGCGCCGGAACTCGTAACCGGACACTTTTTTCTTTTTGCCACCCGCGTTAGCTCAATGGATCAGAGCACTTGCCTACGAAGCAAGGGGTTGCACGTTCGAGTCGTGCACGTGGGGCCAGTTTCTTTGTCCTGCTGTCACACAACCGAGGAGTCACTATGCGCAAGCGCAATACCCCGATCCGGATGATCACCGTGCGCCCGGCGCAGCCGCGCGAGCGCACCACGATGCTGGCCTTGGTCCGGCGCTTCGGTTTCATCGCCGGTGCACGCGGCGCGAACCAGGAAGCGCCGGGTCGCGAGCTGCAGTCCGACGGCCTCGATCTCGACCAACGCGTTCGCGCGGTCGGCGAGTGGTGATCGGCCTCTCACCGATCATCACTTCTTCATGGTGCGCGTAGCTCAATGGCAGAGCCGCGGGTTGTGGTCCCGCTGACGACGGTTCGATTCCGTTCGCGTACCCCATGGCTTCGCTCCTTCATTCATCAACCACGCAACCATCGCCGCGAAAGGAGGCGATTCATGCACCCTCACGTCCTGCAACTCGACATTCAGGGCACGCCGCAAGCCTGGATTTCGCTGGAGCAGGCGGTGTTGCACTACGCGACCGGCTCGGTCGCCTGGGAAGACGGCGACCAGCCGCTGGCCACGCTGCGCGGCGGTTTCAACGTGGCGCGCGGCGTGCAGTCGCGCATCGAGGTCGCGCCGATCATCGCGCTGCGCGGCGCCTCGAAGATCAACCTCTTCGAAGTGATCCCGAGTGTCACCAAGAGCAAGCTGCTGCGCCGCGACCGCCACACCTGCGCCTACTGCGCGGGCGTCTTCCACGAGCGCGACCTGCAATGCGAGCACGTGCTGCCCGAATCGCGCGGAGGCCCATGGACCTGGACCAACCTCGTGAGCGCATGCGCCGCCTGCAACAACCGCAAGGCAGCGCGCACGCCGGAGGAGGCGGGCATGCCGCTGGTCTACCTGCCGTATGTGCCGAGCCGCTACGAGAACTTCCTGCTGGAAGGCCGCAACATCCGTGCGGACGTGCACGAATGGCTGGCGAAGCGTTTGCCCAAGGGTTCGCGGCTTCAGTAGGTGCGGGGCTGTGATGAGCTTCCTGTCCCGCCGCGCCCATGAAAAAAGCCCGCTGTCCTTTGGACGGCGGGCTTGGGTTCGTGGCGAAGACTGCCTTTCAGCGCCCGATACCGAAGAAGCGGTAAGCGATCACGCCTGCTGCAGCCAGACCGCCGACGATCGCCAGGATGACTTTGGTTGCACGGCCCGTGCCGCGCTTCGAACGGGGCCAGTGATCCGGCCCGATCAGGTCGATGGGGACGGTGGGTTTGCCTATGTCGGACGCCTTTTCCATGGGCGGAAATATAGCTCACGCCCAAAGCACGGTCCGGGGCGGGGCGCATTCCGTGGCTGTCGTGCGTCGCTGCGGAGGTTGCGGCGAGCCGGGCAAAAAAATACCCGCATGTGCGGGCCGAACGAGCCGTCTGGCTTCGAAGTTGATGTCCCTGTGTCTTTCTTTGTTGTTGCGCTGCGTGACAGCAAGTGCAAGATGCCACGCCAGATGGGCGCCGTTTGCAGCTCTGGGGCAAGCTGCTTGTAGCTGAAGGAGTAAATCGTGAAATATTCCCTTATGAACAAGAAAATCATCTTCGAAAGTTTGACGCGGGCGCTGGAGAGCTGGGTTCGCAATGCTTCTGCAGCACAGCTCTGGCAGGTGCATCAGGCTGGCGGCCTCGGTGCGCTGATCGAGGCGGACGACGAGGTCGTGCAGGTGCGCATTGTTCTTGGCGGCGCACGCGATGCGTTGTCGGAGCTTGGCAAGACCGATGGGCGATTGCCTGTCACCGAGGCCTTTCTGGGCACTGCTGCATGGGGAGCACCGCCGGCGCAAGGGAGCCCGGATCGTGAGCAGTGGTTCCTGTCGAGCGAACTGGCGCAGGCGCATGCCCGCCAATACCTGGCGGCGGAAGTGGGCGAGCGACAGGATCTGCTGGAGCGCTGCGTCGACGACTGGATTGCGCGGAAGGGCGCCGCTTCCAGCTCTGGTTCGTGACCGGGCGCGAGCCAGCAAAGAAAAAGCCTCCTCAGGGAATATCTTGAGGAGGCTTTGACGAAAAAATAGCGCGAAGACCGCGCTATTTTTGTGTTGGTGGTGGGCCCTGAGTGACTCGAACACTCGACCTACGGATTAAGAGTCCGCTGCTCTACCAACTGAGCTAAGAGCCCTTGCTTTGAAAACGTTTAGTGTTTTCTGGCAAGACCACGAGTATATCCCAGAAATCGAGCTTGTCCAAAAAATTTGTGACTTGCGGCGTTAGGATTCGTCATCGACGACGGGGCGGAGGCCCTCAACCAGGAGAACTTCGATGAGCGACGCCAGCACCACGCCACATATCTTGATCACCGGCGCCGCAGGCGCACTGGGGCGCGCGGTGGCCCAGCACTTCATCGATCAGGGCGCGCGCCTTGCGTTGGTCGGCCACCACGCGGGTCGTCTGGCCGAAGTGTTCCCGGGGCTCGGCAACTCGCAGCACCTGCTCCTGTCGGGCGATGTGACTTCCACTACCGAGATGGCGGCTCTTGCGGAGCAGACGCTGAAGTCCTTCGGCCGCATCGACACGCTGGTGCACATCGCCGGCGGCTTCGAGATGGGCGAGGCGACGCATGCGCTCACGCGTGCGAGCTGGGACCGGATGATGAATCTCAACGCCTGGTCCTTCGTCGCGGTGACGCAGGCGGTGCTGCCTTCGATGATCGAGCGGCGTGCCGGCAACGTCATCGCCGTCACCGCGAAGGTCGCGGTGCGCGGCGTGCCGGCGATGGCTGCGTATATCGCATCGAAGAGCGCACTGCAGCGGCTGGTGGAAGCCATGGCGGCCGAGGCTGCGCCGCATGGCGTCAACATCAACAGCGTGGCGCCGAGCGTGCTCGACACACCCGCAAACCGGCAGGCGATGCCCGATGCGAATCCTGCCGACTGGGTGTCGACGTCGGTTGTCGCACAGACCATCGCATTCCTCGCGTCGCCGGCTGCGGCTGCGCTGCACGGGCAGCACCTGACGCTCGATACCTGAACAAAAAAGAAAAGGCCCTGGCGGATGCCAAGGCCTTTTCCGTGTCGGTTGGTGGAGAGGAGGAGGATCGAACTCCCGACCTCCGCATTGCGAACGCGGCGCTCTCCCAGCTGAGCTACCCCCCCAACGCAGGGCGAATTTTAACCAAAACCGCCGTTTTGGCGCATGTCGCCGTGCCAAGATGCGCGCCTCGCAAAACACGGAGCAAAGACCTCATGGCCTTGTTCGATCCCGCCTGGCTGGAAGGCATGTACAACAACCTCGCGCGGGTCAAGGACCACCCCGCGTACTTCCAGCGCTGGGCCAGGGAATCCGCCGAGGCGCGCGAGACTCTGCCTGCCCGCATCGATTTGCCCTACGGCCAGGGCGTGAACGAGACGCTCGACATCTTTCCCGCGCCGGTGCCCGATGCGCCGGTGCTGGTCTTCATTCACGGCGGCTACTGGCGTGCGATGGACAAGAAAGACCATTCCTTCATCGCCCCCGCCTTCAACGACCGCGGCATCTGCGTGGTGCAGCCCAACTATGCGCTCTGCCCCGGCACATCGGAGCAGCCGGTCACGGTGCCCGGCATCATGCTGCAGATGGTGCGTGCGCTCGAATGGACGTGGCGCCACGTCGCTGCCCACGGCGGCGATCCGTCGCGGATCACCGTGGCTGGCCACTCGGCCGGCGGGCATGTGGCGGCAGCTCTGTTGGCCTGCGACTGGAAAACTGTCGCGGCCGACCTGCCCGCGCACCTGGTGCGCAACGCGCTAGCGATATCCGGCCTCTACGATCTGCGCCCGCTGCAGCGCACGCCGTTCCTTGAAAACACGCTGAAGCTGACCGACGCCGACGCCCTGCGTGCCAGCCCCGCCTTCTGGCCGGCGCCGAAGCGTGGCCAGCTGTACGCCCTCGCCGGCGGCAGTGAAAGCGAAGAGTTCATCCGCCACAACGCAATGATCCGCGATGCGTGGGGCCGCAACACCGTGCCGGTGTGCGAGGTGCTTCCAGGGCTCAACCACTTCGACGTGGTGGACGCGCTCGCCGATCCGGCGCATGCGCTGCACCGGCATGCGGTGCAGCTCCTGGAAGCCTGAAGCCTGAGGAAGCCAGTTACATCAGCAGGTGTTCGCCGGCGTTGTCGCCGCCGAGCGTCACGTAGTTGACCTTGCGGATGTCCATCAGCGCGCGGCCGCCGGCGTAGCTGATCGAGCTCTGCACGTCCTGCTCCATCTCGATCAGCGTGTCGGCCAGCTTGCCCTTGATGGGTTCGAGGATGCGCTTGCCCTCGACGTGCTTGTACTCGCCCTTGTTGAAGTCGCTGGCCGAGCCGTAGTACTCCTTGAAGAGCTTGCCGTCGACCTCCACGGTCTTGCCCGGCGACTCCTCGTGCCCCGCGAACAGCGAGCCGATCATGACCATCGACGCGCCGAAGCGCACGCTCTTGGCGATGTCGCCGTGGTCGCGGATGCCGCCGTCGGCAATGATCGGCTTGGTCGCCACGCGGGCGCACCACTTCAGCGCCGACAGCTGCCAGCCACCCGTGCCGAACCCGGTCTTGAGCTTGGTGATGCAGACCTTGCCCGGGCCGATGCCGACCTTCGTCGCGTCGGCGCCCCAGTTCTCGAGGTCGATCACGGCCTCGGGCGTGCCGACGTTGCCTGCGATCACGAAGGTCTTCGGCAGCTTCTGCTTGAGGTAGCCGATCATGTTCTTCACGCTGTCGGCGTGGCCGTGCGCGATGTCGATCGTGACGTACTCGGGCACGAGGCCCTGGGCCGCCAGCTGGTCGACGGTGTCGTAGTCGGCCTTCTTCACGCCCAGCGAGATGGAGGCGAATACGCCCTTGCCCTGCATGTCCTTGACGAACTTGACGTTGTCGAGGTCGAAGCGGTGCATCACGTAGAAGTAGCCGTTCTGCGCCAGCCACAGGCAGATCGACTCGTCGACCACCGTCTTCATGTTGGCGGGAACCACCGGCAGGCGGAAGCAGCGCTCGCCCAGCGTGACGCTGGTGTCGCACTCGGAACGGCTCTCCACGCGGCACTTGCGCGGGAGGAGGAGGATGTTGTCGTAATCGAAAATCTGCATGACCAGGCTCCTGAAGAGAATCGTTGAAAGAAACGAATGAGCGCTTGGTCCGGCCGGCCTCTGCAGTACGTTTCGCAAAGGAAACGCCCACAAAAAACCGGGCGCAAGAAACTTGGGCCCGGTGATTGATTTTACGCGGACTCGCGAAGCCGGGTCTTCCGCTTCTTCATATAACCCGCATACGCCGTGGTTTCTACAATTGGGGGATGTTGTTTAACGATCCCGCGGCCGACGCCAATCCCCCAGCGCTGCCGCTGCTGCAGAACCTGAACGCGGAGCAGCTCGCCGCGGTCACGTTGCCCGAAGGCAACGCTCTCATCCTGGCAGGCGCCGGCTCCGGCAAGACGCGCGTGCTCACCACCCGCATCGCCTGGCTGCTGCAGACGGGCCAAGTGTCCGCAGGCGGCATCCTCGCCGTGACCTTCACCAACAAGGCCGCCAAGGAAATGATGACGCGCCTGACGGCGATGCTGCCCGTCAACGTGCGCGGCATGTGGATCGGCACCTTCCACGGCCTGTGCAACCGCCTGCTGCGCGCGCACTGGAAGCTGGCCAACCTGCCTTCCACCTTCCAGATCCTCGACACGCAGGACCAGCTCTCGGCCATCAAGCGCCTGATGAAGCAGTTCAACGTCGACGACGAGCGCTTTCCCGCCAAGCAGACCCAGTGGTTTATCGCCGGCGCCAAGGAGGACGGCCTGCGCCCCGACGCCATCGAGGTGCGCAACGACGACGACCGCAAGAAGGTCGAGCTCTACCGCCTGTACGAGGAGCAGTGCCAGCGCGAGGGCGTGGTCGACTTCGGCGAACTCATGCTGCGCAGCTACGAACTGCTGCGTGACAACGAACCCGTGCGCGAGCACTACCAGCGGCGCTTCCGCCACATCCTGATCGACGAGTTCCAGGACACCAACCGCCTGCAGTACGCGTGGATCAAGATGCTCGCCGGCAACACCGTCGAGGGCCGATTCGTGCCGGGCCAGCACAACAGCGTGATCGCCGTGGGCGACGACGACCAGAGCATCTACGCCTTTCGCGGCGCGCGCGTGGGCAACATGACCGACTTCGTGCGCGAGTTCGACGTGCGCCACCAGATCAAGCTGGAGCAGAACTACCGCAGCTACAGCAACATC
Organism: Variovorax sp. 278MFTsu5.1; assembly: GCF_048305045.1. Lineage (NCBI taxonomy): Bacteria > Pseudomonadati > Pseudomonadota > Betaproteobacteria > Burkholderiales > Comamonadaceae > Variovorax > Variovorax sp. 278MFTsu5.1. The sequence continues at coordinate 1,949,192 of NZ_CP157622.1, forward strand.
CTCGATTCCGCCAACGAGCTCATCGGCCACAACAAGAAGCGACTGGGCAAGAACCTGCGCACCGACCAGGGCCCCGGCGAGCCCGTGCGCGTGTACGAGGCACCCACCGACCTCGCCGAGGCGCAGTGGATGGTCGAGGAAATGCGCCAACTGGTGCGCGATGGCTATGAGCGCAAGGAAATGGCCGTGCTCTACCGCAGCAACGCGCAGAGTCGGGTGATCGAAACCGCGCTCTTCAATGCCTCCGTGCCGTACCGCGTGTATGGCGGCCTGCGCTTCTTCGAGCGCGCGGAAATCAAGCATGCACTGGCTTACCTGCGCCTGCTGGAGAACAAGGACGACGACACCAGCTTCCTGCGCGTCGTCAACTTCCCGCCGCGCGGCATCGGCGCGCGCACGCTCGAAACACTGCAGGACGCGGCGCGTGCCGCCAACCGCTCGCTGCACGACGCGGTGAGCGTGGTCGGCGGCAAGGCGGGCGCCAACCTCACCGGTTTCGTCGCCAAGATCGACGTGCTGCGCGAGCAGACCCAGGGCGCGAGCCTGCGCGAGATCATCGAACTGGTGCTCGACCACAGCGGGTTGGTGGAGCACTACAGGGCCGACCGCGAAGGCGCCGACCGCATCGAGAACCTGGATGAACTGGTGAACGCGGCCGAAAGCTTCGTCACGCAGGAAGGCTTCGGCCGCGACGCTGTGGCGCTGCCGGTCGACGAACTGCGCCAGTCGCCCGCGAGCCAGGGACTGGACCCGAACCGCCCGGTGCTCGACGAGCCGCTCGCGCCCGACGCCGAAACCGGCGAAACGCTGAGCCCGCTGGCCGCCTTCCTCACGCACGCCGCGCTCGAGTCGGGCGACAACCAGGCGCAGGCGGGTCAGGACGCGGTACAGCTCATGACCGTGCACGCCGCCAAGGGCCTGGAGTTCGACTGCGTTTTCATCACCGGCATGGAAGAGGGCCTGTTCCCGCACGAGAACTCGATGAGCGACTTCGAGGCGCTGGAGGAAGAGCGCCGGCTGATGTACGTGGCGATCACGCGCGCCCGCAAGCGCCTGTACCTCAGCCACTCGCAGACCCGCATGCTGCATGGCCAGACTCGCTACAACGTGAAGAGCCGCTTCTTCGACGAACTGCCCGAGGGCGCCCTCAAGTGGCTCACGCCCAAGAACCAGGGTTTCGCGCCCTCGGCCTTCGGCTATGGCGGCGGCTACGGCAGCACGCGCGGCGGTTCTGGCGGATACGGTGGCGGCTACGGCGGCAGTTCAGGCGGAAGCCGCGACAAGGACACCTTCTCCAGCCCGCCCGTGCCGCCGCAGAAGGCCGCGCCGTCGCACGGCCTGCGCTCGGGCATGCAGGTGTTCCACAACAAGTTCGGCGAAGGCACGGTGACCGCGCTGGAGGGCACCGGGGACGATGCGCGCGCGCAGGTCAAGTTCGCGCGTCATGGGGTGAAGTGGCTGGCGCTGTCGGTGGCCAAGCTCACGCCGATCTGATCCGGCGCCCGGCGGGCGCCTGCCGCGTCGGCGGCGCTCAGTCGGGATAGAAGGTGTCGCGGAAGGTGAACCAGTTCGACGCCTGCGTCATCGCCGCGAGCGTCAGCACCGTGCCGAGCATCAGGAGGTTGCCGGCCGTCATCGCGCCGCTGCCGGAGCCCAGCGAGCCCACGCCGATCACGATGGTGCCGATCAGCGCCGCCGCCAGCAGGCCGAGCAGCAGCACGCCGCACCACGCCAGCCAGTACAGCGCATAGGCGCCGAAGTTGCGGAACATCGCGACCAGGCTGAAGAAGATGCTCTTCACCGGCTCCACCCGGTGCCAGTGGACCAGCGCAGGCGCATGCCAGATGGCGGCGATCAGCGGCAGCGTCAGGCACATCTGCAGCAGGTTGGCCACCTGGAACCGGCTGCTCTCCATGACTTCCTTGGCTGGAGCCTCCCCGGCGAAATAGCTGCGCATGAACTGGCCGCCATCGACGACCGCGGTCACGAACACCGTCAGCAGGCAATACACAGCCGAAATCACGCCCAGCACCGCCAGCGAGCGCCATTCGGCCCGCATGGCCTGCGCCACCGACAGGAACATGAGCGCGCCGGTCGGCCTCCTTGGGCCGGCCGTGCCGTCATCCGCCGCGGCCTTGTCGTTCGCCGAGGCGTCGGCCACCGAAGCCGCGACCATGAAGCCCAGCGTGGAGAAGGGCAGCAGCACGAACGGAAGGAACCTGCCGATCACAGGCAGCTGCGAGATCGTCGAGATCAGCGCCATGAACAGCATGAACAGCGACACGAAGGCCAGTGGTTGCCGCCAGAAGTTCCGGAGTCCGAGGCGGACCCATTCCACGCCGGTTCGCGCCGGCACGAGGTTGAGTTTCATGTGTGAAGGTCAGGCAGCCAGCAGCGGCTCGAGGGCCTGCGCCATGGCGTGCGGATGTGTGGCGCGCTCGCGCAGCACGCGCTCGAAGTGCGTGGGGTCATGGGGCTTGAGCATGCTCGCCTCGCGCGGCAGATGGAAGTCCCACAGGCGCGAGATCCAGAAGCGCAGCGCCGCCGCGCGCAGCATCGCGGGCAGCAGGGCGCGCTCGGCTGCATTCAGCGCGCGCACGGACTCGTAGGCCGAGAGCAGCGCGTCTGCGCGCTCGGGGTCGTGGCGGCCGGTGGACAGGTCGATGGCCCAGTCGTTCAGGCACACGGCCAGGTCGAACAGCCAGGTGTCGGTGCCGGCGAAATAGAAGTCGAACACGCCGGTCAGGCGCGGGGCGGCGCCGGGCTCGCCGTCGGTCGCGAACATCACGTTGTCGCGGAACATGTCGGCGTGCACCGGACCGCGCGGCAGCGCCGCATAGGCCGACGACTCGGCGACGTGGTTCTGGTAGGCCAGCTCTGCGCGCAGCAGGGCGGCCTGGTGCTCCTCGATGTATGGCAGCACCACCGGCACCGTCTCGTTCCACCAGGGCAGGCCGCGCAGGTTTGGCTGGATGCGGGGGTAGTCGCGCCCCGCGAGATGCATGCGCGCCAGCATCGAGCCCAACTCGGTGCAGTGCGCGGCGGTTGGCGCCAGCTCGCTGCGGCCCGAGAGCTTCTGCACAACGGCAGCAGGCTTTCCGGCCACGAGGTGCAGCAGGTCGCACGAATCCTCCGGGGGCACCGGCGGCTGGCCCTTGCGGGGCTTGCCGGCGGGTTCGGGCTCGGGCAGTGCGACTGGCGCGGGCACCGGCAGGCCTGCGTCCGCCAGATGCTTCATCAGACAAAGGTAGTAGGGCAGCTGCTCGGCGCTCAGGCGCTCGAACAGCGTCAGCACGAACTCGCCGGACTCGGTGGTCGCGAAATAGTTGGTGTTCTCGATGCCGCCCTCGATGCCGCGCAGCTCGCGCAGCGGGCCCAGGCCCAGGCTCTGGACGAGCGCGTCGGCCTCGCCGAAGCCGACTTCGGTAAAAACTGCCATGGCGGTAGGTACTCAGCGCCGCATTGCTGCCGCGAAAACCAGAACGGAAGACCTCATTGCGGTCAGAACTTCAGCACGTTCCAGACGCGGGGGCCGTTGGCGCCTGTTTCGCTCGAACCCTGGCGACCCGTGGCGGCATCTGCCGGAAGCACTTCGTAGCCGGGCATGTTCGACTTGGGCTTGACGTTGATGCTCTGGGTGCGGCCGCCGTAGCGGACCTCGTCGACCGATGCGCCGCTGTCCTCTGTGTGGATGTTTTCCACCTTCTGGTTTCGTCGGCCCTCGGCCTTCGCCTGCTCCTGATTTGGGAGCGCCTCGGCCGGAGCCGCCGCGGGGGCGGGCGCGGCCTGTTGCGCCTGCACGGCGGCAAAGGGGGTTGCGAAGGCCAGCGCCAGCAGGATGCGGCGGGCGACCAGGAGTGTGGAGCTAGGCATGCATGCATTGTAGGCGCGCGCCTGCTTCCGGGGCGTCGGTTGGCACCTCGCGCCGTCGTGGTTCCGGGCGCCGCTGCGGGCACGGCAAAATGGCCCGATGACCGACAAGAAAACGCTGCTGCTCGTCGATGGCTCGAGCTACCTCTACCGCGCCTTCCACGCCATGCCCGACCTCCGGGCCGTGCCCGGCGACCCGAAGAGCCCGGCGACCGGCGCCATCCGCGGAATGATCAACATGATGACCGCGCTGCGCCGCGAGGTGCGCGCGGACTACGCCGCCTGCATCTTCGACGCGCCCGGCAAGACCTTCCGCGACGACTGGTACCCCGAGTACAAGGCCAACCGCTCGCCGATGCCCGACGACCTGCGCAGCCAGATCGAACCCATCCACGAGGTGGTGAAGCTGCTCGGCTGGCCCGTGCTCAGCGTGCCCGACGTGGAGGCCGACGACGTCATCGGCACGCTCGCCCGGGTCGCCTCCTCGCAGGGCGTCGAAGTCATCGTCTCCAGCGGCGACAAGGACCTGAGCCAGCTGGTCGACGAGCACATCACCATCATCGACACGATGAACGGCAAGCGGCGCGACGTGGCCGGCGTCACGGCCGAGTTCGGCGTGCCGCCCAGCCTGATGATCGACTACCAGACGTTGGTGGGCGACTCGGTCGACAACGTGCCCGGCGTTCCCAAGGTCGGCCCCAAGACGGCCGCCAAGTGGCTGCTCGAATACGGCTCGCTCGACGCGCTGATGGAGCGCGCCGCCGAAGTGAAGGGCGCCGCGGGCGAGAACCTGCGCCAGGCCATGGAACAGCTGCCGCTGAGCAGGCGCCTCGTGACCATCCGCACCGACTGCGACCTCGACGGCCACGTCGCGGGCCTGCCTTCGCTCGAAGGGCTGCCGGTGGGTGCGCCGCAGACGGCCGAGCTGAAGCCGTTCTACGAGAAGTTCGGCTTCAAGAGCCTGGTCAAGGGGCTCGAGGCGCAGGCCGTGCCGCCCGAGCTGATCGAGGAAAACCTCAAGAAGAAGGCGGCTTCCGGCAAGGCCGACACCGACCAGGGCGGCCTGTTCGACGAGCCCTCCGAAATGCAGGCGCTGGAGGCCGCCTCTCCCGCGAGCAACCTGAAGTACGAGACCATCACGACCTGGGAACAGCTCGACGCCTGGCTCGCGAAGCTCGAGGCGGCCGATCTCGCCGCCATCGACACCGAGACCACCTCGCTCGACGAGATGGTCGCGCAGATCGTGGGCATCAGCTTCAGCGTCACGCCCGGCGAGGCCGCGTACATCCCGCTGATGCACAACTACCCCGACGCGCCGCAGCAGCTGCCCTTCGACGAGGTGCTCGCGAAGCTGCGGCCCTGGCTGGAGAACGGCGCGAAGAAGAAGCTCGGCCAGCACATCAAGTACGACCGGCATGTGTTCGCCAACCACGGCATCGAGGTGCAGGGCTACGCGCACGACACCATGCTGCAGAGCTACGTGCTCGAAGTGCACAAGCCGCACGGCCTTTCCAGCCTGGCCGAGCGCCACCTGGGCCGCAGCGGCATCTCCTACGAAGACCTGTGCGGCAAGGGCGCGCACCAGATCCCGTTCAGCCAGGTCGACATCGCCAAGGCCGCCGAATACTCGTGCGAGGACAGCGACCAGACGCTCGACGTGCACAACACGCTCTGGCCGCGCCTGCAGGCCGACGAGAAGCTGCTCTTCATCTACCAGCTCGAGATGGATTCGAGCGAGGCGCTCTACCGCGTCGAGCGCAACGGCGTGCTGATCGACGCGCCCACGCTGGCCACTCAGAGCCACGAGCTGGGCAAGCGCATCATGGAACTGGAGCAGGAGGCCTACGAGATCGCGGGCCAGCCCTTCAACCTCGGCTCGCCCAAGCAGATCGGCGAGATCTTCTTCACCAAGCTGGGCCTGCCCGTGGTCAAGAAGACGCCGAGCGGCGCGCCGAGCACCGACGAAGAGGTGCTCGAGAAACTCGCTGAAGACTACCCGCTGCCGGCCAAGATCCTTGAGCACCGCAGCCTCTCGAAGCTCAAGGGCACCTACACCGACAAGCTCGGCCAGCTCGCCAACCCGCGCACCGGACGCGTGCACACGCACTACGCGCAGGCCGTGGCCGTCACCGGCCGGCTGAGCAGCAACGACCCGAACCTGCAGAACATCCCGATCCGCACGCCCGAAGGCCGGCGCGTGCGCGAGGCCTTCGTGGCGCCCGAGGGCAGCGTGATCGCCAGCGCCGACTATTCGCAGATCGAGTTGCGCATCATGGCCCACATCAGCGGCGACGAGTCGCTGCTGCGCGCCTTCACCGAAGGCATCGACGTGCACCGTGCGACGGCCGCCGAGGTGTTCGGCTCCACGCCCGACCAGGTGTCGAGCGAGCAGCGCCGCTACGCCAAGGTCATCAACTTCGGCCTGATCTACGGCATGAGCAGCTTCGGGCTCGCGAAGAACCTCGGCATCGAGAACAAGGCCGCGGCTTCCTACATCGAGCGCTACTTCGCGCGCTATCCGGGCGTGAAGGCCTACATGGACGAGACCAAGGCGCTGGCCAAGGAGCAGGGCTACGTCGAGACCGTGTTCGGCCGGCGCCTGTACCTGCCCGAGATCAACTCGCCCAACGGCCCGCGCCGCGGCGGCGCCGAGCGCGCGGCCATCAACGCGCCGATGCAGGGCACGGCGGCCGACCTCATCAAGCTCAGCATGGTCAAGGTACAGAACGTGCTTGACGAGGAAAAGCGCGCGACCCGGATGATCATGCAGGTGCACGACGAACTGGTGTTCGAGGTGCCCGAGGCCGAGGTCGAGTGGGTGCGCACCGAGATCCCGCGCATCATGGCCGGCGTCGCATCGCTGAAGGTGCCGCTGCTGGCCGAGATCGGCGTCGGTCCCAACTGGGACAAGGCGCACTGAGAAAGAACATCAAGAAGAAGAGAGCAGGGAACGGACAAGGACGAGACAACCAGTCAGCCACAGAAGGAAGAAACGCAAGAACATGAACCGATTCCCTCACCGCAAATTCCTGCTTGCCGTAGTCTGCGCCGCCTTCCTCGGCAGCGCCTTCGCGGCACCCGACGCGAAGATCGCCGCGCTTGCCGCCAAGGAAAAGCCGGCCCTGCTCGACACGCTGAAGGAGCTGGTCTCCATCGAGTCCGGCAGCCGCGACCTCGAGGGCCTCGAGAAGATCTCCGATCTCATCGCCGCGAAGTTCAAGGCGCTGGGCGGCGAGGTCGAGCTGATCGACCCGAGCGCCGACGCCTATCGCATGGAGGACACGCCCGAGAAGATCGGTCGCGTGGTGCGCGCCACCTTCAAGGGCACCGGCAAGAAGAAGATCCTGCTGATCGCGCACATGGACACGGTCTACACCGTGGGCATGATCAACAGGCAGCCTTTCCGCATCGACGGCGACAAGGCCTACGGCCTGGGCATCGCCGACGACAAGCAGGGCGTGGCCGTCATCACGCACATCGTGTCGATGCTGCAGGCCATGAAGTTCAAGGAATACGGCACGCTGACCGTGCTCATCAACGGCGACGAGGAAATCAGCTCGCCCGGCGCGCGCTCCCTCATCACGCGCATGGGCGGCGAGCACGATGCGGTGCTGTCCTTCGAAGGCGCCTCCATCAAGGAAGACAAGCTCTCCCTCGCCACCGCGGGCATCGCCTCGGTCACGCTGAACGTCACGGGCAAGGCCTCGCATGCGGGCTCGGCGCCCGAGCTGGGCGTGAATGCGCTGTACGAGCTCTCGCACCAGATCCTGCAGATGCGCGATCTGTCCGACCCCGCCACGGGCCTGAAGATGAACTGGACCATCTCCAAGTCGGGAACCAACCGCAACGTGATCCCGGCCGGCGCCACCGCCGCGGCGGACGTGCGCGTGCTGAAGGTGAGCGACTACGACCGTATCGAGCAGCAGGTGAACGAGCGCGTGAAGAAGCAGCTCATTCCCGAGGCCAAGGTCGAGCTGAAGTTCGAGCGCCGCCGTCCGCCGCTGGAGTCCTCCGAAGCCTCGGTCGCCATGGCCCGCCATGCACAGCAGATCTACAGGGACGAACTCGGCCTGCCGCTGGGCGCCGACGACAAGGCCGCCGGCGGCGGCACCGACGCGGCCTTCGCGGCGCTGAAGACCAAGGCGCCGGTGGTCGAGCGCTTCGGCCTGCAAGGCTTCGGCGCACATTCGGCCGATGCGGAGTACGTGCTGGTCAATTCGATCGAGCCGCGCCTGTACCTCGGCACGCGGATGGTCATGGACCTCGCGCGAGGAAAGTGAGCTCACCCCAGGCTTCGCGCACTTCGCGTCGCTTCGCCAACCCCCTCGCCGGGGGCAACACCAGTGGCCCGGCAAAGCCGGTTCCACGGTGTTCCGCGAAGAAGGCATGAACTGCCGCTGATCATCATGCGACTGCGCCACATCGAGGTCTTCAACGCGATCATGCTCACGGGCAGCGTGAGCGCGGCGGCGCGGCTCATCAACATCACCCAGCCGGCGGTGAGCCGCACGCTGCAGCATGCCGAGCTGCAGCTGGGCTTTCCGTTGTTCCAGCGCGCCAAGGGACGGCTCACGCCGACCACCGAGGCGCTCACGCTGTATCCGCACATCGAGCGGCTGTTCGCGCAGCTCGACGAGGTGCAGCGGCTCGCCGCCAACCTGCGCACGGCGGGCGACACCGGCGAGCTGCGCATCCTGAGCGTGCTGGCCCTGAGTTACGACATCCTGCCGCGCGCGCTGAAAGCGTTCCGCGAGAAGCATCCGGGCTACGCGATCACGGTGGAGTCGCTGCACTCGCCGCAGATCATGTCGGCGCTGCTGCTGCAGGAGGCCGACGTGGGCTTCGCCTTCAGCCCGGCGGTGCACCCATCGCTCACGCAGGAGACGCTGGCCGACAGCCGCATGGTGTGCATCGCGCCCAAGGGGATGCTGCCGCGCGCGCTGGTGCGCAACGGCTCGGTGGCACTGCACGACCTGGTCGACCGGCCGGTGATCGGCCTGGACAGCCGCGACCCCGTCGGCACCAGCCTGAGCCAGGCCTGCCGGCAGGCAGGCGTGGGCTTCCAGCAGGCGGTGGTCACGGTGCAGACCTATCACGCGGCGCTGGCGATGGCGCACCACGGCATCGGCGTGGCGCTGGTCGACGGCTGCACCGCGCGCTCGGCGGACCGCGCCAAGGTCGACGTGCTGACGCTCGAGCCGCACATCCCGGTGCCGATCCGTGCGCTGCGCTTCGCGGCGCGGCCCGATTCGGTGGCGGTGCGCGAAATCACCCGCTGCATGCAGCAGGCGATACAGGACACGATCTAGGGCCTAGGTTTTCAGGGCCTGCGCCACGCGCAGCGCCGAGCCGAAGGCCAGTGTGAAGCCGAGCGCGCCGTGGCCGGTGTTGAACAGCATGTTCGAAGGCGCGCTCTCCAGCCGTCCGATGATCGGCAGCCCCTTGGGCGTGGCGGGGCGCATGCCTGTCCAGGGGTGCAGTTGCTCGAGCCGGCTCGCATGCGGGAAGAGGGCGCGCGTGGCGGCCGCCAGCGTCTCGATGCGCGTGGCCGGAATGCTCGCGTCATGCCCAACCAGCTCGGCCATGCCCGCCACGCGCAGGCGCGAGCCGATGCGCGCGAACACCACCTTGCGCGCGCTGTCGGTCACGTTCACGCGCGGCGCGGCACCGGGCGCGGGGTCGACGTCCACCGTGATGCTGTAGCCCTTGAGCGGATAGACCGGCAGGTACGCGCCGAGCGCACGTCCCAGCTTGTGCGAGGCCGAGCCCAGCGCCATCACGAAGGCATCGGCTTCCACGTCGCCGCTGCCGGTGTGCACGGCGGCGATGCGGCGTCCGTTGCGCACGAAGCCGCGCACGTCGGTGCCGGTGATGAAGCGCACGCCGCGCGCGCCAAGTGCCTTCGTCAGCTCCGTGCACACCTTGAGGCAGTCGGCCGCGCATTCGCTCGGCGTGTAGACGGCGCCCGCCATCCGATCGCGGTAGCTGGCGAGGGCGGGCTCGATGGCGACGCATTCCTCGGGCGTCACCAGCCGCTGCTCGCTGCCCATGCTGCGCTGCAGTTCGAGCTGCGCCCGCGCGCCCTCGAGAGAGGCGGCACTGGCGTACAGCACCAGCTTGCCGGTGGCGGAGAAATCGCAGTCGGGCGAGAGCTCGGCGCGCATGGCCTCGAACTCGATGCGGCTCGACGCGGCCAGCTCCAGCAGCCTCGCGGTGGTGTCGCGCGAGGTGCGCGCGTTGCAGGCCGCGAGGAACTCCATGCCCCAGCGCCACTGCAGCGGATCGAGCTGCGGGCGCAGCTTGAGCGGCGAGGCAGACGAAAGCAGCAGCTTGGGCAACTGCTTCCAGATCGAAGGATCGGCCAGCGGCTGCACGTACGAGTAGCTCAGCTGCGCGCCGTTGCCCCCGCTCGCGCCCGAGCCGGGAGCGGCGCGGTCGATCACGGTGACCTGATGGCCCTGGCGCTCGAGCTGCCAGGCGGTCGCCAGGCCCACGATGCCGGCGCCGAGCACACACACATGCATGGAGGCAGCTTTCCGGAGAGATGGATGGATTGAATGAATGTTCGGCAGAACGGTGGCTTTGACTGTAGGCGCGCGCGGCCCGCACCGGAAATGCCAAAAGCACCCCTGCCCATAACCTTTGGGCATGGATCAGCTTTCTATTGGAATTTGTGGTTTTGTTTCGCCCGTTCCTACACTGGCCGCCTGTTCAGTCCAACCGAATGAAGGCTCGAATGAAACTCTCCGTCCTCATGGCTTCCATGGCCGCCACGGTGCTCTTCACCGCCACCGGCGCACAGGCCGCCGACACGCTCGCCAAGATCGCCGAGTCCGGCAAGATCACGCTGGCCTACCGTGAATCGTCGGTGCCCTTCAGCTACCTCGAGGGCCCCGGCAAGCCGATCGGGATGGCGGTGGATCTGTCCAATGCCGTGGTCGAGGCGGTGAAGAAGAAACTGAACAAGCCCGACCTGCAGGTGGCGCTGATGCCCGTGACCTCGCAGAACCGCATTCCGCTGATCACCAACGGCACCATCGACCTGGAGTGCGGCTCCACCACCAACAACACCGCGCGCGGCAAGGACGTGGCCTTCGCCATCAACCACTTCTACACGGGCACGCGCCTGCTGGTGAAGAAGTCTTCCAAAATCAAGAACTACGCCGACCTCGCGAAGAAGACCGTCGCCAGCACCACCGGCACCACCAACGTGCTGGTCATGCGCAAGTACAACATCGAGAAGAACCTCGGCATGGACATCGTGCTCGGCAAGGACCACGCCGATGCCTTCCTGCTGCTCGAGAGCGACCGTGTCGCGGCCTTCGCCATGGACGACATCCTCCTCTACGGCTTGATCGCCAACGCCAAGACGCCGGGCGACTACGAGGTGGTGGGCGACTCGCTGCAGGTGGAGCCCTACGCCTGCATGCTGCCCAAGGACGACCCAGCCTTCAAGAAGCTGGTGGACGACACCTTCGCCGGCCTGATGAAGAGCGGCGAGTTCGAGAAGCTCTACAACAAGTGGTTCATGCAGCCTATCCCGCCGAAGAACGTGCCGCTGAACCTGCCGATGAGCCCGCAGCTGAAGGAAAACCTGAAGGCCCTGAGCGATAAGCCAGCGACCTGACAGCGGCGCGGAGAGAGAAAGAAAAGGAAGTTGCAGTGACGCAGGTTGTCGGCATTCTTGGAGGCATGGGCCCGGCGGCGGGGGCCGACTTCGTGCGGCTTTTCGTGCAGGCCTGCACGCAGCAGATGCGTGCGCGCGGCGAGCCGGTGCGCGACCAGTCCTTTCCCGAGCACTGGCTCGCGCAGGTCCCGGTGCCCGACCGTACCGAGGCACTGGCTTCGGCCGGTCAGGGGGCGCACCAGCCGCTGGAGCCGATGCTGCAGGCGCTGGGCCGGCTGGCGGCGCTCGGCAGCCGCACGGTGGCCATCGCATGCAACACGGCACATGCCTGGCACGCCAACCTGCAGGAGCGCTTTCCGCAGGTGGAGCTGCTGCACATGGCGCGCGAGACGGCGCGCCACCTCGCGGCACAGGGTGCGACGGGCGTGGCGCTGATGGCCACCGAAGGCACCTACCGCATCCGCCTCTACGAGCAGGCGCTGGCCCAGGAGGGGCTGGAGTGCCATGTGCCGCCGCCCGAAGAGCGCGAGACCATCACGCGCGGCATCTTCGAAGGCGTGAAGGCCGGCAACATGCCGCTCGCCGAGCAATGCTTTTCCGAAGTGGCGCTGAGGCTGGCCGAGCGCCATGGCCCCGTCACCATCATCATGGGCTGCACCGAGGTGCCGCTGGGCCTGCATGGCTCGGCCGCGGTGGCGGGGCTGGACCTGGTCGATCCGGCACAGGTGCTGGCGGCGGCGCTGGCCCGGCGGGCCTACGGGGCGCACCAACCCCAATGAAGTTCGGGGCATAGGGCCGCCGGCCGATTTCGCCTACATTGCGGCGTGCGTTTTTCCACAGCGCCACGCCCCTTGTCCGACGATTCAACCGGAGCCCAATCAATGCCTCTCGACGACAGCCGTTCCGACTTCGATTCGCTTCGCCCCGGCGACAGCACCGAGCAGGGCGCCACGCGCCGCACCGCCCTCAAGGCCGCCATCGGCGTCGGCTACGCGGCAGCGGTCATGCCGGTGATGGCGCAGTCCGCCATCAGCACCCCGGCCGACGGCCTGAAGGCAGGCCCCATCAAGTACGCCGTCGGCGACTTCGAGGTGCCCGCCTATGCGGCCGCGCCCGCCGGCAAGACCGGCCTGCCGGTGATCCTGGTGGTGCAGGAAATCTTCGGCGTGCACGAATACATCGCCGACACCTGCCGCCGCTTCGCCAAGCTGGGCTACCTGGCCATCGCGCCCGAGCTGTATGCCCGCCAGGGCGACCCGCGCGGCTACACCGACATTCCGAAGCTGCAGGCCGACATCGTCTCCAAGGTGCCCGACGCGCAGGTCATGGCCGATCTCGACGGCGCCCTGGCCTATGCCAAGGCCAACGGCGGCGACACCGGCAAGGCCGCCATCACCGGCTTTTGCTGGGGCGGCCGCGTCGTGTGGCTCTATGCCGCCACCGGCAAGGTCAAGGCTGGCGTCGCCTGGTACGGCCGGCTGGTCGGCCAGGCCAGCGAGCTGACGCCGAAGCACCCCGTCGACGTCGCCGCCAGCCTGCAGGCGCCCGTGCTCGGCCTCTACGGCGGGAAAGACCAGGGCATCCCCCTTGACACGGTTGATAAGATGAAAGCAGCTCTGGCAACCGGAACCCCGGCGGCCAAGGCGTCGAGCTTCGTCGTGTATCCCGAAGCGGGTCACGCGTTCCATGCCGACTACCGCCCCAGCTATGTCAGGAGCGCGGCGGAAGACGGCTGGCAGCGTGCCACGGCCTGGTTCAAAGCCAACGGCGTAGCCTGAACGGCGCCCGTCAGCCAATCCCCGCCGAAGGCCGTCCTCGTGACGGCCTTTCTCTTTTTATGATCGGTATGCGGCCCCGGAAAAGTTCCGGCGGCCGTCTTTCTTGCGCAAGCAGCTATGAATTTGATAGTCATCATCGCGGCGACCCTGGTTGCCGGTATCGGAAGCGTGTGGGTCGCGGCTCTTCTGTTGAAAGTGGGCGTGCGCAGCGGCTCGGGCGGCGTGAACCCGCAGCACCTGCTGAGCCTGGCGGCCGGTGCGCTGCTCGCCACAGCCTTCATGCACCTGCTGCCCGAAGCCTTCGAAAGCCGCATTGAGCCCGGCTTGCTGTTCGGCATGCTGCTGTTCGGGCTGGTGTTCTTCTTCCTGCTCGACAAGGCGGAGCTATGGCATCACGGGCACGAGCATCACCACGGTGAAGAGAAGGGCGGGACGGACGGCCACGATCACCACGGACACGACCACGCCCACGGTCATTCCCACGGCCACGCCCACGGGCCCCGCACCGGCGGCTGGGCCGTGCTCACCGGCGACAGCGTGCACTGCTTCGGCGACGGCATCCTGATCGCCTCCGCCTTCACCGCCGACATCCGGCTGGGCCTGGTGGCCGCGCTGGCGGTGCTGGCGCACGAGATCCCGCACCACATCGGCGACCTCGTCGTACTGCGCCAGAGCTCGGCCAACCAGCGGGCGGCACTGGTGAAGGTGTCGCTCGCGGGCACCATGACCGCGCTGGGAGGTATCGCGGGCTGGTGGCTGGTCGACCAGCTGCACGGCCTGCTGCCGTACTTCCTGGTGCTGGCCGGCAGCAGCTTCGTCTACGTGGCGCTGGCCGACCTGATCCCGCAGCTGCAGAAGCGCCTGCCCGCGCGCCAGACGGCAGCGCAGATCCTGTGGCTGGTGGCGGGCATCGCGCTGGTCACGCTGGTCAGCCGCCTCGCGCACGGTGAGCATGGGCACGAACACGGCCATGACGCCCCCGGCCACGGTGAGCATGGGCACGTGCACAAGGACTGATCTTCCTTCGGGCCGGCGCGAAACTTTCCGACACCGAAGCCTCGCGCCGGATGAACCGCAAGGGCCGAAACAGGCGCACCATAGGGGGCCTGTCAGAAACAAGCCGAGGAACAGATCATGAACGCCACCGCGCGATCCGCTTCGCCCTCCGAAGACGATGAAGACAACCTGCCCGCCGACGATTTCGAGGAGCCCGATGCCGACCTGGGCGACGATCTCTCGGAGGAGACGGGGATCGATCTTTCCGATGCGAGCGAACTCGACGCGGACAACGTACCGGCCGACGAGGAATTCGACCGGGTCATGAACGCGCCCGACTGAGCCCGCTCAGGCAGCCGCTTCGCGCCGCGTGATCACCTGCCCGTTGCGCGCCCCGCAGTGCGCCCCGTTGCGCCAAGTCAGGGCTCCGTTGACGATCACCGCATCGATGCCTTCGGCAGGCTGCATCGGCGATTCGTAGTTGGCCGTGTCGCGCACAGTCGCGGCGTCGAAGATCACCACATCGGCGTGGTGGCCCGGCTTCAGCGTGCCGCGCTCGTGCAGGCCGAAGTTGCGTGCGGTGAGCCCGGTCATCTTCCACACCGCCGTCTCCAGCGGGAACAGGCCCACATCGCGGCTGTAGTGCCCCAGAACGCGCGGGAAGGTGCCCCACAGGCGCGGATGCGGCTTGTCGCCCAGCGGGATGCCGTCGGAGCCGATCATGGTTTCGTCGAACGCGAGGATGCGCTGCACGTCGTCCTCGTCCATCATGAAGTAGATCGCGCTGCCGGGTTGCAGGCGCTTGGCCGCTTCCTCGCCCGACACGCCCCAATCGGCTGCGATGTCCTTCAGGTCGCGGCCCGCGCATTCGGGGTGCGGCACGCTCGAGGCGATGAGCACGCGGCCTTCCATCATCCCGCGGTCGGTGCGGATCATGGTGGAGCCGGCCGTGTAGGGGTAGCAGTCGAGCCCGATGCACTGGTGCTTCATCGCCTCCTGGATGAAGGGCAGCGTCACCTTCGTCTTGCCGAAGTTGCGCGTGTTCTGAACCTTGTGGTGCGACACCACCACCGGAATGCCCAGCGCGCGGCCGATGTGGAAGGTTTCCTCCAGCGACTCCATCACCCGGTCGCTCTCGTCGCGCATGTGGGTCACGTACAGCGCCTTGCGTGAAGTCAGCGGTCGGCCGACCTCGATGATCTCCTCGGTCGTCGCCTTCACCGCGGGCGGGTAGAAGGTGCCGGTCGACAGGCCGATGGCGCCGGCCTGCATCGCTTCCTCGACCATCGCCTGCATGGCCTTGATCTCGGCCTCGTTCGCGGGGCGGTCGAGGTCTGACATGGCGACCGCGCGCAGCGTCGAATGGCCGACCATCGCTGCCACGTTCACCGACGACGGTGTCGCGCGCAGCGCGTCGAGGTACGCGGCGAAGCTGGTGAAGCGGCCTTCGGCGGGCGAATCAAGCAGGCTCAGCGGCATGGGCAGGTCCATGTCCTCGCGCAGCGGCGCGGCGCTGATGCCGCAGTTGCCCGCCACCACCGTGGTCACGCCCTGCGACACCTTGAACGGCATCTGCGCCTGCGACAGCACCGCCTGGTCGTCGTGCGTGTGCGAATCGATGAAGCCGGGCGCCACGATGCGGCCGGTGGCGTCGATCGTCTGTTCCGCCATGTGGCCCGCGAGCTTGCCGATGGCGACGATGCGGTCGCCGACGATGCCGACGTCGGCGTCGAAGCGCGGTGCCTTGGTGCCATCGATCACGGTGCCGCCGCGGATCAGCAATTCGTAGTGGGGGAGCTTGTCGGACACGGGATGAATCCTTTCTTCAGCGGAAATGGCAGGCGACCAGGTGGCTTCCGTTCGCGGACGACGAAGGCCGCTCGCTCAACTCCGGCGCCTTCTCCTTGCACACGGCCTGCGCCATCGGGCAGCGGGTGTGGAAGCGGCAGCCCGAAGGCGGATTGGCCGGGCTCGGCGGATCGCCCTGCAGCAGCATGCGGCGCGCGGGCGTGCGCGGGTTGGGCACCGGCACGGCCGACAGGAGGATCTCGGTGTACGGATGCAGCGGCGCAGAGAACAGCGTGTCGCGGTCGGCGATTTCCACGATGTGGCCGAGGTACATCACGGCCACGCGATGGCTGATGTGCCGCACCACCGCGAGGTCGTGCGCCACGAAGAGGTACGCGATGCCGAACTCGGCCTGCAGGTCCATCAGCAGGTTGACCACCTGCGCCTGCACCGACACGTCGAGGGCCGACACCGGCTCGTCGCAGACGATGAGCTTGGGGTTCAATGCCAGCGCCCGCGCGATGCCAAGCCGCTGGCGCTGCCCGCCCGAGAACTCGTGCGGGAACTTCTTCGCTGCCTCGGGCCGCAGGCCCACGCGCGAGAACAGCCACTGCACGCGCTCGCGCCGCTCGGCCGCGGCGCCCATGCCGAAGTTCCGCAGCGGCTCCGCCACGATGTCTCCCGCCGTCAGCCGCGGATTCAGCGAGGCATACGGGTCTTGAAAAATGATCTGCAGGTCGCGCCGGCGCATGCGCATGTCCTCGGGGGAGAGCGACAGCAGCTCCCGGCCTTCGAGCTGCACTGAACCCGAGCTCGGCTCGACCAGCCGCATCACCGACTTAGCTGTGGTCGTCTTGCCGCAGCCCGATTCGCCGACCAGCGACAGCGTCTCGCCGCGCGCGACATCGAAGGAGACGCCGTCCACCGCCTGTATCGCCGGCCTGGCCGGCCGCAGCCAGCGCTTGGGCGTGGTGTAGTGCTTGCGCAGGTTGCGCACCTGCAGCAAGGGCGTTGCAGCGGTTGTCGTCATGCGGCGATCTCTTCGGCACCGGCCCAGTTTTCCTCGACCGCGAAGCAGGCCACGACGTGGTCGCCGCCTTGCTGCGCCAGCCTCGGCGTTTCGGCACGGCAGCGTTCGCGCGCGTGGCTGCAGCGTGCCGCGAAGGCGCAGCCGCGGCCCAGCTCGTGCGCGGCCGGCACCAGCCCCGGTATCTCGGTGAGTCGCGTGCTCGCGGTGTTCATCGCGGGCATCGAGGCCATCAGCGCGCGGGTGTAGGGGTGCAGCGGGCGGTCGAAGAGGTCGATCACGTCGGCTTCCTCGACCTTCTTGCCGGCGTACATGACGACCACGCGGTCGCAGCTCTCGGCGACCACGCCGAGGTCGTGCGTGATCATCACCACGCCCATGCCCAGCTCCTTCTGCAGCCGCTTGATGAGGTCGAGGATCTGCGCCTGGATGGTCACGTCCAGCGCGGTCGTCGGCTCGTCGGCGATCAGCACCTCGGGGTTGCAGGCCAGGGCCAGCGCGATCATCACGCGCTGGCGCATGCCGCCCGAGAGCTGGTGCGGGTATTCGTTCACGCGGCGCTCGGGCTCGGGGATCTGCACCACGCGCAGCATCTCGACCGCGCGCTTCATCGCGTCGGCGCGGCTGGCCTTCTGGTGCAGCTGCACCGTCTCCGCGATCTGACGGCCCACGGTGAGCACCGGGTTCAGCGAGGTCATCGGCTCCTGGAAGATCATCGAGATGCGGTTGCCGCGGATCTGGCGCATCTCGCGCTCGCTCAGCCGCATCAGGTCGGTGCCGCGCAGGCGCACGGCGCCCATGTGGCGGCCCGGCGGCGTGGGCACCAGCCGCAGGATCGACAGGGCGGTCACGCTCTTGCCGCAGCCCGATTCGCCGACCACGCCGAGCGTGCGGCCCGCGCGCACCGTGTAGGAAACGCCGTCGACCGAGCGCACCACGCCGCCGGGCGTGAGGAAGTGCGTGCGCAGGTCGTCGACTTCGAGCAGCGGCTCGCCGGGAGCCAGCGCTGCATGGGACATGGCGATGGTCATGAGGCTGCCTCGCTCAGAGTTGGCGCGCCAGGCGTGGGTCCAGCGCGTCGCGCAGGCCGTCGCCCAGCAGGTTGATGGCCAGCACCGTGGCTGCCAGCAGCAGCCCCGGGTACAGGATGATGTGAAACGCCACGGCCACGAAGTTGCGGCCCTCGGCCATCATGTTCCCCCAGCTCGGCGTCTGCGAGGGCACGCCCACGCCGAGGAAGGAGAGCGCGGCCTCCGTCAGCACGGCGGCCGCGGCCACGAAGGTGGCCTGCACGATCAGCGGCGCCACGGTGTTCGGCAGCACGTGGCGCACCAGGATCACCGGAAGGCGCGTGCCCACCGCGTGCGCGGCCTCCACGAAGAGCTGTTCGCGCAGCGTGAGCGCCAGCGAGCGCACCAGCCGCACCACGCGCGGAATCTCCGGCACCGTGATGGCGATGATCACCGTCGTGAGGCTGGCGCGCGTGACCGCCATCAGCGCGATGGCCAGCAGGATGCCCGGGATGGCCATGAGCCCGTCCATCACGCGCATGATCGGTCCGTCCGCCCATCGCACGAAGCCCGCCACCAGCCCCAGCGCGACGCCGAAGAAGGTGGCCAGCAGCGCCACCGAGGCGCCCACGATCATCGACACCCGTCCGCCCCACACGGCTCGGCTGAACACGTCGCGGCCCAGCGCGTCGGTGCCGAACCAGTGCTCGGCCGAGGGCAGCTGCATGCGCGCGAGCGGGTCGATGTCCTGCGGGTCGTGCGTGGCGATCCAGGGCGCGGCAATGGAAAGCGCCGCCACCGCGATCAGCAGCAGCGCGCCGATGATCAGCGTCGGGTGCTTGCGCAGCCAGCGCAGGCGCGGCGGAACGAAGGGGGCCTCGACCGGCGGCGCGGCTGCCGGGGTGGCGGCTGTGGCAGACGTCGCGGGCACATCGATGTCGCTCATGGGAAGTACGGAGGACATGGGTGATTCAGTACTGGATGCGCGGATCGAAGAGCCGGTAGCTCAGGTCGATCAGCAGGTTGATCAGCACGTACACGCCCGCCGACAGCAGCAGCACGCTCTGGATCACCGGATAGTCGTGCCGCTGCACCGAGTCGATCACCAGCCGGCCCACGCCGGGAATGGCGAACACCGTCTCGGTGACCACCACGCCGCCGATCAGCAGCGCGATGCCCGCGCCCACGGTGGTGGCGATGGGGATGGCCGCGTTGCGCAGCGCATGGCCCAGCACCGGCAGCACGCCCAGGCCCTTGGCGCGGGCGGTGCGGATGTAGTCCTCGTGCAGCACTTCGAGCACAGTGGCACGCGTCATGCGCGTCACCAGCGCGATGTAGACCAGGGCGAGGTTCACGCAGGGCAGCACCAGCGAGCGCAGCCACTCGCCCGGGCCTTCGGCGAAGCGCACGTAGCCCTGCACCGGAAACCACGGCAGCTGGATCGCGAAGCTGTAGACCAGCAGGTAGCCCACCAGGAACACCGGTACCGAGAAGGCCAGCACCGCGAAGAGCATCACCAGCCGGTCGATCCAGCTGCCCGCGCGGTAGGCCGCGAGCGTGCCCAGCGGCACCGACACCACCAGCGTGATGAGCATGGTCAGCGCGGCGATCGACACCGTGGGCTCCAGCCGCTGGCCCAGCAGCTGCGTGACAGGCATCTGCGTGAAGATCGAGGTGCCCAGGTCGCCGGTGAACAGCTTGCCGATCCACAGCCCGAACTGCTGCCACAGCGGCAGGTTCAGGCCCAGCGCGGCACGCAGCTTCTCGATGTCTTCGGTGGTGGCGAGGTCGCCCGCGATGAGCGCGGCCGGGTCGCCCGGCGAGAGATGGATCAGCAGGAACACCACCACGGCCACCACCGCCATGACGGGCAGGGTCGCGATGAAGCGTCGAACGATGTAGCCCATGGCGGTGTCCCTCCGGCCCTTACTGCCTGTCGAGCGCCCAGACCGTCGGCATGCCGGACCAGAGCTTGTCCAGGCCCTTCAGGCTGGTGCGCGCGGCGAAGGCGGCCGAGTACTGGCCGGCGTTGATGTAGGGCACGGCCTCGTAGGCGCGGGCCTGGAAGGCGTCGAGCAGCTCCTTGCGCTTGGCGGGCACCGTCTCCTTCAGCCAGGCAGTGCGCAGTTCGTCCAGTTGCTTGTCGCATGGCCAGCCGGGCAGGGTGTTGCCGCAGGCCGCGCTCAGGTAGGCGTTGCTGATGGGCGAGTTGGCGTCGAATTCGCCGGCCACGGTGACGTACATGTTCCAGCCGCCCGCGTCGGGTGCGTCGCGCTTGGCGCGGCGCGCGCCGATGGAGGCCCAGTCCATGGTCTGGGCGTCGACGTTCAGGCCGATGCTCTTCATCGTCTGCGCGGCCATCAGCGCCTCTGCGTTCAGGTAGGGCACGTCGCTGGGCACCAGCAGCACCACCTTCTCGCCCTTGTAGCCGGCGTCGGCGAGCATCTTCTTGGCCTTTGCGACGTCGGCCTTGCGGTAGGGCTCGGCGCCGGCGGCCGTGTCGTTGGGGCTACCGCAAATGAAGTAAGTGGCGCAGTAGGCCATGCGCATGTCCAGCGGGAAGCCCATGGCCGCCATGAAGCGCTCCTGGCTCACGGCCTGCAGCAGCGTCTGACGCACCTTCGGGTTGTTGAAGGGCGGATGCAGCTGGTTCATCACCAGGAAGCCCTGGTAGGCGCCGCCGGAGCCGATCTTCACGCCCGTGTCGGTGCGCAGCGGCGCGATGTAGTCGGGCGGCAGCTGCTCGATGATGTCGACCTCGCCGCGCTTCAGCGCCGCTACCGCGCTGTTGGCGTCGGGCAGGTAGAGCCACTCGACTCGGTCGAAGTTGCTCTTCTTGCTGCCGGCCAGGCCGCTGGGCGGCTCACTGCGCGCCACGTAGTTGGGGTTGCGCACGAACACCGCCTTGTTGCCCGGCACCCATTCGTCGCGCTTGAAAACGTAGGGGCCCGAGCCCAGCACTTCGGTCAGCGGCGCGGTGGCGGGCATCTTCGCCAGCCGCTCGGGCAGCACCACCGGCGGAAAGCCCGAGGGCTTGGCCAGCGCGTCGAGCACCATGCCGAAGGGCTCGGCGAGCGTGAGCGTGAAGCTGCGCGCGTCGGTGACCTTCCATTCGGCGCCGCTGGCCGTCATGGCGCGACCCAGGCTGTCGCGCGCGGCCCAGCGCTGCAGCGAAGCGACCGCGTCGGCCGAGGTGACGGCGCTGCCGTCGGAGAACTTGAGGTTGGGGCGCAGCGTGAAGCTCCACTGCTTGCCGTCCTTCGAGGCGGTGTACTTCTCCACCATCTGCGGCTGCGGCTTGCCGCTCGCGTCCTGCGCGAAGAGCGTGTCGTACACCATGTAGCCGAAGTTGCGCGAGATGTAGGCGGTGGTGAAGGTCGGGTCGAGGATCTTCAGGTCGGCATGCGCCACCACCTTCAGCGTCTTGGGCTGCGGCGTCTGGGCATGCGCGGGAAGGCTCGCCGCGAAGGCGGTGGAAAGGGCCAGGGCGGCGAGAGCGCCAAGCGTCCGTCGTTTCATCGTCGGTTCTCCGGTGAGGGCAGGCAGCAGAAAAAAGGAAGGAAAGGCTCAGGCCGCGACGCCGATCGGCCACTTCGGCAGACGGGCCTTGCGATACGGCAGCGTGTTCAGGTCGAGCGTGACGGCGCCCGGCGCGCCCGCGTAGATGACGTGCTTCGCCACCTTGGAGTACGACGCATAGAAGTGCTGCGACGACTTCACGATGATGATCTTCTTCGCAGCGAGGTCGCAACCGAGCTGCGTGAACAGGTCGGTGCCCATCGCCTGGTTGCGCAGCGTGATCAGCACGATCTCGATGCCGTCGGCCTCGACCAGCGCGCTGTCGCCCATCAGCGTGGGCGTGCCGGCCAGGCCAGTCATCACCAGGTCGTGCTTCAGCGCCTTCACGGTGCATTCGAGATCGAGCGGGTCGCCGGACAGCGGGCTGATCTTGCCGCCGATGCGCATCGGCAGCTTCGCGCCCACGCCCGCGTCGAATGCGATGCGCACCGCGATCGGGTCCCACAGCGGGCCCAGTGCCGCGTTGGCAATGCCGCGCTCCACCATGCGGCGCAGGATGAAAGTGGAGTCGCTGGCCGCGCCGCCGCCGGGGTTGTCGGCGCCGTCGGAGATCACCACCGGGCCGCCGTCGAAGGCCAGCGCCTCGTCGAGCGAGGCGTCGATGCCGGGGTAGTTCACGGTGAGGCCGTCGCGCATGGCGATGACCTCGTCGGCGAGCTGGCGCGCCAGCATGTCGGCCTTCGCCTTGTCGCCGTCGGTGTAGACCAGCACCTTGGTGCCCATCTCGGGCACGTCGCCCCACGAGAAGCCATGCGTGAGCGAGATCGAGAGCACGCCGTCCTTGCCTTCGAGCGACTGCATGCGCTCGACGAAGCCGCGCGCCGGCTGGCGCGAGGTGTGCACCGTGACGATCATGTCGCAGTCGACCACCGCGGGCACCGGCCGCACCTTGCCCTCGACCGTGGCGGCGCAGATGTCGACCAGCTCCAGGCCGCGTTCGAGCACGTCGGTGTGCGGGTACTCCTTGAAGGAGATCATCACGTTCGCGTTGGAGATCATCTCCGGCGTGAGGTGGTTGTGCGGATCGAGCTCCGCGCCGATCACCACGTCGGGGCCGACGATCTGCCGCACGCGCGCCAGCAGGTCGCCCTCGCAGTCGTCGTAGCCGTCGGCCACCATCGCGCCGTGCAGGCCGAGCAGCACCATGTCGACCGGCAGCACCGCGCGCAGGTCGTTCAGCAGTTCGTCGCGCAGCGTCTCGTAGGCGTGGCGCGTGGTGGTGCCGCTGGGCTGCGCGCCGGCCACCATGCCCTCGAACAGGGTCCAGCCCTTGTCGGCGCCGCGCATGCGCGCGGCCCACAGCGGGCCCGAGAACAGCGTCATCGCTTCGGGGTGCTTGCCGGCGGGGAAGTAGCCACGGTCCTTGAAGGAGGCGAGGCCCGTAGGCATCGGGCCGAAGGTGTTGGTTTCGGTGGCAAGGGAAGCACTGAAGACGCGCATGGTCGGACCTCGTGGGGTGGTTCTGTTGTGTTGTTGGAGCAGGCCGGGCTCAGCCCGCGGCCGTGCGCAGCCGCTGGGGGCCCAGCATTTCCGCCGTGAGCCCGAAGGAGGCGATGCGCTCGGGCAGCGGCAGTCCGCGCGCGAGCGCGGCGCAGGCTTCGCCCATGGCGGCCGATGTCTGAATGCCGTAGCCGCCTTGCGCCGCCACCCAGAAGAAGCCGGGCGCGCCGGGCTCGAAGCCGCCGACCAGGTCGCCGTCGGCCACGAAGGAACGCAGGCCGGCCCACGTGCGCGTGGGGCGGCGGATGGAGAGCGTGGTCGCTTCCTCGATGCGGTGCATGGCGATGGCGATGTCCATCTCCTCGGGCTGCACGTCCTGCGGCTCGACCGGGTCTGCGTTGGCCGGCGAGCCCAGCAGCATGCCGGCGTCGGGCTTGATGTACCAGCCTTCGTCGGCGCCGAACACCATGGGCCAGTGCGCCACGCTCTGGCCCTCGGGCGGCGCGAAGATGAATGCCGAGCGGCGACGCGGCTCGATGCCAAGCGGCGGCACACCGGCCATTTGGGCGATGGTGTCGACCCATGCGCCGGCCGCGTTGAGCACCACGGACGCTTCGTAGATTGCGCCGCCGGCTTCCACGCGCCAGCGATCGCCCTTGCGCTGGATGGCCGTCACGCCTGCATCGCACACCAGCTTGCCGCCCGCGCGACGCATGCCGCGCAGGTAGCCCTGGTGGATGGCGTGCACGTCCATGTCGGATGCATCGGGCTCGTAGACGGCGCCCTGCACCTGCTCGGGGCGCAAGGCCGGCACCATCTCGCACGCCTCTTCGCCGCTCAGGCGCGAGGCGCCGGTGTTCATGTCGCGCAGCACCTGCCAGTGGGCTTCGAGCTCGGCCATGTGCTCGGCGCCGGCGACCATCATCGCGCCGCGCGGCGTGAGCAGCGGGTGCTCGCTGAAGCCTTCGGGCGGATGCTCGAGGAAGGCCCGGCTCGCCATGGTGAGGGCGCGCACCTGCGCGGTGCCGTAGCTCTCCATGAAGAGGGCGGCGGAGCGGCCGGTGGAGTGGTAGCCCGGCTGCGATTCGCGCTCGAGAAGGATCACGCGTGCGTGCGGCGCAAGCCAGTGGGCCACCGAGGCCCCGGCGATGCCGCCGCCGATCACGAGGAAGTCAGCCACGACGGGCTCTGCAGTGCTGGAAGTCATCGGCGAAAAGTGTAGGAAGAAATTTGCGGATACGCAAATTGATTCAGGGGTCCCAAGGGGAAACCATGATGCACCGTGCTGGTGAAATTTGCGTTCGCGCAATTTGCGTATACGCAACTTCCGGGCCCGGGTCACGCGGGTTGGCATGGATGGCGCCCCTCTCGGCTGGCAGAATCTGCGGCACCACAAGAGAAAGCCAAGCGTGAATCCACACACAGGGACCAAGACGGGAACGAAGCCCAGGGACGAGCCGCCCACGCTGGACCGCGCCACCTTCGGCAACCGCCTGCGCGCCGCGCGCAAGCGCTTCGGCTGGACGCTGGCGCAGCTGGCCGAGCGCTCGGGCGTGTCGATCACCACCATCTCGCGCGCCGAACGCGGCCAGCTCGCGCTGGGCTACGAGAACTTCACCGCGCTGGGCCGTGCGCTCGACATGGACATGAACGCCATGTTCGCGGGCGCCGGCGTCAAGCCCGCGCAGCTCGACGGGCCGGTGGTCACGCGTGCGGGCAAGGGCGTGGTCTACAAGGGGCTGTCCATCGCCTACGAGTTCCTCGGCACCACCGCGGCAGGCAAGCAGATGAGCCCCATCGTCGGCACGGTGCACGCGCGCAAGATCCACGGTCCGGAAGACTTCGTGCGGCATGGCGGCGAGGAGTTCGCCTATGTGCTGTCGGGCGAGATCGAGGTGCACTTCGACAACGGCGAGGTGGTGCGCATGGCGAAGGGCGATTCGCTCTACTTCGACAGCCGCTTGGGCCACGCGTACATCAGCGTGAGCCGGCAACTGGCGCGCATCGTCGGCATGACCATCGGTGAGAGCGGGCACATGCAGTCGGCCCGGGAGGGAGAGGGGCGCGCCATGCCGGCACCGGTCGCCCA
Organism: Variovorax sp. 278MFTsu5.1; assembly: GCF_048305045.1. Lineage (NCBI taxonomy): Bacteria > Pseudomonadati > Pseudomonadota > Betaproteobacteria > Burkholderiales > Comamonadaceae > Variovorax > Variovorax sp. 278MFTsu5.1. Next base: position 1,974,396 of record NZ_CP157622.1, read on the forward strand.
CAAGAGCGAGAGGTCCGTTGCGTCGGCGTTGCCCGTGAAGGCGTCGAGGGGGCAGTCGAAGTCCGCTCGGAAAGCCGCAGCAACAAGGGGCGCATAGCCGCCCTGGGCCGTGTCTCCGATTTGCTCGCCGCGCGAGGCCGCATGGCTATGCTGTGCGCCGTCATCCACTCCAGAGAAAAGACCATGACCTCGCGTCCGCCTTCATTCCCGCTTCGCTCCATGGCCCTGGCCTGCGGCCTCGTGCTCGGCGCCGCTGCCGCCCACGCCGCGCCCGACGCGAAGCTGCTCGCCGCCGCCGAGAAGGCGCAGCCCGCGGTGATCGACAACCTCAAGGAGATGGTGTTGATCGAATCGGGCAGCCTGAATGTCGACGGCCTGCTCAAGATGGCCGATGTGGTCGAAGGGCGCCTGAAGGCGGCCGGCTTCAAGACCGAGCGCCGCAAGGCGACGGCCGGCGCGGGCGCCGACATCGTGATCGGCACGCTCAAGGGCACGGGCAAGCGCAAGATCATGCTGCAGGGCCACATGGACACGGTGTACGCGCCGGGCATCCTCGGCAGCCAGCCCTACAAGGTCGACGGCAACCGCATCTACGGTCCCGGCATCGCCGACGACAAGGGCGGCCTCGCGGTCATGCTGGCCTCGCTGAAAATCCTGGCCGATGCCGGCTGGCGCGACTACGACACGCTCACCGTGCTCATGAACCCCGACGAGGAAGTAGGCTCGCTCGGCTCTGGCGAGCTGATCGCGACCATGGCCGACCAGCACGACACGGTGCTGTCCTTCGAGCCGACGGTGGCGAAGTCGGTGGTCAAGGGCGAGTCGCTGCTGCTCGGCGCGGCCGGCATCGCCACCGCCACGCTCGAGGTGAAGGGCCGCGCGTCGCATGCAGGCGCGGCGCCCGAACTGGGCCGCAATGCGCTGTACGAGCTCTCGTACCAGATGCTGCAGACCAAGGACCTCGCCAAGGACATTCCCGGCGCCACGCTCAACTGGACCGTGGCACGCGCCACCGGCCCGCTCAACCAGATCACCGAAAAAGCGCAGGCGCAGGGCGACATCCGCATCACGCAGCCCGGCGCCGAGAAGAAGCTCGCCGAGGCGCTGCAGGCGAAGATCGCGTCGGGCAAGCTGATTCCCGACACCGAGACCACGGTGAAGGTGGAAGTGGGCCGCCCGGCCTTCATCGCGGGCGACAAGGGCCGCGCGCTGGCCGAGAAGGCGCAGGCCATCTACAAGGAAATCGACCGCGACCTCGCGCTGACGCCCATGACCGGCGGCGGCACCGACGCGGGCTACGCGGGCCGCTCGGGCAAGGCCACGGTGGTGGAGAGCTTCGGCCTCGCTGGCTTCGGCTACCACGCACGCGACGAGTACATCGAAGCCGACTCGATCGTGCCGCGCCTGTACCTCGTCACGCGCCTGCTGACCGAGATCGGCAAGAACTGAGGCTGCGGATAGGCGCCACCGCGACGGTGCAGTCGAGGCGGCGCGGGCGCGCTACTGCTGCTGTTGCCTCGGGTCGCCGGGGCGGTGCTGCTGGTGTTGCTGTTGCTGCTGGCGTGCCGCGGCAGCGGCCGCCATGCGTTGCTGCTGCTGTTGTTGCTGGGCCTGCTGCTGTTGCTGGTGCGCCATCTGTTGAGCCTGCTGCTGGGCCCTGGCCTGTTGCTGCTGCATCTGCTGCTGGCGCTGTTGCTGCATGGCCTGCATCTGCTGTTGTTGCTGTTGCATGCGCGCGGCCTGCTGCTGGGCCTGTTGCTGCGCCTGTTGTTGCCGGCGCATCTGCTCCTGCTGCGCCGCCTGCTGTTGCTGCTGCTGGCGAGCCTGGTTCTGTGCCTGCTGTTGCTGCATGGCCTGCTGGCGCTGGATCTGCTCCTGTTGCCGCTGCGCCTGTTGTTGCGCGCGCGCCTGTTGATCGGCCTGCTGCTGGCGGCGCATCTGCTCCTGCTGACTCTGCTGGTTGCGTGATTGTTCGAGCTGGGCCTGCTGTTGGCGCCGTTGCTCCTGCGCGGCCTGTTGCTGCTGGCGTTGCTGCGCGAGCTGTGCCTGTTGTTGGGCTTGCTGTTGCTGCTGTTGAGGCTGCATCAGGCCTCGCGCCTGGCGAGCCTGCTGGTCGCGCGCCTGCTGCTGGGCCTGTTGCTGCGCCTGTTGTTGCGCCTGTTGTTGCCGGCGCGTCTGCTCCTGCTGCTGCGCCTGCTGTTGCTGCTGGCGGGCCTGGTTCTGTGTCTGCTGTTGCTGCATGGCCTGCTGGCGCCGGACTTGCTCCTGTTGCCGCTGCTGGGCTTGCTGTTGCGCACGAGCCTGTTGTTGCTGCTGTTGGGTGAGCGCGGCCTGCTGCTGGAGGCGTTGTTGCTGCTGTTGCTGTGCCTGCTGTTGCTGCTGCTGGGCGAAGAGGGCCCGCTGCTGTTGCTGCTGCAGTTGCTGCGCGGCCCCGGGGCCCGCTGCGAAATTGGGCGGCGCTCCCGGAGGCATCGCGCCTCGCGGTCCGGCATTGTTGTTGTAGACATTGACGTTGCGCACGTTGTTGACCACCGTGGTCGAACGCGAGACGTAGGTGCTGTTGTTGTAGACCACGGCGGGCCGCGCGAAGGCCGGCTGAGGGGCGGGGCCCCGGTCGCGCCAGCGCGGTGCGCCCCAGTTCATGTTCCACGAGTGCCAGCCCCAGTTGTGGCGCTCGAGCGCGGCACCCACGATCACGCCCGTGCCGAAGGCGAGCGCGCCGGCGGCCAGCACCTGGCCGCTGCTGTAGCCCGGCGACACCACCTGGACCGGCGGTGCGTAGGCATAGCCCGGATACACCGGCTGCGGCGCACCGTAGATCATCTCCGGATCGTAGGCGGGAACGTACACCACATCAGGCTGCACGGGCTCGATGGTGATGAACTCCTGCGGCGGCTCGATCACCGCGGGGCCCGCATACACGGGCTGCACGTCGGGCGCGGGCGCATAGTTCGGCGGCGGCGCGGCTGTGACCACGCGCATCTTGTCGTTGTTCTTGAGGCGGCCGGCCTTCGCCGCGCGCTGGCGCATGACCTGGATCGCGTTCATCACGTCGGCCGGGTCGTTGTAGTAGGCCTGCCCGAGCGCCTGGGTCCAAGGGATGTTGCCGGCCATCTGGTCGATGACGGGGCGGAATGCGGTGAGCGACTTCACGCTCGGGTCCCAGGGCTGCTGGTTGGCCGCATCGGCCAGCGGGCCTGCTTTGAGATTGCGGTTCTGCGCGAGCCAATCGTGCGCCGCTGTGATCTGATCGGGGTAGGTGGCGCCGGCCAGGATCTGCGCGACCAGCTTGTCCGGATACAGCGCAATGGGGGCGACCATCTGGTAGAGCTGCTCGGCGCTGGGCGGCGTGTAGGCGGCCTGAACAGGAGCGGCCGTAGGCGGCTGCGTCTGCGGCACGGACGGGGCAGGGATGCCGGTCGCCGGGTCCTGTGCCGAAACAGCGGCAGTGGGCGTGCTCGGGGACTTGTCGCAGCCTGCGAGGACGAGGGCGCCGATGCACAGCGAGATCGTCAACAGCCGCGGGGCGGTGGAGAGATTTTTTGTCATCTGGAGTTCCATGAGGACGCCGGCGTCGTGCCCGGAACTTCTTCAACGGTGCCCGGCTGCAGGCGATGACAGAGCCTGCGCCGTGGATGCAACGGTCTGTGTCGGCTCCCTGCCGTCAAGCCTGTCGGCGCAGAACCACACGGCCCGGAGGCCATCGCCTCCGGTGCCCGATGGCGGCAGCAGCCGCCGGCCTTACTTGGAGCCGCCGGTGTACTTGGTGACGGTGGCCGCGCTCACGTGATAGCCGCTCACGCCCATCATCGAATCGTTGCGCACGGTCTGCAGCTTGCCGGTGACCCACACGGTGTCCATCGCGCGGAACTTGGCACCCTTCTGCGGCACCACGTGCAGGATCTGGTTGGCCGGCGGCGGCGGCGTGTGGATGCATGCGCCGAAGTAGGGCACCAGCAGGAACTCGGTGACTTCGCCCTTGGCTTCCTCGAGCGGCACGATGAAGCCGGGGATCTTGATCTCGGTGCCGTTCATCGCGGGGTTGGTCGGTGCGTTGTTCGACACCTCCTGCATCTTCATGAGCAGCTCGTTGGCGCGCGGGTCGCCGTCGTCGAGCGCGCTCAGGTCCATGCCCTTGAACTCCTTGGCCGGGTCCCAGTCCTTGGGCACCAGCTCTTCCCAGGTGATCTGGCGCGGCTGGCCCGGCGTGGCCTTGGCCGGCGTCGCGGACGCGGCCTTGCCGCCCAGCGGATTGGTGGCGGTGGTGTCCTTGGGGGCGGGCTCCGCGGCCCATGCGGCGGCCGCGAGGCCGGCACCGGCGATCAGCATTGAAAGCCACATGAAAGCTTTGCTGGTGGAGGTCGCGTGTGTGAAAGGCATGGTTCAAATCCTCGGCGAGAGGCCGTCTGCAAGGGAGAGTCGATAGGCGCGGATGCCGGGCAGCAGGCTCGCCAGCCATCCGGCGACCAGCAGGCTCGCCATCAGCAGCCATTCGTTCAGTGTAGGTTCGGAAAGGCTCAGTGTCAGCCCGAACTGCGACTGCAGCCATGGCGAGAGCAGGGCGATGCCCAGCACCGCCATCACGAGGCCCAGCGCGACGCCCAGCACGGTGACCATCGCGCCTTCGAGCGCGAGCAGGGCCAGCACATGCCGCAGGCCCGCGCCCACGGCACGCAGCACCGCGAGCTCGCGGCGCCGCTCGTTGAGGCCCGCCATCACCACCGACACCAGCCCCGCGAGGCTCACCAGCGCCACCAGCGCAGACATCAGCAGCAGCGCGTTCTCGCCGATGCCGATCACGCTCCACAGCTCGTCGAGCGCCACGCCGGGCAGGATGGCCATCAGCGGCTCGCCGGTGTAGGTCGAGATCCAACGCTGCACGCCGAACACGGCCGCGCGGTTCTTCAGGCCCACCAGCACGGCCGTCACGTTCTTGGGTGTGAGGTCGAACTTGCGCACCTGCTCCGGCGAGATGTGCACGCCCGGCATCGGCGCGCCGCCCACCCATTCGAGGTGGATGGCCTCCATGGCCGCGAGGCCGATGTGCACCGTGCGGTCGACCGGCGTGCCGGTGCGCGCGAGCACGCCGACCACAGTGAAGGGCTTGTCCGCATGCTCGGCCACGTTGAGCTCGCCGCTGCCGTGCGCGAGCGTGATCTTCTGGCCCACGTGGTAGCCGAGCTTGTCGGCCACCTCGGCGCCCACCACCGCGTCGAACAGCTCGCTGAAGGGCTTGCCCTCGCGCAGCTTCAGCGTCTGCCTGTCGCCGTAGCGGAAGTGCGTGAAGTAGTCGGTGGACGTGGCCAGCACCGCGAAGCCGCGATGCGAATCGCCAAGCGACAGCGGCACCACCCAGTCGACGCCCGGATGCGCCGAAAGCGCCTGCACGCTCTTCCACGAGATGTTGTTGGTGGCCGCGCCGATGCGGAACACCGAGTACAGCAGCAGCTGCGTGGAGCCGGTGCGCGCGCCCACGATCAGGTCGGTGCCCGAGACGGACGATGCGAAGTTCTCGCGCAGCTCGGTGCGGATGCGTTCCACGCCCAGCAGCAGGAATGTGGAGAGCGCGATGGAGAACACCGTCAGCGCGAGAGTGAAGCGCCGGTTCCAGGCGCTGCGCCATGCAATGGAGAAGAGCGCTTTCATGCATCCACCGCCATCGCGCTGGTGGCGGCGCGGTTGATCTCGGGCAGCAGCACATGCCGCGCGAAGCGCTGCGCGATGCGTTGGTCGTGGCTCACGAACACGAGCGCGCTGTGGTGCTCGGCGCAGGCCGTGAGCAGCACGTCGAGAAAGGCTTCGCGCCGGTCCTCGTCGAGCGCGGAGGTGGGCTCGTCGGCGATCACCACTTCGGGCTGGCCGATGAGTGCGCGCGCCGCGGCCACGCGCTGCTGCTGGCCCACGGAGAGCTGCAGCGCCTGGCGGCCCCACAGGTTGCGGTCCAGGCCCATCTGGTCGAGCAGGTGCTCGGCTTCGCCACGCGAGCTGCCGTTGCGCGATGCATTGGCCTCGCGCCGCTGCGAGAAGCGGCAGGGCAGCAGCACGTTGTCGATCACGCTCAGGTAAGGCAGAAGATTGAACTGCTGGAAGATGTAGCCCACGTGCGCCACGCGGCTGCGGTCGCGCTGCGTGCCCGAGAGCTTCGACCAGTCGTGGCCCAGCAGCGTGACGCGGCCTTCGTCGGCCACCAGCACGCCGGCCAGCAGCGAAAGCAGCGTGCTCTTGCCGCAGCCGCTGGGCCCATGCAGGAACACCGACTCGCCTGCCGAGATGCGAAAGGCCTCGATGTCGATGCACGGGGCCTTGGCCGAAGGCCATGTGAAGCGCAGCGCCTCGGCCGCGAGCACGACGCGCAGGGCCGAGGAGGCCTGCGCCGAAGGGAGGTCGCTCACGGCGTCACTTGCCCCAGCTCAGGCGTGCGGGCTGGGCCGCCTGCGCGCCGGCGGGGCGCTTGAGCTGGCGCTTGAACTGGCCCTGCGCGGTGGCGATCTGCGAGTCGATCTGGCGCAGGCCCTTGAAGGCGCCGAACAGGTTCAGGTCGATGAACTTCGCGGCGGCCGCGTTGGTGCAGTTGAAGGAGAAGGTGGCGTCGAGGTCGGCGTGGCCGACGGGCTCGTTGGGGTCGGGGTTGCCGAGACCCAGCGCGCCGGAACGCAGGTCGACCGGGCCCAGCTTGCAGTTGGCGGCGGGGTCGACGATGAAGAGCTTGTCGGCCGCGCGCAGCTGGGCGACGGCGTCTTCGACGATCTTCTTCTCGGCATCGGTCTTGGGTGCGCGCTCGAAGCCCACGATGTTGTCGAGTGGGGATTCCATGTCGATCACCACCGTGGGGCCGTCGACGGCCACGTCGAGCTTGAGCTGGCCGTGCACGTGGGCGTGCTGCTGCTGGGCCTGGGCGGTGAGGAACGGTGCTGCCGCGAGGAGCGCGGCTGCGATTGCGAGACCGGTGGTGCGTCGGAGTCGGATGTGCTTCATGGTTCAGCGCCTTGCCGGGTCGGCAGCCCCGGCGTGTTGCTCCATTCGCTCCAGCTGCCGGCATAGAGCGCGGTCGTCCCGAATCCCGCGATCTGCATGGCGAGCAGGTTTGGCACGGCGCTCACGCCGCTGCCGCACTGGTGGACGACTGTCGCCGCATCACGTCCCGCGAGCAGCGCTTCGAACTCGGCACGCAATTGCGATGCCGGCTTGAACTTGCCGTCGGGACCGATGTTGTCGGCGAAAGGCCGGTTCAGGGCCCCGGGGATGTGACCGGCGATCGGGTCCAGAGGTTCCACCTCGCCGCGGTAACGCGCACCGGCGCGTGCGTCGATCAGGTTCTGGTCAGGCTGGCCGAGCCGGCGCAACACTGTTTCGGTGGTCACGAGCTTCGCGATGGGCTCGCCCGCGACGAAGTTCGACTGGAAGCGGGCGGGCTCCTCGCGGCCGGTGACCTCGCCGCCAGAGGCCTGCCAGGCCTGCAGTCCGCCGTCGAGCACGGCCACCGCGTCGTGGCCCATCCACTTGAGCATCCACCACAGGCGGCCGCAGTAGTTGGCGCCGTTGCGGTCGTACACCACGGCCTGCATGTCGTTGGCGAAGCCGATGCCGGAGAGCCACGCCGCGAACTTCTCGCGGCTGGGCAGCGGGTGGCGTCCGCCCGATGCGGGCACGCCGTCCTCCTGCGCCACGACGACTTCGCCATGCGCGCCGGGGGCGCCGTGCTTGGCGCTGAGGTCGGTGTCGAGGTTGGCGTAGAGAGCGCCCGGAATGTGTGCAGTCGCGTACTGCTGCGCGCCGGCTTCGGGCTTCATCAGGTCGAAGCTGCAGTCGAACACCATGAAAGGCTTGCCGCTGGCCTGCAGCTGCTGCAGCTGTTCGGCGGAGATGAGGGTGTCGTACATGGCGCTTGCTCCTTGGGGAATCTGGAAATGCACGCTGCCTGCTTCAGTGTTCCTCGGCCGGGGCCTTGGGCACGGCCCGTTGTCGCAACACGGTTGCAGCAATGCCGCTCGCGATGATAAGGGCCATGCCCGCCCAGCCGGCCGCGTCGATCCGGTCATCGAACAGCACGACGCCGTAGAACGCGGCGAACACGATGCCCGAATACTGCAGGTTCGCAACCACCAGCGTGCCGGCCTGCGTCTTGGCGGTGGCGTAGGCGCGCGTCATGCACAGCTGGCCGAGCGCGGCGAGCAGGCCGATGGGCAGCAGCCACAGCGCATGCTCCCACGTCCAGGAAGTGCCGCCCGAAAAACCGGTGAACGTGGTGGCGATGGCGCCGGCCACGGCCGAGCCGACCGCGAAGTAGAAGACGGTACGCAGTTCGGGCTCGCCGATGCGCGACAGCGCCACCACCTGCATGTAGGCGAAGGCGGCCGTCAGCCCCGACAGCAGGCCCAGCAGGCCCGCGAAACCCTCGTTGCCGTTCACGCTGGGCTTGAGCATGAGCACCACGCCGACGAAGCCCGCGAGCACCGTCATCGCCAGCGCGCCCTGCAGCGGCGGGCGCTCCACGCGGCCGTCGCGACCGGGCACGGGCACCCAGGCCAGCAGCGCGCCGCCGACCAGGAAGGCCGCGACCCACACGCTGCTCATGTAGTTGAGCGTGACGGCGGTGGCCAGCGGCATGTGGGCGATGGCATAGAACCACGCACCCAGCGACACCACGCCGATGGTGCTGCGCCAGGCGTGCATGCCGGGGTAGCGCGTGGCCAGCGACACGCCGCGGTTGCGGGCCAGCAGCCAGAGGAAGACGATGCCGATCAGGCCGCGACCGAGCACCATCTCGCCGCTGTTGAACCACGCCGAGGCGACTTTCACGACCACGCTCATCGTGGCGAACAAAAAGGCCCCCAGCACCATCCACAGCGCTTGCACTATTGGTTCTCCCCCAGGCTTCGCGCACTTCGTGTCGCTTCTCCTACCCCCTCACCGGGGGCAACACCAACGGCCCGGCAAAGCCGGTTCCGTGGTGTTCCTGGAACACCCGTCGATGCGGCAACCATCGGCTCAGGCGTTCTGCATCGCGCTGCGGTACCACTCGTGGAACTGCTGCATACCGTCTTCCATCGGGCTCTGGTAGGGGCCGGTCTCGTTGTCGCCGCGCAGCATCAGCGCGCGGCGCCCGGCATCCATGCGCTCGGCGATCTCGTCGTCTTCCACGCAGGTCTCCATGTAGGCGGCCTGCTGGGCCTCGACGAACTCGCGCTCGAAGGCGACGATTTCCTCGGGGTAGAAGAACTCGACCATGTTGAGCGTCTTCGTCGGGCTCACGGGGTGCAGGGTCGACACCGTGAGCACGTGCGGATACCACTCGACCATCACGTGCGGGTAGTAGGTCAGCCAGATGGCGCCGTACTTCGGCGGCTTGCCCTCGCGGTACTTGAGCAGCTGCTCCTGCCACTTCTGGTAGACCGGGCTGCCTGCGCGGCCCAGGCGGTTGGCCACGCCCACCGTCTGCACCGAATAGCGCGGCTTGAACTCCCAGCGCAGGTCGTCGCAGGTGACGAAGCTGCCCAGGCCGGGGTGGAAGGGGCCGACGTGGTAGTCCTCGAGGTAGACCTCGATGAAGGTCTTCCAGTTGTAGTTGCACTCGTGCAGCTCGACGCGGTCGAGCGCGTAGCCCGAGAAGTCGAGGTCGGCCTGCGGGCCGAGGCCGGCCATGTCGGCCGCCACGTCGGGGCCAGAGCCGTCGGGGTTCTTCTCGAACAGCAGGCCGTTCCACTCGGTGAGCGGGTAGTTGTGCAGATTCAGGCAGGGGTCCTGCTCGAAGTGGGGGGCGCCGATCAGCGTGCCGGTGGTGCGCGGGTCGCTCGCGGCGTAGGTCCAGCGGTGCAGCGGGCACACGATGTTGCCGCCGGACTGGCTCTCGAGCTGGCCCCGGCCCTTCAGGATCAGGGCTTGGCGGTGGCGGCAGACGTTGGAGATCAGTTCCACGCCCTTTGGCGTGTGGACGAGTGCACGGCCCTGGTGCTCCTGGGGCAGGGTGTGGAAGTCGCCCATCTCGGGCACGGCCAGGCGATGGCCGACATAGCGGGGCCCTCGCGAGAAAAGGTTCTGCATCTCGCGGGCGAAGAGCGCCTCGTCGAAATACGCGGAAACTGGAAGTTGGCTCGCGGCCTGCTGCAGTTGAAGACTTAAATCAGACATGGAGGACCTGACCAAGCTCCCCACAGGGAGGAAAGGAAGAAAAGAACGGAAGGCGCCGCCAGGAGGATTCGGCGGCCCGGAGCAGTGTTGAACGTCGTCAACGAGAGAAGTTCGCATTGTACCCGGGGCCGTTTTTTTGGCCTCCCGGCTTCCCGCGGCATTTCGCAATGTGCGATAGGTCTCCGCAAGGGCGAGGGGCGGCCCGCCCGCCACTTGTTCCGGTCACGGTCCTAAAATGCCTCGTTTCACCCACGTTTCGCTTGCATGCCCAAGGTGCCTCCCCCTTCCTCGTCCAGCCCGGCGGCAACGCCCGACACGGGTCCGATGCCAGCCAGTTACGAAGCCGGGCTCCAGGAACTGGAGCAACTGGTGGCGGAACTCGAGTCGGGCCAGCTTCCGCTGGACCAGCTGCTAGTCAGCTACCAGCGCGGCGCGGCGCTGCTGGCCTTCTGCCGCGACAAGCTGCAGGCGGTCGAAGACCAGATCAAGGTGCTCGATTCGGGCAGCCTGAAGGTCTGGACGCCTGAATGAGCGCCGCCACGCTGAATTCCGCGCCCTGGGACGCCCGCACGCTTGCCGGCTGGAGCGAACCCCACCTGGCGAATGTCGAATCTGCGCTGTCGCGCTGGGTCGGTGTCGATGCCCCTGTGCTGCTGGGCGACGCCATGCGCTACGCGGTGCTCGACGGCGGCAAGCGCCTGCGGCCGCTGCTGGTGCTGGCCGCCAGCGAGGCCGTCGGCGGCAATGCCGCCGCCGCTCTTCGCGCAGCCTGCGCCACCGAGTTGATCCACGCCTATTCGCTGGTGCACGACGACTTGCCGTGCATGGACAACGACGTGCTGCGCCGTGGCAAGCCCACGGTGCACGTCAAGTTCGGCGAGGCCGATGCCCTGCTGGCCGGCGACGCCCTGCAGGCCCTGGCCTTCGAGCTGCTCACCCCCGAGGGCGATGAAATTCCCGTCGCCACCCAGGCCCTGCTGTGCCGCCTGCTCGCGCGGGCCGCGGGCAGCCAGGGCATGGCGGGCGGCCAGGCGATCGACCTGGCCAGCGTCGGCATCGCCTTGAACGAAGCGCAGCTGCGCGAGATGCACCGCCTGAAGACCGGCGCGCTGCTGCAGGGCAGCGTCGAGATGGGCGCCGCCTGCGGCACCGTGAGCGCCGCTGCGCTGGCCGCGCTGCGCGACTACGGCGCGGCCATCGGCCTCGCGTTCCAGGTGGTCGACGACATCCTCGACGTCACGGCCGATTCGCAGACCCTGGGCAAGACCGCGGGCAAGGACGCCGCTGCCGACAAGCCAACCTACGTGTCGCTGCTCGGCCTCGACGGCGCCCGCGCCCAGGCCCGCCAGCTGCTGGCCGACGCGCTCGCCGCACTGGAGCGCAGCGGCCTGGCCGATACCGCGGCGTTGCGCGCGCTGGCCCACATGGTCGTCGACCGCGATCGCTGAGAGAAAAGAACAAACCTCCCCCATGGCTGCTCCGCTGCTTCCCACACTCCACGACCCTTCGCCCATCCGCAAATACGACCGGGCCCAGCTGCGCCAGCTGTCCGACGAGGTGCGCGCCTGCGTACTCGACAACGTCTCCCGCACCGGCGGCCACCTGAGCTCGAACCTGGGCACGGTGGAACTGACGGTCGCGCTGCACCACGTGTTCAACACGCCGCACGACCGGCTCGTGTGGGACGTGGGCCACCAGACCTATCCGCACAAGATCCTCACGGGGCGGCGCGAGCGCATGCCCACGCTGCGGCAGATCGGCGGCATCTCGGGCTTTCCGCAGCGCACCGAGAGCGAGTACGACACCTTCGGTACCGCCCACTCGTCGACCAGCATCTCGGCCGCGCTCGGCATGGCCATGGCCGCCAAGCAGAAGGGCGAGGACCGCCACACGGTGGCCATCATCGGCGACGGCGCGCTCACGGCCGGCATGGCCTTCGAGGCGCTGAACAACGCGGGCGTGTGCGACTGCAAGCTGCTGGTGATCCTGAACGACAACGACATGTCGATCAGCCCGCCGGTGGGTGCGCTCAACCGCTACCTCGCGCAGCTGATGAGCGGCAACTTCTACGCCGCCGCCAAGAACGTCGGCAAGAGCGTGCTGCGCAACGCGCCGCCGCTGTTCGAGCTAGCCAAGCGGCTGGAGCAGCATGCCAAGGGCATGGTGGTGCCGGCCACGCTGTTCGAGCAGTTCGGCTTCAACTACGTGGGCCCCATCGACGGCCACGACATCGATTCGCTGGTGCCCACACTGGAGAACCTCAGGCACCTCGACGGCCCGCAGTTCCTGCACGTGGTCACGAAGAAGGGCCAGGGCTACAAGCTGGCCGAGGCCGACCCCGTGGCGTACCACGGCCCCGGCAAGTTCGATCCACAGGTCGGGCTGGTCAAGCCGGCTTCGGCGCCCAAGCAGACCTTCACGCAGGTGTTCGGCCAGTGGCTGTGCGACACCGCAGCCGCGGACGGCCGTCTCGTGGGCATCACGCCCGCGATGCGCGAGGGCTCCGGGCTCGTCGAATTCGAGAAGCGCTTTCCGGACCGCTACTACGACGTCGGCATCGCCGAGCAGCATGCCGTGACCTTCGCCGCCGGCCTGGCCTGCGAGGGGCTGAAGCCGGTGGTCGCGATCTATTCGACCTTCCTGCAGCGCGCCTACGACCAGCTCATCCACGACGTGGCGATCCAGAACCTGCCGGTGGTGTTCGCGCTCGACCGCGCGGGCCTCGTCGGTGCCGACGGCGCGACGCATGCGGGCGCCTATGACATCCCGTTCCTGCGCTGCATTCCGAACATGAGCATCGCCTGCCCGGCCGACGAGCGCGAAACCCGCCAGCTGCTGACGAGCGCCTACGAGCAGAACCACCCTGTGGCGGTGCGCTATCCGCGCGGCTCGGGTGCCGGCGCGGCGCCGCATCTCACGCTCGACGCGCTGCCCTTCGGCAAGGGCGAGATCCGCCGCGAGGGCAAGGGCATCGCCATCCTCGCCTTCGGCACGCTGCTGTACCCGGCGCTCACGGCGGCCGAGTCGCTCGATGCAACCGTGGTCAACATGCGCTGGGCCAAGCCGCTCGATGTCGAGCTGCTGCTGAAGGTCGCGGGCACGCACGATGCCATCGTGACGCTGGAAGAGGGCGCGATCATGGGCGGCGCGGGCAGCGCGGTGCTCGAGGCGCTGCAGGCCGCCGGCGTGCAGAAGCCGGTGCTGCAGCTGGGCCTGCCCGACCGCTTCATCGAGCATGGCGATCCGGCCAGGTTGCTTGCCTCCATCGGGTTGGACTCGATCGGCATCGAGGCGTCGATCCGCGAGCGCTTCGTTCGCGCCAGCAGCAACAGCGCAGGGTAAACCCGCCCCGGGGCGTGTAAGCGCGTTTTTACAATCCCCGGGACTTACACAAAAGTCCCCAACGCGGTCACAAGCCGCGTTTCGTTTTTTCAAAGAACTCGGAGAGCTATCTAATGGATCGTCGTTCCCTCATCAAAAACGCCGGCATTGCGGGCGTTCTGGCTGCCGGCATCGCACCCGCGGTTCACGCGCAAGCCGCCGTCCGCTGGCGCCTGGCGTCGAGCTTTCCCAAGTCGCTGGACACCATCTTCGGCACCGCCGAGGTGTTCGCGAAGAGCGTCAGCGACATGACGGGCGGCAAGTTCCAGATTTCCGTTCATGCCGGCGGCGAGCTGATGCCCGCGTTCGGCGTGGTCGACGGCGTGCAGAACGCCTCGGTCGAGATGGCCCACACGGCCCCGTACTACTTCTACGGCAAGGACCCGACCTTCTGCCTGGGCTGCGCGGTGCCCTTCGGCATGAACACCCGCCAGCAGAACGCCTGGATGTACGAAGGCAACGGCCTGAAGCTGATGCGCGCCTTCTACGCCAAGTACAACATCATCAACCTGCCGGGCGGCAACACGGGCGCGCAGATGGGCGGCTGGTTCCGCAAGGAGATCAAGTCGGTCGCCGACCTGAAGGGCCTGAAGTTCCGCACCAACCCGTTCGCCGGCAAGGTGCTCGAGCCCTTCGGCGTGATCCCGCAATCCATTCCCGGCGCCGACCTGTACCCCGCGCTCGAGAAGGGCACGCTGGACGGCCTGGAGTGGGTCGGCCCCTACGACGACCAGAAGCTGGGCTTCAACAAGATCGCCCCGTTCTACTACTACCCCGGCTGGTGGGAAGGCGGCCCCGAGCTGGACTTCTACATCAACACCAAGGCGTGGGAAGGCCTGTCGGCCGAGTACAAGGCGATCGTCGAGGCGGCTGCCGCGCACGCCAACATCACGATGACGGCCAAGTACGACTCGAAGAACCCGATCGCGCTGAAACAGCTCGTGGGCTCGGGCACCAAGCTGCGTCCGTTCTCGCAGGACGTCATGAACGCCGCCTTCAAGTCGGCCCAGCAGATCTACTCGGACCTGAACAACACCAACCCCGAGTGGAAGAAGATCTACGGCGACTGGTCGAAATTCCTGGCCGACCAGAACGCCTGGTTCCGCTATACCGAAGGCACCTTCGACCGCTTCATGCAGCAGCAGAAGCTGTAAGAGGTCTCGCCTCGTCGAACAGGAAGCCCTGCCGGTCCCGGCGGGGCTTTTTTTCGTCGATGCGCAGCTTTCCACTTTCCAGCAGGTCCCGCCCGATGCTCCGAACGTCGTCCTTCGCCGCGTTGCTCTTCATGGCCGCGCTTGCTCCGGCCGCCCAGGCCGCTGGCGGCACGGGCATCTACACGCTGCCGTGGAACACGCCCGGCGAGGTGCTGGAGTACCGCTCCTGCGGCTGCGGCGATTCGTGCTGGGTGGCCGAGCTGCGCGATGCGCGCACGAAGACGCTGAAGGGCCGGCTGCGCTGCGATTGCGAGCGGCTCCACGCGACGGTGGGTCCGAAGGGCAAGGAGAGGGCGCAGGCCGCCATTTGCCCGGCCGGTGAGGGCGCCGGCAAGCCGCAGGCCGTCGGCGAAGCGATGCGGCTGCTGCTGCGCC
This sequence comes from Variovorax sp. 278MFTsu5.1, assembly GCF_048305045.1. Classification (NCBI taxonomy): domain Bacteria; kingdom Pseudomonadati; phylum Pseudomonadota; class Betaproteobacteria; order Burkholderiales; family Comamonadaceae; genus Variovorax; species Variovorax sp. 278MFTsu5.1. The sequence goes on from NZ_CP157622.1 coordinate 1,989,494, forward strand.
GATAGGGTTTGCTATGCCTGCGGCGGCGCAGGCGGAATGGTCCGCTTCGCCACCTGCTCGCCGAAGGCCACGAGCACGGCCGCATCGGCTGAATGGAACCATGTCATGCCGCCGAAGCGCCGGCGCACCAGCAGGCGCGGCGCGATCACGCGCTCCAGCATGCGGATGTGCACCAGCTTCAGCTGTGCCACTTCCTGCGCGCTCACGCGCTTGTCCCAGAGCCATGTCTGCACCAGCACGTCGCCCTCGAGCCGGGCGCGGCTGTAGACGATCCAGTAGCCGACCCACACCACGCACAGCGCCGCGATGCCCATCACCACCAGCGCGCTGGCCGACCAGTCGGCCGCGCGCAGCGAGGGCAGGCTCCAGATCGCGAATGCGAAGAGATCGATGACGAGCACCACCGCCAGCGTGCGCAGCAGCGGCGGGAAGGCGGGGCTTTCGATGATGCCCCCGGCCGTGTCGTTGCCGGGGCTGTTGTCGTCGTCTTGTTGTTTTGGTTCTTCAGCGGGGCCGTGGGCTTGGTCGCTCACGGCTTGGTGGCTTCACCGGAAGCCGGTGGCGCATCGGTGGATGGCGGCGGTGTGGAGGGCTCGTCCTTCTTCTCGTTGCCGAACGGGTCTTCCATGTTCACGCCGTTGTTCTCGGGCGAGGTTGGCTGCTCTTCCACCGGCATGTCGAGGTTGACCTTGTCGATGTCGACGACCTTTTCCTTCTCGAGGAACACGGTGACCGTCTGCGGGAAGAAGATCACGATGGCCACCAGCAGCAGCTGCATCGCCACCCAAGGCACCGCGCCCAGGTAGATGTCGCGCGATTCCACCTTCTTGGGCAGCGCCCCGTTCTTGAAGAGCGTGTCCGCTATGCCGCGCAGGTAGAACAGCGCGAAGCCGAAGGGCGGGTGCATGAACGAGGTCTGCATGTTCACGCACAGCAGCACGCCGAACCACACCATGTCGATGCCCAGCTTGTGGGCCACCGGGCCCAGCAGCGGCAGGATGATGAAGGCGATCTCGAAGAAGTCGAGGAAGAACGCGAGGAAGAACACGAAGATGTTCACCGCGATCAGGAAGCCGACCTGCCCGCCGGGCAGGCCCGAGAGCATGTGCTCGATCCACTTGGCGCCGTCCACGCCCTGGAACACCAGCGAGAACACGCGCGAGCCGATCAGGATGAACACCACCATGGCCGTCAGGCGCATGGTGCCTTCCATGGCGTCCTTCAGCAGCTGCCAGTTCAGGCGGCGGTGGATCAGCGCCAGCACCAGCGAGCCCACCGCGCCCATGGCGCCCGCTTCGGTCGGCGTGGCGATGGCCTTGTCCATGAAAGGCAGGCCGCCCATCGAGCCGAGCACCGCGAAGATCAGGATGGCCGAGGGAATGATGCCGCGCAGGCACTTGCCCCATAGCGCCCAGCCGTTGAGCGTGCGCGCGCTGGCCGGCAGGCCCGGCACGTAGCTCGGGTAGAGGCGCCCGACCAGGAAGGTGTAGATCGCGAAGATCAGCACCTGCAGGATCGAGGGGCCCCAGGCGCCCTTGTACATCTGGCCCACGTCGGTGCCGAGCTGGTCGGCCATGACGATCAGCACCAGCGAGGGCGGCACCAGCTGCGTGATGGTGCCCGAGGCCGCCAGCACGCCGGTGGAGTAGCGCATGTTGTAGCCGTAGCGCATCATGATCGGCAGCGAGATCATCGCCATCGCGATCACCTGGCCGGCCACCGTGCCGGTGATGGCGCCGAGGATGAAGCCCACGATGATCACCGAGTAGCCGAGGCCGCCGCGCACCGGGCCGAAGAGCTGGCCCATGGAGTCGAGCATGTCCTCGGCCAGCCCGCATTTCTCCAGTACCGCTCCCATCAATGTGAAGAACGGGATGGCGAGCAGCGTTTCGTTGGAGAGGATGCCGAAGACATTCAGCGGCAGGTTGGCCATGAAGCCGGCCGGGAACCAGCCCATCTCGATGGCGAAGAAGCCGCAGATCAGGCCGAGGGCCGAGAGCGAGAACGCGACCGGAAAGCCGATCAGCATGATCACCACGAGCCCCGCGAACATGATCGGGGCGAAATTTTCCATGTGCATTTCTACTTGTCCTGCGGTGCGGGAGAGGGCGAAGGCGTGAGGGCGCGGGGAACTGCGCCCGTCACTGCACCGGCTTCTCGTAGTGCGTGTCCATCTCGATCAGGCCGCGCAGGTAGGCGATGCGCTTGATGATTTCCGAGACGCCCTGCAGGAACATCGCCGCGAAGCCCACCGGCATCAGCAGCGCGGCGGGCCAGCGGATGAGGCCGCCGATGTTGCCCGACATCTCGCCCGTGACCCACATGTTCCAGAAGAAGGGCCAGGTGAGGTAGGTGAAGAGGCCCATCACCGGAAGCAGGAAGAAGATCAGGCCGAACAGGTCCACGTAGACCGGCCCGTAGCCCTTGAGCTTGCCGTAGATGATGTCCACGCGCACGTGCTCGTTGAAGCGCAGCACCACGGGGGCGCCCAGCATCACGGTGGCGGCGAACAGGTACCACTGGATCTCCAGCCAGGCGTTGCTGCTGAAATCGAGCCCATAGCGGATGAGTGCGTTGCCGGCCGAGATGAGCGATGCCGCGAGGACGGCGTAGCCGGCGATCTTGCCGAGTTTTTCGCTGATCCAGTCCATGCCGGTCGCGAACTTGAGGAATGCAGACAAGGGGGTGTCTCCCACGAATCCCGATGATGGAGCGCCGGCCCCTGGTGGGGGCTGCGCAAAGCCCGCGATGTTACCCCGGTGAACCTTTGTATTGCCTTGCAACCGGGGGCGGGGTTTACCCGGAATGCGGGCCCACCTGGCCGGCCGGGCGGCGGGCCGGTCGCCATAATCTTCCATGTCCTCGCGCCTTCCGCCTTCCACGCCCTCGGGCGCCGCTGGCCAGCCCCATTCCATCGATTCGCCCGACATGTGCCGGGCCGGGCGCGAGCTCCTGTCGCTGGCGTTGATCGACGCGCGCAACCACACGCTGCACTTGCTGTCGCTCTATGAGCAGGCGCTCGGAGCCGAGGCCCTGGCCCTGCCGCCCGCGCCTGGAGAGGAAGACGTGGTGCCTCCGGTCTGGCTGGCGGGCCATATCGGCTGGTTCGCCGAATGGTGGATAGGGCGCAACACCCAGCGGGCCTTCGGCACCGACTGCCCCGTGCGGCCCACGCGGCTGGCCGCCATCGACCCCGGCGCCGACGGCTGGTGGAACCCGGCCCAGGTCGGCCCCGGCCACCACTGGCCGGCCGATCTGCCCGACCTCGCCCAGACCAAGGCCTACCTGCTCGAGACGCTGGAAAGCACCCTCGAACTGCTCGACAACGCCGCCGAGACCGACGCCGGCCTCTACTTCTACCGCCTCGCGCTGTTTCACGAAGACATGCGCGGCGAGCAGTTCGTGGTGATGGCGCAGACGCTGGGTCTGCCCCTGGGCGTCGAACAGGCGCCCATCGCCGTCACGCGCGAGCCGCTGCTGCTGCCGGCCACGCGCTGGGAGCTGGGCATGCCCGAAAGCGGCTTCGCCTTCGCGCAGGAGCGCGCGGCGCACCGGGTGGACGTGCCCGAATTCGAGATCGACGCCCAGCCCGTCACCTGGAACCAGTACGTCGAATTCGTCGAGGACGGCGGCTACGACCGCGAAGAGCTCTGGCATGGCGAAGGCTGGCGCTGGCTCTCGGCGCAGATCGAGGGCCGGCGCGGGCCGCGCCATATCGAGCAGATCGGCGCGGCGCGCAATGGCACGGGCGGCTCGGTGCTGCAGCAGCGCTTTGGCGCTACCGTGCGCGCGGCCGGCCATCACAGCGCCGTGCACCTGAGCTGGTGGGAGGCCGACGCCTGGGCGCGCTGGGCCGGCCGTCGCGTGGCGACCGAGGTCGAATGGGAGATCGCCGCCCATACGGCGGCGCGCCGCGGCTTCCGCTGGGCCGACGTGCACGAGTGGACTTCGGGCACCTTGCAGCCCTGGCCCGGCTACCGGGCCGATCCGTGGAGCGCGGGCACCGAGTTCGATCCGGCCGCTGCCTTCGGCCGTGCGCGCGTGCTGCGCGGCGCTTCGTTCGCGACACGTGCCCGTTTGCGGTCGCTGCGCCGCCGCGGCTTCGCGCTGCCGGAGCGCGACGACGGCTTCTTCGGCTTCCGGACCTGCGCTCTCTGACCCGGCGTCAGGGCACTCAGCGCTCCCCGCCGGCCTCGGAGGCCAGAGGCGGCGCCACTTCCTCCAGCGGCTTGCGTTCCGCGTCGGCCGCATGGCGCAGCGCCAGCAGCCCCGCCACGATGACCAGCCCCGCGCCGATGCAGTAGCCGACCATCACCGCGCCGCGGCTGCCGGTCTCGATCAGCAGGCCGAACAGCAGCGGCGCGGCGAAGCCGCCCGCACCCATGCCCACCGCGTAGAAGATGGCGATGGCGATCGCGCGCATCTCCAGCGGAAACACCTCGCTCACCGTGAGGTACGCCGAACTCGCCGCCGCCGATGCCAGGAAGAACACTGCCGACCAGCACAACGCCTGCCCGCGCGCGTCGAGCCAGCCCTGCATGAACGCCCAGCCCGTGAGCGCGAGGCCGATGCCCGCGAGCACATAGGTCGCCGCGATCATCCGGCGCCGGCCTACGGTGTCGAACAGCGGCCCCAGCAGCAGCGGCCCGAGCACGTTGCCCAGCGCGAACGGAAAGATGTACAGCGCCACGTTGCCTTCGGGCACGGCGTAGAAGCGGGTGAGCACGAGCGCGTAGGTGAAGAAGATCGCGTTGTAGAAGAAGGCCTGCGAAATCATCAGCGCCAGCGCGACCACGCTGCGCTGCGGGTAGCGCTGAAACAGCACCCGGGCCACTTGGCGCATCGGCGGGCTGTTCGGGCGCGCGGCCGTGTAGTTCACGACGAAGCCCTGCGGCGCGGGCAGCGGGCCGTGTTGCGCCTCGACCTCGGCTTCGATGCGATCGACGATGCGCTTCGCCTCGTCGGCCCGCCCGTGCGCCACCAGCCACCGCGGACTCTCGGGCACGTGGCGCCGCACCAGCAGGATGGCCACCGCCAGCACCGCCCCCAGCGCGAACCCTGCGCGCCAGCCCCACACCGGCCCGATCACGCGCGCGTCGAGCAGCACGAGGCTGAGCGCCGCACCCAGCGCGGCACCGATCCAGAAGCTGCCGTTGATCGCGAGATTCACGCGCCCGCGCACCCGCGCCGGAATCAGCTCGTCGATGGCCGAGTTGATGGCCGCGTACTCCCCGCCGATGCCCAGCCCGGTGATGAACCGGCACAGCGCGAAGAAGGCGAAGTTCGGCGAGAAGGCCGTCGCCAGCGTGCCGACGGTGTAGACCGCGAGCGTGATGAGAAAGAGCTTCTTGCGCCCGAGCCGGTCGGTCATCCGGCCGAAGAGCAGGGCGCCGAGCACCGCGCCCGCGACGTACACCGAGCCCGACAGCCCGATCTCGCCGGCAGTGAGCCCGAGCGTGTCGGGCCGCTCCAGCACCGCGCCGATGGAGCCCACCAGCGTGACCTCCAGCCCGTCGAGCACCCAGGCCACGCCAAGCGCGATGACCACGCGCCAGTGCCAGCGCGACCACGGCAGGCGGTCGAGGCGGGCGGGGATGTCTGTTTGGAGCGTTGTCATCGGCAGCCCGGCAGATTCTGGGAATCCGCGGGCCGCCGGGGTGTAGGACCGTGCCGCTGCAGGGCCGTCGCCTGCCGGCGAGTTAACGCTAAAGGCTCAGGCCGTCTCGGCCAGCGCGTCCGCCAGCGCGTTCACCATGCGGTCGATCTCGGCCTTCTCCGCGATGAAGGGCGGGGCGAGCTGGATGGTGTCGCCGCCGTAGCGCACGTAGAAGCCCTTCTTCCAGCAGTTCATCGCGATCTCGTACGGGCGCCGCGCGGGCTCGCCCGGCAGGGCGGCGATGGTCAGGCCGGCGGCCAGGCCGTAGTTGCGGATGTCGGTCACGTGCTTGCTGCCCTTCAGGCTGTGCACCGCGTTCTCGAAGTGCGGCGCCAATGCCTGCACGCGGCCGATCATGTCTTCCTTCTTCAGCACGTCGAGCGCGGCGATGCCGGCGGCGCAGGCCACCGGGTGCGCGCTGTAGGTGTAGCCGTGCGGGAACTCGAGCATGTAGTCGGGGCCGCCCGCCGCCATGAAGGTGTCGTAGATGTCCTTGCTGGCCACCACCGCGCCCATGGGCTGCGCGCCGTTGGTGATCTGCTTGGCGATGTTCATGATGTCGGGCGTCACGCCGAAGGCCTCGGCGCCGGTGAGCGCGCCGCAGCGGCCGAAGCCGGTGATGACCTCGTCGAAGATCAGCAGGATGTTGTTGGCGGTGCAGATCTCGCGCAGGCGCTTGAGGTAGCCCTTGGGCGGGATCACCACGCCGGCCGAGCCCGCGAAGGGCTCGACGATCACGGCCGCGATGTTCGATGCGTCGTGCAGCGCGATGATGTCGAGCAGGCGGTCGGCCAGCTCGACGCCGTTGTCGGCCATGCCGCGCGTGAAGGCGTTCGAGGCGAGCTGCGTGTGCGGCAGGTGGTCTGCTTCCACGCCCTGGCCGAAGAGCTTGCGGTTGGCCGCGATGCCGCCGACCGAGATGCCGCCGTAGTTGACGCCGTGGTAGCCCTTCTCGCGGCCGATCAGGCGGGTCTTGCTCGCCTGGCCCTTGGTGCGCCAGTAGGCGCGCGCCAGCTTCAGCGAAGTGTCGGCGGCTTCCGAGCCCGAGCCGGTGAAGAAGACGTAGTCGAGGCCGGCGGGCGTCATCTCCTTGATCTTGTTGGCCAGCTCGAACGAGAGCGGATGGCCGAACTGGAAGGCGGGCGAGTAGTCGAGCTTGGCGATCTGGCGGCTCACCGCCTCGGTGATCTCGGGGCGGCCGTGGCCCAGGCCGGAGCACCACAGGCCCGAGAGGCCGTCGAAGATCTTGCGGCCTTCGGAGTCGGTGAAGTAGGCGCCCTTGGCTTCCACGACGATGCGCGGATCGGCCTTGAAGTTGCGGTTGCCGGTGTAGGGCATCCAGTGCGCGTCGAGCCAGGCGGCGTCGGTGCGCACGGCCGATGCGGATTCGAGGGCAGGGGCTGCTGCGAGGGTCATGTCGATTCCCGCGCGCGGCGGGCTCCGGAGGTGAAGGGATGCGCCGATTGTTCGCAAGCCCTTCAGTGTGGAGAATGGCGCAATATCAATGTTCACTTGACGTTTCATGCAAGTAAAGGCGAAAGCCCGAAATGGTGCCTCCGGCACCCGCAACCGCGCCGTGCTGGGGCAGCTCAGCGACATGGACCTGCGCCTGCTCAAGGTGTTCAGGAGCGTGGTCGACTGCGGCGGCATGGCGGCCGCCGAGCTGGAGCTGAACATCGGCACCTCCACCGTGAGCCGCCATGTGAAGGACCTGGAAACCCGTTTGGGGCTGGTGCTGTGCCGGCGGGGCAGGGCGGGCTTCGCGCTCACCGCCGAGGGGCAGCGCGTGTACGACGAGACGCTGCGCCTGCTGGCCTCGGTCGACGCCTTCCGCGGCAGCATCGACGACATCCACAACCGCATGGGCGGACAGCTCGACGTGGCGCTGTTCGACAAGACGGCGACCAACCCGCAGGCGCGCATCGGCGAGGCGATCGCGCGCTTCACCGAGATCGCGCCCGAGGTGCGGCTGGCGGTGCACGTGGGCTCGATCAACGCCATCGAGCAGGGCGTGCTGGAGGGCAACTTCCAGATCGGCATCATCCCGGCGCACCGCGCATCCAAGAGCCTGGTGTATGCCGACCTGTTCGACGAGACCATGCTGCTTTACTGCGGCGCGGGGCATCCGCTCTTCGGCGTGAGCCACGACAAGCTCACCTGGGCGCGGCTGCGCGAGCACCATTTCGCGGGGCTGGGCTACCACTCGCCCAACATGGAGCTGAGCCACCGCGCGAAGCTGTCGCGCATGGCCACGGGCTTCGACCAGGAGGCGATCGCGACGCTGATCCTCTCGGGGCGCTTCCTGGGCTTCCTGCCCGACCACTACGCGCAGGTGTTCGAGGAGCGCGGGCTCATGAAGGCGGTGCTGCCGGCGCGTTTCAACTATGCGTGCCGCTTCGTGAGCCTGCTGCGGCGTTCGCCGAAGCCGTCGCGGGCGGTTCTGGCGTTCCAGGAGTGCCTGGAGCAGGCGCACCGGAAGTAGAAGAAGTCGGCGAAAGCTCAGCGCTGCCCGCTCGGCAGCAGCAGGTGCCTGGCGCCGATGTGCGCCTCCATCTCGTGCATGTGCTGCTCGGCGTCGACCATGTGCTCGGTCATCAGGCGGCGCACCTCGTCGGCGTCTTCCCTGCGGTAGGCCGCGAGAAGCTGCGTGTGATAGTCGACGTTCGCCTCGCCGAAGTGGTGATGGTCGAGCGCCTTCTTGTAGACCACGAGGTCGCGCAGCAGGTCGTTGAGGAAGCGGCACATGAAGGAGAGCACCGGATTGGGGCAGCTCTCCGCCAGCATGGTGTGGAAGGCGAGTTCGGCTTCGCGCTGGATGCGCAGTTCGTCCTCGCTGGTCGGTTCGACCGTGCACAGCCGGACGTTTTCTTCCAGCTTCTCGAACTGCTCGGGCGTCAGCTTGCCCACCACGCTCACGGCCAGCTCGGGCTCCAGCGCCTTGCGCAGCTGGTAGATGTGATGGCCGTCGAGATGGTGGAAGTGCAGGAAGTTGCGCAGCGGCTCCGACGCGTGCTCCACCGACACCTGCTGCAGGTAGGCACCGCCGCCGGGCCCGGTGCGGATGGAGATCAGGCCGCGCACCTCCAGCGCCTTGAGCGCCTCGCGCACGGTGCTCTTCGAATAGCCGAAGAGCTCGATCAGTTCCTTCTCGTTCGGTAGCCGGTCGCCGGGCTGCTTGCGCTCCGCAACGATCCAGCGCTTGACGTCTTCGACGATGACGTCCGAGAGCTTCTGCCGCTTAGGACGGTTCTGCCCCACTCTCATTGAAACGCTCCATGCCCATCGGGAGATGCGCGGGATGCGCAACAGCGCGCGATCTTAAACGGCGCCGTGCGGGGGATTGGTCTGGTCTTGGGCACAGGGCTTGCTAGCGGGTTTTTACCAGCATATTAATCCAATTTATCCGCTTAAATTCGCCGGCAATCGCAGGCACCCGTTTCCCTTGGTTCCCTTTCTTTCTTCCCCACCAACGACCGGAGAACTCATGCAACGCAGACAACTTCTTCAGCTGGCCGCCCTCTCGGCTGCCCCCGCCTCGCTCCTGGGCGGCCGCGCCGCCTTCGCCCAGTCGGCCGACGCGATCCGATTCGGCTGCCCGGTCCCGATGTCGGGCGCGTTCGCGGCCAACGGCAAGTTCGCCGACCTGGGCATGAAGCTGGCCATCGAGCAGTACGGCAGCGTGCTGAAGCGTCCGCTGGCCTACACGGTGCTCGATACCGAAGGCAAGCCGGCCACTGCCGTGCGCAAGGTGCAGGAAGCCTCGCAACAGCAGGGCGCGAAGTTCTTCGCGGGCGGCATCCTGTCGTCGGAGGCGCTGGCCATGGGCAAGGAGGCCGAGAAGGCCGGCGGCCTGTTCATCACCACCGCGGGCGCCGACGAGATCACCGGCAAGGACTGCAACCCCGCCACCTTCCGCTGGTCGGTGCCCACCTTCGGTGCGATCGAGCAGACGGTGCGCCCGCTGATCGCCAGCATGCCGAAGGCCAAGCGCTGGTACACCATCACGCCGCAGTACGTGTTCGGCGACGGCCTGCTGAGCGCCGCCAAGACCATCTTCCAGGAGAAAGGCATCGAGCACGTGGGCAACAGCTACCACTCGCTCACCGAGAAGGAGTTCAGCGGCTACCTCACCAACGCCATGGCCGCCAAGCCCGACGTGCTGCTGCTGCTGAACTTCGGCGCCCAGTCGTCGGCCGCGCTGCGCCAGGCGGTGAGTTTCGGCATGCACAAGAACATGACGATCCTCATGGCCTGGGCCTCGGGCCTGGAGCAGTTCGACGAACTCGGCGCCGACCTGTGCGACGGCGTCTACTTCGGCGCGCAGTACTGGCACACGGCCGACACGCCGCTCAACAAGGACCTGGTGAAGCGCACCGCCGACAAGCTCAAGATCGTGCCCAACTACAGCCTCGCCGGCTCGTACATCTGCACCAAGATCCTGATCGACGGCATCGTGAAGGCCGGCTCGGTCGACCAGAAGGCGGTGATCGCCGCGCTCGAGGGCATGAAGTTCGACGGACTCACCGGCAGCGAGGAGATCCGCAAGGCCGACCACCAGGTCGTCAAGGACTACTACCTGCTCAAGGGCAAGGCCAAGTCGAAGATGGCGAACCCCGCAGATTACGTCGACGTGGTGAGCTCCGGCAAGTCCTTCCTCCCCGTCGACAAGACCGGCTGCAAGCTGGCCTGAGGAAGCAACAGGGACACCGACTCGCCCATGTCCGTCTACCTGCTCCAGACCATCAACGGAATCGGCATCGGCATGCTGTATTTCCTGCTGGCGGTCGGCCTGTCCATCGTGTTCGGCCTGCTGCGCTTCGTGAACTTCGCGCACGGGGCCTTCTATCTGCTGGGCGCCTATCTCTGCTTCCAGGCCATGCAATGGGGCCTGGACTTCTGGCTCGCGCTGGTGCTCGTGCCGCTCTTCGTGGGCGCGCTGGGCTGGCTGGCCGAGAAGCTGCTGCTGCGCCGCGTCTACGCCAAGGCGCACGAGTTTCACATCCTCGTCACCGTGGGCCTCGCGCTCGCGGTGCAGGAGATGGTGATCGTGTTCTGGGGCCCGCTGGGCAACAGCGTCGCCACGCCCGACCTGCTGCAGGGCGTGGTGATGTGGGGCTCGTTCGTCTATCCGAAGTACCGGCTTTTCGTGATCGGCTTCACGGCCGTGCTCGCGGTGCTGCTGTGGTGGGTGCTCGAGGGCACTCGCCTGGGCAGCGCGGTGCGCGCGGGCAGCGAGTCGACCGAGATGGTGTCGCTGCTCGGCATCAACGTGTTCCGCGTGTTCAGCCTGGTGTTCGCGCTCGGAGCGGCCACGGCGGCGCTGGCGGGCGTGCTGGCCGCGCCGATCCGCGGCGCCGAGCCCTTCATGGGTGTCGAGGCGCTGGCCGTGGCCTTCGTTGTGGTGGTGATCGGCGGGCTCGGCAGCTTCGGTGGCGCGCTCGTGGGCGGCCTGCTCATCGGCATCGTGCAGAGCCTCATGAGCACGATCTGGCCACCGGGGGCGAGCCTGATGATCTACATCGCGATGGCGGCCGTGCTGCTGTTGCGCCCGCATGGCCTGCTCGGCCGCAAAGCATGAACGGAAACGCCATGCCGAGAAAAATCACTTTCCTCCTGGCGCTGATCGCGGTGCTGGGCCTGCCGCTGGTGCTGAGCTCGGGCTCGCTCGCCAGCGAGGTGCTGATCTACGCGCTGGCCGCGCTGGGCTGCAACCTGCTGCTGGGCTACACCGGGCTGCTCTCCTTCGGGCAGGGCATCTTCTTCGGGCTGGGCAGCTACACCATCGCCATCCTGCTCACGCGGCTGAGCCTGCCGATGCCGCTCGCGCTGCTCGCCGCCGCGGCGATGGGTGCGCTCGGGGCGGCGGTGGTGGGCTGGGTCGCCATCCGGCAGCGCGGCACCTACTTCGTGATGCTCACGCTGGCCTTCGCGCAGATGTTCTATTTCATCGCCTACACCGCCACCGGCCTCACCGGCGGCGACAACGGCCTGCTCGACGTGCCGCGCCCCGGCTTCATGGACACGCCCTGGAAGTACTACGCCTTCGTGGCCGTGGTGTTCCTGTTCGCCTTCGGCCTGCTGCTGCGCGTGACCGATTCGGTCTTCGGCCGCACGCTGCTGGCCATCCGCGACAACGAGGATCGTGCCGCCGCCGTGGGCTACGACCTCAAGCGCTTCAAGCTGCTGGCCTTCGTCATCTCGGGCGCCGTCACCGGCCTCGCGGGCGGGCTGCACGCGATGATGACCGGCATCGCGCCGCTGTCGAACGCCGAGTACCACACGAGCGAGATGATCCTGGTCATCACCGTGATCGGCGGCACCGGCAACCTCTTCGCCTCGGTGCTGGGCTCGGCCTTCTACGTGCTGCTGGCCGACTGGCTCTCCACGCTGTGGCCGCGCTGGCTGCTGCTGCTGGGGCTCCTGCTGATCGGTGTGAGCATCGGCATGCAGCGCGGGCTCTGGGGCTTGGGCGAGAGCGCGTGGAAGCGCATCTTCCGCAAGGCGCCGGCCGACCCTGTCTCGCCTGCCGCCCAAGGAGAAAAAGCATGAGCGACGTCCTCATCGAAGCCGTAGGCGTCACCAAGCACTACGGCAAGTTCGCGGCGCTCGGAGGGGTCGACCTGAAGATCCGGCGCAACACGGTGCATTCGGTGATCGGCCCCAACGGCGCGGGCAAGACCACGCTGTTCCACATGCTCACCGGCACCGGCGTGACCACCGGCGGGCGGATTCTGTTCGACGGCCACGACGTGACGCGCGAGCCCGACCACAAGCGCGTGCAGCGCGGCATGGCACGTTCCTTCCAGGTCACCGCGCTGTTCCTGAGCCTTCCGGTGCGTGAGAACCTGCGCGTGGCGGCGCAGGGCGTTTCGCCGCGCCGGGCCATGAACTGCTGGCGCGCGCCGGTCGGCGAACTGGCCTGCACGCGGATCGTCGACGAGGTGCTGCAGCGCATCGGGCTGGAGCGGCTGGCGAACACGCCGGCCGGCGAGCTCTCGCACGGCCAGCAGCGCCGGCTCGAAGTGGGCATGGCGCTTGCGGCGAGGCCGAAGGCGATCTTCCTCGACGAGCCGACATCGGGCATGGGTATCGACGACCTCGACGACATGAAGCAGCTGATCCGCGGCCTGCGCGACGCGCACACCGTGGTCCTCATCGAGCACAACATGAACATCGTGATGGACATCTCCGACACCGTGACCGTGATGCAGCTGGGCCGCGTGCTGGCCGAGGGGCTTCCGGGCGACATCCGCGCCGACGCGCGCGTGCGCACTGCGTACCTCGGCAACATGATCACGGGAGGCAAGGCATGAACATCCTCGAAGTCGAGAAGCTGAATGCCCACTACGGCAAGAGCCATGTGCTGCAGGGCGTGTCGATGACCGTGGGCGAGGCCGAGCTGGTCACGCTGCTGGGACGCAACGGCGCGGGCAAGTCGACCACGCTCAAGAGCATTGCCGGCGCGGTCACGCCGACGAGCGGACGCGTGCGCTTCCAGGGCGCCGACATCGCGGGCATGCCCGCGCACCGCATCGCCACGCGCGGCGTGTGCCTGGTGCCCGAGCACCGCGGCATCTTCAAGCTGCTGACGGTGGAAGAGAACCTGCTGCTCGGCCAGCGGCGCCAGTCGCCCTGGCAGCTGGACGACATCTACCGCATCTTCCCGCGCCTGAAGGAACGCCGGCGCAACGGCGGCGGGCAGCTCTCGGGCGGCGAGCAGCAGATGCTGGCCATCGGCCGGGCGCTGATGAACCATCCGCGCGTGTTGATCCTCGACGAGCCGGTCGAAGGCCTGGCGCCGGTGATCGTCGAAGAGATCGTCGCGCAGCTCAAGACCATCAAGGCCGCCGGCGTGGCGATCCTGCTGGTCGAGCAGAACCTGGAAGTCTGCGTGCAGCTGGCCGACCGCCACTACATCGTGGAGCAGGGCGTGATCGTGCACGAGGCCGGCAATGCCGACTTCATGGCCGACCACGAAGTGAAAGACCGCTACCTGGGCGTGGGGCTCGCCTGAGCGCTCTCCACATCAACCGTTTTCGAAAGCCATGAAGAACTCTCACAACGAACTCCGCATCGACGGCCGCCGGCTCTGGAACTCGCTGATGGAACTGGCGAAGCTCGGCGCCACCGAGAAAGGCGGCGTCTGCCGCATCGCGCTGACCGACCTCGACCGCCAGGGCCGCGACCTGTTCTCGCGCTGGGCGCGCGAGGCGGGCTGCGAGGTGCGCGTGGACGCCATCGGCAACATCTTCGCGCGCCGTGCCGGGCGCAACGACGCGCTGCCGCCCGTCTCCACGGGCAGCCACATCGACACGCAGCCCACGGGCGGCAAGTTCGACGGCAACTACGGCGTGCTCGCCGGGCTGGAGGTGATCCGCACCCTGAACGACGCCGGGGTTCAGACCGAAGCGCCGCTCGAGGTGGCGGTGTGGACCAACGAGGAAGGCTCGCGCTTCGTGCCGGTGATGATGGGCTCGGGTGTGTTCGCCGGCGCCTTCACGCTGGAGCATGCGCTGGCGCAGCGCGACAACGACGGCATCAGCGTCTCCGACGCTCTGGCTGCCATCGGCTATGCGGGCAGCGCATCCGTCTCGGCGGCAGCGTCGCCGGTGGGCGCGTACTTCGAGGCGCACATCGAGCAGGGCCCGGTGCTCGAAGCCAGCGAGCGCGTCATCGGCGTGGTCGAAGGCGCGCTGGGCCAGCGCTGGTACGACGTGGTGGTGCAGGGCATGGAAGCCCATGCCGGCCCCACGCCGATGGCGCTGCGCAAGGACGCGCTGCTGGCCGCCTCCGAACTCGTGATCGAGGTCAACCGCATCGCGCTGGCCCATGCGCCGCATGCGCGTGGCACCGTCGGCTGGATCGACGCGTACCCGAACTCGCGCAACGTGATCCCGGGCCGGGTGAAGCTCAGCGTCGACCTGCGCGCGGCCGACGACACGGTGCTGTCGGCGCTGGACGCCGCGCTGAAGGAAACCGTGCAGCGCATCGCCGCGAAGGTCAGGGTCGAGATGTCGGTGGAGCAGGTCGTGTACTTCCCGCCGCAGCCCTTCACGCCCGGGCTCGTGTCGGCCGTGCGCGATGCCGCGCAGGCGCAGGGCCTGAGCTGGATGAACGTGATCAGCGGCGCGGGCCACGACGCGGTGTACCTCGCGCGCGTGTGCCCCACGGCGATGATCTTCGTGCCCTGCCGCGACGGCATCAGCCACAACGAGATCGAGGACGCGCAGCCCGATCACCTGGAGGCCGGCTGCAACGTGCTGCTGCAGGCGATGCTGCGCAGCGCGGGAGTGGCGCAATGAAGGTGCTGATCGCGCGTCTGAACCACGAGACCAATACCTTCTCGCCCGTGCCCACGCCGCTCTCGGCCTTCGGGCCCGACGGCCCGACCTTCGGCGAACAGGCCTACCGCGACAACAAGGGCATGCGCACCGCGATGTCGGCCTTCATCGACCTTGCCGAAGCGGCGGGCGCGACGGTGGTCACGCCGGTGTCGGCCTCGGCCAACCCGAGCGGGCCGGTCGACGCGCAGGCCTACACGCAGCTGACGCAATGCATCGTCGATGCGGCCCCGGGCTGCGACGCCATCCTGCTTGACCTGCACGGCGCGATGGTCGCGCACAACAGCGCCGACGGCGAAGGCGACCTGCTGGTGCGCCTTCGTGCGGCGGCGCCGGGCGTGCCCATCGGCGTGGCGCTCGACCTGCATGCCAACGTCACACCAGCGATGGTGGAGAACGCGGACGTGATCGTCGGCTTCAAGACCTACCCGCACGTCGACATGTACGAAACCGGCGAGCATGCCGGGCGGCTGCTCCTCGACATGCTCGCGGGGAGCAGCAAGCCGCACATGCGCTGGCACCGGCTGCCGCTGATGGCGCACACGCTGCGCAGCGCCTCCTTCTCCGGCGCGATGAAGCAGGCCATCGAGGCGGCGCGCGAAGCCGAAAAGGCGGAGTCGCTGGCGGTGTCGATCCTCGCGGGCTTCTCGCTGTCGGACATCGAGGCGCCATGCATGAGCGTGATCGCCGTCGATGCGCATTCGCCCGAACGCGCGCAGGCCACGGCCGACCGCATCGCGGCGCAGATGTGGGCACAGCGCGAGTCCTTCGTCTACCGCAGCGAGCCGCTGGCGGAGTCGGTCGCGCGTGCGAAGCTGATTGCCGAGAGCGCGACGCGCCCGGTGCTGCTGCTCGATCATGGCGACAACTGCATGTCCGGCGGAAGCTGCGACACCATGGACGTGCTGCAGGAAGCGCTGGCGCAGGGGCTGCACGGCATCGGCGTCGGTCCGCTGTGCGACCCCGAGGCGGTGGCGCAGCTCGTCGCGGCCGGCGAGGGCGCGCAGGTGACGGTGGCGCTGGGCAACAAGGTCTCGCTCGCGGGCATCGGGCTGGAGAAAACGCCGGTGCTGCTGACGGGCACGGTGCGCACCATCTCCAACGGCGAGTACGTCATCACCGGCCCCACCTACACCGGCCAGCACAGCAGCATGGGCCGCACGGTGCTCTTCGACACGGGCGCGGCGCGCATCGTGGTGACCGAGCGCACGCAGGAGCCGTGGGACATCGGCGTCTTCGAATGCGCGGGGCTCGATCCACGAAAGGAACGCTTTCTGCTGCTCAAGTCGCGCATGTACTGCCGGCCGGTGTTCGAGCCGCTCTCCGCCGCGCTGGTGGAGTGCGACAGCCCCGGTGTCACCAGTTCGGACTACAGCCTGTTCCCGTTCGGCAAGGTGCACCGGCCGGTCTTTCCCCTCGACGCCATGTGATCGCGAGGAGCGGTGGGGAAGGGGGCCTCCGGCAGCCGCATTCCATGACCCGAGAGGTCATCGACCCGGATCGCGTGCGGCGCGACCATTCCTTCACCCCGCGATGTTGCGGGCCGGAAACCACCAAAGGAATGGTCACCATGAACACCGCTGCACACGATGCCACCACCATTGCCCAACGCTACATCGCTGTCTGGAACGAGACCGACGCGGCCCGCCGCGCCGCGCTGATCGAGGCCGGCTGGACCGCCGACGCGCACTACGTCGACCCGATCGCGCAGGCCAGCGGGCACGAGCAGATCAGCGCGCTGGTCGGCGCGGTTCACCAGCGCTACCCGGGCTTCCGCTTCAACCTGCTGGGCAAGGCCGACTCGTACGGTGACCATCTGCGCTTCTCGTGGACGCTGGGACCGAGCGGTGCCGAAGACCTGATCCAGGGTACCGACTTTGCGCAGGTCGACGCAGGCAAGCTGCGTTCGGTGACGGGCTTCCTGGACAAGGTGCCGGTCGGCGCCTGAACGAAGACTGAACGGCCGGGGCCTGCTTCAGTCCGGAGCCCCGGCAGGCCGCCCGCGCCACAGCTTGCGGTAGACGGTCGCCCGGCTGATGCCCAATGTGCGCGCGGCCTCCGCCACGTTGCCGCGCGCATCGGCCACCGCCTTGCGGATCAGCGCGGTTTCCACATCGCGCAGCCTCGGCCGGCTGTCGGTGGAAAGGGAGGTGGCGGACGGGCCCTTGCTGCCGCCGCGCCGTGGCCGCACCTGCACCCGCAGGCCGGACCACAGCGGCACCTCGAGCACGGCGTCGCCGCGGCGGGCCGCGTCGAACATCATGTGAAGTGGCAGGGCGAACAGGTCGTTGAAGTTCAGGGCGTGCTCGCTGCGCGACAGCGGCTGGTGCAGCATCTGACGTGCCGCCGCGTTGGCGCCCGTCACGTTGCCCACGGCGTCGATGCACAGCAGCCCCTCGGTGGCCTCGCCGCCCGAACTGCCCGGCCAGGCCAGGTGCAGCAGCAGCTCGCAGGGCTCGCGCATCACCAGCATGTTCTCTATGTTGCGCGCCGACAGGGTCGCCAGGTGGCGCAGCTCGGGGCGCTCCACCACGTGCACTCCGGTCAGGTCGAGCATGCCGATGCAGTCGCCCCGGGGACCGAAGAGCGGGGCTCCGGCGCAGCTGTAGACGCTGGTGTCGTCGAAGAAGTGCTCGCCGCGGTGCAGCCATACCGATTCCTGCTCGGCCAGCGCCGTGCCGATGGCGCTGGTGCCGATGGCGCGCTCCGAAAGATCGACGCCGATGCGGGCGATATCGCGCGCGTAGCGGCTCGCCGCATCGGTGCCGTCGGGCAGGTTGCCCACTTCGACCACGATGCCCTGGGCATCGGTGAGAACGGCGAAATAGCGTGTGTCGGCGATGGCGCGGGAGAGCTGCTCTATCACCGGCCGGGCCGCGGCGACGAGCGCCCGGTTGCGCTCGACGATGTCGATGCTGGCCGAGCGGCTCACCGGATCGAAGTTGACGCGCTGCTGCGGCTGGCGGCCGGCCTCGATGCAGCGCTGCCAGGAGCGGGTGATCCACGAGTCGATGCAGGCGGCGCCGCGTGCGCGGGGCGCCGGCTCGCCTTCGATCAGTTCGCGGCGGGCTTGGGCAATTGCCAGGGAACGCTCAGGCGGCTGCGAAACGATTGATACAGACATCGTGGTTTTTCGCGCATGTATGCAGGCTTTTCCTGGCCCGCCGGATGGCAAGCTGTTTCATTTTGAGAATTTCGCGCGCTCTGTGCAAGTGTCAAGGGTTTTGCCTAGGATAGTGCCAAAGGTCGGCATCCAAGATGCTTTCGCTGAAACAGCCATCACCTTTTACGGAGACAGCCAAATGCAGGTCGCTTTCAAGGTCAACGGCCGCCAGGTCACGGTCGACGCTCCTCCCAACACCTTCCTCGTACACGCTCTGCGCGAGCATCTCCATCTCACCGGAACCCACGTCGGCTGCGACACCGCCCAGTGCGGCGCCTGCACCGTCCATGTGAACGGCCGGGCCGTCAAGTCGTGCAACGTGCTGGTGGCCCAGGCCGCCGGCGCCGACATCACCACCATCGAGGGCATCGCCGAGGCCGACGGCACCATGCATCCCATGCAGGCGGCCTTCAAGGAGTGCCACGGCCTGCAGTGCGGCTTCTGCACCCCGGGCATGGTCATGAGCGCCATCGATCTGTGCACCCACCACCCCAAGTCGAGCGAATCCGAGATCCGCGAACTGCTCGACGGAAACCTGTGCCGCTGCACGGGCTACCAGAACATCGTCAAGGCAGTGAAGATGGGCGGCGAGGCCATGGCCTCGGGCACTCCCGTCAAGGCAACGGCCACGGCCTGAGGAGAGCGACATGGGCGCTTCCGATTTCTCGAACCTGCCGCACATCGGCGAGGCGGTCCGCCGCAAGGAGGACTACCGCTTCCTCACCGGCGCGGGCAACTACACCGACGACATCACGCTGGCCAACCAGAGCCATGCGGTCTTCGTGCGCTCGCCGCACGCGCACGCCCTCATCAAGTCGGTCGACACCGCCCAGGCGCTGAAGATGCCCGGCGTGGTCGGCATCTTCAGCGGCAAGGACATCGAGGGAAAGATGGGCGGGCTGCCCTGCGGCTGGCTCATCAACAACCCCGACGGCACCCCGATGAAGGAGCCGATGCACCCGATCCTCGCGATCAGGAAGGTGCGCTACGTCGGCGACCACGTGGCCATGGTGGTGGCCGAGACGGTCGAGCAGGCGAGGAACGCCGCCGAGGCGGTGGTGGTCGACTACGAGGTGCTGCCCGCGCTGGTGAGCGTGGCCGACGCCGCGAAGAAGTCCGGTGGCGTCACGCTGCACGACGAAGCCCCCGACAACCAGTGCTACAAGTGGGCGCTGGGCGACAAGGCGGCGGTCGACGCGGTGTTCGCGAGCGCCGCGCACGTGACGAAGCTCGACCTGGTCAACAACCGGCTGGTGCCCAACCCCATCGAGCCGCGCGTGGCCATCGGCAGCTACAACCGCGCGGGCGACGACTACACGCTGTACGTGTCCAACCAGAACCCGCACGTCGAGCGCCTGCTGATGACGGCCTTCGTGCTGGGCCTGCCCGAGCACAAGGTGCGAGTGATCGCGCCCGATGTGGGCGGCGGCTTCGGCTCCAAGATCTTCCTGTACGCCGAGGACGTGTGCCTGACCTGGGCCGCCAGGCAGCTCAACCGCAACATCAAGTGGACGGCCGACCGTTCGGAGTGTTTCCTCTCCGACGCCCATGGCCGCGACCACGTGAGCCACGCCGAGATGGCGATGGACAAGGATGGCAAGTTCCTCGCGCTGCGCGTGCATACCGATGCCAACCTCGGCGCCTACCTGTCGACCTTCTCGACGGCGGTGCCGACCATCCTCTATGCCACGCTGCTGGCTGGCCAGTACACCACGCCGCAGATCTACGTCGAGGTGGACGCCTGGTTCACCAATACCGCGCCAGTCGATGCCTACCGCGGGGCTGGGCGGCCCGAGGCCACCTACCTGCTGGAGCGGCTGGTGTCGCGCTGTGCCTGGGAGATGAACCTGGGGCAGGACGAGATCCGCAAGCGCAACTTCATCACCGCCTTCCCGTACCAGACGCCGGTGGCGCTGCAGTACGACACCGGCGACTTCCACGCCTGCATGGACAAGGCCCGCGTGCTCGCCGAGGTCGACGGCTACGCCGCGCGCAAGACGGCCAGCGAGGCCAAGGGCAAGCTGCGCGGCATCGGGTATTCGAGCTACATCGAGGCCTGCGGCATCGCTCCGTCGAACATCGCGGGCGCGCTAGGTGCGCGAGCGGGCCTGTTCGAGTGCGGCGAGATCCGCGTGCACCCCACCGGCAGCGTGACGGTGTTCACCGGCTCGCACAGCCACGGCCAGGGCCACGAGACCACTTTCGCGCAGGTGGTGGCGGCGCGGCTGGGCATTCCGGTCGAGAACGTCGACGTGGTGCACGGCGACACCGGCCGCGTGCCCTTCGGCATGGGCACCTACGGCTCGCGCTCCATCTCGGTGGGCGGCGCGGCCATCATGAAGGCGCTCGACAAGATCGAGACCAAGGCCCGCAAGATCGCCGCGCACCTGATGGAGGCGAGCGACGCCGACATCGAGTTCGCCAACGGCGAGTTCACGGTCAAGGGCACCGACAAGAAGATCCCGTTCGGCCAAGTGGCGCTGACTGCCTACGTGCCGCACAACTACCCGCTCGACAAACTCGAGCCCGGCCTGAACGAAACCGCCTTCTACGACCCGACCAACTTCACATTCCCCGGCGGCACCTACATCTGCGAGGTCGAGGTCGACAAGCAGACCGGCGAGGTGCGCGTGGACCGCTTCACCGCGGTGGACGACTTCGGCACCATCATCAACCCTATGATCGTCGAGGGCCAGGTGCACGGCGGGCTGGTGCAGGGCATCGGCCAGGCGCTGCTGGAGAACTGCGTCTACGACAACGAGACCGGCCAGCTGCTCACCGGCAGCTTCATGGACTACGCGATGCCGCGCGCCGGCGACTTCCCGCAGTTCAAGCTCGACACCGTGTGCACCCCGTGCACGCACAACCCGCTGGGCACCAAGGGCTGCGGCGAGGCGGGGGCCATCGGCTCGCCGCCGGCCGTGATCAATGCCGTGCTCGATGCGCTGGCGCCGCTGGGCGTCAAGGATTTCGACATGCCCGCTTCCCCCGCCCGCGTGTGGGAGGCGATGCAGTCCGCAGCCGCCAACCCCTGAACCAAGAACGAATAAAGAAGGAATCACACCATGTATGCCTTCACACTCGAACGGCCCGACTCGGTGGCCGACGCGGCACGACTCGTGGCCGCCGGCGCCAAGCCGCTGGCCGGCGGACAGACCCTGCTGGCCTCGATGAAGCTGCGGCTTTCCGCACCCGAGCAGCTCGTGGACCTGAGCGGCATCAAGGAGCTCACCGGCATTACGAAGAACGGTAACGCCATCACCGTCGGCGCCATGTCGCGCCACCTCGACGTGGCGAACAACGCCGACGTGAAGGCTGCCTACCCGGCGCTGGCCGACCTGGCCTCGCGCATCGGCGACCGTCAGGTGCGCGCGATGGGCACCATCGGCGGCTCGGTGGCCAACAACGACCCGGCAGCGTGCTACCCCAGCGCGGTGCTGGCCTCGGGCGCGACCATCGTCACGTCCAGGCGAGAGATCGCGGCCGACGACTTCTTCCTCGGCCTCTTCACCACGGCGCTGGAAGACGGCGAGCTGATCACCGCGATCCGCTTCCCGATTCCGAAGCGCGCCGTGTACGAGAAGCTGCGCCAGAAGGCGTCGAACTTCCCGCTGGTCGGCGTGTTCCTCGCGCAGTACGACAGCGGCGTGCGCGTGGCGGTCACCGGCGCGGGCAACGGCGTGTTCCGCCATGCCGGGCTGGAAGACGCGCTCAACAAGAGCTTCACCGCTGCCGCAGCGGCTGCAGTGAAGATCGACGCGAGCGATCTCAACAGCGACCTGCATGCCTCGGCCGCGTATCGCGCGAACCTGATCAGCGTGCTGACGCAAAGGGCCGTGACCAAGGCGCTGGGCTGACGAAATCGGATTGCCGAACGCAGAAGTCGCAAAGCTCTCGCGGAAGTCGCGAAAGAAGACCAGAAAAGATCGAATCTGGCTTCTTCTGCGACCTCTGCGTGGTTTTTGTATTCCTTCTGCGTTCGGCTGTCCGCTCCCGAATGCAGCGGCCCCTGCATTACCCTAGGCCATGATCTTCCCCAGCATCGACACCCTCTCCGCCGGACTCATGGAGGCCGGCTACTTCGCCGACCGGCGCCTGGCCACGGCCGTGTTCCTTGCGCTCAAGCTGCAGCGTCCGCTGCTGCTCGAAGGCGAGCCCGGCGTCGGCAAGACCGAGCTGGCGAAGGCGCTGTCGGTCGCGCTGGGCCGCGAACTGCTGCGCCTGCAGTGCTACGACGGCCTGGAGCAGCGCGAGGCGCTCTACGAATGGAACTACGCGGCGCAGCTGCTGCACATGCGCGCGGCCGAGGCCACTGGCGCGGCCCGTGACGTGGAAGCCGAGGTCTACCAGCCGCACTACCTGATTCGCCGCCCGCTGCTGCAGGCGCTGCAGACGCCGCTGCCCGGCGCCGTGCTGTTGATCGACGAGGTAGACCGCGCCGACGAGCCTTTCGAGGCCTTCCTGCTTGAGTATCTGGGCGAGTACCAGGTCAGCATTCCCGAGCTGGGCACCGTGCGCGCGGTGGTGCCGCCCGTCACCATCCTCACAAGCAATCGCACGCGCGAGCTCAACGACGCGGTCAAGCGCCGCTGCCTCTACCACTGGCTCGACTACCCCGAGCGCGAACGCGAACTGGCCATCGTGCGCGCGCAGGTGCCGCAAGCTGGCGAGAAGCTGTCGGCCCAGGTGGCGGCCTTCGTCGCACGGCTGCGCGAGACGCCCTTCGCCAATGCCTTCCAGCGCGCGCCGGGCATCGCCGAGAGCGTCGAATGGGCGAGGGCGCTGATCGCGCTCGACACGGTGGAGCTCGATCCCGAAGTGGTGGTCGACACCGCCGGCATCCTCTTCAAGCAGCGCGACGACGTGGCCGCGCTGACGCAGGAGCTGGCGTCGGACCTGCTCAAGCCCGAGGCGTGATCGACCGATGGCCAGCACCGGCGTCCAGCAACTCGGCGACGTCCGCAGCGGCAAGCTCGCGGGCAACATCGCCGCCTTCGGCCGGGCGCTGCGCCGGGCGGGTGTTCGCACCGACGCCATGCGCATTGCGCTGGCGGCAGAGGCCGCCACGCTGGTGGGCGTCGAAGACAAGCTCGACCTGAGCGCGGCCATGGAGGCGGTGATGGTCAGCCGCGAGCAGGACCGCATGGTGTTCCGCGAACTCTTCGACGCATGGTTCCGCGACCCGGAGCTGGCCAACAAGCTGCTCGCCCAGATGCTGCCGAGCGCCGAAGGCAAGGCCGAGCCGTCGAAGCGGCGCCCGCGCGTGCGCGAAGCCCTCAGTGCGCCGCGCGCACTCGCCAAGCCTGTGGAGCCGGCCAGGCCCGATCGCGAGATCGAATTCGATGCCGCCATGACGTCCAGCGACCGGCAGCGCCTGCAGCATGCCGACTTCAACGCGCTCGGCGCCGCCGAATACCGGCTGGTGGAGCGGCTCGCGCGCGACATCCGCCTGCCCATTCCCGAGTTGCCGTCGCGCCGCCTGCGGCCTGCCGGCGATGCGGGCCGCCAGCATGCGCGCATGCACTGGCCGGGCGTCTTGCACGAGGCGGCGCGCACGGGCGGCGAGATCCTGCGCCTGCCACGGCTGGCCCGGCGCGAGCAGCCGTTGCCGCTGCTGGTGCTGGTCGACGTCTCGGGCTCGATGGAGCGCTATGCGCGCCTGCTGCTTGCCTTTCTGCATGCCGCAACGCGGCGTGCCGGCCGCCGCGACGTGTTTGCCTTCGGCACCCGGCTGACCGACCTGACGCCGGCCTTCCGGCTGGCCGACACCGACGCGATGCTGGGCGCCGCCAGCCTCGCCATCGACGATTTCGCAGGCGGCACGCGCTTCGGCGCCTCGCTGGCCGAGCTGCGCCACGCCCACGCCCGCCGGCTGACCGGCCGCCGCACGCTGGTGCTGGTGATCAGCGACGGCCTGGACACCGGCGAGCCCTCCGTTCTGGAGCATGAGGTGCTGTGGCTCAAGCGCCATTCGCGCCGCCTGCTGTGGCTCAACCCGCTGCTGCGCTTCGAGGGCTACGCCCCTCTGGCGCGTGGGGCCGCCGTATTGCACCGGCAAGCGGACGCGATGCTGGCGGTTCACAATCTCAGCGCACTCGAACAGCTCGCAGCGAGCCTGGCCGCCCTGATGCGGTCCGGCCGCTAGCGGCGCCGGGAAGGAAGACAAAGGAAACCCACCATGGAAATGCTCGGAAACCGACGCCTGGGCGTCACCCAACAACAGGCCTGGGACGCGCTCAACGACCCCGAAACGCTGAAGAAGTGCATCCCCGGCTGCGACAAGTTCGAGTTGGTGGGCGACAACCAGTACAGCGTCGCGCTCGCGGTCAAGATCGGCCCGGTCTCGGCCAAGTTCAACGGCAAGGTGCTGCTGTCCGACATCGTGGCGCCCGACGGCTACAAGCTCACCTTCGAGGGGCAGGGCGGCGTGGCCGGCTTCGCGAAGGGATCTTCGAGCGTCACGCTCAAGCCGCTCGCCACCGAAGCGGCGGCCTCCCCTGCGGGTGATGCCACCGCGCACGAGGCCGGTGCGGCAACTCCACCAGCCGCCGCGTCCGCAGGCTGCGAACTCGACTACACCGTGCAGGCCCAGGTCGGCGGCAAGATCGCCCAACTGGGCCAGCGCCTGATCGATGGCGCTGCCAAGTCCACAGCCGACGATTTCTTCAAGCGCTTCGAAGCCGAGATGCAGAGCCGCTACGGTCCTCCCCCGGCGGCCGCCGCTGAAGGCACCGAGGCGCCTGCCGAGAAGAGCGGGATGATGTCCGGCCTGATGAAGAAGATCGGCCTCGGCAAGAAGGACGACAAGGACGCGCCCTCCGCACCCGGCGGCGACGCGGCCTGAACCCGGGCTGCAGCGACATGGAAAACCTCGACGTCATGGTGCTTCGCACGCTGCGCGACTGGCGGCGTGCCGGCAAGCGCGCGCTGCTGGCGACAGTGGTGCGCACCTGGGGCTCGTCGCCCCGGCCGGTGGGCTCGATCATGGCCCTGGCGGAAGACGGCGCGGTGGTGGGCTCGGTCTCCGGCGGCTGCATCGAGGACGATCTCATCGCACGCTACAGCCATGCCCACGGCAAGGCCGAGGACGTGCCATTGGGCGCGCCGCCCGCGCTCGTGAAATACGGCATCACCGCCGACGAGGCGCACCGCTTCGGGCTGCCCTGCGGCGGCACGCTGGAGCTGCTGCTCGAATACGCTCCCGACGCCGGCTCGCTCGAGCTGCTGGTGGCGCAGCTGGAGCAGGGCAAGCTCATGCAGCGCACCGTGACGCTCGCCACCGGCGCGGTGCGCATCGCCGAGGCGACCGCGCCCGACGAACTCGCGGTGAACGACACCGAACTGACGAACACCTTCGGCCCCGAATACCGCATGCTGCTGATCGGCGCCGGCCAGCTCGCCGAGTACCTCGCCACCATGGCCAAGTTCAGCGGCTTCGCGGTGACCTTGTGCGATCCGCGCGCCGAGTACCGCACCGCATGGTCGCTGCCTGGTGTGCACATCACGACCGAGATGCCCGACGACGCGGTGACCGCCTTCAGGCCCGACCGCCGCAGTTGCGTGGTCGCGCTCACGCACGACCCGAAGCTCGACGACCTCGCGCTGCTGGAGGCGCTGCAAAGCGAGGCCTTCTACGTCGGCGCCATCGGCTCGCGGCGCAATGCCGACGCCCGGCGCGACCGCATGATCGAGCACTTCGACCAGACCGAGGAATCGCTCGCGCGGCTGCGCGGGCCCATCGGCATCTACATCGGCAGCAAGACGCCGCCGGAGATCGCGGTGAGCGTGATGGCGGAGATCCTCGCGGTGAAGAACGCGGTCACGCTGCCGCGCGAGGTCGAGGTGGCGCGCGCCAAGGAGATGCAGCAGCTGCTGCCGACCTGAGGCGTCCGGCCCGGCCAGCCGCTCAGCCGTGGTAGGGCGGGATCGGCCCCTGGTCCGACGGCGCCGGCGGCGGCACCTCGCCGTGCTTCTGCCGCTCGCGGAACAGCGCGGCGCGCATCAGGAAGATGGTGGTGACCGGCGTGGTGAGCGCCACGAACAGCACGATGAGCACCGCGTGCATGAAGAGGCTGTGGCCCTGCGCCGAGAAGTAGACGATGGTGGCGACCGTCATCGACCACACGCCGCCGGTGGCGCCCAGCGTGGGCGCGTGGATGCGGCGGAAGAAAGTGGGCAGGCGCACCAGCCCGAAGGAGCCGATCGCGGCGAAGGCAGCGCCCAGCACCGCGAAGACCGCGGTGACGATCTCGGCCCAAAGCGGCAGCGGACCCGCGATGAAGTCGTTCATTCGATCACCTCCCCGCGCAGCAGGAACTTGGCCATCGCCGTGGAGCTGACGAAGCCGAAGAGCGCGATCAGCATCGCGGCGGCGAAGTAGACGTCGCTCGCGTAGACGATGCCCAGCACGAGCATCATCAGCATGCCGTTGATGTAGAGGCAGTCCAGCGCCATCACGCGGTCTTGCGCGGAAGGGCCGATCAGCAGGCGCGCGACGGCGCACAGCATCGCCACCGCCAGCAGGAACAGCGCGAACTTGAGCGACCAGAAAAGGATGGGCGTCATGATTCGAAGATCTCCATCAGCGGACGTTCGTAGCGGCTCTTGATCTGCGCGATGAAGGCGGCTTCGTCGTCGAGGTCGAACACGTGGATAAGCAGGGTGCTGCGGTCGAAGGCCACCTCGCCCCAGGCGGTGCCGGGCGTCAGGCACATGATCATCGAGAGCACAGCGAGGCCGTTGGGGTCGCGCATGTCCAGCGGTATGCGCAGGAAGCTTGCCTGGATGTTCTCGCTGCGGCGCGTGAGCAGCGCACGCGCCACCGCGAACACCGACACCGACATGTCGTAGAGCACGACGCCGCACAGCCGCAGCGCCACCCCCGGCCGGCGCATGCGCACCGTGGCCGGCCGCAGGCCCTTGGTCAGCAGCGGCACGGCGATGGCAAGCAGCACGCCCGACAGCAGGGTGCTCGCCTCGAGCGACTGGTTGAGCAGCAGCCAGATGACGAACAGTGCGAGCGACAGCGGCGGGGAGGGGATCAGGCGCTTCATTGCGCGCCTGCCTTTCCTTCGGCATTTGCTTCGGTCTTTGCGGCGGGCGCCGGGTTCGGCACCTGCCGCGCCTCCATCACCGCCGCGCGATAGGCCGTGGGCGTGCGCAGGCCCTCGGCGGTGGCCTGCGCGTGGCGCAGCACCGGCTCGGCCCAGACCGTGAGCGCGATGCAAGCGACGATGAGGCCGGCCACCGGCAGCACTTCGAGCGCGGGCAGCGATGGCAGGTTGCCGTGCGGCTGGGTCCAGAAATGGCGGATGCCGGTGCGGCTCAGCGCGATCAGCGCGAGGAAGCCCGAGGCGATCAGCAGCACCAGGAAGGTCCAGCCGGCGGTGCCGATGGCGCCGCTGCCACCCATGAGTCCTGAGAGCATCGCGAACTTGCCGACGAAGCCTGACAGCGGCGGCAGGCCGGTGAGCAGCAGCGTGCAGATCATGAAGCTCAGGCCGAGGAAGGCAACGCCCGCCGGTATGGCGCGGCCGTAGAGCGCCTGCGCGTCGTCGTCGAGGTTCACGTCGCTCAGCGCGCTCAGGTCTTCGGCCAGGAAGGGCGCGGTGCCCGCGACCTCGTGCGGCGCCACGCTCATGCCCGCGTTGCGCCAGCGCTCGATCATGTCGGTCAGCAGGAAGAAGGCGCTCACCGCGAGCGTGGAGCTCAGCAGGTAGAAGAGCGCGCCGGCCCACACGGCCGGCTGCCCCAGGCCCACCGCGGCGAGCAGCGTGCCGGCCGACATCAGCACGCTGAAGCCCGCGAGGTTGGACAGCCGCTGCGTGCCGAGGATGCCCAGGGCCGCCACGAAAAGCGTGGCGATGCCCGCGCCCACCAGCACCGGCTGGCCGAAGGCGGCCGAGGCGCCGGTATCGGGCGCGAAGAGCACCGTCCAGAGGCGCAGCACGGTGTACACGCCGAGCTTGGTGAGCAGCGCGAACACCGCGCCCACTGGCGACACCGCGGCGCTGTAGGCCGGCACCAGCCAGAAGTTCAGGGGCCAGGCGCCCGCCTTGGCGAAGAAGGCGGTGAAGAGAATGGCCGTGGCCGCGTGCACCAGCCCGCGGTCGCCCGGCGAGAGCTCGGCGATGCGCAGCCCCAGGTCGGCCATGTTGAGCGTGCCGGTCACGCCGTAGAGGATGGCCGCGCCGATCAGGAACAGCGAAGAGGCCGCGAGGTTGATTGCGATGTAGTGCAGCCCCGCCTGCACCCGCAGCCGCCCCGAGCCGTGCAGCAGCAGGCCGTAGGAGGCCGCGAGCATCACCTCGAAGAACACGAACAGGTTGAACAGGTCGCCCGTGAGGAAGGCACCGTTCAGGCCCATGAGCTGCAGCTGCAGCAGCGGATGGAAGTGCACGCCCGCGCGGTCCCAGCGCGAGGTGGAGTAGATCGACGCGGCGAAGGCGATCACGCCAGTGAGCGCCACCATCATGGTCGAGAGCCGGTCGGCCACCAGCACGATGCCGAAGGGCGCGCGCCAGTTGCCCGGCAGGTAGACGCCGATGGAGCCGGGGCCGCCGCCGGTGTCGGGCGCGTTCACCCAGCGCAGCAGCGCCAGCGCGGCCAGCAGGCCGACCAGGCCCGAGACCACGCTCAGCGCCGACTTGGCGCGCCGGCGGTTCTCGCCCAGCAGCAGCATGAGCGCGGCCGTGAGCATGGGCACGAGGATCGGCACCGCCACCAGGTGCGGCATGCTGAACTCCAGCAGTTCGTCGAGCAGGTGGAAAACCTCTTTCACTCCGCCTCCTGCCGTTCTTCACCGTCCACGTGGTCGGTGCCGGTGAGGCCGCGCGAGGCGAGCATCACGACGAGGAAGAGCGCCGTCATCGCGAAGCCGATCACGATGGCGGTGAGCACCAGCGCCTGCGGCATCGGGTCGGCCGTGTTGGCCAGCGTGGCGGTCAGGCCCTTGATGAGCACCGGCTCGCTGTCGACCTTGAGCCGGCCCATGCTGAAGATGAACAGGTTGACCGCGTAAGAGATCAGCGTCAGGCCCATGATGACCTGGAAGGTGCGCGGGCGCAGCAGCATGTAGACGCCCGAGCCGGTGAGCACGCCGATGGCGAGTGCGAGCACGATTTCCATCAGCCGGCTCCTCCCTCGGAGGTGGCGGCGGAGGTCGCCTCGGCCTCTTTTTCTTTTTGCTCGTCGGCCCAGCGGTGGCTTCGTATCGACTGGTGGGCCAGCGCGGTCAGGATCAGCATGGTGGCGCCGAGCACCAGCGCGAACACGCCGGTGTCGAAGAAGAGGGCGCTGGGCACGTGCACTTCGCCCAGCAGCGGCAGGTGCAGGTGCGCAGTGTGCGTGGTGAGGAAAGGGTAGCCGAAGAACACCGCCCCGGCACCCGTGGCCAGCGCCAGCAGCAGGCCGATGGCGATCCAGCGGCGCGGGTAGATGCGCAGGTGCTCTTCCACCCACTCGGTGCCCGAGACGATGAACTGCAGCACCAGCGCCACCGACATCACCAGCCCCGCGACGAAGCCGCCGCCCGGCGCGTTGTGGCCGCGCATGAAGAAGTAGACCGACACCAGCACCGAGACCGGCAGCAGCAGGCGCACCAGCACGGCCGGCACCATCAGGTAGCCGACGGCGGTGTCCTTGGCGCGGCGCGGGTTCAGCAGGTCGCTGCTGCCGTCGTCGGCCTGCAGCCGCTGCTGGATCGGCAGCGCCATCGATTCGATCGCCGGGCGGAAGCGCCGCAGCAGCGCATACACCGTGAGCGCGACGATGCCCAGCACGGTGATCTCGCCGAAGGTGTCGAAGCCGCGGAAGTCGACCAGCATCACGTTGACCACGTTGGTGCCGCCGCCCTCGGTGAGCGCGCGTTCTAGGAAGAAGGGCGAAATGCTCTGCGGGAAGGTGCGCGTCATCATGGCCCAGGCCAGCGCGGCCATGCCGCTGCCGGCGATGGCCGCGATCAGCAGGTCGCGCCCGCGCCGGCCCCACGGTTTGAGCCGTGCGCGCGCGGGCTGCACCACGTCCTTGCTGCGCATCGGCAGCCAGCGCAGGCCCAGCAGGATCAGCACCGTGGTCACGGCCTCGACCACCAGTTGCGTCAGCGCGAGGTCGGGCGCCGAGAACCAGATGTAGGTGACGCACGAGACCAGCCCCGCTCCCGCGGCCAGCATCAGCGCCGCCAGCCGGTGGAACTTGGCCTGCCAGGCGGCGGCGACCGCGCAGGTGCCGCCGATGAGCCATGTCATCGCGAACATCGGCGAGAAAGGCAGCAGCTCGCGCGTGCCGGGCGCGGCGGGCGTGAGCTGCAGGGAGGCGGTCGCGCCAGCCACAGCCACCACCACCAGCAGCAGCAACTGCCACTGCATGCGCCTGGTGCCGAAGAGGCGGCGGCTGCGCCGGCCGGCCTCGCTCAGCAGCGCGATGATGTGCTCGAAGATGGCCTGGCCGTCGAAGCGGTGCAGCAGCGGCGTGTGTTCGAGGCCACCGCGCGCGCGCTGGCGGCGATGCAGCAGGTACAGCGCGGCGCCGCCCGCCAGCGCCACGAAGCTCATCAGCAGCGGAAGATTGAAGCCGTGCCACACGGCCAGGCTGTACTCAGGCAGCGTGCCGCCGACCACCGGCGCGGCCGCGGCCGCGAGCATCGGGCCGACCGACCAGGCCGGCGCAACGCCCACCACCAGGCACACCAGCACCAGCAGCTCGACCGGCACGCGCATCCAGTGCGGCGGCTCGTGCGGATGCCTGGGCACCTCGTCGCCGCAGGGCGGGCCGAAGAACACGTCGAACACGAAGCGCGCCGAGTACGCCACGCTGAAGATGCCCGCCACGGTGGCGATCAGCGGCAGGCTGAAGTCGACCCAGGGCGTGGCCTGGATGAACACCGTCTCCGCGAAGAACATCTCCTTCGAGAGGAAGCCGTTGAGCAGCGGCACGCCGGCCATCGAGGCGCTGGCGATGATGGCCAGCGTGCCGGTGATGGGCATGAGCCGCATCAGGCCGCTGAGCTTGCGGATGTCGCGCGTGCCGGTCTCGTGGTCGATGATGCCGGCCGCCATGAAGAGCGACGCCTTGAAGGTGGCGTGGTTCATCACATGGAAGACCGCCGCCACGGCAGCGAGCGGGCTGTTGAGCCCCAGCAGCAGCGTGATGAGCCCGAGGTGCGAGATGGTGGAGTAGGCCAGCAGCGCTTTCAGGTCGCGCTGGAACATCGCGATGAAGCCGCCGAGCAGCAGCGTGATGGCGCCGGCGCCGCCGACCATCCAGAACCACTGCTCGGTGCCCGAGAGCACGGGCCACAGCCGCGCCATCAGGAACACGCCCAGCTTCACCATGGTGGCCGAGTGAAGGTAGGCCGACACCGGCGTGGGCGCGGCCATGGCGCGCGGCAGCCAGAAGTGGAAGGGGAACTGCGCGCTCTTGGTGAAGGCGCCCAGCAATATCAGCGTGAGCGCGACGGGGTAGAGCGAGTGCGCGCGGATGAGATCACCCGAGGCGAGCACCTTGTCGAGCTCGTAGCTGCCGGTGATGCGGCCCAGCACCAGCACGCCGGCCAGCAGGCACAGCCCGCCCGCGCCGGTGACAGTGAGCGCCATGCGCGCGCCGCGTCGCGCGTCGCGGCGGTGGTGCCAGTAGCCGATCAGCAGGAAGGAGAACAGGCTGGTGAGCTCCCAGAACAGCACCATCTGGATCAGGTTGCCCGAGAGCACCACGCCCATCATCGCGCCCATGAACGCGAGGAAGAACGAAAAGAAGCGCGGCACCGGGTCGGAGGCCGACATGTAGTAGCGCGCGTACAGCACCACCAGTGCGCCGATGCCCAGCACCAGCATGCAGAAGAGCCACGCGAAGCCGTCCATGCGGAACACGAGGTTCAGGCCCAGTGCCGGCAGCCATTCGATCTGCTGGCGCAGCACGCCGCCGTTGGCGATCTGCGGGAAGAACCATGCGGCCTGGATCGCGCAGCCCAGCGCGACCAGCCCCGCCAGCGTCGACTCCCGGTTGCGCGCATTGGACGGCATCAACGCGGCCAGCACGCTGGCGATGAAGGGGAGGGCGACGAGAAAGACCAGGGGCATCGGGGTCGATTCTATCGGCCGGACCTATGGAAAGCCTTATCTATAACCGCAAGACATAAGGCAGTTTTGGCGAGATTTTCATGCTCGTCAGGCTGAGAAAGCCTGCACCGTGCGCAGCCCGAGCCAGGTCATGAACAACGAGCCACCCAGGTGCAGCGCGATCGTGCCCACGGCGAGGCCGAGGCGGCCGGTGGTCAGCATGCCCACCACTTCGGCCGAGAAGCTGGAGAAGGTGGTGAGCGTGCCGAGGAAGCCGGTGATCACCATCAGCCGCCACGCGGGGTTGATGTCCGGCAGGCCGCTGAAGATGCCGATGGCCAAGCCGATGAGGTAGCCGCCGATCAGGTTGACGGCCAGCGTGCCCCAGGGAATCACGCCGCCGGGGTTGAGCCAGAGGGCGAAGCCCCAGCGCATGAGGGCGCCGATGCAGGCGGCGAGGCAGATGACGAGGGCGTTCAGCAGCATGGCAGCGATTATCCGCACGCCCCCGGGGCGCCTGGCAAGGCTACTTCTCGCGGCCCATCACGAGGTCCGGGAGGATCGTCACGATGCTCGGGAACAGCGTGATCAGCACGATGCACAGCACCAGGCAGAAGAAGAACGGGATCGCCGCCTTCGCGATCACGTTGCTGTCCTTGCCGGTCATGTTCTGCAGCACGAAGAGGTTGAAGCCCACCGGCGGCGTGACCTCGGCGATCTCGACCAGCAGCACGATGAAGATGCCGAACCAGACCAGGTCGAAACCCGCCTTCTGGATCATGGGCAGCACCACCGCGCTCGTGAGCACGATCATCGAGATGCCGTCGAGCGCGGTGCCCAGCACCAGGTACACCAGCACCAGCGCGCCGATCAGCGCGTAGGGCGACAGGTGCATGCTGTCCACCCACTCCGCCAGCTCGCGCGGAATGCCGGTGAAGGCCATGGTCTTGGTGAGGAAGGCAGCGCCGGCCAGGATGAACATGATCATGCAGCTGGTGCGCGTGGCGCCCATGATGCCGTCCTTGAAGTTCTTCCAGGTCAGGCTTCGGCCCCAGGCCGCGATGGCCAGCGAGCCCAGCACGCCGAAGGCCGCGCACTCGGTCGCGGTGGCCCAGCCGGCCACCAGCACCCAGACGATGAAGACGATCAGCAGCGCGCAGGGAATGAGGTTGCCCGACAGCCTGATCTTCTCCATGAAGCTGGTCGGCGGGTCGGCCGGCGGCACTTGGTCGGGGTGGCGCAGGCTCCACCAGCCGATGTAGCCCGAGAACAGCAGCATCAAAAGAAAGCCCGGCAGGAAGCCGGCCAGGAATATGCGGATGATCGATGCATCGGCCGCCACTGCGTACACCACCATGGTGATCGACGGCGGGATCAGGATGCCCAGCGTGCCGGCTGTGGCGAGCGAGCCGATGGCCAGCTTCTCGTTGTAGCCGCGGCGCTTGAGCTCGGGCAGGGCAACCTTGGCGATGGTCGCGCAGGTGGCGGCAGACGAGCCCGAGACAGAGCCGAACACGCCGCATCCGAGGATGGTGGTGTGCATCAGCCGGCCGGGCACCCGGTTGAGCCAGGGGCGAAGGCCCTCGAACATCTCCTCGCTGAGCTTGGTGCGAAACAGGATCTCGCCCATCCAGATGAAGAGCGGCAGCGCCGCAAGCTCCCAACTCGCGTTGCTCTCCCAGAAGGCAGAGAACAGGTTCTTGCCTGGCAGCGTGTTGGTGAAGAAGGCCTGGCCGACCCAGCCGACGATGGCCAGTGTCATCGCGATCCACACGCCGCCGGCCAGGAGCAGCAGCATGATCGCGAGCAGAAGCGCGCCCATCCAGAGGTTTTCGAACATCGGGTGTCTTTGTTGCTGTTGTTGTTCAGACGTCGGAGGAGAAGTCGCCCGCCGCGTGGCGCTCCTCGATGGCGCGCTGGTAGCTGGGCTTGTCGCCGCGCACCACGCCGACCAGTTCGTCGATCATGGCGATCAGCAGCAGCCAGCAGCCGATCACGAAGGTCGACTGCGGAATCCAGATCGGAATGACCACGAGGCCGGTCGCCATCTCGGCGAACTCGTAGCTTTCGTAGGTGAAGCTGGTGGCCCAGTAGGTGAGATAGGCCACCGACACCGCGGCCACCAGCAGGCAGCTCACGTCGAGCACCCGCCGCAGCTTCGGCGACACCGCTTCGAGCAGCAGCGTCACGCGCACGAAGTCGCCGTGGCGGAAGGCGTGCGCCATCGCGAAGAACGCGGCGGCGGCGCACAGCCAGGCCACCACGTCGTTGAGCCCGCTCACGTGCCAGTTCATCTGCCGGCCCACGCCGGCCAGGATCATCAGCACGAAGATCAGGAACACGCAGAGCGCGCCGAGCGCGCCTGCACCGTCGTACAGGCGGTCTAGAAAGCGCCGCATGGTCTACTTTTTCTTGTAGGCGTCGACGATCGCGGCGCCATCGGCGCCCGCCACCTTCAGCCAGTCGGCCTGCATGATGCCGCCGACCTGGCGCATGTCGGCGTCGAGCTTGGGCGAAGGCTTGTGGATCTTCATGCCGCGCTCGGCGAGCAGGCGCTTGTATTCCTCGTTCTTCTCCTGCGCCACCTTCCAGCCGCGGGCTTCGGCATCGGCCGCGGCCTTTGCGACGGCGGCCTTGGTAGCGGCGTCGAGCGCGTCGTAGGCCTTGGCGTTCACCAGGATCGCGTTCTTGGGGATCCAGGCCTGCGTGTCGTAGAAGTTCTTGATGTGCTCGTAGGTCTTGGTGTCGTAGCCGGTGGAGCCCGAACTCATGTAGCTCTCGATCACGCCGGTGGCCATGGCTGCACTGAGCTCGGCCTGCTGGATCTGCACCGGCTGGGCGCCGATGAGCTCGGCGATCTTGGCAGTGGCGGGGCTGTAGGCGCGCCACTTGATGCCGCGCAGGTCGGCCACCGAGCCGATCTCCTTCTTGGTGTAGATGCCCTGCGGCGCCCACGGCACCACGAACAGCACCTTGATGCCCTGGGCCGAGAGCAGCTTCTCCATGGCGGGCTTCGATGCGTCGTAGAGCTTGCGGGCCTCGGGGTAGGTGGTGGCGAGGAAGGGCACGCCGTCGAGCGCGTAGATCGGGTTCTCGTTGGCGAAGTTGGCCAGCAGGATCTCGCCGGCCTGCGCCTGGCCGCTCTGCACCGCGCGCTTGATTTCGGGCGCCTTGAACAGCGAAGCGTTGGCATGCACCGTGATCTTCACCTTGCCGCCGGTGGCCGCGTCCACGTCCTTTGCGAACTGCGTGATGTTTTCCGTGTGGTAGTTGGTGGCCGGGTAGGCCGTGGGCAGGTCCCACTTGGTCTGAGCGAAGGCCGCGGCGCCGAGGGTGAGGCCCGCGAGGGCAATGCCGAACTTGTGATTCATTGACTCTCTCCGGAATATGTTGAAAGCAAAACGAAAGGGAGCTTACGTGCAAATTCCGGACCACTTCCTGAGGCATTTCCCTGCCATCTCCTTGCCATGGCACCCATGAAAAAGCCGCCCGTAGGCGGCTTTGCATATTGCTACCGAAGCGGAATCAGGGCTTGGCGGCCTTGGCCGGAGCCTTCGCATCCTTCGATGCGGCGGGTGCCGCATCGCCGAAGCTCTTGCCGTTGACCGTGAGACCGTCGGCCGACAGCTTGGCCGCCTTCTTCTCCTTCACGCCCTTCACACGCTGCATGAAGTCGGGCCAGTCCTTGAATTCGCCCTCCTTGCGCGCCTCGAGGATGCGCTTGGACATCGACGGGCCGACGCCCTTGATGCCGTCGAGATCGGCTTCGGTGCCCTTGTTGACATCGACGGCCGCGGACGCGGCGATCGCGAACAGCATGGCGGTGGTGGCCAGGATCTTCTTGAACATGATTTGAGAACTCCCTCTATTCGTTGATGAATGACAGCCGACGGAATCGTCGGCCCGCGCTCAACGAGGTATGTGAAGAGGGCGTTGACGCATGAAGGCTCGACGAGCCTCCATGTGACCATTGTTCAGAAACGTGATCAGAGTTCTTCGACGCGGCGCGGCGGATAGCTGTCCCATGCCTGGCAGCCGGGGCAGTGCCAGAAGTACTGGTGCGCCTCGAAGCCGCAGGCCGCGCAGCGGTAGCGCATGAGCGGCCGCGTGGCCTGGTCGAGCGCGCGCTGCACCTGTGGATGGAACTGCTCGTGCTCGAAGCGTTCGCCCGCGAGCCAGCGCGAGGCCGCCACCAGCGAGGGCTGCTGCGCGAGGTGCGCGATATAGCCGTCGCGCGGCGTAGGGTTCGGTTCTTCGGCGGTGGCGCTCGGCTTGCCGCCGAGCGCCATCAGCGCTTCGAGCACGTCGATGGAGGGCGACTCGACATAGCGACGCTGCAGCAGTTCGAGCGCGTCGGCTTCGCGGTGCGCGGCCATGGCGGCTTGCTGCAGCGTGGCGGCATAGAGCGGCAGCGCCAGTGGCGCAGTGTCGCTAAGGACCACGAGCGTGTCGAAGGCCGCGTTCGCCTCGCCCTTGCGCAGTTGCAGGTTGGCGGTGTCGATGGCCGGGCGCGGTGCCTGCGGTGCCAGTTCGACGGCCTGCGCCAGCAGCTTTCCGGCGCCGGGCAGGTCGCCTGCTGCCACGCGCTCGATCGCCTGCTCGCAGAGGTGATGCGCGCGGCGCGTGCTGTAGCTGGCCTGGTCGGACTCGTCGAGCTTCTGCGCCACATCGGCTGCCTGGGCCCATTCGCGCGAGCGTTCGTAGATGGCCAGCAGCGCGAGCCGGGCCTCGTTCTCGTAGCGCGTGCCCTCGAGCTTCTGCAGCGCAGCCTCTGCGCGGTCGAGCAGGCCGGCGCGAAGGAAGTCCTGCGCGAGCGCGTGCTGCGCGCGTTCGCGGTCGCTGCGGCTCAGGTCGCCGCGGCCCAGCAGGTGCTCGTGCACGCGCACCGCGCGCTGGTACTCGCCGCGGCGGCGGAACAGGTTGCCGAGCGCGAAGTGCAGTTCCTGGGTGTCGGGGTCGTTCTGCACCGCCTCGATGAAGGCGTCGATGGCCTGGTCCTGCTGCTCGTTGAGCAGGAAGTTGAGGCCACGGAAGTAGGCCTTGGGGGCCTGGCGGTTCTCGAGCTTGAGTTGCCGGATGTCGAAGCGCGATGCGAGCCAGCCCAGCACGAAGGCGACGGGCAGGCTGATCAGCAGCCAGCTGGGATCAAAGTCCATGTTGACGTGCGGCGGGAAGGTCGGTGGTGGCGATGGCCGGAGCGGCAGCCGTTGCCATGGCTGCGGTCGTTGCAACGGTGGCCGGTGTCGAGGATGGCTGGACGGCTTCGCCTGCGGACGGCGCCTGGGCCGCTGCGACCCGGTGCTTCCACCAGCCTGGCAGCATGCCCAGCGCGCCCACCACGAGGCCGCCCGCGAAGGCCGCGAGCACGACCAGCACCAGCGGCGCGCGCCAGTAGGTACCGAAGAAGAAGTAGACGGTCGCGTCGTGCTGGTTGTTCAGCGCGAAGGCGAAGAGCGTAAAAAAAATGGCTGCCTTGAGCAGCCACAGGAGGTATTTCATAGCCGTTCCCGTTGCCGGGAGCATTCTACGTTTGCAGGCATTCCGATGGTCCGCGCGTCAGGCCTTTCGGCTCTTGGCTTCCTTGCCCGCGTCGAGTTCGGCCGTCTTTGCGTCGACGGCTTCGCGCAGCGCCTTGCCGGGCTTGAAGTGCGGCACCCGCTTCTCGGGGATCTGCACGCTCTCGCCCGAGCGCGGGTTGCGGCCGATGCGCGGCGGGCGCCGGTTGACCGAGAAGCTGCCGAAGCCGCGGATCTCGATGCGGTGGCCGCGTACCAGCGCGTCGCTCATGGCGTCGAGGATGGTCTTGACGGCGTATTCGGCGTCGCGGTGCGTGAGCTGTGCAAAGCGGGCTGCGAGTTCTTCGACGAGGTCCGAGCGTGTCATAGGCCAAACATAAACGAAAAACGTGGGCGAAAAAAAAGACAGAGCGGCCCCAGGGCCTGCTCTGTCTTCCGGCTCAGCTTACTTGCTGTCGTTGTTGTCCAGCTTGGCGCGCAGCAGTGCGCCCAGGCTGGTCGTGCCCGCGTTCTCGCGTGCCGACTGCTGGCTCAGGCTGGCCATGGCGCCTTGCTCGTCGACCATGTCCTTCTGCTTGATCGACAGCTGGATGTTGCGGGTCTTGCGGTCCACGTTCACGACGATGGCCGTGACTTCGTCGCCTTCCTTCAGCACGTTGCGGGCATCTTCGACGCGGTCGCGCGAGATTTCCGAAGCACGCAGGTAGCCGACGATGTCTTCGCCGAGGTCGATCTCAGCGCCGCGGGCGTCGACCGTCTTGACCTTGCCGGTCACGATCTGGCCCTTGTCGTTCACCGTGGTGAAGGTGGTGAACGGGTCGCTGTCGAGCTGCTTGATGCCCAGCGAGATGCGCTCGCGGTCGACGTCGACAGCCAGCACGATCGCTTCGACTTCCTGGCCCTTCTTGTAGTTGCGAACGGCGGTTTCGCCGGCTTCGTTCCACGAGAGGTCCGAGAGGTGAACCAGGCCGTCGATGCCGGCAGCCAGACCCACGAACACGCCGAAGTCGGTGATCGACTTGATCGGGCCCTTGACGCGGTCGCCGCGCTTGGTGTTCTGCGCGAATTCCTGCCACGGGTTGGCCTTGCATTGCTTCATGCCCAGGCTGATGCGGCGCTTGTCTTCGTCGATTTCCAGGACCATGACTTCGACTTCGTCGCCCAGCGAGACGATCTTGTTCGGAGCGATGTTCTTGTTGGTCCAGTCCATTTCGGAGACGTGCACCAGGCCTTCGATGCCGGGCTCGAGCTCGACGAACGCGCCGTAGTCGGCGATGTTCGTGACCTTGCCGAACAGGCGGGTGCCTTGCGGGTAGCGGCGCGAAACGCCCATCCACGGGTCGTCGCCCATCTGCTTCAGACCCAGCGACACGCGGTTCTTCTCGGTGTCGAACTTGAGGATCTTGGCGGTGATTTCCTGGCCGGCCTGAACGACTTCGCTCGGGTGGCGCACGCGACGCCATGCCATGTCGGTGATGTGCAGCAGGCCGTCGATGCCGCCGAGGTCAACGAACGCACCGTATTCGGTGATGTTCTTGACCACGCCGCGCACCACTGCGCCTTCCTTCAGCGTTTCCATCAGCTTGGCGCGTTCTTCGCCCATGCTGGCTTCGACCACGGCGCGGCGCGACAGCACGACGTTGTTGCGCTTGCGGTCCAGCTTGATGACCTTGAATTCGAGGGTCTTGTTCTCGTAGGGGGTCAGGTCCTTGATCGGACGCGTGTCGATCAGCGAGCCCGGCAGGAATGCGCGGATGCCGTTGACCAGGACGGTCAGGCCGCCCTTGACCTTGCCGCTGGTGGTGCCGGTGACGAAGTCGCCCGATTCCAGCGCCTTCTCGAGGGCCAGCCACGAAGCCAGACGCTTGGCGGTGTCGCGCGAGAGGATGGTGTCGCCGTAGCCGTTTTCAACGCTGCCGATGGCAACGGAAACGAAGTCGCCGGCCTGCACTTC
The DNA here is from genome assembly GCF_048305045.1 of Variovorax sp. 278MFTsu5.1. Classification (NCBI taxonomy): domain Bacteria; kingdom Pseudomonadati; phylum Pseudomonadota; class Betaproteobacteria; order Burkholderiales; family Comamonadaceae; genus Variovorax; species Variovorax sp. 278MFTsu5.1. The sequence goes on from NZ_CP157622.1 coordinate 2,029,178, forward strand.
GAGTTCGCCCTTGTCGTTCTTGAACTCTTCGATCGGCACGTACGCTTCGGACTTCAGGCCGGCGTTGACGACGACATGGTTGTGTTCCACGCGAACGACTTCGGCGGTGATGACCTCGCCCGTGCGCATTTCGGAACGCTTCAGGGACTCTTCGAACAGATCGGCAAAAGATTCAGACATTTATGTTTCCTTCCGTCAGGCAGGGTTGGCAGGCGCTCTTGCGAAATTGCGTGCGGCTGCTGTGGGTCTGTAGACGGCGGTTGGGTGGGCGTGAGCCCGGTTGGTTGAACAACCAACAGGCCGGTGCGCTGTCGCGCGGAAGGAGCCTGCTGGAGCGGTATGCGCCTACGGATATTCCGTCGGGCGCCAGCTTTTCAAGCGGACCTGAAAGGCTGTGACTTCCGGCCGATCAAGCGTGCTTGAACGGCTGAATCTGCTGCCACCAGTCCAACACCGTGTCGATCGATTGCTCGATGGACAACTGCGAGTTGTCGAGGTGGCGGGCGTCCTGCGCCGGCTTCAGGGGGGCGACGCTGCGGGACGAATCCCTTGCGTCACGAGCCTCCAAGTCGGAGCGAAGACTGTCGAGTGTAGTCGAAATTCCCTTTGAAATCAACTGCTTATGCCGCCGTTCGGCGCGCTGGGCGGCGCTGGCGGTCAGGAAGACCTTGAGCGCGGCGTCGGGGAAGATCACCGTGCCCATGTCGCGGCCGTCGGCCACCAGGCCCGGCAGCTGGCGGAAACGCTGCTGCAGGGCCAGCAGCGCCTCGCGCACGGCCGGCAGCGCGGAGACGCGGGATGCGTCCATGCCGGCGGCTTCGGTGCGGATCTCGTCGCTCACGTCCTCGCCATCCAGAAGCACCTTGCCTTCGGTGAACTGCAGGGGCAGGGCGGCGGCCAGGGCCGCAACTTCGGCCTCGTGCTCTGCGTCGGCGCTCAGGCCGGCGCGGCGCACCGCGAGGCCTGTCACCCGGTAGAGCGAGCCCGAATCGAGGTAGTGGTAGCCAAGCAGGCGCGCCACCTCGGCGGCCAGCGTGCCCTTGCCGGAGGCGGTCGGGCCGTCGATGCAGATCACCGGCACCTCGGCGGCCTCGGCCACGGAGAACAGCGTCTCGAAGTAGTCGGGAAAGGTCTTGGCGACGCAGTGCGGATCGAGGATGCGCACCGGCACGCCCGCCGGATTGAACGCCGCCAGCGAGAAGCACATGGCCACCCGGTGATCGTCGTAGGTGCGGATGCTCGCCGGGAGCCAGCCGGCCTGCGCCAGCGGATGCACCCGGATGAAATCGGGCCCCGCCTCGACCGTGGCGCCGAGCTTGCGCAGCTCGTTGGCCATGGCGTCGATGCGGTCGGTTTCCTTCACGCGCCAGCTCGCGATGTTGCGCAGCGTGGTCGGGCCGTCGGCGTAGAGCGCCATCACGGCCAGTGTCATCGCGGCGTCCGGAATGTGGTTGGCGTCGATGTCGATGGCCTTGAGCGGCCAGGCGCCGCGACGGATCTCGAGCCAGTTCGGCCCGCTGTCGACCAGCGCGCCCATCTGGCGGGCGGCGTCGATGAAGCGGATGTCGCCCTGGATCGAATCGGCGCCCACGCCTTCGATGCGGATGCCGTCCTTGCCGGAAGCGCCGGTGGCGATGGCGCCAAGCGCGATGAAGTAGCTGGCGGACGAGGCATCCGCCTCCACGTGGATCTCGCCCGGCGAGCTGTAACGGCTGCCGGCCGGGATGGTGAAGCGCTCCCAGCCGTCGCGATGGACCTGGATGCCGAAGCGCGCCAGCAGGTTCAGCGTGATCTCGATGTACGGTTTGGAGATCAGCTCGCCGACCACCTCGATCACGATGTCGTTGGCCGCGGCCAGCGGCAGTCCCAGCAGCAGGGCGGTGAGGAACTGGCTCGACACGTCGCCGCGCACGCGGATCGGAGCGTCGAGCGCCAGGTCGCCGTGCGGCACCGGATGGATGCGCAGCGGCGGATAGCCGGGGTTGCCGAGGTAGTCGATGCGGCAGCCGAGCTGCGTCAGCGCGTCGACGAGGTCGCCGATGGGGCGCTCGTGCATGCGCGGAACGCCGCTGAGTTCGAATTCGCCGCCCAGCAGCGACAGCGCGGCCGTCAGCGGGCGCATCGCCGTGCCGGCATTGCCGAGGAAAAGGGGCAGCAGCGCCTCGCTGGGCTTCAGCTGTCCGCCGAGGCCGGTGATGCGCAGCGTACTGCCGGCCGGATCGACGCCGCAGCCCAGGGCGCGCAGCGCGTCGAGCATCACGCGGGTGTCGTCGGAATCCAGCAGGTCGTGGATGGTGGTGGTGCCGCTGGCGAGTGCCGCCAGCAGCAGCACGCGGTTCGAAATGCTCTTGGAACCCGGCAGCCGGACCGTGCCGGCCGCGCCCGCGAGGGGAGGGAGGTCGAGGAAAGCCGTCGAGAACATCTCAGTTGTCCTGCTGCTGCGACGAGGTGTCGGTGGCCGGCTTCCAGGCCGCCCGGGTCTTGCTGGCGGCGGCGATCGACAGCTCCAGCCCCTGCAGATCGCTAGCGGTCATCATCGCCTCGAAGTCGTCCAGGGCCTTGCGGAAGGCGCGCGACTGTTCGAGCACATGCTCCCGGTTGGCCAGCAGCACGTCGCGCCACATGACCGGATCGCTCGCGGCGATGCGCGAGAAATCGCGGAACCCCGGCCCCGCGAGGCTCAGGAAGCGCTCGCCCTGCGGCTGCGCGGCCAGGCCGTTGATGTACGCGAAGGCCAGCAGGTGCGGCAGATGGCTCACGGCGGCGAAGGCGCCGTCGTGCTCCTCGTGCGTCATCGTGACGACGTTGGCGCCGATGCCGCTCCAGACCTGCGTGGCCCGCTGCACGTTGGAGCGAAGCGTGGTCTTCACCGGGGTCAGCACGACCTGGCGGCCGGCGAAGAGCGATGCCTCGGCATGCTCGATGCCCGAAAGCTCCTTGCCGGCGATGGGGTGCGCCGGCACGAAGCTCGCGAACTGGCGCTGCAGGCCGTTGCGCGCAGCCTCGATCACGTCGCCCTTGGTCGAACCCACGTCCATCACCAGCGTTTCGCTCGAGATGCCATGGCGGATGGCCTTGAAGGTGGCTTCGGAAGCAGCCACCGGCACCGCCAGCAGCACGATGTCGGCACCCGACACCGCAAGCAGTGCCGAGGGCGCCGCCACGTCGATCACGCCGAGCTGGCGCGCCCGCTCGGTGGTGGAGGGCGACTTGCTGTAGCCCACCACCCGTTTCACCAGTTTCGCGCGCTTGAGAGCGAGCGCGAAGGAGCCGCCCATCAGGCCGCAGCCGATCAGTCCCAGTTGTTCGAACATGCTGTCTCTGTGTGTCCGCCTGCCGCTCAGGCCTTGACGGGGTAGGCGCCGAGCACCTTGTAGAAGGCGCAGAGGCCGCGCAGCTCGGCCAGCGCCGCGGCCACGTTGGGCTGCGAGGGGTGGCCGTCGAGGTCGATGTAGAAGTAGTACTCCCACTGGCCCGTGCGCGCGGGGCGCGACTCGAAGCGCGTCATCGAGACGTTGTTGAGCTTCAGCGGCACAAGCAGGTCGTGCACCGCGCCGGGCCGGTTCGGCACCGAGACGATCAGGCTGGTGCAGTCGCGGCCCGAGGCCGGCGGCATCGCCAGCGTCTGCGGCAGGCAGATCACCGAGAAGCGAGTGCGGTTGTACGAGTCGTCCTGGATCGCGTGCGCCACGATGTGCAGGCCGAAGCGCGTGGAGGCGCGTTCGCCGGCCAGCGCGGCCCACTTGGGATTGGTGGCCGCCAGACGCGCGCCCTCGGCGTTGCTCGACACGGCGCGGCGCTCGGCGTTGGGCAGATGCTTGGAAAGCCAGGTCTGGCACTGCGCCAGCGCCTGCGGATGGGCCAGCACCGCCTCCACGCCTTCGAGCGAGTTGCTGCTGCGCAGCAGATGGTGGCGAATCAGCAGGCTGACCTCGCCGACGACGTGCGTGGGCGAATGCAGGAACAGGTCGAGCGAGCGGGTGACTACGCCCTCGGTCGAGTTCTCGACGCCGACCACGCCGTACTGGGCGCTGCCCGCGGCGGTGGCGTGGAACACCTCGTCGAAGCTGGCGCAGTAGATCAGATCTGCGGCGCCCCCGAAGTACTCGATGGCGGCCTGTTCGCAGAAGGTGCCTTCGGGGCCCAGCACGGCCACGCGCTGCGGCGATTCGAGCGCCAGGCAGGCCGACATGATCTCGCGCCAGATGGCGGCCACGTGGATGTCCTTGAGCGGGCCGCCATTGCTCTTCTGCATCTTGTCGATGACCTGCGCCACGCGGTCGGGGCGGAAGTACGGCGTGCCCTCGCGCTTCTTGACCTCGCCGACCAGCTCGGCCACGTGGGCCCGCTCGTTGAGCAGGCTCAGCAGGCGCTGGTCGAGCGAGTCGATCTGCACGCGCAGATCGGCCAGGCTTTCGGAATTGTCGGGAGAAGAGGAGGGTGGGGTGGGTGCGGAGGCGGTCATCGGTGCGAGCGGCTGGGCATGCGCCTAGGCATGCGATCGCTCGAATTCTCGCATGTAGGCCACCAGAGCCTGCACCCCTGCCAGCGGCATGGCGTTGTAAATGCTCGCGCGCATGCCCCCGACTGACTTGTGCCCCTTCAGCTGCAGCAGCCCGGCTTCGCGCGCGCCGGCCAGGAAGGCCTCGTTGCGGCTTTCGTCGGCCAGGAAGAAGGGCACGTTCATGCGCGAACGGCAGCCCGGGTCGATGCGATTGGCGTAGAAGTCGGAGCCGTCGATGAAGTCGTACAGCAGCTTCGCCTTGGCGATGTTGCGCTGCTCCATGGCGGCGACACCGGTGTACTCGCCCTCGGTCTGCTCCAGCAGCCACTTGAACGTGAGCCCCGCCATGTAGATGCCCCAGGTCGGCGGGGTGTTGTACATGGACTGGTTGTCGGCCACGGTCTTGTAGTTGAAGGCGCTCGGGCAGATCTCGAGTGCATGGCCCAGCAGGTCGTCGCGCACGACCACGATGGTCAGCCCGGCGGGCCCGAGGTTCTTCTGGGCGCCGCCGAAGGCCAGGCCCACGCGGCTCCAGTCGACACTGCGCGAGGCGACGTGCGAGGAGAAATCGATGACCAGCGGCGCGCTGCTGCCGAGCGCGGCCAGGTCGGGCAGCTGCTGGAATTCGATGCCGTTGATGGTCTCGTTCGAGCACACGTGCACGTACGAGGCATCCTTGGAGAGCTGCCAGGTCGCGGGATCGGGCAGCTTCGTGTGCTGGTTGTCGGCATTGCTGGCGACCACGCGCGCGTCGCAGTAGCGCTGAGCCTCCTTGTGCGACTTGGTGCTCCAGCTGCCGGTGATGACGAAGTCGGTGGCCTTACCGCGCGACAGGTTCAGCGGAACGATCGCGTTCTCGCCCAGCCCGCCGCCCTGCATGAACAGGATGTGGAAGTTCGAGGGAATCGCCAGCAGCGCGCGGAGGTCGGCTTCGGCCTGCGTACAGATCGAGCCGAACTCCTTGCCGCGATGGCTCATCTCCATCACGCTCATGCCGCTGCCCTGCCAGTCGAGCATTTCGGCGGCGGCGCGCTGCAGCACCGCCTCCGGCATGGCAGCCGGACCGGCCGAGAAGTTGTAGGGGCGCTTGCCGGCCGGCGTCTGCTGCTGGGTCACGTTTCTCTTACTTCTTGGCTGGGGCCTTGGCAGGTGCCTTGGCAGGGGCTGCGCCACCGTCGGTGGGGGCGCCGAGTGCCTTGGCGACGGCGGTGTCGAGCGCCTGCATCTTGGGCTCGACCGAAGAGCGCGTTTCGGACACGAGCTTTTCCGTCAGGGCGGTCTGCATCTTGGGGTTCAGTTCCTGGTACTTCTTGCTCAGGGGCGAGTTGATCCAGGCCAGCAGCTGCTTCAGTTCGTCTTCGCTGAAGTTCTGCTCCATCAGCGGGGTCAGGGCGCCCGGTGCCAGCTGCACGGCCTTGTCGCGCACGATGGGGTAGGTCTCGTCGAAGTACTTCTTCAGCTCGGCGTCGGCTGCCTTGGCGGCTGCTTCGCGCTTGGCTTCAGGCACCTGCGTCTGCAGGTACTGCGAACCCGCCTGTGCGATCGGGGCGCTCGATTGCTCGACCAGGCCACGAGCCAGCGATTCGATGCCGGGGCGCTGGATGTCGATGAACTGCTTGATGAGCGTGGCCTTGTCCTGGGCCATGGCGGCCATCGAGCTGCTTGCCAGGGCGACCGTCAGAAGTGCGAGTTTGATTTTTTTCACTGAGGATTCTCCGTTGAAGATGAGGAAGTATCGTCTGCGTCAGGCTCGGTTTCGCCGTTCGCGTCGTTTTCGACGATACGTTGTAGCCCGCTGAGTTTGGCGCCTTCGTCGAGACCGATCAGCGTAACGCCTTGCGTCGCGCGACCCATTTCACGAATCTCGGCCACCCGGGTGCGCACCAGCACGCCCTTGTCGGTGATGAGCATGATCTCATCATCCGCATGAACGAGAGTGGCGGCAACGACCTTGCCGTTGCGCTCACTCTGTTGAATCGCGATCATGCCCTTGGTTCCCCGGCCATGGCGGGTGTATTCGGTAATGCTTGTTCGCTTTCCGTAACCATTTTCGGTGGCTGTGAGCACGCTCTGCTGCTCGTCCTCGGCCACCAGCATCGCGATCACGCCCTGTCCGGCCTCGAGCGACATGCCGCGCACGCCACGGGCATTGCGGCCCAGCGGGCGGACATCTTCCTCGTCGAAGCGCACGGCCTTGCCGCCGTCGCTGAAGAGCATCACGTCATGCTTGCCGTCGGTGAGCGCGGCCCCGATCAGGTAGTCGCCCTCGTCGAGGTTCACGGCGATGATGCCGCCCTTGCGCGGGTTGCTGAACTCGTCGAGCGCGGTCTTCTTTACCGTGCCCATCGAGGTGGCCATGAACACGTACTGGTCGGCCGGGAAGTTGCGCTTGTCGCCGGTCAGCGCCAGCGCGACGTTGATCTTCTCGCCTTCCTGCAGCGGGAACATGTTGACGATCGGGCGCCCGCGCGAGCCGCGCGAACCCGCCGGCACTTCCCACACCTTGAGCCAGTACAGCCGGCCGCGGTTGGAGAAGCACAGGATGTAGTCGTGCGTGTTGGCGATGAAGAGCTGGTCGATCCAGTCGTCATCCTTGGTGGTGGTGGCCTGCTTGCCGCGGCCGCCGCGCTTCTGCGCGCGGTACTCGCCCAGCGGCTGGCTCTTGATGTAGCCGCTGTGAGAGAGCGTGACCACCATGTCTGTCGGCGTGATCAGGTCTTCGGTCGAGAGGTCGTAGGCGCTGTGCTCCACCTGGCTGCGGCGCGCACCGATCTTCGACTGGCCGAACTCCTGCTTGAGGGTGCCGAGTTCGTCGCCGATGATGGTCGAGACGCGCTCGGGCTTGGCCAGGATGTCGAGCAGGTCGTCGATCTCGGCCATGACTTCCTTGTACTCGGCAACGATCTTGTCCTGCTCGAGGCCGGTCAGGCGCTGCAGGCGCATCTGCAGGATTTCCTGGGCCTGCGTTTCCGACAGGCGGTAGAGGCCATCGTTGCCCATGCCGAACTCGCGCTCGAGGCCCTCGGGGCGGTAGTCGTCGGCATTGGCCACGCCGCCGTCTGCGCGCGTGCGCGTGAGCATCTCGCGCACCAGCTTGCTGTCCCAGCTGCGCGTCATGAGTTCGGCCTTGGCCACGGGCGGCGTTGGCGACTCGCGGATGATGCGGATGAACTCGTCGATGTTCGCCAGCGCCACCGCCAGGCCTTCGAGCACATGGCCGCGCTCGCGGGCCTTGCGCAGGTTGAAGACCGTGCGGCGAGTGACCACCTCGCGGCGGTGCTGCAGGAAGACCTCGATCAGGTCCTTCAGGTTGCACAGCTTCGGCTGGCCGTCGACCAGCGCAACCATGTTGATGCCGAAGGTGTCCTGCAGCTGGGTCTGCTTGTAGAGGTTGTTGAGCACCACCTCGGGCACTTCGCCGCGCTTGAGCTCGATGACCAGGCGCATGCCCGACTTGTCGGACTCGTCCTGGATGTGGCTGATGCCCTCGATCTTCTTCTCGTGCACCAGCTCGGCCATGCGCTCCTGCAGCGTCTTCTTGTTGACCTGGTAGGGGAGCTCGTCGACGATGATCGCCTGGCGCTGGCCGCGGTCGATGTCCTCGAAGTGGCACTTGGCGCGCATCACGACCTTGCCGCGGCCGGTGCGGTAGCCGTCCTTCACGCCGTTGATGCCGTAGATGATGCCGGCGGTCGGGAAGTCGGGGGCGGGAACGATCTCCATCAGCTCGTCGATGCTGGCCTGCGGGTTGCGCAGCAGGTACAGGCAGGCGTCCACGACCTCGTTCAGGTTGTGCGGCGGGATATTCGTGGCCATGCCGACCGCAATACCGCCGGAGCCGTTGACCAGCAAATTCGGCAGCTGGCTCGGCAACACCTTGGGCTCTTTTTCGGAGCCGTCGTAATTGTCTTGGAAGTCGACGGTTTCCTTGTCGATATCGGCCAGCATTTCGTGCGCAATTTTGGCCAGCCGGATTTCCGTATACCGCATTGCGGCCGCGTTGTCTCCATCGACGGACCCGAAGTTGCCCTGGCCGTCGACCAGCATGTGGCGCATCGAGAAGTCCTGGGCCAGGCGCACGATGGTGTCGTAGACCGACTGGTCGCCGTGCGGGTGGTACTTACCGATCACGTCGCCGACGATACGGGCGGACTTCTTGTACGGGCGGTTCCAGTCGTTGTTGAGCTCGTGCATCGCGTAGAGCACGCGGCGGTGCACCGGCTTGAGGCCGTCACGGGCATCGGGAAGCGCTCGGCCCACGATCACGCTCATGGCGTAATCGAGATAGCTGCTGCGCATTTCCTCTTCGAGACTGATGGGCAGGGTTTCTTTTGCGAACGAGGTCATGAGCAAGGGGCTGGCGGCAGGAAGGCGAAATTTTACGCTGTGAGGGGTGTCGCACCGCCGCAACACAAGGCGCCTATTCCGCCTCCGTCCTACGTTTCCGGGCCGTCCTGCGGGCTGTTTGCCAAAGACCCTATGGCACAATCGCCTCAACGTTTTGGGTGGTGGTCACTTAAAGCGTCCTTGATTCGCAGCGCGGCTGCGGCTTTTTCCCCAAGAGGAGAACCATGAAGAAACTGAATAAAGTGGCGATGATGTTTGCAGTCGCTGCGCTCGCCACTGCCGCCGGCGCGCAGACCCGTGTCACCGCTGCGGACGGCGGTCCTACGATCGACAACTGGCAAAACGGCACCGGCGAACTGGTTTGGAAGAACGGCACGAATGAACTGTGCTGGCGCGATGCCAACTGGACGCCTGCTACGGCTGCCGCCGGTTGCGACGGTGCTCTGGTTCCTGCGGCTCCCGCTGCCGTGGCTCCCACCCCCGGCGCCCCGACCCCCCCGCCCGCTGCACAAGTCGCCGCTTCGAAGGTGACCTTCGCTGCTGACGCCTTCTTCGACTTCGACAAGTCGGTTCTGAAGCCCGAAGGCCGCGCCAAGCTGACCGACCTGGTCGAGAAGATCCGTGGCGTCAACCTGGAAGTCATCATCGCTGTCGGCCACACCGACTCGATCGGTACCGACGCCTACAACCAGCGTCTGTCGGTGCGCCGCGCCGAAGCCGTCAAGGCCTTCCTGGTCTCGAAGGGCATCGAACGCAACCGCGTCTACACCGAAGGCAAGGGCAAGAAGCAGCCTGTGGCTGACAACCGCACCAAGGAAGGCCGCGCCAAGAACCGTCGCGTGGAAATCGAAGTGGTCGGCACCCGCGCCAACTAATCGATCGATTCCCATCGACAATGAAACCCCGCTTCGGCGGGGTTTTTTTATGGCCGCCGAATTCGCGATTGATCTTCGGTAAAGGCTGACCGATGTTTAACGGGCATCGCTCGTTTCATAATCGCTTCATGACAGAAAACCTGAATGCGGATCCGGCCGAACTGGCCAAGTTTTCAGAGCTCGCTCACCGCTGGTGGGATTTGGAAAGCGAATTTCGCCCGCTGCATGAAATCAATCCATTGCGCTTGGAATGGATTGACGGTATTGCTCCAATTTCGCAACGTCGCGTGCTGGATATTGGTTGCGGCGGCGGCATTCTGGCCGATTCGATGGCCCGCAAGGGGGCCGAGGTCCTGGGAATCGACCTCGCAGGCAGGGCGCTCAAGGTGGCGCAGCTGCACGCCCTCGAGGCCGGCACCAAGGGCGTGAAGTACCGCGAGATCAGCGCCGAAGCACTGGCTGCGGAACAGCCCGGGAGTTTCGACGTCGTCACCTGCATGGAAATGCTCGAGCATGTGCCGCAGCCGGCCTCGGTGATCCAGGCCTGCGCCTCTCTTGTGAAACCCGGCGGATGGGTGTTCTTCTCGACGATCAACCGCAACCTGAAGGCCTTCATGCTGGCGATCGTGGGCGCGGAGTACGTGCTCGGCATGCTGCCGCGTGGCACCCATGAATATGCAAAACTGATCCGGCCCAGCGAACTGGCCGGCTACTGCCGTGCGGCCGGCCTCGATCTGCGGCACACCCGCGGGCTGGAGCACAACCCCCTGACCCGGCGCTACTGGCTCAGCGACGACACGAGCGTCAACTACATGTTCGCCACGCAGAAGCCGGGACCGCAAGGATGATGGGCGTCGAGACAAAGGCCGTGCTGTTCGACCTCGACGGCACGTTGATCGACAGCGCCCCCGACCTGGGGGCCGCTGCCGACAAGATGCGCACCGATCGCGGCCTCGACTCTCTCCCGCTGGAGCGCTACCGTCCCATGGCCGGGGCGGGCGCGCGCGGCATGCTTGGTGTGGCGTTCGGCATCACGCCGGAGTCGCCGGAGTTCCCCGGGTTGCGCGAAGAGTTCTTCGTGGCCTATGAGCGCCGCATGCTGCTCAATACCCAGGTGTTCGACGGCATCCAGGCGCTGATCGAGGCACTGCGCGAGCGCGGGCTCCTGTGGGGTGTCGTCACCAACAAGTCGATGCGTTTCACCGATCCGCTGACGCGGGCCATTCCGCTCTTCGGGAGCGCGGGCGCCGTGGTGAGCGGCGACACCACGCCGTTCGCCAAGCCGCATCCCGAGCCCCTGCATGAGGCGGCGCGTCGGCTCGGGGTGCCTTCCGAATCGTGCATCTACGTGGGCGACGACGAGCGCGACATCATCGCGGGCCGTGCAGCGGGCATGCGCACGGTCGCTGCGACATACGGCTATATGGGCACCCAGGCCGATTCGACGCTCTGGGAAGCCGATGCTTCGATAACTTCACCCCTCGAGCTCTTGAAGTTGCTCGATAGCGCCTAAAATACCCTTTCCTTGGGGCTGCACTGGTTTCGACGTGGGTTCGGAGTCGCAGCGGGGCATGTCGAGCTGAATGCGCTCGTAAAACAGATTCAAACAAACTAACTGCAAACGACGAACGTTTCGCACTCGCTGCTTAATTGCCAGTGAGCCTTGCAACAGTTGGCCGATGGGCTGGGCAAGGGGGTCTGGAGCAATCCTGACCTCCCGGCTGCAAGGATAACTACATGGGCTGGCTCCGATCCGGGTACCTTGGGTCGGGGCGAGAAAATAGGGTGCTGGCGTCCGGTTTAGCGTGTGACTGCGCGACTCCGGAAGCGAGATTCAAAACAGATCACTAAACATGTAGAACTGCGCGATGAAGGCTTGCGGACGGGGGTTCAAATCCCCCCAGCTCCACCAACATAACGTCCGAGGGCGTTCACTGAAATCGGTGAACGCCCTTTTTCATTGGGAAATCGCCTGCTGGCACCCCAGTGGCACCCGGCGGAGTCCTCAGGGTATTGGTCATTCCGACCAGCGCAAACAGCCGTTGCGCACCCATGTTTCTATCTGCTTTCCCGATTGTTCCGAATCGATCCGGGATAGTTCGGTCCACGAATGGTCAGTTCACTCAGACCTGGGCTCTCGCACCGCGAGTTCGTGGCGTACAGCCTGCGCCAGGGCGAGCAGCGGCGGTCCGAGGTCCTGTGCGATTGCCTCGATCGACTCCTGTGTCGAAAGGCTGATATTCAACACGTAGATGCTGCCTTCCACCTCCAGCGGTGTAGCCAGCGCAACCACCTCGGGCTGCCAGGCCGCGGCGCAGAAGCCTCGCGTGCGGACGTCGGTGCACGCTTTCCTGATCTCGGACTCGATGCCTTTCCACTTGACGCGTCGTTTTGAAAGAAGCCGCATGAGCTGGGTCCGGTGCTGCGGCGTGAGTGCGGCCAGGTATGCGCGTCCCAGCGAGGTGAGCTCCATCGGCACGCGCTGGCCGGAAACCACGTGGCGAAGCGCGGCGCGCCTGGCGTAGCGAATCGACTCCAGGTAGACCATCTCGTCCCGGTCGGGTGCCGCCAGCCCCACGTTGATATGGCGCTGCCGGGCCAATTCGAGCATGCGCGGAGCCGCTGCCTGCAGCACGCGCGATGCGGTGCGCATCGCATGGGAGAGGCTCAGGACCGCGGGCGCCAGCCGATACGCACGCTCGGCCTTGTCGAGCTGCAGCATCCCGCTGCCGACCAGGGTTTGCGTGAGCCTGCTCACCGTGGCCTTGGACAGGCCCGTGCGCTCGGCCAGTTCGCCGTTGCCCAGCAGCTCCGAGCCGGGGCGGAACGCGCGAAGAATCTCCACGCCCCGCTCCAGCGAGCGGTTCGCGGGTGACCGTCCTGGCTTGTGATCGAGGAAGAAGCGGGCTTGATCAGTCATGGCACTGGATGAGAGAAGAGCCTGGATCATCGCAGGGAAATTCCAAGCAGTGGAATTGCATCCCCCGAACCGGAGTGCTTCCTCCTAAAGTCCGTGCACCCACTTGCGGCGTAGCCAAGAACGTCCGCGATCACCAGGGATTCACTACTTGGTTCTGGAGACATCAGATCATGACTGCTCATGGCTTGCGCAGGATGCGCGCGCTTTTCCTTCTCTTCCTCGGCTTCACTGCTTTCTTCGCCTTCGGTACGGCATTCGCCGCCTACCCCGACAAGCCCATCCGCTTCGTGGTGCCGTTCGCTCCCGGCGGGGGTACCGACATCATCGCCCGCACTTTGGGCGTCGAAATGTCCAAGGATCTCGGCCAGCCCGTGATCGTCGACAACAAGCCTGGCGCCGGAACGCTGATCGGCACCGACAACGTGGCCAAGAGCGCGCCCGACGGCTACAGCGTGGTGGTCGCCTCGTTCGCCCATGCCGTCAATCCGGCCCTGCAGCCCAAGCTTCCGTACGGCAGCAACAAGGCTTTCGCGCCGGTCATCCTCATCGGGCGCGGCCCCAACGTGCTGGTGGTGCGGCCCGACAGCCCCTACAAGTCGGTGGCCGACCTGGTCGCCGCGGCCAAGGCCAATCCGGCCAAGCTGACCTTCGCGTCGCAGGGCGCGGGCACCTCCGCCCACCTGGCCGGCGAGATGTTCGCCAACCTCGCGAAGGTCAAGCTCTCGCATATTCCCTACCGCGGCGCCGGTCCGGCGCTCACCGACCTGCTCGGCGGCCAGGTCGACATGATGTTCGCCACCGCCGCGGCGGTGTCCACCTTCGTCGACAGCGGCAAGCTGCGCGCGCTCGGCGTGACCACGGCGCAGCCTTCACCCGCGTTCAAGGGCGTGCCGGCCATCGCCGCCAGCGTGCCGGGCTATGTGGTGGAGAGCTGGTACGGCCTGTACGTGCCCGCCGGCACGCCGGCGGCAGTCATCGACCGGCTCAACGCCGCGGCCCGCAAGGCGGCGCGCGCGCCCGACTTCGTGCGAAAGATCGAGCACGAAGGCCTCGTCATCAATGCCGGCCCGCCGGCGGAGCTCGACACCTACGTGCGGGCCGAGGAAGAACGCTGGGCGCGCGTGATCAAGGAAAACGGCATCAAGGCCGATTGAACGGCAGCCACCGGCCAGCCCCCAGGAAGAAGAACATGACCTACACCCTCATCGACTATCAGGTGACGGACGCCATCGCGACCGTGACATTCAACCGCCCGGACAAGCGCAACGCCATGAGCGACGACATGCGCACCGAGTTCATCGACGTGCTGGAGCGCGTGACCGCCGACAAGGGCGTCCGGGCGATGGTGCTGACCGGGGCGGGCAAGGGCTTCTGCGCGGGCGGCGACATCAGCGGCATGCAAAAGCGCATGAACGCGCCGGCGGGGGAGGTCGGCTTCAACGGCTGGCACCGCCAGCAGCGCGTGCACCACGTGCAGGCCCTGCTGCACACCATGCCCAAGCCGGTGATCGCGGCCGTCAACGGCGCGGCCTCGGGGCTGGGTGCCGACACCGCGATGGCGTGCGACTTCGTTATCGCCAGCGAGTGGGCCAGCTTCACCTGGAGCTATGTGTTGCGCGGCATCATTCCCGATGGCGGCGGCATGTACTTCCTGCCGCGCCGCGTGGGCCTGCCCAAGGCCAAGGAGCTGATCTTCACCGGCCGCCAGGTCAAGGTGGACGAAGCCCTTGACCTGGGCATCGTCGATCGCAAGGCGAGTGCCGAAACGCTCCTGGCCGACGCGCAGGCATGGGCGCGCGAGCTGTCGTCCGCGTCTTCCACCGCGCTGGCGCTGACGAAGACCATCCTGAACCAGAGCTTCGAGCTCTCCTCGCACGACGTGTTCTCGCAGGGCAGCCAGGCCCAGGGCATCTGCTACACCAGCAGCGAGCACCGCGCGTCGGTGGAGGCCTTCCTGGCCAAGACGGCTTCGAAGGAGTGAGGCCATGAACGAAGCCATCGCCAAACTGCTCTCCCCGCGCAGCGTCGCCGTCATCGGCGCCTCGGCCGATCCGAAGAAGACCACGGGCCGGCCGGTGGCCTACCTGCAGAAACACGGCTTCGCGGGGCGCATCATGCCGGTGAACCCGAAGGTCGAGCGCATCGGCGAGCTGCCGTGCTACCCCGACATCGCTTCGCTGCCCGAGGTGCCCGACGTCGCAGTCGTGCTGCTGGGCGCCGAGCGCGCCCACCTGGCCGTGAAGGAGCTCTCGCAGCGCGGCTGCGCCGCCGCCATCGTGCTGGCCAGCGGCTACACCGAGACCGGCGAGGAGGGCGCGCGTCGCCAGCAGCAGCTGGTGGAGGCTGCCGGTGCGATGCGCATCCTGGGGCCGAACACCATCGGGCTCGTCAACCTCACCGACAACATCGTGCTGTCGCCGTCCGGTGCGCTGGAGATGGACGAGTTCCAGGCCGGCGGCATCGGCGTGGTCTCGCAGAGCGGGGGCATCCTGGGCTCGCTGCTGTCGCGCGCCGCGGCACGCGGCATCGGCCTGTCGAAGCTGATCTCCACCAGCAACGAGGTCGACCTGGAGCTGGCCGACTTCATCGATCATCTCGCCGAAGACCCGGCCACCAAGGTGATCGCGCTGTACGTCGAGACCGTGCGCAACCCCGCCAGCTTCCGTGCCGCCTGCCTGAAGGCCGCGCGCATGGGCAAGCCGGTGGTGGCCTTCAAGATCGGCCGCTCCGAGGCCGGCGCGAAGGCCGCCGTGTCGCACACCGGCGCGATGGCCGGCGCCGACAGCATGTACGACGCGCTGTTCAGGCAGGTTGGCGTGATCCGCGCGCAGAGCTTCTCCGACCTGCTCGACATTCCGGCAGCGCTGTGCACCGGCCGCAAGCTGCGCGGCGCGCGCGTCGCGATCCTCACCTCCACCGGCGGCGCCGGCACGCTGGTGTCCGACGACCTGGGCGTGGCAGGCTTCGACACGCCCGCGCCCGACGCGGCCACCGCCGATGCGCTGCGCGCGCTGCAGACCGGCAGCGAGGCCGTGCTCGACCGAAACCCCATCGACGTGACGCTCGCGGGCCTGCGCCCCGACCTGCTGCGCGGTGCCATCAATGCGCTGCTGGCGAGCCCGAGCTACGACGCGCTGGTGATCATCGTCGGCTCCTCCAGCCTCGCAATGCCCGAGCTGCTGGCCGGTGCCATCCAGGAATGCCTGCCCAACTCCGACAAGCCGGTGATGGCCTATGTGAGCCCGCATGCGCCTGAAGTGGGCGCGCTGCTCACGCGGCGCGGCGTGCCGGCCTTCACCGCGGCCGAGAGCTGCACGGCTGCGCTCGCCGGCATGCTGCGCGTGCAGCGCTTCGTGGCGCCTGCGCAAGACGAGGCGGCACCGCCGCTGGTCGAGGCCGGCGACCTGCCATCCGGCTCGCTCGACGAGGCGCAGGCCAAGCAGCTGTTCTCGCGTTTCGGCGTGCCCTGCGCCGCGGAACGCGTGGTCGCGTCGCCCGCCGAGGCCGAAGCCGCCGCGCGCGAGCTTGGCGGGCGAGTGGTACTCAAGATCCTGTCGTCGCAGATCACGCACAAGAGCGACGTGGGCGGCGTCGCGGTCGGGCTGGGTGCCGACACCATCGGCGAGCGCATCGGCCGCATGGCGAGCGAGGTGAAGAGCCGCACCGGCACGGATGTGCAGCGCTTCCTGGTGCAGGAGATGGTGGCGGGCGGCACGGAGCTGATCCTGGGGATGCACCGCGACGCACTGGGCACGGCCGTCCTGCTGGGCATGGGCGGCGTGACGGCCGAGCTCTTCAAGGACACCACCATGCGGCTGCTCGCGCAGGACGCACAAGACGTGCAGGGCCTGAAGCCGCTGAGCCGCGCCGAGGCGCTGTCGATGGCGCGCGACCTCAAGACCTGGCCGCTGCTCGACGGTTTCCGCGGCCGGCCGAAGGCCGACGTCGAAGCGCTGGTCGACGCGATCGTCGCCTTCTCGGTCATGGCGGCGCAGCTCGGCGAGCGCCTGGTCGAGGCCGAGATCAACCCCGTCTTCGTGCTGCCGCAGGGGCAGGGCGTGCGTGCCGCCGATGGGGTGGTGGTGCTGGCCTGAGCGGCGCGCCGGCAGCGTTCGCCGCTGCTTAACTTTTTTCTTTTCTCGAACCGATCGGACACCCATGCACGCCACCGAGACATTCGCCCGTTACGCCACCGAATTCCGCCAGGCCCGGCTCGACGACGAGGTGCTTCACCACGCCAAGCGCGCGGTGATCGACTGGCATGCCGCGCTGTTCCCGGGGCTCGATGTCGCACCGATGCCGCAGTTGCGCGCACTGCTGGCCGACGACCTAGGCCGCGGCCGTGCACGCCTGCCCGATGGAGGCCTCGCACCTGCCCGCGCAGCCGCGCTGCTCAACGGCACCGCGGCCCATGCGGCCGAGGTGGACGACAGCTTCCGCGACGCCATGTACCACCCGGGCGCGGCCACCGTGGCGGCGGCGCTCGCAATCGCTCAGGAGCGCGGCGCCAGCGGGCTGGACTTCCTGCGTGGCGTGGTGCTCGGCTACGAGGTCTCCACGCGCATCGGCGTGACGATGGGGCGGGCCCACTATCGCCACTGGCATAACACCGGCACCATGGGCACCTTCGGCGCGGCTGCATCCGCCGCCGGCCTCCTCGGGCTGCACGGCGCGCCCTTCGCCCATGCGCTCGCCACGGCCGCAACCTTCGCGGCGGGGCTGCAGCAGGCCTTCCGAATGGATTCGATGTCCAAGCCGCTGCATGCGGGCCGGGCCGCCGAGGGCGGCGTGCTCGCCGCGCAGCTGGCCGCGCAGGGCGTGACCGGTTCGCTCGACGTGCTCGACGGCGAGGCAGGCTTCGGCCGCGCCATGAGCGACGGCCCCGACTGGTCGGCGGTGGGCGACACGCTCGGGCGCGACTTCCACATCAAGCGGCTGACCTTCAAGAACCACATCGGTTGCGGCCACACCTTCGCGGCCATCGACGGGGCCCTGGAGCTGGCGCGCCGGCACGGTCTGCGGGCCGCGGACATCCGCCGCGTCCACGTGGCCACCTACGGCCCGGCGCTGGACATCGCCTGCTACGAGGATCCGCGCACCGAGAACGAGGCCCGCTTCAGCATGCGCTTCGTGGTGGCGACCGCGCTGGTGCACGGCAGCGTCCGCCTTGCGGCCTACACGCCCGAGCGGCTGGCCGATGCCGACGCGCGCGCGATGATGGCGCGCATCACGGCCGTGGTCGATCCGGAGATAGATGCGGCCTTCCCGGGCCGGCGCTCGGCCCGCGTCGAGATCGAGACGAACGATGGCCAGCGCCACGCCTGGCTGCAGCCTGACCGCAAGGGCGACCCCGAGCTGCCGCTGTCGGACGCGGAGCTCGACGACAAATTCCTGGAGCTCGCTGCGCCGGTGATCGGCGCCGAGCGTGCGCAGGCCCTGCTGCGCAACATCTGGTCGCTCGACAAGGCCGATGGGCTGCAGGGGCTGACGGCCTGAGGGGCTGCCAGCGTACGACACCGCCTTCGCGCGTTCGGTATCGACGGTCCGCGCCTGCAGGCATGCAGCGCGGAGAACCGTCGCGCCTGCGCGCTCGATTTCCACGCACGAGACCCAGACGGCGGGGGCGACGCGGTGGCCCGCAGACTTTCTTCGCCATTGCACGGCTAGATAGCAGAAAAACATATCTGCTATAGGAGCCATGTGCTTACCCTTGATGTCGGCCCCTGAAAGACTTCAGGCATGGAGACGAAAGATTCAACCGCACAGGCCGCGACGCATGCCCCCGTATCGCGCAAGCTGATCACCTATCCCTCGGCGCGCGACGGTGCGCAGATCCGCATCGAGTACGCCGACGAAGGCGAGGGGCCCGCGATCTGCATCCTTCCTTCGCTCGCGCGGTCCGGGCGCGACTACGACGAGGTCGCGGCCATGCTGGCTCGCGAGGGCTTTCGAGTGCTGCGTCCGGAGCCGCGCGGCATCGGCCGCAGCCAGGGGCCGATGCAGTCGCTGGACATGCACGACTTCGCTGCCGACGTGGCGGCAGTGCTGGACCACGAGTGCACCGGCCCGCTCGTGGTGGTGGGTCACGCATGGGGCAGCCAGCCAGCACGCACGCTGGCCGCGGACCGCCCGGACCTCGTGCGCGGCGTGGTGATGGCAGCCGCATCGGCGGGAAAGCTGCCGCCCGGGTCGCAGGAGAAGCCGTACGGCCGCCTGCGCGATGCGATCGACGGCGCGGGCGACCCGAGCCTGTCCGAAGCGCAGCGCATCGACTGCTTGCGGCGTGCCTTCTTCGCCCCGGGCCATGACCCGCGCGTCTGGCTGGACGGCTGGAGTGCCGAGGCGCACGAGGCGCAAAGCCACGCTCGGCGCGTGACGCCGGTCGACGACTACTTCTCCGCGGGCCAGCACGTGCCCATCCTCGATCTGCAGGCCGAGCACGACGCGGTGGTGATTCCCGGCGTGATGAAGCCCTACCTGGGCGACCGGGTCACGGTGCAGGTGGTTCGTGGCGCGGGCCACGCGATGGCGCCGGAACAGCCTCGCGCGATGGCCGACGCGATCGCAGCGTTTGCGCAGCGCGTCTACGGCTCGCGCGCTGGCGCATAGCGCAACGAGGCAGCCGGCTCAGCCATGGCGGCGTCACTCGAATCACATCAATACACCAGGAGACAACATGGTCAAGAAATCCAGCCTTTCCGGCCTGAAGCTGGCGCTCGCCGGCGCGGCGCTGCTCGTGGGCGCCTTCGCTCATGCGCAGGGCTATCCGAACAAGCCGATAAGAATGGTCATTCCCTACACGCCGGGCGGCTCGATCGACACCGTCGGGCGCCTCGTGGCGGACCAGCTGCAGCGACAGCTCGGACAACCCATCGTGATCGACAACGCGCCGGGCGCCTCGGGCTTCGTGGGGGCGATGCATGTGAAGAAAGCCAAGCCCGACGGCTACACGCTGCTGTTCAACGCATCGAGCCAGGCCTACCTGCCGCTGGTCGTCGCGAAGAAGACCTACGACGCGCAGCGCGACTTCACCCCAGTGGGGCAGATCGGCTACGTGCCGCTGATCGTCGCCGTCAACAACGACGTGCCGGCCAAGACCATCGGCGAGTTCGTGCGGCTGGCCAAGGCCAATCCGAACAAGTACACCTGGGCGACCTCCGGGCTCGGCACCACCAGCCACCTGAGCGAGGAGATGGTCAACCGCGCACTGGGCCTGCAGATGGAGATCGTTGCCTACAAGGGCGCCGTGCCGCAGCTGACCGACGTGATCGGCGGCCACGTCTCGGCTGCGATCTCGCCGATGCCCGGCGTCGCGCCCTTCGTGCAGGGAGGGCGCCTGCGTCCGCTCGCGGTGACCAGCAAGGTGCGTGTTCCGTCCATGCCGGATGTGCCGACGCTGTCCGAGGCGGGCATGCCCGGCTTCGAGCTGCTGTCGTGGTACGGCATCTGGGGCCCCGCGGACCTTCCCGCGGACATCGCGAACCGGCTCAACAGCGAGATCGCCAAGGCAGTCGATGCGCCTTCACTGAAGGCCAAGTTCGCCGAGCTGTCCTTCGTACCCGTGAAATCCAGCCCGGCGCAGTTCAGGCAGCTGATCGCGGACGACCTCGCCAAGATCGGCAAGGCAGTGAAGGATGCGGGCATCCGTATCGACTTCTGAGATTCACTCTTCGCCGGCTGGCATCGGCGCCGCCGGCCGATACGCGCGAAAGTCCAGCGCCCGCAGCAGCCTCGCGGTCTCCTGGATGAGGCGGCTGGCGGGCCGCGCGGTCGGCATTGCCAGCACCAGGCTGTTCCACATGGCCGGAGGCCCGATGGGGGCTGCCCGCACCTTCGCGCGGCGCGCGCTGAGATTGAGCGCGCCCTCGGGCAGGATGGAGCAGGCCATTCCCTCCTCGACCACCGTCAGCGCCGTATGCACGGCACCCACTTCGGCCACGATGTTCAGGTTGATCTTGCGCGGCAGCATCACCGCGTCGACCAGGCTTCGGATGGGGTTCGGCACGGCGGGCAGGATCAGCGGGAAATCGGCAAGGGATGCCAGCGAGACGCGCTCGGGCAGCCGATAGCCTTCTGGCGTGACGAGCAGCAGCCGCTCGCGCATCAGCGGCTCGTAGCTCAGCAACGGCGTTGGCGGAGGGTCGAAGAGCACGCCGACGTCGATGCGCCCGGCCAGCAAGCCCTCGCGCAGCGAGAGGCTCAGCCCTTCCACCACCGACAGCATCGCATTGGGCAGCCGTTCGCGGAACTCCCGCACGAGCGGCACGCACAGGCCGCTGGCTACCCGGTTCGGCAGCCCTACCACCACCTTGCCGGCGGGTTCGTCGCTCATCTCCTTGATCTCGAACAGGGCCTGCGCGGCTGCGTTGAGCATGACGCGGGCATGGGCTTGCAGCGCATGGCCCGCCTGCGTCGGCGTGACGCCGCGGCCGGTGCGTTCCAGCAGGCGCTGGCCGAGCTCCTGTTCAAGCAATGCGACCTGTCGGCTGATGCTCGGCTGCGCCAGGTTCAGGGCGGCCGCGGCGCGGCTGAAGCTGCCTTTCTCGACCACGACGACGAAGTACTCGAGCTGTTTGAGATCCATAGCGCAAAGACATATCTGATATAGGCCTCATTCGATTTAACTTTGCTTGTGTTCGGCCCAGACTCAAGGTTTTCCCGGGGAAGCCGGGCTCGAGGAGCAACGATGAAGAGATTCGAATCGAAGGTCGCGATCGTGACCGGCGCGGGCTGCGTGGGCGCAGGCTGGGGCAACGGTCGCGCGATGGCCGTGCGGCTCGCGGAGGAGGGCGCCAGGGTGCTCGCGGTCGACCGCGACGCCGAGCGCCTGGCCGAGACCCTGTCGCTCGCTGGCAGCGCCGCGGCATCCATCACCACCTGCATCTGCGACGTGACCAGCTCCGCGAGCGTGCAAGCGATGGTCGAGGCCTGCATCGAGACCTATGGCGCGCCCGACATCCTGATCAACAACGTCGGCGGCTCGGCCGCGGGCGGCCCGGTGCAGCTCAGCGAAGAGGCCTGGGACACGCAGGTCGACGTCAACCTCAAGAGCGTGTTCCTCACCTGCAAGCACGTGCTGCCGCACATGATCGAGCGCAAGCGCGGCGCCATCGTCAACGTGGCCTCGACCTCGGGCCTGCGCTGGACCGGCAGCGCGCAGGTGGCCTATGCGGCCAGCAAGGCCGGCGTGATCCATCTGTCGCGCGTGGTGGCGGTCCAGCATGCGGCCGACGGGGTGCGCGTCAACACGGTGGTGCCGGGACAGCTGCACACCCCGATGGTCGAGGCACGCCTGGCCAGGCAGCGCACCGGTGGCGACATCGAAGCGCTGCTGGCGTCGCGCGTCAAGCGCATCCCGCTGGGCTTCATGGGCGACGGCCGCGACACGGCGAGCGCGGCGCTCTACCTCGCGAGCGACGAAGCCCGCTTCGTGACCGGCACCGAACTGGTCGTGGACGGCGGCATGACGGCGCGCTGCGACTGAGCGGCCCGCAAGGCAAGCAAGGAGACAAGCAATGAAGAGAAGACAAGTCCTGGCCGCGGCCGCGATGCTTTCGCTGGCATCTGCCGCATTCGCGCAGGCCGGCGGGAAGCCGGTCCGCATCGTCACCTCGTTCAGCCCGGGCGGCCCGGTCGACTTCGTGGCGCGCACGCTGGCCGAGCAGCTCGGGCGCGAGCTCAAGCGCCCGGTCATCGTCGACAACAAGCCCGGCGCCAACGGCGCGCTCGGTGCATTGGAAACCCTGCGCTCCGAAGCGGACGGCAGCACGATCTGGATCACCAGCGTGGGCGCGGCCGCCATCAACCCGTCGCTGGTCGAGAAGTCGCCCTATGACACCCAGCGCGACTTCGCGCCGGTCTCGCTCGTGGCGAACAACGTGGAAGTGCTCGTGGTCGGCGCGAAGGACCCTGCAGCGGATGCCGCGGAGTTCGTGAAGACGGCCAAGGCCAGCAAGGAGTCCACGCCGATGGCCTCTTCGGGGTCCGGCAGCATTCCCCATCTGGCCCTGATTCAGCTCGAGGAAGCCACCGGCGCACGCTTCCTGCATGTGCCGTACAAAGGCATGGCACCGGCTTTCACGGACCTGATGGGCGGTCAGGTCAAGGGCGTGTTCGCCGACGTCGCGGCGATCATGCCGCACGTGCAGGGCGGCCGGCTCAAGGCGATCGGCATCGCGGCGGGCAAGCGCCATCCGTCGCTGCCGCAGGTCAAGACCTTCGACGAGCAGGGCATCAAGGCCGTGGACACGAACAACTGGTATGCGCTGTTCGTCTCGGCGAAGACGTCTCCGGCGGTGGTGCAGGAGCTGAACAAGGCCGTGCGCAGCGCGATCGCCAACCCCGATGTCAGCGCCCGGCTGCTGCGTGGTGGCGCCGAGCCGAAGACATCCACGCCGCAGGAGCTTGCAGCGCTGCTGAAGGCCGACACGGCCAAGTGGGCCGCATTGATCAAGTCACGCAACATCAAGGCCGAATGATGAGCACGAGCCACATCCGCGTTCCGCTGGTGGTGCCGGGCACGGTTCCCGAGCTCGCCGGCATCGAGGCCCGCATCCTCTCGGAGCGCGGCCGGATCTCGCTGCTCTACCAGGTGCTGCTCAACAGCCCGAGCATCGCCAGTGGCTGGGAGTCGATGCTGACGGCCGTGCGCAACCGCACATCGGTGCCGGCCGACCTGCGCGAGATGATCATCCTGCGCGTCGCCGTGCTCAACGAGGCGGCCTTCGAGTTCGAGGCGCATGTGCCGCATGCGTTGAAGGCCGGATTCGCGCAGGAGAAGATCGATGCGCTGCGCGCGCCCGATCCCGCAGGCGCCTTTGAAGGGGTCTTCACGCAGGATGAGCTTCTGCTGCTGGCGCTGACCGATCGGATGACGCGCGATGTCAAGGTGCCCACCGAGCTGATGGACCGCCTGAACGCGCGCTTCGAGCCTTCGGCCGTGGTCGAAGTGGTCGCCACCGTGGCGGCCTACAACATGGTGTCGCGATTTCTCGTGGCGCTGAACATTTCGCACTAGACACCGCCATGACAGATGCAACCACCGAGGCCGGCGTTCCCGCGAGGACCTATCTGGAGCACCCCTCGCAACCGAGCCTGCGCCTGCCACCCGGTGCCTGCGACAGCCATGTGCACGTCTTCGGGCCGACCGCGCGCTTTCCTTATGCGCCAGGCCGCCCGGCCACGCCGCTGGAAGCGCCCAAGGAGACGCTGTTCGCGTTGCATCGCGCCCTGGGCATCGAGCGCTGCGTGATCGTGCAGTCGATCACGCACGGCACCGACAACCGCGTGGTCGAGGACGCCATCGCGGCGGGGCAGGGCCGCTATCTCGGCATCGCCCTGGTCGAGGCCGACGTGCCCGATGCCGAACTCCAGCGCCTGGCGCAAGCGGGCATGCGCGGCGTGCGCTTCAACTTCATGCGGCACATTGCGACCACCGCGGGCGTCGAGGCGGTGCTCGCGCTGACGCCGCGCCTGGCGGCGGTCGGCATGCATTTGCAGGTGCACTTCGAGAGCGAGCTGGTCCACGAACTCTCCGCGCCGCTGCAGCGCAGCCAGGTTCAGGTGGTGATCGACCACATGGGGCGCGTGGATGCCACGCGCGGGCCGGATGCTTCCGACTTCCAGGCGCTGCTGAAACTGCTGGAGAACCCGCGTTTCCACGTGAAGGTCAGCGGCATCGATCGCGTCGACGCGCATGCAGCACCGGCCGAGCGCTATGCCCATGGCGAGGCGCTGGCCCGCATCCTGGTGGAGCGCTTTCCCGAGCGCTGCGTGTGGGGCACCGACTGGCCGCATCCCAACCACACCCACATTCCCGACGACGGCGTGCTCGTGGATGCACTGGGCCGTATCGCGCCGGATGCGAGGCATCTGGAGCAGTTGCTCGTGCACAACCCCCAGGCCCTGTACCGGTTTCCAACCTGAGCCGCGGCTTCGACGCCACACGGTTCCATCCGAGGTGCACATGTCAACAACTGGCCGGATTCCAACCGACGTCGTGCTCCTGCGATGCCATGGCCCGCTCTCGGCTCCGGCTGGGTTCGGCGAGGGAGTGGCGACCTTGCCTTGCTGGAAGGGAATCGGTGGCCGCATCGTCCGGCATGTTCATTCGCAGGCGCTGCAACTCTCGTACGTCTACCTGGGATTGCCCCACCGCACGGCGCTGTCGAGGCACTGCCTGATCGAGCTCGCCAGGGAGGCGGGCAAGGTCTGGCCCGGCACACGGGTGGCGGCCTCCCGCCTGACGCTGATGCACGACATCGCCGGCGCCAGCGCGGACTCGCCGGCGCGCTCTCACTACGTCGTCGAGATGAAACCCGAACCCGGCTGGGGCATCGAGCTGCAGCGCTGGTACGACCAGGAGCACCTGCCCGCGCTGGCAGCGGTGCCGGGCTGCATACGCGCCCAGCGCTTCTGGAACAACGACGACGAGCAGGAGTCGCTGGCGTGCTACGACCTCGTCTCGGACCGGACCACGGCCTCCGCCGAATGGCTGGCGGTCCGCGAGACGAGCTGGAGCGCTCGCGTGCGGCCCCATTTCATGAAGCCCGTGCGAACCATGTTCGCCCTGCCCGACGCCGCTCTGCCTTAGCTGATCGTCCGGCCCGCCGGCAGGAACTGCTACGGTTGGCACGGACGGCGGCCAGTTCGCGCGCCCCCCCTTGGCGCGATACGGCGCGATGCGGCGCGATGCGTCGCGCGAGGCAGCCCTGCGTCGAAGCAGCAGTCCTGCACCCTCGCTACCGCGCCGAGGCGCCGCCATCGACGGGAATGATCGCCCCGGTCATGTAGCTGGAAGCAGGCGAGGCCAGCAGCAGGGCCAGTCCCTTGATCTCGTCGGCCTGGGCCACGCGGCCGAGGGGAATGTGGGTTCGCATGCGCTCGGCGGATTCGGGAAGGCGCAGGCGTCCGCCGTTGATGTTGGTGGCGAAGGGGCCGGGCGCGATGGCGTTCACCAGCACGTTGTGCGGTGCCAGCTCCATGGCGGCCTGCTTCACCAGGTTGTTCGCCGCCGCCTTCGAGGTGACGTAGGCGTAGCCCGAGAGCGACTCGGAGCGCAGGCCCGCGATCGACGTGGTCACGACGATGCGTCCCTCCCGGCGCGGCTTCATGTGCCGCGCCGCGGCGCGCACGGTGTGCAGCACGCCGTCGAGGTTGATGCGCAGGACCTTGTCCCAGTGCGCGAGATCGATGTTCTCCAGCTGGCCCGCCTCCACGACGAAGCCGCGTCCCGCGCTGATGCCCGCGTTCGCGAACACGCAGTCGATGGCGCCGTGGCGCGCAGCCATGCCGTCCACCAGCGCGTCAACGGCCGTGGCGTCGGCCACGTCCAGCGTCGCGCCTTCAACGAGCGGATAGCGCGATTTCAGGCGCTGCACCTCGGTGTCGAGCGCCTGGGCGTCCATGTCGGTCATGAGCGTGCGTGCGCCGGCCTCCAGCATGGTCTCGGCGTATGCCAGGCCGAGGCCGCTGGCGGCGCCGGTGACCAGCACGCTGCGCCCGGTGAGGTCGAAAAGCGAAGCGATGCTCATGCGGCCTCCGCCTTCTTCGTCATTGGCAGCAGGGTCTCCCAGTGCTCCGCCGCCTCGATCATGTAGTGGACCGTGAGCACCACCTTCTTGAAGTACCACCGGCCGTCGATGCGCACGTAGGCGTCGTCGAAGCGGCCCACCACGTAGAAGCTCTTGCCGCCGTGCACCGGTCGGCCGTCCAGGTACGACTGGCCGGTGCCCGTGTCGCCGTCGACGCTCACCTCGTGCTGGTGGATGAACTGCCGCGCGTATTGCACGGGGAAGTTCTCGAAGAAGGTGCGGATGGCCTCGCGTCCGAACACCTCGGGTCGGCCGTTGTAGATGATGCTGGCGTCCGGCGCGAACAGTTCGTACAGGCGCGGGCCCTGGTCCTCGTTGACCAGCGTGTGGTAGCGCGCACGAAGGGCGCGGATCGCCTCCACGCTCTCCAGCTGGTCGACGCGGCGCTGAAGGGCCTGAAGTTGCTGTGCGACCTGCGCGAGCGTGTTGCCGGATTCCGTGTTCATTCGAAGTCTCCTGTAGAAAGTGCTCGGCCCTGGCAGCGCAGGGCCGTCGTGTGGAAGGAAGAAAGCGCCGTCTCACCCCGCGTCGGGGTGCTCCCTGCCGAAGTCGGAAAGGATCGCGCGCATGCGCTTCTCGACGGACGCGCCCGTGTAGGCGTGCGGGATGACGTAGAAGCGCCCCGCGCGCACGGCCGCCAGCGTGGCCGAGGCCACGTCCGTCGCGTCGATGGGGGATGCCGCCATGCCTTGGCGCACCCTCTCGTCATAGGCTGCGGCGGGCGCGACGGTATCGGCGAGGTTGTCGGGCCGGTTGCGCTGCGACACGTAAATGCCGGTGGGCAGCAGCGAAGGGCAGACCACGGTCACGCCGATCGGCGAGCCGGCCTGCTCCAGGTCGCGCGCGAGGCATTCCGAGAAGGCGACCACTGCGTGCTTGCTCGCGCTGTACACGGCGGAGCCCGCCAGCGTCGCGAGCCCGGCGGCCGACGCCGTGTTGATCACATGGGCCGGGCGGCCGCGTGCGCGCATGCGCGGAACGAAGCTGCGCACGCCGTTGGCGACGCCCAGTACGTTCACGCCCAGCACCCACTGCCAGTCCGCATCGGTCGCGGCCCAGGCGGGCCCGAGCACCGCGACGCCCGCGTTGTTGAAGAGCCAGTCGACGCCGCCGAAGCGGTCGTCGCAGGCTTGTGCGAAAGCCTCGACGTCGGCAGCGCGACTCACGTCGCAGCGCTGCGCCAGCGTGGGCACGCCCATCGATCGAACCAGCGCCTCGGTGGCTGCGAGCGCCTCTACCTCCACGTCGGCGAGCGCCACGGCCATGCCCTCGCCCGCGCAGGCCAGGGCCAGCGCGCGGCCGATGCCGCTGCCCGCGCCGGTGACGGCGGCCACGGCGGGTGCAGCGAGCGTGCGCGGTGTGGAGGCAGCAGTCATTCCAGCGTCACTCCCGCCGTGCGAAGGACCTCCGTCCACTTGGCGGCTTCCTTGGCCACATAGACCTGGAACTCCGCATGCGGCATGTCGATGATGAAGCCGCCCGCCGATTCGAGCGTGTTCTTCACCTCCTGCGAGCGCAGGGCTTCCGAGGTCTCCACCGACAGGCGCTTGACGATATGCTCCGGCGTCTTCGCGGGCGCGAAGAACCCGCCCCAGGTCAGCGACTCGACACCTGGGTAGCCGGCCTCCGCCATGGTCGGCACCTCCGGCAGCATCGGCATGCGCTGTCCGCGCGTGACTGCCAGTGCGCGCAGCTTGCCGCTGCGGATGTGCGGGGCGGCGGTCTGGAGGAAGTCGAACATCGCATCGACGTTGCCCGAGACGAGGTCGACCAGTGCCGCCGAAGTCGCCTTGTAAGGCACGTGCGTGAAGCGCGCGCCGGTGCGCGTCTGCAGCAGCTCCAGGCACAGGTGCCCGCCGGTGCCGTTGCCGCCCGAGCCGAAGTTGAGCTTGCCCGGATTCTTCTTCGCGAGCTCGACCAGTTCACTCACCGAACCGACGCCGAGCCTGGGGTTCACCACCAGCACGTTCGGGTTGCCCGAGAGTCCGTGGATGGCCACGAAGTCCTTCACCGGGTCGTAGCGGATCGTCTTGTACAGCGCGCTGTTGGTGCCCTGGGTGCCCTGCGTGCCCAGCAGCAGCGTGTAGCCGTCAGGCGGCGCGCGCGAGACGAATTCCGCACCGATCGAGCCGCTCACGCCCACCTTGTTGTCGATCACGATGGGCTGGCCCAGTCGCGCGGCGAGCACGCGCGCGATCACGCGGGCCTGCAGGTCGACGACGCTGCCTGCCGAAAAGGGCACCACCAGCGTGATGGGCCGGTTGGGGTAGGTCTCCTGGGCGCGCAGCACCGGCGCAAGCGGGAGCAGGCCGGTGGCGAGCGCGAATTGGCGTCGGGTGAGGCTCATGTGTGTCTCCCGGATCAGTTCTGCCTGAAGATCTCGGCCCACGGGGCGTGGCCCGCGAGCACGTCGCTGCCTTCCAGGTCGACCTCGAAGTTCTCGAGCACGCGGCACACCAGCATGTAGTAGCCGATGGTCATCACGACTTCCATCAGCTGCTGGTGCGGCAGCTCGGCGGCCAGCGCATCGAACATCTCGCGCGGCGCCTTGACCTGGCGCACCACGGCATCGGTGAAGTCGAGCACGCGGCATTCGAGTTCGCTGAACGGGGCCCTGTCGACGCTGCCCTGCGGATGGTCGAGCACCGCCTCGACCTGGGTGGCTGGCACGCCGGCCTGCGCGGCCACGCGGCGGTGCTGTGTCACCTCGTAGCTGGAGCCGCACAGCGCGCCCACGCGCAGGATCACCAGCTCGCGCAGCGACACCGGCAGCGAGGCGTGCCGCAGGATGCTGGAGCCCAGGGCCAGGAAGCCCTGCGCGGTGGCGCCGCCGTGAGCCACCATGCGGTAGATGTTGAGAGGAGGGCGCCCGCCCAGCAGTGCGTGGAGTTCAGCGGGCGCCTGGGCGAGGTCGAAGTAGGGGATGCGAGCCATGGTCTTTTTCAGTCGAGTCGGATGGCGGCGGCGCGGATCACTTCGCGCCACCGGAGGGTTTCGCTGCGCGCGAAGTCGGCCAGCGCCTGTGGCGTGCCGCCCTGTGGCTCGATCGTCAGTTCGCGCATGCGATCGGCCACCGCCGCGGTCTGCAGCGCGCGGTTCACTTCCTGGTTGAGCCTGTCGATGACGGGCGGCGGCGTGCCGCTGGGCGCCCACAGTCCGCCCCAGGCCGCGATCTCGCAGTCCGGCAGCCCCAGTTCCTCGAAGGTCGGCACCTGTGGCAGCAGCGGCAGCCGGGCGCGCGAGGTGACGGCCAGCGGGCGGATCTTCTCGCTGCGTATGTAGGCGAGGTTGCCCGCCACGTTGTCGAAGATCGCGGGCACCTGCCCACCGAGCACGTCGGTGAGCGCCGGAGCGCTGCCCTTGTACGGGATGTGTGCGAGCTGCACCTTGGCCGCGCGGTTGAGCAGCACCAGCGAAAGATGGCCGCTGGTGGCGTTGCCGGGCGTGGCGACGGCGATGCGCTCGGGCTTGGCCCTGGCCATGGCCAGAAAGCTCTTGAGGTCGCGCGCCTCGAAAACCGGGTTGACGCACAGCACGTTGTAGACCTTGCCTTCGAGCGCGATGGGCGCGAAGTCCTTCACCGGGTCGTAGTCCAGCTTCGGATAGAGGCTGACGTTCATCGCGTGGGTCGCGTTGCTGCCGTAGAAGAGCGTGTAGCCGTCGGGCGCACTGCGCGCCGCCGCCGCGGCCGCGATGTTTCCGGAGGCCCCCGGACGGTTGTCGACGATCACCGGCTGGCCCAGCTGGCGGCCCAGTTGCTCGGCCAGGCGTCGCGAGGACTGGTCGGCCGAGCCGCCCGCCGGAAAGCCCACGATCAGGCGTATGGGGCGGCTGGGGTAGGCATCGTCGCGCGCCGCCATCGCGGCGCCCAGGTGCGGCGCCGCGACCGTGCAGGCGGCTGCCTGGAGGAATCGGCGTCTCTGAAGCGGCTGCATGGTCTTGCTCAGGCCGAGGCGCGCGGCGCGGCGATGCCGCCGGTCAGGCCGCCATCGACGACCAGCGCGTGGCCGTTCACGTAGGAGGCTTCGTGCGACATCAGGAACAGGGCCGCATAGGCCACTTCCCAGCCGGTTCCCTGGCGGCCGAAGGGCAGCGGCATCGCGAGGCGGTCGGACCTGCGGCGCGTCGCCGCGCGGCCGATGGGCGTGTCCATCAGGCCGGGCAGGATGCTGTTGCAGCGCACGCCCCTGGCCTGACCCGCCATCGCGATGGAGCGGGCGAGCGACACCTGCGCCGCCTTGGTCGTCTCGTAGGCCGGGTTGAAGCTGGAGTTGCGCAGCGCCGCGATCGACGACAGCAGCACGATGGAGCCGCCGGGCGCCATGTGCCGTAGCGCCTGCTGCCCGAACAGCATGCACGAGCGCACGTTGGTGGCGTGCTCTCGGTCCCAGGCCTCGGCGGTCTGGTTGTCCAGCGAGAGCCCGCTGGCCACGCCCACCACCATCACGAGGCCGTCGAGGCCGCCCATCTTCTGCACCGCGCGCTCCACCGTCGATGCGGCGGCCTCGGGCTGCGAGACGTCGGCCACCTCGGCGTGGACCGTCGCGCCCGATACGCGCACCAGCTCGCAGGTCTGCTGCAGCGAGGCGGGGTTGATGTCGACGCAGGTCAGCGTCGCGCCCTCGTGCGCGAACAGCAGCGAGATCGCGCGGCCGTTGCCCACGGGCGGATCGGGGTCGTCGATGTCGCGCTGGCCCGCGCCCACCACCAGGATGCGCCGCTGCGCGAGGCGTTGCGCGGAGGGTCGGAGGTTGCCGAGCGCTTCGGCGAAAAGCTGCTGCTCGGGCTGGATGGCTTGCGAGGGCATGAACGTCTCCTTCTTCGTCTTTCAATGCGTTCATGGTTCGATTTTGGAAACGTTTCCGAAATGGTGGAAACCCTCGCCCGCTGTCACCTAAGATTCACCCTGTCCCAGTCCCCGTCTCCTTGCTCGCAAGGGAATCTCCATCCGAATGAATGCAGGAAAACAGAAGATCGATCTGCGCGACGTGGCGCGCCTGGCGGGCGTCTCGCTGGGCAGCGCATCGCGCGCGATGAACGGCGCCGGCGCCTCGGCGGCCACGCAGGAGAAGGTCAACCAGGCGGCGGCGGCGCTGGGCTACCGGCCCAACCACGCGGCGCGCGTGCTGCGCTCGCGGCTCAGCCGCACCATCGGGTGCCTGCTGCCCGACATCTCGAACCCGCTGTATGCGCAGGTGTTCCGCGCGCTGGAAGACGAGTTCCTGCGCCACGACTACCTGCTGCTGCTGGCCAACGGCGCCAACGACGTCGATCGCGAGACGAAGGCGTTGGGAACGTTCACGCAGCGTGGCATGGACGGCGTGATCCTCGCGCCCGGCAACGAGCGCAACGCGGCGCTGGTGGAGGCGCTGCGGGTGCTGCCGATGCCGGCCGTCGTGTTCGACCGCGAGGTCAGCGGCGCCCACGACGCCGTGCTCATCGACCACGCGGGCGGCGTGCGGCGCGTGGTCGAGCACCTGCTGGGCCTGGGGCACCGCGACATCGCCCTCGTGCTCTGGCAGGGCGACACGCGGCCGGTGCGCCGCCGCGTGCAGGGCTTTCGCACCGCGTTCCAGGCCGCGGGCCTGCCCGCGCCCGACCTGCTGGTGCAGGCACGCAGCGTCACGGCCTCGGTCAAGGCGGAAGTCACGGAGCTGCTTGCGCGACCCGACCGGCCGACCGCGCTGATCGTGCAGGGCACGCACATGCTCAACAGCGCGCTGCGCGCCGTCGCCGCGCGCGGGCTCCAGGTGCCGCGCGACATCTCGGTGGTCGCCATCGGCGACACGCCCTTCGCCGCCGAGCACGACCCCGCGGTGAGCGTGCTCGACATCGACCAGGCCGAGACCGCGCGCTGCCTTGTCGACCTGCTGCTCACGCGGATCGCCGACAACGGCCTGCCGCAGCGCAAGGCGCGCGTCGGGCTGCGCTACGTGGAGCGCGATTCGGTGGCCGCGCCGCCGCGGTATTCCTGAACGAGCGCATCCACCAGCTCGGCGACCGTCGGCACGGCGCGCACGCCCGACACCGAGTGGCCCGCGCTCCAGATGTCCGTCCAGCGCTGGCTGGGCGCCGCATTGGCGCCGCCGCCGTAGCGTCTTCTCGCTTCTTCCACCGAGATGCTTTCGTCGAGCGTCGAGATGTCGATGCCCAGCCGCCGTGCCGAGGGCGCCAGGAAACTGGCGGGCAGGCCGGTGAAGCCGCGCGTGAGTAGCACGTCGTCGATCGAGCTGTCGACCAGCATCTGCCGGTATTCGTCGCTCGCCAGGCTCTCCTGCGTGGCGATGAAGCGGGTGCCCATGATGCCGAGGTCGCAGCCGAGCTTCCTGGCGGCGCGCAGGGCCACACCGTCCGACAGCCCGCCGGCCAGCACGATGGGGCCGTCGAACACCCCGCGCACCGCGCGCACGAAGGCGAAGGGGTTCGCCCAGCCGGTGTGGCCGCCGGCGCCCGCGGTGAGCAGCACGAGGCCGTCGACGCCCGACTCGATGGCGCGCACCGCATGGTGCAGCGAGGCCACGTCGGCGAACACACGGCAGCCGCCTTCGTGCAGGCGCGGCACCACCGCAGCGGGCGAGCCCACGCTGGTGATCACGAGCTGCGCGCGGTGCCGTGCGATGAGCTCTACCTCGGCCATCACACGCGCGGGGTCGCGCCGCATGATGAGGTTGGGGCAGTAGGGCGCCGTGCGTCCAGGTGCGGCGGCGGCTTCTTCGTCCAGGCGGGTGAGCCAGGCATCGAATTCGTCGAGCGTCTGGCAGTTGGCCGTCGGAAAGGCGCCGATCACGCCTGCGGTGCAAGCGGCGGAGACCAGTTCGATGCCGGAGACACGAAGCATGGGCGCGGCGATCAGCGGCAGAGCCAGTCGATCGAGGAAGGGAAGTGCTTTGGTCATTGCAGTGCGGTCGATGCGTTCAGGTGCGCCAGCGCGGCGCGCGTTTGCCGGATGAGTTCCTCGACGATCGCGGCCAGCGGCTCGGTGCGCGCGGCGAAGCCGATGGCCGGCCCGAGCGAGAGCATGCCCCCGCGCCAGTCGCCATCGCCGTAGCAGCGGTCGCGCGCCACGCGGCTGTCGAGCAGGGCGCCGAAGGCTGCGTGGTCGGCCGCGCCGGCGCGCTCGATGGCGTCGACCTGCGCGGCGGTGTCGTTGCGCAGCACGCGCCAGGTGTTGCCCAGCGTGTGCAGCAGGCGTACGGTGCTGTGCTCGTCGCAGCCCAGCAGGTGGTTCTTGTAGGCTGCATGGGCAGAAACCTCGTCGCTCACGAGGAAGCGGCTTCCCATCAGCACGCCGTCGGCGCCCAGCGCGAGCGCGGCGGCGAGCTGGCTGCCGTGGCCGATGCCGCCGCCCAATACCAGTGGGACGTGGAACTGCCCGCGCGCTGTGGCCAGCGCGCCCATCAGCATGGTGGGCAGCTCGTTGGCGCCGGGGTGCCCGCCTTCCTCCATGCCGACCAGTGCGACCGCATCGGCGCCGGCCGCCTGGGCGGCGAGGGCATGCCGCACGCTCGATGCCTTGTGGATCACGATGCCGCCGGCTTCGTGGATTGCCCGGATCAGCGCATCGGGCGCGTAGCCCGCGGTCTCGAAGTGCCGCACGCCATGTTCGAGCGCGGTCTCCAGCGAAGCCCGCACACCGGCGTTGGCCTGCGGGCGCGCCGACAGCGTGAGGTTGACGCCGAAAGGGCGGCCCCCGGTGATCTGGCTGCAGCGCCGCAGCTGCTCGCGCAGCGCGGCTTCATCATCGAAAGAGCGCGGTGTGATGAAGCCCATGCAGCCTGCGTTGGTCAGCGCGCCCACATAGCGCGCGTCCGAGAGCCACATCAGCCCGCCGCCGAGGATCGGATAGGCCAGGCCGAAGAGCCGCGTCAGTCGCGTGGGCAGCGGTGGCTGGCTCACTGCAGCAGCTGCCGTGCGTTGTCGAGGACTGGCGCGTCGCCCAGCGCGGATGGATCGACGCCCGCGAGCGGCACCGGAGAGCGCACCAGCGACAGCGCCTCGGCGCCGTTGAGCAGGCCGCGCTGCGCGAACTGAGGCAGCGCAGCGAGATCTGCGGGCGACACCACGGGCGCGACGGGCAGGTCGTTGCGGGCCATCGTCTCGAAGGCTTCGGCCGAATCGCGCGTGGCGAGCTGCTGCGCGATGCGGTCGTTGATGGCCTGTGCCTGCTTCTTGCGCGCGCCCAGCGAGCGGTAGGCATCGCCTGTGAAGTCGCCCATGTCGAGCACCTGGCAAAGCCGCGCCCAGAAATGGTCTTCGAGCGCGGCGACGCTCAGGTGCTGCCCGTCGCGGCAGCGGAAGCTGCCGTACGCGGGCTTCAGCTGCGTGGACGCGCGCTGGCGCTCGAGGCTGTCCGCGCCGTCGGCGCGGTAGGCGCCCAGGCGTGGGTTCATCCAGTGCAGCACGCAGTCGGCCAGGGCCACGTCCAGGTGCTGGCCCTGGCCCGTGTGTTCGCGCTGCAGCAGCGCCGCCAGCGTGGACGACAGCGCATACATCGAGCCGCACAGGTCCGCCACCGGCAGGCCGAAGTTCTGCGTGGGCGGGCCGCCGGGTTCGCCCGAGACCGCGAGCGCGCCCGACGCGGCGAGGTAGTTGATGTCGTGGCCCGGCAGCTGCGCCCAGGGCCCCTGCTGTCCATAGCCGCTGAGGGAGACGTACACCAGGCGCGGGAAGCGCTCGCGAAGGCTCGCGTAGTCCAGGCCCAGGCGCGCCATCACGCCGGGGCGGTACGACTCCACCAGCACGTCGGCCTGCGCCACGAGCTCGTGCACGCGGGCGCGCTGCGCCTCGTCCTTCAGGTCCGCGAGCAGGCTGAGCTTGCCCCGGTTGACCGCCTCGAAGCCGCCCGGCCCCATGCGCCGCGCGTTGTCGCCGCCGGGCGGGCGCTCGATCTTGATGACGCGCGCGCCCATCTCCGCGAGGTTCTGCGTGAAGAAGGGGCCGGGCAGAAGTTCGCTGAAGTCGAGCACGGTGACGCCCGCGAGCGGGCCGCCGGCGCTCACGCTGCCCCTCGCTCGACGATCACCGCGTCCAGCGGCAGGGCGCCTTCGCCCCGGGCACCGACCCAGATCGGGTTGAGGTCCATCTCCTCGATGCGCTCGGCGTTCGCCGTCACGAACTCGGACACACCCAGCAGCAGCCGCTCCAGCGCGGGCACGTCGGCCACGGGGCGGCCGCGCGCGCCGTCGAGCACGGGGAAGCAGCGCATCTCGCGCACCATCGAAGCGGCATCCTCGGGGCTCAGCGGGAGCAGCCGGCGCGTGACGTCGCGCAGGATCTCCACGTAGACCCCGCCCAGGCCGAATGTCATCACATGCCCGAACACCGGATCGCGCGTGACGCCCGCCATCAGCTCCACGCCGCCGCCCGGCGCCATCTTCTCGATCAGCAGGCCGTCGATGGCCGCATCGGGCTTGTGATGCCTGGCCGAGGCCATGATGTCGTCCCATGCCAGCGCCAGCTGCGCGCCGTCGGCGATGCCGACGCGCACGCCGCCGATGTCGGACTTGTGCAGGATGTTGGGGCTCGCGATCTTCGCGACCACCGGATAGCCCATGCCGTCGGCGATACGGCGCGCTTCTTCACGCGTGCGCGCCACGGCCACGGGCAGCAGCGGGATGCCGGCCTTCTCCAGCAGGGCCTTGGCCTGCAGTTCCGAGAGGTTGCGCACCTCGTCCAGCGCCGCTGGCACTGCAGCCGGAAGGCGGCGCGCCGGGCGGCCCGCCGCGCTGCGGTGCCAGCGGCCCCATTCGGTCCAGCGCCGGATCGCGGCGATCGCCTTGCCGACCGAGCGCGGCGGCGCGAAGCCGGCTTCCACCAGCATGCGGTAGCCCTCGCCCAACCGGTCGCTCATCCAGATCGGCACGATGGGGCTTTGCACACGCTGCTGCGCGGCGATGATGGTCTGCGCCATGCGGATGGTGGTCTCGCCGTAGTCCAGCGCGATCGGCGTGACCACGCAGCCCGTGTTGGGGTCCGCCGCCACCGCGCCGAGCGTGCTCTCGACGAGGTCGGCGTCGCTGAGCACGGCGGCCGTGGTGTCGACCGGGTTGTTGATGGCCGCGTAGTCGGGCAGCTTGCTGCGAAGCAGCTCCGTGGTCTCGGGCGCGAACTCGGCCAGCGTGAGGCCGGCGGTGCCCACCGCATCGGCGGTCAGCGCGGTGGTGCCGCCCGAGGAGCAGTACACGCCGATCGCTTCGCGCTCGCCGGGCATGGCGCGCGCGAAGAGCCAGGCCGTGTCGACCAGTTCGTCGATGTCGTCGACCTCGATCACGCCGTACTGGCGGAACACCGCGCTGTTGACCTCGGCCGAGCCTGTCAGCGAAGCTGTGTGCGACTGCGCGGCGCGCTGGCCGTACTCCGACTTGCCGACCTTCAGCGCGATCACCGGCTTGCCGTTGTCCGCCGCGCACTGGAGCGCGGCCAGGAAGCGCGGGCCGTCCTTGATGCCTTCGAGCAAGGTCACGATCACCTTGATGTCCGGCGCGGTCGCCATGTAGTGGATGAAGTCGGCCACCTGCAGGTCCACCTCGTTGCCGGTGGAGGCCCACAGGCCGATTCCGATGCCGCGCTCCATCGCCTGCATCACGTTGCGCCCCAGCCCGCCCCCCTGCGTGGCCAGGCCGATCGGGCCCTTGACCAGGTCGTGCGGGAACGATGGCGAGAAGGTCATGCCCAGGCGGGCGTTGACGTTGGTCAGGCCCGGGCAGTTCGGCCCGTAGATGCGCATGCCGGCCTGATCGGCGATCTCCTTGAGCCGGGCCTGGGCGCGTTGGCCCTCGGCACCGGCCTCGCCGAAGCCCGAGGTGAGGATGATCGCGAAGGGCACGCGCCGGGCCGCGCATTCCTCCATCACCGCGATGACGCCCGAAGCGGGCACGGCGATCACGGCGACGTCGGGCGTCTGCGGCAGCGAGGCGATGCTGGGCCAGCAGCGATGGCCGCGCAGCTCGCTCTTGGTGGGATTGACCAGGTAGAGCTCGCCGTCGATCTGCGAATGGTCGAGCAGGTTGCTCAGGGTGCGCCCGCCGATGCTCTGCGGACGCTCGGAGGCGCCGACGAGGGCGATGGCGCGCGGATTGATGAGGCGAGACAGGTCGGTGCTGAAGGCCGGATGGGTCATGCTGTGCGACTCCCGCGGCGTTCAGGCGATGGCCGAGATGCCGAGGATCTCGCGCCCGACGATCAGCGTCTGCACTTCGGTCGTGCCTTCCGGAATGGTCCCGCCGCGGGTGTCGCGGAAGATCCGCTCGATCGGGTAGTCGGTGGCGTAGCCCAGGCCGCCGTGTACCTGCAGCGCCATGCTGGCCACCTCGTGGGCGGCTTCGGTGGCATACAGCTTGGCGATGGACGCGGCGGTGCGTGCGTCGTGGCCCGAGTCGAGCGCTGCGGCGGCGCGCAGGCCGAGCGCGCGCGCGGCCTCCACGCGGATCGTCATGTCGACGATCAGCTTCTGCACCAGCTGGAAGCTGCCGATGAGCTTGCCGAACTGCGTGCGCGTGCGCGCGTAGTCAATGGAGAGGTCGAGCGCCGACTGCGCGGCGCCCACGGCACCCATGGCGATGTTCACGCGCGCGCTGTCCAGGCCGATCAGCATCTTCTTGAGCGCGCCGCCTTCCTCGCCCAGCAGGTTCTCGCGCGGCACCTTGACGTTGTCGAAGCCCAGCTCGGCCGTGCCGGTGCTGCGCAGCACCATCGTGTCGACGCGTCGCATCTCGTAAGGCGACACGTCGCGCTCGACGAGGAAAGTGGAGAGCTGGCCCTGGCAGTCGGGGCTGAAGGTGCGGGCCACCACGATGCCGAAGTCGCCGAAGGCGCCGTTGGTGATCCACAGCTTGCGGCCGTTGAGCACGTAGTGGTCGCCCTGCAGGTCGGCGCGGGTCTGTACCTGCGCGATGTTGGAGCCCGTGCCCGGCTCGCTGATGGCGCTGAAGCAGCGGCGCTCGTTGTTCAGCAGCGGCTTGAGGAAGCGCTCCTTCTGCGCGGGCGTGGCCTCGGCCGCGAGCTTGTTGATGGCCGCGTTGGTGATGTTGAGCATGGTGCGCAGCGAAAGCCAGGCATAGCCCGCTTCCTCCATCAGCATCGCCCAGGTGAGCTGGTCCAGGCCCATGCCACCTTCTTCTTCCGACAGCCTTCCGCCCAGGTAGCCGAACTCCGACAGGGGCTTGAGCAGCTCGAAGGGAAAGGTCTTCTCCTGGTCGTGGCGCGCGACGATGGGGGCGACCTCGCTCTTCATGAAGCGGCGGATGCTGTCGCGCAGCATGGCTTGTTCTGCAGTCTGGGTGTACACGTTGTCTCCTGTTTGATGGTGATGAAGGTGGGCCGCGCTCAAGGCTCTGCGGGAGGCGAGGCCTTGGCGCCGCGGCGGGAAGATGAAGAGGCCGGCGAAGAAGCCGTTGAAGAAGAGGCCGCTGCCGTCGCCGGCTGCTCGCGCGTCGCGCCTTCGGCGGCCTGCTTGCGGAAGACGATGGCCTTGACCTCCTGCAGCGCCTCGAGGCAGCGCTCGCGCTGGTCTCGCATGCGATGGGTGAGCCCGGCCACCGACAGGGCCAGCGTCTCGCCGCCGATCTGGCCGGCGACCGCCACTGCGGTCAGCCCTTCGCTGCCTTCGTTCTCGACCCAGATCCAGCCCTGTTCGCGCGCACGTTCCACCTGCGCTTCGAGTTCGGACAGGTCGGTGAGCGTGCCCGAGGCCAGCACGCGCAGCGGCTTCAGGCGCAGCTGGCGCGCCGCCTCTTCCGGCGTGCCGACCGCGAGGATCGCCTTGCCGAGGGCGGAGACGTGCAGCGCGAGCTTGTCGCCCACGTGCTGCATGTAGCGCAGCGCGTGGCGGCCTTCGCTCAGCGCGATGACTTTCACGACGCCGTTCTCCAGCCGGCCGCACAGGCCGGTCTCGCCGGTGCGGTCGCGCAGCAGCTCGCAGGCCTCGGCACCCACGGCGTACAGCGGGTCGCTCGCGGAGATTTCCTTGGCAACGGTGAGCAGGCGCGCGGTTGGATAGAAGCGCCGGCTGCGCGCGGTGCGCAGCAGGTAGCCCAGTTCGTGCAGCGTGTGCAGCAGGTCGGAGCAGCTGCTCTCGGGCAGGTCCATGAGGCGGGCCAGGTCCGAGTTGGACAGCTCGCGTTTTTCGCGCGCAAAGACTTCGAGCAGGGTCATCGTGCGGGCGGCTGCAGGGACGATGGTTGGCATGAATCCTCCGATAGGTCGTAGAAGTTATCGATCATAGCTACGGGAGTCATGCATTTACCGGCGATTTCAGTTGAATGATTTGCTGGAAGAGGCAGAAAACACGGTTGTCAAACAACGATGGGTTGAAGTAGTCTACGTCTATTCGTAGAAAAAACGCAATCGAATAGCGTCACAAAACCCGGAGACAACCCTTGAAAACCTTCCTCAAAGCTCTCGTCGCTGCCAGCAGCGCGCTCCTCCTCGCCACTGCAGTGCATGCGGCTGGCGAAGCCGACGGCTGGCCTTCGAAGCCGCTGACCTTCGTCGTGCCGTTTCCACCCGGCGGCATCACCGACAACACTTCCCGCCTGCTTGCGCTGAAGCTGGGCGAGAAGCTCGGCCAGCAGGTGGTCGTCGACAACCGCCCCGGTGCCGGCGGCTCCATCGGCGTGGAATACGCGGTGCGCCAACCGGCGGACGGCTACACGCTGATCTACGGCACGCAGGGCACGCACGCGGCGAACCTCGCGCTCTACAAGAACGTGCGCTACGACCCGGTCAAGGACTTCACGCCCGTGCACGGCATGTCGGAATCGCCGCTGATCCTGGTCATCAACCCGAACAAGCCGTTCAAGACGGTGCCCGAGCTGGTGGCGTACGCCAAACAGAACCCCGGCAAGCTCAACTTCGGCTCGGCGGGCGCGGGCACGGCCACGCACCTGACGGCGGAGCTCTTCCAGACGACCGCGGGCATCAAGATGACGCACGTGCCCTACAAGGGCAGCAGCCCCGCGTTGACCGACCTGATCGCCGGCAACCTCGACCTGGCCTTCGACTACGCGGCCGTGGTGCTGCCCTTCGTGCAGTCGGGCAAGCTCAAGGCGCTGGCCGTGACCGGCAAGTCGCGCCTGGGCAGCGCGCCCGACCTGCCGACCGTCGCCGAACTGGGCTACCCCGGCGCCGAGTCGAGCGCATGGGGCGCCATGTTCGTCTCGTCGAAGACGCCCGCGCCCATCGTCAAGCGCCTTGCCGACGCCATGGCGGAAGTCATCGTGAATCCGGAAGTCCTGGCCGCCACCGAGAAGTTCGGCAGCGTGCCGATGCGCGGCATGCGCGGCGAGAAGCTCGACGCCTTCGTCAAGTCCGAGATGACGCGCTGGCGCGAGGTGGTGCAGAACTCCGGCGCCAGGCTGGAGTAGCACGCGCGCCGCACCCCCCCAACTCCTCTTTTTTTCGACAACCGGGAAATCCGTTTCTATGACCACTGACCTGCGTGGCCTGCAGCCACAGCATCCGACGCTCTACCAGCTCGCGCCCGACGGCGAGTCGCTGGAGTTCCTCTATGCGCAATGTCCGGCGTGCCGAAAGCTCGTCTTTCCCGCCAACGTGCCCGGCTGCAGTCACTGCGGCGATCCGCTGCAGGGCGCCGAGAAAGTGGCGCGTCCCGGCGGCGGCAAGCTGCTGGAGTACATCACTTTGCACGTGCCACTGCTGCCCGGCATGGAGGTGCCGCGCATCGCCGCCGACATCCTCATCGAGGACGGGCTCGTCGAGGAGGGCGTGATCGCCGGCTCCGACGAGTCGGCCCTGCATGTCGGCATGGCGTTGCGTGCCGTCGCGGTGGCGCAGCCGGGCGGCGAGACTTTCGCCTGCCGCTTCGTTCCGGCTGAAGGAGCGGCGCGATGAGCAACTGGATCGACGACAACGAAGGCGTGTACGTGGCCGGCATCGGCATGCACGCGTACCAGTTCCCGAGCGAGACGCCCTACACGCACCTGGGCCTGACTGCGGTGCGCGCCGCGCTGGCGGACGCGGGCCTGGCCTGGCCGCAGGTGAACAGCGCCTACGTGGGCACCACCTCCATCGGCATGGCGGCCGGGCGCGTGATGCTGCGGCACCTCGGCTCCAGCGGGCTCGCGGTCACGCAGGTCGAGAACGCATCGGCATCGGGCTCGTTCGCTTTCCGGCAGGCGTGCATGGAGGTGGCGCGCGGCGTCAGCGACGTGGTGCTGGCGGTGGGCGTGGACAAGCACGGCGACGCCCGGCGCGCGGCCGACAAGGAAGGCCTCGCCCGACTGAGCGAGACGGCCAACGTGCCTGCCGTGAAGTTCGCGATGATGGCCCGCACCTACCTGCGCGAACGCGGTGCGGACGCGGCCTCCATGGCGCAGGTGGCGGTGAAGAACCATGGCAACGCGTCGCGCAACCCTTTCGCGCAGTTCCGCAAGCCGCGCACCCTAGAACAGGTGCTTGCTTCGCCGGCCGTGGCGGGCGACCTGACCGTGCAGCAATGCTGCCCGCGCGGCGAAGGCGCCGCGGCCGTCATCGTCGTCTCGGGCCGCGCGCTGCGCCGTCTGGGCCTGGACGCTGCCCGCTGCGTGCGCGTGCGCGCCTCGACCGCGTGCAGCGAAACACCCGAGACCTCCTACGGCGCCGCGGCGGTCGACCTCGTGCGTGCCAGCGCCCGCGCGGCGCTCGAACAGGCGGCGATTCCCGCAAGCCGGCTGGACCTGCTGGAACTGCACGACGCCTTCTCGGTGGAGGAGTTGCTCTACAGCGAAGCAATCGGCGTGTGCGAGCAGGGCGAGGGCGCCGCATACCTGCTGCGCGGCGACTCGCGCATCGGCGGGCGCTGCGCGATCAACGCATCGGGCGGCCTCATCGGCATGGGGCACCCGCTGGGCCCCACCGGCATCGGCCAGATCGCGGAGATCACGCGGCAGCTTCGCGGCGAGGCCGGCGACCGGCAGCACGCGGGTGCGAGCTGGGGCATGGCCCACATGATCGGGCTCGGGTCGGTGGCCATCGCGCACGTGCTCTCCCGCGCCACGGCATGACAGCGCAAGAACTCGCAAGGAAACACCATGCCTGAAGAAAACAACCGCCCCGACCTCGTCGAACTCTCGACGCTTACTTATCGTGTCGAAGGGCACGTTGCCATCGTCACGCTCAACCGGCCCGACCGCATGAACACGCTGGGCGGCACGATGAAGCCCGACCTCGCCCACGCCTTCTTCGACCTGGCCCGCGCCGACCAGCGCGTGCGCGCGGTGGTGCTCACGGGCGCCGGCGAGCGCGCCTTCTGCGCCGGCGCCGACATCAAGGAACGCGCCGACCACCAGATCTGCGCCACCGACTTCTTCGTCGCCCAGAAGGCGACGCACGACCTGTTCCGCGGCATCGAGGAATTCGAGAAGCCCACTCTCGCGGCGATCAACGGTGTCGCGCTCGGCGGCGGCCTCGAACTGGCGCTGTGCTGCGACCTGCGGCTGGCGGCCGACCATGCACGGCTGGGCCTTCCCGAAGTGAAGCTCGGCGTGCTTCCCGCGGCGGGCGGCACGCAGCGGCTGCCGCGGCTGATCGGCGAGGCGCGCGCCAAGGCGCTGATGTTCACGGCCGCGCAGATCGAT
The DNA here is from genome assembly GCF_048305045.1 of Variovorax sp. 278MFTsu5.1. NCBI lineage: Bacteria > Pseudomonadati > Pseudomonadota > Betaproteobacteria > Burkholderiales > Comamonadaceae > Variovorax > Variovorax sp. 278MFTsu5.1. The sequence continues at coordinate 2,071,990 of NZ_CP157622.1, forward strand.
GCGGCCAAGGCCCTCGACTACGGCCTGGTCACGCAGGTGCTGCCCGGCGCCGAACTGCTGCCGGCCGCCATCGCCCTCGCGCAGCAGATCGGCGAGATGCCGCCGCTGGCGGTGCGCTTCGTCAAGCGGGCCGTCAACCGCGGCATGCAGACCGACCTGGACAGCGGCCTCGAGTACGAGCGCTATGCCGCGGCCATGCTGGTGGACAGCGAGGACCGCAAGGAAGGCATGCGCGCCTTCGTCGAGAAGCGCAAGCCCGTGTTCCAGGGGCGCTGAGCCCCGTCCGCATTCCCCATCCATTCAAAGCAAGCAAGCAATCAAGGAAACACACATATGAAACTCGGTTTGGACTCACAGGTCGCGCTGGTGACCGGCGGCGGCCAGGGCGTCGGCCGGCAGATCTGCATCGAACTCGCCCGCGAAGGCGCGCGCGTCGTGGTCAACGACCTGTTCCCCGAGCGGGCACAGGCCGTGGCGCGCGAGATCGAGGGGCAGGGCGGCAAGGCGCTGGCAGCGCCCGCCGACATCACGCAGGCCGAGCAGGTGCAGGCCATGGTCGATGCCGCCGCGCGGCACTTCGACGCGCCGGTGCAGATCCTCGTGAACAACGCCGGCATCATTCCCGAGCGCCGCGAGAAGGGCGGTCGCACGCCGGCCTTCGTCGACATGCCGGTGGCCGACTGGGCCAAGATCGTCAACCTCAACGTGTATGGCACCTTCCACTGCTGCCACGCGGTGCTGCCCGGCATGGTTGCGGCCAAGCGTGGGCGCATCGTGAACATCATCTCGGAGGCCGGCCGGATCGGCGAGGCCAACATGGCCGTGTACTCCGGCGCGAAGGCCGCCATCGCGGGCTTCGCCAAGGCTTTGGCGCGCGAGCACGGCCGCCACGCGGTCACGGTCAATTCGATCGCCCTTGGCGCGGTCTCGCACGAAGGCATCAAGGACGGTCCGCTGCATCCCGACGCAACAGTGCAGAACAACGAACTGCTCGCAAAGATGGTGAACCTCTATCCGATCTCAAAGGGCGTCGGACGGCTGTCCAGGCCGGACGACGTCTCCGGCCTGGTCGCGTTCCTGGCATCCGATCGCGCGTTGTTCGTCACTGGCCAGACGATCGGGGCATCGGGCGGTTTCGCGATGATTTGAAGTGGTTGCCGCAAACAGCGCTCATCCCTATGCGGTCCTCTATCTGGATGGCTTCCAGGCCGAGACCGCCTGCAGGAAGGCGCGCGTTTCGGCATAGGGCTCATCGCGGCCCGGCGGCATGTAGCTGAGCTTCACGACCACCGTGCGGGTGGCCGGGTCGACGTACGTGTACTGGCCTTGCAGCCCAAGGGCGTAGTACGCGCCGGTGCTCGGAAAGGTCCACCACTGGTAGCCGTATCCGCCGTTCGGCGAGTCGCTGCCGGGCACCGAGGCCGTCGCCGCCTTGACCCACTTCTCGGGAATGATCTGCCTTCCGTTCGCCCGGCCGTTGTTCAGGAAAAGCAGTCCCAGGCGCGCCCAGTCCCTCGCGGTTGCATTGAATCCCGCCCCGGTGAACTCGCGGCCCACGCCCGGGCCGCCGTCCATGATGAAGAAGCCGTTGCTCTCCGCGCCCAGCGGCTCCCACAGTTTCTCGCTCATGTAGCCCGCAAAGGTGGTGCCGCTGACGCGTTCGACCAGCCAGCCGAGCACGGCCGTGTCGATCGTCTTGTAGGCGAAGTGGCTGCCCGGCGGATGCGCACGCCCGATGGTCGTGGCGACATCCGCGAAGCGCGAGGTGTTTCGCACGAGCGACGACATGTGGTTGCTCGCCGCGATGCCGGGATTCTGGAAGTCGTACCGCTCCTCGTAGTCCACCCCGGACCGCATCTCCAGCACCTGCCGGATCGACACGTCCCTGTAGGCGCCGCGCGCGAGCTCGGGGAGGTACTTGACGATCGGATCCTCGATCGAGGCGATGCGTTTCTCCTCCAGCGCGATGCCGACCAGGGTGGAGACGATGGATTTCGTCATGGACCAGCCCATGAACCGCGTGCTGTCGTCGCAAAGGTTGCGGTAGTTCTCGTAGACGATGGCGCCGTCCTTGATGACCACAAGGGCGTTGGTGTAGGTGCGGTCGAGGAAGTCCTCCGGGGTGCGGGTGGCGCCTGCGAACTCGTAGCGGAAGTTCAGCGGCGCGTCGTTGCGCGGAATGGCCCATGTCGCGCGCCGGTGGGTGACTTCCCGGGTGTCGAAGATCCGGTCCATCGAGCGGAAGGTCAGCGCGTTGATGCCCGGGTTCAGCATCTGCCAGCGCACTTCCTGGAGCGCGACGGGAACAGAAGAAGCCGGCGCGCCCGCAGGCGGGGGCGGCATCGGTTGCGAATGGGCGGCGCAGGCAAGCAGTGCCAGGCCGCATGCGGTTGCGAGTCCGCGCGCTCGCAGGCTGGCGGCCATGGTTTGGAAGCCGAGTCTCATTGGGGAATTCCTTGGGTGTAGTGCCCGCTCTCGCAGGCTGAGCTTTGGAGCCGGCAGCGTAGCGAGCGGCCTTCGCGGTCAGGCCTCTGCAAATGAGGAGGGGCGGGAAACTACGGGGCCTCGCGCGTGCCAGGGCCCAGGGCGGACAGAAGCTCGATCTTGTTGCGCACGCCCAGGACGGCGTACACGTTGCGCAGGTAGGTGCGCACTGTCGCGGGGCTCAGATCGAGCCGCTCGGCAATCTCCTTGTAGGAGCGGCCCTCGGCGTACAGGGTGGCGGCCCGGCGTTCGCGCGGGGCGAGTGGATCGCCGGGGCTTCGGTCTTCGAGCACCAGCGCGAGCAGGCGACCGCAGGGCGCGATCGACACGCGATCCGAGCGGCCCATCGCGACGGAGCACGGCGCCTGGCGGGCCAGGTCCGCGATGTTGGGAGGCAGCATCGTTCCCTGCCAGTCCGGATGGGCCCGATGGAGGACCTGGCCCAGCCTTGCGCCCAGGGAGAGCAGGCGGCCTGCGCCATCGGCGAACGCATACGCGCTCCACGCGCGGCCCGGCACGGCGCCTTGCAGGCCGTCGAGCACATCGCGCCAGTGCTGCACGAGGTGACGCGTGAACTCGCCGAAGATGACGGCCTCTTCATCGCGGAAAGCCGAGTCGGCACCGCGGCGGTAGATCGATACGAAGAACAGCAGCCCGCTCGCCGGCAACTCCAGCGTGATCGCCATGGCGTGATGGAGGCCGTGCCGTTTGCAGAACGCGTCGACCGTGCTCCCCGGCGCATGCCTGCCGTCGCCCGAGCCGCCGCGCAGCACCACGCCGCAGTGTGCAATGGATGCACTTGCGAACTCGTCCGCGTCGGCGAGCGCGTTCCACTCCTGCGCGAAGCTGGCGCTCAGCCCGATGCTGCCGTGCAGCCAGTTCCTGGGCGGGCTGCCGTCAGAGCCGGGCGAGACTTCTCCCCACCATGCCGAGTCGAAGGGAACCAGGCTTTTCAGCACCAGAAGGGCCTCGCGGTGCATGTCCTGCGCATTGCCGGAACGAGCGAGGGTGACCAGGGCCAGAAGGCACATCCCGAAATCCCTCAGGGTGGCCAGGCCGGACTCCGCCGGTACGCTCTCCAGCGTGCGCATGGTGGATGGGGCTTGCGCGGTCATGCGGGCGAAACCGGGTGTTGGTCGGAAAAAGTGTATCTGCCAAGACTGCGGGGCTTCTTGCTGGATACGTCGAGCGCGCGGCCAGCCGGCGGCCTCGGCTGGTCAGGGCGCGAACACCTCCGGATGGGTATGGCGCCAGGCGCCGACGCAGCCGATCAGGCAGACGGTGTGGCTGATCATCGTGCGCTCGCGCTCCTGGCCGGCGAACGTGATCGCCAGGTTCAGGTGTTCTTTGCGCCAGGCCAGCACCCTGCCGGAGAACCCGGGCCGCTCATGCTCCTCGTCCAGGTCGGGTGGGCCGTGCGCGTCGATGCAATCCTGCGGCGTCGAGCCGATGGTGAGGCCCATAGGAAGAGGGCCGGAAAACGGCGCCTTGATCCTGTCGTCCGATCCGGGCGCGAGAAGCTCCACGGAGCCGACGATCCATGCTTCGTCCTCGGGGTGGTTCGATCCCGTCAGTCCGTTCAGTTTTTGCGCCTGGTAGATGTCGATGCGCACGGACGCCCTGGGTATCCAGATGATCTCCTCGCTCGAGGAGAAGGCACCCGGACCGGAAACCCTCTTGACGCCCAAGGAGCCCAGTACCTCGCGAACCTTCTTGCTGTCGAAAGGCTGGCCGATCATTGCGACCAGCCGTTCTGATATTTCTTTCACTCGAGAGACCTCTGCTTCGTACGTTGCGATGGGCCGATGCCCAAGAGACGGCGCGGCATGATAGGTGATCGAGCCATGCGGGAGCTTCGGGGTCGGGCGCAAAGCCATGACAAGATGGCCGCGGCCCGGCCGACATCGGCGGATCCAGTCTTTTCCAGAGGTCGAGGCAGGCGCGCAGCCCCCGGCCAAAGGTTCCGCGGAACGTTGCGATGACTGCGCAAGAATCGGGCGTGACCGAGTCCGCCCTTCTTTCTTCGCACCCCCATGTCTCAGCCTCCCGCGGCGTCCACCGAACTCAAGGGATTCATCCTCACCCGCCACTGGCGTGACGCACCCGCCGGCACCGAGATCGAGTACTGGCTGGCCACGGATGCAGGACCGGTGAAGGTGCTCCTGACCTCCCAGGCCTGCGTCGCGTTCGTCGCCGCCCGGCACCGCGCGGCAGTGGAGGCGCAGCTTGCCGCCATGCCAGGGATGGAGATTCGCGAGCTCGACCTGAAGACCTTCGGGCAGGAACCCGTCGTCGGTGTCTATGCAAGGCACTTCCGGCAACTGGGCCGGTTGGCGCGTGCGCTGCAGCCGCAAGGCGTTCCTGTGCTCGAAGCGGACGTGCGTCCGCACGACCGCCATCTCATGGAGCGCTTCATTACCGCCGGCGTGCTCGTGGAAGGAGTGCGGGCAGGCCGCGCCACCATCGTCGACGGCAAGCTCAGGCCCGCGCCAGAGTTCCGCCCGGCGCTGAAGGTGGTGTCGCTGGACATCGAAACCAGCCAGCACGAAGCGCTCTATTCCATTGCACTGGACGGCCTTCCGCAGCGCGTGGTCTTCATGCTTGGCGAGCAGCCATCCGGGCGGGATGAGCCTGCGGGCTTCTCTCTCGTCTATTGCCCGACCCGCAAGGCCATGATCGAGAAGCTCAACGAGTGGTTCGAGAGGAACGATCCGGACGTCATCGTCGGCTGGAGCGTCATCCAGTTCGACCTGCGGGTGCTGCAGAAGACGGCCAACGACTGCGGGACGCAACTGCTTCCGGGACGGGAGCGAGGCGCCATCGACTGGCGCACCCATCCGGGCAAGCAGGGCTATCTGTTCGCTTCAGTGGCCGGGCGGGTGATCGTCGATGGCATCGAGGCACTGCGGGCCGCGATGTGGAGCTTTCCTTCCTTCAGCCTGGAGAGCGTCTCGCAGGCGCTGCTCGGCGAAGGCAAGGCCATCGGCGACGAGTACGACAAGATGGCCGAGATCGAGCGGCGCTACCAGGAGGACAAGCCGGCGCTCGCGCACTACAACATCCGTGATTGCGAGCTCGTCCTGCGCATCTTCGAGAAGGCGAAACTGCTGCAGTTCGTGCTGGAACGAGCGCAGACCACCGGCCTGCAGATCGACCACTTCGGCGGCTCCATCGCGGCGTTCAGCCACCACTACCTGCCTCGCATGCATCGCCTGGGCTACGTGGCGCCGAACGTGGGCGAGATCCCGAGCAAGGCCTTTCCCGGGGGCTACGTGATGGACTCGAAGCCGGGCTTCTACGACTCCGTCGTGGTGCTGGACTACAAGAGCCTCTATCCCTCGATCATCCGCACCTTCCTCGTCGATCCCGTGGGCCTGGTGGAAGGCACCGGTGCCGGCGCCGCCGACCCGGCCGCGGTCGTGCAGGGCCCCCAGGGAACGACCTTCTCGCGCACGAAGCACTGCCTGCCGGAGATCGTGACCACGCTCTGGCGCGCGCGCGACGAGGCCAAGCGGGCCGGGAACGAACCGCTGTCGCAGGCGCTGAAGCTGCTGATGAACTCGTTCGCCGGCGTGCTGGGCGCGTCGGAGTGCCGCTTCTTCAATCCCAAGCTGGTGTCAGCCATCACTCTTCGGGGCCACGAGATGATGAAGCTCACGCGCGAGTTCGTGGAACGCCGGGGCTACGGGGCCATCTACGGCGACACCGACTCCATCTTCATCTGGCTCGGGCGCACCCACACCAACGAGGAGGCGCATGCCGTCGCGGCGGGCCTCGTGAAGGACATCAACGGCTGGTGGACGCGCACCCTGCGCGAGACGCACGGACTCGAGAACTTCCTCGAGATCGAGTTCGACACCCACTACAGCAAGTTCTTCATGCCCACCATCCGCGGCTCCGACGTGGGCAGCAAGAAGCGCTATGCCGGCCTGGGCAAGGACGCCGCGGGCAAGGAGGAAATGATCTACCGCGGCCTGGAGATGGCTCGCAGCGACTGGACCCCGCTGGCGCGGCAGTTCCAGGAGGGGCTGCTCTCGCGCATCTTCCGCGGCGAGCCCTACGAGGAGTTCGTGAGGGAGTACGTGCGCTCGACGCTGTCGGGCGGCCAGGACGAGCTGCTCGTCTACAGGAAGCGCCTGCGCCATCGCCTGGATGCCTACCTCGTCAACGTGCCGCCGCAGGTGCGCGCCGCGCGCCTGGCCGACGAACACAACGACCGGCTTCATCGGCCCAGGCAATACCAGAACGGCGGCTGGATCCGGTACGTCATGACGCGCAACGGTCCGGAACCGATGGAGGCCCTCCACTCCCGGATCGACTACGACCACTACCTGAGCCGGCAGCTGCAGCCGATCGCGGATGCCATCCTGCAGCCCATGGGAGAGAGCTTCGCGGCGCTGACGAGCTCGCAGCAGCATCTTTTCTAGCCCCTCAGAGGGGGCAGTCGCCGGGTCTTCTCAGGTTTTCAGCAGCGAGCCCCGAAAGCAGACGTGCTTGCGGACGTCTGCAGCCTGCCGCTACCGCAGTGCGACCTCGGCTCCATCGGCGGCCACCATGACGCCGGGCGAAGCTTCGTCGATCTCGATGCGCACGCCCATGTGTTTCGTCGCGCTCATGTCCCGCTCGCCCGGAATGGTCATGAGCTCCAGGCAATGGACGTATTCGGCGCGCAGTGCCGGGCTCAGCACGAACTTCTGGGGATAGGCGTTGTTGTTGGCTCTCCAGTGCTCGGAGAGCTTTTCGGTCATCTGCAGGTAGAGGGTGGTCATCCGGGGATTGTCGCGGCGCCGCGGCCACCCGGATTCAGCTCAATAGCACTGGAACAGCACGCCCTGCTCCGCGGGTGCCCTGCCAAGCCAGCGCGGCGTCTTGTCGCGCGCGTCGCAGTAGTCGGAGGCCTGGACATAGGTCATGGCACGCAGCACGCCTTCGCGGACTTGCATCACTTCGTTGGGTGGGGTCGAGCAGCCGGCCAGGACCAGGAGAGCAAGCGGAAGCAGTGTGCGCCAATTCATCGGGGCATTCTAAGACCGCGGATCGTTGGAGCTGCGCTCGCGCTCGGGGTAGAGATACTTGAAGTATTCGCCGGAGCGGCCGAACAGCTGCCGCGCCAGCTGGACCGGATCTTCGCCCTTGTGCTTCTCGTAGAGCACGGGCCCCCAGATGATGAAGCCGTCGATGCTCAGGCTCTTCGGGGAGGGCTCGATGGCCTTCCACGCATGCGCGAACTTCGAGATCCAGGCCAGCGCATCCTTGAGCGCATGGTTGGGTGGGGCGGGCGTTTCTTCGGTTGGGGGCATGGCGTGCATCCTTGCTGAAAAGGCTGTACAAATATACAGTAAACTATGCCCATGGAAAACAAGCTGTTCACAAACGGGCCTGGCGGCTCGACGACTGTCCGGCATGTCCATCCGGTTTTCTGATTTCTCCTTGACGGGTAAACCGTCCCCCGCCGGTCAACCTGAGCGGGGGCCTTGATGCATTGCCAAGCAGATAGGCATTTCAAGCCCAGCCTCGTGCTGGGCTTTTTTTGCAGGCGGCACCCGTGTGCGGCCCCGTGAAGCCGCGCTTCTTTTTGCCTGGGCGCAAGGCTATAGTCGGCAGGCACTGTCACATTGCAGTCACTGCAATCTCCCGCTCTCGCCCGCCTGCCCAGATCCCGAAAAGGACGCCCGTGCCGGATTCCCTGACCTCCGAGTTGACCAGCTACTACGACACGGTGCCCTATGACTCGCATCCGTTCCCGCAATCGGCGATGGAGCACCTGGAAGCGCTGGCCTTTCTCTTCGGTCTCGACGTTCCCCCTCCCGCAACGGCCCGCGTGCTCGAACTCGGCTGCGCCGCCGGCGGCAACCTGATTCCCTTCGCGGCACGCCATCCCAAGGCGCGCGCGGTCGGCGTCGACCTGTCGACCGTGCAGGTGGCGCAGGGCATGGCGGCCATCGCGCGTGCGGGGCTCTCGAACATCGAGCTCAGGGCTTTCAATCTCGCGGACATCGATGCCTCGTTCGGCCAGTTCGACTACATCGTCTGCCACGGCGTCTACAGCTGGGTGCCGGGCCCGGTGCAGGAGGCGATCCTGCGCATCTGCGCCGAGAACCTCGCACCGGACGGCGTTGCCTACGTCAGCTACAACGTGTACCCCGGCTGGAAGGCCCGCGAGATCGTGCGCGACGCGATGATCCTGCGCGGCGGCCCCCGCGACTCTCCCGACGAAAAGCTCTCCTATGCCCGCGGCATGCTCGACTTCCTCGAGCAGTCGGCCCGCGCCGACAGCGTGCTCAAGAAGACGCTCGAAGAGGCGATGCCCATCGTGCGCAACGCCAACAGCTCCTACCTGCTGCACGAGTTCCTCGAGCCCTGCAACGCGCCGTGCTATTTCAAGGAGTTCGTCGCGCGCGCGGAGGCCTGTGGCCTTGCCTATCTTTGCGATGCCGAGCCGTCGACGATGTTCGTGCAGAACTACGGCGAGAAGGTGCGCGATCCGCTGCTGCGCGAATGCGGCGGCAGCCAGGTGCTCATGGAGCAGTACCTCGACTTCCTGGTCAACCGCACGTTCCGGCAGACGCTGCTGGTGGGGCAGTCGCATGCCAGGGACATCCGCTACAAGCTGCAGCCCGGGCGCATCCGCCAGCTCGAACTCGCCGGCATGTTCAAGACCGAGGACGGCACCGCGCTCTCGCTCGACGCGCGCGAGCAGCCCTGCAATGCGCAGCGCGGCCTCAAGGTCACGATGCGGCTGCCGGTGCACAAGGCGGTGGCGCATCTGCTCGACACGCGCTATCCGGCCTCGATGTCCGCCGGGGCCCTCATCGGGGCAGTGGCCGGGCTGGTGGGGCAGCCCGTAGCGGCGGTCGAGCCGGCCGTGATGGCCATGGTCGAGGAGCTGCTGATCCTCGGCGCCTTGCGCTTCAGGCGCTCGCCGGTGCTCACGGCCGATGCGATTTCCAGCCTGCCCCAGGCGCTTTCCGCGGTGCGGGGCTCGGTGGCCCTGGTGGCGGGCGCCAGCGTCACGGCCAGCACCTGCAACCAGTGGCACGAGCACGTGACGGTGTCGCTGCTCGAACGCAGCCTGCTGCCGCTGCTCGACGGCACCCATTCGCACGAGGCGCTGGCAGAGCATCTCGAAGCCGAGGTGCGCAGCGACCGGCTGCGCTTCGTCAAGGACGACAAGCCGCTGACCGACCCGGCGGCCGTCCGGGAGTTCGCGCGCCAGCAGGTCGCGATCGCGCTCGACGCATTGCGCCGCAAGGCGCTGCTGACGGCCTGACCTTATCGATCGGCAAGACACACACATCAGATTCTTCAACACGCTCTAGAGGAGACTTCAACATGCAACAAATCCACTGGACTCCCAGGCTGAGGGGCGCCGTCGCGGCGGTGCTCGCGCTGGCCGCGGCCGGCGCGTCGAACGCCGCTTCTGTGGCGCCCGTCGCGGCCGAGAACGGCATGGTCGTGAGTGCCCAGCACCTGGCCACCAAGGTCGGCGTCGACGTGCTCAAGCGCGGCGGCAACGCGGTCGATGCGGCGGTGGCCGTGGGCTATGCGCTGGCGGTGGTCTACCCCGCGGCCGGCAACCTCGGCGGCGGCGGTTTCATGACCGTGCAACTGGCCGACGGCCGCAAGACCTTCCTCGACTTCCGCGAGAAGGCACCTCTGGCCGCCACGGCCAACATGTACCTCGACAAGGACGGCAACGTCATCAAGGGCCTGAGCACCAAGGGCCACCTTGCCGTGGGCGTGCCGGGCAGCGTCTCGGGTATGGAATACGCGCGCGAGAAGTACGGCACCATGAAGCGCGGCGACCTGCTCGCCCCGTCGATCCAGCTGGCAGACAAGGGCTTCGCGCTGCAGCAGGGCGACATCGACCTGCTCGCCACCGCCACGGCCGACTTCAAGGAAGACCCGGCCACGGCCGCCATCTTCCTGAACAAGGGCGAGCCCTACAAGGTGGGCGACAAGCTGGTGCAGAAGGACCTGGCCAGGACCCTGCGCGAGATCAGCGCCAAGGGCACCGACGGCTTCTACAAGGGCTGGGTCGGCAATGCCATCGTGGCCTCCAGCCAGGCCGGCAAGGGCCTGATCACGCAGGCCGACCTCGACCAGTACAAGACGCGCGAAATGGCTCCCGTGGAGTGCGATTACCGCGGCTACCGCGTGGTGTCGGCGCCCCCCCCGAGTTCGGGCGGCGTGATCATCTGCGAGATGCTCAACATCCTCGAGGGCTATCCGCTCAAGGACCTGGGCTACCACTCGGCACAGGCCGTGCACTACCAGATCGAAGCCATGCGCCACGCCTACGTGGACCGCAACAGCTACCTGGGCGACCCCGACTTCGTGAAGAACCCGCTCGAGCGCCTGCTCGACAAGGGCTACGCCGAGAAGATCCGTGCCGTCATCGATCCGAAGAAGGCCGGCGTCTCCAAGGACATCAAGCCCGGCGTCGCGCCGCACGAAGGCAGCAACACCACCCACTACTCGATCGCCGACAAGTGGGGCAACGCAGTCTCGGTGACCTACACGCTGAACGACTGGTTCGGCGCCAAGGTCACGGCCGCCAAGACCGGCGTGCTGCTGAACGACGAGATGGACGACTTCACCTCGAAGGTGGGCGTGCCCAACCTCTACGGCCTGGTGCAGGGCGAGGCCAACAAGATCGAGCCGGGCAAGCGCCCGCTGAGCTCCATGAGCCCGACCATCGTGTCCAAGGACGGCAAGCCGGTGATGGTGGTCGGCACGCCGGGCGGCAGCCGCATCATCACTGCGGTGATGCTGACCATGATCAACGCCATCGACTACGGCATGAACGTGCAGGAGGCCGTGGACGCGCCGCGCTTCCACCAGCAGTGGCTGCCCGACGTCACCAATGTCGAGACCTACGCGCTGAGCCCCGACACGCGCAAGATCCTGACCGACATGGGCCACAACCTGGGCGTGCCGCAGCCGGCCAACCACCTGGCGGCGATCATCGTCGGCGCGCCTTCGCTGGGCGGCAAGCCGGTGGGCAACAACCGCTTCTACGGCGCCAACGACCCCCGCCGCAACACGGGCCTGGCGGCAGGGTACTGATCCTGCGGCAAACTCGAAGGCGGTCGTGCCCTGGCGGCGCGGCCGCTTTTTTCTTTTCCCATGCATCTGCAAGACATCCTCTACACCCAGGGCTTCGGCACGCGCCGCGTGTGCGCGGGGCTGGTCCAGCAAGGCCACGTGAGCATCGGCGGCGAAGTGGTGGACGACCCGTTCGCCGACCTGGAACCCGAAGGACTCCACTACATCGTCCAGGGCACCCCGTGGGAGTACCACGAGAAGGCCTACCTGATGCTGCACAAGCCCGCCGGCACCGAGTGCTCGCAGAAGCCCTCGACCTATCCGAGCATCTACACGCTGCTGCCGTCACCGCTGCGGCTGCGGCCCAACAAGGGCGCGGTGCAGGGTGTGCAGGCCATCGGCCGGCTCGACCAGGACACCACCGGCCTGTTGCTTCTGACCGACGACGGCCAGTTCATCCACAAGATGGGCTCGCCCAAGCACCACGTGCCCAAGGTCTACGAGGTGACGGCCAAGCATCCGGTGGACGAGGCGCAGATTGCGAAACTGCTGGCCGGCGTGGTGCTCGACGACGATCCGAAGCCGGTACGCGCCGCCGCCTGCGAATCCGACGGCCCGCTGCACCTGCGGCTCACCCTCACCGAGGGCAAGTACCACCAGGTCAAGCGCATGCTGGCCGCGGTCGGCAACCGGGTGGAGGGGCTGCACCGCTCGCGCATCGGCGAGCTGGCGCTGCCTGCCGAACTCGCGCCCGGGCAGTGGCGTTGGCTGACCGCCGACGAGGTGGCGGGCCTGCGTGCGCCGGCCAAACCCGCCAAGGCGTTGAAATAGAAGGGAAAAACGCGAGGAAAACGCTGAGAAACAGGGGAAAAGGGCACGGTCCCGGTCAGCCAGTCTTAAGGGCCGGCCGTTAACATTCCGAACTCTCTCCCGGAACATTCCCTTGCGACTCCCAGCCCGACCGAATGGCCGCCTCGCGGCTTTCCTGCTTGCCTGCATGACGGCCTTCGCGGCCCATACCGCCGCCGCAGCGCCAGAACCCCCTCCGATCTTCGTGCTCAACTCGCTGGACGCGAACGTGAGCGTGATCAATCCCGTCGACTGGACGGAAAAGCAGCGCATTCCCACCGGCAAGGAGCCGCACCACATCTACATGACGCCAGACGAGAAGTCGGTCATCGTGGCCAATTCGGCGGGCGACTCGCTGACCTTCCTGAACCCCCGCACGGCGGAAGTGCAGCGCGTGGTCTACGGCATCATCGATCCGTACCAGCTGCAGTTCTCGCGCGACATGAAGTGGTTCGTCACGGCCGGCAACCGGCTGAACCACGTCGACGTGTACCGCTGGGACGGCAAGGACCTGAAGCTGGCCAAGCGCATCGCCAGCGGCAAGACGCCCAGCCACATCTGGATCGACAACACCAGCACCATCGCCTACGTGACGATGCAGGACAGCGACGAGATGATCGCCGTCGACCTGCCCACCCAGACCATCAAGTGGCGCACCGCCACCGGCGCCATGCCGGCCGACATCTTCGGCGTGCACAACGACAAGACGCTGCTCGTGGGCCTCACCGGCAGCGACGGCGTGCAGGTGTTCGACGTGGCCGGCGCCGAGCCGAAACTGGTCGGCAAGATCCCCACCGGCAAGGGCGCCCACGCCTTCCGCTCGGCCGGCGACGGCAAGAGCGTGTTCGTGAGCAACCGCGTGGCCAACAGCATCAGCCGCATCGACCTGGCGACGCTGAAGGTGGTCGCCACCTACCCGGTGCCCGGCGGTCCCGACTGCATGGACGTGTCGGCCGACGGCAAGACGCTCTACGTGACGTCGCGCTGGGCCAAGAAGCTCAGCGTGGTCGACCTGGCCAGCAACAAGGTCGTGCGCCAGGTCAACGTCGGCCGTTCGCCTCACGGCGTGTGGACGCTGGACCATGCCAGGCGCATCTAGGCGCGCCGGCCTGGCCGTCGCGGCTTCCATGGTCGCGCTGGCGGCGGTGCCGTCTCCCGGCGCCTGGGCGGCGCAGGAGCCCCCCGCCTGCGAAAAGCCCGTCTACCTGACCTTCGACACCGGCCACATGGGCATCGCGCCGCTGGTGGCCGACGTGCTCAAGCGGCAGGACGTTCGCGTCACCTTCTTCGCCGCCGCCGAGCGCACCCAGACCGACGGCGACAGCCTCGACGACCACTGGGCGCCGTGGTGGAAGGCGAGGGCGGCCGAGGGCAACGAATTCGGCTCCCACACATACGACCACGCCTATTGGCGCGCCGACGTGAAGGGTTCGCCGCCGTCCTTCCGCATCAAGCCCTCGGCCGGCCCGCAGAACGGCAAGGAATCGACCTGGAGCGCGGCCGAGTACTGCGCCAACATAAAAAAGGCTTCCGACCGGCTGGCGGCGGTCACCGGCAAGAAGCCGCTGCCGCTGTACCGCGCGCCGGGTGGCAAGACCTCGCCCGCGCTGCTGGCTGCGGCCGAAGGCTGCGGCTACAAGTACGTGGGCTGGGCGCCCGCCGGCTTTCTCGGCGACGAGCTGCCGAGCGAGAAATTCAGCAACGCGAAGCTGCTCACGCAGGCGCTGGACACCATCCGCCCCGGCGACATCCTGCTGGCGCACCTGGGCATCTGGTCGCGCAAGGACCCGTGGGCTCCGGCCAACCTCGAGCCGCTGATCGTCGGCCTGAAGGCCAAGGGTTTCTGCTTCCGCACGTTGCGCCAGCATCCGGACTTCAAGGCCTGGATCGCCTCCCATCCCTGAACGACTGAACGACGAGTTTTCCTGACCGTGATCGACTGGCTGACAGACGCCTTTTCCGCCATGCAGGGCTGGTTCTTCGAAACCGCCGTGCAACCGCTGGTCTACGCCGTGGGACTGGGCGGCTGGACGGAGGACGCCTTCGACGCCACCGGCTGGCTGCTGGTGGGCGTGATCCAGATCCTGGTGCTGCTGGCCATCATCGGGCCGCTGCAGCGCTGGCGTTCGGCGGAGCCGGTGGTCGACCGCCACGCGATCCGCATCGACGTGCTCTACACGCTGATCCACCGGCTGGGGCTGTTCCGGCTGGCGATGTTCTTCACGCTGCAGCCTTTCTTCGACGACGCCATGGGCGTGCTGCGCACGGCGGGGTGGGGCACTTTCCACCTCGACGAGGTGTGGCCGGGCGTCACCGACATTCCCTGGGTTGCCTTCGCCATCTACCTCGTGGTGCTCGATTTCGTGGGCTACTGGATCCACCGGGGCCAGCACCAGTTCAACTGGTGGTGGGGGCTGCATTCGCTGCATCACTCGCAGCGCCAGATGACGATGTGGAGCGACGACCGCAATCACCTGCTCGACGACATCATCCACGACGCGCTGATCGTCATCGTCGCGCAGCTCATCGGCGTGGCGCCGGGGCAGTTCATCGCCTTCGTCGCCTTCACCCAGCTCAGCGAGAGCCTGCAGCACGCCAACCTGCGGCTGAGCTTCGGCGCCATCGGCGAGCGGCTGTGGATCAGCCCGCGCTTCCACCGGCTGCACCACAGCATCGGGCTGGGCCACGAATCGAACGGCCCCACCACCCTCGGCGGCCACAACTTCGGCGTGCTGCTGCCTTGGTGGGACATGCTCTTTCGCACCGCCAACTTCGATAACCGCTACGACCCGACCGGCATCCGCGACCAGGTGGAGCCCCGTGCCGACGGCCGCGTGCGCGACTACGGCCGCGGCTTCTGGGCCCAGCAATGGCTGGGACTGAAGCGAATGGTCGGTCGCGGTTGAGGGGCTCCGGGCCCTGAACCGCGCGCCCGAGGCGTTATCCTCGCTGCCTCATGCGCCTGCTCCTCGACTCCTTCTGGCGCGCGGTCGCCTATTGCATGCTGCCGCGCGTGATCGTGCTGTCGCTGCTGCCGCTGGGGCTCATGATCGTGCTGGCCGCGGCGCTGGGCTACTTCTACTGGGACGCGGCCGTGGTCTGGACGCGCGGCGCGCTCGACGCCTGGCCGCTGCTGTCGAGCTTCTGGTCGTGGCTCGGCCGTCTCTTCTCCGGCGATGTCACTTCCGTGCTGGCATCGCTGGTCGTGGTGTTCGCCGCCACGCCGGTGATCGTGGTGGTCTGCCTGCTGATCGTGGCCGGTTTCATGGCTCCCGCGTTGACGAAGCTGGTCGGCGAACGGCGTTTTCCGGGGCTGGAGCAGAAGAAGGGCGCTTCCTTCCTCGGCAGCGTGGCGCGCTCGCTGGCCGCCACCGTGCTGGCGGTGATCGCGCTGGTGGTGTCGATGCCGCTGTGGCTCATTCCTCCGCTGGTGCTGATATTGCCGCCGCTGATCTGGGGCTGGCTCACCTACCGCGTGATGAGCTTCGACGCGCTGGCCGAGCATGCCAGCCCCGAGGAGCGCGCCGCGCTCATCCGAGCGCACCGGGTGCCGCTCTTGTGCATCGGCGTGCTGTGCGGCTACCTGGGCGCCGCGCCCAGCATCGTCTGGGCGTCGGGCCTGCTGTTCGCCGCCGCCTTCTTCGTGCTTGTGCCGATCGCCATCTGGATCTACACACTGGTTTTCGCCTTCTCGGCGCTCTGGTTCGCCCACTACTGCCTCGACGCGCTCGCGCAGCTGCGCGCCCGGCGCGCGGCGGCGGAAGCATCCGCGGCCGGCGGCACGCCCGCCATCGAGGCCGATGAAGCCAGCAAGGCCGCTCTTTCCCAATGGGGTTCTCCATGACTCGCGCATTCGGTCTCATCGTCGTCGGCGACGAGATCCTCTCCGGCAAGCGTGCCGACAAGCACATGTCCAAGGTCATCGAGCTGCTCGCCGCCCGCGGCCTGCAGCTGGACTGGGCCGAATACGTGGGCGACGAGCCCGCCCGCATCACGGCGGCGCTGCAGCGCGCCTTCGCCTCGGGCGACGTTGTCTTCTCGACCGGCGGCATCGGCGCCACGCCCGACGACCACACCCGCCAGTGCGCGGCCAGGGCGCTGGGCGTGCCGCTGGCGCTGCATCCGGAGGCCGAGCTGCTGATCCGCGAGCGCATGCAGGACACCGCGCGCGAGCAGGGCGTTCCCTACGAGCCCGACCGGGCCGACAACGTGCACCGGCTCAACATGGGCGTGTTCCCTCAGGGCGCGACGCTCATCTACAACCCGTACAACAAGATCCCGGGCTTCAGCGTGGGCGACGTGCATTTCGTGCCGGGTTTTCCCGTCATGGCCTGGCCGATGATCGAATCGGTGCTCGACGGGCGCTACGCCAGCCTGTTCGCCAGCAACGCGGTCGCCGAGAAGTCCGTGATCGTTTTCGGTGCCATGGAGGCCACGCTGACCCCCCTCATGGAAGCCATCGAGGCCACCCATGCCGGCGTCAAGGTGTTCAGCCTGCCCAGCGTCGACCACCCGACCTACGGCCGCCACATCGAACTGGGCGTCAAGGGCGACGCGGGCCGGCTCGACGCCGCCTATGCCCAGCTCATCGAAGGCCTGCACACTTTTGACGCCAAGCTCGGCCCCGAATTGGTGCGATAAAAATCAATGCACCAAAATAGTGAATTTCCGCCTTCATTTGGGTTCCATGGCGGCCATCGAAGCCTCATCCGGCGAGGCGACAATGGCACAGAAACTGCATCCCACGTCCCTGTATTCCTAACCACCATCCAACTCAGGAGAAACTGATGGCAAAGACCGTCGCCGATGTACTCAAGCTCGTCAAGGAAAACGAGGTCAAGTTCGTCGACTTCCGCTTCACCGATACCCGCGGCAAAGAGCAGCACGTGACCGTGCCGGTCTCGGCTTTCGACGAAGACAAATTCACCTCGGGCCACGCGTTCGACGGCTCGTCCATCGCCGGCTGGAAGGGGATCGAAGCTTCGGACATGCAGCTCATGCCCGACCCGAACACCGCCAACATCGATCCGTTCTTCGAAGAGACGACGATGATCCTGACCTGCGACGTGATCGACCCCGCCGACGGCAAGGCCTACGAGCGCGATCCGCGCTCGCTTGCCAAGCGCGCCGAGGCGTACATGAAGGCATCGGGCCTGGGCGACACCGCCTACTTCGGTCCGGAACCCGAATTCTTCGTCTTCGACGGCGTGCGCTGGAAGAACGACATGTCGGGCTGCTTCGTGAAGATCGAATCCGAAGAAGCCTCGTGGAACACCGACAAGGAGTTCGAGCACGGCAACAGCGGCCACCGTCCCGCGGTCAAGGGCGGCTACTTCCCGGTTCCCCCGGTCGACAGCTTCCAGGACATGCGCTCGGAAATGTGCCTGGTGCTCGAATCGCTGGGCATCCCGGTCGAAGTGCATCACCATGAAGTGGCCAACGCCGGCCAGCTCGAGATCGGCACCAAGTTCAGCACGCTGGTGCAGCGCGCCGACTGGGTCCAGCTGCAGAAGTACGTGATCCACAACGTGGCCCACGCCTACGGCAAGACCGCCACCTTCATGCCCAAGCCCGTCGTCGGCGACAACGGCTCCGGCATGCACGTGCACCAGTCGGTCTGGAAGGACGGCAAGAACCTGTTCGCCGGCGACGGCTATGCAGGCCTCTCGGACTTCGCCCTGCACTACATCGGCGGCATCATCAAGCACGCCCGTGCCCTGAACGCCATCACGAACCCCGGCACCAACAGCTACAAGCGCCTGGTCCCCGGCTTCGAGGCTCCGGTGAAGCTGGCCTACTCGGCCAAGAACCGCTCGGCATCGATCCGCATTCCGTTCGTGGCCAACCCGAAGGGCCGCCGTGTCGAAGCGCGCTTCCCCGATCCGCTGATGAACCCGTACCTCGGTTTCGCGGCCCTGCTGATGGCAGGCCTCGACGGCGTGGAAAACAAGATCCATCCGGGCGAAGCCGCCAGCAAGGACCTGTACCACCTGCCGCCGGAAGAAGACGCGCTGATCCCGACCGTCTGCCACAGCCTCGACCAGGCCCTGGAAAACCTGGACAAGGACCGTGCGTTCCTGACCAAGGGCGGCGTGTTCACCGATGCCTACATCGACGCGTACATCGACCTGAAGATGCAGGAAGTCACGCGCTTCCGCATGGCGACCCATCCGGTCGAGTTCGACATGTACTACTCCCTGTAATCGGTTCCCCCCAGACTGCATGCGCCTTCCTCACGGGAGGTGCAGGCCTGATGGGTCATGAAGGACGGCTCGGCCGTCCTTTTTCTTTTGGGCGGAACATCTGGTCACTTTTGCCGTCGAATTGCACGAAAATGCGCCTTTGTCGCCGCTCTCCACCGATACACATGAAGACTGCTTCCCTCATTTTCCTGGCTGGTTCATTGGTCGCGTTGCCGGCGCTTTCGCAGGAGCGCGTCTGGCGCTGCGGCAACGAATACACGAACAACTCCACCATCGCGCAGCAGAAGGGCTGCAAGGTGATGGAAGGCGGCAACGTCACGGTGGTGCAGGGCACGAGGGCTTCTGGCGGCGGTTCCGCATCTTCCTCTTCGGGCGGTGGCTCTTCGGCGGCGCGTTCACCGGCCGGCAGCCCCCGCGTGGAAGGCGTCGACCAGCGTGCCCGTGACGGCGAGGCGCGCGCGGTGCTCGAGGCCGAGCTCAAGAAGGCCGAGGCGCGGCAGGCCGAGCTGCAGAAGGAATACAACAACGGCGAGCCCGAGAAGCAGGGCAGCGAAGGCCGCAATTACCAGAAATACCTGGACCGCGTCGCCGAGATGAAGGCCGAGCTGGCGCGCAACGAGAGCGACATCGCCGGCATCCGCCGCGAGATCGCCCGGCTGCCCGCCAAGCAGCCTCAGTAAGACGCCATGGTGTTCGGGAAGAAGGCGGCCGGCGCCAATTCGCGCTTCCAGTCCTTCGACCTGCTGTCCACGCTGATCGCGGTGGTCGACAGCAAGGGCTCGGTACTGTTCGCCAACGCGGGGCTCGAGGACGCGCTCGGCACATCGCGCCGCACGCTCGAAGGCTCCCAGTTCGGCGCGTGCTTCCACGAGCCGCAGGTGCTGCGCACGGCCATCGACGGCGCGAGCAGCAACGACTTCGCCACGCTGCGCTACGAAGCCTTCCTGCGCCGCGTGAACCACGAGCTGATGCCGGTGCAGGTTTCGCTCGCGCACGGCGAGAAGAAGGGCGAGCTCATCATCGAAATGTCGCCGCTGGAGCAGCAGGTGCGGCAGGACCGGGAGGAGCGGCTCATCGACCAGGCGCAGGCGAACAAGGAGCTCATCCGCAACCTTGCGCACGAGATCAAGAACCCGCTGGGCGGCATTCGCGGCGCCGCGCAGCTGCTGCAGATGGAGGTCGAATCGCGCGACCTCGTCGAATACACCCAGGTCATCATCCACGAGGCCGACCGGCTGCAGACGCTGGTCGACCGGCTATTGGCGCCGCACCGCCGCCCGCACGTGGTGGGCGACGTCAACATCCACGAAGTCTGCGAGCGGGTGCGCTCGGTCATCCTCGCGGAGTTTCCGCGCGACCTGCACATCGAGCGCGATTTCGACGTTTCCATTCCCGAGTTCCGCGGCGATCGTGAGCAGCTCATCCAGGCCACGCTGAACATCGCGCACAACGCGGCACAGGCGCTGGCGGAGCGCCGCGCCGCCGGTGACGCGCAGATCACTTTCAAGACGCGGGTGGCCCGCCAGGTGATCTTCAACAAGCAGTGGTATCGACTGGCACTGGAATTGCATGTAATCGACAATGGACCGGGTGTGCCGGACACGATCAAGGACCGCATCTTCTATCCGCTCGTATCGGGCAGGGAAGGCGGGACCGGGCTGGGATTGACGCTCGCGCAGACTTTTGTGCAACAGCATCACGGCGTGATCGAGTGCGACAGCGTCCCGGGCCGAACCGATTTCAAGATATTGATACCGCTGCCCTAGCGCAGCCACCGGCAACAGAGGAGATGCATGAAGCCGATCTGGATAGTTGATGACGACCAATCGATTCGCTTCGTGCTCGAGAAGGCTCTGCTGCGCGAAGACCTGCCCACGCGCAGCTTCACCAACACGCGCGAGGTTCTGGCGGCACTCGAGCAGGCCGCCGACGATGACCAGCTCGCGCCCCAGGTCCTGGTGAGCGACATCCGCATGCCCGGCGGTTCCGGGCTCGACCTGCTCGACAAGATCAAGGCCCTGCACCCGGGCCTGCCCGTCATCATCATGACGGCGTTCTCCGACCTCGACAGCGCCGTCTCGGCGTTCCAGGGCGGCGCCTTCGAATACCTGCCCAAGCCCTTCGACCTGCCGCGCGCGGTCGAGCTCATCCGCCGCGCGGTCGACGAAAGCCAGCGCGAGGAAGTGGCCGAGGAGCGCATGGTCGCCGCGCCAGAGATGCTCGGCCAGGCGCCCGCCATGCAGGACGTGTTCCGCGCCATCGGGCGTCTTTCGCAGAGCAACGTCACGGTGCTCATCACCGGCGAGTCGGGCTCGGGCAAGGAGCTGGTGGCGCGTGCGCTGCACAAGCACTCGCCGCGCGCCAACGGCCCCTTCGTGGCCATCAACACCGCCGCGATCCCCAAGGACCTCTTGGAGAGCGAACTCTTCGGCCACGAGCGCGGCGCCTTCACCGGCGCGCAGACCATGCGCCGCGGCCGCTTCGAGCAGGCCGAGGGCGGCACGCTCTTCCTCGACGAAATCGGCGACATGCCCTTCGACCTGCAGACGCGCCTGCTGCGCGTGCTGAGCGACGGCCATTTCTATCGCGTGGGCGGCCACAACTCGGTGAAGGCCAACGTGCGCGTCATCGCGGCGACCCACCAGGACCTGGAGCAGCGCGTCAAGCTCGGCGGCTTCCGCGAAGACTTGTTCCACCGCCTCAACGTGATCCGCCTGCGCCTGCCGGCGTTGCGCGAACGCGGCGAGGACGTGCCCGCGCTCACGCGCCACTTCCTGCAGGTGAGCGCGCGCCAGCTCGGCGTGGAGCCCAAGCGCATCTCTGATGCTGCATTGGCGAAGCTCGCGGCATTCAATTTCCCGGGCAACGTGCGCCAGCTGGAGAACATCTGCCACTGGCTGACGGTGATGGCACCGGCCCAGCTGATCGAGGCGAAGGACCTGCCGCCCGAAGTGATGATGGCGGGCGGCACTGGTGCCGAAGCGCATGCCGTGGCCGACGCGCCGTTCGTCGCATCGACGCCCGTGGCGGCACAGCCTGTGCCCTCACTGCCGGTGGCCGGCGGCGAGGCGGTGTCCTCCGCGCATGCCGTCTCCGAACACGCCGAGACTCATGCTCCAGCAGCGAGCACCACCAGCAGCTGGGAAGGCGGCCTGGAAGCCGAGGCGCAGGCCCTGCTGGCTGCCGGCCGCACCGACGTGTGGGACGTGCTTTCGCGCCGATTCGAGTCGAGGCTGATCCTCACCGCGCTGGCCAACACGCGCGGCCGCCGCATCGAGGCCGCGCAGAAACTGGGCATCGGGCGCAACACCATCACCCGGAAGATCCAGGAACTCGGCATCGAATGAAAAAGGCCCCTTCAGGGCCTTTTTTCCTTCTTCCGCTTCGCTTTCAGCGGCTGCGCTGCCCCTGCGTCAGCGAATCGATCTGGAACTTGTCGCTGCGGTCCCAGAGCCAGGTGTCCACGTAGGTGTGGCCGCCGAGCTTGCCCGGGTTGGGCAGGGGAGAGGCGGCCTTGATCATCTCCGCGATCATCGGCGCCACCTCCGGCGCATGGCTCGGCGTTCGGCTGAAGGTGACGTTCACCACCTTGCCCGTCGCGTCGATGTCGGTCTCGACCACCACCACCGCATACACCAGCGGCGGCAGCTTGCCCTTGTAGATGCGGCTCGCGTACTTGTTGTAGATGTGTCGCGCGCCGATCTTGCGGTAGGCGCGCACCGCGGGCGTCTGCGCGGTGATGAGCCGCACGGTCGGCACCTCGCGGCCGTCGGTCGTGGTCTCGCCGGTGGAAGAGGGCGGGGCGCCCTTGTTGTCGCCTTCCTCCGCCTTGTCGGCCGGCTTCAGCAGCGAACAGGCCGAGAGCATCAGCGCGACGGCGGCCACCGCCAGTTTGCGCGCGGCCATGGCCTAGGCCCCCAGGTCCAGGTCGAGCACCACCGGGGCATGGTCGCTCGGTTTTTCCCACTTGCGCGGCACGCGGTCGATGATGCAGCCCTTCACACGCGGCACCAGCGGCTCGCTCACAAGGATGTGGTCGATGCGCAGGCCGCGGTTCTTCTGGTAGCCCAGCATGCGGTAGTCCCACCACGAGTAGCTCTTCTCGGGCTGCTCGAACATGCGGAAGCTGTCCTTCAGGCCGAGATCGAGCAGCGCCTTGAAGTGGTTGCGTTCTTCGGTCGTGTGGTGGATGGTTTCCTTCAGGCCTACCGGGTCGAAGCTGTCGCGGTCTTCGGGCGTGATGTTGAAGTCGCCCAGCAGCACGAGGTTCGGGTTGGCCGCCAGTTCCTGCCGCAGCGCGTCGCGCAGCGCGTCGAGCCACTTCATCTTGTATTCGAACTTGTCCGTACCTGGCGCCTGGCCGTTGACGAAGTAACCGTTGACCACGCGCAGCGGACCCGACGCTGTCTCCACCGTGGCCGCGATCACGCGCGACTGGTCGTCGCTGAAGCCGGTGATGTTCTTCACCACGTCGCCCACCGGCGCGAGGCTGAGGATGGCAACGCCGTTGTAGGTCTTCTGGCCGAACACCGCGGCCTCGTAGCCGGCCGACTTGAGCACGTCGAGCGGGAATTTGTCGTCCGTCATCTTCAGCTCTTGCAGGCACAGCACGTCGACAGGGTTGGCGATGAGCCAGTCGAGCACGTGCTGCAGGCGCGCGGTGAGGGAGTTGACGTTCCAGGTGGCTATTTTCATGTGGGAAAAAAGTCTTTTCAGATCAATAACTTATGGCGTTGATCTTGAGAATTCGAGGGCTGACTACCCGGCTGGCTACCCGCAATTCAAGGCGTTGCCGAAGCGCAGGACCCTGCCATCCTACCCACCATCGGCCGGCTCGCGCGCCTTGAGAAATTCGGAAACACTCTCTGCGGTGACGCGGCTGCCGCGTTTCCCAACCTTGACCAGGGTGAGGTGCTTGTCGCGGATCAGCCGGTAGACCGTCGAGCGCGACACGTCGAGCATCTGCGCGACGCGGTTGACGTCGAAGGCGCAGAGCCTGTTGCGCTTCGAGTTCGTCCTCCGCGCAGATGAGCTCAAGCGCGTGGAGCTCTCCGACCCGCACGCTTTGACGTCCAAAACCGGTCGCGGTCTTATCCAGCGTCAGTTCGACTTCATGACCCGAGCCGACGGAGTCATTCCGGATTGCGCGCTGGCATCGGACTTGTCGCGCGCGTGCCGAGCGAAGCTTCGTGCGCGGGTTCTGGGCGATACGTCTGCGTTCGCTGACTCACCAACGAAGTTCGCCTCGAATCGCCGCCAAGTCTTGGCCGTAGCTGGATCGACATCGCTAGTCCGGCCGATGCCAAGACCCAGCGTTTGGCCGTTCTAACGGTCCGCAACGTGCTGCGCCATGGTGTCGGATTCAAGGCCCATCCGAAGCTGTGGGAGCGCCTCAAGGAGCACGCCGAAGCGCACGGCCAGGCAGCACCTCGCGAATAGAGAGAGCACATCAACCCCGTCGGTGGTCCTGACTGCCACTCGACGGGTTCTAGGCCTCGGTCGAAGCTGCAATTCCCTATGAAAAGGGATCTCCCATTCGCTTGTGCGGAGCAACCGTGCTCAACCGAATCAAATTGCAGAAACCTCGCTTCGAAAGTGGCACGCGTGTTTAAGTGCCAAGCGCGGCATCGCGCAGGTCGACAGCGGCTTTGAAATGCGCTGCTGCCGCGCGATCAATAGTCCCAGATGATCGGTACCCAGCGAAACGCCTCGCCATCGACCGCGACGTGGCCCAGCGAGGGGAACGGCAGGTGGGCGGCAACCAGCAGCCCGCCGGTTTGCGCCAGTTCCCGGAAAAGGCGCATACGGACGCGAGCAGCCTCCTCGGGGTCGTGCTCGAAACCGTTTTGCCATTCGGGGTGGTCGAATCCGACCGGAAACATGGCGTCGCCGGCGAAAGTCAGCCGTTCACCGCCTGACACCAGGTCGACCACGCTGTGCCCAGGAGTGTGGCCGCCGGTGTGGCGAACGATGACACCCGGCGCAACTTCACGCGTGTCCTCGAAGGTCTGCAGCTTGTCGCGGTATTCCTCGTAGAAGCTCTTGGCAGTCGACCGCAGCACCTCGGGCACCGGGTTCGGCATGACGGTGCGAGTGAAGTCGGGCGAGGTCCAGAACTTGACCTCGGCCGCGGAGACATGAATGCGCACGTCCGGGCGCAGGCGCTCCTTGACGCCCGGAACCAGCAGCCCGCCCACGTGGTCCATGTGCATGTGAGTCAGGATCACATCGGTGACGGACTCGAGCGCGATGCCGGCGGCTTCGAGTCGCTGGGGGAACTGACCGGCACGCGGGAAACCCGAGAACTGACCGCCTAGGCCGGCGTCGATGAGGATGGTCTGGTCGCCGCTACGGGCCACCATCACGTTGAGCGGCCAGTCGTACTTGTCGGGTGGCATGAACATGTCGCTGAGCCAATTTGCAAGATCGGCGGGGGCTGCATTGGTGGCCATCGTCGAAGTAGGCAGCGGCAGCACGCCGTCGCTGACCACCAGTGCATCGATTTCGCCGACCTTCAAGGCATAGCGGGACGGCACAAGCTCTTCGAACTTCTTGGTACCCGATTGCTGGGTTTCATCTAGGGAAAACATGGCGGAATCTCCAAAAGAGGTAGCTCGATCACTCGAGCCGAGCCAGCCCGGGGCTGGCAGGAGGTGCCGTTCAACAGTGGGGTTGTCGGGCGCGGATCACGACACGAGGCCGCATGTCGCCAAGAGTAGGCAGGACAGGACCGAGGCGGTAGGCATGCACAAGGGCACACGGTGGTGACTGAAACGCACCAAACATGTCATCCTCAGGTTGCGGATTCTTGCGCCGAACGCGTAGCCAGTCCCAGCGCGTTCGCAACGCCCGCGCCGTAGGCCGCATCCGCTCTGGCGCAGTTGCCGACGTGCCTGCGCTTGATGAACTCCGGTGCATCACCCATGGCCCTTGCGGTGTTCTCGAACAGGACCAGTTGCTGCGAAGGCGTCATCAGACGGAACAGGTCACCGGGCTGCTTGAAGTAGTCGGCGTCGTCTTCGCGAAAGTTCCAGAAGTCGGCATCGCCGCGCAGCCTGAGGGGAGGCTCGCGATAGCCGGGCTGTTCCTGCCACTGGCCGAAGCTGTTGGGCTCGTAGTGGGGCAGGCCGGCGTAGTTGCCGTCGACGCGTATCGCGCCGTCCCGATGATTGCTGTGCACGGGGCATCGCGCGGCGTTCACCGGGATCTGGTGGTGGTTCACGCCCAGCCGGTAGCGCTGCGCGTCGGAATAGGCAAACAGGCGCGCCTGCAGCATCTTGTCAGGGGACACCCCGATGCCCGGGACGAGGTTGTTGGGCGCGAAGGCGCTTTGCTCCACGTCGGCGAAGAAGTTCCCGGGATTGCGGTTGAGCTCCATGACGCCCACCTCCACTAGGGGGTAATCCTTCTTCGGCCAGACCTTGGTGAGGTCGAAGGGGTGGTACGGCACGCTCTCGGCATCGGCCTCGGGCATGACCTGGATGTACAGCGTCCATCGGGGGAAGTCCCCGCGTGCGATCGCATCGAAAAGATCGCGCTGGTGGCTCTCGCGGTCCGCACCCACGAGGCTCGCGGCCTCGGCATCGGTGAGGTTCCTGATGCCCTGCTGCGTCTTGAAGTGGAACTTGACCCAGAAACGCTCGTCGCGCGCGTTGACGAAGCTGTAGGTGTGCGAGCCGAAGCCGTGCATGTGGCGGTAGCTCGCCGGAATGCCGCGGTCGCTCATCACGATGGTGACCTGATGCAGTGCTTCGGGCAGCAGCGTCCAGAAGTCCCAGTTGTTGGTGGCGCTGCGCATGTTCGTGCGCGGGTCGCGCTTCACGGCCTTGTTGAGGTCGGGAAACTTGCGTGGATCGCGCAGAAAGAACACGGGCGTGTTGTTGCCCACCAGGTCCCAGTTGCCTTCCTCGGTATAGAACTTGAGCGCGAAGCCGCGGATGTCGCGTTCGGCATCGGCCGCGCCGCGTTCGCCGGCCACGGTGGTGAAGCGCGCGAACATCTCTGTTTTCTTGCCGACGGCGCCGAAGAGCTTGGCTCGGGTGTACCGGGTGATGTCGTGCGTGACGGTGAAGGTGCCGAATGCGCCCGAGCCTTTGGCATGCATGCGACGCTCGGGAATGACCTCGCGGTTCAGGTTGGCGAGCTTCTCGATGAGCCAGACATCCTGCATGAGCAGCGGGCCGCGCGGTCCGGCCGACAGGCTGTTCTGGTTGTCGGCCACGGGCGCGCCGAAGGCGGTGGTCAGAGGAGTCTTGTTCGACTGCTCGGGTGGGGTTTTCATGGAAAGACTCTTGTCGTTGGTGTTCACTGTCTTTCCACTCTAAGAATCTTCCGCGCATGCCTGCATCTGCCGTTGGGTAGAGGTCGCTGCACACGATGGGAGGGTGCGTCTAAACCTCTGATGAGCTAGGCGGAGGGCACTCGCCCTGCATCTCCAGGACAGTTCGTCCAGTGAATGTTTTCGTCTAACATGAAGGCAGCAGATGAGCCGCTCGAATCCCTCCGTCGCACCGCGAACCACCCATGCAAGAACGCGCCGCTGAGTCGCCCGAACGGACTGATCTGGCGGAGGTTCGCTGGCGTTTCGGCCCCTTCATCCTCAAGGAAAGGCAGCGCCGGCTCGAGCGCTCGGGTGAAGCGGTGCGGCTCGGCCCCCGTGCTTTCGACCTGCTGCTTCAGCTCATCAAGCGGCCCGGCGAATTCATTGGCAAGGATGAGCTGCTCTCGGCGGTCTGGGCGGGCGTGGTGGTCGAGGAGTCCAGCGTGCGCGTTCACATGTCGATGCTTCGAAAGTCGCTGGGGCGGCCGGGCGAAGGGGATGGGTGCGAGGAGTGGATCTCCAACGTGCCCCAGCGGGGCTATCGATTCAACGCCAGGGTGCGTCGCGAGCCTCTCGATGCCGTCGAAGCGCCGCCGCCTTTCCCGGCTCCTTCTTCTTTTGCCAAGCCGCCGGCCCGGTTGACCGAACTGGTCGGTCGTGAAGCCGATGTGCAGAGCATCCTCTCAGCGCTCGAGGCCAACCGATTGGTCACCATCGTCGGCACGGGAGGCATCGGAAAAACCAGCGTCGCGATCCATGCTGCGGAGCGTTATCAGCTGCAGCGCGCTGCGCCGACGGCGTTTGCCGATCTTTCGTCATTGATTTCGCAGGACCACGTGCCAGGCACTCTGGCGCGGTCGGTGGGGGCCGCCGCCGACATGCCCGACACCTTGCAGGCCATCGTCCAGTGCCTCGCCGGACAGAAGGTGCTCTTGCTGATCGACAACTGCGAGCACGTCATCGACGTGCTCGCGCCACTGATCAACGAGCTGCTGATCGCCTTGCCAGAACTGCGCATCCTGGCGACCAGCCGCGAGTCGATCCGCGTGACGGCCGAGTACGTCGTGCGACTGCCGCCGCTGGCGGTTCCTGATGCGGAAGCCGTGCCTCTCGCCAAGGCCTTGAAGTGGGCGTCGGTCCGGCTGCTGGTCGAGCGCGCCAAGGCCGCGGGCGCAGGCATGTTCAATGAAGCGCATGCCCCTCTGCTGGCCCGGATCTCGCGGCAGGTCGATGGCATCCCGCTGGCCATCGAACTGGTGGCTGCCCGCCTTGGAGTGCAGTCGGTCGGCGATCTGGCGCGCACGCTGGACGATCACATGCGGCTGTATGCCATCGCCAATCGGGCCGTCTCGGCGCGCCACCGCACGCTGGCCGCCGCGCTCGACTGGAGCATCGCGCTGCTTGACGAGACGGAACTGCGGTTCTTCCGCCGGCTGTCGGTGTTCCGGGGGCGCTTCGACGTGGCCGCCGCACTCGGCGTCAATGCCGACATGGATGGCGATGTCGCGTTCGACGCGCTGATCTCGCTGACCAACAAGTCGCTGATCTTCTTCGACACCAGCGACAGCGTCTCGCCCTATCGCCTGCTGGACACCACGCGCAGCTACGCGAGCGCACTGCTCGAGGGCAGCGACGAGCACGCGGCCATGCTTCGGCGTCATGCGTCGTACATGCTCGACGTGATGAAGACCGCCACGGCGGAACTGGCGCAACTGGCCGAGCAGGCCTGGGGCGAGCGCTACGCGTACAGCCTCGACGACGTTCGCTTCGCGTTGGAGGTCTGCCTGGTGCGGCAGCCCGACGCCGGCTTGGGCGCGGCGCTGGTCATCGCGTCGATGCCCCTGTGGTTCCACCTCTCGCAGGTGGCCGAATACCGCGACAGGGTCGCTGCGGCGCTCACGCTGGTGGAGCAGCAACCCGAGCCCGATCTGGAGAGTGCTACCTGGTTGAGAACCGCCTTGATCACGGCACTGCTGAACACCCGGGGCTCGAACGACGACCTGAATGCCGTCTGTGATCAGGCGCTGGCGGGTGCGCTGGCGCTCAAGATGCCGGTGCTGGAGCTGCGCGCACGCTGGGGCCGCTGCACGCACGACATGTTTCGCGGGGAGTACGCCGCGGCTCTGCGGCACTCGCAGCCTGTTCTCGCGCTTGCCCAGTCGGGGGAGGATCCGGCGGCGCTCATCCTTTCCCACCGCGTGAGCGCGATGGCCAATCATTTCTGCGGCAGGTTCGATGTGTCCCGACAGCACAGCGAGGCGTCGATCGCCATCTCCGCCGGCGCCGGGCGCACGCATGCCAACATGCTCGGACCGGATGCGAGCGTGGCGGCGATGGCGGTGCTGTGCCGCACATTGTGGGTGCGAGGCGATACGGCCAACGCGCTCGAGGTTGCCCAAGCCGCCGTTTCCAGGGCCGAGTCGCTGGCCAATTCCCTCTCGGTGTGCTCCGCGCTGTACGGCGCCTGTCCTGTCGCGCTTTGGTCTGGCGAGACGGAGCTGGCTCGCCGCTGGGTCGCATTGATGATGGAGGAGGCGCAGCGCCGCGGGTTGCTGGGCTGGCTCCGGTACGCCGAATGGTTCCAGCAGGGACTGCAACTCGCGACGGCCGGCGATCGGCATCCGCTCGTGCAGGAAGTGTCTGCACGGTTCGCCACCTATGACGCACCGCGCAGGGAAATGCTCGTGACGTTCTGCCCCGATTGGTTCGACGACCAGTTGATCGAGCGGCTCGCGCAAGGCGAAGGACTGTGGTGCGCCGCGGAGGTCTGGCGCGCCGCGGGCTGGCGCAGCGAGCGCCGTGGCATGACGGACGAAGCCGAGGGCTTCTACCTGCGCGCCATCGAGACGGCCAGGCAGCAGGGCGCGAAGGGCTGGGAATTGCGCGCCGCGCGCAGCCTGGCCAGCATGCGGGCCGGCCTGAACCCCGAGCAGCAGGCAGAGCGAGGGCGCGACGGTACGGACGGTCGCCCTATGCCCATGCCCGAAAGCCCGAGTCGGCCAGGCGACGCGCCAGATAGGCCGCAGCCTGGTCGTGGTCGTAGAAGCGGCCGTTCCGGGTGAACCCGGACTGCACCGACGTCTTCAACGACAGCGCCTTGCCGGTGACCGACCGCGCGACGACCACCTCGTCGGGCAGGCCGTCGATCGTGTGGACCGGCGCGAGCCGCCCATCGGCAAAGCGCGCGGCGTAGACACGACCCGTTTCCGTGTTGCGGAAGGCCGGCCGGAATCCGAACGAACGATGTTCGGAGACGACACCGCCGCCGTCCTGGCGGGCTTCCTGCTCGAGGATCGATGGATGCATGTGCTCACCCCGTGATCGATGTTGCGGAATGTCGTGACACGTGGGAGTCGATGCTAGGCAGGCGATGCATGGTGCGGAAGGCTGCTCTGCCGCATCGCGGTGTTTCCAGCCAGGCAACTGTGAGGGCGCGAGCACCCTGGTGAGCGCGAACCTGCCCGCGTGCCATTGATGCTGGCTGCGCAACCCGCTGGTTCCCGAAACCGGCCTACCGGTCGACGCCCCGGCTCCATAGCATGAGCGCCCAGCAGTACCGCAGGTCAGAGCCGAAAGTTGGCGATGGCTGCCTGCATTGCGCGCACTCGGCCGCGTCCTCCTTCAAGAAAGAATCTCATGCCCATCGATGACCGAGAGCCGCCCGCGCGGCGTCTTTTCCTGCGCCGGCTCGGCGGCGCGTCCGGCGCGGCGCTTGCGGCGCCCATGCTGCTTGGCGGCGCCGGCACTCCACCTGCTCCGGCGCAAGACGCCGCAGCCCGCGACGCTGAAAAGTCCCGCGAGTCAGACTACCTGTCGCTAGGGCCCCGGGAGGCATCCTGTGTCGAGGCCCTGGTCAACATGATGTGTCCAGCCGACTCGCTCACGCCGAACGGCGTCGATTGCGGCCTGCACATCTACATCGACCGACAGTTGGCCGGTGCCTGGGGGCGCGGCGACCGGCTCTACCGGCAAGGCCCGTGGCGACCCGGCAAGCCGCAGCACGGCTCGCAGTCGCCATTGACGCCGGAGGAGCAGTTCAAGGCCGGCGTCGCCGCATTGAATCGGGAGATCCGTCGGCGCATGGGCAAGGCCATCGAACAACTCACCCCCGCCGAGCTCGACGTGCTGCTCCAGGACGTCGCGGCCGGCCGATGGGACGACGAACGTTTCGCGCTCGGCGAGTGGTTCGACAACTGCTTCTATCCGCTGTTCGTGCAGGCCTGTTTCGCGGACCCGCTCTACGGCGGCAACCGCGACAAGGTTTTCTGGCGCGCAGTCGGCTACCCGGGGCTGCCGGCCTTGCACGCACGCAATGTCGTGGAGTACCGCGGCCGGCCCTATCCAGGCGCAGCGGCGCCGCAGTCGATCGAGGACTTCAGCTGAAGGCGGATGCCATGACACTCAAGAAACTACCCAGGCGCACCGTCGTTTTCGTCGGCGGCGGCCTCACCGCGGGCCTTGCCGCGCGGCAACTGATGAACACCGGCATCGACGTGCTCGTGCTAGAACGCGGCGGCGATCTCGCCGGCAGTGCCGCCGCGACCTTGCCCAACCAGCGCGACGAGTTGCGCTGGGGCGTGCGCAACGGCCTGGTGCAGAACTGGGCCACCGAGACTTACACGCTGCGCCACGCAGTCTCCGAGCAGGCGCTGCCCATCCGACGCATGGAGGCGTTCCTGCCTGGGGACGGCATGGGTGGCGCGGCCAACCACTGGAACGGGCAGACCTGGCGCTGGGCGGAATACGACCCCGCGCTGCGCACCCACCTCGAGAGCCGTTATGGCAAGGCGGCCATACCCCGCGAGATGACGGTCCAGGACTGGGGCGTCAGCTACGCGGAGATGGAGCCCTATCACGACCTCTTCGAGCGCCTCTTCGGCATCGCGGGGCAGGCGGGCAACATCGGCGGACGGCTCATCGATGGTGGCAATCCATTCGAAGCACCGCGACAGCGGGATTTTCCCCAGCCACCGCTGGAGATCCTGGAATCGGGCCGGATCTTCCAGGCCGCCGCGCAGAGCCTGGGGTACAAGCCGTTCCCGCTGCCGGCAGCCAATTCGCCGCGCGCCTACACCAATCCGGATGGAGTGAACCTGGCGCCGTGCCAGTACTGCGGGCATTGCGAGCGCTTCTTCTGCGAGGCCAATGCCAAGGCCAGCCCCGCGGTGTTGCTCTATCCAATGCTGCAGAAGCACCGCGACTTCGAGATTCGGCTGCACGCACATGTGACCGGCATCGACTACGACCGCACGGCCAGGCGTGTGACCGGCGTGCGGTTCATCGACCTTGAGACTGCGCAGGAGTATGAACAGCCGGCCGACGTCGTCGTGCTCTCCGGCTTCACGATGACGAACACCAGGCTGCTCCTCGCGAGCGGCATCGGCAAGCCCTACGACCCGAAGACCGGCAAGGGCGCGGTGGGCAAGAACTTCTGCTACCAGGTGATGTCGTCCGTACCCGTTTTCTTCAAGGACCGCTGGATCAACCCCTTCATGGCCACGGGCGCTTCGCAGATGGTGGTGGACGAGTTCAATGGCGACAACTTCGACCACACCGGCCTGGGCTTCTTCGGTGGCGGCTACATCTACGCGAACGTGACCAATGGCCGCCCGATCAATTCGCGTCTTCTGCCGGCCGGAACGCCGCGCTGGGGCACCGCCTGGAAGCAGGCCAACGCGGACTGGTACGCGCACGCCTTCAACGTGGCCGTGCACGGAAGCAACTACCCGCACCGCGAGAACTACCTCGACCTCGATCCGGTCTACCGCGACGCCTACGGCCAGCCCTTGCTGCGAATGACCTTCAATTTCCACGACAACGACCACCGGATGAGCGAGTACGTGACAGGCAAGGCCGCGGGCATCGCGCGCGCCATGGGCGCCACCATCGTCGGCGCGCCCCAACCACGGCGCGGCGACTTCGACGCGAGGCAGTACCAGACCACGCACACCACCGGTGGGACCATCATGGGCGTCGATCCCGCAACGAGCGTGGTGTCTCCCCGGCTGCAGCACTGGGATGCGCAGAATCTCTTCGTGGTCGGCGCTTCGGTCTACGCGCACAACGCCGGCTACAACCCCACAGGGCCGCTCGCGGCGCTG
Source organism: Variovorax sp. 278MFTsu5.1 (assembly GCF_048305045.1). Classification (NCBI taxonomy): domain Bacteria; kingdom Pseudomonadati; phylum Pseudomonadota; class Betaproteobacteria; order Burkholderiales; family Comamonadaceae; genus Variovorax; species Variovorax sp. 278MFTsu5.1. The sequence goes on from NZ_CP157622.1 coordinate 2,104,995, forward strand.
GCGCTGCGCTTGGGCGACGACCTCGTGCGCTATGCCCGCCAGCCGCGGATGTTGTGAGCGGCGGCCGCGTGGCTCAGGCCCCGATATGCCTGGCCCGGCCTACCGAGAGACCCAGCGCGCACATCGCGATGCAAAGCACCGTACAGACCACGAGCGGCGTGGCCCAGCTCCCCGACGACTCGTGAAGGAAACCGATGAATGTCGGACCGACGGCCGCGAGCAGGTAGCCGATGCATTGCGACATGCCCGAGAGCGACGCCGCAGTCTTCTGGTTGGCTGCACGCAGCCCTACGAAGGCAAGGCTCAGGATCAGCGCGGCGCCCATTCCCATGCCGAACGCGAAGACCCAGAGGGGTGCCAGTGAAGGCATCGCGAGCAGGCCGACCAGGCCTAGTGCGCTCAGCGCCGGAGAGGCGAAGGAGATCCAGCGCTGGTCGGGCATGCGTTGCAGCAGCGGCATCAGCAGCAGCGCGGGAATGGCGCCCGCCAGCTGCATCCATCCGTGCAGCGCGCCTGCACGTGCTCTCGAATCTCCGACCTCCTGAAGGATCGACGGCAGCCACGCGATGGCGGCGAAATGGATGAAGCAGGTCAGCCCGAGGTAGGCGGCGACCTGCCAGGCCAGCGGAGCCTTCCATACCGACGCAGCCGGTGCCTCCGTCGCGAGGCCGGGCGCCGAGGTCTTGCGAAGACGCAGTTGTGGAAGCCACAAGATGGCGGCGGCCAGCGGAAGCACAGCGACGCTGCCCAGCGAGGCCGGCCATCCGGCACCGAGCGCCTGGTCCAGCGGGACGGCGACGCCGGACGCCAGGCCGGCGGCGGTGATCATCGCCAGCGCATAGCAGGCCGTGAGCCTGGCCACGTGCGTGGGAAAGTCGCGCTTCAGCAGGCTGGGCAGCAGCACGTTGGCGACGGCGATGGCGCTGCCGATGACGCAGGTGCCAGCGTACAGCGCAGACGTGGTGCCCGCCGACCGCACGGCGATGCCGGCGATCAGCAGGACAAGGGCCGCGAACAGCACGCGCTCCAGGCCGAAGCGATGCGCAACGCCGGCCGCGAAGGGCGAGACCACGGCGAACGCGAACAACGGCAGCGTGGTCAGCAGGCCGGCCGCGGAGGCGCTGAGCGCGAAGCTCGCGCGGACAGGTTCGAGCAGCGGGCCCAGCGCGGTGATCGGTGCGCGCAGGCTCGCGGCGGTGCACAGGATGCCGATGAGCAGCAGCGCAGAATGTTGCGAGGAGTGCACCTGTGATGTCGAGGAATGCATGGTGTTGGAAGTGATGCTGTGTTGCTTTTGAATCTAGCGACGGCGCCCTTTTCGAGATGACGGCCGACCGACAGAAAATTCGCGAATCCGGTCAAAATGAAAAACGTGAGTCCCCACCGAACAGGCCCCTGGAACTTCGAGTTCGACAAGATGGATGCCGACGTGGCGGCTTGGCGGATCCGTACCCATGGACGCGCCGAAGCGCTCGCGACGCACACGCATGCGCAGGGGCAGCTGGTGATGGTGCTGCGTGGCGCTATGACCTGCGAGGTGCCTGGCGCGCTGTGGATGGCGCCCGTCCACGGCGGGCTCTGGATTCCAGGCAACGTGCCACATGGAAACCGCGTGACGACCGATGCGGATGTGTGCTTTCTGTTCGTGGCGAGTGATGCCGCAGACATGCCGAGGGACTGCTGCGCAGTGGGCATCTCGCCCCTGCTGCGAGAACTCATCCTCCATCTGGCCACGCGGCCCGGGGGCGATGTGCCTGGCGGCGAGATCGGGCGCCTGCATGCCGTGGTGCTCGACCAGCTCGTGCGCATGCCCGCGGAGCCGATGCACTTGCCGGTGTCCGACGAGCCGCGCCTGCGCAGGCTCGTCACGGGGTTGATGGCCGACCCCGCCGACCGCGCCACCGCCACGCAGTGGGCATCGCGCCTTGCGATGAGCGAGCGCACCTTCGCACGGCTGGTCCGGCACGAGACGGGCATGTCCTTCGGCCGATGGCGCCAGCGGCTGCAGCTGATCGTGGCGTTGCAGTGGCTGTCTTCGGGGCAGTCGGTGCAGCAGGTGGCCGTCGACCTGGGCTACGACTCGGTGGGTGCGTTCATCGCGATGTTCAAGAAGGCGATGGGCAAGCCGCCGGCGCGCTACCTCGCCGAACAGCGCCTTGCGCACGGCCGGTGAGCTTGCCCCACTGCTTACTTCACCGGAATGAAGAAGTCGACGCCCTTGTCCTTGATCAGTGTCACAGTGAATCGGGCCGGCTGCGTGCTGCTCGCGTTGCGCCCGACGGTGTGGATGTCGTTCGGCCCCTCGTAGAAGGTCTGGCCCTTGGTGAGAGTGACTTCCTTGCCGCCCTTGACGCCCATGACGATCGATCCCTCTAGCACGTACACGAACGCGTGCGCATCGTGCTTGTGGACGGGATCGACCGCGCCCGGGGGGTACTCGACGCTGATCATCAGCACTTCCTTGCCGGGAATGTTGGGCAGGTCGTGTGTCAGCAGCGGCGTCACGATGGCCGCAGGCGCGGCCATTGCGTGCTGTGCGAGCAAGACGCTGCACGCCAGCAGGATTCGGCTTCCGGTTTTCCTGATCAAAGACATTGGTTCTTCCTTTCTATGGCCCGTCATGTCGGGCCGGGTTGCAAACGATCGACGCGAAGCGTCGATCTTCCTGAAGGCTCACTTTGCCGGGTGAGCGCCGGGAGGCCATGCCCTCGACGGGGCAGGCCGGTCTATCCCTTTGAGGTAGTGCGACGCGCTAGAAGCGCCGTGCGTAGCGGACTTGGATGAAGTTCTCTCCAGGGTTCGGATGCTTGATGCCGGCGTTCGAGAAGTGCTCCAGCCGCAACGAGATTTCGTGCTGGCCGCGCTCGCCGAAGCTGCGGCCCACTGCCAGGTGCGTTCCGAAGTTGAAGCTGGTCGAGAAACTTTTCTGCCTCGTTCGATAGACGGATGAGGTCGCCGTCAAGCCGACACCCGCCTCGACGAACCACGGGGAGGCACCGTCGTCTGGCCGGTAGCGCAGCGCGGGCACCAGCGCGAACTGCGACAGCTGCGAGAGCCCGGCCCGGTCCCGCGATTGGACGTTCCAGTACGAGTACGAGGCTTCGAGATAGCTGCTCACTTCTCCGGTGCCGAGTTGCCACCGATAAGGCATGTCCCAGGTAAGCCCTGCCGTCAGGGCGCGGGTGCTGTGCGCAGAGCCGAATTGCGTGAAGAAAGAAGAGGGTTGGAGCAATGAGGTTTCGGCGCTAGCCGCCGGTGGGAGGCATGCACCGAGGCCGAGCAGGGCCGCTGCCGCGGCATGGTGCTTGAGACGGAGCTGAGACCCCCGGAGGGCCACACGGAGAGTTGGATCGAACATTTGTATTTGTGCTACGGCGGTATCGAACGGCACGCATCACCGTGTCGTCGAAGGCATCAGAGATTCAGAGATTCAGAGATTCAGAGAGTCAGAGAGTCAGAGAGTCAGAGAGTCAGAGAGTCAGAGAGTCAGAGAGTCAGAGAGTCAGAGAGTCAGAGAGTCAGAGAGTCAGAGAGTCAGGGCAGGCGCATGGCGTGCCTGTGCGTACCGGTCGATGAGGGCTCGGGAGCCACGGTGAACGCCAGCGCGGCGTCGGCCGCTGCGGTTGCTGGCGCGTCGGCGGGCGTCTCGAAGCGCCCGTTCAGGCGATTGCCGGCCGAATCCTCAAGGGTGCCGCGCGCGACGAGCCTGTACTCGCCCACGCGCCAAGGCGTGTGCGGAGTGAATGTCCAGATGCTCTCGCCGTCTTTCAACAGCGCGCGGCCGTTCACGCGTCGGCCGCGCCAGTCAGCGACCGCGAGGTAATCGGTGTCCCGGCCGTCGATGGGGCCGTCCAAGATCACGACGAGCGGCTGCCTCGACGCGGCGCGAACCGGCGACAGGCGCCACGCCGAAGCCACGGGACCGTTCGTGTCCGCGGGGCCGACGCGCCAGTGCTGGATGGGGCGGCCATCGAGCGTCAATGTCACTTCGTCGCCGTCAACCAGGATCGGTCCCAGGGCCTCGCGCGCGTTCAGCCCGGTCTTGACGCGCCCTGGATGCAGCAGCACCGTCAGAATCCGGCCGCTGGGGGACCAGAGTTCCTGCTCGAGAAAGGGTTGCGCAAGGGGCTTCCCATCAGGACGCAGCAGCGCGATCCTTGGGAGCACCGGGCCTTCGATCCGTGTGGAAAACTCGATGGAAAGACGCAGCAGATTGGCCGGCACCTGGCTCGCGGACGGCTGCACGCGCACCACCTGCGCGGCCGCCGGAGATGGTGCGGCTGCAGCTGGTGGCGCGAGGGAAGCGGCGTGCGAGACGTGCAGTGCCGCGGCGAGCGCCATGGCGCCGCACGATCGACGAAGAGGCACCGCTTACTCCGATGCCTTGATCAGGTCCGGGAAGCCTTCGTCCTTCAGCAGCATGTCCTGCCGAGGCTTGATGTTCTGCAACTGGAAGTCGTTGCCCTTGAAGCTGTACTCCGCGAAGGCGTATTCCGAGACGTGGTCGGTCAGCCGGAAGCTCAGCTCCTTGCCGATGGAGACGAGTTGCAGCGCGTCCTTCTCGAGCCGACGGCGTACCACGGCGAACGATTTCTCGTCGAGGTTGTCCAGCCGCAGCGTGCCGGCCAGGGGCGCCTGCATCACCTCGACGCCCGCGAGCTGCCCGAAGGGCACCTGCTTTTCGATGCCGGGCCGCGAACCCGTCGCCTCCAGCTGCGACACGGGGATGATGTTCGACACACGGTCGAAGTTCGCCAGCAGCAGGAAGTCCTCGGTCTTGCCCTGTTCGGTGCGCGAGTAGGAAATCATGTCGGCCGGCGTGTTGCCATAGCCGAGCTCGGCGACGGTCTTGCCACGGATGTGCGCGCCGTCCTTGAGATCGTCGAGCGGGATCGTCACCAGCGGGGTGCAGGTGTAGGCGGCGACCAGGTACGGCTTGCCGCCCCAGCTCGCGAAGCTCATCGCGCGAATGGGGGCGCGCGTCTCGATCAGGTTGTGGCCCGCGTGGTAGATCTCCACCGAGGTGATCGACTGCTTCGAATCGAACGGGTATCTGATCCGGCGCAGCGTCGAGGCGAAGTCTTGGTTCGAAAGGCCGGCCACGAAGAGCTCGCCGTCGCGCCACTTCATGTCGGTGACGGTGAAGCTGCGCTCCGGCGTTTCCCTCCAGAAGCTGTAGTCCGTGGTGGGGGCATCGCGCAGGGCGACGGAGGTCGAGGCCGCTGCCTTCAGGTCGATGCGGTGCGCCTTCTTGTCGCTGGTGACCATGATGAGCGCCGGCGTCTTCGCGCTGCCGTAGCTTACGGCGACGTACACCTGCGCGGTGCCGGGCCGCACGACCATGTCCTCCACCGTGACCTTGGCGCCGCCGACCTGGGCGGAGAGCAGCGACTCGAGGTCGAGGATGTTGAATGCGGAGCCCGCGGGCTGCTGCTGCGCCGCTGGCAACGAGATCGCGTGGACGCGGGCGGCTTTCCAGTCGGCGATGAACAGGGTGTTGCCGGGACCCGCGGCAAGGCGGGAGATGGACTTTACGTCCGCCGCTGCGGCGCCGAGGGCCGTGCAAAGGCCGCAGACGAGGACGGCGGTGATGGTGCTGAGACGCATGGAGGGCTCCAGGAAGAGGGATGGACCCCATCGATGCTAGGAACGCCCGCGTCTCGGCGGTAGGCATCGGCAAGGGACCATGGCGTTGTCCGCAAGGCACCAATGCCGCCGTCGACTCACCACAGACTCTGGAGCAGTTCGTCGAGCTTGACGCTCGCGTTGTCGCCGAGATCGGCCACTTCGTTGGGATAGTTTTTCTTCAGCAGCCGGGCGACCTCGGGAAGCTTGGCCGGATCGAGGTCGAACGCGCTGATGCGGTTGGGCAGGCCGAGCAACTTCACCACCTGCGAGATCTGGTCGGCCAGATGGGCAGCCACATCTGCATTCTGCGAAGTACTGGAGGGCGTCGCGGCGAAGACGCCGAGCTTGTCTCCGTAGGAATCCGCGCACGCACGGATCACTGGCGCCAGCGTGATGCAGGAGGTCACGCTGTGCGGCAGGCCGAAGGTGCCGCCCAGGATGTGGCCGATGCGGTGGCTGAGGCCGTAGATGACCGAGGCCGGCGAGAAGTAGCACTGCCATGCCGCGAGCTGCAACTGCAGCAGATCGTCGGCCGTCACCAGCCCTTGCTCGAGCGCCGCGCGTGTTTCCACGGCCTGTGGCCATTTGTGCAGGACGCGGAGAAACCGCGCCAGCCCGCTGGCCGCCATGATCGCGTGGGGATGCTCCTTCGTGACCTTGCGCATGCCCTCCACCGCATGGTCCATGCCCTTGACGGCCGATGCGAGCAGCAGCGCGCGCGGGGTGTCGGACACGAGCACCGGATCGATCACGACCACCTTGGGTACCGTCTCGCGCACCGCATAGCTGCGCTTGAATTTCTGCGGGCCGTCCGTCTCGGTGATGCCGAAGTAGTGCGAGAACTCGGAGCCCGACAGCGTGGTGGGCAGGGCGGCGATGGGCAAGTAATGCCCGGTCTTCTCGTGGTGCAGATGCGATACCGCCTTGGCCGCGTCGAGCACCGATCCGCCGCCGAGTGCGACGATCGATGCGGCGCCTGCTTGCAGGCAGGCGTAGAGGCCTTCCTGCACCGCCACGTCGGGCACGTGGGCGGGCAGTTCCGTGAAGCTGCCCGCCTGCTCCTTCAGGTTGGGTTGGACACAGCTGCGGTAGAGGCCTTCCAGGGGCGCCACCGTGAACGTGATGGGTCGATGGATGCCATGGTCGCCGAGCCGTGCGACGACGCTCTGCAGGATGTGTTGGCCCCAGTAGATGCCTTCTTGCGGCAAGCAGTTCAAGTGATTCATGTCGGTCGCGCGTTGTATGTCGGACCGACAAGATAGGCCGGCCACCTCCAGGTCACAAGCCGCTGTTTGCCAGACGCAGCGTCCATGCGCGTGGACGACGGCGCGCGACGTCGCAGGGGTTCAGGGGAAGCGCGATGGGTGATCGAAGGCCGTGATGACCGGGATCTCCACCGCCAAGAAATCCACCAGCGAACGAACCGCGGGCAGCAGCCCGGTGCGAAAGGGAATGAGTGCTGAAATGCGCGCATCCGCGGCCGACCAGTCGGGCAGCAGCTGCTGAAGGGCGCCGGAGCGCAGTTCCGAGCGACAGATATAGCCCGGTAGCGCAGCGATGCCCAGGCTGGCGCACGCGGCTTCCTTGAGCGCGACCATGTTGTTGCTCTGGAAGCGCGGATCGATGGGCATCACGATCTCCTCGCGGTGCGGCCCCTGCAACTGCCATTGGAGCGGGCCGTTGCGCACCATCGCCACGGTTGCGTGCTGCGCAAGATCGGCCGGGCTTTCGGGAACGCCATTCTTCTTGAGATAGGCTGGACTCGCGAACAGGTACCACGGTACGTCCGCGAGCGCACGTTGTACCAGCGTGGAGTTCTGCAATGGAGCTGTATGGCCGCGAATTGCCAGGTCGAAGCCTTCGCCCACAATGTCCACGTACCGGTCGGTCGCGATCTCGATCACGCGCACCTTCGGATACTGGTTGAGAAAGACAGGAAGAATCTCGCGCAGCGCGAACTGCGCGATCTCCACCGCCGTGGTCAGGCGGATCACGCCGCTGGGTTCGGTCAGGCGCTGGCGTACGGCCTCTTCGGCGACCTCGGAGCTGTGCAGCATCGCCACGGCGTACTCGTAGAACTCCTTGCCGATGTCGGTCATGCCGAACTGGCGCGAGGTCCTGTTGAGAAGCCGCACGCCCAGGTAGCTTTCGAGTTCCTGGACGCGATGGCTCAATGTCGACTTCGGAAGGCGCAGCGCCGTGCCGGCGGCCGTGAAGCCGCCACGGTCGACGACCTGCACGAAGTAGAAGACATCCTTCAGATCCAACATCGGCGGCCTGCAAAGAGCGCTGGAAAGCGGGCGGTGGGACGCCGCGCGAGGCGGCCGTACGACCCGAGCATAGCGCCAGGGGCAATCCGCGCAACGGGTGCCATCAACACTCCTGCAGCCCGCTTCCCGATTCCGTCAGGCCGCTTCGGCAACGGCTTTCGGCAGGCGCAGCGCCCGTGCGGTGAGCGCCACGCGACGCCCCTGGTAGGCGGCCACTGCGAGCTCTTCGGCCGCGGGCATCACCGAGTCCTTGTGGGAGACGTGCGTCGCGCCGTAGGGCGTGCCCGCGGCGAACATCGCGGGGTCGGCGTATCCGAGCGGGACGATGATGAGCCCGAGGTGCGCCATGGGGCCGTACAGAGAGAGCAGCGTCGCCTCGTTGCCACCGTGCCTGGACGAGGTCGAGCCGAACACCGAGCCGACCTTTCCGTTGAGCTTGCCCTGGAACCAGAGGCCGCCCAGGGAATCGATGTAGGCCTTGAGCTCCGATGCAATGGAGCCAAAGCGCGTCGGCGTGCCGAAGACGATGGCATCTGCCCAGTCGGCGTCGGCTTCGGTCGGCGCCTCGTACTTCGCGTTCATCGCGCCGGCGCGCTCGGACCACTCGGGCACATCGCGCATGATCTCCGGAGCGACGAACTCCCGGGCGCGGCGCAGGCGCACTTCGGCCCCTTCGGCTGCCGCGCCTTGCGCGATGGCGTTGGCAAGGCGTTCGGTGGAGCTGTTGCGCGAATAGAAGGCAATGAGGACTTTGGGTTTGGACATGGCTTGGCCAGTGGGCGAGTGACAAGAAGAAAAAGGGCGAGCGCTTCCCCGGAGCTGCTGCTGCGGGTGGCGTCGGAGAAGGCGGTGCGGCGTTCAGACCGTGATGGGTTCCAGGCGGCCCAGCAGTTCGTCCCTGCGGGCGCGCAGCCATGGAGGAAGCTGGAACTCCGAGCCGAAATGGCCGGGCTCCTCGTCGATCGCGAAGCCGATGTCGGTGGTGGCGGCCTCGAACATCACGCCGCCGGGCATCTTGAAATACATCGAGCGGAAGTAGTTGCGGTTGACCGACTCGGACGTGTCGATGTGACCCATCGACATCAGCTTTTCCTTGATCTGCATCTGCTGCTCCACGTTGTCCACTGCGAAGGCGACGTGGTGGATGGTGCCCTCGCCGTAGATCGACGAGCCCTGCAGCCGGTCCGGCTCGTGCAGGAATTCGACGATCGTGCCGGGTGTTCCATCGGCGGTCTCGAAGCGGTGGTGCGGGCCCGACTCGCCGGCATAGCGAAACGCCAGGGCGTCCTGCATGAAGATGATCGATTCGGCCACCTCGCGCAGCGACAGCGTGATGCTGTGCACGCCGCGGATCGCGTACTGGGCGGGGATGTCCTCGGCCGTGCAGGGCGGGCGTGTGTCGCGGTCGGATGCCACCAGGTCGAACTCGATGCCGCACGGGTGCTGGAAGCGCTGTCGCTGCTCGCCGAAGCGCTCGACCACGTCGGCATCGAAGGTCACGCCGTGGGCGCGAAAGCGATCGCGCCAGAAGTGAAGCGAGCCTGCCGGCACCGAGTAGTTGATCACCTTGATCTGACCCGAGCCGCGACGGCCTTTCACGCCCTTCTGCCGGAAGGGAAACGAGGTCACCAGCGTGCCGGCATCGCCCTGGGCGTTGCCGTAGTAGAGGTGGTAGACGGGGTCTTCGCCGTCCAGCAGCACCGTTTTCTTGACCAGGCTCTGGCCTAGCAGCTTGACGTAGAAGTCCACGTCTTCCTGAGCGCCGCTGACGCAGGCCGTCAGATGGTGGAAGCCTTTGATGATCGACATGGGATGAATCCTCTCTTGTTGGATGCGGATGAATGGGACTGCCGCGGTGGCGGCAGGGGGCTCGTCACTGCTCGATGAATGACGCGAAACTCTCGACCTCGTGCTTCTGCAGGGTCATGCGGTTCTCGGGCAGGTCGTTGTCGGCCCAGCCCATCGACATGCCGGCGATCACCATTTCGTCGGCGGGAATGCCTAGCTCGGCGCGCAGCACGTGGTGCTGCAGCGACCAGATCTGCTGCGGGCAGGTGTCTAGGCCGCGTCCCTTAGCAGCCAGCATGACGTTCTGCAGGAAGCAGCCGTAGCACAGGAAGCTGGCCCACTCCAGGCGCCGGTCCATGGTGAAGATGATGCCCACCGGCGCGTCGAAGAAGAGGAACTGGCGCTCCACGTCGCGCATGCGCCCGACCTTGTCGCTGCGGTGCACGCCTTGCGCATCGCCGAGCTGGCCGCGGAAGGTGTTGAAACGCGTCGAATAGGGTTCGTGCAGGGGCTGCGGGAAGAACGGGTACTCCGGCGCCAGCTTGTCGTGGTTGGCGCGGAACTCCGCCACGGCGGCCTTGGTGACGCGCTCGCGGGCCTCGCCGGTCACGACGTAGCAACGCCAGGGCTGCGTGTTGCTCGAGCTCGGCGCGTACTTGGCCACCGAGAGAATGTCCTTCACCACATCGAGCGGAACGGCGCGGTCCACGAAGCCGCGCTTGCTGCGCCGCTCCCGGATCAGGTCGTCGATGAACGGCGTCGTGTGCATGGGCGTGGGCTCCATCAAGAGGTTGGCTGACATGGCTCGTCTTTCTCGCTTTCGCGGTGGATGGTGGGAAATCGTAGGTACGCCCCGGCTGCCCGGGAAGACCCCATTGCTTGCACATTGGGTCCCGGAATCGCGAACGACCGGGAGCCCGCGAACGCTTTCAGCGGCGTTGTCCGGCCATGTGCGGACACACGGGTGGCGGATCGCCGATGAAGGTGCGCGACGACCAGAGCTCGGGGAACGGAATCTCCTCGAGCGTGGGCATGAGCCACGCGACGCCTTCGGTGCCGAAGTAGGCCGGCCGCGCACCGAAGGTGCGGCGCGTGGCCATCAGGTGCCTGAACTTCCAGTTGCAGAAGCCCTGCGCGATGTCGGCCAGCACTTCGCCGAGTTGCTGAAGCTCGGAGTGCTTGTCCGGCGCCGCGTAGATGTCGCGCCACACCTGCTCGACTTCCTTGCTCGGGGCATAGGGTTCGCTCACATCGCGTTCGAGCAACGCGCGGGGCACGTTCATTCCGCGCCGCTGCAAGTAGGCAAGCACGTCGTCGTAGAGGCCGGGCTCGGCCAGCGCCTGGCGCAGCTGCGCCAAGCGCTCCGGCTGCGGCTCGAAGTGCTGCAGGTGCACGGCCTGCTTGATGCCGAACAGATAGACCATCTGCCGGTAAGTCCAGCCTTGCAGGGCCGTGTCCTGGCCATAGGTGCCGACGGCGCGTGAAAGTATGGCCAGCAGGTCGTTGGGCGTCATCCAGTCGATCGAGCGCCAGATCGCGTCCAGTGGTGCATGGTGGGCCGAGATGCGTTGCAGTGTCCTGTAGGCCTGCGGCAGATCGTCAGCGCGCAGGAAGCGCTGCGCCGATTGCATCTCCTTGATGATGAGCATCCAGTAGAGCTCCGACACCTGTACGTGGGTGATCCACGCATGCTCGCCGGGATGGTCGCTGACAGTGCGATGCAGCGAATGCAGCGTGTCGGTCTGTATCCATGCGCTGTAGGGTGTCTGCCCGACGGGCGTGGCGCCCGGCGTGGGTCGGTCCGTGGATTGCGTGGGGTTGCTCATCTTGTGCTCCTGTTTCCGTGGGGATCTGTCAGCGCATCGGGGATGCGGGGGCTTGGGTGCGAAGCCGCTGTTCCATCTGCCGCGCCACCCGCAGGAGCGCGCCGTCATGGCCCGGCCTGGCGACAACCTGCAATGCGGAAGGCAGTTGGCCGTCGCGCGGTGCGAGGGGTATCGAGATGGCCGGAAACCCCGCGACGTTGAAAGGCGCGGTGTAGGCCATCAGCGCCTCGCGCACGGTGCCGGTCCACGCGCCGATGCGAATCGCGCTTTCATGCAGGTTCGGCGCGGTGCACGGGCATGTCGGTAGTACGAGGAAATCGACGCGAGCCATGGCTCGGTGCAGCCTGGCTGTGAAGTCCCTTCGGGTCTGCTGAGCCGCTGCATATTCGCCAAGCGTCATCGCCTTGGCCCGCTCAAGGCGCTCCGCGGTTTCGCGGCTGTAGTGCGCGGCAATCCGGTCCGCATCGTTGTGCCTGAAGTGTCCGGCACCGCCTTCGGTCAGCACGATGTGCGCGAAGGCTTCGTAGGTGCCGTCAAATAGCCCTTCGGCTTCGACATTCGCGCAGGCGAAGAGCTCGCCGAGTGTCGCGACGGCTGCATCGAAGGCCGATGCCACTTCAGCGCTCGCCGGCACGGGCGGCACCTCGCGAAGCACGCCGAGGCGGGCTCGGGTGAAGCCCCGATCTGCGAGCGCATCGATGGAGAAGGCGCCGGCCAGGATGGCGATGTCGTCGACCGTCTCGCCCAGAAGTCCTGGGTGGTCCAGCGAGGGGGCCAGCGGAAATATCCCTTGCGTCGGGAGCAGGCCGTACGTGGGCTTGAAGCCTGCGACGCCGCAAAGCGCCGCCGGAATCCGCACCGATCCACCGGTGTCGGTGCCCAGTCCCGCTGCCACGGCACCGTAGGCGATGGCCGCGGCCGCGCCACCGCTGGATCCGCCGGGAATGCGCGTCGGGTCCAGAGGGTTCAGCGTGTCGCCGAAAACCTTGCTGGATGTGGTGACGCCCCACGCGAACTCGTGCGTGGTGGTCTTGCCGAGAACGATCGCGCCGCGCTCGCGAAGCGAAGCCACCAACTCCGCATCGGCTGTGGGAACGTGGCCTCGCCAGGCCGCCGAGCCGTAGCTGGTTTCGAGGCCCTGTGTGTCGATCAGGTCCTTGACGCCAAGGATCAGCCCTTCGAGGGGGCGCGTGCGTCCTTCCGCGTAGCGCCGCTCGCTCTCCCGCGCGGCCCGCAGGGCCCCCTCCTCGTCGATGGCGGCGAATGCACGAAGGATGCGCTTGGAAGACTCCGCCGCGTCCAGCGCCTGCTCGACCAGGCCCGACACCGTGATGTGCCGCTCGGCCAGCGCCTGCAACGCACGGCGAAGGCCAGGGGCGCGGGGGATGGCGCCTACAGGACGGTGATCGCTCTTGTTCGTCATGGCAGTCAGGGGCACAGGCGGAATGAGTGGTCCAACGGTTTGCAAGGCGTGCGTGTCCGTCTCCGTCATGAAAGACGTGACGATCGATGAGGCGGGAAATGCAGCGGACGCGGCGGGGGCGAGGCGTGAGCCGCCGTGAAGCTCAGGCCGTGGCTTCAGCCAGGCAGCTGGCCACCGAATCCATGAAGCGCGATTGCGGCATCGAGGCGATCGAGGCCCCGATCGCTTCCTCGCACAGCGAGCGCCGCTTGCAAAGCACCTCGAAGTAGCGAGCGACGCCGGGCAGGGCGTCCCACAGCGAGGACAGTCCCAGGTAATTGATGCGTACGAGGTTGACGCCCCACAGCACGTCCGCGAGCGAGAAGGGGTGGCCGTTGATGCAGCCGAAAGAGCCCTTGCCCAGGTCGAGCTCGAGGTTCTCCAGCAACTGGCTGACGCGATGGCGTGCGGCACGCTGGAACTCCGGATCGTGGCACACCTGCTTGCCGCCGATTTCCTTCGTGATCTTGGCGCGATAGGCGGCCACCAGCTCGAGATCGCCGGCGTTATCGGCGATCAGCCGCTCGAGCGCGATGACCTTGTAGTGATAGACCGTTCGCATCGAGGTCTTGAGCGCTTCGGGCCGGAGGTCGGCGTCGGGATGGAAACCGTAGAGCAGCGCCCCGTTGGGAATCCGGTCGACGATGCCGACTTGGCGCATCACCTCCTCGCGCGAAGCGGGCTCATCGGGAATCAGTTGCACCGGCTGGCGGTCCACAGCATCGAGGTAGCAGCAGATGCGCTGCGAATCGGCGACCACTCGGCCTTCCTGATGGTCGAGCAGCAGCGGTACGACGCAGGGATCGAAGCCTTCCGTCTCCACGGAGGTGCGCCCGCTATACCCGGAGACGAAACCGCGCCCCAACTCCCTTGCAGCGATCAGGCGCAGTCGGATGTAGGCGGGGCTGTAATGCTCGGCCGGCACCAGTCCGGTGGGCTCCATCGAACCCAGGATGCGCATGTCGTTGGAACGGTAGGAAAGCGCCTTCTCGTTGAGTACCGTGCGGACCTTCTGCGAGCACAGGGAGCTTGCCGCATGGAACAGTTCGAACCGTGGATCCGGGCTGCCGCCCACGACGGTGATTCGGTTCGGGTCGAGCACGGCAGCGCGTGCGGCGGCGGCCATTTCCATCAGCGGTTCGGTGTTCGTCATCACGGTCCTCTTGGCGGCCTGCGAGGCAGGCGCAGCAACTATCGATCGGTGGGGTTGCGTTCAACAGCGCGTTGAAGGCAATCAAATCGTAGGCAGCTTGGTCAGAGGTGAGAAGGCGGCAAAGCTTGCACGCTCGGTCCCTGAAATCCGAACGATGGCGGCGCTCAGGCGCTGGACGAGGTGTTCTCCCCGTGAAGCAGAGGTACCCATCCAGGCTGAGCTTGCACGCGTGCCACCCATGCTTCGATGCCGGAAAAGCGCGCCATCGCGTAGCCTCCTTGCTCGGCGAGCGACACATAGGCCGAAGCCGCTAGGTCGGCGATGGTGTAGCTGTCACCAGCAAGCCAGGTGTGATCGAGAAGCCATTCGTCCAATTTCTCCAGTGCGGGGTATCCATCGGCGTGATAGCGCACGATGTCCTGCATCCGGTCGTTCGCGAGTCCGTGCAAGTGGAGCACGCGTGCTGTAGCAATACTTTTCTGAAGATCGGCCTGCTCGAAGAAGAGCCAGCTCATCACTTCCGTTCGCAGGTGTGGATCATCTGGCAGATAGGGCGTGCCGTTGGCGAGATGCACCAGGATGGCGCCTGATTCCACGATGGGGCGGCCATCCTCCAGCAAGAGCACGGGCACTCGAGCAAAACGGCTGATCCGCCGAAACGAAGGATCGCGCGTTTCGCCTTTGCGGATATCGAGCGTGACACGCTCGTAGGGCAGTCCAAGCTGGCTCAGGAGGATGCGGACCTTCCATGAGTTGCCGGACAGGCGACTGTCATAGAGACGCAGCATGGAGGACTCCAACGGATGGGCGCACGATGAATTGCACTCGATTCTCCCTCCAATGTGCAGCCCCTGCAAAAGGGGGAGGCGGTTGCCATACCAACGGCTGAAGTGCGAGCGGTAGCGAATCCTTAATGTGTTTCCAGACGACGCACTGCATGTGTCCGTCTGCCAAGCAAAGGGCTTGCCACTCATCAAGGCGCCCCGTTTTCATTGTCCGTCCCAAAAGGAATATCCAATATGAACCAACCCCGACTACCCTGGACCGAGATCTCTGCCAAGTCCTATCAGGCGATGGCGGGCGTCAACGTCTCGATCGCGAAGTCCTCGCTCGGTCATTCGCTCATGGAACTCGTGCAGACGCGCGTCTCCCAGATCAACGGCTGCGCCTTCTGCCTCGACATGCATGCGCGCGACCTGCGCAAGCACGGCGAGACCTGGCAGCGCCTGAACAGCCTGTCGACCTGGCGCGAGACCAGCTTCTACAACGAGCGCGAGCGCGCGGCGCTGGCCTGGGCCGAGGAACTGACGCGCCTTGCCGACCAGCACGGTGACCAGGACACGGCCTTCGAAGCGCTCAAGAAGCAGTTCAGCGACCAGGAGATCGTCGAGTTGAGCTGGACGATCGCCGTGATCAATGCGTGGAACCGCATGGCCGTCGGCATGCGCACGCCTCCGTCGACACAGCCGCTCGAATAAGCGAAAAAGCCGCCGGCGTGTGCACGACACGCCGGCGGCTTTTTATGAAGGAAAAGAAGTGGGAGAGGACCAGGGCCATCGCAGCCACGTACCGCCGTGCGCTGTGAAACTCAGCCGCTCTTCAGGTGTTGGGCCAGGAACGCCTGGGTCCTGCCGTTCGCGAGGCCTGCAGCCCGCGCGTCATAAGCGGTGCCGCGGTGTCGCGCGAAGGCGTGACGGCATCCCGGGTAGCTGTGGAGCTGCACCTGCGGACTCTTTCCCAGGGCTGCGACTATCTGCCTGCGTGCGTCGGGCGGGATGTACTCGTCTTCTTCCGAGAGATGCACCATCAGCGGGCTGCCGATGCCGCCTGCCTCCTCGAGGTGCTTGTTGGCGTTGCCGGGATAGTAGGCCACCGCGGCATCAGCGGCTGCGCGAGCAGTGGTCAGGTAGCTCATGAGGCCGCCGAGGCAGTAGCCGACGAGACCGACCCGGTGGTTCGACTCAGCCAGCGCGCGGGCGGTTGCGATGGCGGCGGCAATGTCGCGCACGCCGGCGTCGAGGTCGAAGGCGTTGTAAAGCGCCATGGCTTTCGCCAGCTCGGCTTCCGTGCGATCGGTCATGTCGATGCCCGGCTCGATGCGCCAGAACAGGTCGGGACAGATCGCCAGGTAGCCCTGCGCGGCGAGTTCGTCACACGACTGCCGCATGTCGGCATTGACGCCGAAGACTTCATGGATCACGACGATGGCCGGCGCGGTTGCGCCTGTGCCCGCGCTTGCGGGACGGGCGACATACGCCGAGAAGGAACCCTCGCCGGTGGTGATGCGGAGTGTGTCTTGCATGACCGGCTCAGGCGCTGAGCCAGAAGGCGAGGTTGCTGGCGTACTGCTTGGTCGAGCGCAATGCCTCGGGGAACTGTGCCATGCCGTCGCCGGGCGATTCGGCCACGAAGGTCGGGCAGCCGCAGGCGGGATCCCAGTTGTAGTCGGCGAAATGATGGAAGGTCGACTGCGCGATGGCACGACCGCCATGTTCCGAGCGCTCGAACGCCACGGCGATGTTGAAGCGTCGGCCCGAGACGAGGCTCTGTCCTTCGACGACGACCCGACCCGTCGAATCATCCGCCGGCACTCCGACCACCCCTTCGTGCGGGTGCGAGGGAAGGTATTGGATGACGCCGGTCGAGGACTGCCGGTCGCGCATGACGGGATGAATGCTGCCGACCGAGCGAACGCGCTGGAAATCGCCGTTGGCGCCCGAGTGGTAGTTGGGCCAGGAGATGTTCGAGGCGTAGGTGTCGTCGACGCAGTGCCGGCTCTCGTCGGGTTCTCGATTGTGGCTGTGGAAGTAGTGGGCGGCCCCGATGCCGCCCAGATTGCAGATGGAGCTTCCCACGTCCATGTGGTCCCGGGTCACCATGAGCGCGCCACCAAGGCGGCGAAACCGGCTGATTCCCATGCAGTCTGCGTCGGTCAACCCGTCGCCCCCGTCTACAGCAAAAAGCCAGAGTTGGTCCACGTCCGATTCGTCCAGGGTCGACAGCACCGGGTCCGGCGTGCCGCGTTGGGTGCGGTTGCGGGCGGTCACCCGGAAGGCAAGGCCGCCGTCTTTGTCTCTCAGTCCGGCGAGGAATGAAGCCAGCCGGCTGAAGCGTGAGATGTCCCAGTCATCGGGCTGCTCTTCGATCGTGGTCTGCAGTAGGAGGTTCAGCATGGCGAAGGGGGTGGATGACAGTGTTCAGCTGCGCAGGAAGGCAAGAAGGTCCGCGTTGACCTTGTCCTGCATCGTCGCGGTGAGTCCGTGCGGTGCGCCGGGGTAGTAGATTTCCCTGGCGCCCTTGATGAGCTTTGCGGACTTCCTGGCGGAGTCGTGCACGGGAACGATCTGGTCGTCCTCGCCGTGCATGATCAGGGTGGGGATGTCGAACTTCTTCAGATCCTCGGTGAAGTCGGTTTCCGAGAAGGCCTTCACGCACTCGTAGGCGTTCTTCTGGCCGCTTTGCATGCTCCAGAGCCAGAACTGGTCGAGCACGCCCTGCGACACTTTTGCGCCGCTGCGGTTGGCGCCGTAGAAGGCCACGGCCAGGTCCTTGTAGTACTGGGAACGGTCTCCCGCCACGCCCGCGCGAATCCCGTCGAAGACCTCGATCGGCAGACCCTCCGGATTCGACGCCGACTTCACCATGACCGGCGGCACCGCGCCGATGAGCACCGCCTTGGCCACGCGCTTCGAACCGTGGCGGCCGATGTAGCGGGCCACCTCGCCCCCCCCGGTGGAGTGGCCGACCATCGAGACGTTCTTCAGGTCAAGCGCGTTGAACACTTCGGCCAGGTCGTCGGCGTAGCCGTTCATGTCATTGCCCGACGACGATTGCGTCGAGCGGCCGTGGCCGCGGCGGTCGTGCGCGATGACGCGAAAGCCGTTGCGCGCCAGGAAGTGCATCTGCCCGTCCCACGCGTCGGCATTGAGGGGCCAGCCATGCGAGAACGTGACCACCGGGCCGCTGCCCCAGTCCTTGTAGTAGATGCGCGTGCCGTCCTTCATCGTGACGGTGTCGCTGGTCATCCTCGGGTTGCGGTTGCCGGAACCGGGGGCGCCCGCGGCGGCACCGTGCATGCCCATCGCGAGCGTGCCGGTGGCAACGGCCGCACTGGATGCGATCAGGTTTCTGCGCGAGGGGTTCTGAGGTGTGGTCATGATTTCCTTTGAGACGGGGGTGGAGATCCGGATTACGAACACGGCGCACCGGTGTCGCGCGAATGCCGTGAGACGGAAGTCATCGTAGGTTCGGCATTCGCGCGGCGGTAGATTCGCGAAGGGATGCACGCTGTTGCTGGGCGCGCACCAATACGCGCCCGCAGACGGCCGGTGCACGTTCAGGTCGGTGCGTCGAGGTCCGTGAGGCATTGGAGGTCCGCCGCGCGGATGCGTGTCGTCATGAAGTCGATGAAGACGCGCATGCGTGAGGGAAGATGCTGCCGGCTCAGGTAGCAGATGTAGTGTCCGTGGTCGTCGGGGACGTGCTGCGTCAGGCAGGCCACCAGCGAGCCCTTGCGCAGCGGTTCGCAGATCAGGTATCCCGCCATCTGCGCGATGCCGTGTCCATCGAGCACGGCCTGGAGCACCAGGTCTGCATCGTTGTAGGTGAGCTTCGACGCCGGCGCGAACCTGCGAAGCAGCCCGTCCGCCTTGAATTCCCACTCGGCGACACGACCCGAGGCGGTGCGAAAGTTGATGCATTGGTGGCCCATCAACTCGTCCAGCGAGGTCGGCAGGCCATGCGCATCCCGGTAGCCCGGCGAGGCGCAGACCAGCAGTTGCATGGGGATGATCTGCTTGGCGATGATCTGTGCGTCTTCCATGCGGCCGTTGCGGAAGGCGATGTCCACGCGGTCCGATGTGAAGTCGGTCGGCTTGTCGTTGAGCAGCAAGTCGATCGATACCTCCGGATACGCGGCAAGGAAATCGCCGAGCAAAGGGGCGACCACGCGCCGGCCGAAGCCGACGGACGAGCTGATGCGCAGGTGCCCTCGCGGTGGGCCCTCGCGCAGGTCACGCATCTCTTCGACGGCCTGGACGATCCGGTCGACTCCGGTGTGGCAGTTGGCATAGAAGAGATCGCCTTCCCGCGTCAGCGAGGTGCTCCGCGTGGTCCGGGTGAAGAGCCTGACATTGAGCTGATCCTCCAGCTTCTGAACGCTGCGGCTCACCGCGGAGCGCCCGATGCCCAGCCGGTCCGCTGCGCGGGCAAAACTGCCTTCGGTCACGACGGCAATGAAGGCCACGACACCCGCATAGCTGGTCGCGAAGCTCGAAGCCAGCGGGTCCGCACGCGGCGTGAGGGGAATGGAAGTGGGGCAGGGCAGGGAAGAATTCGTCATTTGCAGCATCTCGGTGGCATGAAGGCCGTGGGGACGGCCTTCTCACAACGAGCACTCTGCGCGCGACGGCAAACAAGGACCAGTTAATGCCTGTCAATGTTTGTTATGGCCGGCCCGTGCACCACCTCCCGAGCTGCTCGGGAGGGCGTGCCTGTCTCTAGAACTTCAGCAACGAAGCCAGCGCGGCCAGCTTTTCGGGGTTTCTCTGGGCCTGGATCCGGGTGATTCCCGCGCCGTCGGTCTCCACCGACTGCACGGACTCGAGCACGCCGTCGATGAAGCGCAGGAAACCCCATTCGCCGTTGATCGGTGCGATCCGCATGCGCACCTTGTCGCCGTACCGCCTGCTGGTCGCGAAATAGAGCTGCGCAATGCGGTCGCGGCCCTTGAGCGGAGCGTCGAAGCTTGGCACCTTGCCGCCCCCGTCGCCGACGAACTCGGCGTCGTCCGACAGCAGGGAGCGCAACGCCGCGAAGTCCCCGCGCTGCGCCGCCTCGGAAAATTCCTTCAGCAGGCGGATGTGCTCCTCCGGCGCGACCCGGAAACGCTTGCGCTTCTCGAGGATCTGGAGTTTCGCCCGGTGCACGAGCTGGCGGCTGGCGGCTTCGGTCCTGCCCAGGATGTGGGCGATGTCGCCGTAGCTGGCGCCGAAGACCTCGCGCATCAGGAATGCCGCGCGACTCTCCGGCGAGAGCCGCTCCAGCACGGTAAGGAAGGCGATCGAGATGTTCTCCGCCTTCTCCAGCATCTGCTCCGGCGAGGGCGAATTGTCGGACATCACCGGCTCGGGCAGCCACATGCCGATGTAGTGCTCGCGCTCCACCTTCGCGCTGCGCAGCCGGTCGATCGCCAGATGGGTGACGGTCGACACCAGCCACGCTTCCTCGTTGTCGATGGCACCGTTCGCCTGACGCCTGCGCAGCCAGGCGTCCTGCACGACGTCTTCGGCTTCCTCGGTCGAACCGAGCATCCGGTAGGCGATGCCATGCAGCCGTGGCCGCAGGCTGTCGAAGACGTTGCTGATCTCGTTGGTGCCGTCTGTGTCGTTCATGACCTTGTGTCTGGTTGTTCTTGCGGGGAAGCCCCGTGCCACAGAAGACGTGCCGAACCCTGCGCCTGTGACGGCCTGCTTGTCACTTCGTAGGGACTCCACAGATGCTGCAAGCGTAGGAGCCCGGTGCCGATTCGGCCAGCCTGTGTTGGCGAGAGCTTCTTCTGCTACTTTTGGGGGGTGCGGTTCAAGGCGGAGTCCGACGCGGAGCGAGCGGCGCTCAAGTAGAGCGCCTTCGCCTCGCTGTCCATGCCGAGGCGCTCGCTGCGTGGCCCGGCGCGCGAAGTGCGGCGAGCGGTCAGCGCGAGGCGCAGCCCGGCGACCGTCTTCGCATCGGCACCCGGCAGCCGCTCGACGCGGTCGATGGTGGTGAGCACACGGTCTCGATACTCCTCGGCCTGCGAAGCCTGAAACCACAGCGGGGCGGAGGCGATGGCGAGCGCCACGCCGACCTCCGTGCCGGTCGCCGCGTCAGCCTCGGTGCCGCCAGGCTGCTCAAGCCAGGCGTCGAGGGCGGCCCGCACGTCGTCCAGGTGATGGGCGTATCGCTCGGTCCACGCATCGACGTCGAGCCTGGACAGCTGCGCCGTGGCTTCGTCCATGAGGCTGCGCATGAGCTCGGCATGCCGTCGCCCCAGTGCGGGCGATTCGTCGGTCCGTGAGAGCAGATTGGCCGCGTAGCTCCTCGTCGTGCCGAGCAGGCGATAAGGCGCAACCGCATCGCTGTTGTCGAAGGCGACCAGCGACTTGTTGGCCAGCGAGATCAAGGCATCGAAGGCGGATTCAATGTCCATGTCGCCTTCGGCGAGCTTCAGCGCGGAATTCAGGTCGAACCGGCCTCGAAAGACCGACAGGAAGCGAAAGAGCCTGAGCTCCTGCGGGTTCAACAGCGCGATGCTCCAGTCGAGGGCCGCGGCAAGCGTTCGATGCCGTGCGAGCACCGTCGCGTTGCCGGCGGAGTACAGCCGCATGTGGTCGTTCAGCCGCGATGCGAGGTCGTTGATCGATTGCACGCCCAGCCTGGCCGCCACCAGTTCGATGGCCAGCGGGATGCCATCGACCTGCCGTGCAATCCGCGCAAGAAGCCCGCCGTCCGAATCGCCGAACTGGCGAGCGCCGGCGGCCTGCGCCCGCTCCACCAGCAATTCGACTGCCGCAGAACGCATTGCCTGGGCCAACGTCAACCGGTCCGTCTCGGGCACGACGAGCGGCGCCAGTCGCAGCACGCGTTCGCCTTCCATGCGGAAAGCCTCCCGGCTCGTGGCGAGGATGCGCAGCTTGGGCAGCTCAGCGAGCAGTCCGGCGATCAGGGGCGCGAGTGCGTCCACCACGTGCTCGCAGTTGTCGATCAGCAGCAGCACGTCGCGCCCTTCGAGCTGCCGGTGAATTGCACGCATGGTGTCGGGTGCGTCGGACGGCACACCCAGCGCCCGCGCCAAGGCTCCCGCCACGTGGTCCTCACCGATCAGGGGCGAAAGGTCGACGAAGCCGATCTGCATGCCCGTTCGGGCCTGATGGCATTCCGCAGCGCGGATGGCGAGACGCGTCTTGCCTATGCCGCCAAGGCCCGCGAGGGTGACGATGCGGCTGGTGTCCATGGCCGTCAGCAGGCGCTTCAGGTCGGCTTCCCGGCCGATCAGTCGGGTCAGCCGCGTCGGCAGCTTCGTGAACGCGGGGGCGGCGGACTGGGATGCAAAGGACGCCGCGATCGCCATCGAGAGCGTTCCGGGGCGGGTGGTGTCGCTGCATTCGCGCAGGACCTTGCCGTTGAGCCGATAGCCCTGCAGCGGAATGTTCGAGATCCATTCGACGCAGTCGTCGCCGGCGCCCGGTCGGCCCAGGGCCTTGCGAAGCATGGACATCTGCACGCGAACACTGGCATCCTCGACAACCACGCCAGCCCAGACGGTAGCGAGCAGCTCATCCTTGCCGAGCACCTTGCCGGCGTGCTTGACCAACTGGAGCAGCAGCTCGAAGGAGCGGAAGCCCAGCCGAACGGCCTCGCCGGCACGTTCGAGCCGGCGCTGTGTTTCGTACACGACGAAGGGACCGAAGCGCCATAGGACTTCGGCGGTCGCCTGTGGCGGGCTGGCGGGCAATGATGACATGCGGATCTCCGTCAGCAAGGGTGGCGGGCAAGGCCGCGTGCGATGGCTTGGCGAGCGCTCATGGTCAATTCGGTAGGGGTCTTGATCGGCAAATCGGGTCCGTCCAGAAGGCCGCTGCCACTTCTCCCGGCCCAGGTCAGGTTGCTGCAGGGCCGCATGCCGGCCGGACACGCGTTCGCGTCTCCATACCAAAGACGTTCGAGCCGGGTGTTTTGTGACAGGTTTTTTTCCCGGCCCTTGCGTGGCTGCTTCGCCGGAGCGATCCGGCTGGTCATCGTAGGTCTGACCGGGCCATGTTCGATCGGCCCTGTGTCGGACGATGCATCCAGAAACGGCTAACGATGCCGACCCCGTGTTCGTGGTGGATCGGCATTGGTGTCTGCCCGACAACACCGTGGGCCGCGGCACATGCCTTCCAGCGGCGGCGGTGGGCTCCTACGATCGCGCCGCTCGCAACGCCTTCAGTCGACTTCCGAACGGATGACCCATGACTCCTTCTTCCATGCCCAGCGTGCACCCGCTTGCCGCTGCCTGCTTCCTCTCACCTCCGCAGCGAACATGAGTGCCCTGTCCAAACCCGATCACCAAGGCGCCTCGGCAGCGATCCTCGATCCTCGCGCGGCCCTGCACTTGCGCTGCGCGACCCGGGACCGGGCCCTGGCCGTGGTGTCGCACGAACTCAAGCAGCCCCTGAACATCATCCAGATGAACGCGGGGCTCCTGCAACGATTGCCCGCGTCGACCGTGTCGGGGCACATCCGCGGTATCGCCGAATCGATCCAGCGCGCCATCGAGAGCCAGACCCGGATCATCAATGACTTGCTCGATTTCTCACGGGTGCGTACCGGCAAGCTCGCACTGCATTGCGCGGAGGTGGACCTGGGCGAGTTGGTGCCACGCCTAGCTGCTGCGCTGGACGCCAGCTGGCGCGGTGGCCGTATCCGCACGGAGGTGCAGGCCGGCGATCCGATCCGTTGCCACGCCGACGCGGTACGGCTCGAGCAGATCGTCGGCAACCTGCTGGACAACGCTATGAAGTTCTCGCCCGAAGGGGCCGAGATCGTCGTGCGTCTTCGCTCGGAGGACGGTTTCGCCCGCATCTGTGTGGAGGACCGCGGCTGCGGCATCGCGCCCGAATTCCTGCCACACGTCTTCGGCCTGTTCAGCCAGGGTGGTGCCGCCGCCGATGGTTCTCATGGCGGTTTCGGCATCGGCCTCGCACTGGTTCACGGCTTGGCGGTCGCGCATGGCGGCTTCGTCAAGGCGACGTCGGCGGGCGTCGGCCATGGCGCCGAATTCAACGTGTGGATTCCTCTTCATCGCCGCTCCCATTCCTGATCAACCCCGAAATCCCGACCCGCGCCCCGGCGCTTGATTGATTGCATTTCATGAAAATATCCCTCGACCCTTCTCTCGATGCACGTCGTCAGGACGTGCCTTCGTCCACTGTCCTTTCGAGCTGGTATGACGCCAACGCTGCCATCCAGCGCCTCTGGGCCATCCAGCCCGCAGGGGGCGAAGGCTCGCCGGCGATGCGTGTCGTCGTGATGCTTGCGCCATCACCCGACGGGGACGATGCGAATCTGACCTGGATGGCACGCGGTCCGGGTTGGGAGCAAGAGCTTCGGCAGCAACTGGCAGGTGCCGTGCAACTCGAATGGATCGACGGCCCGCTGCCGGACGAATTCGAGATCGACGGCGAGGGCGTAGTGCTGTCCCTGCTGTGCTGGCGCGACGCGACGTTGCTGCAGGACTGAGCCGCACCTCGATTGGTGCGAAGGCGTCAACACCGTAGTCATTGGCAAACGCCTAGTGCCCATCGGCCTGCCTTTCTACGATTCTCCCGGCGCCATTGCCGTATCCCATCCTTCTTTCAAGTCCCTCATCGTGAGCAAGATCCTCGTTCTTTACTACAGCATGTATGGCCATCTCGAGCAGATGGCGAAAGCGGTCGCCGAAGGCGTGCGCTCGGTTCCCGGCAGCGAAGCCACCGTCAAGCGTGTGCCGGAGACGATGTCCGCCGAGGCATTGCGCCAGGCGGGCGCCAAGGTCGAACAGGACGCTGAAATCGCCACGGTGGCGGAGCTTCCGGGCTACGACGCGATCCTGTTCGGTACGCCCACGCGTTTCGGCGGCATGGCGGGCCAGATGCGAACCTTCCTTGACCAGACCGGCAGCCTCTGGGCCACGGGCGCGCTCATCGGAAAGCTCGGCGGCGTGTTCACGTCGACAGCCACGCAACACGGCGGCCATGAGACCACCATCGCGTCGTTCCATACGGCGCTGCTGCACCACGGCATGCTGGTCGTCGGCGTGCCG
Organism: Variovorax sp. 278MFTsu5.1; assembly: GCF_048305045.1. Taxonomy (NCBI): domain Bacteria; kingdom Pseudomonadati; phylum Pseudomonadota; class Betaproteobacteria; order Burkholderiales; family Comamonadaceae; genus Variovorax; species Variovorax sp. 278MFTsu5.1. The sequence continues at coordinate 2,129,941 of NZ_CP157622.1, forward strand.
TACTCGTGCACGGGGCTGACGAACATGGCCGAGATCACCGGAGGCTCACCTTACGGCGCGGGCACGCTCGCCGGAGCCGATGGCCAGCGCATGCCGTCCGCCAACGAGCTTTCCATCGCGCGCTTCCAGGGCACGCACGTGGCGCGTCTGGCCAATCGCCTCGCAGCCTGACACGCCGTTCGAGAACGAGGTTCGCTGATGACGCATGGCATTGCAGCAATCGGTCGCGATGGCTACCGCACGCAGATAGAGGTGGGCAGCCGCCACAGGCTCGTCGCGGATGAGCCATCCGCCCTGGGCGGCGCAGACACCGGCCCCGCGCCCTATGACCTGCTGATCGCGGCCCTGGGTGCATGCACAGCGATCACGCTGCGCATGTATGCCAACCTCAAGAAATGGCCGCTCGAATCCGTGGAGGTGAAGCTGCATCTGTCGCGCGATGGCGATGCCATGGCTGTGGAGCGGTCGCTGCGCATGGTTGGGTTGGACGAGGCGCAGAAAGCGAGACTGGCCGAGATCGCCGAGCGCACGCCGGTCACGCTGACGCTGAAGTCGGGTGTGCGGATTCGTACGACCGTGGCCTGAAGGAAGACACCATGCCAACCCGCTCATTCGATTTCCTCAACCGCGAGGGCCAGCGCCTGTCGGGCACGCTGGAGATGCCGGAAGGCATCCAGCGCGGCTGGGCGCTCTTCGCGCACTGCTTCACCTGTGGCAAGAAGAACCTGGCCGCGGTGCGCGTGGCCCGCGCTCTGGCCAGCGCCGGTATCGGCGTGCTGCGCTTCGACTTCACTGGCCTCGGCGACAGCGAGGGCAGTTTTGCGGATTCGAGTTTCAGCCTCAACGTGCAGGACCTGGTTTCGGCCGCCGAAGCGATGAAGGACGCGGGCATGCCGCCCGACCTGCTGATCGGACACAGCCTGGGCGGCGCGGCCATTCTCGCAGCGGCGGGCAGCGTCGACAGTGCGCGCGCCGTGGCGACGATCGCCGCACCGTTCGATGTCGGGCATGTGCTGCACCTGCTCGACCCCGAGGGACTGGCGCGACTGGATGGCGAGCCGGAAGCGCTCCTGAAGGTCGTTGGGCGACCGATGTCTGTGAGCAAGGCCTTCGTCGACGACCTGCGAGGGCATGACCAGGGCGCGCGCATCGGTGCGCTTCGCCGGGCGTTGCTGGTGCTGCACGCGCCGCGTGACCTGACAGTCGACATCGAGAACGCGACGCACATCTTCCTTGCGGCCCGGCACCCGAAGAGCTACGTATCGCTCGGCGATGCGGACCATCTGCTGTCCAGACGCGAGGATGCCGAATATGCAGCAAGCCTCATAGCTGCCTGGGCCCTGCGCTATCTGCCGGAGCCGGCCATTTCACCAGCCGAGCCGGCCGATGCCGTGGCCGAGGAGACCGGCTTGGGCAAGTTCCAGCTGGCGCTGCGCTCAGGTGGCTCCCGCTGGCTGGCCGACGAGCCCGAGACCGCCGGCGGGCTCGGCTCCGGGCCGACGCCTTATGACCTGCTGTCGTCGGCGCTTGCCGCATGCACCACGATGACGCTGCGCCATTACGCCGATGGCAGGGGATGGCCGGTGACCCGCATCCGCACGGCAGTGAACCATCGTCGCGACAAGGACCGCTCGCCCCCGGATTTCTTCAGTCATGAGGTTGCCATCGAGGGCGCCTTGCACGACGAACAGCGCGCCCATTTGCTGGAGGTCGCGCAGAAGTGTCCGGTCCATCGCACGCTCGAGCAGGGCTCGGGCTTCGACGCCATCGCTTTCGACCGGCAGTCCTGAGTTGTGATGAAGGTGAAGACACTTGCCATGCGTGGCGAAGCCCACGAGCGCGTTGCAGAAATCGTCAACCGCTGCATCGCGGCGTCGAGGCTTTCCCAGACGCTCGTCGACCTTGCGCACCTCAGGGTGTCGCAGCTCAATTGCAACGACGTGCGAACGGATGCTCATTTCCTGGCATTGCTTGGTGCGGGCTACCCGGTCAGGAAGCTCATGCTGGTCTCGGACTGGTTCGATGCCGGGACAGGTCTCACGCCGCGCGAGAAGGCCGCGCTCTCCTGGGCCGAGGCCCTGGTCACGGCTGGCGAAGACGGCGTGGGGCGGACGCGATGCCTGCAGGTGGCTGCCGTTTTTGAGCACAACGAGCTCGTGGCGCTCAGCCTGGCCATCGCACTGGAGAACGCCCGTAGCCGGAGGGCCTGCGCGCCGACGCGAGGGCCGTTGCAATGATCGTGCTCGCCGACGAGCCTGGCGACGCAGAAGGCCATCCCGGCGGGCATCCCGGGTTCCTGGTGCCCTACACCGGCGACGAGATCCTTCCGCTCTACACCACGACCGTTGCCGTTTCCGGCGGAGAGGCCCGGCATGCGCGCGTGTCCGGGAGAGCCGTATCCGACGATGGCAACCTCGACCTGGTTCTTCGGCAGCCGACGGAGCTGGGCGGCGATGGTGGCGGAACCAATTCACAGCAGCTGTTCGCAGCCGGTTTCGCGGCATGCTTCCACGGTGCCATGGCGATAGCCGCGGCGTCCATGCGCACGCGTCTTCCGCCGCACATCGATATCGCTGCCACGGTTTCGTTCGGGCGCGATCCGGTCGACGGACTCTTCCTCATCACCGCCGAGCTCGAGGTGAGCCTGCCGCAGATGGACACCCGCGAAGCGGCCGAACTCGTCGCGCAAGCCGAGCGCATCTGCCCCTACATGAAGATGTCGCGCGTAGGCATGCGCTCGACGATCCGCTTTGTCTGAGTCCGGTTCGATGGCCTTGCGCCGGGCAGTGCTGCGCGCATTGGTGAATCGAGGGCAACACCGTCGTCCACGCCACATGCCTACCGGGGCGCAGCGTTCAAAACTACGATTTTCTTCATGGGCCGCGAGTCACGCGGCCTGACGATTTGCCTTCCGCCCGTCGCAACGAAGATGACGGGTGTCAGATTGCCGAGGCGGCTGTAATGAGGCGTGCACTTTCCATCCGTTCGTGCACGGGACGAACTCACGTCGGCGCGGGAACTCCCGCGTAAATCCGATCAGCAACACGGCGACGCGGCGGGTGGAGGGCGCCTTTCAAGGACCACCGCATGACCACGACCTGTACGCACCTCGACCAGATCCACTCCGTCACCCCTTCCAGCCAAGGATGCGAAGACTGCCTGCGCATCGGCGGTCGCTGGGTGCATCTGCGCATGTGCCTCACATGCGGACACGTCGGCTGTTGCGACTCGTCGGAACACAAACACGCCACCCAGCATTTCCACATGACGGGCCATCCTCTGGTCCAGTCGATCGAACCCGGCGAGGACTGGCGCTGGTGCTACGTGGATGAAGTCCACGTCCGGGGCTGATTCGTCGTCTCGCGCGCACCTGCCGTTCGCGTGTCCGTCGTGTCGAATTGATGCCCCGCATGCAACATGGAAGTACCTCTCGCAAGGCTACCGCCCGAAGAGACCGAAACCTAGCATCCAGATCGTCCCGCGATGTTCGCGGACCGGCGCTCCAGCCGTCCTGGGGTCAGGGCTTGGTGCCCTCTGGGAAATCACATGGTGCTGCGTATGTCCACTTTGGCTTCGTCTCCTGTGCCGCGCGCCGCGCGTCGTGCACGCGCGCCACGCAACGGGCAGAGGACACGGCTCGACGCGATGCCGTGTACGTCGCAGCCTGCTGCGCGCACTGCGCCGGAAGGCCCGATGGACTTCGCCTGGCGTTGGGGCTACATGGCCGTTTGCCTGCTGACGATGGCGGGCGCCGCGGCCGTGGCCAGTGGCGAAGCAGCCAGCGCGGAGTTGAAGTTCGCCACGGGAGCGGTAGCAAGTCCCGTGCTGGTGCCGGACATCTGTACCGCGGACTCCAGGCGCGCCGGGTACGACCCCGCCACTCAACAGATTTTCCCAGGGCGACCCGTCCACTCACCGAGCAACTCATCTTCGAAGGAAACACCATGACTCGACTCTTCACCCTCGCTCGCGCTTTCGCGATCGCCTGCATTGCGGCAATCCACCTGGCGGCCCCCGCCAGCACGGCGAGTGCCGCCGCCTCGCCGGAACGCCCCACCATCGTGCTGGTGCACGGTGCCTTCGCCGAGTCCGCGAGCTGGAACGACGTGGCGCGCGATCTGCGGGCGCGCAGCTTCCATGTGATCGCCGTTGCGAATCCGCTGCGGGGCGTGAAGCTCGACGCGGACTACGTCGGCGCAGTCGTCGACTCCGTGAAAGGCCCCGTCGTGCTGGTCGGTCATTCCTACGGCGGCTCGGTGATCTCCGCCGCTGCGCAGGGAAAGCCCAACGTCAAGGCGCTGGTTTTCGTGGCCGCGTTCGCGCCTGAGGTCGGAGAGTCCGCGGCGGACCTGTCTGGCAAGTTCCCTGGCAGCACGCTGGGGCCCGCGCTGGCACCGCCGGTCGCGCTGCCCGACGGCAACAAGGATCTCTACATCCTGCAGGACAAGTTCGGCAGCCAGTTCGCCGCCGACGTGGCGCCGAACACGACGCATCTCATGGCCGTGTCGCAGCGTCCGATCACGCAGTCGGCGCTGGCCGAGCCGGCACCCGCCGCCGCATGGAAGAACGTGCCGTCCTGGTTCATCTACGGCGACAGGGACAAGAACATTCCTCCGGCTGCGCTGTCCTTCATGGCCGAGCGCGCGAAGTCGATGAAGACCGTCGTGGTCAAGAGGGCGTCGCACGTGGTCATGATCTCCAGGCCGGGCCCGGTGACCCGCCTGATCGTCGAGGCCGCCGGATCGGATGCACAGCAGCCCTGATACCGCCGCGACGCACGGGCAGGGCATCGCACAAGTCATTGTTGCCCGTCGTGCAACACCGTGGTCCCCTGTGCCGGCCTACCGGCACGCCTTGGCGAGCACTACGCTTGGTCGGCCTCGTTGATAGGCGCATGAGCGCCGGTGACGACGCTCTACCGCCCTGGAGACTTTTCATGAACCCATTGCGACGCTCTCTCCCTGACATCGGCGGTCTATCGCGCCGCCTGCAAGACGCCGTGGGCATCGCGGTAATGACTACGGCGGTCGTCGCCGGCTCCATCCTCGCTGCCTACGAGGCATTGCAGGACACTTCCGGTGATGTCGCCATTGCCGCACATCGTGCCGCGGGCCCCCGTTCGGCACTGGAGCGCCCGCAATGAGCCGCGAGGACACGCTCAGCGAAGCCGATGCCGTGTTCGATGCCACCGGCATCGCGGCCCGGGCTCTGCGCATCGGATCCCGGGCGCCCGACGTGACGCTGCCGGATGCCTCGGGCACGCTTGTGCGCCTCTCGGATGTCTGGCGGCGCGGCCCGCTGGTCGTCGTTTTCTACCGCGGCGGATGGTGTACCTACTGCAACCTCCAGCTTCGCGAATGGCGACAGTACACCGACGCCTTGACCCGGCTCGACGCGACCTTGCTGGCCATCTCGCCGCAGCTGCCCGAGCACTCGATGCGCACGGCCCAGGACAACGGACTCGGGTTCACCGTGCTGAGCGACTGCGCCCTCGAGGCTGCCAACGGCTTCGGGCTCGCCTACACGCTGCATCCCGACGTGGTGGACTACTACGGCAGCGTCGGCACCGACATCCCCGTGCTGAACGGCAACGGGCAGTGGGTGCTGCCGGTTCCCGCCACCTATGTGATCGACAGAACTGGTGAGATCTGTTTTGCCTCGATCGAGGAAGACGTGCGTGAACGCACGCGTCCGCGCGAGGTCGTCGCCGCAATCGAGGTCCTGCGACAGCGGCCCTGACGGCCGCACGGGCTGCCGCCCACCCTCAGAAATCCATCCAGAGCGAGCGCGCATCCGCCGAACGGGCGGCCGCTCGCTCTTTCGCATCTCCGAAAGCTCACCATGCACCTGGGCAAGACCTACAAAGTTTCCGAGTTCATCGCCTGGACGCGGCGACAGATCTATCTGCTGCTGGCCGTCGGCACCGTGCCCGTGCTGCTCTACCAGGTGCTCGGGCTGCGATGGCTCACCATCCCCCTGACCGTGGTGGGCTTGCTGGGCACCGCGACCTCTTTCATCGTCGGCTTCAAGAACGTGCAGACCTACAACCGCACGGTCGAGGCCCAGCACCTCTGGACTTCGATCCTCAACAGCAGCCGGTTCTGGGGCGCGAGCGTCGGCGGCTTCGTGCGCAACCCCATCGAGGCGCGCGAGCTCATCGATCGCCACGTCGCATGGCTGACCTGCCTGCGCTACGAGCTGCGCAGTGCCAGGCCGTGGGAGACGATGGAGAAGGCGTCGAACGTCGAGTACCGCGATATCTATCGGATCCCCGAGCGCGAGACACCCATCGACGAGGAGCTGCGCAGACATCTTTCGAACTCCGAGCATGCGCAGATCCACGAGGCCAGGCTCAGCCTCAAGGCGACGCAGGTGCTCTGGCTGCAAAGCCGTGCATTGAGGCGGCTTCACGATCAGGGCGACCTGTCGCTGACCACGTACATCGAACTGAACAAACTGCAGAAGGAGTTCATCGACCAGCAGGGGCGCGCGGAGCGCCTGAAGAACTATCCCTACCCGCGGCAGTACGCGATCATCAATACGCTTTTCGTGTGGGCGTTCTGTGTTCTCCTGCCATTCGGGCTCTTGAAAGAGTTCGACAAGCTCAACGATGGCATCAGTGGCCTGATGCAGGGTTGCATGGTGTGGCTCGTGATTCCTTTCAGCGCCACGATCTCGTGGATGTACACATCGCTCGAACAGGTGGGCGAAAGCACCGAAAACCCGTTCGAGGGAAGCGCCAATGACGTACCCATCACGCTCATCGCCAGGACCATCGAGCGCGAGATGAAGGAGTTCATCGGCGAGACCGATCTGCCCGTGCTGCCGGTACCGGTCCACGAAATCATTCTTTGAGACCTCGCGCCTACCGGTGCGCATTGGTGCGCATCGGTCAACACAGTGAGGCCCCTTGCATGGCTACCGGCCGGGCGCGACGAAACCTAGCATCAAGTCTCCCTTTTGCGAACCCTCGTGAACGGTGGCTCAGTCGCCCTGAGCCCAGGCATCCGCCGATTCTTCAAGGACCCAACCATGACCCAACGCATCAAGTACGCTGAGAAGTCCCCCGAGATTTTCAAGAAGTTCGTCGAGTTCCTCAACGCCATCAAGGAAGGCTCGATCGAAGAGCCGATCCGCAACCTGGTCGCGATCCGCACCTCGCAGCTCAACGGCTGTACCTTCTGCCTGGACATGCATGTCAAGCAGGCCAAGATCCAGGGCGAGCGCGAACTGCGCCTGCTGCACCTGGCCGCATGGCGTGATTCGACGCTGTTCATCCCGCGCGAGCGCGCCGCGCTGGCCTGGACCGAGGCGTTGACGAAGCTGTCCGAGCAAGGCGTGCCCGACGAGATCTACGAGCGCGTGCGCACGCAGCTGTCGGAAAAGGAAATTTCCGACCTCACGTTCCTGGTGATGTCCACCAACGCGTGGAGCCGCCTGAACATCGCCCTCAAGACGGTGCCCGGCTCTTCCGACAAGGTCTTCGGCCTGGACAAGGCCAAGCTTTCCTGAACCCATCGCACTAGGAGTACCCCATGAAAATCGTCGTGATCGGCGGCTCTGGCCTCATCGGCTCTAAAGTCGTCAACAAGCTGCGCGAGGCTGGACATGAAGTCGTCGCGGCTTCGCCCGCGTCGGGCGTGAACACCATCACCGGTGAAGGCCTGGATGCCGCCATGGCGGGCACGCAGGTGGTGCTGGACGTGGCGAACTCGCCGTCGTTCGAGGACAAGGCCGTGCTCGAGTTCTTCCAGACCTCGGGGCGCAACCTGCTGGCGGCCGAATCCAAGGCCGGGGTCAAGCACCATGTGGCACTGTCGGTGGTCGGTACCGACCGCCTGAGCGAGAGCGGCTACTTCCGCGCCAAGATCGCGCAGGAGGCGCTCATCCGCGATTCCGGCATTCCGTACACCATCGTCCATTCGACGCAGTTCTTCGAGTTCCTGGGCTCGATCGCGCAGTCGGGCGCCGACGGCGACTCCGTGCACCTGTCGCCGGCCTTCGTCCAGCCCATCGCGTCGGACGACGTGGCGGCGGCGGTGGCCGACTACACCCTGGGCCAGCCGCGCAATGGCGTGGTCGAGATCGCGGGTCCCGAGCGCGTTCGTCTGTCGGATCTGGTGGCGCGCTACCTCAACGCCACCAATGACAAGCGCACCGTGGTACCCGACGTGCATGCGCGCTACTTCGGCGCCGAGCTGAAGGACGATACCCTGGTACCGGGCCCGAATCCGCGCATCGGTGCGCTGGACTTCGATGCCTGGTTCGCACTGCCCAAGACGCCGCGCTGACGCGTCGCCGCAGCGCTGCCGGGACTCCCTCGATGCGAGCGCCTCCGCCGCGACAGGCCGTCAAGGCAGGCACACACGACAGGCGTCCCCTGACGTGTGCGCAGTCTTGCCCCTCGGCGTTCGCGGCGGAGGTCGTGAGCTCCGGCCAGCAAACCGTCACCCGGCTCCATCCAGAGACATGACCGATACCGTCACTTCCCCCACAACGACCCTGCCGCAGGAACTGAGTGCGGTACGCCGCGGCCACTACCGGCTGGACCCGGTGCACACACGCGTGCTTTTCAGCGTGTCGCACTTCGGCATCTCCACTTACTACGGCGAGTTCCTGAGTCCTTCGGGCGTGCTCGACCTCGCATCGCCGCAACCCGGCGCGGGGGCGCTGACGGTGTCGGTGCCCGTCGCCAATGTCCTGACCTCGAGCCGCGTGCTCGACGAAGAACTGCGCAGTCGCGACTGGCTCGACGCCGAGCGCTTTCCGGCCATGACCTTCACGTCGACGTCGCCGGTCTCGCTGGCGGCCCGGAGCTTCCAGGTGGCCGGCAACCTGTCATTGCACGGCGTGACACGCGAGATCGTGCTGGATGCGAGCTTCGTCGGCGCAGGCGTCAATCCGACAAAACAGGTTTACACGATCGGCTTCGATATCCGCGGCAGGCTTCGCCGCGGCGATTTCGGCGTGATGGCTGCACTGCCTCAGATCGGCGAAGAGGTCGGACTGATCATCGGCGCCGCTTTCGAACTGGAGACGCCTTGAAGGGCGGGCAATGAACATGCGTCGAATCATTCCGCTCTTCGGCTTCCTGTGGATTCTGCTGGTCGCCTTCGATGCGAACGCGCAGGACGTGGCTGCGGGAAAGCAGGCCTACGCCCAGTGCGCGGCTTGCCACTCGATCGACGGAAGCCATGGCGTCGGTCCCAGCCTGCAGGGCGTGATCGGGCGTCAGGCCGGCAGCGCGCCGGGCTTTCGTTTCAGTCGCGCCATGAAGGGTGCGGGCTATCCGTGGGATGCGAAGACGCTCGACACCTACATCGCGAACCCGCAGGGTGCCGTGCCGGGCAACGTCATGCCCTATGCCGGGCTGGCGGATGCCAGGCAGCGCGCCGATCTCATCGCCTACCTGGCTTCGCTGAAATAGTCCGCAGGCGCGGTGCTCGGCGCGCCGCGTCCTTTCGTGCAACCTCGACCATGACCAAGCTGCAACCTCCCCCAGTCTCCCTCCTGAACAGGTACCGGGGACCGGAGTTCCAACCCCTTTATTCGACCAAGGTCACCGTGAGCGGGGGCGAAGCAGCACACGGACGCGCCTCGGGCGTTGCTCGCTCGAACGATGGATGCCTCGATATAGCGCTGCGGCTTCCCGTCGAACTCGGCGGCGGAGGAGGCGGGACCAATCCGGAGCAGTTGTTCGCCGCAGCCTATGCAGCATGCTTCCATGGCGCGCTCAACTTGCTGGCGACTCGCAAGGGCATCCCTCTCGTGGACGCCCGGGTCGAGGTGTCGGTGGCATTCGGGCGCGATCCCATGGACGGCCTTTTCATGCTCACGGCCGACGTCGCCATCCATCTGCCGGGTGTCGAGAAGAGCCTTGCCGAAGAGCTGGTGCGCCATACCGAGCGGTTCTGCCCCTACGCGAAGCTGGCTCGCAACGGAATGACCAGCATCGTGGCGCTCGCCGCATAGCCGTGCCGGCCTTAACAAGGTTTGACAGGCTTTAACTGGCGCACGGAACGCCCTTTGCCCAGACTCCATCCATGGTTTCAAGAAGGACCGAGCCCATGACCGCACCGGCCCATGCCCTCAGGATCAACGTGTCGATCGCACATCACGACCCGTACGTCGCCACGGGCATCGCCGCGCTGCTGCGCTCCAGCACCGATTTCACCGTCCAACCCGAGAGCCTCGGCGAGGTCGACGTGGTGGTCACGGACTATTCGACCGGAATGCTTCGGGCTGCGGCACCGCGCCGCGGCGCAGCCAAGGTGGCATCGCTTCTCATCGTCAGCGAGCAGGACCGCGGGTGGCAGATCCGCCGCGCCGTCGACGCCGGCGTGCGTGGCTACCTTCTGCAAGACTGCTCGGCCAACGAACTCGCGGATGCGGTGCGTTGTGTGGCCGGCGGGCGCCGCTACCTGTCGCGGTCGGCGGCGGACCGGGTGCTGGACACGCTGGTCCAGTCCGTCCCGACTGCCCGCGAGTTCGAAGTGCTGCAGCACATGGCGTGCGGCCTGGGCAACAAGAACATCGGGCGGCTGCTCGGTATCAGCGAGGGCACGGTCAAGACGCACGTGAAGACGATCCTGGCCAAGCTCGGCGAGCAGACGCGCACGGGCGCGATCACCGAAGCGATCCGCCGCGGGCTGCTGGATGCCCGGCACCCTCTCGCTGATGCGCCGTTGTCAGCCTGAACACCTTTCCAAAGTCTCCGAGTTTCTCCGCCATGACACAAAACTCCATCATCTCCGTCCTGGTCCGGCATGCGGACCCGCTTGTCATGGCAGGCCTGGTCGCGCTCCTCGACCGGGAGCCGGACTTCGACGTGCAAGCCGCTTCGGATATTCACCGGGGCTGCGCCGACGTGGTCGTGACGGACTACGGCAGTGCAATGGGATTGCTGGCGGCCTCGCCGGAGACTGTCAACGGTGCAGATGCTTCGCTGCGGGATCTTCCTCGACCCCGCGTCGTGGTGATGACACGCCAGGACAAGGAGGGCGAGATCGCGCAAGCCATGCACAGCGGCGTGCGGGGCTATCTGCTCCAGAGTGCCGATCCGCTCGAACTGGTGGACGCCATCCGCCATGTGGCGCGAGGCGGCTCGCACTATCTCTGCAACCGCGCAGCGGCCCTGTTCGACAGCTGCCCCCCTCGCACCTGGCTGACCGCCCGGGAAGAGGATGTGCTGCGCTTCCTCGTCAAGGGCGATTGCAACAAGGGCATCGCGCGCAAGCTCGACATCTCGGCCAACACCGTGAAGGCGCACGTCGCCCGGATATGCGAGAAGCTGCACGTCCGTTCGCGTGCGCAGGTGGCGATCCAGGCCACGCAACGTGGATTGGTTCGTGCCTGACGCATCGGCCGAAGCCGGCTCGCGCGTCTGGCGCTTCGGATCGTTCTCGCTGTGGGAGGCGCAAAGGCGGCTTGAACGTCATGGCTTGCCGATCCGCTTGGGCTCCAGGGCCTTCGGCCTCCTGCTCGAGCTGCTGAAGCGAGCGGGGGAGGTCGTCGGGAAGGATGAACTGCTTGCGGCGGTGTGGCCTGATGTCGTGGTCGAGGAAGCCAGTGTCCGCGTGCACATGTCTATCCTGCGCAAGGCGCTGGGCGAGCCCGATGACGGGAATGGCTGTGTCGAGTGGATTTCCAATATCCCGCTTCGCGGGTATATCTTCCTGGGCAGGGTCCGTCGTGAATTCGGCCCGTCCGAGGTCGTCGCACTCGCGGAGGCTTCTGCCCCCATCGCGGAAGATGCAGCCGTATTGGCGGCGTTGCCCGTGCGCTTCTCCAAGCTGATAGGGCGCGACGTCGAGATGGCGCGGCTTCTTTCCATGCTGTCCGAGAGCCGACTGGTCACCCTGGTTGGGGCGGGTGGCGTGGGCAAGACCAGCGTTGCGGTGCGTGTCGCGGAGCGATACAGGGAGGTTCACGGTGGGAGCGTCTGCTTCATAGATCTGGCGCCATTGACTTCGCAGGACCACGTGCTGAGTACGGTCGCGCGCGCCCTGGGGGTGCGCGGCGACGTGCCGGACGTCGCTCAGGCCATCATCCAGCGCCTGGAAGGCACGCAAGCCCTGCTGTTGGTCGACAACTGCGAGCACGTCATCGAGACGCTGGCGCCGTTGCTCCACAGGTTCCTCGCGGCATTGCCGGACCTGCGCATCTTCGCGACCAGCCGCGAGGTCTTGCGCATCGAGGGGGAGCATGTGTCCAGGCTCCTGCCTCTGGCGGTTCACGAGGGTGCTTCCGTCTCGCTGGCCAGCGCCTTGGACTCACCGGCGGTGCAATTGCTCGTCGAGCGCGCCCGTGCGGCGGGCACCGATGCATTCGACGATGCGAGCGCGGCCCCGCTCGCACGTATCTGCCAGCAGGTCGACGGCATCCCGCTCGCCATCGAACTGGTGGCGGCACGTCTTGGCGCGCAGTCAGCCAGCGATCTCGCGCTGAGGCTCGACGATCACATGCGTCTTCATTCGACGATCCGGCGGGCCGTGCTACCACGGCAGCGCACGCTCGCGGCGACGCTCGACTGGAGCGTGGGGCTCCTCGGCGCGCCCGAGCTGATGTTGTTTCGCAGGCTGTCGATCTTCCGCGCGCACTTCGATGCCGAGGCCGCGCTCAGCGTCGTGGCGAGCGATCTGGATCCCGACATGGCTTCGGATGCATTGATCTCGCTGGCCAGCAAGTCCCTCGTGGTCTACGACGAGGAGAAAGGAGTGCACCGCCCCTATCGGCTGCTCGACACCACCCGGAGCTATGCCCAGGCACTCATGCTGCGCGCGGGAGAGCAGAAACTGGTGTCAAGGCGGCACGCGCGGGTGATGCTGGACCTGATGGGCAGCGCCACGGCCGACCTGGCCTCGCTCGATGCCCGGGAGTGGGTGCAGTGCTACGGCACGTTGCTGGACGATGTCCGCGCGGCCTTGGACGCCTGCGTGGCCCAGGACGAGGATCCGGACATCGCAGGGGCGTTGACCATCGGCTCGGCGCCGCTGTGGTTCCGCCTGTCGGAGGTCGGCGAGTACCGCGACCGGGTCCGGGCGGTATTGACCTATGTGCAGACGCTGCCGCGACCTGACCACCTGGCTGCCGGTTGGCTTCAACTGGCGCTCTACAACGCGCTGTGGCACACCGGCGGCAGCGTGGCGGACATGACGCAGGCCTGCGAGCGCGCCCTGGATGCCGCGCTGGAGTTCAAGGTGAGAACCCTCGAATTCCAGGCACGCTGGGGCTTGTGCGCGCTCAATGTCACGCGCGGCGACTATCCCTCTGCGTTGCAGCATGCCGAGGCACTGAGGGCCTATGCGCTCCAGTCGGAGAGCGAGGTGACGCGGAACCTTTCGCATCGCATGCTCGCGCTCGCAAGCTTCTTCTGCGGTGCCTTGGCAGAGGCGCAGACGCACGCCGAAGCCGCGATGGACGTCGATGCTGCCATCCGGCACAACCAGGGCAATACCTTCCAGCCAGATGCGCGCATCACGGCCATGGCCATCCTGGCCAGGACACTGTGGATCCAGGGCGACATGCAGTCGGCGATGAGCACCGCCCGGCGCTGTGTGGAGGAGGCCGAGGCACTGGGTCACGCGATGTCGCTGTGCGTCGCGCTGTTCTGGATCTGTCCCGTGGCGATCTGGGCCGGTGAGCGGACGACGGCGCGCGCATGGGTCGATGCGATGCTGCGCGAGACCCGCTCGAAGGGGCTCGACTACTGGCACGAATGGGCATCGTGCTACGACGACGCACTCAGGCTCGAGGAATTCGATGCCGCCGAGGAGCGCAAGGCCTACATCGAGCAGGTGGCCGGCAAGGCCCTCGGCATGGACATGCCACGCCGGGAGATGCTCGTGACCTTCTGCCCGGCATGGGTGGACGACGATCTGCTGGCGCGTGCGATGCGCGGAGGAGGGCTGTGGAGCGCGGCCGAGGTATATCGGGCCATGGCCCGGCGTGAAGCACTGCAGGGAGATGCCGGCATGGCGGAGTCGCTTTGCCGGCAGGCCCTGGAGCTTGCTCGCGCGCAAGGCGCCCATGCCTGGGAACTGCGTGCCGCGCGCGATCTGGCCCGCATGGGAGATGAGCGCGGCAACGTTTCTGCCTGAGCTGGTCTCAGGTCAGCGACATGCCGCCGTCGACCTTCAGGTTGACGCCGGTGACGTACATGCTGTCGTCACTGGCCAGGAAGAGTGCCGCTTTCGCGAGTTCGTCGGGCCGACCCATGCGGCCCAACGGGATCGCGACGGCCATCTGCTTGTCGAACGCCGGGCGCACGTCGTCGGAGATGCCGAGCTTCGCCAGGATGGGCGTATCGACCGGCCCGGGGCTCAGTACATTCACCCGGATGCCGCGCGCCTTGAGTTCCAGTGCCCAACTGCGCGCGAAGGCTTCGACGGCCGCCTTGCTGCCTGCATACACCGCATGGTTGTCCATGACCTTGGTGCCGGCGATCGAGCTCGTGAGAATGATCGACCCCTTGTCGCGCATGAGGGGCAATGCGCGGGTCACGCCAAAGAACACCGCGCGCGTGTTGATCGCGAACTGCAGGTCGAAGTTGTCCACTGTGACGGCCGAGGAGGGCTCGAGGATGGCCGTGCCCGCGTTCGCCATGTAGATGTCGATGGCACCGAAGCGGTTCTTGACGGCCTCTATCAGCCGTTCGTGCATCGAGAGATCGGCGACGTCGCCGACGAAGCCCATCGCATCCGGTCCGAGATGTGCCAGCGCGGCATCGACGGCGTCCTGGCGCCTTCCCACGATGGCGACGCTAGCGCCTTCGGCCGCGAAGGCCTGGGCTGTCGCGAGGCCGATGCCGCTGTTGCCGCCGGTGATGAGGGCGACCTTGCCGGAGAGTCTTTGCATGGAGTTTCCTTGGTTGATGCAGAAGACTTCCATCTAGGTTCCCCCTGCCAATGAAGTAGTGGGTAGAAACGGAAACACTTGTGCCCAGGAGTCCGCAATGAATCCCCTCGATCACGCACCCGGCCTGGTCGCCTTTGCAAGTACGGTGGAGGCCGGCTCGTTCAGCGCGGCCGCACGAGTCCTCGGCACCTCACCGTCGGCGGTTTCCAAGGGCGTGGCGCGCCTGGAGCAATATTTCGGCGTGCGCCTCTTTCACCGCTCGACGCGCGTGCTGTCGCTGACCCAGGAGGGCAGCGCCTACTACGAGCGGATTGCCCCCTTGCTGCGCGCGCTCGATGAGGCGAGCGATGTGGTGAAGCCTGTCAGCGGCGCTCGGGGATTGCTGCGCGTCACCGCCCCTGGAGATCTCGGGCGCATGTTTCTTGGGCCGGTGGTCGAGAGATTCTTGCCCCGGCATCCGGGCGTCAAGCTGGAGGTGAGCCTGGTCGATCGGCAGGTCGACCTGATCCGCGAGGGCTACGACGTCGCGATCCGCGCCGGCCGGATCGCGGATTCCGACCTGACGGTGCGCCGCCTCGCCGAGATGCCGCTCGTGCTGGTCGCGTCGCCCGGCTACATCGCCCGCCGGGGCATGCCGGACTCGGTCGAGGCGCTGCGCGAGCACGCGCATGTGCGCTACATGCTGGGCGGCAAGGCGTTTCCCATCCGATTCGCCGACGGCACGGTGCTGCACACAGACAGCGTGTTCGATGCCGACAACAGCGTAGCGCTGCGCATCGCGGCGCTGGGCGACCTCGGTGTCGCACAGGTCCTGCGCCTGTTCGTGCAGGACGACATCGAAGCGGGCCGGTTGGTCCCCCTGCTGCCGCGCTGGCCGCTGCCGCCCGTGTCCATTTCCGCCTTGCACGCGTTCGGCCGGCAGGCGCCGGCGCGCGTGCGCCTTTTCATCGAGTTCGTGGCCTCGGAAATCGCGCGACTGTCCTGAGCTCAGGGGCCGGCCAGCGGGTCGCGGCGGCAGGGCTGCAGCAGCGTCTGGCCGCACTCCGGGTAGGTCGGCGGGCCTTCGACATCCGCAAGGATGCCCAGGCGCACGACAGAGTCGTATCGTGCGTTGTGCAGTACGTACACCCGCTGCTGCTGCGTGAAGGTGTCGAACACGAGGCCGCCCGTCTGGGCCGGCGTATCGATCCAGATGCGCAGCCTGGAACCCTTGCGGAAATAGTGGCCCATCTTGTTGATCTCGACGCGCGCGAAGACCGGGCGACCGGGCAGCAGTGGCATCAGTTGCCCCGGATCCTCGAGATGGATCGGCAGCAGCGGCGTCGACCGCGCGGTATCGAGTGCACGGTTGGACAGCCGCAGCCAGCCGCGCTGGACGTAGGTTTCCTGGCCGTCGGGTCGCAGTTCGGTGACCGTCACCTGGATGTCTGCGTCCCCGGCGTTGGCCATGATCCAGAGGTCGGCGCTGCCGGGGCCGTAGACCATCATGTCCTGCTCGAGGGCCGGCGAGGTGTAGGCCACGCTGGCCTTCTTCCAGTCGCCCGGCAGCGGGCCCCAGAACGTGGTGCCGGCGACGTCGTTGACGACGACGCCGGTGCCAGGGTAGTCGAACACGTCGGCGGCGCCGGAGGTAAGCGTTTCGGAAAGAACATTGCCGGCGCCCAGGTGGAATTCCTTGACAGAGAGGTCGGCCGGCCTGATTGGCCCCTTGCGTACGAGCCAGCGCGGCTTGGGTGAAGAGCGTCGCTCCAGCACGCTGTCACCGGTGCGGGATGCCTCCATCCACACCGTGGTGCGGGGCGTTTCGCGCTCGAAGCCGTTGTCCTGTCCTTTGACGAAGCGGTCCAGAAAGCGGATGGCCGTCTCCTGGAAAGCCTTGGCAAGGTACATGTCGTGCGGGCCGTTCGTCTGGAAGAGCCACAGCTTTTCAGGGTTCAGCTTGCTCTGGTAGTGGCTGCTGCGCGGCGTGATGGCCTGGTCCTGGAAGGCTTCCAGTGAAAGGACGGGGACGTCTATGCGATCCGCATGGCGCGCCAGGTCGAGGGTTTTCATGTATTCGTCGCGCAGGGGGTGTGCCACGGAGAGATGCATGCCCGAGTTCGTTTCTTCGGCCTCGAGGTTCTGCTCGACCTGCTTGAGGCAATCGGCGTCGCCTTCTTCCTTGGCGACCTCGGCGACGAGTTCGCTCCAGAAGGCACGGAAGAGCACTCGAAAGGGCGTCAGGAAGCCCGGCGCCGGCACGCCGCCCGGCGCGATGGCGTCGCGGTAGTCCGTCAGCACCATGCCGGGGACGATGGCTCGCAGATGCGGCGGCCGGTTCTGCGCAGTCGCGACCTGGGACGAGCCGCTGTACGACGAACCGACCATGCCCACGCGGCCGTCGGACCATGGCTGCGCCGCGGCGAACTCGACGGCTTGCGCGCCGTGCAGGCCCAACTGCGGGCGGATGTATTCGAGTCTGCCGTTCGAGCAGCCCGTGCCCGCCGCGTTGACCCCCATCACTGCGTAGCCGGCCTCCACGAGCCGCTTGTCGAGCTCTACGGACATGGATGTCTTGTGCCTGAGGTAGGGCGCGCCGCCGATGGAGCCGGCGTCGTAGCCATTGAGGGTCAGGATCACCGGAAACCTGCCGCTTCCCTTCGGCAGGAGAACGCTGTAGCGCAGCCGTGTGCCGTCCGAGGTCGTGATGTAACCGGTGTGGCGGGCGGACCAGAACGGCGAAACGCCCCCCAGGTCGGGGAAGGCGAAGGGGCGTGATGCGGGCAAGCCTGTGTCGGGATCCAGCTGGGGCTCCTGGCCGTGTGTCAGCGGCGCGACCATGGCGGCCGCCAGCGCCAGTGCGGCTGTGATGACTCTCTTCATGTCCTGTCTTGTCGGGATGTCGTTTTCTCGGGTGGCGCTTCTCTATCCAGGCGCGCCCGAAGCGTATCGCTTTCCGCCAGGAGGGCATGGACCGTCGCGGAGATCCCGAGTACGAGAAGGGCTGGCGCGTGCGCGTGATAATTCCGCGCTTTCGATCTGCGGCTGCGGGCGCCCTCCATCCCTTCATGCAATACAACCCTGCGCTCGACGGTGTCCGCGCCATTTCAGTGCTCGCCGTCGTCCTGTTCCATTGCGGGATACCGGGCGCCCGGGGTGGGTTCGTGGGGCTGGACGTGTTCTTCGTGCTGTCCGGGTTCCTCATCACCTCCTTGCTGGCGGCGGAGTACCGAAGCGGTGCCATCGAAGTTGCCCGCTTCTATGTGCGCCGCGCCATCAGGCTCTATCCGACCCTGCTGATCCTGCTGGCCGCCTACCTGGCGCTGGCTCCCTTCCTCTGGCCTTCGGATACCCAGTGGCTCGCCGCCACGCTCGCCGCGTTCTACATCTACGACTACGCGCTGGCCTTCTGGAATCCGACGAACACCGTGGGGCATACGTGGTCGCTCGGGGTCGAGGAGAAGTTCTACCTGCTCTGGCCACTTCTGCTGCCGCTGCTCCTGCGGACACGACGTCCCGTCATCTGGCTGCTGGCTGCATTCGCGGTGATCACGGCGTGGCGCTATGGCGTTGCATGGACATGGGGATGGAAGCAGGCCTATTTCAGCTTCGACACGCGCACGAGCGGCATCGTGCTGGGCGCGATCGCGGCGCTGACGCAGTTCAGGGTGTCGAGATGGACATTGGCGGTGGCTCTTGTTGCCCTGGCCTTCGATGCTGCATTGCCGTCACTGCCGACCATGGATCAGCTGGAAGCGGTGACGCTTCGCATCACCGTGGCCGAACTCGCCGCCTTCGTGCTGGTCTGCCACGCGGCGGCGAACGCGGGGGGCGGATTCTTCTCCTGGCCACCGCTGGTCTATATCGGAAGACTGTCGTACGGCATCTACCTCTGGCACTTTCCGATCGTCTCCCTGTTCGCCAAGTCGCTGTCTCCATGGTTCAAGCTGGGCGTGACCTTGCCATTGTCAATCGCCCTGGCGGCGATCTGCCTCCATGCCGTGGACGTACCGCTTCGGAGATGGCGGGAGCGACGGGTCAGGTCGTTGCGAATCTCCTAGGCGCTTGGAAATCTGCCATTGGCGCCGGCAGGCATGACTGCGCTCATGGCATGTTTTTGCGATAGCAACATCTGCAACTGGTCTTCATGAAGCCACTGCAAATGACAGCTCGGAAGACTTTGCCCCGTGTGAAAAGAGGGGACCTATTGCCTTGCTCTCTCGCCATCCAGATGGTTGGCCCAAGCTTGCAGCATCTCGCGGCGCTCGTTGTGGTAGGCGTGTCGGTTATAGGCCGCTCGTACTCGATTTAGCGGGACATGAGCAAGGCAGTGTTCGATCACATCGATATTGGCCCCCAGTTTGTTGAAGTGTGTGCTGAACGCAGCTCGCATGCCATGGGGTGTGCTCTCTCCGCCATACCCAAGGCGCTCCAGAACAGCGTTAAGCGATCGATTTGCCATCGGCCTGCTCGGGTCCCGGCGGTTGGGGAATAGATGCACGCGATCATCGCTGGCCTCTTGGCGCAGCTCCTTGAGCAAATTGATCGCTTGGTCAGAGAGTGGAACCCAATGCTCCTGTTTTGCCTTCATGCGCGTTGCAGGAATGGTCCATGACTTTCCTGCCAAGTCAAACTCTTTCCACTCGGCTGAGATGACTTCATTCTTTCTGCAGGCGGTCAGCAGAACCAGCAACATTGCGGCCCGGGTTTCTGGATTGGTGCGGGAGGCATCGAGAGCACGCAAGAAGTTTCCCATGCGATCAGAAGGGAGTGATAGATGGTGCTTTGGCTGTCTTGATGCCAGCACTCGCCGAGGTGGAGTGGGGTTCGCGGTAAGCAAGCCCACGTCGATGGCGTGCTCAAAGATTGCGTTCAGGTGGGTACGCAGATTTCTCGCCGTTTCGGGGGCGCGCTTCTCCACAGTGGTTAGGTGAGTTGCTAGTTCTACGCGCGTGATGCTTGCAACTGGCCGATTCTGAAATTTCGGAAGCAAGTCGTTTTTCAATTCACGCTCGCGTTGCTTCAACGTCGCCGGTCTTAGTCGACCGTCGGTAACTGAGCGCCAGGATGTGGTTAGGACGCCAAACGTCGAGAGATTGACTTGGAGCTTTTCCTGCTGCCGATGGTGAACGGGGTTGATGCCACCCGCGACGAGCTTGCGAGCATCTTGGTGTAGTTCGCGCGCCCGCTTCAACGTTATGTCCGGATAGCGACCTAAAGCCAGCATGCCCTCGGTCCCGTTCAGTGTGAAGCGGTATCGCCAGAGCTTTGTACTGCTTGGCTGGACAAGCAAAAACAGGCCACCGGGCTCTGTGAGCTTGTAGGGGGCTAGGGCCGCCTTTGCGTTTTTTACCTGTGTTTCGGTGAGCTGGCGAAGGCTTCTGTAGAGGGGCGTTGGTGGTGTGGCCAATGGGTACCCGGGGCTGGTCTCGTACCCGCCAGCATACCCAAAAAAAAGCTGGCTACCAAGGAAGTGCACCCAGATGCACTGAGCTGCAAAATATGGATAAGTTATTGTTTTGTAAAGTATTTTTTGCCATTTGGCTTTGTCCGAAGAAGTTCAAAGAAAGCCAGGAGTCACTCAGTGCACATTACAGGTGGCTATTTTCATGAAATTCGCTAAGTTATTGAGTGCGTTTGGCGGTTCGTACCCTTTGGCATACCCGTTTTTTGAACTGCTGCCCCTGGGCCGCGGGTACACCGACCCAGCCAGCTTAGCAAAAGCCCTGGGCAAAGCTGGTAGCAAAAAGCACCGGACGGCATCGGCGTTGTTGTCGTGAGCGCGTCCTGGCTTCCGGGCTGACGGCTCCGCGTCGTTCCGCAAACAAAATGCCGATGACGGCATCCGATACCGCACCGGCAGGATGCTCGACTACAGGGCCGGCTCGGCCCACGTTCACGTCACCCAGGCCACCGCCGCGGATGTTTGCAAGCGCTCGATGTCCCTGTGGATGGTCTTCGAGGATGCCGCCAGGAAGCCTTTGGCCAGTATCAATTTCTACGGGATGCGGCCTGCTCCGGCCTCCCTGTGAGGCGGGGCGCCTTCCGGATACGGGGTTCGACGGGCTCGTGCTAGGCAGCGGAGGAGACAGCGGCGTCGGGCAGATCCATTCGCATGCCAGCAGCGACTCACGGCCGCATGATCCCTGACAGTCGAAAGCAAGTCGACCACCTTGCAACTGGCGGGTACCGCGGAGAAGGTATCTGTCGTGAAGTGTGCGTTGGCGCACATCCTCGGTCGAAGGGAGGGCCTACGCTGGGTGCTTTCCATTCTTCCCGACGCGATCATGAAGCTGTTCCGCTCCTTTCCCATGACTGTCCTGGCGGCCGTGCTGGCAGCCGGAACTGTCAACCTCTCGGCTCATGCCCAGCAAGCACCGGCGGTGGCTCCCCCGACGGCCACCGCAGCAGAGCGCGACGGTGGCGGCCTGAGCCTGAACGATCTCTACCAGGCGGCCCTGAAGGAAGGCGGAACGCTGACCGTCTACGCCGGCGGCGACGAGGTGACGCAGGGGTTCGGCATCAAGTCCGCCTTCGAGCGGCAGTTCCCGGGCATGAAGCTGGATCTGGTCGTCGACCTGAGCAAGTACCACGACGCGCGCATCGAGGAACAATTGCTGCGCAAGGACCTGCAGGTGGACCTCGCCCATCTGCAGACGCTGCATGACTTCGACGATTGGGCGGCCCGCGGGCTGCTGCTTGCGTACAAGCCCATCGGCTGGGAGCAGATTCCCCCGGCCTACAAGGACCCCCAGGGCCGCTTCACTGGCCTGTTCATGCTGACCTTCGCCAACAGCTACAACAAGAACTACGTCTCGGCCGAGAACGCGCCTCGCGACTACGCGGATTTCCTCAAGCCGGAGTTCAAGAACCGCATCATCATCACGTACCCCAACGACGACGACGCGGTGCTGTATGTGTTCGACAAGATCATCCAGAAGTACGGCATCGGCTTCATCGATCAGCTGAAGGCCAACGGCGTGCAGTGGGTGCGCGGCACGCAGACGCCGCGCGACGCAGTCGAGGCCGGCAAGTACGCCGTCTCCACGGGAACCTCCGGCAGCTTCGTTCCGGTGGAATCGTCGTCGCTGCGCTTCGTGCTGCCCAGGACCGATCCTTTCCTGACCTGGGCCCAGACCGGCGCGATCTTCAAGGACGCCAAACATCCTGCGGCGGCGAAGCTCTACATGAGCTGGACGCTGTCGCTGCCCGTGGCTTCCAACCCTCGGCAGTTCCCTATCCGCAAGGACGTGCAGCCCCTGCCGGGCTTCAAGGGCATCGATCAGTACAACACCAGCCCCGAGGAATTTCACGCCTTCATGAAGGACCGCGCACGCGTGGAGCGCCTCAAGAGCCTGTTCGAACGCCTGATCGGGCCGGTGCAGGGCATCTCGCCGCTGAAGGACTGACGCAAAGCGTCAGGGCTGGTACTGGAAGAGCGCCTGGCCGTCGCTCTCCAGCAGCTCCAGCGTCCTGCGTACGGCGGGTGAAAGGTAGCCTTCCCTTCGCAGCGCGACACCGAACTCGCGGGGCATGGCGAGCTCGGGCACCTGCAGCGCGACCAGTCCTTCGGGCAGCATGCTGTGCGAGGTGAACACGATCACGTCGTGGAGCCTGGCGATGCCCAGCAGCAATGCCGGCGAGTTGGACTGCATCTGGATGGCTGGCGCGGCCAGCTGCAAGTCCTGCAGGCGGCGGTCCCACCACTGGCGGCTCGGGATCTCGCGCGTCGGCATGGCCCAGGGCCACGCCATCAATTCAACGGCGGTCACGTATCCGCGAGCTGCGAGCGGATGGCCTGCACGTACCGCCGGGCCGACCATGTCGTCCGCCAGCGGCACCGTGCGCAGATCGGGGTCCGGCGGCAGCAGGCCGAGCAGCAGGTCGATGCGGCCCTCCCGCAGTTCGCGGCGCATGCCCACGTTGGTGCCGAGCAGCACCTGGAGCCGGACGCCGCTTTGCTGCAGCAGTCGCGCGCAAATCTGCGGCAGCACGTGCGCCGCCGTGCTGAGGCCGCTGCCGATGCGCACGTCGCCGATCGCACCGGTCGAGAAGTCGCGCAGTTCCTGCTGCACCTGGCTCGCATGCTGCAGCAGCGGCCGTGCGCGTTCGAGCAGCAGCAAGCCGGAGGGTGTCAGCGTCACGCCCTGGCCGTCGCGCTCGATGAGCCGCTCGCCTACCGCGGCTTCGAGGCGGCGGATGCACTTGGTGATGGCAGGCTGGCTGCGCCCGAGGAGTTCGGCGGCGCGGCTGACGTGGCCCAGGGTCGCCACCGTCTCGAAGAATTTGAGGTCGCGGAGGTTGTAGTCCATGAAAAAAGGATATGGCGTCCGCACCATTAGCGATTGGACCTCGCCAGGGCGACGCCGGACGATATCGCCATTTTCAGGAAGGATGGCATTTCATGCTTGTGCAAGACGGAAGGGTTCGGATCGCCTCGATGCGCGACCGCTGTTCGGAAGCGGAATGGCAGGCGAGGGTGGACCTGGCAGCCTGCTATCGCTTGATCGACTTCTACGGCATGGCCGACATGATGGCCAACCACATCTCCATGCGCGTGCCGGGCGAGGAGGCGTTCCTCATCAACCCGTACGGCATGATGTACGAGGAGATCACCGCCTCGTGCCTGATCAAGGTGGACCACGCCGGCACCATCCTTGACAGCCCCGATTTCGGCGCGCTGGGCTATGGCGTCAACAAGGCCGGCTACGTGATCCACAGCGCCGTGCACGAAGCACGGCCCGAGGTGGCCTGCGTGATCCACACGCACAGCTGGGCTTCGATGGCGGTGTCCGCGCTCGATTGCGGCCTGTTGCCCATCACCCAGACCGCCATGCGCTTCCTGAAGATCGGCTATCACGACTACCAGGGCGTCGTGCTCGATACGAAGGAGCAGGCCTCGCTCATCGAGGACCTCGGCCAGGGTGAGGCCCTGATCCTGCGCAACCACGGTGTGCTGACAGTAGGGCGCACCGTCGGCGAGGCGTTCAACTGGATGCACCGCCTGGAACTGGCCTGCCGGGCGCAGCTCGGCGCGATGGCCTGCAACGTGCCCTTGCGGCCGGTGCCCGCGCAGGTGCTGCAGGACACCTGGAACCAGTACCAGCCCGGCACGCGCCGACCTTACGGCGTGATGGAGTGGCCGGCCCTGCTGCGCAAGCTCGACCGGCTGGACCCCAGCTACGCGCTCTGACCACGACCAGAACATATGGAGACATCGATGAACATCCCCAATCCCTCGAGAAGGCGCGCACTGCTGCTGGCGGGCGCCGCGGCGTTCAGCTTCTGCACGGCGGCTACGGCCCAGACCTACCCGTCCAAACCCGTGCGGGTCATCGTGGCGTTCACTGCCGGCGGCACCACCGACATCCTGGCGCGCGCCGCGACGCAGAAGCTCTCGGAGAAGCTCGGCCAGTCCTTCATCATCGACAACAAGCCCGGCGCCGGCGGCAACATCGGTACCGAGATGGCCGTGCGTGCCGCGCCCGACGGCTACACGCTCATCGTCAACTCGGTGGGTCCCATGGCCGTGAACCAGACGCTCTACAAGAACTTGCCCTACGACCCGCTGAAGGACCTGGTGCCGATCGTGCAGATCGCCGACGTGCCCAACGTGCTGGTGGTGCACCCCAGCGTCCCGGCGAAGACGCTGGAGCAATTCATCGAGTACGCGAAGGCTCATCCCGGCAAGCTGTCCTACGGCTCCACCGGCGTCGGCACGTCGTCGCACCTGTCGAGCTACATGCTGGGCCAGCGCAGCGGCATGGACACGGTGCATGTGCCCTACAAGGGCGCCAACGTGCTCAACGACCTGCTGGCGGGGCGGCTTCAGTTCATGTTCGCCACGGTACCGTCGGTGATCCAGCACATCCGCGCGGGCAAGCTGCGGGCGCTGGCCGTCTCCAGCGAGGGGCCCTCGCGCTCCTTGCCCGGCGTTCCGACGGTCGCCGAGAAAGGCTTCCCGGGCTTTTCCGCCGGTTCATGGTTCGGTTTCTTCGCGCCCAAGGGCACGCCGGCGTCCGTCATCCATCTGGTGAACAAGACCGTGAACGATGTGCTGCCATCGCTGCAGGAGCAGATGGTGCGGGAAGGTGCCGATCCGGTGGGAGGCACTCCGGAGCAGTTCGGGCAGTTCGCTCAGCGCGAGCACGAGAAGTGGAAGGCGATCGTGCGCGACTCTGGCGCCTCCATCGATTGAGCAGCGCCTTGCCCACGTTCCGCCGGGCGATGTGCCACCTGCCTGTTCGACTGCCGGAGGCAACTTCATTGGCGCGCGAGGCGCATCACGCGCCGCACCGAGCGCCTATGCGCTCCACACCACCTGTGTGGCCCGCGCGCATTCGTTCATGACCGTCAGTGCCCGCACGACGTTGGCCGTACCCATGACGAAGGGGTTGCGGCTGCTGCCGCCCTGTTGGCGGGCCTGCAGCTTCTTCACCGCCTCGTCGAAGAGGTCGTGATTGGAGATGAACACGTCCACGCCCTGCGCCTCGACCAGGCGGCGCACACGCTCCGTCTGGTCGATGTAGGCCTGTAGCCTCTGCATGCGGTCGGGGCTGCGCTGGAAGTTGAATGCGGTGCCTCCCCACAGCAGCGCACGGTGGCGTTTCGCGCCTTCGCGCACGTCGAAGAGCAGCGAGACCGTGCCCATCGTGTGGCCGGGAGTGAGCAGCACGTCGATGCGCGTATCGCCCGAGCGCAGCGTCTCGCCTTCCTTGAGCACCAGGTCGCGCCTGGGCGGACGGCCCCAGTCGGGGCGGTCGAATTCCAGCTTCGTTTCCGTCATCGTCCAGTCCGCCTCGCTCATGGCGGCGCGGGCACCGGAAATCGACTTGAGATGACCGAAGCCGCCGTAGTGGTCGCCATGGCCGTGCGTGATCAGCACCGTGCGGATGGTGGCCGGGTCCTGTCCCAGTGTGCGCAGGCCGGCGGCCACCAGGGTGCGGGCTTCGTCGTCGTTGTCCATCGCGTCGATCACGACCAGGCCTTCCGAGGTGGGCAGGCCCCACGCGCTCACCCATTTGTTGCCGACGAAGCACAGGTTGTCGAAGGCCCAGCCCGGGGCCGGCGCGGGCAGTGCCATCAGCGCTTCCGGCGACACCGGTGGCGCGCTGGGCGTGGGCGAGATGCCGTCGCCCAGGCGCATGTACGCGAGCAGATCGTCGCCGGCGGCTCGCCGGGCCGCGTCCAGGTGGGCCTGGGCCTTGGCCGGAAGAGGTCCGGTGGTCTGCGCACCGGCCAGCGGGAACGCGCAGCACAGGCAGCCTGCGGCCAGCAGGCGCCGGCGATTGAGCGCCACGCCCTCGGGCGTGGGGGAGGCCCCCGATGGGGTGCGCAGGAACGCGAACAGCGAAGAAGCCATGGTCGATCTCCTCAGGGTTGAACGTATGCAGTCTTGACGGTGGCGTGGAACTCGGACGATGGCATCCCGCATTTCGATGCGGTCAAGGCAAGCGCCTGAAGCACGGGGCTGCAAATGCGGGCGAGGAGGGAGGGAGCTGATTCATGGACTGCCGGCATGGCCGTCGGTGGCGCTCTCAGGGCTTCAGAACGATCTTGCCCAACGTAGCGCCCACGTCCAGCAGCTCATGGACCTTGCGGGCCTCGCCGAGGCGATAGATGCTCGTGGGCGGCGCCTTCACCGCACCCTGGCGCATCAGCTCGATGGCCTTGACCATGAGGCCGCGGCGCTGCTCTCGATCCGCATCGAAGGTGTGGATCGAGAAGGTCCGAACGGCCAGGCTCCTGGTCAGCAGGGCCCGCAATTCCTGGAACACATCGCTGGAGGGAGGACCCCCGGCGATGTTGTAGGAGACCGCGGTGCCCATCGGCGCGAGCGAGCGGATGCAGGCCACCAGCAGGCGGTCGCCCACGTGGTCGAAGGCGAGGTCGACGCCTCGTCCATCGGTCGCCTCCATCACGCGCTGCGCAAGGCCTTCGGGATCGGGGTCGACCAGGATGCTGACGCCATGCTTGAGCGCATGCGCCTGCTTGGCGGGGGTCGAGGCCGTGCCGATGACGGTGATTCCGTGGAAGGTCGCGAGCTGGGTGAGTGCCGTGGCCACGCCGCCGGCAGCGCCGGGCACGAGAATGGAGCGCAGGGGCTGAACGGCCGGCACGCCGAGCAACAGGGCCTGTGCCAACTGCACGTTGCCCAGGCTGCAGGCGTCGGCGTCCGGGATCTCGTCGGGCAGCAGGAACGGCGCTTCGGCGGGAACGCTGATGTATTCCGCGTAGCAACCTCCGCGTTCGGGCAGCTCGCGCGAGCTCACGAGCACGCGGCGGCCGAGCAGGCTCGATGCCACGCCTTCCCCCACGGCCTCGATCACGCCGACCATCTCGTTGCCCGGGATGGCGGGAAGTGGAGGCATCCACTTGTAGATGCCCTTGCGAATGAGGACATCGGGGCCGCCCGCGCCGATCGCCGACGCCTTGACGCGCACCTGCCCCGGCCCGCAGGCCGGAATCGCGAGTTCCACCGCCTCCAGCGCATCGGGGCCGCCGGGCGTGCGGACCTGGATCGCTCTCATCGTTTCAGCCATTGCTCGTTCGCTCCTGTCCGCCTGAGGGTTCAGCGTTGCCCGTCATGGACGGAAACCTGCTCGGTCGTCAGTCCGCCGAGGCGCGAATGCACGCGCCCGCCGGTGCCCATGACCAGCGCGAACAGGATCTCGTTGGGCCGCGGTGCGTCCTGGATGCCGATCTCCATGCTGTTGAAGTGGCTGCGCACGTAGCAGGCATGGATGTAGTGCAGCGGCACCATCAGGCGGTAGCCCGTCGCGGCCACGGCCTTGGCGGCCGGCACGATCGCCTTGGGCTCGTTGAGCACGGCGCGCATAGCCCAGCCACCAGCCTCGTGCCAGACCGCACCATGCTCCATCTCGCCATTCACGCCGACGATGGCGGCCTTGCTGTAGACCTCGACCTTGTCCCTGCCCAGCGTGTCCACCAGTTCCGTCGCCAACAGGGTGCCGAGCGAGCGCAACTCGGCCATGAAGGGCATCAGGTCGGGCTCGTATCGACCGGCGTAGGGGTTCTGGATGACGGCGCAGCTGGCCGCGAGTCTGAGTGGCGTGTCGACCGCCGGGCCGCCTTCATGGAAGACGGTCTCGACGGTCAGGCTGCGCTTGCGGATCTGGATCAGGGACATGGGGACCTCACTGTTTGGGAATATGGGCTTCGTTCACCACCGTCGTCCATTTGCGCAGCTCGTTCTGGACCAGCTGCCGCATGTCCTCGGGAGTGCTGCCGCGCGCTTCGCCGCCGATGTCTTCGAGGCGAGCGCGCACTTGAGCGGATTCCAGCGACTTCTGCACGGCGGCGTTGAGTTGTTCGACGATGGGGCGGGGCGTCCCGGCAGGCGCCATCAGGCCCGCCCAGGACGTGACTTCATAGCCGGCGACGCCTTGCTCCTGCACCGTGGGCAGTTGCGGCATCTGGGACCAGCGGCGCGGGCCGGTGGTGGCCAGTGCGCGCAGCTTGCCCGCCTTGAGGTTGCCCATGACGGCCGTCGGCGGCGAAATGATGAAGGGTACCTCGCCCGAGAGGATCGCGGTGATCGACGCCGCATCGCCGCGATACGGCACGTGGAGCATGGGCACCCCCGCGGTCTTGACCAGCAGCTCGCCCGCCAGGTGGTGCGTGCTGCCGATGCCTGCCGTGCCGTAGGAGATGTTGCCGCCGGGCGCGCGCGCCGCTTTCAGCAGATCCTGCAGCGAGGCATAGGGCGAGTCGGCACGCACCACGATCAGGAAAGGAAAGAAGGTGATCGTGGAGATCATCTCGAAGTCCGAGACGGTCTGGTAGCTCAGCTTGCCGTAGAGCGCGCCGGCCACCGCATGGCCGCCGGTGGCCAGCAGCAGGGTGTAGCCGTCGGGCTTGGCGCGGGCCACCGCAGCCGAGGCGATCGTGCCGCCGGCGCCCGTCTGCGCCTCCACCACCATGGGCTGGCCCAGGGTCTTCGTCATTTCGTTGCCCACCACACGAGCGATGGTGTCCGCGTTGCCGCCTGCGGCGAAGCCCTGCAGGATGCGTACGGGCCGGTCGGGATAGCCCTGGGCCCGGGAGATCGAAGGGATGGCGCAGGCCAGGCTCAGGCCTGCGGCGAGAAAGTCTCTGCGCTGCATGTTGTTGTCTCCGTCGTTTTGAATGAGGATCCGCCTGCAAGGCGGAGGGCAGGCGGCGGCCCTGGAGGCGTGCCGCCGCCAACGCCGGCGGGATCAGCTCCGCAGGCGGCAGCAAAGGCGCCGACGGTGTCGGCGCGCAGCAGGAGTACTCAGGCCTGCTGGACGATCGGGTTGCGCAGCACGCCGATGCCCTCGATCTCGACTTCGCACACGTCGCCCGGCTTCATGTACTGCGGCGGCTTCTTGCTCCAGCCCACGCCGGCGGGCGTGCCGGTGATGATCACGTCGCCCGGGCTGAGCGTGAAGATGGTGGAGGCATAGTTGATGAGCCTGGGCACGCTGAAGATCATGTGCCCCGTGTGGCTGGACTGCACCACCTGGCCGTTCAGCCGCGTCTCGAGCTTGAGCTCGCGGCCCGGCGCGATCTCGTCGGCCGTCACCATCCAGGGACCGAAGCCGCCGGTCGACTCGAAGTTCTTGCCCGAGGCGATCTGCTTGGCGTGGAACTGCCATTCGCGCACGCTGCCGTCGTTGTAGCAGGAGTAGCCGGCGATGTGGTCGTATGCATCGGCTTCCGCGATGTTGCGGCCGCCCTTGCCGATGATGACGGCGAGTTCGCCTTCCCAGTCGAGCGAGTCGGACACGTTCGGCCGCACGATGGGCTGGTTGTGGGCCGTCTGGGAGCGCCACACGCGCAGGAAGATGGGCGGCTCTGCCGACAGCTCGCGCTGCATGCCCGCGGCCAGGACCTCCTGGTGGTGATCCATGTAGTTGCGCACCGCGCAGACGATCTTCTCGGGACGCGTGATCACCGGCAGGTAGGTGATGTCCGCCAGCTTGGCGACCACCGGCAGGCCTTCCACATGTTGCGCGGCGTGCAGGTAGTCGCCGGACGCGATGTAGTCGAGCAGCGTGGGCTGCTGCGGGCGGGACTGGGCGAGTTCGACGACGCCGTCGCCGACGACGGCGCCCCAGGTTTCGCGACCTTGGTGCAGGAAAGAAAGCAGCTTCATGGAATCTCCGTGGAATGGGAAGGGTGGATGCGGTTACTGAACGGCGCCGGCGCTCATGGCGCGGCAGGTGAACGGGCCTGGAACTGGGCCTGCCACTGCTCCAGCGGCATGAAGGTCGGGTCGCTGCGGCAGATGGCCTCGGTCTCGCGCATCAAGGTCTCGTCGTCCTTGCTCAGGTCCAGCGGATCACCGTGCGGCTGCGACACGTAGAACGGCATGTCCACGTAGATCTCGACCGTGTTGCCTTCGGGGTCCTTCAGGTAGATCGATAGCGCGTTGCCGTGGTTGAGGCCGCGCAGATCCGTAGCCCCGCGTTCCAGGGCCCGCTGCGAGACGTCGCGCAGGTGCTGGATGCTGGGCACCACGAAGGAGATCTGCATCACCGTGCTGAAGGTCGCATCCGCCGGTCGGCCCGAGGCGAGCACCAGCTGATGGTGTTGATCGGGGCTCGCGCTGGTGAAGACCAGCTGGTTCTTGAAAGTCCTTCCCACGCCACGGTCGGTGACGGTCAGCTCGAAGGTCTCTGTGTAGAAGGCGACCATCTTCTCCAGGTCGGTCACGAAGATGCCGAAATGGGAAGGCGTGGGTCTGAGGACCTTGAGCATGCTGTCTTGTCTCCGACGAAAGCGGTGTTGTTATGGAAAACGGGGCGATCCGGTCGGGTCAAGGGACCGGTGGCACCCCGTCCTTGAGGATGGCCTCGACGTTGCGCAGCGTGCCGAGCATGTGCTCCTCCAGCAATGCGCACGCGGTATCGGCATCGCGCTTGAGCGCTGCATCGAGGATGCGGCGGTGCTCGTTGGTCTTGCGCTTGAGCGTCTTGCGAAAGCGTCCACTGAAGCGGCGGTACCTTTCGGCCTGGTCGAACAGGCTCTCGCTCCAGCGAAGCTGCCGTTGCGATGCGCAGGCCGCCAGCAAAGAAAGGTGAAAGCCGCGGTGCAGATCGGCCCAGGTGTCGTCCAGGATCACGGGACCGTCGGACAGGCGCGACTCCACCAGTTCCAGCCGGTGAAAGGCCGCGACCACATTGCCTTCCCATGCGTCGTCGCCGCGCTGGATCGAATCGCGCAGCGCCTGCACGTCGAGCATCAACCGCATGTGCGTGATGTCGGCCATGTCGGCCGCCGACAGGAGCGCCACGCGGAACCCGCGCCGCTCGTCCGCAGTGACCAGCCCTTCCTGCGAAAGCCGGCTGAGGGCCTCGCGCAACGGGCTGCTGGAGAACCCATAGGCGTTCTGCAGATCGTCGACCTTGAGCTTGGCGCCGGCCGCAAAGGTGCCGCTGAGCACGTCGTGCCGCAGCCGCGCCAGGGCCTGATCGACCAAGGTGGGTTCTCGCTGGGCTGTCTGCATTTTCTGCATGGATTGCATTTTGTGCATAAAATCGACTTTGTCAATATTTTGTTGGGATCCTGATGATGACTGCTTCCCGTTTGGATGTCGTTCCTTCCGCTGTTCGCCTTCTCGGCATTTCCGGCAGCCTGCGCCGGGGCTCGTACAGCACCATGCTGTTGCGCCACCTCGCGGCGCGGCTGCCCGCCGAAGTGACGCTGCAGGTGGTCACCCTTGAGGAAGTGCCTCTGTACGACGCCGATCTGGACGGCGCAAACCCACCGGCAGGCGTGGCCGCACTGAAGGCCGCCATCGCAGAGGCCGACGGCCTGGTGCTGTGCTCGCCCGAATACAACTACGGCATCCCGGGCGTGCTCAAGAACGCCATCGACTGGGCTTCGCGTCCGGCATTTGCTTCGCCGTTGAAGGGCAAGCCCTCGCTGGTCGTCACGTCCTCGCCCGGCGCACTCGGCGGCGTGCGGGCGCAGGCGCAAGTCAGGGATGCGCTGGCCGCCACCCTGGCTCGGCCGCTGTCGCGCCCGCACGTGGCCATTCCCGTCATCGGCTCGCGCTTTCGCGACGGCGAACTCGTGGATGCCACCGCCCTGGAAATGCTCGACGGCGCCGTGGCCGATCTTCTTCAGGAAGTGCGGTTGATACGCGCCGCGACGGAAGCGGCGTGACGAGCCCCTCGCGGCAAAGCTCGCCTGGAACTGCCCTCACTCGATCGTTCATCGTCATGAAGAAGACCTGCTGGACGCCACTGTTGATCGCCGCGCTGCTGATGCTGCTCCTCCAGGGCTGCGCGTCGTTGCCGCCACCTTCGCAGAGTCGGCAGGCCGATACATCCATCGCGGCCAGTACCGGCACCGCGCTTGGCCGCATCGCAGCGCAGAGCGTTCCTGCAGGAGAGTCGTCGGCCTTTCGACCGCTGCCCTTGAGCGCCTACTCGATGGATGCACGGCTGGCCTTGGCACGCCACGCCCAAAGCTCGCTGGATCTGCAGTATTACCTCCTGCAGAACGACGTGACGGGGCACGTGCTGCTGCAAGCCGTGAAAGATGCGGCGCTTCGCGGCGTGAGGGTGCGCGTGCTGGTGGACGACATGTACACGGCCGACAGCGACGGCATGTTGCTCGCGCTCGCGGCGTACCCCAATGTGCAGGTTCGCCTGTTCAACCCGTTCCCGGCAGGTAGGGCCTTCGCGTCGACGCGCTGGGCATTCTCATTGCTCGACTTTTCGCGCGTGAACCATCGGATGCACAACAAGATGTTCATCGCCGACGGTGCCTTCGCAGTCGCTGGCGGGCGCAACATCGCGAACGAGTATTTCTTTCACGACAAGGAAGGAAATTTCCTCGACTTCGATCTGCTGCTCGCGGGAGCCGCGGTGCCGAAGATGCAGGCCATCTTCGACACCTACTGGAACAGCCCGCACGTCTATCCGCTCCATGAGATCGAAGTTAGCCGGGAGACGCCGCAAGCCCTGCGGGATTCCTTCGACAAGCTGGTGGCCGACGGCGAAGCGGCTTACCCAACGCCGCCGCCGGATTCGCCAGACCTGCTCGGCTACAGGCCACTGTCGGGCGACCTCTCGAGGCCCGTGCCGCTCAAGATGCTGTATGGGCATGTCGACGTGTTTGCCGACAACCCCGAGAAGGTGGGCGGCCGTGCCGAGCAGGGCGACGACGCGAGTACCGTCACGTCGCGGGTGATCGAGGCGATGCGTGCAGCCCGGTCGGACATCGCGCTGTCCACTCCCTATTTCATTCCTGGGCAGCGGGGTCTCGCGCTGTTTGGAGAACTGCGCCAGGCAGGACGGCGCATTTCGCTGCTGACCAATTCGCTCTCATCGAACGACGAACCGTTCGCGAGCGCAGCCTACGCCAGATACCGTGTCCCGATGCTCAAGCTGGGGGTGGAGATTGACGAAGTCGACGCGAGCCAGCTCAAGCAGCTTGCGATGCGCACCACAGGCGTGCCTGACGATGAGGCCGGCGCGGGCGACGCCAGGGCGGCATCCGGAATCACGGCCTCGTCGCTGAAGAATGCGGTGGGACGTTCGCATGCCAAGCTGCTGGTGATCGACCGTCGCAGGAGCTTTGTCGGGTCCATGAACATGGATCTGCGCTCCTCGCGCCTGAACACCGAGCTCGGCCTGATCATCGATTCGCCAGCACTTGCCAAGGACATATTCGGGCTGATCGACGGGGCGCGCGCATCGGGTACCTATCACCTGCGCCTGCTGGAACCAGGCGATCGGCTGCAGTGGATCAGCACCGGGAACGGCACCGAAGAAATCCACGACCATGAGCCTGAAGTGGGACTGGGAACGCGTCTGCAGCTGCTGTTTTTCTTTCCATTCGTCAACGAAGGTCTGCTCTAGTCTCCTGCGGGGGGCTCGTGCCCGCGCCTGCGGCGTTCGGCCCGCGTCTGCTCGAGCGCGGCATGACCTTTCCTGGCCGCTGCTTCGCATCTTTCATGCAGAGCCGTCAGTTCCTGGTCGGTGAGCTTCTCGATCCCCATGAATTCGTTCTGCGCGTCGGACGAGCGAATGAGTTCGTCGAGCTTGGTCTGCAGCGCCACGCCGTCGCGGTTCTGGGTGTTCTGGATCAGGAACACCATGAGGAAGGTCACGATGGTCGTGCCGGTATTGATGAGGAGTTGCCACGTTTCCGAGTACCCGAAGAACGGTCCGGCGATGGCCCATGCAATCACCACAGCCACACAGGCCAGGAAGGTGAGGGGGCTGCCAGCGATATGGGCGATCCGGTTGGCGAAGCGGGCGAAGATGTGGTCCATGGGGTGAAACTCTCCTGCGGCGGAGAGCGAGATTGGCCGGTGCCGCGGTGCCCGAACGTCGGCCATTGCCGCAAGAAGCCTGCAGGAAAGATCCGGAAATGCGTCAGCGCCGGCCGGACGAGTCGATGTCGATCTCGCCGCTGCACGCGACGCTCGCTCATGCGCTCTCCGGTGTGCGGAGAGCTTCTCTGTCATGGGGAGGTAGAGCGTCGCCATTCACCCAGTGGCGTCGTGGGCTGAACTTGAGCGTCGTTGTGGCGGAACCTATTCTTTTTGCGCCAAGCACCGAGCTGAAAGCTATCGATCTGCCGGAAGGATGGACACGCTTGCTGGAGCTGCAGTAGGCACCCGACGGCCCGTTTCCGGGAAGGCCGAATTGCCCCAGGGGCGCCGTACTCGGTGCGTGCTCGTCCTGACGCAGTGCCCCACACGGGAAGCCGCGCTGGATCTCTTCCAGTTGCGCGCGCAGAGCTATATCGGCGGAATGATCGCGACGCGAGCCGAGACCAGTGAAGAACACCCGGCGCAGCCTTGACAGTCCTTGCACGCGTGCGGGCACGCGCTTGGTGCCGGAGCTGTCCGACAGCGGCGAGTCGCAGTCGTGTCGTAAATTCCGGCTTCCTGCGGTCTCCCTCGCAGGCTTGCTGTAAACCTCAGCCCGGCCCTGCGGCCGGGCTTTTTTTCTTCGGCTTTGTGAAGGCCCTGCGATGCCTTCCACGTGCACGCCGCGCGGGTTCGGGGTGCCGAAGATTTCCCTCTTGAAATTCGCGGCACGTCGCCTATCTTCACCTCCGTCGGAAATTGGTCGACCGAAAAGGAGGTATCGAAATGACCATGAACTTGCTCAAGCAAATCGCCGGCTCTCGCCTGCCTGTCACGTTCTACCGCACGGAGGACATCGATCAGGTCAGGGTGTTGCGCGCCGCCGGGCTCGTCGTCGCCCTGGTGCCATCGCCTTCGGACCCGCTGTCCCTTTCCGGTTCCGCCCTGGCCGCGCAAGTGCTGGCCGTTACCCAGAAGGGGCGCGAGGAACTGGCGAAATTCAACTATCCGGAATCACGACCTCCGCGCTGGCGAAACCGTTTGCCGCGCATCACCGCACGGCTTCGCCCCTATGCGAACGGCTCCTCGCAGCCGACCCGTGCGCATCACCTGCCCCAGTAAGGGCTGCGGCCCATTCCAGGTTTTGTCCGTTCCAGTTTTTTGGAGGTTCAGCCATGTACCGGTCTTTCTTTCCCCGCGACATGCTCGCGGAAATGGATCGCCTGCAGCGGGACATGCAGCAGGCGTTCGATCTGGCCCCCACCATCCGGGGCTTCGGCAGCAACGGTTTTCCGGCGCTGAACGTCGGCACGACCGCGCAGGCGGTGGAAATCTATGCCTTTGCGCCCGGCGTCGACCCGGCCACGCTGGAGGTCCACCTCGAGCGCGGCCTGCTGACGATCGCCGGGGAGCGCAAGAGCGTGCTGCCTGAGGCGGGCGCTAAGGCTGCGGTGCACATCAACGAGCGCTTCGAGGGAGCGTTCCGTCGCATGCTCACGCTGCCCGACGATGCGGATCCCGAAGCGGTCGACGCCAAGCTGCGCGACGGCGTGCTGCGCATCACGGTTCGCCGCCGCGCGTCGGCCCAGCCGCGCCGCATCGCCGTCCAATGAACCCAAGGAGATGAACACCATGAGCAACGACATCCAGACCCGTTCTTCCGGTGCTTCGGACAGCACCGATTCCAGGCAGAAGGCGGCGCGCTACGGCAGCGCGGCGCTCACGCCCCCGGTCGACGTGATCGAGGACGCGGCCGGTATCACCCTCTACGCCGACCTTCCGGGGGTCTCGCGCGAGAACCTGAACCTGCATGTGGAAGCGGAGACCCTGACCATCGAGGCGCAGTCGAGCCTGAGCGTGCCCGATGGTCTGAAGACCAGCCACACGGAGGTCGGGCTCGGGCGCTTCCAGCGCGTCTTCACGCTCAGCAAGGAGCTGGACACCGAGAAGGTTTCCGCCGAGCTCGCGCAGGGCGTGCTGAAGCTGCGCATACCCAAGGCCGAGCACGCGAAGCCGAGGCGCATCGACGTCGAAGTGAGCTGAGCGGCGAGCCGGCACGCGGGACGGCTGCCCCGGCGGCTGTCCTGCGCCGGCTTGCATGCGGCGGGAAATGACTGACAGTGCTCCTGCGGGGTGGACGACACCGTCCCCGCGGCGCGTGCGCACCATGGACTGCAGCGGGCCATTCCGGTCCGTCGGTCGAATGCAGGCGCAAGCCGCCTGTTTCGGCCTTTGCCTCAACTTGAAGGAGCTTTCCATGCCTGACTACACAACTGCCAGCAACCCCGGCACCACTGGATCCGATGAGGTGGTCGATGTACTCGACGACCTTCTCGAGAACGCGCGCGACGGCGAATACGGCTTCAAGGCCTGTGCCGACGAAGTCAACTCCACTCAGCTCAAGCAGGTCTTCCAGGACCGGGCTTCGCAGTGCGCCGCAGCTGCCTCGGAACTGGCGCAGCTGATCCGCCGGCTGGGCGGAAAGGTTGACGACGGCGGGACTGTGAGCGGCGCAATGCACCGAGGCTGGGTGCACGTGAAGGGGTCCCTCGGCGCCGACAGCGCACTGTCGATGCTGGAGGAGTGCGAGCGCGGCGAGGACGCCGCGGTGGCCCGCTACCGCAAGGCCCTGAAGGCGCCGATCCCGGCGGATGTGCGCTCCGTGGTGGAACGTCAGGCCCAAGGGGCCCAGCGCAACCACGACCAGATCAAGGCCTTGCGCGACCAGATGCGCGCGAAAGCGTGAGGTCGCTATGCCCGACGCATCTGAAAAGGCGCCCCGGCGACCGCCGCAGCTGTCGCCGGGGAACATCGACCAGAACCGCGCGGTGGGGCAGGACAGTCCCGCGGAGGGCAGCCGCATGGGGCGCGAAGCCGGCAAGAAGCACGGCTACCCCGGCTCGCGCGACATCGGCACCAACGCAGCGCAGAAGGAGGACGCGGGAGAGAAGCTCCCGCCCTCGGACGCCTGAGCGGCGCGCCCGAGGCAGGCGCAGGCGCGTGCGGCATCCCGGTGGGATCCGGCAACTGCATCGCGCGGCCGGTTTGCCAGGCGTCCGCGCCCGCCGCTACGGCCGGCGCGGCGATGTCCTCCCTTTCCTTGCGCTTCTCCGCGCTGCGCACGCCGAAGCGCCAGTCCCGCTCTTCGACCATGGCGGCATTGGCCCGGCCGTCGGCGGTGAAGCCCATCATGAGCTGCGGCACACCCACAGGCAGTTCCTTGTGCTGGTCGGTGTGCCAGGTGTGAAAAGTCTTGCCGTAGGTTCCGACCAGCTTCTTCATCAGTGCGTGTTCCGCGACAGCAGGAATGTCCGGTGCGATCAGCTGGCCCGATTTCACCTCGTGCGCATGGCTGTGCCAGAGCGCTTTCTCCGCCTCCGGCAGCGTGTTGAAGAGGCTTTCGCTCACGATGTATTCGACACCCATGAGCTTGGCCTGCGTCGTGTTGCCATCGAAGATGACGCACTGGATCACTTCCTCGTTGAGGATCGCGCAGTAGTGGTGTGCCTCCATCTGAGCGTCCATCCGGCCGCTGTAGAAGTGGAAGCCGTCGAGATAGGCGTTGAGCGCCTCGACAGGGGGCTTGCTCTGCAGCAGGACCGCGCCGGCTTCGAGCACCGCGGTATCCGGGCGCTTCTGCGCGCCGGGCACCTCCACGTTCGATGGACCGGGCTCGTCGCCGCAGCCCCGAGCGCAAGAGCGAGCCAGAGCAACGCCGGCGCGCAGCGTCGGTTTCGTGTTCGATTCATGCGATACCTGGGGCCGGGCGTCAGCCTTTGCGGGCGTCGACTTCCGCCTCGGCCTGCAGCCAGTCCTGCACGGCGTCGCCGGGGCCCTCGCCGCGGAGCACATAGGCCTCGTAGGCGGCGCGGCGTATGCGTTCCTCGCGAGCGACGTCCAGGCCCGTGTCCTGGCGCCCGTCCTGCATCGACGGCTGCGACTGCGGTAGTGGCGTGGGCACTTCTTCTGCCGGCGGGGCCTGCGTGGCCGGGGCGGCGGGAGCGGCTGTTACGCCGCCGTTCTTGTTGATGGTCGTTCTTGGCATGGTCACCTCCGGAAAAAGCAATTGATCGTTGAAGAGACTGGCCAAGCTAGGTCGCCGCCGCAGCGGCGGTGTCGGACGGAGGCTCGAACTCGCGCGGATTGGCGGGAAGAAAGAGAAGGGCGAGAAGGGCGAGGACAGACGAAGGACTGTTCGGGCACATCGATCTGTTCCTTCTCCTACACCGCGCGCGGTGCGGGAATGGGAGCGTTCGGCGTTCGATCAACCCAGGAGTTCACCATGACACCATCTCAACGCCAATTCGCGGCAAGCCTCGCCGTCGTTTCCTCGCTGCTCGCGGCGCCTGCCGGCTGGGCCGCGGACCGGCTCGCGGCGGCCGATGCAGCGATGCTCAAGGACATCGCCCAAGCCAATATCGCCGAAGTCGAGAGCGGCAAGATCGCGCTCGACAAGAGCTCGGACGCAGAGATCAAGAAGTTCGCGAAGATGATGGTCGACGACCATTCCAAGGGCCTGTCCGACGTGAAGACGCTTGCGGCCGCGAAGGGCACCGAACTGCCCGATGGCCCGGACGCGAAGCACAAGGCCGTGGCGCTCGAATTCAAGGCGCTCTCGGGCGGCATGTTCGACAGCCGCTACGTGAAGCAGGCGGGCGTCGGCGACCACGAAGCCACCGAGAAGCTGCTGAAGAAGACCCAGTCAGAAGCGAAGGACGCGGACCTCAAGGCCCTGGCCGGCAAGATGCTGCCTGTGGTGCAGACGCACCTTCAGCGCGCGCGCACTCTCGAAGCGGGCATGGCCAGGAAATAGCGCGCAACGCCGCTCTGGCCGGCGGGCATCCGCGATGCGGCATCCCAGGCTGCCCGGCCTGAGATGTCGGATCAGGAAGTCGTTTCCAGCCGGCCAGCCTTGAAGCTCGCCCAGTATTCCCGTATCACCGCCTTCAGCGTGCGCATGCCCTCTGGGTCGCCCTGCCACAGCGCGGAGAAGTACGCCCGGGTCTGCGCCAGCGAAACATCCGGCGGCAACGGCGGAACCGCCGCATCGGTCACCATCTCGAGCAGCACGGGCCTGTCGGCCGCGAAGGCCGCGTCCCATGCGTCGCCGATGGCTTCGGGCGTGTCCACGCGGATGCCTTCCAGTCCCAGCATCTGTGCGAAGCGCGAATAGGGAAAGTCGGGCAGCTCCTGCGATGCCTCGAACTTCGGATCGCCGCCCAGCACGCGCTGCTCCCAGCTCACGAGGTTCAGGTCGCGGTTGTTCAGCACCATCACCACGAGCCGCGGATCGATCCAGTCGCGCCACAGCCGCGCGATGGTGACGAGGCCGTTGATCCCGTTCATCTGCATTGCGCCGTCGCCCAGCAGGGCGACCACCGGCCTTTCGGGGTGAACGTGCTTCGACGCGATCGCGTACGGAATGGCCGGCCCCATGGTCGCCAGCCCGCCGGAGAGGCTGGCCTTCATGCCGCGGCGCAGCTTCACGTCGCGCGCATACCAGTTGGCGGCCGAGCCGCTGTCGCAGGTGATCACCGCGAAGTCGGGCAGGCGTGGCGAGAGTTCCCGGAACACCCGCTGCGGATTGACCGGAGAAGCCGGCACATGGGCGCGCGCCTCGAGCACACGCCACCATTGCGCGACCTGACTCTCGAGGGCTTCGCGCCACGAGGTGTCCTCCTTCGGAGCAAGCAGCGGCAGCAGGGCCGACAGCGTAGCGCGACTGTCGCCCGCCAGGCCCAGCTCGACTGGATAGCGCAGGCCTAGCGCGCGTGCGTCGGTGTCGATCTGCACGCAGAGCGCCTGTCCCTCTTCAGGCAGGAACTCTGCATACGGAAAGGAAGAGCCCACGATCAGCAGCGTGTCGCACTCTTCCATCATCCACGAGCTGGGCCGCGTGCCGAGCACGCCGATGGCGCCCGTCACGAAGGAAAGGTCGTCGGGCACCGCGGCCTTGCCGAGCAGTGCCTTGGCAATGCCCGCGCCCAGCCGTTCGGCCACCGCGATGAGTTCGTCGCCCGCATGCAGCGCACCCGCGCCGGCGAGGATCGCCACCTTGCGCCCGGCGTTCAGGATGTCTGCCGCGTACTGCAGCGCATCGGGCGGCGGCACCACCGACTGCGCCGTGGTGCCGATGCCGCTGTGCACCGTGCCGTGCTCGCGCGGCGGCACTGGCACGGCGGGAAGCTCCTGCACGTCGTTCGGGAAGATCACGCAGGTCACGGTGCGGCGGTCGCGCGCGATGCGCATCGCGCGGTCGATCAGGTGGCGCACCTGCTCGGCGCTGGCGGCCACCTGCACGAACTCGTGGGCCACGTCCTTGAAGAGCGAGACGAGGTCCACCTCCTGCTGGTAGTCGCCGCCCAGCGCGCTGCGCTTCTGCTGGCCGACCAGCGCCACTACCGGCTGGTGGTCGAGCTTCGCGTCGTAGAGGCCGTTCAGCAGATGGATCGCGCCGGGCCCCGAGGTCGCGAGGCACACGCCCACCTCGTCCGAGAACTTGGCGTGCGCGCAGGCCATGAATGCGGCCAGCTCCTCGTGGCGGGCCTGCACGAACTCGATGGCGTCGCCCGCGCGGTCGAGCGCGCCCACGATGCCGTTGATGCCATCGCCCGGATAGCCGTAGATGCGGCGCACGCCCCATTCGTGCATGCGCTCGACGACGAAGTCGCCGACTGTCTTTGCTGCCATGGCGCGCCGCTCCTCAGCCCATGTCGGGCTGGCCGTTGGAGGCCATCAGCCCGCCGTCCACCGGCATCGCGATGCCCGAGACGAAGCTCGCGTCGTCGCTCGCCAGGAAGGCGACCACGGCCGCGATCTCCGAAGGATCGGCGCCGCGGCCCAACGGAATGCGTTCGGCGAACTTCGCCATCAGCGCGCTGTCGTCCTTCATGTCCTGCGTCATGGGCGTGAAGGTGAGGCTGGGGCACACCGCGTTCACGCGCACGCCGTCCTTGCCGTGGTCGAGCGCAAGGGCCTTGGTGAAATTGACGATGGCGCCCTTAGACGCGTTGTAGAAGCCCATCGCCCAGTCGCCGCCCAGGCCAGAAACCGAGGCCGTGTTGACGATGCAGCCCTTGCTGCGCACCAGGTGCGGCATGGCCGCGCGGCAGCCGTGGAACACGCCGCCGGCGTTGACGGCCATGATCCTGTTCCAGTCTTCCAGCGGCGGCTGCGTGACCGTGCCTTCGACCGCGATGCCGGCATTGTTGAAAAGCACGTGCAGCGCGCCGAAGCGTTCGACGGTTGCGTCCACCAGCGCCTGCACCTGGCCGAAGCTGGAAACGTCGGCCACCTTCACCAGCGTGCGTTCTTCCGGCAGATCGCGCGCCACGCGCTGCAGCTTGGCGAGCGTGTCGCCCGCGAGCACCACGCTCGCGCCTTCCTGCGAAAAGCGGCGCGCCGTGGCTTCGCCGATGCCGCTGCCTGCGCCGGTCACGATGACGACGCGATCCTTGAAACGTTGCATATCGTCCTCTCGATCATCAGGGTCGGGTGGGTGAAGGAAACGCGCTTCCTGAATCTCCGAATCCTTCGGGAACGTTGACGATCACGCTGTGCGCGCCGCGTAGGAGATCGACGTGCGTGATTGGCAGTCCCGGTCTTCCGTGGCAACGGGGCGCAGCACCCCTGTGCGTGTGGATGCGCGCGCAGCTAGGAGCCGTCCGTATGCACGAAGCAGAGCTTGTTTCCCTCTGGGTCGCGGCAGTAGGCTGCGTAGAAGTCCGGCGCGTAGCGCGCCCGCAGGCCGGGAGCGCCTTCATCGCGCCCGCCGTGGGCGAGGGCTGCTGCCCACATCGCGTCCACCGTGCCGCGTCGATCGGCCAGGAAGCTGACCTGCGTGCCGTTTCCGACGCCGGCTTCCATGCCGTCGAACGGGCGATTGATCACGAACTGCGGCCAGCGCCGTCGCGGCCGTCGCCAGTAGAGGCCGGCGGGTCCGATGTTCTCCAGTGCCACCACCCGCTCGAGCCCGAGGTGCGCAAGCACCTGGTCATAGAAGGCGCACATGAGGGGCAGGTTCCGGGCGCCGAGCTGGATGTGCGCGTACATGGGCTTTCAACAACCTGCCGAAGGGGAGCACCGGACTCAGAGGCCGTAGTACTTGTTGATGCTCGCGGTGTAGTTTTCGTCGTAGTCGGGAATGCTGTTGTCCGCGTAGCGGGGCGCGCCTTCGAGCGTCTCCTTCTGAAGGGGAACCACGTAGCCTTCCTGTGCGGTGTCGTACTTCAGCATGCTCCAGGGGATGGGATAGCGATCCTTGCCCATGCCGAGGAAACCGCCGAACTCGAGCACGGCGTAACGCACCTGCCCGGAGAGCTTGTCGATCATGAGGTCGTCGATGCTGCCGAGCTTTTCGCCCCCGGCGTTGTAGACGGTGGTTCCTTCCACCCGGTCGGACGAGATGACGTTTGTGACCATGGCCATGACTTTCTCCTTGCCGACGCATCTGGGAGACGCCGACGCTCGCTTCAAAGCCCAGGCCACTGGTCTCCCTCCGATCGGCGGCGCGTCTCATCGGGAATGCTCGGGTCGGGGTGTAGGACTACTTGCCCACGATGGCCCGCGATGCTCCGGCAGCCCGGCCCTCGCGGTTCCTCCTACAGGTGCGAGCGCAGCCCACCGACGAACCGCGAGGCGCGGCCTGCCTAATTTCGCTCCAACGAAGTCCTTTCTGATCTTTCCCTTCCTTCGCTTCATTTCATATTTCCATGTACGACCAGCCCTCCGACGACGACTTGCGGCACCTGCAGCTTCGGCACGGCAGCCGCCTGGCGCTCAGGCACCTTGTCGAGGCAGGGCTCGACGTGCTGCCCATGCCGGGCGCCGGCCAGACACTCGCGCGTTGGCGCGTGCTTGCGGAAGTGGCGGCCCACGATCTCTCGCTGGTCAAGCTCTTCGAAGGCCATACGGATGCGCTCGCGATCCAGGCCGAACTCGGTGGCGGGCTGTCCGCATCCGAAGGAGCGCGATGGGCGACCTGGTGTGCCGAGCCGCCGGATGCCCGGGTGATCGCCGAGGAGGAAAGAGGCACGGCCATCCGGTTGAGCGGCACCAAGGCCTGGTGCTCCGGCGCCGCCAGCGTCACGCACGCGGTCGTGAGCTGCTGGAACCGCGACGGCGAGCCCTGGCTTGCCGCCGTCGCCATGGACCAGCCCGGGGTTCGCGTCACGGACGAGGGATGGCACGCGGTCGGCATGGCGGACAGCGCCAGCGTGGACGTCCGCTTCGACCACGCCGCGGCCACTGCGATCGGCCGCCCCGGCGACTACACGCGGCGCCCCGGCTTCTGGCAGGGTGGCGCGGGCATCGCCGCATGCTGGTTCGGCGGCGCCCTGGGCATCGCCCGGGCGGCTCACGCGCTCATGGGCAAGGCGCCGGACCCGCACCGGCTCGCGCATCTAGGCGCCATCGACGCGGCATTGACGCCCGCGGCC
The DNA here is from genome assembly GCF_048305045.1 of Variovorax sp. 278MFTsu5.1. Lineage (NCBI taxonomy): Bacteria > Pseudomonadati > Pseudomonadota > Betaproteobacteria > Burkholderiales > Comamonadaceae > Variovorax > Variovorax sp. 278MFTsu5.1. The sequence goes on from NZ_CP157622.1 coordinate 2,173,528, forward strand.
GCGCTGCTGCGCGAGGCGGCCGCGTGGATCGACCGGCATCCGCGCGACGACGCCAGGCAGGTCGCCCTGCGCGCCCGCCTTGCCGTGGAGCAGGCCGCCAACGAGGTCATGCGCCATGCGGGCAGGGCGCTGGGCGCGGGCCCGCTGTGCCGCGACCGGGCCTTCGCCCGGGCGATGGCCGACCTGCCGGTGTTTCTTCGCCAGAGCCACGCCGAACGCGATCTCGCCGCCCTGGGCATGCTCGCCACGCAAGACGTCGGAAAGGAGCCTTCTTCATGGATGCTGTAGCCCGTCCCGCCATCCGCGGAGAAGGCACGGCCGAGGCCGAATGGAACGGCTGGCCGGTTCTGGCCGCGTTGCCCCGCATCGATGCGCGCACGCTGGTTCCGCGAAACGCGCGCGCGGTGGTGGTGGCTCCGCATCCCGACGACGAAGTGCTTTCGGTGGGCGGGCTGCTTGCACAACTGGCGGATGCCGGTGCGCGGATCGAAGTCATCGCGGTGACCGACGGCACGGCAAGCCACGACGGCTCGACGGAGTGGCCTGCCGAGCGGCTGGCGAAGGAGCGCCCGCTCGAATCCCGGCTCGCGCTCGAGCGCCTTGGGCTGCCTGTCGAACCCGTGCGGCTGGGCCTGCCCGATGGCGGCCTGGCGGCTGTACGCGGCACGCTGGCTGCACGGCTCGTATCGCTGCTGCGGCCGCGCGACGTGGTGTTCACGACCTGGCGCCGCGACGGCCATCCCGATCACGAAGCCACGGGCCAGGCCTGCGCGCTCGCCTGCGCTGCTGCCGGTGCGAGGCTGGCGGAAGTGCCCGTCTGGGGCTGGCACTGGTCGCACCCCGGCGACACGCGCATGCCCTGGCGGCACGCGGTCCGCATCGACCTGGACGAAGAAGCCATGAGGCGCAAGCGCGCCGCGGTGCAGGCATTCACGAGCCAGCTGCGGCGCGATGCATCCACCGGCGCCGGCCCCGTGCTGCGCGCCACCACCGTCGCGCGGGCGGGGCGTCCCTACGAGGTGGTGTTCCTGTGAGCGGCGGGCGCAGGTCTTACTTCGACGCGCTCTATGCAGGCAGCGAGGACCCTTACGCAGTGCGCCATCGCTGGTACGAGATCCGCAAGCGCGCGGTGCTGCTGGCCGCGTTGCCCCGGCCCCGGTATGGGCGTGCCTACGAGCCCGGCTGCGGCACCGGTGAACTCACGCAGGCGCTGTCGCAGCGCTGCGACCACGTGCTGGCGAGTGACTTCTCGCCGCATGCGCTGGAGATTGCCCGCAGGCGCACCGGTTCGCTCGCCAACGTACGCCTGGAGCGGCACGCCGTGCCCGCGGAGTGGCCGCGCGATGCAGGCGGCTTCGACCTGATCGTCCTGAGCGAGCTGGGCTACTTCCTCGAGCGCGACGAGATGCGGCGCGTGGCCGGATGCTGCGGCGAATCGCTCGACGCGGACGGCACGCTGGTCGCCTGCGATTGGCGCGCGGATTTCGCGCAGCGCAGTCTGTCCACGCACGAAGTGCATGCGGCGCTTTCTGCGCTCGGCCTGCCGCGCCTCGTGTTCCATGAGGAAGACGACTTCGTGCTGCAGGTGTGGGCACGCGATGGCCGCTCGGTGGCCGAACGGGAGGGCATCCGGTGATCGGCGTCGTCATTCCCGCGCACAACGAAGGCGAACGCATCGGCGCGTCGCTGGCATCGGTCCTGCGTGCGGCGGCCCATCCTGGGTTGGCTGGCGAGCCGGTGGAGGTTCTCGTCGTGCTCGACAGCTGCAGCGACGCGACCGCAGCCGTGGCCGAGCGTCACGGCGTTGCGCGCATTGCCATCGAGGCCCGCAACGTGGGCCTCGCCCGCGCTACCGGCGCCGGGCTCTTCGTCGATGCCGGAGCCCGCTGGCTCGCGTTCACCGACGCCGATACCGAGGTCTCGCCGGACTGGCTGGTCAGGCAGCTGGCTGAGAACGCCGACGCGGTCTGCGGCTCGGTCGGCGTCGACGACTGGAGCGCGCACGGCGCAGACGGCCACCTGCTGCGGGAGCACTTCTCGCGCGCTTACGTCGATGCCGACGGACACAGGCACGTGCACGGCGCCAACCTCGGCGTTTCGGCCGATGCCTATCGCCGTGCGGGCGGCTTCGAGCCACTGGCTTGCGACGAGGACGTGATGCTGGTGCGGGCCCTGCAGGCCAGCGGTGCCCGCATCGTCTGGAGCGCGCAGCCGCGGGTGACGACCAGCGCCAGGACCGATGCGCGGGCACGCGGCGGCTTCGGCGATGCGTTGCTTGCGATGGTCGGGAATCTCGCCGGCGCGGTGAATGCGCGGGAGGGTTCTCAAACTCCTCCCGCGATGCAGGAGGCCCCGGGTCAGGCTTGACGCCGGTGATCCGCGCCCGGCTGGCGCGTGCGCAAGTTTCAGAAGCTCAGGTGCGCCGCCGGCCGCAGCAGGTGCATGAGGATGTCGGCCAGCCGATCGACGTCCACCGGCTTGGTCAGGTGGCTGTGGAAGCCGGCCTCGTAGCTGGTCTCGCGGTCGCTGGCCTGTCCATAGCCCGTCACGGCGATCGCCGTGGGCGGATCGACCAGCTCGGCGCGCAGCCGCCGAACCACGGCGTGGCCGTCGAGGTCGGGCATGCCGATGTCGATGAGCATCACGTCGGGCCGCAGTTCCTTCGCCGCCTCGACGGCGGCGAGCCCGCCGTGGACCACCTTGGTCGCGTAGCCGAGGGCCTCCACCAGCAGGGAGAGCGTTTCGGCCGCGTCCTTGTTGTCGTCCACCACCAGCACCAGCCTGTCTTCCGCCGACCGGGGCGTACCGCTGCCCGGCTCGGGCGGCGGCGATGCGGGCAGCTGCACCAGGAACTCGCTGCCTTCGCCAGGCCGTCCGCTGGAGAACACGCTCACGCGGCCGCCATGCAGCGACACCAGCTGCTGCACCAGGCTCAGGCCAAGGCCGAGCCCGCCGCTGCTGTGCGAGGCGTCCTGCTCTCCCTGTACGAAGAGATCGAAGATCCTCTGCAGGTCCTGCGGATGCACGCCCACGCCGCTGTCGCGAACGGCGATCTCCGCCTCGGGCAGGCCGGTGACGGCATCGACCGCGCCGAGGCCCACCGCGACGCTCACCTGTCCGCCCACGGGCGTGAACTTGCAGGCGTTGTGCAGGAGGTTGCTCACCACCTGCACGATGCGCGCCCGGTCTCCGGTGATCCAGGGGTCCGCTGCGTCGACCCGCACGTCGAACTGCTGGTCCTTCTGCGCGGCCAGCACCCGCACCGCGTCGGCCGCGTCCTGCACCGCTTCGCGCAGCCGCACGGGCTTGGCCTCGAGCTGGATCTTTCCGCTGGTGATGCGGCCGACGTCGAGCAGGTCGTCGATCAGCCGCGTCATCTGCTTGAGCTGGCGATCGATGATGTCGCGGGTGCTGCGCAGCACCCGCGACTCGCTCTGTTCGCGCTTGAGCAGCTCCACCGCGTTGGAGATCGGTGCGAGCGGGTTGCGCAGCTCGTGCCCGAGCATGGCCAGGAACGTGGTCATGCGCCGGCCCTCGTCCTCCAGCGCCGTGATGCGGCGCCGCTCGGTGAGGTCGCGCGTGACCTTGGCGAATCCCTTGTGGCGGCCCGCCCGGTCGTAGACCGCGGTGATGACCACGCTGGCCCAGAAGCGGCTGCCGTCCTTGCGCACGCGCCAGCCTTCGTCCTCGAAGCGCCCGTCGCGCAGCGCGTTGCGAAGTTCCTCCGCCGGCCAGCCGCGCGCCGCGACTTCCGGCGGGTAGAACTTCGAGAAATGCTGGCCGATGATCTCCTCGGCGGCGTAGCCTTTCGTCTGTTGCGCGCCGAGGTTCCAGCTCGCCACGTGGCCGTCGGGGTCGAGCATGAAGATCGCGTAGTCCTTCACGCCCTCGACCATGAGGCGGAAGCGTTCCTCGCTCGCGCGCAGAAGCTCTTCCTGCTGGCGCCGCTCGGTGAAGTCGCGCGTGATCTGTGCGAAGCCGCGCAGCGCGCCGTCCGGGTCGTCGAGCCGCGTGAGGGTGGTTTCCGCCCAGAAGCGGCTGGCGTCATGGCGCACGAGCCAGCCTTCGCCGTGCGCCCGGCCGTTCTCGCGCGCCTGCTGCAGATCCCTGGCGGGCAAGCCCGTCTCGAGCGCCTCGGGCGGATGGAAGCGCGAGAAGTGCTGCCCCACGGCGCCATCGCGTTCGCAGCCGCACAGCACCTGGGCCGCCGGATTGCAGTCGACGATCAGCCCGTCCGGATCGAGCAGGAAGACTGCGTAGTCCCGCAGCGCCTCCACCATCAGGCGGAAATCCGCGTCGGCCAGCGTCAGGGGCGAGAGCGCCGCGGGCGAGCGAGGTGGCGGATCAGCGGCCATGGGGTCTGGCCTCTGCGGCGGTTCTGCCGGGTGTCACGGGAGTCTTGTGGGGCATGACGGAAAAATGTAGCAAAGCGGGCGTGGCGCGCTTGTCGGCGTTTTTCCCGCGCTGCTGTGGCACATGCAAGAAGAGGCGAATCGGCAACGGTCGGGTTGACTCGCCGCAAGTCGCGGTGTGCGAAGCCTTCGCCGCCGCCGGCCCCGCCCGTACGCTTCAGCGCGGCAGCCCCTGCTCGTACCAGCGCCGTGACCGCGTCACGACCGACACGACGGCCAGCATGAGCGGCACCTCGATGAGCACCCCGACGACCGTGGCCAGTGCCGCTCCCGACTGGAAGCCGAAGAGGCTGATGGCAGTCGCCACCGCGAGCTCGAAGAAGTTGCTCGCGCCGATCAGCGCCGAAGGTCCCGCGACGCAATGCGCCACGCCGAGCTTGCGGTTCAGCAGGTAGGCCAGCCCCGAGTTCAGCACCACCTGGCAGAGGATCGGAACGGCCAGCAGCGCGATCACCATCGGCTGCGCGATGATCGCCTCGCCCTGGAACGCGAAGAGCAGCACCAGCGTGAGCAGCAGCGCGCCGATGGACCAGCGGCCCAGCCGCGTGCCCACGGCCTGCAGGCGCGACGGGCCCTTCTTCAGGAGATGCCCGCGCAGCAGCTGCGCGATGGCGACCGGCACCACGATGTACAGGCCCACCGAGATCAGCAGCGTGGCCCACGGCACCGTGATCGACGACAGCCCCAGCAGCAGCGCCACCAGCGGTGCGAAGCCCACCACCATCAGCGCGTCGTTGAGCGCGACCTGCGACAGCGTGAAGTACGGGTCGCCCCGGCAGAGCTGGCTCCACACGAAGACCATCGCGGTGCAGGGCGCCGCCGCGAGCAGGATCAGGCCGGCCACGTAGCTGTCGAGCTGGTCCGCCGGCAGCAGCGTCGCGAACGCATGGCGCACGAAGAGCCAGCCCAGCAGCGCCATCGAGAAGGGCTTGACGATCCAGTTGACCACCAGCGTCACGCCGATGCCGCGCCAGTGCGCCCTGACCTGCCCGAGCGCTGCGAAGTCGATCTTCAGGAGCATCGGCACGATCATCACCCAGATGAGCAGGCCCACCGGAAGGTTGACCTTGGCGAGTTCTAGGCGCGCCACCGCCTGGAACGCGGTGGGGAACCATTGGCCCAGGGCCACCCCGGCGACGATGCACAGCGCCACCCACATGGTGAGGTAGCGTTCGAAGCCGCCGATGGAAGGCTGCGTGGCGGCCTGGTTCGCACCAGGCGGTGCAATGGAGGACGACATCGCGCGTCAGGACCCGGCCAGTTCGCGGGCGGTGGCCTGCAGCGCCATCCTGTCGAGGCTGGCCGCCGGCAGGTTCACCAGCAGCTCGAGGCGACGGCGGATGGCGTGCAGCGTCTGGCGGAAGGCTTCGCGCTTGCGGTCGTCGTCGCCTTCGACCGCCGAGGGATCGGCGTAGCCCCAGTGCGCGGTCGCCGGCTGGCCGGGCCAGTAGGGACAGGCCTCGCCCGCGGCGTTGTCGCACACGGTGACGACGAGGTCCATGCGGGGCGCATCCGGCTTCCCGAACTCGTCCCAGCTCTTGCTGCGCAGGCCCGATGTGTCGATGCCGGCCTTGTGCAGCACTTCGATGGCCATCGGATTGGGCTGCTGGTTCGCGCGCGGGCTGCTGCCGGCCGAATAGGCCCTGAAGCGGCCGGCGCCGATGTCGTTGAGCAGCGCTTCGGCAAGGATGCTGCGCGCGGAGTTGTGCGTGCACAGAAAGAGCACGTTGAGCGGGGCGGTGTTGGTGTCGGTCATGAAACGAGGAGGGGCTTGGTGGCTCAGCAGCAGGCGCTGGCCTTGCCAGGGGTGACGCAGCAGGCGGATGACCGCTCGCGCGCAATGCCGCGCACGGGCACCGTGTCGAGCGTGCGGTAGTGCTCCCAGGCGATGCCCTGCGGGTCGGTCACCCAGTGCTTGTCGCTGCGGGCGTAGCAGCAGCTGGTTTCGCCTTCGTCGAGCAGCGACCGGTCAGCCAGTTCGGCGCGCGAGCGCAGCTCCCGCAGCTCGCCTTCGTCCTCTGCCTGGATGCCCAGGTGGTCGATGCCCTTGCCGCTGCCGAAGGTCGAGATGGCGAAGTTGACGCGCGGGTCTTCGAGCATCCACTTGGCATAGTCGGCCTCGACGCGCGCGGGCTCGGCGGCGAACAGGCTGGAATAGAAGGCAATGCTCTTGTGCAGGTCGTCGACGTGCAGGTGAACGTGGAATCGCTTCATGGGGTGGCTCCCTGGCTGTGGCAGGACCTGGTTCTGTCTTCCACCGCGCAGGGAGCGCCCGCGCAGCAGTTCTCGGTGAGGAAGCCCAGCAGCGCATCCATCTGCTCGAAGGCGGCGCGGTAGACCAGGTTGCGGCCGCTGCGCTCCTGCGTGATGAGCCCGGAGTTGGTCAGCTCCTTCAGGTGGAACGACAGGCTGGTGGCCGGCACTTCCATCGCTTCGACCAGCGCCCCGGGCGTCAGGCCCTCGGGGCCGGCCACGACGAGGGCGCGAAAGACGCGAAGGCGCAGCGGCTGGGCAAGCGCGGCAAGAGACTGAATGACTTTTTGAATGACTTTTGATTCTTCCATGATTCGAGAATATTTGAATTATTGAATTAATGCAAGCGCCATGTCGTGGGCGCCTGCATTGCTCCTGCCTGTTTATTCCGGCTGCTTCAGCTCTTGCGGCAGCAGGCCCTTGGAGGAGGGCGGCGCCAGCATGCCGTGTTTCAGGCTCCATACGCACGCGCCGAGCCTCAGCAGCCTCTCCACGTTGGCGTCGTGCAGTGGATTCTGCTTGTCTTCCCGCTCGATCAGCTCGCTGATGCAGGCGAGCGCGTCCGTGGGCGTGAAGCCCAGGCCGGCGCGCGCCATGCCGATCAACGTCACGAGAACATCCGTCTTCTTCATTTCAGCGCACGCCGGCGGCAAGCCGCATCTCGCTGCACAGCCGAGGGCCGTAGTCCTCGCTGCGCGCCGCGAAACCGTAAGCGGCGGCCCGGCGCAGCGCGAAGGCGGTCACGTCGCGCAGGTAGGTGCTGCCCGGCTCGCGGCCCGCGGCGGCGCGGGCCTCGAAGTCGGCCTGGAAGTCGCGGGCCCATTCCTCGCAGAGCCTGTAGCGCTCTCCTCGGGCGTCGAGGAAGCCCGCGCGCGCCAGCGTCTGCGCGATGTCGATCAGCGGCACGTTGAAGGGCATCTCCTTGGGTTCGCTCATGGCCGGCCTCTTCAGAACTTGCCCAGCACGTTCAGGAACCAGCCCTTGCTGCGGTAGCTCATGTCCGTGAGGTTGTCGGAGTAGTCGGTGAAGTTGTAGCCGACGCCGACCTTCAGGTTCTCGTTGACGTGGTAGTACGCGGCGGTGACCCAGCCGCTCTTGCGGTCCTTGAGTTCCTTCGCGCGCAGGGTACGCCATTCGAGCATCCAGTCCCAGTTGCGCACCAGCTTCCAGTCGACGCGCAGCACCGCGAGCTCGGCCGAGCTCTTGAACCACGGCGCGGAGCTGTCGCGGCTCGCGCGCAGCTCGCCCAACCGCCAGGCGTACTTGCCGCCCAGCGTCCAGCGCTCGTTCAGGTCCCAGGTGGCGTCGATGGCGAAGACGTGGCTGCGCTGCTGGTAATCGATGCCGGTGGTCGAGACGGTGCCCAGCGTCGAATCGACGCCGCCCGACACCACCTGGCCCGGCGAGGAGAGGTCGTACAGGTACGTGTACTTGAACAGCAGGTTGAGCCGGTCGTTCAGCGCCGGGCGCAGCGCGTAGCCGAGCATGGCTTCGGTGTACTTGGCGGCGGCCAGCGTGCCGGTGGTGCTGTCGCTGTCGGCCCAGTTGAACTTGCCGATCCAGCGCGAGTCGTCGTCCACCTTCCAGCTGAAGGAGTTCTTCACCAGCCAGCTGGTGCGCGTCTCGGCGGTGGTGCGGTCCTTGCGGTATTCGAGGCCGCCGCTGTACTTCAGGCGCTCGCTCGAATAGCCGCTGGTGAAGGCCACGGCCTGGCGGCGCGTGGCGCCGAGCGTCTCGGCCCCGACCCAGCCGTTCTCGAAATTGACGCCGAAGGTCCAGTGCGTGTCGGGTGCGTACTGCACGCCGTAGGCATGCGTGAGGCCCGGCTGCGCGCCGGTGGCCTGGCGGTGCTCGGTGAAGAGCGTGAGGCCGTCGCCCACGCGCGAGCGCACGCCCGTCACCAGGCTGCCGCCGCGGCCGATGAGGTTCTCGTCGGTGCGGCCGGTGTCCGACACGTAGGTCATGTAGACGCTGGAGCGGTCGTCGTACTGGTAGTCCACGCCGGCCTTGCCCGCGAAGCCGCCGTCGCCTGTGGAGAGCTCGCCGCGCAGCGCCAGCTTGTCGTTGACGCGGTAGCGCCCGCCCAGCCCGATGCGGTCGTTCTCCAGCCGCGTGCCGGTGCGCCGCAGCGTCTTCTGCGCGAAGCCGTAGGCGCTCCAGCGGTCGGCGCCGGTGTATTCGAGCTGCACGGCCGCGTCGGCGCGCTCGCCCGACACCGCCTGCGTGGTCGGCAGCGAAGGGCTCGTGATGAGCGAGTCGCCCGTCTTGTCGTCGTAGCGCAGGCCGAGGCCGAGCTTCCACTCGGGCGACAGCGCCAGCGAGTACTGCGCGTCGAGCACGCTGCTGTTGTAGCCGTTCTGTTCGTCGCGGCGGTCGGCCTTCAGGCGCAGCTCGCCGTTCTCCGCCTTTTCGCCGAAGGGCACGGTGGCCTGCACGCCGACCTGGCGCGTCGCGTTGCTCGCGTACTGTCCCGGCGCCGAGAAGCCGGCGTCGCGCGACTGCGCATAGGCGCTCACGCGGCCGCCGCCGCGGATGTCGAAGTCGCCAAGGTCGGCCTGGCCTTCGAGGCGCCATGCGTTGGCGCTGCCGGTGGGGCCGTTGCCCAGCGTGTTGCCCACGGTATTGCCGATGGCGCCGTTGCGACCGGTGAAGCTGAAGCCGCCGTCCATCGAGTCGAGCTGCGTGGTGCCCGGCCCGCGGCTGCGCGCGAACTCGCCCTTGAGGTAGGTGTTCTCGGTCTTGCGCAGCGTGAGGTCGACGCCGGCCAGGCGCTGGTCGCCGCCGATCTGGTCCTGCCGCGAGGCGGTGACGCCCACGCCCACGTTGTCGTTGGCCCACCACGAGACGCGGCCGCCCACGGCCAGCGTGTCGAGCGATGTGGCCAGCGGCGTGTATTCGTAATCCACCACCAGGTAGGTCGGCATGCCGGTGAAGCCGCCGGCGCGCACCAGCGAGCCGTCGTCCGACAGGCTGGGCAGCGGCGCGGACAGCAGCACGCGGCCCTGCAGGTAGTCGATCTCGTAGTCGGTGGTGGGCACGAGCTGCGTGCGCTTGAGCACCAGGCCGGAGTCGCGGTCGCGGATCTCCAGCGTCACGCGCTCGGCGCCGCGCGTGATGTCCTGGTTGCGCAGGTAATAGAGCGAGCCGCCGGTGCCGCGGAACTCTTCTCGCGCGGCCAGCGTGCCGGGCTCGGCCGCGAAGGCGTCGACCTTCAGGCGCGCCTCGCCGAAGGAGGTCGACTCCTCGCCGAGGTAGCGGCCGTGGAAGCCGTAGAGGCCGCGGCTCACGCGGGTGAGTTCGGTGTCGCCGAAGTTGAGCTTGAAGTTGCCCCACATCGCCTGCGAGCGGCCGTCGTCCACGCGCAGGTAGAAGCGGCCCTGCGTGGGTGCGTCCTCTACGGTGGTGGAGTCGTCGCCGAAGGTGCTCCACGAGTCCTCGGGGTCGAAGCGGCGGAAGAGGGAGGTCGGGTCCTTGCGGTCGAGGTTGCGGAACAACTCCTTCAGCGGACGCTCTTCCGTGTCGACGCTGGCGGTGAGCGTCCAGCGGTCGTTGAGCTGGCCCTTGGCGTAGCCGGCGATGCGGCCTTCGCTCCAGCCGCCGCCGCCGTAGCGGTTCTTGTCGTTGGTCATGATCGCGGCCGGGCCGCTCACGCTGTTGCTGCCCACGGTGAGGTCGGCCTGGCCCACGAAGAACCAGTCGCTGGTGGGCAGGTCGAAGTCGCGGCGGTAGACGCGCGTGGCGCCCTGCGCGTCGGTGACGGCGATCTCGCCGGTCTGCACGCGGCGCGGCACCAGCTGCTGGAACACGAAGCGCCCGTTCTCGTCCACCGGCACCGCGAAGCCCAGCGCGCGCACGCTCTCGCCTGGGCGGATGGCCGCGCCGCTGGCGGTGACGGTGCCCGCGCTCAGCGGAATGTTGGCGATGGCGATGTTGTTCTGGCCGTAGCCGCGCAGCAGCTCGCGTGCGGGGTCGGGCGGCGTGCCGGTCTCTGGCCTGTGGCGCTTCACGAGCGCGAGCGAGAGGTCGTCGGTCTCGTCGAAACGGCCCTGGCGGTCGTAGACCCGTACGCGGTAGTAGAGCTTGCCGCTCGCGCTTTCGGGCAGGCGGTCGAGCAGGCCCTCGGGCACCTGCCACTCGCCGCGCAGGCCGGCGTCCAGCGGCACGGTAGCCAGCAGGCGGCGCTGCATCGCCTCGTTGGCGGTGAACACGCGCAGCTCGGCCTTCGAGGTGAAGAGCAGGTAGTTGCTGTAGCCCGCGAAGCGCACCGTGTCGCCGGCCACCACGGTGGTGGGCCAGGCGCTGGCGCTCAGGCGGCGCGGCTGCGAGAGGTTGTCGTACTGCAGGCGCAGCTGGTTGCGCTTGAGTTGCACGTCGACGCAGCGCTGGCGGTCGGCGCTGGTGGTGCCGTCGGCCGCGGGCTGCTTGCCGTCGGGCGACAGCAGCTGGCCGTCCACGCTCAGGCGCAGCGGCGCGTCGTCGGTGCCGAAGGCGGTGAAGGTGCGGCACACGCCGGGGTCGGCGGGCGCGGCGACCGCCGGCGCGGTGGCGGGCAGCTCGCGTTCGCTGCTGCGCGGCAGGCGGCGTGCGCCGTCGATCTCCACCGCGCGCGGGTCGGCCGCGGCGTGGTCGAGCATGCGGCCGCGCACAGCGGTCTCCTGCGCGGCGGCCAGTCCCATGCCGAGGCAGGCGGTGGCCACGGCGCTCGCAAGGGCCATGCGCTTCGGAAGCGCCTTCTTCTTTCTTCTCATGTCGGCTCGCTCGATCGGGTTCGGTGTCAGTTGTCGGGACATGGCGGCGGTGTCTTTTCCTCGCGTCATGGCTTGGCCTCGTCGGAAGAGGCGGCGGCAGGCACCAGTTCGATCTCGACGTCCAGGTTGAAGAGCGGCGGCTCGTTGCGCGAGGCGCGCTGCTCGCCGAGCTGCTTCCAGCGCGAGAGCACAGCGGCTTTCACCGCGTCGGTGCGGTCGCGGCCCAGCGAGCCGGGCTCGCCCGGCGCGGCCTTGTAGGCCAGCCGCAGTACCGATGTCTTCTCGGCCAGCACGGCGACCGTGCGGTCGAGTTCGCCCGCGAAGGCGGCGCGCAGCGTGGCGGCTCCGTCGTCGAAGGCCGCGCCCTGCAGCGCGAGGCGCACCACGCGGTGCACGGTGGCGCCGAAGTTGATCTTCAGCACCTTGCCGCGCGTGGCGCGCTCGGCCGCCGGGTTCTCGCTGGTGGTGCGATAGCCCGAAGGCAGGGTGCGCTCGTCGAGCTTGAGCACCAGGTTGCTGCCGGTGCCTTCCTTCGGAATGGCGGCGCAGGCGATGTGGTAGCGGCCCTCGGCGTCGGTGGTGGCCAGCACGCCGTTGACGGTGGCGATGCGCACGTTGGCCAGGCCCGGTTCGCCGTCGTCCTGGTAGCCGTTGGCGTTCCTGTCGTCGTAGACCTTGCCGATCACGTCGGTGCAGTCGAAGAGGGCGTCGGGCACCACGCGCACGCTGGCGGTGGCCAGGTTCGACAGCGTCCTGCCCCCCACGCCCTGCGTGGCGACGACCTGGTTGACGAACTCGCCTTCGCCCACGCCCACGCCGACGCCCGCGACCATCAGGTATTCCTTGGTCTCGTTGGGCGCGAAGTTCTGGCCGGGCACGATCACCTGGCGGCCGCTGACCTGCGGCACCACCGGCAGCGCCACGCCGCCGGGCAGCGTGCGCACGCTGAGCGAACCCTGGATGTACCGGAAGCCCGGCGGCAGCGTGTCGACCACGGCCACGCCCGGCACCGTGGTGCCGCGCGTGTTGCGCGCCGTGATGCGGTAGGGCAGCAGTTCGCCCTTCTTCACGGTGAGCTTCGAGGTGGTCTTGCGCAGCTCGATGAGCGTGGCGTTCGACGGATCGAGCGGGATGTTGTTGGCCACCACGTGCTGGCCGCCGCCGCCCGGCATGTTGAACAGCATGTAGTAGCCCGCGCCCGGCACCAGTGCCGCGCCGGGGCTCACCACGCAGGGCTTTGTCTGCGCGGGTGCCGGGCCGTTGGCGGGCGCGGCGCACGACTGCGTGCCGAGCGCGCCGGCCGCGGGCGGGTACATCGAGGAGGGCAGGTAGGCCCCCGGCGGCGTGATGACGAGGCGGTACTCGCCGGCCGGCGCGCCCGGCAGCACGAAGAAGTCGTAGTAGCCGCTGGTGCCGGTGGTGTAGCTGTCGCGTCCGTCGAGCAGGTGCTGCGAGGGGTCGAAGCCCGCCGGGCCGACCAGCTTCACCAGCGCGCCGGGCACGGGCGTGCCGCTCACGCTGTCATACACCACGCCGCCCGGGTCGTAGGGCAGGTCCTGCTTCTGGATGTTGGCGCCCGCGCTCACGCGCACCTTGATGCTGAAGCGCGGGTCGCTCGCGGCAGGCGTCGGGTAGGGGCCGTTGGCGCCGTTCTGCGCGGCGTCGGTCGGCCACACGCCGCCCACGACGCGGCCGTCGGGCGAGCGGAAGCGCACGCGGTATTCGCCGGGCACGAGGTCGCCGAAGCGGTAGCTGCCGTCGGCGCCAGTGGTCACGGTGTAGAGCACGGTGGCCGCGTTCTCCGCGCAGGCGTTGCCGCCGTCGGCGCAGCGCATCAGCTCGACCGTCCAGCCTTCGCCCTGGCCTTCGCCCGATTCGCGGGTGCGGTTGTGGTTCAGGTCGAACCACACGGTGCCGGTGAGCGACGCGGGCTGGTTGCTGTGCTCGGTGAAGTCGTAGCCGGTGCCGTTGGCTTCCAGGCCGGTGAAGTTCACGCGGATCTGGTTCGTGCCCTGCGCGGTGCCGCCCAGCGTGCCGGGGATGGCGATGCCTTCGTCGTAGCCGCTGGGCTGCGTCTCGGTGATGGTGTAGCCGCCGCTGCCGGGCAGGGGCAGGCCGGGCAGCTCGTAGCGGCCGTTGGCGTCGGTGACGGCGGTGCGCGTCACCGGCTGGCCGGCCGCGTCGGTGCCGGTGAGCGTGATGGTCACGCCCGCGATCGGCAGGTCCTGCGGCTCGCGCTTGCCGTTGCGGTTGGCGTCGTTGTAGACGGTGCCCGCCAGCGATGCGCCGCGTTCGCCGAAGTTGTAGTTGTCGCCGTTGCCGCCGCGGTAGGCGATGGCGCCGATGACGTCGTTGCCCAGCGTGCCGGTGGCCGCGCCCTCGACCGTGCCCACGGCGTCCAGGCCGTCGGCGTAGGTCACGGGCTGCGTCTCGCGGATGGTGTAGCCCGCCGCGTCGGCCGGCAGCAGGCCGGTGAAGACATAGCGGCCGTTCGCGTCGGTGACCACCGTGGCATTCACCGCGAGCCCGCTGGCCGAGCGGCCGGTGAGCGTGAGCGTCACGCCCGGAATGCCGGCCTCTGTGGGCTGGCGCACGCCGTCGTTGTTGGTGTCGACGTACACCCAGCCCGCGATCTGGCCGCCGCGCTCGCCGAAGTTGTAGTCGATGCCCGCGTCTTCCGACACCAGCGCCAGGCCGCCGAAGCGGTCGTTGGTGCCGCCGGGGTTGGCGGTGCCGCGCGGCGCGCCGCCCACGGTGCCCAGCGACTCGGGGCCGTCGGCCACGCCGGCGGGTTGGGTCTCGTCGATCTGGTAGGTGCCGGGCGTGAGCGCGTCCACCAGGTAGTGGCCGTCGGCCGCGGTCTGCACCGTGCGGTCGACCGGGTTGCCCTGGAAGTCGGTGCCGGTCACGCGGATGGTGGTGCCGGCGATGCCGGGCTCGCCGGTGTCGCGCGTGCCGTTGGAGGGGGCCACGTCGGCGTACACGTAGCCCGAGAGGCTTGCCGGCTTCACGGCCGAGAAGTTGTTGCCGGTGGAGCCCGCGCCCGCCGCGCCCAGCACGATGTTCTGGATGACGTTCGCGGTCGAGCCGTTGGGACCGTTGCTCACGCCGCTGCCGCTGGTGGGCACCGAGCCGGGCGTGCTCCCTGCGCCGCTGACGTTGCCGGCGCGCGTGATGCCGGGCAGGTAGCCCGCGGGGCGCGCCTCGGTCACGGCGTAGCTGCCCGGTGCGAGGTTCGGGAAGCTGTAGTCGCCGCTGGCGTCGGTGGTGGCGGTGCGCGACACCGCCTGGCCGTTGACGTCGGTGCCGGTGAGCGTGATGGTCACGCCCGCCAGCCCCGGCTCGGTGGCCGGCGCGCCTTGCGCGCCGTTGCCGTCGCGGTCGTAGTAGACGCGGCCGGAGATGCCGCTGGGCAGCAGTTCGCCGAACCAGTATTCGCCCTGCGTCAGCGGCACGTTGGTGCCCGGGACGGTCACGCCGCCGATGACGTTGCCGCCGCCTTGCGGCGTGCCGGGCTGGCCGTTGTTGTTGGCCTTGCCGGGCGCGTAGTTGGCCGGCTGCGTCTCGGTGATGGTGTAGCCGCCCGCGCCCGAGGGAGGCACGTTGCGGAACTCGTAGCCGCCCGGCGTGCCGGTGGCCACTGCGAGCAGGTTCACCGCGTTGCCCGCGGCGTCCGTGCCCGTCAGGCGCAGTTCGACGTTCGGGATGCCGGTGTCGCCCGCCTGCGGGACGCCGTCGTTGTTGCCGTCGACGAACACGCGCGTGGTGATGCGGGTGAGCAGCTCGCCGAAGTTGTAGCCGGTGCCGTTCACGTTGGAAGCCAGTGCGATGGCGTTCACCACGTCGTTGCCCGCAGTGCCGCCGGCGCTGCCGGCCGTGTCGCTGCCGTCGGCGAAGCCCGCGGGCTGCGTCTCGGTCAGCACGTAGGTGCCGGGCGTGAGGTTGTTGAAGGCGTAGTTGCCGGTACTGGCCGCCGTGGTGGTGGTCAGCGATACCGGGTTGCCGAACATGTCGGTGCCGGTGAGCGTGACGGTCACGCCGGCGATGCCGGGATCGCCCGGGCTGGCCGTGTTGTTGTAGTCGGCGTCCTGGTAGACGCGGCCGGCCAGGCTCGAGGCGCGCACCTCGCCGAAGTTGTTGGCGCTGGAGGCGCCGCCCGTGCCGAGCACGATGTTGTCGATGCGGTTGGCGTTGGAGCCGTTCGGGCCGTTGCCGGTGCCCGGCGGCACGGTGCCGGGCGTGCTGCCCGCACCGCTGACGGTGCCGGCACGCGTGATGCCGGGCAGGTATGCGGCGGGCTGGTCCTCCGTCACGCTGTAGGTGCCTGCGGGCACGGTGAAGGCCCAGTTGCCGCCCGCGTCGGTGGTGGTGGTCATCGAGACCGCATTGCCCGAGCTGTCGGTGCCGGTCAGGCGGATGGTCACGCCGGCGATGGCGGGCTCGCCGCCGTCGATCAGGCCGTTGCCGTTGAGGTCTTCATACACGCGGCCCGAGAGCGCGCTGTTCTGCACGGTCACGGAACCGTCGTTGAAGTTGTTGCCGCCGTCCGGATCAGTGCCGCCGTTGGTGTCGCCCGAACCGGTGGTGACGATGTGGGCGCGATTGGTGAGCACGGTGCCGTTGGCCGGCGCCGCGCCGCTGAAGCGCACCGGAATGCGCACGGTGGCCGTGCCGTTGGCCGGCATCGAAGCGATGGCGCAGCTCACGGCGCTGCTGCCGGCCGTGCCTATGCAGGTGGGCGCGGCGGGCGTGAAGCTGCCCCCGGTCACGGTGAACACCGGCGTGCCGGCCAGCACCAGCGGTGCGGGCAGGTTATCGGTGAAGGCGGTGGTTTCGGCGCTGTCGGGGCCGTTGTTGCGCAGCTGCACGATCCAGTCGAAGGGCACCGCCGAGGAGACGGTGCCCAGCGGCGTGTTGGTGCCGGCCACGACGGCGGCCTTGGAGACCACCTGCACGTCGGCCTTGAAGCGGAAGGTGGTGTTCTCGGCCACCGCGTTGTTGCCCTGCACGGTGTCGAAGGCGTTGCGCGCGGCTTCGAAGAAGTCGACCCTGGCGTTGTTCTGGAAGGTGCCGCGCGAAACGCCGCGCAGCACCACGCGGAACTGCAGCGTGTCGGGCTCTCCGGTTGCCCCCGACGAACCTTGCTTGCCGCCCAGCGTCGGGATGGTGAAGACAATCTGCCCGCCGGCCGAGCCGATCGCGGCGCCGTTGGCCAGCGCGAAGGTGGTGCCGCCCGGCGCGGTCACCGACACCAGCGTGGGCGGCGCCTCGCCGCTCGGCCCTGGCAGCGGCAGCGTGTCGACCATGCGCACGTCTTCCGCCGTCGAGGCGCTGTTGTTCGACACCGTGATGGTGTAGCCCACGTCGTCGCCCACGTTCACCGGGTCGACGTCGTCGCGCTTGGTGACGACCAGGTCGTACACCGGCGCACCGATGGTGGCCGGCACGGTGGCGTCGTTGTTGGTGGTGCTGATCTCCGGCGTGGCCGTGGAGACGTGCACGCTGTTGGTCACCGTGGAGCCGTTGAGCACGTACAGCGGCCGCACCTGCACCGAGACGGTCTGCTGCACGTTGCGGTCCAGCGAACTCCAGGCGCACTCCAGCTGGTTGTTGGTGGTGCCGGTGCCCGTGGGCTGGGTCTTGCTCGGCTGCGTGCTGCAGCTGCCGCCGCCAGAGGCGGTGGCGGAGATGAACATCAGGTTGGCCGGCAGCGTGTCGACCACGTGCACGTCGTAGGCGCGGCTCATGTTGCCCTGCGCGAGGCTCTGGTTGCGTGCCGTGAGCGTGTAGGTGAGCAGCTGGCCGACCGGCACCGTGGCGGGGCTTGCCGACTTGGTGACCGTGACATCGGCGCGCGCCAGCAGGTAGGCGGTGGCGCTGCCGTCGTTGTTGGCCAGGTTCGGATCGGCCGGCGTGGTTGCCAGCGCGTTGGCGGTGTTGTTGATCTGGAAGCCGTGATCGGTTGCCGATGCGCCGTCGCCGTAGTGCTTCGCGACCACCTGGATGACGGGGCACAGCGGCAGGGCGCTGGCGGGGTCGGTGCTCGCGCGGCAGACCGGCAGGGTCGACAGCGTGCAGTTCGACAGCGACGCCTGCCCGAAGCCGCTGCCGTTGGCCGGCAGCGCGCAGGTGCCCGCGAAGGTGCCGCCGTTGGGCGTCTGGGTGACGGCGCCCGCGCCGATCACCTGGGCGAAGGCGTCGGTGACGACCACGTTCTGCGCCTCGGAGGGGCCGGCGTTGACCACCTCGATCTGCCAGGTGACGTCCTGGCCCGCGACCTGCCGGTTGCCCGCGCCGTCGCCGATGCCCACCACGCGCTTGAGCACCTTCACGTCGGCCGCGGTGGCGCCGTCGTTCGCGCCGGTGCCCAGGCTCACGCAGTCGTTGCCGGTGTTGGCGTCGGGGTCGGCGCCGAGCGTGGGCGCTGCCGCGGGCAGCGCCACGTTCACGCACATGCTGTTGACGATCTGGCCGCCCGCCGGCAGCGACGGGATGGTGGCGTTCACGATGATGTAGCCGCCGTTGCGCGCGCTGCTGCCGTTGGAGGTGTCCACGCCGATGTCGGCCGCGAGCGTGCGCGTGCAGGTCACGGTGGCGGGGCCGGGCACAGGCGTCGCGGGCGTCGGCACGACGGTGGCGCCGCCCTTGGTCACCGTGCAGGTGTAGCCGTCGCGCTGGGTGACGCTGTTGATCTGCACGCCGGCGGGCAGGTCGTCCACCAGCTGGATGGTGCTGCCCGCGAGCAGGCGGGTGCCGCCGAGGTTGGTGCTGCCGACCTGGTAGTCGAAGGCCTGGCCCAGCGGCACGTTGTTCTGCGGCCAGCCGCGGCGCTTGTCGGCGCGGAAGTCGGTGGCCGAGACCGCCACGTCGGCCGGCACGCTGCCGGTGGCCGAGTTGGCGATGGGGCCGGTCGCGCTCACGGTGGCTTCGTTGACGATGCCGGTGCCGGCGGTCATCGCGATGACCGGCACCACGATGTCGCCGAGCGCCACGTTCGCGCCGCCGCTGCCGCCGATGTTGCTGCGCGTGCAGCTCACCGTCTGGCCGCTGGCGGAGCAGCTCCAGCCGGCCGGCTGGCTGGGCAGCGTCTGGATCGCGAAGTTGGCGGGAATGGTGTCGGTCAGCGTCACGCCCGTGGGCGCGGTGCCGCTGAAGCTCGGGCTCAGCCTGAAGTTGAAGCGCTGGCCCACCAGCAGCTGGCCGCCGTCGTGGCTCTTCGCGAGCGCGAGCACGTAGCCCGCCGTCACGGTGGTGTTGGCGGTGGCGCCGTTGTTGGTGGAAACGCCGTCCTCCACCGAACCCGCGGCCGCCACGGCCGGCTGGTGCGTGATGGTGGAGCCCGCGCCCGCGGTGACCACGGCGTTGATGCTGTAGGTGCGGCTGTTGCTGCCGGCGGTGGCCGGCGTGGCCGGCACGTTGCAGCGCAGTTCGCTGCCCGTGATCGAACAGCCCGAAGGCAGGCCGCTGCCCGACACCGACAGGCCCGTGGGAATCGGGTAGGTCAGCGTCGAGCCGGTGCTGGTGTCGGGGCCGTTGTTGGTGAGCGTGAAGACGATCGGCACCGTCGAGCCGCTCGGCGCGGTGGCCGGGGCGCTGATGGCCACCGCCACGTCGGCGCCCTGGTTCACGGTGATGATCTTCGTCTCGCTGGAGCCGCCGCCGCTGGGTGTGGCGGTCACGGTCAGCGTGCCCTGCGAGACCGTGCGCAGCAGCACCTGGAAGTCGCGAAGCTGGTTCGCCGCGAGCGTGATGCCCGAGCAGGTCAGCGTGCCGGGGCCGGCCGTGCCCACGGAAATGGTCGCCGAGCAGCTGCCCACGGGGACCGTGCCGGTGCCCATGTAGATCGAATTGCCGG
Organism: Variovorax sp. 278MFTsu5.1; assembly: GCF_048305045.1. Lineage (NCBI taxonomy): Bacteria > Pseudomonadati > Pseudomonadota > Betaproteobacteria > Burkholderiales > Comamonadaceae > Variovorax > Variovorax sp. 278MFTsu5.1. The sequence goes on from NZ_CP157622.1 coordinate 2,192,796, forward strand.
GAATCGTGTATGTGAACGACGCACCCGGTGCGCCGATCGGCAGGCTGTCGGTCTCGGCGATGGTGACGGTGCTCGTCACCGTGCCGCCGGCGGGAAGGATGTCCGGCGAATGCACCAGGCTCGACACCTGCGGCACCGCGTGCGCGGCGGTGGCGAAGAGCAGCCCCGCGAGAGGCGCGGCGATGCGCCTCAGGCAGTGCCGCAGTCGCGCGGCGTTGGAAGACAAGTCGCGGCGCTCCTGCGCGTGCGACAGATTCGATGGGGTCCTGAACATCCCGTCCCTCGTGATGGCTCTGGTGGCCGGGCACCTTTCGTTCTGGCGCCGCGAAGGCGGCGGGGTGCTCCGGAAAGGGCGGGATTCTTCGGCGGCCCCCCAGGGGCCACTTTTGCGATTCAGGACAAAAGCTTTGCCAATGATGACATTTGTTTACTAATGCAACATAATGTGAACTGAATGTGAACTAATTCACGCTGCGTTTAGGCGACGCACTCCTACGCTCGACGCCCATGTCCTACTGGTCGACCACGCCGCCCCGGCGCGCGCACATCCTCGTCATCGACGACAACATCGAAGAGCTGCAGCTGTTGCTGGCAACGCTGCGAGAGGCGGGGCACCGCATCAGCCTCGCATTCGATGCGCTCGAGGGCTACCGGCGTGCGACCGCGCTGCAGCCCGACCTGGTGCTGCTGGACGTGCGCATGGGCGCCACCGACGGCTACGCCACCTGCCGGCTGCTGAAGGCAGATCGCGCGACCGCGCGCATCCCGGTGATCTTCGTGACCTCGTCGAGCTCGGTGGAAGAGCGCCTCACCGGCCTGCGCGAAGGCGCCGTCGACTACATCCTCAAGCCCTTCGAGCCGGCGGAAGTGCTGGCGCGCGTGGCGGTGCACCTCGCGCTCGCGAGCTGCCGCGAGCAGGCGCAGGCCTGCATCGACGAGGCCGAGAGCGCGTTGGAGCACGCCCGTGGCGAGCCCGCTGCGGACCATGCCGACCGTGTGCTCGCCCAGGCCGTCGAGCGGCTGGTGCGCGCCGACCTCGCCAACGTGCCGGCGCTGCCCGCGCTGGCCGCGAGCGTGGGCACGCACGAGAAGCGCCTGTCGCGCGTGTTCAGGGAGCAGACCGGCCGCACGGTGTTCGAGTTCGCGCGCGAGGCCCGGCTTGCCGAGGCGCAGCGGCTGCTCGCGGGCTCGGCGCTCAGCGTGGAAGAAGTGGCTCTGGCAGTGGGTTTTTCGGGTGCCGCCAATTTCTCGACCGCATTCCGCGAACGTTTCGGCCGCACGCCCACCGCATTCCGCCAGGCGCGCGCCGCGGCAGCCGCGCCGCCGTCGGTGCCTTCGGCCTGACGCGGCAGCGCAAAGGCGGTGACCACCCCGGGCCCTTGCGGCATTCGCGGCATTCACGGCATTCGCGGCATTCACTGCGCTCGCGCGCTCCTGCTGTGCGCCGTCCTCTGGCTGATGGCGCTTCCCGCCGCCTGGGCGGACGTGCTGCGCATCGACGACGAGACCCGCTGGCCGGTGCTGCTCGACACGCGCGTCGAAATGTTCGAGGACACCGGCGCGCAGCTCACGCTCGACGAGGTCGATGCGCTGCCGGACGACTCGCCCGACGGCTTCCAGCCCGGTAACTCCGCGCGCATGCGTCCGGGCTTCTCCAGATCCGCCTTCTGGCTGCGCCTGACCGTGGTGAACGGCAGCGCCACCATCCAGCCGCTGCGGCTGGTGCTCGATGCCACCTGGCTGCAGTTCGTCGACTTCCACGCCCGCCGCGAACTCGCCGGCTGGGCCAGCTGGACGCACGAGCAGGCGGGCGTGTCGGCGCGCTCCAGCGCGGGCCGCGACCGTGACCGCGTGCCTACGCTCGACCTCGACCTGCGCCCCGGCGAGCAGGCGCGCGTGCTGGTGCGCGTGCGCACCGACAGCAGCGTCAAGCTCGTGCCGAAGCTGTATTCGGCGGAGGCTTGGCGCATGTCGGAAAGCAGCCACGCGCTGATCGACGGCCTGCTCATCGGCGGGCTGCTGGTGCTGTCGGTGTATTCGCTGTCGCTGTGGGTCATCTCGCGCAACCTCGCGATGGCGCTGCAGAGCATGGGCTTCGCGCTGGTGGCGCTCTACGAGAGCACGTACCGCGGCCACGCGCGGCTCGCGCTGTGGCCCGACAGCATCGAGTGGAGCTACCGCGCGGCCGGCGTCACCGCGGGCTGCTGCGTGCTCTCGCTGATGTGGTACCTGTACACCGTGTCGCGGCGCGGGCCGGTGCGCGTGCCCGGGCTGCGATGGCTTTTCGTGCTCGCGCTCGCGCAGTGCGTGGTGGTGCTGGGCACGCTCGTCGGCCCCTATGCGCCCTTCGCGATGGCGGGCACGCTGAGCGCGCCGCTGGTGGTGGTTTCGCTGACCGTCAGCACCTTCATCTACATGCGCCGCGCGGGGCCGGGCGGGAGGCTGGCGTTTCCGGTGATGAGCATCGTCGCCGTCGGCGTGTGCCTGCGGCTGGTCGAGCTGGCGATGCCGGCGCACATGATCCGCGGCTTCGACGCCTATGCGCTGGGCTTCCCGGGCATGCTGGTCGGTCTGGTGGCGCTGGCGGCGTGGGCGCAGCACCTGTCGCGGCAGCGGCATTCGGCGCAGCGCACGCTGGCGCACTGGCAGGCGGAGGAGCAGCAGCGGCTGCGCGAGGAAGTGGAGCGCAAGACGCACGCGCTGAACGCGGCGCTGGAGCAGGCCGACCAGCAAGCGCGCGAGCAGACGCAGCTGCTGGCCTACATCAGCCACGACTTGCGCGCGCCGCTGTCGACCATCATCGGCAACGTGCGCCGGCTCAACGACGACGACGCTGTGCCGCCCGAGAGGCTGCAGGCCATCGAGCGCAGCGCGGCCTACCAGCTCGCGCTCGTGGACGACCTGCTCGACTACGCCAGGAGCGAGCTGCTGCCCTTTTCCTTCGAAGCGAAGCCGGTGCACCTGCGTGCGCTGATCGACGACATCGCGCAGTACGCCGACACGCTCGCGCAGCGCCAGCACAACCGCTTCGAGCTCGACGTGCTCGGCGCCCTGCCGACCGCCGTGTACCTGGACAGCAAGCGCTTCCAGCAGCTGCTGCTGAACCTCCTGTCGAACTCCGCGAAGTTCACGCGCGACGGCAAGATGGGCCTGCGCGTGCAGGCCCGGCCGCGCGAGGATTCATGGCGGCTCGAGTTCGACGTGTGGGACAGCGGCGTGGGCATCGAGAAGGAAGAGCAGGCGCGCATCATGCGCGCCTTCGAGCAGGGTGCGCCCAGTTCCAACGGCCATGGGCTCGGGCTGGCCATCGCCCGGCGCATCGTGCAGCACATGGGCGGGCGGCTGCAGCTGGAGAGCCGCCGCAACCTGGGCACGCGCGTGCGCTTCTCGGTGATCGTGAAGGAGGCGCCGAAGGAACTGGTGCCCGTGCTCGCAAGGCCGCTGCCGAACCCGGCGCTGGTCCACAAGCCCAGGCGCATGCCGGTGCCCGCCATCGAGCCGTTGCCCGCGGCGGTGCGCGACGAACTGGAAACGCTCGCGCGGGACGGCCGCTGGAGCGACCTTCACGAATGGGCCGACCGCCTCGCGGCCGACGCGCGCCATTCGGCGCTGGTCGAGGCCGTGCGGCACGCACTGGACCTGCTCGATTTCGAGCACATCCGGCTGCTGGCGCGCGCGACGCCGAACGCCAGCCAGTGATCTTCGGCCCGGCTGGGGCCGGAGCTATTGCGGCGAGGCCTGTGCCTGTGCTTCCTGCGGCGGTGTCTGTGCCTGCAGCTGGGCCTGCTGCGCGTCGGGCGCGCCGGCCTGTTCGCTCCCGGCGTGGTGCCTTATCGCAATGCCCTTGACGAGGTGGCGGGGCAGGTGGTGCGTCTTCCGCAACTGAGCCAGCGCCTCGCTGCGCGCCGGCTCGCATACCGGTAGAAACATGTGCAAAACGCTCATGGTGTCGTCCCGTGGAGTAACCGGCGGACATTGTGAGCGCATGAAGACCGCAATGGGGGAATCGCCCTCCCGGCGCAGATGCTTTGGCCGCAGCGCCAGCGGCCCCGGTGCGGGATTCCACCAAGCTTGCGCTTCCGTAGGCGGGGCGCATACTGCGCAAAAAACACCACCAGCCACTCGTCGGCCCCTGCGGGGTTCCGGGCGACAGCCAGGAGACACGTGTTGCAGCGAACGAACATTGCCAACCCGGCCTACTTTCACAAGGTCGTCGATTGCCAGTACGCCTGCCCGGCGCACACTCCCGTCCCCGAGTACATACGCATGATCGCGCAGCGCCGATACGGCGATGCGTACATGGTCAACTGGGTCTCCAACGTCTTCCCCGGCATCCTGGGGCGCACCTGCGACAGGCCCTGCGAGCCGGCCTGCAGGCGCGGGCGTGTGGAAGAAAGCAATACAGAGGCCCCGGAGCCGGTCGCCATCTGCAGACTCAAGCGCGTGGCTGCCGACATGAAGGAGGACGTGCGCGCGCGCATGCCCAGGCCCGTGCCGAAGAACGGCAAGCGCGTGGCCTGCATCGGCGCGGGGCCGGCCTCACTCACCGTCGCGCGCGACCTGGCGCCATTGGGCTATGAGGTGACGGTGTTCGACGGCGAAGCCAAGCCCGGCGGCTTCATCCGCACGCAGATACCGCGCTTCCGCCTGCCCGAGTCGATCATCGACGAGGAGACGGGCTACGTGCTCGACCTGGGCGCGGAGTTCCGCGGCGGCGAGCGCATCGATTCGATGAAGACGCTGATGGGGCAGGGCTGGGACGCGATCTTCGTCGGCTGCGGTGCGCCGCGCGGGCGCGACCTGGACATTCCGGGCCGCAAGGAAGCCGCAGCCAGCATCCACATCGGCATCGACTGGCTGAGCTCCGTCTCTTTCGGCCATGTGACCAGCATCGGCCGGCGCGTGATCGTGCTGGGCGGCGGCAACACGGCGATGGACTGCTGCCGCTCGGCCCGGCGCCTGGGCGGCAGCGACGTGAAGGTCATCGTGCGCAGCGGCTTCGACGAGATGAAGGCTTCTCCGTGGGAGAAGGAAGACGCCGCGCACGAGGGCATTCCGATCATCAATTTCCATGTGCCCAAGGCCTTCGTGCACGACAACGGCAAGCTCGTGGGCATGCGCTTCGAAATCGTCAAGGCCGTGTACGACGACAAGGGCCGCCGCACGCTGGAGCCCACGGGCGAGCCCGAGGCGTACTTCGAATGCGACGAGGTGCTGGTGGCAGTGGGCCAGGAGAATTCGTTCCCCTGGATCGAGCGCGACTGCGGCATCGACTTCGACAAGTGGGGCCTGCCGGTGCTTGACGCGAACACTTTCCAGTCGACAGTGCCCAACGTGTTCTTCGGCGGCGACGCGGCCTTCGGGCCGAAGAACATCATCACCGCCGTGGCGCACGGCCACGAGGCCGCGGTGTCCATCGACAAGCTGCTGCGCGCGGAGCCCATTGAGGCCCGCCCGCCGCCGATGACCAACCTGGTGTCGCAGAAGATGGGCATCCATGAGTGGAGCTACGACAACGACACCTCCAACGACCTTCGCTACAAGGTGCCGTGGGCCAAGGCCGAGGCGGCGCTGGCCAGCATCCGGGTGGAGGTGGAACTGGGCTTCGACGCCGCCACCGCCTTCAAGGAAGCCGCACGCTGCCTGAACTGCGACGTGCAGACGGTGTTCAACGAGCCCGCCTGCATCGAATGCGACGCGTGCGTGGACATCTGCCCCATGGACTGCATCAACTTCGTCGAGAACTCCGATGAAGAGGAGCTGCGCTCGCGCCTGAAGGCGCCCGCGCTCAATCTGGCGCAGGACCTGTACGTATCCGGCGGGCTGAAGACGGGCCGCGTGATGGTGAAGGACGAGGACGTCTGCCTGCACTGCGGCCTGTGCGCCGAACGCTGCCCGACCGGCGCGTGGGACATGCAGAAGTTCCTGCTGAAGATGACGCTCGCCGGGCAGGAAAAGACCTCGGAGCAAAGCCGGAAGGAGACCGCATGAAGCAGATCGAGGCGGTCAACGACTTCGTCATCAAGTTCGCCAACGTCAACGGCTCGGGTTCGGCATCGGCCAACGAACTGTTCGCCAAGGCCATCCTGCGCATGGGCGTGCCGGTGAGCCCGCGCAACATCTTCCCCAGCAACATCCAGGGCCTGCCGACCTGGTACGAGGTGCGCGTGACCGAGCAGGGACACTTGGGCCGGCGCGGCGGCACCGACATGATGGTCGCGATGAACCCGCAGACCTGGGACGCCGACATCGCCGAGCTGGCGCCCGGCGGCTATCTCTTCTACGACAGCACACGGCCGCTGCCGCCTTCGAAGTTCCGCGAGGACATCCGCGTGATCGGCATGCCGCTCACCGAGATCTGCAACGCCGTCTACCAGGACCCGCGCCAGCGGCAGCTGTTCAAGAACATCGTCTACGTGGGCGCGCTGGCCATCCTGCTGGGCATCGAGCCCGAGGTGGTCGAGAAGCTCTTCGGCGAGCAGTACAAGGGCAAGGAGAAACTGCTCGCCTCCAACGTGCAGGCCCTTCACCTGGGCTGCGACTTCGCGCGCGAGAACCTGCGCGAGCCCGTGGGGCTGAAGGTGCGGCGCGCCGACCGGGTGGGCGACAGGATCTTCGTGGACGGCAACAGCGCGGCGGCACTGGGCTGCGTGTACGGCGGCGCGACGGTGGCCGCGTGGTATCCGATCACGCCGTCGTCATCGGTGGCCGAGGCCTTCCAGAAGTACTGCACCAAGTTCCGCGTCGATCAGTCCACCGGCCAGCACCGCTTCGCCATCGTGCAGGCCGAGGACGAGCTCGCATCGATCGGCGTGGTGGTCGGTGCCGGATGGAACGGCGCGCGGGCCTTCACCGCGACCTCGGGGCCGGGCATCTCGCTGATGACGGAGTTCATCGGGCTGGCCTACTTCGCGGAGATTCCGGTCACTCTCATCAACGTGCAGCGCGGCGGCCCCTCGACCGGCATGCCCACGCGCACGCAGCAGGCCGACATTCTTTGCTGCGCCTATGCGTCGCACGGCGATACCAAACATGTGCTGCTGTTTCCCGAAGACCCGCACGAGTGCTTCGAGCATGCCGCCGCGGCGCTGGACCTGGCCGACCGGCTGCAGACGCCGGTGTTCGTGATGACCGACCTCGACATCGGCATGAACCAGCGCCTGTGCAAGCCCTTCGAGTGGGACGACAGCAAGGCCTACGACCGCGGCAAGGTCATGACCGCCGAGGAGCTGGAGGCGGGCCGCGACTTCGGCCGCTACAAGGACGTGGACGGCGACGGCATCCCCTGGCGCACGCTGCCGGGCACGCACCCGACCAAGGGCAGCTACTTCACGCGCGGCACGACGCGCGATGCCTATGCGCGCTACTCGGAGCGCGGGCCGGACTACATCTACAACATGGAGCGGCTGCTGAAGAAGTTCGCGACCGCAGCCACGCTGGTGCCGCAGCCGGTGCTGCGGACTGCCGCGCAGAAGACCGAGCTGGGCGTCATCTACTTTGGCTCCACCAGCCCATCGATGCACGAGGCGCTGCAGGCGCTGGAAGAGCGCGGAATCCATCTCGACGCGATGCGGCTGAGGGCCTTTCCGTTTCCCGAGAGCGTGGTGGAGTTTCTTGCGCAGCACTCGCGCGTGTTCGTGGTCGAGCAGAACCGCGACGCGCAGATGCGCAGCCTGCTGGTCAACGAGCTGGACGCCGATCCGGCGAAGCTGGTGCGTGTGCTGCACTTCGACGGAACGCCCATCACCGCGCGCTTCATCGTGCAGGCGATCGAGGCGCACGCCGGCAAGACGAGCGCGCAAGGCACCACTACCACCAATGCGAAGGAGGCCGCATGACTTACCTCGCCAAGCCGAAGCTGCGGCATCCGACGCTGGCCACCAACAAGGTGGGCTACACGCGGCGCGACTACGAGGGCAAGATTTCCACGCTGTGCGCGGGCTGCGGGCATGACTCGATCTCGGCATCCATCATCGAGGCCTGCTGGGAGCTGGACATCGAGCCGCATCGCGTGGCCAAGCTCTCGGGCATCGGCTGCAGTTCGAAGACGCCGGACTACTTCCTCGGCGCATCGCACGGCTTCAACACCGTGCACGGGCGCATGCCCAGCGTGCTGACCGGCGCTAACCTGGCCAATCGTGACCTGCTGTACCTCGGCGTTTCGGGCGACGGCGACTCGGCTTCCATCGGCCTGGGCCAGTTCGCCCATGCCATGCGGCGCGGCGTGCGCATGGCCTACATCGTGGAGAACAACGGCGTGTACGGCCTCACCAAGGGCCAGTTCTCGGCGACCGCCGACCAGGGCTCCAAGAGCAAGAAGGGCGTGGTCAACACCGACAGCCCGGTCGACCTGGTGGCCATGGCGCTGCAGCTCGGCGCGAGCTACGTGGGCCGGGGGTTCTCGGGCAACAAGGCGCAGCTGGTGCCGCTCATCAAGGGCGCGATCAGCCATGGAGGCTCGGCCTTCATCGACGTGATCAGCCCCTGCGTGGCTTTCAACAACCATCCGGGCAGCACCAAGAGCTACGACTACATCCGCGAGCACAACGAGGCGGTGAGCCGCATCGACTTCATCAGCGGGCGGGAGGAGATCGCCGTGGACATGGAGCCCGGCGAAGTGATGGACGTGCGCCAGCACGACGGCACGCTGCTGCGCCTGCGCAGCCTGCACCCGGACTACGACCCGGGCGACCGCTTCGCCGCCATGGCCTACATGCAGCGGCATCACGAGATGGGCGAGGTGGTGACGGGGCTGCTCTACGTCGACCCGCTGGCCACCGACCTGCACACCGCACTCAACACCTGCGACCGGCCGCTCAATGCGTTGGGGCCGCAACAGCTGTGCCCCGGCGCCCAGGCGCTGGAACGGCTCAACGCCTCCTTGCGCTGAGCAACGGCCGGCGGCACCATTCAGGGTTCGACTCACGGAGGGCGCATCATGTCCGAGCGCACCGTTTTCCAATCGATTTCGCGCAAGCACGTGCTCAGCGTGGCCCCGCAGGCCACCGTGCGCGACGCCGCATGCGTGATGACGCGCGCCAACTGCGGCAGCGTGCTCGTCATGGAACTTCCCGACACGCTGCTGGGCATATTGACCGAGCGCGACCTCATGACCCGCGTGCTCGCCAAGGGGCTGGACCCCGACGGCACCTCGGTGCGCGAGGTGATGACACCCAACCCGATCTGCGTGCCGCCCGAGACGCTGGTGTCCGACGCCGTGGTGCTGATGCTGGAGCGGGGCTTTCGACATCTGCCGCTGGTGGCGGGCGCGAAGGTGCTGGGCGTTTTCTCGGTGCGCGACGCGCTGCCGAGGGAGATCGGCGCGGCGGTGAGCCTGAGCGAGTTCAGGGAGCAGGTGAACGACGCGCTGGGCTGAAGCGCGGCGAGGCCCCGTTCAAGGGGTCACGTAGTCGGGATACTGCTTGCAGATTTCGTTCACCGCGCTGAGCGTGCCCGACAGGTGCTTGCGCAGCGCGGCCTGTGCCGCGTCCGGGTTCTTCGCCTCGATGGCCCGCACGATGGCGCGGTGGTCGCGCAGGATCGCCTCGGTCTTGCCGGCGGTCGGCAGGTGCAGGCGGCGCAGCCGGTCGACGTGGCCGGAGACGCGACCCACCAGGTCCCACAGACCCAGCACGCCGCCGGCTTCGTACATCAGGCGATGGAATGCGCGGTCGGCGCTGACGAAGTCGCTGTAGCGCTGCGAGTTGGCGAGCGATGCCTGCTGGGCGATGACGCCCTTCAGCTGATCGACCAGCCCCGGCGATTCTTCGATTGCCAGCTGGTGCACCAGCTCCAGCTCGATGGAGCGGCGAAGGAAGTGCGCTTCGCGCGCGGCGGAGATGTCGATGCGGCTCACCAGCGTCGCGTGCTGGGGATACACGTTCACCAGCCCTTCCTCGTCGAGCCTGAGCAGCGCCTCGCGCACGGGTGTCTGGCTCACGCCGAAACGATCGGCCAGCTCCTGCCGCTGCAGCACGGTGCCGGGGACGAGTTCGAGCGCAAGGATGGCTTCGCGCAGTTTCTCCAGCACCTGGGGCGCGGCAAGGCGGGTGCGGTCAAGTCGGATCTTCGGGGAGGCGCTCATCGCCGGCGATTGTGTCATTGACGCACTAATATACTAGTGTTTTAATTCTCGGAAAGACGCCGGCGCGGGCCGGCAAGGCCGCACCTGCAGTGCAGCGCCCATGGAGACAACCCCTTGACGAAACGCCCCTACGAATCCCTTCGCAGCGCCCGCTGGTTTGCGCCCGACGACTTCCGCTCCTTCGGCCATCGCTCGCGCGTGCTGCAGATGGGCTACAGCTACGCCGACTGGATGGGCAAGCCCGTCATCGCCATCGTCAACACCTGGAGCGACGCCAACCAGTGCCACTCGCACTTCAGGCAGCGCGTGGAAGACGTGAAGCGCGGCGTGCTGCAGGCGGGCGGCTTTCCGCTCGAGCTGCCGGCCATCTCGCTTTCCGAGAGCATGGTCAAGCCAACCACCATGCTCTATCGCAACTTCCTTGCGATGGAAACCGAAGAGTTGCTGCGCAGCCACCCCATCGACGGTGCCGTGCTGATGGGCGGCTGCGACAAGACCACGCCCGGCCTCACCATGGGCGCGCTCAGCATGGGCATTCCCTTCATCTACCTGCCGGCCGGCCCCATGCTGCGCGGCAACTGGAAGGGCAAGGTGCTGGGCTCCGGCTCCGACGCCTTCAAGTACTGGGACGAGCGCCGCGCCGGCCGCCTGGGCGAACAGGCCTGGGCCGAGATGGAGGCCGGCATCGCCCGCAGCCACGGCACCTGCATGACCATGGGCACGGCCGCCACCATGATGGGCATCGCCGAAGCCGTGGGGCTGACGCTGCCGGGTGCGTCCAGCATTCCCGCGGCGGACGCCAACCACATCCGCATGAGCGCCGACTGCGGCCGCCGCATCGTCGAGATGGTGTGGGAAGACCTGACGCCCGCGAAGATGCTCACGCGCGCCAACTTCGAAAACGGCATCGCCTGCGCGATGGCCATGGGCTGCAGCACCAACGCCGTCATCCACCTGATCGCGATGTCGCGCCGCGCCGGCCACGCCGTGAGCCTCGACGACTTCGACGCCTTCAGCCGCCGCGTGCCCGTCATCGCCAACATCCGGCCCAGCGGCGATGCCTACCTGATGGAAGACTTCTTCTACGCAGGCGGCCTGCCCGCGATGCTGGAGCGCATCCGCGGCCACCTGCGCACCGAGGCGCTCACCGTCAACGGCCGCACCATCGGCCAGAACATCGAAGGCGCCGAGGTCTACGACGACGACGTGATCCGGCCGCTTGCCAACCCCATCTACGCCGAAGGCGCGCTGGCCGTGCTGCGCGGCAACCTCGCGCCCGACGGCGTGGTCATCAAGCCCAGCGCCTGCGCGCCGCACCTCTTGAAGCACACCGGCCGCGCGCTGGTGTTCGACGACTACCCATCGCTCAAGAAGGCTGTGGAGGATCCGGAGCTCGACGTGACCGGCGACGACATCCTCGTGCTGCGCAACGCCGGCCCGCGCGGTGCGGGCATGCCGGAGTGGGGCATGCTGCCTATCCCCACCAAGCTGCTGAAGCAGGGCGTGAAGGACATGCTGCGCCTGTCCGACGCACGCATGAGCGGCACCAGCTACGGCGGCTGCCTGTTGCACTGCTCGCCCGAGGCCGCCATCGGCGGCCCGCTCGCACTCGTGCAGACAGACGACCGCATCACCGTCGACGTGCCCGCGCGCAGCGTCCACCTCGAAATCGACGATGCCGAACTCGCCCGCCGCAAGGCCGCGTGGACGCCGCCGCCGCCGCGCTACGAGCGCGGCTACGGCTGGATGTTCGGCCGCCACATCCGCCAGGCCGACGAGGGCTGCGACTTCGACTTCCTCGAAACCAGCTTCGGCAAGCCGGTGCCCGAGCCCGACATCTTCTGATTCCAACCCGATTCCACCCACTTCCAGACAACGGAGACCCCACGTGAATCCCGCCACCCGCGAGCAGCTCATGAAGGTGAGCACCGCCACCCTGTGCACGGCCCTGTTCAAGCGCGGCCTGCGCCACCAGTTCATCCAGGACGTGCGGCCACTCAACGCCGGCCTGCCCAACATGGTCGGCGAAGCCTTCACGCTGCGCTACATGCCCGCGCGCGAAGACCTGAACCAGATCGGCGTCTTCCTCGACCGCGACCATCCGCAGCGCAAGGCCGTGGAGCAGTGCCCCGAGGGCGCGGTGCTCGTCATCGACAGCCGCAAGGACGCGCGCGCCGCATCGGCCGGCGGCATCCTCGTCACGCGGCTCATGAAGCGCGGCGTGGCCGGCGTGGTCACCGACGGTGGCTTCCGCGACAGCCCCGACATCGCGAAGCTGGGCTTTCCCGCCTACCACCACCGCCCCAGCGCGCCCACGAACCTCACGCTGCACCAGGCCATCGACATCAACGTGCCCATCGGCTGCGGCGACGCGCCCGTCTTCCCCGGCGACGTGATCGTGGGCGATGCCGAAGGCGTGATCGTCATCCCGGCCCACATGGCCGACGAGATCGCCGCCGAGGCGACCGAGATGACCGCCTTCGAAGACTTCGTGCAGGAAAAGGTGCTCGAAGGCCGCTCCATCCTCGGCCTCTATCCGCCCACCGACGAACACAGCCGCACCGACTTCGCCGCCTGGCGCCAGGCCAACGGCCGCTGAGCCCGCATCGATCACAGAAATCCAAGGAGACAAGACATGCGTTTCATCCGCTTCACTGCGGCGCTGCTTTCGGCTGCGCTCTTTCCCCTGGCCGCCACGGCCCAGACACCCGACTGGCCTGCCGCCAAGCCCATCGTCTACGTCGTGCCATTCACGCCCGGCGGCTCCACCGACATCGTGGGCCGTACGCTGGCCCAGAAGCTGGGCGAGAGCCTCAAGCAGTCGGTCGTGGTCGACAACAAGCCCGGACAGGCCGGAGGCATCGGCGCCGCCTACGTGGCGAAGGCGCCGCCAGATGGCTACACGCTCTTCGGCGGAACCATCAGCACGCACGCCATCAATGCCAGCCTCTACAAGAAGCTGTCGTACGACCCGATGACGGACTTCGAGCCCGTCTCGCTGGTCGCGCGCCTGCCCAACGTGCTCATCGTCAACAGCCAGCTCGGCGTGAACTCGGTGGCCGACCTCGTGGCGCTGCTGAAGAAGGACGAGAGCAAGCGCACCTTCGCCTCATCGGGTGCCGGCACCTCGACGCACCTTGCCGGCGAGATGTTCGCCGACCTCATCGGCGTGAAGCTCACCCACGTGCCGTACAAGGGCACGCCACCCGCGCTGACCGACGTGGCAACTGGGCAGGTGCCCTTCATGTTCGACCAGGTGACGGCCGCGCTGCCGCTGGTCAAGAGCGGCAAGCTCAAGCTGCTGGCCGTGACCACCGCCAAGCGCATCGCGCTCGTACCCGACCTGCCGACCATGATCGAGTCGGGCATTCCCGGTTTCGAGATGTCGTCATGGCAGGCCGTGTATGCGCCCAAGGGCACGCCCAAGCCCATCGTGCAGCGCCTCAACGCAGAGATCGTGAAGGCGCTGCACCAGCCCGACGTGCAGGCCAAGCTTTCGGGCCAGCTCGCGATGGAACTCGTGGGCAGCACTCCAGAAGAGCTGCGCGACCACATGGCCCGGGAGATTCCGCGCTGGGCCGAGCTGGTGAAGAAGTCCGGCGCCGTCGCCGACTGAACGCCCCGGAACAACCGACAAGAACACCAGGAGACAACCGATGCAGAACAAGACGAACAACGACCGCCGCCGATTCCTCAAGACAGCCGCGGGCGCCGGCGCCGCAGCCTTCGGCACGCTCGCGGGCGCGCAGGCCTTCGACTTCAAGCCCAGCCAGCGATATCCCGACCCGGCGGTGCTGATCCTCGACCCGAGCTTCACCAGGTACCGGCTCTACAGCAGCACGCTCGAGCAACTGGGCTCCGGCATGCGCTGGGCCGAAGGGCCGGTGTACTTTCCAGAGCACGGCTACCTGCTGCTGAGCGACATCCCCAACAACCGGCTCATGAAGTACGACGAGAAGACCGGCAAGTTCAGCGTGCACAAGACCGGCGTCAACTATGCCAACGGCAACACCCGCGACCGCCAGGGGCGCCTCGTCACCTGCGAGCACTCCGTCACCCGGCGCGTGGTGCGCACCGAGAAGGACGGCCGCATCACGGTGCTCGCCGACAGCTACCAGGGCAAGCGCCTCAACGCGCCCAACGACGTCGTCGTGAAGTCGGACGACACCATCTGGTTCACAGACCCCACCTTCGGCATCAACGGCGAATGGGAGGGAAGCAAGGCCCCGTCCGAGCAGGCGACCACCAACGTCTACCGCATCGCGACCGACGGCAAGCTCACGGCGGTCATCACCGATCTCGTCAACCCCAACGGCATCGCCTTCTCGCCCGACGAGAAGAAGCTCTACGTCGTCGAGTGGAAGGGAACGCCCAACCGCAGCATCTGGAGCTACGACGTGTCACCGGACGGCACGAGCGTCTCGAACAAGACCAAGCTCATCGACGCCGACGGCCCCGGCTCGCTCGACGGCTTCCGCGTCGACCGCGACGGCAATCTCTGGTGCGGCTGGGGCCACTCCGGCGCCATCGCTTCGGAGCCCACCGACGTCGGAGGCGGCATGAAGGCCTACCTGCCCACCGGCAAGTCGGAGGAAATGGATGGCGTGAAGGTCTTCAACCCGCAGGGCAAGCCCATCGGCTTCATCCGCCTGCCCGAGCGCTGCGCGAACCTGGAGTTCGGCGGGCCCAAGCGCAACCGGCTCTACATGGCGAGCAGCCATTCGCTGTATGCGCTCTATGTGGAGGCGCACGGGGCGGTTTGAGGGGCCGCTGCCGGGCGGGGGTGCCGAGCCCGCGCCCGGGCAGGAGTGGCTCAGTTGAACTTCGAATTGTCGGAGTCGCTGGTGTAGGCGGACTTCGTGACCGCTATGGACGAAATGGCAATCGGCTGCAGGAATGTGGTCACCGTGCCCGCGTAGGTCTTCAGGGCTTCCCAGTTCGTACTGGGGTCGTATTTCGCTTCCTTCTTGCAATAGCACCACAGCTTGCAGCCCACGTGCTTCGTCTTGTGCTCCAGGATCTTGGTGTCATGAGCGGGATTGCCGGGAATCAGGAGACCCATCTCGGCAATCTCTTTGCGTGTCTTCTCCATGATCTTGTTGGTGGCCTGCGTGAGCAGCGTCTCCTGGTTGCGCTCCAGGTCCGCGATCCAGCCGTCCACCGCGTCCATCACCCTCTTGAACTTTCCCAATTCCTGGTTGAGCCTCTTCTTGCGCCGCTGAACCTGCTCGTACAGAAGAGCAAACTGGTACATGTCGTCGCATGTCTGGCCGCTGTTGTTGTAGGCCTCGATTCCCTGGTTGAGCTCTTCGAATGCATGGGCCACCTTCCAGCGGTACCTGTCCAGGTTCTCGACGGTCAGCTCCTTGATGCCGAACTTGGCCACCTCCGCGTTCGAGGCGGTGGCACCAAGATGCCCTTCATGAAGCGCGCCCCGGACCTTTCCGTTGACCGCATCGACAACCGCGCCCACGACGGACCCCACGACAGGCACCGGTATGAGGGTAAGGAACAGTTTCCCCACCCCCACGAGGGCTCCGATGCCTTTGCTGGCGCGGGATCCGCCGCTCGAGAATGCACTGCGCGTCGAGTGGAAGATGCGGGAGTGCGCGATCTGCGAGCCCATGCTCTTGTTCGCCACCTCCAGCTCGGCCTGCTTGAATGGATCTGGATTGAACGCCATGTCTTTTCCTCAAAAAATAAAACGTCGATGAATGAAGCGAAGCCATTCCGCTCAGGGTGGCATTTGCCCGAAACAGGAGCGGCTCGCGCAGGGCCATTGCCGGTTGGGGCGTCGGGCGGGCAACCCGGCCGGCTCACTCCGGCCTGATGCCCAGAATCGAGAAGTAGCGGTTCAGGTCGCCGTCCTCGCGCAACACCTCCTGCATCAACTGCGGTAGCGGCATGCGTCCCCAGGCCACGGCACGGTTCACGAGGTAGGGCGTCGGGCTGTGCGGCTCCTCGCGTATCAGGTAGGCGGCCGCGAGTTCCAGCAACTGGTAGGCCTCGGCGCGGTTGCCGATGCGGCCGCTCGCCACGGCCTGCGGCAGCGACCCGGGAGCAGGGGAGAGGGGGGTGTCGCTCATGTCGTTGTCGTCCATCGGGATCGCGGGAGGGGTTGATTCGTCCGCCATCCAGCTGGCGGGAGCTTCGGCCGGTGCAAGCGGTTCTTCTTCCTTGTCGCGCGGATCGCGCCCCTGCAGCAGGCTGCGCAGCGCCTGCCGCATGCGGGCGAGCATCTCCGTCACCTTCGACAGGCTCGGCGTATCGATGCCCAGCCGCCCGTCGAGCAGGGCTTGCAGGCTTTGCCACGCATCGGTGGCCGCGGCGACGCGGTCGTCGAGCGCGGCGAGCGCATGCAGGTCGCGCGCTGCACGGTCGAGGATGTCCTGGCGCGACACCGTCTGGGCGCTCGGCTCCTCGGCCACTTCCTTCGCTTTCGCCTTGGCGTTGCCCGCAGCGCCGGCAGCTGCCGTGCCGTACTCGCTGGTCAGCGCGCGCTGCCAGTCCCCCAGCGTGATGAAGGGCGGCGAGAAATCCGCCCACTCGAGCAGCGGCACGCGCATCAGCAGCACGTGCGCGATGGTGTCGTTGACCCACACGAAGGTGGCGGTGCGCATGTCGGCGTCGCCGTCGTCGCCGATGCGCGGATGCGCGTCTTCCCAGAATTCGCGCGCCAGCCCTTCGAGCAGGCGCGCACCGGCGGCCAGTCCGTCGATCGAATGGCGGTGCACCCAGGCCTCTGTGAGCCAGGCGGCCATCTGCAGGTCCTTGCTGCGGCGCTGCAGGACCTCGGTGCAGAGCATCTCGGCGGTACGCCAGTCGGCCTTCTTCAGCGGGCGGGTCCATTCGCCCATCGGCAGGCTGGCGTCTTCCTCGGTGCGCGCCTCGCGGATGCGGGCGCACACCGGGTCGTAGCGCAGCGGAGGGCCGGCGGGGCCTTCGGGGCCTTGCAGCGGCAGGAGAAAGCTCGCGAGGTCGGGCGCGAAACCGCCGGTGGTTTCGTCTGCATCGGCGTTCAGGGGGGGCAGCAGGGCGGCCATCAGGGCATGTTCCATTCAGGAGCGCGCGCGGGGAACGCGGCGGGCCAGATCAGGGCGTTCTTCTTGCCGGCGGGGCTGGCCGCGATGCGCAGGAACACGCGTGCGCGTCCTCCGTCGGGTGCCTGCGCGGCGTCGCCGGCCGACTGGGCCACCAGCGGAAACTCGAACTTCAGCAGCTGCGAGCGGCCGTCGGGGCGCTGGGCGGGGTCGCCTTCGCGCTGCCGCTGCGCCAGCGTGAACAGCGCCCACGGGTCGGCAAAACGGAAGCTCACGGTCTGGCCGTCGGTGATCAGCGCGTGCTGCTGCGGATCGGCGCGCGCCATCAGCGGGGAGTCCTTCGCGATGCGCAGCACCAGCGCCACCGGCGTGCCGTATTCCCAGCGCAGCGTGCGCGGCGCGTCGCGCAGCCTGAGCACCTGGTCGCCGACCTCGAAGGACCAGTCGATGATCTTGTTGCCCTCGATCTCGGCCGTGGTGTTGGCGCGGAAATCCACGCTCAGGTCATAGCCCGGTGCGGCACCTTCCTCGCTCGGGAACAGCGGCTGCAGGAAGTCGCGTGCACGGGCGAACTGCTCCGTGAAACGGCGCGCGCCCGCTCCGGGCATGCCTGCATTGCGCACACCGGCGTCCGCGCCGCGGTTCTCCTTCAGCGCGCGTGCCAGCGGGTCGAAGGCGCGCGTCAGGTCGTTCACGTCGGCCGGGTCGGCCAGCTCGAAAGCCCGTCCCGTCGCCGGGCCGAACGGATGGCGGCCCGCCAGCGAACGGTTGAAGCGGGTGGAGAACTGCGTCCACAGCTCCTGCTGGTCGCCGAACTGCAGTTCCTGGCAGCGCGCGAGCAGGGCGCTGTAGATCTGCTGGTGGCGGTCGGCGAAGTAGTCGCCGATGCGCGTCGCCGGCGCCTTGCCGGCCAGCTTCGCGCCGCAGGTCTCGCGATCGATCTCCGCGCCGGTGGTGCCCAGGAACTGTTCGAGCAGCAGCAGGCTGCTGTTCGGGTTCTTCAGGCGGTAGCGCTCCAGGTCGCGGTTGATCGCCTGCCAGCGCTGCGCGAGCACCGAGCCGGCGCCCACGCCGTCGAGTGCCGCGATGTAGCTGTCGGCCTGCTTGCCCAGCGTTTCGGTGCGGTTGAACTGCTGGCCCAGGTAGGCGGCGAGCGAGCCCACGTCCGAGACGCCGAAGGCCACCAGCATCGGCCCGCGCTCGCCGCGCCAGGCCTGGAAGTCGCGTCCGCGCATGGCGTAGAGCTCCGACTGGTTGAAGGCCTCGTCCACGGCCTCCAGGCGCTGCAGCGCGTCGCGCGAGATCATCGCGCGAAGGTCTTCGGCGCGGGAGCCGGCTCCCAGCTCGTACAGCAGCGCCTGGATCTTCACGAGGCGCTGGCGCGAGGCCTCGTAGGCGGTCGCCTGTGTGTCGATGGAGCGGCCGCCGTCGCCCATGCCGTTCGCGGCCTCGGCCACCTGGTCGACCACCAGCTGCGCGAAGTGCGCGTTCAGCGCGCTCTCGATGCCGGGGCGCAGCGTGGCCGGGAAGGCCTGCATGCCCTCGCTCATGTAGCGCTTGCGGATGTCGCCGACGGCCAGCGCCTGGTCGAGCCGGGGCAGGTCCCACACGGCCATGGTGCGCATCCCCGCGCCGGGCAGCTCGCGATCGCGCGCGGGCGCCATGAAGGGCTGCGCCAGCAGTGCGGTCAGCGCGTCGCGCAGCGCGATGCGTTCGGGCGCCAGCGCGAAGCGGCCGTCCTTGTCCTGCCACACCAGGCCTGGCTGCGCGCCGCCGAAGCGCAGGCTGAACTCGACGCGGAATTTCTGGAAGGCGTCCTGCGCGCGGTTTTTGACCGCGTCGGCCGATTCCAGCCCCAGCAGCCGGTTCTGCTCGATGCGCGCGATGGTCCGGTCATACGAAGAGCCCAGCACCAGCACCGGCTGGCGCATCCAGCCGCCCTTGCCCGATGCGACCAGGTCTTCCTGGTCCTTGATGGCGGCGATCACCTCGCGGTAGCTCGCGGTGGTGCGCGCGAAGGTGCCGGTGCTCGCGAGCGAGGGCAGCAGCCGCGCCAGCGACTGCTCCGACACCAGCAGCTCGTTGTTGACGAAGAGCCGCGCATCGAGCTGCGCGGTGCCCTTGTCGAGCGCGCAGCGCAGCGCCGACTGCACGGGCGCCAGCGGAATGGCCAGCGCATTGCCCTCGGCCGCCTGGCGGAAATAGCGCAGGTTGCGGCTCAGGTCGGCCGGCAGCTCGGCGCCCAGCGCGTAGCGCACGGCCACGCGCAGGTCGTCGGCATTTCCGGTGGCGGGCTGGCGCAGCCGTTCCACCGCCTGCAGGGCGGCATCGAGCTGCTCGACCGAGCCCAGGTAGCGCTGCAGCGCGCCGAACTCGGGCTGATCTTCCACCAGCAGGCCGTTCTTGCGCGGCGCGTCGCCGATGGTCCTGAAGCTCGGCGGCAGGCCGCAACTGGCGCCCACGATGAATTCGCCGGTCGCCTCGTCCTGCTCCACGCCACTGATCTGGCTCACGCGCGCCATCAGCTCGCGCCGCAGCGTGCTCACCGCGATGTCGCCGAACTCGCGTTCGATGCGCTCGATCACGCGCTCGTTCAGGTCGTCGAAGGGCTGCCACGAACCCGGCATGAAGAAGGAGTACGTGCCGTCGGTGCGCAGCCGTTCGTTCATGGCCAGCAGCGACAGCGCCTTGTTGCGGTACCACGCGGTCGGAATGGTCTCGCCGCGCTGCAGCGCGCGCATGCGGTACTGCGCGTCGTGCTGCAGCTGGGCCAGCGCCGGCACCAGCGTGGCGTTGTGCCGGTGCAGCTGCCAGGTCGCGACCATCAGGCCGATGCCCCAGCCGCCGAGGAAGATCACCGCCGCCCAGCGCAGCGCACGGTGCAGCACCGGGCGCGTGAGCGTCTGCGTGCGCGAAGGCCTCGTAAGGCCGTACTCCAGGAAGATCTTCTTCTCGAACAGGTCGCGCAGGAAGGCCGGCTGGCGCATCAGCTGCGCGATCAGGTCGCCGCCGATGGGCTCCAGGTCCTTGTGGCCGTAGGCGTCGTGCTGCGCATCGATGGCCGCGACCGTCTGCGCCGATTCGCCGCTGTCGCCCGTGAGGTAGATGCCGCGGAAGAAGAAGGGCTCGTGGTAAGCGCTGGGGCGCATGAGCTCGTCGACGTACAGCTGCAGCTGGCCGCGCAGCGCCTCGACGCGCGAGGGCAGCAGCAGCTGCGCGCCGGCGCCTTGCGGCTCGGTACCGGTGGCGAAGAGCTCGGCCGACACGTCAGACACCGAGCGCACCACCGTGCCCACCGCCTCGTCGACCCACGCCGGCTGGTAGGTGGTCGACAGGTCGTAGGGCGAAGACCAGCCCAGCATGCTCGCGCGCAGCGGCTCGGGCAGCGCGCTCGCGAAGGCGCTGAAGCCTTCGAGCTGCTCCGCGCCGGTCACCAGCACGTACACCGCGAAGCGCATCGCGAAGCGGTTCTGCGCGAGCCACAGGCGCCGGTGCGCGAGCTTGGCGCGCTTGGAGAGTTCGAGCCGCCCGTCGGTGCTGTCGTCCAGCAGCAGCGCGGCCGGGATGGTGATGACCACCGAGTCGAACGGACGCTGCGGCCGGTAGGCGCGGCACATGCCGAGGAACTCGTCCCACGGCTTCTCGGAGGCGTCGTCGTCATCGGGCGAGCCCAGGTAGGCGCCCTGGATGTCGATGACCACGCCGCGGTCGAAGAAGTGCCACGAGATGCCCTGCGTGGCCGCGGCCGAAGCCGACTCGGTGCTCAGCGCGCTGGCGACGCCCGACTGCTCGATGGGAAGTTGCCGGTGGTCGTCGCCCTCGTTGAGCAGCATGATCCACGGAATGCCGTAGCGGTCGGCGCGCGAGGCGATGTTGCCCTCGATCAGCTCGACCGCCTGGCGGAACGAGCTGCGCAGCGAGTCGAAGCGGATGCGCGCGACCTTCGGGTCGCTCGACGGCTTGGCGTGCGAGCGCCGCGCCGCGAAGTACAGCACCATGCAGAGCACGAGCAGCACCACCAGCGTGAGCACCGCGATGGAAATGAGGAAGAGCTGGTCGGTCAGCATCGCGACGCCCTCCGGTGAATGCTGTGGAGACGCAAGTCGTTCATCGCAGGTAGGCCCCCGATGCGTCGACGGCGCCCGGTTGCAGCACCTGCCGCACCGGCCACGACTGCCACAGCCACAGCAGCTCCGACACCGCCAGCAGCGTGGCCACGCCCAGCAGGAACAGCACCGTCCAGCGGCTCAGCGTGGGCAGCTTGCGCGGCGCGATGTGCGAGAGCGTGCTCGCGTAGGCCCGCTCCGACACCACGCGGTCGCGGCCCGAGAAGTCGGCGGGCCGCTGGTAGACGAACTGGAACAACTCCTCGCGGTAGCCGAGCAGGCGGGCTTCCTCGCCCGCGCCCCGGTACTTGCCCTGGAAGCCCAGTGCCAGCGCGAAGAGGTACAGCCGCGCGATGTCTCGCTTGGAGGGTTCGCGGCCCGACAGCAGTTCCTCGATGCGGCTGAACACCAGGTCGCCCGCGATGTTGGTGCGAAAGAGCGACGACTCCAGCAGGTGGCCCGTCCAGCGCTCGCGGCCGATCCACGGCGTGTGCAGCAGGATCTCGTCGGCCAGCGCGGCCTTCAGGTAGCGCGCGTCGGCCACGTTCTCGAGTTCGAAGCGCGAGCTCTCGCGGCGCGACTCGAGCGACTGCAGCTCCAGAAGGTTCTCCAGGTGGCGCGCCAGCGTCTGCGCCACCGTGTCGATGTCGCTCTCGCGCGATTCGGCGGTGCGGTCGCGTGCCTTCACGATCTCGTCGTAGAAGGCGCGGAACTGCCTCGTGATGTGGTCGTCGACCGCGAGGTCGGGGAGGTTGCGTGCCATGGTCCGGTCAATCCTTGATGAACAGCACGATTTCCTGCGGAGGCTGCGCGGTGGCGCCTTCGTTGGCATTGGCGATCACCAGGAGTTCGCCGGGCACGGTCAGCCCCGGGCTGGTCTGGATCGCGTAGAGCAGGTAGCCCGAGCCCGGGCGCAGGCCCAGTTCGTCGGCCGATTCGATGCAGCGGCGCACCGCGCCCAGCACGCGGCGTTCGCGCAGCGAGGGGTACGCCGACTGCGAACCGACGATGGCGCTGTCCATCCAGGCCATCAGGTCCTTGTCGGACTGCCCGCGCAGGCCCACCACGATGCGCGCGCCCGACACCCACTGCGGCTGCAGCGTGGTCTCGAAGGCGCCCTGGCGGAAGTCGAACTTGTGCTCGCGGTACTCCTGGCTCACCTCCGACACCGCGTCGCGCAGCGCCAGCAGCAGCGGCTGGAACACGCGCGAGGGGTCGGCGTGGTCGTAGTCCATCGGCACCGGCGGCACGCCCCCCGGGCGCAGCAGGCTCAGCGAGGCCAGCAGCGCACAGAGCGACCAGTACATCGGCAGCGGATGCAGGTGCGGCGTGCGCATCACTGCCTCCGCATGCGGCAGGCCCGACAGCAGGCTGCGCAGCCGGTCCTTCAGCTCCAGGTGCGCGAGGCGGTCGTCGATGCGCGAGGAGGGCACGGCCGTCTGCTTGGCCACGAAGGCCGCCTTGCCGCGCAGCTGGCCGAGCAGGGCGGACGCGGCCGTCCACAGCGGGTTGTCGCGCGCCACTTCCAGCAGCGGCGGCTGCGCGTCGCCAAGCTTCACCACCTCGTTGTCCTTGAAGACCTGGCCCAGGCGCAGGTGCACGTGCGTGCCGGGCGGCACAGCGCCGGCGCTGAGTGCCAGGCGCGGCAGCATGCGCGGGATGTTCGCGGGCTCGGCGTCCGACACCGCATCTTCCACCGGCGCGCCGGCCACCGAGCGGAAGCGCACGGTCGCGGCGCGGTGCCGGTTGGGCGTGGTGACGGGCAGGGTGAGGTAGATGTCCAGCGGCTCGTTGGCCAGCCGCTCGGCGTAGGGCGCGAGCGAGAGTTCGAGCGCGCCGTGCGCGGCCTCGGCGGCGGAGAACTGCACCGCGGTGCCGTCCGGCAGGATGGCTTCGAGCACCAGCACGCGCAGCAGGCCGGCGGGCAGCAGGCCCTGGTCGAACACCAGGCGGCGCACGCCCCAGGCGAAAGGCGCGGCGGCCAGCATCTGCCAGGCGACGAGAGTGTCCATGCGCGCGGAGAACTGCTGGAAGTGCTGCGGCGACAGCAGCATGCCTTCATGCCACTCGACGCGGTCGGTGATGGGGGCGGCGCGGTGCAGGTCAGACATGGCGTTCTCCCGCGCGGCTGTATCGAAGTTGTTTGTTCACTTGAAGGGATCCGGGTTGTTCAGCGTGCCGCGGCCGACACGTCGAAGCTCTGTGCATCGAAGCGGGCAACGATCGAGCCCTTGAGGTCTTCCACCCGGATGCGGTTGGCACCGGGCGTGGTGTAGTTCGCGAAGACGAGCACCGCTGCCACGCGCGGCGAGCCGATGGCGCTGGCGGGCACGCGAATCGTCTGGCCCGGCACCAGCTCCCACGAGAGGTACGACAGGCTCTGCGGAAAGGTCTTCTGCAGGTCGGCGCGTGCGCCGAACCACTTGGCGGCCGTGAGTTCGGTGACGCGCGCGAGCATCGCGTCGTCGAGCACCATCACCACGTCGACCGCGACCGGGCTGTTCTGGTTGGCGCCGGGCGCGGCCGAGAGCGTGAGTTCGTTCCAGCTCACGCGCGTGCCCTTGGGAAAAAGGCTGCCGCATGCGGCCAGCTGCGCGACGAGCAGCAGCGCCGCCATCCGCCTGAGAAGGTTCTTGGTCCGGTTCATCGCGAAATTCCTGTGTTCGCCGTGGCGGGTGAGGCGTGCACGGCCGCCGGCTGCGCCTGCCGCACGCCCACGGCGATGCCCATCAGCATGATCAGCACCGAGGCCAGCACGCTGCAGCCCGCGAGCAGCGCGACGTGCCCGCGCGCGAACACGAAGCGCAGCGGCTGGGCGGGCTTGACCTCGACGGCCGGCGCCGCCACGCGCTCCGAAGGCAGGCCGGCCGACACCACGGAAATCAGCGCGCAGGTGGCCAGCAGCGTCAGCACGTTGCGCGGGCCCTCGCAGATCAGGTCGATGGCCAGGAAGAGCGCGAGCGCGGCCTCGATGGGCAGCTGCAGCATCGACAGCACGATGCCCGCGTAGCCCACGTTGGTCATGCTGTTGTTGCCGGCCGAGGCGAAGGCCGCGATGGTCGCGCCGATGCCGATGGTGGCGAAGTCGGCCGGGACCAGCGTGCGGTCGTAGAGGTTGGCGACGAACAGCGCCGCCAGCACGTAGTAGAGCGCCGAGCCCGCGCGCAGGAACACCGAGGCCGTGGGCACCACCAGTTCGACGATGCCGCGGCTGAAGCCCAGGCGAGCGCTCATCGCCTCGATGGTGTGCGGAATGCTCGCCGTGGTGCTCGACGACATGAGGCTCACCAGCATCGGCGTCTTCAGGTGCTGCAGCACCTCGGCCAATGGCTGGTTGCCGCGCCGGTGGATCACCGCGATGGCCGCAGTGCCCAGCAGCGCCACCAGCACCACGAAGTGCAGCAGGAAGCCGCTCATGGCGCGGATCGTCACCGCGTCGGTCTGCGACAGCACGTGCGCCGACATGCCGAAGGCCACCACCGGCAGCAGGATGTTGGCGCGCGCGATGATGAGTTCGAGTGTGCGGTAGATGCCCTCGAACATGTGGTTGAGCGCCGTGTGCTGAGTGCGCGCCAGCGCCGCGAAGGCGAGCCCGAAGAGCAGCGCGCACGAGAGGATGCCCAGCGAGCGGCCTTCCGCCAGCACGCGGAAGAAGTTGTCGGGCAAGAGCGTTGCCCTGGGGCGCTCGATGGGGGTGGCCTGCGTGCCGCTCTCGTGCAGCCGCATCTCGATGTCGCCGCCGTCGCCGGCGCGTTGCACGAGCTCGCCCAGGTGCTCGCGCGAAGCGGCGTCGAGCTGCGTGCCCGGCGCGTTCACCCAGCCCAGCGCCAGTCCGATCGCCGCGCAGCTGGTCACCAGCAGCAGCGCCAGCCCCGCGATCATCAGGATGCGCCGACCCGGAAAGGGCAGCCCCATGGTCTGCCTCAGGCCGAAGAAGGTGGCCACCACCAGCAGCGGAATGGCAGCCATGCTCACGATCGACAGGTAGACCTGCGCCACCGCATACGCCACGTCGCCCGTCACCGGCAGGTACACGCCCGCGAGGCCGCCCGCCGCCATGCACAGGAGCAGGGCGAACAGGCTGTGGGACATGCGCGTCAGGAAACCCATGTCGGCTTGTTCCATCCCTTGTCGAGAGCGAAGGCGACCGTGGCGCGGGCCAGTTCCAGCGAGCTGTCGACCAGGGCGAGGGGCGTGTGCTGCGCGGCATGAGCGGCCTGCGCTGCGATGGGCAGCTCGGTGCAGCCCATGATCACCGCCGTCGCGCCCGTGGCGGCCAGCGCCTCCAGGGCGCGCCCGAATGCGGCCGCGCCGGCCTGCACGTCGCCGCCCTTCACGGCGCGGATGCAGGCGTCGACGTGGTCCTGGCCGGTGGAGGCATCGGGCACGAGGAAGTCGATGCCGCGTTCACGCAGTGCATGCTGGTAGAAGCCGGAGGCCAGCGCGCCGCGCGTGGCGAGCACCGCCACCCGTAACGGCCGGTCTTGCGACGCCGTCGCGATCGCGGCCACGCACGACTGCGCAATGTGGATCACCGGCGCGCGGCTGTGCGCCGCGATCTGCGCGTACCAGTGGTGCGACGAGTTGCAGGGGATCGCGATCACGCCCACGCCGGCGTCGTTGAGCACGTCGATGCCCGCGAGCAGCGCGTCCAGCGGATCGGGGCCCGTGCCCAGGATGGCGCTGGAGCGGTCGGGCACATGGGGCAGGTTCGCCACGATCACCGGCAGGTGTTCCTGGTCGCGCGTGGCGGGAGTGAGCTGGATGATCTTGTCCATGAAGTCCACCGTCGCCGATGGGCCCATGCCGCCGAGAACGCCGATGCGTGACATGAAGGCGCGCTCCCTAGATCTTCAATGGCCGCGGGCACACGACGGCCACGGCGGCCGTGTTGCCGATGACCAGCACCAGCGTGCGCAGCATGTCGCAAACCGGGTCCACCGCCAGGAACAGGATGAAGGCCGCCTCGAAGGGCAGGCCCAGGTAGGTGCAGGTCATGCCGATCAGCGACACCGTCACCAGCCCCGTCATGCCGGCGGAGGCGAAGCCGGCGAGCACCGAGGAGGTGAGCACGATGCCGATCTCCACCGGCGAGAGCGAGCGCCCGTAGATCTGCGCGATGAAGAGCGTGGCGCACACGTAGTACACGACCGGCCCGATGCGCAGCAGCGACACCGTGAGCGGCACCAGCAGTTCCACGCGCGAGCGCGCGAAGCCCAGCCGCGTGACCAGGCTCTCGATCATGATCGGCATGCAGGTCGCGCTGCTGCGCGTGGCCAGCGCCAGCGCGAAAGGGCCGCGCAGGGCGTTGAGCGTCTGGCCCAGCGTGCCGTTGGAGCGCTTCCAGATGATCACCGCCGCCACGGCCAGCAGCAGCGCCGACACGACGAGAAAGGCGACCACGAAGGCGCCCATCGCCTTCAGCGGCTCGATGCCGGTCTTGCCCAGCTGCGCCGCGCTCATGCAGAACAGCACCGCAGGCAGCGGAAAGCTCAGCCAGCGCATCAGCGTCTGGCAGGCGTGGTAGACGGTCTCCAGCGCCTGCGTGAGGCCGTCGGAAATGCGCGTGGGCACGTGTCCCACCGCCAGGCCGAAGAGTAGCGCGAACACCAGCGTCTTCAGCGTGTCGCCGTTGGCAAGCGCCGAGAAGATGTTGGCGGGCACCAGGCTCACCAGCATGTCGGCGAAGCTCGCGGTCTTCTTGACCTCGTCCACGCCGCGCAGGTTCATGGCCGTGTCGCTGGCGCTGAGGTCGCCGCCCACGATCTGGCCGAAGGTATGCATGGTGCTGCTCGGCAGGTTCTCGCCGGGGCGAAGAATGAGCAGCGTCGCCGCGCCCGCGATGGCCACGAAGGCCGAGAACGCGAGGAACACCAGCGCCACGCGGCCCAGCAGGCTGGCCGTGCCACCGTCGCGAAACAGGCGCTGCAGGCTGAAGATCACGGCCGAGACCATGAAGGGCAGCGTGATCATCTTCAGCAGGTCGACGTAGATGTCGCCCACGAAGGCCAGCGGCGTGGCCAGCAGCGGCGCGAGCATGCCGAAGGCGACACCGGCGCCCAGGCTGATGATGACCACCCAGGGGTTGAGGACGAAGGCGTAGATCTTGGAGGTATTCATGATGGTTCGGGCGTCCTGTGCGGCTCAGCGGTCGAGTGCCTGCAGCACCTTCTGGATGTCCAGCTTCTCGGCGCGCTGCGCGAGGAACTGGTTGACGTAGGCCAGCAGCGTGGTGTCGGTAACCGCCACGCCGATGCCCAGCGTGTCCTCCAGGTCCTTCAGCGTCACGGTGCGCAGCACGAGCGAGACGGTGGGGTCGGCCTTGAGCACGCGCTTGACCTCGAACTCGTCGCGGTAGGCGCTCACGATCTCTCCCTTGTTCACGGCCACCAGCACGTCGTTCCAGGTGGCGTACTCCTGCACCTTGGCGTGCGGGAAGTTGGTGCGCGCGTAGTCCGCGAAGGACGACTTGGCGATCACGCCGATGCTGCCGTCGAAGTTGCGGATGACCTCCGGCAGCGGCCGTCCGCGCGAGAGCTGGGCGAACTTCACGCGGTTGAGGATGAGCGAGTGGTTCAGCGTGAGGTAGGAGTCGCTGAAGGCGATGGTCTGAGAGCGCGCCAGCGTGCGCGACAGCTTGCTGATGGCCAGGTCGGCCTGGCCGTTGGCCAGCAGGTCCACCACCGCGTTGAAGGTACCGGCTTCGCGGTTGAAGCGCAGCTTCACGCCCAGTTCCTTGGCCAGCGACTGGGCCAGGCCCACCTCGAGCCCGGTCCACTGGCCGCTGTCGTCGAAGAAGAAGAACGGCGGCGTGTCGACCTTGAGCATGGCCACCACCAGTTCGCCGCGCGTCACGATGCGGGCGATGTCGGGCGCGAGCAGCCGGCCGTCGGGAACGCGCACGAGACCGTTGACGAGCACGGGCGGCGTGGCGGAGGCGGTCGGTTCGACGGCGAAGGTGGCCGCCGGTGCCGCAGGAGCCGCAGGCGCAGCGACGACGGGCGTCGCTGCCGCGGCGGGCACCGCGGTCGCGGGCGCGCTGAGCGTGCCCTGCACCACGGGCCTTTCGCCCGCCGCGAGCGCGCCGATGCCGGTGCAAAGGCCGGTGAGCGCCAGCAGTGTGGGAAGGGCAAGGCGGCGAAGCGCGTTGTGCATGCCCGTGAGGTGTCGTGCGTTGTTCGACATGCTTGGAGTCGGTTTGGTCATTGGGTGGAGGCCGCGGGAGCGGGTGCCTGTGCGGGTGCCGGCGCGGCGGAAGGGGGTTGCTGCTGCGCCGGTGCAACCGCGGCGGGCGCCGGCAGCGGCGCGGGCGCCAGCAGCTTGCCGATCTCGATGCCCATCAGGAACAGCAGGACGCACAGCAGCACCAGGCAGGCCGCCGTGATGGCGACCATGCGTGAACTCATCGTGAAAACGTATTGGGACATGGGGTGGTCGGGCGTGCCGTTCGTTGGTCGTCGTTCGTGTCAGGGAACCATGGAGGTGAATTGCCCCGGCGCTGCCACCTGGATCACGCCGCCCCAGTTGCAGGCGAGCTTGGAGCTGTCCTGCAGCGCGGGCATGTTGCCGACCAGCACCGTGGGCGAGCCCGGCGCCCATGGGGCGGCCGTCACGGGGATGCAGGGCATGGGCGTGAAGGCGCCGAGCGCGGCGGCGGTGGCCGCGGCCACCATCGGGTTCGACATGCTGTTGCAGGTGCCGAAGGGAAGGATGTTGACGATCGGCTTGTTGTCCATGATGTTGGCCGCCGGCACGCCGCCGGTGACCACGCAGCTCGCGGGCAGCACCACGAGGCTGGAAGGCGCGGCGCCGAAGCTGCACTGCAGCGTGGCTCCCATGCAGACGTGCATGCCCATGGCTCAGCTTCCCCTCACGAGTTTTTCCAGGCTCTTCATGAAGCCCGGTGACGCGGCGGTTTCCACGATCTCGCGGCCGGCCTGGTCGAAGCGGCGCGCATTGCCGTAAGGCTTGCCCTGGCGGTAGGCGATCTCTTCCATGAGCTGACCGTTGGGCCAGAAGCGGCGCAGCGGGCCGTGCAGCACGTTGGCCACGTAGGTGGACGACTGCGCCACGCCGCCGCCCGGCGCGTAGTCGACAACCTCGCCATCGAGCAGCCCGGCGCGGTAGCGTTCGCGCCGCAGCATGCGGCCTTCGTGGAAGTAGCTGGCCTCGCCTTCGAGGCGGCCGGCCGCGTAGGGCAGGCGCGCGGTGACATCGCCTGATTCGGCATACGCCACCGCCTCGCCGTGCAGAACGCCGCGCACGTGCTGCTGCGTCTGCATCAGCTTGCCGGTGGGGTAGTAGGTGCGCGTGATGCCCTCGGCCACGCCGCCAAGGCGCTGCGTTTCCTGCAGCAACTGGCCGCGCTCGTCGAAGAGCCGCATGGCGCCGTGCGGCAGGCCGGCCTGGTAGGAGGCGTCGAACGCGGGCTTGCCCGGGGCCGAGAAGACCTGCATCGGCCCGTGCGGCAGATCGCCCACGAAGGAGGCGCGCACCACCGTCTGGCCGGCATCGTCGAGCGTCTCGCGCACCACGGCGGCGGGAAGCGCGGCCGGCAGCGCGGCGATGTCCTTGGCGGGGAGGGAGGAAGGAAGTGCCATGGCGCCGCTCAATTGATCTTCACCAGCCCGCCCTTGAGCGTGACCATGCCGCCGCCTTCGACGGCGTTCATGCCCGAGGCCTTGCTGCTGATGGAAGGCGCCTCGTTCGAGAGCGTGGCGCCGCCCTTGGCCGACAGCGCCACGCCGGCTTCGGCCGCGAAGTTCATGCCGGCGTTGGCGCCCAGGTTGGTGCCGGCCTTCAGGTCCAGCGTCTGCGCCGACTTGATGAGCAGCGTGCCCGTCACGTCGATCACCAGGTTGCCCGTGACCTTGAGCTCGTAGTTGCCCGTCACCGTCTGCGTGAAATTGGCCTTGTTGTCGTGTGTCTCGTTGCCGGTGACGTCGAGCGCGCGCGTGCCCTTCACCGAGTGGGTCTCGTTGCCGGCGTCGACCTTGACGGTGCGATTGCCCTTGGTGACGGTGTGCAGCTCGTTGCCGGCCATCACCGTGGTAGTGAGGTCGTTCTCGATTTCCACGCGCATGTCCTTCTGCGCGTGCATGTAGAGCTCCTCGGAGCCCTTCTTGTCCTCGAAGCGCATCTCGTTGCCGGCTTCGCCGGCCTTGGTCGAGCGCGAGCGGATGGTGCTTTGCGACGAACTGCCCGGCAGGGCGACCGGCGTGGCGTGCGTGCCGTTGTAGACGCTGCCCGAGACCAGCGGCCGGTCGGGGTCGCCGTCGACATAGCTCACGACCACCTCCTGCCCGATGCGCGGCAGGAAGAGCGCGCCCCAGCCTTCGCCGGCCCACATCTGCGAGACGCGGATCCAGCAGGAGCTCTTCTCGTCCTTCCTGCCAAGGCGGTCCCACGGAAACTGCACCTTGATGCGGCCGTGCTGGTCGGTCCATATCTCCTCGCCCGCGGGGCCCACCACCCGCGCCGTGTGGCTGCCTGCCACCACCGGCCGAGGCGTGATGCGAGGCGGGCGGAAGGGCATGGCCGGGGGCAGGGTCTCGAAGCTGTTGCCGTAGTGCTCCAGGTCGGCGTGGTGCCGCACGCTGTGCACCATGTGCTGCGCGTTGAGGTCCGCGCGCGGATGCTCCTCCAGCGTGAAGGTGGTGCCCGGCGTGAGGTAGTGGCAGTGGCTGTCGCCGCGGCCCGACTGGCTGCGGCTGCGGTATTCGTCCAGGCGGATGCGTGCGCGCGGCTCGCCCGCCGAGATCGCCACGCGCGAGGGGTATTCGTAGTCGGTGCCGCGCCCGGTCTCGGCCTCCTGCTTCTTCAGCAGGCTGGTGTCGGGCGTGAGGAAGTCGTAGTCGTCGACCTCCTGGCCCTTGGTCACCAGCCGGGCGTCGGATTCGAAGCGCGTGACGGCGTGGGCATGCGCGAAGCCTTCCTCGGCGCTGCGCACGACCAGCTTCTCCGCATTCGGGCAGGTGGTGCATGCGGAATTGCTGTCGGCCAGCACCAGCGTGTGCGCGCCGTCCGCGAAGGTGAAGAAGTAGAAGATGCCTTCCTCTTCCATCAGCCGCGAGACGAAGTCGAAGGCCGTCTCGTCGTAGCGCACGCAGTATTCGCGCGGTGCGTAGGTGCCGGTCAGCGAGAGCCTGAAGTCCACGCCGAAGTCGCCGAGCACCTTCTGCACGATGTCGGGCGTGCTCAGGTTCTGGTAGATCACGCGGTCGCGGCCCAGCGTGAGCAGCCACATGCGCGGCACCAGTTCGAGCGTGTAGGTCGCGAAGTCGCGGTTGCTGCCCAGGTAGGTGAAGCGCGAGACGATGCCGTTGAAGAAGCGGCTTTCCTTCTCGGGTCGCTGCAGCACCACCGTGGCCGAGGTGCCTATCAGGTCCGCGGCCTGCAGCGTGCTGTTTGGCGAGCGCATGGTGAGCGAGCACGCGAACAGCTGCGACAGGCCCTCGGTGGCCTGGAAGGCGTCGAGCAGCAACTCGTCCGGCCCGAGCGCGGTCTTCACCGTCAGGAAAGCGGCGTGCTGGGTGAAGCCTTCGCGCATGTTCATCGCTTGTTCGTCCCGATCCGGCTCAGCTCAGCGTCGACGGCTCGAAGCCGAAGGCGAAGGCACCGTCCGCGCCCACGCTCATGTGCACGCCGGTGAAGGCCGCGGCCATCGAGATGCGCTCCAGCACCTGGCGCGACAGCTCGGGCAGCACCGCGTGCGCGAGGATGTGGTCGATGTTGCGCGCGCCGCTGTCCACCTCGGTGCAGCGCGCGGTGATGGCGTCTTCCACCTGCTCGTCCCAGGTGAAGCCGGCGTGGTGGTTCAGCGAGAAGCGCCGTGCCAGCTTGCCCAGCTT
Organism: Variovorax sp. 278MFTsu5.1; assembly: GCF_048305045.1. Taxonomy (NCBI): domain Bacteria; kingdom Pseudomonadati; phylum Pseudomonadota; class Betaproteobacteria; order Burkholderiales; family Comamonadaceae; genus Variovorax; species Variovorax sp. 278MFTsu5.1. The sequence goes on from NZ_CP157622.1 coordinate 2,224,876, forward strand.
GAGGGCGACGATGGCGCGGATCTGCCCGTCGCCCAGGTGGTGGTAAGGCACCAGCGCCAGCCGGCCCAGGAAAGCGGGGCTGAACTGCTTGAGCAGCTCGGGGCGCAGGCGCTCCACCAGCTCCTCGGGGTCGGGCCGGCGCCCGCCCTGCGAAGCCTGCGTGATGACGTCCTGCGCGGCGTTGGAGGTCAGCAGGATCAGCGTGTTCTTGAAGTCGATCGGCACGCCTTCGCCGTCTTCCATCGTGCCCTTGTCGAACACCTGGAAGAAGAGCTCCAGCACGTCGGGGTGCGCCTTCTCCATCTCGTCGAGCAGCACCACGCTGTAGGGCCGGCGGCGCACCGCCTCGGTGAGCACGCCGCCGCGCCCGTAGCCCACGTAGCCGGGCGGCGCGCCCTTGAGGCTGGAGACGGTGTGCGCTTCCTGGAACTCCGACATGTTCACCGTGATGACGTTGCGCTCGCCGCCGTACAGCAGGTCGGCCAGCGCGAAGGCCGTCTCGGTCTTGCCCACGCCGCTCGGGCCCACCAGCATGAACACGCCCACCGGCTTGCCGGGGTCGTCCAGGTCGGCGTGGAAGGTGCGGATGCGCCGCGAGATGGCGTCGAGCGCGTCGTCCTGGCCGACCACGCGCTCGGCCAGCTTTTCCTTCAGGTTGAGCACCGTGTGCAGCTCGTCGGTCATCATCTTGCCGACTGGGATGCCGGTCCAGCCCGAGATGACCTCCGCCACCATCGTGCCGTCCACGCAGACGGGCACCATGGGTTCGTCGTTCTGCAGCGCCTCCAGGCCCTTCTCCAGGCGGCGCAGCGCGGCGGTGAGCAGGGCGGGGTCGTTCTCCTCGTCGGCCGGCGGTGCGTCGCTGCGCAGGCTCTCGGCGATCTTGCGGCGCAGCGCGACGATCTCCATCACCGCGTGCTTCTCCTCGTCGACCTTGTCCGAGAGGCGCTTGTGTTTCTGGCGCAGCGCGTCGAGCCGCGCCGAGAGGGTGGCGATGGCTTCCTGGCGGTCGCTGCCCGTGGCCGCTTCATGGCGCAGCACGCGCAGCTCGCTCTCGCCGGTGGCGATGTCGCGCGCGGCCGATTCGAGCTCGGCCGGCAGCCCGTTCTGGCCGATGGCCACGCGCGCGCAGGCGGTGTCGAGCACGCTGATGGCCTTGTCGGGCAGCTGCCGGCCGGTGATGTAGCGGTGCGAGAGCTTGACGGCTTCGCGCACCGCGTCGTCGACGATCTCCACGCCGTGGTGCTTCTCCAGCGTCTCGACCATGCCGCGCAGCATGTCGATGGCGACTTCCTCGCTGGGCTCTTCCACCTTCACGACCTGGAAGCGCCGCGCCAGCGCCGGGTCGCGCTCCACGTATTTCTTGTACTCGGCCCAGGTGGTGGCGGCGATGGTGCGCAGCTCGCCGCGTGCCAGCGCCGGCTTGAGCAGGTTGGCCGCGTCGCCCTGGCCCTCGGCGCCGCCCGCGCCGATGAGCTGGTGCGCCTCGTCGATGAAGAGGATCACCGGCGTCGGCGATGCCTTGACCTCGGCGATGACCGACTTGAGCCGGTTCTCGAACTCGCCCTTCACGCCGGCCCCGGCCTGCAGCAGCGCGAGGTCGAGCGAGCGCACCGACACCTGGCGCAGCGCGGGCGGCACGTCGCCCTGCACCACGCGCTGAGCGAAGCCTTCGACCACGGCCGTCTTGCCCACGCCGGCCTCGCCGGTGAGGATGGGGTTGTTCTGGCGGCGGCGCAGCAGCACGTCGATGATCTGGCGGATCTCGCCGTCGCGGCCGCGGATCGGGTCGATGGCGCCGTCGCGCGCGAGCTGCGTCATGTCGACCGTGTACTGGTCGAGCGAGGGCGTGGCCGAGCTGCCGCGGCGCGCGGTGGGCATCTGCATCGCGCCGGCTTCGCTCGCCGGCCGTGGCGCGGCAGGCTGGTTCGCGGCGGGTGCGGAGGGTGCCGATGCGATCGGCGCGGCGGCCAGCGCAGCACCCGCCGCATCTTCGGGAGAAGACTGCAGCAGGCCCGCGAGCTCGTCGCGCAGCGAGCCGCGCGGAATCTGCAGCAACGCGGGCGCGGCATCGACCAGCCGGCCGCGCAGGCGGTCGACCTCGAGCAGTGCCAGCATCAGCGTGCCCGAGCGCACGTGCTGCTGGCCCAGCAGCATCGAGCTCATGAGCCAGGCTTCCTGGAAGAGCGGTGCGAAGTCGGGCGCGAGGCTGGGCGTGCGGCCGTTGCCGCGCTTGAAGGTGTCGAGCGACTTCTGCAGCTGCGCCTGCACCGTGTCGGGCCGGATGCCGAAGCGGCCGAACACGAGGCGCAGGTCGGGCGCCTCGTTGTCCACCAGCTTCATCAGCAGGTGCTCGATGTCGACGTTGTAGTGCGTCTGCTGCACGCACAGCTCGGCGGCCTGTTCCATGGCGCGCTTGCATTCCGGGTTGAGCCGGCCGAGCAGGGTGCGGATGTCGATGTCCATAGGAGTGTTCGGATCAGGCGTGGGGTGCGTCGCCGCCGTCGCTGGTCAGGGTGTGTTGAACGGGCGGCAGCGCGCCGCGGTAGGCCGGTCCGGCGACCCACGAGGTCCAGCCCAGGCGCATCGGGTTGGATGCGCCGAGCACGCTGCTGCGCGATTCGGAAGGGGCCAGCCGCAGCTCCATCTCGACCTTCAGGTCCTGCGGGATGAAGCGGCGCACCAGCCACTTGGCGAGTGCGTGGTCGGCGCCCTTGGGCAGCAGCTCGCGCAGCCGCTGCTGGCTCAGGTTGCCGAAGACGAGGCGGATGCCCGCGCCCTGGTCCCACACGCGCTTGCCGAGCACCGCGCCGCCGCCCAGCGGCGTGCGCATGTCCAGCCGCGCCGAGGCATCGGGCTCCAGCGCCAGCCAGCGGCCGCGGAACTGGGTGCCGTCCACCTGCACGCCCAGGCGGTCGCGCAGCAGCGCGAGCAGGGCGGTCATGCCGCGCGGCGCACCACCGAGCAGGCCGGCATGGCGCAGCCACAGGGCGGATCCGTCGGGCGCGCGCACGCCGGCGCGCAGGCCCAGCGCACTGGCGGCGTCGAGCGTGGAAGCCAGCGTGGAGCGCGCGGGCGACTGCGGGTTGAGCGCCACGTGGTGCTTGCGCCGGCTGCGGTAGAGAAAGGCCAGGAAGCGGTGGTTGAAGATGTCGAGGAAGTCGCCCGTGGCGTGGTCGCGCTGCTGGCGGCGCTCCAGCAGCATCTCGGTGAAGGGCATCGGCAGCGGGCCGCCGCTGCCGGCCAGCGAGAGCGCGGGCGTGGTGAGCGAGTAGGGCTCGCCGGTGATGGCCTCGGTGCCGACTTCTCGCACGTCGCTGGCCTCGAAGGCGAGCGAGACGAAGGCGTGCAGCCGCACGGCCTCGCGTTCGCGCGGGCCCTGCGAGCGGCCCACGGGCACAGCCTCGGGCGCGGCGCGCTCCAGCAGGCTGATGGCCTGGAACAGGTTGAAGTCCTGCGGGCGGGCGGCGAGCTCTTCGACGATCACAGCACCACCTGCCGGCCCGTCATCGGGGGCCATTGCTTGCGGATCTCCTCGCCGCTGCGCACCGCGAGGCGCACGAAGGAGTTGACCGAGGTGTACATCGCGAAGAAGCGCGCGAGCACCGCCGACATCATCAGCGGCGAGCCGCCGACGAAGGCGTCGTCCTCGAATTCGAGCGTGACCTGCGTGCCCCGGCAGTACCCGCGCCAGGCCTCGGTGCCCACGTGCGCCGTGACGCCGCGCGCGGAGAGCCCGGCGATGCCGCGGATCTGCGCATGGTCGCGGCGACTGTCGGAGGCGAACAGCAGCAGCATCTCGCGCAGCTGCTCGCGGCCGGTGGAGCCGTCGACCAGCGACTGGTGGTTGAGCGTGAGCAGCGACACCAGCCGCCAGAGCGTTTCGCTGCCCAGCGGCGGATCGCGTTGGGCGGTGGGCTCGTAGAGGCAGCGCACGTGCGTGGGCTGCGGCGGGCCCTCGGCCAGCAGGCGCGCGCCCACGGGCACCTGCTCGGCCAGGCGCCGGTTGGTGCACAGCAGATGCGCGTAGACCACGGGCTGCGCGGGGCGGGTGTGGGCCTTGCCCTGGTCGACGAAGGACAGGAAGACGTCGGTGCCCGGAATGTTCTGGCGCAGGCAGGGCTCGCGCCGCGCGGACCAGAAGACCGTGCCATCCTTCGCGCCCGGCGCGCCGTCCACATGGCCCAGCGCGGCGAAGCCGGGTACGTTCACCGGCTTGTCGGCGTCCGGGTCGGACGCGACCACGGAGACGATGGAATGCACCTCGGTGGTCGCGTCGCGCTGGCGGTCGGGCACCAGCATGTATTCGTAGTGGCGCTGGTCCATCGCCAGCGGCTCGCTCACGCGCGGGAACAGGTTGACGATGGGCGTGCAGCCGAGCTGGAAGTTGTCGGCGTCGATGTAGCGCAGCGCGCGCGTGGAGCGGTCGAGCTGGAAGGCGATCTCGCAGCGGCGCCCGCCGCCCAGACGCGATCGCAGGTGATGCAGGTCGAAGAAATGGAACTTGCGCGGGAACGCGAAGTACTCCTGCAAGAGGCCATAGGCAGGCTGCGCGTTGGCGGGCTGCGGTAGAACTTCTTCTCCCTCGGCGAAGCCGACCTCGCGCCAGGCGTCGGCCGGCAGCATCTGCGCCATGCCGCCTTCGGGAATGACGGCCACCGACTTCACTCCGGACACCAGCGCGTCGTACAGCGGCATGGTGGTCATCCAGTCGCCCTGCAGGTGGATGCGCAGGCTGTCGATCTCCAGCTCGGAGAAGTCGGTCTGCTCCTCGCATTCGAGCGCGAGCCGCAGCACGGCGTCGGTGTCGATGGCGGCACGCGTGATTCGCAGCGGCCACAGCAGGGTGTCCCAGGCGGTGCGGAAGCGGCAGTCCTGGGAGGAAGCCCCCGGAGCCCCCGGCGCGTGCGGCGACGTGCGCGCATGCAGCATCGTGTGGCGAGGCACGCGAAAGCCCGCCGTGACCTTGCCCTGCGCCGGATCGAGTCCGAACTGCGCCACCGACATCGACGGCAGCGGTTGCACGAGCGAAGGGCAGAGGTTGTCGAGCAGGGCGTAGGCGACGTCGGGAAATTCCTGGTCGAGGTCGCGGTGAACGCGCGCCGACAGGAAGGCCACCGACTCGATCAGCCGTTCGGTGTGCGGGTCGAGCGATTCGCCGCCGTGCAGCGAGAGGCGCGATGCGACCTTGGGATAGCGCTGGGCGAAGTCCGCCCCCTGTCCTCGCAGGTAGGACAGCTCGCGCTTGTAGTACTGCAGCAGGTCGCTGTGCTGGATGTCGGACACGTCAGGCGACTTTCATCAGGCTGTCCGGCGTGCCCAGGAGCATCTCGAAGTCCACGCGGCGCAGCGCGAGCCCGGCGCGCGCCTGCGCGCCGATGCGCACCAGCGCCACCTCGTGCCGGTTGGGCGCGGGGCTGACCTGCACGCTTACTTCCGACAGGCGCGGCTCGTAGCGCGAAACGGCCGTGCGCAGAAGCGCGGCCAACCTCAGCAGGTCGGCCGCGTTCTGCGAGCTGAACACGGAAAAGTCGGGAATGCCGTACTCCAGGACGGTGCCGCCGCCTTGCGCGTAGTCCTTCGCCGAAAGCGGCGAGCGCGTGTTGAAGAGCCGGCGCAGCTCACGGCCGATGGAGTCCTGCACGGACTCCATCGTCTCGAGATGCGCGGCCCCCCGCACGTGCTCGGACTGCGCGGACGCCAACCGGTCGAACAGGGGGGTGACGCCCCCTTTGACGAGTTCGGACACGGTGGTTGGCGCCCGGGGTCAGCGGCGCCTCATCAGGCCACCGCGACGTTCTTCGAGATGTCCCAGCCGAACGGTGCGACGCCTTCCTGGCCGCCTTCTTCCTTCTGCTTCGTGTAGTCGACCTTGATGGCCGCGTAGTTCAGGGAGATGCTTTCGGAAGGCAGGTCGCCGCCGCTGGAGACCGAGAAGCCGCTGAGGATCACGTCGGTCAGCGTCACCACCATCAGGGGCAGCAGGCCGCTCTTGTCCTCGCGCGGGAAGGTGATGACGGTGTCGCCCGCGAACACCTCGCCGCCGGCGAGCTTCTGCAGCAGCTGGGGCGTGGCCGAATCGCTGATGCGCGTCACGGTGATCTCGGAGAAGCTGGGCTTGCCCGCGGTGCGTTCCTGGTTGGAGGTGCCCGAGGTCACGGCCAGGCCGGCGCCGAACTGGAAGCTCTGCACTTCCATTTCGTCCTTGTGGCCTTCGATCTGGGTCTGGCCGGTGACGCCCGGCATCTTGAGGTAGATAGGCATTTTCGAGAATTCTTTCTTTCAGTCGGTATGTCGACGTTGATTGAGACGGTGCGATGCGATCAGGCGGCGGCTGCCGGCAGGTCGGCCACCAGGCGGATCGAGGCCGAGAGTTCCTCGAGCTGGAAGTGCGGCTTCAGGAAGGCGATGGCGCGGTACGAGCCCGGCTTGCCCGGCACCTCGGTCACGTCCACGCGGGCCTGGCTCAGCGGGTACTTGGCCTTCATGGCCTGCGGCGCCGAGGGGCTCACCAGCACGTAGTTCGCGACCCAGTTGTTCAGGTGCTTCTGCATGTCGGCCTGCGTCTGGAAGCTGCCGATCTTGTCGCGCACGATCACCTTCAGGTAGTGGGCGAAGCGCGATGCGGCCAGGATGTAGGGCAGGCGTGCCGACACTGCCGCGTTGGCATTGGCCGCGTCCTTGTCGTACACCTTGGGCCTGTTGACGGTCTGGCCGCCGAAGAAGGCGGCGGTGTTCGAGCCCTTGGAGTTGACGATGGCGATGAAGCCCAGGTCGCTCAGTTCCTTCTCGCGGCGGTCGGTGATGGTCACTTCCGTCGGCGGCTTCAGGGCGATGTCGCCTTCGTCCGTCTTGTAGGCGTGGGCCACCATGCCGTCGACCTTGCCGCCGCCTTCCACGCCGCGGATGGCCGTGGTCCAGCCGTACAGCGAGTGCGCCTGCGTGATGCGAAGGCCGAGCTGGTAGGCCGCGTTGGCCCACAGGTACTTGCCGTGGTCGGTGCCGTCCACGTCTTCCTCGTAGTTGAAGTTTTCCACGGGGATGGTCTTGGCGCCGTAGGGCAGGCGGGCCGCGTAGCTGGGCAGCACCAGCGACACATAGCGCGAATCTTCCGAATCGCGGAAGCCGCGCCACGAGGCGAGCTCGGCGCTCTCGAAGGTCTTGGACAGGTCGCGCGGAACGCCCAGTTCGGTGAAAGACTTGAAGTCGAACAGGGCCGGGGCGGCTGCGGCGATGAAGGGCGCGTGCGCGGCGGCGGCCACGCGGGAGATGCGCTCCAGCAGGGCGATGTCCTGCGGATGGCGGCCGAAGTAGTAGTCGCCGATCAGCAGCGAGTAGGGGTGGCCGCCGTAGGTGCCGTATTCCTCCTCGTAGATCTTCTTGAAGAGCACGCTGGTGTCGTGGTCGACGGCGCCTTCCAGGTCCTTCAGCAGGTCCTTCTTGCTCACGTTGAGCAGGCGCAGCTTGAGGTTGCTGCCGGTCTCGGTGCCGAACACCATGTCGTGCAGGCCGCGCCAGGAGGCTTCGAGGGCCTGGAACTCGGGGGCGTGCAGGATCGCGTTGAGCTGGTCGGTCAGCAGGCGGTCGATCTCGGCGACGCGCTCGTTGATCAGCGTGACCACGCCCTTGTCGGGGCTGGTCTTCATGCCTTCGTCGAGGATCTGCGAGGCCAGCTGGCCGATCAGCTTCTTCGCGTAGGCGCCCTGCGAGGGCTCGGTCGTCATGTTGCCTTCGTAGACGATCTTGTCGAGCAGGCTCATATCACTGGTCGTGACGGTGGTTGCTGCTGCGCTGCCGGCTTCGGCGGCTTTGGATTTGTTGGCCATCTCTATCACCATTCATGAAGTGCCGGGCTGCGCCGCGAGGGGCAGCGGCCGGCGTGGTTGATCACGCTGCCGGTGCTTCGGCTTCGGAGGAGGTCTGGGCAGCGGCTTCCGCGGAAGCCGAAGCCGAGGCTTGTGCCGGTGCCACGTCGGCTTCCGCCTTGGCCTGGCTCTGGACCGTCTTGAGGTCTTCGCTGTTCTGCACCACGCGCTCGAGCAGGCCGTCGAGTTCGTCGTTGCCGTCGAGCTTGGCCAGCAGGTCGCGCAGCTGCTGGCGCGCCTCGAGCAGCTTGGCCAGGCGTGGCACCTGGCTCACGATGGCTTCGGGATGGAAGTCGCCGAACTCCTTGAAGTTCAGTTCGATCTTCAGGTTGCCTTCGCCCTTCATGGTGTCGGGCACCGAGAGGTCCAGGCGCGGGGAGATGTTGCCCATCACCCCGTCGAAGTTGTCGCGGTCGATCTCGACGAAGCGGCGCTCCTTGAGCTTGGGCAGCGGCTGCGCGGGCTGGCCCGACAGGTCGGCCAGCAGGCCCACCACGAGCGGCAGCTCCTTCTTTTCGACTGCGTCACCGATCTCGACGTCATAGGTGATCTGGACGCGCGGAGGACGATTGCGTCCCACCCATTTTTGCAAGCTGTTCGACATTGTTCGCTCTCAGAAAAGGTTGAATTGACAAGAACACACGTTGGTGTCTTCGACGCTGCTGCGCCTTGTGGAAGCGCCCGCGCGGCCCGTTGCCGTTGCAGTCCCGGCATGCATTGAGACGAACGAAAGATACAAATCGAGATATCTGCTCACAATCCCCAGAATTGGGTAGGTACCCCATGAAGCGGGTAGAACCGCGCGAGAAAGCAAGCCATCAATCCGTAGAAAATCGTGTAATTGAGCGTTTTGTCACGCAATTGACGCGCAAAAGGCCAGCGTGGTAATGCAGACGCGCGCGAGCAAGCGCCTCCGGTCACGCGGATGAGCAAGAAAGGCGAAGCGGAGGATGGCCGCGAACCGGCCGGGTTACGCGGAAAAGAGGGCTATTTGTAACAGCCGATGGAGGGGGCCGAGGCGCGGCCGCGGGGCTCGCGCGCAGGGAAGACGCAGCCGCGTCTTCCTACAGTTCGATGAATGCCGAGGTGGCCTTGTTGAGTGCCAGCATGCCCTTGGCCGTGATCGATTCGACCTGGGCGAGCTGGCGGATCGCGCGCTCGTCGGGCGCACGCTCCGAAGGCGGGATGAATGCTGTCACCAACTCTGCCGCACGCAGCACGCGCAGCCTGTCGATGTCGGCCGGCGTGTGGATGACATATGGCAATTTCTGCTCGGCGATGACCCGAAGAAATTCCATGGACATGAGCCGTCTCCTTTTGGTTGAGGGCGTTTCGGACATTGTGCGCACAAACAATTAGCGTTGTCTAAACCCTGTGCCGTGCGTGCCTTTCCTCGCGTGTACCGAAGTGTTCCTTTCGCGAAGAGAAGGGGACGAAGGTGCCAGTTTGTTTCCGGCGACCTGCCGCAGGCCTGACCGGTGCGCAGGCTGGTCGATGCCTAGTTGATGGCCTGCACGGGCCACTCGGCGGTGTCCGGCATCAAGATGTGCCAGCGCACCGGATCGATGCCTTCGAAGGTCGCGCGATAGCGCTCGGAAGTGCGGCCTTCGCCCGTCACGTCGCGGATCACGATGCTGTCGATGCGCCGAGGATGCGAGCGAAACGTTTGCGCGTAGATCTCGGGATCGGCTTCGCCCGAATCGCCCACCAGCACGAAACGTCGCTGCGGAAATTCCGCGAGCAGCCGGCCGATCACGCCGAGCTTGTGCGCGCGCGAATCGTCGTCGCCCGGAATGAGCGTGCGCCACGTCGTGCTCTCGCGCAGGTGCATGCTGCCCTGCGGGAAGTCCGCGTTGCGGATGAAGTCCGACAGCGCCGGATACAGCTGTATGGGACTCGCCGAGAGATAGTGGAAGCGCGTGCCCGGCACCTTCGCCAGTGCGCGATACCAGCCCGCCATGCGAGGCGCCGCCTCGAAGCGGCGGGCGAAGGTGTTGAGCAGCATCTCGCGCCGCTCGCGCACCTGCGTGCGCTTGATGGTGTCGTCGATGTCCGAGATGACCGACACACCCTGCTCGGGCACCACGAGCGCGTGCCCCCTGAAGCGGTGCAGCAACTCGCCCGGACCGGTCACGCCGTGGAACTGCACCCACTCCTGCGGCGAGGGCGAAGTCGGCAGCAGCGGTGCGCGCGGCGTGTCGATCACGACGCGCAGGTTGCAGCGGCCATCCTTGCCCGATGGTGGCATCGTCACGCGCGTGCGCCCGCCTTCGAAATCGACGTCGATCACCTTGCCTTCCTCCGACTCCGCGTGGAAGAGCGCGGTGCGCTGGTTGAAGCGCAGGCGCGCCGCGGGCGAGAGCTTCTTCAGGCTGAGGCCCAGGTAGCGCGCGAAGGCCGCGTTGAGGCCCCAGCGGTTCTCGCGCTCGAAGATCCATGCATGGATGTCGACCTCGATGCGGCCATCGGTGGTGGGGCGCGCCGTGCCGGTCATGAAGAGCGCTTCCTCGTCGGGCTCCAGTGGCTCGGCCGCCTGCACAGCTCGCATCGGCGCGAGGCCCGCGAGAAGGACCGCGCCGGCGATCACCGAGCGGCGTCGCAAGCCGGGCGGAAGTGGCCGGTGCGCAACGCCTTCGCTCATGCCTGTTCGTCTATTTGTTCGCCGCGGCAGCGATGCGCTCGTAGGTCACGAAGCTGAAGCCCAGGCCGTCCTTGGCCGAGACATGCGATTCGCGCTGCGTCTCGCGCCAGGAGGCGGCATCGAGCTCGGGGGCGTATGCGTCGCCTTCGTACTCGCGGGCAACCTCCGTCACCACAGCGCGCTGCGCGAGCGGCGCGGCCTCTGCGTAGATCTGCGCGCCGCCGATGACCCAGGCGGTATCGACCTCGGGCTGTTCGCAAAGAGCGAGCGCCTCCTGCAGGCTGCCCGCGCGCTGCGCACCCTCGGCCTGCCAGTCGGCCTGCCGCGTGACAACGATGTTGCGCCGGCCCGGCAGCGGTCGGAAGCGCGGCGGCAGCGAGTCCCAGGTCTTGCGGCCCATGATCACCGGCGCGCCTGCGGTCTGCTGCTTGAAGTGCGCCATGTCCTCCGGGATGTGCCAGGGAATGGTGTTGTTCAAGCCGATCACGCCGTTGGCGGCGCGAGCGAAGATGATGTTGATGCGGGGCTTGCTCATACCGCCACAGGTGCCTTGATCGCCTCGTGATGCCGGTAGTCGAGCACTTCGAAGTCCTCGTACTGGTAGTCGAAGATCGACGCCGGCTTGCGCTTGATGTTCAGCGTGGGGTAGGGGTAGGGCGTGCGGCTGAGCTGCAACGCCACCTGTTCGGCGTGGTTGCTGTAGATGTGGCAGTCGCCGCCGGTCCAGATGAAGTCGCCCACGTCGAGGTCGCACTGCTGCGCGATCATGTGCGTGAGCAGCGCATAGCTCGCGATGTTGAAGGGCACGCCCAGGAAGATGTCGGCGCTGCGCTGGTAGAGCTGGCAGCTGAGCTTTCCGCGTTCGCCCTCGGCCTGCGGCGGCGCCACGTAGAACTGGAAGAAGGCATGGCAGGGCATGAGCGCCATCTTCGAGAGCTCTGCCACGTTCCATGCGCTCACGATGATGCGGCGCGAATCGGGGTTGGTCTTCAGCGTCTTGACGACTTCGGAAATCTGGTCGATGTGGCCGCCATCGGGGGTGGGCCAGCTGCGCCACTGCACGCCGTAAACGGGACCGAGGTCGCCGTCCTCGCGCGCCCACTCGTCCCAGATGGTGACGCCGCGCTCCTTGAGCCAGTTGTTGTTGCTGGAGCCGGTGAGGAACCACAGCAGCTCCTGGATGATGGACTTCAGGTGCACCTTCTTGGTGGTCACCAGCGGGAAGCCCTCGTTCAGGTCGAAGCGCATCTGGTGGCCGAACACGCTCCTGGTGCCCGTGCCCGTGCGGTCGCTCTTGAAGACGCCATGGGTGTCGACGTGGCGCATGAAATCTTCGTACTGGGAGCGGACGGGGCGGGCGGGCGTGGAGGTCATGGACGAAAGGCTTCCGGGGGATCTGGCGGGAGGCTTCGAATTTTAAGTGCCCGGGCGTAGCATCGCCCGGATGAGCTCCGACCACCCCCACGACGACAGCGGTCACGACCACGGCCACCACCACGGCCATGACCACGATCACGAACACAGCGAACTCGGCGAGATGGACCTGCGCGTGCGCGCGCTCGAGAGCGTGCTCTCGCAGAAGGGCTACATCGACCCGGCCGCGCTCGACGTGCTGATCGACACCTACCAGACCCGCATCGGCCCGCGCAACGGCGCGAGGGTCGTGGCGCGGGCCTGGGTCGATCCGGCCTTCCGGCAGTGGCTGCTGTCCGATGCCACAGCGGCGATTGCCTCGCTGGGCTACACCGGCCGCCAGGGCGAGCACATGGTGGCGGTGGAGAACACCGACGACACGCACCACATGGTGGTTTGCACGCTGTGCAGCTGCTACCCCTGGCCCGTGCTGGGCCTGCCGCCCACCTGGTACAAGAGCGCACCGTACCGCTCCCGCGCGGTGAAGGACCCGCGCGGCGTGCTCGCCGACTTCGGCGTGACCCTGCCCGAGACCACGCGCATCCGCGTGTGGGATTCGACCGCCGAGGTGCGCTACCTCGTCATCCCCCAGCGGCCCGCCGGCACTGAGGGCCTGAGCGAAGAGCAACTCGCCGATCTGGTGTCGCGCGATTCGATGATCGGCACGCGGCTGGCCGGTGCGCCGGCCGAAGCAGGGGGTGCCGCATGAGCTACGCGACGAAGGCCGACCTCGGCGGCCAGCCGGGCTTCGGCAAGGTGGTGCCCGAGGCTGAAGGCGAACTCTTCCACGCCGCCTGGGAGCCGCGCGCGCTGGCGCTGGTGCTGGCCATGGGCGCGACAGGTTCCTGGAACATCGATGCGAGCCGCTCCGTGCGCGAGACGCTGCCCGACTACGGCGAGTTGAGCTACTACCGGATCTGGCTTGGCGCGCTGGAGCAGCTGATGCTGCAGCGCGGTCAGATCTTTCCCGACGAGATTGCGAGCGGCGAGATGAGCCATCCGGCCGCGCCCGTGGCCCGCGTGCTGCGCGCGGCCGACGTGCCGGCGGTGCTGGCCAAGGGCTCGCCCGCGCAGCGGCCGGCACCTGCGCCAGCACGCTTCGCCGCGGGCCAGGAGGTGCGCATGCGTCTCGGCAAGGTCGAGCATCACACGCGGCTGCCGGCCTATGTGCAGGGCAGGCGCGGCACCATCGTCCAGGTACACGGCGCGCACGTGTTCGCCGACACCAACGCGCAAGGGCTCGGCGAGCAGCCGCAGTGGCTCTACACGGTGGAGTTCGACGAGGCCGAACTGTGGGGCGAAGATGCGCCGCGCCAGAACCTCTCGGTGTCGGTCGATGCGTGGGAAAGCTATCTGGAGGCCGCTGCATGAGCGGCGAACGCATGCCCCTCGCGCCCGGCATGCCGCGCGATGCGCACGGGCCCGTGTTCAGCGCGCCCTGGGAGGCCCAGGCCTTCGCGATGACGCTGGCGCTGCACGAGCGCGGCCTCTTCACATGGCCCGAATGGGCCGAGGTGCTGGCCGCGCAGATCTCCGAAGCCCAGGCCGCGGGCGACCCCGACAACGGCCAGACCTACTACCTGCACTGGCTCGCCGCGCTAGAGAAGCTCGTGGCCAGCAAGGGCGCCAGCTCGGGCGACGAACTGGCCCGCTACCGGCATGCCTGGGAGCACGCAGCGGGCCGCACGCCGCATGGTCAGCCGATCGAGCTGCGCGGGGAAGACTTTCCCGGCTGAACTGTCTGTAGAGTGCGGGCGGCAAGGCGGGTGCGAGCCCGCCTTGCCTTTCCCGAACTTCCTTCAACAGAACGGACAACATGACGACTCACCCGCGCCATCCCGCATCGGCTTCTTCCGCTTCTTCGGCTTCTTCGGCCATGAAGTTCCCGGCACCCGCGCGCCGCCGCATGCTCGCCATCGCCCAGGGCACCGCGCTCGCATGCGCGCTCTTCGCCGGCAGCGCCATTGCGCAGAAGGCCCACCGGGGCGTGCTCGACGCGGCCACCCAGAGCAAGGATGGCGCGCTCAAGATGCTGGAGACCATGGTCAACATCGATTCGGGTTCGGCCGACACGGCGGGCCTGGCCAAGGTGCGCGAGCTGGCGGTGGAAGAGCTGCGCAAGCTCGGCGCGCGCATCGAGACCTTTCCGGCCGATCCGCATCCCGGCACCAACGTGGTGGCCACGCTGACGGGGCAGGGCAAGAAGAAGATCCTGATCCTCGCGCACATGGACACCGTCTTCAAGGAAGGCACGGCCGCGGCCAAGCCCTTCTACATCAAGGACGGCCGCGCCTACGGCCCGGGCGTGATGGACGACAAGGGCGGCGTGGTGGCCGGCCTGTACGCGCTGAAGATCCTGCAGCAGATCGGCTTCAAGGACTATGGGCAGATCACCTTCCTGCTCGACACCAACGAGGAGACCGGCTCCGTGGGCACCAGCGCGCTCATCGAGCGCGTGGCGAAGCAGCACGACGTGGCGCTGAACCTGGAGCCGGGCCGCCCGGCCGACGGCCTCGTGGTCGAGCGCAAGGGCTCGGCCACCGCGCTCGTCGAGGTGAAGGGGCTGGCGGCCCACGCGGGCGTGGCGCCCGAGGCCGGCCGCAACGCGGCGATGGAAGTGGCGCACCAGGTGCTGCAGCTGTCGAAGGCGGCCGACGCGGCGAAGAAGACCACGGTCAACTTCACGGTGCTCACCGCCAACGGCCCGACCAACGTGATTCCCGCGACCGCGAGCGCCAAGGGTGACGTGCGCGCCGCCACGCCGGAGGAGCTCGACCGCGTCGAGAAGGACCTGGTGCGCATCTCGCAGAACAAGCTGATTCCCGAGACCGAGGTGCGCGTGCGCCTGATCCGAGGCCTGCCGCCGATGCCGCGCTCGCCCGCTTCCGACAAGCTGGTGAACATGGCCGAAGGCATCTACGCCGAGATCGGCAAGAAGCTCACCATCGAGAGCAGCGGAGGCGCGGCCGATGCGAGCCTGGTGGCGGGCGTCGGAGTGCCGGTGCTCGACGGCTTCGGCATCGTGGGCGGGGGCATCCACACGCCGGAGGAGTACGCGGAAGTCGAGAGCGCGGTGCCGCGGCTTTATCTGCTCTCGCGCATGCTGATGGACCTGTCCACCGGCAACTGAGTGCAATCGAAAGGGGGCGGGCTCCCAGCTCAGCCGCGCTTCGGAATGCCCAGCCCCGCCACCACGGCGGGGCGCGCCACGAAGGCTTCGAGCGCGCGCGCGACGTTCGGGAAGTCCTTGAAGCCGACGAGGTCGCCCGCTTCGTAGAAGCCGATCAGGTTGCGGATCCACGGGAAGGTGGCGATGTCGGCGATGGTGTAGTCGCTGCCCATGATCCATGCGCGGCCGGCCAGGCGCTTGTCGAGCACGCCCAGCAGGCGCTTCGACTCGTTCACGTAACGGTCGCGCGGACGCTTGTCTTCATAGTCCTTGCCGGCGAACTTGTTGAAGAAGCCGAGCTGGCCGAACATCGGGCCGATGCCGCCCATCTGGAACATCACCCACTGCAGGGTCTCGTAGCGGCCGGCGGCGTCCTGCGGAATGAACTTGCCGGTCTTCTCGGCCAGGTACATCAGGATCGCGCCCGATTCGAACAGTGCCAGCGGCTTGCCGCCGGGACCATCGGGGTCGAGGATGGCCGGGATCTTGTTGTTCGGGTTGAGCGACAGGAACTCCGGCGACATCTGGTCGCCGGTCTCGAAGCTCACCAGGTGCGGCTCGTAGGGCAGGCCGGTTTCCTCCAGCATGATCGACACCTTCACGCCGTTGGGCGTGGGCAGCGAGTACAGCTGCAGCCGCTCGGGGTGCTGCGCGGGCCACTTCTTCGTGATGGGGAAGTTCGAGAGATCGGTCATGAAAGGGTCCTTGGGGGAGAAGACTGCAAGCGCGGGATTCTGCCCGGGCCTGCGGCCGGGCGTGCGCGTGCGGTCTTGTCCTGCCGTCGGCCCTTGCGTGTCCTCGGATCAGATGCCGAGCCAGTTCATCAGCGAAGCCTCGACATCGGCCGAGGGCTTTACGAAGCCCACGTAGCTCGATGCCGCCAGCGCGCGCTTGCCGGCGTCGGTCTGCGCCAGGCCCAGCAATGCGTCGCGCGCCGTGTTCACCGTGGCCGCGTCGAGCTTGCTGGAAGCCAGCCATTGCTTGATCGGCACCGCGCGCGATTCCGCGCAGATCTTGCCGCCGCCGTCCTTCCAGGTCTTGATCACGCCCGAAGCCGCGGTGGCGCCGTAGGCCGCGAAGCCGTTCTGCACATAGAAGGGCACGGCCTCCTGGAAGCGCGTGTTCGTCACCTTCACCGCAGCCGGCCCCTGCAGGCCCTGCTCGCGCAGCATGGCGCGCGTGATCACCGAGGTGATGGAGTCGGCGTCGGGCATCACCAGCTGCTTGCCGGCCACGCTCTTCCAGTCGGAGATCGGCTGCTGCTCCTTGCACAGGAACGACACCTTGTAGTCGGTGTAGCCGGTGGTCCAGGCGAAGGCCTTGTACTGCCCGCCCTTGATGGCGCCGAGCGCCACGTGCGAGGGATGCACGAAGGCCAGGTCGACCTGCTGCTGCTTCAGCGCCTCGCGCGCCCCGTTGTACGAATTGAGCACCTTGACCGTCACCGGCTGCTTCAGCGCCTTGGAGAGCACCTCGGCGATCGGTTCGAAACGCGCCGTGACCTGCGCGTCGGACACGTCGTAGCTCACGCCCTCGCTGACGCCGATCACGAAGGCATGCGCCGAGGCGCCGGCCGCGACAAGCGCGCCCGCAGCGAGGCGAGCGACGAGGCGAAGCGAGGGATGAAGGGGCAGGCGTTGCATGGCGAGGGCTTTCTTCGGAGGGTGGTAGTGAATTTTGTAACTAAATTATTACATTGATCCGGTCTGGTGCAACAGCCCACGTATTCCATGGCACGCCGATGGCGGGCAGATAGTAGGTTCGTGCTACGGCTTGCGCATTGACGCCGGTCAACGGGTGCACCCCTCGGGAGGCTGCCCGCCCGCCATCTATCGGAGGCGGAATACAAGGCGCGCCAGCTTTGTCCGACGCGACCGGAGCCCGGGGCCACGCAGACTCCTGCCGTCATCAACCGGAGGAACAAGAGATGAGAAGCCGCAGTCGACGAGGCCGCCAGCAGCCACAGCCGCAACCCCAGCCCCAGCCCCAACCCTTGCGGGGAGAGCTATGGCTCGTGTTCGCCATGGCGGTGCTGATAGCAACCATTGCCCTCCTGCACCTGGCCGTGGAACGCGAGCGCGCCGGGGGCAGCTTCCAGTTCGACCTCCAGCAACTGATGTCCGAGGCGCCCGTCAAGAGCCCGGTGACGACGATGAGCCTGCAACAGGAAATGCGTTGACGCCGGCGGAAAAAGCCCCGTACGGGAGGGACCTCAGGCCGGATGCCCCCCGACCGGATGCGACGCCACCTGGTAGTTGTTGCGGCCCGCGCCCTTGGCCTGGTAGAGCATCTCGTCGGCCTGCCTGACGAGCGCGGCGGCCGTCGCGTCGCCGCCCTGGTAGAAGGCCACGCCGATGCTCGTCCTCACGAGGATCGTGCGCTCCTCCAGATCGAACGGCTGCTGCATGGCGTCGATCAGCCCGGAGGCCACCGAGATCGCGGCATCCGCGCCGGGCAGTCCTTCCATGATCACCGTGAACTCGTCGCCGCCCAGGCGCGCGCGGACGTCGCCGGAGCGCAGCGCCTGCGACAGCCTGCCCGCGAAGCCGCGCAGCAGCTCGTCTCCCACCTGATGCCCGAACTGGTCGTTGATCTTCTTGAATCCGTCGATGTCCAGGTACATCAGCGCCATCAGCGCGCCGGCACCCCGGGCGCGCTCCATCGCTTCGTCCAGGCGCGCCTCGAAGCCCGAGCGATTGGCGAGGCCGGTCAGGGGATCGACCTGCGCGAGAGTCACGAGGCGCTTCTCCTCGAGTTTCTGCCGCGTGATGTCGGTGATCACGGCATGGAAGCCGACGATGGTCTCGTCGTTGACCGCGGGCTGCGGGATGTACTGGGCCTCGTAGCAGTAGTAGCTGTCGCTCCTGGCGACCTCGCTCTGGAAGGTGACGGTTTCGCCGGCCAGTGCCGCGCGGATGTGCGGCTGCAGGGCCAGGTAGTCGGGCTCGCCCAGCAGCTCCTGCACGGTGTGCCCCTGGATCTGCTCGCGCGAGAGCCCGAAGCCGCGCTCGTAGGCCAGGTTGTTGAACCGGTAGCGCTCCTCCGCGTCGATGTAGGCCACACGCATCGGCAGCGCATCGGCCACGGTGCGCAGGCGTGCCTCGCTTTCCTGCAGCGCCTCTTCCGCCTCGTGGTGCGCGGTGATGTCGCTGTCCAGCGTGTAGAGGCCGATCACCTCGCCGTGCTCGTCGCGCTCCGGCACCACCGTGGCCTGGACGTCGCGGCGTCCGCCGGGCGTCTTCAGCCTGCGCTCGTAGGTGACCTGCCTGCCGGCCAGAGCCGCGCGCAGGTGCGGCTCCATCTCGGCCCATGCCTCCTCGCCGTAGAACTTCCACAGGCCCATGCCCAGCAATTGCTCGGTGGGGATGCCGAACCAGTCCTGGTGGGCCTTGTTGACGAACCGGAACCGCAGGTCGCGATCGAGGTAGGAGATCAGCGCCGGCAGGTGGTCCGTCACCATGCGCAGGCGATGCTCGCTGTCGCGCAGCGCCCGTTCCGCGGCCTTGGCCGCGGAGATGTCGCGCATCAGTCCGGAGAAGTACTCCACCTTGCCGTGCTTGTCGCGATGCGCGATCACCATGTGGCTCGCCGGGAACGCCTCGCGCCTGGCGTCCCACACCATCGACTCGCCCACCCAGATGCCCGCGCGCACGGCGGTGGGCACGATCTCCGTGGCGAGCCTTTCCATGGTCTCCGGCGGGTTGAAGTCGGCCACGCTGAACTGCTCGATCGGCGCGTCGAGCGCCAGGCCCGTGCGCAGCCGCGCCGCCGGGTTCATGTAGATGAGCCGCCCCTTCGCGTCCAGTTGGACGATGTAGTCGGTCGTCATGTCGAAGATGGCGGTCAGCGTGCGCAGCGCCTGCTCGGCCCGGGTGCGCTCGGTGATGTCGGTCACCGTGCCCACATGGCCGAGCACGCGGCCGTCCGCCGCGAGCACCGGCCGGCTCCTCAACGCAACCAGCACGCGGGTGCCGTCCCTGCGATGGAGCCGGCGCGTGACCGCCACCGGCGTGGCCGAGTTGGCAAGGCGCGCCCACTCCTGGCGAACCGTCTCGCGGATCTCCTCGCGCACCAGCGTGAGCCAGCCCGCCGCCGCATCCTTGCGCGCGAGGCCGTGGATCGCCAGGTACTCGTCGTTCACATAGGTCATGCGGCCTTCGCTGTCGCAGCGGAAGAGGCCCACCGGCGAAGCGTCGGTGACCGCGGCCATCTCGAGCCGCTGCTCGCGCAGCTCGGCCATCAGCGCGTCGAACTCGCGCGCGAGGTCTCCGCGCTCGTCGTTGGCGACGACATCGAGGCCGACCTGGCTGTCGGGCGAGCGGCGCAGGGTGCGGATCGCGCCGCTCAACGCTTCCAGGGGGCGCATCACCCATGTAGTGCCCACCCAGACCAGGAGCGCGCAGCCCAGGCCGAGCCAGAGCAGCTGCAGCAGCAGGTTGCGCCGCACCTGTTCCAGCGGCGCGTAGGCGATGGCGGCGGGCACGACCAGGCGCAGCTCCCAGCCGGCGGCGGGAATGGGTGCATGAGTGGCCACGTCCTTGCCGATGCCGTCGCCGGAGGCGAGGGCGCTCGCGGGCTTGAGCAGCAGGTTCGCATCGGGGTGCATGACGATCTGCGGGGAGGGGCCGCGCGTGACGATCACGTAGTGGCCGCCCCGGCCGACGGTGGCGCGGCTGAGATCGCCGAGCACGTTGGCGCGCTGCAGGTTCAGCGCCGCGCCCAGCACGCCGGCGAGGCGGCCGTCCGTTCCGTCCACGGGCACGGCCATGATGACCGCCGGCTGCCGCGCGCTCCTGGTGAGAAGGGGCGCCGAGATCGTGGGCTGGCCCGTGTCGCGCACGCGGCGGAAGTAGTCGCGGTCGGCAATGCTCGAAGGCCGCTCGGCGGGAGGGTTGATCGCCACGATGGCGCCGTCGGGCGTGGCCAGCGCGGCGTTGTCGAACATCGTGCGCAGGTCCTGGTCCCTGAGAAAGCGTTGCTGCGCCGCGGGGTCCGCGAAGCCCTGCGCGCCGAGTTCGCGGGCCGCGCGCGCCAGGGCCGACAGATGGATGCCGAGCTTGTAGTCGAGGTCGGCCGCGGCGCTGTCGGTCAGCGCCTGCTGCTGCTCGCGCATCAGTTCGATGTACTCGCTGGACAGGCTGCGGTATTGCCACCCGCCCGTCACGCCGACCAGCACGAGCACCAGTGACGTGATCAGCAGTGCCGTCTTCGTTCTCAGCTTGAGCCGCACTCGCTTTCCTCCGCCACCACGGGGTGGCCGTGACTGCATGAGTCGATGATAGCAACGGGGTTTTTCTCTCGACCGCACGAGCAATGCCCTTGCGCCTGTAGGCATGGCGCTGAGGCGCAACGGTTCCTTTCGCCCGCGATGGACAATGAATCGGGCGCGGATGCCCCTGTGCGAAGGCCATCGTTAGGTCGAAGGTACAGGTGTCGTCGCGATCCTTCCTGCGAATGAAGACAAATGGATCTACGGATGACGGAAGAACATGCGGTAGTGATTGTCGGAGCGGGCCCGACGGGCCTGGTGCTGGCTGGTGAACTGGCTCTGGCGGGCATCGATGTCGCCATCGTCGAGCGCCGGCCGGACCAGGAGCTTGCCGGCTCGCGCGCCGGCGGCCTGAGTTCACGCACGCTGGAGGTGTTCGACCAGCGCGGGATCGTGGACCGGTTCCTCGCGCAGGGACAGGTGGCGCAGGTCACGGGGTTCGCGGTCACGCGCCTGGACATCAGCGACTTTCCGACCCGGCACAACTACGGGCTGGCGCTGAGGCAGAAGCACATCGAGCGCATCCTCGCGGGCTGGATCGACGAGCTCGCGGTGCCGGTCCATCGCGGCCGCGAGCTGAAGGGCTTCGTGCAGGACGATGCGGGCGTGACCATCGAGCTGTCCGGCGGCGAGACGCTGCGCGCGGGCTACCTGGTGGGCTGCGACGGCGGGCGCAGCCTGGTGCGCAAGACCGCGGGCATCGAGTTTCCGGGGTGGGACGCGACCACCAGCAGCATCCTTGCCGAGGTCGAGATGGCCGAGGAGCCGCCGCTGGGCGTGCACCGCACCGCGCGGGGCGTGCATGCCTTCAGCAGGGAGCAGTACGAGATCCGCGACGGCAGGATCATCTTCGCCAGGGAAGGTCCTGTCGGCGTGATGGTGACCGAGAAGACCGCGGGCGCCACGAGCGAACCCACGCTGGACGAGCTGAAGGAACTGCTCGTCGAGGCCTGTGGAACGGACTATGGAATCCGGCGCCTGAACTGGATCTCGAGGTTCACCGACATGTCGCGCCAGGCCGCGGCCTACCGCAAGGGCCGGGTGCTCCTGGCCGGCGACGCCGCGCACGTGCATTCCCCGGTGGGCGGGCAGGGCCTCAACACGGGCGTGCAGGACGCGATGAACCTGGGCTGGAAGCTGGCTCAGGTGGTCAAGGGCGTCTCGCCCGAAGGCCTGCTCGACACCTATCACGCCGAGCGGCATCCGGTGGCGGCTCGCGTGCTGCGCACGACGATGGCGCAGGTCGCGCTGCAGCGCACGGACGATCGCACCGAGGCTTTGCGCGAAATCATGTCGGAGCTTCTCGGCATGGAAGAGCCCCGCAGGCGGATCGCGGCGGAGATGTCGGGGCTCGCCATCCGCTACGACCTGGGCGAGGGACACCCGTTGCTCGGTCGCCGCATGCCGGATCTCGACGTGCTCACCGCCGATGGCCCCGTGCGCGTGTTCGCGCTGCTGCGGGATGCGCGGCCGCTGCTGCTGGATTTGGGCGCGCCAGGCCGCTTCGATGTCTCGCCGTGGGCTGGCCGCATCAAGCTGGTCAATGGCAGATGCGACGGCCCGTGGGAGTTGCCCGCGCTCGGAGCGGTCGCGGCGCCGGCCGCGGTGCTGGTCAGGCCCGATGGCTATGTGGCTTGGGCGAGCGATGGCGCATCGGATGGTCTCCAGCAGGCGATGAACAGGTGGTTCGGCGCCTGAGCGCAGCCGCCTCGCTCAGCGTGACGCAGTCACATCCTTGCCCGGTCGCGCCGCCATGTAGCCGAGCGTGCTGCCCACCAGCGCACGCACGCCGATGCGCAGGGCCTTCTCGTCGATGACGAACTCGGGCGAATGATTGGGCGCGCCGGGCTTGTCGCCGAACGGGGATGCGTTGAGGTTCCAGAACACCACCGGCAGGTTTCTTCCGAAGGCGCCGAAGTCTTCCGAGGCCATGCGCGGGCCGATCTCGCGGGCCTGCGCGTTGGGGCCCGCCGCGGCTTCGAGGCTCTTCACCACCGTCTGGGTCGCCTCGGGGTCGCTCACCAGCACCTCGTAGCCGGTGTCGATGTCCACCTTGGCCGTCAGGCCGTACTGCTCCGCGATCTTCTGGGCCTTCAGGCGGATGTTCTCGTGCGCCACCTTCTGATTCCTGGCCGACAGCGAGCGCACCGTGCCGGCGAGCTCCGCCGTCTCGGGCAGGATGTTCGCGCGGTTGCCGCTTTGCAGCATGCCCACGGTGACCACGGTGGGGCCGTCGAGCGGATCGATGCGCTGGCTCACGATGTTCTGCAGCGCCAGCACGATCTCGGCCGCCGCCAGCGTCGGGTCTTTCGCGGTCCAGGGCGAGGAGCCGTGGCCGCCCTGGCCCTTCAGCGAGATCTTGAACATGTCGCCGCTGGCCATCAGGGCACCGCGCCGGTAGCCGATGCCCACCGCGCCGCTGGCGTTGATGTGCTGTCCCATCACCACGTCGACCTTCGGGTTGTCGAGCACGCCCGCCTGCACCATCGCCGACGCACCGCTCGGCACCGGCCCCGGGCCCAGTTCCTCGGCCGGCTGGAACAGGAAGACCACCGTGCCGGGCAGGTCGGCACGCATCTCCGACAACGCCTGCGCCGCGCCAAGCAGCATCGCGACGTGCGTGTCGTGGCCGCAGACGTGCGCGACCGGTACCTCCTTGCCGAGCCAGTCGCCCTTGGCGAGCGACTTGAAGGGAAGGTCGTTGCGCTCCTCCACCGGCAGCGCGTCCATGTCGGCGCGAAGGGCCACCACCGGCCCCGGCTTGCCGCCGCGCAGCACGGCCTTGATGCCTGTCTTTGCAACGCCGGTCTGCACCTGGATGCCCGGCATCTTGCGCAGCGCCTCGGCCACGTACGCGGCCGTGCGCACCTCCTGGAACGAGAGCTCGGGGTTCTGGTGGATATGGCGGCGCCACGCGATCACCTGCGCCTCGGTGGCGTCCGCCAGCGACAGCCCGCGCTGCTGCAGTTCGGAGGGCGCGACCGGGCCGTTGCCCTGGGCCACGGCATTCAGGTTGAACAGGCAGGCCGTGGCGAGTGCGGCAAGGAGATGCAGTTGCTTCATGCTGGTGCTCGAAAGGTTCGAAGGAGGAGGGGAGGGCAGTCGTCGGTCGGCGCGAAGTTAATGGACCGGGGGATAGAAGAAAAGACAAAAATCTCCATCCGGCGATCAAACTTCTCGATCGCCTTCCCGCGTACTCCGTACCCCGATGAGCTCCACGATGAACCTGCGACACCTGGAAATCTTCCGTCTCGTGGCCGAGGCCGGCGGCATCCGCGCCGCGGCCCGCAATGCCGCGCTGACGCAGCCGGCCATGACCTATGCGATCCGCGAGCTGGAGCGATCCATCGGCGCGCCCGTGCTGGTGCGCAGCGCCAGGGGCATCGTTCCCACGGAGATCGGCCAGGTCCTGCTGCGGCGCGCCGCCGTGCTCTTCGACGAGATCCGCCGCACGGCAAGCGAGATCGCGCAATTGCGCGACGGCGGCGGCCACCTGCGCGCCGCCTTCAGCTCGCTCGCGGCGGCGCGGCTGCTGCCGCAGGC
This sequence comes from Variovorax sp. 278MFTsu5.1, assembly GCF_048305045.1. Lineage (NCBI taxonomy): Bacteria > Pseudomonadati > Pseudomonadota > Betaproteobacteria > Burkholderiales > Comamonadaceae > Variovorax > Variovorax sp. 278MFTsu5.1. The sequence continues at coordinate 2,248,776 of NZ_CP157622.1, forward strand.
GTTGCTGGCCTTTCGTGCGCGCTGCCCCGGCGTTTCGCTGGAACTGGTGGAGATCACCAGCGCCGAGGCCACCGGCCTTCGGGCAGGCCACGACCTCGCGGTGCTCAGCGACCTGGAAGGCACGGCCGTGCAGGACGGCCTGACGAGCGAGGTGCTGCTGCAAGCCCCGCTGGCCGCCATCGCCCGCGCGGGGCATCCGATGGCGCGCGTGCGCACCATCGAGCGGCTGCAGGACGCGCTGTGGGCCGTGCCTTCCTATGGCGTGCGGGCGCTGGGCCAGGCCGGGCTGGCGGCGCCGCGCAACATCGTGGTGTGCCAGTCGGTCCAGTTCGGCCTTTCGCTGGTTCGCAATGCCGACGCGCTGACCCTGGCCGCCGCTTCGCTGGCGGACGACCCCGTCGCCGCCCGCGGGCTGGTCCGCCTGCCGCTGGCCGCGCCGCTGCCGCGCGTGCAGGTGTCGGTGTGCCTGCCCGCCGGCTCCGGGCCTACGCCGGCGGCGCAAGCCTTCGTCGAATGTCTGCGCGATGCCGCCGCGGGCCAGCGGGATCGTCTACCTGCGAAGCCGGCTTCGCGGCAGAAAGGGCGGACGGTGAAGTGATTGCTGCATTGCGGCCTTGCAGGCCTGCGTGCGGGCAAACCCTGCTCACCAGGGCTTCCACCAGGGCCGCTTTCCCTGCCGATGCTCGAGCGACCGCAGGTCCAGCGTGTCGTAGTCGGCATGGTGGTGGACGCCGGCGCGCCGGCGCAGTTCGGCCTCCAGCTGATGGGCGATGCCGCGGGCGTGCAGCTCGCCTTGCAGCGCCCGCCGACGCCACTCGGTGGCCTGCGCGCCCAGTTCTTCATCGGGCAGCGTCTCTGTCTCGATCATGGTTCGCCTGGTGAAAAAGGGTCCGGGGGCTTCATTGAAGACAACGCGCCCCGTGGCTTCCCGAGCCTACGGGTTTGCCGCATGTCTTCATCGCCAGAACATGGGATGCGGGAGCGTCCCCAATGTGGGGCTCCGATCCCTGAATCGGGGCTGCTTCGCGGGTTGCGCACCACCTTTGTCGTTCTGATCGGGTGCATGAGTCTTGTATACCACTGGCACGGTTCGTGCGGCTTGGTGCGGGCGCGGCCGGGCCCGGCCGCGCGCCCGACATCAAACCCACAACCACTCGTCATCGTTCAGGCATCATGAAATTCGGCAGATTGCAATTCGTTCTGGGGCTGGCGCTCAGCGGCCTCATGGCAACCGGGGCGGTTCATGCGCAGAGCGCGCTGGACACCATCCTCAAGAACAGGAAGATCGCGATCGCGGTTCCTCCCGATTTCCCGCCCTACGGCTCGATGGACCGCGACTTCAAGATGCATGGCCTGGACATCGACATGGCCAACTATATCGGCGCGAAGCTCGGCGTGGAGGTCGACCTGATCCCCGTGACCAGCGCCAACCGCATTCCGACCCTGCAGAAGAAGAAGGCCGCGCTGGTCATCGCCACCCTGGGCAAGAACCCGGACCGCGAGAAGCAGATCGACTTCACCGCTGCGTACTCGCCGTTCTATCAAGCCATCTTCGGCGCGAAGACCGTGAACATCAGGAGCTTCGCCGACCTGTCCGGCAAGTCGATCGCGGTCACGCGCGGCTCGGTCGAGGACCAGGAGCTCAACAAGGTCGCGCCTTCGGGCACCGACATCCGCCGCTTCGACGACAACACCCGCACCGTCTCGGCCTTCGTTTCCGGGCAGGTGCAGCTGATCGCCACGGGGGCATCGGTCGCAAACACCATCATGGTCGGCAACCCCGCGCTGGGCACCACCTACAAGCTGTTGCTGAAGGAGAGCCCCAATTACATCGGCGTGGCCAAGGGAGAGGACGCGTTGCGCCAGAAGGTCAACGCCATCATCGACGAGGCGAAGAAGAGCGGCGAACTCGACCGGCTGTCCATGAAGTGGCTGGAGCGCCCGGCCGGAGACCTGCCGCAGTAGATCCCCGAGACCGGAAACGCCAGGCCGATGCTCAGTGCCCGGCCGCCTCGACGATCACCCTGGTGACCGCCTCGGGCTGGGAGGTCATCACGACGTGCGAGGCGCCCTTGACCACCACCGTCTTGCGCGCGTTGGCGCGCTGCGCCATGAAGGCCAGCGCAGCCGGCGGAATGTTCTTGTCGCGATCGCCGTACACGAACCATGACGGCACCGACTTCCACGCCGGAGCCTGCGCCGCCTCGTTCAGCGCCGCCTCGGCGATGGGGCGCTGGCCCACGGCCATCAGGCGCGCCTTGGCCAGCGGAACGTCGGCCGCGAACTGCGCGGGAAACTTGTCCTGCTGGATGTAGAGGTCCTTGCCGCCGTCGGCGAGCGGCACCGCCGGTGCCAGCGTGGGCCCGAGCGTGCTGCCGGGGAACTTGCCCGTGAGGCCGAGCGCCGTTTCGCCCGCCTCGGGCGCGAAGGCCGCCACATAGACCAGCGCCTTCACGTTCGCCTTGCCGTTTGCGGCCGACGAGATGACCGAGCCGCCGTACGAATGCCCGACGAGCACGACCGGCCCCTTGACCGAGTCGACGACGCTGGCGACGTAGGCCGCGTCGAACGAAGGCCCGCGCAGCGGATTGGCGGCGGAGATCACGGCGTAGTGCCGTGCCTGCAGGCGCTGCACCACGCCGTCCCAGCTCGATGAGTCGGCGAAGGCGCCGTGCACGAGCACGATCGTGGGCCTGGGGGCGGGCGCCGCATCCGCCGGCTGCGCGAACGAGTGCAGGGGCGCCAGCGCCGCCAGGCCGAGCGCCTGGGCCATCAGGGTCGCGGCGAGACGGCGAGAGAACTTCTTCATGACGATTCTTCCTTTTGGACTTGGGTGAAACAGGATCGGCCCGGTGCCGACGGCGCTGAATCTATGGGCGATGCGGGGCAAGTACGGCCCGGTCTGTATGCCTCTGTGTCCGGGGCGCGTGCAGTGACATTACTTTTCAAGCCGGGTGGCCGGAACAGCGCCGGTACACCCCGGTTCGGGGCGGCGCATGCCCGCGCCTAACAACGCCTAACACCAGCCAACGCACGCAGCGCCAATCTCGCGACCGGCGAGGTTCCAATGGCATCCGCGCACGAATGCGCCCGAAGACGGGGAGAGAAAAACGAGCAATGGCGGGCTGTGCCCGCGCCCCACGCATTCCGCGGCCCGAGCGGCCGCAAGAGGCCCACATCCATGCAGCAACACCAGGAACTCAGCGGACCCGAAGAGGCGGACGCAGCCGTGCCGGACGCCCCCGTTGTCGCGCAGCACGGGGCCTCGTCGGTGCGGTACCGGGACTTTCGCGAACTCGGCGCGGGCACGCCGCGCCTGGAGCGCGCACGCGCGCACGGCGTGGCTTCTTCGCTCGTGGCCGGGCGCGGCCAGACCACGCCGGCCACCGCCGCGCTGCTTCAACGGGAGTACGCGCTGCGCCACATGCTTCGCGACGAATGGGCCGCCGTGCCGGTCGCGCTGGTGCCGCATGGCGAGAGCTTCCTGCTGATCCTGAAGGACCCCGGCGGCGAGCCGCTTCGCCGCGGTGGCGCTCCTTGCTCCGACGTGGGCGCCTTCCTCGCGCTCGCGCTGCGCCTCGCCACCGCCGTAGGCGCGATGCACGAGGCCGGCGTGCTGCATCGCGCGCTCACGCCCGATCGCATGCTGCTCGGCGACGACGGGCGGGCCTGTCTCACCGGCTTCGGCCAGGCCGCCGCCATCGGCGACGCTGACAGCAAGGCTGCGGGCGACGACCAGCTTTCCTGGGATGAGGACAGCTTCAACTACATGGCGCCGGAACTCGGCGCACGAATGAACCTGCGCGTGGATGCGCGCGCCGACCTCTACGCGCTCGGCTGCATCCTCTACGAGCTGATGACCGGCAGGCTTCCCTTCGAGGGCGCCGATGCCGCCGCGCGCGTGCACGCCCACGCGAGCCGGATCGCCCGCGCGCCCGCAGAGCTGGTGCCGCAGCTTCCGCCCCAGCTCTCGCTGCTGGTCATGAAGCTGCTGGAGAAGGCGCCCGAACACCGGTACACGGACGCCGCCGGCGTGCTGGCGGACCTGCGGCGCTGCGAGACCCTGCTGCGCCAGCACGGGCGCATTCCCCTGTTCGCGCTGGATGCCCATTCGGCCCTGCGCAAGCCCGGCGGCGCGGGCCTCGTGCTGGGACGCGACGCAGAACTGCAGGCACTGTTCGCGCTCTACCGCGAGGTCGCGGACAGCGCCCGCATGCGCGCGGCCTGGGTCTCGGGCCCCTCGGGCATCGGCAAGTCGACGCTGCTGCGCGAGGCCGTGGCGCGCATGCAGCGCTCGGGCGCACCGCTGCTGGCCGCGGCCAAGAGCGAGGAAGGGCGCCGCGGCAAGCCGTATGCGCTGCTGGTGGAGGTGCTCGATCCGCTGCTTCAGCACGTGGTCGGCTGCGCCAACGAGGAATTCGCGGTCTGGCGCAACCGCATCGCGGCCGCCGCGAAGCCGGTGGAGCGGACCCTGGCGGGCCTGCTGCCGGCGCTCGGCGTCATCCTCGGCCTGCAGTCCGGGCAGCCCGTGCCCGCCGCTCCGGAGGCGGCCCCCGCGCTCGAGCGCGAGCGCGTGCTGCAGGGCATGGCGCGGCTCATCGCCTGTTTCGCCGTGCCCGCGCGTCCGCTCGTGATGCTGCTCGACGACCTGCAATGGGCCGATGTCGAAACCCTGCAGGTGATCGAGCGACTTCTGCATCAGCACGACGATGCCGCGCTGCTGCTCGTCGGAACCTTCCGCGACAGCGGAGTGGATGCCGATCATCCGCTGCGCGCCGGCCGGCTCGCCGAGGTGCCGCAGGCCCTGCGCATCGAGCTCGGCCCGCTGGACGAGAACGCCTTGCGCGAGATGATCGCGCTCACGCTGCAGCAGGACGCGAGCGCCGTCGGCGAGCTCGCCGAGCTCATCGGCCGGAAGACGCAGCGCAATCCGCTCTTCGCCCGGCACCTTCTCCATCTGCTGGCCGACGACGGACTGCTCGCCTACGACGCCGAGACCGCCTCGTGGCGCTGGAGCCTCGAACAGCTCGCTTCCCACCCCGGTGCCGACACCGTCGGCGACCTGATGGCGCGCCGTTTCGAGCAACTGCCCGCGGCGGCGCAGGCCGTCCTGCGCGTGATGGCCTGCCTCGGCCACCGGAGCTCGGGCGATGCGCTCGCGCTCGCGATGGGCGTGCAGCCCGGCACCGAAGCGGCCAGGCGCCTGCAGGCGGCGCTCGACGATGCGCGCGAGGCAGGCAGCATCCAGCGCGACGGCGAGGACTGGGTCTTCTGGCATGACCGCATCCGCGAGGCCGCCTACGGCTCGATCCCGCCGGCGGAGCGGCCGCGCATGCACCTGCGGATCGTGCGGCGCCAGTTGCGGCAGGCGCCCGATCCCGCGCGGGTGTTCTCGCTCGCCGCGCAGGCCAGCCTTGCACGCCTGGCCGTCGAGGCACCGCAGGAGCGGCGCGAGTTCGCGCGGCTCAACCTGGAGGCCGGCCGCCAGGCGAAGGCCGCGACCGCCCACCATTCGGCACTCGGCTTCTTCCGCGCCGCGCTCGCCTTCCTCGGCGAGGACGACACCAGCGAGGACGGCCTGCATGCGCGCGCGCTCTGCGGCGAGGCCGAGTTCATGACCGGGGCGCTCGAGGCCGCCGAAGCCCGCCTGGCGGCCCTAGAGGAGATCGCGGGAGACGGCATCTTCGGCGCCGATCTGGCGCGCCTGCGCGCGGCGCTGTACACCACGCTCGGCAACTTCGACCGCGCGCTGGACGTGGGGCTGGCCTTCCTGCGCAAGTCGGGCATCGACATGCCGAGGCGGCCCGACGCCGCGGCCGTCGACCGGGAGCACGCGGTGCTGCAGGCATGGATCGACCAGCACGGCATCGGGGCGCTGCGCCGGCTGCCCGTCGTGGCCGACCCGCTGCGCCGGGCGATCACCGACATCTTCGCGGACCTCATCTCGCCGGCGCTCTACACCGACCAGGACCTGGTCGACCTGATCCTCTTGCGCATGATCGGCCTCAACATCGCGCAGGGCCATTCCGACGCGTCGGCTGACGGCTACGTCTGCATGACGCAGGTCTTCGGCGTGCGCTACGGCAACTACGCCGCCGCGCGGGAGTTCGGCGCGCTCGCGCTGCACCTGGTCGACGAGCGCGGGCTCGCCCAATACCGGGGCCGGGTCTACATGACCTTCGGCACCATGGTGGTCCCGTGGACGCAGCCGGCGCGCGCGGCGCGCGACTACATCCGGCGCGCCTACGACGTGGCGGTTGCGAGCGGCGACCACACCTTCGCGATCTACTGCGGGCGCAACCAGGCGACGGGAATGCTCTTCGCGGGCGAGTACCTCGGCGACGTGCGGGATACGGTCGAGCGCGGGCTGGCCGTTGCACGCGACGCGAATTTCCAGCTCGTGATCGAGGCGCTGCTGGCCCAGAAGGTGCTGCTGGCGCAGCTGCAGGACGGCACCGCCGGCGATGCCGACGAGCAGCCGAGCCCGCCGCGGGAAGGCCAACCCGCCACGCTCGTCGATTTCGCCTGCTGGGTCTACAGGCTGCAGGCGGCGTTCCTCGGCGGCAGGCTCGCCGAAGCGATCGAGGCGCGCCATCGGGCCGAGGCCTGCGCCTCGTCGGGCCGGACCTTCGCCGAGAGCGGCGACCTGCCGTTCTACGGTGCGCTGGCCTTGCTCGCGCTTCCCGCGCGCGATGCGTCCCAGCAGGCGGCGCTGCAGCGTGACGTGAAGCAGCTGCAGGCCTGGAGCCAGGCCTGCCCGGCCAACTTCCTGGCCCGCTTCCAGCTGGTGCGCGCGGAGATGTGCCGCATCGACGGCGATCCGCTCGCCGCCGTGCAGGCCTATGCGCGGGCGGTGTCGCACGCGCGGCGCCACGGCTTCACCCAGGTCGAGGCGCTGGCGGCCGAGCTTGCCGCGGCCTTCCATGCCGGACGCGGCGACGACCTGTCGGCGCACGGCAACCTGCGCCACGCACGCGGCGCATGGCAGCGCTGGGGCGCCACGGCCAAGGTGCGCCAGCTGCAGGCTTCGCACCCGGGTCTCTTCGAGATCGAGGACCCGGCGCCGAACACGCGGCGGATGCAGGGGCTCGATGCGCAGGCCGTCCTGCGCATCTCCACGGCGCTGGCCGGCGAGATCGTTCCGGTGCGGCTGGTCGAGACGCTGCTTCGCACCGCGCTCGAGAACGCCGGTGCGGAGTCCGGCACGCTGGCGCTATTCCGGCAGGAGGTGTGGCAGGTTCGTGCCCAGGCGCGGGTGCACGACGGCGCCGTCGTGCTCGCGCAGGAGGGCGTTGCCTTCGATGCCGGGGCACTGCCTGTCTCCATCGTCCAGGCGGTGGCGCGCACCCAGCAGCACATCGTGGTGGACGACGCGCGCGAGAGCGCCTCGCTTGCGCAGGACGACTACATCCGACGCCGGCGTCCGCGCTCGATCCTGTGCGTGCCGCTGATGCGCCACGCCATGCTCGTGGGCGTGCTCTATCTGGAGAACAACCTGGCCTCCCACGTGTTCACGCCCGCCAAGGCCGAGGTGCTGGAGGTGATCGCCTCGCAGGCGGCCTTCGCGCTGGAGAACGCGCGGCTGTACGAGGAACTGATCGACCAGAACCAGCAGCGCGCGCGGGCCGAGGAGCAACTGCGCAGCACGCTCACCGAGCTCGAGCGCGCGACCCGCCTGAAGGCGATGGGCGAGCTGGTGGCTTCCATCGTGCACGAGGTGGGCCAGCCGATCGCCGCGGTCGACACCTCGGCCAGCGCCGCGCTGCGCTGGCTGGACCGCAGCCCGCCCGACATCGGCGAGGCCCGCGAGATGCTCACGCACATCAGCAGGAGCGCGCTGCGCGCGCGCACCATCATCCAGGGCCTTCGCGCCAAGGCGCGCAACGCGGAGCCGCAGTTCGCCGCCTTCGATCTCGGCGAAGCCCTGAGCGAGGCGGCCACGCTGGTCGCCGGCGCGCTCGACACCATGGGCGTCACGCTGGAGACGAAGGGCCTGGAGGCACCGCTGGCCGTGCATGGCGACCGCGTGCAACTGCAGCAGGTGGCGGTCAACCTGCTGATGAACGGCGCCGAGTCGATGGCTGGCCTGCCGCCCGGCCCGCGGCCGCTGTCGATGGCCTGCGTGCACGACGGCGGGCATGTGAGCATCGTGGTGGAAGACGCCGGACCGGGCGTCGGCCCCGAGGCGGCGCAGCATCTGCTCAAGCCGCTGTTCACCACCAAGTCCAACGGCATGGGCATGGGGCTGGCGATCTGCAAGTCGATCCTCGACGCGCACGGCGGCACTCTGGAGCTGCAGCAGCGCGAGCCCACGGGCATGCGCGCCGTCTTCAGCCTGCCGCTTCCGGGTACCGGCCGCCGCTGAAAGGGCTGTCGCCCCGAAGCCTTCAACAACGTCTCTGTCCATGCCTCCTTCCGATCCGACTCCGGCAACTCCTCGCTGCGTGTTCATCGTCGATGACGACGAGCTCGTGCGCAATGCGCTGTGCAGCCTGCTGCGCTCCATCGACCTGGCGGTGCACGCCTTCGCCACGACCGAGGAGTTCCTCGCCGCGCCGCGCTCCGGCGGGCCCTCCTGCCTGGTGCTGGACGTGCGCCTGCGCGGCCAGAGCGGCCTGGCCTTCCAGCAGGCCCTGCTGGAGCGCGGCGAGCCCCACATGCCGATCGTGTTCATGACCGGCCACGGCGACATCGCCATGACCGTGAAGGCGATGAAGGCCGGGGCGGTGGACTTCCTGGCGAAGCCTTTCCGCGACCAGGACATGATCGACGCGGTCATCGCCGCGCTGGAGCGCGATGCGCGGCGCCTGGAGAGCGCGCGGCTGCTGCAGGCGGCGCGCGCCTGCTGGGATTCGCTCACGCCGCGCGAGTGCGAGGTGGTGCAGCACGTGGCCGGCGGCCTGATGAACAAGCAGATCGCCGATCGCATGGGCATCGCGGAGATCACGGCCAAGATCCACCGCGGCCAGGCGATGCGCAAGATGAACGTGCGCTCGGTCGCCGAGCTGGTGCGCAAGATGGAGGCGCTGGGTGTGGTGGAGGGCGCCTGCTGAGGCGAAGCCATACCTACGGATGATGGCGCCGCGCGCTGGCGCCGCTATCCTGCAATCCTGGGCAGGGGCGGGAATGTTCCTGCGCCTTCACCGGAAACCCCCGGGGTAGAGAACGGGCTTCCTCCTTGTCCTCCTCCTTGTCCTCTTCAGCCATCGAACTCGTTTCCATCGTCGACGACGATCCCTTCGTGCGTGCCGCGACGAGCAGTCTCGTGCGCTCGTTCGGATGGGAGGCCCGCGCGTTCGAGTCGGCCGTCGACTTCCTCGCCTCCGACGTTCCGGCGCGCACGCGCTGCCTCGTCTGCGACATCCAGATGCCGGCCATGGACGGCATCGCGCTGGTCGAATGCCTGGAGCGCGAAGGCCTGGGCGTGCCCGTCATCTTCATCAGCGCCTTCGCCAGCGCCCGCACGCGGGAGCGCGTGGAGGCCAGCCCCGCGCTCTGCCTGATCGAGAAGCCGATCGACGCCGCCGAGCTCGAGACCTGGATCGGCCGCGCGCTGGGCCGGGCCTGAAACTCCCCGCAAGGAGACGGATTTCGCGGCACCCCGGCGCATGACGGGGGCAAACCTTCGTAGGGGGGCGGCAAACGCTGATGCAATGGTCTGTGCGACCCCTCGCGTGATGTCATCACTCCCATGCCGGCACGTGCGCCGGCAGCAGGAGAAAACCAATGACGAAGAAGTCCCGCGCATCCATCAGTTCCTTCCATCCGCCGCGCGCATCCGCAGCGCCCGCCGGGGCCGTTTCGAGTTCCGGGCGTCCGGGCCGCCGGTCCCACGGCCTGGCCTTGATCGCGGCGCGCGCGCTCGCGGTGGCCACGCTCGGGCAGAACGTCCATGCCGCGACGCTGTCGCCCCTGACCTGCCCGCTCGACGACAGCCTGCGGTGGATCCTGTGCGTGTCGGTGCTCGTCGGCCTCATGCTGCTCGCCGTCTTCCTCTGGCTGGAGGCGATGGACCACCGCGCGGGCGCGGCACGCCTGGCTCGCACGCTGGAGCAGCAAGGCAGCGGCGCCGGCATGCCCGAGCTCGCCGAAAGCGGCCCGAGCGCCATCGTGCGGCTGGCACGCGCGATCAACAACGTCCGCCGCCGCCAGTCCGAGCGCGACGTGGCGCATCTCGACGTGCAGGCCGCCTATGCGCACGACCTGCGCACGCCGCTGACCCGCATGGGCCTGCGCTGCGAGATGCTGGAAGACGCCTCGCTGCGCGAAGCCATGGAACGCGATCTGGCGCAGATGCGCGAACTGGTCGAGGCCAGCGTGGCCAGCGCGCGGCTGCAGCGCAGCGTGGCCGAGCCGCTGCAGCGCGTCGATGCCGACGGCCTGCTCGGCAGCCTGATGCGCGACTACCGCGAGTCCGGCCGGGCGATCGCCGTCGACGGCCACATCGGGCAGCCGGTGATGGCCTGCCCGCTCGCGCTGCGCCGCGTGCTCGCCAACCTGATCGACAACGCGCTGCGCTACGGCAGCGACGTGCGGGTCAGCGCCCGCGTCGACGCCACGAGCCTGGTGCTGGCCGTGGTGGACTCGGGGCCGGGCATCCGGCCTGCGCAGATGGAGGCGGTTTTCGCGCCATGGGTCCGCGCGCAGCAGGGTGGCTCGGAGGCCAAGGCCGGCTCGGGCCTCGGCCTCGCGATCGCCAGGCGGCTGGCCCGGTCGATGCAGGGCGACCTGCAGCTGCAGAACCGCCGCTGCGGCGGGCTCGAGGCGCGGCTCACGCTGCCGCTCGTGGTCGCATGACAGGGGCGGCGGCGTGTGCTTCTACTGGCTCAGCGCAGCGACCTGAACGCCGCGCGCACTTCCTGGCTGAACAGCGCCGGCTGTTCCCACGCGGCGAAATGACCGCCCGTGTCGACCTCGTTCCAGTAGATCAGGTCGTGGTACGCGCGCTCGGCCCAGCTGCGCGGCGCCTGGTAGATCTCGCCGGGGAACACCGTCACCGCGGCCGGCAGCGAGATGTCGACGGCATTGAAGTTGTTCGAGTGGTCTTCCCAGTAGATCTGCGCGGCCGAGGTCGCGCTGTTGGTCAGCCAGTACAGCGAGATGTCGTCGAGCATCTCGTCGCGCGGCAGCACCCGTTCGGGCACGCCGCCCGAGTAGGTCCAGGTGGCGAACTTGTCGTAGATCCACGCGGCCTGGCCCACGGGCGAGTCGGCCAGCGCGTAGCCCAGCGTCTGCGGGCGCGTGACCATCATCGCGGAGTAGCCCGAGCTGTTTTTGTAGAAGGCGTCCAGCTTGTCGAAGGCCGCGCGCTCCTTGGGCGACAGCCCGGCGGGCGCGGGGCCGCCCGCCGCGAGGATCGATGCGATCTCGGCGGGCACGGTGCCCGGCATGTTGACGTGGATGGCCATGAGGCCCGGCACTTTCTGGATCGCCATGCGATGCGAGATGACCGAGCCGCAGTCGCCGCCCTGCGAGACGAACTGCCTGTAGCCCAGCCGCGCCATCAGCACGCCCCAGGCGCGCGCGATGTGGTCGGAGCCCCAGCCGGTGGCCTGCGGCTGGCCCGAGAAGCCGAAGCCCGGCAGCGAGGGCAGCACGAGGTGGAACGCATCCTCCGCGCGGCCACCGTGGGCAGTGGGATCGGTCAGCGGGCCCACGACCTTGAGCAGCTCGAAGATCGAGCCCGGCCAGCCGTGGGTCATGACCAGCGGCATCGCGTCGGCGTGCCGCGAGCGGATATGCGCGAACTGGATGTCGAGGCCGTCGATGGTGGTCACGAACTGCGGAATGGCGTTGAGCCGCGCCTCGCCCTTGCGCCAGTCGTAGTCGGTGGACCAGTGGCGCACCAGCGAGCGCAAGGTGGCGAGCCGCACGCCCTGCGAGTCGTCCGCGACGGTCTCGGCGCTCGGCCACCGCGTGGCGCCGAGCCGCCGGCGCAGATCGGCCAGCGCCTCGCGGTCGACGCTGATGCGAAACGGCCGTACCGAGGTGTCGTCCGGGCCGGAGGCCCCGGACGGCCGCAGCATGGCGAAGGCGCCGGTGGCTGCCGACGCCGCGCCGAAGGCGAGCGACGTGGCCAGGAGGTGGCGGCGCGAGAGGGATGGATGGAGGCTGTTCATGCAGGCATCTCTGTGAAGTTGAAACGCCTCCATTGAAGTGGGCGGATGTATCCCGCGTGTGTGAAGAAAGGGCTGAATCGCATGCGCAGGTACCTCGGGGGCGGACCGACACACGGTCATACAAATCGGCACGCCGCGACCCTCGGTTATGCTCCGTCCGCCCGCGCTGCCGAGGCGGCCGGCGGGTCCGCCGGGCCGATCGGATCGACCGCGTGCGGCCTGGCAATCCGCCGCGTGCGCGGCACGCCGCAGTTCCCCCATCTCCATGAGCGACGACAACTCCTTCAAGACCGCCGGTCCCGTCTCCTTCGGCCCGTTCACCCTGCGCGTCGCGCAGCGGCTGCTGGAGCGCGAGGGGGTGCCGGTGGATCTGGGTGGACGGGCGATGGATGTGCTCCTCGCGCTGGTCGCCAACGCCAACACCATCGTGAGCAAGCGGGAGCTCATGGCGCTGGCCTGGCCCGGCATGGTGGTTTCGGACGGCAGCCTGCGCTACCAGATCGCGATGCTGAGGCAGGCACTCGGCGACGGGCAGGACGGCGCACGGTACCTGTCGAACGTCGTCGGCCGCGGCTACTGTTTCGTGGCCCGCATCACGCCGGCGGAGGCTGCCATCGAAGTGCAGCCCGAGGCCGAGGCAAGCTCCGTCGAGCCCGGCCTTCCCGCGCAGCCGGTGGAGCTGGTCGGCCGCGCGAAGGACCTGGCCGCGATCACGGCCCAGCTGGCCCGCACGAGGTTCGTCACCATCGTGGGCTCGGGCGGCGTGGGCAAGACCAGCGTCGCGGTCCGCACCGGGCAGGACATGCTCGGCGAGTTCGGCGGGGCCGTGGTGTTCGTCGATCTTTCGATGCTGCTGGACCCCGGCCTGGTGCCCAGCGCCATCGCATCGATGCTGGGGCTGTCGGTGCGCTCCGCCGACCCGGTGCCCAGCCTTATCGCCTACCTGCGCGAAAGGCGCATGCTGCTGATACTGGACAACTGCGAGCACGTGATCGCTGCGGCCGCCTCGCTGGCCGAGCGCATCTTCCAGGCGGCGCCGCGCATCCACATTCTTGCAACGAGCCGCGAGGCGCTGCGCGTGCAGGGGGAGCACATCCACCTGCTCGATCCGCTGGACAACCCGCCCGACCAGCCCGGGCTCGTCGCGCGCGACATCCTCATGTATCCCGCCACGCGCCTGTTCGTCGACCGGGCCGGCGCGAGCGGCGCGATGCCCGACCTGAACGACGAGGACGCGCCCGTCATCGCGAGCATCTGCAGGAAGCTCGATGGCGTCGCGCTCGCCATCGAACTCGCGGCGCGGCGCGTTGCCGCCTACGGGCTTCAGCAGACGGCCGCGCTGCTCGACGAGCGCCTGGCGCTTTCGTGGCTGGGGCAGCGCACGGCGCAGCCGCGGCACCAGACGCTGCAGGCCACCCTGGACTGGAGCTACGAACTGCTCGACATGCCGGAGCGCCTGGTGCTGTGCCGGCTGTCGGTCTTCGTGGGCCACTTCTCGCTGGAGGCCGCTCGCGAAGTGGCAGCGGACCAGGAGCTGACGCAGGCGCAGGTGGTCGACGCGGTCGCGAGCCTCGCGGAGAAATCTCTGCTCTCCCTCCGGCGCTCCGGCGCCTCGACCCAGTACCGGCTGCTCGAAAGCACCCGCGCGTACGCGCATTCGAAGGCCGGCGCCGATCTGGCCGACTCGGCGGCGCGGCGCCACGCCATCTACTTCCGCAAGCGGCTGGAGCAGATGGCCGCGCAGGACGACGCCTTCTCGCGCGACACTGCCCGCGCGTCGGACCTTGCGGACCTGGGCAACGTGAGGGCTGCGCTCGCCTGGTGCTTCGATCGCGCCGATGCCAGGGAGCTGGGCGTTTCCCTGATGCTGGCGGCCGTGCCGGCCTTCATGGCGATGTCGCTGCTGGCGGAGTGCCACGACTGGTCGAAGCGTGCGCTCGCCGGGCTGGGCTCGGCTTCCGCTGGCAGCGCCGCAGAGATGCATCTGCAGGCGGCCGTCGGCCTCTCGCAGATGTTCACGCGTGGCCACAGCGACGAGGTGCGCCATGCGCTCGAACGCAGCCTGCGGGTGGCCGAGGAGCTCGGCGATTCCCGCAGCCAGGTCGAGCTGCTGGGGCGGCTGCAGATATTCCACGAGCGCATCGGCGACTTCGTCGAATCTCTCAGCCATGCCAGGCGCTGCGCCGACGTGGCCGCGTCCATCGACGATGCGACGGCGCAGGCGACCGCCAATTCGCTGGTGGGCCTGTGCCACCACCTGGTGGGCGACCAGCCTCGCGCGCGGCATTTCCTGGAGGCCGCGATCGCCGGTGCCTCGGTGTCGCGGCAGCGCAGCAGCATCCACGCCGGCTTCGATTTCCACAACCGCGCATGCATCGCGCTGGCCAGGACCCTGTGGCTGCAGGGCCATCCCACGCAGGCCGTGGTCGTCGCCCAGCGTGCGGTCGAGGAGGCCAGGCACCTGAACCACCCGGTGACGCTGTGCATCGCCCTGATATGGGCCGTGTCGGTCTACATGTGGGTCGGCGACCTCGCGCGGGCCGAGCAGGACATCGACCGCTTCATCGCCTATGCGGAATCGCATTCCCTGACGCCCTACCTGGCAGTGGGCCGCGGCGTGAAGGGCGAACTCGCGGTGAAGCGCGGCGATGCAGCAAGGGGCGTGCAGGCGATCCAGGAATCGCTGATCGAGCTGCGCGCGTCACGCTACGAGTTGCTCACCACCTCGTTCAACATCACGCTCGCCGAAGGCCTGAACGCCATCGGCAGGAACGGCGAGGCGCTGGAGCTGATGAACGACACGCTCGCGCTGGTGCATGCCAAGGGAGACCTCTACAACCTTCCGGAACTTCTTCGCGTGAAGGCGCGGGCTTTCTCGGGTGCTGTGCCGCCGGACATGGCGAGCGCCGAAGAATCGCTGCTCGAAGCGCTGGCTGCCAGCAGGCAGCAAGGGGCACGCTCGTGGGAGCTGCGTGTGGCAATGGACCTGGCTCGCCTCCGGGAAAAAGCCGGGCGCGGGCGGGAGGGAAGGGAACTGCTGGCCGGCGTGCTCGCCCACTACACGGAGGGCTTCGAAACCGCGGATCTGCAGGAAGCCGAGCGGCTGCTCGACGGATCGATGGACTAGGGCAGGCGCGGCCACGCCGCGCGCTTCCTCGATGGGAAGCGGGCGGCGGGCTGCTGCCGGGAAAAGATCATCGAGATTTCCCGGCGTCGGGAACGATGGAAGCGGATGCGATGCGCATCGATGGCCGCTTACAGCGTTCCCTCGGTCACGCCGTGGGCCGCCGTTGCGCGTGCCTGCGCGCGCACCGTCGAACGATCGAGCGTGCTGGTGAACGCCTGCGGCACGCCGGCGTCGGCACCGTCCGCATAGAGGTTGCCGGCGCGGGCGGCCGCCACGGCTTCGGCACGGGTGTCCGAGCGCTTGGCCAGGGTGGGCAGCGCGGGAGCGACGTCCGCCGAGGCGCCTTCGCGATAGGGGTCTGCGCTGTGCGAGGCGACGACGGCCTCGGCCCGGACGCCGGCGCGGCTTGCGCTGGAGTGGAACTGCAGCACGCCCTGGTATTCCTCGGCGCTCGCGCCCAAGGCGAACAACGAAGAGACGGCTGCGGCGGCGAGGAGGACGGAAGCTTTCATGATGAATCCTTTCGGTTGGGTGATGACAATTGGCAATAGGGTTTGCAAGAGGGTTTGTCAGCCGGATCGCATGTGCTTTTCCGAACTGATGGAGAGATTGTTCGGCGCATGAGGCGGCTCGTGAGCGGTTTGCGTATGCCTCTGTATCCGGGCCGTATCCGCCAACAATAAATTTCAAAACGACCCGTGCGGCCTCTCAGGGCGCGAGCCGCGTGAACACGTAGTCGTGGTTCTTCACCAGCGACTGGTGGCAGGCGAAGCAGGTCTGGTGCTGCGCCAGGTCCGCGGGCTTGCCGTCGATGAAGCGGCCGAAGCCCCAGCCGCCGGTGGCGGCGTATTTCTTCGAGTCCTTCACCATCACCTGCACGGTGGTGGCCGCGCCAGGAATGGAGGCGGGCGCGAACTCGGGCGACTGCACGTGTTTCCATGCCAGCTTGACGAGCACGGTCCCGTCGGGAAAGGGCAGCGTGCCCTGGTCGTAGGCCTTGATCGCCTTGGTGTTGCCGAGCACGACGCGCAGTTCGTTCAGCGGCTCGGCCTCGATGGCGGGCGCGATCAGCTGCCACTGCCGGTAGCCCTTGGGCAGCGTGACGCCATAGATCGGCGATGCCTGCGGGTCCGGCGCGGCAGCGCGGGTCTCCTTCGCCGCAATGGGAGCGACCGCGAAGGTGGCCAGGGCGGCTGCGAGCGCGAGAACGCCTGCGCCGGCGAACTTCGCCGGAGCGCCTTTGAGGGAAAGGGGAAATGCCTTCGCCGCATTCGTGCTGGAAGGCTGGTGCGTGTGGAGGTTGTTCATGGGTGGACTGTGCTGTTGGACAAGAAAATGCCCACGACACGCGGGACCGCGCCCCGGGGCGCGCCGATGGTCCGCCGCCTTCTTCCCTGTCTCCGCACACTGCGTATGCGCGTGTATCGCGCTTCGCCGGTCCACACACTACGTTACCGGGGCGTACTGTCGTGCTCGTGGGCCCGCACACCCGCGGCGGCCTGCCGTGCATCGTCGAGCACGCGCGGTGAAGTCCTGCACGAAGGCGCAGGCGTGAAGGCGGACCGGGCCCGGGTCAGTACAGCTCGATGGTCTGGCGCAGCAGCCCCGATGCATCGGCGCTCGGCCCGACGAGGATATCGACCTCGCCAGCCTCGAACAGGGGCTGCAGGTCCGGACCGGGATAGCGCAGTTCGGCCGTCGGCAACTCCAGTTTCACGGAGCCGGTTTCGCCGGGCGCCAGCCGCAGCTTCGCGTAGCCCTTGAGCTCCAGCAGCGGCCGGGTGACCCGGCTCACCTTGCGGCGGGCGAACAGGAAGACCGTCTCCTCGGCCTCGCGCGCGCCGGTGTTGCGCAGCCCGATGCTGATCTTCAGCGTGTCCTGCTCGCTCACCCGCTTCTGTTCGACCTGCAATTCCTCATAGCCGAACTTGCCGTAGCTCAGGCCGTGGCCGAAGGCATAGAGCGGCGAGTTGTCGATGTCCTGGTACTTGCTCGTGAAGTAGTCGGCGGGGTTCATCGGCCGGCCGGAAGGGCGCTGGCCGAAGAAGACCGGCACCTGCCCGACGGCGCGCGGCCAGCTCATCGGCGTGCGGCCGCCGGGGCTTGCCTGGCCCGTGACCACGTCGGCGATCGCATTGCCGGCTTCGACGCCGAGGAACCATGCGGCCAGCAGTGCATCGGCGTGCCCGGCCAGCCAGGGAACGACGAGCGGACGGCCCGAGAACAGGATCGCGATGACGGGGATGCCCAGCTTCTTCGCGCGGGCCATCACCGCTTCGGCCAGCGCCTGCTGCCGGCCGGCGAGAGCGGGCGTGGCGCGGCTGGCCGCTTCGCCACTCATCGTGGCGCGTTCGCCCAGGCACAGCAGCACGGCGTCGGCGCCGTCGCACAGCGCGACGGCAGCGTCGATGCCGCTGTCGTCGTCGCTCTCGATGGCGACGCCCGGCGCGTGGCGTATCTCGGCCTGCGGCAGCGCGGCGCGAAGGCCGCCCAGCACGGTGACCGCCGGCTCGTGTTCGCCGGCGCCCCACCACGGGCCTTTCATCTCGGTGCTGGCGTCGGCAAGAGGGCCGATGACGCACAGCGTCTTCGCCGAAGCAGCCAAGGGCAGGGTGTCGCGCTCGTTCCTGAGCATGACGATGGCCTTGCGCGCTGCGTCGCGCGCTATCGCTCGCCGTTCGGCGACAGCCTGCGTGGACTCCGGTGTCGCTCCACGGCGGTAGGGGTCGTCGAACAGGCCGAGCTGCTCCTTCAGCCGCAGCACGCGTCGCACGCTCGCGTCGATCTCCTCGATGGTCACGCGCCCCTGTTCGAGCGCTACCGGCAGGCCCTTGCGGTACGCGTCGGCCATCATGTCGATGTCGACACCGGCCTTCAGCGCCAGCACCGCCGCATCGACCAGATCGGCGGCGACGCCGTGCTTGATGAGTTCCGCGATCGCGTTGTAGTCGCTGACGATCACGCCCTCGAAGCCCATCTCGCCGCGCAGCCAGTCGCGCAGCAGGGGGACGTGCGCCGTCATCGGCACGCCGTTGAGATCGGTGAAGGCGGGCATCAGCGTCGCGACGCCGGCGCGCACGGCGGCCGCGAAGCCCGGCAGGTGCACTTCGTGCAGGGTGCGCTCGGAGATGTCGACGGCGGCGTACTCCCGCCCCGCGTTGACGCCGCCGTATGCGACGAAATGCTTCGCGCAGGCGGCCAGTGTTTCGGCCGACGACAGGTCGGTGCCCTGGAAACCGCGAACCTTTGCCTGCGCGATGCGCGCGTTGAGCCAGGGGTCTTCGCCCGGGCCTTCGGCGGTGCGGCCCCAGCGCGGATCGCGCGACACGTCGAGCATCGGCGCGAAGGTCATCGCCAGGCCGTCGGCGGCGCCTTCGCGCGCCGCCTCGCGCGCCGTGCGCTCCCAGAGTTCGTCGTCGAAGGCGCCCGCCTCCGCGAGCGGAATCGGGAAGAGCGTCCGGTGGCCATGGATGATGTCCAGGCCGATCAGCAGCGGAATGCCCAGCCGCGACTTCTCGACGGCCAGCCGCTGCATCTCGTGCGTGGGGCCGGCCCCGACCATGTTCAGCAGGTTGCCGACGGTGCCGTCGATGATCGACTGCGTGGAGTCTCCTGCGAGCACCGGTCCGGTGACCGTGTAGCTGGAGGCGGTCATCGTGAGCTGGCCGAGCTTTTCGGCAAGCGTCATCCGGGCCATGAGGGAATCGATGCGGCTCATCAGGGATTTCGAATAGAACCCAGGGGCCTCAATGATGGCATGCTGCGGGGCAGGGCCATCGGCCATGTGGTGTGGTCGATGATTCGGTGAAACCAAACGTCACACCGAAGACGACAACGACGAAAGGATCCGTTCGTGTTGAAGGATGAGAGAACCCCGAAGGAACTGGCTGCGCTGCCCGACGAGGCCTTGATCGAGGCCGTGCAGCGGCAGACCTTCCGCTATTTCTGGGACGGTGCCGACGCCGCCAGCGGCCTTGCGCTCGACCGCCGCACGCTGGTCGCCGCCACGGGCGAGGACCTGGCCGACGAGCGCGTCGCGATCGGCGGCACGGGCTTCGGCATCATGGGGCTGATCGTCGCGGTGGAGCGCGGCTGGGTCTCGCGCGACGCGGCGCTGGAGCGGCTGGGCCGCATGCGAGACGCGCTCCTGCGCGCCAGGCGCTATCACGGCACCTTCCCGCACTTCATGGACGGGGCGAGCGGCGAGACGATCCCGATGAGCCCGAAGGACGACGCGGGCGACCTGGTCGAGACCTCGTTTCTCTGCATGGGCCTGCTCTGCGCGCGCCAGTATTTCAACGACGACACGGCCATGGCGCGCCGTCTTCGCGCCGACTTCGACATGCTCTGGCACGAGGTCGAGTGGGACTGGTTCACCCAGGGCGGACGGGACGTGCTTTACTGGCACTGGAGCCCGAACCACGGCTGGGCAATGAACCACGAGGTGCACGGCTGGAACGAGTGCCTCATCACCTATTTCATGGCCGCGGCGGCGCCGCGCCACGCGATCGATCCGCGGGTCTACCACCGCGGCTTCGCTTCGGGGCCCGACTTCCTCAACGGCCGCTCGTACCACGGCATCGAGCTGCCGCTGGGCCCGCCGAACGGCGGCCCGCTGTTCTTCGCGCACTACTCGTTCTGCGGTCTGGATCCACATGGCCTGAAGGACCGCTACGCCGACTACTGGAGCCTCAACACCCGCCATGTGCAGGTCAACCGCGCGCACTGCATCGCCAACCCCCGGGGCTTCGCGGGCTACGGCGAGTCGTGCTGGGGCCTGACCGCCAGCGACGACCCCGACGGCTACCTCGCGCATGACCCGAACAACGACAACGGCACCATCTCGCCGACGGCGGCGCTGGCCAGCCTGCCATATGCACCGGCCGAGGTGATGCGGGTGTTGCGGCACTTCCTCGACGTGCACGGCACGCGCGTTTGGCGGGACTACGGCTTCATCGATGCGTTCTGCGAGTCGCGCGGCTGGTTCGCCGACACCTTCCTGGCCATCGACCAGGGCCCCATCGTCGTGATGATGGAGAACCATCGCACGGGCCTGCTGTGGAAGCTGTTCATGAGCGCGCCGGAGGTGCAGGCCGGGCTGCGGCGGCTGGACTTCAGCAGTCCGCATCTGGGGGCGTCCGCGTCGTGAGTCCTGGCGCGGCGAATCGAAAAGACCCGGGCTTCGAGTCCTGGCTCGAAGGGCAGCTGCGCCATTCGGCGGGCGCGATGCTGTCGAGCATCTCGCCGGTGTCGATCGTCAAGCATCGCCCGGGCTTCGGGCAGACCGTGCGGCCGGTCGCCGGCGCCATCGTCGCCTCGCCGGTGCTCGGCGACTACAACCCCGACCCGGACTACTTCTTCCATTGGTTCCGCGATTCGGCCGTCGTCATCGACGCGTTGCGGCTGCTCTACATCGGCGGACACATCGGCGCCGAGGCACTGCGGCATCTGCGCGACTTCACCCGCTTCAGCCTTGCCCTGAACGGGCTCGACGGCCGGGCGATTGCCGCCGTGCCGGACCGCAGGGCGCGCGTGGCTCCCGGGCTGCTGCAGTACCTGCGCGAGGACCATGACCTGGCAAGCGTCCACGGCGACGCGGTCGTCGCCGAGACGCGGGTGAACCCCAACGGCACGCTGGACATCCTGCGCTGGGCGCGACCCCAGCACGACGGACCGCCGCTGCGCGCGCTGGCGCTGCTGCGCTGGGTGGCCGGTGGGCATCTCGACGATGCGGACCTGCTGGCCGAGGTCGCGTCGCTGATCCGCTTCGACCTCGAGTTCACGCTGCGCCACTGGCGCGAGCCGTCGTTCGACATCTGGGAGGAGGAGAGCGGCCATCACTACTACACGTTGCGTGTCTCGGCGGCGGCACTGGCCGAAGGCGCGGCATGGCTGGACGGCCTGGGGGAGACGGCTCAGGCATTGCACTGCAGTGAAGAATCGCAGGCCGTGCTGCGGCTGCTCGACGGCTATCGGGTCGATGACCGCGACGCGACGCATGGCTACTACCGTTCGCGCGTGCTGGCGGACGGCGGGCCCGGCCCGAAGGCGCTGGACATCGCGGTGATCCTCTCGGCGATCCACTGCGCCGGCACCGGGGCCATGCACGGCCCGGCCGATCCGTGCATGCAGGCCACGCTGGCGCGGCTCGACGCGCTGTTCGACGCGGCCTATCCGATCAACCATGGCCGCTCCTCGGACCGTGGCGCCGCGATGGGCAGGTATGCCGGCGATGTGTACTGCTCAGGTGGCGCGTATTACTTCTCGACGCTCGGCGCCGCCGAGTTCTGTTTCCGCGCCGCGGCGGCGCATGGCGGCGACGAGCACCGGCGCGACCAGTGGATCGGGCGCGGCGACGCCTATCTCGCCACCGTGCGCGCCTACACGCCGGCGAGCGGCGATCTGTCCGAGCAGTTCGACCAGCGCAGCGGCGAGCAGACTTCGGCGAAGCAGCTGGCCTGGAGCCACGCCGCGTTCATCTCGTGCGTGTCGGCGCGCCGCGCCGCGCTCGCCGCTTCCGGGCAGCCGCGCTGACGATGAGCGAGAGGGCAGAGACCCCCCGCGCCGAGCCCGTCGCAAGGGTCGGCGTCTTCCGCCAGGTCGGCGAGCTGATCGGCGCCCTGCGGGGCTCTCCGGTCTCGAGGAAGCTGGTCGGGCTGATCGGTGCGATCGTCGTGGTCGTGGGGCTCACGGCGTACGGGCAGATCGAGCTCAACAGCTGGAACAAGCCTTTCTACGATGCCATTTCGCGCCGCGACCTGAACGAGTTCATCGTGCAGGTCGGCGTGTTCGCCGTGATCGCGGGCGCGCTGCTGGTCCTGAACGTTGCGCAGCGGTGGCTGGGCGAGACTCTGCAGCTGAGGCTGCGCGAGGCCGTGGTCAATGACCTCGTGGGGCTGTGGCTGCAGCCGCGCCGCGCGTTCTGGCTGCAGGCCAGCGGCCCGATGGGCGCCCATCCGGACCAGCGCATGCACGAGGACACGCTGAAGCTGTGCGACCTGTCGGTCAACCTCGGCGTGGGCCTGCTGCAGGCCACGATGCTGTTCGGCAGCTTCGCGAGCGTGCTGTGGGTGCTCTCCAAGGACTTCAGCATCTTCTTCAACGGCCAGGACCACGTGCTGCCGGGCTTCATGCTGTGGGCAGCGATCGCGTACGCGGTGGCCGGCTCGCTGGCTGCCTACTGGGTCGGCAACGGCCTGATCTCGCGCAACGCCGAGCGCTATGCGCGCGAGGGCGAACTGCGCTTCTCGCTCACGCGCATCAACGAGCATCTCGACGGCATCTCGCTGGCCGGCGGCGAGGCCGACGAGAAGCGCCGCGTCGCCGTGCATTTCGGCGACGTGCTGCGCGCCACCTCGCGCGTGGTGCTCGGGCTGACCAACCTGACCTGGGCCACGGCGGGTTTCGGCTGGATCACCGTCATCGCGCCGACGCTGGTGGCAGCGCCTCTGTACTTCTCGGGCAAGGTGTCCTTCGGCGGCCTGATGATGGCCGCCGCGGCCTTCACGCAGGCGCAGTCGTCGCTGCGCTGGTTCGTCGACAACTTCAGCATCATTGCCGACTGGCGCGCCACGCTGCTGCGCGTGACCGACCTGCGCCGGATGCTGGCGTCCGACCTGGAGGCGCAGGCGGGCGGCAGCCGCATCGCCTACGAGGAGGGTGAAGCCGGGACGCTCGCGATGGAGGCGCTCGATGTCCGCTCCTGGAACGGCCACGACCGGCTGGACGTGCCGGCGCTCGTCGTGCGCCGCGGCCAGTGCGCGCTGATCCTCGGCACGCCGGGTACCGAGAAGACGCTTCTGTTCCGGGCGCTCGCAGGCCTGTGGCCCTGGGGCTCGGGCACGGTGCGCCGGCCGGACGGCGAGACCATCCACTACATGCCGCGCGGCACGCCCTACATTCCGCGCGGCACGCTGGCCGAGGTGCTGTCGTATGCGATGGAGCCGACGACCTATCCGAGGGAAGCGATGGTGGCCGCCCTGGAGAGCGTGGGCCTGCAGCGCCTCGAACCGCTGCTGGACAGGACGGGCCGCTGGGAGAGCGACCTCAGCATGGACGAGCAGCTGCGGCTGGGCTTCGCCCGCGTGGTGCTGCAGGAACCGCCCTGGCTGGTGATGGACGAGGCCTTCAGCGCGTTCGACGACGACACGCTCGAACTCATCATCGGTGCCTTGGGCAAACTCACGCGCACGGGCATCATTCACATCGGCTCGGCCGGCGGGGCGCACGACCGGCTGTTCACGCAAGTGGTTCATCTGGTCAAGGCGCCGCACGACGTGCCCGAGGAGCCGCGACCATGAGACGCAAAGAGTCGACCGTCAGCCGCGTGCGCCGCGCCCTCATGCGGCTGGGCGTCGCGCTGCCTGCCTTGCCCTCATGGGCCTGGGCCGCGGATTTCGGCTTCCGGCCGCCGCGCGATCCGGAGGATGCCGCGGCCGAGGGCCTGATGCGGGACCTGGCCGAGCGCATCCTGCCGGTGTATCAGGACGCGGACAAGGACGCCTTCCTGGCCAACGTGACGGCCCTGCAGATCGTCAGCGGCGCCTATCGTGCGGCCCAGGACAGCAGCCGCTCCCTGCGCGAGCGCCGCAAGGGCAAGCCCTTCGAGGTGCTGGCCGAGCGCGCGACTCTCGACGGCATCTATGCGGGCGCGCGCATGCTCGAGGCGCAGGGGCGCGTCGGCTTCGCCGAAGCCTACGCGCGCTCTTTCGACGAGCTGGTATCGCCGCTGGACAACGCGCAGGCCCAGGCCGTCATGGCGCGGCTGGAGATTCCGGCGGCGGCGTTCAGGGAGCCGCTGCGCCAGGCCTTCGATCTCTGGCGCGCCAAGGGCAGCCTGCCGGAGGCCGAGGCCCTGGCGCTCGTGCGGACCTGGCTGTCGTACCAGTCGCGCCGCAGCTTCAGCGGGCTGCTGCCCGAGCTGTTCGCGGCGCAGAACGGCGGCCGCTACGTGGCGCAGGCCGACATCAGGATTCCCGTGCGCGGGGGAGTCATCCATGCCAGCATGGTCCGGCCCGGCCGCGCGGAAGGGGCGCTGCCGGCGCTGCTGCGCTTCACGCTCGACCCCACCGAAGACGACGCCCGGCGCAGCGCGGCCAGGGGCTATGTCGGCATCACGGCGTACGTGCGCGGCCGCACGCCCGACGGCAAGGGCGCCGTGTGGCCCTTCGTCCGCGACAGCGAGGACGCCGCCGCCGTCATCGACTGGATCGCCCGGCAGGCGTGGAGCGACGGACGCGTGGTCATGCTCGGCGAGGGCTATTCCGGCTACGCCGCGTGGGCGGCAGCTCGCAGGAGGCCGGCGGCGCTCAAGGCCATCGCCACCATCGCGCCGATGGCGCCGGGCATCGACTTTCCGATGGCCGGACAGATCTTCCGCAACGCCATGGTCCGATGGGCGCAGGAACATGCGCTGGCCGAGCCGCTGCACGCGAGCATCAACGGCGATGCCGACGCCGGCCCGGATGCCGTCTGGCAGGCGCTCGATGCTCGCTGGTATCGCGGCAATCGTCCCTATTGGGACATCGACCGCGTCCTGCTGGGCAAGCGCAGCAGGCTGATCCGCACGTGGCTGACGCACCCGAGCCACGACCGCTACTGGCAGAAGTTCCTGCCATCGGCGGATCAGTTCGCGCGCATCGACATCCCGGTGCTCAGCTTCGCGGGCTACTTCGGCGCCGACGCCGGCGCGCTCCATTTCCACCGCGAGCATCTGCGCAACCGGCCGAAGGCCGACACGACGCTGCTGCTAGGCCCCTACGACGCGAGCTCGATCCGGCGCGGCATGGCGACAACGCTGCGCGGCTATACGCCGGACCCCGTTGCGCATGTCGACCTGCCGGAGCTGCGCTACCAGTGGATCGACCACATCCTCAAGGGCGCGAACAAGCCTGCGCTGCTGGCGGATCGCGTCAACTACCAGGTGATGGGGGCGGACCAGTGGCGCCATGCTCCGCTGCTGGAGGCGCCGGAGCGCGCGCCGCTGCGCCTCTATCTCGACACCAGCGCGCGCGGCGAACCGCATCGGCTGCTGCCTGCGCCGGCCGAGGAGGGCGGCAACGCGCGGCTGTCGGTCGACCTGGCCGACAGGCGCGACGTGCGCACCCCCTGGCCCGACGCGCTGCGGATGAAGCAGCTGCCGGCGCGCAACAGCATCAGCTTCGTCGGCGATCCGCTGCCCGAGGGCACCGAGATCATCGGCAGCCTGCGCGGGGTGTTCGACATCACGCCCTCGCGGCAGGACGTGGACTTCAGCGTCTCGCTGTACGAGCAGACGGCAAGCGGCGAATGCCAGTTGCTTTTCGATCCCTATGACTTCCGCGCGAGCTATGCGGGCCATCGCGTGCGTCGCCGGCTTCTGCGGGCGGGCGAGCGCCAGCTGCTTGCCTTCACCGTCGAGCGCGTCACCGCCTGCAGGCTGGCGGCGGGCAGCCGCCTCGTGCTGGTGGTCGGCATCAACAAGCGGCCCGACCGGCAGATCGACTACGGCAGCGGCAAGGACGTGAACTCGGAGACCATCACCGACGCGAAATGGCCGCTGCGCGTGCGCTGGCATGCGCGCAGCTACGTCGAGATCCAGACCGGCAAATCGTCCTGATTCACTAAGCTTGCCCGGTGCCGATCACGACGCCTTCGCAGGGCGCCAGCACCAGCGGCTCTTCGATCGATCCGGCGCGCGCGGGATCGGTCGATGCCAGCACGACCGGCTGTCGCGGCAGCAGCGACGGCTGCACAGGCGCCGGAGTGCCGCCGAAGTTCAGAACAACCACCAGCCGCTGCCCGTCGCTCTCGCGCGCATAGGCGAGCACCTCGCTCCCGGCTTCGAGCGCTTCGTAGCTGCCCCGGTGCAGCGCGGGCTGCGCGCGGCGCAGCGCGATCAGACGCCGGTAGAGCGCCAGCATGGACCCGGCGTCGCGCGACTGCGCCTCGACGTTGCACGTGCGCCAGTCGGATGCCAGGCGCAGCCAGGGGCAGCCCGTCGTGAAGCCGGCGTGCGGGGCTGCGCTCCACTGCATCGGCGTTCTCTCCGGGTCGCGGCCCAGGCCCATGCCGGGCTTGTTCTTCTCGAACGGGTCCTGGACTTCGTCGGCGGGAATGGGAACGTCCGTCATGCCGATCTCGTCGCCGTAATAGAGCGTGGGCGTACCGCGCAGCGTGAGCAGCAGCATGGCCGCGAGCCGCGCCATCCGCGGGCCGACGCGGCTGGCGATGCGCGACCTGTCGTGGTTGCCCAGCACCCAGTTCGGCGCGGCGCCGGGGGGCAGGGCGGCTTCGTAGTCGCGCACCAGCCGGTCGATGAGCGCGGCCTGCCATTCGGTCGCGATCAGCTGGAAGTTGAAGGGCAGCTGCACGCCTTCGAGCACGCCCCGGGCGTTGAGGCCGTAGTAGGCGACCAGGCGCGCGAGCGGCAGGTAGAGCTCGCCGATCAGCACGCGCGACGAGCGCACGTCGCTGAACTCGTCGGCCACGCGGCGCATCTCGGCCACGATGGGCTGCACCTCCGGCAGGTCGGTGTTGTAGAGCATCGTCAGGCGCAGGAAGGGGTCCTGGCCCTCGACGAAATCGGGGTTCGGCGGGTTGTCGCGGAACTGCGCGTCCTTGACGATCTGCGAGAGCACGTCGACGCGGAATCCGTCGACGCCTCGCCGCAGCCAGAAGCGCAGCACCTCGTACATCGCGGCGCGCACCTCGGGGTTGCGCCAGTTGAGATCGGGCTGCTCCTTCAGGAACGAATGGGCGTAATACTGGCCGGTGGCCTCGTCGAAGCTCCACGCCGGGCCGCCGAAATTGCCGAGCCAGTTGTTGGGCGGCCCGCCGTCGGGCGCCGGATCGCGCCAGATGTACCAGTCGCGCCGCGCATCGGTGCGCGCCCTGCGGCTGTGCACGAACCATGGATGACGGTCCGAGGTGTGGTTGGGCACGAAGTCCAGGATGAGCCTGAGGCCCTTCGCATGAGCCTCCCGCACCAGCGCATCGAAGTCGTCCAGCGTGCCGAAGCGCGGATCGATGTCGCAGAAGTCGGAGATGTCGTAGCCGAAGTCGGCCATCGGCGAGGGATAGATCGGCGATATCCAGACGGCGTCGACGCCGAGCGCGACCAGATGGTCGAGCCGGGCGCGGATGCCGTCGATATCTCCGATGCCGTCGCCGTTGCTGTCCTGGAACGAACGCGGGTAGACCTGATAGACGATTCCGTACTTCCACCAGTCGTCAGCTGACATCGTGATTCCCTTGCCCAGGCGTCGATCGGGCCATTGTCTCCAGAAAGCGCGCCGGGCATTCCCGGGAGCGCCGGAATCTCCAGATATCCAAGTTGCCGCGTCTTTGCCGAGCCTGTCGGCGGAAAAAGTCAAGAGGCGGTTGCCTCGAATACAGGCACTCTGGCGACGGCCCGCACGGATGCTGGCAACGCCGATGTTGTCCCTGCGTTATCCACAAAGATTTCCACAGACTGGTGGAACAACTTTCTGCTGGAACACTGTCCCGGCGCGTCGCGCACCGTCTTCGTGAACGCACCTGCATTGCGCATCTCGACGCGAGATACGCCGATCTTCAATCCATATGAATCTTGCGTGGAAACCCGCAACGGCGAGGCGGGGTGTGGACGCGACCATCGCCCGCAGCCGAACCAGGCGAAGGAAAGCGACGCACCCCATGAGCACCAGCACCATCGCGCAGCCCTGCGAGGGCCGCTTCGACAGCACCTCCGATGCCGTCTACCGCAAGGTCGGATGGCGGCTGATTCCGCTGCTGTTCCTCTGCTACATCGTGGCGTACCTCGACCGCGTGAACGTCGGATTCGCCAAGCTGCAGATGCAGGGCGACCTGCGGTTCAGCGACGCGGTCTACGGGCTGGGCGCGGGCATCTTCTTCATCGGCTACTTCCTGTTCGAGGTGCCGAGCAACGTGGTGCTGCACCGCGTGGGTGCGCGCCGCTGGATCGCGCGCATCATGATCACGTGGGGCCTGCTCTCGGCGGGCACCATGTTCGTGGGTTCGCCGCTGTCGTTCTACGTGATCCGCTTCCTGCTCGGAGCGGCCGAGGCGGGCTTCTTCCCCGGCATCATTCTTTACCTCACCTACTGGTATCCGGCCGCCCGGCGCGGCAAGGCGACCTCGCTGTTCCTCGCGGCGATCCCGTTCGCGGGCATTCTCGGCGGGCCGTTCTCGGGCTGGATCCTGCAAGGCATGGTCGGCGTGAACGGATGGGCGGGCTGGCAGTGGCTGTTCCTGCTGCAGGGGCTGCCGACGGTGGCGCTTGGCTTGATCGTGTGGCGCTACCTCGACGACCGCGTGAAGGACGCGCGCTGGCTCACGCCGGCCGAGCGCGAACTCATCGCCCGCGACATCGCCGCCGAGGCCGCGGGCAAGTCCGAGCCGCGCATCGCCGGCGTGCTGGGCAACGGCCGCGTGTGGTTGCTGGCGCTGGTGTACTTCGCCTACACCTCGGGGCTGTACGGCATCTCGTTCTGGCTGCCCAGCATCATCAAGGCGGCGGGTGTCAAAGGGGCGCTCGACATCGGCCTGCTCAGCGCCATTCCATGGACATTCGGCGTGATCGCGATGTATTTCATGGCCCGCAGCGCGGACCGCCACCTCGAGTACCGCTGGCACAGTGCGACCGGCGCGGTGGTCGGCGCGATCGGGCTGGTGCTGAGCGTGGCCTCCCACGGCAACGTGACGCTCGCGATGGCCGGGCTCACGCTGGCGACGATGGGCATCATGTCGACCTTCCCGGTCTTCTGGGGCATGCCCACGGCCTTCCTCGGCGGTGCGGCGGCGGCCGCGGGCATCGCGCTCATCAACTCCTTCGGCAATCTCTCGGGCTTCAGCGCGCCGTACCTGATCGGGCTCATCAAGGATGCGACGCAGAGCACCGACGCGGGGCTGCACATGCTCGCGGCGCTGCTGGTGATCGGCGCCGTGCTGGTGCTGTTCGTCGGGCGGGGCGCCACCTCGCCGAAGCGCTGATCGGTACCTGGCCAGGAGACATCCATGGACTCCATCGTGAACATTCCCGTGCGCTCGAACACACGGCGTTCGCCATCGCCCGAGCTGCTCGCCCTGCTGGAGAGCAGGTTCGCCGAGCGCTTCTCCACCAGCAAGAGCGTGCTGCTGCAGCATGGTACGGACGAGTCGATCTATCCGCCCCGGCCGCCCTATGCGGTGGTGTATGTGCGCAGCACGGAAGAAGCGGCTTTCGTGGTGCGAGCCTGCGCGAAGGAGCGGGTGCCGGTCATAGGCTTCGGTGTGGGCTCGTCGGTCGAAGGGCATCTGCTGGCGGTGGCGGGCGGCGTGTGCGTCGACTTCTCCCAGATGAACAAGGTGCTTGCGATCAGGCCCGGCGACCTCACGGCCACGGTGGAGGCGGGCGTCACGCGGGGGCAGTTGAACGCGGCGCTGCAGGGCACGGGTTTCTTCTTCTCGGTCGATCCCGGCGCCGATGCGTCCATCGGCGGCATGGTCGCGACGGCGGCTTCGGGCACCAACACCGTCCGCTACGGCACCATGCGAGACAACCTCGTGAGCCTCACGGTGGTCACGGCCGACGCAGAGGTCGTGCGCACCGCCTCGCGGGCTCGCAAGAGTTCGGCGGGCTACAACCTCACGCAGCTGTATTGCGGATCCGAGGGCACGCTGGGGCTGATCACCGAAGTCACCGTGCGGCTGCATCCGCATCCCGAAACCTATGCGGCCGCGGTGGTGCATTTTCCGTCGGTGCGCGCGGTGGTCGACTGCGTGATCGAGGCGATCCAGATGGGTGTGCCGCTGGCGCGCGCCGAACTGCTGGACGCACTGACCATCCGCGCCGTGAACGCGCACAGCCGCACCACGCTCGGCGAGCATCCGACACTGTTCCTGGAGTTCGGCGGCAGCCAGGCGCAGATCGACGAGCAGGCGGGCATCGTGCGCGAGATCGCGAGCGGTCATGGCGGCGGCGCTTTCCAGTGGGCGAAGCGGCCCGAGGAACGCTCGCGCCTGTGGACGCCGCGCCATCACGCCTACTTCGCATGCCTGCAGCTGAAGGCAGGCTGCCGCAGCCTGAGCACGGATGCCTGCGTGCCGCTTTCCGCGCTCGCGCAATGCATCGAGGAGACGCAGGCCGACATCGCTGAACACGGGCTGCTGGTGCCGGTGCTGGGCCATGTCGGCGACGGCAACTTCCATTGCCTGGTGCTGGTGGACCCGGGAAATGCGGCGCAGAACGATGCCGCCGAGGCCTTCAGCCATCGGCTGGTGCAGCGCGCATTGCGCCACGGCGGGACTTCGACCGGAGAGCATGGCGTGGGGCTGCACAAGATGAGGTACCTGGTCGAGGAGCATGGCGAGCACACTGTGGCGCTGATGCGTGCAGTGAAGAAGGCGCTGGACCCGCATGACATCTTCAACCCCGGGAAGGTCGTCGCCCTGTCCCAGGGCTGAGCGCGGGTGTGCGATCTAGAATTTCCGGCCTTGCCCGCACCTCGCGGCGAGCGGCCGGAGGCCCCCTGATGGAGTTGCGCCAGTTCAAGTACTTCGTTGCCATCGTGGATTGCGGCAGCCTCTCGCGCGCCGCGCAGCAACTCTTCATCGCGCAGTCGGCCCTGAGCAAGCAGATGGCCGAGCTCGAATCCGAACTCGGCACGCAACTGCTTCTGCGCAGCCGCAACGGCGTTGCGATGACCGAGGCCGGCAAGGTCTTCTACGAATACGCGCAGGGCATCACCAAGCAGGTGCGCGACGCGAAGGCCGCGGTGCACGTCGCGGCCGAGTCCGTGGCGGGATCGGTGGTGGCGGCGCTGCCGCAGAGCGTGTCGCCGATGATCGCGCTGCCGCTGATGCGCGCTGCTGCGCGGCGCTATCCCGACGTGGTGCTGCATCTGAACGAGGAACTCACCGGCAACATGGCCGACCAGTTGCTGCGCGGCCGGGTCGACGTGGCGATGTTCTCGCCCACCATGCCCGAGGAGGACATCCGCTTCGTCCCCCTGGTGGAGGAAGACTTCGTTTTCCTCGACTCGCCCCAGAGCCCGCATGCGCTGCCGCCTGGTGAGGTGAGCATCGCGCAGGCCACCGCGCGGCCGCTGGTGTGGCCGGCCCATGCCCACGGGCACTGCACGCGATGGCTCGTCGACACGGTGCTGGAGCAGGCGGGCCATCCGGCTGCGCGGGTGGCGGCGGAGATCAACTCCGTCTATACGCTGAAGGCGGCGGTGGAGGCAGGGCTGGGGCCGACGATCATGCCGTTCGGACTTGCGCAGCGCGAGGTGCAGGAGGGGCGGCTCGTGGCGCACCGCATCGATTCGCCTTCGATGCATCGCACGCTGGGGCTGTGCGTTTCGGTGCACCTGCCGACCACGAACGCCAAGCGCGCGGTATGCACGCTGATCGGCGACGTGGTGCGCGACCTGTGCGAGAGCGGGCAGTGGGCCGGCGCGCGTGCGCTCGCGCCGGTGAAGAGCGCCGCGAAGACCGCCGCGAAGTAGGGCCGCGAAGTGGGCCAGCCCTTCGCTTCAGGCGCGGCGCTTGCGGGCCGCGGGCGCGGCCTTTGCCGCAGGGGTGAAGAGGCGCATGATGGCCTGGCGCACATCGGCCTGCATGTTCTCGACGGCCTTCGTGTCGCCGGACATGTGCTTCAGCAATGCCTGCTGGAAGAGCCCGTCGAACAGCGCATAGGTGGCTGATGGCGACATGCCGGGCTGCTCGCCGGAAAGCTCGGCGAAGCGGCTCATGATGCGCCAGATCATGTCTTCCAGGCTCTTGTCGATCTGCACGACGTCGGTGCGGAAGGCTTCCTCGAAAAGGGCCTGCGAGCGCAGGTCGTACCAGAGGCGGTGCACGTGGCCTTCGTCGCAGAGCGTGTCGCCCAGGCTCTTGAGGAAGCCGTCCATCAGTTCGTCGTAGGTGGTGGCGCTTTCCACCGCATGGTCGTAGCGCGTGACGCAGCGGGCCTTGTACTGCTTCACGCTGCAGATGATCAGGTCGACCTTGTCGCTGAAGTAGTAGTGCAGAACGCCGTGCGAGAACTCGGAGTTCTGCGCGATCTCGCGCAGGCTCGTACGCGCATAGCCCAGTGCCGCCAGTGTGGTCAGCGCGGCTTCGCCCAGCTCGGCTCGGCGCTCGGAGAACTTGTCGACCCGCGCCTTGGGCACTCGTTCAGCGTGTTTCTTTACCCGTTGATGTGTCGTCATTGAAAGCCGGGCCGCGTGGATGCCGACCCTGTGTTCCTCGTGATTGCAGAACATAGCACGCAAGCGGGAGAACCCGCATCCGGCGTGCCACGGATGCCATTCTAGAAAAACTTGACGAGTGACTAGAAAAATCTTGACAGTCGTAAAGTCGATTTCTAGGATGGCCGCTCCATCTCACAACATATCCACAGGAGACAAGTGATGGCCAAGTTCGACTTGAAAGGGCGCCGTGCGCTCGTGACGGGTGGTGCGCGCGGCATCGGCGCGAGCATCGCCGAGACGCTGGCCACCGCCGGCGCGTCCGTGATGATCGGCGACGTGCTCGCCGACCTGGGGCGGGAAACCGCCTCCAGGCTCGCTTCCTCCGGGGCCAAGGTGGGCTTCGTCCCGCTCGACGTCACGAAGGACGGCGACTGGGCCTCGGCCGCCGAGACCACGGTGAAGGAGCTCGGCGGCTTCGACATCCTCGTCAACAACGCAGGCATCGAGATCACCTCGCTGGTGGTCGACGTCGACGGCGACGACCTGCGCCGCATGCTCGACGTGAACGTGGCCGGCACCCTGCTCGGCATGAAGCACGCGTTCCGCGCGATGCGTCCCGGCGGCAGCGCGGGCAAGGGCGGGGCGGTGGTCAACATCGCGTCGGTCGCCGCCACCATCGCATTCCCCGCCATCTCCGGCTACTCCGCCACCAAGTCTGCCGTCGACCGCGCGACGCGCGTCGCGGCCATGGAGTCCGGCAAGCTGGGCTACGGCGTGCGCGTGAATTGCATCTACCCGGGGCTCGTGCCCACCGAGATGGGCATGAAACTCGCCCAGGACATCGTGGCCGCCGGCCTTGCGCCCAGCGTCGAGGCGGCCGTGGGCGACGTGGTCGGCCAGACGCCGCTGGGCCGTCTCGGCGAAGTCGGCGACATGGCCGACGTGGTGGTCTTCCTCTGCTCCGACGCGGCCCGGTTCATCACCGGTGCTGGCATCGCGGTGGATGGCGGCATGGGCATGTAAGTCACGCAGGCAAGCAATCAGGAAGGAGACACAACATGAGCAACAGCAAGAAGAAACCCGTCGTCGTCTACGGCGCTTCCGGCTACACCGGCCGGCTGGTATGCGAATACCTGCGCGAGTACAACATCCCTTTCATCGCCGCGGGCCGCAGCGCGCAGAAGGTGGAGGCGGCGATGAAGGCCAACGTGCCCGGCATCGAGACCGCGAGCTACGAGGTGGTGGAAGTGGCGCATTCGGTCGAGGCGCTCACCGAGCTCTTCACCGGCGCCTCGGTCGTGCTCAACACGGTCGGCCCCTTCGCCCGTTTCGGCCCTGAGGTCGTCGACGCCTGCCTCGCCGCCGGCTGCCACTACACCGACACCACCGGCGAGCAGGACTGGCTCATCACGCTCGACCAGAAATACGGCGCGCGCTTTGCCGCCGCGGGGCTGCTGCTCTCGCCGGGCCTCGCCCACATGTACACCACCGGCGAGATCGCGGCGCAAATCTGCCTGGAGACGCCCGGCCTCGACACCCTCGACATCGCCGTGTTCTGGGGAGGCAGCCCGACCATCGCATCCACCCAGACCATCCTGGTGAATGCCGCCACCTCCAAGGCCTTCTACCTGGAGCAGAACGAGTACGTCGAGTGGCAGCCCGACGCGGGCCTCTACCACCTGTCCATTCCCGGCCAGCACGAGGCGGCGCTTGCGCTGCCCTGGGGAGGCACCTCGCACCCGGTGTGGTTCAGGCGCGATCCGCGCGTGGCCAACGTGAAGGTGCTCGGCGGGGTCTTCAACAAGGCGCTGATGCAGGGCGTGCCCCAGATCGTGGCCGCCGCGCTCAAGGCCACCGAGGGCATGAACGACGACGACCGCTATGCCGCGCTGGCCCAGACCGCTTCGGGCGTGATGAACACCATGCCCCCGCGCGAGAACCCGCGCATCAACAAGTCCGTCGACTCGGTGCATGCCTCCGGGCCGCTGGGCCGCGTGCACTGCGTGATCTTCGGCAACTGCAACTACAAGCAGACCGGCCTGCTGCAGGCCTATGCGGCGGCCTCGCTGCTGCAGCAGCCGCCGCGGCGCGCAGGCTTCGCATCGGGTTGTCAGGCCTTCGGGCACCGAGAGCTGCTGGGGGCGCTGCGCGGCTTCGGACTGGTGCAGGAGCCCGTGCTCACCCGGATGGGCTGACTTCCATGCGCCTCGTCGACTATCTCGACAAGGGCGCCCAGCTGGGCGCCCACGCGCCGTGCCTCACCATGGCCGGCAAGGACCTCGGCTACGGCGAAGTGCAGCGCATCAGCTGGCGCGTGGCGCGCGGCCTGCAGCGCGCCGGCATCGAGCCCGGAGACAAGGTGGCCGTGCTCTCGAGCAACGACGCCACCGCATTCGCCACGGTGTTCGGCATCTCGCGCGCGGGCTGCGTGTGGTGCCCGATCAATCCGCGAAACGAGGCGAGCGAGAACGCCTTCGTGCTCGACGCCTTCGACTGCGCCTGCCTGGTCTTCCACGGCAACTACGCATCCATGGTCGAGCAGATGCGTTCGCAGCTGCCCAAGCTGCGCGCGCTCGTGTGCCTCGACCAGCGGCTGCCTTTCGCCCCTTCCATGGACGACTGGCTCGAAGGCCTGGACGATTCGCAGCTCGACATCGCGCCGCCCGATGACGTCGCGATGATCGCCGGCACCGGCGGCACCACCGGCCAGCCCAAGGGTGTGATGCTCTCGGGGCGCAACCTGGAAGCGATGTCTGCGCTGACGCTGATGGGCTATCCCTTCGAGGGCCGGCCCGTCTACCTCGCGCTCGCGCCACTCACGCACGCGGCCGGCGTGCTTTGCCTGCCGATCATGGCCCTGGGTGGGCAAGTGGTCATCATGCCCAGGCCCGATCTGGCCGAGTTCCTCGGCCTCGTCGAGGCGCATGGCGTCACCCACACCTTCCTGCCGCCCACGCTGATCTACATGCTGCTGCAGCATCCTCGGCTCGAGCAGACCCGGCTCGATTCGCTGCAGTGCTTCTGGTACGGCGCGGCGCCCATGTCTTCCGCGCGGCTCGAAGAGGCGCTGCAGAAGATCGGCCCCGTCATGGCCCAGCTCTTCGGCCAGACCGAGGCGCCGATGATGATCTCGATGATGTCGCCGCGCGAGCACTTCAACGCCGACGGCACCGTCGCGCGCCAACGCCTCGCGTCGGCCGGCCGGCCGGGGCCGCTGGTGCAGGTCGCCGTAATGAACGGCGAAGGCAAGTTGCTGCCCACCGGCGAAAGCGGCGAGATCGTGGTGCGCGGCTCGCTGGTGATGCTCGGCTACTACAAGAATCCGGGCGCCACCGAAGAGGCTTCGCGCCACGGCTGGCACCACACGGGCGACATCGGCTACCTCGATGCAGACGGCTTTCTCTACATCGTCGACCGCGCCAAGGACATGATCATCTCCGGCGGTTTCAACGTCTATTCGGCGGAGGTCGAGCAGGCTCTGCTGCAGCACCCCGACGTGCAGGACAGCGCGGTGGTCGGCCTGCCCGACGAGAAGTGGGGCGAGCGCGTGGTGGCCGTGCTGCAGCTGCACGACGGCAGGCAGGTGGATGTCGAGGACGTCAAGGCCTTCGTCAAGTCGCGCATCGGCAGCGTGAAGGCACCCAAGCAGATCGAGGTGTGGCTCGACCTGCCGCGTTCCAGGGTGGGCAAGGTGCTGAAGAAGGAGGTGCGCGCGACGCTGCTGCAGCGCGCGGATCAGCCGCCGCGCTCGTAGTGGTCGTGGTGCGCCCGGCGCAGCTCGAACTTCTGGATCTTGCCGGTCGATGTCATCGGCAGCGCCGGCAGGAAGACGATCTTCTTCGGCACCTCGAAGCCGCCCAGGTGCTCCTTGCAGTGCGCGGTGAGCACGTCCTCGTCGAAGTCCGCCGGCGCATCGGGCCTGCGCGTGACGAAAGCGGTGATGGCCTCGCCCCAGCGCTCGTGCGGCAGGCCCACCACCGCCGCGTTGAGCACGGCGGGGTGCCGCAGCAGCACCTCCTCGACCTTGATCGAGGGCACGTTCTCGCCGCCCGACTTGACCATGTCCTTGAGCCGGTCGAGAAAGATCAGCTGCCCATCGGCGTCGAGCATGCCCAGGTCGCCCGAGTGGTGCCAGCCGAAGCGCTGCGAGTTCGCCGTGGCCTCGGGGTCGTTGTAGTAGCCGAGCATCACGTTGGGGCCGCGAAAGACGATCTCGCCGACCTGCCCGGGCCCCAGCAGCTCGCCCTCGTCGCCC
This sequence comes from Variovorax sp. 278MFTsu5.1, assembly GCF_048305045.1. Taxonomy (NCBI): domain Bacteria; kingdom Pseudomonadati; phylum Pseudomonadota; class Betaproteobacteria; order Burkholderiales; family Comamonadaceae; genus Variovorax; species Variovorax sp. 278MFTsu5.1. The sequence goes on from NZ_CP157622.1 coordinate 2,285,430, forward strand.
ATCACCGCGACCTCGTTCACCAGCGTGCCCACGCCCCAGTAGGAGCCGAAGCGCCTGCGCTGCTCGTGCGCTTCGAAGATGGTGGCGCCTGGGTACATCTCGGTCTGGCCCGAGACGAGGGCGAAGTCCGGGCAGAACTCGTCGAGCAGGCGCAGCAGCAGCGTGCGCGACATCGGCGCCATCGCGTACACGCAAAGCCGCAGGCTCGAGATGTCCCGCGCGGTGCGCTGCGGGTGCGCGAGCAGCGCGCCGTACATCATCGGCAGGCCGACCATCACCGTGATGCGATGCCGTTCGATGGCCGCGAGCACCGCGCCAGGGTCGAAGCCGCGCAGCACCACCAGCGAGCCGCCCACCGCCAGCGCCGACATCAGCACCGTGTGCTGGCCGCAGTGGAAGAGCGGCAGCACGCTGCTCCAAACATCGGCGCGCTCGGGGCTGCTGCCCCATTCGACCATGTTGCTCAGCAGCACCGAATGCACCGAGGCGTGCGAATGCATCACGCCCTTCTGCCGGCCGGTGGTGCCGCTGGTGTACATGATGAGCGCGAGCTGCGTGCTGTCGATGGGCACCTCGGGCAGCGTCGCCGGGCCTTGCGCAATGGTCTGCGGCACCGTGGGCACGCCGGCGGGCGGTGCTTCGCCGTCGAGCACGCAGAGGATGGGCGCCACGCCTTTCTCGGCCAGCAGCTCGCGCAATTCGGGCCGCGCGTGCAGCGCCGTGTCGATCACCATGTGGCGCACTCCAGCATGGCCGAGGATGTAGCCGATGGCATCCACCGCCAGCGCGGTGTTGATCGGCACCCACACGAGGCCCGCCTTCTGGATGCCCAGCATGGCGACCACCATCTGGATCGAGTTGTTGCACAGCATGCCCACGCGTTCGCCGCCCGCGAGGCCCAGGCCCAGCAGGTGGTGCGCGAAGCGGTTCGATGCAGCGTCGAGTTCGCTGTAGGTGATGCGGTGCTCGCCTTCGATCAGCGCGGTGCGCGCGCCGAAGCGGCGTGCGCTGCGGTGGACCACGTCGCCCAGTGCGATGCGCGAGATGCGTGAATGGAACTGCGACGGCACAGGGCCGGGGGCGGCTGCGGGCATGCTCTTCGTCTCCGTTCTTCGATGATGCGTCGGGAATGCGCAGCCTAAGGCCGCATCCCGCGCCGCGTCTTGCGAAGACTGGCTACCGCCCCGCAGGCGGCCGCAGAGGCTGCTAGAAGCGCGCCTTGAGGAAGGCCGATGGCCCTTGCAGCTTGACCTTCAGGCGCGACTCCGCGAAGTCGTTCTCGCGCGTCAGGTCGATGTTCGTCACGCCATAGGCCAGCACCACGCCGATGTTCTTCACGGGGAACCATTCCACGCCCGCCGAGGCGTTGTAGATGTTGCCGTGGAAGCGTCCGCTGCTCTTCCACACGCCGGAGGCGTCGGCGAAGAGCCGCAGGTCGGGCGTGATGGCGTGGCGCACGCCGATCTCGAGCAGCGGCGCCACGGTGCTCCCGCTGGAGCTTTCGCTGAGCGTGCCGATCTGGCCGTTCACCGAAGCCAGCGCGGTGGTGCCCAGCGTCGCCCGGTAGTAGGCCGCGCCGGCACCGAGGCCGAACACGGTGTTGCCCGAGCCGATCCACCACTTGTACGAGAGCTTGGCGAAGTCGAGCTTGGTGCTGATGTTGGCGTTGCCGAAGGTGTTGAGCGTGCCGAAGGGGCCCAGTGAGGTGGTGCTGTCGATGCCGCCCGAATAGTCGCGCTTGTAGCGGTAGTAGTCGAAGGAGATGCCCTGGCTGTCGCCCAGCAGCAGGTCGGCCGAGATGCGCGGCATGGTGACGCGGCCGGGCTTGACGTCGCCCGTCTGCAGGGCGCCGTAGGCCGTGCCGAAGGAGGCGTCGAGCTTCGGATCGGCGCTGAAGCCGCCGACCGAGAGGCTGAAGCGGTCCAGCGCGGGCGAGGGGTCGGCGAAGGCCGGCACGGCAGCCAGCAGCATGCCGGCACCGAGCAGCGCGGGCTGGTGGATGAGGCTGGAGAGCAGGAAACGATCGCGGGAACGAGTGCGGCGATGCAGCGGCGTGAAGAGCGGCATGAAGCGGATCCTTGATGGCCCCGGAGGACCGGAAATGAATGAATGCCGCGGGCGCGCTGTCGTGACTTCAGGTGACGCTGGCGTGCTCCGGGCGGGGCTCCCTTGGACGGCAGCGACGACAGTAGTGGCGCGCGCGCGTCCCGCGGATGCGCGGAATGCCGCAGTGGTTGTAGGAATTCCTCTACGCCGCGACGGCCATTGCGCGCCTTGGCGGGCGCTACAGTGCCGTCATGCGCAGACACCTTTCCACCACCACCGGCCCCCAGCGTCTTCTCTACGGTGCGGCCGCGGGCTGCGCCGTCGTCGCCGCGCTGATGCCGGTGCCGATGAGCGGCATGGCGCGCGGGCTGGCCGGCTGGTGCGCGGCCGTGGGCGTGTACCAGGTGCTGTCCTGGTGGCTGGCCAGCACCTTCGACGCGAGGCGCACGCGCGAGCGGGCGCAGTCGCTGGACCAGCCCAACGTGGTGATCCTGGTGTCGATGCTGGTGGTCGTGGCGATGAGCGTGGTGGCCATCGCCATGCTGCTGCAGCAGGTGAAGGGGCTGAGCGGCCTGGAGCGGGCGGCGCACATCGCGCTGGGCCTGGTGGCGCTGGCGGGCTCGTGGCTGACGATGCACACGATCTACGCCTTCCACTACGCGCACCGCTACTACATCGACCAGCGCGACGGCACGCCCGACGGCGGCCTCGACTTTCCGGGCAAGGGCGATGCGCCCGACGCGCCGGACTACTTCGACTTTCTCTATTTCTCGTACGTGATCGGCATGACCTCGCAGGTGTCCGACGTGCAGGCGACCTCCAAGGAGATGCGGCGCATCACGCTGCTGCACAGCGTGCTGGCCTTCGCCTTCAACATGCTGGTGCTGGCGCTCTCGGTGAACGTGGTCGCGGGCGCCGTTTAGGCGCCTCGCGATGCCCGTTCAGGCCGCGGCCTTGCGTGGCCAGCCGGGCTTGACGATGCCGGTCGAAAGCGCCACGCCGCAGACGATCACCACCGCGCAGATCAGCATCCACTGCGTGATGCTCTCGCCCAGGAAGACCGCGCCGTAGAACAGCGCGAACACCGGCACCAGGAAGGTCACCGTCAGCGCGCGGGCCGGGCCGGCGCGCTCGATCAGTCGGAAGAACAGGATGTAGGCCACACCGGTACAGGCGATGCCCAGTGCCAGCAGCGCGAGCCACGCGCGCAGGCTGGGCATCTGCGCAGGCCAGAGCCAGATGGCGGGCAGGGCGAGGAATGCGGTGGCGCCGATCTGGCTGCCGGTGGCCGTGGTCAGCGCGGGCACGCCGCCCAGGTAGGCCCGCGTGGCGCTGGCCGAGATGCCGTAGCACAGGCACGCGCCCAGGCAGGCCAGCACCGCGAAGAGAGCCGCATTGCCGCTGGCGCCGGAATGCAGGCCCGCGTTGCGGCTCGCCAGCATCGCCACGCCCGCGAAGCCGATCGCCAGCCCCACCAGCCGCCAGTTCGCCGGCCGCTCGCGGAACCAGGCCCAGGCCACGAGCGCGCCGAACATCGGCGTTGTGGCATTGAGCACCGCCGCAAGGCCGGTGTTGATGGTCAACAGCGCGAAGCAGAAGAGCGCGAACGGCATGCCCGAGTTGAAGACGCCGACCAGCAGGCTGGCCTTCCAGTGCTTCGCCAGCGACGGCCCCTGTCCGCGCAGCAGCGCGATGGGCAGCAGGAACAGCGCGGCGATCGCCACCCGCACCGCGGCCGTCGGCAGAGCGCCGAACTCGGCGGCGCCGATGCGCATGAAGAGAAAGGAGGCGCCCCACAGCGCGCCCAGCAGCACCAGGTCGATGAGCCAGGCGGTGGGTGCGAGGGGCTTGGCGGGAGTGGCAGCGGCGATGTTGTTCTTCGTTGTGGTCATGCGTCCTCTGGTCGATCTCTTTCTTTCTCTTGCTATGCGCCCGGATTGCTCAGATCGCCTTTTCGAGCTGCAGCAACGCCGTCTTGCGTTCGAGCCCGCCAGCGTAACCGGTCAGCGAGCCGTCCGAGCCGAGCACGCGGTGGCAGGGCACGATCACGCTGATCGGGTTGCGCCCAACGGCCGCGCCCACCGCGCGCACCGCGGCCGGGTTGCCCACGTTGACGCTCAGCGCGCCGTAGCTCGTGGTGGCGCCGGCCGGAATGGCCAGCAGCTGCTGCCACACGCTCTGCTGGAAGGCGGTGCCGTGCGAGAGGTCGAGCTTCATGTCGAAGCTCTCGCGCTTGCCGGCGAAGTAGTCGCGCAGCTGCGCGGCCGCCTCGACCAGCGCGGGGTGGTCTTCCTTCGCGACCCAGCCGCTGGTGTCGGGCCAGTGGCGCTGCTGGTCGAACCAGACGCCGGCCAGGCCCTTGTCGGTGGCGGCCATCGTGATGCCGCCCAGCGGCGTGTCGATGTGCGAGGTGTAGATGACTTTGCTCTTGAACTTCATGACGCTTCAGGCTGCGACGCCTGCCGTTGCAACAAGGGGAGAACCGGCGTCGTTCGCCGGAACAGGAGAAGGGGCCGCACCGGGCGCATGCCAGGCTCGCAGCACCGCGTAGCTGCGCCAGGGCCGCCAGGCCTGCGAGGCTTCGCTGGCGGCGCGCGCGGTGGTCACGCCCAGCGCCTTCTGCAGCGCGACGTCGCCGGCCGGAAAGGCGTCGGGCCAGCGCAGTGCGCGCATCGCGATGTACTGCGCTGTCCAGGCGCCGATGCCCGGCAACTCCTGCAGCGCGGCGATGGTGGAGGGCACGTCGGCCCCCGCATGCAGTGCCAGCTTGCCGGAAGCCACTTCGCGGGCGATGGCGTGCAGCGCCGTCTGCCGCTGCCGCACGATGCCGAGGCGGCCCAGCTCGTCGCCGCTCGCGGCAGCGATGGCGGCCGGGGTTGGAAAGAGCCGGTTCAGCCCTTCGACGGGCGTGGCCAGCGGCTCGCCGAAGGCCTCGACCAGCCGCGAGCCCAGCGTGCGTGCCGCGGCCACAGTGATCTGCTGGCCCAGCACCGCGCGCACCGCGAGTTCGAAGCCATCGACCGCGCCTGGCACGCGCAGTCCGTCGCCGTGCGGAAAGGCCGCGTGCAGTGCCGCGTTGATCGCCATCGGTTCCGCGTCGAGGTCGAACAGGGCACGGGCGCGGCTGATGACGATGGGCAGCACGGCGGCCAGCGAGTCGCTGACCGACAGCAGCATCTGCTCGCGTTCCAGGTCGAAGTGCAGCTGCAGCCAACCGGCGTGGGCCTGAGCGCCCTGCTGGATGCGCAGGGTGCGGATCAGCTTCACGTACTCGGGCGTGCTGCCCTTGGCGGGCTCCTTGCCGCCGGCCGTGGAGACGACCTCCACGCCGCGCAGCGCGCGCCGCGCGAAGAAGCCCAGCATCGCGTTGGCGTCGTAGGGCGGGCGGAAGCCCAGCCGGACCTCGATGGCCTTGCCCTGGCTGCTACCGCTGCCATCCGCGTCGCCCCCGGCGCGCCGCAGTGCGCTCGGATTCAGGCCGTAGTGCTCCAGGAAGGCCGCGTTGAAGCGCCGCACGCTGGCGAAGCCGCTGGCCAGCGCGACCTGCGTCATCGGCAGGCGCGTGTCGGCGATGAGCTGCTTGGCGGCCAGCAGGCGGCGCGTCTGCAGGTATTGAAGGGGCGAGACGCCGAACTGCGACTCGAAGATGCGCCGCAGGTGGCGGTCGCTCACGCCCAGGCGTGCCGCGATCTGCGCGGCGCCGGGGCCGTCTTCCGACCAGGCGTCTGGCTCGTCGATCAGCCGTGCCGCCTGCAGCGCGAGGATGCGCGAGGCGTCTTCGGTCGACCAGCTGGCCGCGCGCGGTGCCAATTCGGGCCGGCAGCGCAGGCAGGGACGGAAGCCCGCGGCCTCGGCCTGTGCCGCATGGCGGAAGAACCGGCAGTTCTCGCGCCGCGGCAGTTTCACGCGGCAGACCGGGCGGCAATAGATGCCGGTGGATGTCACCGCGGTGAAGAACGACCCGTCGAAGCGCGCGTCATGCGTCTTCATCGCCAGGTAGCAGGCGTCGCTCTCGAGCGCTTCGGTGGAATGGTGGTTGGCAGGCATGGAGAAATGATACGGTTTCGACTCGTTTCAACTGGCCGTTTCCGGACATGTGGCCAGCCGGGCCCTTGCCTACAATGCCCGGTTTGCAAAACCATCAGGGAAACGCCTCTCCATGCAGCTCAGCGCGTCGATCTTCAAGGCCTATGACATCCGCGGCGTCGTGCCGGTCACTCTCGATGCGGAGGTGGCGCAAGCGCTCGGCAGGGCCTTTGGCAGCGCGGCCCGCGCGGCGGGAGAGAAGTCGGTGGCCGTGGGGCGCGATGGTCGCCTGTCGGGCCCGGCGCTGGCCGAGGCGCTGATCAAGGGCCTGGTGGCCACCGGCATCGAAGTCATCGACGTGGGCGCGGTCACCACGCCGATGCTGTACTTCGCGGCCCACACGCTGTGCACCAGCGGCATCCAGGTCACCGGGAGCCACAACCCCAAGGACTACAACGGCTTCAAGATGGTGCTGGCCGGCCGCGCGATCTACGGCGACGAGATCCAGGCCCTGCGCAGGACCATGGAAGCCGGCTCTGCCCAGCTCGCCCCGGGTGGCAGCGTGCGCAAGGTCGACGTGACCGATGCATACATCAAGCGCATTGCGGGCGACATCAAGCTGGCGCGCCCGATGAAGATCGTGGTCGATTCCGGCAACGGCATCGCCGGCGCCTCGGCCCCGGCCATCTTCCGCGCCCTGGGCTGCGAGGTGACCGAGCTCTTCAGCGAGGTCGACGGCAACTTCCCCAACCACCACCCCGACCCGAGCAAGCCCGAGAACCTGAAGGACCTGATCGCGGCGCTGGCCACCGGCGACGCAGAACTGGGCCTGGCCTTCGACGGCGACGGCGACCGCCTGGGCATCGTCACCAAGGACGGCCAGAACATCTTCCCCGACCGCCAGATGCAACTGTTTGCACAGGACGTGCTCTCGCGCGTGCCCGGCGGCACCATCGTCTACGACGTGAAGTGCTCGCAGCGTCTGGCGCCGGCCATCGAGGCCGCGGGTGGCAAGCCGATGATCTTCAAGACCGGCCACTCGCTCATCAAGGCGAAGATGAAGGAAATCGACTCGCCCCTGGGCGGCGAGATGAGCGGCCACATCTTCTTCAAGGAGCGCTGGTTCGGCTTCGACGACGGCACCTATGCGGGCTGCCGCCTGCTGGAGATCCTGAGCAAGAGCCCGGACGCCAATGCCGTGCTCAACGCGCTGCCCACGAGCTTCTCCACGCCCGAACTGAACGTGGCCTGCGCCGAGGGCGAGCCGCACGCGGTGGTCGACAAGCTGGTGAAGAGCGCTGCCTTTGCCGCGCCCGCCCAGGTCTCGACCATCGACGGCCTGCGCGTCGACTGGCCCGATGGCTTCGGGCTGATCCGCGCATCGAACACCACGCCCGTGCTGGTGCTGCGCTTCGAAGGGCAGACCGATGCGGCGCTCAAGCGCATCGAAGCCGAGATGCTGGCTTTGCTGAAGACCGCCAAGCCCGACGCCAAATTGGCAGAAGCCGCGCACTAGGATGACCCCCAGTCTTCGCGCACTTCGTGTCGCTACGCCAACCCCCTTTCAGGGGGCGATACCGGTGGCCCGGCAAAGCCGGTTCCACGGTATCCCTGGAGTGAAAGGCCGCGGCAATTTCACGCGCTACGGGTTCAGCAACGGTGTAGTGGGGCGCTGAATCGTGCGTTCCCTGCTGCTGCGCCTCTACGGCGTCTTCACCACCGTCGTGCAACCGCTCGTGCGCCGCAAGCTGCGGCGCCGCGCGCAGGCCGAGCCCGGCTACGGCGTGGCCGTGGAGGAGCGTTTCGGCTACTACGACGAAGCCACCACCGGCCAGGCCCAGTGCTGGGTGCACGCGGTCTCGCTGGGCGAGACGCGCGCGGCCGCCATCCTCATCGCCGAGCTGCGGCGGCAGTACCCGGGCGTGCCTATCCTGCTCACGCACGGCACCGCCACCGGCCGGGAGGAGGGCGCCAAGCTGCTCGAGCCGGGCGACACGCAGGTCTGGCAGCCCTGGGATACGCCGGGCGCGGTCGGGCGCTTCCTGGACCGCTTCCAGCCGCGCATCGGCGTGCTGATGGAAACCGAGGTCTGGCCCGAGATGACGGCCGCCTGCGCCGAGCGCCGCATTCCGCTGGTGCTGGCCAATGCGCGCCTCAACGAGAAATCGCTGGCCGCCGCCGAGCGCCTTGCCTGGCTGGCGCGGCCTGCGTACTCGGCCCTCACGGCCGTCTGGGCGCAGACCGAGGCCGATGCCCACCGGCTGGTGTCGCTCGGCGCCAAGGTCGCCGGCATCTACGGCAACGTGAAGTTCGATGCCACGCCCGATGCGCGCCAGCTCACTGCGGCCGCTTCGCTGCGCGAGCGCCTGCCCAAGCCGATGGTGGTGCTGGCGAGTTCGCGCGACGGCGAGGAGCGCATGCTGCTCGAAGTGCTCAAGCGCTTCGGCGCGACTTCGCCCGTGCCGCCCGAGCAGGGCGCGATCCGCTCGATTTCCAAGCGCGTGCACGACGTGCAATGGATGATCGTGCCGCGCCATCCGCAGCGCTTCGACGAAGTGGCGGCGCTGATCGAGGCCGAGGGCTTCGCGGTGGCGCGCCGCAGCGCGGCGGGCCAGCCGTCCGAGGCCGAGATCTGGCTCGGCGATTCGCTGGGCGAGATGGCGCTTTATTACGGGCTTGCCGACGTGGCGCTGCTCGGCGGCAGCTTCGAGCCGCTGGGCGGGCAGAACCTGATCGAGCCGGCGGCCTGTGGCTGTCCGGTGGTCATGGGGCCGTCGACTTTCAATTTCGCCGAGGCGGCGCAGCTTTCGCTGGCTGCCGGCGCATCGCTGCGCGTCGAGGGCATGGAGCAGGCCGTAACGGCCGCCTTGAAGCTGGTCGAGAACCCCGAGCGCCGCGCCACCATGGCGCAGGCCGCGCTGGCGTTCTCCTCGTCGAACCGCGGGGCGGCCGAGCGCACGGCTGCCGCAGTGCTGGCCATTGCGCAAGCTGCGCAGCCGGTGACGGCGAAGGGCGAGCCGGTGGAAGAGGGCGGCGAGCCGGCGCGGGCCGAGCCCACGCTCGATTGATCGAAAAGAGCTGAAGCCGCGCCCGGCGGCTCAGCGCACAGGCGGATTAACGATCACCGGCGGCACGGGTGCCGTCGGCATCGTCGGCGCGGGCGGATTGAACTGCGGCGTCTGCACCGGCGGAACCACTGGAATGCTCGGCGGCGCCATGGGCACCGCGGGCGTCGTCGTACCGCGGTCGGGCCCGATGGCCGGCGGCACGGCCGGCACGCTGCCGCTGCTGGCCAGCGTCGCGTTGATCGCGTTCATGTCGTCCACCGTCAGCGTGCCGTTGGCCTGGCGCAGCTTGAGGTTGCCCAGCAGCACGTTGTAGCGCGCCTGCGCGAGGTCGCGCTTGGTCTGGTAGAGCTGGCTCTGCGAGTTCAGCACGTCGATGTTGATGCGCACGCCCACCTGGTAGCCGAGCCGGTTGGCGTCGAGCGCGCTCTGGCTCGACGCCTCGGCGGCTTCCAGCGCCTTCACCTGGCCGGCACCCGAGACGAGCCCGAGGTAGGCGGCGCGCGTGGCCTGCGCCACGCTGCGGCGCGTGCCTTCGAGCACGCTGCGCGACTGGTCTTCGAGCGCCAGGGTTTCCTTGATGCGGTTCTCGGTGGCGAAGCCGGCGAACAGCGGCAGGTTGAAGGTGACGCCCACCGTGGCCGCGTTGACGCGCGTGCCCACGGTGCTCGTGCTGGTGCCGGTCGGGTTGCGCGTGACGTTGTAGCCCAGGTTGGCGTCGAGCGTGGGCTTGTGGCCGGCCTTGGCCTTGTCCACTTCGAGCCCGGCCACGTCGAGGCCCAGGCGGGCCTGCCGGATGGCGGGATGCGCCTCGTCGGCCTGCGAGACCCAGGCGTTGATGTCGGCGGGCGTCGCCGTCGGCAGCACCACCGGCACGGCGAGCGGCACCGGCACGCTGCCGGGACGGCCGACCAGCTGGTCGAGCACCACCTTCTTCACCTGCAGGTCGTTCTCGGCGGCGATTTCCTGCGCGATCACCAGGTCGTAGCGGGCCTGGGCCTCGCGCGAGTCGGTGATGGTGGAGGTGCCGACCTCGAAGTTGCGCTTCGCCGAAGCCAGCTGCTCGGCCACGGCCACCTTCTGTGCGCGCACGAGCGCCAGGCTGTCCTGGCTCGCGAGCACGTCGAAATAGGCCTGGCTCACGCGCACGATCAGGTCCTGCTCGGCAACCGTGAGCACCGCCTGCGCGATCTCGGCCTGGCGCTTGCCCTGCTCGTAGGTGGCCCAGTTGGCGGGCCGGTACAGCGGCTGGGTGGCGTTGATGCCGACGTTCTGCGTGTTGAAGTCGCGCGAGGCGGAGGTGCCCCGGCCGGTGCCCGTGAGGGTGTCGATGTCGAGGTCGCTGCGCGTCACACCGGCCGTGAGCCCCACGCTGGGCAGGATGCCGGCCTTGGCCTGCGCGGCGCGCGCGATGTTCGCGTCGTACTGTGCCCGCGCGCCCTGGTAGGTGGCGTCGAAGCCGCGGGCGGATTCGTAGAGTTCGTTCAGTGTCTGGGCCTGGGTCAGGGCCGGCGATGCGAGCAGGGCTGCGAAGGTGGTAGCGAGCGCTGCGGAAAGAGGCGAAAGCCGGGGCCTGGGGGGCATTGAACGTCCTTGGGGGAAAGAATCAGTAGCGCGGGACCTTGGGGTCGTGCGAGGACCAGGCGTCGATGCCGCCCGCCACGTTGGCGAGCTGGTCAAAGCCGTTCTGGTGCAGGAAGGCGGCCACGCGCTGGCTGCGCGCACCGTGGTGGCACAGGCAGGCGATCCGGAGTCCGGGTTGGCCGTCATTCAGCTCGGCCAGCCGCCCGGGGATCTCGTTCATCGGAATCGCCACCAGGGTGAAGCCCTGGGGGACGACACTCGCCGTCTGCAGCTCCCAGGGCTCGCGCACGTCGAGCAGCACGGGGGTGGCGTCGGCGTTCTGCGCGAACCAGGCGGCGAGGTCGGCGGGGCGGACTTGGTCGATCATGCTCTGGGTCAACCGTATGCTCAGAACGCGAAGCGCGAGGGCTCGGGGAAGTTCAGCAGGCGCGGCGCCATCGTGTCCCAGGGCTGGATGGTGTCCCACTTGCTCTCGCTGGTGCGGGTCACGAAGTGGGCGCGCATCATCGGCTCGTCACCCACGATGGCCGAGAGGCGGCCGCCGACCTTCAGCGAACCCAGGAGGTTCTGCGGAATGCGTGCGACGGAGCCGCTGAGCACGATCACGTCGAAGCTGGGGCCGCTGGGCAGGGGCACGGAGCCGTCGGCATGGCGCACCTCGACGTTGGTCACGCCGTTGCGGCGCAGCGTCTCGGCGGCGCGGGCGGCCAGCACGGGGTTGATTTCGAGCGAGAGCACCTGCGCGGCGCGGGCGCCCAGCAGCGCGGCCATGAAACCGGAGCCGGTGCCGATCTCGAGCACGGTCTCGTGCTTCTTGATGTGCAGGTCCTGCAGCGTGCGGGCCTCGACCTTGGGCGACAGCATGATTTCGCCGGGCACGGAGCCGTCGAGCAGCGGCAGTTCCATGTCGAAGAACGAGAGGGTGCGGTGCGCGTCGGGGACGTAGTCCTCGCGGTGGATCCGGGCCAGCAGCTCGAGGATGTCGTTGTCGAGCACGTCCCAGGGACGGATCTGCTGCTCGATCATGTTGAAGCGCAAGCGCTCGAGGGTGGGGGTGGGGTTCATGGCGTGGCTTTCCTTGTGGGCTCAGGACAAACCTTCAATTTTAGGTGCCGCCGATGACACCCCCGGTTCGGTCGGCCTTCCGGGACGCACGCTGAGGCCGTTGATCACCACTTCGGCCTGGGTCGCCACGTATTTTTCGGGGTCGAGCGCCGCCGTTGCGTCGACGCAGACCATGGCCGAATGCTTCCAGAGCATGAGAAAGACCATGGGCGCGACCACCGAGTAGATCGCGTGGTCGATGTCCATGGGCGCGAATTCGCCGCTGTCGATGCCGCGCTGGAAGATGCGCCGAAGCAGCTCGTGGCCGGGCCGGACCACCTGCTCGCGATAGAACTCCGCGAGTGCCGGAAAATTGGCGCCCTCGCTCATCATGAGCTTGGTCAGGCCCGAGGCCTGGGTCTTGCCGACGCGCTCCCACCACACGTTCATGCAGTAGCGCAGCATGTCGGCGGTGGTGCCCTCGAAGGCCTCGAACTCGGCATTCCACTCGGTGAAACGGCCTCCGAGGTTCTCCATGACCACGGCCTTGAAGAGCTCTTCCTTGCTCGGGAAGTAGAGAAAGAGGGTGCCCTTGGAAACGCCGGCGCGGGCCGCCACTTCCTCGGAACGTGTCGCCGCAAAGCCTTTCTCGACGAACAGATCGAGCGCGGCCGCCAGCAGTTCGCCGGGGCGCGCCTCTTTTCGGCGCTCGCGCTTGGCGCGCACCGGGCAGATCTTGTCGACGAAGGAGCGGGGCGTGGACATACTCTTAATGACTCGTGGGTTAGTAATGTAGTGACGGGCATCCGTCACGTCAAGCCGCGACAATATCGGGTTCGCCTTTTCAACCTCCGCCGGAGCAGCACCATGTCCACTTCATCGTCGGCCACCGAAACCATCGTCCTGGGTGGAGGCTGCTTCTGGTGCACCGAGGCGGTCTTCGACCGCGTGCAGGGCGTGCTCGACGTCGAATCGGGCTACAGCAATGGCCAGGCCGTCAACCCGACCTACGAGCAGGTCTGCACCGGCCGCACCGGCCATGCCGAGGTGGTGAAGCTCGAATTCGACCCGGCGCAGATCAGCCTGCGCGAGATCCTCGAAATCTTCTTCGTCGTGCACGACCCGACCACGCTCAACCGCCAGGGCAACGACGTCGGCACCCAGTACCGCAGCGGCATCTACTACACGGACGAAGCCCAGAAGCAGGTGGCCGAAGACGTCATCCGCGAGATCGGGGCCAGCAAGACCTACTCCTCGCCCGTGGTCACCGAGGTGGCCCCGCTGGCCAACTACTCGACGGCCGAGGCCTACCACCAGGACTACTTCCTGAACCACCCGAACCAGGGTTACTGCGCCTTCGTCGTCGGCCCGAAGGTCGAGAAGTTCCAGAAGACCTTCGCGTCCCGCCTCAAGGCCTGATGGCCTGAACACGCCCTTTTCGTGCACCTCGCGATCCGACAGTCCCGCCCCCGCTTGACCCGCGCGCTCGCGGTCGTGCTCGCGGCCGCGCTGTGGTTCGCGGGCACGCTGGGGCTGATGCACCGTTCGCTGCACGTGCCGGGCCTGCCGGACGCCGCGGCGCAGGCCGCGGAGGTCGTCCACAAGCACGCGGCTCATCACCTGGCCAGCCTGTTCGGCGATCACACCGACGCCGAATGCCGGCTGTACGACCAGCTCGCCCATGGCTCGGCCGCGCCCGGCGTGCCGCTGGTGGTGCTGCCGGTTTTGCTGCCGTCGGCCACCTTCGCTTTCCTGCAGGGCGAGGCTCTCGCCCGCTGGGTTGCGCTCTTCGACGCGCGCGGCCCGCCTTCCTCTCGCTGAATCCTCCTGTGTGCCGGCTGCTGCTGCACCCGCCTTGCGCGCGGTGGCGGCTGGTCGTCCCTTGATTCACCGAGTTTCCATTCATGACCCCCAATTTCCGTCGCAACGCCATCGGCGTTGCCGTTCTTTCGCTTGCCTCCTTCGCAAGCATGGCCCAGACGCAGGCATCCGATGCTGCCCCGGCCCAGCCCGCCGACGCCGCCAGCCTGCGCGAGATCACCGTCACCGGCAACCCGCTGGGCGCCACCGACCTGATCGCGCCCACCACCGCGCTGTCCGGCGACAAGCTGCTGCTGCGCTCCCAATCGACTCTCGGCGAGACGCTGGACAACGTGCCGGGCGTGAGCAGCAGCTACTTCGGTCCCAACGCCAGCCGGCCGATCATCCGCGGCCAGGACGGCGACCGCATCCGCATCCTGCAGAACGGAGGCGCCGCGCCGGATGCCTCCTCGCTCAGCTACGACCATGCCGTGCCAGTCGATGCGCTGGTCACCGAGCGCATCGAGGTGCTGCGCGGCCCCTCGGCGCTGCAGTACGGCGGCAGCGCCGTGGGCGGCGTGGTCAACGTGATCGACAACCGCATTCCCTCGGAGCCCATCAACGGCTTCGGAGGCCGCGCCGACCTGGGCTATTCCACCGGCAACAAGGAGAAGAACGGCGGCGTGGTGCTCGAAGGCGGCAACGACCGCTTCGCCCTGCACGTCGACGCCTTCAACCGCGACTCGAAGGACGTCTCGGTGCCGATCACCCTCGAGTGCAGCAAGCCCGGCTCGCCCTGGACGGCGCGCAAGATCTGCAATTCGGCCAACGAGGCGAACGGCGGCGCGCTCGGCGGCACGCTGTTCTTCGACCAGGGCTACATCGGCGCCTCGGTCAGCAGCTACCGTAGCAAGTACGGCACGGTGGCCGAGGACGACGTGACCATCAACATGAAGTCCGACCGCTACGCGCTCGAAGGCGAGTGGCGCCCGGGCGGCTTCATCAGCAGCATCCACGCCAAGCTCAGCCACACCGACTACCGCCATACCGAGTTCGAGGGCGGCACGCCCGGCACCACCTTCTCGAACATGAGCAACGACCTGCGCATCGAGGCGCGCCACCGGAAGATCGGCAACTTCGAGGGCCTGGTCGGCTTCAGCAGCGAGACCAATCGCTTCGCCGCCGACGGCGAGGAAGCCTTCGCGCCGCACAGCCGCACGCGCTCCAACGCGTTCTTCCTGCACGAGGAGTACGGCACTTCGTGGGGCCGCCTGAGCTTCGGCGCGCGCACCGAGCAGGTCCGCATCCGCTCGCTGGGCTATCCGGACGATCCGACAGTCACGCGCTTCGCCATCGGCGAGCGCACCTTCAACCCGCACAGCGCTGCATTCGGTGCGCTGGTGAACCTCGCGCCGCAGTGGCAGCTGACCTCGAACCTCGCCTACACCGAGCGCGCGCCCAAGGACTACGAGCTGCTGGCCAACGGCCCGCACGTGGCGACGGGCGCCTGGGAGGTGGGCGATCCGAACCTGAAGAAGGAAAAGTCGACCGGCTTCGACCTGGGCGCGCAATGGAAGTCGGGCCCCAACACGGCCCGCGTGAACGCCTACGTCACGCGCTTTCGCAACTACATCGGCCTGACCGCGACGGGGCGCAGCCTCGACGAGGAGGGCAACGTGGCCGAACCCGGCGCCACCGACACGCTGGCCGAGTACGTCTACGGCGGCGTGCGCGCGCGCTTCACCGGCATCGAGGCCAACGGCAACCTGCGCCTGCTGGGCTCCGATGGCTTCGCACGCATGGACGATGCGGGCACGCTCGACCTGGAATGGCGCGGCGACATCGTGCGCGCCAGGAACCTCGACACCGGCGAGCCGCTGCCGCGCATCGCGCCACTGCGCCTGGGCGCCACGCTGGCCTACAACAACGGGCCGTGGGGCGCGCGCTTCGGCTTCGACTACAACGCCGCCCAGCGCCGCGTTCCCTCGGTGGGCGCACGCGAGACCGATGCCTATACGCTGTGGAACGCCGCCATCACCTACCGCATGAAGGTGCAGCGCGCCAACCTCACCTGGTACGCGCGCATGGACAACATCACGAACAAGCTGGCCTACAGCGCGACCTCGATCCTGACGAGCACGGTGTATCCGAATGCGCCGCTGCCGGGCCGCACGCTGAAGGTCGGCCTGCGCGTGACGTTCTGATCGGTGTGTTTCTCCTCCCCCTCTCTGGGGGAGGGCAACGGTGGGGCAAGCGGCGTCCGATGAGGCCGCGGCCATGCAAAAGCGCCGCCTGCCCCCATCCAACCTTGCCCCGGAGGGGGAAGGGGCAAGACAGGGGAGTCCGTGGGCTATCCTCGCCCGGTGAACTCCATCGTCGTCTCCTCGCTCGTGCCCGTGGTCGTGCTCATCGCCGCGGGCTACCTGGCCGGCAAGCGGCGCTGGATCGGCGGCGGCGCGGTGAAGGATCTTTCTCACCTCATCTTTCTGCTGCTGGCGCCCGCGCTGCTGTTCCGCGCGATGAGCACGGTGCACGTCGAGCAGCTCAGCCTGAAGCCGGTGGCCGCCTACTTCATCGCCTCGGGCCTGCTGTTCGCGGGCACGCTGGCCTTGCGCGGCTTCAACCGCACGGCGGCGGTGATCGCGCTGGCCAACACCTACAGCAACACCGTGATGATCGGCATCGCGCTGATCGGCCTGGCCTATGGAGAGGAGGGCATGGTGGTGCTGCTCACGCTGATCTCGCTGCATTCGCTGGTGCTGCTGACCAGCGCCACTGTGGTGCTGGAGCTGGCCGTGGCGCGCGAGCAGGCCGGCGCCTCCGGCAACGAGAAGCGCCCCTCGATGGCGCGCACCGTGGTGCGTGCGCTGCGCAACGCGATCATCCACCCGGTGCCGCTGCCGATCATCGCGGGCCTGCTGTTCGCGCAGACCGGGCTGGCAATGCCCGAGGCGATCGACAAGCCGATCCAGCTGCTCGGCCAGGCCTTCGGCCCGATCGCGCTGGTGATGGTGGGCATCACGCTCGCGCTCACGCCCATCGGCCGGCACTGGCGCGGCGCGCTGACACAGGCGCTGGTGAAGAACCTGCTGCATCCGCTGCTGGTGGCCCTCATCGGATGGCTGCTGGGTGTGCGCGGCATTCCGCTCACGGTGATGGTGGTGGCGGCCGCGCTGCCCATCGGCGCCAACGTGTTCCTCTTCTCGCAGCGCTACCGCACCGCCGAGGACCTGGTAACCGCCAGCGTCGTGGTGTCGACGGTGCTCGCGCTGGCCACGCTCACGCTCGTGATGATGTGCGTGCAGTGGCTGCCCTGAGTCCTTCGGACTCCTTCAGGTAATTTCTCGCGCACTTTCGCCTTAGCGCTGCCGCCGGGCGCGCCTATGCCGTTCGGCAGGGTGGCCGTTTGGCGAGATGGCGCGCGGCCTTCGCGCACCTACATTTGCCGGCTGATGATTTACCCGGCGCGCTCTTCGCCCCTTCTTGCTATGGCGGTGGTCGCGACGGTGATCGCGCTGCATGGCCGACCCGCGCAGGCAGCCGAGACTGCCGCCGAGGCCCCCAAGCCGTGCCGCACGCCGTGCCTTTCGGCGGGCGTGCCGCGCGAGCCGGCGGAAGCGAAGGCGGAGAAGGCGGAGAAAGCGGACAGGGCCGAGGAGGGGCCGTTGAAACCGAAGCCGGTGGCCAGGGCTCGCCCGCAGCCGGTCGCGCCGCCGCCGTCGCAACCACCCGTGCAACGCGAAGCAGCCGCCGCGCCGCGCCCCGCGCCGTCGAAGCGCTGCACCGAGATCAACATGCGCGCCGCCGTCGGCGAGCCGCTGTCGGACCAGGACATGAAGACATTGAGGAGCCAATGCTGATGACGACCACCATCCAACGCGCTTGCCTGGCGCTGCGCGCGTTCGCGCTGTGCGCTGCCGCCGTGCTCGCCGCCGCCTGCGCGCACCGCCCCGTGCCCGGCAACGCCATGCCCTTCGACCAGGCCGTGAACCAGGCGGTGGACGACCTGATGGTGCAGACGCAGAAGCTGCCGGCCTTCCTGGCCAAGGTGGAGTCGACGCTCACGCAGCGCCGCATCGTGATCGATCCGTTGCTCGAAGGCGCCAGCGGCCAGCAGACCGAGGTGACGCGCGTGGCCGAGCAGCGCATCGTCCAGCGCATGCAGGCGCAGTTCAAGCAGTTCACCGTCTCGCCCTTCAACGCCACCGAGATCGGCAATGCGCAGTACGTGCTCAATGGCACGCTGGTGCGCGACAAGGACGCCTCGGGCGGGCCCTACCGGCTGAACCTGGCGCTCACCGAGATCAAGAGCGGCGTGGTGATCGCGCAGTCGGTAACGCGCATCAGCGACACCTCGCTCGACACACGCCCCACCGCCTTCTTCCGCGACAGCCCGGTGAACGGCAAGGACCGCGGCGTCGAGGGCTACATCCGCACCGCGGAGACGCAGCCCGGCCAGGCCGCCGATGCGCTCTACCTGGAGCGCCTGCCGACCGCCACCGTGCTGCAGGAAGCCACCGCCGCCTACGAGGCCGGCCGCATGAGCGAGGCGCTGAGCCGCTACGAGGCCGCATCTAAGCGGCCCGACGGCCAGCAGCTACGGATCTACAGCGGCCTGTACCTCACGCAATCGCAGCTCGGCCGCACAGCCGATGCCGAGAAGACCTTCGGCACCATCGCCAGGCTCGGGCTCGAAACCAACAACCTGAGCGTGAAGTTCCTGTTCAAGCCGGGCTCGACCGACTTCCTGTCCGACCCGAAGATCAGCGCCGCCTATCCGATGTGGCTGCGCCAGATCGCGCGGCAGGCGGCGCAGATCGATTCGTGCGTGGTGGTCACGGGCCACACCAGCCGCACGGGTTCGGAGGCGGTGAACGAGCGGCTGTCGCTGCAGCGCGCGACGAGCGTGAAGGCGAAGTTGGTGGGAGAGGCCCCGCCGCTGTCGAAGAAGCTGCGCGAATCGGGCATGGGATTCCGCGAGAACATCGTCGGTACGGGCGCCGACGATGCGAGCGACGCGCTGGACCGGCGCGTCGAGTTCAAGGTTGTCGGTTGCGAGGCTTGATTCGCCCCAGGCTGCGCGCACTTCGTGTCGCTTCGCCAGCTCCCTTCCGGTGCAACACCTGCAGCCCGGCAAAGCCGGTTCTGCGGTGTTCCTTCAAGGAGTAGGGGTCAGGGGGCGAGGCGTTCGCGAATCCAGTCGCTGCCCTCAAGCCGGTAGCGCAGCCGGTCGTGCAGGCGGCTCTTGCGGCCCTGCCAGAACTCCCAGCGGTCGGGCACCAGCCGGTAGCCGCCCCAGTGCGGCGGGCGCGGCGGCGAGAGCAGGTGCTTGGCGGCGTAGAGGGCTGCGTTCTTCACCAGCACGTCGCGGCCGCTGATCACTTCGCTCTGCGGGCTGGCCCAGGCGCCGATGCGCGAGTCGAGCGGGCGGCTCGCGTAGTAGGCGTCGCTCTCATCTGCGCCGGCTTTCTCCACCCGGCCCTCGATGCGCACCACGCGTTCCAGCTCGACCCAGTGGAACTGCAGCGACGCATAGGGGTTGCCCGAGAGCTCGCGGCCCTTGCGGCTCTCGTAGTTGGTGTACCAGACGATGCCGCGCGCGTCGTAGCCCTTGATGAGCACGATGCGGCTCGACGGCCGCAGGTCGCTGCCCACGGTGCACAGCGTCATCGCGTTGGGCTCGGGCACCTGTGCCTCGACGGCCTCGGTGAGCCAGCGCTCGAACTGCTTGAGCGGATCGTCGGCGCTGCGGGTCTCATCGAGCTCGGCCCGCTCGTAGCTCTTGCGCAGCGCGGCCAGCGCGTCTTTGGAAAGAGGGGAAGTCATGCCGGGATTGTTGCGCACATACTCGGCCCATGACGACGCAGAAGGCGAATTCCCCGGTGGTGATCGTGCTGGCCTCGGGCCGTGGCGAGCGCTTCATCGCGGCCGGCGGTACCGGCTCCAAGCTCAGGGCGCTGCTGGCCGGCAGGCCGGTGCTGGAGCGAACGCTCGACGCGGTGCGCGCCAGCGGGCTGCCCTGGCATGTGGAAGACGCGGGGCATCCCGGCATGGGCGATTCGATTGCCGCGGCCGTGCGCGCCACTTCCGGGGCTGCCGGCTGGCTGATCCTGCCGGGCGATCTGCCGCTGGTGCAGCCGCGTACGCTGCGGGCCGTGGCGGCCGCTCTGAACGGTGCGGTGAATGCCGTGCAGCCGCAGTACCTGGGGGAGCGCGGCCACCCGGTGGGCTTCGCCGCCGTATGCGGCGCGCAACTGGCGGCGTTGGAGGGGGCTGCCGGCGCGGCGTCCGTCCTGCGGGCGATGCGCGCCATCGATTCGGTCGTCGATCTCGCGGTGGACGACGTGGGCGTCGTCACCGACATCGACACGCCCGAAGCCCTGGCGAGGGCCGAGGCGCTGTGGCTGGCGCGCGAGGGCGCCTAGCTCTTTCTCTCGACGATCAGGGCTTCGCGATCACCGCGCAGGCGATGCGCGGGCCGGAGTTGCCCGCGGGCTGCGTTGTGAAGTCGTCCGGGTCGCGGTGCACCACCAGCGCGCGGCCGACGACGCTGTTGGCTGCGCCCGGCGTGAGCGAGATCGAGTGGTCTTCCACGCTGAAGCGGGCCACGCCCTTGGCGTCGGCCACCAGGCTCGGCAGTTCGCCGGCATGGCTGCCCGGCGCGCCGAACTTGCCGTGCGTGCCGCCGGTCGGGTTGAAGTGGCCGCCCGAGGCATTGCCGTTGTCGCCGCAGTCGCCCTTTTCGTGGATGTGGAAGCCGTGCTCGCTGCCCGGCACCAAGCCGCGCACCTCGCCCGCCACGCGCACGCCATGGTCGAGGGCGGTGAAGGTCACCGTGCCGCGCGTCGGGTTGGGCGTGATCGCGGCGGTCGGCACCAGCTCGACGGCGGAGCTCGGCTTGCCGCCCATGCTGCCGCAGGCGGCCAGCAGGGCCGACGCGAGGAGGGTGGCGCCGATGGCGGTGAGACGACTTTGGTTCATGTGTTTTCCTTGTTGGGTCCGGATGGTTGGGAGGAAGACTTCTTGTCTGCTGACCCCGGAACATATACCGGAGCCTGCGGCACATCGCAATCAGCGGCGTTCTCCGACAGCAGCTGCTCCTTCACCTCGGCCAGCGCCACCAGCCGGGCCAGCGCGGCGTCGTGGATCGAATGGCGCCGCAGCTCCAGCAGCGTCTGCTGGGCGTAGTCGAGCGAGCTGCCGTAGCGGCCCACGGCATTAGCGAAGATGTGGCGGTAGCGCTCGTCGCTGAGTTCGCCCGTGAAGTTGGGGCTGCGCCGCGAGAGCGTGAAAGCCAGCGCGCGCACGTCGCCGTCGGCCGTGCCGCAGCGCAGCCACCTGGGGTCGTACACGCCGGTGGGCATCTCGCGCAGCCAGAGCCGCCGCAGGGTTTCGAGCCCCTCGGCCTTCGGCACGCGGAACACCATGCCGCGGCAGCTGCCGCCGGAGAGCAGCCCGAACACCAGGCCCGGCGTCTGCACGCTGCCCCGGTTCACGCGGCTCCACATCTTCAGCGCCCGGTGCCAGCCGCGCACCCAGGCCTGGCGCCGCTCGACGAAGTCGAACTCGGGCCGCCAGATCAGCGAGCCGTAGCCGAAGAGCCAGAGGTCCTCGTGCCCGCCCCAGTCGGCGATGGCGCGCTCGAGCATCGGCTGCGGGTCGCGCAGGGGCGCGGGCATGGGGTCGAGTCCCGGCGGACCGGGGTTCGGCGCCGGCTCCGACACGGAAGTGCCGGAACCGCCACCTACAATTTCCTGATCATGGTTCACCGCACCATTATTTACCGGCCCCTTCCTTACGGAGCAAGACCCCCGATGAGCGACGACGACAGCCAGCAGAACTTCATCCTCGGATTCGTCATGGCGTTGATCGCCCTGGTGATCTTCTTCGTGGTGGGCATCGCCATCTGGCACAAGGGCCACGGCAACGCGGCCGCTGCCAAGCCGCCGGCGGTGACCGCGATGGTGACGACCATGCCAGCTCCGCCCCCGGCCCAGCCGGCGCCCAAGGTGGCCGAAGTCACCGAGACGGTGACCGTGGTCATCCCCGACGGCGCGAGCATCCGCGTGGTCGACGGCGTGGTGAACTTCTATTTCGCGACCG
The DNA here is from genome assembly GCF_048305045.1 of Variovorax sp. 278MFTsu5.1. Taxonomy (NCBI): domain Bacteria; kingdom Pseudomonadati; phylum Pseudomonadota; class Betaproteobacteria; order Burkholderiales; family Comamonadaceae; genus Variovorax; species Variovorax sp. 278MFTsu5.1. The sequence continues at coordinate 2,307,098 of NZ_CP157622.1, forward strand.
GCAGCGCCGACCTCGCGCCGGGCGCCGCGGAAGCCCTGGCCGCGGTCATCAAGGGCGTGGAGAGCGGCCGCAAGGCGGTGGTCTCTGGCTTCCACGACACCACCGGCGACGCCGCCATCAACGAGCAGCTCGCGAAGAAGCGGGCTGAGATGGTGCGCGACGTGCTCGTGGGCCTGGGCGTTCCGGCCGCCAAGGTCGACCTGCAGAAGCCCGCCGTGACGGCCGGCTCGGGCAACAACGCCGAGGCGCGCCGTGTCGAGGTCAAGCTGGTCGACTGACAGCCGCCTCGCCGCAAGAACAACAAGCCCGGCCATGCCGGGCTTTTTTGTGCGCGGCCTCTTTCAGCGCGCAACTGGGTAAATTCGTATTGCCCCGCGCTCGGATTTCATCGGGCTGCCGCACCCGGCTTGTTACCATGGGCCTCCAGGCCCAGAGTCGCCCGGGCGACAGCAGCAAGAGCCATAGACCCCCATGAGCAGCAGCACCAACCCCACCGTACGCGATGTCACCGATCGCATCCGCGAGCGCAGCCAGGGGCTGCGCAGCGCCTATCTCACCCGCCTTGCAGAACTCCGCAGCCGCGACCGCGGCTCCGACCGCATGGGCTGCGCCAACGTGGCGCATGCCGTGGCCGGCATTCCGGCCAACGACAAGTTCCGCGTGGTGGCCGAGCGCGCGCCCAACATCGGCATCGTCACCGCCTACAACGACATGCTCTCGGCCCACGCGCCGTACCAGGGCTACCCCGACATCATCAAGAACGAGGCCCGCGGCCTCGGCGCCACCGCCCAGGTGGCCGGCGGCGTGCCCGCCATGTGCGACGGCGTTACGCAGGGCACGCCCGGCATGGAGCTGAGCCTGTTCAGCCGCGACCTCATCGCCATGAGCACCGCCGTCGCGCTCACCCACGACATGTTCGACGCCGCGCTGATGCTCGGCGTGTGCGACAAGATCGTGCCCGGCCTGCTCATCGGCGCGCTGCATTTCGGCCACCTGCCCACCGTGTTCGTGCCGGCCGGGCCGATGCCCTCGGGCCTGTCGAACGGCGCCAAGTCGAAGGTGCGCGAGCAGGCCGCGCAAGGCCTGGTCGGCCGCCAGGGCCTGCTCGACGCCGAGATGGCGGCCTATCACACGCTCGGTACATGCACCTTCTACGGCACCGCCAACAGCAACCAGATGCTGCTGGAGGCCATGGGCCTGCACGTGCCCGGCACGGCCTTCATCCAGCCGGGCGACGCGATGCGCGAGACGCTCACGCGGGAAGCCGTGCGCACGGTGCTGGGCAAGGCGGGCAATGCGCCCTTCGACTGCCCGCCGATCGGCGTGATGGTCGACGAGCGCTGCATCGTCAACGCCATGGTCGCGCTGCTTGCCACGGGCGGTTCCACCAACCACCTGATCCACTGGGTGGCCGTGGCGCGCGCCGCCGGCATCCTGATCGACTGGGACGACTTCTCGAAGCTCTCCGACGTGGTGCCGCTGCTGAGCCGCGTGTACCCCAACGGCAGCGCCGACGTGAACGAGTTCCAGGCCTCGGGCGGCCCCGGCTTCGTGATCGGCGAACTGGTCGATGCCGGCCTCATGCATGCCGACGTGCTGACGGTGCGCTCGGGCGGCATCCGCGAATTCGCGAACATTCCCTCGCTGGCGAGCGGTTCGGATGACAAGCGCCTGCAATGGACCCCTGCCGCACCGCTGAAGAACGAAGCCGTCACCCGCACCGTCGAGAGCCCCTTCAGCGCCACCGGCGGACTCAAACTGCTGAGCGGCAACCTGGGCCGCAGCGTCATCAAGGTGTCCTCGGTGCCCGATGACCGCCACGTCATCGAGGCGCCCGCACGCGTCTTCGATTCGCAGGCCGCGCTGCAGAAAGCGTTCACGGCGGGCGAACTGGAGCGCGACGTTGTCTGCGTGGTGCGCTGGCAGGGTCCGCAGGCCAACGGCATGCCCGAACTGCACAAGCTCACGCCGCCGCTGTCGGTGCTGCAGGGCAAGGGGTTCCGCGTGGCGCTGGTCACCGACGGCCGCATGAGCGGCGCGTCGGGCAAGATCCCGGCCGCCATTCACGTCTCGCCCGAGGCCGCCGCCGGCGGGCCGCTCGCCAAGGTGCGCGACGGCGACCTGATCCGCCTCGACTCCGTCGCGGGTACGCTCGCCGTGTTGCTGCCCGAGGACGAATGGGCCGCGCGCGAGGTCGCGACGATGCCCGAGGCACAACGCATTGCCGACGGGCACGGCCTGGGCCGTGAGCTGTTCGCCGGCATGCGCCGCAATGCACTGACCGCCGAAGAGGGGGCCTGCTCCTGGCTGTGACCAGGGCGGCTTCTTCCACAAGGCGAGGCATACGTAACCAGTTGGAGCCAGGAAATGACTGAAAAACTCACCCCTCTCGACGTGATGCGCGACGCCCCGGTCATTCCGGTGATCGTGCTGAACGATGTGAAAGACGCCATCCCGCTCGCGCGCGCCCTGGTGGCCGGCGGCATCCGCATGCTCGAAGTGACGCTGCGCACGCCGCAGGCGCTGCAGTGCATCGAAGCCATCGCCAAGGACGTGCCCGAGGCCGTGGCCGGCGCCGGCACCATCCGCAGCGCCGCCGACGCGCAGGCCGCGGCGCTTGCCGGTGCGAAATTCGGCGTGAGCCCGGGCTATACGCGCTCGGTCGGCAAGGCATGCCACGACATCGGCCTGCCGCTCTTGCCCGGCGTGGCGACCGGCAGCGAGATCATGACGGCGCAGGAAGACGGCTACACGCAGCTGAAGTTCTTCCCCGCGCTGCAGGCCGGCGGCCTGCCGATGCTCAAGGCATGGCAGGGCCCCTTCGGCGATGTCACCTTCTGCCCGACCGGTGGCATCCATGCCGGCAACGCGGCCGAGTTCCTCGCGCTGTCGAACGTGGCCTGCGTGGGCGGCTCGTGGATCGTGCCGACCGACGCGATCCGCGACGGCGACTGGACACGCATCGAGCAGCTGGCACGCGCCGCGAGCCAACTGCAGCGCTGAGCGCCGCCGCCATGAGCAGCGCTGAATTCGACGCGAGCGATCTCAAGGTCATCGCGTTCGACGTCTTCGGCACCGTGGTCGACTGGCACAGCGGCATCGCCGCCGAGGTCGAGCGCGTGTTCCCTGGCGTGGACGGCGCGGCCTTCGCGCTGGCGTGGCGCGCCGGCTACCAGCCGGCCATGAAGGCGGTGATGGAGCGCATCGCCGCGGGCGAGGGCGGCTTCACGCTGCTCGACGAGCTGCACCTGAGCATGCTCGACCAGGTGCTGCACGACTTCAGCCTGGCCGATCGCATCGACAACGCCGCCAGGCGCGACCTGAGCCGCGCCTGGCACCGCCTGCCGGCATGGCCCGACTCGGTGGCGGGGCTCGCGCGGCTCAAGAAGAAGTTCACCATCTGCACGCTGTCGAACGGCAACATCGGCCTGCTCACCGAGATGGCCAAGCGTGCCGGCCTGCCCTGGGACTGCGTGCTCTCGGCCGAGGTGTTCAAAGCCTACAAGCCCGATCCGCGCACGTATCTCGGCGTGGCGGGCGTGTTCGACGCGACGCCGGGCCAGGTGATGCTGGCCGCCGCGCATCACGACGATCTGGCCGCCGCGCGCGCATGCGGCCTGAAGACGGCCTACATCGAGCGGCCCCACGAGTTCGGCCTCGCGCGGCCGAAGGACGTCTCGCCGAAGCCGGACAACAACCTGCACGCGCGCGACATCAACCAGCTGGCCGAGCTGCTGGGCTGCTGATCAGTCGGCGAGCAGCTTTTCCACCGTGCGCAGGTTGCGCGTCGTGGTGCTCGACTTGTAGCGGGCCTTGCCGAGCAGTTTGGCCACGGGCGTGTCCAGGCTCTCGCCGCGCGGGCATTGCCAGTACAGCACGCCCTTGCCGCGTTCGAGCCGCTCGGTATCGGTATTGGCATCGACCGTGCCGGCCTTTTCCATGATCTCGTCGAGCATCGCCTTGTCGGAGCCGAACACGATGTACGGATGGCGCTCCTCGTCGATGCGTTCGAAGGGGTAGGCAGCGGCGATCGCGGCAACGGTCTTCTGCGTGAGCAGCACGATCCAGGCGTCGTAGCCGAAGCGCTTGCGCAGCGCCTGCTCGATGCGCGTGCGCAGCGCGGCGGCGTCGCTCTCATCGGTGTCGAAGAGCACGTTGCCGCTGGCGAGCACCGTGCGCACCGCGCCGAAGCCCAGTTCGACGAATAGCGCCTTCAGGTCCGCGCTCTTGATCGTGATGCCGTTGACGTTCACGCCGCGCAGCAGCGCGACATGGCGCGTGGCCGTGGCGGCTTGCTTCTTCGCGGTTGCCATGGCGTATCCGGCGCCGGGGCCTTCAGCGCAGGCCGCCGCCGGCAGCGTTCTCGTCGCGCTGGATCAGTTCCACCTTGTAGCCGTCGGGGTCCGTGACGAAGGCGATGACGGTGGTGCCGCCCTTGACCGGGCCGGCCTCGCGCGTCACGTTGCCGCCGGCGGCCTTGATCTTCTCGCAGGCCGCGTAGGCGTCGGGCACGCCGAGGGCGATGTGGCCGTAGGCGGTGCCCAGTTCGTAGCTCTCGGTGCCCCAGTTGTAGGTGAGTTCGATCTCGGCCTGGTCGGGGTTGCCGTTGCCATAGCCGATGAATGCGAGGCTGTACTTGTACTCGGGGTTCTCCGAGGTGCGCAGCAGATTCATGCCGAGCACCTTGGTGTAGAAGTCGATGGAGCGCTGCAGGTTGCCGACGCGCAGCATGGTGTGGAGGAGTCGCATCTCGTTGTGCCTTGTTCGTGGTCGTGGAGAGGGAAGCCCGCTATTGTGGGCCTCCCGGCGCGGCGATCAAGCGGCCAGTGTCAGCAGGTGGGCCTGGTGGCGCTTCAGGAACTCCATCAGGTGCTGCGGGTACTCGGGCACCACCGCGTCCCGAACGCTGGGGCGCACGGCCAGCGCCTTGCGCCATGCATCGACCTTGGGCAGGGCGTCGAAGATGTGCGAGTCGCTGATCGCATCGAACACCTCGAAGTAGCGGAACACCGGCGCGAAGACCGCGTCGACGAGGCTGAAGCTGCCGCCCGCGAAGTAAGGGCCCTGGCCCAGCGCCGCTTCCACGCGCTGGAACTTGGTGAGCAGTGCCTGGCGCTTCTGTTCGAACACCGCCGCCTCCTGCGTGGTCTCGTAGCCCCAGAGGTCGCCGAGGATGGCCGAGCCGAACTCCATCCATGCGCGGTGTTCGGCGCGGGCGAGCGGGTCCTCGGGGTGCAGGCGAGCGCCGGGCTGGGTTTCTTCCAGGTACTCGCAGATCACGTTGCTCTCGAACAGCACGGCCTCACCTCCGTCGGGCCTGCGCACCTTCAGCAGCGGCACCTTGCCGAGCGGCGAGATGTCGAGAAACCACTGCGGCTTGTTGGCAAGGTCGATCACGACGCGCTCGAAGGGCACGTCCTTCTCGTGCAGCGCGATCGCGGCACGCTGCACGTACGGGCAAAGCAGGTGGCTGACGAGGGTGAGGGATTGCTGGGGCATGGGGCTCTCCGCTTTCTGGATCGGTTGTGTCTGGATCGCGGCGATTCTTGCGGTCCTGAACAACCTTTTCCCGAAAAGCCCATTAGGGAAACGGGCGCCTTGTGCTAGATGGGATCGACGGCCGTCGTATCTAGCCAGTGCGTGATGCGCCCGCCGTGCATCACGCCGATGCGGTCCGCCATCGCATGCGCCTCGGCCTCGTTGTGCGTGACGAGAATGGCCGTCTGCCCCGCCTGCTTCAGGATGTCGCGCACTTCCACGGTCAGCCGTTCGCGCGTGCCGCCGTCGAGGTTGGAGAAGGGCTCGTCGAGCAGCAGCAGGGCGGGCGAAGGTGCGAGCGCGCGGGCCAGCGCGATGCGCTGCTGCTGGCCCCCGGAAAGCTCGTGCGGATAGCGCTCGCCCGCATCGGCGAGACCGACCAGCGCGAGCATTTCGACGACGCGCGACTGTTGTTCGGCGCGGCCCAGCCGGCGCAGGCCGAAGGCCACGTTCTTCGCCGCCGAAAGGTGCGGGAACAGTGCGTACTCCTGGAACATCATGCCCACGCGCCGCTGCTCGGGCGGCAGGTGCTTCTGCGCGGACGACAGCAGCACCTCGCCGAGGCGGATCGTGCCGGCGCGCACCGGCTCGAAGCCCGCGATGGCGCGCAGCACCGTCGTCTTGCCGCAGCCGGAAGGGCCGAACAGGCAGGCGATGTCGCCCGCGTCCAGCGCCAGCGAGAAGCCGTCGACGACGGTGTGCAGGCCGCGCGGCGTGTCGTAGGCGAGGCTGATCGCATCGAGGTGCAGTGGGGAGCTCATGTCATGTCTTCTCGGGAGCCAGTGTGGCCGAAGGTGCGCCCAGCTGGTTGCGCGCCAGCAGCACCACGGGCAGCAGGCCGGCCAGCACGATGGCGAGCGCGGCGATGGCGCCTTCCTCGTACGTGCCGCGCGCGGCCTCGGCGTACAGCCAGGTGGCCAGGGTGTCGAAGTTGGCGGGCCGCAGCAGCAGCGTGGCGGGCAGCTCCTTCATGGCGTCGACGAACACCAGCAGCGCGGCGGCCGCCATGGCGGGCCGCAGCAGCGGCAGGTGCACGCGGCGCAGCGTACCGGCGGTGGTTTCGCCGAGCAGGCGCGAGGCCTGCTCGATGGCGGGCGGAATGCGCGAGAGGCCGGCCTCGATGCCGCCGACCGGCATGGCAAGAAAGCGGATCGCGCAGGCCACGACCAGCACCACGCCGCAGCTCATGAGAGGCAGGCCCTGCAGGCCGAAGGCCGCGGCCAGCGCCGAATCGAAGGCCAGAGCCGGCGTGAGCAGCCCGATGGCCAGCACCGTGCCCGGCACCGCATAGCCCAGCGTCGCGGCGCGCGCCTGCCAACGCGCGCGCGCGGGCCCCGAGCCCTGGCTGCGTGCGGCCCACGCGACGACCAGCCCGGCTGCCACCGCGACGGCGGTGACGCCCGTGGCCAGTGCCAGCGTATTGCCCAGGCTCGCGACCAGCCCCTGCGAGATGCCGCCACCCTGGCGCAGCCGCTTGGCGCTTTCCCAGACCAGGTAGAGGGCAGGCGCCACGAAGCCGATCAGCACCGGCAGCGAGGCGGCCGCCATCGCGGCCCAGCCCGCGGCTCCGTGCAGCCTGCGTGGCTGCACCGCGCGCATTCGCTGCGCCGAGCCGAAGCGCTGGTGACGCCGGCCGTTGCGCTCCAGCCAGACCAGCGCGATCACCACGAACAGCATCGCGCAGGCGATCTGCGCGGCGCCCGCGAGGTCGGAGCGCGTGATCCAGGTGGTGTAGACCGCCACCGTCAGCGTGTTCACGCCGAGGAACTCGGAAGCGCCGATATCGTTGAGCGTTTCGAGCAGCGCAAGGCTCAGCCCCACGGCCAGTGCAGGACGCGCCAGCGGCAGTGCCACGCGGAAGAAGGCGCCGCGCCGGCTCTCGCCGAGCATGCGCGCCGCTTCCATCAGATGCGCCGGCTGCGTCATGAACATCGCGCGCGCCGTCATGTAGACGTACGGATAGAGCACGAAGCCCAGCACGAAGATCGCGCCGGGCATCGAGCGCAGGTCGGGCAGGCGGAACTGGCGCGGACTGTCGAAGCCGAGCATCCAGCGGATCGCGCCCTGCACCGGGCCGATGGGGTGCAGCAGGTCGAGGTAGGCGAAGGCGACGATGTAGGTCGGCATCGCCAGCGGCAGCAGCAGGGCCCAGTGCAGGGTACCGCGGCCGGGGAAGTCGTGCGCCGTCACCAGCCAGGCACAGCCGGTGCCGATCACCAGCACCAGCGCGCCCACGCCGGCAAGCAGCACGGCCGTGTTGAGCGCCGCCTGGGGCAGCACGTGCGCGAAGAGCGGCCCCCAGTGGCCGAGGCCCGAGCCGAAGGCCAGCCACGCCAGCGTGAGCACCGGCGCGAGCACGCCGATGGCGATCAGGAACGACGCGCAGCGCCAGGCCGGGCCGGCGGCTTGCAGGCCCGGCGGCTGGCGCCGCAGGAGACTCATTCAGTCAGTCGCCGGCAGGCATGCCCGGCGCTCGTCGATGTCACTGGTCGAAGCCAACCTTGTCCACAAGCGCGCTCGCCTGCTTGCGGTATTTCGCGATCTCGGTCAGCGGCAGCGGGTCGACCTTCAGCTCGCCGATGGACTGGCCGATGATCGGGTCGAGCGCCACGCCCTTGCGCACCGGGTACTCGTAGTTGGCCTGAGCGTAGAGGGCCTGGGCCGGTTCCGATACCAGGAACTCGAGCAGCTTGACCGCGTTGGCACGCTGCGGCGCGTTCTTCGCGACGGCCGCGCCGCTGATGTTGACGTGCGTGCCGCCGCTCTTGGCATTGGCGAAGGTCGGGCGCACCACCTTGATGGCGTCGCCCCACTTGCGCGCGTCGGTGCCTTCCTTGGCGCTCTTCATCTGGCCGACGTAGTACGAGTTGGCCAGGCCCACGTCGCAGATGCCGCCGAGGATGTCGCGCGCCACGTCGCGGTCGCCGCCGGTGGCCTTGCGCGCCAGGTTGGCCTTGACGCCGCGCAGCCACTGCTCGGCCTTGGCTTCGCCGTCGTGCGCGATCAGCGAGGCCACGAGTGCGGTGTTGTAGGGATGCTGGCCGGCGCGGATGCAGACCTTGCCCTTGTACTTGGGGTTGGCCAGGTCTTCATAGCGGAAGCTGGTGAGCGGCAGGCTCTTGTCGGCGTAGAGCACGCGTGCGCGCATCGAGAGCGAGAACCACTGGCCGTCGGCGCCGCGCAGGTTGGCCGGAATGGCCGACTCGAGCGCGGCCGACTTCACGGGCTGCGTCACGCCGCCGTCGACGAGGTCCATCAGGTTGCCGATGTCCACCGTCATCAGCACGTCGGCGGGGGATCGGGCGCCTTCGGCCTTGACGCGCTCCAGCAGGCCGTCCTTCACGAAGACGGTGTTGACCTTGATGTTGCTCTGGGCGCTGAAGGCCGAGATGAGAGGCTGGATCAGCGCGGGCTCGCGCGTCGTGTAGAGCGTGAGTTCTTCGGCGGCCTGCGCGGGCAGGGCGGTGGCGGCCAGCCACGCGGCGCCTGCGCCAAGCAGTGCGCGCGCGGCGCGGCCTTGGACGCGCGAGCGTTGTTCGGTCATGAGGATCCTCCAGGAGCGGGTGTTCTAGAAAGCTCCGGCGCCGGCAGCGGATGATGTCGCCGCCGGTGTCGCGTGTTGCGGCCGCCGGATGAGAATAATTATCACTGGCCGCCCTGGATCGCGACGCCTTTGGACTTACAGGTTGAAGGCCTACTGCAGTCCGCCTTCGCCCGCTGGCCTCGCGGCTCAACGCGCCGGCGGCACCTCGAAGACGAGGCAGGTGGTCGTCGCGTGCGCGTACAGCGTGCCGTCGGGACCGTAGAGGCGGGCTTCGGCGGTGGCGAGTTGCTTGCCGCAGTGGATCACCTTGCCTTCCGCGCGCACGCGCTGCACTTTGGGCGTGAGGCCCTTCACGTAGTTGACGCCGAGTTCGGCGGTGGTGTAGGCGCGGCCGGGCGGCATCATCGTGTGGACCGAGCAGCCCAGGGCCGAATCGAGCATCGTCGCGACCCAGCCGCCGTGGATGGTGCCCAGCGGGTTCAGGTGCTGCGGCAGCGGCGTGCCCTGGAAAATGGCCACGCCAAGGCGCGCCTCGATGATCGTGAAGTCCAGCGTCTTGGCGATGGCGGCGTAGGGAATGTCGCCGTTGAGCATCGCCTGCATGATCTCCAGGCCGGTCTTGCCGGCGATCTGGTCGGGGCGGGCGAGGCCGGGGCCCGGGCCGGCCTCGAGGCGGCCGGTGATCTTCTGTTCCTCGGCGATCCATGCGTCGAGCTGGCTGGTGGCTTGTGTCATGCCTGTGTTCCTTCTGGGGGCTTTGTGCCGGGATGTTGATTGCATATGCAATAGTTGCACATACAATAATAGCCTATGGACACTCCCGCCAAGCCACGCGGCTGCACCAGCTTCAAGGTGCGACAGCTTTCGCGACGCCTCTCGCAGCACTACGACGCCGAGGTTTCGCAAAGCGGCCTCAAGACCACGCAGTACTCGCTGCTGTCGCACCTCGCGCGGCTCGGTCCCTCGCGTCCCGTCGACCTGGCGGCCGAGCTCAAGATGACTGCCTCCACCCTGAGCCGCAACCTGCAGCCGCTGATCGTCGCGGGCTGGATCGCGCAGGGTGCCGGCGCCGATGCGCGCAGCCGGCTGGTGCAGCTCACCGAGGAAGGCGAGGTCAAGCGGCGCGAAGCGCTGGCGCACTGGAAGACCGCGCAGCAGAAGCTGAATGCGTTGCTGGGCGTGGAGCGCGTGCTCGCGCTGCACCTGCTGATCGACGAGGCCATGGAGCTGCTGGGCGGCGAGGAAGAGCACGCCAGCGACGACTGACCCCCCAACCTTTCTTCACCCACACCCATTCGCTCAATCGTGCGCACAGGCGCGCGAGGGCCCCGTTTCGCCTTTTTTTCCTCCCATTCAATTCCAACAGCAGAGGCCCCATGTTCGCCAACTCCGTTTCCGCGTGGCTGCAGCGCCGCGGCATCCACTACGGCTGGATCGTCGCCGCCATCACCTTCCTCACCATGCTGACCATGTCGGCCGCGCTGGGCCTGCCCGGCGCCATGCTGCAGCCGCTGGGCAAGGAATTCGGCTGGAGCACCGAGCAGATCTCCTCGTCGCTGGCACTGCGCTTCGCGCTCTTCGGGCTGATGGGGCCGTTCGCCGCCGTGCTGATGGAGCGCTATGGCCTGCGCGCGGTGGTCTGCACCGGCCTCGCGCTCGTCGGGCTGGGCATGGCGCTGGTCACCATGGCCTCGCAGCTCTGGCAGCTCTTCGTGCTCTGGAGCCTGATGCTGGGCCTGGGTACCGGCATGACGGCGCTGGTGCTCGGCGCAGTGGTGGCCAACCGCTGGTTCGTCGCGCGGCGCGGGCTGGTGGTGGGCATGCTCACTGCGAGTTCGGCGACGGGGCAACTGGCCTTCCTGCCGCTGGCGGCCTGGATGATCGAGCACTGGGGCTGGCGCTCGGCCATCGTGCCGATCGTGATCGGCACCATCCTCATCGGCCTGCTGGCGCTGCTGCTGATGCGCAACCGGCCCTCCGACGTTGGCCTGCTGCCCTACGGCGAGGCACCCGGCACGCAGCCCGCGGCGCCCGCCGCAGCCGCGCCCGCGATGAACTTCGCCACGCCCTTTCGCGTGCTGAAGGAAGTCTCGACCAACCGCACCTTCTGGGTCCTGGCCGGCACCTTCTTCATCTGCGGCCTGAGCACCAACGGCCTGGTGCAGACGCACTTCATCTCGCTGTGCGGCGACTACGGCATGAGCGCCGTGCCGGCAGCATCGGTGCTCGCGATGATGGGGGCCTTCGACTTCGTCGGCACGATCCTCTCGGGCTGGCTCTCGGACCGCTACGACAACCGCAAGCTGCTCTTCTGGTACTACGGCCTGCGCGGGCTGTCGCTCTTCTGGCTGCCGCATTCCGAATTCACCATCTACGGCCTCGGCATCTTCGCGATGTTCTACGGTCTCGATTGGATCGCCACCGTGCCGCCGACCGTCAAGCTCGCGGGCGCAACCTTCGGCCCGGCCAAGGTCGGCCTGGTGTTCGGCTGGGTCTTCGCCGCGCACCAGCTGGGCGCCGCCACGGCCGCGTACGGCGCGGGCTTTGCCCGCACGCTGCTGCTCACCTACACCCCGGCGCTCTACACCGCCGGCGCAGCCTGCCTGGTGGCGGCGCTGATCGTGATGACCATCCGCCGTCCGGCCGCGAAGTCCGGCTCCCCGGCCACGCCCGCCGCGGCCCGTGCCTGAACCCGCCAAGGCCCCAGCCATGACCGCACCCCACGGCACCACCGAACTCGACCCGCGCACGCGCCGCCTGCTCGAGGCGCCCATCGTCCCCACGCTGCTGCGCCTGGCCGCGCCCAATGTGCTGGTGATGGTGGCGCAGGCCTCCGTCGGCCTCATCGAGACCTACTTCGTCGGCAAGCTCGGCACCGATGCGCTCGCCGGCATGGCGCTGGTGTTTCCCATCGTGATGCTGATGCAGATGACCTCCAGCGGCGCCATGGGCGGCGGCATCGCCTCGTCCATCGCCCGGGCGCTCGGCGCGCGCCGCCGCGACGACGCCGATGCGCTGGTGTGGCACGCCATCGTCATCGCGCTGGGCTTCGGCCTGTGCTTCACGCTGGCGCTGCTTTTGGGCGGGCGCTGGCTCTACGGCGTGATGGGCGGCACCGGGGCCGCGCTGGAAGCCGCGCTCACGTATTCCAACTGGGTCTTCGCGGGCGCGACGCTGGTGTGGCTCTTCAACTCGCTCGGCGCCATCATCCGCGGCACAGGCAACATGTCTGTGCCGGCCAACGTGACGGTGGTGGGCGTGGTGTTCCTCATTCCGGCGTCGCCGCTCTTGATCTTCGGCTTCGGGCCGCTGCCGGGCATGGGCATCGCGGGCGGCGCGATCGCGCTGCTGCTGTACTACCTGCTGGGCTCTATCGCGCTCATCGCCTATCTGCGCTCGCCGCGCAGCCTGCTCAAGCCCACGCTCGACGCGCTGAAGCTGCGCTGGCCGCTGTTCCGCGACATCCTGCGCATCGGCCTGGTGGGCGCGGTGTCGACGGTGGCGACCAATCTTTCCATCGGCATCGCCACCGCGCTGACCGGGCATTTCGGCTCGGGCGCTCTGGCCGGCTACGGCACGGCCTCGCGGCTCGAATACCTGCTGGTGCCGCTGGTGTTCGGCCTGGGTGCGCCGCTGGTTGCGATGGTCGGTACCTGCATGGGAGCGGGGCTCCGTGAGCGGGCATTGCGCGCCACCTGGGCCGGCGCGGCGCTGGCCTTCGCGCTGACCGAAGCCATCGGCCTCGCGGCGGCGCTGTTCCCGCGTCCGTGGCTGCTGCTCTTCGGTAACGACCCGGCGATGCTGGAGACCGGCGCGCACTACCTGCGGGTGGTCGGACCCATGTACGGCCTGTTCGGCGTCGGGCTGGTTCTCTACTTCGCGTCGCAGGGCGCGGGCCGGCTGCTGTGGCCGGTGCTCGGCAACATCGCGCGGCTCGCGGTGGCGGGCACGGGCGGCTGGCTGGCGCTGCGCTGGGGCGGCGGGCTCACCGGCGTGTTTGCGGCGCAGGGCGTGGCGCTGGCGGTGTACGGCGTCGTGATCGCGTCGGCCATCGCGGGCGGGGCCTGGTTCGGCCGCGTGGGCTGGCCGCGCACCACCAGCGGGCTGCTGCGGCGCATGGCGCAGGCCTGAAATCCATCCATCGATTCATTCACCAAGCAAGCAACCAACCAACCAACGAAAGACTCGTCATGAAAATCAAGGACTCCGTGGTCTTCATCACCGGCGCCAATCGCGGCCTCGGTCTCGCCTTCGCGAAGGCCGCGCTCGCAGCGGGCGCGCGCAAGGTCTATGGTGCGGCGCGCGACCCCAAGAGCATCGACCTGCCGGGCGTGACCCCGGTGGCGCTCGACGTGACGCAGCCCGCGCAGATCGAGGCGGCCGTGCGCGCCTGCGGCGACGTGACGGTGCTGGTCAACAACGCGGGCATCTCGCGCGGCTCCAGCTTCCTCGGTTCGCCCGACGCGGTGGCGGCGGCGCGCGCCGAGTTCGAAACCAACTTCTTCGGCCCCTGGGCGCTCACACAGGCCTTTGCGCCGGTGCTCGCGGCCAACGGCGGCGGTGGCGTGATCAACGTGCTGTCGGCGCTGGCCTGGACCACCTTCCCGAGCGTGGCGACCTACAGCGCGACCAAGTCGGCGGCATGGTCGCTGAGCAACGGCCTGCGCAACGAACTGGCCGGGCAGGGCACGCGGGTCACTAGCCTGCACGTGGGCTACATGGACACCGACATGGCGGCGCACGTGCAGGGCACGCCCAAGGCATCGCCCGACGACGTCGCGCGCCAGGCGCTGGCCGGTCTCGAAGCGGGGCAGCCCGAAGTGCTGGCCGACGAGACTTCGCGGCAGCTCAAGCAGGGCCTGTCGAGCCCCACGCCGCCCTACGCGGGCGCACCGGGCGCGGCCTGAATGGACGAAGACCCGGGCGCGCGGCCCGGGTCTTCATGTCGATCAGTAGCGGTAGGGGTTGTTGGGACGACGGTCGTAACGGTTGGGAACACCGTCGCCGTCGTTGTCCCGGCGGCCGTAGCGGCGGCGGTCGTCCCAGCGGCGGTCGTAATAGTGGTCGCGGCGGTAGCCGGGGCCGTAGTAGTGGCGCGGCGGAGGCGGCGGCGCGTAGTAGCGGCGGGGCGGCGGCGGTGCCGGCACGACGTACACCTGCGCCTGGATGAAGGAGCCGCCCGTCTGTGCCTGTGCCGGTGCGGTGAATGCGGCCAGCGAGATCAGGGCCGCGGCGCCGAATGCAAAAGTAAGCTGTTTCATGTGATCCCCCGGTTATGAGTTGGAAGCCTCATCCTCGCGGCCCTTTGTTAAGTTGGTGTAAGGCTCGAGCGAAATCGGATGAAGAGCTGTAAGCCGGTGCGCGCAAAGCGCGGCACAGGCGAGACACAATTGTGAATGGAGTTTGCACCGCGGAACATCGTCCGCGGGTAGGCCATAGGCTCTATCGGCCGAAGGTTCAGCCGCGCGACGGCGCAGGCAGGAGGCGGCGCAGTGCCTCGAAGAACAGGTCGGACTGCTCGCGCTCGCCCTGGATCTGCGCCGCCACGTGGGAGGCCAGCTTCGGGTTGACCGGCACGAGCGGGCGGCCGGTCGATTGCGCGATCACCTGGTGCAGGCAGGCGCGCTCCAGGTAGTAGAGATCGTCGTAGGCATGGGCGATGGAGCCGCCGGCCACGATCACGCCGTGGTTCGCGAGAAAGGCCACGTCCTTGCCGGCCATCGCGCGGGCGATGCGCTCGCCCTCGGCGTCGTCGAGCGCCAGGCCGTTGTACTCGGCGTCGATGGCGATGCGGTTCATGTAGCGCATCGCGTTCTGGCTCGCGGTCGGGTCGAGCGCGCGGTCGACCGTGATCGTCAGCGCCGTGGCGTAGGGCATGTGGCAGTGCAGCACCACCGCGTGGCCGGTGAGCCGGTGCACCGCGCCGTGGATGAAGAGGGCGGTCGGCTCCACGCGGTGACGGCCCGCCAGCACCTCGCCGTGCACGTCGATCAGCACGATGTCGTCGGGGCCGATCTCGCTCCAGTGCAGGCCGCGCGGGTTGATGAGGTAGCGGTCCTGCGCGCCCGGCAGCATCACGCTGAAGTGATTGCAGACGCCTTCCGACAGTCCGTGATGGTCGGCTGCACGCAAGGCGAGGGCGAGGTCTTCGCGCAGCTTGCGCACGGCGGGGCTGGCGTAGATGGCATCGGCGGACATCGGTGGGGTCTCCGTTTCTTCTTTGATGTGGGTCGGTCAGGCGCGCCAGTCAGGTGCGGACGAGGCCCTTCCAGGCCGCGACGAACCTGTCGGCATCTTCACGCACGGCCGCGGCCTGCTTGCCGGGCTTGTAGAGCGAGGAGCCGATGCCGAAGCCGGCGGCACCGGCTGTGCGCCATTCGGCCATGTTCGTGGGCGAGATGCCGCCCACGGGCATCACCGGCGTGCCGGCCGGCAGCACGGCCAGCAATGCCTTCACCACGGCGGGCGAGGCCAGCTCGGCCGGGAACAGCTTGAGCCCGGAGGCGCCGGCCGCGAGCGCGCCGAAGGCCTCGGTCGGCGTCATCACGCCCGGCAGGCACACCATGCCCAGGCGCACGGCCTCGGCGATGACTTCGGCGTTGAAGTTGGGCGAGACGATCAGCTCGCCGCCCGCCGCATGCACATCGCGCACCTGCTGCGCGCCGAGCACCGTGCCGGCGCCGACCAGCGCCTGCGGAAAGCGCTTGCGCATCAGCGCGATGCTTTCCAGCGGTTGCGGCGAATTCAGCGGCACTTCGAGCAGCCGGAATCCGGGCTCGACGATGGCGTCGCCAACGTCGGCCGCTTCGGCGGGCGTGAGGCCGCGCAGGATGGCCACCAGCGGCAGCTCGCGCGTCGCGGCGTCGAATTTTTCGAGAGGGGTGGGGGAGGTCATGCGGGAATTCTGTCGGAGGAATCGAGAAAGCCGGACAGCGCGTGCAGTCCGGCCCAGGTGGCCTCGGCGCCCAGCGTGCGCGTGGCGACACCGGTGGCGCGCAGGGCCAGCGTGTAGCGCTCGGTGAGGTTGGACGAGCCGATCAGAATCACTTCGCCCGACGCCTGCAGCGCCTGCGTGCGCAGCTCCTCGCCGATCAGCAGGCCCGAGAGATAGCTCGACAGCTCCTCCTTCGGCATGCGCTCGAACAGCGCCAGCGTGCGGGTGCCGAAGGCGTTGTGCAGCAGGCCGTGTCCGTTCTCGGAGCGGGTCACGCCTTCGAGAAAGGCCGCTTCGTCGAGCGGCGAGGCCGCATCGAGCGTGCGCGCCAGTATCGAATGCTGGCTCAGCAGCGCGTAGAACTCGCCCGTCATGTAGGTGCGGAAGCCGGCGACGCGGCCCTTCTTCACCGAGGCCCACTTGTTGTGCGTGCCGGGCAGCACGAAGACGCCTTCGCTCAGGCCGGTGAGCTCCATCGCGCCGAAGATCTGCACTTCCTCGCCGCGCATCACGTCGGGCACGCCGGCGTGCTCGTCGCTCAGGCCCGGCACGATCGCGATGCGCGCACCCGGAACGGCGTCGATGTCGATGATGCGGCGGCCCACTTCGACGCGGCCGGCGGGGCAGGCGCAGTAGGGCGCCTCCACCCAGCCCTGCTTGCTGCCGGCCATGCCGGAGATCAGGCAGCGCGCGCCTTCGAGGCGCATCCAGTCGCCGAAGAGCTTGTCGAAGACGGCCGGAAAGCCGCCTTCGGGCACCGTGAGAATGCCGCGCGCATCGTTGCGCTCTTCAAGCACCTTGCCGCTGGCGTCAAGCAGCGCGCCGCGCAGTGAACTCGTGCCCCAGTCGATTGCAACCAGTCTTGTCATCTAGTGATTGTCGCGCGGCACGAAGGCACCGCGGCGACCGCGCAGGAAGGCCAGGTCTGCTCCCTGGTCGGCCTGCAGCACCGTATCGACATACAACTTCCAGTAACCGGATTCCAGCGGCGCCTTGGGCGCGACCCATTTCTCGCGGCGCTTCGCCAGCTCTTCGTCGCTCACGTGCAGGTGCAGCCTGCGGTTGGGCACGTCGAGCTCGACGATGTCGCCGTCCTGCACCAGCGCCAGAGGGCCGCCCGCTGCCGCCTCGGGCGCGGTGTGCAGCACCACGGTGCCGTAGGCCGTGCCGCTCATGCGCGCGTCGCTGATGCGGACCATGTCGGTGATGCCCTTGCGCAGCACCTTCGGCGGCAGCGGCATGTTGCCTGCCTCGGCCATGCCGGGGTAACCCTTGGGCCCGCAGTTCTTGAGCACCATGATGCAGTTCTCGTCGATGTCGAGGTTTTCGTCGTCGATGCGCCTGTGCAGGTCGTCGGCGCTCTCGAACACCACCGCGCGGCCCTTGTGCACCAGCAGTTCCGGCGTGGCCGCACTGGGCTTGATGATGGCGCCGTTGGGCGCGAGGTTGCCGCGCAGCACGCAGATGCCGGCCTTGTCCTTGAAGGGCTCGGCCAGGGGGCGGATGACCTGCGGGTTGAAATTCTCGGCGTCCTTCACGTTCTCCCACAGGCTCTGGCCGGTGGCGGTGATCACGTCCTTGTGCAGGTGCTCGGCGATCTCCTTGATGACCACCGGCAGGCCGCCCGCGTAGCAGAAGTCTTCCATCAGGAACTGGCCCGAGGGCTGCAGGTTCACCAGGCAGGGCAGCTCGGAGGCGAGGCGGTCGAAATCTTCCAGCGTGAGTTCGACGCCCATGCGCCCCGCGATGGCCAGCAGGTGGATCACGAAGTTGGTCGAGCCGCCGATGGCCGCGTTGACCTTGATCGCGTTCTCGATGGCCTGGCGCGTGAGGATCTTCGACATGTTCATGTCTTCATGCACCATGCCGACGATGCGCCGGCCCGCCTGCCGCGCCAGCACGTTGCGGCGGCCGTCCACGGCAGGGTAGGCCGCGTTGCCCGGCAGGCCGATGCCCAGCGACTCGACCATGCTCGCCATGGTGCTGGCGGTGCCCATCGTCATGCAGTGGCCGTGGCTGCGGTGCATGCAGCTCTCGGCCTCGAAGAATTCCTGCAGCTTGAGCGTGCCTGCGCGCACCTGCTCGCTCATCTGCCACACGCCGGTGCCCGAGCCGAGCTCCTGCCCGCGCCACTTGCCCGAGAGCATCGGGCCGCCCGACACGCCGATGGTCGGCAGGTCGACGCTGGCCGCGCCCATCATGAGCGCGGGGGTGGTCTTGTCGCAGCCCATGAGCAGCACCACGCCGTCGAGCGGGTTGCCGCGGATGCTTTCCTCCACGTCCATGCTCGCGAGGTTGCGATACAGCATCGCGGTGGGACGCAGCAGCGTCTCGCCGAGCGACATCACCGGGAACTCGAGCGGGAAGCCGCCAGCTTCGTACACGCCGATCTTCACCTGCTCCGCGAGCGTGCGGAAGTGCGAGTTGCAGGGCGTGAGTTCGCTGAAGGTGTTGCAGATGCCGATGACCGGGCGGCCGTCGAACTGGTCGTGCGGAACGCCCTTGCCCTTCATCCAGCTTCGGTAGATGAAGCCGTCGCGATCGTGCCGGCCGAACCATTGCTGGCTGCGGAGTTCTTCGGGTTTCTTCCTGGGGGCGGTGCTCATTGGATGTCTCTCTTTGTTGTCGAAACCTGCGCCCGATCCTCAGGGTTTGTCCTGCCGATAGAGCGTTTCAATCATCATATGATAAGCGCGAACAACGCGCCGGACCCTTAGTGTTTTCGAGCGACGGGATACCAGTTTTCACATCACGCATGATCAAGAACATCCACGGTCGCACGCTCGAACTCCTCGGTGAAGCCGTGGTGTCGGGCCGCTATGCGATCGGTGCATCCATCCCGTCCGAGCCCGTGCTCGGCGAGGAGCTGGGCGTGAGCCGCACCGTGGTGCGAGAGGCCATCAAGTCGCTGGTGGCCAAGGGTCTGATCGTGACCGGGCCGAAGGTCGGCACGCGCGTGCTGCCCAAGGACAAGTGGAACTGGTTCGACCCCGACGTCATCACCTGGCAGGCGCGTGCCGGCCTCACGCCCGAGTTCCTGCGCGACCTGCAGGACCTGCGCCGCGCGGTGGAGCCGGCGGCGGTGCGGCTGGCCGCGGAGAGGGCCACCGCGGAAGACATCGACGAAATCGAGCGTGCCTACGCCGGCATGAAGGAAGCCGTGGAGAACGGCGGCGACTACGTCACCTTCGACCTGCGCTTTCACAACGGCCTGCTGGGGGCCGCGCGCAACAGGATGATTGCGCAGATGAGCAAGGTGCTCAACGCATTGCTGCGCACCAGCTTCGAGATATCGACAACCAAGCCCGACGGCCCCACGCTCTCGCTGCCGTTGCACCGCGCTGTGCTCGACGCGGTGATCGCGCACGACCCCGACGTCGCGGAACGCGCGATCCTCCGGCTCATCGACGGCGCCCGCCAGGACATCGAGGACGTGCTCGGCTCGCGCCGCCGGCTGCCGCGGCTGAGCAGGCCGCCACCCAGGCTCAGGGCCAGTTAGCCAGCCAGGCGCACTGGCGGCGCTCACGGTCCACTTCCGGTTCTTTCACCCCCCACGCTCGCGCGCCGAGCAGATTCCACCCCAGAAGAGAAGGAGACAACGTCCATGAAATTCGTCAAGTCGCTGATCGCGCCGACGCTGGTCGCGATGGGCCTGCTGTCGGCAGGCCACGTCGCCGCGCAGGAGAAACTCACCGTCTGGTGGGTCAAGGGCTTCTACAAGGCGGAGGACGACGCACTGTTCGCCGCCATCAAGAAGTTCGAAGAGAAGAACAAGAACGTCAAGATCGAACTCTCGCAGTACCCGATCCAGGACATGATCCCCAAGACCGTGTCCGCGCTCGACTCGGGCAGCCCGCCCGACGTGGCGTACGCCGACGTCTACGACTTCCAGGTCACGGGCAAGTGGGCCTACGACGGCAAGCTCGAGGACATCAGCAGCGTGCTCACGCCCATGAAGGCCCGCTTCGCGCCCAACACGCTGGAGACCACCTACCTCTACAACGACCAGACCAAGAGCAAGGCGTACTACGCCTTCCCGATCAAGCAGCAGACCATGCACATCGAGTACTGGCTCGACATGCTGGCCGAAGCCGGGTTCAAGGAGTCCGACATTCCCACCGGCTGGAAGGACTACTGGTCGTTCTGGTGCGAGAAAGTGCAGCCAGCCAGCCGCCAGAAGAGCGGAAAGCGCAACTTCGGCATCGGCATGCCGATGGGCGTGGACTCGAGCGACGCGTTCTATTCGTTCCTGACCTTCATGGACGCCTACAACGTCAAGCTGGTGGACGACAACGGCAAGCTGCTGGTCGACGACCCGAAGGTGCGCACCGGCCTCATCGGCGCCATGACCGACTACACCACGCCCTACGTCAAGGGCTGCACGCCGCCTTCTTCCACCAGCTGGAAGGACCCGGACAACAACGTCGCGTTCCACAACAAGACGACCGTGATGACGCACAACGCGACCATCTCCATCGCCGCCAAGTGGCTCGACGACTCGAACAACGCATCGCTCACGCCCGAGCAGCGTGAAGAGGCGCGCAAGAACTACACCGAGCGCATCCGCACGGCCGGCTTCCCGAACAAGCCCGATGGCAGCAAGATGGTCTACCGCACGGCCGTGAAGACCGGCGTGGTGTTCAAGGACGCGAAGAACAAGGCCCGCGCCAAGGAGTTCGTCTCGTTCCTGATGCAGGAAGAGAACCTGACGCCGTACGTCGAAGGCTCGCTGGGCCGCTGGTTCCCGGTGACCAAGGCCGCGCAGCAGCGTGACTTCTGGAAGGCAGACCCGCACCGCCTCTCGGTCTACAACCAGTACGCCGCCGGCACCGTGACCTTCGAATTCACGAAGAACTACAAGTTCACCGTGCTGAACAACGAGAACGTCTGGGCCAAGGCCATGAGCCGCATCGTCACCGACAAGGTGCCGGTGGACAAGGCGGTGGACGAGATGATCGCCCGCATCAAGACGGTGGCGGGCCAGTAAGCCGCGCACGCACGGTACCCGTCGGCACGTTCACCACCAGCAGCACGCCATGAGCAGTGCAACTGCCTCCGCCGCCGCGCCGAGTACTTCGGCGCCTGTCGTCAATCCCGGAGCGCGGCATGCGCGCTGGCAGTTCTGGGGCGCGGTCATGGTCGTGCCCTACCTGCTGGTGTTCGTGGTGTTCGTGCTGTACCCGGTGGGCTACGGCCTCTGGCTCGCCCGCCATCCGCAAAGCTACGTGAAGCTGGTCGAAGACCCGATCTTCTTCCGCTCCGTGATCAACACGGCCATCTTCCTGGTCGTGGCGATCAACCTCAAGATGCTCGTGGCACTCGTGCTCTCGGGCTTCTTCGTGACATCGCGCTGGTGGATCAAGATCGTCTCGGCGATCTTCATCCTGCCGTGGGCGATGCCCTCCATTCCCACGATCCTGTCGATCCGCTTCATGCTGAACCCGGAGTGGGGCGTGATCAACAGCACCATCTTCCGCCTGACCGGCGCCGACGGCCCCAACTGGCTCAACGATCCCTCGCTGGCGCTGGCCTTCGCGATGATCGTGCACATCTGGAAGTCGCTGCCGTTCTGGACGCTCATCCTCGTGGCGGGCCGCCTGGCCATTCCCACCGAGCAGTACGAGGCTGCTTCCGTCGACGGCGCCTCGTCGTGGCAGAAGTTCCGCTTCGTGAGCTGGCCGGCGTTGAAGACGCTCTACATCACCTCGCTCATCCTCTCGATGATCTGGACGCTGGGCGACTTCAACAGCGTCTACCTGCTGACCGGCGGCGGCCCCGCCGACCTCACGCACGTGCTCGCCACGCTGGGCATCCGCTACCTGCGCCTCGACCAGGTCGACCTGTCGATGGCTTCCATCGTGGTGGCGATGCCGCTCGTTCTGCCGCTGGTTTACTTCATGATGAAGAGGCTCTCGAAATGAAGCGCTGGACACCAAGAGCCGTGCTCACCGAGGCCCGGCTGCTGCTCATCGGCATTCCGGTGCTGCTGTGGACGCTGATCCCGGTCTACCACATGGTGCTGTTCGCGATCTCGTCGAAGGACTCCGCGACCTCGGGCCACCTGTGGCCCAAGAGTCCGACGCTGGACAACTTCCGCATCGTGTTCCAGCAGAAGCACTTCTACCTCGACCACTTCTGGCTGCAGCTGTGGAACTCACTGCTGATCGCGCTGTCGGTGGGCGCGCTCACGCTCTTCGTGGCGACCACGGCGGCGTTCGCCATCAGCCGGCTGCGCGTGCGCGGCGGGCGCACGGTGATGAACATGGCGCTGTTCACTTACTTCATCCCGGCGGCCTTCCTCGCGGTGCCCATGTACAAGACCATGGGCAACTACGGCCTGCTCAACAGCCAGTGGGCGCTGATCCTCGCGATGGTGACGATCGCTTCGCCGTACTGCATCTGGGTGCTGAAGCAGGCCTCCGACAAGCTGCCCTACGAGCTCGACGAGGCCGCGCGCATGGACGGCGCCTCGCCGCTGCAGCTGTTCCGCCTCGTGTACCTGCCGCTGATGGTGCCTTCGCTGGTGGCCGTGGGCACGTATTCGCTGCTGCTGGCCTGGAACGAGTACCTCTACGCCTTCCTGCTGCTGTCCAACGACAAGAGCGTGACGCTGGCCGTGGCGCTGGGCAACTTCCTCTCGGCCGACGATTCGCCGTGGGAGCTGCTGATGGCCACCGGCCTGATCTACGCGCTGCCCCCGGCGGCGATCTATTACGCATTCAAGCGCTACATGGTCGGCGGAATAACCGCCGGCGCAGTCAAGAGCTGAAAGAGCCCACGCAGGAAACGAAAAAATGGCATCCGTATCCTTTCGCAATATCCAGAAATCCTTCGGCAAGGTCCAGATCATCAAGGGCCTGGGCTTCGACATCACCGACGGCGAGTTCGTCGTGCTGGTCGGCCCCTCGGGCTGCGGCAAGTCGACGCTGCTTCGCATGCTCGCGGGCCTGGAGGACATCAGCGGCGGCGAGATCGTCATCGACGGCCGCGTGGTCAACGATCTCGAGTCCAAGGACCGCGACATCGCGATGGTGTTCCAGAGCTACGCGCTCTATCCGCACATGACGGTGGGCGAGAACATGGGCTTCAGCCTGCGGCTGCGCAACGCCGACAAGTCGGTAACCGACGAGCGCGTGGCCAAGGCCGCGAAGATCCTCAACCTCGACGCGCTGCTGGGCCGCTATCCGCGCGAACTCTCGGGCGGCCAGCGCCAGCGCGTGGCCATGGGCCGCGCCATCGTGCGCGACCCGAAGGTGTTTCTCTTCGATGAGCCGCTGTCGAACCTCGACGCCAAGCTGCGCGTGGCGATGCGCGCCGAGATCAAGGCGCTGCACCAGAGGCTGAAGACCACCACCGTCTACGTGACGCACGACCAGATCGAGGCCATGACCATGGCCGACCGCATCGTCGTGATGCACGACGGCATCATCGAGCAGATCGGCACGCCGCTGGAGCTGTACGACCGCCCCGACAACCTCTTCGTCGCGCAGTTCATCGGTTCGCCCTCGATGAACGTCATCGAGGGCACGGTGCGGCGCTCGGGCGGGGAATGCTGGGTCGAGTCGCAGGGTGCGCGCTGGCCGGTTCCGGCCGCGACCGCGGTGCCCGACGGCCAGCCGGTGCACTACGGCATCCGCCCCGGCGACATGACGCTGGGCGGCGGCTCGCACGGCGTGGAAGCCAGGGTCGTCGTCGTGGAGCCTACCGGCGCCGAGACCGAACTGCTGGTGCAGGTCGGCGAGGCCAGGCTGGTGCTCGCGGTGCACGGCCGGGTCGATGCCGGGCCCGACGACATCGTGCGGCTCGCCATCGAGTCGGAGAACGTGCACCTGTTCGATCGGCAGACCGGCCGCCGCATGGGCTGAGCCCGATCGTGGCTACGTGCGCAGCCGCAGCAGGGCGCGCACGAAGCCGTGGTCCGAGCGCGAGCGGTCGCGCCCTTCGTGCAGGTGGTCGTTGAAGTAGTCGACGCGCCGCACGTCGCCCAGGCTGTGCCGGCTGGTGGCGACGAATTCCTCGCTCACGAAGATCTGGTCGAGCACGTCCGGGTAGCCCTGGTGGATGTGCGAATAGGCCACGTCCTTCTTGAGTGCCGACTCGCCCTGCATCTCGTAGGCGTTGAAGAGGGCCACGTCGCGCGCCGCCTTGTCGTAGGCCACCTCGGAGGTGGCGGCCACGAGCTGGGTGGTCACGCTGTGCGGGTTGTCGTTGAAGTCGCCCATCACCACCAGCGGCACGTTGGTGCCCTGCAGCAGGTCGATCACGATGCAGCGCAGGGCGGCGGCCTCGGCGCCGCGCATCAGCAGCGAGCGCAGCGAAGCCATCACGCCCACCTTGCGGTCGTCGCGGTCTTCCAGCGGGTTGCCCTGCGCGTCCTGCAGGAACTTGGGGCGCTTGGACTTCAGGTGCACCGTAAGTACGTGCACCTGCTGGCCGTGCTTCATGCGAACCGTGGCGAGCAGGGGAGGCCGCTCGAAGCGCGTGTGCGGACCGAGCCCAGGCACATCGACGCCGAAGCCGGGCGGAAAGTCGACGAAGGAGCGGACCTCGTCCACCTTCAGCCGCGTCGCGATGCCCACGCGCGGCGTGCCCTGTGCGCCCGGTCGCGCGAGCGTACCCTCGGGGCTGCCGGGCGGCGGCGTGTTCTCCGCGCCGGGCACCGAGATGAAGTCGTAGCGCAGGCCGCTGCGCGCGATGCAGGCCTTCAGCGCCGATTCGTCCCACACCTCCTGCACCGCCAGCACGTCGGCATTGAGCGCATGGAAACGCTCGCCGGTCCAATCGATCTTCCGCTCGTACTCGCGCTCGGTGTAGGCGTCCTGGTTCTCGTAGTACACGCGGTTCGGGGCCGCGAGATTGAGGACGTTGCAGGTGGCTACGAAGAGGGTGGCGTAGTTGGGCGGGATGTATTGCATGGCGTGACGATTGTGTCTTGAGTCGTCGTCCGGCCGCCCTGTGCCGCGGCGCAGGAAAACCCCATGAAAAAAGGGCACCCGGCGGTGTGCCGGATGCCCTCTTCCGATTCCTGGCGGTAGCAGGCTGGCGCTACCGGCGGATCTCAGCGGCCGAACGAACGGCCACCGCCGCCGCCGGAGCGGTTGCCACCGCCGTAGCCGCCACCGCCACCCGAGCGACGGCCACCACCGCCGCCACCGTAGCCACCGCCGCCCGAGCGGCCGCCGCGACCGCGGCCGCCCATGTGGTCGACGCTGGTGCGCAGCGGATCGGGCTGGCCGGCGCCGCCTCCGACCGATTCGGCGCGCAGGTGCGCGACCTGGTTGGCCTGCGTCGGGCTGTGGCTGTTGCCGTGATGGCGCGGCTGGCGCTCCTCGTGCGGAGCGTGATGGTGATGCTGCGGAGCGCGTGCCGGACCCTGCGGGTTGCGCGGCTGCTGTTGCGGACGCGCGCCCTGGCCGCGCGGGCCCTGGCCTTGTCCTTGACCCTGGCCGCCGCCATTGGCATTGCGGCCCTGGCCGTTGCCACCCTGGCCGCCGCCACGGCGCTGGCCGCCGCCACCGCCGTTGCCGCCACCCTGGCCAGCCTTGTTCTCGCGGATGCGCTGCAGCATCTCGGTGCGCGCGGCCTTGGCGGCCGCCTGCATGACTTCGCGGCTCGGCGGACGGCCGGCGCCGCCCCAGATGGTCTGGCGGCCCATGGCGATGGGCTCGGCGCGCTCGCCTTCCTCGGGGCCGAAGCCCTCGATGACCTGCACGGGAATCGTCTGCTTGGTGAAGCGCTCGATCTCCTGCATGAAGCCTTCCTCGTCCAGGCACACGAAGCTCACGGCCTCGCCGCTGGAGCCGGCGCGGCCCGTGCGGCCGATGCGGTGCACGTAGTCTTCGCTGACGTTCGGGATCTCGTAGTTCACGACGTGCGGCAGCTCGTCGATGTCGATGCCGCGCGCGGCGATGTCGGTGGCAACCAGCGCGCGCAACTCGCCGCTCTTGAAGCCGGCCAGCGCCTGCGTGCGTGCACTCTGGCTCTTGTTGCCGTGCAGCGCCATCGCCTCGATGCCGTTCTTGGTGAGGAATTCGGCCACGCTGTTGGCGCCGAACTTGGTGCGCGTGAACACCAGCACCTGGCTCCACTTGTTCTCGTTGATGATGTGCGCGAGCAGCGCCTTCTTCTTGCCGCGGCCCACGGGGTGGATCACCTGGGTGATGCGCTGCACCGTGGTGTTGCGCGGCGTGACCTGGATGCTCTGCGGGTTGCGCAGCAGGGTGGCGGCCAGGTCGCGGATCTCGTCGCTGAAGGTGGCCGAGAACAGCAGGCTCTGCTTTTCCTTGGGCACCAGCGCCAGAACCTTCTTCACGTCGTGGATGAAGCCCATGTCGAGCATGCGGTCGGCTTCGTCGAGGATCAGCATCTGGACCTGGCCCAGGTCGAGCATGCCCTGCTGCTGCAGGTCGAGCAGGCGGCCGGGGGTGGCCACGAGGATGTCGACGCCGCTCTTGAGCTTGCTGATCTGCGGGTTCATGCCCACGCCGCCGAAGATCACGGTGGAGCTCAGCTGCAGGTACTTGCCGTAGGTGCGCACAGATTCCTCGACCTGAGCGGCGAGTTCGCGGGTGGGGGTCAGCACCAGGGCGCGGATGCCGGTGCCGCCGAACTTGTTGGTGGCGCTGCGGCTCATGGTGAGCTTGTGCAGCATCGGCAGCGTGAAGGCGGCGGTCTTGCCGGTGCCGGTCTGGGCGCCGCCGAGCAGGTCGTGGCCCTCGAGGACGGCGGGGATGGCTTGCGCCTGGATGGGGGTGGGGGTGTCGTAACCGTGCTCGTGCACAGCCTTCAAGATGGCGGGAGCCAGCTTCAGTTCGTCAAAAGTCATTGAAAACAATAAGCGCCATACACGGCGCAGTGGCATCGGCCCGCTTGGCGTCTTGTTGACGCCGAGCCAGTCAAGGCAGATGAGGGTCAGGGGTGGGAGCCGGAAAGTCCGCCCTCGCAAAAGGGTTGAAATGGAGCTTTCTTCGTCCCCGGCAGAGAGCCGGTGTTGCGGGCAACTGGACCCGGCAACGGAGCCTATTGTCGCATGAGTCGATAATCGGTGGTTTGCCGCGCCCGAATGGCTCCATTCCGGCGGCCGCGCATTCCCTCGAATCCCGCTACCCAAGGTAACAAAACCACACATGGCTCAATACGTCTATTCGATGAACCGTGTCAGCAAGACCGTGCCGCCCAAGCGGCAGATCTTGAAAGACATTTCGCTGTCCTTCTTCCCCGGCGCCAAGATCGGCGTGCTCGGCCTGAACGGCTCGGGCAAGTCCACGCTGCTCAAGATCATGGCGGGCGTCGACAAGGAAATCGAGGGCGAGGCGCTGCCCATGCCCGGCCTGACCATCGGGTACCTGGAGCAGGAGCCCAAGCTCAACCCCGAGCACACGGTGCGCGAATCGGTCGAGGAATCGATGGGCGCCGTCAACGCCGCCAAGAAGCGCCTGGAAGAGGTCTACGAGCTGTACGCAGCCGAAGACGCCGACTTCGACGCGCTTGCGGCCGAGCAGGCCGAGCTCGAAGCCATCATCGCCACCGCCGGCACCGACTCCGAGCACCAGCTCGAGATCGCCGCCGACGCGCTGCGCCTGCCGGCCTGGGACGCCAAGATCGGCGTGCTCTCGGGCGGTGAAAAGCGCCGCGTGGCGCTGTGCCGCCTGCTGTTGAGCAAGCCCGACATGCTGCTGCTCGACGAACCGACCAACCACCTTGACGCCGAATCGGTCGAATGGCTCGAAGTGTTCCTGCAGCGCTTCCCCGGCACCGTGGTGGCCATCACCCACGACCGCTACTTCCTCGACAACGCCGCCGAGTGGATCCTCGAACTGGACCGCGGCCGCGGCATTCCATGGAAGGGCAACTACAGCACCTGGCTCGAGCAGAAGGGCGAGCGCCTGGCGCAGGAGCAGAAGAGCGAGGAAGCCCATGCCAAGGCCCTGAAGAAGGAACTCGAGTGGTCGCGCCAGAACCCGAAGGCGCGCCAGGCCAAGAGCAAGTCGCGCCTGGCCCGCTTCGAGGAGCTGAGCGACGTCGAATACCAGAAGCGCAACGAAACGCAGGAAATCTTCATTCCCGTGGCCGACCGCCTGGGCAGCCAGGTGTTCGAGTTCAAGAACGTCAGCAAGTCCTTCGGCGACCGCATGCTGATCGACAACCTGAGCTTCAACGTGCCGGCCGGCGCCATCGTCGGCATCATCGGCCCGAACGGCGCCGGCAAGTCGACGCTGTTCAAGCTGCTGGCGGGCAAGGAGAAGCCGGATTCGGGCGAGGTCACCATCGGCCAGACCGTGAAGATGGCCTTCGTCGACCAGGCGCGCGACGCTCTGGCCGACCAGAAGACCGTGTGGGAAGACATCTCGGGCGGGCTCGACATCATCAACGTCGGCAAGTTCCAGATGGCCAGCCGCGCCTACGCGGGCCGCTTCAACTTCAACGGCGCCGACCAGCAGAAGAAGGTCGGCACGCTGTCGGGCGGTGAACGCGGCCGCCTGCACCTGGCCAAGACGCTGATCGCGGGCGGCAACGTGCTGCTGCTGGACGAACCGTCGAACGACCTCGACGTGGAAACCCTGCGCGCGCTGGAAGACGCGCTGCTCGAGTTCGCCGGCACGGTCATGGTGATCAGCCACGACCGCTGGTTCCTCGACCGCATCGCCACGCACATCCTCGCGGCCGAAGGCGACAGCCAGTGGACCTTCTTCGATGGCAACTACCAGGAGTACGAAGCCGACAAGAAGAAGCGCCTGGGCGAAGAGGGCGCCAAGCCCAAGCGCATGCGCTACAAAGCCCTGAAATAAGGCTCGCCCCCAGGCTGCGCGCACTTCGTGTCGCTACGCCAACCCCCTTCCGGGGGCAACACCTGCGGCCCGGCAAAGCCGGTTCCGCGGTGTTCCTCGAATGGGCTCAGATCGCTTCGGCAAGAGCGCGCGGTTCCGCAAGGGGCCGCGCGCTTTTTTCATCCTCCGCCGCGAACACGTCGCGCGCCGCGAAGAGGCCGTTGAGTGCCGCCGGAAAGCCCGCGTACACCGCCATCTGCATGATGACCTCGACCACCTCGTCGCGCGTCACGCCCACGTTCAGCGCGGCCTGGATGTGCACCTTCAGCTGCGGTGTGGCATTGCCCATGGCTGTGAGCGCGGCCACCGTCGCGATCTCGCGGGAGCGCAGGTCGAGGCCGGGGCGCGAGTAGATGTCGCCGAAGGGAAACTCGATCACCAGGCGGCCGAAGTCCGGCGCGATACCGGCCAGGCTCTCGACCACCTTGACGCCGCCTTCGCCATCGATCTCACGAAGCTTGGCCAGGCCACGCGCGTAGCGCTGGCTGTCGCCTTGGCCCAGGTTCTGTTGTGTGTTCGTCATTGCTCGTCTTTCCTTCCCGGGCCTTGCCCGACAGAGGGGGACGCTTCTTCGTCTTCTCGACCTCGCGGTAATGGTCGATCTTGAGCGACAGCGCCTGCATGGATTGCTGCAGCGCCGCCACCTTGGCCTGAACCTCGGCGAGATGCCGTTCGAGCATCTCGCGCCGTTCGCCGACGCTGGCGTCCCCCAGGCTTCGAAGCCTGACGAAGGCCTGCATGCCCTGGATGGACATGCCGGTCTCGCGCAGGCGCAACAGGAAATCCAGCAAGTCCATGTCGGCGCTCGCATAGCGCCGCTGACCGCCCGGTGCACGCGGCACTGCCGCGATGAGCCCGATGCGCTCGTAATACCGCAGCGTGTAGGCCGTGAGACCGGTTCGTTCAGCGACTTCCGCGATGGTCAGGCTGGTTTCCATGGCGTCGATTCTCGAAATTGGAGCGCGCTCTAAGTCAAGCGCTTTGTCGAACTATTTTTGAAAAGGGCAAAGTCGGCATCGATCCAGCCGCGCAGGCTGTTGACGAAGGCGAGAGCCTGCACGCGGGGCAGATCGTCCACGCGCACGACCGCTTCGGCAAGCTGGCCGCTGCGCAGGCGATTGGCGCGGCCGATGCCGCCGAGCAGCCCGCAGCGCAGCGGCGGCGTGACCCAGCGGCCGTCCAGCAACAGGGCGATGTTGCCGCGGGTGCATTCGGTGATCTCGCCGTCGCGGTTCCACAGCAGCGTGTCGAACGCGCCGGATTCCGTGGGCGCGAGGGCTTCGTAGTGGGCGCGGCGCGTGGTCTTGAAGCGGGTGAACTCGCTATGGGCCTCGCCGAAAGGGCGCGTGGCAAGCTGCAGGCGCACGCGCGCGGGCGGCGCTTCCATCGCGAAGGCTTCGGCGCGCGGCGTGCCTTGTGCGTCGAGCAGCAGGCGCACACGCCACATGCCCGTGGCGTGCCGGGCCTTCAGATCGTCGAGGCAGGAGGCAACCGACGCCTGGTTCCACGGGCGCTCGAAATGCGCGGCTGCGATCGCCATGCGCGCCAGATGGGCCGGTGCGTCGCGGAGTTCGCCATCCACCAGCGCGAGGGTTTCGAGCAGGTCGAACGGCGGCCCTGATGCCCGGCCCGCCCGGTCCAGAAAGGCCCGCTTGTGCCGCCATTCCTCCCACTCCGCATCGGCCCGGGCATCGGCCGTGATGCCGCTGCCGATGCCGCAGCGCGCCTGCGCGCCGCGCAATGTCACGGTGCGGATCGGCACGTTGAAGATCGCATGGCCGCCGGGCTGCACGACGCCCACCGCGCCGCAGTAAACGCCGCGCGCCTCGGGCTCCAGCTCGCGGATCATGCGCATCGCGCTCACCTTGGGCGCGCCGGTGATGGAGCCGCACGGGAACAGCGCCGCGAACGCGTCGGCCAGCGTCGTGCCTTCGCGCGCGACGGCTTCCACGTCCGACGTCATCTGCCACACGGTAGGCAGCGCCTCGGTGTGGAAGAGGCGTGGCACGCGCACCGAGAAGGGCTTGGCCACGCGCGAGAGGTCGTTGCGGATCAGGTCCACGATCATCACGTTCTCGGCCCGCTCCTTGGGCACGGTGCGAAGCCGCCGGGCCAGCGCCTCGTCCTCGGCGGGCGTGGCGCCGCGCGGGGCCGTGCCCTTCATCGGGCGCGTCAGGATGCGTTCGCCCTGCCAGTCGAAGAAAAGCTCGGGCGACACCGACAGAAGCTGCTCCTCGCCGGCGTCGATGAAGGCGGCATAGCCGTCGGGCTGCGCCTGCCGCAGCGCCATGAACAGGGCCTGCGGCTCGCCGTGGAAGTCGGCGTGCAGCGCGGCGGTGTAGTTGAGCTGGTAGAGCTCGCCGTTGGAGATCGCGCGGTGGATGGCCTGCATGCGGCTGTCGAAGTCCGCGCGAGAGAGACCGAGCTGCCAGTCGACCGATGGCAGAGCATCGTTGCCAATGGGTTCGGGCCACGGCAGGGCTTCGTCGTGCACACCGAACCATGCCAGCGGTCCATCCGCCGCATGCACGGCGAACGCACGGTCGAAGGCCGCGGCCGCCTCGTAGCGCAGATAGCCCACGCACCATCGCCCCTCGCGTGCCAGCGCCTCGACGGCATCGAGCACGGGCCGCACCTCGTCCGCCGTGCGCGCCACCAGCACGCGTGAAGGCTCGCCGAAGCCCAGCCGCAGCCGGCCGGCGCCGCCGAGCGGCTGTGCGAAGTCGATCAGCGTGCGCAATGTCCTGGGCCGGGCCTCGTCAGGTCGCATCGTTCGCGGCGGTCGTCGGGGCCGCTTCGGTCGCGGCGCCCTGCGGCGTCCTGGCCAGCACCCGCTTGCGCACCGCGTAGATGTTGTTGCGCAGCGCATAGAGCTCGTCGGCGTACGACAGAGGCACCGCCACCTTGTTGACCACGCGGTCGAGCTGGTCGAGGTCTTCGAGCAGTTCCTTCTGCTCGCCCTTCTGTGCGTCGACCTTCGCCTCGATGTCGCGCAGCCGCGCATACCAGCGGAACACGCGCCGGCGCACGCGGAACTGGTACAGCGGCGGCACCACGCGGCTCAGCGGCAGCATCAGCACCAGCAGGCCGCCGAGCACCAGCCACATGCGCTCTACGAGGTTGCTGGCCCAGAAGGGCAGGTAGCGCTGCCACACCGGCGGCGTGCCGTTGATGGCGCGGTCGCCCTCGGGGCTCACCGGCAGTTCGCTGGTGCGGGTGTTGGGAAAGTCGCGCGCGCGGTTGAACCAGCCGGCGCCGCTGTGCACCGACTGCGCCGCCTGCGCGAAGAGCTGGCGCAGCGCGGGGTGGGTCTCGTCGCGCGACAGCAGCGAGGTGGTGGCCGCGAGCAGCGACATGTCGTGCGGCGGCATGTCCTTCGACAGGTCGATCATCCCGCGCGGCAGCGTCACGGCCGAGAGGAAGGGAAAGCGCCGCGAGTAGGCGTCGGCTTGCCCGAAGTCCATGAGCTTGATCGAGTCGGAGCGCAGCAGCCTCTGCACCTGCGGCGACTGCGGCGCGGAAGACAGCACGATGGCGTCGAGGATGCCAGCTTCCAGCGCCTCGGCGGCCGAGGCCTGTTCCAGGTTCGACAGCAGCAGGTCGTCGGGCCCGAGCCTGTTGGCCTTGAGCATGCGCTCCATGATGTCCGGCAGCCCGCTGCCGGGCAGGTCGACGTTCACGCGCAGGCCGCGCAGCTGGGCGAGCGAGGTCAGCGTGGCGGTCTTTCGGTCGATCTTCTGGGCCGAGTCGGTGCGGTAGAAGAGCCAGATCGGCTCGTAGAAGAGGCTGCCCAGCGAGGTGAGGCCGGCTTCCTCGTCGGCCTTCGGGTCGGCGCTGCCCCCGCGCACGAAGCCCACGTCGGCGCCGCCGGTGCGCAGCAGCTGCAGGTTCTCGGTCGAGCCCGAGGTGGCCTTGAGCTCCACCTCGATGCCGTTGTGCCTGAGCGCCTCGGCATAGCGCTTGCCGAACTGGGCGTAGGCGCTGCCCGTTGGGCCGGTGGCCAGCGTCACGTGCTTGGGCGGCTGCGGCTGCAGCCACCAGTAGGCCGCGACCAGCAGCCCGATGACGATGAACACGATCGGCCCCGCCGAAGCGATCAGGTCGCGGATCGACAGCAGTATCAGCTTCAGGGTTCTGGGGAACGCCATGGTGATGCCTCCCGTTGTCAGCCGCGCGCCTTGCCGAGATCCGCCGCGCAGGGAATGTGCAGCTCGCCCACCGTCACCGTGCGAGCCGCGTGCACCGCGCGCAGCGTGGCGATGGCGACGGCCTCGGCGGCCATGGTGCTCAGCACCGTCATGCCGGGGGCGTCGCCCTCCAGCGGCACGCGGCCGGTAGCCAGCGCGAACAGCGTGTCGCCGTCGCTCATGGTGTGCACCGGGTTGATGGCGCGTGCCAGGCCGTCGTGCGCCACCGTGGCGAGCCGGTTGGCCTGCACCTTGGTCAGCACCGCGTCGGTGGCGATCACGCCGATGGTGGTGTTGGTGCCCGCGAGCAGCGGCTTGGGGCTCAGGCCGCGCAGCAGCGCGCGGCGGGTGTCGAGCAGCGCATTGCCGTCCTCGGTGCGTGCGCCGGCCACGGGCTGGCCGGTGTCGTGGTCGATCACGTCGCCCAGCGAGTTCACGGCAATCAGCGCGCCCACCGTGACGCCGCCCACCTTGACCGATGCGGTGCCGACGCCGCCCTTCATCGCGCGGTGCACGCCGAAGAGCTTGCCCACCAGCGCGCCGGTGCCGGCGCCCACGTTGCCCTCGGCGGGCGCTGCGGTGCTGGCGGCTTCGCAGGCCGCATAGCCGGCGGCCGCGTCGGGACGGATGCGCGCGTCGCCCATGGGCAGGTCGAACAGCACGGCGGCCGGCACGATGGGCAGGGTGCCGAAGCGCACGTCCATGCCGATGCCGCGTTCCTCCATCCAGCGCATCGCGCCTTCGGCGGACGCCAGGCCCCAGGCGCTGCCGCCCGCGAGCATCACCGCGTGCACCTGCTGCACGAGGTTGCCGGGCGAAAGCAGGTCGGTCTCGCGCGTGCCGGGCGCGGCGCCGCGAACGTCCACGCCGGCCACCGCGCCTTTGCGCGCCATGATCACGGTGCAGCCGGTGGGACGGCGGGTTTCGGTGAAATGGCCGACCTCGATGCCGGCGACGTCGGTGATGGCACCGGCGGAATGGGAGAGGAGGGAGGAAGACGGTGCTGACATGGCGGCCGATTATGAGACCGCACCCTCTACGATCGCCCTCCATGACGGTTGCAAGAAGTTTCTCTTCCCCCGGTGGGGTTCGCCACGTGGTGGTGATCGGCGCGGGCGCGGTCGGCAGCGCCACCGCCATCGAGGCGCTGCGCGCGGGCCTGCGCGTGACGGTGCTGGAGCCCGGCGAGCCGGGAGGCCAGCACGCCACCAGCTACGGCAATGCCGGCTGGCTCTCGTCGCACTCGGTGGTGCCGCCCGCGCTGCCGGGCGCTTGGCTCAAGGTGCCGGGCTGGCTGGCCGATCCGCTCGGCCCGCTGGCCCTGCGCTGGCGCTACCTGCCGCGTGCCTTGCCGTGGCTGCTGCGCTACCTGGCCTCGGGCTGGACCGAGGCGCGCGTGCAGCGCACGGCCGACGCGCTTCGCACGCTGCTGGCCGATGCGCCTGCGCTGCATGCGCGGCTGGCAGCCGAAGCCGGCGTGCCCCAGCTCATCGAGCAGCGCGGGCTGCTGCATGCCTATCGCTCGCGCGCCGAGTTCGACGGCGACGTGCTGGGCTGGCGCGTGCGCAGCCGAACCGGCGTCCGGTGGGAGGAATGGCCGCAGGACGAACTCCGCCGCCGCGAGCCCGACCTGGATGCGCGATACACGCTCGGCATCTTCGTGCCCGAGGCCGGCCACTGCCGCGACCCGGGCCGCTACGTGGCTGCGCTGGCACGGCATGCGCTCGACGCGGGCGCCGAGCGCATTGCGGCTCGCGCGACTGGTTTCCGCATCGAGGGCGGCCGGCTGCGAGCCGTGCTCACCGATACCGGCGAGATCGCCTGCGACGCTGCCGCCATCTGCGCCGGTGCCCGCTCTGGCCCGCTGGCGGCAGCGGCCGGCTCGGCGGTGCCTCTGGAATCGGAGCGCGGCTACCACGTGGTCGTCGAAGACGCCAAGGCCGGCCCGCGCACGCCGACCATGGTGGCCGACGGCAAGCTCATCGCGCACTGGATGGACGGCGGCCTGCGCGCGGCCGGGCAGGTGGAGATCGCGGGCCTCGAAGCCGCGCCGGACTGGCGCCGCGCCGAGATCCTGCACGCGCATCTGCAATCGATGTTTCCCTCGCTTGCACGGCCCGCATCGGGAGCGGTCACCGTGAAGCACTGGCTGGGGCATCGCCCGAGCCTGCCCGATGGCTTGCCCTGCATCGGGCCGGCTGCCGCGACGCCCGACATCGTGCTGGCCTTCGGCCATGGGCACGTCGGCCTGTGTGGCTCGGCGCGCACCGGGCGGCTGGCGGCGCAGTTGCTCGCGGGTACCGATCCGGAGATTCCGCTGGCGCCCTTCGACCCGGCGCGCTTCCGGACGCTGGTGCCCAACTCGGCCTGCTTCAACGCAAAGGCAGTCTGATGTCGAGCCGATCCGCTTGGCCCCTGCGACGTATCGCATGCGCAGGCCGAACCCTGACGCGCCGCGGTGGGTGACCTCGCAGGACTTGAGCGCAGTCCTCTTTCGGCATCGACAGGGAGGCACTTCTACTTGTTTTCAGGGATGGGCTCGAAACGAACCTCAGCCTAGGATTGCGCCCGATCCACTGCGGATGGTTATTCGCCGATTCGGTCCCGAATACTCCACTGATCAGTGTCAGCAATCGACAATTTTTCAACCAGCCGATCAGAGAGGATGCTGAGATGGTCGATTCAGTCGTCTACGTCCCCAACAAAGAAAAGAACAACACGGCTGCAGTATGGAGGCAGTCTGGTTCCGCCAGCCACATCAAGAACGGAGAGCACGCCGAGATACAGGCATACAAGAAAGCGCCGACCGACGCGACGGTGTACATGTTCATTCAGGACGCGGCGCCGTGCGACAAGACGTGCGACCCCCACTTTCGAACGGAATCGCGCGATGGGAACAAGTCCTTCATCTTTTGCGTAACCAGAGGGGGATACGCGGTCACCCTCGATCTGGCGAATGGCGACAAGATCGCTCCCCTGCACCTGGTTGGAACGAACCGTCAAAACGAAGCGACCATGACCAAGATCGCAAAGGATGGCGGGTTCATGCTGCCGGAAGGGCATCTTCCTGCAGTCATTTACTTCCACCGGGGCTTGGTGTTTCTGGACGTCAAGCCAATCGGCTTTCCAGCCCATCCACTGCTGTTTTCCGGGTACGGCGGATGACATTTCCGGCGTTGGCTAGAGCTCGGCGTTCTCCAGTTCGGCCAAGAGGGCGCGCGTCGCACGGCTGAGAAACGCCGAGCGGCGCACCACGCACGCCACGGGCACGCGCACGTCCAGATCGTCGATGCGGATCAGCGCGAGGCTGCCCCGCGCGACTTCTTCCGCGATGCCGCTTGCCTGCAGGAAGGCGAGGCCGAATCCCGCCTCCACCAGCCGCTTCTGCGCCGTGAGGCTGTCGACCGCACTCCAGTCGATGCGCTCCACGCCCCGCACGAGGAACTGCGAAAAGATCGCCTCCGCATGCGGCTCGGTGCGCCGGGGCGGCTGCGGAAAGGCCAGCCACCGCTCCTTCGAGAGCCGCACCAGCGACTTCAGACGCCTGCCCGCCAGCGGATGCGACGGCGCGCAGGCCACCACCAGCTGCTCGTTGTGGATGACCTTGCACAGCAGGTCCGGCGATGGATCTTCGTAGTAGCGCAACCCCACTGCCACGTCGCTCGCGCGCACCTTCTCGCTGACCTCGGCGCTGGTGGCCGTCTGCAGGCGGATGTCGAGGCCGGGCAGCGAGGTCCGCAGCTTCGCGAGCACCGCCGCGAGGCCTGAGCTCGCCAGAGTGCCGACGGCGGCGATGTGCACCGTTCCCGCCGCGTCGGATTTCGCGGCCTGCACGGCGGCCATCGCGTCGCCCAGCGCTGCAGCGACCTTCTCCGCATGCGGCAGCAGCGCCTCGCCCGCCTGGCTCAGCCGCAGCCCCCGGCCCACGCGCTCGAAGAGCGGGGCGTCGAGCTCCTCTTCAAGCAGCGCCAGGCGGCGGCTGATGGCCGACTGCGTGCGCGAGAGGGCGGTCGCGGCGGCTGACACGCCGCCTTGGCGGTGGACCGTCAGGAATGTGGCGAGGGCTTCCGAGTCCATGTGGCGAATCCATGCAAAGAATCGATGGGTTGAAGAAATATTATGCGTTTGACGCGCGCCACAGCGGCCGCGACGATCGGGCCTTCATCGATCAAGCCGGAGCTGGAATGGACCCGAAGACACGCCTGGCGCGCGGCCGCGCCTTTCTCGAGCTGCACTGCGCGAATCGCGGATTCGTCATGCCCAACGCCTGGGACCCGGGCAGCGCGGTGCTGCTCGCGGCGGAGGGCTTCGAGGCGATAGGCACCACCAGCGCGGGCATCGCGTTCTCGCTGGGCAGGCCCGACTACAACGTGAGGGACTCGCGGCTCGCGGTAGGGCGCGAGGAGATGCTGGAAGTGGTCGGGAAGATCGCCGCAGCGGTCTCCATCCCCGTCAATGCCGATCTGGAAGCGGGCTACGGCGACGCGCCCGAAGATGTGGCCGACACGGTTCGCATGGCGATGGATGCAGGTGCGGCGGGCGGCAATATCGAGGACACCGATGCCGCGCACGGACGCCTTTTCGACGAGCAACTGGCCGTGGCCCGCATCGCGGCCGCCCGAGCCGCCATCGATGCGGCCGGCGGCAGCTTCGTGCTGAACGCGCGCACCGACGCGTTCCAGTTTCCAGGCAACGGCGCGCTGCGCATCGCGATCCAGCGCGCCAACCGCTTCATCGAGGCCGGCGCGGACTGCGTGTTCGTGCCCGGCGTCACCGATCCGTCGCTGGTGTCGACGCTGGCGCGCGAGATCGCGGGCCCGCTCAACATCGTGATGGGGCTGAACGAGGCGGGCGCCAGCGCCTTCAGCCTGATCGAGGCCGGCGCCAGGCGCATCAGCGTGGGCGGCTCGATCGCGCGCTC
The DNA here is from genome assembly GCF_048305045.1 of Variovorax sp. 278MFTsu5.1. Classification (NCBI taxonomy): domain Bacteria; kingdom Pseudomonadati; phylum Pseudomonadota; class Betaproteobacteria; order Burkholderiales; family Comamonadaceae; genus Variovorax; species Variovorax sp. 278MFTsu5.1. The sequence continues at coordinate 2,345,049 of NZ_CP157622.1, forward strand.
GGCCATGGCGCTCGTGCGGCGCAGCGCGCAGGAGCTGCGCACGCTGGGAACGGTCTCCTACGCGAGCAGCCAGATCCCGCAGCGCGAGCTGAACGCGGTGTTCGAAGCCGCGCTGCGGGCCGGGCTCAGTTCGCCGGAGCTATCCACAGCACGGTGAGCGCGCCGTCGACCTTGTCGGCGGTGAACTGCACCTTGTCGCCCGGCTTCACCTTGCCGAGCAGCGCGGGGTCGCTCACGCGGAACACCATCGTCATGCCCGTCATCTCGAGGTTGGGAATGTCGCCGTGCTTCAGCGTGATCTTCTTCGCGTCGAGGTCGATCTTGCGCACCTCGCCCTCCACGGAGGGCAGGGCAGCCTGGGCGAAAGCCGCGGCGGCGAGCAGTGTGGCGGCGAGGGCAGTGAACAGTTTCTTCATGATGAGTTTGCTTTCCTTGTCTGGGTGGTTCGGGGTCGATTCAGCGATAGCTCTGGAAGACGCGCGTGCTGCCATCGGCCAGCACCAGCAGCACGTCGTAGGGATCGCGCTGGTCGCCGTAGGCCGGGCCGTCCATGCCTGGGGAGCCGACCGGCATGCCGGGCACCGCGAGGCCGATGGCCTTGGGCTTTTCCTTCAGCAGCCGCTGAACCTCGCGTGCGGGCACGTGGCCTTCGATGGCGTAGCCGCCGACGAGGCCCGTGTGGCAGGAGCTCAGCTTGGCGGGCACGCCCAGCCGGTTGCGCGCGGCCGTGTTGCCTTCGTCGTGCACGCGGGTGGCGAAGCCGTTCCTGTTGAGATGCTTCACCCAGTCCTGGCAACAGCCGCAGTTCGGGTCTTTCCAGATCTCGACCATCGGCGCGGCGGCCAGCGCTTTGGTCGCGGCGAAAGGCATGGCGGTGGAAGCCAACGCCAGCAACACGCGTCTTCTCTTCATGGGGTCTCCTTCAGGATTTGTGGCCGCCCATGGCGGCAGGCAGCACGCGGACGCGGCCCGCCATGCCGAGCTCGTAGTGGTCTTTCACGAGGCAGGCGAAGTCGAAGTCGCCGGCGCGGTTGAAGGTCCAGACCATGCTGCCGGTCTTGCCGGCGGGCACGTGGACCATCCATGGATCGTCGTGCTCCATGTCCGGAAACTTCTTCATCATGGCCGCGTGGGCCTCGATCTCGGAGGTGGTGCCGAGCACCAGCTCGTGCAGCTCCTTGCCGCGGTTCTTCAAGCGCAGGCGGACGGTGTCGCCCTCGCGCACCTCGATGATCGAGGGCGTGAAGCTCATGTCGTCGGCCATCGCGATGTCGATGGTGCGCTTCACCGCGCTGCTCTTGCCGGCGATGCCCCAGGGCTTCTGCTCGGGCGCGAGTTCGGCGGCGCCCTTCGGCCTGGGTTTGTTGTGGGCCTCGTGCGCGAACGGGGCGCTGGCGAGTGCCGCGAGCGCAAGGCCCGCGACGATGGACTTGAGTTGTGTCTTTTTCATGAGGTGAGCTCCGTGAGAAAGAAGGACGAAAGAGCAGAGGTCAGTGGTTGTGCGCGTCGTGCCCCGAGGGCTTGCGCACGGTCGCGTCGGGCTTGGCGCCCGTCGGCGAGGCCGGGGCTTCCTTGCGGGTCGCCGGCGGCACGTTCGCGTCTTTCACCTCGCGCGCGACGGTGCCCGGCGGGTGCCTGAACCAGCCCGGGTCGCGGTAATCGCCGGGTTTCTGGTCGCGCCGCACCTTCAGCAGCGTGAACATGCCGCCCATCTCGGCCGAGCCGAAGGGGCCGGTGCCGGTCATCATCGGCACGGTGTTTTCGGGAATGGGCATCTCCATCTCGCCCATGTCCGCCATGCCCTTGTCGCCCATCACCATGTAGTCAGGGACGAGCTTTTTTATCTTCTCGGCCACGCCCTTGTGGTCGACGCCGATCATGGTGGGCACGTCGTGGCCCATCGGGCCCATGGTGTGGTGCGACTTGTGGCAGTGCATGGCCCAGTCGCCTTCCTCGTCGGCGATGAACTCCAGCTGCCGCATCTGGCCCACCGCCACGTCCACCGACACCTCGGGCCAGCGCGCGGTGCGCGGCACGGGGCCGCCGTCGGTGCCGGTCACCTCGAACTCGTGGCCGTGGATGTGAATCGGGTGGTTGGTCATCGTCAGGTTGCCCACGCGGATGCGCACGCGGTCGCCACGGCGCACGTTGAGCGTGTCGATGCCCGGGAACACGCGGCTGTTGAAGCTCCAGATGTTGAAGTCGGTCATGGTGTTGACCTTGGGCGTGGCGCTGCCGGGCTCCACGTCGAAGCTGCCGAGCAGGAAGCAGAAGTCGCGCTGCACCGGCTCGATCAGCGGATGGCTTTCCTTCGGGTGCGTGACCCAGAAGCCCATCATCCCCATCGCCATCTGCACCATCTCGTCGGCGTGCGGGTGGTACATGAAGGTGCCGGGCCGGCGCGCGGTGAACTCGTAGACGAAGGTCTTGCCCGGCGGAATGTGCGGCTGCGTGATGCCGCCCACGCCGTCCATGCCGTTGGGCAGGCGCTGGCCGTGCCAGTGCACGGTGGTGTGCTCGGGCAGCCTGTTGGTGACGAAGATGCGCACGCGGTCGCCTTCCACCACCTCGATGGTCGGGCCGGGCGACTGGCCGTTGTAGCCCCACATGTTGACCTTGAAGCCCGGCGCCATCTCGCGCACCACCGGCTCGGCGACGAGGTGGAACTCCTTGACGCCCGCGTTCATGCGCCAGGGCAGCGTCCAGCCGTTGAGCGTGACGACAGGGTTGTAAGGGCGGCCGTTGGGCGGCGAGAGCGGTGGCGCGGTGGCGGTGGAGCCCTGCGACACCGGCTCGGGCAGCGCGGCCATGGACACGCGGCTCACGCTGGTGGCGGCGACGGCCGTGGCCGCGCCCGCGAAGAAGTTGCGGCGGTTCATGTCAGTGCCCTCCCGTTGCCGGCGCTTCGGCGGCCGAAGCGGTCTGCAGCGCGGACATTCCACCGGGCGAGCTGCCCGTGAGCACCAGCTGCAGGTCGGTGTCGGCGATCCAGAAATCGCGCTGCGCCTCGATGCCCGCGTTCACCGCGAGCATGCTGGCGCGCGTCTCGCCCAGCAGTTCCCACACGCTGGCGAGCATGCCGTTGTAGCGCAGCACCATTTCCTCGTTGACCTTCCTGCGCAGCGGCAGCACCTCGTCGCGGTAGCGGCGGGCGAGCGCGTACGCCGTGTTCCAGCCTTGCCATGCCTCGCGTGCCTCGCTCGCGGCGAGCACGCCCACGTCGCGCACGCGGGCGGCCGACTGCAGGTACTGCGCCTCGGCGCGGCCGTTACGGGACTGGCCCCAGTCGAAGATGGGAATCGGCAGCTCCAGGTCGAAGCCGCGCTGGGTCTTCTTCGTGCGGTCGGCGTCGTTGTCGAAGGTGGTGTTGCGCACCACGCCGATCTCCAGCGCGTTGATGACGCTGGTGGCGTGCGTGAGGCCGAGCGAGCCGGCCACAGCGTTGTTCTGCGCCTGTGCAGAGCGCACGTCCAGGCGGTCGCGCAGCGCCCGCGCCTGCACGTCGCCGAGTTCCGGCGCGGCCTTCGGCAGCGGCGGCAGGCGGTCGGGCAGGGTGTAGCTCGCGGCGCGTTCGCCACCCAGGCCCATCAGGCGCGTGAGCTGCTCGCGCGAGGCGACGGCGGCCTGCTCGGCGCGCGCCAGCTGCGCTGCGGCATCGGCCAGCAGAAGCTGCTCGCGCGTGCGCTGCAGCGCGCTCCAGTTGCCGACCTGGGCCATGCGGTGAGCGAGCTCGGCGCCGGCTTCGGCGGCTTCCTTCGCGTCGCGCAGATAGGTCACGCCCTGTTGTGCGGCCACTGCGCGAACCCAGGCGCGGCGCGTGTCGGCCGCGAGCATCAGCACGCTCTGTGCGGCCTGCAGCTTGGCGGCCTCGTGCCGCTGGCCGGCCCACCGGGCCTGCCATGGCAGCGTGACGAGGCCCAGCACGTTGAAGCTGAGCATCCGTTCGAACTCGCGCTCGCTGCCTTGCGCCAGGCGACTGAAGGAGAGCACCGGGTTCGGCAGGCTCGCGGCCTGCACGCGGTCGGCATCGCTGAGCTGCAGGGTCGCGAAGGCGTCCTGCACGCGCGGGCCGTTGATGAGCGCGATGCGCACCGCGGACTCGACGTCCAGCGGCTTGGCCAGCAGCGCATCGACGCTCTTCTGCGAAGCCTCGTCGGGCGTACGCTGGGCGGTCGTGCCCGCCATGAGCGGATTGGTACCGACAAGCGCCTGCACGTCGGCGCTGCCGCCGTCGGGCGAGAGGCTGGCGCAGCCGGCGAGCACCAGCGCGGCGGCCAGCGCTGCGCCGGTCCTGATGGTTCTGATGGATGGGAGCCGGGGCGGGCGCGCTTCGCTACGCCTGCGATGGCCGCGGGTGCCGGCAGCCTGCCGGCGAATGAGGGAATTCACTTTCGATCTCCATGAGCAATACGACGGACGCCGCGAGCCGGAACAACGGGCTCACTGCGGACGGACTACGGGCAGGGAGATCAGGAAATGGGCGGCTTCAGGCCCTGGACGGGCTCCGCGCTGACGAAGCGGGCCGCGTGGGCCGCGGGCGACGCCTGGGGCGCGCCGTGAACGATGGCGACAACAGGCATGCCGCCGAGCGCCACCGTGTGGCAGACCTGGCAGGCGACACAGGTGCCGCAGCCTTGGTGGTCGTTGTGGTTGGTGGTGTTGCTGCCGCCGTCGTCATGGCTGCTGCCGTGGGCGGACATGTCCATGGCCATCGCCATGTCGCCGCCTGCATCGGCATCCATCGCCTCGTGGCAATGGGCTTCGGCCGCTGCTGAGGCCACGGTAGCGGCCTCCATGGCCGCCTGCAGCGAATGCCGCACCATCTCGACCGCCATGGCATCGCCCAGCCAGCCGCGGATGGGCAGCAGGACGATCATGATGGCGAGCAGCAGGGTGCGCATGGGGCGGGATGATAAACCGGCGGATCGGCACGCCGGTCAAGACACCAGTTGGCCGCGGGCCTTGTCGACCCACACCTGCAGGTTGTCGAGCAGGTCCTTCTGGCTGAACGAGCAGCTTTCCTCGCTGAAGAACGCGCTCGACTCCAGCCGGTCGAGCAGGCCGAGCAGCACCTCGCCGTAGCGCGGGGGCAGGGCGCCCAGCAGTTCGGTACTGGCGCGGGCCTCGTCCGACAGCGTGGTGACGGAGCCGCCTTCGTTGTTGCGCAAGGCCGCGACGCGCGCGGCGATGGCGTCGAGCTGCTGCAGCGCGGCGCTCACGATGCGTTCTTTCCGGGCGGCGGCAGCGAGAGGCCGCGTTCGCGCATCAGGTCGCGCAGGATGTCGGGGTAGTCGGTGATGATGCCGTCGGCGCCCCAGTCCATCAGCCGCTGCATGTCGGCGCGCTGGTTCACCGTCCAGGGAAGCACCTTCAGGCCGAGCTTGTGGGCCTCGCGAATGACCTCGGGCGTGAGGTCGGCGAAGGCCGGCGACCAGATCACCGGCCCCGGCGCGTTGGCCGACGCGGCCCTGACCATCTGCGGCACCGAGGCGAAGCTGGCCGCGTCGAGGCCGTCGGTCCAGCGCTTGTCCTTCAGCGTGCGGGCCGTGGTGAGATAGGCGCGCGGCAGCTGCGGCGCGAGCTTGCCCACCAGCGTGAGCGTGCGCCAGTCGAAGCTCTGGATGGTCACGCGGTTCGCCATGTTCGCCTTGTCGATCTCGGCGAGCAGCGCGCGCACCATCGGCTCGGGCGCGGCGGTTTCGTCGGGCTTCGACGGGTCGATCTTGGTCTCGATGTTGAAGCGCACCGTGGCGGCATCCGCGCCGCGAGCCTGCACTTGCGCGAAGAGCGAGGCCAGCGTGGGAATGCGCTCGCCGTCGCGCGGAGCCTGCAGCGCGAACAGCTTGCCGTAGTTGCTTGCCGGGTTGATGCGCCCCACGTCGTAGGTCTGCAGCTGTGCCAGCGTGAGCGTGCGGATGGGCGCGCCGCTCTTCGGCGCGAGCCATGCGCCGCTCGCGTCGCGCGTGTGGTCGGGGTTGAGCGAGGTGTCGTGCGAGATCACGACCACGCCATCGGCCGTGAGCCCGATGTCCAGCTCCAGCGTGGTCACGCCCATGTCGACTGCGTTGGAGAACGCGGCCAGCGTGTTCTCGGGCGCCAGTCCGCGTCCGCCGCGATGGGCTTCGAGGTCGAAATGCTGCCTGGCCGTGGGCATGATGGCCGAGCAGCCGGCCAGGAGCAGCGCCGAGGCCAGGAGGGTGTATTTCATTTGAGCTGTACCTTGATGCCGTTGTCCTGCACGGTGATGTCGCCGATCTCGTAGGTCTTGCGTCCCACGGTGAGCTCGTCGGCCGTGAAGCTGCGCAGCACCTGCCCCTGCAGCAGCTCCTGCGCGACCACCGCGCCCACCTTCTGCAGCCGCTCCGCGTCGCGGCCCTCGATGCCCTGCAGCTCCAGGCGCTCGGCCTTGGGCTGGTCCAGCCGCAGCGCGCGCGCCGTGGCGTCGTACCGCAGGGCGCTGCTGACCGACACCACGCCCTGCACCGGCGAAGCCGCCAGCAGCGGGCTCGCGATGGTCAGCGTGGCGGTGATGGCGGCGCGATTGGCCTTCGAATCCAGGCCCAGCTGCGGATCGCGCAGGCCGACCATGAAGATCTCGGCATAGCGCTCTGCCACCGGAAAGCGCTTGGCGATCTGCGTCTGCAGCTCGTCGCGGCTGGCGGTGTATTCGCTCGTGAAGAAGTTGAAACCGGCCAGCGCCGCGAAGGGCGCCTGCAGCGCCGTGGCGCCTAGCAGCGCGCGCAGCACCCGGCGGCGGGAGTTGGGGGGCGGGTTGCGGTGGTTCATAGGGCTCCGAGCTTGCCACAGGCGGGAAGTTTCCCGGTGTCGGGCGGCGCGCCGATGGCCTGTACCTGCAACTCGTAGCGGGCGAAGGCCCGTTCGCCCTTGTGGATCACGCTGTGTAGTGAAAAACCGAAGCGCTCGTATAGCGAGCGCAGCGGCGTCCGGTCGGCCACGCAGTCGAGCCGCAGCCACGGTCGGCCCAGTTGCGCCGTGCGTTCGCGCGCGAACTCCAGCAGCCGCACCGAAACGCCATGCCCCGCCCAGGCCCGGCTCACCGCGAGCTTGTGCACGTAGAGCGCGCTGCCGCTTTCCATCTCGGGCCAGAAGCCCGGGTCCTCGAGGTCGATCCGCACCACGCCGGCCACGTCGGCGCCTGCGCGGGCGATGAAGTAGCCGCCGGCATCGGTGTCGCGCTGCACGCGCTCCAGGCCGACGTCGGCAGCCGACCACAGCGGCCGGCCCTCGGCGGCGATCCATTGGGCGGCTTCGTTCAGCACGGCGGCGACTGTGGCGGCCTCGTCGGGCCTGGCTTGTTCGATCTGCATCGGGGGCAGAGCATAGCGGTGCGAGACCTCAGCCATGCCGGACGACGTCGAAGCCTTCCTCCGGCGACGGCGGGGCGAAGTGGCTGCCGATCAGGTCGAACTGCGCGTCCGTCGTCTCGAAGGGATGCGTGCCGCTCGCGTTGCGCGCGCGCAGGCGGGCCTTGCAGACCTCGTCGGGCACGTCGAGAAAGTGCAGCGCGTGCGCCGCGCCGGCGGCCTCGAAGATGCCGCGCATCCACTGGCGGCTGGCCACCGTGTTGGCGGGAAAGTCGAGCACCACCGAAACGCCCGCGCCGAGCAGCGCCACCACATGCTCCGCCATCGCCTTCTTCAGCCGGCCCGCGCGGCGCGCATAGTCGGGCAGTTCGTGGATCTCGCCGGGGTACAGCGCGGCCAGCCATGTGTCCTCGCTGATCAGCACCGTGGCGGGCGCCTCGGCGAGTTGCCGCGTGAGCGTGGACTTGCCGGCGCCGATCTTGCCGCAGACCATGTGGAGCACGGGGCGGGGGAGTGGTGTCATTTCGATCTCCTGGAAGGGTGGAAGAAAGATGCCCCAGGAAACGAAAAACCCGCCTCGTGGGGCGGGTTGCATGGCGTGTACCTGTTGTCGTTCGAAGTGCCGCGCGCTAACCCACCGTCTTCCGGATGGGTCGAATAGTGGACGCGGTACGCAGGCAGGCCATGGGCCGAGGATAACCCGGCCGGTTTCGATTCAGTCGTGCAGCGAAGACAGGAACTGCTTCAGCTCCGCCGTCCGCGGATTGCCGAACAGCTCCGCCGGAGGCCCCATCTCGTGCACGCGGCCCTGGTGCATGAAGATCACGCGGTCGCTGACCTTGCGCGCGAAGCTCATCTCGTGCGTGACCATCAGCAGCGTCATGCCCTCGTCGGCCAGCGATTCCACCACGCGCAGCACCTCGCCCACCAGCTCGGGGTCGAGCGCGGACGTGATCTCGTCGCACAGCAGCACGGCCGGCTCCATCGCCAGCGCGCGGGCGATGGCCACGCGCTGCTGCTGGCCGCCGGAGAGCTGGTCGGGCATGGCATCGAACTTCTCGGCCAGGCCCACGCGAGCGAGCAGCTTGCGCGCCTGCGAGGCGGCTTCGAGGCTGGTGCGCTTCTTCACCAGCGTGGGCGCGAGCATCACGTTCTTGCCGACCGTGAGGTGCGGAAACAGGTTGAAGCCCTGGAAGATCATGCCCACGCGCTGGCGCAGCTCGCGCATGGCCATGGCGCTCTCGTGCAGCAACGGTTTGCCGTCCACCGTGAGCGAGCCTTCCTGGAACACCTCCAGCCCATTGATGCAGCGAAGCAGCGTGCTCTTGCCCGAGCCGCTCTTGCCGATGATGGCGATCACCTCGCCGCGCTTCACTTCGAGGTCGATGCCCTTGAGCACCTCGTTGGTGCCGTACGACTTGCGCAGCGCCGTGATGCGCACGATGGGCGAGCCTGCCACGGTGGCGGGTTGTTGTTGGGGTTCAAGCACGGCGGCCATGGGATTTCCTCTCGAGGTTCTTGGCGTACAGGCTCACCGGGAAGCACAGCACGAAATAAAGCAGGGCCACGCAGCTGAACACCACGAAGGGCTTGAAGGTGGCGTTCGAAATCATGCTGCCGGCCTTGGTGAGTTCGACGAAGCCGATCACCGACGCCAGCGCGGTGCCCTTGATCACCTGCACCAGGAAGCCCACCGTGGGCGCGATGGCGATCTTCACCGCCTGCGGCAGGATCACGTGGCGCAGCTGCTCGCCGAAGCTCAGCGCGAGGCTGCCCGAGGCCTCCCACTGGCCCTTCGGTATCGAGGCCACGCAACCGCGCCAGATCTCGGTGAGGAAAGCGCTGGTGTAGAGCGTGAGTGCCACGCTGGCGGCGGTCCACGCCGAGACGTCCACGCCGAAGAGCGCAATGCCGAAGTAGGCCAGGAAGAGCTGCATCAGCAGCGGCGTGCCCTGGAAGAGCTGCACGTAAAGGCCCACGGCCCGGCCGATCGCCTTGCCGCCGCGCAGCCGCAAAAAGAGCAGCAGCGCACCCACGATGCCGCCGCCGATGAAGGCGATGAGCGAGAGCACGACAGTCCAGCGCAGTGCCAGCAGCAGGTTGCGCAGGATGTCCCAAAGTGAAAAGTCAGCCATGGTGGTGAAAGTGCCCGTGTTCGCTCAGCGTCCGAAGAAGAACTTCGGCCCTGCCCAGTCGAGCAGCCGCCGCAGCGCCACCGACAGCGCCAGGTAGATCAGCGTGGCGACGATGAAGGCCTCGAAGGCCCGGAAGTTGCGGCTCTGGATAAGGTTGGCCGCGTAGCTCAGCTCCTCGGTGGAGATCTGCCCGCACACGGCAGAGCCCAGCATCACGATGACGATCTGGCTCACCATCGCGGGCCACACCTTCTTGAGCGCCGGCGGCAGCACCACGCGCAGGAACACCTGCGACTTGCTGAGCGCCAGGCTCACGGCCGCCTCGATCTGCCCCTTGGGCGTGGCCTCGATGCCGGCGCGGATGATCTCGGTGGAGTAGGCGCCCAGGTTCAGCACCATCGCGATCACCGAGGCCACCTCCGGCGTGAGCTTGACGCCCGCGGCCGGCAGCCCGAAGAAGATGAAGAACAGCTGCACGATGAAGGGCGTGTTGCGGATCAGCTCCACGTACGTGCCCACGATGGCGCGCAGCCACTTCGGGCCGTCGGCGCGCGCCCAGGCGCAGAAGGTGCCCACGATCATGCCCAGCACGGTGCCGACGGCGGTCAGGCCGATGGTCCACGCCACGCCGCGCAGCAGCAGCGGCCACTCGGAGAGCACCGCAGCAAAGTCAAACTCGATGTTCATAAGTCAGTCTTCTCTTCGTGGAACGCCGCGGAACCGGCTTTGCCGGGCCGCAGGCGTTGCCCCCGGCGAGGGGGTGTGCGCAGCGACACGAAGTGCGCGAAGCATGGGGGAGTGCTTGTTCAGACAGGGAGGTCGCCAGCGGCCTTGCCGAGCCACTTCTTGGACATGGCGTCGAGCGTGCCGTCCTTCTTGGCGGCCGCGATGATCTCGTTGACCTTGGTCTTCAGCGCGGTCTCGCCCTTGGCCACGCCGACGAAGCAGGGGCTGTCCTTCAGCAGCAGCTTGAACTCGGCGCTGACCTTCGGATTCTTGGCGAGCATGTCGCCGGCCACGGCGGCGCTGGTCGCGATGGTCTGCGTCTGGCCGGCCACGAAGGCGGCGATGGTTGCGTTGTTGTCCTCGAAGCGGCGGTAGTCGACGTTCGGCGGCGCCACCTTGTTCAGCTCCTGGTCTTCCATCGCGCCGCGCGTCACGGCCACGGTCTTGCCGGCCATGTCGGCGAAGCTGGTGAGCTTCATGCTCTTGGCGGCGTACACGGCCTGGAAGAAGGGCGCGTAGGCCGACGAGAAGTCGATCACCTTCTCGCGCTCGGGGTTCTTGCCCAGCGTGGAGATCACCAGGTCTGCCTTCCTGGTCTGCAGGTACGGGATGCGGTTGGCGCTGGTCACGGGCACCAGCTCGACCTTCACGCCGAGCTTGGCGGCGATCAGCTCTGCCATCTCCACGTCGAGGCCCTGGGGCTTCATGTTCTTGTCGACCGAGCCGTAGGGCGGGTAGTCGGTGGGCACTGCGATCTTGATGGTCTTGGCCTTGAGCACGTTGTCGAGCGCGTTCTGGGCATAGGCGCCGCCGGCCGAGGCGAGCATGGCGGCGGAAGCGAGCGCGAGGGCGATGCGGCGCTTGGAAGCAGAGAAAGTCATAGCAGGGCTCCTAGGTAAGTCGAAGAATCGGAATCGGGTGGTGCGCCGGGTTTGCGGCCCTTGCCTTTGGGCGTGGCCGTGTTCTGCAACGGCGCCAGCGCGTCGCGCAACTGCGCCAGCGGATCGGTGGGCGCCTGCACGCGCAGGGCCGACTGCACCGTACCGATGTGCTCGGCCATCAGCGCCTCGGCGGCGGCGTGGTCGCCGCGCTCCAGCGCCGCGACGATGCGCACGTGGTCTTCGCAGGACTGCACCGCGTCGTGCGTGGACTGGTACAGCATCGCGATCAGCGTGGTGCGCGCCGTGTAGTCGCGCAGCGTGTCCGCCAGCAGCGTGTTGCCCAGGCACTCGGCCAGGCAGACATGGAAATCGCCCAGCAGGAAGCTGCGGTTGCCGACGTCGCTCTCTTTCAGTGCGGCCTTTTCACGCTGCAGGTGCGCTTTCAGTTGGCGCAGGGCGGTCTTCTCGATCTTGCCGGCGGTACCCGCGCTGCGGATGAGGCCGAGCTCGATCACCCGCCGCGCCTCGAAGGCCTCGCGCGCCTCGTCCTGCGAAGGCTCGATGACGAACCAGCCGCGACGCGCGCTCACCGTGACGATGCCGCGCGCCGCCAGCCGCGTGAGCGCCTCGCGCACGATGGTGCGGCTGCAGTCGAACAGCATCGCCAACTGCTGCTCGCCCAGGCGAGAACCCGGCGCGAGCTTCTGCGCCATCACCGCCTCGACGATGCGTGCACTGATTTCGGATGCGGAAATGGCCATAGGCCTGCATACCAGCAGCTTCTGTGCCAACTGGTATGCAAGATTTGCGCACCTGAATGGAGCATGCCCCCGCACGGAGGCCCGGCGCGGTGCGCCGATTCAGTGCCGGCCGCGCCCCAGCGCGCTGGCCGGCAGCGCCACAAGCATGAGCAGTGCCGACAGCACCAGCGCCCCGCTCAGCACGTAGAGGCTGGCGGTGAAGCCGCCGGTGAGCGTCTTGAGCCAGCCGACCATCATCGGCGCCACCAGCCCCGCGCTGCCGCCGATGGTGCTGATGAGCGCGATGCCAGCCGCCGCCGCGCTCTTCGACATGAAGTTGCCCGGCACCGCCCACAGCACGGTGAAAGCCGCCGAGATGCCCATGGCCGCCAGCGAGAGACACAGCACGGCGGCGATGGCGTCGTGCATGAAGAGCGTGGTGAGCGCCAGCCCGGCCGCGCCCACGACCGCGCTGAGCGCGAAGTGCCAGCGGCGCTCCTTGCTGCGGTCGGAATGCCGGCCCACGACGATGTTCGCCGCGATGCCCGCCACCGCCGGGATCACCGAGTAGAAGCCGATCTGCAGCACGCTCAGCCCCATCGACTTCAGGATCGTGGGCTGCCAGAACGACAACGCGTAGATGCCCAGGATGATGAGGAAGGACATGAAGCCGATCAGCCAGACCCGGCCGTCGCGCATGGCCGCGCCGAAGGTGTGGCGCTCGGCGGCGCCGTGCGCGGCCTGGTCCTCGGCCAGCAGGCGGGCCACGCGCTGCTTCTCGGCGGCGCTGAGCCAGGCCGCCTGCGCCGGGCTGTTCGACAGCAAGCCGAAAGCCGCGATGCCCAGCAGAACGCTCGGCAGCCCTTCGAGCAGGAAGAGCCACTGCCAGCCGCGCAGCGACAGCACGCCGTCGAGATACGTCATGGTCAGCCCCGCGATCGGCCCGGCCACGATGGGCGCCGCGCCGAAGGCCATGAAGAAGAGCGCCGTGGCCTGCGCGCGGCGGTGCGAGGGGAACCACAGCGTCAGGTAGAACAGCACGCCCGGCGCGAAGCCGGCCTCGAACACGCCGATGAGGAAGCGCAGCACGTAGAACTGCGCGGGCGTGGTCGCGAACATCATCGCGGCCGAGGCCAGCCCCCACAGGCCCATGATGCGCAGCAGCGTCGCGCGCACGCCGATCTTCGCGAGCATCAGGTTGCTCGGAATCTCGAACACCGCGTAGCCGATGAAGAAGATGCCCGCGCCCAGGCCGAACACCGCGTCGCTGAAGCCGAGCTGCTCCTTCATCTGCAGCTGCGCATAGCCCACGTTGGTGCGGTCCAGGTAGTTCAGCACGTAGCAGGCGCACAGCAGCGGCATCAGGCGCCAGGTGATCTTGCGGAAGAGGGCGGCGTCCTCGCGCGCGGTGGCGCCCGGGGAGGTGCTTGCCTGCGCCCCGGCCAGGGTGGCTGTGTTCATCGTCTGTCTCCTCGTTGTCGTTGTCGTTGTTGGGTCAGGCCGTCACCGGCGTTCCGAAGCTGGTCTCGCCCCAGAGAAAGCTGGCCGGTGCGCCCGGAAAGAGCCAGTGCGGCGTGCATTCGGCCGACGGCACCACGTTGCTGAAGCCGTGCGAGGAAGATGTGCCCGCGAGCGTCTTCTCCAGCACCATCGACAGGTACTGGTCGTTGCTGCTCTCCTGCGTGTTGCCGTTGAGGATCACCTCCGCACCGGTGGCCTGCGCGTAGCGGCGGATGCCGTTGTGCCGCGACTGCAGCGGCGCCCAGCTGTCGGCCGACACACCGTTCTCGCTGCTCACCCGCAGGCCGTCGGCGGCGCGGTAGACCAGCGAATGGTTGCCCTCGGTGTGGCCCGGCGTGTGCACCAGCGCCAGCCCGCGTCCGAGCTGGATGCTGCCGTCGAAGGCCACGATGCGATCGGCCGGAATGCCGTCGAGCCCGTGCGGGCAGTACCACTCGGCCTGCACCGGCATCAGGCCCTGCACGCTCGCGAGTTCCTGGCGGTGCACCAGCAGCCTCGCGTTCGGCAGCAGGCCCGGCGTGCCGTCGCTGCCCAGCCAGCGGCGCACGTCCTGCGTGTGCAGGTGGTCGTAGGTGATGTAGTCGACCTGCTCCGGCGCCACGCCGCAGCTCGCCAGCGCCTGCGGCACGGTCTGGTAGACCGGCGCGATGGCCTTGTGCAGGAACTTCGGCGTCTGCGCGGCCAGGCGCTTGAAGTAGGGCGTCTCGTTGCCGGCCTCGAAGTCGGCCGGGGTGAACAGCAGCGTGCGCAGCCGGCCCTCGAAGTCGTCGTACTGCACGAGCACCATGCGCGCCAGCAGATGCACCATGTGCGGCTTGAGCAGCTGCTGCGAATACACGCCGGTGAAGGCGAACCAGGCTGGGTAGGGAATGCGCAGCAGGTTGAAGCTGCGCGCGAAGCGTACCGGCGGTGCGTCGAGCAGGCGCTCGCGCAGGCCCTCGGCGGCACGGCGGACGGCGCGCAGGCGGTCTTGAGGCATGGCGGCGTTGTGCGCGCCGTCGAAATCCGCGAGCTGCGCGAGGCCGGAGGGTTCGGGGTCTCGGATCATGGGGGCTCCTTGTCTCTCTTGAAGGAAGCGGGCAGGGCACGCTCAGTACATCGAGCGCCCGCCCGAGATGTCGAACACCGCGCCGGTGCTGAAGGAACAGTCATCCGACGCAAGCCATGCGGCCATGGCCGCCACCTCGTCGACCTCGACGAAGCGCCCCATCGGCACGCGCGAGAGCAGGGCGGTGCGAAGCTGCTCGCGGTGCTCCGCGGGCACGGCCGCGAACACGTCGGTGTCGGCCGCGGAGGGCGTGATGCAGTTCACCAGCACGCCGGACGAGGCCATCTCCTTGCCCAGCGACTTGGTGAGTGCGATGAGCCCGGCCTTCGAGGCGGAGTAGGCGGCGTTGAAGCCGTTGCCCTCCTTGCCCGCGACCGAGGCGATGTTGACGATGCGGCCGCGGCGCCGGGCGAGCATCGCCGGCGCCACCGCTCGGCAGCACAGCCATGCGCCCGTCAGGTTGATGTCGAGCACGATGCGCCATTGCGCGGGCGTGTGCTCCCAGGCCGGCACGGTCGGGCCGAGCACGCCCGTGTTGTTGACGAGGATGTCGGTGCCGCCGAAGCGCTCGCTCGACTGCGAGGCCGCGTGTGCGATCTGCTCTTCGTCGCGCACGTCGACCACAGCCGATGTGGCGGTGCCGAGCGGTTCGAGCTTGCGCAAGGCATCCGCCAGCACCGATGCGTCGAGATCCCACAGCGCGACGCTCGCACCCGCCGCCATGAGCCGCCGCGCGATCGCCAGCCCGATGCCGCGCGCCCCGCCGGTCACGATGGCGTGCCGGCCCGCGAGCGCATCGCCGCGCAGCGCGCTCATGCCGAGGCGGTCTCGGGTGCGCGTGCGGCGGCGGGCTGGCCCAGCAGGCCGCCAACCAGCGCGCCGACGTGCTCGGCCGGCACGCCCGCCAGCAGCTGCCGCAGCATCGTCAGCGTGTCGAAGTACACGCGCTCGCACACCAGCCGGTCGCCCTCGAAGATGAAGAAGGCGTTCATGCGGCAGCGGAAGCTGTTGCCCGTGGGCGGCAGGCCCTTCAGCGGGCCCTTGTGGGTGCCCAGCAGCCAGAACTCGACGACCACCGAATCGTCGGCGTGGCGCAGCTTGATGATCTCGTGGCGCTGGTCGGGAAATGCGCGGCGCGTGTCGACGTAGTACTGGCGCACCTCGGCGATGCCGTCGTGCACCTCGCCGCTGGGAACCAGCTCGTAGTGCGGATGCGGGAAGGTGCCGAGCACCGCGTCGAAGTCCTGCCGGGTCTCGTCGGCGAAGTGGTCGAGCACGAGGCGCTCGCGGCGGGCCTGGAGTGCTGTGCGTGGGGTGCTGTCGTCGTTCATCGGGGTGTGCTCCATGTGACAGGAAAGCTGCTGACATCGGGTTGGCGCGAATGCGCCTGCCCGGGCTCGCTGCGTACTATCGGCACGCCCCTGAAACAAGACTGTCCGGTGTTGGCAATCGCCGCTACGGACAAACCCGCGATGCCACGCACGCCCCCTTCATCGACCGGCACGGCGCCGGACTCTGCACAGCCATCGCCGGTGCACAACGGCGACATGCGGCTGGCCGAGGACGTGCAGCGGCGCCTGCTCGAAGTGGCGCACCGGCGCACGCTGGCGCGCGGCGAATCGCTCTTCCACAAGGGCTCGTCGCCCGATGCGCTCTTCGGCGTGGTTTCAGGATCGCTGCGTGTGAGCGTGGTGGCGCCGGGCGGGCGCGAGGCCGTCATCGCGATGCTCGAACCCGGCCACTGGTTCGGCGAGGTGTCGCTGCTGGTGGGGCGCGAGCGCGTCTACGACACCTGCGCGGTCGACACCACCGAGATGGCGGTGGTCGCGGCGGCCGATTTCCACCGGCTCGTGGCCGAGCATCCCGACGTGCACATGGCCTTCACCCGGCTGGTGTGCCTGCGGCTGCGCCAGGCGCTGGCGTGGATCGACGACGTGATCCTGATGCCGCTGCCGGTTCGGCTCGCGCACCGGCTGCTCACGCTGGACGCGCGCGCGGAGGGCGTGAATGAGGGCACGGGCAAGGGCGGCGGCACGCTGCTGGGCGTGTCGCAGGAAGACCTGTCGTTCATGCTCGGCGTGTCGCGCCAGAGCGTGAACCGGCAGCTCAAGCTCTGGGAGGAAGACGGCACGCTGCGCGTGCGCTACCGCGCCATCGAGCTGCTGGACCGCGCGCGGCTCGAGCGGCACGCGGCCACGCCGCCCTGAGCCGCGCCGGTCGGGTCAGTCCATCCGCGCGCCGGAGGCCTTCACCGCCTTCTCCCAGCGCGGCGTTTCCGTCGCGAGGAAGCGCGCGAAGTCG
The DNA here is from genome assembly GCF_048305045.1 of Variovorax sp. 278MFTsu5.1. Taxonomy (NCBI): domain Bacteria; kingdom Pseudomonadati; phylum Pseudomonadota; class Betaproteobacteria; order Burkholderiales; family Comamonadaceae; genus Variovorax; species Variovorax sp. 278MFTsu5.1. The sequence goes on from NZ_CP157622.1 coordinate 2,361,726, forward strand.
TCGCTGCCCAGGAAGGCCGGGTCGGCGCCCTGGCTCACCATGCGTTCGCGCACCTCGGGGTTGTTGAGCACCAGCTTGAAGGCGTCGCTGAGCTTGGCGACCACGTCTTTAGGCGTGTCCTTCGGCGCGAGGAAGCCGTAGAAGCCCACCACCTCGAAGCCCTTGACGCCCGATTCGATGACGGTCGGGATGTCGGGCAGGGCGGGGTTGCGCTCGCGGCTGGTCACGGCCAGGGCACGCACCTTGCCCTGCTTGTGATAGTTGGCCGCCTGCGGGATCGACTCGGCCATGAACTGCACCTGCCCGCCCATCAGGTCGGTGAAGGCCGGCGCGCTGCCGCGGTAGGGGATGTGCACCATGAAGATGCCCGTGGCGGTCTTGAACATCTCGGGCACCAGATGGCTGATGCCGCCGTTGCCGGCCGAGCCGTAGTTGACCTGGCCGGGCCGCGCCTTGGCGTAGTCGATGAACTGCTTCAGGTTCTGCACCGGCAGCCTGGGCGTGACCAGCAGCGCCAGCGGCTGCATCGCGGTGCGCGCGATGGGCACGAAGTCGCGCTGCGTGTTGTAGGGCAGCTTGCTGTAGAGCGCGCCGTTGATCACCGCCACGCCGGTGTTGGCCAGCATCAGCGTGTAGCCGTCGGCCGGACTCTTGGCGACCGCGTCGGCACCCACCGAGCCGCCCGCGCCGGGCTTGTAGTCGACGATCAGCGGCTGGCCCAGCACGGCCTGCAGCTTGTCGGTGAGCAGGCGCGCATGCTGGTCGAGCGGGCCGCCGGCCGGGAAGCCGATGACGATCTTGATCGGCTTGTCGGGAAAGGCGGCCGTTGCCGCCGTGGCGCCGAGGCCGAGGGAAATGGCCGCGAGCGCGGCGCGAAAGGGCTTGTTCATGATCCGTCTCCTGTTCTTGTGAGGAGACGATCATAGGCAGCCCGCTCAGCCGGCCAGCGTCGCCTTCAGCGTGATCTCGGGCACGCTCGCCAGCGCCTTCGACAGCGGGCAGCCGGCCTTGGCGGCGGCCGCGATCTCCTGGAACTTCGCCTCGTCGAGGTTCGGCACGCTGGCGTCGAGTTCGAGCTGGATGCGGTCGATCTTGAAGCCCGCGCCATCCTTGGCCAGGCGCACGGCGGCCCGGGTGTCGATCTTCGTGGCCGTCAGGCCTTCTCTTTCCAGCGCGAACGCGAAAGCCATCGTCAGGCAGGCAGCATGGGCCGCGCCGACGATCTCCTCGGGGTTGGTGCCGCGCTTGTCGTCCTCGAAGCGGCTGGCGAAGCCGTAGGGGTAGTCCTTCAGGGCGCCGGTCTCGGTGCTGATCAGGCCCTTGCCGGTCTTGCCGGCGCCTTCCCAGTGAACGCTCGCGTGCTTGTCTGCTGCCATGTCGACTCCTTCATTGCGGTGACGGGTTGCGGGTCAGCAGGTATCGCCGAAGCGGGGGCGCTTGTCTGTAGTCGCACATCGCGTCGCATGCCGCGTCAGAAAAATGGGCGTCGCCAAGGTGACGCCCCGGGGGCTTCCCCGATGGGAGCGGCGGGCGCGGCGGCTTAGGCTGGCGCAAAGCTGCTTTCCCTTCCTTCCCTCTTTCCTCCTTCCGCCCGTTTCAACCATGGAACAACGCCCGCACCACAAGTTCTGGCCCAAGCGCCTGCCGCATTCGATCACCGTCCCCGCCACCTCGCTCTGGCACAACCTGGCCACCTCGGCCGCGCGCTACCCCGACAAGCCCGCGCTGGTGTTCTTCGGCCGGGTGACCAGCTACCGCGACTTCGCCGCGCAGGCCGAGAAGCTGGCCGGCACGCTGCACGCGCTGGGCGTGAAGCGCGGCGACCGTGTGATCCTGGACATGCAGAACTGCCCGCAGCTGGTGATCGCGCATTTCGCGATCCTGCGCGCCAACGCGGTGGTGGTGCCGGTCAATCCGATGAACCGGGCCGAGGAGCTCAAGCACTACATCACCGACCCGGACGCCAGGGTGGCCATCATCACCGGCGACCTGGCGCCCGAGCTGGCCAAGGCCAGCAACGCGCTGCCGCCCGGGCAGCGGCTGAGCCACATGATCGTGACCCAGTTCACCGACGCCTTCGATGCCGATGCCTCGGGCGACGACGCCCCGGCGCCCGCCTGGAAGGAATGGCTCACCACCCGCCATCCGCTGCCCGCTCTGGAAGGCGGCAAGGTCATCGCCTGGACCGACGCGCTCGAAGCCGGCCACCCGCCGCCCGAGCACGTGGTGGGCGCGAACGACATGGCGCTGCTGCCCTACACCAGCGGCACCACCGGCCTGCCCAAGGGCTGCGTCCACCACCACTCGAGCCTGATGCACAACGCCTTCGCGGGCCTGATGTGGGGCGGCTCGACCTCCGAGACGGTGGTGCTGGCCGTGGTGCCCATGTTCCACATCACCGGCGTGGTGAGCATGATGCACACGGCCATCCTCGCGGCGGCCACGCTGATCATCATGCCGCGCTGGGACCGCGACGTGGCCGGCCGGCTCATCTCGCGCTGGAAGGTCACGGCCTGGACCAACATCCCGACCATGGTCATCGACCTGATGGCCAGCCCCAACTTCAAGGACTACGACCTGTCGAGCATGAACTACATCGGCGGCGGCGGCGCCGCCATGCCGCAGGCAGTGGCGCAACGCCTGTTCGAGCAGTACGGCCTGAAGTACCAGGAGGGCTACGGCCTCACCGAGACCGCCGCGCCCTCGCACACCAACCCGTCGGACCACCCCAAGCAGCAGTGCCTGGGCATCCCTTTCATGAGCACCGACGCCCGCGTGGTCGACCCCGACACGCTGAAGGAAATGCCCATCGGCGAATCGGGCGAGATCATCATCCACGGGCCAGAGGTGTTCCAGGGCTACTGGAAGCGCCCCGATGCCACTGCGGCAGCTTTCGTCGAATTCGAGGGCAAGCGCTTCTTCCGCTCGGGCGACATGGGCCGCATGGACGAGGATGGCTACTTCTTCATCACCGACCGCCTGAAACGCATGATCAACGCGAGCGGCTTCAAGGTGTGGCCGGCCGAGGTCGAGCTGCTGATGTTCCGCCACCCGGCCATCCAGGAAGCCTGCGTGATCTCGACCAGGGACGACTACCGCGGCGAATCCGTCAAGGCCGTGGTGGTGCTGCGCCCCACCCACAAGGACACCACCGAGCAGCAGATCATCGACTGGTGCCGCGAGAACATGGCCGTCTACAAGATCCCGCGCAAGGTGCAGTTCGTCGATGCGCTGCCCAAGAGCGGGAGCGGGAAGGTGATGTGGCGGCTGCTGCAGGAGGATGAGAACGCGGGGAAGTGAGCTGGAGCCGGGGGCGCGCTACTCCTTGCGCCCCATCGACTTCAACAATCTCCCGGCTTCTTTCTTCCCATCGGGCGTAACCGAAGCCGCCAGCGTCGCCTTCGTCAGGTAGTCGACGACCTTGCGGTGGTTCTTGTGCGGGCCTTCCCAGAGGAAGAGGCGGCCCAGCTCCAGCGCTGCGTCGCCGTCGCCCTGTGCGTAGGCGCGCTCGAACCAGTAGCGGGCCCAGCGGAAATTGCCTTCGTCGCGGTAGCAGATGGCCAGGTTGGCGCAGCCCGCAATGTCGCCTGCCTTGGCCGCCTTGCGATACCAGAGTCGAGCGGCGGCGCTGTCCTGCTTCACGCCGATGCCGTGGTCGAGGAAGTAGCCGACGCTGTTGAGCGCGTGCGTCTCGCCGGCTGCAGCGGCCTTGAGGAACAGCGACAGCGCCTTCTTGTGCGCGCCGGCGTCCCATGCGTCGTTGGCCGCGAAAAACCAGTCGTCCCGGGTGGGTTCCTGCATGTGCGGGTCTCCTTCGAAGCGCCGTTCAGGGAAGAACGCAAGAAAGAAAAAAACTGTGTCCCGATCTTTTCCGGCGTGCGCATCACTTAGCCTCGACCGGACCGGCCATTCTGCCAATCTCCTGGTCCTTCCGGCTCTTTCATGCACTTTCGCGCGCTGCCTTCCAGTCTTCTTGCTCTCGCTCTTCTTGCCTTCCCCCTTCTTTCCCAGGCCGCGCCGCGCAACTGCCTCGTCGTAGGCATCAGCGACGGCGACACGCTCACCGCGCGCTGCGGGCGCATCGGCGCCTACGAGCGCGTGAAGGTGCGCATCGCAGCCATCGACGCGCCCGAGAAGGCCCAGCCCTACGGCCAGCGCAGCAGGCAGGCGCTCGGCGGCATCTGCTTCGGCGAGCAGGCGCTCATCACCGAGGTCGATACCGACCGCTACGGCCGCACCGTGGCCGACGTGAGCTGCAACGGCGAGGACGCCGGCAGCCGCATGGTCTCCGAGGGCTGGGCCTGGGTGTACGACTACAACCGCCTCGCCACCAAGCGCGGCGGCGGCTTGTTCAAGCTGCAGGAACGCGCTCAGGCGCGCCGCGCCGGCCTCTGGGCCGACCCGAAGCCGACGCCGCCATGGGAATGGCGCAAGCACCAGCGCGACGAACAGGCACGGCCGCACTGGGGCGGCGGCCATTGGGGAAACCTTTTCTGAGCCTGCCGGTGCCTGGAGCCCAGGTTGCCAATGTCACGGCAAATTCACGGGATCTCCGGAGCATGGCGGGTTCCCACAATCCCCCGCGACAACAACATGGCCAAAGACTTCGCCCGCATGGAGGCCTCCAATCCCTCCACCAACCCCACGATCCATGAAGTTTCCGACCCCGCCCGGCGTGTGTTCGTGCGCGGCGGCATGGCGGCGGCGGTGGCCGGGCTCTTCGGCCCGCTGGCGGCCGGCACGCTGGCCGGATGCGCCACCACCGGCACCACCGGAGGAAGCGGCAACGTGAGCGGCCTGGGCCGCTCCATCGGCTTCAAGAGCGTGCCCATGGCAGCCGTCGACACCGTGGTCGTGCCCGAGGGCTACAGCACCCAGGTTCTCTACCGCTGGGGCGACCCGACCGGCATCGCGGGCGCCATGCCCGCCTTCAAGACCGACGGTTCCAACACCGCCGAAGAGCAGGCGCTGCAGGCCGGCATGCATCACGACGGCATGGCCTTCTTCCCGATCGAAGGCTCCAACCGCGGACTGCTGGTGCTGAACCACGAATACGTCGACGATGGCCTGCTTCACCCCGACGGCATGAAGACCTGGACGCCCGAGAAGGTGCGCAAGTCGATGAACGCGCACGGCGTGTCGGTCATCGAGCTGCAGCGCGACGGCGCCGGCAAGTGGACCCAGCTCGCGCCCTCGCGCTTCGCGCGCCGCATCACCGCGCTCACCCCGATGACGCTCACCGGCCCCGCCGCCGGCCACGCGATGCTGCGCACCGCCGCCGACCCCTCGGGCACGCAGGTGCTGGGCACCTTCAACAATTGCTCCAACGGCCACACGCCGTGGGGTACCTACCTCACCTGCGAAGAGAACTTCGCCGACTACTTCGAGGGCACCGATACGCCCGACGCCCACCAGAAGCGCTGGGGCATCAAGAAGGGCAACGGCGCCAAGTACCGCTGGCACGAGCACGAGGCGCGCTTCGACGTGTCGAAGCACCCCAACGAATCGAACCGCTACGGCTGGGTGGTCGAGATCGACCCGCAGGACCCCACCTCCACGCCGCGCAAGCGCACCGCGATGGGCCGCGCCGCGCACGAGGGCGCAGCCACCGCGCTCACCAACGACGGCCGCGCCGTCGTCTACATGGGCGAGGACTCGCGCTTCGAATACATCTACAAGTTCGTGAGCCGCGACGAGGTCAAGCCCGGCGGCGCCGCCGCCAACCGCGACCTGCTCGACCACGGCACGCTGTACGTGGCGCGCTTCGACGTGGACGGCACCGGCGAATGGCTGCCGCTCACGCAAGGCAAGGGCGGCCTCGTGGCCGACAAGGGCTTCACGACCCAGGGCGACGTGCTCATCAAGGCTCGCCAGGCCAGCGACCTGCTGGGCGCCACGAAGATGGACCGCCCCGAGTGGACCACGGTGGATCCGCTGACCAAGGAGATCTACTGCACGCTCACCAACAACAGCAACCGCGGCGCCGCCGGCCAGCCCTTCATGGACGCGGCCAACCCGCGCTCCAACAACACGATGGGGCAGATCATCCGCTGGAAGGAAAGCGGCGACCTCGATGCCACCAAGTTCACGTGGAACCACCTCGTGCTCGCGGGCGATCCGAAGCAGAAGCGCTACGAGGCGCAGGGCAACATCAAGGGCGACACCTTCGGCAGCCCCGACGGCCTGATGGTCGACGCGCGCGGCGTGCTGTGGATCGAGACCGACGTGTCGACCTCCACGCTGGGCAAGGGCGAGTACGCCAACCTGCCCAACAACCAGATGCTGGCCTGCGACCCGACCAAGGGCGAGATCCGCCGCTTCCTGCTCGGCCCGGCGGGCTGCGAGATCACCGGCCTCACTGCCACGCCAGACCTGCGCACGCTGTTCATCAACATCCAGCACCCGGGCGAACCGGCCAACGAGCGCAGCGACCCCGACCGCCCGCTCGCCGTGTCGAAGTGGCCCGACGGCGCGGGCCGGCCGCGCTCGGCGACCATCGCCATCACCAAGAACGACGGCGGCGTGATCGGGACTTGAGGCTTGGGGGGCAGGGCGCTGCTAGCAGCTGCCCCAGCAACGCAGCCCCGGCACGAACAGGCCCGCGACGAAGCTGACGGCGCAGAACACCAGCAGGATCAGCGCCGCCATCTTCAGCCCCTCGGCGCTCCAGCGCGGCGCGAAGTTGCTGAAGAAAAAGCCCGAGGCGAAGGTGCCTTCGAGCCGTTCGGCGCCGCCCCAGCGCAGCACCCAGAGGCAGAACAGCGCTTCGGCCGCATGCGCCGCGATCCAGATGAAGAGCGAGAGCATGTGGCTGGTTTTCAGGATTCGCTTTTGCCTTGAACGTCGGCCACCACGCGCGCGTTGCGCTGGAAGCTCCAGTAGGCGCTGGCCCAATCCATCATCACGACCACGCGGTTGCGAAAGCCGATCAGGAAGTAGGCGTGCGCGAACAGCCAGAACAGCCATGCGAGCCGGCCGCTGAAGCGCAGCGGGCCGAAAGGCGTGCCCAGGTCGACCACCGCCGAGTTGCGGCCGATGGTCGCAAGGTTGCCGTAGTCGGCATAGCGGAACGGCACCGTCGGCTGGCCCGCGATGCGGCGCAGGATGTTGGCGGCCGCCGCGCGCCCCGCCTGCTTGGCGCCGGGCGACACGCCGGGCACCGGCCTGGGCGGCTTGCCGGGCGCGTGGCTCATGGCGGCGGCGAGGTCGCCGACCACGCTGATCTCGGGGTGGCCCGCGAGGCTCAGGTCGGGCTCGACCCTGATGCGGCCCGCGCGGTCGCATTCGACGCCCGTGGCCGCGCCGAGCATGCGGCCCAGCGGCGAAGCCGCCACGCCGGCCGCCCACACCACGCAGCTGCTATCGATTCGGTAGCTGTCGACCGGAGCACCCTCCGCGCCGCCGCCAGTCTGCACTTCGAGCCCGGTGGTGTCGATGGCGGTCACCCGCGCGTTCAGCCGCACTTCGACGCCCAGTTTCTGCAACTGCTCCAGCGCCTTCTGGCTCAGCGACTCGGGCATGGCCTGCAGCACGCGCGGGCCGCCTTCGACCAGCAGCACCTGTGCGCTGGCGGGGTCTATGTGACGGAATTCGCCCGAGAGCGTGTGCTTGGCGATCTCGGCCAGCGTGCCCGCCATCTCGACGCCCGTGGGGCCGGCGCCGATCACCACGAAGGTGAGCAGGGCGCGACGGCGTTCCAGGTCGGCAGTGATCTCGGCGGTCTCGAAGGACAGCAGCACGCGGCGGCGGATCTCGAAGGCATCGGCCAGCGTCTTCAGTCCGGGCGCCACGGTGGACCACTCGTCGTGCCCGAAGTAGCTGTGCGTGGCGCCGGCGGCGACGATCAGGTGGTCGTACGGCACGCGGTCGCCGTTGGCCAGCTGCACCGACCGCGAGGCCGGATCGATGCCGCTCACCTCGCCCAGCAGCGTCGTGATGTTCTGCTGCTTGCGGAACAGCCCGCGCACCGGCGCCGCGATGGACGGCGCGGCCAGCCCGGCGGTCGCCACCTGGTACAGCAGCGGCTGGAACAGGTGGTGGTTGGTCTTGTCGATCACCGTCACGTCGACATTGGCGTTCTGCAGCTTGCGCGCCGCTTCGAGTCCGCCGAATCCGCAGCCGACGATGACGACTTTGGGCCTGCCCGATGGGTTGGTCGTTTGCATGCGTCGGATGATACGCAGCCCTCCTGCACGCCCCGGCGTCTTGTGCCACAGTGGCTCCCCCTTGTGCTCTTTGCCGAAGTCGCGGCGGCAGGCCTGCGGCGTTTTGTCCTACGTGCCGCCGCGACCCGGATGGGCTACAACTTGCGGCTGACCCGACTGGAGACTCCATGACGCTTTCCCGGCCGACCACTCAGGCGGCGGGCGCCCTGCGCGACAGGTTTCGCGAAGTGCGCGCAGCCAGCCTGACGCTTGCCGCCCCGCTGTCCGCCGAAGACCAGTGCATCCAGTCGATGCCCGATGCCAGCCCCACCAAGTGGCACCTGGCGCACACCACCTGGTTCTTCGAAAGCGTGCTGCTGCAGCCGCACGCCAGCGGCTACCAGCCCTTCGACGCGCGCTTCCTCTATCTCTTCAACTCGTACTACGAGGCGCTCGGCCCGCGCCATCCGCGCCCGCAGCGCGGCCTGCTCACGCGGCCATCGCTGGACGAGGTGCACGAGTACCGCCGCCATGTCGACGAGGCCGTGGTGGCGCTGCTGGAAGAGGGCGGGCCCGACTGGAGCGTGATCGAGCCCATCGTCACGCTGGGCCTGCACCACGAGCAGCAGCACCAGGAGCTGCTTCTCACCGACATCCTGCATGCGTTCTCCTGCAACCCGATGCTGCCCGCCTACAGGCCCGCCGGCGGCCCCGCGCTGCGCCTTGCCGCGGTGCCGCCCGCGATGCGCTGGATCGAGCAGCACGGTGGCGTGGCCGAGGTGGGGCACGCCGGCACCGGCTTCTCCTTCGACAACGAAACGCCGCGCCACCGTGCGCTGCTGCAGCCTTATGCCATTGCCGACCGACTGGTGAGCTGCGGCGACTTCGCCCAGTTCATCGCCGACGGCGGCTACCAGCGGCCCGACCTGTGGCTGTCCGACGGCTGGGCCGCGGTGCAGGCCAATGGCTGGCGGCATCCGGCCTACTGGCTGGCGCAGGACGATCCGAGGCTGCGTTTCGCCGGTGCCGCCACGGCTCAGGCCGGAGGTGGCTGGCATGTGTTCGGCCTGCACGGCGTGCGGCCGATGGAGGCCGACGCGCCGGTGTCGCAGCTCAGCTTTTATGAAGCCGCCGCCTACGCCGAATGGGCCGGCGCGCGGCTGCCGACCGAGTTCGAATGGGAGGCGGCGCACGATGCGCCCGGCATCTCGCAGATGACCGGACATGTCTGGCAATGGACACGGTCGTCGTACGACCCGTATCCCGGCTTCAGGCCACTGCCGGGCATCGCCGCCGAATACAACGGCAAGTTCATGGTGGGGCAACTGGTGCTGCGCGGCGGCAGCGTCGCCACGCCGGCCGGGCATGCGCGGCCCAGCTATCGCAACTTCTTCCCGCCGGCGGCGCGCTGGCAGTTCACGGGGCTGCGGCTCGCGAAAGACCTTTGATCATGCGCAATCCAACTTCCTCGTCCTCGCTGTCATCCTTCGTGCCCGCGAAGGCGCGGCAGAAGCCGGCAGCTTCGTCTTCGTCGCGGGCCGATGCAACTGCAGCGCCGCTGTCCGAGTTCGGCCGCGAGATGCAGGCGGGACTGGCGCGTTCGCCGCGCAGCATCTCGCCGAAGTTCTTCTACGACGCGGCAGGCTCGCAGCTGTTCGACCGCATCTGCGAACTGCCCGAGTACTACCCCACGCGTACGGAGCTGCGCATTCTTGGCGAATGCGCTGGGGAGATTGCGGAGCAGATCGGGCCGAATGCGGAGATCGTCGAGTTCGGAGCGGGGTCGCTGACCAAGGTTCGGCTGCTGCTCGATGCGCTGGAGACGCCCAAGCGGTATCTGCCTATCGACATCTCGGGGGAGTATCTGGAGGCTGCCGCGCAGCGGCTGAAGGCGGACTATCCGGAGCTGGTGGTGCAGCCTATCGCTGCCGACTACACGATGCCGCTGGTGCTGCCTGCGCCCATGGCTGGTTCAGGTCGACGGGTTGGATTCTTTCCCGGGTCGACGATCGGAAACTTCGAGCCCGACGAGGCGCTGGCTTTTCTGCAGCTGGCTGCGCGAATGTTGCGTGGAGGCGGGCTGCTGATCGGGGTGGATCTGGTGAAGGATCCGGGGCGGTTGCATGCGGCTTACAACGATGCGCAGGGGGTTACGGGGGAGTTCAACCTGAATCTGTTGCGTCGGGCCAATGCTGAGTTGGATGCCGACTTCGACCTCGATGGGTTCTCGCATGCGGCGTTCTACAACGCGCCTCGGCAGCGGATCGAGATGCATCTTGTGAGCCGGCGGGCTCAGAGTGTTTCTTTGAATGGGCAGGTGTTCGGGTTTGAGGAAGGCGAGACTATTCATACGGAGTACTCGCATAAGTTCACTGTTGAGGGGCTTCGGGCGCTGGCTGTTAGGGCTGGGTTCCGGCCTGGGGCGGTTTGGACTGATCCGGAGAGGCTTTTCAGCGTGCACTGGTTGGCTGCTTGAGTCCTTTGGTTGTTTGTTTCCCGGGGCCGGGTCTCGGCCCGGCGGCCGACCTACTTTCTTTTGCTTCGCCAAAAGAAAGTAGGCAAAGAAAAGGCGACCCCACTGTCTGCGACCCCTTCGCTGCGCTACGGGGCAACCTGCGGTGCTCGCGTTTCGCGGGGTCTCGCCCAAACTCGCTTCGCTCAGACAAGGGCGAGCCCTGATCCGCGAAACGCTGCGCTCCTCGGCGCAGCCAGAGGGGAGGGGAGATGCCCGGGCCTTTGCTTCGCTCGGCCCCCAAGGCACAGCAGGCGCTTCGCGCCTGCTGTGCTTGGTATAGGGCGGTCGGCTTGCATGCACTTAGTGCTGCAGAGATCGGTTCCTTAACGTGCATCCCCGGCCGAGCGAAGCAAAGGCCAGTCCAAGGCTGTTCAAAAGCCGAGCGCAGCGATGGCGCGTGTCGATCCCTTCTGGCTGCGCCGAGGAGCGCAGACGTAGGAGGGATAAGGGCCGCAGCTGTCTGAGCGCAACGCAGTGGAGCGAGTTCTGCGGACCCCCTCCTACGTCGAGCACCGCAGGTTGCCCGTAGCGAAGCGAAGGGACGCAGACAGTAGGGTCGCCTTTCTTTTGCCTACTTTTCTTTGGCGAAGTGTATGGACCGGGGACCTGGGTAACGGGTGTGCGCGGACATAGGAAACACTCTGGCAGGTTATCGCCTTGCTGTCAGGCAGTTCAAGTCCAGTCGCATGAACGGCTGATGGCAGAAGAACACGTCGAAGTGGCCGTCGTGTTGTGGATCCGCGCGGAATGCGATGGGCAGTTTCAGAAGGCAATTTGGCACCTTCAGCTTGTGGCCGCGGAAGCTGGCCTCGCCGTTGTGCTTGACGATCACCACCGTGTCCCCCTGCTGGTACTCGATGGGAGCCAACGCCCGCGGATAGGGCCTGGGGCTGATCGCGTAGCGCTTGGCGGGCGTGAGAAGGTCCAGCGCGTCGTGTGGGCGCTCGTGGTTGTAGATGCCGCGCCAGCGCTCGAAGGCCGCCTGGGCCTGGCCCAGATCGGCGAAGCTGCGCCCGGCGAGCACCTCCGTGTTCAGCGAGCGGTGGAAGCGTTCGATCTTGCCGTTGGTCTGAGGGTGGTACGGCGCGCTGTGGCTCAGCCGAATCCCCAGCCTGATGAGCCACACGCCCAGCTCGGACAGTCCATGCGCCGGTTGACGCGGAGCGCCCCAGGGAGCGCCGTTGTCCGTGTTGATGCGCACCGGCAGCCCATAGCGGGCAAAGACCTGCTCCAGGTGCGGTCGCACACTGTCGGTGCCCACGCTGGGACAAGCCCTCAGCGCGAGATTGAAGCGCGAATGGTCGTCCAGCACGGTCAGTGGATAGCAGCGCGCCGCAGCCATGGCGAAGTCGCCCTTGAAGTCGATCTGCCACAGGGCATTGGGCTGCTCGTGCTCGAAGCGGCACCAGTGTTCGCTTGCCTTGCTGGACTCTGGAGTGATCAGCCCATGGCGATGCAGGATGTTGGTGACGGTGCTGGGCGCAGGAACCTCGCCCAGGCCCTGGTCGGCCAGCCGGCGGGCGATCTTGCGGCCACCCCAACTGGGGTGGGCCAGCCGCAGCTGGACCACGGCCTGCTCCAGCGCATCGGTGCTGCGCGTAGGAGAGTTCAGCGGTCGCGTGCTGCGCGGTGTGCATGCTTGCGCCATGCCTTGCAGCGCATGGCGCTTGAGCAGCGAATAGCCGGTCTTGGGGCTGATGCCGAAGCGCCGGCACAGCTCGCGCCGGTTCGCCCCCTCCTGCAAAGCCAGTTCCACGAACTCTCGCTTGGTGTCCATCAGGTCTCTCGGTTGCCAGGGCATGGGGCACTTCCTCGGTCATCTCGACCCAGAAAGTGTTTCCTATGTCCGCGCACACCCGTTACCCAGGTCCCCGGTCCATACAGCGAAGCAAAGAAAAGTAGGTCGGCCGCCGGGCCGAGACCCGGCCCCGGAAAACAAACCCCCAGCAGGGTAGATAACAACCACCAAAAAAGCCAAACCACCAGCAGCGGCACAATAACCCCCGAAAAGCGGCACCCGGCCGCCCCCGGAGACCCCGAAAACCATGAAAGCAACCTGGAACGGCGTAACCATCGCCGAAAGCGACGACACAGTCCTCGTCGAAGGCAACCACTATTTCCCGATGAGTTCGCTCAACCGCGACTTCGTCACCTTCAGCAATCACAAGACCACCTGCCCCTGGAAGGGCACAGCGAACTACTACTCGCTGCTGGTCAACGGCGAGCTCAACACCGACGCCGCCTGGTACTACGCCGACCCGAAGCCCGAAGCCGAAGAGATCCGCGACCGCGTCGCGTTCTGGAAGGACGTGAAGGTCAGCGCGCAGTGACCACCGCCGCCTTCACTCCTCCGTTCATTTCGCCGGCCGAGCTGCCCGCCGCGCTGCGCGATCAAGGCTATGCCGTGCTGAGCCCCCAAGGCGTAGCCGAATGGCTCGGTCTCCCGGTCGCGCAGCTCGAAGCGCTGCATGCCGACTGGAACGATCTTCCGCCTGACGACTACCTGAAGGACGGCGGCCGCTATCGCACGCGACGCCATGCCTGCTTCACCGTCGAAGCCGACGAGCAGGCCACGCTCGCCCAGGTGCCGCATCGCGCGCACTGGCAGCCGGTGGAATACAACGCGCTGCATGGCGGCATGCAGCGCTGGTTCGCGCCGATGCTCGACGCCACCATCGCGCAGCCGGTGTGGCAGCGGCTGCTGCAGCAGCTCGGGAAGGCCAGCAGCGAGATGCGCGGCTCGGCGCAGCGCTGGTACGTGGAGGCGCACCAGTTCCGCATCGATACCGCGGGCGGCATCGGTCGCCCCACGCCCGAGGGCGCGCACCGCGATGGCGTGGATCTGGTGGCTGTCGCGCTCGTGGGGCGGCACGGCATCAAGGGCGGAGAGACGCGCGTGTTCGAGGCCAACGGAAGGCGCGGCGAGCGCTTCACGATGACCGAGCCGTGGACGCTTCTGCTGCTCGACGATGCGCGCGTGATCCACGAGTCGACGCCGATCCAGCCGCTCGAAGAGGGCGGCGAGGGCTGGCGCGACACGCTGGTGATCACCTGCCGGGCCGAGGGTTTCCAGGGGGACTGAAGCTGGGCGATCTCGGGGCTTGCCCTTGCTGGCACGAGTCCTACAGCCTGCTCTGCGCAACAACGGTTAAATTCGGGTCCCCGGTCCGGTATGGGCCGAGTCTGTCTGCGAACGAAAGCGAGGTCCCGCCATGTTCAATCACATCCTGGTTCCGATCGACGGCTCCGAAACTTCCATGCTCGCCGTCAGCAAGGCCAGCGGCCTCGCGCTGGCCTTCGGTAGCCGCATCACGCTGATTCACGTGATCGACAACTACCCCTTCATCGGCGTGGGCGCGGACTATGCGCTCGGCCAGAACGAATACCTCGCGGCGGCCACTGCCAGTGCCAATGCCGCCCTCGCACGCGGCGTGGCGGCGCTCGCGGCGGAAGGCCTTCACAGCGACCAGCGCGTGATCGACGGCCACGTGGTGCACGAAGGCATCGTCGACACGGCCATCGCCATCGCGGCAGACCTGATCGTGATGGGCTCGCACGGCCGCAGCGGCATCGAGAAACTGCTGCTGGGCAGCGTGACGCAGCGTGTGCTGCAGGACGCGAACATGCCCGTGCTGGTGGTGAAGGGCGGCTGAGGAAGGGCCCAGCCCGTCACGTCCAATCAGGCGGCCGGTTGAAGAAAAGGCTCTGCTGCGTCACCGGGTGCACGAACCCAAGTTCGCTCGCATGCAGCAGCAGGCGCGCCGCACGCGCCTGCAGTGCGGCGTCGCCGTACAGCGCATCTCCCAGGATCGGATGTCCGATCGACAGCAGATGCACGCGCAGCTGATGCGAACGGCCCGTCAGGGGCTCCAGCAGCACATGTGTGGCGGCGGGCTCGCCGGGCAGCACTGACAGCGCCTTCCATCGCGTGAGGCTGGGCTTGCCCTCCGGATCGATCTTCTGCAGCGGGCGGCGCGGCCAGTCGGCCATCAGCGGCGCGTCGATCAGCGACCACTCCTGGCGCAGCGGCATCGCGCCATCGACGATGGCTTCGTAGCGCTTGTGTACCTCGCGGTCGGCAAAGGCCGCGCTCAGCGCGCGCTGCATCTCGATGCCGCGCGCCATCAGCACCAGGCCGCTGGTGGCCATGTCGAGCCGGTGCACGATCAGCGCGTCGGGCCACTGCCGCATGGCGCGGGCGCTCAGGCAGTCCTGCTTGTCCTCGCCGCGGCCGGGCACACAGAGCAGGCCCGCAGGCTTGTCTAGCACCAGCAGGTACGGGTCTTCGTGAACGGGTTGCAGTGGCGGCGGGGCGGTCATGGAAGCCGCAGAGTGTAGACAGCGGGGCGCCGGGCCCCTTGCCCACGCTCACGCCCCGCTCATCCGGCCTCGGCTATCCTCGGACGAATGTCCGGCCCCGCCCAAGCCTCCGCTTCCTCTTCCCCCGACGCCCAAGCCACATCGACGGCCGCAGCGATTTCTCCCCCCAGCTTCTCCGACCTGACGCGCGAACGCCCCTTCATGCAGATGTGGACGGCGCGCCTCTTCGGCACGGCCGCCTCGCAGATGTTGCTGGTGGCCATCGGCTGGCACATGTACGAGCTCACCGGCAGCGCCTGGGACCTGGGCCTGGTCGGCCTCTACCAGTTCGTGCCCGCGCTGCTGCTGGCGCTGCTGGCCGGGCACATCGTCGACCGTCACCATCGCGGGCGTATCGTGGCGGCCTGCTTCGCGGTGCAGGGGCTGGTGGCACTGGTGCTGCTGCTGGCGGTGCTCGAGAAGCACGACACGCGCGGCCTGCTGCTGGGCCTTTCTCTGGTGCTGGGCGCGGTGCGGGCCTTCCAGATGCCGGCGCAGCAGGCGCTGACGCCGCTGCTGGTGCCGCCGACCATGCTGGCGCGCGCAATGGCCTTCAGCTCGGCGGGCATGCAGGGCGCCATCATCGGCGGGCCGGCCCTTGGCGGCCTGCTGTTCGTGGCGGGCATGGCGGTGGTGTATGGCGCCAGCGTGGCCTTCTTCGGTGTCGCCTGCGCGCTGGTGCTGCGTCTGCGCTATGCCTACACGCCGGCCGCGCGCGAGCCGGTGACGCTGTCCACCGTGTTCGCGGGCGTCGATTTCATCTGGAAGCGCAAGCCCGTGCTCGGCGCCGTCTCGCTCGACCTGTTCGCGGTGCTGCTGGGCGGCGCGGTGGCGCTGCTGCCGATCTATGCCAAGGACATCCTGCACACCGGTCCCTGGGGCCTGGGCCTGCTGCGCAGCGCACCGGCGGTGGGCGCGCTGGTGATGTCCATCGCGCTCACGCGCCGGCCGGTGGAGCGCCACATCGGGCGCACGCTGCTGCTGGCCATCGGGCTCTTCGGGCTGTGCATGGTGGTGTTCGGCATTTCGAAGAGCTTCGTCGTCTCGCTGATCGCGCTGGCGGTCTCGGGCGGTGCCGACATGGTCAACGTGGTGATCCGCCAGACACTGGTGCAGCTGGAAACGCCCGACGCCATGCGCGGGCGGGTGAGCGCGGTCAACTCGATCTTCATCGGCGCGAGCAACCAGCTCGGCGAGTTCGAGTCGGGCGCCACGGCGGCGCTGCTGGGGCCGGTCGGCTCGGTGGTGGTGGGCGGCGTGGGCACCATGCTGGTCGCGCTGACCTGGTTCAAGCTGTTTCCGTCGCTGGCGCAGCGCGACCGGCTGGTGGTGGCGGCGCCTTCGGTCAGGCCGCCGGCCGCCTAGTCGGCAAACAGGGAGCGCGCGCCCGGCACTTCGAGCGTGACGTCGCCCAGCGCCTGTGCCACGCAGGGCAGGATCCAGCCCTCGGCCTTTTCCTCGGCGCTCAGGCCTGGCCATTCGATGATGTGGCGGGTTTCGCCCGCGAGCCGCAGGCAGATGCAGGTGCGGCAGGTGCCGTTGCGACACGAGCTCGGCAACTCGATGCCGGCGGCCTCGGCGGCCTTCAGCAGGGTGGTTTCGGCGTCGGTCTCGAAGTCGAGGCCCGAAGGCTCGATCCGGACCTTCATGGTTGCTGTTGCTGTTGCTGCTCGCGGCGTTGCTCGCGCAGCATGAAGAGGTACAGGCTCTCGACCTTCTCGCGCGCCCATGGCGTCTTGCGCAGGAACTTGAGGCTGGAGCTCACGCTCGGGTCGAGCGTGAAGCAGCGGATGGGAACGAGCTCGCTCAGGCGCTCCCACCCGTAGTGGCCGGCCAGCGCCGTGACGATGGCCTCCAGCGTGACCCCGTGCAGCGGATTGCGAGGCTGGGGCCTGGGGGCGGGCGCTGGCGCTTCGCTCATCACTTGTTCTTGAGCTTGCCGCGGGGGATCACTTCGGTCGTGATGGTGCGGACCGGCTCGATGCCGCCAGTGCTCACAGGCTTGGGCGGCGAGGTGTCCTTCTTTGGCTTCTTCGCTTCCTTGTTGCTGCGTTGCTGACCCTTGGCCATGTCGGTTTCTCCTGTAGTTGCGACGTATGCGGCCAGCAGTTTAGCGGTGCGGCGACAATAGCCGGTTCCATCCGATTTCCCGCATCCATGTCAGATTACGAAGTTCGCCCCGCGACCCTGCGCGACGCCAAGGCCGTCGCAGAAATCCACGCACTCTCCGTCAAGGCCGCCTACGAAGGCATCCTTCCCGAGGAAGAACTGCGCGCGCTGGCCCCGGCCTCGCGCGAAGCCAAGTGGCGCGAGGCCATCGAATACAGCGAACCCCAGGTGCACGTGGTGGTGCAAGGCAGCGAGGTCGTCGGCTTCGTGGGCTTCGACCGCTCGCGCGACCCCAAGACGCCGCCGACCACCGGCGAGATCTGGGCCATCTACGTCAAGCCCGAGCACTGGGGCAAGGGCGCCGGCGTGGCCCTGTGGGACGCCGCCCGCGAAGGCCTGGAGGAAGAGGGCTGCACCACGGTCACCATCTGGGTGCCCATTCGCAACGACCGCGCCATGCGCTTCCACGAGCTCGCGGGCTTCAAGCGCGAGATGAAGACCGCCAAGACCACCGCCATCGGCACCGTGCGCATCGAGGAAATCCGCCTCAAGCGCAACGTGGCCTGAGCCGGCGACCGCCACATGGACGCCGCCGGCAGCAGTTCTTCCTCCCTCGGCCATGCCGCGCGCGTGCGCTCGCACCAGCGCCGCACGGCCGCCGTGCAGTGGATCCGCCGCACCCACGGCTGGTTCGGCCTGTGGGGCGCGGTGCTGGGGCTGCTGTTCGGCTTCAGCGGCATCTGGCTCAACCACCGCAACGTGCTGAAGCTGCCGCAGGCCCAGGAGCGCAGCCGTGCCCAGCTGGCGCTGCCCGATCCGGTGCCGGAAACGCCCGAGGCCATGAGCCGCTGGCTGCAGGAGGCGCTGCGCATGAGCGGCCCGCCGAATTCCAGCCGCATCGAGGCTGCCAAGCCCGTCGCATGGGCCGACAAGAGCGACAAGACGGCTCCCGCGCTCACGCAGCCGGCGCACTGGATCTTCAACTTCGGCGGCCCCAACGAGATCGTCCAGGCCGAATACTGGCAGGGCAACCGCTCGGTGGGCGTGACCACCACGCGCAATGGCTTCGTCGCCACGCTCACCAACATGCACAAGGGCGGCGCCATGCCGCTGCCCTGGATCCTGCTGGTCGATACGCTGGCCGGCAGCCTGATCTTCCTGTCGATCTCGGGCGTGGTGCTGTGGATGCTCACGCACCGGCGCCGCCGCGTCGGCCTGGCGCTCTTCGGCGCCTCGCTGGCGGCCATGCTGGCCATTGCGCTGAGCGCGCTCTGAGGGCCCGGGAGGCGCCGGCGTACGGGTATTGCCGGGGCGCAACCCGGCTGCGGATAAGCTCGCCGCTTCCTTTTCAGCCCGAATCCTGCCCATGGCCTCCAGCCTGCTCCTGCTGCTCGACGACATCGCGACCGTTCTCGACGACGTATCGGTCCTCACCAAAGTAGCCGCCAAGAAGACGGCCGGCGTCCTGGGCGACGACCTCGCGCTCAACGCGCAGCAGGTCACCGGCGTGAAGGCCGAGCGCGAGATACCGGTGGTGTGGGCCGTGTGCAAGGGCTCCTTCGTCAACAAGGCCATCCTCGTGCCGGCCGCCCTGGCCATCGGCACCTGGCTGCCCTGGCTGGTGACGCCGCTGCTGATGATCGGCGGCGCTTTCCTCTGCTTCGAAGGCGCGGAAAAACTGGCGCACAAGTTCCTGCACAAGGACGAACACGACACCGACACGCAGCGCCACGAGAAGGCCATGGCCGATGCCTCGATCGACGTGGTCGCGATGGAAAAGGACAAGATCAAGGGCGCGGTGCGCACCGACTTCATCCTCTCGGCGGAGATCATCGCCATCACGCTGGGCACCGTGCAAGGCCAGCCCTTCACCACCCAACTGAGCGTGCTGGTGGGCATCGCGCTCATCATGACCATCGGCGTCTACGGCCTGGTGGCCGGCATCGTGAAGCTCGACGATGCGGGCCTCTACCTGAGCCAGCGCGCGAGCGCGGGCGCCCAGGCCCTGGGCCGGGGCATCCTGGCAGCGGCGCCGTGGCTCATGAAGGCGCTGTCGGTGGCCGGCACGGCCGCGATGTTCCTCGTGGGCGGCGGCATCCTGGTGCACGGCGTACCGGCGCTGGGCCATGCAGTCGAAGACTGGGCCAAGGCCACCGGCGGCGTATTCGGCACGCTGGGCTCCATGGGCGTGAATGCCGGCGTGGGCCTGGTGGCCGGCGCCATCGTGCTGGGCGTGGTGGAACTCGTCGGCAAGATGCGCGGCAAGAAGGCCTGACGCGGTCCGGCTGCCGGTTGTTGGTGTGAGGGGCTGTTGAGCTTCGGAGGATGGCCGCTGCTGCACCGGGGGCGTTCTGTGGCCTTCGCCAACTGCGTAACTGCGTAACTGCGTATTGCAGTTGCGTTGTGCCTCATCTGACCTGTTCCGAGCCTTGCAGATACGGCTGCGGGCCCATTCGCAAAACTAGCGGGGCCTGACCCGGAGCCCGCGCTACCTACTTCGTGAGCGCGAAGAACTGCGGCCCGTTGGCTCCGGCTGGTCGCGCGGTTTGCAGAGCGAGCGCGCCGGTGGTCCGGTCGATCGTGAAGATCGAGATCGTGTTGTCGCCTTGGTTCGCCGTGTAGGCGAACCGGCCTGTGCGATCCACGGTCACGGAGTTGGGTGTGTTGCCTCCGACGGAGAACGGTTGGCCCGGTACCGCTGTCAGCGCGCCGGTTCGTGGATTGATGGCGTAGGCCGAGACGTCGTGGGAGTTCCGGTTCGCAACGTACACGAAGCGTCCGGTCGGATCGATGGCCATGCCGAAGGGCGTGTTGCCGGAGGGCACCGAGCCGATCGAAGTCAACGCGCCCGTGGTCTGGTCGATGGAATAAGCGAGCAGGGTGCCGGGGTTGTTGCCGGTGCTCACGTAGGCGAAACGCCCGCTGGGCTCGGCCGCGACGTCGACGAAGCCGCCGACCGGCAGCGCGACCGACACGGGTGGCGAGATCGGAACGCCGGTGCCCTGGTCCAGGCGGAACACCTCGACGGACGCACCGTTGGGCACGAACGCGAATCGCCCGTCGGGATCGAAACCCAGCTTGCGGCTGTTGCCGCCGGCCACGGCCACTGCCGTGCTGCCGTCGAGGTCGCCGGTGGTCGCGTCGATATTGAGCCGATGGATCTGCCCGTCGCCGATCACGTAGGCAAAACGTCCCTTGGGTTCGACGCCGACAAAAACCGGGCTCGTGCCGACGCCGGTGGTGATATTGAGGTCTTGCGACAGCGTGCCGGCGGGATCGATGGTGTATTGGGTGACGCCTTGGGTACCGACGTAGATGCTGGCGTAGAGCTTTTTCCCCGAGGGATGCACTGTCACGTGCTGGGGGGTGCCTGCCAGGGAGTACGCAGCGGGAGTGGCTGCCGACAAACTGCCATCCGCAGAAACGGTGTATGCGCTCAGATTATTCGATCGCTCGTTGGCCGCAAAGCCGAAACGATCGGCTCCGGCCTCCGAGCAATTGACCCTCACCGAGTTCACTGCCGCCCCCGCCACCGTCCCGAAGGCCTGTTTCGCAACGCAGACCTGCAGCGCCGTGGGCTGCGTCTTCACGGTCACGCCGTAGTCGGCACCGTCGTCCAGCGAAGTGGCGAAGCTGAAGCTGCCATCGGCGCCTATGGCCAGGTCGTCGCCCGCGTTGTTCTGCAGCACGAGCCCGCTGCCTGCCAGGCCAGTGACGGTGCCGCCGACGGTGAACTTCGGCGCGCCCGGGGGCGGCGCAGGAGGAGGTGGTGCGTCGCCTCCACCGCCATTGGCCGCAGGAAAGGGCGCGAAGGAGAAACCGCCGCCTCCGCCCCCGCCGCACGATGCAAGCATCAAGGGCACGGCGATGGCCAGGGCGAGGCTCAGGCGGTTGCGAGGGGGCAGCGGCGGCATTTTTTTCTTTGGGAAACAAATGTGGCCGCGATGTTATCGGGACACGCTTCCATTTGCACGCCCCGCGACTGGCCGCCATCCGCATGCCCGATGGCCGTGCCTATGAACAGCATCCGCTGCCGCGCCGGATGTCAGCAGGCCATACCGGCTGACGGCAACCAGTCCAGGGCTGCCGTCCGTCGCCTGGCGTGGAACGACCGCTTGAATCCGCCGCCGGATGCCGCTGTGGGCCAACTGGATCATGATGCAGGCCTTGGTCGTTTGCCGAGCCCATTTGTCGAGCTCATTTGCCATGAAAAAAATTCGCCACCTTCTCGTTCTTTTCACTGCGGCCGCGTGCACCCACACCGGCGCTCAAACCGCGGGAGCCGCCCCGCGCGGTTCCAGCGACTTCCCGAGCCCCGCCGCGTCGCATGGCTCCGTTTCCGAATCGAATGCCGCCGTGTTCAAGGCTTGCGCCAACGCCCCAATAGCGAATGGGACGTGCCCGCTCGATGCGGTCTTCGGCCTCTTCAAGCTGGCGCCGAACAACGACGTGCTGGATTTCAAGGCTTCGAACACCGTCCCCCGGACGATCAACCAGAACTACGGCTGGATCCTGAAGCTCAACCGGAAGACCGGCAAGGTCCGCGTTCTCGAACGCATGACATTGCCGGAAACCCCGAAGACATGGGGCACCGGCGGCCGGCCTTACGGCATGTCGGCGGACCGCAAGACTCTTTCGCTGGACGTGACCTTGACCATCCACGACGGCACCATTGCGAAGTCCTGGGATGTGGTCGAGGGCGATCCTCCCGGCCACTACCTGATCACCGCCTACGTCGAAGACTCCGCCCCGGTGCAGTTCGAGTTCGATGTCATCGATCCAAGATGACCAACTGCCGTGGTCCTGTGGGTTGAATGCGGCTGAGCTGTCTTCCCACGGCAGTTCATGATCGTCCACAGGGGCGCGCCGCTTCGTGCCGTTGGCTGCTGCTGCGCCAGCCCGCCGCGCTGCGGATTTTTCCCTACTCGCGCTTCCTGCCCAGCTTCACCAGCTCGACCACGATCAGCGCCACCCCGAGCACCACCGCGAACCAGCCCACCAGATAGGCCCCCGCCACCATCTCGAACCAGCGCGTGCCCTGGAGGAAGCGCGGCCCCAGCAGGACGGCGATGCCGATCACCAGGCAGAGGATGCCGCGTTCGAGCGTGCGGAGTTGTCGTTTGGGTTGCGCCATGGCTTCGTCGTTGTCCGGGAGAGTGAGGGGGAGCGGGAAATCAGTGCGTCATTTTCCCGCGCATCGCGGCCGGATGGCCCTGCAGCTGGAACGACTGGCCCGTCGGCACCAGCGTGTCGCCATCGAGCCTCAGGATCGTGATGTCCTGGTCGATGAAGTTGCCCACGTACAGATACCTGCCATCGGCGCTCCACACTGCACCCTCCGGCAGCCCGCGCACCACCACCTCGTTGGCGCGCGTGACTTTCTTGCCGTCGATCTTCAGCAGCACCACCGAGCCGTTGCGGTTGTAGAAGTAGGCGTTCTTCGCCGCGTTGCTGCCGCGCAGGATCACGGCCACCGCATGCTTGCCGGTCGGGCTCACGGCCAGTCCCTCGGGGCCGTCGCCGACGACCACCTTGTCGACCACGCGCGGCGGCGCGGCTTCCATGTCGATCACGCTGACCGTGTCGACCTGTCCGTCGGAGGCGCCCGAGTTGCCGTTGTCGGCGGTCAGCGCGAGCTTGCCGTCGGGCGTCACGTCGACGTTGTAGGGCCACAGGCCCGCGGCGAGGTCGACCTTGTTGTAGCTGACCTTCTCGCCGTTCACGTCGAGCAGCGCGATCTTGTGGCTCGGGAACTTGGCCGCCAGCGCACGCTTGCCGTCGGGCGTGAAGCGCACGTGCGCCACCGAGTCGCCCATGGCCACGGTGTCGACCAGCGTCACCTTCTTGCCCGAGATGCGCAGCACGCTCACCGAGTTGTCGGCGCGGTTGGCCACCAGCGCCAGGTCGCCCGCGCGGTTGATCGACAGGCCCGAGGGCTGCCTGCCCACCTGCAGCGTGTCGAGCAGCTTGGGCGGCGTGGTGGTCAGGTCGATCACGAAGAGCCGGTTGTCGGGCACCTGCTTGCGCGCGCCGTTGTCCTCGACCACGTTGAGCGAGTTGGCGACCAGCGCCAGCGTCTCGCCGGGCGTGATCGCGAGGTTGGTCGGCGGGCCGGCGATGGTGTTGTCCAGCTGCAGCGTGCCGAGCACCTTGGGCGCCAGCGGATCGGTGCCGATGTCCAGCACCTGCACCGTGTCGCGCCCCATCGGGCCGAGGATCACAGCGCCGGCGTCGTTCCACGACTGCTTCTCGTCGTTCGCCACCAGCATCAGCTGGCGCTGGGGCAGCGTTGGGGTGAGGTTCGTGCAGCCCGCGACGAGCGCAAGGGCAAGGGCCGCGAGCGCGGTGGAACGCAACTTCATGGGTGTCTCCGGTGTGTGTTGTTGTGAGCGCGCATGGTAGCGAAGGGGGCCGCCGGCACAATGGGCCGGTCGATCCAACTTCCGGAACAGCCCATGACCATCGAGATACCGAAGGAAGCCCGCCAGCAGGCCATCACCTCCATCGAGCGCTATTTCCGCGAGAACATGGAAGAACCCATCGGCAACGTCGCGGCGGGTGCACTGCTCGGTTTCTTCCTGGAGGAGATCGGGCCGCTGGTCTACAACCGGGCGGTGGCCGAAGTGCAGGAGCGGCTGCAGGCGCGCGTTTCGGAGATCGACCTCGAGGTGCACGAGGACGAATTCCAGTACTGGCGCAAATTCGACAAGCAGAAGAAAGGCCGCTAGCGAAGCCTGCCAGCGTAGCGCCCGCGCATCGTGGCGAGTTCAGAAATGCTTCAAAACGTTGCAGAATTCGCAGCCATGCACCTCCACCGCACCTCCCAAAGCCGCGCGACTCCTTCCGTTCTGCGCGCCCTTGCGGCCTTGCCCTTCGTGCTCGCCGCTTCCTTCGCCACCGCACAGCAGGACCCGTCGGGCTTTCCGCTCGACTCGGTCGGCTACCTGAACGAGGAACTGCCCCGCATGGAGGCGGCCATCGCCGCGAAAGACCGCAGCTTCTTCCACGGCGCGATGGTCCGCACCGTGCAGTTCTCGGAGCGCTGGGGCTTCAAGAGCAAGGCCAATCCCGAGCTCGCGGCGTACCCGATGTGCACGGCGGCGGTGATGGACTACGCTGTGGTCGGCATGTGCCGGCTCGCACCGTCCGACGAGTGCGAGCCCGGGCTGGCCTCGCGCTTCGACGCGAACGTGCAGCGCTGCCGGGAGCTGGCGGCAAGGAAATAAATAGCCCAGAGAGACGAAAGAAAGAGGCACCCGCCATGGACTACGCCGCCCGCTACAAGACCCTCGCCATCGAGCGCCGCGGCGCGAACGGCGGGGTGCTCGACATCCGGATGCTGGCGGCCAACGGCAAGCTGCCCACGGCGGGCCATGACGGCCATCGCGAACTCGCCGAGATCTGGCGCGATGTGTCGGCCGACGACAGCGTGCGCTGCGCGGTGCTGCGGGGCGAGGGGCTGGGCTTCTCGGGCGGCGGCGACCTCGCCATGGTGCAGGACATGACCACCGACGACGTGGTGCGCCAGCGCGTGTGGCGCGAGGCGCGCGACCTCGTCTACAACATCGTCAACTGCGACAAGCCCATCGTGAGCGCCATGCATGGGCCGGCGGTGGGCGCGGGCCTGGTGGCGGGGCTGCTGGCCGACATCTCCATTGCCGCGAAGAACGCGAAGATCGTCGACGGCCACACCCGCCTGGGCGTGGCGGCGGGCGACCACGCCGCCATCGTCTGGCCGCTGCTGTGCGGCATGGCCAAGGCCAAGTACCACCTGCTGCTGTGCGAGCCGGTGAGCGGCGAGGAGGCCGAGCGCATCGGGCTCGTGTCGCTCGCGGTGGAAGAATCCGACCTGCTGCCCCGCGCCTACGAGGTGGCCGAGCGGCTCGCGGCCGGCAGCCAGAGCGCGATCCGCTTCACCAAGTACGCGCTGAACAACTGGTTGCGCCAGGCCGGCCCGACCTTCGATGCTTCGCTGGCGCTCGAATTCATGGGCTTCGCGGGGGCCGATGTGCGCGAGGGCGTCGCCTCGTTGCGCGAGAAGCGCGCGCCCAACTTCGGCTGAAGAAAGACCGGCCGGCCTCAGGCCTTGCGCAATCCCTGCAGCGTCTGCAGCAGCACCACCCGCGTCTGCCCGAGGATCATCCCCTTCCACTCGTCGTTGTCGCAGTAGAAGCCGTCGCGCAGCCGCGTGCGGATCTCGCGCTTCTGCGCTTCCGGCGCCTCGGGGTGGCGGCGCAGCCAGGTGTCGGCGCGCAGGCGGTCGAGCACTTCCAGGTCGGGCAGGGTGCCGAATTCGAGGCCCATGGGCGCGATCTTCGCGTTGGGGCATTCGTCGTACGCGGTGGAAATCACAGGGCCCGACACGTCGGCCGAGGCCGAGTCGCCGGCGAAGGGCGCGAACACGTCGGCGCCCCACCATGCGTGGGCGCGCGCCAGGTCCTCGGGCGTGTTGCGGCCGGGGTAGATCTTCTCGCCGTGGCCGTAGGGGCCCAGGCCGGTGTGCACGTCGATCCAGCCGAGGTGCGTGGCCGAGGCGGCGTACTTGCGCAGGATCTTGCGGATGGTCCTGTTGCTCCACGAGGGCGCGGTGCCGCCGTAGAACAGGCCGTCGGGCGAGGTGTACTGGCCGCGCGTCACGGCGGCGCGGAAGGCGCGCATGCCGTGCTTCTCGACGTAGGCGGCCACGGCCGCTTCGTCGGCGGGCGTCGGCGGCCAGGTGGCGGGCAGCACCAGCGGCTCGACATCGGCGTACTCGGCATTGACCGGCAGCGGCGCGTTGAAGTCGATGTGGTTGCGGTTCAGGTCGATGTTGTCTTCGTTCGTGCGGTGCAGGTGCGAGAAGCCGTGGGGGTTGACCGCGTGCACCAGCAACAGCGAGATGCCGGCCTGCTCCAGCCGCGAGAGCAGGTCCGCGTCGTTGAGCGTGGCGATCTGCGTGCCCGAGCCGCAGAAGCCTTCGGGGCCGTGCGTGCCCGAACTCACGAGCAGCACCTTCTTCGCGTCGATGGCGCCGACCAGCGCGACGTCGGTGGCCAGCTCTTCGCCTAGCGCGCCCCGGTGCGCGTCCATCACGAAGGATTCGACCGTGGCGCCGCGCTGCGCGGCAGCCTCCAGGAACTTGGCGCGGGCCTCGACATACGTGCCCGAGAAGAAGCGCGTGGCGGCGGTGGGTTGTGCTTGCATGGGGTGGGGACTCCTGTGCTTTGAATGGTGATGAGGGCCGTGGGTCAGGCCGATGCCGAATGGGCGCCGGCGGCGTCGATGTCGCGGCCCGTATGGTCGCGCAGCCAGAGCAGGCCCAGCAGCGAGACCACCGTCATCGCCACCAGGTACCAGGCTGGCGCGAGCTTGCTGCCCGTGGCGTTGAGCAGCCAGGTGCTGATGAAGGGCGCGAAGCCGCCGAAGAGCGCCACGCCCACGCTGTACACCAGCGACATGCCGCTGGCGCGCACAGCCTTCGGGAACATCTCCGGCAGCATCGTGATGCCGGGCACCGTCTGGACGACCAGGCCGAAGCTGAACACGCCGAGCACCACGAACAGCACCGTGGGCGTGGGCGAGGCGTTCAGCCACAGGAAGCCGGGATAGATCAGCAGGGCGAGCGCGACGCGGCTCCAGACGATCAGCGTCTTGCGGCCCACCACGTCCGACAGCTTGCCGACGAAGGGCGCGAAGGCGAAGGAGATGAGGCCGGTGAGCGCGGCGCCGAAGAGCGCCACCGAGGGCGTGAAGCCCAGCTCGCGCACGGCGTACGTGGGCATGTAGAAGGTCACGACATACGCCGCCGTGGTGCCGCCGACCAGCGAAAGAATGGCTGCCAGCACCGTCCTGCCGTGCCGCGTGCAGACGATCTTCAGGCTGCTCTCGCGCGGCGCCGCGGCCTCCCGCGGCGAGATGTGCAGCGACTCTTCGAGATGGCGGCGGATGTACATGCCCACCGGCGCGATCAGCATGCCGATGACGAAGGGAATGCGCCAGCCCCAGCTCTGCATCGATTCGGCAGACAGCGTGAAGGTCAGCAGGCCCACCACGACGGCGCCGAGCATCACGCCCAGGCCCTGGCTCGCGAACTGCCAGCTCGCCATGTAGCCGCGGTTGGCCGGCGTGGCGTGTTCCACCAGCAGCGTGGTCGATGCGCCGACCTCGCCGCCGGCCGAGAAGCCCTGGATGAGCCGCGCCAGCACGATGACGATGGGCGCCGCGACGCCGATGGCTGCATAGGTGGGCGTGAAGGCGATCATGGCGCAGCCCAGCGCCATCAGGAAGATGGTGAGCGTCATGGCCTTCTTGCGGCCTGCGCGGTCGGCGTACGCGCCGATCACGATGCCGCCCAGCGGCCGCATGATGAAGCCCACGCCGAAACTGGCCACCGTCAGCAGCAGCTGGCCGTAGGAACTGAAGGTCGGGAAGAACAGCTTGCCGATCACGAGCGCCAGGAAACCGTAGACGGTGAAGTCGAAGAACTCCAGCCCGTTGCCGATGGTGGTGGCCACGATGGTCTGACGGCGGCGCGCGGGGGACGAGGACGGCGCGGGCCGGGTGCTTGGGGTGCTCATGTGTCTCCAGTGTTGGCTTTGCTTTTCGGAATGTCGGTCGAAGGTCTACGCCCTGGCCGCGCCGGATGCTAGAGATTCGCCGCTGTCATGAAAAGACAATAATTGGGCTTCGAAGATAACTTTTGGTTTTCATGAAACCCAACCAGCTGCATGCCTTCGTGGCCGTGGTGGAGCAGTTGAGCATCCGTGCCGCCGCGCGCGTGCTGGGCATCTCGCAGCCGGCTGTCACCAAGATCGTGCGCGAGCTGGAGCGCGAGGTCGGCGCGCCGCTGGTGGAGCGCAGCGTCAAGGGCGTGCAGCTCACCGAATTCGGCAAGGCCTTCGCGCCGCGCGCCCGGCTGCTGCTGGCCGACATGCAGCGCGCCCGCGACGAGATCGCACAGATCCGCGACGGTCTCACCGGCAAGGTGGCGCTGGCCGTCAGCACCTCCTTCGCGCTCACCGTGCTGCCGGTGGCCTTCAAGGACTTCCACGCGCGGCTGCCCGCCGTCGATGTGCAATTCAGCGAAACCGTGTTGCCCTGGATGCTAGCGCGCCTGCGCGAGGGCTCGCTCGACTTCGCGGTGGCGCACGTGGTGCCGGGCCGGCTCGATCTGCAGTTCGAGGCGATGGAGCTCTTCCCGGTGAAGCTGGTGGTGGGCCTGCGCGAGCGCCACCCGCTGCGCGCGAGCCGCTCGATCCGCGATCTCTACAAGGCCGAGTGGATCCTTCCGGGCGACGACCACTTCAGCGGCCGCGAGGCCGTGTCGCCGCTGCTGCCGCTGGGGCTGCCGCCGCCGGCGCGGGTGATCCAGGGGCAGTCGGTCACGGTGGCGCTGGCGCTGGTGGGGCAGATGGACCTTGTCGGCCTGTTCGTCGAGCCGCTGGCCACGCTGACATTCAAGCGCCACGGTATCCGCCGCGTGGAGATCGAGGAAGAGCTGCCGATGCTCAGCGTGAGCGTCATCAAGCGGCGCGGGCAGTTGCTGACGCCGGCCGCGCAGCATTTCGTCGAATGCATCCAGCGTGCCTCGGCGGCGGCGGTGGCTGCCTAGGCCTGGGCAGGAGGAAAGACCACGCCGGCCTCGCCCGACTTCCAGGGCTCGTACTTGTGCATGGCGCGCTCGAAGAGTTCCGATGCGGTCCAGCCCGAGAGCCAGGCCTGCAGGCGCGGCCAGGGCTGGGCGCCGAACCATGCCGCGTCGACCATCGCGAACTGGCGCACGAAGGGCATGAGGGCGGCGTCGGCCAGTGTCGTGCGGGTGCCGGCCAGGTTCGCCGAGGTCGAGAGCCGGGCTTCGAGATCGCGCAGGAAGGCCGCGCCACGCTCGCGTGCGGGCTCGCCGCCGTCCGCATGCCGGTCGGGGTACTTGTAGCGGTCGAGCTGAGGCTTGAAGCCCTCGTCGCAGGCGGCGACCAGCGCGAGCATGTCCTGCAGCGTGCCGGTCTCTGGCTGGAGCCAGCCGTGCGGATCGCTGCCGCGCAGCGCCCACAGCATCACGTCCAGGCTCTGCTCCAGCACCGCGCCGTCTTCGGCGACCAGCACCGGCACCGTCCCCTTGGGAGAGGCGGCGAGCATGTCGGCCGGCTTGTTCTTCAGCGCCACTTCACGCAGCTCGCACCGCTGGCCACTGGCGACCAGCGCGAGGCGGGCGCGCATCGCATAGGGGCAGCGGCGGAACGAGTAGAGAACGGGCAGGGCGGGAGGCATTCGATCCGGACAGGCGAAGCAGTCGATTTTCGGACATGCCACGGCCGTTTTTCCAGACAATCGGGCCCCATGGGTGAACGCCTCTTCCTCCGGCTCGACGACGACCCGCTGCACGGGCCGGAATCGGGTGCACCCGCCGGCACGCTGCGCGCGTTTCCGGTCGCGGCCGCGCTGCGCGGACATGTATCGCACCTCATGCTGTGCCGCGAGAGCCTTGCCGACGGCCACGAGGTACGCGAGCGGGTGTTGCCTGACGGCGCTGTGCGGCTGATCTTCAACTTCGGCGATGCGCCCTTCGTCGGGGACGAGCAGGGGCAGGCGGTGGAAGCCATCGGCGCCTCGATCACGCCGGTCATGTTGCGCATGCGGCGGAAGGTGGAGGGCCTTTCGGTCACCCTCCGCCCCGGTGCCGCCGCCGCGCTGCTGGGACTGCCGGCCGGAGAGATCGGCGGCACGGCGGTGCATCTCGACGAGCTCTGGCGTGGCGAAGGCGCGGAACTGCTCGAACGCATGACCGAAGCGCGTGACGACGCGACGCGTGTGGCACAGCTGCAGGCCGCGCTGCTGCGCAGGCTCTGCGATGACGATGCCGGGGGCAACGCTGCCGCCATTCGCGCGGCGCAACTCATCGCAGACTCCGGTGGGCGGCGCCCTTTGCGCGAGGTGGCTGCGGCCGTGGGCGTCGGAGAGCGGCGCCTGCAGCAGCTCTTCCATGCCCACGTGGGGCTTTCGCCGCGCGCCTGGAGCCGGCTCGCGCGCATGCACGGTTGCCTGCGCGCACTGCGCCAGCAGCCTTCGCCGGCCTGGGCCGAGGTGGCGCTGGAGGGCGGCTTCTACGACCAGTCGCATCTGGTCAACGAGTTCCGCGCGCTGTGCGGCGTCACGCCGACCGAGTTCCTCGACCAGGCGGTTTCGGGTTCTTCCAAGACGGCGGGTTGAGCGCTGGCTATCTTCATCCGCTCTCAGGCAAAAGGATCAAAGGAGCCATCAGGATGAACGACGAAGAAAAGACGCCAGGCCGACCGCTGAAGGACTGCGTGGCGGTCGTGACCGGCGCGAGCCGCGGCGCGGGGCGCGGCATCGCGATCGAACTGGGCGCTGCCGGCGCCACCGTGTACGTCACCGGACGCAGCACGCGCGAGCGGCCCGCCGACACCTACGGACAGCTGCTGGCCCTTTCCGACATGGCGGCGGTGCCCGGCAGCATCGACGACACGGCCGAGGAGGTCACGCGCATGGGCGGGCGCGGGATCGCGGTGCGCTGCGACCACACGAAGGAAGAGGAGGTCGCCGCGCTCTTCGCCCGGGTGGAGCGGGAGGCCGGCCGCATCGACCTGCTCGTGAACAACGCCTGGGGCGGGCATGAGACCTTCAACGGCGTGTTCGAGGCGCCGTTCTGGGAGCACCCGCTGTCGAACTGGGACTCGATGTTCGACCGCGGCGTGCGCAACCACCTGCTGGCCAGCCGCTGCGCCGCGCCGCTGATGGTGCGGGCGAAGAAGGGCCTGATCGTCACCACCACTTTCTGGGACCGAGGCCACTACATGCGCGGCAGCCTCTTCTACGACCTGGCCAAGGCATCGATGACGCGGCTGGCCTTCGGCATGGCGCAGGACCTGAAGCCGCACGGCGTGGCCTCGGTGGCGGTGTCGCCCGGCTGGATGCGCACCGAGTTCGTGCTGGCCGGCCACAAGACCGACGAGGCCCACTGGCAGCAGCGCCCCGAACTGTCGCGCACCGAGTCGCCGCGCTACGTGGGGCGGGCCATCGCGGCGCTGGCCGGCGACCCGATGGTGATGGACAGGAGCGGCGAGGTGCTGCGCGTGGGCGACCTGGCGCGCGAATACAGTTTCACCGACATCGATGGCAGGCAGGTTCCGCCTTTCGAGATGTAGCAGGCCAGGGACGGCGGCCGAAGCAGGCAAATGCTGACAGGTGCAGGCGGCCGCGCGGTGAGGAAATCTCGTTCATCGTTTGTTCTTCCGGAGGCGATCCATGGTGACCCAGACATCCCCGGCCCGGCCACAGCTCAAGCCCGCCATCGAACTGGCCAGGGCCAACCCGGTGCGCTTTCCCAACGAGAGCGCCG
Organism: Variovorax sp. 278MFTsu5.1; assembly: GCF_048305045.1. Taxonomy (NCBI): domain Bacteria; kingdom Pseudomonadati; phylum Pseudomonadota; class Betaproteobacteria; order Burkholderiales; family Comamonadaceae; genus Variovorax; species Variovorax sp. 278MFTsu5.1. Next base: position 2,393,188 of record NZ_CP157622.1, read on the forward strand.
AATACCGCGAGGCCCGTACGGCGCTCCTGGCCGAGGAGATCGAACTGCGCCGCCACCTGGAGCGCGTGGCGCAGCAGCGGCGCGAGCTGCCGCCGGGCGGCGTGGTGCCGCAGGACTACCTCTTCGAGGGCAGGGAAGGGCCGGTTCGGCTTTCCGGGCTCTTCGGCGGGCACGGCACGCTCATCACCTACAACTGGATGTTCGGCCCGAAGCGCGAGCGCCCGTGCCCGATGTGCACTTCGCTGTTGAGCGCCTACGACGGCGAGATGCCCGACATCCTGCAGCGCGTGGCTTTCGCGGTGATCGCGACTTCGCCCATCGCCCGGATGACGGCCTTTGCCGCCGAGCGCGGCTGGCGCTACCTGCCGCTGTATTCGTCGGCGGGCAACACCTTCAACCGCGACTATGCGGGCGAGACGCCCGACAGCGGCGACAACCCCGCGTTCAACGTGTTTCGGCGCGAGAGCGACGGAACCATCCGCCATTTCTGGGCCGGCGAAATGGGCGCCGGAGCGTCAGACCCGGGGCAGGACCCCCGCGGCGCGCCCGATCCGATGCCGATCTGGAACCTGCTCGACATGACGCCCGAGGGCCGAGGGACGGACTGGTATCCGAAGCTGGCCTACTGAGCGGCCGGGGCGAGCCCGCGTACATCGATGCGGAAGCGCAGCTCCGGGGTGCCGCCAAGCGCGGGCAGCTTGACGAATTCTTCCACCAGCACGCCGCCGTTGGCGCGGATCACCTGCTGCGAGGCGATGTTGCCGGGGTCGGTCGTGATTTCCACCTGGTCGAGGCCCCTGGCGCGCGCTTCGGGCAGCAGGGCGCGCAGCGCGGCCTTGGCGTAGCCCTTGCCGCTTTTCCACGGCACCACGGCGTAGCCGATGTGGCCGAGGCAGTAGGCGGGCAGGGAGTTGGTGCCCGGCTGCCAGCGCAGCTGGATGCTGCCGCAGAACTCGCCGTCCCACATCCAGCGCCGGTAGCCCGGCAGGCGCGGCACGGTGCCGCCATCGGGCAGCGAGACGGGCGGGCCCTTGGCTTCCGGGTCGACGAGGCTGGCCAGAAAGCGCGCGGGGTCGATGCGGATCTGGGCAAGCTCTTCCAGGCCGGCCTCGGGCCGGAGGTTGTTGGGCGACCAGCCGCGCTCCAGCGCCGCAATGTAGCCGGGGAGATGTTCCCGCGAAGGCCAGACGAGCTGCAAGGGCGAGGCGGAGAAATCGGGAAGGGCGGTCATGCCGCCGATGGTAGGCGAAGGCCCCGGCGCGGCAGAAAACGCAACGCAGTTGCATTGGGTTCATATAATGCAATTCTGTTGCATATATGGAGCCGATCCCCATGGCCGACCGCCTTCCCGTTACCGTGCTCTCCGGCTTCCTTGGCGCCGGCAAGACCACGCTGCTGAACCACATCCTCCACAACCGCGAAGGCCGGCGCGTTGCGGTCATCGTCAACGACATGAGCGAGGTCAACATCGACGCGGCGCTGGTGCGCAATGGGGGTGCCGAGCTCTCGCGCACCGACGAGAAGCTGGTGGAAATGAGCAACGGCTGCATCTGCTGCACGTTGCGCGAGGACCTGCTCGTCGAGGTGCGGCGCCTGGCGAAGGAAAAGCGTTTCGACCAGCTGGTGATCGAGTCCACCGGCATTTCCGAACCCCTGCCGGTGGCCGAGACCTTCACCTTCGCCGGGGAGGACGGCAAGAGCCTGTCGGACGTGGCGCGGCTCGACACCATGGTGACGGTGGTCGACGCCTTCAACTTCCTGCGCGACTACGGCTCGCCCGACAGCCTCGGCCAGCGCGGGCAGTCGCTGGGCGACGAGGACACGCGCACGGTGGTCGACCTGCTGATCGAGCAGATCGAGTTCTGCGACGTGCTGGTGGTCAACAAGACCGACCTCGTCACGCCCGAGGAGCGCGAGCGGCTGATGGCGATATTGCGCAGCCTGAATCCGCGTGCGCGCGTCGAGGTGTCGGAGTTCGGCCGCGTGGCGCTCGACCGCGTGCTCGACACCGGCCTCTTCGACTTCGAGCAGGCCGAGCGGGCGCCCGGCTGGCTGGCCGAGCTGCGCGGCGAGCATGTGCCGGAGAGCGAGGAATACGGCATCCGCAGTTTTGTCTACCGCTCGCGGCTGCCGTTTCACCCGATGCGCTTCTGGAAGCTGGTGCAGAGCGAGTGGGAGGGCGTGGTGCGCTCCAAGGGCTTCTTCTGGCTCGCCAGCCGTGCCACGCGCGCGGGTTCGTGGTCGCAGGCCGGCGGGGCCTGCCGCTACGGCGTGGCGGGCTTCTGGTGGGCGGCGGTGCCGCGCGAGCACTGGCCGACCGATCCGGATGCGCTGGAGCTCATCCGCAAGAACTGGGACCCTGCCACCGGCGATGCCCGCCAGGAGCTGGTGCTGATCGGCATCGGCATGGACGAAGAGGCGCTGCGCGCCCGGCTGGACGCCTGCCTGCTCACCGAAGACGAGATGCGCTTCGGCGCCTCGTGGTGGCAGAACTTCCCGGATCCGTTCCCGTCCTGGAACGTCTGAGGCGCGCTATCTGGCGCAGTCGCCGCAGGTGCCGTGGAGAGTCAATGCGGTGTGGCGCGTATCGATGCCCTGCTTGCGCAGCGCTCGCCCCAACCGGCCCATCACCTTCGGTAGCTCCGGGTCGGAAGGCAGCGCCAGCACCTTGTGGCACTGGTCGCATTCGAAGGTGTTGCCCGACTCGGCCTCCACGTGGCGCGAGAAGCGGTTGACGCGGTCGGCGCCCACGCGGCGGTCGCACAGGCCGGCCTCGACCAGCCGGTCGAGCACGCGGTAGACCGTAACCCGATCGGGCGCCTCGCCGGTGGCGGCGGTGTAGGCGGCTGCCACTTCCTCGTGCGTCAGGGGTTGCGAGCTGTGCTCCAGGAGCTCGAGCACGGTCTGGGCGGCGCGCGTCACGCGCAGGCCGTTCTCGCGCAGCAGCGTTTCGCTGTCGAACGGGGCGGCGCGCGGGGGCTTCGGGTGCGAGGTCGGGGTCTTCATGAGGTCTTCTTGCGAAACGCCATTGTGTTGCATCCCGGGGCGGCAAGGGTAGGGCTGGCGGAAATGACCTGCCTGGCGATGTTCCACCCGGCCCGGGCGCATATGCCGGAATGCGCCTAAGCATCTGACGAATGGGTCGTTCGCCTGCGGGCCGCGGCGCGACAGAATCGCGCCCTTTGTCTTTTGCGATCGAAAGTCTCCCATGCGTGCCCCCTTGCGTGCCCCCTTGCGTGCCCATCCTTTTCTGTCGAAGCTGCTCAAGCCGATGCTGCTGCTGGGAGCCTTTGCTTCCTTGGCGGTGGCAGCCCAGGCGCAGCCGGCGGCTGGCGCCTATCCGTCGAAGCCCGTGCACATCACGGTGGCGAACACGCCCGGCAGCTCGCCCGACGTGCTGGCGCGCTATCTGGGGCAGCGCCTTTCGGAGCAGTGGAAGCAGCCGGTGGTCGTGGACAACCGCGCGGGCGCGGCGGGCATCCTGGCGGCCGACGGGCTTGCCAAGGCGCAGCCGGACGGCTATTCGCTGCTGGTGGGCGCCGACGGGCCCATCACCATCCTCCCCAACATCCAGGCCGGGCTGCCCTACGACGCGCGGCGCGACCTTGTGCCGGTGGTGTCTCTGGGGCAGATCGACTTCGTGCTGGTTGCCAATCCGAAGACGGGCTTTCGCACGGTGGCCGACTTCGTGCGCGCGGCCAAGGCCAGGCCGGGGCACATCAACTACGCCTCCGCCGGCAACGGCAGTCCGCAGCAGCTGAGCATGGAGCTGCTCAAGCAGAAGGCGGGCATCTACGTCACCCACATCCCTTACCGCGGCGGCCCGCTGGGCATGCAGGACGTGATCGCGGGGCAGGTCGACGTGATGTTCATCGCCGTCGGCCCCGCGCTGCCGCACATCCGCAGCGGCCGGCTGGTAGCGCTGGGCACCAGCGGCGAGAAGCGCCATGCGCTGCTGCCCGAGGTGCCGACGGTGGCCGAGAGCTACAAGGGATATCGCTCGGGCACGTGGTTCGGCCTGTTCGCGCCGGCGCGTACTTCGCAGCCGGTGCTCGATGCCATCGCCTCGGAGGCCGGTCGCATTGTGCAGGCACCGGCCGCACGCGCCGAACTGGCGGCGCAGGGCATCGAGGCCACGGGGTACGCGCAGCGCCAGTTCCAGACGCAGGTGTCGGCCGAGTACGAGCGCTATGCGCAGATCGTGAAGGCCGTGGGCATCAAGGCCGAATAGCAACGTTTCGCCCCTGGAGGTAACGGCGGGGCCGCACATCGAAACGATGTGCAAGTCGGCCTACCGGCCGTTTCGGAGTGCCGGGCCGGGATGCGCTAAGGTCCGGACATCCGTTCCTGAATACCCTTGCCGACCATGTCCCGTCCTCCCATCGAGATCGAAACCGCCCCCAACCCCACCGCCACGGTGATCGTGATGCACGGCCTCGGCGCCGACGGCAACGACTTCGTTCCCATCGCCGGCGAGCTCGACCTGTCGGCCGTGGGGCCGGTGCGCTTCGTGTTCCCCAACGCGCCCGTGATGCCCGTGACCATCAACGGCGGCTACCGGATGCCGGCCTGGTACGACATCGTCGTGCCCGACCTCGAGGCACAGGAAGACGAAGCCGGCCTGCGCCGCTCGCAGGCGACCATCGAGGCCGTCATTGCCAACGAGAAGGCCCGGGGCATCGTGGCCGGGCGCATCGTGGTGGCGGGTTTCTCGCAAGGCTGCGCGATGGCGCTGATGACCGGCCTGCGCCACACCGAGCGGCTGGCCGGCGTCGTCGGCCTCTCGGGCTACCTGCCGATCGCCGCCACCACCGCGGCCGAACGCCACGCGGCCAACCACGAGACGCCGGTGTTCCTCGCCCACGGCCGGCAGGACCCGGTGGTGCCCTACGCGGCGGCCGTGCGCACGCGCGAGGCGCTTTCCGCGCTGGGCTACGCCGTCGAGTGGCACGAATACGCCATGGCGCACTCGGTGTGCATGGAAGAAATCGCCGACCTCAACCGCTTCCTGCTGCGGGTGCTCGGCTGAGCCCGAACGAGTACGAACAAGGAGCCAGCGATGATCCTCGTCATCGGCCACGCCATGGCCAAGCCCGACACCCTGCAGGCCATGCTCGCCATCAGCACCGAACACGTGCGGCGCTCGCGCGCGGAGCCAGGCTGCATCTCGCATGAAGTCTCGACCGACGCGCAGGAGCCGCTGCGCCTGACCTTCGTGGAGCGCTGGAGCGACATGGACGCGCTGCAGGCGCATTTTCGGGTCGAGGCCTCGCGCGCCTTCGCCAAGGCGCTCTCGGCGATGGCCGAGGGCACGCCGCAGATGCACGTCTATCGCGCGGACGAGATCGACCTGTCGGCCGGCCAGGCCAGGGCCTGAATCGCGCCCGCGACGCCCACAGCTATCAAAAACATAGCGCCCGACAGGGTAGCCAGCCCAGGGATTCCCTGCACGAGCAGTGCCCGCTTGCCCGTGCTACCTTCCAGCCCCTCAGAAGATTGATGGGTCATAACAATATGAGCAACAGATTGCAGGAGAGGTTGGGTGCACTTTCAGCCACACGACTGAAGGGCATGCGACGTGGAATCGAGAAGGAAAGCCTGCGCGCGCTGCCCGACGGCAAGCTCGCGCTGACGCCGCATCCGCTGGCGCTGGGCTCCGCGCTCACGCATCCGCACATCACCACCGACTTCAGCGAATCGCAGCTCGAACTCATCACGGGCGTGCACGCCGACGTCGATTCGGCCCTCGAGGAGCTCACGCGGGTGCACCAGTTCACCTACCGCGTGCTCGACGGCCTCGGCGACGAGCGCCTCTGGGTGTCGAGCATGCCCTGCGGCCTGCCGACCGACGAGACCATTCCGATCGGCCGCTACGGCTCCTCGAACGTGGGCCGCGCCAAGAGCGTCTACCGCATGGGCCTGAGCCACCGCTACGGCCGCCGCATGCAGACGATTTCGGGCATCCACTACAACTGGTCGCTGCCCGAGGTGTCGAGCGAAGAGTATTTCGCGCTGATCCGCAATTTCCGCCGCCACGCCTTCCTGCTGCTGTACTTGTTCGGCGCCTCGCCGGCGCTGTGTTCGAGCTTCGTGGCGGGCCGCCCGCACGAGCTGCAGCCGCTGGGCGACGGCAGCATGTTCATGCCGCACGGCACCTCGCTGCGCATGGGCCGCCTGGGCTACCAGAGCGACGCCCAGGCCTCGCTGGCCGTGAGCTACAACAGCCTCGAAGGCTATGCCGCCTCGCTGCAGGACGCGCTCACGCGCCCGTGGCCGGCCTACGAGGCCATCGGCATCCGCAACCTGGGCGGCGACTACAACCAGCTCGGCACCAGCCTGCTGCAGATCGAGAACGAGTTCTACGGCACCATCCGCCCCAAGCGCGTGATCAACCCCGGCGAGCGTCCGCTGCACGCGCTGCGCGAGCGCGGCGTGGAGTACGTCGAAGTGCGCCTGATGGACCTCGACCCCTTCGAGACCGTCGGCATCAACGCGCAGACCATGCGCTTCATCGATGTGTTCCTGCTGCACTGCCTGCTGAGCGACAGCCCCGACGACACGCCGCAGGAAATCGCCGACCTCGCGCAGAACCAGCATCTCACCGCCGCGCGCGGCCGCGAGCCGGGCCTGAAGCTGCGGCGCAACGGCGCCGAGGTGACGCTAGCCGACTGGGGCCTGGAGCTGGTCGGGCAGTGCCTGCCCATCGCCGCCGCGCTCGACGCGGCGCAAGGCAGCGGCACGGCGCATGCCGACGCGGTGCGCGCCGCCGGCGCCGCGCTGCGCAACCCCGACAGCCTGCCCTCGGCCCGCGTGCTGGCGGCCATCGAGAAGGAACACGCCAACTCCTTCGTCGGCTTCGTGCGCGCCCGCTCCGAGCAGACCCGCGCCACGCTGCTGGACCTGCCGTTCTCTGCGGCGCAGCAGGCCGAATTCGAGCGGATGACGGCCGAGTCCATCCAGGAGCAGAAGCGCATCGAGGCGGCAGACACCATGCCCTTCGAGATCTACCGCGAGCAGTACGTCTCGCCCGCGCGCCTGGGCATGCCACGCAGCCGCACTCCGGTCGCTGCCTGAGCGCCGCTGACACGCTGGCGACTGGGCTCGCCGCGCCGAAGCTGCCCCGCGGCCGCTTTCTGGGGTAAAACGCCACGCTGCCGCCCGGGCAAGGCAAGCCCGGCGCGGCAACGAACAACGGCAACTCCCATGGAAGGCGACAAAGAGACATGAGCAACGGCAGCAACCTCGATTTCAAGGGCCGCGTGGCCATCGTGACCGGCGCGGGCGGCGGCCTGGGCCGCCAGCATGCGCTGGCGCTGGCCGCGCGCGGCGCGAAGGTGGTGGTCAACGACCTGGGCGGCGCGCGCGACGGCTCCGGCGGCTCGGTGAGCGCCGCGCAGGCGGTGGTGGACGAGATCAAGGCGGCCGGTGGCGAGGCGATTGCCAACGGCGCGTCGGTGACCGACTTCGAGGCGGTGCAGGCCATGGTCAAGGAGGCGGTCGACGCCTGGGGCCGCGTCGACATCCTCGTGAACAACGCGGGCATCCTGCGCGACAAGAGCTTCGCCAAGATGGACCTGGCCGACTTCAGGCTGGTGGTCGACGTGCACCTGATGGGCGCCGTGAACTGCACCAAGGCCGTCTGGGCGCTGATGAACGAGCAGAAGTACGGCCGCATCGTGATGACCACTTCTTCGTCGGGCCTGTACGGCAACTTCGGCCAGAGCAACTACGGCGCGGCCAAGCTTGCGCTGGTGGGCTTGATGCAGACGCTGAGCATCGAGGGCGCGAAGAACGACATCCGCGTGAACTGCCTGGCGCCCACGGCGGCCACCCGCATGACCGAGGACCTGTTCCCCAAGGAAATGCTCGAAGCCTTCCGCCCCGAGGCGGTGGTGCCGGCGATGCTGGTGCTGGCCGGGCAGGACGCGCCCAACCGCACCGTCCTCTGCGCGGGCGCCGGCACCTTCGAGGCCGCGCACGTCACGCTGACGCAGGGCGCCTGGCTGGGCATCGAGGCCGACACGCCGGAGCAGTTGGCGGCGCGCCTGCCGGAAGTGACCGACCGCGAAGGCGAGGTCGTGCCGCAAAGCGGCGCGGCCCAGGGCGCCAACGAAGTCGCCAAGGGCATGGCGAACGCGAAGCGGGGCTGACCACCGGTTCGGCCCGGCACCGTGTTCATGGCGCGCTTGACCTTGAGCGCACTCGAGCATTTCCAATGAATTCACCGGATCTCCGGTTCATTCATTCAAAGCAAGGAAATCGAGCCATGAACACGATCGAAAACAAGGCCCTGGTCCAGCACATCCACGACGAGCTGGACAAGGGCAACGGCCGGCCCTTCGTCGAGAGCCTCGCCGACGACGCGAGCTGGAAGCTCGAAGGCAGCACCGCCTGGTCGCGCACCTACCGAGGCAAGAAGGCGATCCGCGAGGAGCTGCTGGATCCGCTCTTCGCCCAGTTCGCCGCGCCCTACAGGAGCAGGACCGAGCGCATCATCGCCGAGGGTGACCGGGTGGTGGTGCTCTTCAGCGGCGACGTGCCCACCAAGGCCGGCAAGCGCTACAACAACCGCTATTGCTACGTCTACCGACTCGAAGGAGGCAAGGTTAAAGAGCTGACCGAATACTTCGACACCGCGCTGGTGCAGGAGGCGCTGCAGCCTCCGGCCGTTGTCCATGCCGGCTGAGGAAGCCACCAAGAGGGGCTCTCCCTTCCACATCGGCGAACTGGCCAAGCGCACAGGCCGCACGGTGCACGCCATCCGCTGGTACGAGACGCAGGGGCTCGTGCCCGGCGTGGCGCGCGACGAGGGCGGCCGGCGCCTCTATGTCGAGCTGCATGTCGGCTGGCTCGACCTGATGGAGCGGCTGCGCCGCACCGGCATGTCGATCGCCGAGATGCGCGAATACACCGCGCTCGCGCTGCAGGGCAAGACCACGCTGCGCGAGCGGCGCGACATGCTCGCCGCTCACCGCGAGCGCGTGAACGAAACCATCGCCGAGTGGAAGAGGGCGCTGTCGCTTGTCGAGCGCAAGATCGACTTCTACGACGAGTGGATGGCCAGCGGGCATCGCCCGCCGCTCATTGCCGCGGAACCCTTGCCCGCGCCGAGGAAGCGCGGAAGCGGCGCTACTCGGCGATGAAGCCTGGGTCGGTGCGGATCGAACCCCTGTCCCGGTGGTTGTGAAGCCGTCCCAGCGTGTTCTCGATCAGGCGCTTGAGCTTGTCGGAGGCGCCACGGAAAGCCTCGTCGAGGCTGGCCGCGTGCTGCGTCACCGCCAGCGGCTGGTGGTGCGCGAGGCGCGCTTCCATCACGCAGCACTTGTCGCCGCTGCCGGCCTTGTCGTGGTTCTCGTCGCTCAGGTGCACCTCGACGCGCGTCACGTCGTCGACGAAACGGCCCAGGTTCTGCTTGATCTCGGTGTCGGCCCAGCGCTCCAGCGCGTCCTTGTTGGTGATGCCGTTGCTCGTATTGACCTGTATCTGCATGCAATATCCTCGCTGGATGGATGAACGAAGGCCCACTTTGCACCGTGCGGCGCCGGGCGGGCCGTAGGTCTGGTTCCTACCCGCGCGACGGGCAGGCCCCAATCAGCTCTGGATGTAGGTGGTCAGCTGCTCGATGGTGGCTTCCTGGTCCGAGATGATGTCGTCCATCAGGTCCTGGATGGAGATCATGCCGACCACCCTGTCGCCATCGACCACCGGCAGGTGGCGGAACTTGCGCTGGCTCATGAGCGCCATGCACTCGCGGGTGCGGGTGTGCGGCGTCACGGTCATCACGTCGGGCGTCATGATCTCGCGCACCTTCATTTCCTTGGAGTTCTTGCCCTGCAGCGCGACCTTGCGGGTGTAGTCGCGCTCGGAGAGAAAGCCCACCAGCCTTTCGCCGTCCATCACCATCAGCGCGCCGACCTCGAAGCGCGCCAGGATGGAGAGCGCGTCGAACACGCTGGTGTCGGGGGAGGTGCGCCATGCCGCGGAATCATGGCGCTTGAGCAGTTCGGAGACGGGTTTCATCGTGTGCAACTCCATGAAGGGTTTTCGATTCGACCGACGCTCGGGCGCCGCACTCGCTCAAATCATAGGGGCGATGAATGACCGCGCGGCGCAAAAAACTCTAAGGGATTGCGCGTGTGTGCAAGACACGCGCAATGCGCGAGAACTTAAGGCTGCGCAGCCGCGGCCGCAGGGGTGGCGATGAACACGCGGTTCAGCGCCACTGCGTCGCCGACCACCGTCTTCACCAGGCCCTTCTCGTCGAACTGCACCTGGAACTCCGACCAGCTGTCGCGCCAGTAGCGCCACACAGGGGCGTCGAGGCTGGGGTTCTCGCTGGCTACCGGGTAGGCGATGGCCATCAGCACCTGCTCGCGGGTCATGCCGGGCATCACCTTGCCTGCGAGGATGGCCTCGCGCACCGGCGCGGGGAAGGTCGCCAGCTTCTGCTTCGGGTCGGCGGTCACCACGTAGCGTTGCGCGAAGGCCGGCAACGGGATGTTGCGGCTGTAGTCGTTCTTGATGCGCTGCTGCTTGCCGGCGAGCTCGAGGCTGAACCAGCGGAAGTCGTAGGCCGTGATGCGCGCCGGGGTGCCGACGGCGACGATGCTCGTGCCCTGCTCGTCGTAGTTGATGTCGCTGATCGAATCGCCGTAGGTGCGCATGTTGCAGCACAGGTAGCCGCTGACGAGCGGGCCGGGCGGCGGGGAGGGCCGCTGGGCATGGGCGACGGTGATGGACGCGGGCACGACGGTGGCTGCCAGCAGGGCGGCAGCGGCAAGGCGCTTGAGCATTTGTGGATTTCCCTCGGAGTTGTTGGAATCGCTGCGGGATCGCTGTCCTCGGCAGCGAAGGGATTCTAGGAGCGAACAATCCCGAAGCGGAGGCAGAATGCGCGCCTGCAGCTATCGAAAGCGTAGCAACCAGCTTGCGTTCAGGTTCCCGGTCCACAATGCGCCCCGGCGGCCCTGCCGCCCACCCGAATTCACAGAGACAGCGCGAAAAGAAAGAAGAGCCCACCGATGGCGATCCAGTGGTTCCCCGGTCACATGTATTCGACCCAGAAGGCCATCACCGAGCGGGTGAAGGACATCGACGTGGTCATCGAGCTGCTCGACGCCCGCCTGCCCGGCTCCAGCGCCAACCCGATGCTGGCCGAGCTCACGGCCGGCAGGCCCACGCTGAAGGTGCTCAACAAGCAGGACCTGGCCGACCCCGCGCGCACCGCGCTCTGGCTGGCGCACTACAACGCGCTGCCCGCGACCCGCGCCATTCCCCTCGACGCGAGCCAGACCACGCCCGCGCAGCAGATTGTGAAGGCCTGCCACGAGCTCTCGCCCAACCGGGGCGGGCTGGCCAAGCCGATGCGGGTGCTGATCTGCGGCATTCCCAACGTGGGCAAGTCCACCCTCATCAACACGCTCACTGGCGGGCGCAAGGCCAAGACCGGCGACGAGGCTGGCATCACCAAGCTCGAGCAGCGCATCACGCTGGCCGACGACTTCTACCTGTGGGACACGCCCGGCATGCTGTGGCCGCGCATCATCGTGCCCAAGAGCGGCTACAACCTCGCGGCCAGTGGCGCGGTGGGGCGCAACGCCTTCGACGAGGAGGAAGTGGCGCTGGAACTGCTCGGCTACCTCAAGGCCAACTACGCCGCCGGCTTGGCCGCGCGATTCAAGCTCGTGGAGCTCGACGCCGAGACCATGGCCGGCATGAAGGACGAAGCCCTGCTCGACACCATCGGCCGCAAGCGCGGCGCGCTGCTGGGCAAGGGCCGCGTCAACCTGCAGAAGGCCGCCGAGATCGTGATGCACGAGTTCCGCGCCGGCAACCTCGGGCGCATCACCCTCGAGACGCCCGGGGAGTTCGCCGTGTGGCTGGCCGACGGCCAGCGCGCCGACGCCGAGCGCGCGGCGAAGAAGGCCGCGCGCAAGCAGAAGGGCAAGCCGAAGGCAGAGGCGGCGCCGGAAGGCTGAATCGGCCGCGGCTCAGTCCAGCGCGAACAGCGCGGCCGCCGCCTCGTCGAGCGCCGCGACCCTGCGCGAGTCGGAGCGCGGGCCGGCCGCCTGCAGCGCGCGCTGATACATCGCCACGCGCGTGGCCGACACCGGCCTGCACAGCGGCCGCCCGCGCGTCTGCGCGATGCCGCGTCCGGGTACCACGTAGCGCCCCGGGCTGAGCCGCGCGAAGCGGATGTAGGCCTGCAGCGTGGGGAGCACGTCGGCGTGCAGCGCGTTCATGCGCTTTTCCGCCTCCTTGCCGATCTGCGCGTAGCCCTTGGCGTCCTTGGTGATGGGCAGGCCGAGGATGTCGGCCATGTCGATCTCGAAGTGCGTGAAGTCGCCGTACGGGCGCTTGCAGTCGATGACGAAGCTGCTCCAGTTCGCGTGCTGCAGCAGGCGGATGTGCTCTTCGGTCACGTCGAAGGCCGCGCGCTTCTCGAAGGGCGGCTGGAAGGCGTAGTGGCCGGCCACGAAGCTCGCGTGCAGGAAGAAGGCGGCCGCCACGTTCACGAATCGGTCGAAGACCGGCGAGCTGCCGCCGTCGAGCACGTCGCCGAACTGCTCGAGCGTCATGTCGGGCGGCACGATGGCGGGCGCGCCGGATTCGCAGCCGACCCACTCGGCGTGGCTGCGGCGGAACCAGTCGATGTCGGCCTGCGTGATCTCGATACTGCCCGGCTGGGGCGGCGCTGTCGGGGCGGATGCGGGCGCATCCTGCGACTGGCCGCAGCCCGAGGCGGCCAGCAGGGCGGTTGCGGCGCATGCGGCAGAAAGTACCAGCGCATCCCGCCGATGGAACCATCTCAATTTGTTCTCTCCAGGGAAAAGCTATCTGTCCGGCGCACGAGGATGCCATGCGGGCCTGACATCTGCCTGAGGACGGCCGGGGCATCGGGAGCGTCAGGGGCGCGGTGTAGGCTCGCCGCATCCACATCGCAAGGAGCGACATGACCGAAGCAGCGCAGGACCGAGGCAACGACGACGACGGTGACGACGAACTCTCGCCCGGCTGGGACGCCATCACCGCCGCCATGGAGCGCCTCTACCCCGGCCAGGAGCCGAAGCACTACGGCACGGTGATCAAGTGGATGCTCGGCGGGCCCGATCCGCTGGACGGCGTGAGCGTGTGGAAGCGCATGGAGCCGGTGCCGCACTGGCACTACCTGAGCTACGGGCTCAGCGAGCTCTACACCAAGGAGTCGGAGGTCGCCGAAACCAGCGGCTACGGCTTCGAACTCACTTTCCGCCTCGCCTGCGAGCCGGAGGACGAAGAACCGCCCGCATGGGCCATCAACTTCCTGCAGAACCTCGCGCGCTACGTGTTCAAGAGCGGCAACGTGTTCGACGACGGCCACTGGATGACCGCCAACGGTCCCATCGCGCTGGAGCGCGAGACGCTGATCCGCTCGATGGGCTTCGTGTTCGATCCCGAGCTGCCGGCCATCGACACGCCCCACGGCCGCGTGAGCTTCATCCAGGTCGTGGGCCTGACGGAAGACGAGGAGCGCGCGGGCAAGCGCTGGGACACGCGCCGGCTGCTCGATGCGCTGCAGCCGGCGATGCCGCTGTGGGTGACCGACCTCGGGCGGCCCTCGCTGCTCGACGATGCCGAAGTGCGCGGGCGCGTGGAGGAGGGCGCGGCGCGCGAGGGCTCGTCCAGCGGTTTTCTCTTCACCGAAGTGCTGGGCTGGGAGACGAGCAAGCGGCTGCTGCGCGCGCCGGTCACCGAGATCACGCTGGGCGCGCGGCAGGTCGACGAGCTGGTCGCGCTGCTGCCGCTGCGGCTGCCTTTCGGGCGCGACTTCCACTTCGCGAGCCGCGAGCGGGCGCTGGTTTTCGCGCACGGCGAGACCGACAGCGTTTCCGAAGAAGACGGCAAACTCACGCTGCGGCTTTCCGATGCGACGGTGCGCGAGCTGGCCCGCACGCTGAGGCCGGTCGCCGGCACCTACGAGGTGCAGGGTCTTGGCGCCGTGCGCTGGAAGGTGCAGAAGACGACAATCAGGGACCCGCAGGGGAACGTTGTCGGCACCGTAGGCTGACCGGTCATCCCCACGCCAGCCCACAGCCAGCCCATCGCCAGCAACCCGACTCCAGATGCAACGTCTCACGCGTCAACGCAACGCCGTCTTCTCCGCCTTCAGCGACGCAGGCCGCGTCCTCACCGCTCCGCAGATCCTGGCGCATGCGCGCGAGATCGTTCCCGAGATCAGCCTCTCGACCGTGTACCGCCAGGTCTCGCTGCTGCTGGCGGACGGCGAAATCGCCAAGGTCGAGCTGCCCGGCGAGCCCGCCCGCTACGAGGTGGCGTGCAAGCCCGAGGCGCATGGCAAGGCGGGCCGCGGCGCAAAGCACGCCGACCATCACCATCACTACTTCCATTGCTCCAGCTGCGGGCAGGTGTACATGCTGCATTCCTGCCCCGGGCCGATGGACGACCTGGTGCCCGAGGGCTTCAAGGTCAGCAGCCACGAGGTGACGCTGCACGGGGTGTGCGCGTCTTGCTCGGGAGCGGCCGACAAGGCGCACTGACCAGTCGGCTTTCATCCGGCTTTCAATTTATTGAGAATGAATTCTCAATAACGTATAGTCGCGGGTCCGAATCCTCTGGTTCCGATCCGATCATGCAAGTCCTGTCCTCGCTCAAAGAAGCAAAGAAGCGCCACCGCGACTGCCAGGTGGTGACGCGGCGCGGCCGCACCTACGTCATCTGCAAGTCCAATCCGCGCTTCAAGGCCAGACAGGGCGGCGCGAAGAACAGGCACAAGCGCTGAGGAGCGCATGCGCCGCTGAGGGGCGCGGCGACTGAAGAGCCGGCGCCCGAATCTCCCCAACACCGAACAAACGAACGATCGACTGACCGCCTCGGCGCGCGTGCGCCGGTGCGTGCCTGCGCGCGTCCCGTTCGTCCTTCCATTCACCGGGTTTCCTCCATGCTCCGAGCCACCGGCCTCACCAAGCAATACGGCGCGCACACCGCGCTCGACAGCCTCGACCTCGACATCCGCGCGGGCGACATCTACTGCCTGCTGGGCGCGAACGGCGCGGGCAAGACCACCACCATCAACCTGTTCCTGAACTTCGTCGAGCCGACCTCCGGCACGGTGGAGATCAACGGCATCGACGTCGTGCGCCACCCGGTGGCCACCAAGCAGCACGTGGCCTACATCCCCGAGCAGGTCACGCTGTACGGGCCGCTCTCGGGGCTGGAGAACCTGCGTTTCTTCGCCGGGCTCGCGCTGGGCCGCGAGCTGCCGCGCGAGCGGCTGCTGGAGCTGATGACCGAGGTGGGGCTGGACCATGCAGCGGCCGACAGGCGCGTGTCGGCCTACTCCAAGGGCATGCGACAGAAGGTGTGGATCGCGGTCGCGCTGGCCAAGCAGGCGAAGGCGCTGCTGCTCGACGAGCCCACCTCGGGGCTCGACCCGCAGGCCGCGAGCGAGTTCTCGGGCCTGCTGCGCCGCGCCGCCGATAACGGCGTGGCCGTGCTCACCACCACGCACGACCTGTTCCACGCGCAGCAGACCGCCACGCGCGTCGGGATCATGAAGCGCGGCCGCCTCGTCGAGAGCCTGGACGGCGAGGCGCAGATCGCGCGCACCGACCTGCAGTCCCTCTACCTGGCGCACATGAGGGCATGACATGCAGCTCGTGAACTGGATCGCACGCCGCGAATTCCTCGAACGCCTGCGCGACGGGCGCCTCCACTGGGCCGGTGGACTGGTGGCGGTGCTGCTGCTGACCGCGCTCGCCGTGGGCTGGGCGCACCAGCGCGACGCGCAGGCCGAGCAGCGCGCCGCGCAGGCCATGGACTACCGCGACTGGCTGCGGCAGGACCGCCGCCATCCGCACGACGCCGCGCACCAGGGCATGCACGCCTTCAAGCCCGAGGCGGTGCTGTCGATGATCGATCCGGGCATCAACCTCTTCATCGGCAGCACCGTGTGGCTGCAGGCGCATCGCCAGAGCGAGGTGAAGTTCAACGCGGCGCAGGACGCGACCGGCCTGCAGCGCTTCGGCAATCTCTCGGTCGGCTGGATATTGCAGGTGCTCGGCCCGCTGCTGGTGATCGTGCTGGGCTTCAACGCCTTCGCGGCCGAGCGCGAGCAAGGCATCCTGCGGCAGACGCTGAGCCTGGGCGTGTCGCCGCTGCGGCTGCTTGGCGGCAAGGCGCTGGCGCTGACGGCGTCGCTGGCCGTGCTGCTGGTGCCGGCGGGGCTTGTCGCGGCCATCGCCGTGGGGGCCGGCGCGGACGACGGCGAGCGGCTCGACGCGCTGCTCAGGCTGGGCGCCTGGACCGTCGGCTATGCCGTGTACCTGGGCATCTTCGTGTTCCTGGTGCTCGGCGTTTCCGCGGCCTGCTCGACCTCGCGCATGGCGATCACGCTGCTGCTGGCCATCTGGATCGCTCAGGCGGTGATGGCGCCGCGCGTGCTCTCGGAGCTGTCGCGCGCATGGTTCCCGAGCCCGACGCGGCTGGAGTTCAACCGCCAGCTCGGCGCGGAACTCAAGACCGTGTCCGACGAGGTGTGGCAGAAGAACTTCGGCTCCACCGAACGCTGGGGGCGCGACGTGCCGCTGAGCAAGTGGGGCATCGCGCTGCGCCTGGACGACCAGGCCTCGTACCCGGTGTACGACCGCCACTACGGCCGCCTGTGGGACACCTGGGAGCGCCAGCAGGCGGTGCAGGAATGGAGCGGCCTGCTGGTGCCCGTTCTCGCGGTGCGCAGCTTCTCGATGGGCATGGCAGGCACCGACTTCGCGCACCACCGCAGCTTCACCACCGCCGCCGAGCTGCATCGCCGCCATATCCAGGACCTGATGAGCGAAGACCTGGTGGCGCACGCCGACCCGCTGGGCGACCAGCATTTCGCCTACCAGGCGACGCCCGAACTGTGGGCGACGGTGCCGCCCTTCGACTACCAGCCGCCGCGCGCGGCCTGGGCGCTGATGCACCAGATGCGCAGCTTCGCCGTGCTGTGCGCGGGCCTGCTGCTGGCCGCCGCCTTCGCGGCATTCACCGCCTCGCGGCAGCGCGCGCTCTGAGGCAAGCCGTACATGACGACGACCACTTCTTCCTCGGTTTCCTCCTCCGTTCCCGTTTCCATCGTCGATCCGCCGCAGGGCCGCCGGCTGCTGGCCGTGATGCGCCAGGAATGCCGCCTGATGTTCGCCGAGCGCACGCTGTGGGCCGTCGGCCTGCTGTTCCTGCTGCTGGTGGCCTATGCGCTCGGCAACGGGCTGCTGCAGACGGCGAGCCGCGACCGCGCGCAGGCGGCTGTCGCGCAGGCCGACCGCGACACGCGCGCGGCGCAGCGCGCGCTGCTCGAAAGCATCCTCGCCGGCACCGCGCAGCCCACGCCCTTCGAGAACCCGGCCGATCCTTCTCGCATGGCCAGCGGCTACGGCGGGCAGCACGCGATCCTGCCGACCGCGCCGCTGGGCCCGCTCGCGCTGGGGCAGAGCGACCTCTATCCGAGCCAGTTCAAGGTCACGAACCAGAGCCGCGTGGTGTTCATGAACCCCAGCGACATCGAAAGCCCCTGGCACCTGCTGAGCGGGCACTTCGACCTGGCCTTCGTCATCGTCTACCTGCTGCCGCTGCTCATCTTCGCGCTGGGCTACAACCTGCTCTCGGCCGAGCGCGAGAACGGCACGCTGAGGCTGCTGCTGTCGCAGCCGCTGCGCCTGCGCACGCTGCTCGCCGGCAAGCTTACGGTGCGCGCGGCGGTGCTGCTGGGGCCCGCCGTGCTGCTGCCGGTGGCCGTGCTGCTGGTGGCGCGGCAGGCCGGGCTGGCCGGCTCGCCGGGTGCCGCCCTGTGGTGGTGGGCGCTGCTGGTGGGGGCGTACGTGCTCTTCTGGTTCGCGCTGGTGGTGGCGGTGAATGCCTTCGGCGCCTCGTCGGCGACCAACGCGATGGTGCTCGTCATCGCCTGGGTGCTGCTGGTGCTGGTGGCTCCGGTGCTGCTGAACCTTGCAGTGACGCAGGCCAGCCCCGCGCCATCGCGCACCGAGCTGGCCACGCGGCAGCGCATCGTCACCGCCGAGGCGATGAAGCGGCACGCCGACCTGATGAGCACCGACTACCGGCACGTGGGCCGCGGCGCGATCCTCGTGCCGCGCGACGGCAAGGTCGAGATCGCCGGCCGTGCGCTGGGCAACTACCTGATCGAGAAGGAAGTCGACGAGGCCATCAAGCCCGAGCTCGACCGCTTCGACGCGCAGCAGGCCGGGCAGCAGGCGCTGCTCGCGCGCTTCAGCGCGGTGTCTCCGGCGGCAGTGGCCTACGAGGGCATGACGGCGCTGGCCGGCACCGGCACGCGGCGCCAGGCGCGCTTCGAGGCCCAGACCGTCGCCTATCACGAGGCCTGGAAGCGCTTCTTCTCCCCACGCATCGACGCGCGCGACGCGCTGGTGCCCACCGAGTTCGACCGCATTCCCGCATTCGCCTGGCAGGAAGAGTCCGCCGGCCTCGTGCGCGAGCAGGCGGCCATCGCCGTGATGCAACTGCTGGTGCCCAGCCTGCTGCTGTTCGGCCTCGCGGCGTGGCGGCTGCGGCGCTTCTCGGTCGCCTAGCGGCCACCCGGCTTTTCTTTTCTTCCCGCAATTCCTTGCAATCAATCCAATGACAACCCTCATCCGCACGGCCATGGCGATGGCCGCAGCCACCGCATTCCAGGTTTCGTACGCGCAGCAGGCCGGCGGCGGCGAGCTCGGCACCATCACCGTCGAAGGCAGCCGCGACGCCAGCGGCCTGCATCTGGAGGAGTCGAGCGGCACGGCCTCGCGCCTCGGCCTCTCGGTGCGCGAGACGCCGGCCTCGGTCGAGATCCTGCAGCAGGACACCATGCAGCAGCGCGGCGCGCGCACCTTCAGCGAGGCGCTGCGCGGCATGGCGGGCCTCTCGGGCGGCGGGCCGCCGTCGTCGCCGACCACGCTGTCCACGCGCGGCTTCACCAGCCTCATGTACCTGTACGACGGCGTGCGCAGTTCCGGCGCGGGCGTGACCAACCGCGTGCAGGACACCTGGAACTACGAGCGCATCGAGGTGTTGAAGGGCCCGGCCTCGGTGCTCGATGGCGAGGGTGCCATCGGCGGCGTCGTCAACTTCGTGACCAAGCGGCCCGACCGCAGCAACCCGAACAAGGAGGCGCTGCTCTCGTACGGCAGCTACGGCTCCACGCGCGCTGCATTCGGCTTCGGCGGCGCGCTGGGCGATGCCAGCGCCTACCGGCTGGACTACAGCCGCAACGACACGAAGGTGGGCACCATCGCGCGCAACGGCGAGCGCATCGACCACTTCACCAGCGGGCTGATGGTCGACTTCGGCGGCTCGGTGAAGCTGGATCTTTCGTTCGACTACCTGCGCGACAACAACCAGGCCTACTGGGGCACGCCGCTGGTGCCGGCCAGCTTCGCCACGCAGCCGACCAACGTGGTCAGCACGCCCGACGGCCGCGTGATCGACCGGCGCCTGGCACGCAGCAACTACAACGTGCCCGACGACGAGAACTCGTCTGAAACCTACTGGCTGCGCGCGCGGCTCACGGGCCAGCTCGACGGCGGCTGGTCGTGGCGCAACGAGTTCTCGGCCAACAAGGCGAACCGCGTGTTCCGCAACTCCGAGAGCGCGGTCTTCGTTGCGCCCGCCAGCATCGCGCGCGACCAGACGCTGATCACCCACGACCAGGACTTCTGGCTGAACCGCTTCGATGCCACGCACAAGGGCACGCTCGGCGGCATGGACAACCGCTTCGTCGCCGGCGGCGAATACAGCGAGACGCGCTTCGGCAGCCAGCGCCGCTTCTCCAACGGCAGTGCCGCCACCGCGAACCTGCTGCGCGTGCCGGTGTTCGACCCGTACATCGCACCCTTCAACGACAGCCTCGCGCTCACCACGGGCGCGGGCAACCGCACCGACACCACGTCGAACGTGAAGGTCGCGTCGGCCTTCGTGGAAGACGCGATCAAGCCGGTGCGCGGCCTCACGCTGGTGGGCGGCCTGCGCCACGACCGCACCGAGGTCGACCGCAGCATCGCCGACCTGAACCTGGGCAGCTACTCCCGCTTCGGCACCAGCTACCGCTCGACCTCGGGGCGCATCGGCGCGGTGTACGACATCACGCCGGATTCGAGCGTGTATGCGCAGTACACCAACGCGACGCTGCCGGTGAACTCGCTCTTCCTGCTTTCGGCGTCGAACGCGGCCTTTCCGATGTCGCGCGGCAAGCAGGCCGAGGTGGGCTTCAAGCAGAGCCTGCCCGAGGCGAAGCTGGAGTGGACGGCGGCCCTCTACAGGATCGAGCTCGACAACGTGCTCTCGCGCGACCCCAACGATGCGCGCAACACGGTGAACAACGGGCGGCAGTCTTCTCGCGGCGTGGAGCTCTCGGCCGTGTGGCGGCCGACGCGTGAATGGACGCTGGCCGGCAACCTCGCCGCGCTCGATGCGCGCTACGACACGCTGATCGAGGCCGGCGGCGTCTCGCGCGTGGGCAAGACGCCGCCGAACGTGCCCGAGCGGGTGGCCAATCTCTTCGCGACCTACCGGCCCGAGGGATCGAAGTTCGAGTACTTCGCGTCGTTGAACCACACGGGCCACATGTACACCGACAACGCCAACCAGATCCGCATCAACGGCTTCACCACGCTCGACGCGGCGGTGAGCTACAGGATGCGCAACGCCTTGCTGACTTTCCGCGTGCGCAACCTGACCGACAAGCTCTACGCCACCTGGGTGGGCCGCGCGACCTCGCAGGTGCTGCTGGCGCCGCGGCGCACCTTCGAGCTGTCGGCCAGGTTCGACTTCTGACGGAGCAGGCGGCTCAGCGCATCTGCAGCCGCGCGTCCTTCGGATAGCCGATGGTGTAGTCGGCCGTCACGCGTGCGGTCTGGCCGGCCGCGAGGTCGAGCTGCCACATGGCCAGGCCGGGCTGCTTGTTCCAGGCCAGTTCGGCGGGCTGCGGCGAGAACTCCGAGGCCACGCGCACCTTCTCGTCCACCGAGACCGGCGCGGCTTCGAGCACCTGCACGGTGATCGGCGTGCGGTGGCGGTTCTCGACCACGTAGGCGCGCTGCACCTTGCGCTCGGCGCGCGAGCCGGCGAAGCCGCCCGTGCCCTGGTTGTCGCGCTCGGGCTCGGCCTGCACGCGCACCAGCTCGTCGCGGCCGAAGGAAAGCGTCAGGCGCGCATCGGTGGGCGCGTTCCAGCGGCCGCTGCCGACGAAGGCGCCATCGCGGTAGAGCTGCATGGGGCCGGCGGGCCACACGCCGGCGGGCTGGTCGAGTTCGGCGACGAGGAAAGCGCTGGCGTCCACGCGCGGGCTGGTGCGCGCGGCGAGCTTGGCCGTATCTTCGTGCTGGCCCAGCGCCATGGTCACGCGCTGGCCGTTGGAGGGCACGTCGATGGCCTGCGGCACCGAGAATTCGGTGGCGAAGCTGTTGTCGAACACGCTCACGTCGAACAGCGGTTCCGTCCGGCGCTCGCGGCTGTCCATGGACTTGCTGGCCATGATGGGCGAGGGCGCCATGGCCGCCGCCGGCGCGGCGGGGTAGGCCATCTCCGCCAGCGGGCGCGGCGGCGGCTCGATGCCGATGCGCCACGCCGTGGGCAGGCGGCCGGCGGTCTCGCGTCGCGGCTGGCCGGTGGAGAGCACCAGCTTCACGCCGCGCCAGTCCTCGCCCGTGGCCTGCGCCACCAGCGCCTGGCGCTCGATGCGCACCTTGCGCGTGGTGGTGTCGAGCAGCGCGCGGTAGGTGGGCGTCCAGCCGGGGCCGTTGACCTGGTAGCTGAGCTTGACGTCGGCGTCGGCGCCCGCGGCCAGGGTCACCGTCACGGCCGTCACCTGGCCGCCGTTGCCCTGGGTGCGGGTGCGCTCGGCCAGCAGCGGGTTGAGCTGGCGGTCGATCTCGGCCTGTTTGCGCTGAATCTGGTGCTGCTTGAGCAGCGAATCCTGCCCGGTGCGGCGCATGGCCTCGGTCATGGCGGCGAGGTTGCGCGCGTCCATCGGCGCGCGCGCGCCGGGGGCGTCGCCGCCGCCGCCGGCCAGGCCCTTGAGGTAGCCGGTGACCATGCCCAGCGCGTCGTTCTCGGCCTGCAGGGCGGCCTTCTGGTCCTCGAGCTCGCGGATGCGGCCGTCGAGCGGGCTGGTCGAGCAGCGTGCCGAGAGCTCGCGCTGCTCGCTGAGCACCGAGGTTTCGCCGATGCGCACCGAAGCATCGGCCGACACCTGCAGGCTCTGCACGTCCAGCCCCGCGGGCAGGCAGGCGAAGGTGACCGAGCGCGCGCCGGCCGCGACGCGCGCCACGCGCTCCACGGTGGCGCTGCCGGGGTAGACCTTGACCTGGGTGATGCGCGAGTCGGTGGCTGCCGTGGAGGGTTGTGTAGTCGCCTGACCCTGGGCGCTCAGGCTCAGGACCAGCAGGACGGCGGCACCGGCGGTGGCGCGGAGGAGGGCGGAAGTCGATGCTTTCATGGGATGCCTCTGGAGCGAAGGTGATGAATGACCCAGGCTCATACGGGCGGCCCCGGCGATCGGGGTTAAGGCATCGTCAAAAAAACTTCATGCAGCCGGCGGCGCTGTCGCCAATGCAACCGGCACGGCGTTTCCGGTCGCGCGCGCGACGGCGGATGCGGTGCGTGCTTCATAGAGTGGTTGCATCGTCTTTCCACCCAACCCCGGACAAGGACACACCGCCATGCTCGACACCATCCAGGCCATCAACAAGACCGCCGCCTTCAACCGCTGGGCCGGCTTCGAAGTGACCAGCGCTGCCAACGGCGAAGCCGAACTGCGCATGAACTGGCGCGAGGAGGATATGGGCCAGTACGCCGGCTTCCTGCATGCCGGAATGATCGGCGCGATGCTCGACACCGTGAGCGGCTACGCGGCCGCCACCGTGGCGGGCCGCGTGCTGGCGTCGCATTTCTCGGTGAACTGCGTCTCGCCCGCCATCGGCCGCGCCTTCGTGGCGCGCGGGCGGGTGGTGAAGGCCGGGCGCAAGCAGGTGTTCGCGGCGGCCGAACTCTATGCGCAGGGCGAGGGTGCCGATTCGCTCAAGCTCGTGGCGACGGGGAACGCAATCCTGGTTCCGGTCGAAGATCCTGCTTCCGCGCTGCCGAAGAAGGCGCAGCCCGCGGCCTGAGCTTCAGCCCGAAGAGCGGCCGCAGCAGGTCGGTGCGGCGGATCAGCCCTTCCGTCAGCAGCCAGCAGCCCAGCAGCGTCAGCGCCACCAGCAGCGCGGGCTCCATGACCGGACCGAGCGCGAACGGGGCCAGCAGGGTCACGCCGGCGATGATCAGCGTCTGGTGCAGCACGTACCACGGGTACACCGACTCGTTGGCCCAGCGCAGCCAGGGCCAGGGGCGGTTCAGGTGGCGATGGCCGTGGCCGAGGATGGTCGCGACGGCCAGCCACAGGTAGAGCATGCGCAGCGTGTCCATCAGCAGGCCCGGGGGCGGGCTCTTCATGCCGGTGCGCAGCGCGATGAAGGCGGCGATCACCGCGACCGCCAGCGCGAGCGACATGCGGCGCAGCCGTTCCAGCTCCTTCCACACGCCGGTGTCCACGCCCATCCAGTAGCCGTAGAGGAACATCGTGAAGTAGAGGCTGTGCAGGTGGAAATCGCGCACCAGGTTGTGCGTGGCCGGAAAGCGCGAGGCCAGCAGCACCGTGAAGACCAGCAGCGGCACCACCGGCAACAGCAGCAGCTTCCAGCCGCGCAGGCCGTTGAAGGCTGCGCGCAGCCGCTGGCCGGCAGCGGATTTCCACAGCGGCAGCGTCAGCGCGACCAGTGCCGTGTAGGTAAATAGATAGGGCAGGTACCAGAGGTGGTTCCAGGTGATGCCGAACTCCGCGCCGTCGAAGGCCTGCTTCGGCCAGGGCTGGGCCATCGACAGGTAGCGCAGCAGGAAGGCGCCGAAGCCCGGCGCGACCATCCCGTTGGCCACGCCCTGCGCGTAGGCCTGGTAGGGCACGATCACCGCCATGCCGAAGGCCAGCGGCAGCATCAGCCGCAGGCCCCGGCTGCGCAGCAGGCCCCAGGTGCCCTGGCCCCGGCTCAGGAAGCCGAGCGACACGCCCGAGATCAGGAAGACCAGGTCCATGCGCCACAGGTTCAGGATGCGCATCGGCCATTGCAGCCATTCGGCCGCGTGCGGGCTCTTGAGGTGCCAGGGCCAGTCGGCCACGTAGTACATGCCCACGTGATAGAGGATGACGAAGAGGAAGGCCAGCGCGCGCAGGGCGTCGATGTCGTGGCGGCGGTGGTCGAATGGAATTGCTGGAACGGGATCGGCGGTCATGGGCGGCTCCTCGAAGCGGGAAGGCCGCCATGCTCGGCCCGGCCGCCCCGCGCGGCGCGGCCGGGGGACGGATCGCTCCCGCTTTGTGACGAGCGGTGGCCCGCGGGGACGAAATCCGGCCCCGAAAAGCCGTCCCGGGGCCCGTTTTCGGGAGAATCCCGGCCATGGGAGACCCCCGCAAGAACCTGTACGAACGCTACGCGCCGATCCGCCGTCCGCTGGAGGTGGCTTTCTGGATCGTGCTGATGACGCTGCAGGCCGCGTTCAGCACCATGGTGGCGATCATGGACGTGCGCACGCGCGCCGTGCCCCGGCCCAACTGGGAGGTCGCGACCTGGGAGGTGTCGAGCCACCTGGTGCTGTTGCTGCTGGTGCCGGCGCTGGCGGCGGTCGAGCGCCGGCTGTCGCCGCTGGCGCGCACCCATCTGCTGCGCTTCCTGGCCTGGCACCTGGTGGCGAGCGTGGTGTTCAGCGTGGTGCACGTGGCAGGCATGTTCGGGCTGCGGTCGATGGTCTACGCCATGGCGGGCGAACGCTACGACTTCTGGAACTGGGCCGGCCAGTGGAGCTACGAGTACCTGAAGGACGTGCGGGTGTACGCGAGCATCGTGTTCGGCATCTGGGCGTACCGGCTGTTCCTGCTGCGTCTGCAGGGGGAGGCGCGGGTGCTGGATGCGCCGGAGGAGGGCGTGACTGCGCCGGCTCCCGTCCCGATTCCGGCTCTGGCGGCACCGGAGGGATTCGAACCCTCCGTGCCCGACGCACCCCCGCCACCGCCAGCCCGCCCCGAACGCTTCCTGGTGCGCAAGCTGCGCCGCGAATTCCTCATCGCCGCCACAGACATCGACTGGCTCCAGGCCGAGGGCAACTACGTCGGCCTGCACGTCAACGGCCACGACTACCTGCTGCGCTCCACGCTGACCGACTTCCTGGCCCAGCTCGACCCGGCGCTCTTCGTGCGCGTGCACCGCAGCCATGCAGTGAACCTGGGGCGCATCAAGGAAATCGAGCCGCTGGACGGCGGCGACGCCCGGCTGCACATGCGCGACGGCACCACCGTGCCCTGCAGTCGCCGCTATCGCGATGCCCTGCGCACGGGCATCGGCGCGGCCTGATCCGGTGCGCGGCGGGCCGTGATCGGCCCGGTATTGGTTCATTTCGCACCATCAGAGAGCTTTCAGGCACCATTTTTGCTTCATTGGCCCGCCGCGCCGGTTGATTCAGGTGCGACGCACCAATTCAAACCAAAAATCCGCAAGAAGCTCCAATGGACGCACTCAAACAGGGCGCAGACGCGCTGTTCATCCTTCTCGGCGCCATCATGGTCCTGGCCATGCACGCCGGCTTTGCCTTTCTCGAACTGGGCACCGTGCGCAAGAAGAACCAGGTCAATGCGCTGGTGAAGATCCTGGTCGACTTCTCGGTCTCGACCATCGTGTATTTCCTGGTGGGCTACGGCGTGGCCTACGGCACGCATTTCTTCGTGAGCGCCACCGAGCTGTCGGCCAGGAGCGGCTACGAGCTGGTGAAGTTCTTCTTCCTGCTGACCTTCGCCGCGGCCATACCGGCCATCATCTCGGGCGGCATTGCCGAGCGCGCCAAGTTCTGGCCGCAGCTCATCGCCACGGCGGTGATCGTCGGCTTCGTCTACCCGCTCTTCGAGGGCATCGCCTGGAACAAGCACTTCGGCATCCAGGAATGGATCGCCTCGCTGACGGGCCACGAGTTCCACGACTTCGCTGGCTCCGTCGTGGTGCATGCGGTGGGCGGCTGGCTGGCGCTGCCGGCGGTGCTGCTGCTGGGGGCGCGGCGCAACCGCTACCGCGGCGACGGCTCGCTGAGCGCGCATCCGCCGTCGAACATCCCGTTCCTGGCGCTGGGCGCGTGGGTGCTGTGCGTGGGCTGGTTCGGCTTCAACGTGATGAGCGCGCAGAGCATCGACAAGATCTCCGGCCTGGTGGCCGTGAACTCGCTGATGGCGATGGTCGGCG
Organism: Variovorax sp. 278MFTsu5.1; assembly: GCF_048305045.1. Taxonomy (NCBI): domain Bacteria; kingdom Pseudomonadati; phylum Pseudomonadota; class Betaproteobacteria; order Burkholderiales; family Comamonadaceae; genus Variovorax; species Variovorax sp. 278MFTsu5.1. Next base: position 2,419,488 of record NZ_CP157622.1, read on the forward strand.
GCACGCTGGTGGCGCTGGCCATGGGCAAGAACGACCCGGGCTTCGTCTACAACGGCCCGCTCGCCGGCCTGGTGGCGGTGTGCGCCGGCTCCGACCTGATGCACCCGCTGGGCGCGCTGGTGGTGGGCGGCGTGGCCGGCGGCATCTTCGTCAAGCTGTTCACGCTCACGCAGAACAAGTGGAAGATCGACGACGTGCTCGGCGTGTGGCCGCTGCACGGCCTGTGCGGCACCTGGGGCGGCATCGCGGCGGGCATCTTCGGCACGCAGGCGCTGGGCGGCATCGGCGGCGTGAACGTGTGGGCGCAACTCATCGGCACCGTGATGGGCGTGGCCTGGGCCGCACTGGCTGGCGCGGCGGTGTACGGCGCGCTCAAGGCGGTGGCCGGACTGCGGCTGTCGCAGGAAGAGGAATACGACGGCGCCGACCTGTCGATCCACCACATCTCGGCGACACCGGAGCGCGAAGTCAACTGGTAAGCGGCAAGGTGCAGCGGCTTGGGCTATTCTCGGCGCCCCTTACAACCGCCGAGGAGTAGACCCATGACAACGACACCCGCTCGCTGGCTGCGCAAAGGCGTCGCCGCACTGGCCGGCAGCCTGCTGATCCTTTCGTTCTCTTCCGTGGCGCAGGCCGGCGCGCCGCAGGTCAAGACCCAGGCGCCGGGCTTCTACCGGATGATGCTCGGCGACTTCGAGGTGACGGCGCTGTTCGACGGCACCCTCGACCTCGAGCCCAAGAAGCTGCTCACCAACACCACCCAAGCTCAGGTCGGCAAGCTGCTCGACCGCGGCTTCGAGAAGGACGCCGTGCCCACATCGGTGAACGGCTACCTCATCAACACAGGCAGCAAGCTGGTGCTGGTCGACACCGGCGCCGGCGGCCTCTTCGGCCCCACGCTCGGCAACCTGCAGGCCAACCTCAAGGCCGCGGGCTACCAGCCCGAGCAGGTCGACGACGTGCTCATCACCCACATGCACGGCGACCACGTCGGCGGCCTGGTGCAGGACGGCAAGCTGGTCTTTCCCAACGCCACCATCCACGCCGGGCAGGAAGACGCCGACTTCTGGCTGAACAAGGCCAACCTGGAGAAGGCCTCCGCCGAGATGAAGGGCTTCTTCCAGGGCGCGATGGCCTCGCTCAACCCCTACGTGGAAGCCGGCAAGTTCAAGGGCATGAAGGGCGGCACCGAACTGGCGCCCGGCATCAGGGCCGTGCCCGCCCACGGCCACACGCCCGGTCACAACATCTACGTCGTCGAGTCCAAGGGCCAGAAGCTGGTGCTGTGGGGCGACCTGATGCACGTGGCCGCCGTGCAGTTCGCGCAGCCGCAGATCACCATTTCGTTCGACGTCGACTCCAGGCCCGCAGCGGCCGAGCGCAAGAAGGCGTACGCCGACGCGGCCAAGGGCCGCTACCTGGTCGGCAGCGCGCACCTGCCGTTCCCGGGGCTCGGCCACGTGCGGGCCGAAGGCAAGGGCTACGCCTGGGTGCCGGTGGACTACCAGCAGGTGCGCTGAGCCAGCGATGAAGGTTGAGCGGCGCGGGCCGGTGTTGCGGCGCCCGCGGGCGCAAAGGCGCGCCCTGTAGCAAACTGGCCGGCTGCTTCGCTTTCATCATCCATCGCCCCATGACCCAAGCTCCCCCCGCCCTCGAAGTCCTCCCCCGCGACCTGTCCGCCTACCGCAAGGGCAACGTCGGCGTCGACTACGTGCACCGCTTCGAGTCCGGCAAGCCTGGCCCGCACGTGCTGATCAACGCGCTCACGCACGGCAACGAGATCTGCGGCATGACGGCGGCCACGCACCTGCTCGACAACGACGTGCGTCCCAAGATCGGCACGCTCACCGTCAGCTTCGCCAACGTGGCGGCGTATGAATCCTTCAACGAGGCGCTGCCCTTCGACAGCCGGCAGCTGGTGCACAACCTCAACCGCATCTGGTCGCCCGAATGGCTGGACGGCAAGGAGGACAGCCCCGAGCTGAGCCGCGCGCGCATCCTGCGCCCGGTGGTGGACGCGGCCGACCACATCCTCGACATCCACTCGACCAGCCAGCCCGTCGTGCCCTTCTGGGTGTACCCGGGCTTCGAGCGCAACGCCCGGGTCGCGCAGGCCATCGGCCGCCCCGCGGTGCACCTCGTGATGCCCGACGGCCTGGGCTCCGGCACGCCGCTCATCCAGTACGGCAGCCACGGCGGCCCCGACGGCAAGGGCGTGGCGATGGTGGTCGAATGCGGCCAGCACTTCCTGCGCTCCGCGTCTGATCTCGCCACCGCCGTCACCTACGACTTCCTCGCCCACTTCGGCCTCGTCGACAAGGACCCGGCCACCCCGCCACCCGAGCCGCAACGGCGCTTCCAGCTGCTGCAGACCTACGTCATCAAGTCGCCCGACTTCGCCTTCGTGCGCCCGCTCATCGGCTTCGAGACCTTCGCCAAGGGCGAGCTGATCGCGACCAACGGCGACGAGGAGATCCGTGCGCTGTGCGACGACTGCACGATCTTCATGCCGGCCCAGCGTGCGATCGTGGGGCGCGAGGCGGTTTATCTGACCAAGCCGATCTGAGGCCGGTCGGTCGGTCAGCAGATCAGCAGGTGCCGCGGTTTGTCCGCGGTGCTGTAGTCCGCGTGCCAGTAGTGCGGGTCGTCGCAAGGGCTGAAGATGGCTTCGGCGCTGGCGTGGCGGGCGTCGAAGTGCTTGTCGAGCGTGACGTGCACCGAGCCGGGGTCGGGCCAGTCGGTGCCCGCGTCGCAGACGCGGTTGCCTGACGAAACCTCGGCCGCGACGATCGCCTTCAGGGCCGGGTGCAGGCGCTCGTTGAGCAGGGCGAGGATGTCGCGCCGGCTGCCGGGGCGGATCGATGTGGCGAGGCAGGCTTCGGTGAAGGCGGGATCGGCGGCCATCGTTGGAGCGGTTTCGTCTATGTCAGGCCGCAATGAACAACGCCGGGTCCACCATCGCCCGGTTCAGCATCACCGACCAATGCAGATGCGGCCCCGTCACCCGCCCGGTGGCGCCCACGGCTGCAAGCTGTTCGCCGGTCTTCATCACGTCGCCGACCTTCACGTCGATGCGGCTCAGGTGGCAGTACATGGTCAGCAGGCCGCCGCCGTGGTCGAGCCAGACGGTTCCGCCGTTGAAGAAATAGTCTCCCGTATCGATCACCTTGCCGGGCAGGGGCGCGAGCACCGGCGTGCCGGTGCCGGCCGCGATGTCCATGCCGCTGTGCGGATTGCGCGACTGGCCGTTGAACACGCGGCGCAGGCCGAAGGAACTGGAGCGGCGGCCGGGGACGGGCACGCGCATCTGCAGGGCGGAGTCGGGGCTCATGTCGGTGAGGGTGGCCATCACGCCGGTGAGGTGGTCGCGCTCCTTGATGTAGCGCGCCTCGTCCTCGGGCGACAGGTCGACGGTGCGTGGGGCCACGGTGAGGCGCTGCTCGCGGTACTGCTTCGGGGCCACGGTGTAGGCGATCTGGCGTTCGGGCTTGCCTTCGGCGCGCACGGTGACACTTGCCTCGCCGGGTTCGGTCGCGAGCGGAATGCCGACGAGCGCGGTCCATTCGATGGCGTCGCCCACCACCAGCAGGGGGATGTCGCCCGCGAAGGCCTGCGGCCGTTTGGCCGACGGCCCCAGCGACAGGCGGGCGACGCCGCCGGGCACCTGCGATGCGCGTGGCCATACGCCGGGTGTTGCCGCAGGCTGTTTCTTTGCTGCCGTCGACTTGGTCGCGGCGCAGGCGTGCATCGCGGCGATCAGGCCGATGGTGCCGAGCACGGCGCTGCGGCGGTCGAGGGCGAGATGGGTGAGGGAATAGGAGGGCGTTTGCTTCATTTGAAGAGAAGGTCGGAATGTCGGTGGATGGAGGGCGCTATCCGCTCCAGGTTCCAGGCGCGAGGCCTTCGAGCGTGTGAGGGCCGATCGCGGCGCGGATCAGCCGCAGCGTCGGCAGCCCCACGGCCGCCGTCATGCGCCGCACCTGGCGGTTGCGGCCCTCGCGGATCGCGAGCTCGATCCATGCGGTGGGAATGCTCTTGCGCTCGCGGATGGGCGGCTGCCGTTCCCACACCTCGGGCGGCGGGTCGAGCAGCCGGGCGCGCGCCGGGCGGGTGAGGCCGTCGTTGAGCTGCACGCCATTGCGCAGGGCGGCAAGCGCCGCTTCGGTCGGCTCGCCTTCGACCTGCACCCAGTAGATCTTTTCCATCTTGAAGCGCGGATCGGCGATGCGCGCCTGGAGCCTGCCGTCGTCGGTGAGCAGCAGCAGGCCTTCGCTGTCGGCATCGAGCCGGCCGGCGACGTAGACGCCGGGGATGTCGATGAATTCCTTGAGCCCGCGCCAGCGGCCCTCGGGCGTGAACTGGCTGAGCACGCCATAAGGCTTGTTGAAGCGGATCAGGCGGGAGGAGGACGGCGCAGGCGAAGAACGAGGGGACGAAGGGCTCGGACGATTCATGTGCCGACAGGATAGCCCGGGTCCGTCCTGCAACCTCCGGCGGCCGGCTCGGCTCCAATCGACCTGTTCATTCGAGACACAGGGAATCCGGTATGACGACGACGATGCGACGCTCCATCCAACTCGCCTGCGCGGCGATGGCCGGCCTGCTGCTGGCGGCGTGCAACAGCCCGGGCATCCGGGTGGGCGGCGCGCCCGAGGCCAGCGTGAAGAACTGCGTGGCAGCGGCCGCGCGCGAACTGAAGGTGCCGCCGGCCAGCATCGTCGCCGACAAGGGCACGACGCCGCGCGACGGGGTCTACACGATCAACCTGAGGGTCGGGCCGCAGGGGCGTTCGGCCGTCTGCACCACTGACGAGAACAGCGCGGTGATCGGGGTGGTCTACAAGCGGCCCGAGTAACTGCGGGCCTGCTTGCTTACTTGCCCCAGCTGTCCCGCATCCCGGCCGCGCGGTTGAACACCGGCTTGCCGGCGGCGGCGCTGGCCTTCGCGTCGAGCACGAAGTAGCCGTGCCGTTCGAACTGGATGCCGACGCCCGGCTCGGCCTTGGCGAGCGAGGGCTCGACGAAGGCCGAACACACTTCCAGGCTGTTCTTGTTCAGTTCTTCCAGCAGTTCGCCGCTGCCCGGATGCGCTTCGGCAAACAGGCGCTCGTAGAGCCGCACTTCGGCCTGCACCGCGTCTGCGGCGGCCACCCAGGTGATGTTGCCCTTCACCTTGATCGCGTCGGCGCCGGGGGTGCCGCTCTTGGTGTCGGGCACCAGCGTGGCCTGCACCTCGACGAGCCTGCCGCTGGCGTCCTTGGTGCCGCCGGTGCATTCGATGACGTGGCCGTACTTCAGCCGCACCTTGTTGCCGGGGAAGAGGCGGAAGAAGCCCTTGGGCTGCACTTCTTCATAGTCGGTGCGCTCGATCCAGACCTCGCGGCCGAGCTTGAACTCGCGCTGGCCCATCTCGGGGTGGTGCGGGTGCACCGGGGCCGAGCAGTTGTCGAGCACATCGTCACCGCCCATCAGTTCGCCCCAGTTGGTGATGACCAGCTTGACCGGGTCGAGCACGGCCATGGCACGCGGTGCGACCGGGTCGAGGGTGTCGCGCAGCGCGGCCTCGAGGCTGGCGTAGTCGATCCAGCCGCCCGACTTGGTGGTGCCGCTGCGTTCGCAGAACAGGCGCAGCGCCTCGGGCGTGTAGCCGCGGCGGCGCAGGCCGGCGATGGTGGGCATGCGCGGGTCGTCCCAGCCATCGACGTATTTCTCTTCGACCAGCTGGCGCAGCTTGCGCTTGCTGGTGAGCACGTGGGTCACGTTCAGGCGCGCGAATTCGTACTGGCGCGGGTGCGGGCTGGCGATGAGGCCGCCTTCGGCGAGGCGGTCGAGCAGCCAGTCGTAGAAGGGGCGCTGGTCTTCGAATTCCAGTGTGCAGATGCTGTGGGTGATCTGCTCGAGCGCGTCCTCGATGGGGTGCGCGTAGGTGTACATCGGGTAGATGCACCACTTGTCGCCGGTGTTGTGGTGGTGGGCACGGCGCACGCGGTACAGCGCGGGGTCGCGCATGTTGATGTTGGTGCTGGCCATGTCGATCTTCGCGCGCAGGATGGCGGCACCGTCGGCCACCTGGCCGTCGCGCATGGCGCGGAAGCGCGCGAGGTTCTCCTCGGGCGTGCGGGTGCGGAAGGGGCTGTCGGTGCCGGGCGTGTTGAAGTCGCCGCGGTTCGCGCGCACTTCCTCTGCCGTTTGCTCGTCGACGTAGGCGAGGCCGGCGCCGATCAGGTATTCGGCAGCCTCGTACATGAAGTCGAAGTAGTCGCTCGCAAAGTACTCGTGCGGCTGCAGGGTGCCGGGGGCGCTGGGGCGGTCGGCCAGGTAGGTCTCGTAGCCCAGCCACTTCACCGCGTCGCGGATGGAATCGACGTATTCCTGGTCTTCCTTCTCGGGGTTGGTGTCGTCGAAGCGCAGGTGGCTCACGCCGCCGTATTCCTTGGCCAGCTCGAAGTTGAGCCAGATGCTCTTGGCGTGGCCGATGTGCAGGTAGCCGTTGGGCTCGGGCGGAAAGCGCATGCGCACCTTGGCCGGATCGGCCATGCCCTGCGCATGATGGGCGGCGTTGCCGGGCGATCCGCCCCACTTGCGGCCAGAATAGGCACCCTGCGCGAGGTCGTTCTCGATCACGTGGCGCAGGAAATTGCTTGGTGCAGCTGTCGTCTTGGTGCCGCTTTTGTCGGTCGGGGAGGTCATCGCGGCATTTTAGGGGGCACCCCCTATGGGTTACCTTTGGCAACGTTCTTCACATTGGCCGGTGCACCCCGTTTGCATTTGCCGCGTTCAATACACCACATGGGCGGTCCGGGTCCGGACTGCCCAGCCAAACAAGGAGAGCAGGATCATGAGCTTCACACGTTCAACCTTTTTCAAGTGGGCCGCCGCGGGCGTCGTGGCAGCCGGTGCATTGTTTGCCGCCACCTCGGCCAGCGCCCGCAGTGATGTGAGCTGGTCGATCGGCGTCGGCGTCCCCGGCGTGGCCGTGGGCGTTGGCAGCCCGGCCTACTACCCGGCCCCGGTCTACGTGCCGCCGGCCCCCGTCTACTACGCGCCGCCGCCCCCGGTTTACTACCGCCCGCCGCCGGTCTACTACCGTCCGGCCCCCGTTTACTACGGCCCGCCGGCCTATTACGGCCCGCGCTACTACGGTCGTGGCTACTACCGCGGACATGGCCACTGGCGCTAAAAAGCCACGGCAATCGTGACTGAATGAAAAAAGCCGGCCCCGAAAGGGCCGGCTTTTTCTTTGGGCGCTCGCCCGGCCGATTTCACATCGCGCGAAAAAGATGGGCGTAGAGCCGGCTGACCGGAATCTTCTCGGCCCGCCCGCGCAGCATCAGGTGCAGCTTGCCGGCCTCGTCGCGGTGCACCGACTCGATGGCCGAACTGCGCACCACCACCGCCCGGTGCACTTGCCAGAAGGTGTCGGCGTCGAGCTGGGGCAGCAGCTGCTTCAGCGGCGTGCGGATCAGGTATTCGTGCGTGGCGGTCAGCACGCGCAGGTATTTGTCGGCCGCCTCGAAATAAAGCACTTCGTCGATGGGCACCATGCGCACGGTGCTGCCGCCGGCGTCGCTGGCGGCGATCATGCGCAGCGGGGCGGGTGTAGCCGTGGCGACTCCTGCGCCGGCGGCGCCCAGCACCTGGCGCCATTGGGCGAGCGTCTGTTCCAGCGCCGCATCCGCCAGCGCGGGCGTGGCCGCCGGCTGCCGCGCGGCCAGCGCCTGTTGCAGGCGGCCCACGGTCTTGCGCAGGCGGTCGGGCTGCACCGGCTTGAGCACGTAGTCGATGGCCTGCGCCTCGAAGGCGCGGGCGGCGTATTCGTCGTAGGCCGTCACGAACACCAGCTGGGGCATGGGTGCTTCGTCGGCGGGCCAGCAGTCGGCCAGTTCGGCGGCGGCGCCCAGGCCATCGAGCCCGGGCATGCGGATGTCGAAGAAAAGCACCTGCGGCAGCAAGCGCAACGCCTCGCGCACGGCGCTGCGGCCGTCGCCCGTGGTGGCGACGATCTGCAGTTCGGGCCATGCCGCGGCCAGTTCGGCCTTGAGGGCCTGGGCCAGAAGGGGCTCGTCCTCGGCGATGAGGGCGGTGGGGGATGCAGTGGTCATCTTGTCGTTGTTTTCGTGTTGCATTCAGGCGGGTGCCGGAAAGCTCAGCGTGGCGAGGGTGCCGCCCGAAGGCGAGGGCGCCAGGCGCATGCCGCCGCGCTCGCCGTACACCGTGGCCAGCCGCTCGCGCACCTGCTCCAGCCCGAAGCCGCTGCCCTGCGACGGCGGCGCCGCGCCGAGGCCCACGCCGGTGTCGCTCACCTCGATCACCAGCAGGCCGCCTTCTTCTTGCCGGCGCGCACGCACGACGATCTCGCCGCCTTCCACCTTCGGCTCCAGCCCGTGGCGGATGCTGTTCTCCACCAGTGGCTGCAGCAGCAGCGGCGGCACCGGCGTATCGCGCAGATCCTGCGGCAGGTCGAGCGTGTAGCGCAGCCGGTCGCCCATGCGCACCGACATCAGCTCCAGGTAGTCGCCCAGCCGCTCGAACTCGGCCGACAGCGGATGCGAGAGCGCGCGCGAGCCGCTGAGCGTCATGCGCAGGTAGCTGTTGAGGCGGTCGAGCATGGCCACGGCGCGGGGCGGGTCGACGGTGATCAGCACGCGCAGGTTGGCCAGCGTGTTGAAGAGCATGTGCGGCTCCAGCTGCGTCTCCAGCAGCTTCAGCCGTGCCTCGGTGGCATTGCGCTGCGCCAGCTCGATCTGGCTCTGCATGTGCTTGCTCTTGCCGAGGCTGTAGAAGAAGAAGCACATGCCGACGGTCGCGATGATGGTGATCGTGACGCCGGTCGCCAGCTTGTGGCCCTTGAAGTCGAGGAAGTCGTACCGGGGCGCGCCGAACACGGCGTCGCCGATGAGATTGCCCACGAAGAAACCGACGGCCACGCCCAGCGCGATCAGCATGAAGCCCCAGGGCCAGTTCGGCCAGTGGGTTTCACTGTCCCCGCTGAGCAGGAGCCGCCCCGTGTCGATGAACAGCCAGCTGATCATCCCGATGGCCAGCGAATAGACCAGATGGCCGGCCCAGTTCTCGCCCCCCGTGATGGTCATCGCGATGGCGATGAGGCAGCAGAAGACGGCGGTGATCAGGCCATGCCGCAGCATGTCCCGGATGTTTTCCGCGCGGAAGCGGTGCAGCGGCGTCGTGGAACTCATCCGCGGTCCTGGCCCCCCAGCGCGCGGCGCTCGCGTTCGACCAGCCGGTCGTAGAAGCCGCCGCCCGGTGCGATGAACCAGACCACCGCCCCATGGATCAGGAGCCCCAGCCCCCAGCCCATGAGCGGATACATCGCCCAGCTGCGGCCGTTGGCGGCCGAGATGGTGACCAGCCCCAGGTTGACCAGCACATAGACGAAGGCGTGGATGTACCAGCCCATCTTGGCGCCGGCGCGGCGGCGTGCGAGGCGCTCGACGTCGCAGCGGGAGGAATCGGAGGACGATGCGTAGGAAGTCATGACAGCTCCTTGTATTGGACAGGAATGAAATCGGTGGTCGCCACGGCAGGCTGCGGCGCCGCCTGCAGGGCCGCGCGCTGGCGCAGCTCCTCGGTGGTGTCGCCGGGGCCCTCGGGCTTCCAGCCGGGCGGCTTCACGAGGTAGCCGACGAAGGCGCGCACCGAGCGGGCCGAGGCGAGGTCGCGAAAGAGCGCGCGCCACTGGCCGAACTCGATCTCCAGGATGTTGTGCGTGGTGACCGGGTTGACGAGGCCGTAGCGGCAGGGCACGTCGGCGCGCTCCGGGATGTAGGTGCCGAACAGGCGGTCGAACACGATCAGCACGCCGCCGTAGTTGCCGTCCAGGTATTCCAGGTTCGAGGCATGGTGCACGCGGTGGGCCGAGGGGGTGTTGAGCACCCATTCGAGCGGGCCCAGGCGCGGGATCCAGGTCGCGTGGATCCAGAACTGGTACAGCAGGTTCAGCGTGAGCATCAGCAGGATCACCCGCGGCGGCATGCCCAGCAGCGGCGCCAGCATGAAGAAGGCCAGGGTGCCGGTGAGGCGGCCGGTCCAGCCGAAGCGGTAGGCGGCCGACAGGTTCAGCTGGTTCGGCGAATGGTGGATGGCATGGGTGCACCAGAACCACCGCACGCGGTGCGCGGCGCGGTGGTACCAGTAGTAGCAGAACTCCTGGCCGATGAAGCAGGCGGCCCAGCCGGTCCAGTGGTCCATCGGCAGGGTGAAGAGGCGGTGGGCGTAGAACCAGTCCATCGCGCCGGTCCAGAAGGCCAGGGGCAGCAGCCAGCGCAGGGGGTATTCGCGCACCAGGAAGTCGAACACCGAGACGCCGGCGGCCTTCCAGTCGTAGCTGCGCCAGCCGTTGCGCCACGAAAGCACCAGGGCCTCGGCGATGGAAGCGACGAGCACCACCGTGACGGAAACCTTGAGGATCAGCAGGAGCGCGTTCATGGCGGCGTTTCTTCTTCTGGAAGTGGTGGCCCGGGAATATTAGGCGGCGCGGGCGGCGGCAGCCATAGCGTCAGTGCGGATGGCCAGCTTCCACAGGCGCGCGGCGCGGGCCGCGAACACACCGGTGAACGCGCCGTACAGCACGGGAACCACGAGTGCGAGGGTGGGCTGGTGGCGCAGCTCGGGGTGCATGGCCAGGGCGGCGCCGACCACGTACTTGGTCAGGAAGATGCCCATCATGAGCATCAGCGGCACCGGGCTGCCGGCCACGTCGAACTGGCGGGTGGCCGCGTCGTAGCGGGTGGCGGCGTGCAGCGGGCGCTGCAGCACCAGGGCGGCCATCACGGCGGCGGCGGCGGCCCAGCCCAGCAGGGCGCCGAAGGAGTCGCCGAAGACCGAGGCCACGCCGTACAGCGACAGGCCGCCCATGGCGACGGGCATCAGCGTGACGCGGGTCAGGCTCACCTGGTTGGCCAGCAGTTGCCGGGCGCCGAGCCACAGCAGCAGGAAGAAGACGGCGAACACCCACTTGGGCGTGTGAAGGATGATCTGCATCAGCATGGCGGCACTCCGTTGAAGGTGAAAGGTGAAGAAAAGCTGAAAAGGCGGCACAAGGGAATCGATGGGGTGGACTGTGCCGGCGGCCCCGCATGCCCGCCATCGCCGTGCGACGGAATGCGCGCAGGCGGCGCCAATTGCAGCCGGGCGGCGCGAATTGCGGGGTTTCGCGGCAATTCGGGGAGGCTCCGACGGGGCGCCAGCCAGCTTTACCGCCGCTTTACGGCCCAGCAAAGAGCCGGACTACCATCCGCGCTGTACTACGCTGGTCCGCACCTCTGCACCTTTCGCACGCACCGTCCATGGAACAAGAAAAACCAACCGAGCCTCTGCCTTCCACCGTGTCTCCCACGCATCCGACGGTACGCAGACGCCGTTGGATGGGCAGCCTGCTGGCCCTGCTGCTGCTGGCGGTGCTGGGCGGCGGCGCCTGGTATCTGGTCCAGCGCTCGAAGATGCCGGTTGCCGGCCCTGGTGCGGGACCAGGCGCCGGGCGACAGGGCGGTCCCGGAGGCCCGGGCGGGCCGGGGGGGCGTGGTGGCGGTGGCGGCGCGGCCTCCAGCACGGTCGGCATCGCGACCGCCCGGCAGGCCGACATTCCCGTGCAGCTCGAGGCGCTGGGCACCGTCACGCCGCTGGCCAACGTGATCGTCCAGCCGCAGGTGTCGGGCGTGCTCACGGCGGTGCTCTTCCAGGAAGGGCAGATGGTCAAGAAGGGCGACGTGCTCGCCACCATCGATCCGCAGCCGTTCCAGAACGCGCTCGGCCAGGCCACCGGCGCACGCCAGCGCGACGAGGCGCAGCTCGCGGCGGCGCGCGTCACGCTGCAGCGCTACCAGACCCTGCTGGGCCAGGACTCGATCGCCCGGCAGGACGTGGACACCCAGGCCGCGCTGGTCAAGCAGCTCGAAGGCACGGTGGCCATCGACCGCGCCAACGAGAACACCGCCAAGCTCAATCTCGCCTGGAGCCGCATCACCGCGCCGGTGAGCGGGCGCATCGGCCTGCGGCCGGTGGACGCGGGCAACTACATCTCCACCGGCACCGCCAACGGCGTCGCCACCATCACTCAGATCGCGCCGATCGACGTCGAATTCGCCATCCCGCAGGACCGCGTGCCCGAGGTGCAGGAGCGCCTGGCCCAGGGCGCCAAGCTCGACGCCACCGCCTTCGACCGCACCCGCACTCGCCGGCTCGCGAACGGCACTTTCTCCACGCTGGACAACCTGGTCGACACCGCCACCGGCACCGTCAAGGCCAAGGCCCGCTTCACCAACGCCGACAACGCGCTGTTCCCGAACCAGTTCGTCAACCTGCGGCTGCTGCTGCGCACCGTGAGCAGCGCCGTGGTGGTGCCCGTCACCGCGCTGCGCCATGGCCCCAACGGCGACTACGTGTACGTGCTGAACGAGGACAGCACCGTGTCGCAGCGGCCGGTGACGCGCGGCGAATCGAGCGTGGACAACGTCGCGATCATGTCGGGCCTGAAGGCCGGCGAGCAGGTCGTGACCGAAGGCGGCGACCGGCTGAAGGACGGCGCGCGGGTGCAGACCCAGGCCGACCGTCCGGCCGGCGCGGCGTCGGCGCCGGCAGGCGGTACGCATCGCGGCCGCCGCCAGGGTGGTGGCGCAGGTGCCGGCGGGCCCGGCGCGCCCAGGGGCGGTGAAGCCGCTCCGGCTGCTGCTGCCCCCACGGCCCCTGCCGCCCCTGCAGCCCCTGCAGCCCCGGCCGCATCCCCGGCGCCCTCGGCCGAATCGGCCCCTGCTGCCCCTGCAACCCCCGTCAAGCTCCCTACCGCCGAGCAGCGCCAGCGCATGCTCGACTCCGCCAAGGACAACCCCGAGCAGCTCGAACGCCGCAAGCGTTTCCTCGAGGCGCTGGACCGCGGCGACCCGGCCGCGCTGGAACGCTGGCAGCGCATGTCCGAAGGCCGCGGCGGCGAAGGCGCGCAGGGCAGGCGCGGCAACCAATGACGAGCGGTCCTTGCAGTAGCAGTAGTAGCAGCAGCACGGAGGCCCCACGTTGAGCCCGTCACGTCCGTTCATCCTCCGGCCGGTGGCGACTTCGCTGCTGATGGTCGCCATCGTGCTGGCCGGCCTGGTGGCGTTCCGCTTCCTGCCGCTGTCGGCGCTGCCGCAGGTCGACTACCCGACCATCCAGGTCCAGACGCTCTACCCCGGGGCCAGCCCCGAGGTGATGAGCAACACCGTCACCGCGCCGCTGGAGCGCCAGTTCGGCCAGATGTCGGGGCTCGACCGCATGAGCTCGACCAGCGCCGCGGGCGTGTCGATCATCACGCTGCAGTTCTCGCTGGGCCAGACGCTGGACGTGGCCGAGCAGGAGGTGCAGGCCGCCATCAACGCCGGCGGCTCGCTGCTGCCGGCCGACCTGCCGGCGCCGCCGGTGTACGCCAAGGTCAACCCGGCCGACGCGCCGGTGCTCACGCTCTCAATCACCTCCGACACGCTGCCGCTCACCGACGTGCAGAACCTGGTCAACACCCGGCTCGCTCAGAAGATCAGCCAGGTCTCTGGCGTGGGGCTGGTGTCGCTCAGCGGCGGGCAGCGCCCGGCGATGCGCATCCAGGCCAACACCCAGGCGCTGGCGGCCAACGGCATCGGGCTGGACACCCTGCGCACCGCGATCTCGGCGGCCAACTCCAACGGGGCCAAGGGCAGCTTCGACGGACCCAAGCGCGCCTACACGATCAATTCGAACGACCAGCTGATGACGGTCGACGACTACAAGAACCTGATCGTCTCGTACAAGAACGGCGCGCCGATCCGCATGGTCGACGTGGCGCAGGTGGTCAGCAGCGCCGAGAACAACCAGCTCGCCGCCTGGGCCGGCAACAAGGCCGACGGCACCAGCAAGCTGTCGCCCGCGATCATCATGAACGTGCAGCGCCAGCCCGGCGCCAACGTGATCGCCACTGTCGACGCCATCAAGAAGCAGCTGCCCGAGCTGCAGGCCGGCCTGCCCGCCGGGCTGAAGATCGAGGTGCTCAGCGACCGCACGGCCGGCATCCGCGCCTCGGTGCAGCACGTCGAGATGGAACTGGTGCTGGCCGTGGTGCTCGTGGTGCTGGTGATCTTCGCCTTCCTGGGCAGCCTGCGCGCCACCGTCATCGCGAGCATCGCGGTGCCGATCTCGCTGATCGGCACCTTCGGGCTGATGTACCTGCTGGGCTACAGCCTGAACAACCTGAGCCTGATGGCGCTGACCATCGCCACCGGCTTCGTGGTGGACGACGCGATCGTGATGATCGAGAACATCGCGCGGTACATCGAGGAGGGCGAGAAGCCGCTGCAGGCCGCGTTCAAGGGCGCCACGCAGATCGGCTTCACCATCATCTCGCTGACCGTGTCGCTCATCGCGGTGCTGATCCCGCTGCTCTTCATGGGCGACGTGGTCGGCCGCCTGTTCCGCGAGTTCGCGGTGACGCTGGCCATCACCATCCTGATCTCGGCGGTCGTCTCGCTCACGCTGGTGCCGATGATGTCGGCGCGCTGGCTCAAGCACGAGGAAAAGAAGCAGGTCTCCGACAAGGGCTTCGGCGCACGCGCCCAGCGCTTCTTCAGCGGCGTGATGGTGCGCTACGACCGCTCGCTGCACTGGGTGATCGAGCACCAGGCGCTCACGCTGCTGGTGGCGCTGCTCACCCTGGTGCTGACGGTGCTGCTCTACCTCACCATTCCCAAGGGCCTGTTTCCCACGCAGGACACCGGCCAGCTGCAGGCCCGCGTGCAGGCCGCGCAGGACGTCTCGTTCGACCGCATGTCGCAGCTTCAGCTGCAGGCGGCGCAGGCCATCCTCGAAGACCCGGCGGTCGAGAACCTCAGCTCCTTCGTTGGCGTCGACGCGGCCAACAACACGATGCTGCACACCGGCAGCATGCTCATCAACCTCGCGAAGGACCGCGACAGCCAGCAGGTCGTGATGGACCGCCTGCGCGAGCGCGTGCGGCAGGTGGCGGGCGTCACGCTGTACCTGCAGCCCACGCAGGACCTCACCATCGACGCCGAGACCGGCCCGACCGAATACCGCATGTCGCTCGAAGGCGTGGACAGCGCCGCCATCACCGAGTGGATGAAGAAGCTCGTTGCGAAGCTGCAGGAATCGGACAAGGTGCGCAACGTGAGCAGCGACGCCGGCGCCCAGGGTCTGGCGGCTTTCGTGAACGTGAACCGCGACACGGCTGCGCGGCTGTCGATCACCGCGAGCACCGTGGACGACGCGCTCTACAGCGCCTTCGGCCAGCGCATCGTCTCGACCATCTTCACCGAGACCAACCAGTACCGCGTGATCCTCGAGGCCCAGCCCGGCATGGTGAACACGCCGCAGACGCTGGGGCAGCTGAGCCTGATCGCCGGTTCGGGCACCGCGACGCCGCTGTCGGCCATTGCGCAGATCAGCGAGCAGCAGGCGCCGCTGCAGATCACTCACGTGGCGCAGTACCCGGCGAGCACGCTGAACTTCGACACCGCGCCCGGTGTTTCGCTCGGGGCTTCGGTCGATGCGATTCGCGCGGCGGCGAAGGAAATCGGGCTGCCGAGCAGCGTGACGATGACCTTCCTTGGGGCTTCAGGGGCCTACGAGAAATCGTTGTCTAACCAGCTGTGGCTGATTCTTGCCGCCGTGGTGTGCGTGTACATCGTGCTGGGGGTGCTGTACGAGAGTTACGTGCATCCGCTGACCATCCTGTCCACGCTGCCTTCGGCTGGCGTGGGGGCGCTGCTGGCGCTGATGATCACGGGCAACGACCTGGGGGTGATCGGGATCATCGGGATCATCCTGCTGATCGGCATCGTGAAGAAGAACGCGATCATGATGATCGACTTTGCGATCGATGCGGAGCGGACACAGGGGAAGTCTCCTCGGGAAGCGATTCACCAGGCTGCCTTGTTGCGGTTCCGGCCTATCTTGATGACTACGTTGGCGGCTTTGTTTGCTGCTGTGCCGTTGATGTTGAGTTTTGGGGATGGGGCTGAGTTGCGGCGGCCTCTTGGGTTGGCGATTTTTGGGGGGTTGATCGTCAGTCAGCTGCTTACTCTGTTCACTACGCCTGTTATTTATCTGGCGTTTGATCGACTGGGTGGGGGGAGTGCTCGGAGGGTTGAGATTGAGGAGGAGGCGGTTTGACTTTGCTTGCCTCTGGTCGTTTTGCTTCCCGAGGCCGGGTCTCGCCCCGGCGGGCGACCTACTTTCTTTTGCTTCGCCAAAAGAAAGTAGGCAAAGAAAAGGCGACCCTGCTGTCTGTGTCCCTTCGCTGCGCTACGGGCAACCTGCGGTGCTCGGCGCAGGAGGGGGTCCGCAGAACTCGCTTCGCTCAAACAGCTGCGGCCCTGATCCCTCCTGCGCCTGCGCTCCTCGGCACAGCCAGAAGGGAGCGATCCGCGCCATCGCTTCGCTCGGCTTTTGAACAGCCTGGACTGGCCTTCGCTTCCCTCGGCCAGGTATCGAGTTCCAGTGGCCTCGCCGAACCCAATGCGCCATTCCAAGCCCAGCAGGCGCAAAGCGCCTGCTGGGCACCCGCGGCCGAGCGCAGCGATGGCCCGCATGTCCCCAATCCCCTCTGGCTGCGCCGAGGAGCGCAGCGTTTCGCGGATCAGGGCTCGCCCTTGTTTGAGCGAAGCGAGTTTGGGCGAGACCCCGCGAAACGCGAGCACCGCAGGTTGCCCCTTCGCAAAGCGAAGGGGTCGCAGACAGTGGGGTCGCCTTTTCTTTGCTTACTTTCTTTTGGCGAAGCAAAAGAAAGTGAGTCGGCCGCCGGGCCGAGACCCGGCCCCGGGAAAGAAACCCTCAGCACGCTCCCACAAGGAGCAGCGAGATGAATCTATCCCTGCCCTTCGTCCGCCGCCCCATAGGCACAGTGCTTCTGACCATAGGCGTAGCCCTGGCCGGCATAGCAGCCTTCTTCGTCCTCCCAGTCTCCCCCCTCCCGCAGGTCGACTACCCCGTCATCTCGGTAAGAGCCTCGATCCCCGGAGCGAGCCCGGAGACGATGGCCACCAGCGTAGCCACCCCGCTGGAGCGCCACCTCGGAACAATCGCAGGCGTCAACGAAATGACGTCGACGAGCTCGGTCGGCTCGACCCGCGTCACGCTGCAGTTCGACCTCAGCCGCAACATCGACGGCGCGGCCCGCGAGGTGCAGGCCGCCATCAACGCGAGCCGCATCGACCTGCCCGCCACGCTGCGCAGCAACCCGACCTACCGCAAGGCCAACCCGGCGGCGTCGCCGGTGATCATCCTGGCGCTCACGTCCAAGACCAAGACGCCGGGCCAGATCTATGACGCCGTGTCGAACATCGTCAGCCAGCGCCTGTCGCAGGTGGACGGCGTGGGCGACGTGGAGATCGGCGGGGGCTCGCTGCCCGCCGTACGCATCGAGCTGCTGCCGTTCGCTCTCAACCGCTACGGCATCAGCACCGAGGACGTGCGCGCCGCCATCCAGGCTTCGAACGCCAACCGGCCCAAGGGCATGGTGCAGGGCGACGGGCGCAAGCTGCAGATCTACACGCAGACGCCTGCGCTGCGCGCGAGCGACTACGCGTCGATGGTGATCGCCTGGCGCAACGGCGCGGCGGTGCGGCTGCAGGACGTGGCGGAGGTGGTCGACGGCGTGGAGGACACGCGCACGCTGGGTCTCTTCAACGGCGAGCCGGCGATCATCGTGCTGATCACGCGGCAGCCCTCGGCCAACATCATCGAGACGGTGGACAGCGTGCGGGCGCTGTTGCCCGAGCTGCAGGCCCAACTGCCGCCCGACGTGACGCTGCAGGTGGCGTCGGACAGCACCAACTCCATCCGCGGCTCGCTGCGCGAGGTGGAGCTGACGCTGGTGATCTCCGTCATCCTGGTGGTGCTGGTGGTGAGCCTGTTCCTGCGCAGCGTGCGAGCGACGATCGTGCCGGCCGTGGCGACGGTGGCGGCGCTGCTGGGCACCTTCGGGGTGATGTACCTGCTGGGCTTCAGCCTCAACAACCTGAGCCTGATGGCGCTCACGGTGGCCACCGGCTTCGTGGTGGACGACGCCATCGTGGTGCTCGAGAACACGAGCCGGCACATCGAGTCGGGAATGACGCGCATGAAGGCGGCGTTGCTGGGCGCGAAGGAGGTGGGTTTCACCGTGCTGTCGATCAGCGTGTCGCTGGTGGCGGTGTTCATCCCGCTGCTGTTCATGGGCGGGCAGGTGGGGCGGCTGTTCCGCGAGTTCGCGGTGACGCTGTCGGCGGCGGTGCTGATCTCGCTGGTGATCTCGCTGACCACCACGCCGATGATGTGCGCATGGATGCTCAAGCCCGGCGGCGAGCACGACAAAAACAAGCCGCAGGGCAGGCTGGGCCGCATCGCCGCGCGCAGCTACGACTGGATGCTCAAGCGCTACGAGAGCAGCCTCGACTGGGCTCTGGACAGCAAGGCGCTGGTGATGCTGATCCTGGTGGCGGTGGTCGGGCTGAACGTGTACCTGTTCAGCGCGGCGCCCAAGGGCTTCTTCCCGCAGCAGGACAGCGGCCAGCTCAACGGCGGCCTGCGGGCCGACCAGAGCATCTCTTCGCAGGCGCTCGGCGAGAAGCTGAGGCAGGTGGTCGACATCATCCGCAAGGACGAGGCGGTCGACACCGTGGTGGGCTTCACCGGCGCGGGCCGGGCAGGGGGCGGCTTCATGTTCGTCAACCTGAAGCCGGCGAACCAGCGCAAGGACAGCGGCCTGGCGGTCATCGCGCGGCTGCGCCCGCAGCTCAACCAGGTGACAGGCCTGCGCGTGTTCCTGGGCACGGTGCAGGACGTGCGCTCGGGCGGCCGGGCAAGCAACTCGACCTACCAGTACACGCTCAAGAGCGACAACGTCGCAGACCTGCGCACCTGGGCCGTGAAGCTGGCCGACGAGCTCAAGCTGCAGCCGGTGCTGACCGACATCGACACCGACCAGGACCAGAACGGCGTGGAAACGGTGGCCAAGGTCGACCCCGACAGCGCTCGCCGGCTGGGCCTGACATCCACGGCCATCGACAACGCGCTCTACAACGCCTTCGGCCAGCGGCAGGTGGCGACCATCTACACCGAGCTGAACCAGTACCACGTGGTGATGGAATGGGCGCAGCGCTACACGCGCAGCCCGAACTCGCTGAGCGACGTTTACGTGCCGGCCACCAGGACGTCGGTGGTGGGCGGGCAGACCGTGACCACGCAGGTGGCGGCGAGCAGCACGTCGACGGGGTCTTCGTCTTCTTCCTCGTCGAGTTCGTCGTCTTCCTCCTCGTCCTCGTCCGCCGCAACCGCTGCCACCGTGCCGGTGTCGGCCAACGCGGCGCTGCGCAACGCATCGACGGGCAACGTGCTGAGCAACACGGCCACCGCGCTCGTGCCGCTGTCGGCGGTCGCGAAGTTCGAGGAGCAGTCGGTGGCCACCTCGGTGAGCCACGAAGACGGCGAGCTGGCCACGACCATCTCGTTCAACCTCGCCGAGGGTGCCAACCTGGGCGATGCGCGCGAGGCCATCGCCAAGGCCGAGGCCAACATCGCCATGCCCACCAACGTGCGCGGCGCGTTCGCGGGCACGGCGGCGAGCGCGCAGCAGTCGCAGGGCCAGCAGGCGATTCTGATCCTGGCGGCGCTGATCGTGATCTACATCGTGCTGGGCATCCTGTACGAGAGCCTGGTGCACCCGATCACGGTGCTGTCGACGCTGCCTTCGGCGGGCGTGGGCGCGGTGCTGGCGCTGCTGATGTTCCGCATGGAGTTTTCCATCATCGCGCTGATCGGCGTGTTCCTGCTGATCGGCATCGTGAAGAAGAACGCCATCCTGATCATCGACTTCGCGCTCGAGGCCGAGCGCTCGCGCGGGCTCACGCCGCTGGAGGCGGTGCGCGAGGCGTGCCTGCTGCGCTTCCGCCCGATCCTGATGACGACCATGGCGGCCGCGCTCGGCGCGCTGCCGCTGGCCATCGGCTTCGGCGAGGGGGCCGAGCTGCGCCGTCCGCTGGGCGTGGCCATCATCGGGGGGCTGATCGCGAGCCAGCTGCTGACCCTGCTGACGACGCCGGTGGTCTACCTGCTGCTCGACAAACTGCGCCGCCGCGGCGCCAACGAGCGCGAGCTGAGCCGCGTGACGCCCGCCTGAGCGAGAAACGACAACGACATGAACGCACTGTTTACTTCCACTTCCCGCTTTTCGCTTTCGGCGCTCGCACTGGCCGCCATGCTCGCGGGCTGCGCGGTCGGCCCGCGCTACGAACAGCCGGCCACCGCCGCGTCGGCCGGCTGGAAGGAGCAGAAGGCCGCCGAAGGCTGGCTGCCCGCGGCGCCGGCCGACGCGCTCGACCGCGGCGAATGGTGGAAGCTCTTCGGCGACGCCACGCTCGACGACCTGGCCGGCCGCGTGCAGGTGTCGAACCAGAACATCGCCGCCGCGGTGGCCAACTACACGCAGGCCCAGGCGCTGGTGCGCGGCGAGCGCGCGGCGCTGTTCCCGTCGGTGTCGCTCGACGGCAGCGGCAGGCGCTCGGGCACGGTGGGTGGCAGCAGCACCTCGAGCCCGTCGAACAGCTTCTCGGCATCGTTGGGCGCGAGCTGGACGCCCGACGTCTGGGGCCGGCTGCGCGAGGCGGTGAGCAGCGCGCAGGCCAACGCACAGGCCAGCGAGGCCGACCTGGCCGCGGCGCGGCTGTCGGCCATCGGCGACCTGGCGACCAACTATTTCTCGCTGCGCGAGGCCGATGCGGAGATCGTGCTGCTCGACGAGACCATCCAGGGCTACCAGCGCGCCTTCGACATCACCAGCAATCGCTATGCCGCCGGCATTGCCGCGCAGACCGACGTGCTGCAGGCGCAGACGCAACTGGTGAATGCCAAGGCCGAGCGCGTGGGCCTGCAGCGCACGCGCGCCACCTACGAGCACGCGATCGCGGCGCTGATCGGCGTGGCGCCGGCCGACTTCAGCCTGCCCGCCGCGCAATGGACGCCCACGGTGCCCGGCGTGCCGCTGGGCGTGCCCTCGACGCTGCTGCAGCGCCGTCCCGACATCGCGGCGGCCGAACGCTCGGTGGCGGCGGCCAATGCGCAGATCGGCATTGCGCGCGCGGCGTACTTCCCGAACATCAGCCTCACGGCGTCGGTCGGCAGCAGCAACGTCAGCCGCGTGAAGGACCTGTTCAGCTCGTCCAACACGCTGTGGGGGCTGGGGCTGTCGGTTGCGCAGGTGGTGTTCGACGCAGGCGCGATCGCGGCCAATGTCGATTCGGCGAAGGCGGGCTACGAATCCAGCGTGGCGCGATATCGCCAGACCGTGCTCACGGCCTTCCAGGCGGTGGAAGACCAGCTCACCGCGAGTGCGACGCTCGCGCAGCAGGAGGGCCTGCGCCGCGAGGCCTCGGCGGCGGCGGACAAGACCGAGCAGCAGCTGCTCAACCGCTACCGCGCGGGGCAGGTCAGCTACACCGACGTGGTCACGGCACAGGCCGCCGCGCTCAGCGCGCGACGCACGCTGGTGCAGCTGCAGGTCAACCGCCAGACCACGGCCATCGCGTTGATCCAGGCGATGGGCGGTGGCTGGCAGGCCGGGTGGATGGACGGCGCCGCGCAGGCGCAGCCCGCCACATCGCCTGCTACGCGGTAAGCGCGGCGAGCGCCGATACCACCTGATCGGCGCGGGCGGTCGTCAATGCGCCGGGCGGTCCATGGTGTGACCCAGGTAGTCCTTGTCGGTCACGAGAACCCACAGCGCCAGCACCAGGATCACCGCGGCCACGAGCACCGCGTTGACCATCGCCGTCTCGGTGCCGCGGAAGCCGAGCACCCAGGGCGATATTGCGAGCCAGGCCGCCAGCGCGACCTCGGTCCATTCTTCCCACTGCCGGGGCACGAAGGTCGCACCCAGGGCCACCGCGCCGAGCACGATGCCGGTCGCCACCATCGTCCACATGGCGGCCGTCATGCCCGAAAAGCCCAGGACCCAGGGCGAGACGATCAGCCAGGCGCCGGCGGCGGCGTTGACGGGGTCTTGCCAATGCTTCACTTGCTTCATGGTCATTACCTCCTGTCGCGACAAGGCGCCGCGACAGTTTTTTGACCCATGGCGCGGGGAAGGGGTTCCTGCCGGCGAGGCGCCGCGCCTAGAGTGGCAACTCCAATGTTTCCCACTTGCGCAGCATGGTCACCTGCCGGCGGAGGTAGTCGGTCGGCATCGCCTGGGAGCCCCGGACGGGAAGACGCCATGGTTGCCAGCATCCGGATCGCGTTTCTATAATTGAGCACGTACTCAATCAATAAAGACCGCAGCCGACCGCCATGGCCAGACCCAGAAGCGAAGACAAGCGCAACGCGATCCTCGATGCAGCCATTGCCGAGTTCGCCAGCCGGGGCGCGTGGAGCACGCCCACCTCGGCCATCTCGCGCGCGGCAGGCGTGGCCGAGGGCACGCTCTTCACCTACTTCGCGAACAAGGAAGTGCTGGTCAACGAGCTCTACCGCCAGCTGAAGACCGAGCTCGCCGAGGTCATGCTCGCCGACTGGCCCGAGAAGGCGGACCCCAAGACAAAGTACCTCCACATCTGGGACCGCTACGTGTACTGGGGCGTCGACAACCCGGAAAAATTCAAGGTGATGTCGCAGCTCAAGGTGTCGGACCAGGTGAGCGATGAAAGCAAGGCGGCGGGCATGGCGCCGTTCCTGCGGCTGGAGGTGCTGGCGACGGAGTGCATCCGCAACGGCCTGATACGCGACCAGCCGCTGCCCTTCCTCGGCGCGATGCTGGGCGCGATGGCCGAGACCACGATGGTCTTCGTCGCGCAGACCAAGAGCAGGAAAGGGCGCGCCGGCTACTGCGAAGCCGGCTTCGAGACCTTCTGGCGCGGCATCGTCGCCGGCGCCTGAGTCCTGTCCGCAGATCCCCACGAGAGAGAACCACACCATGCCCAAGCTCAAGCGCCGCCATTTCGTTCTTGGCACCGTGGGGGCCGTCGGCGCCCTCGTCGTCGGCTGGTCGGCCACGCCGGCCGCGTCGCGGCTCGTGCCGGCCGAACCCTTGCCGGCCGCCTCAGGGCAGGTCGCGCTCAACGGCTGGGTCAAGGTGGGCAGCGACAACACGGTCACGCTGATGATGTCGCAGTCGGAAATGGGGCAGGGCACGCACACCGGGCTGTCGATGCTTCTCGCCGAAGAAATGGGCGCCTCGCTCGAGCAGATCCGGCTGGAGACGGCCGGCCCCGACGCCATCTACAACAACCAGGCAGCGATCCTCGACGCGCTGCCTTTCCGGCCCGGCGATGAGGGCGCGGTGAAGCGCTCGACGCAGCACGTGGTCGGCAAGCTGCTGCGCTCGATTCCGGGGCTCTCGGGCACGGGCGGCTCATCGAGCATCACCGACCAGTGGGTGCCGCTGCGCGAGGCCGGCGCATCGGCGCGCACCATGCTGCTGGGCGCCGCCGCCGCGCTGTGGCAGGTGCCCGTGGCCGAATGCCGCGCCGAAGCCGGGCGCGTTCTGCATGTCAGCGGCAAGAGCGCCACTTTCGGCGAACTGGCCCCGAAGGCCGCGCAGCAGCCGCTGCCGGCGCAGGTGGCTCTGAAGAAGCCTGCCGATTTCAAGCTCATCGGCCAGCCCGCGCGGCGCGTGGACGGCGCGGCCAAGCTCGACGGCTCCGCCACCTTCGGCCTCGACGTGCTCCCGCCGGGCCTGCTGTACGCGAGCATCGCGATGTG
This sequence comes from Variovorax sp. 278MFTsu5.1, assembly GCF_048305045.1. NCBI lineage: Bacteria > Pseudomonadati > Pseudomonadota > Betaproteobacteria > Burkholderiales > Comamonadaceae > Variovorax > Variovorax sp. 278MFTsu5.1. Next base: position 2,443,193 of record NZ_CP157622.1, read on the forward strand.
CCCGACCACCGGCGGCCGCGTCGCGAGCTTCGACGCCACGGCGGCGCAGAAGCTGCCGGGCGTGCGCAAGGTGATGGCGCTGGAGCCGGTCGGTGCCACGCTCATCGGCACCGGCGCCACGCCGGGCGGCGTGGCCGTGATCGCCGACACGCCGTACCACGCGATGCGCGCCGTGAAGGCGCTCGCCGTCGAATGGGACCACGGCCCGGCCGCCAGCCTTTCGAGCGCCGAGATGATCGAGCGGCTCTCGCAGACGCTGCGCACCAGGCCCGGCAACGCGCAACTGAACGACGGCGACGTGGCCGCCGCGTTCCGGTCATCCGCCAAGACCATCGAGGCCGAGTACCGCGTGCCCTTCCTGGCCCACGCGACCATGGAGCCGATGAACTGCACCGTGCAGTTCAAGGACGGCAAGGCGACCGTCTGGGCGCCGACGCAGGCGCCGGGCTTCACGCGCAACGCCGCGGCCAAGGCGCTGGGCATCGACGCCGCCAAGGTCGAGCTGCACGTGACCTACCTCGGCGGCGGCTTCGGCCGGCGCTACAGCACCGACTTCGTCACCCAGGCCGCCACGCTGGCGCGCGAGACCGGCGGCGCGCCGGTGCAGCTCTTCTGGTCGCGCGAGGAGGACATGGCGCACGACTTCTACCGGCCGGCCTACGTCGCGCGATGCAAGGCGGGCTTCGATACGGCTGGCGCGCTGGTTGCCTGGCAGACCACGACGGCCGGCTCGAGCATGGGCGCGCCCTCGTTCATGGACACCACCACCGATGGCGCGTGGAATACGGCCTACGCATTTCCCAATGCGCGTGTCGCCCACGAGCCGGTGGAATCGGCCATGCCCACGGGCGTGTGGCGATCGGTCGCGCATTCGCAGAACGCCTTCTTCGTCGAGAGCTTCATCGACGAATGCGCCGCCGCAGCGGGCAAGGACGCGGTGGCGTTCCGCGCCGCGCTGCTCGCGAAGGACGAGCGCCACCTGCGCGTGCTCAGGCGCGTGGCCGAGCTGTCGAACTGGGGCCGGCCACCGGAGCCGGGGCCCGACGGCGCGAAGCGCGCGCGCGGGCTGGCGATCCACCGTTCCTTCGGCAGCATCGTCGCGCAGGTGGCGGAGGTGTCGGTCTCGGCGGACAGGCAGGTGCGGGTGCACCGCGTGGTCTGCGTCATCGACTGCGGCGTGGCCGTCAACCCGAACCTGATCCGCCAGCAGATGGAAGGCGCCATCGTCTACGGCCTCTCGGCCGCGCTGCACGGCGAGATCACGGTCGAGAAGGGGCAGGTGCAGCAGAGCAACTTCCACGACTACATGCCGCTGCGCATGAACGAGTGCCCGGCCATCGAGGTCGAGATCGCCGCCAGCGGCGAGGCGCCCGGTGGCGTTGGCGAGCCCGGCACGCCGCCCATTGCGCCGGCGGTGGCGAATGCCGTGTTCGCGCTCACCGGGCAGCGGCTGCGCAGCCTGCCGCTGAAGCTCGCCTGAGCGGCAAGACACCGGACAAACAAACAAGCAAGGAAAACGCGATGACCACCACGCTCACCGTCAACGGCAAGGCCGTCACCGTCAATGCCGAACCCGATACCCCCCTGCTGTGGGTGCTGCGCGGCGAGATGCGGCTCGTCGGCACCAAGTTCGGCTGCGGCAAGGCGCTTTGCGGCGCCTGCACCGTGCACCTCGACGGCGAGGCGGTGCGCTCCTGCGTCACCCCGCTGGAGGCGGTGGGCAGCCGGGAAGTGACCACCATCGAGGGACTGAATGGCAAGGAGGCCGACGCCCTGCGGCAGGCCTGGGCCGAAGTCGACGTGGTGCAGTGCGGCTACTGCCAGAGCGGTCAGCTGATGTCGGCCTGCGCGCTGCTGAAAAAGACGCCAAAGCCTGGCGATGACGACATTTCTTCCGCAATGAGCGGAAACATTTGTCGCTGCGGTACCTATCCGCGCATCCGCGCCGCCATTCACATCGCTGCGCAGACAGCCTCGCGCTGAGAAGAACTGGCCGGGTTTGGGGCGGCGCAACCGGGCGGGGGCAGGTTAACGCTCGTGGTCAGAAAGCTGTTTACAAAAATTAAGAATTTTTCCGTAATCATCGAAAAAGCCCAGAAATAAAATTTTTACGGAAACAGGGGATATGAAGCTTTTGTACGCCGCCGTACCATCCGCGCGGCCCGCTTCCGGCCGCCCCCAGTTCCCGACTTTCGATGACCCCCCCAGATCCTTCACGGACGCGAGCGTTGTCCGTGGCCGAAACCCTGCGTGACCGCATCTTCGATGGCGATATCGCGCCCGGTTCCCATTTGATGGAAATTACGCTGGCCAACGAGCTCGGCGTGTCGCGCACGCCTGTTCGCGGCGCCATGGCACGGCTGGCGGACGAGGGGCTGCTGGTCTACCTGCCCAACAAGGGCTTCCAGGTGCGCCGCTTCAACGCCAAGGACGTGCACGACGCCTTCAGCGTGCGCGCCACGCTGGAAGGCATGTGCTGCCGGCTGATCGGCGAGGTCGGGCTCGACGGCGCGGCCCTGTCGAAGCTGACCGCCATGCTCGACGAGCAGCACGAGCTGCTGCATCACACCGGCGAATGGTCCGAAGGCCGCGCCGCCCGCTGGCAGGACCTGGACCTGGCCTTCCACCAGAAACTGCTGGCGCTGGCGGACAACCGCTGGCTCGCCGAGGCGGTGCAGCGCGCCAGCCAGCTGCCGATCATCTTCGACAGCAAGCTGCGTCCCCACAACCGCGATGCCTCGATGCTGCTGCACAGGCACGAGCAGGCCCTGCAGGCGTTCGCGGACCACTGCCGCATCGTCGAGGCGCTGGGCCGGCAGGAAGCCGCCGCCGCCGAGGCCGCCATGCGCGAGCACATCAACTCCAACCGCGATCTGCTGGTGCTCTACCTGAGCCAGAAGAACCCGACCCGCACCCGGTCCCTGGTCTGAAGCAGACTCAGGCCGGCCCCTGGCCGCCGCGCATGGCCGGCGCCGTGAGGTAGGCCCCCGACTCGAAGAGCTGCGCCTCGGCCTGGTCGATGCGCCGGATCACCGGTTTGCCGGCACGGCTGGCCAGCAGCTCGACCAGCGCCTCAGTCACCGCCACCCCGGCCGCGACCGAGGGGAAGAAGGAGGGACTGTTGATCGTGAAGAGCAGCGTCTCCTCCGCCAGCAGCGACAGCGGCGAGGCCACGCTGTCGGTGATGGCGACGATGCGGCAGCCCGCCGCCTTGGCCGCCCGCGTCACCTGCAGCGCCTCGCGCGAATAGGGCGCGAAGCTCGCCACCACCAGCGCGTCGCCCTTGGCGAAGGCGCGCTGCTGCATCTCCAGCGAGCCGCCCTGGCCGTCGACCAGGTGCACGCTGGCGCGGAAGAGCCGGTACACGTACACGAACGAAAAGGCGATCGGAAAGCAGGCCCTGAAGCCGGCGGCGTGCACGGCGGGTGCCTTCTCGATCAGCGCGCAGGCCTTCTGCAGCGCGTAGCCGCTTTGCTGGTGGGTGGCTTCGAGGTTGCGGCGCTGCACTTCGAACATCTCGCCGGTCAGCGTCTGGTCGCTGGCGCGGCCGACGAGCTGCTTGGCGCGGCCGCCGTAGGTCTCGGAGCCCAGGCCCATCCCGGCGGCGAAGGCTTCCTTGAGCTGTGGCCAGCCTTCGTAGCCCATGTGTTGCGCGAAACGCACGAGCGTCGCGGGCGTGCTCTGCGAGCGCATGCCGACGCTGCGCATCGAGCTGGTGACCACCGCGTTCGGGTGGTCGAGTACGTAGCGCGCCACCTGTTGCAGCGCGGGGCTCAGTTCGTTGAAACGCTGGCGTATCTGCTCTTTGGCGTCCATGACGGTGTGTCTCCTTGGCTGAGTTGGAACAAATGTACCGGAGCAGGGAAAACACGGCAGTTGACGGAACAAATGTTCCAAACAATAATTCGCCGGAAACGTTAGTTCCAAACACCGAGCCATGACGCACGTCTTCCACCGCCACCTCCGCCAGACCCCGCCCGTTGCCGTGGGCTCCCACGGCATGTTCATTCGCGACGCCGAGGGCCGCGAGTACCTCGACGCCTCCGGCGGCGCCGCCGTGTCCTCGCTGGGCCACGCGCATCCCGAAGTCATGGCCGCGATGCACGCGCAGATCGACAAGCTGGCCTACGCCCACACCAGCTTCTTCACGAGCGAGGTGGCCGAGCAGCTGGCGGACGAGCTGATCGGCTCCGCCCCCGAGGGCATGAGCCATGTCTACCTGGTGAGCGGCGGTTCCGAGGCGGTGGAGTCGGCACTGAAGATGGCGCGGCAGTACTTCGTGGAAATCGGCCAGCCGCAGCGCACGCACTTCATCGCGCGCCGACAGAGCTACCACGGCAACACGCTGGGCGCGCTCGCCGTGGGCGGCAACGCATGGCGCCGCGAACCCTTCGCGCCCATCCTGGTGCCGGCCACGCATGTCTCGCCCTGCTATCCGTATCGCGAGCAGCACGCCGACGAGAGCGCCGAGCAGTACGGCCTGCGCCTGGCGGCCGAGCTGGAAGCGGCCATCCTCGCGCAGGGCGCCGACCGCGTGATCGCCTTCGTCGCCGAAACGGTCGGCGGCGCCACGGCCGGCGTGCTCACGCCGGTGCCGGGCTACTTCAAGGCGGTGCGCGCGGTGTGCGACAGGTACGGCGTGCTGCTGATCCTCGACGAGGTGATGTGCGGCATGGGCCGCACCGGTTCGCTGCACGCCTGCGAGCAGGAGGGCGTGGTGCCCGACCTGATGACTGTCGCCAAGGGCCTGGGCGGCGGCTACCAGCCGGTGGGCGCCGTGCTGGCGCAGCGGCGCATCGTCGAGGCGATGTCGAAAGGCAGCGGCTTCTTCCAGCACGGCCACACCTACCTCGGGCACCCGATGGCCTGCGCCGCCGCGCTCGCGGTGCAGCAGGTGATCCGCCGCGACGGCCTGGTCGCCAAGGTGCGCGAGGATGGCGTCGCCTTCGGCCGCATGCTTGCCGACGCGCTGGGCGCGCATCCGCACGTGGGCGACATCCGCGGCCGCGGCTTCTTCTGGGGCATCGAGCTGGTGGCCGACCGCGCGAGCAAGGCGCCGTTCGATCCGGCGCTGAAGGTCAACGCCACCGTCAAGAAGGACGCCATGTCGCGCGGCCTGCTGTGCTATCCCTTCGGCGGCACGGTCGATGGCCGCCAGGGCGACCACGTGCTGCTGGCGCCGCCGTTCATCGCCACCCGGCAGGACCTGCAGGAGATCGCCGCGCGGCTCGCGGCCTCCATCGACGCGGTCACGCGTGCCGCGGCAGCGGCTACGGCGCGCTGAGCGCCACCACTTTCCCGTCCGTTCGTCTTCCCTCCACCATCGCCTCGAGGAGCGTTCCATGCCCAAGCTTCGTCCGCTGTTTTCCTTCGCCGCCGTGCTTGCGGCCGCGCTGATGCCCCTCGCCGCCGCGCAGGCGCAGGAGAACGACACGCTCGCCAAGATCAAGGCCAGCGGCGCCATCACCTTCGGATACCGGGAGTCGTCCTTCGGCTTCTCTTACCTCGACGGCAACCTCAGGCCGGTGGGCTACAGCCTCGACATCTGCAACCGCATCGTCGAGGCGGTGAAGAGCGAGCTGAAGATGCCGGCCGTCGAGGTCAGGTACCAGGCCGTCACCTCGGCCAACCGCATTCCGCTGGTGCAGAACGGCACGGTCGACATCGAATGCGGCTCCACCACCAACCTCGTCGAGCGGCAGAAGCTGGTGGCCTTCTCGCCGGACATCTTCCGCTACAACGTGCGCATGCTGGTGAAGGCCGATTCGGGTATCAAGGGCATCGCCGACCTGCAGGGCAAGACCGTGGCCACCACAAGCGGCACCACCTCGTTCCGCCTGCTGCGCGAGGCCGACCGGGGCCGCAACCTGGAGGTGACCAATCTCGCGGGCAAGGACCACAGCGACTCCTTCCTGCTGGTGGAAACCGGCCGCGCCCAGGCCTTCGTGCTCGACGACATCCTGCTGGCCGGCCAGATCGCGAACGCGCGCAACCCCAAGGACTTCCTCATCACCGGCGAGAGCCTGCGCACCGAGAACCAGTCGCTGATGTTCCGCAAGGACGACCCGGCCTTCAAGGCGCTGGTCGATCGCGTGGTCTCGGGCATGATGAAGTCGGGCGAGATGGAAAAGCTCTATGCGAAGTGGTTCATGTCGCCCATTCCGCCCAAGGGCATCAACATCAACTACCCGCTGAATGCCGAGACGAAGGACGCCTTCGCCAATCCTTCCTCCAAGGGCATCTGAGCGCCGTCGCCTGAACTCATGACCCGCATCGCCCTGATCCACGCGCTCTCGCACTCCGTCGCGCCCATCAACGAAGCCTTCGCGCGCGACTGGCCCGATGCCGTGCGCATGAACCTGCTCGACGACAGCCTCTCGGCCGACCTGGCGCGCGAGGGCAAGGGGCTCGACGCCGCCATGCACGAGCGCTTCCAGCGCCTCGCGCAGTACGCGGTCGATACCGGCGCGCAGGGCATTCTCTTCACCTGCTCGGCCTTCGGGCCGTGCATCGAGGCGGTGGCGCGGCGGCACGCGGGCATTCCGGTGCTCAAGCCCAACGAGGCCATGATCGACGAGGCAGTGCAAGGGCTGCAGGGCCGGCTCGGCCTGATCGCCACCTTCGCCCCCACGCTGGCGTCGATGCCGCCGGAGTTTCCATCGGAGGTCGCGCTCGAAACCGCGCTGGCCGAAGGCGCGCTCGATGCATTGAACGCTGGCGATACGCAGCGCCACGATGCGCTCATCGCCGCCCAGACCGCCGCACTGCGCGAACGGGGCTGCACGCGCATCGCGCTGGCGCAGTTCAGCATGGCACGGGCACGTTCTGCCTGCGAGGCGGCCAGCGGGCTGCCGGTGTTCACCACGGTCGACAGCGCGGTGCGCGCGCTGCGCCGCCACGCCGGCGGCGGCGCTTCAGCGTAGGCGCGAGAACTCGATCACCGAGAACAGCGCGGTCATCGCGATCTGCGCCGCGTCGCTGCGCCCGAGGTTGCGGGTGAGGCCGGTCTCGCGGTCGGTGGCTTCAAGCCCCTGCGACAGGCGGCGGTAGATGTCCGCCGAGGGCATGCTCGCCGAGGTGCCCAGCGCGTCGCAGTAGGTGTCGGCGAGCACGGCCGCGAGCTGCTCGCTCTGCTCGTTCGACAGCTTCATCGGGTCGCCGGTGAAAACCGACGCGATGCAGTGCATCAGGTAGGCCTGTGTTTCGAGCGAGAACGACTGTTGCCGCACGTAGCATTCGACCGCTGCCCAGAAGAGCGGCTCGGAGGTGCGGCGCCAGCTTTCGAGCACCTTGCGCGCCTTGGCCACCAGGTCGGCGTGCGTGTCGCCGGGCTCTGTGGGGCGCAGCGCCAACCCCTGCAGGGTGAGCGCGGCTTCCGGGCCGGCCGCGCCGAGGATGAAGCTCCAGAACTTCCAGCGCGCATACCACTTCTTGTCGTGCGCGGGGTCCAGCGGTTCGAGCAGCCAGAAATCGATGCTCTGCACCGCGTCGCCGCGCTGTTCGGCCACGTTGCCGTCGCCCAGGTCGAGCGCGGCCATGCCCGACTGCATGCGGTCGGCCTCGATGTGGCCCTGCGCGACGATGCCCGCGCTGGAGCCCGAGAGGTCGATGTCGCGCAGCCGCTGCATCAGCTGCCGCAGTTCGTGGGCCGACGCGCCCGTGGCCTCGGTCACGCGGCGCATCGAGGCGCTCTGCTCGCGTTCCAGGTCGAGGGCGTTCTTGCGGCGGTCTTCGCCGTGATCGTCGAAAGTCGAGGCGTGCTCTTCGAGTCTGTCGCCGGGCGTGAACGTTCGCATTACCAATGGCTCCTTAGGCATCCCATGCCTTCGCACACCCTCGACTGTGTGTCAACGCGCCGTGCCTGAACATCACCGGAACAGGGGAGTCTGAGCCCTGGCTGACCAGCCCCCTCGCGATAATGGCCGCACTTGAAAGGAGTACGCGTGGATATTGTTTTGCTGGCCAAGGCCGCCATCATGGGCATCGTCGAGGGGCTCACCGAATTTCTTCCGATCTCTTCGACGGGCCACCTGATCCTTGCGGGCTCGCTGCTCGGCGGCTTCGGCGACAACCGGGGCAAGGTCTTCGAGATCGCCATCCAGACCGGCGCGATCTTCGCGGTGATCCTGGTGTACTGGCAGAAGATCCGCTCTACCGTCGTCGCGCTGCCGCGCCAACCCAAGGCCCAGCGCCTGGCGCTGAACATCTTCATCGGCTTCCTGCCCGCAGTGGTGCTGGGCCTGCTGTTCGGCAAGGTCATCAAGGAGCACCTGTTCATCCCGACCGTGGTGGCGAGCACCTTCATCATCGGCGGCTTCATCATCCTCTGGGCCGAGAAGCGGCCGCCCGGATCGGTGCGCGTCGAGCATGTCGACGACATGACGCCGTGGGACGCGCTCAAGGTCGGCCTGGTGCAGTGCTTCGCGATGATCCCCGGCACCAGCCGCAGCGGCTCGACCATCATCGGCGGCATGCTGCTGGGCCTCTCGCGCCAGGCGGCGACCGACTTCTCGTTCTTCCTGGCCATTCCCACGCTGATCGGCGCGGGCCTCTACAGCATCTACAAGGAGCGCGCGGCGCTGTCGATGGCCGACGTGCCGCTCTTCGCGGTGGGGCTGGTGTTCTCGTTCATCAGCGCATGGCTTTGCGTGCGCTGGCTGCTGAAGTACATCAGCAGCCACAGCTTCATTCCCTTCGCCTGGTACCGCATCGCCTTCGGCATCCTGGTGCTGGCCACGGCGTGGACCGGCACGGTGGTCTGGGCCGACTGATCCTGGTTTGATTCTTCAGCCCGCGGCGCCCAGCAGGGCGCTCGCGGCCCTTGCTTCCTGCCGCACCGCCGCGGCGATGGGCCCGTCGATCGACGGGTCGAAGCCGCCCGTGGCGCCCAGCGCGGTGATCACGGCGCAGACCCGCCCCGCATAGTCGTACACCGGCGCCGCCACGGCGCTGATGCCGCGCAGGTAGGTGTCCTTCACGCTCGCGCAGCGCGCCTGGCGCACCTCGCGGCGCAGCTCCCCGATCGGGTCCTTCGCGTCGAGCTGCGAGCGCATCTCGGGCGTGGCATCGGCCAGTTCCTGCTCGGCCAGCGCAAGCACCCGCGATTCATCCAGCAGCCCCAGGAAGGCGCGGCCCGTGGCCGACCACAGCATCGACATCACCGAGCCGGCGCGCACGTTCACCGTGACCGGCAGGCCCGGTTCCTCGAAGCGCACGATGGTCGGGCCCTTGTTGCCCATCACCGCCACGAAGCAGGTCACCTCCAGCGATTCGCGCAGGCGGATCAGGCAGGGCTCGGCAGCGCGGATCGGGTCGGCCTGGCGCATGGCGGCCAGGCCGATCTGGATGGCTTCGGTGCCCAGGTAGTAGTGCTGCGAGGCGGCGTCCTGCAGCACGAGGCCCGCTTCCATCAGGCTCGCGAGGTAGCGGTGCACCTTGGCCGGGCTCTCGGCGACGTGCGCCGACAGCGCGGTCAGGCTGCTGCGCCCGCCCAGGTGCGCCAGCCCCTTGAGCACGGACATGCCGGTCTCGGCGGACTGCACCCGCTGGCGGCGTTCGCGCGCTGGGGAGGAGAGAGAGCGATCGGATTCCGGAGGCTGCTTCATGACGGCTGGATGTTAGGTGCTCGACCGGCAGAGCCGGGTAAACCCGCGATCTGAGAATTACGCTATGCGTATGATAATTACGCAATACACAAAATTCCTCACGGAGACTCCCTCATGAAGAAGCACTTCGCCCGCTGCCTCGCGGTTCTTTCGCTGGCTGCCGTCGCCGCCGGCGCCGGCGCACAGCAGGCCTATCCCGCCAAGCCGATCCGCTGGATCGTTCCCTACGCGGCCGGCGGCGGCTCCGACTTCCTGGCGCGCACGGTCGCGCAGACGCTCTCGACCCAGGTCGGGCAGCCGGTGCTGGTGGACAACAAGCCCGGCGGCAACACCGCGCTGGCCGCTTCCGAAACCGTGCGCGCCGCGGCGGACGGCTACACCGTGCTCTCGGCCGACAACGGCACGCTGGTGTTCAACCCCGCGCTCTACAAGTCGCTGAGCTACAACCCCACCAAGGACCTGGCGCCCGTCACGCTGATGGGCAAGTTCCCGATGATCCTGGTCGTCGGCGCCAACTCGGGCTTCAACTCCGCCAAGGACTTCATCGCCCAGGCCCGCGCCAAGCCGGGCGGCATCAACTACGCCTCGGCCGGCGCGGGCAGCCCGCACCACCTGGCGATGGAACTGCTGAAGGTGGAGGCCAAGCTCTTCATGGTCCACGTGCCGTACCGCGGCGCGGCGCCCGCGCTGGCCGACGTGGTCGGCGGACAGCTGCCGGCCATGATGGTCGACCTGGCCGCGGGCTCCGGCTTCATCAAGGGCGGCAAGGTCAAGGCCCTGGCTGTGGCCAACCCCACGCGCCTGCCACAGCTGCCTGATGTGCCCACCTTCGCCGAGCTCGGCTACAAGAACGTCGAGGCCGCCGCGCTGGTCGGCGTGGTGGTGCCCTCGGCCACGCCCGCCGATGTGGTGACCACGCTCAACCGTCAGCTCGTCGCCGCCATCAACGAGCCCTCGGTGCGCACGCGCATGGTCGACTTCGGCGTGGAGCCGGTCGGCAACACGCCCGCGCAGTACGCCGCGCTGCTCAGGAGCGAGACCGAGCGCTGGCACAAGCTGATCCGCGACCTGAAGATCACCCTCGACTGAAGCTGTCCGCCATGCCCGATACCGCCACGTCCTCGCGCACTTCCGGCTGCCCCGTCGCGCACGGCCCGCTGTCTTCCGAGCGAACGCCCACCGGTTGCCCGGTGAGCCAGCGCGCCGCCGGCTTCGACCCCTTCGAGGACGGCTACCAGCAGGATCCGCCCGAGTACGTGCGCTGGGCGCGCGAGCAGGAGCCCATCTTCTACAGCCCCAAGCTGGGCTACTGGGTGCTCACGCGCTACGAGGACATCAAGGCGGTGTTCCGCGACAACATCACCTTCAGCCCCTCCATCGCGCTCGAGAAGATCACGCCCACGGGCGAGGAAGCCAACGCGGTGCTGGCCTCCTACGGCTTCGCGCTCAACCGCACGCTGGTCAACGAGGACGAGCCCGCCCACATGCCGCGCCGCCGCGCGCTGATGGACCCCTTCACGCCCGAGGCGCTGAAGCACCACGAGCCCATGGTGCGCGAGCTGGCGCGCGAGTACGTCGACCGCTTCATCGACGACGGCCGCGCCGACCTGGTCGACCAGATGCTGTGGGAGATCCCGCTGACCGTGGCGCTGCACTTCCTCGGCGTGCCCGAGGAAGACATGGACACGCTGCGCAAGTACTCCATCGCGCACACAGTCAACACCTGGGGCCGTCCGAAGCCCGAGGAGCAGGTGGCGGTGGCGCATGCGGTGGGCAACTTCTGGCAGTACGCCGGCAAGGTGCTGGCCAAGATGCGCCAGGACCCCGACGCGCCTGGCTGGATGCAGTACGGCATCCGCAAGCAGATGCAGCACCCAGATGTGGTGACCGACTCGTACCTGCACTCGATGATGATGGCCGGCATCGTCGCCGCGCACGAGACCACGGCCAACGCCACCGCCAACGCGGTGAAGCTGCTGCTGCAGCACCCGCAGGTGTGGCGCGAGCTGTGCGAGGACCCGGGGCTCATCCCCAACGCGGTGGAGGAGTGCCTGCGCCACAACGGCTCGGTGGCCGCGTGGCGCCGCATGGTCACCAAAGACACGCAGGTCGGCGGCGTCGACCTGCCGGCGGGCTCGCGCCTGCTCATCGTGACCTCGTCGGCCAACCACGACGAGGGGCATTTCTCGGATGCCGACCTGTTCGACATCCGCCGCGACAACGCCAGCGACCACCTGACCTTCGGCTACGGCTCGCACCAGTGCATGGGCAAGAACCTGGCGCGCATGGAGATGCAGATCTTCCTGGAGGAGTTCACGCGCCGGCTGCCGCACATGCGGCTTTGCGAGCAGCGCTTCACCTACGTGCCGAACACCTCGTTCCGGGGGCCCGAGCACCTGTGGGTGGAATGGGACCCGGCCGCCAACCCCGAGCGCGCGAACCCCGGCCTGCGCGACGTGCGCGTGCCGGTGCGCATCGGCGAGCCCTCGGCGCATGCGATCGCGCGGCCCGTGGTGGTGCAGGGCGTGACGCCGGTGGCCGAGGGCGTCGTCAGGCTGCGCCTGGTGTCGCCCGATGGCAAGCCGCTGCCGCGCTGGACGGCCGGCTCGCACATCGACGTCGAATGCGGCACGCCCGAACTCTCGCGCCAGTATTCGCTGTGCGGTGACCCCGACGACGCGGGCGCCTTCGAGATCGCCGTGCTGCACGAGCCAGAAGGCCGCGGCGGCTCCGCCTGGGTGCATGCGAACGTGAAGGCCGGCGACAGGCTGCGCATACGCGGCCCGCGCAACCACTTCAGGCTCGACGAGTCGCTGCAGAAGGCGATCTTCATCGCCGGCGGCATCGGCATCACGCCGGTGAGCGCGATGGCGCGGCGCGCCAAGGCGCTGGGCATGGACTACGAGCTGCACTACAGCGGCCGCAGCCGCCGCAGCATGGCCTTCGTCGATGAGCTGGCTGCGCTGCATGGCGAGCGGCTGCACCTGCACGTTGCCGACGAAGGCCGGCGTAACGATTTGCAGGCGCTGCTCGCGCAGCCGGTGCCCGGCGCGCAGGTCTACGCCTGCGGCCCGCTGCGCATGCTGCAGGCGCTGGAGGCGTGCTGCGCCGCATGGCCCGAGGGCGCGCTGCGCGTGGAGCATTTCGAATCCACGCTGGCCACGCTCGATCCGTCGAAGGAACGGGCCTTCGAGGTCGAGCTGAAGGATTCGGGCCTCGTCCTCACCGTGCCGCCCGACCAGACCCTGCTGACCGCGCTGCGCGCCGCCAACGTCGACGTGCAGAGCGATTGCGAGGAGGGGCTGTGCGGCTCCTGCGAGGTGCGCGTGCTCTCCGGCAAGGTCGATCACCGCGACGTGGTGCTCACGCGGGTGGAGCGCGACGCCAACACGAAGATGATGGCCTGCTGCTCGCGCGCCTGCGAGGGGCGGCTGGTGCTCGAACTCTGAGCGCTCAGCCGGCGAGCGGCATCCGCAGCGCCACACGGGTCTCGCCGGGGCGCGACTGCAGGTGCAGCTCGGCGCCAAGGCGGCGGGCCCGCGTGCGCAGGCTGCGCAGCCCCGCGCCGGCCGTCCGGTCATCGACCGCGAAGCCGCGCCCGTCGTCGCGCACGCTGAGCTGGAGCTCGGCGCCCGCGCGCGCCACCGTCACGTCCACGCGGCGGCTCGCGCTGTGCTTGAGCACGTTGGTCAGCGCCTCCTGCAGGAAGCGCATCAGGTCCAGGCTCTGCGAGGGCGGCAATTCCAGCGTTTCGATGCCCGACACCTGCCAGCGGCAGTCGATGCCGTTGGCGTCGAGCAGCTCCGTGCTGCGGTGGCGCATCGGCACCAGCAGCTCGCCGAGCGCGCGGGCCCCGTCGTCGCGGCCGGTGGCGTCGATGATCAGCCGCAGGTCGTCGCGCAGGCGCTTGAGCATGGCGAGCAGTTCCGGCGCGCTGAGGTTCTCGGGCTTGCGCTCCAGCGTCGCGATGCTGCCCACCAGCATGCCGCCGAGCCCGTCGTGCAGGTCGCTCACCAGGTTCACGCGCTCGCCGATGCGTGCGTGCGCCAGCTCCAGCGCGTGCTGCTGGGCCAGCGTGGCGGCGAGCTCGGCCTTGGCTGCGTTCACCTCCTCGATCAGTTCGGTGTTGAAGTTCTCGATGCGCCGCAGGCTCTGCGCGAAGCGCGCCGCCTGCGTGAGCGCCATGCCCAGCAGCAGCACGTACGACGACATGTTGGTGTAGTAGACGTTGCTGTCGATCACCTGCGTGAACACCAGCAGGTCGTGCGCGCCCGTCACGGCCGAGATCGCCATGAAGGGCGCGATGGAGCGCACCGGGCTGCCGCGATGGCGCCAGCCGTACACCAGGGCGCAGCTGTTCACCACGATGACCGTGAGGCCGCCCACCAGCGTCCAGATGGCCCTGTGCGCCGCCAGCGACGGCTCGGGCGCCAGCCACAGGTCGAGCACGCCGGCCGCCGCCACCAGCGCGGCCGCGCCTTCGAGCCGTGGCAGGCGGCGCCCGCAGTAGCGCAGCACGAACAACAGATAGGAGACGCTGAACACCAGCAGCAGCGAGGTGTTGAGCGCCTGCCAGTGATGGTTGGAGCCGAAAGGCCAGGGGCTGGTCGCGATCTGGTTGTAGGCGAACAGCAGCCACAGCACCGACATCGCCGCGAACCAGCCATAGGCCGTCTCGCGCCGGCGCAGCCACCACCAGGCGGCGAAGAAGGCCGAGACCGCCGCGCTGACCGCGAGGCCCAGCACCTGCAGGTCGTGCCGCACCAGCCGTTCGCGCTCGAAGCGCGACTGCATCGCCGCCGGTTCGCCGATCTCGACCGGCCCCAGTCCCGCCTGGTAGGGCGCCAGCCCCGAGACGCGCACCAGCAGGGTGTTGGTGCCTGGCTTCAGCAGCGGCGGCGCCAGCAGCCAGTAGCGCGGCGTGTTCCAGGCGCGCGTGAGCGGCTCGACCAGGCTTTGGTCGCGCGAGATCGTCGTGCCGTTGAGCGAGACCTCGCCGGCCATGTTCAGGTAGTGCAGCAGCAGGCCGGCTTCACGCGCCTGCTCGGGCTGCTCCCACGTCAGGCGGTACCAGACGACGCCGTCGAAGCCGGGCCAGCGGTTGGCCCAGCTGTCGGGCAGGGCGACGGGCGTCCAGCCTTCGGCGGGCGGGGCGGTGTCGTTCCAGCCGGTGCCGCGCACGGCCTCCACGCGCAGCGCGGGAGCGGCGGTTTCTCCGGCAGCGAAGGCCGGGCAGGCCGCGAGAAGAAGCAGGACGAACGCGCCGCTCAGCGCAGCAAGCCATGCCGTCGCGCTTCGAAGACGGCTTCGGTGCGCGAACTGACGGCCAGCTTGCGGTAGATGTTCTTGGTGTGGCATTCCACGGTCAGTCTGGAGATCGAGAGCGATTCGGCCATGTCGCGGTTGCTCAGGCCCTGCGAGACGAGCTCGAGTATCTTGAGCTCCCGGCGCGTGAGCGCGGCCGGTGCCTCTGCGCAGCCCTGCGCCTGCGCGGGCGCGTCGGCCGGTGGCTGGTGCGATGCGAGCCAGGCGAGGATGTGGCGCGCGATGCTCGGGTCGATGGGCGCGCCGCCCTGTTCGATGCTGCGCAGCGCGATGCCCAGCTCGACGTCATCGCGCTCCTTCAGCAGGTAGCCGATGGCGCCCGCGCGCAGGGCCGCGAAGATGATCTCCTCGGTGCGCCAGGCCGAGATGACCACCGCCGGTACGCCCGGGTGGTGCGCCTGCAGCCAGCCGATGAGCTCCACCCCGCTGCCGTCGGGCAGGCCGATGTCCACCAGCACCACGCCGTAGCCTTGTTCGCCCAGCAACTGCCGGGCGCCTGCGACGCTGTCGGTCACCGAGATACGGCTCTCGTCGCAGCCGAGGGAAGACAGCACATGGCGCAGGCGCTCCTGCGTGGCCGGATCGTCCTCGACGATCAGCGTGGGGCTCAGCGAGACGGGTTCGGCGGCTTCAGCGGGAAGAGGGGACATGCGGCGGAATCTTCGGCCGGCCTGGCGCGGCGGGTGGAACGTATCTGCCTATTTTCCCGTTTGCTGCCGACTACTGCCGAGCCGGCCTGCACATGATCAGGTACGCCGAGTTCGTGACCGGCTCCAGGTGCTCGGCCTCGCCGCGGAAGCCCAGCCGCTCGTAGAAGGCCACGCTGCGCGGCGTGAAGGTTTCCAGGAAGCAGGGCACACCCGCCGCGTCGGCCTCGGCCAGGGTCGGCGCCAGCAGTTGCGCGCCCAGCCCGCGTCCCTGCGCCGAGGGCGAGATACCGAGGATCGACAGGTACCAGGCATGCGCCGGCACCACGGCCGGCGAGCGCGCGGCCATGAAATCGACGATGCGGCGGTAGTTGCCGTGGCCGCGCGGGCCCAGCGTGGCGGCGAGGTATTCGCCCTTTGCCGCCGACTCGGCCGCGTCGAGCGCATCGGCGCGCGGCAGCAGCCAGGCCGCCGCGCCGAGCCGGGCGTCTTCGGTGGCGAGGTAGCGGCCGGTGCGCGCGGCCTCGCCCAGCGAATAGGCGAAGTAGTCGGCGAGCACCGCCTTGCGCGCCGGCATGTCGTCCTCGAAATCGACGGAGATCGCCAGGTAGAACGGATCGACGATCAGGGCGTCGGCCAGCGCGGGCGCTGGCGGGAAGTCGGGCTGCATGCGGAATCGGCTCGGTTCGGGAATGACCCGGGCGATTCTAGGGAGCCCGGTCGGGCCCGGCCTCAGTCCAGCCTCAGTCCAGCGTGATGCCCCCGCTCAGGTTGAGCACCGCGCCGGTCATCGCGCCGGCGCCGTCCGAGGACGCGAACATCGCGGTGGCGGCCATCTGGTCGAGCGAGGGCAGCCGCTCCACCAGCAGCCCGGGCGGCTTGGCCGCGAGCATCTGCTCGACCGTGAGCCCCATGCTTTCCGCCGCCGGGCGGAACACCTCGCGGGCGTGCGAGCCGGCGGTCACCGCCTCGGGAATGGCATGCGAGCGGATGCACACGGTACGGATGTTGAAGGCCGCCATCTCGCCCGCCATGTGGTGCGACAGCGCCTCCACGCCCGCGCAGGCCACCGCATGGCCCAGGTAGCCAGGCCCCGGCATGCGCGAGGCCGGCGTCGACACCGACAGGATCACGCCGCCGCCGCGCTTGGCCATGTGCGGCGCCACGGCCTTCGCCGTGAGGAAGCAGCTCCGGGTGTAGGCCTGCACGGGCAGGAAGAAGTCTTCCAGCGGCAGCTCCGCCAGCGGCGTGCCCTGCACGTGCACGATGCCGATGGCATTGAGCGCGATGTCGATGCCGCCGGCGCGCCCGGCCACTTCGGCGGCGTGGCGGACCATGGCCTGTTCGTCGAGCGCGTCGACCACGGCAGGCTCGGCATGCCCGCCGCCGGCCTCGATGGAGCGCGCCGCCGCGTCGAGCCTGGCGCGGTCGCGCCCCGTGATGAACACCCTGGCGCCTTCACGCGCGAAGGCACGGGCCACCGCCGCACCGATGGCTCCGCTGCCACCATGAACCACCACGCATTTGTCCTTGAATGTCTGCGACATCGTCTTTTCCTTGGTTTGCCGCCCGCGAAATGCGTGCGTTCCAGCCAAGGACGGGCGGCGGTGGCCCGATCCGACAACGCCGGCAGATTTTTTTACTTCAGACCTGCGGAATGCGCGCAGCAATCACACCTGGGTCGTACCAGGTGATCGGCCTGATCTCGAACACGCCGCCCTCGAAGGCCAGCCGGTGCGCTGCGTGGGTGGCTTCCTCGACCGACTCGCACTCCACGATGTAGATGCCCATGAGCTGCTCCTTCGTCTCGGCGAAGGGCCCGTCGGTGACCAGCGGATGCATGTCGCCCGCGCGGCGCACCGTGGTCGCCACATTGGGCATCAGCCGCAGCACGGTGCCGAGCCGGCCCTGGCCTTGGAGGTCCTCGCGCAGGTCGGTGTGGCGTTCGAGCATTTCCTCTTCGACACCGGGCTCCCAGGCGGCCACCGCGGATTCGGAGCCGTAGATGAGGATGGAATAAAGCATGGTCTTCCTTTTCTTTTCCGTGTTTCGTGGGTGGCGGGCGGGGTGGAATCGGGTCAGCCGGGCCTGCCCAGGCGGTCGAGCATCGCCCGGATGTGCGCGGCCTCCGCGGCGGTACGGGCCATGCCCAGGGCGCGAGCGAAGGCGGCGCGGGCCTCGTCGGGGCGCTGCAACTCCATCAGCAGTGCGCCCCGCAGGCCGTGGAAGTGAAAGTAGCCGTCCAGAGCGCCGGCCAGCGGTTCGGTCAGGGCCAGCGCGACCTGCGGCCCGCGCAGCTTGTGCACTGCCACCGCGCGGTTCAGCGTGACGACGGGAGAGGGCTGCAGTGTTTCGAGCGCTGCGTAGAGGCGGTCGATCTCGGCCCAGTCGGTGTCCCGGGCGCGCGGCGCCTGCGCGTGGGTGGCGGCGATGGCGGCCTGCAACTGGTAGGGGCCGGGCCTGCGCTGCCGCAGTGCGCCTTCGACCAGCGCCAGCCCTTCGTCGATGAGCGCGCGGTTCCAGCGTGCGCGGTCCTGGTCTTCGAGCAGTACGACCATGCCGCCCGCATCGAGACGCGCATCGGCGCGCGCGTGCTGCAGCAGGAGCAGGGCGAGCAGGCCCATCAGCTCGGGCTCGCCGGGGAACAGGCCGAGCAGCAGCCGCGCAAGGCGTATCGCTTCCTCGCACAGTGCGGCGCGCACATGCTCCTCGCCGCCGCTGGCCGAATAGCCTTCGTTGAAGAGCAGGTAGACGGTGGTGCACACGGTCGCCAGCCGCTCGTCGCGCTCGCGCCGGCCCGGCGTGTCGAAGGGAATGCCGGCCGAGGCCACGCGCTTCTTGGCGCGGGTGATGCGCTGCTCCATCGCGGCCTCGCCGACCAGGAAGGCGCGAGCGATCTCGCGCACCGACAGGCCCGAGACGACGCGCAGCGCCAGTGCGATCTGCTGCGTCAGCGGCAGCTCGGGGTGGCAGCAGACGAAGAGCAGGCGCAGCACGTCGTCGCGGTAGTGCGCCTGGTCGAGCTGTTCGACGAGGGCGGCCTCGGTGTCGTCCAGGTCTGAAACGAGCGCGTCGTCTTCCGGCAGCGGCTCGTGCTGGCCGCGCCGGCGCACTTCGTCGAGCGCCGCGTTGCGCCCGACGAAGATCAGCCAGGCCAGCGGGTCGCGCGGCGGGCCGCTTTCGTGCCAGTGGCGCAGGGCGCGCAGGCTGGCTTCCTGGAAGGCTTCCTCGGCCATGTCGAGCTCGCGGAAGTAGCGCAGCAGCGCGGCCACCGCGCGCGGGCGCGAGGCGGTCAGCGTGGTGGCGATCCAGGCGGTGTCTGCGTCGGTCATGCGGTCGCTTGTTTGTCCTTCGTTCCTGCTCACCCAAGGACGCGCCAGTATGCGTCGCGCCGACACGCTCGGCAAAATCGGACGCACTTTCCTCGATGAACAAGAAATGGAGCAATGCGAATGACGCTGGCAATGAGCTGGAGCGAATGGGCCGACCACGACGGAGTCGGCCTGGCCGAACGGGTCCGCAAGGGTGACGTGACGGCGGCGGAGCTGGCCGCGCAGGCGGCCGCCGGCATCGCGAGGCTCGATCCGCGGCTCGACGCGGTCGTCGAAGTCTTCGACGACGTGGTGGCCGACCCGCTGAAGGACGGCATGAACCCCGAGGGTGTCTTCGCGGGCCTGCCCTATCTGATGAAGGACCTGGGCCCCACGCTCAAGGGCCGGCTGCAGGAGTTCGGCTCGATGATGATGCAGGGCCACCGCCCGGCGGCCGACAGCTTCCTCACGCAGCAGCTGCGCAAGGTGGGCCTCAACATCATGGGCCGCAGCACCACGCCGGAGTTCGGCGTGTGCAGCTCGGCGGAGAACGCCTTCCACGTCACGCGCAACCCCTGGGACCTCGAATACACCACCTGCGGCTCGTCGGCCGGCACGGCGGCGATCGTGGCCGCAGGCGTGCTGCCGCTGTCGCACGCCACCGACGGCGGCGGCTCCATCCGCATTCCGGCGGGCGTGAACGGCAACATCGGCCTGAAGGTGTCGCGCGGCGTGTTCTCGCTGGCGCCGGGGCTGTCGGATCTTTCGGGGCTGGTGTCGATCCAGGGCTGTCACAGCCGCACCGTGCGCGACACGGCCGCCTTCGTCGATCATTGCCGCGGCGGCGCGCCCGGCGAGTTCATGCCCTTCTGGTCGCCGGCCGAGCCGTACAGCGAGCTCATCCAGCGCGATCCGGGGCGGCTGCGCATCGCGCTGTCGCACGAGTGGGGCGACTTCCGCGCCACGCCGCATTTCGTGGCCGAGCTGGAGCGCGCGGGCAAATTCCTGGAGGGTCTGGGCCACCACGTCGAGTGGGCGCTGCCGGAGCTGGACTTCCGCACCGCCTTCGACGCCCAGACCACCTGCTACATCAGCAACTTCGCGCAGGTCATCGACGGCCACCTGCACCGGCTGGGCCTGGAGCGTCCGCCGGCCGAGCTGCTGGAGCCGATCAACATCAAGATCTGGGAAGCCGGGCTGCACACCTCTTACACCGAGCGCGCGAAGATGCAGGCGGTGTTCAACACCACCTCGCGCGCCTTCGGCGATTTCTTCCAGCGCTGGGACATCATCCTCACGCCCATCACCGCGCTGCCCACGCCCAAGGTGGGCACCAGCGAGTACCTCACGACCAGCACGAACCCCTCGGTATACGACTGGTTCGCCAACCTCTGGCAGAACTTCGCGTACACGCCGCTGGCCAACCTGTGCGGCATGCCGGGCATCTCGCTGCCGATGGCAGCGCAGGAAAACGGCTTGCCGCTGGGCATCCAGGCACAGGCGGCGCAGGCCAACGACGGGCTGCTGCTGCAGCTGGCCGCGCAGATCGAGCGGGCGCTGGGCGGCAAGTGGAATGGGGGCCGGCGGCCCAGGGTGCACGTCGCCGGCAAATGAGCCGAGCAAAGGCCATGGCGTGCGCTCGGCCCTTCAAGAGATCTTGAGCCACCCCTGCAGCTTGACCACGGTTCTGGGCTGTGTGAAGTAGGCGCAGTGGTGCACGCCGGCCGTCTTCCCGTAGGACAGCGTTTCCTCTGGCGCCAGTAGCGAGTGGGACATCGATTTCGTGTCCACCACAAGATCATTGCTGCCGGGAAAGAGGCGATCGGTGATTTCGTCGGCCGCGATCCAGGGCAGTTGCCGCAGCTGCGCCACGATGTTCCACCACGGATCGTTGTTCTGTGGCTCGTAGTCGGAACTCAGCACGTAGCACGCCGGCCTGGGGCCGGCCGCGTTCCAGCGCGGATCCGACCAGAGGCGGGCGAGCTCAGTGTTGTTGGTAACGAGCGACTGGCCGTTCAGTCCCGGGACGAGCGCGATGGCTGCGTCCGCCACCGGCAGCGCTGAGAGCGCGCCCGAGACGCCGCCGAGAATGCCCACCAGGCCGCCCGCGCCGGCCAGGAAGCCGCTGGCGAAGGTGGGAAACGCCGCGCTGGTCTTAAGCCCGGTGCTGAGCATCTGCGCATAGTTCGCAAAATAGTCCAGCAGGTGGCGAATGCGATAGGGCGAAGCGAGGCTCGTGCCCGTCAGGGGCGCTCCTGCAGTCACAAGCGTCTCGACCTTGCAGCGGGTTGAGCGGAGCCACCAACTGGCGACCAGGCCGCCCCTGCTATGGCAGATGACGTCCACCGGCGTGCTCGCAGGCAGGCCTGCGGCGCTCAGCGCGTTCTCCAGGTCGATGGCGTTGAGTATCGGGCTCACGCTCAACGTGGGGTGGTCGAAACTCGCCACATGGCTATAGACCTTTGCCAGCGCAGAGGCGAAGAAAGCAGGCGGTAGCGCCTCGAAGTAAACGTCACCCTTGCTGAAGGTGCCATGCACGAACAGCAGCAAGCGCTTGCAGGCCTCCAATTGGCCGGCGAGTGCCACCGGCTCGCCAAGCGCCCCGTCGACCAAGAAGCGCAACCCTTGCTTCGGCGTGAGCTTTTCATCGAGCTTCTGCAGCGCGGCGCCGATCTGGTTGGGACCGACTTCCGCCACTTCCGAGCGGGTGATGGTGCGACCGAAGGAGAACAGGCCACCGCGGTAACGCCCGCGCCCACCCAGCGCGGCGCGGCGCAGGCTGGGAGCGCCGCTGTTGCCTACGCTGGCACGGTAGTCCCAATGCAGCACGCCGCGGCTGTCCTCGATCAGCAGCACTTCAGCATTGGCTGCTCCCGTACCGATGCCTCGCCGCGGTCCCGTGCGGGCTACCGGGCTTGTGGGTTCTCGTTTCTGCTCCGCAGCGAAGGTGGCCGAGGCGCCAAGCGCGAGTTGCTTCGTGGCCAGTAGCTGGAAGTCGTTCTTCTTCTGGATGGAAGCCTGCGTGCTCATCGTGTGCTCCTCAGGCGAAGTTCAGCGGAAGCGGCGTGATCTGAGCCGTGCGCGCGCTCATCAGGTCGATCATGTAGTCGAAGTCCTGCGGGTCGTTGAGGTTGTTCTGCCCATGGGCGATGGCCTCGTCGAAGCCGCCCATCATGGTCAGCAGCGTGGCCTCCAGCGTCACCAACTCGCCGGTGTCGATGTAGTGCTGGATCTCGCGCAGTGACGTGCTCAGGAACATGCCGTAGACGGGGCGCCGAGGCAGGAAGGTCCATTTCTCGCCGGCATCGGCGCTGTCGGTCATCTCGAGGAAGCGGTCGCGGCCTTCGATGCTGCGCCAGTAACCCACGAAGGCATGGGCCTTGAGCACCATGATGACTGGCTGGATGTCCACCAGCTCGAGCGCGGCCGCCAGCAGCAGCGCGAGATCGATGCAGGTGCCCCATCCGCCCTTGAGCACCATCGTGGGGGTGCGCAGGCGCTGGCTGTCGGTGTTCTTGCTATAGGCGGGAGGCGGGTTGATGTAGCCCAGGCGGTATTCGTGCAGCAGTGTGGACCACAGCGCGCGCACCTGCAGGTCGACGGCCTCCGGCGAACTCGCTTGGTAGCCCTCGAAGCCCGCCGTGGCATCGTCCCGCAGCACGCGCACGTACTTCTGCGCCTTCAGCACCAGTGCCTCGATTTCCGGGTCGCGCGGAAAAATAAAGGAGGCCAGCGTGTGTGCGCTCTGCGCCGAGAAGCGCCACTGGTCGGCGGGTAGCAGGCGCGTGGAGTAGGTTTCGCTCAGCAGTAGCTGGTCGCCGTGGCTCAGCTTCACGTAGAGCGTGGTCACTACGCTCTCGCCGCAAGAGCGCGCCAGTGGCGAGGTCAACGGAAACTCGATCTCGCTGCGCAGATCGACGAAAGGCGCTTGCAGGTCGAACTGCTTGCGATAGACCAGCTCCCGGTCTTCGCCGTTGAGCCTGACTTCGATGTTGACGTTGTTCAGGATCAGCGGGTTCTTCAGAAAAATGCGAAAGTTCTCGAAGGGGTACTGCTTCTGGTGCAACTGCGCGTAGTTGAGCCCGGCCGGCACCGATATGTGGAACTGGCATATACCCGGCGGCAGTGCTTTACCCAGGAACTCGCTGTTTCTCGTCGGTTCGAGCGACTTCGTTTCGAGGTCCGAGCCGTCGAATTCGCTCAATCTGGATGCGCAGGTCCAGAGCACGATGCCCGCCCCGCGGAGGCCGCCCTGCAATCGCCACAAGCCATTGAGCGCACGCACATGCGCCACCGCGACCCGCCCCTTGCTGGCGGCCAGGCCGATGTAGAACTCCTTGAAGTATTCCTCGGCCAGTTCGTCGTCGATGAAGTCCTGGAAACCGATCGAGGCGCCGGCCTGTCCCTCGCCAACGGTCATCGCCGCGATCCGGTTGCCGGAGTGATAGAGGTTCCAGCAGACAAGGGCGGGATGGTGCTTGTCGAACAATTTGGAAAGCCGCATGTAGGAGACGCAGTCGATACGGGCGTTGGTGCCATGCATCAGATCGGAGTCCTCGTGCAGCATGGCGTACCCGTCGACTTCCTCCATGCCGTCCTTCGGGTCGGGAACGCAGTCGCACAACTGGGCCAGGATCACCTCGCTTTCCTTCGCGGTCCACTCGTCGCTTTCCGCAAGGGCGCGTGCCTGGTGCGTGTCGCATCCCGCGAAGTGCACGATGTCGGGCTTGTACTCGGCGATCCTTGCCTGGAGTTCCCTGTACCGCGGCGTCCATATTTCCTGGACGTCGGCATCGGGCAGATGGGCCCGGATGCCCTCCAGTTCGGACTTGAGGGTGTACTTGCGGCTGATGAATCCCGGCGCTGACAGCACGACCAGCACTTTCCATCTGCTCGCGGGCAGTGCGGGCGCCGCGGTGGACCGTCCGGTGTCGGAGATGTCAAGTCGGCGGATGACCGGCAGGCGGTAGACGTCGCTCAACTCGTGCGGGTGATGCGCGCGGATCGCAGAGTTCAGCACGAACTCCCAGGGCATGACGCGGTACTGCCAGTTCTTATCCTCGGAGACATAGCGGATCGACACTTCGGCGATCCGCGTGTCGAGCCCAGGCATTGGCCGCGGTTCCGCGTTTCTCGGAAGAAACAGTCGGTCCCACATCAACACCGCTCTCGTCTGCTGGGCAACATTGAGAACCTCGGTGTCGCGCCAGCGTTCCCGGTTGAGCAGCGCATAGTTCCACCAGGGGGCCTGACGCTTGACTTCCTTGCCGTCTTTCGAGGCACCGCCACGTAGGGCGTCCGGCGATCCGGGCCATCCGACGGTCATGACCGTGCTACCGGTGGCGCCCCTGACAGATACACGCTTGCGCGCGGGTGCTCTCGTCTGCTTCCTGCCAGTCGTCATGGAGCCCTCCGTAGGTGGAGAGGGACTCTAATAATCCAGGGCCGGGGGCGCATCCCTTAAATGAGGGAGGCGGAAACGGCAAGCGTCGCTGAGGCGTGTTTCCGGCCCGTCAGAGCAGGTTGCGCAGCGCGGCCTCGATGGCCGCCGCGGTGGCCAGCGGCTTTTCCATCGGGAACAGGTGCGTGCCGTCCAGCATCGCGATGCGGCCGCGGGTGACCTTCTGCGTCATCGCCATGCCCACGCGCTTCATCTCGGCCGACTGGCGCCCGCCGATGAAGGCCGCCTTGCACTTGAGCGGGTGCGCCCGCAGCAGCGCGCCGAGGTTGTGGGGCAGGGTGTTGTAGATGGCGGTCTCGACGTCGCGGTCGAAGCTCAGCGCGCGAGCGTCATCCGCGTCGAAGGTGCCGTGGTCGATGTAGTCGTGCAGCACCTGCTCGTCCCATTTCGCGAAGGCCTTCTTGCTGCGGAAGTGCTCGAACACCGCCTCGCGGTGCTCCCAGCTGTTCTTGCGCTTGCGGCTGATGGCGCCGGGCGACACGCTCTTCATGAGCGGCGTGCGCTTGACCACGTTGAGCGTGTTCGCGCGCCAGCCGCCGAGGATGGGCGAGTCGATCAGCAGCACGCCGCGCGCCAGCTCGGGGTGCTGGGCGGCGCACATCAGGCTCAGGAAGCCGCCGAGCGAATGGCCGATCAGGAACACCGGGCCGCCCGCGCGGTCGGCGCGCGCCTTGGCGAAGTCGGCCAGCTGCTGCACCAGGTGCGGCCAGTTGTCGGTGACGGGGTACTTCGGGTCGTGCCCGAATTTCTCGATGGCGTCGACCTCGAAGCCGCGGTTGCGCAGGCTGTCGAGGACGACGCGGTAGGTGCTCGCGGGAAAGCTGTTGCCGTGCGAGAAGACGACGGGGGGCATCACGGCCGTCGCCGGGCCGCCCCAAGGCGGCCGAGCCTCCCCCTCGGGGGGTGGAGAAGCACACGAAGTGGCAAGCCGGGGGGCATCATTTCAGATGAGCTTTTCGTCGGGGGTCGAGATCTTGCGCAGCGGGCTGTGGCGCGTCGCGGGCATCTTCAGCGGGTGCTCGGTATGGCTGTCGTCCCACACCGGGTCCTCGATGCTGTCGAACACCTCGCGCAGCTTCTGGCCCCAGCTGTTGTGCACCATGCGGTAGTAGGGGTTGTCGGCGTCGATGCAGATCACGCGGTCGGTCTCGAGCTTGTTGGCCTCGTAGACCACCATGTCCAGCGGCAGGCCGACCGACAGGTTCGACTTCATGGTCGAATCCATCGACACCAGCGCGCACTTGGCCGCCTCGTCCAGCGGGGTCTCGGGCGTGAGGACGCGGTCGAGCACCGGCTTGCCGTATTTCGACTCGCCGACCTGGAAGTAGGGCGTCTCGGTGGTGGCCTCGATGAAGTTGCCGGCCGCGTAGACCAGGAAGAGGCGCATGCCCTCGCCCTTGACCTGCCCGCCGAAGATGAAGGACACGTTGAAGTCCAGCCCCGCGTGCTTCAGCGCCTCGGCGTCGCGGTCGTACACATGGCGCACCGCCGAGCCCAGCACGCGTGCGGCATCGAACATGCTCCTGGCGTTCCAGATGGTGATGGGGGCGCCCTGGCTGCCGTCCTCGCGGGTTTCGCGCAGTTCCTCGATCTGGAGGATCTCGCGCACCGACTGAGAGATGCTCAGGTTGCCCGACGACAGCAGCACCATGACGCGGTCGCCCGGCTGCTCGTAGACGATCATCTTGCGGAATGTGCTGATGTGGTCCACGCCCGCGTTGGTGCGGGAGTCGGAGAGAAACACCAGGCCGGCGTTGAGTTTGATGCCTACGCAGTAAGTCATGGGTTCAGGTTCATCTGGCATGAACTGTGCCGGGTCATGCGGCGCCGAGTTCACGTTTGTTCAGTTTCTGAAGGGCATACAAGGCATCGAGGGCCTCGCGCGGGCTCATCGTGTCGGGGTCGAGCGCGGCCAGCGCGGATTCTACGGCGCTGGCCATGGGTGTTTCGGTCACCGGAGGCGGAGCGAACAGGTCGACCTGTGCACGAGTTTGCGCATGCTGCGATTCAAGTGCCTCCAGCGCCTGCCGCGCGTGGTTGACCACCGCCGCGGGCATGCCCGCCAGCCGCGCCACCTGGATGCCGTAGCTCTTGCTGGCCGGGCCGGGCTGCATTTCGTGCAGGAAGACGATGTCGCGGCCCGCCTCGGTGGCGCTCACGTGCATGTTCACCGCGCCGTGGTGCGTGGCCGGGAACTCGGTCAGCTCGAAATAGTGCGTGGCGAACAGCGTGAAGGCCTTGCTGCGGTCGTGCAGCTGGGCCGCGATGCCGGCGGCCAGCGCCAGCCCGTCGAAAGTGCTGGTGCCGCGGCCGATCTCGTCCATGAGCACCAGCGACTGGGCGGTGGCGCTGTGCAATATCTGCGCGGCCTCGGTCATCTCCAGCATGAAGGTCGACTGCGCGTTGGCCAGGTCGTCCGCCGCGCCGATGCGGGTGTGGATCGCGTCGATCGGCCCGAGCCGGCAGGCTGCCGCCGGCACGTGCGAGCCGATGGAGGCCAGCAGCACGATGATCGCCACCTGCCGCATGTACGTCGACTTACCGCCCATGTTGGGGCCGGTGATGACCTGCATGCGCTGCTGCGGCCCCAGCTGCGTGTCGTTGGCGATGAAGCCGCCCGACGACTTTTCGGCCAGCCGCGCCTCCACCACCGGGTGGCGGCCCTGCTGGATCTCGATGCACGGGTGCGACACGAAGCTGGGCGCGCGCCAGTGCAGCGTGTGCGAGCGCTCGGCCAGCGCGCACAGCGCGTCGAGCGTGGCGAGGCCGCCGGCCAGTTGCGTGAGCGCGGGCACCGAGGGCTGCAGCGCGTCGAGCAGTTGCTCGTAGAGCCACTTCTCGCGGGCCAGCGCGCGGTCCTGCGCGCTCAGGGCCTTGTCCTCGAAGGCCTTCAGCTCGGGCGTGATGAAGCGCTCGGCGTTCTTCAGCGTCTGGCGGCGGCGGTAGTTGTCGGGCACCTTGGAGAGCGCGCTCTGCGTCACCTCGATGTAGAAGCCGTGCACGCGGTTGAACTGCACCCGCAGGTTGCCGATGCCGGTGCGCTCGCGCTCGCTGATCTCGAGCTTGAGCAGGAAGTCGTCGCAGTTCTCGCTGATGGCGCGCAGCTCGTCGAGCTCGGCGTCGTGGCCGGTGGCGATCACGCCGCCGTCGCGCACCAGCGCGGATGGGTCGGGCTTGATGGCGCTGGTCAGCAAGGCGGCGCAGCCCGGCGGCGGGGCGAGCCGTTCGGCGATCTGGCCGAGCAGGGCGGACGCCGCGGGCAGCATCGGTGCGAGCTGCTCCGCCTTCGCGAGCGCCAGCTGCAGCGCCAGCAGTTCGCGCGGGCGCACCTGGCGCAGCGCGATGCGCGCGGCGATGCGTTCCACGTCGCTGGTGTTCTTGAGCTGCTCGCGCAGCGTGCGCCAGGGGGCGGCCGTGGCACCGGGCGCCGTGGCCTGCAGCGCGCCGATGGCTTCGAGGCGGCCTTGCGCCTCGGAGCGGTCGCGCCGGGGCGAAAGCAGCCAGCGCTTGAGCAGGCGGCTGCCCATGCCGGTCATGCAGGTGTCGAGCAGCGAGAACATGGTGGGCGAATCTTCGCCGCGCAGCGTCTGCACCAGTTCGAGGTTGCGCCGCGTGGTGGGCGGCAGCTCGATCAGGTCGCCGTCGCGTTCCACCGACAGGCGCTGCACGTGCGAGAGCGCACGGCCCTGGGTGTGCTCGGCGTAGCCCAGCAGCGCAGCCGCCGCGGCGTGCGCGTTGGCGAGCGATTCGGCGTTCCAGGCCGCGAGGCTGTTGCTGCCCATCTGCTCGGCCAGCTTGCGCTCGCCGAGGCCGCCGTCGAACTGCCACGCCGGGCGCAGCGAAAGCGTGAAGGGCGTGGCGGCGCGCGCGGCCTTCAGTCGCTGCTCGAAGGCGGGCGTGACTTCGGCGCTGTAGAGCAACTCGCTGGGGCCGATGCGCGCGATCCAGGCTTCGAGCGCGTCGGCCGGGCACTCGGCCAGCCGCAGCTCGGCGCCGGTCACGCTGAGCCAGGCCAGGCCGCAGACGTTGCGCGCGCCCGCATGCACGGCCAGGAGCAGCGAGTCGGCCTTGTCGTTGAGAAGCTCGGAGTCGGTCAGCGTGCCGGGCGTGACCACGCGCACCACCTTGCGCTCGACCGGGCCCTTGGCGGCGCCCACTTCGCCCACCTGCTCGCAGATGGCGACCGATTCGCCCAGCTTGATGAGGCGGGCCAGGTAGGTGTCGACCGAGTGGAAGGGCACGCCGCACATCACCACCGGCTGGCCGGCGGACTGGCCGCGCTGGGTGAGCGTGATGTCGAGGAGGCGCGCGGCCTTCTCGGCGTCGGCCCAGAAGAGTTCGTAGAAGTCGCCCATTCGGTAGAACAGAAGGGTGTCCGGATGGTCGGCTTTCAGGCCCAGGTACTGGGCCATCATCGGCGTGTGCCCAGAGAGGTCTGTCTTGGTCATTTCAATCAGTTGCTTGCGATCCATGCCGCCGGCGCGCGGGGCATGGGGGGCAGGTGGGGGACGTTCCTAGGCATTTTCCGCGCGGCTCTCTGTTCAGCCGGCCCGGTGGCCGCCCTCGAGCGGCCACTGCCTCGTCTTGAGCATGAACAACTCGAAGAGGCCCGGCGCCATCGAGCGGTCGCCGGCCTCCCACTGCTGCCATCCGCGCAGCGAGGCCTGGACCGTCTGCGCGGCCTCGGTCTGCGTGAGGCCCGCGGCAATGCGGGCGTCGCGGACGGCGGCGGGCGAGGGGCTGGAGTGCTTGTTCGGGGAGGGCATGGGAGGCATGGCGCATGACGCCTGCGCGCACGGGTGAAAGTGCCGCGGGCATTCTACGTTCAATGCGCGTATCGCCGGCCTGCGCGCGGCGCCGTGTTCGCCGCCGGCCTGAAGCGGAATTCGTCGCGCGGTGATCCGGCGCGCCCGGCCTTGCGTACCACGGGACCAACCACTGCCGACGTCCCGCCATGCCCCGAGCCTCCAGCGCATCCGCCGCCATCCACTGGGTCGAACAGGGTCTGGTGCCCGACGGCGCCGTCCGCATCGGCGTGCGGCGGCTGCTGCGCCAGCGCCTGGCCGAACTGGACAGCGGCAACCCCGAAGCCGTCGCGCGGCACTCGCAGGCATTCTTCGACGAACTGCGCAATGCTCCGCTGGCCCTGCTGCCCGAGAAGGCCAACGAGCAGCACTACGAACTGCCGGCCGAGTTCTTCGCCGCCGTGCTGGGGCCTCACCGCAAGTACAGCTGCTGCTGGTGGCCCGAAGGTGTCGAGACGCTGGAGCAGGCCGAGGCGGCCGCGCTGGCCGAGACCTGCGCGCGTGCGGGCCTTGCAGATGGGCAGCGCATCCTCGAACTCGGCTGCGGCTGGGGTTCGCTGAGCCTGTGGATGGCCGAGCGCTTTCCGGGCTCGCGCATCACGGCGGTGTCCAACTCGCATTCGCAACGGATGTTCATCACTGCCGAGGCCGCGGCCCGCGGCCTCGGCAACCTCGAGGTGATCACCTGCGACTTCAACGACTTCGAGACGGCCGGGCGCTTCGACCGCGTGGTGTCGGTGGAAATGTTCGAGCACCTGCGCAACTGGCCGCGCGCCTTCTCGAACGTTGCGCGCTGGCTGAATCCGCAGGGGCGCTTCTTCATGCACGTGTTCGTGCACCGCGAGGCGCCGTATCCCTTCGAGGTGCGCGACGCGAGCGACTGGATGAGCCGCTACTTCTTCTCGGGCGGCATGATGCCCGGCGACGACCTCGCCCTGCGCTGCCAGGACGACCTGCGCCTGCTGAGCCAATGGCGCTGGAACGGCCGCCACTATGCGAAGACCTCCGCCGCCTGGCTGGCGCGCATGGACGCCCGGCGCGACGAGCTCATGCCGCTCTTGGTTTCCGTCTACGGCGAGAGCGAGGCGCCCATCTGGTGGACGCGCTGGCGCCTTTTCTTCATCTCGGTGGAAGAGTTGTTCGGCTACGCCGAAGGCGGCCAGTGGTGGGTCGCCCACTACCTGTTCGAGAAGCGCTGATGCCGGCGCGCGCCCTGGCTCTCGCCCTGGCGATGGCCGCCTGCATGGCCTTCACGGCCTCGGCGCAGGAGGGCGCGACCGAGGAAGGCGAGTGGAACTTCACCGCCACGCTCGACGGCAAGCCCATCGGCACGCATCGCTTCGTGGTCGGCGGCAGCGCGGCGGCGCGCAGCGTCGACAGCCGCGCCGACTTCGTCGTGCGCATGCTCGGCGTGCCCGTCTACCGCTATCGCCATCACGCCGGGGAGCGCTGGGCCGGCGACTGCCTGCGCGAACTGCGCGCCGACACCGACGACGACGGCACGCGGCAGCAGGTCGCGCGCCGCTTCGAGGACGAGTGCGTGATGACTTTCGCGTACTGGAACCCCCGCCTGCCGAAGCAGCAGCGCCTGGTCGATCCGCAGACCGGCAAGCTGGAGCCGGTGCGCTTCGAGCCGCTGCCCGGCACCAACATCGAGGTCCGCGGCCAGCCCGTGCGGGCGCGGGGCTGGCGCCTGCAGGCCGCGCAGCAGCGCATCCGCATCTGGTATGCCGCCGACAGCGGGCGCTGGATCGGGCTGGACGCCGAGACCAAGGGCGACCGGCAGCTGAGTTACCGATTGACTTCTCCTACTGGCGCACCATGAAAGCTTCCGCCCGCACCTTGTCCATCGCCTACCTGTGGGCGCTCTTGAGCTTTCTCGTGCTGGACGCCGTATGGCTGTCGCTCATGGGCCCGCGCCTGTACAAGCCGGCGCTCGGCGACCTGATGGCGTCCGACGTCGACTGGCTCGCGGCGGTGCTTTTCTATGCCATCTACCTGGCGGGCCTGCTGGTCTTCGCGATCGCGCCGGCCTTGGCAGAAGGCTCGGCCGGCGTGGCGCTGCGGCGCGGCGCCTTCTTCGGGCTGGTGGCCTACGCCACCTACGACCTCACCAACCAGGCGACGCTGCGCGACTGGCCCTGGGCCATCACCATCGCGGACCTGGTGTGGGGCAGCTTCGTGAGCGGCGTGGCGGCCTGGGTGTCTGCCCGCCTCACATCCCGACGAGCGAACCCAGCACGCGCGCGATAGCGCTTTCGAAGCGCAGGCGGCCGTCCAGGGAGGCGAGGCAGATGCACTCGCTGCCGTCCTGGACCACGGGCTGGTGGTGGATTTCTCCATCCGCCGCGTCGAAATCCCCGGGGCCGAACAGGGCCCGCCCGTCGTGGAAGCGGCCGTGCAGCACCTGGGTCAGCTCCAGCCCCTGGTGCGTGTGCTGCGGCAGGTACTTGCCGGCCGCGATGCGCAGCAGGAAGACGTTCGCATCCGGCGCCTCGGGCACGCTCACGCGGCTCCAGCGCATGCCGGGGCCGATCCAGCGCCATGGCGTGGCGCTGCAGTGGGCGAGGGCGCGTGGCCAGCGCGCGCCGGGCGGCAGCGGCGGCGGCGCGCTCACCCGCACGGTCCCGGCAGGCGCGTTCTCGAGCGCGTCGATCGAGGCCCAGGTGCGCGCCAGCGCATCGTCGGCCATCGGCACGGGCTCCAGTTCGTCGAGCAGGATGCCGCCCAGGGCATCGAGCGTGCGCGCGCGCTCGCGGCACAGCGGGCACAGTTCGAGGTGGCTGGCCAGTACCAGCCGCGTTCCGGCCGGCAACTGGCCGGAGGCCCGGGCCAGCAGCAGGTCGTCGTCGGGGTGGTGTCGGATGTCCATCATCAGCGTTCCAGCAGGCGGCGCAGCTGAGCGACCGCCAGGCGCACGCGCGACTTCACCGTGCCCAGCGGAATGCTCAGCTGGGCCGCGATGCGGGCATGCGGTTCGTCTTCGAAATAGGAAAGGTGCAGCACCTGCTGCTGCTCGGGCGGCAGCTGCCGGAAGGCGCTGCGCAGGCGTTCGTTCAGGCGCGAGGCGTGCAGTCCGTCGTCGAGCGAGGCGCCGTCCGCCTGGAGCAGGTCGAAATCGAACTCTTCCTCGGCCGACTCCACGCCCTGGCGCCGCCGCAGCGCGTCCACGCGCAGGTTGCGCGCGATGGTGAAGATCCAGGTCGAGACGGCGGCCTGCGCCGGGTCGAACAGCGCGGCCTTGCGCCACACGCTCACCAGCGCTTCCTGGGCCAGCTCCTCGGCCTGCAGTTCCGGGCAGCCGATGTGCATCAGGTAGCGCTTGACGCGCGGCGCGAAGTGCGAGAAAAGCCGCGCGAACGCCTCCCTGTCCTGCCGTTCGGCCACGGCCGCCAGGGCCTGCGCCCAGAGGTCGTCGGAGCGGCGCGGCTGCTTGAAATCGGTCACAACAACAGTCAAGTTGGGCGCTCGGCGGCCGCGGGGCACCGGAATGCCCGCAGGTTGGGTGGATGGGTCGGGAACGGCGGCCATGCTAACCCTTACGCAATCCGGCCGCGATCGGATCATCGCCGCAATGCGCCATGGTCCAAATGGTGGTTTCCTGCGTACAAGCTCCAACACTTGGATACGCACCATGCCGCCCTTCGACCCCCAGCCCGCCCAGCCCACCGTCCTCGCGACACCCACCTCGCCGGGTCAGGGCCAGCGCATCGCCGTCGTCGGCACCGGCATCTCGGGGCTTTCCTGCGCCTGGCTCCTGTCCCAGCGGCACGAAGTGACGGTGTTCGAGAGCGAATCGCGCCTCGGCGGGCACAGCAACACGGTGGACGCGCCCGGCCGCGAAGGCACGGTGCCGGTGGATACCGGCTTCATCGTCTACAACGAGCCCGCCTATCCGAACCTGAGCGCCTTGTTCCGGCACCTGGGCGTGCCGACCGCGGCCTCCGACATGTCCTTCGCCGTCAGCCTCGATGCCGGCCGCCTCGAATACGCCGGGACCGACCTGCGCGGCCTGTTCGCGCAGAAGCGAAACCTGGCGAGCCCGAGGTTCTGGTCGATGCTGCGCGAGCTGCTGCGGTTCTACCGCGAGGCGCCGCGCGATGCCCAGGCCGCCGGCGACCAGGCGCTGGACGACTACCTGGACGCCCGCGGCTACGGCCGCGCGTTTCGCGATGACCATCTCTATCCCATGGCGGCCGCCATCTGGTCGGCGCCCGCCGCGCGGGTGGGGCGCTATCCGGTGGCGGCCTTCGCGCGCTTCTGCGAGAACCACGGCCTGCTGCAGATCAGCGACCGGCCGGTCTGGCGCACCGTGGCAGGCGGCAGCCGCGAGTACGTGCAGCGCCTGAGCCGGCCTTTTGCCGACCGGGTCCACCTCGACCAGGCCGTGCTCGAACTGCATCGCGAGCCGGACGGCGTGCGCATCCGCACCACCGGCGGCTGGTGGCCCGAGCGCTTCGATCACGTCGTGCTGGCGACCCACGCCGACCGGTCGCTGGCGCTGCTGCCCGACGCCTCCAGCGCCGAGCGAGCCCTGCTGGGCGCATTTCCCTACAGCCGCAACCTGGCCGTGCTGCACCGCGACCCTGCACTGATGCCGGCGCGCCGCGCCGTGTGGTCGAGCTGGAACTACCTCGGAACGCGCGGCAGCGGCGCCGCCCCGACGGTGACCTACTGGATGAACCGGCTGCAACCCCACCTGCCGCAGGGCCCGCGGGCCGAGCCGATCTTCCTGACGCTCAACCCCGTCGCCGGCCCGCGGCCCGAACACCTGATCCGCACGGAGGTCTACGACCATCCGCTGTTCGATGCCGCCGCCATGGCCGCGCAGCGCCACCTCTGGAACCTGCAGGGCCAGCGCCGCACGTGGTTCTGCGGCGCCTACTTCGGCTCCGGCTTCCACGAGGACGGGCTGCAGTCCGGCCTGGCGGTCGCCGAGGCGCTGGGTGGCGTTCGCCGGCCCTGGAGCGTGCCGCAGGAGTCCGGGCGCATCCACCTGCCCCAGGCGATGCACGCAATGCAGGCAGTGCAGGCCGTTTCGTCATGAGCGGGCAGGGCGGCTCGGCGCTCTATGTCGGGCGCGTCATGCACCAGCGGCTGCGGCCCAGGCGGCACCGGCTCGCCTACCGCGTCTACAACGTGCTGGTCGACATCGACGAGCTGCCGCAGCTGCACGAGCGGCTGCGCCTGTTCTCGGTGGACCGCTTCAACCTGTTCAGCTTCCACGCCGCCGACTACGGCGACGGCTCGGGCCGCGACCTGCGCGCCCAGGTCGAGGCGCGGCTGCGTGAGGCCGGCCTGCCCACGGGCGGCGCGATCCGGCTGCTGACCATGCCGCGCCTGCTTGGCCACGTCTTCAACCCGCTCAGCGTGTGGTTCTGCCACGCCCCGGGAGGCGAGCTGCAGGCGATGGTCTACGAGGTCAACAACACCTTCGGGCAGCGGCACAGCTACCTGATCCCGGTGGCCGACGCCGCCGCCCCGGTCATCGACCAGCGCTGCGACAAGCGGATGTACGTCTCGCCCTTCAACGGCATGGACCTGCGCTACCGCTTCCGCATCGCGGCGCCGGGCGAGTCGGTGTCGATCGGCGTGAGCGTGCACGATGCCGACGGCGCCGTGCTCAACGCGCGCCAGGACGGCCAGCGCACCGCGCTGAGCGACCTCGCGCTGCTGCGCGTCTTCCTGACCCATCCGCTGCTGACCCTCAAGGTCGTCGCGGCCATCCACTGGCAGGCACTGCGCCTGTGGATCAAGCGCGTGCCACTGCATCCGCGTCCGGTGGCCCCGGAGCGCGACATCACCATCGTTTCCACGAGCGAGACTCCATGAGCCTGACCACGCCCTCCGCCCCCGTTCTCGACGCCGTGCCGTCCTTCTCGCCGCTGCGGCGCCTGCTCGCGCGCACGCGCTTCGGCCGGCTGGCGCTGACGCTGCCCGGCGGGCGCAGCATCGAGGTGGCCGGCCGCGAGCCGGGCCCGCATGCCAGCCTGCGCCTTTCGAGCTGGCGGCCGATCGTGCGGCTGCTCATGCAGGGCGACCTCGGCCTGGCCCTGAGCTTCCGCGACGGCGAATGGGACAGCCCCGACCTGCTGGCCCTCTTCGAATTCGGTCTGGCCAACGAGGCCGCCTGGGGCTCGCTGCTCAAGGGCCGCGGCCCTTCGCGCTGGCTGGCGCGGCTGCTGCACCTGGCGCGCAGGAACAGCCGCAGCGGCAGCCGGCACAACATCTCCTTCCACTACGACCTGGGCAACGAGTTCTACCGGCACTGGCTCGACGACAGCATGCTGTATTCGAGCGCGATCTTCAGCGACGAGCCCGACGACACTCTCGAGGCCGCCCAGGCGCGCCGCCTCGATGCCATCCACCGCATGCTCGACACCCCGCAAGGCGCGAACGTGCTCGAAATCGGCTGCGGCTGGGGAACGCTGGCGGCGAGCCTGGCCCGCCGGCACGAGGCGCGCGTGACGGGGCTCACGCTGTCGGCCGAGCAACTGGCCTTCGCGCGCGAGCGCGGCCAGGCATGGGGCGTGGCCGAGCGGCTCGACCTGAGGCTGCAGGACTACCGCGACGTGCAGGGCCGGTTCGACCGCATCGTGTCCATCGAGATGATCGAAGCCGTCGGCGAGGCCTACTGGCCCGCCTACTTCGCGACCCTGCGCGACCGCCTCGAGCCCGGTGGCGTGGCGGTGCTGCAGGCGATCACCATCGCCGACGAGCACTTCGACAGCTACCGCCAGGGCGCCGATTTCATCCAGCACTGCATCTTCCCGGGCGGCATGCTGCCCAGCCCGGGCGTGCTGCAAGAGCAGGCACGGCGCGCGGGGTTCGTCATCGAGACTTCGCACTGCTTCGGAATGGACTATGCGCGAACGCTCGCCGAGTGGCGCCGGCGGTTCCTGGCGGCCTGGCCGCAGATCGAGCCGCTGGGCTTCGACGCCGCGTTCAAGCGGCTGTGGACCTATTACCTGTCGTATTGCGAGGCCGGCTTTCGCTGCGGGCGCATCGATGTGGGGCTGTACCGGCTGCGTGCGGCCGATGCCTGAGGAGGGCGCCGGCGGCAGACGGCCGAGCGCGGTGTCAGGGCGTGTAGCCGCCTGCCTTTTCGAGCGCGTCGCGAAGCGCGGCGGCCTGCGCCCTGATCGCCTCGGCCTGCTGCCCGGACAGCCGCGAGAGGTTGCGCACCTGCGCGCCGATGCGCTGGTGCTTCGCGAAGCGCTCGCGGTGCCTGAGCAGGAAGTCCCAGTAGAGCGTCGTGAAGGGGCAGGCCTCGGGCCCCTGGCTGACGCCGGGCCGGTAGCGGCACTGGGCGCAGTACTGCCCGCCGCTCATGCGCTCGATGTACTTGCCGCTGGCGATGTAGGGCTTGCTCGTCATCACGCCGCCGTCCGCGTACTGGCTCATGCCCGCGGTGTTGGGCAGCTCCACCCATTCCACCGCATCGACGTAGATGGCGAGATACCACTCGTGGACCTCGCGCGGCCGCACGCCGAGCAGCAGCGCGAACAGGCCAGTGATCATCAGGCGCTGGATGTGGTGGGCGTAGCCCAGGCGCAGCGTCTGCAGGATCGCATCCGACAGGCAGGCCATCGGCGTGTCGCCGGTCCAGTAGAAGCCCGGCAGCGGCGCCCGCGCATCCAGCGCGTTCGACTCCACGAGGCCGGGCATGGAGGTCCAGTAGACGCCGCGCACATATTCGCGCCAGCCCAGCACCTGGCGGATGAACCCTTCGGCGCTCGCCAGCGGAACGCGGCCCTCCTGCCAGGCGCGTTCCACCCGCGCGACCACTTCGCGCGGCTCGATCAGCTTGAGGTTCATCGCCGCCGAGAGGTGGGCGTGCCACAGCCAGGGCTGGCCGGGCCAGATCGCGTCCTGCCAGGGGCCGAAGCCGGGCAGCCGCTCGTCGACGAAGCGCTCCAGCGCCAGCAGCGCCTGCTCGCGCGTCACCGGCCAGGCGAAGCCACCGAGCTCGCCCGGATGGCGTTCGAACTCCCGGGCCACCAGCGCCAGCACCTCCTGCGTGATCGCGTCGGGCTCGAAGCGGGCGGGCTCGGGCACGATGCCCGGACCCTCGGCGCCGAAGGGCTGGCGGTTGTCGGCATCGAAATTCCAGCGCCCTCCCGTGGGCCCGTAGCCTTGCGTTCCTTCCTCGCCCTCCATCAGCACGCGGTGCTGGCGGCGCATCTGCCGGTAGAAGTTTTCCATGCGCAGGGTGCGGCGGCCGCGGGCATGCTCGGCGAACTCGCGCACGGTGCAGAAGAAGTGGCGGTCGTCGCGCAGCTCCAGCGCGAGTCCGGCCTCGGCGGCGGCGCGGCGCAGCGCGCGCAGCACGCGCCAGTC
Source organism: Variovorax sp. 278MFTsu5.1 (assembly GCF_048305045.1). Lineage (NCBI taxonomy): Bacteria > Pseudomonadati > Pseudomonadota > Betaproteobacteria > Burkholderiales > Comamonadaceae > Variovorax > Variovorax sp. 278MFTsu5.1. Next base: position 2,480,687 of record NZ_CP157622.1, read on the forward strand.
GCCCGGCGCGGTCATCACCAGCCGCCCGGGCCGCAGCAGCCGGATCGCACGCGCCAGTTCGCCGGCCAGGCTGCCGGTGTTCGCGGGATCGTCCAGGCGCACGTAGTGCAGCGGCCAGCCGCGCTCGCGCAGCAGCCGCGCATGGTGGCGCATGGCGGACAGGAACAGGGCGATCCGGATTCGGCTGGAGGCGACGTGCGTGGACTCCTCGCGCACCTCGGCCATCCAGATGCCGTCGCGCGCGGGGTCGAAGCCGTCGAAGGCCGAGGCCCGGCCGTCCAGCTGGTCGCCCAGCACCAGCACCAATTGGCGGATCGGCGGTGTCATGAACGGCTCTCCCGCATCGGGGCGGGCGTGATCGAAGCTGGCATCGTGACTCCCGGAAATGCGGCGGCCCGGGCCGAACGTCGCCGGCCCCGCAACTTCCCTACGCCGCAGGGCCGTGCCCGGATCACCCCCGCAGCTTTCGCCGCACAGGCCCGGTCCGCATGAAGACACTGCTGCGCCAGTACGGCCCCACCGTTCTCAACCTCGTGGTCTTCCAGGCCGCCTGGTTCGCGTGCGTGCTGGGCGCCGCGCGCGGCGCGCCCGGCTGGGGCGTGGCGGCCTGCATCGGCGCCGTGCTGCTGAACCTGTGGTTCAGCGATGCGCGCCGCGACGAACTGCTGCTGGCGCTGTGCGCGGTGCTGCTGGGCCTGGCATGGGACACCGGCATGGCGCGCGGCGGCGTGCTGGTCTATGCCTCGCCGGGGCCCTGGCCGGGCGTGGCGCCCGCGTGGATCCTGGGGCTGTGGGCGCTGTTCTCGACCACGCTGCGCGGGCCGCTGCGCTGGCTGCACGGGCGCTGGCTGCTCTCGGCCGTGATCGGCGGCGTGGGCGGTGCCTTGTCTTACGCGGCCGCGGTGCGGATGGGGGCCGGCCAGTTTCCCGACCCCAGCCGGGCGATGCTGGTGCTGGGTGCCGGCTGGGCCGTGATGACGCCGCTGCTCGTGGAACTGGCGCGCTGGCTGGGGCAGCGCGCCACCCGCCGCATGCTGCGCTGATTCCGCCGGGCCCGTCTGCTTCAGAGCCGCATGAGGCTCAGCCCGCCACCCATTCCTCCTGGCTGACCCAGCAGTTGCGTCCACCCTGCTTGGCCTTGTAGAGCGCGGCGTCCGCCGCCTCGACGAGCCGCTGCTCCGGCGCGTGCGACTGCGGGTCCTGCAGGGTCGCCACTCCGATGCTGACGGTGACCTGCCCATGCGGGCTCTCGCTGTGGGTGATGCCGAGCGCGCGCACCTGTTCGAGCATGAGTTCCGCGACCTTGCGGGCGCCCTGCAGGCCGGTGCTGGGCAGCACGATCGCCAGCTCCTCTCCGCCGTAGCGCGCGACCAGGTCGCCCGGGCGCCTGATGCTGCGCCTGAGCGCCATCGCGACGGCCCTCAGGCACTGGTCGCCGGCGACGTGGCCATAGGCATCGTTGAAGCTCTTGAAGTAGTCCAGGTCCAGCAGCAGCAGCGACAGGGCCGTGCCTTCCCTGGCCGCGCGGCGGGATTCCTGCGCCAGCACTTCGTCGAAGCTGCGGCGGTTGGCCAGGCCGGTGAGCGGGTCCTGCGTCGCCAAGATCTCCAGCCGGCGGTTGGCCTGCAGCAGGTCCTCGCGCGCGGCCATCAGCGAAGCCTCGGCCCTGATCCGCCGCCCGATGTTGATGATCAGCTTCCAGCCCACCGCCGCCACCGCGGTCAGCAGGGCGCTGACCACGGCGAGCGTCAGCAGCGCCTGGTGCCTCCAGGCCTGCAGCGCCTGGTCGCGGCCCACCGCCACGGTGGTCAGCACCGGGTAGCGGTCGCTCTTGCGGAAGGCGTAGAGCCGCTTCGTTCCATCCACGCTGGAGCGGAACGATGCGGTACCCGAAGTGCCCGAGAAGTGGCGCTGGAAATTGACCGACTTCGAGAAGTCGAGGCCGACGTACTTCTCGCGGTAGGGGTAGAGCACCAGCATCTGCCCCGTGTTGGTGCTCAGGCCGATGGTGCCGGTGTCGGGCAGGGCGATGGTTCCGAATGCGCGCAGGAAGTTCTGCAGGCCCAGGCCGATGACGACGACGCCCGCGAACCGGCCCTTGTCGTCCTCGAGGCGTCGGCTGACCGTGATACCCCATTCGCCGGTGAACGGATTGCGAAGCGGCGGGCTGATGAGGACATCGTTGGAGCGCGTGTCGCGGTGATGCACGAAGTAGGGCCGATGGGCGCTGTTGGTGCCCGGCGGAACCTGTCCCTTGGAGTAGATCAGCCAGTCGCCCCTGGCATCGAGGACGGCGACGCCGTCGAGCGGGTCGAGCAGGCGCTTCTGCCGCTCGACCAGCGACTGCACCCGCTGCAGGTGCGCGTGCGGGTGACCGTCGGCCTTCAGCGTCTCGGTCACGCCCTGCAGCAGCATGTCGCTCTGGGTGAAGATGCCTTCGGCGTAGATGTTCAGCGCCTGGGCAAGGTTGAGGTTGTTGGTGTCGGCTGCGGCCAGCGTCTGTTCGCGCGATGTCCAGAGCTGCCAGCCGGTGGCTGCCGACACCGAGATCATGACGGCCGCGAGCAGGGTCTTCGCAAGGCGAACGTCCCGCTTCACTTGAGCGACTCCTCGAACAAGCTTTTTCTCATCGACTTCCTCCCTTTTCCCCATCTTGTGCGTTGCGGCGTCTGCGCTGCGCCGCTGGACTGCGTTCACCGGTCTCGCGCCGGCCGGACCATGGCGAACTCTAGCCGAGCCGGCCGAAGCCCCGGCGACAGCCCCACCGGCGGCAGCGGGAGGCCCGTGGCACCATCGAAGGCTTCCACCAACGTGAACTGCGAGGGCATCGATGCTGATCAACTGCGTCGCCTACGAAAACGGCTCCAAGCTCGCCGACATATCGGTCGAGGACATCAGCGAATACATCAGCCGGCCCGGCTGCTTCGTCTGGGTGGCGCTGAGCGATGCCTCCGACGAGGAACTGCGCGAGATGCAGAAGGAGTTCGGCCTGCATCCGCTGGCGGTGGAAGACGCCCACCACGGCCACCAGCGCCCGAAGATGGAGGAGTACGGCGACTCGCTCTTCGTCGTCATGCACCTGGTGGAGCCCTCGGAGGAGGGCGAGCACTGCATGAACGTGGGCGAGGTCGACGTCTTCGTCGGCGCCAACTACGTGCTGTCGGTGCGCAACCGCAGCAAGCAGGGCTTCCTGGGCGTGCGCGAGCGCTGCGAGCGCGAGCCGGAGTTGCTGCGCCACGGCGCCGGCTTCGTGCTGTACGCGCTGATGGACGCGGTGGTCGACCGCTACTTCCCGGTGATCGACGCGCTGGAAGTGGAGCTGGAGTCCATCGAGCAGCAGATTTTCGGCCAGGGCGGCGCGGCGCGCGACAAGATCAAGCAGCTCTACGACCTGAAGCGGCGCAGCATGGTCCTCAAGCGCGCGGTGGCGCCGCTGGTGGAGGCGGCCGGCAAGATGCACGGCGGGCGCGTGCCGCAGATCTGCATGAGCTCGCAGGAATACTTCCGCGACGTGGGCGACCACCTGGCGCGCATCAACGCGTCGATCGACGCGATGCGCGACACCATCGCCACGGCGATCCAGGTGAACCTGTCGATGGTCACCATCGAGGAGAGCGAGGTCACCAAGCGCCTCGCGGCCTGGGCCAGCATCTTCGCGGTGTGCACCGCCTTCGCCGGCATCTGGGGCATGAACTTCGAGAACATGCCGGAGCTGAAATTCCGCTACGGCTATGGCATCGCGCTGGGGCTCATCGTGAGCACCTGTGGCTATCTCTACTACCGGTTCAGGCGGGCAGGTTGGCTCTAGAGAGTCCCAAGAGCCTCGGACGCCCTTGTTGCTAATGCTCAACTAATAAACATGTAGACAATCAAGTCCCTTATGAAAAGGGACTTCACGCAGCGCTTCGGCTTCCTCGTCAAGAGCGTGGGCAAGCTCTACAGCGAGGAGTTCGACCGCCTCGCGCGCGAGCGCATCGGGCTCACCAGCGCGCAGTGCCGGCTGCTGGGCGCGCTGGCGATGCACGGCGACGAAGAAGAGCCGCTCTCGCAGGCCGAACTGGCGCAGCGGCTCGACCTCACCCCCATGGCCGTGGCCGGCCTGTGCGACCGCATGGCGGCCGCCGGCTGGATACGCCGCGAGCCCAGCCCCACCGACCGCCGCGTCAACAGGATCCACCTGGAGCCCAGCGCCGAGAAGGCGCTCGACAGCGCCCTGAGCATCAGCGACGGGCTCAACGCCCGCGTGATGTCGGTGCTGTCGCAGGCCGAGCGCGCCCAGCTGCTGGTCCTGCTCGCCCGGGTGCATGGCAGCCTCGTTGAGATCGCTTCACCGGCCGGCCGCAAGTCGTCATGAGCGTCGCGCCGGGAACCACCGTGCCGCACCGCGGCATGATCACCATCTCGATCATGCTGGCGACCATCATGCAGGCGCTGGACACCACCATCGCCAACGTGGCGCTGCCGCACATGCAGGGCAGCCTGCAGGCCTCGCAGGACCAGATCACCTGGGTGCTCACCTCGTACATCGTGGCCTCGGCCATCGCGCTGCCGCTCACGGGCTGGCTGTGTGGGCACTGGGGGCGCAGGCTCGTCTTCATCATCTCGGTGATCGGCTTCACCGTGGCCTCGGCGCTGTGCGGGCTGGCGACCTCGCTGGTGGGTATCGTGGCCGCGCGGCTGCTGCAGGGCATCTTCGGCGCGGCGCTGGTGCCGCTGTCGCAGGCGGTGCTGCTGGACATCAACCCGCGCGAGAAGGTCGGCCAGGCCATGGCCATCTGGGGCGCGGGCATCATGGTCGGGCCCATCCTCGGGCCGCTGCTGGGCGGCTGGCTCACCGAGAACTTCGACTGGCGCTGGGTGTTCTTCATCAACCTGCCGGTGGGCGTGTTCGCCTTCTGGGGCATCGCGCGCTACCTGCCCGAGAGCCGGCCGCAGGGCGAGCGGCTGGACATCTTCGGCTTCGTCACGCTGAGCATCGCCATCGGCATGCTGCAGCTGTTCCTGGACCGCGGCGAGCAGCTCGACTGGTTCGAGTCGTGGGAGATCAAGCTCGAAGCCGCGGCCGCGCTGGTGGCCTTCTGCTTCTTCGTGGTCCACACCTGGATGGTGCAGGGCGTCTCCTTCTTCGACCGCGACCTGCTGAAGGACCGCAACTTCGTCACCGGCCTGCTGTTCGCGTTCATCGTCGGCATGATCCTGTTCGCGACCATGGCCTTGCTGCCCAACTTCCTGCAGGGGCTGATGGGCTACCCGGTGATCTACACCGGCGAGGTGACCGCGCCGCGCGGCGTGGGAACGATGATCGCGATGATCATCGTCGGGCGGCTGGTGCAGCGCATCGACGTGCGCGCGATCATGGCGCTGGGCTTCGGCCTCACGGCCTTCTCGCTTTACCAGATGACGCGGCTCACGCTGCAGATGGACAGCACGCTCATCGTGGTCTCGGGCTTCATCCAGGGGCTGGGCATCGGCTTCACCTTCGTGCCGCTTTCCACCGCCACCTTCGCCACGCTGGCGCCGAGGCTGCGCAACCAGGGCACGCCCATCTTCAGCCTGCTGCGCAACATCGGCAGCAGCGTGGGCATCTCGATCGTGCAGGCGCTGCTGACCGAAGGCTCGAGCAGGGCGCATGCGCAGATCGCCTCGACCGTGGCGCCGGGCAACGCGGCGCTCGCGACCCTGCCGCAGACGATGTCACCCGACACCGCCACGGGGCTTGCGCTGCTCAACGCCGAGGTGACGCGGCAGGGCGCGCTGATCGGCTACCTCGACGACTTCGCCATCATGATGATCATCACGGTGCTGGCGATTCCGCTGCTGTTGCTGATACGCAGCCCGAGGCGCAGCGCTGCGGCTTCAGGCCCGGCTGAAGTGCCGCACTGACCCCGACATTTCTCCCTCCCCCAGCGGGGGGAAGGAGCAAGCCCACTCACTCGTCGTGCGAATCGTGCGTGGCCACCGCACCGCGGCGCCAGTAGCCCGAGGCCCGCGTCCATTTCGGGTTCGCGCCGCGCTCGCCCACCAGGTGCGAGCGCAGCGCCTTGGCGATGGCCGATTCGCAGCCCACCCACGCGTGGAAGTCGCCGGCAGGCAGCTGCATGGCCTTCAGCGTGTCGACAAGCACGGGGCTCAGGCCGGGCTCGGTGCCTCGGCGGTGCGCCCATTTCAGGGTGAGCTCGGCCTGCGTGTCGAACGCGATCTCGTCGGCTTCGCTGTCGACTTCCGCCAGCACCACCGCGCGCGAGCCGGCGGGCAGTTCGGCGAGGCGCCGCGAGATCGCGGGCAGGGCGGTGTCGTCGCCGATCAGCAGGTGCCAGTCGAATTCGGTCGGCACGATGAACGAACCGCGCGGGCCGCCCACGCCGAGGATGTCGCCGGGTTTCGCCTGCTCGGCCCATTGCGTGGCCGGACCGGCCTCGTGCAGCGCGAAGTCGATCTCGAGCGTGCCGGCCTTCGCGTCGTGGTTGCGCGGCGTGTAGTCGCGCATGGTTGGGCGGCCTTCGGGCCACACCGGACCTTCGGGGCCCATGGTGGGCAGGCTCAGCTTGCCGGTGGCGGGATCGGGAAAGAACAGCTTCACGTGGTCGTCGAAGCCCGGGCTGTAGAAGCCCGCGAGGTCGTCGCCGGCGAGCGTGACGCGGATCAGGTGCGGCGTCACGCGCTGCACGGTCTTCACCGCGAGCCGGCGAAAGCGCAGCTCGTGGCGCACCCGGCGGGGCGTGCGGTCCGGCACGATGGGTGCCGTGGACGCTGGTGATGTACTGAAGTCAGTCATTGCGGAAATCCTGTTGCGAGACAGGGTTGGTTGGGATTCGGGTTGCCCTCGGCCCCTCAGATCCTTTCGATCTGCTGGGCCGCGGCGTCGAGCACCGCGGCAAATTCGTGCGCCTGTTGATCGGTCAGCGGCGCGCCCGTCAGGCGCATGCGCATCGCGAGCTTGAGGTTCTCGATGGCGCGCGTGACCTGCGGCGGGCGTCCGCCGCGCGGGCCGGCGCCGTCTACGCCGCCGCTCATGCGGGCCATCATGGCGTCGGCCATCTCGCGGTTGGCCGCGAGGAATTCGCGGCCGCCGTCAGTGATGCTGTAGCTCTTGCGGCCGCTGCCGTCGGCGGTGTCTACGCTGAGATAGCCCATCTCCTCGAGCAGCGTGAGCGTGGGGTAGACCACGCCGGGGCTGGGCGCGTAGCTGCCGCCGAGGCGCTCTTCGATGGCCTTGATGAGTTCGTAGCCATGCGAGGGCTTGTCGGCGATGAGCTGCAGCAGCACGAAGCGCAGGCCGCCATGGCCGAACACGCGCCCGCCGCCGCCACGTCCGCCGCGATGACCGCGGCCCCCGCCGGAAAGGCCGTCGTCGTGCTCGCCGCGGGCGATGTGGCAGTGGTGATGGCCATGGCCGAAGTGGAAATGTCTCATGGTGGGGATCCTTCTTGAGGTATGTCTGAATTATTTTAGATATATCTAAAATTTAGTCAAATCGATACCCGGGACGAAGGGCGTGCCTCTTCCTGGCCAAGGCCCGAATTCATCGGATGTCCGGACGTCCGTTCTGGTTAACATCTGCCCTTCCTCGGGGCTGCGGCGTGCCTGCCACGCCAATCCGGCGCCAGTTCGCCGCGCGTGCGGCCCCACCATTTGTCAACCTGCCTGGCATCCGCCGGATGCATGGGCGCTTCGAACACAGGGAGTTTCAATGGGGATGATGGACACGCTCGGCCACGCGATGATGGACAACGACAAGCTTCACTTCGACGCCGCCGAGGCGCTCTCGGGCCAGGATCAATGGCTGGTCACGCTCAGCGCGCCTTTGTCTGCCTTCAACGGCGACTTCGTGAACGCGGTGGCCACCGGCAAGGACAACGACGTGCTGCGCGAAGGCATCGCCGACGTGTGGAGCGTGCACGACCGTGCCAGCTTCGAGCAGACCGCCCGATGGCTCGTCGAGGAAGGGCAGCGATCGGCCTACCGGTCCCTGTGGAACGCCATTGCCGCGATCGACACGGCAACGCAGGAAACGCCAGCGGTCCTGCGCATGGCGATGGACGCCTTCTTCCCCTCGTTCTTCCAGATCAAGGCGCGCAAGAGCCTGGACTACCGCGAGCTCTCGGCGCAGAGCGGCAAGCCGATGGCGGACCTGGCCCAGTTGATGGCGGGCAGCCGCAGCTGGGTGGACGAGTTGCGCAAGCACTTCAAGGCCTCGCCCGCCGACATATCCAGCCTGGTCGCGTGGGACGCCGTGCGTCTGGCCAGCCTGTCGCGCTGGGCGGTCCAGCTCGGCTATATCGAGCGCGCGGAGTTCGCGGGCTTTGCCGGCGGGCTCGCCAGTCAGGTGCGCGAGGCGTACGGCAGCTGGCCGCAGGTGAGCGCTGCCTACATCGCAGGCGGTCTGATCTGGAAGTATTCCGATGCGCGCGAAGAGCACCTGCTGCGCACCAACCGCCTGCTGCTGAGCGACGCGCGCAGTCCCTATCGCAGCGTGCCGTTTGCCGGCTGAAGCGGCGGCCGGCCCGTTTCCCGCCCGGGTTCGCCCGGCGTCGTCGATGCCGCCGGTACCGGCAGGCGCAGCAGCAGGCTGGTTTCGCCGGGCTGCGAGCGCACGGTGAGCGCGCCTCCCAGCGCAGCGGCGCGCGTGCGCATGTTCGCGAGGCCCTTGCCGGCGAACGCCGCTTGCGTGTCGAAGCCGCGGCCGTTGTCCTGCAGTTCGATCTCGATGGCGCGTTCCCCGGAGCCTTCCAGCAGCCTCGCGCCAAGGCCGGCCTGCGTCGCCTGCGCATGCGCCATCAGGTTTCCGAAGGCTTCGAACAGCAGCATCTGCAGCTGGTGCGATTCGCGTGCGGTCCAGCCCGTCATCGTGGGCAGGGAACCGACGTCCCATCGCAGCTCGATGCCGGCAGCCTGCAGGCGAGGGCCGAGGCGGTAGCGCACGCTGCCGAGCGCGGAGGCCACGTCGCCTTCGCAGCCGTGCATGGCGTCCACCGTGAGCTTGAGCTGGTCGACCGCGTCGCGCAGGTGCAGCGCCACGTCGTTCATGGCGGCGCCGGGCTGCTGGGCCATCTGCAGCAGGCCGACCAGCTGGCCGCCGAGGCCGTCGTGCAGGTCCTGCGTGAGACGCTGGCGTTCTTCCAGCGCGCCGCGTGCCTTCTCGCCTTCGCGTTCGCGCGCGAAGACGGCTTCGAGCGCCGCGTTGCGCTCGGCCAGCTCGGCTTCGAGCGATGCATTCATCTGCGCCACGGCGCGCACGTCCTTGCGCATGCGCTCGGCGATCACCCAGGCCAGCGAGATGGCGAAGCCCACCCACGCGAAGCGGATCCACGGCACCACCGCATAGGCCTCGGGCGAGGTGCGCATCACCCAGTTGTCGCGCGCGGCGCTCAGCACCACCAGCACCACCGCCACGCCCAGCACGCGGTGCTCCAGCACCGGGCTGCGCACCGCCACCCGCAGCACAACCACCACCATCGCCAGGCCGGACAGGAAGAAGAGGATCTGCCACGCCGGCATCAGCCACAGCAGCGGCATCGTGATGCCCAGCGTGGCCGTCACCGGAGACAGCAGCGCGAGCAGGCCGAGAAAGCGCGCAAGCCGCGAGTCTCCCTTGCCCACCACCGACAGCGCGAAGCGGCACAGCAGCGGCACCGCCGCCTGGAAGGCCGCCAGCGGCACCACGCCCCACCAGGGCCACGGCAGCGGTGCATGGGTGAAGAGCACCCGCGCCGTCTGCACCGACCAGAGCAGCTCGCCCAGGCCGTAGTAGAGGTACAGCGACTCGCGTTGCCGCAGCCACACCAGCAGCGACAGCGCCCCGAGCACGCCGCTCACGATGGCGATGAAGCGCCCGCCGCTGATCTGCCAGAAGAGCGCGTCTTCGTACAGCGGCCGGATCTCCGCCTCGGTGCCCGCCACCACTGGCGAGAGCCCGCCCTGGCGTGCGGCCTGCGCGGCGACGACGATCTCCACGCGCCGCACCGGGGCCGATGAATCCGGCAGCGCGAAGTACTGCGGCGTGAACGAGGCATCGTCGTACGGCCCCGGCGGAAAGGTGCCGAATCGCGCCAACTCCCGTCCATCGACCAGCACCCTGAAGCTGTTGCCGATGCGCGGCACGAACAGCGCGTGCGGCACGCTCGGATCGTTGACGGGAACGTCGAACGCGAAAGCCGCCTCGCCATCGACTGCGCCCTGCCGCTGGTCCCAGTTGTAGGGCAGCTGCACCGCGTGCGGCTCGGGCGGCTGGTCCGTGGGGTGTTTGCCATGCAGCGTCAGCGTGAGCTGAGCCTGTTCGACGAGCGTGACGGCCCTGGCGGGGAAGCTCCAGCCGGTGCCCAGCAAGAGGAGCACCAGCAGCGCCAGCAGGCGCAGTCCAAGCATTTCTTGTTGTTGTCGTCGCATGACGCGTACGACTTTAGCAATCTTTTTTAACAATTCGGGGCAGGAATTGCCCGTCATCGCGAGAAACCAACGCCTCAGGTCTTTGCCGTGATTCCTGCCGCGATGATCGGGTCGAGCTTGGCCCGCAGCCGCCTCACCGCCGTTTCGTGCTTCAGCGTCTGCGGCCCGCGCCCGTAGGTGGCGGCCTTGCGGATCAGCCGCAGCTGCTCGCGCTGCAGGTGCGTCTTCAGGCGTCTTGCGCGCCAGCCGTAGGTCCAGCCCATTTCGCGGCGCACCCTGTAGCGCTGCATGGGCGCGCCCAGCCGCACCCATTCGTCGTCCTGGATCAGGTCGCGCTCGGGCACGAACCAGGCCGCCAGCGCATGCAGGTAGGTGCCGTTCTCGCGCGCGGCAACATGCCAGAAGAGGGCGGCCACGATGATCGCGGGCAGGCCCTTGATGACCAGCATCACCGCCATCTCTCCATAGCCGCCGTCGAACAGGTCTTCGAGGAAGGGCGAATTCCAGATGAAGTGCATCGCCCACGCGAGCACGAAGCACAGCACCGCGACCGCGACGCGCACCACCATCGGCCGCTGCGGATGCAGCAGGAACCAGGCGACGCCGAAAGACGCGATCGCCGTGTAGGCTGCGTGGCTCCACAGCCCGCTCAGCAGCCCGCGCGTGAACAGGTTCAGAAGCACCGGATAGACCTGGTTCTCCAGCGGAAAGTGCACCGCCGACTTGACCGTGTAGCTCAGGTTCTCGACCACCTGGAAGCCCAGCCCCACCATCGCACCGACGATCAGCACCGACAGATACGTCTGGAACTGGTTGCGCGCCACCAGCACCAGCAGGACGACGCCCGCGAGCTTCAAAAACTCTTCCGTCACCGGCCCCGCAATGGCCGGCCCCCATGTGGCGACGAACTCCGGCGAAATCAGCTTGGCGCACAGGCTCTGGATCGCGACGTTGGCCGGCGCCGCGAAGTACACGGCGCCCATGCCGCCCCATGCGAAGGCCAGCACGTAGGCCTCCGTCGGGTGCTGCTCCAGCAGGTCGAGCGTGCGGAAGGCCTGCACGAAGAGCATCGTGTAGATGCCCCACACCGTCAGCCCCAGGAGGGCGGTAACGGGCACCACCCGCACCCCCAGCGAGAACATGTAGACCGTGTAGAACAGCCCGTTCAATATCAGCGCCGCCAGCACCCAGAAGGCCACGCGCCGGGGCTGGAAGAAGGAGTCGGTGCCGACGGGCCAGCCGGCCACCTCGGTCACCTGCTGGCTGCCCTGGCCGCTTTGGTCGCCCTGGTCGAACACCGGCATGTTCATTGCGGCGCCTCCAGGTCCATCGAGTCGAGCATCGAGCGCGCCTCCTGCAGCGCGTCGTCCATGCCGTCGCTGGAGCCCCAGAAGTCGATCTGCACCAGCGACTTGCGCCGCACGTCGACCACCTGCCAGAACCGGCCCGCCAGCTTCGAGCCGTAGTACGCGAAAGTCTTGCCCTGCAGGCCCCAGGAGGTGATGAAGTCCGACACGTCGCCGTCGATCTGCAGGCGCTGGCCGCGCTCCATCAGCCGCTGCTGGCGCACGAGAGGGCCATCGGGCCCGCCCGCCCATGGGAAGGTCGTCACCAGGAACTTGTGGCCGCCCTTGAAGAGCATCAGCGACTGGCCCGCCTTGGAGCGCGAAACGTCCATCTCCCAACCCTCGGCCGGCACGAACCTGGCCTGGCCTGCCTCGACCGTTTCGCCCGGCTGCAGCGGCCGGTTGCCCGGCGTGTGGCGGTCCCACCAGGTGAGGCCGCCCACGTAGGCGGCAATGGCGAGGAGCACCGCCAGCGCCCCAGGCCAGGTGCGATACGGTATGCGGCGTGAGGGCTCGTTCATCCTTTGATCGTGCCATACGATTGCCTGCGCACGGGCGTCGGCGCCGGGCGATGCGGCATACTCCCCACCCCCTCAAACTCAGCAGAATTCCACTGAATGGACAAGGAAGTCGACCCCCGCGTACTCACTGTGATCGACGAGATGCGGCTCAAGGGCCCACGGCTCACGCCGGTCGAGATCGTCGCCAAGATGGGTGTGTTCGACGCGCGCGACAAACCATTCGAGCACGCGTGGCTGGCCACCGGTGACAACGTCATCGCCACCATCTGGGCCGAATGGGTCAACGTGTCGGCCAGTGGGCGCTGGTTCTACCTTGAATCGCTCGACGCCCACCACCGCGCCGGCGGCGGCGAGCGCAACGCCCAGCAGCTGCAGCGCGCAAAAGACAGGCTCGCGCTGCTCAAGCGCAGCTACGACGCCGGCAACGGCTTTCGCGCCGTGGTGCAGACCAACCGCATCGCCATTCTCGAAGTCGAGAGCAACAAGGACGCCAAGGTGTCCACCCGCGTGCGCGACGACGACGAATGGCACGTGGCCAGCTGGGAGCCCGAACAGAAACTCGCCGTGCTCGTGCGCGGCCCGCGCGGCTGGGCGCCGAGCGAAGCCGAAGTGCAGGCCGCCAGGGAGCGCGGCAACATTCCGCAGAAACTCTCCGCCGCCGCCAAGGCCGCCGACGACGAAAAGGCCACGCCCGAAGCCGTGCAGGCCGCCGCCCTCGAATACGTCGTCAAGCACTTCACCGGCTACGGCTACAAGGCCGAGAACATGACCGGCAAGGGCTTCGACCTCGAAGTGTCCAACGCCAAGGGCCAGACCCTGCTGCGCGTGACCGTCAAGGGCACCGCGCCCGGCGTGCCCAGCTTCAAGCTCGGCAAGGAAGAAAGCGACTGCTCCAAGCGCGAGCCGCTGTGGCGCCTGCTGGTGGTAACAGATGCCGGCACCGGCATGGCGCAGCACAAGATCTACAAGCCGAACGAAATCAATTCGGCGCCTGGCTACGACCCCTCGTAAATAGCGCTCGCGCGCACCGATGCGCGACTGTTGCAAAAATGGCTTGAGGGGGTAACGAGACTATTCACCGCCTTCGCGGAAGATTACATTTCGCGGAACTGTCAAAAGGCGATATGAACGAGAGCAGCCAAAAGACACAGCATTCGATGATTTACCTGCCCGTGTCAGGTAAGTTTCTTATAGCGTTGATTGGCTCCGTGGCGTGGGTTGCCTTTTCGATCTGGGCTGCGCAGGCCTGGCTGACCGAGCTGACCACCCATGTCGGCATCGTGCTGGCAGTTTTCCTGGTTTATGGAATTGCCATCGTTCCGGGGTTCATGAATGCATTTCTGGCCATCAGCCTGCTTCTGGACAAAAGGCCGCCGCGTACCGCGCTCTCCGTCTATCCCCCGATATCCATCCTGATTGCCGCGTACAACGAGGAAGCCTCCATCGAGGAAACCCTCGTCAGCATCGAGCGGCAAAACTACCCCGGCGAATTGCAGGTCCTCGTGATCAACGACGGCTCGAAAGACGGCACCGCCACCGTGGTCGAGGGAGCCTGCGCCCGGTATCCGTGGATCACTTTTGTCGACCTCAAGCAGAACGGCGGCAAGGCGCGCGCCCTGAATATCGGCTTCAAGCAGGTGCGGCACGACATCGTCATCACGGTCGATGCCGATTCATTCCTGTACAAGGGCGCGCTCACCAGCATCGTCGAGCGCTACCACTCCGACCCGCCCAACACGCGCGCCGTGGCCGGAAAAATCCTGGTGCGCAACTCGCGCTACAACTGGATCACCCGCTGCCAGGAGTGGGACTACTTCCACGGCATTGCGGCCATCAAGCGCGTGCAGTCGCTCTTCCAGGGCACGCTGGTGGCGCAGGGCGCGTTCTCCCTCTACGACCGCGACGCGCTCGAAGAGGTCGGCGGCTGGCCCGAATGCGTGGGTGAAGACATCGTGCTCACCTGGGCCCTGCTGAAGGCCGGCTACCGCATCGGCCATTGCGAGGACGCCTGCCTCTTCACCAACGTGCCCACCAGCATCCGCCAACTGGTGAAGCAGCGCCAGCGCTGGGCGCGCGGCATGACCGAGGCCTTCGCCAAGCACCCGGGCATTCTTCTGCAGCCCCGGCTTTCGACCTTCTTCATTTACTGGAACCTGCTTTTCCCATGGCTCGACCTGGCCTACACCATCGGATTCATTCCGGGGCTGGTGCTCGCGCTCTTCGGCTATTTCTGGATCGTCGGCCCGATGACCCTTGCGCTCATACCGGCCGCATTCGCATTGAGCCTGCTGATGTTTTCCATCGAGCGCCGGATGTTCAAGCAAACCGGGCTCGTCGTGCGAAAGAATTTCCAGGGCTTCTTCATCTACGTGCTGCTCTACAGCCTGATTCTTCAGCCGGCCAGCGTTCTCGGATATCTGGACGAACTCTTCAAAAGGCCCAAGGCCTGGGGGACCAAATGACCCGGGCATCGATGAAACCGATGACACGACATTCGGCCACCGCTTTTCTTCTTTTTATTCCGGCGCTCGCGCTGCTTGCCGCCGCCCCCTGCAAGGCGCAAGAGGAAGAAAAACCCAAGACCATGGCCTTCGGCCCCGAGTTCTACCTGACCAACGACAGCGACCATTTCCAGTCACGCCGCGTGTCCGTCGAATTCTTTCCTGCCTTTGAAAACGCAGACCGTTTTCTCGGCTTCAGGCTCGGCGACTACCGATACAAGCAAGACAGCTGGAAAAGAAGCGGCCAGAAGCTCACCTTCCTCGCGCGCGACATAGAAACCCGAACGGCCGACGGCGGCACCATGGAAGCCGGCGTGTTCGAGCAGGGCGGCCACACGCTGCTCACGCTCGACGGCAGCTACCGCATATCGCCCACCAAGAGCACGGCGGTCGAATTCCTCATCACGCGCGACTGGGTCGAAACCCCGAAGTCGCTCGACCGGGGCATCGACTTCACCTTCGTCGGCGTCGCGGCCGACCAGCGCCTGGGCGACCACGTCACCTTGGTGGGCCTCGTCGCGCAGCAGTACTTTTCAGACGGCAACCGCCGAGACCACGGACGCCTGCGGCTCATCTACCAGCCCTCGCTCGACCTCGGGCTCACGCTGCAGGCGCGCTACCGCACATACCGAAGCACCCACGACGACGTCGACAGGGCCTACTTCAACCCTACGAGCTACAGCGAGTCGATGTTCGCCATCGGCTGGCGCCACCGCTTCCAGGGATGGACCGCCTCCGTGACCGCAGGCCTCGGCAACGAGACCATCAACCACGACATGAGCCAGCCCACGAGGCTGCTCGACGTGAGCCTGCAAAGCCCCGTGAGAGGCGCGCACGTGTTCCGCTTCGGCGCCGGCTACAGCCGCAGCACAACCTTCGCGGGGCCGAGCTACCAGTATCGGTATCTGCGTGGGGAGTGGATCATCCGGTTCTGATCGCAGGCACGAACCAGCCATCAAGGACACGAGCCGGCAGAGGGCGACAGGCCTTCAAACGTCATAGCTTTGTGTCCCGCCGCAGCGCCCCGGCAGATATCCCGCCGTTTCGAGAAATCCTCGACGAAATCTTTTCTCTTGCGCGGCTTCGCTTCTCTAAAGTGAATGCCCCTGTCGCAAGACGCCCCTCCTTGTGGGCGACGACCACCGATCGTGAAAGGAGCTCCCCCAACCAGTTGACCCACTGACCTGATGAACCGCCTACCTCACGGCGGGTTGCCGGTGCTCCTCGGTGCACTGGTGCGAACGTGAGGCACAAAAGGCGACGGCCAGGGCGCGCAAACACCCTGACCGTCTGACCACATGACGTGCACAACCTTGGAAGGACAGCACACCAAATGGCTCATATGGTCGCTGCCGTCAACGAGGATTTAATTTTTTCTCATATGAGATCGATCGGGTGATGCGACCCGAGCGCGCAAGCGACGATGAATCATGCTCATATCCGCGGATTGGCTACCGGCACTTCATCGATCCGTCGCGGGCCTGCCTCGCTCTAAAAGTCGTGGATCATCCTTTCGGAGCCTATGCAGCCATTACGAGGGTTGCCCTGCCGGGTGCGTGGGTCGCATCACCGAATCGATCTCGCTCATGTCGTGCCTCCTTGTGTTGCCTGCGATGGTGTGTCCGCCGCCTGAGCAACTGCCCAGACGAAGCCGGTGAGTTCACGCGCCACGGCCACACACACCTTGTTCCTGTGCACTCCACGGGCGTCGAGCTTTGCGAAGCGCTGCGTCAGGCGTACCTGCGCCGTCCAGCCAATAGCGCACAGCTGCTGGCTCAAGCCTTCCTGGCGCCGACGTGCACGCTCACCCAATCGTGGCTTGAAGCGGTAGCTCCACGCCGCCTCGCTCAGCATCCTTCTCGCATGCGCGTTGCCAGTCTTGGTGATACTGCCTCGTGCAGTGCGCTCACCGCTGGAGCGCTCCGAGGGCACCAGACCCAAGTAACCCATGAGCTTGCGCGGATGATCGAAGCGGCTGAAGTCCCCGATCTCGGCCACCAGTGCGATGGCGCAGGTCACGTCGATGCCTCGCAGCGCCTGCAGCGCCGATACCTGTGGCGCAAAGCGCCAATTCTTGACGTACTCGAGCAGTGCTGAGCTCAGGCGCTTGAGGCGTTCATCGCTGGCCTGCACAGCCATCCAGTAGTCCATAAATGCTGCCTGCGTTGCCACCTCGGAGAAGTTCAGCTTCCCGAGCCATGCATGGTGCGCCTGCGTCCAGGAGGTCTTGCCCGGGAAGCGCACGTCGTGGCGCAACAGCAGGGCCTTGAGCTGTTGGCGCAATTGGCGCCGGTCGTTCAGCGCATCTTCGCGGGCGCGTGCCAGGTCTCGAATGGCTTCGTCCTCAGGTCGAGGCACCCACACCGCGCGCAGTTGTCCCGCACGCGAGCACTCGGCCAATTGCGCGCAGTCGCGCCGGTCGGTCTTGATGCGGTCTCCGGGACGTCGAGGCATCTTCGACGGCGCAATGACCTCGCAGCTGTAACCCTTGGCCGTCAAGGCACGCTGCAAGCCCCAGCCAGTGGGACCTGCCTCATAGACCACATGCACGGCTTCGGTGTCGCCTAGTTTGACGAGCAACTTCAGCAGCTTGGGAACGTCGTGCCTGATCGTGCCGATCACCTTGGCTGCCGCTCGCCCAGGCTCAGCCACTGCAACGGCAATGCTGTCCTTGTGAACGTCCAAACCCACGTGGATCTTGCTAATCTCTTGCATGGCCGGTCTCCTTTCCTTGCTGGTAGTGACCACGGTCTCCAGCATGTAGCTCGGCAAGCTCGCTTGCAACCTACGTCAGCGGAGACCGGCCGCTTCGCAAGCAGCGCGACCATGATGTCTAAGCGAATTATGGCCGGGCGTCCCACGCCCCAATCTTCCCGCCGCAGCAGCAATAGCACCACGCGCGGCACCACCACCAAGCCCACGGCGGCCACCCCGACGCCCGACGAGGCAAGGGAACTACTCGAAATCAAACTGGCACAGCTGAACTCGCTGCTGTGGTGCTGTTATGGCGACGGCAACGGGTGGTTCGAGGAGGCGGGGGAGAAGCATCGGGATTACATGCTCTGGATTGCCGCGGATTTGGCGCGGGAGGCGGAGATGTTGTTGGAGGTGAGTAGGAGGGGCTGAGCTAAGGGAAACATTGGAATGGGCCGCCGCTGCGTTTGTGGCGAGCGGTCCCAAACTTTCGTTGTCTACCGAACCGACGCTAAATTGATGCCGTGCGATTTAACGCACTTCTGCAGTAGCCGAATCGCTTTTACTCTGCGACAAGGGCAGGCGATGCCTCGTAGGGAATCGAATTTCATTACGTATGCGTGTGCTCGCATTTCATCGATGAATTCAAATGGAATCGAAGCGCACGGCTGCCACTTCATTGACTAGTCAGTCGGACACTCAAAATGCAGAAATGCGGATTGAGAGCTTCTTCGGAGACTGCACATGGCTCTTCGGCCGAAGTTATTGACATAACTAACACAAAACAAACTCGACCCGTATATTCATTCGTGACGGGATCAAATTCCCGCAGTTCAATTCGATCTCCGACATGGAAGTCACGGTCGCAGCGTCGAAGTTCGTGCGTACGAATTCCTGCTGCAATTGGTTCAAAGAATTTTGGCCAACTCTTTAAGATGTGTGTCTTCATTTTTTGCCTGCGCTGTAAATTGGAATGAAGTCAGAATGATCGAAATTCAATTGCAGTGGTATGTCGACTCGCGGAGGATCTATTGCTGTCACCAATTCCAATATATTCTTCACTTTATTTGAGATTTTTTGCGTTGGCTTTATGGCTTCTGCTAGTTCGGCAAGCTGGATGTTTCTGATCCTGTCAATGGGTGAGATCGTGGCTCGTTGAAGAGCTTCAAGAAAAGATTTGGTCATCGCTACAATTTGCTCTAGTTCTTTGTTGTCGATAAAAAATCTTGGGGCGGTGCTGTCGATGTAAATCACGCCAAGAACCGGTGAAGGGGCGGTATGAGATGACTTGGATTCTGGTTCAAGTAATGGAATCGCGAGCACAAATCCAACCTTTTTTGACATGAAGCGTGAGGCCTCATGCAGTTTTAGTGGTTCCATTGACGCATTCAATTTGGTCGCGTCGATGTCGCGAATCGAGCGAACTATTTGACGACAGAGGTAGGCTTGTCCAATAGTTCCATTCTCAGCTGGAAAGGTGCGCCCAGCCGCTGATTGTTCAGTTCGGGCATCTTCGGTGCCTTGATAATCGCAGGCCTGCTGAAGCAACTCTTCTGATCCAAAAATCATTGCCCGGTGAATTGTTACCCTCAAGCGCCCTTTTGAGTGGCGTGGAAGGATGGCTCCGGCAATTGCAGAGCAAAAAGCAGTGGCAAGCATCTCAGTCGGACCTGGCAGATATTCTTTGCGCCAATGAGATCGTTGATCGTCACCAATCTTGCCAATCTCTTTACTCGGACCTGGCGTATCAAAGTAGCCGCCCGGCCAGAGAGGTTTATCAATCTGAGAGAACGGATCGGGGCGAGCAGTCCCCCTTCGCGTCTGTATTGCTTGGTACAGCGTCTCGGAAAGCATGTCCTCCAGTTGTTCGTCACGATACGTGCCGTGCCGTCTAATTACCAAGCTTTCAGGAATCCCATGTTGCTGAATTAGATTTTTCTCCTCGTGCGTCGACGGTACGAAGCCACCGCACTTGTACAGCATATATACAAGTAATTTGTTCTGGAATGAGATGCGAGAAGTTTTTGGATCAAAGAGTTGCGATAGCTTTTTGACTTTTAGCTGAAGAATGACATCCGTATCTCGACGCAGCCTGCGCCTAAGCCGATCGCATGCGCTCTCAAATTCTGTCTTGGTCTTGCTTTTAATGCCGAGATTCTCAAAGGCGGCAAATAGGCCGGTTTTATGGAGGTCGTAGGCAAATTTCCGATGCAGCTCTTGCACCGCAGTTAGAAGTTGGTCATGGCCTACAAACACTTCTTCCAAAATTCGATCTTGTCTGTATTGCGAGATTCTGACTCGAAGGAGATCAATCATCGCTCCATCGCCCTGTCCCGAAACCAAATAAGTCCGACGTGGCTCGTCTAGGCTCGGCTGGCCAACGGTCTCGTTACGCCAATAAGAAAGAACTCCATCGCGCTCAAGCCCGAAGCCAACTGCAAGAATTACCATGTCGAAATCGTTCGACATTCCTGTCGCTAAACTGACTCTGCCCTTGTGCGCGGTGCCATCAGCGGGATCACGCTCTTCACCAACCCACTCAATGCGCAAACGCTTGCCATGGCGAGGCGTTTCATGAATTTGCAAATGCCGCGCATTGCAATAGAGCTTCACCGAATCGTTACTTGAGGCGCGAACTATCTTTCCCCATTGAGCAAGAACCTGAACAACTACGTCAGATGCACGCGCCGCCGTCCAGTTCAAGATTGGAAGCATCGCCACACTTGCCTGGCTGCCCGTTTTTGGCCAGTCGTAGATCCTCGGGTGAAGCCACCGTGAGTCGCTTCCTTGCTGTAGTGGAAGTAGAGCGTCGCGCTGTTCGAAAAGGGTGAGCTCAGCTAGAACACCTTTTGCAAGCAAACTTGCGGCAACAGTCAAGCCGGCAAAGCCAGCTCCAACTATTGCAATTTTCTTGTGCTTCGTAGATGAGTTTTTTTCTGCGGAAATTGACGCGGGCAGCAACTCTGATTCGATCGTAGACCAAGCGAGATTTAGAGCTCGGACCTGCTGGCTAAATACCGTAACCCCTGTGTCAAACGTGCCAACCATGTAGAGGCAAGAGCCATCGACACGGTACGTTTTTAGTAACTCCGAGGCTGCCGCGCGTGATGTGTCTGTCATGAGGTTTCTCTCGCATCCATGCCATCTAGCCATTGATAAACCGCTGTCGGCTCAACATGGTCGTCAACCACAAGAAGTTTTTCGCGCGGCAGCTTATTCGTGAGTTCGTCAAGATGCGCGCAAGCGCTTCGAACATATTGCCGGAACGAGTCTTCGGCGGGGCGTGACCTACGCTCAATCCGGTCAACAATGGTGTCCGGCGTTTGTCTGAGAAACAAGTATCCGGTTGGGGGACCTAGCCTTTTCAATATACGGGCTCGAATCGCCTCATAGGCTGGAAGATCATCAGCTAATCTCAATGAGGCCCAAAGCCAATCCGTCTCAAACGACCAGTCGCAAAAAGCGATGGTGTCACTGGGGACTGTCGAAACGAGGTGCGCATGTTGCAACAAAAAAGACAAGTCATAGCCAAGATAGCCAAGCACTGCGATTGAGTTACTGTCGCCCCAGAATGGATTGCGTTCATGGTCTTCAGGAAGGAGTCGTCCTGAAGCAGCCGTTAAACGCTTCGCCAAAGTGGTTTTTCCTGATCCGAATACGCCAAGAATCTCCACGCGACGCGCGCGAGCTTTCGTGTCAAATTTAGGGGCTGAAAGTGTGACCATGACTGATTGTGCACTTCGAGAGAGAGGTAGCACTATCAGTTCGGGCAGGTTTGCCACCTACATCGGTCAACTGGAGGATGGGCCTTTGGGCGGCCCATGCATGCTCAATTGCGGTCGACCGCAGCCAGCCTCATCTCTGCGGCCTATCTTTGATCAGTAGCCAAGGCTAACCGTCGCATCCCATCCTCCGGAATCGCCGGCATCGTCGCACTCCGAGCCTGCCAATCCGGCCGTATCTCCGCCAGCCTGTCCGGCTCCCTCTTCGCTAGATTCACCCGCTCGAGTTCATCGCCGGGGATGTTGAACAGTTATTTGTCACCGCCCACCTTTATGTACTTCCAGTCGCCATCGCGCACGGCTTCCTGCCCGCGATGGTTCAAGCGCGGTCCCGCCGCCTGATGTCCAATGGCCCCACCATGGACATCGCCCCCTTCACCCCCGCCGATGCCGCGCGCCGCGCGCGACTGGAAATGCCCATGCTCTACGCCTGGCTCAAGCCCGACGAGGCGGTGCAGGCCGCCATCGCCGAGCACCGCGCGCAGTGGGTCTGGCGCACGCAGCCCAAGCCGAGTCTCCCTAAGCCGAACCGGTTGCACATGACGCTGTGCCACATCTCGCCGCAGGGCGATGCCGCTGTCGAAGGCATCCGCCAGGCATTGGGCGAGCTGCGCATGGAAGAGGGCTTCGAGCTGCTGTTGGACTGGTCCGGCGTCTGGGCCCACAACGGCATCGCCATCGTGCGCCCGCAGCCGCACGCCGCGCTCGACCGGTTGCAGCAAGCCGTGGTGCGTCAGCTCGCGCCGTGGCTGTCGGGCCGCCACGACGACTGGGCGCCGCACATCACCATCGCCCGCAAGGCATCGGGGGCCGCCGCGCCGGCCATGCCGCCTGTTCGCTGGCCGGTGCGCGAGTTTCTGTTCGTGCGTTCGTGGCTGAAGACGCGGCCGGTGTGGCACGAGGTGCTGGCGTCCTATCCGCTTCTTCAGTCCTCGGGCAGGAAGGCCGGGTTGTAGACCACCTCCCACAGATGCCCGTCCAGGTCCTGGAAGTAGCCCGCGAAGCCGCCCCAGAAGGTCTTCTGCGCCGGCTTCACGATGGTCGCGCCGGCGGCCTCGGCCTGCGCCATGGTGGCCTGCACCTCGGCTTCGCTTCGCAGGTTGTGGCCGATGGTGAAGTCGGGCGAGGCGCTGCCGCTGCCTCGCGCGATGCCGCTGTCGTGCGCCAGGCTGTCGCGTGGCCACAGCGCCAGTTTCAGGCCGGGCTGCAGGTCGAAGAAGGCGACGGCACCGTGTTCGAATTCCTGGCCGATGATGCCCGGCGTCGCCAGGCCCAGGCCGTCGCGGTAGAAGCGCAGCGCGCGCTCCAGGTCGTCTACGCAGATGGTGAGAACGGAAATACGGGCTTTCATGCGGGTGGCTCCTGCTTCGCTGTTGTTGTCCAATGGAAGCCTCCAGCTTGCTCCACGCCATGCCCGCCGACTTGAACAAAACGGCCACACCGCTCGCGCAGGAGGTCGGCCGATATGCCGAAGCCCCGGTGCCGCCTGCCTTGCGCAGCATCTTTGCCTGCCAGTGGATGCATGTGCTGCCCACCGATGCCGGCGGCACGCCGCTGCTGGTGGTACCCGACGGCTCGATCGACCTGCAGTGGATCGACGGCGTGGTTCGCGTGGCCGGCCCCGACCGGCAGCCGCATGCCGAAGCGCTGCAGCCCGGCGCGTGGGTGTTGGGCCTGCGCTTTCAACCCGGTGCGGCGGCCGCGTGGCTGGGCATCGACATGAGCGCGCTGACGGATCGCCGCGTTGCGCTGAGCGATCTGTGGGGGGCGCGCGCGGCATGCCTCTCCGCAGATTCATCCGCCCAATTCGTGCACAGGGTGGCCGCGCGGTCAGCCGCCAATCTCACGCCCGATGCCGCAATGGCAGAAGCCTTCTGCCTGCTGCAGTCCGGCATGGCCCCCGAAGACTCGCCGCTGCGCTGGCTCTCCGAGCGCTTGCAGCAGCCCGAGCGCACGCTGCGCCGTCGTTTCGTAAAACACTTCGGCTACGGCCCGCAGACGCTGTCACGCCTGCTGCGCTACCAGCGCTTCCTGCAACTGGCGCGCGCGGAGCCATCGACGCCGTTGGCCCACCTTGCCGCCGAGGCTGGTTACGCCGACCAGCCGCACCTGGCGCGTGAAAGCCGCCGCCTCGCGGGGCGCCCGCCCTCCACGCTGCCGCGCGATCAGGCTTCCACGACTCTGACTTTCGGCCACCGCGACGCGTAGTTTTTCTGTTCCACGCGTTGCCGGTAGGTGGCCAGGCTCACACGCGTGGGGTTGCGGCGCACGATGCAGCCGAACAGGTCGTCGAGGCCGTGAGGCGCTATGACGCCGATCGAGTCGTCTTCGTTGAGAGTCAGCCCCACACAGGTGGCGTATTCAGGCCATGACGCTACCGCCTCGTGCAGCGAATGCAGCGGCTCGACGGCGTGCCCGAAGTGCCCTTCGAACCAGTGATGCACGGCCGCCTGGTTGGTCACTTCCCAAGGCGTGCCGGGCAGGGCGGAGCGCAAGCGATCTTGAATGGCTGCGTCGCGCTCGGGCGTCAGGTCTGTCGCGTCGAAATACGCGACGTCCACGTCAGCCAGGTGTGTGGGCGTCGGGTAGTCGTGCAGCGCGTCCCACACCAGATTGCGGACGGCTCCGGCCCCGATGCACCATGAGGCCAGGCCCTGGTCGCGCACCGCGCGCAGGGCGGGTGCAAACCAGAAGGAGCGCCGCGCAAGATCGCGAAGGCGCTCCTCCATTTCGTTCGTCGATGGCGTCGGCATGCAGATTCCAGATCCATTTCCCTTGCCGCAGTGGCGCCGCCTGGCGCTTCCGACGGAAGGGCAGGATGGTAGCCCTGCCGTCGTCGCTTACCGCTGCGGCATGTCCTTGACCGAGTAGCCCAGGCTGACCGTCGCATCCTCCGGAATCGCGGGCATGGTCGCATTCCAGGCCTGCCAGTCCGCGCGCATCGCGGCCAGCCTCTCCGGCTCCTTCTTCGCCAGATTCGCCCGCTCGCGTTCGTCGCCGGGGATGTTGAAGAGGTACTCGTTGCCATCGACTTTCAGGTACTTCCAGTCGCCGTCGCGCAGTGCCTCCTGGCCGCGATGGTTCATGCGCCAGTGCAGGGGGCGGCGGAAGCTCTTCGATGCGTCCTTGAGCACGGGCATCAGCGAGACGCCGTCCAGCGGGTAGTCGGGGTGCGCGGCCACGCCGGCTGCGTCGAGCATGGTGGCCGACCAGTCCATGGTCATGCACAGCTGGGTGCTCTCGCCGCCCTTGCCGATCACTGCGGGCCAGTGCGCGATCCATGGCACGCGGATGCCGCCTTCGGTCAGATCCATCTTGCCGCCGACCAGCGGCCAGTTGTCGGAGAAGCGTTCGCCGCCGTTGTCGCTGGTGAACACCACCAGGGTGTTGTCGGCCATGCCGTGCTTCTTCAGCGCGTCCATGATCCAGCCGATGCCTTCGTCCATGTGATGGATCATGCGGCGGTACACGTGGATGTTGCCGCCGGCCAGGTCGAACAGGTTGTCCTTGATGTTCGGCGCCTTGGCCGCGTCGTCGCGGGTTTCCCACGGCCAGTGGGGGGCTGTGTAGTGCAGGCTCAGGAAGAAGGGGGCTTCCTGCTTTGACATGCGTTCCACGTAGTCGACCGCGCGCTTCGAGAGGATGTCGGTGAGGTAGCCCTCTTCCTGCTGGTCTTCCTCGCCGAACCACAGGTCGTGGCGGCCGGTGGAGTCGCAATGCGTGAAGTAGTCGACGCCGCCCGACATGGGGCCGAAGAACTCGTCGTACCCCGAGCGCAGCGGGCCGAAGGTGGGCGGGTAGCCCAGGTGCCATTTGCCGATGAGGGCGGTCTGGTAGCCGCTGGCCTTCAGCAGCGAAGGCAGGGTGGGGTGGTCGGTGGGCAGGCCCAGGGTGGTGCTGCCACGGCTCTTGCTGTTGATGGGCTCTTCGGCCGCGCCGCGCAGGCGGTACTGGTAGCGGCCGGTGATCATGCCGAAGCGCGTGGGCGAGCACACGGGCGAGTTCGAGTAGCCCTGCGTGAGCTTCAGGCCGTTGGCGGCCAGGCCGTCGAGCACCGGCGAGACGGGGCCGAACGCAGCGTCGCGGCCGCCGTAGCAGCCGAGGTCGGCATAGCCGAGGTCGTCGGCCACGATGAAGATGATGTTGGGTCTTGCCATGTCTCTCTGGGGCTCTCTCTCGCTTGCTTGGTTCTTTGCTTCTGCTTGTCGGGGGTCAGGGCTGGTAGCCCGATTTCTGCACCACCGGCGCCCATTGCGCACGGTAGGCCTTGAGCATCGCGGCGGTCTGCGCCTGGGTGCTCACCACGGGCGTCATGCCGGAGTCCTTGAACTTGCGCTGCGTGTCCGGGTCCTGCATGACTTCGCGGATGACGACGGCGAGGCGCTCGACCTTCTCCTTGGGCATGGTGGCCGGTGCGAAGAAGGTGTTCCAGCCGGTGGCCGCGAGGTCGAGGCCGGCTTCCTTGAAGGTGGGCACGTCGGGCACGAAAGGCGAGCGCTTGGCGCCCGAAATGGCGAGGATGCGCAGCTTGCCCGCGGTGTGCTGCGGCACGGCCACGTCTTCGGTGTCGACGGCCACGGGCACCTGCCCGCCGATCACGTCGTTGAGCAGGGGCGCCGAGCCGCGGTAGCCGATCACCTGGGTCTGCACCTTGGCCTTCTCGCCGACCATGAGGCCGAAGAAGTGCGGCAGGCTGCCGGTGGCCGGCACGCCCACGTTGGCCTGGTTCGGGTTGGCACGCATCCAGGCCAGCAGGTGGTTCAGCTCGCGCACGGGCAGGGTGGGCGACACGGCGAGCGCGAAGTTGTAGTCGTTGACGTACGACACGGGCACGAAGTCGTGGTCGGGGTCGTAGTTGTTGTCCTTGAAGACCAGCGGCGCCACGATCATCACGGCGGGGTTGGCGAGCATCAGCACGTTCTGGCTGGCGGGCGTGGTCTTCACCTGCTGCGCCGCGAGGCGGCCGCCCGCGCCGGGCTTGTTGTCGACCACCACGGGCACGCCCAGGCGGGTGGTGAGCTTGTCGCCCACGATGCGCGCCACGCGGTCGGTGGCGCCGCCGGGGGCGTAGCCGACGACGATGCGCAAGGGCGTGTCGAACTTGACCTCGGCGGCCACCGCGCTGGTGGCGAAAGCCGTTGCAATGCCGGCAATGGCCAGCATGCCGGCAAGGCGGCGGGTGATGGAGAGGGATGGGGTCGGCAGCATGGTGAGCAGGTCCTTGTCTTCGTCGTTCAGGCGATGGCTATCGATGGCAATCGAGTATGGCCGCGGGATCCGCAGTTGCGGACGATTCTGAAGAGGCCGCGCTCGATTGATCAAATCAACCATTCACCGGACTTACCCTTCCTTCATTGCCGTTCTGCCTGCTGTCTCAATCCACCTTCATGCTGGTGGCCTTCACGATGCGGCCATAGCGCGCCTGGCTGGCGGCCAGGTGCTCGCTGGCCACGGTGCCGGTTTCTCCGAGCGGCACCATGTCGAGCGAGGCGAGGCGCGACTTGATCTCGGGCAGCGCCATCGCCTTCTGCAGCGCGGCGCGCAGCGTCTGCGCCACAGGCTCGGGCGTGCCGGCCGGCAGCATCGAGACGTAGAGCACTTCGAATTCGAGGCCCTTCAGGCCCAGTTCGCCCACGGTGGGCACCTGGGGCAGCAGCGGCGAGCGTTGCTTGCCGGTCACGGCCAGGGCGCGCAGCTTGCCCGCCTGCACCTGCGGCAGGAGGCCCGGCGTGGCGAGGATGCCGGCCTGCACCTCGTCGCCCATCAGCGCCAGCACGGCCGGCGCGTTGCCCTTGTAGGGCACGTGCGTGATCTTGGCGCCCGTGTCGCTGGCGAAGATCTCGGCGGCGATGTGGCCCGGGCTGCCGTTGCCGGCCGAGCTGAAGGTGGCGGGCTCGGCCTTGGCCTGGGCGATGAACTCGGGCAGCGTCTTCGCCTTCACGCCCTGCGCCACGCCGAAGGCCAGGCCCGAGGAGCTGAAGATCATCAGCGGCTTCAGGTCTTTTGCCGCGAAGGGCATCGAGGCGTACAGGTGCGGGTTGATGGTGAAGGTGCTGTCGATGCCCAGCAGCACCGTGTAGCCGTCGGCCGGGCTCTTGGCGACCAGGTCGGCGCCGATGTTGCCGCCCGCGCCGGGCCGGTTGTCGACGATGAAGGGCTGCTTCAGGTCTTTCTGCAGCGCGTCGGCCAGCGCGCGGGCGAGGATGTCGATGGGCCCGCCCGCCGGGAAGTTGACGAGCAGCCGCACCGCCTTGGCGGGGTAGGGCGCGTCGGCGGCCAAGGCCTTCGTGGTGGCGGTGGCACCGAAGGCGAGGGCTGCGCAGGCTGCAAGGGCAGCGGCGAGGCGGCGGCGCGTGCCGCGAAGGGTGTTGCTGGGCGAACCGGGGGTCATGTCGTCTTGTCTCCGTTATCCAGGGCAACTCTAGGTGGCCGGCGGGGGCGGCACAACTGAAAGCTCTTCTGCCAGCTATTCCGGCTGGTTATATTGAGGCGGCCACTCTCCCAAGGAAACACCGTGTCAGCCATGAACTTTGGGCGCCTGAAGATGCGCCACCTGCAGTGCCTCGTGATGGTGGCGCAGGAGCGCAACCTGGTGCGCGCGGCCAAGGCGCTGTCGCTCACGCAGCCGGCGGTGTCCAAGACGGTCGCCGAGCTGGAGGAGATCGTCGGCCGCCAGCTGCTGCTGCGCCGCCGGCGCGGCGTGGAGCTCACTCCCGCCGCCGAGGTGCTGGTGCGCCACGCGGTCTCGGCGCTGCGCGGCCTGCGCGAGGGCCTGGGCCTGGCCATGGACCAGCCCGAGGCCGACCAGCTGCGCGTGGCGGTCGGCGCACTGCCCAACATGGTGGCCAACCTGCTGCCCGAGGCCGTGGCCATGCTGCACGCCTCGCAGCCGGCGCTGCGGGTGCGCGTGGTGAGCGGCACCAACGCGCAGCTGATGACGCAGCTGCGCCAGGGCGAGATCGACCTCGTGCTCGGCCGCCTCGCGCAGGCCTCGGCCATGGCCGACCTGGCCTTCGAGCAGCTCTACAGCGAGCCGCTGCTGCTGGTCGCGCGGCCCGGGCATCCGCTGGCGGCACGCCGCAAGCCGCCACTCGACGCGCTGGCGGGCCACCCGCTGGTGCTGCCGGTGTCGGGCACGCTGATCCGGCACACGGCGGATGCCTTTCTCGTCGCGCAGGGCATGGCGCTGCCCGGGCGGATGGTGGAGGCGACCGACACCAGCTTCGTGCTGGGGCTGCTGCGGCGCTCCGACGCGGTGTGGTTCGCGCCGCAGGGAGCCGTCGAAGGGCTGGTCGAGCGCGGCGAACTCAAGCGGCTGGCCATCGACACTTCCAGCACCGAGGGGCCGGTGGGGCTCACCATGCGGCGCGGCGATGAGCCCGGCGAGGGCGCGCGGCTGCTGGTCGATGCCATCCGCGAGATCGTGGCTGCACGGCCCCGCGAGCCTGAGCGGGTGCCGGCATGAGCGGCAGCGAGAAGACCGCCCCCGGCGAGCGCCAGTCGCTGGTCGACGCCCTGCGCGGCTTCGCGCTGCTGGGCATCCTCGTCGTGAACATCGCGAGCTTTTCTTCCACGTATTACGGCGCGGGCATTCCAGACCCGATGGCGCAGTCGGTGCTCGAACGCGCGGCGCTGCTGGTGCGCACGCTGGTGTTCGAGACCAAGTTCTACCTGCTGTTCTCCTTCCTCTTCGGCTACAGCTTCACGCTGCAGATGCAGTCGGCCGAGCGCAACGGAAAGTCTTTCGCGCCGCGCATGGGCCGGCGGCTGGTGGGGTTGTGGGTGCTGGGGCTGCTGCATGCGGTGGTGCTGTACCACGGCGACATTCTCACCACCTACGCGGTGCTCGGGGCGGTGCTGCTTGTGCTGCGGCGGCGCGGCGACGTGTTCATGGCGCGCGCCGCGGTGTTCCTGGTGCTGGCCACCTCGCTGCTGTGGGCGGGCATCGGCTACCTGCTGGTGAAGGCGGGCGTGCCGAACGACACGCGCACGGCCTATGCGGATGCCGCCAGGGCGCTGGCCGCGTATCGCGGAACGCCGTTCACGGTAATCGTGCAGCACCTGCGCGAGCTCTCGCAGATCTGGTGGATCACCGGGCTGGTGCAGGCGCCGACGGCGCTGGCGATGTTCTTCGCGGGCTTCATCGCGGGGCGGCGCGAGTTGTTCGCCAATGCCGATGCGTATCGGCCGCTGTTCGAGCGACTGCTGCGCTGGGGGCTGGTCATCGGGCTGCCGGGCGCGGCGGTCTACGCCTTTCCTTCGATCCGGCTGGACAACCCGGTGCGCGAGCTCTACGGCCTCGCGGCCACGCTGCTCACCGCGCCTTTTCTCACTGCTGCCTACGCGGCCGGCCTCGTGCTGCTGATGCTGTCGCCGCGCGGCCGGATGCTCGAAGCCATGCTCGCGCCGGCAGGCCGCATGGCGCTGACCAACTACCTGATGCAGTCGCTGGTCTGCGCATGGCTCTTCCTGGCCTACGGGCTGCGCTGGATCGGCACCATGGGCCCCCTGGCCGCCACCGGCATCGCCTTCGCGATCTTCGCGGCGCAACTGGTGCTGAGCCGCTGGTGGATGGGGCGCTTCGTCTACGGGCCGGTCGAGTGGGTGCTGCGTGCGTTCACGAACCTAGAGCTTCCGCCGATGCGGCGCAAGGGGGTTCAGCGCGGCAGCAGCGTCGAGAGCTGATAGACCGCGAAGGCCAGCAGGATCGCGCCCGACAGCCGGTTGATCGACTGCATGGTCTTCGCGCTGAGCTTGTGCCGAACCGACGAGACCATCGTCGAAAGCCCCAGCCACCACAGCGCGGAACCGAGGAACACGCCGAGCACCATCGTCGCGGCCTGGCTGCCGCCTGCAACGTGGCCCGTGGAGATGGATGCGAACACCGCGACGAAGGACAGGATCGTCATCGGATTCGCCAGTGTCAGCACGAAGACCGAGAGCGTGGCCTTCAGCGGCGTGGTGGCGTCCGCCGCCTGCCGGGCCTCGGTGGCCACCGGCGCGCGAAGCAGCTGAACGCCCATCCACGCGAGGAAGGCGGCGCCGCCCAGCGCCAGCGGCACGCGGGCCGCCACCATCGACGCGATGACGGCCGACACGCCCAGTGCGCCGATGGCGCCATAGAAGGCATCGGCCAGCGCGGCGCCGAGCCCGCTGAGAAAACCGATGCCGCGGCCATGCGCGAGGGTGCGCTGGATGCACAGAAGGCCAATGGGGCCTACGGGTGCCGCGATGGAGAGCCCGATGACGAGGGCCTTGAGGAAGAGGGTGGAGTCCATGCTGTAAATTGTGTTTACAGCTTCGCCTGAGGAGAATGGCGAAGCTCAGGCGGAATGCGCTTCCTGCCTGAAATTCAAGACGAATCGACCGCCGAAGCCTGAAATCCATGGAAATCGACAGCAAGAACTGGCAGATCCTCGAAGTGCTGCAGGCCGATGCGCGCACTTCGCTCACGGCGCTGGCGCGGCAGGTGGGGCTTTCGGTGCCGTCGACCTCGGAGCGCGTGAAGCGGCTGGAAGAAGCCGGCGTGCTGGCCGGCTACCGGGCGGTGGTGCCTCCGCGCAACGTGGGCTACACAGTGATGGCGCTCGTCGGCATCACCACACCGCAGCCAGAGAAGGTGCGGCTGCTGAAGCTGCTCGAAAGCAGGCGCGAGGTGCTCGAATGCTTCCACGTGACGGGACAGGACTCGTATGTGCTGAAGGTGGCGGCGCGCGACATCGAGCACCTGGAAGCCTTCGTGAGCGCCATCAACCACCTGGGCGAGACGCGCACGTCGATCGTGATGTCGGTGCCGATTCCGCCGCGCGCCGTTACCGCCCCGAACATGGAAAAGCAGCCGCGCCGCTAGGGGCGCCAGGGTGCTAGGTTGGAGGCAGTGGCCGCGACCACAGCCAGGCCAGCACGCAGGCCATGCACCCGATGGCCAGCGCGGCGAGCCACGCACGGTGCGCGGTGAACGACACGATCACCGCGCACACCGCCATCGTCACGGTCGCGCTCCATTTGGCGCGCCGGCTCACGGTGCGGCCGTTGGCCCAGTTGTGCAGCAGCGGGCCGAAGAGGCGATGGCTCAGCAGCCACGCATGCAGCCTCGGCGAGCTGCGGGCGGCGGCCCATGCGGCCATCAGGATGAACACCGTGGTCGGCATGCCGGGCACGATCACGCCGATGAGGCCCAGCACCAGGCACAGCACCGCGAAGGCATAGAGCAGCGCGCGCGTGAGTGCGGGCTTGCGTTCGGGGGCGGGGGCCGGCTCTGGCTTCAAGACAGGATCAGGCCGGGGCCTGTCCTTGTTGCGGCAGCTGTTCGCGCTCGGGCAGCCCGTCGGCCGAGATGCGCATCTTCGGCAGGAACTGCGGATACTCGCGCTGCATGAAGTCGATGAGGCCCTCTCGCACGCTGCAGCGCAGGTCGAAGGTCAGGCCCGAGGTGGCGGCCGTGCACAGCACGCGGATCTGCATGGTGCGCTCCGTGGCGTCGGTCACGCGCACGTTGAAGAAGCGGCCGTCCCACTCGGGCGCGGCCTTCACGATGCGCTCGACCTCGGCGCGCAGCGGCGCGAGCGGCATGCCGTAGTCGACGTAGACGAACACCGCGCCCAGCAGTTGCGACGAATGCCGCGTCCAGTTCTGGAACGGCTTCTCGATGAAATAGCTCAGCGGCAGGATCAGGCGGCGCTCGTCCCAGATCTTCAGGACGACGAAGGTGCCGGTGATTTCCTCGACGCGGCCCCATTCGCCCTCGACCACCAGCACGTCGTCGATGCGGATCGGCTGCGCCAGCGCGATCTGCAGGCCGGCGATGAGGTTGCTGAACACGGGCTTGGCGGCAAGACCGGCCACGATGCCGATCACGCCGGCCGAGGCCAGCAGGCTCGCGCCCACCTGGCGCGCGCCGGGGAAGGTCATGAGCATCATCGCGCCGCCGGCCACGATAACCACCGACATGGCGGTGCGTGCCAGCACGCGGGTTTGCGTGAGCACGCGGCGGGCCTGCAGGTTGTCGGCGATGTCGGAGGGGTTCTGCGCCAGCACGCCTTCGGCGAAGCCGCTGATGGCCTTCACCGTGAGCCAGGTGGCGGCGGCGATGAGCAGCAGGCCGGTGAGATGGCTGACGTTGCCGATGAAGCGCAGGTCGTCCGGCGCGCCCTGCCACACCATGGTGAGCGCCACCAGCGGGAACACGAGCCGGGCGGGAGCCCTGCAATTGACCACCATCGCATGGATGGCCGGCGCGGGGCGGGTGATCCGCCTGAGCACCAGGCCGACGATGCGGTGGGCGAGAAGAGAGAGGGGAACTGCGATCAGTGCGGCAAGCCAGGTGCCGAACCAGGGATGGGCGAGTATCTCTTGGGTCATCAGGCTGTGGTCGTCTTCGCTTGTGCTGTTGTCTCGTTCAGAGGTTGAAGAATGCGCGCCGCGTCGTCGCGCAGCTGCGTGGCGAGTGCCGTGGCCAGGTCGAGGCGGCGAAGCAGCCAGGGGCTGATGTCGTTGTCGAACGGGTCGGGCAGGGGGATCGGGCCGCCGACGGCGGTCGAACCCGAACTTTCGGGGTGGGAGGGGCCGGTGGTCGGAATGGTTCCGATGGCCGCCTCGATTCGTTGCGCGGTGCGGCCGATGGGGCCTTCCACCTCCGCCGGCGTGAGGCGGTCGCGCCGCAGCACCAGCATCGACTTCACTGCGCTCAGCTGCGCGAGCAGCTGGTAGCTGTGGGCCTGCAGGTGCTCCAGCGGTTCCAGCGGCGGCTGCACGGCGCGCGGCTCGGAAAGCGAACGCTGCGTGGCCTGCACCAGCGCCGAGAGGCTGTCGTAGGCCTCGCGGCGCGCAAGGCGCCACTCGAGCTCGGGGCTGCTGTCGATGGCCTTGAGCTGGCCCAGGCCCAGCGCGAGGCGCGCATGGCGGGCCTGCGCGGTGAGCACGCGCGAGACCAGCGCCGGGATCTGCGTGCGCTCCCACGAGGGCAGCACGTAGCAGAAGCCCCAGGCCAGCGCGGCGCCGATGAGCGTGTCGGCGATGCGCTCGAAGAGCGCGAAGATCGGGGCGATGCCCACGTTCAGCA
Source organism: Variovorax sp. 278MFTsu5.1 (assembly GCF_048305045.1). Classification (NCBI taxonomy): domain Bacteria; kingdom Pseudomonadati; phylum Pseudomonadota; class Betaproteobacteria; order Burkholderiales; family Comamonadaceae; genus Variovorax; species Variovorax sp. 278MFTsu5.1. The sequence continues at coordinate 2,513,978 of NZ_CP157622.1, forward strand.
TGTGGGCCTGCACCAGGCCCAGCACGGTGGCGGCCACCGCCGTGATGAGGTAGCGCCGCACCGCGAAGCTGTGCGCGATGGCCTGCGCGACCGTGACGATGACCAGCAGCATCAGCGCCGAGGGGTGCGCCGACAGCAGCCCCACCGCCAGCACGCAGCCCAGCAGCGTGCCGGCCACGCGGGCGTTGCGCCGCTCCAGCGTCTGCGAGAGGCTGCCGCGCAGCACCACCACGATAGTCAGCAGGATCCAGTAGTCGTGCGAGCCCCAGGGCATCGACACCGCGATGGCGTAGCCGGCCGCGATGGCCAGCGCGGCGCGGATGGCGTGGCGCAGCGGCGGCTGGTCCCAGCTCCACAGCGTGAAGAAGGGGCGCAGCGACCAGTCGGTGGGGCTCACGAAGAGCTGCCAGTTGGCGCGCACCACGGCCAGGTTGGGCTCGGCGTCGCCGCGCGCCATGGCCGACAGGCGCAGCACCTCGTCGTTGATGTGGCCGATGCGGCTGGCCAGCCCGCGCGCGAGCATGGCGGCCGTGGGGCCGATGTGGCCGGCATGGCCATCGGCGCTGTCGTCGGCCGAGACGTGGATGGCCGCCAGGCGCGGGCGGCGGTCGACCACGGCGTCGGGGTGGCGGCCGAAGAGCAGGGCGTCGGCCAGCGCTATGGTCTCGTCGGCGAGCTCTTCGAGCACGCGGCGCATCTCGATGAGCGCGTCGGCATGCGCGGGGTGCGCGCGCAGGGTGTCCAGGTCGAGCTCGCTGGCCAGCAGCTGGTCGCGCATCTCGAGCACGATCACCAGCATGGCGGCCAGGCGTTGGCGGCGCGGGGTGCGCGGCGATTCGAGGACGATGTCGCGCGTGGCCTGCAGCTGGTCGGCCAGCGCGGCCTGCTCGCGCAGCAGCTGGCCCAGCAGGGGCGCGGGGGTGTCGCGCACGTCGCGGGTTTCGTCCTGCGGCAGGAACTGGCTGGCCTCGGTGCGCATGAGCGCGGCCAGCGAGTACAGCACGTCGGCCACCGACTGGGTGCGGAAGCGTCCGTTGAGCGCCAGGTTGGCCAGCGTGGCCCAGATCACGTACAGCCCCGCGCCCAGCCCGAAGTGCCAGGTGCGCTCGATGGCGTCGGCCATGCCGGAAGGCGCGGGCGTGGCCATGGAGAAGATCATCGAGAACATCACCGCGATGGCGATCGGGATGCCGCGCTTGCCCCAGGCCATGGCCAGGAAGGCCATGAAAGTGGCGGGCACCAGCACCAGCCCGAGGCGGATGGGGGCGCTGTGCAGCATCTGCACCGCGAAGAAGAGCGGCAGCCCGATGAGCGGCGCCGGCAGCATCTGCAGGAACTTGCCGCGGCGCGGGCCGGGCAGGTCGGGCGGCGCGGTGACGATCACGCCGGTGGCGGCGGCAGAGGCCGCGATGGTGCCCAGCCAGAGATGGACCCCGCCGGAGATGAAGAGCAGGCCCAGCGCGACGGTGAGCCCGCTCGCGACGTAGTGGCTCAGCGCGATGCGCAGAGCGGCACGGACCCGGGGCGCGGCGCTGCTGGGCCCCTGCATCGTCACTTGGCGGAGGAGTTGCCTTCGGAAGGCGCGCCGTTGGCGGGTGCCTCGCGGCGCACGCGCGTGAGCTTGCGCGGAGCGGGAGCCGCCGCCGGCGCGGCCGGGGTTTCGGCTTCGGCTGCCTCGTCGGCGAAGCCCGGCACCGTACTGCGGGCGTAGAGGTCGGTCGAGTCGTTGGAGTTGCCGGCGCTCGCCTTGGCGGAGGCAGACACGGCGCGCACGCGGTCGCTGGCGCGCAGCTTGTCGTCCACGGTGGCGAATTTGGAGTACTTGGCGAGCAGCGGCACCAGCTGGCCGTACACGCGCGGGGCGCCGGCCAGGCACTCGCGCTGGTCCATGAACTCGGGCTCGCCCGTGAAGTTGCCGATCAGGCCGCCGGCCTCGGTGACCAGCAGCGAGCCTGCCGCCACGTCCCAGGGGTTCAGGCCGGTCTCGAAGAAGGCATCGGTGAAGCCGGCCGCCACGTAGGCGAGGTCGAGCGCGGCGGCGCCGGGGCGGCGCAGGCCGGCGGCGCGGGGCATCATGTCCGCCATGATGGCCAGGTACTGCTTGAAGTTGTCGCCGGTACGGAAGGGGAAGCCGGTGGAGATCAGGCACTCGTTGAGGCGGGTGCGCTTCGAGACGCGGATGCGGCGCTCGTTCATGTAGGCGCCGCGGCCCTTGGTGGCGGTGAACAGGTCGTTGCGGGTGGGGTCGTAGACCACCGCCTGCTCGATCTTGCCGCGCACCGACAGCGCGATCGACACGCAGTAGACCGGGAAGCCGTGGATGAAATTGGTGGTGCCGTCCAGCGGATCGATGATCCAGACGTAGTCGGAGTCCTTGGCGCCGTACTGGCTGCCGGATTCTTCCGCCAGGATGCCGTGCCCCGGGTACGCGCCGAGCAGCGTCTCGATGATCGCTTGCTCGCTGGCGTGATCGACTTCGGTGACGAAGTCGTTGACCTGCTTCTGGGAAATGCGCACGGCTTCGACGTCGAGGGCGGCGCGATTGATGATGGCGCCGGCGGCGCGTGCGGCCTTGACGGCCACGTTGAGCATGGGATGCAGGTTGGGGGACGACATTGGATTGTGGGAAGAACGGTGGGGAGGGCCCCCGGAGACGGCCCGGCGATGCGGGCGGCGAGAATCGGGGGATTTTACCGGCTCCGCCCGTTAGTGTCCGCCAACCCTCCATGCGCACCCGTTTCATCCTGATCCAGACCAGCCACGCCGGCAACGTGGGCGCCGCCGCCCGCGCCATGAAGACCATGGGTTTTTCCGACCTGGTGCTGGTGGCCCCGCGCTGGGCCAACGTGCTGCGGCGCGAGGAAACCATCCAGCGCGCGAGCGGCGCGCTCGACGTGCTGGCCAACGCCCGCATCGTCGAGACGCTCGACGAGGCCCTCGACGGCGTCACACACCTGTGCGCCACTGCAATGATCCCGCGCGACTTCGGCCCGCCCACGCGCACGCCCCGCGAGCACCTGGAGCCGCTCGCCAGGCAGGGCGACCAGCACGTGGCCTTCCTGTTCGGCTCCGAGCGTTTCGGCATGCGCAACGAGGACGTCTATCGCTGCAACGTGGCCCTGAGCATTCCCACCGACCCGAAGTTCGGCTCGCTCAACCTGGGTGCGGCCATCCAGGTGATCGCCTACGAATGGCGGCTGGCCCTGGGCGGCTACGAGGTGCGCGAGGCCATCCAGCCCGTGCAGGCGGCAGACGCCCAGGCCGTGGCCGGCATGCTCGACCACTGGGAGCGCTCGCTGGTGGAGATCGGCTTCCTCGACCCCGGGGCGCCCAAGAAGCTCATGCCCAGGCTGCAGCAGCTCTTCAACCGGGCCCAGCCCACGCCGGAGGAGATCCACATCCTGCGCGGCATCGCCAAGGCGATGAGCGATGCCACCCGGCCGCCGAGGGGAGACAAGGCAGACAAGGGCGGCAAGGCCCCCGGAAACGACTAAAACCTTATCGTTCGTACGCGAAGACGCCCGGCCTTAGACTGCGCGGCCCCTATCGATATAACGACAACAGACAGAAGGCACAAGGCAGCGATGTTCTCCAGACTGCGCGCCGACATCCGGTGCATCCTCGAACGCGACCCGGCCGCCCGAAGCGCCTGGGAAGTGATCACGGTCTACCCCGGCTTCCACGCCGTGGTGCTGCATCGCTGGGCGCACGCCTGTTGGACCCATGGCTTCAAGTGGCCCGCGCGCGCCATCGCGCACTGGGCCCGCTGGCTGACCGGCATCGAGATCCACCCCGCCGCCAAGATCGGCGAGCGCGTGTTCTTCGACCACGCCATGGGCGTCGTCGTCGGCGAGACGGCCGAGATCGGCGACGGCTGCACCATCTACCAGGGCGTGACGCTGGGCGGCACCTCGCTCTACAAGGGCACCAAGCGGCATCCGACGCTGGGGCGCGACGTGGTCGTGAGCGCCGGGGCCAAGGTGCTGGGCGGCTTCGTGGTGGGCGACGGCGCCAAGATCGGCAGCAACGCGGTGGTCATCAAGCCGGTGCCGGCCGGCGCGACGGCGGTGGGCATCCCGGCGCGGATCATCCCCTCGAAGGCCGGCGAGAGCGCCGACGTGGCCACGCCGCAAAAGTTCTCTGCCTACGGCATCACGCAGGACGACGACCCGCTGAGCCAGGCCATGCGCAGCCTGATCGAAAACGCATCGAGCCAGGAACACCAGATCGCGCTGCTGTGGCAGGCCATCGAGAAGCTCTCGGCGCAACCCGGCAGCAAGGACTGCGTGCCGGGCGACGCGGCGCGCGACGAGAGCTTCGAGGCCGACAAGCTCTCGCAGCTCATCGGCAAGTAGAAGGAAAAGAGAAAAAAGAAGCGCGGTCAGCCGCCGCGCTTGGCCGGCGCATGCAGCGCGCCGTGGACGTGGCCCGCGTGCTGCCCGAAGCTCTCGGGTGCCAGCGCGGTGGTGTCCAGCTCCTGCAGGATGCCGCAGGCGTTCGCCGATTCGGGGCCGCAGCACTGCTGGCGCAGCGCCTTCAATTGCTTCTCGAGCGTCTTCAGCTCGGCGATGCGCGCGGCCACGTGGCCGATGTGGTCGTCCAGCAGCTGGTTGACCTCGCCGCAGTCTTCCTGCGGCGCATCGCGGAATTTGAGCAGGCTGCGGATCTCGTCCAGCGTCATGTCCAGCGAGCGGCAGCGGCGGATGAAGCCCAGGCGCTGGGCGTGGTCTTCGTCGTAGATGCGGTAGTTGCCCTCGGTGCGCGCGGGCTCGGGCAGCAGTTGCTCGCGCTCGTAGTACCGGATGGTTTCGACCGGCGTGTTCGCGACCTTGGCCAGTTCACCGATTTTCATGATGCGGCAAATGAACGAGTGGGAATGAGTGATTGACTCTACACCTGCTTCAGGGTTTCCAATCGATTCCATGACGAACCAGAACGCCCTGAACCCGCCCGTGCCGCGCGCGCATGCGCACTCTCATCCGCATCCGCATGCCCATGAAGAGGGGCATGGTCACACACACGAGCATACGCAGCCGAAGGCGGCCGATGCGTGCTGCGGCTGCAGCGCAAGCAGCCACTCGGCGATCCCCCTGGCGCCCGATGTGAGCGATGTCTCCACCGGCGCCTTGCTCTTTCGCATTCCCACCATGGACTGCGCGGTGGAAGAGTCCGAAATCCGCCGTGCGCTGGAGCCCATCGCGGGCGTCAAGGCGCTGCGCTTCCGCCTCGGCGAGCGCACCATGGCCATCACCACCGACGACGGCGTGCTGCCCGAAGCGCTTGCCGCCATCCGCAAGGCGGGTTTCAAGCCCGAGCCGCTGAATGCACCGGGCGCGCAGGCAGCCCCGGCAGCGCCCGCGAAGATCGCCGGCATGAGCGCCGGGCTCGCGCGGCTGGTTGCGGCGCTGGTGCTGGCGATCGCGGCCGAGTCGGTCTCGTTCATGGGGCTGGAGGGCCGGGGCTTCATGGTGTTCGAGATGGCGCTGGCGCTGGGTGCCATCGGCCTCGCGGGCCTCGACACCTACAAGAAGGGCTTCGCGGCGCTGGTGCGCGGGCGTCTGAACATCAACGCGCTGATGGCGGTGGCCGTCACCGGCGCATTCATCATCGGCCAGTGGCCCGAGGCCGCGATGGTGATGGCGCTCTACGCCATTGCCGAGCTCATCGAGGCCCGCGCCGTGGACCGCGCGCGCAACGCCATCCAGAGCCTGCTGGCGCTCGCACCCGAGCAGGCGGAGGTGAAGCAGGCCGATGGCAGCTGGAAGACGGTGATGGCGAGCGAGGTGCCGCTGCAGGCCATCGCGCGCATCCGCCCCGGCGGTCGCGTGCCGCTGGACGGCATCGTCACCGAAGGCTCCAGCGCGATCGATCAGGCGCCGGTCACCGGCGAGAGCATTCCGGTCGACAAGACCATCGGCGACCAGGTGTTCGCGGGCACCATCAACCAGACCGCCGCGCTGGAGTTCCGCGTGACTGCCGTGGCGGCCGATACCACGCTCGCGCGCATCATCCACGCGGTCGAGGAAGCGCAGGGCTCGCGCGCGCCCACGCAGCGCTTTGTCGACAGGTTCGCCGCCATCTACACGCCCACCGTCTTCGTGCTGGCGCTGGCCGTCGCGGTGCTCACGCCCTTCTTCATGGACTGGACCTGGCTGCAGGCCATCTACAAGGCGCTGGTGCTGCTGGTCATCGCCTGCCCGTGCGCGCTGGTGATCTCCACGCCGGTGACGGTGGTGAGCGCGCTCGCTTCGGCCGCGCGGCGCGGCATTCTCATCAAGGGCGGCACCTACCTCGAAGAGGCGCGCAAGCTCAAGGCCGTGGCGCTGGACAAGACAGGCACCATCACCGAAGGCAAGCCGAAGCTGGTGGAGTCGTCGCTGATCGGCGAATCCTCGGGCAACGAGGCGGCCGTGTTCGCCGTGGCTGCGAGCATTGCCGGCCGGTCCGATCACCCGGTGTCGAAGGCCATCGCCGAGGGGCTGAAGGGACCGCAAGGCGAAGTCGCCGACTTCACCGCGCTGCCCGGCCGCGGCGTGCAGGCCGCGCATGCGGGGCAGGTCTACGTGCTGGGCAACCACCGGCTCATCGAGGAGCGCGGCCTTTGCACGCCCTCGCTCGAAGCCGAACTCGAGCGACACGAGGAAGCCGGCCGCACCGTCACGCTGCTGGCTTCGGACAAGGCCGTGCTCGCGCTCTTCGCGGTGGCCGACACCATCAAGGAATCGTCGCAGGCGGCGGTGGCCGAGCTGCGCTCGCTGGGCGTCGTGCCAGTGATGCTCACCGGCGACAATACCGCCACCGCCAGGACCATCGGCGCCCATGCCGGCATCGAGGACGTGCGCGGCAACCTGCTGCCCGAGGAGAAGCTCGACGCCGTCAAGGCCATGCAGCAGCGCTACGGCGCCGCAGCGATGACCGGCGACGGCATCAACGACGCCCCCGCGCTCGCGCAGGCCGACATCGGCTTCGCGATGGGCGGCGCCGGCACCGACACCGCGATGGAGGCGGCCGACGTGGTCATCATGAACGACGACCTGCGCCGCATCCCCGAAACCATCCGTCTTTCGCGCCGCGCCCACTCGGTGCTCTGGCAGAACATCACGCTGGCGCTGGGTATCAAGGCCGTGTTCTTCGTGCTCGCCGTGTTCGGCAGCGCGACCATGTGGATGGCGGTGTTCGCGGACATGGGCGCCAGCCTGCTGGTGGTGGCGAACGGGCTGCGGTTGATGCGCGCGCAGAAGTGAGCGAGCCTTACCAGCGCGCGGCCCACTTCTCCAGCGGCACGCGCGCCGCATTGCAGACATAGCTCACCGAGTGATACCAGCCCGCGAGCATCATCAGTTCGATGAGCTGCGCGTGGCTCCAGTGGGCGCGCAGGGCTTCCCACAGCGCGTCGTCGATGTCGCTGGTGTGGTGGAGCTGGTCGACCATCGACACCAGCAGACGGTCGCGTGGGGCGAGTAGCGAGAGATCGCCGTCGGGCGATGCCATCACGCGGCGGTCGGTGTCGTTGAAGCCGGCGGCGTCGGCGAATCCGCTCCAGTGAACGCCCCATTCGTATTCGGCGCCGCAGCGGGCGCAGACCCGCAGGATGACGATCTCGCGTTCCCGCAGGCTGATGGCCGCCTTGCGCCCCAGCAGGTAGCGGCCGAGTTCCATCGTGCGCTCGGCAAGCGCGGGGTTGACGGCCAGCACGCGGAACAGCGCGAGTATTTCGGGCGCCTGCGGCGGCGTCATGCGTGTGAGCAGCTCGCCGATGGGCTCGGGATAGGGGGCTTCGAGCGGGGGGATGCGCGGGGTGCGCTGTGTGGTGGTGTCGGTCAAGAGGTTGTCTCCTTCGTTGCAACCGGGTTGAAATCGCTACGGAATACGTAGCGGTCGATCGCAGTCTATCGCTACGAATTGCGTAGCGCAAGCGCGTACACTCGCACGATCGATCAATGAAGGCTTCGCATGGAAGACGCACAACCCGCCGCATCGCGCCGCCCCGTCATGCGGCTGCTGGAGCAACTCGGCCGCAAGGGCACGCTGCGCATCCTCTGGGAGCTGCGCGACGGCCAGCCGCAGAGCTTCAGGGCGTTGCGCACGAGCACGGACCAGATGTCGCCCTCGGTGCTGAACGACCGGCTCAAGGAGCTGCGCGCGGCCGGTGTGGTCGAGCTCGCCGTGGCGGGCTATGTGCTGACCGAGGCCGGCGCGGAGCTGGTCAGGCGCCTGCTGCCGCTGAACCAGTGGGCCAACCGCTGGCTCGACGACGCGGCTTCGAACTAACATCGGCCGAAATCCAACTCCCGGCTACCCGATGTCCGTCACTTCGCTCCTGCTGCAGCTCATCGTCATCCTGGTCACTGCGCGTCTTTGCGGCTGGATCCTTCGCCATGTGGGCCAGCCCGGCGTGGTCGGCGAGATGGCCGCGGGCCTGATGCTCGGGCCGGTCGTGATGGGCGCGCTCTTTCCCTCGCTGCACGCGCAGCTGTTCTCGAAGGAGTCGCTGCAGGGGCTCTCCTCGCTTTCCACGCTGGGGCTGGTGCTCTTCATGTTCGTGGTCGGCCTCGAGCTGCGTGCCTCGAAGGGCGTGCGCGAGCAGCTGCGCTCGGCGGGCTACGTGGGCGTGCTGAGCGTGGTCGTGCCGATGGCGCTGGGCATCGCGATCGCACCGGCGCTGCATCCCACGCTCGCGCCGGCAGGTGTCGGCTTCTGGCCCTTTGCTCTTTTCATCGCGGCGGCGCTGTCGATCACCGCCTTCCCGGTGATGGCGCGCATCCTGAAAGACCGCGGCATGACGCGCACGCCCTTCGGCCAGCTCTCGCTGGGCGCGGCTGCCGTGGTCGACGTGTTCGCCTGGATCCTGCTGGCCGTGGTGGTCGCGCTGGTCGGCGCGGGCGAGGGCTACCAGGGGCTGCTGAAGACCACGCTGGGCATGGCGGTGGTGCTTGCGGCGCTGTTCCTCGGGCTCAAGCCGGCCTTCGCGTGGCTGCTGCGCGTCAAGGCGCCCGAAGGCGAGCCCTCGACCACGGTGATGGCGGCGCTGATGATCGGCCTGCTGGCAACTTCGCTGGTCACCGAGTGGCTGCACCTGCATGCGGTGTTCGGCGCCTTCCTGTTCGGCGCCTGCCTGCCGCGCGACGACCGGCTGCTGAAGTCGCTCACCGAGCGCATCGAGCCGATCTCCATCGTGGTGCTGATGCCGCTCTTCTTCGCCCTTGCCGGACTTGGCACCACGGCCAACGCCTTCTCGGGCGCGAGCCTGGGCGCGATGCTGCTGATCGTGGGCGTTGCCACCGTGGGCAAGATCGCCGGCGGCGCGGCCGGCGCGCGCATGGCGGGCTACGGCTGGCGCGACAGCCTGGCCACCGGCTCGCTGATGAACGCGCGCGGGCTGATGGAACTCATCGTGATGAAGATCGGCCTCGACGCGGGGCTGATCGGCCCGGAGCTCTTCACCATGCTGCTGGTGATGGCGCTCGCGACCACCGCGATGACGGGTCCGCTGATCAACCTGTTCATCGGCCGCAAGCAGGCGGTTGCAGCGGACGCCGCGCACGCCAAGCCCTGACTTCCATCAGCGCTTCGCCACGGTGAAGCCGATACGCGTCTCGCCGCCCCGGCTGGCCGCGAACACCCGCCCGCCGTGCATGCGGGCAATGGCTTCCACGATCGACAGGCCCAGCCCGTGGTGCCGCGTGGAGCCGTCGCGGGCCTGTGCGGCGCGATAGAAGCGCTCGAACAGGCGGGGCAGGGCGGCGGGGTCGATGGGCTCGCCCTTGTTGACCACGGCCACGGCGAACTCGGTGGCGCTTTCCTCGCCGATCTCGATGCGTATTGTCGAAGCCGGCGCCGCGAAGCGTATGGCGTTGCCCAGCAGGTTGAAGAGCGCGCGACGCAGCAGCGCCGCGTCCACATCGGCCATGGCCTCCCCGCGCACCTCGGCGCGCAGGCCGGCCTCCTCCAGCATGGCGTCGTAGAAGTCGATCACGTCGGTTGCCTGCGCCGCAAGGCTCGCCACCGCCCGCGTGCGCATCGGCGCGCCACGCTCGGCCTGCGAGAGAAACAGCATGTCGGTGACGATGCCCGAGAGCCGGCCGACCTCTTCCAGGTTGGAGGCGAGCACGGTCTGCAGCTCCTCGTTGCTGCGCGGGCGGGTGAGAGCGAGTTCGGTGGAGCCGATCAGGTTGGCCAGCGGCGTGCGCAGCTCGTGCGCCACGTCGGCGTTGAAGGATTCGAGCTGCACATAGGCCCGCTGCACCCGCAGCAGCAGGGCGTTGAACTGGGTGATCCAGGGGCGCAGCTCTTCCGCGAAGTCGCTGGCGTCTATGGGCTGGTTGGCCTTGTCGGGCGCCATCGCGGCGGTGCGCTCGGTCAGCGTCTTGAGCGGCTTCAGGCCCCGGCGCACCAGCCACATGCCGGTGAGCGAGACCAGCGCGGTGCCCAGCACCACGGCGCCCAGCAGCGTCCACGCCAGGCGGCGCAGCAGCTGGGCCTCCTGCGCGGTGTTCACGCCGAGGCGCACCGACAGCTGCGTGGTGGCGCCGGCCTGCGTCCACGGCACCTGCAGGTCGCGCAGCATCCATTTGCCGCCGGTGGCGGGCCTCGATTCGAAGAGCCGCCTGCCGCCGGCGGAGATCGACAGCGTCACGTCGTCCTGCATCGAGAAGAAGTCGTCGAGCTTGTGGCGCAGGAAGACGAGGTCGCCGCCTTTCTCGGCCTCCAGCAGCAGGTGCTCCACCAGCACCGCCTTGTTGGCGAGCTCCTCTTCCTGCTTCTGGCCGAAGTTCCAGGCGGTGACGAGGTAGATGGCGAAGCAGATCACGCTCAGCCCGAACAGGGTCTGCGCGGCGAGCCAGAGGGACAGCCGGCTCTGCAGGGATTGAGGCCGGGCGCTCAAGTCCAGGAGCGGTCTTCCAGCACGTAGCCCATGCCACGCACCGTGTGCAGCAGCTTCACCTCGAAGGGGTCGTCGAGCTTGCTGCGCAGGCGGCGGATGGCGACTTCCACCACATTGGTGTCGCTGTCGAAGTTCATGTCCCACACCTGCTCGGCAAGCGTGGTGCGCGAAAGAATCTGGCCGCGCCGGCGCAGCAGCACCAGCAGCAACGTGAACTCCTTGGCCGTGAGATCCAGCCGCGTGCGGTTGCGCATGCATTTGCGGCTGACCAGGTCGACCTCCAGGTCGGCCAGTCGCAGTACCGTGGAGTCCTGCGGCTTGCCGCGGCGCAGCAGGGCCTGCACGCGCGCCAGCAGCTCGGAGAAGGAGAAGGGCTTGACCAGATAGTCGTCGGCGCCCTGCTGCAGCCCCTGAACGCGGTCTTCGACCTTGTCGCGCGCCGTGAGCACGAGCACCGGTACGTTCTTCGTGCGGCGGATGGCCTGCAGCACGGCAAAGCCGTCGATGCCGGGGAGCATCACGTCGAGCAGGATCAGCGCGTAGTCACCCTCGGTGGCGAGGTACTTTCCCTCGATGCCGTCGCGGGCTATGTCGACGACGTAACCGTTCTCCTCGAGCCCCTTCTTGAGGTAGTCGCCCAGCTTGGGCTCGTCTTCGATGACAAGGATTCGCATCTGCGGATGGTATCGAAGCACTTCCGGTACGGGGGTTACGTTTCGGTAATCCTGCTGACAGACAAAGCCTCGCCCCCCGGTCGTACATTGCGCCGGCCCGCTTCGTTCAGGGCCTGCGCCTTGCAGGGCCATTGCCGAAATGCCCGATGCAGCCCGCCGATATACTTTTTGCCTCCATGCGCCGCTGGTTCCTCATCTTCATGCTCGCCCTGCTGCCGTTCCAGTTCAGCTGGGCGTCGGCATCGGCGTACTGCCAGCATGAGCGCGACACCCGGCCCGACCACTGGGGCCACCACGAAAGCGAAACCCGCGGCACCGACCGCAGCCACAGCGGCGAAGGTGCGCAGAAGAACTCCAGCACCCAGCCCAATGCGGTGGTCGGCGATTGCGCCGTCTGCCACTTCGGCCATGCCCAGCATGCCGATGCGCTGGACGAACCGGCAGCCTCCGTGGCGCGCGTGGCCCAGCCGCTGCGCGCGACGCCCGACGAGCGTTTCGCCTCGCATGTCTCCGACGTTCCGGTCCGCCCCGACTGGTCTCTCGCCTCCTGATTCGGCGAGAGCACACCACCCCCTTCTGATACCCACCATCAGCTAGCCGAGCTCTCGCCGAATTCGTCCGTCCGTTGTTTCGCAACCCAGGAGAATTCGATGCGCACGCTCTTCGTGCCGCTGGCCGTGCTGGCCATGGCGGCGCCCCCGGCTTTTTCGCAGGTCGCTCAGGCCTCCGCCGGAGTCCCCCATTCACAACCCGCGCCGTCCGGTGCGGCCAACACCCGTGTGCAGGAGCCCGCGGGTCCGCTGACCCTTCGCAGCGCCGTCGCCATGGCGATGCGGGCCAACCCCGGCCTGTCCTCCGCATTGCGCGAGCAGGAGGCCACCGAGGGCGCCGTCGTCCAGGCCGGCGCCTGGCCCAACCCCACGCTCGACGTGCAGTTGGAAGACATGCGTCGCGACAACCGCACCACCACGCTGCAGCTGAGCCAGCCCATCGAGCTGGGCGGCAAGCGCTCGGCCCGCGTCACGGCGGCCGAGCGGGCGCGCGACCAGGCGGCCTCGGCGCTGGCTGGGCGCCGCGCCGAGATCCGCGCGGCCACTGTCACAGCCTTCTTCGACGTGCTGACCGCGCAGGAGCGCCTGCGGCTCGCGCAGGATTCGGTGGGCCTCGCGCAGACCGCCACCCGCGCTGCCGCCAACCGCGTGGCTGCCGGCAAGGTCTCGCCGCTGGAGGAAACCAAGGCGCGCGTGGCCGAGGCCGGCATCCGCGTCGAGCTGATGCAGGCCGAGGGCACGCTGCGCTCGGCACGCCAGCAGCTCGCGGCGCTGTGGGGTAATCCCGCTCCCCGCTTCACGCAGGTGGATGGCGCGGTCGATCAGCTGCCGGCGATAGCTTCGGCGCAGGACATCGCCGGCAGGCTCGCCGATGCACCGGTGGTGCGGCAGGCGCGGCTCGAGGTCGATCGGCGCAAGGCGCTGGCCGATCTGGAGCGCGCCAGGCGCATTCCCGACGTGACCGTCTCGCTGGGCGCCAAGCGCGTGCCGGCTTCCGAGGGCGAGACCGGCAGCAGCCGGCGCAACCAGGTGGTGCTGGGGCTGTCGGTGCCGCTGCCGATCTTCGATACCAACCGGGGCAACGTCGCCGAGGCGCTGAGCCGCGAGGAAAAGGCGCGCGACGACCTCGCCGCCGCCGAGCTGCAGCTGGGCACCGACGTGGCCCAGGCCACCGAGCGCCTGCGCTCCGCGCACGCCACCGCCGAGACGCTGCAGCGCGACGCGCTGCCCGGCGCCGAGAGCGCCTACAAGGCCGCCACCAAGGGCTTCGAGCTGGGCAAGTTCAGCTTTCTCGAAGCGCTGGATGCGCAGCGCACGCTGTTCCAGGTGCGCGCGCAGTACCTGCTCGCCCTGGCCGACGCGCACCGCGCCGCGGGCGAGCTCGACCGGCTGCTGGGCAATGAAGGCGACGCGACCACTCCCGCGATGACCACGCCCGTCGCGCGCTGACAGGCAAACAAGGAATTCCAAAGATCATGACCACAGAAGAACGCAAGACTTTCGCCGAGCGTGTCGGCAAGAAGCAGCTGATCGCCATCGCGGCGGCGCTCGTGCTGGGCGCGGGTGCCGGGGCGCTGATATTGCGCAGCGCGCCAGCCAAGCCCGAGGCGGCCGGCCATTCGGACGCCGCCGGCCATGGCGACGGCGAACACCATGAGGAAGGCGGCCACAAGGAGGCCAAGGCCGGCGACGACCATGACCACAGCCACGGCGAGGCCAAGGGCCACGGCGACAAAGAGCATCACGCGGAGGAAGGCAAGGGCGAGGCCAAGTCCGCCGCCCACAAGGAAGACGAGGAAAAGATCGCCTTCACCGACGAGCAGATCAAGGCTGCCGACATCGCCATCGAGAGCGCCGGCCCCGCGCGCATCAAGCTGTCGCTGCAGCTGCCCGGCGAGATCAAGTTCAACGAAGACCGCACCGCCCATGTGGTGCCGCGCGTGGCGGGCGTGGTCGACAGCGTGCCGGCCAATCTGGGCCAGGAGGTCAAGCGCGGCGAGGTGCTCGCGGTGCTGTCGAGCCCGGGGCTCTCTGAGCAGCGCAGCGAGCTGCAATCGGCGCAGCGCCGGCTGGAGCTGGCCCGCACGACGTATGAGCGCGAGAAGAAGCTGTGGGAGGAGAAGATCTCGCCGCAGCAGGACTACCTGCAGGCCGAGCAGGCCATGCAGGAGGCGCGCATCGCCGTGGCCAACGCCAACCAGAAGCTGCTGGCGCTGGGCGCCACGCCCGGCTCGTCGGCGCTAGGCCGCTACGAGCTGCGCGCGCCCTTCGACGGCATGGTGGTCGAGAAGCACATCTCGCTTGGCGAATCGGTGGGCGAGGCGGTCAACGTCTTCACCATCTCCGACCTGTCGACCGTGTGGGCCGAGATCAGCGTGGCCGCCAGCAACCTGAACCTGGTGCGCGTCGGCGAGCAGGTGAAGATCCGCTCCAGCGCCTTCGACCAGACCGCGACCGGCAAGGTCTCGTACGTGGGCTCGCTGATCGGCGCGCAGACGCGCACCGCCACGGCGCGCGTCACGCTGACCAACCCCGACCGCATCTGGCGCCCGGGCCTCTTCGTGAATGTCGAGCTGGTGGCCTCCGAGACGGAGGCGCCCGTGACGGTCGCGGCCGACGCGGTGCAGACCGTGGAAGACAAGCCGACTGTGTTCCTGCGCGTGCCCGGCGGCTTCCTGCCGCAGCACGTGCAGACAGGCCGCAGCGACGGCAAGCGCGTCGAGATCGTCGGCGGGCTGAAGCCCGGCGCGGCGTATGCGGCCAGCGGCAGCTTCGTCGTGAAGTCGCAGCAGGGCAAGAGCTCGGCCACGCACACCCACTGAGGAAGCCCGCATGTTCGAACGAATCATCCGCTTCTCCATCGAGCAGCGCTGGCTGGTGCTGCTCGCCGTGTTCGGCATGGCGGCGCTCGGCATCTTCAGCTACCAGAAGCTGCCCATCGACGCCGTGCCCGACATCACCAACGTGCAGGTGCAGATCAACACCGCCGCGCCCGGCTACTCCCCGCTGGAGACCGAGCAGCGCGTGACCTATCCGATAGAGACCGTCATGGCCGGCCTGCCGGGCCTGCAGCAGACGCGCTCGCTTTCGCGCTACGGCCTCTCGCAGGTCACGGTGATCTTCAAGGACGGCACCGACATCTACTTCGCGCGCCAGCTCGTCAACGAGCGAATACAGTCCGCGCGCGAGAGCATGCCGCGCGGCATCTCGCCGGTGATAGGGCCGATTTCCACCGGCCTGGGCGAGATCTATCTCTGGACCGTCGAGGCGGAGGAGGGCGCGAAAAAGGCCGACGGCAAGCTGTATTCGCCCACCGACCTGCGCGAGATACAGGACTGGATCATCAAGCCGCAGCTGCGCAACGTGCCGGGCGTGACCGAGATCAACTCCATCGGCGGCTTCGCCAAGGAGTTCCAGATCGCACCCGACCCGGCCAAGCTGCTGGCCCACGGCCTGACCATGGGCGACATCGTGCTCGCGCTGGAGCGCAACAACGCCAACGTGGGCGCGGGCTACATCGAGAAGCGTGGCGAGCAATACCTCATTCGCGCGCCGGGGCAGGTGAAATCGGCCGAGGACATCGGCAATGTCATTCTGGGCAACGCCAACGGCATTCCGCTGCGCGTGCAGGACGTGGCCGAGGTCGGCATCGGCCGCGAACTGCGCACGGGTGCTGCCACCGACAACGGCCGCGAGGTGGTGCTGGGCACAGTGTTCATGCTGATCGGCGAGAACAGCCGCACGGTGTCGCAGGCCGTCGACAAGAAGATGCAGGAAATCAACCGCACGCTGCCCGCCGGCGTGAAGGCTGTGACGGTGTACGACCGCACGGTGCTGGTCGACAAGGCCATCGCCACGGTGAAGAAGAACCTGTTCGAGGGCGCGGTGCTGGTCATCGCGATCCTGTTCCTGTTCCTGGGCAACATCCGCGCGGCCGTCATCACCGCGCTGGTGATTCCGCTGTCGATGCTCTTCACCTTCACCGGCATGGTGAACCAGAAGGTCAGCGCCAACCTCATGAGCCTGGGCGCGCTGGACTTCGGCATCATCATCGACGGAGCGGTGGTGATCGTGGAGAACTGCGTGCGAAGGCTGGCCCACGCGCAGGCCCACAAAGGCAGGCCGCTCACGCGCAGCGAGCGCTTCCACGAGGTGTTCGCGGCCTCGCAGGAGGCGCGGCGCGCGCTGCTGTTCGGCCAGCTGATCATCATGATCGTGTACCTGCCGATCTTTGCGCTCACGGGTGTCGAGGGCAAGCTGTTCCACCCGATGGCCTTCACCGTGGTGATCGCGCTGCTGGGCGCGATGATCCTGTCGATCACCTTCATTCCCGCTGCCGTGGCGCTCTTCATCGGCAACAAGGTCAGCGAGAAGGAAAACCGCCTGATGCTGTGGGCCAAGCGCGCCTACGAGCCGCTGCTGGCGCGCGTGATGGCGGCCAAGCCGCTGGTTATCACCTTCGCCGCCGTTGCCGTGGTGCTGTCGGGCCTGCTGGCCACGCGCCTGGGCACGGAGTTCGTGCCCAGCCTGAGCGAGGGCGACTTCGCCATCCAGGCGCTGCGAATTCCGGGCACCAGCCTGACGCAGTCGGTCGAGATGCAGAAGCAGCTCGAGCGCACGCTGAAGACGAAGTTTCCGGAGATCGAGCGCGTGTTCGCGCGCACCGGCACGGCCGAGATCGCGTCCGACCCGATGCCGCCGAACATCTCCGACGGCTACATCATGCTCAAGCCCGAGAGCGAGTGGCCCACGCCGAAGCGCTCGCGCGCCGAGGTGCTCGCGGCGGTGCAGGAAGAGGTCGAGAAGCTGCCGGGCAACAACTACGAGTTCTCGCAGCCCATCCAGCTTCGCTTCAACGAGCTGATCTCGGGCGTGCGCAGCGACGTGGCGGTGAAGATCTTCGGCGACGACATGGACGTGCTGAACAAGACCGCGGCAGAGGTCTCGGGCGTGCTCAACGGCATTGCCGGCGCGGCCGAGGTGAAGATCGAGCAGACCACCGGCCTGCCGATGCTCACCGTGAACATCGACCGCACCAAGACCGCGCGCTACGGCCTCAACGTGGGCGACGTGCAGGACGCCATCTCCGCCGCCGTGGGCGGGCGCGAGGCGGGCACGCTGTTCGACGGCGACCGGCGCTTCGACATCATCGTGCGCCTGCCCGAGGAGCTGCGCACCGACCTTGAGGCCATCAAGCGCCTGCCCGTGGCCCTGCCCAAGGGCGCGGGCGCCGAGGGCCTGCGCACCAGCTTCATTCCGCTGGGCGAGGTGGCCACGCTGGATATCGCGCCCGGCCCCAACCAGGTGAGCCGCGAGGACGGCAAGCGCCGCATCGTGGTCAGCGCCAACGTGCGCGGGCGCGACCTCGGCTCCTTCGTGGCCGAGGCCGAGGAGGCGATGGGCAAGGTGAAGATCCCCACCGGCTACTGGACCGTGTGGGGCGGCCAGTACGAGAACCTCGCCTCGGCCACGCAGCGGCTGCAGATCGTGGTGCCGGTGTCGCTGCTCCTGGTGTTCACGCTGCTGTTCGCGATGTTCGGCAACATCAAGGACGGGCTGCTGGTGTTCACCGGCATCCCGTTCGCGCTCACGGGCGGCATCGTGGCGCTGTGGATGCGCGGCATTCCGCTGTCGATCTCGGCGGCGGTGGGCTTCATCGCGCTGTCGGGCGTGGCGGTGCTCAACGGGCTGGTGATGATCTCCTTCATCCGCAACCTGCGCGAGAGCGGCCTGCCGCTGGACGCCGCCATCCGCGAAGGCGCGCTCACTCGGCTGCGGCCGGTGCTGATGACGGCGCTGGTCGCCTCGCTGGGCTTCGTGCCGATGGCCATCGCCACAGGCACCGGCGCCGAGGTGCAGCGGCCGCTGGCCACGGTGGTGATCGGCGGTATCCTGTCGTCGACCGCGCTGACGCTGCTGGTGCTGCCGCTGCTCTACCGCATCGCCCACCGGCGCGACGAGGAAGATGAGAAGGCGCAGCAACAGGCGATCGGCGCGCCGCCCGATCCTTCGGCCCCTTCACTGCGAGGCTCCCATGGCACATGAGCATGCGCACGCCACCGGCGGCAACGAGAAGGCACTGCGCTGGGCGCTGCTGCTGACCTCGGCCTACCTCGTCGCCGAGGTGGTGGGCGGGCTGGTGTCGGGCAGCCTCGCGCTGCTGTCCGATGCCGCGCACATGTTCACCGACACGGTGGCGCTGGCGATCTCGCTGGCCGCCATCTGGATCGGCAAGCGGCCGGCCGACCGGCGGCGCACCTTCGGCTACTACCGCTTCGAGATCCTGGCGGCGGTGCTCAACGCGGTGCTGCTGTTCTTCGTGGCGATCTACGTGCTGTACGAGGCCTACCGGCGCATCTCGGCGCCGGCCGAGATCCAGTCGACCACGATGCTGCTGGTGGCCGCCGGCGGGCTGGTGGTCAACCTCATCGGCATGCGGCTGCTGGCCTCCGGCAAGGACCGGAGCCTCAACGTGAAGGGCGCGTACCTGGAGGTGTGGGCCGACATGCTGGGCTCCATCGGCGTGATCGTCGGCGCCATCGTCATTCGCTACACGGGCTGGGGCTGGGTCGACTCGGTGATCGCCGTGGCCATCGGCCTCTGGGTGCTGCCGCGCACCTGGCGCCTGCTGCGCGAGAGTCTCAACTTGCTGCTCGAAGGCGTGCCCGACGAGGTGGACCTGCCCGTGGTCGAGAGTGCGCTGCTGGGCAGCGAGGGCGTCGCGAGCCTGCACGACCTGCACGTGTGGGCGCTGTCCAGCGGCAAGGTGAGCCTGAGCGTGCACGTGGTGTGCGCGCCGGAGGTGGGCGACCTGGCGCCGCTCACGCAGCGGCTGCGCGAGATGCTGGCAGAGCGCTTCGACATCCACCATTCGACCGTGCAGGCTGAACGGGTGCCCTGCGAGCAGGCGGCCGACACGCACGGTTTCGGGGCGGTGAAGGGGCGGTGAGGGCCCAGAGCGGGGTTCGGGCCGATTTTTTGGAAGAAAGAGCGATCCGGCTGTCACAAGCGCGTGCGGCCGGACGTCTTGCAGGCGAGGGCGCCCATCGGGGGCGCCCCTTCGCACTCCTCGCACTCTTTCTTGACCAAGGAATCGACCATGAAGATCGCCATCATCGGAGGCTCCGGCCTCATCGGCTCCAGGCTCGCCGCCCGCCTGCGCGAGGCCGGCCACGACGTCGTCGCCGCATCGCCCTCCACGGGCGTCAACACCCTCACCGGCGAGGGCCTGGACGAGGCGCTCGCGGGCGCCCGCGTCGTCGTCGACGTGGCGAATTCGCCCTCGTTCGAGGACCAGGCGGCGCTCGATTTCTTCGCGACAACGGGGCGCAACCTGCTCGCGGCCGAGGTGAAGGCCGGCGTGGCGCATCACATCGCGCTGTCGGTGGTCGGCACCGCGCGCCTGCTCGACAGCGGCTACTTCCGCGCCAAGCAGCTCCAGGAAGACCTGATCGAGGCCTCGCCCGTGCCCTACACCATCGTGCAGGCCACGCAGTTCTTCGAGTTCGTGGGCGCCATCGCGGCGTCGGGCGTGCAGGACGGCCTGGCTCGGCTTTCGGACGCGCTCATCCAGCCGATGGCGTCCGACGACGTGGCGGCGGCGCTGGCCGAGGTCGTGACCGAGCTGCCGGCGCGCGGCCGGATCGAGATCGCCGGGCCCGAGGCCTTGCCGCTCGACGCGCTGGTGCGCCGCTTCTTCGCGGCGACGGGCGATGCCCGGAAGGTCGTGACCGACCCCGGCGCACGCTACTTCGGCGTGCAGCTCGACGACCGTTCGCTGACGCCCGGATCGAACCCGCGCCTGGGCGCGATCCGCTTCGACGAGTGGCTGGCGCGGCGCGCGGCGGCCTGAGCGAGGAGGAACACAGCCACCGGTCGTTTCAGCCTGCGGGGGACGGCTGTTGGACAATCACGTCCGGACTACCTCCCCATGCACGCAGATCGATGAGCAGCCGCTACGACAACAAGTCTTTCACCCAGGCGAAGGCCGAGCCGCGCGCCCCGCAGCGCCGCAGGGTCCACGGCGGCTCGCCGGCGCAGCCGCCGATGGCATTCGACGTGGGTTACGGCTCGGCACCTCCCGCCGCGCCGGCGCGGACCTGGCGCTCGACGGTGGTCGGCATCGCTATAGGCTTCGGCATCGTGCTCGCCTTCGCCATGAAGTGGCTCATGAGCTACCAGATCGATAGCGCCGAGGAACGGCGCGTTCAGCAGAAGGCCGTGCGCGCGGCCGCTGCGCGCTGCTACGGGCTGGCGTCGAACGCCGCCATCAACGCCTGCCTGAAGGACGTCGAGGCGAAGAGCGCGCAGGCGGCGCAATGAGCAACAGGCTCAGCGGGCTCGAATGGCCGACTTGGGCCTGAAGGCCTTGCAGACGGAATCGTCGGTCTCGAGATAGGGCCCACCGATCAGGTCGATGCAGTAGGGCACGGCCGCGAAGATGCCCGGCACCACCTGCACGCCCTCGGTGTCCTTCAGCCCTTCGAGCGTTTCCGCGATCGACTTGGGCTGGCCGGGCAGGTTGATGATCAGGCTCTTGTCACGGATCACCGCCACCTGTCGCGAGAGGATCGCGGTGGGCACGAAGCGCAGGCTGATCTGGCGCATCTGCTCGCCGAAGCCCGGCATTTCCTTGTGCGCCACGGCCAGCGTGGCCTCGGGCGTCACGTCGCGCAGGGCGGGGCCGGTGCCGCCGGTGGTCAGCACCAGGGAGCAGCCGGCGTCGACCAGCTCGATCAGCGTGGCGCTGATGCGTTCCGCCTCGTCGGGAATCAGCCGGGGTTCGAACTCGATGGGGTTCTTCAGTGCCCGGCCCAGCCATTCCTTCAGCGAGGGCAGGCCCTTGTCCTCGTAGGTGCCGCTGGAGGCGCGGTCGCTGACGGAGACGATGCCGATGCGCACCGGATCGAATGCAGCCTCGCTCATGCGTCTTCTTCCCGGTCCTGGGCTGCCGCTGCGGCGGCATGGTCGGCGCCGCCGTGCACGGCCAGCTGGGCGCGCACCACCTGGAACACCTCGCGATAGGCCTTGCCCTGGCGCGGCGCCTCGCCGGCGGGGCCGGCCTTCATGTCCTTGCGGGCCTGGCGCACCAGGGCGCGAAGCTGCTGGGCGTCGGTGGCGGGGTGGGTCTCGATCCAGCCGCCGAGGGCGTCGTCGTCGGCAATCAGCCTGTCGCGCCAGCGCTCGGCCTCGTGCAGGGCGGCGACTTCGGCGGCCGGCACGGTGTTCTGCTCGAGCAGGGCCCGCTTCACGGCCTCCAGCACCTCGGGCTCCAGCTTGCGCATGAGCTTGCCGACGTACTGCATCTGGCGGCGCTTGCCCTCGAAATTGGTGATCCGCTTGGCTTCGGCGATGGCCTCGACCAGCTTCTCGTCGAGCTGGAGCGCGTCGAACAGGCCGGCGCGCAGGGTGAGCAGCTCGGCACCCAGCTTCTGCAGCTCTTCGCTTTCGCGCTTCAGGTCGGTGCGGCTGGCGTCGTCGGAGCCCTTGAGCTCGCGCTTGAGTTCGAGGTCGAGCTCGCTGCCTTCGGCCACGAAATGGCCGCGGACGTAATAGCCTTTTTTGGGTTTGCGGGACATGGGATGGATTCTGGGCCGCGCCGCGAGGCGTTGCAACGCGTGCAATGCGCGGTGGGAAGCTGCTGAAAACGGGAAATGGGGGGCGCAAGTATCATAGCCACCACATGACGACATCCTCCTCGCGCGCCGATTCCGGCTTCGCCTACAGCCGCTCCTTCTTCGAAAACCTGGTCGACACCGCCCTGGCGCACGCCAAGCGGCTGGGTGCCACCGACGCCGGGGCCGAGGCCTCCGAGGGCTGCGGCCTGAGCGTCTCGGTGCGCAAGGGCGAACTGGAAAACGTCGAGCGCAACCGCGACAAGTCGCTGGGCGTCACGGTCTACGTGGGCCACCGCCGCGGCAACGCCAGCACCTCCGATTTCTCCGAGGCGGCCATCGCCCAGACGGTGCAGGCGGCCTACGACATCGCCCGCTTCACCGCCGAAGACCCCGTGAGCGGCCTGCCGGACGAGGAAGACATCGCCAAGGAGCACCCCGAGCTCGACCTGTTCCACCCCTGGGACGTGACCAGCGAGCAGGCCGCGAAGCTGGCCCTGGAATGCGAAGAGGCCGCCCTGTCGACCGACAAGCGCATCACCAACAGCGAGGGCGCGGGCGTCTCGGCCCAGCAGAGCCACTTCTTCAGCGCCCACACGCATGGCTTTCGCGGCGGCTACGCCAGCTCGCGGCACTCCATCTCGGTGGCGCCCATCGCCGGCAAGGGCGACGACATGCAGCGCGACGCCTGGTACAGCTCCATGCGCTCGGCCGAAGAACTGGCCAGCCCGCAGGCCGTGGGCCGCTACGCCGCCGAACGCGCGCTCAGCCGCCTGAAGTCGCGCAAGATCAAGACCGTCGAATGCCCGGTGCTCTTCGAGTCGCCGCTGGCCGTGGGACTGCTGGGCTCGCTGGTGCAGGCCGTGAGCGGCGGATCGCTGTATCGCAAGAGCACATTCCTGCTCGACTCGCTGGGCAAGCCCGTGCTGCCCGCGCACGTCGACGTGGCCGAAGACCCGCACCTGTTGCGCGGCAAGGGCAGCGCCCCCTTCGACGACGAAGGCGTGACCACCCGGGCGCGCAAGGTGGTCGATGCAGGCCGCCTCGAGGGCTACTTCCTCTCGACCTACTCGGCGCGCAAGCTGGGCATGAAGACCACCGGCAACGCCGGCGGCTCGCACAACCTGACGCTGAGCTCGCGCCTGACGAAGCACACCGACGACCTCGACGCCATGCTCGCCAAGCTGGGCACCGGCCTCTTCGTCATCGAGCTGATGGGGCAGGGCGTGAACTACGTGACCGGCGACTACTCGCGCGGCGCCAGCGGCTTCTGGGTGGAGAAGGGCAAGATCGCCTTCCCGGTGCAGGAGATCACCATCGCCGGCAACCTGAAGGACATGCTGCTGGGTATTGAAGCCATCGGGGCCGATGCCTACACTTTCGGCGCCAAGACCACGGGGTCGGTCCTGGTGAACCGCATGAAGGTCGCCGGCGCCTGAAGGCTGCGCCGCCGGCCTGCGCGCGAAGGCTAGTCGAACCATGAGGCACAACGCAGCGCGAAAACCGGAACTCGAGCACGAACTGATGCGCGACCCGAGGCTCGGCTTCGAGCCGGCGGGCGGCAGTTCGGTGCGCTGCCTGCAGCACGGCGTGCCCTGGCCCTTCGACTGCTGGCACTACCACGACGAATACGAGCTGCAGTGCATCAACCGCAGCAGCGGCGATGCCTTCGTGGGCGACCACATCGGGCGCTTCGAGCCCGGCTACGTGGCGCTGGTGGGCGCCCGGCTGCCCCACACCTGGATCTCGCACGACGTGCCGCCCGAGGGCATCACCGAGCGCAGCATGGTCATCCACTTCCGCGACGAGCCGCTGCGCAAGGGCACGGACCTGTTTCCCGAGCTGAAGGCGGTGCTGCCGATGCTCGACCGGGCGAAGCTGGGCATCGAGTTCTTCGGCATCGGCGACCTGGTGCGCGAGCGCTTCCAGCGCGTGCAGGGGCAGGAGGGCATGGCGCGGCTCTCGGCCTTCATCGGCCTGCTGCACGAGCTGGCCCGCTGGCCCGACTGGCGGCAGATTTCCAGCACTGCCGAGCCAGTGGCCGAGGATCCGAGCGTCAACACCCGCATGCGCCGCGTGCTCGACTACCTCGACCGGCACTTGACCGAAGAACTCTCGCTGCCCGCCGTGTGCGCCGTGGCCAACATGGCCGAGAGCAGCTTCTCGCGCTGGTTCCACAGGCACATGGGTGCCACCTTCACCGATTTCGTGACGCGGCTGCGCGTGGCCAAGGCCTGCGAGATGCTGCAGAAGTCGGACAGGCTGGTGAGCGACATCTGCTACGAGGTGGGCTTCGCGAACCTTGCGAACTTCAACCGCCGCTTCCTGCAGCTCAAGGGCATGACGCCCTCGGTCTACCGGCAGCAGGCGCAGGACCGCTTCGGGCTGCGCACCGCGCAGAACACGCCGCTGGCCACCACGGACTGAACTCAGGCGGCCGTGTCTCGCGGCGTCAGGTGCCCGGTCAGCGCCCAGAACAGCAGCGCCGCGCCGCTGACAAGGGCTCCGGCCAGGCAGACGCCATTCCAGCCCGCATGGGCGTACACCATCGTCGAAGCCATCGATCCGGTGGCGGAGCCGATGGAGTAGAAGATCATGTACCCGGCCGTCAGCCGGCTCTGCGCCTCGGGGCGCACGCGGTAGATCAGGCTCTGGTTGGCCACGTGCACCGACTGCAGGCCGAAGTCGATGACGATCACGCCGATCACCATCGCCCAGATGGACCACGGCAGCATCGCGATGAGCCCCCACGAAAGCAGCATCGCGCTCAGGCCGATGCAGGTGGTGCGCTGCGCGCGGCCTCGGTCCGACTGGCGGCCCGCTCGCGCGGCACCTAGCGCCCCGGCCGCGCCCGCCAGCCCGAACAGGCCCACCTGCGTGTGCGAGAGCGAGAAGGGCGGTGCCGTGAGCGGCAGCACCATCGGCGTCAGCAGCATGGTGACGGACATGAAGATCAGCATCGCGAGCACGGCGCGGATGCGCAGCACCGGCTCCTGCGCGAAGAGCGCGAACACCGAGCGGATCAGCCGGGGGTACGAGATGCCCGGCGCGGGCCGCGTGCGCGCGGGCAGCACCATCCACAGCAGCCCGGCGACCACCAGCGTGGCCGCCGCCGAGGCCAGGTACACCGAGCGCCAGCCGAAGAGATCCGACAGCGTGCCCGAGACCGCCCGCGCCAGCAGGATGCCGATGATGATGCCGCTGGTGACGGTGCCCACCACGCGGCCGCGCTCGCCTGGCGCGGCCATGCTCGCGGCGTAGGCGACCAGCACCTGCGTCACCACGGCCAGCACGCCCACGGCGGCCATCGCCGGCAGCAGCACCGACGCGCTGGGCGCCAGCGCCACGGCCAGCAGCGCGGCCACCGACAGCAGCGACTGCCCGACGATCAGCCGGCGGCGGTCGACGAGGTCGCCCAGCGGAACCACCAGCAGCAGCCCCAGCCCGTAGCCGATCTGCGTGATGGTGATGACGACGCCGACAGTGGCGGGCCGGATGCCGAAGGTGTGCGCCAGCGTGTCCAGCAGCGGCTGCGCGTAGTAGACGTTGGCCACAGCCAGACCGCAGGCGATGGCGAAGAGGAGCGCCAGTGCGCCCGATATCGACGGCGTGGCGCATGGGCGCGCGAAGGTGGCCTGGCATGGCGGCGTGGTGCTCATGATTGCCCTATTTGGTTTCAAATAAAAACTGAAATCGATTCTATCGATGGAGTTTTGAAATGCAACCAGGCAGGGCCGAAAGCCCTCGACTCCGGCAAAACCCCAAGCAGGCTGGTCATGAAAATACCAGTGCCCCGGCTCGCGTGTACGCGGCGCCGCGCCGCCGCTGCCTACGCTTCGTTCCACCTGTTTCCGCCGCGATCCGCCGGCAATTCGCGACAGGTTCAAAGGAGACAAAACGATGGCTGTTCAAGAAAACCGGCACCGGCTCAAGGGCTGCGCGATGCTGCTGGCGGCGCTGGCCGCATGGGGCGGCGCGGCCCAGGCCCAGCAGGTCTGCAAGGAGGACCTGCGCGTCCTGTCCCAGCCCCGCGACGGGCTGACCCTGCTCGAAAAGTACAAGGACGAGTTCAAGGCCCTGAGCGGCGCCTCGTTCAACATCGACAACCTCAACGAGAACGACCGCCGCACCAAGACCCGCGCAGACGCCTCGACCGTGGGCAAGTACAACGTGTACTACGTCGACGAGGCCAATGTGCCGCTGTTCGCCCAGTCGAAGTGGATCGTGCCGCTGGCGAAGTACTACCCCGCCGACTACGACTACGCCGACTTCGACCCCGGCCGCCAGAAGGTCGCGACCTTCGACGGCCAGGTCTGGTTCGCGCCGCTCACCGGTGGCGGCGACCTGCTGGTCTACCGCAAGGACCTGCTGGAGAAGGCCGGCATCAAGCCCCCGACCACGCTGGAGGAATTCGCCGAGGCCGCGAAGAAGCTCAACGATCCGGCCAACGGCGTCTACGGCGTGGCGCTGCGCGGCCAGCGCGGCTCGGGCGCCAATGTGTGGCGCTGGATGCCTTTCTTCCGTGGCTACGGCGGCCAGTGGTTCGACGGCGACAAGCCCGTGTTCGACTCGCCCGCGGCCTTGAAGGCCACGCAGACCTATCTCGATCTCTTCAAGTACTCCGCGCCCGGCACCAAGACCGGCGGCTGGGACGAATCCACCGGCGCCTTCCTCGCAGGCAAGGTGGCGATGCTGATCGAGTCGACTCCGCTGGCCGGCAACGCGCTCGACCCGAAGATGTCGACCGTGATCGGCAAGGTCGCCTACCTGCCGCCGCCCACGCCGCTGACCGGCGGCGGCTACGGCCACGGCCTGGCCATCGGCGCCAAGGCCAACAAGACCGAGGAGGCCAAGAAGTGCGCCGGCCTCTTCGTCGCCTGGGCCACCTCGAAGAAGCAGGAGCAGCGCCGCCTCGCCGCAGGCCAGTTCGGCGAACTCAACCGCACCAGCGTGCTGGCCAGCCCCGAGTTCGCCAAGCGCTACGGCGCCGATCTCGGCAAGGCGCTGGCCGACACCGGCAAGGTCACGGCCGTGAACTTCTGGCAGGACCCGGCCTGGCCCGACCTCGGCGACCGCTGGGGGATCATCCTCGAAGAGCTGATCACCGGCTCGCGCACCGACATCAAGGGCGGGCTCGACGAACTCGATGCCTACGCGAAGCAACTGGTCGCGCGGCGCAAGAAGTAATGACGCTCAGGGAGAAGAAAAAGAAGACGGCGACGGCAACCCGGCTGCCGCTCGTCTTCATCGGGCCCGGCCTGCTGGTGCTTGCAGTGCTGGCGCTGGTGCCCACCCTTTTCGCGATCGGCATCTCGCTGCAGGACCGCGAGTTGGGCCAGGCCGACACGGCCTGGGTCTGGCTGTCGAACTACATCCAGCTCTTTTCGGACCGGCGCTTCCTCAATTCGGTGCGCGTGTCGCTGGTGTGGGAAGTGCTGACCGTCAGCGCCACCATGGGCCTCGCGGTGCTGCTGGGCGTGCTGATGTTCCAGTGCACCACAGCGCGCTGGCGCAACGTGCTGTCGATGCTGTTCATCGTGCCCGTGCTGCTGCCGCGCGTGTCGGCGGCCTTCGTGTGGAAGTTCGCCTTCCACCCGCTGTTCGGACTGCTGACCTGGCCGTACAAGGCCGTCACCGGAGAACCGCTGGACCTGCTCGCCAGCCCGGTGACCGCGCTGCTGACCGTGGCCTTCGTCGACGTGTGGCAGTGGGGCCTGTTCTTCGCGGTCATCGTGCTGAAGCTGCTCGAAACCCTGCCGCCGCAGCCCTTCGAGGCCGCGCGCATGGACCACGCGAAGACCTGGGAGGTGTACGCCTACGTGGCGCTGCCGATGCTCAAGGCGCCGCTGGTCAGCCTGTGCTTCGTGAAGATGGTGGAGTCGCTGCGCGCCTTCGACCTGATCTACGTGATGACCCGCGGCGGCCCCGGCATCTCGACCGAGACGCTGGACATGTACGCCTTCTCGCAGGGCTTCATCGAGTCGGGCCGCATCTCGTACGCCTCGGGCATGGCGGTGCTGATGATGATCGCCTCGACCGTGGCCTTCACCTACATCTGGAAATGGACGCGGCCGAAATGAGCGCATCCCCCAACAGGAAAACGAAGAAGCTGTCCCTCGGCACGCTGCTCGCGCGGCTGGTGCTGGTCCTGGCCGGGCTCTCGGCGCTGGTGCCGGTGCTGTGGACCTTTCTCAACTCGTTCAAGAACCGGGTCGACATCGTCTCGGCCGTGCCCAAGTTCTTCTTCTCGCCCACGCTGGAGAACTACATCTACGTGCTGAGCCGCGAGGCGGTGGCGCAAGGGCTGCTCAACTCCGTCGTGGTGGTGGGAGCGGCGGTGATCGCGGGCGCGGTGCTCGGGCTGCCTGCGGCCTACGCGCTCGCGCGCTATCCGCTGCGCTGGGCGAACGACATCCAGTTCTTCGTGCTCTCGATGCGCTTCCTGCCGCCGGTGGCGGTGGCCATTCCGCTGATGGTGATCTGGCTGCAACTGGAGCTGTACGACACGCGCATCGCGCTCGTCGTCACCTACACGTTGCTCACGCTCTCCACCGTGATCTGGCTCGCCATTCCCGCCTTCAAGGCGGTACCGAAGGAAGTGGAGGAGGCCGGCCGCGTCGACGGCTACGGCCCCTACGCGATCTTCTTCAAGGTGGCGCTGCCGATCGCCGCGCGCTCGCTGATCGGCGCCATCGCCTTCGGCTTCGTGCTGGTGTGGAACGAGTTCCTCATCGCGCTGATGCTCACCACTTCGGATGCGAAGACGCTGCCCATCGTGGCCTCGGAGCTGAGCCAGCTCGGGCGAGATGTGCCCTGGGGCATCCTGAATGCCTCCGTCATCCTGCTGTCGCTGCCGCCGCTGCTCATGGTCGGCGTGCTCAGCGGCTTCCTCAACGCGGCGTTCAAGCGCAAGCGCGACGCGGCATGAGCCCCGGCATGCACCACCGCGCACAACCCATTTCCCTGAAGAACGACATGTCCGCAATCAGCTGTCACAACATCATCAAGCGCTACGGCGACACGCAGGTCGTCCACCAGTTCGACCTCGACGTGTCCGACAACGAGTTCGTCGTGTTCCTCGGCCCCTCGGGCTGCGGCAAGTCGACCATCCTGCGCATGCTCGCGGGCCTGGAAGACATCTCCGGCGGCGACCTCATGATCGGCGGCCAGCGGGTGAACGACCTGCCGCCGCAGGAGCGCGGCATCGCGATGGTGTTCCAGAACTACGCGCTCTATCCGCACATGAGCGTGCGCGACAACATCGCCTTCGGCCTCAAGCGGCTGAAGGTGCCCAAGGCCGAGATCGATGCGCGCATCAAGGAGGTATCGGACACGCTGGGGCTGGAGCGCTACCTGCAGCGCAAGCCCACCGAGCTCTCGGGCGGTCAGCAGCAGCGCGTGGCGATCGCGCGGGCGATGATCAAGACGCCCAAGGTGTTTCTCTTCGACGAGCCGCTGTCGAACCTCGACGCCAAGCTGCGCAACCACATGCGCATCGAGATCGCCCGCCTGCACCAGGCGCTGAAGACCACCACCGTCTACGTGACCCACGACCAGCACGAGGCGATGACGCTGGCCGACCGCATCGTGCTGCTGCGCGACGGGCGCATCGAGCAGGTCGGCTCGCCGCGCGAGATCTTCGAGCGGCCGCGCTCGGCCTTCGTGGCGGGTTTCATCGGCACGCCGCCGATGAATCTGGTGGAGATGGATGTGCGCGACGACGGGGTGGCCACCGGAACCATCGAACTCGCCGGCCGCGAAGGCACCGTGTGGGTGGACGCGCACCGCTTCGCGCTCGAAGGCCGCAAGCGCGTCACGCTCGGCGTGCGGCCCGCGCACCTGCACCCCGACGCCAGCGAAGGGCAGGGTGGCGGCTTCCACGGCGAGGTGCAGCTCATCGAGTACCTCGGCAACGAGGTGCTGGTGAGCTTCGGACAGGGCGACGGCGAGATCGCCGCGCTCATGCCCTCAGCGCAGTGCCCGGGGCTGCGCGAGCGCGTGCGCTTCGTGGCCGACCCGGCGCAGGTGCACCTCTTCGACATCGACTCTGGTGCCTCGCTGCTGCGCGCCGGCACCTCATTGCATTGACCGACGACATACCGACAACACCCATTCAAGGACTCGAATACATGAAAGCACTGGTTCTGGAAAAGGCGCACGAGCTCAGGCTGCGCGACGTCGAACTGCCCCTGGACATGGGGCCGCGCGACGTGAAGATCCGCATGCACACCGTGGGCGTGTGCGGCAGCGACGTGCACTACTACCAGCACGGCGGCATCGGCCCCTACGTGGTGGAGGACCCGATGGTCCTCGGCCACGAAGCCTCGGGCACGGTGGTCGAGGTGGGCGCCGAGGTCACGAACCTCAAGCCCGGCGACCGCGTGTGCATGGAGCCCGGCATCCCGGCGGCCGATTCGCGCGCCACGCTGGAAGGCATCTACAACCTCGACCCGGCCGTGCGCTTCTGGGCCACGCCGCCCATCCACGGCTGCCTCACGCCCTACGTGGTGCACCCGGCGGCCTTCACCTTCCGGCTGCCCGACAACGTGAGCTTCGGCGAGGGCGCCATCGTCGAGCCGCTGTCGATCGGCCTGCAGGCCGCGAAGAAGGCGGCGCTGAAGCCGGGCGACGTGGCCGTGGTCGTCGGCGCCGGCACCATCGGCGCGATGACGGCGCTGGCGGCGCTCGCGGGCGGCGCGGCGCGCGTGATCCTCGCGGACCTCGTGCCCGAGAAGCTGGCGCTCTTCGACAGCAACCCGGCGGTGACGACCGTCGACGTGCGCGGCACCGACCTCGCCGAGGCCGTGAAGTCGCTCACCGACGGCTGGGGCGCCAACGTGGTCTTCGAGGCCAGCGGCAGCGCGCGCGCCTTCGAGGGCATCGTCGACCTGCTGTGCCCCGGCGGCTGCCTGGTGCTGGTGGGCATGCCCGGCGGCAAGGTGCCGATGGACATCGTCGCGATCCAGTCGAAGGAAGTTCGCATCGAGTCGGTGTTCCGCTACGCCAACATCTTCCCGCGCGCGCTGGCGCTGATCGCCTCGGGGCAGGTCGACGTCAAGCCCTTCATCTCGCGCACCTTCGCGTTCACCGATGGCGTGCGGGCCTTCGAGGAAGCGGCGGCGGGGCGCGCGGGCGACGTGAAGATCCAGATCGAGTTTCCGCAGGGCGCAGAAGCCTGACGCATTCCTGAAGCCCCCGTTACGGCAGCCGCCGGGGCAAGGGGAAATGCCGGGGGGCGGGGCGCGCATGCGCGGCTACAGTGGCCGGGTTTTGCCACCCGGAGACCGCGAGCCGATGCCCCTGCAGTTTCGCAACGTAGTCCTCACAGGCGCCTGCGGCGGCCTGGGCCAGGCGCTTGCACGCGAGCTGATCGAAGAAGGAGCGCAGGTTGCGCTGGCAGGGCTCGATGCCGGAAAACTGGAAGCACTGGCCGCGCTGGCACCCGGACGCTGCGCGGTCTACACGCCCGACGTGTCGAACGGGCCGCAGATGCAGGCCCTGGCCGTCGACTGGATGGCCAGGGCCGGCATGCCCGACCTGGTGATCGCCAATGCCGGCGTCGCCGGCGGCTACGACACCGCCCAGGCCGACGACCTGGCCGTGTTCCGCCGCATGCTCGAAATCAACCTGCTGGGCGCGGCCACCACCTTCCAGCCTTTCGTCGCCGCGATGCGCGCGCAGCGGCGCGGCGCGCTCGTCGGCATGGCCAGCATCGCCGGCTGGCGCGGCATGCCGGGCAACGGCGCGTACTGCGCGAGCAAGGCCGGCCTGATCCGCTACCTTGAAAGCCTGCGCGCCGAGTTGCGAGAGACGGGGCTCACGGTGCACACGGTCAGCCCAGGCTACATCCGCACCGCGCTCACCGCCGGCAACCGCTTCGCGATGCCGGGGCTGCTCGAAGCCGGCGATGCCGCGCACCGGCTGCTCGCTGCGGTGGCGGCGGGGCGCGAGAAGATCGTGCTGCCGCGCCGCATCGGCTGGCTGTCGAAGGCGCTCGACCTGCTGCCCGAGCCGTTGCACGACCGCCTGCTGCGCGGCCAGCCGCGCAAGCCGCGCGTGGGCGAGGCGGGCGCCACTGCAATTCCCGGACTTCCCAAGGAGCCTCCGACCCGATGACGACGCCGAACGACGCCGTACCCACCCACGAACAGATCGCGCTGATCGGCGCCGGCCCCTCCGGCCTCGCCGGCGCACGCAACCTGCAGAAGCACGGCGTGCCGTTCCAGGGCTTCGAGGCGCATGGCGACGTGGGCGGGCTGTGGGACATCTCCAACCCCCGCTCCACGGTCTATCACTCCGCGCACCTGATCTCGAGCAAGCGCACCACCGAGTTCAGCGAGTTCCCGATGGCCGACACGGTGGCCGACTACCCGAGCCACCGCGAACTGCGCCGCTATTTCAGCGACTTCGCCGACCGCTTCGGGCTGCGCGAGCACTTCCGCTTCAACACGCGCGTGCTGCGCGTCGAGCCGGTGAGCGATTCGCCCGGCACGCACTGGCTCGTGACCACCGAGGATGCCGAAGGCACCATCGAGACGGCCGAGTACAGGGGCGTGGTCATCGCCAACGGCACGCTCGCCGAGCCCAAGCGGCCCAGCTTCGACGGCCACTTCGACGGCGAGCTGCTGCACACCAGCGACTACAAGCACCCCGAGCTCTTCAAGGACAAGCGCGTGCTGATCGTCGGCGCGGGCAACTCGGGATGCGACATCGCGGTCGATGCCGTGCACTACGCGAGGAGCGTCGACATCTCTGTGCGGCGCGGCTACTACTTCGTGCCCAAGTACGTGTTCGGCAAGCCGGCCGACACGCTGGGCGGCAAGCGCCCGCTGCCGCCATGGCTCAAGCAGCGCATCGACTCGACGGTGCTCAAGTGGTTCACCGGCGATCCGGTGCGCTTCGGCTTCCCGAAGCCCGATTACCGGATGTACGAGTCGCACCCCATCGTGAACTCGCTGGTGCTGCACCACGTGGGCCACGGCGACATCGGCGTGCGCGCCGACATCGCGCGGCTCGACGGGCATACGGTGCACTTCAAGGACGGCGGCGCGCGCGACTACGACCTGATCCTCGCTGCCACCGGCTACGCGCTGCACTACCCGTTCATCGACCGCGAGCTGCTGAACTGGCAGGGCATGGCGCCGCGGCTGTACCTGAACATCTTCTCGCCGCGCTTCGAGAACATCGCGGTGCTCGGGATGATCGAGGCCAGCGGCATCGGCTGGCAGGGCCGCTACGAGCAGGCCGAACTGGTGGCGCGCTACTTCCGCGCGCAGGCTGCCGGCTCGGCGAAGGCATCGGCGCTGCGCACAGCGGCGCAGGGGCCAGCGCC
This sequence comes from Variovorax sp. 278MFTsu5.1, assembly GCF_048305045.1. Lineage (NCBI taxonomy): Bacteria > Pseudomonadati > Pseudomonadota > Betaproteobacteria > Burkholderiales > Comamonadaceae > Variovorax > Variovorax sp. 278MFTsu5.1. Next base: position 2,547,034 of record NZ_CP157622.1, read on the forward strand.
CGACCTGTCGGGCGGCTTCAAGTACCTGCAGCTGGAGCGCATGGCGTACTACGTGCACAAGGACACCTATCGCGCGGCCGTGCGCAACGCCGCCGCGGCGCTGGCCGATCCCACCTGAAGAAAAACGAAGGAGGCCCTCCGCATGCTGCCTGTCGACGAGATACGCCTGCATTTCAATCCGGCCTCGCTGGTGCTGCTCAACGTGGTGCTGGGCTTCCTGATGTTCGGCATCGCGCTGGACACGCGCATCGAGGACTTCAAGCGCGTGGCGCGCATGCCCGGCGCGATGGCGGTGGGCATCGGCGCGCAGTTCATCGTGCTGCCGGCCGTGACCTATGTGCTCACGCTGATCCTCAAGCCCGGCCCGAGCATCGCGCTGGGCATGATCCTGGTGGCCTGCTGCCCGCCGGGGAACATCTCGCAGATCCTCACGCACCGCGCGGGCGGCAACGTGGCGCTGTCGGTGTCGATGACGGCGATCTCGAACGCGATCTCCATCGTGGTGATGCCGCTGAACTTCGCCTTCTGGGGCGGCCTGCATCCGACGGCCTCGGCGCTGTTGAAGACCATCGCGCTCGATCCGCTGGACATGCTGGGACACATCGTGGCGATCATCGGCATTCCCTTCGTGCTGGGCGTGGCCTGCGCGCACAGGCTGCCGGCGCTCACGGCGCGCATCAAGAAGCCGGTGGGCGTGCTGAGCTTCGTCGCGCTGATCGTGTTCATCATCGGCGCCATCGCGGGCAACTGGCGCTTCTTCCTCGACTACGTGGGGCTGGTGCTGCTGGCGGTGGTGATCCACGACGCGCTGGCCTTCGGAACGGGATACCTCTGCGCGCGGCTCTCGGGGCTGGGCGACTACGACCGGCGCGCGGTGTCCATCGAGGTGGGCATCCGCAACTCGGGGCTCGGGCTGGTGCTGATCTTCAGCTTCTTCGGCGGGCTCGGCGGCATGGCCGTGGTGGCGGGCGTATGGGGCTTCTGGGACATCATCGCGGGCCTTGCACTGGCGAGCTGGTGGGGGCGCAAGCCCGCGAAGCCATGAGCGGCGGCGAAGGCATCGTGGCGCGTCGCGTGCTGGTGACCGGGGCCGACGGCTTCCTGGGGCGCAGCCTGCTCGCCACCCTGGCGCAGCAGGGCACGCTGGAGGCGCTGGTCGCGGTCGACGTGCGCGAAGTGCCGCCGGACCGGCAGCTCATGGGCGTGACCTACCGGCAACTGGACGTACGCGATTCGCGCATCGCCGAGACCATCGCCGACCACGCCATCGACACGGTGGTGCACCTCGCTTCCATCGTCACGCCCGGCAAGGATTCGAACCGCGCCTTCGAGCATTCGGTGGACGTGGGCGGCACGCGCAATGTGCTCGACGCCAGCGTGGCGAACGGTGTGCGGCACATCGTGGTGTCGTCCAGCGGCGCGGCCTACGGCTACCACGCGGACAACCCGGCGTGGATCACCGAGTCACAGCCGCTGCGTGGCAACACGGTGTTCGCCTACGCCGACCACAAGCGGCAGGTGGAGGAGATGCTGGCCGACTACCGCGCCCGGCATCCCGCGCTGGCGCAGACCGTGCTGCGCATCGGCACGATCCTCGGCGAGCGGGTGGACAACCAGATCACGGCGCTGTTCGAGAAGAAGCGGCTCATCGCGATACGCGGCAGCGCGAGCCCCTTCGTCTTCATCTGGGACGAGGACGTGACCGGCGCCATCGCGCATGCGCTCGGCGGTGCGCCGCCCGGTTGCTACAACCTCGCGGGCGACGGCGCGCTGGGCATCCACGAGATCGCTTCGCGCCTCGGCAAGAGCGCGGTCGACTGGCCGGCCGGCGTGCTGAAGACCGCGCTGGCGGTGGGCTCGGCGCTGGGCGTGAGCCGCTACGGGCCGGAGCAGCTCGACTTCCTGCGCTACCGGCCGGTGCTGCTCAACACCGCGCTGAAGGAGCGCTTCGGCTACGTGCCGAGCAAGACCAGCAGCGAAGCCTTCGACGCCTTCGTGGCGGCGCGGGCGCGGCTGGGGCGGCCGGTCACTGCAGCTTCCTGACCTCGTCGGGAGGCGGCGCGACCAGGTAGTCGAGCATGCGCCGCGCGTTGAGCGGCAGGTCCTCCGACGAGCGCACGCAGGCCATCAGCGTGCGCTCGGCCCACGCGTCGGCGAGCGAGGCGCGCGCGATCTTCATCGAGCGGGCGCAGCGCTCGGCGGCAGTCTGCGGAACGATGCCGACGCCGATGCCGTACTCGACCATCCGGCAGACCGCCTCGAAGTTGCGCACGCGCACGCGGTAGGCCAGATGCCTGCCCAAGGCGCGCACGTGCTGGGTGATCAGCTGCTGCAGCGCGCTGTCGGCGGGCAGGCCGACGAATTCGCTGTCGACCACCTCGGCCAGCTTCAGGCGCCGCCGGGTAGCCAGTGCGTGGCCGCGCGGCATCACCAGCACGAGGTCGTCGCGGCGGAAGGGATGGCATTCGAGGCCCTCGCTGTCGATGGCGTCGGAGACGATGCCGATGTCGCACAGGCCGGCGCGCAGGGCTTCCACCGTGTCGGGGCTGGGGCGCTCTTCCAGGTCGACCGAGATGCGCGGATGCTCGGCGAGGAAGCGGCTCAGCACCTCGGGCAGGTGCTCGGTCAGCGCCGAGGTGCCGCACATGAAGCGCACGTGGCCCTTGAGGCCCTGGCCGTATTCGCCGAGTTCGCCGCGCAGGCGCTCCATCTGCTGCAGCACGACGCGCGCATGGTGCAGCAGCGTGCGGCCGGCTTCGGTGGGCTTCACGCCCTGTGCGTGGCGGGTGAGCAGGGGGCTGCCCAGGGCGTCTTCCATGCCACGCACCCGCTGGCTGGCGGAGGCCAGCGTCATGTGCGAGCGCCCGGCGCCCGCGGTGAGGCTGCCGGCCTCGACGACGTGGATGAAGAGCCGCAGGTCGGTGAGGTCGAATCGCATGGTTGGGCGGAGTGTGCACCAGGAGCCTCAGCCTGAGACTGAGGCCTGCTTCGCGAATCCCGCATTTGCGGCGGCGGGCTTCGTTGGCAGAGTCGGCGTCCGATGACGCATCCGATCGACGCAACCGCTTTCTGGGCCGCCGCCACGGCCGTGTACCTGCTGGCCGGAGTGATCAAGGGCGTGGTCGGCCTCGGGCTGCCGACGGTGTCGATGGCGCTGCTCGCGCTGTGGATGTCGCCGGCGCAGGCGGCTGCGCTGCTGATCGTGCCCTCGCTGGTCACCAACATCTGGCAGACCGGGCCCCGCGCGACCTTCATGCCGGTGCTTCGGCGCATCGGCGGCATGCAGGTGGGAGTGGTAGTCGGCACGTTGGCGGGGGCACTATGGCTGGGCGTGCCGGCGGGTGCCTGGGCTTCTTTCGCGCTCGGTGTGGCGCTGGTCGTCTATGCGCTCTGGGGGCTGTCCGGGCGGCAGCTGCATGTGAGCGACTCGCAGGCGCGCTGGATCGGGCCGCTGGTGGGCGTGGTCACCGGGCTGGTGACGGCGGTGACGGGGGTGTTCGCGGTGCCGGCGGTGCCGTACCTGCAGGCGCTGGGGTTCCAGCGCGATTCGCTGATACAGGCGATGGGGATCTCGTTCACCACCTCGACGGTGGTGCTGGCCATCGGGCTGGCCGGGAACGGCGGGTATCCGGTGTCGGCGATCGGAGGCTCGATCGCGATGCTGGCGCCGGCCATCGGCGGCATGGTGCTCGGGACCTGGCTGCGCAAGCGGCTGTCGGTGGCGGTGTTCCGGCGCTGCTTCCTGATCGGGCTGGCGCTGCTGGGGCTCTACATGGCCGTGCGGGCCGCGGCCTGATGAGGCGCTTCTTCCAGTCAGGCCGCGAGCACCAGGGCGGCGCGCACGCGCTCGATGGTCTGGCGATAGGGCAGGGCGAAGTCGTCTAGCGCGTCGCCGGCATCGAGCCAGCTGAAGAGGAACACCAGGCCCTCTTCCTCGGGGCTGCCCGTGGCCGTGTGGGTGAAGCTCTCGGGCAGGGCGCTCTCGGCGCGCATCAGGAACAGGTGCCACAGCTGCGGGTGGCGATGCGTGTTGCCTTCGACACCGGCTTCGCATTCGCGCTCCAGCGTGCCCAGCGATTGCAGCTCGCCGGCGTAGTCGATGCCGGATTCCTCGAGCAGCTCACGGCGAACCGCCACTTCGGGCGATTCGCCGGGCTCGATGGTGCCCTTGGGAAGCTGCATGTTGCCATCCTCGGGATGGCGGAACACCAGCAGCCGGCCCCGTGCGTCGATCAGGCAGGCGCAGGCCTTGGGGATGGTGACGCTCGGGCTGCCGGCGTTCATGCTCAGGCGCCCGTCAGAGCGGCCTTGACCGCTGCGCTGACCTGGCCCATGTCGGCCTTGCCGGCCAGGCGGGTCTTGACCACGCCCATCACCTTGCCCATGTCGCCCGGGCCCTTGGCGCCCAGTTCGGCCACGATGGCCTTCACCTCGGCGGCGACCTCGTCGGCGCCCATGCGCTGGGGCAGGTAGACCTCCAGCACCTTGATCTCGGCGGCTTCCTTGTCGGCGAGGTCGGTGCGGCCGCCGGTGGTGAAGGCGGCGATGGAGTCCTTGCGCTGCTTGACCATCTTGTCGACGATGGCGACCACCATGGTGTCGTCGAGCTCCACGCGCTCGTCGACTTCCTTCTGCTTCATCGCGGCCAGCAGCAGGCGGATGGTGGCCAGGCGCTCCGAGTCCTTGGCGCGCATCGCCGTCTTCATGTCTTCGGTGATCTGTTCTTTGATAGTCATTCGGCAACCTTTCGGAAAAAACAAAGCCGCGGCAGGTTTCCCTGGCGCGGCTGAGGCAACGAGGCGACCGGGCCGACTTTCGTCTGGGGCCCGCCGCCGGGGTGTCGCTTAGTACAGCTTCTTGGGCAGCTGCATGCTGCGCACGCGCTTGTAGTGGCGCTTGACCGCGGCTGCCTTCTTGCGCTTGCGCTCGGCGGTCGGCTTCTCGTAGAACTCGCGGGCACGCAGGTCGGTCAGCAGGCCGAGCTTTTCGATGGTGCGCTTGAAACGGCGCAGTGCGACGTCGAAGGGCTCGTTTTCTTTAACGCGGATGGTGGTCATTGATGAATCGTTGAAATGAATTTGGCTTGGAGAGATCGAGGCCCCAAGCCGGGGTTCCTCAACTGAAAACTTTTGCGGCCGTTGAGGGGAGGCCAGAGTTAGCCCGCGATTATAACACTCCCCCAGGCGGAAATGGCACTCCCCCAGGCTTCGCGCACTTCGTGTCGCTTCGCCAACCCCCTCGCCGGGGGCGACACCTGAGGCCCGGCAAAGCCGGTTCCTCGGTGTCTCTGAAGGGGGCGAGAAGGTCAGAGAGCCTGGGCGCATGCATGCGCGCTCGCCCAGGCCCACTGGAAGTTGTAACCGCCGAGCCAGCCCGTCACGTCGACCACTTCGCCGATGAAATACAGGCCTGGCTGCTTCGATTCCATGGTCTGCGACGACAGGTCGCGGGTGTCGACGCCGCCGGCCGTGACTTCGGCCTTTTTGTAACCTTCTGTCCCGCTGGGGACGATCTGCCAGCGCGCGATGCGCTCCGAAAGCGCCGCCAGCGCCTTGTCGGCCGCCTCGTTCACCGGCCGCTGCAGGGCAGGGTCCTGCCCGACCCAGGCATCGGCCAGCCGCGAGGGCACCAGCGCGGCCAGCTCGTTGGCGATGCGTTTCTTCGACCGCAGTTTCGCCTCGCCCAGCGCCTCGGCCACGTTCACGCCGGGGGCGAAATCGATGGTCAGCGGGGCACCGGGCTTCCAGTAGCTCGAAATCTGCAGCACCGCCGGACCCGAAAGGCCCCGGTGGGTGAAGAGCAGGTCTTCGAGGAAGGCTGTCTTTTCCTTCTTCGCGCCGGTCTCGATGCGCACCGGCAGCGCCAGGCCAGCCAGTTCGGCATACGGCGCCCAGGCGTCGCCGCCGAAGGTCAGCGGCACCAGCGCTGGCCGGGGCGTGACCATCCGCAGGCCGAACTGCTCGGCGATGCGGTAGCCGAAGTCGCTGGCGCCGATCTGCGGGATCGACAGGCCGCCGGTGGCGACCACGATCTTCGGCGTCTCGATGGCGCCCCGGCTGCTCTCGATTCGATAGCTGCCCGCGCTGCTCCCGTCTGCATTGCCGGCGGAAAACGCGATTTCGCCGATCCTGCACGGCTGCCAGCGCTCGACCCCGCCCGCCTCACATTCGGCCAGCAGCATGTTGACGATCTGCTGCGACGAGCCGTCGCAGAAAAGCTGCCCCTTGTGCTTCTCGTGGAAGGCGATCCCGTGCTTCTGCACCAGCTCGATGAACTGCTGAGGCGCATAGCGCGATAGCGCCGAGCGGCAGAAATTCGGGTTGTCGCTGATGAAGTGCCGCTGCGGCGCGCGCACGTCGAGGTCGCGGTTCGTGAAGTTGGCGCGTCCGCCACCCGAGATGCGGATCTTCTCGCCCACCTTCTCGCTGTGGTCCACCACCAGCACCTTCAGCCCGCGCTGGCCCGCCACGCCGGCGCAGAAGAGGCCCGCGGCCCCGGCGCCGATCACGACGACGTCGAACTCCGCCGCGCTCAAGGTCCATCGGCCGCGAGCAGCGGCGGCGGGTTGTATTTCAGGTGGCCCACGTAGCGCAGCGGCTGCGTGGCGGCGATGGAGGGCACGTCGCCCTCGCGCATGTGCAGCAGGTCGGCCGGGCTCACCCAGCGCGGGTCGGCGTTGGTGATCGGCATGCCTGCCTGGCGGTAGGCCTCCAGCACGAACTGCGAGCAGAAGAACTGGTCGTCGCGGCTCGCGCCCAGCTGCACCATGGCCAGGCCGCTCATGCAGTAGTGGCTGACGGCGGTGGGCACCAGCGGCAGTTCGCACAGGCGCCGGTTCAGCACGAAGGGCGCGTTCAGCAGCACGCCCACGGTGTTGTAGCTGGTGCCGACCTGCGACAGCGCCCATTCGCGCATGCGGGCGGCGCTCGTGTCGTCCACGCCGGGCACGCGGAAGGCCACGACCATCTGTTCCTCGTCGACCACCTCCGAAAGCGGCCGCGCGCGCACGCCCGTGCCCACGGCCTCGGCGATCTGGCCGTTGCCCAGGTACAGCACCGCGTGGCTCACCGGCGAGAAGGTGCCCAGCCGGATGCCGAAGGAGTTCACCGTGGCGATGGAGGTCAGCAGGATGTCGCCCGGCGCCAGCGCGTCGGCGGCGATGAGTTCGCCGCCGTTGCCCGGCGCGATGACCGAGCTCTGCACGCGCAGGCGCAGGCCGGTGTCCTTGGTCGGCAGGTCGAGCCGTGTGGCGCAGGCCGACAGCAGCAGGGCGGCGCCCGCGGCAACAATGGCCGCGGCGGAACGGAAAGCGATGCGCATCAGCCCTTCCAGACGAACGGGAACTTCAGCTGCTTGAAGAATCCGTTGGGCACGTAGTCGCCCAGCACGCCGTACTTCTCGGGCCAGAGCTTGGTGCTCTTCACGGCGGTGCCGAAGATGTAGTCGAGAAAGGCGTAGTGCGCCGCGTAGTTCTTGTCGAGCGCCTCCTGGTCCTGGCTGTGGTGCCAGTGGTGGAAGTTGGGCGTCACGATCAGGTAGCGCAGCGGGCCGAGCCGCACGCTCACGTTGCAGTGGTTGAACACCGCCTGGAAGCCCACCACCACGATGTAGGCGTCGATCACGTCCTTGCTGAAGCCCAGCACGTAGATGGGCGCCAGCACCAGCGTGCGCGTGATCAGCAGCTCCAGGATGTGCTGGCGCGAGCCGGCCATCCAGTCCATGCTCTTCACGCTGTGGTGCACCGCGTGCAGGCGCCACAGCACGGGCACCTCGTGGTAGGCGCGGTGCGTCCAGTACTGCACCAGGTCGGCCACCAGGATGATCAGCAGCAGCCCCGCCCAGAACGGCAGGTTGCTCACCCAGCCCCGGATGCCGTCGTTGGCCGCCCAGCCGAAGAGCTTGTGCACCATCAGGTTGGTGGCCAGCAGCACGAAGCCCACGATCATGTGGTTCACCACGAAATGGTGGAAGTCGGTCTGCCACTCCTCGCGGAACACCGGCTGGTCCTTGCGCAGCGCGAACAGCTTTTCGATGAAGATGAAGATCAGCGAGGAGCCCAGCAGGTCGAGGATGAACCAGTCGAGCCCGATGTAGGGCGTGTTGTCCGCGAAGTCGTGCACCGGCACCTTGTGCCCGCCGAGCAGCGCCGAGGCCGCCACCAACAGGAACGCGGCCGAGGAGAGCCAGCGCGAGCGGTTGAAGATGATGTTGACCAGCGAGAGCCCGCCCGAGACGACCAGCGCCGCCAGCAGGATCATGCGCATCACGTCGACGTTGTAGCTCTTGCGCAACTCCGGCGTCGTGAGGTACTGCGGGAAGTGGAAGGCCAGCACGCCCAGGAAGCACAGGATGGCCAGGCTCAGCGCGATGGTGCCGGTGACCAGGCCCTGTCCGCGGCGCAGTTCGCCGTGGTTCTGGGTGAATTCGTTGAGCTTGTCGATGTCCAGCATGCCCCGCCTCTCTCTCTTCTTGACTTTTGTGGGTGCGCGATTTTAGAGGCGCGGCGGGAAAATGCTCACCCCCTGCGCACGGAGCGCCGCCTCAGCAGGGCCGCCGTGCCCAGCGCCACCGCCATCACCAGCAGCGACACCACGGTGGTCACCGTCCCCAGCGCATAGATCGAAGGCGTGGTCACCGTCGACGTCAGCCCCTGCAGTTCGAGCGGCAGGGTGTTCACGTCGCCGATGGCCTGGGAGGTGCGGGCGATCTCGTCCCACGACAGCGTGAAGCCGAACATGCCGATGCCGACGATCGACGGCCCGATCAGCGGCAGCACCACGAAGCGGAAGGTCTGCCAGGGCGTGGCGCCCAGGTCGCGCGCGGCTTCCTCGTAGGCGGGGTCGAAGCGGTTGAACACCGCGAACATGATGAGCAGCCCGAAAGGCAGCGTCCACGTCAGGTGCGCGCCGAGCGCGGAGCTGAACAGGCCCAGCGCGGTGCCGTAGCCTTCGAGCAGCGAGGTGGCGTCCATCGCCGTCAGCACGTTCTTGATGCCGGTGTCGATCAGCCGGAACTGCAGGCCGATGCCCAGCGAAATGATGATCGACGGCATGATGAGGCTGGCCACCGTCACGAAGAACAGGGCGTTGCTGCCCGCGAGCTTCTTGCGGAACGCGAGCCCGGCCAACACCGACAGCACCACGGTGAACCCCATCACCACAGCACCCAGTGCCAGAGAGCGCCTGAAGGCCGCGCCGATGTCGACCGTGCCCAGCCCTTCGGCCAGCTTGTGGAACCAGTGCAGCGACAGCCCGCGCAGCGGAAAGGTCAGCCCGCCCTCGGGGCCCTGGAAGCTCAGCACGAAGATCGTGATCATCGGGCCGTACAGGAACAGCACGAAGAGCCCGAACACGGTGGCCAGCGGCCAGAAGCCGGGGGCGCGCTGGGCGCCGATGGGTGTTTGCATTTCAGAGCTCCTTGCGGATGTCGACCATCCGGGTCAGGCCCCAGATGATCATCAGCACCACGGCCAGCAGGATCATGGCGTTGGCCGCCGCCAGCGGGAACTGCAGGTACGAGGTCTGCACCTGGATGATCTTGCCGATGGAGGCGATCTGCTGCCCGCCCATCACGCCGATGGTGACGAAGTCGCCCATCACGATGGTGATGACGAAGATCGAGCCGATGAGGATGCCGGTGCGCGACAGCGGCACCACCACGTTCCACAGCGTCTGCCAGCCCGAGGCGCCGGCGTCGCTGGCCGCTTCGAGCAGCGAGCGGTCGATGCGCATCATGCTGTTGAAGATCGGCACGATCATGAACATCGTGTACAGGTGCACGAAGGCCAGCACCACCGAGAAGTCGGAGAACAGCAGCCATTCGACCGGCTGGTTCACGAGGCCCATGCCCATCAGCGCCTGGTTGACCAGCCCGTTGCGCCCCAGCAGCGGCACCCACGAGATCATGCGGATCACGTTGGAAGTCCAGAAGGGGACCGTGCACAGCACGAACAGCACCGTCTGCATGGTCGACGAGCGCACGTGGAACGCCAGGAAGTACGCCACCGAAAAACCGATCACCAGCGTGATGCCCCACACCAGCAGGCAGAACTTGAAGGTGCTCAGGTAGGTGTTCAGCGTGACGCACAGGTCGCCGTTGTCGGTCAGCCGCGAGCAGCCCTCGAACAGGCTCAGGTAGTTGCGCAGCGTGACAGCCGGTATCAGCTCGTACTCGTTGAAATTCCAAAGGCTGACCATCGCGACCAGCCCCAGCGGAATCAGGAAGAACAGCAGGAACACCAGCGCGAACGGCGCCGCCTGCCACCACGCTTTCACGGCGTGGATGGGGGCAGCGGCGGCATGGCTGGACGCGACGGGTGTACTCATGGATGAAAGCGAAAAACTGTGCCCAAGGGCGAGCAAGGCGAAGCCCGTTCGTGGGACACCGCGGAACCGGCTTTGCCGGGCCGCAGGTGTCGCCCCCTTACAGGGGGGTGGCGAAGCGAAGCGCAGCCTGGGGGTCGAGTTCGTGGACTGCCGTCAGGCAGCCACGAACTCGTTCCACTTCCTCACCATGTATTCGTTCTCGTCCATCACGGCGTTCCAGCACGCGATGCCGCCCATGCGCTGCTCGTAGCTGCCGCCGTCGCGCACCGCGCCGGCCTTGGCGATCACGTCGCCCTGCGGGCTCTTGATGTCCTGGGCGGCGGGCTTGCCTTCCATCCAGTAGGCCCACTCGTACGCTTCCATCTTGGTCTTCGCGGTGTCGAGCACGGCGCTGTAGTAGCCCTGGCGGTTGAGGTAGGCGCCGGCCCAGCCGTCGAGGAACCAGTTGATGAACTCGTAGGCGCCGTCGAGCTTCTTGCCCGAGAGCGTGGCCGGGAGGCCGAAGCCCGAGGCCCAGGCGCGATAGCCTTCCTTGAGCGGCTGGAAGGTGCAGTCGATGCCCTTGCTGCGCACGGCCGTGACCGCGGGCGACCACATCGACTGGATCACCACCTCGCCCGAGGACATCAGGTTCACCGACTCGTTGAAGTCCTTCCACAGCGCGCGGAACTGGCCGGCCTTCTTGGCCTCGATCAGCGCCTTGATGGTCAGGTCGATCTCGGCCTTGGTCATGTTGCCCTTGTCGGCGTACTTGTGGATGCCCTTGGCCTCCACCACCATTGCGGCGTCCATGATGCCGATAGAGGGAATGTTCAGGATCGCGGCCTTGCCCTTGAACTCCGGGTTCAGCAGCTCCGCCCACGAGCCGATGGGACGCTTGATGAGGTCGGGGCGGATGCCCAGCGTGTCGGCGTTGTAGGTGGTCGGAATGAGCGACATGTACTGCGTGGCCGACTTGGCGAAGGCCTTGCTCTTCTCGCCTTCGAGGTAGATCACCTTCACCGGAGCCGTGCCCTGGTCGCCCACCTTCTTGCCGGCCACTTCGCCCTTGGTGAAGAGCGAGGTGATCTTGTCCGCGTTCTTCACGCGCCTGGTGTCGATGCCCTTCAGGTTGCCCGTGGGCACGATCTTCTTCAGCGAGAAGAACTCGGTGTCGATCAGGTCGAAGCTGTTGGGCGCGGTGACTGCGCGCTTGGTCACGTCGTCGGTGGTCACTGCCACGTACTGGATCTCGATGCCGGTGTCGGCCTTGAATTTCTCGGCGATCGCCTTGTCCTGGTTCACCGCGGTGCCGAGATAGCGCAGCACGACCTTCTCCTGTGCATGCACGAAGGGTGCGATGCCCGTGGCAAGAATGCCGGCGGTGCCTTGCAGCAGGGTGCGGCGCTTGAGGCCGTTGTTGTCGATGGGATCGGTCATGGGCAGGGTCTCCATTGCAGAAAGAAAAGGAAGGTGAAGGGAAACGAACGCGGAGAAAAGCGGGTGGCGCGGGCGCTCAGAAGGGAACGGCGAGCACGGCGGTGTCGTCCTGGCGGGTGGCTTCGGCCCCGGCGGGTGCCGGTGCCCGCTCGCTCGGCGGCTTGGCGCCGGGGCCGAGCACACGCGCGTCGGCTTCGGCCCACGAGAGGTGCACTGCCTCGCCGTGCGCATAGGGGCGCGCGAGGAAAGCGGCTTCGCTGAGCAGCACCGAAACGTTCTGGCGTCCGGCGGCGGCGACACCATCGAGCGCCAGCCCGAGCAGGACGTAGGTGCCCTGGTACTCGACGTCGGTGACAGTGGCTGCGAGAGCTCCATCGGTTGCTGCCTGCGCGGCGGCTGCGATCCGCATGCGGTCGTTGCGCACCGCGATCGGCCCGGCAGGCGTGTCGAACACGTTGTGGCCGCCCATGAAGCGCGCCACGAACTCGCTTGCCGGATGGTTGTAGACCGCGTGCGGCGAGCCGACCTGCTCGATCACGCCGTGGTTCATGACAACCATGGTGTCGGCCAGCGCCATCGCCTCTTCCTGCGAGTGCGTGACGTGGATGAAGGTCAGGCCCAGCTCCTTCTGCCAGCGCCGAAGCTCGGCGCGCATCTGGATGCGCAGGAAGGGGTCGAGGGCGGAAAGCGGTTCGTCGAGCAGCAGCACGCGCGGCTCGGTGATGAGCGCGCGCGCCAGCGCCACGCGCTGCTGCTGGCCGCCGGAAAGCTCACCCGGCTTGCGCGCGGCAAGGTGGCCCATCGCGACGCGCTCGAGCAGGTCGTTCGCACGCTTGTGGCGCTCGGCCTTGCCCACGCCCTTCATCTTGAGGCTGAAGGCGACGTTGTCGGTGGCCGAAAGGTGCGGGAAGAGCGCGAAGCTCTGGAACATCATCGCCGTGCCGCGCGCGGCGGCGGGCAGGTTCGTGATGTTGCGGTTGTCCAGCAGGATGTCGCCGCTGCTGACCGATTCGTGCCCCGCGATCATGCGCAGGGTCGTACTCTTGCCGCAGCCCGAGGGCCCCAGCAGGCAGCAGTAGCTGCCGCTGGCGATGCGCAGGTCTATACGGTCGACGGCGGCCGGCGTACCTGGGGCGTAGCGCTTGGTGAGAGCGACGATCTCGACGGCGGCGGGTTCAGGCGTGGCGGCTGCATTCATTGCCCATCGCTGAGCACGATCCATGCCACGTTGTGGTGCGCGGCGCTCGCGCCGCCTGCACCTCAGTCGCCCAGGTCAGGTGCGGTTCAGGTGCCGAACCTGGTCGCGTCCGCCGTCGTCTCGGCAGCGGCCAGCCCGCGCAGCACGTCGCCCACCACGATCACCGCCGGGCTCGCGAGGCCGGCTTCGGCGATGCCGTCCTGAAGCCTGCCCAGCGTGGTCGCGATGTGCTTCTGGTGCGGCAGGCTCGCGTGCTGGATCACCGCCACCGGCGTGTCGGCCGGCAGGCCGTGCAGCAGCTCGCGTTCGATGTGCGCCGCGCCCGACACGCCCATGTAGATCACCAGCGTGAGCCGCGCGTTGTAGGCGGTCGCGGCCAGCGCGCGCCAGTCGGTCGGGTCTTCGGCTGCGCCGGCACCGGTCTTGGCATGGCCGGTGACGAACACCACGCCCTGTGCATGGTCGCGGTGCGTGAGCGGCACGCCCAGCGTCGTCACGGCCGCGAGGCCTGCGGTGATGCCGTTGACCACCGTGCATTCGATGCCGGCTTCGCGCAGGTGCTCCACCTCCTCGCCGCCGCGGCCGAAGATGAACGGGTCGCCGCCCTTCAGGCGCACCACCGTCTCGCCTTCGCGCACGGCGGTGATCATCAGCCGCTCGATGAAGGCCTGCGGCGTGCTCTTGCAGCCGCCGCGCTTGCCCACGTGCACGATGCGCGCCCCGGGCCGTGCGTAGGCCTGCACGATCTGGTCGTTCACGAGGTCGTCGACCAGCAGCACCGTGGCCGCCTGGATCGCCTTCGCGGCCTTGATGGTCAGCAGTTCCGGGTCGCCGGGGCCTGCGCCCACCAGCGTGCATCGGCCGGAGATGAGGGAGGTGGGGTTGTCGTTGTTCATGCGTGGGATGCCAATGCCAGTTGCGTGATGTGCCTGACCTGCGTCGCGATGGCCTCCGGCACGGGAAGCTCGCCGGCCAGCACGCGGCGCGTGTAGTCGGCGGTGGTGGCGACGTCGATTTCCTTCGGCAGCCCCGGCACCTCCGAGGCGGTGCCGGCCTGCTGCGACTGCAGCTCGGTGCGTGCGCCGCGCACGAAGCCGTCGATCTGCGCGGTGCGGCGCGGGTCCGACACCACTTCGCCTTCGAGGCCGCGCGAGAGCAGGGCGGTCATGCCCATGAGCTCGAAGGTCTCGGCCATGACGCGCGCGTATTCGGGATGCGTGTAGCTGGCCACCACTACGCTCGGACCCGCGGTGGGCTGCATCAGCTTCACCACGCTGTGGCCGGGGTTGCGCAGGCCGACCACGCGGCGCACGTCGAGCAGGCGCTTGAGCGCGGGATTCAGCAGCTCGGTGGAGGCAAAGGCCGCTTCGCCATTGGCGACGGCGCGGATGGCCGTCATCGGCGCGTGGCCCAGGGCGGCGAGCACGTTCGACGCCAGCACGCGCGATGTTTCGCTGGCGCTGCCGTGCACCAGCACCGGCAGGCCTTCGCGGGCCAGGAGCAGCGCCAGCAGCGGCGTGAGCACCGGCAGCTTGCGCGCGCCGTTGTAGCTGGGCAGCACGATCAGCGGGCGGTCGCCGGCGGGAACCATCCGGAGCCGCGCATGGGTAGCATCGAGAAAACCGGCCATCTCCTCGGGCGTCTCGCCCTTGATGCGCATGGCCAGGCAGAAGCCGCCGATCTCCAGGTCGGTCACGGTGCCGTCCAGCACCTGGCCGAACAGGTCGGTGGCCTGTTCGCGCGTGAGCGGCCTGGCGCCTCGCGCGCCGCGGCCGATTTCCTTGATGTATTGGCTGATTCCCATGGGTAGGCGGATTGTCCTGCAACGCTTATGCCGGAATGTGAGTCGGCTTATGCATTGGGTGTCTTGTCCCCTCTCCCGCTTGCGGGAGAGGGTTAGGGTTAGGGTGAGGGCAGCGGCCTTGCAACATGGCGCGGACGTCATTACCGCTCCCCCTCACCCCAGCCCTCTCCCCGAGGGGAGAGGGAGCAATGCAGACGGCGCATCACGGCAGCGCCTCCGCCTCGGCCGCCGTTGCCCGCACCATCCGCTTGAGCTCCGGAATGCACGAGCCGCAGTTGGTGCCGCATTTCAGCTCCCCCTGCAGCTTCGACAGCCTTTCGTCCGGGGTGCCGGCGCAGCGCGCCAGCTCGGCCTGGATCGTCCCATCCGCCACGTTGAAGCAGGTGCACACCGTCTTGCCGCGCGACTGCACCGCCACCGGCGCCTTCGAGCCGGGCGACAGCAGCAGGCGGCCGTAGCTCTGGGCGGGCAGTTCCTCGCGCAGCAGGGTGGCGATCCATGCCTCGGCGCTGGTGTCGCCGCCCAGCAGGAAGGCCTCGAGGCCCGCGCTGCCGTCGGCGCGGCGCGCCAGCCGCGCCGAGCGGCGCTGGCCGCGGCGGCGGTCGGCGTAGCGCAGGGTGTCGGGCGTCTGCAGGCCGAGCAGGGCTTCGATCTTCCCGACCAGCGCGTCGTCGGGCGCGTCGTGCGCGGCGGCGCGAAAGAGCAGGCCGCTGCGTTCACCTCCCTGCGTGTTGCCGGAAAACGGCACGCAGGTTGCAAAAGGAAAGAGCGCCATCATCGGCTGCAGCGCGCGGTGCGCCGCCAGCGCCTCGCCGTCGGGCAGCCAGGCCATGGCCAGCAGCGACCAGGGCAGCTCGGCCTTGAGGATCTTCACCGCCGCGTGCTTCAGCTCGGGCTGCTTCGAGGTCGGGCAGAAGGCCGGCGTGGTGATCGCGTTGATGCCCGCCAGCCGCGTGCCGCTCGACGAGCAGCCGCTCAGGTACTCCTCGCCCCAGTGCATGGCGACGAAGGCCTGGCTCAGCCCCACCTCGGCGCTTGCGCGCGCGGGCAGCATGATCGAGCCCCGCTTCGAGGTCAGGTGCACCAGGTCGCCTTCGCCGATCTGGCGGCGGGCCATGTCCTGCGCGTTCATCTGCACCACCGGCTCGGGCACGTGGCCGAACAGGCGCCCGGCCGTGCCGGTGCGGCTCATGCCATGCCACTGGTCGCGCAGGCGGCCGGTGTTCAGCGAGAAGGGATAGCGGGCCTCGCGCGCCTCGGCCACCGGCTTGTAGGCGGTGTCGACGAAGCGGGCGCGGCCGTCGGGCGTGGGGAAAACGCCGTCTGCGTAGAGGCGCGCGCGGCCGATGCTTTCGCCTTCCTTCAGCGGCCACTGCTGCGGGCCGGCGCTCTCCAGCATCGCGTAGCTCAGCCCGGTGATGTCGAGGTCGCGCCCGCGCGTGGATTCGCGATGCTCGTTCCAGACCGATTCGGCCGTGTCGTAGGGGAAGAGCGAGAGGCCGCTGCCGGCCAGCGCTTCGAGCCGGTGCGCGAAGGCCACCGCGATCGACCAGTCGTTGCGCGCCTCGCCCGGCGCCGCAACGGCCGGGCGCACGCGCGAGATGCGGCGCTCGCTGTTGGTCACGGTGCCTTCCTTCTCGCCCCAGGTGGTCGCTGGCAGCAGCAGGTCGGCGAAAGCGCAGGTGGCGGTGGTGGCGAAGGCTTCCTGCACCACCACGAACTCGGCGCGCTCCAGCGCGCGGCGCACGGTCGCCTGGTCGGGCATCGACTGCGCCGGGTTGGTGCAGGCGATCCACAGCGCGCGGATCTCGCCGTCGGCCGCCGCCTGGAACATCTCCACCGCGGTCTTGCCCGGCTTCTCGGGCACCGAGGGCACGCCCCAGAGCGCGGCCACTTCGGCGCGATGGTCGGGGTTGGCCAGGTCGCGGTGCGCGCTCAGCAGGTTGGCCAGGCCGCCCACCTCGCGCCCACCCATCGCGTTGGGCTGGCCGGTCAGCGAGAAGGGGCCCGCGCCGGCGCGGCCGATCTGGCCGGTGGCCAGGTGCAGGTTGATGAGCGCCGCATTCTTCGCCGTGCCGCTGGACGACTGGTTCAGGCCCTGGCAGTACAGGCTCAGCGTGGCCGGCGAGGTGGCGAACAGCCGCGCGGCCTCGAGCAGGTCGTCCTTCGGGATGCCGCAGACCTGCGCCACCTTGTCGGGCGTGCACTCGCGCACCGTGGCCTTCAGCGCGTCGAAGCCGCTGGTGTGCGCCGCGATGTACTTCGCGTCGGTCCAGCCCTCCCACAGCATCAGGTGCAGCATGCCGTTGAAGAGCATCACGTCGGTGCCGGGCTGGATCGGCAGGAACAGGTCGGCGATCTCGACCGTGTCGGTGCGGCGCGGGTCTGCCACCACGATCTTCAGCGCCGGGTTCGCCGCCTTCGCGTCCTCGATGCGGCGGAAAAGAATCGGATGCGCCCAGGCCGTGTTGCTGCCCACGATGAAGAGGCACTGCGCATGCTTCAGGTCGTCGTAGCAGGCCGGCGGGGCGTCTGCGCCCAGCGTCTGCTTGTAGCCGGCCACCGCGCTGCTCATGCACAGGCGCGAGTTGGTGTCGATGTTGTTGGTGCCGATCAGGCCCTTGGCCAGCTTGTTGAAGACGTAATAGTCCTCCGTCAGAAGCTGGCCCGACACGTAGAAGCCGACCGCGTCGGGCCCGTGGTCGCGGACCACCTGCGCGAACTTGCCGGCGGCGTTGTCCAGCGCGGTGTCCCAGCTCACGACCTGGGGGGCCTCGCCGCGCGCGAGGCGCTGCATGGGCTGCAGCAGCCGCGTCTGGCGCGTGACCGTGGCGCTGGCAGTGAGGTGCAGCGTCGAGCCCTTGGTGCACAGCCGCCCGAAGTTGGCGGGGTGCGCCGGGTCGCCGCGCACGCCGGTGATCTGGTCGCCGGTCGACTCGATGATCACGCCGCAGCCGACGCCGCAGTACGGGCAGGTGGACCGGGTCTCCCGCGTCATGGGTTTATTCCAGCGGAAGGACCGACAGCACCGCGAAAGGCTTCGGGCCCGCGCTCGGGCGCTCCAGGTCGATGGCGTGCGTCGCCAGCTCGGCCGCGTCGAGGTGCACCACGCCGTCTTCCACCTTCACCGCGAACTTCGGCGTGCAGCCCTCGTCGGGTGCCTTGGCGCAGCCGTCGTCCAGCCCGATGGCCCAGTTGTGCAGCGGGCAGGCCACGCTGGTGCCGAACACGATGCCCTGGCTCAGCGGGCCGCCTTTGTGCGGGCAGCGGTCGAGCAGCGCGAACACCTGATCCTCGGAATTGCGGAACACGGCCACGTCCAGCCCGGCCGGCCGCGTCACGCGGCGCGCGCCGAGCACGGGGATGTCGTCGATGCGGCAGATCACTTTCCAGTCGCTCATGGTGGGGCTCTTCTTTCTTTCGTTCCTTGTTGCGGTTCAGGCGGCCGCCGTCAGCGGCGTGAACTGCCGCACGTCCACCGAGGCCTGCGCCGACTCGAACCACGGGTCGGGTTCGCCGTCGAGCGCGAACTGCAGGCGCTCCCACAGTGCCTTGCGGCCCTCGGCGTCGTCGAGGATCTTCTTCTTCACGTAGTCCAGGCCCACGCGGCCGATGTAGTGCACCGTGCGTTCCAGGTACCAGCCTTCCTCGCGGTACAGCTGCAGGAAGGCGCCCGAGTACTCCATCACCTCGGCGGCGGTCTTCACCTTCACCAGGAACTGCGCTACCTCGGTCTTGATGCCGCCGTTGCCGCCCACATAGAGTTCCCAGCCGGAGTCGACGCCGATCACGCCCACGTCCTTGATGCCGGCCTCGGCGCAGTTGCGCGGGCAGCCAGAAACGGCCAGCTTGACCTTGTGCGGCGAGTACATGGCCCACAGCGCGCGTTCCAGGTCCTTGCCCATCTGCGTGCTGTCCTGCGTGCCGAAGCGGCACCACTCGCTGCCCACGCAGGTCTTCACCGTGCGCAGCGACTTGGCGTAGGCGAAGCCGCTGGGCATGCCGATGTCCTTCCACACGCCTTCCAGGTCTTCCTTCTTCACGCCCAGCAGGTCGATGCGCTGGCCGCCCGTGACCTTGACGGTCGGGATCTTGTACTTGTCGGCCGCGTCGGCAATGCGGCGCAGCTCGTCGGGCGTGGTGTGGCCGCCCCACATGCGCGGAATGACGGAGTAGGTACCGTCCTTCTGGATGTTGGCGTGGCTGCGCTCGTTGATGAAGCGGCTCTGCGGATCGTCTTTCGCCTCCTTGGGCCAGGTGCTGATCAGGTAGTAGTTGATGGCCGGGCGGCAGGTGGAGCAGCCGTTGGGCGTGCGCCAGCCGAGGTTGCGGTAGACCTCGTCGTGCGTCAGGTAGTGCTCCTTGCGGATGGCGTCGCGCACGTCCTGGTGGCTCACGTCGGTGCAGCCGCACACCGCCTTCTTCTTGGGCGTGGCCGAGTAGTCGCCGCCGGCGGTGAACATCAGGATCTGCTCGACCAGCCCGGTGCACGAGCCGCAGCTCGCGCTGGCCTTGGTGTGCTTCTTCACCTCGTCGAGCGTGAACAGGCCCTTTTCCTTGATGGCCTTGCAGATGGTGCCCTTGTTCACGCCGTTGCAGCCGCACACCTCGGCGTCGTCGGGCATGGTGGCGGCCTTGTTGTGGCCCTCGTGGCCGGTGTCGCCGATGTTCGATTCGCCGAACATCAGCTTGTCGCGGATGTCATGCACGCTGCGGCCGTCGCGCAGCAGCTTGAAGTACCAGCTGCCGTCCACCGTGTCGCCGTAGAGGCAGGCGCCCACCAGCTTGTCGTCCTTGATGACCAGCTTCTTGTAGACGCCGCCGAAGGGGTCGCTCATGACGATCTCCTCCGTGCCTTCGCCGCCCATGAACTCGCCGGCCGAGAACAGGTCGATGCCCGTCACCTTCAGCTTGGTGGAGGTGAGCGAGCCCAGGTAGCGGCCGATGCCGAACTGCGCCAGGTGGTTGGCCGCCACCTTGGCCTGCTCGAAGAGCGGGGCCACCAGCCCGTAGGCGATGCCGCGGTGCGCCGCGCATTCGCCCACCGAGTAGATGCGCGCGTCGGTCACGGTCTGCATGGTGTCGGTGACGACGATGCCGCGGTTGCAGTGCAGCCGCATCTTCTCGGCCAGCTCCACGTTGGGGCGGATGCCCACGGCCATCACCACCAGGTCGGCGGCGGTCTCGGTGCCGTCCTTGAAGCGGATGGCCTTCACGCGGCCATCCTCTCCACCCACCAGCTCCTGCGTCTGCGCGCCCATCATGAACTTCAGGCCGCGGTCTTCCAGCGACTTCTGCAGCAGCTTGCCCGCCACGTCGTCGAGCTGGCGCTCCATCAGCCAGGGCATGACGTGCACCACCGTCACGTTCATGCCGCGCAGCATCAGGCCGTTGGCGGCCTCCAGGCCCAGCAGGCCGCCGCCGATGACCACCGCGTTCTTGTGCGTGCGCGCGGTCTCGATCATGTAGTCTGTGTCGGCGATGTCGCGGTAGGCGATCACGCCCTTCAGGTCCTTGCCGGGCACCGGCAGCATGAAGGGGTTGGAGCCGGTGCACATCAGCAGGCGGTCGTAGGCGGCCTCGGTGCCATCCTCGGCGCGCACGATGCGTTTCACGCGGTCGACCTCCACCACCTTCTTGCCGGCGTGCAGCGTGATGTTGTTCTCGGCATACCACTCCCAGCTGTTGAGCACGATCTCGTCGATCGTCTGCTCGCCCGCGAGCACCGGCGACAGCAGGATGCGGTTGTAGTTGGGATGCGGCTCCGCGCCGAAGACGGTGATGTCGTACAGGTCGGGCGCGATCTTCAGAAGCTCTTCGAGCGTGCGCACGCCGGCCATGCCGTTGCCGACCATCACGAGTTTCATTTTCTTCATGGGGCTGGACCTTTCAGGGAAATCAAGCGGACTTGCGCCCGCAGCGCGCGTTCAGAATCGCGCCATGAGCTTTGAAGTGGACATCGGCTACAGCAGCCGTCGCGGACCGCGCGAGGTGAACGAGGACTTCGCCGGCGCGGTGCACGCGCCGCCCGGCGACGAGGCACGCGGGCTCATCGCGGCCATTGCCGACGGCGTGTCCAGCGGAGGCCGGGGCCGCGAGGCGGCGCAGACCACGGTGATGGGGCTTCTGGCCGACTACTTCGCCACGCCCGCCACCTGGGAGCCGACCGCCGCGCTCGACCGGCTGGTCGCCGCGCAGAACGGCTGGCTGGCCGACCACAACCGCCGCCGCCAGAGCAGGAGCAGCGAGGAAGGCGGCACGGCGCTGACCACGCTCACCGCGCTGGTGCTGCACGGCCAGGGCTACACGCTGGCGCACGTCGGCGACACCCGCGCCTGGCGCGTGCGTGCCGGCGGCGAAGCGGCCGTGCCGCTCACGCAGGACCATGCCTTCGACCATCCCGACATGCGCAGCCGCCTGACGCGCGCCATCGGCCTGGACGACCAGGTGCGCGTCGACTATGTGCAGGGCGACGTTCGCGTGGGCGACTGCTTCGTGCTCACCTCCGACGGCGTGCACGGCGTGCTCAAGCCCCAGCAGGTGGCCGCGCTGGCCCTGCAGGGCGACGACGCCGAGGCCGCCAGCGAGGCGCTGGTGCATGCGGCGCTCGACGCCGGCACGCGCGACAACGCGACCGCGCTGGTCATCCGTGTCGTGGGTTTGGACGCCCGCCAGCTCGACGACGAACTCGGCGACGGCCGCCGTCTCGCGCCGCCGCCCGCCCTGAAGGTGGGCGAGGTGCTCGACGGCTACGCCATCACCGCGCTTGTGGCCGACACCGGCGTGCACCTGCTGTACCAGGCGCGCCATCCGGCCACGCGCGAGCTGGTCGCGCTGAAGACGCTGCACCCCTCGCGCGCCGGCGATCCGCAGGAGCGCGCGATGCTGGCCCACGAGGCCTGGCTGGGGCTGCGCGTGGGCGGCAACGGTTTCGTCCGCGTGCATGAGCGCGCCGCGGACGCGAGCGCGCTGTACGTCGTGTTCGACTGGCACGGCGGGCGCACGCTCGAGCAGCTGCGCAAGGCCAACCCGCGCGGCGCGGTGCCCGAAGTGGTGGCCGCCGCCATCGAGCTCAGCCGCGCGCTCGGCAGGCTGCACCGCCAGGGCGTGATCCACCGCGACGTCAAGCCCGGCAACCTGCACCTGGGCGAGGACGGGCGCTGGCGCATCCTCGACCTGGGCGTGGCGCTGTCGGGCAGAGAGGGTGCGGCCCAGCGCGAGCTGCATGCCGGCACGCCCAGCTACATCAACCCCGAGCAGTGGGAGGAGGGCGGCACGGCCGACGCGGGCAGCGACCTGTTCGCGCTCGGCGTCACGCTCTACCAGTGGCTCACCGGCCATCTGCCCTACGGCGAGATCGAGCCCTACCAGGTGGCGCGCTACCGGCGCGACCCGGTTGCGCTCTCGCGGTTGCGGCCCGACGTGCCCATCTGGCTCGACCACCTGGTGCGCAAGGCCGTCGCGCGCGATCCGCGAGAACGCTTCGAAACCGCCGAGGAGCTGCTGCTCGCGCTCGAACGCGGTGCATCCCGCCCGGTGAACGCGCCCGCCGCCACGCCGCTGATCCGCCGCGACCCGCTCGCGCTCTACCAGCTGGCGCTGGGCGTGTCGGTGCTGTTCAACCTCCTGTTGATCGTGTGGCTCCTGTTCTTGCCACGATGAGCGGAGGCGGGCCGGGCGGTTCATGACCGGGCAGCCTTCCGCGTGTTGTTGACTGCGGGCGAAGCATGTGCCGGCGCGATGCGCGCACGGCCACCCTTCTCGGCCCAGGTGCGGGTCCAGCGGATCTGCATTACGCGCATCACGCCCAGCATCACGAGCGAGAGCACCGCGAAGAAGATGAAGCCCCAGAGGTAGCTGCCCAGGTACTGCTTCGACAGGCCCATGGCGTTGGGCACGAGGCCGCCGCCCAGGGCGCCGATCTCGCCGATCATGGAGCCGGCCACCGCGGTGCTCGCGGGCCAGCGCAGCGGCACCAGCTGGAACAGCGCGCCGTTGCCCGCGCCCAGCGCTGCGAAGCAGACAATCAGCGCCAGCGTGGTCACGGCCAGCGAGGCCGACGAGACCCCCACCAGCACCAGGCTGGCGGTCACCACCAGCAGCACCACCGTGAGGGTGTTGACGCCGCCCCAGCGGTCGGAGATCCAGCCGCCCGCGACGCGCACCGCCGCGCCCATGAAGGCCGCGAGCATGGTCAGCTGGCCGGCCTGCACCTTGCTCACGCCGAACTGGTCGTAGTAGTAGGAGGGCAGGAAGGTCGTGAGGCCGATGAAGCCGCCGAAGGTCACGCCGTAGATCAGGCTGAACACCCAGCCGTCCTTCTCGAACAGGCAGGCGATGTGCTCGCGGAAGCTCGAATGCGCGTTCACGTCCGGCGGCTCCTTGGCGAAGAGCACCATCACCACCATCGGAATCAGGATGGCGACGGCGGCCACGCCGTACACCGCCTGCCAGCCCAGCCAGTTGGCCAGCGGCGGCGCCACCAGCACCGACACGGCAGTGCCCACGTTGCCCGCGCCCACCAGGCCCATGGCCAGGCCCTTGTGCTGCGGCGGGAACCAGCCCGAGCCCAGCGACAGCGCCACGCCGAAGCTAGCGCCCGCGATGCCCAGCAGCACGCCCATGGCGAGCAGGTCGTTGAAGCTCTTCACGAAGAAGAAGCCGAAGAGCATCGCCACCGCGATCAGCGCCATCTCCACCAGCGTGGCCTTCTTGCGCCCGATGTACTGCGACAGGATGCCCAGCGGAAAGCGCATGAGCGCGCCCGCGATGATCGGCACCGACAGCATCAGGCCCTTCTGCGCCGGCGAGAGGCTGAAGGTTTCGCCGATGAAGGGCGCCATGGCGCCGTTGAGCACCCAGATGCAGCAGGAGAACGAGAAGTACAGGAAGGCCGCGAACAGTGTCGGACTGTGGCCTGACTGCAAGAAATTCCTGAAACCTGACATGGCGTTCAAAGATGCAAAAAGCCGCGGCGCGGCCCTGGGGAGGCCGTGTCGACGGACGGGGTTGGGAGCGGAGTGCCGGCAGCGGACGCTGTCGACGTGGGGGTGCGCGCGGCATGTGCGTTGCCGGGCCGGATGCAGGAGCCTGCAGCCTCTTCACCAAAGCGGTGCTTCGTTACACCGCGCCCTGTTTCATGCAAGAGGCGTGCCTGCGGATTCACGCGGGCGTGGCCTATGCTCGCGGTGCGCTCCCGCACCGTTTCTTTTCCACGATGTCCCTTCTCGTTGTCCTGCCCGATGAAACCGCCGGCCTCGTGCTGCCAGAGGCGCTGGCGAAGGCCCTGTCCGGTGCGGGAATCGATGTGCTCGGTGTTGCCGATTGCGCCGGCTTCGCGCGGCAGGTCGAGGCGCTTTCCCCTCGGCAGGCGCTGATCTTCCTGCCTCTGCCTACGCCCGCGCTGTTCGACACCTTGCACAGCTGGGCTGGCGTGCCACCGTGCGCGCTGAGCCTTGTCAGCGAGCCGCTGAGCGCCGCGCAGCACGAGGAACTGGTCGCACTCGGCGTGCATGCCTGGATGCCGGCCGGCACCGTCGATGCCGGATCGCTCGCCGCAGTGATCGCGCGTGCGCGCTCCCGCTGGCAGCGCGAAGCCGCGCTGCGCACCGAACTGGAGAACCTGCGCACCCGCATGGACGAGCGCAAGTGGGTCGATCGCGCCAAGGGCCTGCTGATGTCCGCGCGCGGCATCGGCGAGGACGAAGCCTTCGGCCTGCTGCGCGGTGCCGCGATGCACGCGAACCTGCGGCTCGGAGAGGTGTCGCGCTCGGTGATAGAGGCCGCGCAGTGGGCGGACGCCATCAACCGCGCCGGGCAGCTGCGCATGCTCTCGCAGCGGCTGGTGCGCGTGGCGGCGCAGCTGCTGGGCGGCATCGACGCGCAGCGCGCCCGGCTGCTGCGCACGCAGTCTTCCGAGCGTGTGCAGCAGAACCTGGATCATCTGGCGGCCCTCGGGCTTGGTGCTGCCGGCGTCGAGGCGCTCGCGCAGGCGCAGGCCGCGTGGAGCGGGCTGGCCGATGCGCTCACGGCGAAACCGACTGCTACAGGGCTGGCCGACATTGACCAGCGCGCCGAAGTGCTGCTGGGCGCCGCTGAGGCGCTGACCGAGGCGCTGGAAACCTCGGGCGCGCGCCGCGCGCTGCGCATCGTCAACATCTGCGGGCGGCAGCGCATGCGTGCGCAGCGGCTCGCGAAGGACTCGCTGCTCGCGGCGGCGCTGAAGGAAGAAGCGGCCAAGGCGCGGCTGGTGCCGACCATGGCCGAGTTCGAGGCCGCGCTGCTCGAACTGGAGCGCGCGCCGCTGAGCACCGCAGAGATCCGCGCCGCGCTGGCGAGCGCTCGCGACGAATGGTTGCGGCTGGTCGGCGGCGTGCAGGCGCTGGACAGCGCCGATGGCCGCGCCACGCTGGTGCGTTCCAGCGAGGCGCTGGTCGACACCTTCGAACGCCTCACGGCGTCGTACGAGCACAGCCTCCAGGTCATCATGTCGTGACGCCTCCGGTGCCGGCGCTCGGTCTGCGTCAGGCCGCGACCTTCTCCACGTGCGCCTGGCGCGTGTAGAGGAAGTCGATCACCGCCTTGCGCGCGTGCACGTAGACCGGGTCTTCCGCCAGCTCCACGCGATTGCGCGGGCGGGGAATGTCCACCGACAGCACGTCGCCGATGGTGGCGGCCGGGCCGTTGGTGAGCATCACGATGCGGTCGCTCAGCAGCACGGCCTCGTCCACGTCGTGCGTGACCATGACGACGGTGCTGTGCGTCTTCTGCACGATGGCCAGCAGCTCGTCCTGCAGCTTGGCGCGGGTGAGGGCGTCGAGCGCGCCGAAGGGCTCGTCCATCAGCAGCACCTTGGGCTCCATCGACAGCGCGCGCGCGATGCCTACGCGCTGCTTCATGCCGCCGGAGATTTCGCCGGGGCGCTTCTGCGCGGCGGGCGTGAGGCCCACCAGCGCCAGCGCGGCGTCGGTGCGTGCGCGAAGCTGCGCCTTGCTCTCGGTGGCCGCGAAAACGCGCTCGACCGCGAGGTAGACGTTCTCGAAGCAGGTGAGCCAGGGCAGCAGCGAGTGGTTCTGGAACACCACCGCGCGCTCGGGGCCGGGGCCCTTGATCTCCTTGTTGGCGCACAGCAGTGCGCCCTCGGTGGGCGTAGTGAGCCCGGCGATCAGGTTCAGCAGCGTCGACTTGCCGCAGCCCGAGTGCCCGATGAGCGTGATGAACTCGCCCTTGGCCACGTTCAGGTTCACGTCGCGCAACGCGACGAAGCGGCCCTTGGGCGTCTTGAAGGCCTGCTCGACGCCGTGGATCTCGATGTACTTGGTGTCGTTCATGATGTGTGCTCCTGAATGCGGGGACAGAACGCAGAAGAAAGTCAAAAACTACGCAGAAGTCGCAGAAGGAAGACCGAAGATTTTTTGTTTCTCTTCTGCGACCTTCGCGGAACCCTTGCGATTTCTGCGTTCGGCTGTCCGAATCTGTCTTCAGCTCAGCCCTTCACTTCGTCGAAGGTGAAGGCCGTCGCCAGCTTGATGAGCGCGAACTCCAGCACCAGGCCCACGATGCCGATCACGAAGATCGCGATGATGATGTTGGCGACGTTGAGGTTGTTCCATTCGTCCCACACCCAGAAGCCGATGCCCACGCCGCCGGTGAGCATCTCGGCGGCCACGATCACCAGCCAGGCGGTGCCCACGGCCAGCCGTACGCCGGTCAGCATGTAGGGCAGCACGGCGGGGAACAGGATCTTGGTGAGGATCTTCCATTCGCTGAGGTTCAGCACCTTGGCCACGTTCATGTAGTCGGTGGGCACGCGCTGCACGCCCACGGCGGTGTTGATGACCATCGGCCAGATCGAGCAGATGAAGATGGTCCAGATGGCGGCCGGGTTGGCGCCCTTGAACACCAGCAGGCCGATGGGCAGCCAGGCCAGCGGCGAGACCGGGCGCAGCAGGCTGATGAGCGGGTTGAACATGCGCGAGAGGAACTCGAAGCGCCCGATGGCGAAGCCCGCCGGAATGCCCACCAGCGCCGCGAGGCCGAAGCCCAGCGCCACGCGCTGCAGGGACGAGAGCACGTTCCAGCCCACGCCCTGGTCGTTGGGGCCCTTGCTGTAGAACGGGTCGCTGAACACCGTCACCGCCTGCTGCCAGGTGGCCGCGGGCGTCGGGAAGCCGGTGGTGCTCTTCATGGCCACCACCTCCCAGATCAGCAGCAGCAGGCCGAAGCCCGCCAGCGGCGGCAGCACGCGCATCCAGAAGGCGCGCAGGTCGATGGGCGCGCGCGCCCTTGGTTCGGGTGCAGGGGTGGGAGCCGGCTGGGGCGTGGCCAGCTTGGAGGCGGCCGCCTTGGCCGGGGCGGAGGGCGCCGCCTGCGCGGCGGCCACATCGAGCGGCGAGTGGAAGACTGCGCTGACCATGGTGTTCTCCCTATGCATGGAGCTTGAAGGATTCGGCGTACTTCTTCGGGTCCTTGCCGTCCCAGACGGAGCCGTCGAAGAGCTTGCTGCTGCGCATCGCGTCCTTGGGCACCGGCGTCTGCGTGGCGGCGGCGGCCTGCTTGTAGATGTCGATGCGGTTGATCTCGGTGGCCACCTTCAGGTAGTCGGGGTGCTCCTTCAGCAGGCCCCAGCGCTTGTGCTGCGTGAGGAACCACATGCCGTCCGACAGGTACGGGAAGTTCACGGCGCCGCCGTTGTAGAACTTCATGTGGTTGGGGTCGTCCCAGCTCTTGCCCAGGCCGTTGGTGTAGCGGCCCAGGATGCGCTGGTTGATGGCGTCCACGCTGGTGTTGACGTAGCTCTTGTCGGCGATGGTCTCGGCCATCTTGTTCTTGTTCTGCAGGCCGGTGTCGATCCACTTGCCGGCCTCGAGGATGGCGGCGGTCACGGCGCGCGCGGTGTTCGGGTACTTCTTCGCGAACTCGGCCGTGGTGCCCAGCACCTTCTCGGGGTGGTCCTTCCAGATGTCCTGCGTGGTGATGGCCGTGATGCCGATGCCGTCCATGATCGCGCGCTGGCCCCAGGGCTCGCCCACGCAGTAGCCGTCCATGTTGCCCACGCGCATGTTGGCGACCATCTGCGGAGGCGGCACGGTGATGTTCTTCACGTCCTTGAACGGGTCGATGCCGGCCGATGCGAGCCAGTAGTACAGCCACATGGCGTGCGTGCCGGTGGGGAAGGTCTGGGCGAAGGTGTATTCGCGCTTCTCGGCGGCGATGAGCTTGGCGAGCGAGGCGGCGTCCACCGCGCCCTTGTCGGCGAGCTTCTTCGACAGCGTGATGGCCTGGCCGTTGTTGTTGAGGGTCATGAGCACGGCCATGTCCTTCTTAGGGCCGCCCAGGCCCAGGTGCATGCCGTAGACCAGGCCGTAGAGCACGTGGGCGAAGTCGAGCTCGCCGTTGGCCAGCTTGTCGCGCACGCCGGCCCAGCTGGCTTCCTTGCTGGGCACGATCTTCACGCCGTACTTCTTGTCGATGCCCAGCACCGAGGCCATCACCACGCTGGCGCAGTCGGTCAGCGGGATGAAGCCGATCTTCACTTCCTCCTTCTCGGGCTTGTCCGAGCCCTGGGCCCAGACGGCCGCGCGCAGGGCGGGGTCGATGCCGGCGGCGCCGATGGCAGCGGCTTGCAGCACGCGGCGTCGGCTGAGGCGGGTTTTGAGCAGGTCGGTCATGGGGCGGGCTCCGGTTGAAGACAAACAACAAAGAAGAAAGACAAAAACGAAAAGGCGTCCGCACCACGCACGGGCTGCTCGAAAACGAGCCCTTGCGGGATGGGGACGCCTTTGTCCGGTTTCGGTGGGAAGCACCCGCCGTTGGGTGCCGCCTGCCTGAAGGCCTTCGGGGCCTGCGAAACTTTCGCTTGCAAGCGGTGTGCCAGCCTTCGGAAGCCGGGGCTGCTATCAGGAAAGTAGCTGCGCGTGGCCGAGGATCGCGGGGCAGGGGCCTTTCGTACGTACAGGGCCGGCGGGCGCGGTTGGCACGGTTGTTGTGCAGTGCACCAAGTTGAACGGCATTGCCCGCCACGGTTGCCTCAGCGCGGCGGTGCGCGGTCGAGCATGGGCAGGTAGTCGGCCATCGCGAGCATCGACTCGGCCACGTCCACCAGCCTGCGCTTCTGGTTCATGGCGGTCTGGCGCAGCATCTTGTGCGCCTCTTCCTCGCTGAGGCGGCGGTGCGCCATCAAGAGGCCCTTGGCGCGCTCGACGACCTTGCGTTCGTTGAGCGATGCGCGCACGGTTTCGAGCTCGTCGCTCATGGCCTGCAGGCGCTGCGACTGCTCGCGGACCATGTCCAGCACCGAGCGCTCCAGGTGTCGGCCGAACTGGGCAGGTGCGGCCGCCTGCGCGTCGGCGTCGTCGAAGAAGAGGGCGCCGGCCTGCGGCGTGAGCGTGTCCAGCAACTGGCGGTATTCGCGCAGTTCGCTGCGGGCCTGCGCAGTCTTGTGCTCGCACAGCGTGCGCAGGTCGCAGGCGAGGCGGTCCTCGACGGTCTTCATGGCGTCGATGCGGCGGGTGCAGCAGTCGAACCAGGCCTGGCTCAGCGGCACGTCGGCCGGCGCCGCGATGCCGCCGCGCCGGCGGATGCGTTCGAGCTCGGCCACCTCGGCGTCGGGCTGGCTGTCGCGCCAGAGCGCGAGCACCGCCTCGCCCGAGAAGTCGGTGAAAACCTGGAAGCAGCGTTCCTGCGATTCGATCAGGTGCAGCCACTGCAGGCGCTGCGCCTCGTCGCTGCGGCCCAGCGCGAGCGCTGCGGCGCCGAAGGCGCGCTCCTGGCCGGCGAACTCCTTGCCCTGCATGAAGTTGAACATCGCCACCAGCAGGCGCGAGATCTCGGGGTCGGTGGCGCCGTCGGCCGCCTCGAACACCACCGAGAGCAGGCCGGCGACCAGCTTGGCGAAGGCGGCGGTGGACTGGGCGGGCTTCAGCTCCAGCGCGTCGATGCGGCGGCGCAGGGCGGGCAGGGCGTCCAGGCCCGGCAGCACCCAGGCGATGCGGCTGAAGAGGCGCGCGTTGTTGCCGGCGTCGGCACCACGGTGGTAGTTGTCGGCTTCGAGCTGGTCGAAGCCGGCTCGCACTTCCTGCTCCAGCACGAGGCACTCGGCGATCTGCGGGCCGCGCTGCTCGGCGAAGCGGCTGCCGCGCGAGGTGAGGAACATGTTCGACATGCCGCGCTCGCGCTGCAGCGCATGGACCAGCCGGCCGATCACGCCCACCAGCTCGCTGGTGCGGGCGAGCCGGTCCAGCTCGTCGATTTCGCAGCGGCGGGCGGCGATGAGGAAGCACAGTCCGGATTTCATGGTGGGGCGGTTCTCGAGAGCGTCACTGCAACATCCGTGCCGTTTGCCCCTTCGCGGGCGCCGGCCAGGGGGCGCCGCCTACACTCGGCGGCATGCTCTTGTTGGGAATCGAATCATCCTGCGATGAAACCGGCGTGGCGCTGGTCGAGTCGCAAGGCGACGCGCTGCCGGTGCTGCGTTCGCACGCGCTGCACAGCCAGATCGCCATGCACCAGGCCTACGGCGGCGTGGTGCCCGAGCTGGCCAGCCGCGACCACATCCGCCGCGTGCTGCCGCTGACCGAGACGGTCATGGCCGAAGCCGGCCGCTCGCTCGGCGAGATCGACGTAGTGGCCTACACGCGCGGGCCTGGGCTGGCGGGTGCACTGCTGGTGGGCGCGGGCGTGGCCTGCGCGCTGGGCGTGGCGCTGGGCAAGCCGGTGCTGGGGGTGCATCACCTCGAAGGGCATCTGCTGTCGCCGTTCCTGAGCGCCGATTCGCCGGAATTTCCGTTCGTCGCGCTGCTGGTGTCAGGCGGCCACACGCAGCTGATGCGGGTGGATGGCGTGGGGCGCTACGAGCTGCTCGGCGAGACCATCGACGACGCGGCCGGCGAGGCCTTCGACAAGAGCGCCAAGCTGATGGGCCTGCCGTACCCGGGCGGGCCTTGGCTCGCGAAGCTGGCGGAAGGCGGCGATGCCGCGGCCTTCAAGCTGCCGCGGCCGCTGCTGCACAGCGGCGATCTCGATTTTTCCTTCGCCGGCCTGAAGACGGCCGTGCTCACGCAGGCCAGGAAGCTGGGCGACGAACTGGGAGCGCGCAAGGCGGACCTGGCGGCGTCCACGCAGGCGGCCATCGTCGAGGTGCTGTTGAAGAAATCGCTCGCGGCGCTCGACCAGACCGGCCTGAAGCGGCTGGTGGTGGCGGGTGGCGTGGGGGCCAACAGGAGCCTGCGCGAGCAACTGAACGCCGCGTGCGCCAGGCGCAAGGTGCGCGTGCACTACCCCGAGCTGCACCTGTGCACCGACAACGGCGCCATGATCGCCATGGCCGCCGCGATGCGCCTGCAGTCGGGGCTGTCGCAGGCGAGCGAGCGCTATGCGTTCGACGTCAGGCCGCGATGGCCCATGGCGTCGCTTTCGGTGCCTGAGACGGCGCTACCTGAGACTGCGTAATCGTTTGCTTAGACGGCCGGCCGACGGCCGGCAGCGGCAACACGTCCAGCACATTGCGCCAGAGCTGGCGCCATTGCGGCCAGTCGTGGCCGCCCTCGATCGTGAAGACCTGCTCCGGCGGCAGGGCGTCTGCCAGCAGCTTGTGGTTGCTCGCGAAGCGGTCTTCCAGCCCGAAGCCCAGGTAGAGCCGCGGCAGGTTCTTCGACGGCTTTGCCGACAGGTACTGCTGGAAGAAGGGCCAGAGCTTGCGGTCGGGTTCCTCGTCGGGCAGCGGACCGGTAGGCGCCTGCCAGGCACGCAGGCCGCCGGCCTTCTTGATCTCCGCGCCGAGCACGCGCCGGCCCAGGTAGGGCGCGAGCGCCACGATGCCGTCCACCGAGCCCGGCCGCGCCAGTTCGTGGATCAGCGCACCGAAGCCGCCGATGGAGATGCCCACGAGCCAGATCGACTTGTAGCCCTTGGCGCGCTGCGGCTCGATGACCTCGGTGTGCAGGCGGTCGCTCAGGGTCTGCTCGTAGTAGTAGGAGACGTCCGCGTCCACCAATAGCGCATCGGCCGCCAAGTGGCGTTCGCGCACGGCGGCGATGAAGCCCTCGCGCTCGAACTCGTCGGGCTTGAGGTACGCGCCCGGCAGGAACACCAGGAGCGTGTCGGATTGTTCGTTGGGATTTGCGGGCTGCAGATGAGTTTTCATGGTGCCTTGAGGGGGCACCCGAACCGCACCGTCGGGAAATCAGTGCGTTTACAAGACGCCCACGAAGAAGAAAGTTCTAAAAAAACGTCACATCATGTGACGTTAATCCAGCGCTATTGTGAATAAGGTGCTCGTTTAATGTCAAAAACGAGGTCTTACTAACATTTTCCTCTTGTGGGCTTAGGCCTGTTTAGTTGATTTGCAACTGCGTGGCCTGGCTCACCGGCACCAGCTTGCCGAGCTTCAGCGTAAGCACGCCGTTCTCGAGCTTCGCCTCGCTGGCGGCCACGTCGATGTCCTGCGGCAACTCGTAGGCGGCCTTGAACTGGCGCTTGGCTTCGGCCTTGCTCTCGATGCGCAGCACGGCGCCTTCGATGCTGATGGCGAGGTCTTCGCGAGCGAAGCCCGGCACGTCGAGCGAGAGGGTCCAGCTCTTGTCGTCCTGCTCCACGAGCGGCGAGCGGCGTGCACCGGCGAAGGCTTCGTTCACGAAGCGTTCGAACGAACGGTCATAGGCGCGGGGTGCGAAGCGGGCGGTGCGAAGGGTGGGGGCGAAAAACATGTGAGAACTCCTGAGTGAACACAATGGGGACAAGGAATGTGTGTCCCTTACACTGCGCGGCCGTTCCATCGTGAGTGCCGCTTGAGACCTCATCTAGGCGCAGCGGCACGCGTTTCAAGACAATGCATCCCCCCTTTAATTTGCGCCGCGAGACCTTGAAATTCGCGGCGCTGGCGCTATGCGCGAAGCCCTTCGCGGCGCTTGCGCAGGCTGCAGCTTCGGCGCCTGTCGCGCCCATCCGGCTCGCACTCATCGAAAGCATGAGCGGGCCCTTCGCCAACACCGGCGAGGCCGTCTTCCGCAACCTGCTGTGGGCCGTGGAGCGCGTGAATGCGCGTGGCGGCATCAGGCTGCCCGGCGTCGCTGGAGGTGCGCGGCCGCTGCAGCTCGATCGCTACGACAGCAAGGGACAGAACGAGGAAGCGCTTTCCGCGCTGCGCGCCGCGCTCGACGACGGCGCGCGCATCGTGCTGCAGGGCAACTCGTCGGCCACCGCTGCGGCACTCGTCGATGCCATCGACAAGCACAACGAGCGCGATCCCTCGCGGCGCGCGATCTTCCTCAACTATGCGGCGGTCGATCCGGCGCTCACCAACGAGCGCTGCAGCTTCTGGCACTTCCGCTTCGACGCACACGCCGACATGCGCATGGCCGCGCTGATGGACGTGATGAAGGACGACGCGTCGCTCAAGCGCGCCTACCTGATCGGGCAGGACTACAGCTTCGGCCAGGCCGTGCTGCGCGAGGCGCGCCGCCAGCTCGGCGCGCAGCGGCCCGACGTGGAGATCGTCGGCGACGAACTGCATCCCATGGGCAAGGTGAAGGACTTCTCGCCCTACGCCACGAAGATCATCGCCAGCGGTGCGCAGGCCGTGATCACCGGCAACTGGGGCAACGACCTCACGCTGCTGGTGAAGGCCGCTCGCGAGGCGGGTTTCGGCGGCAGCTTCTACACCTTCTATGGCAATGCGCTGGGCGCGCCGGCGGCCATCGCAGACGCGGGCATCGGCCGCGTGGTGGCCGTGGCCGACTGGCTGCCCAATGTGCAGACGGCGCAGTCGGAAGCCTTCTACCGCGCCTTCCGCGCGCGCTTTCCGAAGCCTTCCGACGACTACGTGCATATGCGGCTGCAGCTCATGGTCGAGGCGCTCGCGCAGGCCATCGAGCGCGCTGGCAGCGCCGATGCGTTGCCCGTGGCGCGCGCCCTGGAGCAGGCCGACGTGAGCATGTACGGCCAGCGCGGGCGCATGCGCGCGGCGGACCACCAGTTCCAGCAGCAGCTCGTGGTGGGCGTGATGGACAGGCAGGGCCGGCCGGGCGTGCAGTTCGACGTGGAAGGCTCGGGCTACGGCTTCCGCGTGGTCAAGACCATCGCCCCGGAGCGCGCCGAGCTGCCGACCTCGTGCAAGATGAAGAGACCTTGAAGCTGATGACGAACAACAGGAACTGCCTACATGCGTGAAGCCATCCACAACCTCGAAGCATCGAAAATCCGCGAAGTCGCCAATGCCGGCATGGGCCGCGACGACGTGCTGGCCTTCTGGTTCGGCGAGAGCGACGAAGTCACCCCCGAGGTGGTCCGCCAGGCGGCCATCGAATCGCTGCAGCGTGGCGAGACCTTCTACGCCCACAACCTCGGCCTGCCCGAGCTGCGCGAAGCCATCGCGCGCTACACCAGCGCGCTGCACCCCGCCGTCGAGGCGTCGCGCATCGCCGTCACTTCGGGTGGCGTGAGCGCGCTGATGCTGGCGGTGCAGGCGCTGGTCGACGCGGGCGACGAGGTGGTCGCCGTCACGCCGGTGTGGCCCAACCTCACGGCGCAGCCCGCGATCATGGGCGCGCACGTGCGCACGCTGCCGCTGGTGCCGGTGAACGGGCAGTGGACGCTCGACCTGCAGGCGCTGCGCGCGGCGGTCACCTCGAAGACCAGGCTGCTGATCGTCAACGCGCCGAACAACCCGACGGGCTGGACCATGAGCCGCGACGAGCAGCAGGCCGTGCTCGACCACTGCCGCCAGACGGGCACGTGGATCCTGGCCGACGAGGTGTACGAGCGGCTCTATTTCGAGCCCACGCCCAACGCCTGCGCGCCGAGCTTCCTCGACATCTCGAAGCCGGACGACCGGCTCGTGGTCACGCACAGCTTCTCGAAGAGCTTCCTGATGACCGGCTGGCGCCTCGGCTGGCTGGTGCTGCCGCCGTCGATGGTCGATGGCATCGGCAAGCTGATCGAGTTCAACACCTCGTGCGTCAGCGTGTTCACGCAGCGCGCAGCCATTGCCGCCATCGAGCACACGGCCGAGATCACGCCGCGCGTGGTGGCGCACCTGAAGCAGTGCCGCGACACGCTGGTGCCGCTGCTGGCCGCGCTGCCGGGCGTGCAGGTGGCGCCGGCCAAGGGCGGCATGTACGCCTTCTTCCGGCTCGAAGGCTTCGGCGACTCGCTCGAAGTGGCCAAGCGGCTGGTGGCCGAGGCCGGCCTGGGGCTCGCGCCGGGCAATGCCTTCGCGCCCGAGGCGCAGGGCTGGCTGCGCTGGTGCTTTGCGTCGAAGGATCCGCAGCGGCTGGTGAAAGGCGTGGAGCGGCTGCGCGACTGGCTGGCGCGGCAGAAGTAACACCGGCTGCAACACGGCCGGTCGGCCGGCTGCAATTTCGTTCAATACGCGGCGCGGCCGGGCCGCGAAGCTCGGGCTTTTCTCCACGAAGGCGGAAGGTCCGGGATGTCGCAACGGTTCAAGGGCATGGCGCTTTGTGCGCTGGCAATGGTCACGGTCGGGAGCACGGTGGTGGCCAGCAAGGTCATCGCGGCGGGGCTGCCGCCTTTCACCGCGACGGCGCTGCGCTTCGCGCTGGCGCTGCCGGTCTTTCTCGTGCTGCTGCGGTTGACCCGTACGCCATGGCCGCGGCCCGATCGGCGCGACCTGGCGCTGCTCGTGTGCCAGGCGGGGCTGGGGAGCGTGGGTTACACGGTGCTGCTGATCCTCGGCGTGCGCTGGGCGCCGGCCGCCAGCGCGGGCGTGGTGGCGGGCACCTTGCCGGCGGTAGCTGCGCTGGTGGCGGTGATCGCGCTGCGCGAGCGGCCGGGGCGGTATCTGGTGGGCAGCATCGTGCTGGCGACGGTCGGGGTGCTGGCGATCAGCTGGCCCGGGGGCGGTGCGGCGGCGGGATCGAGCTCCCCGGCGGCGCTGGCAGGCAACCTGCTGGTGCTGGGTGCGGTGATCTGCGAGGCGATGTTCATCCTGCTCAACAAGCGGCTGCGGGTTCCGGTGCGGCCGCTGGCGCTTTCGACGCTGATGACGGCGTTCGGGCTGTTGCTTTCGCTGGCTCCGGCTCTTTTCGAGCGGGCCTGGGAGCGGCCTTTGCCCGCCGAGGCGCTGGCCGGCGTCGCCTACTACGCGCTGGTGCCCACGGTGCTGGGCTTCGTACTGTGGTTTGCCGGGTCTTCCCGGCTGAACGGGGCAGAGGCGGCGCTGTTCACGGCCGTCCTGCCGGTCTCGGCGCTGGTGCTGGCGGCGCTGTGGCTGGGCGAGAGCATCAGCGCGGCGCAGATCGGCGGGGCGGCCTGCGTGCTGGGCGCGGTGGGGCTGGCGTCGCTCGACGGGAGGCCTGCCCGTGCTTCCAAGGGGGTAAAAGGGCCGGGCGGGGCGGTCGGGCTATAATCCCAAGGCTTTGCATGCCGCAAGGCGCACGGCGAGGGCAGTTCCAGTCCTGGCCGCAAGTCAAACATCCAGGAACAAGGAAATCAACATGATCGCAGCCTCCATCAAGGCCGAAGTTGTCAAGGACAACGCCCGCGCCGCCAACGACACCGGCAGCCCCGAAGTGCAAGTCGCACTGCTGACCGCCCGCATCAACGAGCTCACCCCCCACTTCAAGACGCACGCCAAGGACCACCACGGTCGTCGCGG
This sequence comes from Variovorax sp. 278MFTsu5.1, assembly GCF_048305045.1. Classification (NCBI taxonomy): domain Bacteria; kingdom Pseudomonadati; phylum Pseudomonadota; class Betaproteobacteria; order Burkholderiales; family Comamonadaceae; genus Variovorax; species Variovorax sp. 278MFTsu5.1. The sequence goes on from NZ_CP157622.1 coordinate 2,583,393, forward strand.
CCTGCTGCGCATGGTGAGCCGCCGTCGCAAGCTCCTCGACTACCTCAAGTCCAAGGACGCCGACCGTTACACCGCGCTGATCGCCAAGCTGGGTCTGCGCAAGTAATCCAAATCGCATGAAAAAACGCCTGGGTTAGTCCGCTAGCTCAGGCGTTTTTTACTTCGCGATCCACTTTCGGAGTGCCCAAACAGAGCGAAGCTGTGTCATTCCAATGAAGTTCCCGCCGAGCTTCGCTGGAATGGCATCGTGTTCTGAGAAGCCTCCGTCACCTGCGGACTCCGTGTAGTTCGCTATCAAAACAGGAGCAAAACATGAGCCTCTTCAACAAAGTCACCAAGTCGTTCCAATGGGGCGGCAAGACCGTGGTCATGGAAACGGGCGAGATCGCCCGCCAGGCCAGCGGCGCAGTGCTCGTCGACATCGAGGGCACCGTCATCCTCGCGACCGTGGTCGCCTCCAAGTCGGCCAAGCCCGGCCAGGACTTCTTCCCGCTGACCGTCGACTACATCGAGAAGACCTATGCCGCGGGCAAGATCCCCGGCAGCTTCTTCAAGCGCGAAGCCAAGCCCAGCGAGCATGAAACGCTGACCAGCCGCCTGATCGACCGCCCGATCCGTCCGCTGTTCCCCGAAGGCTTCCTGAACGAAGTGCACGTGGTCGTGCACACGATCTCGCTGAACCCCGAAGTCGACGCCGACATCGCCGCCATGATCGGCGTGAGCGCCGCCCTGTCGATCTCCGGCGTGCCGTTCAACGGCCCGATCGGTGCCGCCCGCGTGGGCTACATCAACGGCCAGTACGTGCTGAACCCGGGCCAGACCGCCCGCAAGGATTCGCAGATGGACCTCGTCGTGGCCGGCACGCAAGCCGCCGTGCTGATGGTCGAGTCCGAAGCCCTGCAGTTGAGCGAAGAAGTCATGCTGGGTGGCGTGGTGTTCGGCCACGAGCAGGCCAACATCGCCATCGACGCGATCCATGAACTCGTGCGCGACGCCGGCAAGCCGGTGTGGGACTGGCAAGCGCCTGCCGAAGACGAAGCCTTCGTCGCCAAGGTCAAGGGCCTGGCCGAAGACAAGCTGCGCGCCGTCTACCAGATCCGCAGCAAGCAGGCCCGCACCCAGGCCCTGCGCGAAGCCAACGCCAGCGTGCTCGAGGCCCTGAAGGCCGAAGGCGCCGAATTCGACTCCGGCAAGGTCTCCGACCTGCTGTTCGCCATCGAATCGAAGATCGTGCGCAGCCAGATCCTGTCGGGCGAGCCGCGCATCGACGGCCGCGACACGCGCACCGTGCGTCCCATCGAAATCCGCAACTCGGTGCTGCCCCGCACCCACGGCTCGGCCCTGTTCACGCGCGGCGAGACGCAGGCGCTGGTCGTGACCACGCTGGGCACCGAGCGCGACGCACAGCGCATCGACGCGCTGGCCGGCGAGTACGAGGACCGCTTCCTGTTCCACTACAACATGCCTCCCTTCGCCACCGGTGAGGTGGGCCGCATGGGCTCCACCAAGCGCCGCGAAGTGGGCCACGGCCGCCTGGCCAAGCGCGCGCTGGTCGCCGTGCTGCCGAACAAGGAAGAGTTCCCGTACACGGTCCGCGTGGTGTCGGAAATCACCGAGTCGAACGGCTCGTCGTCGATGGCATCGGTGTGCGGCGGCTGCCTCTCGATGATGGACGCCGGCGTGCCCATGAAGGCGCACGTGGCGGGCATCGCCATGGGCCTGATCAAGGAAGACAACCGCTTCGCGGTGCTGACCGACATCCTGGGCGACGAGGATCACCTGGGCGACATGGACTTCAAGGTGGCCGGTACGACCAACGGCATCACCGCCTTGCAGATGGACATCAAGATCCAGGGCATCACCAAGGAAATCATGCAGGTCGCGCTGGCACAGGCCAAGGAAGCGCGCATGCACATCCTCGGCAAGATGCAGGAAGCGATGGGCGAGGCCAAGTCCGACGTGTCGCAGTTCGCACCGCGCCTGACCACGCTGAAGATCAACCCCGAGAAGATCCGCGACGTGATCGGCAAGGGCGGCGCGGTCATCCGCGGCCTGCAGGAAGAAACCGGCACGACGATCAACATCGACGAAGACGGCACCATCACCATCGCCTCGACCGATCCGGAAAAGGCCGAGATGGCCAAGAAGCGCATCGAGCAGATCACTGCCGAAGTCGAAATCGGCAAGGTCTACGAAGGCCCGGTCACCAAGATCCTGGACTTCGGTGCGCTCATCAACCTGCTGCCCGGCAAGGACGGCCTGCTGCACATCAGCCAGATCGCGCACGAACGCGTCGAGAAGGTGACCGACTACCTGAGCGAAGGCCAGATCGTGAAGGTCAAGGTCCTCGAGACCGACGACAAGGGCCTCGTCAAGCTGTCCATGAAGGCCCTGACCGAGCGTCCGGCCGGCATGGAGTTCAGCGAGCGTCCCCCGCGCGAAGACCGTGGTGACCGCGGCGAGCGTCGTGAGCGTGGCGACCGCGGAGACCGCGGTGATCGCGGCGAGCGTGGTGGTGACCGCGGCGGCGATCGCGGCGAACGCGCGCCTCGCTTCAACGAACAGCAGCAACAGCCGCGCAGCGAAGCGCCGGCCGGCGAGCAGCCGCAGCAGCAAGCTCCGCGCGAGCCTCAGGAGTAAGAAGGGCGCGAGGGTGGCGGCTGTGCATGCAGCCGCCATTGCTGCCTCTTCATCTTTTGAACGTCAAGCTGCGCCCCATCTGCGGGCGCTGGAGGCCGAAAGACCATGAAAGCCATTGAAATCACTTCGTACGGCGCCCCCGAGGTGCTGCGCGTCGCCGAGCGTCCCGACCCCGTCGCGGGCGCCGGCGAACTGCTGATCCGCGTTGCGGCGAGTGGCGTCAATCGCCCCGACGTGTTGCAGCGCAAGGGGCACTACCCGGTGCCGCCGGGCGCGTCCGATCTGCCGGGCCTCGAAGTGGCTGGCGAGATCGTGTCGGGCGATGCCGCGGCGTTGGCAGAGGCCGGCTTCAAGGTCGGCGATCGCGTCTGCGCGCTGATTGCCGGCGGCGGCTATGCCGAGCTGTGCGTGGCGCCCGTGGCGCAATGCCTGCCAGTGCCCAAAGGGTGGAGCGATCTCGAAGCGGCCTCTCTGCCCGAGACCTTCTTCACCGTCTGGAGCAACGTGTTCGAACGCGGCCGCCTCCAGAAGGGTGAGACGCTGCTCATTCAGGGCGGCTCGAGCGGCATCGGCGTCACGGCGATCCAGATCGCCAAGGCGCTCGGCGCGACCGTGATCGTCACGGCCGGCAGCGACGACAAGTGTGAAGCCTGCCTCAAGCTCGGCGCCGACCACGCCATCAACTACCGTACCAGCGACTTCGTCGAAGAGGCGAAGAAGCTCACGGGCGGCAAGGGCGTGGACGTGGTGCTCGACATGGTCGCCGGCGACTACGTGGCGCGCGAGGTCGAATGCCTGGCCGAAGATGGCCGTCTGGTCATCATCGCGGTGCAGGGCGGCGTGAAGAGCGAGATCAATGCGGGTCTCGTGCTGCGCAGGCGGCTCACGATCACCGGCTCGACGCTGCGTCCGCGGCCCGTGGCGTTCAAGGGCGCCATTGCCAGGGCGTTGCGCGAGAAGGTGTGGCCGCTGCTGGAAAGCGGCGCGATCAAGCCCGTGATCCACAGCACCTTTGCCGCGGCGGGTGAGCCAAGCGGCGCGGCCCAGGCTCATGCGCTGATGGAATCGAACCAGCACATCGGCAAGATCGTGCTGACATGGTGACGAGAAGAACGCGATGACAACGAAGAAGAAACTGATCGCCGGCAACTGGAAGATGAACGGCGGCCTGGCTGCCAACGAGGCGCTGGTGAAGGCCCTCCAGCAGGGCCTGGCCGCGAGCCCGGCCGCCTGCGACGTGGCGCTGTGCGCGCCCGCTCCGTATTTCGCGCAGCTGCAGTCGCTGCTGGCGGCTTCGCCGGCCCTGGCGCTCGGCGCGCAGGATGTCTCGGCGCACCCGCAAGGCGCGTTCACGGGCGAGCAATCGGCCGCGATGCTGAAGGACTTCGGCGTGCGCTATGCGATCGTCGGCCACTCCGAGCGTCGCCAGTACCACGGCGAGAGCGACGAAGCGGTTGCTGCCAAGACCGCGGCTGCGCTGGCCAACGGCATCACGCCGATCGTCTGCGTGGGCGAGACCCTTGCGCAGCGCGAAGCAGGGCAGACCGAAGAGGTGGTCAAGCGCCAGCTGGCTGCCGTCATTCACGTGAACGGCCATTGCATCAGCGAGATCGTGGTGGCTTATGAGCCTGTCTGGGCCATCGGCACAGGCAAGACGGCCACGCCGGAGCAGGCGCAGGCAGTGCACGCGGTGCTGCGCGCACAACTGCATCACGCGGCCAGCGAGCATGCCGCCGGCATCCGCATTCTTTATGGCGGCAGCATGAACGCGGCGAATGCCGCGGAGCTGCTGGCGCAGGCCGACATCGATGGCGGCCTCATCGGCGGTGCGTCGCTCAAGGCGCCCGACTTTCTGCAGATCATTTCCGCCGCTGCGCGTTGAACGCGCACCGGTTGCATCAAATTAGGAGTAAGAACGAATGAACGTGGTCCTCAACCTTCTGGTCGGCGTGCAGATGCTGGCAGCGCTCGCGATGATCGGCCTCATCCTGATCCAGCACGGCAAGGGCGCCGACATGGGCGCGGCCTTCGGCAGCGGCAGCGCCGGCAGCCTGTTCGGTGCCAGCGGCAGTGCCAACTTCCTGTCGCGCACCACGGCAGTGCTTGCCGCGGTGTTCTTCGCTTGCACGCTGCTGCTGGCCTACTTCAGCCATGCGCGTCCTGCTGGCGGCGGCAGTCTTCTGGAGCGTGCGGCAGTGGGTGCGCCTGCTGCGCCGGCCTCCGGTGCTGCGAACGAGATCCCCGGTGCGGCAGCTCCGAATGCGCCTGCTTCGGCTCCTGCAGCCCCTGTTTCGGGTGCGGGGCAGATTCCGGGCAAGTAATCAACTCGTTTTCATGAGTTGCCCGTGAGAAATGGCTCCATTTCAGGGTAAACTCTAAATCTGTTCGGAAAGCCAAATTCCTCTTGCAGGTACCTCATGCCATCCGAACAGCAAAAACCGCGGTCGTGGTGAAATTGGTAGACACGCTATCTTGAGGGGGTAGTGGCGAAAGCTGTGCGAGTTCGAGTCTCGCCGACCGCACCAAATCTCATCGGCGGAAAACCTCATCCAGAGGTTCTTCCTGCCGGTGGCAAGCGGTGAAAAACTCTCGATGAATCTCGACTCCTACCTCCCCGTCCTTTTGTTCATTCTGGTCGGAGTCGGCGTAGGCGTCGCCCCTCAGGTCATCGGATACATTCTCGGCCCCAACAGGCCCGACACCGCGAAGAACTCCCCGTACGAGTGTGGCTTTGAGGCCTTCGAGGATGCGCGCATGAAGTTCGACGTGCGCTATTACCTCGTCGCGATTCTCTTCATCCTGTTCGACCTCGAAATTGCATTCCTCTTTCCATGGGCTATTGCGCTCAAGGAAATCGGCGCTGTTGGCTTCTGGGCCATGATGATCTTTCTCGCCATCCTCGTCGTGGGCTTCGCCTACGAGTGGAAAAAGGGCGCGCTCGACTGGGAATGACAAGGAAGAAACACGATGGCCATTGAAGGCGTTCTCAAGGAAGGCTTCGTCACCACGACCTACGATTCGGTCGTCAACTGGGCGAAGACTGGTTCTCTCTGGCCGATGACCTTCGGCCTTGCATGCTGTGCGGTGGAGATGATGCACGCGGGCGCCGCCCGCTATGACATCGACCGCTTCGGCATGCTGTTCCGCCCCAGCCCGCGCCAGTCCGACCTGATGATCGTGGCCGGCACGCTGTGCAACAAGATGGCTCCGGCCCTGCGCAAGGTCTACGACCAGATGCCGGAGCCGCGCTGGGTTCTCTCCATGGGTTCGTGCGCGAATGGCGGTGGCTACTACCACTACAGCTATTCGGTCGTGCGCGGCTGCGACCGCATCGTGCCGGTCGATGTCTACGTTCCGGGTTGCCCGCCCACCGCCGAGGCCTTGCTCTACGGCGTGATCCAGCTGCAGCAGAAGATTCGCCGCACCAACACCATTGCCCGCGCCTGAGGGATCGCCGACGATGACTGACTTTGCAATTTCGCCGGAGGTGCTGCGCGCCACCGTCGCCGAGACGCTCGGCGCCAAGGCCAAGAGCGTGACCGTCGCCCTCGACGAGGTGAACGTGGTGGTCGGCGCTGCCGACTACCTCGAGGCTGCACTGCTGCTGCGCGATGCGCCCGGCTGCCGCTTCGAGCAGCTGATCGACCTCTGCGGCATGGACTACTCCGACTACCGTGACGGCGAGTGGCAGGGCGGGCGCTATGGCGTCGTCTCCCATCTGCTGTCGGTGAGTCTCAACCAGCGCGTGCGCCTGACGGTGCTCGCATCGAGCGACGACTTCCCCGTGGTCGACTCGCTGCAGTCCGTTTGGAACTCCGCCACCTGGTTCGAGCGCGAAGCCTTCGACCTCTATGGCATCGTGTTCGAAGGCCACGACGACCTGCGCCGCCTTCTGACCGACTACGGCTTCATCGGCCATCCGTTCCGCAAGGACTTCCCGGTGTCGGGTCATGTCGAGATGCGCTACGACGAAGAGCAGAAGCGCGTGGTCTACCAGCCGGTTTCCATCGAGCCGCGCGAAATCACCCCGCGCGTGATCCGCGAAGACAACTACGGCGGCGGTTTGCACTGACTGATATGGCCGAAATCAAGAACTACACACTCAACTTCGGTCCCCAGCACCCGGCAGCGCACGGCGTGCTGCGCCTGGTGCTCGAGCTGGACGGCGAGGTCATCCAGCGCGCCGACCCCCACATCGGCCTGCTGCACCGCGCCACCGAGAAGCTTGCCGAAACGCGCACCTTCATCCAGTCGCTGCCGTACATGGACCGTCTCGACTACGTGTCGATGATGAGCAACGAGCACGCCTACTGCCTGGCCATCGAGCGGATGCTGGGCCTCGAGGTGCCGGAGCGCGCGCAATACATCCGCGTGATGTTCGCCGAGATCACCCGCCTGCTGAACCACCTGCTGTGGCTCGGCGCGCACGGCCTCGACTGCGGCGCGATGAACATGCTCATCTACTGCTTCCGCGAGCGCGAAGACCTGTTCGACATGTACGAGGCCGTTTCCGGCGCGCGCATGCACGCGGCGTACTTCCGTCCGGGCGGCGTGTACCGCGACCTGCCCGACGCGATGCCGCGCTACAAGGTCAGCAAGGTCAAGAACGCGAAGGCCATCGAGAAGCTCAACGAGAACCGCCAGGGGTCGCTGCTCGACTTCGTCGACGACTTCTGCAAGCGCTTCCCGAAGATGGTTGACGAGTACGAGACGCTGCTCACCGACAACCGCATCTGGAAGCAGCGCACCGTCGGCATCGGCGTGGTTTCGCCGGAGCGCGCCCTGAACCTCGGCTTCACCGGCCCCATGCTGCGCGGCTCGGGCATCGAATGGGACCTGCGCAAGAAGCAGCCCTACGACGTCTACGACCGCATGCAGTTCGACGTGCCCGTGGGCAAGACCGGCGACTGCTACGACCGCTACCTGGTCCGCGTCGAGGAGATGCGCCAGGCCAACCGGATCATCCAGCAGTGCTCGGCCTGGCTGCGTGCCAACCCCGGTCCTGTCATCACCGACAACCACAAGGTCGCCGCGCCCGCGCGCGAATCGATGAAGGCGAACATGGAGGAGCTGATCCACCATTTCAAGCTCTTCACCGAAGGCTTCCATGTGCCCGAAGGCCAGGCCTATGCCGCCGTCGAGCATCCGAAGGGCGAGTTCGGCATCTATCTCGTGAGCGACGGCGCCAACAAGCCGTACCGCCTGAAGATCCGCGCCCCTGGTTTCCCGCACCTAGCCGCCCTCGACGAAATGTCGCGCGGTCACATGATCGCCGACGCTGTCGCGGTGATCGGCACGATGGACATCGTGTTCGGCGAGATCGACAGGTGAGAAAGAGCGAATGACTTCCTCGACCCACCATGACACGGCGCCCTCGGCGCCTTCTGCCCCTCTGGAGCCTGCGATCCTCGAGCGCTTTGCGCGCGAGGTGGCGAAGTACCCCGAGGCGGGCAAGCAGTCGGCCGTGATGGCCTGCCTGTCCATCGTCCAGCAGAACGAGGGCTACGTCAGCCTGCAGCGCGAGCGCGAGATCGCCGAGTACCTCGGCATGGCGCCCATTGCCGTGCACGAGGTGACGACCTTCTACAACATGTACAACCAGCATCCGGTGGGCAAGTTCAAGCTCAACGTGTGCACCAACCTGCCTTGCCAGCTGCGCGATGGCGTCACCGCCCTCGTGCATCTCGAGAAGAAGCTCGGCATCAAGATGGGCGAGACCACGCCCGACGGCCTGTTCACGCTGCAGCAGAGCGAATGCCTGGGCGCCTGCGCCGATTCGCCCGTGATGCTGGTCAACGACCGCACGATGTGCAGCTTCATGAGCAACGAGAAGCTCGACCAGCTGGTCGACGGCCTGCGCAACGCCGCGCCGGCCACCAAGGGGGAGGCTTCCTGATGTCACCCGAACAAGTGCTCCAGCAGTTCCAGGCGACGGGCGTCCAGACCTGTTTCCATGACCGCCACATCGAGCCGCAGATCTATGCCGGCCTCGACGGCACCAACTGGCGCCTGGCCGACTACGAGGCGCGCGGCGGCTACCAGGCCCTGCGCAAGATCCTGACCGAGGGCCTCACGCCCGACCAGGTGATCGCCGAAGTGAAGGCCTCCGGCCTGCGCGGCCGCGGCGGCGCGGGCTTCCCGACCGGCCTGAAGTGGAGCTTCATGCCCCGCCAGTTCCCGGGCCAGAAGTACCTCGTCTGCAACTCCGACGAAGGCGAGCCGGGTACGTGCAAGGACCGCGACATCCTGCAGTTCAACCCGCACATCGTGATCGAGGGCATGGCCATCGCCGCCTACGCGATGGGCATCAGCGTGGGCTACAACTACATCCACGGCGAGATATTCCAGACCTACGAGCGCTTCGAGGAAGCTCTCGAAGAGGCGCGTGCCGCCGGCTATCTCGGCGACAAGATCATGGGCAGCACGTACAACTTCCAGTTGCACGCGGCCCACGGCTTCGGCGCCTACATCTGCGGCGAGGAAACCGCGCTGCTCGAATCGCTGGAAGGCAAGAAGGGCCAGCCGCGCTTCAAGCCGCCGTTCCCCGCCAGCTTCGGCCTGTACGGCAAGCCCACCACCATCAACAACACCGAGACCTTCGCGGCGGTGCCCTGGATCATCCGCAACGGCGGCCAGGCCTACCTCGAGTGCGGCAAGCCGAACAACGGCGGCACCAAGATCTACTCGGTGAGCGGCGACGTCGAGCTGCCCGGCAACTACGAAGTCCCGATGGGCACGCCGTTCTCCAAGCTCCTGGAGCTGGCCGGCGGCGTTCGCAAGGGCCGCACGCTGAAGGCGGTGATTCCCGGCGGTTCGTCCGCGCCGGTGCTGCCCGCGTCGATCATGATGGAATGCACGATGGACTACGACTCCATCTCCAAGGCCGGCTCCATGCTGGGCTCGGGCGCCGTCATCGTGATGGACGACAGCCGTTCGATGGTCGAGTCGCTGCGCCGCCTGTCGTACTTCTACATGCACGAGTCCTGCGGCCAGTGCACGCCGTGCCGCGAAGGCACCGGCTGGCTCTACCGCGTGGTGGACCGCATCCACAATGGGCAGGGCAGGGCGTCCGACATGGACCTGCTGAACTCGGTGGCCGACAACATCCAGGGCCGCACGATCTGCGCCCTCGGCGACGCGGCGGCAATGCCGGTGCGCGCCATGATCAAGCACTTCCGCCATGAGTTCGAGGCCCTGATCCCGGGCTACGTACCGAAAGCGCCCGTCAAGGCCTGAGCGCGAGAAATACACATATGGTTGAAATCGAACTCGACGGCAAGAAGGTCGAAGTCGCCGAAGGCAGCATGGTCATGCACGCTGCCGACAAGGCCGGCACGTACATCCCGCACTTCTGCTATCACAAGAAACTGAGCATCGCGGCCAACTGCCGCATGTGCCTCGTGGACGTGGAGAAAGCGCCCAAGCCGATGCCGGCCTGCGCCACGCCCGTCACGCAGGGCATGATCGTTCGCACCAAGAGCGAGAAGGCCATCAAGGCGCAGCAGTCGGTCATGGAGTTCCTCCTGATCAACCACCCGCTGGATTGCCCGATCTGCGACCAGGGCGGCGAATGCCAGCTGCAGGACCTGGCCGTCGGCTATGGCGGTTCCTCTTCGCGCTACGAAGAGGAAAAGCGCGTCGTCTTCCACAAGGACGTCGGCCCGCTGATCAGCATGGAAGAGATGAGCCGCTGCATCCACTGCACGCGCTGCGTCCGCTTCGGCCAGGAAGTGGCCGGCGTGATGGAGCTCGGCATGTCGAACCGCGGCGAGCACTCCGAAATCGAAACCTTCGTGGGCGACTCGGTCGACTCCGAACTCTCGGGCAACATGATCGACATCTGCCCGGTCGGCGCGCTCACGAGCAAGCCCTTCCGCTACAGCGCCCGCACCTGGGAACTGTCGCGCCGCAAGTCGGTGAGCCCGCACGACTCCACCGGCGCCAACCTGATCGTCCAGGTCAAGAACAACCGCGTGATGCGCGTGGTGCCGCTCGAGAACGAAGATGTCAACGAATGCTGGATCGCCGACCGCGACCGCTTCTCGTACGAAGCGCTCAATGGCCCCGAGCGCCTGACGCAGCCCATGCTGAAGCAGGGCGGCCAGTGGCAGCAGGTCGACTGGCAGACGGCGCTCGAGTACGTCGCCAACGGCCTCAAGCAGATCAAGGCCGACCACGGCGCGCAGAGCATCGGTACGCTGGTCAGCCCGCACAGCACGCTCGAAGAGCTGCAGCTCGCCGCCATGCTCACGCGTGAGCTCGGCAGCGACAACATCGACTACCGCCTGCGCAATGCCGAATTCGCCGCCTTCGAAGGCGTGCGCTGGCTCGGCACTTCCATCGCGTCGCTCACGCAGCTGCAGCGCGCGCTCGTCGTGGGTTCGAACCTGCGCAAGGAGCACCCGCTGTTCGCGCAGCGCATCCGCCAGGCCGTGCGAAAGGGCGCCGCGCTGTCGGTGATCACTTCGGCCAGCCTGATGGCCGACCGCGACGCCTGGGCCATCAACGTGGCACAGTCGACCATCGTCGATGCCGGCGAGTGGGTCGAGGCGCTGGCCGCGGTGGCTGCAGCCATCGGCGAAACCAGTGGCGCGGCCGCTCCTCTGGCGCCGAAGAACGCACCGGACGCCGCCGCCAAGGCGATCGCTGCCTCGCTGCTGAGCGGCGAACGCAAGGCCATCCTGCTCGGCAATGCAGCCGCGCACCACGCACAGGCCAGCAGCCTGCTGGCGCTGGCCAACTGGATCGGCGCGCAGACCGGCGCCACCGTCGGTTACCTGACCGAGGCGGCCAACACCGTGGGCGCGCAGATCGTCGGCGCGTTCCCGAAGAACGGCGGCCTGGATGCCGGCCGCATGCTCGCCGCTGGCTCGGGCCTGAAGGCCGTGATGCTGCTGAACACCGAGCCGGTGTTCGACTCGGCAGCCGGCGCAGCCGCGGCCGATGTCATCGGCAATGCGCAAATGGTCGTCACGCTGAGCCCCTTCAAGGCCAACCTCGAATTCAGCGACGTGCTGCTTCCGATCGCCCCGTTCAGCGAAACGCCCGGCACCTTCGTCAACGCCGAGGGCCGCGTCCAGGGCTTCCACGCCGTGGTGAAGCCCCTGGGCGAAACCCGTCCGGCCTGGAAGGTGCTGCGCGTGCTGGCCAACCTGCTGGGCCTGCCCGGCTTCGCGTTCGAATCGACCGCCGAAGTGCTGGCCACCGTGGGTGAGAAGGGCGCCGTGCCCGCGAATGCGCTGAGCAACGCCACGTCCGCCACTGCGGTCGCTGCCGACGGCGCGGCTGCTGCACCCGTGGTCGCGAGCATCTACCAGCTGGATTCGATCGTGCGCCGCGCACCATCGCTGCAACTGACAGCCGACGCGCGCAACGCATCGGCTGGCTCCAACGTGACGGCTGGTGCCGAGGAGGCATTGGCATGATCGTCGACACCATTCACGGCTTCGGCCAGGGCCTGGTGGCCGCGGGCTGGTGGACCGGCGTGGTCTGGCCGGTGATCTGGACGCTGATCAAGATCATCATCGTGGTCATCCCGCTGATGTTGGCCGTGGCGTACCTCACGCTGTGGGAGCGCAAGGCCATCGGCTTCACGCAGATCCGCATCGGCCCGAACCGCATTGGACCGCTGGGCCTGCTCCAGCCGATCGCCGACGCGCTCAAGCTGATGACCAAGGAAATCATTCTTCCGACGGTCGCCAACAAGGGCCTGTTCCTGCTCGGCCCGATCATGACCATCATGCCGGCGCTCGCCGCATGGGCCGTGATTCCCTTCGGCCCCGACGTGGCGCTGGCCAACATCAACGCCGGCCTGCTGTTCGTGATGGCCATCACCTCGCTCGAGGTGTACGGCGTGATCATCGCCGGCTGGGCGTCGAACTCGAAGTACGCCTTTCTTGGCGCGCTGCGCGCCTCGGCACAGATGGTGAGCTACGAAATCGCGATGGGCTTCTGCTTCGTCGTGGTGCTGATGGTCACCGGCAGCCTGAACATGACCGAGATCGTCAACGTGCAGGGCAAGGGTATGTTCGCAGACATGGGCATCAGCGTCCTGTCGTGGAACTGGCTGCCGCTGCTGCCGATCTTCGTCGTCTACTTCATCTCGGGCCTCGCCGAAACCAACCGCCACCCCTTCGACGTGGTGGAAGGCGAATCCGAAATCGTGGCCGGCCACATGATCGAGTATTCGGGCATGAGCTTCGCGATGTTCTTCCTGGCCGAATACGCCAACATGTGGCTCGTCTCGATCCTGACCGTGGTGCTGTTCCTCGGCGGATGGCTGCCCCCGTTCGAGTTCCTGAGCTTCATTCCGGGCTGGATCTGGCTGGGCCTCAAGACCTTCTGCGTGGTCACCATGTTCCTGTGGGTGCGTTCGACGTTCCCGCGCTTCCGCTATGACCAGATCATGCGTCTGGGCTGGAAGATCTTCATTCCCGTCACGCTCGTGTGGCTGGTCGTGGTCGGTGGCTGGATGCAGACGCCGTTCAACATCTGGAAATAACAGGGAGCGCCAACATCATGTCTGCTGCGCACACCGCAACACCATCCGCGCCTTTCTCGCTCAAGGACTTCCTGAGCAGCTTCATGCTGTTCGAGCTGTTCAAGGGCCTGGCCATCACCGGCAAGTACGCCTTCGCCCGCAAGATCACGGTGCAGTTCCCCGAAGAGAAGACGCCGCTGTCGCCGCGCTTCCGCGGCCTGCACGCGCTGCGCCGCTACGAGAACGGCGAAGAGCGCTGCATCGCCTGCAAGCTCTGTGAAGCCGTCTGCCCGGCGCTGGCGATCACCATCGAATCGGACGTGCGCGACGACGGCTCGCGTCGCACGACGCGCTACGACATCGACCTGACCAAGTGCATCTTCTGCGGCTTCTGCGAAGAGAGCTGCCCGGTCGACTCGATCGTCGAGACGCACATCTTCGAATACCACGGCGAAAAGCGCGGCGACCTGTACTTCACCAAGGACATGCTGCTGGCCGTGGGCGACCGCTACGAGAAGGAAATCGCAGCGAACAAGGCGGCCGACGCCAAGTACCGCTGACCCGGTTCAGCCCGAAACCCGTACCAATTCGAATTCCAATGGACGTCAAGACCGGTCTGTTCTATCTGTTTGCCGTGGTGCTGCTGTTCGCAGCATTCCGCGTCATCACCGCCCGCAACCCCGTGTACGCCGCGCTGTACCTGGTTCTGGCCTTCTTCCAGGCATCGGCCATCTGGCTGCTGCTGCGCGCCGAGTTCCTCGCGATTTCGCTCGTGCTCGTGTATGTGGGCGCCGTGATGGTGCTGTTCCTGTTCGTGGTGATGATGCTGGACATCAACGTCGACAGCTTGCGGGAGGGCTTCTGGAAGCACTTCCCGCTGGCGGCGGGCGTAGGTGCGCTGATCGCGCTCGAGATGGCGGCGGTGCTCATGGGCGGCTTCCGCCTGGGCGAGGCACCCCGCGCCGCGGCCAATGCGGCAGCGGCCAACACCTCCAATACGCTCGAACTGGGCAAGCTGCTCTACTCCGAATATCTCTATCCGCTGGAAATCGCCGCGGTCATCCTGCTCGTGGCCATCGTGGCCGCCATCGCACTGACGCTGCGCACCCGCAAGGACAGCAAGTACGTCAACCCGGCCGACCAGGTTCGCGTGAAGGCACGCGACCGCGTGCGCATCGTGCAGATGCCGGCAACGCGTGCCGCGGAGCCTGTGGTCGAAGCTGCGGACGCTGCAAAGGAAAACAAGGCATGACGCTCACGCTCGGACACTTTCTTTCGCTCGGCGCGATGCTTTTCGCGCTGTCCGTGATCGGCATCTTCCTGAACCGCAAGAACCTGATCGTCCTGCTGATGGCCATCGAGCTGATGCTGCTGGCGGTCAACATGAACTTCGTGGCCTTCTCGCACTTCCTGGGCGACATGCATGGCCAGATCTTCGTGTTCTTCATCCTGACGGTGGCCGCGGCCGAGTCGGCGATCGGGCTGGCGCTGCTGGTCCTGCTGTTCCGTAACAGGTCGAACATCAACGTCGACGAACTCAACTCGCTCAAGGGTTGACAGCAACATGAGCGCAACCCTTTCCGCATCCACACTGCTGGCCGTTCCGCTGGCACCCCTGGTCGGCGCAGCCCTGGCCGGCGTGTTCGGCACGAAGTTCGGCGGCAATCACATCGGCCGCAAGGTCACGCATTCGCTGACCATTCTCGGCGTGCTGGTCGCCTTCATCATCTCGGCGATGACGCTCAAGAGCGTGATAGCCGACGGTGCCCGCTTCAACCAGACCATCTACGAATGGATGGTGGTCGGCGGCCTGAAGATGGAAGTCGGCTTCATGGTCGACGGCCTCACCGCCATGATGATGTGCGTCGTGACCTTCGTGTCGCTGATGGTCCACATCTACACCATCGGCTACATGGAAGAGGACGACGGCTACAACCGTTTCTTCGCGTACATCTCGCTGTTCACCTTCTCCATGCTGATGCTCGTCATGAGCAACAACATGCTCCAGCTGTTCTTCGGCTGGGAGGCGGTGGGCCTGGTGTCGTATCTGCTGATCGGCTTCTGGTTCAACAAGCCGACCGCGATCTTCGCGAACATGAAGGCCTTCCTGGTCAACCGCGTGGGCGACTTCGGCTTCATCCTCGGCATCGGCCTGATCGCGGCCTACGCCGGCACGCTGAACTACACCGAAGCCTTCGCCAAGGCGGGCACGCTGGCCGGCATCACCTTCCCGGGCACCGAGTGGATGCTCATCACGGTGATCTGCATCTGCCTGTTCATCGGCGCGATGGGCAAGAGCGCGCAGTTCCCGCTGCACGTGTGGCTGCCCGACTCGATGGAAGGCCCGACCCCCATCTCGGCGCTGATCCACGCGGCGACCATGGTGACGGCCGGCATCTTCATGGTGGCGCGCATGTCGCCGCTGTTCGAGCTGAGCGACACGGCCCTGAGCTTCATCCTCGTGATCGGCGCCATCACCGCGCTCTTCATGGGCTTCCTGGGCATCATCCAGAACGACATCAAGCGCGTGGTCGCGTACTCGACGCTCTCGCAGCTCGGCTACATGACGGTGGCGCTCGGTGCCTCGGCCTACTCGGTCGCGGTGTTCCACCTGATGACGCATGCTTTCTTCAAGGCGCTGCTGTTCCTCGGCGCCGGCTCGGTCATCATCGGCATGCACCACAACCAGGACATCCGCTGGATGGGCGGCGTGCGCAAGTACATGCCGATCACCTGGATCACCTCGCTGCTGGGTTCGCTGGCCCTGATCGGCACGCCGTTCTTCTCGGGCTTCTACTCGAAGGACAGCATCATCGAGGCTGTGCACGAAAGCCACCTGTGGGGCGCGAACTTCGCCTACTACGCGGTGCTGGCCGGCGTGTTCATCACCGCGTTCTACTCGTTCCGCATGTACTTCCTGGTCTTCCACGGCAAGGAACGCTACGACCAGAACCCCGATGCACACCATGACGACCATGGCCACGGTCATGACGATCACGGCCATGGCCACGACCACAAGCCGCACGAGTCGCCCTGGGTGGTCTGGCTGCCGCTGGTGCTGCTGGCTATTCCTTCGGTGGTGATCGGCTTCATGACGATCGAGCCGATGCTCTTCGGCGAGTTCTTCAAGAACGCGATCTTCGTGGACGCTTCCAAGCATCACGCGATGAAGGAGCTGGAAGAAGCCTTCCACGGTCCGGTGGCCATGGCCATGCACGGCCTGCAGACGGCGCCGTTCTGGCTGGCGCTGGCCGGCGTGGTCCTGTCTTGGTACATGTACATGATCAACCCGGCGCTGCCGGCGGCGATCAAGCGTGCCTTCGGCCCGATCTACCGCCTGCTCGAGAACAAGTACTACATGGACTGGTTCAACGAGAACGTCATCGCCCGCGCCACGCGCGCCCTGGGTACCGGCCTGTGGAAGGGCGGCGACCAGGCCCTGATCGACGGTGCCGTGGTGAACGGTTCGTGGAAGGTCGTGGGCCGTATCTCTGGTGTGGTGCGCTGGATGCAGTCGGGCTACATCTATCACTACGCCTTCGCGATGCTGCTCGGCGTCTTCATCCTGATGACGTACTTCGTCTGGTTCAAACGCTGAGCCTAGCGCTGGAGAAAAAGAAAAATGGGTTTGTTGAGCCTTGCCATCTGGGTGCCGATCGCATTCGGTGCCGTGCTGCTGGCGTTTGGCCGTGACGAGCACGCCAGGGGCGTGCGCTGGGTCGCGCTCGTCGGTTCCATCGTGAGCTTCCTGGTCACGGTGCCGCTGTTCACGCGCTTCCAGAACGGCACCGCCGCGATGCAGTTCGTCGAGAAGACGGGCTGGATCTCGCGCTTCAACGTCAACTACCACCTCGGAGTCGACGGCCTGTCGCTCTGGCTGGTGCTGCTGACGTCGTTCATCACGGTCATCGTGGTGATCTCGGCCTGGGAAGTGATCACCGAGCGCGTGAACCAGTACATGGGCGCGTTCCTGATCCTGTCGGGCCTCATGATCGGCGTGTTCGCCGCGCTCGACGGCGTGCTGTTCTACGTGTTCTTCGAAGCCACGCTGATCCCGATGTACCTGATCATCGGCATCTGGGGCGGCCCGAACAAGATCTACGCGGCGTTCAAGTTCTTCCTCTACACCTTGCTCGGCTCGCTGCTGATGCTGGTGGCGCTGATCTACCTGTACAACAAGTCGGGCGGCAGCTTCGACATCCTGTCGTGGCACAAGCTGCCGCTGGGATCGACCGCGCAGACCTTCCTGTTCTTCGCCTTCTTCGCGGCCTTCGCCGTGAAGGTGCCGATGTGGCCGGTGCACACCTGGCTGCCCGACGTGCACGTCGAGGCGCCGACCGGCGGCTCCGCCGTGCTGGCCGCGATCATGCTGAAGCTGGGCGCCTACGGCTTCCTGCGCTTCTCGATGCCCATCGCTCCCGACGCCTCGCACGAATGGGCCTGGCTCATGATCGCGCTGTCGCTGATCGCGGTGATCTATGTCGGCCTGGTGGCGCTGGTGCAGCAGGACATGAAGAAGCTGGTGGCCTATTCGTCGGTGGCCCACATGGGTTTCGTGACGCTCGGCTTCTTCATCTTCAATGAGCTGGGCGTGTCCGGCGGCATCGTGCAGATGATCGCCCACGGCTTCGTCTCGGGCGCCATGTTCCTGGGCATCGGCGTGCTGTACGACCGCGTGCACTCGCGCCAGATCGCCGACTACGGCGGCGTGGTGAACACCATGCCCAAGTTCGCCGCGTTCGCGCTGCTGTTCGCCATGGCCAACTGCGGCCTGCCGGGCACCGCCGGTTTCGTGGGCGAGTGGATGGTGATCCTGGGCGCCGTGAAGGCCAACTTCTGGATCGGCCTGGGAGCAGCCACCGCGCTGATCTTCGGCGCCGCCTATACCCTCTGGATGTACAAGCGCGTGTATCTGGGCCCGGTCGGCAACGACCACGTGAAGGAACTCAGCGACATCAATTCGCGCGAATTCCTGATGCTGGCGCTGCTGGCCATCGCCGTGCTGTGGATGGGCCTGTTCCCGAAGCCGTTCACCGACGCGATGGACGCCTCCGTGACCGAGCTGCTGCGCCACGTGGCAGTCTCGAAGCTGCCCTCCTGATGCCACGCTGAAGAAGAGAACGAGATGATTGACAAACTCAGCTGGGTCACGATCTACCCCGAAATCGTGTTGCTGGTCATGGCCTGCATCATTGCGCTGGTCGACCTGTCGGACACGAGCCCGCGCCGCACCCGTACCTATGTCCTGACGCTGCTCACGCTGGCCGTGGTCGCAGTGCTGTCGGGTCTGCAGGCTTCCGAAGCCAAGACCATCTACGGCTTCGGCGGCATGGTCGTCAGCGACCCGATGGGCAACTGGCTCAAGTGCTTCGCCACCGTCGCCCTGATGATCACGCTGGTCTACGGCCGTCCCTACGCGGCCGATCGCGAGATGCTGCGCGGCGGCGAGATGTTCACCATCAGCATGTTCGCGCTGCTGGGCATGTTCGTGATGATCTCGGGCAGCAACTTCCTGCTGATCTACCTGGGCCTCGAACTGCTCACGCTGTCGAGCTACGCGCTGGTGGCGCTGCGCCGCGACAACGCGGTGGCCAGCGAAGCCGCCATGAAGTACTTCGTGCTCGGCGCCATGGCCAGCGGTTTCCTGCTCTACGGCCTGTCCATGATGTACGGCGCCACCGGTTCGCTCGACGTGAACGAGGTCTTCAAGACCATCGCAACCGGCAAGGTCAACCACCAGGTGCTGGTGTTCGGCCTCGTGTTCATCGTCGCCGGCCTGGCTTTCAAGGTGGGCGCAGCCCCGTTCCACATGTGGGTGCCCGACGTCTACCAGGGCGCTCCGACGGCGATCACGCTGCTGATCGGCGCGGCGCCCGAGCTGGCCGCCTTCGCGATCATCATCCGCCTGCTGGTCGACGCGCTGCAGCCGCTGGCCATCGACTGGCAGCAGATGCTCGCCGTGCTGGCCATCGCCTCGCTGCTGGTCGGCAACCTGGCCGCCATCGCGCAGAGCAACCTCAAGCGCATGCTGGCCTATTCGACGATCTCGCAGATGGGCTTCATGCTCCTCGGCCTGGTTGCCGGTTCGGACCAGCAGGGCACCTACAACGCCCAGTACGCCTACAGCGCCGCGATGTTCTACATCGTGACCTACGTGCTGACCACGCTCGCGAGCTTCGGCATCATCCTGCTGCTGGCGCGCGAAGGCTTCGAGAGCGAGGAAATCACCGACCTCGCCGGCCTGAACCAGCGCAGCCCGCTGTACGCCGGCGTGATGTCGATCGCGATGTTCTCGCTGGCCGGCCTGCCGCCGCTGGTCGGCTTCTACGCGAAGCTGGCCGTGCTGCAGGCGCTGATCGCCTCGGGCCACGCCATCTACATCGGCCTGGCCGTGTTTGCGGTGATGATGTCGCTGATCGGCGCCTTCTACTACCTGCGCGTGGTCAAGGTCATGTACTTCGATGCGCCCGTCACGGCCACCACCGTGTCGGCACCGCGCGACGTGCGCACCGTGCTGACGATCAACGGCGCGCTGATCCTGATCCTGGGCATCGTGCCCGGCGGCCTGATGACGCTGTGCTACGACGCCATCGTGGCGACGCTGGCCCACTGACGCGGCCGACCTAGGGTGTCGCAGACCGCGTCCGTCTGGGTCGTTCTCCTGGTGGCCCTCGTGGCCGCCAACCTGCCGTTCTTCAACGACCGCCTGTTCGGCGTCGTGCCTCTGGCGACTGCTCCCAAGTCGCTCGCGGTGCGCCTCGCCGAACTGGTGGTCTTGTACTTTCTGGCCGGCGGCGTCGGGCTGCTGTTCGAGCGCAGGGCAGGGCAGATCGCCGCGCAGGGCTGGGAGTTCTATGCGGTGACCGGCGCGCTGTTCATCGTGCTGGCCTTTCCGGGGTTCACCTGGCGCTACCTGATGAAGCACAGGCACTGAAGAGGACGAGCGACCGACCATGACCACCAAGCCGACCGACACCTCCACCGCCGATTCGCACCTGAAGGAAGAGCTCCAGAGCCGCGAGGAGCTGTTCAACGGCAAGTTCCTGAAGGCCCGGCGCGACACCATCCGCCTGCCCGATGGCCACAGCGCCACGCGCGAGTACGTGGTGCACCCGGGCGCCGTGGTGGTCATTCCGCTGCTTGACGACGGCCGCGTCGTGCTGGAGCGGCAGTTCCGCTATCCGGTCGGCCACGTGATGATCGAGTTTCCCGCGGGCAAGCTCGATGCGGGCGAGGATCCGTTCGACTGCGGCCGGCGCGAGCTGATCGAGGAAACGGGCTACACCGCGCGCGAGTGGGCGTATGCGGGCGCCATGCACCTCGCCGTGGCCTACTCGACCGAGATCATCCATATCTACTTTGCGCGGGGCCTTTCGCTCGGCGAGCGGCAACTCGACCACGGCGAGTTCCTCGACGTGTTCACGGCCACTCCCGACGAACTGGCCGGCTGGTGCCGCGAAGGCAAGGTCACCGATGCCAAGACGCTGACCTGCACGCTCTGGCTGCAGAACGTCCTTTCGGGCGCATGGGCACTGGACTGGCAGGCTGCGCCCGCGCAGGGCAGCGCGGGATAATCCGCGCCATGAAGGTTCTCGATCTCCGCTGCACCCACGGCCACGGCTTCGAAGGCTGGTTCGCCTCGAGCGAGGATTTCGAGACCCAGCTGGCCTCCGGCTTGGTCGAATGCCCGGTCTGTGGCGACACCGCCATCGTCAAGCTGCTGAGCGCGCCGCGCCTCAACCTCGGCAACGCCAGGGCGCCGAAGGAGGCTGCTGCGGCTGCTCCAGTCGCTGCTGCTTCCAACGTTCCCGCCGATCCCTCGCCCGAAGCCCGCTGGATGCGTGCAGTGCGCGAGGTGCTGGCGAAGACGGAGGACGTCGGCGAGCGCTTTGCCGACGAAGCCCGGAAGATGCATTACGGCGAGACCCCCGAGCGCGGTATCCGCGGGCAGGCCACGCCCGAGCAGACCGAGGCGCTGCTCGACGAGGGCATTCCGGTGATGGCGCTGCCGATTCCGGCGGCACTGAAAGAAACCCTGCAGTAACTGGCTGAGTAGCGCGGCCTGTTCAGGCCGTGAACTGGAGCGCGGCCAGCCGCGCATACACGCCGCCCTGCGCGACCAGCGCCGCGTGCGTTCCCTGTTCGACGATCCCGCCGTGGTCCAGCACCACGATGCGGTCGGCTTTCTGCACCGTCGCCAGGCGGTGGGCGATCACCAGCGTGGTCCGGTTCTCCATCGCCGATTCGAGCGCGGCCTGCACCATGCGTTCGCTCTCCGCGTCGAGCGCGCTCGTGGCTTCGTCGAGCAGCAGCAGCGGCGGGTTCTTGAGGATCGCGCGCGCGATAGCGATGCGCTGTCGCTGTCCGCCCGAAAGCCGCACGCCGCGCTCGCCGAGGAAGGTGTCGTAGCCCTCGGGCAGGGCCTGGAGGAAGTCGTGGGCGAAGGCGGCGCGGGCGGCGGCTTCCACTTCCTCGGCGGTTGCCTCGGGGTTGCCGTAGCGGATGTTCTCGAAGGCGCTGGCCGAGAAGATCACCGCGTCCTGCGGCACGAGGCCGATGCGGGTGCGCAACTCGGGCAGGGCCAGCGAGGCAAGCGGTGCGCCGTCGAGCAATACGCGGCCCGTTTGCGGGTCGTAGTAGCGCAGGAGCAGCTGGAACACGGTGCTCTTGCCGGCGCCGCTGGATCCCACCAGTGCCACGGTCTCGCCGGGTGCGACATCGAGGCTGAAGTCGCGCAAGGCCGGTGTGCCGGGGCGGGAAGGGTAGTGGAAGGTCACCGCGTCGAACCTGATCGCGCTGCCCGCTACGGGGACGGGCGCAGCCGCTGGATTCGCGGGTGACACGATGGCTGCGGGCGCGTGCAGCAATTCCATCAAGCGCTCGGTCGCGCCGGCTGCGCGCAGCAGGTCGCCGTAGACCTCGCCGAGCACGGCGGTCGCGCTGGCGAGGATGGCGACGTAGACCACGGTCTGGCCCAGGTGTCCGGCGGTGATATCGCCGCGCAGCACGGCCTGCGTGCCCTGGTAGAGGCCCCAGAGCAGCGCCGCGGAGGTCGCGATGATGATGAAAGCCACCAGCACCGATCGGGCCCGGGTGCGGCGCACGGCGGTGCGGAAGGCGTTCTCGGTCGAGCCGCTGAAGCGCGCGGCCTCGCGGCTCTCGGCCGTGTAGCTCTGAACCACCGGAATGGCATTCAACACTTCGGCGGCGATGGCGCTGGAGTCGGCCACGCGGTCCTGGCTGGCGCGCGACAGCTTGCGCACGCGGCGGCCGAAAACCATGCTCGGCAGCACCACCAGCACGAGGATGCCCAGCACCTGCACCATCACGTAGGGGTTGGTCCAGATCAGCACCGCCAGGGCGCCCACGCCCATCACCGCGTTGCGCAGGCCCATGCTCAGCGATGAGCCGACGACCGTCTGCACCAGCGTGGTGTCGGCTGTCAGGCGCGACAGCACCTCGCCGGTCTGCGTGGTCTCGAAGAAGGCGGGGCTCTGCCTGAGCACATGGCCGTAGACGGCGTTGCGGATGTCGGCCGTCACGCGCTCGCCCAGCCAACTCACCGTGTAGAAGCGCGCCGCCGAGAACACGCCCAGCGCCACGGCCACGGCGAAGAGGGCGCCGAAATGCTCGCGCAGCGCCATGGTCTGGGCGCCCTTGTCGGAGCTGATGAGGCCGTTGTCGATCAGGCTGCGCAAGGCGATAGGAAAAGCCAGCGTCGTTACCGCCGCCATCACCAGGAAGACGCCCGCCAGCACGATCTGCACACGGTACGGACGAAGAAAAGGGCTCAGGCCCGAGAGCGATCGGGGCGAGCCCTTGGCCATGGAAGACGGTGGGGAGGAAGCCATGCGCCAATTCTACCGATCCCTTGCCTCTACAAAGGTAGCCTTGACAATAATTGCCGAGGCAACTAATATTGCGGCCATGAGCGATGCCAACACCCCTCAGAACCCGTCGGCTTCCACCGGCGAGGAGCGTCGTGAGCCCGTCGCCTTCTACACCCCGGAAACCTACCGCGCCGAGGAGAGCATCGGCTACCTCATGCGCCGCATCGTCACGGCGGTCGGCCAGTCGGTCGAAACCCGCATGTGCGAGCCGGGCAGCCCCACCTATCCGCAGTGGGTGCCTCTCTACAAGCTGCACGTCGGCGCGGCCACAACGGTGGCCGAACTGGCCAGGGCCTGCGAGCTCGACACCGGCGCCATGACGCGCCTGCTCGACCGCCTCGAGGCCAAGGGCCTGTGCCGCCGGGTGCGCTCGCTCGAAGATCGGCGCGTGGTCAACATCGAACTGACCGACGAAGGCCGCGCGGCCGCCAAGGAAGTGCCGCACGTGCTCAGCAGGGTGCAGAACGAGCACCTCGCAGGCTTCACCACCGAGGAATGGGAACAGCTCAAAGGCTATCTGCGTCGCATCCTCGACAACGCCCAGGCCCTCGCGGCCCGTGGAGATAAAAATGACTGATTCCCTCGCCGTGCGCGCCATGCGCCGCACTCCCGTCGTGGCCGCCGCGCTGCTGGTGGTTGCACTCGCCGGCTGCGCCGACATGGCCGGCATCGGCTCGCAGGCCAAGCTGCGCGACGCCTCGTCGCTGGGCATCGCGCCCGACAGCGCCGCCGTGCCGGTGTCCCGCCTCGACAGCCAGTGGTGGCTCGCCTTCGGCGACTCGCAGCTCAACTCGCTCATCGACCAGGCCGTGGCCGGCAACCCCAACCTGCAGGTCGCGCAGGCCCGCCTCGCGCGCGCGCAGGCTTCGGCCGACATCGCCGGTGCCGCGCTCAAGCCTCAGGTCAAGGCCGATCTCGACCTGAACCGCCAGAAGTTCAACAGCAACTACATTTACCCGGCACCGCTGGGCGGCTCCACCCAAAACATCGGCCTGCTGCAGCTGGGCGCGAGCTGGGAGCTCGACTTCTTCGGCAAGAACCGCACCGCGCTGGACACCGCCATCGGCGCCGCCAATGCAGCCGCGGCCGATGCCGACGCGGCCCGCGTGCTGCTCGCGAGCAACGTGGCGCGCAGCTACTTCCAGTGGGCGCGCCTGAACGACCAGCTCACCGTTGCCAGGCGCACGCTGGCGCAGCGCGATGAAACGCTGAAGCTGGTGCGCGACCGCGTTTCCGCCGGCCTCGACACCCGCCTCGAACTGCGCCAGAGCGAAGGCGGCCTGCCTGAAGCCCGCCAGCAGATCGAAGCGCTCAACGAGCAGATCGCGCTGCAGCAGCACGCGCTCGACGCGCTCGTGGGCCAGCCGAACGTCACCGCCTCGCTCAAGCCGCCGGTGCTCGATGGCGTGAAGCCGATGGCGCTGCAGGCGAACATCCCGGCCGACCTGCTCGGCCGCCGCGCCGACATCGCCGCCGCGCGCTGGCGCGTCGAAGCTGCCACCAGCGACGTGGCCAACGCCAGGACGCTCTTCTATCCCAACGTGAACCTCACGGCCTTCGTCGGCTTCCAGAGCCTGGGCTTCGGCAAGCTGCTGAAGTCGGGCAGCGAGCAGTGGGGCGTGGGCCCGGCCATCAGCCTGCCGATCTTCGAGGGCGGCAAGCTGCGCGCCAACCTGCGCGGCAAGTCGGCCGACCTCGATGCGGCCGTCGAGAGCTACAACGCCACCGTGATCGACGCGGTGCGCGACGCGGCCGACCAGGTCACGAGTGCCCAGTCGATCACGCGCCAGCAGGCCGAACAGCGCGCCGCGCAGACCGCGGCCGAAGGTGCCTACGACATCGCCGTGCAGCGCTACCGCGCGGGCCTCGGCAACTACCTCAACGTGCTGACGGCCGAAACGGCAGTGCTGGCCCAGCGCCGGCTCGCGGTCGACCTCGCGGCCCGCGCGCTAGACACCCAGGTGGGCCTGGCGCGCGCGCTCGGCGGCGGCTGGCAGCCGCCGGCAACCGCCACGGCATCGGCTCCCTCGGCCCCGCTGAACTGATCGGCACGGCGCAGATCCAGCCCGGCCCGACTCCTTCGTCTTCGGAAAGAACTTCATCATGAGCGACAACAACACTCCGACGCCCGCTGCAGCCGCAGCTTCCGCAGCCCCCGAGGCGCCCGCCGGGAACGGCAAGCGCCGCCGCGCACTCACCGCGCTCGCAGCGGTGGTCATCGTCGCCGGCGGCGGCTGGGGCCTCTACGAATGGCTGGTGGCCAGCCACTACGAGGACACCGACAACGCCTACGTCTCGGGCAACGTCATCCAGATCACGCCGCAGATCGGCGGCACGGTGATGGCCATCAACGCCGACGACACCGACTTCGTGAAGGCCGGCCAGCCGCTGGTGCAGCTCGACCCGGCCGACGCCAAGGTGGCGCTCGAGCAGGCCGAGGCCGCGCTCGCACAGGCGGTGCGCCAGGTGCGCACGCTGTACGCCAACAACGGCTCGCTGGCCGCGCAGGTCACGCTGCGCCAGGCCGACATCGTCAAGGCGCAGAGCGACATCGCCAAGGCCCAGGACGACCTGCAGCGCCGCCGCGCGCTGTCGGGCAACGGTGCCGTGTCGAAGGAAGAACTCAACCATGCCGAGACGCAGCTCGACACCGCCAAGAGCCAGCTCGCCGCCGCGCAGGCCGGCGTCGTGGCCGCGAAGGAAGCGCTGGTCAGCAACCAGTCGCTGACCGAAGGCACCAGCGTGGCCCAGCACCCGAGCGTGCTGGCCGCCGCCGCCAAGGTGCGCGAGGCCTACCTCGCCACACAGCGCGTGGCCATGCCCGCGCCGGTCGACGGCTACGTCGCCAAGCGCACCGTGCAGCTCGGCCAGCGCGTGGCCGCCGGCACGCCGATGATGTCCATCGTGCCGCTCAACCAGCTGTGGGTCGACGCCAACTTCAAGGAAGTGCAGTTGCGCAATATCCGCATCGATCAGCCCGTGAAGCTCACCGCCGACGTGTACGGCAAGAAGGTCGAGTACACCGGCAAGGTCGCGGGCCTGGGCGTGGGCACCGGCAGCGCGTTCGCGCTGCTGCCCGCGCAGAACGCCACCGGCAACTGGATCAAGGTGGTGCAGCGCGTGCCCGTTCGCATCGCGCTCGACCCCGAGCAGCTCAAGGCCAACCCGCTGCGCATCGGCCTGTCGATGGACGCCGAGGTCGACATCTCGCAAAAGGGCGGCAAGATGCTCGCCGATGCGCCGCGTGCCACCGCGCTGGCGCAGACCGCGGTCTACAGCCAGCTCGACCGCGGTGCCGATGCCGAAGTGGAGCGCATCGTCGCCGCCAACATCGGCGGCAAGGGCGGCGCCACGGCTGCGGCACCCGCCAAGGCGCCCGCCGCGCCTGCCGGCAACACTTCCGTGGCCGTGCAGGGGCAGCCGGGCTGATCGCGCCAGCGTTCGTCCGGACCTTTCTTCCGTCCAGGTAAACAGCCCGCCCCATGGCCACCGCTGCTCCTGCATACGTTGCGCATCCGCCGCTCGAGGGCGCAGCCCGCGTCTGGGGCACGGTCGCGCTTTCTGCGGCAACCTTCATGAACGTGCTCGATTCGTCGATCGCGAACGTGTCGCTGCCTGCCATCTCGGGCGACCTGGGCGTGAGCACCACGCAGGGCACCTGGGTCATCACCAGCTTCGCAGTGGCCAACGCCATCGCGGTGCCGCTCACCGGCTTCATGACGCAGCGCTTCGGACAGGTGCGCCTGTTCATGGCCAGCGTGATCCTGTTCATGATCAGCTCGCTGCTGTGCGGCCTCGCGCCGAACATGACGACGCTGATCGCCTTCCGCGCGCTGCAGGGCTTCGTCGCGGGGCCGATGATCCCGCTGTCGCAGGCGCTGCTGCTGTCGAGCTATCCGCGCGCCAAGGCGGGCCTGGCGATGGCGATGTGGTCCATGACGACGCTGGTCGCGCCGGTGATGGGGCCGCTGCTCGGTGGCTGGATCACCGACAACATCTCGTGGCCGTGGATCTTCTACATCAACATCCCGGTGGGCATCGTCGCTGCCGCCATCACCTGGGCGCTCTACCACAAGCGCGAGAGCGCCACGCACAAGGTGCCCATCGACGCCATCGGCCTCGCGCTGCTGGTGCTGTGGGTGGGCTCGCTGCAGCTCATGCTCGACAAGGGCAAGGAACTCGACTGGTTCCACTCCGCGCAGATCGTCACGCTGGCGGTGGTGTCCGTGGTCGGCTTCGCCTTCTTCCTGGTCTGGGAGCTGACCGACAAGCACCCGGTGGTCGACCTGTCGCTCTTCAAGCGCCGCAACTTCTGGTCGGGCGCGGTGGCGACGGCGGTGGCCTACGGCCTCTTCTTCGGCAACGTGGTGCTGCTGCCGCTGTGGCTGCAGCAGTGGATGGGCTACACCGCCACGCAGGCGGGGATGATCATGGCGCCCGTGGGGCTGCTGGCGATCTTCTTCTCGCCGGTGGTGGGCCTCACGGTGGCCAAGATCGACCCGCGCCGCTACGCGACCTTCTCGTTCCTCGTGTTCGCGCTGGTGCTGTGGATGCGCTCGAACTTCAATACGCAGGCCGACTTCGTGACGATCATCATCCCGACGATCATCCAGGGCATCGCGATGGCGTTCTTCTTCATCCCGCTGGTGACGATCACGCTGTCGGGCCTCACGCCCGACCGCATCCCGGCCGCCTCGGGCCTGTCGAACTTCCTGCGGATCACCGCGGGCGCGATGGGCACGTCCATCACGACCACGCTCTGGGACAACCGCGCGACGCTGCACCACGCCCAGCTGGCCGAGACGATCAACCAGGGCAACAACGCGGCCACCAGCGCGATGGCCGGGCTGAACGCCAACGGCTTCGGCACCGACCAGGTGATGGGGCAGATCAATCGCCTCGTTGACCAGCAGTCGTACATGCTGGCGACCAACGACATCTTCTATGCGTCGGCGATCCTGTTCCTGCTGCTGATTCCGCTGGTGTGGCTGGCACGGCCCCAGAAGGGTGGAGCAGGCGGCGACGCTGCAGCCGGCGCGCACTGACCGCGCCAGACCCCCTCGCAACCCCCAGCCTCCGCAAGGAGCCTGGGGGTTCTTCTTTTTCGTTGCCGCTTCTACCTGCCCAACGCGCGCAGCACGTCGTGGCAAGCGCCCATGGTGTGATAGTCGGTCTTGCCTGCCGGACTCTTCTCGTCGCCGATCTTCCCGTTCGTCGGCGTGAGGATGCGATACCAGGCGCCGTGCCTGTGGTCGACGAAGTGCTCCCAGCTGTAGGCCCAGATGCTGTCGTACCAGTCCCAGTAGCCGGCCTCGCCGGTGCGCACCGCGAGCAGGGCGGCGGCCGCGAAGCTCTCGGCCTGCACCCAGAAGTACTTGTCGCCGTCGCACACCTTGCCGTCGGGGCCGAAGCCGTAGACCAGCCCGCCGTTGTCGGCGTCCCAGCCGCGGAACATGGCGGTGTCGAAGAAGTGGCGCGCGCGCGGCACGATCCAGCCGGCCTCGCGGTCTTCGGTGGCGAGGTGGCCTTCGAGCTGCAGCAGCAGCTTGGCCCATTCGGTCAGGTGGCCGGTCTGGAAGCCCCAGGGCTTGAAGATGTCGGTCTTGTTGCCGCGGTTGTAGTCCCAGTCGACCGACCAGTCCTCGCGGTAGTGCTCCCACACCAGCCCGTCGGCCAGCGAGGCCAGCCGGCCGGTCACCGATTCGGCCACCGCCAGCGCACGCTCGAGGTAGCGCGCCTCCTGCGTGGCCTCGAAGGCGGCCATCAGCGCCTCGCAGGCGTGCATGTTGGCGTTCTGCCCCCGGTAGGCACCGACGCGCCAGTCGGTCGTGGCCTCGTCGGCATAAAGCTGGTGCCGCGGCTCCCAGAAATGCGCGTCCATCAGCCGCCAGGTGTGATCCAGCCCCGGGTACGCCTCCTCGATGCCGGCCATGAGCGCATGCGCCTGCGCGAGCAGCACGAAGTCCAGGCCGTAGCAGCGGTTGGTGGCGTCCTGCACGGTGGCGCGCTGCTCGTGCCAGTCGAGCTGCCATGCATAGCCGCCGTCCTGCTGCCTGTGGGCATGTTCGATGAACGCGAGGCCGTGTCGCGCGGCCGCAAGGTCGGCAGGCTTGCCGAAGCGCCGGTAGGCCGTCGCGTGGTTGAACACGAAGCGCGTGCTGCTCACCAGGTGGCGCGTGCGCCGGTCGTACACCGTGCCGTCGTCCCTGAAGAAATGGAAGAAGCCGCCGGTGGCGTCGAGATTGCGCGTCTCGTAGAAGGCCAGCGTGTGCAGGATGTGGTCGGTCAGGAAGTCCGGAGAGCGGAAGTCGGGCATGTGCAGCGATGTCGTTGGTTCCATGGTCGCGGTCATGCCCGGCGCTTGCCGGTGCGGCCTTCGACGTGATGAGTCCCGGTCAGTTTAGGTTGGCACCCGCGAGACGGCGTGCCGTGATTTCCCCGACGGAAGTCGGCGCTGCCGGCGCAACATGCGTGCGATCTTTGCCGTGCTCCGGATTCCGCTTTGTCGTCGAGATGACAGTCGTGGCGAACAAGCCTGCGGCGCCGTGAAATGGTTGCACTGCAGCATAGGCATTTGCCCCAGTATGCAAGCCGGAGGCACCCACGAACAATCGGTCCGCGCTCGATGGTTGGCGCATTGAGATGGACCGCATGACCCACATTCTTCACACGAACCCGGGCGACTTCGCGAGATGAGCGACGTCATCCTCGAAACACGCCAGCTCACCAAGGAATTCAAGGGGTTCACCGCGGTCAGCAAGGTCAATCTGTCCGTGGTGCGCGGCTCCATCCACGCGCTCATCGGCCCGAACGGCGCTGGCAAGACGACCTGCTTCAACCTGCTGACCAAGTTCCTCGAGCCCACCACCGGCACGATCCTCTTCAACGGCCAGGACATCACGCGCGAGCGCCCCGCGCAGATCGCGCGCCGCGGCATCATCCGCTCGTTCCAGATCTCGGCCGTGTTCCCGCACCTCACATTGCTGGAGAACGTGCGCCTGGGCCTGCAGCGCCGTCTCGGCACCTCGTACCACTTCTGGAAGAGCGAGAAGTCGCTCAAGCCGCTGGATGCCAGGGCCCGCGAGCTGCTGGCCGAAGTCGGCCTCGAAGAGCTCGCCGACGAACAGACCGTGAACCTGCCCTACGGCCGCAAGCGCGCGCTGGAGATCGCCACCACGCTGGCCATGGAGCCCGAGCTGATGCTGCTGGACGAGCCCACGCAGGGCATGGGCCACGAAGACGTGCACCGCGTTGCCGAACTCATCAAGCGCGTGTCGGCCGGCCGCACCATCCTCATGGTGGAGCACAACATGAGCGTGGTCTCGACCATCGCCGACACCATCACGGTGCTGCAGCGCGGCGCCGTGCTGGCCGAAGGTCCGTATGCCGTGGTCTCGAAGAACCCGCAGGTCATGGAGGCCTACATGGGCACCACCGAAGGCCAGTTGCAGGGAGCCCACTGACATGACGGCCGCACTCGAAATCAAAGGCCTGCAAGCCTGGTACGGCGAATCGCATGTGCTGCACGGCGTCGACATGGTCGTGCAGCCGGGCGAGGTCGTCACGCTGCTGGGCCGCAACGGCGCGGGCCGCACCACCACGCTGCGCGCCATCATGGGCCTGACGGGCGCGCGCAAGGGCAGCATCGAGGTCAACGGCCGCGAGACCGTCGGCATGCCCACGCACCGCATCGCGCATCTCGGCGTGGGCTATTGCCCGGAAGAGCGCGGCATCTTCGCCAGCCTCTCGTGCGAGGAAAACCTGATGCTGCCGCCCGAGCTGAAGGGGGCGGGGCCGGGCATGTCGGTCGAAGAGATCTACGCCATGTTCCCGAACCTCGCAGAGCGTCGCCACAGCCAGGGCACTCGCCTGTCCGGCGGCGAGCAGCAGATGCTGGCCGTGGCCCGCATCCTGCGCACTGGCGCCAAGCTGCTGCTGCTCGACGAGATTTCCGAAGGCCTCGCGCCGGTCATCGTGCAGGCGCTGGCGCGCATGATCACCACGCTGCGCGCCAAGGGCTACACCATCGTGATGGTGGAGCAGAACTTCCGCTTCGCCGCGCCGCTGGCCGACCGCTTCTACGTGATGGAGCACGGCCGCATCGTCGAGAAGTTCGGCGCCGCCGAGCTCGAAGCCAAGATGCCCGTGCTCACCGAACTGCTGGGCGTCTAAAACACATCGAGTCCACAAGACCTGTCCTTCCATCCCACAAAGATTTCTCCAGGAGACAACAGCATGAACAAGAAACTCGGCCTCATCGCAACCGCAATCGGCATCCTCGCCATGAGTGCAGGCGCCGCGCAGGCGCAGGAAAAAGTGAAGATCGGCTTCGTCACCGACCTGTCGAGCCTGTATGCCGACCTCGAAGGCAAGGGCGGTGCCACCGCCATCCAGATGGCCATCGACGACTTCGGCGGCAAGGTGCTGGGCCAGCCCATCGAACTGCTGACCGCCGACCACCAGAACAAGGCCGACATCGCCGCCTCCAAGGCCCGCGAGTGGATCGACACCGCCGGCGTGACCATGGTCTTCGGCGGCACCAATTCGGGCGTGGCGCTGGCCACCGCGAAGGTGGCCGAAGAAAAGAAGCGCGTGTACTTCAACAACGGCGCCGGCAGCTCGGTGCTCACCAACGAGCAGTGCAGCCCGTACACCATTCACTATGCCTACGACACCGTGGCCCTGGCCAAAGGCACCGGCGCCGCGGTGGTCGACCGCGGCGGCAAGAGCTGGTTCTTCCTGACGGCCGACTACGCCTTCGGCCACGCGCTCGAAGCCGACACCACCAAGGTCGTGAAGGAGAAGGGCGGCACCGTGGTGGGCGCCGTGCGCCATCCGCTGAATGCTTCGGACTTCTCCTCGTTCCTGCTGCAGGCGCAGAACTCCAAGGCGCAGATCCTGGGCCTGGCCAACGCGGGCGGCGACACCATCAACTCGATCAAGGCCGCCAAGGAGTTCGGCATCAACAAGACGATGAAGACCGCCGGCCTGCTGGTCTTCCTGAGCGACATCCATAGCCTGGGCCTGAAGAACACCGAAGGCCTGCTGCACACCACCAGCTGGTACTGGGACCTGAACGACGAGTCGCGCAAGTTCGCCAACCGCTTCTTCGAGAAGACCAAGCGCATGCCCACCGACGTGCAGGCCGCCGACTACTCGGCCACCATGACCTACCTGAAGGCCGTGGCCGCCGCCAAGACCACCGACTCCGACAAGGTGATGGCGCAGCTCAAGAGCATGAAGATCGACGACTTCTACGGCAAGGGCCAGATCCGCGCGGACGGCAGCTTCATCCACGACATGTACCTCGTCGAAGTGAAATCGCCGGCCGAATCGAAGAAGCCCTGGGACTACCTGAAGGTGCTCAAGACGCTGCCGGGCGACCAGGTCTTCACGACCAAGGCCGAGACCAAGTGCGCCCTCTGGAAATAACCGGCTGAAGCCGCGCCAGACCTTTTCACCGAAGCCAACCAAGAGGATCACTCCATGAACCGCACGCTCATTGCTTCTGCCTGCCTCGCTGCTACCTGCATGATGGCGACCGGCGCCGCACAGGCGCAGGACAAGGTCAAGATCGGCTTCATCACCGACATGTCGAGCCTCTACGCGGACGTGGAGGGCAAGAACGGCGCGCTGGCGATCCAGATGGCCATCGACGACTTCGGCGGCAAGGTCAACGGCATGCCCATCGAGCTGCTGCAGGCCGACCACCAGAACAAGGCCGACATCGCCGCTTCCAAGGCGCGCGAGTGGATCGACACGCAGGGCCTGACGATGCTGTTCGGCGGCACCAGCTCGGGCACCGGCCTGGCCATGGCCAAGGTGGCGCAGGAGAAGAAGCGCGTGTTCATCGTGAACGGCGCGGGCAGCTCGGCGCTCACCAACGAGCAGTGCAGCCCCTACACCGTGCACTACGCCTACGACACCGTCGCGCTGGCCAAGGGCACGGGCAGCGCCGTGATCGCGCGCGGCGACAAGAGCTGGTACTTTCTGACGGCCGACTACGCCTTCGGCCAGGCCCTCGAAGCCGACGCGACCAAGGTCGTGAAGGAGAAGGGCGGCACGGTGCTCGGCAGCGTGAAGCATCCGCTGAACACCTCCGACTTCTCCTCGTTCCTCCTGCAGGCGCAGAACTCCAAGGCGCAAGTGCTGGCGCTCGCGAATGCGGGCGGCGACACGCAGAACGCCATCAAGGCGGCGCGGGAATTCGGCATCACCAAGAGCATGAAGATGGTCGGCCTGCTGGTCTTCGTGACCGACGTGCACAGCCTGGGCCTGAAGAACACCGAGGGCCTGCTGCTGACCACCAGCTGGGACTGGAACCTCGACGACAAGACGCGCGCCTTCGGCAAGCGCTTCTTCGAGAAGACCAAGCGCATGCCCACCGACATCCAGGCCGCCGACTACTCGGCCACCATGACCTACCTGAAGGCCGTGCAGGCCGCCAAGACGGTCGATGCCGACAAGGTGATGGAAACGCTCAAGTCCACCCCCATCGACGACTTCTATGCCAAGGGCAGCATCCGCGCCGACGGCCGCTTCGTGCACGACATGTACCTGGTGCAGGTGAAGTCGCCGGCCGAGTCGAAGCAGCCGTGGGACTACTACAAGGTGGTCCAGAAGCTCAAGGGCGAAGAGGTCTTCACGACCAAAGCCGAGAGCAAGTGCGCGTTATGGAAGTAACCCCCCAGGCTGCGCGCACTGCGTGTCGCTTCGCCAACCCCCCTTTGCAAGGGGGGGCGGGCCGGCCGCTTCGGGCGGCCGTGCGCGGCGGCCCCCGCGAAAAAGAAGAAACGGCCAGTGGTGTCCTGAACTTTCTATGAACATTTCCCTTCCCGCCCTGTTGAGCCAGCTCCTGCTTGGGCTGGTCAACGGTTCCTTCTACGCCATCCTGAGCCTCGGGCTGGCGGTGATCTTCGGCCTGCTCAACGTCATCAACTTCGCGCACGGCGCGCTGTTCATGCTCGGCGCCGTCCTAACGTGGATGGCCATGGAGTATTTCGGCATCAACTACTGGGTGATGCTGATTGCCGCGCCGGTCGTCATCGGCATCTTCGGCGTGCTTATCGAGCGGCTGCTGCTGCGCTGGATCTACAAGCTCGACCACCTCTACGGCCTGCTGCTCACGCTGGGCCTCACGCTGCTGATCGAGGGCGTGTTCCGTTCGATCTACGGCGTCTCGGGCCTGCCCTACGACGCGCCCGACGCGCTGTCGAGCGCCACCGACCTCGGCTTCATGGTGCTGCCCAACTACCGCGCATGGGTGGTGGTGGCGTCGCTGGTGGTGTGCTTCGCCACCTGGTACGTGATCGAGAAGACCCGCATCGGCGCCTACCTGCGCGCCGGCACCGAGAATCCGCGCCTGGTGGAAGCCTTCGGCGTCAACGTGCCGCTGATGATCACGCTGACCTACGCCTTCGGCTGTGCGCTCGCCGCCTTCGCCGGCGTGCTCGCCGCGCCCGTCATCCAGGTGTCGCCGCTGATGGGGCAGAACCTCATCATCGTGGTGTTCGCCGTGGTCGTGATCGGCGGCATGGGCTCGATCATGGGCGCGATCCTCACCGGCCTCGGGCTCGGCGTGATCGAGGGGCTCACCAAGGTTTTCTATCCGGAGGCATCCTCCACCGTCGTGTTCGTGATCATGGTCATCGTGCTGCTCATCCGTCCGGCCGGCCTGTTCGGCAAAGAAAAATAAGGCGGACGGCATGAACATGAAAAAGATATCCACCGTCGTCTACGCGCTGCTGCTGCTCGCACTGGTCCTGGCACCGTTCTTCGGCGCCTACCCGGTGTTCGTGATGAAGCTCATGTGCTTCGCGCTCTTCGCGGCCGCGTTCAACCTGCTGCTGGGCTTCACCGGCCTGCTCTCCTTCGGGCACGCGGCATTCCTCGGCGGCTCGGCCTACGTGGCGGGCCATGCGATCAAGGTCTGGGGCCTCACGCCCGAGCTGGGGCTGATCGCGGGCACGCTCACCGGCGCCTTGCTCGGCTGGGTCTTCGGCGTGCTGGCCATCCGCCGCCAGGGCATCTACTTCGCGATGATCACGCTGGCGCTCGCGCAGATGATGTTCTTCGTCGCGCTTCAGGCCAAGTTCACCGGCGGCGAGGACGGACTGCAGGGCGTGCCGCGCGGCAAGCTGTTCGGCGTGATCGACCTGTCGAACGACCTCACCATGTACTACGTGGCGCTTGTCATCGTGGTCGTGGCCTTCCTGCTGATCGTGCGCACCATCCATTCGCCCTTCGGGCAGGTGTTGAAGGGCATCAAGGAGAACGAGCCACGCGCGCTCTCGCTGGGCTACGACGTGAGCCGCTTCAAGCTGCTGGCCTTCGTGATCTCGGCCGCGCTGTCGGGCCTGGCCGGCTCGCTCAAGACGCTGGTGCTGGGTTTTGCCACGCTTTCGGACGTGCACTGGACCGCCTCGGGCCAGGTCATCCTGATGACGCTGGTAGGTGGCCTGGGCACGCTCTCGGGTCCGCTGGTGGGCTCGGCGGTGGTGGTGCTGCTGGAGAACAAGATCGGCGAACTCGGCAACCTGCTCGCGCGCATCACCACGGTGGACTGGTTCAACACGCTGGGCGAGTCGGTGACCATGGTGACGGGCCTGATCTTCGTAATCTGCGTGCTGGCCTTCCGCAAGGGGATCATGGGCGAGATCATCGCGTTCATCGACCGGCGTCGGGCGAAGTAGCAAGACGCGGACAAAGAAAAAGGGAGCCTCTTCGGCTCCCTTTTTCGTTCCGGGCCCTGCGGGCCTGCGCCTCAGCAGTTGCCCTTCTTGGCCTGGCCGGGCGGGCAGAAATCGCCGCGATCGTGGCCGTGCCGGTGATCGCGCTCGTAGCGGTCATGGCGGCGGTCTTCTTCCCACTCGCGTTCGCGGCGCGCTTCACGGCGGGCCTCGCGGCGCCAGTCGCCTTCGGTCCAGCGCCAGCCACCGCGGTCCTCGATCCAGCGGCCGGGCGCATAGACGTAGCCCGGACGCTCCGGCTGCCATCCGCCCGCGCGCCATGCATAGGCGCGGCCGTCCCAGATCCAGCGGCCCGGCACCCAGATGAAGCCGCCGCGAGGCGGGGGCAGCGGCTCGTAGCGTGGCGGGGGTGGCGCCGTCATCACCAGCCCGGGCACGTTGATGTTGACGGAGACCTGCGCGTTGGCGGCCAGGGGGCTCGCCAGGATGGAGAGCGCGCCGGCAGCGGCCAGCATTGCGATTCGGGTTTTCATGTTGGGGTTCCTCTGCTTCGGGATGATTATTTATGGGAAATTTTCCCAACGCATGTAGGAGGCTTTCGGTTGTCAGCCTCTGTCCGTGGCTACAACAGTTACAGCTTCAACGGAGCCGCGTAGCCGGTCATCTCGAGATAGCCGCGCCCCACGCGGCGGCCCTGCGCGTCGAGCAGGTCGCTCACGCCCTCCCAGTACACGCCGCCGGTGGAGCCGCGGCTGTCCAGCTCCTGGTCGTCGAGCAGGGCGCGCACCTCGAAGCTGCCGGCGGGCGTCTGTACTCGCCATCGCGTCGGATACTTCGCCTGCGTGCGGGGGCTGTCCCAGGTCTTGAGACTCTCGAAGCGGACCTCGCCGTTCCTGAAGATCCGGGCCGTGCCGTCTCGCTGCCGGTACGAGCCTCCGGCCCACAGCGCGGTGCCGTCGTTGCGCCGCAGGTGGAAGGCGGTGAGGGCGCTGCCATCGTCGAGGTTCATGCCGATCCAGTCCCAACCCACGGCCTCGGGATGCATCAGCGCCTCGCTCCATTCATGGTCCAGCCATGCGGTGCCCGCGACGTCGAAGGCCTGGCCCTTCAGCGTGAGCTTGCCCTGTGCCTTGAGCTGCGGCTCGCTGTAGTAGTAGCTGGCCTGCGATTCCTCCGGCCCCTTGCGCGAGAGCCCGGCATTGCCTTGCAGCAGCACCGGCTGCGTGGGGGTGAAGCGCAGTTCGAGCATGAACTCGTTCGCCGGAATGCGCGCCACATAGATGCCGTTCTCGCGCACGAGAGACCAGTCGCGGATGCGCACGTCGGTGTCGTTCGCGGAAGCCTCGGCAACGCCGAAGCCCGCGCGCGCGATGCGCTGGTCGTGCAGCAGCACGCGGCCTTCGAGGTCGGTGACGGCCGCATGCGCGAACACCAGGTGCTTCGCCGCGAAGGCCGAGCGCATGCCCAGCGTGGCCTCCACGCGCGAGCGGAAGAAGGTGACCTGGAAGCCGAACTCGCGTCCGGCGGAAGTCTTCGCGTGGCCGGTGACGTACCACCACTCGGTGTGCAGGTCGGGATGGCTGCCGAAGTCGCGCGGGAACTCGAGGCGGCGCTCGGGCAGCGCCCATGCGGCCAGCGGCCCCGATGCGAGCGCGGCGAGCAGCAGGTTTCGGCGCGAAAGAGGGAAGGAAGAGAGGGCTCGCTGCATGGTGTGCCAGTCTACAAGTCGCGCCTTGTAACGCCCACGAGCCGCGCAAATCGGGATACTGTTCGCTGCCACCCCTCTACGAACAACACAAGGCAGGAGACGAGGCCCATGAAAAGAACAAACCTGCGCCGGGCATCGCGGCGCTCGTTAGGTCAAAGGCATTCCTTTCGCGCAGTTGCGCTCGCATCACTCACCGCTCTCATGCTCGCGGGTTGCGCCTCGGGGCCGCCCGATGCGCAGCCGGGCACCACGCGGCCTTCCTCATCATTCGCCGTGCCCGGCCTCGAGAAACCGGCCGAGGTGCTCGTGGACCGATGGGGCGTACCCCACCTCTACGCGGGCACGCTCTATGACGCCTTCGTCGCGCAGGGCTTCATCGCCGCGCGCGACCGACTCTGGCAGATGGACCTCTGGCGCAAGCGCGGCCTCGGCGAGATGGCGAAGGACTTCGGCCCCGCATGGGTGGAGAACGACCGCGCCGCGCGCGCCGTGCTCTATCGCGGCGACATGTACCGCGAGTGGCTGGCCTATGGCTCCGACGCCAAGCGCGTGGCCGAGGCCTTCACGGCCGGCGTGAACGCCTACGTGGCGCAGGTGCGCGCGAAGCCTTCGCTGCTGCCGCCGGAGTTCGCGCTCCTGGGCTACCAGCCGGCCACGTGGTCGCCCGAGGACGTGGTGCGCATCCGCCACCACGGCCTCACGCTCAACTTCACTTCCGAGATCGACCGCGCACGCGCCTTCTGCGCGGGCGGCCCCGGCATCAAGGCCGACTGGCTGCGGCGCGAGCTCGATCCGCCAATCAACCCGCGCGTGCCGCAGGGGCTGGACCCCTGCACCATTCCGACAGCCGAACTGCGCGCGGCCTACATGCGCGCGACCGAGGCACCGCAGTTCAGCAAGACCAACACGCGGCTCGCGGCGCCCGTAGCGAGCCTGCCGAATTCGCAGCAGCCATCGCAGGGCGACCCCACGGCCGGCTACGGCAGCAACAACTGGGTGATCTCGCCGAAGCTCACCTCCACCGGCCGGCCCATCCTCGCCAACGACCCGCATCGCGCGCACGGCGCACCCAGCCTGCGCTACATGGCGCACCTGAGCGCGCCGGGCATGGATGTGATCGGCGCGGGCGAGCCTTTCCTGCCGGGCATCTCGATCGGCCACAACGGCACCATCGCCTTCGGCCTCACGCGCTTCTACATGGACCAGGAAGACCTGTACGTGTACCAGCTCAACCCGCGCAATCCCAACGAGTACCGCTACCAGGGCCGCTGGGAGCCGATGGTGCGCGTCACCGAGCGCATCGCGGTGAAGGGCGAGAGCGCGCCGCGCGAGGTGATCAACACCTTCACGCGCCATGGGCCGGTGCTGCTGTCCGAACCGGGCAAGCAGCGCGCCTTTGCGTTGCGCGCGGCGTGGCTGGAGCCCGGCATGGCGCCGTACTTCGGCTCCATGGACTACATGCGCGCGCGCAACTGGGACCAGTTCCGCGCCGCCATGAACCGCTGGGGCGCGCCGGGCGAGAACCAGGTCTACGCCGACAGCAGCGGCAATGTCGGCTGGATTCCCGGCGGCCTCACGCCCATACGCCCCAACTGGGACGGCCTGATGCCGGTGCCCGGCGACGGCCGCTACGAGTGGTCGGGCTTCCGCAACGGCGACGAGCTGCCCTCGGAGTTCAACCCGGCTCGCGGCTACGTGGTGACCGCCAACGAGAACAACATCCCGCCCGACCACCCTGCTGCGAAGAAGGGCGTGGGCTACGAGTGGAGCGATGCGGCGCGTGCCCGCCGGCTCAAGGAGCTGTTCGCCAGCAAGGTGGCGGCGGGCTCGCGCTTCTCGGTCGAAGATTCGCAGCGCATGCAGAACGACATCGTCGCCACGCCCGCGCAGCGGGTGCTGAAGCTGCTCTCGGGCCTGCGCAGCGACGACGCACAGACGGCCGCCGCGCTGCGCATGCTGCAGGGCTGGGACGGCACCATGGACCGCGACAGCGCCGCCGCGGCCCTCTACGAGGTATGGAGCAGCAAGCCGCTGCGCGCCGCCGTGCTCAAGGCCGGCGCGGGCGATGCCGGCGCTGCGCTGGCCGCGCCCGGCGACAACACGCGCATGGTGCTGCTGCTGGAAAACCCCTTCGGCTGGGTCACGAACGAACAGCGCGACGCGCTGCTGCTCAAGACCTTGCCGGCCGCGATGCAGGAACTGAGCGCCAAGCTCGGCCCGGACCCCGCGACATGGAAGTGGGGCGCGCTGCACCGCGCCGAGTTCCGCCATCCGCTGGGCGGCGTGGTCGATGCCTCCACGCGCAGGAAGCTCGACGTGGGCGACTGGCCGATGTCGGGTTCCTCCTTCACGCCGATGGCCGCCACCTACCGCGCGAGCGACTACAAGCTGACCTCCGGCGCGTCGTTCCGCATGGTGCTGGACGTGGGCAACTGGGACGCCTCGCGCGTCATCAACGCGCCGGGCCAGTCGGGCAACCCCGAGAGCCCGAACTACCGCGACCTTGCGCCGCTGTGGCTCGAAGGCAGGTACGTGCCGCTGGTCTACAGCCGGGCTGCCGTGGAGAAGGAGACGCTGGAAAGAATCCAGCTGACGCCGGCGCGCTGAAGTCGTGGGGCTGGCCTGCGGCCTACCAGTCTTCCTTTACCGCCAGCACCACATCCTTGCCGGCGGCGGCGCGGCCGGCCATCCACGCCGTGATGGTGCCGGCTGCGACCACCGCCGCGCACAGCGCCAGCAGCCGCGCCCACGGCACCAGCAGATCCATGCTCCAGTGGAAGCTCTGCGGGTTCACCACCTTCACGAGCACCACCGACACCGCCAGCCCCAGGCCGAGCCCGGCCACGGCGCCGATGGCGGTCCACGCGGCGCCTTCGCCGGCGACCACCGCGAGCACCTGCCGGCGCGTGAAGCCCAGGTGCGCGAGCAGGCCGAATTCCTTGCGACGCGCGAGCACCTGCGCGCTGAAGCTGGCGGCGATGCCGAACAGGCCGATGGCGATGGCCACCGCCTGCAGCCAGTAGGTGACGGCGAAGCTGCGGTCGAAGATGCGCAGCGAGGTCGTGCGGATCTGGCCCACTGAAGCGATCTCCACCGATCCGGCCGAGCCATCGTTCTGGCGCGCGGCGAGTTCGTGCACAGCGACCTGCACGGCCCCCTCCGACGCGCCGGGTGCGAGCCACAGCGCAACGTCGCTCACGTTGCGCTCGCCGGTGATGCGTTCGTAGTCGCGCGCGTCCATGGTGATGGCGCCGAACTGCCGCGCGTAGTCGCGCCACACGCCGGCCACGAAGAACGAGGCCTGCGCCTTGCCCATGGCGGCCGACAGCGGCGCGAACACCGTGCCCGGCTTCGCGCCGTAGAGCTCCACCATCGGCTCGCTCACGTAGATGCCGATCTGCCCCTCGGGCACCGGCAGTGCGCTGCCCACCAGCGGCAGAGACTGCGCGGCTCCGCCTTCGAGGCTGCGCGCTATGAGCGTCACCGCCGGCCGCGCCGCATCGAGCTGCAGCGGTTGCGTGCGCAGCGTGCCGGTGCGCGCCACGCC
Source organism: Variovorax sp. 278MFTsu5.1 (assembly GCF_048305045.1). NCBI lineage: Bacteria > Pseudomonadati > Pseudomonadota > Betaproteobacteria > Burkholderiales > Comamonadaceae > Variovorax > Variovorax sp. 278MFTsu5.1. The sequence goes on from NZ_CP157622.1 coordinate 2,624,347, forward strand.
GGGCAACTGCGCCAGCGACTGGACGAAGGCCGGCGCGAAGGTGGCGGTGTCGGTGCTGCTTCCGCCGCCGCTGTTGCCGCCGCGTCCGCCCGAGGTGGCGCGCACGTACAGGTCGGCGGGCAACACCACGTCGAGCCAATGCGTCACCGAGTCGCGGAAGCTCGCGACCATCACCGTGAGCGCGACCGCAAGGCTCAGGCTCGCGACCACGCCGCTGACGGCCACGGCCGCCGTGCCGCGCATGCGCCGGGCTCGCTCCACCGCCAGCATCGGCAACACGCGTTGCGAGAACAGCGGCGCCACGCGGTCGTACAGCAGCGCGATCAGCCAGGGCAGGGCGGTGATGCCGCCCACCAGAAGGCAGGCGACCGAGAGATACGCCGCCACCGGAATGCCGCCGATGGCCGGCAGGTTGGCCAGCACGGCGCCCAGCGCGACCAGGCCCAGCGCCAGCCAGTGGCTTTTGCCTTGCGTGGGCGCGGCGCCCAGGCCCTTGAGCGTCTGCGCCTCTGGCAGCGACTGCGCCGCGCGCGCGGGCCACCAGCCGCCGACCAGCGCGGCCAGCACGCCGAGCCCGCCGTAGAGCAGGGCGGCGCCCGCGCTCCAGTGCAGCGTGGGCGCCACGCCCTCGAAGTAGCCGCCGCCCAGGTCGCCGCCCAGCACGCGCAGCGCGAAGGCCGCCAGCGCCGTGCCCAGCGCGAGGCCGGCCAGGCTTCCGATCAGGCCCAGCACCAGCGATTCGGCCAGCACCAGACGCAGCCGCTCGCGCGGCGTGAGCCCGAGCACGCCCAGCAGCGCGAACTGCTGCGCGCGCTTGGCCACGCTCAGCGCCAGCACCGAGAACACCAGGAAGGCGCCCGTGAAGAGCGCCACCAGCGCCAGCACCGTGAGGTTCACGCGGTAGGCGCGCGACAGGTTGCTCACGCGCTGCGCCGCGTCGCCGGGCTCGGCGAACTGCACGCCTGCGGGCCAGCCGGGTGCGCGCTGCAGCGAGGCCATGAACGCGGCCCGGTCTGTACCGGGCGCGAGGCGCAGGTCGACGCGGCTGAGCTCGCCGATGCGGCCGAAGAGCTCCTGTGCCGCCGCGATGTCCATCACCGCGAGCGCCTTGCCGCCCGCGGCCACGTGGCCGGCCACCGAGAGGCTGTGCCAGGCGTCGCCGCTGCGCAGCTGCACTTTCTCGGCCCTGCCGTCGGCCGGCGCCTGCGCGGGCAGCCCCAGCGCATCGCGAGCCGCGAGGTTGAGAAACACATGGCCCGGCGCAAAGAGGGCGAAGCGGTCGGCACCCGCCGCGGCCTGCGGCATCAGCGCGGGTGCGATGGTCGGCAGCGCCAGCGCGTCGATGCCGATCACGCGGATCGGCACTTGCTGCCCGCCGGCAAGCGCCAGGCCCTGCACCTCGACCACCGGACTCGCCAGCGCCACCTGCGGATGGCGGGCGAGTTGCGCGAACACGGCCTCGTCGAAGCCGCCCTGCACGGCGCGCACCTCCAGGTCGGGCTCGCCGTTGACCGAGCGCACCGCGCTCGAGAACTCGTCGAGCGCCGAGGCGTTGATCAGCTGTACCGAGAAGGCCAGCGCGACGCCGAGCATCACGGCCAGCACGGCCGCCGCGTTGCGCCAGGGGTGGTGGCGGAGTTCCTGCCAGGAGAAGGTGCCGAGCAATGCGCGCATCGGCCGATTGTCGTCGCGGCGCGCGAGGGGGACTCCGGACGTGGCAGGATTGCGGCTCTTCGAACGCCTGAGGAATCCGACGATGTGGCTCATGCCCCATGCCTTGCTGTACCGCTCCTGGCTTGCAGCCTGGCTTTTCGTCCCTCTGCTGGCCGGCAATGCCCTGGCGCAACTGCAGCCGCCGCAACAGCAACAACAGCCCCTGACGCTGGCAAGCGATCCGGCCGTTCTTGCGAAAGCAGCCCTCGGCACCGAGCGGGGCACGATGGTGGTGGGCACGCTGCACGACGGGCAGGTGGCCTACGGCGCCGCCTATAACCCCGAGCCGCCGTCGCAGCCACGCGCCATCGCATCGGGCAGCGCAGAGCAGCCGATGTTCGAGATCGGATCCGTCACCAAGGTGTTCACCGGCCTGCTGCTCGCGCAGGCGGTGCAGCGCGGCGACCTGAAGCTGGACGACACGGTCGGCAGGCTGCTCGCCGGCAAGGTCGCCGGCCTTTCGCCCGCGGTGGCCTCGGTCACGCTGCACCAGCTCGTCACGCACACCGGCTGCATGCCCGTGATGGCCGACGGCGTGACCGGCGGCGCGCCGCTCGTCGAGCAGTTCCACACCTACGACAAGGCCATGTTCTGGGCCGCGCTCGCTCGCATCAGGCTCACGGCCGCCGCGCCGCCTTGCGAAGGCGCTTACAGCAACTTCGGCATGGCGCTGCTTGGCCAACTGCTCGCCGAGCACTACGACACCTCGTGGGGCGAGCTGGTGCGCGCGCGCATCACCGAGCCGCTGGGCATGAACGACACCGTCATCACGCTGGGCGACAAGGCCTCGCGCATGGCCCCGGCCTTCTCGGGCGACCGCCGCCAGCCGCTGTTCGACATGCAGGCCTACGCGCCGGCCAGCGCGCTGCGCTCCACCGCCGCCGACATGATGACCTTCAGCCGCGCCATCCTCGCGGGCTCGGGAGGCCCGCTGGGCCCGGCCGCCGCGCGCATGCTCACGCCGCTGGCGCGCTACGAGGGCGCCGAGATCGGCTATGCCGTGATGGTGCGCGGGCCCGAAGGCGGCCGGCGCACCTACTATCACGCGGGCGTCACCGAGGGCTACCGCACGCTGTGGCTGCTGGCGCCCGACACCGGCGAGGCGATGATCGTGCTCAGCAGCAACGCGCGCGCGCCGATGCAATCGGTGATGCTGGCCATCGGCAAGAGCCGCTATCCGGTGCCGACCGCCGAAGTGCCGATCGATGCGAAGCGGCTGGACGAGTACCGCGGCGAATACCGCGTGACCAGGAACAAGTCGCTGAGCTTCACCGTGCGCAGCGGCAGGCTGCTGGTGCGCGAGACGGGCCGCGGCTACAGCGCGCTCACGCCCACGGGCAACGACCGCTTTGCTGTGACTGCCATCGGCGCGCAGGTCATGTTCAGGCGCGATGCGGCGAATGCGGTGGTGGGCGTGTCGCTGGCGCAGGGCGGCAGCCAGCTCGATGCGCGGCGGGTGGGGGACGCGGCCGTGCAGCCTGAGTAGTCGCCGGGTTTCGTCAGCCGGCCAGCGCGAGGAGCTGCCCGGCCATCTCTTCGATTTCCGCGCGCATCACGAGCTTGTCGAGCCAGTCCCGCGGGATGCCTGCGACGCCGTAGAAAGCTCCCGCCAGCTGGCCGCAGATGGCTGCAGTGGTGTCGGCGTCGTCGCCGAGGTTGGCGGCGGCGAGCACGGCTTCCTCGAAGGAGCCGGTGTTCGCGAAACACCAGAGCGCCGCTTCGAGCGATTCGACGCAGTAGCCCGATCCCTTGATCTGCGTGGCGCTCTTCGAGGCATGGTCGTTCCGCGTCAGCGCCGCGACCTTCTCGCTCAGAGGCGCCAGCGGTTCGGTCGAGAGGATCGCAGCCTTGCCCTTGCCAAGCAGGGCCGAACGCAGCTGCAATGCGAAGAGCCGAGAGCATTCGATGGCTTCCAGCGCGCCGTGCGTGGTGCGCGCGCTTTCGCCGGCCTGCGTCCACGTGGCCTCGGCGCTCGCCGCGTAGAACATCGGCACCGGCGCGAGCCGCATCAGCGCGCCGTTGCCGGCCGTGCGCGGATCGGAATCTCCGGCGAAAGGATCGCCCGAGGCCAGGTAGCGGGTGAGAGCCCCCGACACCGTCAGGCCGATGTCGAAGCAGTTGCCGGTGCTGCTCATGTAGCCCACGCTGCGCCAGTTGCAGTAGCGGTTCATCTGGTCGATTGCGTCGAAGCCCTTGCAGTGGATCAGGCTTGCGGCCAGGCACAGGGCCATCGACGTGTCGTCGGTCCACTCGCCCGCGACGAGCCCGAAGGGCCCGCCGCCGTGCATGCCCGTCACCGGCGCGAAGCTCCCGCGCGTGCGGAACTCGACCGTGGTGCCCACCGCGTCGCCGCAGGCCAGACCGAGCAGGCAACCCCGATAGCGCTCGATCACGTTCATGGCCGCTGCCTCAGCGCCTCGCGCGCGGCCATGAGCGCGAAGCCCAGCAGGTTGAGCCCCTTCCATTCGCGCGGGTCCTGCGCGAGCGGATCGTTGGCGGCGAGCCCGATGCCCCAGATCGGATCGACAGGGCTGGCCTCCACCAGCACATGGTGGCCCGTGCCGAGCAGGAAGGCGCCGAGTTCCGCGTTCTGCGAGAACTTGGCGATGTTGCCCTGCGTCACGATGTCCAGCCGGGCGGCCGCCCATGCGGCCTCGTCGAAGCCGCGTATCTCGCGGCCCAGCTTCTTGGCCTCGCCGGGCGTGCGCGCGGCGAGGATGCGAACGCAGATTTCTTCATCGCCGAACAGGCGCGCCTTGCCGGCCATCATGAAATGCTCGGCCGTGCGGTACCGGACGCCGTCGACGGTGAACGCGGCTTCGAACCACTGGCTGAAGCAGCTTTTGTTCACGCCGGTCTTCGGCGCCTGATGGCCCCAGAAGAGAAGGAACTCTGGGTGATGGCCCTGCGCGAAGTAGGCGGGCAGCTCGCGGGTGCTGCGGGGTGTGACAGCGGTGTTCATTTCGTTTTCCTTGTTCTTGTCTTGACTACGATCTCGTGTGAGTTGCTCTGTACAACTAAATGAGGGTTGTATAGTACAACTAATAAACCCGCAGTCAAGTTCTCAAGTGAGTACTCCATCTTCCGGATTTCCGCCACTGACCTTCCCGCGCCCGCTGGTCACCGTCGACATCGTGATGTTCACCGTACTCGGCGACGCCCTCCAGGTGCTGCTGGTGAAGCGGCCCGCCGACACCGACGAGCCCTTCCCGGGCAAGTGGGCCTTGCCCGGCGGCTTCGTGAACATCGACGAAGACGCCACGCTGCTCGACTGCGCGCTGCGCAAGCTGCGCGAGAAGACGGGCGTGGTCACGCCCTACCTGGAGCAGTTGGGCAGCTGGGGCGGCGCGCAGCGCGATCCGCGGGGCTGGTCGGCCACGCACTGCTTCTACGCGCTGATCCCCGCGCAGGCGATGCAGCTGCGCAGCGGCGCGAACGCGACCGAGGTGGCGTGGTTCGAGGTCGATGCCGCCTCGCGCAAGCGGCTGGCCTTCGACCATGGCGAGCTGCTCGATGCGGCCGTGGCGCGGCTGCGCGGCAAGGTCGAATACACCTCGCTGCCGGCCTTCCTGCTGGAGGAGCCGTTCACGCTGCCGGCGCTGCAGCACACCTACGAGGTCGTGCTGGGCAGGGCGGTCGACAAGAGCGCCTTCCGCAAGCGCATGCTCGACGGCGGATTCATGGAAGAGGCCGGCATGGTCACCGGCAGCCTGGGGCGGCCGGCCATGAGCTACCGGCTGCGCGACCGCTCGCAGGCGGCGCTGTTTCCGCGCACCTTCAACGCGACGAAGTAGCTGGGCGACGGCTCAGAGCCGATCCGACATCGCGTGCAGGTACGCACGCACGGCCGCGTTGGAACTCAGCCCGATGGCCCGGTCGAACGCCTGCCGGGCGGCGGAGCGCGCACCACCGGCCGCGAGCAGATGCGCTCGTGCAGCCCAGTACGGCTGGTAGTTCGCCACGTCCTGCGCGGGAATGGCTTCCAGTGCCCGCAGGCCGATCTCCGGGCCGCGCGCGTTCGCGAGCGCGCAGGCGAGGCTGACCTGCGCGCCGATGCTGGTCCGCAGCGCCAGCAGTCCCTCGTACAGCGACACCAGCGCCTCGGGCGGCACCGGTGCGCCGACGCGGCGTTCGCAGTGGGCCGACTGGATCGCGGCTTCGAGCTGGTAGGCGCCGAGCGACTTCATTTCGGACGCGCGGCGCAGGCAGAGCTCGGCCTCGGCGAGCAGGTCGGGGTTCCAGCGCAACGGGTCCTGCTGGTCGAGCGGCACGTAGGCGCCGGTGTCGCTGCGGCGCGCAGGCATGCGGGCCTCGCAGAAGAGCATCAGCGCCAGCAGGCCCAGCGGCTCGGGTTCGGTGGGCATCAGGCCGCAGAGGATGCGGCACAGGTCGATGGCCTCGGTGGTGAGGCCGCGCGGCAGGGCGTCGGCGCCGTCGATGTCGTCCCAGCCGGTGCCGTAGGCGGCGTAGATGCCGTCGAGCACGTCCTGCAGCCGCTGCGGCAGGTCGCGCGCCTGCGGGTATTCGAAGGGAATGCCGGCTGCCCGGATGCGGGCCTTGGCGCGCACCAGCCGCTGCCCGAGGGTGGAAGGCGCGGTGAGGAAGGCGCCGGCCATGCGCGCCGCGTCGAGGCCGAGCACGGTCTGCAGCATGAGCGGCGCACGTGCCGGGGCATCGACGGCCGGGTGCGCGCACACGAAGAGCAGGCGCAGCCGCTCGTCGGGAATGGCGCCGGCGCCGTCGGCGGCGTCGTCCATTTCGCCCGCGAGCAGCAGCAGGGTCTGCGTGGCCTGGTCCTGCACGCGGCTGTGGCGCCAGGCGTCGAGCTTGCGGTGGCGCGCCACGCTCAGCAGCCAGGCGTCGGGCTCGGCCGGAATGCCGTCGGCGGGCCAGCGTTCGAGCGCGCGGGAGAAGGCGTCGGCCAGTGCGTCTTCGGATGCGGCGATGTCGTGGGTGCGCGCGGAGAGGATGGCCAGCAGCCGGCCGTACGACTCGCGCGCCGCCCGCTCGGCGGCCCAGTGAACCGCCGGGTCGCTCATGCAGCAGCCAGGGCCGTGGCGACGAAGACGGGCCGCACCTCCACCCCGCCGCTGGTCGCGCAGGGCGCACGCGCGGCCCATTCGAGCGCGGCGTCGAGGTCGGGAACGTCGATCACGAAGTAGCCGCCGAGCTGTTCCTTGGTGTCGGCGAAGGGGCCGTCCTGCACCTGGCGCCGGTCGCCGCGCACGCGCAGCGTGGTGCCGGTCATGGGCGGGAAGAGGCCGTGGCCGCCGAGCGAGATGCCCGACTGGCGCACGGCGTCGGCATATGCGACCCAGCTGGCGCGGTAGGCCTGCGCGGATGCGTCCTCGCGTTGCTCGAATTCGGCCGCGGGCTGATAGAACATCAACATGTACTGCATGGTGTCTCTCCGTCGTGGAAAAGCTTGCTGAGCAGGATCGCTCACCACAATGACGGCCCGCCGGCGGTCATTTCGACACGGGTCTCGTGTCGAGCAGAACATTTTTTACGTGGAAGCCGCCCGGTGCAACGGTGGCTGCACCGAAGCGAAAAGTTCTCGGCCAGCCTCCTTCAGGCGGCCTCTGCCTGCGCCGCGGGCGCGAACAGGGCTTCCATCTCGTTGCGCAGCTTGTAGGCCGCGGTATTGGTGTCGATGGCCACGTCGGCCCAGCTCAGGCTCTGGCCCTTCTTCACCGGGCGCACCAGCCTGATGTTGTGCGCCAGCCCGAGCGGCAGGCCGCCCAGGCGCAGCGAGCGCCCGGCCGGCAGCAGCTTGCCCCAGACGGTGTAGCCGCCTTCTCCGTCGAGCATCTCGCCGGCGGCCAGGTCGCGCTTGGCGGTGGCGACCACGTCGGCGTTCCAGCAGGTGGCCACGCCGGTGGCCTCGCCGCGAAGCGCCACGCTGGCCACCGACATGCCCACTTCGAGCCCGATCAGGTGCCAGCGCTTGTAGAGCGTGAAGTAGCGCCCGCTCGGGTCGGTGTGGGCGTTGTATTCCTCAAAGCAGTTCTTGATGTACTCGGTCTCGGCCTCGACCGTGACCCACACGCCCATGCGGATGTCGTACGGGATCTTCCGTCCGTCGGCTTCCAGTGAAGAGACCACCTCGACCATGCCCTTGCGCTCCAGCACGCCGCCTTCGCTCCTGGGCCGGGTGACGAAGGGAATGTCTTCCACGCTCGCGGGCGGGTAGAGCAGGCCGTCCGATGGCACGGCGAGGCCGGTGGCGTTGGCCACCGCCGAGCTTTCGATGGAAGGCTTGGAGCCGTCGAGGAAGCTGTTGAACATCTTCGGATTGAGCCCGCCGCGTTTCGCCTGCTCGGGCGTGAGGCCGTAGTTGCCCCACACCGTCTCGGGCGTCGATTCGGTGAAGCGCGGCAGCCACTTGTGGCCGCGCCCGGCCGCCACCACCGGAAAGCCGCAGGTGCGCGCCCAGTCCACCAGGTCGCAGATCAGCGCGGGCTGGTCGCCGAAGGCCAGCGAATAGACCACGCCGGCCTGTTGCGCCCTGCGCGCGAGCAGCGGGCCGCAGAAGGCATCGGCCTCGACCGTCACGTTCACCACGTGCTTGCCGTGCGCGAAGGCATCCAGGCAGTGGTCCACCGCCGCGATGGGGTTGCCGGTGCACTCGACCACGATGTCGATGGAGGGCTCGCGCGTCACGGCCTGCCAGTCGTCGGTGATCCAGGTGGTGCCTTGCTTCAGCGCCTCCTGCACCGATGCGGCTGCGGCGCGGCCGGGCTCCCAGCCCACGCGTTCGAGGTTGACGCGGGCCGCGTCCGGCGAGAGGTCTGCGATGGCCACCAGCTGCACGCCGGGCGTGCGCGGAATCTGCGCGAGGTACATCGAGCCGAACTTGCCGGCGCCGATCAGGCCGATGCGGATGGGGCGGCCTTCGGCTGCGCGCTGCTGCAGGCGGGCATGGAGGCTCATGTCGTCAGGCCTCCACCGTATCGAGCACGTCGGGCGAGGTGCGCAGCGCGCTCTCGGGCAGGCCGTTCTTCCACGGCACATCCACGGGGTAGGGCTTCAGCAGGCAGTCGTCGGGCAGCAGCTCGATGGGCGTGAAGTCGCGGTGCGCGATGTATTCGGGGCGCTTGTGGCGGCGGATGTGGTTGCTGACGGCGCACAGGCTCAGGTACACGGCCACTCGGTTGAAGGGCGAGAGGTTGCTGCCCGAGGCATGCACCAGGCAGCTGTGGAACAGGATCATCGACCCGGCCGGCCCCTTGGGCGAGACGATGCCGCCCTGCTTGCCGCCGGCGCGGTCCACCAGCTGGCGGATCAGGTCGTTGTCGACGGTCCACAGCGGATAGCTGGTGGTGGTGAGGTCGTGCTTCGCATCGACCACGCCCTTGCGATGGCTGCCCGGGATGAACATCAGCGGGCCGTTGTGCTCGTTCACGTCGTCCAGAAAGATCGCGACGTTCATCGCGCGCTCTGTGGGCATCAGGTCGTCGTTGAGCCAGGTACCGTAGTCCTGGTGCCACTGCCACACGTCGCCTTCGAAGGCCATCTTTCCGTTGATCTTGAACTGGTGCATGTACACGTCTTCGCCGAAGAGATCGGTCACCGGCTCGACCATGCGCGGGTGGCGCGCGAGCCGCGCGAAAGGTTCGCTCACGAGGTGCGCGGCGAAGTTCGTGCGCACGGCGTCGGAGCCTTTCTCGCGCACGTTGAAGGCCTCGCGCTTCGCGTAGAGATCGGGTACCGCGTCGGTCAGCACCTTGGTTTCTTCGGCCGAGAAGTGGCCGGGGAAGAACAGATAGCCGTCGCGCTCGAACTGCGCGCGCTGCTCGGGGTTGAGCTTCATGCCTTGTCTCCTTTTTGCTTGGGGGTGATGGCGGTGTGGGGGGATGCGGCATGCGCCAGCAGCCGTTCGCTCAGTGCCTCGCTGGCCCGCGAGACGTGTTCCTCGCTCAGGCGCGCGGCGCGGTCCGCGTTGCCTGCCGCGATGGCGTCGGCAATGGCTTCGTGCTCGTCCCACAGCGTCTCGCGCTGGGGCTCGGCCTGCAGCACCGCGCCCATCGCGCGGCGCAGGTGGCGCCAGTGCGGATCGGCGCTCTGCGCGATCAGCGGATTGCCCGATGCCTCGTAGATGGCTTGGTGGAAGGCCACGTCGGCGTCGATCATGGCCTCCACGTTGCGCCCGCGCGCGGCGCGCCGGCCGCGCTCGATGAGCTTCGGGTCGATGCGAAAGCGCTGCCGCGCCGCCAGCCGCGCGGCCAGGGCATCGAGCGCACCGCGCACCTGGTAGACCTTGCGCATCGCCTCCGCTTCGAGCGGGGCCACCAGCACGCCACGGCCGGGCGCGTCGAGCACGAAGCCGTCCTTCTTCAGCAGCCGCAGCGCCTGCAGCACCGGCTGGCGCGACACCGAGAGGCGCTGCGCGATGTCTTCCTGCGTGATGCGCTCGCCGGGTGCGAGCGTGCCGCTGCTGATGGCGCCGAGCAGGGCGCGGTAGACCTGGTCGACGAGGTCGGGCGCGACCTCGATGCTGACGAGCTGGGCGGGCATGGTTGTCTCCTTGCGCCGGGTTCTTTGAACTCTGTATACAGAGTACGGAGTTCAGGGCTGCCGTGGCTAGCGGGTTTTTACCCATTGGGGCTGCAAAAGAGCGGAAGCCGCCGCTAAGCTCGATCCCATGCAACTACCCACCTACGACGACGTCATCGCCGCAGCCGAGCGGCTCGAAGGCCATGCCCACCGCACGCCGGTGCTGCGCTCCACCACCGCCAACGAGCGCTGGGGCGCCGAGTTCTTCTTCAAGTGCGAGAACTTCCAGCGCATGGGCGCCTTCAAGTTCCGCGGCGCCTTCAACGCGCTGTCGAAGTTCGACGCCTCGCAGCGCAAGGGCGGCGTGATCGCCTTCTCGTCGGGCAACCACGCGCAGGCCATCGCGCTGTCGGCGCGCCTGCTGCAAATGCCCGCCGTGATCGTGATGCCCAAGGACGCGCCGGCCGCCAAGGTCGCGGCCACCAAGGGCTACGGCGCCGAGGTGGTGCTGTACGACCGATTCACCGAGGACCGCGAGGCGCTGACGAAGAAGCTGGCGCAGGAGCGCGGCATGACGATGATCCCGCCCTATGACCACCCCGACGTGCTCACCGGCCAGGGCACGGCGGTGAAGGAGCTGATCGAGGAAACCGGCCCGCTCGACCATCTGTTCGTGTGCCTTGGCGGCGGCGGGCTGCTCTCGGGCTCGGCGCTGTCGGCACGCGCGCTGTCGCCGGACTGCAAGGTCTACGGCGTGGAGCCCGAGGCGGGCAATGACGGCCAGCAGTCGTTCCGAGCGGGGAAGATCGTGCACATCGAAACCCCGAAGACCATCGCCGACGGCGCGCAGACGCAGCACTTGGGCGAGTACACCTTCGGCATCATCCGCCGCGACGTGGACGACATCTTCACCGTCACCGACGAGCAGCTCGTCGACGCGATGCGCTTCTTCGCCGAGCGCATGAAGATGGTGGTGGAGCCCACCGGCTGCCTCGCCTTCGCGGGCGCGATCGCGGCGGGCAAGGCGATCGCGGGCCAGCGCGTGGGCGTGCTGATCAGCGGTGGCAACGTCGACCTGTCGCGTTTCGCGGCGCTGATCGCACCGCAGTAACTCTCGGCCTCGTTCAGGCCCGGATTCCGCTGGCCGTGAGGTGCAGCAGGCGATCGGCCTGCGCGGCCGCGCTTTCCGAGTGCGTCACCAGCACCAGCGAGGCGCCGTGCTCGCGGGTCTGGCCGATCAGCAGCTCCATCACCTTCGCGGCGGTGGTGGGGTCGAGGTTGCCCGTGGGCTCGTCGGCCAGCAGCAGGGCGGGGCGGTGTACCAGCGCGCGTGCGATGGCCACGCGCTGCAGCTGGCCGCCCGACAGCGTCTGCGGCAGCCGCGTACCCATGCCGGGCAGGCCCACCGCCTCGAGCATGTGCGCGATGCGGCCTTCGCTGTCCTTCTGCTGCCCCAGCAGCATCAGCGGCAGCGCCACGTTCTGCGTCACGTCCAGGTGCGGCAGCACGTGGAAGGCCTGGAACACGAAGCCGACATGCCGCCGCCGCCAGAGCGCGCAGGCTTCGCCGTCGAGCGCGCCGATGTCGACGCCGTCGTGCGTCACCGTGCCCTGGTCCCAGCTGTCGAGGCCGGCCATGCAGTTGAGCAGTGTCGACTTGCCCACGCCCGATTCACCCACGATGGCGACGAACTCGCCGGGCTCCACGGTGAGCGTCACGTTCTCGAAGACAGGCGCATCACCGTAGTGCTTGCCGAGGTTGGAAATACGCAGCGTCATCTGGGAGCCACGGCCTTGGCCATGAGTTGAACGGCGGCCTGCACCGCGTCGGGAGCGTCGCAGGCGATCACGGTGCGCTGCGGCATGCTGCGCAGCCAGGTGACCTGCCGCTTGGCGAGCTGACGCGTGGCGGCGATGCCGCGCTCTCGCAGATCGGCCATGGCCCTGGCGTCGGGCGCCGCGCTGCCGGCCGCATCGAGCGTTTCCCAGGCCTGCCGGTAGCCGACGCAGCGCATCGAGGGCAGGTCGGTCGAAAGATCGCCGCGTGCGCGCAGGGCACGCACCTCGTCGAGAAAGCCTGCGGCGAGCATGGCGTCGAAGCGCTCGGCGATGCGGCCGTGCAGCCACGAGCGGTCGGCGGGCTCCAGCGAGAACAGCGCGCCGCCTTCGACAGCGCCGGCTGCCTTGTTGTCGCTCGCATGGAAGCTCGACAGTGGCTGGCCGCTGCTCTCCCACACTTCGAGCGCGCGCTGGATGCGCTGGCTGTCCTGCGGTGCGAGCCGTGCGGCCGTGACCGGATCGACCTGCGCGAGCCGCGCGTGCATGGCGGGCCAGCCGAGCGCGGCCGCGTCGGCGTCGATGCGCGCGCGCACCGCGGCATCGGCCGCGGGCATGGCGTCGATGCCGTCGAACAGCGCCTTGAAATAGAGCATGGTGCCGCCCACCAGCAGCGGCAGCGCGCCGCGCGCGCGGATCTCGCCGATGAGCCGCGTGGCGTCGGCCACGAAGGCGGCGGCGCTGTAGCTCTCGCGCGGATCGAGGATGTCGATCAGGTGGTGCGGCACGGCGGCCTGCTCGGCGGGCGTGGGCTTGGCGGTGCCGATGTCCATGCCGCGGTAGACCAGCGCCGAATCGACCGAGACGATCTCCACCGGCAGCAGGCGCGCGAGCGCCAGCGCGGCGGCCGTCTTGCCCGAGGCGGTGGGACCTGCGAGCGCGATGTAGCGCGGTGGAGTCGGGGAGGGCGCGGCATCGGGCGATGCGCGGGTGGCGGTCTTCGCGGCCGCGTCGGAACTGGGAGACATGGTGCGCCGAGCGTAGCAAATGGCGCGGGCCTGGCAGCGTGCCGGGCCTTGGGTGGAGGTGGGGAGGTGGCCGCCCTCAGATGGCGGCGGGCACTGGCGGCTCCACCTTGCCGCTCACGTCCTGCGGCGTGAGCGGGGCCGAGGCAGCCGGCGGCGCGAGGCGCGGCGTCGGCCGCACGGCGGCGTTGCTGGCGACCATGTTCTCCGGCTTCATGCGGAACAGCTGGGTCAGCGCCGCGCGGTACTGCGCCTCGCCGATGGAATTGGTGTTGTGGTGCGAGCCGCCCTCGACCAGCACGAACATCTTGGGCCCGGTGGCCGCGTCGTACAGCTTGCGGCCCAGCGTCGGGTTGATGAGGCTGTCGGCCGTGCCGTGCACCACGAGCAGCGGCGAGCCGATGTCCTTGACCGCGTTGATCGCCTCGAAACGCTGCGTGATGAACGGGCCGAAGGGCAGCCAGCCCCACTTGAAGCCGCTGACCACGTCGGCGATGGAGGTGAAGGTGCTCTCGACGATGGTGCCGCTCTCGTCCTTCACGTGCGCCGCGAGATCGATGCCGATGGCGCCGCCGAGCGAGTGGCCGAAGATGTAACGGTGCTGCCTGGGGTGGCGCGCGGCCAGCCAGGTCCAGGCGGCGCGGGCGTCCTCGCGGGCCGATTCTTCCGAGGGCAGGCCCTTGGAGCTCTTCCCGAAGCCGCGATAGTCGATGGCCAGCACAGAGAAGCCCAGCTCATGCATGCGCTGGATGCGTGGTGCCGAGCCGGCCACGTTGTAACGGGCTCCGTGCAGATACAGCAGGACAGGAGTGGCGGTGGTCTCGGGCGCGCCGCCCAGCCACAGGCCGTGCAGGCGCGCGGGCTCGCCGGTGAGGGAGGACTGGAAGTCGATCCACACGTCCTCCATGCCCTGGGCCATGGAGGCGGTGTTGCCCCAGCTGCGGTCGCTGGGCTGGAAGATCCATTCGCGTTGCTGCTCGTCGAGCGTCGAGCAACCGGCGGCAAGCAGTGCACACAGCGAGAGGACAGACGCGAGGAGGGTCCAGCGTTTCATCATGGGTTTGAGGGACAGCGGAGTCGGCTCGAAAGTTCACCTGCTTTCACCTTGATGCGCCGACACAGCAGCAAGGTAACTCCCTGAAACAGTGCTCGCCGGCACTTTACCGAGCACATGCAACGGATGTGCCTGGGATTTCGCCGACTGCGGAAAACCCTAGAAAAAAGGCTTAAAAATGTCCGAAAACCGCGGATCGGCCGGGGTTTCGCTGCTTATCGGCCACGCATGAAGAGCGAATCCAGCTCGCGCACCGAAAGCTGGCGCCAGGTCGGCCGACCGTGGTTGCACTGGTCCGAACGCTCGGTGGCCTCCATCTGGCGCAGCAGCGCGTTCATCTCGTCGATGGTGAGCTTGCGGTTGGCCCGCACCGCGCCGTGGCAGGCCATGGTGGAGAGCAGTTCGTTCTGGGCGCGCTGCACCACCGTGCTGGCGTCGTGCTGGCCCAGTTCGGCCAGCACGCTGCGTGCGAGTTCCACCGGATCGCCGTCGGCCAGCGTTCCGGGCACGGCGCGCACCGCGAGCGTGCGCGCCGAAAAGGGCGTGATCTCCAGCCCCAGCGTCGGCAGCACCTCGGCGCAGGCCTCGGCCGTGGCCACTTCCTGCGGCGTGGCAGCGAAGGTCGCCGGAATCAGCAGCGGCTGGCTGCTGATGGCAGCGCCGTCGAGCTGCGTCTTGAGCCGCTCGTAGACGATGCGCTCGTGTGCCGCGTGCATGTCGACGATCACCAGGCCCTGGCTGTTCTCGGCCAGGATGTACACCCCCTGCAGCTGGGCCAGCGCGCGGCCCAGCGGCCAGGCCTCGTCGTTGTTGGCGATGGACTGCGTGCCAGGGCTCGGCGCAAGGGGAAGTCCGCTCGGAGCCTGGAAGCTTGCCGGCGCCGCGCTGGCAGCGGGCCAGGGTGGCGGCGCGGAAGGTTCCGACGCATGCAGCGCAACCTGCCGCGGCTGCTCGCTGCGCTGGGGCCACATCGCCTCGAAATCGCCGGTGCCGCGCTCGCGCGGCGTGAAGTCCATGGCCGGCTGGGCCCAGCTGGCATTCGGCGGCAGCGCCGTCTGCTTGAAGAAGGGCTGCGGCGCGCCTGCCGGCGCTGTCGCGTCATTGGCGCGCGGAGCCGCCAGCGCGTCCTCGACGGCATGGCGTACGGCCTGGTGCACCTCGCGCCCGTCGCGAAAGCGCACTTCGATCTTGGTCGGATGCACGTTCACGTCGACGCGCGACGGATCGATTTCGAGGTACAGCGCATACACCGGCTGGCGCTGGCCGTGCAGCACGTCTTCATAGGCGCTGCGCACCGCGTGCGACAGCACCTTGTCGCGCACGAAGCGTCCGTTGACGTAGAAGAACTGATGATCGCCGCGCGAACGCGCCGCGTCGGGAATACCCGCGCGGCCGACCACGCGCACCGCGCCGCCTTCGCGCGCGACGGCCACGCTCTGCGACACGAACTCGTCGCTCAGCGCATCGGCCAGCCGCTGCTCGCGCGTGGCGGCTGCGCGCCACTGCTCGACCAGCTTGCCGTCGTGCCAGATCGAGAAGCCCACCTCGGGCCGCGCCAGCGCATGGCGGCGCACCGCCTCGATGCAATGGGCCAGCTCGGTGGCGTCCGTCTTCAGGAACTTGCGGCGCGCGGGGGTCGCGAAGAACAGCTCGCGCACCTCGACGGTGGTGCCGGCTGAGCGGGCCACGGGCCGCAGCTCGCCGGTGCGCCCGTCGAGCGCGAAGGCGGAATCGGAGCCCGCGAAGCGCGAAAGAATGCTGAGCTCGGCAATCGCATTGATGGCGGCCAGCGCCTCGCCGCGAAAGCCCATCGTGCCGACCGTCTCCAGGTCGTCGAGGCTGGCGATCTTGCTGGTCGCGTGGCGGCGCAGCGCCACCGTGAGTTCCTCGCGGGGAATGCCCAGGCCATCGTCTTCCACGGAGATCAGCCGCACGCCACCTGAGGCCAGCCGCACCGTGATCTGGCCGGCACCTGCGTCCAGCGCGTTGTCCAGCAACTCGCGCACCACCGAGGCCGGACGCTCGACGACTTCACCGGCGGCGATCTGGCTGATCAACTCGTCGGGAAGCTCGCGGATCGGGCGGCGTTGTGGGGGGGAGATGGTGGTGGGGAGGGCGCTCACCGGGGCATTCTAAAAGCGCGGGTTCCGAGGCGTCCGCTCAGGGCTGCTGCAGCTGCTTGAACATCACGTAGGCATCCACGAAGCCGTGCCGCGGATGCCTGAACGCGCCCGGCAGCGTGCCGACGATCTCGAAGCCCATCTTGCGCCACAGGCGTACCGCGCCTTCATTGGTGGACACGACGAAGTTGAACTGCATCGCGCGAAAACCCATGCGCAGGGCCTCCTGCTGCGAGTGTTCGCACAGGGCCGATGCGACACCCATGCCGCGCGCCGCGTCGGACACGACGTAACCGCAATTGCTTACGTGCGAGCCCTGGCCGGGCTGGTTGGGGCGCAGGACGTAGGTGCCGAGCACCGCGCCCTGGTCGTTGCAGGCGACGAAGATCGCCGTGGGCACCTTCATCCACGAGTGGCGTGCCTGTTCCTCGGTCACGTCGGGCGGATACGTGTAGGTGTCCGCGCGGCGGAAGGTGGGTTCCAGGACGGACCAGATGGCGGGCCAGTCCGCATCCGTGGCGGCGCGTATGTGCAGCATGGGGTGATTCGCGAGTGCGTCGAGGTCGAGCAAGGATAATCCGCGCCCATGGAAATCATCAGCTTTCTCGTCGACTTCATCCTTCACGTCGACAAGCACCTCGAGGCCTTCGTCATCGCCTACGGCCCCTGGGTCTATGCCTTGCTGTTCCTCATCGTCTTCGTGGAAACCGGCGCGGTGGTGATGCCGTTCCTGCCGGGCGACTCGCTGCTCTTCATCGTCGGCGCGCTGTGCGGCGCGGGGCTCATGAACTATCCGCTGGCGTGCGGCATCCTGATCGCGGCCGCGATCCTGGGCGACCAGTGCAACTACTCCATCGGGCGCTACTTCGGGCCGAAGGTGTTCCAGTGGGAGAACTCGCGCTTCTTCAACCGCAAGGCCTTCGACCAGGCCCATGCCTTCTACGAGCGCTACGGTGGCATCACCATCATCCTCGCGCGCTTCATGCCCTTCATCCGCACCTTCGCGCCCTTCGTGGCCGGCGTGGCCGAGATGAACCGCGCGAAGTTCACGATGTTCAACGTGGTGGGCGGGCTGATCTGGGTGCTGGGCATCGCCACCGCCGGCTACTTCTTCGGCAACCTGCCTTTCGTGCGCCAGCATCTGGACAAGATCATCTGGGCGCTGATCTTCGTACCGGGCCTTCTGGCGATCTACGGCGCGTGGCGCGCCTCCAAGGCCGAGAAGGCGCGCGAGGCCCAGGCCTCGCAGGCCTGACCCGACTTCGCCAACCAATGAAAAAAGCGCGCCGGGGGGCGCGCTTTTTCATTCAGGCCCGTTGTTCAGACCGTGCATCAGTAGTTCGGCCCGTTGCCAGGGTAGTAGCCGCTGCCGCGCGGATAGCGTTGCTGGTTGTAATAGTTGCGTTCATCGGCATTGCGGCCGACCTGGTTGCCGATGAGGCCGCCGATGGCCGCGCCGCCCACGGTGCTCGCGGTGTTGCCGCCGATGGCATTGCCCACCAGAGCGCCGCCCACGGCGCCTACGCCGGTCCCGAGGTTCTGATTGGGACCGCTTGCGCAACCCGCAATGGTCATGACCGAAGTGGCTGCGGCTGCAGCGATCCAGAGACGTGTGTTCATGATGTCCACCTTTCGATGAGTGATGGCTCATCATGTCCAACGCACCCCCGTGTGCCGTGTAGGAACCAGCCGCACGTGCCTGTGCGGCCTCGCGGGGCGCACCGCGTGGGACAGGAGTGCATGCTTTGGCTCTACAGCCAGCAGCGGTGCGGGAAAGGGGGCGGCTAGAGCTGCCGGCTGCGCGCCAGCGGCGGGTTCTGCGCGAAGTAGCGCTGGATGCCGCGCATCAGCGCATCTGCCAGGTTCTCCTGGTAGTCGACGCGGCGCAGGTTCGCTTCTTCTTCCGGGTTGCTGATGAAGGCGGTTTCCACCAGCACGCTCGGAATGTCGGGCGCCTTCAGCACCGCAAAGCCGGCCTGCTCGACCGAGCCCTTGTGCAGCCGCGCGCCGATGCCCTTGATTTCTCCGAGCATCGCGCCGCCGAGCTTCAGGCTGTCATTGATCTGCGCGGTGGTGCTCATGTCGAGCAGCGCGCGCTGCACCTGTGCCTCGTGGGTTCCCACGTTCACGCCGCCGACCCGGTCGGCGTCGTTTTCCTTGTTGGCGAGCCAGCGCGCCGCGCTGCTCGACGCGCCGCTCTGGCTCAGCGCGAACACGCTGGCGCCGCGCGCGGCGGGCGTGGTGAAGGCGTCGGCATGGATGCTCACGAACAGGTCGGCCTGCACGCGCCGCGCCTTCTGCACGCGCACGCCCAGCGGCACGAAGAAGTCGGCGTCGCGCGTGAGGAAGGCGCGCATGGGGCTGCCGTTCACGCTGCTCGCGTTGATGCGCTCGCGCAGGCGGTGGGCCACCTGCAGCACGATGTCCTTCTCGCGCGTGCCGGCGGGGCCGATGGCGCCGGGGTCTTCTCCGCCATGGCCGGGGTCGAGCGCAACGATGATGATGCGGTCGGTGCGGCTGGCGGTGGCGGTGCTGCTGGGGCCTCGCGACGGAGGCGCAACCGGCGGAGGCGGCGCGACGGGCCTGACGGGCGTGGTGCCGACCACGGGCGGAGGCGGGGCCGAAGGGCGATCGGGTGCGATCGCGACAGCGGGTGGAGGCGTCTGCGGGCCAGGGCGCATCGACTGCTGCGCCATCAGGTCACCGAGCGGATCGGCTGCCGGGGCAGGGGGCGGCGGCACGACACCGGCGACAGCGGAGCCGCCGCCCGAAGTGCGCGGCGCATCGCGCAGGCGCTCCGCGATCAGCGCTTCCATCGGGTCGATCGCCTGCTCGGGGTACAGGTCGAGCACCAGCCGGTGCTTGTACGCGGCCACGGGCGCGAGCGAGAACACCTGCGGCACCACGGCCTGCTTCAGGTCGAACACGATGCGCACCACCTTCGGCGCGTTCTGCCCGACGCGCAGGCCGTTGATGTACGGGTCGCCGGGCTTGATCTTGCCGACGAGCTCGCGCAGCTCGGGGTTGAGATCGATGCCCTCGATGTCGACCGCGAGCCGAGGCGGGCTGCCCACCACGAGCTGCTGCGAGTTCAGGCGTGCGTCGGACTCGATGGTCACGCGCGTGTAGTCGGCGGCGGGCCACACGCGAACTGCGAGGATGGTGGCTCCGCGCGCGATCTGGTGCACGCCGAGCATCAGCGCGATGCTGCCGCCCTGCAGCAGCACGCGCCGTTTCAGGCCGGCCGCCTTCATGCGGCGATGCGCGCCAGCAGATCGCTGCCGCGAGGGGTGTTCGCGAGGAGGGTCACGCTGCGTGTGTCGTCAGTCATTGCTTCTATTTTAATAGCGAGGTCGGCAATTGGCGTACGGCCCGCGGCGTTCTCCGGCCACTCGGCCAGCTTGAGGCCCGGTCCGGCGAAGATGTCGCGGAAGCCGGCGTCGTCCCATTCGCGCGGGTCGGCGAAGCGATAGAAGTCGAAATGGAAGATCTGCAGCCCGTCGGGCGCCTCGTGGGGCTCGACCACCGCATAGGTGGGGCTCTTGATGCGGCCGGTGATGCCCAGGGCGCGCAGAAGGTGGCGTACGAAAGTGGTCTTGCCGGCGCCGAGGTCGCCATGCAGCTCGATGAATGCGTCGCGCAATGCGGGCGATGCGGCCAGCGCCTGCGCGAAGGCATCGGTGTCGGCTTCGCTGCACCAGCGCAGGCTGCGGGTGCTCTTGTGCGTTTCTACAATCGGCAAGTGATCGTCAGCCATCCACTCGTTGTTCGTATTCAGGCCTTGGCCCGGGAACTCGGATTCTCCCAAATCGGAATCGCGGGCGTCGATTTATCGAGCGCCGAGGCCGGTCTGATGCAATGGCTGGCCCATGGGTTCCATGGCGAGATGCAATACATGGAAACGCACGGCACGCGCCGTGCGCGTCCGGCCGAGCTGGTGCCGGGCACCGTCAGCGTGATCACCGCGCGCATGGACTACCTGCCGCGCACCACCGAGCCCGAGTGGCAGGCCATCGAGTTCGACCGGCTGAAGCGGCCTGGCGAGGCCATCGTGTCGGTCTATGCCCGAGGTCGCGACTATCACAAGGTGCTGCGCAACCGGCTCGCCAGGCTGGCCGAGCGCATCGCCGAGGAGGTCGGCCCCTTCGGCCACCGCGCCTTCACCGACTCGGCCCCCGTGCTCGAAGCCGAGCTGGCCTCGCGCAGCGGCCAGGGCTGGCGCGGCAAGCACACGCTGGTGCTCGACCGCGATGCGGGCTCCATGTTCTTCCTGGGCGAGATCTACGTCGACATGGAACTGCCGCCGAGCGAGCCCGTCACCGCGCATTGCGGCAGCTGCAGCGCCTGCATCGACGTGTGCCCGACGCAGGCCATCGTGGCGCCGAAGCGGCTCGACGCGCGCCGCTGCATCTCGTACCTCACCATCGAGCACGGCGGTTCCATTCCGGTCGAACTGCGTCCGCTGATGGCCAACCGCATCTACGGCTGCGACGACTGCCAGCTGATCTGCCCCTGGAACAAGTTCGCCAAGAAGAGCACGCTGCCCGACTTCGACGCGCGCGACGAACTCACCGGCCGCACGCTGGCCGATCTCTTCGCGTGGACCGAACAGGACTTCCTGCGCCGCACCGAAGGCAGCCCGATCCGCCGCATAGGGCACGAGCGCTGGCTGCGCAACATCGCAGTGGCGCTGGGCAACGCGGTGCGTTCGGGCGAGGGTGGTGCGAAGGAAGCGCTGGCGACGCGGGCGGAACACCCGAGCGAACTGGTGCGCGAGCACGTCGCCTGGGGCCTGGCGCAACGCGCAGACTGAGCCTCAGGCCGGCAGGATCTCGCGCACCCGCTCCCACGGCCGGCACATCAGCGTGCCGCGCGGCGAGACCACGATGGGCCGCTGCAGCAGGATCGGGTGTTCCACGATCAAGTCGAAGATCTGGTCGTCGGTCCATTTCGGATCGGCGAGGTTCAGCTCCTCGTAGGGAGCCTCCTTGGTGCGCAGCAGGTCTCGCGCGCCCATGCCCATGGCCTTGGAGAGCTCGCGCAGCTTCTTCTTCGAGGGCGGCGTTTCAAGATAGAGAACGATCTCGGGCTCCACGCCGCTTTCGCGGATCAACTGCAGCACGTTGCGCGACGTGCTGCAGTTGGGCTTGTGGTAGATCGTCATCGGGTAGGCGGTGGTGGGGGTGCGTGCGGTCATGGTGCCGATGATAGGAAACAGGCGCCGCTCAGCTTTCCTGTGCGTCCATCGAGAACGGAAAGCGCGCCTCCCAGAATTCCGCCAGGCGCGGATCGGCATCGACACGGCGCACCACCTGCGCCATGCGTGGCGCCACGCGATAGAAGCGCCGACGGCGCGGCGTCCAGCGCGACACCACGGTCACGTACAGGTCGAGCATGCTGATCTTCTCGCCCAGCAGGTAGGGCGCGGGCTCGTCGATCTGCGAATCCATCAGCTGCCAGCAATGCGCGATGCGCTCGGCGGTGCGTTCGAGCATCGCCGGCTGCGCGGCGGGGTCGGGCACGAGGCGCGAAGGCTCGTCGCGCACCCAGAACATCGAATAGATGGCGGCCGGCAGGTAGACCATCCAGCGCAGGTAGCGCGCACGCAGCGGGTCGTCGGGTGCGGGGCAGAGTCCGGCCTCGGGATAGCGGTCGCCCAGCCAGAGCAGTATGGCCGCGCTCTCGGTCATCACCTCGCCCGAAGGCAGCACGAGCGCCGGCACCTGCCGCATCGGGTTGACGCCGGCGACCCGCTCGCGCTCGGCATCGCCCTCCCACGGGGCGATGTCGACGGTCTCGACCTGCGCGCCGATCAGCGTGAGCGCGGCGTGCACGGGCGTGGCGCCCGAGCCGGGGGCGCCGTAGAGGGTGTAGCGGTCTTCGCGGGCGGAGGTGGATGGAGCGTTCATCCGCGCAGGTTACGCAGGCCCGCCCCCGATGTCACGTAGGTCAGGCGGCCAGAAGCGCGTCCACCTTCTTCAGCCCTTCGAGCGTCTTCACGCAGGCCTCGGCCACTTCCGTGCCCTTCACCGCGAAATGGCGGTGGAAGTACTTGCGGTGCTCCACGTGCTCGTGGAAGTGGTGCGGCGTGAGCACGGCCGAGAAGATCGGCACGTCGGTCTCCAGCTGCAGCGACATCAGCGTGCTGACCACCGTGTTCGCCACGAACTCGTGGCGGTAGATGCCGCCGTCGACCACCAGCGCGCAGCCGACGATGGCCGCGTACTTGCCCGAGTTGGCGAGCCGCTTGGCGTGCAGCGGAATCTCGAAGGCGCCCGGCACGTCGAAGATGTCGATGAGGTCGCGCGCCACGCCCTGGCGCTCCATCTCCTCGAGGAAGGCGTCGCGCGCCTGGTGGACGATGTCGGAATGCCACTGCGCCTCGACGAATGCGATGCGCGTGCCGCGCGGCGAACCCGACGCGGTGACGGCGGAAAGGGGAAGGTCGTTGATCTGACTCATGGTGTGCCTCTTGAAGAAAGCAGGTTTCCTGAATCAGGGCGCACGAAACAGCGAGCCCGCTCGCGCGCCGGTTCGCCTGAAAAAGCGCAGCGCGCGGGCCGACCCGCATTTCGCGCTCTCTTTCATCCGGACTGTGACCGTCGGCTTCGGAATCGCACCGAAATCTGCTGACCCTGGAGCTCATTGCGAGCCCCAGGCGCTCGCGGGCTTGTGCTGCCTTTCCTTCCGGAACATGCCGCCATCACCGCCGGTGGGGAATTTCGCCCCGCCCTGAGAACGCTTGCCGCGCGGCGAACCGCGCAGCGGGGGCGATTCTAGGTGGCACCCACGGTGCCGGCCTGTCGCCCCCGCGCCAGACCTTCGCCCGGGCAAGGATTTTCTTCAGAAGCGATACGTGGCCGCCGCAGTCACGGTACGGCGCTGGCCGTAGAAGCAGTCGCCGCGCGCGAGGCAGGTGGTCAGCTGAACCTTGTCGGTCAGGTTGCCCACGTTGAGCGACAGGCGCAGCGGGCCGTTGTCCCAGGCGATCATCGCGTCCAGCAGCGTGACCGAAGGCACCGGGTTGGCGTCCATGCCGTCGTACGACTTGCCGAGGTAGCGCACGCCGCCGCCCAGCGAGAAGCCGGGCACGCCGCCGATGGAGAAGCGCCGCATCAGCCAGGCCGAGGCGGTGTGCTTCGGCACGCCCGAGATGCGCTTGCCCAGGTCGGAGCCGGTGCTGCGCGACACGCGTGCGTCGGTGTATGCGTAGGAGGCGACCCAGTCCCAGTCGCGGCCGATGCTGCCCTTGTATTCGAGCTCCAGCCCCTTCACGTGCACCTCGCCGAGCTGCACGCTGTTGAGCGGATTGGTCGGGTCGGTGGTCTTGCGGTTGGTGTCGCGCAGGTCGTACACCGCCGCCAGGAACGAGGTGCGCTGGCCTTCGGGCTCCCACTTCACGCCGGCTTCCCACTGCTTGCCGCGCTGCGGCTTGAAGGGCTTGTTGTTCACGTCCGCGCCGCCCAGCGGCAGGAACGACTCGGCATAGCTCAGGTAGGGCGCCCATCCGCCATCGGCCAGGTAGACGAGGCCGGCGCGCTTGGTGGTGGCCTTGTCGTCGACCGCCACCGCAGGGCGGCCTTCGGTGTCGGTGGTGGCCTTGTCGTGGCGCAGGCCGAGCAGGCCGATCCAGCGGCCGTACTTGATCTGGTCCTGCACGTAGATGCCGGCCTGCTTCTGCAGCACCGCGGGCTGCCGCGTGAGGAAGGTGGGCGCGGTGTAGTTGCCGTACATCGGCGCATAGACGTCGAGCGCGCCCGCGCGGCCGCGGCCGGTGAACTGCGAGGTCTCGTTGCGCTGGAAGTCCGCGCCGACGAGCAGCGTGTGCTCCGCCGCGCCGGTCTTGAAGTGCGCCTCGGCCTGGTTGTCCAGCAGCAGCATCTTGCCGCCGTTGAGCTGCACCACCAGGTCGCGCTCGATGGTGCGCTGGTCGGCGTTGAACACCGGGCGCGCCGGGCGGCCGGTGAGCCGGTTGGCGGTGAAGCTGGTGTAGGCGGTGTTGTAGACCACCTTGCTCTCGGTCGAGCGCAGGTTCTGCCTGAAGGTCCAGGTGTCGTTGAAGCGATGGCTGAACAGGTAGCCCAACGAGGTGTTGCGCGTGTCGAAGCGGTCGAAGCCCGGCTCGCCGGTGAAGGTCGAGGTGGGAATCTGGCCGTAGAGCGAGGGCAGCAGCGTGCCCTGCCAAGGGAAGAAGCCGATCAGCGAACCGCTCTTGTCCTTCTGGTAGAGCGCCTGCAGCGTGAGCGAGGTGTCGGCGCTCGGGCGCCAGGTGAGCGAGGGCGCCAGCAGGATGCGGTCGTCGGGCACGTGGTCGACCTGCGTGCCGCTGTCGCGGTTGACGGCCACCAGGCGGTAGAGCCACTTGCCTTCGGTGTCCAGCGGCCCGGTGAAGTCGGCCGCGACCTGCTTGCGGTTGTGGCTGCCCAGCTGCACCTGCACCTCGCGCTGCCGCTCGGCCTGCGGCCGCTTCGACACCAGGTTCAGCACGCCACCGATTCCGCCCTGGCCGTAGAGTACCGAAGAGGGTCCGCGCAGCAGCTCGACGCGCTCCAGCGTGTACGGATCGGCGCGGGTGGTGTTGTACACACCGTAGCTGCGCTGCAGCCCGTCGAGGTACTCGATGGCATCGCCGCCGCGCACCTTGAAGCGGTCAACGCGGCTGTCGAAGTTGCTCGACACCACGCCCGCCGTGTAGTTGGTGGTCTCGCGCAGCGTGAGCGCGCTCTGCGCCTCCATCTGGTCGCGCGTGATCACCGAGATGGCCTGCGGCGTCTCGATCAGCGGCGTGTCGGTCTTGGTGGCGGTGCCGCCGCGCCTGGCGACGAAGCCGGTCACCGGGCCGGTGGCGGTCTCTCCCGCATCGCCGGTCACGGTGATGGTCGGCAGGGCCTTGCGGGTCTCGGCGGATTCGTCTTTTTCCTCGGCGTAGGCCGGTACGGCGGCGCCCAGCGCCATGGCGGTTGCGGCGAGCGTGGCGCGGCGGGTATGAGAAAGGCGCCAAGCCGGGCGCCGATGCTTCTTCGATGTCATGTGCAGCTTCTCCTGTGTCCTGCGTTTGGGGGGAGTGGCTGCGGCGTGCGCCGGATGTGGGCGCGCCATGGCTTCTCGTCTCTGATCCCGTTGATTCCGTCGATCCGAACGAGCGCAACCGGCGGCTCGCTTCGGGCTGGCGGCCGGTGTGTTTTGTGGGTTCTTGTTGCGTCGTCGCGGGCAGCTTTTTCGGCTGCGGTCTTCGTTCCTTCGAAGACGGCTGGCGCCCGTTGCGGGCGGCTGGCTGAGGCCGGCGATTATAGGAAGAAAGACGTCAGCGCCCGGCGAGAAACAGCGTCATGCGCTGCAGTTCGTCGTCGAGCGCCGCGCGGAACCCCGCGTCGCGCGGCCTCTTGTCGGCATAGCCGAACACTGGCTTCAGCCGGCCCTCGGGCGAGCTGCCGAAGTTGGCCCAGCCGATCACGCGGTCGTGCCACAGCATCGGCAGCGCGTAGTAGCCGAACTGGCGCTTCGGCGCGGGCGTATAGGCCTCGAACTTGTAGGTCCAGCCCCAGAGCAGCTCGAAGCGGCGGCGGTCCCACACGACAGGGTCGAAGGGCGCGAGCAGGCGCACCGCGTCGTCGGGCGCGTGGCGGCGCGAGGCCGGGTTCTCGTCGGCGGGCCAGAACCAGATGGTGCCATCGATGCTGCAGCTGGCGAGTTCTTCGCGCGCGATGCGCAGCGCCGCCTGCGTCTGCGCCGAAAGATGCGGCGCACCGTAGCCGAGCAGCCGCACGAGGTACGTGAGGCTCGATGCAGGCAGCGGCGCGTACTTGCGCACCACCAGTTCGATGAGCGCCGCCGCACGCCAGGCGCGGCCGGCAGGGCTGTCGTCCGCGGGCTCGTGCGTCACCGCCTCGTAGACGCGCGTGCCGCTGTCGCGCCGCACCACGCGCAGCATGCCGCGGTAGTGCATGCCGTCGAGCAGGTGCGTGGTCGCGTTGCTGGAGCCGCCCCAGTAGTTCTTGACGCGGCCGTGCGCGAAGTGCTGCTCGACCTGGCGCGGATGCACCGGGCCATGCTCCTGCACGTAGGCGAGCACGTCGGCCGCCTTGCGCCGCGTATCGGCGTCCCAAGCCTGCCTGGCCTCGCGCGGATGCATCAGCGCCAGATGCTCGCGCGGCAGGAAGCCGTAGTTGACGAGGCAGTCTTCCTCGATCGCGAGGCGCGTGTAGCGGTTTTCGAGATCGCCCGCGCGGTAGTCCTTCACGCGATGGCGCAGCGTGAGGTCTTGCGCGCGTGCCGGGGCTCGGATCGGGTCGGCCTGCACGAAGCCGAGCCGGCGGATCGCGGCGGGCAGGGTCGTTGGCTTGAAGAGGGTGCGCGCCACTGCGTAGCGGCGCAGGTCGTCGAGGGTCGGGGCAGGCATCGGCGGATTGCAGCACAGGCGGGGCGGTTTCGCTTTGCTGGGTTTGTTTGTTGGCGCTGTTGTTCGGGGCGCGCTCACGCAGACGGGGTGAGCGTTCAACGCCGCTGCGGCATGGGCTCATGGCCTACGCATGGCGCATTGCGGAAGCTGCATTTGTTGGCAGTCTGCGCGACTTCGTGCTGTGGTAGCGGCTCCTTCGCCGGGTTCTTCTCTAGAGTGAATGCCCCTATCACTCAACACCTCGCCAAGGGAGCAGAAAGGAGCCACCCACTCAAGTCACCCAAATGTTCGAAAGCTGCTTGCCTCGCGGCAGGTCGTCGGTGCGAAAGCAGCGATGCAGATGCGAGGTATCAAAAGGCGACGGCCAGGGTGTTACTAGCACCCCAGCCGTCTAACCAAGTTCGTGCAACACCTTGGAAGGAACGCACAAAAATGGCTACCAAGACTATAGCCCGGCCTCGCACGCCGGTAGCTTCCGCAGAAGCCGCCCAACAAGACCCGGCGGATCTTCTTGAAAACACCCTCACTCAGCTTGAAGCTCTTCTATGGGTATGCCATGGGGAAGAGATCGACTGGTGCAGCGGGGATGGGCCTCGGCAATTGAACAACCTGCTCTGGCTTGCGGCTGAAATGGCTCGCAAGGCTGGGGAGCTGTTTCAGATGAGCGAGAAGGCGCGGCGTGGGGCGCCTGAGACCGGCGGTTAGTTGCCGGTGTGCGGGCCGCGAGTTTCGCGGCCTGCCTGATGGCCCGGTGGTGAAGGGAATTCGGTTCGATTGAGGTTTGCGACACAGGGCTCCATGGCGACTATGTGTTCCAGGTTGACCACTGGCCGGCAATGCGCGCCCCCGCTTTGCAGCGATGCCGGCGATGGCTGTGGCGAGGTGGATGGTTCTACCGACCCGGACCTGACACTCACGACCGTGCGGCTCACGTGCCCAGGTCTAAGGATTGCCTGAGCGGCGAGGCCTACGCCAAGGGCGTTTCAGCCTTTTCGCATGGTGATCGCATGAAAAGGGCAAGTCACTGCGCAATCGCTGCACCCTGTGCACCGATTCGCGTCTTGGAGGGTCGACGACTTCCTCCATTGCTTGACTTCGAGGCTGAGAAGGTGGAGGTCGCACGCGGCGACGCACCAACCGCAGCCCGTGCAGCGCGCGACGTCGACAACTGGCAGCCAACCCGGTCGGTGCGGGCGGCGAGGTGGGTGTGCGTCCATCTATGATTCGAACGAGCGTATCGGCGCGAAAGGTAGCATGCCGCTGGCTCCGGCCGGCCAGGACCGGACGCCCCCGACCTCTCTGCCAATTCGCCTGCAGATGCCAACAGCATGCCCATTGAAGCTGACCTCAACATCGCTGAGATTCCCTACGACTCAGGAGCCATCAGATTTCGTTATGCGCGGGTGATGGCACCAGACCGAACGCGCTGGATTCGGCACGGCCTCTTTGTTGAGTACCACGAGAATGGCAAATTGGTTTCCGAAGGCCAGTACGTGGATGGCAAGGAAGACGGGCTCTGGCGCGACTTTCATGCGAACGGCCAACTTGCAGCAGAGGGGCGCTATCGCGCGGGCAAGGAGGTTGGCGTGTGGCGGTTTTGGAGTTCCGCTGGAATCGAAGAGCCGAGCACGAATTTCAACTGACGGCTAGGAGCTGAAGTCCGCCAAGCCCTCAAATCCTTCATGAATCTTCGTTCAAAAACTATGGATCGCTGGGTTCCGATTTCTCGTGACGAACTGGAGGAACTGGTGTCCGCCCAACTCACCGAGTGTTCACCAGAGCAAGCCGACCAATTTGCCCGTCTTCGCGTCCCGTTTCGTGCCGCACCGATCATGCGTGCTGGTGTGAGCGAATCGGTCTTCATCGTGGCACAGCTTGGGGAAATGGCTATTTACTACGAAGACGTTGAAGATGGGTTCAACGTTTCGGAGGTTGCACCTGATGGCTCGATTGCCACCCCTGGCTTCGAACAGTGGACTATCGCGGATGCGATCCAACATCTTCTGGCTTTCCCGTGCGATCCCATTCGCCGTGGGGCTGCATCCTCTCTTCTTTGACAGGCAAAGTTAGGCCAGATGTAGTCGCTCTTCAGCAGAGCTCAGTCTTTGATTCAACAAAGGGGCGGGGAAAATGCAGACTCCGAAGAGTCAGTCGATGTGGGGAAGACTCATCAAACGCCTCAAGCTGGCGCTACTTCGGAGCGGGGCGAAGATTGACTGAGCCCGGCCAGGAGCAGCCAGTCGCCACGCTCGCTTAAATTGGGCTGCGACCTGCATTCTTGCCAATCCCTGTTTTACCGAAAGTCTCAGGCGTTGAATGAAACCAGAGGTTCAATCGAACAAGGTTGTCGTGCTTTCAGGCTCTGGAGTCAGCGCCGAGAGCGGCCTACCAACCTTCCGTGACTCGGCAGGTCTCTGGAACTCGTATTCGTGGGAGGAAGTATCGAGTCCGCAGGGCTGGGAGCATCGACCCGAAGTGGTGCTTGACTTCTACAACCAGCGACGTCAGCGGGCCTGGGAGGCGGCACCCAACGCCGCGCATCACGCTATTGCAGCCCTGGAGGCTAGCTACGAGGTCGTCGTCATCACCCAGAATGTCGATGAACTGCACGAGCGGGCAGGTTCCAGCAACGTCATCCATGTCCACGGGCAAATTGCGTATGCGCGCGGAACTTCTGTCGCGCGAAGGCGCTACAAGATTGGCGGCGCGGCGATTTCGATGGGGCAGCTTTGCGAAGATGGGACGCAACTTCGACCTGATGTGGTCTGGTTTGGCGAAGAGGTTGAATTTCTGGCGGAGGCGAAACGCCACGTTGCGAGCGCAGGGCGGGTACTCGTAGTCGGAACATCACTTTCGGTCTTTCCGGTCGCCGCTCTGGTGAAGGCTGCACGTGGCAGGGCCGACAAGATCCTAATCGGATTCGACGTCACAAAGCCGCCATACGGATACACGTTCCTTCGGGGCAAGGCGACCGAGCTTGTCCCAACGGTAGTGGACAAATGGCTAGCCGACAGCAAGTCCAGGACCAGCACGTAGCGGGACGGATTTGGGCAGATGCCAACGAACTCTCGCGTTCACAACCAGGCAGCGGCGGACTACAGTCGACCATAACCGGTCATTCGAGGAGGCCTGGTCGCGTCGTCGGCGACGGGCGTCGATTCAGTTCTCTGCCCCCTAATAAGTGAGTAGTGCCTCGCAGCCCATATCCTTCCTCCCGTGCATTGTTTTGTGATAACAAGAGGGAATTTTTAATGAGACTGATGATCACCGCCGCGGCAGCCCTTTTCTGCTGGGCCACGAATGCGTCGGCAGAACAAGTTACCTTGAAGGCGCTAGGAGCTGCTGTAGTTCTTCCTCCGCAGTGGATCGTCACTCAGGGGGGTGATTCCACACGCCGTTGGGCCGCATTCAAGCCATCGAAAGACGCCGATGCGAACAACGCCTTGCGCTGCAGGATAGACAAACACCAACTGCCCGAACGTTTTCGTAGCATGACTCAAGCTCAGATCAATGAGTTGCAGGCGCGCGCGCCGCTCAGTGCTCCAAAATTCGCGGAGCAACTGCAAATGGACGGAGTGTTGCCCACCATCGTAGAGAACGGCGATGGGATGATCGATACCAGTCGTGCGAGTTGGGCGATCACGACTACTTCGGAAACCAAGGGGACAACGACCGCTTACTACAAGTCGAAAATTGCGTTACCCCAGACGCCTGGATACGGTTGGAACCTTCAATGCATTGCTGTCTCGACCGGTGGACCGGCTGGGGCGAACGCAGTATTCATCGCAAGCAAGTCAATCATCGATCAATTTTTCCAGTCGTTCCACTACTTGCCTATACAGAACTAGCGCAGGCTATGGCCCAAACGCGACGCCGCTTACGTGACGGGAGGCGGCCAACTTCGGACATTCAACGGCGGCGCCTAGTTTCGAGCTTTGAGGACGCGGCCAAGGCCAAAAGGAGTCAGAATGCTGCCGCCAACAGCTCGGAGGACGGCACTTGCAACAAGACATCACTCTGAATATCCCATACGACCTGTCCGAGCAAGAGTGGTTGAAGGTTTCGGCTGTATATGAGTCGTTGGATGGTTGGCTAGGCGATAAGAATGGGCCAGCTTGGTACGGCCAGGAGGGCGATGCACGATACATCTGGGCCTCAGTCGAACCCAGCGGCATCCAGTTCTGCGGCGAAGTCGAGACGCCAATTTGGATAGCTTGGCTCACGGTACTGTGCGCCAGGATGAGCCTGGCTCTCGGGCGTGAAGTTCGCGACGCCAGTGCTTGATCGAGGCATGACTCGTAGCGCAGCCTCCGGCCAGAACCGGCTGTTCGTTGGGCCGGCACAATGCGGCCAAGAGCCAACATCTAGAACCCGCTGTTGTCATCGGCGATACAGCACAAGTACTGCACCGAAACAGATGAGCTACTACACCCGCCTTGAGCTCGAGTGGGACGACGCGGACTACACGCGAGGGACTATCACGCCTGAGATGGTCTCCAGTGCGGCCGTGGATTTCGTCACCCGGAACGAATGGGGACGGGATGTACTAGATGATTTGCGCGCTTCTGCTGCAGGCGAGGGCCTGGAGCATCAAGGGTATAACCGGATAGAGGCGGAAGCCTTAGTCGAGATGCTTCGTGAGATCTCCCGAGCGTTCTCGAGCGTCACATTTTTTGCGCGAGGCGTTGGCGAAGATATGTTTGATACATGGATGCGTACGCTTCGGGCAGGGGAGGTCACCTCGGGATTCGGTCCTTTCGAGCCTTCGGCATAGAGGACAACAGTCGGCCACAAGGCGTCGTTCGCCGTGAAGGGATAGGTTATGGTGTTTGGTTGGTTGAAGAAAGATAGGCGGCTTGCCCCACATATCTCGGGCCCCATTGACCCGCACATACAGAAAACCGTCAGATGGGTTGCCGAAGTGATCAGTGATCGCACGGAATTTCAACGACGCGCACAATCGGCGGCGGAGACGTTCGATGAGGCCCGTCTACCAGAACTGCCGCACTATTTCCACGACGAGTCGATGCCACCGCTGGAACTTGCCGATAGGTTCCCGGGACTAGGCCAATGGATAGCGGCACGCCAATTCGCTATCTTCGAGATCCTCTACTTCATCGGTCTGCCCGCTTTGCCGCTGCTGAAAAGAGTCGCTCACGGTGACTACGATTGGACTCAGGGCAACGCAGTTGAAATTCTCTGTCGACTCGCCGCGAAAGGCGTAGAACGCGAGGCGACGATTCGGGACCTACGGATGTTGATCCCGAACCTGCGTTATGAGGCGGTGATCTACGCCGCCGAGCCCCTGGTTCAGCAAGCCCGATCAAACACCGCGATTGCCGCTCTCATCGAAGACTTGCTTACTGTTCCGGAATTCGGCGAGATCCACGCGGAAATCATCGAACGCCAGGATTGAGGCACCCATAGCCAACATGTGACTGTGGTGGATTGAACATCCGTCTATCTCCCCTCCCAGTTGTCTTAGCGGCTCACGGCCAGGAGCAGCCGTTCGGGGTTCCGTTCCAATCGAATTGATCTATGCAAACTAGCTTCTACTACGTGTTCACCCCCACGGCGGAGTTAACTGAGGCTGCACGACTGGCCAAGGTTGAATCGGAGATCGGGATGACTGTTTGGTCGGATGAAAACAGTGATCGCGTGGGAAGGCGGTACTCCAGAGATACCATTGAAAACAGCTTCTGGAATCTATTCCTCGCACAACTTCTCTATGCCGACCCAGAGCCTGAAAATGTTCAAGAATTTCGGAGTCGCTGTGTCGAGCTCGGGTTTCACGGTTGCTGGTTAGTCGCGGAGACATGGAAAGGCGGAGACGCCTCCGATTTCGTTGAAGAGAGTACAGCTGAGGCCATTCCGTTCTTGGTCAAGCATGCCCAACGATTCAAGTTATCTGCGTGAGTGGCCATGATCGAGACCTCGTTGGAGAGGGCTCGACCCGGCGAGACACAGCGAGCCGGTCACACCAGAACTCGGGGGCCAGCGAGGGCCCTTTCGCCGACAGGTTTGTGGCAGCAGGCGGCCATCACAAGCAGCCGCTCGATAATGGTTGTATGCAGCGCATTCAAGAAATCGACGGCGAACTCACGAAACTTTTTCGCGGCTTTGAGCAAACAGCGCAGCGCCTCGAGTTTCAGCCGTTGGGAGATCTCCTCCAAGTTGACTTGGAGTCCATCCAGTTTTCCGGGCTTTACTTCATCGAAGTGTGGTCTAGCCCCTATGGCGCCGCAGCGCTGGATGACTGGTTCTCTTGCTTCACGGCGACGTGGAATCAGGAGGAATTCAAGAAGTCATTCGTGCCCTCGTGTCAGAAGGCGCGTATGGCGAAACATACGGCAGTTCACGAGTGGATGCCGTTGTACTTGGGCAAATCCGAAAAGGTCGGAAAGCGCGTTGGGGAGCACCTCTATCTGGCAGCGGATACGCGCACATTCGCCTTGAAACTGAAGGCGCGCAATCTTCTAGAGGGAAATAGATATCGCCTGTCCGTGCTACGCCTGGACGTGGCGAACTATCCCGTGCTCGCGCCCAAGATCGAAGCGGCGCTGCGCCGAAAGCACTTGCCACTAGTCGGACGGCAGTAGGAATTCCTAGGCTCTCGAAGGACTGCTTTGAGACAAAGCGACCGTCTGCTCGGGGCCCGAAGCAGTCATCGAGCCCGCTCCGAAGCCGACCTTCGGCTAGAACACGCCCCAGAGGTTTTCCAAGCGCAACTTCGTCGCTCGCGGCGGTCGCGTCAGGACGGCTTGGATTGGGCCGCTTGAGCTGATGAATGAGTTCAGCTCAGTTTGGTCGCCCGGCGTCCAACAGAATTTGTTGCCCTCCGGCCACCCAGGCATGTTGTCGAGCCCACCGTTGATGACGGTGTCCACGAAAGGGTATGAAAACGAAAGACGCAGACGAGCGTTGGCCTCGTGTGCAGAGACGCCCGACCTCCTAAACGAGCGAATCATCCCGACCTCGTAAACCATTCCACCGTCGCGACTCATCCCGAAATAGACGGCCAGTCCGTCTCCTTGCTCCGTTTGCGCATCAATTGCTCGTTCGCTTTCGTAGAACTGCTGGAAGAGGTCAAACCCTTCGCTCGGCAAGAGGCCAGTGACCTTTTTGCCGGCGGTCCTGAGCTTGCGTCGGAACTCGGTGTAGCTGTCTTCGATTTTCATTTTGGAGTGTCGCTGCAACGTCCGCAGATGGCCGCGCGGTGTCATGCCTCGCAGCACTCAGAAATCTAGTCCATATGGATGACCGAACGTCTGCTAGAGCAGGCCTGGCCGACGCAAGAATGGCTTCCAGGGAGACGAATCAATTGCCGCACGAGCCGCCGACACCCCACCGATTCTGTAGGCTTTCGCAATTGATTCCGCTGACGACCGGAGCAGAAACAGTTCTTCTTGTTGTGGCCCAGGTCGGAGAAGCGCGCGTTGCGCGGGAATACGTTCAACGACAGCTCGCAACTCGCGAAGGCATTCTTGATGCTGCACATAAGAACCAATGGGTGACTTGTCGATCTCGCATATCGCCAAGTCAACCAACCACTGGTTGTGCGGCGCACGTTCACGCGCATCCCAAAGGTGTTTTCGGTACTCGATTTTGGGCCTGAGTGAGCAAAGAAACGCCGCATAGACGACTCCCTTCCACGTCCAATGAGTCGAAAGGTCTGCCACCAAGTGCTCATCGAGTGACGCTGCAGCTCTTGCGCACAAATAGAGGGGTTCGAGCGGCGCGTATCTCACGCGGGGATAGTCTCGCAGGATGGAAGCGAGTTCTTTTGCATCCGTGCAGAGCGAAGACCAATAGCGCAACGCGCCACTTGATTTCATGAATCGCGTGTAAGGGATGTTCAGTAAAAGCGCCTCAACATCAGACTCAAGATAGAAAGGTATTGAGGTCATTTGCTGAATGTCCCGTACTGGCCGAAACCGCTAGCAAAATTCGAGCAGCCAAGCCGCGTGAGATTTCTCGATTGCATTGCCGAT
Organism: Variovorax sp. 278MFTsu5.1; assembly: GCF_048305045.1. NCBI lineage: Bacteria > Pseudomonadati > Pseudomonadota > Betaproteobacteria > Burkholderiales > Comamonadaceae > Variovorax > Variovorax sp. 278MFTsu5.1. The sequence goes on from NZ_CP157622.1 coordinate 2,658,920, forward strand.
TTCGAGCAACGCGTGGAGGGGCTTCTTGGCCTTGGCCAGATCCATATCCAGCAACGCGGCAGTGAAGCCATCGTTGTCATGGCCTTGCTCAAAGCCCAATTGGTAGGCAGTGAAAAGCTCCTTCAAAACTAGAGGCCCTGCCAGGTGACACAACGGCCACGCAGCAGCCTCGCGGATAAAGAAGTCTTCGTGTCGCAGCAGGGTCAGCAAACGAGGCACATCTTCAATGCTTGCTCGTACATCTAAGCGCTCAGCCGCATCCACGGCAGTGTCAACATCTGAAGCTCCGAGTGCTTGAACGATTTCAATCCATTCTTCTTCATTCATGATGATTTGGGCTGGCTGTCGATGTGCACTTTGCGCGAGTACTGAAATCATCCAACGGTCGCATTTTGCAGGATCAGCGAGCGACCGGCTCTGAACGGATTCTGCCGGCAGTTGCCGGCACCAAGTCTGAGCCCTTTGCGGTATGGCTGCCTCAGGAAAGCCGACCTTCGCGCGGCGGTCGGGATTGCGCTCGGAGCGAATGGAACTGCGCCTCGGGAGTTGTCGCAGCGCATGAGGAGCCCGGAGGACATTCCATCAAGAACTCAACTGCGCCTCGCGAGCCTGGCACGACTATTCGAACCATCCCGCGGCGTGAGTCGGGGGCGCAATACAACACGAACCCATCAGCTTGACGTTCTCGCACCCACTCTTCGGGCACCCACACACAACGGCCGGCTTGAACAAGTGAATCGCAAACCGAGTCGTCGGCTGCTACTGTTGCAAACTGAGCGGTGGCACCAGCTTGCTCGGGAACGGACCGATCTTTTCGCAAAGCCGCTATCCATTCCAATACTTTTCTGACCATAGCGTGCTTTAAGGAGGATGGTTCGGGGGGCGCAACGTCCGCTGCTGGCCGCATTGTGCCGGCCCAGCAAACGGCCGGTTCTGGCCGAATCTTGCCATGTCTGTAGGTCCGAGAAGGTGCACGCGGAGTCACACAGCCCCGTGCTACTTGGGCACAGTTCGTCGTGGCGGCTTGATAGCCATTTCCACTTCCCTGCAGAACGTCGCCATTGCGCCAGTGAGCCAACTCCGACCCATCGCAGTGAACTCATCACTCGCACAAGCTTGCTCGCGCGCGGCGGTGAGAACCTCAAAAAGCCGATCGACAGGCAGATCGACGTCACTCAGGCTGACGACCTTGCCTCCCCAGTACTCTGCTAGCTCTCGTGCAAGTAGTTCTGACACCGGGTCGCTGGCCCCATAGCGCTCAGACGCAATCGATGCCGCCCTACCGAGGATGTCGTGAACCGCGGTGCTAGTCCCCCAGCAAATGTGGTCGTAGAAGGCAAGTGCTGAAGACATGGGAAATCTTGTCTAAATGTCTGCTTTTGGGCGCATTGTGCCGACCCGGTGAACGGCCGGTTTTGGCCGACTGTAGCCAAGCACGTCGCCCGTGCAAGGGGCTCTGAGCCGACTTTCGATTTGCTGCAAAGCGGCCGTTCAACAAGACCGCGATCACCGGTCAGTTCGACGTGGAAGAACTGCGACTCCACTTGTCGACGCGGTCTAGGAAGTCATCTACGAGTGGCCCCCACAGGCCAGTCAGGGAAAGGATGTGATGGCCGTCTTGCCCAGACAATAATTCAAGCACATGAAACTGACCCCGGCCTCCGGTGGCCTCGAAGGCGTGAAAGTTTTTATGGCTGTGCGCAATGCTGTAAAAGGGATCGTTCTCCGCGTACAGCCATACGGTCGGCCCGGGAAAGGTTGCTCCTCTCCTAGCGATCACCGGATTGATCATCTCGGATGCGGGTCCATGCTCATCAACCCAGCCGCCTACAAAATTAAGGACGCCACTGAAGAGCTCTGGGCGTGCTCCAGCAAATGCCAGCGCAAGGAAGCCACCCCGAGAATGACCACCGATCAGCAAGCGTTCATGGTCCACGTCATCCCTTGAAAACAAGTGCTCCGCAACGCACTCCATGTCTACCAGCGCGCGTTCGAAGCCATGAAGAGCGTATCGAGGATCGTCAGAGTACCGCGACCGATCTGGTTCGAAGCCTTCGTCGTAAAGACCTCCCGACTTCCCACGCCCGCGTCGCTGTGGGAAAGCGACCATCCAGCCGCGATCATTGAAGTATTTCGCCAATGCTGGGCTGGTCACCGTGCTGGTAAACAGCGACGGGTCATTTCCGATACCGGTTGAACCATGATTGAACACCAGGGTTGGGAAAGGACCCCGCCCATCCGGTTTGAATGTCACCATCTCAAGCGTAATCTGCTCACCGTGCTCGAGCATGCCTGTGGGCACGCGCTCGACAATGCGTCGTCCTCCGGCACTCAACTGTGCTAAGACGCCAGCGATCCAGCGGCCGTCAAGCTCGCGCCACAAAAGCTCAACAACATCCGGGTTTCTCATTCGCAAATGGAGAGTTGCGCCGCTTTTCAGCCGACCATGAAGTTCGTTTCCATGAATCTGCGCGAGCAGACGTTCGTTATATGGGGCCTGGTCCGCAGATGCGCGCGCACAAACGATTGTGGCGGTGCGCCGGGAAAGCTGTTCGACTATCAGCCTGACGTCACAGCGCCGGCCCTGATCGGCCCATCCGAACCACTGTCCGGACCAAGCTGAAATTGTCGCCGACAGGTCGGAAGACGGCTTCTCGACGGTGATGTCTGCCGGGGGAGCAGCAGCGACTGTGCTCTCCGATGCGTCTGGCTCCAGAGCGCTCATGAATCCAGGCCAGATTGTGGTGATCTCTCGGTCGGCGGTCATAGGCTACCCAATACTTCGATTTGCACCGTGGTTGCAAAGGTCAGCTTCTGGCCGACTGTAGCCCGACGCTGCGATGGCGCAATGGAGCAGCTCTGACCTCAGTACGCGGCGCCTGCTGGCGTGACGTCGTAGACATACCAGATGCCGTCCGCAAAATAGAAGGTGTCATCGCCTGGGCCAAGGAGCGCTGACTCGATCAAAGATCGATCTACTTCATGTCCTTTACGCAGGGCCTCTGCAATGGAGTCTGTTGTGCTGGTTGCAAGAGCGTTGCTGGCCTCTATACTGCCGACGGGAGGAGCTCCATCGTCCACCTGGGCGCGCCAATCGCGCAGCATCGCCAACGAATAGCCACCATCGTATGGCGGCTTCGCATGGATCAAATAATCCTCACCAACCTCATCGGTCTGAACAAACTTCACCAATGAAGAAAGCAGCTCGTTGCTCTCAATGAATCTCTTGACCTGCCGTCGACCATTTTCCCAGCGAACTAGATCGTCGGCGGAGCCGAAATGCCGCAGCAGTTTCATTCCCGACTTCATGTGATCTTTCTCCGTAGACTTGAACTGATACAGCGTCCATCGCCGCCCTCTGAGTGTTATCTGCAAGGGTAGTGTCTTCCGGCGTTCTGCGAAGGTTTTCATGGTCCAAGCGATCGAGATATTTCTGGTTTACGAATGGTCTCGGTTCTCTCTTGTCGTTGAACCGACCTCGAACGTCCGTTTGGCGGTAAGTTGGGCACTCATTGCCAACGACCGTTGTTGGCCGATGGCGGCCATCGTATCCGCGAAAGCCACGGACCCTGGGCGGTCTTACTATTCGCTTGAAAGCAGACGCTCTCCAAACCGCGATCACCGTGCGCCGCCGGCTAGGGGCAACGCAGAACGACTGATGCACCAATAGCCTCGAGGGCCTCGGCGATAGGCCTGAGTTCCGCGTCTATCGGCCACCCCGCTTTGATCCGGAAATTGCCGGTTTCCAGCGATGCTTTGACTTCGCTCGGATTGCGGCCTGTCACTTGACGGATGATGCTGAACACCTTTGCTCGATTCTGGCCAATCGATGTCAGCCATAGTTCCGGATCTGGGCAAGGGCCATAGGAGAGGCGAGGTTCGAAGGTGCCGTATTCCTGTCCCAAGCAAGTCATGGCGTCACTCAGCGGCTTGTATGCCAAGGCTCTTGCTGCTGGCAGGTGGCCAGAGCAGAACCACTCCATGGATCGAGGATGCCCAGCTGCACCTTCACTGAGAGGCAAGTAATCGGCGAACCTTACATATCCGCCTCCGGCTTGGAGGTGCCATGACTCGCAGCGGCAATCCTTGTGGCAAAGGTGACAGTACTCGGGCTTCATAGGGCTTCGTCCGCGGTTGTATGCAAAAGTCCGAAACCGGCAGATATTAGCCCCCCAATCAGCGTCATCGCAGGTCAGCAGCACTCGGCTTCCCCATTGAACGCGCTACTCCAATGGCGACCGCGCCAGCATAAGCCCTTCGACCTTCTGCTTGTCCGCTGCTCATCTCACACAAAAGCTCGGCGGGTTGCGCCCCGCATGCTCATCTGCGATCCGAAGCAGAGGTCAAACCGCCAGCGCCACAGCCGCGCTCATCGTGCACAGGGCATCGGGTGCTCCCCGCAGCGAAATAAAGGAGGAGCCCGAAGGGCGGGGGACATTCGCGGAGGGGAGTGCCCGATGGCCTGTGCACGCCCCCCGAACAACGCGCATACAAAGCAGCTCTAGACCGCCTGCTTGTGCCGCTCGATACAGACGTCCAGCGTCTCAGCCCCAGTCCGCTGCCACCAGTCAAGATTCGAAAAGATCTCCACCTCGCTGAACCCCGCGAAGCCCGCGTCTTCCACCCACCCACGGATCTTCTTCAGCTCGACCACCCCATCCCCCATCATCCCGCGGTCGCTCAGCAGATCGCGCGTAGGCGTGAGCCAGTCGCAGACGTGGTACGCCAGCAGGCGCTCGCAGCCGGCTCGGGCGATCTGCTGCTGCAGCTTCGGGTCCCACCACACGTGGTAGATGTCCAGGGCCACGCCCAGCATGCCGCTTTTGCCCGCATCGAGCTCGTCGCACAGGTCGAGCGCGTGTTCAAGCGTGTTGATGCATGCGCGGTCGGCCGCCTGCATCGGGTGCAGGGGCTCGATGGCGAGAGGCATGCCGACCTCGCGGGCGTATTCGAGCGAGGCGGCGATGCCGTCGCGCACTTCGCTGCGGGCGCGGCCGATGTCCTTGTAGGCGGCCTTGCCTTCGAGCGCCCCGGGCAGGGCGCCGACCACCAGCACGAGGCAGGGCGCATCCAGCGTCTTGGCCTCGTCGATGGCGCGGCGGTTGTCGTCGAGCGCGGCCTTCAGGCCGGCCGTATCGGCCGCTGGAAAGAAGCCGCCGCGGCAATAGCCCGAGAGGCCGATGCCGTGCGCCTTCAGCTGCTTCGCCACCTTGTCGAGCCCGACGGCTGCCACCTGGTCGCGCCATGGGCTGATGGCGCGGATGCCGCGTTCGGCGCACTGGTCGATGATGTGGTCCAGCGGCACCTCGGCACCCGACTGCTTGCGCACTGTGGCGGTGTTGATCGACAGCCAGTCGTGGTTCTGCGAGAAATCGCGCATGCTCGTCTTCAGCCTTCCACGCCGTGCAAGGCCAGCAGCGTCTTCATGCGCTGCACCGCCAGCTCGGGTTGCTCCAGCAAATTGGCTGCGTCGGCCAGCCTGAACAGCTCGGCGAAGTGCTGCAGCGAGCGCGTGCTCTGCTGGCCTCCGACCATCGTGAAGTGCTTCTGGTGGCCGTTGAGCCAGGCCATGAACACCACGCCGGTCTTGTAGAAGCGCGTGGGGGCCGCGAAGATGTGGCGCGACAGCGGCACCGTGGGGCCGAGGATGTCGTGGAACCTCTTCTCGTCGCCCTGTGCCAGCGCACCGAGGGCCGCGCTCGCGGCGGGCGCGATGGCGTCGAAGATGCCCAGCAGCGCGTCGCTCTTGCCGTGCGTGGGTTCGGTGCCGAAGCCGTCGCCGGCGATCAGCTCGGCGTAGTTGAAGTCGTCGCCGGTGTACATGCGCACGCCCGGCGGCAGGCGGCGGCGCATCGCGATTTCCTTGTCCTTGTCGAGCAGGGAGATCTTGATGCCGTCCACCTTGTCGGGGTGGGCGGCGATGATGCCCAGCGCGGTGTCCATGGCCGCATCGACGTTCTTCGTGCCCCAGTAGCCCGCCAGCGCCGGGTCGAACATGTCGCCCAGCCAGTGCAGCACCACCGGCTGCTTCGCCTGGCTCAGGATGCGGTCGTACACCCGCTCGTAGTCGGCCGGGCTCTTCGCCACGCGGGCCAGCGCGCGGCTGGCCATGACGATCAGCTTGCCGCCCAGCGCCTCGATGGCGGCCATCTGTTCCTCGTAGCCGCGGATCACGTCGTCGACACTCTTCACGCTGTCGATGTCCAGGTGGTCGGTGCCGCAGCCCGAGGCGACCAGCGCGCCGGGAACGTCCTTCGCGGCATCGAGCGAACGGCGGATCAGCTCCAGCGAGGTGGGCCAGTCGAGGCCCATGCCGCGCTGCGCGGTGTCCATGGCCTCGGCCACGCCAAGGCCCAGCGAGAACAGGTGGCGGCGGTAGGCGATGGTGGTGTCCCAGTCGACCGCGCACTGCAGCCACGGGTCGATGGCGGCCATCGGGTCGGCCACCACGTGGGCGGCCGAGTAGGCAATGCGGTTGAACTTGACGCCCGCATCGGGCTTCACCGGTGCGGTGCCGCGCAGCGCGTAGGGCGCGAGCGTGCCGCCGGCGGTGGGGAGGTTCAGCGAGAGTGCCATGTCAGACCTTCAGTGCAGGCACGTCGACCCAGCGGCGGTCTTTCCACGACTCGAGCGCGGCCTCGACCAGCTGCACACCCTTGGCGCCTTCGGGCAGCGTCCACTTGTAGGGCGCGTCTTCCACCACGTGGCGGATGAAGTGTTCCCACTGGATCTTGAAGCCGTTGTCGTAGAACTGCGAGTCCGGAATCTCCTGCCACTGGTCGAAGAAGTTCATGGTCTGCTTCTCGTCGGGGTTCCACACCGGGCGCGGCGTGGCCACGCGCGACTGGGCGCGGCAGCTCGAAAGGCCGGCCACGGCCGAGCCGTCGGTGCCGTCGACGTGGAAGGTCACGAGGTCGTCGCGGCGCACGCGCGTGACCCAGCTCATGTTGATCTGCGCGATGACGGGCTCTCCGTTGTGGCCGGTGAGTTCGCAGGTGGCGTAGGCCGCGTCGTCGGCGGTGGCCTCGTAGGGCTTGCCGGCCTCGTCCCAGCGCGTCGGGATGTGGGTGGTGCCCAGGCAGCTCACCGACTTCACCTCGCCGAACAGGTTGTCCAGCACGTAGCGCCAGTGGCACATCATGTCCAGGATCATGCCGCCGCCGTCTTCCTTGCGGTAGTTCCAGCTCGGGCGCTGGATGGGCTGCAGGTCGCCCTCGAACACCCAGTAGCCGAACTCCAGGCGCACGCTGAGCATGCGGCCGAAGAAACCTGCGCGGCGCAGCATGTCGAGCTTGCGCAGGCCGGGCAGGAAGAGCTTGTCCTGCACGGCGCCGTGCTTCAGGCCCTTGGTCTTCGTGGCTTCCTCGGCCAGGCGGGCGATCTCGACGGCCTCGTTGAGGTTGGTGGCAATGGGCTTTTCGCAGTAGACGTGCTTGCCGGCGCGGATGGCCTTGGCCAGCAGGGCGGGGCGCATCTGCGTGGTGCCGGCGTCGAAGAAGATGGTGTCGTCCTTGTTCTCCAGCGCCTTGTCGAGGTCGGTGCCCCAGCGCGGGATGTTGTGGGCCTTGGCCAGCGCTTCCATCTTCTCGGCGTTGCGGCCGATGAGGATGGGGTCGGGCATGACCTTGTCGCCGTTCGACAGCGTGACGCCGCCCTGGGCGCGGATGGCGCAGATGGAGCGGATCAGGTGCTGGTTCATGCCCATGCGCCCGGTGACGCCGTGCATGATGATTCCTAGACGTTGGGTGGCCATCGTTTTCTTCCTTGGGGTGCGAGAGATTTGTGCGGGCTGGACGCGCGCTTCGGTTCAGTAGACGGAACGCATCGCGTCCCACGAGATGCCGGCGCCTGGCTTGCCGGTGGCGAAGCCGGGTGCGGCGTTGAGCGAGGACAGGTCGAGCTGCCCTTCGCGGATGGCGAGGCGCACTGCGCCGTCGCTGGTTTCGTAGAGGCCCGGGTGGGCGCGCAACAAAGCCTGCTGCTCGGCCTCGGGCGCCGCTGCGAGGCCGTTGACGTAGTGGTGGCCGTTGCGCTCGACATGCGAGAGGCCGAGCCAGGAGACGAGTGCCAGGTCTTGCTGCACGCCGATGCCGGCCTGCATGGTCAGGTCTTCGCCGGAGAGGAAGTAGCGCGGCTTCTCAGAGGCGGCATTCCACTGCGCGCAGCGCGCGGCGTTGATCACCGACTTGTAGAAGCCCTTGCAGCTCTTGCTCGACACGCCGGTGTAGCCCAGGGCACGGGCCCGCACGAAGGCGTCGAGCGTGGCGTCCGATTCGTCGATGAGCAGCGGAATGCGCTTGCCCAGCGCCGACACGTCGCGCTGCAGCGCCGCGTCGCGGCGGATCGGCTGCTCGACGAACACCGTCTTCTGCGCGAGCTTCCACAGCGTGGGCGTGGAGAGCATGCGGTCGAGGAAGGTGGCGAAGTCGTCGGCGTCCGCGTACTGCTCGTTGCCGTCGAGTGTGACCAGTTGCGCCTGGCCTTCGATCACGCGGGCGATGCGCTGGAGCCGGTCGATGTCCTGCGCGGTGCTGCCGCACAGCTTGAGCTTGAAGTGGGTGTGGCCGTAGCGTTGGACGGCGGCCTGCAGCGTCGTGGGCAGGCCGTCGGTGGGTGCATCGGGCGAGACGTCGTATTCGTCGATGGCGTCCGCCAGCCCGACTGTGTGGCGGGCGGCGATGCGGCTACGCGGCGACTGCTTCGCGAGGAAGGCCGGCACGTCGAAGCCCGCGAGGTCGTCGGCCAGGCCGCTGCCGGCGATGTCGATGCCGCAGAGGTTGGCGCTCATCGCCGCCGCGAAGCTGATGCCGTTGTGCAGGCACAGCGCGTCGAGCAGGGCGCGGTCGATCAACGCAGGGCCGTAGCTGGCCACCAGCGGCTGCAGGCCTTTGGCCCTGGCGCGCGACTGCAGCGCGGCGTAGTTGGAGGCGAAATGCGTCCAGGCGGTCTGCGCATCGGGCTCGGCGGTGTAGGCCTCGCGGGCGTCGCGCAGCGCGAAGCGCAGCTGCTCGAAGTTCTGCTCGTTGTTCAGGGCCGGGTTCTTGTCGAACCACTTCGGAATCATCATCTCCGCCGCACAGCCCTCGGCCGTGCGGCCGTCGGCAAAGCGCACGCGCGCCTTCACGTATACCTGCGGGCAGGCCGTGACGGTGGCGGCGCCGAAGCGGAACGGCAGCCGCAGCGCCACGTTGCGCTCGGCGAAGCGGATCTCCTCGACGTGAAAGCGGATCGCGTCCATGGCCGGCTCTCGCTCTTCAGTGGTCCAGGATGCCCTGCGAGTAGAAATGCGCGCGCACCAGCTTGGTGTAGGCGCCGAACTCGGGCGAGGACATGACGTCCAGCGTGCGCGGGCGCGGCAGGTCGATGTCGTACACGGCGGCGATGGAGCCGGGCCGCTCGCTCATCACCATCACGCGGTCCGACAGGAAGATGGCTTCGGGAATGCTGTGGGTGATGAGCATCACCGTCTTCTTCGACGTCATCCAGATGCGCTGCAGCTCCAGGTTCATCTTCTCGCGCGTCATCGCGTCGAGCGCGCCGAAGGGCTCGTCCATCAGCAGCACCGACGGGTCGTGCAGCAGGGCACGGCAGATCGATGCGCGCTGCTGCATGCCGCCCGAGAGCTGCCACGGGTACTTGCCCTCGAAGCCCTTGAGGCCGGCCATCTCCATCAGCTCGCGGGCGCGTGCCCTGGCAGCGTCCATGGGCATGTGGCGCATCTCGGCCTGCAGCAGGATGTTGTCTTCCACGCTGCGCCAGGGCAGCAGCACCGCGCTCTGGAACACGATGCCCACGTCTTTCTGCGCGCCCTTGATCGGCTTGCCGGCCAGCGTGAGGCTGCCGCCGCTGATGGGCAACAGGCCCGCCACCATCTTCAGCAGCGTGCTCTTGCCGCAGCCCGAGGGGCCGACGACGGAGACGAACTCGCCTTCCTTGATGGCGAAATCGAGCGGCTTGAGCGACTCGACGGGGCCGTCCTTGCTTTGGTAGATCTTCGAGACGCCGCGCGCTTCGATCAGGTTGACTTGGGACATGGAATGCGTGAGAGGTGACTACTGCGGAAGGCGCGCGGGGTTCAGGACCGAAGGAAGGTCAGGGGAGGAAATCCAGAGTGACGTAGTCCTCGGGCTTGCCGCGCGTGGAGGCATCCATGCCGCCGTACTGCACCAGCAGGTCGAGCGAGTCGTTCACGTTCTTCATCTGCACGCGGAAGGGGCGCTGGTTGGCGGTTTCCTTCGTGTGGTAGAGCGCCACGCTCTGCTTCATGCCCACGATGAGCGTGTCGCGCACGCCGGCCTTGGGGTTGGCCTTGAGCATCGCGTCGACCGCGGCCTCGGGGCTCTTCTCGGCGGCTTCGGCGGCCTTGGTGGAGGCGCGCATGAAGCGCTTCACCAGGTCGGGGTTCTCGGTCAGCAGGTTCTTGTTGGCGATGATCCCGGAGCTGATCTGGTTCACGCCCGAGTCGGCAAAGCGGATCGGCGTCACCGGCTTGCCGGTGGCGTCCTGCAGCTTGATGGCCTGGTCCATCACGTAGCCCAGCAGCAGGTCGGCCTGGCCGTTGGTCACGGCATTGAGCTTGGTCTGCGCGTCGCCCGAGACGGTCTTGATCTGGTCGGGCTTGATGTCGTTGACCTTCAGGAAGAGCGGCCACATCTGCGACATCGAGTCGCCAGGCGTCACCGCCACGGTCTTGCCGATGATGTCCTTCGGCGTCTTGATGTTCTTCTCGGTGAAGCCCATCACCGACATCGGGCTCACCTGGAACAGCACGCCCGTCGACTTCAGCGGCGCGCCCTTGGCGGCGGCCTTGATCATGGTCGTGACGTCGATGTAGCCGAAGGTCGCCGACTTGGCGGCCACCGCCTGCGCGGTGACGGCGGAGCCGCGGCCTTCCTGGATGTCGAGGTCGATGCCTTCCTCTGCGTAGAAGCCCTTTTCCTTGCCGAGGAAGAAGGGCGCGTGCTCGCTGTACAGATACCAGTTGAGCATCAGCGTGACCTTGTCCTTGGGCTTGTCGCCCTGCGCATGGGCAGGTGCGATGGCGAAGGTGGCGAGCGCGGCCGCGGCGAGCAGCGTGGGAAGCAGTTTCTTCATGGTGTTGTCTCCGGGAGTTGTTGGCTTTGCGAAGGAACTCGGTGAAATCAGTGCACGTGGCGCTGCGAGGCGTGCCAGGGAATCATCACGCGCTCGACCAGATCGACGGCTACGAAAAGAATGACGCCGATGCTCGACAGCACCACCAGCGCCGCGAACATCAGCGGCAGGTCGAAGTTGCCGTTGGCCACCTGCAGCACGTAGCCGATGCCCGAGTTGGAGCCGACGAACTCGCCGACCACCGCGCCCACCACCGCCAGCGTGACCGACACCTTCAGGCCGCTGAAGATCTGCGGCAAGGCCTGCGGCAGGCTGATCTTGAAGAAGGTCTGCAGGCGGCTCGCGCCCATGGAGCGCGAGAGGTCGAGCATGTCGGGCTCGACCGACTTGAAACCCATGACCGTGGACACCACTACCGGGAAGAAGCCCAGCAGGAAGGCGCTGATGACCTTCGGGAAGATGCCGAAGCCGAACCACACCACGAAGAGGGGCGCGATCGCCACCTTGGGAATGCTCTGCGAGAACACCAGCAGCGGATACACGTACGACTCGATGACGCGCGAGTAGGCGATGACCATCGCGATCGGAATGCCGATGAGGATCGTCAGCCCGAAGCCGCCGAGCGTGGCGAGCGTGGTCTTCCAGCTCTCGGCGAGCAGGCGCGGCCATTCGGCGACGAGCTGCTTCACCACCTCCCACGGCGGGGGAATCAGGTAGGCCGGAATCCTGAACAGGCGGATCGCCAGGTCCCACAGCACCAGCAGCAACAGGATCAGGAGGAAAGGGCGCAGGGCCGGGGAGAGCAGGAGCTTGCGGAACATGGCGGGAGCCGGGGCTTTCGGAAGAGCGAGGGGAGCGTGCTGGCGTTGCTTACTGTTGGACCGAGAGGCCGGCCGCTTTCACGAGCTGGGCGTTGCTCGCGATTTCTTCCTTGATGTAGGCGTCGAACTGCTCGGGCTTGAGCGTCCAGGCGTCGGCGCCCAGCTTGGCGAAGCGCTCCTTCACCTCGGGCGTGGCCAGTGCCTTCGCCACCTCGGCGTTCAGGCGCTCGACAATGTCGCGCGGCGTCTTGGCCGGCGCCATCATTCCGATCCAGAAGTTGAACTCCGAGCCAGGCACGCCGGCTTCGCTGGTGGTGGGCACGTCGGGCAGGGCGGCCGCGCGCTTGGGCGAACCCACGGCCAGTGCCAGCAACTGGCCTTCCTTGATCTGGCCGATGACCGGTGCGATCGGCGAGAAGTAATAGTCGACGCGGCCCGAGAGCACCTCGGTCACGGCCTCGCCCGATCCCTTGAAGGGAATGTTGGTCGCGTCGATCTTCGCGGCCAGTTTGAACTTCTCTGCGTTCAGGTGCGTGGCGCTGCCCTGGCCGGCGGAGGCGAAGTTCATGCTGCCGGGCTTGGCGCGCGCGGCGGCCAGCAGCTGCGGCAGCGTCTTGATGTTCTTGCCCGGCGAGATCACCAGCGCGTTGGGCAGCGACGAGATCGGCGTGACGCCCGCGAAGTCGTGCACCGTGTCGAAGGGCAGCTTGGCGAAGGTGGAGGGGCTCACCGTGTGCGACGACGAATGGATCATCACCGTGTAGCCGTCGGGCGCGGCCGTGGCCACCGCCTGCTGGCCGATGGTGCCGCTCGCGCCGCCGCGGTTGTCGACCACCAGCGTCTGGCCCATGCTGGCGCTCATCTTGTCGGTGATCGCGCGGGCAATGATGTCGGTGGTGCTGCCGGCCGCGAACGGCACGACCACGCGGATCGGCTTGTTCGGATAACCGTTCTGCGCCGCCGCCAGCCCCGGCAGCAGCGCCGCGATGCAGGTCAGCGAGGCAAGGACGGTGGTGCGTACGGCACTGCTGGCAATGAACTTCATGGATGTCTCCGCGCGGTCGGGCCGCATTCTTGAAATCGATCAATTCACCATTGAGTGAATTACTGATTTTAGGAACGGCCGCGCGGGAGCGTCAACGGGCGCTCCCTAGTGAATACCCGCAGGAGGACGTTCGGTGGTTTTCGGATGCGATTGCGTCGTGCGCGGCTGTTGGAGCCGGCGCGGCGCAAGGCCGGAAACATCGTGGAACCTGCTGGAGTTGCCCCCTCGGATGGGGTTGGCGAAGCGACGCGAAGTGCCGCGCAGCCCGGCAGCGAACCCTATTTCAAGACGTAGCCGAGAACCAGGTCGGTCATGTGCGACAGGCGTTGCGCCATCGCCTTGGGCGCACGCAGGTCGCGGCCGAAGATGGCCGATAGCGTGTGGTTGTTCGAGAGGTAGAAGTAGCAGAGCGACGCGATGGAGATGTAGAGCTGCACGGGGTCCACGCCCGCACGGAACAGGTCGTCGCGACGGCCGCGCTCGAGCACGGTGTCGAGCAACTGCACCAGCGGCGAGTTCATCTCCTGGATGCGTTCCGAGCGCTTCAGGTGCGCCGCGCAATGCAGGTTCTCGCTGTTGAGCAGCGTGATGAACTCCGGGTGCTCGAGGTAGTAGTGCCAGGTGAACGACACCAGCTGGCGGATGGCCTCGACCGGGTCGATCTCGTCGAGGTGCAGGCGCTGCTCGGCTTCGCGGATGTCGGCGTAGACGCGCTCCAGCACGGCAAGGAAGAGGTCGTCCTTGCTGCCGAAGTAGTAGTAGATGAGGCGCTTGTTGAGGCCCGCGCGCTCGGCGATGCTGTCCATGCGCGCGCCCGCGAGGCCGCGCGCGGAGAACTCGTCGCGGGCCGAGGCGAGGATGGCCAGCTGCGACCTGTCCGCGTCGCGCGAGCGGGGTTCCATGGCCTCGATGGCGATGTCGGGCGTGGGGTCCTTGGAGGCCTTCATGGCGCGAATTTAACCAATTGGGGAATTAACGCAAGGCGTCTGGAGCGGGCGCACATAATTGCCGGAGACATTTGCAGCTGAGGTTCCTACTTCCCATGAGTACATCACAACCCGCAGGCCACCTGATCGTGGAGTGCCTGGTAGAGCAAGGCATGGAGATCGCATTCGGCGTGCCCGGCGAGAGCTTCCTGGCGGTGCTCGACGGCTTCCACGCCTACCGCGACCGCGCGCGCTTCATCGTCAACCGGCAGGAGGGCGGCGCCGCCTTCATGGCCGAGGCGCACGGCAAGCTCACCGGGCGGCCGGGCGTGTGCTTCGTCACCCGCGGGCCGGGCGCGACCAATGCGTCGATCGGCGTGCACAACGCCTTCCAGGATTCGACGCCGATGGTGCTGTTCGTGGGCGACGTCGGCAGCGACTTCCGCGATCGCGAGGCCTTCCAGGAGGTCGACTACGCGAGCTTCTTCGGCCCGAGCACCAAGGGCTTCGCCAAGCGCGTGGAGCGCATCGACGACGCGAATCGCATTCCCGAATACATCGCGCGCGCCTTCGCCACCGCGATGAACGGGCGGCCGGGGCCGGTGGTGCTGGTGCTGCCGGAAGACATGCTGCGCAGCGAGACCGCCGCGCGTCCGCTGGCGCGCGTGGAAGCGGTGGAGCCCTGGAGCGACCCGGGCGCGCTGCGCACCCTGCGCGAGCTGCTGCTGAAGTCGCAGCGTCCGCTGCTGATTGCTGGCGGCGGCGGCTGGACGGCGCAGGCCGCGCAGGCGCTGCAGCGCTTCGCCGAGAACTGGCGCCTGCCGGTGGCGAATGCCTTCCGCTTCCAGGACACCTTCGACAACCACCATCCGCAGTACGCGGGCGACGTCGGCATCGCCATCAACCCGAAGCTGGCGCAGCGCGTGAAGGATGCCGACCTGATCCTCGCCATCGGCCCGCGCCTGGGCGAGATGACCACCAGCGGCTACACGCTGCTCGAGGCCCCCAAGGCGAAGCAGACGCTGGTGCACATCCACGCGAGCGCCGAAGAGCTCAACCGCGTCTACCAGGCCGACCTGGCGATCAACGCCGGCATGAGCGCGGCCGCGCGCAGCCTGGAAGTGCTGAGCGCGCCGCCGACGCTGCCGTGGGAAGACTGGACGCTGCAGGCCCATGCCGACTACGAAGCCAACCTCGTGCCGCAGGCGCTGGCCGGCATGCCGGCCGAGACGCCGCGCGGCCCGGTCGACATGGCGCAGGTCGTCGCGCTGCTGCAGAAGCACCTGCCCGCGGATGCGGCCATCACCAACGGCGCAGGCAACTTCGCGAGCTGGGTACATCGCTACTTCCGCTACAGCGGTCTCGCCAAGGGCGCGAAGACGCAACTGGCGCCAACCAGCGGGGCGATGGGCTACGGCGTGCCGGCGGGCATCGCCGCCAACCTGGCGACGGGGCGCGTGGCCTTCACCATCGCGGGCGACGGCGATTTCCTGATGACGGGTCAGGAACTCGCAACGGCTTCGCAGCATGGCGGCAAGAGCATCATCGTGCTGCTCAACAACGGCATGTTCGGCACCATCCGCATGCACCAGGAGCGCGAGTACCCCGAACGCACCAGCGGCACCGCGCTGCGCAACCCCGACTTCTGCGGACTTGCGCGCGCCTACGGCTACGCGGCCGAGCGGGTGACGGAAACGGCGCAGTTCGAGGCGGCCCTGCTGCGCGCGCTGGAGGCCGACACCGGCACGCTGATCGAGATTCCGCTCGACCCCGAGGTCATCACCACGCGCGGCACGCTGTCGTCGATCACGCGTTCGGCGAAGCAGCAGCAGGCACAGGGCTGAGCGCGGCGCGATGGCGGGCCACCTCCTCGCGCAGGAACGGCGAGCGCAGCTCGAAGACGTCGAACAGGCCGAGTGCGTCGAGGGTGGGGATCAGCGAGGCGAAATCCTGTTCGGCGGCCTGCCTGTCGGCGGCGGATGTGCCGGCGTCTTCGAGGATGCGCGCGTTGGCGAGGAAGGCGGCGACCGATCCCTTGCGCAACGTGCGGCCGTTGATGGTGGTGAAGTCTTCGCCGTCGGGGAGTACGTCCTGGGCTTTCATGGAGGCTGTTCCTTGGTTGGAGTCGAGAGGGTTTCGATGCTAGGCAGCGCCGCCTCTTCGGGCTTGCGGGGCGGGGCCAATCGATACCTCCCGCGGGCCACCCATGGCTGAACGGACGCCCGCGACGCTGTGGATCAACGCCCACGAGGCGGCGCGCGTCACCGGCTATCACTCGCACGAGACCGGGCAGCTGTTCGCCTTGAGGGAGGGCCTGCAGGTCATCGAGACGCCGTCGGGGCGCTGGGTGCAGCCGCCGGGGTGGATCGGCTGGATCGCCCCGCGCTGTGCCCATGCGGCGCAGAGCTTCGGCGCCACCGCGGGCTGGAGCCTGCATATCGATGCGACAACGGCACAGGCGTTGCCGGGCGTGCCGCACGTGTTCGCGGCGACGCCGCTGGTGCGCGCGCTGGTGGATCGGCTGACGGGCATGGATGCATCCCCGCCCCTGCTGGAGCCCCGTCGAGGGCGTCTGGTGGGCGTGCTGATCGACGAGCTTGCCGCGGGCGACAGGCCGTCCCTTCATCTGCCGATGCCGCAGGACAGCCGGCTGGCAGCCATGTCTGCAGCCCTGGCCGACGACCCGGCGCTGCCGGACGGCATCGACCGATGGGCCGATCGCATCGGCATGGCACGAAGGACGCTCACCCGCCGATTCGCTGCCGAGACGGGACTGAGCTTCGCGCTGTGGCGCCAGCAGGCGCGGCTGCTCAAGGCGGTCGAGTTGCTGAGCCTGCGCGAGAGCGTCACCGCGGTCGCGCTGACGGTGGGTTACAGCTCCGTCAGCGCCTTCATAGAGGCATTCCGCAAGCACTTCGGCTGCACGCCGGCGCGTTTTTTCGAAGAGGGCGGGGCGATGCCGCAGGCGAAAAAAAAGCCCGCATGAAGCGGGCTTCTTGATTCAGGAGCGCGAGGCCCCGAGGGCTTACTTGACGTGCTTGCCGATCAGCGCTGCCAGTTCGAACATCGACACTTGCGGCTTGCCGAAGATTTCCTTCAGCTTGGCGTCGGCGTTGATGTTGCGCTTGTTGGCCTTGTCCTGAAGGTTGTTCTTCTTGATGTAGTCCCACAGCTTGCTCACGACAGCGGTGCGCGGCAGCGGCGTGGAGCCGACGACGGCGGCCAGTGCCGGGCTGGGGGTCAGTGCCTTCATGAACGCGGCGTTGGGCGTGCGCTTCTTGGCGGGAGCTGCCTTCTTCGCGGGGGCCTTCTTGGCGGGAGCCGCCTTCTTCGCCGGTGCGGCCTTCTTCGCAGGAGCCGCCTTCTTGGCCGGAGCGGCCTTCTTCGCCGGAGCCGCCTTCTTTGCAGGAGCGGCCTTCTTTGCCGGAGCTTTCTTGGCCGGAGCCTTCTTTGCAGTTGCCATGGTTGATTTCCTTTTTTGGTTGAACACTCACCAATGAAAAACTTGCGTCTCCAGTGGCACTGCGGATGCTAAATGAGAAAAAACGCGTTTCCAAGGGAAAAAGCGCTTTTTTCATTGGGAGTTGTTGTTTTTTCAGAGGGGAGAAGCCCCGTTTTTCACGTTCGGCGCCCAGGCCACGTTGCAAGCACCACGCCGATGAGCGCAACGACGAACGCAACCAGCTGTGGGGAAGAGAGGCTTTCGCCGAGCACGAGCACGCCTACGAGGGCCGCGCTCACAGGCAGCAGCACGGCGAAAACACCCGCTTGTGCGGCTGGTACGTGGCGAAGTCCGGTCATCCAGAGCCACACCGTCCAGATGCTCGCGGCCAGTGCGTAGGCCACGAGCAGTGCCCAGGTGCCGAAGCGCACGGCGGTGAAGTCGAACTGCAGCGCGAACCAGATGCCGAAGGGCATCGACAGCACGAAGCCCCAGAGGTTGATGAGCGAAGCGATGCGCTTGGGCCCGAGGCGCCCGGTGAGCGACTTGCCGATCACCGCATAGGCCGTCTCGCAGAGCACCGCGCAGAAGACGAGCAGATTGCCGAGCCAAGGCATCGACGTCGACGCAGATGCGGCCGCGGTGGAAGCCGGCGCATGCGATGCCGAAGGCGACAGCGCCAGCAGTCCGATGCCGATTGCCGCGCAGGCGATGGCCAGGCCGATGCGCACCGTGATGCGCTCGCGCAGGAATAGCCAGCTCGCGACGGCGACGCACGCCGGGATCGAAGCCATGATCACGCCCGCCGATACCGCGCTCGTCAGGCTCACGCCGAAGAGCATGCAGATCGAGAACAGGAAGTTGCCGAGGAAGGACTCGAGGAACACCAGCCAGCGCGTGCGCGTGGTCATCGGCGGTTCGTCCAGCGAGCGCTTGAGCCAGTGCGGCATGGCCAGTGCCGCAATGCCGAAGCGCAGCCAGGCGAGCAGCAGCACCGGAAAGGCCGCGACGAGGGGTTTGGAGAGGGCGACGTAGCCGCCGACGAGCGACATGCTCAGGGCCAGGCAGCCATAGGCCACGAGACGGCCTGATGCGGGGGCAGCGGAGTTCAATAGACTGGGTGGAGTGTTGTTGTTGCTGAAGGAGCGCGCTTTCGATGATGCCCCACGTTTTTGTCTACGGCACGCTGCGCAGCGGCGGACGCAACGACATCGCGCGCTACCGGCCCGCGCCGAGGTTCATCGGCCAGGCGTGCATCGCCGGCACGCTGCTCGATTTGGGCGCCTATCCGGGCATCGTGCTCGGTGGTGAAAGGCGGGTTAAGGGCGAGGTCTACGCCATCGAGCCCGCGGTGGAAGCGGCGCTCGACGTGCTGGAGGAAGTGGCGGACGACGATTCCGGCGAGTACATCAAGCGGCAGGTGCGCGTGGAGGTGAACGGGCAGTGGTTCGATTGCCTGGTCTATGAGATCCACCCGACGCGCATCGCAGGGCTCGAAGTGATCGAAAGCGGCGACTGGATCGCCCATGCGGCACGCAGCGACGCCGCATTTTCACAACCGAAAGATTGATTGCGCATTACGGAATGCGCGCCTGCTGCGCCGCAATATTTTTTCTCGATATGGGAAAAATGATTCTGCATTGAGAAATATCTCCGTAAGTCATTGATTTTATTAGTGCGAAAATATGTCTTCTATAAGACATAAGAGTCCGCAACGGAGTTACAGTAACTCCACGGCCGCAGCGCCAATCCTTCAATCAACCTCACGGAGTGACCATGCCCCAGACCCTCACAGAACAACTGAGCCGCGAACAGCAGATCGCCGCACTCGAGAAAGAATGGGCCACCGACCCCCGCTGGAAGGGCGTCAAGCGCGGCTACAGCGCGGCCGACGTCGTGCGCCTGCGCGGTTCGTTCCCCATCGAGCACACGCTGGCCAAGCGCGGTGCCGAGAAGCTCTGGGACAAGATCAACGGCGGGGCCAAGAAGGGCTATGTGAACGCCTTCGGCGCGATCTCCGCCGGCCAGGCGATGCAGCAGGCCAAGGCCGGCCTCGAGGCCGTGTACCTGTCGGGCTGGCAGGTCGCCGCCGACGGCAATACCTCCGAGACGATGTACCCCGACCAGTCGCTGTATGCCTACGACTCGGTGCCGACGATGGTCCGTCGCATCAACAACACCTTCCGCCGTGCCGATGAGATCCAGTGGGGCCGTGGCATCAACCCGGGCGACAAGGAATTCATCGACTACTTCCTGCCCATCGTGGCCGACGCGGAGGCCGGTTTCGGCGGCGTGCTCAACGCCTTCGAACTGATGAAGAACATGATCACCGCCGGTGCCGCCGGCGTGCACTTCGAAGACCAGCTGGCCGCCGTGAAGAAGTGCGGCCACATGGGCGGCAAGGTGCTGGTGCCGACGCAGGAAGCCTGCGAAAAGCTGATCGCCGCGCGCTTCGCCGCCGACGTGCTGGGCGTGCCGACCATCGTCCTGGCCCGCACCGATGCCGAAGCCGCGAACCTGATCACGTCCGACCACGACGCCAACGACAAGCCGTTCCTGACCGGCGAACGTACGCAGGAAGGTTTCTTCCGCGTCAAGAACGGCCTGGAGCAAGCCATCAGCCGCGGCGTGGCCTACGCCCCCTACGCCGACCTGGTGTGGTGCGAGACCGGCGTGCCCGACATCGGCTTCGCCCGCGAATTCGCCCAAGCCGTGCACGCCGCCTGCCCGGGCAAGCTGCTGTCGTACAACTGCTCGCCTTCCTTCAACTGGAAGAAGAACCTCGACGACAAGCAGATCGCCTCGTTCCAGGAAGACCTGTCGGCGCTGGGCTACAAGTACCAGTTCATCACGCTGGCCGGCATCCACGTCAACTGGTTCAACACCTTCCAGTTCGCCCATGCATACGCTCGCGGCGAAGGCATGAAGCACTACGTGAACATGGTCCAGGAACCCGAGTTCGCCGCACGCGACAAGGGCTACACCTTCGTGTCGCACCAGCAGGAAGTGGGCGCTGGTTACTTCGACGACGTGACCACCGTGATCCAGGGCGGTTCGTCCAGCGTGAAGGCGCTGTCGGGTTCGACCGAGGAAGAACAGTTCCACTGATCCGACGGACAGTTTTCGCTGTCACTTTCAGCCCGGCCTCGTGCCGGGCTTTTTTGTTTCCGCTGCAGCGAGATCAGGCCTCGAGCCGCACTTCGCGTACGCCGCGTCCCAGCCGCTGGCGCAGCAGGGTACGCAGCGTGACGCCGTCGGCATAGCCGACCATGCCGGCGATCTGCTCCAGGCTCTTGTCGCTGGTCTTGAGCAGGTGCACGGCGCGCTCGACACGCAGGTCCTGCACGTACGAGAGCGGGCTCTTGCCCAGCACCTGCTGCATGCGTCGGGCCAGCGTGCGCTTGCTTGTTCCCGCGGCCAGGGCCGCTTCGTCGAGCGAGAAGCCCTCGGCCAGCCGGTCGCGCGCCCAGCGCTCGAAGCGCTCGACCAGCGGATCGGAGTGCGAGAGATGGTCGGAGATCACGTAGGCCGATTGCGACGGGCGCGAGTCGACGATCAGGTAGCGCGCCACCAGCGTGGCGAGTTCGGGGCTGGCCTGGCGGACGATCCATAGTGCCAGGTCGACATGGCTCAGTGCGGCGCCGGCGGTGACCAGATGGCCCGAGCTGACCAGCATGCGCGAGTCTTCCAGTTGCACGCCGGGGTAGCGCTGGCGGAACAGCGTGGCGAGCCACCAGGTCGTGGTCGCCTTGTGCCGGTCGAGCACGCCCGACTCGGCGAGCACGAAGGTGCCGATGCAGGCGGCGGCCACGTTGGCGCCTCGATCCGAGCGTTCGCGCAGTGCGGCGCAGGCGTCGCGCACGTCGGGGCGGGCTAGGGCGGGCTCCAGCGTTTCGGGCATCTTGCAGCCCAGCGCGGGAACGATCAGCCAGTCGGCCGTGCCGGCGCCGAGCGCGCGGGCGACCGGCACGGCGAAGCCCTGCGAGGTCCGCACGCGCTTGCGGACACCCGTCACCACGACTTCGAACGGCGCCACGTCGAGCTGCAGCATGGCTGTGAGTTCGTTGGCGGTGGTGAATACATCGAGCACGGTGGACAGGCCGGTGTCGAACACGCCATCCAGGGCGAGTATGTCGAGTTTCATGGCCATAACGATATCAAAGATGTCAAAAGCGCCAATGGCTACAGAGGCTGCGGCTGCCTAGAGTTCATGCCAACGCCGCGCAATGTCGCGCGCCGTTCAACACTCAGGAGATTGACCCATGATCAAGTACGCACTGTTCGCCCGCCTCGAAGCCAAGCCTGGCAAGGAAAGCGATGTCGAGAAGTTCCTGGAGGCCGGCCTTGGGATGGCCCGTGACGAGAAGACCACGCCGATCTGGTTTGCGCTGCGCCTGTCGCCGACCACCTTCGGCGTGTTCGATGCTTTCGAGAACGAGGCCGCCCGCCAGGCCCACCTGACCGGTCCGATCGCCCAGGCGCTGATGGCGAAGGCCCCTGAGCTGTTTGCCGCGCCGCCGTCGATCGAACCGATCGAAGTGTTGGGACTGAAGAACACTGCGGCCGCGTCCTGAGCGGGCAGCGGCTAGAATTGCCGGCTCTGCACTCCAACAAGAGCGAGAAAGGCACCTTGGTTATGACACCGCGAACTACCCGGCAAGGTTTCGGCGGCTTTTTCTTCACCGAAGGAAAAGGCCGGTAGCCCCGCGCTCGCTGGTTTTCGCCAGCTACACAGCCAAGCAAAGCGCGGTCATCCACCGCGCTTTTTTGTTTTTCTCACCGACGTTTTCCCAAAATGATCCAGATCACGCTCCCCGACAACTCGCGCCGCGAGTTCCCTGGCCCGGTCTCGGTGGCCGAAGTCGCCCAGTCCATCGGCCCCGGCCTGGCCAAGATGACGGTGGCCGGCAAGGTCGACGGCCGGCTCGTCGATGCCAGCGACGTCATCGACCATGACGCGAAGCTGCAGATCATCACGCCCAAGGACGAAGAGGGCCTGGAGATCATCCGCCACTCGACGGCCCACCTGGTCGGCCACGCGGTGAAGCAGCTCTACCCGACGGCCAAGATGGTGATCGGGCCCGTGATCGACGAGGGCTTCTACTACGACATCGCCTACGAGCGCCCGTTCACGCCCGAGGACATGGCCGCCATCGAGGCGCGCATGCGCGAGCTGATCGCGCAGGACTACGACGTGATCAAGAAGATGACGCCGCGCGCCGAGGTCATCGAGGTCTTCAAGTCGCGCGGCGAGGACTACAAGCTGCGCCTGGTCGAGGACATGCCCGACGAGCAGGCCATGGGCCTGTACTACCACCAGGAATACGTCGACATGTGCCGCGGCCCGCACGTGCCGAACACGCGCTTCCTGAAGGTCTTCAAGCTCACGAAGCTGGCCGGCGCCTACTGGCGCGGCGACGCCAAGAACGAGCAGCTGCAGCGCATCTACGGCACGGCCTGGGCCGACAAGAAGCAGCTCGACCAGTACATCCAGCGCATCGAGGAAGCCGAGAAGCGCGACCACCGCCGGCTCGGCAAGGAGCTCGACCTGTTCCACATCGACGAAGTGGCGCCGGGCGTGGTGTTCTGGCATCCGAAGGGCTGGGCGATCTGGCAGGCGGTGGAGCAGTACATGCGTGCCATCTACCGCGACACGGGCTACTGGGAAGTGAAAGGGCCGCAGATCCTCGACAAGAGCCTGTGGGAGAAAACGGGCCACTGGCAGAACTACCGCGACAACATGTTCACGACGGAGTCGGAAAAGCGCGAGTACGCGCTCAAGCCGATGAACTGCCCGGGCCACGTGCTCATCTTCAAGAGCGACCTGCGCAGCTACCGCGACCTGCCGCTGCGCTACGGCGAGTTCGGCCAGTGCCACCGCAACGAGCCCAGCGGCGCGCTGCACGGCATCATGCGCGTGCGCGGCTTCACGCAGGACGACGGCCACATCTTCTGCACGGAAGACCAGATCCTCGACGAATGCATCGCCTACACGGCCCAACTGCAGAAGGTCTATGCCGACTTCGGCTTCACGGACATCCTCTACAAGGTCGCGACGCGTCCGGAGAACCGCGTCGGTTCCGATGAGCTGTGGGACAAGGCCGAGCATGCGGTGATGGAGTCGCTGCGCCGGTCGGGCGTCGACTTCGTCATCGCGCCGGGCGATGGAGCCTTCTACGGCCCGAAGATCGAATACACGCTGCGCGATGCCATCGGCCGCCAGTGGCAGTGCGGCACGATGCAGGTCGACTTCAACACGGCCGAGCGTCTTGGCGGCGAATACGTGACGGAATCGAGCGGTCGCGCGCACCCCGTGATGCTGCATCGCGCCATCGTCGGCAGCCTGGAGCGCTTCATTGGCATGCTGATCGAACACCACTCCGGCGCAATGCCCGCATGGCTCGCGCCGGTGCAGGTTGCGGTGCTGAATATCAGCGAAGGGCAGGCGGATTACGCTGCTGAAGTTGCGAAAACGCTGCAAAATCAAGGGCTTAGGGTCCAGCTCGACCTGCACAACGAAAAGATTACGTATAAAATACGGAAGCATTCGTTGCAAAAGCTCCCTTACATCGTTGTCGTGGGCGACAAGGAAAAGGAAGCAGGTGCCGTCGCAGTGCGCGCCCGGGGCAATCAAGACCTCGGTGCAATGTCCCTCGAATCGTTCATGCAGCGGCTCGTTCAGGATGTTGCCGACAAGCGTTGATTTGTCCTCGAAACACCCCACATGTTTCCCTGCCAAATCGTGCCGCTTGTCCGCGAGGGCTGAGCGGCGTTCGCTACAGATTTTGTAGCAAATTTTGAAGGATTCTGACCATCGCTACTGCATTCCGCGACCGCCGCCACCGCGAGGAACGCCAACACCGCCTGAACCGGGAAATCATGGCCCCGGAAGTCCGCCTGATCGGCCCGGATAACGAGCAATTGGGTGTCGTGAGTCTTGCAGAGGCTCTACGCCTTGCCGGTGAGCAGGACGTGGACCTGGTAGAGGTCGTCGCGGCGGCCAACCCGCCCGTGTGCCGCCTGATCGAGTACGGCAAGTTCAAGTACCACGAGCAGAAGAAGGCGGCCGAGGCGAAGTCGAAGCAGAAGGTCATCGAGGTCAAGGAAATCAAGTTCCGGCCCGGTACCGACGATGGCGACTACAACATCAAGATGCGCAACATCCGGCGCTTTCTTGATGAGGGTGACAAGTGCAAGATCACGCTTCGCTTCCGCGGCCGCGAGATCACGCACCAGGAACTCGGCCTGGCCCTGCTGCAGCGCATCCGTGACGAGCTGGGCGACTCGATCATCGTCGAGCAGTTTCCGAAGCTCGAAGGCCGGCAGATGATCATGATGATCGCGCCGGGCCGCAAGAAGCCCGGCGGCGGTGGGCAGCAGAAGCCGGCAGCCGATGCCGGCGCCGCTCCGGCAGCGACGCCCGCTGCGGCCTGACGGGCCGAAGGCTGGAGCCGCGTTAGAGAGGTTTTGAAGGGATTTCGCCATTGCCCGCATTTCGAAAGAAATGCAGGCGAGGGCGGGATGAAGAAGTGTCTCGGGGCCAACAAGTCCGTGGAGCATCCATGGCGCCTCACGAGCACAAACTAAAGGAGCATTCACATGCCCAAAATGAAGACCAAGAGCAGCGCGAAAAAACGTTTCCGCGTTCGTCCCGGTGGCACCGTCAAGCGCGGTCAAGCCTTCAAGCGTCACATCCTGACGAAGAAGACCACCAAGAACAAGCGTCACCTGCGTGGTGCAGTCGCAGTGCATGAAACCAACATGGTTTCTGTCGCCGCCATGCTGCCCGGCCGTGGCATCTAACTCAGACGAACAAGGAGTACACACATGCCTCGCGTCAAACGTGGTGTAACGGCTCGCGCCCGCCACAAGAAAGTTCTCGCACTCGCCAAGGGTTTCCGCGGTCGCCGCGGCAATGTCTTCCGCGTCGCCAAACAGGCGGTGATGAAGGCAGGCCAATACGCCTACCGTGACCGCCGTACCAAGAAGCGCGTGTTCCGTCAGCTGTGGATTGCGCGTATCAACGCCGCCTCGCGTGAACTGGGCCTGACCTACAGCCAGTTCGCCAACGGCATCCGCAAGGCCGGTATCGAGATCGACCGCAAGATGCTTGCGGACATCGCCGTGCACGACAAGGCCGCTTTTGCCGGCATCGTGGAGCAGGTCAAGGCCAAGCTGGCTGCTTGATTCTGCACAGCGGGGCGCTGCCTTCGGGCAGCTTCCTGCGCCCACGGCTCAAGGGCTGGCGCTTGAAAAGGCTCCAGCTCTTTTTTATTTCCCCTCGAAGATTTTTGTTGCTATGAACGAGTTGGACTCCCTGGTCGACACCGCACGTGCCGCCTTCGCCGAAGCGAAGACACCCGCCGAGCTTGAAAACGCCAAGGCCCAGTTCCTCGGCAAGTCGGGCCGCATCACCGAGCTGATGAAGGGCATGGCCGCGCTGAGTGTCGAAGAGAAGAAGTCCCGCGGCGCCGCCATCAACGTCGCCAAGCAAGCCATCGAAGCCGCGCTGACCGAGCGCCGCCAGCAACTGGCCGACGAGGAGCTCTCTCTGCAACTTCGTGCCGAGGCGCTCGACGTGAGCCTGCCCGGCCGCCGCCGCATTTCGGGCGGCCTCCACCCCGTGAGCCGCACCCTGGAGCGCATCGAGGAAATCTTCTCGAGCATGGGCTTCGACGTGGCCGACGGCCCCGAGATCGAGAGCGACTGGCACAGCTTCACCTCGCTCAACAACCCGCCGAACCATCCCGCGCGTTCGATGCAGGACACTTTCTACGTCGACCTGAACGGCGACGACGGCATCCCCTACAACCTGCGCCCGCACACCAGCCCGATGCAGGTGCGCTATGCGCATCAGCACATCAAGAAGTACGCCGCAGAGTTCGCCGCGGCCGCGGCCGACACCACAGGCACCGTGAAGGCGCCCGAGATCCGCGTGATCGCGCCGGGCCGCACCTACCGCGTGGACAGCGACGCCACCCACTCGCCCATGTTCCACCAGTGCGAAGGCCTGTGGCTCGGCGAGAACGTGAGCTTCAAGGACCTTAAGGTCGTCTTCACCGACTTCTGCCGCACCTTCTTCGAGCGCGACGACCTCGTGCTGCGCTTTCGCCCGAGCTTCTTCCCGTTCACCGAGCCGAGCGCCGAGATCGACATCCAGTTCGCGAGCGGCCCGCTGGCCGGCCGCTGGCTGGAGGTGTCGGGCTCTGGCCAGGTGCATCCGAACGTGGTGCGCAACATGGGCCTCGACCCCGAGCGCTACATCGGCTTCGCCTTTGGCATGGGCCCCGACCGGCTCACGATGCTGCGCTACGGCGTGAACGACCTGCGCCTCTTCTTCGACGGCGACCTGCGTTTTCTCTCGCAGTTCCAGTAAGCAGCAGCACCCCATCACAGAAAAACCAGATCGAGATCGAAGAGATGCAATTCCCGGAATCCTGGCTGCGCGAGTTCTGCAACCCGCCCATCGACAGCGCCGCACTGGCCGAAACGCTCACCATGGGCGGCTTCGAGGTGGAAGAGCGCCGTCCGGTGGCGCCGCCTTTCACGCGCATCGTGGTCGGCGAAATCAAGGAAGCCGTGCAGCACCCGAATGCCGATCGCCTGCGCGTGTGCCAGGTCGATGCGGGGCAGGGTGCCCTGCTGAACATCGTGTGCGGCGCGCCGAATGCGCGCGTCGGCATCAAGGTGCCGTGCGCGCTGGTCGGCGCCGAACTGCCGCCGGGTGAGGACGGCAAGCCCTTCCTCATCAAGCTCGGCAAGCTGCGCGGCGTGGAAAGCCAGGGCATGCTGTGCTCGGCGCGCGAACTGCAGTTGAGTGAAGACCACGGCGGCCTGCTCGAGCTCGACGCCGACGCGCCCATCGGCGCCGACGTGCGCGAGGTGCTCAAGCTCGACGACATGCTGCTCACGCTGAAGCTCACGCCCAACCTGGCGCACGGCCTCAGCGTCTATGGCGTGGCGCGCGAACTGGCCGCGCTCACGGGCGCGCCGCTCAAGGCGCCCGAGATCGCACCGGTCGCCACCTCGTTCGCCGACGTGCTGCCGGTGAAGGTCGAGGCGCCCGAGCTCTGCGGCCGCTTCTCGGGCCGCATCATGCGCGGCGTGAACACCAAGGTCGCGACGCCGGCCTGGATGGTCGAGCGCCTCGCGCGCTGCGGCCAGCGCAGCGTGACGCCGCTGGTCGACATCTCCAACTACGTGATGTTCGAGTACGGCCAGCCCAGCCACATCTTCGACCTCGACAAGATCCATGGCGGCCTCACGGTGCGCTGGGGCAAGCCGGGCGAGCAGCTCAAGCTGCTCAATGGCAACACGATCACCGTCGACGACAAGGTCGGCGTGATCGCCGACGACCGCGAAGTCGAGTCGCTCGCCGGCATCATGGGCGGCGATGCCACCTCGGTGTCCGACGACACGCGCAACATCTACGTCGAAGCCGCCTTCTGGTGGCCCGAGGCCGTGCAGGGGCGTTCGCGCCGCTTCAACTTCTCGACCGACGCGGGACATCGCTACGAGCGCGGCGTCGATCCGAGCCGCACCGTCCAGATCATCGAGCGCATCACGCAGCTGATCGCCGAGATCTGCGGCGGCCAGGCCGGCCGCATGGACGACCAGACGCTGAGCGTGCCCGAAGCCGTGCCCGTCACGCTGCGCGTGGCGCGCGCCTCGCGCGTGATCGGCATGCCGCTGACGCAGGCCCAGTGCGCCGAGGCGCTGAACCGCCTCGGCTTCGCCATCACCGAAGGCGAAGGCACGCTGACCGTGACCCCGCCGCCGCACCGCTTCGACCTGCTGATCGAGGAAGACCTGATCGAGGAGGTCGCGCGCCTGATCGGCTTCAACAACCTGCCGACCACCGCGCCGCTCGCGCCCATCACCGCGCGCGTGCGTCCCGAGGCGCAGCGCAGCCGCTTCGCGGTTCGCCGCAGCATCGCCGCGCTGGGTTACCAGGAAACGATCAACTTCAGCTTCGTCGAAGCGCACTGGGAGCAGGACCTGGCCGGCAACGCCAACCCTGTGAAGCTGCTGAACCCCATCGCCAGCCAGATGAGCGTGATGCGCTCGTCGCTGATGGGGTCGCTGCTGCAGGTGCTCAAGTTCAACCTCGACCGCAAGGCGCCGCGCGTGCGCGTGTTCGAACTGGGGCGCGTGTTCATGCGCGACGACAGCGTCGTCACCACCGACAGCACCGTGCGCGGCGTGAGCCAGCCGATGCGCGTGGCGGGCCTCGCTT
The DNA here is from genome assembly GCF_048305045.1 of Variovorax sp. 278MFTsu5.1. Lineage (NCBI taxonomy): Bacteria > Pseudomonadati > Pseudomonadota > Betaproteobacteria > Burkholderiales > Comamonadaceae > Variovorax > Variovorax sp. 278MFTsu5.1. The sequence goes on from NZ_CP157622.1 coordinate 2,687,484, forward strand.
GGGGCGACGCCGACGAGGCGCGCTGGGACGGCAAGCCCGAGCGAATCGACTTCTACGACGTGAAAGGCGACGTCGAGGCGCTGCTCGCGCCGCTGCAGCCCGTCTTCGAGGCGGCCGAACATCCGGCCCTGCACCCGGGCCGCTCGGCACGCGTGCTGGTCGACGGCAAGGCCGTCGGCTTCGTCGGCGAACTGCATCCGCGCTGGCGCCAGAAGTGGGATTTCTCGCAGGCGCCCGTGCTGTTCGAACTCGACCTCGACGCCGTCACCGCGCGCCTCGTGCCCGTGGCGCAGCCGGTGCCCAGGCACCAGGCCGTCGAGCGCGACATCGCCGTCGTGGTGGCCGAGGCGGTCACGCACGACGCGCTGATGCAGGCCATCCGCTCCACCGCAGCGGCCAAGGGCCTGCTGCGCGACGCCGTGCTGTTCGACATCTACCGTCCGCAGCCGCTGCGCGACGGTGCGGTGGCCGCGGCCGGCGCGCTGGCGCAGGGCGAGAAGAGCATGGCGGTGCGCCTGAGCTTCCAGAGCGACAGCGCCACGCTGACGGACGAGCAGGTCGAGCCCGCTGTCCGCGCGATCGTCGAACAACTGGGCGCCAAGCTCGGCGGCCGCTTGAGGGGGTGATGAGAATGAACGCAGCCGAATTCACGCTCGAGGCTCTCGAAACGCCTGCGCTCACCAAGGCGCATCTCGCTGACCTGCTGTTCGAGCAGATCGGCCTGAACAAGCGTGAGTCGAAGGACATGGTCGAAGCCTTCTTCGAGCTCGTGGCCAACAGCCTCATCGAAGGCACGGACGTGAAGATCTCGGGCTTCGGCAACTTCCAGATCCGCGTGAAGGCGCCCCGGCCCGGGCGCAATCCGCGCACCGGCGAAGCCATTCCGATCGGCGAGCGCCGCGTGGCGACGTTCCATGCGAGCGCCAAGCTCAAGGAACAGATTCACGGAAGCATCGATCAGGGCGGGACATCCGAAGTCGAGTGGAGCCTCGGCTCCGAATAAGTGCTTGGTGCTGCGCGGCCGCGTAGAGTAATCTCTGAGGTTTCCCGCGCACAGTCTTGATTTCAATGGAGAAAACGCTCCCTCCGATCCCCGTCAAACGCTACTTCACCATCGGTGAGGTCGGCGAGCTGTGCGGCGTCAAGCCGCACGTGCTGCGTTATTGGGAGCAGGAGTTCACGCAGCTGCGCCCGATGAAGCGGCGCGGCAACCGCCGCTACTACCAGCACCACGAGGTGCTCATGATCCGCCGCATCCGCGATCTGCTCTACGACCAGGGCTTCACGATCAGCGGCGCGCGCAACAAGCTGCAGGAACTGGTGCAGGGCGAGCGCGACCGCCGCAAGGCGGGCGAAGTGCCGCTCGAAGGCGTGGAGGCCATCGAGATCGACCAGGAAGAGTTCGACGCCGCCATCGTCGAGGATTCGCCCGCGTCCGCAGCCGTGCAGACGGCCGATCTTTCGCAGCTGCTGCACCTTCGTCGCGAACTATTTGAAATTCGTGAGCTGCTGACCGTCGGGCGCTGAATTTCCAAGGCTATAATCGAGAGCTTCGGTGTGTGGCGCAGCCTGGTAGCGCACTTGCATGGGGTGCAAGGGGTCGAAGGTTCGAATCCTTTCACACCGACCATTTTTGCTAGATAGATCAACGGGTTAGGACCACAAGTCCTGACCCGTTTTTCTTTGTGTGTGACAAACAACCACTGTCTGTGACAAACGCGGTATTCGTGGCCGGTAGGATTTTGCTGCTACGTCGGGGCTGCTAGGATGCGCCGAAGTAGGAGGTTGGCATGGCTGGCTGGTTTGTCTACGTGATTGAGTCGCCCCGCGATACGGATTTGCTTGACGGCAGGAGTGAGGGGCAGGCGCTCTGCTCAGCGCTGAAGCTCGCCGAGATTCCGCACTTCTACAGCTTGGTTACTACCCCGAACTCCTTTGAGGTAAGTCTTGGGGAGAGGCTGGCGGAAGCATCCGCCAAATCGGAAGGGAGACTGCCGATCCTCCATTTCAGCATGCATGGAAACAAGGAGGGCGTTGCGCTCACCAACGGCAAGTTTCTTACCTGGGGCGATCTCCGAACCGCTCTTCAGCCCTTGATTGAACGATTGGAGGGGGAGTTGGTTGTCTGCATGTCGTCCTGTCATGGTCATTGGGCGATGAACATGGCACTCAACGAAGACCCCGCTCGCCCCTACGGAGCCCTGATCGGTAATGCCGCCGATGCGAATTGGTCAGACTCCGCTGTGGCATTCATCGCCTTCTACCATCGGCTTTTCAGCGGGGCTTCGCTGGAAGAATCAGTGAGTGCCATGCGTGCGGCTTCGGGAGACAACAACTTCTTTCTGACAGACGGATCGAGAGTCAAGAGCGCCTGGACGACGATGATGGATCGAGCCCGATCCGCAAATCTTGTCGCGGCGCTCCGTGGAATTCCGCCGCAACAAGGTGCCCTGGCCCGGCTGTTCACTGATGAGCCAGTGCTCCCTGAACCTCGTGGTGCTTTGTCAAGGGTCTTTGACTCGACTGAGCCGAAGACCTAGACCTAACGTTCAACTGCTTCGACGGCCGATTGCAGAGGGCAGCGGTGTCGATGTCGGAATCTTGCGCCGATAGACCTTCTTCGTGACCTTCACGTCGTCGTGGTGCAACAGTTCCTGGGCGGCAGCATCGGAGGCTGAATCCGAGGCCGCTTTCGCTCGCATGTCGTGGAACGTGACCTCGCGGGCTTTCAGCTTCAGCTTCGTCCGAACCGTGCGCCAGAGGCTCTTGAACGATTCCTTGTCGTAGGGGGTGCCGTTCCTCGTGATAAACAGGTAGTCGCTCGGGAGGCTGGCGGCTCCTCCGCGATTCTTTTTACGAAGCACCAAGGCACGGTCGATGGCAGCCTTCAAGTCCGCCGTCATGACGTAGGTCTTGGTGTCGTAGCCGCGGTCGTTCTTCTTCTTGGTGACGCGCAAATCGATGTGCTGGTCACTGAAGTCGCCCAGGCGGATGTCGAAAATCATGCCCTCGCGCGCACCGGTTTGGGTGGCGATTTCCATCATGCACTGCAGAACTGGGCCGGCTGCGCCGTAGATCGTGCTGTACCGGGTATCGCTGACGTACTCGTCGCGCGGGGACTCGGGCAGGTACTCAATCTGCTCGCAGGGGTTGTAGGTCGTCAAGCCCCAGCGTATCCGGGCCAGCCTGAACATGCGCGACAGGGCCTGGATGTCCTTGTTGGCAGATGCTGGCCTGTTCCGGTTCGCATGCAGGTGCTGGGTGATGGTGATGTCGCGGAGATAGCCGGGCATCATCGCCTCGGCCTCTGTTTTCGCGTATCGCATCTTGCTGAAGGCCGCACGGATGCGGCGGATTCGGCCCTCGTACTCTTTCCTGGTCAGTTCGCGCTTGAAGCCGGGCAGCTCGTCGGCCTCGTACTGCCGGATGATCTCCTCCAGCGTCCCCACGATCTCGTCGGTGGGCACGAGAGCCAGCAGGGCGGGGGAGACGTTCTTCTCCCACCAGCGCCGGGCTTCGACAGGCGTCTTGCCGGCGCGCATTGAGACGCCCATCTCGCGCAGCCGCTTCTCGATCTCCCGCGTCGAGACATCGGTGCCGCGCCAGTACCAGGCGTTCTCGCGAACCTTCCGCATTCCGCGAGGGAGGTCTGGAATCTTTCTATTAACCGTGCGAGGGCGCGGCATCCTCGATCTCCTTTGCCAGCGTGGCGAACTGCTTCAAAGCCTTGGCGGCCTTTTCCAAAAGCGTCAGGTTGTCGGCCGCCATTTCGACGGTCGTCCATTTGTGGCCGCAGGCGCAGCAGCGGCGCAGGCGCGTCACCTTCGCCGCGGATTGGCGAGTAGAGAGCACCTGTTGGTCGGTGCTCTCGCATGCGGAGCACTTCATGCCTGGGCGTCCAGGTGCGGCGCGACGTTCTCGCGATACCAGCGCCGGGCCTCTGTCGGGGTGCTGCCGCAACGTCGGCTTATACCGGCGTCTCGAAGCCGATCTTCGATGGCTCGGGTGGCCTCGTCGGTTCCGCGCCAGTAGAGCTTGCCGTCGACGGCACGGATTCCCTTCGGGAGCTTCGGATCGGTGACGGTGCGAGGGCGACCAGCGTGGCGCTTCATGTTCTTCATTGCTGCGTTTCCTTGAAATAGATAGGGGCGGTGATGCGGACGACGCGGCCCTCGAAGTTCGTCGCGAACTTGATGGAGGCCGGGCCATCGGGAAAGAATGGGGTCTCACAGTCGTCGGCTTCCCAGGCGACCATGGTCTTGGAGGTCTCGACCGCGCGCAGGTTGTAGGCCTCCAGCACGCCTGGCACCAGGTAGCGCAGGAGGTCGTTCACATTGCGGGCCGCCGTCTCGGCGATCTCGCGCTCGCAGAGGTGGCGCTCGACCAGGATCATTTGCTGAAGACCCTGGCTGTGTGCATCCTGGCGGCTCTTGTGGATCAGCTTCGCCAGCATGGTCAGACCCTCTTGCCTTGAACGATGCCGGTCCGGCCGTCGAGCTTCATGAGCATGGGAAGACCTGATGCTGGTGGCGCGATGGAGATCGACGGCCAACCGCCCATGGAGGTGATGGCGTCAGCCAGGTAGACGGGGTGAATCCCGTACTCGATCTCGGGACCGCTGTAATCGATCTCGATGTCGTGCTCGATCTCATCGCCCTTCGCAGAGCCGGTGATCTTGAGCCCAGCCTTGGACAGGCTAAGAATCAGCGTGTCGATGCCGAAGCGCTGTGCGTCCTGAGCCGCAGCGAGGATGGGCGCTTGCGAGCCTTCGAGCTTGAACATCTTCGACTCGTCGGGGCGCATCACCCGCTGCCAGGGCGGGAACTTGCCAGCGTGCTGCAGCACACCGATGAACTCGGAGTCGCCCTTGCGGAACACCACCCGGTCATCCGTGAGCGCGATCTGGCCGCCGAGCTTCGCCAGCTTCACAAGGCGGTCTGCCAGCGCGCGAGGAACGAGCGACCGGTACTTCCCTGGCTCAGAGTCGACCTTCACGAGGTTGGCTCGGAACCCATCAAGGCCGACGACGTGCGTTCCTTCCTCAGTCTGGTCGATCAGAACCGCGCAGTATTCCGGGCGCACCAGGTTCTTCTTCGATGCTGTGACGAGGGCGTATTGCAGGGCGTCCGCCAGGGGGCCTGCCTCCTTGAACACCAGTTCGCCCTTGACCTCGATCTCGGGCATACCGTCGATTGGCACGGTGCGGAGCTTGAGCTTGCGCCGTCCGGCGTGCAGCGTGGCAAAGCCGTCGCCGGACACGAGCTTTATGGCTTGGTCGTCGACGATCCCCGCGAGCGCGGCCTGGAGTTGCGGCGCGGTGATCGCGATATCGCAGTCAGGCCCTTCCCAGCGCACGCGCATAGAACTCGGGCCATCGGTCGCATAGGCCCAATCACGGGTGATCCGTACCGACGACATGATGACGGCCGGCGACCGAGGCGCCGTGAAACCGCACAGCATTTCGAGCGTGGCCTTCACTTCGAAGACTCCAGCCTGTGGGTCTTGAAGCGACGGGCGATGTGGGCATTGATGAACTTGCCCGCCGATTCGGCCTTCAGCAGGCTCGCGTGCAGTTCGGGCGGTACGTCTTCATAGTCGTAGCTCTTCCCGCCCTTGAACGTGACGCGCAAGCATTTGCGAGCGGCGTCGTAGCCGCAGCCTTCGATCATCGAAGACTCGACCTTGTTGATGGGGATGTGGGGGCGGACGACTGGGGTCATCGGTTGCGGTTTAATGCTCACAAAAACTCCTATTAGTAGGTTGAATGGGCAAAGAAAAGCCGAGCCGGGAGGCTCACGAGAGAGAAGCGATGGTGGTCAGAACGGGATGTCATCGTCCAGGTCATCGAAGCCAGTGCTGCTTCGCGGAGCCTTTTGTCGCTGCGGCTGTGCCGGAGGCTGAGAGCGGCCTCGTGCATCGGCATATCCGTTGCGCCCGCTCGGCTGCTGCGCTGGGGCGTTGCGGGAGTAGCCGCCACCTTGCGATTGGCCGCCGTAGCCGCTCGGCTCACCGTAGCCGTCGTCCTGGCTGCGTTGCTTGTTGCCCAGCATCTGCATGTTGTCCGCGCGAATCTCCGTCGAGTAGCGCTCGACGCCATCCTTGTCGGTCCACTTGCGGGTGCGGAGGGAGCCTTCGACGTAGACCTGCGAGCCCTTGCGCAGGTACTGTCCAGCGATCTCTGCCAAGCGGCCATTGAAGACGATGCGATGCCATTCGGTCGCTTCGCGCATCTCTCCGCTCTGCTTGTCTTTCCACTTGTCGGTCGTTGCGACGCTGACGTTGGCGACTTGATCGCCGCTTGGGAAAGTGCGGACCTCGGGGTCTTTCCCGAGGTTGCCGACGATGATTACTTTGTTAACGCTTGCCATATAGCCTTTGTGTGTAAAGCGTGGTGGTTTTGGAAACGCGATAATACTACTATCGGTAGGATTGTCAAGTCACATCACTAGCCTGACTCGTCTGACATGTTTCGGCGATGCGTGAGCTGACCGGCTCGTCCATACTTGTTTATCCAAGCACGAGGGACAGAGATGCCGCAGATGAGTGAGGTTCGGATCGAGAAGGAATTCAAGCCTTTCCCGGTTCTTTGGCATGCCGCCAAATGTCTCCGGGAAATCCGTGATGCAGAAACGGTTCCTGGTCGTTACTGGGCCGGCCTCGGAGCGCTGGTCATGTTGGCCTTTGCAGTTGAGGGCTTCTGCCAAACGGAGGGGCCTGGAATATTTGGCGATGATTGGGATAACGAGGACGGCGCCAGAGTAGAGCGCAAGCCTGTCCTCGAAAAGTTCAAACTGATCGGGAAATCGGTCGGGGCCAGCGTGAACTACGGGCAGCTTCCGTGGAGTGACGTTAAACGTGTGATGCGAGCGCGTGATGCGTTGGCCCATCCGCGTCCTGCAAAGCGGGATAAGAGCGCACTTCTGGAAATACCAGAGGGGGTGCACCCTATCGATGCTGCTGCGCATTTGGTGCTTGAGGATTGGGAGCCGCTTCTTGAGCCAGAGACAGCACGGAAGCTTGCGGAAAGCATTGACGCCGCGCTCAAGGACATCTGGACCCGTATGGGGCGAGATGAATGGCAACTGCATCTTCAAGGCTCCACCAGCTATGTGATGACCGTGACCAAGTAGCGGCACGTCAGCTCTAGATGTCAGTCGGACCGATTGGGACCGGGTTGGCAGGGGGCTCGTAGCCCCACGGGTCGGCCGGAGTGGGTGTGGGGAGGGGTTTCATCGTGCGCGTGCCGTAATGCCGGAGTCCTGGTAGGCGACGATGCCGTCGATCTTCATGTTTGCCTTCATCGCTGAGGCCAACTTGTTGCACTCGCTCTGAGAGAACTCGACGAGGTGAAGGAATTGCGGGTTCGCGACGATGAAGGCCAGGGCCTTCAGCTTGTCGTCATCCGTCTCGGGCAAGCGAGCCTTCCAGGTCTTGCGCACAGAGGTTCCAGAGAGGCGAGGGGCAGCCGCGACGTAGTGAATCGGTGCGAGCGAGGTGCTTGCTGCCTGCTCGGCCTCGATGACTTGAGCTTGCGCAACCGCGACTTCCTGATCGCTCCCAGTAGCTGCCGCTTCCTCCAGCTTCTCGCGCGCCTCGGCGGCCTCTTTCTCGGCCTGGAGCCGGCGTTCTTCTGCTTCCCGCTCCAGGCGCCTGCGTTCTTCTAACGCTTTGCGTTCCTGCTCCGTGGTGTAGGTCAGCATGGCGCTCTTGATGATCTGCTCGCCTTGTACGAGCACATCCATCGGACCTCTGAACATGGTGTTAATTGCGCGCACGGTGTCGTTGAGAGGACGAACGAGCGAGTCGCGTTGCGTTTCAAGCGCTTTCCATTTCCCCTTGATCGCGGCCAATTCGTCATTGGCAATCTCCAGCATGTCGTTGCTATCGATCACGATGGCCTTGGCGTCTTCGAGGAGCTTGGTCGATGAGGAGACCAATGCGGCCCGGTCGGGAGCGGTGATCGTGAGAGAGGAGGGGATCGCGGTGCTGGCTTCAGCGTTTGACATTCTTAATGCTCCAGTGCTTGACGTTGAGAAGAGATTGAAAAATTGCCCAGTCGGTGGGCTCTTTGAATTCGTGCAGCTTGTATTTACCGGTCGGCAGAAGCTGCACGGCTGCGCGTTTGATGAGTGGCTCGCGACTTTGGGCACGCGGAGCAATCAGCTTTCGATACGCCACGGTCTGCAGCGCTGTCGCTGCGGAGACGGTCGCAACGGTCTTGATGTCGATGACCCATTCGCTGCCGTGCATGAAGCCGACTCGATCAGGTGTGCCGGCGTAGCCAAGGGCTTCGTCGTGCATGCTCTGTTCAATGACCGTCCATTGCGGCTTGTTCTCGGCCACGAAGAGGCGCCACCCTTGGACGTAGGGCGCGACAACGGAATCGAGAGACGCGGGGTCAATCTCGTCTCCCTCGTCGAGGAACTGGCAAGCCAGGTGGGCTGCTTTCCCGATGGCGATCTTTCGCGCGAGCACCGCCTCGGGGATGCCCTCGAAGTCCTGCACTGGCGCGAGCACTTCAGAAACGCTTGGCAACCGGCGTTCGCCGAGCCAGTAGGTGTGATCGCCCTCGCGGAATACGAGGCTAGTCATGCCGGCTGTCCGTTGAGGAGGTTCCGGCACTTCGCCAAGCCCGCCTTGGTGAGGTGGTCGAAGTCGGTGATGCCCGCGTCTTCCAGGAGATGCGCGAAGCCATCTCCTGCCTTTCGCTTTACCCAGTTGCGCTCCGTCTCCGTGGCGAGAGGCTGCGTGTTGCTCGCATTGGTAGGATAAACGGGCGCAGAAGGGCTCGTCTTGACTGCAGCATCGCTTACGTCGGCTGGCTCAGCACGACGGGCGCGCTGCGGTTGACGAACGACATCTTCCGGCTGACGCTCCTGGCCGGGTTGATCGTCCTCGCGATCCACGTAGATCACGCCGCCTTCAGAGCGCACTTCGTCGTGGTTCTCCGCGGCATAGGCTGCCGTGAGAACGTTGGTCAGCTCGATGGACTTCGGCATGTACTTGCACACCTGAAGCAGGGGCACCTTGCGGAAGTACATTTCCTCAAACTTGTATCGGTAGTGTTTGGCGCCAACTTTGTTGTTGGCATCGAAGTGCTCTTCGAGTTGCTCGCGCGGCCAGACTTCGATGACCAGCTTGTCGGTGCCGGTGATGGCGCCGATTGCATAGGTGTAGTCCAGCTCGCGGTCCTTCTTGCCAGCGCGAGCGGGCCTGTGCTGGACGAAGGGCGAGCTGCCGAGCGCGTAGTCGAACTCGTCGCCCACGTAGACGGCGCCAGTCCAGACGGTCGCGCGACCGCCGCGCATCACGATGTCGACGATGCCCTTCCAACCGGGGACGAACGTGCATGTGCCCTTGTACGGAACGAGGTAGGCCTGCCCATCGACACCAATCTCCAGGCCAACTTGGGCTGCCAGGAGGATCGCCGAGAAGATGGATTCGGGGCGGCAATCACGCAGCGCTTGGCTGTTGTTGAAGGCGGTCATCGCCAGCCGGGCCATGCGCTCCGGCTTGATGTGCGCGGGGAGGGCTTCAGCGAGCTGCTGGAAGCGGAAGGGCTCTTCGATGTAGTTCTTGAAGAGCATCGGCAGGTCGCGGGTTTCGCTGGTCATGCGACGCTCCCGAGAAATGCCGAGTGGACAGTTGCGATGACGGCATCGCGGAACTGCCTACGGTTCTTGATCTTGAGGAGGCCGGCCGCGACGCGCGAGGCGACCAGTTGGTATGCGAGCGACTTGACGACGCCTGCGTTCACGTAGTGATTCATGTCCAGTCCACGGGTTGGTGTGGACTGGAATGTAAGTCGTCAGCGAATAGGTGTCAAGAGCTATTTGGCAAGAGGCGATATTTCTTGGCGAATTCAGATGATGGTCGACTGCTTCGCAATGATCCTGCCGATGATGAGCGAGAGGTTGGTCGCGGCCTTGCGCGGGTAGCGCCCCTGGTCTTCGTTGTCCGAGGAGAGCCACCACTGTCCAAGGTCGCGGATCAATCTCTTTACGACGGGCTCGCCCTCGAAGTTGAAGGCGTAGACCATCTCGTCCTTGGGCTCGGTGTCTGCCAGATTCACGACAACCGTGTCGCCATCGAAAAGGCTCTTCTCCATGCTGCGGCCTTTGACCTTTGTGCACAGCAGACGCTTGGGGTTGTAGCCCTTCTCGCGAATCCAATCAGCGCGGAACCACAGAGGAGGGGCCTCGGCGTGGAGGTAATCGATCTGTACTCCAGCGATCCCGGCAGATAGTCGAAGCTCGGCCGAGCGCACTTGGATGAAGTCGTCGGCTGGCGCCTCCTGTGGATCAGGCGAGCCTTGTCCGGTTTCCAGCCAGAACGGGTCAACGTTGACTGCCTTGGCAATAGAGGAGGTCTTCTCGGAGCCAGACCCGCCACGTTCGAGCTTCGAGTAGGCGCCCTGGGACATGCTCACGATGAGACAAAGCTGCTCCTGCGTGAGGCGTGCTCGCTCCCGCGCCCACTTCAGCCGGCCGCCGAAGGTCGAAAAAATCTGTTCGAGCTGTAGGTCCATTGCTTGTCTATTCGTAGGCGACTACAATCCGCCGTCATGAACTGGAAAAAATTGCTCAACGAATTGTTTCGTGCCGGCTATAGCCAGAAGGCGGTGGGCCAGGAGAGCCGGCTCACGCAATCGACGATTAGCAAGCTGGCACGAGGCGATGTCAAGGACATTTCCTATACGTCGGGCGCCGCCCTTGTCCAGCTCCATGAGCGGGCTGTGGGAGGGCGACGGTGAGATTATTTCATCCGTTCAGACATGCCTCTGGCTTCGGTCACGACGCCCAGCACCAGCACTTCGCCCTTCAATGGTGGTGCGCTGTTGTCCGCCGTGACGTACTGGTCGGACTCCGCGGACTCGACGAGCTTCCGCAGAGTGGTGGTGTTGCCTGTTCGCACGGCAACGACATCGCCATTGCGGGGGCGAACTGGGGCAAGGATCGCTTGGTCTCCAGCCGCAAGGAGGCGGATGCCATGCACGACCGTTCGCATAGCGTTGTCGCCAATGACCAGGCAGACTCTCTCGCGAATTGGCTCACGAAGGTCCGATGCCTCGACAAGCTGAGGCGTGGCCTTCTGGTTCGACTCGTCCGCCAGCAGCCACCCGACGCTTGTGCTCAGGTACGCGGCCATCAATTCCAAGGTCTTCGGGTCTTGCGGAATGGAGATGCCGTGGCTGTAGCGCCTCGCCATCTCGTAGCTCTTCTCAATTCCCTTGGCGAAGTCGTGCAGCGTCGCGCCTTTGCGCTCAAGGGCCTCAGAAACCCGCTTGCCGAACTCAATCTCTCTGTTCTTTCTCATGGATAAAGCTCTCAAAAATAGCCTCACCGGCCGTGGCGCACGCATCGACCGCGCAATCAAGCGCATCGGCGTGGCTGTTCTGTCTCACGCATATGGAATCACTGCGTGGTCGATCTACAAGTGGGCGTCCGCTGGCTTCGTCCCGAACAACCGTCTCAAGACCTTCTGCGCGTTGACGCAGGAGCTTCCGCACCAAGTCTGTGACCCGTGCATCGCAGACCTGTTGAAGGCTGGGAAGGTTGCTGACCGTGCCCGGGATGCTACCAAAGGTAGAAGGAGTGTCAAGGAGCCGGCCCCTGTTCTCGAATGAAACGCGCCTTGTAAAGCGCGCTTTCAGTTTTCGTCCTACAACCTACCGAAAGTAGTATTCAATGAGCATTCGCCGGGCGCCGCGCCCAAATGCCAACTTCTACGTCCTCGACAAATCGATAAGCGAGGACCGCGCCCTGAGCTGGGCCGCGAGGGGCATGCTTATCTTCCTGTTGGGCAAGCCTGACAACTGGACCGTCTCGGTTGCCAATCTGGTGAACGAGACCGCTGCCTCTGCGCGCCCCTCTGGCCGTGATGCCGTCTATGGAGTGATCGGCGAGCTGAAGACTGCCGGCTACCTGCGGGCAGAGACAGCGCGCGCCGATGGTGGCACCTTTGGAGGCACCGACTACACCGTGTGCGAGTGCCGCTCACCGCTTACGGAAAAGCCGGAAGCGGCTAACCCGGATACGGCCAAACCGTATGCGGGCCGACCGCATACGGTGAATCCGACACAAACAAGAACTGACTTCAAACAAGGACTGAATCCTGAGCAAGGACTGAAGTCCTCGGGCCGTCGCATCGCCTACACGGAGGAGTTCGAGCACGCATGGTCTGTATACCCGCGCCGTCCAGGCGACTCGAAGGCTGACGCCTTCAAGGCCTGGAATGCACGCCTGAAGGAGGGCGCTACTGCAGCAGAGATGGCGGCGGGCGCAGGGCGCTATGCCGCCTTCTGCACTACCCAGCGTACAGACCCGCGCTACATCAAGCAGGCCGCGACTTTCTTCGGCCCTGGCTTGCACTACGCGAGCGAGTGGACTGCCTTCGCATACGTCAAGACGCCCGAGAGGCAGAGCCGTGGCGAGCAGCGAGCGAACTTCATGCAAGAGATGACCAACTTTGGAGAAGCAGATGCCGGACGTGATGACCGCACTTTCGACGCTGAAGCCCGAGTCGTCGGCGGCTGAGGCGCTGCCGGCCCGTGCGGTCGGCAAGCTCTTCGCCAGCCTGAACGGGCAGCTCGGCGGCAAGCTGGCCGATCTCTATCAGGGCGTGCCAGTGCAAGACATGCAGAGCGAATGGGCTATCGGCCTCGCCGGCTTCCGCGGTAGGGAGATCGAGCGCGGACTTGCTGCATGCCGAGCCCGACCGTTCGCCCCGAACCTGGGCGAGTTCGCAAGGCTGTGCCGCCCCTGCTTGGACAGCGACGCCGCCTGGATCGAGGCCGAGCACTGCCTGTCTCAGCGACGCCAGGGACTCATCGGCGACTGGTCGCACCCGGCCGTCTGGAGGGCGGCATGCGTGATGAGCCGCGAGATCAGTGCGGGCGAAGCCACGTCCTGGAATCGCAAGCGCTGGGCCGCCGTGCTCGCGCGCGAGCTGGACAAGGGCTGGGGCGACGAGGTGCCAGAAGTGCCGAGGCAACTGGCTGCGGAGCCCGCAAAGACCAGAGGCCCGACGCCGGAAGAGCGCGCGAAGATCGACGCGCTTCGCTCGGCTCGAATTCCTACCAATGAGAGTAATGAGGAGGCTCAGTCGTGACCTACGCCGAAGCCGTGCAAATCCTCGACCGCGTGCGCGATGGCATCTCTTACCCCAGCTACATCGTCGACAAGGCTCTGAGTCTTACTGGCGATCTGCCGGAATGGATGGTGGGGTGGTGATGCAGGTCTCGTTCGTTGTGCCGGGCGAGCCGGTCCCCAAGGGGCGCCCACGCTTTGGGCGTGGCCGTGCCTATACCCCCGAGGCCACTCGCGACTTTGCTGAATGGGTCGAGCACCATGCCCGCGTCGCAATGCGTGGCAAGGAGCCGCTCAGCGGGCCGCTGGCGCTGTCTTTCAGCGCGGTGTACCCGATCCCCTCGTCGTGGTCGAAGAGGCGCAAGGAAGCGGCGTTGCTGCTGCCCGAATGGAAGCCGACCAGGCCCGACATCGACAACCTGGAGAAGGCGCTCTGCGACGCCTGCAACAGCATCGTCTACCGCGATGACGGCCAGATCGTCTGCCTGCGCAACTGCACCAAGGTCTGGGGCGCAGAGCCTCGGCTTGTGGTGGTGCTGGAGGAACTGCAGCCATGACCGACCGCAAGTCCCTCGGCCAGATCGCATACGAGGCACGCGAGCGTCGCCTCCCATTTCCTTTGCCGGCGTTTGCCGACATCCCGAAGGCTGAGCAACAGGCGTGGGCGGCAGTCGCGCGCGCAGTGCTGGCGGCCAGCAAGAAAGCGGCGATGAGTCGCGTTATTTAACCTACCAATAGGAGTTTTCGCATGCAACAAGACACACTGATGGGCATCGACAGCGAGCAGGACGAGCTTCTTGCCATCATCCAGGCGGACCAGGCCGTCCACTACCGGGCGAATTTTTGGTACTGGCTGCGCGACAACTGGGGCATCTGGAAGCGCTTCCAGGTCGAGGCCGACAAGGTTCGCGAGCGAGGTCGCGCTCACTACAGCGCCCGCACCATCGGCGAATTCATTCGCCACGAGACCGCGCTTCGTGAAGGCAGCACCTTCAAGTGCAACGACCATGTGTGGCCCGACTTGGCTCGCCTCTACACGGCCGTTCGCAACTGCCCTGGCTTCTTCGAACTGCGGGGACGCTGATGCTGACGCACAAGAAGCTCAAGCAGCTCTTGTCCTATAGCCGTGGGACGGGCCTGTTCCACTGGCGCGTGGACCGGAGCGGGAACATCAAGGCGGGCGATGTGGCCGGCACGCTGACGGGCGGCGGCTACGTGCAGATCAGCATTGACGGCAAGAAGCTGAAGGCGCATCGCCTTGCCTGGTTCTACGTCAAAGGCGTCTGGCCCGAAGGCGAGGTCGACCACAAAGACACCGACCGCACGAACAACCGCTGGCGCAACCTTCGCGACGTGCCTGGTCGCATCAACACGCAGAACAAGCGCAAGGCCTACTCGAACAACAAGTCGGGGATGCTGGGGGTGTCCGTGTGCGGCAAGAGTTTTCGCGCGCGCATCTGCGTTGACGGCGTGGAGCGGCACCTCGGTTCGTTCCCGACCGCGCGCAAGGCTCGGGAAGCCTACGTTGCGGCGAAGCGCACGCTGCATGTGGGGTGCACGCTATGAGGGTGCTGATGGCGAAGACCCCGCAAGGGGCGCTCATGCCCATCGGGCCGGAAGCGAACGAGCTGTTGCCCAAGCTGAAGATCGGGCAGCAGGTCTGGGTGGATGTCGTGCGCGCGCGCAACACGGCTTTTCATCGGAAGTGGTTCTCTCTGGTGGGCTTGGCTTTTGACAATTGGGAGCCGCCAGTGATCGAGAGCGGCCGGTTCGCGGGCTTTCAGCCGGAGAAGGACTTCGACACCTTCCGCAAGGACATCACGAAGCTGGCCGGCTTTGTCGATGTGAACGTCTCGATCACGGGGCACGCCATCGTGACGGCGCGCTCGATCTCGTTCGACAAGATGGAACAGGACGAGTTCGAGAAGCTGTACTCCGCGACGATCAACGTCCTGCTCAGGCTCGTGTTCCCCAGGAAGACTGAGGCACAGCTCCGCGCTTGGGTTGAAGCGGTCATGAGGTACGACGGATGACGGCGCGCGATGAAGTCAAGCCTTCCGACCTGAAGAAGGGGCGGAAGCGCACGCCGCCGAAGGTCTTCCGGCCACAGGTCGTTGCCGAGCGCGCGGCGCCGCTCATCAGCGATCACGCCGTGCTCCGCTACATGGAGCGCGTGATGGGCCTGGAGGTCGAGAAGGTGCGGAGCAACATGCTCACGCCCATGCAGCTCGCGGCCGTGCGCGGGCTGCGTGAGGTCGAGGTGCCGATTGGAGGCGGCCACTACGCGGTGGTGCGCAACGGCCGAGTGGTGACAGTGATATGACGCAGGACGAGAAGGCGCACAAGTCTGCGCTGGCCGGTCTCGGCTGCATGGTCTGCCGTCGCCTGTTCGGAATCACCGACAGCGAAGTCGAGCTGCATCACCTTCGCCGCGGAGGCTGGGGGAAGGGCGACTACAAGACGCTGATCCCGCTGTGCTACGAGCACCATCGCGGGAACACGGGCGTGCACGGGCTCGGGACCAAGGGGTTCCCCAAGCACTACGGTTTCGATCAAGAAGACTTGCTGGCCGACGCGCTGGCGCTGGTGGCTGCGGGATGAAGACACGAAGCAGAGCCAGGCGCTCGAACGTTCGCAAGCTGCGCGAGGCCTCGCGTATTGCGATGACCTGGCCGGTGCTGGTGCTGCTGGACATCGACGAGCTGGTCACGATGTCGCTGGCGCCCTGGCAGGCGTGGCAGGCGAGAGGGAAAGAGGAGGCGCTGCGAAAGCGCTACCAAGAGCTGGGGGTTTTTCGCGCGATGCCGGGAGAGGGGAGAGCCACCGTCTTCACCCGCATGTGGGAAGAGGCGGCCTATGCCGGTGCGCTGTTGGGCGAGAAGCCCTCTGATGAATGGGTGTGTATCAACACCGGTTGCAAGGGGAGGACTAGGCGCTGACTGGTGCCTTTTGGCTTTGCTTTTGGGCTCGCGGTTTGACTAGAAGGAGGAGCAAGATGCCGCCGAGGAAGAAGACTATCTGGCCGAGCGAATTGGCTAAGAGCAAGCCCATTCCTTCGGGCGTCTCCGATCCAGTCCACCATAGTTTTAGTCCAACGACCCAGCCCAGCGATTTCGCCCAGGCTGTGAGCATGGCCTTCACTCCCGTTGTGAAAGCCGTCCATAAAAATGCGCCCATCCCAAGCACAGACCATATGCCCGCAATCACGCGCGCGATCTTAGACAACTTCGCCATTTTCGCCTCCGTCAAGTAGGCGGGAATGATAGTGCTCTTGACGCTACTGACTTTTGCCTGCTCTTCCGCCGCGTTGTAGAAATCAACCATTTTCATCGTGGCTTCCGACAGTATTCCTCTTGCAGAGCTAACTGGAGTGTGCGCCCGTCGTGCCCCTTCTCTGGTTTGGTCGCGTGCGCCCATGGAATAGGTGGCGAGTTCCTTTGGCGAAAGTATGCGCAGGGCGTATTTGACTCGCGCCAGTGCGCTGGCAATCTCTAGAGCGATTTCTCCTGGAGCGTGGACGAGGCGTTGCAACTGCTCTTCGGTTGGCAGGGGCATATCTTCCAGACGAGTTCGAATCTGAGCAATGTGCGCAAGAGGTGTGCCGTTGAGCCGAATGTCTTCGAGTTCTAGCTCGATCCTCAGCAACTCCTCAATCATGTGAGAGACGGTGGAGGTGACCATTACTGACGTTACAACGGCGGCGTCCTGCGCTTCTTGATGCAGGCGCTCTTCAGTCGAAAAGGTCGCCCACACTGCGGCGAAGACGGCGCCGACTGTGCCAATTGCCGAGTACCAGCTTGCCAAAGCTGCCGAATCTGTCGGGAATCTCAAGCGGAGAGAGATCAACAGTAAGACCGCCAGCCAGATGGCGAACCTTCGCATGATTTGCTTTTTCTTCATCCTTGCTCCTCGTTGCGAGGAGTATAGGCAGGCCAAAATTAATACTGTATATTTATACAGTTATGGCAAGGATGCAGGTCATGGACATGGTTCGGTCCCGGGAGAATGGAAAGGTCATCCCGGGCTGGCAGCGCGGCCGGCTGCGGCCATTTCGCGGGATTCTGTTGATGAAGATCGAGCACATACATGAACTCCACAGGTTCAGTCGTGTCGGTCGCATTTACATGCTCGACCAAAAGGCGGCGCCACCCCCGCCTCTTTGGGACATCGAGCCCATCGAGATGGGGGTGGACTTCTGGAGCTACACGGGTATCGAGCGCATCGATGACGGCCTGGGGAGCTTCACCGATCACGCGCAATCCTGGGTACTGGTGCCCGCCCGCGAGACGCTGGGGGGCTACCACGGGAGCGAGAGAATCTAGCCAGGACGCGCAGCGATTGCCGCGATGAGCTGCTCACAGCGCGCGCCATCAAACATGCCGATGTGCATCTCATTCTGCGGAATGGCGAGTGCCTCGGCAGCCCAGGCATAGGCCTCGCTTCTCGACATCCCTCCCTGCTTCCAGAGCGGGTCGAAGCGAGCATGAGCCCGGCTCTTCAAGGCGCGCAGCTCAGCATTGGCAAGGCGGCCGAGCGGCACATGGCGCGAGCTGTTCTTGTGCGTGCCGACGAACGCATTGCATGGTTGGCACTGCCAGAACTTGAGAGCGAAGAGGTCGGGGCGATGCGGGTAGATCGCAGCGCCGCCGACCAGCCGCGCCGGGCGACTGCAGTAGGGGCAGTCAACCTTCAGCAGCTTCCCCTTCATACGCTCACCATCTGCAAGGAGCCGAAGTCATCCTGCACCGCCAGCCCGAAGACCAGCAGGCCATGGATGTTTATCTGCACATGCCACCGGCCACCCTGTTCGGGTTGCCGCTGAAGCATCCACAGGCCTAAGCGGCTCGCGCCGATAGCCAACTTGGCGCTGTGCGCGGTCCTCGGCTCGTCATCTCCGTGGGAGAAGCTGCCAACGATCCGCGCGCTCACGATGCCGCTCCCTGCGCTGTAGCGAGGCTGTTGCGCAGCGTGCCCACCGGATCGTTCATGAAGGCCGGGTACTGCGCGAACACCTTGCGTGCATATGCCAGCGCTTCGCTGGCTGTCATGCCGTAGACCTCCCGCATGCAGCGGTAGTAGGCGCGGAAGCGCTGGTCAGCCGGAGCGCGCCACCAAAGACGCCCCGGCGTTTGCTGAGCGGCGGTCATGCTGCAAGCGCCAGATCGAGAGCCCGACTCTTGATGCCGTCACCCTGGCCGAACCAGGCACTGTTCATGCGCGTATCGCTGTTGCGCCCGCGCTCGTGGTCCACGAGCTGGGTCACGGCGTTGAGCCAAGCCCAGGCGTTCGGGCCGCCCGCGACATCGGAGCCGATGGCGTCGCCGTTGAAGAGCTGCAGGATGCGGTTGTAGGGCTTGCTCAGGCGGACATCGGGCAGCGGTGCATCGGGCTTCACTGTGAGTAGCGGCTCGACCAGCTCGTAGGTCAATTCGTCCACCGTCTTCGCGTTAATCGGCTTGTTTGCGAGCCTGCGGGACTCGGCCAGGAATGTCTGCCACGCGGTGATCGAGATTCCCAGCTCCTTCTTCACCGCCTGTGCGTCGAAGCTCTTGCCGTGGTGCACCTTGACGGAGGTCACGCGCTTCGCCCCGGCCGCGCGCTCCTCGTAGGACTGCAGGGCCATGCTGATGGTGTTCCAGCAGACCACGCGCACGCCTGTGAACTTCGCGGTAGTGGCTAGGTCGCCGCCGTAGCCCGTCGCGAGAAGGAGGTAGGGGCTGACGTGATCGCCGTCCACCACGTCAGCGCCATCGCCGACCTTCGCGAGCGCCCAGACAACTTGGCCGCCCTTCAGCGAGCCCGCAGTCTCCAGCTCGAAGCCCCCGGCCTCAGTGAGGTCGCGGAAGAATTCGAGAATCTCGCCCGGCTGAACCACCTTGTAGCGGTCGCCAACGACTGACAGCGGGGCGCCAGTGTCGCTGCGATAGAGCACCTTGCGCTCGGGATACTTGCCGAGCAAGCCAGTCGCCGAGTTGAAGAACTCGACCTTGGCCTCCTTCACGGTATGCGAGAGGCCGGCCTGTGTTGTCCATTCCTGGATGGTTGCGCCCTTCGTGAGCTGCTGCCCCGACTCGTGCCAGGGGGTCTCGCCGACATAGGCGATGTTTGCGCGGGCGTTGGAAGTGTCAATGAGTGCGGACATGAGAAAACTCCTTTTGATAGGTTGCTGGACGATGAAAATCAGTTGAGGGACTGAAGGCTCACGCTGTCTTCGTGGGCCTTGTTCCAGAGGTGAGCGAGCAGACGCGCATCGGCTTTGGCCTGCGGGTTGTCGGCGCGGCCGACGATGCACAACGGCGTGCCGTCAGCGCGAAGTACGGCCGAGTGAGCGCCGCGATGCTTGGTGTTGGCGCCGACGACGAGCCCCGTCCAAATACCGGGCTTGGCCTCGGCGTCAGCGGTGGTGGGGGAAGGGCGTAGGGTTGTCATTAAAAACTCTCTTTGGTAGGTTTTTGGTTCAGACGTTCTGCGTACACCGGGCAGTCGGAAGGCCTGTCGCTTCGACGCTGGCCCAGGCCGCACTCGATGTCGCCTACTGGCGCGTCACCAAACTGCGGCGCAACGATGTCGTGCATGCTGTGCGGGCATCCGTCGCATTCTGGGTTGCCGTCCTGGAAGATCGCTCCCACTTCGGACCATGCTTGCTGTGCCTGGAGCACTTCTATGGGAATGAGGAGGCGCATGTTCACGATGCGGCCTCCTGCGGTGCGGCTAGGGCGGCGCTACCATTGCCTTCCTCACCAGGAGAACTGCCATGTGGAAGTGCAGACACTGCGGACTGGAGGTGATGTTCCGAGCTGTCGAGCCCGAGATCGACGGGGACGGCTGCTTCTTCTTGTGCCCCGGATGCGGACACAGAAACGCGCTCGTCAACGTTGCCACTGCGTCGGGAGACATCGCTCTGACGCAGCCCGACGATTGATGCGCTTGGAGTGTGCGGCGTGAGTGCATCGAATGCCGCCCATGCAGCGGCATTCAGGCGCGCATCAGCAGCGTGGGTTGCGGGACGGAACGCAAAGCCTTGATGGAAGACGACATAAGTACGTCCGCCCTCAGCGCGAATGCGGTAGCGCAGCGTTGATTCGAAGCCGTGCGTGCCAACGATCTCCTGAACCTGCCCATCGTGGTAGGTGTTCATGGTCACGCAGCGACCCATGATGTAGTCGCCAACGGCCGGCGTGTGTTGCGCGGTCATGCTGCCTCCTGAGTGCGTGCGGCGAAGCGGGGCAGGAAGCACTGCGTCAGCTTCCCCGTACCGCGGTCGAGGTGGCGACTGATTCCGAAGACATCGTGCGTAAAGTTGAAGTCGTCCGTCTCCAGCAACTCCTTGAGTTTCAGGGGGCACCCGTTGGCGTGGCACGCGGTAAGGTCCATGTGCAGGCTGAGCGGATCGCGCAGGGGGCTGCCGATCTCGTTCGCAACTGTCTTTGCGCGTTTGAGGATTGCGATCAGGATCGCCCGGTCTTCTGCGCTGGTGTGAAAGCTAACGGTGTCCATGGTCAATGCTCCAGAGGTTGCAGGCATGAGCCGCAGTAAGTGAAATGGGTCGTGGTGACTTCATCGGTCGAGAAGACGGGATGAATCGCGTTGCCCTCTCTGTCGGTCGAGTCGAGAGGGATGCCGTTCGAATCGCGCGGAAACCGGATGTGTTGGCCGAAGCGGTTGTTGGTGCAGTTCACGCAGTGCACATCGGCTTCGTAGGTGTAGGCAACGATGCGGCTCACGCGACACCGCCTTCTGCTCGGTAGATGTGCTCAATGCTGTCGCCGCCGTACTCTTGATGAATGAGCTTGAGGCGAGAATTGCGCGGATGCTGCCGTTGCCAGCCGTTGAGCACCTTACGGCGCTGCTCTTCAGTGGAGAACGGGAGGCCGCGAACATCCTCGCGTGCCGTGATGGTTCCGTCTTTGTGGCCGAACACCAGAATGCGGTTGTGGGCGCCGTGGCCGGTGATGTCGCTGTCTTTGTCGAGGACGTAAATGTTCACCTGTCCAGGAACGCCGTGAGGGAGCCGCTTAGTCATGTGCGGCCTCTTGATCGCTGTTGCGCTCAAGGTAGCACGGCGCGCGCAGGTTCTTGTTTTCGTTGTCCCATGCGTAGAACTGCGTGAGGTTGGCGAACACGGGCGACACGGCCCTAAATTCGCCGGTCTGCTGCCAGTGCGCCGTATCGAAAAGAAAGCACCCGGTTTTCCCGGTGGTGACATCCGTGCACTGAACTGTGTAGTTGGTGAGGCAAGCCATACTCAAAACTCCATGAGAGGGAACCTGCAAAAGCGCAGGCCAATGCCCAGCGCGCTGGGCATCAGTCCGGGCTCTAGGGGGAGGGCACCCAAGTCCCCGAGCTGTAGTGCCCGGCAATGCCTCGAACTACTATCGGTAGTGTGTTGGGTGAGCGAAGATAGATGCGATGTCCCGCCAGAGGTCCGTCTTCGGTGAGGTAGGGCTTTGCGGGGCCAGGCACGAGGCGGCGGGGGCGGGGTAGCGGCTTCTGGCTGATCGGGAGTCGCTTGAGCTTGCTGTACTTGCGGACTCTCATGGTGACTCCTCGACCGTTGTGCGTTGGAGAACCTCGCGGGCAGAGTCGGCGTCCTTCACCGCCTCCTTTGCACGTCGCTTCTCGTTGCGCGAGGCGTCGTGCACGGACATGAATGCATCGAGCTGCTCGTCATGCCTGGAGAACGCATCGAGGGCCATCGCGAGGGCGTTCGCAAGCTCCTGGTAGGTCGGCTTCCTGGTGCTCATGCTTGCACCTTGGCTGCTGCGATGAACTGGGCTGCCATCTCTTCGGCCTTCGGCAGGCGAGGCCGCAGTTCCTCGGAGTTGTAGACCATCTGCACGTTGGGGCGGCCTGCCACCTCGCAGTAGGTGGGCGTCATGATCGAGCCCCAGTCGCTGAGGTAGGCCTCGCGGTGGATGACGGCGACAAACGTGCCATCGCCGAGCTTGGCGCCCGCTTTGCGGAGAGCCTCTTTCACGGTATCGCCCTTGCCCCAGCATCCGTTGGATGCGGCGATGACGCACAGGTTGGAGGGATCGACGGGGGCAATCTTGGGCTCTGTGTTGGCTTCCACCAGGGCGAGCAACTCGGGCGACACGACGCCGAGGACCGCACCACGACGGGTCTTGAAGGAGCCGTCGTCTTCATGGGGCGTGCCGCTCGCCGTGTTCCTTGCCAGGTTGCCACTGCCCTCGGGCGATTCGACCCAGAGAGGACGGACGAACACGCCGGAGCCGAGGGCGGTGGGGCTGCAGCCGCTGCCACCAGTCACTTGGTGGAGTTGCAGTAGCGGGTTGGCAAAGCGGCCCTTGCTGGCCGACAGAGCGACGATCTGGCCGTTCAGGTCGAGGTCGCTGGTCGAGGTGAGGCCGGGGGTGATGTTGGCGATCATGGGAACTTTCTGCCGTTCAGGCGGTGACGTGCGGGATTGCACTGGCATGCCCCGGCGCGCGAGGCATAGCGGTTCAATCAGGGCTTGAAGCTGCGGATGAAGTCGCTACCCGGGCCGGTGGCGGCCGTGTTGCGCAGGAGCTGGAGGAGGCTGGCTTCGTCGGATGTGCAGCCATAGCGTCGATAGGCGTCGTTGCACCAGCAGACTGCGAGGTCGTCGGGCCAACCTGGGCCTCGGCGCACGACGAAGGCGCGCAGAGCTTCCACTGCTGGTGCGAGCGACTCGTGGGGAGCCGCGCTGGCTGGCCTGCGGTTGTAGTAGCGGCGGTTCTGAATCCAGTCATCCGCCGTGTGGACCGCGGATTCCTTATCGGTCTCGAACGAGTCGGCTGGCTCGTAGTGTTTGCCAGCGATGTAGAACTTGGTTCGGAACTCGTTCCATTCCGAGTCGCGATAGACGACTGCCTTGTCGTCGCTGCCGTCTGCCGCTTCGGCCACGTAAATCTTGCGCATGGACATGCTGATCTCCTGTGCTGGGTTGCGCATCCTCTTTTTGGTAGGAAGCGAGTGCAAAGCGCACTAGGCTGCCCAGCGCGCCGAGCAGCGTGGTGTGTTCTGTACTGAGCTGGGGCGCCCTGGTCGATCAGTCTTCAGGGAAGTCGACATCCAGCGCCGCCTTGAGGATTGCCTCGACGGTCTCGTAGAAGACCTCTCCGTGCGCGGCCAGGATTGCAGGCACCTTCACGACCGAAGAAGTTCGGTAGCTGCCGTCGTCGCGGCAAGCAATCCGATCCTCGTGGGCTTCGTTTTCCGTGTAGTGGGCGTGCAGGAAAAGCTCCTCGCTGCTGCCTCCCTCCTGCACCACGACGTAGGCGTCTTGTGCGGCCTGCGATGCCGCAGCAATTGCGGCGTCTGCCTTGGCGCGAGCGCCATTGCCGGCCCAGCCGCAGCGTGACTCCATCTCGGAGACTTCGGCCCGGAGCGCAACGAGTGCTTCGAGAACAGTGGAAGGTGCTGTCGGACGCTCGATTGCGGCATCTGCCGGAGCGGCAATCTGTGCGGGCCGGACTGCGAGAGCTTTGTGTGCGGGGGTATGGAACATGCTGATCTCCTTCGGTGGTTAAAGCTCGTATCGGTAGGGTAAAAGTGCAAAGCGCACTGGTCTGCCCGAAGGGGCAGAGCGGTGTCGTTCTGTGTGGATGTTTTTCTACCGATGGAGTAAAGAAAATGCTCCTATCGGTAGGTTTGGCGCTAAAATTGGAGTTGCCGGTCGGACACTTACCAGTGTTTCAGGAGCCCCTCCCGGGGTGCCCTCACTGCGAGGTGTCTTGTGGCTTCTAGCGGGGCGAGGATTCACGCCGTGTGGCGAATCCCATCTAGTCCTAACAGCTTGGCGAGAGCTGATCTGTGGAGTCCCTACTGCCGGTTGATTTCTGCATCGGTTTTGGCCGGTGCATGTTGCGTAGTATAACTACTATTGGTAGGTTTGTCAAGTCCCCTCGGTAGGATCGAAACAGATGGCTGGTCAAAGCAAGGGTCGGAAACTGCGGGAGATGCTGGGCGAGAAGGCCGACTGGCTGCTCGAACAGCTCGCTTCGGGCCGCACTGTCCATGAAGTGGCGAAGGAGATCGAGGTCTGGCCTGCCCAGATCGTCGAGTTCTTCACGCTGCAGCCTGAGCTTCGAGACCGCTACCGCATGGCCCTGGTCAAGCAGGCGGCCATGAACGTCATCGTGGTGGCGAAGGAGGGCAAGACCGGCCGGCCGAAGAAGGGCAGCAAGCCCAAGACCAACGCCGAGATCGTTGCCGACCACGAGAGCGAAATCCTCCTCTCCCTCTACGACGGCGAGACCGTGCTCCGCATCGCAGAGGGCCTGATGGTCCGGCGCGCGGACATCGCTGCCTACTTCAAGGCCAACGAGGACCGCGCAGCGCTGTATGCCGACGCAATGCTCGAAGGCGGCGCCGCGATGGCAGAGAAGGCCATCGCAGTCGGGGAGGGCGTCGCGCTCGACGCTACCGACGCCAAGGTCATGGCGATCCGGGCCAATGGCCTGCAGTGGCTCGCCGCGAAGCGCAACGCCCAGTACGACAACCGCCAAGCCATCGACCTGAAGGGCCAGGTCTCCCATTCCATTTCCATCGACATCTCAACCGACTGAAGGAGTCACATGAGCAACGACCGCATTTCCTCTCAAGACGCCGCCGACGAGGCGCAGATCGCTTCGAAGGGCCTGAATGCTCCGCGCGTCACGCCGGCCGACATCGAGGCGGCCATCGTCAGCGAGAGCTATTTCACTGCGGCGGATGGCGTGCGTGCCGCATCCGAGAGCAAGCCCGGCGCGTCGCTGCTCCCCGAGTACGTGACCTTCAACAAGAGCCCACTCTCTTGCGTCACCATCTGTGTGCTGGTCCTGCGCAACGGCACGAAGATCGTCGGCGTGAACACCGGCCCGGTGTCGTCTGACAACTTCTGTGCCGACTTGGGACGCCAATACGCTCGGCAGCACGCGGTCGATCAGGTCTGGCCGCTTCTGGGCTACGCGCTGCGTGACCAGCTTGCCGCCGTCCGGCAGTTGGAGACCAGAGCCTACGCGGACGGCACGACGGCGACTGGTGTGCCGCCACTGCCTGTCGCCTCTCCTGCCAAGCGGGACATGAAGTTCGGCGAGGCCCTGGACCACCTGATCTCTGGTGGCCGAATCCAACGCGCCGGGTGGAACGGGAAGGGCATGTTCCTCTGGCTCAACCTCGGCTCCCACGACGAGCATGAGCAGGCTGCCGCCATCGGTGGCGTGCCCCGCGCCCTGTTCATGCTGGGGGACGATGGAACCGTCACCCGGATGCCGAACATCAACATGCGTGCGGCCGATGGCTCTACCGTGACCGGATGGCTCGCCAGCCAGACCGACATGCTGGCCTGTGACTGGCGGGTGGCGTGATGCGCTGGGTTGTCCTGTTCCTGGTGGCGGCTCTGGCTGGCTGTACCGAGCTGGCGCCGGCTGTGATGTTCGAGGGCTGGGGCCTTGGAGTCCTTCCCGCAATGTGGGCTGTGGCTGCCCTGGTTGGCGCCGTGGTCCTCCTGGTGCGCGCCACCTACCGCCGCGCGCTCTTCTACCTGCACTGCTGGCACCTCGCCCAGCTCGATACCGACCGGCTCGCCGGGCGCAGCCGTAAGGCGCCCGCATCCTTCCGTTGACCTTCCAACCTACCGAAACGAGGAAATTTCATGAATTCCACCAATCTCGCCCTTGGCCTGCTTCTGGCGATCTGTCTCGCCTGTGTCCTCTGGCCCGTCTTCCGAAGCTCCAGCTTCTTCCGTCCGCGCGGCGTGGAAGGAACCCATCCCGCCGATCAGGCGCCTCTTTGCGCGGTATCTCCTACCGATGCGAGTCCGACCGTAGCCTGCAACCGGCAGGCGAACCCCGGCAACACGCGGCATGACGCCCTGAAGAAGGCCCAAGCCGCCCGTCAGCCGGGCCTCGTGGAGGGGGTGAACCTAGCGTTCGAGCGGACCGTCGAGGCGGCTCGCACGCTGATGCTCGGCATGTCGCCCTCGCTGGTGCGCCTGGACACCCTGTTCGAGCACGAGATCGCTCTGCTGCGCCATGCCCTGGTGACGGCGCAGGCCGGGAACCACTTCAGCGCCGAATGGGCGGCTGTCCTCGGCATGCCGGCTGCCCAGGCGCAGGCGGGCTCCGATTGGGGCATGGGGGAGGAGCTGGAGGCTGCAGGCTCGGTTGGCGCTCCTGAATCGACCGTGAAGCCCAAGGAACCGACGCTTACAGCGCTGCCTGTCGTAGACATGGGGAGGGAACTGCGTTTCCGTCGCTGGCCGGAAAGCCTGGGGGGCACGGCACAGCTTGTGGTGAACGCGGGCCTGAGCACTGGCAGCACTCCCGAGGACATCCGCACGATGCTGACGGCCGACGCCATCCGGGCTCTGGAGCTGACGCCCACCGAGCGCCTGACCCAGCAGCTCAAGGACTGGGCAGCCGCCAACGGCAAGACCGGCTATGTCGCCCAGGAGGGCGGCTTCCTGCACTTCGTGGAGACCAAGCCTGCCATGAGCGGCTCCCTGGTCAGCGAGGACCGGGCGGCTCGGAAGGCGACGGAGGGTGACCTCTCCCAGGCGGTGGAAGAGACGGAGCGCTTCGAGGGAGAGCTGACCTCGATCCCGGGAATCCGGCTGAATCGCTCGCCCGAAAACGTCCAGTACGCGCGCGCGCGTGAGGCCGATGATAAATCGGTATCGAAAACCGGCCAGAAATGCGAAGAATCCCGGGATTTTACCGACACGGTATCGCAAACCAGCCAAAACGAGCCTGCGCTGGCTGCTGAGGGGCCGGCGTGCTGATCGGGAAGACGGTCATCGACACCGAGGGCCTGGACGGGATGGCCGTCTCCTGGCTGCGCGGCCTGACTCGGACCGACTGGCAGCTCGTCAAGGAGGTCAACGCCCGCGCTCCCCAGGGCGAGATTCACCTCAGCCCAGAAGACCCCGACGACGAGCCCTTCGTCTACGTCCCGCCGCCCAGGGCATCCAGCACCCATGTGCTGCGCCGCCGCCCTGGCGAAACGCTGTCCGACGCCAAGGCGCGTTGGGCGGCCTCCGATCCGCACGTCGAGTTGCCTGTCGCTCTGAGCCAGGCACGCGGCGTCTACGTCAACCTCCCGAAGGAACCCTGATGCTCACCCGCTACGAAGCCCTGGACATGGGCAAGTTTCTCGAAGCCGTCGAGACCGCTATCGCCGCGAGTCCCGACACGGCGCCGGATGCCGGCGTCATCTACATCGCCCACGCGGTCAACATCGACGACCAGTGGGAGGGCGCCGTCGTCTCCTACGGCAAGAAGGTCTACACGCACGAGGACCACAGCCTGTCGCTCGCGCAGTTCTATCAATCCCTCCTGGACGACGGAAAGATCGGCAACGCCGAGCAGCGCGCCAAGATCGCATTGCACGCCATGACCGGCAACCCGGTCAACGACATCATCCAGATTGCCAGCGGACTGCATCGCCGTGAGATGGAGCTGAAAGTGGAAAGGGCGGCATCGTGAGCCGCCGCCTTGACATGTCGCCCGCTAGTCTGGGGCGACACTCCGCGATGGGGCTACAACCGCTCGATCTGATCCTCGTTTTGCTCGTACAGGGCTCGGTCGAGAGACTTAATCTCTTCCGCCAGATAGGCGGCATGACGAGAGCACAGCTTCTGGAGCTTGTGGAGCTGCTCACGATTCCGCTTGTAGAAGCCATCCCCCTGTTTGGGCTGGACGGCGTAGACCATGCTCAGTTCGCTTGCTGCGCGGCGAAGGTCCAGATAGACGTTCATCTTCCCCAGCGTAGCGATCTGATCGATGGGCAACTGCGAAAACAGACCAGCGATGGCATTGAATTCCGCAGAAGCATCGGGATAGATGATCTCATTGCCGACAGCATCAATCTGGAAGCCAGTCAGCACGTTCATTCGACTCAGTTCCGAGGCAAGGCTCTGAAGGCTCAACAAGATCGCTGCTTGCGCTCTGGTCTTAGCACTCAATTCCGCCTTCTCTGCACGCTCTACCTCAAGCGTGTGCTGCCAGCGGACAAAGATGCCGGTCGCAGCAATCGCAGCAATGGCGCCAAACGCTTGGACCCACGAGGCCCAATCGCTGGAATGCGTCGGCGGATGTGCCGCGAACGCCCAGAGCAAGGCCCCTCCAACAAGCGCAGCTCCAGCAACGTAGAGCGTGCGCGCAATGTCTTTACCCATTTCCACCTCCTAGGGGAGGGGAGTATGAGCCCTCTGGAAGGCTGGCATCTTGAGCGGACAGCTCTGTGCGCCATCGGGAGGCGGGCATGACCGGGCGCACCTCTTTCAGCGGTTACGCCGAGCGCGCGGACAGCATGGCCGCTCGCCTGCAGTGGCCCGAGGAACCGCGCCCCGTCATGCCAACGGCTGCAACACATGGCCGCGTCACCGTGGCCGAGGTCGAGGCCGCAGGCAAGGCCCAGCAGGAATGGGACGAGCGTCAGCGTCGCGCCCAAGTCGTCCAGCGCCTGGAGCTGATGCGCAACACGCCGATCACGCTGGACGACGTATTGAGTCGATTCTGGATCGGCGGCCAAAGCCCTGACAGCGTGAACCTGCTCAACGACAACAACCGAGCCGCCTTCTTCTCCGTCTGGGCCATCGCCGCGCGCGAGCTGGCCGACGCATTCATCAACGAGGCAAACAACCAATGACTGCCACACACCTGACCACCTTTCTCCCGTGGCTGCTCTCGGCCATCACCATCGTCTCCACCGTGCTGACGGGCAACAAGCACCGGCTTGCATGGCTGATTTCGTTGGCAGGGCAGGCCGGCTGGCTCGCCTTCATCATCGCCTCGGGCTCGTGGGGCTTCCTGCCGCTCACGGCGACGCTCACCTTCCTCTACCTGCGCAACCACATGAAGTGGCGCGAAGAGGAGCGGCTCTCGGCCATCGAGCGCGAGCACTTCGGCGACCCCGATAAGGGCACCGGCATCTACGCCAAGGCGTCGATCAACTGGCACGCCGACGAGAACCCGTGGAAGATGGCCGTGACCGCCGCGATGATCTGTGCGCACATCTTGCGCCGCGAACACGAGACCGACCCGGAGAAGGCGCTCGCCGAGCTGCTAGCCTGGGAGATCGATGTTGCGCTCGACCCCGCCGTGTCTTCTCGCGCCGAAGCGCTGGTGCAGCGCGGGCGCGACGAAACGAAGCCTTACATGGCCGACGCCTATGCGGGAGCGCGCGAAGACCTGCAGGACTGGAAGCGCCGCGCGCAGGCTGCTGAAGCCCTTCTGAGCTTCAAGCCCGGCCTGCCCGAAACAACCGATGTTGACGAGGCGATCCGCCTCTCGCGCATGGATGTGGTGCAGGAGGCCGAGCGCGACGACTACCACCTCTGGGCGTTGCGCATCTTGGCCGCCGAGGTGATTGCCATGCGAGATGAAGAACAGTCGGTGCCACAGCCGGGCGACCCGCTGTACCTCATGAGTCAAGCCAAGTCATTGCCGGCAGTGAGCGGCCCGGTGGTGATGCGCTTCCGCCGCTATCTCCTTCCAGCACCCGCAACGCCAGAGGGAGGTTTGGCCGACCTGCAGCGCAACGAGAGTGCGTCAGCGGAAGCTGCGCGATGACTGTGCTACTCCTTCCGAGCCTGGACCTCGGTCAGCATGTTCACCGCAATGGCAAGCGTCATGGTCGCGATTGCTTCCGGCGTGATGCTGGCAGCCGGATTGACCGTCTGCAGAACGGCGTAAGCCGATCTCACCTGGCTAGCAGCAGTGTTCGAAGCGTCCCGAATGGCGTTGGTGGTCTCATGGGACGGAGCATTGAAGTTCGACATGGCTCTCCTTTGGGTTGGTTGAGGTCCAGAGTATGAAGGCACGCCGCCCAAAGAACCTCGCACAGTCGCTGCGTGTTGCGCTGACCTTGCTGCAGATGACCAACGACCAGGGCGACCGCAACCGCTACAGCACTGATGCGCTGGCACTCGCTGCCGCCGACATCCTGGACAGCTTGGTCAGCGCGGCCGGCGACGACGCGCCCGGCGCCCCTGAGCTATATGTCACGGGGGAGACGGCCGACCTCCTGAACCGCATCTACGCAGACGAGGGCGGCACGACGCCAACGAAGATCTTCTTCGTCGATCACCGTTCTCGCTACTCCCACTGATGTCCAGCTCAGTCGGTCATCGGGTTTGGAACGGGCTCGATCTTCAACGCCCAGGCCATTGCCGAGCCGTCCTTGTTGGGCTGGAGGTGACGAGAGACGACTCGGTATGCGAGTCGGGAGCCCGGGAAGGAGAGCGTGTCGCCGACCACAAGAGGGCAGCTCGGGACGTTGGACAAGGCGCCGTTGCTGATCGCAGCCTTGATGGTGGTGGAGTGGATTGGATCAGCGTAGAGAAACCAGTCTTGGGCCATGACAAAAAGAATTTGATTGGGAAGAGCCCATTTTGATTGCTAAGCCCGGGAAATCGTTCAACTTGAAATGGCGGCCACCAGGCCCTGTCGCCAATGATTTTTTTAAATCAAAGGCGTTTATTCGTGGCATCCGTGGCCCCATCGGCTCCGGCAAGTCTGCCGCTTGCATCGTTCGGCTCTTCGCCACGGCGATGAAGCAGGAGCCCGACGCCAACGGCGTGCGACGCACGCGCTTCGCGATCATCCGCAACACCTACCCCGAGTTGAAGTCGACGACCATCAAGACCTGGCTCGACTGGTTCCCAGAGGACATCTTCGGGCCGATGAGTTGGGATGCGCCGATCACACACACGATCACGCTGCCACACCCAGACGGCACGCGCATCGAGGCCGAGGTGCTCTTCCTCGCAGTGGACCGCCCTGAAGACGTGAAGAAGCTGCTGTCGCTTGAGCTGACCGCCGCCTTCACCAACGAGACACGCGAGCTGCCGTTCGCCGTGATCGAAGGCTTGACGGGGCGGATTGGTCGATACCCGTCGCAGCGCGACAAGCCCGAGTGGATCGACGCCAAGAGCTGGCCCACCGAGCGCTACCTCGTGATGGACACGAACAGCCCGAGCGACAGGCATTGGTGGTACGAGATGGCCGAGCCCAGTGCCAAGGGCCACGCCGCAGTGATGGAGCGCATGGCTCCGATCATCGAGGAACTGGAGCGCATGGAGCTGATCTCGCCCGGCCAGCCCCTCATGGAGTTCTTTGCGCAGCCCAGCGGGATGTCGCCCCACGCCGAGAACATCGCCAACCTGATGCCCGGCTACTACCAGTTTTCAGCGGTCGGCAAGACCGAGGAGTGGATCAACGTGCACCTCAAGAACGAATACGGATCGACCTTTAGCGGCAAGCGCGTCTATCCGCAGTACAGCGACAGCCTGCACCTTGCGAAGGCCAAGCTGTTCGCAATCAAGGGGCTACCCCTGCGGCTCTCTTTCGACTTTGGCCGAACGCCGTGCTGCGTCATCGGCCAGCTCTCGACACGCGGCCAACTTCGCACGATTGCCGAGATCACCAGCGAGGACATGAGCCTGCGGCAGCTCATTGAAGGCGCGGTCGTTCCGTTCCTCAATGAGAACTTCCCAAACCATCCCTTCAAGGAAATGATCGTCACGGGCGACCCTGCTGGAGACGCGAAGGGGCAGGATGAGGGATCGAGCTGCCAGGAGATATTGGAGGAGTTCTGGCCGCAGTACGAGAGCGCCTTCTCGAACGACCCGACGACGCGGCAGGAGGCGGTCAACTACTTCCTCACCCGGAACATCGATGGCGAGAGCGCTTTCCGGCTCAGCCCCGAATGCCCGACTTTGCGCGAAGGCTTCAACGGCGGCTACCACTACCGGCGCCTGAAGACGAATACGAGCGACGTGCGCTTCCTGGAGGCGCCCGAGAAAAACGTCTTCTCGCACCCGCACGACGCCCTACAGTACCTCGCGATGAAAGCATACCGCCCCCAGGCCACTAAGCGCCCGCGCTCCAGCTCGCACATTCCGGCCCGCGGCGATACCGCAACGGGGTACTGAAATGGCAGGCATGGAAAACGTCGAAACGGTCGAGCAACTCTCGGCCGACAGTCCTACCGATGAGAGCATGAAGGCGGTCGACCCGGCTGCCTTTGCGAAGCTGCTGGAGGAACTGGGCAACGCGCACCTCAAGGAGTTCGATGAAGCTCGGACCTTCCGCTTGGAGACTGAGCAACGCTGGCTCGACGACCTGCGCCAGTACAAGGGCATATACGACGCGGCGACGCTGCAGCGCCTGAAGGACAAGAAGCGCTCGATGCTCTACCTGCGCCTGTCGCGCGCCAAGGTGAAGAGCCTGAATGCGCGGCTGTCCGACATGCTTTTCCCGGCCGGCGACAAGAACTGGACGATCACAGCCACGCCGATGCCAACCCTCGACGAGGAGATGTACGCCGACGAGATCGCACAACTGCGGCAGCGCGCGCAGGAGGCCGGCCAGCAACTGAGCCCGACCGCCATCGAGAGCGCCATCCGAGAGGTTGCTCGCGATTGCGCTGCGCGTATGGAGAAGACGGTCAACGACCAGCTCGAAGAGGGCGGATACGAGTCGGTCTGCCGCAAGGTTATTGCCTCCGGCAACATGTACGGCACCGGCATCCTGAAGGGGCCGCTCGGGTCGCCACAGATGACTCGTCGCTGGCGCCGCATGCAAGGGCAATGGGTGCTGGAAGACCGCAAGGTCGTCAAGCCTCACTTCGCCTTCGTCCCGCTCTGGTATTACTACCCTGACCCCCTGGCGACCGAGCGCGAGCAGTGCCGCTACGAATTCGATGCGCGCCCAGCCACGGCCAGCGACATCGCCAAACTGCGGCGCGATGACGCCTACATGCCTGAGCAGATCGACAAGGTGCTCTCCGCCTTTCCGAACGGCAATGTGAACCAACTCGAACTGTGGGAGCAGAGCCTGCGAGAGCTGTCGAAGGACCAGGTGAACAAGCCGAACCCGACGGGCCGCTTTCGGATCATGGAGCGGTGGGGCACGATCAAGGCCTCGACGCTCAAGGCGGCCGGACTGCCGGTCGAAGACGAGAGCGTGGATTACGAGGCTCAGGTCTGGCAGGTCGGCCACATCGTCATCCGCATCGACATCAACCCCTTCGACAGCGGATCGCGTCCCTTCAAGCTCTTCTACTTCGACAAGGACGAGTCGAGCATCTGGGGCGAGGGCATGTGCTCCATCATGCGCGACACCGAAAGGGGCGCCAACACTTCGGTTCGTGCCATGGTGGACAACGCTGCGATGGCGGCCGTGCCGAACCTTGAGGTCAACACCCGCCTGATGCCGGAGGAGCAAGACCTCGACACCTTCACCTCTGGCCGCGTGTGGCATCGCACGGGATCGGCCGCAGATGCGCAGTACCCGGCCGTCCGGGTGATCGACATCCCCATCCGTACCGCCGAGTTCGCCCAACTCCTGAAGCTCTTCATGGAGCTAGGCGACGAGGTGACGACCGTCCCCAGGTTCACATACGGCGGGACGGACGGCGCGGCGGTCAGCAAGACGGTCGGTGGCTTGTCGATGCTCATGGGCCAGGCAAACATCTCGCTGAAAGACCTCGCGAAGAACTGGGACGACGGCATCACGGAGCCGTTCATCGGCGACTGCTACGACTGGAACATGCAGTTCAACGATGACCCGACTATCAAGGGCGATCACGAGGTTACAGCGCGCGGCAGTTCGTCGCTCGTGGCGAAGGAGATTCGCTCCAACGCGCTCGCCGGCTTCACGGCCGACCTCATCAAGATGGCGCCTGATCTGGCGAAGGTGCGGGAGCTGTTCGAAGAACGAGCCCGCAATCTCGACCTCGACCCCGACATGTTCTTGAAGACCCAGGGCGAGGCCGACCAGGAGAACCAGGAGAAGCAGATGGGCGCGGCTGCCATGCAAACGGTAGCGACCATCGCGAAGGCCATGCGCATTCCACCCGAGACCCTGGTGCAGAACGTCGATCAGATCATCCTCCAGCTCACGGAAGCCGCCCAGCGCGCCGGCCAAATCGTGAATGGAGCCGCAGCGCAGATCGCGCAGCAACCCGCAGCCCAACAGGAGCCTGCCCTCGTATGAACCCGCAAATGACCGAGATCAAGGCCCCCATCGCCAAAGGCACCACCGCAATCGTCGCCGCAATCGGCGCCAACACCGATGCAGCAGGCCAGGTCGCGACGACTGTCGCCCAAGCCGTGGCGCCAACCTCCGACCCGACCTGGTACTGGATCATCGTCGGACTGCCCTGGGACAAGATCGCCTCGCTCGTGGCGGCGATCTACACCTCCGCGCTCTTCAGCGAGTGGCTCTTCAAGAAGGTCTGGCGAGCTTGGCTGCGGCCGGTCGCGGTACGCCGTGGCTGGGTTGCTGGCGAGCCTCTGATGACGCGCAGCCAGTGGGCTGAGCTGGTGAAGGAGGACTGAGATGCAGGCGAATCGAGTACGCATCGCCGTCGCCAGTCTTGCGCTCAGCGCTGCCGGCTTCATCGCCATCGTCGGGAGCGAGAGCTACACCAGCACCGCTGTGGTCCCGACCAAGGGTGACAGGCCTACGGTTGGCTTTGGCAGCACGTTCCACGAGAACGGCGCGCCGGTAAAGCTCGGAGACACCACCACGCCCGTGCGCGCCCTTGTCAAGGCTCAGGCGCACATTGGCAAGGAGGAAGCCGTCTTCCGAGCATCGCTCGACGGCGTGAGCCTGAGCCAAGCCGAATACGACACCTACATGGACTGGGTGTACCAGTACGGCTCGGGCAACTGGATCAAGCCGCTGTCTCCGCGCACATGGCTTTTGAAGGGCGACTATGCGGGGGCGTGCGAGGCGTTGCTCAACTGGCGCTACGCCGCAGGCTACGACTGCTCGACCATGGTGAACGGACAGCCGAACAAGCGCTGCTATGGCGTGTGGACGCGCCAGCTCGAACGCTACACGAAGTGCATGGCGGCGCAGTAGCGAGAAAAGCGTCCAGCGTCAAGAACGGCCAACCCTATCCTCACCGCATTCGAAAACACTACCGATGAGAGCAAGCAAGATCACTCACCACCAGAAGGGAAGCCTGACGCTCGCCCTGACGTGCGTTGTGGTGGTCATGGTGCTCATCTCCGTTGTTCTGTCCCAGGCGCTTGTGCTGCGCGGTGCACGTCACGACCTTTCCAAAGCCAACGCACGAGCCGACCAAGCAGTGCAGGCGCTTGGGATCGAACGCCAGCAGAGAGACCTTGCCAATCGGTCGGTGCTCAATCTTCAGAACCAGCTCGATGCCCAACGGGAGAACGCTGATGCAACGCTTGCCGCGCTATCGGGCGCCCTTCGTGACCTGCCTGATGTTCGTTTGCCTCGCCGTGTTGGCGGGGTGCTCCGCAATGTCGTCAAGCCTGAGCCCGCAGCCGGTGCTGCAACCACTTCCTCCCGAGCTGGCGAAGCCGCCTCGCAAGCCGATGCCACTGCAAGAGGTGGAGCGACGGATGAGGATGGCAGCGTCTCATGCAAAGCCGTCGCCGTCTGGGCCGCAGAGAACATCGAGCTGGTGCTGAAGCCAAACGCTCTACAGCTCGAAGCCATCCAGAGGTTCTACGAGGAGCAGCGAGTCCTGCTTCTCCTCAATGGACGAGAGGCGCCAAGGTGACTCCCTTCGAAACCGCGCGCCGCGCGATGCATGGCTCCTCCAACACACAAAGCCTGCAGTCGTTCATTTCGCTGTTGGTCGAGCGCGAGAAGGAGTTGATTGAAGAGCTGGCGAGCAACGGCAATGCTGTCGAGGTCCAGCACAGATTCAAGGAGCTTCGCCTGATACGCGAGGCCCTGAGCATGCCCGTGTCGCGAGGTGCACCTCGCGACGAGGGCTAAGAGGCCAGGCGTGAGCCCACGGCCGCCCGCCGCAAGGCAAACAGGATCGAGCCGCGCTTGACGCGACGATCTCTCAACGAGAAGACAACGTGGAACAAGACGACGAATTTGACGCAGCTTTCGGCAACCGCAACGCCCAGGTGAGCGCTTCGCTCGACGAGGGTGGCGATCCTTCGACCGACGATCCTACCGATGGTAGTTCGGCGGCGCCGACTGATTCCGCCCCTGATGGTGGCGCTGCTCCGGCCCCGGCTCCTGCAGCCGCACCGGTCGCCGCTCCCGCGCCTGCCACTCCGGCTTCTGCCGTCGAGGCTCCAGCGCCCGCCGCGCCTGCTCCCGCACCGGCCTCTGCGCCAGCGGCAGCAGACGAGGAAAACGATCCGGTGAAGCTGCGTCAGCGTCTCTCGACTGTGCAAGGTCTCCTGCGCTCGACCTCCGACGAGCTGAAGGCCCTCAAGACGAAGCAAGCCGAACCGCCTGCACCGGCCCCTGCGCCAGCAGCCGCTCCGGTCGCGCCGAGCGCCGAGGACGCCGAGGCCGAGGAGCTACTCGCCGAGCTGAAGGAGAGCGCGCCGACCGTCTACAAGGCGGTCACGCTGATGATGAAGAAGGATCGCGCCACTCTGGAGCGCACCTTCGAAGATCGCGTCGCCGCGCGCATCAAGGAACTCGACGTTCGCATCGAGCCCATCGAGTCCAAGCAGCAAGCCCAGTCGGACGCAGACCACTTCGCGGCAATCGCGAAGGCTCACCCTGACTGGGAAGCCGTTGTCCAGTCACCCGAGCTGATTGCTTGGGTGCAAAGCCAGCCGACCTGGACGCAGCAGCACTTCGCGCGCGTCGCGGAATCCGGCACGTCCGCAGAGGTGATCGAGGTGCTGAACCAGTACCGCGCATCGAGCCCTGCGGCGTCTCCGGCTGCCGCGCCCGCGCCGTCTGCTGCTCCCGCTGCAGCTCCTGCAGCGCCTTCGGGACATGAAGCCAGACGCGACGCACAGAAGCGTGCGCTTAGCACTCAGCCCAGCCGGAGCGCCCCTGTGGCACCGAGCGCGGCAGCGGGCAAGCCCGACGACTTCGACAGTGCATTCGCGGCAGCGGCAGCCCGTGCGGCACCCGAACTGACCTGATTCAACCTGAGAGATTGCCATGACCAAGTACGGTGATATTTCCCCCGCCGTCGCGGGCGTACAAGCAGCCGAGCTGCTGACGCGCGCGATTCCCTACCTCATCTTCGAGAAGTTCGGCCAGACGAAGCCTCTGCCGTCGAACAGCACTTCGACGATGATCTTCCGCCGCTACAACGCGCTTTCGAACGTGCCGGTGGCTCTGGCCGAAGGCGTGACGCCTGCCGGCAAGCAGCTCACCAAGACCGATGTGAGCGTCGAGATCAAGCAGTACGGCGACTTCATCGAGTTGACCGATGTCGTGCAAGACCTGCACACCGATCCGGTGCTGCAGGAGACCCAGGCCATCCTGGGCGAGCAGGCCGGCCAGATGCTGGAGAAGGTCCGCTACAACGTGCTGAAGGCTGGCACCAGCGTGTTCTATGCCAATGGCGCGACCCGTGCCGCGGTGAACACGAAGATCACGACCGCGCTGCAGCGCAAGGTCACGAAGACCCTGAAGCGCCAGAGCGCCAAGCCGATCACCACGGTGCTGCGCTCGACGCCGGCCTACGAGACCCGCAACGTCAAGGCCTCGTACATCGCCATCGGCCACACCGACATCGAGAACGACGTGCGCGACATGGCGGGCTTCAAGGCCGTGGAGACCTACGGCTCGCTCTCGCCCTACGAGAACGAGGTCGGCGCTGTCGAGGACTGCCGCTATCTCACCTCGACGCTCTGCGACCCGTTCGCTGACGCGGGCGGCGCGGCTGGCGGCACGATGCAGTCGACCAGCGGCACCAACTGCGACGTGTTCCCGGTGATCTACCTCGGGAAGGACGCCTGGGCGTGTGTGCCGCTCAAGGGCAAGGCGGCTATCACGCCGACCATCGTGAACCCGAAGCCAGTCCAGGGCGACCCTCTGGGGCAGCGTGGCTCGGCAGGCTGGAAGGCCTACCACGCCTGCGTGATCCTCAACGACGCCTGGATGTCGCGCGGCGAGATCGCCGTCACGAACTAAGTCGTCGGCGAAGGAGAGGGCTTGCCTGTGGCGGTCCTCTCTTCCATTCATTCAACAGGAGATTCATATGACCAAGGCTGAAATGGTTGCTCGCGCGCTCGAACTGAAGCTCGGCGAGGAGCCTTCGCTCAAGTCCATGTCGAACAGCGCCCTCGAAGCGCTGCTCAAGGAAAACGACCCGACGCCCGGTCGCGCCGCCACCGAAAGCGACAAGGGCGTCGCGACCGGCAAGGGCGACGACCCGCGTACCGGCATTAAGAAGCGCTGCCGTATCGAGGTCGGCTCAGGCCCCGATGGCAAGTTCGACGTGTTCGGCTCCGTCAACGGTTTCAACTTCGTCGCGAAGCGCGGCAAGGAAATCGAGCTGGACACGGGGTTCATCGCGCATCTGCGCAGCCTCTATGTCACCGAGTTCAGCCCGGTGATCGAGAACGGCAAGGAAACGGGCGAGTACACCTCGGACAACATCCCGCGCTTCAACGTCGTCGAGCTGGAGTAAGTCGGCGATGGTCCCCTCGCTCGCCATCGCTGGTGCTCGCGTCATCCTGAATGACCCGGCAGGAACGTCGCCCCGTTGGAGCGATGCGACGCTGCTCGGCTACTTCAACGACTTCATGCGGGCTCTGGCGCTGCAGCGGGGGGAGTTTTTTACCGAGCAAATCGATGTCCCACTCGTGGCGGGCGAGATGCAGTCGATCTCCAAGCTGACAACGTTAGGCCTGGTCGACGTGCTCAAGAACCAGGGCGCGGAATACGTTCGCGAGGTCGACATGACCGAGATGAGCGTTCAGGCCAGGGGGTGGGGGAAGGCCGCCAGCAAGCCGTTCAAGGTCTGGATGAGGCAGAAGGCCGACCCATTCCGATTTGCCGTGTATCCGCCAGTCGTGATCCCTCCGAGTCCAGCTCCAGCTCCGAAGGCTACTGTCTCCGTCACGGCGCTCCCTGCTGCGGTCACTGATGCCACGAAGAACACCGACAACGGCGTGTCGGCTGTGTTCCAGGCCAGCGCCGAGAACTTCATCGCCGGCCGCGCGCTCACGATCAACACCAACGCCGCGGACACGGCGAAGGGCGTGCAGCTTCTTTCATTCGCTGCAACGCTGGGTGGAGGGCAGGGCTGATGCTGATCGAAAGCCTATACGACGAGGTAGCTCAGCGCGTTCCTGCTACCCCACAGCTCATCGCGTCAGCAGTGAACACGGCGCTGGGGCGCTTCCTGCGGGATTCGACTGCATGGCGCGTCAATGCCAAGTTCAAGACCAAGCCGGGCAAGTTCGAGTACGACCTCAGCGACCTGGTGGAAGAGGGGCTGATCTGCGCCGTGACGCGCATGAACCTCCAGGGCGACTCCAACCCCATCGATCCCTACACCGCTCGCGACATGGATCGTCGGGTGCCGGGTTGGCGCACGCAGTCGGGAGAGCAGCCGCGCGCATATATCGCGCCGCAGGAGCCTCACCTCGTTCGCCTCTACCCCATCCCATTGCGGGTCGATACCGTCGAGGTGGAACTGGCGCTTTACTGCAATCCGAGCACCGTGAACATCCCTGACTGGCTCGGCGAGATGTACCGCAAGGAGTTGGTCGAGGGCGCTGCTGGCGTGCTCTATCGCATCCCGAAGAAGGCTTGGACGGATGTCGCCATGTCGAAGGACTGCGATCTGCTTATCGACGAGGCGGCACGCTCTGCTCGCGCACGTATCGACAAGTCGCACACGAGGGCCATTGTGACCCTGAAGTCCACCCCTTTCGACGAGCTGTAACCCATGAGTGCGATCCCTACCTGTGCAGTCCGCGCCGTCATCCGAGATTCGGTCGGTGGCGAGCCGATTGTTGGCGCCACCATCGTCGCTCGGCTGTCGGGCTACGACATTGACGATGGTTACGTCGTACCGGAGGAAGTCGAGGCGACCACTGATGCCGATGGCTATGCGGTCCTACACCTCTGGCCGAACCAGCTCGGCTCTGTCGCGAGCTTCTACAAGATCACCATCGCGGCGAACGAGAAGAGTCTTCGCACGACAGCCGTCGTGCCAAACCTTGCCTCGATTGACCTGCATGCCATCGCCGAGCTGCCGCCCTACGAGGGGAGGCCTGACGGCGCCCTCGTGATTGCCCAGGTGCTGCAGGCCCTGGTCGAGGCTCAAGCGGCCCGTGATGCCGCTGCCGCTTCCGCTTTGCAGGCGGATGGAAGCGCAAACGCGGCGTCAGCGAGCGCGGCTTCAGCGCTTGCCAGTAAGAGCGCAGCAGTAGTCTCGGAAGCAAACGCTGCGGCGAGCGCGAACGCAGCCCTGACGAGCCAGAACAACGCGGCGAACAGCGCCACGGCAGCAGGCGCTAGTGCAGGCAACGCTGCGGCAAGCGAGACAGCGGCTGTCGGGTCCAAACATCTTGCCCAGGCCTGGGCGATCCAGCTCGGCACCCCCGTCGAAGGCGGCGAATACAGCGCGAAATACCACGCGCTCGCGGCAGCGGCAAGCGCGGCCAGCATCGCAGATGGCCCGGTCTACTCATGGGTAGGCCTACTCGGCACCATCACGTATGCACAGGCACGCGCGGCGCTGAACATCACTAACGTTGGGAATCTCGCGCCGGCCGATTATCCGATCAGCTCGGCGACGGCGGGTGCCCTCGCCAACAAGGCCGACCTCGTGGCTGGCGTGGTGCCGGCCTCGCAGCTCCCCAGCTACGTCGATGACGTGCTCGAATTCGCGAATCTCGCGGCTTTCCCAGTAACGGGCGAGACGGGGAAGATATACATCGCGCTCGACACCAATCGGCAATACCGTTGGACTAGCTCGATCTACGTGCAGATCGTGGCGTCGCCCGGCACCACCGACGACATTATCGAAGGGACCACGAACCTCTTCTTCACGCAGGCCCGCGTGCGCGCTACGCCGCTGACGGGGTTGAGCCTTGCTACCGGCACGGCCATCACGGCGGCCGACACGGTGCTGACCGCACCCGGCAAGTTGCAGAAGCAGATCACCGACAACGCGGCCATCACGGTCACCAAGGACAGCAACACGGGCGCCGCGAACCTGCCAGCCGGCACCACGGCGCAGCGCCCCGCCAACGCCGTTGGCATCCTTCGGTACAACATCACGCTCGGCCGCGCTGAAA
Source organism: Variovorax sp. 278MFTsu5.1 (assembly GCF_048305045.1). Lineage (NCBI taxonomy): Bacteria > Pseudomonadati > Pseudomonadota > Betaproteobacteria > Burkholderiales > Comamonadaceae > Variovorax > Variovorax sp. 278MFTsu5.1. Next base: position 2,728,554 of record NZ_CP157622.1, read on the forward strand.
TCAACAGTGGCACCGGCTGGGGCTCGCTCGGCGGCGCCACGGGCGGCGGCACCGACGCCGTCTTCTACGAAAGCGACATCGTGGTCACGACGGACTACTCGGTTCCGGCCGGCCGCAATGCTATGGCTGCTGGACCCATCACGATCAACGCAGGGGCGACGATCACCATCCCGGCAGGCTCGACCCTGACCATCGTTTAAGGAACCGTCATGGCAGTAAAGATCGACGGCAACGGGCCTATCACAGGCTCCACTTCGGTGTGGAGCACGGGCGACTTCAAATGGCGGCAGGCGCAGGCGGCCGACGCTGGCTGGATCGCGGCCACGGGCGGCACCATCGGCAACAGTGGCAGCGGCGCTACCAACCGGGCCAACGCCGATACATTGGCGCTCTTCACGCTCTGGTGGACCGACTACACGGACGCGCAGCTCCCGATTCAAACGGTGACCGGTTCGGCCAGTACACGAGGCGCAAGCGCCGCCGCCGACTGGGCGGCGGGCAAGCGGCTCACCGTGTTCGATGTGCGAGGGCGTTTCATTCGCGCGCCGGGCACCATCAACGGTCTGACCTTCGTGAACGGCAACGGCTACGCCACGTCGACGCAAGTTCATCAGCACAAGATGCCGATTGGCTTCGATGGAGGTCCGATGGGGTACTTGTGGGCTGACGGCAGCGGCTCGCCAGTATTTGGCTCGACAGTCGAGACAGGGGCATGGCGCGCAACCTTCGCGCCAAGCAGCTTCGGCTCTGCGAGTGTCCGCGTTGCCTATACGGCAGGCACATTCGAGAACACGTCTGGCGAATCGGCCGGCCCCAGCATTGTGATGCTGCCCTGCTACAAGCTCTGAGAAAAACACCATGACGCTCAAAATCGTATCCGAGGCCACTGGTGGCCGCATCCAGAACGAGACGCCCATCGACGTGCTCACCGTGGGCGCGGCCGGCCTTATCACGCTGCCCGGCAACCTCGTCATGCCCGCTGGTGTGTTGAAGCAAGCTGGCAACAAAAAGATCGGCTGCTCGGTCTTTATCTCGGCGAATACTGCGTTCACGCGCAATGTTGATACCAAGATTCCATATACAGGCGTGGGGTGGAACCCGAATGGCGCTTTCAATACGAGCACCAACCGGTTTACCCCGGATGTTCCCGGCTGGTACGCAGTCCACCTTACATCCTCCACCAATGGCGACGCCGCGTCCGACAACTGCCAAACACACATCAACAAGAATGGGTTCACCAACATTACGGTCGGATTGACGAACACGTCCTCCGCCGTTCTTCTCGTGTGTGTGCATAGCGGCAGTCAACTCGTCTACATGAACGGTACGACCGACTACATCGAAGGGCACGTATATCGGGGGCAGGCGAGCGGAACCTGCACCTTAAACGGCGACGCGGGCGGCTCCGCGAACCGCCTCTCTGCGATCCTCATGTACCCCGACTAAGGAGCCACTGTGGGCACGAAAACAGACAGCTATCAGGTCGGGCTCAGCGTCACGGCCACCAACAACTTCACGCTTGTGAGCGATGGCGCGGGCGGCTTCAAGATCGCGCGCGGCAACCCAGGTGCGACGACGCAGGACATCCTGACGGTGAACGCAGCGGGCGAGGTCAATGTTGTTCAGCCGAACCCATGGGTTGCGTCTACTCCAATTCCAACGGCTGCAAACGGAGCCTTTGGCAACGCCTCGGGTTCTCTACGCATTCGAAAAGAGGGGAAGACAGTCTTCGTACAAGCGTCGGTGTTGATCACTACGCTCGGCACAGCATCCGGGCACGCCATCCTTCCGCTGCCTTATCCGGCGGTGGCGCTGGCCAACACCTATGCAGAGTGGTCACTTGCTGGACGAGAGTCACAAACGACCGGGTATGGTGTGATCGGGTTCGTCCGGCAGGGTACGTCGAATCTGCTGCTGGTGCCTTTTACAGGGCAGTCGATGGCTAGCAACAACGTGCTGAATGTCTGCGGTTTCTACGAGACGGCAGCTTAAGCACGGCCTGCAACCTACCAATAGTAGTAAATGCGGATCGATATACAGAAGTTCTTGGGCTTTGCTCCAATCGTAGCTCCTATCGCACTCGGAGAGAGCATGGCCCAGGTAGCTCTCGACTGCGATCTGCGAGGGGGAACCCTTGCGCCTATGCGCGGCCATCGCCTGGTTGGCGATCTCGGTCGCATGAACCCGAAGACTATCTACAAGTTCGGCTACAAGAGCGGCAACGAGATGCAGTGGTGGTTCGCTTTCGAGAACGACATCGACGTGGCGAAGGCCGCGATCTCGAATGACACTGAGGAGCGAACCTATTTCAGTGGCGTGATCGGTGGATTGGACATCGTTCGAAAGACACGATTCGGATTGGCGCAGTCTGGTACAGCGCCGTATCCGACCAACTACCTGGAAGCCAGTGTCCCTAAGCCGACGAGCAAGCCGGCGTTCACTACTTCTGGCGGCGACGGGAAGATTGAGCCGGAGTATGTCATCTACACCGAGACGTTCGTTACCGAATGGGATGAAGAGTCCGAGCCTGGCCCTGCTTCAGATCGTGTGTCAACGCTGGTTGGTGCCACGAATACCATCACCAATCTGACGCCGCTCCCGAGCGGGAGCACGCAGATCAACCGACGACGCATCTACCGAAGCTCGTATTCTGGCAACTTGCAGACGGGCATCCAGTTTGTCGCGGAGATTCCGGTAGCGCAAACCACCTATGTCGACTCAAAGACCAAGCTGGAGCTTGGCGAGACGCTTAAGACTCAAGGGTGGGATGCATGGCCTGAAGGTATCCGGGGATTGCGTGCTCTCTGGAGCGGCATGACCGTGGGCTTCAAGGACTACGACGTATATTTCGGTGAGCCGCTCTCGCCCTATGCCGCGCCTCTCGCGTACTCACAGGCCACGAACGACCCCATTGTGGGGATTGGCAGCTTCGGCACCGCGCTCGTGGTCTTGACCAAGGGCGCGCCGCTCACTGCCAGCGGTGGACATCCAGACGACTTTGTACTGGCGCCCGCGGAGGTATTGGACGAGTGCTCGGGCTGCGCGTCGAAGAGGGGCATTGTCTCGGTGCCTGGTGCTGTCTTCTATCCGAACGAGCATGGCATCGTGATGCTCTCGCCTTCCAGCTCGCAACTGCTGACGGCTGCCTACGTGCAGAAGAACGAGTGGAAGAAGTTCGCGCCAGATACGATGCTCGGCATCACATCGGGCTCGCGATACATCGGGTTCTACGACAACGGTTTGGTAAAGCGTGGGCTGATCTTCGATCCGAATGTTGTTGGCTTTACCGAGACAACCGCCTTCGCTTCAGCCGCGCATGTCACGAACGGCAAGCTCTACTTGGCGATGGGCTCGAAGCTCATGTGCTTCGAGGAAGGCGATCTGCTTCCCTACACCTGGAAGAGCCGCAAGTGGGTGCTGCCAAGTCGGGCCAACCTGAGCGTTGGGCGCGTACTCGCAGACAGCTATCCGGTGACACTGAAGCTCTTCGCGGACGGCGCGCTTGTGGGAGAGAAGACCGTCCAGAGCAATGAAGAGTTCACGATGCCTTCGGGCTACACGGCCTTCGAGTTCGAAGTACAGGTAGAGGGCGTTGCCAAGGTGCGTCGCGTTACCCTCGCTGAAACCTCGGACGAGCTGCAGGACATCGGCGCATGACAAAAGTCGCCGTCCGCGATGTGCCGAAGTCGGCGGGCGATCTGGCGCCTCTGCTGATGGAGTTGCGTCGCGCCGTGATGTCGCTCAACGCCACCGCGGTCAGTCGGGAAGAGCTGAAGGCCGCGGGTCTGGTCGTCGAGGAGGACGGCAGTCTGGTGGTGCCGCCCGTTGGGGGCGATCTGCCGCCCCCGCCTCAGCCGACTGGGTTGACGATTACTGTTGGTTCCGGCGTCATCTTCCTGGAGTGGTCCGGAAATCAATATCCCGGCCATGCCTACACCGAAATCTATCGAGCGGGCACGAACGACTTCACCCTCGCTTCGCAGGTCGGGCAGACTCAGGGCTCCCTCTATGTCGATGCGGTGGGGGTTGGCTCGGCGGCATATTTCTACTGGGTTCGCTTTGTGAATGTCGCCGGTCGAAAGGGGCCGCTCAATGATCAGGCAGGCAAGCCAGCGCAGACCGCTCTCTCCGTCGCGGCATTGCTTGACGCGATCACAGAGGCGGCTGAGAACCCCGATGCTCCGTTCACGAAGATGGCCGTTCGAGCTGGGCTCTTCTACGTGGCAAACGAGAATAGCTCGGCCCCGATGTTTTCTGTTGTCACCGCGCCGATCATGAACAACGGGGTCGAGGTTCCCGTTGGCGTCTATATGGCCGACGCATGGGTCAAGAACGGGACGATCACCAACGCCAAGATTGGCAATCTGGCAGTCGACGACGCGAAGATTTCGGAGCTGTCGGTTAGCAAGCTAAAGGCAGGCAGCATCGCAGTCGGCCAATGGATTGGAAGTCAGGGCTACATCGGCGGCTCATCCGGATGGCGCATTAACGCGGACGGAACCGCCGAGTTCAACAACGTTGTGATTCGCGGCACTGTCTATGCCTCCGCTGGCTCCTTCGCTGGAAGCATTTCCGGTGCGACCGGAAATTTCCGCGGCCAAGTCACTGGCGGCGGCTTTGCTGGATACGCATGGCCGGCGTCTGGGCAGACTGGCTTTTACATTGGCGGGAACGGGCTGCTTCTTGGGAACGCGAACGATGGCCGCTACTTCCAGGTAGAGGCTGGAGGCAATGTTTTTGCGCCTGGCTTCAGCATTGTCAACGGGAACGCCACATTCAATGGGACGATCAACGTGGTGGGGCAGGCTGGGACGCGACGACTAGTCATAACGAATAGCCAGATTCTTGTTTTCGACGACGCGAATGTGCTGCGTGTGCGGCTGGGAATTTGGTAATGCCATTTGGGCTTCAAATTTGGGACCAGTTCGGAAACGAAATTCTCAACTCGTCCACCAGCGTCTGTCGCGTCATTGGCTACGTTTCGATCACGGGTAACGGCTCGGTGGCCGTGCCAAATGGGCGGCCTTGGTTCGCCGTACTCAACGACAACAGCTACGACTGGCAAGAGATGTCATATGACTTCAACGTCAGCGGACAAACTCTTTCGTGGACCGCGTTCCCGGCCGAGCCTTTCAGCCCATCGCCTCCCACCATGAACATCGTCTATGGGGCCTACTGATGCCGGCAGGGATTCAAGTTTTTAACGACAACGGTTTCTTCCAGATCGACTCGGAGTACACGAACTTCCGCCTCACCAGCGTGCAGACGTTCAACTTCCCGGGACCAGGCGGCGCATCGCCGGAGCTGTTCGCTGGGACGGTATCCACCGTCATTTCCGGCAACACCCCACTCGTGGCAGTCCGTTCGACGGTGCTCTGCTCCATCGCGATGATTCGGCAGTTCTCGCCGACGACGTTTCTAGTGCGCGCCGCGGCAGTGGACACGGCTCCGGGATCGGTCACTTTCTATGTCTTTGACCAGTCGCCACCTACTCCTAGCAATTGTGGGCTGCAGGTCTGGAACGCCGCTGGCACGCAGGTCTATGACTCGAACGACAAGTCGTTGCGGGTAGTGGACACCTATAAGCAGGGAAACGTGTTCTTTCCCAGCGGCGTCGCCAGTCGCAGCTATCCCGGAAAGAAGGTGGCAGTTGTCGTCAGTGGAATGCTCCGCTACATGCAAGACTCAGCGTCAATGCAATGGGAGGCTTTGCTAGGCGCGCGAACTCCGAACGACAACACCATCGAGCGCAGCTTTTTCATCTATCGACGCTATTTCACAGCCACCAGGCGCGGCTATGTTTCCACGCGAAACGTGACCGACCTAGTTGTCGATGTGACTGGGTATTGACGAGAAAACCGTCCGCTGCTCGCGGCTAGAGGCCTAGGATGCTCGGCAATCCTACTGATGCGAGCATGAACACTACTCCCGACTTCTCTGGCAAACCTGTTCGTGCCCTGATCGACTATCTCGTAAAGGGGGACCGCGAAGCGGCGGCTTTCCTTGAGATGCTCTTTGCGGTCGTACATCTCTGGGATGACCTCGTTGATGGCGACAAGCAGGCCGACACAAGCCTGATGATGTTTGGGGCGTTGATCGCATTGCCGCGCGATCCGTTCTATCAGCGTCACTTCGCGATGCTGAGTCCGCTCATGGAAATGGCAATGCTCAACTGGCTCACGGCAAACGAGCTGGAGCGGACCAACAGTGCCGCCGACAAGCGTATCGCCTTCATCACCCGCTCTGACTATCTGAATGTCGCGCTCATGTCCGCGCGGATCGTCGGCGGATGGGATTGGGCGCGTGAAGTCGCGGCAACGGCGCGACGCCAATTCCACATCGAGGGATACGAGGCCTATATCGAAAACCTGCGCGCCCAGTTTGCGGCGTCTTCTACGTCGAAGGAGTAAGCCATGTGTATGGGTGGCGGCGGATCGGATAAGAACCTGGGCGTTGCTGCGCTCTATCAAGCACAGACTCAGGCGGTGCTAGGGCTGCAGCAAAACGCGCTCGCTCAGCAGAAGCTCGACAGCGACACGGTGCTGCAGCGCGAATACATGGACATCATCAAGGCAAATCAGCCGACTGAGCAGCGCTTGCAGAGCGCCCAAGCTGATGCCGCCGAACTCGCGTTGAATCGATACCGCGACGTTCAGGTTCCGCTCGAAAACCAGATCATCGACGAGGCGAGGAACTACGACTCGACGGAGCGCATCGCCGCAGAGGCTGGCAAGGCGGACGCGGCTGTTGTCCAGGCCTACGACAAGGCGAACGCCGGGGCGCAACGGGACATGCTGCGAGCTGGCCTCAACCCCAATTCGGCCAAGGCTCTCGCCTTGCGAGAGAACTCCTCGCTGTCTCAGGCCGCTACCGCTGCGAATGCGGCCACGAGCACCGCCGAGGCGGTGAAGGGGAAGGGCTTTGCGATGCGGATGGATGCGGCTGGACTCGGCCGGAACCTCCCTGCGAACTCGACGGCCGCCTCGGACGCAGCACTTCGCGCGGGGCAGTCGAGTGCGGCAGGAATGGCGGGCCTCATCAGCGCAAACAACCAGAGCTTCAATTCGACTATGGGTGGCTTCGGCCAGGCGGCAAGCACCATCGGTGGCGCTGGGAACACGTTCCAGAGCATGGCGCAGCAGCAGCAGGCCTCCAGTGACGCAAAGAGCGCTGGTATCGGGAAACTAATTGGCGGCGCTGCCAGCGCCTATGCAGGTAGCGCTGCGGGTAGCGCTGCGCTCACGGCTGTGGGTGCCGGCCTGATGTCGACGTAAGGAGCGCGAAATGTCTGGAGGCGGTTTCTGGGGTGGTTTGGCTGATGGTGTCGAGATGGGGCAGCAGTGGACCGCGAACGCGCGGCGCCAGCAGATGCTCGACCGTCAAGAGGAGGATCGCCAGCGCGAGCGCGCGCTGCGCGACTCGCGCAAGGCCGATGTTTCGATAGCCGTGGCGGCTGACAACCAGCCAGCGCGTGCGGGCGACGAGGGGCCGGTGCCAGAGACGAAGCGGCCGATCTGGGAGTCTCTTGACCGTGCTTCGCAGGCCCGGCTGCAGAGCGGAGACCTGGAAGGCTATGAACAGCTCGCGAGTAAGAGCGTCGCATTGAAGTCTTTGCACTTCAACACGAAGCTCAATCAGGCGGCCATGACCGGCGATCCGACCCAGATCGCATCCGTGATGTCGGAGATGTCGCCTGGCTACAAGTTCTCGGCGAACGCCGACAAGTCGGGCGCGATCACTGGTTCGGTTACTGGCCCCGATGGCAATACGGTGCCGATGAGCTTCAAAAGCCGCGACGAGATGATCGGCATGGTCGACACCTTCACCAAGAACGGCAGCGTGGCAGCCACTCTGCGTGAAGCGGAAAAGAGCCGCGCCGACAATCTGCTTCGAGCTGCACAGACCCGTCAGGCCGACGCACAGACTGGCCTCATCCAAGCCAACACTACCAGCGAAAACGCTCTACGTTCTGGCAAGGTTGAAGAGCAGGGCGCGCGCGCGGGCCTCATCGACGCCCAGACTGCCCAGGCAACAGCCTCGGCTTCAAAGATTGCGGCGGAGCGCCAGTCGCCTATGGAGCAGACGGTGAATGGCCTGAAGCGCCTCGGCGTCGACGAGGATGCCGCCCTGGCGTATGCGATGGGGAAGGGCGACAAGGCGAAGAGCCGCGAGGCACTCATTACCGATGTCGCGACGAAGCTCGTCGACTCGAACGCTAAACAGCTTGGCGCGCCGCCGCTGAAGCCGGAGGACGCCCTGAAGCAGGCGGCTCAGCTCGTCGATGGTGCTGCCCAGATGGCGGGCACTTCTCGCGTGGGCTCAGGCGCTCCGGTCGGCGCAGGCATGACGCCGCCCGGCAGCGCAGCCCGAACCGGCAGTGGCCCAGGGATGGGCATCAAGGCTCCGAGCAAGGGAGCGATGCCGCAGCTCGACGCGGCTGAAGCGCGTCGTGCCGCGGAGATCAAGGCCGCTGTTCGCAGCGGCCAGATGTCGCGCGAAGCGGCGCGCCAAGAACTGCAAGCCCTGGGATTTCAATGAACGCAGACGACTTCCTCGACTTCGACCGAGACACCTACCTCGCCGAAACGGACAGGCTTCTTGGACTTCCCAAGGGTTGGTCGGCAGCCCAGATCAGGGTGGAATCGAACAACGACCCGGCTGCCGTCTCCAGGGCGGGCGCCATGGGGCTCGCTCAGGTCATGCCGAAGACGTTGCGCACGCTGTCAGAGCGCGCCGGCCGCAAGCTCGATCCATTCAACGAAGCTGATGCGCTGTACATCCATCGCGAGGCTATGAAGGAGAACCTCGCGAAGTTCCAGAACCCGGACGATGCGGCGCGCGCCTACAACAACGGGTGGAACCGAGATTCTTGGAACAACCCGGAAACGGCGTCCTACGCTTCGAAGATTCACTCCGAAATCGCAGAGCCAGGCAGTTCTCGCGGCAAGGTTAGTCGAACTGCCGCTAAGCGCGGGATGAGCGCTGATGCGTTTCTCGACATCCCTGATGAATCGCCCGTCGTGGATGCGCCGTCTGCCGACGCCTTCCTCGATGCGCCTGAAGAGAGTGTCGGGGCGATGGACTACCTGAAGCAATTCGGGGGGAGCGTCGTCAAGTCAGCGGGCGATGCCCTGACCGGGATCGGCAAGGCCGGGGACATCGGACAGGAGGAGATTGACAAGGCCTGGAAGGAAGACCCTGGACTGGCCTACGTGAAGCACGGCACTGGTGTACCTGGCAAGGTGCTTGCCGCCGTCGCCAATCCGGTCGGCGGATGGCTCACGAAGAAGGGCGAGGCGATCCTCGGCACCCGGAGCCAGGCGGCGAAGACGGCGATGGAGAACACCACGCCCGAGGGCAACATCATTCAGGCAGTGCGCGAGGGTGATGCGTCTGGCTTGACCCTGGGCAAGTCTCCAACTGCAGCAGGCTTCGGCCTGCAGGCTGCCAACATCTCGGGCCAAGTTCTGCCGCAGGTCGGCATCGCGGTAAGCACACGCGGGCAGTCCATTCCGGCGCAGATTGCAACCGGCACCCTCGTCGGCGCCTCGCAAGGGGTGGGCTCAGCCGTCAGTGAGGTGCGCGACTGGTTCGGCAGCAAGACGGACGAGCAGCTCGCGGCCATCTCGCCGGTCTTTCGCGAACGTATTGCCAAAGGCGAGGCGCCTGCGGACGCGCGTGCCGCCCTTGCGAAGGAGACGGAGGATCGCGTTGCAAAGTACGTGGCACCGGTATCCGCTGCGGGCGGCGCGCTGACTGGCGCACTGCTCGGCAAGGCAGGCGGCCATGCACTCGAAAGCGCAGCGAAGGGCAGCGTTGCGCGAGCCGTGATCGGCGCGGTGCTTGGAGCTGCCGAAGAGGGCATCCAGGAGGTGGGGGAGGGGGTCGCGCAGCGCAAGGGCGTGAATGATTCGACTGGCGATACCCGCGATCTCGGGGATGGATCGTTCGGAGAATTCGCATTGGGCGCCGCTGGTGGCGCCGGCATGGGTGGGGTGAGGGGGGCGATCACGAGGCATGGCAAGCCTGGAGCTGCTATCGACGCGGGCACGGTCGTGGATGCAGAGGCGCCGGGCTCTGCGCCGCTCGCCCTGCCAGCTCCTGTTGTTCGTGTGGACAGCCGCGGAAACGCACGCATGGATGGCGTGGAGCCTCCGTTCGAGGCGGCGGCGCGAGTGTCCGGCCGAGCCGACACGAGTGAGGTCCGCCAGACGGTGCGGGACGAACTGAAGGCTCTGGGATACGAGCCTACGCCACGCTCAACGCCGACCCCGATCATTGTCGACAGCGAGGGGGCAGCTCGCACCGATGGCGATACCCAGGTGCGCGATACGAGTTTCGAGCCTGCTGCCAAGGCAGTCGGCCGTGCAGACATCGTTCGCGACGAGCTGGGCAAGCTCGGCTTCGAACCTTCAGCACCGCGTGGGCAGCAGACGCCGATCTCGGTTGACGGCCGCGGCAACGCAGTAACCGACGAACAGTCCGCTCGTCCGCAGGAACGCGATGCCACGCTGGGCGACTTGCCGCGCAAGAGCGGCCGTGCCGAGATCACCTCTCCTTCTGCTCGCGCTCCGGGTGAGTTGGGCTTCGACCAGACACGGCGAGCGACTCCGACGCCGATCTCCGTGGACGCTGAGGGTCAGGCGCGAGTGCAGGGTGAGACTCGCAGCAGCGACCAGATCGCGACGGAGCGCCTGGAATCCGAGGCATCCAAGCTGTTCCCAAAGAAGGGCGACGAAGCCAGGCGCGCTGAGTGGATCGATGCCCAGCGCCAGCGGGAGTTGGGCTTCGAAGATCGCATGCGCGAGCTTGCGGAGAGAGCCAATACGAAGCGCGCCAGGCGCAAGGTCGAGATCGAGCAGACCTCTATGGCTGCTGCTCGCGCCCTGTCGCCCACATCCGAACTGGGCGTTGTGACCAGGGTCGAGGCCGATGGCTCGATCAGCTACTTCTTCTACGCCAATCCCGACGAAAAGCTGGTCGTAAAGCCAGGCGCGGCTGGCGAACCACGTTCCGTTGTTTCGGCCACGCCGGAAGACGCGACGCAATCAGCTTTGCTGCGTGCCGCGTTGGCCGATGGGCCGCTCGCGGTCGCGCCGCGTCTTCTGAGCCCCAAGGCAATGCGCCAAGCCGGCGCGGCAAGCGACCGTTTGGGGGCAACGCGACTGGTTGGGAGAGCAGCCGACAAAGCCCGCATCAGCGGGGAGCTGAACCGCATGGCAGCCAAGACCGCAGAGTCGCTCTTGGCAAAGGCCCCCATTGCTGGCGACGACATCGGTATGGCACGCGCGGCCATCGCAGCCGAGCCTCGTCGCGCAGTAGCGGTGCTGCGCGGCAAGGACGCTGATGCGATGATCGAGGCGCTGCGACAGATCGCTGGCGAGCAAGGTCAGATCACGTCAACGCGGCAGGAGTCAACCACGGCGGCTGATGAAGACTTTGTGTCCCATGTGACGGAGGCGGGCCGCGATGCGGTCAAGGCCGGGCACATGACCCGAGACGAATTCTTTGCAGCAACTCGTGCCGCCCGTGAGGGTAATCGCGAAGCCGCAGTCGAGGCGTTGCGTCGAAGCGATGCGCGCCGTGGCGTGCAGTCGCAGCCCGCATTTGGTCGGCCGGCCGAGAACATCGATCCCGAGGCCCGCGTCGATCTCGATCCGACGTTCGATCACGAGCATCAGTTCGGTGAACCAGACTTCATGGGCGACCCGACAGGCACGATGTTCGGCGCCCTGTCGAATGAGCAGTCTCAGGCTGTCTCGGCGGCTCTGCGGGACATTCTTGCGCTTGGCGTGCCCCGCGCTTGGGTGAACTCGGTGCAAGGCTTCTTTGTCAACACGCCGAAGTTCCCCGGGGGACTTGCCAATTTCTTCAAGAAGAACCTCCGTGGCAAGACTGTGCGCGGCGTCTCATTCAAGCAGACCGACGTGGACTCGACGGTCCCCGGCTTGAATGCGAACCTGGCAGAGCAGCAGGAATTCCGCGGGCAACTCATCCACGAGTTGGCGCATAACGGCGACTTCGACGGCAACGCAATGCGCTCTGCGAGCGATTCGCGGCTCGCTATTACTACCGATGGTAGTATTGAAGCTAAAGGCGCGGTGGCTCAGGAGGTCTTCGACCTCTATGGCGCTCAAGACGGCTCTTCGCTGGCGACGCTTTTTGCGTACCCACTTGAAGCTGCATTCGATGCAACCGATTCTGGAAAGCCACTCCCGGCTGCACTCGTGCAGTCGGAGATTCATGCGCAGATCGTTCGCGCATACTTCACCAATAGAGCAGAACTGGAGCGGCGTGCGCCGAAAGCCTATGAGTACGCAAGGAGTGTCATTGAAGCCAAGCCGGGCGACCGAGCTGATGCGCGAGTTCCGGCTGAAGTTCGGCAAGAGCGCGTCGATCCCGCCCGAGGCGATGCCGCGCAATCTGTGGATCGAGCAGATGGAAGAGGCCATCAAGACCGGCAAGATTCCCGACCGGCTGGAGAGCCAGTTGATTCCGGGCGGCTTCGCGACGAGCGTGATGGACGGGAACAGTCCCCAGGAAGGGCAGGCGTAAATGGAAGCGATCACAGCAGCGCAGGCCCGCGAGAGGGCCGAGCAACTGAAGAGAACAGCTCCCAAGCGCGAGGACTTCGAGACGACGGAGCAGCACGAAGAAGCGCTCGGTCGGTGGCGGTTCAACCAGGGGCGGAACATCGCAGCGCTGGAGAAGTACGCGGAAGACTTGCAGGCCTCCCGGCAACCATAGAGGTTCCCGGCAGGGGAGCGGTTGAAGTCCGCCCCACGGAGAAAGCCCGTGCTGTCGCCGAGGCTTACGCTCGCGACGCGGGTATCGACTACAAGCCGCCGACCACGTTTGCTCGCGTTGACGAGGGGCGAGCGCGGCGTATCGCTGACGCCTACGCCGAGATGGCTCACGACCCCTCTGACCCAGAGGTCAAGGCCGCCTACGACAAGATGATCGAGGAGACTCTCGCGCAGTGGGCGGCGATCAAGAAGTATCACCCGGAGTTGAAAGTCGAGTTCATCGACTTTGAGAAGGGCGGCGACCCATATGCTGCGTCGCCTCGCCTGGCGATCATCGACGTGCAGGAGAACAACCACCTCTGGGTGTTCCCCACGACCGATGGATTCGGCTCCAGCAGCTTCGACGCCAGCTCGAATCCGCTACTCCGCAAGGTTGGCGAGACGCTCGACGGCGTTGACATGGTGGCGAACGATGTCTTCCGCATCGTTCACGACTACTTCGGGCACGTCAAAGAGGCTGTCGGCTTCCGTGCTGATGGCGAGGAGAACGCATGGCGCTTGCATTCGGCCATGTACTCGCCGCTGGCGCGAAGGGCCATGACCTCCGAGACCCGGGGCCAAAATTCCTGGGTTAACTACGGGCCGCACGGTGACAGCAACCGGACCGCCAGCGGCGTCAACACTGTCTTTGCAGACCAGAAGACCGGCTTGCTGCCCGAATGGGTGAGTCAGGACGGAGCGGGCATAGAATCGCCGAATGCTTCCGCCGATCCGATTGCTCGCCGGTCTTCGCGCATGGGCGAAGAGATGGATGCGCTATCGCGCCGCTCTTCGCGAGAGAGCACGTCGGCGGCTTCCAATGGTCAAGCTGCTTCGGCAGATGCGTCGAGAGTCTCCAGGCTCGCCGCAGCTCTCAGCAAGGATGCCGGCACCGATGTGCGGGTACGCCATGTTGAGGTCGAACCGAAGTCTAGTAGAGGACAGCTCGCCGCTGCGATGAAGCAGTATTTCGGCGTCGAGACGGTCTACTTCCAGTCTGACGATCCGAACGCTCCTGCCGGTGGCGCTTATGTTCCTGGCGACCCGAAGACCGTCTACATCCACGCTCGTGGCGATGTCGACCCAGTTTCGACCTTCGGGCACGAATTCACGCATTCGCTCAAAGAGGCTCACCCAGACCTGCATGCGGGCCTGATGGCTGCTTTGCGCCGCGTGTCTCGGGACAGCTTGGCAAATCGTGAGTTCCAGGAGCAGAGCTACGGCCGGAAGGTCAGCGACTCATTGGTCGAGGAAGAGAATCTTTCCGACGTGGCTGGCGCTGCGTTTAAGCAGGACAGATTCTGGGAAGAGTTCCAGGCTGAGATGGATTCGACCGGTTTGAAGCGATTCTTCCGATGGGCGGCGCGTTGGTTGAACCGACTGGTGGATGTAGGCTTCAAGGTGGACCTCTCCAAAGACTCTGGCTTCGGCAACGCTGCGATTTCGATGAGGACGGACCTGGCGAGGGCCTACGCAGAGGCCGCCAGAAGAAGCCCGACTGTGCGCTCGGTCGCCGCTGACGCCGAACTAGGACTGCGCCGTAGCTCCCGCGCATCGGAGCATGCCCAGGAGGATCAAGGGCGTACTGCCGGAGCCGCCGCGGCGGCCGTTGGTGCTTTGGGCATAAAGGCGACTGCGCCAGTAATGGCAGGCCTCCAAGTTACGAACAAGGTTGTCGACTCTATCGGCGAACAGCTCGCGCGCGTCTCGGGCGTGAAGGCACTCGGCGCCAAGGCTGTGAGCCTGGCTGAGCGTGCACTCGATGCGAAGTCGTCCTGGTCTTGGCTGGAGAAGGCCAAGCAAGGCCTCATCTCGGACTACGGGCTCCCTGCCGAGTACCTGTCTGCAAAGTTCGACAAGACCGTTCGCGAGAACAAGCTCATGCGCGAGGCCAAGGGCACCTTGGATCGTCTCTCGTCTATGACGCCTGACCAGCTCTCCGTCGCCTATCAATGGCTGCAGGAGAAGCCCGATACAGCTCGCGAACGCGAGCTTCTCGAAAGGCTTCCTGCAGTTCAGCAGGAAGTGATGCGGCAGATGAAGACCGACATCGACAACCTCTCCAAGGAGGCGGTCAAACTCGGGCTCATCACGCCGGAGACTTACGAGCGCAACAAGATGGCCTACGTCCATCGGAGCTACAAGAAGTACGAGGCAGAGCTGACCGGCTCTCAGGCTGTCGCGCGTCAGCGCGCTCAACGTCTGAAGGGCGACCAGTTCAAGGGGCGCGGCATGGAGCTGGAGGCAAGCCTGGATCGCGTGCGCGGCGATCTGCCGGAAGACCTGAAGGGGCTCAAGCTGGAAATGCTGGAGAAGCGGGACAACAGCGGCAAGCTCATTCGCCGCGAGTATCTGGTTCAAGGGGCAAAGCGGCCTGTCGCACTGGAAGGCTACGCAAACGCCGGCACCTGGGAGGTACGCGACGCGACCAAGGCCGGCAACATCAAGGTTTGGCGCGACTTCACCCTGGCCGAACGGCAGCGCATGGGCGAGATCGAAGATGCAAGGTATGCCTTCGCGCGCACGATGGTACAGGGCGTCCGGGATGTCGAGACCTCGCGGCTGCTGCAGTGGACGGCCATCAACTACGGCAAGGACAGCGATGCCGGTCTCGATGTCGTCGACATCAGCGGTGCTCATGCAGTGCTCGGCTCGCAGACGTTCACTCGTGACCAGTGGGTCAAGGTGCCCGAGACCAAGATCAAGGGAACCCAGGTTGCACGCTATGGCGACTTGGCTGGCAAGTACCTCCCGGCCGTGATGTATTCCGACATCGCTGGCGCGATGGAGCTGCGCAACGGCCTGTGGGACAAGCTGCTGGGTGCTTGGAAGATCAGCAAGACGGCACTGTCGCCCGCGGTTCACGTCAACAATGTGATGTCGAACTTCATCATGGCCGACCTCGCGGAGGTCGGAGTGAACGACCTTCGCAAGGCCCTGGAGACCATCGTTGCGTCGAAGGCAGGGGATGCCAGGGCGAAGGCTTTGATCGAGCGCTATGACGATTCTGGCGCTGAGGGCGGGTCGTTCGCGAGCAACGAGATCAGGACTTCGGTGATCGAGCCGCTGCTGCAGCAGATTGCCAAGAGCGACCCGGAGTCGGTGCAGAAGGCCAGCCTTGCCAACGTGGTCGCGCTTGCCGCCCACGGCAGTTTCCGTGAGGCCGGCATCGCTTCCACGAAGACCCTGCCGGGGCGGGCGCTGGGTAGCACCATGGGCGCGATGATCAAGGCCTACCAGTCGGAAGACTCTGTGTTCCGCTTGGCGAAGTTCCTCAACGAGATCGAGGCAGGGAAGAGCGACGCGGACGCAGGCAAGGCTGCGCGCGACGCCTTCCTCAACTACGACATCAACGCTCCTTGGGTCCGGGCAGCACGTCGCAGCGTGCTTCCGTTCGTCAGCTTCACCTATCGGGCGGTGCCCTTGCTTGCGAAGGCCGTGGTTACGAAGCCCTGGAAGTTCGCCAAGTACGCCGCGCTCGGTGAGGCGTTGTCGATGCTGACCTATATGGCGCTGGGTGCCGGTGGTGATCGCGAAAAGGAAGAGCGGCTGTTGCCCGAAGACCTGCAGGGCAAATCGCTGGGCCTTCCGAAAATGGTGCGGCTGCCGTGGAACAACGAGAGCAATGACCCCATGTGGCTGGACGTGCGCCGATGGCTCCCAGCCGGAGACATCACGGACACCAGCGGCAGCAAGGCCAGCGTCCCCCTGCCGAGCTGGCTGTCAATCGGAGGCCCGCTTTCCCTGTTGATCGACTTCTACTCGAACACCAACTGGCGCGGCGACAAGATCGTCAAGCCGACCGACACGGCCGGCGAGATGGTGATGAAGGTCTCCGACACGCTCGCGAAGTTCATGCTGCCGAACTTGCCCACGCCGGGCCTGGGCTGGCTCATGCGCAAGATGGGCGCCCCGGTTGATAGCGGCATGCTGGACCCCTATGGCTGGACCGGCATCGAGAAGGCTCTCGACGGCGCCAAGACCGGGCTCGGAAAGGAAACGGATGCCGGCTTGGCGGTGTCGAAAGCCCTGGGCGTGAAGGTCGACTCTCGCCGCCTGGCTGATGAGGCGGCCAGCGTCGGCCTGGATGCCAAGGCCAGAGAGAAGGTGATCGAGACCGAGGCCCGTTCCATTGGCCGCAAGATGGCTCGTGGCGAGATCAGCCGAGAGGAGGGTGAGCGGCGGATAGCGCGCGAGATCGAGAAGCTGAAGGAACTCGGGAAAAAGACCCGGGAAAAATTGTCTCCGGCAAGCTCGGACTAGCCTACCGATGGTAGTAGGCAGAGGTGGCTGCGCGGACAAATGCGCCGCCTTCCCTCTGACACAGATGCAAAAATCGAGAATCCTACCGGTGATTTTTTGTCACGGTGTTTTCCAGAAACTTAAATCGCGACAACCACTTAGTTGCACCGAACCCCCTCGCATGGGGTGCAAGGGGTCGAAGGTTCGAATCCTTTCACACCGACCATTTTTGCTAGATAGATCAACGGGTTAGGACCACAAGTCCTGACCCGTTTTTCTTTGCGGCTGACAAATGGATAGGGTTCCTGACAAACCCGGGGCCTTTCAGGTTTCGTCACGCCCCCCGATTGCTGACGGCAGGGGTGTACCTGTTGGCACTTTGCGACGGTAGACGCGCTTCGTGACCTTGACGTCTTCGTGGTGCAGCAGCTCCTGCGCGGCAGTGTCGGACACGGCATCGGATGCCGCCTTGGCGCGCATGTCGTGGAAGGTGATCTCCCGGCCGCCGAGGCCGAGCTTCTTGCGCACCACGCGCCACAGGCTCTTGAAAGATTCCTTCGTGTACGGCGTGCCGTTTTTCGTGATGAAAAGGTGGTGCTCCGGCAGGCACTGGGCGCCACCGCGACGCTTCTTCCGCAGCTCGAGCGCGGTGCTCAGCGCGCGCCAGAGGTCGGGCGTCATGGCGTAGCGCTTCGTCACGAAGCCGGTGCTGTTGCGCTTCTTCGTCACGCGGATGTCGATGCCCTGCTGGTTGAAGTCTCCGATCCGGATGTCGAGGATCATCCCCTGACGGGCGCCGGTTTGGGTGCTGATCTCCAGCATGCACTGCAGCAGCGGGCTCGCCGCGGCGTGGATATCGGCATAGCGGGCGTCGCTGACGTATTGGTCGCGCGGCGCCTCGGGCAGGTATTCGATGCCGTCGCACGGGTTGAATGTGGTCAAGCCCCAGCGCACGCGCGCCAGGCGGAACATGCGCGACAGAAGCTGCATGTCTTTGTTGGCTGACGATGCCCGCTCCCGGTTGTCGTGCAGGTGCTGCGTGATCGCGACCGCGCTCAGGTAGCCGGGCAGCAGGGCGTGCGCCTCAGTTTTTGGGTAGCGCTTCGTACGAAAGGCAGCGCGCAGCCGGCGGATGCGGCCGCTGTACTCCTCCTTCGTCTTCTCTCGCTTCATGGTGGCGAGCTCGTCGGCCTCGTACTTCCGAATGATCTCCTCGATGGTGCCGACGACATCGTCGTCGGGCACCGCGGCGGCGAGCGCCGGCGAGACATGCTTCTCCCACCAGAGCCGGGCCTGGACGGGCGTCGTGCCGCACCGCATCTTCATGCCGGTCGCTTTCAGCCCCGCCTCGATCTCCCTGGTGAGCCCGTCGGTGCCGCGCCAGTACCAGACTCCATCCACCCGGCGCATGCCGCGTGGCAGGTCCGGGATCTTCTTGTTAACTGTGCGTGGCCTTGGCATCTTCGAGTTCTTTGGAAAGGCTGGTGAAGGTGCGCACGGCCGCCACGGCGGACTCCATGCGGTTGAGGTTCTGAGCGCCGATCTCCACGGTGTTCCACCGGTGCCCGCAGGCGTCGCAGCAGCGCAGGCGCGTGATTCTGGAGTCGGCGGTGCGCGTGGAAAGCACGCGCTGCTCTGTGCTTGTGCAGGCGGGGCACTTCATGAGATCTCCTTGAGCGCCTCGTCGCGCGCTTGATTGAGTTCGGCCATGCGCGCCAGCTCGGCGCAGGTGCGCGCCGGGCGGCGATGGCGTTTCTTCTGGTGCTTCATGTCGGCCCTCAGAAGGGCACGCCGTCATCGAGAGGCAGCAGCTGGGTGAGGCTGCGCCGCATGAACGGCTCTCCTTTGAAGTTCACGCTCGCCGGGATCTCGGTCCGCACGGTGGCGTGGGTGGCGAGGAACAGCGCGAACGTGTGGCCCGGATGCATTTCTGCCAGGCGCACCGCCTCGCGCTCGGCAGCGCCACGGCTGACCTGCAGCACGTTCGAACGGCCTTCCGGCGGAATGCTGCGCGGCGAGGCCGGCCCGGTGAGGTACTGCAGGGCGAAGGGCCAGTTTTCGCAGCCCGTGATGTCGAGGATGACGAAGAGCTCGTCCACGATCAGACTCCCCGGCGACCGAAAGAGGCCAGGGCGGCGCTGAAGGCGGCAGGGCCGATGCCGTTGCGCCCGAGGATCTCTTGGCGCACGCGTTGTGCGTTGAGGTTGATGAGGCTGCGTTCACGGTCGGTGGCCGGCAAGATGCCGTCGACGCCCACCGGCCCCGTGCATACGCTGCGGTCGTAGGTCTCGCAGCGCTCGTGGTACTGCTTGACCAGTTCCTCCAACGGATGGGCCTCACTGCTGAAGTGGCCGGTGAGCATTTCCTGCATGAACGCCGCGCGCCCTTCGTCGGTCAGGCACCGCACTGGCGGCAAGGCCGAGACGCGTTCGGCGAGCAACTCCAGGCTTCCATCGTTCACCAGCTCGAAGTCCGCATCGATCTCGTGCCGCTCGCTGCTGTGGTGCGCCGTGTCGGCGCTGAGCCCGGCCGCGTGCGGGCCCAGGACGCGGACCACGCTCAACTGCACGCCGAGGGCCATCAGGGCTTGCACCTCGACCGGATCGCGCAGATCTGTGACCGCGAAGCGGCGAAAGCCCACCGAGGCCTGCCGGCTGATCCAGCGCGTGACGATGTCGGCGTAGTAGGTCGGGCGGTAACGGCGCTGGTAGTCGGCCCAGTGCTGCATCACCCAGCGCGGGCTGCGCGGCTCGTGCAGGCTCTCGTCGGCGTCGAAGCACCAGTTGATGAAGGCAGGATCGCTGCACATGCCCACGGCGAGCGCAGGAATCGAGAATTCCTTCGTCGGCCGAAAGTTGAGCATCCGTTCGTCGAGACGCCATGCCGCCGCGATCTCTCGCCGCAGTGCGTCGGCGAACGCGATGGTTTCGAACTGGAAGCGGTTGTGCAGGACAGCGGCACAACTGTCCTTGCCCGCGCCGGTCTTCCCGGTGAAGGCGATCACCGTGATGCTGCGCTGGGTGACCTTGCCGAAGGCACGAGGGGCCTCGATGTAGACGCGTTTCATGTTGAGTCTCTGAAAGGGTTGTGTCAGTCGTCATCGCGCTCGCCCGAGGCGGCGCGCTTGCGGTCGAAAAGGGGGATTCCGCTGGTGGGTGGCTGGAAGGGGCGGCAGGCCGGCGCGCGCGGCGGCGCGGGTGCCCTGCCGGCGGCGGTCGGATGCCGGGCTGCGATGCGCACCAGTCGGCTGCGCACGCGGTCCTGCATCACCGCCTCGAAGTCATCGGCCCAGTGAAAGCGCTCCGCCATGCGTGCGCAGGCTTCGTGCAGCATCTGGTCGGTGGGCTCGATCGCGTGGGCCATGGCGGCTTCTCGTCGTCAGTGCCAGCCCGGCATGTCGAGATGCCTGGCGTTGGGCCCGCAGCTGCCGGCCGGCGCACGTGCCACGTCCAGCGCTTCGGGCTGGCCCGTCAGCCGCACGGCTGGGCTGTCGCACAGCAGACGGCCGGCGCGGGCCGTCGAGTGCGTGCACAGCTCGCAAGCCCGAAACGAGGTCACTAGCGCCCGTTCCATGGGCTTGCTGTGGCCCACGCACGGCGGCGACGTGAACACGAGCTGCACGATCGCCGTATCCGGCGCGGTCGCGATGTCGTAACCGCTCATTTGCCACCTCGCGAGGGCATGGGCACCACGTTGTCGAGTTCCAGGCTCTGCTGGCGCTCCTCGGCCTTGCGCTGAGCCTCGCGGGCCAGCGCACGCCGAGCGGCTTTGAAGGTCTCGCGGATATCGGTGTGAGCCGAGTCGCGATACTTGAAGTTGTCCGCGTAGATGCTGTGCGTCGGCATGGTCTTGCGGGGGCCGGTCACGATGCACCTCCGCTGCACATGGCGATGGCGGCGCCGGCGTGGCGCATGGCGTTCTGGTACTGGGCTTCGCTGGGTCGCTTGTCTTCGCGCTCCAGTTCCATGTCGAGGCAGACCTTGTGCAGGTTGCGCAGCGCCGACAGCAGCACGGCTGTGCAGGCTGTGCGCTCCAGGCTGGACCGCTCGTCCCATTTGCGCTTTCTCATGCGGACCTCCGCACGCTGAGCAGTCGCACGTCGCCGAAGCGGTCGAAGGCGAGGCCTTCGGCTGCGGCGCACGAGGTGGCGAGCTGGACGTACCCGTAGAAGACGCCAGTGGCGTCGATGACCTTCACGATGTAGGCGTGCATGGTCAGACCTCCTTTGCAGGGTTGGTGATGGAAAAGGGGAAGGGGGCGGGCTCGACGCGGTCGACCAGCCGGCCCACAGCGGCCTCTGCGAGGCGCTGGGCCGCATCGGCGTCACGCGCGCGCAGCTGGATGAAGAGCGCGATCGGCTCCTGGCCTGGCACGGCGTGCCGGTAGTGGCAGCGGAAGGGCCGGGATTCGGGGAGGTGCATGGTGTCGTGCTCCATGGCTTCAGCCCCCCCGCCCAGGCCGCTCGAAGACCCAGCAATGCACGGTCTTCGGAACTTCCTTCTTCACGTCGGTCGCCGTGACCGCGACCACGCTGAAGCGGATGGCGCTGCTGACGGACTTGACGTCGAGAAAGCGCCGCGTCTTGCTGGTGCGCAGCACCTTCTTGAGATCGGCCATCAGCGGGATCTGCTGCCGGTGCGTGTTCGCCTTCTCGACGAACTCGTTGAGGTTCACGGCGATCTGATCGGCCGTGCGGCTGTGGTTGAGCAACGGGCGGTCGAAGTGCTCGCCCTTGACGTTCGTGTAGCCGAGGGCATCGAGGTAATCGAAGGCCTCCCAGAACTCCTGCACCAGCGGGTGGTCGGCGTTGATCGAGCTCTGGCGTTCGCGGGCCATCGTGACGATCTGCGCCTGCACCTGGTCGAACTGCTCGTCCGAGAGCTTCACCACGCCGCGCATGGCCGTGGCCATCGCCAACAGCTGCGCGTGGTTCTTCGCGATGCGCGGCTTGTGGATGCCGTCCTGCGCAAGCAGGAAGCGGATGTTCTCGTCGTGCGAGCTGGTGATGGCCTGCATCACCTCGGCCTCGCGGCGCAGCGCGGCCAGGATGAAACCGCTGACCGCCTCGATCTCCACCTTCTCGAGCGTCTTGGCGCTCTCGTAGCTGCTCTGCGTGAAACCTCCGGTGTCGAAGGTCATGTGGCAGATCCGCTCCATGATGGCTTGCGAGGCCTGCACCTGGTTGTTCTGGCTGATGACGATCGACGCGCGGAAGGGCGGGTCGTATGTCTCATTGCCGCCGGTCTTCACGCCGGTGGTGCGGATGCTGTTGCCGTTGTAGGCGTCTTTCAGCTCGTCCCAGTCGAACGACCTCACGTGGGCCTGCCCGCCGGTCTTCGTTTCCCGGTCCGACTCGATCAGCACGATGGGAAGGTTGCTGACCTGCGTGAACGTGCGCAGGCGCCCGGCGGCGGTGGACTTCGAGGGATCGAAGCCCTCGTAGTCGCGCCCGAGCAGCTTCCAGAGGAACTGGATCAGCGTGGTCTTGCCGGCGCCGGGCTCGCCGACGATCTCAAGGAACGGGAAGCTCTGCTGTTCGGCGCGTACCTGCTCGGCGAAGAGACTGCCAAACCAGAATGCCAACGCGATGTAGCCCTTGGCACCAAAGGCGCGCCACAGGTGCTGCTGCCATGCCCGCTGATAGCCCTCGCGGTCGGCATTGATCCGCAGCTGGATCGACTTCTGAAGCGACTTGATCGAGAGCTTGTTGAACTCGAAATAGTCTTCCTTATTGGCCTCGTGGATCTGGCCTTCGCGCACGGCCACCTTGCCGAGGATGTAGGCCTTGTGCGAGGCGCTGTAGCCGATGAAATCGATGGTCTGGACCACCTTCGGGTTGTCCAGCTGCCACTGCATGATCTTCTTGAGTTGGTGGCTGCTGCCGCTGAACATCGCGCCTGGTGCGATGTGCAGGAGCCGCTTCTCGAACTCGGTGGCGGCCGTGAGCTGGCCTGAGGTGAACGTGGCCTTGATTGCCGGGCTGTCGTGCGGGAACGTGACGCGGAAGTAGTACCAGGCCTCGTCGGTGACCTCGTTCTTCTGGTAGTAGAGGGCCCGAGGCAGGCAGTTCGCGATGTTCTGGATGGTGTGGGACTCGAGCAGCGCCTGGTCGCGCTGGGCGTCCTCTGTCATTTCCTCCCGGGTGCCTTCCTTGATCGCCTCGCGCAGCGCGTCGCGGGCCTTGCCGTAGCGGTCGAGATCCAGCTTGAACCACCACAGCCGATTGCCGTGGTCGAAGTCGAACTCCGCGCGGCCGGTGTGGTTGTAGATGAGCAGCGCTTTCTCCTGCGCCGAGTCGGCCAGCAGCAGCGCACCGTGGTAGCGGTACTCCCTGAGGTGGCTCTCTTTGAGCCGGTCGTGCTGGTGCGCGTCGTTCCAGTCGACCTTCTTGCCCTTGTCCTGCGGGATCTGAGCGGCCTCGCACACCCAGCCCTCATCGCGGGCGCGGCGCGCGTACTTCAGCGTAAAAGCCCGCCCAGCGGTATCGCCATCGAAGGCCCACACCAGCACGGGCGCAGGGACGGTGCCGCCCTGGGCTTCGAGCTGGGCCTTGAGCGCGGCGAGCGCCTTCTCCGGGTAGTTGTTGCAGCTCAGCAGCGCCACGGCGGCGATGCCGTGATGCGCCAGCGCGATCGCGTCGAAGATGCCTTCCACGAGCCACAGCTCGGTCGGGGGCGGATTGGTGGTGGGCGCTTCGGTGTTGCTGGTGCCGGCGGCGCGCATCGCCTGCTGCAGGGCCGCAGACAGGGCGGTTTCGGTCGGTGCCGGCTCGGCGAACGACAGCGAGGGCAGTGCCCACCATGTGCCCTTGTAGGCGCCGCCGGTCTTGAAGTTGGCCTTCTTCTTGCCGAAGCGGTGGGGCGCGTCGAAGAAGCGCTCCCACCAGGTCTCCTCGAGCTGGAAGCGAACGGTGCCTGTGCCGGCGCCGCGCCCGCCATCGGCGCGAGCGTCGAAGTAGTGCTCCTGCGTGTACAGGCCCTTGATCAGGGACAGGTCGAAGCCACGGCTCTCGGCGAGATAGGCATCGGCTGCGGCGCTGGGGTTCTGCTGGTCTGGCGGCTTCTGCAGCTCGGGTTTCTGGAAGCGCTCGCTCCAGTTGTCGAAGAAGTCGGGCAGCAAGTCCTTGACGTGCGACTGGTAGCCGCAGTTGTTGGTGCGCTGGCAGATGACCACCAGCGGCTTCGCGGCCCACGTGAACATCTCGCGTTGGCCGCAGTTGGGGCATTTGCCCTTCTGCAGGTACTGGCGATCGCTGGAGAGCTTGAACTCGAAGTCCCGCTCCAGCGCCGCGCTGATTTCGTCGTAGAGATCGCTGTGCATGGAGCCCTCAGAGCAGCCCGGCCAGCGCGAGCGCGCGGCCGAGCAGGACTGCGATCAGCACCACCGCAAGGGCGGGCAGGAAGGCCAGCAGGCCGGCGATCGACGCGCGCATCTGCACGGGGCGGAAGGAGGTCTGGCGCATCAGGCAGACACCTCTTGGCGGCGACGGCGGGCCTGCACAGCGGCGTCGGCGGCATCAGCGGCGGCTGCGGCGCGGTTCAAGGCCGTGGCGAGTGCGCGGGCATCGTCCGGCGTGATGTGCAGGGGCAGGATGCCGGCGGTCGGGCCCGAGCCGACCACCACCAGCACGAAGGGCCGATGGCTTCTGTTGCTGCCGCCGGCACTGTGGTACGAGTAGACGTCGAGCCCGACACCGGGCGTCGCGTCGGGGTTGCCGTTCTGCTTGTGGCAGATCGTGTGACCGTGGGGCACCCAGTGATTGCCGCTCTGGTCGAGGATTCGGGCGCTCACGATGCGACCCCTGCCGATGCTCGGGCGGATTGGGCGAGGACTGCTGCGGGGTTGGCCTCGATGTCATGCGCCGCGTCAAGGAGGCGGGCGGAGAGATCGCGCAGTTGGGCGGTATCGAGCCTCAGAATGAAGCGCGCACACGTATGCAGACCCATGTCAATCTGCAACTCGGCGAGGTCTGTTTTCCCATCGCGGTACACGGCCGCCGCGGCCATCGCCGGAGCGAATTCCTCGCTGGAGCGGTTGTCAGCTGATCTCGAGCCTCTGTACGCGTCGTTTGAATCACTGCCGAAGCGGCGCTGATATGCGTATTCGGGCTCGCTGGCGACATGGGCGGGGCGACGATCAAGCGCGGCGGGGGAGAAAGTGGGCATGGTGGAAACCTCCGGGGTGAGCACGTCCCGCAGGGCCTCCGAACAGGCACCGCAGGGGTTGGGTGAAAAGGGGGATCGAGCGGAGTGCTCTGGGCGCTATGAGGGCCCGTCGACGCCGGCCGGCGCGAAGAGATCACGCGTCTCCGGCGGCGTCATGAGGGGCGTGTGCTCGGCCGTGTTGCCCGAGCGGATCTGCTGGGCCAGCACGTCGCGGCGCATGTGCGATGCGAGAGGCAGGTGCACGGATGGGGCGGGCGTGGCCGAGGGCGAGATCGTCATGTCCGCCTCGGTGGTCGCGCGCCAGGTGTGCCCGCATTCGAAGTTGCTGCACACCACGTAGTGGTGCGACACGGTCGCAGTCATCACCTTGGTGGTTCGAATGGAGCCGAGGTGGTCGCAATGAGGGCAGCGCAGTCTCATTGCGGCTCCACGGGCGCAGGGCGCCGGTCGACGAGATAGAGGGCACGGCCGCGCCCGGTCGTGGCGCGAGCAGCGCGGCGAAGGCGGGCCTTCACCAACCACTCGGCAGCAGATTCAAACGTGGGCAGCCCGAGTTCCAACTGCACGCGCTCGATCAGCGCGTGGTCTTCGTCGTTGAAGGTGATGGTGTGCTCGGGCATCTTTTCGGCTGCTCTTTTTGCGCCGTGAAGCGGCTGTTTGCGGCCTTCCTTCAGGCCGCTCGCCGGTCGAGACTCGGCTCATGAACCAACCCCAGCACCTGCCGCGCTTCACGCAGGGCCAGCTCGCGCAACAACGTCGCGAGCTGCTCGCCCTGATAGTCAGCCATCGCTTGAACGAGCCCATCCTCGTAGTCGTCGAGGCGGATCGTGTAGCGGTTGGAGCGCACGCGCTTGGGATCGGGGTACATGGGGGAGCCTTCCGAGGATTGCTGCAGGAAAGGTCAGGCCGTGAGCGGCGTGTTGGTGCGGTCGCATTCGTCGAGACCTCGAAGGGCGGCCAAGCGAACCACTGAGGCCATGGAACGCTGCTCGCGAGCGGCGCGGCTCTTGAATCGTTCCAGCTCTTCAGGGTGCAGTCGCACCGCGATGGGTTTGTCGCTGACTGCTCCATTTGGAGCACGACGGACACGGGTCTTCGAGGCGGGCTTCATGGACGTCGGCTGTATGCTTGTGAAACGAAGAATTGCACAGTGAAGCGGAATATAGAGCAGAAATCTGCTTATTGCAACGAAATGGACGAAAAAATCCGCTTATCTATTGGCGTGCGCTTGAGAGAAGAGCGTGAGCGGTTAGGGATGTCGCAGACCGCCTTTGCGGAACTGGGCGACGTTTCGCTGCGCGCCGAGCAAGACTGGGAGAGGGGCAACTCTGCCCCGAAGGCGGACTTTCTCGCTGTTGCAGCGACGCACGGGGTCGATGTGCTCTATGTGCTGACGGGGCAGCGGACGCCAAAGCCAACAGCGTCACTCAGCCAAGAGCAGCAGGCATTGCTGGACAACTACGATCACGCCGACGAGGAGGGAAGGGCTGCGGCCCGGAGGGTGCTTTCTTCGCTCGCGAAACAGAAAGTCGGTTAACCGGCGGCGACTCTGGACTCAGTTGTTGTGGGCGTTACACAAGCTGGACTGGCGCCACGATCAACTCCGCATCGACGACCTGTGGCAGGCGCCCTTAGCGTTGCTTTAAACGCTGGGTAGCGGCGAGACCCTGCTTTTCGCCTCTCGCTCGACGCGAAATGAAAAATCGGATTCCGCGTTCTCTGCGCGTGCGATTACACCGAAGCCAAAAATGGGCCTAAATGATTCGGGGCGCGAGATTTAGGTGCCAAAGCACTAAGGGAGAAACCACCGCCGACAGCATTTTCGGGGTGCGGAATATTGGCGAACATCGTCGAGGGATCTGTAAGACGATCGCTCCTCAAAAGACCAAGCCATTTTATAAAGAAAAGCATCGCGAATTTTCCGCGATACCTGTGGCGAGCGTTAAGCTGATCGAATTGTTTTCGCAAAATTGTAATTTCCTCTGGAGTCGGCTCGCGATCCAGAATAACTACATTCGTCAAGGGCACGTCAATAACAGTTGCGTCGTTGAGAGATACGTTAACGAGAAGGTGAATGGTTTCCGGTAAATCACTCGTTTTGATATTTAAATTTCTTGCTGCATAAATTCGGAAATTTAATTCCTTCGTCGACTCCAAAAATAGATCGTAAACGCGCAAAAACTCTTGAACTATCTTTTGTCGATGTCCCGGATGGCCGTTGCAATGGAATTCGACATTGAGCAAGTCATCTAGAACCTTGTCGCATACAATGTAATTCTCAATCGAGTAACGGTCAGTGAGAAAAATTTTCTTATCTGCACTTCTCCCTTGAAGTTCATCAAAATCTCGATCTATAAAATACCAAACTCTATTTTTGAGCCCTGTTAAGTCAGACTTGAGGCTGTCAAACAACTGCAGGACCTTTCGTTTGCCGTTGCACTGGTACGCTTCGTACTCCAAATCTGGACGCAGGCGTTTAATCCAGTAATGGTATACCAGGCGGTCATCGGTCCCTTCAAAGGCGAATATCTTTTTGTGCTCGGGTATTGCTGAGGCAAATGCGGCGAACTCGACTTTTCGGACGGCTCGAACTTCCTTTGCCTTCTTTATGCGTTCGAAAAACGCATCCTGATTTGGGCTTTCGCTCACTCTTCGTCTCCTTCCAGATCTTCATCGAAACCCGTGTCTGAGAAAAGTGAGGCTTCTGGAGGGTCAATCTTTACCTGCAACGCACCAGCATACGCTTCAAGCTCGTTATCGAAAATGAAAGGTGAGTGCGTGATCGCAATGGTTTGCTGACATGAGGGAGCTCTAAGCACGTCCAGCAGGATCTGGCGTTGCCAGTCCAATGAGAGCGACAGCTCGGGCTCGTCAATCAGGATAATCTTCGGGCCGGGGTAAAGGTACAGTCGGGCGAAGAGCGAAATCATCTGCTTTTCCCCTGACGAGAGGGACTCAAGGGGAACTTCAGATTTGGTCGCCAAGCTTATAACTTTGACTTTGAAATTTCGACGATTAAAGGTGAGACGCTTATTGTCGAATGCGGCGAAATTGTCTGTTGAAAAATCTTCGTTAGAGAGATAATTGTTGCAGCTTCCGATGAACGCCTCAACCAGTTCCTCGGTGCCTCTCGTTTGCTGGATAATTGAATTTAACTGCTCTAGGAAATAGTTTAAGAACGGTGCGGCGTCTTGTGGCACGTCCCCACTGTATACTCGATTTAAATCGGGGCTCAGAATGAAATTCCGAAATGGCGTCCTTCCATAGCTGCGCTCCGCCTGCTTTATCCTGTTGAAAAATAGTTCAAGTGCTTCTTTGGTGGGCAGGAGGCTTGGATCGGCGCTTGAATTTTTGTATCCCCCCGAGATCAAGTCATTAATAATGTTTGCACTGACTTTCCCGTACCCTTGATTTGAAATGGAAAGCATCTCGGAGTAGAGTGCTTTTAATCGATCTGAAATGTCGCCGAGCCCAAATTGAATGTCTGCGGTGTATAGCCCGCTTCTGGCAATTCCGAGCCGTGAGAGCATGTTTCTCTTTCGGCCCATATATTTCGGCTGATCCGGCTGAGGGATAGAAAGTTCAATTCGCCGGTAGGTCGGTAGATAAACTATTTCGGTATTTCCCAGTACTTTGCGAATCGTGTTGCGAATCTTCGCCAGTTGGGGTACTCGATCATCAAGTGCTGCAGCGAGTTTTTCGCACTGGAAACGTGTGACTTGCGTGTCAAATCCGGTTTTCGAATATATTGCATGAAAAGTGGGATTTTCATGCAATTCATCAATTTTCGCACCTCGAACAGTTTCCAGGAGTTCGAGCAATGCAAAGGGTTGCACGTCCCACGTTTTGGCGCTTAGTAGTAATTCGGTTTGTGATGAAAAATCGATTAAGCTGTCGATCATTTCCTTGGAGACCTCCAGCCAGAAGTCGAGTCCGCGCAGCCGGCAATATATTTTTGTGAACGCTACGGTTGCAAATCGAGAAAACTGACCTCTTAAGAAAGCATCCAATGCTGCTATAAGGGTCGTTTTTCCCGATCCGTTGCGCGCAATAAGAACGGTTGCTGCATTGCTCGAGGAAAAACTGACGGACCGGTATCCGAAAAGTCCCTCGATCGCAAAGTGCTCGACGATTGCTGGGCCACGTGCCGCATCAGCGACGTTCCGAACCACCAGTTGACTCATCTCTTGCTCCTCTAGGTGTTCGGGAGCATACAGTTCAAGCTCAGGCCAAGAGAATTGGTGACTTCGGCAGTTCGAACCGCCTAGTCGTCCTCCACGGCACTTGTTTCTGTGGCTCCGGAGATGCTCACCTCGAGCTCGGCATGAGATGTGAAACCACCGTCGCCCGTCATGGTGTGCCGTACCTTGACCGACAGCCAATCCGTGTCGTCGATCTCAGGCTTATTCCATCCTGAAACCTTCACCGGCGATTGAGGGGTGAGCAGGGGTTGGCCCAGCGCCAGCGTCAGTTCGAACGTCGCGAGCCCGCGCTGAATGCGCCGCCATTCGGCCTGCGCCGCTGCACGTGCGTCGGCTTCGTTCGCGAACGTGTCCTTGACTCGCTTCGCATTGCCGCTGACCCCCACCAGCACCCCGCGCCTCTTCGCGCGCTTCGGATCGTGCCAGTAGGCCCGCACGCCGCTATACGCGTCTCGGTCGCTGGAGTGATAGCGGTGGCTGTCGCCATCGGCTCTCGTGATCTCGATCACTGGCAGGCTCTCGCCGCTCGACGTGGTTGTGCCGACGATGGGCAGGAACAGCAGGCGCCCGCGTTTGATCGTTGCTACGGCATCGTGCAGCTTCGCCAGGCGCGTGAGGAAGTTCAGGTCGCTTTCGTTGGTCTGGTCGATGTGCTCGATCTGGCGGGCCCCGAGCGTGGGATCGATGCGTGCCACCAGCTGGTGCCGGGCGGCGATCTGCCGGACGATCTCGCCGAGCGTGACGCCGTGGAAGCTACGCTCCACACGCGTGCGCAACGACTGATGCATTTCCGCGCTGCGCGCGCGGATGCAGATCTGGTCGGGCGCGCCGGAATGCTCGGCCTCGTCGACGATGAACGTTCCTTTGTCGACCAGGTCGGTGCCGCTCCAGCCGATGGCGAGCTGCAGCTCGACGCCCTTGCGGGGGATCTCCAGCGCGCCATCGTGATCGTCGAGCACCAGATCGAGCTGGTCGGCCTCGTTGCCGCGGCACTCGGACAGCGTCATGTTGATCAGACGCGCGTCCACGGCGGGGGTGATGTCCCGCTCGCCGAGCTTCAGGCGGTAGCTGGGCGCAGGGTGCGCGGTGGCCTGGTCTTGCGGGTCCATCGTCAAGCCGCAACCTCTTCGTCGCCGCCGATGCCGTCGGTCTGTTCGTCATCGCCGATGGAATCGGTCTGTTCGTCGTCGACGCGCTCGAGCTGGAGCTGGAACTCGATGCGCCGCGCCGCGCCGTTCGGCAGAAACACCGTCTTCGTCTCGGTGAGGCCCTCGATGATGTACAGGCCGTACACGATGCCCATGCCGTCGACCAACGGCCACGAGGCGCCCAGGTTGCCCATCTCGCGCAGTTCGTCGAGGGAAGCGGTGCTGCCCGTCAGCTCAGGCATCAGCACGCCCGACAGGTTGAAGGTGTCGTCGCCCACGCCGAGGAACTGCCGCGCTGGGCGCGCGCCGATGCGGCTGTTGCTGGCGTGGCGCCACTTCATCTGCCGCTGCAGCTCCTGATAGGCCAGCGTGTCGAGGCTGAAAACGAATTGGCCCAAGGCCATCATCATGCTCATGGGGTCTCCGGTCAGTCGCGGTCGGACAACGAGGACCGGCCGGCGGCGCTCTTCGCACGCTCGCGGCGGTCCAGCTCCATCGACACGGCGCGGGCAATCTCCTGAGCACTCATGCCCGGCGCCGCGTGAATGTGGATCTCGTATTTGGCGCCGGCGACAGGGGCGAGCTGGCCGGCGCTGGCGCTGATCGGCGCGCGGGTGTCGAAGCGCAGCGCTTCCGCGCCGGCCGTGCCCATGGGCAGCACTGAGGCGGCAGCCGTTGCCATGCCGAGCGCAGCCTGGCGCACGTAGCCCGCGCGGCCGGCGATGCCCAGCGCCGCCCCGTTGCTGATCTCGTTGCCGGCCAGCATGAAGACCCGGCTCGGGCTGCGGATGCCGAGCTTTTCCTTGAACCACGCCAGGGCCGAATCTGCCGCGCCCGATATCGCGCCCTGAACCTGCCCGAGCGCGCCCGTGATGCCGTTGGCCAGACCCTGCATCATCTGGCTGCCGAACTCGGTGAACTTCCCCGGCAGCTCGAAGCCAAACCAGCGCATCGTCTCGGCGAACGCCTGGTAGAAGAGTCCGGCCGGCGACCAGTTCAGGATCGCGCCGCCGACCGTGGCGAGTGCAGCAGGCACCGAGCCGCCCAGGTACTGCCAGAATTGGTCGAAGGCGGCTTTCGCACGGTTCCACAGGTCGACGAAGAAGGCGCTGATCGGCCCCCAGTAGCGGTAGATCAGATAGGCGGCGACCGCGATCGCGGTGATGATGAGGCCGATGGGATTCAGCAGCAGCGCGCGGCCGAGCCACAGCAGCGCGGTGCCGGCCAGGCGGAAGCCCGTGGCGAGCAGGCCCAGCACGCGGGCGAGCACGCCGCCCTGAATGCCCATGGCAGCGAAGGCGAACCGCATGGCGACGAAGCCCAGGATCGCAGGGCCCACCACCAGCAGGATGCCGCCGAGCGCCACAAGCGCCACCGCGAGGATGCCCAGGCCGGTCGCCAGCAGCTGCGCGAGGCGAGGGTTGGCCGCCATCCAATTCGTGAGGCCCTTCATCGCGGCGGCGGCGAGCCGCAGCGCCGCGACGTAGGCCGGCATGATGCTGTCGCCGAACTGCTTGTAGAGGTCATTGCGCCGCGCGGCCAGCTCCAGCTCGGCGCCCGAGGAGGTCTGCAGCGCGCGGTCGTACAGCGTGCCGATGCCATCGGCGCCGGCGTTGAGCTTCGCGTTCTTGTGGATCTGCTCGCGCTGCAGGTACATCTGCGCGAACAGGTTGGAGGCAGTGCGGTTGCTGAACATGCCCCCCATGGCGTCGAGCACCTGCTGCTTCTCGGTGATGCCCTTGGCGGCAAGAGCAGGCAGCAGGATCTTTTCCATCCACTCGAACTGGTTCTCCCGGAAGATCTCGCTGCCCTTGAGCGCGCCGACGCCGAGCTGGGAGATCTGTCCCACCTTGTCGTGCTTGACCTTCGAAGGGTCGGCGATCAGACCGAGATCCATCAGCATCTGTGCCGAACGCTTGGTCGTCTTGCCCTGGTAGATGTTGGAGTAGGCCGACATCATCGCGGTGCCCACGCGGTGTCCGCCCATTTCCTGCACCAACGGCTCCATCTGGTAGTAGAGGGCCTCGTCCGTGAGGCCCTTGGCCGCGACGCCGCCGGTCTTGATGACGTTGAGCCATTCCTCGCCCTGCACGCGCCCGCCGGTGGCAGCGATCACGCGCTGGATCTTGTCGGCCTGGTCCTTGAACACCTTCTCGTTGGCCAGGCCGCCGCGCAGCTCGATGACCTTGAGCATGTCCATGAACTTCTTCTCGTTCTCGTGGCCCTGCTCTTCGCCGTAGATCGCCTCGTTAGCGAACTTCATCTTCGCCAGCGTGGGCGCCACCATCTCGGCGTGGTGGAGGTCGGCGAACACGGTCAAGCCGTCGCGCACGAGCATCAGGTTGTCCCGGGTGCTTGTGCCGTAGGTCTCCATCGCCTTCGCATACTTGATGGCGTCACTCGTGATCTTGTCGCCCAGGCCGAGCGCCGCGATGCGCTGCTGCTCGGTCGCGAACTTGGAGCTTTCCTCGATCGGTGCGCGCATGGCGTGCAGCACCGCGAAGCCCGAACCAGCCGCGATGGCGCCAGCGACGGCGGTGTTGTGGCCGAGGTGCTTGCCCTTCTGGTAGTCGGCCTTGGCGGCGTGCATGGCGCGCTGCCGATCGCCCAACTGCTTGAGCTTGGCGGTCTGCTCGTCGATGGCGCGGTTGGCTGCCGAGATCTCGGTGCGCAGCCGGCGCTCGTGCGTGCCCATGGCGCTCGCGCTGATGCCTGCGGCCGTGAGCTTGTCGCGCAGGGCCTGCACGCGGGCGGACTGCCGCTGGTGCTGTTCGCTGAGAGCTGCTGCCTCTCGCTTCGCCGCGGCGAAGTCGCGGATCATGGCCTTGGACGGCGGGCCCAGGGCGCCCAGCCCCTGCGCAAGTTGCTTGACGCGTGCCTGCGCGGCCGTGAGCTTGGCGGTGGTGTCCTGCAGACCGGCGCGGATCTCGCGGAACTCGCCGACGCTCTTCTGCTGGGAGTTGAGTTCCTTGAGCCGGTCGCGGGCCTCGCGAAGAGCCCTCGCGGCCTTGCTGCTGCTTTCGGAGACCTTCTTGAAGGGCGCGGAGGCCTTGTCCAGCGCCTGCAGGATCACCATCAGGCGCAGATCGCCGCTACTGGACATGTGCACTCCCTTGCGAGGCCGCCACGAGGCGCGAATGGAGCTGGAAGGGGGGAAGGGGGCGCATGGGTCTACTTGGGCGGTTCGTGGCGTTCACGGGCGCGCTCGCGCCACTGCATCAGGTCGGACACCGCCATGTCATCCATATGGGCGGGGCCCCAGTGGAAGACGAAGGCGAGGTCCGCCATGGCGTCTTCTACGTGCTCTGGGACACGGGAATCCGGTCCGCCTTCGGCAGCAAAAAATTCACCACCTCGGTGCCGCACTGCAGCAGGTCGGACGGCTCCAGTGCTTCGACCTCGGGCTTCGTGAGACTGGGCATGGTGAGACGGGGCAGCACGGTGGTCAGGGCGACCACGTCCATCTGCATTAGAGCGGCCAGCGAGGTGCCGCGCAGCTCGCCGGAGCGTGGCTTGCGGATGAGCACCTTGGTTATGGACTGGCCGCCGCGCTGCACGGGCGTGTCGAGGATGACTTCGCCGGCGGCGGCTTCCGTGGTGTTGCCGCTGGGCTTCGGGGTGACGTCGGTAACGCTGGTGTCGTTGAGGTTCATGGTGCTGCTCGAGAGCGTTGAGAGGAAAGGGGAAGTGCCGACAGCTGCCGGCGCCAAAGGGTTCGCGTCAGGTCAGAACAGGCCGAGTGCGCGTCGGATCTGCGCCATGCGATCGACGCCGCCGACCACCTCAATGAAGTTGACGAAGTCGATCTCGATCAACACTTCGCCGTCGATCGAGAGCTTGTAGTAGCTGAGCGAGGATTTCACCTTGATCTCGGTCTTCTCGCCGGCCTTGGCGTTGCCGAAGTCGATTTCCTTGTGACGCCCGCGCATCACCATCTCGCAGGCCTGCACCTCGGCGGTGTCGTCAGCCTGAATTGCGCCGGCGAGCCGCAGCAGCACGCCGTCGTGCGTGGGCTCGCCCCACTGGGTGAGCATGCTCTTCATGTAGCCGGCGGCAGTCCATTCGAACTCCAGCGCCTCCATGCCAAGGTCAATGCCGATTGGGCCGTTCATGCCACCGGCGCGGTAATCCTCCATCTTGCGGCTGAGCTTGGGAGGGGTGGCCTCGGGCACTTCGCCGAGGTAGGCATTGCCGTCATTGAAGAGAATGAAGTTCTTGAGTACGCGGGGGAGGGACATGGT
The DNA here is from genome assembly GCF_048305045.1 of Variovorax sp. 278MFTsu5.1. Taxonomy (NCBI): domain Bacteria; kingdom Pseudomonadati; phylum Pseudomonadota; class Betaproteobacteria; order Burkholderiales; family Comamonadaceae; genus Variovorax; species Variovorax sp. 278MFTsu5.1. Next base: position 2,763,337 of record NZ_CP157622.1, read on the forward strand.
GCTTTCCTCTGTAGATCAGCGGGTAGGTGCGATCAGGCCTTGGCAACCTGATCGGCGAAGTTCTCGTAGTAGCGGCCCGTGATGCGCTGGCGAAACATCAGGTTCTCCAGAGGCGCGCACGGCGTGAAGTCGTAGTCGAGCATCAGGTTGCCGCTCTTGAGCTCGTCGGCGGTGTTCACCTCGCCGTCGACGGCCCAGACGCCGCCGCCTACGATGTAGCCCGAGCGCGTCAGGTAGCGGAACTTGCTGTTGACGCCTTCGAGGATGTCTTTCACCAGGCCGGGCAGGAGCGGCTTGTCGTTGGCCCACATGTGGGCTTCGGCGATGGTGTCGGCGAGCACCTGCGCGGTACGGGTGGCCGACTCGAAGGCGAACAGCGGGTCATCGCTGCAGGTGCGCGAGCCCCAGAAGCGGTAGCCGTCGCGGTTGATCAGCGTCGTGACGTCGCCGGCATTGAGCACACCCGCGTCGGTGGCCGGATCTTGCAGATCCCAGTAGATGTCCTGGCTGATGCCGGTGACGCCGTCGACTGCGACATTCGAAAGGGTCTTGTGCCAGCCGATCTCGTTGTCGATCTTCGCGCGCAGGCCCAGCGCAAACGCGACAGCGGGCGCCCGTGCATTGGCGTTGGCGACCGTGTCCCAGGCGAGGAAGTCCGGGTGGATCACCATCAGCTCGCGCGCGCCGAACTGCTGGCGATATGCCGTGGCCTGCTCGACCGTTTCGCAGCCCCAGGCATTGACGTAGGCGAACGCGCGCAGGCTCTTGGCAATTGTGGAGAGCGCGGCGGCGACGGGCTGGGTGTCGAGGCCAGGGCAGCCAAGGATGCGCGGCTTGATGCCGAGCCTGGCCTGTGCCGAGAGGAGGGCCTTCATGCCCGTGCGCTGGCCGCTCGGCAGCACTGTGCCGATGACGTTGCTGGTCGTGGCCGCTTCGTCGGCGCCGGGCTCGACGCGCACCACCACCGTGATGGGACGGGCCAGTGCCGCGATGTACTCGAGCGTCTTCTTGAGCGTTCCGGTTGTGCCGGCCTTGCCCATGGCGTTGTAGACGTTGGTCACCAGTACGGGCGTGTTCAGCGGGAAGACAGCCGGGTCGGCGTCCGGCGCGGTCGCGACCAGGCCAATGATCGAGGTGTTGATTACGCGGATGGGGCGCGTGCCTTCGTTGACCTCGAAGACGCGGACGCCATGGTGGTATTCGGTGGTTGCCATTTGGTGCTCCTGTGAAGTTCGGGATTCGGCGCGGCTAGTCCGCAGTGGGTTGTTCTGTGATCGGAGGGCTCTGTGCCTCGTCGAGCGCTTGCGCCGACGTCTCGTCGGATGGCGGCGAGGGCGCTGCGAGCGGTGGGATCTCCAGAGCTGGAAGCAGACCGGCCAGAGTCTTCTGTGAAGGCTCTGCCGCTTGACCGCCCTTCACGCGGTCGAGCAGCTCGTAGCAGGCGGCCCAGACGCGAGAGCGCCACGCACGCAGCGCACGGCCCTCGTTTTGGAACTTGGGCACGGCGGGCTCCTCGGCGTAGGTGACGGCCGTCCTGATGTCGTCGTAGCCGAGTGACCGCGCCATTGCGTCCATGTATTCCTGCACGTAGGCGCGCAGAGACGCGATGCGGTCATCGATGGTGCTGGGCGCCGGCGCTGGGGGCGGCGGCGGTACGACGGCCACCTCGGGTTGCGGCGCTGGCGGCAGCGGTTCCAACGCCCATTTGCCGCGCACCATGCGAGCCCGCATGCCGCTGGGGATGTGCGGCGGCACGGTTTCGGTTGCCAAGGCGGGGTTGAGCAGCGCATAGACCGGCTTGCCGGTGCGTTCAGTCGCAACGGGATCGAGCGGGTGCACCGACTCGCCGACGAAGAGTCCGGTCTCAGGATCGACTAGATAGATGGTCTTGGTCATGGGATGGTGTCCGGGTTAGTAGCTAATCCACGCCGGGAAAGCCACATTGCGAGGACGGGCCTCGGAGCCATCCGAATTGATCGAAATTCCCGTGGCGCTGTTGTTGAGCCAGATGCCGGTTTTCCTCGAATCGATGCCGACGTTGTGCGTGTGGGCGCCGTCGTAGTTGATGGGCCTCGGCGAGTCGATGCTGAAGTCGGAGTACTGCCCCGTTCCACGGTCCGAGTCCGCCACGTTCTGCGGGACTTGCATGCCGTGGTTGTGCGCCCCTTGCGAGTCGGTCCAGCCGCCGTGCACGTGGCCGGGATCGTTCACATAGTGGCCGTGGCCGAGGTCCGTAACACCGTGGGTGTGCGCGGCGTTCCCGCTTGCCTCGGCCGACCGCAGCACGCGCGATGCGTTGACACCTCGGCCGTTGTCCAAGCAGCGGATGAATTCGCCGCGAAGCTCCACCAGTGAGAACGTCCCGGCGCCGGAGAGTCCCAGCCGCGCAACCAGATCAGGGTAGTTGGCCTGCTCATAGGTCAGATCAGCACGGACTGGCAGATAGCCGGGAATGCTCGACGGGTTGTCGTAGCTGTACAGCAGCATGCCGGGCTGATGCCAGGGCGCGCGCACGTAGGCGGTGCCGTTCCAGACCATCTGCCGGATATGCGGCGTCTGCACCGTGATGACGGGGCCGATGTTCACGTTCGGGACAGCGACGATGGGGCCCCGGAACGCGTACATCGGGTGCGGGTCTGGGTCCGCGAAGTGAGCGGCGAGATCGGCGTCGGTCGCGTACTGAGGATGCGGATTGACCTTGGCTTCGTGCGCAGCCGTCGAGTCGCTGAGCGCCGCATTCAGCTCGGCCGCGGTATGGCCCCAGCGCGTCCATTTCGTCGGGTCGCTGCCGGGCGGCACGTTGAGGCTGTCGCCCATGCTGCGCCACGTGGTGCCGCCGTAGCTGACATAGGCCACGTTGGCGGGATAGCTGAAGGCGGGATCCCACGGCGTGACATTGCGCACGCGCAGGAAGCGGGTGCGATTCGCAAGCTCGCGCGGGGGCCGGTTGTCGATGCCGGAGGGGCCGCCGAGGACCGGGTCATCTTCCTCGATCTGGTAGATGCCGGTTTCCCACTGGTCGGTTTCGTTGAGGTTGGCCATCAGGCGCTTCCGTGGTTGTAGGCGCCGTCACGTCGGGTGGCGCCGTTGTGGCTGTTGGCGACCGATGCGTAACGCAGCGCGACCAGATGGCAGCGCGCCGGCGCGACGGACGGCAGGAGCTTGCGCAGGCGCTCGGCCTGGGCGTTGGTGATGGGGCGCTGCAGCGCGACCATGTAGGTCGCCCAGGAGCTGGCAAGCGAGGCGTGCGGATAGACGCCGTTGCGGCGGAAAGTGCCGTCGTGGGTGCGGCCGCCGATGCGCTCGATGATGTCCACCTCGCCGAAGCCCAGCGAGCGGATCAGCAGGCGGATCGCCCAGGGCGTGCCTTTGTGCCGATGGATCTCGATGGAGTTCAGGATCAGCGCACGTTTGGCGTCGTCGGATCTGGCGTCCTGCCAGGCCTCCACGGAGAGCGTCCACGAGAGCCATGGCAGCAGTGGCGCGAGGCACAGCATGGCCGTCCACATGTGCCGAAGGCCATTGGTGTCCAGCTCCAGCGGTGAGGCGCCTGCGAGCGCCAGCTCCAACGGTGTGCGATTGGGCGGCAGCAGCCGCTGCGAAGGCGTGAGGCTAGACACGGATCACCTCTTCGAGGACGGTGATGGCCGTGACGCGCACCCATTGCGTTTCCGTGCACAGCATGTCAGCAGCGGGTGAGGTGATGCTCACGCGGCTCACGCCTGGCTGGTGGAGGGCGCCATCGATGCCGGAGCGTGCAAGGCCTTCCCCGAGCCTGCGGATCTTGATCAGCCAGGCGTCTAGCGCTGCCTTGCCGTTCGCCAGCGCGACCTCGCCGGCAGGGCCTTCCTTGCGGTAGACCGTCGCCTCGATCGTCGTTTCGAAGATCTCCGGCCCCTGCACCGGCACGCTGTCGCACAGCGGGCGGATCTTCTCGTCGTTGAGCGCGCCGCTCACGGTGCCGAGCAGCGCCTCGGTGGGCACGCCGCTCGGATCGGTGGACAGCACCGTGACGCGCACCGTGCCAGGGATCGGGCTGTCGATGCCCACGTCTGCGACTTGCGCGCTGGCGCTGAGCGCGTGGAACCGGTAGCTGTCACGCGGACCGGCGGTGGTGATGCCCTCGGGCGCGAGCTGGATGCGTTCGCGGAAGCGTTCGTCGTCTTCGTAGACAGCCTCCACGGGCGGCACAGCGTCGGGATTGGCCGGCGTGACGATCAGCCGGAAAACCTTGTAGTTCGCGCCGAGGTTGTCGAGGTCCGCGCCCGTGGCGTAAGCCAGCATGCAGGCCTTGGCCGCGTCGTTGATGCGCTGGCGCATCTCCAGTTCTTGGTAGGCCTGCACCTCCAACAGCTTCATTGCCGGATCGGATTCGAGCAGCAACGTGTAGTCGAAGCCCACGGCCGCGCACAGCTCCTGAAACTGCGCCACGCGCCGCGCGAAGATCGTCTCGAAATCGAGCACCTCGATCACGGCTGGCGCCGGCAGCAGCGACATGTCCATGCTCATGCTGCCGCTCCGACCTGCACGGGCACGCGCATCGACAGCACGCTGCGGCGCTGGCCCAGCGGGCTGTAGATGCCCTGCAGATCCAGCAGGACCTGGCCGGGCGTGTCGGTGCTGAAGATCTGCACGCGCGACAGGCGCAGACGCGGCTCCCACTTCATCAGCGCGCCCGCCGTGGCAGCGTACAGGCGCACGCGGGTAGCGCTGTTGTCCGGGTGGTCGATCAGCTCGGGCCAGAGACTGCCGTAGGGGCGGCGCATGACGCGACTACCCAACGCGGTCGCGAGGATGTCGGCGATGCTCTGGCGCAGGTGGTCGATGCCATCGAGCGCTTTGCCGGTGAGGCGGTTCATGCCTCCGCTCATGGCACCGCTCCACCAGCAGTCCGGCCGCCGTCGTCCTGCTCGATGTGGCCGTGGCCCTGCACGCTGATGTCGCCCGCGACGATGTCGCCGCCATCGGTAGTGATGCCGTGGCCGTTGATGAACTCCATGTCGCCGTCGATCTGAGCCGTCTTGCCGCCGGGCCCAGTGCCCGAGCCGGCCATGCCGGCGGTGTAGGTGAGCAGACCCTGCACGACCAGCTGGCCGGTCACGATGTTCATCGGCGCATCGAGGGTGATCTCCTGCGAGTGCACCTTGGCGCTCTCGCTGGCCGTCACGTCGGCGGTCTTGCACTGCACGGTGATCGAGTCCGGCACGGTGATGTCGGCGGTGCCGCCACCGGGTAACGTGACCTTCAGCGCGCTCGCGCTATGGTCGTATTCGAAGACCGCCCCATCGGGATAAGTGGTGCGCTCCACGTCGCCGCTGTCACCGTTCGGGGGCACGCTGTCGCTGAAGAGGCCCACGAGCACGAAGCCGGAGGCCATGTCGCCGCCCGGCGAGAGCACCATGCATTGCTCACCCACGAAAGGGGGAGACCAGTGCCGCACATCGCCGGCGCGGCGGGCGAACCATGGCAGCCAGTTGGTCTCAAGCTTGCCGGACTTCACGCGGCATCTGTAGCCTGCTGGGTCCACCGCCATGATGGTGCCGGCCCGCACGAGGTTCTCGATCAGGCGCTGCAGTTCGAACGGGGACGGGGCCTTTCCAGACATGCCGTCGATGGTGCCGACCGTGCGCGCGCGACGCACTTCTTATCGGTTGTGCGAGCGTGATCTACAACCGAAAGATCAGGGGGCGAGGTGCTGCAGGAGCATGTCTTTCACCAGCTCGCGCTCTTCGTCGTTCATCGCGAGAAGGCCACGCGCCGGATACTTGTAGCTGGGCCCGCCGGGCTGCACGAGATCGCGCAGGCCTTCGTGGTGCACGCGGGCAATGCGAGCGGTGCGACCGAAGAAGCCGACCGCTACGCCATCATCTTCGGCCTCGACGCGCAGGTGGCGCGCGGCGCGCAGCTTCTCGAACATGGTGCGTCGGATGGTGCCTTTCTGCAAGCGGGCGTTCGTGGTCTTGCGCGGCTCGTAGGCGGTGCCGTCCGGATTGCGCTGCGACGCGATGCGCTGTGCCTGCTTGCGCCGCAGAGCGAGGCCGATCTTGCGGGCCAGCGCGCGGCGCTTCGGCGAGGTGAGCTGCGACAGCAGCGGCGTCACCCAGTCTTCAAGGGCATGAAGATCGTCGGCCACGTCAGAACTCGGTGGCCGGGAAGTCCCATGAGGCCAGCTGCTGGCCTTCGAAGTAGACCTCGACGTGCTGGGCTTCCTGCACGATGCCGACGTGCGGCGGCTCGGCCGCGTGCGTCACGTCGTAGCGCTTGGCGGTTTCCTTCGAAGTCGGGTCCGGGCCCGGCTTGACGATCACCCGCTCGGTCAGGTCCAGCTCGATCGAGAGATCCATCGTTTCCTTGTTGAGGTACTCAGCCTCGAAGCGGATGCTCTTCTCCCGGAGGTCGGGGTTCTCGAAGATCTCGACCTGATTGGTGCGCAGCCAAGCCAGCATTGGCACGAAGATCGCGTCCGCGTGGCTGCTGTAGTCCAGCACCACGAGCTTCAGGGTGTAGCGGTAGACGAACGACAACGACGCCGCCGCGGCGGCGACGATCCGCCCGTTGGTGATGAAGATGGTGAGCTTGTCCGGATCGCGCTTCAGCTCAGGCGTCGCGTCAGTCAGGTGCGCGCGCAGGCTATGGGGTTTGAGCATCGGTGCTCCCGGATCTGGTCAGGGCGTTGATCCTGCCGCGGACTTCGTTGTACCGGTCGATGCAGGCGTTGAGGTCGTGGATGGCGATGTCTCCCTCGCCGGTGATTCCTGCCAGAGCTGCCGCAAACGCTGGCTCAAGTTCGGCTCGCGCTTCTGCAGGCTGGCCGGCAACGGCGGCACCTGAAGGCCCGGCTGCAGGACAGGCGGTGACACGGGCTGGGACTGACACCCGGACAGCGCCAGTGCGAAGCTGGTGCTCCAGAAAAGCTTTTTCACCTTGAACACGTTTGATCTCCTCTGCATGTGCGGCATCGCGCTTGGCAAGGCTGTCTGTCATCTGCCATTGCGCATCGAGCGTGCGCGTGAAGGCGTCGACGGCCGCGCGGGCGTTGTTGACGCGATCGGTCTGCCACTCCAGGCGCACCGCATCGCCGGTTGACCGGCCGCCCAGGTGCCAGACCAGCCCTGTCCAAGCGCCGAAGAGCGCCACCGCGATGACATAGGGCAGGGCCTTGAGCAGCCAGCTCATGGGAACTTCGCCAGGGCGGCGGCGATGGCCGGCTTCGGATCTGTGCCCAGGAACAGCAGCCGCTCGGCCTCGCGGCGGCGATCGAGGCCCTTGAGCACCTTGCCGCCGGACATGTTCCAGCGCGGGAACTGCGCGGCGGCGCCGGCCGTGTCGCCTGCGTTGAGCAGGCGCACGAGCGTGGACTTCGAGAGAGCCTCGACCCCGCCGTTGTAGAAGATCGAAACGAGCGCGTCGAACTGCCGCTGGGTGACGTTCACGGTGACTGCGCGGCGCACCGCCGGCTCGAACTCGCCGGACATGCGACGCGCATAGCGCTCATCGGCATCGGCCCGAGTGATGGTGAGGCCGGGCACCACGTCGGGCCCGGTGTCGCCCCATCCGATCGTCCAGGGCTTGCCGCTGAGCCGGGCGAACGCCGCAGGCACCGAGGTGATGCGATAGGGATCGATGCCCGCTGCGCTCAGCGCCTTGAACAGGGGCGAACCCGGGTCGGGGTAGGCCAGCAGCTTGCACTGCTCGAAGTAGTGGGCGACCTCGTGGCCATCCGCGCCCATGCGCAGCTGCTCATTCATGGCGGACCTCCCGGCCAACTTCCCGCCCATGGAGACGGTTGTTTTGCCCCGGGAACAGGCGGTTGATGGCGAAGCCCAGTTCCGAGATCGCGGAGAGGGTCACGGCCAGCAGCAGCCACGGGTGCTCCCGCTGGCCGAGGAAGGCGGCCCAGCCGAAGTAGCCGCACAGCAGCGACAGCGCGGCGATCTTGACCCGGCGGGCCTTGCCGCGCAGCGGGGCGTCGTGGATGTCGGGCGCCGTGTGCACAGCGAACTGCAGCAGCGCGGCCAGGCCGAGCAGCACGGCGAGTAGCCACATCATGGTTTGCTCCTTTCATCGGTGGGTGGCGCGAAGTCGGTGCCGCCGGACGTTCGGGCCGAGTGATCGCGCCCGCGAATGGCATCGAGCAGGCGCACCGCGAAGCCGAGCGGGTCGTTGCGCATGGCGCCGCCCACGGACCGCAGACCCATCCAGATGTCCTCGCTGACCACGGCGCAGGCGCCGACGATGGCCAGGCGCAGCGTCTCGGACGCCACGAAGCCCTCGATGCCCAGGCCGACGAAGACCGCGACCGAGACGCCGGTGAGCAGGGCGCGCAGGAAGCCGCCCCAGCCGCCGTGGCGCTTTTCAACGACACCCTGCGCGAGGCCGGCGAAGAGGCCGACGAGGGCGCTGGAAACGATGATCCCCAGCGTCTGGGGTTCGGTGAAGAGCTTCTTGAGCCAGTCTTGCATGTCTTCAGTCCCAGAGCTGCACGGTGCGCCGCGTGGTGGTGCTGGCGGGTTCGGCCAGCTCGACCAGCAGGCCCGCCGGCAGGATGGGCCCGCGATCAGCGAGCCCGGGGTTGAGGAGGAGGGTGGCTTCCACCACGCCCTGCGTGCGCTGCAGGTAGCGCCAGCACAGCAGGTCGACGGTGTCGTTCTGTTGGGTGCGGATCTGCATCAGATGAGCTCGACAGTGGTCCGGCGGATGCCGAGGAAGTCGGAGATCGCCCAGCGCACGTCGCGGCGCAGATCGCAGTCGCGCATTTCGAGCTTCTCGGCCTTCTTGTCGCCGGCGCCCGTGGTGTCGAAGTCGCGGTAGCGCTCGACCAGGTCGGCCTGCGTGTAGCTGTAGACCGCGCGCAGGTAGCGAGCGACCTGCACGCTCTTGCCGTCGACCTCGGGCGCGGGCACGTCTTCGAGCTTCGCGTGGCCGAGCACGAGCTGCGCGGCCTTGTACAGCGACAGCTCGGTGTTGACGCTGAGCACGGCCTGTATGGCGCTGTGGCGCAGTCGCTCGGGCGTCACGGTGCCGTCCAGACGCGCGGTGGCGCGCAGCTTCGCCAGATCGATATCGGGAAACCATCCGTCGTTCGCCAGCGGTGTCTCTTCGGCGGCGGTCGGGGTGGGCGGGTTTCCGAGGAAGTTCATGGCGAAGGGGAAAAGGTCGGCGGTGGTCGGGCGTCTTCCGTGGGCAGGCCTGTCAAGGTGCTTCAGGAGCCAGCCCGAGCCGCCGGGGTCCGGGGTCGGACTCGGTTACGGCGCGGGGGGCGTCTCCGGCTTGTTGAGCCGGCGCTCCAGGCGCTCGATGTCTTTCTTCACGCCCACCTGTTCGAACAGGGCGAGGGCGCGTTGCAGGTGGTCCAGCGCAAGGCGGGCATCGTCGGCGGACACCTTGTCGTAGTCCACGTCGGCAGAGCCAGCCCTGCCGATCACGGCATAGCCGAAGGCCTTGTGCAGCTTGGCCCGGGCCTGATCCGGTGCGTCGAGGTCTCGGGTGCCGTGCAGGACGATCGGCAGCAGGTCGCGCGCGGTGGCGCGATCCATCTTGCCGGTCAGTGCCGCCGTGGCGAATTCGTCGATCAGGATCGTGGCCAGGTTGCGGTCGTACTGGTCAGGCGGCGCCAGCTTGTGCGTCACGGCGTATTCCGCGATCTCGATCGCACGCTGGTAGTTGCCCGCGTCGATGTGCCACACGAGCACGGTGGTCACCACCTGATCCTGCGCGCCGCCGTTGCTGGCCAGGACGCCATCGATCCATGCGTCGTAGACAGGCAGGAAGGCGCGCTTCGCTTCGATCTTGCGTTCGACGGACTGGATGTCCTTGAGCGCACGGCGGTGCTCGGCCAACTGGGCCAGCATGAGCTGGTAGGCGCTGCCCTGCAGCTCGCCGCCCACGCCCGCCGCAGCGGAGGCGATCTTGGCGAGCTTGGCCTGCAGGTGGCGCTGTGCGGGGGTCTGGCGCATGGCGATCAGGGCTGGATCGTGATGTTCTCGACCAGCGCGCACAGGCCGTAGTCCTCGACCACGAACGCGTCGTTGCTCGACTCGTAGTTCTCGATGCGGTCGCGCTTGGCGTTGTCCTCGACCTTGCGTCGACGCGCCGAGTTCTGGAAGTAGATCGACAGGTTGTCCAGGCGCGTGATCAGCACCTTGTTGGTCGGGAAGTAGGGCAGAGACAGACCGGGCAGGCTGCCCAGGCGGCGCTGGCTGCGCACGATGTCGGCCGCGAGGATCTCGGTGGGGGCCTCGGGGTCGCTCACCAGCGGGAAGAGCTTGTCGTGCATCAGGGGACGCCCGACGATCGCCACGAGGCCACCGTCTTCGCGATACCACGGGTCCAGCAGCGTCTGGTACGCGTCGTACACCAGCGCGTCGAGGTTCTTGTAGTCGCCGGTCGGGCCCACGGTGATCACGCCCGGGGCCGCGCCATCGTCCAGCACGCGCGCCGGTGCGTCGGTGCGGATGTGCTGCAGCCAGCCGATGTTCACGTCTTGCAGCAGCGGGTTCGCGACGAGGTCGGTGTTTGCCGCAGCGCTGATGCCGTTGAAGCCGATCATGATCCGGTCCAGCGCCTGTCGCTTGACGATCACATCACGCACCCGGGTCTGGAAGTCCGGGAACTTGGCCCACGCGTCCAGGGTGGCGTATTTGATCGCGGTGTCGTAGTTGGTCTTCTTGCACTCGTAGGTGTGCTGATCGAGCGTCTCGACCGAACGCGGCACGCGGTCGGCGTTGTCGGTGTTGGTGCGGCTCGCGATCGGACCGCTGACGCCGAGGCCCAGCTTCTCGCCCTTCATCTCGTCGACGCCGATGATGTTGATCTTGCCGAGGAACTCGCTCGACTCCTGGATCTTCGTTTCCAGCGTCTGCTGCACGGTCGGCTCGACGGCGAACTGCTCGCGCGCCGAAGGCACGCCGTTGAGCTCGCCCAGGCGATCCATGAGCTTGTTGAAGAGAAGACGGGTTGCGTTTTGCATGGTGGCTCCGGTGATGCGGGTAAGTGGCTGTGGCTGGTGGCGGTTGTGGCGAGGGCGGGCGATCAGCAGTCGGTGGTCTGCATCTTCGGATCGGTGCCGGTGGCCGGCGGGCGCCGCGAGTGCTTGTTCGCATCGGTGGTGTCGATGGTTTCGAACTTCGCCTTCAGGCCCTTGTGCTCGGCTTCGAGCGTGTTGAACTTCTTCTGCAAGGCGGCGAGATCCTTGGAGGTCGTGCTGCCTTGCTCGACCGACGCCTGCAGCGTCTCGCCGAGGTCATCGAGGGCGCCCATCAGCTCGGTGGCCGTGGCGTCGTTGCGCTTCGACTGGGAGGCGAATTTCTTCGAGAACGAATCGCGCCAGCTCTTCACCTTCGCGAGCACGCCCTTGTCTTCGTCCTCTTCTTCCTCGAATTCGAGGGTGACCTCGACGGCCTCGGAGAAGAGGTTCTCGGGCGCCTGCTTCTTCCCCGCGAAGGGGTTGCTGTCGGGGTGCTTGGCCGCGAAGCTAAGGATCTCGGTGCCCAGGCTCGCGGGGCTATCGGTGATGCCCAGGCCGACCAGATAGGCCTGGCCGGTGTCGCCGAACTTCGGGTTGACCTCCATGCTGGTGTAGATCTTCTGGCGTTCCTTCGCCAGCTTGACCAGATCGGGGGTGGGGTCGAGTTGGGCGAACAGCGCGAGCTTCTTCTGCCCGTCGAGAGTGATCTCCTCGGACTTCAGCGCGGTCACGTCGCCGTAGGCCTTGAAGGGGCTGTCGGGCAGCGTGCCGCGAATGTGTTCGAGCCAGATGCGCGCGCCGTACTTCGCGGGGTCGAAGTTGGCGGCCATCTGTTGCAGCCAGGAGCGCTCGATGGTGCGACCGTCGGTGGTAGCGCCTTCGACGGCGACACGAAAGAACTTGGACTTCTGGGCCATGGTGGTGTGCGGGTAGGTTGACGAGTGATGGCGCTGATGGTCGGCCGAGCATGCGCGAGGCTCAATGCAATTCGGTTGTGAATGCGCGATCTACAACCGAAACAGGTCTGAGAGGCGTCGCGAAGAGACGCGAGCGCCCATAGCCTCACCCGCATGGATTCATGCAGCGATGTCGTCGAAGCGCCCGAGGCCCTTGGTGCGCCGGTGGTGGATCAGCGCCGCGCGGCGCGTCATCTCTACTGGCAAGGCTGGCGCATTTCCTCGATCGCGGAACATCTTGGAATTCCGCGCACGACAGTGCACGGATGGAAGGATGCCGAGGAGTGGGACAAGGCGCAACCGATCCAACGCGTGGAGGGCGCGCTCGAAGCCCGGCTCGTGCAGTTGATCGGCAAGGAATCGAAGACCGGCGGCGACTTCAAAGAGATCGACCTGCTGGGCCGGCAGCTGGAGCGCACCGCGCGCATCACGCGCTACGAGAAGACCGGCAAGGAAGCGGACCTCAATCCCGAGATCGAGAAGCGCAATGCTGGACCGAAGAAGAAGCCGCAGCGCAACCACTTCACCGATGAGCAGGCCGACGAGCTGTACGAGGCGTTTCAGGACTCGCTCTTCGGCCATCAGAAGGTATGGTTCCGCAACGGGCACGAGCGCACGCGCATGGTGCTCAAGAGCCGGCAGATCGGCGCGACCTGGTACTTCGCGCGCGAAGCCCTCGTCGACGCGCTGAAGACCGGGCGCAATCAGATCTTCCTGTCGGCCAGCAAGGCGCAGGCGTACATCTTCCGCCAGTACATCGTGCAGTTCGCGCAGGAAGCCTGCGGCGTGACGCTGACCGGCGATCCGATGATCCTGCCCAACGGCGCTCACATCTACTTCCTCGGCACCAACGCGCGCACCGCCCAGGGCTACCACGGGAATTTCTATTTCGATGAGTTCTTCTGGACGCACCGCTTCGAAGAGCTCAACAAGGTCGCGAGCGCCATGGCGATGCACAAGCGCTGGCGCAAGACCTACTTCAGCTCGCCCAGCTCGATCCAGCATGAGGCCTACGCACGCTGGAGCGGCGCCCACTTCAACAAGAACCGGCCGAAGGATCAACGCGTCGCCATCGACCTCTCGCACGACCGCCTGGCCGGTGGCTTCACGGGCGAAGACAAGGTGTGGCGCAACATCGTCAACATCATCGACGCCGAGGCCGCAGGCTGCGATCTCTTCGACATCGACGAACTGCGGCTCGAGTACAACCCGCAGGAGTTCGCCAACCTGCTGATGTGCGAGTTCATCGACGACACGCAATCGGTGTTCCCGATGTCGGAGCTGCAGGCGTGCATGGTCGACTCGTGGGTGGACTGGGCCGACGTGTACAAGCCGCTGGCGCCCCGTCCCTACGGCTACCGGCCGGTGTGGGTGGGCTACGACCCCTCGCACACCGGTGATACCGCCGGCTGCGTGGTGCTCGCGCCGCCCGATCGCCCCGGCGGAAAGTTCCGCGTGCTGGAGAAGCACCAGTTCCGAGGCCTCGACTTCGAGGCGCAGGCCGAGGCCATTCGCAAGATCACAGAGCGCTACAACGTGGCGTACATCGGCATCGACACCACGGGCCTTGGCCAGGGCGTCTACCAGCTGGTGAGCAAGTTCTTCCCCGCCGCCAGGGCGATCAACTACTCGCTCGAGGTGAAGACGCGCCTTGTGCTGAAGGCCAAGAGCGTGATCAGCAAGGGAAGACTCGAGTTCGATGCTGGCTGGGTCGATCTCGCGCACGCGTTCCTCGCCATCCGCAAGACGCTCACGGCCAGCGGCCGGAATGTCACGTTCGAAGCGGGGCGCACCGAAGACACCGGCCATGCCGACCTCGCGTGGGCCTGCATGCACGCCCTCGACAACGAGCCGCTCGAAGGCACCACTGCCGCGAACAGCGGCTTCATGGAGATTTCCTGATGGATACACAAACGACTGCCGCAAAGCCGGCGGGCATGGAAGCGTTCACCTTCGGTGACCCGGTGCCGGTGATGGACCGACGCGAGATCCTCGACTACATCGAGTGCTGGATGAACGGCCGCTGGTACGAGCCGCCGGTCAGCTGGGACGGTCTGGCGAAGTCGTTCCGCGCCAGCACGCACCACAGCAGCTCGATCTACTTCAAGCGCAACATCCTGCTGAGTACCTTCATTCCGCACAGGCTGATGGACCGCACGACCTTCAGCGCCTTTGCATTGGACTTCCTGACTTTCGGCAACGCGTACGTGGAGCGGCGGGACTCGCTCACGCGGCGACCTGTGGAACTGAAGCACGCGCTCGCGAAGTACGTGCGGCGCGGTGCAGACCTCGAAAGCTACTTCTTTGTGCGCGGCTGGAAGGATGAACACGAGTTCAAGGCCGGCAGCGTCTTCCACCTGCGCGAGGCCGACATCAATCAGGAGGTGTACGGACTGCCCGAGTATCTGAGCGCGCTGCAGTCGGCCTGGCTCAACGAGTCGGCCACGCTGTTCCGCCGCCGCTACTACAACAACGGCAGCCACGCGGGCTTCATCCTGTATGTCAGCGACCCGGCGCAGCAGCAGGGGGACATCGATGCGATGCGCACGGCGCTGAAGGAAAGCAAGGGCCCGGGCAATTTCCGCAACCTGTTTCTTTACTCGCCCGGCGGCAAGAAAGACGGCGTGCAGCTGATCCCGGTCAGCGAGGTGGCCGCGAAAGACGACTTCTTCAACATCAAGAACGTGAGTCGCGATGACGTGCTGGCTGCGCATCGCATCCCGCCGCAGCTGCTGGGCATCGTGCCAAGCAACACCGGCGGCTTCGGCGCCGTGGTACCGGCCGCCCAGGTCTTCGCGCTCAACGAGATCAAGCCGCTGCAGGACCGGTTCAAGGAGATCAACGCGTGGATCGGCGACGAAGTCGTGCGGTTCAACGTCTACGAGGTGCCCACGGGCGCGGCGACGGCCGCGCCCTGAATCACAAAAAAGACGGGCGACCTGTTCAGGTGTTGGAGCACCTGTTCAAGCCCCGAAATGCAGATCGAGCCTGCAAGCCGGCGAGGCCCGCCACCCTGTACAGAGTGGGCCAAGCCTATCAAAAAATGTGGAATAAAGGCTTGCACAATGGAAATTTCAGCGAAACCTCTGGTGCCGTGGATCGGCGGCAAGCGCCGCCTCGCGAAGCACATCCTTCCCCTGTTCCCGGAGCACACCTGCTACGTCGAGCCCTTCGCGGGCGCGGCGGCGCTCTTCTTCCTGAAGGAACCGGCGAAGGTCGAGGTGTTGAACGATGTCAACAGCGACCTCGTGAACCTGTACCGCGTGGTGCAGCACCACCTCGACGAGTTCGTGCGGCAGTTCAGGTGGGCGCTCACGAGCCGCGAGATCTTCGGCTGGCTCAACGAGACGCCGCCGGCCACGCTGACCGACATTCAGCGCGCGGCGCGGTTCTTCTACCTGCAGAAGCACTCGTTCGGCGGCAAGATCGAAGGCCGCACGTTCGGCACTGCGACCTCATCGCCCGGTCGCATGAATCTGCTGCGCATGGAGGAGGATCTGAGCGCCGTGCACCTGCGGCTTCACCAGGTCACCATCGAGCGGCTCGACTGGGCCGCGTGCGTCCAGCGCTATGACCGCAGCCACACACTGTTCTACCTCGACCCTCCCTACTGGGGCACCGAGGGCTATGACGTGCCGTTCGGCCTCGACCAGTACGGCCGCATGGCCGAGCTGCTGAAGTCGATGAAAGGGAAGGCCGTCGTCAGCGTCAACGACATTCCCGAGATGCGCCAGACCTTCGCCGGCCTGATGCTGCGCCCGCTGTCCATCACCTACTCGGTCGGCTCAGCCGAGAACCGCTCGCCGTCGCGCGAGCTGCTCATCACCAACTTCTGAACTACATCATGAGCAGCCGCCCTTGAGACCCGGTGAAGCTGCGCGTCGCTTGGGGCGATGTGCCGGGCCCGGGGGATGTGCTGAAGATGAACTCCGGGCGGCTGTATCAGGTGCTGCGCGTCGGTGGCACAAAGACGCTGCACTGCATCGTGCTGCCGGGCCCGGATCACATTGAGCTATAGGCCCGCGTCTTGACTTGGTGCTGGGCGCCGCGGCGGCGCAGGGTCTTGGCCTAATCGGTAGGCTTTCTGTATACGTCAGGCCAAACCAAGTTCTGTCGCCGTGAAATCTGGGGCATGAGTCTTGGCTGCCTTGGCACATTCTTCGATGGCGATTTGCAGAGTGACAGCCGTGGTGTCTGCTCTTGCCGACCACTTATCGAGCCAAGCCGCTCGCATCGGTGCGTTCATGCCTCGCCATACCTCTTGCTGACCTTTCATTTCTTCCACGATCGCGATGAGGTCACCCATGGCTTTTCCGATCCGACTTGCGCAGTAATTCGGCAGTGGAAGTAGTTGCGACAGCACATCTAAATCGATTGATCTCGTGTTCTCCAACCATGACTTGGAAAGGGGGATTGGGAGCTCAGGGCTGGTTGACATTCCCTCCCGAAAGGTGCGTGTCGCGGTTCCGAGTGTTTTCATGCCGGAGTAGAGACTCTGGAGGTGGGCGAGGTGTCGAGCGGCGACCAGGCCCGCTCTAGCTTCCGCTTCGCGCGCGGCTTTCTTCGTCGCTGCGCGCGACAGATGCAGTGCGACAACTATCGCGCCCCATGTGCCCACGACTGCCAAGGTGTCGAGGCCGTATTTGAATTTTTCCCAGTTGTTCATCCGCCGCTCCTGTTGTTGACGAGAGGAAGTATGGACGGCGTGCCCGCGTCCTGTGCAAAGAGCCGGAGACGCGCGTTCGGCTCAAGGCGCCCCTCACCCCTTCCACGATCTCTTTCGTGTTGCCCACGGCCCTGTCATGGCCCGGCGCGCGCCTTCCCGCGCGCCCGGGAGGCGAGCTGCGGGGGGCGGAGGCGACCCTGCCCCCCCGGCGCGCGGTCTTGACCCCGCCACGCCTGCCCGCTAAATGGGTCCCTTTCGACGAGCCCGTCGAACCGGGCCGGCGCCAGCAGCGGCGCGGGCCGCGCGCGCCCGGACGGGGGGTATTTCGCGACGCGAAATGACGTCCTTTGGCACCCAACGCTGGGGGTGTCGGCCTCGGGGGCGGCTTGGCGGGGCGGCCCAGAAATCCGGGAAGGGTTCGGGAAAAGCCTGATATCCCTAATCGAGCCTCAAAACCGCCCGCAAACCCGCATGGCGCCTAGCGCTGGCATATCAGGGTGCAACCCTGATACGACCTAACAAGAACCCTGATATTTCGCTAAGTTGTTGATTTATATAGGGTTTGCTTACAAAAAGAATCAGGGTCCAGAAGCCTAATATTGTTAGGTTCATATTAGATAAATATCAGGTTTGTAGGACAGGCCGGGAACCCGCATGGATACTGGCTTTTCTCTGCTTTTAGGAGTGTCTGTTAGGAATATCAGGCTTTTCCCGACCCCCCGCCGATTTTCTGGAGCCTCTCCGCAGGCACTTTGCCGGCCGGCAGGATCTGGAGCGAATCGTCCAGGCGAAAAAAAACCCGCTGACGCGGGCCGCGGGTCGATCGGCGGGGGCGCTATCTGACGCGCGCGCTGCTCATTGCAAGGATGTTTCCGTGCCGTCGACGGCCAGCATCACGCCTGGCGAGGCCTCGTCGATCTCGATGGGGACGCCCATGTGCTTGGTGGCACTCATGTCGCGGTCACCCGGGATGGTCATGAGGTTCAGGCAGCGCACGTATTCGTCGCGCAGTGCCGGTGACAGAACGAACTTTTGCGGGTAGGCGTTGCCGTTGCCCTTCCAGTGGGCAATCAGCTTGTCGGTCATCTGCAAGTAGAGGGTGGTCATCGTCTTAAGGTAGTCATTGGTTTTCGTGTCAAGCCTTTGGCGGTTGTCAAAAGACCCCAGAGCCGTCATTTTTCACAACTTCCCTCAGAGACGCGCGTAAGGTAGTGTCGCTGCTGCGCGTGCCAATCATCAATAGGGGTGTCGCGCGTGCAAGGGCTCGGAGTTGCGCATGGACCGTGCGGCCTACGTTCCAGCAGGGAAGACCGGTGACTGGGCTTTCTCAATTTCTCACACGGCTGCGCCGGAGGGTGGCTACTCCGGTGCAGCCAACATCAGCTTTCAGGGAAGGCATCAATGTAAGCTGGTGCTGGCCAGTCCCTGTCTCTCTCGGCAAGAGGGAGATGAGATGCTGAAGAAAAAGTGCGTGGACTGGATTGAGCAGCGAGAAGGTCTTCGCGGCAATCTGGGTCGGTCTGCCGAGCCCGAGGAAGCATGAGGGCCTAGGCTGCACGTCCTGGCAGTGGCGAGCGCCCATGAAAAAGCCGCCTCAAGGGCGGCTTTTGATCGAATGACTGAGGACCTCTGACGATCCTCCTGTCGGCGTGGCCGACAGCGCCTAGAGGGATAGGACTTACTTCTTGTCCTTGACCCAGAAGCGGAAGAACTGACCCTTCTTCGGATAGATCACCTTGCCATTCTTTCGAATGGACCGGCAAAACACCCAGCGGCCGCCTTCCTCTTTTTCGGGAGTGCTCATGTCGAGCTCCTTTGTAAAGAGAGGTTGCCGGGATCATCGGAGTGCTCAAAACCTGAAAGAGTTGTACACTTTCAGGCCTCTGAAAAGAGCTATCGATACCTCACCCGTACTCGGTATCGGACGTTTCGGGACTGGAACTCCCTGACGCCCTCCTTAAGGCCCATGAATAGAGCTTCTGTTCATGGGCCTTTCATTTGATCGCTCCGAACTTGCGCAGCTGATTCACGCGAGTGATTGCTGCCGGGAGCGACGTCTGGAAGAACTGAGCCACTTTTGTGGGCGTGAGCAGGTCCAGACGCAGCATGACCTCCAGCGGCATCGTCATCTCAGCTGAAAACTGATCAGCTTGCCATTCGGAGTCGATGAACGGCTTGGCAACATAGTTGTGCCGGGCCAAGGCTTTGCTGTGCTGCAGCACGAAGTGGCCGAGCTCATGGAAGATGGTGAAGCGAGTGCGCGGGTCATTGCGACGGGCGGCCTCGTAGGTCGCCGGAGTCAGGTTGATCGTGGCGGATTCCGGGACGCAGACAGCCTCCACACCCGCCATCATCAGCATCAAATCCTCGTCCTCAATGACATCGACAGTAACGCCGAAGAGCGAGAGCGAGTCCAGGAAATGCGGCATCGATACCGGCGCATCGCCAAGGTCGAGAACTTGGCGAGCATCAACCGCAATCTCACGAATGGCAGCGATGCCGCGCGGTGCGACGATGTGGCCGCGAAGCTGATAGGGCGGGTATGAAGACTGGCTGGCCATGATCATTTCACCTTGTGTGACGCGGCCAGCAGGGCGGCCATCTTTTCCAGAGTTTCCGCGTCGAGAGTGGAGCGAGCGAAGCCCGCCACCAGCATCTGATGCTGCGGCGACAGACCGTCCAGGGGGACGGACTTATTGGCAACCGCCGCCAGCTCGGCCAGTTGCCTGATCTTCATGTTGTGCTTGGCGAAAAAAGCTTCGACTTGCGCGACGAGCCCGTCCGGAACTTTCTTGCGGCCGGTCTCGATACTGCTCAGGAACGAAGGCGTGACGCCGATAGCGTCCGCCATCGAACCGAGTGTCTCGCCGGTATCGATTCGCGCCTTGCGAATCGCCTTTCCAAAATCAGTGAGCGCCATGGTTAGTCCTCTTTCGGTTGGTTGCGGGGTGGTGCGGAGTAAAAAATTTTCTTGCTTTCCAATTATTGTACCAAATCGGTTAATTACTGTCAAGGTTTGTGATGGTCGCGTCTCCAAAAAAGAAAAGCCGCCTGAAGGCGGCTTGGCTTGGCAGGGCGGTAGTTCAACCCCCAGTGGTCACGCGCCGAACCTCGGCCGGCCCGATGCCGTTGTAAACGGTGGTGCCATCCTTCAGCGATGTCACCGTCCAGCGCTCGGCGCCGTGCCCGGGCGTGACCTTGTAGTCGCCCGGTGCCAGCGGAAGGGGGCGTTCCTCTCGGGCCGTGCTGCTGTACCAGGCTGGTGTGTAGAGGGTGGTCGATTCGGTGGGGAAGATGTCAGCTTGGCTCATGGTCTGATTGTCGCGGCGTCGGAAGGAGGCCAGGGAGGTCGTACAGCTCGGCGCGGATGTGATCTCCTGCGTTCCGATCCCAGTCGCCGTACTGGTCTCCGATCCGAGCGCATCGCGCGGTGACGAGCTCGGCAAACTCGACCAGTGATTCTCGGATGGGTTCGTTTGGTTCGAGCTCGCCGACGCTTCGAGCCATCTGCTCGAACTCGTCCCGCATGCTCATGGCAGCTCGCCCTGTTCCTTCATCCGCTGGTTGCCGGCCTGAATGCGTCGGCCGATGGCCTCTTCTGTGCTGTCGAAGCCGCTGTACCCGGGTTGGGTTACCAACATCGCGGCACGGATCTCTTCTTCAGTATCTGGAAGCGTTCGAATCTCGCGCGTGTCGAGAATTGGAGTTGCGCCAGGGTAGGCCTTGGCGGCGTGCTCAGCGTCCATCTTGAACGATGACCTGTGGGGCTTCTTCTTCCAGATGCTTGGCGGCAGCATGAAGTAGAAGTACTCGACGTCTTTCATGGCGACCAGCCGCGCTCAAAACGGCGCCGGGCCGTACAGCCCACGGATGTGATCGCCGGCGCTGCCTTCACGGGGATCACGGAAGCGATCCGCAGCACAAGCGCAGAGCGTGGCCACGCCGTAGGCAAAGTTCAGCATCTCCTTCGACAGCCGCTGGTTGTCTTTCGTGAGCCCGACCCTGGCGGCGAGCGCCTGGAACTTCTCCTCCGCGCGGATGAATTCGGTGTCGTCGCCAATACAGGCGCTGTAGTGCTGGCGAGCCACCTCTTCGGGCAGCCGATGACCGACCACGCGCTGAAGTGCGTCGCCCTCTATCGACGTGATTTCTATGTCAATTTCGCCGTGCGTGATGGCATGCGATTCCTCGATGTAGCGGGCGATCCACTCCTTCCTCCCGGATCGCTTGAGGGTAGGTGGAACAAGGGAGACTTCTGGGGCAGGTTTGGCGACGGGGAGGTGAGTCGAGGCGAGTGAGGATTCCATGATGGGCTCCGAAATAACTGTATGAAAATACAGTATCTGCCTCGGGTAACTGGCCCGTCAACAGGTTGTTGAGCGCAGAATCCGGACACCATGTGCACCCGTTACATCTCTCCCGAAGCCCGCGAGATTGAGGCGGCCTGGTACATCGGCGCCCGCACCGCAGAGCGCTGGCTGCGCAGCATGCGGCCGATGTACACAGGGCCGTTCATGCGCCGCGCCGTCGACAAGGCGGAGTACGAGCGCGAGATCGCGGTGGGGCAGTGGTCGCTGATCCCTTCCTGGTCGAGCAGCCATGTCCCGACGGCGCCGCCGAGCAAGGGCGAGACGAAGGGCAAGGAGCTGGCCACGCACAACGCCCGCTTCGCCGGCATCGAGAAGAAGCCGGCATTCAAGGATGCATGGAAGCTGAGCAGGCGCTGCATCATTCCGGCCTGGAGCTTCGACGAGCCGAATTGGGAGTCCGGCAAGAACGAGTGGTGGCGCTTCCGGCGTGCCGATGGTCGCCCCTGGGGCCTGGCCGGCCTGTGGCACACCTGGAAGGATCTGGAGACGGAGAAGGTGTGGGAGAGCTACACCATGCTCACGATCAATGCGAACCTGCACCCGATCATGTCTCGCATGCACAAGCCCGAGATCGACCGCACGACGAAGAAGCCGCTCGAGGTGCAGGACAAGCGCTCCGTGGTCGCGATCGAGGAGCACGACTTCGACCGGTGGCTGACGTGCACGCCGGAGGAGGCGCGGGAAATGGTGCAGTTGATCCCCGTCGACCTGATCGATGCGGGGCCCGCGGCGGCCCAGGAACCACGAGAGGAAACAGCGGCGGCGGTGTCGAACGCCGATACCGAAGATCTGCCGTTCTGAGGGAGTGTTACCGGGGACGCCGGCGGCCAGTGCACCGCGCCATCCAAGCGCCCACCGCCTTTAGGCGTAGCTCGCGCGCACGAGCGGCATGCTCCGCCTCCACGAACTGAGGCATCTCGAACATCAGCGCGGTGTAGATCAGCTCCGCGGCGGCTCGGGGATCCTGCTCACGCGCCAGTGGCGCGATGGTGTGGCACAGCGCGGCCAGCCATTCGGTGTCAACCTCGCCGCGGGCGAGCTCGTGGAACTCGCGGCAAAAGGTGTGCGACCACGGCTCAGACTTCGGGCGGGCGCCCGTGGCCTCGTGGTGCTGTTCTGGCTCTGCCATGGCCGCATGCTACTGCTGTGCCCCATGTCTTTGCACTAAAGTCAGCCTTTATTGCATGCCATTTAAAAGTTTGAGCTTGGAGGAAGAATGAAAATTGATGAGCGCCTGCAGAAAAAGATGGAGGGGCTTCTTCGCTCGGAACTTCCGAAGATTCGCCTTAGTGAGGGAAAGAAGACCTTGCAGTTGGGAGACTTGTTTGCTCTTGATGAAAAATTTTCAGAGCTAATACAAAAAGCGGGCAAAGGAATCGCTGAGCAATACGAAGGCTATATAGGTGAGCGTTCTCTTGTTCCTGTGGTTGGCGGCTATTTGTACGATGCTGTTCAGAAAATTCCGATAGAGGAAAAGATTGGAAAGAGCTTTCTTTGCGAATGCGCCGAATTTGTTGATGTTGAAGCGCTCGCGAAGAGAATTGTAGAAATGTTCGTGGCCCTTCCAATTGAATATGTTGCTGCAATTAAATTGCCGAAAAGCTTTTCGGAGGCTCTGCGTGAAAGCAAGGTGCCTGCAGTATTTGGGCGCCAGTTGGCAATAGTTGGGGACTGGCACGAAGAACGCCAGGGATTGCCCATTCCCGAGGAAAAAACTCAGCCCAAGCAACTAAATCAATTGGCTCGCTCGTTTCTCGGTACTCCGATGCAGGAGCGAGACGTGGTGACACCTAGTGCCTACTTGTTCTTGCGCGTCAAGGGTTACATAGACGAAGACGTAGTTTTTTCTCGTCGCCCTGTTGAAAGAGCATTTACTCTGCTGAAAGCGTTTTTTGGCTTGGCAATGGGATTGGAGATTCTGAATGTTGGAGTACCTGGACTCGATTCTGCCTCGGTCGAAGTAGAGGTTTACGATCGGCGTAATGAAGAATGGATTAAGCTTGGTGAAGAAGGGCTGGATCACGGGGGCAGTCAATTAATCAGTCGTCTCAAATCCAAGTTGCATGTGGGTCCAGATATATCCGAGAAATTGCGTTACCTTTTTAGTATTTTGGACAGAGAAGACCAATTGCCTCAACTCGTTCTCGCAGGTCGTTGGTTCTTTGATAGCCACGCCAACGAGGATCCTGTAATGGGATTCATGCAGCTGGCTATTTGCGCCGAAACACTTTTGGGCACGGAAGATGGATCCGATGGCATCACCGGGGTTCTCGCCTCCCGCTGCGCCTATCTTATTGCAGCAAGTATGAAAGAGAGGGAGAAGCTTGTTCGAGAATTTAAGGAGATTTACAAGGTTAGATCCAAAATTGTCCATCGAGGGTTAGGTGCTTTTAGGAAAAGCGAACGCCAACAATTCTCCAGCTTGCGAAAGATTTGCAGCCGCATAATTCAGAAAGAAGTTGGACTGGCCATGGCTGACGAGCCTGAGCAACAGGAGTCAGCGAACCTCATTCAGGCCCTGCGCTCGGCCCATATCCCCGTCCCGGTTCATCAAGCTGCCTCCGAATCCATCTGATGAGGCCAACTCACGTTGGGCTCCTTCAGGAATGGGATGGGGCACCGCGGGGTCCGCGATGCGTCTGACAAATGCATCCAACTCCCTCGGAGCCTTCTGCTGATTTTCTCGTTTTTGGGCCGATGGGTTTGTCAGGAAAACGGACCGGATTCCATGGCCTGACAACCACTTAGGAGGCGGCATCCGCCCTCATGGGGTGCAAGGGGTCGAAGGTTCGAATCCTTTCACACCGACCAAAGTCAGTAGATGGAACAACGGCTTACGCTCAAAAGGCGTAAGCCGTTTTTCTTTGGGCCCCGGAACGCCGCGGCCAAAAAAAAGCTCACCCAAGGGTGAGCTGAAGGACCCCGTTCTCGCATGGGGTCGGAGGGAGGAGCCCGCCGGAGGGAGGCGGGCAAGGCGATGATCGCGACCAATCTGGGAGACATCGAGGACGAGTCGCCTGTTTCGGGGCTCTCGTGCGGCGATTCCGAAGAAATGCGGATACCCCGGAATTAGTTCCTTTGGTTGCTTTGCCTTCGCGCCTATCCTCGGCGCCCACCATGAATCCCGCACAGCAACTGCAACTCCTCGTCGACCTGCCCGATGGCTGGTCCAGCCGCATCGACATCAAGCGCACCACCAACGGCCGTTACGCCGGCGTTGCCGAACTGAATCTGCGAGGGCTCAGGCGCGGCGTGCTGGTCTTCATGCAGCAGCCCACGCTGGAAGCCGCGCTGCAGCGCGTGCGGTTGCGGGCCAGTCAGTTCGCAAGAGAGCGGCTCGTCCCGCAGGACGCGCCGTCGAAGAGGGGGGCGAGGCCCGCCTGAAGAAGCCGCGTCGGGAGGTTGGTGTTTCCTATCCCGCGGATGAGGATTCCCAACCCACGAAGCGTCGCTCCTGCGGCACCATCAGGCGTCACTCCCACTCCAGGATCACGCCATGAAAGCATTCAGAAGACTCGTCGGCGGCGCCATCTCCATCGCCGGAGCCGTGGTGCTCATCACTCAGCATCTTTAGCATCCTTCGCATCTTCAGGCAGCAGGGAGATGAGCGCTGCCTCGCCGTCCATCATCAGCCGAATGTGAACGCGTAGGCCTGCGCGCCCGCGTCCAGAAACTCGATCTCGAACAGTCGGTCCTTCACGTCCGACGTCTGTCGCACCAGCTGATAGAGCCGCTGCCCGTCGATGACGCCGTTGCCTTGCGCGTCGGTGTCCGTGCCATGGTCAGTGAGCGGCGGCGCGCCGTCGATCCGTACCCTGAAGCGCACCGGCTTCCCGTCCGCCGATGGCCCGAGTACCAGGTGCAGGTCGCGCGCGTGGAAGCGATAGGCGATGCGGCCGTTTGGCTGCACCAGTACCGCACGCTCTTCTTCCACCTTCCACTCGCCGGCCAGCGTCCACTGATTGATGCGCAGCGCCGAAACCCCTGAATAGACCCGTGCGCGATCATTCGAGATGCCACCGGGCGACGCGAAGTTGCGCGCCTGCCCGTACCCCAGGTAGGTCTCGCCCGAAAGAGCCGGCTCCGCGGCTGCCGCAGCTTGCGTGCCCTTGCCCTCGGGTGAGACAAGTGCCCGCGAATCAACCAGCCTGCCGGCTTCCGCCAGCAATTGCTGAATGGCCTGCTCCGACTTCGCATACTGCCCCTCGCCGAACTGGTGGTGCCTGATGCGCCCCTGCGCGTCCACGAGATAGAAGGCCGGCCAGTACTGGTTGCCGAAGGCGCGCCAGATCGCGTAGTTGCTGTCGACGGCCACCGGGAAACCGATGCCCAGGTCCTTCGTCGCGCGGCGCACGTTGGCCGGCTGCTTCTCGAAGGCGAACTCCGGCGTGTGCACGCCCACCACCACCAGCCCGGCGTCCTTGTACTTCTCGGCCCACGCGCGAACGTAGGGCAGGGTGCGCAGGCAGTTGATGCAGGAGTAGGTCCAGAAGTCGACCAGCACGACCTTGCCGCGAAGGCTCTCTGGCGTGAGCGGGGTCGAGTTGATCCACTCGGTGGCGCCTGCGAGCGACGGGAACATGCCCTCGTCGGGCAGCGTCAGCGAAGGCTTCTTGGGCTCAGGCTGCGTCGACGTCAGCATCAGGCCGCCGGGGTCGACGGATGCCTGCTGCGCGGACGAAGGCTGCTGCGACGGCATCGGCATGCCGATCCTCTCCACCAGGGCCTTCTCCAGCGCCGAGGTCGTGCCGATCGACAGCTGCGCGAGCAGCCCCGTGTCCAGCCCCGACGCGATGGCCGCCACGCCCGCGAGCACCGCCACGCCGGCCACGCGCCGCGCCCATTCGCCCGCGTGCAGCGATCCCTTCATCGCCGAGAACACTCGCCCGCCGAAGAGCAGCGCCGCCGCCAGCGAGGTGCACGCGCCAGCCGCATAGGCCAGCAGCAGCAGCGAGGTGCCGACGCTCGCGCCGTTGAGCGCTGCACCCGTCAGGATCAGCCCGAGGATCGGCCCCGCGCACGGCGCCCACAGAAAGCCGGTGCCGATGCCAAGCAGCAGCGGCGAGAACACCGACGCCTTCGCGTCCGTCGCCGGCCCGGACAGCCGAAGCCCCAGCGCCACCAGCGGCCGGGTCAGCCGATCGGCCACCGAAGGAAACAGCAGCGTCACACCGAACAGCGCCAGCAGCGCGATCGCCGTATGGCGCCCGTACTCGTTGAGCGCCACCACCCAGCCGCCGCCCACGGCCGCCAGCGTGGCGACGGCCGAGAACGCCAGCGCCATGCCCAGCAGCATCGGCAGGCCGTGCGAGCGGAAAGGCCGGTCGGCGCGCGCGAACACGAAGGGGAGCACGGGCAGGATGCACGGGCTCAGGATGGTGAGCACGCCACCGAGGTAGGCAACGATGAGGAGGAACATGGTCGGATTGCTGTCGGTGAATGTTGTCGATGAATGGCTGAAAAGGAAAGTCGAGGGCGAGCAGCGGCCTTCGCGGCCTCGCATGCGAGCCGCTTCTTCGTCGGTCAGGGATTGGGGGGCGGCGGCTCAGTCCGGTGGCGCGGCCGTGTTGGTATTCATGGTCAGCCGGGCTTCCAGCCCGCCTTGGTCCCGGTTGCGCAGCGTGAGCTCCGCGCCCATTGCCGTCGCCAGCTGCTGGGCGATGGCCAGGCCGAGACCGGTGCCGCCGGTGTTGCGGTTGCGCGAGCCCTCCACGCGGTAGAAGGGCTTGAGCACGTTCTCCAGCTGGTCGGGCGGAATGCCGGGGCCGTTGTCGATCACGGCCAGCGTCAGCCGGTTGCCGCCGGCATCGGCACTGGCATGCACCTGCAGCCGCACGTCGGTGCCGAACTTCAGCGCGTTGTCGATCAGGTTGGTCAGGATGCGCCGCAGCGCGTTCGGCCGCGTCACCAGGGGCTCGCCCACGCGGCCCTCGAGCAGCACCTGCTGCCCCGAATCCTCGTAGTCGGCCACCATGCTCTCGAACAGCGCGTCCGCGTCGATGCGCCGCGGCGGCTCGGTGGCGCCGTGCAGGGTGCGCGCGTAGGTCACACCCTCGCGCACCAGGGCGTGCATGGCGTCCAGGTCCTGGCGGAACTTGTCGCGGTCATGGCCGCCGTCCATCAGGTCGGTGCGCAGCCGCATGCGGGTGATGGGCGTCTGCAGGTCGTGCGAGATGGCCGCGAGTATCTCCACCCGCTCGGCCATGTAGCCGGCAATGCGCTTCTGCATCGCGTTGAAGGCGCGGGCCGCATGCCGCACCTCGGTCGGTCCTTCCTCGGCCAGCTGCTGGCCCTTCAGGTCGGGGCCCAGCTCGTCGGCCGCATCGGCCAGCTGCGCCAGCGGCCGCGTGACCAGCCGCACCGCATACCAGGCGCACACCGCCAGCACCAGCAGCTGCACCCACAGCAGCCACATCACCCAGCTCGACACCGGCATGTCCACGCGCCGCGCATGCACGATCACCGAGGAGCCGTCCGACAGCCGCACCTGGATCTGCAGGCCCTGCGGCGGGCTGCTCACCTGGCCGATCTTCACGATCTCGAAGGGGCGCATCGCGTCGGCTATCGCGGTCGCGAACTGCTGCGTCGAAGCCGTGTCGGGCGCCTTGCCCTGCGCGTTCCCGCCGAGCACGAAGTGGTAGTTGCGCCGCTCCAGCCGCGCCAGCCAGCCCTCGCGCTCGGCGGCCGGCAGCCGGTCGAGGATGGCGACCGAGCTGGCGATGTCGCGCTCGATGCCGATCATCATCAGCTCTCGCATCGCGATGCCGCGCTCGTAGCCGATGGCCATGAAGGTCAGCAGCTGCGCGATGGCCAGCCCGACGACGATGATCAGCGTCACCCGCGAGAACAGCGAGCGCGGCAGCAGACGGCGCAGGCCCGTGGCGGGGGAGGCCGGGGCGATGTCGGCGGAAAGGCTGGCGGCGGAAGTAGGCATGGGCAGGTTTATAGACCCGCTTCCGCCTCGCGGCGCGGCGCTTTGTATTCCAGTGTGTTGGGCGGCGTGGCCTGACATACAACATTACCCGCCGCCCACGCGCCCACAGCCACGGCGCCAGCCGAGCAACATAGTGTGGCCGTCCGGCCCCCGGGATACACGGGAATACAAAACCGCCCGATCCGGCGCCTGTCCGGGCTACATTGCACCTGCCCGCTTTTCCTCGGGCGCCTCGCCGCACCGCCATGAACATCGCCAAGACCTCCGACCACATCCTCATCGTCGACGACGACCGGGAAATCCGCGAACTGCTCTCCACCTACCTGGTCAAGAACGGCCTGCGCGTGGTGACGGTGCCCACGGGGCGGCACATGCGCGCGGCGCTGGAGGAGTCGGGGCCCTTCGATCTCATCATCCTCGACCTGATGCTGCCGGGCGAAGACGGCCTCACGCTGTGCCGCGACCTGCGCACCGGCAAGTACAAGGCCACGCCCATCCTGATGCTCACCGCGCGAAGCGAGGAGGCCGACCGCATCCTCGGCCTGGAGATGGGCGCCGACGACTACCTGGCCAAGCCGTTTTCCGCGCGCGAGCTACTGGCGCGCATCCGCTCGGTGCTGCGCCGCACGCGCATGCTGCCGCCGAACATGCGCTCCACCGAGTCGGCCTCGAGGCTGGCTTTCGGCGACTGGCAGGTCGACACTACCGCGCGCAACCTGATCGACAACAGCGGCGTGATGGTGGCGCTCAGCGGCGCGGAGTACCGGCTGCTGATGGTGTTTCTCGACCATCCCCAGAAGGTGCTGAGCCGCGACCAGCTGCTGAGCCTCACCCAGGGCCGCGAGGCCGAGCTCTTCGAGCGCTCCATCGACCTGCTGGTGAGCCGCCTGCGCCAGCGGCTGCGCGACGATGCGCGCGAGCCGCGCTACATCAAGACGGTGCGCAGCGAGGGCTACGTCTTCTCGTCGGCCGTCGAGGCGCTGGACTGAGGCCGAAGCCGCGGGCCTACACTCGCGGAATGATCAAGCCACTGTTCCTCCCGGCGGGCGCGCTTCTTTCGCTTCTGCTGGTCACCGCGTGTGCCCAGCCCGAGCCGCCACGGCCTGCGCCGCCGCCGGTCGGCATGGCGAACCCGGCGTCGGTCTACTGCAAGAGCCTCGGGGGCAAGACGCTCCTGAGGTCGAACGACAAGGGGCAGTACGGCATCTGCGAGCTTCCGGATGGCAGGCAGATCGAGGAGTGGGAGCTCTACCGCCGGAATCATCCAGCGAAGTAGAGCGGTCTCAGCTTCACTTCGACGGCTTGCGCGTGCCGTCTTCCCGTCTGGACGAGATGCATTGGCAGCTCACCGGATTGCGGATTTCATGCGCGACGCCGCCCGCGAAGAAGAGCAGGGCGAGCCAGAGTTTCTTCATGTCTGCTGCTCCGCGCGGCTTCAGGTTCCCGAAGGAGCCGCAGTGCTGGCGGCGGGCGCAGGTTCGGCCAGCAGCGCCTGGATCTTCTTCTCTGTGGTCCCGTAGCTGCCCTCGCCGAAGTGCGAGTAGACGATCTTCCCCTGCTTGTCGATCAGGTACACGGCGGGCCAGTACTGGTTCCTGAAGGCCTTCCAGGTGCCGTAGCTGTTGTCCTGCGCAACCGCGTGTTTGATCTGCAGGCGCTCGATGGCGTCCTTCACGTTCTTCGTCGACTTCTCGAAGGCGAACTCCGGCGTGTGCACGCCGACCACCACCAGGCCCTTGTCCTTGTACTTCTGGTTCCAGTCCTTCACGTAGGGAAGGTGGTTCAGGCAGTTGATGCAGGTGTAGGTCCAGAAGTCGACCAGCACCACCTTGCCGCGCAGCTCGCTGAGCTTGAGCGGCTGCGAGTTGAGCCAGTTGTCGATGTTCTGGAATTCCGGCGCCGGTGCAGCCTCGCTGGCGGGAACATCGCCGCCGAACGGCGAGGGCGCGGCGAAGGTCAGCGTGAGGGCGGCCGCCGAGGCGGCGACGGCGACTGCGAAATAGAGGGCGGAAGAGCGAAAGCGCATGGCGGTTCCTTCGGAAGAGTGACGGACGTTCGTCTGTGAACGGAGCCGATTCTTCGCCGGGCCGCCTGCGCGCGCAGCGAATTGCGTATTCCTGTGTATCTGCGGGACGCTGCCCGCACACTACGTTTCACACCCGTTTCACACTCCGCCGGGCGCGAGGGTCAGTCGACCCTGATGTTGCGCGCGCGGACCAGCGCGCTCACCCTGCCGGTCTCGTCCTTCACGAACTTCGCGAAGGCCTCCGGCGTCGTGCCGGCCGGTTCCAGGCCGAGCTGCAGCAGCTTCTGGTTCACTGCGGGGGCGTTGACGGCGGCCTGCACCGCCTTGCCCAGCTTCTGCACGATATCGGCCGGCGTGCCCTTGGGCAGGAACACGCCGTTCCACTCGACCACGTTGTAGCCCGGCAGGCCCGACTCGGCCAGCGTCGGCACATCGGGCAACCCCGGCACGCGCTTGCTGGAACTCACGCCCAGCGCGCGCAGCTTGCCGCTCTTCACGTAGCTCAGCGTCGAGGCCACGTTGCCGAAGTAGGCCGACACCTGCTCGCCCATCACGTCGGTCAGCGCGGGCGCGCCGCCCTTGTAGGGCACGTGCATCAGGTTGATCTTCGCCTGCTCGTTCAGTGCCTCGCCCGCCAGGTGCGAGCCGGTGCCGCCGCCGGCCGACGCGAAGCTCAGCTTGCCCGGGTTCTTGCGCGCGTAGTCGATGAACTCCGGCACCGTCTTGTAGGGCGCGCTCGCGGGCACGACCAGGATCTGCGGCGCCGTGGCCACCAGCGACACCGGAATGAAGTCCTTCGCCGCGTCGAAGGGCAGCTTGCGCAGCGAGGGGTTCACCGAGAACGCCGAGGCGTCGTACAGCACGGTGTAGCCGTCGGTCGCCGCCTTGGCCACGTTGTCGGCGCCGATCACGCCGCCCGCGCCCGGCTTGTTGTCGATCACGATCTGCTGGCCCAGCGCGGCGCTCATCTGCTGCGCGACGATGCGTGCCGTGTTGTCGGCGCCGCCGCCTGCGGCATAAGGCACCACCATGCGGATCGGCTTGTCGGGCCAGGCGGCCCAGCCCAGCAGGGGAGCGGCGCTGGCGGCCAGTGCGGCGATGGATTTCAGGAGGAGTCGCTTCTTCATCTCGATGTCTCGGGTCTTGGGGTTCATTGAAAGTCGTAGAGCCGCGCGGGGTTGTCGACCAGCACGCGGCGGCGCGCGGTCTCGTCGGGCACCCAGCGGCCCAGCAGGTCGAAGAGCTGCGCGTCGTCGGGCTTGGCCGGGCGTTCGGTCGGGTGGGGCCAGTCGCTGCCCCACACGACGCGCTCGGGCGCCTGCGTCGCCCAGGCCCGGGCGACGTCGACGGTGTCGGCGTAGCCGCCCTCGGCGCCGGCTGCGGAGTCGAGGTAGGCGCCCGAGAGCTTGATCCAGGTGCGGCCGTTGTCGAGCAGCCGGCTCACGATGCGGTAGGCGGGGTGCGAGAGCCCGTCGGGCTGCGGCAGCCGCGCGAGATGGTCGAACACCACCGTGCAGGGCAGGCGATCGAGCAGCGCCGAATGCGCGGCGATCTGGTCGGCGCTCCAGTGCAATTGCACGTGCCAGCCGAGCGCGTCAACGCGACGGGCCAGCGGCTCGACCATGGAGAAGTCCGTCGCCGCGTTCGCCGCCGTGTACAGCGTGAAGCGGATGCCGCGGATACCGCCCTCGTGCAGTTGCCTCAGCTCGGCATCGCTCACCTCGGGCCGCACCACCGCCACGCCGCGCGTGCGATGCGCGCCCAGGGCCTGGATGGCAGCCAGCGTCACGCTGTTGTCGGTGCCGTGCACGCGCGGCTGCACGACCACCGTACGCTGCGTGCCGGTGCGCGTTTGCAGCAGGCGATAGTCTTCGGCGGTGGCGTGGTCGAGCATCGCATCGGGCGCGCCGTGCATCGGAAAGCGGCGGTCGTACACGTGGATGTGCGCGTCGCACGCGCCCTCGGGCGCCGCGATGGCGGGCTTGCGCGTGCCCGCGCTGTGCGGCACGTCGATCTCGTCGGCCATGGCTCAGTCGCCCGTGCGCCGCTTGGCCAGCACGGCGGCGGTGTGCTGCCCCAGCGTGGGCGCCGCGAAGGGCTCGGGCCCCGGCGTGCGGCCGAAGCGCACCGGGCGGGTGAAGCCGCGGTACGAGCCCAGGGTCGGGTGCGCAATGTTCGCGACCATGTCCTCGGCCAGCACCTGCTCGTTGTCGAACATGTCTTCCACCGTGCGCGCGGCGGAGCAGGGCACGTCCTCGCCGAAGATCTCTTCCCATTCGAGCGCGGTGCGCCCGGCCAGCGCGGCGCGCAGCCTGGGCACGATCTCGGCCGCATGCTGGGCGCGCTTGCGCACCGAGTCGTAGCGCTCGTCGGCTGCCAGTTCGGCCAGGCCGACCTTGGCGCACAGCGCCTGCCAGAAGTGCGGCGTGTTGGCCGAGATGTAGATGTGCCCCTCGCGCGTGGGGTGGATGCCGGTGATGCCGCCGGAGCGCATGTCGCGCCCCACTTCCTTGGGCTCGCCCTCGGCCCACACCATGCGCGCCGACTGCATCGTGAGCGCCGAGCGCAGCAGCGAGACGCCCACGAACTGGCCTTCGCCGCTCTTCTCGCGCTCGTACAGCGCCGAGGCGACGCCCGCGGCCACCAGCGCGGCCGCGTAGTAGTCCACCACAGAGCCGTAGATGATCTCGGGCGGCTCTCCGCGCTTGCCCTGCAGCGCGCACATGCCGGTCATGGTCTGCAGCACCTGGTCGTAGCCGGCCTTCTCGCGCAGCGGTCCGGTCTCGCCGTAGCCGGTGACGGCGCAGTAGATGAGCCGCGGGTTCACCGTCTTCAACTGCTCGTAGGCGATGCCCAGCCGCGGTGGCACGCTGGGCCTGAAGTTGTGCACCAGCACGTCGGCGCCGTGCACCAGCTCCATCAGCGCGGCCAGGTCCTCGGGGTTCTTCAGGTCGAGCACCGCGCCCAGCTTGCTGCGGTTCACGCCGATGAAGGCGCGGCTCTCGGCCTCCAGCGTCGAGGGGTACTTGCGCAGGTTGTCGCCCGTGGGCGGCTCGATCTTGATGACTTCCGCGCCCTGGTCGGCCAGCAGCGAGCAGCCGTACGGGCCCGCGATGTAGGCGCTCAGGTCGAGCACGCGCAGGCCGCTCAGCGGCCCGGCGGGGCCCTGGCGCTCTGGCAGGCGCGTGTCCTCAGGGGCGGTGTGGCTCATGGGCTTTCTCTTTCCTTGTTCAGTCTGCGGTGATGTTCTGTTGCTTCGCCAGCTTCTTCCAGCGCTCCACGTCTTCGGCGATGACGGTGCCGAACTGCGCCGGCGTGAGCGGCGTGGCGATGGCGCCTTCGCGCAGGAAGTTGGCCGCGATCTCGGGCTTCGACAGGATCTGGTTGACCGCGCCGTTCAGCTTCGCGATCACGTCGGGCGGCGTGCCCGCCGGCGCCAGCAGGCCCCACCAGAGTTCGAACTCGTAGCCGGGCACCGCAGTCGAAATGGGTGTGAGGTCGGGTGCGATGGGGCTCGGCTTCAGGCTCGTGATGCCGACCGCGCGCAGCTTGCCGGCGCGCACCATCGGCAGCAGCGAGGGGCCGCTGGAGATCAGCAACTGCGTCTGGTTGCCCACGAGATCGGTCACCGCCGGGCCCATGCCCTTGTACGGGATGTGCGCGATCTGCAGGTCGCCCACCTTGGCCTTCAGCAGCTCGGTGCCGAACTGGTTGACGCTGCCCGAGCCGGAGGAGGCGTAGTTGTACTGGCCCGGCTTCGCCTTGATGGCGGCGATGAGTTCGGCCGGCGTCTTCGCGGGGAACTCGTTGTTGACCGCGACAATGAACGGCCCCTTGGCGAACATCGCCACCGGCGCGAGTCCCTTGACCGGGTCGAAGGGCAGCTTCGACTGCACCGCCGCGTTGGTCGTCATGCTCGAAGACACGGCTACAAGGGTGTAGCCGTCGGGCGCTGCCTTGGCCACCTGCCCCGTGCCGGTGTTGCCGCTCGCCCCGGGGCGGTTGTCGATGATGACCGGCTGCTTGAGCTGGTCGCCCAGCTCCTTCGCCACCTGCCGCGCGAAGGTGTCGTTGGAGCCACCGGCCGGGTAGGGCACGACGATGGTGATGGGCTTGGAAGGGTAGGCGGCCTGCGCGAGCGCGGTGCCGCCCAGCGCGGCAAGCACGACTGTCGAGGCTGCGGCGAGCGCGCGCGGGCGAAGGAACGAGGGAATACGCATCTGTCTTGTCTCCGGTTTTCTTATGGATGATGAAGCAGGGTCAGCCTGGAATCAGCTTGGCATCAGACCGAGGCTGCGCGCGCTCTCTACGATGGCGCGCGCGCGGATCACGAAGGGGATGTCGATCATCTTTCCGTCCACCACGTACGCTCCGACGCCCTTGGCGTCGGCTTCGCGCGCCGCCTCGACCACCTTGCGGGCGTGCGCGATCTCCTCGTCGGTCGGGCGGAACACCTCGTTGGCGATGGCGATCTGGCTCGGGTGGATGCAGGTCTTGCCCAGGAAGCCCAGGTCGCGCGCCAGCTTCGCCTCGGCACGGAAGCCCTCGGCGTCGCGGATGTCGGCGAAGGCGCTGTCGTAGGCGTACAGGCCCGCCTCGCCAGCGGCAATGCGCACCGCGAACATCGCCTGGCGGATCGCCGAGGGCTCGCGCCGGGCGATGCCCAGCGGCTCGAACAGGTCGCCCAGCCCCAGCTGCAGCCCCGCCACGCGCGGATGCGCCAGCGCGAGTTCGGCGGCCATGCGCAGGGCGGCGGGCGTCTCGATGTTCAGCAGCAGTCCGATGGGCGCCTGCACGCCGTTGGCCTGCTCCGCGCGCTCGATGGCTTCGGCGGCTGCGCGCACATGCGCGGGGCTCTGCGGCTTGGGCAGGTTGATCAGGTGCACGCCGGTGCGCGCGACCGCCGCAATGTCGCGCTCGAAATGCGGCGTATCCATGGCGTTGACGCGCACGATCAGCGTCTTGCGCGACGAAGCCGCGTCGCCGCTCTCGAGGAACTGGCGCACCGTCTCGCGCGCCTCGTCCTTGCGCGGCTCGGACACGGCGTCTTCCAGGTCGAGGCTGATGGCGTCCGCCTCGCCGGCAAGCGCCTTGGCGAACAGTTCGGGGCGGGTGCCGGGAACGAAGAGTTTGCTTCTCATGAGGGCAGTGTCGGCAGTTCATGAGAAGAGAAAAACAGCTGTTCACTGCGATCACATCGCAGAAAATCTATCTTCATGGAAACGGCCTACCTGCAAAGCTTTCTTCTGGTGGTGGAGTCGGGCTCGATGTCCGAGGCCGCGCGCCGGCTCGACCTCACGCCCGGCGCGGTGGCGCAGCAGATCCGCGCGCTGGAGCGCGAGCTCAACGCGCCGCTGCTCGCGCGCGCCGGCCGCACCGTGCAGCCGACCGAGGCCGGCCACCGGCTGGTGCAGCGGGCGCGCACGCTGCTGCGCGAGGTGAGCGACATCAAGGCGCTGCTGGGCAGCGAGTCGGCGGGCGGCGAACTGGTCATCGGCACCATCAACACGGCCATCCACAGCCTGCTGCCGGACATCCTCGCGCGCTTCGTGAAGACGCATCCGGGCGTCAAGGTGTTCCTGCAGTCGGGCACCACCGCCACGCTCTACAAGGCGATGCAGCAGGGCGATCTCGACGCGGCCGTGTGCCTGTATCCGCAGTTCGCGCTCGCCAAGACATTCGACTGGGCGCTGCTGCGCGAGGAGCCCCTGGTGCTGCTCGCACCCAGCCGCCTCGCGCGGCGCGACCCGCACGAGCTGTTGCGCACCTCGCCGCTGATCCGCTACGACCGCAACCTCGGCGGCGGCAAGCAGGCCGACCGCTACCTGCGCGCCGCCGGCATCGTGCCGCAGGAGCGCTTCGAGCTCAGTTCGCTGCTGGCCATCGCGATGATGGTCGACCGGGGCCTGGGCGTGTCGGTCGTGCCCGACATCGCTTCACCGCTGCTCGAAGGGCAGCGCATCGTGAAGATCCCGCTGCCGCTGCCCTCGGAAACGCGGCGCTTCGGCATCCTGTGGCTCAGGGCTTCACCGCGGCTGAAGCTGATCCATGGCTTCGTCGAGAGCGCGGGGCTGGTCACCGCCGCGAAGGGCGAGGGCGGCGGTTCCCGCAAGCGCTAGCGTCGAGGCTTTGGCTCCCCGTACGGCCGCCGCTGGAACAGCGCGAGTGCGACGTCGAAGCCGCGGCTCGCCCCGACCGCGACCGCACCCGTGACCGTCAGCATCGCCGCCATGTGCACGCCGACTGCCGCGAAAGCCAGCGCCAGCGAGCCCGACGCGGTGATCTCCCGGGCCGCCGGCGCTTCGCTCATGCAAAGCGGGATCAGCGCCGGCACCAGCATCAGTCCGGCGCCGTGGGCGGTGGACATCATGAAGGACCAGAGTGCGAGCCCGGCGTGGCCGGTCTTGCTGCCGCGCCACATGTGATGCGCGATCACGGCGACGAGCAGCATGCCCGCCGCCCACTGCAGGGCGACGCGATCCATCGAGGGAGCGAGCACCACTGCGCCAGCCACGAGCGCTACGGACGCGGCGTGCCCGAGGGCGATCGGCACCAATGCCCGCAGCACCCGCGAACGGTCTCCCGACCGGAGGCCGCTGGCGGCCGCGAAGACCCAGCCGGAGGCGGGGTTCAGCCCGTGAAGCGCGCCGGCTCCCGCGACCGCGAGCCATTGCCAGAGGCTTGCCATGATGTCGTCGCCTTCACGCGTCGAGGCTGCCGCCGCTCGCGCCTCAGGCCTGCCTGTCGCAGCAGCACGCGCCGATGGCGGGCGTTTCCGTCTGCGACTCGTAGCGGTCGTGGTGGCGCACCCAGTCCATCTTGTAGGGCACATCGCGCTCGTCGCGGCCCTTGGGCATGAGGTCCATCATGTTGTAGGCGCCCATCATCACTTCCACGCCGCGGCCGAAGGTCGAGTAGGTGTGGAACACCTCGCCTGCTTCACTCTTGTAGAACGCGCTGATGCCGGGCGCCTCGTCGTGCGGGAAGGGCAGCTTGCCGTAGTTGTAGTAGACCTCGCCGGTGGCCAGCTCCTCGGGCGTGAAGCTGACGTGGAAGTCGAGGTTGAAGTCGCTGCCGTGCGACGACACCCAGTCGAAGCGCCAGCCCATGCGTTCGCGGAACTGCATGATCTTCGCGAGAGGCGCGCGCGAGACGGCCACCAGCGTGATGTCGCGGTGCGCGAGATGCACGTTCATGCCGTCGGTATGGTCGGCCATGAAGGAGCAGCTCTGGCAGCCTTGCTCCCAGTCCGGGCCGAGCATGAAGTGCTGCACCAGCAGCTGGCTGCGGCCCTTGAAGAGATCGGCCAGCGTGCGCTTGCCCTCGGGCGTGTCGAAGACGTAGTTCTTCTGCACGCGCTCCCATGGCAGCGCGCGGCGCTCGCGGGCGATCTGGTCGCGCAGATGTGTCAGTTCCTTTTCGCGTGCAAGGAATGCCTTGCGTTCCGCGAGCCACTGCTCGCTGGAGACGACGCGGTGGTTCGTCGTTTCGGGGGCTTCGATGGTCGTGGTGTTCATGGTGGCTCCTGGGTCAGTGGCTGGACTGGGGACGGCGCACCGCGCGGACCTTGCCGCTGGCGCCGCCCCCGGCATAGAAGAGACCGGCGCCGTCGGACTCGAGCCCGCTCACGCCCGCGCCGCGCGGCATTTCGAGCCGCTCCAGCACGGCGCCTGTCTGCGGGTCGATGCGGCGGATGTCGCTTTCCTCCGCCTCCCAGGTGCCGTGCCAGAGTTCGCCGTCGACCCAGGTCACGCCGGTGACGAAGCGGTTCGACTCGATGGTGCGCACCACGGCGCCGGTCTCGGGGTTGACCTGGTGGATCTTGCGGTCGCGGTACTGGCCCACCCACAGGCTGCCCTCGGCCCAGGTCAGGCCCGAGTCGTAGCCGTTGCCGGGCGAGGGGATCGACGCCAGCACCTTGCCGGTGGCCGGGTCGATCTTGTCGATGCGCGACTCGGCGATCTGGTAGAGGTACTTGCCGTCGAAGGCGGTGCCGGCGTCGCAGGGGACGTCCAGCGTCTGGCTGGCCTCGCCGCTGGCGGGGTCGAAGGCCACCAGCTTCGCGCCGGTGGCGGCCCATACGCGGCGGCCGTCGTGGGTCACGCCGTGGACCTGGCCGGCGCCGCCGAACGGGCCGTATTCGCGCACGATCTCGGCGGCGCGTACCGTGGGATGGCTCTTGCCTGTCTTGCTGCTCATCGTTGGCTCCTTGTGTGAAGCGCCCCGGAACAGGCGCCTGGAGCCAACTCTATTCAATAGGCAGCGCAGCGGGGAGTAACAAGATCGTCGTGAATCCGGCCAGCGGCGGCGCGAGCCACTTCTGCGACCGGGCCTTGCCGATGGAACGCACCCGGCCCTGTGCCTCCAGCTCGACCAGCGCGCGCTGCACCGTGCGCTGGCTGGCCCCCAGCGCCAGCGCAAGGGCCGAGGTGGACCATGCGGCGCCATCGGAAAGCAGCGCCGCCAGCGAGGCCTGTTCGCCGTCGATGGGCGGTGCCAGCACCGCGACGCCGCGCTCGCCGTGCGGCCGGAGCACGAAGCCGCGCGGCGTGGCCTCGATGCTCGCCATCGCTTGGACGAGCGCGCGCAGCCGGCCTATCTCCACGCGCAGGCGCGCGCGATGCGTTTCGTCGGGGTGGCGGGTGCGGAAGGCGCTTTCGATCAGGGCCTCGCGATCGACATCGCCCGGCCATGCCTCGGCGAGCGAGCGTGCCAGCGAGAACAGCACCGGCCGCCGCGCCAGAGGCCGCCACGCATCGCCGGCGCCCAGGCCACGGCGGCAGGCGTCGACCACCAGCGTGTCCGAGGCGAGGAGGGCGGCGACTTCGCCCAGGCGCAGCGGCTGCTCGCCGCCGGAGCCGACCCGCCGGGCGGCGGGGCGCTCGAAGGCGGCTTGGGCCTCGGCGACTTCTGCGAGCAGGGCCGGCACGCGCGCGCGAACCGCTGCTTCGTGCGCACGGGCGAGCGAGGCCTGCGCAGCCGCGATGCGCAATGAGCGAAGCGACAGTTCTGTCGTCGCAAGCTCGGCCACCGCCGTCAGCGAAGGTGGCAGGCCGCGCGTGTTGAGATGAGCGAGGGCCGCCTCCGCGTCTTCGAGCCGGCCCAGCAGCAGCAGGCGGCGCGCCGCGATCAGCCGGGCCTGCACTGCATTGGCGTGATCCTCGTGCGATTCCAGCGCGGTGGCGGCATGCGCCAGTGAGCGTGTCGATCCGCCCAGGTCGCGCATGGCCAGGGCGACTTCGGCCTCGGCGACGATGCAGCGAGCGCGCGAAAGCTCCTCATGCGCACCGAAGCCGCGCGCGGCGCGCCGCAGCAACTCGCGCGCACGCGGATGCTCGCCGAGCTGGGCCATCGCGATGCCGCGCAGCGCCAGCGCCGGCGGATCGTCGCGCAGGGCGACCCGCTTGAGCGCTCCGAGCGCATCGCCCGCGGCAAGGGCGCGGGCGGAGGCGGCGATGAGGGAGTCCATGGAGGCGGATTATCTTGATGGCGGCCTCCGCGTTGACAGTTTGTGTTGCTTTGCCGCTTCAGGCCGCGAGCTTCCCGTTCTTCGGCTGCGGCACGCGCGACTGCGGTGCCTGCCGGGGCCAGACACCGGAGCAATACAGCGCCCATGCAATAAAAACGGGCTGGAACAGCGGCCGGATCCAGAAGTACCACGCGCCGAACTCCAACCCCTGCACCGTCTGCCCCTTGAGCGCGACGCTGATGTTCGCGCTGACCACGCAGACCAGCATCACCGAGAGCCAGATGCCCGCCTGCCGCTGCAGGTTGGGCAGGCCGAGGCGCCGGTAGACCGGCGCCGGGACCAGCAGGCCCAGCCCGCCGGCAAGCTCCGCAACGCCGGTCAGGTAGACCCAGGCCAGCGCGTGCCCGGCGAGGGCGTCGGGAATCATCGGCGCGTAGCGCGTGGAGGCGCTCACGAAGTGGTCGACGCCGGTGAACAGGAAGCCGAGGCCCATGCCCCAGCGCATGGCGGCGCGCAGGCCTAGTGGGCGCTTCAGCAGATGGGAGACAGCCCAGGCGATCACGCCGAAGGAGGAGATGAAGAAGAGAAAGCTCATGACGGATGACGTGTGTTTACAGTGGAAACATTGTGCGGGCGTATAGTTTCCACTGTCAACATCAGGGCATTGCCGATGAGCACGACCTCGTCTTCCTCTTCCTCCTCTTCTTCATCCTCTTCGTACCACCACGGCGATCTCAAGGCGGGCCTTCTTGCCTATGCCCGCGAGCAGATGGAGCGCGACAACCTCGACGGCCTTTCGATGCGCGAGATGGCCAAGGCCGTGGGCGTCTCGCACACCGCCGCGTACCGCCATTTCCAGGACAAGCGCGCGCTGATGGAGGCCGTGGCGCTGCAGGGCTTCGACGAGATGCAGGCGGCCTGCCAGTCGGCGATCGACGCGGCTCCCGCCGGCGCCCGTTCGAGGCTCAAGGCCTGCGGCAGCGCCTATGTCGGCTTCGGGTTGAGGTCGCCGCGGCTGCTGGCCCACATGTTCGGCGCGGTAGCTCAATCGCGCTCGAACGAAGGGCTGGTGCAGGCCGGCGCGCGACTTTTCGACCAGCTGCTCCAGTTGGTGGGCGACGGTCAGGCCGATGGCACCTTCCGCGAGGGCGATGCCCGGCAGCTTTCGCACACCTGCTGGGCGATGGTCCATGGCCTCTCGGCATTGCTGGGCGTGGGCGTGATGCGCACGCCCGATGCGCAGATCGACACCCTGATGCTCAGCGCCGGGCAGGCGCTCGATGTGCTGCTCGACGGAATCGCGGCAAATACTTCTTCGCGCTGAAGGCTCGGGGTGCTGTGCGCATCCCGCACAACACTTGTCGCCGCGCCCGCCTAGGCGTGAAGGAAGGCCGTTCCTAGACTTTCCCCCATCGATTTCGATGGACCTACAGGAACAGCAAACATGTCTTTCTCATCAGGACTCTCCCGCCGCGGACTCATGGGCGTGCTCGTCGCGCCGTATGCGGCCGGCATCGTCGGCGGCTCGGCGGCAGCGGCTGCAACAACGCAGCCGCTGCCCACGCCCACCATCCGCGCGATGTCGGGCGCGAAGCCGATACAGCAACTGCGCCGCAACGCGACGGCGCTGCTGGTGATCGACTTCCAGAACGAATACTTCACCGGCCGCATGCCCATTGCCGACGGCGCGCGCGCCGCTGCCCAGACCAGGCGCCTGCTGGCCTGGGCCGACCAGCACGCGATGCCCGTCTTCCAGATCCAGCACATCGCACCCGAAGGCGCAGCCACCTTCGCCAGGGGCGGCAAGACCGTCGCCTTCCACCCCGAGATGCAGCCCCGCTCGCGCGACAAGGTCGTGCAGAAGACCACCGTCAGCGTCTTCGCGAGCACCGACATCGCGCAGCAACTGCGCTCGGCCGGCGTGCAGACGCTGGTGATCGCCGGCCTGATGACCCATGCCTGCGTGGCCGGCGCCGCCCGCGACGCAGGGCCGCAGGGCTTCGACGTGGTCGTGTCTTCCGATGCCACCGCCACCCGCGCGATCCGCCGCGAGAACGGCGACACCGTGTCGCACGACAGCCTGCACCGCGCGGCGCTGGCCGAGATCGAGGACACCTTCGGCGACGTGCTGAGCACTTCGCAGATCCTGGCCCTGCCGGTCGCCTGACGGAAAATGCGCGGCTTCTGAAGTACCCGCGGGAGGGCGGCGCATGGATCAGGTCAAGGCGATGCGTGCCTTTCAACGCATCGCGCAGGCAAAGAGCCTCTCGGCGGCAGCCCAGTCGCTGGACACGACGCACTCCAGCCTCTCGCGCCAGCTGCAGGCGCTGGAGAAATCGCTGGGCGCGCAGCTGGTGCGGCGCGACACGCGCGGCATCACGCTGACCGAGGCGGGCAGCCGCTACTACGCCGCCTGCGCCGACATCCTTTCGCGGCTCGATGCCGCGCAGGCGGATGTCGCGGCCGATGGCAAGGCGCCCTCGGGCACGCTGAAGGTGAGCATGCCGCTGGCGATCGCGACGCTCGAGCTGCCCGAGTGGCTGCCGGCGTTCCAGTCGCGCCATCCGGGCATCCGGCTGGAGGTGGTCTGCACCGACCGCTTCACGAAGCTGGTCGCCGAAGGCATCGACGTGGCCTTGCGCATCAGCGCCGGACTTGAAGACGCTTCGATGATGGCGAGGACGCTGGCGGTCTCCGACATGGTGCTTGTCGCCGCACCGCGCTACCTGGTGGAGCACGGTGTTCCCGCAGCGGCGGACGAGCTGTCGAAGCACCAGTGCCTGCTCCACAACGGGCCCGAAAGTCCCGCGCACTGGACGCTGCACATGCCTGATGGCCGGCAGCAGTCATTCAAGCCGGAAGGGCGCTTCGCCTGCGACACGATCACCGCGCTGTACTCGGCCGCGAGAAGCGGCCTTGGCATTGCCGCGCTGACATGGCACACGGTGCGCGCCGACATTCAGTCGGGCGCCCTGGTCCGCGTGCTGCCGGAGGTCACGCTGGGGCAGCGCACCTATGCGGCGCTGTATCCGCGCACGCGGCATGTTCAGCCCTCTGTGCGCGCCTTCATCGATTTCATGGCGGGCCACTACCGGTAGCGGCCGCGCGGCCGGCTACGCTTCCTTCAGCTCCGGCAGCACCGAGGTCAGCGCGAAGTCGACGAGGTGCAGCCAGGTCGCTTCCAGGCCCATGATGTTGTGATGGTCCGAAGCCGGCACGGTCGTCACGCTGACGGGCGTGGGCCATGCCGCGATGAGTTTCTGCGAGCGCTCGGGCAGCACCACGTCGTCGGTCTCGGCCAGCAGCACCTGCGTCTTGGCCGCGACTTCCTTGCAGTGCTCCAGCGAGTTGAACTGGTGGCGCAGCAGCAGCGACAGCGGCACCAGCGGAAAGCGCTTCTTCGCCACCTCCAGCATCGAGTCGTAGGGCGTCACCAGCTGCAGGCTCGCGAACTCCTGCCGCGCCACGAGCTGGATGGCCACGCCCGTGCCCAGGCTGCGGCCCACCACGTGCAGGCGCGCGTGGGGAAAGGCCTTGCGCAGGTGCCTGGCGAACTGGCAGGCGTCCTGCACCGAGGCGATCTCGGACGGATGCCCCTGCGAGTCGGCCACGCCGCGGTAGTTGACCGCCGCGAAGCCGAAGCCCTCGGGCAGCCAGTGCAGCGTCTGCGCGGTGGCGCGCACGTCCTCGCCGCGGCCTGCGAAGTAGATGAAGAGGTCCTGCAGCGCCTCCTCGCCCTGCGGGTGGTAGACATAGCCGCGCACCATGCCGCCCGGCACGGTGTGGGAGTAGGTCGAGAAATCGTCGGACAGCGGAACGACCGGCAGCTTGCGGGCGTTGAAGAGGATGTGCCCCTGGCGCGCGGCGAGCAGTGTCCAGTAGGCGGCGATGCTCCCGATCGCGGCGGCCGAGGCGGAGAGGGCGATGCGGGCGGCTTTGGATGACGACAAATTGGGCTCCGGGGGGAGAAAGGCTGGCGCCTAGTTTCGCCTCTTTCTCCGGTGCGCAGCCCTTGCCGGTCTTTTCGCCTGTTTCTCTTTCTTTCCTTTTCAGCGTGCCGCAATCAGCTGCAGGCGGCCGGCCCCGATGCCCGGGGTCTCGTCAGCGTGGTTCTGGCGATGCTGCTGCTCCAGCCTGAACTTGCCGACGATGCGCGACAGGCTGCCCGCCTGTTCCTGCAGCGACTGTGCCGCCGCCGAGGCCTGCTCGACCAGCGCCGCGTTCTGCTGAGTCGTCTGGTCCATCTGCGTGACGGCCTGGTTGATCTGCTCGATGCCCGAGGTCTGCTCCTGGCTCGCGGCGCTGATCTCGCCCATGATGTCCGTCACCCGCTTCACGCTGCCGACGATCTCTTCCATCGTGCGGCCCGCGTCGGCCACCTGGCGGCTGCCTTCCTCGACCTTCTCGACCGAATCGCCGATCAGCGACTTGATTTCCTTGGCCGCGGCTGCCGAGCGCTGCGCGAGGCTGCGCACTTCGGAAGCCACCACCGCGAAGCCGCGGCCCTGTTCGCCCGCGCGCGCGGCCTCGACGGCCGCGTTCAACGCGAGGATGTTGGTCTGGAAGGCGATGCCGTCGATCACGCTGATGATGTCCACCACCTTGCGCGAGGAGGCATTGATCGAGCCCATCGTCTCCACCACCTGGAACACCACGCTGCCGCCGCGCGCCGCCACTTCCGAAGCGGAGGTGGCCAGCTGGTTGGCCTGTCGCGCGTTGTCGGCGTTCTGCTTCACGGTGGAGGTCAGCTCCTCCAGCGAGGCGGCGGTCTGCTCCAGCGAGCTGGCCTGCTCCTCGGTGCGCGAGGACAGGTCCTGGTTGCCCACGGCGATCTGCGTGCTGGCGGTCGACACGTTCGCCACCACGCCGTGCACCTGCGCCAGCGAGCCTTGCAAGGCGGTGCGCATCTGGTCGAGGGCGCGCAGCAGGTGGCCGGTCTCGTCGCCGGCGTAGCTGGCCTGGGGATTGCCGGTCAGGTCCATCTCGGCGATGGCCTGCGCGATGGCCTCGGCGCTGCGCAGCGGCCGGGTGATGCTGCGCGCCAGCATCCAGGCCAGCAGGGTGCCCAGCACCAGGCTCACGGCGGAGCACACGATCAGCAGGGTGCCGGTCTGCGCGCGCAGGTCGTTGGCGCGGACGGCGGCGGCGTCCAGATGCTCGCGCTGCATGTCCACCACCTGCTGCACGCCGGCGATGTAGCTGACCGAGGTGGGCTGGAACTGCGCGTCGAACACGCGGTTGGCGCCCTGCAGGTCGCCCGCGAGCTTGAGCTTGCTCACTTCCTCGCG
The DNA here is from genome assembly GCF_048305045.1 of Variovorax sp. 278MFTsu5.1. Lineage (NCBI taxonomy): Bacteria > Pseudomonadati > Pseudomonadota > Betaproteobacteria > Burkholderiales > Comamonadaceae > Variovorax > Variovorax sp. 278MFTsu5.1. The sequence continues at coordinate 2,808,012 of NZ_CP157622.1, forward strand.
CGCGGCCAGGTAGGCCTTGCGCAGGCCCGCGACCTTCTCGAGCAGGGCGCGCTCGTCGGGCTGTACCAGCTTCTCCTCGATGAACTTCTGCAGCTCGTTGGTGTTCTTGATCGACGCCGCCGTGGCCGGCGCGAAATAGTCGATCAGGCTGGCGTCGCTGCTCTTGGCGATGGCCGCGGCGCGCTGCACGCCGGCGGTGGTGTGGCGCAGCCAGTCGGAGCCGGCGCGCTCGGTCTTCACGTTGTCCTCGATCATGGTCTCTATCTCGCGGCTGAGCTGTTGCAGCTTCCATACCGCGGCGGCGCTGGTGGCGAGAAACAGCGCCAGGATGATGCCCAGCACGATGGCCAGGCGCTTGCCGATTGAGACGTTGCTCAGGAACATGATCGAACTCCGGAAACCAGGAATGAGAGGAAGGAGGGCAGCCCTCGGGCTGCCCTCCAACGCTGGTTATCGGCCGATCAATTGAAAACTTTAGAAAACTTCTGATGAAGCCTTGCGGGAGCACCGGCCGGCTGCCGGCCCCGCCACTCAGATCTTCAGCGGCGGGAAGGACTTCACCAGGTCGTCCAGCGCCTTGATCTGCGTGAGGAAGGGCTCCAGCTTGTCCAGCGGCAGTGCGCTCGGGCCATCGCACTTGGCCTGGGCCGGGTCGGGATGGGCTTCGAGGAAGAGGCCCGCCAGCCCCACGGCCATGCCGGCGCGCGCCAGGTCGGCCACCTGTTCGCGGCGGCCGCCCGATGCGGCGGCGCCGGCCTCGCGCTGCTGCAGCGCGTGGGTCACGTCGAAGATGATGGGCAGGTTCTGCGACACCTTCTTCATCACGCCGAAGCCCAGCATGTCGACCACGAGGTTGTCGTAGCCGAAGCAGGTGCCGCGGTCGCAGAGGATCAGCTTGTCGTTGCCCGCTTCCTTGAACTTCTCGACGATGTTGAGCATCTGCGAGGGGCTCAGGAACTGGGGCTTCTTGATGTTGATGACCCGCCCGGTCTTCGCCAGCGCCACCACCAGGTCGGTCTGGCGGGCCAGGAAGGCCGGCAGCTGCAGCACGTCGACCACCTCGGCCACGGGCGCGGCCTGGGCGACTTCGTGCACGTCGGTGATCACCGGGACGCCGAAGCCGTCCTTCACGGCCTGCAGGATCTTCAGGCCCTCGTCGAGGCCGGGGCCGCGGTAGGAGTGGATGGAGGAGCGGTTGGCCTTGTCGAAGCTGCCCTTGAACACATAGGGAATGCCCAGCTTCTGCGTGACGCGCACGTATTCCTCGGCGCTGCGCATGGCGAGGTCCTTCGATTCGAGGACGTTGACGCCGCCGAAGAGGACGAAGGGGGCCTCGTTGCTGGTGGCGACTTTGGGGGTGATGGTGACGGTGGACACGGTTTTCTCCTGACGGTGCTTCGTTCGGTGCAGGGGCCTATTGTCGTTGCGCCGGCCGGGCCGGGGTTCAGCCCCCCGGCGTCACCGTCAGGTAGAAGGGCGTGAGCGTGCCGGCCACCGGCCGCAGCAGCTTGAGCAGCAGCGGCTTTCCGTAGCCTTCGCCCGCCAGCCGCTTGAGCAGGTCCGACAGCTGGGCCAGCGGCACGCCGTCGCAGCCGATGAGGATGTCGCCGGCGCGCAGCCCGTCGCGCGCGGCGGCCGATCCGGCCACCACCTCGACCACCCGCACGCCGGTGGCCACCGGCCATTCGTTCTCGCGCACCCAGCGCCGGGGCAGGGCCACCGCCGCGCACTGCACGCCCAGCTTGCCGCGCCGCACCGCGCCGTGGCGCATCAGCTCGCCGGCGACCCAGCGGGCGGTGTCGATGGCCACCGCGAAGCTCAGGCCCTGCGCCGACGGGATCACGGCCGTGTTCACGCCGATCACCTGCGCCGCGCTGTCCAGCAGCGGGCCGCCCGAGTTGCCGGGGTTGAGCGCCACGTCGGTCTGGATCACGTCCTCGATCATCCGCCCGCCGCGCGAGGGCAGGCTGCGGCCCAGCGCGCTCACGATGCCGGCGGTCACGGTGAAGTCGAAGCCCAGCGGGTTGCCGACCGCCACTGCCAGCTGTCCAGGCTGAAGCGCGGCCGAGCTGCCCAGCGGCAGGAAGGCACTGGGGTGCGACTCGATGCGCAGCACGGCGATGTCGGTGGAGGCATCCGTGCCTACCAGCCGCGCCACGCTCTCGGTGCCGTCGGCGAACGCGGCTCGCAACTCGCCCGCGCCCTCGACCACGTGGGCGTTGGTGATCGTGAAGCCGTCTGGGGTGAAGAGAAAGCCGGAGCCGCTGCCGTGGGCCGCGGCATTGCCGCGCTGTGCCGGTTTCCGGACCTTGATGTGGGCGACCGCCGCGCTGGCGGTGTGAGCCACCTGCGTGACGGTGGCCGAGTAGGAGTCAAGAATGAATTCGTCGCGCGCGCCCATGGAGCACCTCTTCTTTCGGTCGGCTGAACCTGAAGGAAGTGGCGGTGCGCGCCCGGTTTTCAACCCGGCGCCGCGGCCTCAGGGCCCCTTCGGCCGCGACGACGGCTCCCACGAGTCCGGCGTGGTCGCCACCAGCGACTTGAAGTCCTTCCACGGCCGCGCCCCGGGGATGGTGCGCCCGCCGACGATCAGCCCCTTGGCGAACACCACCATGCGCTCGCGCAGGTAGGCGCGGTCCGATTCGGGCCAGGTCTCGATGGAATGCGGCCCGCGGGCGAGCACGATCTCCTTCAGGCCGCGGATGCGGTTGTAGGCCGCCACCGTGCCTTCCAGCGTCTCGGCGCGGTCCCACAGGCCCTTGCCGAAGAAGGCGGCGGGCCAGCGGTCCATGCCCGCCAGCGTCGACGAGTTGGGATAGAACACGATGTGGTGCTCCGCCGCCATGCCGCCCAGGAACAGGTTGCGGTCGGCCAGGTCGGGCGAGTCGCCCACGTAGCCCGCGCCGCTCGCGAACGAAGACAGCAGCAGCGCGCCGCGGATGTTGCGCAGGCCCTTGGGCGGCGTGCAGTTGGGCTGGGGCATGTCGAAGCTGCACTGGGCGACGTAGTTCTTCGTCATTGCCCAGGCGGTGGACATCGAGCCGCGCGAATACCCGCCGAGCACCAGCGGAATCTCGCTGGCCGGCATGCCCGCCAGCAGCCGGCCCCGCGTCGCTTCGCCTTCCAGCAGTTCGCCCCTGGGCGTGAGGATGCGCAGGCCGCGCCCGGTCTCCAGCGCCGTGAGCGCGCGGAACACGTCCTCGCCTTGCTCCAGTGTGTTGGTGTCGCTGAAGCCCCCCGAGAGGCCCTCGCCGCGCCGGTCGTAGGCCAGCACGTCGAAGCCGGCCTGATTGAGCGCGTACAGGTTCTCGCGCCACCAGCGCTGGCCCATGGTCTCGGTGGTCGCGTTGGGAAAGCTCACCGGCACGGTCTTGCCGGTCTTCTGGTCGACGCGGTACGCCACCTCGTCGGGATGCTGGATGGCCGTGAGCTGCCCGCCGCCGCCCGGCGCCATGACGACCAGCGCGCGCGTCTTCTTCCCCTTGCCGTCGTCGATGCCGGCGCCCTCGATGTACCAGCCTCGCAGCTTGATGTCGCCGGTCATCTTCAGGTCGATGCGCTCGAAGGTGTCGCGCGGCGCGGTGAACTCCACCACGTAGGTGCGTGCATCGGCCTCGGCGATGCCTTCGCGGTAGGGTGCCCTGGCGAAGAATGCCGGCCGGCGGATCTGCTTCAGGTCGACGTTGGCGCTGTCCGGATCGATCCGGCCCGACGGGTCGACCACGCCGGTCGAGCGCGTGGCGCGTTCCTTGTTGGGCGGCAGCCAGCGCTGCATCTGCGCGTCGATGCGCCTGAAGCAGGCCGGGTCTTCCTTGCAGGCGCGCCAGCGGGCCTTGAGCTTGTCGTCGGTGAACTCGCCGATGTAGTAGTTGCCGCCCGCGTAGCCGGCCGGCGGGTGGTTGGCCGTCATCAGCACCGGCACGCAGACCTTGGGCCCCTTGGCGTCCTTCGGATTCTTCGGCAGCAGGTAGCCGCCCATCATCGCGTTGCGGTCGGTGCCGACCCAGGCCGTGCAGTCGGTGGGCGGCGCCGTGGTCACCGCCGCCTGGCGCTGTGCCTCGCTGGGGCCGCCGCACGCAGCCAGCTGGAGGGCGAGCGCGGCAACGGCCAGGGCGGACGCGACGCTGCGCGGGCGGAGCCGGGCAGGGAGCGTGAGGGTTGCGGTCATCGGGGCAGGCCTTGCGGCGGAGAGAAAAAAGAGCATGCAGCGAAGTGCGAATCGGGAGGTCCTGATCTTCGCCTCATCGGCGCGCGGAAAACCAAGCCATGGCCGTTTCCGGGTGAAAGATGGCGCCTCGATCCGTGTAGGACGTTTCCTGCATGCGCATGCGCTTCTTTCTCCCTCCCGACGCCGCGCGGTGCGCGCTCAATCGCCGCCGACCCGCGAGCGAATCGCGGAATCGCGAATTGCGGCAGCAAGGAGACATCAGAGATGACGAATTTCGAAGGCATCTACTGCTTCGACAGTGCGAGCGTGCGCTTTGCCTTCTATCCCGACGGCCCTGGCGGCCCGCGTGTACTCGCGCAGATTTCCGAGGAAACGCTGCACGACGAATTCGGCGTTCGCGTAATGGGCGAGCACCTGCTCGACGCGTGCCAGGAGCACTTCTACGCCATAGAGCCCGCGGCCATCGCGCGCTACAGGGCGACCCCGGGCAGCGCCATCACGCTCACCATCAGGGATTTCGGGCTCCACGCCTGAAATCGCCTCGCCGGCCTTCCGCCGGCGCACGGGCTCCTCTGCGACAGGGCGGGGCGGCTCGGCAGCCGGCGCCAAGCCAGAACAGAACCGAACAAAAGAGCGCCGCTCCGGCGTAAGCCGGACGCGGCTGCGCACTCAGGTTGCGCTTGCCTCGTGCGGCGCGCGATGCCGGATTTCGCTTTGCAAGGCGCGCTGGCCCGAGGAAAGAGCCAGCTCGTAGCTCTCCGCGGGCTCGAAGGCCTTGCGCAGCACGCGCGGGCGCTTTCCCTGATCGTCGGTTTCGAGCAGCTGCCAGACAAATGCACCCGGCAGCGGCTCCTCGATGGTGAGTTCGATGGGATGTGTCATGGCGCCACCTTGGCGCGGCGCGGGTGTTATGTCTGTAGGCCTGGAACGACGTTCGGGCTGCGCATGCGCCGCGCCCCTTTTCTCCTGGAAAGACAAGCATCGAAAGAAGAAAGGACTCAGCCATGCAACAAGCCACACCGCCAGCCTTCGAGGAACGCCTCGTCACCTTCAGCTACCGCGGCCGGCTCTTCCTGTGCCGCGCCGAGCGGCTCGACGACCAGACCTACCGGCCCGTCGTGATCTGCCGTGCGCCCTCCGTGGGCGAGGACGACATCGAGCTGCCTGCCGATACCGACAACGCTTCCTACGGCACCGAGGCAGAGGCGCTGCGCCATGCGGAGCAGCAGGCCATGCGATGGGTGCACGACCGCACCGAAGGAGCGCAGGGGCAGGCTTGATCAGCCGTGCACCAGCCGCTCGAACACGTCCAGCGTGCCCATCTGTCCGCCCTTGAGCATGACTTCCATGCCGTCGAGCGACGCGTCGTCGCTGTGCACCCGGCACAGCGATGCGCCGGCGCCCATGTCGGCGGCGTAGGACAGCCCCCAGACGTCCAGCGCCTGTATGCCGTGGCTGGATGTGTCGCCGCCGGCCACGCCGATGCGCCCGAGCGGCTGTTTCGCCAGCACGGCAGCCAGCAGGTCGCCGCCCGCGCGGGCAAGGGCTTGCGCGTCCAGGTCCGCGGCCGCAGGCATGCCGGAGGCGCCGTTAGAGTGCGGCGCGCGCGTGCAGGCCAGCACGTTGCGCCCCTGCGCGAGGCCGCGGGCGATCGCGTCCGCCTGGTCTTCCAGTGTTCCCGCGTTGCGCCGGGCCATCTGCTGCGCATCGAGCCACACGACGTCGAATGATTTCGCGGCCGCGACCTGCGACGCGGTCACGGGCGACAGGCTTCCCGCGAGGACCAGCACCGGGCCCCGCGCCGGCGCCAGCTTCGGCTGCCCGCCCGGCGCGCGGCCGGAAGAGGGCATGGCCGTGGCGAGCGCATCGACCACGCTGCTCGGGCCGACGGCGAGCATGGTCGCACCCCGCGCGCGTGTCCACAGCACCTCGCCGATGGCCGCGAGCTGTCCGGCATCCGCGACATCGAACAGCACTGCGTCCGCGGGCGGCGCGTTGAGCGCCTGCCGCAGCGCGGTGTCGAGTGCATCGCTGCCTCGGGAGGCTGCGGTGAAGGGCACGCAGTGCACCTCGGCCAGGCCCTGCCTTGCGAGGTGCAGCCGCAGGTCGGCCTCGTCCATGGGTGTCACGGGGTGCCGGCTCATGGTGGGATGGCGGTCGATGCGGAACACTTCGCCGCCACTTCCCGCCGCGGCGAAGAGATTGCCGAAGAGACAGTAGCGGCCCAGGCCGGGCTGGCCGCCGACGATCGCGGTCCACGGCTGCTGCACCGCCGAGCGCAGCAGCCGCACAGCCGCGCCGATGGAGCCGATGTGCGGCGCGCTGTCGAAGGTCGAGCAGGTCTTGTAGTGCAGCACGCGCGCGCCCACCGAGCGGAACAGCGCCGCCACCGGGCGGAGCTCGGCCTGCATCTCCTCGGGCGTCATGGCCCGCGCCGCGCCCGCGATGCCCAGCACGTCGAGCGGCCCGGCGCGCTCGAGCTGCGCCGCGTCGGGCGTCTTCAGGAAGAGCAGCGTGCGCAGGCCCGCGCGCGCGGCGGTGCCCAGGGTGTCGGTCGCGCCGGTGAAGTCGTCGCCGTAATAGACGACGGCCGGCGCCGGTGCCTCGCCGGGCGTCATGGCTTGCCGAAGAAGGCGAGGGCGCGCGCCAGCTCGGGCTGCTCCCTGGCGGCGTCGGCCAGCGCGATGCCCGCGCGCGCGGCCGACCAGGCCTGGCGGATGCTCGCCACGCCCGCCGCCGCGCCGTCGGGGTGGGCGAGGATGCCGCCGCCGGCCATGAAGAGCAGGTCGTCGCTGCCGACGGCCGCCCAGGTGGCGGGCACCGTGCCGGCCCATTGACCCGACGAGAAGGCCGGCATCACGCGGTCGTCCGCCGCTTCGGTCAGCGGGGTGAAGCAGTCGCGGGCCGATTCGACCACCTCGCTGTCGGGCTGCGAGAACTTGCCCCGCAGCCCGTGCACGTGCATGTGGTCCACGCCGGCCAGCCGCCATAGCGTCTGGTAGGCCTGGAAGGAGATGCCCAGCAGCGGATGCCGCGACAGCGCGCCGTAGCCGTTGCGGTGCCCGTGCAGCGCCAGGCCGGTATGCCTGCGCAGCGTCTGGATGCCCGAGTGCCCGCACCAGTTCAGGCTGGCCATCACGCAGGAGCCGCCTTCGCGCTCGACCAGGTCGGCGTGGCGCTTCATCGCGTCGGTCTCGTCGGTGATGTTGAAGGCCACCATCACGTGCTTGCCGGTGCGCTCCCGGTGCGCGCGCACCACGGCCATCACGGCAGGAACGCGCTCGGCCAGCGGGGCATGCGCGGGATCGGCGCAGACCTCGTCGTCCTTGATGAAGTCGACGCCCGCGGCGCACAGCCGGCCCACCAGCTCGGCGGTTTCCGAGGCCCGCAGCCCGACGTTGGGCTTGATGATGGTGCCGACCAGCGCGCCGCTTTCCACGCCGGTGGCGCGCCGCGTTCCGGGGATGCCCGCGCGCGGCATTTCGAAGCGCGCGCGGTAGTCGGCCGGCAGCTGCAGCGATTCGAGCCGCAGCCCCGTCACCTCGCCCAGGTCGTAGAGGTTGCCCGAGACCGTGGCCGCGAGCGTCGGCAGGTTGGCGCCGATGTTCGCCACCGGAAACGCGATGTCGACATGCGCGCGCCGCCACGGCCCCTTCGCGCCCTTGCGTTCGAGCAGCGCGTTGGGCAGCGAGGGCGCATCGGCCGCCTCGAGTTCGGTGATCGCCTCGACCGTGGCGCGAGCCCGCTCGCGCAGCGCGTCGGTCTCGCCCTCCACGCGCGTGAAGGTGCCGCAGGACTGCTCGCCCGCCATCACCTCGGCCACGGCGGCCGGCTCGAGCGGCGTCTCGATCAGGTAGCGCGCGCGGATGAATCCAGGTGCCGTTGCGCTCACAGCTTGTCCAGCTCGGGGAAGGGGCGCACCGGGTCGCTGCCGTCCCAGCCTTGCGATGCGCTGCGGATCAGGTCGAACATGCGGCCCTTGGGGCCGGCCACTTCCGACAGCTCGATGACGGTGCCGGGGTGGTATTCGGTGTCGAAGTAGATGAAGCGCCCGCGCTCGCCCACTTCGCCGCTCATCACCGGCTTGAAACCCTGCGCGGTGAGGCGCGCGAGGTCGGCGTCGTAGTCGGCGGTCCAGTAGGCCACGTGCTGCAGCCCGGTGCGCCCGGCGCGGAGGAAGTCGCGGTACATCGAGGGCACGTCGTTGCGCGTCTGGATGAGCTCGACCTGCACGTAGCCCGAATTGGCCAGCGCCACCGAGTTGTGGGGCTCGTGCGCCTCGCCGTTGTAGCGGTAGTTTTTGATGGGCACCCTGGGGTTGTAGAACCAGGGGCCCACGCCGAGCGTGGTGCTCCAGTAGTCCATGGCGGCTTCGATGTCGTGCACGACATAGCCAAGCTGGCGGATCTCGCCGAGGAATCGACTCATTGCGGGTGGCTCCGTGAATGTGAGTTTGTTGTGTGTTGTGTTTCTTGGGGTCTGCCCGTGGAGCGGCAGGGCCGCCTCAGGACTTCAGGAAGCCCGTCGAGAACCACGGGAAGGCGGCCACGATCAGCAGGCCGATCAGCATCGCGGCGATGTAGCCCCAGATGTGCCTGATGCCTTCGTCGGGATTGACCTTGCTCACCGCGCAGGCGCCGTAGTAGCCCACGCCGAAGGGCGGTGCGAACAGGCCGATGCCCATCGCGAAGATCACCACCATGGCGTAGTGCACCTCGTGCACGCCGGCGGCCTTGGCGATCGGAAAGAGCAGCGGCCCGAACAGCACGATGGCCGGGATGCCCTCCAGCACGCTGCCCAGCACGATGAAGGCGACGATCGACACCGCCAGGAAGCCGTAGGCTCCGCCGGGCAGCGCGCCCATGAGCCGCGCCAGGTCCTGCGAGAAGCCCGACTGCGTGAGCCCCCAGGCCATGGCGGTCGCGCAGCCGACGATGAAGATGATGGCGCCCGAGAGCGAGGCGGTGTCCACCAGCATCGGCTTGATGCGCTTCCAGTCGAACTGCCGGTACACCACCAGGCCCACGATGGCCGAGTAGACGATGCCGATGGTCGACACCTCGGTGGCCGTGGCCACGCCCTCGACCACCGCCGCGCGGATCACGAAGGGCAGCAGCACGGCTGGCAGCGCCACCAGCAGCAGCCGGCCGATCTCGCGCTTGCTGTGGCGCCGCACGGCGCTCAGGTCTTCGCGCCGATAGCGCCACCACACCACCACGCACAGCGCCGCGCCCAGCACCACGGCCGGAAGCAGCCCGCCCGTGAACAGCGCGGCAATCGAGATGCCGGTGACCGAGCCGATGGTGATGAGCACGATCGACGGCGGAATGGTCTCGGTCTGCGCGCCGGTGGCCGACAGCAGCGCCACCAGGTCGCCGGGCTTGGCGCCGCGCTTGGTCATCTCGGGGAAGAGCACCGGCGCGATGGCCGCCATGTCGGCGATCTTCGAGCCCGAGATGCCCGACACCAGGTACATGGCGCCGATCAGCACGTACGAGAGGCCGCCGCGCACGTGGCCCAGCAGGCTGGCCAGGAACTGGATCATGGCGCGCGCCATGCCCGTCATCTCGATGAGCGCGCCGAGGAAGATGAACAGCGGCACCGCCAGCAGGATCAGGTGCGACATGCCCTCGTCGAGCCGCCCGACCATCACCAGCAGCGGCGTGCGCGTGGTCAGCGCCAGGTAGCCGAAGGTGGCCAGCGCGAAGGAGAACGCGATGGGCACGCCCGAGAGCACCGTGGCCGCCACGATCACCACGAAGAAGATCACCAGGTTGAACTTGCCCAGCGTGGCGAAGAGCGGCGCGGCCAGCCAGAAGGCGCCGACCAGCGCCGCCATGCCGAGCAGGGCCACGGCGATCTGCCGGCCCGAGCACACGCGCAGCAGCCGCAGCAGCGCCATCGCCAGCATGATGCCGATGCCCGCCGGAATGGCCGCGGCGCGCCACGCGTTGCTGACCTCCAGCGCGGGCGTGACGATGAACGACTCCTCGTGCGCGTAGTCGATCGACGGCCAGATGATGAGCGCGAGGAAGGCGACCGAGGCCGCGATGGCGAAGGCGTCGAGCATGGCGCGCGCCTGCGGGTGCACCTTCTGCACCAGCGCCGTCATGCGCATGTGCTCGCCGCGCCGCAGCGCCACCACCGCGCCGAGCATCGACAGCCACAGGAAGAGGATGGACGCGAGCTCGTCAGACCACACCAGCGGCGCGTGGAACACGTAGCGCGACACCACGCCCGCGAACAGCACGCAGATCTCGGCCAGCACCAGCAGCGCGGCCACCGCCTCGACAGCGCCGCCGAGCACGCGGTCGGCGCGCGCGGCGAAGCGGACGAGCGGGTTGGCCGGGGAGCCGGCGGCCGAGCCTGAAAGGGCTGCCGCCTCGAAGGTCGATTCGTGCACCATCGGTCCTCAGGCCAGCTTGCCGACCGCGCCTTCGAGCAGCGCCCAGGCCTCGGGGCCGAAGCGGCCCTTCCATTCGCCGTAGAAGCCGGAGTCGCGCAGCTTGGCGCGGAAGCTGTCGGCCGCGGGCCGGTTGATGGCGAGGCCCTTGGCCTGCAGGTCGCCGACGACCGATTCGTTGAGCTTTCTGATGTCTTCGCGCTGCTGCATGCCGGCGTCGTTGATGGCACGCGCCACGATGGTCTTCAGGTCATCGGGCAGGGCGTCCCAGGCGCGGCCGTTGGCGATGAACCAGTAGCCGTCCCAGATGTGGTTGGTGAGCGAGCAGAACTTCTGCACCTCGAAGAGCTTCGCCACCTGGATGATGGGCAGCGGGTTCTCCTGCGCGTCGACGATCTTCGTCTGCAGCGCCGAATACACCTCGCTGAACTGCAGGCTGGCCGGCGCGGCGCCCAGGCCCTTGAACATGGAGATCGACAGCGGGCTCACCGGCACGCGGATCTTCAGGCCGTCCATGTCCTTCGCGGTGGCCACCGCCGCCTTGCTGCTGGTGGTCTGGCGAAAGCCGTTGTCCCACATCTTCTCGAAGGCATACAGGCGCGACTTGGCGATGGCGCCGCGCACGTGCGCGCCGAGCTTGCCGTCCATGGCGGCCCACACCTGGGCGTAGTCGCTGAAGGCGAAGCCCACCGCGTTGATGGCGGCCACGGGTACCAGCGTGGCGATGACGAGCGCCGAGGGCGTGAAGAACTCGATGCCGCCGGAGCGCACCTGCGCCAGCATGTCGGTGTCGCCGCCGAGCTGGTTGTTGGGAAATATCTTGATCTCGACGCGGCCCTTCGTTTCCTTGGCGATGCGGTCGGCCGCCTCCTGCGCGCGGATGTTCAGCGGGTGCGTCAGCGGCAGGTTGTTGCCGTACTTGTACGAGAACTCCGCGGCGCGCGCGATGCGCGGCACCGCCGCCACGATGCCGGCGGCGGGCAGGGCGGAGAAAGTGCGCAGGGCATCCCTGCGGGTCAGGCGGGTGGCTGAGGTCATGTCTCGTTGTCTCCGTGATCTTCTGAAGGGGCGCTGAACGGCAGGTGGGCCGGTCAGCCGATTGAGCGGGGCTCGCCGTTGATGCAATCTGATGCATCACCGGATTCGAACCACAGCGAAGATAAAAGCCTGCATCATTCGGGTCAAACTTCAATCTGATGGTTTTTGATGTATGCGGGAAAACCCTTCACAAACATCGCGGCCCGACTCTCGACCCGACCCTCGACCCGATTCGCAGCGTGAGGCGCGCCGCGCCCGCGTGGTCGACATCGCCCGCTCGGCGCAGGTGTCGACCGCCACCGTCGACCGCGTGCTGAACCGCCGCCCCGGCGTGCGCGACGCCACGGTGCAGCGGGTGCTCAAGGCGGCGGGCGAGCTCGACTACCTGCCGGGGCCGGCGCTCTATGCCGCGCTCACGCCGCCGCCGTTGCGGCTGGTGTTCCTGCTGCCGGCCGGCACCAACCGCTTCATCCGCATGCTGGGCGACATGGTGGGCTACTCGCAGGAGCACTGGGCGCCGTTCAACGTGCAGTGCCGCACGGTGTTCATCGAGAGCTTCAACCCCCACGAGCTGGCCGACGCGCTGCGCAGCCACGGCCAGCGCTGCGACGGCATCGCGATGATGGCGCTGGAGCATCCGGCCGTGCGCGAGGCGGTGGCCGCGCTGGCGGCGCGCGGGCTGCCGGTGGTCACGCTGATCTCCGACCTGTCGAACTCGGAGCGCGCGGCCTTCGTCGGGCTGGACAACCGCGCGGCCGGGCGCACCGCGGGCTATCTCATCGGCCGCTTCATCGGCGCGCGGGCCGCCAAGGTCGCGCTCATCGCGGGCAGCCTGAGCTACAAGGCGCACGAGGAGCGCGAGGCCGGCTTCCTGCACGTCATCGACGAGATGTTCCCGCGGCTGGAGGTGGTGGGCCTGCGCGAAGGGCAGGACGACGCGGACAAGAACCACCGCCAGACGCGCGCGCTGCTGGAGCAGCATCCGGACATGGGCGGCATCTACAACATCGGCGGTGCCTCCGACGGCGTGGCGCGGGCGCTTAAGGAGGCGGGGCGCGAACAGAAGGTGGTCTTCATCGGCCACGGGCTCACGCCCGATACGCGCGCGCTGCTGATCGACGGCAGCATGGACGCGGTGATCACGCAGAGCCCGCACACCACGCTGATGAACTGCGTGCGCATCTTCACCAACCTGCGCGACCGGCGCGAGGCGCTCAGCGGCGTCGAGACGACGCGCAGCCAGGTGATCTTCAGGGAGAACCTGCCGTAGTCCTCTTCAGGCCTGCGCGCCGGCCGGCACGGCCATGCGCTGCAGCAGCGGCTGCCTCGCCAGCACCTCCTCGCATGGCCCGTGGTCGAGCACATGCCCGGCTTCCATCAGCACAACCGTGTCGAAGCGATCGAGCAGGCTCAGCCGGTGGACCGAGGCGATCAGGCAGGCGTCGGGGAACGCACCGGCGATGCGTTCCAGCACCCGGGCTTCGGTGCTCGCGTCGAGCGCGCTGGTCGGCTCGTCGAGCAGCAGCAGCGAGCTGCCCTGCGCCGCGAGCACGCCGCGCGCGAGGCACAGCCGCTGGCGCTGGCCGCCCGAGAGATTGAAGCCGCGCTCCGACACGGCCGTGCCGAGGTCGCCGTGGGTGGCCTTCAGCACTTCGTCGAAAGTGCTGACGTGCAGGGCGGCTTCGAGCAGCGCGTCGTCGCTCGGCTGGCCGAAGGCGAGGTTCTCGCGCACGCTGGCCTCGAAGAGCTCGGTTTCCTGCGGGATCAGCGTGGCGAAGCGGCGCAGCCGGGGCCAATCGGCGTGCTGGCCGTCGAGCAGCAGCGTGCCGCTGTCCGGCGGATAGAGCCCGGCCAGCACGCGCAGCAGCGTGCTCTTGCCGCCGCCGCTCGGGCCGACGAGGGCGATGCGCTCGCCGCGGCGCAGCGTGAGCGCCACATCGTGCAGGCCGCTGCGTGGCGGGCCGGTGGCTTCGACTTCCGCCGGAGCATTGCGCGGCGCATAGCGCCATTGCAGCGCCTGTATTTCCAGCTGCCGCCATGGCGCATCGGCCTCGATGCGCTGCGCGCCGGGCACCTGCTCGGGCGGCGTGTCCAGCGCCTCCTTGCTTGAAGGCGCCCGCCAGATCGGCTCCGCGCTGCCGTAGTCGGTGTGCATGCGCGCGAAGAAACTGAAGTTGGCCGCGACCGAGGTGACGACGCCGACCGCCTGCTGCGCGTACTGGTGGATCATGAACACCGCGCCCAGCATCACGGCCTGCCCGGGCGTGCGCGACTGCCATACGTAGAGCACCACCAGCCCCCAGGTCAGCAGCAATCCCATCAGGTCGACCGCGAACCACTTGCCTTCGTTCAGCACCACGGTGCGCTTCAGCGGCAGCGAAATGGCGGCCATGCGCCGGCGCAGCAGCAGCCGCGAGGCGCCCTGCAGGCGCAGGCCGATCACGGTCGAGGCGTTGCCCAGGAAGTCGAGCAGCGCGGCCACGTAGCGCCGGTCGGCGTCGTTCTCGGCGCGCGCCAGTTTCATGAGCGCGCGGTCGATGCGCACGATGACGAGACCGATCAGCACGTAGCCCGCGAGCGCCGTCATGCCGCTGGTGCGCGACAGCAGCGCCAGCGCCACGAGCGGCCCGACGAAGTTGACGGCGTTGGTCAGCCAGATGAACTGGTTCTGCGCGAAATCCGACAGCGCCCGGCTCGCCTGGTGCACGCGGTGCTGCAGTTCGCCGGAGTGGTGCCCGTCGTGCCACGCCAGCGGCGCGGCGGCGATGCGCGCATAGAGCTGGTCGGCCAGCGTCTCGCGCACCTTCAGGCCCACGTTGCGTTCCAGGATGCGGCCCGGCCCGTGCAGCATCCACGCGCCCAGGTACACGCCGGCCAGTCCGCCGATCCAGCGCCCGGCGGTGCCAAGCTCGCCGCGCTGCAGCGCGTTGATGGCCTGGCCCGCGAGGTAGGGCGCCGTGAGCCGTATCAGCTGCGAGCCCGCGAGCAGGGCGGTGGCCGCCAGCAACTGCGCCCGCGCGCCGGCCGCGAAGTGCCACAGCGCGGCGTACAGCTCGCGCATCGCGCCCACGGGGCTGGTCTTGCGTGCCTTCCTTGTTTCTTCGCTCGCCTGCATGCGCTCAGCCCGCCTTGCGGAAGGTGAGGTTGATGCGGATGGCGCCGAGCAGCGGATGCGGCTCGTCCTTCAGCGGCAGCACGCCGTGGTAGCGCAGCCGGTCCTCGCCGCCCCAGACCACCACGTCGCCGTGCGCGAGCGGTATGCGCGCCGCCTTGTCGCCGCGCGCATGGCCGCCGAACAGGAACACGGCCGGCATGCCCAGCGACACCGAGACGATGGGCGCGCCGTAGTCGCGCTCGTCCTTGTCCTGGTGCAGCGACAGGCGCGCGCCGGGCGCGTAGCGGTTGACGAGGCAGGCGTCGGGCGCGAAGCCGTCGAAGCCGGCCGCCGATGCGGCCTCGCGCGCCAGCCGGGCGAGGGGCCCGGGCATGGCGGGCCAGGGCCTGCCGCTGTCGGGATCGGTCGCGCTGTAGCGGTAGCCGCGCCGGTCGCTGGTCCAGCCCAGCGCGCCGCAGTTGGTCAGCGCCACCGACATGGTGAAGCCGCCGGGCGTGACGAGGTGGCGGAAGGGCGCGTCCGCCTCCACGGCGCGGATCGCGGGCAGCAGTTCGTCGACGAAGGGCAGGGCGAAGCCGGGCAGCACGAAGGCGCCGGTGCCCAGCGCCTCGCGCGCCGGCCGGGGCGGATCGTCGAAGAGGGCGAGGGTGGCCGCGCTGGCGGCCCTGGATTTCATCGTCGTCGTCATCGGATTCATGCTCCCCGATCTTTGCCCAAAACCCGCCGGCGCCTCCCATGTTCAGGCGATGCCGTTTACAGGCGCAGCCGGTAGCCTCAGCTCCCCCGCACTCGGAGGTAGTGCTTAGGGTTTAAATTCATGGAAGTACGTTAATAAATGGGTTATGGTGAATCCATCATGGACGGCGCTCGGCTTGCTCTCAGCGTACCGGACGGCTGGACGGGCTGGCTCGAACTCATGCGTACGCCCAGCGGTACCTACGCGGGTATCGCCGAACTGAGCTTCAGCGGAGTTCCCCGCTGCGCGCTCGTCATCACCCAGCAGCTCTCGTGGGACGCGGCTGTCGAAAGGGCCACGCTGCGGGCCGAGCATTTCGTCAGGCAGTGGGGGCCTGCGCGCAGCTCCTGAGCGGGACCCCTTGAAACTGTTGCGGCGGTGCGGCACATGAGCCGGGCTCGTGGTAGAAACCGCGAGCTTTTTCGGGCCTTGCCCCGATCCACGATTCACGCTCCAACCCACGCGCCGCCATCCATGCCGAAACTCCACCGCCGGACTGCCGATCAACCGCACGTCCGATGGCTGGCCTGGCTGCTGCTGGGCATCGCGGCGCTTTTCATGGCGGGCTGCGCCGGCCTGCCGTCGGAGGTGCAGCGCAAGCCCTCCACGGCCATCTCCGATGGGGCGGACACCAGGCTCGGCCGCCTCGTGAAGGCCTCGGCGCCGCCGGGCGAACCGCTCAGCGGCTTCCGCCTGCTGCCGATGCCGCAGTTCTCGCTGCATGCGCGCATCGAGCTCGCGCGCCGCGCGCAGCGCTCCATCGACGTGCAGTACTACCTGGTGCAGAACGACGAGACCGGCCGCTATCTGCTTCGCGCCCTGCGCGATGCGGCCGACCGGGGCGTGCGGGTGCGGCTGCTGGTGGACGACCTCTACACGGCGGGCGCCGACCCGCTCTTCTCGAGCTTCGCCTCGCATCCGAACGTGGAGGTGCGCTTCTTCAACCCCTTTCCCGCCGGGCGCGAGCGCTTCGGCACGCGCTGGGCATGGTCGATCCTCGACTTCGACCGCGTGCACCGCCGCATGCACAACAAGCTCTACGTGGTGGACAACACCATCGGCGTGATGGGCGGTCGCAACATGGCCAACGAGTACTTCCTGCGCGACGGGGGCTCGAACTTCATCGACATCGACACGCTGGTGGCCGGCGAGGTGGTGCCCAGGCTGTCGTCGCTGTTCGACATGTACTGGAACAGCCCCTACGTCTACCCCATCGAGTCGCTGGTGCCGCCCACCGGCGAGACGCGGCAGCAGCTGCGCGAGCGCTTCGACCGCCTCACGACCGGGCCCGAGGAGCTGCACCCCGAGGTGCCCGGCTCCACCGACCTGCTGGGCAACAACCCGCTGGCCAAGGACCTGGACGCGGGCGAGCTGAAGCTGGTCTGGGCCCGCGCCGAGGCTTATGCCGATCCGCCCGCCAAGGCGCTGGGCCAGACCGACGAGGCGCGCGGCCTGCCGGCCGACGAGTCGAAGGACAGCGTGCTCTACAACGTGCGGCGCTACCTGCGCGGCGCCGAGAACGAGATCATGCAGACCACGCCCTACCTGATCCCGGGGCGCGGCGGCATGGAGACGATCCGCCTCGTGCGCGGCAACGGCGTGAGCTACACCATCGTCACCAATTCGCTGGCGGCCACCGACGAGTCGCTGGTGCACATCGGCTACCGCCGCTACCGCGCCGAGATGCTGCGCCTGGGCGTGGAGCTCTACGAGCTGAGCCCCAAGCGGGTGGAGCAGACCAGGCGCTTCGGCATGTACGGCTCGGCCAGCGGCCGGCTGCACGGCAAGTCGGCGGTGGTCGACCGCAAGATCGTCTTCATCGGCTCGATGAACTTCGACCCGCGCTCGATGCTGCACAACACCGAGGTCGGCATCTTCATCTTCAGCCCGCAGATCGCCCAGCAGCTCACCAGCCTGATCGGCTTCATACGGCTGGACGGTGCCTACCAGCTGCAACTGGGGCCGAAGGGCGCCATCGAGTGGGTGAGCCCGGCCTCTGGCGACGCGGCCGACACCATCCTGCACCAGGAGCCGGAGACGGACTTCTGGTCGCGCTGGAAGCTGGAACTGCTGGCGCCGCTGGTACCCGAGAGCCTGCTTTAGGCACGCCCGGCCCGCATCCTCAAAACAGAGGATGGTCTACGGAAGGGGCCTCCAGAAGAATCGCATCGCTCGTGTTACGAGTTGATTCTTTTGTTTGCCCTTCACCTGACAAGACCATCCATGAAAACAAACTTCGCGACCCCCGCGGCCTCCGGCCAGTCCTTCTTCAAGACGACGCGCTGCGCATGCGCAGTGGCGCTGCTGATCTCGCTCGGTGCCTGCGGCGGAGGCGGGGGGGGCGGAGGCGGCGGCTTCGCCGGCTTCCCGGCTGCGGGTGGCAGCAGCAATCCGCCGGCCAGCGAGCCGCCGGCAAGCTCGGCGCCTGTTACGTTCTCGGGCACGGCGGCCTCCGGCCTGCCGCTGGTGGGTACCGTCACCGTCAAGGATGCCAAGGGCGCGAGCAAGACCGTGCCGCTGGTCGATGGCAAGTACACCATCGACGTGAGCGGCATGACCGCGCCCTTCGTCTTCCGTGCGGAGGGCACGGTGGCCGGCGAGCGCACGGTGATCCACTCGGCCGCCACCGCGGCCGACGTGAACGGCAACATCAACATCACGCCGCTGACCGACCTGGTGGTGTCCAACATCGCCGGCCGTCTGGCCTCGCAGTACTTCGACGGCGGCGAGTTCGCCTCGCTCTCCGCCGACGAGCTCAAGGCCGAGAGCGACGCGCTGAAGGCCAAGCTGCTGCCGGTGCTGCAGGCCATGGGCGTGGACGCCAGCATCGACCTGCTGCGTACGGCCTTCACGCCGCTTTCGAGCGCGCTCGACAAGGCGCTGGACGTGCTGCGCGTGAGCGTCGATCCGGCCACCAACGTGGCGACCATCACCAACATCGTCACCCAGCAGCAGATCGCCGACGACCTGGCGGTGAAGGCGGCGGCCGAGCCCGCCACCACGCCGATGAGCGGCTCCGGCATGGACACCGCGGCCGACGACATCGTGGCGATCCGCAAGGTGCTCTCGGACTTCGTGGGCAAGTTCGCCACCGGGCTGCCGACGCCCTCGCAGCTGCTGTCGCTGATGACCGATGGCACCAATCCCGTCACCGGCACCTACGGCTTCAGGTTCTCCGACCTCTCGGCCATGCAGTTCGCCAACGAGACGGCGACCGACACCAGCCTCATCGGCGCCAGCTTCACCGACGTGGTGATCCAGCGCATCAACTACACCATCGACGCGAACAACACGAGCCCGCGTGCCTTCGTCGAATTCACCCACAAGGACAAGGACGGCATCGCCTTCAGCAACACGCAGGGCATGCAGATCGTGAAGGGCACGGACGGCGCCTGGCGCCTGCGCGGCGACGGGCGCGTGCTGGACATCAATCCGCACATGCATGCCACCAAGGAGAAGTCGACCGGTTGCGTGAGCAGCTCGCTGCAGTTCGAGATCCAGGACACGAACACCAGCAACAGCGGCACCGTCGCCTCGGTGGTCGTCACCGGTCCGGGCCTGCCCCCCGGTGGCCTGCGCCACGTGCGTCCTTCGGGCGGCGGCGCATGGCCGATCGACGGCGGCTCGAGCTTCAACTACTACTACCTGACCTCGAACTGCAGCGGCCGCCCGACCGCCGGCCTGAGCGACAGCGCGATCGCCGCGCTTCCCGCCACGCCCGAGTACACCTTCACCGCCTACGAGAGCGACGGCACGACGGTGGCCAAGTTCAACGGCTTCGACATCATCTACAGGCACCGCTTCCACGGCCGTCCGCTGACGCTGGCCGAAACCGCCGCCGTGAGCTACCCGGCCTTCTCGACCACGCCGGCCCTGTCGTCCTACCTGGGCGGCAGCGACTTCGCCGTCAGCGCCACCGGCCTGAACCCGGCCTTCGCCGCGCAGTTCTTCCTGAACCTGATCGCGGGCCCCTCGGCCGGCGCGGAAGACCGGGCCGACGTCGCGCCCTCGGCCACCGGCACGGCATCGAAGACCTTCAACCTGCCGGCGCAGGGCTCGGTGTCCTTCCGCAACATGTTCGTCAGCACCTACGACAGCAGCTGGCGCGAGATCGTGCTGCGCGATACCACCACGTCCGAGTGACGCGACTGGACAGGGAGAGGGCGCCCGTTCTTTCGGGTGCCCGTAAAAACGAAAAAGCCCCCGAAAGGGGGCTTTTTCCTGGTGAGCGCCGCGGCGCTTACTGCATCAGCCGGCCACTGAGATACGGCTCGGGATCGACCGGGTTGCCGTTCTTGCGGATCTCGAAGCGCAGCTTCACGCGGTCGGCGTTGCTGCGGCCCATCTCGGCGATCTTGTCGCCCTGGCGGACGACGGCGTTTTCCTTCACCAGGATGGTCTGCACGTGCGCATAGGCGGTGAGGAAGGTCTCGTTGTGCTTCACGATGACCATGTTGCCGTAGGCCGGCAGTTCGCCGCCCACGTACACCACGCGGCCGTCGGCCGAGGCGACGACCGGGTCGCCGAGGTTGCCGGCGATGTCGATGCCCTTGACGCGGTCGCCGTCGAAGCGGGCGATGGTCGGGCCGTTCGCCGGCCTGATGAACAGGGCCGCCGGGCGCTGCTGCACCGGTGGCTTGGCCGCCGGGGGCGCCGGCCAGGGCGTGTTGAGGTCGACCGTGGAGCAGGCTGCGAGGCCTGCGGCGAGCAGCGCCATGGCGCCGGCGCGTAAAACGAAAGTCTGAAGGTGCATGGGCTCTGTTCGAACGGGTTCGTTGCGGAGGGTTCCTGCAAACCGGCGCGCCGTGGGGGCGCGCCACGCGGGCGATGCTAGCAAACCGCCGCGCCGGCGCCGCGCGAAAGAGCAACCGGCTGTGAAGAGGACATAGGCCGCCGGCTATTTGAGCGGGATCGGCGTCGCCCGGTCGATGGGCACCGCCGTCACGCTGTTCTTGGGCGAGCCGTCGATCAGCAGGTCGGAGTAGGTGAGGTAGACCAGCGTGTTGCGCTTGGCGTCGACCATGCGAACCACGCGCAGGCGCTTGAAGAGCACCGACAGCCGCTCGCTGTAGACCTCCTCGCGCTTGGGCAGCGGCTGCGCGATGCTCACCGGGCCGACCTGGCGGCAGGCGATGGAGGCTTCGGCCTTGTCCTCGGCCACGCCGAACGCGCCGGCCAGCCCGCCGGTCTTGGCGCGCGAGACGTAGCAGGTCACGCCGTTGACCTTGGGGTCGTCGTAGGCCTCGATCACGATCTTGTGGTCGGGGCCGATGAGCTTGAAGGCGGTGTCGACGTCGCCCACGGTTTCCGCCCTGGCCGCCGCTGCCGCCAGCGCGAAGCCGAGGCTGGCGCCGCAGAAGAGGGTAGTGCGCAGTGTCTTGTTCATGGATCTGGTCAGACGATGCTGAGTTCGTGCACGCGGTCGAAGCTGCCGCGCTTGCGGTCCGCGAAGTAGTGCTCGAGCGTCTCGCGCACCGTGCGGAAGGCGATCTCGTCCCAGGGAATCTCTTCCTCGGTGAACAGGCGCGCCTCGATGGTCTCGTGGCCCGGGTCGAACTTGTCGTCCAGCAGGCGGGCTCGGTAGAACAGGTGCACCTGGCCCACGCGCACCACGCTGATCACCGAGAACAGGCCCTCGAGTTCGAAGTTCGCGCCGGCCTCCTCGTCGGTCTCGCGCGCGGCGCCCTGGGCGGTGGTCTCTTCGAGTTCCATGAAGCCGGCCGGCAGCGTCCACTTGCCCCAGCGCGGCTCGATGTTGCGCTTGCACAGCAGCACCTTGTCGCCCAGCACGGGGATGGTGCCGACCACGTTCAGCGGGTTCTCGTAGTGGATGGTGTGGCAGGCCGGGCAGACGGCGCGCTGCTTGGTGTCGCCGTCGTCCGGCACGCGGTAGACCACCGCGGTGCCACAGTTCTTGCAATGCTTGATGGGTACGCGCAGAAGCATGAAACCGGCCGCCGTCTTCAGACGACCTTGACGGTCAGCTTCGGCAGGCCCGCGACCTCGCCCACGAGCGTGTCGCCGGCCACCACGGCGGCCACGCCTTCGGGCGTGCCGGTGTAGATCAGGTCGCCGGGCTGCAGCTCCCAGGCCGCCGACAGGTGCTCGATGGTCTCGGCCACGTTCCAGATCAGCTTGCTCACGTTGCTGCGCTGGCGGTCGGTGCCATTGACCTGCAGCGAGATCTCGGCCTTCTCGGCGTCGCCGGCCTGCGCCACGGGCACGATGGGGCCGATGGGCGCGCTCTGCTCGAAGCCCTTGCCGATGTCCCAGGGGCGGCCCTGCTTCTTCATGTCGTTCTGCAGGTCGCGGCGCGTCATGTCGAGGCCGACCGCGTAGCCATAGATGTGCTTGTGGGCGTCGGCCGCGGCAATGTTCCTGCCGCCGGTGCCGATGGCGACCACGAGCTCGATCTCGTGGTGCAGGTTCCTGGTGAGGGAGGGGTAGGCCATGGTGCCGGTCTGGCCCGCATCGACCACCACCAGCGCGTCTGCGGGCTTCATGAAGAAGAAGGGCGGCTCGCGGCCGGTGAAGCCCATTTCCTTGGCGTGATCTTCGTAGTTGCGGCCTACGCAGTAGATGCGGTGCACCGGAAAGCGGGCTGACTGGCCGGCCACCGGCACCGAAACGGCGGCGGGCGGGGCGAAGACGAACTCGGAAGCCATTGCGACGTGTCCTTTTTTCAGGGAAGCCAAGCGGGAAACCGGCAGTGTGCCAGAGGCGGCAGGCTCACAATAGGCGGCCCGCCCGGCGTATTCCCTCTCCATTCCCCTCGAATCCCACCATGCCCATCCGAATCGGCAAGGCCGGCAAGGCCAACGCGCTCAACGAACTAGGCCGCCGGCTCGACGAGGAGGGCGACCAGGACGGCGCGCTGCAAGCCTATGCGCAGGCCGGCGCCGTGCTGCCGAACTGGTCGGCCCCCTGGTACAACATCGGCCTCATCCACAAGTACCGCGGCGACTGGACCGCCTCGCTGCAGGCCAACGCCCGCGCGGTGCGGTGCGACCCGCGCAACGAGGGCGCGATCTGGAATCTCGGCATCGCGGCCACCGCCCTGGGCGACTGGTCCACGGCCCGCAGTGCATGGCGGCAGTACGGCATCGAGGTGCCCGAGGGGGACGGGCCGGTCGATCTCTTCATCGGGCTCACGCCCATCCGCGTGCATGGCTTCGAGGCCAGCGAGGTGGTGTGGGCCGACCGCATCGACCCGGCGCGCGCCATCCTGCGCAACGTGCCCACGCCCGACTGCGGCCACCGCTACGGCGACCTCGTGCTGCACGACGGCGCGGCCAACGGCTACCGCCTGCATGGCGAGCGCGAGGTGCCGGTGTTCGATGCCCTGGAGCTGATCGCACCTTCGGACTATTCGACGTACGAAGTCACCATCGAGGAGGCGACCAGGCAAGACATCGACGCGCTGGTCAAGCGCTTCGAGGCCGCCGACGCCAGCGCCGAGAACTGGACCACCAGCATGCAGATGCTCTGCCGCGCCTGCTCCGAGGGTCGCCCCTACGGCGAGGGCCAGCACAACCACGGCGAGGGCGAGGAGCCTGGTGCGCTGGGGCCCTGGCGCATCGGAATCGCCGCGCGGGAGGAGGAGGCCGCGCGCCGCATCCTAGGCGAATGGCGCGAAGGGATCGTAGCCACCTCGCCGAAGGCGGCTCTGCAGGACTTCCGCTGCGTGCTGGCCGCCATGCCCCGTTCCTGAACTTGCTCCCTGGGGAGCGCTATCCTTGCGAAACCATGAAGCTGCATAACTACTTCCGCTCCTCCGCCTCGTTTCGCGTGCGCATCGCCCTCAACCTGAAGGGCCTCGATTTCGACTACGTTCCCGTGCATATCGCGCGCGGCGACCACCGCACCGGCCCCTTCGCATCCATCTCCGCCGACCGACTGGTGCCGCTGCTCGAAGACGAGGGCGAGCGCTTCTCGCAATCGATGGCCATCATCGAGTACCTCGACGAAACCCACCCCGAGCCCGCGCTGCTGCCGCGCGACCCGGCGGGCCGTGCCCATGTGCGCGCGCTGGCCCAGTCCATCGCCTGCGAGATCCATCCGCTGAACAACCTGCGTGTGCTGAAGTACCTCGTGAAGGACCTGAAGCTCGACGAGGAAGCCAAGAACGCCTGGTACCGCCACTGGGTGCGCGACGGCCTGCTGGCCTTCGAGCGCCAGCTCGCGCAGTACCCCGCCGGCACCTACTGCTGGGGCGACACGCCCACCCTGGCCGACTGCTGCCTGGTGCCGCAGATCTTCAACGGCCGCCGTTTCGACTGCGACTTCAGCGGCCTGCCGCGCACCATGGCCGCCTTCGACGCCTGCATGGAGCTCGACGCCTTCCAGCGTGCCCAGCCTTCGCAGGCCCCCGACGCGGAAGCCTGAAGCCGATGGATGCGAGCTGGCTCGTGCCCGACTGGCCCGCGCCGCCGAACGTGCGGGCCGTGTGCACCACGCGCGAGGGCGGGGTCTCGCTGGGGCGCTACGAGAGCCTGAACCTCGGCGACCACGTGGGCGACGAGCCGGTGCACGTGGCACAGAACCGCAACCGTTTGCGCGCTGCCGTCGGGGCTCGTCCGGTCTTTCTCCAGCAGGTGCACGGCACGGGCGTCGTCGAGCTCGATGCCGCCGCTGGTGCGGTGAACGATGGCACGGCCGCTGACGGCTGTACCGCCACCGAGGCCGGCCTGGCCTGCACGATCATGGTGGCCGATTGCCTGCCGGTGCTCTTCACCGACGAAACCGGTCACCGCGTGGCCGCCGCACATGCCGGCTGGCGCGGTCTGGCAGGCGGCGTGCTGGAGCAGACGGCGAAGTCTTTCGATGGCGCTTCGAAGGTCATCGCCTGGCTGGGGCCGTGCATCGGCCCCAAGGCCTTCGAGGTGGGACCGGAGGTCAAGGCCGCGTTCGAGGCGCATGCGCCAGAGGCGGCGTCCTGCTTCCGGCCTGCGCCTGCTGCAGGCAAATGGCTTGCCGACCTGCCCGGGCTGGCGCGCCAGCGGTTGCGCGCGGCGGGCATCGAGTCGATCCATGGCAACGACGGCAGCGACCCCTGGTGCACCGTCGGCAACGCTTCAAGGTTCTTTTCGCACCGGCGCGACGGCATCAGCGGCCGTTTCGCCGCCCTGGTCTGGAAGGCCTGAGCCTGCAGCAGCCTCGGCAGCCGCTCGCCGGGCGGCTTCCTGCGCCTCGAATTCGCGCTGCCTGATCGCGCGTCGCCTCGCTGGAGTGCCCATCAGGTAAACCACCAGTGCGACCGGCGCCAAACCATACAAAAGAAATGTGAAGATGGCGCCCAGCACCGTTCCGGTGGTGTTGGTGGCTTCGGCCACGGCCATCATCAAGGCGACATACAACCAACCGATGACGATCAGATGGACAAACACGGAAAGTTTCAGTTGGTAAGTGGTGGAGGTAGCGTTGTGAGCGCTCTTTGAATGCAGCATACTCAAAAGACGCAAGCCATCCGTACCGTTTCAGGCGAGGACCAGGAGAGATGATGAAGCAACAAGCAACGGGTGCCGATGCGTTCGCGCCCTTCCAGCAGGCTATTTCAGAGGGATGGAGCAAGGCGCTGGAATCGTTCCAGCAGTCCGCCGCGCAAGGGGCTTCGGCCTTCAACGTCGGCGGCACGCCGCTATGGGAGCTGCCGCAGGGCATGAAGATGCCCGAGCTGCCGCGTTTCTCCATCGATCCCGAAAAACTCCAGTCCATCCAGCAGCAATACCTCGCCGAGGCCACCGAACTCTGGCGCCAGGGCTTCGGTGCCAAGCCCGAGGGCGACAAGCGCTTCGCGGGCGACGCCTGGGGCCGCAATCCGCTGTCGGCCTTCTCGGCGGCCGTGTACCTGCTCAACGGCCGCACCATGCTGAGCATGGCCGAGGCCATCGATGCCGACCAGAAGACCAAGGCGCGGCTGCGCTTCGCGGTCGAGCAATGGATGGCCGCCTCGGCGCCCAGCAATTCGCTGGCCTTCAATGCCGAGGCGCAGAAGAAGGCGATCGACACGCAGGGCGAGAGCATCGCCAAGGGCATCCAGAACCTGCTGCATGACGTCAGGCAGGGCCACCTCAGCATGACCGACGAGAGCGCCTTCGAAGTGGGGCGCAACGTGGCCACCACCGAAGGCGCCGTGGTGTTCGAGAACGAGTTCTTCCAGCTGCTCGAATACAAGCCCCTCACGCCCAAGGTGTACGAGCGGCCCTTCCTGCTGGTGCCGCCTTGCATCAACAAGTTCTACATCCTCGACCTGCAGCCCGAGAACTCGCTGATCCGCTATGCGAACGAGCAGGGCCACCGCGTGTTCGTGGTGAGCTGGCGCAACCCCGACGAGTCGATGGGCAAGGCCACCTGGGACGACTACATCGAGAACGCCGCCATCAAGGCGATCCACACGGTGCAGGAGATCAGTGGGAGCAAGCAGATCAATGCGCTGGGGTTCTGCGTGGGCGGCACCATCCTGAGCACCGCGCTGGCCGTGCTCGCGGCGCGCGGCGAGAAGCCGGCCGCCTCGGTCACGCTGCTCACCACCTTCCTCGACTTCAGCGACACCGGCATCCTCGACATCTTCGTGGACGAGCAGATGGTGCAGTACCGCGAGATGCAGCTGGGCAACGGCGGCCTGCTGCCCGGCGGCGACCTGGCCTCGACCTTCAGCTTCCTGCGGCCCAACGACCTGGTGTGGAACTACGTGGTCGGCAACTACCTCAAGGGCGAGACCCCGCCGCCTTTCGACCTGCTGTACTGGAACAGCGACGCCACCAACCTGCCGGGCCCGTTCTACGCCTGGTACCTGCGCAACACGTACCACGAGAACAAGCTGGCCAAGCCCAACGCGCTTACGGTGTGCGGCGAGAAGATCGACCTGGGCCGCATCGACATCCCGGCCTACATCTACGGCTCGCGCGAGGACCACATCGTGCCGATCGGCGGTGCGTATGCATCCACGCAGCTGCTGCCCGGCAAGAAGCGCTTCGTGATGGGCGCCTCGGGTCACATCGCCGGGGTGATCAACCCGCCGGCCAAGAAAAAGCGCAGCCACTGGATCCGCGAGGACGGCAAGTTTCCCAAGACCCAGGCCGAATGGCTGGCCGGCGCGCAGGAGCACCCGGGCAGCTGGTGGACCGACTGGGCACAATGGCTCAAGGGGCACGCGGGCAAACAGGTTCCCGCGCCCAAGGCGTACGGCAACGGCAAGGCCTACAAGGCCATCGAGCCGGCACCCGGACGCTACGTCAAGGCCAAGGCCTGACGGAGTTCGGCACGGCAAGGCCGTAGCAGCAGAGTTTCAAATCACTTCAACGGAGAACCTCATGGAAGACATCGTCATCGTTTCGGCAGCCCGCACGGCAGTCGGCAAGTTCGGCGGCTCGCTCGCCGGCATCCCGGCCACCGAGCTCGGTGCAACCGTCATCAAGGAAGTGATTGCGCGCGCCAACCTCACGGCCGACCAGATCGGCGAGGCCATCATGGGCCAGGTGCTGGCGGCCGGCGCGGGCCAGAACCCCGCGCGCCAGGCGTGGCTGAAGAGCGGCGGCGCCAAGGAAACGCCGGCTCTCACCATCAACGCCGTGTGCGGCTCGGGCCTGAAGGCCGTGATGCTGGCGGCCCAGGCCGTGGCCACGGGCGACAGCGAGATCGTCATCGCCGGCGGCCAGGAGAACATGAGCGCCGCGCCGCACGTGCTGCCCAACTCGCGCAACGGCCAGCGCATGGGCGACTGGAAGATGGTCGACACCATGATCGTCGACGGCCTGTGGGACGTCTACAACCAGTACCACATGGGCATCACCGCCGAGAACGTGGCCAAGAAGTACGGCATCGACCGCTCCGCTCAAGATGAGCTGGCGCTGGGCAGCCAGACCAAGGCCGCCGCCGCGCAGGACGCCGGCAAGTTCAAGGACGAGATCGTCGGCGTGAGCATTCCGCAGAAGAAGGGCGACCCGGTCGTCTTCGACACCGACGAGTTCATCAACCGCAAGACCAGCGCCGAAGGCCTGGCCGGCCTGCGCCCCGCCTTCGACAAGGCCGGCGGAGTGACCGCGGGCAACGCCTCGGGCCTGAACGACGGCGCCGCCGCCGTGATGGTCATGACGGCCAAGAAGGCCGCGGCCCTGGGCCTGAAGCCGCTGGGCCGCATCGCCAGCTACGCCACCGCCGGCCTCGACCCGGCCATCATGGGCATGGGCCCCGTGCCCGCGTCGACCAAGGCGCTGCAGCGCGCCGGCTGGAAGGCCGCCGACCTCGACCTGCTCGAGATCAACGAAGCCTTCGCTGCCCAGGCCTGTGCCGTGAACAAGGAAATGGGCTGGGACATCAACAAGGTGAACGTCAACGGCGGCGCCATCGCCATCGGCCACCCCATCGGCGCATCGGGCTGCCGCATCCTGGTGACGCTGCTGCACGAAATGCAGCGCCGCAACGCCAAGAAGGGCATCGCCTCGCTGTGCATCGGAGGGGGCATGGGCGTGGCGCTGACGATCGAGCGCTGATCGACAGCCTTTGGTCCTGACAGCGGCGCCCGACGCGCCGTTGGCTCCGGCTCAGCGCGCCATCGCCATCGACGGCCGCTGTGCCATAGCCGCACGCCAGCGCAGCAGCTCGGGGTGCTGCTCCCCGGGTTTGACCCGCACCACGCGGGCGAAGTCCACCGCCACCACGGCGGTGATGTCGGCAATGCTGAAGCGGTCGGTGGCGATGAAATCGCGGCCGGCCAGCCGTTCGTTCAGCGTCTCGAAGAAGTGTTGAATCCGCGCGAGCCCGCGTTGGGCGAGTTCGGGAATCTGCGCGTAGTTCACCGGGCCGGGCAATGCGCGGTCGGCCATGGCGGGCGAGCTGTTGCGCAGCGTCTCGGCGATGGCGAGCAATCCTTCGAACTCGATGCGCCAGTTCCAGCTGGCGATCTCGGCTTTTTCCCGTGGGGTGATGCCCATCAGCGGCGGCTGCGGGTATCGGGCTTCCAACCAGGCCGCAATGGCGGCGTTGTCGGCCAGCAGCAGGCCGTCTTCGTCGTCGGTGCGCAGGGCGGGCACGGTGCACTGCGGATTGATCGCGCGGTAGGCCTCGCCCATCTGCTCACCACGGACAAGATCGACCTGCACGGTCTCGTGCGCAATGCCCTTCTCGGCAAGCAGGATGCGCGCGCGCCGCGGGCTGGGGGCGGTGGCGCAGTCGTAGAGAATGATCATCGTCGGTTCAACTCCAGGAACTCATCGCATGAATGGCACGACAGCCTACACGCCGCCCACCGTCTGGTCATGGAACAAGGAAAGCGGCGGCCGCTTCGCGAACATCAATCGCCCCATCGCGGGCGCGACGCACGAGAAGGAGCTGCCCGTAGGCAAGCATCCGCTGCAACTCTATTCGCTTGCCACGCCCAACGGCGTGAAAGTGACGGTGATGCTCGAGGAACTGCTGGCGCTGGGCCATGCGGGCGCCGAGTACGACGCCTGGCTGATCCGCATCAACGACGGCGACCAGTTCGGCAGCGGCTTCGTGGCGGTGAACCCGAATTCGAAGATTCCCGCGCTCATGGACCGCAGCGGCGACAAGCCGATCCGTGTGTTCGAGTCGGGCGCGATCCTGCAGTACCTGGCCGAGAAGTTCGGCAACGCCTTCCTGCCGACCGAGCGGGCGGCGCGGGCCGAGTGCCTGTCGTGGCTGTTCTGGCAGATGGGCAGCGCGCCGTACCTGGGCGGCGGTTTCGGCCATTTCTATGCCTACGCGCCCACGAAGATCGAATACGCCATCGACCGCTTCGCGATGGAGACCAAGCGCCAGCTCGACGTGCTCGACCGCCGCCTGGCCGAAAGCCGCTATCTCGCGGGCGACGAATACACCATCGCAGACATGGCCGTCTGGCCCTGGTACGGCACGCTGGCCAAGGGGCAGCTCTACGAGGCGGGCGAGTTCCTGCAGGTGAGCGGATACAAAAATGTGCTGCGCTGGACCGACGAGATCGCCCGACGCCCGGCGGTGCAGCGCGGCCGCATGGTCAACCGCACCTGGGGCCAGCCGACGAGCCAGCTGCACGAGCGGCACGACGCCACCGACTTCGACACCCGCACGCAGGACAAGCTGCAGGCTCCGACCTGAGCGAGCCACTGCACACCGACGCAAAGGAGCACAGACGATGAGCGACAAGATCCCGGTGTTCTACGGCTCCTACCGCTCCGACCGCATGGGCGTGCGCCTCGCGGACTACATCGTCGCCGGCCTGCGCGAGCGCGGCGACGATGCGGAGCTGATCGACGCGAAGGCGGTCGACCTGCCCATGCTCGACCGCATGTACAAGGAGTACCCAAAGGGCAGCGCTCCCGCCGCGATGGAGGCGTTGGCAGAGAAGATCCGCTCGGCCGATGCCTTCATCTTCGTCACCGGCGAATACAACTGGGGCCCGCAACCGGGCCTGAAGAACCTCACGGACCATTTCCTGGAAGAGTGGTTCTGGCGCCCCGCGGCCATCGCGAGCTATTCGGCGGGGCGCTTCTCCGGCGTGCGCTCGGGCACGGTGTGGCATTCGATCCTCTCGGAGATGGGCATGGTCGTGGTGTCGAGCACGCTCGCCGTCGGGCCGATCTCGCAGACGCTGGATGCCGCCGGCAAGCCGACGGGGCCCGCGGGCGAGTCGCTGCAGCGCTCATTCGGCCGGTTTGCGGACGATCTCGCGTGGTGGACCGAGGCGGCACGCGCGCAGCGGGCGCGCAAGGCGCCGCCTTACTGATCGCCGACAGGGCTCGCGGCGAGTCCCGAAGGGCATCTTGTTCACCGCCCAAATTTTGGGCAGATTAACTAATCCCTTTGTAAAACAACAACTTACGTTGCTTTTACAACGCTCCTCATCAGTTATCCCCAAAGTTGTGCACTGAAAGTGGGGAAGAAGCCGGCTTTTCCACATTCCAGCTGCAAGTGGCTGATCCGATAGCGTTTTTCGCTCACGGAAAACCGTGAAAAACAGGAGTCGGAGGCGCTTCGAGGGCTTGGCGACGCGGTTTTGGCGACCAAGGTTGTTCACCGCTCAAAATTTGAGCAAACTAAGGAATACCCTTGTAAAACAATGACTTGCATTCGTTTTACAAGGCTCCTCATGAGTTACCCCCAAAGTTGCCCACAGAAAATGGGGACGGGAGCGAGTTGTTCAGCAATCGCTCGCAAGTTGCTGTTTTTTCGATGCCGTCGTCAGCTTTCAGGCGCTGCCTGCTGTTCTGCGTAATGCTGGCATAGCGTATCGACCAGCGCCTGCGCGTAGATCGGCAGCGCCGCGCGGTCGCGTACCAGCAGGTAGCGCTCCCGCACGCACCAGGCGTCGTCGAGGTCGATCAGCGCGAGCTGCATGCTTTCCTGGTTGCGCCGGGCGGCCGACTCGGGCACGACGCCGATGCCCACGCCGTTGCCGATCATCCGGCACATTGCGTCGAAGCTGCCGAGCTGGATGCGCAGCTTCTGCCGCTTGCCCAGGTTGTCGGTGATCTGCGAGAGAAAGGTCTGCAGCGTGCTGCCTTGCTGCATGCCGATGGCGTCTTCGTCGAGCGTCTCGGCGAAGGAGATCTTCTTGCGCCTGGCGAAGCGGTGCTTGCGCGGGGTGGCGAGCACAAGCCGGTCGGTGCTGAAGTGGATGGCTTCCAGCCCCAGCGTGTCGACGCGGCCCGCGACGATGCCGATGTCGGCGCGGCCGTCGAGCACGCCGCGAGGGATCTGAGCATTCGGTTTTTCCTGAAGGTCGACGTTGATGCGCGGGTTGCGTGCCAGAAAGCCCGGCAGGATCTCGGGCAGGAAGTCCGTCACCGCCGTGGTGTTGGCAAACACGCGCAGGTGGCCGCGCAGGCCGCCGCCGTATTCGAGCAGGTCGGCGCGCAGCTGCTCCGTCTGGTGCAGCACGAGTCGGGCGTGATGCAGAAAGGCTTCCCCCGGCGGCAGCAGCCGCACGCCGCGGGCCTCGCGCTGGAGCAGTTGCAGGCCGGCCTGGGTTTCCAGCGCCTTGATGCGCGCGCTGGCCGCCGCCAGCGACAGGTGCTGGCGCTCGGCCGCTCGCGTCAGGTTGCCGAGCTCGGCCGTGGCGACGAAGAGCCGGAGGTCGGTGAGGTCGAAAAGCATGCAGTGATGGTAGGCGCCGGCATGCCACCAGCCTTCGGCATTGCAGAAGGCTGGGTTCCGAAATCGCAGATTGCGCGCGAGGGTGGGGCGGCCGACGATGCGGACCATGGAGACGACAAGACACACGAAATTCCGCACATGGGCGCTGCTGTCGCTGGCAGCCGCGTTCGTGCTTCCGGCGGGCCCCGCGCTCGCGCAAAGCTATCCCTCGCGCCCCGTCACGCTGGTCGTGCCGCAGGCCGCCGGCGGCACCAACGACATCGTCGGCCGCCTCGTGGGCCAGAAGCTCGGCGAGGTGATGAACAACGCCAGCGTGGTGGTCGACAACCGTCCCGGTGCGGGCGGCAACATCGGCACGCAGTTGGTGGCCAAGGGTCCGAAGGACGGCTACACGCTGCTCATGACCATCAGCAGCAGCCAGGCCATCAACCCGGCGCTCTACAAGAACCCGGGCTTCGATCCCGAGAAGGATTTCAAGCCCGTGGGCCTCGTCGGCGCGGTGCCCAACGTGCTGCTGGTCAACCCCTCGTTTCCGGCGAAAAACCTCGCCGAGCTCCTGAAGCTCGCGCGGGCGAAGGGCGCGAACTACCAGTACGCCTCGGCCGGCAACGGCACGCTCAACCACCTGCTGGGCGAAATGCTCAACAGCATGGCCGGCATCTCGATGCAGCACGTGCCCTACAAGGGCGTGGCGCCGGCGCTCAACGACGTGCTGGGCGGCCAACTGCCCATCGTGTTCGCGAGCCTGCCTTCGGCGCTGCCGCACATCAAGGCCGGCAAGCTGCGCGCGCTGGCCGTGAGCGGCGAAAAACGCTCGCCCGTGCTGCCCGACGTGCCCACCATCGCCGAGGCCGTGCCCGGCTACAACGGCACGCTGTGGATCGGCCTGTTCGCCCCCGCGGGCGTGCCGCCCGATGTGCTCGCCACGCTGCAGGACGCCACGCGCAAGGCGCTGGCCTCGAAGGACCTGCGCGACAAGCTCGACCAGCAGGGCGTGGAGATCGCCGCGCCGACCACCCCCGAACAGTTCTCGGCGCTGCTGCACGACGACCTTGCCAAGTGGGCGCGGATCGTCAAGGCCTCCGGTGCCGCGGTCGACTGAACGACGCAGGAATCGACGAAGGAATCCATGAGCAACGACGCGCAGACTCCATCTCCCACCATCGACAGCGAAGCGCTGGCGAAGCTGCAGGCCTGGCAAGGCCGCAGCGAAACGCTGGCCGACGACATCACCGCCGCGCCCGTGCGCGCGCTCTCCGCCACGCTCGACCGTGACGATCCGCTGCCGCAGGCCGGCACGCGCCTGCCCGAGCTGTGGCACTGGCTCTACTTCCTGCCGCACCACCGCCAGTCGGAGATCGGCGAGGACGGCCACGCGAAGCGCGGCGGCTTCCTGCCGCCCGTGCCGCTGCCGCGCCGCATGTGGGCGGGCGGTCGGCTCGCGTGGGAGCCGGGCAATCCGCTGCAGGTGGGCGACAGGGCGGAGCGCACCTCGCGCATCGTCTCTGTCACGCACAAGGCGGGGCGCACCGGCGAACTGGTGTTCGTGCTGGTGCGCCACGAGGTGCGCAACGAACGCGGCCTCGCGCTCACCGAGGAGCACGACATCGTCTACCGCGCCGCTGCACAACCTGGCGAGGCCGGCCCGCCGCCCACGCCCGCACCGAAGGACGCCGCCTTCAGCCGCGACATCGTGCCCGACGACGTGCTGCTCTTCCGCTACTCGGCGCTCACCTTCAACGGCCACCGCATCCACTACGACCGCCGCTACGTCACGCAGGTCGAGGGCTACCCGGGCCTGATCGTGCATGGACCGCTGATCGCGACGCTGCTGGTCGACCTGCTGCGCCGCAACGTGCCGGGCGCGCAGCTGGCGCGCTTCGAGTTCCGCGCGGTGCGCCCGACCTTCGACATCGCGCCGTTCCGCGTGCACGGCAAACCCGAGGCCGACGCAAAGACATTCAGCCTGTGGGGCGAGGACGCCGACGGCTGGCTCACGATGCAGGCCACGGCCGTGCTGGCCTGAGCGGAGGAACGAACACATGACAAGACCCCTGGACGGCATCACCGTCATCTCGCTCGAGCACGCGATCGCCGCGCCGTTTTGCACCCGCCAGCTCGCCGACCTCGGCGCACGCGTCATCAAGGTGGAGCGCCCCGGGGCGGGCGACTTCGCCCGCGCCTACGACGCCCGCGTGGGCGGCGAGGCCTCGCATTTCGTGTGGGTCAACCGCTCGAAGGAGAGCCTCACGCTCGACCTCAAGCAGCCCGCCGCGCTCGCGGTGCTGCAGGAGCTGCTGGCCGACGCCGACGTGCTGGTGCAGAACCTCGCGCCCGGCGCCGCCGCGCGCATGGGGCTGGGCGCGCAGGCGCTGCAGGAAAAGCATCCGAGGCTCATCGTCTGCGACATCTCGGGCTACGGCGAGGACGGCCCGTACCGCGACAAGAAGGCCTACGACCTGCTGATCCAGAGCGAGGCGGGCTTTCTTTCGGTGACGGGCACGCCCGACGAGCCCTGCAAGTCAGGCAATTCCATCGCCGACATCGCCGCCGGCATGTATGCCTACACCGGCATCCTCGCGGCGCTCCTCCAGCGCGGCAAGACGGGCAAGGGCTCGCACATCGACGTGTCGATGCTCGAATCGCTGGCCGAGTGGATGGGCTACCCGATGTACTACGCCTACGACGGGGCACCGCCGCCGCCGCGCAGCGCCGCCTCGCACGCGACCATCTATCCCTATGGTCCGTTCCCTGCCGGCGACGGCGGCACCGTGATGCTGGGCCTGCAGAACGAGCGCGAATGGCGAGTCTTCTGCGAGAAGGTGCTGCTGCAGACCGGGCTGGCCGCCGACCCCCGTTTCGACAGCAACGCGCGCCGCAACGAGAACCGCGAGGCGCTGCGCTCGATCGTCTTGGAGACCTTCGGCGCGCTGAGCACGGCGCAGGTGCTGGAGCGGCTCGACACCGCGCAGATCGCCAACGCCCGCATGAACGACATGGCCGGTCTCTGGGCTCATCCGCAACTGCAGGCGCGCGAGCGTTGGCGGCAGGTGGGCTCGCCGGCCGGCGACATCCCGGCCCTGCTGCCGGCCGGGCGCCAGAGCGCATTCGACTACCGCATGGACCCGATCCCGGCGGTCGGCGAGCACACCGACGCCATCCTGCGCAGCCTCGGGCGCGGCGAAGCCGAAATCGCCGCGCTGCGCGAGGCGGGGGCGGTGTGAGCGCGCCGCCGCTTTCGCTGGCGCGCGCCTTTCTCTTCGTGCCCGCTGACCGGCCCGAGCGCCATGCGCGCGCGCTGGCCACGGGGGCGGGCGGCGTGATCGTCGACCTGGAAGACGCCGTGGCGCCCGAGCGCAAGGTGCAGGCCCGCGAGCAGCTCGCGGCCTCGTTCGCCGCGCTGCCCACCGAAGACCGGCGACGGCTGCTGGTGCGCATCAACGCGGCCGGTACGCCGTGGCATGACGACGATTGCGCGCAGATCGGAGCGCTCGCCGCGCAGGGACTGATCGCCGGCATCGTGCTGCCCAAGGCGGAGCGCGCAGCCGATCTCTCGCGGCTGGCCGAGGCGGCTGGCCCGTCGGCCGCGCTGGTGCCGCTGATCGAATCGGCCGCCGGCCTCGCCGCCGTCGACGAACTCGCCGCCGGCCCGCAGGTGCTGCGCCTGGCCTTCGGCAACCTGGATTTCCAGGCCGACCTGGGCCTGGCGTGCGATGCCGATGAGGCCGAGCTGGTGCCGGTACGCCTCGCGCTGCTGCTGGCTTCACGCCGCGCCGGCCTGGCCGCGCCCATCGACGGCGTGACGCCCGACTGGCGCGATACCGCCCGGCTCACAGCGGACACCGCGCGCGCCCGGCGCGGCGGCTTCGGCGCCAGGCTGTGCATCCACCCTGACCAGGTCGCGCCGGTGCATGCGGAGCTCGGCCCCACGGCGCAGGAACTGGCGTGGGCCCGCCGCGTGGTCGAGGCCATCCGAGCGGCCGGCGGCGGCGTGGTCAGCCTCGACGGGCGCATGGTCGACGCGCCGGTGGTGCGGCTGGCCGAACGCCTGCTCGCGCTCGAAGAACAGCAACCCTGAGACACCCCTGAGCAAACAACCCATAAAGGAGACAAGCAAGTGACGAGAGCAACGAAGAAAGACTGGAAATTCAGGACCCTGATCGCCGCCTCGGCGGGCGCATGCCTGCTGGCCTTCCAGGCGCCGGCATCGGCGCAGGCCGCATGGCCCGACAAGCCGGTGACGATGGTCGTGCCGTACTCGGCCGGCGGCCCCACAGACGTGGTGGCGCGCATGCTGGCCATTCCCATGGGCAAGTCGCTGGGCCAGCCGGTGATCGTCGAGAACACCGTGGGCGCGGGCGGCACCATCGCGCCCACGCGGGTGGCCAAGGCGGCGCCCAACGGCTACACCATCCTCATCCACCACATGGGCATGGCCACCGCGCCCGCGCTCTACAAGAAGCTCAACTACGACCCGCTGAAGGACTTCGAGTACGTAGGCCAGGTGCTGGACGTGCCGATGACGCTGCTGTCGCGCAAGGACTTTCCGGCCAACAACTACCAGGAGCTGCTGGCCTACGTGAAGGCCAACAAGGACAAGGTGACCCTGGCCAACGCGGGCGTGGGCGCGGTGTCGCAGCTGTGCGGGCTGCTGTTCATGAACCAGATCGGTGTGCAGCTCACGACCGTGCCCTACAAGGGTGCGGGCCCGGCGCTCAACGACCTGATGGGCGGGCAGGTCGACCTGCTGTGCGACCAGACCACGCAGACCGCGCCGGTCATCAAGGACGGCAACCGCGTGAAGGTGTTCGGCGTGACCACG
Organism: Variovorax sp. 278MFTsu5.1; assembly: GCF_048305045.1. Taxonomy (NCBI): domain Bacteria; kingdom Pseudomonadati; phylum Pseudomonadota; class Betaproteobacteria; order Burkholderiales; family Comamonadaceae; genus Variovorax; species Variovorax sp. 278MFTsu5.1. Next base: position 2,844,386 of record NZ_CP157622.1, read on the forward strand.
CCGCAGCGGCTGTCGAGCATGCCGAACATCCCGACGCTGGACGAGCAGGGACTCAAGGGCTTCGACGTGCGGGTGTGGCACGGCATCTATGCGCCCAAGGGCACGCCGGCCGCGGTGATCGAGAAGCTCAACGTCGCGCTGCGCGCGGCGCTGCAGGACGACATGGTGAAGCACCGCCTGGCCGAACTCAGCTCCGAGATCGTGCCGGTGGAGAAGCAGACGCCAGAGAGCCTGCGCACGCACCTCGCGGCGGAGGTGGGCAAGTGGGGCAAGGTGATCCGCGCCGCGGGCGTGCAGGCGGACTGATCTTTTTCAGTCGGTGGCCTGTGCCCGCAGCGTCTCGTCGAACAGGGCGAGCAGGTGCCGGGCGAACAGATCCATGTTCGCCGGCCGGTCGGCATTGCCGGTTTCGATGGTGCGGCTCACGGTGACCGGGCCGGCGAGTGCCAGGCACACGCGCCCCGGCACGTCGCCGTAGGGGCTGGGCGAGGGGCCGGCCGCGCCGCTCTCGGCGATGCCCCAGGTCGAGTGGTGGGTGTCGCGCACCCGGCCCGCGACGAGTCGGGCGTAGGGCTCGGTTTCGCCGCGCATGCCGGCCATGTCTTCGACGGTCAGGTTCAGCAGCGCGCGGCCGGCGCGCCTCGAATAGACGACCGCGCCGCCCTTGAAGTAGGCCGAGGCGCCCGCGATGGCGAGCAGGGCGGCCGAGGCCAGTCCGCCGGCCGAGGACTCGACCACCGCCACGGTCTGGCCCCGCGCGCGCAGCGCTTCGCCGACGCGTGCCGCAAGCACGGGCAAGGATTCGGGCAGGGATTCGGGCAGGGATGGCGCGGTCATTTGGCCTGGAAGCGCGGACCGGGCCGCTTCACGTAGGCCGGCGCACGCTCGTGGCTCGCGGTGCTTCCGTAGACGGTGTCCGCGGGGTAGTACTCGGCCTGCAGCTGCACCTTGGCGGCGGCCTCCTCGCCCGCGGTGTGGGCGATGTAGGCCAGCATCAGGTCGGTACCGGCCGATACCCCGGCCGAGGTCCAGACGTTGCCGTCCTGCACGAAGCGCTGCTCCACCACGTTCACGTCGCCCAGCGCGCGCAGGCGGTCGAGCGACCCCCAGTGCGTGGTGGCGGTCTTGCCCGAGAGCAGCCCGGCCGCGTGGAGCACGAAGGCGCCGGTGCATACGGATATCAGCGTGGTGCATCCGGGTGCCTGGTCGGCGAGGAAGCGGGTCATGACGACGTTGTCGACCTCGCGGCGCGTGCCCATGCCGCCGGGCACGAGCAGGCAGTCGAGCTGGGGGCAGTCGGAGAAGGAAACGTGGGGGTTGATCGAAAGGCCCTTGGCGCAGGCCACCGGCTCGCGCTTCTCGGCCACGATCAGGCAGTGCTCCGGACCGCCGGCGAGCTTGCTCCACATGGTGAGCATTTCCCAGGGGCCGACGAAGTCGAGTTCCTCGACGTCGGGGAAGACGATGATCCCGAAATTCATACTTTGGAACTCCTTGGGTGATTGGCTCGTGCTGACACGCACGGATGAGAGGATAGAGGCTGAGCACGGAGGCCGCTTCGTGACAATCTTCGTGACAGCTGGTTGCAAGCCTGGCTCAGTGTTTTCCTGAGAGGGCCCATGGCTTGAAACTCGCTAGAGTGAAGGCGGCCGTTCAGGCTTTTGCCATTACACAAAGGAAATCTCATGAGCAAGAAAGTTGCATATGTCACCGGGGGCATGGGTGGCATCGGAACAGCCATCTGCCAGCGTCTCTACAAGGACGGGTTCACCGTGGTCGCAGGTTGCGGCCCCACGCGCGACTACGCCAAGTGGCTGGCCGAACAGAAAGCCGCAGGCTTCGAGTTCCATGCGTCGGTCGGCAATGTCGGCGACTGGCAATCCACCGTCGAAGCCTTCTCCGCCGCCAAGGCCGCGCACGGCCCGATCGACGTGCTGGTCAACAACGCCGGCATCACGCGGGACCGCATGTTCCTCAAGATGACGCCCGAGGACTGGAGCGCGGTGATCGAGACCAACCTCAACAGCATGTTCAACGTCACCAAGCAGGTGGTGGGCGACATGGTGGAAAAGGGCTGGGGCCGCATCATCAACATCAGTTCGGTCAACGGCGCCAAGGGCCAGGCGGGCCAGACCAACTACTCGGCGGCCAAGGCCGGCATGCACGGCTTCACCATGGCGCTGGCGCAGGAGCTGGCCAACAAGGGCGTGACGGTCAACACCGTGAGCCCGGGCTACATCGGCACCGACATGGTCAAGGCCATCCGCCAGGAAGTGCTCGACAAGATCGTGGCCACGATCCCGGTCAAGCGCCTGGGCGAGCCCAGCGAAATCGCCTCCATCATCTCGTGGCTGGCCACCGATGAAGGCGGCTACAGCACGGGGGCCGACTTCTCCGTCAACGGCGGCCTGCACATGCATTAAGCATGCTGACTTACACCTGATCGACAAGACCCGCTTCGGCGGGTCTTTTCATTTCGACGATGCGGGTTCCACGGATAGAAAACCGCGGATGCGCGTCCTACAGTTTTCAACCCCCGGAGGCAAACATGGAAAGCACAACAAGCACATCCGCCAGAAAGCTCCCGCTGTACCGCTCGCTCTACGTGCAGGTGATCACCGCCGTGATCATCGGCGTGCTGCTCGGCCACTTCTATCCGGCCGCGGGCGAGGCGATGAAGCCGCTGGGCGACGGCTTCATCAAGCTGATCAAGATGATCATCGCGCCGATCATCTTCTGCACGGTGGTGGTGGGCATCGCCGGCATGGAGGACATGAAGAAGGTCGGCAAGACCGGCGGCCTCGCGCTGCTGTATTTTGAGATCGTCAGCAGCATCGCGCTCGTCGTGGGCCTGGTGCTGGTGAACGTGCTCAAGCCCGGCGCTGGCATGAACGTCGACCCGGCCACGCTCGACACCAAGGGCATCGCGGCCTACACCGGCCCGGGCAAGATGACCGGCACGGTCGACTTCATCATGAACATCATCCCGAACACCATCGTGGATGCCTTCGCGAAGGGCGAGATCCTGCAGGTGCTGCTCATCGCTGTGCTGTTCGGCTTCGCGCTGCACCGTTTCGGGGGGCGCGGCACGCTGGTGTTCGACGTGATCGAGAAGGGCTCGCACGTGCTCTTCGGCATCGTCAACTACATCATGAAGCTGGCGCCCATCGGCGCCTTCGGCGCCATGGCCTTCACCATCGGCAAGTACGGGCTGGGCAGCCTGTTCTCGCTGGGCAAGCTGATGGGCACCTTCTACCTGACCTGCCTGCTGTTCATCTTCGTGGTGCTGGGCCTCATCGCACGCTTCCATGGCTTCAGCATCTGGAAGTTCATCAAGTACATCAAGGAAGAGCTGCTGATCGTGCTGGGCACGTCGTCGAGCGAATCGGTGCTGCCGCGCATGATGGAGAAGATGGAGAACCTGGGCGCCAACAAGACCTGCGTGGGCCTCGTGATCCCGACCGGCTATTCGTTCAACCTCGACGGCACTTCCATCTACCTGACGATGGCGGCGGTGTTCATCGCGCAGGCCACCAACACGCCGATGACGCTCACGCAGGAGATCACGCTGCTCGCCGTGCTGCTGCTGACCTCGAAGGGGGCGGCGGGCGTCACGGGCAGCGGCTTCATCGTGCTGGCGGCAACGCTGTCGGCGGTGGGCCATGTGCCGGTGGCGGGGCTGGCGCTCATTCTGGGCATCGACCGCTTCATGTCGGAAGCCCGCGCGCTGACCAACCTGATCGGCAACGGCGTCGCGACCATCGTGGTCGCCAAGTGGACCAACGAGCTCGACGAGAACCGGCTGCAGGCCGGACTCAACAACGAGAGCTGGGTGGAAGCGCAGGAGCCCGAGGCGCTGGACGCGGCCCGGGCGAGCAAGATGGCCGGCTGAGATCGCCGGCCGGGATGGCCTCCTGAAACAAAAGGCCGGGCATCGTTCCTGCAAAATGCAGCGATGCCCCACAGCGTCTCCCTCATCAACACGATCGCCGCCGGCCTGGGGCTGGCGCTCATCCTCGGCTTCCTGGCGGCCAGGCTGCGTTTGCCGGCGCTGGTGGGCTACCTGCTGGCGGGCGTGATCATCGGGCCCTTCACCCCGGGCTTCGTGGCCGATGCGGGCATCGCGGCCCAGCTCGCCGAGATCGGCGTGATGCTGCTGATGTTCGGCGTGGGCCTTCATTTCTCTCTCGACGACCTGCTGGCGGTGCGCAAGATCGCACTGCCAGGCGCGCTCGCGCAGATCGTGGTGGCCACGCTCCTTGGCGGCGGGCTGGCCATGTGGTGGGGCTGGAGCCCTGGCGCGGCGCTGGTGTTCGGGCTGGCGCTGTCGGTGGCGAGCACGGTCGTGCTGCTTCGCGCGCTCGAGAGCCTGGGCATCCTCGATTCATTCACCGGCCGCATCGCGGTCGGCTGGCTGGTGGTGGAAGACCTCGCCATGGTTCTGGTACTGGTGCTGCTTCCGCCGCTGGCGGGCACGCTGGGCGACCGGGGCGCGGCGGGTGGCGCAGGCACTGCCGACCCGCTGTGGCAGACCCTTGGCCTCACGCTGCTGCAGGTCGGCGGCTTCGTCGCGCTGATGCTGGTGGTGGGGCGGCGGGTGTTCCCGTGGATCCTCTGGCAGGTCACGCGCACCGGCTCGCGCGAGCTGTTCACGCTGTGCGTGGTGGCGGCGGCCGTGAGCATCGCCTACGCGTCCGCGGCGCTCTTCGGCGTGTCCTTCGCGCTGGGGGCCTTCTTCGCCGGCATGGTGATGCGCGAATCGCAGTTCGCGCACCGGGCGGCGCAGGAGTCGCTGCCGCTGCGCGACGCCTTCGCGGTGCTGTTCTTCGTGTCGGTCGGCATGCTGTTCGACCCCTCGGTGCTGCTCGACCGGCCGCTGCAGGTGCTGGCGGTAGTGCTGGTGATCGTGCTGGGCAAGTCGCTGGCGGCCTGCGCGCTGGTGCTGGTGTTCCGCTACCCGCTGGGCACGGCGCTCACGGTGAGCGCGAGCCTGGCGCAGATCGGCGAGTTCTCGTTCATCCTGGCCGGGCTGGGCGTGTCGCTGGGGCTGCTGCCGGTGGAGGGGCAGAGCCTGGTGCTTGCCGGTGCGCTGATTTCCATCGCCACCAATCCGCTGTGGTTCAGCCTGATCGCGCCGATGCAGAAATGGCTGCATGCCCATTCCTCCTTCGCGCGCGGGCTGGAGATGCGTGAAGACCCGCTGGCCGAGCTGCCCATGACCACCGAGGCCAGGTACCTCTCGCGGCAGGTGGTGCTGGTGGGTTACGGGCGCGTCGGGCGCCGCATCGCGGCCGAACTCGACGCCAACGACATTCCCTACGTGGTGGCCGAGCAGAACCGCGAACTGGTCGAGAAGCTGCGCGAGGCCGGCACCCCCGCCGTTTGGGGCGATGCGGCCGACCCGGCGGTGCTGATCCAGGCGCACATCGCACGCGCCCGCGTGCTGGTGGTGGCCACGCCCGACGCCATGAACGTGCGGCAGATGATGGAAACCGCGCACACGCTCAATCCGGCGATCCAGACGGTGATTCGCAGCCACAACGAGCAGGAGGCCCGGCTGCTCACGCAGGAAACCTCCGCCACCGTGTTCCTCGGCGAGCACGAACTGGCCCAGGCCATGGCCCGCGACGTGGTCCAGCGCGCGGTGTCGATGGCGGTGCCGGCCTGAAGTCCGGTCAGGCCGGCCCGGTTCAGAGGTCTTCTATCACCAGCGTGCGGTAGCGCTGGGCGATGGAGTAGGGCACGGTGCGCACCAGCTCCATCATCTGCTCGGCCGCCGCGCCGTCCTTGGTCCTGACGAGCAGCCCGGTGTGGCCCTCGCGCGCCAGCTTGGCGTAGGCGCGCACGGTTGCCGCGTCGGTGCCGGCGGACGGCAGCGGATCGTCGGCGATCCTCACCGTGGGCACGATCTCGCTGAGCACGGTCTCGGCGGGGAGCAGGTAGACCTCGTCGCCGCTGACGCCCTTTTCGATCAGCCGGTGGCCGATGCGGTCGGCATCTTCCGCGCTCGGGAACATCACCATCGAGTAGCCGGTGGGGTAGAAGGCGCCACCGATGCTCGAGCGCATGCGGGGTTCAAGGGTGAAGTGCTTCATGCTGCCTCCTGGTTCTTGTGGAAGTCCCTGGATACAACATTAGGTCGCACCCGCAGGGGCCTCTGTAGGAGAACCCCGAAAGCTCTGTCAACCGCCCGCCTTCCTGGCCTGTTCAATTCATTCAGCAGTCAGCAAGCAACGCCATCCTCGCTCCATGCCTTCTCCCAGAAACATCGCACTCACCGTCCACGAGCTGGAGGAGGGGGAGTTCTACTGGGTGCTGATGGAGGCCGTGGAGGGCTCTCCCGGCGACACCACCCATGTCTACGTGCCCCTGGAGGCTGCCCACGAGCCCTACGCCACCTATTCGAACGCGCTGGTGGCGGGCGTGGCCATGATGCGGCGGCTGTTCGGGCCCGACGGCAAGCCGGCCTCCTGAGCCTGGCGGCCGGCTTCGGGGCCGGCCCCCGAGGGGCGCTACCTATAATCCCGCCGTTCCGGTTCGGCAGTTTTCATTGGTTACTCGCCGTTCCGGACCACACGGTTCGAAGGTGCCCCGCACGCCATCCATCTGATCGACGGCGACGGGGTTAAACGGGAAGCAGGTGAGCCGCGCCGTCGTTCTCTCTGGAGATCGATGGACGCGCCGATTCCTGCGCTGCCCCCGCAACGGTCAGCGGATTTGGAACCCCTCGGGCTCGTGCCTCCTCGATTGGCACGGGCAGCCACTGCGCTTGGGCGTGGGAAGGCGAGGGCTTCCGCCACTGCGTGCATCCAACAGCACGCAGTGGCACTCCGCAAGCCCGGATACCGGCCTTCGCAACCGCCTTCGGACGCTGCGGGAGTGCGTGTCCGGGCCAGCCGCCTACCGCGCCCGCCGCGGGCCGCCGCAGCCCTTTCGCCTCTTCCGCCACGTCCTTCAACGGTCAGGAGCCTGCGGGGACGCAGGCTGGAGGAGAGGTTTCATGGGTCATGCGTCGCGAGGGAGCGATCGCAGAAGAGCGTCGCTACAACGGCTGCGACGCTGGGCGCGGTTTTCAGGTCTTTCGAGTCTTTCACTGGGTTGGGGGCTCGCCGTGGGCCCCTGTGCGGCGGTCTTCGCGCAGACGCCCGACGGCCAGACGCTCAAGCCCATCCAGGTGGACGCCGAGCGTCACACGCCGCTGGCCATCGACGAGCCCACGCAGACCGGCAGCCGCCTCGGCCTCACGCCGCTGGAGACGCCGGCCAGCGTCGAGGTGCTGACGGGCGACACCATCCGTGCGCGTGGCGACGTCTCGGTGATCGACGCCGTCACCCGCGCCACCGGCATCACCGGCTCGCCCGGCCCCGGCAATGGCGGTACCGCACTGGGAGCGCGCGGCTTCCTGGGCCATGGCTCGGTGATGCAGCTCTTCGACGGCACGCGCCTGTACGCGGGCGCGGGCACCGTCACCTTTCCCTTCGACACCTGGTCGGCCGACCGCATCGAGGTGCTGCGCGGCGCAGCCTCGGTGATGTACGGCGAGGGCGCCATCGGCGGGGCGATCAACGTGGTGCCTAGGAAGCCCACGAAGGGCCCGATCCGCAACGAGGCGCTGGTTTCCGTGGGCTCCGATGCCACCCGCCAGGTCGCCTTCGGCAGCGGCGGGACGATCAACGACAGGCTCTCCTACCGCTTCGACATCAGCCAGCGCAACACCGACGGCTTCATGCAGCGTGGCGAGGCCGAGAGCCTGGCCGTGAGCGCGGCCGTGCGGCTGGACGTGTCGCCGCAGCTGCAGTTCACGCTCTCGCACGACGAGGGCCGCCAGTCGCCGCAGCGCTACTACGGCGTACCGCTGATCGATGGCCGCCTCGGCAGCCAGACCCTGCGCCAGAACTTCAACGTGGACGACGCCGAGATCAAGTACCGCGACAAGTGGACCCGCCTCGACGCCCAGTGGACGCCCAATGACGCCGTGACGGTGCGCAACCAGCTCTACCGGCTGGAGAGCAAGCGCCACTGGCGCAACAGCGAAACCTACACCTACAGCGCCACCACCCGGCGCGTGACGCGCGGCGACTACCTGGAGATCGGCCACGACCAGGAGCAGATCGGCAACCGCACCGACGCCACCTTCAGGCATGGCCTCTTCGGCCTGGCCAACCAGGTGCTCGTGGGCTTCGACGTAAACCGCATCGACTTCACGCACATCAACGACTCGCCCTACGGCGGCCGCTCGGTGGTCGACCCCTTCGTCTTCAGCCCCGGCTACTACGCCTCGCCCGTGGCCTACACGCCGCGCTACAAGACCAAGACCAGCACCTACGCCTTCTTCGCCGAGGACAAGCTGGCCTTCAGCCAGCAGTGGTCGCTGGTGGGCAGCCTGCGCTGGGACCACGCGAAGATCGCGCGCACCGACCTGCAGAACGCCGCCAACAACTTCGGCAAGACCTTCGAGTACGCCACCGGCCGCCTCGGCGTGGTCTACGCGCCCGACGCCTCGCAGTCGTTCTACGCCCAGGTGGCGCGCGCGGCCGATCCGCTGGGCTCGCTGGTGACCACCTCGGCCTCGCAGGCGGCCTTCGACCTCAGCACCGGCAGGCAGGTCGAGGTCGGCTACAAGCGCCAGCTCGCGGACAACCGCGGTGCCTGGACGGTGGCGGCCTACCGCATCGAGAAGAACAAGCTGCTCTCGCGCGACGCCATCGACCCCACCGTCACCCAACAGGTTGGCAAGCAGTCTTCCGAAGGCATCGAGGCCACGCTGGACCTGGCTCTGACCTCCACGCTGCGGCTGGAGGCCAATGTCGCCAAGCTGCGCGCGCGCTACGACGACTTCAACGAAGTGGTCGGCGGGAAGCTGGTCTCTCGCGCGGGCAACACGCCCACCGGCGTGCCCGAGGAGGCCGCCAACCTCTGGCTCACCTGGCGCTTCCTGCCGCAGTGGGAAGCCGATGTCGGCGCGCGCTACGTGGGCCCGCGCCAGGTCGACTCGGCCAATTCGCGAAAGATCGGCTCCTACACCGTGGCCGACGCGGGCGTGAGCTGGCAGGCGAACCCATCGCTCAAGCTCGCGCTGCGTGCCTACAACCTGGCCGACCGGCGCTATCCGGTGTCGTTCTCGAACGGTGGCAACCAGTGGCTGCTGGGGCGTCCGCGCTCCTTCGAGCTGTCGGCGCTGGTCAACTTCTGACGAACGCGGGCAGGACGAACGCATGACCTCCGCATGGCGCCGCGCCTGGCCGCGCATCCGCCACTGGCTCTACTGGACGCACCGGTGGCTGGGCATCGGCGGTTGCCTGCTGTTCGTCATGTGGTTCGCCTCGGGCGTGGTGATGATGTACGTGGGGTATCCGAACCTCACGGATGAAGAGCGGCTAGCGGGCCTCTCGCCGCTGCGCTTCGGGCAGGCGGCGGTGTCGCCTTCGGCCGCGCTCGAAGCGCTGCCGAAGGAGGCGCGCGCCCAGCCTCCGCGCCGCATGGTGCTGGAGATGCAGGGCGGAACCGGTGCCGGCCCCGTCTGGCGCATCGTCGATGCGCGCGGCGGGCGGCACACGGTTTCGGCGCGCGACGGCCGCATGCCCGGCCCGGTCGATGCCGCGCAAGCCGAGGCCATCGCGCGCGACTTCTCCGGCCATGCCGGCGCCCGCTGGGCCGAGACGCTGGAGCGTGACCAGTGGACCGTGCCGCAGGGCCTGAACCCGCTGCGTCCGCTGCACCGCATCGAAGTGGGCGACGCGGCGGGCACCGAGCTCTACGTGTCGCAGCGCAACGGCGAGGTGGTGCGCGACACCACGCGCTCCGAGCGCTTCTGGAACTGGCTGGGCTCGGTGCCGCACTGGATCTACTTCACGCCGCTGCGCGCCGATCCGCCGCTTTGGCACGACGTGGTGGTGTGGCTGTCGGCTGCCTGCATCGTCTCGGCGGTGACGGGCATCGTCATCGGCATCCTGCGGGTGCGTCTGCGGCGGCGCTTCCGCAACCGCTCGGTCACGCCCTACAAGGGCTGGATGGCCTGGCATCACATCGCCGGGCTGATCGGCGGCTTCTTCGTGCTGACCTGGATCATCAGCGGCTGGCTGTCGATGAACCCCAACGGCTGGTTCCAGCGCGGAGGCGCAGATGCTGCGGCGATGGCCCGCTACACGGGCGCCGGTACCTCGCCGTTCCCGTGGCCGCCAGCAACGCTGCCGGCGGGCGAGGGCGCCGACGCGCCGCGCGAGGCCGTGCTGCTGTGGTTCGACGGCAGGCCGCTGCTGCAGCTGCGCGACGCGAAGGCGCGCTCGCGCGTGGTCGATGCGGTTTCGGGCGAGCCGGCCGCCATCGCCAGGGAAGACATCCTGCGCGCCGCCGCCCGCCTGCGGCCCGGCTCGAACATCACCGAAGCCGTGCTGCAGACCCGCGAGGACTTCCACTGGTACGGCCACCACCGCGAGCGCATCGTGCCGGTGTGGCGCCTGCAATTCGACGACCCGGCGCGCAGCTGGATCTACATCGACCCGGCCAGCGGCCAGGTGGCCGGCAGCAACGACGGCAACTCGCGCCTGCGCCGCTGGCTCTTCAACGCGGCGCACAGCCTCGACTTTCCCTGGCTCATCCAGTACCGGCCGGCCTGGGATCTCGTGGTGTGGCTGCTTTCCATCGTCGGCGCGGTGGCTTCGGCCAGCGGCGCCGTGATCGGCTGGCGAAGGCTGCGGCGAAAGCCGAAGCCGGCGGCCGAACCGGGCGCGCGGCATGCGCTGCGGCGTTCATGAGCGGGGCTTGCGTGAGCTTGCCCATCCACCAACAATCAACTTTCGCACCGCGGTGCATTTCAGGAGGTGCTCGATGCACATCGAACCAGGTCTAGTCGACGGATCCAAGATATTCCTCAGCTATGCGACGGCAGCCGCCGCGCTTGCCTACACCGGCAAGGTCGCGTTCCAGACGCTCATGAAGGACGGGCCCGCCGCACTGGCGCTGCGTTCCGCCATCGCCGTGGCGCTGGTGTTCTGCTTCTTCGAGGTGTTCCCGCACCACCCGGTGGGCGTGTCGGAGGTGCACCTGATCCTGGGCACCACGCTGCTGCTGGTGTTCGGGCTCGCGCCCGCCGCCATCGGGCTGGCTGGCGGCCTGCTGATCCAGGGGCTCTTCTTCGAGCCGCAGGACATTCCGCAGTACGGCATGAACGTCACCACACTGCTGGTGCCGCTGTTCGCCACTTCCGCGCTGGCGCGCCGCATCATTCCCGAGAACCTGGCCTATGTGGACATCGGCTACCGCGAGGCTTTCAAGCTCTCGGTGGCGTACCAGGGCGGCATCGTGGTGTGGGTCGGCTTCTGGGCGCTGTACGGACGCGGCACCGGCATCGAGAACATGAGCCAGATCGCCAGCTTCGGCGCTGCCTACATGACCGTCGTGCTGGTCGAGCCGCTGGTCGACCTGGGCGTGCTGGCTGCTGCCAAGGCATGGCGCCGGCTGCAGGGCACCGCCCTCGTCGAGCGTCGCCTGTACGGCGGCGCCTGATCCGCGCTTCTCTCGCGCTTCCGTTCCCCGCGGGCGCCGCGGTGCCTGCCCGGGCGCCTGTGTGCCGCCCACCCATCGCGCCGCCGCCATCGCCGGCGGCGCCTGAAAGACCTTCTCCCATGACACAAGCAAGCAACGCCAAGATTCCCGTCACCATCGTCACGGGCTTCCTCGGCAGCGGCAAGACCACGCTGCTGCGCCACATCCTCGGCAACGCCGAGGGCCGCCGCATCGCGGTGATCGTCAACGAGTTCGGCGAGTTGGGCATCGACGGCGAGATCCTGCGCGGCTGCGGCATCGGCTGCGACGATGAAGGCAACGAGCGCGAAGGCGCGCTCTACGAACTGGCCAACGGCTGCGTCTGCTGCACGGTGCAGGAGGAGTTCCTGCCGGTGATGCTGCAGCTGGCCGAGCGGCGCGGCGAGCTCGACGCGGTGCTCATCGAAACCTCCGGCCTCGCGCTGCCCAAGCCGCTGGTGCAGGCCTTCCAGTGGCCGGATATCGCCAACATCTTCACCGTGGATTCGGTCGTCACCGTGGTCGACGGCCCCGCCGCCGCCTCGGGCCAGTTCGCCGAGAACCCGCAGGCCGTCGACGAAGCCCGCCGCGCCGATCCCAACCTCGACCACGAATCGCCGCTGCACGAACTGTTCGAAGACCAGCTCTCGGCCGCCGACCTCGTGGTGCTCAACAAGACCGACCTGATGGACGACGCGGCGCGCGCCAAGGTCGAAGCGATGGTGCGCGAAGAGCTTCCGCCCGAGGTGAAGATCGTCGCCGCCAGCGAAGGCCGGCTGCCGCTCGCGCTGCTGCTGGGCCAGGGACGCGCGGCCGAGGACACCATCCACCTGCGCGAGAGCCACCACGACCACGAGGAAGACCACGACCACGACGAGTTCGACTCGCTCGTGATCGAGCTGCCGCCCGTGGACCGCGACAGCCTGCTGGCCGCGCTCGGCAAGCTGGTCGAGCAGCACACCATCTACCGCGTGAAGGGCTTCGCCGCCGTGCCGGGCAAGCCGATGCGCCTGCTGGTGCAGGGCGTGGGCCGGCGCTTCGACCACCACTTCGACCGCCGCTGGCGCGACGGCGAGGCGCAGCGCACGCGGCTGGTGTTCATCGGCGAAGACCTGGACGAAAGCGCGCTGCGCAAGGCGCTCGAAGAGGCGGGCGCCGTCGCCACCGCCTGACGCCCCGAGCGCATGCACCTGCTGAGCACCCAGCCCGGACGCTTCGTCGAGGACGACAGCGTCGTCACCCGTCTCGACCAGACACCGGGCGACATCGTGGTGCTCAGCTCGGCCGACACCACGCTCGCGCTGCTCGCCGCCGCGCGCACTGCGTTGGCGGCCACCGACCCAGGCTATCCGTCGCTGCGGCTGGCCAACCTCATGTACCTGCGCCAGCCGGCATCGCTCGACCTCTACGTCGACGAAGTGCTGCAGCATGCGCGCGTGGTGGTGGTCGACCACCTGGGCGCCGAATCGGCCTGGGCCTACGGGCTGCAGCAGCTCGAGAAGCTGGCCAGGCGCAAGGGCCAGCAGCTCGCGATGTTCTCCGGCGACCTGCAGGAAGACGAAGACCTGCTCGCGCGCGGCACCCTGTCGCGCGACGTGAGCCGCCAGCTCTGGCAGTACATGCGCAGCGGCGGGGCGGGCAACGCGATGCAGTTCCTGCGCGCGGTCGCCTTCCACGCCCTGGGCCATGGCGAGGCCCCGCTGCCGCCGCGCAGCCTGCCGCAGGTGGCGCTGCATGTGCCGGGCGGCGCGGGTGCTTCGCACACGGTGGCCGGCATCGATGATCTGCGCGCCCGGTGGCACGCGGGCGCGCCGGTGGTGGCGCTGGTGTTCTACCGGTCGCATCTGCTGTCGGGCAATACGGCCGCCTTCGATGCGTTGGCAGCGGCGTTGACCGCGCAAAGTTTGAACCCGCTGCCCGTCGCGCTCGATTCGCTCAAAGACCCGCTGTGCCTGTCCACGCTGCGCGAGCTGTGCGCGGAGCACGACGTGCAACTCGTGCTCAACACGACCGCATTCGCGGCACTGGGGCAGGGCGGCCAGGGCGAGGGCGTGGAGCTCGCCGGCGACGCGCCCGTGCTCCAGGTCATCGTGAGCGGCGGCAATCGGGAGGACTGGCTGGCCGACAGCCAGGGCCTGCGCCCGCGCGACATCGCGATGCAGATCGCGCTGCCCGAGATGGACGGCCGCATCGTCACGCGGGCCGTGAGCTTCAAGGGCCTGTCGCATCGCTGCGAGCTCACGCAGACCGAGGTGGTCAACTACCAGCCCGAGCCCGACCGCATCGCGTTCGTGGCAGAGCTGGCGCGGCGCTGGTGCCGGCTGCGCAGCCTGCGCGCGGAAGAGAAGCGCATCGCGCTGATCCTTGCCAACTATCCCGGCAGCGAAGGCCGCATCGGCAGCGGCGTGGGGCTGGACACGCCGGCCTCGGTGATGGCGATCCTGCAGGCGATGGCGGCCGAGGGCTATGCGCTTGGCGACCCCGGTGCGATGCCTGCCGATGGCGACGCGTTGATGCGCAGGCTGCAGGAAGGCATCGCCAACGACCCGTCGCAATGGGCTTCGCGGCCGGCGTGGCAGAGCTTCGCGCTGGCTGACTACCGGGCGTGCCTGGCCCGGCTGCCCGATGGCATGGCGGCCGCCATCGACGAACGCTGGGGCACCCCCGAACAAGACCCGATGCTGCGCAATGGCCGCTTCATGATCGCGGGCCTGCGGCTGGGCCGCGTGTTCGTCGGCATCCAGCCCGCGCGGGCGCTCGGCAGCCTGGGCGCCGCCGACTACGCGAGCTACCACGACGCCGAGCTGGTGCCGCCGCACAGCTACCTGGCCTTCTATTTCTGGCTGCGCGAGGCCTTCGCCATCGACGCGGTGGTGCACGTGGGCAAGCACGGCAACCTCGAATGGCTGCCGGGCAAGAGCATCGCGCTGTCGCAGTCCTGCTGGCCCGACGCGATCCTCGGGCCGTTGCCTAACGTGTACCCGTTCATCGTCAACGACCCGGGCGAGGGCGCGCAGGCCAAGCGGCGCACGCAGGCGGTCATCGTCGACCACCTCATGCCGCCGCTCACGCGCGCCGAGAACCACGGGCCGATGCAGGACCTGGAGCGCCAGGTCGACGAGTACTACGACGCGCTGCTGGTCGACGCGCGCCGCGCGAAGGTGCTGCGCGCGCAGATCCTCGCGGCCGTTCGCGCCCAGCATCTGGTCGAGGAACTGGGCATGCCCGGCGCGGAGGAAGACGACGCCGTGCTCGCGCGCGTGGACGCCTATCTCTGCGAGCTGAAGGAAACGCAGATCCGCGACGGACTGCACGTGTTCGGCGCTTCGCCGAGCGGTCGGCTGCGGCGCGACACGCTGCTGGCGCTGGCGCGCTATCCGGCTGCGGACGGCGCCGGCGCGAATGCCGGGCTGCTCGGCGCGCTCTCGCAAGAGCTTCTGCCGGACGACGCCTTCGACCCGCTCGACATCGACGCGGCCCGGCCTTGGCAGGGCGCGCGCCCCGCGCTGCTGCAATCGGTGAGCACCGAGGCATGGCGGCACCAGGGAGACACGCGCGAGCGGCTGGAGCTGCTGGCGCAGCGGTTGCTCGAAGCCGGCGAGTACCCGCCCGGGTTGCCGAAGACAACAGCCGTGATGAGCCGCATCGCACAAAGCCTGGCCCCCGCGCTCGACGCCTGCGGCGCGCAGGAGTTGCGCCAGTTGTCCCGCGCCCTGCAGGGCCGCTTCGTGCCGCCGGGGCCGAGCGGTTCTCCTTCGCGGGGCCGCCCCGACGTGCTGCCCACCGGCCGCAACTTCTACGCTGTCGACACCCGTGCTATCCCGACGCCCACGGCCTGGATGCTGGGCCTCAAGTCGGCCGCGCAACTTGTCGAGCGACACATGCAGGAGCACGGCGACTATCCGGCGGCGATGGGCCTGTCGGTCTGGGGAACGGCCACCATGCGCACCGGCGGCGACGACCTGGCGCAGGCCTTCGCGCTGATCGGCGTGCGGCCGAAGTGGGCGCCGGGCAGCCAGCGCGTGGTCGATTTCGAGGTGCTGCCGACGGTCGGGCTCGGGCGTCCGCGCATCGACGTCACGCTGCGCATCTCGGGCTTCTTCCGCGACGCCTTTCCCAATGCCGTACAGATGTTCGATGCAGCGGTGCAGGCCGTGGCCGCGCAGGAAGACGAGGACGAGGAGCGCAACCCGATCCGCGCACGCATCCTGCGCGAGACCGCCGTGCTGCAGGCGCAGGGCATGGCGCCCGAGCTTGCCCGCGTGCAGGCCGGCTGGCGCGTGTTCGGCTCGGCGCCGGGCAGCTATGGCAGCGGCCTGCAGCCGCTCTTCGACCATGGCAGCTGGCAGACCGACGACGACCTGTCGAGAGCCTACGTCGGCGGCAGCGCCCACGCCTACGGGCAGGGCAGCGACGGCGTGCCGGCGGCCGACGCGCTCAGGCGCCGGCTGCGCGCGATGACCGTCGTCATGCAGAACCAGGACAGCCGCGAGCACGACCTGCTCGACTCCAACGACTACTACCAGTTCCAGGGCGGCATGGCGGCCGCCGTGCGCCACCTGAGCGGGCGCCAGCCGGCCATGTACCACGGCGACCATGGCAACCCGCAGGCGCCGCGCGTGCGCACGCTGAAGGAAGAAATCGGCCGCGTCGTGCGCTCGCGCGTCGTCAACCCGAAGTGGATCGACGGCGTGAAGCGCCACGGCTACAAGGGCGCCTTCGAGATGGCCGCGACGGTCGACTATCTGTTCGGCTTCGATGCCACCGCGCGCGTGGTCGGCGACCACCAGTACGCCATGGTGGCCGACGCCTACGTGCTCGACGACGCCACCCGCGACTTCGTGAATGAACACAACCCGCGCGCGCTGCACGACATGCTCAGCCGCCTGCTCGAAGCCATGCAGCGCGGCCTCTGGCAATCGCCCGGCGACTACCGCGCCCGGCTCGAGAACCTGCTGCTCGACCACGAGCAGCGGATGGAAGGAAGCCTCCGATGACGATCACCGCCGCCGCCATGCCGGCGCCTTTTCCTTTTTCCGCGATAGCGGGGCAGCCACACCTGCGGCAGGCGCTGCTGCTGGCCGCCGTCGATCCCGGCCTGGGCGGCGTGCTGATCGAAGGACCGCGCGGCACCGCCAAGACCACCGCGGCGCGCGCGCTCGCCGAATTGCTGCCCGACGCGCCCTTCGTCACGCTGCCATTGGGTGCGAGCCTCGAGAGCCTGGTCGGCACGCTGGACCTCGGCCGCGCGATGGCGGGCCACGAACTCCAGTTCGCGCCCGGCCTGCTCGCGCGCGCGCACGGCGGCGTGCTCTACGTGGACGAGATCAACCTGCTGCCCGACGCGCTCATCGATTCGCTGCTCGACGCTGCCGCCAGCGGCGTCAATGTGGTCGAGCGCGACGGCATCTCGCACCGTCACGCCGCGCGCTTCGTGCTCGTGGGCACCATGAACCCGGAGGAGGGCACGCTGCGCCCGCAGCTGCTCGACCGCTTCGGCCTGTGCGTCCAGCTGCGCAACATCGACGACCCGTCCGAGCGGCAGGCCATCGTGCGTGCGCGGCTGGCCTTCGATGCCGATCCGCAGGGCTTTCGCGACAGGCATGCGCAGGCGCAGGGCGAGCTGTCGGCGGCGCTGGTGCGTACACGCGCGCTCGTGGCCGACGCGGCGGCGCTGCCGTACACCGATGCGGTGCACGAGGCGGTGAGCGCGATGTGCATCGCCGCAGCCGTCGATGGGCTGCGTGCCGACCTCGTGATGCTGCGCTCGGCCCGTGCTCTTGCGGCGTGGGAAGGTGCTGCGGCCGTCACGTCGGACCATGTGCAACGAGTGGCCGAGGCCGTGCTGCTGCACCGGCGCAAGCCGGAGGCCGAAGCTCCCGCTCCTCGGACTGCGCCGCCCGAAGCGGGCGGCAAGGCCAGCAGCGATGCGGACGGAAAGAACAGCACAGGCAGCCCGGACGACGGTGACTGGGGCGCCATGCCCCCCGAGCCCGTCGGCATCGAGCGCGTGAAGCCGCTGCGCCCGCTGATCGACTCGCGCCAGCGGCAGCCAACCCCAAAAAAAGCCTGAGCCTCCGGCACGCCGCACCGCCCGCTGGCGCACGCCAGGGCGACCGGAGGCAGGGCCCGCAAAGGGACGCATGGCGCGGGCCCGCGAAGCAGGGCCCGGCCTTCGACTGGCCGCGCACTTTCGCGGCACGCGGCGCCGACCGGCTGCGCGCCGGGCATCTGCGCCATCGCCCACAAGAAGCGCGCAGTGGCGTGCTCCATTGCTTCCTGCTCGACTGCTCGGCCTCGATGCGCAACGACGGCAACCTCGCTCGCGCCAAGGGCCTGCTGCTGGCGCTGATGCAGGAGGCCTACCAGCGCCGCGACCATGTCGCGCTGCTGTGCTTCGCGGGCGATGTTGTGGAGCTGCGCCTGCCGCCGCGCCGCGCCAGCGCCTGGAACGACGACTGGATCACGCCGATCGCGGCCGGCGGCGGCACGCCCCTCGCGCTGGGCGTGCGGCGCGCGGACCAGTTGCTTGCGAAGAGCGGAACCCGGCAGAACTGGCTGTGGCTGCTGACCGATGGCCGCAGCAGCGAAAGCCCCGAGCGGCCCGGGTCGGCCGATGTGGTGTGCGTGGTCGACTTCGAGGCCGCGCGCTTGCCGCTGCACCGCGCGAGGCAACTGGCCGAAAACTGGGACGCGCGCTATCTGGCGGCGGATGGCGCCTAGGCGGGCTGCACGTCAGCAGGTGCTGCTTCGACTGGCGCCTCCTCCGGCGGCGCCAGCATCGTCCCCCTGCAGTTCGGCGAGCCGCAATGGCAGGGGTACTTCGACGGCGGAGAGCCGTCGTCCGCGGTGAGCGAGTAGTCGATGAAGAGCTCGTCGCCCGCGTCCACCGCCACCAGCGTCTGGAACTTCAGCACCAGTTCGCCGCCCTCGTCGTATTCCTCCACTGCCTCGCAGTTCGGCTCGCAGGAGTGGTTCAGGTGACGGGTGGCGTTGCCGCCCTTGGCTCCGTCGATGGTTTCGTTGTTCGACAGGGTGAACAGGTAGGTGAGCTGGTCGTCCCAGACCTTGGTGGCGATCTCGGCCTTGGTGTAGCGGCGGCCTTCGTAGAGGCCGAGAAAAGCTTCGGCCGGCAGGTCGCGGGTGGCGAAGGCGCCGAGGCCGTGCACGCCGCTGGGGCCGACCCGGACGAAGGGAGTGGACGAGGTTCGCTTGTGGTGCTTCATGGAGGGGAGAAGGGGCCGTCTGGCGCGTTGTTGTTGGCGTTGTCTTGCCGCTGGAGTGTCGACGCTGTTTCGATCGGGCGGATGACAGTCATCTGCTCAGGGCCTGGGCTCGCCCAGAGACGCCAGGCAGCCCACGATCGCGTCGGCCGCCTCGTCGAGACGGGGGCCGGGGCGCATCATGAGGTCGAAGCGCGCCGAGGCGAAGCTGCACACCCGCCCGCGCTGGATGGCCGACATGGCCGACCAGCCGGGCCGCGAGGCCATGGCGGAGATCTCGCCGAGGGCCGAGACCATCAGCACGTCGGGGTTGGCGCGCACCACGAACTCGGGGCTCATCTTCGGGAAGGGGCCGAGCGTGCCCGGCACGGCATTGCCGAGGCCGAGGCGGGCCAGCGTCTCGCCGATGAAGGAGCTCTCGCTGGCCGCGGCCATGCCGCCATGCACCTCGAAATACACGCGCCGGCCCTGCCAGCCGGCCGGCACGCGGGCCCTGGCTGCGTCCAGCCCGGCGTCGAGCTTGCGCCAGTAGGCCTCGCCCGCGCCGGGGCGGCCGGTGGCACGGGCCACGGTTTCCATCACCCGGCGCATGTCGGCGTGGGTCTTGGCGTCCAGCGCCAGCACCTTCAGGCCCAGCCGCTCCAGCGGCTCGGCGGCGCGGCTGCGAGGGCGCAGCAGCACCAGGTCGGGCTTGAGCGCGAGGATGCGTTCGACGTTCGCGTCGTCGATGCCGCCCACCTGCGGCAGCCCCTTCACCGAGGCCGGCCAGTTGGCATGGCGGTCGATGCCCACCAGCCGGTCGCAGGCGTCGAGCGCGCAGACGGTCTCGGTCAGCGAGGGCATCAGCGACACGATGCGCTTGGCCGGCGCCTGCAGCTCGACCGTGGTGCCCCGGTCGTCCTCCAGGCGGATGCCGGCGCCGTGGGATGCCGCGGCGCCGAGGCCCAGGGCCACGAAGGCGGCGGCCTTCGCGACCTGCCGGGCGGCGATGGAGGGGGAGAACGGGAAGGGCTGCAGGGTGGAGGAGTTCATCGGAACGGAACAGGACGGGCATCGTCGGCGCGCCGGCTATTGTCGTCGTGGCGCGCGCATGCGAAAGCGACGGGCCGCTTCTTCCTCGGCGCGCGCGTCGTGCACCTCGCGCATCAGCCCGCGCAGGTCGACCGGGCCGCTCGCCTGCGCGAAGCGGCCGGTGAGCTCCGTCTCGGGGCGCAGCTGGCCTCGCTCGTAAAGGTGCCAGATCTCCTCGCCGTAGTTCGTCTCCAGCAGCGCGGGAGCGAAGCGGCCGAAGAAACCGCGCAGGTTGGCCACGTCGCGCAGCAGCATGCGCTGCGCGTGGTTGTTGCCAGCCGCATCCACCGCTTGCGGCAGGTCGATGATCACGGGCCCGTCTTCTGCCAGCAGCACGTTGAACTCCGAGAGGTCGCCATGCACGATGCCGGCGCACAGCATGCGCACCACCTCCCTCAGCAGGCTGGCGTGGTGGCGCAGCGCGTCGCGGGGCCGGAAGGCCACGTCGCCGATGCGCGGGGCGGCGTCGCCGTGGGCGTCGGTCACCAGATCCATCAGCAGCACGCCTTCGAGGAAGTTGTGCGGCGCTGGCACGCGAACGCCGGCGGCAGCGAGGCGGTAGAGCGCGTCTACTTCGGCACTCTGCCAGATGGCCTCGGTCACGCGCCGGCCGAAGCGCGTGCCCTTGGCCATCGCGCGCGTCTCGCGGCTGTTCTTCACGCGCCGGTTCTCGGTGTAGTCCACGGCCTGGCGGAAGCTGCGCCTGTCGGCTTCCTTGTAGACCTTGGCGCAGCGCGTTTCCTCGCCGCAGCGCACGACGTAGACCATGGCTTCCTTGCCGCTCATGAGCTGGCGCACCACGGAGTCGATCAGGCCTTCTTCGACCAGCGCCTGGAGTCGTTCGGGTACCTTCATGGGCGTACCTCCCGGCCAGAGAGGTAGGTCCGCAGGGTCTTGGTGCCCAGCTGGTAGAAGCCGTCGCGCCTGTATTCCGTGTAGCCGAGCCGGTGGTTGATGGAAAGCATCGGCGCGTTGACTTCGGCGTTGTGGGTGTAGGCCAGCGTCACTTCGGGGTGGCGCTCGTGCACGAGCTGCAGCATCGCGGCCTTCACGCCCTTGGCCAGGCCCTTGCCGCGCCATCGCCTGTCGACGGCGGTGAGCCGCTGGTGCATGCGGTCGGGGAATTGCAGGTTCCAGGAGGCCTCGCACACCGCGACCACTTCGTCGCCGTCGAGCAGCAGCACCAGGAAGTGTTCGCCGCCGCGCCGGTCCATGTCGGCGTACCAGTGCGGGAAGTCTTCCAGCTCGTAGCGCAGCGGAGGGCGATCGAGCAGCGTGGTGGGCGCATCGCTCAGTAGCGCGGAGAGCGGCGCCATCAGCGTCGCCAGGCGCTCCATCGGCACACGGCCCGCATGCACTTCGGTGCGCAGGCCGTGAGCGGGTGCGAAGCCGTCGGCTTGCCAGCGTGCGAGCTCGCGCCAGTCGAGATCCGCGAGATACATGCGGTTCTCGATGCTGCGGTGCTTCTGCGTGGCGCCGACGGCCTGCAGGAATGCGTGGCCCTCGGGCAGGTGGGTCTTGATGGTCGCGACGGTCTTGCCGCGCGCTTCCATCAGCTCCAGCAGCGCGCGAAGCAGGGCGCTCGCCACGCCCTGGCGCCGGTGCGGGCGCAGCACGCCGCCCCAGGTTTCGAGGAAGGGCGCGAAGGCCTCGTGCTCGGGCGTGCCTTCGCGGCGGAAGCTCGCGCTCAGGCTGCCGATGAATTCGCCATGCGCTCCGACGGCCAGCACGCGGTGGAACTCGTACAGCGGATTGAAGCGCAGCACGTTGTGCCGGGTATCGGCATCGGGGGCGACGGGATCGCCGGGAAAGTCTTCCGTGGCGCGCACTCGCCAGTAGGTCAGGAAATTGGCCCAGTCGGCTTCGCTCGCGCGCTGGGGATCGAATACCGTTGTCACGGTATGCCGCGCGTTCGCGGCACTGTTTTCAAGCATGGTTGCTGCCTTGATTCGACAAATGAACGGGGCACCACAGGCACGGGCGTGCCTGCGGCGGCGTCTTGTTTGAATCGGGGCGGTTCGGTGGGCGCTGCGGCCGGTGAGGGTGGCCGCGACGGCTGACCGGCTAGGCGGTCGGCGCTTGCTGTTGGACGATCAGTTCAGATGAGGCCCGACAAACCGCACGATATGGGGGGCATGAATTACGGCGTTTTCCATCTCGTACCTCCTTTGCTGCGTGGTTGTCGAAGCGGTGAATGTAGCGGGCTTGCCGCGCGCTGTGAAGTGCCGCGTGGTTCTGGCGCACGCGCCGGATCATTGCGTGGTGCCGGGCCGATCGATTCGATAGACGAAATGCGCGGTTCCGTCGATCGGATTGTCGGGCGTGAGCGGCCCCTCGGCCATGCGATGGAAACCGGCGCGCTCCAGCACGCGAGAAGAGGCCGCGTTGGCGGCCGACACCGGCACCACGATGCATGGTGCAGCTGGGTAGTCGCGCCATGTGGCATCGACCAGCGTGCGGATCATCGCCGCGCCAAGGCCACGCCGCAGCGCATCGGGTTCGCCGACGAAGTAGTCGATGCTCAGCGCCGCGGGCGGCACCTCGACGAGAGGCGCGAGTTCTTCGAGATAGCCGGGGTTGTCCTCGAAGGTGTAGCGTTGCACGAGGCCGAAGTCTCGGCCTTCGGCGGAGGCGATGTAGATCTCGGCCGGGTCGGTTCCATCCACCGAAGGGCCGAAGTCGCGCTCGATGGCTTCCTGCGATGTCTCGTGGTTCCACCAGCGCACCACATGCGGCTCACTGAGCCAGCGCGAAAGCATCGCGAAGTCGGCACGCGAGAGCCGGCGCAGCGTGATCGGTGCGTCGGCCCTGAACATGCCTTCAGTTCTTCATGCTGTGGACCAGGGAGGCCAGCGCCGACGATATGAAGATCGCCACGATGAAGCGCAGCCAGCCCGACTTGCGCTGCACGAAGTTGCCGATGGCGACGCCGCCCGTCATCAGCCAGATCAGCGGACTGGTTCCCGAGAGGAAGACGCTGACGACGTACAGGGCCTGCAGCATCATGCTGGCGACCCAGCCGATCTGAGCGAGTGCGCCCGGTGCTTGCTTTGCAGCCGGCGCGGCAGCGGGCTGTGCCGTAGCGGGCGCGCTCGCTGGTGCCGGGCCGGCTGTGACCGGTTGCGGGCGTGCCGCTTCGCGCTGCGCCTTCTTTTCTTCCGCGATCTGCTCGGCCGTCTTCTCCAGCACCGGGACGGCCGCTTCCGTCGGCTGCCACCACGCCGGCCATGGCGCCTTGCCCGCGGCGGACTGCTTGCGGAACTCGCCTGCGCCGAGCCTGCGCTGCGATGCCTGCGTCTTCGGTGCAGCGCCGCCTTCGTGCTTCGCCGCCAGCGCGCGAACGCGCTGCAGATACGGCTCGCCACGCGCCGCATCGGTCATCGCGATGAAGTTGGCATAGCCGCGCAGCGCGCCGATCACGTCGCTGTTGCCGTTCCATTGCAGGCCCTGCGGGCCGTTGCGCTCGGCCTGGTGCAGCACCGCGCGGAAGCGCCGCAGGGTGTCGCGGTCGACCGAGAGCTTGTCGTTGACGACGATGCCCGTCACATGCTGCTGGCGGTGCTTTCGCATCACCTGCTGCTTGTCGGGGTGCAGCGTGAGGCCCTCGCTGGCCACGATCTGCTTTGCGCGCCACAGCAGCTTGGCGGTGTCGCGGCTGTGCTCGGGGCCTGCCGAGAACGTCAGGTCGTCGGCGTAGCGCGTGTAGCGGAAGCCCAGCTTCGCCGCACTCGCCGACAGGCGGGCGTCGAGCCGGCGGCACAGCAGGTTGGTGATCATCGGGCTGGTGGGCGCGCCCTGCGGCAGCACGCGGTCACCGCGCGCGACGAAATAGCGGTTGCCGTCGAGCTGTACTTCGTCGGTCGGCGCCTCGGTGCACACCAGTGCCAGCAGGCTCGCCACCTGCGACGAGTAGCCGAGCTGGCGGAACACGCCGCGCACGCGGCGCATGCCGATGGAGGGGAAGAAGTCCTTCAGGTCGAGGTTGATGACCACATCGCGGCCCACGTGCGGCGCGGCGTTGGTGAGGATCGAGCGGCCCGGCATGAAGCCGTGCGCGGCCTCGTGCACCGGCATCTTCGCGAGGATGTTGTCGAGCACCCAGTACTGCGCGCGCTTCAGCCGCGGCATGGGCGCGGAGATGTGGCGCTCGCCGCCGCTCTTCTTGGGCATGGTGAAGCGCTGGTAGTGGCTCACGCTCGACACCTCCCGATGCCATGCGAGAAAACGCAGCTCGCCCAGGCCGATGCCCATGGCTTGCGCGAGATCGCTCGCGTGGTCCAGCGCGGGCAGGGCGTTGCGCGCGAGCGCCTGACTGTCGCTGTGGGCGTCGTTGAGGCCGCCCGAGACGCCGTCGCCCACGTACAGCAACTCGCGCTGGCGCCGCTCGTGCCATGCCACGGCGCGCGCATGGCGGCCTTGTGCTGCGCGCTGGCGGGTTTCCTCGCGGCGCTCGCGGGCACGGGCCATGCGCTCCTTGCGCATGATCTTCAGGGCCCGGTCGCGGTCCTCGATGCCGCGCAGTTCGCTGCCGAGCTTCGAGAGCGCCGTCTGCAGCTCGCCCTCTCGGCGGATCAACTGCTCCTCGACCGTCGGCTGCGCTGCGTCGCGCGGCCAGAAGCCCAGGCGCTGCATTTCCTCGAGGACGACTTCCTGCTTGGAACTCTTGCGGATGCGCTCGTACAGCTCCTCGCGGGTGAGCGCGGAGTCGGGAATGGAAGATGAAGAAGAGGAGGCGGGAGACTGCATGGTCATGGCGCTGCGCCACCGGCCGATGCACTGCTGGAAGAGAAAGGTTGCGAACGAAGCGGGAATCTCGTCGAAGAGCCTCGGGACTGGAGGGCTCCACTCGACGCCGGATGGCCATGGTGACGCCGATGAGCTTCGAGGAAGCCGCACTGTTGTCGCGTCACCATGGCCATCCGGCACAGTGAAGAGACGTCCAGTGACGCTTGGGAAGTGCTGTATGCGAGGGCGGCGATACGCCGACCGGATTGCAAGAGCCTTCCCGCTCCGTTCGCAAAAAGCAGTGTATCAGCCGATGTGGGCGGTGGTCCTTTCCTGGTCTGTCGTTGTTGTCGTCGTGTTCGCGGTGATCGAAGGCGCGGCCGACAGGCGCAGCGCGAGCATGTGCTCGCACGGCCCCTTGGTCATGCGGTGGCGCACGAAGTGGCTGCACTGGCATTCGCCCGAGGCGACGCGCTGGTCGGCGTCGAGCTGCAGGCTCATGAAGTACTCGCGCTGCCCGGACGCGCCCTTGCACTTGCCGCTGATGGAAACGCCGCCGTCGGCGCGCGCCTGCGTCTTCACGCCCGCGATGCGGCGCGCGCGCACCAGTTCGGCCGCGGCTTCCTCCTCGGGGCTGGCGTAGCGCAGCTTGTCCATGGGCAGCGGCTCGCGGCTGAGCTCGCGCAGCCGCCACACGCCGTGCGCGATGTCGTAGACCACGCGACCGGCCTGCACGTAGCCGCCGAGCGCGGCATCGACCGTGAGCGTCGAAAGACCCGTGGCCGCCGCCAGCTCGGCGGTGGTGGCGCGCCAGCGTTCGCCCAGCGCCGCGAACACGCGCAGCAGGCTGTCCTGGTCGACGGTGTGGCGCGGCTGCAGCAGTTCGAAGTGGCCGTTGCGCGACCAGTCGTTGGCGGTCCAGCCCGAGAGGCCGAGGGTGAATTCCATGTCGGGCATCTGCGCGACCCAGAAGCTGGGCATGCCGGTGCCCAGCAGGTGCACGGTGAAGCCCTGTGCCACCGGCACCAGGCGTTCGAGCTGCAGCAGGCGGCGCCGGCCCCACACGCGGATGTCGATGTCGGCGGCGGCACTGTGCGTGGAGCGCGGGCACACCAGCTCGTGGCCCCAGGGCTCGAACACGATGCGCACCGGCTGCCCCGGCCGAAGCACGAAGCGCAGCGAACGCGGGCCCACGCGCTCCTTGCGGCGGCGCAGCACCAGGCAGATGTTGTGGATGTCCATCGGGTGCAGCTGCAGCCGGTGCGCAGGCAGCAGCATCGCGCTGCTCACCTGCAGGAAGCCGCGCACCCAGCTGTCGGGCACGTCGATCTTTGGCTCGTGGAAGGCCGGATCGTTGTCGCTCTGAACCTGGAAGCCGCCGGGGTCGATGGCCAGCCGCGTCGTCTTGTAGTCGCGGATCTTCTGGAACTCGTCGTACAGCGACTCCGAATAGTCGACGTTGGTGGTGCCGTACGCATGGTCGCTCACCCGGTCGAAGATGTCGTGGCTGCACGAGAACATGCCGTAGCTCGACTCGTCCTGGCTGAAGCACTCGAAGAACACGCGGTCGGGGTGAACCGTGATGACCGGGTCGAGCACGAACCACGCCTCGCGGTTGACCTTGTAGAGGTGGTCGAAGTAGCGCTTCTGCGCGCTCATGAAGGGCTGCAGCACCGACTGCTTGCGCTTGCGCAGCTCGGCCAGCTCCTTGCTGATGGGCTCCATCTGCGCCTTCAACTCGTCGCTGCGCGCCATGAACTGCGCGAGCAGCTGGCCCTCCTGCCCGGCCAGCCATTCGAGGTACGCGCTCTTGTCGCGCGGCTTGAAGCGCAGGTCGCCCACCACCACGTCGTGCAGCGCCGACATGCCTTCGCGGAACGGCAGGTGGCGGTTGATGTCGGCGACGAAGTGCACCGGCGCGCGCAGCGTATCGGGCGCGAACTGCAGCGCGGTGCTGTTGGCCGTGTGCTGTGCGCCTGAATGGCCGAAGTAGCGGTACTGGAATCTCATGCGGCGGGCCCTCCGGTCAGGGCGGAGGAAGAGGGCGGAGGCGCGCGGCGCGGCGCAATGCTGCGCACCGGCGCGGTCTGCAAGGGGTTGTCCAGCCCGGGGAAGGCTTCCTGGATGCTGCGCAGCCCCGCCACGTATTGCGCGCGCTCCGTGATCGCGCCGGTCACGGCCTGCCGTGCGAACACGCGGGCGACGATGCGCGCGATGTCTTCCGAGTGCATCGCCTGCGCGGCCAGGAACTCCATGACGCGCGCCTTGGCCAGCCGGCCCCGGTTGGCCTGCGAGAGCACGCTGAGGAAGTAGGGCTCCAGCCGCGCGAGCACGTCGGCATTGCGGCTCGCGGCCGAGGCCAGCCAGTTGGTCACGAAGAGCTGCATGCCCGGCGAAGGATGCTGGCTCAGCTGCAGCATGTAGGTGGTGACGTCGGTCACGTCGAAATGCGTGGTGAGCAACTCGCGGCCCAGGCGCTGGGCGCCGGCGTCCTTGTGGTCGCACAGGCGCACGAGCAGCGCAGGCGTCCACAGGCTGGATTCGCCCTGGGCGCCGAACCACTGGCGCGCCCAGTCGCGCGCGTCGTCCCAGCGGCTGTCGAAGATGCGCAGCGCGTCGCCGAGTTCGGCGAGCGTGCGTTCCGGGCTCGCTGCCAGCTGCTCGGTGGCCCAATGGCGCGCGGCGGCGGTGTCGACAAGGCCGAAGCTCGCGGTCTGCAGCACGCTGAAGCTCGATGCATTCTGTTGCGGCAGCAGCCATGCGCCCAGGCGCTGAGCACCCTTGCTGCGCGCTTCGAGCAGGCGCAGCGTCACGGCGGGCTCGCCGCGGCGCGTGTGCTCGGCCAGCGGGCCGCACAGCCATTGCAGCAGCGAATCGAACACGCCCTCGGCGGCTTCGGCGCGGAACAGCTCGTCGCGCAGCAGCGGCATCAGCGCGGCGGCGAAGGCCGGGTGCGCGGGCAGCAGCTGCGCAAGACGCGGTGCGACGGCGGCACGCACGACCGGCATCGGGCTGCTGCAGAAGGCGGCAAAGAGTTCGGGCTGGGTGACCAGCGACTCGTCGGGCAGCGAGGTGAAGAGCCGCACGCCGGCGCCGCGCAGGCGCTCGTCGTCGGACTGCAGCAGCCGCGTGAGCACGCTCACCGGCAACCCCTGTACCGAGGCCGGATGCAGCAGCAGCCATTCGGCGGCGGTGCGCACGATATCGGAGCTCGCATGATCGAAGAGCGCCAGCAGCCGGTCGAGCTGCGCCTTGGCGGCAGCCGTGCGCAGCAGGCCCTGCAGAGCCCACTGCACGTTCTCGCAGATGGCGTCGAGCTGCGGCTGCGCGGCATCGCAGGCCGACAGCCACGAGAGCAGTTCGGAGGCAAGCACATCGAGCGTCGAAGGGTTCGGCGCGGCGGCCTGCAGCAGCAGGCGCGAGGCGCGGCGCACTTCGGCGTCGGCCGAGGTCAGCAGCATCAGCAGCAGGCCGACCTGCTGGCTGTAGAGGCCCGGGTCCTGCCCGATGTATTCGAGCGCGAGCGTGCGCGCCTCGGCCAGCGGGGAGCCCAGCAGCGCGGGCAACCAGGGCAGGGGGGCTTCGCCCGCCGCGATGCGCTGGCGTGCGATGCCCAGCGCGAAGCGCGCCGTGTCTTCCCAGGTGCTGGCCAGCAGGCGCCAGACGGTGGGCGCTTCGAGCGCTTCGCAGAAGGGCTTGTTGTCCTGCAGCGCGCGCGCGGCGAAGGCGTGCACGGCGGCGCAGCGGCCCTGCTGCATCAGCTGCAGCAGTGCCTGCGGATGGCGATCCCAGCGTTCGGGCCAGGCTTCGGTGCGGTTCAGGCGCTGCGCGGGCAGCGGCGTGCCGCGGCGCCACTGCAGGCCGCCGCGCTGGGCTTCCCATTCGGGGTCGTGGCGGTGCAGCAGCTGCATCAGTACCAGCCACCGGCTGTAGGGGCCGGTGTGCCAGCTGCGCGGCTCGGGCGTCCAGCGCGACTCGCGCTGTTGGCCGGCGGTGCCGGCTTCGGCGTCGTCGGCCGCGAGCAGCACGCCCATGGCGAGCCGGAGCCAGTCGGCTTCATCGGCCGCGCCGGCCAGGGCAAGCCTGCGCAGGTTGCGCCAGGTGCGGCGGCGCAGGTAGTCGCGCGTGCGCTGGCTGTAGGCGAGACGGCTGTCGGGCCGCACGATTTCCTTGGCGATTTCGACGTAGCGTCCGTTGACCTGCGCCCAGCGACCGCCGGTGCGGAATGCCGCGCGCTGCGTTTCGAGGCGCTGGTGCAGCACGCCGAGCAGGTCATAGTCGCCCGCGAACTCCGCGCCCTTGTAGAGGCGCCGCCATGCGCGGAAGCTGCCGGCCGCGAGCTGCAGCGTCGGCGCGATCTGGAGCAGCGCGGCATGCGCGAGCCCGTCGGCGCGGCGGCCTTCGAGCAGCGACAGGTCGAAGAGCTGCTCGACCCAGACGGCGTACTTCAATCCGTTCCAGAGCGCCGGGTCGGCCAGATGCTGCTGGAGCAGCGGCATGGCCTGTGCGATGGGCACTTCGCCCATCGCGGCCCAGGCGCGGCGCAGCGGCGCGGGCCAGTCGTCGATGATGCGCGCCGCCTCGGCTGCGCGCTGCTCCTCGGGCCAGAGTGCGAGCGCTGCCCATCGCGCGGCGCGCGTGACCACCGGCGTGCGTCCGCGCTTCGACAGCTCGCGCATCGCCTCGAAGGCGCCAGCGTCGCCGCATCGGCCGACGGCCCAGGCGATGCAGTAGTCGAGCATCGGCTCGCCGGTCTCGATGTGATCGATGAGCTGCGGCACGGCGGCAGCGAGCCGGCGTTCGCCGATGCGCCACACGACTCGGGTGCGGCGCACCGGGGGCAGCAGCCGCCATGCGTCGGGGCGGATGGCTGCCAGCAGCACGGCGTCGCCGGGGTGCGCGATGGCGGCAGCGGTGGGCGGGGTTGCCGCCGGAGCCGGTGCGGCGGAGCCTTCGGGCACATAGCCCTGCGCGATCTGCGCGGTAACGGCATGCTCGAATGCTGTGCTGGCTGCCTCGAAGGGCAGCGGCGACGGGGTGAAGACCGTTTCCTTCCATTGCAGCCCGTCGCGGCTGGTGCTCACGTGCACCACATGGCCGGGAGCTTCCGGCAGGGCGAACAGTTCCACTGTGCTGAAGCCGGCGGCGCCTGCCACGCCGGGCTTCGTGCGGATCAATTTCTCTGAGCGAATGCGCTTCACGCGGAGGCCTCCCCTGCCTTCGGTTGGTGCTTGTGCTGCTTTCTTGTGTCGCCGCGCATCTTAGCGGGCGTTTGCGGAGTTAACGGCGATCACTTCGCTCTTGCCTGTGTAGCATGCGCGCTCCGGCAACCACGCAGCGATTCTCCAGATGTCGAACACCGCGCAGACTCCGCAGTCGAGCTTTCTCTACTTCACGGGCGCAGGCTCGGACAAGGTCTACCAGGTGCACCTTCGGCCCAAGGGCGACGGCTGGGTGGTCGACTACGGCAACGGCCGGCGCGGCGGCACGCTTTCCACCGGCACCAAGACCAGCAGCCCGGTCGCCTACGAGGCCGCGCTGAAGATCTACGACAAGGTCGTCAAGGAGAAGACTTCCAAGGGCTACACGACCGACCAGTCCGGCGCGCTCTACACCTCCACCGACCTTGCTGGCCGCGTGAGCGGGGAGCTGCCGCAGCTGCCCACGCTGATCCTCGAGGAGCAGGCCGCGCGCTATTTCGACGACCCGGGCTGGGGCCTGCAGGAAAAGGCCGATGGAGAAAACCGCATCCTGCTGATCGAGGGCGAGACTGTGCGCGGCACCAACCGGCGCGGACTGTTCGTCGACATTCCGCAGGCCTGGCTCGCAGCGGCCGCAGCACAGCCTGGGCGCACCGTGATCGCGGGCGAGCACGTGGGCGATGCCTTCATGGCCTTCGACCTCCTGGAGTTGCACGGCGAGGACCTGCGCGGCGCGCCCTTCATCGAGCGATTCGGCCATCTGCGCACGGTCGCGCCGTCGATGCCGTGGATCAGCCTGCTCGAACTCGAGCTCACGGCCGAGGGCAAGCGCCGCCGTGCCGCCGAGCTGCTGGCCGCGCACGGCGAAGGCTATGTGCTCAAGTCGCTCGACGCACCCTTCGCCGCGGGCCGCAGCACGAGCAGCCTGAAGTTCAAGTTCAACCAGAGCGCGACCTGCGAAGTGATCCGCGTCAACGCCCAGCGCTCGGTGGCCGTGGGACTGCGCGACGATGGCGGCGAAATGATCGACCTGGGCAACGTGACGGTGCCGCCCAACGAGGCGCTGCCGGCCGTGGGCACGCTGGTGGAGGTGCGCTATCTCTACCGCTATGCCGGCGGCAAGTTCGAGCAGCCGGTCTACAAGGGGCAGCGGCCGGACATGACGGCGGAAGACGCTGTGCTGTCGCAGGTCACGCGCATCAAGGACCGAAGCGCGGCGGCCGGCGACGACGACGCCTGACGCCGGCCATTCAGCCCAGCGCCGCACGCAGCCTGGCAGCGAGCCGGTTGGCCTCGGCGGCGGTCGCGATGTTGGTGAAGCCCATCAGCAGGCCCTGCGCGCCGGGCCCCGAGACGCCGCGTGCCGACAGCGGCTGGCAGTTGAGCCCCGCCTGCTGCGCGCGGCGGGCCAGCGCGACGTCGTCTTCCTCGCGCCCGTCGAAGCGCGCGATGAGGTGCATGCCGCCGCTGCGCAGGTCGAGGTGCACTGCATCGCCGAAAGCCTTCTGCAGCGCGGCAACGAGCATCGCGCGGCGGCGCGCATAGAGCAGGCGCATCTTCTTCAGGTGGCGCGGGAAGTGGCCCTCGCGCATGAAGTCGGCCACCACTGCCTGCGTGCTCTGCGGGCTGCCGTTCGACCATGTGCGCGCCGATTCCTCGAAGCGCGGGCACAGCGATTCGGGAACGACGAGGTAGCCCAGCGCCAGCCCGGGGAAGAGCACCTTCGAGAAGCTGCCGGCGTACAGCACGCGGTCGTGGCCATCCAGGCTCTTGAGCGCGGGCAGCGGTGCGCCGGCGTAGCGGTACTCGCCGTCGTAGTCGTCCTCGACGATCCAGGCGCCGGCTTTCGAGGCCCAGTCGAGCAGCTGAAGCCGCCGCGCGAGCGTCATCGACACGCCCAGCGGTGCCTGGTGTGAAGGCGTCACGACAGCCATCCGGGCTTCGGGCGCCTTGCGCAGGCCGCGCGCGACGACGAGGCCGTCTTCGTCCACGGGCACCGGCACCGTGCGATGGCCGGCAGCGCGCAACACCTCCTGCGTCGGCGGAAAACCGGGGTCCTCGATCCACACGCGCTCGTCCTTCTTCAGCAGCGTGCGCGCGACGAGCGCGAGCGAGGCGCGGTAGCCGCCCGTCACCAGCACCTGCGAGGCATGGCACGAGACGCCGCGCGACACCTGCAGGTAGGCCGCGATGGCTTCGCGCAGCGGCGGGTAGCCGCCGGGGTCGCCGTAGAACATGTCGGCCGCGTTCATGGCCCGCGCGCGGCGGGCGGCGAGGCGCGACCACAGCTTGCGCGGAAACGCATCGAGCGCCGGGATGCCCAGCTGCATGAGCGGTGGCTCGCCCGGGTGCTTGAGCGCATCGGGCGCCGGCTTGTCGATGCCGCGGGGCGGCTCCCGCCTTGCCGGCCGATGCTGCGGCAGCGATGGCGACACCACCGTGCCCGCCTGTCCGCGAGAAGAGAAATAGCCTTCGCCGGTCAGCTGGTTGTAGGCGGCCTCGATGGTGCCGCGCGCCACGCCGAGCTCGGCCGCGAGGCTGCGCGCCGAGGCGACGCGGTCGCCGGGGCGCAGCGTGCCTTGCTCGATGGCGCTGCGGTAGCGCTCGTAGATCTGCCGGAACAGCGGCGTCTTCCTGGCCCGGTCGATTCCCGGTACGTCCTTCGGTGCTTGGGGCTGGGTCATCATGGCCTGGTCGTTTTGGCGAATCTTGGCTCTTTTGGATGGGGCATCGTAGACCTAAGCTCGTCCTCATGGACAGCCTGGAAGGAAGAATGCAATGAGCGAGAAGGTATTTCTGGCGGGAGCGACCGGCGCGGTGGGCGTCGCGCTGGTGCCGATGCTGATCGAGGCGGGCTACACCGTTCACGGCAGCACCCGGCGCGCGGACCGGGTGGGCGCATTGGAGGCGATGGGCGTGCACCCGGTCGTCGTCGACGTGTTCGACGCGGCGGCCCTGCGCGAGGCGCTGGTGCGCATCGCGCCCTGGGGCGTGATCCACCAGCTCACCGACCTGCCCAAGGACCTGGACCCGGCCCGCATGGCCGATGCCGCCGTCCTCAATGCGCGAGTGCGCACCGAGGGCACGCGCAACCTCGTGGCCGCGGCGCAGGCGGCGGGCGCGAAGCGGCTGGTGGCGCAGAGCATCGCCTGGGCCTACGCGCCGGGGCCGAAGCCCTTTACCGAAGCGCAGCCGCTGGACATCGGGGCCGAAGGCGCGCGCCGCGTCAGCGTGGGCGGCGTGGCCGCCCTGGAGCAAAGCGTGATGGGCGCACATGGCA
The DNA here is from genome assembly GCF_048305045.1 of Variovorax sp. 278MFTsu5.1. Classification (NCBI taxonomy): domain Bacteria; kingdom Pseudomonadati; phylum Pseudomonadota; class Betaproteobacteria; order Burkholderiales; family Comamonadaceae; genus Variovorax; species Variovorax sp. 278MFTsu5.1. The sequence continues at coordinate 2,877,409 of NZ_CP157622.1, forward strand.
TGACCGCCACGGTGCTGCGCTACGGCCAGCTGTACGGGCCGAACACTTCGACCGAGACATCCAAGGGCCCGAGCCCGCTGCATGTGGAAGCCGCCGCGCGAGCCGCCTTGCTGGCGCTGCAGCGCTCCATGGGCGGCATCTTCAACATCGCGGAGGACGGCAACGAAGTCAGCAGCGAGAAGGCGAAGCAGGCGCTGGGCTGGCGGGCCGAGGCGCGGTCGGGAGCCACGCCGTGAATGCGCTGCCGCTGTTGATGCAGCGCCGCGCGGGCATCGGCTTTGCCGCGCTGGCGTTCGTGGCGGCGGGCTGGGCCTTGCTGCCGCATGCGAGCAGGCAGTCGACGGCGCGGCTCATCGACGACATCTGCAGCACCGTGAGCCGCCCGATGTTCTCGTCGGCGCCCGCGCCCGAAGGCTCCGCCGCCGCCGCGCGGCCGCGCACCTCGGTGAAGGTGATCTCCTGCGAGGCGCTGCCCCATGTGCCCGGCAAGTCGGTGACCACTGCGATCGTCGACTTTCCGCCCATGGCTTACTCGCCGGCGCATCGGCATCCCGGCTCGGTGACGGCGATCATTCTCGAAGGCATGGTGCGCTCGCAGCTGGCCGGTGGACCGGCGGGCGACTACAAGCCCGGCGAGACCTTCTTCGAGCCGCCCGGCACGCTGCACCTGTTCGCGGAGAACCCCGATCCGGTGAAGCACGCCAGGCTGGTGTCGGTGTTCGTGACCGAGGAGAACTGCGGCCCGCTGGTGCTGCCGCCCTGATCAGGCGGTCGCTTCGAAGGCCGCGTGATACGCGACTGTGCCCGATGGCATCGTGCCGTTCAGGAGCAGCGCCTGGAAATACTGCGGCGGTACGCCGGGGTAGACCAGCGCGGGCGTTGCCGCGAAGCCGAAGCGGCCGTAATAGGCCGGCTCGCCCAGTACCACGCAGCCGGCCGCGCCCAAATCGCACAATGCAGCCAGCGCCTTGTTCACGAGCTGCGTGCCAATGCCTTGCCCTTGATGTTCGGGCGCAACCGAAACCGGCCCGAGCCCGTACCAGCCGGGCGAGTCGTCCGAGATGCGCACCGGCGATATGGCGACATGGCCGACGACTTGCCCGCCGGCAATCTCGGCAACGAGCGAGACGGAAAGCTGGCCGGCACTGCGCAACGCGTTGACGATGAATTGTTCGGTGCGGCTCGAGTGTCCGGCATCGAGAAATGCCGCGGCCGTCACTGCCTCGATGGCTGGCGCGTCGGACGCCGCTTCGTTCCTGATCGTGATGTTCATCGTGGTCTTGCGGCTGCCGGCTATCGCATCTTCTCGCCGTCGCGCACCGATTCGACAGCGCCGTTGTAGAACCGGACGATGCCGAGGAAGTTGCCCTGGCCCCGGTGGTACACCCAGTCTTCCATCGGCACGCACTGCTGCGTCACCACCTGCTGCGCCGGGCCGCCCGGGTAGGGCGAGAGCACCCACGCCACCTGCGGCCGGGGCACGCAGACGAACTCCTTCGACATCGGCTCGCCGCATTTCTGCACCACCGAGAACTTGGAATCGCCCACGCCGGAAAGCGTGCCGCCGCAGCTCAGCGACTGGGCCGATGCGCCGCCGGCATGCATGAGGGCGAGAAGACAGAAGAGGGCGCTTGCGGCGAATGTGCGCATGGTGCGAATGGACTCCTTGTGCGGGCTGGGACCGTGGCCGGCTCCGATAGTTTCCCCGGGCTTCATCAGGACCTCGGCCCGCGCAGTCTGGCGACTCCCAAGCCCAGTGCGATGGCCGCGCAAAGAAAGACAAGCAGGGTCAGCCAGATCGAGCGCGTGAACGCATAGGTTCCCAGCGCCGCGCCCGATGACAGCGCGACAGCCAGCCATTCGAGCACCGGGTCGATCCAGCTCCTGGGTTTGCTCTTGCGTTCCTCCGCCTGCCGGGCGTTTCCTTGTTTGCGAGGCGCTCGCTGCCTCGGGTCGGGAAAGATGGCTCTCACCGCCGGCGTGGGCCAGGGGCCGTCCGGCGAGGCGCCGATGCCCGCGAGCTGCCAGACCGGGTCGGTGTCATGGCGCGAGAGATCGGACACGAGCCCGGCGAGCGCGCCGGTGTCGTTCAGCTTGTCGACGAGGGCCAATTCGGAGCGAAGCCACGGCTCGGCATCGGCGGCATCGGGCAGGCCTTCGGTCCGCAGCAGGATGTGGTCCGCGAAGCCTTGCGCGGTCCAGGCCTCGAAGCCTTCGTACAGAGGCCGATAGCGCTCGCCGATGGCCGCGACGATGGCTTCGCGCCGCGCAGCGAGCCGTGACAGCGCCGTAGCCTTGTCGGTGACGAGATAGGGATAGGCGGCTTCGGGGCCGTAGTCCTGCAGGCACTCCTCGCGTTCGATGGCGCTGTCTTCGTCATCGATGTCGTAGGCCTCGACGAAGCGTGCGTGGCGGATGTCGCCTTCGCTGAAGAGCGCCCGCCAGAACAGCGGGAAGAAGGCGTTGGCCTCCAGTTCCCCGCCGTGGCCGAAGAAGCCGCGCCACTCGTTGCGGCTGCCTTCGGGCATGCGTGGCAGCTTCGAGCTGGAAAGGTAGACGGGGTGGGACATCTTTTTCTTCTTCGCTCCAGGATGGCCCCGGGAGGGGGCGGGCGCCATCTTACGGGCGGGTGCGCGGATTACGCCCTTGTAATCCGCGCGAAAGGCGCTGGCCGGATGGGCTTTCCAGAATCCGGTGCGTCGGTCTGACTTCTTTCTTATTCATTCGCCAATCGTCCATCGCGTCCATCGCCACTTCAAGGAGCATCGAATCATGAAACACGCATTCCTCGCCACCTCCGCCTTCGCAACGCTGCTGGCTTTGTCTGCCACCGGCGCGTCGGCCTCGGGCTCGCACAGCGACGCCATCGGCAAACCCGGCGTGGCCGCCAAGGCGACCCGCACGGTCGAGGTCGACATGACGGACAGCATGCGCTTCACGCCCGCCGACATCACGGTCAAGAAGGGCGAGACCGTGCGCTTCGTCGTGAAGAACTCGGGCAAGCTGAAGCACGAACTGGTGCTCGGCACCGCGCAGGAACTGAAGTCGCACTACGCCGCGATGATGAAGAACCCCGAGATGGAGCACGCCGAGCCGAACATGGTGACGCTGGCGCCGGGCAAGACGGGCGAAGTCGTCTGGCAGTTCACGAAGGCAGGGAAGGTCGATTTCGGCTGCCTGCAGCCGGGGCACTACGACGCGGGCATGAAGGGTGTGGTGAACGTGGCGCAAGCCGGCCAGTAGTTGGCGGGATAGGGGAATTGGGCGCGTGGCCGGCGGAACTGGATAGGCTCCTTCGCATGAGTCTGCCCACATCGGCCCTTCCGGATCCCCGTCTCCTTCTTCCCGCATTGCCAGTCGGCATGGAGTGGCTCTGCGTGAATCATGGAGAGTCGGGCGACAGCGTCTATCGCCGCAGCGATGCCTCGGTGTTCGCCAAGGTCTCCGTCGGCGGTGTAGAGTCGCTGGCCGGGGAGCGGCTTCGCACCGAGTGGCTCGCGCCTTTCGATCTCGGGTCCGCGAAAGTGCTCGACTGGCATGCGTCGCACGAGGGCGCTTGCCTCGTCATGAGCGCTGTGCCGGGCATACCGGCCAGCGAGCTGCCGGCCGACAAGCTGCTGCGGGCGTGGCCCTCTATGGCGCGGCGGCTCAGGCTGCTGCACGAAGTTCCCGTAGCGGATTGCCCCTTCGCGCGCCCCCTCTCGGCGATGTTCGATCGCGCTGTCGACGTGGTCGGGCGCAATGCGGTCAACAAGGAGTTCCTGGATCCGGACCAGCAGGACATTCCGCCGCCGCAACTTCTGGAAGTCGTGCGCATGCAGATGCCGCAGCGCCTTGCGCAGGAGGCGCGCGATCGTGTCGTGTGCCACGGCGATGCATGCATGCCGAACTTCATGGTCGATCCGCGGACGCTGCGCTGCACGGGGCTCATCGACCTCGGCCGGCTCGGCACCGCCGACCGGTATGTGGATATCTCGCTCTTTCTTGCGAACGCCCGCGACAGCTGGCGCGGACCCGACGACGAGCTTGCCGCGCGCAGGAGCCTGTTCGACACCCTGGAGATCGGCGAGCCCGACGACGCGCGCCTCGACTTCTATCTGCGCCTGGACCCATTGACCTGGGGCTGATGAAACGCGCCTTCGGGTGCGGCGATTGTTTCCACCGCATGAACACCGCGGTTCTTTTTGCTTCGGGTTTTTACCTATCCGCAGGCTCACAATTCATTTCACAGACCAGCCCACGACAAACAAGCAAGCCAGTCTGGATGAACAGGCCCCGAGCGAGGTGGCTGCCCCCGAGAGGGACGGCGCCCCACCCAAGACCGGTTCGAAACCATCCCGTATGCAAAGAACTGAATTGAAGGAAATCCAAATGACCGCCTCGAAGCTCCTCTCCGCCATCTCCCTCGCCCTGCTGGCTGCCGCCGGTGCCGCCCATGCCGAAAGCTATGACGGCGTGCATCAGCTGACCTCGGCCGCCAGCCGTGCCGACGTTGCCAGCCAGGCTGTGGTCGCTGCGCGCAGCGGCAACCCGTATGCAGACGGCGCCAACCAAGGCCCCGTGCAACTGATCGCATCGACCACCAGCCGCGCCGCCGTCCGTGCCGAAGCAGTGGCTGCCGCCCATAGCGAGAACCCGTATGCCGAAGGCGTGACCTCGCGCGTCGCACCGGTATTGGCCAGCGGCCTCGATCGCTCCACCGTGCGTGCCGCTGCCCGTGCGGCGGCCCGCGGTGACGCACTGCCGCTGTAATCGACCCCAGCGCTGGAAGAAGCGCAAAACAAAAAGCCGGGCCCTGCGAAAGCGGGGCCCGGCTTTTTGTTTGCTTTGCTGAAAGATGCGTGCTCGCGTGCAATGGTCAGTAGACGCGCTCTTCGATCGGGCCGACGCGATCGGGATAGAAGGCCACGTAGTCCTTGAGCTGCGAGACCGAGTCGTACGGCGACTCGTAGGTCCACACCGCATTCACCGAGCGCTCGCCGCCGGCCGGGATGCTGTAGTAGTTGCACTCGCCCTTGTACGGGCAGTAGGTTGCGTGAGAGGTGCGTTCCAGCAGCGACATCTTCACGTCCTTGCGAGGGAAGTAATGCACGGTGCCGAAATGGGCTTCACGCACTGTCAGCGCCTCGCGGGTATCGGCGACGATGCAGCCATCGACCGACACCACCACGCGCAGCGGGTTCGGTGTGATGGTGATGGGATGGTCGGGGCCGGGGGTCTTGATGGTGCGCTCTGCTGTAGCGAACATGGAAAGCTCCTTAGTCCTCAGGTCAGATCGGGTGACACAAGAATCGGGGGATGCGCATATTGCCGCGACCGGATGTCGATTTGAAGTCCCCCGAAAATCAGCCCATTCCCGACGTGGTTAAAGGCCGAATGCCCGTCAGAAGCGCTCTGCAAGCCTTTCGGCTTCATTTCGCGCCCGGGCCAGAGAGGCCTCGACAGCCTGCGGCGATGCGAGCGTCGGTGCCGCCGCTATCTCGGCAACGTCGTGGATTCCGAGGAAGCCGAGCCAGGCGCGCATATACGGTTTCTGGAAATCCTTATCGTGCGACGGCATGCCTACCGGATAGTCGCCCGCACTCGAATAGACGAGGGCTGCACGCTTGCCGCGCAGCAGTCCGCTATAGCCTTCCTGGGGCGTCCAAAGCCAGTTCTCGCCGGGCAAGGTAACGATATCGATGTAGTGCTTCAGTATGTAAGGAATGCCGAAGTTCCACATCGGAAGGCTGAAGACGTATTTGTCCGCGGCATTGAAGGCGCGCGCGAACTGCACGGCGCTCTGCCAGCGGCGCCTCTGGTCCTCGGTGGCACTGGTGGAGCGCAGCACCGCGAACTTGGCTTCGATCATCGTGGCGTCGAAGGCGGGCAGGTCCAGGTCCCAGAGGCGCAACGTCTCGACTTCCACCTCGGGATGCAGCGCCCGATGTTGCTGAAGGAAGTAACGCGCCGTATCCGCGGAGCGCGATCTCTCGCCGGAAGGTGATGCCTCGATGTGCAGGATGCGTGTGGTCACGATTGTGTTTCCTTTCCGCATCACCCATTGACCAGGCGCAGGCCCACGGTGCCGCCGATCACCATTGCGATACATGCAAGCCGCGCGGCGGAGAGCGCTTCGCCGAAGAAGAGCACGCCCATGAGCACGACGCCCACCGAGCCGATGCCGGTCCAGATCGCGTAGGCCGGCCCCAGCGGCAGGTAGCGCAGCGCCCGTGCCAGCAGGTAGATGCTGAGCAACGCGGTCAGCACGCCGACCACCGAGGGCACGAGCCGCGACCAGTCTTCCGATTGCTTGAGCGCGGCGGCCATCGCGATCTCGACCAGGCCCGCTGCCAGCAGAAATATCCAACCCATGAAAAAACTCCTTCGTTGTCGTTGGTTGCTGAAAAGAGGAACCGGATAATTCCGGCCCGGGCACCGAGCTACAAGTACGCACCTTCTGGTAACCATGGGAAATTCAAAGATGCCGTCGAAGAAGAACCTGGATGTGGCAGAGGCGGAGGCAGAAGCCGAAGCAGCCTCCGCCGACGTGTGGAGCGCGGACTGCCCCTCGCGCCGCGTCCTGGAACTCATCGCCAACAAGTGGGCGCTGCTGCTGATTCCGCTGCTGCGCGGCAAGCCGCAGCGCAACAACGAACTGCTGCGCAAGGTGGGCGGCATCTCGCAGAAGATGCTCACGCAGACCCTGCGCGACCTGGAGCTCAACGGGCTGGTGCTGCGCGAGGACCACCAGACCGTGCCGCCGCACGTCGATTACAGGCTGAGCCCTTTGGGCCTGTCGCTGAGCAGGACGCTGATCGCGGTCGACCGATGGGCCGAGGCCAATCATGCGCAGATCGATGCCGCGCGGCAGGAGGCGAGAAAGTGAAGATGAGGAACCCGCTCCCGGCCCTTGCCGTCTTTCTGTTCGCCGCCGCTCTCTCGGCGGGCGCATGGGCGCAGCAGCAACAGGCATGGCCCTCGAAGCCGGTGCGCGTGATCGTCCCCGCGCCGGCCGGCAGCTCGCTCGACCTGATCGCCCGTACGCTCGCCGACCGCCTGCGCGTGATGTGGAAGCAGCCCGTGGTGATCGAGACCAAGGCCGGCGCCGGCGGCCTGATTGGCATGGACACCGTGGCCAAGGCGCCGCACGACGGCTACACGCTGGGCATCGGCTTCAACGGGCCGATCGCCTTCGGACCCTACATGTACGCCCGCATGCCCTATGCGCCGGCGCGCGATCTCATCCCGATCGTGCTCACCACCTCGCAGCCCAACGTGCTCGCGGTGCAGGCCGACAACCCCGCGAACACGCTGCCCGAGTTCGTCGAATGGGCGAAGAAGCGCGGCAACAGGTTCAGCTACGCGTCGGTGGGCGCGGGCAGTTCGTCGCACCTCACCATGGAGCTGTTTCGCAGCGCGACGCACATCGAGGCGGTGCACGTGCCGTACTCGGGCTCGCCGCCGGCCGGTCTCTCGCTCGCGGCCGGCGACACGCAGGCGCTGTTCACGGTGGCGCCCGCGCTGCTGCCGCTGATCCAGGGGCAGCGCGTGAAGCTCATCGCCATCACGAGCGCGAAGCGCTCCGAGCTCATGAAAGACCTGCCGACCGTGGCCGAGTCGGGCTACCCCGGATTCGAATCGCTGGCCTGGAACGGCCTTTTCACCGCTGCCGGCACGCCGCCCGAAGTGGTGCAGCGCATCAACGCCGACGTCAATGCCGTGCTGCAGGAGCCCGCGGTGCGCGAACTTCTGGCCAACCAGGGGCTGGTGGCGGGCGGCGGTTTGCCCGAGGAGTTCAGGGCCTTCATCGATGCCGAGGGGCGCAAATGGGGCGCGATCATCGCGAAGGTCGGCATCCGGCTCGACCAGTGAGCGGCAGGCGAGTCAGGGAAGCCGAAGGTTGATGAGCGACACTCCTGCCCCATACAGCAAGCCCCATCGAGGAGAGAAGAACATGGAACAGCAGCAACCCGCGACGCAATTCCCGCGCGACATTTACACAGAGCCGGAACCCGATCCGAACACGCTCGCCAACCTGGGCCCGCTCACCGCGCTGGCCGGCATCTGGACCGGCTCGGCCGGCCACGACGTGAGCCCGAAGGAGGACGGCCCCGAGGCCGAGGCCTACATCGAGCACGCGGAGTTCCAGCCCATCGATGCGCAGACCAACGGCCCGCAGATCTTCTACGGCCTGCGCTATCACCTGCGCATCGTCAAGCCCGACGACGTGGAGACCTTCCATGACCAGGTCGGCTACTGGCTCTGGGAGCCCTCCACCGGCGCGCTGATCCAGACGCTCACCATTCCGCGTGGCCTCACCGCCATGGCCACCGGCCGTGCGAAGGCCGATGACCGCAGCTTCAGGCTCGAAGCCGTGCGCGGCAGCGAGAACAACGGCATCGTGGACAACCCCTTTCTGCAGCATGCGTTCAAGACGCTGCGCTACGGCATCGAGGTAACGGTGCACGACGACGGCAGCTGGTCGTACGAGCTCGAAACGGTGCTCGAGGTGCTCGGCAAGCCCGAGCCCTTCAGCCACACCGACCGCAACACGATGCGCAAGATCGGCGAGCCAACGCCGAACCCGACCGCGCTCGCCGCGATGAAGGCGCAGGCGGAGGCCGCGGTGGAGTCGGTGGTGGAAGCCGCGGTGGAGGCGGTGGCGGCGACCGGGAAGGCAACGGACAAGGCGACAGGAACGGGCACCGAGGCTGGCACCGAACCAGCCTGAACCGTTTTCGATTCCTCCTGAGGCGGCGAGCAGCGCTCGCCCGCCTTCAGTCCAGCCGCAGCGACCCGAGCCGCTCCACGATGAGGTCGTGCAGCGTCTGCGCCGCCACCGACAGGCTGCCCTCGCGCCGCTGCACCAGGTAGAGCGTGCGCGTGAGCGAAGGCAGCGGCAGCGGCCGCGTCACCAGCGTTTCGCGCTGGAAGTGGAAGAGCGTGAGCGCGGGCACCACGCTGATGCCCAGGCCGGCTTCGATGAGGCCCATCACCGTGGCGAGATGTTCCACCTCGAACACCGAGTTCAGCCGCTGCGGATGCAGCGCCGCGTCGAGCGCCTGGCGCACGCTGCTGTTGCGCGTCATCTGGATGAACGGGTGCGGCGCGATCTTCTTCAGCGTCAGGCGCGGTTCGTGCGCGAGCGGGTGGTCGGCGCGGCACACGAGGTGGAAGCGGTCGGTGCACAGCCTGCTCGCGCGCAGGTCGCTGTCGGCCGTGCCGCCCGCGCCCGAGGCGGCGAGCGCGAAGTCGGCCTGGCCGCTGCGCACGAGCGCGATGCAGGCGTCCGACAGTGCATCGTCCAGGTCGACGCGGATGCCGGGCCACGCCTGCATGAACTCGGCGAAGACGGCGGGCAGCCAGCCGGCCGCGAGCGAGGGCAGGGCGGCCACGCGCACACGGCCCTTGCGGCGCTCCACGTGATCGGCAAGGTCGTCCATGGCGCTGCCCATGTCGTCGAGCAGCCGGCGCGCCGAGCTTTCGAACAGCCGGCCTTCGGGCGTGAGCTGCACGCTGCGCGTGTCGCGATCGAACAGGCGCGTGCCGACGGCATCTTCGAGCGTGCGGATCAACGCGCTGAAGGCGGGCTGCGAGAGATGGCTGCCCTGCGCCGCGCGCGTGAAGTTGCGGTGCTCGGCCAGCGCGAGAAAGGCGCGCAACTGGCGCGTGGAGAGGTCGGGCGTCTTTCGCATGTCTGTCCTGTCTCTGGTGCCGGTAGCTGGCTTCTTATTTGAAAAGCAGATCAATCGATCCGTATTTTCGATTTTACGGATGAGAACACGCTGCCTACAGTGCACGGCGATGAATCCCATAGACACGCCAACGCTGCTGATCGGCTGCGCCGCAGGCTTCTCGGGCGACCGCACCGACGCCGCCGGACCGGTGGTCGACACGCTGATCGCGCGGCTGGCCGCAGGGCCCGAAGGCCGGCGCGCCTTCCTGATCTTCGAGACGCTGGCCGAACGCACGCTCGCGCTGGCCCAGCTGCGCCGACGCGACAACCCCGAGGCGGGCTACGAGCCGCTGCTAGACCCCATGCTGCGGCCCGTGCTGGCGCGCTGCCTGGCGCACGGCATCCGCATCGTGAGCAACTTCGGCGCGGCCAATCCGCGTGCCGCTGCCCGGCATATCGCACGCATGGCGCGCGAGTTGGGCGCGAGCGCGCCGCGCATCGCAGTGGTGGAGGGCGACGACCTGTCGGGGCCCGAGCATCGCGCGATGTTCCAGGAAGCTCTGGGCGCACGGATGGAAGGCCTGCGCGTGGTCAGCGCCAACGCCTACATTGGTGCCGAGCCCATCGCCGCTGCGCTCGACGCGGGCGCGCAGATCGTGGTGTGCGGCCGCGTGGCCGATCCGTCGCTGACTGTCGGCCCGGCCATGTCGCACTTCGGCTGGCGCGCCGACGACTGGAACAGGCTCGCCCGCGCGACCATGGCGGGCCATCTGCTCGAATGCGGCGCGCAGGTGTGCGGCGGCTACTTCGCCGATCCGGGCTACAAGGACGTGCCCGGCCTGGAGTCCGTCGGCTTCCCCATCGCCGAGATCGACGCCGAAGGCCGCTGCACCATCGGCAAGGCCGACGGCACCGGCGGCCTCGTGAGCGAGGCGACGGTGAAGGAGCAACTGCTCTACGAGGTGCACGACCCGGCCGCCTACCTGACGCCCGACGTGGTCGCCGACATCTCCGAGGCCGAGGTGCACGCGCTCGACGGCGCCGACCGGGTGGCGCTCTCGGGCGTGCGCGGCCATGCGCGGCCTGAGCGCTACAAGGTCAACGTGTGCCATGAAGGCGGCTGGCTGGCCGAGGGCGAGATCTCCTACGCCGGCCCGCGCGCCGAGGCCCGCGCGCGGCTCGCGGCGGAAGTGCTGAGAAAGCGCCTCGACGGCCTCTCGCTGCGCGTGGACCTCATCGGCGCGCTGAGCATCTTCGGCGACGACGCCGGCCGCGCGCTGGCGGACACCCCCGATGCCGGCCTGCGCGACGTGCGCCTGCGCGTCGCGGCCTCGCACACCGAGCGCGCGCAGGCCGAGCGGCTGGCGCGCGAGGTGATGGCGCTCTACACCTGCGGCCCGGCGGGCGGCGGCGGCGTGCGTACCGCGCTCACGCCGCGGCTCAACACGCTGTCGTGCCTGCTGCCGCGCGAGGCGATACCGGTGCGCTTCGCGCTGCTCTCGCAGGAGGAACTGGCATGACGAACACGGCAGACACCATCGAAGTGCCGCTGTACCGCGCCGCCCACGGCCGCACTGGCGACAAGGGCGACCGCTCCAACATCAGCGTCATCGCCTGGCATGCGCAGCTGTATCCCATGCTGGTCGAGCAACTCACGCCCGAGCGCGTGGCGGCGCAGTTCCACCACCGCTCGCCCTCACAGGTGCAGCGCTTCCTGCTGCCGAAGCTCGGTGCGATGAATTTCGTGCTCGACGCGGTGCTCGACGGCGGCGTCAACGACGCGTTGAACCTCGATGCGCACGGCAAGGCGCTTTCCTTCCTGCTACTCGACATGCCGGTGCGCGTGCCGCGCGAATTCGAGCCGCTGCTGGCGGGGCCGTAGCAAAGACTTTCCCCTTTCTTTTTTCATCTGACCCATACGGAGACAAAACAATGAAGCTGTTCCCCCTCGCCGTGCTGGCCGCCGCCATCGCCGTGGCGCCGCTGTTGGCCCAAGCAGAGGCCTTTCCCGAGAAGCCCATCACCTTCGTCGTGCCCTTCGCGGCGGGCACCGCCACCGACCAGATCGCGCGGGCGCTCGGCACGCAGATCACCGCCGAAACGAAGCAGGCCGTGGTCATCGACAACAAGGCGGGCGCCAGCGGCTTCATCGCCTCGCAGAGCGTGGCGAAGGCGCCGGCCGACGGCTACACGGTGCTCATCACCACCAACACCACGCACGCCGCCAACGAGCACCTGTTCAAGAAGCTGCCCTATGACCCGGTGAAGGATTTCGCGCCCGTCGCCGCGCTCGGCAAGGGCGGCCAGATCATGGTGGTGAACCCCAGCTTCCCCGCGAAGAGCGTGGCCGAGTTCATCGCGCTCGCCAAGAAGGAGCCGGGCAAGTACAGCTTCGGCAGCGGCAGTTCATCGAGCCGCATGGCGGGCGAGCTGCTGCAGCAGATGGCCGACATCAAGCTGCTGCATGTGCCTTACAAGAGCAACACGCTCGCCGTGACCGACCTGCTGGGCGGGCAGATCAACATGATGATCACCGACACCGCCACCGGCCTGCCGCAGGTCAAGGCCGGCAAGCTGCGCGCGCTGGGGTTCTCCAGCGCCACGCGCTCGGCGCTCGCGCCCGACGTGCCCACCATCGCCGAGGCGGGAGTGAAGGGCTACGAGATGGGCTACTGGTTCGCCGCCTACGCGCCCGCGAAGACGCCGCCGGCCGTGGTCAAGCGGCTCAACGAGCTGCTGGTGAAGGCCGCGAAGAGCGAAGCCGCGAAGACCGCGTTCTACGAGCCGACCGGCACGGAGGTGTTCACCAGCTCGCCCGAGGAACTGGCGAAGTTCCAGGCCGGCGAGTCGCAGAAATGGGGCCGCATCGTGAAGGCGGCCGGCATCGAGGCCGAGTGATCTGACGGCCCGCACGCCGTAGCGGGGATCGGCGCCGCACGCATACAGAAGATCCACAACGAAGGAGACAAACCATGAAACGCTGGAGCCTCAGGGCTGCCACGGTGGCTTCGGCCGCCCTTTTTCTTCTGAGCGCCTGCGGCGGAAGCGGCGGAGGAGGGGGCGGCCTGCTGCTGCCGCCGTCCGCCGGCACGCCGCCTGCCACCACGCCGCCCGCGGCCGCCACGGCGCCGAAATACAAGCTCGCCATCACCGCGACGGAAGACGTGGCGGGCACCTTCGGCAGCGTCGGTGCCTACGAGAAGATCACCGGTACCTTTACCGGCGAGGTCGACCCGAAGGACGCGCGCAACGCGATCATCCAGGACCTTCAGCTCGCGCCGCTCAATGCCAACGGCAAGGTCGAGTACACCTCCGACTTCGTGCTCTTCAAGCCCAAGGACATGAGCAAGGCCAGCGGCGTGCTGCGCTACGACGCGCCGAATCGCGGCAACATCGTGAACCTCGATCCGTACTTCGCCTCGCGCGGCTACGTGTTCCTCACGGCCGCATGGCAGGGCGACGTGCCGGCGGCAGCCGGCAAGCTCACGCTGAAGGTGCCCGTCGCGAAGAATGCCGACGGCAGCATCATCACCGGCACCTACCGCGCCGAACTGCTGCCCACCGCGGCCACCAACGATTCGCTGCCGCTGCCCGGCGGCCCGTTCAACGCGGCGATGCAGGCCTACCCGACCGCGAGCCTCGACAACACGAAGCCCGGCTACGTGCTCACGCGTCGCATCAACGAAGGCGATGCGCGCCAGCTCATTCCCGCGAGCGACTGGAAGTTCGCCAAGTGCAGCGCCGCCACGCCGTTCCCGGGCACGCCCGACGAGACGAACGTGTGCCTGAAGGACAAGTGGGACCCGGCCTACCTGTACGAGCTGGTCTACGTCGCGAAGGACCCGAAGGTCATGGGCCTGGGGCTCGCGGCGCTGCGCGACATGATCAGCTTCTTCCACCGCGACGCGAGCGACTCGTCCGGCACGGCGAACCCGGTGGCCGCGGCGATCAAGAACACGATTGCCTCCGGCGTCTCGCAGTGCGGCAACTTCATGAAGACCTTCGTGCACCTGGGCTTCAATGAGGACCGCGCGGGCCAGAAGGTGTTCGACGGCGTGTTCGCGCAGATCGCGGCGCGGCAGACCAACATCAACATGCGCTTCTCGATCCCGGGCGGCGGCGGCGGCGTGCGTGCCGACCACACGGCCTTCGGGCAGGCCGGCACGCGCGGGCTCTCGAAGGACTACGTGGACGACGTGGCCCAGCGCCGTGGCGGCATCCTGTCGCGCTGCGAGGCCAGCGGCACCTGCCCGAAGCTCTTCATCGGCTTCAGCGGCACCGAGTTCTACGTGCTGCAGGGCTCGCCGCTGCTGACCGACGCCTGGGGCACCACCGACCTCGTGCAGCCCGCGAACGCCCGCGTCTACTACTACGCGAGCACGCACCATCTGCTGGGCCTCGCCTCGCTGCCGGGCCCGAGCGCCGGCGCGCTCTACGCGACCAACGGCAATGCCGGCGTGATCCCGGTGGTGCGAGCGCTGTACCAGAACCTGGAAGACTGGGTCGTCAAGGGCACGACGCCGCCTGACAGCCAGGTGCCGAAGATCGCCGACGCCACACTCGTGCGGCCGCAGCAGGTCAAGTTCCCGGCCATTCCCGGCGTGAGCTACACGGGCCTGGTCAACAACTACTCGCTGCTCGACTGGGGCCCTGGCTACCGCCCGCAGGACGAGAGCGGCATCGCAACCCAGGTGCCGCCGGCCTACCTGGGCCGCGACTACGCGATCCTGGTGCCGCAGGTGGACACCGACGGCAACGACCTCGCCGGCATCCGCAGCCTCGACGTTGCCGTGCCGCTGGGCACGAACACCGGCTGGAACTACACGGGCGTGCCGGGCCGCATCGACCAGGCGGGCCTGTTCGGCTCGTACTTCCCGTTCGCCAAGACGGCTGCCCTGCGCGGCGCCGATCCGCGCCCCTCGCTGCAGGAGCGCTACACCGACCAGGCCGGCTACGTGGCCGCGGTGACGGCGGCCGCCAACGACCTGGTGGCGAAGCGCTTCATGCTGCGCGTGGATGCCGATGCGGCCATCGCGAACGCGGTGGCGAATCCGGTGCTGCCCTGAGGCTGGCTCAGCCGGCGGTGTGCGCCGCGAAGCCCGTCTTGCCCGGCGCGATGTGCTCGCGCAGGGTGAGCGCGGGGATCTCGTAGTCGCCGGCATTCTGGCGACGGAACGGAATCGGCTCGGCGGTGAAGAGCGTGTCGAGCCGCTCGCCCAATTCCTGCGTGATGCGCGCATACGCGGCCTCGTCGACCTTGCGGGTACGGTGCACCACGTAGGGCGGCAGCACGTCGAAGCCGGGGTAGTAGAGGATGCCGTGGTGGATCGGGAAGAGCAGGTCGTCCATCGGCCCGTTGATGCCGCGCGGCGCGTAGTGCGAGGCCCAGCCGCCGGTGGTCACGACCAGCATGGCGCGCTTGCCGGCCATGACGCCTTCGCCGAAGCGGTCGCCCCAGTGGGTGTCGGAGTGCTCGCCGACGCCGTATGCGAAGCCGTAGGCATAGATACGCTCGATCCAGCCCTTGAGGATGGCGGGCATCGAGTACCACCAGAGCGGGAACTGCAGCACCACCGCGTCGGCCCAGAGCAGCTTTTCCTGCTCGGCGGTGATGTCGGCGGTCTGCGTGCCGGCCTGGAAGGCCTGCTGCGAATCGAGGGCGGGGTCGAAGCGCGTGGCGGTGTCGCGCGCCGGAAAGTCGTCGGCGTCGAGCGCGGGTTTCCAGCGCATGGCATAGAGGTCGGACACGCGCACCGTGTGGCCGGCGGCCGTGAGGCGGTCGACCATAAAGCGGTGCAATGCGCCGTTGAGCGAAGCTGTTTCGGGATGGGCGAGTACGAGCAGGACGTTCATGATTTCTGGAAGGTTCGAGTGGAGATGCCCCCAGGTTAGGTGCCGTGGCGATATATTGGAAATGAATAGTCTGAATTCCAGGAATTGCCATGAACAATTTCAGCCGCCTCGACCTGAACCTGCTGGTCACGCTCGACACCCTGCTGGCCGAGCGCAACGTCACGCGCGCCGCCGAGCGGTTGAACCTGTCGCAGCCTTCGGTGAGCGTGCAGCTGGCCAAGCTGCGCGAAGTCTTCGGCGATCCGCTGCTGCTGCCCGCGCAGCGCGGCATGCGGCCCACCGCGCGGGCCGACGAACTGCGCGAGCCGCTGCGCGAAGCGCTGGAGGCGCTGGGCCGCGCGGTGGCGCCGACGCGGCCCTTCGAGCCGGCCGAGGCCAGCACCACCTGGCGCGTCGCCGCGGCCGACTATGCCGAGTCGGCCATCCTGCTGCCGTCGCTGGCCGGGCTGCGCGCCGCGGCGCCGAACACGCGGCTGGCGGTGGTGGAGGCCGTGCCTTCGCGCATGGCGCGGCAGCTGGAGAGCGGCGAGATCGACCTGTTCTTCCACACCAGCGTGGGCGCGCCGCCGGGCCTGCACGCGCGGGTGCTCTTCAACGAGCGCTATGTGCTCGTCGGCCGAGCCGGCCATCCGCGCCTGAAGCGCCGGCCGACGCTGGCGCAGTTCTGCGCGCTGGAGCACGTGGTGGTGTCGCTGGCCGGCGGAGGCTTCGCGGGGCCCACCGACGAGGCGCTGGCCGAGAGGGGCCTGGCACGCCGCGTGGTGCTGTCGGTGCCGCACTTTCTCTTCATGATGTCGGCGGTGGCCGGCACCGACATGGTCGCGATGCTGCCCGAGCGGCTGGCGCGCAGCGCACCCGGGCTGAGCGTGGTCGAGGCGCCGCTGGAGGTGCCGGGCTACGAAATGGCGATGCTCTGGCACGAGCGCCGGCATCGCGATCCTGCGCACCGGTGGCTGCGCGAGCAGATCGCGTCGAGTCTCTGAGCCGTCAGGCCACGCCCAGGACCCTGCCGGCCCCGGCCGTGCGCTCCAGCGGGAGCCAGAGCACGAAGCGAGTTCCTGCGGCGCCGGCCTCCCAGCTCACGGTGCCCCCGATTTCCTGCGCGCGACGCTGCTGGTTGCGCAGGCCGCGGCCGCCGCGCCGCAGGGCTTCGCTCACGTCGAAGCCGCCGCCGTTGTCTTCGACGATCACGCACACGCCTTCGTCCACAACGGTGGTGCTCACGCAGATGGTGGTCGCGCGCGTGTGGCGCAGCACGTTGGCCACGCACTCCTGCACGATGCGCAGGATGTGCAGCGCGCCATCCGGGTCCAGCCAGTCGAGGGCGGGCACGGGCTGCACTTCCCACTGGAGCGCGATGCCGGCGCTCTCGATGCGCGGCGCGAGGCGGAAACGCATGGTCGCCAGCAGCAGCAGCAGGTCGGCGTCGACGCTTTCCATGGAGTCGATCACCAGCCGCAGGTCTTCCATGCAGCCCTTGAGCACGTGGGAGATCTCGGCCTCCGTCATGGCGCCGCGCTCCACCGAGCGGATCGCGCTGATCAGCGATGAGCCCAGCCCGTCGTGCATGTCCTGCATCAGGCGGCGGCGTTCGGCGCTGAGCATGTGCTGGTTCTCGCTCGCGCGAAGGCGCTGGTAGCTCTGCTCCAGTTCGGCCTCGCGCTCCTTCAGCCGCAGCGCCAGGCCCCGGTTGAGCCGGCCCACCTCGGCGAAGGCGCCGGTGTAGCGCTGGAACATGATGTACGAGAAGACGAAGAACAGGCTGATGATGGCGTAGGGCGACATGTACACGCTCTCCGGGCTCACCAGGTTGTTCTGCAGCAGTCCGTCGTAGGAAGTGAGCGCGAGCGCGAACACCGTCCAGACCGCCACCAGCCGCCCCTCGGTCTGCTGGGTGCCCAGCGACTTGCGCAGGTTGACGGTGAAGATCAGCACCGCCACGGGCAGTACCGCCAGGTTGAGCAGCGGCGTGAACAGGTACAGGCTGACGATCTTCGACGACAGGTGCGGCACCGTGGAGACGCTGCAGGCCACGGCCAGCGTGACCGCGATGCGGGTGAGCCACACCGAGGGCTGCTGGTGCAGGCGCTGCAGGAAGAGGTGGATGAGGATCACCAGCCAGAGCAGGCTGGAGACGGTCATCCATTCGAACCATTCGTCCGAGATCGGTATGTAGCTGCCGCCCGCGTAGTAGTGCAGCGTCCTGAAGAAGGCGAGCGCCGAGATGGCGAAGAACAGCAGGTAGAGCAGCTCGCGCCGACGGCCTACCCAGACCGCGAAAGCGAAGGCGCCGACCGCGAGGAAGGCGGCGCTGCCCATGAAAGGCAACTGCACCTGCAGCAGCTGGCGGATCTGGTAGCGCCAGCTCAGCGACTCTTCGCTGCCCACCCAGACGGTGGAGAAGCCGCTGCCGCTGTTGCGCAGGCGGTCGATGCGGATCAGCACGGTCTTCGGCGGCGGCGTGTCGGCGGTCGGGTTCAGCGGCAGCAGCAGCGGATGGTTGTAGCCGTTGTGGATGGGGCTGCCATGCGACTGGTAGAGCAGGGTGCCGTCGCCGTACACCGCGATGTGGCCCAGTGTCTTCCAGCGCGGGAGATAGAGCAGCTGAGGCTCTCGCACCGAAGCCCTTCCGGACAGGTCGATGCGGTACCAGTCGGTCACGGTGCGTGCGCCGCTGCCTTCGTCGGGCACCAGCTCGCGTCCCACCGTGTACGGGAGGTTGACCTTCCTCCAGCCTTTTTCGGGCAGTGCCGCCTCCTGCGCGTTGCGTGGAGGCGCGGTGTAGCCGCTGCCCGGCACGGAAAGCAACTCGGCCCGGCTGATGTGGAGGGCCTCGCCGTCCTGGGGCGACTGCCGTGCTGCCGTCTCGGCGGCTTGTGCGCTAGACAGGAGTACCGGCACGGCGGCCAGCAAAAGCTTTGCGATCCGCCTGCCGATTCGCCAACAGCTCTTGCTGCCAAGCCTCATAGATCGCTCTGCCTTGGAAGTCGCTTCTTTGTGATTTGCACCGGCCCGAAATCGCTGCGTTGCGGCTTCGGGCCGTGGAGCCCGGATCCCGCCCTCGCGAGACGGGCGCGATTATGTTCCCCGTCGAATACGCGCGCGATTACGACCTCTAACACGGCCGCGACCCGGGGCGGGCCGCGAGCCGGGGCCGTGCACAACGGGTGCCCGGCGGGGTGTCCGACGGGTGGTGCGCGGCATAGGCCGTCCGTCGAATGCACAGCGACGGCGGCATTGCCTAGCATGGAAAGGACGCCGCTTTCCGCCTCCATTCATCTTCCAGGCCCGCCGATGAAACAGTCCGCCTTCATGGTTCTCGTTGCCCGCCTGGCCGCAGGCGCGCTGCTGATCTCGGCTTCCGCAGGCAGCTTCGCCGCCGAGCCGGCCAAGGACAACCCCCTCGTCGGCCGCTACGAAGGCTCGGTGCTCGACGGCTACAAGGCCGCCGCCTACGACGAGGTCGGCCTGATCAAGGAGCCGTTGCAGAACTGGGGCGGCGGCAAGCCCGACCTGCTCAAGGTGGAGGGCAAGGTCACGCTCTATCTATACAGGCTGCCCAAGGAGCGCTCGCTGCTGGAAGTGCAGCGCAACTACGAGTCCAGCCTCAAGGCCAAGGGCTTCGAGATCGTGTTCAGCTGCGGCACCGCCAACGGCTCGTGCTACAAGCCGCGCGACGGCAGCGTGGACACCACCACGCCCTACGACTTCGCGCTGGCCTTCGACCAGCCCGAATGGCCGCGCCTGGGCAGCCGGGGCGACTATGCGCGCAACTATTTCGCAGTGAGCGGGCGCTATCTGCTCGCGCGGAAGACCGGCCCCTCGGGCACCGTCTACGCCAGCATCGCGCTGGCCGAGCACAACGCCGAGGTCGGCAACCATGCCTTCGTGCGCGTGGTGGAGAGCAAGGCGATGGAGGAGAACAAGATCGTGTTCCTCGACGCCACGGCCATGCAGAAGAGCCTGGCGGAGACGGGGCGTGTCAATCTCTACGGCATCCTGTTCGACCTCGACAAGGACGTGATCCGCCCCGAGTCGCAGCCCACCCTCGACGAGATGACCAAGCTGATGCGCAACAACCCGCCGCTGAAGCTGTCGGTGGTCGGCCACACCGACGCGCAGGGCGAGGCGAAGCACAACGACGATCTTTCGAAGCGCCGGGCGCTGGCGGTGATCTCTGTGCTGGTGAAGGCCGGCGTCGACCCGCGCCGCTTCACCACCCGCGGCGCGGGCGCCTCGGAGCCGGTGGCGCCCAACGACAGCGAGGCGGGGCGGGCGAAGAACCGCCGGGTGGAACTGATCCGGCTCTGAGCCCGGCCACGGCGGCGTGCCTCAGATGATGGGCACGCTCGCTTCCTTCAGCACCCGCAGCACGAAGTGCGACTTGCTGTGGCGGATGCCCGGGATCTTGTAGAGCTTCTCTCGCAGCAGCCGCTCGTAGTCGCGCGTGTCGCGCACGGCGATGCGGATGTAGTAGTCGTAGTCGCCCGAGACCAGGTAGGCCTCCTGGATCTCCGGAATGGTGGCGAGCGTGCGGCCGAAGTCGTAGAGCGTCTCGTCGGTGTGGCTCTCGAGCGTGACCTGCACGATCACCGAGTCGTGATAGCCCAGCTTGGCCGGGTCGACGTCCACCGTGTAGCGCTTGATGACGCCCGTGGCCTCCAGTTTCTTGATGCGTGTCCAGCAGCTGGTGGGCGAGAGGCCGACCTCGTTGCCGATCTCCTGCAGGGTCTTGCGCGAGTCGAGCAGGAGCACCCGCAGGATCGCCAGGTCGGTCTTGTCGAAAGATCCTTCGCTGTCGCTCGGTGTTTGCCGATTGGTTTTCATGAATCGAGCTTAAAGGGCCAAAAGAAAGATGCATATTCTGCGCCCGAAACGGAAGAATTGACGGCATGCGACTGCTCGACCTACCCCCCACGTCCTCCCCGTCCCTTCACCCCGACACAACGCCAGTTCGCATCCGCAACGGCGCCGAAGCACTGCTCGACACCCTGGTCGAGTGCGGCGTGGACACCATCTTCGGCTACCCCGGCGGGGCGGCGCTGCCGCTGTACGACGCGCTGCACGGCGAGCCTCGGCTGCGCCACGTGCTGGTGCGCCACGAGCAGGCGGCCGTGCACGCGGCCGAGGGCTATGCGCGCAGCACCGGCCGCGTGGGCGTGGTGCTGGTCACCTCGGGGCCGGGCGTGGGCAACACCATCACCGGGCTGCTGGACGCGATGAGCGATTCGGTGCCGGTGCTGTGCATCAGCGGGCAGGTCGCCACCGCCGTCATCGGTACGCAGGCGTTCCAGGAAAGCGATGCGCTGGGCATGTCGCGCTCGGTGACGAAGTGGAACCGCCAGGTCCGTGCCGCCGACGAGGTGCCCGCGCTGGTGCGCCGCGCGCTGGAGATCGCTTCCACCGGCCGCCCCGGACCCGTGCTGCTGGACGTGCCGAAGGACATCCAGCTGCAACGCCTGGGCCGTGCCCCCGAGCCCGCCCCGCTGCGCGCCCTGCGCACCAGCCGTACCGCGTTGCCGCCGAAGGCCATGGTGCAGCGCGCCGCCGACCTGCTCTCGACCGCGCGCCGGCCCGTCATCTATGGCGGGGGCGGGCTGGTCAACTCGGGGCCGGCGGCCTGCGAGGCCTTCACGAAGCTGGTGAACCTGATGCATGCGCCGTGCACGCTCACGCTGATGGGGCTGGGCGCGTTCCCGGCGTCGGACCCGAAGTTCATCGGCATGCTGGGCATGCACGGCATGCTCGAAGCCAACCTCGCGATGCACGAGGCCGACCTGGTGGTGTGCGTCGGCGCGCGCTTCGACGACCGCGTGACCGGCAAGCTCGACGAGTTCTGCCCGCACGCCCGCAAGATCCACATCGACATCGACCCCGGCAGCATCAACAAGGTGGTGCGCGTGGACGTGCCGATGGTGGGCGACTGCGCAGCCATCCTCGAGAACCTGCTCGCGCTGCTGCCGGCCGAGGGCTTCGCTCCCGAGCGGCTCGCGCCGTGGTGGGAGCGCATCGAGCGCTGGCGCGCAGTCGACTGCCTGGCCTTCGAGCCGAAGGCGGGCTCGATCCTGCCGCAGCAGCTGATGTCTTCATTGCAGCGCGCGATCGCCCGGATCGCCGGGCGCGACGCCATCGTGTCGACCGACGTGGGCCAGCACCAGATGTGGGCCGCGCAATACCTGCGCTTCGACAGCCCGCGCCGCTGGCTCACCTCGGGCGGTGCCGGCACCATGGGCTACGGGCTGCCCGCCGCCATCGGCGCGCAGATCGGCCACCCCGGCGCCCTGACCGTGTGCGTGAGCGGCGACGCCTCGGTGCTGATGAATATCCAGGAGCTTTCGACGGCGGTGCAGCACCGCGTGCCGGTGAAGCTGGTGCTGAGCAACAACGGCTACATGGGCATGGTGCGCCAGTGGCAGGAGCTGAACCACGGCAACCGCCTGAGCCACAGCTGGAACGAGGCGCTGCCCGACTTCGTGGCGCTGGCCAAGGCCTTCGGCTGGGGTGCGCGGCGGGTGAGCGACCCGGCGGAGCTGGAGGATGCTTTGGCCGAGTGCCTTGCCAGCGAGGGCCCGTTCTTCCTCGACGTGCAGGTCGAAGCGCAGGAAAACTGCTTTCCGATGATGCCCTCGGGGCATGGGCACCACCGGGTGATGCTGGCGAAGGACCGGTGGTACGAGGAGGTCTGAAAGTCTTGTCCCCTCTCCCTCAGGGAGAGGGCCAGGGTGAGGGCGCTGTGCCATCGATGAGGCGCGGCCTTGGCGTTGAGGCCGATGCCCTCACCCCAACCCTCTCCCCGAGGGGAGAGGGAGCAGTGCGCGTCAGACGCTCTGCAGCCGCACGTCGTTCGCCGGAATGGCGCTGAGTTCGGCCCAGTCCATCTCCTCCTCGAGCTGGTGGTAGGCGTCGTCCTCGATCTCGCCGGCGCGGCGCAGCGAGTCGAGCGCCTCCCGCTGCGCGCGGATGGCCACGGCGCGCAGCCGGTCGTGCGCGGTCTTGGCCTGCGGCTGGCGCTGGTCCTGCGCGAGGGCGCGCGCGGCGCGGTATTCGTCGCGCACGGCGTCGGCCTCGCGCCCGTCCTCGGCTTCGATGGCGGCGAGCGCCGCATCCATCATCGCGGTGCGGGCGAGCGAGAGTTCCCTGTCCAGCGAGTCGTCGGGCTCGATCTTCAGCGCGCGGATCAGCGGCCCGATGGTGAAGCCCTGGATCACCAGCGTGCCCAGCACCACCGAGAACGCGCTGAGCACGATGAGATCGCGCCCCGGAAAATCCGCCGGCAGCGCAAAGGCGGTGGCCAGCGTGACCAGCCCGCGCATGCCCGACCAGCCGACCAGCAGGCTGATGCGCTTCGAGGGCAGCGCAACCTTGCGTCCGCGCGCGATCAGCCGCAGCTTGTACCGGCGCATCGCCGCGCCATAGATCAGCACCCACGCCACCCGCACCGCGATGACCAGCACCAGCACGAGGACCGCGAACTCCAGCGCATGCGCCAGCTGCGGCCCCGACAGGCGCGTGATGATGCCGCGCGCCTGCAGCCCCATGAGAAAGAAGGCCAGCACGTTGAGCGTGAACACCACCGCGCCCCACACCGCGTAGGAATGCACGCGGTCGCGCGGTGCATGGCGCTTCGGCGCGAACTGGCCCAGCGTCATGCCGAAGGCCACCACCGAGATGATGGGCGACAGGTGCAGCCGCTCGGCCACGATCCACGCGCCGAAGGTCATCACGAACTGGAAGATGATGGCCGAGCGCGTGCCCGCGAAGAGTGGCGCGCCGAAGTGCAGATTGAGCTTGGCGAAGGCGAAGCCCACCAGCGCGCCGCCCGGCACCGCCACCAGCAGCATCGGCAGCGAGCTCGTCATCGGCACATGCGCGGCGCCGGCCGCCGACACCGCCACGCCGAACACCAGCAGCGCCACCGCGTCGTTGAGCAGGCTCTCGCCGTTGATGAGCGACAGCGTGCGCCGCGGAATGCGGAACTGCTGCATCACCGCTGCCGCGGCCACCGCGTCGGGCGGCGCGACGATGGCGCCGAGCGTGATCGCCGCGGCCAGCGGCAGCCCCGCGAAAGCCCAGCCGGCCCACGCGACCACGGCGGTGGTCAGCAGCACCGCCACCAGCACCAGCGAGACCAGCGACATCCAGTTGCGCCGCAGCTCGCGCGGCGAGGTGTCGAAGGCCGAGTCGAGCAGGGCGGGCGCGATGAAGAGCGCGAGCGCCAGGTGCGGATCGAGGCTCACGTGCGGCACCCAGGGCATGGCGCCCAGGCACACGCCGGCCAGCGCCAGCATCGACGGGTAGGGCAGTGCAAGACGCCGAGAGAGCTGCAGCAGCAGGCAGGCGGCAATCAGCATGACGAGCACGTTCTCGAAGACGTCCATCGGGGCCTCGGTCTTGGTGTTGTTTGCCCCGAATACTAAGAGGTCGCGTTGTCGCGCCCGGCAAAAGAAGAAGGGGCCCGTGCGGGCCCCTTCTTCGTCAACGCATCAGTGCATCAGGACTTGACGAACGCCAGCAGGTCGGCGTTGAACTTGTCCTTGTGCGTGTCGGTCAGGCCGTGCGGCGCGCCGGGGTAGACGATCAGCTTGTTGTTCTTCACCAGCTTGGCCGAGGCCAGGCCGGCGGCGCCGATCGGCACGATCTGGTCGTCGTCGCCGTGCACGATGAGCGTGGGCACGTCGAACTTCTTCAGGTCTTCGGTGAAGTCGGTTTCCGAGAAGGCCTTGATCGAGTCGTAGGTGTTCTTGTGGCCGCCCATCATGCCCTGCGCCCACCACGAGTCGATGAGGCCCTGCGACACCTTCGCGCCGGGGCGGTTGAAGCCGAAGAAGGGGCCCGAGGGCACGTCCTTGTAGAACTGCGAGCGGTTCGCCAGCTGCGCGGCGCGCAGGCCGTCGAACACTTCGATCGGCAGGCCGCCGGGGTTGGCGGCGGTCTTCAGCATCTGCGGCGGCACGGCGGAGATCAGGGCCGCCTTGGCCACGCGCTTCGTGCCGTGGCGGCCGATGTAGCGCGCCACCTCGCCGCCGCCGGTCGAGAAGCCGACCAGGATCGCGTTCTTCAGGTCCAGCGTCTCGATGACGGTGGCGAGGTCGTCGGCGTAGGTGTCCATGTCGTTGCCGTTCCACGGCTGGCTGGAGCGGCCGTGGCCGCGGCGGTCGTGCGCCACGGTGCGGAAGCCCTGCGATGCGAGGAAGAGCATCTGCGATTCCCAGCTGTCGGAGTTCAGCGGCCAGCCGTGGCTGAACACGACGGGCTGGCCGGTGCTGGGGCCCCAGTCCTTGTAATAGAGCTCGGTGCCGTCCTTGGTGACGATGATGTTCTTGCTCATGGTTTGCTTTCCTTTCGAAGAGGCGTTGGCCGCGCCCGATGCGGGCGCGGCGGCGGATGCGGCGGATGCCGCGCTGGAGAAGCCGGTGCCCACGAGGGCGCCGGCTGCGACGGAGGCTCCGCCCAGCAGCAGGCTGCGGCGGGTGGGAGCGGTGGAGTCGATGGTCTGGGTGCGTTGTTCGGTCATGGTGCTTTCCTTTTGCTGGCAGGTCGAGTGGTGAAGTGGTGCGGCGCGGTAAATATCGTATGAATTAATATCGCATGCGATGTATTTGTCTTGAAAAAGCAGGAACGGCGAAGCTGCTGTGCATCACGCGTTCCTGTCGAGGCTTGTGCGCAGGCCCAGCAACTGGGTGCGCAGTTCGCCGATCTGTTCGGGGGAGAGCTCCATCGCCTGCGCCACGCAGCCCGGCAGCCCCTGTGCCTTGGCGCGCAATGCGCGCCCATCGGCCGTGAGCGACACGATGACCTGCCGCTCGTCCTTGGGCGAACGCACGCGCTGGATGAGTCCGCGCGCTTCGAGCCGCTTGAGCAGGGGAGTGAGGGTGGTGGTTTCGAGCGCCAGGCGCGTGCAGATCTCGGAGACGTTGATTTCGTCCTTCTCCCACAGCACCAGCATGACGAGGTACTGCAGGTAAGTGAGATCGAGATCGCGCAGCAGGCCGCGGTACACCTTGTTGAGGCTCAGCATCGTCGAGTAGACGGCGAAGCAAAGCTGCTCGTCCAGCGCCAGCGCATTGCTCGCCGGGGCTTCGGTGGATGGGGCGGTGATGCGCTTGGCAGGCATGGCGCGAATATTAGATCGCATGCGATCTAATGGCAAGCAATATTTATCGGCCGGACGATTTCTCAGGCTGGCGACTTGCGCAGGCCTCCAGGAGGCACGCCGAACCGGTCCCTGAAGCTTCGGCTGAAATGGCTCGCGTCGCCGAAGCCGTTGCGATAGGCGATCTGGGCCACGCTCAAATGGTCGAGCCGCCTGTTCCGCAGATCGTCTTTCGCGCGCTCCAGGCGGCGCATGCGCAGGTACGCGCCATATTGCGTGCGCTGCGTCTCGAAGAGCCGATGCGTGAGCCGCCTCGAGATGCCGAGCTCCCTCGATACCGCATCGACCGAGAGTTCCGGATCGCCCAGGTGCGCCTCGATGAAGGCCACCAGCCGCTGCCAGCGGTCGCGCTCGCGGTGCTTGCCGTCGGCCGTGTCTTCGTCCACCGATTCGCAATAGGCCGCAGCCAGCAGCGAGACGAAGGACTGCTCGGAGAAGTACGCCAATGCCGGCAACGCCTGCGCATTGCCCGGAAACACATGCCCCATGTGCACACGGGCCGCCTCGGCCAGGCGCGAATCCGCCCGCGAGATCGAAGGCACGAAGCGGTCGTGCAGATCGGCGTAGATGCCGAAGAACCGGTCCGACGGCACCCGCAGCACCACCAGCTTGCCGGGCGTGGTCAGTGTGCAGGCCGAAGGAAGCCGCGTGGTGCGGAAGGTGATGTCGCCCTTGCGGAAAGGCATGCAGCGCCCGCCCTGCTCGATGGTGCCTTCGCCCTCGACCGCGATCATCGCGAGCACATCGCCCGCGCCGCCGATGGAAGCCAGCGCCGTGTCATGGCGAACCGCCAGCGGCGTGGATGCGAAGCTGATCGCCAGC
The DNA here is from genome assembly GCF_048305045.1 of Variovorax sp. 278MFTsu5.1. Lineage (NCBI taxonomy): Bacteria > Pseudomonadati > Pseudomonadota > Betaproteobacteria > Burkholderiales > Comamonadaceae > Variovorax > Variovorax sp. 278MFTsu5.1. The sequence continues at coordinate 2,903,895 of NZ_CP157622.1, forward strand.
CCGCCGCCCACGAGCCGGCAGGCCTCCAGGCTCATGCGCGGGTTGCTGTCCCGCACGCTGAGCTCGCCGGGGTACACCAGCGAGTCGAGCGCATTCGAGTAGCCCTGCACGTCGCCCATGTAGAACGGACGGAAGCATGGCGCGAAGCTCAGGTCGGAGGCTGCTGCTGTGTCGTGGTGCATGGCTGTGTTTCCTGCCGCCGATGCGCATGCTTCGTGCCAGGCAGCGTCGGCAGGGGCAGTCTAGGCGGCCGACATCCGATCCGGGGCTGAGGCTTTCCACTAGTTGGCACGCCGGATCAATGCGCGTGCACCCACGCGCAAGAGCAAAGCGGGGGCTGCTTCATACATTGGCCGCACCCCCACGAATGCACACAGGAGCCAACGCGTGAGCGACGACACCCGCACCACAACCCATGAAAGCCCCGCGCCGTCCCTCGACGGCCTCAGCTACGGCAATTGGACCGAGGCCGAGAAGCTCGCGCTGAGCTGCCGCATCCTCGCGAAGGAAGGTCATTGCGAAACCCTGGCCGGCCAGATCACCGTGCGGCAGCCGGACGGCAGCTTCCTGACCACGCCGCTCGCGCATGCCTTCAGCGAGATCCGCCCCGACTCGGTCATGCGCATCGACGATTCGCTGCGCGTGCTCGAAGGCCGCGGCGTGCCCAACCCGGCCGTGCGCTTCCACCTGTGGGTCTACAGGCGCAGGCCGGACGTGAACTGCGTGATCCACACGCATCCGCCATACGTCTCCGCGCTGTCGATGACCGGCGAGCCGCTGCAGATTGCGCACATGGACGCCACCCCGTTCTTCGACGACTGCGCCTTCCTGCCCGAGTGGCCCGGCCTGCCGATCGCCGACGTCGAGGGCGAGATCATCTCGGCCGCGCTCGGCACCAAGCGCTGCGTGCTGCTTGCCAACCACGGTTTCCTGGCCGCCACGCCGACCATCGAGGAGTCGCTCTACATGTCGGTGCTCATCGAGCGCGCGGCGCGCAACCAGCTGATCGCGCAGTCGGCCTACGGTCGCCTCAAGCTGGTGGACCCGGCACTGGCCAGGGAGTCGCACGACTTCCTGCTGCAGCGGAGCATCGTCAACGCCAGTTTCGCGATGTTCGCGCGGCAGATCACCGGGGAGCGCCCATGAACAGCATCGCTACCCCGTTGCAGGGCACCGTGGAGAAGAAAAAGCACCAGAGCGTGTGGAAGATCGGCGCCGCCACCATGGTCGGTACGGCCATCGAGGCCTTCGACTTCCTCGCCTACGGCACCGCCGCTGCGCTGGTGTTCAACAAGCTTTTCTTCCCCAACTTCGACCCCACCGTCGGCACGCTGGCGGCCTTCGGCACCTTCGCCAGCGGCATGCTCGCCAGGCCGCTGGGCGGCATCATCTTCGGGCACTACGGCGACCGCCTGGGCCGCAAGTCGATGCTCACGCTGAGCCTGCTGATGATGGGTATCTGCACGGTGCTGATCGGCCTGCTGCCGACCTACGAGTCCATCGGGCTGTGGGCGGCCGTGCTGCTGGTGCTGCTGCGCATCGGGCAGGGCCTGTCGTTCGGTGGCGAGCTCGGCGGGGCGATGCTCATGGCGGTGGAGCACGCGCCGCCGCGCTGGCGCTCGCTGGTCGGCAGCATGCCGCAGATGGGCGCTCCCATCGGCGTGCTGCTGTCCTCGGGCGCCTTCGCGCTGGTCACGCAGCTGCCCGAGTCCAGCTTCATGAGCTGGGGCTGGCGGCTGCCCTTCCTTGCGAGCGCGGTGCTGATCGTGCTGGGCGTCTTCATCCGCATGAAGGTGGACGAGTCGCCCGAGTTCATGCAGGTCAAGGTCCACCGCAGGACGGCGGTGCTGCCGGCGCGCGAGGTGGTGGTGGCACACCTCAGGCCCCTGCTGCTGACCATCGGCGGCAAGCTGGCCGAGGTGACGCTGATCTACACCGTGCTGGTGTTCTCGATCTCCTACGCGACCAGCCGGCTCGGCTTCTCGCGCTCCGATGCGCTGCACGCCCTCATCGCCGGTTCGGCGGCGATGGTCTTCACCATTCCGGCCAGTGGCTGGCTCGCGGACAAGGTGGGCGCGCGGCGGCTCTACGTCTTCGGCGGACTGCTGCTGGCGCTCATGGCGGTGCCGCTCTTCCAGGCCATCGGCAGCGGCTCGCTCACGGCCTACACGGTGGCGATGGTGCTGGCGCTGTCGCTCAACTACCCGCTGATGTTCGCGCCGCAGTCCAGCCTCTATGCGGCGCAGTTTCCGCCCGAGCTGCGCTACTCGGGCATCTCCATCGGCATCCAGTTCGCGGCGGCCATCGGCGGCGGGCTGGCGCCGATCATCGCGGCGACGCTGGTGGCGAACTATTCGAGCATCGTGCCGGTGGGCGTCTACGTCGCGGTGCTGGGCGTGGTGGCCGCGGGGTCGGCCTGGCTGATGCGCCCTGTCGCGAACGAATGACCGGCCGCCCTCAGGAGTGCCCGTCCACCCGCATCTGGAAGAGGAAGTAGGGCGGAATGCAGGCGCCTTGCCCCTCGGGCTTGCCATCGGCCTGCGCGCAGATGTAGTCGTCTCGGCAAGCCTGCTGCGCCGAACAGCTGCGCAGGTTGCCGGGGCGCGTGTGCTTGGCCAGGCATTCGCCGAAGGGCTTCTTCGCGGCCAGGCAGCTGTTGAAGTCGCTGAGGATCGCGATGCCGCCGCAGGTGCCGTTCGGGTCCCTGGGGTCGCAGGGGCCGGAGCACATGCCGCCCGGAAAGCCGACCGAGGTTTTCTCGCACACCGAGGCCGCGCCTTCGCAGGCAACGGGCGGCAGTTTCTCGGCGCGATCGGTCCACGCGTTGGCCGACTGCGTGATGCGCGTGGGCTCGCAGCGCGCGCCGACCGTCGCGCGTCCGGCGGCGGGATCCGCTTCCATCGGCTCGGCCAGGGGCCGGAACGGATCGGGCCGCGGCGTGGAGAGCGCGGCCCGCAAGTAGCTTTCGCGCCGCGCGAGCTCGTCCTGCACGTGCGGCGAGTGCGGCACCGCCAGCGCGTTGCCGGTGGTGAAGGTCCGCGAGGCGCCGCGCCGGTCGACACCCAGCAGGTGGAAGCCCGCGACCGCGCGGCTCTGGTGGCAGCCCATGCAGCTCAGGTCGTCGAGGCGGCGCAGGATGGCCTGCGGCGACTGCAGCGTGCGGCTGCCGGGCACGGCCTGCCATTCGCCGGGCGCGAAGATCTGCGCGAAGGGCCGGTTGGCCAGTCGTTCGAGTCCGCGCGGCGCGACCGAGATGGCTTCGGTCGCGAGGAACCTGTCGGGAATCTGCAGCGTGGCCTCGTCCAGCGCGCGCAGGTTGGCGGGTTGCCGAAGCCACTGCTGCAGTTCCTTGCGCAGCGGGGCATTGGCCTTGAGCCTGGCGACGTCGGGCGTGTTCTCCAGCGGCGCGACCTCGAAGCGCCTGGCGCCCGCGTTCCAATGGAAGGCGCGGAGCATGTATTCGGCATGGCCGCCCAGGTCGGGCCGCACCGCTGAGGGCCAGCGCACGCTCTGCAGGTTGGTGGTGAGCTGCGCGATGCGCGCGTGCTCCAGCCGCTTCGGCGCGAGCGGGCCATCGGCCGAGGTCAGCCAGCGGCCCAGCGCCTCGTCGGCCATCGCGGCCTGCGGCGGCTGCCATCGCTTCGCGGCGGCGGCGCAGCTTCCGTCTGCATCGGGCGCGTCGCCGCGCAGTTCGACGTTGACAGTCATCGGCAGGCGAGACTGCATCGCCGCCGTGCGATAGGCCAGCCGGTACACCAGCCGCGTCTCGCCGCAGGCGCCGCTCTGGAAGGGCCGGCGGTCCATGCGGTTGGCGACGCCGACCAGCTCGAAGAAGGCATCGGGGCTCGCGAGCCAGCGCGCGTCGAACAGCCGGTGCGGATAGCGCGAGATGCCCACGCCCGCCTGCCTGTCGCGCCGCTGGATGCCGGAAAGGCTGGCGCCCAGCGGTTCGGTGATGGAGCGCCAGGCAGGAGTACGCATCAGCGCCTCGTTGGCGGTGACGCCATCGGCCGACTGTGCCGATTCGCCGTTCATCCAGCGCGCGAAGCCGGCGCCGGATTTCTCGGCCGCCTGCAGCGCGGCGGGCGAGGTGACGAGCAGCACCGGCTCCGCCGCTTGCGCCACGGGAGCGGGGGACACGAGCGTCAGTGCGAGGAGGGCGGCGGGCAGGTGATGTCGGATGAGCGGCACGCGGCCGATTGTGCCGCCGTGCCGCCCGTCATCACGCGAAGGCCCGACCCGCTTCGGGCATTGCCTGTGCCGTGTCCAGCGCATCCAGCGCCGCCAGCGGCCGCGGCGTGGCTGCGAGCAGCGCCTGCGTGTACGCATGGCGCGGATCGTCGAACACCGCGTCGCGTGGGCCTTGCTCCACGATGCGCCCGCGCTCCATCACGATCACGCGGTCGGCGATCTGCTCCACCGCCGCGAGGTCGTGGCTGATGAACAGGCATGCGAAGCCGTGGTGCTGCTGCAGGCTCTGGAACAGCTTGAGCACCTGCGCCTGGATCGTCATGTCGAGCGCCGACACCGGCTCGTCGGCCACCACGAAAGCGGGGCGCCGTACCAGCGCACGAGCGATCGCCACGCGCTGGCGCTGGCCGCCCGAAAGCTCGTGCGGGTAGCGCGCGCCGAGGCCGTCCAGGCCGACCTCGTCCAGCGTTTCCTTCACGCGCCGCGTGCGCGCCGTCGCGTCGAGCTCGGGCAGGTGGCGCAGCGGCTCGGCCACGATCTCCTGCACGCGCATGCGCGGGTCCAGCGAGGAGAACGGGTCCTGGAACACGAGCTGGCAGGCCAGCCTGAAGCGATGCAGCGCGGCACGGCCGGCGCTGCGAACGTCCTCGCCGCGAAACAGGATCTGCCCGGCCTGCGAAGGCGCGAGCCGCAGGATGGCGCGGCCCAGCGTGGTCTTGCCGGAGCCGCTGCCGCCCACCAGCGCGACCATTTCGCCCGGATGGATGTCGAGGTCGAGCGAGTCGATCACGCGAACCGGCGCGTGGCGTTTGAAGAAGCCGGCGCGTGCGCCGGCGTAGCTCACGCACAGGCCGCGCACCTGTACCAGCGGCTGCCGCTGCTCGGCGGGTTCGGCCTTGGCCGCCTGCCGGCGCGGCAGCGCGTCGACCAGCTTGCGGGTGTAGGGCTGCCTCGGTGCCAGCAGGATGCCCGGCACCTCGCCGGTCTCGACCAGCCGGCCCTTCTCCAGCACGATGGCGCGCTGCGCATAGCGCCCCACCAGCCCGAGGTTGTGCGTGATCAGCAACACGGCCGTGCCGTTGTCGCGCGCCAGGCCCACCATCAGGTCGAGCACCTCGCGCTGGCTCAGCGTGTCCAGCGCGGTGGTCGGCTCGTCGGCGATCAGCAGGCGCGGCTTCAGCAGCATCACGCTGGCCAGCATGATGCGCTGGCGCATGCCGCCGGAGAACTCGTGCGGATAGGCGTGCATGCAGCGCTCGGGGTCGGCGATCTGCACGCGGCGCAGCATGTCGACGATGCGCGCGCGGATCTCTGCGGCCGGCAGCTGCGTGTGCATGCGCAGCCCTTCGGCCATCTGCTCGCCGATGCGGTGCACCGGGTTGAGCGAGACCATCGGCTCCTGGAACACCATGCCGATGCCCGGTCCACGGATGGGGCGCATGGCCTTCGCGTCGAGTGTGGCAAGGTCCTGCCCGTCGAACACGATGCGCCCGCCGGTCTGCGCAATGCCCGGCGGCAGCAGCTGCAGGATGGCACGCGCCGCCATCGTCTTGCCGCTGCCCGATTCGCCCACCACCGCGAGGAACTCGCCGGCCTTCACTTCGAACGACAGGTCGTGCACCAGCGGCTGGGCGCCGTTGCGCAGCTCGATCCTCAGGTGCTCGACGGAAAGCACGGTCTGACTCGATTGAACGCTCATGACTTCTCCGTCCGCGGATCGAGCCGGTCGCGCAGCGATTCGCCCAGCAGGTTGATGCCCAGCAGCGTGAGCGCGATGCACAGGCCTGGTACCACGCACAGCCACACGGCCGAGGCCATGTAGGGCCGCGCGCTCGCGAGCATGTTGCCCCAGGTCGGCGCGGGCGGCGGCACGCCCAGGCCCAGGAAGCTCAGCGCGCTTTCCGACAGCAGCACCCAGCCGAACATGCTGGTGGCCAGCACCGCCACGGGTGCCATGCAGTTGGGCAGCACGTGGCGCCACATGGTGTAGAGCTCGCCGTTGCCGATCATGCGCGAGGCCTCCACGTACTCGCGCTCGCGCAGCGACAGCACCGTGCCGCGCACCACGCGCACCACCGAAGGGGCATAGGCCATGCTCAGCGCCAGCACGATGCCCCACTTGTTGGCGCCGACGATCACCATCACGCCCAGCGCCAGCAGCAGGCCCGGAAAGGCCAGCAGCGTGTCGTTGAAGGCCATCAGCACGCGGTCTGTCCAGCCGCGCACGAAACCCGCGACCACGCCGACCACCAGCCCCATGGCGGTGGCCAGCGTCACGGTGAGCAGCGCGACCAGGCAGCTGGTGGCCGCGCCCTGCATCGCGCGGCTGGCCACGTCGCGGCCGAATTCGTCGGTGCCCAGCCAGTGCGCCATCGAGGGCGGCTGCAGCTTGGAGCGCAGGTCGATGCCCAGCGGGTTGTAGGGCGTCCACAGCGCGGCGACCACGGCGACGGCCAGCAGCACCGCGACCAGCGCGCCGCCGATGAGGGTATGGGTCTTGAACTTCGTCTTCACTGCACAGTGACCCGCGGGTCGAAGAGGGGGTAGCACATGTCGACGATCAGGTTGATGACGACGTAGATGCAGGCGGTGAACAGCAGGCAGCCCTGCAGCACCGGGTAGTCGCGCGCGAAGATCGAGTCGATCATCAGGCGCCCGAGCCCGGGCAGGGTGAACACCGTCTCCAGCACCGCGATGCCGCTGAGCAGGTGCCCGAGGATCAGCCCGATCATGGTGAGGGTCGGGTTGAAGGCGTTGGGCAGCACATGGCGGCGCAGCACCTGCGACTCGGGCACGCCCTTGGCGCGCGCGTGCGTCACGTATTCGAGCCGCAGAATCTCGATGGTGCTGGCGCGCGACATGCGCGTGAGCACGCCGGTCTCCACCAGCAGCAGAGTGGCGATCGGAAGAATCACGTAGAGCACGCCCTGCGAGAAGTTCTCCGACATCGGCACGTAGCCCACCACCGGCAGCCAGCCCAGGTACTGGCCGAAGAACATCAGCAGCAGCAGGCCCAGCCAGAAGCTGGGCACCGAGAGCATCAGCGTCGCGGCGCCGATGATGGCGAGGTCGGTGGGCTTGTCCTTGCGCCAGGCGGCGACCAGGCCGGCGGGCACGGCGATCAGCGAGGCCAGCGCCACCGCGACGAGCACGATGACCGCGCTGACGTGAAAGCGCTCCCAGATCAACGGCAGCACCGGCAGGCCGTTGGTGGTCGATACGCCCAGGTCGCCGGCCAGCGCGTGCCTCAGCCACACGAGGTACTGCACGGGCAGGGGCTGGTCCAGCCCCATCTGATGGCGCATGAGCGCCAGCTGCGCGGGGTCGGCGCCTTCGCCCAGCATGAGCAGCACCGGGTCGCCCGGAATCAGCCGCATCAGGGTGAACACCGCGATGGAGACCAGCAGCAGCGTCGGAATCGTCATCGCGATCCGGCGCAGGAGATAGGCGGGCATTGCTTGCGCTGCTCCGTTCAGCCGGCGGCGGCCAGCCGCACGTTCCAGAACCTGGGCTTGGCCGGCGCCCAGCCCTTGAAGCCGGTCACGCTCTTGCGCATGGCGGTGGCGTCGCTGGCGTTGAAGAGCACGATCATCGGCACGTCCTGCAGCATCTGCTTGTGCATCTCGTCGAACAGCACCTGGCGGCGCGCCTTGTCGCGCGTGACCATCGACTCCGCCAGCCGCGTCTGGCCGTAGGCGCTGTCCCAGACCTTGCGCGGCTGGGCGGCCTTGTCGCCCGACACCATCTCGAAGTTGAGCGAGGGATCGATGCGCGCCGAGTAGATGAAGGCCATGCTCTGGTACTGGCCCTTGGTGTAGCGGTCGAGCTGGGTGGCCCAGTCGAGCACCTCCAGCTCGATGTTGATGCCCGCCTCGGAGGCCATGGCCTGCACCAGCACGGCGGCCGAGTACAGGGCCTCGTAGCGCTTGTTGGCGATCATGCGGATCGGCTGGTTGCGGTAGCCCGCTTCGGCCAGCAGCTTCTTCGCGGCGGCGATGTCGCGCCTGAAGCCGCCGGCCTGCACTGCGTCGTAGTAGGGGCTGGAAGACGGCACCACCGAGTTGTTGACGGGAGAGAGGCCCTCGGTGACGGAGCGCGCGATCTCGGGCGTGTCGAGCGACAGCGCCAGCGCGCGGCGGATGCGCACGTCCTTGAGCACCGGGTCGTTGGTCTGCAGCAGCAGCGCGACCATCGACATCACCGGCGTGGTGTCGACCAGCACGTCGGTGCGCTTGCGCATCTCGACCACGTCGGCCGGGCTGGGATTGACGAAGGCGTCGATGCCGCCGCTGTAGAGCGCGGCCTTGGCCGCGGCCGAGTCGGGAATGACGACGAAGCGCAGGTTCTCGATCTCGGCCTTCTTGCCGCCCGCGAGGCCGTCGCGCGGCTCGGCGCGGGAGGTGTAGCCGTCGAAGCGCGTGAGCTCCACGTACTGGCCGCGCTTCCATTCCTTGAGCTTGTAGGGGCCCGTGCCCACGGGCTCCTTCCACTGGCCGTCGGGGCCGACCGAACTGCGGTGCAGGATGGCTGCGCCGCCGCAGTCGGGCCGCGCCATCATCGTGAGGAAGAGGGCGCTCGCGCGCTCCAGCTTGAACACCACCGTCTTCGGATTGGGCGCTTCCACCGACAGCACCTTGGTCATGCCCTTGCCGTCGAACTCGGGCAGGCAGCGCCAGCCGCTCGTGGGCTTGAGGTAGCGCTGCCAGTTCCAGACCACGTCGTCGGCGGTGAGCGTGGCGCCGTTCTGGAACTTCACGCCGTCGCGCAGCGTGAAGGTGTAGGTCAGGCCGTCGGCCGAGGTGTCGACCTTGCTCGCCAGCATCGGGCCCACCGAGGTGTCCTCGCGCAGCGCGACCAGCCCTTCGGCCACGTGCAGCAGCACGTTGTCGGTGTTGTCGTCGCGGTTGCCGCCGGGGTCGGTGCTGCGGATGTCGGAGTTGATCTGGATGCGCAGCGTCTGGCCCGCGCCCACCGTCGGCTGGGCAACGGCGGGAGCCGCGGCTGCCAGGCCGAGCGCCAGGGCGGCAATCAGCGATGCAGGCGATGCGGAGGGCGGGCGGGAAGGGGGAACGGGGACTTTCATGGCAACACTCCTGGCATGGGCTGGGCGGTCGATACAGCGGTCGGACTCAGAGGGAATATTCGGTGAAGCGGTGCTCCTTGAAGGGCGCCGGTGCAATGCGCATCTTCCGTGCCGCCGGGTCCATCACGATGGTCGCCACCGTGGCCGACGAGGCGCCGCCGGGGCCCGCGCTGGGGCTGCGGCACACGGCGCGCGGCGCGCCGAAGCGGTCCTGCAGCGCGTCCATCACATCCTGCTCGCCGAGCAGGCCGGCGGCGCGCCGGTTGTGCAGCGCCTCGGTCACGCGGCGGTCGCGGTAGAGCGAGTCGGGCGTGGTCTCCAGGCTGCGGTCCACCACGCGTGCGAGCGCGGCCGGCGTCTTGAAGTGGTTGGCATGCACCAGGATGCCGCCTTCGGGCTGCTGCCAGAACACCTGCTCGGGGCAGGTCTCCAGGCTCACGGCCTCGCCCTCGGCGTGGGTGACGATCATGTTGTTGGAGATGGAACGCGCCGTGCGGCACACCACCCCCAGCGCGTTGGCATACAGCTCCGACTGCAGGATGCCGCGGCGGATCAGCGCCAGCGGCACGCCCTGCTGCCTGCCGTCGCTGTCGGCCTTGATGAAGTTGCCGGTGACGGCGATGCCCGCGCTGTTGAGGCCTGCGCGCGCCAGCGTGCCCGCCTCCGCGAAGGTCAGCATCGACGGTCCCTTGGCGGGCTGGATGCGCAGCACGATGCCCAACTCCAGGCTCTCGACGCGCCAGTCCCAGTTCTGCGCGTGGATGAGCCGGCCTTCGCGCGAGGCCGACGGCATCACCACCACGCCGGTGCAGCCGTCTGGCGGCTCGGTGGCTTCGAGCTGCTGGAAGGCGTAGAGCATCTCGCTGCGCGCGTTCAGCGCCGCGATGTCTTCCGGCGGCACGCCCGCGCCTTCGGCCACGCCCTCGATCTCGCGCAGCATGCCGGCGTCGAAGGCCTCGATCACCGGCATGAAGCGGCGCGCCAGCGCGCGTGTGCGCTCCCAGCTGAGTCCCACGCGCTCGAAGGCGGCGCGGTAGGTGCGCAGGCTCAGGTCGATGCGGTCGCCTGCTGCGCGGCCGTACTGCTGGCCGCACTGGCGGGCGTCGCCTTCGATGTCGTAGAGGGGGAACGATTCGATGTCCATCTGGTGCTTTCGTGTGTGTTCAGGCGGCGGCGTCGGTGGGCCGGGCGGTCTGCGCGATGGCGGCGCGCAGGCTGTCGACGATCTGGTCGACGTGCCGGCGCTCCAGCGTGAAGGGCGGCGACAGCGCGATGGTGTCGCCCACTGAGCGCACCAGCACGCCGCCCTGGTCCACGCAGTGCCGGGCCACCGCCTGTGCGTGCGTGCCCGCGCCCTCGGCCCAGGGCTGCAGCTCGATGCCGGCCAGCAGGCCGACGTTGCGCACGTCGATCACGCCCGGCAGGCCGCGCAGCGTGTGCAGGCATTCCTCGAAGTAGGGCGCGGTGGCCGCCGCCTGGGCGATCAGCCCGTCCTGCGTGTAGGCGTCGAGCGTGGCCATCGCCGCCGCGCAGGCCAGCGGGTGGCCCGAGTAGGTGTAGCCGTGCGAGAGCTCGATGCCGCTCACGCTGCCCTGCATGAAGGCGTCGTGCACCTCGTCGCGCATCAGCACCGCACCCATGGGCACCGCGCCGTTGGTGAGGCCCTTGGCGGTGGTGATGAGGTCGGGCGTCACGCCGAAGAGGTCGGCCGCGAAGTTGGTGCCCAGGCGGCCGAAGCCGGTGATGACCTCGTCGAAGATCAGCAGCACGCCGTGCTTGTCGCAGATCTCGCGCAGGCGCCTGAGGTAGCCGCGCGGCGGCGGCAGCACGCCGGTGGAGCCGGCCACGGGCTCGACGATGACGGCGGCCACGGTCGACGGGTCGTGCAGCGCGAGCAGCGCCTCCAGCGCGTCGGCCTTCTCGATGCCGTGCGCCGGCTCACCGCGCGAGAAGGCGTTGCGCGCCAGGTCGAGCGTGTGCGGCAGGTGGTCCACGCCGTTGAGCAGCGGCCCGAAGGTGCTGCGCTGGCGGCCGATGCCGCCCACCGAGATGCCGCCGAAGCCCACGCCGTGATAGGCGCGCTCGCGGCCGATGAGGCGGTAGCGGCCCGCGTCGCCGCGTGCGCGGTGGTACGCCAGCGCGATCTTCAGCGCGGTGTCGACCGACTCGGAGCCCGAGTTGGTGAAGAACACGTGGTTCATGCCCGCGGGCGCCATTTCGGCCAGCCGCTGCGCGAGCACGAAGGCAGCCGGGTGGCCGATCTGGAAGCTGGAGGCGTAGTCGAGCACGTCGATCTGCGCCTTCATCGCGGCGCTGATGCGCGGGTGGCGGTGCCCCGCGTTCACGCACCACAGGCCGGCGATGGCGTCGAGCACGCGGCGGCCGTCGGCCAGGTCGTAATAAAGGCCTTCGCTGCCGACGATGAGGCGCGGCGACTGCTTGAACTTGCGGTTGGGGGTGAAGGGCATCCAGAACGCGTCGAGCGACGCGGGGGAGGCGGGGGTGTCGGCAAGGGCCACGAGATGGTTCTCCGTTGGGAAGCGACCCGGCTCTCGGGTCGTCGTGGAGCCGATCTTGAAACTCGAATTGTATTTTTGGCGCGAGATGTACATGGTTTTTTCGGGCCAAAAATACAAAACCCGGGCGATGATCTGCGCCCCAAGCCCCGCGATTCCGGAGAACCCCTGGATGGCCGCATCCCAGACGGACGACAAACCCCTTGCATCGCCCCTTGCGCCGGTCGCTCCGCTCGTCCAGCGCGTGAGCCGCTACGTGCTCGACCAGGCGCTGGCCGGCGGCTACGAGAACGGCAGCCACCTCACCGAAGCCGAGCTCGCGAGCCGGCTCGGCATCTCGCGCACGCCGGTGCGCGCGGCGCTGCGCGTCCTGCACGAGCGGGCATTGCTGGCCCACACGCCGAACCGCGGCTACACGCTGGTGGCCGACCGCCAGGCACTCGCCAAGGCCCGGCGCGAAATGCCCGAAGACGAGGAGAAGACGCTCTACTACCGCCTGCTGCGCGACCGCCTGGCCGGCAAGCTGCCGACGCGCGTCAACGAACTGGAACTGGCGCAGGCCTACGCCGTGCCGCGCCCGCTGCTGCGCACCGTGCTCACCACGCTGCTGCAGGACGGCGTGCTGCGCGGGCGCCACTACCAGCGCTGGGAGTTCACCGAGACGCTGGATTCGGTGGAAAGCGAGCGCGAGAGCTACCGGTTTCGCCTGACCGTCGAATGCGCCGGGCTGCGCGAGCCCGGCTTCAAGGTCGACCTGCAACGGCTGCGCGCCTGCCGCGAGCGCCAGCAGGGGCTGCTCGCGCAGGCTTCACGCTATTCGTGGATGGATTTCTTCGAGGCCAACGCGCAGTTCCACGAACTGCTGGCCAGCGCCTCGGGCAACCGCTTCTTTCTCGATGCGGTGCAGCAGCAGAACCGGCTGCGGCGCATGTCCGACCTCTCGGACTACCCGCTGGTGAACATCGACCTGCTGCACAAGTCCTGCCACGAGCACCTGGAAATCCTCGACGCGGTGGAGCGTGGCGACCTCGAAGCCGCCGCCGGGCACATGCGCCGGCATCTCAGCCGCGCCAGCGACCTGGTCGAGCAGCGGGTGACGGGCGTGCTGGGAGACTGACTTACCCTGCGGCGTTCAGCTTGCGGCGCGGCGAGATGTTCAGCGTCCTGCAGAAGTCGTAGAAGGCTTCGAGCTGCAGCGACTTGTCGAACACCGCGTCCACCCCTGCGGAAAGCGCACCTTCGCGCACTTCGGATGTGGCATGGTTCATGAGCACCACCGTGCGCTGCGCCGGCGACTTGTGCTCCTGCAGGTACTGCGCAACGGTGAGGCCGTTGCCTTCGGCCAGGAAGATGTCGATGACCGCCGCGTCCCATTCCTGCGGGTTCTTCCTGAGCCAGTCGATGGCGTCGACAGATGTGGTGGCGGTGCCGATCACGTCGCAATCGGAAAACTCCTGCAGGCCGTCGGTCAGCGTGGTGGCGATCAGGGGGTTGTCTTCTATCAGGTAGATGCGGGTCATTGTTCGCAGTCGGGGCTTCTCGTTCTGAGCGGTCTTCGTTCGTTCTCGCCGGCTTGTCTCGGGCCGATGCAGACATTGTCCCTGCCGGGGCGGCGTGTCGAGTCGGACAACGCCTTCATCTGCCGTAGAACCCTGCGCTCGAGGATCACTGGCGTACAAGACGCGTCGGCATGCGCAGCCATATCGTGGGGTCTTCATCAACAACCGCCCGCACGGTACGCATGGCCACGCCGCAATCTTTTACGCCTCCTTTCACATCCTCCGGCCGCAGCGCGCTGGTGCAAGCGCCGCCCTGGCACTACGCGGGATGGCTCTTCAACGTGGCCTTCGAGTTCGATGCCGCGAACGGCGCCGTGCTGGTGCCGGCCGGACTGGGCACGGCCACCGGCAAGGGCTGCGTCCATTTCGCGGACTGGCAGTTCTGCGGCGACGACGGGCGCGAGCTGCTCGACCCGGTGTATGCGCAATACCGCGAGACCATCGTGGTGCTCGAAATCGAGCAGAAGAAGCGCGGTGGCGGCGATGCGCCGCATTCCTTCTATTGCCCGCTGATCTACGTCGACCAGGACGTCTCGCTTCTGCGCGGCTGGCTGCAGGGCTGGCCCAAGAAGATCGGGCAGACCTGGCTCACGCGCAGCATGCCGCTGATCCATCCGGCGGCCGCGCCGCTTGCGGCGGGAAGCCGCCTCGGGGCGAGTCTCAGCGTGAAGGAGCGGCGCCTGGTGGACGCGACAGTCACACTGTCGGGCGAGCAGACCGGGCGGCTGGGTTTTCTGTCCGCGCCGACCGTGGGTGCCATCGGCTGGCCCGACCTGACACAGCCAGGCATCGCGGCGGTGCCGCGCTACCTGCGCGCCGACATCATCGACCGCGTCGAGCCCGGCTGGACCGCCGGCAGCGCTACGCTGAAGTTCCACGAACATCCGGTCGAGGAACTGGCATCTCTCGGCCCTGTGGAGGCGACTGCCGCCAGCGCCGGCTGGATGGGCATCACCGTGCGCGGTGCGATCGCCGTGTGACGCGGCCGGCCGCGCTACCCTTCGCGGGATGACCCGCAACCCGCCCTCGAACCCGCCGGCTTCGCACGTGATCGGCCTGCCGATGGAAGGCGGCGCGCAGATCGAGGCCATGTTCGCGGCCGACCCCAAGGCGCGCTTCGAGCTGCACTGGCATGCGGAGTGGAGCGTTGGCGCCATCCTCGAAGGCCGCTGCGAATTCACCTGCGCCGGCGAGCGGCAGGTGGCGCAGGCGGGCGACATCGTGCTGATGGCGCCCTTCATGCTGCATACGGCCGGCGTCAGTGCGCAGGGCTTTCGCATGGTGATGCTCTACGTGCCGCACGCCTGGGCGAGCAGGCGCCTCGCGTGGCCGCCGGGCCTGCGAGGCACGCTGAGGCAGGGCGTGTGGCGCGACGAGGTCATGGCAGGCGAGCTGGCATCCGCTGCGCAGGCGCAAGACGGTGCGCAGGTCGGCCGCTTGCTGGAAGAGATTCTTCGCGCGCAGGCCGATGGCGAACTCGTGCCGGTCGAGCGCCACATGAGCGATGCGCGCGTGGAAGCCGTCTGCGAGGCGCTGGCGACGGAAGATGCTTGCCGCATCGATCCGGCCGGGCTGGCGCAGCGACTGGGCGTGTCGCGAGAGCATTTCCATCGTCTGTTCCGCCTGGCCGTGGGCATGACGCCGGCCTACTACGCTCGGCTCGCGCGCATCGGCCGAGCCAAGGCGCTGCTGCGCGAGGGCCACGCGGCGGCCGAGGTTGCTGCGCAATGCGGCTTCACCGACCAGGCGCACTTCTCGCGCTGGTTCCGCCGCTGCTTCGGCGTGACGCCGGGCAACTACATGGCCGGGCGGGAGCGGACGGAAAGGCGCGCGTGAGAAACTAGCGGGCTTGCCAGCCCGGCCCGATCGAGGTCGGGGCACTGCTGCCAACCACAGGAATCCCGCGTTTTGGAAGAGAAGGTCGTCTCCGTTGCACCCATGATGGACTGGACCGACAGACACTGTCGTTACCTCCATCGCCTGCTGTCGCGCCACGCGCTGCTCTACACCGAGATGGTGACGACCGGCGCGCTGATGCATGGCGACGTGCCGCGCCATCTGCGCTTCAACGCCGAGGAACACCCCGTTGCGCTGCAACTCGGCGGCAGCGAGCCGGCCGACCTCGCGCACTGCGCGAAGCTCGGGGAGGAGTGGGGCTACGACGAGATCAACCTGAACTGCGGCTGCCCCAGCGAGCGGGTGCAGCGCGGCGCCTTCGGCGCCTGCCTCATGAACGAGCCGCAGCTGGTGGCAGATTGTGTGAAGGCGATGGTCGACGTGGTCGGCATTCCGGTGACTGTCAAGCATCGCATCGGCATCGACAGGATCGAAAGCTACGAGTTCGTGCGCGACTTCGTCGGCAAGGTGAGCGAGGCCGGCTGCAACACCTTCATCGTGCATGCGCGCAACGCCTGGCTGCAGGGGCTGAGCCCGAAGCAGAACCGCGAGATCCCGCCGCTGCGCTACGAGCTGGTGCACCGGCTGAAGCACGAGTTTCCCGATCTGCACATCGCCATCAACGGCGGCATCACGGTCGACGCACAGGTGCACGAGCATCTGCGGCTGCTCGACGGCGTGATGGTGGGGCGAGAGGCGTATCACAACCCCTGGTGGCTGGCCGGATGGGACGCCGAGTTCTTCGGCGCCGGCGAGCAGACGCTGACGCGCGAGGAAGTCGAGTCGCGGATGTGCGACTACATGGCCCGCGAGGCGGCCGAGCACGGCACGCACTGGTGGCCGATCGCGCGGCACATGCTGGGTTTGCGCAACGGTCTTGCGGGTGCGCGCCGCTGGCGGCAGGTCTGGAGCGACCATCGGCTCAAGACACTGCCCGCGCACGAAGTCATGGCGCTGGCGCGTGAGCCTGCCGCGGCGCAGGCAGCCTGAATCCGTCGCGCCGCGCGCGCTTCCGCCGGCACGGCATCGGGGGCGAAATCGGCCTCCAAGCCTTTCCTGAAACGATGTTCCGAAATCGCTACTTCACGATAAGTGGCGCGTCAACCGTTTTTTGCTGAAAAATGAGGACATCAGGGACATAAAAAGGTTTGGATACATGAGTGACGCGATTGGCGGCAAAGAAGAAGTGAGCGCGCTCGCCAGAGGACTGGCTCTCCTGAGAGTCATCGGCATGGCATCGGCACCGATAGGCAATCGCGAACTGGCAGACACCACCGGCATCCCCAAGGCCACGGTGTCCAGGCTCACCGCAACGCTGGTGAGTGCGGGGTATTTACGACAGTCTCAGGACAGCGAGCGCTTCAGCCTCGGCCCCGCGCTGCTCGACATGAGCAGCCGCTACCTGCGCCATTTCGACCTGCGCACCGTGGCGCGGCCGCACCTGGCGGCGCTTTCGGAAGCGGCGGGCGTGAGCGTGCACCTTGGCGTGCGCGACGAGCTCGACATGCTGGTCATCGATTCGCTGCGGCCGCGCTCGGTGGTCATCAGCTCCCGCATCGAGGTGGGCACGCGCATGACCATCGCGACCTCGGCCGCCGGGCGCGCCTACCTGGCGGCGCTGCCCGAGGCGGAGCAGTCCGAGCTGCTGGCGCAGATCCGGACCGAGAGCGGAGAAAGCTGGGGCGTCATCGAGCCGGGCCTGATCTCGAGCCTGGACGAGTACGGTGCGCTGGGCTACTGCGGCTCCTTCGGCGAATGGAATCCGCACATCCACGCCATCGGCTTCGCCCTGGAAGGCCCGCGCGGCGAGCGTTATTCCGTGAGCTGCGGAGGCCCCGCCTACCTGCTGCCCAAGGAAACCATGGTGGGGCGCATAGCTCCGCTGCTGCTCGAAACCGCCCAGCGCCTGGCCAACGAAACCGGCACCCTCAGCCTGGATTGACCTTCTCCCCGCAGGGAGACAACGCGCCCGAGGATTCGCGAAATACCGCGGAGCCGGCTTTGCCCGGCCGCAGTCTGGCTTCCTTTCCGGGGGATGCGAAGCGACCCGAGAATTCGCGGGATACCGCGGAACCGGCTTCGCCGGGCCGCAGGTATCGCCCCCGTGAGGGGGTGGCGAAGCGACACGAAGTGCGCAAGCCTGGGGGCGGACCTAGTTCGCCGCTTCCAGCCCGTTCTGGAAGTGCTCGCGCATGCGGGCCATGGCGGCTTCCGCGTCGCGTGCTTCGATGGCAGCCATCACCGCGCGGTGCTCCGCCAGCGATTCGCCGATTCGGCCGGCCTTCAGCAGCGAGTTGTGCCGGTTGAGCTTCATCACCTTGCGCAGGTCGGCCACCATCTGGTCGCGCCACTTGTTGTTGGCGATGGCCAGCAACTGCATGTGGAAGCGCTCGTTCACGGCGAAGAAATGCTCGCGGTCTTCGGGCGAGGCCGCCGCCTCCAGCTCGGCGTGCAGCGCCTTCAGTTCGGCACGCTGGGCGTCGGTGGCGCGCTCGGCCACCACGCCGGCGGCATCGCTCTCCAGCAGCGAGAGCAAGTGGTAGACATCGGCCAGGTCCTGCTCCGACACCTCGGTCACGTACGCGCCGCGCCGCACCTTCATCGTCACCAGACCCTCGGCCGCCAGCACCTTCAGCGCCTCGCGCAACGGGGTGCGGCTGATGCCGTATTCCTCGGCCAGCTTGAGTTCGTCGATCCAGCTGCCGGGCTCCAGCTCGCGGCGAAAGATCCGCTGGCGCAGCAGTTCGGCGACCTCTTCGTAGAGGGCGCGGGGGGTGAGGGTGACGGCGGACATGGGCCGGACTGTACTTCAAAAATGGCGTTTGAATTAATAATTATGGATCGGTTAGACTCGCGGCCGGCTTGCAAATCCCTGCAGGCGAATTTGCGAACACCCTGCAAGACTCTGCGAACGGCCCCTTCATGAGCAGCAAACCCGAACCCTCTTTCAAGCAAGCCGACCTCGAAGCCTGGGCCAAGGCCGCAGCCAAGTCCGCACCCGGCGGCGACGTGAGCGCGCTGAACTGGATCACGCCCGACGGCATCGCCGTGAAGCCGCTGTACACCGCCGCCGACCTGCAGGGCCTGAAGTACACCGACACGCTGCCCGGCTTCGAGCCCTACCTGCGCGGCCCGCAGGCCACCATGTACGCGGTGCGCCCCTGGACCATCCGCCAGTACGCCGGCTTCTCCACCGCAGAAGAATCGAACGCCTTCTACCGCAAGGCGCTGGCCGCCGGCGGGCAGGGCGTGAGCGTGGCCTTCGACCTTGCCACCCACCGCGGCTACGACAGCGACCATCCGCGCGTGACCGGCGACGTCGGCAAGGCCGGCGTGGCCATCGACTCGGTCGAGGACATGAAGATCCTGTTCGACCAGATCCCGCTCGACAAGGTGAGCGTGTCCATGACGATGAACGGCGCCGTGCTGCCGGTGCTGGCGGGCTACGTGGTCGCGGCCGAGGAGCAGGGCGTGGCGCAGGACCAGCTCAGCGGAACCATCCAGAACGACATCCTCAAGGAGTTCATGGTCCGCAACACTTACATCTTCCCGCCCGCACCGAGCATGCGGATCATCGGGGACATCATCGAGTACACGGCGCAGAAGATGCCCAAGTTCAACTCGATCTCGATCAGCGGCTACCACATGCAGGAAGCCGGCGCCAACCAGGCGCTGGAGCTCGCCTTCACGCTGGCCGACGGCAAGGAGTACGTGAAGACCGCGCTGGCCAAAGGCCTCGATGTGGACGGCTTCGCCGGCCGCCTGAGCTTCTTCTGGGCCATCGGCATGAACTTCTATCTCGAAGTCGCCAAGATGCGCGCGGCGCGCCTCCTGTGGTGCCGCATCATGAAGGAGTTCGAGCCCAAGAACCCCAAGAGCCTGATGCTGCGCACCCACTGCCAGACCTCGGGCTGGAGCCTCACCGAGCAGGACCCGTACAACAACGTGGTGCGCACCACCGTCGAGGCCATGGCTGCGGTGTTCGGCGGCACGCAGAGCCTGCACACCAACGCGCTCGACGAGGCCATCGCGCTGCCCACCGAGTTCAGCGCACGCATCGCGCGCAACACGCAGCTCATCATCCAGGAAGAGACCCACATCACCAACGTGATCGACCCCTGGGCCGGCAGCTACATGATGGAGAAGCTCACCCAGGACATGGCCGACGCGGCCTGGGCCATCATCGAGGAGGTCGAGGCCATGGGCGGCATGACCAAGGCGGTCGACAGCGGCTGGGCCAAGCTCAAGATCGAGGCGGCCGCCGCCGAGAAGCAGGCGCGCATCGATTCCGGCAAGGACGTGATCGTCGGCGTCAACAAGTACAAGCTCAAGAACGAAGACCCGGTGGAAATTCTTTCCATCGACAACATGAAGGTGCGCGAGCAGCAGGTCGCGCGCCTGCAGAAGATCCGCGCCTCGCGCGACGGCGCCAAGGTGCAGGCCGCGCTTGACGCGCTCACCGAAGCCGCCGAGAACAACACCGGCAACCTGCTGGCGCTGAGCATCGACGCGGTGCGCCTGCGCGCCACGGTGGGCGAAATTTCCGACGCGCTCGAGAAGGCCTTCGGCCGCCACCGTGCCGACACGCAGAAGGTCACCGGCGTGTATGCCGCCGCCTACGACTCCGCCGAGGGCTGGGAAACGCTCAAGACCGAGATCAACGCCTTCGCCGAGGAGCAGGGCCGCCGCCCGCGCGTGATGATCTCCAAGCTGGGCCAGGACGGCCACGACCGCGGCGCGAAGGTTGTCGCCACCGCCTTCGCCGACCTGGGCTTCGACGTGGACATGGGGCCGCTCTTCCAGACGCCGGAAGAATGCGCGCGCCAGGCCATCGAGAACGACGTGCATGCCGTCGGCGTGAGCACGCTCGCGGCCGGCCATAAGACTCTTGTGCCCGCCATCATCGACGAGCTGCGCAAGCAGGGCGCCGACGACATCATCGTGTTCGTCGGCGGCGTCATCCCGCGGCAGGACTACGAGTTCCTCTACGACGCCGGCGTCAAGGGCATCTACGGGCCGGGCACGCCCATTCCCGCCAGCGCCAAGGACGTGCTGGAGCAGATTCGCGCGGCGGTCACGGCCTGAGGCGCGCCGTCGTGAGCGATCTCTTGTCGCGGCTGTCGCTGCAGCCGGTGGATTCCAGCGATTTCGAGGCCATGCTGGCCCTGCGCATCGACGCGATGCGCCCCAGCCTGGAGCGCGTGGGCCGCTTCGACGTTGCCCGCTCGCGCGAGCGCCTGAGCGCGGGCTTCGTGGTGCCCTACATGCATCACATAGTGCTCGATGGCGACCAGCGCATCGGCTTCGTCACGCTCAAGCCCGAGGACAGCGACGCGCTGCGCCTCGACCATCTCTACCTGCGCACCGGCTTCCAGGGCCTGGGCATCGGCGAATGGGTGCTCGAATGGGCCAAGTCGCAGGCGCGCGAACAGCGGCTGGACATCAAGCTCACCGCGCTCGTGAAGAGCGACGCCAACCGCTTCTACCTGCGCCACGGCTTCGTGCTCGAAGGCGGCGAGGGCGTCGACCTGCATTACCGCTGGCGCGTGGCGTCGGAGGCTGCGTGCTGAGCGACAAGGCGAAGGCTTTGGAGAACGCGATCGCCGGCACCGAAGGCATGCCGCAGCGGCGCGCCATCGCCAAGGCCATCACGCTGCTCGAATCGACGCGCGACGACCACCGCGCGCAGGCCGACGAGATGCTCACGGCACTGCTGCCGCGCACCGGCAATTCGTTCCGCCTCGGCATCTCGGGCGTGCCGGGCGTCGGCAAGTCGACCTTCATCGAGACGCTGGGCCTGCTGCTGATCGGCAAGGGGCATCGCGTGGCGGTGCTCACCATCGACCCGTCATCTACCGTTTCGGGCGGCTCCATCCTCGGCGACAAGACGCGCATGGAGCGCCTCTCGGTCAACGAGCGCGCCTACATCCGCCCGAGCCCGTCGAGCGGCACGCTGGGCGGCGTGGCCGAGAAGACGCGCGAGGCCATGCTGGTCTGCGAGGCCGCCGGCTACGACATCGTGATCGTCGAGACCGTCGGCGTGGGCCAGAGCGAAACGGCCGTGGCCGGCATGACCGACATGTTCGTGCTGCTGCAACTGCCCAACGCGGGCGACGACCTGCAGGCCATCAAGAAGGGCGTGATGGAGCTGGCCGACCTCGTCGTCATCAACAAGGCCGACATCGACAAGGACGCAGCCACCCGCGCGCAGGCGCAGATCACCTCGGCGCTGCGGCTCTTCGGCCACCAGGGCAACCCCGAGCACGCGCATGCCGCGCACGACGCCCACAGCGGCGCCGAAGTGCGCTTCTGGCTGCCCAAGGTGCTGCAGCTCAGCGCACTGGCCAACACGGGTGTCGACGCCTTCTGGGACGCAGTCACCCAGTTCAGGCAGCTGCAGACCGCCAACGGCCGCCTCGCGAAACGCCGCGAGAAGCAGGCCACCGCGTGGATGTGGGAGCGCATCGACGCCGGCCTCAAGCAGGCCTTCAGGCATCACCCCCAGGTGCGCGAGCTGCTGCCGCAGCTCACGCAGCAGGTGGCGCAGGGCACGCTGCCGGCCTCCACGGCCGCGCGCAACCTGCTCGCCGCGGCCGCCATCGCGGCCAGGCCATGAAGACAAGACACGGAATCCAGGACCACAGCTTCGAAAGCACACCATGCAAGAACTGATCGAACAACTCGAAAAGCGCCGCGCCCAGGCGCGTCTCGGCGGCGGGCAGAAGCGCATCGACGCGCAGCACGCCAAGGGCAAGCTCACGGCGCGCGAGCGCATCGAGCTGCTGCTCGACGACAACACCTTCGAAGAGTGGGACATGTTCGTCGAGCACCGCTCGGTCGATTTCGGCATGGCCGAGCAGAAGGTGCCGGGCGATGGCGTAGTCACAGGCTACGGCATGATCAACGGCCGCCTGGTGTTCGTGTTCAGCCAGGACTTCACCGTCTTCGGCGGCGCGCTCAGCGAGGCGCATGCCGAGAAGATCTGCAAGGTGATGGACCAGGCCATGAAGGTTGGCGCCCCGGTCATCGGCCTGAACGACTCCGGCGGCGCGCGCATCCAGGAAGGCGTGGCCTCGCTCGGCGGCTATGCCGACGTGTTCCAGCGCAACGTGATGGCTTCGGGCGTGGTGCCGCAGATCAGCATGATCATGGGCCCCTGCGCCGGCGGCGCCGTGTATTCGCCGGCCATGACCGACTTCATCTTCATGGTGAAGGACTCCAGCTACATGTTCGTCACCGGCCCCGAGGTGGTGAAGACCGTTACGCATGAAAGCGTGACCGCCGAGGAGCTGGGCGGCGCCATCACCCACACCACCCGCAGCGGCGTGGCCGACATGGCCTTCGAGAACGACGTGGAGGCGCTGATGATGCTGCGCCGCCTCTACAACTACCTGCCGCTGAACAACCGCGAGAAGCCGCCGGTTCGCCTGGGCAACAACGGCCTGGGCGACCCGGCCGACCGGCTCGACTACTCGCTCGACACGCTGGTGCCCGACAACCCGAACAAGCCCTACGACATCAAGGAACTAATCCTGAAGGTGGTGGACGACGGCGACTTCTTCGAGTTGCAGCCCGACTACGCGAAGAACATCGTGATCGGCTTCGCCCGCATGGAAGGCCAGACCATCGGCATCGTCGCCAACCAGCCGCTGGTGCTGGCGGGCTGCCTGGACATCAAGAGCAGCATCAAGGCCGCGCGCTTCGTGCGCTTCTGCGACGCCTTCAACATCCCGGTGGTCACCTTCGTCGACGTGCCCGGCTTCATGCCCGGCACCGGCCAGGAGTACGGCGGCATCATCAAGCACGGCGCCAAGCTGCTGTACGCATACGCCGAGTGCACGGTGCCGAAGATCACCGTCATCACGCGCAAGGCCTACGGCGGCGCCTACGACGTGATGGCCTCCAAGCACCTGCGCGGCGACGTCAACCTCGCCTGGCCGCGCGCCGAGATCGCGGTGATGGGCGCCAAGGGCGCGGTGGAAATCATCTTCCGCGAGGACAAGAACGACCCCGAGAAGCTCGCTGCCCGCGAGGCCGAGTACAAGGCCCGCTTCGCCAACCCGTACGTGGCGGGCGCGCGTGGCTACATCGACGACGTGATCCTGCCGCACGAGACCCGCAAGCGCATCTGCCGCTCGCTGGTGATGCTGCGCGAGAAGAAGCTCGAGAACCCGTGGCGCAAGCACGGCAACATCCCGCTGTGAGCGAAACGGAGAAGAAGAACATGTTCAAGAAGATCCTGATCGCAAACCGTGGCGAGATCGCCTGCCGCGTCATTCAAACGGCCAAGAAGATGGGCATCCTTACCGTCGCCGTCTATTCCGACGCCGACAAGGAAGCCCGCCACGTCGAGCTGGCCGACGAGGCCGTGCACATCGGCGCCGCGCCCAGCCGCGAGAGCTACCTGCAGGCCGACCGAATCATCGCGGCCTGCAAGAAGACCGGCGCCGAGGCCGTGCACCCGGGCTATGGCTTCCTGTCGGAGAACGAGGCCTTCGCCCGGCAGGTCGAGGAAGGGGGCATCGCCTTCATCGGGCCCAAGCACTATTCGATCGCGGCGATGGGCGACAAGATCGCTTCGAAGAAGCTCGCGAACGAAGCCAAGGTCAACACCATTCCGGGCTGGAACGACGCCATCGAGACGGCGGAGCGCGCGGTCGAGATCGCCAAGGACATCGGCTATCCGGTGATGATCAAGGCCTCGGCCGGCGGCGGGGGCAAGGGCCTGCGCGTGGCCTTCAACGACAAGGAGGCCTTCGAGGGCTTCACCTCCTGCCGCAACGAGGCGCGCAACAGCTTCGGCGACGACCGCGTGTTCATCGAGAAGTTCGTAGAGGAGCCGCGCCACATCGAGATCCAGGTGCTGGGCGACTCGCACGGCAACGTCATCTACCTGAACGAGCGCGAGTGCTCCATCCAGCGCCGCCACCAGAAGGTGATCGAGGAGGCGCCGTCGCCCTTCATCTCCGACGCCACGCGCAAGGCGATGGGCGAGCAGGCCGTGGCGCTGGCCAAGGCGGTGAAGTACCAGAGCGCGGGCACGGTGGAGTTCGTGGTCGGCAAGGACCAGAGCTTTTACTTCCTCGAAATGAACACCCGCCTGCAGGTGGAGCACCCGGTGACGGAGTGCATCACCGGCCTCGACCTGGTCGAGCTGATGATCCGCGTGGCCGCCGGCGAGAAGCTGCCGCTCACGCAGGAGCAGGTGAAGCGCGAGGGCTGGGCCATCGAGTGCCGCATCAACGCCGAAGACCCGTTCCGCAACTTCCTGCCTTCCACCGGCCGGCTGGTGAAGTTCCAGCCGCCGGGCGAGACCATGTTCGCGAGCGACACGCAGCGCCTGAACGGCGTGCGCGTGGACACCGGCGTGTACGAGGGCGGCGAGATCCCGATGTACTACGACTCGATGATCGCCAAGCTCATCGTGCACGGAAAGGATCGCCAGCACGCGATCGCCCGCATGCGCGAGGCGCTCAACGGCTTCGTTATCCGCGGCATCAGCAGCAACATCCCGTTCCAGGCGGCGCTGCTGGCGCATCCGAAGTTCGTGGCGGGCGACTTCAACACCGGCTTCATCGCCGAGCACTATGGCAAGGGCTTCCACGCGGAAGACGTGCCGCACGCCGATCCCTCGTTCCTGGTCGCGCTGGCGGCGTACGTGCATCGCCGCTACCGTGCAAGGGCTTCCGGCATCAGCGGGCAGCTCGAAGGGCATGGCGTGAAGGTGGGCGAGCAGTTCGTCGTGGTCGAGCTGGGACACGAGGGCAAGCATGTGCACCACCCGGTGTCCGTCTCCGACTTCCACGGCAAGACCGGCGCGAGCTCGGTGACCGTGAACGGCAAGACCTACAAGATCGACAGCAGCCTCGCGCTGGGTTCGATCCGGGTGCAGGGCATCGTCAACGACAGGCCTTTCACCGCGCAGGTGGAGCGTGGCGCGGGCAAGAACCCGCTGGCGCTTCGTGTGTCGCACGACGGCACGCAGATCGAGGCGATGGTGCTGTCGCCGCTGGGCGCGCGGCTGCTCGAACTCATGCCCTACAAGGCGCCGCCGGACCTCAGCAAGTTCCTGATGTCGCCGATGCCGGGGCTGCTGGTGGAGGTGTCGGTGCAGCCGGGGCAGCAGGTGCGCGCCGGCGAGAAGCTGGCCGTCATCGAGGCGATGAAGATGGAAAACGTGCTGTTCGCCGCGCAGGACGGCGTGGTGGGCAAGATTTCGGCGAACAAGGGCGAGTCGCTCGCCGTCGATCAGATCATTCTGGAGTTCAACTGATGGGGGCCAACGACTTTCAACAGGCAGTCACGCTGCATCGCCCGGCCAAGATCGCGACGCCGCAGGGCCCGTGGTCCGTCGAGGCGATCCAGGCGCTGCTCGACAAGCCGCTGATGGACCTGCTGTTCGAGGCGCAGACCGTGCACCGCCAGCATTTCCCCGAAGGCGACATCGAGCTGGCCACGCTGCTGTCGGTGAAGACCGGCGGCTGCCCCGAGAACTGCGGCTACTGCCCGCAGTCGGCCGAGTTCGACACCGGCGTGAAGGCGCAGAAGCTCATGGAGGTCGAAGAGGTGGTCCGCGCCGCGCAGGCCGCCAAGGACGCCGGTGCCACGCGCTTCTGCATGGGCGCTGCATGGCGCGCGCCCAAGGACCGCGACGTCGAGAAGGTGGCGGTGCTGGTCGAAGCCGTGAAGGGGCTGGGCATGCAGACCTGCGCCACGCTCGGCATGCTGGAGCCGCATCACGCGCACCAGCTGAAGGCCGCCGGCCTCGACTACTACAACCACAACCTCGACACCGCGCCCGAGTACTACACCGACGTGGTCGACACCCGCACTTATCAAGATCGGCTCGACACGCTGGCCAACGTGCGCAGCGCCGGCATCAGCGTGTGCTGCGGCGGCATCGTCGGCATGGGCGAGCAGCCGGTGCACCGCGCGGGCCTGATCGCGCAGCTGGCCAACCTGAATCCGTATCCGGAATCGGTGCCCATCAACAGCCTGGTGCGCGTGCCCGGCACGCCGCTGGCCGACTCGGAGCCGGTCGATCCCTTCGACTTCGTGCGCATGATCGCGGTGGCCCGCATCACCATGCCGACCGCGCGCGTGCGGCTGTCGGCCGGCCGCCAGCAGATGGGCGACGCGGTGCAGGCGCTGTGCTTCATGGCGGGCGCGAACTCGATCTTCTATGGCGACAAGCTGCTGGTCACCGGCAACCCCGACGTCGAGGCCGACACGGTGCTGCTGCGCAAGCTCGGCCTGAATTCGCGCCAGGTGCAGGAGCAGGCAGAAGAAGGGTGCGCAGCATGACCGCCGCTACCGAGCGCCCCTTCAAGGTGCTGGGCATCCAGCAGATCGCCATCGGCGGGCCCGACAAGCTGCGGCTGCAGAAGCTGTGGGTCGACATGCTGGGGCTCGAAGTCACCGGCACCTTCAGGAGCGAGCGCGAGAACGTCGACGAAGACATCTGCGCGATGGGCGTGGGGCCCTTCAAGATCGAGGTCGACCTGATGCAGCCGCTGGACCCCGAGAAGAAGCCGGCCGTTCACACCACGCCCCTGAACCACGTCGGCCTGTGGATCGACGACCTGCCCAAGGCCGTCGAGTGGCTCACCGCGCAGGGCGTGCGCTTCGCGCCGGGCGGCATCCGCAAGGGCGCGGCTGGCTTCGACATCTGCTTCCTCCACCCGAAGGCGAACGACGAGTTCCCGGTCGCTGGCGAGGGCGTGCTCATCGAGATGGTGCAGGCGCCGCCCGAGGTGGTGGCCGCCTTCGGAGCGCTGGCCGCTACGCGTTGACGATCTTCTTGATGGGCGGCTTCACGTCCGAACTGCGCGGCGGCAGCATCGGCTGGTGCTCGCGCGCCGGGTTCAGGATGATCGAGGTCGCCGTCTCGGTGAGGATGCAGAACTTGGTGACCACCGCGTCGAGGTGGCTCACGTCGATCACCGCGATCTCCAAGATCCAGCTGTCCTCGCCGGTCACGTTGTAGGCATTGACGCACTCGGGCGTCTCCTGCACCAGCTTGACGACGAGGTCGTAATCGGCACGGCCGACGCGAATGATGGCGCGGATACCGTAGCCCAGCTTGCCGAGGTTGACGGTGGCGCGGTAGCCGCTGATGACGCCGGCCGCCTCCAGCTTCTTCACGCGCTCGGTCACGGCCGGCTGGCTCAGGTGCACGCGGCGGCCCAGTTCGGCCATGGTCAGGCGTGCGTCGGCCTGCAGCTCGGCGAGGATGCGGGTGTCGTGGGCGTCCAGGGCGGGGTTCAAGGAAAAGTCCATGCAAGTCCTTCAAATCGACGGTGAAGCGGCGGCAGAACCATGAAAACTGCATGGCTGCGGGAGGATGGCTTTCATACCATGACCGGCACTCGATACCAACAAGAGACGCCATCGACATGCCGACCCTCGCTTCTCCCGCCCAAGCGGCATCCGGCACCGCCCGTCACGGGCTGCCGCCGCTGCTGTGGCTTTGCCTCGCCGCCACATGGGTGGTGTGGGGCTCCACCTATCTCGCGATCAAGTACGCGCTGATCAGCTTTCCGCCTTTCCTGCAGATGGGCTCGCGCTTCCTGGTCGCGGGCGCGCTGCTGGCGGCCTGGATGCGCTGGCGCGGGGCGCCGTGGCCCTCGCTCGTGCAGTGGCGCAATGCGCTGATCGTCGGCGCGCTGATGCTGGGCGGCGGCATGGGCGGCACGGCCTACGCGGAGGTGTCGATCGGCTCCGGTCTGGTGGTGGCGTTCATCGCGGTGATCCCGCTGCTGATCGCGCTGCTCAACCTGATCTGGGGCGTGAAGCCGTCGAAGCTGGAGGCGGCGGGCATCGCGCTCGGCCTCGTCGGCGTGCTGATGCTCACGCAGGGCAGCGGCTTTCGCTCGTCTCCCGAGGGGCTGGTGGCGATCTGCATCGCCACCGCCTGCTGGTCGCTGGGTAGCGTGCTGAGCCAGCGCAGCCTGCCGCTTGCGCCCGGCGCGATGGGCTTCGCGAGCGAGATGCTCTGCGGCGGCGTGGTGCTGATGGGGCTGGCGGCCGTGTCCGGCGAAACCATGAGCTGGCCGCCTCAGCCCGAAGCGCTCGCCGCCTGGGTCTACCTCGTGGTGTTCGGCTCGCTGATCGCCTTCAACGCCTACATGGTGCTGCTGGCCAGGGCTCCGGCCGCGCTCGCCGCGAGCTACACCTTCGTCAACCCGGTGATCGCGATGCTGCTGGGCGTGTGGATCGCCAACGAGGCCGTGACGCGCTTCGAGTGGTACGCCGTGGCCGTGGTGCTGGCCGGCGTGCTGCTGATGCTCTTCAAGCGAAGAGGTTGAACCGGGCTGGTCAGGAACACCGCGGAACCGGCTCCGCCGGGCCGCAGGTGTTGCCCCCGGAAGGGGGGCACGCAGCGACACGAAGTGCGCGAAGCCTGGGGGAGAGGCTTGCTATGCGCCGGGGCGGCGCCACACAGCCAAAGTAGCTGCGAGCAGCCACATGCCGGCTGCGCAGCCGCGGTTCATCAGCCTGATGCCCCGCTGCGAGAGGAAGCGCACGGCCTGCGTGCCGGCGCCCGCGTACGCCAGCATCACGCAGGTGTCGAGCACGACGAACACGGCGCCGAGCAGCAGGTATTGCGGGCCCTGCGGCTTCGTGATGTCGACGAACTGCGGCAGGAAGGCCGCGAAGAACAGCACCGTTTTCGGGTTCGACAGCGCCACTGCGAGGCTGCGCACGAGGGCGATGCGCCCCTGCGGCCGCATCTCGAGCGGCGACTTAGCCAGCGCGGTGCGCAGGTCGGTCGCCTCGCTGCGCCAGAGCTTGATGCCCAGCCACACGAGGTAGGCGACACCAGCCACGCGGATGGCATTGAAGAGCCATTCGGAAGCCGCCAGCAGCGAACCCAGTCCGAGCGCCACGACCGCGATCAGCGTGATGCTGCCAAGCGATGCCCCGGCAATGCCCCAGCTCGCGCGGCGCATGCCGCCTTCGATGCCGTTGGACAGTGCGAGCAGCATCGTCGGCCCCGGAATCAGGGCCAGCGCGAGCGAAGCGATCACGTAGATGAGCAGGGTGTCGAGCGTCATGGTTTGGCAGCCGGTGGTCGTCGTTGTTGGGAGGCGGCGCGGGCGCGCGCCAGGGCGGCTTCGACGACGGAGCGCTTGCGGGCGTCGGCGTCTTGCGGCGCATTTTCGGGCTCGGGGGCGGTTTCGGCCAGCCGGGCGTCGGTGTTGCGGTGCCTGCCGTGCACCTCGTAGCGGCTGCGCGCGCTGCGGGCCTGCTCGGCCGACCAGGCCTGCCAGCCGCTGAGGCCCGGCGTTTCCACTTCGAGCGAGATGCAGTCGACAGGACAGACCGGAATGCACAGCTCGCAGCCCGTGCAGTGGGCTTCGATCACCGTATGCATGCGTTTGTTGATGCCGACGATGGCGTCGGTGGGGCAGGCGTCGAGGCACAGCGTGCAGCCGATGCACCAGGCCTCGTCGATGACGGCCATGGCGCGCGGGCCTTCGGTGCCGAACCGGGGATCGAGGGGCAGGGCGGGGCGGCCGGTGATGCGGGAGAGCCGCTCTATGCCTTCCGCGCCGCCGGGCGGGCACTGGTTGATGCCTGCCTCGCCGTCGGCCACGGCCTGCGCGTAGCCTGCGCAATCCGGGTAGCCGCAACGTGTGCACTGCGTCTGAGGCAGTGCGTCGTTGATGCGTGCGGCGAGCCCGTTCACTTTGCGTTGTCGATGCGCTGCCGTTTCAGCGGGCGGTGCGCTTCTTCGCCGCCACGGTCGCGGCCTTCTTCACCGGCGCCTTCTTGGCGGCCACGGAGGCGGGGATCCTGCGGCCGGGTTTGACGGTGTCTTCGGCACCCAGGCCGCCACGGCTGCTGGCACGGCTTTGCGGCTGGTCGTTGGCCGCGATGAACTTCAGCACCTTCGGATAGACCAGTTCGCGCCAGCGGCGGCCGCTGAAGATGCCGTAGTGGCCGGCGCCCTTGACCTCGTAGTGCTCGCGCTTGTCGTCGGCGATGCCGGTGCACAGGCTGTGCGCGGCCTCGGTCTGGCCCGAGCCGGAGATGTCGTCGAGCTCGCCTTCGACCGTCAGCAAGGCGGTGGCGTGGATGTCCTGCGGCCGCACGCGCTCCACCTGGCCCTTGGGGTTGCGGACGTCCCAGGTGCCGTTGACCAGGTCGAACTCCTGGAACACCGTGCGGATGGTCTCGAGGTAGTAATCGGCGTCCATGTCGAGCACGGCGTTGTACTCGTCGTAGAACTTGCGGTGGGCCTCGGCGCTGGCGTCGTCGCCCTTGATGAGGTCCTTGAAGTAGTCATAGTGGCTGCTGGCGTGGCGGTCGGGGTTCATCGCCACGAAGCCGGTGTGCTGCAGGAAGCCGGGGTAGACCTTGCGGCCCGCGCCGGGGAAGCCCTGTGGCACGCGATAGATCACGTTGTTCTCGAACCACTCGAAGCTCTTGTTCATCGCGAGGTTGTTCACCGCCGTGGGCGACTTGCGAGCGTCGATGGGGCCGCCCATCATGGTCATGGTGAGCGGCAGCGGTTCGCCGCGGCTGGCCATGAGCGACACGGCAGCGAGCACCGGCACCGTCGGCTGGCACACGCTCACCACGTGGCAGTTGCCGTACTCGGCCTGCAGCCGGCGGATGAATTCCTGCACGTAGTTGATGTAGTCGTCGAGGTGGAACTCGCCCTCGGCCAGCGGCACCATGCGCGCGTTCTTCCAGTCGGTGATGTAGACCTTGTGGTCCTGCAGCATGGTGCGCACCGTATCGCGCAGCAGCGTGGCGTAGTGGCCCGACAGGGGAGCCACGATCAGCACCACGGGCTGGCTCTTGAGCGTCTTGAGGATGTGCGGCTCGTCGGTGAAACGCTTGAAGCGGCGCAGCTCGCAGAAGGGCTTGTCGAGCTCGACGGCTTCCTGGATCACGACCTCCGCGCCGTCGACCTTGACGGACTTGATGTTGAACTCGGGCTTCTCGTAGTCCTTGCCCAGCCGGTAGAGCAGGTCGTAGCTCGCGGCCATGCGCTGGGAGATCGGAAGCTGGCCCCACACGGCACCGGGGCTGTAGAGCTTGGAGGCCGCCTGTGCGAAGTCCGCGAAGGGCTCCATCAGGGAACGCTGGGCTTCGTAGAGTTGATAGAGCATCGGAGTCTTGGAGTGGAATGTTGCGGCGCAATATATCAGCGCATCCGCTGCATTGCAGGAGGCCTAACCCCTACATTCACCCGCCGCCGGGGCTCTTCTCGGAGGGAGTGTGAAGGAATCGTCGCCCCGGGCGGATTCCCTCACACATTGCTGTCACCTAGATGACTTTGGCGATCGAAGCGCAGACGTGCCCGATGTTCTTGCTGTTGAGCGCGGCCACGCACATGCGGCCGGTGTCGGTGCCGTACACGCCGAACTCGTTGCGCAGGCGGACCATCTGGTCCTTGGTGAGGCCCGAGTAGCTGAACATGCCGATCTGGGTGGTGATGAAGCTCATGTCTTCCGTCACGCCGGCGGCCTTCAGGCCGTCGACCAGCGCCTGGCGCATGGCCTTGATGCGCACGCGCATCTCGCCCAGTTCTTTCTCCCACAGGGCGCGCAGCTCGGGGTTGCCGAGCACCGCGGCCACCACGGCGCCGCCGTGCGTGGGCGGGTTGCTGTAGTTGGTGCGGATGGCGATCTTGAGCTGCGACAGCACGCGGCCGGCTTCTTCCTTGTTCTCGCACAGCACCGACAGGGCGCCTACGCGCTCGCCGTACAGGCTGAAGCTCTTGGAGAAGGAGGTCGAGACGAAGAAGGTCAGGCCGGCTTCGACGAACTTGGCGACGGCGGCGCCGTCTTCCTTCAGGCCGTAGCCGAAGCCCTGGTAGGCCATGTCGAGGAAGGGCACCAGGCCCTTGGCCTTGACGGCGGCGACCACCTGGTCCCACTGGGCCGGGGTGATGTCGTAGCCGGTCGGGTTGTGGCAGCAGGCGTGCAGCACGACGATGGTGCCGGCGGGGGCTGCGTTGAGGGCGGCCAGCATGCCGTCGAAGTTGATGCCGCGCTTTGCGGCGTCATAGTAGGGGTAGCTCTCGACTTCGAAGCCGGCGTTGGTGAAGAGCGCGCGGTGGTTTTCCCAGCTCGGGTCGCTGATCAGCACCTTGGCGTTGGGGTTGAGCTTCTTCAGGAAGTCGGCGCCGACCTTCAGGCCGCCAGTGCCGCCGATGGCCTGGATGGTGGCCACGCGGCCGGAGGTGACGGGTTCGCTGTCGGCACCGAAGACCAGCGCCTTGACGGCGTTGTCGTAGGCGGCGATGCCGTCGATGGGGAGGTAGCCGCGCGCGGTGGGCGCCTTCATCATGTTCTGCTCGGCCGCCTGCACGCACTGCAGCAGGGGCAGCTTGCCGTTGTCGTCGTAATAGACGCCGACGCCGAGATTGACCTTGTTGGGGTTGGTGTCGGCTGCGAATTGTTCGTTGAGGCCGAGGATCGGGTCGCGCGGTGCCATTTCGACCGCGGTGAACATAGACATGGAAAGGTCCTTTGGGATGAAAGC
Organism: Variovorax sp. 278MFTsu5.1; assembly: GCF_048305045.1. Classification (NCBI taxonomy): domain Bacteria; kingdom Pseudomonadati; phylum Pseudomonadota; class Betaproteobacteria; order Burkholderiales; family Comamonadaceae; genus Variovorax; species Variovorax sp. 278MFTsu5.1. Next base: position 2,936,642 of record NZ_CP157622.1, read on the forward strand.
TGCGCTGCAACCGGATGTGGCTTTATGCTTTCCGGTTGCCTTGAATTTTACCGGCGCGAGCGCCACCTGTCGGGAACAGCCATGCCAGACAACAACGAAGCCATAGCAGACCTGAAGAAACTCGACCCGATCGGGCCGGCGAAGCAGGGCGAGTTCGTCAAGTTCCCGGGCTCCCCCTTCGAGCTCTACCAGCCCTATCCGCCGGCTGGCGACCAGCCCACGGCCATCGAGGGGCTGGTGGAAGGCGTGAAGGACGGCGAGTCGTTCCAGACCCTGCTGGGCGTCACCGGCTCGGGCAAGACCTTCACCATGGCCAACGTGATCGCCCGCCTGGGCCGCCCGGCCATCGTGTTCGCCCCCAACAAGACGCTGGCGGCGCAGCTCTACAGCGAGTTCCGCGAGTTCTTCCCCAAGAACGCCGTCGAATACTTCGTCAGTTACTACGACTACTACCAGCCAGAGGCCTACGTGCCCCAGCGCGACCTGTTCATCGAGAAGGACTCGTCGATCAACGAGCACATCGAGCAGATGCGCCTGTCGGCCACCAAGAGCGTGCTGGAGCGGCGCGACACGGTCATCGTGGCCACGGTGAGCGCCATCTACGGCATCGGCACGCCCGAGGACTACATGGAGATGCGGCTGATTGCCCGCGTCGGCGACAGGGTCGGCCAGCGCGACCTGATCTCGCAGCTGATCCGCATGCAGTACACGCGCAACGAGCAGGACTTCGCCCGCGGCACGTTCCGGGTGCGCGGCGACACCATCGACGTGTTCCCGGCTGAGCACAGCGAGCTGGCGATCCGCTTCGAGCTGTTCGACGACGAGATCGAGTCGCTGCAGCTCTTCGACCCGCTGACCGGGCGCGTCCGGCAGAAGGTGCCGCGCTTCACGGTGTACCCGTCGAGCCACTACGTCACGCCGCGCGACAAGGTGCTGGCGGCGGTGGAAACCATCAAGCTCGAGCTGGCCGACCGGCTCAAGGAACTGGTGGGCGCCGGCAAGCTGGTGGAGGCGCAGCGGCTGGAGCAGCGCACGCGCTTCGACCTCGAGATGCTTTCGGAAATCGGCCACTGCAAGGGCATCGAGAACTACACGCGCCACCTCTCGGGCGCCGCCCCCGGCGATCCGCCGCCCACGCTGACCGATTACCTGCCGAAGGACGCGCTGATGTTCCTCGACGAGAGCCACCAGATGGTCGGCCAGCTCGGCGGCATGTACAACGGCGACAGGGCGCGCAAGGTCACGCTCGTCGAGTACGGATTTCGCCTGCCGAGCGCGCTGGACAACCGGCCGCTCAAGCTGGAGGAGTTCGAGGCCCGGGTGCGCCAGTGCATCTTCGTCTCGGCCACCCCGGCGCAGTACGAGAAGGACCATGCCGGCAACGTCGTCGAGCAGCTGGTGCGGCCCACCGGGCTGATCGACCCCGAGGTCGAAGTGCGCCCCGCCACGCACCAGGTGGACGATGTGCTGGGCGAAATCCGCACCCGCGTCGAGAAGAACGAGCGCGTGCTGATCACCACGCTGACCAAGCGCATGGCCGAGCAGCTGACCGACTACCTGGGCGACAACGGCGTGAAGGTGCGCTACCTGCACAGCGACGTCGACACGGTGGAGCGGGTGGAGATCCTGCGCGACCTGCGCCTGGGCACTTTCGACGTGCTGGTGGGCATCAACCTGCTGCGCGAGGGGCTGGACATTCCGGAGGTGTCGCTGGTGGCGATCCTCGACGCCGACAAGGAAGGCTTCCTGCGCGCGGAGCGCTCGCTGATCCAGACCATCGGCCGCGCCGCGCGGAACCTGAACGGCAAGGCCATCCTGTACGCCGACAGGATGACCGACTCGATGAAGAAGGCCATCGGCGAAACCGAGCGCCGCCGCGCCCGGCAGATCGCCTACAACGAGGCCAACGGCATCACGCCGCGCAGCATCGTCAAGCAGGTGCGCGACCTGATCGACGGCGTCTACAGCGAAAAGAGCGGCAAGGAAGCGGCCAAGCTCGACCTGGAGCGCGCCAAGGTCGAGGACATGAGCGAGAAGGACATCGCCCGCGAAATCAAGCGGCTCGAGAAGCAGATGCTGGAGCACGCACGCAACCTCGAATTCGAGAAGGCAGCCAGGGTTCGCGACCAGCTGGCGCTGCTGCGGGAACAGGCGTTCGGGGCCTCGGGCGGCGACAACATCGCAGGTCTGGCGCAGTAAGCCGGACGTTCGCATCTCCCCGCAAACCCGCGCTGGGGTTTACCCGAGCAGACCTCGGGGGCTTCTGTTATACTTGAGCGAAATACTCAACAACAAAGAGAAGAACTTCGCGATGAAGGACCGACTCCTACCGGCTGGTTCACCAGCGTCAGGGGTCGGGCAGGGCGGAGACGAGGTCACCGCGGTCCTGGACCAAGGTGTCATTTCAACGGTAAGCACTTGAAGGAGCTTGCGATGCGTCTCACTACCAAAGGCCGTTTTGCGGTCACAGCCATGATCGATCTGGCGTTGCGTCAGAACACCGGTCCGGTCACGCTGGCCGCGATCAGCCAGCGGCAGCAGATCTCGCTGTCGTACCTCGAACAGCTGTTCGGCAAGCTGCGCCGCCACGAGCTGGTCGAGTCGACCCGCGGCCCCGGGGGCGGCTACAGCCTCGGGCGCAAGGCAGCGGACATCACCGTGGCCGACATCATCGTCTCCGTCGATGAGCCCATCGACGCCACCCAGTGCGGCGGCAAGGAAAACTGCCTCGGCGAAGCCGGCCGCTGCATGACTCACGAGCTCTGGGCCTCTCTGAACCAGCGCATGGTCGAGTTCCTCGACTCCGTCACCCTGCAGAAGCTGGTCGACGACCAGATCGCCAAGGGCGTGCAGATCGAGAACAAGCCGGTCGTCAAGCGCGCCATCTCCGCGCAGCCGGTGGTCAAGCCGATTCGCGTGAACGCGCCGAATTCGGTGTTCGCGCTCGGGAACGCATTCGCGAAGTCCTGAAAGCGCTGAGTCAGAGTCCCGGCGGCGCCTTCGGGCGCCGGCCTGAGCAGCCCAGATCAAAGAACAACCCCCACGCCAGCACGAGCCAGCCATGGACGTAACTCCTCATTTTCCGATCTATCTCGATTACGGCGCCACCACGCCGGTCGACCCGCGCGTGGTCGATGCCATGATTCCCTGGTTGCGCGAGCACTTCGGCAACCCGGCATCGCGCAGCCACGCATGGGGCTGGGAGGCTGAGGAGGCGGTCGAGAAGGCACGCGGCCAGGTGGCCGAACTGATCAACGCCGACCCGCGCGAGATCGTCTGGACCTCGGGCGCCACGGAGTCGATCAACCTCGCGCTCAAGGGCGCAGCCAATTTCTACAAGGGCAAGGGCAAGCACCTCATCACCCTGAAGACCGAGCACAAGGCCGTGCTCGACACCATGCGTGAACTGGAGCGCCAGGGCTTCGAGGTCACCTACCTCGACGTCGAGGAAAACGGCCTCGTCGACCTCGAAAAGTTCAAGGCAGCGATCCGCCCCGACACCATCCTGGTCAGCGTGCTCTTCGTGAACAACGAGATCGGCGTGATCCAGGACGTGGTCTCCATCGGCAACATCTGCCGCGAGAAGGGCATCGTCTTCCACGTCGATTCGGCCCAGGCCACCGGCAAGATCGATATCGACATCACGAAGCTGCCCATCGACCTGATGAGCCTGGCCTCGCACAAGACTTACGGCCCCAAGGGCATCGGCGCCCTGTACGTGCGCCGCAAGCCGCGCGTGCGCCTCGAGGCGCAGATGCACGGTGGCGGCCATGAGCGCGGCATGCGTTCGGGCACGCTGCCCACGCACCAGATCGTCGGCATGGGCGAGGCCTACCGCATCGCCAAGCTGGAGATGCACAAGGACATCGAACACGCGCGCCGTCTGCAGAAGCGTCTGCTCGACGGCCTGAAGGATGTCGAGCAGGTGTTCATCAACGGCGACCTCGAACACCGCGTGCCGCACAACCTGAACATGAGCTTCAACTACGTCGAGGGCGAGTCGCTGATCATGGGCATCAAGGGCCTGGCGGTGTCGTCGGGTTCGGCCTGCACCTCGGCCAGCCTGGAGCCCAGCTACGTGCTGCGCGCCCTGGGCCGCAGCGACGAACTGGCCCACAGCAGCCTTCGCATGACCATCGGCCGCTTCACGACCGAAGAAGAGATCGACTACGCCATTTCGACCATCAAGCACAACGTTGCCAAGCTGCGCGAGCTGAGCCCCCTGTGGGAGATGTTCCAGGACGGCGTGGACATCAGCACGATCCAGTGGTCGGCCCACTGACGCAGGTCAGACCCGCACCAGGCACCACGATTGAACAAAGTTTGAGAGGTACACCATGGCATATTCTTCCAAGGTCATCGACCACTACGAAAACCCGCGCAACGTCGGCTCCTTCGAAAAGGGCGACGACTCCGTCGGCACCGGCATGGTCGGCGCACCGGCTTGCGGCGACGTTATGAAGCTGCAGATCAAGGTCAACCCCGAAACCGGCGTGATCGAAGACGCTCGCTTCAAGACCTACGGCTGCGGCTCGGCCATCGCCTCGTCGTCGCTCGTGACCGAATGGGTCAAGGGCAAGACGCTCGACGAAGCGGCCGCGCTCAAGAACGCGCAGATCGCCGAGGAACTGGCGCTGCCGCCGGTGAAGATCCACTGCTCCATCCTGGCCGAAGACGCCATCAAGGCAGCCGTGAACGACTACAAGGCCAAGCACGGCGTCAAGACCGAAACCGGTGCCGCTGCCGAAGCTGTCCACTGACATGGCCGTCACGCTGACAGAAGCCGCTGCCCGACATGTCACCCGCTACCTCGGCAAGAGGGGCAAGGGGGTGGGTGTGCGGCTGGGCGTGAAGACCACGGGTTGCTCGGGCCTGGCCTACAAGCTCGAGTACGTGGACGAACTGGCGCCGGAAGACGTGGTCTTCGAAGACCACGGCGTGAAGGTGCTGGTCGATCCGAAGAGCCTCGCCTACATCGACGGCACGCAGCTCGACTTCGTGCGCGAGGGCCTGAACGAGGGCTTCAAGTTCAACAACCCCAACGAGCGCGACCGCTGCGGTTGCGGGGAAAGCTTCCGCATCTGAGCTGATGCGCCGTCGCTGACTGCGACCACAGCCGCCAACATGTCATGTGCTGGCGGTTTTTTCTTGCCATGAACCTGAACGACACCGACTTTCAACTGTTCGCCGTCCCGGCGACCTTCGCGCAGGACCGCACAGTGCTCGACGCGCGCTGGAAGGAACTGCAGCGCGAGGCCCACCCGGACCGTTTCGCCGCGCAAGGCGCCGCGGCGCAGCGCGTGGCCATGCAGTGGTCGGTGCGCATCAACGAGGCCTACCAGCGGCTGAAGGACCCGATCCGCCGCGCCAGCTACATCTGCGAGCTGAACGGCGCGCCGCTCGATACCGAGAACAACACGGCGATGCCGTCCGATTTCCTGATGCAGCAGATGGAGTGGCGCGAGGCGCTCGATGACGTCGCCGATATCGCTTCTCTCGAAAAGCTCAACGCTGAAGTCGAGGCCGGCCGCACCCGTGCGCTGTCGTCGCTCGACTGGCTCATCGACGAGAAGGGTGACTACCCGGCGGCGGCCAGGCAGGTGAGAGCCCTCATGTTCATTGAGCGCTTCGCGCAGGACGTCGAAGCCAAGTTCGATCAGTTGGGACAATAACGGCATGGCTCTTCTCCAGATTTCCGAACCCGGCCAGGCGCCCGACCCGCATCAGCGCCGCATCGCCGTGGGCATCGACCTCGGCACCACGCATTCGCTGGTGGCCTCGGTGCGCAACGGCGTGGCCGAATGCCTGCCCGACGACCAGGGCCGCCTGCTGCTGCCTTCGGCCGTGCGCTACCTCGAGGGCGACCGCCGCCAGATCGGCTTCGACGCGCTGGCCGCTCGCGCACAGGACCCGGCCAACACCATCACTTCGGTGAAGCGCCTCATGGGCCGCGGCCTGGCCGACATCGCGAACCGCGAATCGATGTCGTACCGCATCGGCAGCGGCGACGGCGGCATGGTCAAGGTGCAGACGCTGGCGGGCGAGAAGTCGCCGGTCGAGATCAGCGCCGAGATCCTTGCCACGCTGCGTTTCCGCGCTGAAGACACCTTCGACGACGAACTCTACGGCGCCGTCATCACCGTGCCCGCGTATTTCGACGAAGGCCAGCGCCAGGCGACCAAGGACGCCGCGCAACTCGCCGGCCTCAACGTGCTGCGCCTGATCAGCGAGCCCACCGCTGCTGCCATCGCCTACGGCCTCGACAACGCGAGCGAAGGCGTCTACGCGGTCTACGACCTGGGCGGCGGCACCTTCGACATCTCGATCCTGCGGCTCACGCAGGGCGTTTTCGAAGTCATTGCGACCGGCGGCGACTCGGCCCTCGGCGGCGACGACTACGACCATGCGCTGGCCGACTTCGTGCTCGCGCAGACTGGCCTGCAGGCCGGCAGCGATGCCGACAAGGCCGCGTTGCTCGTGGCCGCCCGTGCGGCGAAGGAAGCCCTGACCGATTCGGCGACGGTCGTGTTCAAGGCAGAGGTCGCAGGCAAGACCGTTTCGCTCGACCTGACGCGCGAGCAGTTCTACGCCGCCACCCGGCCGCTGACCGACCGTACCATCGCCGCCGTGCGCAAGGCGCTGCGCGATGCGAAACTCAAGGCCGAAGAGCTCAAGGGCATCGTTCTGGTGGGGGGCTCCACGCGCATGCCGCAGGTCCGCCGCGCGGTGGCCGATTTCTTCGGCCGCGAGCCGCTGGTCAACCTGAATCCCGACGAAGTCGTGGCGCTGGGCGCCGCCATCCAGGCCAATCAACTGGCCGGCAACAACGGTGCGGGCGAGTTGCTGCTGCTCGACGTGATCCCGCTGTCGCTCGGCATCGAGACCATGGGTGGGCTCGTCGAGCGCATCGTGCCGCGCAACCAGACCATCCCGACGGCGATGGCGCAGGACTTCACGACCTACCAGGACGGCCAGACCGCACTGGCGCTGCACGTGGTGCAGGGCGAGCGCGACCTCGTCTCCGACTGCCGCAGCCTCGCGCGCTTCACGCTGCGCGGCATTCCGCCAATGGCGGCCGGCGCGGCGCGCATCCGCGTGACCTTCACGGTCGACGCGGACGGCCTGCTGAGCGTGAGCGCGAAGGAGCAGGGCAGCGGCGTCGAGGCCAGCGTGGCGGTCAAGCCCTCGTATGGCCTGTCGGACGACCAGATCGCGACCATGCTGCAGGAAAGCTTCTCCACGGCGCAGCAGGACATGCAGGCCCGCGCGCTGGTCGAGGCGCGCGTCGATGCCGATCGCATGCTGCTGGCCACGCAGAGCGCGCTCGATGCCGATGGCGACCTGCTGAACGACGAAGAGCGCGCGGCCATCGACGCATCGATGGCGCAGCTGCGCGAAGCCGCCAAAGGCAGCAACGAAGCCGCGGCCATCGAGGCCGCCACCAAGAAGCTGGCCGACGACACCGAAGCCTTCGCCGCACAGCGCATGAACGCGGGCATCGCGCGCGCGCTTGCCGGGCGCAAGGTCGAATCCCTCTAGAACAACAGCATGCCCACGATCAAGATCTACCCGCATCCCGAGTACTGCCCCGAAGGCGCAGAAATCACCGCGCCCGCCGGCACCTCGATCTGCGAGGCGCTGCTCGACAACCACATCGACATCGAGCACGCCTGCGAGATGAGCTGCGCCTGCACCACCTGCCACGTGATCGTGCGCGAAGGCTTCAACTCGCTGAACGAGGCGGAAGAGGGCGAGGAAGACCTGCTCGACCGCGCCTGGGGCCTGGAGCCGCAGTCGCGCCTGAGTTGCCAGGCGATCCTGGCGCAGGAGAATGTGACGATCGAGATTCCAAAGTACTCGATCAACCACGCCAAGGAAAACCACTGATGAGCAGGGAGTGCGCATGACCCGCCAGATCGTCCTCGACACCGAAACCACCGGTCTCTCGGCCGAGAACGGCGACCGCATCATCGAGCTCGGCTGCGTGGAGCTGTTCAACCGCAAGCTCACCGGCAACGACCTGCACATCTACTTCAACCCCGAGCGCGAGAGCCATGAGGACGCGCTCAAGGTCCACGGCCTGACGACCGACTTCCTGCGCGACAAGCCCAAGTTCGGCACGCTGGCCAACGACATCGTCGAGTACCTGCGCGACGCCGAGATCATCATTCACAACGCGGCCTTCGACGTCGGCTTCCTCAACAAGGAGTTCGAGCGCGCGGGCCTGCCGCCGCTGCGCACCTTCGTCGGCGAAGTGACCGACACGCTGGCCATGGCCAAGCAGGTGTATCCGGGCAAGCGCAACTCGCTCGACGCGCTGTGCGACCGTTTTGGCGTCGACCGTTCGAACCGTACCTTCCACGGCGCCAAGCTCGACGCGCAACTGCTGGCAGACGTCTACATCAACCTCACGCGCGGGCAGGACGCGCTGCTCATCGACGTGGCAGCCGCGGAGCCGGTGCAGGGCACCACCGTGGTGGCCGTCGACCTGAGCCAGTTCGAGTTGCCGGTGATCATGGCGGCCGAGCATGAGCTCACCGCACACGAGGCCGTGCTGGTCCAGCTCGATAAATCGAGTGGCGGCCGGACGCTGTTTCGAGAAAACGTCTGAGTTTCTTGAAAGCAGCTGAAAAGCTATGGCATAATCCGAGGCTTCGCAGAACGCGATACGTTTTCTAGGCACCGAGGCAAAAAGCAGCGGTGCCGAGGGCGGTTAGCTCAGGGGTAGAGCACAGCATTCACACTGCTGGGGTCGGAGGTTCGAAGCCTCCACCGCCCACCAATCAAAAAGCGACTTGGATTTCCAGGTCGCTTTTTTGTTTTGTGCGCCGAGAGGGGCTTCGGTTCGCCTCTCTCTGCTTCTCTATCCGTTGACTACTTCGTGGCGCCGAAGAGGTCGCCGCAGTTGTCGCACGCGAAGTACAGCTTCTGCTCTGCGCACTGCACCGAACCCGTCGCACCGGCGCGGATCTGCCAGTCGCACGATTTGCCCTGCCTCACAAGCGTGCCTTCGGCGTAGCAGGGCGCCACTTCGTAGTTGTCGTGCAGCGTCTTGTAGTCGACCTCGCGTGCCTTCGAGAAGAACTCGCGCGCCTGTCCATGGCTGCGTGGCACGTCGGAGCTGCGGCAGGTGGCCGGCGAGTCGGAGTGGAAGTCCGCAACGTAGATGTTGCTGAAAGCGGTGTCGCGAGTCGACGCGCAAGAGGAAAGCAGCACGGCCCCGATTGCGAGACCCACCGCGCGGAGTCTCACTTCCATATCGCCGAACTCGCTTCGCCAGGGTTCTTGTACGACACCGTCGGATGCCGGTAGACATCTTCCGGCTTGAGATTGAACTGCGCATACAGCACCTCGATGAGCCACTGCAGCGAGCTGTTCTGCGCAGCGGTCACAGCCTCGTAGTTCTTGTCGTCGATGTGCATGCCGACCAGCTCGATGCCGATCGAGTCGCTGTTCACCGGATAGCGGTCCGGATACGGCTTCGCGCGCTCGTGCGCGTCGATGGCGTTGATCTGGTTGACCCACGACATCGCCAGCATCTTCGCCATTGCGCCCGTGTCGCAGCTGCTCTTGTTGATGGTCAGGCACTTCGACTTGATCAGCTTGCCGACGTGATAGCAGCGCGCGAGAACGCTTGCCGTCTGGTAGATCTGGCCGTTCTTGTCGATGAGGAAGTGGGCGCCGTTGCCGCCCACCTGGTAGCCGTTGAGACTGGATTCGGCGGTGCCCGAGTCGGTCTGGTGGACGACGATGGCGAGCACGCTGGGAAGGGTGCCGTGTTCGATTCCCGGTGATCGTCGCAGGATCACCTTGGGGTCGATCAGCATCCCGTTTGCATCGATGGTGGACATTTCTCTCCCTGAAGAAAGTGACGCGATGACGGTTGCCTGCCGTGCTCCGGCAGCACGGGCCAGTACAACACATCCACCGTCGATGCCCAAGTCGCAGGAAGTAGTAACGCGACCTCCGGGCGACGATCCTGCAACAGTCGTCATTACCGTGTCACGAAGCTCGTGTCGCCCGTTGTCGGCCCTCACCGACGGCAAATGCAGCCCGCAGCTGTCGAATTTCTCGCACCGATGACCTAGAACCAGTTGGAAAGGAGCGCAGCCATGGCCACTCATCCCGACATTCCACCGCCCGTCGCGCCCGACCTGCCCGTCGAGCCTGACGAAGGACCCGAGACGCCGCCCGACGAGCCCACCGATCCCGAGCCGCCCCCGTCCGCGCACTGAGATAGCGAAGCTCCCGCGCAAGCCGCGCTAAGCTCGCGCGATGGACGAAATTGATTGCGCCGTCATCGGCGGTGGTGTGGTGGGCTTGGCAGTGGCACGCGCCTTGGCGCTCGCGGGCCGGGAGGTGCTGGTGCTCGAATCCGAAGGAGCCATCGGCACAGGAACGAGTTCGCGCAACAGCGAAGTCATTCATGCCGGCATCTACTACCCGCAGGGCTCGCTCAAGGCGAAGCTGTGCGTCGAGGGCAAGCAGTTGCTTTACGCCTACGCTGCCGAGCGCGGCGTGCCACACCAGCGCTGCGGCAAGCTGATCGTCGCCACCTCGCCCGAGCAGGCCGGCCAGCTCGAAGCCATCCAGCAGAAGGCGGCGGCGAACGGCGTCGATGACCTTGTCCTGCTCACGGCACAGCAGGCCATTGCGATGGAGCCGCAGCTGCACTGCGTGGCTGCGCTGCATTCGCCCAGCACCGGCATCGTCGACAGTCATGCCCTCATGCTGAGCTTGCTGGGCGATCTGGAGAACGCCGGCGGGATGCTGGCGCTGAAGTCGCCGATCACGCGCGCGGAGTGCGGTGATGGCGCCATCGTGCTGGCGGCCGAAGACGGCACCGTGCTGCGCTGCCGCAGCGTGGTCAATGCGGCGGGCCTCGGGGCCCCGGCATTGGCCCGGCGCTTCGATGGCCTGCCGCCGCCGTCGGTGCCGAAGGAGTACTTCGCCAAGGGCAACTACTTCACCCTTTCGGGACGTGCGCCGTTCGGCCGGCTCGTCTATCCCGTGCCCGAGCCGGGCGGGCTGGGCGTGCATCTCACGATCGACCTGGGCGGCCAGGCCAAGTTCGGGCCGGACGTGCAATGGGTTTCATCGCCCGGCGAACTGGTGGTGGATCCCTCGCGCGGCGAGGGTTTCTACTCCGAAGTCCGCAAGTACTGGCCCGCGCTGCCGGATGGCGCGCTGATTCCGGGCTATGCGGGCATGCGGCCCAAGATTTCGGGGCCCGGCGAGCCGGCCGCCGACTTCATGATCGACGGGCCCGCATCGCACGGCGTGCCGGGGCTGGTGAACCTGTTCGGCATCGAGTCGCCCGGCCTCACGAGCAGCCTGGCCATCGGGCAGTACGTCGCCCGGCTGCTGGCCGAGGCATGACTGCGGAGGGGGCAGGCGTCAGCCGATACCCATCGTGCGACAAAGTCTGCACATCTGTAGCGCCTGAGGGCCTTTCGAGCCTGTAACATGACAGCACGCCACTTGCTGGCGCGAAGCCGCCGGCGCGGTGCCGGTGTCATCACGGAGGAAAGTTTCCAATGAGTGCATCCCAAAATCTTGAAGCGGCAGCCGAAGACATTGCAAGCGACGTGCGCGGCGTGCTGGCGAGCAAGGACCTGGATTCGGTTCCCCACATCAAGGCGCTGCGCCAGCGCATCGACACCAAGCTGGCCATCGCACGCGAACTCGCGGCGGAGAAGAGCAAGCTCGCCGCCAAGAAGGCCCGCGAAGCGGCCAGCTCCGCCAACGCCTACGCCCACGACGAACCATGGCAGATCGCCGGCGCCGCATTGGCCGTCGGCGTGCTGGTGGGCCTGCTGCTTGGCCGCCGCTGACCCGGTAGTGCACGGCAGCAGCGGCGTTCCCGTTCACCCGGGCATGACAGGGGCCAGCCGATGAGGCTGCTCTCCCTGTTCGGACTGAACGCCCGCATCCGCCGGCTGCGCATCGCCGCGGCCGAGGGCGCCCTAGCGGCCGAGGACCGGGTGCAACTGCTGCGCATGGCCTGGGAAGACGAGAAGCAGCGGCTAAAGCTGATGCTCGTCCTCGGCCTGGCCGTGCTGGGGCTGACCACGGTCACGGTGGCTCTGCTGTCCGTGGCGGTGGTGGTGAACTTCTGGGACACGCCTCACCGCGTCACCGCCGCATGGTCGGTGGCTGGCGTATGGATCGCGCTCTGGCTGGCGGCCGTCATCGGGCTGCTGCTGACCCTGCGCAATGCGTCCAACAGTTTCGTGCCTGCTCGCCGGGAGTTCGAGCGTGACTGGGCCTGGGCCCAGGAGCGTTTCGGCCTCGGCAAGGATCCAGGGGAGGACGAGGAAGCACCGCGCCGCGTCCGCCGTCCGGCCACGCGCGAAGAACTGCTTGCTCGCATGGAGATCCAGCGCCAGCGCATCGCGACGATGCAGGGCGGACGCGAGACTCAGCCCGCGCCCGAGGCGGATGCCCCTCCGCCCAACGAGTCGGCCGCCGCTGCCGCGCTGCGCATCGCGCGTGCGCACCCGGTGGCCACCGGCGTCGTCGCGGCGGCTGCCGTGGTGGTGATCCGGCCGAAGCGTCTGCTGCGCTGGGCTGCGGTCATTGCGCCAGTGCTCTGGCGCATGCGCTGAGAGACTGAAGAGAAAAGGCGCTCAGGCCTTGCTACCGCGATCGCGCAGCAGCGCCTGGGCCGCTTCGCGGACCAGCGCCGGGCCGCGATAGATCAGGCCGGTGTAGATCTGCACCACGTCCGCGCCTGCGGCGATCTTCGCCTTGGCATCGGCGCCGCTGAGGATGCCCCCCACGCCGATGATCGGAAAGTCCTTGCCCAGCGCCGCACGCAGCTGCGCGACCACGCGGTTGCTGGCCTCGCGCACCGGTGCGCCCGACAGGCCTCCCGCTTCCTCCGCATGAGGCAAGCCCTTTACCGCATCGCGCGCCAGCGTGGTGTTGGTGGCGATCACGCCGTCCATGCCGTGGCGCTTGAGCGTGGCGGCGATCACCGATACCTGTGCTTCGTCGAGGTCGGGCGCGATCTTCACGAAGAGCGGCGAGCGCTTGCCGCCATGGCGCGTGGTCAGGGTTTCGCGCCGATCGGCCACTGCGCCAAGCAGGGCATCGAGCGCTTCGTCGCTCTGAAGCGAGCGCAGGTTGGCGGTGTTGGGGCTGGAGATGTTGATCGTCACGTAGTCGGCATGCGGGTACACGCCGTCGAGGCAGGCCAGGTAGTCATCCACCGCGCGCTCGATGGGCGTGGCGGCGTTCTTGCCGATGTTGAGGCCCAGCAGCATCGGCGACTTGGCACTGCTGGCGTTCTTGCGGAAGCGTGCCTTCTGCACGTTGGCCAGGAAGGCGTCCAGCCCCTCGTTGTTGAAGCCCAGCCGGTTGATCAGCGCGTCGCGCTGGGGCAGCCGGAACATGCGCGGCTTGGGGTTGCCCGGCTGGGCCTTCGGCGTCACCGTACCGACCTCGACGAAGCCGAAGCCCATGGCGGAGAAGGCGTCGATGCAGCGGGCGTTCTTGTCCAGCCCGGCCGCCAGGCCCACGCGGTTGGGAAAGGTCAGGCCGGCGAGCTCGACGGGATCGTCGACGCGCGGTGCCGAATAGGCGCAGGCCAGGGGAGTGTTCTGGGTGCGCGCCAGCCCGTCCAGCGTGATTTCATGGGCGTGTTCGGGGTCGAAGCCGAACAGGAAGGGGCGGGCCAGGCCGTAGAGCGAGGAGGGCATCAGCAGGGGCATCGGATAATTCGGGGCTTCAATGAGCCAAGGATTGTCCGTGATGACCGCACCCGCCTCCCCAACCCCCTCCAAACCGCTTTCCCAGGACGAACTCAAGGCCCAGGTCGGCCGTGCCGCGCTGGCCTACGTGGTCAAGGGCGAAATCGTCGGCGTCGGTACCGGATCGACGGTGAACAAGTTCATCGACGCGCTGGCCACGATCAAGGACGAGATCAAGGGCGCCGTCTCCAGCTCCGTCGCCTCGACCGAACGCCTGCGCGCGCTGGGCATTCCGGTGTTCGACAGCAACGAGGTTGAGGAACTGTCGGTCTACATCGACGGCGCCGACGAGATCGATCACCGCGGTTTCATGGTCAAGGGCGGCGGCGCCGCGCTCACGCGCGAGAAGATCGTCGCGGCGCAGTCGCGCAAGTTCGTCTGCATTGCGGATGAGTCGAAGCTGGTGCAGGTGCTGGGCGCGTTCCCGCTGCCGGTGGAGGTGATCCCGATGGCCGCGCAACGCGTGATGCGCCAGTTCGCGGCCATGGGCGGCATCGCCCAGGTGCGCGAGAAGGACGGCCTGCCGCTGGTGACCGACAACGGCCAGCACATCGTCGACGTGACGGGGCTGCGCATCACCGATCCGCTGGCGTTCGAGTCGACCGTGAGCCAATGGCCGGGCGTGGTGACGGTCGGCGTCTTCGCGCATCAGAAGGCCGACGTGTGCCTGCTGGGCACTGCGGCCGGTGTGAAGACGATGGAGTTCGCGGCCTGAGGTTGAAGCCCAGGCCGTGGGTGCCTAGAACTTGATGCCGGCCGGGTTGCTCGGCGTCGGCTCGCTCGAGGCCGGAGGCGGTGGTGCGGGTTGCGCGGCCGGGGCAGGCGCTTCGGCCCCCCGGGGCGCCGGCGTCGCCTGCTGAGCCACCAGCGGCCGGACCGGGCCGTTGCGATAGCCCGCGGGCAGGCTGTTGCTCTTGGGATAGCCGGCCGCGTCGAGGTACTGCGACCATTCCACGTCCGAGAAGCCCTTGAGCTGCTGCGAACCGATCGTCAGCAGCGGCAACGCATTCTGGTTGCTCAGGCGCTGCAGGGCTTCGATGTCCGCGTTGCTCTTGACGGTGCGCTCCTCGAAAGGAATGCCGCGCGTCGTGAGCAGGGTGCGCGCCGCGCCGCAGGGGCCGCATTCGTCCCCGCTGTAGAGGGTGACGGGATAGCGCTGCGCCACCTGGCGCAGTTCATAGGGCAGGCCGGCGGCGTTGGCGCCGGAAGGGGCCGTCGCGCCTTGCTGGCCGGCCGACGCCGGCTCGGTGCTCGCGCTCGGGGCGCGGTCGGAGAAGGTGACCTTGCCGTTCTTGTCGACCTGGCGGTAGATGGGTTGCGCCATCGCGCCCGCGGCAACGAGCACGAGGGCAAGGCCGGTCAGGCGATGCAATGGTGAGATTTTGTAAATCGTATGCATCGCCCGAGTATCGCAAGCTTCAGCGCCGCATCAAGCGGGCTGGGCCTGCGCCATGCCCTGGTGTCGCAGCAGCGCATCAAGCTGGGGCTCGCGGCCGCGGAACGCCTTGAACGAGTCCATCGCGCTGCGGCTGCCGCCAGCCTCCAGGATGGCCTGGCGGTACTTGCGGCCGGTCTCGATGTTCGGTTCGCCGTCGGCGCCCACGGTTTCCTCGAAGGCCGCGTAGGCATCGGCGCTCAGCACCTCGGCCCACTTGTAGCTGTAGTAGCCGGCCGCATAGCCGCCCGCGAAGATGTGGCTGAACGTGTTCGGTGTACGGCTGAAGGGCGGCGACGGCATCACCGCGACTTCGGCACGCACGCGGCCCAGCAGGGCCATCACTTCGCCGGGCTTGGCGTTGGCGGCGCGGTACTCGGTGTGCAGCAGCATGTCGAACAGCGAGAACTCGATCTGGCGCAGCGTCTGCAGGCCGCTCTGGAAGTTCTTCGCGGCCGTCATCTTGTCGAAGAGGGCGCGCGGCAGCGGCTCGCCGGTGTCGACGTGGGCCGTCATGTGCTTGAGCACGTCCCACTCCCAGCAGAAGTTCTCCATGAACTGGCTCGGCAGCTCGACCGCATCCCACTCGACGCCGCTGATGCCCGAGACGTCGCGCTCGTTCACCTGCGTGAGCATGTGGTGCAGGCCGTGGCCGAATTCGTGGAAGAGGGTGGTCACGTCGTCATGCGTGAGCAGCGGCGGCTTGCCATCGACACCGCTGGCGAAGTTGCACACCAGCTGAGCGACGGGCGTCTGCAGCACGCCGTTGTCGGGGCGCAGCCAGCGGGCGCGCACGTCGTCCATCCAGGCACCGCCGCGCTTGGCTGCACGGGCGGAGGGGTCGAGGTAGAACTGGCCGACCTTCTGGCCGGCGCGCTCGATGCGATAGAACTCCACGCTCGGGTGCCAGGTGGGCGCCGAGTCGCGGCGGATCGACACCTCGAACAGCGTCTCGACGATCTTGAACAGGCCGGCCATGACCTTCGGCGCCGGGAAGTACTGCTTCACCTCCTGCTCGCTGAAGGCATAGCGCGCCTCCTTGAGCTTCTCGCCGATGTAGCTCCAGTCCCAGGGCTGCGGATCGGTGATGCTCAGCTGCTCGGCCGCGAAGACGCGCAAGTCGGCAAGGTCGCGCTCGCCGTAGGGCTTGGCCTTGGCAGCGAGGTCGCGCAGGAACTTCACGACCTGCTCGGGCGACTCGGCCATCTTCGGCACGACCGACAGCTCGCCGTAGTTCTTGTAGCCCAGCAGCCCGGCTTCTTCCTCGCGCAGCGCGAGGATCTCGGTGATGAGGGAAGTGTTGTCGAAGGCCGTATCGCCGAACTCGCTGGCTCGCGTGACGTAGGCGCGATAGAGCTTCTCGCGCAGCGCGCTGCTTTTGGCGAACTGCATCACCGGCAGGTAGCAGGGCATCTTCAGCGTGAGCTTGTAGCCTTCCTTGCCGTCGGCCTCGGCGGCCGCGCGCGCGGCGCTCACCACATCCTCGGGCACGCCTTCGAGCTCACCGAGAGCGGCGTAGTAGGCGAAGGCGTCGGTCGCGTCGAGTGCGTTCTCGCTGAACTTCTGGCTCAGCTCGGCCAGGCGTTCCTGGATGTCGGCGAAGCGCGTCTTGGCCTCGCCCTGCAGCTCGGCACCGCCCAGCACGAAGTTGCGCACCGCATTGCTGTGGGCCTGGCGCTGCTCGGCATTGAGCGTCGTGGCGTCGATGGCCTTGTACTTGGCGTACAGGCGCTCGTCGGAGCCCAGGCGGGTCCAGAAGGCGGTAACGCGCGGCATGGCCTCGTTGTAGGCGGCGCGCAGCTCGGGCGTGTCGGCCACGGCGTTGAGGTGGCCGACGGCGCCCCAGGCGCGGCTGAAGCGCTCGGAAGCCACGTCGAGCACCTTGGAGATCGCGTTCCAGTCAGCGGGAAAGTCGGGCGCGGTGACGGTCTGCAGCGCGGCCTCGGCATCGGCCAGCAGTGCATCGACGGCAGGAGCGACGTGCTCGGGCTTGACTCGGTCGAACAGCGGGAGATCGGTGAAATCGAGAAGCGGGTTGGTCATATGGGGGATCCTGTTCGAACGTGGCGAGGCCATTTTCGGGGGCCACCGCGGAACCGGCTCCGCCGGTGGCGCCCCTCGAGGGGGAGGCGGCTACACGAAGTGAGCAAGCAACGGGGTGGTTCTCATGTTGCGGCGCGCTCGGCCGCTTCAAGGGTGTTGACCAGCAGCATGGCGCGCGTCATTGGGCCGACGCCGCCGGGCACGGGCGTGATCCAGCCGGCCACTTCCTTCACGCCGTCGAAGTCGACATCGCCGGCGAGCTTGCCGTCGGCCTTGCGGTTCATACCCACGTCGATGACGACCGCGCCAGGCTTCACCATGTCGGCAGTCAGCAGGTCGAGCTTGCCCACCGCGGCGACGATCACGTCGGCCTGGCGTGTGATGGCGCCCAGGTCCTTGGTGGCGCTGTGGCAGATGGTCACGGTGGCGCTCTTGGCGAGCAGCATCATGGCCATCGGCTTGCCGACAATGTTGCTGCGGCCGATGACCACCGCATGCTTGCCGCGCAGGTCGTAGCCGATCGATTCGAGCATCTTCATGCAGCCGTGCGGCGTGCAGGGCCAGAAACCGGGAGCGCCGGTCATCAGCGCGCCGGCGCTGGCGACGTGGAAGCCGTCGACGTCCTTGGCGGGCGAGATGGTCTCGATGACTTTCTGGCTGTCCATGTGCTTGGGCAGCGGCAGCTGCACCAGGATGCCGTGCACCTTCGGGTCGTCGTTGAGCGTGCGGATGCGGGCCAGCAAGTCGGCCTCGCTCATGTCGGCGGGGTAGGTCTCCAGCGTGGCGTCGAGGCCGGTCTGCGCGCTGTCGTTGACCTTGTGCTTGGTATAGACCTGGCTGGCCGGGTCCTCGCCCACGAGGATGATGGAAAGGGCAGGGTTCACGCCGCGGGCCTTGAGCGCCGCGGTGCGGCCGGACACCTCGGCGCGGATGGTTTTGGCGAGGGCGTTGCCGTCGATCAGTTGGGCGGTCATCGGTTTCGATTTTCCAAGTAAAAACGCCCGCTTTCGCAGGCGTGGGGTTCATTCGTCGCTATCGGGCGGATAGCTGTTTCTAGGCCTTGGCTGCTGGCGCCGCCTGCCCCAGCGCGATCTTGAGCAGATCGGCCACGGTGTTGGCGTTGAGCTTTTCCATGATGTTGGCGCGATGCGCCTCGACCGTCTTGATGCTGATGCCCAGGTCGTCGGCGATCTGCTTGTTCAGGCGGCCGGCGACGATGCGTTCGAGCACCTGCGCCTCGCGGCCCGTGAGCTTGGACAGCAGCGCGTCGCGGCTGGCCGACTGCTGGTGCTGCGTGAAGGCGCCGCGCGCATGTTCGAGCATGCGCTCGACCAGCGTGACGAGTTCCTCGTCGTTGAAGGGCTTCTGGATGAAGTCCATCGCGCCCTTCTTCATACTGTCGACGGCCATCGGCACGTCGCCGTGGCCGGTGATGACCACGATCGGCAGCGGGGAGCGTCGCTCGATGAGCCGGTCTTGCAGTTCAAGGCCGGTCATGCCCGCCATGCGGATGTCGACGATCAGACAGGCGACTTCACGCGGGTCGTATCGGGAGAGAAAGGATTCGGCGGAATCGAAACAGCGGACTCTGTAGTCCTTGCCTTCGAGCAGCCATTGCAGCGAATCGCGTACGGCTTCGTCGTCGTCGACGACATAGACCGTGCCCTTCTTCGGAATCAAACTCATGCAGGTACCTTTGCCTCGTCGCTAGCTACGGAACTGATAGCGTCCAACACCGGAATCCAGAAGGAAAAACGGCATCCGATCACATCCGGGCCATTGTAGATGTTCTCCGCCTGCATCCGGCCGCGGTGCGACTCGACGATGGTGCGGCACAAATTGAGCCCGATGCCCATGCCCTCGGGCTTGGTGGAGAAGAAGGCTTCGTAGAGCCGGTCCATCACTTCCGGGGCCAGGCCCTTGCCGGTGTCCTGCACCGAGAACTCGATGGCGTTGTGGCCCTCGATCACCTTGGGCAGCACGCGCAGTTCCACGCTGCGGCGCGCCAGCGGGCGGTCGGCGAGGTCGATGGATTCGGCGGCATTCTTGAGCAGGTTGACCATCACCTGCTCGATGAGGATCGGGTCGACCCGCACCACCGGCAGCCGCGCCGCCACGTAGTGGTTAAGGCGCACGTTGCGCCGGCGCAGCTCGATGCCGGCGAGCTCGACAGCCTCGCTCACCATGGTGGCAACGTCGGCCGGCGTGCGGTTGGGCTCGCTGCGTTTCACGAAGGAGCGGATGCGCTGAATGATCTGGCCCGCGCGCTGGGCCTGCTTCGACGTCTTCTCGAGCGCGGCGAGCAGGGCGTCGTTGTCGATCGACTGGCCCTTGATGCGCGACATCATCCCGTTGCAGTAGTTGGTGATGGCGGTCAGCGGCTGGTTGAGTTCGTGCGCCACGCTGGAGGCCATCTCGCCCATGGTGATGAGGCGGCTGGCGGCCTGGGCCTTGTCGGCCTGCGCGGCGGCCTGCTCCTCGGCGTCGCGGCGCGGCGTGATGTCGGTGGCGATCACCAGCTGCGCGAGGCGGCCGTCCACCCAGGTCAGGTAGCGCGAGCGCACTTCGAGCCACTTGCCGAGGTGGGGCACGAAGATCTCGTTGTTAGCGGTCTGTGCGGCGGTGAGGGTGTCGATCGGCAGGCCGGCGTACGGGTCGACGTCGTCCAGGCCCTCGTCGTGCGCGTTCGACGCCGGCACGCCGGCCTGCGCGACCATGCCCAGGTGGCCCACGGTGTCCGAACCGAACCAGAGCCGGTACAGCTTGTTGGCAAAGAGCAGTTCCTCGCTGCCGATGGGGGCCACCGACACGGCCGCGTCGAGCGCTTCCAGCACGGTGGTGAAGCGCTCGTAGGAGGCCGAGAGCTGCTCGCGGATGCGCGTGGGCTCGGTGATGTCGGTCATCGACGTCATCCAGCCGGTCTGGTGGCCGCGCGCGTCGATCAGCGGCGACACATAGAGGCGGGCGTTGAACACGCTGCCGTTCTTGCGCTTCACCCGCACCTGGAAGCCGCCGGGCAGGGCGCGGCCATGCAGCTCTTCTTCGAGCCGCTCGTTCATCACCTCGCGGTCTGATTCGAGCCAGTAGGGGAAGGGCGGCGACTGGCCGACCAGTTCTTCCTCGCTCCAGCCGGTCATGGCGCAGAAGGCGGCGTTGACGTAGGTGATGCGGCCCTGCAGGTCGAGCACGCGCATGCCGGTGAGCATGGAGTTCTCCATCGCCCGACGGAAGTTGGTCTCGGCCACCAGCCGCTGCTGCGCCTGCAGCCGCCGGCGCGTGTGGCGCCAGGTGCCGATCAGCATCCAGCTGGTGAGTACGCTCAGCGCGCAGACCAGCCAGAAGAGCCCGTTGCCGACCACGCCCTGCGAAGTGCGGTAGGCCTGAGCCCGCAGCACCAGCGCATTGCCGACGGGCGACACCGGCACTTCATATTCGTTGGTGCGCTCCGACCAGGGCAGCAGACGCGTGCCGCTCTCCTTCAGGTTGGCGGTGTTGCCGGCGATCACATGCCCCTTGGCGTCGAGCAGCGACACCGCGTAGCGCGCCTGCACCTCGGAGGGCATGCCGTAGCGCAGCAGGCCGTCGACCGAGAACTCGCCCAGCACCACGCCGGCGAACAGGCCCTGGTCGAAAAGGGGAATGTGCAACTGCAGCATCGCCGGCGGGTCTCCGCCCGCCACGGGCTGCGAGAAGACGGGCTGGCGCAGTTCGCGGGCCAGCGCATAGTTGCTCTCGATGTCGCCAGGGCGCAGCACGTCGCCGATCAGGTGCTGCTGCGCCGGGTGCACGCTGGGCGCCGCGTAGCCGGCCTTGAAGCGGCGGCGGTCGTCGATCCAGGTGATGGTCTGCAGCTCTGGGAACTGGCTCACCAGCGACTCGGCGCGGCTGGTGAATTCGATCGGGTCGATCTCGCGGTTGGAGGCGTCGCGCGCGATGCGCATCAGCTGTTCCTGGCGCTCGAGCAGCCGCAGGCGCATGCGCTGCTGCGCGTATTCGACGTCGCGGCGCACCGACTCTTGCTCGCGCTCGACCTCCTCGGTGCGCAGGTACCAGAAGGCGGAAACGATGGCGGCAAGGAACAGCAGCACGGCCGCCATCGGCGCGAGCATGGCGACCGCGTCCTGCAGCACCGGAGTCTGGCGTCGCCACCACCTGCGCCACCAGGACAGCGGCGAGGCGTTCACGGCACTGCGGGCAACCGCCAGCGGGGAGGAGAGAGGCATGGGGCGGATTCTAGGCTTGCCCCCTCGGCTTGCCATGTCCCGTGCGGACATCCGTTCCTGCTCTGATTTCTTTTGAATTTCACATTGAAAAATCAATGAGCACTATTTGAAATTGCGATGTTTCTATGAGAAACTCCGCCGCGTTCGCTGTACAGCGCACTTAAATTACTGCCACAGCCCTAAAAGGAGACACAAGCATGTCGGCAAATCCCGAGAACCTGTTCGGCTCGGCCGCTAACGACGCGGACGCCCAGGAGACCCGTGAATGGATGGATGCACTGTCTTCCGTCATCCAGAGCGAGGGGCCTGAGCGGGCTCACTTCCTTCTCGAGCAGCTGCTCGAACATGCCCGCCAGAACACGGTCGACATGCCGTTCTCGGCCAACACCGGCTACGTCAACACCATCGAACCCTCGCAGGAAGCCCGAAGCCCCGGTAACCTCGAGATCGAACAGCGCCTGCGCGCCTACATGCGCTGGAACGCGATGGCCATGGTGGTCAAGGCCAACCGCCACCATCCGGCAGAAGGCGGCGACCTGGGCGGCCACATCGGCTCCTTCGCCTCGCTGGCCAGCATGTTCGGAGCCGGCTTCAACCACTTCTGGCACGCCGAGAGCGAGAACCACGGCGGCGACCTGCTCTACATCCAAGGCCACGTTTCTCCCGGCATCTATGCCCGCGCCTACCTCGAAGGCCGCCTCTCCGAAGAGCAACTGCTCAACTTCCGCCAGGAAGTCGACGGTAAGGGCCTCTCCAGCTACCCCCACCCCAAGCTGATGCCGGAGTTCTGGCAGTTCCCCACCGTGTCGATGGGCCTGGGCCCACTGATGGCGATCTATCAGGCGCGCTTCCTCAAGTACCTGCACGCACGTGGCATCGCCAACACCGAGAACCGCAAGGTCTGGGTCTTCTGCGGCGACGGTGAAATGGACGAGGTCGAATCGCTGGGCGCCATCGGCCTGGCGGCGCGCGAGAACCTCGACAACCTGATCTTCGTCATCAACTGCAACCTGCAGCGCCTGGACGGCCCGGTGCGCGGCAACGGCAAGATCATCCAGGAGCTCGAAGGCGAGTTCCGCGGCGCCAACTGGAACGTCGTCAAGCTGGTCTGGGGCAAGGGCTGGGACGCCCTGCTCGAGAAGGACCACGACGGCGCGCTGCGCAAGATCATGATGGAGTGCAACGACGGCGACTACCAGTCGTTCAAGGCCAACGACGGCGCCTACGTCCGCAAGAACTTCTTCGGCCGCGATCCGCGCACGCTGAAGATGGTCGAGCACATGACCGACGACGAGATCTGGAACCTGCAGCGCGGCGGCCACGATTCGCAGAAGGTGTATGCCGCCTTCCACGCCGCCCAGAACCACAAGGGCCAGCCCACCGTGCTGCTCGTGAAGACCGTCAAGGGCTTCGGCATGGGCAAGATCGGCGAGGGCAAGAACACGGTCCACCAGACCAAGAAGCTCGGCGACGAGGACATCAAGGCCTTCCGCGACCGCTTCAACATCCCGATTCCCGACAGCCAGATCGCCGAGCTGCCGTTCTACAAGCCGGCCGACGACACGCCGGAAATGAAGTACCTGCATGAGCGCCGCAAGGCCCTGGGCGGCTACCTGCCGCACCGCCGCGTGAAGAGCGACGAGAGCTTCACCGTGCCCGCGCTCGACACCTTCAAGGCGGTGCTCGAACCCACGGCCGAAGGCCGCGAGATCTCGACCACCCAGGCCTACGTGCGCTTCCTCACGCAGCTGCTGCGCGACAAGGCGCTCGGCCCGCGCGTCGTGCCCATCCTGGTGGATGAGGCCCGCACCTTCGGCATGGAAGGCCTGTTCCGTCAGGTCGGCATCTACAACCCGCACGGTCAGCAGTACACCCCGGTCGACAAGGACCAGGTCATGTACTACAAGGAAGACAAGGCCGGCCAGATCCTGCAGGAAGGCATCAACGAAGCCGGCGGCATGTCGAGCTGGATCGCTGCCGCGACCTCGTACAGCACGAACAACCGCATCATGGTGCCGTTCTACGTGTACTACTCGATGTTCGGCTTCCAGCGCATCGGCGACCTGGCATGGGCTGCCGGCGACATGCAGGCGCGCGGCTTCCTGCTGGGCGGCACCTCGGGGCGCACCACGCTGAACGGCGAAGGCCTGCAGCACGAAGACGGCCACAGCCACATCCTGGCCAACACCATCCCGAACTGCGTGAGCTACGACCCGACCTTCGCGCATGAAGTCGGCGTGATCCTGCACCATGGCCTCAAGCGCATGGTCGAGAAGCAGGACAACGTCTACTACTACCTCACGCTGCTCAACGAGAACTACGCGATGCCCGGCCTCCAGCCCGGCACCGAAGAGCAGATCATCAAGGGCATGTACCTGTCGAAGCAGGCCCCCGCGCTGAAGGCCAAGGCACCCACGGTGCAACTGCTGGGCAGCGGCACGATCCTGCGCGAGAGCTTTGCCGCGCAGGAGCTGCTCGAGAAGGACTGGGGCGTGTCGGCTTCGGTGTGGAGCTGCCCGAGCTTCAATGAGCTGACCCGCGACGGCCAGGACGCCGACCGCTGGAACCTGCTGCACCCCGACCAGACCCCGCGCGTTCCCTTCGTGGCCGAGCAGCTGGGCGCCACGACCGGCCCGGTGGTGGCATCGACCGACTACATGAAGGCCTATGCCGAGCAGATCCGTCCCTTCGTGCCGAAGGGCCGCAACTACAAGGTGCTGGGCACCGACGGCTTTGGCCGCAGCGACTTCCGCAACAAGCTGCGCGAGCACTTCGAGGTCAACCGCCACTACATCGTGGTGGCGGCGCTCAAGGCGCTGAGCGAAGATGGCACCGTGCCGGTGGCCAAGGTGGTGGAAGCGATCAAGAAGTACGGCATCAATGTCGACAAGGTCAACCCGCTCTACGCCTGATCCCCAATCAACAACCAATCAACGAACGAACGGCGCCTGACGGCGGGAGACAACGATATGGCAGCAGTGGAAGTGAAGGTGCCGGACATCGGCGATTTCGATGAAGTCGCGGTGATCGAGGTGCTCGTGAAGGTGGGCGACACGGTGAAGGCCGAGCAGTCGCTCATCACGGTCGAATCGGACAAGGCGTCGATGGAGATCCCGTCGTCGGCCGCCGGTGTGGTCAAGGAACTGAAGGTCGAAGTCGGCAGCAAGGTCAAGGAAGGCTCGGTGGTGCTCGTGCTCGAAGCCGAGGGAGCGGGTGCCGCGGCGGCACCGGCGCCCGCCGCGGCACCGGCAGCAGCGGCACCGGCTCCTGCACCCGCTGCTGCGGCCCCTGCGCCGGCAACTCCGGCGGCTTCGGGCCCGGTCGAGGTCAAGGTGCCCGACATCGGCGACTTCAAGGACGTCGCCGTCATCGAAGTGCTGGTGAAGCCGGGCGACACGATCAAGGCCGAGCAGTCGCTGATCACGGTCGAGTCGGACAAGGCCTCGATGGAGATCCCATCGTCGGCCGCCGGCGTGCTCAAGGAACTCAAGGTCAAGGTCGGCGACACGGTCAACATCGGCGACCTGATCGCCGTGCTCGAAGGCGCGGCCGGTGCGGCCGCACCGGCGCCTGCGCAGGCAGCGGCAGCCGCAGCTCCTGCAGCCGCCACGGCGAGCGCTCCCGCCCCGGCAGCCCCGTCACCGGCGCCCGCAGCAGCAGCCCCGGCCCACAACCCGACGGCCGCTCCCAGCGGCAACCTGCCGCATGCCTCTCCTTCGGTGCGCAAGTTCGCCCGCGAGCTTGGCGTGCCGCTCGAGGAGGTCAAGGGCTCCGGTCCCAAGGGCCGCATCACGCAGGAAGACATCCAGAACTTCACCAAGGCCGTGATGAGCGGCCAGGCCAGCACCAAGGCCTCGGCGGCCAAGGCGCCGGCCGGTGGCGGCAGTGGCGACGGCGCGGCGCTGGGCCTCATCCCGTGGCCCAAGGTCGACTTCACCAAGTTCGGCACGGTCGAGCGCAAGGAGCTGTCGCGCATCAAGAAGCTCAGCGGCGCGAACCTGCACCGCAACTGGGTGATGATCCCGCACGTCACCAACAATGACGAGGCCGACATCACCGAGCTCGAAGCCTTCCGCGTCTCCACCAACAAGGAGAACGAGAAGTCGGGCGTGAAGGTGACCATGCTGGCCTTCGTCATCAAGGCGGTGGTCGCGGCGCTGAAGAAATTCCCCGAGTTCAACACCAGCCTGGACGGCGACCAGCTCGTCTACAAGCAGTACTACCACATCGGCTTCGCGGCCGACACGCCCAACGGCCTGGTGGTGCCCGTGCTGAAGGACGCCGACAAGAAGGGCATCCTGCAGATCAGCGCCGAGATGGGCGAGCTCGCCAAGAAGGCGCGCGACGGCAAGCTCGGCTCGGCCGACATGCAGGGCGGCTGCTTCTCGATCAGCTCGCTCGGCGGCATCGGCGGCACGCACTTCACGCCGATCATCAACGCGCCCGAAGTGGCCATCCTCGGCCTCTCGAAGAGCGCGATGAAGCCGGTGTGGGACGGCAAGCAGTTCGTGCCGCGCCTGACGCTGCCGCTGTCGCTGTCGTACGACCACCGCGTGATCGACGGCGCCCTGGCTGCGCGTTTCAACGCCTACCTGGGCCAGGTGCTCGCGGACTACCGTCGAATCCTCCTATGACCACGGTAGTGGCCGTCCGCAAGGGCGGCCAGGTCACGATGGCAGCGGATTCTCTGGTGACCTTCGGCGACACGCGGCTCTCGCACCGCGCCGAGACGAACCAGAAGATCTTCACCGTCGAGGACGCGGCGGGCACCAGCCTGTTCGCGCTGGCCGGCGCCGCCGCGCACTTCCTGGTGCTGCAGCACGCGCTGGCCGCGCAGCCGCGCGAGCAACTGCTGTTCGGCAGCAAGCACGAGATCTTCCGCACCTTCACGATGCTGCATCCGGTGCTCAAGGACTCGTTCTTCATGCAGACCAAGGAAGACGACCACGAGCCCTATGAGTCGAGCCAGTTCACGATGCTGATGGCCAACCACAGCGGCATCTACGGCATCTACAGCTACCGCGAGGTGTTCGAGTTCAAGGAGTTCTGGGCCATCGGCTCGGGACGCAGCTTTGCGCTCGGCGCCATGCACGCGGCCTATGACATCAAGTCGCGCACTTCGCGCGAAGTGGCGGAGGCGGGGATCGCCGCCGCCTGCGAATTCGATCGCAATTCGGCCCCACCGGTCGACGTTCTCACACTCAAACTGAAAGTGTCCAAATGAGCGAACAACAAATCAAGGTGCCCGACATCGGCGACTTCGACGAAGTCGCGGTCATCGAGGTGCTGGTCAACGTCGGAGACACGGTCAAGGCCGAGCAGTCGCTGATCACGGTCGAATCGGACAAGGCCTCGATGGAGATTCCGTCGTCCGCCGCCGGCGTGGTGAAGTCGCTCGCGGTGAAGGTGGGCGACAAGGTCAGCGAAGGTTCGGTGGTGCTGACGCTGGAGGTCGACGGTGCCGCGGCACCCGCGCCCGCCGCGGCTGCGCCTGCCCCGGTGGCTGCCGCTCCCGCGGCTAAGGCTGCAGCACCCGCACCGGCCCCTGCTGCGCCGGCCGTGGCTGTGTCCAGCTACGGCGGCAAGGTCGACGTCGAGTGCGACGTGATCGTGCTCGGCGCCGGCCCCGGCGGCTACTCGGCCGCCTTCCGTGCCGCCGACCTCGGCCTGAAGGTCGTGCTGATCGAGCGCTACGCCACCCTCGGCGGCGTGTGCCTGAACGTCGGCTGCATCCCGTCGAAGGCGCTGCTGCACGTGGCTTCGGTCATGGACGAGGTCAAGCACTTCGCCGACCTCGGTGTGAGCTTCGGCGCGCCCACGGTCGACCGCGCCAAGCTGCTCGGCCACAAGAACAAGGTGGTGGGCAAGCTCACCAGCGGCCTCACGGCCATGGCCAAGATGCGCAAGGTGACGGTGCTGCGCGGCGTCGGCAACTTCATCGACCCGCACCACATCGAGGTCGAGGAAACCTCCGGCACCAGCTGGGACACCACCGGCAGCAAGCAGACCGTCAAGTTCCGCAGCGCGATCATCGCGGCCGGCTCGCAGGCCGTGAGCCTGCCCTTCATGCCGAAGGACCCGCGCGTGGTCGACTCGACCGGTGCGCTGGAAATGGGCACCGACCCCAAGCGCATGCTGATCCTGGGCGGCGGCATCATCGGCCTCGAAATGGGCACGGTGTATTCCACGCTGGGCGCGCGCCTGGACGTGGTCGAAATGCTCGACGGCCTGATGCAGGGCGCGGATCGCGACCTGGTGAAGGTCTGGCAGAAGATGAACGCGCCGCGCTTCGACAACATCATGCTCAAGACCAAGACGGTCGGCGCCGAGGCCACGAAGGAAGGCATCAAGGTCACCTTCGAGGGCGAGAACGCCCCGAAGGAGCCGCAGGTGTACGACCTGGTGCTTCAGGCCGTGGGCCGCAGCCCCAACGGCAAGAAGATCGGCGCCGAGAAGGCCGGCGTGACGGTGAGCGACCGCGGCTTCATCCCGGTCGACATCCAGATGCGCACCAACGTGCCGCACATCTTCGCCATCGGCGACATCGTGGGCCAGCCCATGCTGGCGCACAAGGCGGTGCACGAGGCGCACGTGGCGGCCGAAGTCATCGCCGGCGAGCTCAAGGGCGACAAGGAGCTGTCGAGCGCGGCCTTCAACGCCCGCGTGATCCCGAGCGTGGCCTACACCGACCCCGAAGTGGCGTGGGTCGGCCTGACCGAAGACCAGGCGAAGGCCGAAGGCATCAAGGTCAAGAAGGGCCATTTCCCGTGGACGGCTTCGGGCCGCGCCATCGCCAACGGCCGCGACGAAGGCTTCACCAAGCTGCTGTTCGACGCCGAGACGCACCGTATCCTGGGTGGCGGCATCGTCGGCACGCATGCCGGCGACATGCTGGGCGAGATTGCGCTGGCCATCGAGATGGGCGCGGACGAAATCGACATCGGCAAGACCATCCATCCGCACCCGACGCTGGGCGAAAGCATCGGCATGGCGGCGGAAGTGGCGCACGGCACCTGCACGGACCTGCCGCCGCAGAAGAAGGGCTGAGAAGCCGAAAAGAGCGCCCGTCGATCGATCGGGCGCCCATAAAAAATCCCGCCTAGGCGGGATTTTTTTCGTCCTTGATCAGGAAGCGAGGCTCAGTTGCCGGTGTTCGCGACGGCCGCAGCCTTCACTTCGTCCGCCGATCCGCCCATTACGCGGCGCGCGCCGTCGAAGCGGCGCTGCCAGTAGCTGCCATTCATGTCTTCGACACGAACCTGGGCGCCCGAGCGGGGGGAGTGGATGAACTTGCCTTCACCGACGTAGATGCCGACATGGCTGAAGGCGCGGCGCATGGTGTTGAAGAATACGAGGTCGCCGGGCTTGAGCTGGCTGCGGTCGATCTTCTCGGTGGCTGCGGCTTGCTCCTCGGCGCGGCGGGGGAGCATGTGGCCGACCGTCTCGTTGTACATGGCGCGGACGAAGCCGCTGCAGTCGAAACCCGATTCGGCGGTGTTGCCGCCACGGCGGTAGGGGACGCCGAGAAATCCGATGGCGGTGACGACCAGATCGGAGGTGCGTTCCGTGACGGTTTGACGAACCTGCTTGAGTTGTCCGATCAGGCCTTTGTCGGCAAGCATTCGTGCCAGCTCGTCATCGGTTTTTTCCTGTTGGGGGGCTGCATGGACTGCAACGGCAAAGAGGAGGGATGCGGGTAGGACGAAAAAACGCATGGCGCGTAGGATATTGATGACGCGCGGTTATGTCAATTTAAACAGAATTAGCGGATCCCTCTGTAAGTCATTGATTTACATAGAAAATTCCGATCCGGTCAAAGAAAAAATGTAACGGCGAACGTTTATGGTCCATAAACGGTTGACGGCCGAAAGGCCGTCGAACCTCGGGTGGATCGGTGCTCGCGCTGGATTCGGTCGCTATTTCTCGTCAAGATCGCCTCAACTTCACGGAAAAGCCATGAACTTGCCGCGCTTGCCTCTTTCCTCATTCCTTTGTCGTTGGGCATTTGTCACAGTAATCGGGTTCTGTGGACTCGCCGCCGCGCAGCCGCGACCCGAAACCGTGGCGACAGGGCTCGAAAACCCATGGGGCGTCACCTTCCTTTCGGGCGGCCGTTTCGTGGTGACCGAGCGGCCGGGCCGCATGCGGCTGGTCGGTGCCGACGGCAAGATCGGTGCACCCATCGCAGGCCTGCCGCCCATCGCGGCGGGTGGGCAGGGCGGCCTGCTCGACGTGCTGGCCGACTCCGGCTTCGAAAAGAACCGCACGCTGTATTTCTGCTTCTCCGAACCGGATGCCGGCGGCTCTGCCAACAGCACGGCGCTGGCGCGCGCCAACCTGTCGGCCGACGGCACGAGGCTGGAGGAGCTGAAGATCATCTTCAGCCAGCAGCCCAAGGTGGCGAGCCGCGCCCACTTCGGCTGCCGCATCGTCGAGGCGCGCGACGGAACGCTCTTTCTCACGCTCGGCGACCGCTTCAGCCGCAAGGAAGACGCGCAGAAGCTCGACAACCACCTCGGCAAGATCGTGCGCATCGGCAAGGATGGCTCGGTGCCCAAGGACAACCCCTTTGTCGGCAAGGCAGGCGCGCTGCCCGAGATCTGGAGCTACGGCCACCGCAACGGGCAGGGCGCAACGCTCGCGCCCGACGGCCGCCTCTGGATGACGGAGCACGGCCCGCAAGGCGGCGACGAAATCAATATTCCGCAGGCCGGCCGCAACTACGGCTGGCCCGTGATCACCTACGGCGAGAACTACGGCGGCGGAAAGATCGGCGACGGCATCACGGCCAAGGAGGGCATGGAGCAGCCGCTGCACTACTGGGTGCCGTCGATCGCGCCATCGGGCATGGCCTTCCTGACCAGCGACCGCTACGGCGCCGCCTGGAAGGGCAACCTGTTCGTGGGTTCGCTGAAATTCGGCTACCTGGATCGCATCGAACTCAAGGGCGGCAAGGTGGCGGCCGAGCACAAGCTGCTTGCCGAAGGCCGCGCCCGCATCCGCGACGTGAAGCAGGGGCCGGACGGACTCCTCTACGTGCTCACCGACGAGGCCGACGGCAAGCTGCTGCGCCTGCGGCCGAACTGATTCAGCCAGGGCAGCCTGGCAGCGGCAATGTCGGCAGCATCCGGCGCCAGAGCCGGTTCCACTCGGGCCAGTCGTGGCCGCCTTCGGTCGTGAAGACGCGTTCGGGCGGCAGCACGCCCGCCAGCAGCCGGTTGCTGAAGGCGAAGCGGTCGTCCACGCCATAGCCCAGATATAGCGGCGGCCGTGCGCCCGCCGTGTCCGTGAAGCCCGCATAGCCGCGCAGCCATTGCCAGAGCTGCGTTTCGTTGGGTGTCCGGGGAGGCTCGGCGGCCGGGTCGGTCAGCGGCCCCTTCCATTTGGCGAGCCCGCCGGCGTTGGCGATGTCCGTGCCGAGCGCGCGCTCGCCGAGGTAGGGGGCCAGCGTCACCAGCCCTGCAAGATCGCCGGGGTGCGTCTGCGCATAGAGCATGCCGCCGAAGCCGCCGAGCGAAATGCCGACGAACCAGATGTGGCGGTAGCCCTGGCTGCGCGCTGGTGCCACCACGTCGGCGCCCAGGCGGTCGAGGATGGTCTTGTCGTTGAAGTAGCCGAGATGGGCGTCGACCAGCATCACGTCCGCCGCGATGCGGTTGTCGGCGACCGCGCGGACGAAGCCCTCGCGCTCGAACTCGTCTGGCGTCGAATAGGCGCCCGGCAGCATGACCAGCAGCGTGTCGACCTTCCCGCGCGCGCAACTGCTCTTTTCGAGCGAGGTCGCCATTGGCACCGTGGTCTTGCGCACCGCACCGCAGGCCGTGACGAGGAGGGCGGCGCCGATTCCCAGCGCGGCGAGGCAGAAACGTTTCGAGAAGAGCTTCTTCATCCGCCGGAGTCTAGGCGCGCCGCGAGACGGGCAGCTCGACCATCACGGCCTGGCCGGGCGTGGTGCAGCCGGTGTCGCAGCACTTGCCGGGCTGGCGGTTGCGGGTGATGGCGCGGGCCGGGTCGTGCGGCGCGGCGGCGGGCGAGCCGTCGGCCGCGATGCCGCGTTCGAGGATGCGTTCGACCAGCTCGACCTTGGAGCCGACCGGGTAGTTGCGCCAGATCTCCTGCTTCATCGCCGCGGGCGAGCCGCCGCCGTGCAGGCTGATCACGCTGTACCAGCCGCCCTGGTAGCCGGCCGTCAGGTCTTCGATGAATCGGGCCGTCTCGATGCGCTGCTCGTAGGGAATGGCCGGGTTGGCGCGCAGCACGTCGGACAGGCGGGCCGCGGTCTCGGGGTTGTGGTCTTCGTCAGGGCCGGGCAGGGTGACGATCAGGCCGCCGCTCACGTAGTGCGCAATGCGGTGCATGTCGTAGATCTTCGTGGCCAGCAGCAGCTTGCCGATGTTGCTGAACACCGGGTCGGGCATGAACACCTCGCAGTGCTCATCGGCCTTGCCGTACACGCTGGCCGCCACGCCGCAGGCGAAGAAGCTCTCGGTGATGGTGATGAGCTCCACCATCTGCTCACGCAGGTGGCTTTCCTTGCCCGGGTCGAAGCCGTTGGCCTCGCACATCAGCGCCCCCGCGCCGATCAGCAGGTCGCCGAAGCCGGCGCGCGCGCCGATGCAGCTGTGGCGGTGATGCGTGGCATAGCTGTAGGTCAGGTGGCCGGAGTGCTCCCACTCGCCCGCGTAGAACACGCGCTCCCAGGGCACGAAAACGCGGTCGAACATGCACACGCCGGTGCTCTGGCCGTACTTGCGGCTGAAGAGGGCGTCGCCGTGCTCCAGTTTCTCTCCGGGCCGGCCCGCCGGTCGCGCGACGATGGTGAGGCCGGGCGCATCCAGCGGCACGGCGCAGCAGACGGCGAAGTCGGCGTCTTCCTTGCCCATGTTGCGGCAGGGCATGACCAGCAACTCGTGCACGTAAGGCGCACCGGTCACGATGGCCTTGGTGCCCGAGATGACGATGCCTCGCGCGTTGCGCTCCACCACGTGCAGGTAGCTGTCGACGTTCGCCTGCTCGTGCGGCCGGCGGCTGCGGTCGCCCTTGGCATCGGTCATGGCCACGCCCAGGGTCAGGTCCTGGTCCTGCACGCGGTGGAGGTACTCGTGGAAGCGCGCGGTGTGTTCGGTGCTGCCACGCGCGTCGTCGATGCGGGCCGATACCTGGGCGATGGCGTTGAGCGCGTCGTGCGTCAGGTAGCGCTGGGCGCAGCCTGTTTCCTGGCAGACCAGCCGCACGGCTTCGAGCTTGTTGAGCAGGTCGCCCGCGCTCCTGTTGATGTGGGACAGCCGGTTGACCCGCTTGCCGCTGGTGTGCTGCACGGCGGTCATCAGCGGCTCGTGCTCGCTCCTGCGGGCGTAGTCGTAGGTGAGGGCGATGGCATTGATGCCTGGCTGGAAGGCGGCTTCGTCGGCCACGCTGTCGACGCGGCGGCCGTCGACGAACACGGTGGGCTTGTAGCGGCGCAGCGATTCGCGGTAGTCGGCGCCGGACATGAGGGAGGTGCCGGGGAGTGGGGCGTTCATCGTGTCTGTCTCCTGATCGGGTGGGTTTTATCGAGATTTAAACATTGTTCAATTTTTCAATCAACGATCAAAAAATTTGGCGTGCGATCAATCGAGGGCTATAGTCCCGTCCATGGAAGCCAAGACCCAGCGCCGCCAGGCGCTCAGCGACGCCCGCCGCACCCTCGTGCTCGATGCCGCCCGCGCGGTCTTTCTGGAAGCCGGCATCGAGGGCGCCAGCGTCCGGGAGATCGCCAGGAAGGCCGGCTATACGCCGGGCGCCATCTATTCGTACTTCGAGAGCAAGGAGGCGATCTACGCGGCCCTGCTGAACGAGTCCATCCAGCGGCTGCAGGCCGCGGTGGCCGAGGCCTCCGCTCCGCAGGACGGCCCCGGCCAGGCGCTCGCCGCGAGGGCCCAGGCCTGGTTCGACTTCTATGCCGCGAACCCACGCGAGCTCGACCTGGGCTTCTACCTGGTGCAGGGCATGCGCCCGCGCGGGCTGACCAGCGAGCTCGACCACGAGTTGAACGACCATCTCTACCAGGCCCTGCGGCCCTGCGAAGAGGCGCTGCAGGACATGGGGCTGGACGCCGACGCAGCCCTGCGCGAGAACACCGCGCTCTTCGCGCACGGCGTCGGCCTGCTGCTGATGCAGCACACGGGGCGCATCCGCATGTTCAGGCAGTCGGCCGACGCGCTGTTCAAGGCCTACGTGGCGCAGCTCGTGGAGCGCGTTGCCGGCGGCGCGCGCCAACCGGGTCTTTTCGGTGGTACGGTTCAGCCCGATTCAACCGATTCCTGAAAAAGAAAGAACCCGTTCATGCTGCTCGACGCCTCGCAATCCCAACTCGTCCTGGTCGATTACCAGGCGCGCCTGATGCCGGCGATCTTCGAGGGGGAAGCGGTCGCGCAGAACGCCGTGCGGCTCGGCAGGATGGCCAAGCTGTTCCAGGTGCCGGTGTTCGGCACCGAGCACAACCCCTCCAAGCTGGGCCAGAACCTGCCCGACATCCGCGCGCAGTGCCAGCGCACCATGTCGAAGATGCATTTCAGCGGTGTGGAAGAGGGCCTGGGCGAGTGGCTGCGCGTGCCGGCCAAGGCACCGCAGGGCAATGCGCGCAGCCTGCCCAAGCACCTGCAGAAGCCCGCGGCGCCCGCCGAGGAGCGCAACAGCATCGTCATCGCTGGCTGCGAAGCCCATGTCTGCCTGCTGCAGACGGCGCTCGACCTGCTGGAAGACGAGTTCGAGGTCTGGGTCGTCACCGACGCCTGCAGCTCGCGCACCGAGCGCAACCGCGATGCCGCCTTCGACCGGCTGGCCGGTGCTGGCGCCGAGTTGGTGACGACCGAGATGGTCGGCTTCGAGTGGCTGCGTACGGCGGAACATCCTGCGTTTCCTGAAGTGCTCTCGCTCGTCCGCTAGTTGGATAGATAGATGGAAAAGCGGCTGGCGGCGGCGCGGCCGGGCCGTTGGCTTGCCCCGGCTGTCAGCTTGCTGCAAGATCGATCTCCATAATTATGAATTCAGTTTTGGCGCCTGCCAGGACTGGACGAATAACAGGAGACAACCGAGATGAGCCGCTACGAAGAGTTCTATCGCCAATCCGTCGACGCGCCCGAGGCCTTCTGGGCCGAGCAGGCGAAGCTGATCGACTGGCAGACGCCCGCGCAACAGATCCTCGACGCCAGCCAGCCGCCTTTCGCGCGCTGGTTCGTCGGCGGCACCACCAACCTCTGCCACAACGCCGTCGACCGGCATCTGCCGGGGCGTGGCGACCAGCCGGCGCTGATCTTCGTGTCCACCGAAACCGGCGTTGAGAAGAGCTACAGCTTCGCCGAGCTGCACGCCGAGGTGCAGCGCACCGCCGCCAGCCTCCTCGAGCTGGGCGTGGGTAAGGGCGACCGCGTGCTCATCTACATGCCGATGATTCCGGAGGCCGCCTTCGCGATGCTGGCCTGCGCGCGCATCGGTGCCATCCACTGCGTGGTGTTCGGCGGCTTCGCTAGCGGCTCGCTCGCCACGCGCATCGAGGACGCCGAGCCCAAGGTGATCGTGAGCGCCGACGCGGGATCGCGCGGCAACAAGGTCATCGCGTACAAGCCGCTGCTCGACGAGGCGATCCGGCTGTCGAAGCACAAGCCATCGGCCGTGCTGCTCACCGATCGGGGGCTGGCGCCGATGGACCTGACGGCGGGGCGCGACCACCTGGCCGCCGAGCTGCGCCGCAAGCACCTCGACGCCAAGGTGCCCTGCACCTGGCTGGCCTCTACCGACATCAGCTACACCATCTACACCAGCGGCACCACCGGCAAGCCCAAGGGCGTGCAGCGCGACGTGGGCGGGTACGCGGTCGCGCTGGCCGCGAGCATGAAGCACATCTTCGACGGCCGCCCCGGCGAGACCTACTTCTCGACCAGCGACATCGGCTGGGTGGTGGGCCACAGCTACATCGTCTACGGCCCGCTGATCGCAGGCATGTCGACGATCATGTACGAGGGCCTGCCCACGCAGGGCATCGACCGCGGGCCCGACGGCGGCATCTGGTGGCGCCTCGTCGAGAAATACAAAGTGACGGTGATGTTCAGCGCGCCCACGGCGGTGCGCGTGCTCAAGAAGCAGGACCCCGCGCTGCTGAAGAAATACGACCTCTCCACGTTGCGCGCGCTGTTCCTGGCCGGCGAGCCGCTCGACGAGCCGACCGCACGCTGGATCAGCGAGGGCCTGGGCGTGCCGATCATCGACAACTACTGGCAGACCGAATCGGGCTGGCCGATGATCACCATCGCCAACGGCGTCGAGCCCAAGCCCAGCAAGTTCGGCAGCCCCGGGGTGCCGATGTACGGCTACCGCATCAGGATCGTGCACGAGTCCACCGGCGAGGAGTTGACCGGCGCGAACGAGAAGGGCGTGGTCGTGGTCGAGGGGCCGACCCCGCCGGGCTTCATGCAGACCGTGTGGAAGGACGACGCGCGCTTCGTCAACACGTACTGGAAGAGCGTGCCCGGCAAGATGGTCTATTCGACCTTCGACTGGGGCATCCGCGACGAGGACGGCTATTTCTACATCCTCGGGCGCACCGACGACGTGATCAACGTGGCGGGCCACCGGCTGGGCACGCGCGAGATCGAGGAAAGCATCTCGGGGCATTCCAACGTCGCCGAGGTGGCGGTGGTCGGCGTGGCCGATGCGCTGAAGGGACAGGTCGCAATGGCCTTCGTGGTGCCCAGGGACGGCAAGGCCGTGACCGATGCCGACGTGGCGCTGAAGCTCGAAGGCGAGATCATGAAGCTGGTGGCCGACCAGCTCGGTGCCCTGGCCCGGCCGGCCCGCGTGCGTTTCGTCTCCGGCCTGCCGAAGACCCGCAGCGGCAAGCTGCTGCGCCGGGCCATCCAGGCCGTCTGCGAGCAGCGCGACCCCGGCGACCTGACCACCATCGACGACCCCGCCACGCTGCAGCAGATCAAACAGTTACTTTCTTGAGCCGAATGAGCGGGGAATGAGCAACAACGGGGGGTTGCGAAGCCGGGTTGGACCGTCATATGGTTGACGTGGCACAATGCCAAGGTACTCAGGCCCTTCCCCAGCCACAGTCGCATCCGCCAATCGGTTCAGCCGTGTCGCGGAAGGTTTCTTAAACCAGCTAGTGCTTCCCTCAGGGAAGCGAAGGTCAGCGGATCATGAGCGATTCTTCTACGCCCACGGCGTACACCGCCTATCAAGGCAACACGTACCTCTTCGGCGGCAATGCGCCGTACGTCGAGGAAATGTACGAAAACTACCTCGCCAACCCAGGCAGCGTTCCCGACAACTGGCGTTCGTACTTCGACGCGCTGCAGAACGTTCCCGCCGCCGACGGCACGAACACCCGCGACGTCCCCCACCAGCCGGTCATCAACGCCTTCGCCGAACTCGCGAAGCAGGGCACGACCAAGGTCGTGCAGGCCAGCGGCGCCGACTCCGAACTCGGCCGCAAGCGCACCGCGGTACAGCAGCTGATCGCCGCCTACCGCAACGTCGGCGCCCGCTGGGCCGACCTCGATCCGCTCAAGCGCGCCGAGCGTCCCTCCATTCCTGAACTCGAGCCCTCGTTCTACGGCTTCGCCGACGCCGACCTCGAGACGGTGTTCAACACCAGCAACACTTTCTTCGGCAAGGACACCATGTCCTTGCGCGAACTGCTCAACGCACTGCGCGAAACGTACTGCGGCACCATCGGCGCCGAGTACATGTACACCACCGACCAGAACCACAAGCGCTGGTGGCAGCAGAAGCTCGAGAGCGCCCGCACCAATCCCAAGCTGAACGCCGACCAGAAGAAGCGCGTTCTCGACCGCCTGACCGCGGCCGAAGGCCTGGAGCGCTTCCTCCACACCAAGTACGTCGGCCAGAAGCGCTTCTCGCTCGAAGGCGGCGAGAGCTTCATCGTCGCGATGGACGAACTCATCAACCGCGCCGGTGAGAAGGGCGTGCAGGAAATCGTGATCGGCATGGCCCACCGCGGCCGCCTGAACGTGCTGGTGAACTCGCTGGGCAAGATGCCTGCCGACCTGTTCGCCGAGTTCGACCACACCGCCCCCGAAGAGCTGCCCAGCGGCGACGTGAAGTATCACCAGGGCTTCAGCTCCGACGTCAGCACCCCTGGCGGCCCGGTGCACCTGTCGCTGGCCTTCAACCCCTCCCACCTCGAGATCGTCAACCCGGTCGTCGAAGGCTCGGTGCGCGCCCGCATGGACCGCCGCGGCGACAAGGAAGGCGACTCGGTGCTGCCGGTGCTCGTGCACGGCGACGCCGCCTTCGCCGGCCAGGGCGTGGTCATGGAAACGCTGGCGCTGGCCGAAACCCGCGGCTACTACACCGGCGGCACGGTCCACATCGTCATCAACAACCAGATCGGCTTCACCACCAGCGACCCGCGCGACAGCCGCTCGACGCTGTATTGCACGGACATCGTCAAGATGATCGACGCGCCGGTGCTGCACGTGAACGGCGACGATCCCGAAGCCGTGGTGCTGTGCATGCAGCTCGCGCTGGAGTTCCGCCAGGAATTCAACAAGGACGTGGTCATCGACATCGTCTGCTACCGCAAGCTGGGCCACAACGAGCAGGACACCCCCTCGCTCACCCAGCCGCTGATGTACAAGAAGATCGCCCAGCACCCCGGCACCCGCCGCCTGTACGCGGACAAGCTGGCCGCGCAAGGCCTGGGCGAGACGCTCGGCGACGACATGGTCAAGGCCTACCGCGCCGCCATGGATGCCGGCAAGCACACCATCGACCCGGTGCTGACCAACTTCAAGAGCAAGTACGCGGTCGACTGGAGCCCCTTCCTCAACAAGAAGTGGACCGACGCCGGCGACACCGCCATCCCCACCACCGAGTGGAAGCGGCTGGCCGAGAAGATCACCACCGTGCCGCAAGGCTTCACCGTGCACCCGCTGGTGAAGAAGGTGCTGGACGACCGCGCTGCCATGGGCCGCGGCGACGTCAACGTCGACTGGGGCATGGGCGAGCACATGGCCTTCGCCTCGCTGGTGGCCAGCGGCTATCCGGTGCGCCTGTCGGGTGAAGACTCCGGCCGCGGCACCTTCACGCACCGCCACGCGGTGCTGCACGACCAGAACCGCGAGAAGTTCGACGAAGGCACCTACGTGCCGCTGCAGAACGTGGCCGACAACCAGGCTCCGTTCGTCGTCATCGACTCGATCCTCTCGGAAGAAGCGGTGCTGGCCTTCGAATACGGCTACGCCTCGAACGACCCGAACACCCTGGTGATCTGGGAGGCGCAGTTCGGCGATTTCGTCAACGGCGCGCAAGTGGTGATCGACCAGTTCATCGCCTCGGGCGAAGTGAAGTGGGGCCGCGTCAACGGCATCACCATGATGCTGCCGCACGGCTACGAAGGCCAGGGCCCCGAGCACAGCTCGGCTCGTCTGGAGCGCTTCATGCAGCTGGCTGCCGACGCCAACATGCAGATCGTGCAGCCCACCACGGCCAGCCAGATCTTCCACGTGCTGCGCCGCCAGATGGTGCGCAGCCTGCGCAAGCCGCTGATCATCATGACGCCGAAGTCGCTGCTGCGTAACAAGGACGCGACCTCCCCGCTGTCCGAGTTCGTCAAGGGCGGCTTCCAGACCGTGATCCCCGACAGCCGCGACCTGAAGGCCGAGAAGGTCAAGCGCCTGATCGCCTGCTCGGGCAAGGTCTACTACGACCTGGCCAAGAAGCGCGAGGAGAAGGAAGCCGACGACGTGGCGATCATCCGCGTCGAGCAGCTCTATCCGTTCCCGCACAAGGCATTCGCCGCCGAGATCAAGAAGTACCCGAATCTCGTCGACGTGGTGTGGTGCCAGGACGAACCGCAGAACCAGGGCGCCTGGTTCTTCGTGCAGCACTACATCCACGAAAACATGCAGGAAGGCCAGAAGCTCGGCTATTCCGGCCGTGCCGCCTCGGCATCGCCGGCGGTGGGCTACTCGCACCTGCACCAGGAACAGCAGAAGGCGCTGGTCGACGGCGCGTTCGCCAAGCTCAAGGGCTTCGTGCTGACCAAGTAAACCTGTCCTCTTTCACACGAACACCCTGAAGAACAAATCGGAGCCCACTCCAAATGTCTATCGTTGAAGTCAAAGTCCCCCAGCTTTCCGAATCCGTGGCCGAAGCCACCATGCTCACCTGGAAGAAGAAGGCCGGCGAAGCCGTCGCCGTCGATGAAATCCTGATCGAGATCGAGACCGACAAGGTCGTGCTCGAAGTGCCCGCTCCCTCGGCCGGCGTGCTGGCCGAAATCATCCAGCCCGACGGTGCCACCGTGGTCGCCGACCAGCTGATCGCCAAGATCGACACCGAAGGCAAGGCCGGCGCGGCCGCTCCCGCAGCGGCACCCGCCGCCGCGGCGGCCCCGGCGCCCGCGGCTGCTCCCGCAGCGGCTGCTGCAGCCACCGGCGGCTCGAAGGCCGACGTCGCGATGCCCGCCGCCGCCAAGCTGCTGGCCGACAACAACCTGAAGACGGGCGACGTGGCCGGCACCGGCAAGGACGGTCGCGTGACCAAGGGCGACGTGCTCGCCGCAGTCGCCTCGGGCGCCAAGCCTGCAGCACCTGCCGCCACCATCGCCGTGCCGGCCGCCAAGCCTGCACTGCCGCAGGTCGCCGCTCCCGCCAGCGCCCCCGACCTGGGCGAGCGCCCCGAGCAGCGCGTGCCGATGAGCCGCCTGCGCGCCCGCATCGCCGAGCGCCTGATCCAGTCGCAGTCGACCAACGCCATCCTGACGACCTTCAACGAAGTCAACATGGCGCCCGTCATGGAACTGCGCAAGCGCTTCCAGGACAGCTTCACCAAGGAACACGGCGTGAAGCTCGGCTTCATGTCCTTCTTCGTGAAGGCTGCCGTGCATGCCCTCAAGAAGTACCCGGTGCTCAACGCCTCGGTGGACGGCAACGACATCCTGTACCACGGCTACTTCGACATCGGCATCGCCGTCGGTTCGCCGCGCGGCCTGGTGGTGCCGATCCTGCGCAATGCCGACCAGATGAGCTTCGCCGACATCGAGAAGAAGATCGCCGAATACGGCAAGAAGGCACAGGACGGCAAGCTGGGCATCGAAGAGATGACCGGCGGCACGTTCTCCATCTCGAACGGCGGCACTTTCGGCTCGATGCTCTCGACCCCGATCATCAACCCGCCCCAGTCGGCCATCCTCGGCGTGCACGCCACGAAGGACCGCGCCGTGGTCGAGAACGGTCAGATCGTGGTCCGTCCGATGAACTACCTGGCGATGAGCTACGACCACCGCATCATCGACGGCCGCGAAGCCGTGCTGGGCCTGGTCGCCATGAAGGAAGCGCTCGAGGATCCGTCGCGCCTGCTGTTCGATATCTGACCCACCCCCGTTGCTTGCTCACTTCGTGTAGCCGCCTCCCCCCTCGAGGGGGCGCATCCGGCGGCCCGGCAAAGCCGGTTCCGCGGGTGCCTCCGAGATGACCTGCGCTTCGCGCGGCCGTGGCGGAAGGCGGTACACCGAATTACGAAAGAACCTATGTCCAAACAATTTGACGTGATCGTCATCGGCGGCGGCCCTGGCGGCTACATCGCTGCCATCCGCGCCGCGCAACTCGGCTTCAACGTCGCCTGCATCGACGAGTGGAAGAACGGCAAGGGCGGCCCCGCACCGGGCGGCACCTGCACCAACGTGGGCTGCATTCCCTCGAAGGCGCTGCTGCAGTCGTCTGAGCACTTCGAGCAGGCCGGCCACCACTTCGCCGACCACGGCATCAAGGTCGAAGGCCTGGGCCTCGACATCGACAAGATGCTGGCCCGCAAGGACCAGGTCGTGAAGCAGAACAACGACGGCATCTTGTACCTCTTCAAGAAGAACAAGATTTCGTTCTTCCATGGCCGCGGCTCGTTCGTGAAGGCGGACGCCGGCGGCTACGAGATCAAGGTGGCCGGCGCCGCCGAAGAGTCGATCGTCGGCAAGCACATCATCGTGGCCACGGGTTCCAACGCCCGCGCGCTGCCGGGCACGCCGTTCGACGAGGAGAACATCCTCTCGAACGACGGTGCGCTGCGCATCGGCGCGGTGCCCAAGAAGCTGGGCCTGATCGGCTCGGGTGTCATCGGCCTGGAAATGGGCTCGGTGTGGCGTCGCCTCGGCGCTGAAGTCACGGTGCTCGAGGCACTGCCGACCTTCCTCGGCGCGGTGGACGAGCAGATCGCGAAGGAAGCCAAGAAGGCCTTCGACAAGCAGAAGCTCAAGATCGAACTCGGCGTGAAGGTCGGCGAGATCAAGTCGTCGAAGAATGGCGTGAGCGTTGCCTGGACCGACGCCAAGGGCGAGGCCCAGACGCTGGAAGTCGACAAGCTGATCGTGTCGATCGGCCGCGTGCCCAACACCATCGGCCTGAACGCTGAAGCCGTGGGCCTGAAGCTCGACGAGCGCGGCGCCATCGCGGTGGACGACGAGTGCAAGACCAACCTGCCCAACGTGTGGGCCATCGGCGACGTGGTGCGTGGCCCGATGCTGGCGCACAAGGCCGAGGAAGAGGGCGTTGCCGTGGCCGAGCGCATTGCCGGCCAGCACGGCCATGTCAACTTCAACACGATCCCTTGGGTGATCTACACCAGCCCAGAGATCGCGTGGGTGGGCCAGACCGAGCAGCAGCTCAAGGCTTCGGGCCGCGCCTACAAGGCCGGCACCTTCCCGTTCCTCGCGAACGGCCGCGCACGCGCGCTGGGCGACACGACCGGCATGGTCAAGTTCCTGGCCGACGCCGCGACCGACGAGATCCTGGGCGTGCACATCGTGGGCCCGCAGGCCAGCGAGCTGATCTCCGAAGCCGTGGTGGCGATGGAGTTCAAGGCCAGCGCCGAGGACATCGCGCGCATCTGCCACGCGCACCCGTCGCTGTCGGAAGCCACGAAGGAAGCGGCACTCGCCGTGGACAAGCGCACGCTGAACTTCTGATCCCACCGATCTCTTGACCAGCGTCAAACAGGCCTACGAGGCGGAACTCGCTGCGCGCGGGTTCAAGAGCGATCCCGCGCAGCTGCGCGCCGTGGAGGCGCTGGATCGCTGCGCCAGCGAATGGGCCGAGTACAAGGCCCAGCGCTCGAATGCGCTGAAGAAGTTCATCAACAGGCCGGAGCTCCCGCGCGGCGTCTACATGTACGGCGGCGTCGGGCGGGGCAAGAGCTTCCTGATGGACCTGTTCTTCAACGCCGTGCCGCTGCGGCGCAAGACGCGCCTGCACTTCCACGAGTTCATGCGCGAGGTGCACCGCGAGCTGCGCGAGCTGCAGGGCACGGTGAACCCGCTCGACGAACTGGGGCTGCGCATCTCGAAGCGCTACAAGCTGATCTGCTTCGACGAGTTCCACGTGGCGGACATCACCGACGCGATGATTCTCCATCGCCTGCTGGTGTCGCTCTTCGACAACGGCGTGGGGTTCGTCACCACCTCGAACTTCAAGCCCGACGACCT
This sequence comes from Variovorax sp. 278MFTsu5.1, assembly GCF_048305045.1. Classification (NCBI taxonomy): domain Bacteria; kingdom Pseudomonadati; phylum Pseudomonadota; class Betaproteobacteria; order Burkholderiales; family Comamonadaceae; genus Variovorax; species Variovorax sp. 278MFTsu5.1. The sequence goes on from NZ_CP157622.1 coordinate 2,979,581, forward strand.
GTATCCGGGCGGCCTTCACCGCGACCGCATCCTGCCTGCCATCGAGCTGCTGAACGAAAAGCTCGAGGTGCTGAGCGTGGACAACGGCACCGACTACCGGCGTCGCACGCTGGAGCAGCTGCGCATGTATCTCACGCCCAACGACGCGGCGGCCGAGAAGGAGATGCGCAAGGCCTTCGAGAAGCTCGCCGAGACGGCGGACGAGAACCCGATCCTGCACATCGAGCAGCGCGAGATCCGCGCGCTGCGCAAGGCCGGCGGCGTGGTCTGGTTCGATTTCAAGACGCTGTGCGGTGGTCCGCGCTCGCAGAACGACTATCTGGAGATCGCGAGCCAGTTTCACACCATCCTGCTGTCCGACGTGCCGCACATGCCGGTGCGCATGGCTTCCGAAGCACGCCGTTTCACATGGCTGGTCGACGTCTTGTACGACCGGCGATGCAAGCTCATCATGTCGGCTGAGGTTCCGCCCGAGGCGTTGTACACCGAGGGCCCGCTGTCGCATGAGTTTCCGCGCACGGTCTCCCGGCTCACCGAGATGCAATCGAGCGAGTTCCTTGCCCTGGAACGCCGCGTCGTCGATACCCGACTTACATGAAAAAAATCGTTCTTGCCCTGTTCATGGCGTTGGCCAGCCTGCCGCTGTGGGCGCAGTCCAACGCCACGGCGGGCAACGCCGACCTCGACGCCGAGAAGCGCCGGCTGTCGGCCGAGCGAGAGGCCATAGAGAAGCGCTACGTCGAGGAGCGGGCCGCCTGCTACAAGAAGTTCGCGGTGGAAGACTGCCTGCGCGAGAGCCGTACCCGTCGCCGCGCCGAAACGGACAACATCAAGCGGCAGGAAACCGCGATCAACGACATCCAGCGCCAGCGCAGCGGTGCGGCCGAGCTGAGGAAGCTCGACGAAAAGGCGGGCACGCAGCGCTCGGTGGATACGCCCGAGAAGCAGCAGCAATCCATCCAGAACCAGAAGGACCGCGAGCAGCGCGCCGCCGACCACGCGGCCAGCCGCGCCTCCACGGCAGCCGAAGCTGCCGAGCGCGAGCGCCAGTTCCAGTCCAAGCAGCAGTCGCACGCCGACGAGCAGGCCAAGGCAGCCCAGCGTCGCGCCGAAGCGCCAGAGGCCGTTCGGCGCTTCGAGGAGAAGCAGCGCCGTGCAGCGGAACACAGGGCCGATCGCGAGCGGCGCAACGCCCAGCAGCGCGACAAGCCGCGCGGGGCGCCGTTGCCCCCGCCGCCTTCCGAGCCGGGACCGGCCAAGCCCTGACAGGCAAAGAGAGAGGGTGGCGCCCGCTGCCCGCGCTCAGGCGGCGGCAGCGGGCAGCGGATCGAGCTTCAGGACCGCGATCGAGATGTTGTCGCCCGTGCCCCGGGCCCGGCGGCGCGCTTCGCCCACCAGGATTTCCACCGCGTCGCGCGGCGGCTGCGCATAGAGCACGCTCGCCAGTTCCTCGGGGCTGAAGTAGTGCCAGAGCCCGTCGCTGCAGGCCATCAGCAGGTCGCCCGGCGCCATCTTCGGGATGTAGTAGGGGTCGATGGGCGGTGGCGTGGTCGTCATGCCCAGGCAGCCCAGCAGGATGTTGCCCTGCGGATGGATGTTGGCCTCGGCCTCGGTGATCTGGCCCCGGTCGATCAGCACCTGCACGTACGAGTGGTCGCGCGTGCGCTTGAGCAGCTCCCCGTCGTGGAAGTGATAGATGCGCGAATCGCCGGCGTGGATCCAGGCGCAGTCGCCCTTCGGGTTCATGAGGAAGGCCGCGATCGTGCTGTGCGGTTCCTGCTCGGCGGAAACGGCGGTGAGCTTGATGACCGTGTGCGAGTCCTCGAGGATCTGCTTGAGCAGGGCTTCCGGGTCTTCCTTGCCGGGCTGGTAGCGCGTGAAGAGCTGGCGCGCCGTCATGAGCACCTGGTCGGAGGCCTTGCGCCCGCCGCTGCGCCCACCCATGCCATCGGCCACAACGCCCAGCACGCAGCCGGGCACGCGCGGGTGGCTCATCAGCAGGACCTGGTCCTGCTGGTACGGGCGGTCTCCCTTGTGGAGTCCGGTGGCCGCTGCGAGTCGAAAGCCTTGGGTCATGAAGCAATGGGCGCCTGAAGCGCGGGTTCCTGTCTTCTCGGAGATTCGTGTCAGGACGTATTATCGAATGAACATGCGGCGCGAAAACCAGGCGTGCGCTCCCCACCGTTGGACTCCAATCTTCACTCCCTTTCCCGCCAGCTGATCGAACTGCGCATCGAGCACGCAGACCTCGATGCCACCATCGACCGTCTGGCCGAAGGCTCGCCGCAGGACGAGCTGCTGCTTCGGCGCCTCAAGAAGCGCCGCCTCGCGCTGCGCGACCAGATCGCCCGCCTGGAAAACATCCTCGATCCGAAAGAGCCGGCGTGACGGGGGCGCTCGAAGACAAGGTGCGCGACGCCTTCGCGCAGGACGGTGGCCTTTCGCGCGCCGCGGAGCAGTTCCGCGAACGCTCGGGGCAGACCGAGATGGCGATGGCCGTGGCCCGCACCATCGACAAGGGCGGTGTGCTGGTGGTCGAGGCCGGCACCGGCGTCGGCAAGACCTTTTCCTACCTCGTGCCGGCGCTCCTGAGCGGCGAGCGCGTGCTGCTTTCCACCGCCACCAAGACCCTGCAGGACCAGCTCTTCGGCCGCGACCTGCCGCGTCTCGTCGAAGCCTTCGGCCTGCCGGTGCGTACGGCGCTGCTCAAGGGCCGCGCCAGCTATCTGTGCCTGCACCGGCTCGACATGGCGCGCCACGATGCTTCCCTGCCAGAGCGCGGCAGCCTGCGCACGCTCGCCAAGATCGAGCAATGGTCCAAGGCCACGCGCACCGGCGACCTGGCCGAGCTGCCGGGGCTCGACGAGCGCTCGCCGCTCATTCCGCTGATCACCTCCACGCGCGAGAACTGCCTGGGCGCCCAATGCCCGCAGTTCAAGCCCTGCCACGTCAACCTGGCGCGGCGCGAGGCGCTGGCGGCCGACATCGTCGTCATCAATCACCATCTCTTCTTTGCCGACCTCGCGGTGCGCGAGACCGGCATGGCGGAGCTGCTGCCGACGGTGAGCGTGGTGGTGTTCGACGAGGCGCATCAACTCAACGAGACCGGCGTGCAGTTCCTGGGCGCCCAGCTCGGAACCGGCCAGGCGCTCGACTTCGCGCACGACATGCTGGCCGCGGGCCTGCAGCATGCGCGCGGCCTGGTCGACTGGCAGCAGCTGGTGTCCACCACCGAGCGCGCCGCGCGCGATCTGCGGCTGGTTGTCGGCAAGCAATGGCCGGGCGCGAAGCTGCGCTGGCTGGGGCCGTCGCCCGAGGGCATCGACCCGGCGGCGTGGCAGGGGGCGCTCGACGACCTGCTGGATGCATTCCGGGCGGCAGCGGAAGGGCTGGACACCGTCAGCGAAATCTCGCCCGACTTCGTGCGGCTGCACGAGCGGGCTCGCCAGCTCGCGAAACGCACCGCGCGCTTCGCCTTGCCGTGCGAACTCGATTCCGTGCGCTGGGTGGATGTGGGCACGCAACTGCGGCTCATCGAATCGCCTCTGGACATCGCCGATGCGATGCGCAAGCGGGTGCTCAAGATCGCCGACGAGGCCGGCGAGGCCGATGAGGCCGGGATCGACGGTGACGAGCAGGAAGACGGCCTGGACGCCTACGGCGAGCAGCCGGCGCGTTCGGGCGCTGCACACGAAGAGGGCGGCCGCGCCTGGGTCTTCACCTCGGCCACGCTGGGCGACGAGCCCACGCTGCGCTGGTTCACCGAGCCCTGCGGCCTGCAGGATGCCGAAGTGCTGCGCGTGCAGAGCCCCTTCGACTACGCCTCCCAGGCCGCGATCTACGTGCCTCGCGCCTTTCCCAAGCCCAACGATCCGTCGCACAGCCAGCGCGTCGCGCAGCTCGCGGCGCGCGGGGCGGCGGAGCTTGGCGGCCGCACGCTGGTGCTGACGACCACGCTGCGCGCATTGCGCACCATCGGCGACGAGATGAGGCAGCAGTTCGAACTGCTCGACACACAAGTTCGGCCCGAAGTACTCGTGCAGGGCGAACTGCCCAAGCGCGTGCTGATGGACCGCTTCCGCGAAGGCTCGAGCGCCGGGCGCGCGGGCTGCGTGCTGGTGGCGTCGGCGTCGTTCTGGGAGGGGTTCGATGCACCGGGAGACGTGCTTCAGCTGGTGGTGATCGACAAGCTGCCGTTTCCGCCGCCCAACGATCCGCTGGTCGAGGCGCGCTCGCAGCGGCTGGAGGCGCAGGGGCGCAGTTCGTTCGCCGACTATTCGCTGCCCGAGGCGGCGGTGGCGCTCAAGCAGGGTGCGGGGCGCCTGATCAGGCGCGAGACCGACAGCGGCGTGCTGGCGATCTGCGATACGCGGCTGGTGGCGATGGGCTATGGCCGCCGTCTGCTGGCGGCCTTGCCTCCGATGCGGCGGCTCGAGAACGAAACCGATTTCGATGCCGCGCTGGAGGCGCTCAGGAACTGAGCGGGAGGCTTCGGCAGGGCGCTTGCGGCCCTACCGGTTCAGGAAGGTCGTCTGGCTTACCAGACCTTCCACCACGGGTCGTCCTTGCCCTTGAAGCCGTTGGCGAGGAAGGTGCTCTGCGGGTAGTTGGTGGTCAGCACGCGCTGGGCGTCGTCGCGCAGATCCTTCATGCCGAGTGCGTCGTACGACTTGACCATGATGTACAGGGCTTCTTCGAGCGCCGGCACTTCGCGGTAGTCGGCCAGCGCGACCTGGGCGCGGTTGATGGCCGCCAGGTAGGCGCCGCGCGTGTAGTAGTAGCGCGCCACGTGAACCTCGTACTGCGCGAGCGAGTTCACGATGTAGTTCATGCGCTGGCGTGCGTCGGGGGCATAGCGCGAGTCGGGGAAGCGCGTGGCCAGGTCCTTGAACGCCTCGAACGATTCCTTGGCGGCCTTCTGGTCGCGCTCCGAGAGGTCCTGGCGCGTCAGGAACGCGAACATGCCGAGGTCGTCGTTGAAGTTGATCACGCCCTTGAGGTAGAGCGCGTAGTCCATGGCCGGGCTCGCCGGGTGCAGCTTCATGAAGCGGTCGACGGTGGCGATGGCGGCCGCCTTCTCTCCGGACTTGTACTGGGCGTAGGCCTTTTCCAGCTGTGCCTGCTGGGCCAGCGGGGTGCCGGCTGCGCGGCCTTCGAGCTTCTCGTAGAGCGGAATGGCCTTGTCGTAGGCGCCCGATCCGGCCTCGTCCTTGGCTTCCGAATAGATGCGGTTGGGGCTCCAGGTGGCGGTCTTGTCGGCGGTCGGGGTCGACGAGCAGCCAGCTGCCAGCAGAGCCGCCGCGCTGAGCGCGATCCAGGCGGGGACCGATAATTTGGCGCGAATCATCACATACGGCTTTCGTGAAACAGTTGCCCTCAATTATATCGACCGACCCTCTGGGCAATATCCCCGACAGCCCGGAGGTGGCCGAGCACGAAGAGGGCGCCGACCCGGCCGAGGCCAGCGAGCAGCGGCCCTTCGTCATCGACCCGGCCCAGCACGGCCAGCGGCTCGATCGGGCCCTGGCGGCGCTGGTGCCCGAGTTTTCCCGCAGCTATCTGCAGCAGCTGATCGAGGCAGGCGTCGTCGAGTTGCAGGGGCGCACCGTCACAAAGGCCTCGGCGCCGGTGAAGGCGGGGCAGTCCGGGCGCATCGAATTGCGCCCCACGCCCCAGAGCCAGGCCTTCCGGCCGGAGGCGATGGACATCGTCACCGTGTACGAGGACGAGCATCTGCGCATCGTCGACAAGCCCGCCGGCCTCGTGGTGCACCCGGCACCGGGGCACTGGAGCGGCACGCTGCTGAACGGCCTGCTGGCGCTCGACCCCAAGGCGGTGCTGCTGCCGCGTGCCGGCATAGTGCATCGGCTCGACCGCGATACCAGCGGCCTGATGGTGGTGGCGCGCACGCGCCCCGCCATGGATGCGATGGTGGCGCTGATCGCCGCGCGCGAGGTCAAGCGGCAGTACCTGGCCATCGGCCACAGGCAGTGGGAGGGCGCCCCTGCACGGCATGTCGACGCCCCCATCGGGCGCGATCCGCGCAACCGGCTGCGCATGGCGGTGGTCGATCTGGAGCGCCATGCGGGCAAGACCGCCCGCACGCTGATCGAGCGGCTCGACAGCAACGCCGAGGGTTGTGCCGTGCGCTGCACGCTCGAAACCGGGCGCACCCACCAGATCCGCGTGCATATGGCCTCCATCGGCCATCCGCTGGTGGGCGACGCGCTCTACGGCGGCGCGCCGGCCGCGGGGCTGTCGCGGCAGGCGCTGCATGCATTCAGGCTGGCCTTCGTGCATCCCGTCACGCAAGCGGCGCTGGAGTTCCGCTCGCCGTTGCCGGGGGACCTCGTCCAGGCTTTGCAGGCCTGGGGGCTGGATTACAATCGCGCCTGACGGCCCGAGGGCCGCGCCGGTCGCCCGAGACCGGCCTTGCGTTGCATTCGCCGCGTGCCTGCAGCGCCTACTCCTTCCATCCATCTGAACAAGCGCCCCCAGGCGCCTTTTCCCGGATAACGCGAACCATGAATACGGCGGATGCCAAGCGCATTCTCGAAACCGCCTTGATCTGTTCGAGCCAGCCGTTGCCGGTGCGCGATATGCGCGTGCTGTTCGACGACGAGCTGGGTGCGGACACCATCAAGGCGCTGCTGCTCGAACTGCAGGAAGACTGGGCGCAACGTGGCCTGGAGCTGGTGAGCGTCGGCAGCGGCTGGCGCTTCCAGAGCCGGCCGGAAATGCGCGACCACCTCGATCGCCTGCATCCCGAAAAGCCGCCGCGCTACACGCGCGCGGCGCTCGAGACGCTGGCCATCATCGCCTACCGACAGCCCGCCACGCGCGGCGACATGGAAGACATCCGCGGCGTGACGATCAACTCGCTGATCCTCAAGCAGCTGGAAGATCGCGGCTGGGTCGAGGTCATCGGCCATCGCGAAACGGTCGGCCGCCCGGCGCTCTACGCGACCACGCGCCAGTTCCTCGACGACCTGGGCCTGGCCTCGCTCGACCAGCTGCCGCTGATCGAGACACCCGCGCAGCAGGCGGCGCTGGTCGACGCGCTCGAGCAGGCCTCGGGCGAGCAGCAGGGGCTGCCGATCGACGCGGCGCCGGAGGGCGATGCAGATGCGTCCGGATCGGCGGAGCTGGAACTCTCCTTGGCCGGCGTGCCGGCGGCGGACGCCGAGATTGCTGCTGCGCAACAAGGCGAAGAAGCCGTTGCCGAGACGGCTGAAGCGCCGGAGATGCCTGCCCGGGAGCCCGCGGTCGTCGACACCGCGCCCGAAGTCGTGGAAGCAGTCAAGGCAGCCGAAGCTGCCGAAGCGATCGAGGCCGCCCAGGCACAGTTCGCCGAGAACGAAGCGGGCGCCGAATCTGCCCCCGCCGAGCCAGAACAAGAACCCGCGTCAGAGCCCGATGCCCCGTCCGAGGACGAGACCGACCCTGACGCTCCCTCCCCCGGAAAAACCTCATGAGCACAACCGACACCGAAGACGCAGCGATGCTGCCGGTCGAGCCCGAAGTCAAGAAGAAGAAAAGGGCGACCCCGGCCAGGAAGGTGGTCGATGCAGTCGAGGCGGTAGCGCCGGCCGAGGCAGAAGTCGAGGCACCGAAGAAGCCGCGTGCACCACGCAAGAAGAAGGTGGTCGAGCAGGTTGCGCCCGAAACCGAGGCCGAGGCCGTGGCCGCGCCGGTGGCGGAGGCGCCCCGGCAAGTGGGCGAGCCGGAAGTTGTCGCGGCCGTCGTCGAAGAGTCGCCTGTTGCAGTCGTCGCGGAGGTGGTGCGTGATCCGGAGCCTGTCGAGGCGCATCGGGCCGAGCGCCTCGATGACCGCGACGACGACTCCCGTGACGAAGACGAGGAAGACGAAGAGCCGGACGAGGAAGAGGACGACCTCGACCGCGCCCGCCGCGCCGCCGAGCGCGAGCAGCGCAACGCGCCGCCGCCGGAGCCGATCCGCTTCGCGGACGTCATCTCCGGCCAGTTCGACGCCGACGAGGAAAGCCCCGAAGTCCCGCCGCTCAAGCGCGTGCTGCTCCCTGAGGCCGATTCGCCCAAGCTGCACAAGGTGCTGGCGCAGGCCGGCCTGGGCTCGCGGCTCGAAATGGAGCAGCTCATCCTGCAGGGCCGCATTTCCGTCAACAACGAGCCGGCCCACATCGGCCAGCGCATCCAGTACGGCGACCAGGTCAAGATCAATGGCAAGCCGATCCGCTATCGCATCGCGCCACCGCCGCCGCGCGTGATCGCCTATCACAAGCCCGTGGGCGAGGTGGTCACGCATGACGATCCGCAGAACCGCCCGACCGTGTTCCGCAAGCTGCCGCGCCTGCAGCAGGGCAAGTGGCAGTCGGTGGGCCGTCTCGACCTGAATACCGAGGGCCTGCTGCTGTTCAGCAGCTCCGGCGACCTGGCCAACCAGCTCATGCACCCTCGCTTCGGCCTGGAGCGCGAGTACGCGGTGCGCGTGCTGGGTGCGCTCACCGCCGAAGAGAAGCAGAAGCTGCTGGACGGCGTGCGCCTCGACGATGGCATGGCGCAGTTCGGTGCCATCGAGGACGGTGGCGGCGAAGGCTCCAACTGCTGGTATCGCGTGACGATCTCCGAAGGCCGCAACCGCGAGGTGCGCCGGCTGTTCGAGTCCGTGGGCCACGCGGTCAGCCGGCTGATCCGCATCCGCTACGGCGCGATGGTGCTGCCGCGCGGCCTGAAGCGCGGCGCCTGGATGGAACTCGACGACCGCGACATCCGCGCGCTGTTCCAGGCCTCGGGTGGCGCGGTCGCCCGTCCGGGCCAGCAGCAGCGTGGCCCGGGGCAGGAGGGCGGTGGCGGCAACGGCCGCGGCGGCCGCAACAAGAAGCGCCGTGGCAATCGCAACGGCGGCGGCCAGCAGCAGCCGCGCGACATGCGCGAAGCGCGTGACGACGGCGGGCGCGAGGCGCCGATCCCGAATCCGCTTGGCGACGGCCGTCCGCCGCGCGGCGAGCGGGGAGGACGTTCCAACCGTGGCGGCGGGCAGCCCCAGGGGCAGGGACGCCGCGGCAACGGCAACCGCCAGAGCGGCGATCGCCAGCAGCAGGGTGGCGGTGGCAATCAGCCCGATCCGATGAAGACCTCGCTGGGCTACATCGGCGCCGACAGCTTCTCGCGCCAGCGCAAGGAGCAGCGCGGAGGAGGTCAGCGCCGCGGAGGCGGCGGGGGCGGGGGCGGCTTCGCAGGCCAGGGCGGCGGACGCCGCCGCGGGCGCTGAAAGTCTGCCGTCTCAGCGCGGCCTTTCGCGGGGTTTTCACCAATCCGCAAGGCTGCGCCGGTTAAAATCAGAGGCTTTGTCGACATGTGACGCAACAAACTCGTTGCAGTTGTGACAAAACACTTCAAAATCAAAGCTCCAGGAAGCATTTCAATGGCTATCGAACGTACCCTTTCCATCATCAAGCCCGACGCAGTTGCCAAGAACGTCATCGGCAAGATCGTTTCCCGCTTCGAGGCCGCCGGCCTGAAGATCGTCGCCGCCAAGCTGGTGCACCTGTCGCGCAACGAAGCCGAGCAGTTCTACGCCGTGCACAAGGAGCGTCCCTTCTTCAAGGACCTCGTCGAATTCATGATCTCGGGTCCCGTGTTCGTGCAAGTGCTCGAAGGCGAGAACGCCATCGCCAAGAACCGTGACCTGATGGGCGCCACGGACCCCAAGAAGGCAGCCGCCGGCACCATCCGCGCCGACTTCGCCGACAGCATCGACGCCAACGCCGTTCACGGTTCGGACGCTCCCGAAACCGCCGCGAACGAAGTGGCCTTCTTCTTCGCCGGCCTCAACGTCTACGCACGCTGAAACCCGGATCTCGCCCCGATTCCATGACCACGGCCAATCTGCTCGATTTCGATCTCGAGGGGTTGGCTGCGTTCTGCGAAAAACTCGGCGAGAAGAAATTCCGCGCCACGCAGCTGTTCCGCTGGATCCACCAGCGTGGCGCCAGCGACTTCACCCAGATGACAGATCTGGCGAAGTCGCTGCGCGAGAAGCTCGCGACCACCGCTCGCGTCGAGGCCCTGCCGGTCATCACGCAGCACGAATCCAGGGACGGCACGATCAAGTGGCTGTTCGACGTCGGTGACGGCAATGCCGTCGAAGCCGTATTCATTCCCGAGGACGACCGCGGCACTCTTTGCGTGTCGTCCCAGGCCGGCTGTGCGGTCGGTTGCCGCTTTTGCTCGACGGGGCATCAGGGCTTCAGCCGCAACCTCAGCACGGGCGAGATCGTCGCCCAGCTCTGGTTTGCCGAACACTTCCTTCGCAAGCACCTCAAGCGCGACGAGCGCGTCATTTCCAACGTGGTGATGATGGGCATGGGCGAGCCGCTGCAGAACTACTCGGCGCTCGTGCCAGCGCTGCGCACCATGCTCGACGACAACGCCTACGGGCTGTCGCGCCGCCGCGTGACGGTGTCGACCTCGGGCGTGGTGCCGATGATCGACCGCCTCGGCGCCGATTGCGCCGTGGCGCTCGCGGTTTCGCTGCACGCGCCCAACGATCCGCTGCGCGACGACCTCGTTCCGCTGAATCGCAAGTACCCGATCGACGAACTCATCGAGGCCTGCAAGCGCTACCTGGCCCATGCCCCGCGCGACTTCATCACCTTCGAGTACTGCATGCTCGACGGCGTGAACGACCAGCCGGAGCATGCACGCCAACTGGTCGAACTGGTGCGCAGGCACGGCATCTCGTGCAAGTTCAACCTGATCCCGTTCAACCCGTTTCCGGCCTCGGGCCTGCTGCGTTCGCCGCAGCCGCGCGTCCTGGCGTTCGCCAAGGCGCTGAGCGAGGCCGGTCTCGTGACCACCGTGCGCAAGACGCGCGGCGACGACATCGATGCCGCCTGCGGCCAGCTCGCCGGCGACGTCAAGGACCGTACCCGCGCGGCCGAGCGCATGGCGCAGCGCCGTGCGGCCGAGCAGCGCCCCGTTGTTTTGCATCCGGTCCGCAAGACCGCCTCCCAGGAGCATTGAACCGATGAGCATGGCCATTTCGATGACGACCGCGAACGTGCAGCGGATGCTGACGGTGGGTTTCGCGGGCGTCGCCGTGTCGCTGCTGCTTGGGGGCTGCGTGAGCACGCGCACCACCACCACCAGCCTGGCCGACAGCAGCAACTCGTCCAAGGGCACCGAGATCGTCACCGAGTCCGACGAGTCCAGCCGCCAGCGCCGCGCGCGCTTGCGCATGGAACTGGCCGCCGGCTACTTCGAGCACGGCCAGACCACCGTCGCGCTCGACGAAATCAAGCAGGCGCTGGCCGCCGACCCGAACAACGCCGACGCCTACAACCTGCGCGGCCTGGTCTACATGCGGCTCGACGACGCCGCCCTGGCCGAAGACAGCTTCCGCCGTGCCATCGCGATCAATCCGCGCGACCCGAACACGCGCCACAACTATGGCTGGCTGCTGTGCCAGCAGAACCGCTATGGCGACGCGGCCGCCCAGTTCGGCGAGGCCCTGGCCGTACCGACCTACACCGAGCGCGCCAAGACGCTCATGACACAGGGCGTGTGCGAGCTCAAGGCCGGCCAGCGCGACAAGGCCGAGCGCACCCTCATGCAGGCCTACGAGATCGACGCCAGCAACCCGGTGGTCGCCTTCAACCTGGCTTCCGTGCTGGCGCAGCGCGAGGAATGGTCGCGCGCGCAGTTCTACATCCGCCGCGTCAACAACAGCGCCGCGGCCAGCGCAGAGACGCTCTGGCTGGGCATCAAGATCGAACGTAAGCTGAACAACCGCGAGGCAGTCGCGCAGTTGGGAGGCCAACTGCAACGACGCTTCCCCCAGTCGCGGGAGACAACAGCGTACGAGCGCGGGAATTTCAATGACTGATCGGGTTTCGGAGTTCGGCACTTCCGCAGCATTGCCACTGGAAGCTGGCGATATCGCGAACAAGACGGCCGGTGACCTGCTGCGCGAGGCGCGCGAGGCCCACGGCCTGCACATCGAGATGGTGGCCGCGGCCCTGAAGGTCCCGCCGCAGAAGCTCATGGCGCTCGAGGCGGACGACATCGCCTCGTTGCCCGACCCGGTCTTCGCCCGCGCACTGGCCAGCAGCGTCTGCCGCGCCCTGCGCATCGACCCGGCCCCTGTGCTCGCGAAGCTGCCCAGCACGCAGAAGGTGTCGCTCGCCGAAACCGACCGCACCCTCCGCTCGAACATCAATTCGGGCACGCCGCGCTGGAACGGCAACGGCCGCTCCAGCGGGCTGCCTTCGCGGCCGCTGCTGATCGTCGTGCTGCTGCTGCTGATCGGCGCGGGTGCGCTGTTCTGGCTGCCGCAGTCGGTGTTCGACCAGCTCGGCGCTTCCGTGTCGCGCCTTGCGGCGCGCGGCGATTCCGGTGCGGAATCGCCGTCCACCAACGGTCCGGCCTCGGCCGGCGGATCCGTGGCCGAAACCGTGCCCACACAGGCCGTGGCGCCCAGTGGTCCGGTGGCCAGCGAGGCTCCGGCCGCGGCGCCTGCTTCCGGTGCGCCCGCGGCTACCGCTGCCGCGCCGGCTGCCACGGCAGCAGCTGCACCTGCGGCCACGCCCGTGGCTGCAGCCTCGAGCAGCCAGCAGCTGGTCTTCGTGGCTCGCGAGGAATGCTGGATCACCGTGACCGAAGCCGGCGGCAAGCAGTTGCTGCGCCGCAGCCTGCAGGCAGGCGAAACGGTGGGGCTGTCGGGCACGCTGCCGCTGTCGGTCGTGGTCGGCCGCGCTTCGAGCGTCGACGTGCAGGTCCGTGGCCAGCCCTTTGACCTGAAGCCCTTCACCAAGGGTGGTGGCGTGGCGCGTTTCGAGGTGAAGTCGTGACCTCCACTGGCAATTGCCTTCCCGTTCCGATCGAGGCCGCGGCTCCCAAGGCCCGCCGCTCGCGCCAGGCCAGCGTGGTCTGGGGGCCGCGCGTGGTCACCGTGGGCGGCGACGCCCCGGTGCGCGTGCAGTCGATGACCAACACCGACACCGTCGATGCCATCGGCACGGCGATCCAGGTGAAGGAGCTGGCCCAGGCCGGCTCCGAGATGGTCCGCATCACGGTCAACACGCCCGAGGCCGCCGCGCAGGTCCCTTACATCCGCGAGCAGCTCGACCGCATGGGCATCGACGTGCCGCTGGTGGGAGATTTCCACTACAACGGCCACCGCCTGCTGACCGACTATCCGGCCTGCGCCGAGGCGCTGAGCAAGTACCGCATCAACCCCGGCAACGTGGGCAAGGGCGACAAGAAGGACAGGCAGTTCGGCCAGATGATCGACGCCGCCATGCGCTGGAACAAGCCCGTGCGCATCGGCGTCAACTGGGGCAGCCTCGACCAGGAGCTGCTCGCCAGCCTGATGGACGCCAACAGCCGGCGGGCCGAGCCCTGGGACGCCAAGCAGGTGATGTACGAGGCGCTGATCACCTCTGCCATCGAGTCCGCCAGGCTGGCCGAGTCGATGGGCATGGCCGGCAACCAGATCATTCTTTCGTGCAAGGTGAGCGGCGTGCAGGACCTGATCTCGGTCTACCGTGAACTGGCCCGCCGCTGCGACTATCCGCTGCACCTGGGCCTCACCGAGGCCGGCATGGGCACCAAGGGCACCGTGGCGTCGGCCGCGGCGCTGTCGATCCTGCTGCAGGAGGGCATCGGCGACACGATCCGCGTGTCGCTCACGCCGCAGCCGGGCGAGTCGCGCACGCAGGAGGTGGTGATTGCCTCCGAGATCCTGCAGGCGCTCGGCCTGCGCGTGTTCGTGCCGAGCGTCACCGCCTGCCCGGGCTGCGGCCGTACCACCAGCACCACCTTCCAGGAGCTTGCCAAGCAGATCGACGACTACCTGCGCATGCAGATGCCGGTCTGGCGCAAGAAATATCCGGGCGTGGAGACGCTGAAGGTGGCCGTCATGGGCTGCATCGTCAACGGCCCTGGCGAGAGCAAGCACGCCGACATCGGCATCAGCCTGCCCGGCACGGGCGAGGCGCCTGCGGCACCGGTCTTCATCGACGGCGAAAAGGCCCTCACGCTGCGCGGCGACAATATCGCCAACGAGTTCCATCAGCTCGTCGAAAACTACATTGAAAAGCGCTTCGGCCAGCCGCTGGCTGCCGACGTCGCCTGACCGCTTTCTCCTATGGCTGACAAGATCAATGCCGTCAAAGGCATGAACGACATATTGCCGGCGAGCGTGCCGCGCACCGACCGCCTGCCCGATTCGGCGCTGTGGTCGTGGTTCGAACAGAAGGTGCGGCAACTGCTGGCCCGCTACGGCTACCACTACATCGTGACGCCCGTGGTCGAACCTACCGCACTGTTCGTGCGCGGTCTCGGCGAGGTCACCGACATCGTCGAGAAGGAGATGTACTCCTTCACCGACTCGATGAACGGCGACAAGCTCACGCTGCGCCCGGAGGCCACGGCCGGCATCGTGCGCGCGATGGTCGAGCACAACGCGCTCTACAACGGCCCGCTGCGCCTGTGGACCATGGGGGCGATGTTCCGCCACGAGAGGCCGCAGAAGGGGCGCTACCGCCAGTTCCACCAGCTCGACGTCGAAGCGCTCGGCTTCCCGGGCCCCGACGTGGACGCCGAACTGATCCTCATGGTGCGCGCGCTCTGGCGCGAGCTCGGCCTGGTCGAGGGCGAGCACGTGCGCCTAGAGATCAACAGCCTCGGCCAGCCGGCGGAGCGCCAGGCGCACCGTGATGCGCTGATCCGCCATTTCGAGTCGCATGCCGACGTGCTCGACGCCGATGCGAAGCGGCGCCTTCACAGCAACCCGCTGCGCATCCTCGACACGAAGAATCCGGCGATGCAGGCCATCGTCGAGGCCGCGCCCCAGCTGATGGACTTCCTCGGCGAGGAATCGCGCGCTCACTTCGACGCCGTTCGGGCCGTGCTCGACGCCGCGGGCCTGGCCTATCGCGTGAATCCGCGCCTGGTGCGCGGCATGGACTACTACAACCTCACCGTCTTCGAGTGGGTCACCGACCAGCTCGGCTCGCAGGGCACCGTCTGCGGAGGCGGGCGCTACGACGGGCTCATCGGACAGATGGGTGGCAAGCCGGCGCCGGCCGTGGGCTTCGGCCTCGGCATCGAGCGGCTGCTGCTGCTGATCCAGGAACTGGGCCTGCCGGTGCCGTCCGCGGCGCCCGCGGCCTATGCCGTCGTTCCCTCGGCCGCGGTGCTGCCGCAGGTCATGGTGGTGCTCGAGCAACTGCGCGCCGCGGGCGTCAGCGTGCTGCAGCACGCGGGCGGCGGCAACATGAAGGCGCAGTTCAAGAAGGCCGACGCGAGCGGTGCGCGCTACGCACTGATCTTCGGCGAAGACGAACTGGCGCGCGGCGAGGTCACCGTCAAGTCGCTGCGCGACGCAGGCGGTGCCCAAGTCGCCCGGTCTCTTTCGGAAGTGGCCGCCTGGGCCGCCACCCTACAATCGCCGGCTCCCAATACCTGACACGCATGGCAACCCATCTCGACCTCGAAGAACAGGAACAGCTCGACCAGCTCAAGCATTTCTGGAATACCTACGGCACCCTGATCACCTCGGTCGTGCTGCTCGTTGCCGGCGCCTTCGTGGCCTGGAACGGCTGGCAATGGTATGGCCGCAACAAGGCGGCGCAGGCCTCGTCGCTCTACGACGAGATCGAGAAGACCGCGCAGGCGGGCGACCCGGCGCGCATCGCGCTCGTGCTCGACGACATGAAGAAGCGCTTCGCGGGCACCACCTACGCGCAGCAGGCCGGCCTGCTGGTCGCCAAGACGCTGTACGAGAAGGGCAATGCCGCGGGTTCGCGCGCCGAGCTCGAATGGGTGGCCCAGAACGCCATCGACCCCGGCTACAAGGCCGTTGCCCGGCTGCGGCTGGCGGCCGAACTGCTCGACGGAAAGTCCTACGACGAGGCCCTGAAGCAGCTCGACGGCGGCGTGCCGAAGGAATTCGAACCCCTGGTGGCCGACCGCAAGGGCGACATCTACCTGGCCCAGGGCAAGCGCGCAGAGGCTCAGACCGAATACCGCAAGGCCTGGACTGGCCTCGGCGCCACTTCCGACTACCGCCGCCTGGTGGAGATCAAGCTCAACGCGGTCGGCGTCGACCCCAAGAGCCTGGCTCCTGTAGTCACCGTCACTCCCGCAGCTCCCAAGACTCCCTGACCGCATCATGAATTTCAAGCGCCTCATGCCTGAATCGTCCGCCTTGCGTGCGGGATCAGCTCTCGTTTTGGTAGCGCTCCTGGCTGCCTGCTCGGGTTCGTCCAAGCCGAAGCCGGACGAGCTTCCCGCCAACCCGGCCCTGATGGGCGTGCGCCAGGCGTGGACGGTGCGCATCCCCGAGGTGAAGTTCCCCCTGACCACCGACGTCAGCGGCGACACGGTCACCGTGGCCGGCAGCGACGGCACGGTGGTTGCCATCGACGCGCGCGCCGGCCGTGAAGTCTGGCGCGCCAGCGCTGGCGCTCCGCTGGCGGCCGGTGTGGGCAGCGACGGATCGGTGGCGGCAGTCGTCACCACCGGCAACGAGCTGGTCGCCATCGAGAACGGCAAGGTGCTCTGGAAGCAGAAGCTTTCGGCGCAGGCCTTCACCGCGCCCCTGGTGGCGGGCCGCCGCGTGTTCGTGCAGACCGCCGACCGCAGCATCAGCGCCTGGGACGGCCAGAGCGGCCGCCGCCTGTGGATCCAGCAGCGCGCGGGCGAGAACCTGGTGCTGCGCAAGTCGGGCGTGCTGCTCGCCGTGGGCGATACGCTGGTGGCCGGCATCGGCGGCCGGCTGGTGGGCATCAACCCCGCCAACGGCACTTCGCGCTGGGAATCGCCCATTGCGGCGCCGCGCGGCACCAACGATGTGGAGCGCCTGGTCGACCTGACCGGCAGCGTGAGCCGCTTCGGCGACACGATCTGCGCGCGTGCGTACTATGCCAGCGTCGGCTGCGTCGAAACGGTGCGCGGTTCGCTGGTCTGGAGCAAGCCCGCCTCCGGCGCCGACGGCGTCAGCGGCAACGAGAGCTTCATCTACGGTACTGAGTCCGACGGCAGCGTCGTGGCCTGGCGCCGTGCCGACGGCGAGCGCGCCTGGCAGATGTCCCGGCTCAAGAACCGCGTGCTGACCTCGCCGCTGGCCGTGGGCCGCTCGCTGATCATCGGCGAGGACACCGGCACCCTGCATTTCGTCTCGCGTGAAGACGGCGCGCTGCTCAACCGCATCACGCCGGACGGCTCGGCCATCACCGTTGCGCCGGCACTGGCCGGCAACACGGTGGTCGTGGTGACCGCCAAGGGTGGCGTGTTTGGCTATCGCCCCGAGTAACCCTCTTTCTTCTTTCCTTCTCTCTTTCCAAGGCCCGACCATGAAAACCGCGCCCTCGAAAGGCCGGCCATGAAGCCGGTCGTGGCCCTGGTCGGGCGGCCGAACGTCGGCAAGTCGACCCTCTTCAACCGGCTGACGCAGACGCGCGACGCCATCGTCGCCGACTTCGCCGGCCTCACGCGCGACCGCCACTACGGCAACGGCCGCCTGGGCAAGCGCGAATTCATCGTCATCGATACCGGCGGTTTCGAGCCTGACGCCGGCAGCGGCATCTACAAGGAGATGGCCAAGCAGACGCGACAGGCCGTCGCCGAGGCCGACGTCGTGATCTTCGTGGTCGATGCACGAGAAGGACTCTCCGCGCAGGACCATGACATCGCCAACGAGCTGCGCCGTATCGGCAAGCCCTGCGTGCTGGTGGCCAACAAGGCCGAGGGCATGCACGACGGCACCAAGCTGGTGGACTTCTACGAGCTCGGGCTGGGCGAGGTGCACGGCGTGTCCGCGGCGCACGGGCAGGGCATGCGCGGCCTGGTCGAGCTGGCGCTGGCGCCGCTGAACCTTCCCGACCCCGATGACGAGGAGGAAGAGGACGACGTCAACAAGCCGATCAAGCTGGCTGTGGCAGGTCGTCCCAACGTGGGCAAGTCGACGCTGATCAACACCTGGCTGGGCGAAGAGCGCCTCGTGGCCTTCGACATGCCGGGCACCACGCGCGACGCAATATCCGTACCCTTCGAGCGCAACGGCCAGCGCTTCGAGCTGATCGATACGGCAGGCCTGCGCCGCAAGGGCAGGGTGTTCGAGGCGATCGAGAAGTTCTCGGTGGTCAAGACGCTGCAGGCCATCGAGTCGGCCAACGTCGTCCTGCTGCTGCTCGATGCCACGCAGGGCGTGACCGACCAGGACGCGCACATCGCAGGCTACATCCTCGAAAGCGGCCGCGCGGTGGTGATCGCCATCAACAAGTGGGACGCGGTCGACAGCTACCAGCGCGAGCAGATCCAGCGGCAGATCGAGACCCGCCTCGCGTTCCTGAAGTTCGCGGCGCTGCATTTCATCTCGGCCATCAAGCGCCAGGGCCTGGGTCCGGTGTGGCAGGCCATCGCGCAGGCTCACAAGTCGGCCACGCGCAAGATGTCGACGCCGGTGCTGACGAGGTTGTTGCTGGAGGCGGTGCAGTTCCAGGCGCCCAAGCGAAGCGGGATGTTCCGTCCCAAGCTGCGTTATGCGCACCAGGGGGGCATGAACCCGCCGGTGATCGTGATCCACGGGAATTCGCTCGAACATGTGACCGATGCTTACAAGCGCTTCCTCGAGGGACGCTTCCGCAAGGAGTTCGATCTCGTGGGTACCCCCTTGCGCATCGAGTTCAAGAGCTCCCACAATCCCTTTGTCGACAAGGACGACTGACTGAATTTGGCGGCGGATGGCCGCCGTTGAGTTCTGACCGGGGTGGAAGTTCCGGCTTTTGAGAGACGTTATTTTTCAAAGGCTTTTGGGTGCGATTGCTGCGGCGCGGAAACCCTGTGTTAAGGTCTTCTCCTCCAACAACTACTCTTGAACACGGAGAATATCGTGAGCAATAAAGGGCAACTTCTACAAGACCCGTTTCTGAACACCTTGCGTCGCGAGCATGTGCCGGTCTCCATTTACCTGGTGAACGGTATCAAGCTGCAGGGCCAGATCGAGTCTTTCGACCAGTACGTCGTGCTGCTTCGCAACACGGTGACGCAGATGGTCTACAAGCACGCCATTTCCACCATCGTGCCAGGTCGTGCCGTCAACTTCTCGGCTACCGAGAACGACGACAACGCCGCCTGATCGCGCGGAGCGCGGCGGCACCGCTGCCGCGCTTTTCCCTATTTCTGATCCCGCTTGTCTGAACTGACTTCCCGCCAGGAAGGCGCCGCCGTTCTCGTCGGCGTCGATTTCGGGCTGCCCCATTTCGACAGCGAACTCGAGGAACTCGGCCTGCTTGCGCAGACCGCGGGCCTCACGCCCGTCGCCCGCCTCGCGTGCAAGCGCAAGGCGCCCGACGCGGCATTGTTCGTTGGCAGCGGCAAGGCCGAAGAAATCAAGGAGCTGGCTGCCCTGCACAGGGCGAGCGAGGTCATCTTCGACCAGGCCCTGAGCCCTGCGCAGCAGCGCAACCTCGAGCGCCAGCTCGACGTCGCTGTCTACGACCGGACCTTCCTCATCCTCGAGATCTTCGCCCAGCGCGCGCGTTCGCACGAAGGCAAGCTGCAGGTGGAGCTCGCCCGCCTGCAGTACCTCAGCACGCGGCTGGTTCGTCGCTGGTCGCACCTCGAGCGCCAGACCGGCGGCGCGGGCGTGCGCGGAGGCCCGGGCGAGAAGCAGATCGAGCTCGACCGCCGGATGATCGGCGAGTCGATCAAGCGCACGCGCGAGCGCCTCTCCAAGGTGCAGAAGCAGCGCGGCACGCAGCGCCGCCAGCGCGAGCGCCGCGACGCCTTCAACATCTCGCTGGTGGGCTACACCAACGCGGGCAAGTCGTCGCTCTTCAATGCGATGGTCAAGGCGCGCGCCTATGCGGCCGACCAGCTGTTCGCAACGCTCGATACCACCACGCGCCATCTCTACCTGGGCGATGCGCGCAGGCAGGTGTCGATCTCCGATACGGTGGGTTTCATCCGCGACCTGCCGCACGGGCTGGTCGATGCCTTCAAGGCCACGCTGCAGGAGGCGGTCGATGCCGACCTGCTGCTGCACGTGGTCGATGCCTCCAACCCGCACTACCCCGAGCAGATGGCCGAGGTGCAGTCGGTGCTGCGCGAGATCGGCGCGGACGCCGTGCCGCAGCTTCTGGTCTTCAACAAGCTCGACGCCCTTGAAAGCACGCAGCATCCGCTGCATCTGCAGGACGAGATGGAAATCGACGGCGTGCAGGTTCCCCGCATCTTCCTCAGCGCCAGGACCGGCGAGGGCGTGCCGCTGCTCCGAGCCGAGCTTGCCCGGCAGTCGGGCTCCGCACCCGATACGATGACCCCTGCTGCGGACGCTGAATTGCACGATGCAACCGATGGATTGGGCACAATCCCGCCACTGACAAGAGAACGAAGCGAATGAATTCAAAGCCAGCGCGGAGAGGGTTTCTGGGCATGTTCAACCTGAACGACGGCCGATGGGGGCGCGGCGACGAGCCGTCCTCCTCCAACGGCGACCGCCCGGCCGGCAACCGGCCCCCCGATGCCAATCCCCCCGGCGGCCCCACGCCTCCGCCCCAAGGCAACAACGGCAACGACAACCGTCCCCGCGGCCAGGGCCCCAACCAGGGCCCGCCCGACCTCGATGAACTCTGGCGCGACCTCAACCGCAAGCTCGGCGGCTTCTTCGGCGGCAAGGGCGGCGGCAACCGTCCCAATGGCGGCGGCGGCAACGGCTACAAGCCCGACATGAAGAACGCAGGCTTCGGCATCGGCCTCGTGGCCGCGGTGGCCGTGCTGATCTGGCTCGGCACCGGCTTCTTCATCGTGAACGAAGGCCAGCAGGCCGTCATCACCCAGTTCGGCAAGTACAAGAGCACCGTGGGCGCAGGCTTCAACTGGCGCCTGCCTTATCCCATCCAGCGCCACGAAGTCGTGGTGACCACGCAGATCCGTTCGGCCGACGTGGGCCGCGACGCCATCGTGCGTTCCACCGGCCTGCGCGAATCGGCCATGCTGACCGAAGACGAGAACATCGTCGAGATCAAGTTCGCCGTTCAGTACCGCCTGAGCGACCCGCGCGCCTGGCTGTACGAGAGCAAGTCGCCCGCCGACACCGTCGTGCAGGTGGCCGAGACTTCGGTGCGCGAGGTGGTCGGCAAGATGAAGATGGACGCCGCGCTCGCCGAGGAGCGCGACCAGATCGCGCCGCGCGTGCGCGCGCTGATGCAGACCATTCTCGACCGCTACAAGATCGGCGTCGAAGTCGTCGGCATCAACCTGCAGCAAGGCGGTGTGCGCCCGCCCGAGCAGGTGCAGGCCGCGTTCGACGACGTGCTCAAGGCCGGCCAGGAGCGCGAGCGCACCAAGAACGATGCGCAGGCCTACGCCAACAACGTGGTGCCCCTGGCCACCGGTACGGCCTCGCGCCTGAAGGAAGAGTCCGAGGCCTACAAGGCGCGGATCGTGGCTCAGGCGCAGGGTGATGCGGGCCGCTTCAGCGCCGTGCTGTCGGAGTACCAGAAGGCCCCGCAGGTAACGCGCGACCGCATGTACACCGACGCCATGCAGCAGATCTACGCCAGTACCACCAAGGTTCTGGTCGACAGCAAGCAGGGCTCGAACCTGCTGTACCTCCCGCTCGACAAGCTCATGCAGATGAGCGGCGGCAACGCGGCAACGCCGGTCGATGCGGCCAGCCCCAGCGTCGCCGGCACGGCGCCGGCACAGTCCTCGGTCATCCCGGTGGCCCCTGCCACGAACGACGTGCGCGGCCGCGACGGCCGCTCGCGTGACCGCGACGTGCGTTGAGAAAGGCCCGCAAGAACATGAACAGAATCGGATTCATCGCAACCTCGATCCTCGTGCTGCTGGTACTGGCAAGCTCGACGCTCTTCGTGGTCGACCAGCGCCAGTTCGGCGTGGTCTATGCCCTCGGCCAGATCAAGCAGGTCATCACCGAGCCCGGCCTCAACTTCAAGCTGCCGCCGCCGTTCCAGAACGTGTCGTACATCGACAAGCGCCTGCTGACGCTCTCCAGCGTGGACACCGAGCCCATGCTCACCGCAGAGAAGCAGCGCGTGGTGATCGACTGGTACGTGCGCTGGCGCATCAGCGACCCGCAGGCCTACATCCGCAACGTCGGCCTCGACGAGAACGCCGGCGCCATGCAGCTCAACCGCGTGGTCCGCAACGCCTTCCAGGAAAACATCAACAAGCGCACGGTGCGCGATCTGATCTCGGTGCGCCGCGAGGCCCTCATGGCCGACGTGCAGCGCGAGGTGCTCTCGGTGGTGAAGGGCAGCAAGCCCTGGGGCGTGGACGTGGTGGATGTGCGCATCACGCGCGTCGACTACGTGGAAGCCATCACCGAGTCGGTCTATCGCCGCATGGAAGCCGAGCGCAAGCGCGTGGCCAACGAACTGCGTTCCACCGGCACGGCCGAGGGCGAGAAGATTCGCGCAGACGCCGACCGCCAGCGCGAAGTGATCGTGGCGAACGCCTACCGCGACGCCCAGAAGATCAAGGGCGAAGGGGATGCCCAGGCTGCCGCCACCTACAGCGAGGCCTTCGGCCGCGACCCGCAGTTCGCGCAGTTCTACCGCAGCCTCGAGGCCTACAAGCAGAGCTTCAACAAGAAGAGCGACGTGATGGTGCTCGACCCGTCGTCGGACTTCTTCCGCGCCATGCAGGGCTCGGGCTCGACCACCAACGCGCCTCGCCGTTGATCACTTCCGGCCGCAGCCGACTTCAGGAGCCGTGAGCGCCGACACTTTCTGGAGCGCGCTGGCGCTCGTCCTGGTGATCGAGGGCATCCTGCCTTTCGTGTCGCCGGGAGGGTGGCGGCGCGGCTTCGGGCAGCTCATGCAGCTGCGCGACGGCCAGCTGCGTTTCTTCGGGCTCTGCAGCATCGTTCTGGGCCTGGTCCTGCTCTGGATCCTGGGCTGATCCGGCCCGCCGATTGACGCCGGTGCCGGACCGGGTGCCCGGTGCCGGTAGAATCCCGTTTTAACCACGCCCCCGATCCCCATGTCCGCCTGGGTCCTTCCGGATCACATTGCCGATGTGCTGCCCTCCGAGGCGCGCCACATCGAAGAACTTCGACGCCAGCTGCTCGATACCGCCCGTGGCTATGGCTACGAGCTGGTGATGCCGCCGCTGCTCGAGCATCTCGAATCGCTGCTCTCCGGTACCGGCGAGGCGCTCGACCTCCAGACTTTCAAGCTCGTCGACCAGCTTTCCGGCCGCAGCATGGGCCTTCGCGCGGACACCACCCCCCAGGTGGCGCGCATCGATGCCCACCTGCTGAACCGCGACGGCGTGGCCCGCCTGTGCTACTGCGGCCCGGTGCTCCACACCCGGCCCGACCGCCCGCATGCCACCCGCGAGCCCTTGCAGTTCGGCGCCGAGATCTACGGCCACGCCGGCCTCGAGGCCGACACCGAAACCCTGCTGCTGGCGCTCGACTGCCTCGATGCCGCCGGCTTGCGCGAGGGCGTGATCGTCGACCTGGCCGATGCCCGCATCGTGCGTGCCCTGTTCGCCGGCGTGCCGGTCGACGGCGCCACCCTGGCGCAGGTGCATGCAGCACTGGCGGCCAAGGACGCGAGCGAGCTCGAGTCGCTCACCAGGAACTTCCCCGCCGCCTCGCGCGAGGGGCTGCGCGCGTTGATCCAGCTCTACGGCGACGAGGCCGTGCTCGACGAGGCCGCCAAGGCCCTGAAGGGCACGCCCGCGGTCGGTGCGGCGCTGGCCGACCTGAAGCAGCTTGCCGCCGGCCTGCAGGGCGTGGCCGGCCGCCAGATCAGCTTCGACCTGGCCGACCTGCGCGGCTATGCGTACTACAGCGGCATGCGCTTCGGCATCTACGTGCCCGGCGCGGCCGATTCGCTGGTGCGCGGCGGCCGCTACGACGAGGTGGGGGCCGTGTTCGGCCGCAACCGCCCGGCCGTCGGCTTCAGCCTCGACGTGCGCGAACTGGTCGGCGTGCTGCCGGCCCGCCCGCTGCGCGCCGCCATCCGCGCGCCCTGGAGCGACGCGGCCGGCCTGAGTCAGGCCATTGCCCAATTGCGCAAGGCCGGTGAAACGGTAGTCTGCGTGCTGCCGGGCCATGGCAGCGAAATCGATGAATTCCACTGCGACCGCGAGCTCGTCGAGCAGGCCGGCCAGTGGAGTGTCCGTGCGATCTGATTTTTTGAAGTAATGGAACGAGCATGAGCGTAACCACCGGAAGAAACGTGGTCGTCGTCGGCACCCAGTGGGGCGACGAGGGCAAGGGCAAGCTGGTCGACTGGCTGACGGAGAGCGCCCAGGGCGTGGTCCGCTTCCAGGGCGGCCACAACGCGGGCCACACGCTGGTCATCAACGGGGTGAAGACCGCGTTGCACCTGATCCCGAGCGGCATCATGCGGCCCGGCGTCAAGTGCTACATCGGCAACGGCGTGGTGCTTTCGGCCGCCAAGCTGTTCGAGGAAATCGAGGGGCTTGAAAAGGCCGGTGTCGAAGTGCGCTCGCGCCTGCGCATCAGCGAGGCCTGCCCGCTGATCCTGCCGTTCCACGCCGCGCTGGACATCGCGCGCGAGGCCTACCGCGAGAAGGGCGGCATCGAGAAGATCGGCACCACCGGCCGCGGCATCGGCCCGGCCTATGAAGACAAGATCGCCCGCCGCGCGCTGCGCGTGCAGGACCTGAAGCACCCCGATCGCTTCGCCGCCAAGCTGCGCGTGCTGCTCGAGCTGCACAACCACGTGCTGACCCAGGTGCTGGGCGCGCCCGCCATCGACTTCGACGAAGTCTTCAACGAGGCGATGAAGCACGCCGAGCTGCTCAAGCCCATGATGGCCGACGTTTCGCGCGAGCTGAACGATGCCAACCGCGACGGCGCCAACCTGCTGTTCGAAGGTGCGCAGGGCACGCTGCTGGACGTGGACCACGGCACCTATCCGTACGTCACCTCCAGCAACTGCGTGGCCGGCAACGCCGCCGCCGGTTCGGGCGTGGGCCCGGGCATGCTGCACTACATCCTGGGCATCACCAAGGCCTACTGCACCCGCGTGGGCGGCGGTCCGTTCCCCACCGAACTCGACTGGGCCACGCCCGGCACCCCCGGCTACCACATGAGCACCGTGGGCGCCGAGAAGGGCGTGACCACCGGCCGCAGCCGCCGCTGCGGCTGGTTCGACGCCGCGCTGCTCAAGCGCTCGGCACAGGTCAATGGCCTGTCGGGCCTGTGCATCACCAAGCTCGACGTGCTGGACGGCTTGGAGAAGCTGGAGCTGTGCACCGGCTACGAACTCGACGGCGAGACCACCGACATCCTGCCCATGGGCGCGGACGAGATCGAGCGCTGCACGCCGATCTACGAAACGCTGGAAGGCTGGAGCGAAAGCACCGTGGGCGTCACGCAATACGACAAGCTGCCGATCAATGCGCGGCTGTACCTGCAGCGCATCGAGCAGGTCACGGGCGTGCCGATCCACATGGTGTCCACCAGCCCCGATCGCGACCACACGATCATGATGCGCCACCCCTACCTGGCCGACTGATCTGCCTAACCCCCAGGCTTGCCCACTTCGTGTGGCCGCCAACCCCCTTGCAGGGGGCAACACCAGCGGCCCGGCGAAGCCGGTTCCGCGGTGTTCCCCAGAAGAAGAGACATTGAAGGAAAAACCACGCTATGTTGACTGAAGACGGCAAGCATCTCTACGTCAGCTACGACGAGTACCACAACCTGATCGAGAAGCTCGCGATCAAGGTGCACCAGTCGGGCTGGCAGTTCGACACCATCCTGTGCCTGGCGCGCGGCGGCATGCGCCCGGGCGACGTGCTCTCGCGCATCTTCGACAAGCCGCTGGCGATCATGTCGACCAGCTCGTACCGCGCCGATGCCGGCACGGTGCAGGGCCATCTCGACATCGCCCGCTACATCACCACGCCCAAGGGCGAAATCGCCGGCAAGGTGCTGCTGGTGGACGACCTTGCCGACTCGGGCCACACGCTGCACGCGGTGATGGACATGCTGCGCAACAACTACAAGCCGATCACCGAGCTGCGCAGCGCCGTGATCTGGACCAAGGCGCTGTCGACCTTCACGCCCGACTACTCGGTCGAGTACCTGGCCACCAACCCCTGGATCCACCAGCCCTTCGAGGGCTACGACTCGCTCGGCGCCGAGAAGCTGATCGAGAAGTGGTCGGTCTGATCCGGCAATGCCGGCGCCGGATCACCCGGCGTCGGTGAACATGGCGGTGTAGCGCCGCTGCATTTCCTCCGGCGTCAGCTTCTCGATGCTGTGCCCCACGTTCCAGCGATGGCCGAACGGGTCATGGAAGACGCCGGAGCGTTCCCCATAGAACTGGTCCTGCGGCGCCATGTCCAGCGTGGCGCCCGCGGCGACCGCGCGCGCCACCACCGCGTCGGCGTCGTCCACGTGCAGATGCAGCGAGACTGCGCTGCCGCCCAGCGTCTTCGCGCTGAGTATGTCGAACTCGGGGAATTCCTCCGAGATCATGAGGATCGCGCCGTTGTGGAAGTCCAGCTCGGCGTGGCCGATGCGGCCGCTGGGCTCGGTCAGGCGGAAGATCTCCTTCACCTCGAAGACCTTGCAGTAGAACTCGATGGCTGCATTGGCGTCGTTGACGCAGAGGTACGGAAACAGTTCGTGGATGGCCATGGCGTCGTTGTCCCTTCGGGTTGTGATGGGCGCGATTCTGGTGCTCGCGCTCCGCGTCGTCTTGAACAAATTTGACCTGCGGCGCGGCGCCTGCTCCGGCGCTCGGCTCAGATGCGCACGTGCCGTGAAGAAACCGGTGCCGCCCGCCGGTAGGCCTGCGGCGACATGCCGGCAATGGCCAGGAAGTCGCGGTTGAAATGCGCCTGGTCACTGTAGCCGGCCTCCAGCGCCAGCTCGACCCAGGGCCGGGCTTGCTGGATGGCGAATTGCCCGAGCACATGGTCGAAGCGCAGCATGCGCGCGTACTGCTTGGGCGCCAGCCCGGTCATCCCGCGAAAGAGAGCGATGAAGCGCCGGTGGCTGTAGCCGCTTTGCTTCACGAGCTGGCCGATGGCGCCGGCCTGTCCGTCGTCGTCGTTGGCGCTCGCGCCGGACATGCGCGCCAATGCCTGCGCCACCGCGGGGTGCAGGCCATGCATCGCGGACGAGGCAAGGCGTGCTTCGAGCAGCGCGACGACGATGGCAAGCTGCCGCGGCAGCGAGTCGGTGCCGTGCAGCTGTTCGAGCGCGAAGTTCGCGTCCGCGCCCCAGAGCGCTTCGAGCGGGGTATGCCGCTCGGCCAGAGCGTCTTCGGGAGCGCCGAGGAGGGCCCGGGCCGCCCCCGGCTGCAGCATGACGCCGACCGAGTGCGTCGTCACCGACACGTCGCGCACGAAGAAGGCCGAGCGGGTTCCGCCCACCATCGCATAGCCCACTGTGAATCCCTGCACGTCGGCGCCGTCGTGGAAGAGGCGCAACGACGGCCCCGAAAGCCTGAAGACCAGATGCATGCCGCCGGTGGGCAGCACATGCTCGCGTGCGCCCGGCTGCTCGACGGGCGTGCCGTCGGGCGACGAGGCCCACATCAGCCGCACGAAGGGCCGCAGGTGGGGAGGGGCGAGGCGTGTCAGCTGCACTGTCTCGGGCTTCTTCCATGAAACGGGATGAAGGGGAGGGCCGGTCCGCGCATTGTGCGACGGAAGCTCCGCGCAAGGCCCCGAATGCGGGTCGCGCTAGCATGCACCCATGAGCAAGCCTTCCACGAACCTGATCCACCACCCCTACGTTCCGCCCGCCACCTTCGCCGCGCCGCAGCCCGGCGTGTTCAAGGCATCGACCGTGTTCTTCGCCGACGTCGCCGCCATGCGCGCGCGAGACTGGCGCACCAAGGCCGGCTACACCTACGGCCTGCACGGCACGCCCACCACCTTCACGCTGGAGGAGCGCCTGGCCACGCTCGAAGGCGGTACCGAGTGCCTGCTCGTGCCCAGCGGTCTGGCGGCCATCTCGCTGGTCTCGTTCGCCTTCCTGAAGACCGGCGACGAAGTGCTGATTCCCGACAACGCCTACGGCCCGAACAAGGCGCTGGCCACCGGCGAACTGGCGAACTTCGGCGTCACGCACCGCCTGTACGACGCGATGAACCCGGCAGACCTCGCGGCCAAGCTCTCGGAGCGCACGCGGCTGGTATGGCTGGAAGCGGCGGGCTCGGTGACCATGGAGTTCCCCGACCTGCCGGCGCTGGCCAGCATCTGCCGTGCGCGCGGCGTGATGACCGTGCTCGACAACACCTGGGGCGCAGGCCTGGCCTTCGCGCCCTTCGATTTCAACGGCAGCGGGCAGGGCGTCGACATCTCCGTGCACGCGCTCACCAAGTATCCCAGCGGCGGCGGCGATGTGCTCATGGGCAGCGTGACCACGCGCGACGAGCGTCTGCACCGCGCGCTCAAGCTCACGCACATGCGCATGGGCTTCGGCATCGGCGTGGGCGACGTCGAGACGCTGCTGCGCTCGCTGCCCAGCATCGCGCTGCGCTATGCGGCGCACGACCGCGCGGCGCGCGAACTGGCCGGCTGGCTCAACGGCTGCGAAGAGATCGCGCAGGTGCTGCACCCCGCGCTCGAAGATTCCCCAGGCCATACCCACTGGCGCGCGCTGTGCGGCGAAACCAACCTGGCCGCCGGCCTGTTCTCGGTGGTGTTCGACGAGCGCTACAGCACCGAGCAGGTCGACCGCTTCTGCGACAGCCTGCAGTTGTTCCGCCTCGGCTATTCGTGGGGCGGACCGATCAGCCTCGTGGTGCCCTACGACATCGGCCTGATGCGCGATGCCAGCGTGGCGCGCTGGCCGTACAAGGGCACGCTCGTGCGTTTTTCCATCGGCCTCGAAGACGTGGAAGACCTGCGCGCCGATCTTCAGCAGGCGCTGGCTCGGATGTAAGAAATCGCATCCTGCCGTCGCTCCTGTCGCCTCGAGCGCGTCATGGGGTACCTCCTCGAGACAGCAGCTTTATCGCTTACAGTAGGCCACGGCAGTCAACCCGACTGCCTCGCCTCAAGGAGATCCAGTGGCAACACCCAACTACGGCTACGAAAAGCGTCAGAAAGAGCTGGCCAAGAAGAAGAAGAAGGAAGACAAGCTCCGCGAAAAGGCGAACCGCAAGCTCAATCCCAGCAGCGACGGGCTGGCACCTGGCGATCCCGAAACCGACGTTGCCTCGCTCGAACGCGATCCGCCCACGGTGCCGGACCTGCCCACCAAGAACGGCTGATATCCCGTCCAGACTTGCCGATCCATCAAGAAAAGCCGCCGCAGGCACTTGCCCGCGGCGGCTTTTTCATTGCTTGGGCAACAGCTTGCGCAGCTCGGCCCAGACGTTGTCCAGCAGTTGCGGCTGGGCGGCCGCCGTCGGGTGGATGCGGTCGGCCTGGAACAGCGAGAGCGCGTCGGGCGCATCCGCCACGCCCTTGAGCAGGAAGGGCACGAGCGCCGACTTGGTCGCGCTCGCCACCTTGGAGAACACCGCCTCGAAGCGCCGCGTGTAGTCGCCGCCGTAGTTGGGCGGCACCTGGATGCCGACGATCAGCACCTTCGCGCCCGCGGCCTGCGCGGCCTTGGTGATCTGCATCAGGTTGCTTTCGGTGTCGGACAGCGGCAGGCCTCGCAGCGCGTCGTTGGCCCCGAGTTCGAGCACCACCAGACTGGGCTTGTGCTGCGCGAGCAGCGGCGCGAAGCGGGCACGGCCGCCGGAACTGGTGTCGCCGCTGATGCTGGCGTTGACCACGGTTGCAGAAATCTTCTGCTGCGCAAGCCTTTTCTCGAGCAAGGGTACCCAGCCTTCGCCGCGCTTGAGGCCGTACTCTGCGCTCAGCGAATCGCCCAGCACCAGGATCACCGGCTTGCCCGAAGAGGCCGCCGTGGAAGACGAGGCCTGGGCCTGCGCCGTCGTCGTCCATATCCCCGCGCTGCCGAGCGCGGTGGTGGTCAAGATAAAGTCACGTCGATTCAAAACCAGAGCCTTTCCATGTCCCAACCCCCGTCTGATGCCATTGTCGCCGTCGAGCATGTGTTCAAGTCCGTCACCGATTCGGCAGGCACGCTGGACATTCTGCAGGACATCGATTTCACCCTCGGCGCGCGGGAAACCGCCGCCATCGTCGGCGCCTCGGGCTCCGGCAAGAGCACGCTGCTGTCGATCATCGCCGGGCTGGATACGCCCACGCGCGGCACGGTGAAGCTGGCGGGGCAGGACATCTTCGCCATCGACGAGGACGAGCGCGCCGCCGTGCGCGCGCAGCGCGTGGGCTTCGTGTTCCAGAGTTTCCAGCTGCTGGGCAACCTGAGTGCTCTGGAAAACGTGATGCTCCCGCTGGAGCTGGCCAACCGCAAGGACGCCCGCAAGGCCGCCACCGAAATGCTCGGCCGTGTCGGCCTGGGCCAGCGGCTGAGCCACTACCCGAAGGTGCTCTCCGGCGGCGAACAGCAGCGCGTGGCGCTGGCCCGTGCCTTCGTCGTGCAGCCTGCGCTGCTGCTGGCCGACGAACCGACGGGCAGCCTGGACTTCGCCACCGGCGAGCAGGTCATGCAGCTGATGTTCGACCTCAACCGCGAGCTGGGCACCACGCTCGTGCTCGTCACCCATGACCGTGGCATCGCCGCGCGTTGCGAACGACGTATCACCATCGAGGCCGGTCGCGTCGCGCTTAATGAAAAAGTGGCTCTGGCGCCTGCCTGACAAGAGCAATAAGCTATTAAATGAATAGCAAGCCACATTCAAGGAGATGTTCATGGAGGAACTTCCGCCCGACGCCGTCCTGGCGCTGCAGCGCGGCAGGATGATCGAGGCCATCAAGATCGTGCGCGCCCGCACGGGCATGGACCTCAAGTCGGCCAAGGAAGCCGTCGATCGTTTTGCCGATCGGCAGGAAGCGGGAGACGACGACAGCAGCGCCATGGGCGGACGCTGCGTGCCCACGGCGGCCAGGCAGGACCGCGGCTTTGCATCGATGCCCTCCACCGCGCTCACGGCGCTTGCGCAGGGCAACAAGATCGAGGCCATACGCCTCACGCGCGAGGCCACCGGGCTGAGCCTAGCGGCGGCCAAGCGGCTGGTCGACAACCATGACGATCCCACACTGGGCGGCTTCGGCCCCCTGACCCAGCACATGCCCCGCCGTCCCATGGACGAGCCGGGCCGTGTGTACGGCGGCGGCTACAAATGGCTGCCGGTGCTCATCATCCTGCTGGCGGCGGTCATGGTCTGGCTGCTGTTCGGACAGAAGGCTTGAGCCAAGAAAAAACAAATCGATGATCGTTCCCCAGTACTGGGCCGAAGGCCGCATCCAGGAGCGCGTGGCCGGCAAGCAGATCACCGTGCGGCGCTACGGCTGGTCCGACGAGAGCCCCGTGGCGGCACAGGCGCACGCCGACCAGCGCACCCGCGACGCCTTCGACCGCATCGCCCACAAGGGCGAGAAGCTCGAGCGCCGCGAACGCAAGCTCGCCTACAACGGTGCCGAGGGCGTGCCGATCCGCGAGGAAATCGTCGAGCGGCACGGCGATACCGTCGTCACCCGCAACGGCTACGGCGCGCGCTGCCTCAACACGCCCGACGTGCTCTTCGTCGACATCGACTTCGAGGAGCCCCTGCGCGGCAGCGTGTTCGGCTTCGCGCTGGTGCCTGCACTGATCGCGGGCGTGGTCGGCGGCTGGGCCGCCAGGACCTGGCTGGGCGGGTTGATCGCGGGCATCGTGGTCTTCGCCGTGGCCTGGGTCATCGGCCAGCGCAAGAAGCGCGGCGAGCACAGCGGCAACCCGGCACCCGAGAAGCGGGCCGCGGAGCGCATCGCGCGCTTCATGCAGCAGCATCCCGACTGGAACCTGCGCATCTACCGCACGCCGGCGGGCTTCCGGCTGCTGGCGATGCACGACGTGTTCAACCCGTCCGACATGGCGGTGGCCGACTGCTTCCACGCCCTGAGCGTCGACAAGGTCTACGCGCGCATGTGCCGCAACCAGAACTGCTTTCGCGCCCGGCTGAGTGCCAAGCCCTGGCGCGTCGGCATCGGCGACCACATGCGGCCCCGTCCGGGCGTGTGGCCGGTGTCGCCCGACAAGCTGCCCGCGCGCGATGCCTGGATCGCGCGCTACGAGAAGGCGGCCGAGGGGCACGCCGCCTGCCAGTACCTGGAGAGCGTGGGCAACGCCGCGAAGGTGCATCCGAGGGCGCTGGCGGTGCAGGAACTGCACGACGAGCGCACCCGCGCGCTCAGCGGCCTGCCGCTGGCCTGAGCGGGCGGGTGGGGCCGGCCCCGAGGGGGCAGGGATAATCCACGGATGTCTTCCCCCAAAGTGATCTTCGGCTTCCATGCCGTGGGCGTGCGCCTCAAGACCGCGCCCAAGTCGGTGCTCGAAGTGCTGTTCGACGCCAGCCGGCGCGATGCGCGCATGAAACAGTTCCTGGCCCGCGCGCAGGAAACAGGCGTTCGGCTCATCGAGGCCGACGGCGCGCGGCTTTCCAAGCTCAGCGGCAGCCACGGCCACCAGGGCGTGGTGGCGCGGGTCGAGCCCGTGGCCCAGGTCCGCTCCCTCGACGAACTGCTCGAAGGCCTCGAAGAGGCCGGCACCGTGCCTCTGCTGCTGGTGCTCGACGGCGTGACCGATCCGCACAACCTCGGCGCCTGCCTGCGCGTGGCCGACGGTGCCGGCGCGCACGCGGTCATCGCGCCGAAGGACCACGCGGCCGGCATCAACGCCACCGTCGCCAAGGTGGCGAGCGGTGCGGCCGAGACGGTGCCGTACTTCATGGTCACCAACCTCGCGCGTACGCTGAACGAGCTCAAGGAGCGCAACATCTGGTGCGTGGGCACCAGCGACGACGCGCCGGGCACCATCTACCAGAGCGACTTCAAGCGCCCCCTGGCGCTGGTGCTGGGCGCCGAAGGCGAGGGCATGCGGCAGCTCACGCGCAAGACCTGCGACGAGCTCGTGAGCATTCCGATGGCGGGTGCGGTCGAGAGCCTCAACGTCTCGGTGGCCAGCGGCGTGTGCCTGTACGAGGCCCTGCGCCAGCGCAGCGCCTAGCTCCCCGGCGATCCACCCTTGCGGTGGAAATAGACCAGTTCCGCCACCCGCCGCATCTGCGGCGTGCCGAGCAGGTGGTTGAACATCCAGTCGTTCTGGAAGTGGTCGAAGGCCCAGCGCAGTGCGCGCTTGAGCCTGAAGCCCGGATACCCGCGCACGAACCACGTGGCCGGATCGCCCGCTTCCCTTCGGATGAAGCGCGCCACCGCCTCGCCTGCGCCCTGCCCGTGCAGCAGGGCGGTGTGGATGCCGCCTGCGGTCACCGGCGACACCATGCCCGCCGCATCGCCCACCAGCAGCGCACGTTCGCGCGCCACCACGGGCAGCACGCCGCCGCAGGGGATCATTCCCGCGCGCACCGCGACCGGCGGCGCATCGCCGGGCGTAACTGCCGGGGCGATCTTGCGAAGCAGCGGATCGAGCTTCAGCGCGCCCGGGTCTCCGTGCCCCACGCGGCGCGCCAGCCCGATCTGGCTCACGCCCACGCCTTCGAGCGCCCAGCCGATGTAGCCGGGCGCCAGCTTGCGGTCGATGAAGCAGTGCAGCAGGTCGGGCGCCATCCTCGCGCCCTGGTATTCGTGCTCCACGCCATAGAGAAAGCGCGTGTTGCGCGACAGGCCCAGTGCCTTCGCGACGCGCGAATGCGGGCCGTCGGCGCCGACAAGATATGTGGCCGTGATGCAGGGACCGCGCGTCAGCGGCACTTCCCAGCGGCCATTGAGCCACAGCGCCTGCTCGAACAGCGTGCCGAGTTGCACGTCGACGCCGCAGGCCCGGGCCGAGTCCACCATCCAGTCGAGCAGGGCGGGCGCATCGGTGGCCCAGAACCAGTAACCCGGCGCATGCAGGTCGACGTGGTGCATGTCGGGGGCATAGAGCCGCACGCCCTCGATGCGCCGCACCAACTCGGGCGGCACCTCGGACAGCCAGGGCACGCTGTCGACCGCGTCCTTGACGATGATGCCGGTGGTGTGAAGCTTGGTGCCCGCGGCGGTCTTCTTCTCCAGCACCACCACGCTCAGGCCTGCGAGTGCCGCGGCCCTGGCGCAGGCAAGGCCCGCGAAGCTCGCGCCGACGACGAGCAGGTCGACCTTGATGTGGCCCGTGCCGCTGCCGGCGGAAGAGGCCGGTGCGGGCGCCGTCGAAGCGGCGGAGGGAAGAAGCGGAGCGAAGAGGCTTGGTGATGTATGCATGGGGCCGCTGACTTGAAGCAATGCGCACCGCTTGCCGCGGCGCGCTGCGAAGTTAGCGGCCCTCTGTGCGGGCGGCGTGAAGCCCGCGTGAACTCAGGACGCTCAGGACGGGTCCTTGCCGCGCGTGCGGCCCACCGCGCTGAAGATGCCGATGCCCAGCAGGATCACCGCACCGATCCCGATGTAGAGCGTGGGCACGCCGGCCACGGAGGCGCCCCATGCGACGCCGGCCAGGAAGATCAGGAAACCGATCATGTAAAGCGCGAAAGACATCGTCGTTCCTCCGAAAGTCTGGATGCCTTGCAGTATTCAGGACGAGGCCGCCCGCAGCACCGGCGCGCGCCGGATGTGCATGTGGGAGCCTGCCTACCGCGTGGGTACGCCGATTTCGCGCGTCGTAGGCTATTCCGGGCTTGCCACCAGCAGATAGCGGCAGGCGCCGCGCCCCAGCGCCTTGAAGACCAGCGGCCGGTCCACGCCGAAGTCCAGGCAATCGCCCGGTGCGAGTTCGAAGCGCTCGTCGCCGTAGTCCACCCGCAGTTCGCCTTCGAGCATCCACAGGCATTGCCGGTATGGCTTGCCGCTCCAGCGTGGGTAGTCGACCTGCACCGAGCGCGGCAGCTCGATCTCGACCATCTCCACGCCGCTGCCCGCCTGGCGCTCGGCTACCTGCCGCCGCAGGTAGCCGGCCTGCGGGTCGCGCCACACCTCCTGCTCGGCGCGCGTGCGCAGCCGCTTCGGCTGCCCTTTCTCCTCGGTCAGCAACTGCGCCAATGGCACGCCGAGCCCGGCGGCCAGCTTGCCCAGCAGCACGGCCGTGGGGCTGCTCTGGGCGCGCTCCACCTTGGAAATCATGGCCTTGCTCACGCCCGAGCGTTCGGCCAGGTCCGCGAGGCTCAACCCCTGCGACTGGCGCAGCGCCAGCAGGCGGGTGGCGATGAGCAGGTCGATGTTCTGGCCGGAAACTTCGGCGGGGGATGGATCAGGAGATGAGTCGTTTCTCATATGAGATTATTATTCTCCTATATTGAACAAAATTTCAACGAAGGCCAGCACCATGCGTCTCATCTCCTGCACCGAAGAAGCCCACGCCGCCGCCATCCTGGCCATCCTCAACGAGGCCATCGTCACCTCCACCGCGCTGTACGACTACAAGCCTCGCACGCCCGAGAACATGGTCACGTGGTTCGCCACCAAGCGCGCCAACGGCTTCCCGGTTATCGGTGCCGAGGACGAGAGCGGCAAGCTGCTGGGCTTTGCGAGCTACGGCAGCTTCCGCGCCTTTCCCGCCTACAAGTACACGGTGGAGCACTCGGTCTATGTCGACAGCGCGTACCGCGGCAAGGGACTGGGCCGCACGCTGATGGAGGCGGTCATCGCCGAGGCGGTGGCGCGCGACGTGCACGTGATGGTCGGCGCCATCGACGCGGCCAACGCGGGCAGCATCGCGCTGCACCAGAGTCTGGGCTTCGAACACTCGGGCACGGTGCGCCAGGCGGGCTTCAAGTTCGGGCGCTGGCTCGACGTGGCCTTCTATCAGCGCATCCTCTCGACGCCGCTGAACCCCGTCGACGGTTAGGGCCTGTTCACACTATTTCCGGGGTCGCGAAGGGCAGCCAGGGCGGGCCAATCAAGGCGCGCGACGACGCGTGTGCATGCGCACACGCTAGGAGTGCAACGCCGAGTGGCCCGCCCTGGCTGCCCTTCCCGCAGGGTTGGTGCTCCAAGGGGCCGTCTGCGGCGTTGCCCGCGCTTGCAAGGCGCCAGCCTTGCTGCGCACGGGCGCCTTGCATCCAGCCCCTTGGAGCACCAACGCGACCCCGGAAATAGTGTGAACAGGCCCTAATTCAGCGCGAAGAAGCGCATCACCACCTCGGCCGGATGGCGCACGCCGGCTCCGGTGAACATGCGCTCGTTGATCCATTTCAGCGAAGCCGAGGCAGTTTCGAAGCGCGGGCTGCAGCGGAAGTACACCTGCGACGGGTCGACCGGCTCGCCGCGCAGCAGCCTGCCCATCACCTCGGGCGGGGCGCTGCGCATTGCGCTGTTGTGCACGTAGACCAGGTCGCCCGCATCGGTCTCCAGACCGTAGCGCGCGTCGAGTTCCGAGAGCGTGTCGCTCACGATCAGCTGGAAGTCGCTGCCGCCCGGCAGCACGCGCGCCCGCCACCCGTGGCCGATGGCTTCGCCGCCGATGATCGGCACCACGCGGCGCAATCCGCGCGGGCTGTTGCCCAGCACCTGTGGCACGCCCACCTCGATGCGCAGGTCGGCGAAATGCTCCAGCGTGGGGGCGGCGATGGAATCGAACGCGCTCATCAGGCTGCGGGCTTAGCGGTCTCGGCGCTGGCGCGGTCGAGCATCTCGATGGTGCCTGCGTCCAGCTTCAGCTGCGTCGCGACCACGAGTTCCTCGAGCTGCGCGACGGAGGTCGCGCTGGCAATGGGCGCCGTCACGCCCGGGCGCGCGATCTGCCACGCGATGGCGACCTGGCCCGGCTTGGCGTTGTACTGCTGGGCCACCTTGTCGAGCGCGTCGAGGATGCGCAGGCCGCGCTCGTTGAGGTACTTCTTCGTGGTGTTGGCACCGCGCGCGCTCTTGGCCGCATCGGCCTCGGTGCGGTACTTGCCGGTGAGGAAGCCGGCCGCCAGCGCGTAGAAGTTGATCACGCCCACTTCGCGCTTGATGCACAGCGGCTCCAACTCGTCCTCGAACACCGCGCGGTCGTACAGGTTGTACAGCGGCTGCAGGCTCTCGTAGCGGGCGATGCCCAGGCGCTCCGACACGTCGAGCGCCTCGGCCAGGCGCGGCGCCGTGTAGTTCGACGCGCCGATCGCGCGCACCTTGCCTTCCTTGATCAGTTTGTCGAAGGCGCCGAGCGTTTCTTCCAGCGGGGTGCTGGCGTCGTCGTCGTGCGACTGGTAGAGGTCGATGTAGTCCGTCTGCAGGCGCTTGAGCGAGGCCTCGACGGCTTCGCGGATGTATTTGGGCGCGAGGCCCACCTTGCCTTCGCCCATCGGCTTGCCGACCTTGGTGGCCAGAACCACGCGGTTGCGCTTGCCGCTTTGCCTGAGCCACTTGCCGATGATGGTCTCCGACTCGCCGCCGGTATGGCCCGGCACCCATGCCGAATACACGTCCGCGGTGTCGACGAAGTTGAAGCCGGCGTCCAGCCAGGCATCGAGCAGCTTGAACGAGGCCGCCTCGTCGACGGTCCAGCCGAACACGTTGCCGCCGAAGGCGAGCGGAGAAACCTGGAGGCCGGAGCGGCCGAGCGGGCGAAGTTGCGACATGTCGATGTGTTCCTGATGAAAGGGGAAGGAAGAACGGTCAGACGAAGCCCACGGCGCCCAGCACAGCCCCGGCGCCGAGCAGCCAGAGCAGATGGACGCGCGTGCGCCAGACGATAAGCGCGGCGGCGCCGGTGAGCAGCCACAGGTGCCACGCGGGCGCATCGCCGGCATGGTTTCCTGCCGCCAGCACCCAGCCGGTGGCGATCAGCAGCCCGACCACCACGGGCGCCATGCCCTGCTTGAAGGCGCGAACCTCGCGGCGCGTGCGATTGCGGTGGCCCCAGCGGGTGGCGAAGTAGGTGAGGGTGGTGCTCGGCAGCATGATGCCCAGCATCGTGACCAGCAGTCCGAAGAGGCCGAGCACCCAGGCGTGCGGCCCGGCGCCGATTCCGCCGCCCGCGTTGAGCCCCACGTTCCAGCCCATCAGCGCCACGAACAGCACGTTGGGTCCGGGGGCGGCCTGCGCGATGGCGACCGAGGAGCTGAACTGCGCATCGGTGAGCCAGCCGTGCTGCGTGACGAGGTAGCGGTGCATGTCGGGCACCGTGGTGATGGCGCCGCTGATCGACAGCAGCGACAGCAGCATGTACTGCCCGAGGAGGGCCAGCCAGTCGTGCCATTGCATCGCGATGGTCATGGGGCGATCCTCTTCCAGGTCCAGATGCAGGCCACGCCGCCGACCACCAGCAGCACCCAGCCCAGCGGAATCTTCAGCACCGCGATGGCCACGAACACCAGCGCCATGATGACCAGGCAGGTCGCGAAGCCCAGCGGGTGCTTGCGCAGCTGGGGCACCAGCTTGACGCCCGTGGCGGCGATGAGCCCGCCCGACACCGCCCCCATGCCCCGCAGCGCGGCCGCCACCTGCGGGTTGCCGGCGTAGTGCGCGTACAGCACGGCCAGCGCGAGGATCACCACCAGTGGAATGGTCAGCATGCCCGCCACCGCCGCCAGTGCGCCGCGCAGGCCGAAGTAGCGGTCGCCGATCATCAGCGCAAGATTGATCACGTTGGGCCCCGGCATCACCTGCGCCA
Organism: Variovorax sp. 278MFTsu5.1; assembly: GCF_048305045.1. NCBI lineage: Bacteria > Pseudomonadati > Pseudomonadota > Betaproteobacteria > Burkholderiales > Comamonadaceae > Variovorax > Variovorax sp. 278MFTsu5.1. The sequence goes on from NZ_CP157622.1 coordinate 3,018,141, forward strand.
CGGCCCAGTCCTCGAGAAACTGCTCGGGCGTGAGCCATTTCTTCTTTTCGACCATCTCGCGCTGGACGATGGCGAGAACCCCGCCGAAGCCCTGCAGTGCGAGCCATGTGAACGAAACAAAAAGGTCGCGCGGCGACTGGGGATGGGCTGCGGGGGGAGACGGTTGCATGTCGAGCGATTATCGTAGGCGGGCATCCAGCTGCTTCAAGCGTTTCACGGAGGACATTCCAGCATGGTCACGCAAATGGTCACGCAATTGCGCGCGCTCTTCGATCTCTGCCGCCGGGCCTTCAATTCGTGGTCCAACGACTACGCTCCGAGTATGGGCGCGGCGCTGGCCTACTACACGGTGTTCTCGATCGCGCCGCTGCTCTTGATCGTGATCGCTGTGGCGGGCCTGGTCTTCGGGCAGGAGGCCGCGCGCGGCGAGATCTTCGCGCAGCTCTCGGGCCTGATGGGCGAGCAGGGCGCGGCCGCCGTGCAGGGCATGCTCAAGGCCGTGAACAAGCCGACCGAGGGCATCGTGGCCACGGTGGTCGGCATCGGGCTGCTGGTGGTCGGCGCCACCACGGTCTTCGGCGAACTGCAGGATGCGCTCGACCGAATCTGGCGCGCGCCGGCGCGCACCAACACCAAGGGGCTGTTCAACATGCTGCGCGTGCGGCTGCTGTCGTTCAGCATGATCATGGGCATCGGCTTCCTGCTCATGGTGTCGCTGGTGGCGAGCGCGGCGCTCGCGGCGCTGGGCAAGTGGTGGTCGCCGATGTTCGGCGCCTGGGAGACGACGGCGCAGGTCGTCAACTTCGTCTTCAGCTTCGCGATGGTGACGGTGATCTTCGCGATGATCTACAAGATCATGCCGCGCGTGAAGGTGCAGTGGCGCGACGTGTGGGTGGGCGCGGCGGTGACGGCGCTGCTGTTCACCGTGGGCAAGCACCTGATCGGCCTGTACATCGGCAAGAGCAGCGTGGCCTCTGGCTATGGCGCGGCGGGGTCGCTGGTGGTGGTGCTGGTGTGGGTGTACTACTCGGCGCAGATCTTCCTGCTGGGCGCGGAGTTCACCTGGGTCTATGCGCGCACCTATGGCTCGATGAAGGACATGAAGGACCTGCCCGAGCTGAACCCGTCCCCCACGCGCGAAGCGCCGCTGCCGCACAACGACGACTGACCGGCGCTGCCTTGCAGGCGGCTCAGCCTGCGAAGCCGCCTTCGTCCAGGAACTTCTGTTCTTCCGGGGTGCTGGCGCGCCCCAGCATCCTGTTGCGGTGCGGAAAGCGGCCGAAGCGCGCGACGATGTCGCGGTGCAGCACGGCGAAGCGCTGGGTGTTGTCGTCGAGCGCGGCGTTGAGCTCCACCGAGCGCTCCTGCTCGGCCAGCACTTCCGAGTGCATGAAGGGCAGGTAGAAGAAACGTTGCAGCACGGGCTCGCACTGGCGATCGAAGCCCGCCTCGATCGCGGCCTTGGCCACGGCCAGCGCCCGGCCATCGGTGGCCAGCATGTGCGGATTGCCGCGCCAGGCGTTGCGCGGGAACTGGTCGAGCAGCACCAGCAGGGCCAGCGCACCCTGGGCATCGGCCGCCCAGTGGTCGAGTTCGCCGCGGGCTGCGGCCTGGTGGGCTTCGGCGAAGCGGGAGATGAAGTCGGCGTCGAAGGCGTCGTCCTTGGCGAACCAGCGCTCGGGGCCGGCTTCGCTCCAGAAACCGACCACGTCGCGGGCCGAAGGGACTGCAGGGGCTGAAGAAGTCATCGACACATTCTCTTTCAGGTTGTGCACGCCGGGCCAAGTCGGGGCGATGGCCGACAGGAAAGGGCCCAGGGAGCTGCCTATGCTGTGGACGCTTTCACAACCAGGAGATCAAGCTCATGACCCAATATCGCTCTCTTTTGCGTGCGGCTCTCGTCGCCGGCGTTGCCAGCGCCGCGCTGGCCGGCTGCGGAATGATGTCGAAGTCGAACGTCGCGAGCTTCAGCGGTGCGATGAACGCGGCCAGCGAAGTCCCGCCGAACATGACGCGCGGCACCGGCATGGCCGAGGCCTGGCTCAACCGCGACACCAACGTGCTCAAGTACAAGATCACCTACTCCGGCCTGAGCGGCCCGGCCACCATGGCGCACTTCCACGGCCCGGCCGCGGCGGGCGCCAATGCCGGCGTGGTGCTGCCTTTCGCCAACCCGGCCAGCCCGATCGAGGGCCAGGCCACGCTCACGCCGGCACAGGCGGCCGACCTGTCGGCGGGCAAGTGGTACGCCAACATCCATACGGCCGCGAATCCGGGCGGCGAGATCCGCGGGCAGATGCTGCCGAAGATGTGAAATCGTTCCAGGGGCAACAACCCCTGGTCAGGTTTGTGTCTCGGGGGTGGTGTCAAATGAACGCATGACGACGACACCACCGAAGAAGAAAACCCGTGCCGCCTCCACCGCTTCCAGGAAGCCCCTCGACCCCTTCGCCTCGCGCCGCGAGGACATGCGCACCGCCCGCAAGGCGCTGGTGCTGCAGGGCGGGGGCGCGCTCGGCGCCTACCAGGCCGGCGTGTACGCGGCGCTCAGCGAGACCGAGCTGCAGCCGCACTGGATCGCGGGCGTCTCCATCGGCGCCATCAATGCAGCGCTGATCGCGGGCAACGCGCAGGAAAACAGGGTCGACCGGCTGCGCGAGTTCTGGCACCTCGTGTCTTCGGGGCCTTCGCAGCGACTGCCTTCGTGGCTGGGCGACCGGGCCACGCAGAACCAGTACAGCGCCACCATGGCCTCGCTGGTGGGCATTCCTGGCTTCTTCGAACCGCGCTATTCGCCAGCCTTCCTGATGGGCGGCGCCGCGCCGCTTCTGAGCTACTACGACACCTCGCCGCTGAGGTCCACGCTGGAGCGGCTCGTCGACTTCGACCGCATCAACGCCTGCGAGGCCCGCTTCAGCGTGGGCGCGGTGAATGTGCGCACCGGCAACTCGGTGTACTTCGACAACACGCGCCAGTGCATCGGGCCCGAGCACATCATGGCCAGCGGCGCGCTGCCGCCGGGCTTCGCGCCGGTGAGCATCGACGGCGACGACTACTGGGACGGCGGCATCGTCTCGAACACGCCGCTGCAGTACGTGCTCGACACGCACCCGCGCAACGAGCCGCTGGTGGTGCTGCAGGTCGACCTGTTCAACGCGCGCGGCGAGATGCCCCGCACAATGGCGGGCGTGCTGGAGCGGCAGAAGGACATCACCTACTCGAGCCGCACGCGCATGAACACCGACGCGCTGGCCGCCAACATGAACCTGCAGCAGGCGATCGCCGACCTGATTTCCAAGCTGCCCGCCAGCCTGCGCAACGACCCGAGCGTGCACGAGGTGCAGTCGCAGCTCACGCACGAGCCCATCGACATCTTCCACCTGATCTACCGCGACAAGCCCTACGAGCTGGAGTCGAAGGACTACGAGTTCTCGCGCGCCGCGGTGGAAGAGCACTGGGAGGCCGGCGCGCGCGACATGCGCGTGACGCTGGCGCACCCGGAGACGCTGCGCGCCGACGCCACGGTCAACGGCGTGACCACCTTCGACCTCGGCGAGCACGGCTCGGGGCGCGTCAAGCGGCCGGGGTTGTCGCGCTGACTTGTCGGGCCGAGTCGCGCGGCGATTCAGCCCCGGCTAAGAAACCAGCGCGAGACTGGGCCGTCATTTCACCGCTTCAGCTTCACCAGGAGGAAATGTTTGCATCATGAACATTGAAGACGTGCGACGAACGGCATTCGCGATGCCGCTGACCAGTCCGGCCTTTCCGCCAGGGCCTTACCGCTTCATCAGGCGCGAATTCCTGATCATCACGTACCGCACCGACATGGACGCCCTGCGCGCGGTGGTGCCCGAGCCGCTCGAAGTGGTCGAGCCGCTGGTCAAGTACGAATTCATCCGCATGCCCGATTCGACCGGCTTCGGCGACTACACCGAGTCGGGCCAGGTCATCCCGGTGCAGCTGCGCACCGCCAAGGGCGTGGAGAAGGGCGCGTACGTGCACGCGATGTACCTGAACGACCATCCGCCCATTGCCGGCGGGCGCGAGCTCTGGGGCTTTCCGAAGAAGCTCGCCTCGCCGGTGCTCGACTACGAGACCGACGTGGTGGTCGGCACGCTCGACTACGGCAAGGTGCGCGTGGCCAAGGCCACGATGGGCTTCAAGCACCGCACGCTCGACCCCGCGCCCATCCTGGCGGGCATCGCGCAGCCGAACTTCCTGCTGAAGATCATTCCGCACGTCGACGGCACGGCGCGCATCTGCGAGCTGGTGCGCTATCACATGGTCGACGTGACGCTGCACGGCGCGTGGGGCGGCCCCGGCTCGCTCGAACTGCATCCGCATGCGCTCGCGCCGGTTGCCGATCTGCCGGTGCGCAAGGTCGAATCGGCAGTGCACTACATCGCCGACATGACGCTCGCGCTTGGCACCGTCGAACACGATTACCTCGCCTGATTCTTGCTGGCGGCTTCAGGTCGCCGGCTTTCCAACCCCAACCCTCAAGGACATCACCATGCAACTCAAGGACAAGGTCGCCTACATCACCGGCTCGGCCAGCGGCATCGGCAAGGAAATCGCCATCCTGTTCGCGCAGGAAGGCGCCAAGATCATCATCGCCGACCTCAACAAGGAAGCGGCCGACGCCACCGCGGCCGAGCTCAAGGCCACTGGCGCGCAAGCCATCGGCGTGGGCGTGGACGTGACGAACGAAGACCAGGTCAACGCCTCGGTGGAAGAGGGCGCCGCGGCCTTCGGCGGCATCGACATCCTCATCAGCAACGCAGGCATCCAGATCGTGCATCCGGTGGAGGAGTTCAGCTTCGCCGACTGGAAGAAGATGCTGGCCATCCACCTCGACGGCGCCTTCCTCACCACCAAGGCGTGCCTGAAGCACATGTACGCACAGGGCCGCGGCGGCAGCGTGATCTACATGGGCTCGGTGCACTCCAAGGAGGCTTCGCTGCTGAAGGCGCCCTACGTGACGGCCAAGCACGGCCTCATCGGCCTGGCCAAGACGGTCGCGAAGGAAGGCGCCAAGCACGGCGTTCGCGCCAACGTGATCTGCCCGGGCTTCGTGCGCACGCCGCTCGTCGAGAAGCAGATTCCCGAACAGGCGAAGACGCTGGGCATCACCGAGCAGGAAGTCATCAAGAACGTGATGCTGAAGGAGACGGTCGACGGCGAGTTCACGACCACGGAAGACGTGGCGCGCGTGGCGCTGCTGTTCGCAGGGTTCCCGACGAATGCGCTGACCGGGCAGTCGCTGGTAGTGAGCCACGGCTGGTTCATGCAATAACTTTTGCTCGCCCCCAGGCTGCGCGCACTTCGTGTCGCTTCGCCAACCCCCTACCGGGGGCAACACCGGCGGCCCGGCAAAGCCGGTTCCGCGGTGTTCCTGGCACTACAGCTTCAGCTCCCAGGTCTCGCCCACCAGCGGCGTGCCGTATCCCTCATGCGGCTCGGAACCTGTGAGCTCGAAGCCGCGGCTGGCATAGATGCCGCGCGCGGCCAGCAGGCAGCTGTTGGTCCACAGCACCATCTTGCGGTAGCCCTTCAGGCGCGCGAAGGCGATGCACTCGTCCACCAGCTTGCCGCCCAGTCCGAGCCCGCGCGCGCCGGGCGTGAGGATGAGAAGCCGCAGTTGCGCCACCGTGGCCGACTTGCGCACCACGAAGATCGAGCCGACCCGCTCGCCATTGAGCTCGGCGATCCAGCAGCGCTCCCATTCGGGCTGGAACTTGAGCAGGAACTCGCCTGCGATGCTCGCCACGAGCGCCTCGAAGGTGCTGTTCCAGCCGTATTCACGTGCGTAGATTTCGCCGTGCTGCTGCACCACCCAGCCGATGTCGCCGGGGCCGGGGTCGCGCAGGACGGCAGCCTGTGGCTTCGCGGGCGGCGCCTCGGGGTCGAGCAGCGACTGCACCGTGCCCATGGCGTGCACCAGCTGCTGGCGCTGCGCAGGTGCGAGCGTGGCGAGCAGGGCGGCAGCCTCCTCGCGTGATTTCTGCTGCAGCGGCGCGAACGCGGCATGGCCCGCGTCGGTCAGGCGCAGCACGCTCTGGCGCGCGTCGCGCGGATGCGGCTCGCGCACCAGCCAGCCCTCGTTCTCGAAGCGGCGCAGGATGCGGCTGAGGTAGCCGGCGTCCAGCCCGAGGTCTCGCCCGATCTCGCTCGCGACGGGCATTTCGCGGTGCGCCAGCTCGTACAGCACGCGTACATCGGTCAGCGACATGGCGCTGCCAAGGTAGGGGTCCAAGGCGCCGATGCGGCGGGTGTAGAAGCGGTTGAACTGCCGGACCGCCTTGACGGCAGCGGTATCGATGGGCGGCGAAGATGTGGACATGGTTGCCATTGTCATTCAGTTATTTGACTTTGGCAATCAAATTGGCGGGGCATGAGTCCTTCGGGAAAGTCCGGTCACAGGTCACACGGGGCGACAGGCATGGTGGAAAACCCTAAAATCGAGGGTTGCCCACAACGGCGCTCCCGCGGCGCTGTCAACTCCCACCGATGAACGCCCCCGTCGACGTCTCCCTTTTCGCGCGTGCCGCCAAGCCGCTGACCAGCTACCGCAAGTACTGGGCGGCCCGTTTCGGCACGGCGAAGTTCCTGCCGACCTCGCGCAAGGAGATGGAAGCGCTCGGCTGGGACAGCTGCGACATCATCGTGGTCACGGGCGACGCCTACGTCGACCACCCCAGCTTCGGCATGGCAGTGATCGGCCGCATGCTGGAGGCGCAGGGCTTCCGCGTCGGCATCATCGCGCAGCCCGACTGGCAGAGTGCCGAGCCCTTCAAGGTGCTGGGCAAGCCGAACCTGTTCTTCGGCGTCACCGCCGGCAACATGGATTCGATGATCAACCGCTACACGGCCGACCGGAAGATCCGCAGCGACGATGCCTACACCCCCGGCGACGTCGGCGGCTCGCGCCCCGACCGCGCGGCCATCGTGTATTCGCAGCGCTGCAAGGAAGCCTGGAACGACGTGCCGATCATCCTCGGCGGCATCGAAGGCAGCCTGCGCCGCATCGCCCACTACGACTACTGGTCGGACAAGGTGCGCCGCTCCATCGTGGTCGACGCCAAGTGCGACCTGCTGCTGTACGGCAACGCCGAGCGCGCCATCGTCGAGATCGCGCACCGCCTGGCCGCCAGGGAGCCGGTGCAGCAGATCACCGACGTGCGCGGCACCGCCTTCGTGCGGCGCGAGACGCCCGAAGGCTGGTTCGAGATCGACTCCACCAGCGTCGACGAGCCCGGCCGCGTCGAGGCGCACGTCAACCCGTACCTGATGGTGTCCGACCAGGCCAAGGCCAACGGCGCCACCTGCGCGAAGGAAGACGAGGCCGAGGCGGTGGCGAAGGCCGCCGAAGCCGCCGGCTCGCCTGTCCTCGGCAGTGTGGTCAACCCCGCCATCAAGCCGCTGACCTTCGTGCCCAACCCTGCGCTGCAGGGCAAGGGCAAGACCAAGGTGCCGCCGCGCGAACGCTCGGTGATCCGCCTGCCGTCGTACGAGCAGGTGCGCGCAGACCCGGTGCTCTACGCCCACGCCAACCGCGTGCTGCACCTGGAGACCAACCCCGGCAACGCCCGCGCGCTGGTGCAGGCGCACGGCGAAGGCACCACGGCGCGCGACGTGTGGATCAACCCGCCGCCCATTCCGCTGACCACGGCCGAGATGGACCACGTGTTCGACCTGCCGTACGCGCGCAGCCCGCATCCGCGCTACGCCGACGAGAACGGCAGCCACGACGGCGCGACCAAGATCCCCGCATGGGAGATGATCCGCTTCAGCGTGAACATCATGCGCGGCTGCTTCGGCGGCTGCACCTTCTGCTCGATCACCGAGCACGAGGGCCGCATCATCCAGAGCCGCTCGGAAGACTCGATCATCAAGGAGGTCGAGGCCATCCGCGATTCGGTGAAGGGCTTCACCGGCACCATCTCCGACCTCGGCGGCCCCACGGCCAACATGTACCGCATCGGCTGCAAGTCGCCCGAGATCGAGGCCGCCTGCCGCAAGCCGAGCTGCGTGTACCCGGGCATCTGCCAGAACCTCAACACCAACCACGACCCGCTCATCAAGATCTACCGCCGGGCGCGCGCGCTCAGGGGCATCAAGAAGATCCTGATCGGTTCCGGCCTGCGCTACGACCTGGCCGTGCAGTCGCCCGAGTACGTGAAGGAGCTGGTGCAGCACCACGTCGGCGGCTATCTCAAGATCGCACCCGAGCACACCGAGCAGGGCCCGCTCACGAAGATGATGAAGCCCGGCATCGGCAGCTACGACAAGTTCAAGCAGATGTTCGAGAAGTACTCGGCCGAGGCGGGCAAGAAGCAGTACCTCATCCCGTACTTCATCGCCGCGCATCCGGGCACGAGCGACGAGGACATGATGAGCCTCGCGATCTGGCTCAAGAAGAACGGCTTCCGCGCCGACCAGGTGCAGACCTTCTACCCGAGCCCGATGGCCACGGCCACCGCGATGTACCACTCCAACCGCAACCCGCTGCGCAAGATCACGCGCGAGAGCGAGACGGTGGACATCGTGCGCGGCGACAAGCGCCGCCGCCTGCACAAGGCCTTCCTGCGCTACCACGACGCCAACAACTGGCCGCTGCTGCGCGAGGCGCTGAAGTCGATGGGCCGCGCCGACCTGATCGGCAACGGCAAGCACCACCTCATCCCAACCTGGCAGCCACTGACCGATGGCGGCTACACCAGCGCGCGGCGTAAGAATTCGACGAGCGCGCCGGCCGCCAAGTCGGCCCCCGTCAAGCTGGCGCCAGTGAAGCCCTCGAAGGGCCGCATCCTCACGCAGCACACCGGCCTGCCGCCGCGCGACAACGGCTCGGGCGCGGGTACGGCCGGGCGCAAGCCCGCGGGTCCGGTGCGCGGCAACATCCGCAAGCCGCGCTGAGCGGCGCCTACAGCGTCGGCACGAGCTTGCCGACCCAGGCTCCGACGGCCGCCATGTGCGCCAGCACGGTGGCCCAGTAGATGGCCATGAAATTCGTTTTGCTCACCTTGTGGCGGAACAGCCGCTGCGCGATCCACGCGCCCGGCCAGCCGCCGGCCAGCGATAGCAGGTGCAAGGTGTTCTCCGCAGTACGCCAGCGGCCCGCCTGAGCCGCGTTCTTGTCGAAGCCGTAGACGAAGAAGGTCAGCAGGCTGAGCAGCAGCAACACGCCGAGCGCGATCGGCGGGATTCGCCCGGTCCACACGCCGTAGCCGAGCAGCGCGGCGTACCCGGCGAGCAGCAGCGCCATCGGCAGCGAGGACGAGGCTGAACGGGGAGAGCGACGTTGCGGTTGCTGCTGCTGGCGTCGTTGCGGGCGCTGCTGCTGTGCTCCGGCTGCTCGGACCGCCACCGCGCGCGGCCCCTTGCCGCCCACATGGATCTCCTCGAAGTCCAGCCGCATGCCGACCTGCGGCGCGGTGCCACGTTCCGAGAAGTCGCGCAGGTGCACGAACACGTCGGCGGAGATTTCGGGACAGCGGATGAAGCCGAAGCCCCGGTCCTTCTCCCATCGAACGAGCGTGCCCTGGCGTTTCATCGCCGGGATTCTCGCCGCTATGCGTACTGCATCTCCCCGTTGCCGAAGGACCAGTTCTCCTTCGCCACCTCGACAAGGTTGATGAACACGTCCTCGCGCCGGATGCCCAGCTGGCCGTGCAGGTCGTCGGCCACGCGCCTGTAGAAGGCCTTCTTCATCTCGGTGGTGCGCCCCTGGTTCAGCGTGATCTGGATCAGCACGAAGCCCGGCGAATACGCCACGCCGAAGTAGCTCGCCGGATGCACCAGTTCGTGCGGGGCATGCCGCGTGATGACCTGGAACTTGTCGTGCTCCGGCACGTTGATGGTGTCCCGCATGGCCTGGTAGACGAGGTCCCCGATGGCCGGGCCCAGGGTTTCGGGGCTGTCGCTGGAAAGCTCGATCCGCACGAGTGGCATGTGCTGTTCCTTGAAAAAGTCTTGGACGCATAAGATACGCGACATGGTCCGCCATCTTTCTCCCCCGTCCGTCGTCTGCTGCTGAAGCGCGCCTCGCGCTCAGACCCAAGCGGTTGCCGCCAGCCCCGTGCCTCCTCGGCCGGCCGGCGGCTCGGATGGTCACGCCCGCTGCCTGAACCCCGGTCCTGAAGCGACCGGCCATGGCGGGGCGTCATGGAGAAAGAACTTTCATCAATGAACGCAAGAACGTCTGCCGCCCTGGCCTGGGGCGGCGTGCTGCTGGCTGGCGCCCTCTGGGGCGGTGGTGCGCTGGTGGCGCAATTCCTGATCGATGGCGGCATCGCGCCGCAGAGCCTGTCGCTGGCGCGCTTCGCCCTCGGGCTGCCGTTGCTGTGGTGGCTGCATTGGCGGGCGCCGGCGATGCCCGGTGCCGGCTGGGCCGATCTGAGCAGCCGGGAGCGATCGCAGATGCTCGCCACGGGCGCCGCAATGGCGCTCAACGTGAGCTGCTGGTTCGCCGGCATCGTGCACCTGGGGGCGGCGCTGCCAACCGTCATCTCGATCTGCTGCGCGCCGGTGATCGTCACGCTGGTGTCGGTGCTGCGCGGCTATGAGCGCCTCGGCCGCAGGCTGATCGCCGGCCTGCTGCTCGCGCTGGCCGGCGTGCTGCTGCTGGTGATGCCCGCCGGAGGATGGGGCCCGCTGGCCCCGGAGCATGCGGCCGGCGTCGCCTGGTCGCTGGGCTCGGCTTTCTGCTACGCGATGGTGGTGCTGGGCAACGCGCGCATGCCGGCGCGGGTGCCGGCCGTCACGGCCTCGGCCTGGGGGATGACGGCCGCGGCGCTCTGCATGCTGGCCGTGGCGCTGCCTTCGGGCATCACCTGGCCGTCCGGCGGCGCTCAATGGCTGGGCGTGGGCTACACGGGCGTGGTGACGACCTCCGTGGCCTACCTGGCCTTCGCCTGGGGCGCGCGGCGCCTGTCGCCGACGGCGGCGGTGGTCGGCACGCTGATCGAGCCGCTGGTGGCCGCCTTGCTGGCGGCGGCACTGTTCTCGCAGGCGATGACGCTGCGCCAGTGGGCCGGGGCCTTGCTGCTGGCCGGCGCGATGCTGCTGCTGGTGCGGCGCAGCAAGCCCGCGCAGTCCGACTGAAGGCGAGGGCGGGGCGGTCCGTTGTATGGTGTGGCCCCATGAGCAGCACCATGAGCACCGTGAGCAGTTCGCCCCACCCGCCGGCTCCATGGACACGCATCCTGGCTGCTGCGGCGCTGCTGCTTTTCGCGGCCTGCCCGATGCAGTCTTCGTTCGCGGCCCCGGCGGAGAACTCTTCCGCCCAGGCGCTGCGCGCCACCTACCAGCGCCTGAGCGACAAGCTGAACCGCAGCAGCTTCGGCCGGCCCGTGCAGCTCGATTCCATGGAGACGGCGGACGGCCTCCAGGGCGACGTCTACGCCGTCGTCGAGCATCCGCTCGCCGAGATCAGCACTGCACTCAAAGGCTCCGCGCATTGGTGCGAGGTGCTGACCCTGCACGTCAACAACCGGCGCTGCAGCGTCGCCAGCGGCCCTCAGGGAAGCGAGATGCTCACGCTCTATGTGGTGCGGCGCTACGACAAGCCTGTCGACCAGGCCTTCGAGCTGCCCTTCGTCTACCGGGTCAGCGGCAATTCGCCCGATCACCTGCTGGTGGAGCTTTCCGCCGAAAGCGGCCCGCTGGGCACCAGCAACTACCGCGTGACACTCGAGGCCGTGGCGCTCGACGAGCGCAAGAGCTTCCTGCACTTCAGCTACAGCTACGACCACAACACGATGGTGCGGCTGGGCACCATGGCCTATCTGGCGACCTTCGGCAGCGACAAGGTGGGCTTCACCGTGGTCGGCAAGACGCCCGAGGGCCAGCCCGACTACATCCGCGGCCTGCGCGGGCTGGTGGAGCGCAATGCGATGCGCTACTTCCTGACACTCGACGCCTACCTCTCGGCGCCGGGGCCGGACCAGGCCGAGCGCCGCCAGCGCCGCTGGTTCGCGGGTGCCGAGCAGTACCCGCGCCAGCTGCACGAGATCGATCTGGACACGTATCTCGCGCTCAAGCGCGAAGACCGGCAGCGCGACGGCGCCGCCCGCTGAGCCCGATCGGCCGGATCAGTCGGCCAGCGTGAGCAGCGGCACGTCGCGCTCGCGGCTCATGGCCTCGAGTTCGGCGCGCGTGCGCGTCAGCAGCCAGGCCGCCAGCGCCTCGCGCGTGGCCGGCGCCAGCATGTCGCGCGAGGCGATCTGCGCGGCCTCGCAGAGCCGGTCGGCGAAATGCGGCTCCAGCGCCGCCACCGCCACGCGGCCGTCGGCGCAGGGATAGACGCGGTAGCCCGCGTGCGCGCCGCCGACCGTGCCCGAAGGCTGCGTCAGGCCCCAGGTGCGCGGCAGGGCGAGCCAGTCGGCCGAGGCGTTCAGTGCCACCTCCAGGTACACGCCGCCCGCCTTTCGCGAGCGCAGCAGCATGGCCTTGAGCACCGCCTCGCTGGCGAGCAAGGCGCCGCCCATGTCGGCGTAGAGCGTGGGCGGCAGTTCGGTGCCGGTGACGAGGCCGCTTTCGGCGAGGTAGGTCAGGTCGTGGCCCGGCTCCTCGGCGCGCTCGCCCGGCGCGCCGACGATGGCCACCTGCGACAGCGAGGGATGGCGCGCCTGCAGCGCGGCCCAGTCGAGCTTCAGCTTGGCGAGCGCCGAGGGGCGGAACGAGGTGAGCAGCACGTCGGTGGAGGCAAGCTCGGCGTGCAGCAGCTGCTGGCCGGCCTCGGTCTTCAGGTCGAGGGTCCGGATCTCGATGCCCTCGTGCAGCGCGGCGTAGGCAGGGCGGTTGTAGAGCCCCATCGGATCGCCGCCCGGCGGCTCCAGCTTCAGGCAGGTGGCACCCATTCGGCGGCAGCGCAGCAGCGCGGCGGGCCCGGGCAGGTTCAGCGCGAGGCTGAGGACGCGAACGCCCTCCAGCGGTGCGAAGGCTTGATCGTCGGCGGGGCTCGGCATCGGTCGTCGTCTCCGGAAGAATCGTTTCGCGCATTCTCGCCCGAGGGGCGGAGCCACCTCACGCAAGCCGCGAAAGCACGGCACGCGTAGCATGTGCCGGTGGCGGCGCGTGCCGCCTCTCATCGACCAAGGAGACGAATCATGTTCGAAGCTTCCCTCATGAGCGGCCAGCGCATCCTGGTGACCGGCGGCGGCACCGGCCTGGGCCGGGCAATGGCCGAGCGCTTCCTGAGCCTCGGCGCCGACGTGGCCATCTGCGGCCGGCGCCAGTCGGTCTGCGAGGAGACCGCGGCCGAATGGCGCAAGCAGTTTCCGCAGCGACGCATCGACACCTTCGGCGTGGACATCCGCATCGCCCAGCAGGTCGACGAGATGGTCGAGAGCCTGTTCCAGAGCGGCGGCCTCACGGGGCTGGTGAACAACGCGGCGGGCAACTTCGTCTCGCCCACCGAGGCCCTCTCGCCGCGCGCCTTCGACGCCATCGCCAACATCGTGTTCCACGGCAGCTTCTACGTGACGCAGGCGGTGGGCAAGCGCTGGGTGGCGCAGGCCAAGTCGGGCGAATGGAAGCCCGGCGATGCCTTCCGCAGCGTGATGAGCATCATCGTCACCTGGGTCGACAACGGCAGCCCGTACGTGGTGCCCTCGGCCATGAGCAAGGCCGGCATCGAGGTCATGACCAAGTCGCTCGCGGTCGAATGGGCGCGCCACGGCATCCGCCTGAACGCCGTCGGGCCCGGCGAGATTCCGACGGAAGGCATGAGCAAGCGCCTGAACCCCGGCGAGGAGCCCGGCGCGCGCAGCAAGCAGAACAACCCGATGGCGCGCACCGGCCGCATGAGCGAGCTGCAGAACCTCGCTTCCTTCCTGATGGCGCCGGGCCAATGCGACTGGCTCACCGGCCAGAGCATCATGATGGACGGCGGCAACGCGCTGGCCACTGGCGGCAACTTCTACGAGCTGCGCCAGTGGAGCGACGCCGACTGGCTGGCCGCGCGCGAACGCATCGAGGCGCAGAACCAGAAGGACAAGGCGCAGCGCTGAAGGCGGCCGTCTATTGCTTATTTCTTCGGCGGCCTGGCCGCGTGCACGGTGACCCGCTTGTTCACCGGACTGGACAGCACCAGCGAAGTCGTCACCGAACCATCGACCGCCAGCGCGTCAACCACGCGCTCCAGGTCGGCCGGCTCGGCGATCGCGCAGCGCACGAAGAAGCAGTCTTCGCCGGTCACGCGGTCGGCGCTCAGCACCTCGGGCATCGATTCGAACAGCTTCAGGTACCTGGCGATGCCCGCATGCGTGGTGTCGATGCGGATGATGGCCTGCAGCCCTACGCCCAGCGCGCGCAGGTTGACGCGCGCGCCGTAGCCCTCGATCACGCCTGCTTCCTCGAGCTTGCGCACCCGCTCGCTCATGGCCGGCTGCGACAGGCCGATGCGCTTGCCGATGGCGGCCAGGCTCTGGCGCGCGTCGGTCTGCAGCGCTTCGAGGATCAGGCGGTCTTTCTTGTCGATGTTCATGGAAGAGGTCGGTGGGGAGGGGCGCGGCCGATGTTTGATCGGTTCGCGAGCGCGATTTTCGATGGATTGCCATTCAACGATCGTGGCGGCGCCGCTATCGTGAGGCCCGTCTTTCAGGAGAACACCCAATGCAACTCGTCGGCATGCTCGACTCACCCTACGTGCGGCGCACCGCCATCTCGCTGCGCCTGCTCGGCGTTCCCTTCGAGCACCGCTCGATCTCGGTCTTCAGCACCTTCGAGCAGTTCAGCGCCATCAACCCGGTGGTGAAGGCGCCCACGCTGGTCTGCGACGACGGCTCGGTGCTGATGGACTCGACGCTGATCATCGACTACGCCCAGGCGCTCAGCGGGCGCAGCCTGCTGCCGGCAGACCCGGCGCGGCGGCTGCGCGAGCTGCGCCTCGCGGGGCTCGCGCTCGCGGCCTGCGAGAAGACTGTGCAGATCGTCTACGAGCGCAAGCTGCGTCCGGCCGAGAAGCTGCACCAGCCGTGGATGGACCGTGTGCAGGGCCAGCTCGCCGCTGCGTATTCGGCGCTCGAACGCGAGATCGCTGCCGAGCCGCTGCCGGCCAGCGAAGAGACGATGACCCAGGCCGGCGTCTCGACGGCCGTGGCCTGGGCGTTCACGCAGTTGCTGACGCCCGATGCGATTTCGCCGACCGGCTTCCCTGTGCTGGCTGCGTACTCCGCGCAGGCAGAGCGGCTGCCGGTTTTCGTCGGCGCGCCGATGGTCTGAGCGGAATCAGTCGACGATCTTCGCGCCGCGCTCCGCGAGCAGGCTGCGCAGCACCGAGCGGTGGCATCGCGACTCCTCCTCGCAGTAGCAGCCCACCGAGAGTGATGCGCCGTGCGACAGCGCGGCCAGCAGGTCGAGGCTGCGGCTCGCATCGGGCTCGGCCATCTCGGACTTGAACTTGCGCACGAAGGCGTTCCACTGCGCGGGCGATTCCTCTTTCTGGGCTTCCTGTGCCTGCTTCATCGCCTCGACGGAGGGCGCGAGGTTGGGATACCACACGTCGTACCAGTCCTGCGAAGCGAACTCGGTCTTCGGAACGCCGCGCGGCGGACGGCGCACGGTGCCGACGCGCAAGCCTTCGCCGGGAGCGCGGGGAGTGCCGAGGCGGACGATGCGGATGCTCATGGTGGGTTTCCCTTTTCTCTGCTGGTGCTTGTCTCAGGTGCCGACGATACCGCCATCGCGCCGCCGTATCGCCAGCGTCGCCGAGCGCGGCCGGGCGCTGCCCGGCGTGGTGCCGTCGGGCCAGGCGCTGTTGGGTTTTGTGTCGCCGTCGTCGCGCGCCTCGCCCGGATGCTGGATGTTGACGAACAGCGTGCGGCGGTCGGGCGTGACCACGCAGCCGGTGATCTCGCAGCCGTTGGGCCCCGTCAGGAAGCGCTTGATGCGGCCCGAGGCCGGGTCGGCGCACAGCATCTGGTTGTTGCCCAGCGCGGTGTAGGGCGGCTTGCCGATCACCTGGCCGCTCATGTCGGTCTGGATCCAGAGCAGGCCGCCGCGGTCGAAGTGCAGGCCATCGGGGGCGCCGAAGGCGTCGGCGCTGGCCGAGGGGTAGCGCGCGCCGCTGCCGGGTTGCGCGGGGTCGCCCGCCAGCGCGAAGTGGTCCCAGGCGAAGCCCGTGGCGGCGGCATCGCCCGCGTCCTCGCGCCAGCGCAGGATGCCGCCGAAGAGGTTGTTGGCACGCGGGTTGGCCGCATCGGGAGCGGGCTTGCCGGCGTCGCCGCGCTGGCTGTTGTTGGTGAGCGTGACGTAGACCTCGCCGCTTTGCGGATGGATGGCGATCCATTCGGGGCGGTCCATCTTCGTGGCGCCGACATGGTCGCCCGCCAGCCGCGCGTGGATCAGCACCTCCGCCTGGTCGGCGAAGCCGTTGGCCGCGTCCAGGCCGTCGCGTCCGTGCGTGAGCTCGAGCCACTGGCCGCGGCCGCCGGCGTCGTAGCGCGCGGCATAGAGCGTGCCTTCGTCGAGCAGGTGGCGGTTGGCCGCTCGCGCGGCAGCGTCGGTGCCGGGGCGCACCTTGTCGCGGCTGATGAACTTGTAGATGTATTCGAAGCGCGAGTCGTCGCCCATGTAGACCACGAGGCGGCCGTCCTTCGCGACGGTGCAGGTGGCGCTTTCCTGGCGCTTGCGGCCCAGCGCGGTGCGCTTGACGGGCGTGGCCGTGGGGTCGAAGGGGTCGATCTCGACCACCCAGCCGAAGCGGTGCGGCTCGTTCGGGTGGCGGTTGAGGTCGAAGCGCTCGTTGAAGCGCCAGTATTCGACCCACTGCGAGCCGGCCACCGTGCCGTAGCGGCGCTGGGCTGGCGTGGCGTTGCGGGCCGCGTCCTTCGGGCCGCCGAAGTAGCCGTGGAAGTTCTCCTCGCAGGTGAGGTAGGTGCCCCACGGCGTGACGCCCATCGCGCAGTTGGCGAAGGTGCCGAAGACCGCGTCGCCGGCCGGATCGGCCGCGGTGCGCATCAGCGGCGTGCCGGCGGCGGGGCCGGCGATGCGCATCGGCGTGTTGCCGTGCACGCGGCGCGCGAAGGGCGAGGGCAGCACCTGCTGCCAGCCCTGGCCGCTGCGCCGGATCTCGATCACCGAGACGCCCATGGCGTGCAGCGACTTGCGGACCTTGCCGGCGGTCCATTCCTTGACGCCGTCGGTGTGCAGCAGCTGCTCGTCGGTGTACTCGTGGTTCATCACCAGCAGGCCGCGTTCGCCGGCCGCATCGAGCGCGAAGAAATGCATGCCGTCGTGGTGCATGCCGGCCTGCACCGCCTGGTCGTCGGCGCTGTTGCTCGCGTCGGGTGCGAAGGGCGGCATGCGGCCCGCGACGCCGGTCGGCGTGCCCCAGGGGTAGAGCAGCTGCCACTCGTATTCGGGCGGCACCACGATGCCGTCGCGCAGCGACGCCGGCACGCCGGTGAAGCCCAGCGCCTCGCCGGGGCCTGGGGATGAAGGCGCTGGTGTCGAGGCGCAGCCCTGCCCGAACAGCGCGACCACGGCGGCGGCGGAGCCCGATTGAATGAGAAAGTGGCGGCGGTCCAGGGGCATGGCTTCGGTGTTGTGTTGGCGACAGCCGCCATCATCGCCTGAGCCCGTGCCCGGCGATACTGGCGCGGCAACCGCCCAGGAGACATCGAATGACCGACCGCATCGAACGGACCCGCCACGCCGACGGCGTGGTCGAACTGCATCTCTCGCGCGCCGACAAGATGAACGCGCTCGATCCGGCGATGTTCGATGCGCTCATCGAGGCCGGCGAGGCGCTGCGCGACGACGAGGCGGTGCGGGCGGTGGTGATCTCCGGCCGCGGCAAGGCCTTCTGCGCGGGGCTCGACATGGCCTCGTTCGAGCGCATGCAACAGCAGGACGCGGGTGCCGGCGTGCTGGGCCAGGGCGCTGCCGGCGCCGACCTGGTGGGGCGCACCCACGGCATCTCGAATGCCGCGCAGCAGGTCGCGATGGTCTGGCGCGAGGTGCCGGTGCCGGTGATTGCCGCAGTGCACGGCGTGGCCTTCGGCGGCGGCCTGCAGGTGGCGCTGGGGGCCGACATCCGCATCGTCGCGCCCGACACCAAGCTCTCGGTGATGGAGATCAAGTGGGGCCTGGTGCCCGACATGGCCGGCATGGTGCTGATGCGCGAACTCGCGCGCAGCGACGTGGTGCGCGAACTCACCTTCACCGGCCGTATCTTCTCAGGCGAAGAGGCGCTGCGCCTGGGCTTCGCCACCCGGGTCAGCGCGGACCCGCTGGCCGAGGCGCTGCAGATGGCGCACGAGATCGCCGGCAAGAGCCCCGACGCGATCCGCGCGGGCAAGCGGCTGCTGAACGCATCGCTCTCGCAGAGCGCGGCCGAACTGCTGCTGGCCGAGTCGGTGGAGCAGAAGGCGCTGATCGGAAGCCCGAACCAGGTCGAGGCCGTGAAGGCCAACATCGAGCGGCGCGCGCCGCGCTTCAGCGCGCCGGGTTGACGGCCGGCGGGGCGCCCCGCATGAAATCCATCGCTGCCAGGTGAACGGCCGGGCGGGTATTCCCCAGCCCGCCAACGCCGTTCTTCGCGCACCCTCGCATCCCCCGTCTTGCGCGGGCGCGGTTACATCTGCGCCTTCTGTTCGGCCGACCCTTCAATTCGGGCCGGAACAGCCGAAAACATCAAAAATCCCACTCGGTGTATCTTTATGTAAGAATAAAGTGGTTGTTTTATGGGGCAAAACCATGCGGATGGAGACAATTTGTGTGCAGAAGGTCACGTCTCCTCCGCTGATAGCTCCTGCGGAGGATGGCTCCAGACAGCTCACTCATTAACAATTGAACGCTTTGCCTAGCGACGGCGATCCTGCATGTCGACGACCACGTTTTTCTGTAACCTCAGCGTGCCCATCCTGGTGGGCGAGGATCGCTACAAGTACGTCCCCATCGTGGGAGTCTTCCGAAGCATTCCGTTCGATCAAGTCGATGAATGGGTGATGCACCCCGACGGCCGGCCGCGCAGCGACCGCGAACTGGCGGCCGAAGTCCTTGTCGAGATCCGCAAGCCGCTCGGCTCGAGTGGACGCACGGCGCCGCACGCCTTCGACGTCGCGGACATTCTGCAGCTCGACCGGGCCGCGGCGATCGTCGTGTCCACCTTCCTTGCGGCGCTCCCGCGCGTCTGAAGACGCCGCAGAGCCTTCAATCCCCTCGATCCTTCTTCAGTCGCACCTGAAGAGCACGCCGCTGCCCGGCGTGGTCGGTGCGTCGGCCTGTGTCAGGAACCGGATCGGGTTCCCGTCGATACGGCAATAGGCCTCTGCTTCCTGCTGGCTCGCAGCCCTGAAGACACCATCGTTGAGACGCTGCACGCCGGCTTGCGGCGTTGCGCAGCTGACGATGAGCAATAGGAGAAAGGCTGGCAGCAGGCGGCGCATGAAGCAAACGGGTCCGTTGGAGAACCCGAGACTTTAAGCGCTCCCCACCGCCCAGTAGAAAGTCGGCCTCGCCCCGTTGAGCAGGTGGTTGCCCACCACGCGCCCCTTGTAGATGGTCGGGTTGTGCGAGGCGAGTGTGCGCGCGTTGCGCCAGTGCCGGTCGAGCCGCCGGTCTTCCTGCAGCGCCGAAGCGCCGCCCACGTCGAAGAGACGCGTGCCCGCCTGCAGCACCGCATCGACGATGCCGGCCTGCGCCTTGGCGGTGTTCAGCTCCACCTCGAACAGCAGGCTCTCGGGCACGGCCTCGCCGCGCTGGCGGAAGCGGTCGACCTCGTCCAGGCCGCGCGCCACCGCCTGCACGGTCGATGCCGCGATGAAGGCCGTGCTCGCGAGCTGTCCGACGACCTGCTGCACCAGCGGGTCTTCACGCGGCGTGTCGCCGCTGCCATGGCTGTAGATGCGCTTGCGCGGCTGCACGAAGGCCACCGCGTCGCGCACGATGGCGCGCGCGATGCCCGCGAGCGTTGCCAGGTGGAAGAGCTGGAAGTGCGCAGTCAGCGGGGTGGGCTGGTCGCGCACGTACAGCAGCACGTTCTCGGGCTTCACGCGCACGTTGCGAAAGCGCGTGGTGCCCGATGCGCTCAGCCGCTGGCCGAAGCCGCGCCAGTCGTCCACGCGCTCCACGCCCTGCGCCTCGGCCGGCACGAGCGCGATCACGCGGTCGCTGCTGCCGTCGTCGTTCAGGCGCTGGGCCGAGACCGAGATCCAGTCGGCATACAGCGTGCCTGTGCTGTAGAACTTGTCGCCGTCGAGCCGCCAGGCGTCGCCGTCGCGCCGCAGCGTGGTCCGCAGCTCGCCGAGCGGGCCCTCGCCGAGCTCGGTGGTGGCGTTGCCGAAGATCACGCCCTCGGCCGCCAGCCGCATCCACGGGCCGTGCAGCGCGGGGTCGATCTCGGCGAAGAGCCGTTCGATGAAGCCGAAGTGCGCGCGCAGGATCTGCGGCAGGTTGGAGTCGGCCTCGCCGAGTTCGATGAGCAGGTCGTAGAGCTGCTCCACCGATCCGCCCAGGCCGCCATGCTCGATGGGCACGCGCAGCGCGCCGAAGCGCTCGGCGTTGAGCCAGGTCACGGGCTCGTAGGCAAGCTCGCGTTCGTTCTCGCGCTGGGTGGAGCGCTCGGCGATGCGCTGGAAGACAGGACGAAAGCGGGCGGCAAGCTGCCGGAAGGACGGCGCCTGAGCGCCTGGCGCGTGCGCCGCGGGGCGCGTCGTTGCTTGGATGGATTCCATGGGGCGGGGCGGCCCCGAAAGGCACACCCGGGAGAAGAGGGACAGCGCCCGACTGTCCCCCGCGGCACGGCGCTTGTGAAATACGCTTTTCGAGTTTTCTTATGCCTCTATCGCCTGCCGCGCGCGTCCACCGGCCAGATGGCGACCAGCGTGCCGCCTTCGACCACGTGATAGGCGTCGTGCAGGTTCACCGTCGGATCGCAGTGCGGGGTGACGAACTCCACCCTGGCACCAAGCGCGGGTTTTTGCACCTGCGAACCTTGCGAGCCCGCTGGCGGCATCAGCTTGCCGTGCTCGTCGCCGAAGAAGGCGTAGCGGCTCGCGGCGTCGGCGCCCTTGGCCACCAGCGGCACGCCGCTGTCGGTGGAGAAGCACTTGGTGCCGCCGTCCACCGTCACCCAGTCGGCCGCGTTCGTGCTGACCACCGCCGTCTGCACGAACAGCGATGTCTCGAAGGGCGAGGGCCGGTCGCCGTCGGCCAGCACGCGGCTGTACTCGGCGTCCATGAACACGTACGAGCCGGCCTGCAGCTCGGTGAAGGCGTTTTCCTGCGAATCGAGGTCGTGCGTGCCGGTGCCCGCGCCGGTGACGATGTCGAAGTTCAGGCCCTGGCGCCGCGCCGCCGCGACGATGCCCGCCACGGTCTCGCGCAGGCCGGCGGCCGCCGCGCTGCGCTCCTCGCGCGCCACGATGTGCTGCAGGTTGCCCGCATAGGCCTGCAGCCCGCGCAGCCGCAGGCGCGGCTCGGCGGCGGCCAGTGCGGCCAGCTCGAGCACCTTGGCCTGCGTGGCGGCGCCGGTGCGGTTGTAGCCCGCGCCGTAGTCCACCAGCACGTCCAGCGGATGGGTGAGTTCGCTCGCGGCGCGCGCCAGGTCGGCGAGGTTCTGCGGGTTGTCGACCACCACCATCACGTCGCCCGGGCGCGCCTGCTGCGCCAGCCTGATGAGCCGCGCGATCTTGCTCGGCGTGACCGCCGGCGAGGTGATGAGCACACCCGGAATGCCGCCCTGGACCATCACTTCCGCCTCGCCCAGCGTGACGCAGCTCACGCCGATGGCACCCGCGGCCACCTGGCGGCGCGCGATCTCGACCGACTTGTGCGTCTTCACGTGCGGGCGCAGGTTCACGCCGCGCGACCTGGCGAAAGCGGCCATGCGTTCGATGTTGCGCGTCATCGCGGGCAGGTCGATCAGCAGGGCGGGGGTGTCGAGGAGATGGCGGCCGCCGGGGACGCCGATCAGCGGCGTGTTGACTTGCTGCAGGGCTTGGGGCATCGGGGAAAAGCCTTTGTCTCGGTTCTTGTTGTGGGACAGGCACCGGGCGCCCGGTGTTCCGGGGCGAGATGATCGCACCGATTCGCCCGGACCGATCAGGCCGGGTCAGGCCGGATGCGAGGGCCCGTGCCGCCCCGGCCGCCGCAGCGCCAGCCACCACAGCAGCGCGGCGTTCACCGACCAGCTCGCGGCGAGCATCAGCAGGGCCGTGTCGGCCACCCCGGGCGACAGGCCCAGCGTCAGCAGGCTCAGCGACCAAGGCAGCCCGCCCGCGATGGCGATCAGAAGGCTCACGTCGCTGTCGGGGGCGACGGCGCAGCCCAGGATGCAGACGACGCCGGCGACCGTGTAGATCAGCGCGGCGACGCGCCATCCGGAGCGCGCTGGTGAACGTGAATTTGCGATCGGCATGCCCTGAGCATCGCCGATCCCCCGCCGCCGCGTGAAGGCCTTCCGGACGAAAGGATGTAGTGTTTTCGAGCAGTCGAACACGAAGCCGAACGTTCATGTTTACTTCTTGGGCCTGTCATTCGAGCGCGCCACCATGCGCGGCATGGCTGGCCAACTTATCTCCATCGCCCTGACCGTCGACCAACACGACGAGGGCCATTACTTCTGGGTGCTGCTGGAGTCCTTCGACAACTCCATGGAGTTCGAGCCGCTGATGGAGGCGGCCAAGGGTTTCCACACCTACGCCGAGGCGCTGCAGGCGGGCTACGTCGTCCTGAAGGGGCTCTCGGAAGACCTGAATGTCGGACCTCGGGAGGAGGTCGACGACACCATCGCCGCGGAAGAGGAAAACGCCTTCGGCGGCATCCGCTGAGCGGCTTCGGCACACCCGCCGAATGCCCGGCGGCTGTCAGCTGCGAGCGATTTCGACTGACACGCGACCGACACGCCTCCGACGAGATTGAGTCGAAAGGTCAACGACGTTGCGTCTTCCGCTCTTGTCGAGCGGGCCGCGGCGACCTTGATCGAACGATTACAAACAAAGTCAGGGATTTCGCATGGTCGAGTATTTCCGCGTGGGCCTCCCGTACATCCGGATGCGCTTCAGGGTGCCCGCACGGCGTGGCGGCAGGGTCGAGCTTCGGGGAAGGTTCGGAGCCATCACCGGTGCCAGCGGCGAGTATCTGCTGGTGCGCTTCGACGGCGAGCCGGCGGCGTCGATCGTTCATCCGATCGAGCTCAACTATGTCGAGGCGGGGGAGGCGGCAGAGCCTGGATCTTCGTTGCCTCCAGACGGAGCCACGAGACTCCCGCCAGAGTAGGGCAATGTCATGGCCGTCGTGGCGAGCGGCCCCCATTGCACCGCGTATTGATCTGCGAACTCTTCGGCCCGCCGGCCACGTCTCGAGTAGCGATCGACATGATGGCCGACCTCGTGGCAGAACAGGTGCTCGATGTAGAAGCGCTTGAGGTCGGAAGCCGAAAACGCGGCGTACCACCGGCCATGCTCGTTGAGGATCGTCGCGCCAAAGCGCACGTACGCTGCAACGTGCTGCGGCTTGGGCTTCTTTCGTCCGACATAGAGGCGTCCGTCGGCACGCCAGGGATAGAGGATGACAACGCGGACACCGCTGCCGTAGATGAACTCGGCCAGCGATGCATTCAGTCCTGTCATGCGCTCGGGTCTGCGCCGCAGCCAGATGTGCGTGATGCCGTCCCCATGACCTTCAGGAAGCGCGTGAAGGGCCGCCGCACACTCTTCCACCGATACGGGAAAGAAGAACTCGCGCGATGGATTGTCCTGAAGCAGGATGGGCAGCTTCTGCCCCGGCGCAGGCCGTTGAAGCGAGTGCGCGCGAGCGACGATGTTGTCCGTGAACCGGCGACGTGTGCGTCCACCATGTAGGTCGCCATAGGTCCGGCTCTTCTTCCACGGTGTTGCTGAACGGTGCTTCATATTTCCCTTGGTTTGCGCAGGCCCTGCCGGCGCCGGTTTTGATTTGGCCGGAATGATATGAAGAGATCCGATCTGCCAAACAGGCAGAAGGCCGTCGGTGCCCTGAATTCATTGAGGGTAAATCCCCGCGATTTTTGTCTTCGGCAGGTCTATCTTGAATTGGTGACCAACTGCTGGAGACGATCATGTTGATGGTTACAAAAGTGGTGGCGGTCAGCGTGACTGCACTCGTCATCGGCGGCACTCCGTCGCCGGGCAGCGATCCTGCCGATCTTTCCCTCCTCGCATCATCCGTCGTGGCCGCACAGGCGAACCCCGGCCCGGTGGCGCCCGCGTGCCCGAGCGGATGCAACATGTGGCGAATGATCCACGACCGCCGTTGAGTCGTCGGACGATCGGCAACGCCGAGCCTTCGCAGGCTGGTTAACAGTTGCCAAAGACTGTATATTCATCCAGTTTTTTGGCCACGAGCCCGGATCGGCGCGTACCTGCGCGCCGGGGCGATGAACCATGAACCAGTTCGAGCTTTTCTTTCCGCGGGGTGCTGCTGCAGCAGCGGCCTCAGCCTTTCCGGTTGCCTTGTCGCAGCCACAGCCGCAACCGCATGCGCCGGTGCTGTTGCCGGAGCCCTCGTTTTCGCGCGCGCAGCCCGAGGAGCCGTTCCGCTTCGAGGACGTCGAAGTCGAGGAGCGGGTCGCGTACACCGTGAGGCTTGCGGACTATTCGCACCCGGCGGCCGATGCGGTGAAGGTGGCGCAGCAGCGCTTCAGGCGCGAGATCGACCGGCAGCTCGGCGGCGACGTAGTCGAGGCGCTGCGGGCGTTCCAGAACGCGAGCGAATCGAGCGAGAGCGATCTTTCGAAGGCGGAGATCGCCCTGGCCAAGCGATGGGCCAAGGCCTACGACGCGGCGCGCACGGCGGGCTTTCGCGACCTGGGCGACACGGACGAGGCGTTCTTCGACGTTCGGCCGGTCTGAGCCGGCCGGGTCTTCCTTCGGGGCCGGCAGCAGGCGGCCGCACCGGGTTGCTGCATATCCGGCCCCAGATGTGTCAAAGTCGGCGAGGCGCTTCAGACATCGTTGCCTCGAAAGCAGATCTTGTTTCGTCGACCTTCCATCATCTTCCGGACCACGGCCTTCGTCGCCGTCGTCTGTCTCGCCCTTGTCGCGCTCGACTGCTGGAACAGCTGGCAGTCGCGCACGGTCCAGCTCAAGCAGATGAGCGTTGCCACGGCGAACCTGGCTCGTGCGATGGCGCAGCAGGCGGACGACACGATCAAGGAGACCGACACCGCCCTGATCGGCGTCGTCGAGCGCGTCGAGTACGACGGCACCGGGCCCGCGGCCCTCGAGAGGCTCCACAAGGTGCTCGCGATGCGGGTGGCCGAGCTCCCGCAGCTCGATGCGATCCACGTCTACGACAAGGAGGGCAACTGGGTCGTGAACTCGCGGAAGGTGCAGCCGCAGAACCTGAACAACGCCGAGCGCGAATACTTCATCTTCCATCGCGACCACGAGGACCGCGGACCGCACATCGGCATACCGGTGAAGAGCCGCACCAACGGCAAGCTGCTCGTGCCCGTCTCGCGGCGCATCGACAACCCCGACGGCAGCTTCGGCGGCGTGGCGCTCGCGACCATCGACGTCGAGTTCTTCACCAGGTTCTACGACAGCCTGGACATCGGCCAGGCCGGCGCCGTCGCGCTCATCCTCGACACCGGCACCATGATGACCCGCCGCCCGTTCAGCCCCGAGATGGTCGGACGGAACATGCTGGACACCTCGCTCTACCGCGCCTACAGGACCCTGGGGCCGGTCGGAACGGCCGAGATCAAGTCGGCGCAGGACGGCGTCACGCGGCTGAACAGCTTCAGGCGCCTTTCCAACTATCCGCTCTTCGTCGGGGCGGCTCTCTCCAAGGACGAGATCCTGGCCGAATGGTGGAACGAAACGCTCTGGCACACAGGCGGCGTCGTCCTGCTGGTCTTGATCGTCGGCTTCGTGGGCTGGCGGCTGGTCAGGCAGATGGAGCTGCAGAACAAGACCGAGGCCGAGCTGCGGGGCGCGCGCGACGCGCTGGAAAAGCTCAACAAGACGCTGAACACGCTCGCCATGGAAGACGGCCTCACCGGCCTGGCGAACCGCCGGCAGTTCGACGTGACGCTCGACACCGAATTCAGCCGCGCCATGCGCGACGCGAGCACGCTGGCGCTGATCCTGCTCGATGTGGACTGCTTCAAGCAGTACAACGACATCTACGGCCACACGGCCGGAGACGAGTGCCTGCAGACGATCGGCCGCACCATCTCGAACCTCGCGGCCCGGCGCCCGGGTGACCTCGCCGCCCGCTACGGCGGGGAGGAACTCGCCGTGCTGCTGCCGAATACCGACGTGGCGGCCGCGGCGGTGCTCGCGGAAAAGATCCGCAGCGCGGTGCGCGACCTGGAGATCGTGCACGCCGGTGCGCCGGACGGCTTCGTCACGTTGAGCGCCGGGGTGGATGCGTTGAGCCCTGCCGGCACCCGGCAGCCGCCGAAGGAACTGATCCAGGCTGCGGACAGGGCGCTGTACGCGGCCAAGATGAATGGGCGCAACCGCGTCTGCACCGCCGCAGACCGGCCAACGGCCGAATGAACGGCCGAATGAACGGGCGATACGCGCAAAGCGCATAAGCAAGCGCGATAACCGGATTTCCCTCGGGCGGCATCCCGCGCAAGACTCGAAGGCCAGTCACAACGCAGCCTTCTCTTCCGGATGCCCGGCCTTTCCCGCAAACCACCGCGCCCGCTTCGCCTCGGCTTCTTCAGCCGCCTGCTCGACGACGTGCCAGCCGCGGAACGCTACCGCCTCGTCGCGGCGCAGATCGCCCATGCCGAGGCCGCGGGCTTCGATTCGGCCTGGGTGGCGCAGCATCACTTCCACGAGCACGAGGGCGGCCTGCCGTCGCCATTCGTCTTCCTG
Organism: Variovorax sp. 278MFTsu5.1; assembly: GCF_048305045.1. Taxonomy (NCBI): domain Bacteria; kingdom Pseudomonadati; phylum Pseudomonadota; class Betaproteobacteria; order Burkholderiales; family Comamonadaceae; genus Variovorax; species Variovorax sp. 278MFTsu5.1. The sequence goes on from NZ_CP157622.1 coordinate 3,044,966, forward strand.
GCCTACGTGGCGTCGCGCACGCGGCGCATCCGCCTGGGCACCGGCATCGTCACGCTGCCGCTGGAGAACGCCGTGCGCGTCGCCGAAGACGCGATCGTGCTCGATCTTCTCTCGGGCGGCCGGCTCGAGGTGGGCGTGGGAACCGGCGGCACGCCAGAGTCCTTCGCTGCCTTCGGGCTGGACGGCAACGACCGCTCGGCCATCTTCGCGAAGCAGCTGGCCGCGGTGCGCTCGGCCTGGGCTGGCCGGCCGCTGGCGGGCGGCGACGCGCTGTACCCCTCGGGCGAGCAGCTGCTCGGGCGCATCTGGCAGGCTACGTTCTCGGTGAGCGGCGGTACGCGGGCAGGGGAGGCCGGCGACGGATTGATGCTTTCGCGCACGCAGCCTCGCCCGGAGCATGCGCCGCATGCATCGCTCGCCGAGATCCAGAACCCGATCGTCGATGCCTATCTGGCCGCATTGCCGGCGGGCCGCACGCCGCGCATCGTGGGTTCACGAAGCGTCTTCGTGGCGGATACGCGCAAGGAAGCGCTGCGCCTGGCCGACATCGGCCTGCGCCGCTCGGCCGCGCGCTTCGCCGCTTCAGGGCAGGCCGGCCTCGCCGGTCGGGCCGGGCCCGATGCGCCGCTCGAAGAGCTGATTGCCGCCTACGACGTGCACGTCGGCTCGCCCGACGACGTGATCGCCTCGCTGCGTGCCGACAGCACGCTCGCGCGCGTGACCGATCTCGTGTGCCAGGTGCACTCCGTCGATCCGCCGCACGAGGCAATCCTGCGCTCCATCGAACTGACCGCCACCGCAGTCGCGCCTGCCCTTGGCTGGACGAGCGGAGCGAGCGCGTCCGACCTGCGATCGCTTGCGCTTCTCTAGGTGCACTCTTTTTTCCCCTTTTTTGTCATGAACGCCATCGTCGCTTCTCCCATCGCACCCGTGGTGCCCGATGTCATCGACCGGCTCGTCGGCATCGAGCCCGGCAGCCATCTCGATCGCATCCGTGCGCATCGTGAACAGTCACGCACCCATGCGCAGCAGAGCTATCTCGCGCTGTTTGCGCCGGCGCCGCCCGTGTTCGGGAATTTCGGGACCGCGGACAGGTTCGCCGTCGCGGCCTTCGTCACGGGGCTGCACGGACAGGCCGACGTGGCGCGCTTCTATGCCGATGCGCTGGCGGGGCAAGGCGCTCGCGCCGGCGTGGCGGATGCGATCGCCATCGAAACGCGGCGAGGCGCCGCGCAAGGCCCCGATGGACCCTATGGCCGCTATCCCCCGGGGCCGCTCAGCGCGGAGGATGCAAGCGGGCCTTCATACGAGGTGAGCGAAGCCGGGCGCGCGGTGCTGGGCGAGAAGCTCTCCGCCGCGCTGGCGCATGCGCACCTGCTCGTCTTCCATCCGCGCGACGCGAGCGCCGCGGCGCTGCAATCGCTGCTTGATGCGGGATGGACCGGCACCGAGGCCGTGACGCTGTCGCAACTCGTGGCTTTCCTTGCTTTCCAGATCCGCGTCGTCGCCGGCCTGCGGGCACTGGCACAGCGGCCCGTCACCCTTGTCGATTGAGCAGAGAAAGAGAGCGAGAAACACAGCCATGAGCGCCGAATCCGTGCTGAGCCACCCCGAGAACCACCATCCGAACGCCTTCACGCAGGCGCAGCTCGAGTGGCTGCCCTGGCTGGAGCCTTTGCCCGAGGCCGAACTGACAGCGCGGCATTTCGAAGGCCTGGTCGATGCAGCGCGCGCCAAGTCGCCGTACTTCCGCCTGCTGGCGCGCGACCCGGACATCCTCGGGGCGCGCACGCGCACCGACAAGGACATCTTCTACAACCCCGAAGCCGGCCTGCCGCGCGCCGAGCGCGAGCTCTCGGCCGCGGCGGCTTCGCGCTACAACGGTTGCATCTACTGCGCGTCGGTGCACGCGCGCTTCGCCTCGCATTTCTCGCAGCGCACGCAGGACGTGCAGAGGCTGCTCGACGAAGGCGTGAAGGCCGACCTGGGCGAGCGCTGGAACGCGATCGTGGCGGCTTCGGTCGCGCTGTCGTCCACGCCCTCGGCGTTCGGGGCGGAGCATGTGGCACAGCTGCGGGCACAGGGGCTGGACGACCTCGCGATTGCCGATGTCGTGCATGGCGCGGCGTTCTTCAACTGGGCGAATCGGCTGATGTTGTCGCTGGGGGAGCCGCAGCAGCCTTCGGGCGGCTGAGCCTCCACGCTCAGGACAGCAGCGTCAGCAGCCAGGCCAGCAAGTGGCCGATGGCAACCAGTGCGGCCCACAAGGCCCGTAGTGCGTCGAGCAAATTCGGTGTCCTGCCGGAAAGGCCGTTCGTTTTTCGAGTCAGCGAAGGCCGAAGCCCGGCCCCGGCTCTCCATGGCCGCAGTGGCTGAAGAAGGCGCCGGGTACGCACGACAGGGCGACGAGGGTGGCAGTGGTGGCAGTGGTGAGTTTCCGGGTGGGGTATCGCATTCGGGGCGGCTTCCCTCGACGTTGAAGAAGCCCAGCCTAAGGCGCGACCTGGGGAGAAATTGGGAGGGCGGGAAAGGACCGGCGGCGACGGGCCCATCGTCGCCGGCCTCCTCATTTCAGCTCAGCTCGCCCGGGCCGTCAGCCACTTGTCGGAAGTCAGGGGTACGCCGACGATGCGGATTTCGCCGATGCTTCCAAGGAAGCCCGTGGACATGTTCCCGGCCCATTGCCCGCAGCCGATGGCGAGTTGCTGCGTCGGGGCGACGTACTGGATGCCCTGCATGTTCGTGTTGTTGCGCAGCACGGGCGCTCCCTCCACGTACATGGTGGTCGCATACGAAGCCGCGGGATCGTTGACGATGGCAACGTGCAGCCATTGGCCGGCCGATACGCCGCCCGACCAGCAGGTGAGGTTGGTTGCCTGATTCACGGGAGCGACCTCCCATTGGAATTCCATCAGGTTCGAGAAGGCGAACATCAGGGCGCAGTCGCCATCGTCCGAGGCGAAGCCGGGCAGGTTCGAGCGTGCCCCCAGGCGATACAGGATGCCCATCCATCCATTCTTCGTCGCGTCGAAGCCGGCGTCGATGTACACGAACGCTTCGATGGTGTAGCCCTTGGCGAAGGTCTCCACGTTCAGTGCCGAATTCGCGTCGGTCGTGAAGTAGGAGAACCTGGTCTTGGTGGCGTTCAGGAAGCGCAGGCTGCCGGGCGCGGCCGACAGCGGATGATGGCTCTTCGACCAGACCAGGTCGCCGGATTGCCCCGCCCACGTGTTCACCGAGACGGGGTTCTTGCCTCCCGGGGAAACGTCCTGGATCTGCTGCCCAGGCTGATAGGGAAAGAGATCTCCCTCGGCCGCCGCCGCATTGAAGAAGCGCCAGTGGGCGAGCGTGTTGTCGACCTTCGGATAGTCGTCGGGGCCGGAAGGAAGCGCGGCTGCCTTCTGCGGCGGCTGGCTGTAGTTCGTCAGGATGAGCTTCTTCGCCACGTCCGTCAGGCTGCTGTCCGAGGAACCGTCGGGCACCGAGAAATCCGGATTGAAGGAGGCGAATCTCTTGACGAAGTCCATGTCCAGCGCGAAGGACTGGTTCGAATCCGATAGCCATGCGGCGTCGAACTCGTTGAGCGTTGCGGCTGGCTTCAGGGGCACCCACGGGGAGAACGAGCTGGCGGTGATCTTCCTGTTGGTCAGGTCGAACTCGAACATGCGCATGAGGCCGTTGCCGCCCATGTAGGCCATCTGGTAGTCCACCACCATCAGGTGCACGTCGTTGCCGCGGGAGTTCTTCTTCGTGCTGGTGCACGAGCCGTGGTAGTGGCCGCTGACGGCCATGAAGATCTGGTCGTTGTCCTTGATCAGCTTGTCCCACATGTAGTTCGAGTAGGCGGTGTCCGCGGCGGTCTTGCCGTCGCTGCCGATGCCCACCAGCTGGTGATTGACGAGGATGACCGGGGTCGTCTTGTTGGCCTGGATGACCTGGTTGGCCCAGCCGATCGCGTCGTCCGACGCCCGCCACGACATCGACAGCACCAGGAACCTGTTTCCCTCGGCTTCGAAGACGTGGTACTCGTGAAAGCCCGATGAGTGCCTTCCTCCGAAGGTGGCCTGCCGCTTCGCGCGCTCCGGGGGGAACACCTGCAGGTAGGGCTCGAACAGGCCGACGCGGTGGCTGCCTCCGTCCTGGTAGCCGTCGTTGTTGGCGAAACCGGTGACCCCCACGCCCCAGTCGGGACCCCACTGCATGTCGGAATCGATGGCTCCCACGTCGTGATTGCCCGCGCAGATGGAGTAAGGGCACCTGGCCGCCTCCAGCACCTGCATCGCCTGGCTCGCGAGCTCCCATTCCTTCGTGACCTGTCCGTTGCCGATCTGGCCGTTGCCCACGAGATCGGTGGAGGCGCTCCAGGGCGAGGAGCCTTCCGATGTGTAGTACCACGACTGGTCGACGATATCGCCCAGATGCATGGTGAACGGCATCTTCAGCAGCCTGGCGTTCTGGGCAATCCACTGCGTCTGGGTCTTGAAGGGGTTGTCGTATTTCGGGTCGATGCCCGAGTAGAGCTTCTGGTAGAGCTCGCCCATCTTTTCCGACGCATAGCGCGGATAGAACTGGGTATCGGGAAGCACCGAGATCGTGAAGCTCGAAATCTTTTGGGCGGTGACGCCCTGGCTCGCCGGCGGCGGCGCGCCGGTGGGCGATCCGGCTGTCGAAGGCCCGTTCGTCCCTGACACCGGGAACGCCCCGGCACCGGCGCCACTGCCGCCGCCGCACCCGGGCAGCGCGACCGCGAGTCCCGTGACCGAGCCCGCCAGCATCAGCTTCAGCAATTCCCGGCGCCTGTTCTCCGGAACGGAAGCCAATTGAGCCAAGTCGATTTTTTCTTCATTGGAAAGAGTCTGCTTTTTCATGGTATTTGAATTCGTAGTGCATCAAATTCTTTTCTGAAATTGCCGGCAACTTCGGAAAGCGCAGACTCTATGCATTGAATATGATGTTCTCGTGAATTTATTGCCGCGAAAAATGCAGGTATTCGTTCCTCATTGCATCGATAAACAAGGCAATCAATTTTCCGGGTGGCCTGGAAATTTCAAGGGGACATCGATTTTTCCGGAATTGCATCGATGTGTCCGGCCGCTGGGCGCCGTGCCTCGTCGACTCGGGCTCGCACGGAGCGCCGCCACGGACGCCCGGTCTGTTGTCGCCGGGGTTTGCTTTCAATATTCTTTCAATGGGTATTGCTAATTTTCTTCTAATTCTGAAGTCAGTCTGTGGTCAGGTTTATTTGAGCGGGAATTGGATTGATCTGTTTTTGAGTTATTGACGGTGCACTGGCGGCGATTGACACATAAATGTCACCGGCCATTTCTACATTCCTCCCTGATCCGCGCTTTCTTAATGGGAAAGCAGCATCTCCCAAGTTTTCTCTCGCAGCTTGCTCAAAACCATCAATAACTCACTGCCCCACGATATGACGATATTCGACAAGAAAATCCTGCTCTCGTCCTTGACGACGGTCGCGGCCTGCGTGCTCGCCGCCTGCGGAGGAGGTGGCGGCGGAAGCAGCGGCTTCTTCCCGATCACCACCCCGCCCACCAGCACGACGGGCGCCACCCCCACGACCTTCAGCGGCGTGGTCGCGGCCAGCGGCTATGTGCCGGGCAGCAGCACGGGCAATCCGACGCTCAAGGCCGGCTACTACCAGAAGGCAACGGTCTTCGTCGATGCCAACGGCAACGGCGTGCTCGACAGCGGCGAAGCCTCGACCGTCACCGACGCGAGCGGCAAGTTCACGCTGACGACCACCCAGACCGGGCAGCTGGTGGCCGACATCGGCGCCTCCGCGATCAACACCGCGACCGGCGCGGCCGCGGGCAGCCACCTGATCCTGCGCGCTTCGGCTGCCCAGGTCGCCGACCAGGGCACGGACAAGATCGTCATCAGCCCGATGTCGAGCGAGGCCCAGCGCCTCGTGGAAGCCAACGGCAGCAGCTACGCGGCCGAGAAGGCCAACCTCGTCGCCCGTCTCAACGGGCCGGCCTTCAACCTCGGCACGGCCGCTTTCACCGATCCGCTGGCGGACGTCAACACACTGAGCGGCGCCACCCAGTACGCGGCGCTGTACGAGGACAACCAGCTGACCAACCGCTACACCTACGCGACGGCCAAGCTCGACCGCAAGGACCTGTTCCCCGACAACCTGGCCGTCGCGGGCGGCGACCCGCGCCTCGTCGGCCTGTCGGGCGTGACGCTCACCAACAGGGACGGCAGCCAGGCCACTCCCACGTTGCCCTCGCAGAAGCAGGCGCCCATCACCTTCGCGCAGGCACAGCAGGCGGCCTTCAATGTGGAAGGCGTTCCGGCCTACGACAACATCTTCATCATCGTCGAGGAGAACAAGTCGACCGACGTGATCGTCGGCAATCCGCGTGCGGCGAACATCAACTACATCCTGAACAACTACAACCAGCTCAAGACGTACTACTCGACCGGCAATCCGTCCGAGCCCAACTACACCGCGCTGGGCGGCGGCGACGACTTCGGCATCCACGACGACAACTGGTTCGGCTGCGGCGCCGCCGCCCCCTACGACATCAAGGACGTTGCATTCGCCGGCGGAACGGCCTCCGACGGCCAGGTCATGCCCACGCAGGGCGCACTTCCGCCGGCGAACAGCAAGGCTCGTTCCGGCTACAGCGATCCGAACGACCTGATCTGCGGCGACCACCCGACCGGGGGCACCGTGCACAACGTCCCGGGCAGCAACCTGTTCACGGCGATGTCCAAGGCGGGCCTCACCATCCGCACCTACAGCGAGTCGATGAACCCCGGCCAGGACGTGCGCGCCGACAGCATCCTGGACAACTCCGTCACCGCCACCTACGACTCCAGCAAGCTCAAGGGCGCCACCAACCTCGACGGCTCGGCACCGCCAACCCTTGTCGGCTCGCCCAGTTTCCCCGCGCAAGGCGGCCTCTACAAGGTCAAGCACGGTCCCTCGATCGCCTTCCAGGGCGCGCGCAGCCTGCCCGATTTCGTGGCCAACAACCGCACCATCTTCGGCACGCAGTACCAGGAAGCGGACTGGCTCAATTCGTCGATCTACCCGGTTCCGAAAGGCTGGATCTACGACCAGTTCGGCAAGGACCTGGACGTCGGTGACGTGGGCAACATCAACTTCATCGTTCCTGACCAGTGCGACGACATGCATGGCGTTGGCAAGGACACCAGCTGCGCGAACACCAACAACGACGGCCAGGCCGCCGGCACCACGCGCGCCGACATCTACCTGGGCATGGTGATCAACAAGATCCGGAGTTCGGCGCTGTGGAAGAACCCGCAGAAGCGCGTCGCGATCGTCGTGATGTACGACGAAGGCGAAGGTGGCAGCAATGGCTCCTGCTGCGGCTGGAACGCGGGTGGCCCGAACTCGGGCGCGGCGCCGGTGACCGTGGATGCAAGCGGCAAGGCGACGGCCACCACGCCGCCGCCTAACTATGCGGGGGGCAACTTCGGCCACGGCAACTCGATCTTCGGCATCATGACCAACCAGCAGGACGTCGGCACGGCGAAGAAGCAGGTGGCGGACAGCGACTCGTACAGCCACTTCTCCTTCCTGCGCACCCTGCAGGACATGTTCCAGATCGCCGACCCGGCCGTGGATGCGTCGTACCTGAACCGCACCAAATACACGGAAGCGTTCATCACGGCCAACATCCTTGCATTGCCGGAATACCAGGGCAGCGCGGACACGCACTTCGACTCGGTGCGGCCGATCAACCATGCCTACGTGATCCCGGCCAACTACACCCAGAAGCTGTACGCGAACGACATCGTAGGTGTGCAGGACCCCGTCACAGGCAAGCTGGAAGGCCAGATCACTCCTCAGGTCGGTCCTGATACGAGCCAGAACAACGTCTGGGCAACCAGGTAGCCGGATTGCGGCAGCAAGCCCGGGGGGACGGTTGGAAGAGGTTTCTTCCGCCGTCCCGCAGGCTCCTCGAATCCCGCAAGGTGAGCAGGTCCGGCGCGACTTGCCGCTCTTGGGGAACAACAGCGAATGATGAATCCGGCAATGGAAAAAGTGGTCCCGCTCGCCATGGCGCTCTCGGTTGCGCTGTGGTGTCTCGTGGCCTGTGATGACAAGGGCGCGGCGAAGGCGGGCAACACCGTCCCGCGCGCGCCCACACTGAGCCCGGCGGCCCAGGTGGGGCAACTGGCCTTCTTCGACAAGAACCTGTCGGGTGGCCGGAACATGTCGTGCGCAAGCTGCCACGACCCGCAATACGCCTATGGCCCGCCGAACAGCATTTCAGTGCAACTGGGCTCCGACGTCACAAAAATGGGCGCACGTGCCGTGCCTTCGCTGCGCTACAGCTCGGCGACGCCGCCCTACAGCGACGACGCACCCAACCCCGACGGAGTGACATCCAGCTCGCCGGGCGGCGGCCTCATGTGGGACGGCCGTGCGGCAACACTGGCGATACAGGCCGGCATGCCGCTGCTCAACCCGGTCGAGATGAACAACACCTCGAAGGAAGCTGTCGTGAAGGTGGTTCAGGCCAGCACCTATGCGGGCTTGTTCAAGCAGGCTTTCGGTGCCGATGTGTTCAACGACACCGATGCAGCCTTCAACGCCCTTGGCACCGCGATACAGGCGCTCGAGACGGAAGACCTGAGCTTCCACCCGTACAGCAGCAAGTACGACCTGTATGTCTTCAACAAGGCCGGCGGCACGCTGACGCCGGCCGAGCGGCGTGGCGAAGTGCTGTTCCACAGCAGCGCCGTCGCCAATTGTTCGGGCTGCCACTACACCGGCGCCAACTTCAACGGCAACACGGGCCTGATGACGGACTTCACCTACCAGGCCCTGGGTGCGCCGCGCAACGACAGGTCGATTCCCAACAACCCGGATCCCATTCCGGCCAACGACGATCCGAAGTACTTCGACATGGGGCTGTGCGGCCCATTCCGCACCGACCACATGCCCGCCACGCCGGATACGGCGAATCCGTACTGCGGCATGTTCAAGGTGCCGGTACTGCGCAACGTGGCGTCGCGAGGCGTTTTCTTCCACAACGGCGTGTTCCACTCGCTGGAGCAGGTCGTCAATTTCTACAACACGCGGGACACAAACCCGGAGTACTGGTATCCCGTCAGCAACGACGGCAGCGGCGCGCCGCAGGCCAACCCGGCCTGGGCGCTGCAGCCCACGCACGTGCCGGGTGCGACGCTCGACAAGTACAACGACCTGCCGCAATCGCAGCACGGCAGCCTCGACGAGGAAGTGCCGCTGGGCACCGGCGAGGGCGGCGAAAAGACCCTTGCCAGCGGCACGCGCCCGCGCCAGCCTGGCTCCGCCCCGGCGATGACGCCGCAGCAGATCGCCGACCTGGTCTGCTTCCTGGGCACGCTGAGCGATGGCTATCAGCCTTCCGCCAGGGCATCGGCCACCGACAGGTGCACGAAATGAAAGCCGATCGTCGAGCGATGCGCCGCCTCGGCGGCATCCAGGTCCTGCTGGCGATGCTGCTCGCGGTCTTCCTGGCCGGTTGCGACAACGAAGAGGCGCGCTTTCCGAGCCGCGACAACTTCACCGCGACAACCAACGACTACCTCGCGCAGCGCGGCCATGTGTGCCTGGCCAAGTACGCCTGGCCGATCACCGTGGCTGCCGGATCGCACGAGCCCGATGCGCAGCAGATGCCGGTGCTGGAGAAGCTGGGATTGGTAAGCGGCAAGGATGTCGTCGCCGCTCAGCCCCCAGCCCGCGAATACGCGCTGACCGAGGCGGGGCGCAAGTACTACCTGCAGGTGCCCGTGGTGATACGCACGACGACGCAGACGATCACGCACCCGGCCGACTTCTGCGTGGCCACCCTGAGCCTGGATCGTCTGATCGGCTGGGATCCGCCGCAAACGCGCGATGGCCGCACCGCGACCTCGCTGCTGTTCACCTACCGCATCGCGCTCGAGCCGTGGGCCTCGACGCCCGAAGTGCTGCAAGCCTTCCCGCTGCTGGCGCGTGCCATCCAGCGCGAGGGAACGATGCAGGTGCGCCTCGGCGTTCACCTGACGCGACACGGCTGGGTTGCCGATGAACTCGACGAGCACTGAGCCGGCGATTCGCCACTGACATTCAAGAAAGCCAACCAGAAATCCCATGAATCTCCGTTTCATCGAACCGAGCCTGCGCATCCTGAATTCGCTCAAGACCCTGGCGGGCCTCGCCGTCATCTGTGCACTGGCCGCGTGCAGTGCCGGCCGTGACGCCAATGCGCCCACCGCCGAGAATCTCGCCGCCCCGCTGGATGACTACCTCGCCCGGCGCGGCGACATCTGCCTTGCCATGTTCGACTGGCCGATCGACCTGACCGAAGCCGAAGCCGGCTCCGGTGCGCGCCACGCAGTCCAGTTTCCGGTGATGGAACAACTGGGGCTGGTGCAGAGCACCATCGTCGCTGCACCGAAGAGCAAGGAAAACCCCGACGGTGCGATCAAGCGATTCGATCTGACCGAAGCCGGCCGCCAGTTCTACAAGCCGCATCCGCACGCGAGCCATGGCACCGAACACGCCAGCGACTTCTGCGTGGCGCATCTCAAGCGCGAGAAGATCGTCGACGTCAAGGTCGACGCCTCCGACGCACGGCATCCACTGGCGGTGGTCAGCTACACCTACCAGGTCGATACGGCGCCGTGGATGCGCAACGCCGACGCGCAGCGCGTGTTTCCGATGATCACGCGCATCATGAACGGCGCGGGTGGCCCGCTGCAGCTGCGCCAGGGCTTCCGGCGCGACGACAGGGGCTGGGTCGCCCAGATGGGGCCGGTCTGAGGCGCGGTACGGCGAACACACGGGTTCCCATGAGCACCATCGTCCGCTTCTCGCCCGATCTGGGCCGCTGGCTCACGCACAACCTGGATGCGGGTCTTGCGCCGCAGGCGGTGTTGGCCACGATGCTGAAGCAGGGAATGAGCGAGCGGGCCGCGCACGCCATCGTCGCGGCGTTTGTCGATGCGCGGCGGCAGGGCGGGGCGATGCCGGACGGCGCCGTCGAACTTCCGGACGAAGCGTCGTCCAGGCCGGTGGCGCGGCTCGCGCCGGGCACTCGGATACTGGCCGCCGGTCGCGAGATCGTCGTGCATTCGCGCGGCGAAGATCCGGTCTTTGCCGTGCTGGGCAACGTGGTCGACGCCGAGGAGTGCAAGGCCATCATCGAGATGGCGCGACCGCGGCTGAAGCCCTCCACCCTGGTCGACCCGATGAGCGGCCGCGACGTGGTGAGCGACAAGCGCGCAAGCTGGGGCATGTTCTTCCGTCCGGGCGAGAACGACCTGGTCGCCCGTCTCGACCGGCGGCTCTCGGCGCTGATGAACCTTCCGCTGGAAAACGGCGAGGGACTGCAGGTGCTGCACTATCCGACCGGCGCCGGCAGCGAGCCTCATTACGACTACCTGGCACCCACCAACGCCGCCAACCGCGAATCCGTCGCGCGAAGCGGCCAGCGCGTGAGCACGCTGGTGACCTATCTCGACGACGTGCCCGAAGGCGGCCAGACCGTCTTTCCGCAGCTCGGCCTCGCGGTATCGCCGATTCGCGGGAATGCCTGCTACTTCGAATATTGCGACGACCGCGGCCGCGTCGATGCGCGGTCTCTGCATGCGAGCGCGGCGGTGACCCGGGGGGACAAGTGGGTCATGACGAAGTGGATGCGGGAGCGGCGGTTCGTGGCTGCAGGAGAGGGCGCTTGATGGCTCCGGGTGGGCTTCGGTCGACCAATAGCGCTCGAGGCGCTGGCGCCGCGAGCCCATCGCATCAAAAAGAAAACCCGCCGAAGCGGGCTAAATGAGCAGCCATAGGAGGAGGGTAGAGGGAGAGATTGGCTGCCCGGGTGCAGTGTAGCCCTTTTGTTTTCATTGTTGGGCAGCCAAAAAGTGACAGCATGTTGCGCGCTGATGATCAACCCGCAACAGGCGCTGGCCAGGTCTCCGATCGCCTTGGGCTCGGCATCCTTTGCTCGACCGTGATCGAGTGCCATTGCGCGAAAGCTGCGGGTTGTTATCTCGGCGTTTTCAAGGCCCGTCCGGCGCACGGCGGCATGAGACCGTCCGGGACCGCGCCGGCCAGCTCATATCTTGCGAGGCTGCGTGAAGGACTGGATTGGCCTGCCCGGAGGGGATCGAACCCCCGACAACCTGCTTAGAAGGCAGGTGCTCTATCCAACTGAGCTACGGGCAGATTCCAGGCTGAAGAGATGCCTGGAAAATCAATGACTTGAGTGCGATTGCTCTCAAGCGGCAGCGGCGGATTCTACCGAGTTCCGCGTCCTGATTTGGCGCGCGGGGCGGTTTCGAGGCAGGCGACAGACCGCAGTCATGCGTGTCCGACCGCCTGCATCTCCGGCTCTTACCAGAGCACCTTCACACCCACGCTGGCGTTGACGCCGCTGCTGTTGCGTGCATCGCCGCTCATGTCCCACAGCTTGCCAAGTTCGCCGTACAGGCTGGTGCTGCGGCTCAACTGCCAGGATGCGCCCGCCGCCAGCTCGCCGCTGCTTCCACCAGTGCGCGTGGCGATGTCGGCGAAGCCGGCCGGACCGATGAAGCGCGCCACATCGGTGCCACTGCCCGTGTGATAGAGGTTCAGCCGCGCATAGGGTTGCAGCGGGCCCGCGCCGGTGTCGATCTCGCCCTTGACCCGCACGCCGGCGCGCACCAGCCAGCCGCTGTCACTGTCCTGGTGGATCAGTGCACCGACGATGCTCGCGTCGTCCAGGCTCACGCGCTGGTGCACCAGCTGCAGCTGCGGCTCGATGGTCCAGCCGGCAGCGATGCCGAAGGACTGGCCTACTTCGACGGAGGCCAGCAGGCTGCTGCCCTTGCCACCGCTGCCCAGACCCAGCACCGGCGATGCCGTATAGCGGTGGCGGCCGCCCTGCAGCACACCGTCGATGTAGAGGCCGCTGTCGTTCTTCCAGGTGCCGTAGACGCCGAAGTATTGATTCTTGAGGTCGTTGATGCCGACGCCGAGATCGAGCAGGCCGCTGGCGAAACCGTTGACGCGCATGTCACCGTCGAGCTGACCGACATAGACGCCGGCGCGCCAGTGGGTATCGGCCCAGAGGTCGGTGCCGGCCTGGACGCCGGTGAGGCGGCCCCTGCTGGTAGGGCTCACGGTACCGGTCTGGCTGGTGGTGCGGTCGGTGCTGATGAGGCGGCCCCACGCCTGGCGGTAGCTCTGGCCGGCGACGGCAGGGCCTGCGTCGTTGGCGGCGGGGCGGACGTTATCCCCCATGCGCATGTGCAGGCTGCCGAGCATCGACAGGTTGGCCTGGCGGAACTGCTCGGGAAGCACTGCGTAGAGTGGAACCTCGGTACGGTAGGCCGGCACGACCACGCCGCCGCCTGTGCCACCTCCGTTGGTCGGAGGCACCGCCGCGACGGTCGAGCGCAGATACCAGTTCTCGCCCGCGCCGCTCGCGTCGGCGGCGTACAGCCGGTACTCGTAGGCGCCGGCGTCGACGTGGCCGCCCGCGAGCGCAAAGGCGTTCTTCGTGGTCTGCGCGGTGGTGGTGGCGCCGTTGATCGCGCTGATGACCTCGATGCCGTTGCCGGTGGTCAGCGCGCCGAGGCCGCCGAGGTTGGTGATCTGCACGTTGGTCGTGCCGCTGGCGATGGCGGTCGCGCCGCTGAGCACGAGCTTGTCGCTCGCGCTGCTGCTGTCGCCGAGTGCAGTGCCCAGCCGGAGCGTGCCGCCGTTGCCCACCCACGGGCCGGTGACGGTCAGCGTGGTGCCAGGCGCTGCGCCGGCGAGACTCACCGTGCCGCTGTTGTTCACGGATGCCAGAGTCTGGTTGTGGCCCGCCAGGTCGAGCGTTGCTCCGCTGGCGACGGTAGTCGCGCTCTTCGAACTGAAGGTGCTCACAGCCCCGGCGCGCACGGTGCCTTGCGTCACGGAGGTGTTGCCGCTGTAGCTGTTCGTACCGGAGAGCGTCAGCACGCCGGCCCCGGACTTGACGACGCCGCCCGTGCCCGTGATGGCGCCGGCGTAGGTGCTGTCGCCGGCCTGGTTGGCGGTGAGTGTCTGGGCGTTCAGCGCCACGGTGCCGCCGGTGCCGGAGAGGTTGGAGGTGGTGAGGTCCCAGATGCCCAGGTCGAGCGTGCCGCCGTTGACCGTGTAGGCGGTGTTCTGCACGAACGCGCCCGCGCTGCCGGCCAGCAGCCGGCCGGCCTGCACCACAGTGCCGCCCGTGTAGGTGTTGGTTCCGCTCAGCGTCGTGGTGCCCGTGCCCCGTTGCTGGACGACACCGCTGCCGCTGATGGCGTCGGGGAAGCTGACGGCATTCGAGCGGTTGATGGCCAGCGTGGCGTTGTTGACGACAGCGCTGGAGATCGAGCCGGTGGTGCCTCCGTTGCCCAGCTGCAGCGTGCCCGCGGTGATCGTGGTGCCGCCGCTGTAGTTGTTGTCCCCCGTCAGCGTGGTCGTGCCGCTGCCGATCTGGTTGACGATGGCATTTCCGCCGATCGGCACCGCGAATTCGTAGCTGCTCGCGTTGTGGTTGAAGTTGATCGTCGACTGGCCGCTGCTGGAGGTGATGTTCTTCGCCGTCACGGCACCGGGGGCGGCAGGCGCACTCCCGACCGGTGCACCGATGTTCAAGGTTGTCACGCCGGTCGCCGTGTTGGCCAGGGAGAGCGTATTGGTGCCGCTGGTGCCTGAGGTCAGCAGGGCGCCGTCGGCCACGGTGACCGTGGCAGTTCCTCCTCCACCGATGGTCAGATTGTTGTTGACGCTGCCGAAGACGGACCCGGGCCCCGTCACGATCGCGGTAAACACGTCACCCGGTCTGAAACCCACTTGCACCGTGTTGGCCCCGACGAAGCCGCCAGCGGAGACTTCGAGCGTGCCGGCATGGTGGTAGTAGCCGCTGGCCCCGCCGAACTGAATGGCAGAGCCGGTGCCGCTCACCACGACGTCCGTGATGCCTCCGTTCGCGGCGCCGTTGCCGCCCCCCAGGTTGGCGTTGGTGCCGACCGTGATCTTTCCGCCACCCGTCACGTTGATCGCGGTGTGGCCGATGCCCGAGTTCAGGTTGCCAACCGACATCGAGGCGCCTTTGCCCACGTTGATGGTGGCCGATCCAGCTCCGGTGTTCAGATTGCCGGTGAAGACGGCGGAAGCGCCGTCCAGAACGCTGACCGTGCTCTGACCTGCCCCGGTCGTGAGGGCAGTACCCGACAGCGCGGTGCCGCTGCCCTGGGCCACCACGATCCCGGTCGTGTTGGGGGCGATGCCCACCTGGGTTGCGGCGGCCGTCTGATAGGTTGCGCCAGCTCGGAGGTCTAGCGTTGCCCCGCCGGCCGACCCGACACTGACTGCCACTTTCGACGAGATCTGCGGCAACTGCGTCGTGACCGTGAAGGCCTTGGTGACGGTGATGGTGGAACTCGAGTCGAGGCTGGCATTGGCGTCGTTGATGGCCGTGATCAGTTCCGCCTCGCTGGCGGCGGTGAAGGTCGCTGCCTGTGCGGCTCCACCGGCGGCCAATGTGGCCAGCGCCAAGGCCGCGCTCGCAGTAACTGTGCGCCTTGAACCGCTCGCCTTGCCGCCCCGCTTCGAAGACACGTTCTCTGCTGCTGCTACACAGGCGCCCAGTGCCGTATTCCACACCGTTTTGTAACACGAATTCATCCAATCACTCCTTGTTCTAATGGCAGGTTTCCCCAATGAGAAGCCAGAAAACAATGCTTCTCGAGGCTGGAAAAATCTTACATATGAAACAAGATGTGTGAATTCGGTTTCAGCAGTCTCCCGCAGTGGTCGTGGGTCTTTCTGCCTGCGGGCTGCCCTCACGCGATCTGGGTGTAGGAAGTCGATAGGGGCTCGGCGCATCGGCCCGCGAACTGTCCGCGTGTCAGGTGACGCAGAATGCAAAACGGTGACAGCAGCTCGAGCCACTGTCACCGTTCACATTTTTTTGGTCGGGGCGAAAGGATTCGAACCTTCGACCCTCTGGTCCCAAACCAGATGCGCTACCAGGCTGCGCTACACCCCGACAAGCCTTCTATTCTAGCCCGGATAAAAGGGCCTCAGCGTTTCTCGTACTGGGTCTTGCCGAAAAGAATCTCTCGCTCCTTGTCGCCGGTGATCGGCTGGCGCAGATCGGCAAGCACTTTCACGCCGCGCTGCACGGCCGGGCGGGCGGAAATGCCGTCGAACCAGTCCTTCAGATGGGGGAAGTCGGTGAGGGTGATTCCCTGATTTTCCCAGCTGCGCAGCCATGGGAAGATGGCGATGTCGGCGATCGAATAGCTCTTGCCTGCGATGAACTTGTTCTTCGACAGCTGCTTGTCGATCACGCCGTAGAGGCGCTTGGCTTCGTTGCTGTAGCGGTCGATGGCGTAGGCGATCTTCTCGGGTGCGTACAGGCGGAAGTGGTGCGCCTGGCCGAGCATGGGGCCGACGCCACCCATCTGGAACATCAGCCACTGCAGCACGTCGTAGCGCTCGCGGTCGCCGGTGGGCAGGAACTTGCCTGTCTTGCCCGCGAGGTACACGAGGATGGCGCCCGATTCGAAGAGCGAAATCGGCTTGCCGTCCGGACCATCGGGGTCGGTGATGGCCGGGATCTTGTTGTTGGGGCTGATCTGCAGGAAGTCGGGCGCGAACTGGTCACCCTTGCCGATGTTCACGGGGTGTGCGTGGTAGGGCAGCCCGCACTCCTCCAGCATGATGTGAATCTTGTGGCCGTTCGGCGTTGGCCATGAATAGACCTCGATGGGCGATGCGGGCATGTTGCCTGGCACTCCGGTGATGGGATGTGTTTGATGCGAGCCCGGCAGCATATACGTGCGAATTCAAACGCGTGCCGGCGCGGGAATTCGCAGTCTGGTTGGTGAAATTCGGGGAAATATCAACCGACTTGCTTCTCGTGCACGTTGCACCACATCCAGCTTTCACCGGGCTCGAGCGACCGGATGACGGGGTGACCTTCGGCGTGCGAGTGCCGCGTCGCATGACGGTTCTTCGACGAATCGCAGCAGCCGATGTGCCCGCAATGCACGCACAAGCGCAAGTGAACCCAGGTGTCCCCGGTCTTCAGGCA
This sequence comes from Variovorax sp. 278MFTsu5.1, assembly GCF_048305045.1. Taxonomy (NCBI): domain Bacteria; kingdom Pseudomonadati; phylum Pseudomonadota; class Betaproteobacteria; order Burkholderiales; family Comamonadaceae; genus Variovorax; species Variovorax sp. 278MFTsu5.1. Next base: position 3,062,029 of record NZ_CP157622.1, read on the forward strand.
GTCTTCGCAGCCGCGCTGTTGCTGGGCGTGGGGCTGTGCGATCTCGGCGGGCACGTGGTCACAAGGTTTGATTGGCAACTTCGGACTCCTTCTGGTTTGAGCTGATGCGCTGTTCAGGCCACTGCCGAGGCCTGCGACAGGTGCTGGTGAATCAGCGCTACTGCGGCCGCGCCTTCGCCGATGGCGCCGCCCACGCGCTTGACCGAGCCCGAGCGCACGTCGCCCACGGCGAACACACCCGGCACGCTCGATTCGAGCGCCGCGGACGGCCGGGCCGGAAAGCCGCGGCTGGCGGCATCGCCGGTGAGCACGAAGCCATGCTTGTCGACCGCCACACCGCAGCCTTCGAGCCATGAGGTTTCCGGCTCCGCGCCGACGAAGAGGAAGATGTTGCGCGCAGCGCAGTCGTGTTCGTTGCCGGAGGTATGGCAGCGCCATGTCGCGCCGGTGAGGCCTTCGTCGGAGCCGCCATGAAGGCGAACGAGCTCGGTGTGCGGCTGCAGCGAGATATTGGGCGTGGCCTCGATGCGGTCGATCAGGTAGCGCGACATGCTGGCGGCGAGCGATGGCCCGCGCACCAGCACGTTCACCTTGGCCGCATGGCGCGACAGGAACACCGCGGCCTGTCCGGCCGAGTTGCCGCCGCCGACCAGCGCCACTTCTTGCTGCGCGCAGATCTTTGCTTCGATGGCAGAGGCCCAGTACCAGACGCCGCGGCCCTCGAATTCTGCAAGCCGCGGAACGTCGGGCCGGCGGTAGCGCGCGCCGCTGGCGATGACCACCGTGCGCGCATGGATCGTGCGGCCGTCCGCCAGCGTGACTGCCAGGCTCTCGAGCGCGTTTTCTCGCGAGCAGTCCAGCGACGCGACCTTGGCCGGAATCAGCATCTCGACGCCGAATTTCTGTGCCTGGACGAACGCTCGGCCCGCCAGCGCCTGCCCCGAGATACCGGTGGGAAAGCCGAGGTAGTTCTCGATGCGCGCACTGGCACCGGCCTGGCCGCCGAATGCCCGGCAGTCGAGCACGATCACGCGCAGGCCTTCGGAAGCCGCGTACACCGCAGTCGCCAGCCCGGCAGGCCCGGCGCCGACGACGGCCACGTCGTACAGCTCGTTGCGCTCCGCCGTATCGACCATGCCGAGGCAGCGCGCCAGCGCATCGTCGCTCGGGTTGACCAGCACCGAGCCGTCCGGGCATACCGCCAGGAGCTTGCAGGTTCCGTACTGGGCGAGCAGGGCGGCGGCGTCGGGGTCCTGGGCAGCGTCGACCAGGTGATATGGATAGCCATTGCGGCGCAGGAAGTTCTCGAGCCGGGCCATGTCGGGCGACTGCGGCTGGCCGATCAGGACCGGGCCACTGGCGCCCGATTCGATCAACGCCACGCGCCGAAGGATCAGCGCGCGGGTGATGCGCTCGCCAAGGTCGGCTTCGGCGACCAGCAGCGCGCGCAGCTGCGCAGGGGACACCAGCAGCGCCTCCACATCCTCGTCGGCGTGGCCGTCGACGAGGGCAGGGCGGCCGCTCAACTGGCCGACTTCGGCCAGGAACTCTCCCGGTCCTTGCCGCACGATCGGCACCACATGACCGAGCCCGTCGCGTTGCGTGACAGCCACGACGCCTTTCAGCAGCACGAACATGCCGGGGCCTGTTTCGCCCGCGGTGAACAGCCTGGCGCCGCGGGCGAACTGTTGCACGGTACCGAAGCGCGCGATGCGCGCAATCTCCGTGTCACTGAGGACGGGGAAGGTCTGATGGAGGCGGCTGCTGTCGGTGCCGTTGGCGGCGGTTGTGGCCATGTGTGGAACTCCGTTTCGCGAATCCATCGCATTAGACGACGAAGCTGGCCCTGTGGGTTGCAGTCGTTCTGCAGGCGGCGTTGGGCTGTAACAGCGTCACGCGCCTGCAATTTTCCTGACATGCCCGCTTCATCGCAGGTGCGGAGACTCCCTCGGCAGAAAGGGTTTCCCCATGAAAGAACTGCCCAACCCGACGTTTCCGCTTTCGCAGATCGGGCTTCGCGCGGCCTTGTGGCCCGCTCCCGCGGCTGGTGCTCCTGCCGCTGCGGCCCGTACGTCGGTGCCTCAGGCCCCCGCAGTCATCCTGCCGCAGGCCGTCGAATCCAAAAAAGGTATCACCGTTGGCTGGGCCCGCCATGTCGACGACGTGCGGGCCGCCCAGCGCCTGCGCTACGACGTGTTCGTCGGTGAAATGGGCGCCCGGGTTTCCTCTCCGGTCGCCGGTCACGACATCGACCTGTTCGATGACTTCTGCGAACACCTTCTGGTGCGCGACGAACTGACCCAGCAAGTCATCGGCACCTACCGCGTGCTCACGCCCGCCCAGGCCCGCCGGGTCGGCAGCACCTACAGTGATACTGAATTCGACCTCACCCGCCTGCGCGACCTGCGCGAGCGCATGGTGGAACTGGGCCGCAGCTGCGTGCACCCCGACCATCGCCAGGGCGGCGTGATCCTCGCGCTCTGGGGTGCCCTGGCCGGCTTCATGCACCGCAACAAGCTCGACACGATGATCGGCTGCGCGAGCATCCCGATGTCACATAACGGTGTCACGAACGGTGACGCCGCTGCCAGCATCTGGCGCCAGGTTTCGGCCAAGCACATGGCGCCCATCCAATATCAGGTGCAGCCCCGTCTGCCGCTGCCGGTCGAACGCCTCGACAGCACGCTCGACGTGGAGCCCCCGGCGCTCATCAGGGGCTACCTGCGCTTGGGCGCGAAGGTCCTCGGCGCGCCGGCCTGGGATCCCGATTTCAACGCGGCCGACCTGCCGATGCTGATGCGCATCGACGACCTGCCGGCGCGTTACCGCAAGCACTTCCTGGGCGCATGAAGCCGGCGGCCGACCGGCCCGGAACCGGGCCGCTCGCTTCTCCCCCCGGTGCCCTCGGCCAGCAAACCGCCGGCCTCGGCGCGTCACGGAATAGTCATGGAACTGTCACAAGAGAGGCTGACACTGTCATATTTCAGCCTGTGTTCCCTCCTGTGTCGCCTGCCTCAGAATCAGTGTCCATGTCTCCCGCTCCCGCAAACCCGTCCCCTGACGTTGCGGCGCCCGCGTTCACGTTGCTGGACCGCGACCACAGCATTCTTTCGTTCAACGAGCGCGTGCTCGACTGGGCGCATCGCAAGGAAGTGCCGCTGATCGAGCGGCTGCGATATCTGTGCATCGTGTCGTCGAATCTCGACGAATTCTTCGAAGTCCGCGCCGCGCCTCACCTGATTGCAGGCAGCGCCGGCGACCACAAGGGCACTTACACGGTCGAGTCGTTCCAGCGTCTGGCCGAAGCGGCCCACAAGCTGGTGGCGCGCCAGTACGCGCTTTACAACGATGAGTTGATGCCGACCTTCGCGACGCACGGCATCCGCATCATTTCCCACGGTGAGCGCAATCCGGCGCAGCGCAAATGGGTCAGCGAGTATTTCGAGCGCGAGGTGCGCCCTCTGCTGATTCCGGTCGGCCTCGATCCGGCCCACCCGTTCCCGCAGGTGGCGAACAAGTCGCTCAACTTCATCGTCAGGCTGGGTGGCAAGGATGCTTTCGGGCGTGAAAACCCGATCCAGATCGTCAAGCTGCCGCGCGTGCTGCCGCGGCTGATCAGGATGCCGGCCAAGGTGTCGGAGGGCAAGACGCTTTTCGTGGCGCTTTCCAGCGTGGTGCGTGCACATCTGAGCAGCATGTTCCCGGGGCGCGAGGTGGGCGACTTCTCGCAGTTCCGTGTCACGCGGCATTCCGACCTTGCCGTGGACGAGGAAGACGTCAAGAACCTGCGTACCGCGCTGCGCCAGGGGCTGCAGCACCGGCACTACGGGCAAGCCGTTCGCCTCGAAGTTTCGGCAAGCTGTGCCGAATCGCTCGCGAGCTTTCTTCTGGCGCAGTTCAATCTGCCGCCAGAGGCGCTGTACCGGGTACACGGCCCTGTGAACCTGGCCCGGCTCACGCAGCTGGCTGACCTGATCGACGAACCGCAACTGCGGTTTCCGCCGTATCGCGCCTCGTACCCCGTCACCTTGTCGTCCGGCCAGTCGTTCTTCGAGCAGTTGCAGCGAGGCGATGTCCTGATCCATCAACCCTTCGAGAGCTTCGACGGGGTGCTGGCCTTCCTGCGCGAGGCCGTGCAAGACCCGCAGGTGCTGGCGATCAAGCAGACCATCTACCGTACGGGCGCCGACTCGGAAATGATGGACCTGCTGCGTGAGGCCGTTCGTCGCGGCAAGGAAGTCACGGTGGTCGTGGAGCTGAAGGCCCGCTTCGACGAGGAGGCCAACATCAACTGGGCCGAGATGCTCGAGTCGATCGGTGCGCAGGTGGTGTATGGCGTGGTCGGCCTCAAGACCCACGCCAAGATGCTGCTGGTGACGCGGCGCGAGGGCAAGCAGATGCGCCGCTACGGCCATCTTTCGACGGGCAACTACAACCCGCGCACGGCCAGGCTCTACACCGACATCAGCCACCTCACGGCCGATCCGCTGCTGACGGCCGACATGGAAGCCGTCTTCGTGCATCTGGCGAGCCAGAGCCGCTTGCCGAAGCTCAACCGCATGTGGCTGGCGCCATTCGACCTGCACAAGAACGTCATCGCCCAGATCGATGCGCTGGGCCTGGCCGCCGCAGCTGGCCAGCCGACCCGCATCGTCGCCAAGATGAATGCGCTGACCGACGACGAAATCATCGCCTCGCTCGTTCGCGCCGGCCAGAAGGGGGTGAAGATCGACCTGATCGTGCGCGGAGCGTGCACGCTGCCGGCGCAGGTGCCGGGCGTCACCGACAACATCCGGGTGCGCTCGGTGATCGGCCGTTTCCTGGAGCATTCGCGGGTCTTCTACTTCCGCAACGGGGAGGACGAGTCGCTGTACCTGTCGAGTGCCGACTGGATGAACCGCAACATGATGCGGCGCGTCGAGCTCGCATGGCCCGTGACGGACCCCGGGCTGCGCCAGCGGCTGATCGACGAATGCCTGGTGGCCTATCTGCACGACGGCCGCGACGCCTGGGACCTGGGCGCCGACGGCACGTACACGCGCGTCGACCACGATACGCATTCGGGCGAAGCAGGCTCGTCGCCCGTCGTCGAAGCCCATGGCGCGCAGGCGGCGCTCATGAACCGCTACGCATCACGAGGGCATCTCAGAGATGCATCCAGCAACTGAAGATCGAAAGACGATGACCATGGACTTGATCTTCTGGCGTCATGCCGAAGCCGAAGACTGGACCGAGGGTTGCGACGACATGCAGCGCTCGCTCACCGCGCGCGGCGAAAAGCAGGCCAAGCGGATGGCGGCATGGCTGGACCGCCAGTTGCCCGACGGTACGCGCATCATCTGCAGCCCGGCGCGGCGTTGCGAACAGACCGCGCTGGCGCTGGGCCGCAAATACAAGCTGCGCTCGGAACTCGCTCCGGACACCACCGCCGAGGCGCTGCTCGGCGCGGCCGGCTGGCCCAATGGCAAGTCTGTGGTGCTGATGATCGGCCACCAGCCATCGGTGGGGCAGGCGATCTCGCTGCTGCTGGGGCTGAAGCAGGACAGCTGCCCGGTGCGCAAGGGCGCGCTGTGGTGGATCCGCACGCGCGAGCGCGACGGCGACGTGCAGACCGTCGTGGTGACGGTGCAATCGCCCGAGTTGCTCTGATCGGGAGCGAAAAAGCCCCGCAGTCGGGAGTGCTCAGCAGCCGCTGAGCTCGACCCGCCAGTTGCTGGTCTTCTGCCAGGCCAGCACTTCCTCGCGCAGAAGGTGCGCCGATTGCGGATAGGCCTCGGCCCAGTCCGGAGCGCAGGCGATGGCGAAGGCCCGTGCGCCCAGTGCTGCCAGGTGGAGCGCCTGCGGGTCGGGATCGCGCCGTGCGTGGCACAGGATCACCGCGAGCCGCAGCGACAGCAACTGCATCACGAAGGTTTCATCGTCCAGCGACGCCTCGAGCTTGCGAAGCTTGCCTCGCTGGCCCAGCACCAGCTGGCCCAGCGCATGCAGTTCGTTGACCGCAAAGCCGGGTGCGTCGGTGTTGTCGAGGATGTAGGCGCCATGCTTGTGGTAATCGCTGTGGGACACCAGCGTGCCGATCTCGTGCAGATGTGCGGCCCACCCGAGCTTGCGAAGCGCGCGGCCAGCCCGGTTGGTGGTGCTGCCGCCGCGCGCGGCGGGCGAGAGCTGCACGAAGAGGGCCGCGGCGGTGTCGCCGACACGGCGAGCCTGCTCCGGATCGACCGCGAACCGGCTGGCCAGCCGCGCGACGGTGGTGGTGCGCATGTCGGCGACGCTCTCGTCGCGCTCAAGCAGTTCATAGAGCACGCCGTGGCGCAGCGCACCCTGGGCGACCTTCATTTCGTCGATGGACAGGAGATCGAACACGGCACGCAGCACGCTCAGGCCGCCGCCGATCACGGCCTTGCGGTCTTCGCGCATGCCATCGATGCGCAGCTTGTCGGCGCTGCCGGCCTTGAGCAGGCGATCGAGCAGCCAGTCGAGGCCCTCGCGAGTGACCAGGCCGGGCTCGCCGCCCGCTGCGGCCAGCACATCGCCGACCGCGCCGATGGTGCCCGAGGCGCCATAGGCCACGTCCCACTGGTCACGCGTGTAGCTGCCGAGCGCGTCGTCGAGCACGGCCTTGGCCGCGACTTCGGCGGCGCGGAAGGCGGCCTGGGTGAAAAGACCTTCACCGAAATGCTTCATCGACCAGGCGACGCTGCCGACGCGGTACGACTCCATGCGGTCGGCCTCCAGGGCGTGGCCGATGATCATTTCGGTGGAGCGCCCCCCGATGTCGACCACCAGCCGACGCTCGCGGTCGGATGCATCGTTGTGCGGCAGCATGTGCGCCACGCCCTGATAGATGAGGCGGGCTTCTTCCCGTCCAGGGATCACGTCGATGCCGAACCCCAGAATGGTGCGCGCGCGCAGCAGGAATTCTTCGCGGTTGCGCGCCTCCCGCAGCGTTTGCGTGGCCACGGCCCGGACCTGCGAGCGCTTGAAGCCTGCCAGGCGCTCGCCGAAGCGGGCTAGGGCGTCCCAGCCGCGCTGCATGGCTTCGGTCGTGAGATTGCGGGCACTGTCCAGGCCGTTGCCCTGGCGCACCGTCTCCTTGAGATATTCGGTGCGGTGGATCTGGCCGTGGTCGACCTGTCCGATTTCGAGCCGGAAACTGTTCGACCCCAGGTCGACTGCTGCGAGGCGGGTGCCGTTTTGCATGTGATTCTGAAAAGGAGGGCGGTGTCTTTGTGTTTGATCGTAGCGCCGTGACAGGGCGTGCCGCCTTCCGATCGCGCGATGGCGAGTTCCGGAAGGCTAGGGGGCTCGCATGACGGTTATGTGACAGCGTCACATGCAAGACCGGCGAAACAAAGGCATTTTCCCTCGGTAGAGGGGTGTCATATTGATGTCACAGAAGCTTTCTAGAGTCCGTCCCAAGCCCGGAAAGGGACTACTTCTTACTTCTAAAAGGAAGCTTCATGAAAACGACGTTCAAATTTGCAACAGCCGGTCTCGTGGCCGCGGTGTTCTCCATTCCCGCCCTCGCGCAAGACGTGACCGGTGCCGGCGCCAGCTTCCCGGCGCCGCTGTACGCCAAGTGGGCTTCCGACTTCAACAAGGCCACCGGCGTCAAGATCAACTACCAGTCGGTCGGCTCGGGTGCCGGCATCAAGCAGATCGAAGCCAAGACCGTCGATTTCGGCGCTTCGGATGCTCCCCTGAAGGACGACGAACTCCAGGCCAAGGGCCTGATGCAGTTCCCCACCGTCATCGGCGGCGTGATTCCCGTGGTCAACATCCAGGGCGTGAAGCCCGGCGAGCTGAAGCTCAACGGCCAGGTCCTGGGCGACATCTACCTGGGCAAGATCACCAAGTGGAACGACCCCGCCATCAAGGCACTGAACGGTTCGCTGAACCTCCCCGACGCCGCCATCGCCCCGGTTCGCCGCGCCGACGGTTCGGGTACCAGCTTCCTGTTCACCAACTACCTGAGCAAGGTCAACGCCGAGTGGAAGACCAAGGTCGGCGAAGGTACGGCCGTGAACTGGCCTACCGGCGCGGGTGGCAAGGGCAATGAAGGCGTCGCCGCTTTCGTGAACCGCCTGCCGAACTCGATCGGCTACGTCGAATATGCCTACGTCAAGCAGAACAAGATGACGTACGCCCAGATGCAGAACGCCGCCGGCACCTTCGTGTCGCCCGACGACTCGGCATTCAAGGCCGCCGCCGCCGGCGCTGAATGGAACAAGAGCTTCTACCAGGTGCTGACCAACCAGGCTGGCAAGGACGCATGGCCCATCGCCGGCGCCACCTTCATCCTGATGCACAAGGTGCAGGACAAGCCCGCCAACGCGACCACCGTGCTCAAGTTCTTCGACTGGGCCTACAAGAGCGGCGACAAGACGGCCGACGAGCTCGACTACGTGCCGATGCCCGACGCCGTGAAGGCCACCATCGCCAAGGCATGGGGCGAGGTGAAGGACTCGTCGGGCAAGGCCGTCGCGTTCAAGTAAACCTACCCACCAGTCCAGAACGGCGCGCCCATGAGCAATTCTTCGCTCGAGGACGCGCCGCTTTCGTCTTTGCCGGAGCGACCCGTGTCATCCACCTTTCCCGCCGCCACCACCTCTCTCGACCTCGCGGCCGAGCGCGGTCGTGCCACCGCACCTCCGCCGCCTGTGAAGGCGCCGCGTTCCGGCCCCATGGCCGACCGGCTGTTCGGCTGGGCCGCCAAGGGCGCCGCCTTGCTGACGCTGGCGATGCTCATCGGCATCCTGCTGTCCCTGGTTGCAGGCGCCTGGCCCGCCATTTCGAAGTACGGTCTCGGCTTCCTCACGAGCAGCGTGTGGGACCCGGTCAAGGACGAGTACGGCGGCCTGGTCATGATCTACGGCACGCTGGCCACCTCGATCATCGCGCTGGTGATCGCGGTGCCGGTGAGCTTCGGCATCGCGCTCTTCCTCACCGAACTCTCGCCCAGCTGGCTCAAGCGCCCGCTGGGTACGGCCATCGAGCTGCTGGCTGCGGTGCCCTCCATCGTGTACGGCATGTGGGGCCTGCTGGTGTTCGGGCCGATCCTGTCGACCTGGGTGCAGCAGCCGCTGCAGAAGCTGCTCTCCGACGTGCCGTATCTCGGCGCGCTGGTGTCGGGCCCGCCCGTGGGCATCGGCATCCTGTCGGCCGGCATCATCCTCGCGATCATGATCATCCCGTTCATCGCCTCGGTGATGCGCGACGTGTTCGAGGTGACACCGCCGCTGCTGAAGGAGTCGGCCTACGGCCTCGGCTCCACCACGTGGGAAGTCGTCTCCAAGGTGGTGCTGCCCTACACCAAGGCTGGCGTCATCGGCGGCATCATGCTCGGCCTCGGCCGGGCGCTGGGTGAAACGATGGCGGTCACGTTCGTGATCGGCAACATGAACCAGCTCAACTCCCTTTCCGTGTTCGAGGCTGCGAACAGCATCACCTCGGCACTCGCCAACGAATTCGCCGAAGCCGGCGCGGGGCTGCACCAGGCCGCGCTGATGTATCTCGGCCTCGTGCTGTTCTTCATCACCTTCGTCGTGCTGTCGCTTTCCAAGATGCTGCTGGCCAAGATGAAGAAGAGCGAAGGAACCAAGTCGTGAGCACCGCCCAGAACCTTCTCGTGGCCAAGGCGCTGGCCGAAACGCGCCAGGCCAAGTTCGCCGCGCGCAACCGCGTCAACAAGATCGCGCTCACGCTGTCGCTCGCCGCGATGGCCTTCGGCGTGTTCTGGCTGATCTGGATCCTCTGGGAGACGCTGCGCCAGGGCGTGGGCGGCCTGGCCATCGCCACGTTCACGCAGATGACGCCGCCGCCGAACGAGGCGGGCGGTATCGCGAACGCGATCTTCGGCTCCTTCGTGATGGTGATGCTGGCCACCTTCGTGGGCACGCCGATCGGCATCATGGCCGGCATCTATTTGGCCGAGTACAACCCCAAGGGACTGCTCTCTTCGGTCACGCGCTTCGTCAACGACATCCTGCTGTCCGCGCCGTCGATCGTGATCGGCCTGTTCGTCTATGCCGTGGTGGTGGCCTACTTCAAGACCTTCTCGGGTCTGGCCGGGGCCATCGCGCTGGCGCTGATCGTGATCCCGGTGGTGATCCGCACCACCGAAAACATGCTGCAGCTGGTGCCGCCGGGCCTGCGCGAAGCTGCCTATGCGCTCGGCACGCCGAAGTGGCGCGTCATCACGAACATCACGCTGCGCGCCGCCCGCGCCGGTGTGGTCACCGGTGTGCTGCTGGCCGTGGCGCGCATTGCCGGCGAAACCGCGCCGCTGCTCTTCACCGCGCTGAACAACCAGTTCTGGACCGCCGACGTGAGCCAGCCCATGGCCAGCCTGCCGGTCACGATCTTCAAGTTCGCGATGAGCCCGTACGAGAACTGGCAACAGCTGGCATGGGCCGGCGTGTTCCTGATCACGATTGCCGTGCTTGCCCTCAACATCCTGGCGCGGGTACTGACGCGCAACAAACATTGAATCCGGAAGAAGTCAACAACATGCCAAACACCGTCGCACAACCGTCGCGCTCGAAGATCTCGGTCAAGGACCTGAACTTCTACTACGGCAAGTTCCACGCGCTCAAGGGCATCAATCTCGAAATCCCCGAGAACAAGGTCACGGCCTTCATCGGCCCGTCGGGCTGCGGCAAGTCGACCCTGCTGCGTACCTTCAACCGCATGTTCGAGCTCTATCCGGAGCAGCGCGCCGAGGGCACCATCGCCCTCGACGGCGAGAATCTGCTGACCTCGAAGCAGGACGTGGCGCTGATCCGCGCCAAGGTCGGCATGGTGTTCCAGAAGCCCACGCCGTTCCCGATGTCGATCTACGACAACATCGCCTTCGGCGTGAAGCTGTTCGAGAACCTCTCGGCCAGCGAGATGGACGACCGCGTCGAATGGGCGCTGAAGAAGGCCGCGCTGTGGACCGAAGTGCGCGACAAGCTGCAGCAAAGCGGCTCGGGCCTCTCCGGCGGCCAGCAGCAGCGCCTGTGCATCGCACGCGGCATCGCGATCAAGCCCGAAGTGCTGCTGCTCGACGAGCCCTGCTCGGCGCTCGACCCGATCTCGACCGCGAAGATCGAGGAGCTGATCGCCGAGCTCAAGAACGAATACACGGTGGTCATCGTGACGCACAACATGCAGCAGGCCGCCCGCTGCAGCGACTACACCGCCTACATGTACCTGGGCGACCTGATCGAGTTCGGTGCCACCGAACAGATGTTCTTCAAGCCGCAGCGCAAGGAGACCGAGGACTACATCACCGGCCGTTTCGGTTGAAGTCAAAGGAGACAACAACATGACCGAGAAACACCTCTCCAGCCAGTTCGACAGCGAGCTCAACGGCGTTTCGTCGCGCGTGATGGAACTCGGCGGCATGGTCGAGTCGCAGATCAATCAGGCCGTGTACGCGCTGCTGCAGTTCGACTCGGAAGCGGCCAATCGCGTGATGGAAACCGAGCACCGCGTCAATGCGATGGAAATCGACATCGACCGCGAGCTGTCGTCCATCATCGCGCGCCGCCAGCCGACCGCACGCGACCTGCGCCTGCTGATCGCCATCAGCAAGACCACCGCCAACCTCGAGCGCGTGGGCGACGAAGCCAACAAGATCGCGCGCATGGTCAAGTCGATCATCGAGAGCGGCGCCGCCCGCCAACTGCCCACGACCGAGCTGCGCATCGCCGCCGACCTCGCCGCGGGCCTGCTGCGCAAGGCGCTCGACGCCTTCGCCCGTCTCGACACCGCCGCGGCGCTGTCGATCCTGAAGGACGACGACCTGATCGACAAGGAGTTCGACGGTTTCGTCCGCAAGCTGGTCACCTACATGATGGAAGACCCGCGCACCATCTCGGCCAGCCTGGACCTGCTGTTCCTGGCCAAGGCCATCGAACGCATCGGCGACCACGCGAAGAACATCGCCGAATTCATCATCTACATCGTCAAGGGTGCCGATGTGCGGCACACTTCGATGCAGGAAATCGAGTCCGCGCTGCAGTAACGGCTGCGGCAAGACTCCCAAGAAAGCATGAAGAAACCCCGAGTCCTGATCGTCGAAGACGAGTCCTCGATCGCCGAGCTGATCGCCGTCAACCTGCGCCACAACGGCTTCGAGCCGATCTGGTCGGAAGATGGCGCCGCGGCCCAGCGAGAGATCGACGCCTTCCTGCCGGATCTGATCCTGCTCGACTGGATGCTGCCCGGTCAGAGCGGCCTGCAGCTCGCGCGCCAGTGGCGCAAGGACCCGCGCACCAAGGCCATCCCGATCCTGATGCTGACCGCGCGCGGCGACGAACCCGACAAGGTTGCCGGCCTCGATGCCGGTGCCGACGACTACATCACCAAGCCGTTCTCCACCCAGGAGATGCTGGCCCGCATCCGCGCCGTGCTGCGCCGCCGGGCGCCGGAAGTGGTCACGGAGCGCGTCGAGATCGGTGAGCTGGCCCTCGACACCTCCACCCATCGCGTGACCTGGCAGGGTGGCGCGCTGAAGGTCGGCCCGACCGAGTTCAAGCTGCTGGCCTATCTGATGCAGCATGCCGAGCGTGTGCACAGCCGTGCGCAGCTGCTCGACAAGGTGTGGGGCGACCACGTCTACATCGAGGAACGCACGGTCGACGTGCACGTCAAGCGCCTGCGTGAATCGCTGGGCGCGGCGGCGCCGATGGTCGAGACCGTCCGCGGAGCGGGCTATCGCCTGACCGCCCAAGTCACGGTTTGAGCGCCGTGGCTTCCTTTGGCCGCGGGCGCGGATAATCGCCCGCCATGCCTTTCCGAATTGCTACTTTTTTAATAGCGTCCCTTGCAGTAGGAGCGGGCGCTGTTGCCATTTTTGGCTGGAAGTTCGGCTGGCTGGGGGCCTGGCTTGGTTCCGTGCTCTGGCTGGCGCTGGATGCATGGCGCGCTGATCGGTTGCTGCGCATCCTGCGCAACGACGCCGCCGGCCTGCCGTCTCGCTGGCCGGGTGTCTGGGGCGAACTCGCCGAGCGCATCCGCAAGCTGCTGCGCGACCGCGAGCAGCAGACCCGGCAGGCCGAAGACCGCCTGCAGGAGTTCCTCGCGGCCATTCAGGCATCGCCCAACGGCGTGGTGCTGCTCGACGAGCAGGGCCGCATCGAATGGTGCAACCAGACGGCGGCCAGCCAGTTCGGCATCGATGCGGAGCGCGATCTGGCGCAGCATCTGGCGAATCTGGTGCGCGATCCAGCTTTCGTCGCATACCTTGCGTCCTGGAACTACAGCCGCGACGTCGTCATCGACGGACCGGGGCTCGGCCATGGTCACCAGCGCAGCCATCCGGTGCGGCTCTCGGTGCAGGTACACCCTTATGCAGGCAACCGACGCATGCTGCTCACGCGCGACATCACCGCGCTCGAGCAGGCCGAGGCGATGCGGCGCGATTTCGTGGCGAACGTGTCGCACGAGATCCGCACGCCGCTGACGGTGCTGGCGGGTTTCGTCGAGACCCTGCAGAACCTGCCACTCGATGCGGACGAGCGCGCGCGCTATCTGTCGCTGATGGGGCAGCAGTCGCATCGCATGGAGACGCTGGTGAACGACCTGCTGACGCTCTCGCGGCTCGAAGGCAGCGCGCCGCCGTCCGGCAGTCAGTGGATCCGCATTCGCGCGCTGTTCGCGCAGTGCGAGGACGAGGGGCGCGGATTGTCGGAACGGCTGACGCCCAAGGGGCACCAGTTGTCGTTCGTCGTGGATGCCGAGTCCGAGGTGTCGGGCGCGCCGACCGAACTGCAGAGCGCGATGTCGAACCTGCTGAGCAACGCCATCCGCTACACGCCCGGCGGCGGCGAGGTAGCTGTGAGCTGGAAGGTGCTGCCCGACGGGCGCGGCGAATACGCCGTGAAAGACACCGGCCCAGGCATTGCCGCGGAGCACATCCCGCGGCTGACCGAGCGCTTCTATCGCATCGACCGCAGCCGCTCCCGCGAAACCGGTGGCACCGGGCTGGGGCTGGCGATCGTCAAGCACATCGCCCAGCGGCACGGCGCGGAGCTGCGCATCGAAAGTACGGTGGGCAAGGGCTCCCGCTTCGCGCTGGTGTTCCCGGCGGCACGTGTGCGGGAAGCACGCGTGATGGCGAAGTAGGCCTTCGGGCCTCGTCTCTTTATCTTGCGCGCTGACCCATCGTCCAGCGCAGCAGCACGCCGAACAGCAGGGCGGTCAGGGCCAGAGCCGCGGCGCTCATGATCCAGAACGCCAGGGGCGACTGCATGGCCGCCCAAGGCCCAAGGCCGCGGTATGCGAGCAGATAGCTGCCGCCCAGGCCCACTCCCCACAGCATCGTGCAGTAGATGACCAGCGGCGCCAGCGTGACCCGGTAGCAGCGCAGCACGAACACGCAGAAGGTCTGCACCGCGTCGGCGACGTGGTATGCAGCCACCGCCAGCAGCAGCGCGCCCGCCATCGCGATCACGGCGGGGTTGTCGGAGTACACATTGGCGAGCTGGTCGCGCAGCAAGGCCATGGCCGCGGCATAGAAGAGCGCGCACAGGGCCGTCAGCTCGAAGCCCAGGCGACAGGCGTGCCGCGCCTTGGCTGCGTCACCGGCACCGAGCCAGAAACTCACGCGGGCGCTGGTCGCGATGCCCAGGGACAGCGGCGTCATGTAGGCCACGGCCAGCAGGTTCGATGCGATCTGGTGCGAGGCCGCAGCGGCGGTGCCGAGGCGGGCGATGAAGAGGGCCATCAGCGTGAACGACGTGACTTCGACCAGCACCGCCAGTCCGCCCGGCACGCCGAGCCGGGCGAACTTGCGGATCTGCTGCCAGTCGGGCGCCTCGATGCGCTTCCAGAGTCCGTAGTCGGCATAGAAAGGCTGGTTGCGCAGTAGCCAGATGGCGCAGCCGAGCATGGTCCAGTTCACGCACAGCGTGGCCCAGCCGCAGCCCACGAGGCCCATGGCCGGCAGGCCCGCGCCGCCGAAGGTGAACCAGATCGACAGGGGCAGCTTCACGAGCAGCGAGCCCAGTTGCAGCCACGTCACGAGCTGGGGCCTGCCCAGGCTCTGGTTCAGCGTGCTGAACAGGCGGAAGAGCAGGGCTGGCGCCAGCGCGAAAGCCAGCACGGCAAGGTAGGCCTCGACCTCGCCGCGCATCTCCGCGGGCACCTGGGTCCACTGCAGGACCGAGCCCGGCAGCAGCAGGATCGTCATGCCGACCACGATGGCGATGGCCGCAAGGTACAGCGATTGCCGCACAGAACGCCCCACCTCGCTGCCGCGCCCGCCGCCGTGCAGCTCGGCCCAGACAGGCAGCAGCGCCTGCAGAACCCCCATCAGCGACACGTAGACGCTCACGAAGACCGCGGCGCCGACCGACAGCGCAGCCAATGCATGTTCGGAGTAGCGGCCCGCGATGATGGTGTCGGTCACGCCGAAGGCCATCACGGCCAATTGGCCGACGAGCACCGTGCCCGCGTGCCGCGCGATCAGAGCCCGTTCGCTCCTCACTGCGGCGTGATCTTCTGGTAGAGCAGGAGGTCGTCAGCGGCGCTGCTCGGTCGGCGCAGCGTGCCGGCGAAGCGCCACTGGTCGAACGGAATGATGGTGTGCAGGCGCTCGATCGTGTCAGGGCTCACCAGCAGCCACGGGCAGTCGGTGCCCAGCAGCAGCGGCTGCACGTTGAAGTTGCCGTGATGGCGCAGTGCCGCGATGTGCGGACGGCTCAGCGCCAGTTCCGCGATGCAGCGAGGCTGGCCCACGCGTTCGGCCACGGCGCGGATCTGCGGGACGTAGCTGCGCGCATAGTCGATCGGCGGCAGCCACAGGGTCATCAGCAGCATCCAGCACAGGGCCGTGCCGCCGGCCGGCAGCACCAGCGTCTTCCAGAGGGCGGCGCGGTGGCGTCCCGTGCGCCAGCGCACCAGCCAGCACCAGGCAATGGTCGCTGCCACGGCGAGGACCACGGCAATGGGCGAGAACTCGGGCACGAAGCCAGGCACCAGTCGCGCGACGCTGGCCGCGGGCTTGGGCGGCACGCCCGTCTGCATGGCGATCCAGTAGATCCAGCCCAGCACGGCGAGACCGCTGAAGAACAGCACGTTGAACCAGTCGATCAGCGCCGAGGCGCTGCGCCGGAAGGTGGGCAGGGCGAATGCCGCGAGCGTGGCGAAGGCGGGCAGGGCCAGCAGCAGCGAGCGGTCGGAGTAGTCGGTGCTCCAGGTGGCGGCCAGTGGCACCAGCGCGAACCAGAAAGGCAGGGCGACATGGCGCGCCGTGAGCTGTCGCCGCCAGCGCCAGAGCGTCCAGATGGCCAGCGGCCAGACCGGCCAGGTGAACCAGACCAGCAGCTTGGCCTGGCTGCGCACGTCGCCCAGCAGGGTGTTGCCGATCACGGTGATCTTCCAGGTCGGCAGCTTCAGGCTGAACACCAGCACCGCCGCCAGCGCGGTGATGCCGATCATCGTGAACAGCGCAGCCCGCGTGTAGCCGGGGCCGCTGCTTTCGTCGTCGATGAAGTCTTCGCTGGCGGATTGCGCGGCGAGCCGGCGTTCGTAGGCGACGTAGAGCACGCTGCCGATGGCCAGTGCGAGCCCGACCGTGGGTGCACCGCTCAACGTGATGCCGATGGTGCCGACGGCTAGTGCGATCACCGGGCCGTTGCGGCGATAGGGCAGCGCTGCCACGCCATAGAAAAGATGCGAGGCGAAGAAGAGCTGGGCCAGCGCGGGCGTGGTTTCGTGGCCGAGCTGGGCGAGGCCGAGGCAGGCGATCAGTGCCAGCAGGCCGCCGTCGGCGATGGCGCGCGCGTAATCGGTAGGCCGGGCCTCGCCGCCGAAGGCAAAGGCCACGGGCTGGGCGCGCGCGGTGCGGGCCAGGTAATAGACGGCGTACCAGGTGGCCGTGAAGGTGCCCCAGAGCAGGAACGCGAACGCGACGCGAACGGCCAGGTCCGGGTTGATCCATGCGGGGGCGATCTTGATGGCCAGGGCGCCGATCCAGTACGGAATCAGCGCTGGTGTTTCCGGTCGCAGGCCCAGCAGCATCGGATCGAACCAGCGCGCGATGCCCTCGGTGCTGCGGGCCAGCTCGGCCATGTAGCCGAAGGCCGTGATGTCCGCGCTCTTCCAGGGGCCCCGGCCGACCAGCCCCGGCAGCAGGTAAGCTGCACAGAGCAGCAGCAATGCGATGCGCGGCAGCCGGCGCACGGCGCTCTGGGCAACGATCGCGGGGGTGGGCTGGTTCAAGTGGCGGGAAGAGGCAGGATTGGGAAAGAAAAAGGGCAGCGCGGTAAACCGGGCTGCCCTCGACGCAAAAGCGCGTACCTTACTTCGAGGCGGCGCCGGTGGTCTTGCCGAAGCGGTTGCGGAACTTCTCGACGCGGCCGCCCATGTTGTCGACCGACTTCTGCGTACCGGTGTAGAACGGGTGCGATTCGCTCGTGGTGTCGAGCTTGAACAGCGGCAGTTCGCGACCGTCGTCGGTCGTGCCCATTTCCTTGGTGTTCGCGCACGAACGGGTCACGAACTTGAAGCCGTTCGACATGTCGACGAACAGGACTTCGCGGTAATTCGGGTGGATGCCTTCTTTTGCCATGGTGTTTCCTTTTGCGCTTTTGGAATCAATGCGCGGTCGATGCGAGAGCCACCAGCGTGCCTAGAGTGGCGCGCTGCCTCGGAGGAAACCCGAGGAGCCAGGCGAAGCTGCCTGACCGCACTTTTCGCGAAGCCAGCGATTATCGCATACTGCCCCATTTTCGAGCAAACCGAAGGCTCCCCAATGACTTCCACACCCTTGCGCGCGGGCCTCGTCGGCTACGGATTTGCCGGCCAGACCTTCCACGCGCCCGTTCTTTCGGCCGTTCCGGGGCTGGAACTTGCGGCCGTGGCCAGTTCGCAGCCCCACAAGGTACATGCCGACTGGCCCGGCGTGGCGGTGGTGCCGGACGTGGCCGCCCTCGTGGCCCGTCCGGACATCGACCTGATCGTGGTCGCCACGCCCAACGCCCAGCACCATCCGGTCGCCAAGGCGGCGCTGGAGGCCGGCAAGCACGTGGTGGTCGACAAGCCCTTCACACTCGACGTGGTCGAGGCGAGGGAGCTCGAGCTGTTGTCAAAGCGCAACGATCGGCTTCTCGCGGTCTACCAGAACCGTCGCTTCGACTCCGATTACCTGACTCTCAAGGATGTCCTTGCGTCCGGCGAACTGGGCCGCCCCGTGTACCTGGAGTCCCATTTCGATCGCTTCCGTCCCGAAGTGAAGGAGCGCTGGCGCGAGCAGGCGGTGCCCGGCTCCGGCCTCTGGGTCGACCTGGGCTCCCATCTGGTCGATCAGGCGGTGCAGCTTTTCGGCCGTCCCGACACGATCCAGCTCGACACTGCCGTGCTGCGCGACGGCGCCGTGGTCGAGGACTACTTCCATGCCGTGCTGCGATACGAGTCCGGGCCGCACGCACCGCTGCGCGTGGTGCTTCATTCGACGACGCTGGGGGCTCATGCGGCGCCGCGCTACATCGTCCACGGCACGCTCGGAAGCTACGTCAAGCACGGCGTCGATACCCAGGAAGATGCGCTGCGCGCCGGGCAGCGGCCGCCCGCCGTAGGGTGGGGCGACGATCCGCTGGACGGACAGCTTTCGCTGGCCGGACCCGGCGGGACCTTCACCAAGCGGAGCATTCCCACGCGGGCCGGCAACTACGTCGACTACTACGCCGCGGTTCGCGATGCCATCCTGGGTCACGGACCCAATCCGGTACCACCCGATCAGGCTGTCGCACTGATGGAGCTGCTCGACCTCGGCCGCCAAAGCGCCTTGGAGGGCCGAGCGATTCGCACATAAAAAATGCCCGCACAAGGCGGGCATTCATTCGTGGGGTGCCACTGATCCGGCTCTGCCGGTCAGTAGGCACCGCCCCCCGGTAGGGGGGAGGCGTAGCGACACGAAGTGCGCGCAGCCTGGGGGCGAGCAACAGCTACCCGCCGCGACGCATCATGTCGAAGAACTCGACATTGGTCTTCGTCGCCTTCATGTTCTTGAGCATCAGTTCCATCGACTCGATCTCGTCCATGTTGTACATGAGCTGGCGCAGGATGCGGGTCTTCTGCAGGATCTCGGGGGCCAGCAGCAGTTCTTCGCGACGGGTGCCGCTGCGGTTGAGCTGGATCGAGGGGAACACGCGCTTTTCGTACAGGCGGCGGTCGAGGTGGATTTCGGAGTTGCCGGTGCCCTTGAACTCTTCGAAGATCACTTCGTCCATGCGGCTGCCGGTGTCGATCAGCGCGGTGCCGATGATGGTCAGCGAGCCGCCTTCCTCGACGTTGCGCGCGGCGCCCAGGAAGCGCTTGGGGCGCTGCAGCGCGTTGGAGTCGACACCGCCGGTCAGCACCTTGCCCGACGAGGGCACGACGTTGTTGTAGGCGCGGGCGAGGCGGGTGATGGAGTCGAGCAGGATCACCACGTCCTTCTTGAGCTCGACCAGGCGCTTGGCGCGCTCGATCACCATTTCAGCCACATGCACGTGGCGCGCGGCAGGCTCGTCGAAGGTCGAGGCAATGACCTCGCCCTTCACCGTGCGCTGCATTTCGGTCACTTCTTCAGGGCGCTCGTCGACGAGCAGCACCATCATGTGGACGTCGGGGTAGTTGGCGCTGATGGCGTGGGCGATGTGCTGCATCATCACCGTCTTGCCGCTCTTGGGCGGCGCCACGAGCAGGGCACGCTGGCCTTTGCCGATGGGGGCGATGATGTCGATGATGCGGCCCGTGATGTTCTCGTCGCCCTTGATGCCGTCGCGCTCGAGCTTCATCTGCTCCTTGGGGAACAGCGGCGTCAGGTTTTCGAACATCACCTTGTGCTTGTTCTGCTCCGGCGGGCCGTTGTTGACCTTGTCGAGCTTGGTCAGCGCGAAGTAGCGCTCGCCGTCCTTGGGCGTGCGCACCTCGCCTTCGATCATGTCGCCGGTGTGCAGGTTGAAGCGGCGCACCTGGCTGGGCGAGATGTAGATGTCGTCCGTGCTGGCCGTGAAGCTGGTGTCGGGGCTGCGCAGGAAGCCGAAGCCGTCGGGCAGTATTTCGAGCACGCCATCGGCGAAGACCTGTTCGCCGGCCTTGGCGCGCTTCTTGATGATCGCGAACATCAGCTCCTGCTTGCGCATGCGGCCGACGTTTTCGATCTCAAGCGCTTCAGCCTGCTTGAGGACTTCAGACACGTGGAGTGCCTTGAGTTCGTTTAAGTGCATGGAATGACCCCTCGCGGGGTAATCGAACTGGAAACGGGGGGAGGTTGAACGTGAAGCGAGAAGTGCTTCACCAACCGGGGAACTCGAACCGGTTGCCTCTATGCAGAAGGACCGGTGAACTGGAGGAGATTATGACAGGAAAAACGCGCCGGCCAACGCATTGCGCGCTGGCCGGTTGAAATGTCGCTCAGGCGAGTTGCTGGTCGATGAAGGCCGTGAGTTGAGCCTTGCTCATCGCGCCGACCTTGGTGGCGGCCAGCTGGCCGTCCTTGAACAGCATCAGGGTGGGGATGCCGCGGATGCCGAACTTGGCGGGGATGTCGCGGTTCTCGTCCACGTTCAGCTTGGCGATCTGCAGCTTGCCTTCATATGCAGCCGACACTTCGTCCAGGATGGGGGCGATCATCTTGCAGGGGCCGCACCATTCGGCCCAGTAGTCGACCAGAACGGGCTGGCTGGACTTGAGCACGTCGGCCTCGAAGGAGGAATCGGAGATGTGTTTGATGAGTTCGCTGGCCATGTGTGAATCCTTGTGCGCAGAGAGTTTCGGTGCAGCTAAAGTGCTGGTCATTGTGACAGAAACCAAGGGGTGGCGTTCCGCGCGGAGACGCTATGGCGGCGATAGCCAAAGCCCTTGCGCGATGCGCTCTCCAACCCCTCGATGGAACCAATGAACGAAGGCCACCCCGTGCAGGCCCTGTGGTGCGATCCAGCCGACGGCATCGTCGCGCGGATCGTCCGCGCGCTCGCCGAACGGCAGCTGCATGCCGCCCGCACCGTGGTGCTGGTGCCCTATGCGCAGCTGATGGGCGTGGCGCGCGCCATGTGGGCGCGCTGCGGCAGCCCCGGCTTCGTGCCGCGCTTCGAAACCACCCACAACTGGGCCCGCAGCGCGGGCGGTTTCGTGCCGACGGGCTACGACATCGCCCACGACATGGCGCGCGACCTGGTCACGGCCCAGGCTCTGCTGTCGCAGGCAGGCTTCCATGCCGAGCGCTTCGCCCTGGCCGGCCGCGTCGTCGAGCTCGCCTACCAACTCGGTCCCTTGGCGGCCGCGGTGACGCCGGAAGAGCGGGGCGGCGAATGGGCACAGCGCGCTGCGAGCGTGGCCGATGCCGGCAGCGAATCGGAGTGGTTCCGCATCGAAAGCGCCCTGATCCGCATCGCCGTCGCTTGGACCTCCACTTCTGGCTACGCCACCGACGTGCTCCAGCGCGAATCCACGCGCGCCCAGGTCGATGCACTGATCGTGCTCGAAGGATTCCAGGCCGACCCGCTCGCGCAGTCGCTCTGCAAGCTGTGGGGCGACCACGCCCTTCATTTTTCGCTCGTGCCTTCGGGCGAAGCCACCCGGATCTGCGCCTCCCACGTCGCTCTCGACCCCGAGGACGAGGCCGAGCTTGCCGCCGCCTGCGTGCTGCGCCATCTCGCCGAAGGCCGTGCCCCCGTCGCGCTGGTGGCGACCGACCGCGCGCTCACGCGCCGCATCAGCGCCCAGCTGAGCGCGCAGGGCGTCATCACGCACGACGAAACGGGCTGGAAGCTCTCGACCACCCGCGCCGCCGCCACGCTGATGAGCGCGTTGCGCGCCTGCGCCCACGACGCCACCAGCGACCAAGTGCTCGAATGGCTCAAGAGCAGTGTCGATGGCGATTCGCCGATCGTCCATTCGCTCGAGGCCCGCCTGCGGCAGGAGGCGATGCGCGACTGGTCGACCTGGTGCGCCCTGATGGCCCGTAGCGAGAAGTCGAAAGACACCGCGCTGCTCGTCTTCACCGAGGCCATCGAGGCCCGCCGTGCGCCCGTGGCCCGTGCGCGCCCGCTGGCCGAGTGGCTGCGCGCGCTGCGCGAGCTGCTGGAGGCCAGCGGCCAGTGGAGCCTGCTCGAGGAAGACCTGGCCGGCGGCAAGGTGATCGGCGCGCTGTGGCTCGACGCGGGCGCCCATGGCGACGACGAGGACGAATTCCCCGGCGGCCGCCACACCCTGGCCGAGTTCACTGCCTGGGTCCGCGACGTTCTGGAGGACGCGAGCTTCGTACCACCCGCAGGCGACCAGGCCCCGCGAGTCGTGGTGCTGCCGCTCTACCAGCTGCTGGGCCGCTCTTTCGGCGCCGTGGTCATCCCGGGCTGCGACGACCGACGGCTGCCCGCATCGCCCGAGCCTCCCGGCAACTGGAGCGCCGCACAGCGCCTCGAACTGGGCCTGCCGTCGCGCGAGGCGCTCGAAGCCGCCCAGCGCGCGGCCTGGGCCGCGGCCCTGCACAACCCCTCGTGCGAGCTCATCTGGCGCCATTCCGACGCCAGCGGTGAGCCCGTGCGGCCCAGTCCGCTGGTGCAGGCGCTGCAGCTCGACCACGCGCTGCAGCCCTCGGCCGACCCGCGTACGCCACGCGAGGTGGCCCTCAGGCCGACCGGATACCCGACGCCCTCCGGCGCGCTCCTGCCGCTGCAGAACATCTCCACCAGCGTGTACGAGGACCTGCGCCGCTGTCCCTATCGCTTCTTCGCGCTGCGCCAGCTGGGCCTGCGTAGCGCCGACGAACTCGATGCCGAGGTCGACAAGCGCGACTTCGGCAACTGGCTGCATGCCGTGCTCGGCCATTTCCACGTGGCACTGGCCGAAGCCCCGACACAGGATGCGCAGGAGCGCATCGCCCTCATCGAGGAGGCGGCCCGTCGCTCCACGCAGGAGCTCGGGCTTTCCGATGCCGAATTCCTGCCCTTCGCCGCCGCATGGCCCGCCGTGCGCGACGGCTACCTGGCCTGGCTCACGGGGCATGAGGCGGCCGGCGCCGTCTTCGCCGAATCCGAGCCCTGGAAGGAGCAGGCGCTGGGCGACCTGCGCCTGATCGGCCGGCTCGACCGCATCGACCGCATGCCCGACGGCCAGGCCTTCGTGATCGACTACAAGACCGAGTCCGCCACCGTCAGCAAGGAGCGCGTGAAGGACCCCACCGAAGATACCCAGCTGGCCTTCTACGCCGCGCTGGTGGCCGACGACACGCTGCGCGCGGCCTACGTGAACGTGGGCGAGAAGGCCGCCGGCACGCAGACCGTCGAGCAGCCTGCCGTGGTCGAGGCGCGCGATGCGCTGGTGGCCGGCATCATCGAGGACTTCAGGCGCATCGGGCAGGGCGCGGCACTGCCGCCGCTGGGCGAGGGCGCCGTCTGCGACTACTGCGCCGCGCGCGGCCTGTGCCGCAAGGACTTCTGGGACGAGGCCGCACCGCCGCCGGGCGTCGAAGCCACCGGAGGCGACACGCAATGAACGGCGCAGCCTACGAACACAACGGCCGGCACGTCACGCGCGAGGCCTTCTACACCGTCGCCTGCGATCCGCGCCGATCGGTGGCGGTGGAGGCATGCGCCGGCGCGGGCAAGACCTGGATGCTGGTTTCGCGCATCCTGCGCGCGCTGCTCGAGGAGGGCGATGCCGCCTGCGAGCCGCACGAGATCCTGGCCATCACCTTCACGAAGAAGGCCGCGGGCGAGATGCGCGAGCGCCTCGACCAGTGGCTGGAAGATTTCGCCGAACGCCCGCAGGAAGAGCTGGTTGCCCAGCTGGTGATGCGCGGCATGGCGCCGGCGGCCGCATCGGCTGCGGTGCCGCGCCTCAAGGGCCTCTACCGGCGCCTGCTCGAAGGCGGCCGGCCGGTGCAGTTCCGCACCTTCCACGCCTGGTTCGCGGGCCTTCTGCGCAATGCGCCGCTCGCGGTGCTGCGCGAGCTGGGCCTGCCGTCGAACTACGAGCTGCTCGAAGACGACTCCGAGGCACGCAGCCGCACGTGGCGTCCCTTCTTCGAGGCCGTGACCGCCGACAGGCAGGCGCTGGCCGACTATTACGCCGTCGTCGCCACGCACGGCCGCTCGCAGACGGCCAAGGCGCTGGGCGAGGCGTTGTCGAAGCGCGTCGAGTTCTCGCTGGCCGATGCGGAGAATGCCGTACAGCACTTCAGCGCGATGTACCCGGCGCTCGAAGGATTGGACGAGCCGACCGAGGCCCTGCGCGGCGAACAGGTCCGCCGGCGCTGGCTCGACCGCGCCGCGGCGCTGGGCCGCGAGAGCAACAAGACGCCGCAGAAGGCCGCCGAAGCCATCATCGACGTGTTCGGCACTGGCGAGCCGGCCGGCGATGCGCTGGTGGCCGCGCTCGCCCATCTGCGCAAGAACTTCTTCGTGGCGACGGAAGACCGCCTCAACAAGAACCTGCAGAAATTTCCCGCCGCGCAGGAGGCCGAGGCCGAGCTGCAGGTGCTGTGCGCCGCGCAGGCCCAGCACGCCGCCTGGCTCTACCAGCAGCGCATGACGCGCCTCACGCGCCTGCTGATAGCCGCCTTCGCCGACGTGAAGCGAGCCCACGGCTGGGTCGACATGAACGACGTCGAGCAGGCGGCCCAGCTGCTGCTGGGCCAGTCGGCGCTCTCGGGCTGGGTGCAGGAGCGCCTCGACGCGCGCATCGCGCACCTCCTGATCGACGAGTTCCAGGACACCAACCCGCTGCAGTGGCAGGCGCTCCACGGCTGGCTCAGCGCCTACACCGGTGCGCAGGGCCGCGCGCCGCGCGTGTTTATCGTGGGCGACCCGAAGCAGAGCATCTACCGCTTCCGCCGCGCCGAGCCGCAGGTGTTCATCGCCGCGAAGAAGTTCGTGCGCGAGGGGCTCGACGGCGAGCTGCTGAACTGCGACCACACGCACCGCAACGCGCAGTCGGTGGTCGGGCTGGTCAACGCGGCAATGCTGGCTGCGCAGGAGGCCGGCGAGTTCGACGGTTATCGCGCCCACACCACCGAGCGCCGCGACGACGGCGAGCTGCTGCGCCTTCCGGCCATCGACCGCGACGCGTTCGGCGACACGGCCGAGGCGGCGCCGGCCGACGACGGCATGCTGCGCTGGCGCGACAGCCTCATCACGCCGCGCGTGCTGCCCGAGGAGCAGCTGCTGCAGAAGGAATGCGAGCAGGCCGCACGCTGGGTGGCGCAGCGCATCGCCGATGGCACGCAGCCCAGCCGCATCATGGTGCTGGCGCGCAGGCGCAGCCGGCTCTCGGCCATGCAGGACGCGCTGCGCCAGCGCCACATTCCCGTGCAGCAGCCCGAGAAGAACGATCTGTACGACGCGCCCGAGGTGCAGGACGTGGTCGCGCTGATCGACGCGCTGGTGTCGCCCGCGCACGATCTTTCGCTGGCCAGGGCGCTCAAGTCGCCGGTGTTCGGCATCGGCGACGATGCCCTGGTGCAGCTCGCGCTGCGCCAGCGCGAGCGTGGCCCCGTGAGCTGGTTCTCGCTGATCCAGAAGGACGAGAGCCTGCCGCCGGTGCTCGTCGAGGCGGGCGTCCAGCTCAAGCGGTGGCAGCGTTGGCTGATGACGCTGCCGCCCCACGACGCACTCGACGCGATCTTCCACGATGGCGACCTGCTCGCGAAGTTCGGCGCCGCCGTGCCGGCCGCGATGCGGCAGGGCGCGCTGGCCAACCTGCGCGGCGTGCTGTCGGCCTCGCTGGACATCGATGGCGCACGTTTCGCAACGCCCTATGCGCTGGTGCGTGCGTTGCGCGCAGGCGGCGTGCGGGCGCCGACCGTGACCGCGCCCGAGGCCGTGCAGTTGCTGACGGTGCACGGCGCCAAGGGACTGGAGGCCGACACCGTGCTCATGCTCGACTGCGACGCCGCGCCACCACGCGCCCAGACCATGGGCGTGCTGGTCGAGTGGAAGGGCAGCGACAGCGCACCGACGCGCTTCATCTTTCTCGCGAGCGAGAAGACGCCGCCGGCGTGCGCCGTCACGCTGCTCGAGGAAGAGCAGCGCGCGCGCCATCGCGAGGAGCTCAACGGCCTCTACGTCGCCGTCACGCGGGCGCGCGAGCGGCTGGTGCTCTCGTCGGTGAAGCCGGCACGCGCCAACGAAGGCAGCTGGTGGTCTCGCCTGCAGCCGCTGTGCGAGCCCACCGAGGCCGACGAGCCGCTGGTCGCGCTGCCGACCGAAACCGGGTCGGGCAGATTTGCAATGAAGCGCATGCCGCAGGCGCCGGAGCCTGCCGAGCAGCCGTCCGCGAAAAAGGCTGTCACCGCCACGGTCGACGCGCGCGCCGCCGCCTTCGGGCAGGCCATGCACCGGCTGCTCGAATGGGCCGTGCCGGGCGAGCCACTGGCGGCCGCCCATGTACGAGCCGCCGCCCGCGAATTCCTGCTCGATGCGCAGCAGGCGCGCGGCGCCGCGGCGCTCGCCCACCGCATCCGCGCGGGCGAGGGTGCCTGGGTGTGGGACGATCGCAGGGTCGACTGGCATGGCAATGAGGTCACGCTGGTGCACGAAGGCGAGACCCTGCGCATCGACCGGCTGGTGCGCGAGCGCGACAGCGGCGTCTGGTGGGTGCTCGACTACAAATCCGCGGCGCGCCCCGAAAAGGACGCCGCGCTGATCGCACAGATGCAGCGCTATCGCGCGGCAGTGCAACATGCCTATCCCGGTGCCACCGTGCGTGTCGCGTTCCTCACCGGGCAGGGCGAACTGGTGAATCTCGAATGACTGTTTCCCCGACCGTCGCCGTCATCGGCGGCGGACCCGCCGGCCTGATGGCGGCTGAAATACTGAGCGCGTCCGGCGCGCAAGTGCACGTCTACGACGCGATGCCCTCGGTGGGCCGCAAGTTTTTGCTGGCCGGCCGTGGTGGACTGAACCTCACGCACTCCGAGCCTTTCGACGCGTTCGTGAGCCGATTCGGCGAGCGCCGTGCGCAACTGGAGCCGATGCTCGCGCAGTTCGGGCCGCAGCAGGTGCGTGAATGGGCGAGCGGCCTGGGCATCGAGACTTTCGTAGGCACTTCGGGGCGAGTGTTTCCGACCGACATGAAGGCCGCGCCGCTGCTGCGTGCGTGGCTGCATCGGCTGCGCGCGGCTGGCGTGCAGTTCCACATGCGGCATCGCTGGGTGGGAGAGGGGGCTTTCGATCCGGCGTCGCTGCGATTCACCACACCGGCCGGCGAAGTCATTGCCAGCACCGATGCCGTCGTGCTGGCGCTGGGTGGAGCGAGCTGGGCGCGGCTCGGGTCCGACGGTGCATGGGTGCCATGGTTGCAGGCGAAGGGCGTGGATGTGGCTCCGCTCGAGCCGGCCAACTGCGGCTTCGACGGCTCGGGCTGGAGCGAGCATTTCTCCAGCCGCTTCGCAGGCCAGCCATTCAAGTCGGTCGCGATCTCGTTCACCGACAGCCACGGCCGGCAGTTCGCGCGCAAGGGCGAATTCGTCGCGACTGCCACCGGCATCGAAGGCAGCCTGATCTATGCGGCCTCGGCCCTGCTGCGCGACGAGATCGCCGAAAAAGGGAGCGCCACGCTGCTGCTCGACCTGTTGCCTGATCGCAGTGCCGAGCAGGTGCTGGCTGCCGTCAAGCATCCGCGCGGTGCGCGTTCGCTCAGCAGCCACCTCAAGAGCAGGCTCGGTCTGGAGGGCATCAAGGCCGGCGTGCTGCACGAGGCGCTGAGCCGCGAGGCGATGCACGACCCGCAGCAGCTTGCGGCGACGATCAAGGCAGTGCCGTTGAAGCTCGTGGCGGCGCGGCCGATCGACGAGGCCATCAGCACGGCAGGTGGCGTGCGCTTCGACGCGCTGGATGCCCAGCTCATGTCGAAGGCGCTGCCGGGCGTGTTCGCGGCTGGGGAAATGCTCGATTGGGAAGCGCCAACCGGTGGCTATCTGCTGACGGCATCGATGGCCAGCGGCGCGATGGCGGCGCGCGGCGCAATCCAGCGGCTCGGCCTTTGAGGGCCTGGCATCGCTGAAACTTTTTCGCCGGAGATTTGTTTGTGCGGGCCCCGTTTCATTTCGCATGGAATGAAACGAAACCGCTGAAGAGGTTGACGAGCCTTACCCCTGGCACTGACTACGCAGTTAGGGCTGCTTGGTTCCCCACCTGACCCGGTTGGCCACTTCACCATGCAGGGAGGCCCGTCAGGGCGTATTGTAACCCCCCAGGCTGCGCGCACTTCGTGTCGCTTCGCCAACCCCCTGCTGGGGGCGACACCGGAGGACCGGCAAACCCGGTTCCTCGGTGTCCCACGAAAGCCCCGCCCCAGTATCGGGATGGGTGCTCCGCGCCTTTTAGAATGCCCGCAATGTCTTATCTCGTGCTCGCCCGCAAGTTCCGTCCGAAAACCTTCGGTGAGATGGTCGGCCAGGGGCATGTGGTTCAGGCGCTCGAGAACGCGCTGACGACGCAGCGCCTGCACCACGCCTATCTCTTCACCGGCACCCGGGGTGTCGGCAAGACCACGGTTTCGCGGATTCTGGCGAAGTCGCTGAACTGCCAGGGGCCGGACGGGCAGGGCGGCATCACGGCCACGCCGTGTGGCGTCTGCCAGGCCTGCCGCGACATCGATGCGGGCCGCTTCGTGGACTACACCGAGCTCGACGCGGCCTCCAACCGCGGCGTGGACGAGGTGCAGTCGCTGCTCGAACAGGCGGTCTACAAGCCAGTGCAGGGGCGCTTCAAGGTCTTCATGATCGACGAAGTGCACATGCTCACGAACACCGCGTTCAACGCGATGCTCAAGACGCTCGAGGAGCCGCCCGAGTACCTCAAGTTCGTGCTGGCGACCACCGATCCGCAGAAGGTGCCGGTGACCGTGCTGTCGCGCTGCCTGCAGTTCAACCTGCGGCCGATGGCGCCAGAGACGGTGCTCGA
This sequence comes from Variovorax sp. 278MFTsu5.1, assembly GCF_048305045.1. Classification (NCBI taxonomy): domain Bacteria; kingdom Pseudomonadati; phylum Pseudomonadota; class Betaproteobacteria; order Burkholderiales; family Comamonadaceae; genus Variovorax; species Variovorax sp. 278MFTsu5.1. The sequence continues at coordinate 3,090,912 of NZ_CP157622.1, forward strand.
GCACCTCACCGCAGTGCTGCAGACCGAAAGCGTGCCGGCCGAGCCGCAGGCGCTGCGCCTGCTGGCGCGCGCGGCGCGCGGCTCGATGCGAGATGCGCTCTCGCTCACCGACCAGGCGATCGCGTTCGGCAACGGCGAGCTGGTGGAGGCCGGCGTGCGCCAGATGCTCGGCAGCGTCGATCGCGGCCATGTGTTCCGCCTGATCGAGGCGCTGGCCCAGGGCGACGGCAAGACGGTGGTCGAAACTTCCGAGGCATTGCGCGTCGACGGCATGTCCGCCGCCTCCACGCTGGAAGAAATGACGGCCGTGCTGCAGGCCATGGCGGTGCTGCAGGCCGTGCCCTCGCGCGCTGAAGCGGCCGACGCCGCCACCGACCCCGACGCGGCCGACACTGCGCGCCTCGCCGCGCTGATGCCCGCAGACGAAACCCAGCTGCTCTACAGCCTGTGCCTGCACGGGCGTGGCGAGCTGGGGCTGGCTCCCGACGAGTACGCCGCGCTGACCATGGTGCTGCTGCGGCTGCTGGCCTTCAAGCCTTCCAGCGCGGCCGCATCGACGGCTACCCCGGAAAAAAAAACTCTGAATGAAGCCGAGGCCGCGGCGACGCAGGCTCCGGTGCGTGCGGTTCCGCCTGCTCAGGCTCCCGCCCCAGTGGCTCGCCCGCCAGTCGAAGCGCCCGCGGCGGCCGTGCAGGCCCCGGTCCCGGCACCTGCGGTCCAGACCGCCACTCCGGTTCCCGCAGGCCACCGCCTCGCAGTGGTCGACGAGCCCCGGCAGGCCGAGCCTCGTTCCGGCGGCGCCAACGGCGATGCTCCCGCCAAGGTCGTCGGCGTGCCTATCCGAGTGCAGCCGCCTCCGAGCGCCCGCGACACCCCGCGCCCCGACGAACCGCGCAGCGCTTTCACGCCGATTCCGACCAGCGAGGACGGCGACTTCTGGTACGCCACTGTCACCCAGCTGGTCGCTGCCGAGGCCATCACCGCGCTGGCGCGCGAGCTCGCCCTGCAGTCGCAGCTTGTCGGCCGCGACACCGACCAGTGGCTGCTGCGCATCGAGCGCGAGACGCTCAACCAGCCGTCCGCCCGCGAGAAGCTCACCGCGGCGCTGAACGGCGCCGGCCACAACGTCAAGCTCGCCATCGAGGTCGGCGGCGTGATCGACAGCCCCGCGCGCCGCAACAAGCAGGCGGCCGACGAGCGCCAGCGCCTGGCCGAGGAAGCCATCATGAGTGACCCCGAAGTCCAGGCGCTGATGCGCGATTTCGACGCGAAGATCGTCCCCGGCACGCTCAAGCCGGCCTGAGTTCGCGTCTCCCGTATCCTTCACCCACTTTCCAACCCGACAGATCAGGACCAACGATGTTCAACAAAGGACAACTGGCCGGCCTCATGAAGCAGGCGCAGGCAATGCAGGACAACCTCAAGAAGGCCCAGGAAGAACTGGCCACCATCGAGGTCGAAGGCGAATCCGGCGCAGGCCTCGTCAAGGTCGTCATGACCTGCAAGCACGACGTCAAGCGCATCACCATCGACCCCAGCCTGCTGGCGGACGACAAGGACATGCTCGAAGACCTCGTGGCCGCCGCCTTCAACGCCGCCGTGCGCAAGGCGGAGGAAACCAGCGAGCAGAAGATGGGCAAGCTCACGGCCGGCATGCCCGGTCTTCCCCCCGGCATGAAGCTGCCGTTCTGAGCCGGCGGCCGGAATAGATGGCAGACGCCAGTTCGCTCGACGCCTTGGTCGAAGCGCTGCGCCGCCTGCCCGGTGTCGGCGTCAAGTCGGCCTCGCGCATGGCGTTCCACCTGCTGCAGCACGACCGCGAGGGAGCGCAACTGCTCGCGCGCGCCCTGCAGCAGGCAGCGGGACAGGTGCGGCATTGCGAGCGCTGCAACACCTTCACGGAAGCGCCGATCTGCAGTGTCTGCCTCGACACGCGGCGCGACCCGACGAAGCTCTGCGTGGTCGAGACGCCGGCCGACCAGGCCGCGCTGGAACGCACCGGCGCCTTCCGCGGCTATTACTTCGTGCTGATGGGCAAGCTCAGTCCGCTCGACGGCGTCGGGCCGAAGGACATCGGGCTGCAGAAACTCTTCGACCGCGCGCGCGACGGCACGGTGAGCGAGGTCATCCTCGCCACCAACTTCACGGCCGAAGGCGAGGCCACCGCGCATGTGATCGGTGAAGGGCTGAAGCAGCGCGGCCTGAAGGTGACGCGCCTCGCGCGCGGCGTGCCGGCCGGCAGCGAGCTCGAGTACGTCGATCTCGGCACCATCGCGCACGCGCTGGTGGATCGCAGGTAGGGCAACCGCACATGACTTTCTCGCTGCTCACGGTCGCCTACTGGTGCGTGCTCGTTGCTTGCGTGTTGCCGTATGTCGCGGCATGGATCGCCAAGGCCGGCAGCTTTGCACCGCGCGACAACCAGCATCCGCGCGAATGGGCCGCGAAGCAGAGTGGCTGGCGCGCTCGCGCCAACAGCGCGCAGGCCAACAGCTTCGAGGGCCTGCCGTTCTTCATCGGCGCGGTGATCATCGCGCACCAGCTCGGCGCGGCGCAGGCGCGCCTCGACATGCTCGCGATGGCCTACGTGGTGTTGCGCGTGATCTATCTCGCGCTCTACATCAGGGGCATCGGAAGCCTGCGCAGCGCTGTCTGGGCGCTCGCGTTTCTGGTCAATATCGCGATACTTTTTCTGGCTCGCTGAAGCCTCGGCGAAGGCTTCTCTGCGAGGCCTTCATGCTTACGTGGAAACCCGCACGGGATGACCCCGATGCAGTTGCCTGTTGCGGCCCCTAAGCTCGATTCAGTTTCTTACGAATCACAGAGCCCAGAAGCAACAGTTCAGGCAACAGCTTCAGGCAACAGTTCCAGGCCAGTTTTCATGCTTCATCGCCGTACCCTCATTTCTGCTTCCGCCATCGCCGCCGCAACCATCGCGTTGCCGCGTGTCTTTGCGCAGCAGGCCAAACTGGAGAAGACGAAGATCTCCATCGCGGTGGGTGGCAAGGCGGCGTTCTACTACCTGCCGCTCACCATCTCCGAGCAGCTCGGCTACTTCAAGGCCGAAGGACTCGACGTTGAGATTTCCGATTTCGCCGGCGGCGCGCGCGCGCTGCAGGCAGTGGTGGGCGGATCGGCCGACGTGTGCTCGGGCGCCTACGAGCACACCATCAACCTGCAGGCCAAGAACCAGTTCTTCCAGGCCTTCGTGCTGCAGGGGCGCGCACCGCAGATCGCGGTGGGCGTGTCGACCAAGAACATGGCCGGCTACACCGGCATCCAGGATCTCAAGGGGAAGAAGATCGGCGTCTCGGCACCGGGCTCGTCGACCAACATGGTGGCCAACCTCGTGCTGTCGCGCGGCGGGCTCAAGGCCAGCGACGTGAGCTACATCGGCGTGGGCGTGGCGGCCGGCGCGCTCACCGCGCTGCGCTCGGGCCAGATCGACGCCATCAGCAACACCGACCCGGTGATGACGATGCTGGAGCAGAAGGGCGACGTGAAGATCATCAGCGACACGCGCACGCTCAAGGGCACGCAGCAGGTGTTCGGCGGCACGATGCCGGCGGCCTGCCTCTATGCGTCGTCCGACTTCGTCCAGAAGAATCCCAACACCTGCCAGGCGCTGGCGAACGCGATCGTGCATGGGCTCAAGTGGCTGCAGACGGCAGGGCCGGGCGACATCATCAAGACGGTGCCCGAGACCTACCTGCTCGGCGACCGCGCGCTGTACCTGGCTTCTTTCGACAAGGTGCGCGAGTCGATCGCCACCGATGGCCTCGTGCCCACCGACGGCCCCAAGACCGCGCTGAACGCGATCGCCAGCTTCGACACCACCGTGAAGGCCGACAAGATCGACCTCGCCAGGACCTACACCAACGATTTTGCAAGGCGCGCCAAGGACAGGTTCAAAGCCTGACCCCCGCATGTCCCGCGACCCGGCTCAGGCCGGGTTTTTTCTGCCATGTCCGAACACGCACTCGAACTCCTCTCCATCAGCTGCACCTTTCTGTCGAAGGACGATCCTGGCCAGCGCTACACGGCGGTAGCCGACACCACGCTGCGCGTGAAGGCCGGAGAGTTCGTCTCGGTGGTCGGTCCCACGGGCTGCGGCAAGTCGACGCTGCTGAACGTGGGCGCCGGGCTGCTGCAGCCTTCCTCGGGCACGGTGAAGGTCTTCGGCCAGACGCTCTCGGGCATCAACGCGCGCGCGGGCTACATGTTCCAGACCGAAGCGCTGATGCCGTGGCGCAGCGCCATCGACAACGTGATGGTGGGCCTGCAATACCGCGGCGTGCCCGAGGCGCAGGCGCGCGAGCAGGCCGGGGCATGGCTCTCGCGCGTGGGCCTCTCGGGCTTCGGCGACCGATACCCGCACCAGCTCTCCGGCGGCATGCGCAAGCGCGTGGCGCTGGCGCAGACGCTGGTGCTCGACCCCGACATCATCCTCATGGACGAGCCCTTCAGCGCGCTCGACATCCAGACGCGCCAGCTGATGGAGAACGAGGTGCTCGAGCTCTGGAGCGCGAAGAAGAAGGCGGTGCTCTTCATCACACACGACCTCGACGAGGCCATCGCGATGAGCGATCGCGTGGTGGTGCTGTCGGCCGGCCCGGCCACGCATCCCATCGGCGAATTCGCCATCGATCTTCCGCGTCCGCGCGACGTGGCCGAGGTGCGAACGCAGCCGCGCTTCGTCGAGCTGCACACCCAGATCTGGGAGGTGCTGCGCGACGAGGTGCTCAAGGGCTATGCGCAGCAGCTCAGGAAGGCCGCGTGATGGCACGGCCCGGTCTGAACGAACGCAATGCGCGCTTCTGGCAGCTGGCGCTGCTGGCGCTGATCCTGGTGGCGTGGCATGTCGCCTCGCGCAATCAGCAGATCGCCTTCTTCCTCGGCGAGCCTATCCAGGTTGCGGGGCGCATCTGGAGCTGGTTCCTGCCGTTCGAGGTTCCGGCCAACGCACTCTTTCCCGAAGGACTGAAGGGCAACGCCGACATCTACCAGCACCTGGGCACCACGCTGCTGGAGACGGTGCTGGCCTTCGGCATCGGCACCGTGCTCGGGCTGGCCTGCGGGCTGTGGCTGGCGCTCGCGCCCACGGCGAGCCTGATTCTCGATCCGTACATCAAGGCCGCCAACTCGATGCCGCGCGTGATCCTCGCGCCCATCTTCGCGCTGTGGTTCGGGCTGGGCATCTGGAGCAAGGTGGCGCTGGCGGTGACGCTGGTGTTCTTCATCGTGTTCTTCAACGTCTACCAGGGCGTGCGCGAGGTGAGCCCGGTGGTGCTGGCCAACGCGAAGATGCTGGGCGCCAACCAGCGGCAACTGCTGCGCACCGTGTACCTGCCGAGCGCGACCAGCTGGGTGTTCTCCAGCCTGCACACCTCGGTGGGGCTGGCCTTCGTGGGCGCGGTGGTGGGCGAATACCTGGGCTCGGCGCGCGGCGTGGGCTACCTGATCCTGCAGGCCGAGGGCACCTTCGACGTCAACACCGTGTTCGCCGGCATCGTGGTGCTCACGGCCTTCGCGCTGGCGCTGGACGGGATCGTCGGGGTCATCGAAAGGCGCCTGATGAAGTGGCAGCCGAAGACGGGCGAGACCGAGAAGCTCTAGTTCGGCCCCGTGCGATGATCGCGCGCGGCACCCGCAGGGCGCCGCAACGATTCATGGGGGTAAACGAACAATGAGCCACGACAACAACCACAAGCGGGCCACGACCCTGCGCTCGCGCAGCGAGGCGGCACGGGTCTCCAACGAAGAGCTGTTCTTCGACCTGGTCTACGCCTTCTCCGTCACGCAGCTTTCCCACTACCTGCTCGACCACCTCACGTTGATGGGGGCGCTGCAGACGCTGGTCATGTGGTTCGCCGTCTGGCTGGGCTGGCAGTACACGGCCTGGACCACCAACTGGTTCAACCCCGGCACGCTGCGCATCCGCGGCGTGCTCTTCGCGATCATGCTGCTGGCGATGGTGATGGCCTCGGCGCTGCCAGGCGCCTTCTCCGAGCGCGGGCTGGTGTTCGCGCTGTGCTTCGTGGGCATCCAGGCGGGGCGCACCTTCTGCATGCTGATCGCCATCGGCCCGAACGATCCGCTCACGCCCAACTTCCGCCGCCTGCTGGCCTGGAACTGCGTGGCCGGCGTGTTCTGGATCGCCGGCGGCTTCGCCGAAGGGCAGGCGCGCCTTGCGTTGTGGTTCGGCGGCGTGCTGTGCGAGTACATCGCGCCGATGATCGGCCTGCGCTTTCCGGGCCTGGGCCGTTCGCTGACCAGCGACTGGACCATCGACGGCGGCCACCTTGCCGAGCGCTGCCAGCTCTTCGTGATCGTCGCGCTGGGCGAGTCGGTGCTGGCCACCGGCATCGCCTTCGGGCACCACGTCGAATGGCATGGCGTCGACCTGTTCGCGCTGCTCGTGGGCTTCGCGGGCAGCCTGGCGATGTGGTGGATGTACTTCGACACCAGCGCCAGGGAAGCCACGCACGTCATCGAGCATGCGCAGGACCCGGGCGCCATCGGCGCGAAGTTCCACTACACGCACGTGATCCTGGTGGCCGGCATCATCGTGTGCGCCGTGGCGGACGAGCTGACGATCGGCGAGGGCTCGCACCACGCCGAGCTCAAGTACCTGGGCGCGCTGATCGGCGGCCCGGCGATCTACCTGTTCGGCAATGCGCTCTTCAAGCGCGTGGTGCGCGGCTTCCTGCCGCAGTCGCATCTCTTCGGGCTGGGCTTCCTGGCGGTGCTCGCGGTGTTCGCCTCGCACCTGACGGTGCTGGTGGTGGGAACGCTCACCACCGCCATCATGATCGGGGTCGCCGCGATGGAGGCTATCGTGCGACGCAGGGCACAGCAGGCCGCAAAGGCCCACTGAGCCTCCGTCAGCCTGCTTCTCAGCGCTTCTTCTTGGAGGGCGTGCCGCCGCGCTTCTCGCGCACGACCTGCTGCTTGCTGCTCGCAGGCACCTTGACCACGCTGCCGGCGCCACGCGGGGCTGCAGACTTGGAAGGCGCGCCGCCGCGGCGGGCCGGGGCGGGCGCTGCTGCATGCGAGGTTGCGCGGATGCCGGTGCCGGCGCGGGCAGCCACCGTTGCGCGAACGGGCAGGTACACCACCACGCTGTAGCCGCGCTTGAACGCGTGGTTCGGCTTCACGTCGTTCCACTCGGCCACGCTGGCGGGCTTGAGGTTGTAGCGGCGCGCGATGCTCGCGACGTTGTCGGCGCGTCCGGCCTTCACCGTCGTGCGGCGCGTGACGATCTCGGGCTGGAAGCTCAGGTGGCCGCCATCGGCCACCACCGCCGCCACGTCTTCCTTCACGCGGGCGCCGCGCGGCACGATCAGCGTCGAGCCGGCCTTGATGAGCATCCGCGGCGGGATGTTGTTGATGGAGCGCAGGTCGTTCTCGCTCATGCCCGAGCGCTGGGCGGCGTCGGCCACCGTCATGGTGTTGGGCACGACCCAGGCGGTCCAGCTGGCGTACTGGCCTTGCGAGTAGGCGTCGAAGTTGCGCTGGAACACGGCGGCGTTGTCCCAGGGCAGCAGGATCTGCGGCGTGCCGGCGGCGATCAGCACCGGCTTGTGGGCTGCGGGGTTCAACGCGCGGAAGTCTTCGAGCCGCACGTCGGCCAGTTTGGCGGCGAGCTCGACGTCGAGGTCGCGCGTGAGCGTGACGGTCTGGAAGTAGGGGTGGTTGGCGATCAGCGGCAGCTCGGTGTTGAAGGCTTGCGGATTCGCCACGATGTTCTTCACCGCCTGCAGCTTGGGCACGTACATGCGCGTCTCGGCGGGCATGGTGAGGTCGCTGTAGGTGGTGGGCAGGCCCAGGCGCTGGTTCTTGGCGATGGCGCGGCTCACGCTGCCTTCACCCCAGTTGTAGGCGGCCAGCGCGAGCTGCCAGTCGCCGAACATGCCGTAGAGCTTCTGCAGGTAGTCGAGCGCTGCGCGGGTGGAGGCCACCACGTCGCGGCGGTCGTCGCGGAAGATGTTCTGCTTCAGGTCGAAGTCGTTGCCGGTGGCCGGCATGAACTGCCACATGCCCGCGGCGCGGGCGCTGGAGATGGCCTGCGGGTTGAACGCGCTCTCGATGTAGGGCAGCAGCGCCAGCTCGGTCGGCATGTTGCGGCGCTCGAGCTCCTCGACGATGTGGAAGATGTACTTGTTCGAGCGCTCCGTCATGCGCTGGATGTAGTCGGGCCTGCTGGCGTACCACTGCTCGCGGTCGCGCACGAGGTCGTTGTCGAGGTCCGGCATCTTGAAGCCGCGGCGGATGCGGTCCCACATGTCGACCGGCGGTGCGAGCGTGACGACGCTCTGCGAGTGGGCCTGGCCGCTGGTCAGCGGGGAGAGCGCGTCGCGCGGATAGACGGGGGCCGCGCTGCCGGCGACCTTGGAGCCGGTGCCGCCGGCACGCGCCGACGAGGAGGGGGAAGAGGAGGAAGAAGAGGTGCTGTTGTCGTTCGTGTTCGCGCAGCCGGCGAGCACCAGTGAACCTGCAAGGCAGGTGGCAGCGATCAGTTTCATCGGAAGTCGTTTTTCCATTGGCGCAGTGCCGCGAACACGTCGGCCTCGGCTGCATCGGCAGCCAGATCGGCGTGGGCACGCACCGCTCTAAGGACAGTGGCTTCGCGGCTGCGAAGAAAGGGGTTGACCTGGCGTTCGACCGCCAGTTGCGACGGCAGCGTGGGCTGCCCCTTCGCGCGCAGGCTCTCGCAGCGCGCGTTGTAGTGAGTCAGCTCGGCGTTGGCCGGTTCCACCGCCTGCGCGAAACGCAGGTTAGAAAGTGTGTACTCGTGGGCGCAGCACACGCGCGTGTCGCCGGGCAAGGCGGCGAGCGCGTCGAGCGAGGCCAGCATCTGCGAGGGCGTGCCCTCGAAGAGGCGCCCGCAGCCGCCGGAGAAGAGCGTGTCGCCGCAGAAGAGCAGCGGCGCGTCATCGCGCGAGGCCTGCCCGGCGGGCAGGAAGTAGGCGATGTGCCCGGCTGTATGGCCCGGCACGTCGATGACCTCGAAGCGCAGCCCGAGGGCCTCGGCAATGTCGCCTTGCGCCATCGGCGCGAAGGGCTCGGGAATGCGCTCGCGCGCGGGGCCCCATACCTTTGCGCCGGTGGCTGCATGCAATGCGGCCACGCCGCCCGTGTGATCGGGATGGTGGTGCGTGACTAGAATCGCGGCCAGCCGCAGCTTGTCGCGCGCCAACGCGTCGAACACCGGTTGGGCATCGCCCGGATCCACCACGATGGCGTGGGACCCGTCGTGCAGCATCCAGATGTAGTTGTCGGCGAAAGCGGGCAGCGGAACAAGGGTCATGAGCGGTCAAATTATAGGTTTGCAGGATTGGTTCGCGACCCCCCCGGGGCGGTACCTGCTGGCTTGGGAGCAGGCCCAGTTCGATCAGGCGGTGGCCGATGTATTCGGCTATCACGCGCTCCAGCTGGGCGCCGCCGAGGTCGATGGCCTGCGCGCCAACCGCATGCCGCACCGCTGGCTGGCTCTCGACGACCCGGCCCGCGGCGGCAAGGCGACGCTGCTCACGGACTTCGCTGCCTTGCCTTTCGCGGCCAACAGCCTCGACCTGGTGGTGCTGCCGCACGCGCTCGAGCTGAGCCCCGACCCGCACGCCACGTTGCGCGAGGTCGAGCGGGTGCTGGTGCCCGAGGGCCGCGTGGTCATCTGCGGGCTCAACCCGACCAGCCTCTGGGGCATGCGGCAGCGCCGCGCACATGTCTACCGCAGGCTGGGCATCGGCGATCTCTACCTGCCCGAGGGCGGCGAGTTCATCGGCTACTGGCGCATGCGCGACTGGCTGCGCCTGCTGAGCTTCGAGGTGGAGTCGGGTCGCTTCGGCATCTACCGGCCGGCGGTGCGCAGCGAAGCCTGGCTGGAGCGCCTGCGCTGGATGGACTCCGTCGGCGAGCGCTGGTGGCCGATCTTCGGCGCGGCCTACTTCCTGGTCGCGGTGAAGCGGGTGCGCGGCATGCGCCTGCTGAGCGCCGACTGGCGCCGCGCCGGTGCCCGCGCCACGGCGCCGGTGCCCATCGCCGGCAAGGTGCATCGCGACGGGCCCGGCAAGAATTGGAAGAAATGAAGATCGATTGGAATCGAATGAAGAAGGAAACGTCAGCTTGAACGAAGTCGTGATCTATACCGATGGCGCATGCAAGGGTAATCCCGGGCCCGGCGGCTGGGGCGCGTGGCTCAAGTCCGGCACCAGCGAGAAGGACCTGTTCGGCGGCGAACTCAACACCACCAACAACCGCATGGAGCTGACCGCCGTCATCGAAGGCCTGGCCGCGCTCAAGCGGCCCTGCAAGGTGCTGCTCTACCTCGACAGCCAGTACGTGCGCAAGGGCATCACCGAATGGATCCGCGGCTGGAAAGCCAAGGGCTGGGTCACCGCGAGCAAGGAGCCGGTGAAGAACGTCGAACTCTGGAAGCGGCTCGACGCGCTGGTGAACGAAGGCGGCCACCAGATCGAGTGGCGCTGGGTCAAGGGCCACTCGGGCGATCCGGGCAACGAGCGCGCGGACATGCTGGCCAACAAGGGCGTGGACAAGGCGCTGGGCCGCATCTGACCCCGGGCCCGCTCTCCGGCGGCTAGATCACGCCGTCGAACATCATCACGTCGACTTCCTCGCAGGGCGCTACGCTGCCTTGGTCGTGGCGCAGCACCACGAGCCCGTTGGCCTCCAGCATCGAACTCAGCACGCCCGAACCCTGGTTGGCCGCCACGCACACCTCCGGCAGCGCGCCGGGCACGGCCTTCACGAAACCGCGTTGATATTCGGTGCGGCCCGGCTTCTTTCGGATCGGGCCCGTGCTGCGTGCACGCAGCAGCGGCGGCGGTGCGGCGGCCGCCTCGTGGCAGCCCATCATGCGCAGCAGCGCAGGCCGGACGAAGGCGAGAAAGGTCACCATCACCGCCACCGGATTGCCCGGCAGCCCGAACAGCACGGCCGGCGGCTTCGATGCGCTTTCCTCCGTGGGAATCAGTCCCACCGCCAGCGGCCGGCCCGGTCGCATCGCCACGCGCCAGAAGGCCATGTCGCCCAGCTGCTGCATCACGGCGCGCGTGTGGTCGGCCGCGCCCGCGCTCACGCCGCCGCTGGTGACGATGGCATCCGCCTCGCGCGCTGCGCGCCGCAGCGTGGCGGCGAGCGTGGCCGGGTCGTCGCGCACGAGGCCGAGGTCGAGCACCTCGCAGCCCAGCCGCGTGAGCAGGCCGATCACGGTGTAGCGGTTGCTGTCGTACACGGCGCCCTCGCGCGGCGCGTCGCCCAGGCTCAGGATTTCGTCGCCGGTCGAGAAGCAGGCCACCCGTAGCCGCCGCAGCGCGGGTACGCCCGGCAGGCCCAGGCTCGCGACCATGCCCAGCGCGGCGGGCGAAAGGCGCTCGCCCTTGCGCAGCGCGGGCTGGCCCTTCATGAGGTCTTCTCCGGCGAACCGGCGGTTGTCACCGCGGCGCAGCACCCGGGCGGGGAAGCAGACGCGGTCGCCATCGACCTTGCAGAACTCCTGCGGAATGACGGTGTCGAGGCCCGCCGGCATCATCGCGCCGGTCATGATGCGCACCGCATCGCCGGGCCCCAGCGCGCCGCGCCATGCGGCTCCGGCGAGCGCCGTGCCCACCACGCGCAGCGTGATGGATGCGTCGCTGGGCGCCTTGTCGGGCAGCACGGCGCCGTCGAAGGCGTAGCCGTCCATGGCGGAGTTGTCGTGCGGGGGCACGCTGACGGGCGAGACGATGTCCTCGGCCAGCACGCGGCCGAGCGCTTCAGAGAGCGAGACGCTCTCGCGCCCGGTGACGACGGCCGTGGCCGTCAGCTGGGAAAGAAAGGCGTGGACGGCCTCGACGCTCAGGTCGGCGTCGTCATGGCCCGCGAGGGCGGAAGCGAGTTCTGCGATGCGGCTCATCTCATCGGTTTTCGAGGGCGTGCAGTTCGGCCAGGGTGTTGGCGTTGAAGAACGCGTCGGGCGCGTCACCGGGCCGGTCGAAGGGCACTTGCACGGCGCGGTGCTGCGCGATCCAGGCGTGGACCTTGCGGCCGCCGGCGGCGGTGTAGCGAAGCAGGCTTTCGCGAAGGCTGGCGCGCAGCAGGCAGAAGACGGGCTGGGGGCGCAGTTCCACCGTGCCGCCGCCATCGGCGGGCTCGGGCGCCACCACCATGGCGATGTCGGCCTGGCTGGCCGCCGCCGCTTCGGCGAGGCGGGCGGCGAGGTCCGGCGGGAAGAGGGGCGTGTCGCAGGGCACCGTCAGCAGCCAGGGCGTGACGCAGTGCTCCAGCCCGGCCAGGAAGCCCGCCAGCGGGCCAGGGTAGTCCGCGAGGCTGTCGGGCCACACCGGCGCGCCGAAGGCTTCGTACTCGGCGAGATTGCGGTTGGCATTGACCATGAGCGTGCCGACCTGCGGCGCCAGCCGGCGCATCGCATGCAGCGCCAGCGGCTCGCCGTTGAAAGGCTGCAGGCCCTTGTCGACACCGCCCATGCGCGAACCGCGGCCGCCGGCCAGCAGCAGACCCGTGATGTCGGCGGACGCGATGCTGGCGTGCGCGGGCATGGCGGGCGCCTGCCTCATCCGCCGATGTAGCTCATCTCGACGCGGCGCGGGCCCTTGGAGCCGGCGTCGCCGTTGCCGCTGTCGCCATCGGGGCCGCGCAGGGCGCGCAGCTCGGAGTAGCGGTCGGCTCGGCCCTGCCAGATGTGGCCGATGGCCGAAGCGATGTCTTCGTCGCTGGCGTTGCCGCGCAGCAGCGGGCGCAGGTCGTGGCCGGCGCTCGCGAAGAGGCACAGGTACAGCTTGCCTTCGGTGGAGAGACGCGCGCGGCTGCAGTCGTGGCAGAAGGCCTGCGTGACGCTGCTGATGACGCCGATCTCGCCGCCGCCATCGGCATAGGCCCAGCGCTTGGCGGTCTCGCCGGGCGTGGTGGCGCCCAGCGGTACGAGCGGGAATTCGGAATGGATGCGCGTGACGACCTCCGCCGAAGGCAGCACCTCGTCCATGCGCCAGCCATTGGTGGCGCCCACGTCCATGTATTCGATGAAGCGCAGCACCACCTTGCCGGCGTGATGGGTACGGAAGTAGCGCGCCATCGGCAGGATCTCCTGCTCGTTGGTGCCGCGCTTGACCACCATGTTGACCTTGACCGGTCCCAGGCCCGCGGCCAGCGCCGCGTCGATGCCCGCGAGCACGTCGGCCACCGGGAAGTCGACATCGTTCATCTGGCGGAACACCGCGTCGTCGAGGCTGTCCAGGCTCACGGTCACGCGCTGCAGGCCGGCGGCGCGCAGGCCGGCGGCCTTGCGCGCGAGCAAAGAGCCGTTGGTGGTGAGCGTCAGCGCCAGCGGCTCGCCCCCGGGCGTGCGGATCTCGGCGAGCTGCTCCACCAGGTCCTCGATGTTCTTTCGCAGCAGCGGCTCGCCGCCGGTCAGCCGGATCTTGCGCGTGCCGTGCGCGGCAAAGAGGCGGGCCAGCCGGGTGATTTCCTCGAAGCTCAGCAGGGCGCTGTGCGGCAGGTACTTGTAGTCCTTGTCGAACACGTCCTTGGGCATGCAGTAGCTGCAGCGGAAGTTGCAGCGGTCGGTCACGCTGATGCGCAGGTCGGTCAGCGGCCGGCCCAGTCGGTCGAGCAGCATGCCGGTGGCGGGCACGGCGACCTCCGGCACGGCCACCGCGGGGCGTGCTCGGCCGATGCTGGAGATCGGAATGACGGTGCTGCTGCTGTTCTTCATGGCTTCACGGGGCGGGTCCTGATTTTGCGCCAGGCCCCAAGGGCCTGCGGAACACAGGCTACTTGATCACGGCCGCATAAATCATGTCCCGGGTCAATGTTCTGTAATGTGTCCTGAATTTCGGCGACTGCAGCATCAGCACCACGAACATCTCGTTCTTCGGGTCGACCCACATGTAGGTGCCGCCCGCGCCGCCCCAGTTGTATTCACCGCCCGCCGAGGGGTAGGGCGCCTCGCCGTCGTTGCGGCGCACCGCGAAGCCCAGGCCGAAGCCGTAACCCGGGCCCGGCAGGTAGAGCGGGCCGGGCACGATGCCGGCGCCCGCGTTGGAGTGGTCGGCGGTCATCAGGGCGATGGTGCGCGGGCCGAGATAGCGCCTGCCATCGAGCGAGCCGCCGTTGATCAGCATCTGCAGAAAGCGGGCGTAGTCGTTCGCGGTCGACACCAGCCCGCCGCCGCCCGATTCGTACTTGCGCACGATGCGCGGGTCGTTGAAGTCGGCGCCGACGCCGAAGCTGCGGTCGTTGGGCAGCGGCTCGGCGATGCGTGACTGGCGGGCCGGCTCGGGCACGTAATAGGTGGTGTCCTTCATGCCCAGCGGATCGAATAGCCGGGCCTTCTCGAACTGGTAGAGCGACTGGCCCGAGACCACCTCGATCACCCGGCCGAGGATGTCGGTCGACTGGCTGTAGTCCCAGGTCGTGCCCGGCTGGTAGGCCAGCGGCAGCTTCGCCAGGCGCTGGGAGAACTCGGCCAGCGTAGGGTCGCCAGCGCCCAGGTTGGCGGCGTTGTAGGCCTGCTTCACGAGGCCAGGGCCGAAGAAACCGTAGGTCAGGCCTGAGGTGTGGCGCATCAGGTCGTGCACGGTGATCGGGCGGCGCGCGGGAACGGTCTCGAGCACCGGCTTGCCGTCGGCGCCGGGCTTCTCGACGCCCACCGTCATGTTCGCGAATTCGGGCAGGTAGGTTGAGATCGGGTCGTCGAGCTTCAGGCGGCCGTCCTCCACCAGCATCATCGCGGCCACCGTGGTGATGGGCTTGCTCATCGAATAGATGCGGAAGATGCCGTCGCGCGGCATCGGCGTGCCGGCGGCGCTGTCGAGCTTGCCGACCGGCTCGAACCACGCCACCTTGCCCTGGCGGGCCACCAGCAGCACCGCGCCCGGGATCTTGCCGGCCGCCACGTCGGCCTTGAGGACGTTGCCGAGCATCTGCAGGCGCTCGCTGGAGAGGCCGACCTGCTCGGGCGTGGCCGTGGGCAGTTGCTGCGCCGCCGCAAGCAGGGGAAGGGCCAGGCCCAGGCCGAGCACTGCGGCGCGCAGCTTGCGCTTCAGGAATCTCATGGTGTCGTCTCCGTCTTGTTGTGGTGGATGAAAAAACGAAAACCGTGCGCGGCGGTCCCGGAGCCGCCCGTGCCTGACCAGCCCGGCGCTATCCGCGGCAGAGCTTCAGGTTCGTGCGCGTGGCGCGGACCACGGGCAGGTAGATGTCGGCGTCGGCCGGTGGGTAGTTTTCCTTGATGCCGTCGTCGGTGCGGGCGGCGTCCTCGGCCAGCGGCTGCAGCGTCTTGAGGCAGGCGGCGCGGTCGTCGAGCTTGTACTGCGTGAGCGCGAGGTCGTTGCGCAGCCAGGCCTTGGTGATCCAGTCGAGTGTCCTGTCGCAGTCCGAGAGAACGGGCGCGAGGGTGGTCTGCGCGGCGGCGTAGTCCTTGGCGTCGTACTGCCGCTTGAAGGTTTTGCGCGTGCTGCTCACGGCCTTGTCGGTGCAGGAGGGGGCAGGGCGGATGTAGGTGCCTTCGAAGACGGCGCGCATGCCGCAGTAGCCGCGGCACTCGTCCGAGCCATTGGTCGTGACCTGCAGCTTGTCGGCATTGGCCGCGAAGTTCACCACGCACCCCGTGTCGTCGAGCTTGGCCTTGCCGCGCGCGATGGTGCCGTCGAGCGCGCAGGTGTGGGCGTTGGCGCCGATGGTGGTGATGTCGAAGTGGCCGTTGGGCTTGATGCGCAGCGAGCCGCTGCCGCCCTCGTAGATGTAGTCGCCGGCGGGCGGCGTGGCGCCGTTCTGCGCGGCGGCGAGGCCGCAGCCAAGGAGCAATGCGAGGGGAAGAAAGATGGATCGTGCGAGCTTCATCGTTGGAGATCTCCCGGAAAACATGCCGTAGGGCAGTGTATCGATCGTTGCCGAAAGCTTCCGGGATTGGCGGGTTTGCGTCATTCGATGTCTCTATGTCTTGACATAGACAATGAGAATTCCTATCATTTGGGCGCCCGAGTACGCACACGTCGACAACGCAAAGGGCTCTTTCAACCAAGGAGCTTCCCGACCTTGCCGTACACCCTGCCAGCCTTGTCCTATGCCTTCGACGCGCTCGAACCCCACATCGACGCGCTGACGATGGAAATCCACCACGGCAAGCACCACCAGTCCTATGTGAACAACCTCAACGCGGCGTTGAAAGACACGCCGCACGAGGGAACGCCGGTCGAAGAGCTCATCGCCGGTGTCGAGCAACTGCCCGAAGCGCTGCGCGCGCCGGTGCGCAACAACGGCGGCGGGCACGCCAACCACACCCTGTTCTGGACCGTGATGGCGCCCATCGACCAGGGCGGCGGCGGGGTACCCACCGGAGCGCTTGCCAAGGCCATCGACGCCGACCTGGGCGGCTTCGATGCCTTCAAGGACGCATTCACCAAGGCCGCCCTCACGCGCTTCGGCAGCGGCTGGGCATGGCTCTGCGTCGGTGTCGGCGGCAAGCTCGCCGTGGAAAGCAGCGGCAACCAGGACAGCCCGCTGATGCGCGGCATCGGTTCGGGCAACACGCCGATCCTCGGGCTCGACGTGTGGGAGCACGCCTACTACCTCAAGTACCAGAACCGCCGCCCCGAGTACATCGCGGCCTTCTACAACGTCGTGAACTGGGCCGAAGTGGCCCGGCGCCACGCTGCCGCCACCGGCGGTTGAGGAGCAACCCATGAACGAGCCGCGACAGGGCGCCATCGCGCAAGGCAGGCAGTCGAGGCCCGCCAGACCGATGCGTGAACGGATCGGCTTCGCCATCGTCGCGGCCGGCGTGCTGATCGGCGCCTTGCAGTTCTGGCAGTTCGTGCGATCCGACCCGCTGGTGTGGAACGCCTTGCTCGGCGGCTCGGTCGCGGCGCTGGCGACCGCGCTCGGCACGCTGCCGGTGCTGTTCTCGCAGAAGCTGCCCGAGCGGCTGCAGGACACCCTCTTCGGTTTCGGCGCCGGCGTGATGCTGGCGGCCAGCGCCTTCTCGTTGATCATTCCCGGCCTGGAGGCCGCGAAGAACGCGGGCACCTTCGGCGGCGGAAGTTGGGCGGCAGGCGGGGTGATCGGCTGCGCCATCCTGCTGGGCGGCATCGCGCTGATGCTGATGGACCGCGTGCTGCCGCACGAGCATTTCATCAAGGGCCGCGAAGGCAATGCCGCCAAGCAATTGCGCCGCACCTGGCTCTTCGTCTTCGCGATCGCGCTGCACAACGTGCCCGAGGGCCTGGCCATCGGCGTGGGATACGCGGCCAACAACGGGCTGCGCGCCGATGCGCTGGCCACCGGTATCGCGATCCAGGACGTGCCCGAGGGGCTGGTTGTCGCGGTGGCGTTGCTGGCCGCGGGCTACAGCCGTGGGTTCGCCGTGCTGATCGGCATGCTCTCCGGGATGGTCGAGCCGCTGGGTGCCGTGCTGGGCGCGGCCGTGGTCGGCCACTCGGCGATGCTTCTGCCCTGGGGGCTGGGCTTCGCGGCGGGCGCGATGCTCTTCGTGATCAGCCACGAGATCATTCCCGAGTCGCACCGCAAGGGGCACGAAGCCTTCGCGACGAGCGGGCTGATGATCGGCTTCGTGCTGATGATGCTGCTGGACACGGCGCTGGGGTAAGGCTCCGGTCGCAGGACACCGCGGAACCGGCTTTGCCGGGCCGCAGGTGTCGCCCCCGGTGAGGGGGTGCGCGAAGCCTGGGGGAGAGCCCAGTTCTAGCCGTGCTTGACGGCGACCGTCTTGAGCGTGGTGAAGCCGTAGAGCGCCTCGAAGCCCTTCTCACGACCGTAGCCCGACGACTTCACGCCGCCGAAAGGCAGTTCGACGCCGCCGCCGGCGCCGTAGTTGTTGATGAACACCTGGCCGCTCTTCACGCGCTTGGCCATGCGGAACTGGCGCGCGCCGTCGGCCGTCCATACGCCGGCGACAAGGCCGAAGTGCGTTGCGTTGGCCAGTGCGACAGCCTCGTCCTCGTCGGCGAACTGCATCGCGGCCAGCACCGGGCCGAACACTTCTTCCTGTGCGAGACGGTGGTTTACCGGCACATCGCGCAAAAGCGTGGGGGCCTGGTAGAAGCCGGTTTCGGGCGCTTCCTCGACCACGATGCCCTGCGCCACCATCGGGATGCCGGCGTGCTGCGCGTCGCTCAGGAAGTCCCACACGCGCTGCTGCTGCGTCTGGCGGATCAGCGGGCCCACGTCGAGGTCCATGGCCGCCGGGCCGACGCGCAGCGCCTCGAAGGCGTGGCCCAGGCGCTCCAGTAGCGGCTCGTAGATGTCGCGCTGGATCAGCACCCGCGAGCCCGCCGAGCAGGTCTGGCCGGCGTTCTGCACGATGGCGTTGATGACCACCGGAATGGCCGCGTCCAGGTCGGCGTCCGCGAAGATGATCTGCGGGCTCTTGCCGCCCAGTTCCAGCGTGACCGGGCAATGCCGCTCGGCCGCCACCTGCTGGATCAGCGTGCCGATCTTCGGGCTGCCGGTGAAGCTGATGTGGTCGATGCCCGCGTGCCGCGCGAGCGCGTCGCCCACCTCGTGGCCGTAGCCCGTCACGATGTTCAGTGCGCCGGCCGGAAACCCCACCTCGGCCGCCAGCTGCGCCACGCGGATCAGCGAGAGGCAGGCGTCCTCCGCCGGCTTGACCACGCACACATTGCCCGCCGCCAGTGCGCCGCCCACGCTGCGCCCGAAGATCTGCATTGGGTAGTTCCAGGGAATGATGTGGCCCGTTACGCCGTGCGGCTCGCGCCAGGTGAAGACGCTGTAGCCGTCCTGGTAGGGGATGGTCTCGCCGTGCAGCTTGTCGCAGGCGCCGGCATAGAACTCGAAGTAGCGCACCAGCGCCACCGCGTCGGCGCGTGCCTGCTTGACGGGCTTGCCGCAGTCGCGCTGCTCGATCAGCGCGAGCTCGTCGACGTGCTCGGCGATCTTCTGCGAGAGCTTGAAGAGCAGGCGGCCGCGGTCGGCGGCGCTGACCTTGTGCCAAACGCCATCGAAGCAGTCGCGCGCAGCGCGCACGGCGGAGTCGATGTCGGCGGCATTGCTGCGCTGGATTTCGTCGAAGGGCTGGCCGTCGGAGGGGTCGATGACCGGCAGGGTGCGGCCGGAGGAGGACGGGACGTCCGCGTTGGCGATGTAGTTGAGCTGCATGGGCTGGATTTTGCGCGAAGCACTCCGAACCCCGTGGGCCGGCGGGGCTCAGACCCCGGGCGCTACTTGGCCGCGCTCGTCCTCGGCAGCGCCTTCACCGCATTCAGCATCCGCTCCACATGCTTGTCCGGATTCAGGTTCTGGTAGTAGTAGGCGACCTTGCCGTTCGGCGCGATCACGTACGACAGGCGGTTGGCGAAGTCGGGGCGGGTCTGCATCAGGGCGTCGAAGCCCTGGATCACGGTCTTTCCTTCGTCGGAGGCGACCGGGAAGCGGCTCTGGCATGACTTGACCGAAAACTTCGACAGGGTACCTATGTCGTCGGCCGAAACGCCGATGACGCTGGCGCCCAGCGCGGTGAACTGGTCGATGGCCTCGGCGAAGGCGTGGGCTTCGATGGAGCAGTCGCTGGAGTCGGCCGCAGGGAAGAAATACACCACCACCGGGCCCTTGGCCAGCGCTTCGGCCAGCGAGTAACGGAAAGTCTTGCCGCCGAGGGCGGCGTTGGCGGTGAACTTGGGAACCGGGTCACCGATGTCGAGGGCGGCCCAGGTGGTATTCGTAAGAGCCGCAAAAAAGGCGAGGCAGGCGATGCGGTGGGGGAGTGAACGGGCCATGATGTAACTCCGCAGCGGTGTGGATCGAATTCTAGGCCGGAGCTTTCCCGGAAAGGAGGCGAAAAGCGCCTTGAAACCGGTGCGGACCGGCCGGCGTACTGCAGGAACACAAGGACAGAAAACCACAAGAACACGAACTCATGGAAAGACGATCATGAACGCCTGGCTCCCATCATTTCTGCGCATGGCGCTTGCGGGTGTCCTGATTGCGGCGCTCGGCGCCTGCGGCTCGCTGCCGCCCGCGCGCGAACGGCCCGCCGAATTCGCCGCGTCCGCCGATCCCTCGACCACGCTCGCCAGGATTGCTGCTGCTTCCACGCCCCCCGACGAGCATTCCGGCTTCCGGCTGATGCCGCTGGGCGTGTATTCGCTCGACGCGCGCATCCAGCTCGCCCAGCGGGCGCAGCGCTCGCTGGTGGTGCAGTACTACCAGCTCGAGAACGACCCGGTCGGCCGCCTGCTGCTGCGCACGCTGCGCGAGGCGGCGATGCGCGGCGTGAAGGTGCGGGTGCTGGTGGACGACCTGTACACCGTGAAGAGCCAGCAGCTGCTGCTGGCGCTGTCGGAGACGCCCAACGTGGACGTGCGCCTGTTCAACCCGTTCTGCTGCGGGCGCAACGGCTTCCTGTCGCGCTTCGCGGCCTCGCCGTGGGAGATTTCGCGGCTCAACCACCGCATGCACAACAAGCTCTTCATCGCCGACGGCGTGATGGCGGTGGTAGGCGGGCGCAATATCTCCGAGGAGTATTTCGTGCTGAACGAGGCGCAGAACTTCATCGACATGGACGCGCTGGTGGTCGGCAAGGTGGTGCCGCAGCTCGAGTCGATCTTCGACGCCTACTGGAACAGCGAGCAGGTCTGGCCCATCGCCGACATCGTGACGGGCGAGGGCGGCCGCAAGCCCACCGGCGCCGATTTCGACAGCTGGGTGGGCATGGCCGCGCCGCCGCCGAAGGTGGTGCTGCCGCCGTCGGACATCCTCGGCTACGGCCCTATTTCCGAGGAGCTCGACGCCGGGCGCATGGGGCTGCTGTGGGGCGAGGCCCGCGCGGTCGCCGATCCGCCCACCAAGCCGAAGACGATGACCGCCGAGGAGGCCATCTCCACCAGCGTCACGATGCAGGTCTGGGGCCTGTTGATGGATGCCAGGACGGAGGTCGACCTGACCTCGCCCTACCTCGTGCCGGGCGAGCGCGGCATGGAGGCATTCCAGGATCTGGCCCGGCGCAAGGTCAAGCTCACGCTGCTGACCAACTCGCTGGCCGCCAACGACGAGCCGCTGGTGCACACCGGCTACGCGCGCTATCGCGAGAAGCTGTTGAAAAGCGGCGCCGACCTGTACGAACTGAGCCCGCAGCGCACCACCGCGGGCGAGCGCTTCGGCATGTTCGGCAAGTCGCTCGGACGGCTGCATGCGAAGACCGCCGCCATAGACAAGAGGCGCATCTTCATCGGCTCGATGAACCTCGACCCGCGCTCGGCCAGCCAGAACACCGAGATGGGCGTGGTGGTCGACAGCCCGCAACTGGCGCGCGAGATGCTGCGCGTGATCAACATCAGCAAGCTGCAGAACTCCTACCGGCTGCGGCTGGCCAAGGACACCGGCACGCTGGAGTGGCTCACCAACGATGGCGAGAAGGAGATGATCCTGACCACGGAACCGGAGTCCGGCTTCTTCAAGCGCTTCTACAACATGCTCATCGCGCCGATCGTTCCCGAAATGCTGTTGTAGCCTCGGGGGATGGCGCAGACCTTCACCTCGTTGTCCGCCCCGCAGGTCATGCTGTGGGGGCTGCTTTTCTTCGGCGGCATCTATCTCTGCTTCGGCGCCGCCACCTGGCTGCTGACGAAGCGCGTGCTGCCGGCGCTGGGCATCGGGCGGGTGCTCGATCCGCGGCCGCTGCAGCCGGGACAGCTGCGGCGCGAGCTGACGCAGTCGGGCCTGTCGGTGCTGATCTTCGGGCTGGGCATGGTGTTTCCGTGGGGGCTGCTGCAGCTGGGCTGGGCGCGGCTCGATCCCGATGCGGGGTGGCGGCAGATCGCGGTGGAAATCTTCGTGCTCGCGATCTGGAACGACGTGCACTTCTGGATCAACCACAGGCTGCTGCACACTCGCTGGCTGCGGCGCTTCCATGGGCCGCACCACCGCTCGTTCGTGACCACGCCCTGGTCGACCTACAGCTTCCATCCCGTCGAGGCGCTGATGCTGGGCAACGTGATCCTGCTGCCGATGGTGATGCACGACTTCAGCTTCTGGTCGCTGGCGGCGGTGCCGGTGTTCAGCCTGTTCTTCAACTGCGTCGGGCATTCGAACTACGACTTCTTCACGGGCGTCTCGTACAGCCACTGGTTCGCGGCGAGCCGCCGCCACCATCTGCACCACGCGGTGCACAACGGCAACTACGGATTCCAGTTCACCTTCATGGACTGGCTGTTCGGCACGCGCGTGGCGGCCGACGCAGCCGAACCGGTTCTGCAGGCTTTCCGCAAGAAGCATGGCGCAACCACGGCTTGAGGTGAGCCGCCGCGTGCCGAGCTTGCGTCACTGGCGCGACTGGCAGAGCCTCGCCTATCTCGCCGCCTTGCCCGCGCTGGCGGTGTGGCAGTGGGTCCGTGGCTTCGACGTGGTGCTGTACGGGTTGATGCTTTTCCTGACGCTGGGCGTCGGCGTGATCCACCACAACCACGTGCACCTGCGCATGTGGCGCAGCCGGCGCATGAACCGGTTGACGGATTTCTGGATCACGCTGCTGCAGGGCCATCCGACCTTCGTGTTCTGGCCCGCGCATGTGGCCAACCATCACCGCCATCGCCATGGCCCGAAGGACGTGGCGCGCACCTACCGCTTCGGCGGCGACACCAATCACCTGTGGGGCTACCTGCTGCACCCGTTCCAGGCCGTCTGGGTGCTGATGCCGCTTTTCTTCGCATGGCTGGCCCGGCTGCGGCGCCACCAGCGTGGCGCCTGGCGCTACTGCATGGCGCAGTACGCGGTGTGGCTGGCGAGCTGGGCGGTGCTGCTGGCGATCGACTGGCGCAAGGCGCTGCTCTTCGTCATCGTGCCGCAGTTGCACGGCCTGCATTGGCTCTTGGCCACCAACTACCTGCAGCACGCGCACGCCGACGGCCGCAAACCCGTGCGGAGGGAGACGTCGGGGGCACCGCGCGATACCGCGGGTAGCCGCCTGAACTACGCACGCAATTTCGAAGGGCTGGTGAACCCGTTGCTGTTCAACATCGGCCTGCACACCGCACACCACGAGAACCCGCATGCCCACTGGTCCGAGCTCACCCGCCTGCATCGCACGCGCTACCGCGCGCAGGTGGACCCTGTGCTCAACGAGGGCGGGCTGGTGCCGTACATGGTGCGCGTTTTCGTGCTGGGGGCCGTGTGGCCGCGTTTTCGCAGCCGCCCGCTGATGCCCCGCGATCCATCAACTCTCTGAACCATGCCTGTCTCATTCCAACGCGTGTACCTCGAAAGCGCCGGCTATTTCATGCCGGGCGAGCCCGTTTCCAACGACCACATGGACGCGTACATCGCGCCGCTCAACCGCATGTCGGAGCGCATCAAGCGGCGCATCCTGGCGGAGAACGGCATCCTCACGCGGCACTACGCCATCGACGCCGAGGGCATGACCCGGCATACCAACGCGCAGATGGCGGCCGGCGCGATCCGCGACTGCCTGCAGCGCGGCGGCGCCGAGCTCTCGCGGGTGTCGCTGCTGGCCAGCGGCTCCTCGGGCGGCGACACGCTGATGCCGGGTTTCGCCAACATGATCCAGGGCGAACTGGCGGCGCAACCGATGGAGACGCACTCGGTGCACGGCATTTGCGCGGCGGGCGTGTCGGCGATCCAGACCGCCGCGCAGGGCATCGAGCTGGGCGCGCACCGCTCGGCGATGGCGGTGGCCAGCGAGATGCCGTCACGCCTTTTCAAGCGTTCGCGCTTCGCGGCGCGCGGCTACGAGACCGACTTCGACTCGCACTTCCTGCGCTGGATGCTGTCCGATGGAGCAGGAGCCCTGCTCCTGTCCGACCGCGCATCGGCCCTGGCCGGCTCGCCGGGCCTGCGGCTTAAGCTGAAGTGGGTGCACCAGCGCGCCTTTTCGGGCGATTACCCGGTCTGCATGCAACTGGGGCTGACCGAGGATCGGGCGCGCGGCCATCTGGACTTCGGCTCCTGGGCCGAGGCCGAGGCGGCGGGTGCGCTGTCGCTGAGGCAGGACATCCGGCTGCTGCCGCACCTGTTCGACATCGGCATCCATGAATACGCGGGGCTGGTACGCGACGGCTGGGTCGATCCGAAGCGGGTCGACCACTTCCTGTGCCACTACTCGTCGGAGAAGTTCATCCCGGTGGTCGAGGACCTGATGGCCAAGGCCGACCTGTCGATCCCGCGCGAACGCTGGTGGAGCAACCTCGCGTGGCGCGGCAACACGGGGGCGGCGTCGATCCTCGTGATGCTGGCCGAATTCCTGCACACCAAGGCGCTGAAACCGGGCGAGCAGATCTTCTGCTACGTGCCGGAGTCCGGGCGCTTCATGGCGGCGTACATGCTGTGGGAAGTAGAGGCCGTCGATGCGGCGCCCGTCGCGGTGGCGCCACGCGCCGCGGCCGTGCCGGATGACGACCTCCTGATCGCGCCCCCGCACGATCCCGCCGCCGCGCCCGAAGGGCTGGGCGCGCTGCTGACCGAGCTGGCCGCCATCTGGCACGACTACCGTTCGCGCGTGTGGCGCACGCCGCTCATCCGCCAGATCCGCGAGCGCCGCTTTGCCGTGCCCGACTACCTGAACTGGATGGAGCAGTGGGTGCCCCAGGTGCGCGAGGGCAGCAAGTGGATGCGCGAAGGCGCAGCCTCGCTGAGCGAGCCGTACCAGGTGCTGGCCTCGCTGATCGGCGTGCACGCGGGCGAGGAGCAGAACGACTTCAACATCCTCTTCAGCGACTACCGAAAGGCCGGCGGTACGGTCGAGAACATCGAGGAGCTGCGCCGCAACCCCGGCGGCGAGGCGCTCAACGCCTACCTGCACAGCCTGGCCGCCACGCGCGACCCGATCGGGCTGCTGGGCGCGATCTACATCATCGAGGGCACGGGCCAGCGCATCGTGCCGGCGCTGCTGCCGCTGCTCAAGGCGAACCTGAAGCTGCCGCCGGATGCCTTCCGCTTCCTGGAGTACCACGGCCACAACGACGAGAACCACCTCAGCCGCTGGCTCACGGCGGTGGAGATGGTGATGGCGGTGGAAGGGCAGTCGCGCGCCGCCAGCCAGATCGTCGAGACGGCGCGCCACACGGCCGCGCTGTACCTGATGCAGTTCCAACACATCACGCAGCGGATGCCCCATGGATCGAACGCCTGAATTCCTGAAGCAAGCCCACGACGAGCGCGACCCCAGCCCCTGGCTGGCGCTGTACCTCGACCAGAGCACGCCGCTGCCGGACGACGTCAAGTCGGCCTGGCTGGCCGATTCGAGCTCGGGCTCGCGGCAGTACCTGCTGCCGTTCCTGCGGCCGATCGCGCGGCTGACGATCATCCTGATCCAGATCGCCAAGGTGTTCGTGCCGCGCAACTGGTCGCATTCGATCCTGCTGCACCGGCTGCTGGCCTGGGGGCTGAAGCGCTTCGTGTCGCCGGAAGCCAACTGGCTGATCCTGCGGCACTTTCACCTGGGCTCGCAGATCCTGGCCTTCATTGGGCGAAATTCGCCGGCGCCCGTGGCCACCAATCCGCTGGAGCCGGCCGACATCGACGCGCTGAAGGACGAGATGTTCCTGAAGCACGACCTGAACCTCTTCAACTTCGTGATCAGGCTGAACACAGCGCTGCGCGAGAGGGGGCTGGCGCTGTGCAAGGCGGAAAAGGTCGATTTCTCGATGATCAGGGAGCCGGGGCTGCGGCTGGAGGACATGCCGCAGGGCAGGCTCAACTTTCTGGACCTGCAAAGCGCCATCGAGCTTTTCACGCCGCTGTACCAGCTGATGCTCACGGACAACGATTTCTGGCGCGCGGCCAATTCCCTGCAACTGGACGAGACCATCGGCATCTACGCGGCGACCATCCTGAACGCTCCGGAGCACCTGATCCTGGTCAACAACAAGCACCCGCTGGTGCCGCTGTCGACCCTGCGGGCGGGGCACCGGCTGGTGATCCACGGGCTGTCCACCGAAATGCTCCACAGCCTGCTTCAGCGGATGCAGGTGGCTCAGCAGAAGGCCGGAAAGGACGAAACTGCCGGCCAGCCGGAGACAACCCTGTACGAGCAGCCACTTGCATAGGCGTATGCTGCCCCCAGATGCCGATCATGAACACGACCGATAATCCGTCTTCCAAGGCCGATCTGGCGGTGACCCATGTTTTGGCGCAACTGCTGGAAAAGCTCGAGCACAGCCCTGTACCCGTGGGTGCAGAGCAGTACCGCTCCGTGGTCGAACACCTCGTGCACGAGTTCGAGGACATAGGGCAGGGGGCCGAACTCGGTCGCCTGCTCGATGCGTATCCGGCCGCGGCAGAGGTGTACGAGAACCTCAACTACCAGCACGCCGGGCTTTGCCGCTCGGCGTTGGACGCTTCCCTGGCGGCCGAAATCAGCGCCCGGGAAGCCATTGCACGCGCGATGCGCCGTGCAGAACCGAACAGCAAGGATCAAATGCATGGCGAAGGGTGAAGTGAAGACGGCAGTGGTGGCGGATGGCCTGCGCTACAAGTCGAAGGCGCCGGGGTCGCCATTTCGCGCCTCGGCCTCCTTCAGCGGGGCGACCATGTCGTGCTTCATGTGCGGCAAGCACCGGGTGCGCTCGCAACTGCGCACCCGTCAGGTGCTGGGCAAGTCGCAGACCGTCTGCGCGCCTTCCTGCAAAGCGCTCGACGAAGCCCTGGAGTAAGGGCGTCCTGCCTCTGGTGCGGGCTGGCTGCTACCACATCGGAGAGGCATTTTGGAGACATTTCCTCGTGCATAAGTCACGGATTGGCCTTCCACATTCCCGGTAATCGCTATACAGTTGGACACAAATGATGCATGTAATTGCATGTAATCAAAGGTTCTACTAGTAGCTGATTTCCAATGAATTGCTGCCACGCTGTCCACACCCAATGCGGGACATGGAATTCGACCTTTCCAGAAGGGTTCCGCCATGGCTAAGTCGCGTCACGTGATCATGCAGGTGGTCAAGCGCTCCTCCGGCAGCGCCACGCACCACGTCGAATTCCTGATGGACGACACCTTTGCCGAGCGCCTGCGCCAGCTGCGCTCGCTGGTGCCTCCCTTGGGCAGCCTCAACAAGCAGCGCGACCTGGTCATAGACAAGGTGCGCGTGCGCCTGCCCAACGCCATCTGGCGCTCGGGCAACGAGATCGAGATGGACGGCGGCGTGGACGGCTCCTGCATCGTCATCGCCGCCGAAGGCTCGTTCAACTGCGGCGGCAAGGACCGCAAGACGCGCGAGAAGCTCGTGACGTACAACTTCTCGATCGCCCGCCTGGTCGAACTGCACGCCGAGCGCCCGGAAGGCGAGACCCTCTACATCCGTGACGGCGTGTTCGCCAACGACGAGCCAGCCGACTCCCCGGCCGGCCGCTGGGTCGCGTCGATGCACGAGCTGGAAGTGGTGATGCGCGTGCCGGATGCCCCGTCCGACTTCGACACCCTGCACGACCTGCAGATGCGCCCCGAGCACCAGCAGGCCGGCGGCAACACGACGACCCGCGCCACCTTCTTCTGAGCGATTGGGCGCGGTCCGGCGCCGTCAGCGCGCCGCCGCCGCCTCGGGTGCCGCGCCCACCGGCGTGTACTGCGCCCGGTTGTCCGCGAGCCAGCGCGTCGAAAGGCTGCTGTCCTGCTGCATCGGATGGAAATCCGGGCGCAAGTAGCTGCGCCAGCCGGCGAGATTGCCGCGCAGCAGGCCATCACGGCTCAGCAGGATGCGCGCGGCGCTTTTCCAGGTCGACCATTTCCACAGCTGCTTTTCCTGGCGCAGGTTGTCGATGGTCTGGCGCATCAGGTCGCCCAAAAACATCATCGTGACGCGGCGGAACCAGCGCGTGCGCCATTCGTCGGAGCCGCCCGCGGCCCTGTAGATGTCGAAGGCCACGCTCTTGTGTTCGAGTTCCTCCGCGCTGTGCCACAGCCACATGGTGCGCAGCCGGGGTTCGGCACCGTCGAGGACGGCGGGGTGCGCCAGCAGCCACTCGGCGAACATGGCCGTGAAATGCTCGGTGGCTGCAGTCACAGCCAGCGCGTGGCGCGGATCGGCGCCTTCCATCAGCTCCATGCGCTTGCTGGCGCGGGCGGTCCAGCGGTCGACCAGCCCCTGCTTCTCGAGATGGTTGTTGAACAGCGAATGGATGCGCCGATGCGTGGCTTCCTGCCCGATGAAGCCGCGCACGTCGGCCTTGTGCTGCTCCTGGACCTCGGGCGGCAGCGTGGCGACGGCATCGCGCACCGCGTCGATGAAGAACTGCTCGCCGAAGGGAAAGCTCATCGACAGGGCGTTGAAGAAGGCGGTCGAGAATGCGTCGCCACCGCACCAGTCGCGGGCGAAGGGCGGTTGCAGGTCGATCAGAAGGCGGCGTACGACAAGATCGGTCATGAGAACAAGCCTCGGAAAAAGCACTGATTGCGTGGAGCTGGAATGCTGGTACATCTGCGTACCGCATGCTGCCATGTTGCAATTGTGAATTGGTACTGTCAAGTACCCGTGCGTAGGAAAATGTGTCGTCCATGAGCGAAACCATCGAAAAAGCAGCGCCCTCCAAGTCTGGCGACGGCCCCGGAAGCGAGCACTACGCGCGCCTGTTGCAGGGCATGGCGCATGCCGTGGCGGCCAAGGGCTACGCCGAGACCACCATCGCCGACATCGTGCGCGAGGCCGCGGTGTCGCGCCGCACTTTCTACGAGCACTTCAGCACCAAGACCGAATGCCTGATCGCGCTCTATGAAGCCGCCAGCCGGCTCGCGCTGCAGGCGGTGAGTGAGGCCTTCGATCCGGCGCAGCCCTGGCATGCGCAGGTCGAGCAGGCCATGACGGCGTATTTCGACTATCTCGCCCAGGACCCGGTACTGCTGCGCACGCTCTTCGTCGAGATCCTCGGACTCGGTCTTCCCGGTCTCGCGGTGCGCCGCAGGGTGAACGATGAAATCGCCAACTTCATCCAGGCCGCCATCAACAGCAGCGGCAACGGCGACGCGGAAGGCCCCGCCGTGCATCTCACGAACCAGATGGCGATGACGGTGGTGGGCGGCATCAACGAACTGGTGCTGCAGGCCATCGAGCAGAACCGCGCAGGCGACCTGCGCGAGCTGGTGGAGCCCGCCACGCGGCTGGTGCGCGCCGTGGCCGCAGAGAGCCGGCGCTAGGTCGGCTTCGCCGGCACCGTGGCCACGAGGCGGAGCACCAGCAGCCCCGCCAGCGTCAGCGACAGCAGCACGCCCAGATAGGGCAGCACGTCATGCAGCGGCGCGCCCATCTGGTTGAGCCGCAGCGAGGCCTGGATGCCCGTCGTGCTCGGAAAGAGCCAGCGCAGAGCCTGCAGCGGCTCCGGCAGGGCCTCCACGGGCCACGAGAACCCCGAGAGAAATGCCATCGGCAGCGCGGTGAACAGCAGCACTTGCAGGGCCCGCTCGCGATCGCGGAACCAGCAGCCCAGCAGCAGCCCCACCGTGCAGATCGCCGGCACATAGAACGCCAGCAGCACCAGCGCCCCCAGGGGATTGCCGCCGCGCGGGTAGTCCTGGAGGAAGAACACCCAGCCGAAGTAGAAGATCCCGCTCAGGAAGCCGAAGCCCGAGAGCGTCCCCAGCCGCCCCAGCCAGGCGCCCATCGACGCGCGCAGCCGCCCGGCCTCGGCCCAGGTGCCGGCCAGCATCGCCACGCCCATGAGCAGCGTCTGCTGCAATATCAGCAAGGCGACCGCCGGCACCACGTAGCTGCCGTAGCCCTCGGTGGGGTTGAACAGCGCGACCAGCTGTGTGTTGAGCGGACTGCGGCTGCGTGCCGCCTGCACCGCGCTCTGGCCGCCGGCCTGCAGCTTGCGGATCTCCACCCCGGCCGAGACCGTTCCCACGGCCTCCGAGAAGCCGTACAGCACCGCCTTGTTCAGCAGCGCATAGGCGCCGTTGCCCTCGATGGTGACCACCGCCGAGGTCCCGCGCAGCACGTTGCGCTTCAGGTCGGCCGGCAGCAGCGCATAGCCCTCGATCTCGCCGCGCCACAGCGCCTGCTGCGCCTCGCCCACGTCGCCCGTGACCATGCGCACGTCCAGCCTCGGATTGGCCAGCGCGAAGCGCGCGATCTGCCGCGAGAGGCCGGTGTGGTCCTGGTCGACCACCGCCACCGGCACACGCGTCACCGCCTGCGTGCCGTAGGGCCACGGATAGAAGAAACCGTAGATGACGGGCGCGAGCAGCATGATCAGCAGCACACCTTTGTCGCGCAGCACCGCGAGCGCCGTCTCGCGCCATGCGGAGCCGAAGCGAAGGGCTTCGTCAGCCATCAGCGTCCTCCCCAGCTTTCGGGCGCCTTGGCCGCCTTCACCAGCGCCCCGGCGCATGCGGCCATCAGCACGCCCGTGCCCACCACCATCCACAGCGGCGTGGCCACCGAGTACGCCACCGGCGCGCCCATCTGCAGCTGCTCCATCTGCACGCGGATGTAGTGCGTGTAGGGCAGCAGCTTGGCCCAGGCCTGCGCCAGCAGCGGCATCGCGACCAGCGGAAAGCCGACACCGCCGAACGCGAAGGCCGGCGCCGTGATGAAACCCGTGGCCGACAGGGCGGTACGCAGCGAGCGCGTGAGTGCCGCCACGAAAGCTCCCAGCGCGATCGACAGCGCCAGGAAAACCAGCAGCGCAAAGAGCGTCCACCCGAGCGAGCCGGCCGGGTGCCAGCCCCGGCCCGCGGTGATCCACAGCGTCGCCGCCAGCGCCACCACCGACAGGCTCGCGAACGCCAGTGCCAGCTTGCCCGCCAGCGCGGCCAGCGCCTCGTGCCAGCGGGGAGAGGCGCCCAGCCATTCGCCGATGCTGCGGTCGCGCAGCTCGCGGCCCACCGCCCAGGCTCCGGCCGTCATCGCGAGGATGTGCAGCAGCGCCGGAATCAGCGCGGCCCCGAGGAACTGCTCGTAGTCGGTCGACGTGTTGAAGAGCGCCACCATGCTGGCCTTGATCGGCTCCATGCTCACGCGCGCCGCCTTCATCGACTCGCCGCGCTTGCTGCGCACCGTGAGCTCGACCCCGCCCGATACGGTGCCCACAGCGGTGCGCACGTCGCGCTGGATCAGGCTCGAGTGCGTGCCGAGCTGTGCGTTGTGCAGCAGCACGATCTGCCCGACGCGGCCCTGCTTCACGTCGCGGCTCAGCTCGCGCGGCAGTTGCACCGCCGCGTCGACGTCGCCGCTTGTGAGCGCGCGCGCCATCTCGGCTTCGTCGCTGTAGCGCTGCGCCACGCGCAGGCCGGGCGTGGCATCGAGAAAGCGCACCACCTGCCGCGAGAGCGAGGAGTGGTCCTGGTCGAGCACGCCGATCGGCAGCCGCTCGGGCAGGCCGGCCGAGAAGATCCACCAGATCAGGAACACCGCCAGCAGCGGCACCCACGAGATCATCGCGAGGTCCCACGGCCGCGTGCGCAGCAGCGCGAACTCGCGCCTTGCGCTGGCGGTGGAGAAGCCGCGGAGGCTCATCGCGGATGGTCTCAGTCGACCAGCACGCTCATGCCGGGCCGCGCGCCTTCGATTGGCTTGAGCGGACGTGCCCGGACCTCGAAGGTGCGCACGTCGAAGCCGGTGCCGCCGCGAGTGGCTCGCCACGTCGCGAAGTCGGGCAGCACGGCGCTGTAGTAGACCTTGAAGCGGACGGTGCGCTTGCCTTCGGGCAGCGCGGGCAGCGCGGGCAGATGGGCGTCGAACTCGTTGCCGAGCGCGAAGCGGGAGAGCCGGTCTTCGCGCACGTTCAGCACCACCCACTGGTCGCTCAGGTCGACCACCGTGACCACCGCCACGCCCTGCGGCGAGAGCTCGCCGACCTTCGCCAGCACCTTGGCCACTTCGCCGCCGACCGGGCTGCGCAGCTCGGTCTCGGCCTTGGCGGCTTCGGCCTCGGCCACCACGCCGGCAACCTGGCGGGCCTGCGCGCTGGCTGCCGCCTTGTCCTCGGGGCGGGCGCCGGTGCGGGCCATGTCGTACTGCGCCTTGGCCGCGATGGCGGCGTCGCGCGAGGCTTTCCAGTTGGCTTCTGCTTCGTCGCGCTTCTGGTCGGCCACCAGGCCCTCGCGCGCCAGTCCGTCGACACGGCGGAACGAGGTCTGCGCGAGCTGGGCCGCGGTTTCGGCGCGCTGCCACTGCATGCGCGCCATTTCCACCTCCTGCGGGCGGGCGCCGTTCTGCGCCTTCTCGGCGACGGCCTGCGCGGCCTGCTCGGCGGCGGTGGCCTGTGCGAGCTTGGCGCGGACCTCGGGGCTGTCCATGCGCACCAGCACCGTGCCGGCCTGGATGCGGTCGCCTTCCTTCACTGGTACCTCGGCGATGCGCGCCGTCACCTTGCCGGCGACGTCGGTCTCGCGCGCTTCCATCTGGCCCTGGAACACCTCGGGCGCCGGGCGCGAGGCGCGCCAGAAGCCCCAGGCGAGCAGCGCCAGCACGAGCAGGGCGGCGAATATCGCGATCAGTTTTCGGGTCTTGGCACTCATCATCAATTCACCTTCACGTCGGCACGCGCGATGTAGTCGGAAAACTTCTCGGAAAGCCCCGCGCTCTCGAGCAACTGCGCGAGCGCCTGCACGTAGTCGTTGGCGGCCTGCGCGCGTTCGGTCAGCACCTTCGCCTGGTTGGTCTCGGCGTCGATCAGGTCGAGCGTCGTGCTCGTGCCTTCGCGCAGGCCGGCGGTGCGCAGCTTCACGACCTCCTGGGCCAGCTCGACCGAGGCCTTCATCTCCAGGTACTGGCGCCGCGCGTTCTCCAGCGCGCGCCAGTTGCGCTCGACCAGCAGCGAGATGTCGCTGCGCGCCTGCGCATCGGTGCGCTCGGCCTGCTCGACCTGCTTGAGCGAGGCGGCGGAGAGCTTGTCGCGGTCGACCGAGTCGTAAAGCGTCCAGCGCACGCCGACGCCGGCCACCCAGTCGGCGTTGCCGCTCTTGAGCTCGCGCGTGCCGAAGGCGATCACCTGCGGCCTGCGCAGCGCCTCTTCGCCTTCGTGCAGCTGCTCGGCCTGCGATTTCCTGGCCGCGACCTTGTCCAGGCCCGGGTGCCGCGTGAGCGCCGAGTCGATGAAGTAGTTCAGCGGCTCGATCGGCGTGCTGATGAGAAAGAGCGGCGTCTGCGGTGCCACGCTGCCGTCGGCGCGCACCGTGCGGGCCAGCGCCACCGAGGCGAGCGCCGCGTCGTTCTCGGCCTTGCGCGCGTTGCGGCGGGCTTCTTCATATGCGGCGCTGGCCTGCAGCCGCTCGACGCGCGAGATCACGCCGGCCGCGAGCATCTTCTGCGCCGCCGAGTCGTGCTGTGCGATGGTGCGCTCGGCCTGCAGGCGCAGGGCGGCAGCGCGACGGGCGAGCTGCGCGCCGAAGTAGCGCTGCACGAGCAGGGTGTCGACCTCGTGGCCGGCCTGTTCGGCGTCGGCCTGCGCCTCGCGCGTCTGGGCCGAGACGAAGCCGCGCACCGCGTCGGTCGCGCCGCCCACGTAGAGCGGCCACACGGCCGAGATCGACGCGTTGGCGCCGGTGTCGTGGCGGTTGAGCGTGTAGCTGTTGGGCAGCTGCGGAATCGGCACGCGCGCGATCACGCTCTGGATGGAAGTCGGCAGCGAGGAGCCGAGTTGCCCAAGCCGCTGGTTGAGCGGATCGAGGTCGAGGTTCAGGTTCGCGTTGTAGGCATAGGCCAGCCCCGAGACGCTGATCGACGGGCCGCCCAGCCTCTTGAGGCCCTGGCTCTGCAGTTCCTTGGCGTCGACGGCCGCGCGCGCCGCGGCCAGCTTGTCGGAGCGGTCGAGCATGCGGGCGCGGGCCGCGTCGAAGCTCAGGGAAAGGCTGTCTTCGCCGGTCTGTGCGAACGCGGCGCCGCACAGCACGAGCAATGCCGGAAACAGGCTCAGCTTGATGGGGCTTGCGGCGTGGCAGGTTCGTGTCGTCATCGTTTCAGGTGGTCTTGCGCAGCAGGACGTCGAGTTCCTGCTGAAGGATCACGGGGAACGCGGCCTGCACCGCACCGGTGGCGAGCCCTCGGGCCTGTTCGAGCAACTGGGCAGTTCGCCCGGCCTCGATGGCGTCGCCGCTCAGCAGGTTGTCCGCCAGCGCGCGCAGCCAGTGGCGCGCCACGGTGCGCAGCGTGCGGACCATGGTTTCCTGCATGCTGATCGCAGCCTCCAGCGGCAGGCCGAGTGCGGCGAGTTGCTCGGCGATCTGGCCGAGCGCGGGGCTGAGCATCTGCACCTGGCCGTCGGGCAGCTCGCGCATGAGGCCGGCCTTGGTGGCGCGGGCGAGCAGGGCGGGTGTCATCTGGCCCTTCCATTTGGCGGCCAGCGCATCGGCCGAGACCACCACCGGCGTTTCCTCCGCGAAGAGGCTGCCCGAGACGGAGCGGGCCACGGCCACCAGGTCGCGCCAGGCCGAGGCCGGCGCGCGGCCGAAGATGCGGCGGATGGCTTCTATGCCGAAGCCCTGGTCGCGCAGTTCGCGGATCAGCGCGAGGCGTTGCGCGTGCTCGTCGCCGTACAGGCCGAGGCGGCCGCGCAGCCTGGGCGGCGGCAGCAGGCCGGCGGTGGTGTAGGCGCGGATGTTGCGCACCGTCACGCCGGTGCGCGTTGCCAGCTCCTCGACGGAGAGTTCCCGGGCGGCATCGGTGACGGCTGAGTTGTTCATGTGACGGGCTGAATGTTACATCATCGATGTCACATAGCCTTGCCTAGACCTGGATCGTCGGCTTGTAGTCCGCCGGCAGCACTTCGTTCCACTTGCCGAAGATGGCCATCAGCCCGACGGCCACCGCGCCCGACAGCAGCACCGCGCCGCAGGCATGCGCCCAGCCGTTGTCGAAGGCACCGAACATCACGGCGCGGAAGGCCTGCACCACCCAGCTGAAGGGCAGCCAGCCGTGCACGTCGCGGAAGAAGCCCGCCGAAAGCTCCACCGGCAGCACGCCGCCGCCGGCCGACAGCTGCAGCGTCAGCAGCAGCACGGTGAGGATGCGGCCGAAGTCGCCGAACACGTGAAGGATCGCGAACAGCACCACCAGGAACACCAGCGAGGCCAGCGCCATCGTCAACGCCAGGGCCGGAACGTCGGGGGCCTGCACCCGCAGCACGCCCACCAGCGTGGCCAGCACCAGCGCCACCTGCAGCAGCACGACCAGCGCCGGCATGGTGATCTTGCCAAGCGTCTTCGCGAGCTTCGGGTAGTGGCTGTGCTCAGACAGCACGATGCGGATGTTGAACAGGTAGCCCGCCATCACCGCGCCGATCCACAGCGCCACCGACACCATGTTGGGCACGAAGGCGCTGCCGTTGTTGGCCACCGGCGCCACCACTTCGACCTTGGGCTCGACCGAGTCGGCCAGCCCCGAGGCGCTGCCCTGGATGCGGGTGATCGAGGCGGGCAGGGCGGCCTCGATGGTGCGCACGCCGGTCGACAGGCGCTCCGCGCCCTGGGCGAGTTGCGCGCCGCCCTGCACGAATTCGTCGAGCTTCCGGTCGGGGGGCAGCTTGCCGGACATGGTGTGGATGCCGGCCGCAAGCGCCGTCATGCCGTCGGTGAGCTTGACCACGCCGCCGTCGAGGGCCGTTGCGCCGGTCGCGAGCTTGTGGTTGCCGTCCTGCGCCTTGGTCATGGCCGCCTGCGCCTGTTCGATGCCGCCGCGCAGCTTGTCGGCGCCGGTGGCGAGCTCGCCCGCGCCCTTGGCGATGCGATCGCCCACGAAGGGGATGTCGGCCGTGTCCTTCTGCAGTTTGCGCGCGCCGTCGCCGAGCTGGCCGGCGCCGCCTTCCAGCTGCTCCAGCCCGTCGCCGATCTGCGCGAGCCCGCTGCCGAGTTCGCGCTGGCCCGACGCAAGCTGCTGCGAGCCGGCCTTGAGCGCGCGCAGGTCGGCGTCGGCCGGCAGCTTCGATTCGATGGTGCGGATGCCGCCGTTGACCTGCTTGAACCCGCTGCCCAGCTGCTGAGCCGCCGCGCTGTACTGGGCCGCGCCGCTGGCCAGCGTCTGGCTGCCGTCGCGCAGCTCCAGCAGGGCCTGCTTGAGCTTGTCGAGCCGCGCCTGCGAGCCGGAGGCTGCGCTCAGCACCAGCCCCCAGCGCTGCTCATTGAGCATCTCGTTGACCTGGTGCCCCAGCTCGCCCGCGAAGCGCCGCGCCAGGCCGGCCGAGCTGTAGTTGTTGCCCTCGGAGGTGTAGACCACGATCTGCCCCGCGCCACGCTGCGTGCCGGGCACCGCGTTGGCGCTGAAGTCGGGCGGGATCAGCAGCGCGAAGGCCAGCGTACCGCGCCGTACCTCGGCGCGCGCGGCTTCGGTGTCGGTCATCGTGCGAAAGCCGAAGGCGCGCTTGTCGAGCAGGGTCTGCGTGAGCTCGTCGCCGACGTTGACCGTGCGCGACATGTAGGTCACGCCCTGGTCCTGGTTGACGATGGCGGCGGGCAGGTCGGCCGTATGGCCGGCCGGGTCCCACACGCTCGACAGATAGATCAGCGCATAGATCGCCGGCACCACGCCGACCGCCACCACGGCCAGCAGGATGCGTGGAAAGCGCCGCACGATCGCCAGCTCGGCCCGGGCGATGGCCCAGGTGCCGGCGAACAGTGCTTGGAGGTATCGCATGGGGCTAGGAGGCTACCAGCAGCGCCATGGCGGTGGGGCGCGCGAGAAAGGCGCTGGTCAGCCCGGCTTTCGTTGCGCGGGGTCGTAGAAGAACTGCTCCTCTGCGATGCGGTCGCCCTCCCAGCGCTGCCAGGCGATCTCTTCCATGCGCATCCTGCCGCCGCCCTTGAACGTGAACTCGAAGATCCAGTGGATCGCCACGTGGTCGCCGTTCACCAGCACCGGCCGCACGCAGGTGGAGGCCACCGACTCGGTGCGCTCCAGCACGGCGCTTTCCTGCGCCACCAGCGTGCTGCGCCCGCGCCGGGGCTCGGCCTGGTTCTCTCGCATGGTGGCATCTTCGGTGTAGTAGTCCTCGATGGCCTTGGCATGCGCGCCGCCTTCGACGGCGGCGATGAATGATTCGAGTCGTTCGGGCGTGGGCATTCTCAGGACTTTACTTTGACTTCGACGCGGCGGGCCTCGGCAGGCGGGCCGTCGGCCTGCGACTGCTCCGGCTTCGCCAGCTCGATCTTGTCCTCGGGCGCGCCAGCGGCCTTGAGCGCATCGCTCACCGCCATCGCGCGCTGCTTGGCCAGCTCGGCGTTCTTGGCCGGGTCGCCGCTGGCGTCGTGGTAGCCGCTCACGAGCACGGTGCTGCCGCTCTGCACGGCCTTGATGACGTCGGCCAGGGCCTCCTTGGCGTTCGGCGCCACTTCGGAGCTGGCGCTCGCGAAGTAGAACTTCACCACGCCGTTCTCCACCTTCACGGCGGCGGCTTCGGCGGCCGATACGGCGCCCGATGCGACCACCGCTGCAGGCGTCGACGGTGCCATGGCTGCCGGTGCCGTGGCGGCGGGCGGAGTCTCCACCTTCGCCGGAGCTGCCGCAGCCGCATCGCCCGCATGGAACTTCACCACCAGCGGCACGATGAGCAGCGCCACGATGTTGATGATCTTGATCAGCGGGTTCACGGCCGGGCCGGCGGTGTCCTTGTAGGGGTCGCCCACGGTGTCGCCGGTGACGGCGGCCTTGTGCGTCTCGCTGCCCTTGCCGCCGAAGTGGCCGTCCTCGATGTACTTCTTGGCGTTGTCCCAGGCGCCGCCGCCCGTGCACATGCTGATGGCGACGAACAGGCCGGTCACGATGGTGCCCATCAGCAGCCCGCCCAGCGCCTTCGGCCCGAGCACCAGGCCGACGATGATCGGCACCAGCACCGGCAGCAGCGACGGGATCATCATT
Organism: Variovorax sp. 278MFTsu5.1; assembly: GCF_048305045.1. Classification (NCBI taxonomy): domain Bacteria; kingdom Pseudomonadati; phylum Pseudomonadota; class Betaproteobacteria; order Burkholderiales; family Comamonadaceae; genus Variovorax; species Variovorax sp. 278MFTsu5.1. The sequence goes on from NZ_CP157622.1 coordinate 3,128,693, forward strand.
TCCTTGATGGCCGCGCCGGTCAGCATGCCCACGGCCTTGCCGTACTCGGGCTTGCCGGTGCCTTCCATGATGCCGGGGATGTCGCGGAACTGGCGGCGAACTTCCTCGACCACCGCGCCGGCCGCACGGCCCACGGCCTCCATGGCCATCGCGCCGAACAGGTACGGAATCAGGCCGCCGATGAAGAGGCCGACGATCACCATCGGATCGCTCAGGTTGAAGCTGATCGCCTGGCCGAAGCTTTCCAGCTTGTGCGTGTAGTCGGCGAAGAGCACCAGCGAGGCCAGGCCCGCCGAACCGATGGCGTAGCCCTTGGTCACCGCCTTGGTGGTGTTGCCCACCGCGTCGAGCGGGTCGGTCACGGCGCGCACGCTGTCGGGCAGCTCGCTCATCTCGGCGATGCCGCCGGCGTTGTCGGTGATGGGGCCGTAGGCGTCCAGCGCCACCACGATGCCGGCCATGCTCAGCATCGACGTGGCGGCCACCGCGATGCCGTAGAGGCCCGCCAGCGAGTAGGCGGCCAGGATCGCGATGCAGACGAAGATCACCGGCCAGGCCGTGGAGCGCATCGACACGCCCAGGCCCGCGATGATGTTGGTGCCGTGGCCGGTGGTCGAGGCCTGCGCGATGTGCTGCACGGGCTTGTACTGTGTGCCGGTGTAGAACTCGGTGATCCACACCAGTGCGGCCGTCAGCGCGAGGCCCACGAAGCAGGCTCCGAACAGCTTCAGCTGGCTGCCGCTGGCGGCAATGGCGTTGTCGGGAATCAGCCAGCTGGTGACGAACCAGAAGGCGATCAGCGACAGGATGCCCGACACCGCCAGCCCCTTGTAGAGCGCCGGCATCACGTTGACCATGCCCGGCGAGGCCTTCACGAAGAAGCAGCCGATGATCGACGCGATGATCGACACCCCGCCCAGCGCGAGCGGGTACAGCACCGCGTTGGTGGGCGCCGCCGCGACCATCAGCGCGCCCAGCACCATGGTGGCGATGAGCGTCACGGCGTAGGTCTCGAACAGGTCGGCCGCCATGCCGGCGCAGTCGCCGACGTTGTCGCCCACGTTGTCGGCGATCACGGCCGGGTTGCGCGGATCGTCCTCGGGAATGCCGGCTTCCACCTTGCCCACCAGGTCGGCGCCGACGTCGGCACCCTTGGTGAAGATGCCGCCGCCCAGCCGCGCGAAGATCGAGATCAGCGAGGAGCCGAACGCGAAGCCGATCAGCGGATTGAGCACCGCCGACAGGCTGTGCCCCGCGGCCGGCGTGCCGCTGCCGATCAGCACCCAGTAGAAGGCCGACACGCCCAGCAGGCCCAGCCCCACCACCAGCATGCCGGTGATGGCGCCTCCGCGGAAGGCGACGTCGAGCGCCGGGCCGATGCCGTGCGTGGCCGCCTGCGCGGTGCGCACGTTGGCGCGCACCGACACGTTCATGCCGATGAAGCCGCAGGCACCGGAGAGCACTGCGCCCACGATGAAGCCGACGGCGGTGGTGAGGTCGAGGAAGACGGCGATCAGGATCGCGAGCACGATGCCGACGATGGCGATGGTGCTGTACTGCTTGGCGAGATAGGCGGAGGCGCCGGCCTGAATGGCCGCCGCGATCTCCTGCATGCGGGCGTTGCCCGCGTCCTTCGAGAGAATCCAACTTCGGGCCCAGAAACCGTAGGCCACGGCGACGAGACCGCAGACGATGGCCAGTATCAGGGGGGTGTTGCCGATCATGCTTTGCTTCTCCATTCGTTCGTTGTGACTAGTGGAGACGGACAGCACGGGCCCTCAGCGTGCAACGCGTACGGGACCGTGATTTCCGCCGCGTTGCTTCCTCGAAGCTCGCTGCACCGGGGGGGCGGAGCCGATTGGCCAACGGTTGCAATTTACAGGCAAAAACAGATGCGTGTGCGACCGGCCGGTGACACGGAAAGTAAACTCAGGGTTTGTCCCCGTCTCTCTCATACTTTTCAACTACTCGAAAAACGTCATGTCCTTCGACAAAGTTTCCCCCGGCAAGAACCTGCCCGATGCCTTCAACGTCGTGATCGAAATCCCGATGAACGCCGATCCGATCAAGTACGAAGTGGACAAGGAATCGGGCGCCATCTTCGTCGACCGCTTCATGACGACGGCCATGTACTACCCCGCCAACTACGGCTACGTGCCGCAGACCCTGTCGGGCGACGGCGACCCGGTCGACGTGCTGGTGATCGCCCCGTACCCGCTGCTGCCGGGCGTGGTGGTGCCGTGCCGTCCCCTGGGCATCCTGATGATGGAAGACGAAGCCGGCGTAGACGGCAAGGTGCTGGCCGTGCCCACCGACAAGGTGCTGCCCATCTACAGCCACTGGAAGTCGGTGGACGACGTGAACCCGATGCGCCTGAAGGCCATCAGCCACTTCTTCGAGCACTACAAGGACCTGGAAGCGGGCAAGTGGGTCAAGGTGCTGGGCTGGGAAGGCATCGACTCGGCCAGGAAGGAAATCCTGGACGGCGTGGCCAACTACAAGAAGTAAGAAACTGAAAGTGAAAGCGGCAAGCTCGCCTATTCGTTCAGGAAGGGCGAGCGCCGCGGGTCGCGCACGAAGCTGCCGGCCAGCGCAGGTGCGCAGCCCGGTCCGTCCGATACGGTGACGCGGTCGGCGTCGAACCGCAGCGTGCGGGTGCAGCCGCCGGCCTCGCGCACCACGAGGCGCCGCTGCCCGTCGAGCACGTTCTTTCCCTGCAGCAGCATGTTCCCGCGCGAATCGGGGCAGATGTACAGATCGATGCTCAGCGTGCCGCCGACCTCCGGCGTCACGTCGAGGAAGCGGCCGTCCTTGGGGCATCGGCCCTCCACGTAGCGGCCCATCCACTGCAGAAGAGGGTGGCCGAGGTAGCTGATGCGCCGCTCGTAGTCCTGCTTCAGGCAATCGGCGTTGCCCTTGCATTCGCGGTTGCGAACGACGATCCAGTCGCGCTGGTCGCGTTTCAATAGGGTGGGCCACTGGCCCGCATCGGGCATCTCGACCTGCCGCTTGTAGAGCGCGGCCATCGCCTCGTCCTGGCGCGAGAGGCCGGGGTCTGCGCAGATCGCCTTCTCGGTGGCGTTGCCGGCCTTGGCGCAGTCGAAGCTGGCGGCCGTTGCCAGCGGTGCGGCGGCAATGAAGCAGAGTGCCGTAATTGCTCGGCGTGTGTATGTCGGCATGCGGGGATCTCCTCGAAGCCGATGCTAGGAGAGGCCCGGCACGCCGTCGATGTGCCAAACGGACAAGGGCGCTATGCCCTTGGACAGAGAGAAGCCTCAGCCCCGGACGGCGTCGCCCGCCAGCCGCATCCATACGCGGTTGACCGAGCGTGCGTGCGAGTTCCAGTGGCGCGCGGCCTGCTGGAGCTCGTCCCACTGGCGCTGCGCGCCGGCGGTGTCGCCTTGCTGCGCGAGCCACGCGATGTAGCGGGCGCGGGCCTCGATGGTGTTGTAGCGGCCGAGCGCGTCCTCGAAGGCCTGGCGGGCTTCCGCCTGCTGGCCGTCGGCGGCGAGGGCGCGTGCGGTGAGCACCGCCACTTCGTCCTTGCGGTAGTCGTCGCGCGTGGAGCGCAGCGTATGCAGGGCCTGCAAGGCGTCGCGCCCGGCGGTGGCGCCGCCTGCGGCGAGCAGGGCGCTGGCCAGGCCGAACTGCAGTTCCGGGTCGGAGGCCAGCGGGCCCTTCAGCGCATCGCGGTAGTGTCCGACGGCGTCGGAGGCCTGGCCCCTGTCGAGCGCGGCCTTGGCGAGGCGCAGCTTGTTCTGGGCGGTGGGGGCGAGGTCGTAGGCCTCGGCGGCCGCGCGGTACTCGCGCTCGGGGTCGATGAAGCCGATGGCCGCGTTCGCCACCTTGCCCGCGGTGCGCTGCATGCGCGAGGCAGGGAGGTACTCGACCACGAAGTACACGATGCTGCCCAGCAGCGGAAAGCTGAAGAGGATGAGCAGCCAGTACATCTGCTTGCCGTGGCGCATGGCATGCACGGCGAAGAACAGTGCGATGAGGACGTGCAGGCCCAGTCCCAGGAATGGCATCGATTTCTCTCTGAGTTGTTGTGGATGGCGGGCGCTTTTATAGCAGCGCGCCATGGCACTCAGGCTGACTTGAAGGGGCTGCGCTCGCCCAGGTGGTCCATGTAGTTCTCGATGCCCGCCCCCTCGCGTTCGAGAAAGCGCTCCACCGCGTCTGCGAAGGACGGATGCGCCAGCCAGTGGGCGCTGGTGGTTTTCACCGGCATCAGGGCGCGTGCCATCTTGTGCTCGCCCTGGGCGCCGCCCTCGAAGCGTTGCGCGCCGTGCTCGATGCACCAGGCCAGCGGCTGGTAGTAGCAGGCCTCGAAGTGCAGGCAGTCGACGCGCTCCAGCGCACCCCAGTAGCGGCCGTAGGCGACCAGCGGCCTGTCGGTATCCGTCGAGAGCGCGATCAGGCTGCTCGCCATCGGCTTGCCGTTGCGCTCGGCGATGAAGAGCAGCCACGCCTCGGGCATCGTGTCCGCCATGCGCCGGAAGAAGTCGCGCGTGAGGTAGGGCGGGTTGCCATGCTCGCGGTAGGTACGTTCGTAGCAGCGGTAGAAGAAGTCCCAGTCGGCCTTGCGGATGTCAGCGCCGCGCGACCAGCGGAAGCTCACGCCGGCATCGGCCACCTTGCGGCGCTCCTGGCGGATCTTCTTGCGCTTGTCGTGGGAGAGGCTCGCGAGGAAGGCGTCGAAGTCGGCGTAGTGCGCGTTCGTCCAGTGGAACTGCACCGTGTTGCGCAGCATCAGGCCCGCTTCGGTGCAGGCGGCGATGTCCGCATCGGCGCCGAACAGCAGGTGCAGCGACGACAGCTCGAGTTGCTTGCACAGCGCAATGAGCCCTTGCACCAGCAATGTGCGGCTTTCAGCATCGCGCGCCAGCAGCCGTGCCCCAGGCACGGGCGTGAACGGCACCGCCACCACCGCCTTCGGGTAGTAGGCGAGCCCGTGCTGCTCGTAGGCATTGGCCCAGGCCCAGTCGAAGACGTATTCGCCGTAGGAGTGGTCCTTGACGTAGAGCGGGCACGCGGCCTGCAGCTGCTCGCCCTGCCACAGCGTGACGAACTGCGGCAGCCAGCCGCTGTCCGGCGTCGCGCTTCGGCTGTCGTTCAGGGCCGTGAGGTATTCGTGGCGCATGAAAGGCGAAGGCTCGGCCTCGGCGGCAAGCAGCGCGTTCCACGCTTGCGGGCTCACCTCCGACGGAGACGGCAGAACCCGAATGACATAATCGTCCAAGCCTTTTTCTTCCTTCTGTATGACGCTCAAGCTCGCCATCGCGCAACTCAATTTTGTGGTGGGCGACCTCGCCGGCAACGCGAAAAAGATCGTCGATGCCGCACGCGATGCCCATGCCCAGGGTGCGCGCCTCCTGCTGACGCCCGAACTCTCGATTGCCGGCTACGCGGCGGAGGACCTGTTCCTGCGCCCCGCCTTCACCGAAGCCTGTGATGATGCCGTGAAAGGCATCGCCGCCGCTTTGGCCGACCTCAAAGACATGGTCGTGGTGGTGGGGCATCCGACCGGCGGCAGCCTGCGCAGCCGCTCGGTGGCCGTGCAGATGCGCCACAACGCCGCCAGCGTCATCAAGGAAGGCCGCATCCTCGAAACCTACGCCAAGCGCGAGCTGCCCAACTACCAGGTGTTCGATGAGCGCCGCTACTTCACGCCGGGGCAGGGCACCTGCGTGTTCGAGGTGGAGGGTGTCTCGGTCGGACTGCTGATCTGCGAGGACGCCTGGTTCGACCAGCCGGCCGAGCTGGCGCGCGAAAGTGGTGCGGAGGTGGTGGCGGTGATCAACGCCTCGCCGTACCACGTGGGCAAGGAGGGCGAGCGCGTCGCGCGCATGGCCGACCGGGCGCGCGCGGTCGGGCTGCCGCTGGTCTATGCGCATCTTGTTGGCGGGCAGGACGAGGTGGTGTTTGACGGTGCCTCCTTCGCGCTGCAGGCCGACGGCTCCACGGCGATGCAGGCCGAGAGCTTCCGGGAGAAGCTGGTTTTCGCGCAGTTGGAGCGCAAGCCGCAGGGCGGCGTGGGCTTCGTGGCCGACCCTGCTGCCGTGGCGCCGCCACGCGATGCCGAAGCCCAGCTCTGGGACGCCCTGGTGCTCGGCGTGCGCGACTACATCGGCAAGAACGGCTTTCCGGGCGCCATCCTGGGGCTTTCGGGCGGCATCGATTCCGCCCTGGTGCTCGCGATCGCGGTCGATGCGCTGGGCAAGGACAAGGTCCGCGCGGTGATGATGCCTTCGCCTTACACCGCCGACATCAGCTGGATCGACGCGCGCGACATGGCTGGCCGGCTGGGCGTGCGCTACGACGAGATTTCGATCAGGCACACCTTCGAGTCATTCAAGGGCGCGCTGGCGGAGGAATTCAAGGGCCTGCCCGAGGACACGGCCGAGGAGAACATCCAGGCCCGCATCCGCGGCACGCTTCTGATGGGGCTGTCGAACAAGTTCGGCTCCATCGTGCTCACCACCGGCAACAAGAGCGAGATGGCCACCGGCTACTGCACGCTGTACGGCGACATGGCGGGCGGCTTCGCGGTCATCAAGGACCTGCTCAAGACCACGGTGTTCGCGCTGGCGCGCTGGCGCAACGCCCACGACCCGTACGGCACGGGCAGCGAGCCGATCCCCGAGCGGATCATCACGCGTCCTCCCAGCGCCGAGCTGCGGCCCGACCAGACCGACCAGGACAGCCTCCCGCCCTACGACATCCTCGACGGAATCCTGGCACGCTACATGCAGGACGACGAGGGCATCGACGAGATCATTTCGGCCGGCTATGAGCGCGCGGTGGTCGAGCGGGTCGCGCGGCTGATCAAGATCAACGAATACAAGCGGCGCCAGGCGCCGGTAGGCATCCGGGTCACCCATCGAAGCTTCGGCAAGGATTGGCGTTACCCTATCACCAGCAAATTCAACGAAACCGCCGGAGCGCAAAAACCATGAAGCAGATCACCGCCATCGTCAAACCCTTCAAGCTCGAGGACGTGCGCGAGGCCTTGGCCGAAGTGGGCGTCACCGGCCTGACCGTGACCGAAGTCAAGGGTTTCGGCCGCCAGAAGGGGCATACCGAGCTCTACCGAGGCGCCGAATACGTGGTCGATTTCCTGCCCAAGATGAAGGTCGAAGTGGTCGTCAACGAGGCCGACGTGGAGCGCTGCATCGAGGCCATCGTCAGTTCCGCGCGCACCGGCAAGATCGGCGACGGGAAGATCTTCGTGACGGGCGTGGAGCGCATCGTGCGCATCCGTACCGGCGAAGAGAACGAGAACGCTGTCTGATTGGTTCGCCCCCAAGCTGCGTGCACTTCGTGTCGCTGCGCCAACCCCCTCCCGGGGGCAACACCTGAGGCCCGGCGGAGCCGGTTCCTCGGTGTTTCTGGAATGGCTTTTCCGGGGTTACCTGAGGGTCAGAGGTTTTCCGAGAGGCGGTCTTCGCGCGGGTGCAGCGGCACCTCGGCGCGCAGTGCGGTGAGCAGTTCGGGCGCGTCGGTGCCTGTGCGGATCAGGTCCATCTGCCAGTCGCCCATGAAGCCCTCGCGCACGCTGTGCGCCAGGAAGGCGAGCAGGCCGTCGTAGTAGCCGGCGGTGTTGAGGATGCCGGTGGGCTTGTCGTGGTAGCCGAGCTGGCGCCAGGTCCAGATCTCGAACAGCTCCTCGAAGGTGCCGATGCCGCCCGCCAAGGCGATGAAAGCGTCGGCGCGCTCGCCCATCATGGCCTTGCGCTCGTGCATGGTGTCGACCACATGCAACTCGTCGCACAGGGGGTTGGCCAGTTCCTTGTCGACCAGCGCCTTGGGGATGATGCCGACGACGCGGCCGCCGGACTGGCGAGTGGCCTCGGCCACGGTGCCCATCAGGCCGGTTCGGCCACCGCCGTAGACAAGTTGACCGCGATGCTGGCCGATCCATTGGCCGACCGCCTGTGCGGCTTGGGTGAATTCGGGACGCTCGCCGGGGCGCGAGCCGCAGTACACACAGATCGAAAATTCAGGAGTCATCCCGCCATCATGCCGCAGGCGGTGGGCCGTCTCATGACATGAAGCGCTGCCACAGTGCCGCGGCCCAGATGCCCCCGCACAGCGTGAGCGACAGCAGCACGGCGGCGCTACCCATGTCCTTGGCGCGCTTGGAGAGGTCGTGCCACTCGGGCCCGATGCGGTCGATGGCGGCTTCCACGGCCGTATTGAGCAGCTCGACGATCATCACGAGGACGGCGCTGCCTGCGAGCAGTGCGACCTCGACCCAGCTGCGCCCGAGCCAGAAGGCGGCCGGGATCATGACGATCGACAGGATGGCTTCCTGGCGGAATGCGGGCTCGCTCCAGCCGGCGCGCAGGCCGTGCAGCGAGATCAGCGTGGCATGCCAGACGCGCTCGAAGCCCTTGCGGGCCTTCTGCGGGTTGACGGCGGGATCGGGAAGCTTCGGCACGGCACTCATCGGCGGCTCATCGGTTTGGAGGTGATGAGCCGTGTACCGGCCCAGGCGTCGTGCCAGAACTGGCGGTCGGGGTGAAAGCGTGCCAGCACGGCCCAGACGGCCACCCAGCCGAAGATCAGCACGGTCGATTCGCCGCCCGACAGCTTGAAGGGCGCGATGGCGGCCAGCGGCGGCAGGAACCAAACCCAGCTCAGCAGATAGCGCGCGAGCGCGCGGCGCTGGCTCACGGGCCGGCCGAGCATGTCGACGATGCGGATGTTCCAGGTTTTCATGGCGAGGGTCTGGCCTTTGGTCCAGAACCAGACGAAGTACACGCCGAATACCACGAAAAGGAAAGCCTGCAGCAGATGGCGCCGCGAATCCATGGCGTCGCGCATCTGGCCGAGGGTGCTGAAGAGCCAGCCCGAGACGAACACCACCGCGAACAGCAGCATGCCCTCGTACAGCCAGCAGGCCATGCGGCGCCAGAGGCCGGGCACTACGGAAACAGGAGCGCTGGCTGCGGGAGGGGTGGAGGAGGCGGGCTGGTCGGAGCCTGAGGCTTCGGAAGAGCTGGAAACCATCGAAGCCTTGCGGTCAGGGGGCAGAGGAGGAAGGCGGCTGCTCTGCTGCCGACGACGGCGCCGGCACCTGGGCTTCGGCGGGAACCGGTGGAGTCGCCGAGCTGGACGACGGGGCAGAGGCTGCCGGCACCACAGAAACCGCTGGCGTCGCCGCCGCGGCGGCGGGTGCACGCTCGGGCGGTGACGACACCAGCACGGTCGTGGCCGGCGCGGCGGCAGGCGCGGGCGGCGGGGCCAGCAGGATGCGCGGCGTGTGCTGCCCGCCTGGGGTGATGGCGGGTACCGGCACGAGCTTCTGGGACGACACCGGCCGCACGGGAATGGCGGCGCCGCGTGGCTTGGGCGGAGCGCGCTCGGCGAGCTTGCGCTTTTCTTCTTCGCTCAAGGCTTGATACTGCTCCCACTTGACCTTGCGCTCGTCAGCCGGAATGCGCTTGACCTCGGCGAAGTTCAGGCGGGCCTGGGCGCGCTGCTGGTTGCTCAGGGCGGCCCATTCGATCATGCGGCTATGCAGGGTGGACTGGTCGTCCGCGGACATGCTCCCGAAGTTGCGCGAAAGCGCCAGCCACTTCCGCTTCTGTCCGATGTTCAACGTGTTCCAGTGGGTACCCAGGGGTTTGAGCGCCTGCTGTTGCTCGGCCGTGAGCTCGCTCCAGAGCGGCTTGGTCGTGGAGACCGCCTTGGGACTGGAGGCCGGCGCAGAGCTCCCAGCCGCTTTCGAGGCCGCCTCGGAGTGAGGCTGGGCGCAGGCAATCGTCAGGCTGAAGGCCGCGACAACAAACGCCCCTGCCCAAACGACTGCGCCCGCCGGAAGCGGGCGCAACGGGCGGGGGCTGTTCGCGCTGGAAGTGGAACGGCGTCGCATTCGATCGATGAAGGTTCAGTCGGAGGCGTTTTCGGCCTTGAGAAATTGGGCAAAACCGGGGTCGGTATAGGCGGCCGGAGGGAGATCGCCCGTCAGCAGCGCGGAATCCACTTCGGCCAGCTCGCTGGCGCGGTCGTCGTCCTGCATCACGCTGATGGTGATCAGGCCTGCGACGAGTGCGATCAGCGGCACCACGGAACCGATACGGGTCCACCAGCTGCCGCCCATGGTCAGCGTATGGCCCGACTGAACCACCACAGGCGCCGTCCTCAATTGCGGGGCCTGCTTGCGCGCCGCAACGGCCTGCGCGCGCGCCACGCGCAGCCGCTCGCTGATGTCGTGCGGCAATTCGCCGTTGCCGGCCGAAAGGCGGGCGGCAAGACGCTTGCCGAACTGGTCTTCGGCGACGGTGTTGGTTGAGGTTGGAACCTTAGTGTTCATAGCGATATTCCCTTGGCCTTGAGCGCCTTGCTCAGAGCGTGGACGGCTCGCGAGCAATGGGTTTTGACGCTGCCCTCGGAGCAGCCCATCGCGGCGGCCGTCTCTGCGACGTCCATTTCCTCCCAGTAACGCATCAGGAAAGCTTCGCGTTGACGGCCCGGCAATGCTGCGATCTGCTCCTCGATTTCCTGGAAGATCTGGGCACGGCGGGTCGTGTCTTCGGCGCTCTCCGACTCCCTAGAGTCGGCCGGCGAGACGAAGTTCTCCAGCAGGTCGAAATCTCCGTCTTCGTCGACCGAATCGAAATCGCTGAGGTTGGAGAACAGGGCGCGCCTGGTTTTCTGGCGGCGGAACCAGTCGAGCGTGCAGTTCGACAGGATGCGCTGGAACAGCATCGGCAGCTCGGCCGCGGGCTTGTCCCCGTAGTGCTGGGCCAGCTTCATCATGCTGTCCTGCACGATATCGAGGGCCGCTTCTTCATCCCGCACGTGATAGACCGAGCGCTTGAAAGCGCGCCGTTCGACGCTTTTCAGGAAGTCGGAGAGTTCTTGTTCAGTGGCCAAGCGAGAGGGGGCGCGCAGGGCGCGCCGCGTGGGAATGGGGTCTAGCGATCGCTACGTTTATCGCCGCGGATTATGCCTTTGTAGCTTTACAAGGCAGCTGAAGCGAATATGAACGCCCGGAAATGTCATAATCCGGGTCGCAAGTCAAAAGGCAAACGGGTCACGGTCCGGCGGAACATCAGTCCGCTCATGGCTTTGGCCTCAAGTCCTGGCGCGACCTCACAAGGGTTGGCAAGGGGCACCCAAGGTATTTCGTTCCCGAAATAAACAAAGGTTGATCATGGAAATCTCCAAGGCGGAAATCGTCTCCGCAGCCGCTGCGTCCGCTGGCGCCGGCAATTCGACTCAGGAACTCATGGGCGCCGAAGTGCTGGTCAAGGCACTGCAGGCCGAAGGCGTCCAATACGTCTGGGGCTACCCAGGCGGCGCGGTTCTCTACATCTACGACGCGTTCTACAAGCAGGACACCATCCAGCACGTGCTGGTGCGCCACGAGCAGGCCGCCGTCCATGCGGCCGACGGCTATGCCCGTGCCACCGGCGAAGTCGGCGTGGCGCTGGTCACTTCTGGTCCCGGCCTGACCAACGCGGTCACCGGCATCGCGACGGCGTACATGGACTCGATCCCGATGGTGATCATCTCGGGCCAGGTGCCGACGGCGGCCATCGGCCTCGACGCATTCCAGGAATGCGATACGGTCGGCATCACCCGTCCCATCGTCAAGCACAACTTCCTCGTCAAGGATCCCAAGGATCTGGCCATGACGATGAAGAAGGCCTTCCACATCGCACGCAGCGGCCGTCCCGGCCCCGTGGTGGTGGACGTGCCCAAGGACGTCTCGTTCAAGAAGATCCCGTACGCTGGCTATCCCGACAAGGTCGAGATGCGCTCGTACAACCCGGTGCGAAAAGGCCACGGCGGTCAGATCCGCAAGGCGCTGCAGCTTCTGCTGGCCGCCAAGCGCCCCTACATCTACACCGGCGGCGGCGTGCTGCTGGGCAATGCCTGCAACGAGCTGCGCACGCTGGTCGACATGCTGGGCTACCCGGTCACCAACACGCTGATGGGCCTGGGCGCCTATCCGGCGAGCGACCGCAAGTTCCTGGGCATGCTGGGCATGCACGGCACGATCGAGGCCAATAACGCGATGCAGAACTGCGACGTGCTGCTGGCGGTGGGCGCGCGCTTCGACGACCGCGTGATCGGCAATCCCAAGCACTTCGCGCAGAACGAACGCAAGATCATCCACGTCGACATCGACCCGTCGAGCATCTCCAAGCGCGTGAAGGTCGACATCCCGATCGTCGGCGACGTGAAGGACGTGCTCACCGAACTGATCTCGATGATCCGCGAGAGCACCGCCAAGCCCGATGCAGGCGCCCTGGCCGACTGGTGGAAGACCATCGAGTCCTGGCGTTCGCGCGACTGCCTGAAGTACGACCGCGGCAACAAGGACGTGATCAAGCCGCAGTACGTGGTCGAGACCCTCTGGAACATGACCAAGGACACCGACACGTACATCACGTCGGACGTCGGCCAGCACCAGATGTGGGCAGCCCAGTACTACCGCTTCGACGAGCCGCGCCGCTGGATCAATTCCGGCGGCCTGGGCACCATGGGCGTGGGCATTCCCTACGCCATGGGCATCAAGCTCGCCAAGCCCGATTCGGAAGTGTTCACCATCACCGGCGAAGGCTCGGTGCAGATGTGCATCCAGGAACTCTCCACCTGCCTGCAGTACAACACGCCGATCAAGATCTGCTCGCTCAACAACCGCTACCTGGGCATGGTTCGCCAGTGGCAGGAGATCGAATACTCCGGCCGCTACAGCCACAGCTACATGGATGCGCTGCCCAACTTCGTGAAGCTCGCCGAGGCCTATGGCCACGTCGGCATGCTGATCGAGCGTCCACAAGACGTGGAGCCGGCGCTTCGCGAGGCGCGCAAGCTCAAGGACCGCACGGTGTTCATGGACTTCCGCACCGACCCGACCGAGAACGTGTTTCCGATGGTGAAGGCCGGCATGGGCATCACCGAGATGCTGCTGGGTTCCGAAGATCTTTGACCGATCGACGGAACGGACATTCGCTCAACTCTTAACTACTGACGAATCTATTGCCCGCCAAGCCCGCGCATTACCGTGCACGGGGGAGGGCGGCGAAAAGAGGAGTCACGCAAACATGAAACACATCATCGCAGTGCTGCTGGAAAACGAGCCGGGTGCTCTTTCCCGCGTGGTGGGCCTGTTCTCGGCCCGCGGCTACAACATCGAATCGCTCACGGTGGCGCCCACGGAGGACTCGAGCCTCTCGCGCATGACCATCGTCACCACCGGCTCGGACGACGTGATCGAGCAGATCACCAAGCACCTGAACCGCCTGATCGAAGTGGTGAAGGTCGTCGACCTCACCGAAGGCGCCTACACCGAGCGCGAGCTCATGATGGTGAAGGTGCGCGCGGTCGGCAAGGAGCGCGAGGAGATGATGCGCATGGCGGAGATCTTCCGCGGCCGCATCATCGACGTGACCGACAAGAGCTACACCATTGAACTCACCGGCGACCACGGCAAGAACGACGCTTTCCTGGAAGCGATCGAGCGTAGCGCTATCCTCGAGACTGTCCGTACCGGTGCCAGCGGCATCGGCCGCGGCGAGCGCATCCTGCGCGTGTAGGAGGGTGAAGGCGCCCTCAGTTCATACGTTCATCCACACATGAGGCAAGAGTGATGCGAGGTCTGCTCGGTTTCGACAGGATGGTGACCCCGGCGATCGTCAGGGTGCTCTATTTCCTCGGCCTGCTGGGCGTGGTCGTGCTGGCGGTGGCCGCGCTGTTCCAGCGGCAGTACCTGCCGGCCTTCACGGTCCTGATCTTCGGCACCATCGGCGTACGCATCTACAGCGAACTGCTCATCGTGCTGTTCCGCATCCACGACAGCCTCGTGTCCATCAACCAGCAGATGAAGGACCGGAATTCGTCCGGCCTTTGAGTGAAGTGCATCCGTACGGATGCTCGAGATTTTTTAGGAGAGATTCAAATGAAGGTTTACTACGACAAGGACGCTGACCTGAGCCTCATCAAGGGCAAGACGGTTGCAATCATCGGCTACGGCTCGCAAGGCCATGCGCACGCACAGAACCTGAACGACAGCGGCGTCAAGGTTGTGGTCGGCCTGCGCAAGGGTGGCGCCTCGTGGCCCAAGGTCGAGAAGGCCGGCCTGAAGGTCGCCGAAGTCGCCGACGCCGTGAAGGCCGCCGACGTCGTGATGATCCTGCTGCCCGACGAGCAGATCGCCAACGTCTACAAGAACGACGTCGCCCCCAACATCAAGGAAGGCGCTTCGCTGGTGTTCGCGCACGGCTTCAACGTGCACTACGGCTTCGTTCAGCCGCGCGCCGACCTCGACGTGTGGATGGTCGCTCCCAAGGCCCCTGGCCACACTGTGCGCAGCACCTACACCCAAGGTGGCGGCGTGCCCCACCTCGTGGCGGTGCACCAGGACAAGACCGGCAAGGCGCGTGACCTCGCGCTGAGCTACGCCACCGCCAACGGCGGCGGCAAGGCCGGCATCATCGAGACCAACTTCCGCGAAGAAACCGAGACCGACCTGTTCGGCGAACAAGCGGTTCTGTGCGGCGGCACGGTCGAGCTGATCAAGGCCGGCTTCGAAACGCTGGTGGAAGCCGGCTACGCCCCTGAAATGGCGTACTTCGAGTGCCTGCACGAGCTGAAGCTGATCGTCGACCTGATCTACGAAGGCGGCATCGCCAACATGAACTACTCGATCTCGAACAACGCCGAGTACGGCGAGTACGTCACCGGCCCGCGCGTCGTGACCGAAGAGACCAAGAAGGTCATGAAGCAGGTGCTGAAGGACATCCAGACCGGCGAGTACGCCAAGAGCTTCGTGCTGGAAAACGCCGCCGGCGCTCCCACGCTGATCAGCCGCCGCCGCCTGAATGCAGAGCACCAGATCGAAGTCGTCGGCGAAAAGCTGCGCGCGATGATGCCCTGGATCAAGAAGAACAAGCTGGTCGACCAGACCCGCAACTGACCTGCGAGCCACAAGGGCGCTTCGGCGCCCATTTCCCGAGGGCCACCCGTTGCGGTGGCCCTTTTGTTTGACGAGGGGCGGCGCGGCCCCTGAACTACACTGCGAACCATGCGATTCAAAGATCAAGATGCTATCGAATGGATAGCTGTCAGCGCAGTGCCCACGAGGGATGGAGGCAAATTCAATGCATGACGACACGCTCCCCGACGATGTGCAGCCGCGCAAGCGCCGCAAGGGCATCTACATCCTGCCGAACCTGTTCACGCTGGCGGCGCTTTTCGGCGGCTTCTATTCGGTCGTGATGGCCATGAACGCGCGCTTCGACCTCGCGGCGCTCGGCGTGTTCGCGGCGATGATCCTCGATAGCCTGGATGGCCGCGTCGCGCGCATGACCAACACGCAGAGCGCGTTCGGCGAGCAGATGGATTCGCTGTCCGACATGGTTTCTTTCGGCGCAGCGCCGGCGCTCATCGCCTACGAGTGGTCGCTCAAGGGACTGGGCCGCTGGGGCTGGATCGCGGCCTTTGTGTACTGCGCCTGCGCGGCGCTGCGGCTCGCGCGCTTCAACGTCAACACCGGCGTGGTCGACAAGCGCTGGTTCCAGGGGCTGCCGTCGCCCGCGGCCGCGGCGCTCGTGGCGGGCTTCATCTGGCTGGTGAACGAGTGGGGCAAGCGGGGGGGCGAGGTGCTGTATCTCTCGTGGACGCAGATCACATGGGTGACTTTCGCGTTCACGCTGTACGCGGGCCTCACGATGGTCACCAACGCGCCGTTCTACAGCTTCAAGGACATCCAGATGAAGAAGAGCGTGCCGTTCGCGGTGATCGTGCTGATCGCGCTGGGCATTGCCGTCATCAACATCCATCCGCCGACAGTGCTGTTCGGCCTGTTCGTCGTCTATGGCCTGAGCGGCTACGTGGTCTATGCATGGCGCAAGGCCAAGGGCCAGCAGGCCAGCGTGATCAGCACGTCGACCGAGGAGCCCGACGAACGGGGCTTGCATAACTGAGCGTGGCTTGTGCTACATTCGTCACCCTCATGAACAAGATTTCGCTGCTGGCCCTACTAGACCTCCCTCACGGGCGGAGACGGTAGCGCACGCGCAAATCCCTCACCACGGCCCGTTCGCACCAGCAACGGGCCGTTTGTTTTTTGGGGTTGCTGGTCGATTACCAACCATCTAAGAGAAATCGACATGCTCAAGCAACCTCAAAGCAAATATCGCGCATTCGCCCCGATCGGCCTCAAGGACCGTACCTGGCCCGATGCCGTGCTGACCAAGGCGCCGATCTGGCTGTCGACCGATCTGCGTGATGGCAACCAGGCCTTGGTCGAGCCCATGGACATCGCGCGCAAGATGCGCATGTTCGAAACCCTCGTGGCCATCGGCTTCAAGGAGATCGAAGTCGGCTTTCCCTCTGCTTCGCAGATCGAGTTCGATTTCGTGCGCAAGCTCATCGAGGAAGACCGCATTCCCGACGACGTGACGATCCAGGTGCTGACGCAGGCGCGCGACCACCTCATCGCTCGCACCTTCGAAGCGCTGCAGGGCGCCCCGCGCGCCATCGTGCACCTCTACAACGCCGTCGCGCCCGTGATGCGCCGCGTGGTGCTCGGCATGGACGAAGACCAGATCGTCGAGCTCGCCAGCAGCCATGCCCGCATGTTCAACGAGTTCGCCGCCAGGCAGCCGAACACGAAGTGGACCTTCCAGTACTCGCCCGAAATGTTCTCGGGCACCGACGTCCACTTTTCCAAGCGCGTGGTCGATGCCGTCACCGAAGTCTGGGCGCCGACGCCCGAGCGCAAGTGCATCGTCAACCTGCCCACCACGGTCGAGCACTCCACGCCGAACATCTTCGCCGACATGATCGAGTGGATGCACCGCAACCTCGCTCGCCGCGACTCCATCGTGCTGTGCGTGCATCCGCACAATGACCGCGGCACCGGTACGGCGGCCGGCGAACTGGCCTTGATGGCCGGCGCCGAGCGCATCGAAGGCTGCCTCTTCGGCAACGGCGAGCGCACGGGCAACCTCGACTTGGTCAACGTCGCGCTCAACCTCTATACCCAGGGCGTCTCGCCGGAGCTCGACTTCTCGAACATCGACGAGATCCGAGCCACGGTCGAGCACTGCAACCAGATCCCGGTGCACCCGCGCCATCCGTACGTGGGCGACCTGGTCTACACCTCGTTCTCGGGCTCGCACCAGGATGCGATCAAGAAGGCCTTCGCGGCACGCAAGGACGGCGACATCTGGGAGATTCCGTACCTCCCCATCGACCCGAAGGACGTGGGCCGCAGCTACGAGGCCGTGATCCGCGTGAACAGCCAGTCGGGCAAGGGCGGCATGGCCTACCTGCTCGAGAGCGAATACGGCATCGAGATGCCGCGCCGCCTGCAGATGGAATTCATGCAGTCGGTGCAGCGCGTGATGGACGTGGCCGGCAAGGAGCTCACCGCCGCCGACCTCTGGCAGCTGTTCGTGCGCGAATATGGCATCGAGACCGCGCAATCGCTGCGGCACCGCCTGATCGAGGAGAAGAGCGAGGGCGCCGACGCCGCCGTGGCAATTCACGCCGACGTGCATTGGGACGGTGAAGTCCGCGCCATCGAAGGCCGCGGCAACGGCCCCATCGACGCCTTCACCCAGGCGCTGAGCCAGGCCACTGGCCATTCCGTGCGCGTGATGGACTACCACCAGCACGCCATCGGCGCGGGTGCCGACGCCAAGTCGGTGGCCTACCTGGAGCTGCGCGTGGACGGCAACCAGACGCTCTTCGGCGTCGGCGTGGACGCGAACGTGGTCACGGCCTCGCTGAAGGCGATCGTCTCGGGCGTGCAACGTGCGCGTGCCCGGGGCGCGCACAGCGCACAATCGGTGGTTGAAGTCGCCTGACGCTGAAGCGCTGGTCCGGTCCGGACGCGCAGGAAGGGCGCGTACGAAGGAGAACCACGATGACCGACCAGCTGATCATTTTCGACACCACCCTGCGCGACGGCGAGCAATCGCCGGGCGCCTCGATGACGCGCGACGAGAAGATGCGCATCGCCAAGCTGCTGGAGCGGCTGAAGGTCGACGTCATCGAGGCCGGCTTCCCGGCCAGCTCGAACGGCGACTTCGAGGCGGTGAAGGCGATCGCCAACGCGATCAAGGATTCGACGGTGTGCGGCCTCTCGCGCGCCAACGACCGCGACATCGGGCGCGCGGCCGAGGCCCTGAAGGGCGCCGCCCGGGGGCGGATCCACACCTTCATCGCAACTTCGCCGCTTCACATGGAAAAGAAGCTGCGCATGTCGCCCGACGAGGTTCATGAGCAGGCCAGGCTGGCCGTGCGCTTCGCGCGCAACCAGATCGGCGACGTGGAGTTCAGCCCGGAAGACGGCTATCGCAGCGACCCCGACTTCCTGTGCCGCGTGCTCGAGACCGTGATCAACGAGGGCGCCACCACCATCAACGTGCCCGACACCGTCGGCTACGCCATCCCCGAGCTCTACGGCAACTTCATCAAGATGCTGCGCGAGCGCATTCCCAACAGCGACAAGGCGATCTGGTCGGTGCACTGCCACAACGACCTGGGCATGGCCGTGGCGAACTCGCTGGCCGGCGTGAAGATCGGCGGCGCGCGCCAGGTGGAGTGCACCATCAACGGCCTGGGCGAGCGCGCGGGCAACTGCTCGCTCGAAGAGGTCGTGATGGCTGTGAAGACCCGCAAGGACTACTTCGGTCTCGATCTGCGCATCGACACGCAGCACATCGTGGCCGCGAGCCGCATGGTCAGCCAGACCACCGGTTTCGTGGTGCAGCCCAACAAGGCGGTGGTGGGGGCCAATGCCTTCGCGCACGCTTCGGGCATCCACCAGGACGGTGTGCTCAAGGCGCGCGACACCTACGAAATCATGCGCGCCGAGGACGTGGGCTGGACGGCCAACAAGATCGTCCTGGGCAAGCTCAGCGGTCGCAACGCCTTCAAGCAGCGCCTGCAGGAGCTGGGCGTGGCCATGGACAGCGAGGGCGAGATCAACGCCGCCTTCCTGCGCTTCAAGGAGCTGGCAGACCGGAAGTCGGAGATTTTCGACGAGGACATTCTTGCGCTCGTCAGCGCCGAAGAGGTGTCGAACGTTGGTGAGCAGTTTGCTTTCGTCTCTCTCTCCCAGCACAGCGAAACCGGCGAGCGCCCCCAGGCGAAAATCGTGTTCACCGTCCAGGGCAAGGAAGTCACCGGCGAATCCGACGGAAATGGCCCGGTTGATGCTTCCCTGAAAGCCATCGAGTCGCACGTCAAGAGCGGTGCCGAAATGGTTCTTTACTCTGTAAATGCCATCAGCGGCTCGACGGAAAGCCAGGGAGAAGTTACAGTCCGGTTACAAAACGCAGGGCGGGTGGTCAACGGTGTGGGTGCAGATCCGGACATCGTTGTCGCTTCGGCTAAGGCTTATTTGAGTGCGCTCAACAAGTTACAGAGCCAAGCTGAGAGAGTTGCGGCACAAGGTTAGGTTGTCGGGCGATCCTTGATATTCGAATGAAGAAGAGGATGCAAGTAACTGATATTGCGTGTCTTTTTTGATTTCGATACACTGCGGTCCTCGTTTTTGCCGCTGGAGATTTTTTAATGCCTGAAGCCCGCCTACGCCGAGTTTCCAGCCAGCGGTTCCTGCCCGCTTTCAAAGCCATCGCCGTCGCGCTATGCGCCACGGCGTTTTTGCTGCCTGGCGCCCAGGCCGCGAAGAAGGAAAAGCCCGCCGCCGCCAAGACCGCCGTCGCCTCCAAGAAGGCGAAGGGGCCGGTGCCGGTCGAAGTCAAGCGCAACGCCGCTTCCTCCAAGACCGCCACTGTCGCCAAGCGCGGCGGCCGTGCCGTAAAGGCCGAACGTGCCGAGAAGGTGGTTCGCGGCGGCCGCAACGTCGTCGCCACCATCCACAAGAAGAACGGCAAGACCGTGGTGGCCGTGCAGCGCCGCTCGGTGGTTCGCGTCGTCGAGGCGCCCGCGCGCCAGTCCTTCGGCCAGATGGCCGGCCTGCATGGAACCGAAGACGCGCTCGACCTGAAGTCGAGCGTCGCCCTGGTCATCGACCAGGACACCCACGAAGTGCTGTTCAGCAAGAACGACCACGCCGTGCTGCCGATCGCCTCGCTCACCAAGCTCATGACCGGCCTGCTCATCAGCGAGGCCCATCTGCCGAACGACGAACTCATCACCATCACCCAGGACGACGTCGACACCGAGAAGCGCAGCAGCTCGCGCCTGACGGTAGGCACCACGCTCTCGCGCGGCGAGCTGCTGCACCTGGCGCTGATGTCGAGCGAAAACCGCGCCGCGCACGCGCTGGGGCGTACCTACCCGGGTGGCCTGACGACCTTCGTGAGCATCATGAACGCCAAGGCCAAGATGCTCGGCATGAAGGACACGCGCTACGTGGAGCCCACGGGCCTCTCAAGCCGCAACCAGTCGAGCGCGCAAGACCTGGCGCTGCTGGTCAATGCCGCCTATGCCGATGCCACGGTGCGTTCGCTGTCCACCTCGCCTGAATACCAGGTCGAAGTCGGCAACCGAGTGCTGCAGTTCAACACCACCAACCGCCTCGTGAAGAGCCCCGACTGGGAAATCGGCGTGCAGAAGACCGGCTACATCTCCGAAGCCGGCCAGTGCCTCGTGATGCAGGCTCGGGTGGCCGGCCGCAAGCTGATCATGGTGTTCCTGGATTCGGCCGGCAAGTTCAGCCGTATCGCCGATGCGGAGCGCGTCCGCCGCTGGGTGGAAGCCACGCACTCGGTGGGCTCACCGGCGGCTTCGTCGCGCAATGCGGCGTACCAGGTGGCGGGCTGATCGATCCGGTAAATCATCCAGTTCCTCAACGAAAAACAGGCCCTTGTGGGCCTGTTTTGTTTTTGAGAGACCGTTTCGGCGCCGGTCAGACGCCAGCCGAAGGAGAGCCCCCCCCCGAGGGCGAAGGCGTGGCCGACATGCCCTCCTTGAACCCCAGCGCCCCCGAGATTTCATTGGCAGTGGCCTGCAGCTTGGGCAGCCAGCCTTCGTCCAGCCGGTCGGCCGGCGCGGAGATCGACAGGCCTGCCACCAGCTTGCCCTGGTCGTCGTAGATGCCGGCTGCCATGCAGCGCACGCCCAGTTCCAGTTCTTCGTTGTCGCGGGCGATGCCGTACTGGCGCGCCTTCGATAGTTCGCGCTCCAGTGCCGGCAGCTGGGTGATGCTGTTGCGCGTGTGGCCCGCCAGGCCGGTGCGAGTGGCGTAGCTGCGTACCCGTTGCGGATCGTCCGCTGCCAGGAACAGCTTGCCGGTCGAGGTCAGGTGCAGCGCGGCGCGGCCGCCGATGGCGCGCACCACCTGCATGCCCGAGCGCTCGCTGTAGGAGCGCTCGATGTACACGATCTCGTCGCCCTGGCGCATGCTGAGGTTGACGGGCTGCTGCGTCAGCTTGTGCAGCTCGCGCATCGGGCCCAGGGCGGCGTCGCGCACGTTGAGCCGGCCCTTGACCAGGTTGCCCAGCTCCAGCAGGCGCATGCCCAGCCGGTAGCTGCCGGCCTCGGGGCGGTCGACGAAGCGGCCGACTGCCAGGTCGTTGAGGATGCGGTGCGTGGTCGACGGGTGGAGCCCCGTCTTTTCGCTGATCTCCTTCAGCGAAATTGCGTCCTCGCGGGATGCCAGGACGTCGATCAGCGCAAACATGCGCTCGATCACCTGGATCACGGGAACGGCGGGAATGTCGGATTGGTTTTTTCTCATGGCGCTCTGCGGTGAAGACCGGGCGCCATTTTACCTTGTGAAATCGCCTGGCGCCTGCCAGCGGCCATCCAACAACACTTCATGCGGGGAAAAGCGCGCCTTGTAGTTCATCTTCGGGCTGTGCTCGATCCAGTAGCCCAGATAGACGTGCGGCAGCCCCAGCTTGCGGGCCTGCTCGATCTGCCAGAGCACGCTGTAGGTGCCGTAGCCGGCGCTCGAATCGGGCTCGTAGAAGGTGTAGACGGCCGAGATGCCGTCGTTCAGTACGTCAAGGATCGACACCATCCGCAGCGCACCCGCACTGCCGTCGGGCAGGGTTTCTCGGAATTCCACCAGTCGCGAGTTGACCCGGCTCTGCAGCAGGAACTGGGTGTACTGGTCGATGCTGTCGTGATCCATGCCGCCGCCCGCGTGGCGGCCGTTCTGGTAGCGCAGGTAGAGCTGGTAGTGCTCCGGCATGAAGCACAGCTTGAGCACGCGCGCCTGCAGGTCGGCGTGCTGCTTCAGGGCGCGGCGCTGGCTGCGGGTGGGGCGGAAGGAATTGGCCAGCACGCGCAGCGGAATGCAGGCCCGGCAGCCGTCGCAGTACGGCCGGTAGGTGAACATGCCGCTGCGCCGGAAGCCGCTGAGCACCAGGTCGGAGTACGCGTCGTTGTGGATCAGGTGGCTGGGCGTGGCCACTTGCGAGCGGGCCTGCCGGTCGGGCAGGTAGCTGCAGGGGTAGGGCGCAGTCGCGTAGAACTGCAGCGTGTGAAGCGGGAGGTCCTTGAGGTGCGTCACGTCAGGGAAGGAGGTCGCGCTGAAAGGAGTTCGGACCAGTATACGGGCTCGAATCGCCACCGTGGGCCCTCTTGCTGCCGAGCCCCTGCCACGTGCGCGACGAAGCGCTTGCGGGCCATTTCGCGCGCGCCCAGGCTCGCGAGGTGGGCGGTGTTCTGCTGGCAGTCGATCATCCGCACGCCGAAGTGGCGGCATAGCGACACCAGCGCGGCCAGCGCGATCTTCGATGCGTCCGGCCGGCGGGTGAACATCGACTCGCCGAACACCGCGCGGCCCAGCGAAACGCAGTAGAGGCCGCCCGCCAGTTCGCCGTCGATCCAGGTCTCGACGCTGTGGGCGTGGCCCGCGCGGTGCAAATCCGTATAGGCGGCCACCATGTCCGGCACGATCCAGGTGCCCGACTGGCCCACCCGCGGCGAGGCCGAACAGGCCCTGATGACGGCCTCGAAATCGTGGTCGATGCGCACCTCGCAGCCGGGCGTTTCCACGAAGCGCGCCAGGGTCTTGCGCAGAGAGCGGTGCAGCCTGAACTCGTCCACCTGCAGCACCATGCGTGGGTCGGGGCTCCACCACAGGATCGGCTGGTCCTCGCTGAACCAGGGAAAGACACAGTTGCCGTAGGCCTGCATCAGAGTATCGACGTCGAGAGCACCTCCGGCGGCCAGCAGGCCGGGCACCGGGTCGGCCACACCCCAGGCCGAGGCGGGGTCGGGCAGGGCATCTCCAGGTTCCAGCCAGGGAAGTTGTCGCATGGGCATAGGTATACACGGCTTCGCAAACACCAATCCAGTGGGCGAAAATCGCTGGTCGCCGATATCGCCACCAGCGTTCGGCCCACACGCCACGGCACCACAAGACCCGCCGGAAACCCTATAGTGCACAGCTTGCATCCGCAGCACCCACGAACAGATCAGGCAGGCCCGAGCGCACGCCGGGGATAAGTACAAGAGGACAACGTTGACCACTGAACCCAATCCCACCCGCTTCGGCAGCGGCCAGGCAGTGCGCCGCCTGGAAGATGAAAGCCTTCTGTCGGGCGCCGGCCGCTACACCGACGACGTCACGCTCCCCGAGCAGGCGCACCTCGTCTTCCTTCGATCCTCCTACCCGCACGCGCGCATCCTGTCCATCGACACCAGCGCCGCCGCCGCCATGCCCGGCGTGCTGCGAGTGATCACCGGCGCCGAGATGGTGGAGGCCGGCGTCAAGCCTCTTCCCGGCGCCGCCGGCTTCAAGCGCGCCGACGGCAGCGACAGCGCCAGCCCGCCGCGCCGAGCCATCGCCCACGAGCGCACCCGTTTCGTCGGCGAAGTGGTGGCTGCCGTGGTGGCCGACACCGTGCAGCAGGCGCGCGACGCCGCCGAAGCCATCATGGTCGACTACGAAGACCTGCCCATGGTGGTCGACCTCGCCAGCGCCACCGCGGAAGGCGCGCCGCTGCTGTGCGAGGAGGCCACCGGCAACATCTCCGCCGAAATGCGCCACGGCAGCAGCGAAGCCGCCACGGCCGCCTTCGCCAAGGCCAGCCACGTGGTCGCGCTCGACGTGAACAACCAGCGCGTGGTCGCCCTGACGATCGAGCCGCGCTCGGTGCTCGCGGCGCGCGACGCCGAAACCGGCCGCCTCACGATCCGCATGAGCACCCAGATGCCGTCTGGCGTGCGCGATTCCATCTGCGCCGCCATCGGCCTGCCCAAGGAAAAGGTGCGCGTGGTGGTGGGAGATGTCGGCGGCGGCTTCGGCATGAAGACCGGCGCCTACCCGGAGGACATCGCCGTCGCCTATGCGGCGCTCCAGGTGGACCGGCCGGTGAAGTGGGTGGCCGACCGCAGCGAGGAGTTCCTCTCCAGCGCGCACGGCCGCGACATCGAGGCGCGCGCCGAGATGGCACTCGACGCCGACGGCAAGATCCTCGCGCTGCGCATCAAGACGCTGGCCAACGTCGGCGCCTACGCGACCGGCACCGGCGTCGCGATCCAGCTGCTGATCGGCCCCTGGGTGCAGACCAGCGTCTACGACATCCAGACCATCGATTTCCATTTCAAGGCGGTGCTCACCAACACCGCTCCCACTGGCGCCTACCGCGGCGCGGGCCGCCCCGAAGCCATCTTCACCATCGAACGGCTCATGGACGAGGCCGCGCGCCAGACCGGCATCGACCGCATCGTGCTGCGCCGGCGCAACTTCATCCGCCCCGAGCAGATGCCGTACAAGAACCCGATGGCGCAGACCTACGACACGGGCAACTTCGAGTCGGTGATGGACCAGGCGCTCACGCTCGCCGACTGGCAGGGTTTCGAGAGCCGCGCCGCCGAGTCGGCCGGCCGTGGCAAGCACCGCGGCCTGGGCATCGCCACTTTCCTCGAATGGACCGGCGGCAACGTGTTCGAGGAACGCGTCACCGTCTCGGTGCAGGCCGACGGCGTGATCGAGGTTTTCTCGGCCGTCAACGCCATGGGGCAGGGCATTGCCACCTCGCTGGCCCAGCTCGCCGTGGATGCCTTCGGCGTGCCCATCGAGAAGGTGCGCGTGGTGCTGGGCGACACCGACCGCGGCGACGGCTTCGGCAGCGCCGGCTCGCGCTCTCTCTTCACCGGCGGCTCGGCCGTGCGCATCGGCGCTGAGCGCACCATCGACAAGGCTCGCGAACTGGCCGCGCAGGAGTTCGAGGCGGCGCTCGACGACATCGTCTACAGCCGAGGCGTCTTCAACGTGGCCGGCACCGACCTGGAACTCGACCTCTTCACCCTGGCGGCCAAGCAACCGGGGCGCGAGATCTTCGTCGACTCCACCAGCACCGTTGCCGGCCCCACCTGGCCCAACGGCTGCCACATCTGCGAGATCGAGATCGATCCGCCCACCGGCGAGATCAGCGTGGTGGCCTACAGCTCGGTCAACGACGTGGGCCGCGTCATCAATCCGATGATCGTGCGCGGCCAGCTCGAAGGCGGTGCGGTGCAGGGCATCGGCCAGGCGCTGTACGAGCAGGTGGTGTACGACCACGAGACCGGCCAGCCCGTCACCGGCAGCCTGATGGACTACGCCGCCCCGCGCGCCGACATCGTCGACACCATGTTCAACATGGAGATGGACGAGTCGACGCCCTGCAAGAACAACCCGCTGGGCGTGAAGGGCGTGGGCGAGCTGGGCACCATCGGCGCCACGCCGGCCATCGTGAATGCGGTGGCCGACGCCTTCGCGCGCAACGGCTTCGCTACGCGCGCGCCGCGGCTGCACATGCCGCTGAGCCCTGCGCGTGTCTGGCAGGCGATGCAAACGGTCGATTGAGCAATCGTTTTCGTGGGGCAGAAAGGCACCGGCCATGCTTGTCACCACCGAGGTCCGGACCGATGCGATCCGCATCGCCAGCTACCGCTGCGACGCGGGGCCCGACGCGCAGCCCTTCACCGAGCTGCACGAAGGCCATTCGGTCTCGTACGTGCGAAGGGGCAGCTTCGGCTATCGCACGCGCGGCAATGCCTATGAGCTGGTCGCCGGCTCGGTGCTGGTCGGCTGTCCGGGCGACGAGTACGTCTGCACGCACGACCACCATGTCTGCGGCGACGAGTGCCTGGCCTTTCATCTGTCGCCGGGCTTCGTCGACCTGATCGGCGGTGACCGCAAGACCTGGCGCACCGGCGGTGTGCCGCCGCTGGCCGAGCTCGTGGTCATCGGCGAACTGGCCCAGGCCGCTGCCGACGGACAGAGCGACGTGGGGCTGGACGAACTGGGCATGTGGTTCGCGAGCCGCTTCGTCGAGGTCGTCTCGGGGCGGGCGAAGCCAAAGTTGCCGTCCCCGGCCATCTCTCGCGACCGCCGCCGCGCGGTCGATGCCGCGATGTGGATCGACGCCAACCTGCAGCACGACATCGGCCTCGACGGCGCCGCTGCCGAAGCCGGCCTGAGCTCCTTCCACTTCCTGCGGCTCTTCTCGCAGGTGCTGGGCGTCACCCCGCACCAGTACCTCGTGCGCTCGCGCCTGCGGCATGCCGCGCGCCTGCTGGCCGACGACGACAGCCGGCCCGTGACCGAGGTCGCGCTGGACGTGGGCTTTGCCGACCTCAGCAACTTCGTGCGCACCTTCCATCGCGCAGCGGGCGTGTCGCCGGGCGGCTTCCGCAAGGCGGCCAGGGGCGACCGCAAGATTCTCCAAGAACGCATCGCGGCGCTCTTAGATGATGGACTCCTGATCAACACATCGAGCAGGAAGCCATCATGTACGACCACATCGGACTGAAAGTCAAAGACCTCGCCGCGAGCCGCCGCTTCTACGAAGCAGCGCTCGCGCCTCTGGGCCATGTGCCGGGCCCGCACGACGACAGCTACGCCGGCATCGGCCCGGCCGACGAACCCGCGCTGTGGCTCTACGCCGCCAAGGGCGCGAAGGGGCCGGGCACTCACATCGCATTCCGTGCACCGAACCACGAGGCCGTGGCCGCCTTCCACAAGGCCGGCCTGAAAGCCGGCGGCACCGACAACGGTGGCGCAGGCCCCAGGCCGGACTACAGCCCGACCTATTACGCTGCCTTCCTGATCGACCCCGACGGCAACAACGTCGAAGCGGTCTGCCCCTGAAGAGAGGTTCCACGCCATGGCCACGGTCTACAAGGAATTCATCGTCGAGGCGAGCGCGGCGCAGGTCTGGGACGCGCTGCGCGACTTCGATGCGGTGCACACGCGGCTCGCGCCGGGCTTTCTCACGGCCTGCACGATCGATGAGGAGGGCGCGCGCATCCTGACCTTCGCCAACGGCCTCGTCGCGCGCGAACTGCTGGTGGGCATCGACGAGGCCCATCGTCGGCTGGCCTACACCGTCACCGGCGGGCAGGCGAGGCATCACCATGCGACGGCGCAGGTTTTCGAGGAAGGCGAAGGCCGCTCGCGCTTCGTCTGGATCACCGACGTGCTGCCCGATGCGATGACGGCCTACATCGGGCCGATGATGGAGCAGGGCGGCGCTGTCATGAAGGCCGCGCTGGAAGGTCGCCCGGCCCCGGCCGCGGCCTAGAAGTCTTCGAGCGGCAGCCCGACGTAGTTCTCCGCCAGCGCGGTGGAGGCGGCGGCCGAATGCACCAGGTAGTCGAGCTCGGCTTCCTGGATCTTCTGGCCGAAGGCGCCCGTCTCCGGAAAACGGTGCATCAACGAGGTGAACCACCACGAGAAGCGCTCGGCCTTCCAGACGCGGCGCAGGCACAGGTCGGAATAGCGGTCGAGCGCCGAGGCCGACTTCTCGCCGTAGAAGATTTCGAATGCGCGCGAGAGATACCCGACGTCGGCCGTGGCGAGGTTCAGCCCCTTGGCGCCCGTCGGCGGCACGATGTGCGCCGCGTCGCCCGCCAGGAACAGTGAGCCGAAGCGCATCGGCTCGGCGACGAAGCTGCGCAGCGGTGCAATGCTCTTCTCCAGCGAAGGCCCGGTCACCAGTCGCTCGCGCGCTTCTGGGTCGAGGCGTGCGCGAAGCTCGTTCCAGAAAGCCTCGTCGCTCCAGTTCTCCACCCGCTCCTCGGTGGGCACCTGCACGTAGTAGCGGCTGCGCGTGGCGCTGCGCATGCTGCACAGCGCGAAGCCGCGCTCGGTGTTGGCGTAGATGAGTTCATGCGACACCGGCGGCACGTCGGCCAGTACGCCGAGCCAGCCGAAGGGGTAGATCTTCTCGTAGGTCTGGATCGCATCGGCCGGCACGCTGGCGCGGCTCACGCCGTGGTAGCCGTCGCAGCCGGCGATGAAGTCGCATTCGATCTCGTGCGTCTGGCCATCCTTTTCGTAGCGCACGCGGGGCTTGCCCGACTGGAAGTCGTGCAGGCTCACGTTGGCCGCGCTGTAGATGGTGGTGAGCCCTTCGGCCGCGCGCGCTTCCATCAGGTCGCGCGTCACTTCGGTCTGGCCATACACCGTCACCTGCTTGCCGCCCGTGAGGCCGTGCATGTCGATGCGGTGGCGCGCGCCCTTGAAGAGCAGTTCGATGCCCTCGTGCGGCAGTCCCTCGGCCTTGGCGCGGGCGTCGACGCCCGCACGCGCCAGCAGGTCCATCGTGACCTGCTCGAGCACGCCGGCGCGGATGCGGCCGAGCACGTAGTCGCCGCTCTGGCGTTCGACGATGACGTTGTCGATGCCTGCCTTGTGCAGAAGCTGCCCGAGCAGAAGGCCGGCGGGTCCGGCTCCGATGATGGCGACCTGGGTGCGCATGTTCGTGTCTCCGAGAGGGTTTCACGGAGCGTAGGGCGCACGGGGCCTTCCAGGGAGGCAGTGCGCGCGGCTGTGTGCGATCATGCGAATGCGTGCGCGATCATCGCGCAACACTTCCACAGACGACGAACCCCATCCTCCATCGACCGAAGAATGAGCATCGCCAAGGCCGACTTCATCGAGGGCATCGCCAAGGGCATGGCCGTGCTCGAAAGCTTCGACACCGAGCGCCAGCGCCTGAACGCCACCCTGGCCGCCGAACGCGCCGGCCTCACGCGCGCAGCAGCCCGCCGCCATTTGCTGACGCTGGCCCACCTGGGCTACCTGGAAACCGACGGCAGCTATTTCTGGATGGCGCCGAAGGTGCTGCGCTTCTCGGGCAGCTATCTCGCGTCTTCCCGATTGCCGCGGGCGCTGCAGCCCACGCTGAACCGGCTCGCGGCGCAGACCGGCGAGTCGTTCTCGGCCGTCGTGCTCGACGGGGAAGAGGTGGTCATCGTCGCGCGCAGCGGCAGCTACGGCACGCCGACGCGCGTGCTGGCCTATGGCCTGCACCTGGGGGCGCGGCTGCCCGCGCATGCCACTTCCACCGGGCGCGTGCTGCTCGCGGCGATGGCACCGGCGCAGTTCACGCAGTGGCTCAAGGGCCGGCATCTCGCACGGCTCACGCCGCGCACGGTGACGCAGGCGCGCGGCCTGCGTCAGCTGATCGCCCGCGCGCGCAAGGACGACTACTGTTTCGCCAGCGAAGAGCACGAGCTGGGCGTGCAGGCGCTGGCCGTGCCGCTGCGCGACATGCAGGGCCATACGGTGGCCGCGCTCAACGTGGTGCTCTCGGGCACGCGCTACCAGGAAGAGACGCTGCAGCGCGAGATGCTGCCGCTGCTCTTCGAGGCTGCACGGGAAGTCCGTTCGCTTCTCTGACTTGCTCTGAACTTTGGCCGCGGCCCGCGCCTCGAATCCTCGAAACGGACACAACCAT
This sequence comes from Variovorax sp. 278MFTsu5.1, assembly GCF_048305045.1. Classification (NCBI taxonomy): domain Bacteria; kingdom Pseudomonadati; phylum Pseudomonadota; class Betaproteobacteria; order Burkholderiales; family Comamonadaceae; genus Variovorax; species Variovorax sp. 278MFTsu5.1. The sequence goes on from NZ_CP157622.1 coordinate 3,158,320, forward strand.
GCGACTCCTACTCCTCGAAGACGACGTGATGATCGGCGAAGCGGTGCTCGACCTGCTGCGCGCCGAACAGTACGCGGTGGACTGGGTGAAAGACGGCGAGGCCGCCGAAACGGCCCTGCGCACCCAGCAATACGACCTCGTGATGCTCGATCTGGGCGTGCCACGGCGCGACGGGCTCGAGGTGCTGCGCAACCTGCGCGCGCGCAAGCAGCGCATGCCGGTGCTGATCGCCACCGCGCGCGACTCGGTGCAGCAGCGCATCGAAGGCCTGGACGCCGGCGCCGACGACTACGTGCTCAAGCCCTACGACCTCGACGAGCTGCTGGCGCGCATCCGTGCCCTGCTGCGCCGCGCGGCGGGGCGTGCGGAGCCGGTGTACGAGCACATGGGCGTGAGCATCAACCCGGCCACGCGCGAGGTCACGGTGGCCGGCCAGCCGGTGGTGCTGTCGGCGCGTGAATGGGCCGTGCTGGAGCCGCTGCTGGCCCGGCCCGGCATGGTGCTGTCGCGCGCCCAGCTCGAGGAGAAGCTCTACAGCTGGAAGGACGAGATCAGCAGCAACGCGGTGGAGGTGTACGTGCACGGCCTGCGCAAGAAGCTCGGCGCCGAGCTCATCCGCAACGTGCGCGGCGTCGGCTACATGGTGCCGAAACTATGACTCGCCCCCAGGCTTCGCGCACTTCGTGTCGCTTCGCCAACCCCCTTCCGGGGGCGACGCCTACGGCCCGGCAAAGCCGGTTCCGTGTCGTCCCGCGAAGGGGGCGTGTATGAGCAGAGTCATTGGTTCGCTGACAGGCTCGCTGCGTGCGCGGCTGCTGTGGTTCCTGCTCGCAGCCATCGTGCTGGCGGCGGGGGCGCAGGCACTGGTGGCCTACCGCACGGTGCTGGCCGAGGCCGACGACATCTTCGACTACCACATGCAGCAGATGGCGCTGTCGCTGCGCGCCGGCCTGCCGCCGAGCGCTGCGGTGGGCGGGCTGGGCGCCGCCGAGCAGAACTTCGATTTCGTCGTGCAGGTGTGGACGGCCGATGGCACGCGCATCTTCGAATCCGCCGAGCAGGCCGCGCTGCCGCAGCTCGCGGTGCTGGGCTTCGCCGATGTGAACGCGCGCGGCACCACCTACCGCGTGTTCTCGATGCAGACGCGCGGGCTGGTGATCCAGGTGGCGCAGGACATGGCGGCGCGGCGCCACATGGCCGGCACGCTGGCCCTGCGCACCATCGCGCCGGTGGCGCTGATGGCGCCGCTGCTGATGCTGGTCGTGTGGTGGGTGGTGAGCCAGTCGCTCGCGCCGGTGGCGCGGGTGCGCAAGCAGGTGGCCTCGCGCCAGGCCGACGATCTCTCCCCGGTGAGCGAGGAGAACCTGCCCGAGGAGGTGCGCCCGCTGGTGCAGGAGCTGAACCTGCTCTTCGACCGCGTACGCCATGCCTTCGACGCGCAGAAGCACTTCGTCGCCGATGCCGCGCACGAGCTGCGCTCGCCGCTGGCCGCGCTCAAGCTGCAGGTGCAGGGCCTGCAGCGCGCGCCTGACGATGCCTCGCGCGAGCTGGCGGTGAGCAGGCTGGTGGCGGGCATCGACCGGGCGACGCGTCTGGTCGAGCAGATGCTTGCGCTGGCCCGGCATGAAGCCAGCATGGCGGCCGGCGCGAAGCCCGAGCCGGTGGACCTGGCCGAGGTGGCCCGGCTCGCGGTGTCCGACGCCGTGGCGGCCGCACAGGCGCGCGGCATCGACATCGGCATCGCCCATGCCGACGAGGCGGTGGTGCATGGACAGTCCGAGGCGCTGCGGATGCTGCTGCGCAACCTGCTGGAGAACGCGATCAAGTACACGCCGGTGGAAGGCCGCGTCGACATCGGCATCGCGCGCAAGGGCGATACGGCCGAACTCACCGTGGACGACAGCGGGCCAGGCCTGCCGCCGGAGGAGCGCGAGCGGGTGCTCGACCGCTTCTATCGCTCGGGTGAATCGCAGGCGCCGGGCAGCGGGCTGGGGCTGGCCATCGTCAAGTCGATTGCCGACCTGCACGGGGCCACGGTGGCGCTGGAGCAGTCGCCCAGCCTTGGCGGGCTGCGCGTGCTGATGCGCTTTCCCGCGCGCGCGTGAGCCCCGGCCGCGCCGTTTAAGCGGCGCTTAAGTCAGACCCGCGACATTCCTTTCATCGTTTTGCGTCCATACGCCTTGAAAGGAACCGACAAATGAACTCACGTCTGACTTCGCCCCGTGCCCTGGCTATCGCCCTGGCAAGTGCGGGTGTGATCGGTGCGGTCGGCGCCGGCGCCTACACCAGCGCCCGCGCCGTGGGCGCGCCGACCACCAATGCCGTCGCCACCGCGCCCGCGGCCATGGTCACGCTGCCCGACTTCTCGACGATCACTTCGCGCGACGGCCCGGCCGTGGTCAACATCAGCGTGACCGGCACCATGAAGGCTTCCGACGACGAGGCAGCCGCCGAGATCCAGGGCATCGATCCGGACGATCCGATGTTCCAGTTCTTCCGCCGCTTCCAGGGCCAGATGAATCCGCGCGGCCAGCAACAGCAGCGCGAAGTGCCGGTGCGAGCGCAGGGGTCGGGCTTCATCGTCGACCCCAGCGGCATCATCATCACCAACGCCCACGTGGTGAAGGACGCGAAGGAAGTCACCGTCAAGCTCACCGACCGCCGCGAGTACCGCGCGAAGGTGCTGGGCGCCGACGCCAAGACCGACATCGCGGTGCTCAAGATCGACGCGAAGAACCTGCCCGTGCTCGCGCTGGGCAACACCAAGGACCTGAAGGTCGGCGAATGGGTGCTGGCCATCGGCTCGCCCTTCGGCTTCGAGAACACCGTCACGGCCGGCGTGGTGAGCGCCAAGGGCCGCTCGCTGCCCGACGACAGCTACGTGCCCTTCATCCAGACCGACGTGGCGGTGAACCCCGGCAATTCCGGCGGCCCGCTGCTGAACACGCGCGGCGAGGTGGTCGGCATCAACTCGCAGATCTACAGCCGCAGCGGTGGCTACCAGGGCGTGTCGTTCGCGATCCCGATCGACGTGGCGATCCAGGTGAAGGACCAGATCGTCGCCACCGGCAAGGCGCAGCACGCGCGCCTGGGCATCGCGGTGCAGGAAGTGAACCAGGCCTTTGCCGATTCGTTCAAGCTCGACAGGCCCGAAGGCGCGCTGGTCTCGAACATCGAGAAGGGCGGCCCCGGCGACAAGGCCGGCCTGAAGGCGGGCGACGTGATCCGCAAGGTCGACGGCCAGGCCATCGTGTCCTCGGGCGACCTGCCCGCGGTCATCGGCCAGCAGATGCCGGGCAAGAAGGTCACGCTCGAAGTGTGGCGCCAGGGCGAACGCCAGGAGCTGCAGGCCAAGCTCGGCGACGCGAGCGACAAGCCGGCCAAGGTCGCGAAGGCCGACGCCGACGTGGGGCAGGGCAAGCTGGGCCTGGCGCTGCGTCCGCTGCAGCCACAGGAAAAGCGCGAGGCTTCCGTCGACAACGGGCTGCTGATCGAAGACGCGGCCGGCCCCTCGGCGCAGGCCGGGGTGCAGGCGGGCGACGTGCTGCTGGCCATCAACGGCACGCCGGCGCAGAGCGTGGAGCAGGTGCGCGAGGTGGTGGCCAAGGCCAGCAACAAGTCGGTGGCGCTCTTGATCCAGCGCGGTGAAGACAAGATCTTCGTCCCGGTTCGCATCGGTTGAGTTGGCCCCGCAGGCATGACGTCGCCCGCCCAGAGCCTCTCGGCTCACATCCTGCCCACGTCTGCGACCATGATCGGCGTGTGCATGACGGTGATGTCCATCGGGCACCTGGGGCCGCGCGACGACATGCGGCTTCTGATCGACCGCCTGCTCGCAGTGGACGCGCTGGTCTTCCTGGCCAGCGCGTTGCTGTCTTTCATCTCGATGCGTTCGCGCAGGTCGGGCGCGCGGCTGGAGGCCTGGGGCGAGATGGTCTTCATCGCCGGCCTCGGGCTGCTGGCGCTGGGTGCGGTGACGCTGGCCTTTGCCCTGCGCTGAACGGCCGCGCGGCGCCTCAGGCAGGCGAGCAGGGCCAGTCGAGCTGCATGCGCGTGCCGCCGGCGGCCGGGTCCGCCGTCTCGATCTGCAGCCGCGCGCCGATGGACTGGGCGCGCGCCCGCATGTTGGCGATGCCGTGGCCGGTTCTCCCGCCATTGGCCGGCGCCGAAGGCAGGCCGCGCCCGTTGTCGGTGAGCATGATGCGCACCAGCGAAGGCGTCTCTTCCCCGTGCCAGCTCGCGTGCATCACGATGCGCGAGGCGCCCGCGTGCTTGAGCACGTTGGTGAAGGCTTCGAGCAGGATGCGTTGCAGCTGCAGGGCCGCCTGTGCGGCGAAAGGCTCCAGCTGCGGGATCACTTCCACGTCCCACACCAGCTCGATGCCGGCGGCGTCCAGCCGCGGCTGCAGGCGGTAGCGCAGCGTGGCCAGCACGGTGGCCAGGTCGTCGTGCGTGGGCTGCAGCGAATCGACGGCCATGCGCATCTCGTCGAGCGCGAGCTTCACGTGTTCCTCGATCACCGTGCGGTCCGGTTTGGCCTGCGTCACCACGTTGAGGAGGCCGACCAGCTGCGAGCCGACGCCGTCGTGGATCTCCCGCATGATGCGCTGGCGTTCCAGCAGCACGGCCTGTTCCTGCTGCTGCTGGCGCACGGTCTCGAAGGCGCCGCGCAACTGGTCTTCGCGCTCGGCCACGCGGGCCGCGAGGTTGGCGTTGAGCGCGCGGTAGTCGGCTACGGTGCGGCTGTAGCGCTCGACCACCAGGCCGGCCAGGATCATCACGAAGAAGAACATCGCGTGCGCCGTCAGCGTGTAGTAGGCGCCGCCGAAGAGGCCCATGCGCACCAGCAGCAGGTCGTGCGCGCCGGCCAGGATGGCTAGCGTGCCCGCGGCCATCAGCACGCCCGCGATACGGCGGCGGTCCACCAGCGCCCCGTACACCACGTAGGGCAGGCAGATGATGCTGATGCATTGCAGGATGACGAGGCCGCCGGTCCACAGCAGCGGCTGCGCGAAGGCGAAGGAGGCGCAGGCCAGCGTTACCGACAGCGCGAGCGCCGTGTAGATCGAGCGCACCAGCCACGGCGGATTGCGCTCCAGCACCAGCAGCACGAAGCGCGCGATCAGCCCGATGTGGCAGGCGTAGCAGACCGCCACGATGGCGCCCCACAGCGGCCAGGGAATGGCCACGTCGGGCCATACGCGGTCAAGGTTGCGCGCCACGCCCGAGAGCGCGGCCAGCGCGAAGCAGCCGTAGAGCGCGTCGCGCTGGCGCAGCCACAGCCCGCCGGCGATGCCGCCCATCAGCAGCAGGCTGACGGCATAGACGATGGCCGAGGTGTTGCGCCAGTTCTGCCGGGCGCGGTAGACCGTTGCCAGCGACGCCTCGGGGCCGTAGTCGATGCTGGCCAGCCCCGCGCCGCGCTGGCGCTGGATGGTGGTGCGCACCACCAGCGACTGTGGCTGGCCTGCCTGGTGCAGCACGGCCGGCACCGGCACCAGCAGGTTGCTCTTGGACGCGTCGTAGCTCGGCAAGCCCAGCGTGCCATAGCTCGCCACCAGCGCGTCGTTGAACGAGATCGCTACCTGGTTGCCCGCGCCCGAGAGCAGCAGCGCGGCGGGCTTGCCGGCCGGCACCGCGGAAGCGGGAAGTTCGATGCGGTAGGTGGCCTTGCCGCCGCGCCCGGGGAATTCATGGTCCCAGCGGAAGGGAATCTCCACGCGTCGCTGCTGCGCCGGCAGGCCGTCGGGTTCGAGCACCGCCTCGGCCGAGGGAACGTCGAATGCGTCGGGCGATTCCGCTGCGTCGGCATGGGAGGCCGCCGACGCCAGGGCGAGCCACAGGCACAAGGCGGCGAGCAGCAGGCGGCAGAGGCCGCCGGCGGTCACGCTAGGGAAGCCAGCCGAGGTTGCGGGCCTCGAACACAGCTTCCGATTTGTTGTGCACATCCAGCTTGCCGTAGATATTGCGGATATGGGTTTGGACAGTCGAGGCCGAGACTCCCATCTGCGTCCCCACTTCGACATAGGTGAAACCACGAGAGACAAGGTCGAGCACCTCGAACTCGCGCGGCGACAGGCGTTCGGGCGCGACAGTCGGCGTACCGGCAGCCTTGGCCGCGGCCTGTTCCCTGGGCGCAGCTCCCGAGTGCGCCTGCCAGCGGCGCAGCAGCTTGCGCGCGATGACCGGCGACATCGGCGAGCCGCCGGCGCGCAGGTGGCGGATGTGGGTAGCGAGGTCGGCCTCGGTGCCGTCCTTCAGCAGGTAGCCGCTGGCGCCGGCCTCGAAGGCCTGGACCATGTTGGCCTCGTCGCCGAAGATCGAAAGCACCATCACCGCGCAGGCCGGCTGCATGTTGCGGCACTGGCTGATCACCTGCAGCCCGGGGCGGTCGGGCAGGCCGAGGTCCACCAGCAGCACGTCGATCGGGTTGTCGACCAGCCAGCGCAGGATGTCGCTGGCGTTGGAGGCGCTGTAGGCCAGGCTCAGGGACGGGTCTGCGTCGACCACGCGCGAGATGCGCTCGCGCATGCCGGTGTCGTCTTCGACGAGGGCGACCTGTGTTTCCGCAGTCATGCGTGGACCGGGCCCGGAAAGAAGCTGCATGCGCTCATGCATGGCGTGGTGACAAGGCGCATGGGGGGAAAAGACCTGGGTTGCTGATGCCGCAAAGGGTAGGGGGCTGCCCGCTCGCTGCCCATCCTATATACGGGGGAGGCGGCCTACCGCTTTCGGTGGCCTAGGGGATGTCTTGCCGGTTGCCGCCCTGGCCAGCCGCCCTGCCACGAGCGCGATGTGCCCGACCAGCTCCAGAGGCGACTCGACCTCGAAATCGTGCGGCAGGCAGCCCAGCCACACGGCCAGCGCATCGAGCGAATTGGCCGCGGTGGCGATGCGGGTGGAACCGTCGCCGACAGCCTGCGGCGTGGCGCCGACCCAGCCGAGATAGGGCTCCAGCGCCTCGACGGGTGCATGCACCACGATCTGCGCATGGTGCAGGTAGGGTGACACCTTCCGTGCGTGCTCCATATAGGCCGCCACATCGCCATGGGGCAGCCGGCGCGGCGTGAAGCGCTCGCCGGTGGGCACGGGCTCGACGATGCGGTCGAGGCGGAAGGTGCGCCAGTCCTCGCGCGCCACGTCCCACGCCAGCAGGTACCAGCGCCGGCCCGTCTGCACCACGCGATGCGGCTGCGCCGTGCGCTCGGTGAGGGCGTCGTGGTGGTCGCGGTAGCCGAAGCGCAGCTCGAGCCGGTCGGTGCAGGCTTCGGCGAGGAAGGACACGGCCTTCAGGCGCACGGGCGATTTGTCGTGCATCACCGGCACCACCGATGAGCGCACGCTGTCGAGCCGGCGGCGCAGGCGCGGCGGCATCAGCTGTTCGAGCTTGGCCAGCGCGCGCATCGAGGCGTTCTCGATGTCGCCCGAGGCGCCCACCGGGTTGCCCAGGCCGAGCCCGACGGCGATGGCTTCCTCGTCCTCGAGCAGCAGCGGCGGCATCGCGGTGCCCGCGCCGAGCCGGTAGCCGCCGGCCACGCCCGAGGTGGAATCGACCGTATAGCCCAGGCTGCGCAGGCGGTCGACGTCGCGGCGCAGGGTGCGCTCGGTGATCTCGAGCCGGGCGGCGAGGTCGGCGCCCGTCCAGGAGCGTTGCGCCTGGAACAGGGAAAGAAGCCGGATCAGGCGTGCGGTGGCTGACAGCATGTGCGCATCATGCCTGCAATCGAGGACAGGAGCTGTCCGCAATGGGTTGTAGCCTCGGTTCTTCTCTCAACCACCTCCGCACCGCGGAAAACAGGACGAAGACCCATGAAGAAGACGTACAACGGCAGCTGCCATTGCGGCAAGGTCCGCTTCCAGGCCCTGATCGATCTCGCCGAAGGCACGGGCAAGTGCAACTGCTCGATCTGCACCAAGACCCGCGCATGGGGCGCGATCGTGAAGCCGGATGCCTTCACGCTGCTTTCGGGGGAGGAGGAGCTGTCGCTGTACCAGTTCAACTCGCACAGCACCGAGTGGCTGTTCTGCAGGAACTGCGGCGTTCGTTCGTTCGGGCGCGGCAACGTGCCCGAGATCGGTGGCGCCTATGTGAGCGTCGCGGTGAATTGCCTGGACGACGTGACGCTGGAGGAACTGTCGACGGCGCCCGTCCGGTACATGGACGGGCGCAACAACAACTGGTTCGAGGCGCCGGCCGAGACGCGCTACCTCTGAGCGAGGCGGGCCCGGCCGGCGGGTTGTTGCCTTCTTACTTGCGGCGGCGGGTTGCCGGCGCAGCGCCGGGCGCCGAGGTCTGCGAGGGAGCCGCTCCGCCGTCCACGCCCAGGCGGCCGCCGCCACCGAGGCCTTGGCCGCGCACCGTCTGTGCCTTGTAGTTGCGCAGCGAACGGACCATCTGGTTGAAGGCGTCCATGAAGGCCGCTGCGATCACCTTGCCCTGCGGCGTGCGGGTGTAGCCGCCGATGCCGCCGGCGGCGGAGAGACCGCCCAGGCCGGCGAAGCCCGCGAAGTCGGTCTTGGAGGCGCTGCCTTCGGCGGCCGCGACCTGCACGCCCGAACGGTTGTCGATCAGCGTCAGGAGGGCGCTGGCTTCCTTGGTCTGCAGGCTCGCGCCGAGGCTGGCGATGGCGCGGCCGCGGCCGCCGCCCACCAAGCCGCCGAGCGCGCCGCCCAGGCCGCCGGCATCGCTGTTGCTGAACACGATCTCGGGCGACAGGCCGTAGTCGGAAGCGACCATCTGGCCGCGGCCGAAGTTGCTGCCGCCGCGCATTTCGCCCGACTGCATCAGCGCGCGCTCGCGCGTCATCGCGTTCATGCCGGCGGCGCTGCGCTCGACCACCACGAAGCAGTTCGACTGCTGCACCAGCAGGCGCAGCAGGTTGGCCGTGGGAGGCAGCTTGTACTCGCCGGTGAGGATGGTGTACCAGCCCGCGTTCACGTTCTCGATCAGCGAGACCGTGCCCAGCGGCGAATCGCAGCGCTCGAGCTGGCTGCTTTCGCCGGAGGTCGCGGCGCCGGCGGCGCTGCCGGTGGCCACGGTCTTGGCCGACTGGCTACCCATTTGCATGTCCATGGTCTGGCAACCCGAAAGGGCCAGCAGGCCGGCGAGTGCGCTTGCGAGAGAAAGTTTAGAAAAAGCCATGTCCCGATCTGTCAAGTGAAAAGAATGCGGCGCCCGTTGCGGACGTCACTTGTCAAGATCGAAGATGGATCTGCCCTGGCCTGTATGACCTCCCGATTCGACGCGCCGCCGGCGACCGCGCGACGATACGACCCGAGATTCAGGCACGCCAGTGCCGAAAGTCATGTGCATTCACGCGCGGCCCGGCCGTGTTTTTTCCACCGCGCGGGCGGCGGCGTATCGGCCGGACTCCGAAGTGTGGGAGGTGCGGGCCGCGGCAGCCCCCTTCCTCGATCGCCCGGCCGCGACGTCGGGCAGGCGCACTGCGCTTGGGGGACGGGCGGGTGGGGCGCGGCGATTCTATTACTCTGGAAACTTTCAGGAACACCGTGAAACAACGAGAGCTTCCGTACCAATGGCTCAAGAGGGAAAAGCCGCGGGATGCGCTGTCCCGAAAGTTACATTCGGGCCTTCACTTCCAGGAGTTTCAGATGGCGACCAAGAAGAACATCGTTGGAGAAGCAGCCACGGAACTGACCCGCCAGCAGGTGCAACAGGCCCTGGCCATTGCGGGAGCTTCGAACTTCAGCGCAGCGGCCGACCCGGCTTTCGTCGGCTCCATCCTGGTGGCCCTGGCAGTCAACACGAACTCGGTGAGCGCGACCATTGACAGCGCCAAGGACCGGACCAGCGCGGTGATCAAGCACTGAAAGAAACGGCCTGCCTCAGCGCGTGTAGTCGCCGCTGGCCTCGGGCTGGAAGAGCACTGCGGTCACACGCGCAGAGCGCTCGATGCCGTTGGGCATGCGCCAGCAGGCGAGCGCCCCGGTCTTCACCCCCAGCAGGCCGATGCCGACGGGCGACAGCACCGATACGAAGCCAGCGCCCGGCTGCGAGTCTCCGGGATAGCACAGCGTGATCTGCTGGCGCTGGCCCGTAGCCGGGTCCTCGATCTCGACCTGGGAATTCATCGTCACGAGGTCCGGCGGGACTTCGCGCGATGGCAGCACGTCCGCCGCGTCGAGCAGTTCGGCGAGTGCCGGTGGGAGCTGGTGATCCGCCAGTTTGCCGAGGCGGACGAAGTCGAGTTCGGTGAGCGTGCGCTCCCCGTGAATGGTGGCAAGCATGAAGCACTCCAGTCGAGTGCGGCGCCGTCAGGAACGAAGGAAATGAACGGCGACGCGGCCGCGCGGCGGGTGCCCGGCGGTCAATGGTTCGCGCATCAGAAGGAAGGGTAGCGGACCGCCGGGCTCAGGAAAGTGCGCAGGTGCGTCGGTAGGCCGCCATCGTCGCCATGGCACCGGTACGCGCTGCTTCGAGCGCAGCGTGCTTGCGGGAGTGGAACGAACGGGCCATGCGCACGAGTGTAGGGATGCACCACGAGCCCATCAAGCAATGGCCCCGCGTGTACTGCCGTTAAGCACGGCGGGCATGGGCTCATCGCGTTCCAGCTGCGCTAGCCGGTTTCACGGCGTGCCTGTGCGGCGGATCGGAATCAGCAAGTCGGTGCGCAACTCGGCCTGCGAGACCTGCCGCGGCGAGTTCAGGTAGTGCTCCAGCGTGGGCCGGTCGTCGGGCTCGTAGCCGCTGGCGGGCAGCCAGCGGATGTAGAGGGCGCGCACGGCAGCGTTGATCTGCGAGTACGGGCCCGCGAGGCGATGCGCCGCGTAGCAGCCGCCGGGAATGTCGAGCATCTCGACTTCGGGGGCTTCCGGCCAGGCATCGGGAGAGTCGACGGCGGCGTAGTACCTGAAGCCGATGCTGCCCTCCGGCTCGTCGAAAGACGCTCCCCAGCGGTCCGTGATGCGGGCCGTGCCGGCGTGCTGGCGCAACCGCCGATGAGTGTGAGGGATGGTCGAGAACGGCCCCTGGTGCCGCAGCGCATGCAGCCGTCGCGTCGGGTGTTCGACGATGCGCACGGCTGGCGTGGCGACGCCGTCATCGGGTTGCGGCAACGCATCGACATCGAGAATCGCCCGCACCATCTTCTGCTGGAATGCGCGCGGCGACTGTCCGGTGAACTGGCCGAAGGCGCGCGTGAAGGCCTGCGGGCTTTCGTAGCCCACGGCCAGCGCGACCTGCGTGATGCTCTGGTCGCCGGCTTCCAGCAGCCGGGTGGCGAGCGCCAGTCGTACGCGCCGCACTGTGGCCGCCACGGTTTCTCCGGCCACGCTCGCATAGACGCGGTGGAAGTGGAAGGGCGAGAAGTGCGCGAGCCGCGCGAGATCTTCGAGCCGGTGCTCGGCCATCGGATCGGCGACGATGGCCGCGACGGCGCGCGCCACGCGGGCGCGGTAGTCCTGCTCGATCCGGCGGCTGCTTTCCATGCGCGCGAGTGTGCGCCTTTCATGCGAGGGGCACTTAGCCGACTTTGCTCACATGGGCCAGCGGAGCAACCAAAGAAAAAGCCCGCTGTCCGTAAAGACAGCGGGCTCTTCAGAGGCCTTGCGGCTTGATGGTGGCTCCTCGACCTGGGCTCGAACCAGGGACCTACGGATTAACAGTCCGGCGCTCTACCGACTGAGCTATCGAGGAACAAGCCTTAAATTATATGCAATGGATTTGCCGATCTCGGCGCTTCGACTGCATTTTTTGCATCGATGCGACGATTGCCTGCAAGAAACACCGCGCACCACTTCAAATGAAATGCCCCGCTACCTTGTGAGTAGCGGGGCATCCAGAGGCCTTGCGGCTTTGTGGTGGCTCCTCGACCTGGGCTCGAACCAGGGACCTACGGATTAACAGTCCGGCGCTCTACCGACTGAGCTATCGAGGAACAAGCCTTAGATTATAGCGTCATTTTTCATGACTTTCGGCAACGCGTTCAAAGTGCAACGCTCAGCCCCAGACGCAGCGTGCGCGGCGCGCCAGGGAACAGGTAGACATGCCCGAACTGGTAGGGCGATTCCTTCCAGTAGCGGCGATCGAACAGGTTGTCGACCGACAGCGTCCAGCTCGCGTTCGCGCCGCGCAGCTTCGTGTCGTAGCGCAGCACGGCATCGACGCGCGTCCACGAGGGCAGCGTGATCGAGCCATCAGGCAGCACGTTGCGTCGGCCTTCATAAGAAAGCTGTCCCGCCACTTCGAGCCCCGGCACCGATGAGAAGCGATACGCCGTTTGCGCGCGCAGCACCTGCTTCGGCACATTGGTCGGCGACTGCCCGTTGAGCGCCGGATTGGCCGTGCTCCCGCGCCGCTTCGCATCGATCAGCGTCACGCTGCCACCGATGCGCCAGGGTCCCTGGTTCCACTGCGCACCCGCTTCGAGACCACGATGCACCGCCTTGCCGTCGTTGCGCACCTCGCACAAGCCGCTGCACAGGTCCATGTTGGTCAGCGGCCGCGAGATGTCGAACCACGCGAGCTGCCAGTTGAAGGCGTCGTTGCCGCCCTTGAGGCCAAGCTCCCACTGACGCGAGCGCAGCGCGGGCAGGGCCTGTCCGGCGTTGCTGTACTGCGAGATCCTGTTCGGCACCACCTGCGACTCGACTCCCCGGCCCCAGCTCGCATAGGCCAGCAGCCCCGGCTGGATGGCGTAGCTGGCCGCGATCCACGGCGTGGTCACGTCCTGCTTGTAGCCGGTCGGATTCGAGCCGTCGTTGCCGATGCTGCTGCGGTCGAGCCGCGTATGGCGCGCGCCGAGCCAGGTGGTGAAGCGCTCGTTCCAGCGGATCGCGTCCTGCACCGAGAACTCGGTCGATCGCTCGTCCCGGTTGGTCTGCGGCGTGGTGGCGTCCGGCGCCGGCGGCACGACGGCCGTGCCCCAGATGTTGCCGGTGCCCGCGTAGTTGTAGGCCTGGTTGTCGAAGCGGTTGCGCACGCGGCTCTGCATCAGCCCGAAGCCGAGTTCGTGCCTCACGCTGCCCGTCGTCACGTTGCCTTTCAGATTGATGCTGCCGGCCGTCAGCGTGCGGCGCTCGTTGTCGCTGCGGAAGTCGTAGACGTCGAAGGTGCCATCGGAGCAGTAGCGGTCGTAGTTGCCTTCGGCGCCGCAGCCGAAGGCATAGGCCAGTCGGTCGTCGCTCTTCAGCCGCTGCTGGCCGATCTGCGCGCTCCAGCGCCAGTCGGCGTTCAGCGCCTGGCTGAAGCGCAGCGTGCCCGTCAGCGCCTTGAACACCGAGGGCTGCGACCACGGCTGGTTGTTGAGGTTGATGCGCGGATCCACCGGCGCCGGCAGCACGCTGCCCAGCAGGCTGTAGCCGTTCTGGCTGGGCTGCGTCTTGCGGCTCTGTTCGATCTCGAACTCCAGCACCGAGTCGCGCGTGATGCGCCAGTCGGCCGCGAGCGAGAACAGGTTGCGGTTGCCGTCGAGGTTGTGCGTCAGCGGCTTGAGGTTCTCGCTCGCCACGTTGAGCCGGTAGCCGAACTGCCTGTTCTCGCCGAAGCGCCCGCCGAGGTCGATGGCGCCGAGCACGCTGCCGCGGCTGGTGGTTTCGATGCGCACCGTGCGCAGGTCCTGTTCGGTGGGCCGCTTCACGACGTAGTTGACCAGCCCGCCCGGCGCGCTGGTGCCGGCCTGTATGCCGCTGGTGCCGCGCAGGATCTCGACGCGCTCCTTGTTGTCGAGCGGAATCGAAGTCTCGGCGCTGATCGGCAGGCCCTCGCGCCGGTAGTTGAAGCGGTTGTCGAGCACGAAGCCGCGCACCGTGAGGTAGTCCCAGTAGCCGGCGGAGTTGTAGGCGTCGGTGACGGAAGCGTCGAACTGCGTCAGATCGGCGAGCCGTCGCGCGCCGCTGGCCTGCAGTTGCTGGCTGTCGATCACCGTGGCCGAGATCGGCAGCTCGCGCAGCGGCACGTCGCCGAAGCCGCTCACGTCGGCCTGGGGCGCGGCCGTGCCTTCGCTGACGGTGATCTCCGGCAGCGCGGATTGCTGCTGCGCATGCGCTGAACATGCCGCCGCAAAGAGCATGGCTGCCAGCGCGTGTGAGACGGGAGACAGCCGATGCCGGCCGGAAGAATCGAAGGGAAGCTCTGTCTTTTTCATTCTGTTCATTTGCCCGCGGCGGCATCGATGGCCGCGATCCATTCCGCGGCCGTGGCTTCCGGGTCGTCGGCCGCGACGAGCGCGCGCACCACGGCGATGGAACCCACGCCGGTCGCCAGCACCTCCGGCAGCCGCACCGCATCGATGCCGCCGATGCCGACCTGCGGATAGCCGCGCAGCAGCCGCGCATAGGCGCCCAGCCGCGCCACGCCCTGCGGCGCGGTCGCCATCTTCTTGAGCGTGGTCGGGTACACGGCGCCCATGGCGATGTAGCTCGGGCTCACCTTGTCGGCGCGCACCATCTCCGCATAGCCGTGCGTGCTGACGCCAAGGCGCAGGCCGGAGGCGCGAAGTTGCGCCAGTTCGTCTGGCGAGAGCGCGTCGAGATCCTCCTGGCCGAGGTGGATGCCGTAGGCACCGGTCGCGATGGCAACCCGCCAGTGGTCATTGATGAAGAGCAGCGCGCCGGTACCTCGCACCGCCTCAACGGCCGCTTGAACTTCGCGCTCGATGGCCGCGCTGTCGTCCGACTTGAATCGCAGCTGCACCGTCGGCACACCCGCGCGCGCCATGCGGCCGACCCACTTCGCATCGGGCAGCACGGCATAGAGGCCGAGCCGTTCTGGGCAGGGCGGAAATGCGTCGTCGCGCGCGGTGGGCGGAAAGGGGCGCATGCCGAAGTCCTCCGGCGCGTCGGGCCACAACGCAGCATCGAAGCTGCTCAGGCGCTGTGTCTGCGCGGTCCATGCGAGAGCCAGGCATTCGGCGTCGATCTCGATGAAGCCGAGCGCGGAACACGCGCGCTTGGCGCCGCGATACACCGGATCGTCGGAAGAGAAGTTGGGCGCGCTCACCGGCGCCGACGTGATCGCGCCGAAGCGCAATCCGTGCGCAGCGACGATGGCCTGCGCGATGGCGCCGGAGTCGAATGTGGTGCTCATGATTCGTGGTGCCAGAAAGGCGTGCCGAGCACGGGCGTGCTGGGCTGCGCGGCCTCCTGCGCGGCCATGGCGCCGGCGCGATGCGCGCTGCGCCCGGCCTGCACCGCGTCGGCGAAGGCGCCGGCCATTGCGACCGGGTCCTGCGCCAGCGCGACGGCCGTGTTCAGCAGCACCCCGTCGTATCCCCACTCCATCACCTGGCAGGCGTGCGAAGGCAGGCCCAGTCCAGCGTCCACCAGCATCGGCACCTTGAGCCGGTCGCGCAGCACCTGCAGCGCGTAGGGGTTGACCGGTCCGCGGCCGGTGCCGATGGGCGCGGCCCAAGGCATCACCGCCTGGCAGCCGACGTCGACCAGGCGCTGGCACAGCACGAGGTCCTCGGTGCAGTAGGGCAGTACCTTGAAGCCCTCGCGGATCAACTGCGAGGCCGCGTCGACCAGGTTCAGCGTGTCGGGCTGCAGCGTGTAGTCGTCGCCGATCAGCTCCAGCTTGATCCACGGCGTGTCGAACAGCTCGCGCGCCATCTGCGCGGTGGCGACCACCTCCTGAATGCTGTGGCAGCCGGCGGTGTTGGGCAATACCGGCACCGCGAGCTTGCGCAGCAGCTCCCAGAAGCCGTTGCCGAGCTCGCTGTTGCCCGAGCCCTGGCTGGCCGTCTGCCGGCGCAGCGAGGCAGTGAGCATTGCGGGCTTCGCGCGCTTCACGGCGGCTTCGAGCAGGTCGGGCGAGGGGTAGCGCGCGGTGCCCAGCAGCAGGCGGCTGTGGAAGGTCTCGCCGTAGAGCACCAAGGGGTCGTTCGTGGTCGTCATTTCTGTTGTCTCCATCAATCAGCCGCCCGTCACGGGGCGGATCACTTCGACGCGGTCTTCGGGTTTCAGCGCGCGCGTGGCGTAGGCCGAGCGCGGCACGAATTCGCGGTTCACGGCCACCGCGAAGGGCGGCGTGGCCTCCAGCGCGGCCAGCGCGTCGGTCAGCATCGCCTGGTCGGGCAGGGTGAAGGGCTTGTCGTTGATCAGGATGTTCATCGTCATGTGTCTCGGGTCTCCATGCCGAAGCTCTCCGCAAGAGGCGAGCGGCCCTGCGTCAGCACCTCCATCGCCACGTCAAGCATCGCGGGCGCGATCATGAACCCGTGGCGGTACAGGCCGTTGATCTGCAGCACGCGCGGTTGCGGCAGGCGCAGGGCAGGGAGGTTGTCGGGCAGCGTGGGCCGGCACTGCGTCGCGATCTCGACGATGCGCGCCTCGGCGAAGCCGCTGTGCACCGCATACGCGGCACTCAGCAGTTCGAGCGTGGAGCGCACGCTGGCGGGCGACATGTCGTCCGACTCGATCTCGGTCGCGCCGATCACGAACAGGTTGCCCGGCTTGGGCGCGATGTAGAGCGGGTAGCGCGGATGCACGAGGCGCGTCGGTCGCTTCAGGCTCACCTCGGGCGCATGCACGCGGATCACCTCGCCGCGCACACCACGAAGAGCATTCCACTGCGGACGGGCGCCGAGGCCGCGGCAGTCGATCACCCAGTCGGGCTGGCCTGTCGTTCCGGGCGAGAAGTCCGAAGGCGTACGCGGCGATTGCCAGTGCAGCGTGACGAGAGGGCTGCTCTCGAGCGTGGCGAGCAGCGAGGCCAGCAGCGCGCGGTTGTCGAGCTGGCCTTCGCCCGGAAGGAACAGGCCCTGAGCGAAGCGCTGGCCCAGCAAGGGCTCCAGCGTGGCGATCGCGCGGGCGTCGACGGATTGTATCGGCGCCAGCTCGGGCACCTGCGCACCGGTGTTCGCGAGCACGCGGGCGAGCCGCGTTGCTTCGGCCGCGTCCTGCCGATGCCAGAGCACCAGCGTGCCTTCGCGCTGGAAGAACACGGGCTGTGCCAGCGGCGCGAGCAGCTCCGGCCAGCGCGCGAGCGCGTGCTGCCCCATGCGCACGACAGACACCGGTGCGACGGCCGATTCGGCCAGCGGCGCCAGCATCGCGGCGGCCACGCGCGCGGCAGCGCCTTCGGCCTCGGCGCTGCCGGCCTCGAACACATCGACCTTGCACCCGGTCTGCGCCAGCGTCACCGCCATCAGCCGGCCCATGAGGCCTGCGCCGAGGATGGCGACCGAGTCGAAAGGAAGGCTCATGCCAGGGCTCCTTCGCGTCGCCGATAATTTTCGGCATGACCCAAGAGCCCACTCAGCGCTACGCACGCGTGCTTTCCATCGCCGGTTCCGACAGCGGTGGCGGCGCCGGCATCCAGGCCGATCTCAAGACCTTCGCCGCCCTGGGCTGCTACGGCATGACGGCCATCACCGCGCTCACCGCGCAGAACACACTGGGCGTCTCGGGTATCCACGGCGTGCCGCCCGATTTCCTCAGGGCGCAGATCCAGGCCGTGGTCGAAGACATCGGTGTCGATGCCGTCAAGCTCGGCATGCTGCATGCGCCCGAGGTGGTCGAAGTGGTGGCCTGGGCCATCGACCGCTACCGGCTGAAGAACGTGGTGCTCGACCCCGTGATGGTCGCCACCAGCGGCGACCGCCTGATCGCTGCCGAGACGGTGCAGGTGCTGGTGCGCGAGCTGTTCCCGCGCGCCGTGGTCGTCACGCCCAATCTCGACGAAGCCGCCTTGCTGATCGGCCATGCCATCGAAGGCGTGGATGCACTCGACGGCGCGGCCGACGAACTGCTGGCGCTCGGCGCGAAGGCCGTGCTGCTCAAGGGCGGCCATCTGCCGGGCAACGAAGTGGTCGATGTGCTGCTGCAGGCCGATGGCGAACGCAAGCGACTGGCCTCCGGCCGCATCGAAAGCCGCAACCTGCACGGCACCGGATGCACGCTGTCGTCTGCCATTGCCGCGCACCTTGCGCTGGGCGCGACGCTGCCCGAGGCGGTCGAGAGGGCGCGCGCCTACATCCTCGGCGCGATGGCTGCAGGTGCAGACGTGAAGATCGGCGCGGGTCATGGCCCGCTCAACCACGGCTTTGCGCCAGTGCCGACGCACCGGCTGCCGTTGAAGGCCGGCTGAGCCAGGCCAGCGCGAAAGTCGCGGCCAGTGTCGGCAGCGCGGAGCCGAACTGCGGCGCCCACTTGGCAAGCGCGTGATACGCGGCGATGCCCGCGATCCAGATCAGTGCCGCGCCGAAGTCGATCTTGCGCCGCGCGCCTTGCGGCGATACCGCCTCGCCGCTGCCCAGCCGGCCGATGATCACCCCATACAGCGGCACGAACACCGAACTCAGCAGCAGCAGGAAGGGCTCCAGCGTGTGCATCGGCAGCACCAGCGCCAGCGCGATGCACAGGGCAGCCAGCAGCAGGCCCCAGCGCTTCACGCTCCAGCGCGGCAGCAGGCTGTGCGTGGAGACCGAGCCCGAGTAGACGTCGCCGTACGCGTTGTCGAGCTCGTCGATGAGGATGAGGCCCAGCGCCACCAGGCCGCCCTGGGCCAGCAGCAGCGCGGTGACGAGGCCCGTGCCCGGTTCGGCCACGCTCACCACCATCACGCCCAGCGCATAGCACCAGACGTTCGCGACCGCGTAGCCGATCCAGGTGCCGCCGAATGCGCCGCCGAGGCCGCCGGAACTGCGCTTGCCGTGCCGCGCATAGTCCGCCACCAGCGGCAGCCACGACACCGGCATCGCGATCACCAGGTCGAGCGCACTGAACATGCCCATCGTGCCGTCGCCGGGGCGCGCCCAGAAGGCGTCCAGCCCCTTGGCCTGCAGTTGCGCCGCGAACTGCCACGTGAGCCACAGCAGCGACAGCACCACCAGCGGCAGCCCGAACCGGCTCACGAAGCGCCGCACCAGCTTCACCATCGAGCCGGCGAGCAGCGCCAGCAGCACCGCGCCCCACAGCAAGGTCGTCAGCACGCCGCCCCAGAAGCTGCCCAGCGCCGGCCCCACCACCGTCTGGCCGATGGCCTGCGTGCCTTCGCGCATCACCACGAGTTCGAAGGTGGTCCAGCCCACCAGCTGCACGATGTTGAGCAGCACCGGCAGCCGCGCGAAGGCACTGCCGTAGGTGGCGTGCATGAGGCCGGCGCTCGCCAGGCCGCTCTGGCAGCCCAGCCGCGCGGTCCAGGCCAGCAGGCCCGCGCCGATGCAGGAGCCGAGCACGATGGCGATCGCCGCGTCGCGCGTGCCCACGGCCGGCACCAGGTAGGCGCCGATCTGCATCACAAGCAGGCCCACGCCGAGGCTGAACCAGAGCGAGGCATGGTCCTGCCAGCCGAACACGCGCCGCGAGGCGGGCAGGGGCGTCAGCGCCTCGTTCGAGACGCCAGCGGCATCGTTGTTCTTGTCGTCGTGTGCCATCCGTTTGCTCCAGTGCAAAAGGTTTGGCAGGTGGGCGAGGCCCCAGTGGCGCGGCTTTCACGCGAGAAGGCGCGAGAGGCCACCGGACCAGCTTCCCTGCGCGAGGATTACCTCAATCAGGTTCAAAGGGACTTTCTCAGCCGGACGGCAAGCCGCCCAACACCCCTAGCAAGTACGCCGCGGCAAACCCGTGGCGCGGAGCCGATTTTATGCGGGGCCGGGAAGCCGCGACGCCAGGCATGCCTTTGCAGGCAGGGAAAACCCTCGGCATGCGGATGCGCCGCGCGAGAATCGACCGCCGAGGAAAACGACGGCAGAAGAAACGGGAGCGCATGCCGATAAGCGTGCAGAAACAAGAAATGAAGAGGAGCTTGCATGGTCGATGAGGATTTCAAGGGCACCCGCCTCAGGCGGTTCAGGGTCGACGTGGGGACCATCATCTGCGCGGTGGCGCTGGTGCAGTCGCTGCTCCTGGTGGCCTTCGGCTACTGGGCCGCCGAGAGGCTGGTGTCGAGGCTCGGCACCGCGGCGCACAAGATCAACCACGACCGGGTCGAGGACAGCGTGCTCGCCTTCCTCGCGAAGACCGAGGCGGCGATCCGTGCGATCGCCGATTCGCCCAGTGTCCATGTCTGCGGCGAAGACGGCGAGCAGACTGCCGAGATGCTCTGGACGCTGCTGGAGCAGACGCCGGAAATCGACAGCATCAACGTGGCCACCGACCATGGCCACGTGCTGATGGCGGTGCGCTACCCGGTGCCGGCCATCCGCCAGGTGCTGCGCGCCGACGGATTCAGCACCGAGACCTGGCACTACAAGGACTCGCCGGACCGGGACGGCGGCGACGCGAAGCAGCGTTTTGCGACAACATCGATCTCGGCCTACCGCAGCGACTTCGATCCCGAGAAGCGCACCTGGTACCTGGAGGCCATGAAGGCGAAAGGACCGGTGTGGACCCAGCCATTCATGATGAGCGACTCGCAGGAGCTGGCCGTCGGGCACGCGCGGCCTTCGGCGCGCGCCGACGACGAAGGGCACAGGCGGGGACTCGTGGTCGATGCCAACGTGTCGCTGGGGCATCTGGCCAGGCTCGTGGGTGCCTTCGGTGCGCAGGGCCATGGCGAGAGCGCCCTGATGAGTTCGGACCACCACGTGATCGCGCGCAGCGACCATCCCGATCCGGTGCGCGAGCTGGAATCGCCAGACAGCGGCGTGCTCGGCGCCATCCATGCGCACATGCTCTCGGTCAGCACGGCAGGCGGGGCCGACGACCAGGCCTTCTCCATCGAGCACGAAGGCAGTCGCTACCTCGTGCAGACCTCGCACCTGCCGCACACCCGGTGGCAGCTCGTGAGCTGGGAGCCCGAGGAGCTGCTGCTCGGTGGCCTGCAGCGCTCGGTGCTCTGGTCGCTGGCGCTGACGGTCAGCTTCCTGGCGCTGGCGCTCATCATTTCGCTGCGGTTGTCGAAGCTGGTGACCGGGCCCATCGAGAACCTCTCGCGCGTCGCGCGCCGCATCGGGCGGCTGGAACTCGACGATCTGCCGATCGAGCCGAGCCGGGTGCTCGAGGTGCAGCACCTCAACCAGGCGCTGGACGAATCCGCGCGCAGCCTCAAGGCCTTCAGCAAGTTCGTGCCGGTGGACATCATCCGGCAACTCGTCGCGGAAGGGCACGCGCTGGGGCCGAGCGGCTCGCCGAAGCGCATCACCGCGATGTTCACCGACGTGGAGGGCTTCACCAGCATCTCGGAGTCGATGCCGGCCGAGGTGCTCGTGCGCCAGCTCACCGAGTACTTCAATCTCGCCGCCGGCATCTTCGCGCGTCACGGCGGCGTGATCGACAAGTTCATGGGCGACGGCATCATGGTGCTGTGGGGCGCACCCACCGAACTCGAGGATGCCGAGTACCGCGCCTGCCTCGCGGCGATCGAGCTGCATGCCGAGATGAACGCGCTCAACGAGAAGTGGCGCGCCGAGGGCCTGCAGGAGTTCCGCACGCGCGTGGGCATCCACACCGGCCATGTGATCGCGGGTGTGCTCGGCTCGAGCAACCGCCTGTCGTACACCGCCATCGGCGACGCGATCAATGCGGCGAGCCGCATCGAGGGTGCCAACAAGGAGCTGGGCACGCGCACGCTGATCTCCGAGGCCACATTCGAGGGGTTGGGCGGCCGGCTCGCCACGCGCCGCATCGAAGAGCTCGCGGAGCTGCGCGGCCGGCAGACGCGCATGGTGCTCTACGAGCTGCTACAGATCGAGCATCAGCCGGGCTGAACGGGCCCGCGAGCAGCAGGGCAGGAACTGGTCGTTGGCGGCCTGCTCCTCGGGCGTGAGATAGAGGTCGCGGTGCTCGACCTCGCCCTGCAGCACGCGCGTAAGGCAGGTGCCGCACACGCCCTGCGCGCAGGACACGGGGATGTCGACACCCTCGGCCGCCAGTGCGTCCACCACGCTGAGCGAGGCTGGCACGCGCACCACGCGGCCCGAACTGCGCAGCTCGACTTCGAACTCGCCTTGTTCGCCTGCCGGCTGCATCGCGCCCGAGAAGTATTCGAAGTGCACCTGGGCGTCCGGCCATTGCAGCTCGCGCGCTGATCCACGCACCGCATCGAGGAAGCCCTGCGGGCCGCACACGTAGATGTGCCTGCCGGGTGCCGGGCGGCCGATGGTCGCGGCGAGATCCAGCCGTTGCGTGGGCGGACCGTCGTCATGGTGGAAGAACACCCTGTCGGCGAAGTCGCTGCCTTCCAGCCGACGCCGGTAGGGCGCCCGCGCGGCGGTTCGGCTGCAGCAGTGCAGCGCGAAATCGGCACCCAGCGAGGCCAGCCGCTGAGCCATCGACAGCAGCGGGGTCACGCCGATGCCGCCGGCCAGCAACAGGCTGTGCGCGGCGCCTTCGTCCAGCGGAAAGTGGTTGCGCGGCGGGCTGATGTTCAGCACCGCGCCTTCATGCACCGCGTCGTGCATCGCGAGGGAGCCGCCGCGTGAGGCGGCGTCGCGCAGCACGCCGATCTCGTAGTGCTCGTCTTGCCCTGGCAGGTTGCACAGCGAATACTGGCGCACCAGCCCGCCGGGCAGCGCCACGTCGATGTGCGCGCCTGGCGCGAAGCCCGGCAGCGGCGCGCTGCTGGCCGAGACCAGCCGGAAGCTGGCCACGTCCTCGGCCTCGACCGTCTTGCGCGCCACCCGCACGGCGATGGGCTGGCCCGCGATGGACGCCGCTGCGCTCATTCGCTCACGATGAAGTTTCCGGCGTCGAAATGCACGGGCGGCGCTGCCGGGTCGAAGCTCACGCCCGCCGGATCGCGCCCCTCGCGCACCGCATCGAGCTGGCGCTGCAGCAGCCGGCGCAGCATCACGATGCCGCGGTCGGAGGTGGCCAGGTGCTCTTCCGAATGCGCGGTGATCGCGCCCTGGCTCACCTGCGCTTCGTAGTCGCCCGGGAAGGCGCGGTGCTCGGCCTCGGTCAGTTCTTCCCACAGCTTGCCGTTCAGGCGCGAGCGCACGCGGGCCAGGTCGCCCGGCGTCTTCACGCGGCCCACGGTGTAGATGCGGAAGCTGTGGTCGTCGATGGGCAGCACCCAGCCGATGGACTCCACCCGGCCGTAGGCCGCCACGCGCGGGTTGGGCACCACGCGCAGCGTGGGCAGCACCGGACCCGCCACGCGGCGGAAGACGCTGCCGTCCTCCAGCTTGCGTATCGAGATGATCTTCACGCCGGTGTCGGTGCTCTCGAAGGTCACGTCGGGCATCTGGCCCATCAGTGCCACGAACTGCGTGCCACTGAAGCTGCCGTGCAGCACCGGCACGTGGAAGGGATCGGCCACGTTCTCGTAATGCTGCAGCCAGTTGCACGGAATGATCTGCGGCCCGCCGCCGCCGATGCTGTTGCCGTCGGCTTCCAGCGTCTCGCCCTCATCCAGCGTCTCCAGGCAGTCGTAGCGCGGCAGCACCGGCTTTTTCTCGGCCGGGCCGAGGTAGGCCCAGATCAGCCCGTACTGTTCCTGCACCGGATACCAGGGCTGGCGCACGCGGCCCCGGCTGCGCGCGCCGCCGTCGGGCTCGCAGGGCTGGTCGACGCAGTGGCCCTGCACGTCGAACATCCAGCCGTGGTAGCAGCAGCGGATGCCTTCTTCCTCGACGCGCCCGTAGTAGAGCGAGGCGCCCCGGTGCGCGCAGCGCCAGTGCACGAGGCCCGCTCGGCCCTTCCTGTCGCGAAACAGGATGAGGTCCTCGCCCAGCACGCGCACCTGGCGTGGCGTGTCAGTGGCGTCGGCGGCAAGGCCGATCGGGTGCCAGTAGCGGCGCAGCAGCTCGCCCATGGGCGTGCCGGCGCCGACCTCGGTCAGCTCTGGCTTGTGGCTGGGCGGCTTACGGCCGTAGGCGGTGCCGGTATCGAAGGCGATCGGCTGCCATTCGGCAGCAGGGGATGCGGATGCGACGGTGCTCATTCGGGAGTGACTCCTGCGGCCTTGATCAGGTCCGCGACACGGGGAAAGTCGGCCATGTAGCTGGCCCTGAACTCGGCGGGCGTGCTGCCTAGCGGCTCGAATCCGAAGCCGGCCAGGCGCTCCTGGATATCGGGCATCTTCGTGATCTCGCGCAGCGCGCTCGACCATTCGTCGAGCACGGGCCGAGGCGTCTTCGCGGGGGCATACACGCCGATCCAGCTGTCGAGGTCGAAACCGGGAAAGCCCTGTTCGGTGAAGGTCGGCACGTCGGGCATCGAGCGCACGCGCTGGCGCCCGGTGATGCCCAGGACCTTGATGCGCCCGGCCTGCGCGAGGCCGCGCGCAGTCGCCGGATTGGCCCAGGCCACGCCCAGCGCCTCGCCGAACATGTCGTTGTGCGCCGCGGCCTCGGCCTTGTAGGGCACATGCACAAGATCGAGCTTGTTCTGTCGCGCCAGCAGCTCGCCGAACAGATGCGCGTTGGAGCCGTTGCCCCAGGTGCCGTAGGAGATGCCGGGATGCGCCTTGGCATAGGCCACGAACTCGCGCACGTTCGAGAACGGCGCCGAGGCGCGCGCGATCAGCATCGGCCCGCCGGTGGCCAGCTGCGACAGCGGCTCGAAGTCCTTCACCGGGTCGTAGGGCAGCTTCGGCTGCAGCACCACGTTGTTGATGTGCGTGAGCGGCAGCGTCAGCAGCACGGTGTAGCCGTCGGGCGCAGCCTTGGCGACGGTGTCGGCGGCGATGGTGCCGCTCGCGCCCGGCTTGGCCTCGACGATCACCGGCTGGTTCCAGCGCGCCTTGAGCTTTTCGGCGTAGACGCGGGCGATGGTGTCCATCGGGCCGCCGCCGGAGCCGAAGGGGATGATGCGCACCACGCGGCTCGGAAAGTGCGGCGTCTGCGCGAAGGCCGGCAGGGCGAGTGCCGCGAGGCCCGCGCCGAGGGTGCTGAGCGCGCGGCGGCGTGTGGCCTCGCCGGGCGGCGAGGGTCTGAACCGATTCATCGTGTCTCCAGTCGTGATGTACTTGTGCGCTCGACGATACGGACAGCCCGCCCCGCGGGCAATTCGAAGCTTTTGATATGAGATATGGCCCAACGTGATATCCGCAGCCTCGACGTCGGCATGCTGCGGACCTTCGATGCGCTGATGCGCGAGCGCAGCGTGTCGCGCGCGGCGACCCGGCTCTTCCTGAGCCAGCCTGCGGTGAGCGCCTCGCTCAACCGGCTGCGCGATACCTTCGGCGATCCGCTCTTCACCCGCACCGCGCACGGCGTGGAGCCCACCGCCCGCGCGCAGGCCCTGGCCGGGCAGGTAGAGCGCGTGCTGGCCGACCTGTCGGCGATGCTCGAGCCCGGCGAGGGCTTCGACCCGGCCGGGTCGCAGCGCATCTTCCGCATCTCGGGCGGCGACTACGCTAGCCACCTGCTGCTGCCGAGGCTGGCCAACGAGCTGGTGGCCTGCGGCTCGCGCGTGCGCATCTACTGGGAGACCAGTTCCTTCCTCACGCTGACCGAGCGGCTGCGCAAGGGCGACTTCGACATCGCCGTGCTGCCGCGGCTGCAGCCGCCGAGCGACTGCGAATCGGAGTTGCTGTACGAGGACCGCTACGTGGTCGCGGTGCGGCTGAGCCATCCGACGATGACGCAGCAAGCCACGCTCGACGACTTCTGCGAGGCGCCGCACGTGTTCCTGGGCTACGGCAGTTCGGCACTCGACGATCTCATCGACCAGGTGCTGGCGCGGCTGGGCCGCACGCGCACTATGAGCGTGGCCATGACCAGCTTCGGCCAGATCGTCGACCTGCTGGCGCAGACCGACCATGTCGCCGTGATGCCGCTGCGCGTGGCCGAGCGCTTCAGGCATCTGCTCGCGGTGCATCCACTGCCCTTCGAACTGCAGGGCTACCGCTCGGTGGTGTGCTGGAACCGGCGCTCCAACTCCGACGCCGGCCTGCTTTGGCTGAAGGACGCGCTGCTGCGCATCGGGCGCGACGCGCCGGCCGAAGGCGCTGCCGCTAGCGGGCTCTGATCCGGCGCGCGAAGGCTTCGAGCCCGTCGATGGTGATCTGGATATGGCGCTCGAAGCTGCTGTCCAGCGGCACCGTCGTGCCGTTGTCCCAGCGCAGGATGAAGGCCTTGTTTGCCAGCTGAGCGAGATTGCGCGTGAGTACCGGGTGGTCGAGCGGACGGATCGTGTGCACGCGTTCGCGCAGCTCCTCGGCCCAGGCCTGCGTGTTGTCGGCGGGCAGGGGCGAGAACTCCATCGTCAGGAAGCCCAGCATCGCGGCGACCACGCAGTTGTAGGCCTCCAGCAGCGCTTCGTCTTCGAAGCCGGCGTCGGCCAGCGTGGCGAGGATGCCTTCGACCAGCTCCATCGGCAGGCTGCCGTTGGACACCAGCTGCGCGCCCAGCAGCTGCGCCACGTTCGGATGGCGCCGTACGGTGGCGCGGCAGCGGCGGAAGAGTTCGGCGATCCAGTCCTTCCAGACGAGCTTGCCGGGCGGCGGCGCGACCTCGGCCATGACCAGCGCCGCCACTTCGGCCAGCAGTGCCTCGCGCGTGCTCACGTGCCAGTGCACGGTGGCCGGGTAGACGTCGAGCCGGGCCGCCACCTCGCGCATGCTGAAGGCGCCCAGGCCGAATTCGTCGATCTGCGCGAGCGCCTCCTCGGCGATGCGCTGCTTCGTCAGGCCACCGCCGCCGGAGGGGCGGCCGGCAGTGCGGGGTTTCGGTGGCTTGGGGGGCGATTGCTTCGTCATGGTTGCAGCCATTGTGCGGCAGTCGGGTTGACTGTATAAACAAAATAAATTGAGCATCGAACAATAAATCGCGCTGCATGCGACGGGCGCACAACCTACGAAGGACATCGCCATGGCGCACGCCGACATCGACCAGGCCCTCGCAGCAGCGCACCGCCGCTTCACCGAAGGCAATCCCGCCAGCCTGCGCCAGTTCGAGGCGCAGGCGCGCTACATGCCAGGCGCCAACAGCCGTTCGGTGCTGTTCTATGCGCCGTTCCCGCTGACCATCGCGAAAGGCGAGGGTGCGACGCTGTGGGACGCCGACGGCCACCGCTATGCCGACTTCATCGCCGAGTACACGGCCGGCGTCTACGGCCATTCGGCGCCAGAGATCCGGGAGGCCGTCGCCGAGGCGATGAACAGCGGCATCAACCTCACAGGCCACAACCTGCTCGAAGGCCGGCTCGCCAGGCTCATCTGCGAGCGCTTTCCGCAGATCGAGCAACTGCGCTTCACCAACTCCGGCACCGAGGCGAACCTGATGGCGCTGACGGCGGCGCTGCACTTCACCGGCCGCCGCAAGCTCGTCGTGTTTTCGGGCGGCTATCACGGCGGCGTGCTGGGCTTCGGCGCCAAGCCGCTGCCGACGACCGTGCCCTTCGACTTCCTGGTGCTGCCCTACAACGACGAGCGGACCGCGCGCGAGCAGATCGACAGGCTCGGCCCCGAGATCGCCGCCGTGTTGCTGGAGCCGATGCAGGGCGCGGGCGGTTGCATTCCGGGCCGGCTGGAGTTCCTGCAGGCGCTGCGCGAATCGGCCACCCGCGTCGGCGCGCTGCTGATCTTCGACGAGGTGATGACTTCGCGCCTCGCGCCGCACGGGCTGGCGAACAAGCTGGGCATCCGCTCCGACCTGACCACACTGGGCAAGTACATCGGCGGCGGCATGTCCTTCGGCGCTTTCGGCGGACGTGCCGACGTGATGGCGCTGTTCGATCCGCGCACCGGGCCGCTGGCCCATTCGGGCACCTTCAACAACAACGTGCTGACGATGGCGGCCGGCCATGCCGGGCTCACGAAGCTGTTCACGCCGGAGGCCGCAGGCGCACTGGCAGCGCGTGGCGATGCAATGCGGCAGCGGCTGAACACGCTGTGCGCAAGCGAGGGCGTCGCGATGCAGTTCACCGGCATCGGCTCGCTGATGAACGCGCATTTCGTGGGCGGCGAGGTGCGCAGCACCGACGACCTTGCACCGGTCGACGCCCGGCTGCGGCAGCTGCTCTTCTTCCATCTGCTGAGCGAGGGCATCTACACCTCGCCGCGCGGCTTCGTCGTGCTGTCGCTGCCGCTGACCGATGCGGACATCGACCGCTACGTGGCCGCCATCGGCAGCTTCATCGGCGAATACCGGGCGCTGCTGCCCGGTGCCGCCAGGAACTAGCGGGAGCCGGCCACGCCCAGCAGCTCGTGCAGGCGGGTGCTGGTGGTCGTGTACTGCAGCGGAACGGCCTTGCCGGGGAACACGATGGCCGTCGCGCCCCAGGCAGCCAGCGTGGCCTCATGGAAGCCGCAGACGATGAGCTTCTTCTTGCCCGGATAGGTGTTGATGTCGCCCACCGCGAACACGCCGCGTTCGCGGGTTTCGTACTTCTCTGTGTCCACCGGCACCTGCTTGCGCTCCAGCTCCAGCCCCCAGTCGGCGATGGGGCCGAGGCGCGGCGAGATGCCCAGGCAGGCGACCAGCGCGTCCAGCGGCAGTTCGAGCGTGGTCGCGTCGGGCGTGGTGATCTGGAGCTGCTTGCCGTCGAAGGCCGTGGGCTGGCCGACCTGGAAGGCCATCTTGCTCGCGGCCACGAGGGCGCGCATGGCCGAAACGGTGGCTTCCTCGGCCTGGAAGCCGTCGCGCCGGTGCACCAGCGTGACCTGCTTCGCAATCGCGGTGAGCGCGATTGCGGTTTCGAGCGCGATGTCGTCGCCACCGTTGACCACCACCGTCTGCCCGGCGAAGCGGTCCAGCGAATCGGGGTGATAGAAGAGCGAGGAGCCCTCGAATTGCGCGATGCCTTCGACCGCGATGCGCTTGGGCACGAAGGCGCCGACACCGGCCGCGATGAACACCGTTTTGGCGAGGAATGATTTGCCCGCCGAAGTGGTGAGAAGCAGCCGCCCGTCGGCCTCGCGTGCCAGGGTGGAAACCTGTTCGCCGAAATGGAATTGCGGCTTGAAAGGCGCCACCTGCTGCAGCAGCGACTGCGCCAGGTCGCGCCCGCTGGTCACGGGCGTGCCGGGGATGTCGTAGATGGGCTTGTCGCCATACAGCGCTACGCACTGGCCGCCGGCGGCGGGCAGTGCATCGACGATGTGGCAGGAGATTTCGAGCAGGCCCAGCTGGAAGGCCTGGAACAGCCCCACGGGGCCGGCGCCGACGATCAGCGCGTCGGTCTCGATCGGGGAAACGGCAGGGGCGGCGGGCTGGTTCAGCGCACCAGCTCCCCGATCTTGTCCGTCTTGTCCTTCCACTCCTCGGCGTCGGGCAGGGCGGGCTTGCGCTTGGTGATGCTCTTCCAGCCGTCGGCCTGGGCCAGCTCGGCGTTGATCTTGATGAAGGCGATCTGGTTGGCCGGCAGGTCTTCCTCGGCGTAGATCGCGTTGACCGGGCACTCGGGGATGCAGACCGCGCAGTCGATGCACTCGTCCGGGTCGATCACCAGCATGTTGGGACCTTCGCGGAAGCAGTCGACGGGGCAAACGTCCACGCAGTCGGTGTATTTGCAACGGATGCAGGCTTCGGAGACGACGTGGGTCATTTGTTTTCTGGCGTCAGTGGTGAGGTCGGGGAAAACCCGGGATTTTAGGCCTTTGCGGCGGAGGGCTGCACGAGCACGGCAGCGGCGGTCTTGTGGGAGGCCGTATCGACCAGCACCAGCGAGCCCAGGGCGCGCGATTGCGTGAAGGGCAGCACCGCCAGCGGCTGCTGCAGCGCCAGCACCACGTCGCCGATGGCGTTGGCCTCGATCTGGGTCGCGGGCTCCGATTCGAGCGTGGTGATGTTCACGCGATCGACGATGCGCGCGACCTTGGCCTTCACCCAGCGGTGGCCCTGCAGCGCCCAGTAGACGCGTCCCGCGACCAGCGGCTCGTCGTCGAGCCAGGCCACCGTGGCGGTGATCTCGCGCACCGGCTCGAAGGCGCCGGGCGCCAGCAGCCAGTCGCCGCGCGACACGTCTACCTCGCGGTCCAGCACGATGCCGGCGCTGTGGCCCGCATGCACCGCCTTCGGCTGGCGCGTGTGGCTCAGCACTTGGGCGACGGTGGCGGTCTGGTTGCTCGGCAGCACGGTCACGCGCTGGCCCGGCTCCACGTGGCCCGAGGCGACGCGGCCCCAGAACACGCGGCGGCCCTGCGAGGTGTCGGCCGACGACGAGAACTTCTCGACCCACTGCACCGGGAAGGCGAAGGGCACGGCCTCGTCCTGCGCCGTCACCGGCAGGTCTTCCAGCAGCTCGAGCAGGCTGGGGCCTTCGTAGCCGACCCAGTCGGCATGGCGCGTCGCCACGTTCCAGCCCTTGAGCGCGGAGATCGGCACGATGGCCGCGACTTTCACGCCGGCCGCTTCGGCAAAGGCGTTCAGCGCGGTCGAGATGCGTTCGAAGGCAAGGCCGGCATCGCCGATGGCGTCCAGCTTGTTGATGGCGAACACGATCGACTGCACGCGCAGCAGGTTGCACAGCAGCGTGTGGCGGCGCGTCTGCGGCAGCAGCTCGCGCTTGACCACGGTGCCGTCTTCCACCTCGGCGGCCCAGGCCAGCTTGGTCGCGTCGACCAGCACCACAGCGGCGTCGGCGGCGGAGGCGGCCGTGACCATGTTGCGCGTGTACTGCTCATGGCCGGGCGCGTCGCCGATGATGAACTTGCGCCTGGCGGTCGAGAAGTAGCGGTACGCCACGTCGATGGTGATGCCCTGTTCGCGCTCGGCCGAAAGGCCGTCTGTCAGCAGGGCCAGGTCGGTCTCGCCGCCGCGCTGCACGCCGGCCAACTGGTCCTGCAGCACGGTCTTGCTGTCGACCAGCAGTCGGCCGATGAGCGTGCTCTTGCCGTCGTCGACGGAGCCGCAGGTGATGAAGCGCAGGGCGGTGCCGGTGTCGCCGTGGACTTCGGCGGGCGAGGCGTTTGAAATGACAGCAGCGTTCATTGAGTGATTCTCCAATTCGTGGAACACCGCGGAACCGGCTCTGCCGGGCCGCTGGTGTTGCCCCCTTCGAGGGGGTGGGCGTAGCGACACGAAGTGCGCGAAGCCTGGGGGTGGGTCAGAAGTACCCGTCTTTCTTGCGCTTCTCCATGGAAGCTTCCGAAGTCATGTCGTCCATGCGCGTGGCGCCGCGCTCGCTCACGTCGACCGACAGCGTCTCGAGCACCACGTCGCTCGCGTCGGCCGCCAGGCTTTCCACCGGGCAGGTGGTGGTGATGTCGCCCACGGTGCGGAAGCGCACGTCGCGCACCTGCACCGTCTCGCCGTCGCGAGCGGGGGTCAGGTTGGTCACCGGCACCAGCAGGCCGCGGCGCTCCACCACTTCGCGCTTGTGCGTGTAGTAGATCGAGGGCAGGCCGACTTCCTCGCGGGCGATGTACTGCCACACGTCGAGTTCGGTCCAGTTCGAGATCGGGAACACGCGGAAGTGCTCGCCCGGGGCCAGCCGGGTGTTGAACAGCGTCCACAGCTCGGGGCGCTGGTCCTTGGGCTGCCACTGGCCGAAGCTGTCACGGTGCGAAAAGATGCGCTCCTTGGCACGCGCTTTTTCCTCGTCGCGGCGGGCGCCGCCGATCAGCGCATCGAAGCGGAATTCTTCAATGGCTTCCAGCAGCGTCACCGACTGGTGCGCGTTGCGCGACTCGCCGGGGTGCGCAAGGCGCACGGTGCCGCGCTTCATCGAGTCCTCGACGCTGCGCACGATCAGCTCGGCACCCAGTTCCTTCGCGCGACGGTCACGGTACTCCGTGACCTCGGGGAAGTTGTGGCCGGTGTCGATCATCAACAGGGGGTAGGGAATGCGCCCGACGCCGAAAGCCTTCTCCGCGCACTTCAGCAGCACCAGCGAGTCCTTGCCGCCCGAGAACAGCAGGGTGGGGCGCTCGAAGGCGGCCGCCACTTCGCGCAGGATGAAGATGGTTTCTTCCTCCAGCGCGTCGAGGTGAGTGTTGGACAGGTGCGCCGGCGGCAGCAGCAGTTCGGTTTCGGTACGTGCGTTCATCGGAGATGGGGCTGGATGCGGTAGTTCGGTGCGGTGCAGGGGCTCAGTGCGCGAGGTGCAGTCCGCACTCGCGGTTGTCTTCGCCCTTGGTCGGGTCGACGTAGTCGAAGTTGTTGGGCAGGCCGTGCTTCACGCAGTACTCGTGCAGGTCCTTGGAAGACCAGTGCAGCAGCGGCGCGACCTTGATCAGGCCGTCGGGGTTGATGCTGACCGGGTCCATCTGCGCACGCACGGCTGTGTCGGTGGCGCGCAACGCGGTGAACCACACCTTCGGCGCCGTCTCGCGCAGGGCGCGCGCGAAGGGCTCCAGCTTCACCTCTTCGGTGAAGGCGGCGTGGCGCGGGTCGTCCAGCGCGGGTGTCGGGCCTTCCACCGCCTCGCGATGGGCGCGCGAGCGGCGTGGCAGGTAGATGTGCAGGTCCAGGCCCAGCTGCTTCGTCACTTCGTCGGCGAAGCGGTAGGTGGCCTCGGTGTTGTAGCCGTTGTCCATCCACACCACCGGCACGTCGCGCTTCACCTGCGTGACCAGGTGCAGGATCACCGCCTCGAAGGGCCGGAAGTTGGTGGTGACGATGGCCGGCTGGCCCAGGCCGAGTGCCCAGTCCACCAGGCCCTGCGCGTTGCGGCCGAGTTCGGCGTTGATGCGTTCGATGTCGATGCTCATGTGCGGTGCTTTCCTGCGCTCTCAGTTGCCGGCCGCGAAGTGCGGCGCGGTCTTCACCGCGTCGCCCTGGTAGAAGGAAGCGAAGCGGTCGAACTGGCGCTGCGCGTCGGTGGCGTCCACGCCTTCCTTGAGCACGGCGCTGGAGAAGCCGGTGCGCTCCATCTGCACGAGCTGGTCGATCAGCACGTCGCCGGTGGCGCGGATGTCGCCGGTGAAGCCCAGGCGGCGGCGCAGCAGGAAGGCCTGGCTGTAGGCGCGGCCGTCGGTGAACTTCGGAAAGTGCAGGTCGATGCGCTCGATGTCGGCCAGGCACTCCTCGATGGCGAGCGGGTCGGCGTCGTTGGCCAGCTGCAGCACCTTCGGGTCGCCGTCGTCGACGTGCTCTTCCGCCGAGAGAATGTTCAGGGTCTTCTTCATGCTGCTTCCTCCACCTTGAAACGTGCACCGTTGGCGGCGGCCTTGAACGCGTCGTGGCCGACGCGGCGCAGCGTGTCGATGAAGTTCTCGCCGCTTTCGCGGGTGTCGCGGTAGGTGTTGAGCACGGCCTCGATCACCCCGGGCACTTCTGCCGCCGAGAACGAGGGGCCGACCACCTTGCCGGCCTGCGGCGTGCCGCTGAGCGCGGAGCCGTCGGAGCCGCCGAGGGTGACCTGGTACCACTCCTTGCCGTCCTTGTCGACGCCGAGGATGCCGATGTGGCCGCTGTGGTGGTGGCCGCACGAGTTGATGCAGCCGCTGATGTGCAGGTCGATCTCGCCCAGGTCGTCGAGCTCGTCGAGGTCCTGGTAGCGCTCGGTGATGGCTTCGGCCACCGGAATGGAGCGTGCGTTGGCCAGCGCGCAGAAGTCGCCGCCGGGGCAGGCGATCATGTCCGTCAGCAGGTGCACGTTGGCGCTGGCGAAGCCGGCGGCGCGGGCTGCGATCCACAGCGCGTGCAGGTCTTCGGCATGCACCCAGGGCAGCAGCACGTTCTGGTCGTGCGTCACGCGGGCTTCGCCGGCCGAGAAGCGGTCGGCGAGTTCGGCGATGGTGTCGAGCTGGTCGGCCGAGGCGTCGCCGGGCGCCTGCTTCAGGCGCTTGAACGACAGCGTCACGGCGCGCAGGGCCGGGTTCTTGTGCGGCGCCACGTTGCGCGCCAGCCAGCGGGCGAACTGCACGTCGTCGGCGGCGTGGTGGCGCAACTCGGCGTCGGTCTTCTCGGCGCTCTGCAGCACGCGGGTGGCGAGCGCGGGCGGCACGAAGGACGCGGCCACGCGGTCGTACTCTTCCTGCGTGATGGTGTGCGGCGCGCCGTCGTGCTCGAGGATCTGCTTGTACTCGGCCTCGACATCGTCGATGTAGCGCTGCCCCTCGGCCTTCACCAGGATCTTGATGCGAGCCTTGTAGATGTTGTCGCGCCGGCCGTACCGGTTGTAGACGCGGATCACGGCCTCGAGGTAGTTCATGATCTGCTGCCACGGCAGGAACTCGCGCAGCACCGTGCCCACGATGGGCGTGCGGCCCATGCCGCCGCCCACCTGCACGCGGAAACCGATCTCGCCGGCTTCGTTCTTCACCACGTGCAGCCCCACGTCGTGCCAGCCGGTGGCGGCGCGGTCCTCGGTGGCGCCGGTGATGGCGATCTTGAACTTGCGCGGCAGGAACGCGAACTCGGGGTGCAGCGTGCTCCACTGGCGCATGATTTCCGCGAAGGGGCGCGGATCGGCCACCTCGTCGACGGCGATGCCGGCGCGCTCGTCGCTCGTGATGTTGCGGATGCAGTTGCCGCTGGTCTGGATGCCGTGCATGTCGACCGAAGCCAGCAAGTCCATCACGTCGGCCGACTTGGCCAGCGGGATCCAGTTGTACTGGACGTTCTGGCGGGTCGTGAAATGGGCGTAGTGGGTGGGCAGCTTGTGGCTGCCGAGCAGGCCCTGCGTCTCGATGGCCTTCTTGTAGACCTCCGCCTCGGGCTCGTCGTATTCGCGGGCGATGCGGGCCAGCACGCGCAGCTGGCGGCTCGACAGTTCGCCGTAGGGCACGGCCACGCGCAGCATCGGCGCGTAGCGCTGCACGTACCAGCCGTTTTGCAGGCGCAGGGGGCGGAACTCGTCTTCGGCGAGCTTGCCCTTCTGCCAGCGCTCGAGCTGGTCGCGGAATTGGGCAGCCCGCTGGTGGACGAACTGGCGGTCGAATTCTGTGTATTGGTACATCGTGCGTTTGTCTTGAGGGAAGTGCGGTGCCGCGCGCGTAGCGGGGTACCCCAGCAAGAAGGCGCGATTGTCCGAGCGCTCCTTATGGAACCAAACTATTTTTTGGTTCACGCTTTATGCGGATAAGCTTATTCGCCAGTATCCATGCGGGTTTCCGGACGGTTTGATGCTTATTCCGGATAAGGCGAGGCAGCCGGAGCGAAGAGTCCGGCAAGGCGTTTCCGGGCACGCGCCTGCCCGGCGGCGGAAAGACGGAGGGCCGGGCAGCGCCGGCCGTCATCCGCTCAATCCAGCGGCAGATCGGCCTTTTTCGCCAGCGTCTGCCAGCGCTGGAGTTCCTGCACCACGAAGGCCGTGGTCTGCTCCGCCGTGGCGGGAGCCGGCGTCACGCCCGCGGCCGCGTAGCCCGACTGCACCTCGGGCTTCTGCAGCGCCTGCGCAATCGCCGCGTTGAGTGCGCGCACCCGCTCGGCCGGCACGCCCGCGGGCGCGGCCGCCACGAACCACTGGTCCGCGTCGAAACCGGGCAGGCCGGCTTCGCGCAGCGTGGGCACATCGGGCAGCGCAGGCGAGCGCGTGGCAGTGGTCACGCCGTACGCATGCAGCTTGCCCGACTTGATGTGCGGCAGCACCGGCGTGATGCCGAGCATGCCCAGCTGCACCTGCCCGCCGACCACATCGGTGACGGCCTGGCTGCCGCCCTTGTAGGGCACGTGGACGATCCGCGTGCCGGCGATCTGGTTCATCAGCTCGCCGGCCAGGTGCTGGCTGGTTCCGTTGCCGGAGGATGCGAAGCTGAAGGCCTTCGGGTCCTTGCCGGCGGCGAGCAGCGCGGCCAGCGTGGGCGGCATCGGGCTGGCCGTGGTGCCCACCAGCACCATCGGCCCCTTGGCCAGCGTGGCCACGCCGGTCAGTTCCTTACCGATCCGGGGCACGGGCATGCTGGTCAGGATCGGCCCGGGAATGGTGATGACCGTCAGCCCGTCATGCGGTGCCCGTGCGGCCGCCTGCAGAGCGATGGCGCCCGCGGCGCCGGGCCGGTTGTCGACTACCACCGGCTGGCCGAGCGCCTGCTCGACGTGGCGCGCCACGAGGCGGGTCAGGATGTCCACGCTGCCGCCGGCCGGCTGGCCGACCAGCCAGGTCAGCGGGCGGGCACCTTGGGCAAAGAGGCGGGGAGAGGCCGCGAGCGCGACGGCGCCACCCAGGGCGGCCATTGCATGACGACGGGAGACGGAAGGCATCTTGTTCATGGGAGCTCGCTGTTCATCAGGTTAGTCGTCAAGCTGGCCGGGCGGCGTGTTCGGATGCCGCGCGAAGCTGTCCTGGAAGGCCTTCACCAGCTTGAGCACCGGCCCCAGCACCCAGGTGTTGTAGACCAGCACGTCGGTCGTCTCCTTCGGGTCGCGGGTGGTGTTGAAGAGGTAAGGCGACTCCAGCTTGCCCTTGCCTTCGTTGACCTCGGGCTCCCAGTAGAAGTGCAGCTTCCAGTCGCGCCATTTCACTGCCCGCAACTCGTTCTTTATGTAGAAGGGAAAGCCCTCGCGGGCCGACTTCTCCTGCTCGCCCAGCAGGAAGGGCAGTTGGTCCACGCCGTCGATAGGCCTGTCCTGCGGCAGCTCGGCACCGGCCACGCCCGCCAGGGTGGTGAAGAGGTCGGCCACGTGCACGATCTCGTTGCTCACCCGGCCGGTTGCGATGCGGCCCGGCCAGCGCGCGATGAAGGGCACCCGCAGGCTGCCTTCCATGGCGGTGTGATAGGTGCCGCTCCAGGGGCCGGCCGTGCCCCGGTAGGGAGCGCGGAACTCGGGGCCGTTGTCGCTGCAGAAGATCAAAAGCGTGTCTTCGGCCGCGCCCAGTTCGTCGAGCGCGCGCACCACCTGGCCCACGCGGTGGTCCATTTCCACCATCGAATCGGCGAAGTCGCCTGCGCCCGTGCGGCCGGCGAACTCGGGGTGCGGCAGCGTCGGGAAATGCAGATGCACCAGCGGCAGATATAGAAAGAAGGGCTTGCCGGCCTCGCGCTGGCGCCGCATGAAGCCGATGGACATGTCGACCAGGTCGGCGTCGATCTGCCGCCGCGCTTCCAGGTCGTACACCTTCACGCCTTCCGAGGGCTCGCCGCTGCGGCCGCGCATGATCCAGGGCAGCTCCACCACGCTGGGGTCGAAGCCCACCGTCGAGGTGAACTGGCTCTCGTCCGTGGTGCGCGGAATGCCGTACCACTCGTCGAAGCCTCGGTCCGACGGAAAGCGCCCCGGCACGTCGCCCAGGTGCCACTTGCCGTAGTGCGCGGTGGCATAGCCCCGGGCAGAGAGCAGCTGGGCCAGCGTGATCTCGCGCCGCGTCAGCCCCTGCGGAAGGCCCGGCGGCACCGACTGCAGGCAGCCGGTGCGGATTGGGTGGCGCCCGCTCATCAGCGCGGAGCGGGTCGGCACGCAGTCGCTCTCCACATTGAAGTTCTGCAGCAGCAGGCCCTGCTTTGCGAGGGCGTCGATGTTCGGCGTGGGTGCGCCGCGCAGCGCGCCGCCGCCGTAGCAGCCCAGCTCGCCCCAGCCGAGGTTGTCGGCGACGATGAGCACGATGTTGGGAGAGGAGGAGGGTGAGGGCATGGCGATGGGCTCCGGGATTGGCGTTTTCGGAATCTAAGTGCCGGTGCTTCCCAGACTCATTCCCAAGTCATCACTGAGTCATAAAATCGGGGAATGTCCCTGTCGATGCGCGATGTCCAGTATTTCCTCGCCGTGGCCAAGACCGGCCTGCTTTCCGCCGCGGCCGACGAGCAGGGCGTGACCCAGCCCGCCTTGACCAAGGCCGTGCGCCGGGTCGAGGGCGAGTTCGGGCTGCAGCTGTTCGAGCGCAGCGCGCGCGGCATGGTGCTGACTTCGGCCGGGCAGCGGGTCGCCGAACAGGTGCGGCGCCTGCAGGCCGACTACGCCGACACCGTGTTGCTGGCCAACGAGATGCGGGCGCAGCAAGCCGGGCTGCTGCGCGTGGGCGTGACCGACACCACCTCGGGCAACCGCGTCGCCGCTGCGTTGGGCACACTGCTGAACCAACGCCCGGGGCTGCGGGTGCGCCTGCGCGTCGACCGCTCCGACACGCTGGCCACACTCGTGCGCGAGGGCGAGCTCGACCTGGCGCTGGTGCCCGCCTACGAGGGCCAGCCGCTGGACGCCGAGCGCACCAAGGTCGACAACGACCCGATGCTGCCGCTGGTGCGAA
Source organism: Variovorax sp. 278MFTsu5.1 (assembly GCF_048305045.1). Classification (NCBI taxonomy): domain Bacteria; kingdom Pseudomonadati; phylum Pseudomonadota; class Betaproteobacteria; order Burkholderiales; family Comamonadaceae; genus Variovorax; species Variovorax sp. 278MFTsu5.1. The sequence continues at coordinate 3,196,180 of NZ_CP157622.1, forward strand.
CCGGCCATCCGCTGACGCAGCGCTCGCGCGTCTCGCTGGCCGATGTCACGGCCTACGGATGGATCTCGGGGCCGGCCACGTCGGCGGCCTTCAAGGCGATCACCGACATCTTCGCGCGCAACAACCTCGCTGCGCCCCGGGTCGTGATGGAAGTGCCGTTCGCGTCCGAGCTGAACCTGTCGGTACTGGCCGGGACCGATCTGGTCACGCTGGTGCCGCGCTCTTTCATGCGGCATGCCGACGACAGCCGCTTCGCGGTGCTGCCAGTGCCGGCACTGCGCGTGCCGCGCGCGGTTGTGCTGCTTTCGCGCCCGGGCTCATCGTGGTCGCCGCTGATGCAGGCGCTGCGCGACAGCCTGCTGGCGCTCAAGGCCGCGTCGGCCTGAGTTGTTTGGATTAGGTCGTCGCGCCTCAGCGCAGCATCGACGACATCGCCGAGCAGCAGTTCAGCATGCGCACGGCCGCCTCCACCGTCGGCGCGGTGAAGCGCAGGGTGACGCCGTCCACGCGCTCGAAGCTCGGCCACTGGCAGAACAGGTCGGCCAGCGCGGAGGTCTGGGCGCGCAGCGTCACCGTCTGCGGCCCTTCGAAGACGAGCGGCTTGGCATTCGCGCGGGCCGCCAATGCTTCTTCCACGCCCGCACGGATCGCCCGGCGCGACTGCTCGGGCGAGAGCGACACGCCGCTGGTGCAGCCCGTGGCCTTCTTCGTCTCGACGAAGGTGGCGTGCGGGAAGAGCGGGCGGTTCTCGGCGATGAACACGTCGTCGCCGCTGGCCATCACCACCGGCACGCCGTATTCGCCGGCCAGCGCGCCGTAGAGCCCTGCCTCGCCCAGTTCCTCGCCGCCGAGCGAGATGCCCGCGAACGCGAAGCTGTTGATCGTGTGCGCGAGGATGCCGCGCCCCTGCGCGCGCGAGTGGTAGCCGACCATGCACAGAGCGTCCACGCCTTCTTCCACGCCCGCCACCATGCTCAGGTACCGCGGCTTGCCCTGGATCACGCGGGCGCGCGCGTCGAGCAAATCCGGCGGCATGTTGCGGAAGCCGCCGTGCGAATCGTTCACCAGCACCTCGGTCGCGCCCGCGTCGAAGGCGCCGGCGATGGCGGCGTTGGCCTCGTGCGTCATCAGCAGCCGCGCGCGCTCGTATTCGGGGTTGCCCGCGCGCACCTGCTCGGAGTGATAGACGCCGGCGACGCCTTCGATGTCGGTGGAGATCAGGACTTTCATGAGTGAAGGCTCGCGCTCAGGCGTGGTTTGAGAAGAGGGTGGAGGCGGGCAGCACGTCGGCCAGCGAGGCGCGGTGGTTGCCGTCGCGGCCGGTGACGGCGGTGGCGCGCCACAGGGCATGGATGATCGCCTGCTCGGTGCTGTCGGCCGCGGCCTGGAACAGGCCGTCGAGCAAACCGTCGTGCAGCATCGCCACGGCGGGCATCGGCCGCTCGACGCTGTCGGGCACGGTGTAGGCGGTGGAGAAGGCCAGCACGATGTCGCCGCTGCCGTGCCCGAAGACCGAGCCCGTGCGGGCCAGCCCGGCGCCGGCGCGCAGCGCGAGGCGGCGCAGCTGGCGCGCGTCCAGCGGCGCGTCGGTGGCCACCACGATGATGATCGAGCCCTTCTCGGCCTCGTTCACCGCCGGCAGGCTGCGTTCGGCCTGCAGCGCGGCGAGCCGTTCGCCCACGGCGTGGCCGGCCAGCAGCAGCTGCGGCTGGCGCCCGTAGTTCGCCAGCACCAGCGCGCCGACCGTGTGGCACAGGCCCTCGCGCGCCGACACCCGCCGCGAGGCGCTGCCGATGCCGCCCTTGAGCTGGAAACTCGACATGCCGCGCCCCGCGCCGACCGAGCCCTGCTCGAAGTCAGGGGTGGCGCCGGCCAGCGCGTGCAGGTAGTCGGCCTCGCTCACGGCCATGCGCTGGATGTCGTTGAGAAAGCCGTCGTTGCACTCGAACACCAGCGGATTGACCGTGGGCAGCGTGCGTCCGCATTCGGGATTGTCGGCCACGCAGCGGCGGATCTGCGCCGCCGCCACCGCGCCGACCGAGAAGGTGTTGGTCAGCGCGATGGGCGTTTCAAGCACGCCCAGCTCTTCGACCTGCAGCAGGCCGACGCTCTTGCCGAAGCCGTTGAGCACGGCCACGGCGGCCGGCACCTTGTCGCGGAAGAGATCGCCCGCGTGCGGACGGACGACGGTCACGCCCGTCTGCACGGGGCCGTCGGCCAGCGTGCGGTGGCCCACGGTGACGCCCGCGACGTCGGTGATGGCGTTGCGTTCGCCCTGGAGCAGGCTGCCGATGAAGGGAAGGGAGGCCTGCTGCTTGCTGGAAGACATGAAGAAGGAGAACCGGATTTACTGGCGGTCGATCTTCGGATCGAGCGCGTCGCGCAGTGCATCGCCCAGCAGGTTGAAGGCGAGCACGGTGAAGAAGATGGCCAGGCTGGGGAAGAGTGCCACGTGCGGCGAGGTCACCATGTCGGCGCGGGCCTCGCTGAGCATCGCGCCCCATTCGGGCGTCGGAGGCTGCGCGCCCATGCCCAGGAACGAGAGGCTGGCGGCCGTGATGATCGAGGTGCCCACGCGCATCGAAAAATACACCACGATCGACGAGATGGTGCCCGGCAGGATGTGCCGCACGATGATGGTCCAGTCCGAGGCGCCGATGCTGCGCTCGGCCTCGATGTAGGTCTGCTGCTTCAGCACCAGCGTGTTGCCGCGCACGAGGCGCGCGAAGGCCGGCACGCTGAACACCGACACAGCCACCACCACGTTCGTCATGCTGCTGCCCAGGATGGCCACCACGCCCAGCGCCAGCAGGATGCCGGGGAAGGCGAAGAGCACGTCCGAGATGCGCATCACGATGCGGTCCCACCAGCCTTCGTAGTAGCCCGCCAGCAGGCCGAAGGCGGTGCCGACGATGCCGCCCAGCACCACCGACAGGAAGCCCGCCATCAGCGAGATGCGCGCGCCCATCAGGATGCGGCTGAAGATGTCGCGGCCCAGCGGGTCGACGCCGAACCAGTGCGCGGCCGAAGGGCCGGTGTTCAGCATGTCGTAGTCGAAGAAGTTCTCCGGATCGAAGGGCACGATCCACGGCGCGAACACCGCGACGAACACCAGCAGCAGCACGAAGAGCGCGGCGACGATGCCCACCGGCTGCTTCTTGAAGCGGCGCCAGCACTCGCCCCAGGGCGTGCGGACCTTGCCGGCGGTTTGGACGGCCACGACCGGTGGCGCGATGGTTTCGGCAGGCACGCCGGAAGCTTGTTGCGTCATGGCTGCTTGCTCACTTGTATCGAATAGTCGGGTTGATGTAGCCATAGAGCACATCCACCACCAGGTTGATCAGGATGAATTCGAGCGAGAACAGCAGCACCAGCGTCTGGATCACGGGGTAGTCGCGCATCTGCACCGCATCGACCAGCAGGCGGCCGAGGCCGGGCCAGTTGAACACCGCCTCCACAAGAATGGAGCCGCCCAGCAGGAAGCCGAACTGCAGGCCCATCATCGTCACCACCGGAATCAGCGCGTTGCGCAGGCAGTGCTTGATGATCACGGCGCGCTCGCGCACGCCCTTGGCGCGTGCCGTGCGCACGAAGTCTTCCTGGATCACCTCGACGAAGGAGGCCCGCGTGAAGCGCGCCATCACGGCCGCCACGGCCGCGCCCAGGGTGATGGAGGGCAGGATGTAGTGCTTCCAGCTGCTGGCGCCCACCGTGGGCAGCCATCCGAGCTGGACCGAGAAGATCTGCATCAGCAGCATGCCGAGTGCAAATGCGGGAAAGGAGATGCCCGAAACCGCGAGCGTCATGCCCAGCCGGTCGGGCCACTTGTTGCGGTACACGGCCGAGACGATGCCGATGGCCATGCCGAAGATCACCGCCCACACCATGCTGGTGATGGTCAGCATCACCGTCGGGAAGAAGCGCTCGCCGATCTCGGTCGCCACCGGCCGCCGCGTGCGGATGGAGGTGCCGAAGTCGCCCTGCAGCATGTGGGTGAAGAAGTTCACGAACTGCTGCGGCAGCGGCTTGTCCAGCCCGAGCTCCGCGCGGACCATGGCCACGGTCTGCTCGTCGGCGTCCTGGCCGGCGGCGAGACGCGCCGGATCGCCGGGCAGCATGTGGACGAACAGGAACACCAGCACCGCCACGATGAGCAGCGTGGGGATCAGGCCCAACAGTCGTTTGAGGAAGTAATTCAGCATGGGGTGCGGTTGCCGCGATCGGACGATGGCGGCATGCCATCGCCCGTCGGGCAGTCAGTCAGGAAACGAGGAGCCGGGATCAGTTCGACGTGGCGATGGCGTCGATGTTGATGTTGCCGTCAGGCATCACGAACACGCCCGACAGACGCTTGGCGTGCGCCGACAGGTTCTGCTCGGTGATCATCGGCACGCGCGGCAGGTCCTTGCGGATCTCTTCCTGCGCGGTCTTGTACAGCGCGGCGCGTTCCTTCTCGTCGGTGGTCACCAGCGCCTTGGCCAGCGAGCTGTCGACCACCTCGCTCTTGTAGAACGACATGTTGTTCAGCTTCGGAGCCCAGGCTTCCGAGGCGAACAGCGGGCGCAGGCCCCAGTCGGCCTCGCCGGTCGACGACGACCAGCCGGTGTAGTACATGCGGACCTTGGCCGTCTTCGGATCGGGCCATGCATCCACCTGCTCGGTGCGCTGGCCCACTTCGAGCGCCTGCACCTGCAGCTTGATGCCGATCTGCGCGAGCTGCTGCTGCACGAACTGGATCGTCTTCTGCGAGGTCGTGTTGTTGTAGGCGCTCCACAGCACCGACTCGAAGCCGTCGGGGTAGCCGGCTTCCTTCATCAGCTCCTTGGCCTTCTTCAGGTCGTAGGGAATGGGAGCCATCTTCTCGGCGTACTTCACGCCCTGGGGCAGCACGCCCTGCGCCGGGAAGGCATAGCCGCCGAACGCCACCTTGGCCAGCGCCTCCTTGTTGATGGCGTAGCCGATGGCCTCGCGCACCTTCGGGTTGTCGTAGGGCTTCTGCAGCATGTTGAATGCCAGGAAGCGCGTGATGATCGAGGGCGTTGCCACCACTTCGAGCTTGTCGCTCTTCTTCAGCAGCTCGGCCTGCTCATAGGGAATGGGGAATGCGAAGTCGGCCTCGCCGGTCTGCAGCATCGCGGCGCGGGTGTTGTTCTCGAGCACCGGCTTCCACGACACGTTGTCGACCTTCGGGTAGCCCTTCTTCCAGTAGCCGTCGAACTTCTTGGCCTTGACGGCCTCGGTCTGCTTCCACTCGACGAACTCGAAGGGGCCGGTACCCACGGGGTGGAAGGCGATGTCCTTGTTGCCCCACTTCTTCAGCGCGGTGGGCGAGATCATGGCGGCCGATGCGTGGGCCAGCGAGTTGATGAAGGGACCGAAGGGCTCCTTCAGCGTGATGCGCACGGTGCTCGGGTTGACCACCTCGACCTTGCTCACGCGGTTGAACTGGTTGTAGCGCAGCAGCTTGTTGTCCTGGTTCAGCACGCGGTCGAGCGTGAACTTCACCGCGTCGGCGTTGAAGTCGGTGCCGTCGTGGAACTTCACGCCGGTGCGCAGCTTGATGGTGTAGACCAGGCCGTCCTTCGACACCTCGTAGCCCTCGGCGAGCACGTTCTGCACCTTCAGGTCCTTGTCGAACTGGAACAGGCCTTCATAGAAGGTCTTGGTCACGGCCGTGGTGATGGTGGTGTTGGTGTTGTACGGGTCCAGCGTTTCCGGCTGGTAGCCGATGGACAGCACCACGTCTTTCGCGGCCAGTGCCGTGCCCGAGGCGGCCAGCGCGGCCAGGCCCAGCAGTGCGGATGCCCATCGCAGGGAGGAGGAAGCTTGTTGCGTCATGGAAGAACTCCAGTCGGTTCGAGGAAAAAAGCAGGAGGGCCTGCGGGTTGAAAAAATTGATTGACCGTTCAGAACGCACCGCCGATGGCGTGCTGCGCGACGAAGTGACCCGGCGCGACCTGCACCAGCGGCGGCACCACGGGCTCGTCGCCCACGGCGCGGATCGGGCTGGGAATCTCGCCTTCGAGCAGCGCGCGCGGCTTGTGGCGGCGCGCCGGGTCGGCCACCGGCACCGCGGCCATCAGCTTGCGCGTGTAGGGGTGCTGCGGCGCCTCGAACACCGCGCGGCGCGGGCCGATCTCGACGATCTGACCCAGGTACATCACGGCCACCCGGTGGCTGATGCGCTCCACCACCGCCATGTCGTGCGAGATGAAGAGGAAGGCCACGCCCAGTTCGCGCTGCAGGTCGAGCATCAGGTTGACGATCTGCGCCTGGATGGACACGTCCAGCGCCGACACCGATTCGTCGGCCACCACCACCTTGGGGTTGAGCGCCAGTGCCCGCGCGATGGCAATGCGCTGGCGCTGGCCGCCCGAGAACTCGTGCGGATAGCGCTGCGCCGCCTCGGGCGGCAGGCCCACCTTCTGCAGCAGCCAGTCGACGCGCTGCTGCGCCTCGGCGCCCTTGGCGATGTTGTGGATGAGCAGCGGCTCCATGATCGAGAAACCCACCGTCACGCGCGGATCGAGCGAGGCGAACGGATCCTGGAAGATGAACTGGATGTTGCGGCGAAGCGCCTGCAGCTCGCGCGTGGGCAGCTCGCGGATGTTCTTGCCGCCGAACTCGATCGCGCCGCTCTGGCTCTCGACCAGGCGCAGCAGCGAGCGGCCGGTGGTCGACTTGCCGCAGCCCGATTCGCCCACCAGCGCCAGCGTTTCGCCGGGGTACAGGTCGAAGCTGATCTTCTCCACCGCATGCACGCGGCGCTTCACGCGGCCGAAGAGGCCGCTGCGCACGTCGAAGCGGGTGACGAGGTCGCGCACGCGCAGGATCGGGCCGGCGTCTGCGCGCACCGTGTCCTGCGGGGTGGCCTGATGGGGCGCCGCGGCGTCGGCGCTGGCCTCGGTGCGCAGCAGTTCGAACTTGGCAGGCAGGTCGGTGCCCTGCATCGCGCCCAGTTTCGGCACGGCCGACAGCAGCGCGCGGGTGTAGGGGTGCCGAGGCGCTGCGAACACGTCGTCGGAGACGCCTTCTTCCACCTTGTCGCCGCGGAACATCACCAGCACGCGGTCGGCGATCTCGGCCACCACGCCCATGTCGTGCGTGATGAAGAGCACGCCCATGTGCATCTCCTTCTGCAGTTCGCGGATGAGCTGGAGGATCTGCGCCTGGATGGTCACGTCCAGCGCGGTGGTCGGTTCGTCGGCGATCAGCAGCTGCGGCTTGCACGACAGCGCCATCGCGATCATCACGCGCTGGCGCATGCCGCCCGAGAGCTGGTGCGGAAAGCGGTCGAGCACGTTGCGCGCCTCGGGAATGCGCACCAGCTCCAGCATGCGCAGCGCCTCGGCGCGCGCTGCCGCGTCGCTCTTGCCCTGGTGGATGCGGATGGCCTCGGCGATCTGGTCGCCGGCGGTGAACACCGGGTTCAGCGACGTCATCGGCTCCTGGAAGATCATCGCGATGTCCGCGCCGCGGATGTTGCGCATGGCGCTATCGCGCGCCTGCGCCAGGTCGAGCACTTCGCCGTTGCGGCGGCGGAACATCATGCTGCCGTTCAGGATGCGGCCGCCGCCGTGCTCCACCAGGCGCATCAGCGCCAGCGAAGTCACCGACTTGCCCGAACCCGATTCGCCCACCACCGCGAGCGTTTCGCCGTGGTCGACGTGGAATGACAGCTTCTTCACGGCATCGACCGTGCGCTCGGAAGTCGAGAAGCGAACGGTGAGGTCGTCGACGGCGAGAACGCGGCCGTCCGGCAGGGCGAGGGAAGGGGTGGACATGGGAGTGCGAGGAAAAGAGGGGGCTGCGAGCGCGTACGGCGTCAGGAGAAGATGGCTGTCTGCGGCGCTTCGTTGCCGCGCGCGTGGCCGCGGTACATGCCTTCGCTGTTGAAGGCCAGGCTCAGGTTGCCGTGGCGGTCCACGGCGATCAGCCCGCCCGAGCCGCCGATGGCCGGCAGCGACTGCTGCACCACGGCGTGCGTGGCGGCTTCGAGCGTCGCGCCGCCGTAGGCCATGCGCGCGCAGACGTCGTAGGCGGCGGCGACGCGGATGAACATCTCGCCGCTGCCGGTGCACGACACGGCGGCCGTGCGGTCATCGGCGTAGGTGCCGGCCCCGATGAGCGGCGAATCGCCGATGCGGCCGACGCGCTTGTTGGTCATGCCGCCGGTGGAGGTGGCAGCGGCCAGGTGGCCGTGCATGTCGAGCGCGACCGCGCCGACTGTGCCGAACTTCTTGTCCTCGTCGAGCGGGGACGGAGTTGCTGCTGCAGCCGCCGCCATCGTCGCGCCTTCATGGTCCGTCACCACGCGGCCCGTGCCGCGCACGCGGTAGAGCTGCTGGCGGCGCGCCTCGGTGGAGAAGAACGAAGGCTCGACCATCTCCAGCCCGCGTTCGCGCGCGAATGTCTCGGCGCCGGCACCGGCCAGCAGCACATGGGCGCCGTCTTCGAGCACGGCGCGCGCGGCGCGCACCGGGCGGCGGATGTGGCACACGCCCGCGATCGCGCCGGCGGCGAGCGTGGCGCCGTCCATCACGGCGGCGTCGAGCTCATGGGTTTCGTCGTGCGTGAACACCGCGCCGTGGCCGGCGTTGAAGAGCGGACACTCCTCGAGCATCTCCACCGCGAGGCAGGTGGCATCGAGCGCGGAGGCGCCCTTGAGCAGCATCGCCTGCGCGGCGGCCACGATGTTCTTCAAAGCATCGTGATAGGCCTGCGCCTGTTCCGCGCTCGTCGTCGCGGCGCTGATGGTGCCGGCGCCGCCATGGATGGCGATCACGGGCACATGGGTCTGGGTCATCGGGAAGCTTTCTTCTTCTTGCTGCCCGCGCCGCTGGGGGCGGGGGCATCGGGTGTCTGGGGTGCTGCCGCGGCGGTCCCGCTGATGCGCTGCAGGCCGTTGGCGCCATGCAGCCAGGGGCGCACCGCCTGCAGGATGCGGCCGGCCGACTGCACAGGGTCGGGCGCGCGCAGCGACACCGCGCTGGTCAGCGCCTCGATCAGCGCGAGCACGCTGGTCTCGCAGTTCGGGCGGTAGCTGGTTTCGGTCTGGCAGAACAGCGCCACGTCGGCCAAGGGGGCCAGCGGCGAGCTGGGCCGGTCGGTGAGGGCGATGACGGCGCAGCCCTGGCTGCGCGCGAGCTGCGCCAGCGCGATGGTGTCCGTCAGGTAGCGCGGAAAGGTCAGGCCGATGAACACGTCCTGCGGCCCAGCGTGCATCAGCGTGCGCGCCGCATGCGTGACGCCGCTCACGCTGGAGAGCATGCGCACGTCGCTGCAGCTGCCGTCCAGCCCGTGCTGAAGCAGGCCCGCGAGCCACGCGCTCGCGCCGAAGCCGCCGATATAGACCGAGCGCGCCTTGCCGATGCGCGCCACTGCGGCTTCGCAGGCGGCGTAGTCCAGCGTCTGACGCGTCGCGTCGATGTTGCGGCGGCTCTCGTCGAGCGCCGTGGCGAACACCTCGGCCACCGTGGTCGGCCGCTCCAGGTTGCCCCGCAGCCGCTCCACCGGCGCCACCAGCGGCTCGAAGCCCCGCACCAGCTCTGCACGGAAGGTGGCGTAGCCGTCGAAGTCGAGCGCCCGAGCGAAGCGGTTGGCCGTGGCCACCGACACGCCCACCACCGCAGCCAGCTCGTCGATGGGCAGCGTCGCCACCTGCAGCGGATGCTCCAGCACGTAGTCGGCCACCTGCCGGTGCGAGCGCGACAGCCGCGGCAAGGCCTGCGCGATGCGCTGTGCCACGGTGGTGCCTGGGGTATCGAAAGGTGTGCTCATGAAGGGTGCGTTGCGCCCGAAAGTGTGCGTTTTTTGAAAACCAGTTTACAAATATAAGTCAGATAAGAAAATTTTCTGTCATTTTTGATCACGATCGCAAGTAGCGGGCCAGCGGGAAGGGGGTTCGGGAGGTGTAGAGGCGCGCCGTTTCCCTCGTGGAGGGAACGCCCGGGCCGGTGACGGCGTGGTCTCTAGGTATTTCCACTGATGTCGCTGATTTGCGCCGGCTGAAGGCCCGACACGTCAAAATCCTCGGCAAATGAGGGATCTGCAATGAATGAGGGGAAGCAACCGGACCGGGGTTCGACGCTGGGCGGACGGATCCTCAAGGTCGACCATGCGGGCGAGCAAGGCGCGGTCAACATCTACAGGGCGCAGATCTTCGTGGCGCAATGGACCGCACCCTCGCTCGTACCGGAGTTGCGTGAGTTCAAGTCCCACGAGGAAAGACACCGGGCTCTGTTCTGGGCAGAACTGCAGAGACGGGGATTGCGCAGTTGCCGCAGCTATTGGTTGTGCGGCATCGGCGGATGGGTACTGGGTCTGCTCACCGGGCTGCTGGGTCGCGATGCCATCGCTGCGACCACAGTGGCTGTCGAGCGCGTGGTGCTGGGACACCTGAAGACGCAATTGCGCGAACTGGCTGGCAAGGACGAAACGGCCGTCCATGTCATCTCGCAAATCGTCGAGGAGGAGCAGTTGCATCACGACCAGTCGGCGTCGCATGTGCGTGCGGGCCATGTGTGGACGAAGTTGCTGAGCCCGGTTGTTGCGGCCTCGACCGAGACGGTAATCTGGCTCGGAATGCGGCTTTGAGTTCGCTTCGATGAGTTCTTCATCCGGGCGATAAACTGCGCCCCGCACGCCGAAAGCTCGGGGTGCTCGGGATTGGCGTCTCGAAGCATCTCTGCGTTCACCGGAGGCCATTCATGGCTGCTTCTACTCGCTCGCGTACGCCATCCGCATCAACCCGCTTCGACGCTGCCGAAGCCCTCGCTCTTCAAGCCTGCGACGACACCGACAGTCTTCGCGAAGTGCTCTGCGCCTATTCATGCCTTGAAAAGCTCATCGCGCCGCTGGAGGTGGGCGATACAGAACAACTCGGTCCCACGCGCACCGAACTCGGCTCCTTGGTGCGTCTGGTCAATGAGGAAATGAGCCGTCGCATCGAAGCTGCCGACAGCGCGACCCGCGCGATGCGTGCGGCGTTGTCGGGGCCGGAGGCAGGCTGAGCGCAGCGCGGCCTTGGTGCGGATCAGGCGCTGACCGGATTCATCGGCGATGGAGGCTGCGGCCTCTCAGCCCGCGACTTCCTTTTGCATGAACACGCTCAGCGGATCGTCCGGGTACGTCCCGAACGGTCCGCGCCGCGCATAGCCCGCGCGCGCATAGAACGAGAGCGCCTCCGGCTGGCTCACGCCCGTTTCGAGCCTGAACATCGCGCAGCCGCGCGCCTTCGCTTCGCCCTCGAGGAAACCCAGCACTTTCGCTGCGACGCCTTGCCCCCGGTTCTCCGGCCGGACGTACATGCGCTTGAGTTCGCCGAACTCCGGCTCCATCACGATGGCCCCGCAGCCGACGGCCGTGCCTTCGCCATCGCGGGCGACCGCGAACAGCACGTTCGGCGCAGACAGCGCCGCAATGTCGATGCCGTAGTGGCACTCGGGTGGATACAGCGGCTTCTGGTAGGCGTCGAGGTCGTCGATGAGCTGGATGACGTCGGGCTGGGCGGGGCTTTCGAGGGAGATTCGCATCGGGTGATGGTAGCCAGACGCTGGTCTGCCCAATGCGAGAGGTTGCGAGGGTCGGAGCCAGAGAAACCCGCCGAAGCGGGTTGGGTGTAGTCGCTCAGCGGCTGATTCGCAAGGCTTTCAGCCGGCGCTCGGCCTCGCCGGGAGGGATTTTTCCTTCTGCCTCCAGCCTTTTGAGCCGTCGCTCGTCTGCTCTGTCCAGCGCATCTTTCAGGAGCGCCATCTTGCGGTCCCGGCAAGGGCTGCATTCGTAGAAGCTCGTCGGACTGTTCATTAGGTTCATCCGTGCGTCGTACTCAAGAGCAAGAGTTCGTCCGTTAGGCTCGATACCCATGACGAGGATTTTTCCGTTTTTGAACGTAACGTTGGCACCTCCTTCGCACCCCGTGGTATCGGTTTTTTCAGGGGCGTAGGCACTGCGCGAAATCCGGCGCATATGCCGCAGGGCAAAAAGAACGTCCTCTTCCGTCAAAACGACATCATCGCAATCGAGAAAATCCTTGTTCTCCCATACCGTTCTGCCCGAAGGTTCTGTGATCTCAACCTTCTGTACACGGCTGATGGGATATCGCCTGTCGGACGCTTGCGCCGGAAACACCGCAGCCGCAATCAGCACTGCCGCTGGAATCAAGAGATCGATGCTTCGTTTCATGGCGTTGGCACCAGCATTTTCCAATTTGCCCCCTGAGCCTCTGTCGGGTTCTTGCGGCTGACCAGAGGATGGCGAAAAACTTCCTCGCTATCGATTCGAATTGCCTCCTGAAGCACGCTGACAAGCCATGAGAGCGATTGATTCTGCGCCGCAGTCGGCTCGTCATAGATTCCACGCCTGCCGCGCAATTCATCAAGAGTCAGTTCTGCTTCTTTCCCAACAGCTTTAAATCCCGCAGGCAATCTGGCCCTTCCGACGATCTCGATCCCGATTGGACTGCGCGCATGTCGCACGCGCGCGTGACTGATCATTCCGTGTTCGTCGATTTCGACAAGCATGGGTTTTCCTCCCTGAAGAATTTGTTGGTTATCGACTCTCTGCAGAAGCCAGGCCTCGCGCATCGGATGAGCGCGAGGTCACGACCTCGCGGCGCATGCTAAAGGCTTAAAAAGTGAACTGGTTGATGACTTCGTCAACCACTTGTGACCCGCTGCGCAAAGCCCATTCGTCCGCAGGGTTGAACGCGCCAACCAACAATGGCCGCGCGGCAGTCCGACCGGTCTGTCGGCCACCTTTCTTCATCCCGAATCCGCAAGCACCAAGGAGCACCACTTTGGAATACCGTCATCTGGGCAAATCCGGCCTCAAGGTCCCCGTACTGAGTTTTGGCACCGGCACCTTCGGGGGCAAGGGCGAGTTCTTCAGCGCATGGGGCAGCACCGACGTGGCCGAGGCGCGCAAGCTCATCGACATCTGTCTCGAAGCCGGCGTGAACATGTTCGACAGCGCCGACATCTATTCGTCCGGCGCGGCCGAGTCGGTGCTCGGCGAGGCGATCAAGGGGCGGCCGCGCGACAGGCTGTTGATCTCGACAAAGGCCACCTTCCGCAGCGGCGAGGGGCCGAACGACGTGGGCTCTTCGCGTCACCACCTCGTGCAGGCGGTCGATGGTTCGCTCAAGCGGCTGGGCACCGACTACATCGACCTGTTCCAGCTGCATGGCTTCGACGCGAGCACGCCGGTGGAAGAGACGCTCTCCACGCTCGACGACCTGGTGCGCGCGGGCAAGCTGCGCTACATCGGCGTGTCGAACTTCTCGGGCTGGCACCTGATGAAGTCGCTGGCCGTGTCGGAGCGCCACGGCCTCGCGCGCTACGTCGCGAACCAGGCCTACTACTCGCTGGTCGGCCGCGACTACGAATGGGAGCTGATGCCGCTGGGCATCGACCAGGGCATCGGCGCCGTGGTGTGGAGCCCGCTGGGCTGGGGCCGGCTCACGGGCAAGATCCGCCGCGGCCAGCCGCTGCCCGCCAACAGCCGACTGCACGCGACGGCCGACATGGGCCCGCCGGTGCACGACGAGCTGCTGTACCGCGTGGTCGATGCGCTGGAAAAGATCGGCGCCGAAGTCGGCAAGACGGTGCCGCAGGTGGCGCTCAACTGGCTGCTGCAGCGCCCGACGGTGTCCAGCGTGGTGGTCGGCGCGCGCGACGAGGCGCAGCTGCGGCAGAACCTCGGCGCGGTGGGCTGGAACCTCACGCCCGAACAGGTTGCCGAGCTCGACGCGGCCAGCGCGACGACGCGGGCCTATCCCTACTGGCACCAGCAGGGCTTCCTGGAACGCAACCCGAACCCGGTCTAGCGCCTTTCCTAGCCGGGTGTCAGCCCGAGCACCCAGCGCTTGAAGTCTTCCAGCGCCCCGGAGGCCGGCCGGCCCTCGGGGTACGCGAAGTAGTAGCCCTGGGGCACGTCGAGGTGCCGGTCGACCGGAATCACGAGTTCGCCCGTGCGCAGCTCGTGCTCGATCAGGATGCGCGGCGCCAGGCCCACGCCCATGCCGGCGGCCGTGGCCGCCACCACCATGGTGAAGAGTTCGTAGCGCGGCCCGCGCGAGGCATGCACCGTGTACTCCCAGCCCTGCTGCGCATACCAGTCGCGCCATGCATGGGCGCGCGTGCTCAGGTGCACGTGGCGGCAGCGCTCGAAGCCGGCTTCGTCCCACGGCCCGTGCGCGTCGCGGAAGGCGGGGCTGCAGATGGGCACCATCTCGCCCTCGGAAAAGATCAGCCCACCGCGCGTGTTCGGCCAGAACTGGTCGCCGAAGTAGATGGCCGCGTCGTAGGCGTTTTCCTGGAAGGAAAAAGGCTGCGAGCGCGCCGACAGGTTCACCGTGATGTTCGGATGAAGCCGGCTGAACTCCGGCAGGCGCGGTATGAGCCACTGCGTGGCGAAGGTGGGCACGACGGCAAGCTCCAGCACGAAGCCCATCTCGTGGCCGGCGCTGATCTCCAGCGTGTCGCGGCGGATCTGGTCGAGGTGGCGGCGGATGCGGGCCGCATACTCGCGCCCCGTGTCGGTGAGCGTCAGGCGGCGCCGCACGCGCGAGAACAGCGGCACGCCCAGACGCTGCTCCAGCATGGCCACCTGCCGGCCGACGGCGCTCTGCGTGAGCGCCAGTTCGCTCGCCGCGCGGGTGAAGCTGCCCAGCCGCGCCGAGGCCTCGAAGGCCTGCAGCGCGCCGAGGTTGGGAATGTCTTTTCTCATCGATCGATAGCCAGCAGTTGTCTCGTTGCCGGTGCCGAAGCACCGGTCGTGCCCGGGTCGGATTCCTTCCCGGCTCGCACAACGTTGTGAGTTTTTAGCGTTTGTTCCGTGTCCGCCCGCGACTCTATTCTGCGTGCCGACCCCTGCCAACGATACGAGGAGACTTCCGATGATTGTTTCGCGCACCCGTCGCAATGCCGCCATTGGCATCGCGCTGGCTTCCGCCCTGGGTCTGCCCGCCGCCGCGTTCGCGCAGGCCGCGGCGGAGCAGACCGTCACCATCGGCCACGCGGGCCCGCTCACCGGCGGCGCGGCCCACTGGGGCAAGGACAACGACAACGGCGCGCGCCTCGCGGTCGAAGACCTGAACAAGCAGGGCCTCGTCATCGGCGGCAGGAAGATCAGGTTCGTGCTGCAGTCCGAGGACGACCAGGCCGACCCCAAGCAGGCCATGGTGGTCGCCAACAAGCTCACCGACATGGGCGTGAAGGGCATCCTGGGCCACTTCAACTCGGGCGCGGCCATTCCGGCCTCGGCGGTCTACAGCCGCGCGGGTCTGCCCGACGTGTCCACCGCCACCAACCCGAGCTTCACGAAGCAGGGCTACGACAACGTTTTCCGCATCCTCGCGAGCGACGAGGACGTGGGCATGGCCATCGCCAGCTACACGGTGAAGGACCTGAAGGCGAAGAACATCGCGGTGATCGACGACCGCACTGCCTACGGCCAGGGCGCCGCCGAGGTGTTCACGCGCGGCGTGAAGGCGCTGGGCGGCAACGTCGTGGCGCAGGAGTACGGCAGCGACAAGGCCACCGACTTCATGGCCATCCTCACCACCATCAAGAGCAGGCAGCCCGACGTGGTGTTCTACGGCGGCATGGACGCGCAAGGCGGGCTCATCGCGCGCCAGATGAAGCAGCTCGGCATCACGGCCAAGCTGCTGGGCACCGACGGGCTGTGCACCGACGAGGTCGCGAAGATCAGCGGCGGCGCGGTCGACGGGCTGCTGTACTGCACGCGCGGCGGCAAGGAGGTCGAGAAGACGTCCAGGGGCGCCGAGTTCGAGCAGCGCTACAAGGCCCGCTACGGCACCGAGGTGCTGACCTACGCGCCGTACCTCTACGACGCCATGATGGCGCTGGCCGCCGGCATGCGCGCCGCCAACTCGGTCGAGCCGCAGGCCTACCTGCCGGCCATGCGCAAGGTGAAGTTCGACGGCGTCACCGGCACCATCAGCTTCGACGCCAAAGGCAACCTGCAGAAGCCCGACTTCACCGTCTTCACCTACAAGGACGGCAAGCGCGTGCGCGTGGCGGGCTCCTGAAGAGGGCGGCCCGCATGCGCACGCTGGATGCCGCGCAGACCGCCGCCGCGCTGCCTTACAGCGCGCTGGTGAAAGCGCTGCTGCAGATGTTCGAGCGCGAGCGGCTTGGCGAGGCGCATGCATCGCCGCGCACCTGCGTGCAGCTCGCCGGAGGTGGCGTCATGCTGCTGATGCCGGCCGCCGACCGGCGCTTCGCCGCCCTGAAGACGGTGACCGTGCACGCCGCCAACGCGGAACTCGGCCTGCCCGTGGTGCAGGGCGATGTCACGCTGATGGATGCGGCCACCGGCACCCGGCTGCTCGCGATGGATGGCAACGTGCTCACGGCGCGTCGCACGGCGGCGCTGTCGCTGGCCGGAGCGGCGAGGGCGGGACGCACGGAGGCGCGTCGCATGCTGCTGATCGGCGCCGGGGTGCAGGCTCGCGCGCATGCCGAGGCCTTCGCGGAGGTCTGGGGCGTGCGGCAGATGAAGATCCAGGCACGGACGCCCGAACACGCCGAGACGCTGGCCCGGCACATGCGCTCGCGGGGCGTCGACGCCCAGGCAATCGACGACCCGACAACTGCAGTGGAAGAGGCCGACCTGATCGTCGCCGCGACCAATTCGCAGGAGCCCGTGGTGCCGCCAGGCGTGAGGCCGGACGCCACCCTCATCGCCGTGGGCGCCTATCGCCCCGACATGGCCGAGGTGCCGCCAGAACTCGTGCGCCGCTGCGCCGTGTTTGTGGATACGCTGGAGGGCGCGCGCAACGAGGCGGGCGACCTGATCCGCGCGGGCGTGGACTGGGCGGCGGTGCAGGCGTTCCGCGATGCATCGCCGGCGTCGCCGGGCCGCCCGGTGCTGCTCAAGACGGTGGGGCATGCACTGTGGGACCTCGCGGCGGCGCAGTTGGCCCATGAAGGGCAGGGCTGAATCAATGAAGGCAGACAGCAGCAAGGAAGGCAATTCATGCGGCGTGTGGTGATCATCGGCGGCGGGGCCATCGGTTCCGCCATCGCCTACTTCCTGACCCGCGACTCCGACGGCGAGCGCTTCGAGGTCACGGTGGTCGAGCGCGACTTCTCTTACAAGCAGGCATCGTCGGCGCTGTCGGCCAGCTCGATCCGCCAGCAGTTCTCCACCGCCATCAACATCCAGATGTCGCTCTACGGCATCGACTTCTTCCGCAATCTTGGCGAGACCCTGTGCGTGGGCGATGAGGTGCCCGACATCGGCCTCGTCGAGCCCGGCTACCTGTACCTGGCCTCGCAGGCCGGCGTCGAGGTGCTGCGCGAGAACCACGCGATGCAGAAGGCGCACGCGGTGGACGTGGCGCTGCTCACGCCCGATGAACTGAAGGCGCGCTTTCCGTGGATCTCGACCGAAGGCGTCGAACTTGCCTCGCTCGGCCTCTCGGGCGAGGGCTGGTACGACGGCTACAGCCTGCTGCAGGCTTTCCGCAGGAAGGCGGTGTCGCAGGACGTGCGCTACGTGCAGGCGCATGCGATAGGCCTGCGCCGACACGGCCGCACCGTGACCGGCGTGCAGCTCGACAGCGCCGAGACGCTGGAAGCCGACTTCGTCGTCAACGCCGCCGGCGCCTGGGCCGCGAAAGTGGCGCAATGGGCCGGCATCGACCTGCCGGTGCGCGGCCGCCGCCGCAGCGTGTTCAGCTTCTCGTGCCCCGAGACGCTGCCCGGCTGCCCGCTGGTGATCGACACCTCCGGCATCTGGCTGCGCCCCGAGGGCCGCCAGTTCATCTGCGGCTTCGCGCCGCAGGAAGACCATGACCTGGATGACGCGCCGCTCGAGGTCGAGTACGAAGCCTTCGACAGCTTCATCTGGCCCTCGCTGGCCGAGCGCGTGCCCGCTTTCGAAGCCATCCGCATGACCGGCGCCTGGGCCGGCTACTACGAGATGAACGTGTTCGACCACAACGCCATCCTCGGCCTGCACCCCGACTGCGACAACCTCTACTTCGCCAACGGCTTCTCGGGCCACGGCCTGCAGCAGTGCCCGGCGGCGGGGCGCGGCGTGGCGGAGTTGATCCGCTTCGGCGAATACCGCAGCCTCGATCTGTCGCCGGTGTCCTTCGCGCGGATTCTCGAGAACAGGCCCTTGCTCGAGAAGAACGTGATCTAGGTCCTGTTTCGTCAGGGCATCGCCAGCGCGGTGAACGGCCCTTGCTGGCCCAGCGCGGATTGGCCTTCATTGAGCACCGCGACCAGCCTGCCGTAGAAGAACGGAAGGCCACGGGCGTACCATGCCCGCCAGAGAGGTGCCCCGCATGACCGAACGAACACTGATCGACACTGCCCGCGCGCTCGTCGCGGACGACAAGGGCCTGCTCGCGATGGACGAGAGCAATGCCACCTGCAACAAGCGCTTCGCCGCGCTCGGCATACCGCAGACGGAGGCTGCGAGGCGCGACTGGCGAGAGCTGATCGTCACTGCGCCGGGCCTGGCCGACAGCATCTCTGGCGCGATCCTTTTCGACGAGACGATCCGGCAGAAGACCAACGCAGGCCATCCCTTTGCGAAGGCGCTGGCCGACGCCGGCATCATTCCCGGCATCAAGGTCGACACGGGCGCCAAGCCGCTGGCCGGCCACCCGGGCGAGACCGTTACCGAAGGGCTGGACGGCTTGCGCGAGCGCCTTGCCGAATACGCCACGATGGGCGCGCGCTTCGCCAAGTGGCGCGGCGTGATCGCCATCGGCGTCGGCCTGCCGAGCCGCGCCTGCATACGCGTCAACGCACATGCACTGGCGCGCTATGCCGCGCTGTGCCAGGAGACCGCGCTGGTGCCCATCGTCGAGCCCGAGGTGCTGATGGACGGCGACCATTCGCTCGCGCGCTGCGCAGAGGTCACCGAGGAGGTTTTGCACCGCACCTTCGTTGAATTGCGCGCACAGGGCGTCCTGCTCGAAGGCATGCTGCTGAAGCCCAACATGGTGCTGCCGGGGTTGAAGGCTGCCGTGCAGGATTCCGTCGAGGCAGTGGCAGAGGCGACTGTGCAATGCCTGCTGCGCACCGTGCCGGCCGTGGTGCCCGGCGTGGCTTTTCTCTCGGGCGGCCAGCCTGCGCAGCTGGCGTCGGCGCGGCTCAACGAAATGAATCGCCGCTACAAATCGCGCCTGCCATGGGCGCTGACCTTCTCGTTCTCCCGCGCGGTGCAGCAGCCAGCGCTCGATGCATGGAAGGGCGATGCGGCCAACGTGGCGACTGCACAGCGGGCGCTGGTGGAGCGCACCAGCGCCAACCGGGCCGCGCGCCGCGGCGAATACAAGGAATGACCTGGCGCCCGCTCAGCCTGCCTTGGCCGCCTTCACCAGTGAAGGCGTGGCCTTGTAGCTCTCGGGGAAGAGCTTCTTCAGGTCGTCGATCTTCGGCATGTCGTTGATCGCGATATAGGGCTGGCTCGGGTGCAGCGTCAGGTAGTCCTGGTGGTAGTCCTCGGCCGCGTAGAAGGGCTTCGACAGCTCGACCGTGGTGGCCAGCGGCTTGCCGAAGGTCTTCGCCTGGTTGAGCTGCGCGATGTAGGCGTTGGCGATGCGGGCCTGCTCGGCGTTCTCGGCGAACACGGTGGAGCGGTATTGGGTGCCCACGTCGGGGCCCTGGCGGTTGAGCTCGGTAGGGTCGTGCGCCACCGAGAAGTAGATCTGCAGCAGCTTGCCGTAGCTGACCTGCTGCGGGTCGTAGGTGATGCGCACCGACTCGGCATGGCCCGTGCGGCCCGAGCCGACTTCGTCGTAGCGCGCCGTCTTCGCCTCGCCGCCGGCATAGCCCGACACGGCGTTGCTCACGCCCTTGACGCGCTGGAACACGCCCTGAACGCCCCAGAAGCAGCCGCCGGCGAATACTGCGGTTTCAGTCTTCGCGCCCGGTGCCGCGGCCAGGTCGGCGGTGGGCGCGGGCACGCGGCGCGCGGTTTCTGCGAAGGAGGGTGCCGCCTGCCAGACGAGGACTGCGGCAGCCAGCGTGCCGGCGGTGAGTGCGAAGGATTTCTTCATGGTGCGGATTCCTTGAGGGAGGTGACATTGACGCCGAATCGCCCCGGCGTCAATGGTGATGCGGTAGCGCTGTGGGGCGGCAGCGCGGCGGGGCGCCTACTTCTTCATCTCGTCCTTGCCCATGGCGTCCTTCTTCATGCCGTCCTTGGACATGGAGTCCTTCGCCATCGAGTCCTTCTTCATCGCGTCTTTCGACATGGAGTCCTTGGCCATCGAATCCTTCTTCATGCCGTCCTTGGACATCGAGTCCTTGGCCATGCCGTCCTTCGCCATTTCGTCGGCGGCAAAGGCCGAGGCGCCGGCGAAGGCCATGCAGGTGGCGAGAAGGGTTGCGGTGAGCTTGTTCATTTGGCGTCTTCCTGAGTGAGTTGAGGTTGGGTCTTCAATGTCGGCTCGGTCCCGGTGGAACTCCGCCTTTCGCTTTCTTCGGCAGTCGAGTGGCTATCGGCCCCTCAGCTCCCTCCGAACCAGTTGTAGCCCTGGTCTTCCCAGTAGCCACCGGAATAGGTGTTGGTGACGAACATCGCCTTGATGTGCTTCGGGTTCTTGTAGCCAAGCTTGGTGGGCATGCGCAGCTTCATCGGAAAGCCGTACTTCGGCGGCAGCGGCTGCCCGTCGTAGCTCAGCGCGAGCAGCGTCTGCGGATGCAGGGCGGTGGGCATGTCGATGCTGGTGTAGTAGTCGTCGGCGCACTTGAAGCCGACGTACTTGGCCGTGAGGTCGGCGCCGATGTGGCGCAGGAAGTCGGCGAAGCGCACGCCGCCCCATCGGCCGATGGCGCTCCAGCCCTCCACGCAGATATGCCGCGTGATCTGCTCCTGCTGCGGCATGGCGCGCAGTTCGGCCAGCGTCCAGGCGTGCCTGTCGGCGACCATGCCGGTCACTTCCAGCCTGTAGCTGGCCTCGTCGACTTCGCGCACCTCGTCCTCGCCGTAGTAGGCGTTGAAGGGGAAGGGGCGGGTGATCTCGGCCTCCGTGTAGGTCGGCGCGAGCTGCGTGGGGCTGAAGATCAGGCCCTGCACCTTGTCGTTGAAGCGCGAGATCTTCGTGAGCGCGGCCTCCACCTGCGCGTTGTCGCTGATGCTGCAGCCGGTGAGCAGCGAAAGGCCGCCGAGGGTCAGCGAGCGCCGCAGGAAGACGCGGCGCGAGGGCTCGTCGAGCTTCTTCGAGATCAGCGTGCGGGCTTCGCGCAGCACGGCGTCGCCGTCGATGCCGCTCAGGGTGGGGGCTTTGAATATCTTCATCGGGCTTTGGCGGCGCGGCCGCGGATCATGGTGAGGAGCGTGCGGGGCACCAGGGCCACCATCACGAGGTGCACGACGACGAAGGCGACGATCGCGGCCATGCCGAAGAAGTGCACGCGGCGCGCCGACTCGTAGCCGCCCATCAGCTCGCGCAGCACCGGGAACTGCACCGACTTCCACAGCACCAAGCCCGAGAGCACGATCACGATCAGGTCGAGCATCACGAACAGGTAGGCCAGCTTCTGCACGCTGTTGTAGTGGCGCGGGTCGGCGTGCGAGAGCCTGCCCTTGAGCGCGGCCAGTGCGTCGTGCAGCACGCCGCGCGGCGTCAGCGGAAAGAACTTCGTGGCCAGCCTGCCGGTGGCGATGTTCATGAACAGGTAGAACAGGCCGTTGGCCACCAGCAGCCACATCGCCGCAAAGTGCCATTGCAGGGCGCCGCCGAGCCAGCCGCCGAGCGTGACCACGGTCGGGATGGTGAAGGGGAAGAAGGGCGAGGCGTCGTAGATGCGCCAGCCGCTGGTCACCAGGATCACCACGGCCAGCGCGTTGAGCCAGTGCGAGATGCGCATCCACAGCGGATGTACCGGCCCGGCCTCGGCCGTGGCGGGGATGGGGGCGGTGGCTGTCGTGCTGTTCATGGGGCGGATTGTTCGGCGCACCCCATGGCCGATTCATCACGCAAAGTTCAATTAATCGTGATAACTCCGCCGGCCGGATGGCGGGACAATGGCGCCACCATGGACACTCCCAAGCGCGTGCTGATCGTCGAGGACGACGCCCACATTGCCGAACTGCTGCGCATGCACCTGCGCGACGAGGGCTACGCCATCGAGCACGCCGCCGACGGCCACGCCGGCCTTCGCGAGCTGGAGCGGGGCAACTGGGACGCGCTGGTGCTCGACCTGATGCTGCCCGGCATCGACGGCCTCGAGATCTGCCGCCGAGCCCGCGCGATGGCGCGATACACGCCGATCATCATCATCAGCGCCCGCTCGAGCGAGGTGCACCGCATCCTCGGCCTGGAACTGGGGGCCGACGACTACCTGGCCAAGCCCTTCTCGGTGCTGGAGCTGGTGGCGCGCGTAAAGGCGCTGCTGCGGCGCACTGACGCGATGGCGCGCAACGCGCGCATGGACTCGGGCAGCCTCACGCTGGGCAACCTCGACATCGAGCCGCTGGCGCGCGAGGTGCGGGTGGACGGCAAGCCGGTGGAGCTCACGCCGCGCGAGTTCGACCTGCTGTACTTCTTCGCGCGCAATCCCGGCAAGGTGTTCTCGCGGCTCGACTTGCTCAACCAGGTCTGGGGCTACCAGCACGACGGCTACGAGCACACCGTCAACACCCACATCAACCGGCTGCGAACCAAGGTGGAGGCCGACCCCACGCAGCCGAAGCGCATCCTCACCGTGTGGGGGCGCGGCTACAAGCTCTCGGCCACCGGCAGCGCGGAGGAGGCCGCATGACGATGGCCTGGGCCACGCTTTCGCGGCGGCTGTCGGCCGTGTTCGCGGTGCTGCTGCTGGTGTGCTGCGGCGCGTCGGTGTGGCTGCAGGTTCGCTCCAACGGCATGCACGAGCAGGAAGTGGTGCAGCGCCTCTCGCTCGGGCTGGCGGCACACATCGCCGAAAACTCCGAACTCATGAAGCCCGGCGGGCTCGACCAGGCGGCGGTGAAGGACCTGTTCGACAAGCTGATGGCCGTCAACCCCAGCGTGGAGGTCTATCTGCTCGGGCTGGACGGCCGCATCGAGGCGCAGGCCGCGCCGCCGGGACACTTGAAGCGCGACAGGGTCGATCTGGGGCCGGTCCGCAAGCTGCTCTCGGGCGCGCCGCTGCCCATCGCGGGGGACGACCCGCGCAGCCCGAGCGGCGCCAAGGTATTCAGCGCCGCGCCGCTGCAGATGGGCGGGCGCGACGCGGGCTATGTCTATGTGGTGCTCCAGGGCGAGGACCACGACGCGCTGGTCGCCAACGTGGCGGCCGACAACGTGCTGCGCACCACGCTGTGGGCGATGGGGCTGGTGGCGCTGCTCGGGCTGCTTGCGGGGCTGGCGGCATTCCGGCTCATCACGCGGCCGCTGCGCGAGCTGACGGCGGCGGTGAAGCGCTTCGAGACCGAAGGCATCGCATCGCTCGAAGGCGAGGCGCCCACGCTGGAGCGGCTTTCGCGCGGCAGCGACGAGATCGCCCAGCTGGGCCAGGCCTTTGCACAGATGACGAAGCGCATCGCCGAACAATGGCGCGAGCTGACCTTGCAGGACCAGCAGCGCCGCGAGCTCTTCGCCAACATCTCGCACGACCTGCGCACGCCGCTCACCTCGCTGCATGGCTACCTCGAAACGCTGCTGCTCAAGGCCGGCACGCTCGACGAGGCGGAGCGGCGGCGCTATCTCGAAATCGCCCTCGGCCAGAGCCGCAAGGTCGGCCGGCTGGCGCAGGAGGCCTTCGAACTGGCGAGGCTCGAATACGGCGTGGTCAAGCCCGAGAAGGAGAGCTTCGCGCTGGCCGACCTGGTGCAGGACGTGTTCCAGAAGTTCGAGCTGGCGGCCGAGGCCAGGCATCAGCGCCTGAAGCCCGACATCGCGCCGGGCCTGCCGGTGGTGTCGGCCGACCTCGGCATGATCGAGCGCGTGCTGACCAACCTGCTGGACAACGCCATCCGCCACACGCCCGAGGGCGGCGAGATCGTGGTGCAGCTGCGCGCCGAGAACGGCGGCGTGACGGTGCAGGTGAGCGACACGGGGCCGGGCATTCCGGGCGAGCTGCAGAAGGCGATCTTCACGCGCCCGGTGTTCATGAGCGGCTCGCGCGCCGACGGCACGGCGAGCAGCGGCGGGCTGGGGCTGGTGATCGTCAAGCGCATCCTGCAGTTGCACGGCAGCGACATCCGGCTGGTGCAGCAGGCCGACAAGGGCGCGGTCTTCCGCTTCCAGCTGGGTGGGGCAACAGCGGGCTGAAGGCTCTTTCCGGGTCTGGGCGTGCGAGGCGGTCGATGCTAAAAAAGCAGCGCGACCGCCCCTCAACACAAGGAGACAGCCCGCCATGCCAGCCTTCGAAACCGTCCTGATCGACAAGGACCCGCAGCACCCGCGCATCGCGCGCCTCGTGCTCAACCGGCCCGACAAGCTCAACGCCATCGGCGAGACCACGCCCGGCGAGATACGCCGGGCGGTCGAATGGGCCGAGGCCGACGACGAGGTGCACGTGATCGTGGTCGAGGGCGCAGGCCGTGCCTTCTGCGCCGGCTACGACCTGGGCGACTACGCCGAAGGCCATGGCCGCCAGGGTGACGGTGACCAGGGCGACCACCCCTGCCGGCAGGAAAAGACGCCCTGGGACCCGATGCTCGACTACGCCGCCATGAAGCGCAACACCGACGACTTCATGGCCCTGTGGCGCAGCCGCAAGCCCACCATCGCCAAGGTACACGGCTACGCGGTGGCCGGCGGCAGCGACATCGCGCTGTGCTGCGACCTGCTGACCATGGCCGACGATGCGCGCATCGGCTACATGCCCACGCGCGTGTGGGGCTGCCCGACCACCGCGATGTGGACCTACCGCCTCGGCGCCATGCGCGCCAAGCAGCTCATGTTCACCGGCGACACCATCACCGGCACGCAGGCAGCCGAATGGGGGCTGGCCAATCTCTCGGTGCCGGCCGAGCGGCTCGAGGAGGCCACGATGCAGCTCGCGCAGCGCATCGCGGGCGTGCCGAGCTCGCATCTCATGATGCACAAGCTGGTCGTCAACCAGGTCTGGCATTCGATGGGGCTGGAGCAGAGCCAGATGTTCGCAACCGTGTTCGACGGCATCACGCGCCACAACCCCGAGGGCATGTGGTTCAGGCGCCAGGCGGAGGCCGAAGGCTTCAAGAGCGCGGTGCAGTGGCGCGACAGCGGCCGGCCGATTCCGGAAGGCGACGAGGCGAGGGCGCGCATCGCCGAACTTGAAGCGAAGCTGGCGGCGCGCAGTTGAGCACCGCTGCCGCGGTGCTCAACCCTCGCGGCGCGTGACGACCACCGTGGCCTCGAGTCCGTCGTAGGCCTCGGGGTCGCCGAACCAGCTGCCCGAGATCGGCGCCGCCAGCGAAGGGTCGCGTGCCACGCCGACACGGATCAGCTGGCCGCTGCCCATGAGGTTGTTGGTGGGGTCGAAGGCGAGCCAGCCCACGCCCGGCAGGTAGGCCTGCAGCCAGGCGTGCGTGGTGCCGGCGCCGGTCATCGAGTCGGGCTCGCCCTGAGCCCGCGCGGCGGTGTCGAGTGCCGCGTCGTAGAGGTAGCCCGAGACGAAGCGGGTGGCGATACCCAGGCGGCGCGTGGCTTCCATCATCAGCAGCGCGTAGTCGCGGCAGCTGCCGCTGCCCAGCGCCAGCGTTTCCAGCGGCGTCTGCGTGCCTTCCTCGTCGCGCGCCTTGTATTCGAAGCTCCGGCCGATGTGCGCGTTCATGCGCGTGAGCACCTCGCGCGTGCTGTTGGGCTTGTCGGCCTGCAGGAACTGGTGGGCCCAGCGGATCAGCGTACCTTGCTCGTCGTCGTCGTGGTGCGGGCGCAGGTAGTGCTCCAGGTCGAGCCGCTCCTGCACCGAGTAGGCGAAGGGCAGGAACTCGGCGGACGGATCGAGCGTGAACAGGTCGCGCTGCGACGGCGGCACGTGCTCGATGGTGAAGGAGCACACGATGCGCAGCTCGGTGGCTTCGCCCAGCGGCTGCACCAGCGCGACGGAGTTGGAGTACGGGTCCTGGATGAGCCGCGTGTTCGCCTCCGGGCTCACCTGCAGGTCGGTGGCCAGCACGCGCAGGTCGTGGCTGTCGCGCGGGCGGAACATCACCCGGTGCAGGCCGAAGCTGACCGGCTGGTTGTAGCGGTAGACGGTGGTGTGCCTGATGTCGTACTGGGTGGCCATGCGCCGCATTCTCGTGCCTTCGCGCGGCAAAAGTGTGGAACGCACGGGCGTCGATGCCGCAGAATCGGCGCCAGTCCATTCGACCGTCCGGCTCGCACATCCGTTGCGCCACCCAGGAGATTCCGGCCCGCCATGTACTGCGCCACCTTCATCTTCGCCAAGAAGCAGTTCGACGACGAGTTCCACCGCCTCGACCAGACCATCGCCGCAGCCGCCAGGTCGCTGCCCGGCTACCTGGGCGAGGAGATGTGGGAAAACCCCGGCAACGGGCTCGTGTCGAACGTCTACTACTGGGATTCGCTCGACAGCCTGCAGGCGCTGATCAGCCACCCCGCGCACCAGCAGGCCAAGGCCGCGCAGGCGAACTGGCTCGACGGCTACAAGGTGGTGATCTCCGAAGTGCTGCGCACCTACGGGGACAGCCGCATCGACCACATGCTGGCGCCCTCGGTGCACAGCGCCGGGTAGTCAGGCAGGCAGCCGATGCCCGAAGCATTCGGCCCTTTGCAGGTGCTCGGCGGGCCGGCGATCGGCATCTTCCCGGGCGCCATGGTGGCCTGCTGGGCGTGACCCCGGCCACGGGCTGATTCTCAGAGCCGCTGAGTGCCGAGCGCCTTGGCCAGCGCGGCCGGCAAGGGCAGCGGCTCGGCGTGCCATTGCGCGGCCAACAGCTCGGCGCACAGAGCGGCGAAGCTCAGGCCGCGCGAGCCCAGGGCTGTGCAGGTCCAGAGGCCGGCATCGACCGGGCCTGCAAGAGGGCGCCGGTCGCCCGAAGCGCATCGAACGCCGACCCATGTGTGGCTCTCGCCGCCGGCCAACGCCCTGGCGGCGTCCGGGTGCAGACGCTCGAGGCGCTCGCGGTTTGCGTTGCTGTCCGCCTCGGTGGGGTCGAGGCTGGTGCTGTCGCGATCGAAGGTGGCACCGGCCAGCCACATCGCTGCATCGCCGTGCTCGCCGGGGACGTGAGCGACCAGATGACCGTCGCCGTTGACCGGCGTCGTGGGTAGCAGGGCGCTGTCGTCGGGCATCGGGCCCCAGGCGACCTGTCCGCGCACTGGCTGCAAGGGGAGCGCAGGAGCGAAGCGGCCCGATTCGAAGCCGGCGCAGATGACGATGCGATCTGCTTCGGTCAGCAGTTCGCCCGCCGCGTCGAACAGCTGCCAGCCGTCTTCATGGTGCTCCAACCGCGCCACCCGGCAACCGCCACGGAATTCGACGCCCGGCTGGCGCAGCCAGGCGGCAATCAGGCGTTGCGGCTTCACCCAGGCTGCGCGGGCATGCCAGATCGCGGGAACATCGGCGGGCAAGCCTGCCGCTGCCAGCTGATCAGCACCGGCAGGCCACGATTCGTTCGGCCCCTGGCTGCTCCAGCCGGCGGGCACGCGGACATCGCCATCGGGCCGGCGCTCCAGCACGCCGCTGGCGCGCCAGTCCCGGCCTTCTTCGAGCAGCCGTGTCAGTTCGATCCAGGTCGCACGGATGCCGGCGCGCGTGAGCCGCGAGAGCAGGGCGTCGTCGGGGGATACATGCGGCGCGAGCATGCCCACCGGCAGCCCCGAGGCGCCGGATGCGGGCCATTCGGCCGCGTCGAGCACCGTCACCTGCCAGCCGCGCCGTGCCAGGCTGGCCGCCACGGCCGCACCTGCGAGGCCCGCGCCGATAACGGCGCAGCGGCCCGGCGCCTCGATGCGCTCCGGCGCGGGTTCGCGGCGGCGCACGGTCCAGGCGGGGGCGAAGGTGCCGCGCAGGCAGTCGCGCTTGGGCGGCAGGCCGGGTCGCTTCTCGACGGCGAAGCCTTGCTGCGCGAGCGCATCGCGGATCGCCCGAGCGATGGTCCAGGTGGCGATGCGTGTGCCCTGGCGGGCGAAGCGCGACACGGCCTTGAGCGTGTCCGCCGACCACATCGCCGGGTTCTGCTGCGGGCTGAAGCCGTCCAGGAAGATGCTGTCGGCCTCGAAGCGCTGTGCGCGCAGCATCGGCTGCACGTCGCCGACGCACAGCGTGAGCAGCACGCGGCCCTCGTCGAAGGCCAGCCGATGGAAGCCGGGCAGCAGGCCGTTCCACTGCGCGGCCAGTTCACCAGCAAGGGGTGCGAGTTCGGGGTACGCCCCGGCCGCGCGCACCAGATCGCCGGCCGAGACCGGATGGGCCTCGACCGAGACGAAGTGCAGCAGCCGAGGCCGTGCCGGATCGGCGCGCCACGCCTGCCAGGTTGTCAGGAAATTGAGGCCCAGGCCGAAGCCGGTTTCGAGAATCCGCCATTGGGGCTGTCCGCCCCAGGCCTCGGGCAGGCCGCAGCCGCCGAGGAAAACATGGCGCGACTGAGCCAGTGCGCCGGTTTCGGTGTGATAAATGTCGTCGAAGCGTTCGCTCCGGGGAACGCCGTCGGCGCGCCAGGTAACAGGCTCACCCCCAGGCTTCGCGTACTTCGTGTCGCTTCGCCCACCCCCTTCGAGGGGGCAACACCTGCAGCCCGGCGAAGCCGGTTCTGCAGTGTTTCCCGAAGAAGAGGTGGGCGGCAATCGCAGGGGTGACCGTCAGGGGGCAGATGGGGGAACGTAGCCCTGGGCCACGTCGGCGCCTTCGCCGAAGAAGTGCTTTTCCATCTGCCGCGCCAGGTACTGGCGGGCGCGCAGATCGGCAAGGTTCAGGCGGTTTTCGTTGACCAGCATGGTCTGCTGCTTCAGCCAGGCAGCCCAGGCTTCCTTGCTGACGCTTTCCCAGATCCGCTTGCCCAACTCGCCGGGGTAGGGCGGGAAGTCGAGACCTTCGGCTTCTTTGCCGAGCTTGATGCACTGAACCATGCGTGCCATTTCTGTTGCCTTTTGAACGGGAAAAGTGGGGATACGGGAAAAAAAGCGGGAAAGGGCTGCTTAGTTGATTTGGCTATTTAGAACTGAAAACTTGGTCGTTCCAGTTTCTATATGTCGTATTGAGAATACGCAGCTTCATCGATATGCCTTTTCAGAGCAAGACACCATGAGCCTTCGCCGCGACTTTATCAAGCTTTCCCTGGGTGCCGGCGTGGCCGGTGCCATGGCCCTGTCGGCGTTGCCGACGTTCGCGCAGGGCGCCGCGGCGGCCAAGGGCCCCGTGACGCTGCTGAATGTGTCGTACGACCCGACACGCGAGCTCTACGTGGACTACAACCAGGCCTTTGCCAAGTACTGGAAGGCCAAGACCGGCCAAGACGTGACGGTCAAGCAGTCGCACGGCGGCTCGGGCAAGCAGGCCCGCTCGATCATCGACGGCATCGATGCCGACGTGGCCACGCTGGCGCTCGGCGGCGACATCGATGCACTGGTTTCGCACGGCGGCCTGGTCAAGGCCGACTGGCAGAAGCGCCTGCCGCACAACTCCGCGCCCTACACCTCGACCATCGTGTTCCTGGTGAAGAAGGGCAACCCCAAGGGCCTGAAGGACTGGGACGACCTGGTCAAGCCCGGCGTGCAGGTGATCACCCCGAACCCCAAGACCTCGGGCGGCGCCCGCTGGAACTACCTGGCTGCGTGGGAGTTCGCCAAGCGCAAGTACGGCGGCGACGCGAAGGCCAAGGAATACATCGGCAACCTGTTCAAGAACGTGCCCGTGCTCGACACCGGCGCGCGCGGCGCGACCATCACCTTCGTGCAGCGCGGCGTGGGCGACGTGCTGCTGGCCTGGGAGAACGAAGCCTTCCTGGCGCTGAAGGAATTCGGCCCCGAGAAGTTCGAGATCGTGGTGCCGTCGATCTCCATCCTGGCCGAGCCCAGCGTGTCGGTGGTCGACAAGGTCGTCGACAAGAAGGGCACGCGCGCCGTCGCCGAGGAGTACCTGAAGTACCTGTACTCCGACGAAGGCCAGGACATCGCGGGCCGCAACTTCTACCGCCCGACCTCCGAGAAGGCCAAGGCCAAGTACGACAAGCAGTTCCCCAAGCTCACGCTGGTGACCATCGACCAGGCCTTCGGCGGCTGGGCGAAGGCCGACAAGGAGCACTTCGCCGACGGCGGCTCCTTCGACCAGATCTACACAGCGAAACAAAAGTAACCCCCCCGGCCGCGCGCACTTCGTGTCGCTTCGCCCACCCCCTGCCGGAGGGCGGGCCGGCCGCTTCGGGCGGCCGTGCGCGGCGGCCCCGCGAATTCGCGCTTTTTTTCATCGAACTGAGGTTTTCCGTGTCCGTTCTCCTGATTGCCGGTAGCCCGACGGCCCCGTCCCGTTCCACCGCCTTGCTCGATGCGGTGGGCGAGCGGCTGGCCCGGCGCCATGCGCGGATCGAGCGGCTCGCCGTTCGCGAACTGCCAGCGCAGGCGCTGCTCTTGGCCGAGTGGAACCATCCGGCCATCGAGCGCGCCATCGCCCAGGTGGCGGCGGCCCGCGTGATCGTGGTGGCCACGCCGGTCTACAAGGCGGCCTACAGCGGCCTGCTCAAGGTTTTTCTCGACCTGCTTTCGCAGAGCGCGCTCAAGGGCAAGACGGTGCTGCCGCTGGCCACCGGCGGGAGCCCGCACCACATGCTCGCGCTCGACTACGCGCTGCGGCCCGTGCTGCAGTCGCTGTCTGCGCGCCACATTCTTCCGGGCGTATACGCCAGCGAATCGCAGATCGCGCTGACGCCCGAGAACGCCTACCAGGTGCACAACGACCTGGCCGAACGACTCAACGAGGCCGTCGAGGTACTGGCCACCGAGGGCCTGAAGCTGCCGGCGACGCACGGCTTCGAGCCGGTGCCGTTCTCGCGCGTGCGATGTAGCGTCTGAAAGCACGGGCCGCGCGCCAGCGCGAGCCCGGCTTTTCCGGAACTCTTCCGCCGGTCATCCCGCTTTCCTTTTTGAACACCGCCTGTGCGCGGTGCGGGACAGCCTTTGCCTTTCGTTTCGCAACACCAAGGAACCTACGCATGACCCCCGTTGCCACCGAAGACTCCGTGCTCGACACGACCCCGCGCTCCCTCTGGCATGCGCTGGGCGACCTGGCCGCGAGCGTGATCGTCGTCAGCGCCGTCGCGCTGATCGTGAGCTTCATCGCCGCTGCCTGAGCGCGCGGCCAACACAGTCGAAAGCCTTCTCATGACACTGATCTCCGCACCCCGCCGCCGCCTGCTGCAGGGCGTTGCCGCCGCCATTGCGCTGCCTTCGTTCGGTGTACTGGCGCAGTCGCCGGCGCGCCAGTTCCGCATCGGCCACCAGAAGGGCTACCTCACGCTGCTCAAGGGCCGCGGCACGCTCGAGAAGCGCCTCGCGCCGCTGGGCGTGAGCGTGAAGTGGACCGAGTTCACCGCCGGCCCCGTGCAGCTCGAGGCGCTGAACGTCGGCTCCATCGACTTCGGCGACGTGGGCGAGGCGCCGCCGATCTTCGCGCAGGCCGCCGGCGCGCCGCTGGCCTACGTGGGCGCGACCGTGCAGCGTCCGCAGTCCGAAGCGGTGCTGGTGCCCAAGGGCTCGGCCATCAAGACGGTGACCGAACTGAAGGGCAAGAAGATCGCGCTCAACAAGGGCTCGAACGTCCACTACTTCATCGTCAAGCTGTTCGAGAAGCACGGCCTCTCCTACACCGACCTGAACCTGGTCTACCTGCCGCCCGCCGACGCGCGCGCGGCCTTCGAGAAGGGCTCGGTCGATGCCTGGGTGATCTGGGACCCGTTCCTGGCCGCCGCCGAGAAGTCGCTCGACGCACGCGTGCTCGCCGATGCCACGGGCGTGGTCGGCAACCGCGCCTACTACTTCTCGTCGCTGGACTACGTGGCGAAGAACGCCGACGTGCTGTCCATCGCGATCGAGGAGCTCAACAAGGTGGACGCATGGGGCGCCTCGAACAAGGGCGAGCTGGCCGGCGAGCTCGCCGCTCTCTGGGGCCTGCCCAAGCCTGTGGCCGAACTGTCGGTAAACCGTTCGGCGTACGGCACCACGCCCATCACCAAGGCCATCCTGGCCGAGCAGCAGAAGATCGCCGACACCTTCTTCGAGCTGAAGCTGATCCCGAAGAGGATCAACGTGCTCGAAGCGGCCGGCGCGGGAGTCGCGTGATGCAGATCTTCTGGTTCCTCCCCACGCACGGCGACGCCCGCTACCTCGGCACCAGCGAGGGCGCGCGCCCGATCGACCTGGCCTACCTGCAGCAGATCGCCGGCGCGGCCGACAACCTCGGCTACGAGGGCGTGCTGATACCGACGGGCCGCTCCTGCGAAGACCCGTGGGTCATCGCCTCCAGCCTGATCGGCGCGACGAAGAAGCTCAAGTTCCTGGTGGCGGTGCGTCCGGGGCTGCACCAGCCCAGCCTCGCCGCGCGCATGGCAGCGACCTTCGACAGGCTCTCGGGCGGGCGCCTGCTCGTCAACCTCGTGACGGGCGGCGACCAGGCCGAGCTCGAAGGCGATGGCGTGTACCTGGACCATGCCTCGCGCTACGAGCAGTCGGCCGAGTTCATCCGCATCTGGCGCGAGATCATCGCGCGCAGCCACGACGGGCAGGCCTTCGACTACGAGGGCAGGCACCTGAGCGTGAAGGGCGCGAAGCTGCTCTACCCGCCGGTGCAGAAGCCGTATCCGCAAGTGTGGTTCGGCGGCTCTTCGGCGGCTGCGCACGAGCTGGCGGCGGAGCAGGTCGATGCCTACCTTACCTGGGGCGAGCCGCCCGCCGAGGTCGCGAAGAAGATCGCTGACGTGCGGGCGCGCGCCGAGCGCAAGGGCCGGCGGGTCGAGTTCGGCATCCGCCTGCATGTGATCGTGCGCGAGACGGAAGACGCCGCCTGGAAGGCCGCCGAGGAACTCATCAGCCGCGTGGACGACGAGACCGTGATCCGCGCGCAGGCCGCCTTCGCGCGCATGGATTCGGAAGGACAACGCCGCATGGCCGCGCTGCACGCGGGCGGCGCCAAGCGCACCCGCGCCGAGCTGGAGATCGCGCCGAACCTCTGGGCCGGCGTGGGCCTGGTGCGCGGCGGTGCCGGCACGGCGCTGGTGGGCGATGCGAAGACGGTTGCGGCGCGCATCGAGGAATATGCGGCGCTGGGCCTGGACAAGTTCATCCTGTCGGGCTACCCGCATCTCGAAGAGGCCTACCGCTTCGCCGAGTTGGTGTTCCCGCTGCTCTCGCGCAGGGCGAAGACACGGCTGGCGGGCGGCTCGCTGAGCGGCCCGTTCGGCGAAGTCGTCGCCAATCTCGATGCGCCTTCGCGCCTCGTCTCCCAAAGTTGAAGGACTGCCATGACCGAACAGGTTCAGGAACTGCCGGCGGTGGTGCCGGCGGAGAACGCGGGCAACAACGCATTCAAGGCCTTCGCCGCCAGCGTCGCGAAGCGGCTGGTGCCGTGGCTGGTGCCGGTGGGGCTCATCGTCTTCTGGCAGATCGCGTCGTCGCTGGGCTGGCTCAGCACCCGCGTGCTGCCGGCGCCGGTCGACGTGGTGAAGGCCGCGTGGAACCTCACGGTCTCCGGCGAGCTGTGGACGCATGTGAAGGTCAGCGCGGGCCGGGCGCTCGCGGGGCTGGCCATCGGCGGCGGCGCGGGGCTGGTGCTGGGGCTGCTCACGGGCTCGGTGAAGTTCTTCGAGACGCTGCTCGACTCCACCATCCAGATGGTGCGCAACATCCCGGCGCTGGCGCTGATTCCGCTGGTGATCCTGTGGTTCGGCATCGACGAGTCGGCCAAGCTCTTTCTCATCTCGGTGTCGGTGTTCTTCCCGATCTACCTGAACACCTTCCACGGCATCCGCAACGTCGATCCGCAGCTCATCGAGATGGGGCGCACCTACGGCCTGTCGCGCTGGCAGCTGTACCGCGAGGTGATCCTGCCGGGCGCGCTGTCGTCGATCCTCGTGGGGCTGCGCTTCTCGCTGGGCCTGATGTGGGTGATTTTGATCGTGGCCGAGACGATCTCGGCGCAGGCCGGCATCGGCTACCTCACGATGAACGCCCGCGAGTTCCTGCAGACCGACATCGTGCTGGTGGGCATCCTGCTGTACGCGCTGCTCGGCAAGCTGGCCGACCTGTTCGCCCGCGGTCTGGAGCAATGGTGGCTGCGCTGGCACCCCGGCTACCAGAAGAAGGCGAAGTGAGGGCAGGGGAATGATGCAGTCGTCAGCCCCCATCACTCGTCGTGCCGCCGTCCTCGCCGAAAGACTGCTTCACCGAACGATCGACGCGCCGAACGTGGCGCTATTCAAGCCCGGAGCCTGAAGAAACCATGAGTGCCGTACTGAAAGACATCCAACCCCTGGCTCGTTCGCACGAAGGCGTTGCGGGCGGCGTGCGCCTCGAGGCGCGCAACTTGCATAAGCGATATGGCGCGCGCGAGGTGCTGCGCAACACGCGCCTCGCCATCGAGCCGGGCCAGTTCATTGCCATCGTCGGGCGCAGCGGCTGCGGCAAGAGCACGCTGCTGCGGCTCATCGCGGGCCTGGAGGAGCCGAGCTCCGGCGGCCTCTACACCGACGGCAAGGCCGTGAACGGCCTGCACGACGACACCCGCATCATGTTCCAGGAGGCGCGCCTCTTGCCCTGGCGCCGCGTGCTCGACAACGTGACGCTGGGCTTGCCGAGCGACGCCAAGGCGCGCGGCAAGGAAGTGCTGGCGCAGGTCGGCCTGGCCGACCGCGAGAACGAATGGCCGGCGCGCCTGTCGGGCGGCCAGCGCCAGCGCGTGGCCCTGGCGCGCGCGCTGGTGCATCACCCGCGGCTGCTGCTGCTCGACGAGCCGCTGGGCGCGCTTGACGCGTTGACGCGCATCGAGATGCATCGCCTCATCGAGAACCTGTGGCAGCGCCACCGCTTCACCGCGCTGCTGGTGACGCACGACGTGCAGGAAGCCGTTGCGCTGGCCGACCGCGTGATCCTGATCGAGGACGGGCGCATCGCGCTCGACGAGAACATCGCGCTGGCCCGTCCGCGCTCGCAGGGCGACCCGGCCTTCGCCGCGATCGAAAAACGAATCCTCGACAGGGTGCTGCAGAAGTCCGGAGAGACCGAAGCCGAGAGCACCGACGCCAGCTGGCTCGCCACGCCCGCGCACGCGTTGCGCTGGGCGATTTGATGTCCACCCCCAGGCTTGCCCACTTCGTGTGGCCGCCAACCCCCTCGCCGGGGGCAATACCAGCGGCCCGGCAGAGCCGGTTCCGCGGTATTCCTGGATGAACCCGTCAGCCCGTTCTTTCCTTCAACCCTGAAAGGTATTCCGCATGTCGCAGAACTGGAAATTCGAAACCCTGTCGGTCCACGCCGGCTATTCGCCCGATCCGACCACCCGCGCCGTGGCGCCGCCCATCTACCAGACGGTGGCCTACGCCTTCGACAGCGCGCAGCATGGCGCAGACCTGTTCGACCTGAAGGTGCCGGGCAACATCTACACCCGCATCAACAACCCGACGCAGGACGTGCTGGAGCAGCGCGTGGCGGCGCTCGAAGGCGGCATTGCCGCGCTCGCGCTGGCCTCGGGGCAGGCGGCTGTGACCTACGCGATCCAGACCATCGCGGAGGCCGGCGACAACATCGTCAGCAGCACCGCGCTGTATGGCGGCACCTACAACCTGTTCGCCCACACGCTGCCGCAGTTCGGCATCACCACGCGCTTCGCGGACCATCGCGATCCTTCGAGCTTCGAGAAGCTCTTCGACGAGCGAACCAAGGCCGTGTTCGTCGAATCGCTGGGCAACCCGGCGGGCAACGTGACGGACATCGCGGCCATCGCCGAGATCGCGCACCGCAACGGCGTGCCGCTGATCGTCGACAACACGGTGCCCTCGCCATACCTGAGCCGGCCCATCGAGCACGGCGCCGACATCGTGGTGCACTCGCTCACCAAGTACCTGGGCGGCCACGGCACCAGCATCGGCGGCGCCATCGTCGACTCGGGCAAGTTTCCGTGGGCGGAGCACAAGCAGCGCTTCAAGCGCCTGAACGAGCCCGACGTGAGCTACCACGGCGTGGTCTACACCGACGCGCTGGGACCGGCCGCCTACATCGGCCGCGCGCGCGTGGTGCCGCTGCGCAACACGGGCGCGGCCATCTCGCCGTTCAACGCCTTCCTGATCCTGCAGGGCATCGAGACGCTGGCGCTGCGCGTCGACCGCATCAGCGACAACGCTCTGCGCGTTGCGCAGCACCTGAAGACCCACAAGGCGGTGAAGTGGGTCAACTACGCGGCGCTCGAAGACCACCCCGACCATGCGCTGGCGAAGAAGTACCTCGGCGGCAAGGCCAGCGGCGTGCTGACCTTCGGCATCGGCTCGGGGCGCGAGGGCGGCGCCAGGTTCCTCGACGCGCTGAAGCTCTTCACGCGCCTGGTCAACATCGGCGACGTGCGCTCGCTGGCCACGCACCCCGCATCGACCACGCACCGGCAGCTCTCGCCCGAGGAGCTGGCCAGGGCTGGCGTGACCGAGGACACGGTGCGCCTGTCGGTCGGCATCGAGCACATCGACGACCTGATCGCCGACCTCGACCAGGCACTCGCCGCGGCGTCGAACTGAAGAACATTTCATTTGAAGCAATGACCACTCTGCAAGCCATCCCCGAAGCCGCGCTGGACCAGCTGTTCCGCAAGGCCCGCACTGTGCACGCGTTCAAGCCCGTGGCCGTGACCGACGAGTTCATCCACAAGCTGTACGACCTCCTCAAGTGGGGCCCGACCGCCTTCAACGCCCAACCGGCACGCTACGTGTTCGTGCGAAGCGAGGAGGCCAAGGCGAAGCTGAAGCCGGCCGTGTCGGCGGGCAATACCGCCCAGACGCTGGCCGCCGGCGTGACGGTGATCGTGGCGCAGGACACGCGCTTCTACGAGCACCTGCCCAGCCAGTTCCCGGCCTACGACGCCAAGCCGCTCTTCGAGAAGAGCGCCGAGGCCGCGCAGGCCACGGCCTTCCGCAACAGCAGCCTGCAGGGTGCCTACCTGATCCTGGCCGCGCGAGCGCTCGGGCTCGATGCTGGGCCCCAGTCGGGCTTCAACGCCGACCTGATCGACAAGGCCTTCTTCCCCGATGGCCGCTATCGCGCGAACTTCCTCGTCAACCTCGGCGTGGCCGACCACGCGGGCACCTTCGAGCGCGGGCCGAGGCTGGCGTTCGACGACGTGGCCGAGATCGTCTGAGCGCCACCAGTCCGCCGTGCTTTTCCTCAACGAATTCCCTCATCAACCTGAAAGAGAACCCATCATGTCCATCCAAGCCATCAACGTCCGCAACCAGTTCAAGGGCAAGGTCCGCGAAATCATCCGCGGCGACGTCGTCTCCGAAGTCGACGTCGAAACCGCCTGGGGCATCGTCACCTCGGTCATCACCACGCGCTCGGTCGACGAGCTGCAGCTGAAGGTGGGCTCCGACGTGGTTGCCCTCGTGAAGTCCACCGAGGTTTCGATCGCGAAGCTCTGACGGACCCTCGGGCATCTGCGACGACCCGGCGCTGTGATGGCGCCGGGTTTTTTTGTTTGTGAAGTGTGAGTTTTCAGCGGTTTACAGGCTGCGAGCTCATCGACTGTGCTTAATTCCGGAAATCGTTCGAATCTTTCAAAGACCTGAATCTTCCTTGAAGTCGTCGCCATAGCATGCGCCGCGAAGTCGTGATCCGCACATCGATGCGTCGATCACGGCTTCGTGAATGCATTCAAACAGACACTTCAGGGAGGAACCGCATGCTCGTTGAGATTGACGAACATGGAATGATCAGCCACGCGCGAGTGAGACATGCTCGCAGTCCACAGATCGAACGAGGGAAGAGGGCCGGGGCGATCACCGGCATCGTCGTGCACCAGACGGACGCCGATACTTCGGCGTCTTCGTTGGACAGCTACAAGCGGCCGAAGGCGAACGGGGCGCACTTTCTGATCGACAAGGATGGAACGATCTATCAGACGGCGGCGATTTATCAGAGGACGAATCATGTGGGGCCGTTGCAGGCAAGATGTCTGAACGCGGGGAAATGCAGCCTGGGCGATTTCAAGAGCGTAGGAGCCGAGGGAATGCATCGCATCGAGATGCGCAAGCCACCAGGTGAACGCTATCCGAGCAACATGGAGGCAATCGGAATCGAGATAGTCGGTAGAGCCAGGTTGCCTGCGGGGTTCAAACCAGCTGGCAAGCAGATCGAATGGTCGCTCGAGAAAATTCGAGGCGAACACGGCATCTTCGATGAGCCTACCGCAGCCCAGAATCAAGCGCTCTCCTGGCTCGTCAGCGTGCTCGCGGAGTCGATAAAGATCGGATCGACCGAAGTATTTCGTCATCCGGTGGTCAGCAGAAAGAACATCACGGAGGCACAAGGCGCGAACTGGAGTCCGGCCGTAACGACACCATGAACAACATCAGCATTCCCAAAATCGCAGCCGCGCTTATCGCAATGGCTGCGGCGCTCCTGGCGCAAGCGGCGGACAAGCGATATCCGATCGAATACGTGCGGAAGGTGAAAGTCACCGAGCCATCAAAGCGAAACATTGCCTGGGAGAACAAGGATTTCTTGAACTGCGATGACGTTGTATTGACGCAGGAGGACGTCCTTTACGCCTTGCGGCATATGCGGAGAGTCTCGTGGAAAGGCTATGACCCGGAAAAGGTGGACGCCACCGGATGCGAAGGGGAGGCACTCGTGACGTTCAAGAACGGGCAAGTACTCGCCATGGGCATCGAGCCCACGGGACGGATCGGTACTGCGGAGTACGACGCGCAGATGAAGATCGTTTCGGGCTCCACGAGCTTCTATGAGTGTGTTCCATGCCGAGACCGCAAGATGGCTCTCCTGAAAGATGCGCTGTACCGCGCAGATGAGCGAAGGCTGAAGAAGCTGGTCGTAGAAGGCCAGCTCTCCGCCAGCGAAGCGCAGACCCGGCTGAAGAGGGCTCGAGATTCGCGCGACAAGCCCTGAGTGAGGTATCGATCGATCCGAAAACCCGCCACGGCGGGTTTTCTTTTGCCAACCCTTCATCGACGCCCCTCTTAGTTGCCCTGTGCATTAGAAATTGCAAACACCTTCCTTCCACCCCCAACAGGCGCCTCGCAGAATCTTCCGGATCCCCCGAAAAAAGGACCTCCGATGAGCGCCATTCCTTCTTCCACAACCCCCGCGCAAGCCGAGCATCACCACGAACTCGACGTCGTCCGCCAGGCCGGCCACATTGGTGCAGAGGTGCGCGGCGTGCGCCTTTCGGGCTCGCTTCAGCCCGAGGTGTTCGGCGCCATCAAGGCCGCGCTGCTGAAGCACAAGGTGCTCTTCTTCCGCGGCCAGCAGCATCTGGACGACGCACAGCAGGAGGCCTTCGGACGCTTGTGGGGCGAACTGGTGCCGCATCCCACCGTGCCTTCGAGGGACGGCACACGGCTGCTGGAGCTCGACTCGCGCCACGGCGGCCGCGCCAATTCGTGGCACACGGACGTGACCTTCGAGGTCGCCTATCCGCAGGTGTCGATCCTGCGGGCGGTGGTGATCCCGGCCCATGGCGGCGACACGGTCTGGGCCAACACGGTGGCGGCCTACGAGAGCCTGCCCGACGATCTGAAGGCGCTGGCCGACCGGCTGCGCGCCATCCACGGCAACGACTACGACTACGCCGCCACGCGCTCACCGGCCGATCTGGACGAGGAGGGCACGAAGCGCTACCGCGATGTCTTCACTCGCCGCCTGCTCGAGGCCGAGCATCCGGTTGTGCGCGTGCACCCCGAGACCGGCGAACGCAGCCTCGTGCTCGGCCACTTCGTGAAGCGGCTGGCCGGGCATTCCACGCACGATTCCGGCCATCTGCTGAACGTGCTCCAGAGCCATGTGCACCGGCTGGAGAACACGGTGCGCTGGCGCTGGACCCAGGGCGACGTCGCCATCTGGGACAACCGTGCCACGCAGCACTACGCGATCAACGACTACGGCGACCAGCACCGCGTGGTGCGCCGGGTGACCATCGCGGGCGACGTGCCGTATGGCGTGGACGGTGCGAAGAGCGTGGACCTGACGGCCCCGGCCGTGCGTGCGGCCGAAGCTGCACGAGCCGTCGCCTGATCGCGCCTGAATCGATCCTTTACAACGGCTGGTTGTTAGAAATCGACTTTTCGGTTGTTTGAGCTTCGGCGCCCGGCTCCTACAGTGGTGGTTATCGCCACCAAGGCGTATCCAACGCACAACAGGAGCCTCACAGCATGTCAGTGGAAGTTGAAGAAGAAGTCATCGCCTTGCCCGAAGCACTCGAACAGGCGCGCGCCAGGGCCGCCGGGAGCAATCTGCCCTATGCGGGCGGCGTCGCGCCGCAGAAAGCCTGGGAACTGGTACAGAACGGCCAGGCCGTACTGGTCGACGTGCGCTCCGGCGAGGAGCGCAAGTTCGTCGGCCATGTGCCCGGCAGCCAGCACGTGGCCTGGGCCACGGGCACGGCGCTCACGCGCAATCCGCGCTTCGTGCGCGAGCTCGAAGCCAGGCTCGCGAAGGACGGCGGCAAGGAAGCCGTCGTGCTGCTGCTGTGCCGTAGCGGCAAGCGTTCCGCGCTGGCGGCCGAGGCTGCGGCAAAGGCCGGCTTCACGAACGTCTTCAACGTGCTCGAAGGCTTCGAGGGCGAGATCGATGCGCAGCAGCACCGCGGCGGCTCCGACGGCTGGCGCTTCCACAAGCTGCCCTGGGTGCAGGACTGAGACCGCACCCGAACACTACTTCTCCGGGAGGAAATACAGATGGCCCATTTCGAGGTGAGCGACATCGTGCGCGCACTGCATGGCGTGCGCGACGAGTGGCGCGATTCGCAGCGGCGCTCGCGCGAGCCCGGCGCGCGCGAGTTTCCGTCGCGCGATGCGCTCGCGCAGATCGTCGAGTCGCTCAAGGGCGCGCTCTTTCCGATGCGGCTCGGCCCGCCGGACCTGCGCCACGAGAGCGAGGACTTCTACGTCGGCCACACACTCGACTCGGCCCTGCAGGCGCTGCTGGTTCAGGCGCGGCTGGAGCTGAACTTCAATGCGCGCCACGAGCCGCGCCCTGCCAGCGAAATCGACGATATCGCCACCGAGGCCGTGCGCCGCTTCGCGAATGCGCTGCCGGGCCTGCGCAGCCTGCTCGACAGCGACGTGCTCGCCGCCTACCAGGGCGATCCGGCCGCGCGCAGCGTCGACGAGGTGCTTCTGTGCTATCCGGGCGTGCTCGCGATGATCCACCACCGCCTTGCGCATGAGCTCTACAAGCTCGGACTGCCGCTGCTGGCGCGCATCGTGGCCGAGCTGGCGCATGCGCAGACGGGCATCGACATCCATCCGGGCGCGAAGATCGACGCGGGCTTCTTCATCGACCACGGCACGGGCGTCGTGATCGGCGAGACGGCCGTCATCGGCAAGCGCGTGCGGCTCTACCAGGCGGTCACGCTCGGCGCCAAGCGCTTCCCGACAGATACCGAAGGCAACTTGCAGAAGGGCCTGCCGCGCCATCCGGTGGTGGAGGACGACGTGGTCATCTACGCCGGCGCGACCATCCTCGGGCGCGTGACGCTCGGCAAGGGCGCCGTCATCGGCGGTAACGTGTGGATCACCGACGACGTGCCGCCGGGCGCGAGCGTCACGCAGGCCAGCTTGCAGAACGCACCGAAGGCAGGTGGCGTATGAAGGCGTTCGTCGAAGACTTCGGCGTGACCATCCGTCAGCTGCGCGAGGACAAGGGCTGGTCGCAGGAGGAACTGGCCGAGCGATCGGATCTGAACCGCTCCTACGTTGGGGAGATCGAGCGCGGCCGCGTCATTCCATCGATCGTCACCGCGCAGAAGCTGGCTACCGCGCTGGGTATCAACATGGTCGGCCTGCTCATGCGCTGCGAGCAGTTGGAGCAGTCGCGTCTCGCGCGAAGGATCAACTTGGCGGCTATAGCCTGTTGAGGGAAAACCCGTGGCCGCCGGACACTGGCGGCCACTTTTTTCTCAACCACGAAAGCCTGATCCATGAGCGCAACAGTTGGTGGTACCACCGCCCTTGGCGACAACGCCGCAAGACAGCTGGCCAATGCCACCAAGACAGTCCCCCAACTCGAGACCATCAGCCCGCGCTGGCTGACGCACCTGCTGCAGTGGGTTCCGGTGGAGGCGGGCATCTACCGCGTCAACAAGGTCAAGAACCCGGAGGCCATCAAGGTCACCTGCACGTCGCGCGAAGAAGAGAACCAGCTGCCGCGCACCTTCGTCGACTACGAAGAGAACCCGCGCGAGCACTACCTGAACGCCGTGAGCACCGTGCTCGACGTGCACACCCGCATCTCCGACCTCTACAGCAGCCCGCACGACCAGATCAAGGAACAGTTGCGCCTGACGATCGAGACGATCAAGGAGAACCAGGAGAGCGAGCTCATCAACAACCCCGACTATGGCCTGCTGGCACAGGTGAGCGAAGAGCAGCGCATCTTCCCGCTGACCGGCGCGCCCACGCCCGACGACCTCGACGAGCTGCTGGCCAAGGTGTGGAAGGAGCCCGCCTTCTTCCTCACGCACCCGCTGGCCATTGCCGCCTTCGGCCGCGAGGCCACGCGCCGCGGCACGCCGCCGCCGACGGTGAGCCTCTTCGGCTCGCAGTTCATCACTTGGCGCGGCATTCCGCTGATCCCGTCGAACAAGGTGCCGGTGGCCGATGGCAAGAGCAAGATCCTGCTGCTGCGCGTGGGCGACAAGCGCCAGGGCGTGGTGGGCCTCTTCCAGCCGGGTCTGTCGGGCGAGCAGGGGCCGGGGCTGTCGGTGCGCTTCATGGGCATCAACAACCACGCGATCGCGTCGTACCTGATCTCGCTGTACTGCTCGCTCGCGGTGCTGACGACGGACGCGCTGGCGGTGCTCGACGATGTCGAGATCGGCAAGTACCACGACTACGCCGACACCTACAAGTAAGCCGCTGTGAGCAGCACTCCATCGATCCCGGGCGAGGCGCCGTTCGACCCGGCGGTTCTCGCGCGCATGGCCAGCGCCATGTTTTCCGCACTGCCGGGCACGCCGCCCGACTCGGTGCCCGGCGTGGCGAACGGGCTGGTGCCGGGAGCGCAGTTTCCGGCCAACGTCGCGCCCGCGGGTTCGCCGCTGGCGAGCCCTGCCGGCTTCGGGCCCAGCGTGCCGGGTACGCCCTTCCCACAAGGGCAGATTCCGGGCGCCAACCTGGTGCCGGCATCGCCGACGCAGGTGCCTTCGCTCGCGAACCGCGCGCCGGCGCTGGTGCCGCACGCGGTGGCGGGCAACGGCGTGCCGGACAGCGTGCTCTCGGTGGCGCCGGCCTTCGAGCCGCGCTCGGGTGGCACGGTGCAGGGCGTGCCACAGCTGAATGGGGCAGTGGCACCGCAAGCCGCGGCTTCGTCGTTCTACTTTCTGGACAACGGCTACGGGCATCCGTCGGCCGGCGCGACTCCCGTGGTCTCGCCCCCTCTCCCGCTTGCGGGTGAGGACTGGAGTGAGGGCCAGCGGACGACGCAAGGTGCGGGGCTGCCCCTCACCCCAACCCTCTCCCCAGAGGGGGGAGGGAGTGAACCCCAGTTCTACTTCGTCGACGCGGTGCGCCTGCCCAGCGGCTTCGTCACGCCCGCCAAGCCCGATCCGCGCGGGCCCGGCGCCGTGCCGCTGGCCGACAGCGGCCAGCATCCTCCCTTCGACATCCAGGCCGTGCGGCGCGACTTCCCGATCCTGCAGGAGCGCGTGAACGGCAAGCAGCTCGTGTGGTTCGACAACGCGGCCACCACGCACAAGCCTCAGACGGTCATCGACCGCATCTCGTATTTCTACGAGCACGAGAACTCCAACATCCACCGAGCGGCGCACGAGCTGGCCGCGCGCGCGACCGACGCCTACGAAGGTGCCCGCGAGCGCGTGCGCAGGTTCATCAATGCGCCCGAGGTCGAAGAGGTGATCTTCGTGCGCGGCACCACCGAGGCCATCAACCTCGTGGCCAAGAGCTGGGGCGGACAGCACGTGGGCGAGGGCGACGAGATCGTCGTGTCGAACCTGGAGCACCACGCCAACATCGTGCCGTGGCAGCAGCTTGCCGCCGCCAAGGGCGCGAAGCTGCGCGTGATTCCGGTGGACGGCTCGGGCCAGGTGCTGCTCGACGAATACCGCAAGCTGCTGAACGACCGCACGAAGATCGTCGCCGTCACGCAGGTCTCGAACGCGCTGGGCACGGTGGTGCCGGTGAAGGAGATCGTCGAGCTGGCGCACCGCGCTGGCGCGAAGGCGCTGGTGGACGGCGCGCAGTCGGTCTCGCACATGCGCGTGGACGTGCAGGACATCGGCGCCGACTTCTTCGTCTTCTCCGGCCACAAGGTGTTCGGCCCGACCGGCATCGGCGTGGTGTGGGGCAAGCGCGAGGTGCTCGAAGACATGCCCCCGTGGCAGGGCGGCGGCAACATGATTGCCGACGTGACCTTCGAGAAGACGGTGTTCCAGCCGATCCCGAACAAGTTCGAGGCCGGCACCGGCAACATCGCCGACGCCGTGGGGCTGGGCGCCGCCATCGACTACGTCAACAAGATCGGCATCGAGAACATCGCGCGCTACGAGCACGACCTGCTGGTGTACGGCATGGCGCAGCTCGGCGCGATTCCGGGCGTGCGGCTGATCGGCACGGCGGCCGACAAGGCCAGCGTGATGTCCTTCGTGCTCGACGGCTACACCACCGAGGAGGTGGGGCAGGCGCTGAACGAGGAGGGCATCGCGGTGCGCACCGGCCACCATTGCGCGCAGCCCATCCTGCGCCGCTTCGGCGTGGAAACCACGGTGCGGCCCTCGCTGGCCTTCTACAACACCTTCGACGAGATCGACCGGCTGGTGGCGGTGGTGCGGCGGCTGGCGTCGCAGCGGCGCGC
The DNA here is from genome assembly GCF_048305045.1 of Variovorax sp. 278MFTsu5.1. NCBI lineage: Bacteria > Pseudomonadati > Pseudomonadota > Betaproteobacteria > Burkholderiales > Comamonadaceae > Variovorax > Variovorax sp. 278MFTsu5.1. Next base: position 3,241,121 of record NZ_CP157622.1, read on the forward strand.
GGGCTGAAGACTGGTCAGTGAAGGTCAGTGCGTTGGCCCGAGGTGGCGGTTGAAGAAGGCCGCTACCTCGGCGTTGAACGCCTTGTGAAAGGCGATTCGGTCGAAGCCGGGCGCATCGCGGCAGATTTCGATCCTGGCATCGAGCTGTGCTTGCGAGCACGGTGCGAGAAAGCCGAAGTGTTCGGCCTTGTCGGCCACATGCCATTCGGGCGCCAGGGGCAGGTTGCTGCGAACGGCGGCCACGCTCTCGGGCGTGACGCCGTCGCCGCCGTAGGTCGACGCCCAGAGCTCGATCGGGATCTTCACGTTCTTCAGGCCCCGGGCGTCGAAGAGCATGCCGAGCGGGTCGGCGATCACGGCCGCCTTGATGCGGGTGTCGTGCGTCAGTGGCGTGGCCAGCAGTTCCTGAAAGCCCTGTTTCACCCATTCGCACGCCTTGCCTTCGGGCTGCGTTGCGCACGGGGATGAGGGCAGCGGCGGCAGCCGCTCGAAGTCCGGGCGCGCTCCCGCGAGCACGAGGCCCGTGTAGCCGCCCCTCGAAAAACCGTAGAAGCCGATCCGGTCGGCCGCGATCCTGCCGTGCGCGGGCCACTTCTGGAGCATGTGGTCGATCAGCCGCTTGATGTCGGTGGTTCGCGTCGCCAGCGCGACGATCCTGTCGTCCGGGCCGCCACGGAGCTGGAAGTTGTCTTGCGAATGGCTGATGGCCGCGACGATGAAGCCCGCGTCGGCGAGCGCCTGCGCCGTGTCGTGATGGCCGAGGAAGGAGCCGCCGTAGCCGTGCGAGATCACGACGAGCGGCAGCCGGGCGTTGCCCGGCGGGAGCGGACAGTCCCGCACGCCCTGGATCGTGTTGCGGCCCAGCTTGATTTCGCCCGCGGGTGCGGCGCACGGTGTCCATACGGCGCCCTGCATCGCCGGGCCTTCGCGGTCGGCAGGTATATCGATGGTGCTGAAGCCGGCGGCATGGGCGAACACCGCCGACAGGCATGCGGCGGCGAGGCAGAAGGGGCGCAGAAGATGGAGGAGGCGCATTGCCCCAGTGTGCGGCGCCAGCCGGCGAGCCGCTTAGCAGGCTTTGCGGTCTTCGCAGGCCGCCGCGCTATGCTTGCGATTGTTAACAACGTTGCCTGCCTTCGCATGTCCCTGTCCCAAGCTTCTTCTCCCGCGCCCCGGGCCGCCGACGAATCCTGCGACGTGCTGGTCGTCGGCGGCGGTCCCGCCGGATCGACCATCGCCACGCTGCTTGCACGGCAGGGCCGCAAGGTGGTGCTGCTGGAGAAGGCGCACCACCCGCGCTTTCACATCGGCGAATCGCTGTTGCCCGCGAACGTGGAGCTGTTCGACAAGCTCGGCGTGCGCGACCAGGTCGAGAAGATCGGCATGCCGAAGTTCGGCATCGAGTTCGTCTCGCCCGAGCACGAGCACCGCAGCTACGTGGAATTCGGCGAGGGCCTGGACAAGTCGCTCGACTCGGCCTGGCAGGTCCGCCGCTCGGAGCTGGACGAGCTTCTGTTCCGCAACGCCGCCACCTGCGGTGCGCAGGCCATCGAAGGCTGCAAGGTGCGCGACGTGGCCTTCGACGCCGAGGGCGCGACGGTCCAGGCCGAGATGGACGACGGCGCGCGCCGCAGCTGGCGCGCCCGCTTCGTGGTCGATGCCACCGGCCGCGACACGTTGCTGGCCAACAAATTCCGCTGCAAGCAGAAGAACCCCGACCACAACAGCACCGCGCTCTTCGGCCACTTCACCAACGCCGAGCGGCTGGAGGGCAAGAAGGAAGGCAACATCAGCATCTGCTGGTTTCCGCACGGCTGGTTCTGGTTCATTCCGCTGGCCGACGGCACCACCAGCGTGGGCGCGGTGTGCTGGCCGTACTACCTGAAGACGCGCGACAAGCCGCTCAAGGAGTTCTTCTACGACACCATCGCGACCTGTCCGGTGCTGGTGGACCGCCTGAAGAACGCCACGCTGGTCGACGACGCGGTGCATGCCACCGGCAACTTCTCGTACTCCAGCACGCACGCCACGGGCGATCGCTACCTGATGCTGGGTGATGCCTTCACGTTCATCGACCCGATGTTCTCCTCGGGCGTATACCTCGCCATGCACAGCGCCTTCGACGGTGCTGAACTGGTGGCGACAGCGCTCGACAAGCCGGCCCAGCTGGCCGCGGTACGCAAGGGCTTCGAGGCCATGATGCGCAAGGGCCCGCGCGAGTACTCGTGGTTCATCTACCGCGTGACCAACCCGACCATCCGCGACATGTTCATGCATCCGGGCAACCCGTTTCGCGTGAAGGAAGGGTTGATGACGCTGCTGGCCGGCGACATCTACCGCGGCACGCCGATGCGCGGCCCGGTCGGCATGTTCAAGGTGCTGTACTACCTGATCTCCATCGGCAACATGCGCCGCACCTGGGAAGGCTGGAAGCGCCACCGCTTCAACATCCGCGACATGGGGATGCTGAAGGGCGAGACCATCCTCAAGTCGGACTGAGCGCCAGGGCCAGGGCCACCGCGTGGGCGGTGCCTGGCGCGGGGCTGCTGAGCACGTCGATGCCCAGGTCGGCGAGCGTATCGGCCACGGGGGCCATCGAGGCCTGGGCCAGCACGACGACGTCGGCCTCGATTGCCGCCGCACGGATCGCGCCAGCCAGTGTCTCGATGTAGCGCGCGTGGGCTCCGGCTTCGAAATGCGGCCATGCGTCCTCGACGAACAGCAGGGCCGGCTGGACGGCGATTCCAGCGTTCTGTGCGGCGGAAAGAATCAGGGCCTTCGTAGGCGCCAGCGTGCTTTCGAGCGCTGCGGCGATCAGCACGCGAGGCCCGGTGCGAACGGCCTTGTCGGCCATGGCCCGGTCGATGCGCAGGGCTCTGAATGCATCGCCGGAGGGCGTGCGTTCCGCGATGGCGCCGATGGTCGAGCAGGTGCACACCACGACCTTTGCGCCGCCCGCGGCGGCTTCGTGCATCGCCTCGTTGACGCGGGCGATGAGGTCGGCGTCGTCGACGCCGGTGACGCGCGCGTCAGCCAGCAGCTCTTCGCGCACCACGTGCCGCACACGCAGCGCGGGCGCGTTCTCGCGCACCAGCCGCTCGAATGTCGGCACGTGGACCTGTGCCGTGTGCAGGAAGGCGAGCGCGTCTTTCATCGGATCCTCAGACAGCCGCGGCAGCCTCGCGTGCGCGTCGCGCCTCGTAGGCCTTGAGGTGCACGTAGGCGGTGCGCAGCACGGTGGGCACCGTGGCGTTGCCGGGCGCTGCGCGGCTCAGCAGGTCGCCGACGATGTGATCGGCTTCCACGGCCGCGCCGCGCGCCATGTCCTTGTACATCGAGGCCGTCATCGGCGAGCCGGCGGCCGTGATGATGGCGCGGCCGCGCTGCACGGCGGCGGGACGCGGCGCGAAACCATTGTGGGCGGCGATGGCGCAGCACTCGTCGAAGATCGACAGTGCCACGTCCTGCCCGCCGGCGGCCACGATGTCGCCGATGGAGGCGTGCATCAGGCTGGTGAGGCCGGCGGCCGAGGCGATGAAGACCCACTTCTCCCACATGTCCTGCGAGATGTTCTCGCTGGCGGTGGCATCGAACTTCGCGCCGGCGAACTGCGCCGCGATGGCGTCGACCCGCGCCGAGCGGCCGCCCGAGCGTTCGCCGAAGCTCAGGCCGTGCATGTCGTTGAGATGCAGCACGCGGCCTTCGTCGTCGAGGGTGGCGGAGATCATGCACAGTCCGCCCAGCACGCGCTCGCTGCCGAATCGATCGGCAAGCCTGTCGATGTGGCTCATGCCGTTGAGCAACGGGAGGATCACGGTGTTCGGGCCCACGGCTGGCGCGAAGGAGTCCATGGTCGAGCCGAGGTCGTAGGCCTTGCTGCCGACCACGATCACGTCGTAGGTGCCGTCGATGCCATCGGCCAGCACATGCTTCGGAGATGGCAACTGCAGGTTGCCGAAGGGGCTCTGCACCACCAGCCCGGTCTTGGCGAGCTGGGCCGCGCGGCGCGGGCGCAGCAGGAAGGTGACGTCGCGTCCCGCCTCCAGCAGACGGCCGCCGAAATAACCACCGAGTGCGCCGGCACCCACCACCAGAAATCTCATCGCGTTTCGCTCCTGTATTCGACAGAGGAAAAAAGACCGGCCGCGATGATGCCCGGGATCGCCGCAGCCTGCTTCGAGCGGGCGCCTTCCCCGGCTGTCGGCGGCGGGCAAATGGCAAGAGGTGGAACACGCGCGGGCGGTCCGGCACATGATGCGCGATGGCATCGCCCGGCAGGCCTGGGCGCAGGGCAGGTTCGACATGCCCCGAGCGCATCGATCGCGAGGCAGCGATCGGGTGCCACGGTGTAAATGCATGAACTTTTCCGGATAAGGTCTTGGGCGCTTCGCATAATCGCGTTCGTCATTTCCGACCCCCTCATCAAAGGAGCTTCACCCATGGCACAGACCCGCATCGCCGTCATAGTCGGCAGCCTGCGCAAGGATTCGTTCAACCACAAGCTGGCCCTCGCGCTGGCGCAGCTCGCGCCCTCGGACTTCACCTTCGAAAGCCTGCGCATCGACGACCTGCCGCTGTACAACCAGGACGACGACGCCAACCAAGCCGCTTCGGTGAAGCGCCTGAAGACCGAGATCGCGGCGGCCGACGGCCTGCTGTTCGTCACGCCCGAGTACAACCGCTCCATTCCCGGCGTGCTGAAGAACGCCATCGACCACGCCTCGCGCCCCTACGGCCAGAGCGCCTGGGCGGGCAAGCCGGCCGGGGTGGTCGGCATCTCGGTCGGCGCCATCGGCACCGCGCTGGCGCAGCAGCACCTGCGCAACATCCTGGCCTACCTCGACGTGCCCACGCTTGGCGCCCCCGAAGTGTTCCTGCAGGCCAAGGACGACCTGTTCGACGACAAGGGCCACATCGGCAACGAGGGCTCGAAGAAGTTCCTGCAGGGCTGGATGGACAAGTACGTGGCCTGGGTGAAGAGCCACTCGGCCTGAGATTCCGCGCAGGCCGGAACGAAAAAACCGCCCATCGGGCGGTTTTTTCATGGTGCGAGGCTGAACGTGCTCAGGCAGCCTGCGCGACGCTCTTCTGGTTCGCGGCTTCTGCCGTCGCCACCAGGATGTCAGCGCGGGCAGCCGCCAGGGCGCTGTTACGGGCTTCGTCGCCCATCGCCACGCCCTCGGCGCGCACGATGCGCACGTCGGTGATGCCGAAGAAGCCGAAGACTGCCTTGAGGTAGCTCTCCTGGTGTTCCATGGCCTGGCCGCCTTCGCTGGTCGAGTAGACGCCGCCGCGGCTGGAGGCCACGATGATGGTCTTGCCGCCGGCCAGGCCCACGGGGCCCTTGTCGGTGTACTTGAAGGTGCGGCCGACCTGACCGAGGCGGTCGATCCACGCCTTGAGCTGCGTCGGGATCGAGAAGTTGTAGAACGGCGTGCCGATGACGACCACGTCCGAGGCCAGGAACTGGCTCACGAGCTTTTCGGACAGGGCGTTTTCACGCGCCTGGGCTTCGGTGGGCTGGGCCTGCACGCCGACCTTGATGCCCAGCGCGTCGGCGCTGAAGTGCGGAGGGGCGTCGACAGCCAGGTCGAGGTACTCCACGGTGGTGTCGGGGTGGGCGGCGCGCCATGCGGTCACGATCTCGGCCGAGAGCAGGCGCGAAGTCGAGTTGGTGCCGAGGATGCTGGAGTCGATGTGGAGCAGCTTCATTTCAATCGATCACTTTCTGTGTTGGCTGTCGGCACTCAAAATCGGCCGGCGATGGCGTAATTCTATTTTTGGGTCGAGTTGCCGATAAGTAGCCAAAAATTGCATAGATCGTCCTGATTGCAGGACAATGGCCGCCATGCAGGACCTCAACGACATGGTTTTCTTCGCCGAAGTGGCCGAGCGCGGCGGCTTCGCGGCCGCCAGCCGGGCCTTGGGCATTCCCAAGTCGCGGCTCTCGCGGCGGGTGGCGGAGCTGGAAGAGCGCCTCGGCGTGCAGCTGATGCAGCGCAGCACCCGGCGGCTGTCGCTCACGCCGGCCGGCGAGATCTACCTGCGGCACGCTTCCGCGATGCGCGACGCGGCGCAGGCGGCGGCCGAGGCGGTGGCGCAGGTGCAGACCGAGCCCAGCGGGCTGGTGCGGCTGAGTTGCCCGGTCACCATCGCGCACAGCGGGCTGGCGCAGCTGATGCCGGTGTTCATGGAGCGCTACCCCGCGGTGCGCATCGACATGAAGGTGATCAACCGGCCGGTGGACCTGATCGAGGAGGGCATCGACATCGCGCTGCGCGTGCGGCCGGCCATCGAGGACAGCACGGTGCTGGTGGCCAAGACCTTCGGCTACAGCCGAGGCGTGCTGGTGGCGAGCCCGGGGCTGCTGGCGCGACACGGGCCGGTGCAGACGGTGGCCGACCTGGGGAAGCTGCCCACGGCGGCCATGTCGGTCAACGGGGAGGGGCGCAGCGACTGGCGGCTGGAAGGCCCGAACGGCGAGAGCCTCGTCCATTCGCACACGCCCCTCTATGTGGCCGACGACCTCGCCACGCTGCAGTTCGGCGCGCTGGGCGGCATCGGCGCGACCATGCTGCCCGACTACATGTGCCGTGCCGACGTGGAAGCCGGCCGTCTGGTACGGCTGCTGCCGGGCTGGGGGCCGCCGCCGGTGGTGGCGCACATGGTGTTTCCGGCGCGGCGGGCGCTGGTGCCGGCGGTGCGCAAGCTGATCGATTTCCTGATGGAACACCTGCAGAGCGCAGACATGCGGATGTTCTAGCGCCCGGCCGATCTGGGGCCGGGTTGCCCTCGTTATGCGGAAAACGTCATATCCAAACAAGCAGATATTCGTTTGGCATTGAAGCAAGGGTTCGCACAATCCGGGACTCCCATCCCCATCCAGGAGCGATCATGGCTACTCTGCGTCTAGGCGACACCGCCCCCAATTTCACCCAGGATTCCAGCGAAGGCCCCATCGACTTCTACCAGTGGGCCGGCGATTCGTGGGTCGTGTTCTTCTCGCACCCCGCCGACTTCACGCCCGTGTGCACCACCGAACTCGGCAAGACCGCGGCGCTGTCGGGCGAATTCGCCAAGCGCGGCGTGAAGCCCATCGCGCTGAGCGTGGACCCGGCCACCAGGCACAAGGAGTGGATCGGGGACATCAACGACACGCAGAACACCACGGTCAACTTCCCCATCATCGCGGACGCAGACCGTAAGGTGGCCGACCTGTACGACCTGATCCACCCGAACGCCTCGGCCACGGCCACCGTGCGCAGCGTGTTCATCATCGACCCGAAGAAGATCGTCCGCACGACCATCACCTACCCGGCGTCCACCGGCCGCAACTTCGACGAGATCCTGCGCGTGATCGACTCGCTGCAGCTCACCGACAGCCACAAGGTCGCCACGCCGGTGAACTGGAAGGACGGCGACGACGTGGTCATCATCCCGGCCATTCAAGACCCGGCCGAGCTCGCCGAGCGCTTCCCCAAGGGCTTCAAGGCCGTGCGCCCGTACCTGCGCATCACGCCGCAGCCGAACAAGTAAGCAAGCGGGCAGGGCAGCTCGGTCATGCAGACTCGTGTTGTCATCGTGCCTGGTTGGCGCGACTCCGGGCCCGGCCATTGGCAGAGCCTGTGGGAAGAGCGCATTCCGGGCGCAGCGCGCGTGGTGCAGGACGACTGGGCCTCGCCCAAGCGCGAAGCCTGGGTGAGCACACTGGCCAGGCTGGTGCTCGACAGCCCCGGCCCGGTGGTGATCGCCGCGCACAGCCTGGGCTGCATCGCCACGGCGCACCTGCCGCCCGAGGCGGCCGCGCGCATCCGCGGCGCGCTGCTGGTGGCGCCGGCCGACCCCGAGCGCCGCGCCGTGTTGTCCGATTTCGCACCCGTGCCTTATGCCGCGCTGCCGTACCGCAGCATCGTGGTGGCCAGCAGCAACGACCCGTACTGTCCGATCCGCCTGGCAGGCGCATATTCGCGCGCCTGGGGCAGCGAATTCGTCCGGATGCAGAATGCGGGCCACATCAACATCGATTCGGGGCACGGGGACTGGCCGCTGGGCCTTGCCTTGCTCCAGTCGCTGACCGACGAGCCCGCCGCATGGTCGGCGGGCCGTGAATTTTCAGAGAACCTCGCAACCACATGACTTCCAGAATCAAGACCTTCGTCGCCGTGCTCGCGCTGGCGTCCTCCGCACTCGCCGGCAGCACCGCCTTCGCACAGGGCACCTCGCTGCTGAACGCCTCCTACGACGTGGCGCGCGAGTTCTACAAGGACTACAACGCGGCCTTCGTGGCGCACTACAAGAAGGCCACCGGCAAGGACGTGAAGATCGACCAGTCGCACGGCGGCTCCAGCGCGCAGGCCCGCGCGGTGGCCGACGGCCTCGACGCCGACGTGGTGACGATGAACACCTCCACCGACATCGACTTCCTCGCCAACGCCGGTGTGGTCGCGAAGGACTGGAACAAGAAATTCCCCGAGAACGCATCGCCGACCACGTCGACCATGCTGTTCCTGGTGCGCAACGGCAACCCCAAGGGCATCAAGGACTGGGACGACCTGGTCAAGCCCGGCGTGCAGGTTGTGATCGTCAACCCCAAGACCGGCGGCAACGGCCGCTACGCCTACCTGGCCGCCTGGGGCTACATCAAGAAGAAGGGCGGCACCGATGCCCAGGCCGCCGAGTTCGTCGGCAAGCTGTTCAAGAACGTGCCGGTGCTGGCACGCGGCGGGCGCGACGCGACCACCGCCTTCCTGCAGCGCAACATCGGCGACGCGCTGATCACCTTCGAATCGGAAGTGGTCTCCATCGACCGCGAATTCGGCACCGGCAAGGTCGACTCGGTCTATCCGTCGATCAGCATCGTGGCCGAGAACCCGGTGGCCGTGGTCGAGCGCACCGTCAACAAGAAGGGCACCGGCGAGCTCGCCAAGGCCTACCTCGACTGGCTGTATTCCGAAGAAGCGCAGGAAATCGCCGCCAAGCACGCGCTGCGCCCGCGCTCGCAGACGGTGCTCAAGAAGTACGCCGCGACCTTCAAGCCGCTGCAGCTCTTCACGGTGCAGGAACTCTTCGGCAGCCTCGGCGAAGCGCAGAAGGTGCACTTCAACGACGGCGGCCAGTTCGACAAGCTGTACACGCCCGGCGCGAAGTAAATGAGCGGCGCTGTGACTTCGGCGCTCCCGTCGGCGGGAGCGCCTTTTTCTCGTGCCAACCGGGCAGGCGGCGCCAAGCGCGTGCTGCCCGGTTTCCACATCACGCTGGGCTTTTCGATTCTTTATCTGAGCCTGATCGTGCTGATCCCGCTGTCGGCGCTGGTCTTCAAGACCTTCACGCTGAGCTGGGAGCAGTTCTGGGTGGCCGTGACCGCGCCGCGCGTGATGGCTTCCTACCGGCTGACCTTCGGCGCATCGCTGCTGGCCGCCATCGTGAACGCGGTATTCGGCCTGCTGGTGGCCTGGGTGCTGGTGCGCTACAAGTTTCCGGGCAAGCGCATCGTCGACGCGCTGGTCGATCTGCCTTTCGCGCTGCCCACGGCCGTGGCCGGCATTTCGCTGACCGCGCTGCTCGCGGGCAACGGCTGGATCGGCCAGCTGCTGGAGCCGCACGGCATCAAGCTGGCCTTCACGCCGGCGGGCGTGGTGATCGCGCTGATCTTCATCGGGCTGCCCTTCGTGGTGCGCACGGTGCAGCCGGTGCTGGAAGACGCCGAGAAGGAACTGGAAGAAGCCGCCACCTCGCTGGGCGCGACGCGTCTGCAGACCTTCACCAAGGTGATCTTCCCGTCGATCGCGCCTGCGCTGCTGACGGGCTTTGCCATGGCCTTCGCCCGCGCCATCGGCGAGTACGGCTCGGTGATCTTCATCGCCGGCAACATGCCGATGATCTCGGAGATCACGCCGCTCATCATCATCGGCAAGCTGGAGCAGTACGACTACGCGGGCGCCACCGCAGTCGCGCTGGTGATGCTCGTCATTTCCTTCGTGCTGCTGCTGGTCATCAACGGCCTGCAGGCATGGCAGCGCCGTCGCGGAGGGGCCTGACATGAGCGCACCAACCAAAGTCGTTCGCCGTGCTCAGGCCGGCACCACCGAAGCCGCCTGGGTGCGCTGGCTGCTGATCGGCCTCGCGCTCGGGTTCATGTTCCTGTTCCTCGTGCTGCCGCTGGCCGCCGTGGCGACCGAAGCGCTGCGCAAGGGCGTCACCGCCTACCTCGACGCACTTAGGGAACCCGATGCCTGGAGCGCCATCCGCCTCACGCTGATCACGGCCGCCATCGCGGTGCCGATGAACCTAGTGTTCGGCGTGGCCGGCGCCTGGGCCATCGCCAAGTTCGAGTTCCGCGGCAAGGCGCTGCTGACCACGCTGGTCGACCTGCCGTTCGCGGTGTCGCCGGTGGTGGCGGGCCTGATCTACGTGCTGGTGTTCGGCGCACAGGGCTGGCTGGGCCCGTGGCTGGCCGAGCACGACATCAAGATCATCTTCGCGGTACCTGGCATCGTGCTGGCGACCGTGTTCGTGACCTTCCCGTTCATCGCGCGCGAGCTCGTGCCGCTGATGCAGGCGCAAGGCACCGACGAGGAGCAGGCCGCCATCGTGCTCGGCGCGACCGGCTGGCAGACCTTCTGGCGCGTGACGCTGCCCAACATCAAGTGGGGCCTGCTGTACGGCGTCATTTTGTGCAACGCGCGCGCCATGGGCGAGTTCGGCGCGGTGTCGGTGGTGTCTGGCCACATCCGCGGCCAGACCAACACCATGCCGCTGCACGTGGAAGTGCTCTACAACGAATACCAGTCGGTGGCCGCCTTTGCCGTGGCTTCGCTGCTGGCGATCCTGGCGCTGGTCACGCTGGTGATCAAGTCGGTGATCGAATGGCGCCACGAGCGCGAGATGAAGGCCATTGCCGAGCTGCCCCCGGAACGCCCCCCTGAAGCCACCGCGGCCTGAGAGAGTGAGAGAGAAGAAATCATGAGCATCGAAATCCGCAACATCAGCAAGCAGTTCGGCGACTTCCGCGCGCTGCGCGACGTGAGCCTCGACGTCGATTCGGGCGAACTGGTCGCGCTGCTCGGCCCCTCGGGCTGCGGCAAGACCACGCTGCTGCGCATCATCGCGGGGCTGGAGACGGCCGACACCGGCAGCATTCTTTTCTCGGGCGAGGACACCACCGACGTGCACGTGCGCGAGCGGCAGGTGGGCTTCGTGTTCCAGCATTACGCGCTGTTCCGCCACATGACGGTGTTCGAGAACGTGGCCTTCGGCCTGCGCGTGAAGCCGCGCAAGGAGCGCCCGAGCGACGCGCAGATCAGGCAGAAGGTGACAGACCTGCTCAAGCTGGTGCAACTCGACTGGCTGGCCGACCGCTATCCCTCGCAGCTCTCCGGCGGCCAGCGCCAGCGCATCGCGCTGGCCCGCGCGCTGGCGGTGGAGCCCAAGGTGCTTCTGCTCGACGAACCCTTCGGCGCGCTCGACGCCAAGGTGCGCAAGGAACTGCGCCGCTGGCTGCGCCGGCTGCACGACGAGCTGCATGTCACCTCCATCTTCGTCACGCACGACCAGGAAGAGGCGCTCGAGGTAGCCGACCGCGTGGTGGTCATCAACAAGGGCCAGATCGAACAGGTCGGCTCGCCGCAGGAAGTGTGGGACCAGCCCGCCAGCCCCTTCGTCTACGGCTTCCTCGGCGACGTGAACCTGTTCCACGGCCGTGCCGACAACGGCGCGGTGCAGCTCGACGGCATGCGCCTCGAGTCTCCCGAACACAGCGGCGCGCGCGACGCCAAGGCGCGTGCTTATGTGCGCCCGCATGACATCGACGTGACACCCTACGTGAACGGCGCCTCGGGCATCGTCGCCACGCTGTCGCGCGCGATCGTCGTCGGACCCATTGCGCGGTTGGAACTTGAGCCCACGGAATCGAATCCAGATAATCCGGGCTCCGGAACCATCATCGAAGCGCAACTCCCTGCGCAACAGTTCCGCGATCTGGGCTTGAAGGAGGGCGACACGGTCGTCGCCAATCCGCGCAAGGCCAGAGTGTTCGTAGAAGAAGATTGGGTATCTCCTTGATCGATTGGTACTTCGGCGCGCCGCGCCGCGCGTTCGGGCTGATCTGCCTGGCCTGTGTCCTGATGCTGGCCTTCGGGCTCTACCTGCAGCACGTGGTCGGGCTCGAACCCTGTCCCATGTGCATCGTGCAGCGCTACGCGCTGGTGCTGGTGGCGCTGTTCACCGGACTGGCCGGCGTGTTCCGCAACGTGGGCCTGCGTGTGGTGAGCGGCGTGCTGGCGCTGCTGGCCGCTTTCGGCGGCGCCTACACGGCGGCCTCGCAGAGCTGGCTGCAGTGGTATCCGCCCGAAGTCGTCACCTGCGGGCGCGACCTCTACGGGATGATCGAGACCTTCCCGCTGAAGCGCGCTCTGCCGATGATCTTCCGCGGCGGCGGCGACTGCTCGAAGGTCGACTGGTCGCTCTTCGGCCTGACGCTGGCGAACTGGTCGTTCATCGCGTTCGTGGTTCTCTCGCTGATGCTGATCACGCTGCTGGTTCGCTCGCGTCGCGCGCGCTGAGACGGTCGCGCAAAGAAAACGCCGCCCGACGGGCGGCGTTTTTGCATTCTCGAAGAGAGCGAGGCGGATTCGCCTCAGTTGAACCAGCCCTGGCCCGAGAAGCCGCAAGCCATTTCTTCCAGCAGGCTGCGCCAGTACCAGCGGGCCGAGCAGCTGTTGACCATCGCGGTGTTCATGGGCTGAGCCGTTTCGGTCTTGGCGGCAGGTGCGACGAAGCTCAGCAAGTCCTGCTGGACCGAAACCTCTTCCACCTTCGTCTTCGAAGCGGGCGCGCCGACGCTGGCGATGACGCCCGTCGTCTGCAGCATGTCGCTGTCCTGCGGGGTATGTGCCGCGCCCGCAATACCGCTGAAAGCCAGCAGCGTCGCAATTGCACCGGCCAGGGCTGCATTGCGCAGCAGCGTGTTCGACTGTTTGAATTTCATGGTCGTTTCCCTTAATTGAATACGTCGGAAAAGTGATGCCCCGGCCGCGAAAAAAGATATTCGCGGGCCCATTGGCATCTGCTGTGGCGGGCGGCTTTCAGTGCACTGCCCAATTGCCAATGTAGGAGGGGAATTCGCGTGCATACAGTGCCTAAAGTCACGATCCGGCCGGGGTGTAAGCCGCAGGGCGTTCCCTTGTAAGAGGATGGTGTCAATGCACTGCGCAGGTCTTTAAAAGTCCTTCAGCAAACGCGGCTAGGATCGTGCGACAACCGTGGAGCTTCTCCGGAACTTCCTTTCCGGCGCCGAATTCTTCTTGAAGGAAAGCGGCCCGCCCCGGAGCCTTTCATCCATTTCCTTCCGCATGCCCAATAACCCACCCCGGCGATCGCGCAAATACCTGATCGGCATTGCCGTTTTCATCGTGCTGGTCGTCATCGCCTCTTCATGGCTGCGGCCGGCGAAAAAAAGCGAATACCTCACCGCCACGGTGCAGCGCACCGATCTCGAGAACGCGGTGCTCGCCACCGGCGTGCTGCAGGCGCTCAAGCAGGTGGAGGTGGGCGCTCAGGTGAGCGGCCAGCTCAAGTCGCTGAAGGTGGTGCTCGGGCAGACGGTGAAGAAGGGCGACTGGCTCGCCGAGATCGACCCCGTCATCTCGCAGAACACCCTGGCGCAGGAGCAGGCCAGGCTCGACAACCTGCAGGCGCAGAAGCTCGCGAAGGAAGTGCGCGTCAGGCAGGCGCAGCTCACCTGGACCCGGCAGCAGGAAATGCTCGCGCAGGACGCCGCCGCCAGGCAGGACATGGAGAGCGCCGACGCTGAACTGCGTGCGCTGCGTGCAGACGCGGTGTCGCTCGAGGCGCAGATCCGCCAGCAGAAGCTGGCCGTCGCCTCGGCGCAGCAGAACCTCTCTTACACGCGCATCGTCGCGCCCATCGACGGCGACGTCGTCTCCATCAACACGCTCGAAGGCCAGACCGTGGTCGCCGCTTTCCAGGTGCCCACGCTGATGAAGCTGGCCGACCTGTCGACCATGACCGTGAAGGCGCAGGTGTCGGAAGCCGACGTGGTGCGCGTGAAGCCGGGGCAGCCGGTGTACTTCACCATCCTCGGCGACCCCGACAAGCGCTATCACGGCACGCTGCGCGCGGTGCAGCCTTCGCCGGAGAAGATCAACAACGCCGTGTTCTTCAACGCGCTGTTCGACGTGCCCAACCCCGACCGCACGCTGCGCGTGGACATGACGGCGCAGGTCGCCATCCTGCTGGGCGAAGCGAAACAGGCGCTGACGGTGCCGTTGACCGCACTGGGCGCGCGCGACAAGGACGGCCGCCAGGAGGTGCGCGTGCTCAAGCCCGACCAGACCGTGGAGACGCGCAAGGTGCGCGTCGGCATCTCCAACAACTTCCAGGCGCAGGTGCTCGAAGGCCTGAAGGAGGGCGACAGCGTCATCACCGGCGACGCCTCGGCGGTACCCGAGCGCGGCGAGACCGCCGACAACGGCGGCGGACGAGGCAAGCCTCAATGACGCAGCCGCTGCTCAGCCTGCGCGGCATCGGCCGCAGCTTTCCCTCGGGCGAGCAGGAAGTGCAGGTGCTGAAGGACGTGAACCTCGACGTCGGCAGCGGCGAAATGCTGGCCATCGTCGGCGCCTCGGGTTCGGGCAAGTCGACGCTGATGAACATCCTGGGCTGCCTCGACCGGCCGAGCACGGGCTCCTACACCGTCTCCGGCCAGGACGTGGGGGCGCTCGACAGCGACGCGCTGGCCGAACTGCGGCGCGAGCACTTCGGCTTCATCTTCCAGCGCTACCACCTGATGCAGCACCTGACGGCCACCGGCAACGTCGAGGTGCCCGCGGTGTACGCCGGCACCGACGGCCAGGCGCGCGACTCGCGTGCGCGCCAGCTGCTCGCGCGGCTCGGGCTGGGCGACCGCACCGAGCACCGGCCCAGCCAGCTGTCGGGCGGCCAGCAGCAGCGCGTGAGCATCGCGCGCGCGCTCATGAATGGCGGGCAGGTGATCCTGGCGGACGAGCCGACCGGTGCGCTCGACAGCCGCAGCGGCCAGGAGGTGATCGGCATCCTGCGCGAGCTGCATGCCCAGGGCCACACGATCATCATCGTGACGCACGACATGCAGGTGGCGAGCTGCACCGAACGCATCATCGAGATCGCCGATGGCGTGATCGTGGGCGACAGGCCGAACGTGCCGAGTGTGCCGACCGTGGCGGCCCCGGCGCAGGAGGCTTCGCAGGCCGAAGGCGACCCTTCGGCTGCGATGACGAAGCCCGGGCTGGGCATCGCCCGCTTCAACACCGGCTGGGCCCGCTTCGCCGAAGCCTTCCGCATGGCCTGGCGCTCGATGATGGCGCACCGCATGCGCACGGCGCTCACCATGCTGGGCATCGTCATCGGCATCACTTCGGTGGTGTCGATCGTGGCGATAGGAGAGGGCGCCAAGCGCTACGTGCTGTCGGACATCCGCGCCATCGGCACCAACACGCTCGACGTGTACCCGGGCCGCGACTTCGGCGACGACAAGGCGTCGAGCATCCGCACGCTGATACCTCCCGACCTCGACGCCATCGCGGCGCAGCCCTACGTTCACAGCGTGACGCCCGTGACCTCGCGCAGCCTGCGGCTGCGCTACCGCAGCGTGGACATCAACGGCACGGTCAACGGCGTGAGCGACAGTTTCTTCCGCGTGCGCGACATGCAGATGGCCAGCGGCGCGGCCTTCACCGCCTCCGACGTGCGCCACCAGTCGCAGGTGGTTGTTATCGACCAGAACACGCGGCGCAAGCTGTTTCCCGACGGAACCGAACCGGTGGGCAAGATCATCCTCGTGGGCAGCCTGCCATGCACGGTGATCGGCGTGGCGCAGGAGAAGAAGACGGTGTTCGGCGACGGCAACAAGTCGCTCAACCTCTGGCTGCCCTACAGCACGGGCGCGAGCCGGCTCTTCGGGCAGCAGCACTTCGACAACATCACGGTGCGCATCCGCGACGACCAGCCGACCAAGGCAGCCGAGGACAGCATCGTCAAGCTGCTCACGCTGCGCCACGGCACCAAGGATTTCTTCACCTTCAACATGGACAGCATCGTCAAGACGGCGGAACGCACCAGCCAGTCGCTGACGCTGCTGCTGTCGCTCATCGCGGTGATCTCGCTGGTGGTGGGCGGCATCGGCGTGATGAACATCATGCTGGTGTCGGTGACCGAGCGCACGCGCGAGATCGGCATCCGCATGGCCGTGGGCGCGCGCCAGAGCGACGTGCTGCAGCAGTTCCTGACCGAGGCGGTGCTGGTGTGCCTGGTGGGCGGCCTGATCGGCGTGACGCTCTCGTACGGCATCAGCTTCCTGTTCTCGCTTCTCGTCAAGCAATGGCAGATGATCTTTTCAATCGGCGCCGTGGTTTCGGCGTTTCTCTGTGCATCGCTGATAGGCGTGCTGTTCGGCTACTTGCCGGCGCGCAACGCGGCGCGGCTGGACCCCATCGAGGCGCTGGCTCGTGAGTAAGGCGCATGTTCTTTCACTGGCCTCGGTGGCCATCGCGGTGCTCGCCCTGGGCGGCTGCACACTGTTCCAGCCGGAGCAGCGCGCCCAGCGGCCGTTCGACATTCCGCCGCGCTGGCAGCAGTCGGCTTCGCCCGCGACCACCGGGGCCGCGGTGGCGCTGTCCGCCCACTGGTGGACGGCCTTCGATGATCCGCAGCTCGACCGGCTGATCGACAACGCACTGCGCACCAACAACAACCTGGCGGTGGCCGGCATCCGCGTGCAGCGCGCGCAACTGCAAGCCGGGCTCGCGAACACGAATCTCACGCCGGGCGTGATCGGGCAGGCCAGCACCAGCCGCAGCTACGACCTCAAGCGCGGCGGCGTGGCCGGCTCGGCGTCGAACTCGTCGGTGGCGCTGAGCTACGAACTCGACCTGTGGGGCCGGCTCTCGGCGCTGCGTAGCGCCGCCGATTGGGAGCTGAAGGCCACCGAGTCCGACCGGCAGGCGACTGCGCTGTCATTGATCGGCACCGTGGCGGGGCTCTATTGGCAGACCGGCTACCTGAACCAGCGCATTGCGCTGAGCGAGGCGGGCATGGAAGACGGCCGGCGCATCCTCGCGCTGGCGCGGGTCAAATACGCGGCGGGCGCGGTGTCGGGGCTGGACGTGGCGCAGGCTGGCCAGAACCTCGCGACGCAGGAAGCCGCCCACACTCAACTGCTGCAGCAGCGCGTGGAGGCACGCAACGCGCTGGCGATCCTGTTCGACCAGCCACCTGAGCCGATGGCTGCCGAGCCCGCGCAGCTGCCCGACATCGCATTGCCCTCCATCGATGCCGGCGTGCCCGCGAGCCTGCTGGGCCGCCGCCCCGACCTGCGCGCCGCCGAGCAGCGCCTGCGCAGTGCGCTGGCAAACGTAGACGCTACGCGCACCGGCTTCTATCCCACGCTGAGCCTGACGGGCACGCTGGGCACGTCAAGCACCGCGCTCGGCGAACTGCTGAAGAACCCCGTCGGCACGCTGGGCGCGGGGCTGTCGCTGCCGTTCCTGCAATGGAATACCGCGCGGCTGACGGTGGCCGTGTCGCAGACGCAGTACGAAGAGGCGGTGGTGGGCTTCAGGCAGTCGCTGTACACGGCGCTGTCGGAGGTCGAGAACGCGTTGTCGTCACGCACGCAGCTGCGTGCCGAAAGCGAGAGCCTGGTGCTGGCGCTGCAGGAGGCACAGCGCGCCGAGCGCCTGTCGGAAGTGCGCTACCGCGCGGGGGCGACCGCGCTGCAGCCGGTGCTCGACGCGAAGGACAGGCGCCGCGCGGCCGAGGTGTCGCTGGCGCAGAACCGGCTGAACCAGCTCAACGCGACGATGACGCTCTACAAGGCGCTGGGCGGGGCGGCAGTGGCTTCGTAGCGCATTTGCTCCCTCTCCCTCTGGGAGAGGGTTGGGGTGAGGGCATCGGCCTCCAAGTCGAGGCCGCGCTTCATCGGCTGCACAGTGCCCTCACCCTGACCCTCTCCCAGAGGGAGAGGGAAGAAGACATCAGTCCTGGAACGGCGGCTTCTTCGCCAGCTTGCGCAGCAGCAGCAGGGGCAGGCGCAGCACGAACTCGACCATAAGCCGCGTGTGCATCCAGGTGAGCAGCACGTTGTCGCGGCCATAGCGGAAGTGCGAGACGCCGCCTTCCTCGGCCGTCAGGTATTTCACCGGCGCGTCGATGTTGACCGGCTTCACGCCGCGCCAGGCCAGTCGCACGACGGCCTCGGTGTCGAAGTCGAAGCGGCGCATCCAGGGCTGGCGCGCCATCACCGCGATCAGGTCGGCCACCGGATACACGCGAAAGCCGTAGAGCGAGTCGCCGACGCCCGCGAACAGCGTTTCGAGCTGCGTCCACCCGTTCGACACGCGCCGGCCGCGCACGCGCAGCAGCGGCGCGCTGGCGTCGAACACCGGGCGGCCGAGCACCATGGTTTCGGGGCGAGCCAGCGAGGCTTGCATGAAGGCGGGGATCAGGTCGGCCGGATGCTGGCCGTCGGAGTCCATCGTCAGCGCGTGGGTGAAGCCGGCTTCCTTCGCGGCGCGCAGGCCGTGCAGCACGGCGGAGCCCTTGCCCTGGTTCTGCGGCAGCACCCACACGCGCAGGCCCGGGTCGCCCTCGGCCATCTGCTGCAGGCGCTCGCCGGTGCCGTCGTCGCTGCCGTCGACCACCACCCACACCGGGTTCCATTGCGCGCGCGCGGCGGCGACTGTGGAGAACAGGCGCTCGCCGGTGTTGTAGCTGGGAATCAGGACAAGGTGTGTGCGCGAGGCGTCTGGCATTCGGGGGACGCGTCGGTGGCGCGCTGCTCCATGTTTTGTCGGAAGTATTGTTCGAGCTCGGCCTGCAGCACGTCGCTGTCCTGCGTGGGCGCGAAGCGCTTGCCCAGCCGCAGCCTGAAGACGATGGGCAGCGGCGGCACGCGCCACAGCGGCCAGCCCTTGGCGAGGTAGGGCGAGTCGGTGTCGATGAACACCGTCTGGATCGGCGCCTGCGCCAGCTTGGCGATCAGCGTGGTGCCCGGGCGGAACGGGTTGAGCGGCGGCGTCACCGTGCGGGTGCCCTCGGGGAAGATCACCAGCTGGCCGCCGTTGCGCAGGTCGTTCACTGCCAGCCGCACCATGGTGCGCGCCGACTTGTTGCTGATGTAGCGCGCCAACCGGGCGCCCGCGCCCAGGAAGATGTTGCCCATCAGGTCGGCCTTCATGATGCAGGCGCTGCGCGGCAGCCGCGCCACCAGCAGCAGCGCGTCGAGCATGGTCGGGTGGTTGGCCACGAAGATCACGCCGGGCTCCTTGCTCATCGGGTCGAGGCAGCTGGCGTCGATGCGCATCATGCCGGTCACCGAGGCCAGCCACCAGAACATGCGGTAGGCGAAGGCGATGGTCATGCGGCCCAGGGCACGGGCGGGCGCCGCCGGCATCACCGGATGGATGAGCATGGCGAAGATGTTCCAGACCAGCGAAATCAGGCCGAGAAACAGCAGCAGCGCATAGAGCATCACCGCGAGCGGAATCGACGTGAGAAATCTCAGCACGCGGTTCATTGAATCGGTCAATCGGACGGAAGGACGGAACGGCCGGGCAACAGCCGGTCAGGCCCGCAGCTGCCCCGCGGCGACGGCGTGGGCCTCGATCTCGACCAGCAGGTCGCTGCGGCAGATGTCCGCCTCGAGATATACGGCGTGGCGAGCCATCGGCGCGTCGGCGCCCAGCGCTTCCTCGATGACGGCGCGCACCGTGGCGGTGTCGGAAGGGTGCCGCACGTAGACCACGCAGTCGAGCCCGGCCAGCGAGAAGGTCGCGCTGCAGCGCTCGTTCGCGGCTGTGATGACGGCCTGCAGGTTACGCAAGGTCTCGCGCGTCTGCTCTTGCACGTCGCCATGGTGCACGGTCTCGTGGCCGACGATGCTCGCGGTGCCGGAGATGAAGAGGGCGAGGTTGCCGTCGCCGGTGTCAGCCAGCGCGGCGCGGGAGAAGGTCGGAGAGCGGGGGCCGTAGGTTTCGGGATAGCGGTAGGCCGAAACCTGCCGCGGATTCTCGACCGGCAGCGGCGCCTGCTGGCCGGCCAGGAAGCGGATCGACAGCGCACCCTGGTGGATGCCCAGCGCGCAGGCGGCCGGCGCGCCTTCGAAGGCTGCGCGGCCGGCTTCGAGGAAAGCTTCCTGGCGGCCCAGGTTGAACTGGCGGTAGCGCTCCAGGCCGCCGCCGTCGGCGTTGATCTGCGGCAGGTAGTTCCAGATGCGCTGCAGGTGCGGCGTGCCGGCCTGGTCCAGCGTCTTGAAAAGATCGCGGTAGGCGCGGTGCGCGAGTTCGGCCAGGCCCTGCTTCTCGGCGGATTCGTCGAGGTCGATGGCGCCGAGCAGCCAGTGGCCGTCGGTGCGCCAGCGCGCGATGCCGGTGGTGCCCGACTTGATCTGCGCACCGCCCGCGTGCCACACGTCGGCCATGGCGCCGCTGTCGGAGAGCACGCGCGCGTTGACCGTCGGCATCCAGGCCACGCCGTGCGGCGTGCCGTAGCCGAGCGCGGCGAAGGGGGCCTTGCCGTCGGTCGCCAGCGCCAGGCTGGCCGGCAGCGACAGGCGCTCGACGCGCAGATGGGTCTCGTGGCGCTGCGGCAAGGTGGCGTGCGACGGGGTGTCGGGATTCCCGGGCCCGACGGAAGGCGATGGCGTCATCGAACAATTATCACCAAAAGCATTGACCCGAATTCCGGCCTCCAGGGCCGGCGTTGTGTGCGCCGGACAGTAAACTCGGGGCTGCTCGGATTGACACAGAAACACAGGACAGCGAGATAGAAAGCCATGGCCGGACATAGCAAGTGGGCGAATATTCAGCACCGGAAGGGCCGCCAGGACGAGAAGCGGGGCAAGCTCTGGACCCGCGCGATCCGCGAAATCACGGTGGCCGCCCGCGCCGGCGGCGCCGATCTGGGCGCCAACCCCCGGCTGCGGCTGGCGGTTGAAAAGGCCAAGGCCGTCAACCTGCCCATCGACACCATCAAGCGCAACATCGACAAGGCCACGGGCAACCTCGAAGGCGTCAATTACGAAGAAATTCGTTACGAAGGGTACGGCATCGGCGGCGCGGCAATCATCGTCGACACCATGACCGACAACCGCGTGCGCACCGTGGCCGAGGTGCGCCACGCCTTCTCCAAGCACGGCGGCAACATGGGCACCGAAGGCTCGGTGGCCTTCCAGTTCAAGCACTGCGGCCAGATCATCTTCGCGCCCGGCACCAGCGAGGACAAGGTGATGGAAGCGGCCCTCGAGGCGGGCGCGGAAGACGTCGTCACCGACGACGACGGCGCCATCGAGGTGATCACCTCCGTAGCCGAATTCGAGGCGGTGAAGAACGCGCTCGAAGCCGCCGGCCTGAAGCCCGACGCCGCCGAAGTCACCATGCGCGCCGAGAACACGGTCGAAGTGACCGGCGAGGACGCCGCAAGAATGCAGAAGCTGCTCGACGTGCTCGAGGACCTGGACGATGTGCAGGACGTCTATCACAACGCCTCGCTGTCCGAGTGAGCTGCCGTCGTCGAATGAATGTTTGTTGAATCACAGCGAGAAATGAAGGCCCGCGAATGAAGGTACTGGTAATTGGGGGAGGGGGCCGCGAACACGCTCTGGCATGGCGCCTGGCGCAGGCCGCACGGGTGAGCCGCGTGTACGTGGCGCCGGGCAATGGCGGCACCGCCAGCGACGAGCGCTACGACTGCATCGAAATCACCGAGCCCGCCGCGCTGCGCGAGTGGGCCATCAAGGAAAAGATCGCGCTGACGGTGGTCGGTCCCGAGGCGCCGCTGGCGGCCGGCGTGGTCGACGAGTTCCGCGCGCATGGCCTGCGCATCTTCGGCCCGACCCAGGCCGCCGCGCAGCTCGAAAGCTCGAAGGCCTTCTCCAAGGCCTTCATGAAGCGCCACAAGATCCCGACGGCCGAGTACGAGGCCTTCACCGACGCCGCTTCCGCGCACGCCTACATCGACGCCAAGGGCGCCCCCATCGTCGTCAAGGCCGACGGCCTGGCAGCCGGCAAGGGCGTGGTGGTCGCCATGACGGCCGAGGAAGCGCACGAGGCCGTCGACTTCATGCTGGTCGACAACAAGTTCGGCGTGTCCCACAACGAAGGCGGCGCGCGCGTCGTCATCGAGGAATTCCTGCAGGGCGAGGAAGCCAGCTTCATCGTGCTGTGCGACGGCAAGAACGTGACCGCGCTGGCCACCAGCCAGGACCACAAGCGCCTGCTGGACAACGACGAAGGCCCCAACACCGGCGGCATGGGCGCGTATTCGCCCGCGCCGGTGGTCACGGCCGAGGTGCATGCGCGCGCCATGCGCGAGATCATCCTGCCGACCATCCGCGGCATGGAAAAGGACGGAATTCCGTACACCGGCTTCCTGTACGCCGGCCTCATGATCGACGCGGCCGGCCATCCCAAGACGCTCGAATTCAACTGCCGCATGGGCGACCCCGAGACGCAGCCGATCATGATGCGGCTCAAGTCCGACCTGTTCGAAGTCTTCTGGCACGCCACCGACGGCACGCTCGATCAGGTCGAGCTGCAGTGGGACCGCCGCGTGGCGATGGGCGTGGTCATGGCCGCGCACGGCTATCCGCTGTCGCCGCGCAAGGGCGACCGCATCACCGGCATCCCTGCCGAGGCGCCCGATGCGGTGGTATTCCACGCGGGCACCACGCTCGACAACGGCGAGCTCAAGACCAGCGGCGGCCGGGTGCTGTGCGTGACCGTTCTGGCCGACAGCGTGAAGCAGGCGCAGCAGCGGGCCTACGAGGTCGCGGCGCGCGTCAGCTTCGATGGCGCCCAGTACCGCAAGGACATCGGCTTCCGCGCGGTGCACGCACGCAACCCCCACGGCAGCTGATGCAGCAGGCCAATCCGGCGGCGGTCGGCGAGTACCTGCGCGGACTGCAGCAGTCGATCATCGCGGCTGTCGAGAAGGCCGACGGCGGCACCTGCGTGCGCGATGCCTGGCAGAAGGCGCCCGGCGAGCCGCTGCAGGGCAACGGCCTGACCTGCATCCTCGAAGGCGGCGAGCTCTTCGAGCGCGCGGGCTGCGGCTTTTCGCAGGTGCGCGGGCCGAAGCTGCCGCCCTCGGCCACGCAGAACCGTCCTGAGTTGACCGGCGCGCCTTTCGAGGCGATGGGCGTGTCGCTGGTGTTCCATCCGCGAAATCCGTACGTGCCGATCGTCCACATGAACGTGCGCATGCTCGCCGCGCTCCCCGAGGGCAAGGAACCGGTCTGCTGGTTCGGCGGCGGCATGGACCTCACGCCCTGCTACGGTTTCGAGGAAGACGCGGTGCACTTCCACACCGTGTGCCGCGATTCGCTCGCCGCTTTCGGCGACGACAAGTACCCGCGCTTCAAGACCTGGTGCGACGAGTATTTCTTCCTCAAGCACCGCAACGAGCAGCGCGGCGTCGGCGGCATCTTCTTCGACGATTTCTCCGAAGGCGGCTTCGAGAACGGCTTCGCGATGATCCGCTCGGTGGGCGACAGCTTCCTGCCGGCCTACCTGCCCATCGTCGAGCGCCGCCGCGCCACGCCGTACACGGAGCGTGAGCGCAACTTCCAGCTCTACCGGCGTGGCCGGTACGTGGAATTCAACCTCGTGTGGGACCGCGGCACGCACTTCGGCCTGCAATCGGGCGGGCGCACGGAATCGATCCTGCTGTCGATGCCGCCGCTGGCGAGTTGGGCCTACCAGCAGCAGCCCGAGCCGGGCAGCCCCGAAGCCGCGCTCTACAGCGACTTCATCGTGCGGCGAGATTGGTTGTGAACTCTCCTCCCGGTAAGGCGCAACGCCGCATCGGCTTGTTTGGCGGCGCGTTCGATCCACCGCACAACGCCCACGTGGCCCTTGCCGAAGCCGCGATGGCGCAGCTCGATCTCGACGAGCTGCATGTGATTCCCACCGGCCAGGCCTGGCACAAGAGCAGGGCGCTCACGCCGAAGGGAGACCGGCTCGCCATGACCCGGCTGGCCTTCGGCGACCTGAAGGGCACCATCGTCGTCGACAGCCGCGAGGTGCTGCGCGACGGCCCCACCTACACGCTCGACACCCTGCACGAACTGCAGCGCGAGCAGCCCGGTGCCCAGCTGGTGCTGATCATGGGAGCCGACCAGGCCAGCGCGCTGCCGACTTGGCACGGCTGGCAGGATATACTTGGCATTGCTATTGTTTCTGTAGCGTATCGCGCACTATCGACGGGTAACACTGCCCGTTTTGATCCGAAATCACTGCCCGGCCTTCCTGCTGGCGCGCGTTTCGAGGCGCTCGAACTGCCTCCCATGGACATCAGCGCCACCGAGATCCGGCGGCGCGCGGCGCTCGGCGTGGACATTTCCTCGCTGGTTCCGCCCACGGTTGCACGCTATATTGACCAACACCACCTCTACCGCACTGCCTGATGACCACTGAAGCCGCCGCAAAGAAAGACACCCAGAAACTCCAGCGAGCCATCATCGATGGCCTCGAAGACGTCAAGGCGCAGGACATCCAGGTATTCGACACCGAGCATCTCTCGCCGCTGTTCGAGCGTGTGATCGTTGCCTCGGGCACCTCCAACCGCCAGACCAAGGCGCTGGCCGCCAGCGTGCGCGACGCGGTACGCGAGGCCGGCTTCGCCAAGCCGCGCGTGGAGGGTGAGGACAACGGCGAGTGGATCATCGTGGACTGCGGTTCGGCCGTCGCGCACATCATGCAGCCCGCCATCCGCCAGTACTACCACCTGGAAGAGATCTGGGGCGACAAGCCGGTGCGCGCCAAGCTCGGCGGCACCAAGCCCGCGGTAGCCACCGCCTCCAAGGCCGGCGCCGAAGAGAAGAAGGCCGCCGCCAAGGCCCCGACGCTGCGCCGTTCGAGCGCCGCCAAGACCGCGATCCGCGCGGCCGAGCAGGAAGCCAAGGCCGCGAAGGCCCCGGCCAAGAAGACGGCTGCGAAGAAGGCTCCCGCCAAGAAGGCCGCAACCACCACTGCGCGCGTGCCGGTCAAGGTCGTGGGCAAGCCCGCCGCCAAGAAGCCGGCGGCAAAGAAGACGACGGCCGCCAGGAAGGCGCCAGCCCGCCGCGCATGAAGCTGCTGGTGGTCGCCGTCGGGCAGCGCATGCCCGACTGGGCACAGACTGCCTGGGACGACTACGCCAAGCGCTTTCCGCCCGAGCTCAAGCTCGAACTGCGCGCGGTCAAGACCGAGCCGCGCGGTTCAAAGACGCTGGAAACCCTCTACGCCGCCGAGCGCGAGCGCATCGAAGGCGCCATTGCGCGCGGCATGCGCATCGTGGTGCTCGACGAACGCGGCACGGCGCTGACCACCAAGGCGCTCGCCGCGCGTCTGCAGACCTGGCAGGGCGAGGGCGACGACGTCGCCCTGGTCATCGGCGGGCCCGACGGGCTCGACCCGGCCTTCAAGGCCGCGGCCCACGAACGCATCCGGCTGTCCGACCTCACGCTGCCGCACGCGATGGCGCGCGTGCTGCTGGTCGAGCAGTTGTACCGTGCGTGGTCGGTCAACGCGGGCCATCCCTACCACCGCGAATGACGAACGCCGCCGGGCACGTCGCGTTGCTCGACGAACGGGGCCATGCGCTGGTGCCGGCGCTGCTGCCGGCCGAACTCCTGGATGCCGCCGCGCGGTCGCTCGACGACCGGCTGGGGCAGGCGGCGGGCAGCCGCAACCTGCTGGCCCATCCGTTTTGCAGCGACATCGCGGTTCGCCTGAAAGCGCGGCTGTGCGGCATGGGCCTGCTCGATGCCCGGTCGGTAGCCGTGCAATGTACGCTCTTCGACAAGACGCCCGACAGCAACTGGCTGGTCGCGCTGCACCAGGACACGTCGGTCCCGGCCTCGGGCGCCGGCATGCCTGCCGTCATCAAGGAGGGTGAGCCCTACGTACAGCCTCCGATCGACGTCTTGCAGTCGCTGCTCGCAGTGCGGGTGCATCTGGACGAGTGCGGCGCCGACGCAGGACCGCTGCGCGTCGTGCCGGGCAGCCACCGCGCCGGTCGGCTCGATGGCGAGGAAGCGCTGGCGCTGCGAGCCGCCCATGGAGAAACCGTCTGCACCGCGGCGCAAGGCGATGTCTTGCTGATGCGCCCCTTGCTGCTGCATGCCTCGTCGCGCGCGAAATCGCCGGCGCGTCGCCGCGTCCTTCATTTTCTTTTCGGACCTCCGGGCCTGCCGCACGGGCTGGCCTGGAACCACACGGTGACCGGCGATCAGCCGAGTCCACGGGAGACTTGAACCTTGCCCGATTTCATCTACCTCGCCTCGCAGAGCCCGCGCCGCGCCCAGTTGCTCGGCCAGCTCGGAGTGCGCCACGAACTGCTGCTGGCCGATGCCGACGAGGATGCCGAATCGCTGGAAGCCGTGTTGCCCAACGAAGCCCCGGCCACCTACGTGCAGCGCGTCACCGGCCTGAAGCTCGACGCCGCCGTGGCCCGGATGCGCAGGCGCGGCCTGCCCGACGCGCCGGTGCTTTGCGCCGACACTACGGTCGCGCTCGGCCGCACCATCCTCGGCAAGCCGGAGGACGAAAAGGACGCCGCTCGCATGCTGCGGATGCTCTCGGGCACCACCCACCGCGTGCTGACCGCCGTGGCGCTGCATCACGGCAGAAGGAGCCATGCCGCGCTCAGCGTGTCGCGCGTGCGCTTCGCCGACATCACGAAGCCGCAGATCGCCCGCTATGCCGAAAGCGGCGAGCCGCTGGGCAAGGCCGGCGCGTACGCCATCCAGGGCGCGGCGGCGGCGTTCGTCGAGCACATCAGCGGGTCCTATTCGGGCATCATGGGCCTCCCCATGTTCGAGACCGCACAACTCTTGCGGCAGGCGGGGATGCTCAAGTGAATACGCCATGACACTCAAGACCGCATTCTTTTTCAGGGCCGCCGCGGAACCGGCTTCGCCGGGCCGCTGGCGGCGCCCCCCTGCAGGGGGGTGGGCGAAGCGACACGAAGTGCGCGCAGCCTGGGGGGCGAACCTATGAGTCAAGACATATTGATCAATTGGTCTCCGCAGGAGACCCGCGTGGCGCTGATCGAGCACGGTGCGGTGCAGGAACTGCACGTCGAGCGCACGCTGGAGCGCGGGCTGGTCGGCAACATCTACCTGGGCAAGGTGTCGCGCGTGCTGCCGGGCATGCAGTCGGCCTTCATCGACATCGGCCTGGAGCGCACTGCCTTCCTGCATGTCGCCGACATCGTCGCGCCGTTCACGCCGGGTTCGCGCCCCAGCGCCCCGGCACCCGAGCGCGACCACCGCAACGGCGGACCGATGGTGCCCATCGAGAAGCAGGTGTTCGAAGGCCAGTCGCTGCTGGTGCAGGTCATCAAGGATCCCATCGGCACCAAGGGCGCCCGGCTTTCCACGCAGATCAGCATCGCCGGGCGGCTGCTGGTGTTCCTGCCGCAGGACAACCACATCGGCGTGTCGCAGAAGATCCCGGCCGAGCAGCGCGAGTCGCTGCGCACCCGCATGCTGGCGCTCATCGAGGCGGCTGCCGCGGCCGACAGCGGCGGCGTGGTGCCGGCCAACACGGGCGGCTTCATCCTGCGCACCAACGGCGAAGACTCCAGCGACGCGGAGCTTGCTGAAGACATCGCCTACCTGCGCAAGACCTGGTCGCGCATCCGCGAAGCCTCGATGCGCATGCCGCCGATGTCGCTGCTGCACCAGGACCTGAGCCTGCTTCAGCGCGTGCTGCGCGACATGACGGGCGAGGAGACGCAGACCATCCGCATCGACTCGCGCGAGCAGTTCGAGCTGCTTTTGAAGTTCGGCCTCGAATACATGCCCAAGGCAGCGGGCAAGCTGCAGCACTACAAGGGCGAGCGCCCGATCTTCGACCTGTACTCGGTCGACGAGGAAATCGCCAAGGCGCTGGGCCGGCGGGTCGACCTGAAGTCGGGCGGCTATCTGGTGGTCGACCAGACCGAGGCCCTGACCACGGTGGACGTGAACACCGGCGGCTTCGTCGGCGCGCGCAACTTCGACGACACCATCTTCAAGACCAACCTCGAGGCTGCTCAGGCCATCGCGCGGCAGCTGCGGCTGCGCAACCTGGGCGGGATCATCATCGTCGACTTCATCGACATGGGCCGCGACGACCACCGCGAGCAGGTGCTGGCGGAGTTCCGCAAGCAGCTCGCGCGCGACCGCGTGAAGACCACGGCGGGCGGCTTCTCGCAGCTGGGGCTCGTGGAGATGACGCGCAAGCGCACGCGCGAATCGCTGGCGCACATGCTGTGCGAACCCTGCATCGCCTGCGGCGGGCAGGGCATCGTGAAGACCGCGCGCAGCGTGGCCTACGACGTGATGCGTGAAATCTTGCGCGAGGCGCGTCAGTTCACGCCGCGCGAGTTCCGCATCGTCTCGTCGCCGCAGGTGATCGAGCTCTTCCTCGACGAGGAAAGCCAGCACCTGGCGGGCCTGAGCGACTTCATCGGCAAGCCGATCTCGCTGCAGGCCGAGCCGGCGATCGGGCAGGGGCAGTACGACATCGTGCTGCTCTGACCGGGCAGGATCAGAGCGTCGGATCCTGCCCCGGCGGTGCGCTTCGCACGGCCAGCGTCTGCAGCCGCGCATACAGCCCGTCGAGCGCCATGAGCTGTTCGTGGCTGCCTTGCTCGGCGATGCGGCCTTGCTCCATCACGATGATCCGGTCGGCGTGCTGGATGGTCGAAAGGCGGTGCGCCACGATCAGCGTGGTGCGGTTCTGCATCAGGCGCTGCAGCGCGTCCTGCACCAGGCGCTCGGATTCGGTGTCGAGGGCAGACGTCGCCTCGTCGAGCAGCAGCACGGGCGCATTCTTGTAGAGGGCGCGGGCGATAGCCAGGCGCTGGCGCTGACCTCCGGAGAGCTGCGTGGCGTTATGGCCCAGCACGGTGTCGATGCCCTGGGGCAGGTTCTCGACGTGCGAGCTCAGGTTGGCCGCTGCTATGCATTGCTGCACGCGCTCGCGGTCGATCTCGGCGCCAAGCGCCACGTTGGCTGCCAGCGTGTCGTTGAGCATCACCACGTCCTGGCTCACCATCGCGAACTGGGCGCGCAGGCTCTTGAGCTGCCATTCGCTGGTGTCGTGGCCATCGAGCAGCACCTGGCCGCCGCTGGGCTGCACGAAGCGCGGCAGCAGGTTGACCAGCGTGGTCTTGCCCGAGCCCGAGGGGCCCACGAAGGCCACCACCTGGCCAGGCTCGATGGTCAGGCTCACGCCGTCGAGCGCGCGCTGCTCGTCGTCGCCGCGGTAGCTGACCCGCACGTCGCGCAGCTCGATGCGGCCCTGGGCATGTTCGAGGCTGAAGCTGCCTTGCGACTCTGGCGCCACTTCGTCGATGAGGATCAGCCCGCGCTCCAGCGCAGCGAGGCCGCGCGTGATCGGGCCGGCCACTTCGGCAAGGCGGCGGATCGGCGCGATCAGCATCAGCATGGCCGTGATGTAGGCCACGAAGCCGCCCACGGTGAATCCCTGCTTGCCGCTTTGCCACAGCGCGATCATCACCACCACCGAGAGCGCGAGCGAGGCCATCATCTGCGTGAGCGGCGTGGTGGCCGCCTGGGCGATGGTCGACTTCACGGCCAGCCGGTTCAGGCGCTGGCTGAGCTGCTCGAAGCGGCGGCCCTGTGCGCCTTCGGCGCCGTGCAGCCGCACCACGCGGTGGGCGAGCACGTTTTCCTCGACCACGTAGGCCAGCTCGTCGGTGGCCTGCTGGCCCTGCTGCGTCAGGCGGTAGAGCCGCTTGGAAAACACCTTCATGATCCAGGAGATGCTGGGCACCAGGAAGGCGACGATGAGCGTGAGCTTCCAGTTCAGGTAGACCAGATAGCCCAGCAGCGCAATCAGCGTGAAACCGTCGCGCGTGAGCCCGAGCAGCGCCTGCACCAGCAGCATCGCACCGGTCTGCACTTCATAGACGACCGTGTTCGAAAGCGCGCTGGCCGACTGACGGGCGAACAGCGCGAGCTCGGCGCCCAGCAGCCGCTCGAACAGCACCCGCCGCAGCTTCTGCATGCCCTCGTTGGCGATGCGCGAGAGCGCGTATTGCGAAATGAACTGGGCGATGCCGCGCACCGCGAACAGCAGCAGCACGGCGGCGGGCACGAACCACAGGGGCATCTGGCCGCGCGTGAAGCCGCGGTCGAGCAGCGGCTTGAGCAAGGCAGCCATCAGCGGTTCGGTGACGGCGGCGAGCAGTGCCCCGATCAGTCCGAGGGCCCACCATTGACGGGAGCCGCCAAACCAGGTCATGAGTCGCGCCAGGCGGCGCATCAGGGGAGGGCGCGCGTTCTCGGCGCCGGGGGATGCTTGCATGGCGGCGGATTTTACGGGGCGGGCCTTTGCAGGCCCGGTGCTGCCACGTCTGTAGGACCGGATCGACGGATAAACGTTTTGTGACGGCAGGCCCTGGCCAGTGTGTAACATGTCGGCCGTTGAAGCCGGGGAGAACTTTTTCACCCCGAAACCTCTCCGAACCGCATGAACAAGCCGTTGCCAGCCCAAATTCCAACTCCTTCTTCATCGCTATTTGCACGCCGCACCGTCATCGCGGCTCTCGCTGCCACCCCCATGATTCCCGCTCTGGCCCAGTTCCGGGTCGAGGTTTCCGGTGTGGGGCTCACGCAGCTGCCGATCGCGCTCGTTCCATTCAAGGGGCAGGAATCCTCCCCGCAGAAGATCTCCGACATCGTCCAGGCCGACCTGGAGCGCAGCGGCCAGTTCCGCGGCGTCGATGCCTCGGGGCAGGCCCTCGACGAGGCATCGCGCCCCGATCTTTCGCTGTGGCGCCAGCGCACCGCCGATTCGCTCGTGGCGGGCAGCGTCACCCGTCTGGCCGACGGCCGCTTCGACGTGCGCTTCCGCCTGTGGGACGTGGTGAAGGGTCAGGACCTCGGCGGCCAGAGCTACACCGTTCCCCAGGGCGACCTGCGGCTGGCATCGCATCGCATCGCCGACTACGTTTACGAGAAGCTGACCGGCGAAAAGGGCATCTTCTCGACCCGCATCGCCTACGTCACCAAGGGCGGCAGCCGCTACTCGCTGTGGGTGGCCGACGCCGACGGCGAGAACGCGCAGGCCGCGCTCGCCAGCCCCGAGCCGATCATCTCGCCGTGCTGGTCGTCCAACGGCCAGCAGCTCGCGTACGTGTCCTTCGAGTCGCGCAAGCCCGTCGTGTACGTGCACAACGTGGCCACCGGCCAGCGCCGCCTGCTTGCCAACTTCAAGGGCTCCAACAGCGCCCCGGCCTGGGCACCCGACGGCAACTCGCTGGCCGTCACGCTCAGCCGCGACGGCGGTTCGCAGCTTTTCTCCATTCCCGCCAGCGGCGGCGAACCGCGCCGCCTGACGCAGAGCTCCAGCATCGACACCGAGCCGGTGTACTCGGCCGACGGCAGCACGATCTATTTCGTGAGCGACCGCGGCGGCGCTCCCCAGATCTACAAGATGAGCGCCGGCGGCGGCAGCCCGACGCGGGTGACCTTCAGCGGCACCTACAACATCTCTCCATCTGTCAGCGGCGATGGCCGGTGGTTGGCCTACATCTCGCGAGTGGGCGGCGCCTTCAAACTCCATGTGATGGAGTTGGCAACCGGCAACGTCAGCGCGATCACCGACACCTCCGCGGACGAAAGTCCGAGTTTTGCTCCGAACAGCAAGCTGATCGTCTACGCCACCCAGCTCCAGGGCCGCGAAGCCCTGATGACGACCACGCTCGATGGAAAAATAAAGGCACGACTGGCGGGACAGGCGGGAGACATCAGGGAACCGGACTGGGGTCCGTTCCAAAAGCAATGACCAAGGTTTATTTGAGGAGTTTGAAAAAATGTTGAAACGTACGCTCTATTCGCTGGCCATCGTGGCTCTCATCGCCGGTTGCTCGTCGGGCACCAAGCTCAACGAAACGCCGGTGACCGACCGCTCGGGCACGGCTGGCGGCCAGCAGGGCGCCAGCACCGTGGCACCTGTCACCATCGATCCGACCGCGGGCACCGCGCAAGGTCCGGTGGGCGTCGAGCGCATCGTCTATTTCGACTACGACAGCTACACGGTCAAGCCCGAGTTCCAGTCGCTGATTGACGGCCATGCCCGCTTCCTGAAGGCCAACCCTCAGCGCCGCATCTCGATCGAAGGCCACACCGACGAGCGCGGCGGCCGCGAGTACAACCTGGCCCTCGGCCAGAAGCGTTCCGAAGCCGTGCGTCGCGCACTGACCCTGCTGGGCGTGAACGACAACCAGATCGAAGCCGTGAGCTTCGGCAAGGAAAAGCCGGCCGTGACCGGCTCGGGTGAGGAAGTCTGGGCGCAGAACCGCCGCGCCGAAATCCGCTACACCCGGTGATGCCACGCGCCCTACTGCGAGGCGCGGCGCTGGCCGCCGCCTTGCTCTGCGTCTCGGCGGCCTCGCAGGCCGCGCTGTTCGAGGATGACGAGGCTCGCCGCGCCATCCTCGACCTGCGCCAGCGCGTCGAGGCCATGCGCCAGCAGACCGACCAGCGGCTCACCGACGAGAACGGCCAGCTGCGCCGCAGCCTGCTCGACCTGCAGAACCAGATCGAGCAGATGCGTGGCGACCTGGCCCGCATGACCGGCCAGAACGAGCAGCTCACGCGCACGCTGAGCGAAATGCAGTCGCGCCAGACCACCATCGACGACAAGCTCAAGCAGAGCGAGCCCTCGAAGGTGTCGGTGGACGGCCGCGAATTCACCGCCGATCCCAAGGAGAAGGCCGACTTCGAGGCTGCCCTCGGCGTGTTCCGCTCGGGCCAGTTCGCGCAGGCGCAGACCGCGTTCGCCGAATTCGTCAAGCGCTACCCGCAAAGCGGCTACAACGCCTCGGCACTCTTCTGGCTTGGCAACGCGCAGTACGCCACGCGCAACTACAACGAGGCCATCGCGAACTTCCGCTCCATGCTCTCGCTCGCGCCCGACCATGCCAAGGCTCCCGAGGCCGTGCTGTCGATCGCGAACTGCCAGATCGAGCTGAAGGACACGCGCGCCGCGCGCCGTACGCTGGAAGACCTGACCAAGGCCTATCCGCAATCCGAAGCCGCGCAGGCCGGCCGCGAGCGTCTCTCGCGCCTGCGCTGATGCGGGCGGAGCATTCCGCTTGAGCGCCATCATCGCTACCGCATCTCTCACTCCTCCCACAGCCGCCGCGGACGTCGTCACAGACACCGCGGCGCCTGACTTTGCGCGCCGCTTCGGCGGGCTCGAGCGGCTCTACGGCGTGGCCGGCGCAGCGCGCATCCGCGATGCGCACGTGCTGGTCGTCGGCATCGGCGGCGTGGGCTCGTGGGCGGTCGAGGCCCTGGCGCGCAGCGGAGTGGGGCGCCTGACCATGATCGACCTCGACCACGTGTCGGAGTCGAACATCAACCGCCAGATCCATGCCCTCGACGCGACCGTCGGGCAGGCCAAGGTCGAGGCCATGCGCGAGCGTATCGCCCAGATCAACCCCGAGTGCAAGGTGCAGGCCATCGACGATTTCGTCGAGCCCGGCAACTGGCTTTCGCTGCTCGAGGCCGCGCAGGCTGCGAACGGGCCGGCAACGGCCGTCATCGACGCCTGCGACCAGGTGAAGGCCAAGGTGGCGATGGCGGCCTGGGCGCGTGCTTCGCGCGCCACCTTCGTCACCGTGGGCGCGGCGGGCGGCAAGCGGCAGGCGCACAAGGTGGACATCGAGGACCTTTCGCTGGTCACGCACGACCCGCTGCTGGCCCAACTGCGCCAGCGCCTGCGCAAGGAGCATGGCGCCCCGCGCGAGGGCCGCAAGATCGGCGTGGCCTGCGTCTTCAGCCGCGAAAGCGTGGCTCCGCCGGACGCCTCGTGCGCCATCGAAAGCGGCGACGGCACGCTCAACTGCCATGGCTATGGATCGGTGGTCAGCGTGACCGCGACTTTCGGCCAATGTGCGGCAGGTTGGGTTCTGGACAAAATCGCGTCCAACGTCGCGCTATAATCTTTGGCTTTGCCGGATATCACTTCGGCAAAGAACAGAAAAATGGTTCCGGGACGTTAGCTCAGTTGGTAGAGCAGCGGACTTTTAATCCGTTGGTCACTGGTTCGAATCCAGTACGTCCTACCAGACCTTCTTCGAAATCCTCGCCTGCCTTGTGCACGCGAGGATTTTTTCTTGGCCGCTTCAATACGCCTTGCCCGGCGACATGTGTTCAAGGCCGCTGCTGAGGACACCCCAGCCTGAACTGCCTGTCCCGCGTGCGGTGCCGTTCGGCACGCTGCCAATCCTGGGTGTACATGCCTTGCGGCTGCCTCCCAAGTGCGTCCAGCCACTTGATGCGCTCGGCAAGTCCGCTGCACTCATCGGCGAAACCTTGATCGACGTTCTGCGCCACCTGTCGCTCGTATTCCTGCTGTTGCGCCGCGATGACCGCGTTGTTCCGCCGCGATGCCTCGCGCTCCTGCGGACTCATCCCATCGGCGATGTTCACGTCGCGCCGCAGGCGCACCGTCGTGGCGCGTGAGCCTTCGGGACACGGTCCGTCGGAGTACGCCGCCTTGCCGGAAGGCGTGAGGCACTTCGTGACCTCGAAGGTGTCCTGTGTCGTCGTTCTTTCCTGGGGAAGCGACGGCGTCGCCGTAGGTGCAGGACGATTGCTCGCCGACGGCGGCGTGGCGGGCGAGGGCATCGGGATGGAATGCGGGCCGACAGGCTGGGTCAGCAGCCACTCGGCCAGCAGGTAGAACACGAACACCACCACAACGCCCACAACCAGCCACAGCCCCAGGCGACGTTCCGGCTGGGGCTGTCGCAAGCTGCGCTCCCAGGCGGCCATGGCCTCCCGGCGTTCGCGCATCGGATCGTGTTCGTCTTCGGTGCTCATGGAGCCGTAGTATCTGCGTTGAAGGCTCCTGCAGAGCGGTCGCCTGGCCCGGCAAGCACTCGGCTTTCACCTACGCAATCAGCTCTTCACTCTCCACATCGAAGAAAACCACCTTCGACAGATCGACCGAAAACCGCGCCCGCGCCCCGGCCGTCAACGCCGCATCCGGCGCCAGCCGCGCCGTGAAGTCATGCCCGTCGATGTCCAGCAGCACCAGCGTGTCCGCCCCGGTCGGCTCGACCACCTGCACGCGCGCTTCCAGATGGCACTGCGAGGGACCGGGCACCGCATCCGAAGCAACGAGGCTCACCGCCTCGGCGCGCAACCCGACGATGACATCCTGCCCAGCGCAGACCGCCTGCGGCACAGCCGCCAACACCTCCGCCGGCAGATTGATCGCCGTTTCCCCGGCACCACCATCCGCAGCCACCAGCCGCAGCTCCCCATGCCGCTCGCTCGCCATCCGCATGCGCAGCAGATTCATGCGCGGCGATCCCATGAAGCTGGCCACGAAGGTATTGGCCGGCCGGTTGTAGACCTCGTGCGGCGTGCCCAGTTGCTGCAGCACGCCGCCCTTCATCACCGCGATGCGCGTGGCCAGCGTCATGGCCTCGATCTGGTCGTGGGTGACATAAACGATGGTGGCGTTCAGCCGCTGGTGAAGCTTCTTGATCTCGGTGCGCATGTCCAGCCTGAGCTGGGCGTCGAGGTTCGAGAGCGGTTCGTCGAACAGGTAGAGCTGCGGCTCGCGTGCCAAAGCGCGTCCGATGGCCACGCGCTGCCGCTGGCCGCCGGAGAGCTGGCGCGGCTTGCGGTCCATCAGGTGGCCGATCTGCAGCAGCTCGCCCACCTTCTTCACGCGCTCGGCGCGGGTGGCCTTGTCGACCTTGCGCATCTCCAGCGGAAACTCGATGTTCTTCGCCACCGTCATGTTGGGGTAGAGCGCATACGACTGGAACACCATCGAGATGTTGCGTTCCGCCGGCGCGGCGTGCGTGATGTCGCTCCCGTTGAGCTGCAGCCGGCCTTCGCTGGGCTCTTCCAGCCCCGCGATGATGTTCATCAGCGTGCTCTTGCCGCAGCCCGAAGGGCCGACGAGCACGATGAATTCGCCGTCTTCCAGCGCGATGGAGATGTCGTGCAGGATGTGCACGGGGCCGAAGCTCTTGCGGATGCCAATCAAGTCCAGAGAAGCCATTCACCTACCCAACTAACCTTTGACCGAGCCGGCCATGAGGCCGCGCACGAAATACTTGCCGGAGACCAGGTACACGATGAGCGTCGGCAGCGCCGCGATGAAGGCGCCCGCGAAGTGCACGTTGTATTCCTTGACCCCCGTGGAGCTGTTGACGAGGTTGTTCAGCGCCACGGTGATGGGGAAAGAGCTGTAGTCGCTGAACGAGGCCCCGAAGAGGAACTCGTTCCAGATGTTGGTGAACTGCCAGATCACCGTCACCACGATGATCGGCGTGCTGTTGGGCAGCAGGATGCGCCACAGCACGCCGAAGAAGCCCGCGCCGTCCATGCGCGCCGAGCGCACCAGCTCCTGCGGAAAGGCCGCGTAGTAGTTGCGGAAGAAGAGGGTGGTGAAGCCGATGCCGTACACCGTGTTGACGAACACCAGCCCCGTCACCGTGCCCGCGATGCCCAGCAGGCCCAGCGTCTTGGCCATCGGGATCAGCACGATCTGGAACGGGATGAACACCGAGAACAGCATCGCCGCGAACAGCAGGTGCGCGCCGCGCACACTGAACTGCGTGAGGATGTAGCCGTTCACCGCGCCGATCAGCGTCGACAGCACCACGCCCGGCACAACCAGCAGGAACGAGTTGATGAAGTAGGGCTTCAGCCCGGTGGGCTGCACGCCGATCTGCGCTGTGCTCCAGGCGGCGCGCCAGGGCGCGAGGGTCCAGTCCACCGGCAGCGTCATCAGGTTGCCGTTGCGGATCTCCTCCAGCGGCTTCAGCGAGTTGACGACCATCACGTACACCGGCATCAGGAACACCAGCGCCATCACGGCCAGGAGCGCGTAGAGCGCGATGCGCAGGCTCCGCTCAGCCATTGTTCTTCGCTCCCCGCATCTCGCGCAGCAGATAGGGCACCACCACGACGCTGATCGCCAGCAGCATCAGCACCGAGCTCGCCGCGCCCACGGCCATCTCGTTGCGCGCGAAGGTGTACTGGTACATGAAGACCGAAGGCAGCCAGGTCGAGCGCCCGGGCCCGCCGTTGGTCAGCGCGATCACCAGGTCGTAGGACTTGATCGCCATGTGCGCCAGGATCACGAATGCCGAGACGAACACCGGCCCCAGCTGCGGAATGACGATGCGCGCATAGATCTGCCAGGTGCGCGCGCCGTCGACGCGCGCGGCGCTGATCTGTTCGCTGTCCACGCCGCGCAGGCCGGCCAGGAACATCGCCATCACGAAGCCGGAGGTCTGCCACACGGCGGCGATGACCACGCAGTAGATGGCCATGTCGCCATCCTTGATCCAGCCGAAGGCGAAGCTGCTCCAGCCCAGGCTCTGCAGCGTGTGCTCCAGGCCCACGCCGGGGTCGAGCAGCCATTTCCAGGCCGTGCCGGTGACGATGAGCGAGAGCGCCATCGGGTAGAGGAAGATGGAGCGCAGCACGCCCTCGGCGCGGATCTTCTGGTCGATGAGTATCGCCAGCGCCAGCCCCAGCACCATCGCAATGACGATGTAGAGGCTGGCGAACACCGCGAGGTTGCGCAGCGACACCTCCCAGTTCTCCAGGCCGAGCAGGCGTTCGTAGTTCGCCGTGCCCGCCCACTCGGCGGTGGGCAGCATGGTCGACGTCGTGAACGACAGGTACACCGTGAACATGATGTAGCCGTACACGCAGACCAGCACGAGCAGGGCGCTGGGGCTCAGCAGGAGCCGGGGGAGCAGGTTGGATTTCAAGGGCGGCAGCAGGCGTCGGTGAGGTCTTCAGTTCTTCGCCGCCGACACCAGTGCCGCGACGGCCTTCCTGTCGTCCAGCTGGCCGTTGAAGTGCCGGGTGATCACGTCGTAGAACGCGTTCTTGATCGACGCGGGCACCGCGTGGCCGTGCGCCATCGAGCCCACCAGCGTGTTGCCCGCGCTGGCCTCGGCCACGTCCTTGATGGCCTTCTTGCCGCAGGCGTCGAAGGCGGTGTCCGGCACGTCGGTGCGCGCGGGCGCCGAGCCCTTCACCACGTTGAAGGCCGACTGGAAGCCCGGCTCCATGATCGCGGTGGCCAGCTTCTGCTGCGCGGCTTCCTTGTCGGCGTCCTTCATCTTGAACATCACGAACTGGTCGGTGTTGAAGGTGACCACGCCCTGCGTGCCCGGGAAGCGGAAGCAGGCGAAGTCCTTGCCCGGCACCTGCCTGGCGTTGACGAATTCGCCCTTGGCCCAGTCGCCCATCACCTGGAAGCCGGCCTTGCCGCCGATCACCATGCCCGAGGCCACGTTCCAGTCGCGTCCCGAGAAGTCCTTGTCGACCAGCTTGCGCAGCTGGCTCATGCGCTGGAACACCTTCTCGGTGGTGGGCGAGCCGATGGTCTTGCCGTCGAGCTCGATGAAGACCTTGCGGTAGTAGTCGATGCCGCCCGTGGAGAGCGCCACGCTCTCGAACAGCGTCGCGTCCTGCCACGGCTGGCCGCCATGGGCGATGGCGACGAAGCCGGCCTTCTGCACCTTCTCGGCGGCGGCGATGAACTCGTCCCATGTCCTGGGCTCGGCCGTCACGCCGGCCTTGGCCAGCACCGCCTGGTTGGCCCACACCCAGTTGGTCGAATGGATGTTGACCGGCGCGGCGATCCACTTGCCGTTGTACTTCGAGAACTTCTGCAGCGCGGGCGGCACCACCTTGTCCCAGCCGCCTTTCTGGGCGAGCGCGTTGAGGTCGGCCACCACGCCCTGCTTGCCCCAGTCGAGGATGTCGAAGCCCAGCATCTGCGAGGCCGTGGGCGGGTTGCCCGCGGTCACGCGTGCCCGCAGCGCGGTCATCGCGGCCTCGCCGCTGCCGCCGGCCACGGGCATGTCGTTCCACTTGACGCCCTGTTTCTCGAGGTTGCCCTTGAGCACG
Organism: Variovorax sp. 278MFTsu5.1; assembly: GCF_048305045.1. NCBI lineage: Bacteria > Pseudomonadati > Pseudomonadota > Betaproteobacteria > Burkholderiales > Comamonadaceae > Variovorax > Variovorax sp. 278MFTsu5.1. Next base: position 3,280,077 of record NZ_CP157622.1, read on the forward strand.
TTGAGCGCGCCGGCCTCGCCGCCGGAGGTCCACCAGTGCAGGACTTCCACGCTCTGCTGTTGCTGGGCCATGGCGGCACCGCTGCCCATGGCGAGGCTGAGGGCGGCTGCGGTGAATCGGGATGAGGTTTTCATGTGCTTGTCTCTTCTCATTGCAGTGTTGGATGCCGGAGCCGGCGGCAGTTTAGGCAGCCCCTCCGGGGCCGCGCGCTGTGATTTCCCGGACGAAACACAGCGTTGCGAGCGCAACAAGAGCGCCGCCAGGAGCGTGTGCGGGATCGCCATTGCCTGGTTCACTCCCACCAGGCTTCCATCTGGATGCCGAACACGGTGGCACTGCGCCGCCCGTTGGCCCCGAAAGTGCCCGCGTTGGCATCGGCCGCTGCCTTGTTCCAGCTCGCGCGCGTGGCGTAGATGCGGAATTCGGGCCGGGTCCAGAAGTCGGTGTTCGGCGAGAAGGCCACGGCGATCGTGCCCTTGTTCAGCGTCTGCCTGGGCTGGCCGTCGATGCTGCGGCGCGTCGTGCCCAGCTCGGCCAGCAGCTTCGTGTACTTGGCGATGCCGTAGGACACGCGCCCGCCCAGCGTGAAGTCGCGCGTCTCGGGGCCGTCGTCGGGGCGCGTGGTCTGGTAGCCGATCAGCGTCTGGCCGCCGAAGCGCCCGATCTGGAAGTCCATCGAGTCCAGGATGCGCCGCTGCTTCGCGCCCGCCTGCGGCGTGATCACCGTGCGCTCCACCAGCGGTGCGAAGAAGAAGCTGTCCGACTGGCCGATGCCCGCCGGCAGCAGGAAGCCGGTGGTCGTCGTGCTGTTGTCCAGGTTGTAGAACTTGCCGCTGAGCGACGAATGCCCGTTGGAGGCCTGCGCGATGAAGATGTTGTTCAGCCCCGGCGTCAGGAAGTTCTTCTGCACATGCATCAGGCCCAGCGCGCCGCCGTCCTTGCCCTTGGCGAAGTTGCCCGAGATCAGCCCGCCCGTGACGGTGAGCTTGCCGTCCGGGTTGGTCGGGATGTCGCGCCACTGCACGTTGATGCGCTTGGCGTTGTTGGGGTTGCCGCTCCTGTTGTCGACCGAGTCGGCCGTGTGCAACGCCACGTTCAGCCGCCCGAGGCCGCCCAGCGGAATGTCGTCGATGCCGGCGCCGTAGTTGTCGCCGTCTTCCACCACCCACTTGTCGACGATGTGCACGTCCTGCACGCGGTGGTAGCGCTGGCCCGCCCACAGCGTGGCGCTGTTGCCGAAGATGCCGCTGAGCGAGAAGTACGCCTGCGCCGTGCCGCTCTTGCCGTTGTAGATCGTGGGCATGTAGAACACGCCCCACTTGATGCCGTCGCCCAGGTCGAAGCGCTTGCCGATGCCGAACTCCAGGTAGTTGTCGCCCTCGTTGCCCAGGCGGTACTTCTGCAGGTCGCCGCCCAGCGAGTAGCCGCCCTTGGGCTTGCCGTTGCCGGCGCTGTAGAAGCCGCCGCGGCCGTAGCCCCAGAACTCCAGGCCGGTGGCCTCATTGACCTTCTTGACGAAGTCCTTGGTGGGGTCGGACTTAACCGCCGCCTCGGGCGGTGCGTCCGTCGGCGTCTCCGCAGTCTGGGCATGCGCCAGGCCGTGCAGGCCGGCGAGCAGCACGACGGCCGCGGCGGTGATTCGGTTCAGCTTGGGTCTCACGGGAGTCTCCTTGGTCAGGGTTGTTGTGAAGGCGTGAAAGAAGCGGGAAAGAAAAAAGAGAAAAAAAGGCCGTCCGGCCGCTTTGGGCAAAAGCGGTCCCGCACCGGTCGGGGAGCCGGCGTTTCGCGTTCAGACGCGTTCGAACGGAAAGGGGGAGAGGGGGAGCGGGGGAGGCGCTATCGCTTCATCGGGCGACAGGCAGGGCGGGCGCACAGCACAGGGCGTTCGCGAAAGAAGTGACGCACGGCGATGCGGCAATGAGGCCTGCGTTCAGGCATTTGCCGGTCGTGCATGCAGGTCGCTGCCATGTGCTGTGTCTCCTCTTGTTGTGCTGCGTTTGCCGTGTCGCTCTTTGTCGGAAGGCCGGCTTCCCGAGGGGCCCGACGTGTGACGGCACGCAGTGTAGGAGCGGGGTTTCGCGCGGCGATCTTGTGATTTCCCGGACGAAACACAGCGTTGCCAGCGCAAAAAGCGCCGGGGTGAAGAGCCTGCTGTGGCGGAAGAAAAGCGCTTCAGCCGCTCGTGCTCGCGCGCACGATCAGCTCGACGGGCAGCGTGTTGAGCCGGGGCATCGAGGAGCCCTGCAGCACCAGCTCGACACCGAAGCGGCCGAGTTCCTGGCGGTCCACGCGCAGCGTGGTGATGGGCGGATCGGACTGCGCCGCGGCGAGTGTGTCGTCGAAGCCGACGATGGCGATATCGCCCGGCACCGAGAGGCCTGCCTGCCTGCAGGTGCGCAGCGCGGCAAGCGCCGCTGCGTCGTTGTACGCGAACACCGCATCGGGCGGCCTGCGCAGCCGCAGCAGCTGCTGCATCGCGGCCGATGCGCCCAGGTCGTGCAGTTGCCCCGTGGGCGCCACCACTTCGAGCTCGGGGTCGGCGAGGATGCCGGCCTCGAAGAGCGCGCGGCGGTAGCCCTGCGCGCGCTCGAGGATGCTCACGTGCGCCAGCGAGCCCGCGATGTACGCGACGCGCTTGCGGCCGATGTCCAGCAGGTGGCGCGTGGCCATGTAGCCGCCCACCGCGTTGTCGGGGTTCACCGAGGGAAGGTCGCCCTGCGAGAAGTCGATGAGCGCGATCGGCAGCTCCAGCCCCGCGACCATCTGCAGCACCTCGCTCTCGAAGTAGCCGGCCGCGAGGATCATGTCGGGCTCGTGCATGCGCAGCTGCTCGCGTATCGGATCGGTGGGCCCGCAGGTCAGCAGCGTGGGCACGATGCCGAACCTGCGGCACGCCTCCTCCACGCCATGCAGCACGTCGGAGAAGAAGGGGTTGGTCGAGAAGTGGCTGTGCTGCCTGTGCACCATGAAGGCCAGCTGCCTGGCCTTGGCGCCACGCAGGCGCGCCGCGTTGTAGCCGATGTCGCGCGCCACCTGGCGGATCATGCGGCGCGTCTCGTCGGAGAGGCCGCGCTGGTTCTTCAATGCGCGCGATACGGTGCTGATGGAGACGCCGGAGGCCTCGGCCACATCGCGGATGGTTACGGGCATGGATCTCCTTGGGATGGGCTGTCGCGGTGAGAAAGGGCGCCATTTTGGGGTGGGCGGCGCGGCCTTGTCGAGGCACTGCTGCACGCGCGAAGCCTTTGCCTGGAAGGGGAAGCGCGCTGATTTGTTTCCCTGCCAACGCCATGTTTCGTTCGGGAAATCACAAGACCGCCGCGGCCGCGGCCGTACCTACACTGCGGCCGTCCGGCGCTCCGACCGTGAGCGATGTACAGACAACCAGGGAGACAGACAACATGGAAAAGAAGCTCGCATGCGGCAGGACCCTGGCCGCGAGCGTGATCGGTGCGTCGCTGCTTTGGGGCTGCGGCGGCGGTGGTTCGGGTGGCTACTCGATGCCCCTGCCGACGGCGGCAGGCGGGACGGCCACGGCTCCTCCGGCCGCGAACGGTTCCGACCCCGGCACCGTCGCCTCGGGCACGAGCCCTGGCCCCGATGCGGGTGCGTCGACGCCGACCGTGCCGGTGCAGGAAAAACGCATCGACATCCCGCTCACGCAGTACGTCAACCTGTTCGTCGGAACGAAGATCTCCGACACCGGCAGCGGCCACTCCGGCAACGTCAACCCCGGCGCGCAGACGCCCTTCGGCATGGTGAGCTTCGGGCCCGACACGCGCGGCAGCGGCTCGCCCTGGGGCTACGGCTCCGGCGGCTACTACGACGGCGACAACGCCATCCGCTACTTCAGCATGACCCATCTCAACGGCCCGGGCTGCAGAGGGCAGGGCGCGGTGGCCATCCTGCCGAACAACGCCGGCGGCGGCATTCCCTCGGGCGGCCTTGGCTACACGAAGGCCAACCAGTCGGCCAGCCCCGGCTACTACAGGGTGAAGTTCAACAACGGCATCACCAGCGAGCTGACGGCGACCACGCGCACCGGCATGGCAAGGTTCAGCTACGCGGACAAGGACAAGGCCTTTCTCGTCATCGACTCCGCGCGCAACAACCCCAACCAGAGCGGCGTGCCCTACAGCGGCCTGACCGACATCGCGCTGGGCGCCGATCTCAGGTCGGTGTCGGGCACGGCGGTCGCCAACGAATTCTGCGGCGGCACCTGGAAGCAGCCCGTCTACTACTACGCGAGCTTCGACAAGCCGCTGAAAGCCGGCTCGGCCATCTCGGGCAAGGCCGCGCAGCTGCAGTTCGACCTGAAAGACAACGACCTCTCGGTGCAGCTCAGGGTCGGCATCTCCTCGGTGAGCGTAGCCAACGCGAAGGCCAACCTCGAGGCCGAGAACCTCGACGCCTCCTTCGACACCGTCAAGGCCACGGCCGACAGCAACTGGAACAGCCGGCTCAACGTCGTGCAGCTCGACCTCGCCAGGACCGGCGAGCTCGACAAGCTCGATGCCGGCAAGAAGGACGACGCGACCACCCAGCTCGCGAAGTTCTACACCGCGCTCTACCGCGTCTACAGCGGGCCGACCGTCTACAGCGACGTCAACGGCGACTACCGCGGCATGAAGCAGGCCGACCTCTCGCAGTCCAACAACGTGCTGCCGGCGAGGGCCACCGAGAACGTCGCGAACTACAGGTTCAAGCTTGACGGCAAGGACGCCGGCTACAAGACGCACTACAGCGGCTTCTCGATGTGGGACACCTACCGCAGCCAGGCCCAGTTGCTCGCCATGATCGCGCCCGACGAGGCCAGCGACATGATGCAGTCGCTGGTGGCCGACGCGCAGCAGTGCGGCGCCTTCCCGCACTGGGTGGACGGCAGCGAGGACACCACGCCGATGAACGGCGACCATGCGCCCAACGTCGTCGCCGGCTCCTACATCTTCGGCGCGCGCAAGTTCGACCTCGATACGGCGCGCAAGTACATGCTGCAGGCCGTCACCAACCCCAGGGGCCAGTGCAACGACAAGTTCTCCATCGGCAAGCCCGGCGACAGCCTGGCCGACTACATGAGCCTCGGCTGGATTCCCTCCGACAGGGGCTACGACAACCCCTCGTCGACAACGCTGGAGGCCATCACCACCGACCGCTCCGTCGGTGCCTTCCTCGATGCGCTGCCCGCCACCCGTGCCACCGACAAGAGCGTGATCGACACGGTGTTCAGGCGCGCGGGCAACTGGCAGAACATCTTCGACGACACGAGCAAGACGCTGAAGTCGAAGACCGCGGCGGGCGACTGGGCCGGCGGCGTGTTCCATGAATCGACCGAAGCCAACTACCTCTGGACCTTCGCCTACGACTGGACCCGTCTCGCGCAGAAGCTCGGGGGCCAGAAGGGCACGCTCGACCGGCTCGCCAGCCTGTTCTCGCTCGATACCGCCGATGCCTTCAACGGCACCGAGCCCAGCGGGCAGGACCTGAACGGCGGGGAGAGTTCCGACAACTACTACATCGGCAACGAACCCGCCTTCCAGACGCCGTGGGCCTACAACTGGATCGGCTCCGCCAAATACGCGCAGTACGTCATCCCGGTCATCCTTCGCAAGAACTTCAGCCTCGGCTCGGGCGGACTGCCTGGCAACGACGACATGGGCGCGACCTCGGGCTGGTTCGTGTGGGCTTCGATGGGGCTGTATCCGGTGATTCCTTCTGCCCCCGGACTGGCCGTGTCCACGCCGCAGTTCTCGGGCATGACCCTCTGGCTGGGCAACGGGAAGAAGCTGCGCATCGAGGCCGACCGGCAGGCGCTCATCGACAACGTGCGCTACATCGGCGAGATGAAGCTCAACGGCACGACCTACGCGGGCTCGTGGCTGCCGCTCGACAGGATCAAGGACGGCGGAACGCTCTCCTTCAAGCTGTCGACGACGCCCACCGACTGGGCTTCCGATCCGTCGCTGACGCCGCCCTCGGGACCAGCCGCGGACTACACCAAGGCAACCTCCGCGGGTGCGATGTGAGCGCCCCGGCACGGTTCGCGGGCAGGGCTGCCCGGGCTGCCGCATGGGTTGTCGCGGCAGCACTGTGGGGGTGCGGAGGCGGCTCCGGCGGGGGCTTCTCGGTGCCGTCGCCGCAGGGCGGAGCACCCGGCGATCAGCAGCAGGTCGCCGGAAGCAATGGAGGCGAGGGCAACGGCAGCACAGGCGCGGGCAACACCATCGTTACCACCGTCACCACGGGCGGCACGAGCGGGAGCGCCCCGGCCCGCGAGAAGCAGGACCTCGCGAACTATGTCAACACGCTGCGCGGCTCCCACTCCAACGCCTACATCTACGACGGCTATTCGCGCGGCAACACCTTCCCGGCCACCGCCGTGCCCTTCGGCTTCACGATGTGGTCGCCCGTCAACCGCATCGACCCCGATGACGAGAGCTCCGGCTGGAGCAACACCAAGCCCTATGACGGCTACATGGGCAACGACTTCTTCTACACCTTCTTCGAGGACGAGAACGACACCAAGCCGCTGGACCGCATCTTCGCCTTCGCGGCGGTCCACGAGGCCAGCCCGTGGATGGGCAACCGCCAGTCGCTGCAGTTCATGCCGGTCACGCAGACCGACAGCGCTGGCAACCCGGTGCTCGACAAGGCCTCGCGCGGCGAGAAGTTCAGCCACGGGAACGAAGTGGCGCATGCGCACTACTACAGCGTGACCTTCGACAACGGCACCCGCACCGAGATCACCCCCACCGACCACGCGGCGTACTTCCGCTTCACCGCCGCCGCGAACCAGCCTTCGCTGGCGGTGGTGTTCGACGTGTTCAAGGGCGTGCCGGGTTCGCTGAACGTCGACGCAGCCAACGGCACGGTCTCGGGCTACACCGACCAGGGCTCGCCGCGCATGTACTTCCATGCGGTGGCCGACGCACCGGTGAAGGCCTCGGGCGCGGCCTCGTTCCCGACATGGCTGCGCTTCGACACCGCCTCCGCGGGCAGGCAGGCGGTGGGCCTGAAGGTCGGCACCTCCTTCATCAGCGTGGAGCAGGCCAAGGCCAACCTGATGCAGGAGATCGGCGCCAGGTCCTTCGACGACGTGCTGGGCGCGGCCAAGGAGGCCTGGAACGACAGGCTCAACACCATCCAGGTCGAGGGCGCGACGGAGGACCAGAAGACCATCCTGTACTCCAACATGTACCGGGCCTTCCTGTACCCCAACTCGGCCTGGGAGAACGTGGACGGCACGCCGTCATACCTGAACCCCTACGTGAGCCCGATGACGGTGCGGCCCGGCAAGCTGTGGGTCAACAACGGCTTCTGGGACACCTACCGCACCACCTGGCCGCTGTACACGCTGCTCTTTCCGCAGCAGACCGGCGAGATGCTCGACGGCTTCGTCAACGGCTACAAGGACGGCGGCTGGACCACGCGCTGGGCCAGCCCGGGCTATGCCGACATGATGGTGGGCACCAATTCCGACATCATCCTTGCCGATGCCTACCTGAAGGGCGTGCGCAACTTCGACGTCAACGCAGCCTACGACTCGATGCTGAAGAACGCGTCCGTCTACAGCCCCAACAGCGACCGCGGCCGCAAGGGAATGGAGAAGACGCCGTTCTACGGCTACTCGACGGTCTACGGCGAGTCGGTGTCGTGGTCGCTCGAGGGTTACCTTAACGACTTCGGCGTGAGCCAGATGGCGAAGGCGCTGGGCAAGACCGACGACGCAGCCTACTTCGCCAACAGCGCGACCGGCTACGCCAACATCTTCGACGGCGCCTCCACCGGCACCTGGGCCGGCGGCTGGTTCCGCCAGAAGAGCACGGGCGGCGCCTTCGGCGGCGGCGCGCCGAACCCGATGGCCTGGTACTACGGCTACACCGAGGGCAACGCCTGGACCTATGCCTTCGCCACGCCGCAGGACGGCCGGGGCCTGGCCAACCTCTACGGCGGCCGCGCCGCGCTCAAGGCGAAGCTGGATGCCTTCTTCACGACCAGGCCCGGCCTCGGCTACGACGGCACCGATCCGAACGGCTCGCACACGGGCATCAAGCCCGAGATCAAGTCGGCCTACGACGTGGACGCGCTGGCAGGCGTCGGGCAGTACCAGCATTCCAACCAGCCGGTGCACCACACGATCTACATGTACAGCCACGCCGGAAGCCCGGCCTCCGGCCAGAAGTACCTGCGCGACGTGATGGACAAGCTCTACTTCTCGGGTTTGGACAAGAACGGCGTGCCGAACGGCGACGGCTACATGGGCGACGAGGACAACGGAGAGATGTCGGCCTGGTACGTGCTCAGCGCCATGGGCTTCTATCCGGCCTCCACGGGACGGCCCGAGTACACGATCGGCGCGCCTTACTTTCCGAAGATGAGCGTGCTGGTGCCCAACGCGAAGGGCGAGCCGCGCGCCATCACCATCAGCGCACCCGGCGTGAGCAGCACCAATCGCTACGTGCAGGGCCTGAAGCTCAACGGCACCAGCATCACGCGCACCTACCTGACGCACGCCGAACTGGTGGAGGGCGCGACGCTGGAGTTCCAGATGGGGCCGAACCCGTCGTCATGGGGCACTGGCGACGACGATGCGCCTTCGTCCGTCACCAAGGACGCTGCCAGGCCTTCGCCCTTGCAGTCGCTGCTGCCAACCTCGGCCTTCTCCACGACCGCGAGCAATACGACCGGGCTGAAGAACCTGAACGACCGGACCTCGCTCACGGAATGGAGCAGTGGTGCCGGCGCGGCGTGGATCCAGGGCAGCACGGCCGGTACGGCGCGCAAGGTGGCGATCTACACGCTCACCTCCAGCAGCAAGACCGGGCAGGACCCGGCCGGCTGGACACTGAAGGGCTCGAACGACGGCATCGACTGGACCACGCTCGACACGCGCCAGGGCGAAGTGTTCGCCTGGCGCCGCCAGGTACGGCCCTTCGTCGTGAAGGCGCCGGGCGCCTATTCGACCTACCGGCTGGAGATCGGGGGAGGAGTGGGTGGGGGCGGGGCGGTCAGCCTCTCGGAATTCGAGCTGCTGGCCGCGCCGCCGAACTGAAGACCCGAGCCAGCCGCTCAGGCCTCGGGTGCCACGCTGCCCGGCAGCGCGGCCGGCGGCGTTGCACCGCTGGCAGGTTCCTCGCCCGGGCCTTCTTCCTTCTGGTGCTGCGCGGCGATGAAGAGGTACATCGCCGGCACCACGAAGAGCGTGAACAGCGTGCCGATGGAAAGTCCGCTGAAGATCACGATGCCCATCGCCTTGCGGCCCGCGGCGCCGGCGCCTGAGGCGATCACCAGCGGCAGCACGCCGAAGACCATGGCGGCGGTCGTCATCAGGATGGGGCGCAGTCGGGTGCCGGCGGCTTCCACGATGGCGTCGAGCTTGCTCAGGCCCTGCTTCTGCAGGCGGTTGGCCACCTCGACGATCAGGATTCCGTGCTTGCTGATGAGGCCCATCAGCGTCACCAGGCCCACCTGCGTGTAGATGTTCATCGAGGCGAAGCCCCAGAAGATGAAGATCATCGCGCCGAAGAGCGCCAGCGGCACCGACACCAGGATCACCACCGGGTCGCGGAAGCTCTCGAACTGCGCCGCCAGCGCCAGGAACACGATGATCAGCGCGAACACGAAGGTGATGGCGAAGTTGCCCGACTCCTGCACGAACTGTCGCGACTGGCCCGAGTAGTCCACCGTGTAGCCGCTGGGCGCCATCTGCTGCACCAGGCCGCGCAGGTACTCCAGCGTCTCGCCCTGCGTGCCGCTGGGCACGCCCTGGATGGTCACGGAGTTCAGCTGCTGGAAGTGGTTCACCGTCTCCGGCTGCACGCTGTACTTCAGGCTCGCCACCGTGCTGGCCGGCACCACGCCGCTGGGCGTCTTGATGTAGAAGTTCAGCACGTCCGACGGGTTCAGCCGGTCGACCTGCTGCACCTGCGGGATCACCTTGTACGAGCGGCCCGAGATGGAGAAGTAGTTGACGTAGGCGCCGCCCAGCGCCGCCCCCATCGCGTTGCCCACGTCCTGCTGCGTGATGCCCAGCGTGGCGATCTTGTCGCGGTCGACCACCACGGAGGCCTGCGGCAGGTCGATCTTCAGGTCGGCGTCGATGTAGTAGAACTTTCCGTCGGCGCGCGCCTTGTCCATGATCTGCTGGGCGAGGGCATTCAGGTTCTCGAAGGGCTCGGTCGTCTTGATGACGAACTGCACCGGCAGGCCCGAGGCGCCCGGCAGCGCCGGGAACTGGAAGGCCACCACCTTCGCGCCGGCGATGCCGTTCCAGCGCTTCTGCAGGTCGGTCTGGATGTCGTGCGCGCTGCGCGTGCGCTCGTCCCAGGGCTTGAGCAGCACGCCCGCGATGCCTGCGTTGGTGCTGGGCACGCCGGTCAGCTGGAAGAGCTGCGCGTACTCGGGCGTGTCGTGCGCGATCTTGAAGATCTGGTCCGCATACGTCTGCATCTGGTTGATGGTGGCCGTGGGCGCGCCCACCACCTGCGACAGCACGATGCCTTGGTCTTCCTCGGGCGCGAGCTCCGACTTCGACATCTTGAACATCACGAACAGCAGCGCCACCAGGATCGCGCCCATGACGATCATCACCGGCCAGGTCTTTAGCACGCCGCGCAATATCAGCTGGTAGCGGTGGTGCACGCGCTCGAAGACGTGCTCGATCTTCATCGCGAACTTGCCGCTGTCCTGCTCGGGCTTGAAGAAGCGCGAGCACATCATCGGCGACAGCGTGAGCGCCACGATGCCCGACACCACCACCGAGCCGGCCAGCGTGAAGGCGAACTCGGTGAAGAGCGAGCCGGTCAGCCCGCCCTGGAAGCCGATGGGCACGTACACCGCCACCAGCACCACCGTCATGGCAAGGATCGGCCCGCCCAGTTCACGCGCCGCGAGCAGCGAGGCCTGCATGGGCGACTTGCCCTCTCGCATGTGCCGGTCGACGTTCTCCACCACGATGATCGCGTCGTCCACCACCAGCCCGATGGCCAGCACCAGCGCCAGCAGCGTGAGCAGGTTGATCGAGTAGCCCAGCGCCAGCATGATGAAGAAGGTGCCGATCAGCGACAGCGGCATTGCGATCACCGGCACCACCACCGCGCGCAGGCTGCCCAGGAACAGGTAGATCACCACCGTCACGATGACCAGCGCCTCCACCAGCGTCTTGATCACTTCGCTGATGGAGGTGTTGATGAAGTCGGTCGAGTCGTAGACGATCTTGCCCGTCAGGCCCGTGGGCAGCTGGGACTGGATGTCGGGGAACACCGTGCGCACCTGCTTGGCCACGTCGAGGATGTTGGCCTCGGGCGCGACCTTGATGCCGATGAACACCGAGCGCACGCCGTTGAAGGCCACGTTGAAGTCGTAGTTCTCCGAGCCCAGGGTCACGTTGGCCACGTCCTGCAGCCGCACGATCGCGCCGTTGGAGCTTTTCACCGACAGCTGCTTGAACTCGTCCACGCTGTGCAGCGAGGTGCCGGCCGTCAGAGGCACGCTCACCATCTGGCCCTTGCTCTGGCCGACGGCCGCGAGGTAGTTGTTGGCGGCCAGCGCCGCGCTCACGTCGGTGGCGGTCACGCCGTAGGCGGCCATCTTCTGCGCGTCGAGCCAGGCCCGCAGCGCGAAGGTGCGCGCGCCGAGGATCTCGGCGGTCTGCACGCCCGGAATGGCGTTGAGCTTGGGCTGCACCACCCGCACCAGGAAGTCGGTGACGTTGTTGTTGGGCAGCGTGTCGCTGTAGAAGCCGATGTACATCGCGTCGGTGGTCTGGCCCGTGGCCACCGTCAGCACCGGCTGCTGCGCCTGCGGCGGCAGCTGGTTGCGCACCGAATTGACCTGCGTGTTGATCTCGGTCAGCGCGCGGTTGGAGTCGTAGTTCAGCCGCAGCGTGGCGGTGATGGTCGACACGCCAAGGCTGCTGGACGACGACAGGTAGTCGATGCCCTGCGCCTGCGACACGGCGGCCTCCAGCGGCTGCGTGATGAAGCCCGCGACCGTGGCCGCGTCCGCGCCGTAGTAGGCGGTGGTGATGGTGACCACGCCGTTCTCGGTCTTCGGGTACTGGTTGACCGGCAGGCCGGCCAGCGCGCGCAGCCCGAGCACCACGATCAGCATGCTCACCACCATCGCCAGCACCGGCCGGCGGATGAAGATGTCCGTGAAGTTCATGCGGGCGACCTCACTTTTCCTGCGGCGTCGGCGCCGGGTTGTTGGCGGGCTGGACGCTGTTGTCCACCACCACCGGCGTACCGTTCTTCAGCTTGTTCTGGCCGCTGCTCACCACCACCTGGCCGGCCGTGAGGCCCTTGACGATGGCGATCTGGTCGCCGCGCGTCGGACCGGTCTCGATGAAGACCTGCTGCGCGACGAGCTGCTTCGCGCCCGGCGGATTGGCGGGCTGGGCGGGAGCACCCGCGGCGCCAGCGGATCCTGCCTTGGGCGGCTCGGCCTCCTTCACCACGTACACGGTCGAGCCGTACGGGTTGTAGGTCACGGCGGTGGACGGCAGCGTGAGCTGCTCCTGCACGCCGCCCACGTCGATCTTCACGTTGGCGAACATGCCGGGCAGCAACTGCTGCTTCGGGTTGGAGACGGTGGCCTCCACCTGCACGTTGCGCGTGGCGGCGTCCACCTTCGGGCTGATCGCGTTGATCTTGCCGCTGAAGGCCTGGCCCGGAAAGGTGTCCACCGTCAGGTTCACCACCTGGCCCACCGCCAGCCCCGCGAGTTGCTGTTGGGGCAGGGCGAAGTCGACGTAGATCGGGTCCAGCGTCTGCAGCGTGACGAGCTTGTCGCCCGCGTTCACGTACTGGCCGGGGTTCAGCGTGGTGATGCCCAGGCGGCCCGAGAAGGGCGCGCGGATCGACTTCTTCGCCACCACCGCGGCCTGCTGCTCGACCTGCGCGCGCTTGGCCTTCAGGTCGTTGGTGTCGGCGTCGATCTGCGCCTGGCTCACCGCCTGCACCGCGAGCTGCGCCTGGTCGCGCTTGAGCACGGTGGCGGCCTGCGCTGCGGCGGCCTCGGCCGAGTGCAGCAGGGCGATGTCGGAATCGGCGTTGAGCTCGACCAGCAGGGTGCCGGCCTTCACGTCCTGGCCCGACTTGAAATGCACCGTGCGCACCAGCCCGGCCACTTCGGTGCTCAGGTCGGCGCCGCGCACCGGGTTCAGCGTGCCGACCGCGGTGAACTGCGACTGCCACTGAAGCTTCTGCACCTCGGCCGTCGACACCGTCTGCGGCGCCGGCTTGGGCACGGCCGCAATCAGCGCGCGGATCTGCATGAACTTGCCGAACGCGAGCACGGCGACCAGCAGCAGTACGCAGCCGATCATGATGATCATTCTTCGGGTCATAAATTGGCTTTTCTTGGAGTTTTTGGAGTGTTCGGGGCCGCTCAGTTCTGCGGCGCTGCTGCCTGGGAAGCCTGTTGAGCCGATTGCGCCGATTGCGCCGATTGCGCCGATTGCGCCGGCTGTCCGGGCGCGATGGCCGCATTGGCGAGCGCGCCGCGGTTCCACCAGCCGCCCCCCAGCGCCTGGAAGAGGGCGGCCGTGTCGGCATAGCGCGCGGCCTGCGCCTGCACCAGCGCGGTGTGCGTCTGCAGCCAGGCCTGCTGCGCGGTCAGCAGCGTCACGTAGCTCACCGCGCCGGCGCGAAACTGCGCGGTCGACAGGTCGAGCGATTGCCTGGCGAGCGATTCGGCCGTGGCCTGGGTCTGCAGCGCGGCGGCGTCGAGTTCGAGCGCGCGCAGTGCATCGGCCACGTTCTGGAAGGCGCCGAGCACGGTGTTGCGGTACTGCGCCGCCGCCGACTCGTAGGCCGCGACGGCCGCGCGCTGCTGCGCGCGCAGGGCGCCGCCGTTGAAGATCGGCTGCGTGAGCCCGGCGCCGATGTTCCACAGCGTGGTCGGCCCGGTGAACAGGTCGCGCGCGCGCAGCGAGGTGTTGCCGTAGCTGGCGCTCAGCTGTATCTGCGGATAGAGGTTCGCCGTGGCCACGCCGACCGCCGCGCTGGCCTGGTGCAGCTGGGCTTCACTGGCACGCACGTCGGGCCGCTGGCGCGCGAGCTCGGAGGGCAGCGACAGCGGCAGCTCCTGCGGCAGCGAGAGGCTGGCGAGATCGAATTCGGGCAGGCCCTGCTCAGACGGCAGGCGGCCCGCGAACACCGCGAGCTGGTGGCGCGTCTGCGCGAGCGACTTCTCCAGCGGCGGGATCGCCGCCTGCGTCTGCGCGACCTGCGTGCGCTGCTGCAGCACGATCGATTTCGGGATCGCGCCGGTGTCGAACTGCTTTTCGATCACGCCCAGTTGCTCGCGCTGCGCCTGCAGCACCTCGCGCGTGGCCTGCAGCTGGCCGCGCAGCGCGGCTTCGCGGATCGCGGTGGTGACCAGGTTCGACGTGAGCGTGAGGTAGGTCGCCTCGACCTGGTAGCGCTGCGCTTCCACGGCGGCCTGCGCGCCCTCGATCTGCCGGCGCGAGCCGCCGAACACGTCGAGGTTGTAGCTGACGTTGACCGATGCGTTGTACAGCGTGAGCAGCTGGCCGCCCGGCACCTGCGTGCTGACCTCGGAGGCCCGCTCGCGCTGCGCGCCCAGTTGTGCCGTGACCTGCGGCCACAGCAGGTTGCCCGACTTCGCGTCATAGGTGGCTTCGGCCTGCCGCAGCGCGGCCTGCGCGGACGCCAGCGTGGGGCTCTGTTCGAGCGAGGCGCGGATCAGCCGGTCGAGCTGGTCGGAGCGGAACACCTCCCACCACTGGGCCGGGATGTCACGGCCCGGCAGCAGTTCCTGGGCCTGTCCGGCCGGCACGTCGGACTTTGCGGTGCGCGCCGGCATCGGCGCGGGGGTGTAGTCGGCACCGCTGGCGGCGGCGGGAAGATCGGGCGTCTTGAAATCCGGCCCGACCGCGCAGCCGCCCACCAGCAGCAGGACGACGCCGAGCACGGCACCCTGAACGGGCCACCCCGGCCGTGAGCGCGCAGGCGCAGCGCGCAACGACGAACCGGGGTGATCCTCCAACGCATTGTTTTCTTGATATTGCATGGGGCAGCGGTTGTACACCCGGAACGCCCGGGCTGCCTGACTTTCCCGAAGTCTCGTAGCCGTCGCCCCGCGTTGCGAGGCCGTTGCGACGAAACAGGATCTGCACGGCGCGAAATGTACGGGCAAGGCGCCAAACGCACCACCCCGAGACGCGGCACAAGCCTCACCGCTGCCCCTATGCCAGGAACACCGAGGAACCGGCTTTGCCGGGCCTCAGGTGTTGCCCCCGGTAGGGGGTTGGCGAAGCGGCACGCAGTGCCGCGCAGCCTGGGGGCGAGCAACGCCCCAAAAAAAAAGCCCGCACGAAGGCGGGCTCGAAGGTGACCTGCTGGAGGAGGGAGGATCAGAGGATGCAGGCCACAGGGAGAGCCATGAATATCGCTTCCGAACCTGCACGCAACCTGACCTCGACGGAATCCTGTTCCACGCTAATTTCCGGCTCATTCTTCGCCGGACGCGTCAATCGCGCTCGCGATCGGTGCTCGCTCAGTCTTCGTCTTCCCACTTGCCGACAACGGTGCCCAGCACGGTGAAGGATGTGCGTACCGGCTCGTGCTTCGGGTTCAGCGGCAGCAGCCAGCGGCGGCCGTCGTCCTGCTTGAACACCTTGAAGGTGACCTCGTCGCTGTCATCGAGCTTCGCGATGACGCGCTCACCGTCGTCGGGCTTTCTCAGCGCGGTATCGACGAACACGATGGAGCCTGGCGGGTAGCTCTTCAGCAGGCCGCTGGTGGAGGTCATGCTGTCGCCGCGAACGCGCAGCGCATAGCTCTGGAGGCTGTGGTGGGCGATGCAGGGAATCCAGCGCTCGGCGTGCGGCTGCTGCGAGATCTCGTGGCTGTCCCAGTTGGCTGCGTCGGCCCAGGAGATGAGCGGCACCGTGCCGGGCGTGCGCGGGTTGAAGCTGGGAATGGACGGCGGCGTGTGCGTCACCCGATAGGGGCCGAGCGGCTCGCTGACCCGGTCGCGGGCCTGGCGGAGCTGGTCTTCGTCCCACGGGGCGGGGCCGTCGCCGGTGTCCAGCCAGTTCGGATCGGCACGGTAGGCGCGCGCCAGGGCCAGCACGCTCATGGAGCGGGTGACGTCGCCTCGTTCGATCTTGGAAATGCTGGATTGCTTGACGCCCGAGACCGCTTCGGCCTGCTTCTGCGTCATCTTGGCGAATTTGCGCGCGGCAAGGGCGCGTTTGGCAATGCTGTCCATCGAGTGGGGATTTAAGCCCAAACGAATATTCTTCTCAAACTCTAGAATAGTAAGAAAAGGGAGGAAAGAATGAAGCCACGGGAGTTGGTTCTGGCGCTGAGGGCCATGGGCCTCACGCAGAAGCAGATCGAAGAGAGAACGGGAATTCCCCAGCCGACGGTCTCCAAGATCGGCCTGGGCCGGGTGGCCGACGTGATGTCGCGCCACTATGTCGCGCTGGTGGCCGCCTACGAGCAGCGGGTGAAGGAGGAAGCGCTCAAGCCCGGGCCGGAGGCTTTCCGCCAGCCCGAGAAGAAAAAGCAGCCATAGCGATGAGCGCGCGATGCGCCGTCAACGATGGCCGTCGGGCCTGTGGCTCGACCGCACGCTTTGCGTGCTGCTGGCGCTGCTGTCCCTCGCGGGGCTTGCCTTCGGGCTGATCGCGGCGCGGCCGGCCTTTGCGGGCGGCGGCTGCTTCGGGCTGGTCTGCGCGGCGTGGGCGGCGCAGGTGCTCTTCGACGGCGAGGCGCTCAGGCGCTCGCGTGCGGTTCGGGCGGCGCGAGAGCGAGGGTGGTACTGACCCGGACGCAGTCCTTGATGTGCTGTTCGCCGAGGGCGCGCAGCGCCGCGTAGCCGAGCGCGGCCGACACCACCTGCCCGGCGATGGGCACGTACTTGGTCGCCTGCTTGGCCGTGAGGCGCACGCCCGCGTGCCTGGCGAGGCGCAGCAGCAGGTCGCGCGTGACCAGCCTGCCGACCAGCAGCGCGCCCACCGTGGTCGCGGCCTTCTGGATGCGCTCGCGCTGGTGCGGCGCGAGCTTCTCGACCTGCGTGACCGAAAGGCCGAACTCGGCGCTGATCTGCGGCACCAGCCGCGAGAGCAACGCGGCGTCGGCCATCCAGTCCAGGCCGGGCAGGGGAACCGCGCTGGCCGCTGCCGCCATCAGCGCCTTGCGGCTGATGAGGCGGCGGCTGCGGTGGACGGCGGCGATGAGCTTTTCATCGCCCCGGGCCAGTTCGATGGCTGACGGCATCCGGCGACTCCCTTCCTTCTTCCTGCCTGCGTGGCCTTGCGGTTCAGGCCGCCAGGGCTTCCAGCTGGTCCGAAAGGGCCAGCCAGCGCTCCTCGAGGCGGCCGATTTCGTCGTTGAGCGCCTTCAGCCGCTTGCCGGCTTCGGCGATCTCGCCGGCGGGCAGCGGCTGGGCCAGCCGCGCTTCGAGCTCCGCACGCTCGGTGGCGGCCTTGGCCAGGCGCTCGTCGATCTGGGCGATCTCGCGCTTGATCGGCTTGGCCTGGTCGCTGCGCTGCTGGCGATCCTGGGCATCCTGCTTGCGCTGCTGGGGCGCGGGCGTGGCTGCGGCGGCCGGTGCCGCGGCGGCTTCGGCCTCGCGCACCGCCACCTTGGCTTCCTCGCGCAGGCGCTTGGACTCGTCGAGCAGGTAGCGCTGGTAGTCGTCGAGGTCGCCTTCGAAGTCGCCGACCACGCCGCGGCCCACGAGCCAGAACTCGTCGCACACCGAGCGCAGCAGCGCGCGGTCGTGGCTCACCAGCATCAGCGTGCCCTCGAACTCGTTGAGCGCCACGGCCAGTGCCTCGCGGGTGGCGAGGTCCAGGTGGTTCGTCGGCTCGTCGAGCAGCAGCAGGTTGGGGCGCTGCCACACCATCATCGCGAGCACGAGGCGGGCCTTCTCGCCGCCGCTCATGGTGCCCACGGGCTGCTTGACCATGTCGCCGCTGAAATTGAAGCTGCCCAGGTAGCCGCGCAGCGCCTGTTCGCCCGAGGGCTCCCTGGCGTTGCCGCCGAGCTCGCGCGCCAGGCGCACCATGTGCTCCAGCGGGTTGCTCCCGGGGTGCAGCACGTCGAGTTCCTGCTGCGCGAAGTAGCCGATGTTCAGGCCCTTGCCCTCGGTGACCTGGCCCGCCAGCGCCCCCATCTCGCGCGCGATGGTCTTCACCAGCGTCGACTTGCCCTGGCCGTTGGCGCCCAGGATGCCGATGCGCTGGCCCGCCAGCACCGAGCGGTTGACGCCGCGCAGGATGGTCTTGGGCTCGGCGTCTTCCACGACGTAGCCGAAGCTCGCATTGCTGATCGACAGCATCGGGTTCGGGATGTTGCCCGGCTCCTTGAACTCGAAGCTGAAGTCGGCTTCGGCCAGGAGCGGCGCCACGCGTTCCATGCGCTCCAGCGCCTTGACCCGGCTCTGCGCCTGCTTGGCCTTGCTGGCCTTGGCCTTGAAGCGGTCGATGAACTTCTGCAGGTGGGCGATCTTTTCCTGCTGTTTGGCGAAGGCCTGCTGCTGCTGCTCCATCTGCAGCGCGCGCATGTCCTCGAACTTGCTGTAGTTGCCGCCGTAGCGCGTGAGCTGGGCGTTGGCGATGTGCAGGGTGACGTCGGTCACGGCGTCGAGGAACTCGCGGTCGTGGCTGATGACGATCATGGTGCCCGGGTACTTCTGCAGCCAGGCTTCGAGCCACACCAGCGCGTCCAGGTCCAGGTGGTTGGTGGGTTCGTCCAGCAGCAGCAGGTCGCTCGGGCACATCAGCGCGCGAGCCAGCTGCAGGCGCATGCGCCAGCCGCCGGAGAAGCTGTTGACGGGCGCGTCGAGCTCATGCGTCTTGAAGCCCAGGCCCAGGATGAGCGCCTGCGCGCGCGGCACGGCGTCGTGCTCGCCGGCGTCGGCCAGGTCGGTGTAGGCGTGGGCCAGCTGCATGCCGATGTCCGCGTCGTCGGGGTTCTCGGCGTAGGCGGCCTCGATGGCGGCCAGCTGCTCGCGCAGCTCGGTCAGGCGGGTGTCGCCGCCAACCACGAAGTCGGTGGCCGACTCCTCGGTCTCGGGCATGTTCTGCGCCACCTGGGCCATGCGCCACTGCTTGGGAATGGAGAAATCGCCGCCGTCTTCGTGCAGCGTGCCGTTGAGCAGGGCGAAAAGGGTCGACTTGCCGGCGCCGTTGCGGCCCACCAGCCCGACCTTCTCGCCGGGGTTGAGGGTGACCGTGGCGCCGTCGAGCAGGACCTTGGCGCTGCGGCGAAGAATGACGTTCTTGAGAGTGATCATGAAAGAGGAACCGTAGGGGCGATTATCCCGCCCGGCCTCCGGAGCCCCGGAAAAAGGGGCAAAGGCACGGGGAAATCGGCATTGATCGCCCGGTGAATGGGGTTTCGCAGCCAATGGCTGCGAGAAGGCGGCTGAAGGGGCGCGGCGGGCGCAGCTAACGCACGCCGGCGCCGGCCACCAGGGCATCGCGCGTCACGAGCAGAACCTGGTCTTCGCCCGCCGAGGTTTCGAGCCAGAAGACTTCGAGCTGAGGAAATGCCGCCTCGAAGTATTCGCGCTCGTTGCCGATCTCCAGCACCAGCACTGCGCGCTCGCTCATGCGCGAGGGCGCATCGGCGAACAGCTGGCGCACGAAATCCATGCCGTCGGTGCCGCCGGCCAGCGCCAGCTCGGGCTCGGCGCGATATTCGGCGGGCAGGGCGGCCATGCTGGCGCTGTTCACGTAGGGCGGGTTGCACAGCACCAGGTCGTAGGGGCCGGGCAGGTTCTTCAATCCGTCGGATTCGACCAGCCTCACGCGCGAGTCCAGCTCGTGGCGGGTGACGTTGATGGCCGCCACTTCGAGCGCCTGCACCGACAGGTCGCCCGCGTCCACCGTCACTTCCGGGTAGGTGAGCGCGGCCAGCACGGCAAGGGAGCCGTTGCCGGTGCACAGGTCGAGCACGCGCTGCGTGTGTTCGCCCAGCCAGTAGTCGATGGTTCCGTCGGCGATCAGCTCGGCGATGAAGCTGCGCGGCACGATGGCGCGCTCGTCCACGTAGAAGGGCACGCCCTGCAGCCAGGCTTCCTTGGTGAGGTAGGCGGCGGGCTTGCGCGTGGAAATGCGCTCGTCGATGAGCGCTGCCACCTTGCCCGCGTCGGCGGGCGACACGGGCGTGTCGGCCACGCCGTCGAGGTCGTCCAGCGGCAGCTTCAGGCGCCACAAGACCAGCCAGGCAGCTTCGTCGAAGGCGTTGGCGGTTCCGTGGCCGAATGCGACGCCGGCTTCTTCCAGCCGCTTCGCGCCCGACTCGATGAGTTCGATGACGGTGCTCATCCGGCGAGCGCGGCGTCCAGCCGCTTCAGGGCGCGCAGGTAGATGTTCTTCAGCGTCTCGATCTCGGCCACCTCGATGTGCTCGTCGATCTTGTGGATGCTGGCGTTCACCGGGCCCAGCTCGACGACCTGCCGGCAGATCTTGGCGATGAAGCGCGCGTCGCTCGTACCGCCGCTGGTCGACAGCTCGGTCTCGATGCCGGTTTCTTCGCGGATGGCGCCCTGCACGGCCTCCACCAGCTCACCCGGCGTGGTCAGGAAGGGCAGGCCGCCGATGGTCCAGGCCAGGGTGTAGTCGACCTTGTGCGCGTCGAGCACGGCGTGCACGCGCTGCTGCAGCGATTCGGGCGTGGATTCGGTCGAGAAGCGGAAGTTGAAGTCGATCACCGCGCTGCCCGGAATCACGTTGCTCGCGCCGGTGCCCGCGTGGAAGTTGCTGATCTGCCAGCTGGTCGGCTGGAAGTACGGGTTGCTCGCCGCGTCCCAGCCGCCGGCGGCGTTGATGGCCACCAACTCGGCCAGCGCTGGCGCGACCGCGTGCACCGGGTTCTTCGCCAGGTGCGGATAGGCGATGTGGCCCTGCACGCCCCTGACCGTGAGCTTGCCGCTCATGGTGCCGCGGCGGCCGTTCTTGATCATGTCGCCGCAGCGCTCCACGGCCGTGGGCTCGCCGACGATGCAGTAGTCGATGATCTCGCCGCGCGCGGCCAGCGCGTTGCAGACCACGACGGTGCCGTCGACGCCGGGGCCTTCCTCATCGCTGGTGAGCAGCAGGGCCAGCGTGAGCCGCGGCTCGGGCACGGCCTGCAAGAAGTCTTCGATGGAGGTCACGAAGGCCGCGACCGAGGTCTTCATGTCGCAGGCGCCGCGGCCGTAGAGCTTGCCGTCGCGGTGTGTGGGCGTGAAGGGGTGGCTGGTCCACTGCTCGACGGGACCGGTGGGCACCACGTCGGTGTGGCCGGCGAACACCAGCGTCTTCGTGGCGGCCTGGGCGTTCGCGGGACGGCGCACCGCCCACAGGTTGGTCACCCGGAAGTCGGCCGGGCCGCTCTCGATGGTCTCCAGCGTGAAGCCCAGCCGCGCCAGCCGCTCGCCGAGGATCTGCTGGCAGCCCGCGTCGTCGGGGGTGACGGAAGGGCGCGAGATGAGTTGTTCGGCTAGCTGGAGAGTTCGGGACATGGCACAGGAATGGAGGGTGACTCTTCCAGGAACACCGCGGAACCGGCTTTGCCGGGCCGCTGGTGTTGCCCCCTGCGAGGGGGTGGCGAAGCGACACGAAGTGCGCGCAGCCTGGGGGAGAGTCAGAATTTGACGTCTAGCGTGATGTCGGTGAAAGTGGGTTCGTCGACCTGGTCCGTGAGGTGGCGGTCGTCGACCTGCTGCTTGGGCGCCGCGCGGTTCTGCAGGCGCCACATGAGGTTGGTGGGCGAGTCGGCCTGCGACAGGCCCTCTTCGCGGGTGATGCGCTCTTCGACGATGAGGCGGGCGATGTCTTCCTCGAAGGTCTGCGAGCCTTCGGCCATCGACTTTTCCATCGCCTCCTTCACGCCGGAGAAGTCGCCCTTCTCGATCAGCTCGGCCACCAGCGCGGTGTTGAGCATGACTTCGAGCGCCGGCACGCGGCCGCCGGTTGGCGTGCGCAGCAGGCGCTGCGACACGATGGCGCGCAGCGCGCCGCCCAGGTCGCCTAGCAGCGTGGGGCGCACCTCGACGGGGTAGAAGCTCAGGATGCGGTTCAGCGCGCGGTAGCTGTTGTTGGCATGCAGCGTGGCCACGCAGAGGTGGCCCGACTGCGCGTAGGCGATGGCGGCGGACATGGTGTCGCGGTCGCGGATCTCGCCGATCTGGATCACGTCGGGCGCCTGGCGCAGCGCGTTCTTCAGCGCCGTCTGCAGCGAGGTGGTGTCGCTGCCCACGTCGCGCTGGTTCACCACCGACTTCTTGTTGGTGTAGGTGAACTCGATCGGCTCCTCGACCGTGAGGATGTGGCCGCTGGCGTGCTCGTTGCGGTAGTCCAGCATCGAGGCCAGCGTGGTGGTCTTGCCCGCGCCGGTGGCGCCGACCATCAGGATCAGCCCGCGCTTTTCCATGATGAGCGTCTTCAGGATGTCGGGCAGGTTCAGCTCGTCGAAGCTGGGAATGGTGGAGGCGATGTGCCGCACCACCACCGCGTAGGTGCCGCGCTGGCGCATGGCGCTGATGCGGTAGTTGCCGGCGCCTTCGATGTGCACCGCCATGTTCAGCTCGCCCGTGCTCTCCAGCTCCTGGATGCGCCCGGCGGGCACCACCTCGGACAGCAGTGCCAGCGGCGCCGTGGGCGGCAGCACCTGCGCGTTGACCGGCAGGCAGATGCCATTGATGCGGATCAGCACCGGCGAGTGGGCCGAGAGATAGATGTCGGAGGCCTTGCGTTCGGCCATCAGACGAAGAAGCCGTTCCATCATGTTCATCGGTCTCTCTCCTCGGGTGCTGTTTGTTTTCTCTGGGGCTCTGAAGAAGACCGGCCCCGCAAAGGAGGGGCCGGCGGGAGGCGATCAGTCGCGCAGCAGGTCGTTCAGGCTGGTCTTGGAGCGGGTCTGCGCATCGACCGTCTTCACGATGATCGCGGCGTAGGTGCTGTAGTCCTGGCCCGACTTGGTCTTCTTGGGCAGGTTGCCGCTGATGACGACGCTGCCCGACGGCACGCGGCCGTAGGAGATCTCGCCGGTGTCGCGGTTGAAGATCGGGGTGCTCTGGCCGATGTACACGCCCATGCCCAGCACGGAGTTCTCTTCGACGATCACGCCCTCCACGACTTCGGAGCGCGCGCCGATGAAGCAGTTGTCCTCGATGATGGTCGGGTTGGCCTGCAGCGGCTCCAGCACGCCGCCCAGGCCCACGCCGCCGGACAGGTGCACGTTGGCGCCGACCTGCGCGCACGAGCCCACGGTGGCCCAGGTGTCGACCATGGAGCCTTCGCCCACGTAGGCGCCGATGTTCACGTACGAGGGCATCAGGATCGCGCCCTTGGCGATGAAGCTGCCGCGGCGGGCCACGGCCGGCGGCACGATGCGAACGCCGGAGTCCTTCAGCTCGTTGGCCGACAGGTGCGAGAACTTGGTGGGCACCTTGTCGTAGAAGCCGAGCGAGCCGGCCTGCATCTGCTCGTTGTCCTTCAGGCGGAACGACAGCAGCACGGCCTTCTTGACCCACTGGTGCACGGTCCACTTGCCCACACCTTCGCGGGTGGCCACGCGCAGCTTGCCGTTGTTGAGTTCGGTGATGACGTGCTCGACGGCGTCGCGCACTTCGGCCGGCGACGAGGTGACCGAGATGTTGGCGCGGTCTTCCCACGCGGCGTCGATGATTTGTTGCAGTTGCTGGGTCATGGAGGGTCTCGGGTGAAAAATGGGAGCAGGGGCCAGGAGAGGCGGATCAGCGGCGGGCTTCCTTGCAGAAGCGCACGATGCGCTGTGCGGCCTCCACGCATTCGGCCGTTTCGGCCACAAGCGCCATGCGGATGCGGCCCCGGCCGGGGTTGACGCTGTGCACGCCGTAGGTGGTCTGGCGCGCCAGATAGCTCCCCGGCAGAACCGTCACATTGTATTGAGCGTAAAGCGCCCGGGCGAAAGCTTCGTCGTCGCCAGCCCACACTTCGGGCACGCCGGCCCACAGGTAGAAACTGGCGTCGGGCAGGCGCACGTCGAGCACCGGCTCCAGCAGCGGGGTGACGGCGGCGAACTTGGCGCGGTACTGGGCGCGGTTGTCGACCACGTGCGACTCGTCGCCCCAGGCCGCGATGCTGGCGGCGGCCACGGTGCCGCTCATGGCGCTGCCGTGGTAGGTGCGGTAGAGCAGGAATTTCTTGATGATGGCCGCGTCGCCCGCCACGAAGCCGCTGCGCAGGCCGGGCACGTTGCTGCGCTTGGACAGCGAGGTCAGCGCGATCAGGTTGCGGAAGTCGGGCCGGCCGAGCTTCACCGAGGCCTCGAGGCCGCTGAGCGGGGGCTCGTCGCGGAAGTAGATCTCGCTGTAGCACTCGTCGGCCGCGATCACGAAGCCGTGGCGGTCGGAAAGCGCGAAGAGCTTTTTCCATTCGTCCAGCGCCATCACCGCGCCCGTGGGGTTGCCCGGCGAGCAGACGAACACCAGCTGCATACGGGCCCAGACCTCCTCAGGCACGCTGTCCCAGTCGACCGCGAAATTGCGCTCCGGCACGCTGGGCACGTAGTACGGCTCGGCGCCGGCCAGCAGGGCCGCGCCTTCATAAATTTGATAGAACGGATTCGGCGACATCACCACCGGCTGCGGCGAGGCCGTCGGGTCGACCACCGTCTGGGCCAGCGAGAACAGCGCCTCGCGCGAGCCATTGACGGGCAGCACCTGCGTGGCCGGGTCGAGGGTGAGGCTGTAGCGGGTCTTGAGCCAGTCTGTGAAGGCGGTGCGCAGCTTCAGGTCGCCGGCGGTGGCGGGGTAGGCGGCCAGCGCGCCGAGGCTGGCGCTCAACGCGTCCTTGATGAAGCCCGGCGTGGCGTGCTTGGGTTCGCCGATGCCCAGGCTGATGGCCGTGAACTCGGGGTTGGGCGTGACGCCCGCGAACAGCTGCTTCAGCCGCTCGAAGGGGTAGGGTTGCAACCGGGAAAGCAGGGGATTCATGGCCGGGATTATCGGTGACAGGTGTTACCGCTCCCGGCGAAGCGGCTACTCGCGGCGGCCGGCAGCAAGGCTCAGGCGGCGCTGCGGCGATAGAAAGCCAGCGAGCCGGCCAGGGCCAGCAGCATGCCGCCGCAGGCGCGGTCGATCCAGCGCGTGGCCGACACGGTCAAGAGGCGGATCGCCCGGGCGCCGACGAAGGCGTAGGCCAGCATCACCGCCATGTCCAGGCCGGCGAAGATTAGCGCGATGACGATGTACTGCGGCGCCTGAGCCGCCGACGGGTCGATGAACTGCGGCAGCAGCGCCGAGCAGAAGATGTAGCCCTTGGGGTTGGTCACTGCCACCAGGAACGACTTGAAGAAAATGCGCCGGCTCTCGCCCGCCGTGGCCGAGGGCGCCGCATCGGCGGGCGGCAGGTGGAAGCCGCCCCTGGAGCGCAGCATGCGCAGGCCCAGCCAGGCCAGGTAGATGGCGCCCACCCATTTCAGCATCGAGAACCAGAATTCCGACGTGGCCAGCAAGGCGCCCAGGCCCAGCGCCACCGCACCGACGAGCACGAAATCGGACAGCACCGCGCCGAGCATGCCCGGCAGCGCACGGCGCACGCCGTGGCGCGAGCCATTGCTGAGCGCCAGCAGCACCGTGGGCCCGGGCGTGGCGATGGCGGCGAAGGCCACGATGGCGAAGAGCAGGGCGGTGGCGAGCGTCATCGGGGCAGTCTCCTTGGTGAGTTCCTGGTGGAAACCGGGGCTTAGATCTTCTTGACCAGCACCTGGCTCTTGCGGTCCCAGTTGTACTTGCGCTTGCGGGCCTCGGGCAGCCAGTCGGGGTTGACCTGCTGGAAGCCGCGCTTGAGGAACCAGTGCATGGTGCGCGTGGTGAGCACGAAGATGCTCTCCAGGCCGATGGCCTTGGCGCGATGCTCGATGTGCTTGAGGATGCGCTCGCCGTCGCCCTGCGACTGCGATTGCGGCGACACCGTGAGCGCTGCCATCTCGGCCGTGCGCGCCTCGGGGTAGGGGTAGAGCGCCGCGCAGCCGAAGATCACGCCGTCGTGCTCGACCACCGTGTACTGGTGGATGTCGCGCTCGATCTCGGTGCGGTCGCGCTTGACCAGCGTGCCGTCGCGCTCGAAGGGCTCGATCAGCTGCAGGATGCCGCCGATGTCGTCTACCGAGGCTTCGCGCAGGCTCTCGAGCTTCTCGTCGATCACCATGGTGCCCACGCCGTCGTGCACGTACACCTCCAGGAGCAGAGAGCCGTCGAGGGCGAAGGGCAGGATGTGGTTGCGCTCCACGCCGGCCTTGCAGGCCTTCACGCAGTGCTGCAGGTAGAAGGCGGTGTCGGTGGGCTTCTGCGGCGGCGGCAGCGAGGCGAGCAGTTTCTCGGCGGCGTCCAGCGGCAGTTCGGTGTCGATGGGGTTGTCCTCGCTCTCGGGCAGTTCGCTGTCGATGCGGATGCCGGGGATCTCGGTCAGGAAGATCAGCTTGTCGGCCTGCAGCGAAATGGCCACGCTGGTGGCGACTTCTTCCATCGTCAGGTTGAAGGCCTCGCCCGTGGGCGAGAAGCCGAAGGGCGACATGAGCACCATGGCGCCGAAGTCGAGCGTGCGGCGGATGCCGGCGGCGTCCACCTTGCGCACCAGGCCCGAATGCTTGAAGTCCACCCCGTCGACCACGCCCACCGGCCGCGCGGTGATGAAGTTGCCCGAGATCACCCGCACCGTGGAACCCGCCATCGGCGTGTTGGGCAGGCCCTGGCTGAAGGCCGCTTCGATCTCGTAGCGCAGCTGGCCGGCGGCTTCCTGCGCGGAGTCGAGCGCCACTTCATCGGTGATGCGGATGCCGTGCGAGTACTTCGCCTCGTGCCCCTTGGCCGCGAGCTGTTCGTTGACCTGCGGCCTGAAGCCGTGCACCAGCACGATCTTCACGCCCATGCTCTGGATCAGCGCCAGGTCTTGCGCGATGTTCTGCAGCTTGCCCGCCGCGATCGCCTCGCCCGCGAGCCCGACCACGAAAGTCTTACCGCGGTGCGTGTGGATGTAGGGCGCGACCGAGCGGAACCAGGGCACGAAGGTGAAATTGAAGACGGTGGACATGGGGCGTGATTGTGCATTCATGAAGGGGCATTTGCCTGACTCGGCCGACTCGGCCCGACCCGGGCCGGGTCAGGCGAATCAGGCGATCGCGCGCAGCACGCGGGCCGCGCTGGCGGGGACCGAGCCGCCGCCTGCGCGAGGCGCGGGAGGCGGCGGCAGCGGCAGTCCCCCGTGCCGGGCACGGAAGCCCGCCAGCAGCGCCGCGTAGGCGTCGGTGGCCGCGTTGGCCTCGCCCGAGCCCGGATCGGGCAGCCCCAGCATTGCCGCCAGCGCTGCCGGCGCGATGGAGCCGTCGCGCAGCAGCGCATCGACCACCGTCATCAGCGCCGGCGTGTGGGCCTCCAGCAGCGCCAGCGCGCGCTCGTGCTCCTGCGCCAGCAGCGCTTCGATCTCGGGGTTGGTGGCCGCGATATCGGTGTTGACGTTGTCGCCCGGGTCGTTCGCGACGTCGGTGCGGCTCAGCCGCGTGCCGAAGGCGAAGTGGCGCACGTACTGCGCCGCATTGGCGGTCGCCTGCATGAAGTCCTGCGTGGCGCCCGAGGTGCAGGCCTGCTCGCCGAACACCAGCTGCTCGGCGGCGCGGCCAGCCAGGCTCACGCAGATGCGGTCGCGCAGGTTCTCCTTCGACCAGGCCTTGCGCTGCTCGTAGCTGTTGTAGCCGCCCTCGAACGAGGCCACGTTGATCTTGATCTCCTGCGGCGCGCGGCCGAAGAGCAGGCCGTACGCCACGCCGTGTCCGGCCTCGTGCACCGCGAGCAGGGCGCGGAAGTCCTCGCTCGAACGCTGCTTGAGGCGGTTCAGCTCCAGTGCCACCGGAAACTGGCGGCGCGCCTTGCGGTACTTCGCCGAGATGGCCGACACGCCCGCGTCCAGCGAGAGCCATACCGGCTCGCTGCCGTTGGCGCCTTGCTCCAGCGCCCACAGCGCGGCGTTGACCAGCGTGGCGCTCAGGATCGCGTGGATCGACGAGAACAGCGGCCGCGTGCCCTGCGCCGGGAACACCGCGTTGGCGTAAATCTGCTCGTACACGCTCGCATCGAGCACGAAGCGCACGCCGGAGCTCTCCTGGATCTCGGCCACGTAGCGGTCGCAGATCGACAGGATCAGGCGCACGTAGGTCGCGCGGTTGAACGAGGGGTAGATCACGTGGTTGTTGCCGAGGCGGGCGATCTGCTCGGGTCGGAAGCGCTCGGCCAGCGCCTTCTTCACGTCGATGACGGAGAGCTTCTTCGTCAGGGCGTGGAAGATGTCGGCGTCGGTGTCGCAGTCTTCGACGCGCTGGGCCGTCTCGGCATACATCTCGTCGAGGTTGCCCGAGACGAACACCAGCAGCTTGCTGTAGTCGGTCTCCCAGCTCTGCTGGGTGTCGCGGAAGGCGCGCAGGCGCGCGTGCACCTCGGCGGGCTTCCAGGCCATGATCTGCAGCAGCGTTTCCGACAGCTTCAGGCAGCGCTTCACCTCGCGCGCCTCCCAGGGCGACAGGTGCAGCTTGCGCTTCTTGTCGTACTTCTTCTTGTCGGTGCCATCGCGGTCCTGCGTGTATTCGGCGTAGGCCAGCGACGACTCGATCTCGCCGAGCATCGAAAGCGCGGGCGGCAGGCGGCCGTCGGACAGCAGCGCCCACACGTCCTGGTAGCGCTCTACCTTGGCGTCGTTGCCGCCGTTGTCGACCGTGCGGAAGCGCTGGAACTCGTCCAGCACCAGGATGCCGGGCATGCCCTCGGCGATGCCCGACTCGGCCAGCATCGCCGAGATGGAGCCGCGGCTGTGATGGCCCGAGCCATGGCTGAAACCGTCCATCTGCACTTCGATGAAGCGGTCGTAGAAGCCCAGGTGCTGCGCGAGCCTGCGCACCAACTGCGTCTTGCCGGTGCCGGTGAGGCCCCAGAGGCAGACGATGACGGGGCGGCTGATGAGCTGCGGCAGCACATACCAGGCGCGGATCGAGTCGATCACGCGATCGATGATGTCGTCGATGCCGAAGAGCTCGGTCTTCAGTGCTTCGGCGACGGTCTGCAGGTGGCGAGTGCGCTCGGCGAGCTCGGCATGCAGTTGGGTACGGATGTCTTTGGACATGTTTTTCTTCTTGGATATCTGACGGGAACAGGAATGCGGCCGCCCCTTCACCATGAAGGAGTCGGCGGGCGTGACGCTGTGGGTGTCGGTTGCGGCGCTTCGGTCTGCGAAGCGCGCCGACCGTGTCGATGGCGCGGGCTTCAGGCCGGGCGAGGCAACTTGACCCTTCCGTGCGCACGGGGCGCACGGCTTGCGCAGCGACGGCGCAAGGTGGTGAGGGCAAGGCGGCAGGACATGGACGCGATCGTAGTGGCGGTTTGCAATCGAGTAAAGACTATTTACGGATCGTGTCGCGATCTTGCTGCAATCGGACTGCGGCTGTGGATGCCGTGCAACAACGGTGGTGCGCGCCGATAATCGACGGTTTGCCTGCCGCGCCGGCCCGACGACTGTTTTCCCTTGACGACCACCACACCCCTTCGCATCGAATTCCCCGAATCGCTTCCTGTCTCCAGCAGGCGCGACGAGATCATGGCCGCCATCTCGGCGCACCAGGTCGTGATCGTCTGCGGCGAGACGGGTTCGGGCAAGACCACGCAACTGCCGAAGATCGCCCTCGCGCTGGGCCGCGGCAAGCTCAACGCCGAGCCCGGCAAGGGCCGGCTCATCGGCCACACGCAGCCGCGCCGCATCGCCGCGAGTTCGGTGGCCAAGCGCATCGCGGAAGAACTGAAGACACCGCTGGGCGACGTGGTCGGCTTCAAGGTGCGCTTCCAGGACCGCCTCTCGCGCGACGCCTCCGTCAAGCTGATGACCGACGGCATCCTGCTGGCCGAGACGCAGACCGATCCGCTGCTGAAGGCCTACGACACGCTCATCATCGACGAGGCCCACGAGCGCTCGCTGAACATCGACTTCCTGCTGGGCTACCTGCGCGAGATATTGCCGCGCCGGCCCGACCTGAAGGTGATCGTCACCTCGGCCACCATCGACGCAGATCGCTTTGCCCAGCACTTCGCCTCGGCGAAGGGGCCGGCGCCCACCATCTTCGTCTCGGGCCGCACCTATCCGGTGGAGCAGCGCTATCGCCCCTTCGAGGAATCGCGCGAACACGACCTGAACGACGCCATCGCCGACGCGGTCGACGAACTCTGGCGCGATCCGCACAACGCGGGCGACATCCTCGTCTTCCTGCCCGGCGAGCGCGAGATCCGCGAGGCGGCCGACCACTTGCGCCGCCACCTGAGCCACCAGCCGCTGCTGCGCAGCGCCGAGGTGCTGCCGCTGTTCGCGCGGCTCTCGGGCCCCGAGCAGGACCGCATCTTCGACGGCCACACGGGCCGGCGCATCGTGCTGGCCACCAACGTGGCCGAGACTTCGCTCACCGTGCCGGGCATCCGCTACGTGATCGACACCGGCACCGCGCGCGTCAAGCGCTACAGCTTCCGCAGCAAGGTCGAACAGCTGCTGGTCGAGCCGATCAGCCAGGCCGCGGCCAACCAGCGCGCGGGCCGCTGCGGCCGCGTGGCGAACGGCATCTGCATCCGCCTGTACGACGAGAAGGATTTCGAAGGCCGTCCGCGCTTCACCGACCCTGAAATCCTGCGCTCCTCGCTGGCAGGCGTGATCCTGAGGATGAAGTCGCTGCGCCTGGGCGACGTGGCGCGCTTTCCGTTCCTGGAAGCGCCGTCGCCGCGCGCCATCGCCGACGGCTACCAGCTGCTCAACGAGCTGGGCGCGGTCGACGACGCCAACGAACTCACGCCGACAGGCGCGGAGCTGTCGAAGCTGCCGCTCGACCCGCGCGTGGGTCGCATGATCCTGGAGGCCCGCTCGCGCGGCGCGCTGGAAGAAGTGCTCGTCATCGCGTCGGCCCTGAGCGTGCAGGACGTGCGCGACCGCCCGATGGACGCGCAGCAGCAGGCCGACCAGGCGCATGCGAAGTTCGACGACGAGAAGAGCGAGTTCAGCGGCTACCTGCGGCTGTGGAAGTGGATCGCCGACGCGCGCGGCGGGCATGGAGACACCCACAAGCTCAGCAACCGCCAGTACGAGCAGCTGCTGCGCCAGAACTTCATCAACATTCGCCGCGTGCGCGAGTGGCGCGACATCCATTCGCAGCTGCTCACCGTGGTCACCGAGCACAAGTGGCGCATCAACGCCCAGCCTGCCGGCTACGAGGCGCTGCACATGTCGATGCTGTCGGGGCTCCTTGGCAACATCGGCTGGAAGCTGGAGGACGACGAGGCCTACCTCGGCGCGCGGGGCATCAAGTTCTACAAGCACCCCGGTGCGCACCTGAAGAAGAAGCCGGGGCGCTGGATCGTCGCGGCCGAGCTGGTCGAGACCACGCGGCTCTTCGGCCGCGGCATCGCCAACATCGAGCCGCAATGGCTCGAAGAAGTGGCCGGGCACCTGCTGAAGAAGCAGCTGCTCGATCCGCACTGGGAGAAGAAGGGCGCACAGGTGTCGGCGCTGGAGCGCGCGACGCTCTATGGCCTCGTGGTCTACAGCGGCCGGCGCGTCGACTTCACGCGGGTCGACCCGGTCGCCGCGCGCGAGATCTTCATCCGCGAGGCGCTGGTGGGCGGCCAGTGGGAAAGCAAGTTCCCGTTCCTGCAGGCCAACCGCAAGCTGGTGCGCGAGGTCGAGGGCCTCGAGCACAAGTCGCGCCGGCAGGACGTGCTGGTCGACGACGAGCTGATCTTCGCCTTCTACGACGCGCAACTGCCCGCCGATGTGGCCAGCGGGATCAGTTTCGAGAACTGGTACCGCCAGGCCTCCAAGGACCAGCCGCGCCTGCTGTACCTGACGCGCGACGAGCTCATGCGCCACCAGGCGGCGGGTATCACCACGCAATCATTCCCGCCTACGCTGCGGCTGGGCGGCGTCGATTGCGCCGCGACTTATCTGCACGAGCCTGGCGACGCGAAGGACGGCCTCACCGTCAGCGTGCCGCTCTTCGTGCTCAACCAGGTGAGCGAGGAGCGTTGCGAGTGGCTGGTGACCGGCATGCTCAAGGACAAGATCCAGGCGCTGCTCAAGAGCCTGCCGCAGCGCCCGCGCTCGCGGCTGGTGCCGCTGCCCGAGTCGGCCTCGAAGCTGGCTGAAGAACTGTCGGCGCCCGAAGTGTTCGGCACCGGCTCGCTGACCGACGTGCTGCTCAAGCGCGTGCGCGACATGACCAGCATCGACGTCAAGCGCGCCGACTTCAAGCTCGACATGCTGGCGCCGCACCTGTTCATGAACCTGCGCGTGGTCGACGAGCACGGCCGGCAGCTGGGCATGGGGCGCAACCTCGGCGCGTTGAAGGCGGAGCTGGGCGCGCAGGCGCGCGGTGCCTTCCAGGCGCTGGCGGGGTTGAACGTCAAGGCGTCGCCGCAGAAGAAGGCAGCCGCCGCCGCGCCGGACGACCGGTCGAAGACACCTCCCGCGAAGGCGGCCGAGGCCCCCGCCGCGCTGCCCGCCGGCCAGCGTTACACGGCCTGGACTTTCGGCGAGCTGCCTGAACTGATGGAAGTGCGCCGCGGGTCGCAGTCGCTGATTGGCTTCCCGGCGCTGCGCGACGAGGGCGACGCAGTGACCATCGAAGTGTTCGACGAACCGGCCGTGGCGGCCGCCAAGCATCGCGCCGGCCTGCGCCGCCTGTTCGCGCTGCAGCTCAAGGACGCGCTCAAGTACCTGGAAAAGAACATCCCCGACCTGCAGAAGATGTCGGTGGCCTACATGCCGCTGGGCACGTCGGAGGAACTGCGCGCGCAGATCATCGACGTGGCGATCGACCGCGCCTTCCTGCAGGAGCCGCTGCCGACCGACGGATTCGCGTTCAAGCGCCGGCTGGAGGAGGGCCGCGGCCGGCTCACGCTGATCGCCAACGAGGTCGCGCGGCTCGCGTCGGCCATCCTCGTCGAATACGCCGCAGCCGCGCGCAAGATCAAGGACACCAAGATCCAGCCCGAGGCCGTGCAGGACGCCGCGCAGCAGCTGCAGCGCCTTGTCGGCAAGCGCTTCATCTCCGACGCGCCTTGGACGCAGCTGCAGCACTTCGCGCGCTACCTGAAGGCCATCGTGCTGCGGCTGGACAAGCTGCGCGCCGATCCCGCACGCGACGCGAGCAAGCTCGCCGAGCTGAAGCCGCAGGATCAGCGCTACTGGCGCCTGGTCGCAGAGCGCAAGGGGGTGGTGGACGAGCGCATGCTCGAATTCCGCTGGCTGCTGGAAGAGCTGCGCGTGAGCTTCTTCGCGCAGGAGCTGCGCACGCCGCAGCCGGTGAGCGTGAAGCGGCTGGACAAGGCCTGGGCGCAGCTGCAGGCCTGATGGCACGAAGAAAAGCCCGCTTGCGCGGGCTTTCCCTTGGTTCCCTCCGTAACGTGACGCGTTGGCCGCAAAGGCTATATGCGTCCCATGAGCACGAGGATCACCACGATCAGCACGACGAGGCCAAGGCCGCCGCTGGGTCCGTAGCCCCAGGAGCGGCTGTAGCCCCAGCTTGGCAGGGCGCCGATCAGCAGCAGGATCAGGATGATCAGCAGAATGAATGAGAGCGACATGTTTTCTCTCCAGGGCGTTGTTGCGATGAGTCTTCATGCTGGCCCCATCGAATCGCGCGGAGGGCCGGAGGGTAGCCCCTCCGGTGGTCAGGCAACGTCCTACCGTGGGCGTCGGCGCTTTGCCGGCGTGCTCGCAGGCATGAACAGAAGCCCCGCCGCCACCAGCAGGAAAACAAGGCCCAGGCCGCCCGTGATGGCCGCGCCACCCCACAGCGAAAAGAAGCCGTCGAGCATGGCGTCCTGCGGGTCGTTCGGGTCGAAGAAGACGTCGACCGTTTCGCCGACCTCGTAGGCCGGCGGGCTGCTGCTGCTCGACGGCGCGAACTCGATGATCTCGCCCGACGGTGCCTTGAAGCGCACCAGCGGCTTCCAGGTGCCCGACTCGTTGCGCTTCGAGCTTTCGACGTGGAGCAGCCGCATCACCTCGCCCTGCGTGCGGCTGGCCGAGGCGATGAAGGTTGCCGTGTTGTGGTGCAGCAGCCAGGCGACGGCGCACAGCACGAGGCCGACCGCACCGAAAACGAGCCTCAGGATCGCAACCGGGTTGTTCTTCATCGGGCAGCGTCGTCCGGGCAACGCCGCCGCGTCAGAGGCGCGCGAGGCGCTCCAGCGCCGCGAGCAGCGTTTCGTCCTTCTTGGCGAAGCAGAAGCGCACCACGCGCTGGTCGAAACCATTGCCGTAGAAGGCCGACAGCGGAATGGCGGCCACGCCGATCTCGCGCGTGAGCCACAGGCAGAACTCGGCTTCCGACAAGTCGCTCACCGCCGAGATGTCGACGCATTGGAAGTAGCTGCCTTCGCTGCGCAGCAGCTTGAAGCGGGTCTTCTCGGCCAGTCCGGCGGCGAACAGGTCGCGCTTGCGCTGGTAGAAGGCCGGCAGTTCGAGATACGGCTTCGGCTCGGCCATGTACTGCGCGAGCGCGTGCTGCATCGGCGTGTTCACGGTGAACACGTTGAACTGGTGCACCTTGCGGAACTCGGCCATGAGCGGGGCGGGCGCGGCCACGTAGCCGACCTTCCAGCCCGTGACGTGATAGGTCTTGCCGAAGCTGCTGACGATGAAGCTGCGCGCGGCCAGCCCCGGAAAGCGCGCCACGCTCTCGTGGCGGGCACTGTCGAACACCATGTGCTCGTAGACCTCGTCGCTGATCACGAACACGTCGGTGGGCGCGAGCAGTTCCTCCAGCTTGCGCATCTCGGCTTCGGTCCAGACCGTGGCGCTCGGGTTGTGCGGCGTGTTGATGATGATGGCCCGCGTGCGCGGCGTGAGCGCGGCGGCGATCCTGTCGAAGTCGGGGCGGAAGGTGCCGGGCACCAGCGTCACGCGCACCACGCTGCCGCCGGCGAGCTCGATGTTGGGCACGTAGCTGTCGTAGCAGGGCTCCAGCACGATCACCTCGTCGCCCGGGCGCACCACGGCGAGGATGGCCGTGATGATGGCCTGCGTGGCGCCGGCGGTGACGGTGATCTCGGTCGCCGCGCTGTAGCTGTGGCCGTACTGCGCCGAGATCTTGGCGGCGATGGCATCGCGCAGCGCCGGGATGCCGGGCATCGGCGGGTACTGGTTGTGGCCCGCGGCCATGGCGGCCGTCACGTCTTCGAGCAGCTTCGGATCGCAGTGGAAGTCCGGGAAGCCCTGGCCCAGGTTGACCGCGTTCTTCTCCGCGGCCAGCGCCGACATCACGGTGAAGATGGTTGTGCCGACGGCCGGCAGCTTGGTGACGATGTCGGGCGTGCGTGGGGACGAAGCTGTGCTCATAGTTCGTAGTCTTGTTGATGGCCGCTGAGGGCCTTGGCGATCAGGTTGCGGTCGAGGCGGTCCGAGAGAAGCTCGGCGAACTTGAACACGAAGTTGCGCAGGTACGCGCTGCGCTTGAACGCGACCCGCGCAATGTTCTGGCCGAACACATGGCCCATGGGGCGCACCACGAGGTCGGCGTTCGACTCGTCGCGCACCGCCATCTCGGCCACGATGCCCACGCCCAGTCCCAGGCGCACGTAGGTCTTGATCACGTCGGAGTCGATGGCCTCGAGTGCGATGCGCGGGGTGAGCTTCTTCTGCGCGAAGGCGTGGTCGATGCGGGTGCGGCCGGTGAACGAGGGGTGGTAGGTGATGATCGGCTCGCTCGCCAGGTCTTCGAGCGAGACGCGCTCCTTGGAGGCCAGCGGGTGGTCCTTGGGCAGCACCAGCACGTGCTGCCATTCGTAGCAGGGCAGGGTCACCAGCTCGGCGTAGCCGTCGAGCGACTCGGTGGCGATGCCGATCTCGGCGATTTCGTCGATCACCATGCGCGCTACCTGGTCGGGCGAGCCCTGGTGCAGGCTGACGTTGACCTTGGGGTAGGCCTCGCGCAGGTTGGCCACGGGCACCGGCAGCACGTAGCGCGCCTGGGTGTGGGTGGTGGCGATGGAAAGCGTGCCGCTGTCCTGTGCGCTGAACTGCTCGCCGATGCGCTTGAGGTTGCCCACCTCGCGCATGATCAGTTCGATGCTGGCGATGACGTGCTGGCCGGGTTCGGTGACGCGCTTCAGCCGCTTGCCGTGGCGCGCGAAGATCTCGACGCCAAGTTCTTCCTCGAGTTCGATGATGGCCTTGGAGACCCCGGGCTGCGAGGTGTGCAGTGCCTTGGCCGCCTCGGTGAGGTTCAGGTTGCGCCGCACGGCTTCCTGAACAAACTTGAACTGATGCAGATTCATATCAAATTCCGTCTTATTGCGGAATTCATTATGCCTTCGGAATCTATCGAAATTGCCGAATGTTCATGATTTGACCGCAATCCGGGCCAGGAGATCGACCAGTTCTGGCTCCTCGCCCACAATGCGGGCCAGAGAGAAGCCGACGACGGGCCAGCGCTGGCGCAGCGCCTCGACCTGCAGCGGCAGGTCTTCGCGCGCGTGCTTGCCCATGCCGAGGAAGAGCGGAACCACCCGGATGGCGGTGGCGCCGCCGGCGATCAGCGTCTCGACTGCGGTGGGCAGGTCAGGCGTGGCCAGCTCCATGTAGGCGCAGGCCACGCGGGCGTCGGGATCGTCGGCGCGCACCCGCTGGGCGACGGCCTCGATGGGCTGGCGCCAGCGCTCGTCGCGCGAGCCATGCGCCAGCAGGACGATGCCCCGGATGTCCTGGGCTGCGGTCATCGTCGCAGCACCAGCCAGCTGAAGGCCGTGAGCGACATCACCGAGTAGATCAGCCCCGGCGCCGCCGCAGTGAGCCATGGCGACCAGTTGCTGAGGTTGCCCAGGTAGCCGAACACGTTGTTCAGCAGGAAGAAGCTGATGCCGATCATCACGCCGCCGAACACGTAGGTCGTGATGCCCGACTGGCGGAAGTGCAGGTAGGCGAAGGGCAGGGCGAGCACCACCATCACCAGGCACGACAGCGGATAGAACACCTTGCGCCAGAACTCGATCTCGTAGCGCTGCGCGGTCTGGCCGTTGGCGTCGAGATGGCGGATGTAGTCGAACAGGTCGATCGTGCTCATCCGGTCGGGCCGCAGCAGCGCCACCGACACCATCTCGCCGGTCAGCGAGGTCGGCCAGTTCAGCTGCGGGATCTTGGTGGTGACGATGTGCGCCTGCTCGGCCGAGCTGCGCGTGTCGTATTTCTGCTCTTCCACGCCGGTGAGCATCCAGTGGCCGTCGTTGCCGATGGCGGCCGAGGCCGCGGTGATCTGTGTCTTGATGTAGCCGTTCTCGTCAAACTCGAAGATGCGCGGACTCTTCAGCGCGCCCTTGCGGTCGATGGCCAGCACGTTCACCGCGTAGGAGACGTTGTCGCGCTTCTCCTTGAGCCAGGCGCCGGTGTTGCCGGCCAGCGAGTAGGTGCCCTGGTACTTGGCCTTCAGCAGCTGGCCGGTGCGCTCGGACAGCGGCGCGACGTAGTCGCCGATGGCGAAAGTCAGCACCACGAAGCCGATGCCCATGAGCAGCAGCGTGCGCAGCGCGCGCCAGGGACCCAGCCCGCTGGTGCGCAGGATGGTGTATTCGGAGCTCTGCGCCAGCCGCGCCATCACGAAGATCGAGCCGATCAGCACCGTGATCGGCAGCAGCTCGTAGAGATGGCTCGGGACCAGCAGGGCCACGTAGACGAGCGCCTGCGCGGGTCCGTAGTTCAGGCTGTCCGGCTTGCCGATGGACTGGAGTTCGTCGACGAAGTCGAAGAAGAAGAAGAGGCTCAGGAAGCCGAGCGTCACGAACGCGACGGCCTTCAGCACCTCGACGTAGATCAGGCGTCTTATCGTTTTCACGTGGGTTCGATCCTGGGAGCGGAAGGCGGCATGGCCGGGGTGGCGGACGGGCTCCTCCTGATCCGGCGTCCCCAGTTGTTCTGGCGGGCGCCGAGCCATGCCAGGTTGATCAGAAGCACGCCGCCGTGCAGCAGCAGCATGAAGCCACCCATGCCGAACTTGCCCGAGCTGATCCAGCTCTGGCCGAGGTTGAGCATGTTGTAGTAGACGACGAAGGCGAAGAGGGCGAGCAGGAGGTTGCCGCTGCGGCCCACGCGTGGATTGCCGCTGGAGACGTTCAGCGCCAGCAGCACGAAGTTGATGGCCGCCAGGAGCATGCCGATGCGCCAGGCCAGCTCGCCGCGGCTCGCATCGCTTGCGTCGGTCAGCAGCGACAGCGTGGTGCGCGCGCGCGGAGGCGTCGCGTCTCCCGTGAGGCCGGAGCTTCCGCCGGCGCGCGTGCCGTATGTCTTGAATTCGCTGATCTTCAGGCCGGTGGCGGTCATCGGCTGCTCGAGCCGCTGGCCGTTGTTGAGCAGCAGGTAGCGCGAATCGCCGATGTTCTCGATGCTGCCGCTGCGCGCCGAGGTCGTGATCTGCATGTTGCGCTCGATCGACCAGATGAAGACGTTGGTGGCCCTGGAGTTGTCGGGCGTCTCCTTGTCGATGAAGAACACGCGCACCCGGCCGGCGGATTCGCGGAATTCACCCGGCGCCACGCGCTCGATGTCGCTGCGCTGCTCGTACTGCTTGCGCATGCCGATGGTCTGCGAATTGGCCCAGGGCCAGCCCACCAGCGCCATCACGGCGATCAGGATCAGCACCGGCCAGGCGAAGCGGAACAGCGGCTTGACGAAGTCGGCCATGCCCTGTCCGCTGGAGAGCCAGATGACCATTTCGCTGTCGCGGTACATGCGCGACAGGGTGCCGACGATGGCGATGAACAGGCTCAGGCTCAGGATGGTCGGCATGTAGCCGAGCACCGTGTAGGCCATCACCAGGAACACCTCCTGCGGATTCACACTGCCCTTGGACGCGAGCCCGAGGGTGCGGATGAGCATCATGGTCATCACGATGGTGACCAGTACCACGAGGGTCGCTCCGAAGCTGCGGGACAGCTCCTTGCGTAGGGAAGAATGGAATAACATCGTTCGAGGAAAAAAAGGATTATGGACTTTCAACTCAAGACCCTCACCGTCGCCCAGGCCGCAGCCGAGAAATCCGATGTCCTGATCGTGCTCGTCGGCAGCGCTCCCATCACTTCCAAAGACCCGCTTTCCGTGCTCGCCGCCAGCGCCCGCAAGGCCGGCGACCTGCCCGACAAGGCCGGCAAGCTGCTCGGCCTCTACCGTCCTGAAGACGTGGTCGCGGGCCGCGTGGTGCTCGCCGCCATCGGTGACGGCAAGCCCGCCTCGGTGCGCAGCGGGGTCGCGGCGGCAATCAGTGCCGCCAAGGCGCAGGCTCCCAAGCGCGTGACCCTGGCCTTCGTGCAGCCCGCCGATGGCGCGGCGGTGGCCGCAGCCGTCACCGCGGCGGCCGACGCCAGCTATGTCTACACCACCACCAAGTCGAAGGCCGAACCCCGCAGCATCCGCCAGCTGACCATCGGCGTGGCCGACGCCGGGGCGGTCTCCGCCGCCTACGATGAAGCCCGGGCCACCGTCCGGGGCATCGAACTGGCCAAGGAATGGGGCAACCGCCCCGCCAACCACGCCACGCCCACGCTGCTGGGCGAGGCAGCAAAGGAGTTGGCGAAGTTGCCGAACATCAAGTGCGAGGTGCTGGGGCCGAAGGAAGTCGAGAAGCTCGGCATGGGCTCCTTCGCTGCCGTGGCGCAGGGCTCGGCGCAGCCGCTGCGCTTCATCGTGCTGCGCTACCACGGCGCGCCCAGGAGCCAGGCACCCGTGGTGCTGGTCGGCAAGGGAATCACCTTCGACACCGGGGGCGTCTCGCTCAAGCCGGCGGCCGAAATGGACGAGATGAAGTTCGACATGTGCGGCGCGGCCAGTGTGCTCGGCACCTTCCGCGCGCTGGGCGACATCCAGCCCGCCATCAACGTGGTCGGCCTCATTCCCTCGTGCGAGAACATGAACGACGGCCGTGCCGTGAAGCCGGGCGACGTGGTGACCAGCATGAGCGGCCAGACCATCGAAGTGCTCAACACCGACGCCGAGGGCCGGCTCATCCTGTGCGACGCGCTGACCTACGCCAAGCGCTTCGAGCCCGCCGCCGTGATCGACATCGCCACGCTGACGGGCGCCTGCGTGATCGCCCTGGGCGGCGTGCGCAGCGGCCTGTTCGCCAGCGACGACACGCTGGCAGCCGCGCTCGAAGCCGCCGGCGAAGCTTCGCAGGACCGCTGCTGGCGCATGCCGCTGGACGACGAGTACGCCGAGGGCCTGAAGAGCAACTTCGCCGACGTGGCCAACATCGCCGGCCGTGCGGGCGGCGCCATCACCGCCGCCAAGTTCCTGCAGCGCTTCACGAGCGACTTCGCATGGGCGCACCTGGACATTGCCGGCACGGCCTGGAAGAGCGGGGCGGCCAAGGGCTCGACCGGCCGGCCGGTGGGGCTGCTGGTGTCCTACCTCATGGGCCGCGCGGGCAGCGCCGACGCAGCGGGCAAGGCCGACGGTGCCAAGGCGAAGTCCGGCAAGAAGGCCGGCAAGGCCGCCGCGGCTCCCGCTGGAAAGACCCGGACCGAGAAGTGACTGAGATCGGCTTTCACTACAACGCGCGCGACAAGCTGAACTACGCCTGCCGGCTGGTTCGCAAGGCCGTGAACACGCGCGGCCTGCGCGTGGTGGTGGTGGGCGATACGCGCTCGCTCGATGTGGTCGATGCGGCGCTCTGGCAGCTGTCGCCGGTGGACTTCGTCGCGCACTGCCGCGACGATGCGCCGGCCCACGTGGTCGCGCGCTCGGCCGTGGTGCTGTCGTCGCAAGGCGCCGACGCGGCCTCGCTGCCGCACCGCGAGATGCTGGTGAACCTGGGCCTCGAAGTGCCCGCGGGCTTCGAGCGCTACGAACGCATGATCGACATCGTGAGCGACGAGGCCAACGACCGGCAGGTCGGCCGGTCGCGCTGGCGCCACTATGCCGATCGTGGCTACACCATCCAGCCGCACGACTTCGCAAAGAGTTCCTGACATGGCCAGCACGCTGCGCACGCCGCCCCGGTTCGTTCCCACACTGACGACGGTGCTCGACATTCCCGCGGAGCCTGCGAGTCCCGAGCCGCAGCCCGAGCCGGTGCCCCAGCCCGACCCCGCGAACTCGATGGCATTGCCGCCTGCGGCACAGCTATCGCAGGCGGAAATCGTCAGCCTCGAAGAGCAGTTGCTGCATCGCGTCCTGCAGCGCGTCGACCTGTCTCTGGAAGAGCGTTTGAGCGACACCGTGTCAGCTGCCGTTCAGCATCAACTCGATGCGATGGTGCCGCGTCTGCGCAATGAAATCGAGGCTGTTCTGCGTGCGCTCGTGATCGAGGCAATGGCCGCGGAACTCAGCGAAAACACCGGGTCTACGCCAGCTTCCGGGGCCTGAATACTGGGCTAAACTGCGCCGCAGGTCGGAAGGGCGTGAGGGTGCCGCTGGTCTGCGGCGCGAAACTTGCGAGGTCTGCGCGCCCGGATCACACGACCGGTGTTTTTATTCTTTTCATCCAAGTTCTGGAGGTTCCCATGCAATTGAAATGGACTGCGGTCGCACTGGCTGCAATCACGCTTGTGGCTTGCGGCAAGAAGGAAGAAGCCGCTGCCCCTGCGGCAGCGCCCGCGCCAACGGCCGCGGCCCCGGCTGCTGCGCCTGCACCCGCACCTGCCGGAGACACCCTGGTCGTCAAGATCGGTCACGTGGCACCTACCAGCGGTCCCATCGCCCACCTCGGCAAGGACAACGAGTTCGGCGCCAAGATGGCCATCGAAGACCTGAATGCAAAGGGCATCAAGATCGGTGACAAGGTCGCCAAGTTCGAACTGGTTCCCGAAGACGATGCTG
Organism: Variovorax sp. 278MFTsu5.1; assembly: GCF_048305045.1. Classification (NCBI taxonomy): domain Bacteria; kingdom Pseudomonadati; phylum Pseudomonadota; class Betaproteobacteria; order Burkholderiales; family Comamonadaceae; genus Variovorax; species Variovorax sp. 278MFTsu5.1. The sequence continues at coordinate 3,321,907 of NZ_CP157622.1, forward strand.
GCGACCCGAAGCAGGGCACGGCCGTCGCCCAGAAGCTCGTGGACGAAAAGGTCAATGGCGTTGTCGGTCACCTGAACTCCGGCACCACCATCCCCGCCTCCAAGCTGTACAGCGACGCTGGCATTCCGCAGATCTCGCCTTCGGCAACCAACCCGAAGTACACCCGCCAGGGCTTCAAGACCACCTTCCGCGTCGTGGCTGACGACACGCAGCTCGGCGGCACGCTGGGCAAGTACGCCGTCGAAACGCTCAAGGGCAAGAACATCGCCGTGATCGACGACCGCACCGCCTACGGCCAGGGCGTCGCAGAAGAATTCGAGAAGTCGGCCAAGGCAGCTGGCGCCACCATCGTGGGCCACGAGTTCACCACCGACAAGTCGACCGACTTCAACGCCATCCTGACCAAGCTGAAGGCCGCCAAGCCCGACGTCCTGTTCTTCGGCGGCATGGACGCCGTGGGCGGCCCGATGCTCAAGCAGGTCAAGCAACTCGGCCTGAACGTCAAGTTCATGGGCGGCGACGGCCTGTGCACCGGCGAACTGCCGAAGCTGGCTGGCGATGCCATCGGCGAAGACATGGTGGTGTGCGCTGAAGCCGGCGGCGTCGACGGCGACTTCAAGCAGCCCCTGGAAGACTTCAAGGCCAAGTTCAAGACCAAGAACGGCGTGGACGTGCAGATCTATGCACCGTACGTGTACGACGCGGTCAACGTGCTGGCAGAAGCCATGGTGAAGGCCGGTTCGTCCGACCCCGCCAAGTACCTGCCCGAGGTCGGCAAGGTCCAGTACAAGGGCGTGACCGGCCCGATCGCCTTCGACGAGAAGGGCGACATCAAGAACGGCGCCCTGACGCTGTACACCTACAAGGGTGGTGCGCGTACCCAGATCGCCGTGGTGCGCTGATTCGCTCCAGCCGAAAAGAGAAAAGGGCCTTCGGGCCCTTTTTCATTCCCGCTCCGTTTGCGGGGGCTGTGGATCAGAGTGGCGTCAGAGCGGCGCCAGGCCAGACGGACGGTTGGCGTTGCAGTATTCGATGAAGGCGTCGAGGTCCCGCGACTTGTCGAACACCGCGTCGGCGCCCAAGGCGGTGCAGCGCGCCCGGATGTCGGCCGTCACGTAGTTGCTGAGGACCACGACCCGCTGGCTGGGCTTGCGCTCCTTGCAGCCGCCGAGCACGCCGAGGCCAGAGCCTTCCTTCAGGAACAGGTCGACGATGAGCAGTTGCCAGTCGTCGGGATGCGCAGCGAGCCAGGCGAGGGCGTCGCTCTCGGTCTCGGCGAAGCCGACCACACGGCCATTGACCAAATCCTCGAGTGCCGGGACCAGGTTGTCCCTGATGGTCTTGTTGTCCTCGACGAGGAACGTGATGAGGGCCATGCCGTGGTTTCGCTTTGAGAACGAATAGCGTAGCGTGCCTGACGCTGCCCACGCGTAGGAGAAAGGATATGGACGCGGTGCGCCGCCCCGTCAGTCCGAACCCTCGGCGCGGATCTTCGCCTTTAGCTTCTCGGCCAGCGCCTGGCTTTCGTCGCGCTCGGCCGTCACCTCGAGCCGTTTCTCGATTTCCTCGCTCAGGGCCGCATTCACCTCGGCGAGCTTCTCGGCAGACTGGGCCAGCTTTTCCTCCAGCTGGCTGGTGTGCTCGATGGCCTGCGCCACCTCGCCGACCTGCACTTCCTCGGGCAGCTCCTGCTCGAGCACCGTGTTCACCACGGCGAGGTTGTCCGATGCCCGCTGCACTTCGGCGGCCACCTGCTCGCTCTTCTCGAGTGTGTGGTCCAGCGTTGTGGTGCCGCGCGGCGGGTTTTTGGGTTTTCCGGCCATCGGAGTTCCTTAGGGGGCTTGGAAGTAGAACCTTTGGATCGTACTGCCAGACGAGGGGCTCGGGAGGCCATGGCTGGTTGTTGCAAAGCAACGCATTGCCTTTCAAGCCGAGGGCGCGACCCGGATGGCAAAAACAAAAAAAGCCCAGGTGCTTTGGGCAACCTGGGCTTCTTGTTTCTCTGGCGGAGCAGGCGGGATTCGAACCCGCGGAGGGCTATTAACCCTCACACGCTTTCCAGGCGTGCGACTTAAACCGCTCATCCACCGCTCCGAAGCCCACGATTGTAGCAGTCAGATCAGCCCTGATTCGCCTGACCTTGCGCCGAAGACTTGCCGGCCTGCACCATCCGCATCGCCGAAGCGATGAGCGAGGCGGTCTCGGTCATGTTGCTCGGCACGATCAGCGTGGTCTTGGAGTCGGCCGCGACCTTGCCGTAGGCGTCGACGGCGCGCTCGGCCACCTTGAGCTGCACGGCCTGCTCGCCGCCCGGCTGGCGGATGGCGGCCGCCACCCGCTCGATGGCATCCGCCGTCGCCGTTGCCACCGCCGTGATGGCCGCGGCCTCACCCTGGGCGTTGTTGATCTGCGCCTGCTTCTCGCCTTCGGAGCGGGCGATGAAGGCCTCGCGCTCGCCGGTGGCGATGTTGATCTGCTCCTGGCGGCGGCCTTCGGAAGCCGCGATCAGCGCGCGCTTCTCGCGCTCGGCGGTGATCTGGCGCTGCATCGCCTGCAGGATTTCCTTCGGTGGCGTCAGGTCCTTGATCTCGTAGCGCAGCACCTTCACACCCCAGTTCAGCGCCGCCTCGTCGATCGCCGCCACCACCTGGGCGTTGATGACGTCGCGTTCCTCGAAGGTCTTGTCGAGTTCCAGCTTGCCGATCACGCTGCGCAGCGAGGTCTGGGCGAGCTGCGTCACGGCCACGATGTAGTTCGACGAGCCATAGCTGGCACGCATCGGGTCGGTCACCTGGAAGTACAGGATCCCGTCCACCTGCAACTGCGTGTTGTCGCGCGTGATGCAGATCTGGCTCGGCACGTCGAGCGGGATTTCCTTCAGGCTGTGCTTGTAGGCCACCCGGTCGATGAACGGGATCAGGAAGTTGGGGCCGGGCGTCATCGTGCCGTGGTACTTGCCCAGCCGCTCGCGGATCCAGGCGTTCTGCTGCGGCACGAACTTGACCGACTGGCTGATGAAGATGATCGCGATGACCAGGATGATGAGGGGTACCGAAAATTCCATGGTGCGCTTCCTTTTCTGAGTTCTACCTACGACAGACTGACTGACTAAACCTTGTCGACCACCAGCCGGCTGCCGACCACCTCGACCACGCGATGCTCGCCAGTGGACGGCGTTCGCCCCGCACGCTGGACCACCGTCCACTGAGCGCCCCGGTAGCGCACGGTCGCCGTGCCGTCGGCGTTCCAGGCATCGACCTGCACGCTCTCGCCGATGTCGAGGTTCACGTCGCGGTTGGCTTCGGTGGGCGGGGCAGGGGGGCGCCTGCGCTGGATCGTGTACCAGACCAGCACGGCCCCCACGCCGATGACGGCCGCCACGATCAGCTGAGTGACGGTGCCGAAGCCCAGGTGCGCGGAGATCGCCGCAGCCGCGAAGCCCGCCGCCAGCAGCAGGAGATAGACGGTGCCCGAGAGCAGTTCGAGCACGACGGCCGCCCCCGCGATCAGCCACCAGACAGTGGAATTTGCCATGTCGACTCCTCGTTTTTGCTTGTTCGATGCGCGCCATTCTGAGGCATCCGATCCAAGCGCTTGTCCTACGTAGGGATACTGGGCAGGAAAGGGAAAAACCGGTCTTGTCCGACGGCACCGGATGTCTTGCGCGAAGCTGACCGGATCCGTCATCCGAATTCCGTACACTTCGCGCCTCGCTACATTGCCCTGTGTGTCCTTTCCAGCCTGACCGTCCGGAGCCCCGCTCATGAAATTCCGCTTTCCCATCGTCATCATCGACGAGGACTTCCGCTCCGAAAACACTTCGGGCCTCGGCATCCGCGCTCTCGCGCAGGCCATCGAGACGGAAGGTTTCGAGGTGCTGGGCGTCACCAGCTACGGCGACCTGAGCCAGTTCGCCCAGCAGCAAAGCCGCGCCAGCGCCTTCATCCTGTCGATCGACGACGAGGAGTTCACCATCGGCCCCGACCTCGACCCGGCCGTGCTGAACCTGCGCACCTTCATCGGCGAAGTGCGGCGCAAGAACGCCGACGTGCCGATCTACATCTACGGCGAGACCAAGACCTCGCGGCACCTGCCCAACGACATCCTGCGCGAGCTGCATGGCTTCATCCACATGTTCGAGGACACCCCCGAGTTCGTGGCGCGCCACATCATCCGCGAGGCCAAGAGCTACCTCGAGAGCGTGCAGCCGCCGTTCTTCAAGGCGCTGATCGACTACGCGGAAGACGGCTCCTACTCGTGGCACTGCCCGGGCCACTCGGGCGGCGTGGCTTTCCTGAAGAGCCCCGTGGGCCAGATGTTCCACCAGTTCTTCGGCGAGAACATGCTGCGCGCCGACGTCTGCAACGCCGTGGAAGAGCTGGGCCAGCTGCTCGACCACACGGGCCCTGTGGCGGCCAGCGAGCGCAACGCGGCGCGCATCTTCAACGCCGACCACTGCTTCTTCGTGACCAACGGCACCAGCACCAGTAACAAGATGGTGTGGCACCACACGGTGGCGCCGGGCGACGTGGTGGTGGTCGACCGCAACTGCCACAAGTCGATCCTGCACGCGATCATCATGACCGGCGCGATTCCGGTGTTCATGAAGCCCACGCGCAACCACTTCGGCATCATCGGCCCCATTCCCAAGAGCGAGTTCGAGCAGAGCGCGATCAAGGCCAAGATCAAGGCCAACCCGCTCTTGGCCGACGTGGACGCCGACAAGGTCAAGCCGCGTGTGATGACGCTCACGCAGTCGACCTACGACGGCGTCATCTACAACACCGAGACCATCAAGAACATGCTCGACGGCTACGTCGACACGCTGCACTTCGACGAGGCATGGCTGCCGCACGCGGCCTTCCACCCGTTCTATGGCGCCTACCACGCGATGGGCAAGCGCCGGGTGCGTCCGAAGGAGTCGCTGGTGTTCGCCACGCAGTCCACCCACAAGCTGCTGGCCGGCATCAGCCAGGCCAGCCATGTGCTGGTGCAGGACTCGCAGAACCGCCAGCTCGACCGCGACCTCTTCAACGAGGCCTACCTGATGCACTCGTCGACCAGCCCGCAGTACGCGATCATCGCGAGCTGCGACGTGGCCGCCGCCATGATGGAGCCGCCCGGCGGTACCGCGCTGGTGGAAGAGAGCATCCTCGAGGCGCTGGACTTCCGCCGCGCCATGCGCAAGGTGGAAGAGGAGTTCGGCAAGGACGAGTGGTGGTTCAAGGTCTGGGGCCCCGAGAAGCTGGTCGAAGAGGGCATCGGCCGTGCCGAAGACTGGATCATGCACGGCGAGAAGAACGGCCAGCAGAAGACCGGCAAGGGCAAGAACTCGTCGCGCAACTGGCACGGCTTCGGCGAGCTGGCCGACGGCTTCAACATGCTCGACCCGATCAAGTCGACCATCGTCACGCCGGGCCTGGACCTCGAAGGCAACTTCGCCGAGACCGGCATCCCGGCCAGCGTCGTGACCAAGTTCCTCGCCGAGCACGGCGTGATCGTCGAGAAGACCGGCCTCTACAGCTTCTTCATCATGTTCACCATCGGCATCACCAAGGGCCGCTGGAACACGCTGCTGACTGCGCTGCAGCAGTTCAAGGACGACTATGCGCGCAACCAGCCGATGTGGCGCATCATGCCGGAGTTCTGCCAGCAGCACCCCGGTTACGAACGCCTGGGCCTGCGCGACCTGTGCCAGCACATCCACCAGCTGTACGCGCGCTACGACGTGGCCCGCCTCACGACCGAGATGTACCTGAGCGACCTGACGCCGGCCATGAAGCCCAGCGACGCCTTCGCCCACATCGCCCACCGCAAGACCGAGCGCGTGGAAATCGACGACCTCGAGGGCCGCATCACCACCAGCCTGATCACGCCGTATCCGCCGGGCATTCCGCTGCTGATCCCGGGCGAGGTGTTCAACAAGAAGATCGTCGACTACCTCAAGTTCTCGCGCGAGTTCAACACGCAGTGCCCGGGCTTCGAGACCGACATCCATGGCCTCGTGGCGCGCGTCGACGAGACGGGCAAGAAGCGCTACTACGCGGACTGCGTCAAGGAATCCAGGTAAGGGGCGAGAGGGGTAATCAGCCTTCGCGCACCCGCATGAAGCGTGCGAAGCGGGGCAGGCCCTTGGCGGTCAGGCCGTTGTAGCGGTAGGTCACCCAGGTGCCGATGGTGGGCGGATTCTCTCGCTCGGCATCGGTCAGGCCGGTGCCGAGCCTGAAGCGTTTGCCTTCGGGCGTCTCGACCACCAGCGCGCCCAGCCGGGTGCTGTGCCTGCCCTTGCCGGGCAGGTGCTCGATCACTCGGGCTTCGGCGTCCTCGTAGGGCTTGACCTTGAGCAGGTCGTTGCCACGTTCGCCCTTGTAGAGCGAAGCCCCGCGGTGGAGCATCAGGCCTTCGCCGCCCATCTTCACCGTCTTGTCGAGCAGCGCCTGCAGGGCTTCGTGCGTGGTGGCGCGCTCCTGTGGCACGGGCACGACCCACGGCGCGTCGGTGATGGGCAGCAGCCTGCGCAAGGCAGCCAGCCGCGTCGTGAAGTCGCCGGGCTGCGCAGGCAGGTCGAAGACCATGTAGCGCATCTCGTGCCAGGCGATGTCGTTGGGCGTCTGGTTGCGTGCGGTCGACACCGCGTGCGCGAACCGGCCCCGGCCGGCCCAGAGCTCGCCGTCGAGCGGCTGCTTCGGCAGCGGAGTGGTGAACCATGCCGGGGCGACGATGCGCTCGCCGCCGCGCGTCCAGAGCTGCCTGCCGTCCCAGAAAGCGCGCACGCCGTCGTACTTCTCGCTGACCCAGTAGTCCGCCAGCGACATGTCCCGGCGGTAGGTCTCGGCCAGCATCAGCGGCGGCGCGGGCTCGCGCGCGAGCGCGGCCGGCGCGATGGCCAGGCCGAAAGCGGCGAGCAGCAGGGAGCGGCGGTTCAACACGATGCTATGAAATAGAGAGCAAAAAAAGCAAGGCCGCTTGCGCGGCCCGTCTTGGTGGGCGTTGGGCGGGCTACTCGGCCATGCCTCCGACCACGTTGCTGAAGCCGCCGTCCACGTAGGTGATCTCGGCAGTCACGCCGCTGGCCAGGTCGCTCAGCAGGAAGGCGGCGACGTTGCCCACTTCCTCGATGGTCACGTTGCGCCGGATCGGCGATGCGTCGGCCACGGCCGCCAGCATCTTGCCGAAGCCCTTGATGCCGCTGGCCGCCAGCGTCTTGATCGGGCCCGCGCTGATGCCGTTGACGCGCATGCCCTTCGGGCCCAGCGAGGCGGCCGTGTAGCGCACCGAGGCTTCGAGCGAAGCCTTGGCCAGGCCCATGGTGTTGTAGTTGGGCAGCGCGCGCTCGGCACCCAGGTAGGTCAGCGTGAGCAGGGCCGACTTGTCGTTGAGGTAGGGCAGGGCCGCCTTGGCCATGGCCGGGAAACTGTAGGCGCTGATGTCGTGCGCGACCTTGAAACCCTCGCGCGAGAGCCCGTCGAGGAAGTCCCCCGCGATGGATTCGCGCGGCGCGAAGCCGATGCTGTGCACGAAGCCGTCGAACTTGGGCCAGGTTTGGGCGAGGTCGGCGAAGAGCTTGTCGATCTGGGCGTCGTCGCTCACGTCGCAGTCGAAAATCAGCTTCGAGCCGAAGTCTGCGGCATATTCGGTGATACGGTCCTTGAATCGCTCGCCGACGTAGCTGAAGGCGAGCTCCGCGCCCTGGTCGTGACAGGCCTTGGCAATGCCATAAGCAATGGAGCGATTGCTCAGTACACCGGTGATCAGCAGTTTCTTGCCCGAAAGAAAGCCCATGGGGTTGCCTTGTGAAAATCTTGGGCAGAATTCTCGCATGCGAGGTTGGCTGCTTCTGACGATGGCTCTCTTGGCGCCCACCTCGTGGGCGGCACACGGTCTGGGCATGGGCTACGAGCCCAAGTACCCGGCGTCCTTCAAGAATTTCGACTACGTGAACCCCGACGCCCCCAAGGGCGGCGACCTGGTCCTGTCGTCCAGCGGGAGCTTCGACAAGCTCAATCCGTTCACGCTCAGGGGTGTGCCGCCGGTGGGCATGGGCTACAGCTCCAACGGTTTCGTGTTTTCCGAGTACGGCCTGGTCTTCGACTCGCTGATGACGCCCAGCGAGGATGAACCCTTCTCCAACTACGGCCTGCTCGCCGAGGATGTGCAGCTGGCGCCGGACCGCCTGAGCGTCACCTTCCGCCTGAACCCGAAAGCGAAGTTCTCCGACGGTTCCCCGGTGCTCGCGAAGGACGTGAAGTACTCCTTCGACACCCTGATGAGCAAGCAGGCCGGCCCGACCTTCCGCTCCTACTGGGTGGACATCAAGGACGCCGTGGTGGTCGGGGAGCGCACGATCCGCTTCGATTTCAAGCGCCAGAACTCCGAGTTGCACATGATCATCGGCCAGTTGCCGGTGTTCTCCAGCGCCTGGGGCAAGGGCAAGCCCTTCGACCAGATCGTGAGCGAGCCGCCGATCGCCAGCGGGCCCTACGTGGTGGACAAGGTCGATTTCGGCAAGTACATCTCGTACCGCCGGCGGACGGACTACTGGGCCGCCGATCTGCCGGTACGCAAGGGCATGTTCAATTTCGGCTCGGTGTCCTACCAGTACTTCAAGGACAAGCTCGGCGAGGAAGAGTCGCTCAAGGCCGGCTCGCTCGATGCGATGGAGGAGGGCTCGATCATCGCCTGGGTGCGTCGCTACAAGGGTCGCCGCTTCGACTCCGGCGAGCTGATCAAGGAAGAGATCTCGCACCGCCGCTTCACCGGCATGCAGGGCCTGGTGCCCAACCTGCGGCAGCCCCGCTTCCAGGACATGCGCGTGCGTCAGGCACTCGCGCTGGCCTTCGACTTCGACTGGCTCAACCAGCATCTGTTCTATGGGCGCCGGGCGCGCACCACGAGCTACTTCCAGAACAGCGACGACCTGATGGCGCAGCCCGAGGTCACTCCGGAAGAGCAGGCGCTCATGGATCACCTGAAAAGCAGGAAGCGCTACATCGACAACACCAGGGGCGAGCTGCCGCGCCCGGCCGCAAGCGGAGACACGGCCGAGGGCCTGCGCCGCAACCTCGTGCGCGCGCAGGAACTGCTGCGGGAGGCGGGCTGGACCTACAGGAACGGCGCCCTGCGCGACAAGGACGGCACGCCCTTCGTCATCAACTTCGACATCGCGGATCGAAGCTCGGGCGTGGTGCTCGCGCCTTACGCGCGCAACCTCGCCAAGCTCGGGATCACGCTCGACTACCGCCTTCGCGATCCGAGCCTGCTGAAGAAGAAGCAGGACGACCTCGAGTTCGACATGGCGATCAACATCGCCGGTGGCTCGTCGAGCCCGGGCAACGAGCTCTTCGACGACTTCGGCTCCAAGTCGGCCAACGAGAAGGGCAGCCAAAATCTTGGCGGCATCAGCGATCCGGTGATCGATGAGATCCTGGAGGTGATCGTCAACTCCCCCGACCGCAAGTCGCTTGCCGCTGGCGCGCGCTTGCTGGACCGTTACTTGCTCCACCAGAACTACGTGATCCCGATGTACTACGGCAAGCAGTATTTCATTGCCCACAAGCGCAAGCTGCGCCGGCCGGAGGCCCCACTGCCGCAGCGCCTGCTCGCCGGCTCGGCGATGCTGACGATGTGGTGGATCGACCCCGCCGCGAAGTAGCCGGGCGGACGGACCAGCAACCCATAAGCAAACCGAGACACGAGCAGACCAGACCGCATGGCCGCCTACCTCCTCAGACGCCTTCTGCTGATCATTCCCACGCTGTTCGGGGTGCTGCTGATCAATTTCATCATTGTCCAATTCGTTCCGGGCGGTCCCGCCGAGCAACTGCTGTCGCAGCTGACGAACAAGGAGAACCGCATCTCCGGCGGTCCCGCCGGGCGCGCCCTCGATGCCAGGCAGGTGGCGGAAATCAAGGCGCTCTACGGCTTCGACAAACCAGCGCCGGAGCGTTTCTGGCAGATGCTCAAGCAGTTCGCCAGCTTCGACCTGGGCAAGAGCTTCTTCCAGAGCAAGGACGTATGGCAGCTCATCAAGGAGAAGCTGCCAGTCTCCATCAGCCTCGGGCTCTGGACCTTCTTCATCAGCTACCTCATAGCGGTGCCGCTCGGCGTGGCAAAGGCGGTGCGCGCCGGTTCGCGCTTCGACTTCCTGACCACGCTTCTGGTGCTGGTCGGCTATGCCATTCCGGGCTTCGTGCTGGGCGTGGCGCTGCTGGTGATCTTCGGCGGCCAGCTCCAGTGGTTCCCGTTGCGCGGACTGACCTCGCCGAACTGGGAGTCGCTGAGTTGGGGCGCGCGAATCGTCGATTACCTGTGGCATATCACCCTGCCGGTCACGGCGATGGTGCTCGGCAGCTTCGCGATCACCGCGATGCTCACCAAGAATTCCTTCCTGGAGGAAATCCGCAAGCAGTACGTGCTGACGGCGCGCGCAAAGGGGCTGGCCGAGCGCCAGGTCCTGTGGAAGCACGTGCTGCGCAATGCGCTGATTCCGATCATCACTGGCTTCCCGGCGGCGTTCATCGGCGCCTTCTTTGCGGGTGCGCTCCTGATCGAGACGCTGTTCTCGCTCGACGGCATGGGCCTTCTGAGCTACGAGAGCGTTCTGCGGCGCGACTACCCGGTGTTCCTGGGCACGCTCTATCTGTTCACGCTGATCGGACTGGTGACCAAGCTCATCTCCGATCTCTGCTACGTCTGGGTCGATCCGAGGGTAAAGTTTGACTGACAAGAAGAACGAAGCACCCGCCGTGGTGTCGGTGAGCCCGGGGCGCCGCGCCTGGCGCCGCTTTCGCCGCAATCCGCTCGGGTTCTGGAGCCTGGTGATCTTCTCGGCGCTTGTGGTGCTGAGCCTTTTCGCCGACGTGCTGTCCACCGACAAGCCGCTCATCGTGCGCTACGAGGGGCAGACCTATTTCCCTGTACTGCGCGACTATTCCGAGAAAACCTTCGGCGGCGATTTCGAGACGCCGACCGACTACCTCGATCCATTCATCGAGCAGCGCATTACGCAGGGCGGCAACTGGGCGATCTACGCGCCCAACCGCTACGGTCCCAGCACGCTTAACTACTTCTCGAAACCGCCGAACCCCGCGGCGCCCTCGGGCGAAAACCTGCTCGGCACGGACGAGCGGGGGCGTGACCTGCTGGCGCAGCTGATCTACGGTTTCCGCGTGAGCGTGCTGTTCGCGCTGGCGCTCACGGTGATCGGCGTGGTGCTGGGCGTTGCGACCGGCGCGGTACAGGGCTTCTTCGGCGGCAAGACCGATTTGACCTTCCAGCGACTGATCGAGATATGGAGCGCGATGCCGGAGCTGTACCTGCTGATCATCTTCAGCGCCATCTTCACGCCCAGCGTGGCGCTGCTGCTGATTTTGCTGAGCCTGTTCGGCTGGATGGGGCTGTCCGACTACGTTCGTGCCGAGTTCCTGCGCAACCGGCAGATGGACTACGTGCGCGCGGCGAGGGCGCTCGGCGTGGGCAACCTGCAGATCATGTGGCGCCACATCCTTCCCAACAGCATGGTGCCGGTCGTTACCTTCCTTCCGTTTCGCATGAGCGCGGCGATCCTTGCGCTGACTTCGCTCGACTTCCTCGGGCTCGGCGTGCCGCCCGGTACGCCGTCGCTGGGCGAGTTGCTGAGCCAGGGCAAGGGCAACATCGATGCCTGGTGGATTTCGCTGTCGACCTTCGTTGTGCTGGTCGTCACACTCATGCTGCTGACCTTCATGGGCGACGCCCTGCGCGACGCTCTCGATCCCCGGAAGGCCGACAAGTGATGAGCAGCGACGCACAACAAACCGCCGGCAATCGGCAGCCTCTTCTCGAAGTGGATGGCCTTCGCATCGCCTTCGGCGGCAAGGAGGTCGTGCACGGCATCGACTTCCGGATGGCCGCGGGCGAGAAGCTTGCGCTCGTCGGCGAATCGGGCTCGGGCAAGACCGTCACCGCACTGTCGCTGCTGCGGCTGGTGCAGAACGCCGAGCTTTCGGGCAGCGCTCGGCTCTTCGGCAACGGGCAGAAGGAGCAGAAACAGCAGGCGCCGCGCGACCTGTTGTCGATCCCCGAGCGTCAACTGCGCGGCATCCGCGGCAAGGAGATCGCCATGATCTTCCAGGAGCCGATGACCGCGCTGAACGCGCTCTACACCGTGGGCGACCAGATCGCCGAGGTGCTCGAGCTGCACGAGGGCCTCTCGAAACGGGAGGCGCAGGCGGCGGCGGTCCAGTTGCTGGCCGATACGGGCATTCCCGAGCCGGCGCGGCGGGCCAGGGCGTTTCCGCACCAGCTCTCGGGAGGCCAGCGCCAGCGCGCGATGATCGCCATGGCGCTCGCCTGTAAGCCGCGCCTGCTGCTGGCCGACGAGCCGACCACCGCACTCGACGTGACCGTGCGCGCGCAGATCCTCGACCTGCTCGCCGACCTCCAGCGCAAGCACGGCATGGCGGTGCTGCTCATCACGCACGACCTGAACCTGGTTCGCCGCTTCGCCGATCGCGTGGTGGTCATGGAAGGCGGCCGCATCGTCGAGCATGGCCCGGTGGCCTCGGTGTTCGAAGCGCCGCAGCATCCCTACACGCGCAAGCTGATCGACAGCCATCCCGAGCGTGACGTGGCAGCCGTGGCCGTGAACGCCGGCACGTCGCCGCTGATCGAGGCGAAGGCGCTGCGCGTGAGCTATCCGGTGCCGAAACCGGGTTTTGCCGGCTGGTTCGGCAAGGGCGAATTCGTGGCGGTGCAGGGCGCCGATTTCCGCATCGCGCCCGGCGAGACGCTGGGCGTGGTCGGCGAGTCGGGCTCGGGCAAATCGACACTGGCGCTGGCAGCGCTGGGATTGCTGAAGCACAAGGGTGCGCTCACGGTCGCCGGCAAGGGCTGGGCGGTGGACCGGGCCTCCGACCTGGCGCTGCGCCGGGTGATGCAGGTGGTGTTCCAGGATCCGTTCTCCTCGCTTTCTCCGCGCATGACGGTGGAGCAGATCGTGGGCGAAGGGCTGCGGGTGCATGCGCCGGCGCTAGGTGTCGAGGCGCGCCGCGCGCGTTCGCTGGCCGCGCTGGCCGACGTCGGCCTGACGGAGGCGCAGTTTCCGGCGCTGCTTGATCGCTATCCGCACGAGTTCTCGGGCGGGCAGCGGCAGCGGCTGGCGATCGCCCGGGCGCTGATCGTCGATCCGCAACTGCTGGTGCTCGACGAGCCCACGAGCGCGCTCGACGTCACGATCCAGAAGCAGGTGCTGGGCCTGCTGCAGCGGCTGCAGCGTGAGCGGGGGTTGAGCTACCTGCTGATCACGCACGACGTGGAGGTGATCCGTGCGATGGCGCACAACGTCATCGTGATGAAGGACGGCGCCATCCTCGAAACCGGGCGGGTCGAACAGGTGCTGGACGCGCCCGAGCACCCGTATACGAAGAAGCTGGTGGCCGCCGCGCTGCTGGAATAAGACGGAGACTGCAAGAAGAATGTCGGAAATCGGACGCGACCGGCGCGGTGCATGGCGCGCGGCGCTTGCCTGCATGGTCACCCTCGCGGTGGCGATGGGCCTGGGGCGCTTCGCCTTCACGCCCATGCTGCCCATCATGCTGCACGAAGGAAAGCTCGAACTGGCTGCCGGCGGGGTGCTGGCGTCGCTCAACTACCTGGGCTACTTCCTCGGCGCCGTGAGCTGCGCGGCTATCGGCATCAAGGCATCGAGCATGGTGCGCGGCGGCCTGCTGGCCACGGCCGCGCTGCTGGTGGGCATGGGGCTGCTGCACAGCTTCGCGAGCTGGGGCGTGTTGCGCACGGCGGCGGGCGTGATGAGCGCCTGGGTCTTCGTCTTCGCCTCGGGCTGGGGGCTGCGCCGGCTGGCGGAGACGAATGCGCCGACGCTGGCCGGAGTGATCTATACGGGGCCGGGGATAGGCATCGCCATGACCGGGCTGCTGGGCGGTGCGCTGGGGCGGTGGGGCTCGGACGCGGGCTGGATCGGGCTGGGCATCCTCGCGGTGGTGCTGATCGCCCTGATCTGGCGGGTGTTCGACGACGGCGAAATTGCGTCGGCCGGCGGTGCGGCGGCTCCGGCGCCGGCTGCGGCGGCCCGTATTGCCGGGCCGGACGACCGCAGCGACGCGATCTGGCTGGTCGTGCTCTACGGACTGGCGGGCTTCGGCTACATCATCACGGCCACTTTCCTGCCGGTGATCGCCCGGCAGGCGCTGCCGGGGTCGTCCTGGCCGGATTTCTTCTGGCCGCTGTTCGGAGCGGCCATCATTCCGGGGGCGCTGATCGGTGCCCGTGCGCCGACGCACTGGGACAACCGGCTGCTGCTGGCCGTCGCCTATGCGCTGCAAGCGCTGGGCGTGGTGCTTTCGGTGGCGTGGCCCAGCATTCCCGGGTTCGCGCTGGGCAGCCTGCTGCTGGGCATGCCGTTCACCGCCATCACTCTTTTTGCGATGCGGGATGCACGCCGGCTGCGCGGCAACGCGGCGGCGGGGCTGATCGGCTATGCGACTGCCTCGTACGGGGTGGGGCAGATCATCGGGCCGCTGTTCGCCGCGCCGCTGGCGCAGCGGACCGGGTCGTTCCAATTGCCCTTGCTGGTTGCGGCGGCTGCGTTGGCGCTCGGGGCGGTGCTGTTCGCCTTCGTCTGGTTCAAATCGCGTCGCGCGGCCGTGGGGACCCCGCAATAGCGTGTCAGGGCGCTTGGAAGCCCTTCATTAATTGCGCAAATAGCATATAATTCAAGGCTCACGACCAAACGGGCGGGTACCAACCGCCCGTTTTTTTTGGTCCATCCATTCCGGGCTTTCATTCATGGCTATCTGGCATCCGTGGCGGGCGGATGGCAGGGCCGGGCATTTAAAAAGGCACTTTCGAACACGTGGCATTGCAGCAAGTAGTGGAACAAACCGTGGCCGGCCTCGGCTACGACCTGGTCGAGATCGAGCGTTCGGCCGGGGGATTGCTGCGCGTGACGATTGATTTGCCCTGGAAAGGCCCCAACTCCGAAGCTGCGGCCGCTGGCCTGCCGGAACCTTTCGTCACCGTCGAGGACTGCGAGAAGGTCACCCGCCAGCTGCAATTCGCGCTCGAGGTCGACGGCGTCGATTACAAGCGGCTCGAGGTGTCCTCGCCGGGTATTGACCGGCCGCTGCGCAATGAGCAGGATTTCGAGCGTTTCGTGGGCGAGGTGATCGACATCACGCTCAAGGCGCCGATGGGTGCCGCCGCGGCCGGCCAGGTGGCGGCCAACCGCAAGAAGTTTCGCGGCACGCTGGAGCGGGCCGCACAGGTAGAGGGCGCCGGCGCCCCGGGCTGGCAGATCGTCTGGAGCGATGCGCCCGAGCCCAAGCCGGGTCAAAAAGTGAGCAAGAAGCGCGCGCCCGCAACGCTGCAGGCGCTCGGCTTCGCGCTGGACGAACTGCGCGAGGCGCGGCTCGCGCCAATTGTGGATTTCAAGGGCCGCAAGGCCAGAACCCAGCCGGGTTTTTCGGATATTGACGACGGAACGCAGGTTCCGGACTGACCAGAGGAGTGGTGGCATGAATCGCGAAATGTTGATGTTGGTGGATGCGATCTCGCGCGAGAAGAACGTCGAGCGTGACGTCGTCTTCGGCGCGGTCGAGTCCGCGCTGGCGCAGGCCACCAAGAAGCTCCATCAGGGCGATGTGGACATCCGCGTCTCGGTCGATCGCGACAGCGGCGACTACGAAACCTTCCGCCGCTGGCACGTCGTGCCCGACGAGGCCGGCCTGCAGCTGCCCGACCAGGAAATCCTGCTGTTCGAAGCCAAGGAAGAAATGCCCGACATCGAGGTCGGCGAGTACATCGAGGAGGCCGTCGACTCGGTGCCCATCGGCCGCATCGGCGCCATGGCCGCCAAGCAGGTCATCCTGCAGAAGATCCGTGACGCCGAGCGCGAAATGCTGCTCAACGACTTCATGTCGCGCGGCGACAAGATCTTCGTCGGCACCGTCAAGCGCCTGGACAAGGGCGACATCATCGTCGAGGCCGGCCGCGTCGAAGGCCGTCTGCGCCGCAGCGAAATGATCGCCAAGGAGAACCTGCGCAACGGCGACCGCGTGCGCGCCATGATCATGGAGGTCGACCTGACGCTGCGCGGCGCGCCGATCATCCTGTCGCGCTCGGCGCCCGAGTTCATGATCGAGCTGTTCCGCCAGGAAGTGCCCGAGATCGAGCAGGGCCTGCTCGAAATCAAGAGCTGCGCCCGCGACCCGGGCTCGCGCGCCAAGATCGCCGTGCTCTCGCACGACAAGCGCGTTGACCCGATCGGCACCTGCGTCGGCGTGCGCGGCACCCGCGTCAACGCCGTGACCAACGAGCTCGCCGGCGAGCGCGTGGACATCGTCCTGTGGAGCGAAGACCCCGCCCAGTTCGTGATCGGTGCGCTGGCTCCGGCCAACGTGTCGTCGATCGTGGTCGACGAAGAGAAGCACGCCATGGACGTGGTGGTCGACGAGGAGAACCTCGCCATCGCCATCGGCCGCGGCGGCCAGAACGTGCGCCTGGCTTCCGACCTCACCGGCTGGAAGATCAACATCATGGACGCCAACGAGTCGGCCCAGAAGCAGGCGAGCGAAACCGACGCCAGCCGCAAGCTCTTCATGGAGAAGCTCGACGTCGACGAGGAGATCGCCGACATCCTCATCTCGGAAGGCTTCAACAGCCTCGAGGAAGTGGCCTATGTGCCGATCTCCGAGATGCTGGAGATCGAGGCCTTCGACGAAGACACCATCAACGAGCTGCGCGCGCGTGCCAAGGATGCGCTGCTGACCATGGAAATCGCCAAGGAAGAGGGCGTCGAGTCGCAGTCCGCGGTGTCGCAGGACCTGCGCGACCTCGAAGGCCTGAACCCCGAGCTGATTCCCAAGCTGCACGAAGCGGGCGTGAACACCCGTGACGACCTTGCCGACCTCGCGGTCGATGAACTCACCGAGATCACCGGCCAGAGCGCCGATGACGCCAAAGCCCTCATCTTGAAGGCCCGCGAACACTGGTTCGCCGGCCAAGAGTGACGGTCATGGAGGCACGAAACCAATATGTCCAGTACCACTGTCGCCGAGTTCGCGAACGAGCTCAAGAAGACTCCCGAAACCTTGCTTGACCAGCTCAAGAGCGCAGGCGTGCCCAAGGCTTCCGCCGCCGACGCCCTCACCGAGGCCGACAAGCAGCGCCTGCTCGGCCACCTGAAGGCCAGCCACGGCACTGTCGAGCCCGAGCGCAAGAAGATCACGCTGACCAAGAAGTCGACCAGCGAGATCAAGCAGGCCGACTCCACCGGCCGCGCCCGCACCATCCAGGTCGAGGTGCGCAAGAAGCGCACCTTCATCCAGCGCGACGACGGCCACCTGGCCGCCGCCTCCGAGACGACGCCTGCCGCCGTCGAGGCGCCCGCTGCGGCTCCCGCGGCCCCTCGCATCGACGAGGCCGAACTGGCCCGCCGCGAGGAAGAGGCACGCCGCCAGGCCGAACTGATCCGCCGCCAGGAAGAAGAACTGGCCGAGAAGCGCCGCCAGCGCGAGGAGGCCGAGGCACGCGAACGCGAGCAGGCCGAGAAGGCTGAAAAAGCCGAGCAGGAAGCTGCGCGCGCCGCCGCCGAAGCAGCCGAGAAGAAGGCTGCCGCTGCGGCCGCGGCTGCTGCTGCCGCCGCCAAACCGGTCGCTGCCCCTGCGCCTGCGGCTGCCGCGGTCAATGCTGCCGCCGATGCTGCTGCTGCCGAAAAGGCAGCAGCCGAGCAGAAGGCCGCCCAGGCCAAGGAAGACGCGAAGGCCAAGGCCGCCGCCGAATCCAAGGCCCGCGCCGAGGAAGAAGCCGCGCGCGCCCGCGATCTGGACGAGCGCCGCCGCAAGGCCCTGGCCGAGGCCGAGGCCATCCGCGCCATGATGAACGCGCCGGCCCGCGTGCTGGTGCCGCACAAGGCGCCCGAGAAGCAGCAGGCCGAGAAGGCCGGTGGCGTCAAGGGCACGCTGCACAAGCCGACCGCTCCGGCAGCGCGCGCGGGTGCGCCCGCGGCTCCCGGCGCTGCAGCGGCTCCCGCCGCGCCCGGCAGCGGCAAGGAAGTCAAGTCCGCGAAGCTCTCGTCGAGCTGGGCTGGCGATCCGGCCAAGAAGAAGGAAATCAAGACCCGCGGCGACGCCAGCGGCGGCGTGGGCCGCAGCAACTGGCGCGGTGGCCCGCGCGGCCGCCGTGGCAACGACCGCGGAGGCCATGAAGAGCAGCACGTGCCGGCCGCACCGGTCGAGGCACGCGTGCTCGAAGTGCACGTGCCCGAAACCATCACCGTGGCCGAACTGGCGCACAAGATGGCCGTCAAGGCGCAGGAAGTCATCAAGCAGCTGATGAAGCTGGGCCAGATGGCGACCATCAACCAGTCGCTCGACCAGGACACCGCCATGATCCTGGTGGAGGAAATGGGCCACAACGCGGTGGTCGCCGCGCTGGACGACCCCGAAGCCTTCACCGACGAGGACGTGTCGGCGCAGATCGCCGAGCCGCTGCCGCGCGCTCCGGTCGTGACCGTCATGGGTCACGTCGACCACGGCAAGACCTCGCTGCTGGACTACATCCGCCGCGCCAAGGTCGCCGCGGGCGAAGCCGGCGGCATCACGCAGCACATCGGCGCCTACCACGTGGAAACCGAGCGTGGCATGGTGTCGTTCCTGGACACCCCGGGTCACGAGGCCTTCACGGCCATGCGTGCCCGCGGCGCGCAGGCCACCGACATCGTGATCCTGGTGGTGGCGGCCGACGACGGCGTCATGCCCCAGACCAAGGAAGCCATCAAGCACGCGAAGGCTGCTGGTGTGCCGATCGTGGTCGCGATCAACAAGATCGACAAGCCCGATGCCAACCTGGACCGCGTGAAGCAGGAACTGGTGGCCGAGGAAGTCGTGCCCGAGGAGTACGGCGGCGACGTTCCGTTCGTCGGCGTGTCGGCCAAGACCGGCCAGGGCATCGACGACCTGCTCGAGCAGGTCCTGCTGCAGGCCGAAGTGCTGGAACTCAAGGCGCCGGTGGATGCCGCCGCCAAGGGCCTGGTCATCGAAGCCCAGCTCGACAAGGGCCGCGGCCCGGTCGCCACCGTGCTGGTGCAGTCCGGCACGCTGAAGACCGGCGACGTGGTGCTGGCCGGCTCGACCTACGGCCGCGTGCGCGCCATGCTGGACGAGGATGGCAAGCCGACCAAGTCCGCGGGCCCGTCGATCCCGGTCGAGATCCAGGGCCTGACCGAAGTGCCGCAGGCCGGTGACGAGTTCATGGTGATGGGCGACGAGCGCCGTGCGCGCGAAATCGCCACCTACCGTGCCGGCAAGTTCCGCAACACCAAGCTGGCGAAGGCCCAGGCCGCGAACCTGCAGAACATGTTCACCGACCTGTCGGCGGGCGAAGTGCAGACGCTGCGCATCATCATCAAGGCCGACGTGCAGGGCTCGCAGGAAGCGCTGTCGCAGTCGCTGCTCAAGCTGGCGACGGACGAGGTCAAGGTGCAGGTGGTCTACGCCGGCGTGGGCGGCATCAGCGAAAGCGACATCAACCTCGCCATCGCCTCGAAGGCGGTCGTGATCGGCTTCAACGTGCGCGCCGACGCCGGTGCGCGCAAGCTGGCCGAGAGCAACGGCGTGCAGCTGAACTACTACAGCATCATTTACGACGCCGTGGACGAGATCAAGGTCGCGATGTCGGGCATGCTGGCGCCGGAGCGCCGCGAGGAAATCATCGGCTCGGCCGAAATCCGCACGGTGTTCGTTGCCTCGAAGATCGGTACGGTCGCGGGTTCGTACATCACCTCGGGTTCTGTCAACCGCAGTGCGCATTTCCGCCTGCTGCGCGACAACGTGGTGATCTACACCGGCGAGATCGACTCGCTCAAGCGCATGAAGGACGACGTGCGCGAAGTCCGCGAAGGCTTCGAGTGCGGTATCAAGCTCAAGAACTTCAACGACATCAAAGAGGGCGATCAGCTCGAGTTCTTCGAAATCAAGGAGATCGCGCGTACGCTGTAAGAAGCGTATGGAGCACCCCTGTCCATGCCGAAGAAAAAAGCCGCCGCCCCCAACCGTGCCTTCAAGGTCGCCGATCAGATCCAGCGTGATCTGACGGAGTTGATCGCGCGCGAGTTGAAGGACCCGCGCGTGGGCATGGTCACGCTCCAGGCCGTCGAGGTCACGCCCGACTATGCGCACGCGAAGGTCTTCTTCAGCCTGCTCACGGGCGACGTGGCCGAGACGACCGAAGCACTGAACCAGGCCGCGGGCTTCCTGCGCAACGGCTTGTTCAAGCGCCTGCATATCCACACCGTGCCGACGCTGCACTTCGTGTTCGACCGCACCACCGAGCGTGCGGCCGACATGAACGCGCTCATCGCACAAGCCGTCGCTTCGCGCTCGAAAGACGACTAGCCATGAACGCGCCACGCACAAGGGTGCAGCGGCGCCCTGTGCATGGGGTGTTGCTGCTCGACAAGCCGCTGGGTTTCTCCAGCAACCAGGCCTTGCAGAAAGCCAAGTGGCTGCTGCGCGCCGAGAAGGCGGGCCACACGGGCACGCTCGACCCGCTGGCCACCGGCGTGCTGCCGCTGTGCTTCGGCGCCGCCACCAAATTCAGCCAGCTGCACCTGGATGCCGACAAGACCTACGTGGCCACGGCACGCCTTGGCGTGAAGACGTCCACCGGCGATGCCGAGGGCGAGGTTGTTTCCCGGCGTCCCGTCCATGTCACCCCTGAGGACCTGGCTCGCGTCGAGGCGCAGTTCACCGGTCCGATCCGTCAGGTGCCGCCGATGCACAGCGCGCTCAAGAAAGACGGCAAGGCGCTGTACGAGTACGCCCGCGAAGGGGTGGAGGTCGAGCGGGCGCCGCGCGACGTCGTCATCCACAAGCTCGAACTCCGGGCGATCGACGGCGACACCATCCGCATCCTCGCCTCCGTCAGCAAGGGCACCTACATCCGCACCCTCGGCGAGGACATCGGTGAGGCGCTCGGCTGCGGCGCGCACCTGAGCTCGCTGCGGCGCGTCGCGACCGGCGGCTTCGCCGAGGCCCAGTGCGTCACCATCGAGGCGCTGGAGGCCATGGACGAGGAGGAGCGTCTCGCGCAGCTCCTGCCGGCCGAATCGCTCGTGGGCGGCCACAGCCGCGTCACGCTGGGCACGGAAGATGCGGCACGCTTTCTTTCGGGCCTGCGCCGCTGCGGGGCCTGGACCGATGCGGACGAGGTAGCCGTCTTCGGCGCCCAGCCGCCGGCTTTTCTCGGCACGGCCCACGTCAAGGCCGGCGAACTGATTCCGGGGCGCTTGCTGAACCCCATCGAAATCCAGCAAATTCTTTTGAACGCACAACAGACCGAAGCGACACCATGAGTACCAAGCAAATCCGCAATATCGCCATCATTGCCCACGTTGACCATGGCAAGACCACGATGGTCGACCAGTTGCTGCGCCAGTCGGGCACCTTCGCCGAGCACGAAAAAGTGGTCGACACCGTGATGGACAACAACGCGATCGAAAAGGAACGCGGCATCACCATCCTGGCCAAGAACTGCGCCGTGAGCTGGAAGGGCACCCACATCAACATCGTCGACACCCCCGGCCACGCGGACTTCGGCGGCGAGGTGGAGCGCGCTCTCTCGATGGTCGACGGCGTGCTGCTGCTCATCGACGCCCAGGAAGGCCCGATGCCGCAGACCCGCTTCGTGACCAAGAAGGCGCTGGCGCTGGGCCTGAAGCCCATCGTGGTGGTGAACAAGGTCGACAAGCCGGGCGCCAACCCCGACAAGGTGGTCAACGCCGCCTTCGATCTGTTCGACAAGCTCGGCGCGACCGACGAGCAACTCGACTTCCCGGTGGTGTACGCCTCGGGCATCAACGGCTGGTCGTCGCTGGAAGAAGGCGCGCAGGGCGAGCAGTGGGGCCCCGACATGTCGGCCCTGTTCGACACCATCCTGAAGCACGTGCCCTCGCAGAAGGGCGACCCGGCCGCGCCGCTGCAGCTGCAGATTTCCGCGCTCGACTTCTCCACCTTCGTCGGCCGCATCGGCGTGGGCCGCATCAGCCAGGGCACGCTCAAGCCCATGATGGACGTGCTGGTCATGGAAGGCCCCGATGGCAAGACCATCAAGGGCCGCGTGAACCAGGTGCTGACCTTCCAGGGCCTGGACCGCGTGCAGGCCACCGAAGCCGGCCCGGGCGAGATCGTGCTGATCAACGGCATTGCCGACATCGGCATCGGCGTGACCGTCACCGACCCGGCCAACCCGGCTCCTCTGCCGATGCTGAAGGTCGACGAGCCGACGCTGACGATGAACTTCTGCGTCAACACCAGCCCGCTGGCTGGCCGAGAAGGCAAGTACGTCACCAGCCGCCAGATCTGGGACCGCCTGCAGAAGGAGCTGCAGCACAACGTCGCTCTGCGCGTGAACGAGACCAGCGAAGAGGGCGTGTTCGAAGTGATGGGCCGCGGCGAACTGCACCTGACCATCCTGCTGGAGAACATGCGCCGCGAAGGCTACGAAATGGCCGTGTCCAAGCCGCGCGTGGTGTTCCGCGAAATCGACGGCGAGCGCCATGAGCCGATCGAGCTGGTGACGGCCGACATCGAGGAAGGCCACCAGGGCGGCGTGATGCAGGCACTGGGCGAGCGCAAGGGCGAACTGGTCAACATGGAACCGGACGGCCGCGGCCGCGTGCGCCTCGAATACCGCATTCCGGCGCGCGGCCTGATCGGCTTCACGAACGAATTCCTGAACCTCACGCGCGGCTCGGGCCTCATCAGCAACATCTTCGACAGCTACGAGCCGCACAAGGGCGACATCGGCGGCCGCAAGAACGGCGTGCTGATCTCGATGGACGACGGTGAAATCTTCACCTACGCGCTGGGCAAGCTGGACGACCGCGGCCGCATGTTCGTGAAGGCGAACGACCCGGTGTACGAAGGCATGATCGTCGGCATCCACAGCCGCGACAACGACCTGGTGGTGAACGCCACGCGCACCAAGCAGCTGACGAACTTCCGCGTCTCGGGCAAGGAAGACGCGGTCAAGATCACGCCCCCGATCGAACTCACGCTCGAATACGGCGTGGAGTTCATCGAGGACGACGAGCTGGTCGAGATCACGCCCAAGAGCGTGCGCCTGCGCAAGCGCTTCCTGAAGGAGCACGAGCGCAAGCGCGCCAGCCGCGACCTGATGCAGGGCTGAGATCGAACGGCCGCTCGCAAGGCACTGTTCTTTTTCTTCTCTCTCCATGCGCCTGACGCACGGCGGCGCCGTCTGGCTGATGGTCGTCGTGACCCTGATGTGGGGCACGGCGGGCGTCGTCACGCGGCATCTGACGCAGGCGCACAGCTTCGAGATCACCTTCTGGCGCAGCCTCTTCACGACGCTGGCGCTGCTGGTGATCCTGCCGCTTTGGCGCGGACGCGCCGTGTTCTCCCAATTGCGCCGCGGCGGGCGCGAGATCTGGATCTCCGGCGTGTGCTGGGCCGTGATGTTCACGGCCTTCATGGTCGCGCTCACGCTGGCTTCGACGGCCAGCGTGCTGGTCACCATGTCGCTCGGGCCGCTGTTCACCGCGCTGGCGGCGCGCTTCTTCATCGGGCACCGGCTGCCGGCGCGCACCTGGCTGGCCATCGTGGTCGCGGGGGCGGGCATCGGCTGGATGTATGGCACGCAGCTGATGGCGGGCGGTGGTGGATCGCTGGCCGGCACGCTGCTCGCGCTGTGCGTACCGCTGGCGGGCGCGGCGAACTGGACCGTGGTTCAGCACGCTCAGGCCAAGGGGCACAAGATCGACCTGGTGCCGGCGGTGCTCATCGGCGCGGTGATCACGGCGCTCTTCACGCTCCCGTTGGCGTGGCCGTTCCGGGCCGGCGCGCATGATCTCGGGCTGCTGGCTTTCCTGGGCGTGTTCCAGCTCGCCATTCCGTGCGTGCTCTCGGTGCTGTGCGCCCAGGTGCTGAAGGCGCCCGAGGTCGCGCTGCTGGCCTTGCTGGAAGTGATCTTCGGCATCGCGCTGGCCTGGATCGGTGCAGGCGAACAACCTGCGCCAAGCGTGCTGGCCGGGGGCGCGCTGGTGATCGGCGCCCTTGTGTTCAACGAGCTCCTGGCGCTGCGCGGACGGCGCACCGCCGTTGCCGACACCGCGGTGCCGGGCGCGCACTGACTTTTTTCGCTACTGCCGCAGGCTTGGATTCGGCACGCCGATGCTGCCCATGCGCGCCTCGAGCACCTTGCGCATGAAGGTCTGGGCGAAATCGTCGCCCACGCGCCAGCCGCCGTTGTCGTCTTCCACGAAGGTGAATTCACCCTTGACCGGCAGCGAGCTGTCGCTGCCGGAAAGAGCGCTCATCAGGCTGTCGTTGTATTCGACGACCAGCGGGCAGGCATGACCCGTGCCGTCCTCCAGCTTTCGGCAGGGGCCGGTGGGCTCGATCTCGGCAATTGCCCGCGAACGGTTGGGGTCCTTGCGCACGAGGCCGGAGTCGGTGCGCGGGCGCATGCGCGCGGCCGAGGCCGTCCGCGCGGAGCCGAGCGGCGCCGCGCCTTCGCGGAAAGCCTTCTCCATCGCCTCGCGGCCGATGGGCTCGGCGTTGTAGAGCGGCCGGCCGTCGGCGTCGAGATTCCCGAAGCGGGCCTCGACGATGGCCACATCCGCGCCTCGCACCACCATGTCGTCGCCCTTCGGTTCGGTGGGGCCGATGGTGTAGGCCATCGGCTCCCTGCTGTCGCCCTGGGTCATGACCGCGGTGCAGCCGCGGATGCGCTCCGGCTTGCGGTAGCCGACCTCGCGCATGCCGCCGACGGTGGGCGTTTCGATCACGGCTCCCGCGTCGGGATCGAGGCGGCGCATGCGCACGTCCATGCTCACGCGGCGCATGAGGCTGTCGAGCGTCTTCCGGGTGGACGCGGCATCGCAGGCGGGCACGCTGGCCGGAGCGAAGGCATACCAGCCGATCCCGCCGCCGATCACCGCCACCGCCACGGCGAACTTCAGCGCGCCGATGCGGCTGGTGCGTTTCTGGCGCGCCTGCCATGCCTTCACGGCCTGCTCGTCCGCCTCGATGAGTGCCTGCGCGCCGGCCACGATGCGCACGCGCTCGACGGCCGTGGCAAAGGCCGGCTCGGCCGCGACCTGGGCACGCAGGGCGTCGAAGCGCTCTCTTTCGAGCGGACCTTCCGTGGCCAGCCAGGCCAGCGTGGCGATGGGGGAGGCGGGCACGGTGCCCACGACGGGCGTTTCGATCAGCGCCATGTCGCGCGTCTCGGCGTCGATCAGGGAGTCCTTGCAGAGCGATTCGACGGCTTCGTGCGTGATTCCCTGTTCCGCGAGTTCGAAGAGGTCGTCGGCGTCGATGGCTGTGTCGGTGGCGTCGTCCCAGTGCGGGGCGTCCTCGTCGATACGGTCGACCGCGGCGTGCTGTTCTGCCTCGGTGACGAGGGCGCGCACGCGCATCCATGCCAGTGCATGGGCCGGGCTCGGCAGCGGAGGGAGTGCGGCGGTCTCGGGGTGGGCGAGTACGGCGTCGTGCTGCGCATCGCTGATCAGGCCCTGGTTCAGCAGGGCGCGGAACGCGTCCAGGTTGGCGTCGGGAGTCATGCGGGGATTCTGCCGTGTGCGGCGCCGGCCCCGTACCGGGGGAACCGGCAAGAAAAACGCCGGCGGGAGCCGGCGTTTGCAAGTCGAGCCTGATGTCGATCAGGGACGGGCGATCTTCCAGGCGCCGTTCGCGAAGCCGTCGCCGGTCTTGTCGCCTGGCTTGGCGTCCTTGGCCCAGTAGTACAGCGGCCAGCCCTTGTAGGCCCACTGGCGCTTGCCGTCTTCGCGAATGATGATGGTGTAGCCACCGATGGGCTTTGCGGTGTCGGCCACGCCCAGCGGAGGCCAGTTGGCGGCGCATTGGCCGTTGCAGGCGGAGGTACCGGCACCGGCGGTGTCCTTGGTGAAGGTGTACAGCGTCATTCCGTTCGGCCCGACCAGCACGCCGTCGGCGGTGCGGGTGGGCGTGTCGGGTGCGCTTGCGGTCTTGTTGGACATGCTGCCGCAGCCGGCAAGCAGGGCCGCCGCGAGGATCGAGGCGCTGAGCAATTTCATGCAGTTTCTCCTTCGGTTGAAAAATCGCGAAAACCAGGACCGGTGGCGAAGCACCGGACGAGGGGGATGCGCGAGCCGGCAGTTTATGCGGTCATCAAGACAGATCGCGGTAGGCCAGCGTCGCAAGTTTGAGCAAAAGGTCGCGCGGCAGCTTGCCGGCGATGGCGTAGCCGAAGCCCTGGTCCACCCAGTAGAAGCTCGGCACGGGGCCCTCGGAGGCAAAGCGGAAGGCGGTTTCGTTGCCGGCGGGGCCGCCGGCGGCACGCGCGTCGAGGGTGCCGACGTAGAGCGTCACGCGCTCGCCGGCGGCATCCTCGAACATGAACTGCGCGCGCGCGCCGGTCTCGCCGGGCAGCAGGCGGCCGCCGACCAGCGTGTAGCCCTGGCTGGAGAGATCGGGCACCTTCAGCGGCCGGTCGAGGCGCCTGGAGAGCCACTGGACCAGGTGCTGCTGCTCGGACGCGGCCACTTCGACGGGGTGCCGTTTTTCGGGCGCATAGACGGCATGGGCCACCGAGGCGTCGTGCACGAATTCGCGCAGGGCCGGCGCTCGGGCCAACTGCGCGCCTGCGTGCGGCGCGGACCATCGGGCCCATTGCGCATTCCCGATCCAGCCGGCGGCGAAGGCCACCAGCAGGCCGGCAGCCAGGCCACCCCAGCGCATCCAGGAGCCGCCTGGGTTGCGATCGAGCGCGCCCATCAGCGGCGTGGGAATGGGCGTATCGAGCAACTCGCCGTGCAGCCGGCGCAGCGCATCGCGCTGCGAATGCCACGCGGCGACCTTGGCGGCCACGGCGGGATCGCGCACCATCGCAGCCTCGACCGCCTCGCGGCGATCGGGGGCCAACTGGCCGTCGACCCAGGCATGCAGTTCGTCTTCGGTAGGGGGCGGGGCGGGGCGGTTCATGGTCTTGCTGCGGTGGGTTCGTTCACTTGAGGCGGCGCAGGCCCGGGCGTGCCGGGGCCGATGCGCCATCCATCAGCTCCTGCAGCCGGACGCGGGCGCGCGAGAGGCGCGACATCACCGTGCCGACGGGAACGCCGAGCACCTTGGCGACCTCGGCGTACGACAGGTCTTCGAGCGTCACCAGCAGCAGCACGGCACGCTGCTCCTCGGGCAGTTGCATCAGGCAGCGCTGCAGGTCCAGGCCCGTGCCCTGGTCGCGGCCGGGATCGGCGAGGCCCTGCACCTCGTGCGCCACGTCGTCGAGCGGCACCACAGCGTGGGGCGGCGGCGTGCGCCGCACCTGGCTCGCGAAGATGTTGTGCATGACGGTGAAGAGCCAGGCGCGCAGGTCGCTGCCCACCACCCACAGTCGCCACTTGCCGCAGGCGCGCTCCAGCGTGTCCTGCACCAGGTCGTCGGCCGCCCAGGCATTGCCCGTGAGCGCCCGCGCGTAGCGGCGCAGGCTCGGGATGTGCTCTACGAGCAGGCGGGCGTCCATGGGGTGGCTGGCTGGTCAGGGCCTGGCGGTCTTCCAGGTGCCGTTGACGCCGTCACCGGTCTTGTCGCCAGGCTTCGTGTCCTTGGCCCAGTAGTACAGGGGCCAGCCCTTGGCGGCCCATTGCTTCTTGCCATCGTCGCGCGTGACGATGGTGAAGTCGCCACCGGGCTTGTCACCATCGGCGGCCATGAAGGGCGGCCAGTTGGTGGCGCAGGCGCCGTTGCAGACCGACTTGCCGTTGCCGGCCGTGTCCTTGTCGAAGGTGTAGAGCGTCATGCCGTTCGGCCCGACGAGCGCGCCGTCGGCGGGCTTGGGCTGGGCGAAGGCGGGGACCGCGAGAACGGCGCTGAGCAGAACGGCCGAAGATGCACGGAAAGGCGACATGGAGAACTCCTTGTGTTGGCGACACCGGCGTTCCGGTGACATCCGCACAAACGCCCGCGGCCGGACCTTTATTCCACCACCCCGCAAAAAAAGTTCAGCGGTTGCGGCTCTTCATTGCGCGCTCGACCTCGCGCTTGCCTTCGCGGTCCTTGATGGTGTCGCGCTTGTCGTGCTCGGCCTTGCCCTTGGCCAGCGCGATCTCGCACTTCACCTTGCCGGCCTTCCAGTGCAAATTGAGCGGTACCAGCGTGTAGCCCTTTTGTTCGACCTTGCCGATCAGGCGGCGAATCTCGTCCTTCTTGAGCAGCAGCTTTTTGGTGCGCACCGAGTCCGGGTTGACGTGGGTGGAGGCGCTCTTGAGCGGGTTGATCTGGCAGCCCAGCACGAAGAGCTCGCCGTTGCGGATCACGACGTAGCCGTCGGTCAGCTGCACCTTGCCTTCACGCAGCGATTTGACTTCCCAGCCTTCCAGGACCATGCCGGCCTCGAAGCGCTCTTCGAAGAAATAGTTGTACGCAGCCTTCTTGTTGTCTGCGATGCGGGAGGAGGAGGTATCTTGTTTTTTGGTGGCCATGACTCGGAAATATGGGGGCTGCATGGCTTCAATACAATCCGTCGCGCACGCTGTGCCGATTCTATGAAAACAGTCAACAAGTCCGTCCTCATCTGGTACAGCGCCGAAGAGATGTATGCGCTCGTCACCGATGTGGCCAAGTATCCGCAGTTTCTTCCGTGGTGCGACAAGTCGCGCGTCATCGAGGAAGACGAGGCCGGCATGACGGCCGAAGTCGGTCTCGCATTCGCCGGCCTGCACCAGAGCTTCACCACCCGCAACACTCATGTTCCGGGGCGTGAGGTGCAGCTGAAGCTGGTCGACGGCCCGTTCTCCAACCTCGACGGCAAATGGAAGTTCACGCCCGTGGGCGAGCAGGGCGAGCGCGCCTGCCGCGTCGAGCTGCATCTGAGCTACGGCTTCAGCAACTTCGCCCTGCAGGCGCTCGTGGGCCCCGTGTTCGACACCATCGCGTCCAGCCTGGTCGAGGCCTTCGTCAAGCGCGCCGAGCAGGTCTACGGCTCGTCCTGAGCGCGACGATGACCATCGAGGTCACACTGAGCTGCTCGCCCGCGCCCCGCGAGGTGTTCGAGCAGGTGCTGCATCTTCCTTCCGAGGCGACACTGGCCGATGCCGCGAAGGCCAGCGACCTCTCGCAGCGCTTTCCGGATCTCGATTGGCGCCACGCCATGACGCCCGGTATCTGGGGCAAGGCCGTGGACTGGGACCAGACGCTCAAGGACGGCGATCGCGTCGAGCTGTGCCGGCCGCTCACGGTCGATCCGAAAGTGGCGCGCCGGGAGCGCTTCCAGCGCCAGGGTGCGCGGGGCACCGGCCTGTTCGCGAATCGCCGCAAGGGCGGCAAGGCCGGTTATTGATCGTTTGACCGCGGCTTACTTGCAGTCGCTGTTGATCACGTCCTGGATGCGCTTCTGCTCGGCGGCGCGAGCGTTGTCATCCATGATCTCGCGCTCGCCCTTGGCGTTGACCCGCGCGAGGCGGATGCCGCTGTCGACCGTGGCCTTGCTCTGGCGGGCGAGGGCGCAGTTGTCGGCCTTGGCCTTGGCCACCTTGGCTTCTTCGGCAGCCTGCTTGGCCTTCTGCTCGGCTTCGGCTTTCTTGGTCTTTTCCTCGAGTTCCTTGTCCACGCCGGCGGGCTTCGGCGCTGCGGCGGCCTTCGGCGCGGCAGCGGGGGCTTCGGCGGTGCCTTCCGCGGCCGGTGGCGCGTCGACGTTCGGGTTGGCGGTGGAGCGCGCCGCGGGCGGCGGGCCCACGCGGCGCAGGATGTTCTTCTCCGGCACGTCGGGCGGCGGGGCCTGGTCGCTGAAGACCTTCTTGCCGTTCTTGTCGAGCCATTGCCATTGGGCGCTTGCCGACATCGGCAGCGCAACGACACATCCCAGTACCAGCCAGTGCACGAATTTCATCCCTGAAGTTTAGCCGTGCCTTACTTTTTGCAACATCCGGGTAGGGTGGTTTTGCAACGTTCGTCAATCGCCCACGCCGGCAAACCCATTGGCGGCCTCGTTACAATCCTTCTTTTGGAGCCTCACCCATGCGCCTTCTCGGCAAAGCGCTGACCTTCGACGACGTGTTGTTGGTGCCAGCCTTCTCCCAGGTCCTGCCCAAGGACACCTCCCTCGCCACCAAGTTCTCCCGCAACATCACGTTGAACCTGCCGCTCGTTTCCGCGGCCATGGACACCGTGACCGAAGCCCGCCTCGCGATCGCCATCGCGCAGGAAGGCGGCATCGGGATCGTGCACAAGAACCTCACCGCGCAGCAGCAGGCCGCAGAAGTGGCCCGGGTGAAGCGCTACGAGTCGGGCGTGCTGCGCGATCCGGTCGTGATCACGCCGACGCACTCGGTGCGCCAGGTGATGGCCCTGTCCGACCAGCTTGGCATCTCGGGCTTCCCGGTGGTCGACGCCGGCAAGGTGGTCGGCATCGTCACTGGCCGCGACCTTCGCTTCGAGAGCCGTTACGACGTGCCCGTCAGCGAAATCATGACGCGCCGCGAGAAGCTCATCACCGTGCCCGACGGCACCACGCTGGCCGAGGCCAAGGCGCTGCTGAACAAGCACAAGCTCGAGCGCCTGCTCGTCATCAACGGCGACTGGGAGCTCAAGGGCCTCATCACCGTCAAGGACATCACCAAGCAGACCAGCTTCCCCAACGCCGCACGCGACGCCAACGGCCGCCTGCGCGTGGGCGCCGCGGTGGGCGTGGGGGACGGCACCGAGGAACGCGTCGAGGCACTGGTGAAGGCCGGCGTCGATGCCATCGTGGTCGACACCGCCCACGGCCACAGCGCCGGCGTGATCGAGCGCGTGCGCTGGGTCAAGAAGAACTATCCGCAGGTCGACGTGATCGGCGGCAACATCGCCACCGGCGACGCCGCCCGCGCGCTGGCCGATGCCGGCGCCGACGCGGTCAAGGTCGGCATCGGCCCCGGCTCCATCTGCACCACCCGCATCGTGGCCGGCGTGGGCGTGCCGCAGATCATGGCGGTCGACAGCGTCGCCACCGCGCTGCAGGGCACGGGCATTCCGCTGATCTCCGACGGCGGCGTGCGGTACTCGGGCGACATCGCCAAGGCCATCGCGGCCGGCGCCAGCACCGTCATGATGGGCAGCATGTTCGCCGGCACCGAAGAGGCTCCGGGCGAAATCGTGCTGTACCAGGGCCGCAGCTACAAGAGCTACCGCGGCATGGGCTCCATCGGCGCGATGCAGCAGGGCAGTGCCGACCGGTACTTCCAGGAATCGACCACCGGCAACCCCAACACCGACAAGCTGGTGCCCGAAGGCATCGAAGGCCGCGTGCCCTACAAGGGCTCGATCGTCTCGATCGTCTACCAGATGGCCGGCGGCGTGCGCGCCAGCATGGGCTACTGTGGCTGCGCGACCATCGAGGACATGCAGAACAGGGCCGAGTTCGTCGAGATCACCACGGCCGGCATTCGTGAGAGCCACGTTCACGACGTGCAGATCACGAAGGAAGCGCCGAACTACCGCGCTGATTGACCACAATCTGGCCAGACCTTGAAAGTCAGGCCAGACTAGGTTTAAAATTCGGGCCAGATTCAAATTTTCTGGCCCAAATGCAATCCATCGGCATCGCCGAAGCCAAGAACAACTTCTCCGCCCTGATCGACTCCGTCGAAAAGGGCGAGGAGGTTCGCATCACCCGCCACGGCAAGGAAGTCGTGCGCATGCTACCGGTGCGCCGCAAGCCGGTCATCACCGACGAGCAGATCGAGCGCGAGCTGGGCCAGATCGACGCGCTCCACGCCACCATCCAGCCCGGGCCGCAGCCGCGTGCCCTGCTCGACGAAGGGCGCCAGCAATGACGGCCTTCGTCATGGACGCCTCGGTCACCGCCGCCTGGCTGCTTCCCGACATGGCCAGCGAACATACCCGCAGGCTCTACGCCGCCATCCGCCGCGACGAGGTCGAGCCGCAGGCGCCCAACGCCTGGCAATGGGAGTGCGCCAACATCCTCGCCAACGGCGTGCGCAGCGGCCGCATTCCGTCGTCCGCCGTCGAAGGGCTGTGGAGCGTGCTCGACGCCATCCGCCACCGGGTCGAACTGCACGAGCTCGCGCCGGCCCAGCACAAGGCCGTGCTCGCCGTGGCCATCGACGCCGGCGTGTCTCTCTACGACGCGGGCTATCTCTGGCTCGCCAAATCGCTCAATCTCCCGCTCGCCACCTTCGACGAGCAACTCATCCAGGCTGCACCCCAGGCGGGAGTGAAGCTGCTCGACATTTCAACGCTCTGAGTCCTTTCGCCATGCAACACGACAAGATCCTCATCCTCGACTTCGGCTCGCAGGTCACGCAGCTCATCGCACGCCGCGTGCGCGAAGCCCATGTGCTGAGCGAAGTGCATCCCTGCGACGTCACCGACGAGTGGGTGCGCGAATACGCCGCCGACGGCCACCTCA
Source organism: Variovorax sp. 278MFTsu5.1 (assembly GCF_048305045.1). Classification (NCBI taxonomy): domain Bacteria; kingdom Pseudomonadati; phylum Pseudomonadota; class Betaproteobacteria; order Burkholderiales; family Comamonadaceae; genus Variovorax; species Variovorax sp. 278MFTsu5.1. The sequence continues at coordinate 3,354,316 of NZ_CP157622.1, forward strand.
AGGGCGTGATCCTCTCCGGCAGCCACGCCAGCGTGTACGAGGAAACCACCGACAAGGCCCCGCAGGCCGTGTTCGATCTCGGCGTGCCCGTGCTCGGCATCTGCTACGGCATGCAGACCATGGCTCACCAGCTCGGCGGCAAGGTCGAGGGCGGCCACAAGCGCGAGTTCGGCTTCGCGGCCGTGCGCGCCCATGGCCACACCGCGCTGCTGAAGGACATCGCCGACTTCACCACGTCCGAGGGCCACGGCATGCTCAACGTATGGATGAGCCACGGTGACAAGGTCACCGAGCTGCCGCCGGGCTTCAAGCTCATGGCCAGCACCGAGAGCTGCCCCATCGCCGGCATGGCCGACGAGGCGCGCCGTTACTACGCGGTGCAGTTCCACCCGGAAGTCACGCACACCATGCAGGGCAAGGCGATCCTCGAGCGCTTCGTGCTCGGCATCTGCGGCGCGAAGCCCGACTGGGTCATGCGCGACCACATCGCCGAAGCCGTCGAGAAGATCCGCGAGCAGGTGGGCGATGAAGAAGTCATCCTGGGCCTCTCGGGCGGCGTCGATTCGAGCGTGGCCGCCGCGCTCATCCACCGCGCCATCGGCGACCAGCTGACCTGCGTGTTCGTCGACCACGGCCTGCTGCGGCTGAACGAGGGCGACATGGTCATGGAGATGTTCGAGGGCAAGCTGCACGCGAAGGTGATCCGCGTCGATGCCAGCGATCTCTTCCTCGGCAAGCTCGCGGGCGTGAGCGACCCGGAAGCCAAGCGCAAGATCATCGGCGGCGAGTTCGTCACCGTGTTCAAGCAGGAAGCCGCGAAGCTCAAGGCGGGCGGTGGTGGACACAAGGGCGCGACCTTCCTGGCGCAGGGCACCATCTACCCCGACGTCATCGAGTCGGGCGGCGCCAAGAGCAAGAAGGCCGTCACCATCAAGAGCCACCACAACGTGGGCGGCCTGCCCGAACAGCTCGGTCTCAAGCTGCTGGAGCCGCTGCGCGACCTGTTCAAGGACGAAGTGCGTGAACTGGGCGTGGCCCTCGGCCTGCCGCCCGAGATGGTGTATCGCCACCCGTTCCCCGGTCCCGGCCTGGGCGTGCGCATCCTCGGCGAAGTGAAGAAGGAATACGCCGACCTGCTGCGCCGCGCCGACGCGATCTTCATCGAGGAGCTGCGCAACTTCACCGACGAAGCCACCGGCAAGACCTGGTACGACCTCACCAGCCAGGCCTTCACCGTGTTCCTGCCCGTCAAGAGCGTGGGCGTGATGGGCGACGGCCGCACCTACGACTACGTGGTCGCACTGCGCGCCGTGCAGACCAGCGACTTCATGACCGCCGACTGGGCCGAGCTGCCGTACGCGCTGCTGAAGAAGGTGTCGGGCCGAATCATCAACGAGGTGCGCGGCATCAATCGCGTGACCTACGACGTGTCGAGCAAGCCGCCGGCGACGATCGAGTGGGAGTGACGAACGACGCAACGCGGCTGCGCTGATGCAGGGCCGCGTCGATCAGGCCTCGGAAGAAGCGGACTCTCAGAAGCTCGCCTTCAAACCCACCGTAAACATCCCGCCCTTCGCCTGCTTCGACAGCTTGCCGAAGTAGTCGTAGTCCGCGGTGACCGACAGGTTCTGCGTCATGCGGTACTCGGCGCCGAAGCCGGCCATCATGCCGGTCGAGCTGCCCGAGATGCGCTGGCTGGGCAGCACCCAGTTGTTGTCGCCGGAGACGCGCCCGCGCGCGATGCCCAGGCGCCCGTTGAGCGCGAAGGATTCGCCCAGCGGCAGCCGGGCGGTGGCGGCCGCGTAGAAGACCTGGCCGGTGCCGGACTGCAGTCGTGAATAGGCGCCGTTCGAACTCCACTGGCTCACGCGGCCAAGGCGTGCATAGCCGGCTTCGACGCCGAAGGTTTCGGTGAAGCGATACCCGCCGTACAGCTTGTAGGCCGTTCCGCTCTTGCTGCTCTTCTCGCCGCCCCATGGCACGGGCACGCGGTTGGAGGACGAGAGGCTGTAGCTCGAACGGCCGATGGCGCCGCCCGCATAGATGCCGGAGTCCTGGTTCTGGCCGGCGGCGCTCGCAGTCATGGAGACGGTACCTAGCAGAAGAGCTGTTGCGAGGACGGTGCAGGCTTGCGTTTTCGTCAAGATGAAGTTCCTGGTTGGATGGTTGATTGAGATCGATCGACAGGTGGCTTCCGTGCATTGACTGCCGCAGTGCCACCAGCGTGAGACGATTCTCGAAACGCAGCCTGAAGGAGTGCTTGTCGCTTGCTGAAGAGCAGATGAAGGGCGCATGCCATGGGCGATGATCGAGGCATGTCAGATCAGCTTCTTCTTCCCGGTATCGAGCCTCCGCCCAAACCCTTGCCGCGCCCTCGGAGCAAAGCGCGCAGCAGCAAGGCTCCGGCGCCGGAGCACTCTCTCTTCTTCGCAATTCTTCCGGGCCCGCAGGATGCCGCTTCGATCGCCGCGCTGGGCGAGCGCATGAACTCGCAGCACGCACTGAAAGGAACATTGGTCGCGGCGCATCGCTTGCACGTCACGCTCTTCGATCTGGGCGAGCACGCAGAGGTGCCGGCCGACAAGGTCGCGTTGGTCACGAAGGCAGCCGCCTTGGTGCCGCCTCCCGCGTTCGACATCGTCTTCGAGAAGGCGATGAGCTTCGCCAAAGGCGCGCTCGCGCTGTGCTCCGACGACGAGGAGGGTACCTCCGCGCTCAAGGCCTTCAGGCAGCGCCTGGGCGAGGCGCTCGCCGATGCGGGCCTGAAGCCCGCGCGCTCCTTCACGCCGCACATGACGCTGGCCTACGCACGGCGCAAGCTGGAAAGGCATGCGCTCGAAGCGCCGGTCCGGTGGTCGGCAGGTTCGCTGGTGCTGATCGACAGCCACGTGGGCGAGGGCGTGCACGAAGTGCTGGGCCGCTGGCCCGATGCGGCCTGAAAAAATGGAGCTCTGCGCTCTGTTCTGCCTCGCATCGACGCCTTCTGTATCTGTTTCGTCTCGCACGCGCTGATGACAATGGCACTCCCTTTCACGGAATCGACATGACAGCAGAAATGACCCGGGACCAGATCGCAGACCAGATTGCCGCCGAGCTGGGCCACAGCTTCGACGGCGAGATCATTGCCGGTGGCCATTACGTGCCGCTGGTGCGCGACGGCCGCACGATCTACCTGAGCGGCCAGGTGCCGCGCGTGGGCACCACGGTGGTCGTCACCGGTCGCGTGGGCGATGCGGTGTCGCTCGACAAGGCGCGCGAGGGCGCGCAGATCTGCGCATTGCGCAGCCTCGCACTGCTGCGGCGCGCGCTCGGCTCGCTCGATGCGGTGGAGAAGGTCCTGCGCGTCGGCGTGTTCGTGCAATGCACGGCCGATTTCACGCAGCACAGCGAGGTGACCGACGCCGCTTCCGACCTGCTGCACCGCGTTTTCGGCGAGGCCGGCGTGCATGTGCGCACGGCGGTCGGCGTCTATGCGTTGCCGAAGAACGCGACCGTCGAGGTGGAGATGACGGTCGCCGCGAAGCAGAACATCGGCTAGCGCGGCGCGATGGCCAGGATGTCCCGCGCCAGCTGCGCGATCGTCAGCGGCGCGCAGCCTTCGGCGTTGTTGCTCACGGTGACGAAGGCGTTCTGGCCCGCGCGGGTGGTGCCGGCAATCACCTTGGCGAGCGCGGCGCGCGTTTCCGGATCCGGGTCGACGATCTTGTCGAAGGGGCCGTAGAGCTTTTCGGCGTCTTCGTACCCGAAACGGCCGTGGCGCCGGTGCAGGTTCCAGCGGCACACCAGCGGACCGGGCCACATGGCACGCAGCATCGGAAGCTGGTCCTCGATCGGCGGCATCTTCGCGTGCAGGCCCATGCAGAAGGTGGCGCCCACGCTGCGCAGCATTTCGGCGAAGGCGGGGTTCAGCAGTTGCGGGTCGCGCACTTCGACGGCGATCACGGCGTCCGGCGCGGTCGACGAGATGTCGGGCAGCGATTCGAGCATCGCCGCGATGCGCGCCAGCAGCGCGGGCTGGTCGGCCAGGATGTGCCCCGGAATCGGGCTCAGCTGGAACACCAGCACGCCGATGCGATGGCCCAGCCCTTCGAGCGCGGGCAGCACGAATTCCTGCCGCGCTATCTCGCTGCTGAGGAACACCGGGTTGGCCTGCATGCCGCGGCCGCTTTCGTCGCGCACCGTCGCGTCGGTCACGAGGCTCGGCGCCTTCACCATGAAGCGGAAGTCGTCGGGCACCATGCCCGCGTAGCGGGCGTACTGGCTGGCGGTGAGGGCGCGGTAGAAGTTGCGGTCCACGCTCACGGTGCGGAACAGCGGATGCTTGGCGAGCGCCGAGAGACCGTTCTTCGAGAGCACTGTCTCGGCGTATTCGCCGTCCCAGACCAGGTTGGCCCAGCCGGGGTAGCTCCACGATGAGGTGCCGAGGCGCAGGTTGGGCGGCAGCGCAGCCGCCAGCTCGACCAGTTCCGGATCGCTGGGCGCGGGCTCGACCGTGGCGGCGCGTGGCTTCTTCTTCGCGGCTGGCTCGGCGGGCGGCGGCGCGGCCGAAGGAGCGTCCTCGGGGCGCGGAAGATCGGGAAAGAGGGAGTCCTGTACGTCGGCCATGGCTGGTTCCGCATTTTCGGCCAGGCGAATGGCTTCGCCGCGCCGGGCACAATCCGCGCCATGAAACAGTGGTTGCGCGCGCAAGGTGGTTGGTGGCTGGCATGGCTTGCCCTTACCGCCGTGGGCGCTGTGTGGATCGCGCGCGCAGAGCTCGCGCAGATGCAGCAGGACTTCGAGACCGACGTGCGCATCGCGCACCGCCTCATGAGCCAGCAGATGGTGCAGTACGACGCCGTGCTGGCCACGCTCGCGCTGCTGGAGCCCAGTACGGGCGCGGAACATCCCGAGCAGCGCCTGCCTTCCGTCTATTCATCGATCCTGCGCGTGCAGCGGCGCGACCGCGACCAGCCGTGGCCCGACAGCGCCCGCGCCGGCGCACTGGAAGCCGCCGAGGCGCGTTCGCGCAGCCTTCAGCGCGCCGATCTGGCCACGCTCGATCTGGCCCGTGGCCGCTACACGCTGGTGATCGGCGCCACGCCCTTCAGCTATGCGCTCGACATCGACCTTGCAGGCTCCGTGCCGTGGCGCGACTGGCCGATGAATCCGCAGCGCAGCCCGGTACGGCTGAGCCTGCAGCGCGACGGCCAGCAACTGGTGCTGCAACCCGGCGCCCTGTCCGCGAGCCCGGAGAGCGGATGGCGTTTCGCCCTGAGCAAGGCGCTGGCCTCGCCGAGCCAGCCCTTCGATCTGGTGGCCGAGCGGCAGGTGGGATGGGGAGAGCTGCCATGGCGCGCCATCGCGGGCTGGGCCCTGGCGATGGCGGTGTTGGTGGCGGGACTGTGGGCCGCGCAGCGCCAGCGCGTGGCGCGGCGGCGGGCCGAGGAGCTGCTGCGGCTCGGTCAGGTCGCGCGGCTCAATGCGCTCGGAGAACTGTCCGCAGGCCTGGCGCACGAACTCAACCAGCCGCTGACGGCGGTGCTCGCCAACGCCCAGGCCGCCCGCCGGTTGCTCGACGAAGAGCCGCCCGACCTGGCCACCGCACGCGGCGCCATGGGGCAGGCCGTCGAGCAGGCCCGGCGCGCGGCCGGCGTGGTGGGACGCCTGCGCCGCGTGATAGAGCGGCCCGAGGCCGGCGGCGATACCAGGCCACTGGTGCTGCAGGAGGTGGTGCGCAGCGCCATGCACCTGCTGGCGCCCGAGTTCGCGAAGCACGACGTCGCCGCGCAGTTCGATGCCACGGCCCAGGCGCCGGTGCGCGTGCAGGCCGAGGCGGTGGCGCTGGAACAGATCGTGCACAACCTGCTGATGAACGCGCTGCAGGCGCTGGAGCTCGTGCCGGCGGCCGAGCGGCGCCTCGTGGTGTCCGTCGGTCGCAACGGGCAGGAGGGCGTGCTGACCGTGACGGACAACGGACGCGGCATCGCCCCCGAAGCCCTGCCGCGCCTCTTCGAACCTTTCTTCAGCACACGCGAGGGCGGGCTGGGCCTCGGCCTTAGCCTCAGCGAGACGCTGGCCGGCGGCATGGGCGGCAGCCTGAGCGCCGTCAACGTCTCGCCGCGCGGCGCGCGTTTCACGCTGCTGCTCCCACTCGTCGCACCCTCGCCGTGACCCATCCGAACACCCATCCGCCGCAGTCCCCGCTGGTCCACCTGATCGACGACGACCAGGCGGTGCGCGACGGCCTCTCGCTGCTGATCGGCACGGTCGGGCTGCGCGTGCAGGCCTGGGCTGATCCGCAGGCTTTCATCGACGGGTTCGACCGCGCGAGCGTCGGCGCCATCGTGCTGGACGTGCGCATGCCAGGCATCAGCGGGCTCACCGTGCTCGACCGGCTGGTGGCGCAGGGCGTGGACCAGCCGGTGATCATGCTGACCGGCCACGGCACGGTCGAGATGTGCCGCCGCGCCTTCAAGGCCGGCGCGGCCGAGTTCCTCGAAAAGCCGGTGGACGACGAACAGCTGCTCGAGGCATTGCAGCAGGCGGTGCGCCAGCACGTGCGCTCGCGCGAACGCTCGCAGGCCGACAACGCCGCGCGCGAGCGGGTGGCGCAGCTGTCGGAGCGCGAGCGCGAGGTGCTGGCCTTCATCGTGCAGGGGCTCACCAACAAGGAGATCGCGCGCACGCTCGCGCTGTCGCCGCGCACGGTCGAGACGCATCGGGCCAACCTGTTCGCCAAGCTCGGCTGCGATTCGCTGGCGCAGCTGATCCGGCGCTATGCGGTGCTGGTGGACGGGGAGGGCGCTCCGTAGAACTACGGAGCGCCGGGCGTAGCCGTACGAATGGCACGCGCGGGCGGCGTTTTCTACAGTGGCGCAGCCGTCGGCAACAGCCGGCGCAACAACCCGAATCCACTGGAGATAACGAACAATGCAATCCATCCTCCGCCTCGGCGGCGCCGCCGTCCTGCTCGCAGCATCCGTCGCCCAGGCACAAGCCCAGGCCCAGGCCCCCACACCGGCTGTGCGTACCGAGAAGAACATCTCGCTCGCCCTGGCCAACCAGATCGCCGCCGAAGCCGTGGCCGCCTGCGCCGCCAACGGCTACAACGTGGCCGCCACCGTGGTCGACCGCGCCGGCACCGTCCGTGCCGTGCAGCGCGCCGACAACGCCGGCCCGCACACGCTGGCATCGAGCGAGCGCAAGGCCTGGACTTCGGCTTCGGCCAAGAGCCCCACGCAGGCCATGATGGAAGGCGCGCAGAAGAACCCGGGCGCCGCCAACCTGGTGTACCTGCCGGGCTTCCTGCTGCTGGGCGGCGGCGTGCCGGTCAAGTCGGGCAATGAAGTGATCGGCGCGGTCGGCGTGGGCGGCGCGCCCGGCGGCCATCTCGACGACCAGTGCGCCAACGCGGCGCTCGAGAAGGTCAAGGGCTCCCTCTGATGACGGCGCGCGGTATCTGGCCGGGCCTGCTGGCGGTCGCGCTCGGGCTGGGCGTGCCGGCTGGTGCGCTCGCCCAGGTGCCGCCGCTGGCGGCCGAGGTGCTGGCCTTCGACGGGCTGCACCAGGCCGCCTGGCATGGCGATGCGCCGAAGCTGAAGGCGCTGATCGCCTCGGGGGCGAATCTCAATGCACGCGACACGCGCGGGCGCACGCCGCTGCACGTTGCCACCTTCGCCCGCCAGCGCGAGGCGATCAAGCTGCTGGCCAAGGCCGGCGCCGACCTCGACCTGCTCGAAGACGACCGCTACGACGCCGTCACCATCGCCGCGGTGGCCGACGATGCCGCGACGCTCTCGGTGCTGCTCTCGCTCGGTGCCAAGGCCGGGCAGACCACGAGCCGGTACGACGGCACGGCGCTCATCGCGGCCGCGCATCTCGGGCACGATGAGGTGGTGCGCAGGCTTATTGCAGCCGGCGCGCCGCTGGACCACGTCAACAACCTCCACTGGACGGCGGTGATCGAATCCATCGTGCTCGGCGACGGCGGCCCGCGCCACCAGCGTACGCTGGCTGCGCTGGTCGACGCCGGCGCCGACATCAGGCTGACGGACCGCCAGGGCAACACGCCGCTGCAGCTGGCGAAGGCGCGCGGCTACACCGCGATGGCGAAGCTGCTGGAGACACCGCGCGCAAAGTAGGCGGCTCGGGGAGAATGGGGCCTCGCCACGAGGCGCCACGAGGAAACCGCCCCATGTACATGCCCCCGCAGTTCAATGCGAAGGACCCGGCCATCGCGCTGGAGCTGATGCGCTCGCATCCCTTCGCGAGCCTGATCTCGAACGACGACGACGGGCTGCCGTACGTCACGCACCTGCCGCTGGTCGCCGAGCAGCGCGCGGGCGACGAACTGGTGCTGTGGGGCCATTGCGCCAAGCCGAATCCGCACTGGCGCTACCTGCAGGCCAGGCCCCGGGCGGTGGCCACCTTTCTCGGGCCGCATTCGTACCTCTCTCCCTCCGTCTACCCCGACCTGGCCCGCGTGCCGACGTGGAACTACCTGGCGGTGCATTGCACCGTCGAGGCACGGCTGATCGAGGAGCCCGCCGACAAGGACGCGCTGCTCAAGAAGCTCATTCACGACCACGAGCCCGCCTACGCGCAGCAGTGGCGCGACCTGGGCGAGGAGTTCCAGCTCAAGATGCTGGCCGGCATCGTGGGCTTCGAGCTGCGCGTGACTGCCCTGCAATGCAAGATCAAGCTCAACCAGCATCGCCGCGAATCGCATGCCGCGATGCACGCGGTCTACAGCGCTGGCACGCCGGACGAGCGGGCGCTCGCCGTGTGGATGGGCCGCCTGGGCATGGCCGCCGAGGCTCCCGTGGCGGAGGGCGGCTGAGATGCGCGGACTGGGTCTGATCGGCCTTGTGCTCGTGCTGGCGATCGTCGGGCTGGTCGCGAAGAAGCAGATGAGCAGCATGGCCTCTTCCGCACAACCGTCCGTGCCTGGCGTTGCAGCACCCGCCGCGGGCGATGCGCGAATGAATCCGCAGCAGGTGCAGCAGCAGGTCAAGGAAGCGCTGGACGCCGCGGTCAAGACACGCCAGATGCCCGATGACAACTGAGGCGACTCCATTGCCGGACGTGCACGACGACACGCACTGGATGGCGCTCGCGCTCGCCGAGGCGCGGCTTGCCGCCGAAGCGGGCGAGGTGCCGGTGGGCGCGGTGCTTGTGAAGGACGGCCGCCTGGTCGCGACGGGGCGCAACACGCCGGTCGCGCAGAACGATCCGAGTGCGCATGCCGAGATCAACGCGCTGCGTGCGGGAGCCCTCGCGCTCGGCAACTACCGGCTCGACGGCTGCGAGCTGTTCGTCACGCTCGAACCGTGCGCGATGTGTTCAGGGGCGATGCTGCATTCGCGCCTCGCGCGCGTGGTGTACGGCGCGTCCGATCCGAAGACCGGCGCGGCCGGCTCGGTGCTCGATCTCTTCGCGGAGCCACGGCTGAACCATCGCACGGTGGTGCAGGGCGGGGTGCTGGCGCAGGAGTGCAGCGCGGTCTTGCAGGCTTTTTTCCAGCAGCGCCGGAACGCTGCGCGCGCGACTGCCGAGCCCTTGCGCGACGACGCACTGCGCACGTCGCCCGAGCGCTTCGAGGCCTTGGCCGGCTATGACTTCGCGCCGCATTACGTGCAGGACCTGCCGAGCTTGCAGGGCTGGCGCATGCACTACGTCGATGAAGGTGCGGAGGATGCGGCCTGTTGCCTTTGCCTGCACGGTCCCGGCGAATGGGGCTACTTCTTCAGGCATCTCGTGGGCCTGCCCGGGCTGCGCACGCTGGTGCCCGACCTGATCGGCTTCGGCAGGAGCGACAAGCCCAAGCGCGAGGCGGCACATAGCCTGCAATGGCATCGCGACGTGCTGCTCGAATGGATGGCGCGGGTGGGAGTCGAGTCGGTGGCGCTCGTGCATAGCGAGGCCGCTTCCGAACTCGCCGTGCTGCTGCAGGCGGCAGCGCCCGGTCGGTTCGCGGCGGCACTGGTCGCGCCGGAAGGGCACGAGAACATCAAGGGCGCATGGCGCGCGCCTTTCCCCGACCGGGGATACGAAGCAGCGCTGCGCGCACTGGGGCCTCTTGCCACTTCCTCAGGGCCGACGCCGGAGCAGGCCCGAACGGTCGTTCTGCAAGTGCGAAACGCAATGGGATACTCGAACGCGTGACCAAACACATCTATATCTACTCTCCCTCCAGCGCGGTCCGGGACAAGGCCGCTTTCCGGCGCGGCGTGAAGCGGCTCAGAGCGCTGGGTCATGAAGTCGAAGTCGACGACGCGGCGCTGTCGGTGCACCAGCGCTTCGCGGGCGACGATGCCACGCGGCTCGCCGCGATCTCGCGTGCCGCGGCCAGCGGCGCGGACGTGGCGCTCATAGCACGCGGCGGCTACGGGCTCACGCGCATCCTCGATGCGGTTCCGTACAAGGCGCTCACGAAGGCGATCGAGAAGGGCACGGAGTTCGTCGGCTGCAGCGACTTCACCGCGCTGCAGAACGCGCTGCTGGCAAAGACCGGCGCGGTGACCTGGTCGGGCCCCGCCGTCGGCGAGGACTTCGGTGCGGAGGCCGGCCCCGACGACATCATGGAAGCCTGCTTCGACGACCTGCTCACAGGGCAGGGCGAAGGCACGGGCTGGCGCATGCCGGCGCGCGATGTCGATCTGAAGTTCAAGCCCATGCAGGACGCCACGTTGTGGGGCGGCAATCTCTGCGTGCTGACCAGCCTGCTCGGCACGCCGTACTTTCCGATGGTGGAGAAGGGCGTGCTCTTCATCGAAGACGTGAACGAGCACCCGTACCGCGTCGAACGCATGCTCGATCAGTTGAAGATGGCCGGTGTGCTGGCGCGCCAGCGTGCCATCGTGTTCGGGCAGTTCACCGGCATCCGGCCGGTGCCGGGCTACGACCGCGGATTCGGCCTCAACACCGTGATCGACCGGCTGCGCGCAACGCTCAAGGTGCCCGTGCTCGCGGGCCTGCCGTTCGGGCACGTGCAGACGAAGGTGTTATTGCCCGTGGGTGCGAAGGTGTCGATGGCCGCGGAAGGGCGTGATATTTTTCTCGTTTGGGGCCACAGGCATGCACATGGTCATGACGACCACGATGGACATGACCATCATCACGCCCATCGATCCGGACACAAAGAGAAATAGAACGTTAAAAATCAGAACGGCCCCGAGGGGCCGTTGCAGTTTCAGTTGTTTTTGGTGAAGCGCTGATGCGCGCGCGGCCCCATCGAGCCCGGCAATCCGCCCTTGAACATGCTGTTGATGGCTTTCATCTGGCGGCGCGCGGCGGTTTCTCCGTCGATGGCGCTCAGCGCGATCATCACGTCCTGCCGCAGGTACCAGAGAGCTTCGACGTCGGCGGCAAAGCGCACGCGCTGGCTGACGCGCTGCACGGAATGACCGCCATGGCCCTGGAGCGCCGACAGCATCGCGGTACGGATGCGCCCCAGCTGGTTCTCCGTCGCTTGACGGGATCCGGAGCCGGGTACGTTCAGCAGACGGAGAAGACGGCGAAAGAGCATGGGACGGGAAGTGTGTTGCCGGAACCGAGAACGGCCGCTACCTTAAGCCTGAGTTAACCATTCCACAAGATCTGAAACGTTGTTTCTTGTTTGCAAACAACACGCTTTACTTATCGTTTTCACTAGTCATTGAATTTTGTTTTCCAAAGTACTACAAGCCGATGAATGACTCTGTCTGCATTCGCCCTGTCGGCAGCGGCGTATACCCGAGAAGACAACAAAAGGGGCACGCAAGCTGCATATTCCGTGTGTGAGCGGGCGCGCGTACGCAGCGCCGGCCGCATGGACATGGAAGTGCGAAGGGCCCCGGGCAATTACAACCATCGGTAGAAATCGAGAAGAGCAAAAAGTATGGGTGTCAATTCCACAGTCGTATTCGCGGACTTGACGGGGAGCACGAGGGTCTTCGAGGCCATGGGAAATGCGCGGGCCACGGAGACAGTGACCCGTCTGACGCAATGGATCGGCGGCGTGTGCCAGGCGCACGGCGGCCGCGTGGTGAAGTCGCTCGGCGACGGCGTGTTCGCCATCTTCACCAGCGGTGCCGCGGCCACGCATGCGGTCATCGAGCTGCAGCGCTATCACCAGAAGCGGCTGCTCGCGTGGCCCGCGCCCCTGCGCATGGCGTTGCAGATCGGCGTGGCCAGCGGCGAGGTGGTGGAAGTCGAGGGCGATTGCTACGGCGATGCCGTCAACCTCGCCTCGCGTCTGAGCGACCTGGCCGGCCCGGGCCAGATCTGGGTGACTGCCGCGGTCATCTCCCAATTGCGCGAAGGTTCGGTGCAGCACCGCGACCTTGGCCTCATCAACATCCGCGGGCGCAGCGAGATGTCGGTCGTCCACCGGATCGACTGGCAGGAGGACGTGACCTCGTTCCTCACCGTGCCTGCAGCGCTGGCCCCGCTGCGCATGCCCGATTCCTCGTTCGGCCAGATCGAACTCGCGTGGCTCGACGTGCGCTCGATGTTCCGCACGGAGGAGCTGCCGATCCACCTCGGCCGCGTCGACGACGCCCAGTTCGTCGTCAACGACCCGCGCGTCTCGCGCCTGCATGCGCGCATCGAGTTGCGCCAGGGCAGCTGCGTGCTGATCGACGTCAGCACCTACGGCACCTGGGTGCGTTTCCACGGCAACGACGGCCCCAGCACCGAGATCGCCTTGCGGCGCGAGGAGTGCGTGCTGCACGGCCGTGGAGAGATCGGCCTGGGCGCGCCGCTCAGCGATTTCAGTGCGCCGACCATCGCCTTCAACACGAGCAGCGGCGACGTGATGCTGTCGCGGCGCGAAATCGCGCGCTGATGCGGCCGCGCACCGCCCGAAGCGGTGACGTTTGGCTACCATGGCTGGATGCAATCGGGTGCACCGCGAGCACGCGTCGGGCGTTGCGTATCCACTCGGGCGCTGTCCGCCCCAGGCCTGGAGCCACTGTGAACTTCAAATCTCGATCTTCTGTTTTCAAGCTGGCGGCCATCGGTGCCGTCATCGCCGGCGCGCTGCTGGCGGCGGGAGCCGCGAATGCGCGCGGAAGCTGGTCGGTGCAGATCGGCACCCCCGGCTACGTGGCCGGCGGCTACCCGGCGCCGTACTACGCGCCGCCACCGGTCTACAGCTATCCGGCACCCATCTACTACGCGCCGCCGCCGCCGGTCTACTACCGGCCGCCGCCCCCTCCGGTGTACTACCGCCCGGCACCCATCTACACGCCGCCGCCCGGCCGCATCTACTACGGGCCCGGCTATCCCTACCGCCCGCCGAACGACTGGGACGACGAGCGCGACTGACACTGTCACCTGAATGTTTTCTGAAGCATTGGCATGCCCTCTGGCATGCCAATTTTGTTTCAAGGAGTGACTAAAAAGTCACATTGACACACATTTTTGTGGTGACTTGGCCCGTCCTGGACACTTGCCTTGCTGTTTTTTGGAGGGCATGCCGCTTGCCTTTAACGCTCCAACAGGCGTCGATACGCCGCAGGAGCGAGGATCATGTTGGAACAGCTGGAGGCCGAGCACACAAGACCGGCCGACGAGGTGGTGTACGTCGCGGAGACGGCGGCCACCCATGAAAACGAGGCGGCGCCCGACGGCTCCCGCTCGCTGAAGGCGGCAGCCGCGTTTTCCATTTCGGCGGCGCTGGCCGCATGCGGCGGCGGCGGAGGAGGGGGTGGGAGCGGCGCCGGGGGCCTTGGCTTCCCGATCGGCGGCGGCACGCCCGGCGCCAACCCGGGCACCACGCCCGACACCGGTCCGTATCACTACCCCCAGGCGCAGAACGACGCCGAAGCCGCGCGCTTCCTGCTGCAGGCCCAGTTCTCGGCCTCCGACGACGAGATCGCCGCCGTGCGCGCCAAAGGCTACCTGCCGTGGCTCAGCGAGCAGCTCGGCGCGGCGCGACAGCCTTCGGCCTGGGAGTGGGTCAACAGCAAGGAGTACGCAGACGTCGAGACCGACGCCATGATCTGGCGCCAGCTCATGACGGCCGCCGACCCGGTGCGCAAGCGCATGGCACTGGCGCTCAGCGAGATCTTCGTGGTCTCGGGCACGGAGATCGGCTCGAGCTGGCCCACGGCCATGATGGCCCAGTACTGGGACATGCTCGCCAACGGCGTCACGGGCAACTTCCGCCAGCTGCTGGAAGACGTGACGCTCAACCCCGCGATGGGCTTCTATCTCAACACCCGCGGCAACAGAAAGGAAGACAACTCCGGCCGCCAGCCCGACGAGAACTACGCGCGCGAGGTCATGCAGCTCATGACCATCGGCCTCTACCAGCTCGAGGGCGACGGCACGGTGAGGACCGGCGCCGACGGCCAGCCCATCGAGACCTACGTGCAGAACGACGTGACCAATCTGGCGCGCGTCTTCACCGGCTACGACCTCGACATCCGCTCGTCCGAGCGCAACGCCTTCACTCCGCCCGGAGCCAGCTACACCATCGAGACCAACGCGTGGACCACGCGTCCCATGGCCTACAAGGCCTCCAATCACTCGATGCTGGAGGCGCGCTTCCTGGGCGCCACGGTGCCCGCGGGCACGGACGGTCCGGCGGCGCTGAAGATCGCGCTCGACACGCTCTTCAACCATCCGAACGTCGGGCCTTTCATCGGCCGGCAGCTGATCCAGCGGCTGGTCACGAGCAACCCGAGCCCCGCCTACGTGAAGCGCGTGGCCGACATCTTCGCCAACAACGGCGCGGGCGTGCGCGGCGACATGAAGAGCGTGTTCGCCGCAGTGCTGCTCGACGACGAGGCGCGCGGTCCCGCGGGCCTTTCCGATCCGAACTTCGGCCATCTGCGCGAGCCCATGCTGCGGTTCGTGCAATGGGGCCGTACCTTCGGCATCGGCTGCACATCGGACAACTGGAACATCGGCAACACCTCCGACCCCAGTTCGAGCCTGGGCCAGTGCCCGCTGCGCTCGCCCTCGGTGTTCAATTTCTTCCGGCCCGGCTACGTGCCGCCCTCGACCGCCATCGCCAGCAACAAGATGGTCGCGCCCGAGTTCCAGCTGGTCAACGAGACCAGCGTGGGCGGCTATCTCAACTTCCTGCAAGGCAGGCTGCAGAACGGCTTCGACAACAAGGACGTGATCGCCACCTATACGGCCGAGAAGGCGCTGGTGAACGACCCCGCCGCGCTGGTGCGCCGGCTCAACCTGCTGCTCACCGGCAACCAGCTCTCGGCCGCCACGGTCGCGCTGATCACCGACGCCCTGAGCAAGGCGCCGCTGGTGAACCCCTCCACCGACGCCCGAAGGCTCGACCTCATCTGCGCCGGCGTGCTGCTGGTGATGGGCTCGCCCGAATACCTCGTGCAGAAATGAAGAAGAAAGAAGCCGGAGCGAACCGAACATGCACCTGATCGATCCTGCCCGCCACACGCGCCGCGCCTTCCTGCGCCGCTCGGGCCAACTCGCGATGGCCGGCACCGCGCTGCCGTTCGCGCTCAACCTCGCCGCCATGGGCGAAGCGGCCGCCCAGGCCGCGCCGGGCGACGACTACAAGGCGCTGGTCTGCGTCTTCCTCTTCGGCGGCAACGACTACGCCAACACGCTCGTCAACTACGACACGGACAGCTACGCCAAGTACAGCGCCATCCGTGGCGCCATCGCGCTGCCTTCCGACGCGGCGCTCGCGGCCACCGAACTCAAGCCCGCCGTCTCGCTCGCCAACGGCCGCAAGTACGCGCTGAACCCGGCAATGACCAGGCTCACCACGCTGTTCGACGAAGGCAAGATGGCCGTGCAGCTCAACGTAGGCCCGCTCGTCAAGCCGCTCACGCGCGCACAGTTCAACGGCACGAACCGCAGGGACTTCCCGATCCCGCCCAAGCTGTTCTCGCACAACGACCAGCAGTCGATCTGGCAGTCGTCATCGCCCGAGGGCTCGACCATCGGCTGGGGCGGCAACCTCGGCGACCTGATGCTCGGCGGGCAGCGCAATGCTTCGCTGTTCACCTGCATCTCGGTGGCGGGCAATGCAGTGTTCCTCTCGGGCGACGAGGCGCTTCAATACCAGGTCGGCACCGGCGGCGCGGTACGCATCAACAGCGTGAGCCCGGCCACCGGCAGCGTCTACGGCTCGTCGGCCGTCAAGGCGGCCATGCAGCAGCTGGCGCAGCAGGGGCGTAGCCACACGCTGGAGAACGAATACAACAAGGTCACGCTGCGCGCCGTCGAGGCCGAAGGCAAGATCACCGCTGCCATTCAGGCCAACGACCTGAACGGCAACTTCCCGACCGGCAACAATCTGGCCGACCAGCTCAAGATGGTGGCGCGCCTGATCCGTGGGCGCACCTCGCTGGGCGTGAAACGCCAGGTGTTCTTCGTCTCCATGGGTGGCTACGACCTGCACGACGACCTCGACACCAAGCAGGGGCCGTTGATGCAGCGTCTGTCCGAGGCCATGACCGCCTTCCAGCGGCAGATGGAAACTCTCGGCGTCTCCGACAAGGTGACCGCCTTCACCGCCTCCGACTTCGGCCGCACGCTCTCGAGCAACGGCAACGGTTCCGACCACGGCTGGGGCAGCCATCACTTCGTGGTGGGCGGCGCGGTGAAAGGCAAGGCCTTCTACGGCACGCCGCCGCCGGTGAGCGTGGGCAACACATCGGCCGACGACGACCAGTGGCACGTCGGCCAGGGCCGGCTGCTGCCCACCACTTCGGTCGACCAGTACGCGGCGACGCTGGCCAAGTGGTTCGGCGTGCCTGATCAAGACCTCAACGGCATCCTGCCGAACCTGAAGAATTTCAACAACATCACCGCGCCGAGCGGCATCAGCTACCCGCGCGACATGGGGTTCATGACATGAACACAGCAATGAGCAGCATGGCCAGCATTAGCGCCATCGGCGGCCTCAACGGCATGGAGGGCGGCGCCAGCGTCAACTTCAGCGCCGACCCGCCTGAGCAGGCACACGCCCCCGCGCGCAACAAGGGCGTGACCCACGTGCGCCCCTTCACCAGCGTCGATGCCGCCGTCGCGGCGGTGGAATCGCTGGACCGCGATCTCAAGAAGTTCGAGCTCGCGGTGGCCGACAGCCTGCAGGACTACCTCGGCGTGCAGATGGCGCAGATCACCGACTGCGCATTGGCGCGCGGCTGGGAGCCGGTCAGCTTCATGCAGCGCGACGGCTTCCGCGTGTATCGCTACGAAGCCATGCGCAGCCCCCGCAAGAGCAAGAAAGGCGCAGCGGGGAAGACCGATCGCGCCTAGCCAGCCGATGCGAGGATTTGCCCCAGCTTCTCGATGTCGACCGGCTTCTGCAGGTGATGGTCGAAGAGCCCCTCGGCCGAGCGGCCGCCCGCGTCCTGCGCGGAGAAGCCCGAGATGGCGACCAGCAGCTTCGGCGTGCCTTCGCCGGTGCTCTCGCGCAGCCGCCGCGCCACCTCGGCGCCGGGCAGGTCGGGCAGGCTGAGGTCGATCAGCGCCGCGTCGAAGCTCCCGGCGGTAGCCGCGTCCAGCGCCTGGCGTGCCGTGTAGGTGCATTGCGCGGTGTGGTCGTGCAGGCTCAGCAGCTCCTGCAGCAGGTCGGCCGAGGCCTGGTTGTCATCGACGATCAGCACGTTCACTGGGGGTTCTTCTTTCCGTCAGGTTGGGCGTCAGATTGATTGGGAAGTATGGCGGGCGCCTGCAGCGGCAGCTCGACCGTGAAACGCGACCCTTCGCCCGGTGCGCTTTCCACGCCGATGCGCCCGCCGTGCAGGTCCACGATCTTGCGGGTGATGAAGAGCCCGAGGCCCAGTCCGGCCGCGTGCTTGCGGCTGTCGTCGGTGCGCTCGAACTGCTCGAAGATGCGGGCCTGGTCCTCGGGCGCGATGCCGATGCCCTGGTCGCGCACGCTCACCTGGGCCGTGTTGCCCAGCCGCCGAACGACCATCTCGACCGGCTTGCCGCCGCCGTAGCGCAGCGCGTTGGTCAGCAGGTTGGTCAGCACCTGCTCGATGCGGAACTCGTCCCATGCGCCGCGCAGTTCGGCAGGCGCCGAGAGCGTGATGGCCGCGCCCGCGGCTTCGGCCTGCTGGCGCAGGTTTTCCACCACCGCGTGCGCAAGCGCCGCCAGATCGGTCGGCTGGGGCTTGATGGACAGCGCGTCGCGCCGCATGCGCGTGACGTCGAGCATGTCGTCGATCAGCCGCACCATGTTGCGGATCTGCCGCTGGTCGCGCTCGATCATCGCGGGCAGGCGCTCGGGCGAGAAACTGGCGAGATTGCCCTTCGCCAGATGCAGCTGCCGCAGCTGCGCCTCGAGGTAGAGGGTGTTCAGCGGCGTGCGCAACTCGTGCGACACCATCGACATGAAATCGTCGCGCATGCGCACCGCGCGCTCCAGGTCGTGCTGCGTCTGCTGCAGCTGCTGCACCAGTTCCTCCTGCTTTTTGTGGGCGGCGGCGAGCGAATCCATTTCGTGGCGCAGCGCCTTGCGGTGCTGGTAGAGGTCGACGAACACGTTCACCTTGCTGACCACCGCGTGCGGGTCCAGCGGCTTGTGCAGGAAGTCGACCGCGCCGCTCTCGTAGCCCTGGAAGGCGTAGTTCAGCTCGCGACCCGCGGCGCTCACGAAGATGATGGGGATGTGCCGCGTGCGCTCGGTGCCGCGCATCAGCTCGGCCAGCTCGAAGCCGTTCATGCCGGGCATCTGCACGTCGACGATGGCGAGCGCGAATTCGTGCTCCAGCAGCAGCGCCAGCGCGGCGTCGGCCGAACCGGCGCGGTAGGCGATGCGGCCGGGCGCGCGGATCAGCGCCTCCAGCGCCAGCAGGTTTTCGGGCAGGTCGTCCACGAGCAGCAGCTTGCTTTCGATGTCAATGTTCATGGACGGCTTCCAGTTGGAGCAGCAGGTTGCGCAGTTCGCGCAGGGGCAGCACGTAGTCGGGGATATGGCGCGCGATGGCGGCCTGGGGCATGGTGGGAATCTGGGCTTCCCCGGGTTCCTGCACGGCGGTGAGCCCGCCGGCCAGGTGGATGCGGTGCAGGCCTTGCGCGCCGTCGTCGTTCGCGCCGGTCAGGAGGAAGCCGGCGAGGGCGGGGCCGTAGGCATCGGCGGCCGAGCCCATCAGCAGGTCGATGGACGGACGCGAGAACAGCACCGGCGGCTCGCAGCTCAGCGAGAAGGTGCGCTCGCGCTCGATCGACAGGTGATAGCCCGGCGGCGCGAAGTACAGGCTGCCGGCCGAAACCGGCATCTTGTCGTTGGCCTCGTGCACGGGAATAGGCAGGCGCTGCGCGAAGATCTCGGCCAGGCGGCTCTCGTGCTCCTCGGGCAGGTGCAGCACCACCGCCATCGGCAGGCGCCAGCTGGGCGGCAGGTCTTCGAGCAGGACGCAGAGCGCGTCGATGCCGCCGGCCGAGGCGCCAAGCACCACGGCGTCCACGCGCTTGCGGATGGGGAAGCGCAGCTGGCGTTTCATCTGGCCCGTCATGCGGCTTTCTTGCGGTAGATGCGCTCGGCGCGCGCATGCGCGTCGAAGCGGTCGGCGTAGCCCGAGAAGTCGATGCTCTCCTTCGAGCCCAGTCCCAGAAAGCCGCGGTGCGACAGCGACTCGTGGAACAGGCCCAGCGCCCGGTCCTGCAGCTCGCGGTTGAAGTAGATCAGCACGTTGCGGCACGACACCAGCTGCGTCTCGGCGAACACGCTGTCGGTCGCCAGGCTGTGGTCGGCGAAGATCACGTCGGCGCACAGCGAGGGGTCGAAGCGCGCGGCCTCGTAGGCGGCGGTGTAGTAGTCGGAGAACTCGCTGCGCCCGCCCGCGCGCTGGTAGTTGGTGGTGTAGCCCCGGATGGCCTCCAGCGGGAAGATGCCCTGCCTGGCCTTCTCCAGCGAAGCCGGGTTGATGTCGGTGGCGTAGATCTGCGTGCGCGCGAGCAGGCCTTCCTCGCGCAGCAGGATGGCCAGCGAGAACACCTCCTCGCCCGTGCTGCAGCCCGCCACCCATACCTTGACGGAAGGGTAGGTGTGCAGGATAGGCACCACGTGCTGGCGCAGGGCCAGGAAGTACGACGGGTCGCGGAACATCTCGCTGACCGGGATCGTCAGGAACTGCAGAAGCCGGCCGAAGAGGGCCGCATCGCGCAGCACCCGCTCCTGCAGCGCCGAGATGCTCGGCAGCCCGAGCTGGTCGAGCGCGTGCAGCACGCGGCGCTTCTGCGAGGCCACCGTGTAGTTGCGGAAGTCGTAGCTGTACTTGAGGTAGATCGCCTCCATCAGCAGCCGCAGCTCGATCTCGGTGTCGCTCAGCGGCGGCAGCGGCGCCGCGCCGTTGCCGTTCTTCGGATTGCGCGGGCTCGTGGTCACAGCCGCTCCATCTTCGGCAGCCAGACGCGCAGCAGCGAGAACAGGCGCTCCAGGTCCACCGGCTTGGCGAGGTAGTCGTTGGCGCCGGCGGCCAGGCATTGCTCGCGGTCGTCCTTGGTGGCCTTGGCGGTGATGGCGATCACCGGCATATGGGCGAAGCGCGGGTCGCCGCGCAGGCGCCGGGTGGCTTCCAGGCCATCCATCTCCGGCATCATCACGTCCATCAGCACCAGGTCGATCTCGCTGACCTGGTCGAGCTTTTCGAGCGCCTCGCGGCCGTTGCGGCCGATCTCGACGATGGCGCCGCGCTGCTCCAGCGCACTGGTCAGCGCGAAGATGTTGCGCACGTCGTCGTCCACCAGCAGGAGGGTGCGGCCCTCGAAGATGCGGTCGCGCCCGCGTGCCGTCTTCAGCATGCCCTGGCGCTCGCTCGAAAGCTCGGCCTCCACCTTGTGCAGGAAGAGCGTCACCTCGTCGAGCAGGCGTTCCGGCGAGCGGGCGCCCTTGATGATGATCGAGCGCGAGTAGCGCTGCAGCTCGGTCTCTTCGTCGCGCGTGAGGTTGCGCCCGGTGTAGACGATGACGGGCGGGAACGACACGATCTCCTCCGCCGCCATGGCCTTGAGCAGCTCGCTGCCCTGCATGTCGGGCAGCTTCAGGTCGGTGATCATGCAGTCGAACACGCGGGTGCGCAGCAGCTCCAGCGCCTCCTCGCCGGAGCCGACGGCGACGATCTCGATGTCGTCGTCGCCGATCAGCCTGATGACGCTCTCGCGCTGGAGTTCGTCGTCTTCCACCAGCAGCACGACCTTGACCTTCTGCGTGAGCTTTTCTTCCAGCCGGCCGAACACCTTCATCAGCTCGTCGCGGGTGGCCGGCTTCAGCGCATAGCCGACGGCGCCCATCTGCAGCGCCGCGCCCTGCGCGCTCTCGGCGGCCGAGACCACGTGGATCGGGATGTGCCGGGTGTGCGGCGAATCCTTCAGCCGTTGCAGCAGGTCGAGGCCGGTGCTGTCGGGCAGGCGCATGTCCAGCAGGATCGCGTCGGGCAGGAACTGCGAGGCCAGCTCGAAACCGTCGGCCGCGCCATGCGCCACCAGGCAGCGGTAGCCCAACTCGTGCGCCAGGTCGTAGAGGATGTGCGCGAACTGCGGCTCGTCCTCGATCACCAGCACGCGGCGCACCTGGTCGCGCGGCAGGCTGCGGTCGTCGGCGAACTGCGGCGCAGGCACCGGCGCGGGAGGGTTGGGCGCCAGCGTGGGCTGCGCGTGGGCGGCAGGCGAGTGCGCGGAGCGGGGCGTGTAGACGGCCGGCGGCTTCTGCTGCTGCTGGTAGTCCGGCGAAGCCTGCGGCGCCCTGGCCGGCAGTTCGAGCACGAAGGTGCTGCCCTGGCCCGGCGTGCTGTCGACGGTGAGCGTGCCGCCCAGCAGCTGCGTGAGGTCGCGCGAGATCGACAGGCCCAGCCCGGTGCCGCCGTAGCGCCGGCTGGTGGTGCCGTCGGCCTGGCGGAACGCTTCGAAGATCAGCTCGTGCTGCTGCGGATCGATGCCGATGCCCGAGTCGGATACCGCGAAGGCCGCGCCGCCGCCCGCCGCCGGCGAGATCACCAGCTTCACCTCGCCGCTGTCGGTGAACTTGATCGCGTTCGACAGCAGGTTCTTCAGGATCTGCTCCACCCGCTGCCGGTCGGTGAGCAGCGAGACCGGTGCATCGGGCCGCAGTTCGAGCCTGAAATTCAGGTTCTTCTGCATGGCCAGCGGGCCGAAGGTGCTCTCCAGGCTGTGGGCCAGCCGGGCCAGGGGCACGTCCTCGGTCACCACCTCGAGCTTGCCGGCCTCGACCTTCGCGATGTCGAGGATGTCGTTGATCAGCACCAGCAGGTCGTTGCCCGACGAATAGATCGACTCCGCGAACTTCACCTGCTCGCTGGTCAGGTTGCCCTGCGGGTTGTCGCCCAGCAGCTTGGCGAGGATGAGCGCGCTGTTGAGCGGCGTGCGCAGCTCGTGGGACATGTTGGCGAGGAATTCCGACTTGTAGCGGCTGGCGCGCTGCAGTTCGTCGGCGCGGTCTTCCAGGTCGCGCTGCACGCGGCGCAGCGCGGTGTTGCGCTGGTCGAGCGCCTCGGTGCGCTCCGAAAGCTGGCTGTTGGTCTGCTCCAGCTCGGCCTGCTGGTTCTCCAGCATGGCCTGCGAGGCGCGCAGCGCGCGCGACTGTTCTTCCAGTTCCTCGTTGGCGGTGCGCAGCTCTTCCTGCTGCACCTGCAGCTCCTCGTTGAGCTGCTGGGTCTCGGCCAGCACCTCCTGCAACTGCTCGCGGTAGCGCGCCGCCGCCAGCGAGGTGCCGATGTCGTCGGACACCATCTCGACCAGCTGGCTGCCGCGCTCGTCCAGCGCGCCAGGCAGTCCGAGCTCGACCACGCCGTTGACCATGCCGCTGCTGGCCACCGGCACCAGCAGCACCGCCTTCGGCGCCATCTCGCCCAGGCCGGAGTTGACTCTCAGGTATTCGGCGTCGATCGGGTCGATCAGCATGCGCCGGTTCTCGGCCGCGGCCTGGCCGACCAGGCTTTCTGTGGGCGAGAAGACCTGCGGCATGGCCTCCGCGGCGCTGGAGAAACCGTAGCTCGCCGCCCGGCGCAGCGGGCCATGGCGCTCGCGCACGTAGATGGCGCCCACCGAGGCGCCCAGGTGGCGCGAGAAGAAGGACAGGATCTTGCGGCCCATGTCCGGCGCGCTGAGCTCGCCCACCAGGTCGCCCACCAGTTCGGTCTGCGCGCCGCGCAGCCAGGCCTCGTGCGCCAGCCGGTCGTTATGGCCCGCCTGTTCCTGCAGCACCACGTCGTAGCTGTCGGACAGCCGCACCAGCTGCCTGCGTCCGAAGTAGGCCACCAGCCCCGTGAAGCCCAGCGTGAACAGCAGGAACAGGCCGACCACCCACCAGGCGGTGCGGTTTGCCTCGTTGTTGCGCTGGAAGCGCAGGGCCTGCTCGGTTTCCATGAACGCGGTGAACTCGGCGCGCATGCTGTCGGTCAGCCGCTTGCCCCGGCCCAGGCGCACCTGCATCTGGGTGTCCTGGCCGTTGCGGTGCGCCGAGATCAGGTCGGCGGCGTAGTCGTTCCAACTGGCCTGGATGGCTGCGATGCGGTCGACGCGCTCCACCTGCTGGCGGTTGTCCGCCACGAGCTCGCGAAGCATCGCCGTATCGGCTTTCACGCGGGGCAGGGCGTTCTGGTAGGGCTCCAGGAAGCTCTCGTCGTTGGTGATCAGGAAGCCGCGCATGCCGGTTTCCATGTCGATGCTCTGGCGCTGCAGTTCGCTGGCGGCGCGGGTGACGCGGTCGGTGTGCTCGACCCAGCCGATGGTGGACAGCAGGAACAGGATCAGCCCGACGAACACCACGGCGCCGAACACACCGCCGATCAGGGGGAGCTTGATGTTGCGGCTCAGCAGTCGCTCGAAATCGTCGGGGTCGATCGCGGTGGGGGTTTTCGTCATCGGTGCTATTTGTAAGCAAAACTTGTGAAGTCTGGCCGATAAATGCGCGTGACCCTGTCGGAAAACATCCCGACAGGGCACCAAGGCGGGGCGTGCAGGGTGGAGTGCCTCGTTATACTGTTATTTCATACAGTAGACGCCAGATGGGCTCCGAACCCTTCAAGCCGCAAGACGCGGCTCCCGCCATTGCCAGGCACGTAGTGTCGGTCAAGGCCCTGTGCGCCTTCGGCGCGAAGGCAGGCGACCTCGACCTGCGCTTCGTGCCCGCGCCCAGCGCGCTCGAAGGCATGGCCGGGCATGCGCTGGTTCAGCACCGGCGCGGCGGCGAATACGAGTGCGAGGTCGCGCTCGAAGCCACCTGCGGTGCGGTTCACGTGCGCGGTCGTGCCGACGGCTACGAATTCCACCGGGCCAGGGTCGAGGAGATCAAGACCTTCCGGGGCGACTTCGACGCCATCCGCGGCAACCACCGCGCGCTGCACTGGGCGCAGGCCCGCACCTACGGCTGGATGCTGTGCGAGCGCGACGGCCACGACGAGATGATGGTGGCGCTGGTCTACCTCGACCTCGCCACGGGCGACGAGACCGTGCTGGAGGAGCATCACACCCGAGAGGCCCTGCGCGAGCATTTCGAGCTGCTGTGCGGCCGCTACGCCGCCTGGGCCGCGAGCGAGGCGGCTCACCGTGCCGCGCTCGACGGCACGCTGGCCGGGCTGGAATTCCCGTACGGCAGCTTCCGCGCCGGGCAGCGCGAACTTGCGGAGGCCGTCTACCGCGCCGGTGCGGGCGGGCGCTGCCTCATGGCGCAGGCGCCCACCGGCATCGGCAAGACGCTGGCCACCATCTTCCCGTTGCTGAAGGCCCGTGCGGCCCGCAGGATCGACAAGCTGTTCTTCCTCACGGCCAAGACCTCGGGCAGGCCCGTGGCGCTCGATGCGCTGCGCGTGCTCGACAAGGGCCGGGGGCAGGGCAGGCTGCGCGTGCTCGAGCTCGCGGCGCGCGAGAAGGTCTGCGAGTACCCCGACCGCGCCTGCCACGGCGACGCATGCCCGCTCGCCCGGGGCTTCTACGACCGCCTGCCCGCCGCGCGCGAGCAGGCCGCACAGATGGCGTGGCTGGACCGCGAGGCGCTACGCGACATCGGCCTCGCGCACGAGGTCTGCCCCTATTTCCTGGCCCAGGAGATGGCGCACTGGGCCGATGCCGTCGTCGGCGACTACAACTACTACTTCGACAGCAGCGCCTTTCTCTACGCCACCATGCGCGAAGACGACTGGCGTGCCGCGGTGCTGGTCGACGAAGCCCACAACCTGCTCGAACGCGCGCGCGGCATGTACACGGCCGAGCTCGACGGCGGCGCGCTCGAGGAGGCCCACCGCGCAGCCCCCGCCGTGCTGCGCGGCCCGCTCGCGCGAGTGTTCCGCGAGTGGGACACGGTGCAGCAGTCGCAGCAGGCCGGCTACGAAACCGCCGACGAGATCCCCGAGCGCTTCCTGCGTACCCTGCAGGCCGCCAACACCGCCATGGCCGAGCACTTCGCGGCCACGCCCGAGGCCTCGCAGGGGCCGCTGCAGCGCTTCTTCTTCGACGCGCTGCACTTCGCGCGGCTGGCCGAAGCCTTCGGCGACCACTCGGTGTTCGAGCGCACGCTGGGTGCCACGCAGCAGGCGCGCCGCCTGGCCATCCGCAACCTGGTGCCGGCGCCTTTCCTGCAGAACCGCTTCGCGGAAGCGGCTTCGGTCACCTGCTTCTCGGGCACGCTGTCACCCTTCGGGTTCTACCGCGACGCCCTCGGCATGCCCGAGGACGCCGCGCTGCTGGACGTGGCCTCGCCATTCCACAGCACGCAGCTGCGCGTCGAGGTGGCGATGCACGTGTCGACGCGCTTTCGAGACCGCGCGGGCTCGCTGCGCAACGTGGCCGACATCATCGGCGCCCAGTTCGAGCGCCTGCCGGGCAACTACCTGGCCTTCTTCAGCAGCTTCGACTACCTGGAGAAGGCCTGCGCCGCCTTCTCGCTGCGGCACCCCGGCGTTCCCGTGTGGACCCAGACGCGCGGCATGCGAGAGGCCGAACGCCAAGGCTTCGTGGCGCGATTCGAAGAGGGTGGGCAGGGCGTCGGCTTCGCGGTGCTGGGCGGCGCTTTCGGCGAGGGCATCGACCTGCCGGGCAGCCGCCTGATCGGCGCCTTCGTGGCCAGCCTGGGCCTGCCCCAATACAACGAACTCAATGAGATCACGCGCGAGCGCATGCAGGCGCGCTTCGGCAAGGGCTACGAGTACACGTACCTCTACCCCGGCCTGCAGAAAGTGGTGCAGGCCGCCGGCCGCGTCATTCGTACCGAGGAAGACCAGGGCGTGCTGCACCTGCTGGACGACCGCTTCGCACGCGCCGAGATCCGTGAACTGCTGCCGCGCTGGTGGGACGTGCGAATGGTGAAGGACTGATGCGATGGGTGCCGGCCGGAGGAATTCGCCTTCGGGCGGGCGCAATTGCAAACTATCGGGGCCTGGCGCGCTCTCAATTGAAAAACATCTCAGAGGAGAACTCAATTCAATTGCTGGACTGAATTGTAAACTTTTGGGCGAATCTAGAATTAAAAACCGAATTCAATGAGGAGGAAATTCCATGCAATCAGATTGCCCGATCGAACAATCAGCCATTTCTGAAAAATCGCGCAGGCAATTCCTGCAAAAGGGTGCGCAGGCAGCCACGGCGCTCCTGGGCACCTCGGTCATAAGCGCTTGCGGCGGCGGTGGTGGTGATGGAGGCAGTGGAGCGGCCAGCACCTCCAATCTCTCAGCCCTGCTGCCTGCCTCGGCAAATCCTGCGGGTCCGATTTCGCCCGAGTCTTCCGCCGCACCGCCAGCGGCCGCAATGCCGGCCCTGGCAAAAAGCCCGGTCATCCATTCCTTTTCTCCGGGCCTGGAAAAGCGAGGCAAGGTAATTGTCATCAGCGGCGCCGAATTCGACTCGAGTGCCTCGGTTTGCTTTGGAGAGGTCGTTGCGACCAGACTCAGCGTCGATTCCCCGAACCAGATTTCGGTTTTCGTGCCCGATTCGGCAAAGGACGCGGAAATCATCGTCCGTACCGCCGGCGGCGAAGCCAGATCGAGCCGCAAATTCGAAGTCGCGCTGGTGCCGGAGTCGGCCAGGGACTATCGGCTCGCGTGGCACGACGAGTTCGAAGGCAGCGCGCTCGACCCCGCCAAATGGGCCGCGGTCACCGGCGTGCGCGCCAATGCGGTCCAGACGCCCGAAGCCGCCACGGTGGCGGACAGCGTCCTGAAGATCTCGACCTTCACCGACCCTTCGGCCGGCACCCATCACACCGGTTTCCTGCGCACGGCCCGGCTCTACGAATTCCGCTTTGGCTACATCGAGGCACGCGTGCGCTTCGCATCGAAGCCGGGGCAGTGGAGCGCGTTCTGGCTGATGTCCAATGCGAACAAGGCGGCCACGCCGCCCGATCCTGCCGCCGGCGTGGAGGTGGACATCATCGAGCACCGGGAGTTCTCGGAGAATAACGCGGGGAAGATCAACAACCAGTTCTCGAGCGCAGTGCACTGGAACGGCTACGAGACAGGCAAGACCATCAGCCGCAACACCGGCCAGCAGCAGCTGCCGGCAGGCCAGTCGTTTTCCGAATGGCACACCGTGGGCCTGCTGTGGACCCCGGAGGGCTACGAGTTCTACCTCGACGGCGCGGCGACACCCTACGCCACCATCAAGGAGGGGGTGTCGCTGAGCAATCAGTACATCAAGCTCACGTGCGAGATCAAGGACAACGGCTGGGCAGGCAATATTCCTTCCAGCGGCTACGGCCCCCTGGGCGCCGGCACGAACGCGACCATGGAAGTCGACTGGGTCCGCGTCTGGCAGGCCGCCTGACATGACGCGCGCCGCCAGACGCCTCGAACACGCCGGACAGCCCGACCTGTTCGGCGAGGCGCCGGTGGCTGCCATCGAAGGGCTTCGCTACGAGAACGGATTCCTGTCGCGCGAGGAGGAGGCCAGCCTGCTGGCCATCGTGCAGGCCCTTCCGCTCAAGGAGATGCGCTACAAGGAATACACCGCCCGCCGCAGGGGCACGAGCTTCGGCGGCAGCTACGACTTCGACACCAACCGCCTGAAGCCCGGCGCACCGCTGCCTCCGGAGTTGCATCCACTTCGCGACAAGGCCGCGGCCTGGGCCGGCATCGCGCCCGAAGAACTCACGCACATGCTGATCGCCGAATACCGCCCCGGCACGCCGTTGGGCTGGCATCGCGACGTGCCCGATTTCGAGGACATCGTCGGCGTTTCGCTGAACAACGACGCCGTGATGCAGTTCAGGCCCTACGTGCCGGGCGCGGCGGCGTCGGGGCCGGCCACGCTCGAATTCCTGATCGAGCCGCGCTCCGTGTACCTGCTGCGCGGGCCGGCGCGATGGGCATGGCAGCACGCGATCGCGCCGACCGAGGCGCTGCGCTACTCCATCACCCTGCGTACGCGGGCTCATCGTGTCCGGACTTCTCCCGCGCCTTCTCCTTCTTCTCGTTCTTCCGCGGCGCGAACAGCGGGGCTGCCGCCGACAGGTCGCTGATCCACGCTTCCCACGCCGATTCGCGCTGCGCAGGGTCGCCACGCAGCAGCGCCGAGGGATGCAGCGTGACCAGCACGCGCCGTCCCGCCGGGTCTTCAAGCCACTGGCCGCGCAACCTGGTCACGGCCACCGGGCGCCCGAGCAGCGATCGGGCCGCCACGGCGCCCAGCGCCACGATGGCGTGGGGCCGCACCAGTTCCAGTTCGCTTTCCAGCCAGTGATGGCAGGCCTCGGCTTCGCGCTGCCCCGGCGTCTTGTGCATCCGCCGCTTGCCGCGCCACTCGTACTTGAAGTGCTTGACGGCGTTGGTCACGTACAGCTTCTCGCGCGACCAGCCGAGTTGCGCCACCGCCCGGTCGAAGAGCCTGCCGGCCGGGCCGACGAAGGGGCGGCCGGCAAGGTCTTCCTTGTCGCCGGGCTGCTCGCCGACCACCATCAGCACCGGCCGCACCGGGCCTTCGCCGAACACCGACTGCGTCGCGTACTGCCCGATGGGGCATTCGCGGCACGCGTCGGTCGCTCTGGAGAGCGTGCGCAGCCCGGCTTGCGCGTCGCGCACGGAAATCCGTCGGCCGCGCATGCCGCCCTGGCTGCTCAGGCGGCCGCCGCCATGCTCCGGCATTCGGTCTCGCACTGCCGGCAGGCTTCGGCGCAGCGCTGGCAGTGGTCCATGTCATGGCTGCCGCATTCGGCGGCACAGCGCTGGCAGATCTCGGCGCACATGCCGCATGTGACAACGATGTTCTCGCCGCCGCGCGCCATCACGGCAGCGGCGAAGGCGCAAGCCGCGGCGCAGTCGATGTCCAGCGCGATGCAACGCGCCATGCCGCTCCTGCCTTCAGCCAGGCAGGCGGCCGCGCAGCGATTGCACGCCAGCGCGCAGTCATTGCACGCCGCGATGCAGCGATCCATGGCGTCGCTCGTGTTGAGTGCCGCGGTGGTCATTGCGCGCCTCCGCGGCGGGCCTGCAGCTGATTGCTGCCGCCTACGTGGCTCTCGCGGTCGCTGCGGCTCTCGGGCGTGCGCCGCGGCTCATTCTTCGGGGTGGCCGGCTGGTTGCCGGCCTTGTTGTGCTGCGTGGGCAAGCTGTCGTGCTCGTCGGTGGTGACGGCGTCGGGATTCTGGTGCGGGGTCTGTTTGGGGGATGTCATGGGGACGGAACTCCTTCGAAAGAACGGGTTGAAAAACTGCTCGTCATGGTCTTTCTGCTGCGTCCCGCGAGGCATGCATGTGGGAATGGGCCGACCCCGTGCGTCGTCCCCGGAGGGCAAGCCGGCTTCCTGGTCAGGCCCGAGTGGGCAATCAGCAACGCCGGACAACGCCGACGCCCGGCATGACCGTCTTCTTACCCACGGCGCACAGGCCGCGCCCAGCATGAAAGCTCCTCAACCAACTGCAGGAGCACCACATGCCAAGAGGCGACAAGTCGTCCTACACGGACAAGCAGAAGCGGCAGGCCGAGCACATAGAGAAGGGCTACGAGCATCGCGGCGTCGGCAAGGGCGAGGCTGAGCGCCGCGCGTGGGCCACGGTGAACGCCGAGACCGGCGGTGGCAAGAAGAGCGGTGGTGGCCGCGGCAAGGCCGAGAACCACGGGCCTTCGCGCAAGGGCGGAAAGCTGGGCGGTGCGGCCGCGGCGCACCGCACCGCGGCCGAGCGATCGGCCTCCGCGAAGAAGGCCGCCGCCACGCGCAAGCGCAACGCCGAGAAGCGCGGCTGAACGGAACGCGGAGGCTGACGATGCACATCATCCTGGGAGCGACCGGCCACGTCGGCTCGGCGCTGGCGCAAGCCCTGCTCGAACGCAGCGAGCCGGTCACGGTGGTCACGCGCGACGCGCACAAGGCCGAGGCGCTTCGTACCAAAGGCGCGCACGTGGCGCAGGTCGACGTGTTCGACACACACGCGCTGCACCAAGTGTTCAGGGGCGGAAAGCGCGTGTTCGTGCTGAATCCGCCCGCGCCGCCGTCTTCGGACACGGTGGCCGAGGAGCACAGGAGTGTGCGCGCCATCGTTTCGGCGCTCGAAGGCTGCAAGCTCGAGAAGATCGTCGCCGAATCGGCCTACGGCGCGCAGCCGGGCGAAGGCATCGGCGACCTCAGCGTGCTGTACGACCTGGAACAGGCGCTCGCCGCGGGCCCGGTGCCGTTCAGCGCGCTCCGAGCCGCGTACTACATGAGCAACTGGGACACCGCGCTGGAAACCGCGCGCAAGGAAGGCAAGGTCCACAGCATGTTCCCCGCCGACTTCACGCTGCCCATGGTGGCGCCGCACGACCTCGGCCAGTACGCCGCGAAGCTGATGCTGGGCCCCGCCGAATCGTCGGGGCCGCACCACGTCGAAGGGCCCGAGCGCTATTCGCCAGGCGACGTGGCGCGGGCTTTCTCCGAGGCGCTCGGAAAGCCGATCGAAGTGGTGGAGACGCCGCGCGAACAGCTGGAGCAGGCCTTCGGGAAGCTGGGCTTCTCGGACGCCGCTGCGAAGTCTTATGCCGCGATGACGCGCGCCACGATGGACCAGCATTACGAACCGGCCAGCAAGCCGGTGCGCGGGACGATCTCGCTGCGCGATTACATCGGCAGGCTGGTGAACAAGAGTCCGGGCTGAGCCAGGCGGTCCGCGAGGCCTGCTGAAACCGGCCACGATGGATGTCCGAAATTCGCGCGCTTCGTCGCCGAGTCCCGAGAACCGGACATTCGTGACCTGTTTCTGGCGTCAGCCGGACAACTTGCGCTTTGCGGCCATGCGGCCGAGAAGGCAAGAAGCCGGCTTGTTTCACGACGTTGCTCCGAACGCGCGCGCTACGCCGGGCAACATCGCTGAACCGGCCTTCATTTCACACGCTTGAGAGCGGTTTGCCGCCCCCTGAACGCGTCGATACGATCCCGCGCCTTGCCCTCACGAAAGGACTGCGCGGGTGCCTCCGACAACTGCTTTTTCCTCATCTTCCAACGCCGACCTGCAACGGCGCAGCCGGCGACATGTGTGGCATCCGTGCACGCAGAGCATCCGGCTCGAAGCGGTGCCGCCGCTGCCCATCGCCCGCGGCGAGGGCGTGTGGCTCATCGACCAGGAAGGCCGGCGCTACATGGACGCCACCAGCTCGTGGTGGGTCAACCTGTTCGGACATGCGCATCCGGCAATCAACGCCGCGCTGAAGCAGCAACTCGACACGCTTTCGCACGTGATGCTCGCAGGCTGCACCCATGCGCCGGCGGTGGAGTTGGCGCAGCGGCTCTCCGCGCTCACGGGTGGCGCGCTCGGGCATTGCTTCTATGCGTCCGACGGCGCCTCGGCAGTGGAGATCGCGCTGAAGATGAGCTTTCATTTCTGGCGCAATGCCGGCCGCGGCGACAAGCGGTGCTTCGTCGCACTGAAGCACGGCTACCACGGCGAAACGCTGGGTGCGCTGCACGTGACCGACGTGCCGGTGTTCCGCGACGCCTATGCGCCATTGCTCGCGAACGCGCATCTGGTGGCCTCGCCCGACGCGCGCAATGCTGCTGCGGGCGAGAGCGCGGCCGATGTCGCCAGCCGCGCCGCCGCCGAACTCGAAGCGCTGCTGGCCGAACAGCACGACACCATCGCCGCCGTGATCGTCGAGCCGCTGGTGCAGTGCGCCACCGGCATGGCGATGCACGACCCCGAATACCTGCGCCGCGTGCGCGCGCTTTGCGACCGGCATGGCGTGCACCTCATCGCCGACGAGATCGCGGTGGGCTGCGGGCGCACCGGCAGCTTCTTCGCCTGCGAGCAGGCCGGCATCTGGCCCGACTTTCTCTGCCTCTCGAAGGGCATCAGCGGCGGCTACCTGCCGCTGGCGCTGGTGATGGCGCGCGACGCCATCCACGACGCCTTCATCGACGACGACGCGGCGCGCAGCTTCCTGCATTCGCATTCCTACACCGGCAATGCGCTGGCCTGCCGCGCGGCGCTGGCGACGCTGGACCTGTTCGAGGCCGAGGACGCCTTGCGGCGCAACCGGGGCAGGGCACAGCGCCTGCTGCAGCGGTTGAGCGGCGGACTCGAAGGCCGCGCGGTCGGCCATCTGCGGCAACGCGGAATGATCACCGCCTTCGACGTGCGCGAGCCCGGTGCCCGCTTCGCGGAGCGTTTCCACCTCGCGGCGCGCGCGCAGGGGCTGCTGATGCGGCCCATCGGCAACACCGTGTACCTGATGCCGCCCTACGCCATCGGCGACGGCGAGATCGACCTGCTGGTCGACGGCACGCTCGCCACGCTGGATGCCGTGCTGGCCACGAACCCGAAAAAGGAAGGAGCCCGCGATGTCGCGCTTGCTTGACCGCCTGCAGGGCGAGATCGACGCGCTCGACGCCCAGTCGCTGCGCCGCCGCAGGCAGATCGCCGAGACAGCCTGCGCGCCGCTGCAGACGCTGACGCTGGCCGGCAGCAGCGCAGCGCGCACCATGCTCTGCTTCAGCAGCAACGACTACCTCGGGCTCGCGGCCCATCCCGCCCTGGCGAAGGCATGGGCCGAAGGCGCTGCGCTGTACGGCACGGGCAGCGGCGGCTCGCACCTGATCCTCGGGCACTCGCGCGCGCACGCCCAGCTCGAGGAAACACTCGCCGGCTGGATGTCGCCCTTCATCCCGGAGGCGCGCAGCCTGTTCTTCTGCACCGGCTACATGGCCAACCTCGCGGTGCTGTCGGCGCTCGGCGGGGCGGATGCCGTCATCTTCTCGGAGTCGCTCAACCACGCCTCGCTGATCGACGGGGCGCGGCTGGCCAAGGCGCGCGTGGAGCGCTACGCGCATTGCGACGTGGCGGCGCTCGACGCGCAGCTCGCCGCCTGCGACGCGCCGTTGAAGCTCATCGTGAGCGACGCGGTGTTCAGCATGGACGGCAACATCGCGCCGGTGGCCGCGCTGCTCGCGCTGGCCGAGAAGCACGATGCCTGGCTGGTGATCGACGACGCGCACGGCTTCGGCGTGCTAGGCGATACCGGGCGCGGCGTGCCCGAGGCACTGGGCCTGCATTCGCAGCGGCTGGTGCTGGTCGGCACGCTGGGCAAGGCGGCGGGCGTGTCGGGGGCCTTCGTGGCGGCGCATCGCACGGTCATCGACTACCTGGTGCAGCGCGCGCGGCCGTACATCTTCACCACGGCGGCGCCGCCGGCCGTCGCGCACGCGCTGCTTGCGAGCCTGGCGCTGATCGGGGGCGAGGAGGGCGCGCAGCGCCGCGCGCAACTGAAGGAGCGCATCGCCCAGCTTCGCCTGGGGCTGGAGTCCGTGCTTCCGGCGGACGGCGGCGCGCGGCTGCCCCAATCGCCCACCGCGATCCAGCCGCTGATCGTGGGCGACAACGCGCGCGCGATGCTGACCATGGCGCAACTCGATGCGCGCGGGTTGCGCGTCGGCGCGATCCGCCCGCCGACGGTGCCGGCCGGCACGGCGCGGCTGCGTATTGCGCTGTCGGCCAGCCACACGGAGGCCGATGTCGCGCGGCTGGTCGATGCGCTGGGCGAGGCCCTCGCCAGCCAGCAGTTGACGGAGGCGGCATGACGCAGCAGCGCCGCTGGTTCGTCACCGGCACCGACACCGGCATCGGCAAGACGCTGGTCAGCAGCGCCATGCTGAGCCTGCTGGCCGGATCAGGCCTGCGCGCGGTCGGCATGAAGCCGGTGGCGGCTGGCCTCGAAGAGGTCGACGGCGCCTGGCGCAACGAGGACGTGGAGCAATTGCATGCCGCCGGCAACGTCGATGCACCGCTGGAGCTGCGCTGCCCCTATCTGCTGCGCGCACCGATGTCGCCGCATCTCGCGGCAAGGCAGGAGGGCGTGAGCATCACGCTGCAGCCGCTGCTCTCGGCCTTCGAGCAGCTCTCGGCTATCGCAGACGCGGTGGTGGTCGAGGGCGTGGGCGGCTTCTGCGTGCCCTTCGGCGACGACTTCGACAGCGCCGACCTGGCCGTGGCTCTGAAACTGCCTGTGATCCTGGTGGTGGGGCTGCGGCTGGGCTGCCTCAACCACGCGCTGCTGAGCGCCGAGGCGATCCGCGCGCGCGGGCTGGTGCTGGCGGGCTGGGTGGCGAGCATGGTCGATCCGTCGATGCTCGCGCCGCAGGCCAATCTGCAGACGCTGCGCGCGCGGCTTGGCGCGCCCTTGCTCGGCATCGTGCCGCACTTGGAGAAGCCCGACGCATCCAGCGCGGCCCGCCACATCGACCTGCGCGCGCTTCGGGCGACGGCGGCACATGCCGCGCGCCGAGCCGCATCGCCCGAGGAGACCTCAGCCGCGCAGGCCTGATTCCGCAAGCCGCTTGCCGCGCACGCCGCCCTGGCGCTCCAGCATCCAGCCGGGGTACTCTGCCGGCAGCGCGCTCACCTTGTCCAGCGTGGCGAGCTCGTCGGCCGTGAGCTTGATGGCGGTGGCGGCGATGTTGTCGTCCAGTTGCTCGACGCGCTTGGCGCCGATGATCACGCTGGTCACCACCTGCTGGTGCAGCAGCCACGCCAGCGCGATCTGCGCCACCGACACGCCGCGCGACTCGGCCAGCCCGCGCATCACGTCGATGCAGTCGTAGGCGCGTTCGACGTTCACCGGCGGAAAGTCGAAGCTGGTGCGGCGGCTGCCTTTCTCGGCCTCGGTGTTGCGGCCGTACTTGCCGCTGAGCAGGCCGCCCGCGAGCGGGCTCCACACCATCAGGCCGACGTTCTCGCTGCGCAGCAGCGGCACCAGCTCGCGCTCCAGGTCGCGCCCGGCGATGGTGTAGTAGGCCTGCAGCGATTCGAAGCGTGCCAGCCGGTCGCGCTCGGCGATGCCCAGGGCCTTGGCGATCTGCCAGGCGGCCCAGTTCGACACGCCCACGTAGCGCACGTGGCCCTGGCGCACCAGGTTGTCGAGCGCGTGCACGGTCTCCTCGATGGGCGTGACCGGGTCGAAGCCGTGGATCTGGTAGAGGTCGATGTGGTCGAGCTGCAGGCGCCGCAGGCTGGCCTTGACGCCATCCATGATGTGGAAGCGCGAGGCGCCGGCCGAGTTGACGCCCTTGCTGCCGGTCTCGCCCAGCACCTTGGTGGCCAGCACGAAGCTGTCGCGCGGCACCTTGAGGTTCTTCAGCGCCTGGCCGGTGATGACTTCCGACTGGCCTTCGGAGTACACGTCGGCCGTGTCGATGAAGTTGATGCCGGCGTCCAGCGAGCGGCCGATCAGCCCTTCGGCCTCGGACTGCTGCAGGTTGCCGATCTGGCCCCAGATGCCGGAGGAGCCGCCGAAGGTCATGGTGCCCAGGCACAGCTCGGAAACGAAAAGGCCGGTGCGGCCGAATTTGCGGTATTGCATGGAGAGGTTCCTTTGCAGGCAGAAGGGGAATGCGGGGGAGGGGAACGGGATCCGCCGGAAAAAGTATCCTGCCGCCTTCTGCCCCGCAGCGAGCGCGTTCCTGCAAAGTATTTGCCTGATTCTCCAGACCTCCCGCGCGGGGCGTGCGAAGCGGCGGGAGGAGCGCTAAGCTTCCGCTCGCTCATTCCTCCAGGGGCCGTCCGGTCGTTTCCGCGGCTCCCCATCGCGACAAGGCTCCAGAAACATGTCCGACGAAACACCCGAAATCGCCGCCGCCATCGCCCAGCCGATGCCGCTCGAACCCGAACTCGAAGAGGCCCGCAAGCAGCTCGTGGCGCTCATCGAGCACATCACGCAGGGGCAGGAAGGCACCGTCGTCACCGCCGTTCCCGGCCTGCAGGTGTTCTGCATCCGCAAGCCCGAAGGGCCCAAGCACGGCTTCGCGTCCCCCGCGCTGGGGCTGATCGCGCAGGGCTCCAAGCGCATCATCGTGGGCGACGACATCTACGTGTACGACCCGATGCACTACCTCGTGACCTCCGTCGACCTGCCCGTTTGCGGCCAGGTGTGCGTCAAGAGCGAGGACGAGCCCTACCTGGGCGTGCGGCTCGAACTGGCCATCGACGAGATCGGCGACCTCATCGGCGACGAGAAACTGCCGGCCAAGGCCAATGCGCCGGCTTCGCGCGGCATGTACGTCAACCGCATCGCCATGCCGGTGCTGGAGCCGGTGCTGCGCCTGCTGCGGCTGCTCGACACGCCGGAAGACGTGCCCATCGTGGCGCCGCTGATCAAGCGCGAGATCATGTACCGCCTGCTGGTCAACGGCGAGGGCGCCCGGCTGCGGCAGATCGCCCTGCAGGACAGCCACACTCAGCGCATCACCAAGGCCATCAGCGCGCTGCGCATGAACTACGCCCAGTCGCTGCGGGTGGAAGACATGGCGCGCGCGGTGCACATGAGCGTGTCGTCGTTCCACCACCACTTCAAGGCGGTGACCGCGATGAGCCCGCTGCAGTACCAGAAGCAGTTGCGGCTGCAGGAGGCGCGCCGGCAGATGCTGATCGCCGGCGCCGACGTGGCGAGCGCCGCGCACAGCGTGGGCTACGAGAGCACCTCGCAGTTCGCGCGCGAGTACGGGCGCATGTTCGGCGCGCCGCCGTTGCGCGACAAGCGCCGCTGGCTGGGCGAGGCGGGCAACGACGCGATGGGCGCCGCTTCCATGGAGGCTGCGTGAACCTGCCGGCACGCGGAGCTGCGCCGCGTGGCTGAATCGAAGATCGCCATCTACGGCGCCATCGGCGCCAACGTGGCGATTGCGGCCACCAAGTTCATCGTCGCGGGCATCACCGGCAGCTCGGCGATGCTGTCGGAGGGCGTGCACTCGGCGGTCGACACCTTCAACGGCGTGCTGCTGCTGGTGGGCCTGCACCTGAGCAAGAGGCCCGCGACGCCCGAGCATCCGTTCGGGCACGGCAAGGAGCTCTACTTCTGGAGCCTGATCGTCGCGGTGCTGATCTTCGGCCTGGGTGGCGGCGTGTCGTTCTACGAGGGCGTGCAGCACATCCGGCAGCCTGAGCCGATGCGCGATCCCACCTGGAACTACGTCGTGCTCGCCGCGGCGGCGCTCTTCGAGGGCACGAGCTTCCTCATCGCGCTCAGGCAGTTCCGCGCGCAGGCACGCGGATTGCCCTTCTGGCAGGCGCTGGACCGCAGCAAGGACCCGACCACCTACACCGTGCTCGCGGAAGATTCCGCCGCGCTGGTGGGCCTGGCGGTGGCCGCGCTCGGCATCTACCTGAGCCATGCGCTGAACATGCCCGAGCTCGACGGCGCGGCCTCGGTGATCATCGGCTTGCTGCTGGCGGGCGTGGCGGTGGTGCTGGTCGCGCAGGCACGCGGGCTGCTGATCGGCGAGGGCATCCGCCCCGAGACCGCCCGCGCCATCCGCGCGATGGCCATGGAGCAGGAATGCGTGGAGGAGGTGGGGCACATCCTCTCGATGTACATCGGCCCCGACGAGGTGCTCGTGATCGTCGATGTCAACTTCAAGGACGACACGCCCACCGGCGAAGCGGCCGATGCCATCGCGGCCATCGAGAAGCAGGCGCGTGCGCGGTTCCCGATGATCAGGCGAATCTTCATCGAGGCGAGCGAGGCGCCCGTTCCCGCCAGGACCAGCGGCGCCTTGTAGCACTTGCCGCGATTTCTTGCGTCGTCGCGGCCATGCAGGCTTCGCCGAACTTCGCTATCTTCTGGCGCGCTGCAGCGACGACCCGCCCGGGCGGGAGAACTCAACAACACGGAGAAATGCATGCTTTGGGAAAAGAAGCTGGCGCAGTGGAGCGCCGCGGTCCGCGAGCGCGCCAACCTGCCGGCGCGGCTCACCCTGTGGGATGGCCAGTCCTTCGACTTCGGCACCTTCAGCGGACCCGCCGTCACGCTGCACGTGAAGTCGCCGGCCGCGCTGTCGCTGATGCTGCAGCCCACCCTCGACAACCTGGGCGAGGCCTATGTCAAGAGCAAGATCGACATCGAGGGCAAGCTCAGCGACGTGATCGACATCGCCTACGGCCTCGCCCGAACCTCGGTCGACAAGCCCGGCGGCGCGCTGCAGAACATGGCGCGCTACTTCACGCATACCAAGTCCTCGGACAAGAAGTCCGTTCAATACCACTACGACGTCTCGAACGAGTTCTACAAGCTCTGGCTCGATCCGAACATGGTGTATTCGTGCGCCTACTTCGAGAACGGCGACGAAGACCTCGCCACCGCGCAGCTCAAGAAGATCGACCACATCCTCACCAAGATCGAGCTCAAGCCGGGCCAGACCCTGCTGGACATCGGCTGCGGCTGGGGCGCACTGGTGATTCGCGCGGCGCAGAAGTTCGGCGCGCGCTGCGTGGGCGTGACGCTGTCGCAGAACCAGTTCGACCTCGCGACCGAGCGCGTGAAGGCCGCGGGCCTGGAAGACCGCATCGAGATCCGCCTGCAGGACTACCGCGACGTGACCGGCCAGTTCGACCGCATCACCAGCGTGGGCATGTTCGAGCACGTTGGCCGCAAGAACCTGCCCGAATACTTCAGGCGCGTGCAGCAGCTGCTGGCCGACGACGGCGTGGTGATGAACCACGGCATCACCTCGTCCGACCCGGAAGGCGGCGGCGTGTCCTACGGCGGCGGCGACTTCATCGACCGCTACGTATTCCCCAACGGCGAGCTGCCGCACATCAGCCTCGCGCTGCAGGCCATGCAGCAGGGCGGGCTCGAAGCCCTCGACGTGGAGAACCTGCGCCGCCACTACGCGCAGACGCTGCGCTGCTGGAGCGACGCCTACGAGGCGAACAGCGAGCAGGCGCACGCGCTGGTCGACGAGGAGAAGTTCCGCATCTGGCGCGTATACCTCGCGGGCTGCGCCTATGCCTTCGAGAACGACGACGTGGCGATCTACCAGATCGTGGGGCGCAAGGCCGGCCGGCCGGCGAAGACGCTGCCCTGGTCGCGCCGCTACATCTACGACGGCACTTCGGCGCTGAACGCGGGTTGAACGCGGGTTGAGCGCGCACGGCCCGGGCGCCTGAGAGCCCGAGCCAGCGACAGGGGCTCATGCCGTCTATAGCATGCACGGCTCATGACCTCCACGACCCACAGAACAACAAGCCGCCCACTGGTCATCGCCTCCATCATGGCCTCCATGGCGATGGTGGCCATCGAAGCCACCATCGTCTCCACCGTGATGCCGCAGATCGCCTCCGAGCTGGGCGGGCTGCATCTCTACAGTTGGGTTTTCGCCTCCTTCCTGCTGGCGCAGACCGCGATGACGGTGGTGTTCGGCAAGCTCTCCGACCTCTACGGCCGCAAGCCGATCATGTTCGTCGGCATCGCCGTCTTCGTCATCGGTTCGGTGCTGGCGGGCTTCTCGTGGTCGATGCCGGCCATGATCTGCTTCCGGCTCATACAGGGCATCGGCGCGGGCGCGATCCAGCCGGTGGCGCTCACGATCGTCGGCGACCTCTATCCGGTGCGCGAGCGCGGCAAGGTGCAGGGCTGGCTCGCGAGCGTGTGGGCGGTGTCGGCGGTGGTCGGGCCGATGATCGGCGCGCTCATCGTGCAGAAGCTCTCGTGGGCGTGGATCTTCTGGGTCAACGTGCCCATCGGGCTGGCGGCTGCCGCCGGATTCTGGTTTTTCCTGCACGAGGCGCCCACGGTGCGGCGCTCGTCCATCGACATCGTGGGCGCGGTGCTCTTCACCGTCGGCATCGCGGCGCTGATGATCGCGCTCACCGAATTCGGCGTGGGCAACTCGGGCGTGGCGCTCGCGTGGGCCGGGCTCTTCGTGGTCACGCTGGTGCTCTTCATCGCGCAGGAACGCCGCGCATCCGACCCGATGGTGTCGCTTCGCCTGTGGGGCGGCCGCATGATCGCCACAGTGAACGGCGCGGCGATGCTCGCCGGCATGGTGCTGATCGGCATCACCACGTTCCTGCCGATGTACGTGCAGGTGGTGCTGGAGCGCTCCTCCGTCACCGCCGGCCTCGCGCTCAC
Organism: Variovorax sp. 278MFTsu5.1; assembly: GCF_048305045.1. Classification (NCBI taxonomy): domain Bacteria; kingdom Pseudomonadati; phylum Pseudomonadota; class Betaproteobacteria; order Burkholderiales; family Comamonadaceae; genus Variovorax; species Variovorax sp. 278MFTsu5.1. The sequence continues at coordinate 3,394,542 of NZ_CP157622.1, forward strand.
CATGGTGATGCTCGGCTGGCCCATCGGCGCGACCCTGACCTCGCGCACCTTCCATCGCATCGGCCTGTGGCGCATGGTGGTGACCGGCGCGGCGCTGATTCCGGTGGGCGCCTCGACATTCGTGCTGCTGGGTGCCGGCAGTTCGCCTGTGCTTCCCGCGGTCGGTTCCTTCATCATCGGCCTCGGCATGGGCGTGATGAGCCTGAGCTCGCTCATCCTCATCCAGGAGGGCGTCGATCTCGCGCAGCGCGGCGTGGCCACCGCATCGAACGTGTTCTCGCGCAACCTCGGCAGCGCGCTGGGCGCGGCCTTCTTCGGGGCGGTCTTCAACTTCGGGCTCACGCACGGCGACGGCCGGCCGATGTTCTCCGACGAGCAGCTGCGCATGCTGCTGCAGGGCATGCACGGCTCCGTCGCGGGCGATTCGGCCATCCGCCTCGCGCTGGGCGGATCGCTGCACTTGACCTTCGTGATGATGCTGGTCGTGAGCCTGGGCGTGATCGCGCTGGCCTTGCTGCTGCCCCGGGAAGGGCTGGTGGAGAGCAGGGCGGTTGCAGCAGGGGAGGCTGCGCCGAAGTAGCCCGGGTCAGGGCGCCTGCAGCGCTTTCTTCATGTACGCGAGATAGAAGCCGGGCGCGTAGTCGTCGATGCGGGCGTACTCCTCGTAGCCCTGCTTCAGGTAGAAGCCGCGCGCCTGCCACTCGAAGGTGGACAGCTTTGCGTTCTTCGCGCCCAGTGCGATGGCCTGCCGCTCCGCTTCGGCCAGCAGGCGGCTGCCCAGGCCCGCGCCCCGGGCGTCTTCCTCCACGAACAGCACTTCGACATCGAGCCAGTACAGGAACACGAAGCCACGCAGTCCGCCGAGCAGGCGGCCGTTCTCGCCCCTTGCGTCCAGCCGGATGTACTCCTGCTTCGGGTACTCGCCGACGAAGCCATAGTTGTAGTGGCGCAGTTTGAGGCCCAGTTCGCCGGAGCGAAGCTGTTCCTCGGTGGGGGGCGCAAGGGTGATGTTGTTCATGGCTGGCGCTGCCTCTGTCTTGCGGAGGCGGCATTCTGCCCGCGCACGCACAGGCCGCATATCGATCCGCGCTTTCTTTCGTTGTGCGCCGCGTCTTCCACGGATAGCTTCGCTCGACCGCCTGCCAACCTGGTGCTCGATACGTGATCCTGCGCCGTGGGCATGCTTGCAAGCATACGCACGCGCGGGCATTCTTGGCAGCTCTCCTTACTCTCACTCCGCCAGGACAAAACCCCCATGACCTACCACGCCGACCCCAAGCGCTACGACGCCATTCCCTACCGCCGCGTCGGCCGCAGCGGGCTCGTGCTGCCGGCCATCTCGCTCGGGCTCTGGCACAACTTCGGGGACACCACCTCCATCGCCACCCAGCGCCAGCTGCTGCGCACCGCCTTCGACCTGGGCATCAACCACTTCGACCTCGCCAACAACTACGGCCCGCCCTACGGCAGCGCCGAGACCAACTTCGGCCGTCTGCTGCGCGAAGACTTCAAGCCCTACCGCGACGAGCTCATCATCTCCAGCAAGGCCGGCTGGGACATGTGGCCCGGCCCCTACGGCAAGGGCGGCGGCTCGCGCAAATACGTGCTCGCGAGCCTAGACCAGAGCCTGCAGCGCCTGGGCCTGGACTACGTCGACATCTTCTATTCGCACCGCTTCGACCCCGAGACGCCGCTCGAAGAAACGGCCTCCGCGCTGGCCCAGGCCGTGCAGCAGGGCAAGGCGCTGTATATCGGCATTTCTTCTTACTCCGCCGGCAAGACGCGCGAGATCGCCGCGCTGCTGCGCGAGTGGAAGGTGCCGCTGCTGATCCACCAGCCGGCCTACAACCTGTTCAACCGCTGGATCGAGAAGGACCTTCTGAATGCCACCGACGAACTCGGCGCCGGCGTCATCGCCTTCACTCCGCTGGCGCAGGGCCTCCTGACCGACAAGTACTTGAGCGGCATTCCGGCCGACTCCCGCATCAACCGGCCCGGCGGCGGCTCGCTGAAGCAGGAGCACCTGTCGGACGCCAACATCGAGCGTGCCCGCGAGCTCAACAAGATCGCGCGCCGCCGCGGCCAGTCGCTGGCCCAGCTCGCGCTGACCTGGACGCTGCGCGATCCGCGCGTGAGCTCGGCGCTGATCGGCGCGAGCCGGCCGGAGCAGATCGTCGACAACGTGGCGGCGCTGTCGCACGCGCCGCTGAGCGCGGAGGAGCTGGCCGAGATCGACAAGTACGCGGTGGAAGGCGGCGTGAACCTTTGGGAGAAGCCCTCGACGGACTTCGCCTGAGTTGCCAAACCGGCCATTCGCTCATCACGGATCGCATCAGGTAACTTGGAATCCGTCTTTGGCAAAGGCGGGTGCGCTTTGCAGAATCGGCGCAAGCATTCGTTCGATTCATTGACAGCCATGCAACTGCGCACGCACTACGTTTCTCCGGCCGCCCAGGCACGCCATGTCCTGGCCCTCACCGCGAAGGTCTGGCGCGTTCCGCCGGCTTCGCCGCATGCGCTGGCTCGCCGCGCGCCTCATGGCTATGTGCCGGTGCGGGTGCTTCGGCGCCTGCATGCGGCCGCCATGTTGAGCCTGCTGCCGCATTCGTGGTGAGCGGCGCTGCCCGCCCGGCATGCGGCGAGCGGATATCGATATAGGAAATCAGCGCAAGCAACTCGCGCGATGCTCCGCAGAATCCCTCCCGAAGGACGGAGGAAGAAGGAGCAGAAGTCCCCTGGAGTTGAGTTCGAGGTGAGTCGGAGTCGGATTGGCTTTTTCGCAGATTCGATGGACGGCTTTTGTGCGGGCCTTCGGGCCCGTTTTTTTCTTCAGCATCGCGCGGTGGATGCGCCGAGCAGGAAACCGGTGACTTCGTCCGAGAACACATAGCGCCGCCCGCGGATGAGCACGCTGTCCGGGCTCTCGGGGGCCGGCTGCACGCTTCGGCGAGCGAGCCGACGATGCCGGGGGCCGACTGGATGCCGCGGGCGTCTTGCGCAGGCGAATGGCCCACAGCAGCAGCGAACCCCAGTCGCTCGCAGGCAAGCTTCCGGAGGTCAACGTACGGATCGGGCCAAAGCACTGCGGCTAAAGTGGCACGCTGTTGCCTGCCATCGCACATCCAATCTCCGCACGGACACCCGACACCATGCTGCCCAGATTCCTTCAGCGTCTCGCTGCACGCCTCACGGGCTCGGCGCCTCCACCCGAACCGCCGGCGAAGGGCGCCGCAGCGACATCGACATCGACATTGAAGAAGGGCGACGTACTCGCCTACAGGAACGCAAACGCCTGGCGGGCCGTCTGGGTTCTCGAAGTCGATCCGTGGCCCGACGGAACATCGGTGGCCCATTGCCTGAGCTACCAGCAGCTGGACGAGAAGCCCACCGTCGAATCGCTGAAGCACGCCGAGGTGTTGATATGGCATTCGCCCATCGACGCCGACGGCGTGAGCCAGGGCAGCGAGCTCATCGGCAACCGGCAGCCCGCCGAGGACGATCTGGTCGGCTTCGCCGAGTACCTGAAGCTCACCGACTTCCCGAGGTATCTGGAGCTGATGGGCCAGGACGGCCAGGAGATCGTGCGCCAGGCCAACGCGCACTACCTGCGCGGGAACGAGCTCTGCGAGCGGGGTCGCAAGGAGGAGGGCATTGCAGAGTACGACGCGGCCGTGGAACTCTTTCCGCTCTTCTTCGAGGCCATCGACAACCGGGCCTTCACGCGCATGGAGCTCGGCAATTTCCAGGAGGCGCTCGACGACTTCGAGCAGTCGCTGCAGGTGAACCCCGATGGAGAGGCCGCCTTCTTCTCGAAGGGCGAATGCCTCATGCGGCTTGGCGAGCTGGCGGCGGCGGAGGCCATCTTCGCCGAGGGCATGGAGCGCTTTCCGGGTAAGAAGGCGCTCTTCGGCGAGTTCCTCGGGCGCGTGCGGGCGCAGCAGCGCTCGGGAAACAAGTAGCTGGCAAGAAGGCAGTCGCCTAGCGCGCAGCCTCGGGCCGCAGCTGCTCCCTGAGGATGCGCCGTATCTCCAGGATCGCCAGCGGGTTCTCCTGCACGCTGTGCGCCGACGGAATCACCAGCTCGGAGGCCGCGCCGTCGAGGTGCGCGCTGGCGTAGGGCACGATGCCGTCGCTGGAGAGCGCCTGCGCCACGCCGGGCGTGTCGTTGCCGATGATCGAGTGGAAGCGCACGCGCGGGTTCATCGGCAGGCCCGACGACAGCCGCACGAAGGGATCGCGATCGCTGAGGTTGTCGATGCTGTTGGGTATGCGCAGCGTGCCCTGGTCCTGCCGCGCGGGCGCGATGCGGATCAGCTCGCGCGAGATGTCGCCCAGCTGCCCGAGCATGGCCACCGGCAGGGTGATGAGGTTGGCCACCCAACGCGAGATGCGGTTGTTGGCGAAGTCGGTGCCGCGGTGCGGCGAGGCGATGAAGATCGCGTCGCTCACCTGCGGCAGCGGCTCGAAGCGCAGGTAGGGCGCGAGCTTTTCCTCCATGCGTTGCTGCTGCGCGCCCTGCATCGGATAGCTCGCGAGCAGCGCCTCCCAGAGCTTGTCTTCCGACGACGACACCATGAGGCGCGACAGCACGCCGCCCATGCTGTGGCCGATCAGCGTGATGTTGTTGGAGGCCACGGCCTTGCCCGTCGGGTCGAAGTGCGCGAGCGTCTGCGTGACGGCTTCGCGGATCGCGAAGTTGTTGATCGGCAGCGGCGCGTTGGTGGGGTAGTAGACCTGCCAGATCTGGTAGCGGCGGCGCAATGTCTCGTCGCCCAGCACCTCGTTGGCCACGTTGATCCACGCCTCGGGGCTGCTGGCCAGCCCGTGCAGCATGATGACCGTACGGCGGTTCGGGTCGTAGGGTTGCATCAGGTAGATGCGCGGCTGCGTGAGGCCTTCGCGGCCGCCGAAGAGGCTGCGCAGCGCCTGCAGCGCGAAGTCGGAGCGCGCGAGCCACAGGCCGTAGCCCGAGGTGAAGTTGGCGGCCAGCGGCACTTCCTGGCCGGCGAGCTGCACGTTGGCGGTGCGGTATGGGTCGTAGGCGGCGATGCGCAGCGTGCGCGTGCCCAGAACCTCGCCGAGGCTGGCGCCGTCGAAGAGCAGCAGCGCGGTGACGGCGGGGAAGGGCATCTCGCGGTAGGGCGGACGCGGCTTCTGCTTCTCCGCGGGATCGATCTGAACTTGTCGCGGTCTTTCGTCGTCCGTGCGCTTGTTGGTCGCGGCTACCAGCTCCGCCCCGAAGCCGTCGCGCCGGTAGATATTGCGCAGGCCCGAGAAGGTCAGCGAGGCGGCGGGAATCAGCTCGTCGGGCAGTGGCGGGTCGGAGGGCAGGCGCAGGCCCGAGACGTCTGTCTCGATGCGCCAGTCGCCCACCTTCGGCATCTCGGGCTCCGCGCCGCTGCGCGAGCCCGTGCGCTGGATGTCCCGGTACAGGCCGGTGATGGCCTGCTGCACCGCGTAGTTGTAGTAGTCGCGCACCTGCGTCTGCCGGTCCTCGAAGGCGCGGTCGCGCGGCTTGCGGGGGGTGAAGAACAGGTAGGCGTAGGCGTGGCGCGCGGTTTCGAACCAGGCCTCGATGGCAGTGGCATCGGCGGCGCCGCCGCCTTTCTCCGCCGCGAGCGCTACCTGCAGCCAGACTTCGGACAGCGCGGAAAGGCGCTGTTCATCGCTCAGCCCCGAGGAGTCGGCCAGTGCATTGCGGCATGCCTGGCCGTCCTTGCGGCAGATGTCGGCGTCGGAGCCGATCACCCGAAGCACTTCCTGCGCGGAGGTGCTGAGCCTGCCGGTGGTGAGCACGTCGCCCCTGCGCTGGGCGAGGTATTCGGCCGGGGAGATCGAGCCGACCGTCACGCCCGCGCAGCCGGCCAGCAGCGCGGCGGCGCACGCGAGCGCGGGCAGGGAGGCGACAAGGCGGAATGCGCCTTTCATTGCGCCGCTCCCGCATTGGCCGTCGTGCCCGGCAGGCCTTGCCGGATCGCCTGCGAGAAATTCGCGGCCGGCGTCTTGTCCGCGGCGAGGGCGCGGTCGGTGATGCGGCCCGCCGCGCGCAGCGCTTCCATGCTGTAGCCGGGCGCGAGGCCGCCCACGTCGAAGAGGTAGTCGGGTAGGTGGCCCGAGGCCAGCAGCCGCCAGTCCATCGGCAGGCCGGGCACGATGCGCCTGGCCAGCGCGTAAACGATGGTCGTGCAGTTCGCGGTGAGCGTGTTGTAGAAGCTGGGCTCGCGCGCCAGCGCGGCGCCTTCGCCGAGGTAGGCGAGGAAGAGCGAGCGCATCTCGGCCCGGGGCAGGCTCACGCGGTACATGTAGACGTCCTCGCCGCGCACGTTGGTGCGCACGCGCAGGATGTCGTGCTCGTCGGCCGCGATCAGGCTGTTCTCGAACTGCCTGAAGAAGCCGCCGACGGACGAGAAGGCCTCGCCGCGCTCCTTGCGTATCTCGATGGAGAAGGTGAGGAACCGGCCATCGTCGAAGCCGAAGGACACCAGCGTGTGCGCGATGGCGGGGCCGGTCCAATAGGAGAGCGACACGTCGACCGTGCGCAGCCGGTCGAGGTCGTACTCGCGCGTTTCCCAGCGCTGGGTGTAGTCGGTGTCGCTGCGCCATTCGAAGTTGCGCACGTTGTCCAGCGTGACCACGCTGCCGTCGATGTGCGAGTGCAGCTGGCGCGAAACATCGTCGGCCCACACACGGTTCTGCGACGGCAGGATGGTGCTCCACCAGCCCAGCAGCAGCGCGAAGCCGATCACATAGGAGAGCAGGGCGCGCGCAGCCCGCCTGCGCCACGTCAGCGCGATGGCCGCGAGGCCGAAGGCGGCCCAGAGCACGCCCGCGCCGATCTTCACCGCGGCCGGCCCGGGGAACTGGTACCAGAGCGCGAGGCAGGCCCAGAGGCAGGTCGAAAGCACGATGAGCGACAGCAGAATGCGGCCGACGTGACGCAGGAGCGTTCGGATCATGAAAGGCAAAACCAGGAATGCGACCCGCCGAGCTTACGACGGGCGTCCATGGCTACAGCATGTAGGTCACGAGCTTGAAGTCCGGGTCTTCCGGAAAGGGCTTCACCGTGAAGCCCAGCCGGCGCACCAGCTTCAGCATGTCGGGGTTGTTGGCCAGCACCAGCCCGTCCATCTCGGCGAGGCCCTTGTCGCGGGCCACGTCGATGATGCTTTCCATCAGCCGCGAGCCGATGCCCTTGCCGCTGAACTCGTCGGCCACCACCAGCGAGAACTCGCAGCTGGTCTGGTCGGGGTTGGTCACGTAGCGCGACACGCCCACGATGCGCTCGCTCTCGAGCACCGTGCCTTCGGGCGACACGCTGCGTTCCATGATCACCGCCACCAGCGCCATCTCGCGGTCGTAGTCGATCAGCGTGAAGCGAGAGAGCATGGTCGGCGGCAACTCGTGGAAGCGCGAGACGAAGCGGAACCAGCGGCTCTCGGGCGACAGGCCCTGCACCAGCGCCTGCAGCATCTGCGCGTCGTTGGGATGCACCGGCCGCACGATGTAGGTGCCGCCGCCCGTGCCCGCCAGCGGCCATTCGCGCCGGTAGCGCGCGGGGTACGGCATGATGGCCAGGTGCTGGTAGCCGTTGACCGCGTTGCCCACGTGGGCAGCCACCGCCTGCGAGCTGCTGCCCACCACGATGCGCGCGTCGACCGAGATGGCGCCGTTCTCGTCCACGATGATCGGGTTGATGTCCATCTCGCGCAGCTCGGGCAGCTCGCACACCATTTCCGACACGCGCAGCAGCAGGTCTTCGAGCGCTTCCATGTCCACCGAATGGGCGCCGCGCCATTCGCCCAGCGTCTCGGCCACGCGCGAGCGCTCGATGAGGCGGCGCGCTAGAAACTGGTTGAGCGGCGGCAGCTCCATCGCGCGGTCGTTCAGCAGCTCGATCATGGTGCCGCCCGCGCCGAACACGATGACGGGGCCGAAGGGCTCGTCGGTGACCATGCCCACGTAGATCTCGCGCCCGCGCCGCGCGCGCACCATCTTCTGCACCGTCACGCCGTTGATGCGCGCCTCGGGCGCGAGGCGGGCCACGCGCTCCATCATCTCGACGTAGGTGTCGCGCGCGCCGGTGCCGTTGAGCACGTTGAGCGCCACGCCTTCCACGTCGGACTTGTGCGGGATGTCGGGCGAATCGATCTTCAGCGCCACCGGAAAGCCCAGTTGCGTCGCGATCATCATCGCCTCGCTGGGGCTGCGCGCGAGCAGCGTGCGCGTGATCGGAATGTGGAAGGACGACAGCAGCGACTTCGACTCCATCTCCGTGAGCACATGGCGCCGCTCGGCCAGCACGCTCTCGATGAGCAGCCGCGCGCCCTCGATGTCGGGCTTGGCCAGTGCCGACAGCGGCGGCGGCGTCTGCTGCAGCAGCTGCTGGTTCTGGTAGAAGGCCGCGATGTTGCCGAAGGCGCCCACGGCAGCCTCGGGCGTGCGAAAGCTCGGGATGGTCGCCTCGGCCAGCACCGAGCGCGCCTTGCCCACGGAGGAGTCGCCCATCCAGCAGGCCAGCAGCGGCTTGTTCATCGGCCGCGGAATGTCGGCCAGCGCCTTTGCCGTTGCAGCCGCGTCGATGCCGGCCTTGGGCGAGAAGATGGCGAGCACGCCGTCGACCTGGCTGTCGGACGAGGCCGCGTCGATGGCGGCGCGATAGTGCGCCGGCTGAGCTTCTTCCGAGAGGTCGATCAGGTCGGCCAGCGAGGCGAGCGGGGGCAGGGTTGGCTGCAGCACCTTCTGCGCGTGGGCGGAGAGCTTGCCGAGGTCGAGCCCGATCTCGTTGATCCAGTCGGCCGCCAGCACGCCGGGGCCTCCGCCATTGGTGACCACGGCCAGCCGCTTGCCGACGGGCCGGTAGCGCGAGGCCAGGCACTTGGCGGCGGAGAACAGTTCGACGAAGGAGCGCACGCGCACCGCGCCGGCGCGGCGCAGTGCGGCGTCGAACACGTCGTCGCTGCCCACGATGGCGGCGCTGTGCGTCTGCGCGGCCTCGTTGCCGGCAGGCTTGCGCCCGGCCTTGAGCACCACCACCGGCTTGGCGTGCGAGGCCGAGCGCAGCGCGCTCATGAAGCGGCGCGCGTCGGCGATGCCTTCGAGGTAGATGATGATGCTGTGCGTGGCCTGGTCGTTGGCCAGGAAGTCGAGCACCTGCGGAATGTCGACCGAGGTGTGCGGACCCAGCGACACCACGCTGGAGAAACCCACGCCGTTCTGCCGAGCCCAGTCGAGCATCGAGGCCGTGAGCGCCCCCGACTGCGCCACCAGCGCGAGCGGCCCGCTGCCGGCCAGCGGACCGGCCACGCTGGCATTCAGGTGCAGCAGCGGACGCTGGAAGCCCAGCGAGTTGGGCCCCAGCAGGTGCACGCCCTCGCGGCGCGCGATCTTGCGCCACTGCGACGCCTGCTCGGCGCCGATGCCGCTCGAGAGAACCACCGCCGCCTTGCAGCCGATGCGCCCCGCGATCTCGAGCGCGGCCGCCACGTCGCCAGGTGCCAGGGCGATGAGCGCGAGGTCGGCATGGGTCTGCGCCAGTTCTTCGAGCGTGCCCTTGGTGCGCACGTCCAGGAAGCGCAGCGTTCCGTCGAAGCGCTGCGCGCGGAAGGCCTCGCGCAGCGTGTGGCCTGCCGGCGTCTGTCCGCCGGGACCGTCGGCATTGCCGACGAAGGCGACGATGGAAGCGGGCGCGAAAAGCGGTGTCAGGAAATGCTTGTCCATGCCCCCGAGTCTGCACCGTTCGGACGCTGCTGTGCAGCATGGCGGCACTGCTCGGCGAATGGTCAGGACGGGTTAAGAACGCAGGGCTATAGTCAGGGTTCCATGCAAAAACGTATCGGCGTGATCTTCGTCTCGCGACGAAATTCATTGCGCAGCATCCTGGCAGAAGCGTGCCTCACGCACCTGGACCCGAAGCGGTTCTCGGTATCTTCCTGCGGTCAGCCCGGGCAGGTCGCCCGCGAATTCCATCCCGCCGCCATCGCCGCGCTCAAGAGCGCGAGCATTCCCTTGCCGAACCGGCAACCGCGCGGCTGGGACGAGCTCGCGCGCGCCAATGCCCACGCCGCGGACTTCGTCATCACGCTCGACGAATCCACCGAGCCGCGCCAGCCCTCATGGCCCGGCCAGCCCGATGCGGCGCTGTGGGCCTACCCCGACGTGCTCGACGGCCGCGACCCCGACAGGGTCGCGCACGACGCGGTGCAGATGCTGTTCTCGCTGCGCCGCAGGCTCGAACTGCTGGTGAGCCTGCCGATGCAGGGGGCGGACCGGTCGGCCGTGCGGTCCGACGTGCGCGACCTGGGGTACATGCGCTAGCCGCTCCCGCCGGCCGGAGCGGGCTCACTCCAGCGTAAACCCGATCTTCAACGTCACCTGCCAGTGCGCCACCTTTCCGTCGACCACATGACCGCGCGTCTCGGTGACGTTGAACCACTGGATGTTGCGCACCGTCTCGTGCGCCTTCGCGATGGCGGTCCGCACCGCATCTTCGATGCCGGTGGGCGAGGAACCGGTGAGTTCTAGCGTTTTGTAGACGTGGCTGGACATGGGCTGTCTCCTTCGGGGTTGAGGGGATGGACTGATCGATCGATTGATAGCAAGGGGCCCGGAAGAACATCGTAGTCCCGTTGCGGACACAGGTGTCAGTGGACGTACCCGCCCTTGACGAAGCGCACGGGCTCGGCGTCCATGCGCGCGATGAGGGCACCGAGGCCGTCGGGCGGCAGCGGGCGTTCGCCGGGTGTCGCGTAAGGCTGCTGCTCGGTGCGGCAAAGAAGATCGTCGTCGCTCCACGCGCTCTTGCCGGGTTCGCCGCGTGCGCGCAGCCAGCCGTCGCGGTCCACGATGAACTGCGTGCCCGCCAGTTGCGTTGTCGCGGCGACGAGCGAGAAGGCCGCCCACGCGGCGGGCGAGGTGGCGATGCAGTTGGCCGACTGCGGCGCCACCTCCGTGGACTGAGGCGCGAGCAGCACGGTCACGAGGCGCGGATCGTCGGGTAGCGGCGATGCCTCGCGGCCAGGCTCCGACGCGATGATGCGCAGGCGCTGGCCGCGCCAGCTCGAAAGGCTGCGCGGTGGCTTGTCGCCGCATTGCACCGTCACATCCGGCGGCGCTATGGGCTGGGCCCAGAGACCGGCCGCGCGCAGGCTCTCGCCGGCGCCCTGGGCTTTCATGAAATCGATCAGCGCCCATGCGTCCGCGTCGCTCAGCGCGGTGCCGAAGCCGGGCATGGTCTGCGCACCACGGCGGTCGCGCATGCCGTTCATCACATGCCACAGCACGTCGCCATCGGCGCGCCGCCACAGCAGCGGACCGCCCAGGTCCGGAGGCCACACAGCCTGCGCCGAGGCCAGCGGCCCGTGGCCCCGGCCATTGGTTCCGTGGCAGGCGGCGCACTGTGCCGCGTACAGCGTTCGGCCGCGCTCGATGCTGTCGGCGGTGAAGCCGGAGGGCGATGCGTGGAAGCTGGTTGGGTACGCAGGTACAAGCACCACGCTGGCCTCCGGCCATGGTGCCAATGCCGCCAGCAGCGCGGCTCCGGTGGCAAGCCATATGCGGCGCCGGCGCCAGAGCAGCGCGACCAGCAGGACAAGCAGCGCCACGGCAAGCACCACCAGCGTGAGGCCGAGCCGCCGGGCCTGTCCGAGGTCGATCAGCAGGTTTTCGCCGGATAGCCGTTGCGCCCACGGCCATGCCGGCTGCCCGTGCGATTGCCCGGACAGCCCCAGTGCGTCGAGCAGGCGAAGAAGCCAGAGCTGCGCGCCCTGCAGCAGGCCGATCAGCAGGTTGAGCCAGCCGGCCTCGGGCGGACCGCTCATCTCTTCAGTTCACCACGTCGCATCGAGCCCCAGGTGCCTGAGCGCCTCGTGCCGCAACTCGGCCAGCTTCGGATCGCCGCGATGGCGCGGGTAGGGCAGCTCGACCACCAGCTCCGCCGCGATGCGCGCGGGCCGGTCGCTCAGCACGATCACGCGGTTGGCGAGGAACAGCGCCTCTTCCACGTCGTGCGTCACCAGCAGCGCCGAGAAGCCGGCCCGCTGCCAGAGATTGACCAGCTCGCTCTGCATCGCGATGCGCGTGAGCGAGTCGAGCTTGCCCAGCGGTTCGTCGAGCACAAGCAGCTGCGGATCGTTGACGAGCGCTCGCGCCAGCGCCACGCGCTGCGCCATGCCGCCGGAAAGATGGTGCGGAAAGGCTTTCGCGAACTCGGTCAGGCCCACGAGCTTGAGCGCTTCGTCGACGCGGGCGCGCCGCTCCTTCAGCACGCCGCGTGCCTGCAGGCCCAGTGCCACGTTGTCCCACACGCTGCGCCAGGGGTAGAGCGTCGGGTCCTGGAAGACGACGATGCGCGACGGATCGGGCCGCGAGATCGGCTCGCCGTTCTGCGTGATGGCGCCGGTGGTCGCGGGCTCCAGCCCGGCCACCAGCCGCAGAAGCGTCGACTTGCCGCAGCCGCTGGGCCCCAGCAGCGCGACGAACTCGCCGGGGCGCACCTGCAGGTCGATGCCGTCGAGCACCTGCAGCACGCCGCCGGACACTTCGAACCAGTGGCTGACGCCGCGTATGCCGATATGGGCCCCGGCGCCCGTGGTTGGTGCAGGGGCGGGCGGAAGCACCGCGTTCGGGGGCGTCTCGGTCACCATTTCACGGTTCCCTTCTGCCACGACAGCACGCGGTCGCGAACCTTGAACAGCAGCGTGATGAGGCCCGAGCACAGTGCCGCCATCACCAGCAGCGCCGCGTACATGTTGGCGTAGGCGGCCCAGCCCTGGGCCCATTGCAGATACCAGCCAAGCCCGGCCTTCACGCCCATCATCTCGGCGGTGATGAGCACCGAGAACGACGCTCCCAGACCCATGAAGAGGCCCACGAACACCTGCGGCAGCGCCGCCGGGATCGCCACGCGCAGCACCAGGAAACGTTCAGAAGCACCCAGCGTGCGCGCCACGTCGTAATAGCTCTTGTGCACCGAGGCCACGCCCGACCAGGTGAGCACCGCCACCGGGAAGAAGGTGGCCAGGCCCACGAGGAACACCGCCGCCGAATAGCTCGAAGGCGCGAAGAAGAAGGCCAGCGGCAGCAGCGCCGACGCGGGCACCGGCCCGAGGAAGCGCAGCAGCGGATGCACCCAGTACCCCGCGATGCGCGACCAGCCCACGGCCACGCCGGTGCCGAAGCCCACCAGCGCGCCCAGCACGAAACCGTTGGCCAGCAACCGCAGCGAATGCACGGTCGACAGGCCCAGGCGCTGCCAGTCCTCGTGCACCACGTCGATCAGGCTCTGCGGCGGCGCGAAGAAAGGCGAGGGCAGCACGCCGAGCTTGGCGGTGGACACCTCCCACAGCGCGAGGCCCACGGCCAGCGCGACAAGCCATTGCCCGGCGGGCCGCAGCGTGCGGATCAGCCGCCCGGTGCGGCCGCCCAGCAGCGCGATCGCCAGCAAAAGCACGGCGACCACCAGCGTCGCGATGCCGAACTCCTGCGTGAAGGCCCAGTCGCTGAAGCCGGCTTCCTTGTTCGGCCAAAGCAGCGTGAGCAGGCCCAGCGCGACCCATGCGGCAGAGGCGAGCAGGCCTGTGCTCCAGATGCCTGCGGGGGCGGCCGGACGCCGCGGCTGTGCCTGCGATTGCTCTTTGGCGGGCGGTGCGGCGCCTCCTTGCAGCACGCTGTGGCGCGAGGGCGGCAAATGATCGAGAGCAAGGGTCATCGCAGGCTTCTTATCCGGAAATACGAAGCTGCGAGTGTTGGCGGACCATGGCGGCGCGGCCAACGAAGGAATGCGGCTATGGATATGCGCGCAGCTACTTTCCCTTGGCGGCGCTGCTGCCGAAGCTCTCGGCGAGGAACTCGACGACGGCCTGCACCCGGGCCGTGCGCCCCTTGCGCGTCGGCACCAGCAGCGTGACCGGCGCGCTGTCGAACTGCCAATCGTCCAGCACGCGCACCAACGTGCCGCGCGCCACGGCATCGGCCGCGTCCCATTCGGAGCGCAGCACCAGGCCCAGCCCCTGTTCGGCCCACTGGCGCGCCACGCCGCCGTCGTTGGTGAGGTAGGCGGGGGAAATGCGCAGGGTCTCGCGCCTGCCCTTGGCGGCCGCCGCCCGGCCCGCGGGGCGCAGGTGCCACAGTGTCACGTCCTCGTCGTTCTCGCGGATGCAGATGCAGTCATGTGCAGGAATGTCGCGCGGCACGCGGGGCACGCCGCGCTGGCGCAGGTAGGCGGGGCTGGCGCACAGCCAGCGCTCGTTGGCGCTCAGCGTGCGCGCTACCCACGACGAATCGCGCACCGTGCCGATGTGGATCACCGCGTCGGCGTCGTGCCGGTCGGGCCACGGGGTCTCGCGCAGGTCGAGCTGCACGCCCAGCCCCGGGTGCAGCCTGGCGAAGCGCGCGAGCATGGGCGCGATGTATTGGCGGCCGTAGCCGAAGGGCGCGGCGATGCGCAGCGTGCCGGTGAGGCGTCGGTCGTCGCGCTGCATCGATTCGCGCAGCCCCTCGATCTGCCCGAGCAGCGCGGCCGCCTCGCGCGCGAAGCGCTCGCCCTCGGGCGTGAGGCTCAGCTTGCGCGCGGTGCGGGTCGCCAGCGACAGTCCCAGCGCGGCCTCCAGCTTGCGCAGCCGCATCGACAGCGCCGGCGGCGTAACGTCCAGCGCCCGCGCCGCCGCGCTCAGAGACGGCTCGCGCAGCAGGGCGGCAGCGAGCTGCAGGTCCTCGATCTGGATCGTCGTCATTAACTTGTGCTTAACGATTGATGACTCCGCATTGAAGCACAGGCATGGCCTCGAAACGTACAGTCGCAGGCCATGCAATCTCCCAACGCCTATCCGCGCGCAGTGCTCTTCGACCTGCTCACCGCGCTGCTCGACTCCTGGACCGTCTGGAACGCCGCCGCCGGCTCCGAGGAGAAAGGCCGCACCTGGCGCGCCGAGTACCTGCGGCTCACCTACGGCTGCGGCGCCTACGTGCCCTACGAACGGCTCGTGAAGGAGGCTGCCCGCAACACCGGCATGCCCGGCTCCGCCACCGACGCGCTCGAAGCGCAATGGGACACGCTGCCCGTGTGGAGCGGCGCGCGCGAGTTGCTGCTGGCGCTCAAGCCGCACTGCCGCCTCGCCGTGGTCACCAACTGCTCCAGGCGCCTGGGCCACCGCGCGGCGGCGCGGCTGGGCATCGATTGGGACGCGGTCGTCACCTCGGAGGAAGCCGGGTTCTACAAGCCCGATCCGCGCCCGTACCGCGTGGCGCTCGAACGGCTTGGGGTGGAGGCGCATGACGCGGCCTTCGTCGCCGGCTCGGGCTACGACATGTTCGGCACTTCGGTAGTGGGCCTGCGCACTTACTGGCACAACCGGGTCGGCCTTGCACTGCCGCAAGGAGCGCCGTCGCCCGAGCTTCAGGCGCCGACGCTCGCACCGGCGCTGCCCTGGCTGCAATCCTTCGAAAAGAAATGACGAGTTCCAGAATGAACACCCTCGCCACCATCGACACGCCCGCGGCCCTCATCGAACGCACGCGCATGCGGCGCAACATCGAACGCATGCAAGGGCACATGAACGAACTTGGCGTGCGCTTCCGACCGCATGTGAAGACCAGCAAGTGCATCGAGGTCGCCAAAGCCCAGCGCGAGGCGGGAGCGCAGGGCATCACCGTCTCCACGCTGAAGGAGGCCGAACAGTTCTTCGCCGCAGGCTTCACCGACATCCTTTATGCCGTCGGCATGGCGCCGCACCGGCTGCCGCATGCGCTGGAACTGCGCCGGCGCGGCTGCGCGCTGGGCATCCTCACCGACAGCGTGGCCTCGGCCAGGGCTATTGCCGAGTTCGGCCGCGCGAACGGCGAGGCCTTCGATGTGCTGGTCGAAATTGATACCGACGGCCACCGAAGCGGCATCAAGCCGGAGGAAGACGCGCTGCTCGAAGTCGGCCGCGTGCTGCACGAAGGTGGCATGCGCCTCGGCGGTGTGCTGACCCACGCGGGCTCCAGCTACGAGTTGGATACGCCCGAGGCCCTGAAGGCGATGGCCGAGCAGGAACGCTCAGGCTGCGTGCGCGCCGCGCAGCGGCTGCGCGCCGCGGGCCTGCCGTGCCCGGTGGTCAGCGTGGGTTCCACGCCTACCGCCCTGGCTGCGGATGCGCTGGACGGCGTGACCGAAGTACGGGCCGGCGTGTACGTTTTCTTCGACCTAGTGATGCGCAACATCGGCGTGTGCACCGAGGACGACATCGCCCTGAGCGTGCTCACCACCGTGATCGGCCACCAGGCCGACAAGGGCTGGGCCATCGTCGACGCAGGCTGGATGGCGATGAGCCGCGACCGGGGGACACAGAAGCAGAAGCGGGACTTCGGGTACGGGCAGGTGTGCGATGCGCAGGGACGGGTGCTCGATGGCTATGTGCTCATTGGTGCGAACCAGGAGCACGGCATTCTTTCGCGGGAGGGCGAGGCGGATGCGGACATTGCGGTGCGCTTTCCCGTGGGCACGCGGCTGCGCATCCTGCCGAATCATGCCTGTGCGACGGGGGCGCAGTTTCCGGAATATCAGGCGTTGTCGGAAGACGGAACGCTGCGGGCATGGGGGCGCTTTCACGGCTGGTGAGGCGCGCAAAGCCGACCGCCTGGCCCGCACGCCTCCGTGCGCTGCAGTGAGCGAAGGCGCGTGAGCACGCCGGGAGCCTTCATTCAGATTCTCAGAAAGACTGCTCCTCCACCACCCGCCGCACCGTTCCCAGCGCACTGCGCAAACCGTCCAATCCAACCGACCCCAACGCCAGCCGCAGTGCATGCGGCACATGCTTCGACGTAGCGAATGGCTCGGCCGTGGACACCGAAACGCCTTCACGCATCAGCGCCGCGGCAACGAGGTCGGCCCGCGTCTCCTCCGGCAGCGGCAGCCACGCGAAGTACGACGACGGATGCCGCATGCATCCCATCCCGGCAAGCACTTCGCCGACGATGGCTTGCCGCGCAGACGCGTCCTGCCGCTTCTGCGATTCGAGCCGCTCGACCGTGCCGTCTTCCAGCCATGAGCACGCGATGGCGGTGGTCACGCCCGGTGTACACCACGTCGTGGCCCGGATCGCACGTTCGAGCTTCGGCACCCACGCATCGGGCGCGGTGACGAAACCCACGCGCAGCCCGGTCGCGACGTTCTTGGAGAGACCCGAGACATACACCGTCGTCTCGGGCGCCAGCGCAGCCAGTGGCGCAGGCGGATCGTCGGCCAGGAAGGCATAGGCCGCGTCCTCGATGACGAGCAGCCCGTGCCGCCGCGCGATGGCCACGAGGCGCTTGCGGCGGCTCGTGCCCATCACCCAGCCCAGCGGGTTGTGCATGGTCGGCATGGCGTAGATGGCTCGCACACGCCGCCGCGCGCACAGGCGCTCCAGCACGTCGAGGTCGGGCCCCTGGCCGGCAGCGGGCAGGGGCGCCAGTTCCAGTTTGTGCGCCTCGGCCAATACCTTGAAGCCGGGGTAGGTGAGGGCGTCCACCGCGACCACGTCGCCGGGTTGCAGCAGGGCCATTGCGGTCACGGCCAGTCCATGCTGCGCGCCGTCGACGATCAGCACGTTGGACGGCTCCACTGTCAGCCCTCGCGAGGCGAGGTGCCGGGCGAAGCAGGTGCGCTCGTGCATCCGTCCGCCGTGGGGTGCGTAGCGCAACATGGCGTCGAGTTCGCCGCCGGCCGCGAGCTGGCGCAGTGCGCCGCGCAGCAGTTCGGCCTGTCCGGGCAGGGCAGGGTAGTTGAAGTTCAGGTCGACCAGGTCCGCCGGCAGCGCACGCTGCTCGGCGCCGGGGCCCATGCGCAGCGATGCTTCGCGCACGAAGGTGCCTCGGCCGACCTCGCCGCTGACGAGGCCCATGGCTTCCAGCTCGGCGTAGACGCGCGACGCGGTGACCAGCGCCAGCCCGTGGCGTTCGGCCAGCTTGCGGTGCGTGGGCAGGCGGGTGCCGGGTGGCAGGCGGCCGTCGCGGATTTCGGCGGCAAGTTCGTCGACCAGTTGCTTGTAGCGGGCTTCGGCCATCGTGAGCTCGATGTATCCATGACAATTCTTTGATTGTATTGATCGCCTCTCCTACGATGGCTCCATCCGCCCACGATCACACCAATACAGGACGCCATGCACATCGCCATCCTCACCTTCGACGGCTTCAACGAACTCGACTCGCTCATCGCGCTGGGCGTGCTCAACCGCATCAAGAAACCGGACTGGCGCGTGAGCATCTGCTGCCCGACGCCGGAGGTCACGTCGATGAACGGCGTGACCATCCGCGCGCAGTCGCTGCTGGAGGATGCGCGCTCCGCCGACGCGGTGGTCGTCGGCAGCGGTGTGAAGACGCGCGAGGTGGTCGCCAGCCCGGAGCTGATGGGACGCCTGTCGCTCGATCCGCAGCGGCAACTGATCGCGGCGCAATGCTCGGGCACGCTCGTCCTGGCCAAGCTCGGCCTTGTCGAAGGCGTTTCGGCCTGCACCGACCTGACGACCAAGCCCTGGGTGCAGGAAGCCGGCGTGGAAGTGCTGAACCAGCCCTTCTTCGCGCGCGGCAACGTCGCCACCGCGGGCGGCTGCTTCGCTTCGCCTTACCTGGCCGGCTGGGTCATCGCGCGCACCGAGGGCATCGAGGCCGCCGAGGCGGCGCTGCACTACGTGGCGCCAGTGGGCGAGAAGGAGGCCTACGTGGCCAACGCTCTGAGGAACATCACGCCGTATCTGCCGCGATGAGGTCCGTTGTCGCCGTGGTCGCCTGCGCCGCGCAGCGCCCGTAGGTGTCGTCGAAACGCACGATGTCGTCTTCGCCCAGGTAGCCGCCGGTCTGCACCTCGATCACTTCGAGCACCGTCTTGCCGGGGTTCTCCAGCCGGTGGACCGCTCCGGAGGGCAGGTAGATCGACTCGTTCTCGTGCACCAGGCTGACCTTGCCGTCGCAGGTGGCGCGCGCCGTGCCCTTCACCACCACCCAGTGCTCGGAGCGGTGGTGGTGCATCTGCAGCGAGAGCCTGGCGCCGGGCTTGACCGTGAGGCGCTTGACCTGGAAGCGCTCGCCCAGGTCGATGCTGTCGTAGGCGCCCCATGGCCGCACCACGCGGCGGTGCTCGGTGGCTTCCGCGCAGCCTTCCAGCGAGAGCTTGCGCACCACCTCCGCCACCTGCTCGGCGCAGCCCGCGCCGGCCACGAGCACGGCGTCGGGCGTATCCACGATGATCAGGTCCTGCGTGCCCAGCGCCACCACCGGCCGGTGCGGCGCATGCACGAAGGTGTTGCGCGAGTTCAGCGCGCTGGCCTTGCCGCTGAGCCGGTTGCCGGCATCGTCGGCCGGGTGCAGGCTGGCGACCGCGTTCCAGCTGCCCACGTCGCTCCACAGCCCCTCGAACTTCACGACCGCGATCTGGCGATGCTTCTCGAGCACCGCGTAGTCGATGCTGTCGGCACGGCATTGCTCGAAGGCCGCGCGGTCCAGCCGCACGAAGCTGCCGTCGCGGGTCGCGTTGGCCGCGGCGCTCTCGCAGGCCTGCAGGATGTCGCCTGCGTGCTCGCGCAGCGCGGCGATCAGCGTGCGCGCCTGCACGAGGAAGATGCCCGCGTTCCAGCTGTAGCCGCCGTTCAGGATCAGCATTTCGGCCACCGCTGCCGTCGGTTTCTCGACGAAGCGCGCCACCGCCTGGCTGTGCCCGTCGGCCAGCGCCTCGCCGGCCTCGATGTAGCCGTAGGCCGTGCTCGGGAAACTGGGCACCACGCCGAAGGTGACGATCCGGCCCGCCAGTGCCGCATCGACGCCGGCATGCACGGTGCGGGCGAAGAGGGCGGCGTCGGGGATATGGTGGTCCGAAGGCGCGAACAGCAGCAGGTCGTCAGGCTCGGCCATCAGCGCGGCCGATGCCATCGCTGCAGCGGTGTTGCGCGCCACCGGCTCCAGGATCTGCCGGCCCGTGACACCGGCGTTCTCCACCGTTTCCTTCACCAGGAAGCGGTGGTCTTCCGAGGTCACGCAGGTGATGTCGGCGTTCAGCAGAGCCAGCCGCTCCAGCGTGAGCTGCAGCAGGCTCTTGCCGCCGACCAGCGGCGCGAACTGCTTGGGCAGGGCCTTGCGCGACAGCGGCCAAAGCCGCGTGCCGCTGCCGCCGCACAGGACCACGGGATGGATGGAGGGAGCGGTTTTCATGATCGGTCGCCAGCGTTGGGGTTGCGTGCAGGTTGATGAAGAAGAGAGGAAAGGGCCGCTTCAGATCAGCCCGGAATACGCGGCATAGCTCACGGCCTGCGCGCGCGAGTGGACGTGCAGCTTCTTGTAGATGTTCTTGATGTGGGCGTTGACGGTCTGCCCCGAGATGCCCAGCCTGTTTCCGATCTCCTCCGTGACGTGCCCGCGCGCGACGAAGCGCAAAACCTCGCACTCGCGCGCCGTCAGCGTCGTCTCGCGCGGCAGGGGTTGCGCAGCCGGTGGCAGCGCGCCCATCGGCCGGTGGCTCAGCCGCGAGAGCAACCGGCGTGCCAGCCGCGGCGTGATGGCCGCGCCGCCGTTGACCACCTGCAGCACCGCCTGGGCGAAGCTCTGCAGCCAGGCGTCCTTCAAGAGGTAGCCGGTGGCGCCCAGTTCCAGCGCGTGCAGCACGTGCGCCTCGTCCTCCAGCACGGTGATGACGATGATCTCGGCCGAGCGGCGGTGCTCGCGCGCTTCCTGGATCAGGTCGAAGCCGGAGCCGTCACCCAGCCGCAGGTCGACCATCAGCACGTCGAACTCGTGCGTGGCCACCAGCCGCCGGCCGTCGCGCAGGCTGCCGGCCTGGCCTTCGAGCTGTATGCGCAGGTCCGACAGCAGCTCCTGCGCGATCACGCGGCGCATGAACTCGTCGTCGTCCACGAGCAGCACGCGCACCGGCGCGTCTTCCTGCCCGGTCAGGAAACCGGGCCACAGCGGCGTGGCCGGCGCGCAGACCCCTGGCGGATAGCCCGATTGGCCGGCGCCCAGCTCGACGGCTGGGGGTGTAGCTTGTTCAGACATGGGTGTGCCCCCGGTTGGAGTGGATGTTGATGGCTCTGTCTTTGTTCTGGAACAGCACGGCACCGGGCACCAGGGTGGGCACCGGGTCGTCGAATCCGCGCGGGCTGGCGCACTGCCAGCGCCAGCTGTCGGCGCACATCTGGTCGAGGTCGCGGCGCGCCCGCCAGCCGAGCGTGCGCCATGCGCTGCGCACATCGGCCCAGTAGGCGGGTGCGTCGCCCGGGCGGCGCGGCCCGATGCGCAGCGCGATGCGCCGGCCGCTCGCGCGCTCGAAGGCCGAGACCACCTCCAGCACCGATGCGCCGTGGCCGGTGCCCAGGTTGGCCATGAGGATGCCGGGCCGTCGCGCCGCGCGGTGCAGCGCCGCCACGTGGCCCTCGGCCACGTCCATCACGTGCACGTAGTCGCGCACGCCGGTGCCGTCGGCGGTGTCGTAGTCGGCGCCGTGCACCACCAGGCACTCGCGCTCGCCGGCCGCGACCTGCGAGATGTAGGGCATCAGGTTGTTGGGCGGGCCGTTGGGCAGTTCGCCGAGCAGGCCGCTCTCGTGCGCGCCCACCGGGTTGAAATAGCGCAGGCAGGCGATGCCCCAGCGCGCATCGGCGTGCGAGAGGTCGGCCAGCATGCTCTCCACCATCGACTTGGTGCGGCCGTAGGGGTTGACCGGCCCATGCGGCGCGGCCTCGGCGATGGGCGAGGGCTGCGAGTCGCCGTACACCGTGGCCGACGACGAGAACACCAGCGTACGCACGCCCGCACGGTCCATGGCACGCGCCAGCACCAGGCTGCCGGCCAGGTTGACGTCGTAGTAGCCCAGCGGATCGGCCACCGATTCGCCGACCGCCTTCAGTCCCGCAAGGTGCACCACCGCCTGCACGCCGTGCGCGGCAAAGGTGCGGTCGAGCGCGGCGCCGTCGCGCACGTCGGCGCGCACCAGCACGGGCTCGACGCCGGTGATGCACGCCACCCGCTTCAGCGAGCGCGCGTCGCTGTTGACCAGCGTGTCGAGCACCACCGGCTGGTAGCCCGCCGTGATCAGCGCCACGCAGGTGTGGCTGCCGATGAAGCCTGCGCCGCCTGTCACGAGGATCCTGGGTGCGGGCATGGTGGTGTTCCTTGGGGCGGGCCGGTCGTCGCGTCAGGCGGTGACGCAGCGCTGCAGCTGCTCTTCGAGGCGCTGCAGGATCACGTTGCGGTCGAGCTCGGCCTCGGCGAAGCGCCGGCCGATCGATCCCATCAGCTCGCGCGTGGCTGGCGACATGGAAAGCTGCTCGATGGCGTCGGCCAGCGCGGCGGCGTCGCCGGGCTCGACCACCACGCCGCGGCCCCACACCGCCTCGCTGAGCGCGGTGCCGGCATGCGCGGTCACGATCACCGCGCGGCCGCTCGCCAGCATGCCGCCCAGCTTCGAGGGCATGACCAGGTCGGCGGCGTCGGCACGCTGCGGCAGCACATGGAGGTCGGCCATGCCCAGCAGCTCGTTGAAGCGTTCGGCCGGCTGCAGGTCGAGAAAGTGCACGTTGCCCAGCCGCACGCAGGCGTTCATCAGCGAAGAGCGGCTCGGCCCGTTGCCGCAGAACACGAAGTGGATGTTGTGCGAGCACACCAGCAGCCGCGCCGCCTCGGCCAGCAGCTCGATGCCCTGCTTGCTGCCGAGGCTGCCCGCATAGAGCACCACCACCGCGTCGGCCGGAATGCCCAGTTCGGCCCGGTAGCCCTGCGCGGAAGCACCTGAGACCAGCGCCGGCCGCTCCAGGGGCCGGATGGCCTCCACGTCGACCCAGTTCGGGAACAGCACCAGCCGCGATTCGTCCACGCCCTTTTCCAGCGCCTTGGAGCGCATCGCGCTGGAGATGGTCGACACCCGGTCGAACCTGCGCATCAGCCAGCGCTCGGCGGCCAGCGCGAAGCGCCGCACCCGCTCGCCGCGCAGCCAGCCCAGGCCGAAGGCCGCGTCCACCTCGTAGTCCTGGATGTGCAGCCACGACCTCACGCGCAGCAGCTTGGCCAGGCACAGCGCGGCCGGCGCGCAGGACACGGGCGGCTCGACCACGAACACCACGTCAGGCCGCCAGAACATCTGGGCCAGCAGCAGCGGAATGCTCGACAGCGTGAACGACAGCAGATGCCCGATGCGCCCTAGCGCGCGCGGCTGCGACGGCACCCAGGTGGGCGCGCGCCAGACCGTCACGCCGTTCCAGTCGGACTTGCGGTACATCCAGGCCGAGTAGCCCTCGAACACCGACCACTGCGGAAAGAAGGGCGGCGACGCGATCACCCGCACCTCGTGCCCGCGCGCCTGCAGCCACTCGGCCATCTCGCCCGAGTACTTGCCGATGCCGGCCAGCTCGGGCGCGAAGTTCATCGAGTAGAGGAGGATCTTCACGATGCCCGCCTCCACGCCAGCAGGCGCACGATGGGGAAGAAACCGAAATGCAGGCGCATGCGCGTTTCGTACAGCGCGAAGTCGCTCAGGCAGGCAATGAAGAACACGTAGTGCGGCTTGTCCGGAAAGAGCGCCACCACCAGCACGTAGGACGCCAGCCGCAGCGCGACCTCCAGCAGCGCCCACTGGCCCAGCGAGCCCATCGAGGTCTTCAGCGACAGCACCATCTCGTGGTGGATCGTGTAGGTGCGCAGGAGGAAGTAGGGCGCGATGCAGAGGAAGATGGTGCGCGCCTCGTTGCCCAGCTTGAGCAGCGGCGCGGCCACCGAGATGAGCGCGGCCAGCCCGACGAAGAGCCCGCAGCCCAGCAGGAAGGAGTGCCGCGCGAGCCGCAGCTTCGCGGCCGTGAAGTTGCCGGCCTCGGTCTCCAGCATCGCGGGCGTTTTTGTGACCAGGAAGGCCTGCACGAACTGCGAGGGCGCCTCGGCCAGCAGGAAGGCGAGCTTGAAGGCGCCCACGTAGCTCAGCGGCATGAAAGAGGCCACGATCAGCAGGTCCGACTTGCGCAGCAGGAACATGAGCAGCGAATACACCGTCGCCCCGGCCTGCGAGGCCAGCCCGAGCGCCGCGCGCCCCACCGGCGGCGCCTCGCCGTTGGCCGGCAGGCCCACGGCCAGGCACACCACGACCACCGCGATCAGGTTGATGAGCAGCAGGTGCGCCACGCCCAGGTCGAAATGCACCGCGGCGCAGACGCCCACGCCCGCGACCAGGACGGTCGAGCGGATTCCGGCCTCCAGGTTCAGCAGCCCCGAGTGCCCGAGGCCGCGGCTGAAGGAAAGCCGCAGGCTGTTGAATGCGAACACCGCCAGCGTGACCACCAGGATGGCGAAGGGCGCGTCGCCCACCGGCAGGCGCTGCACCGTGAGGATCACCGTCGCGAGCACGGTAGCCAGCGGCAGGCCGATGGACAGCGTGCGCACCACGTCGCCGCGCGTCACGCCCGGCGGCGCCGAGGCCGCGTTGCGAGAGAACAGCAGCGAGCTGCCCAGCGTGGCCACCACCAGCGCCACCTCCAGCACCGACTGGTAGACCGAGTACTCGCCGAAGCGCGCGGGCGGAACGCTCGCAGCCATCAGGAAGATGGCCAGGAAGCCCGACAGGTACACGTAGAGCCGCGAAGCGAGCGCGCCCAGGCCCGACAGCCATGCCATGCGCGCCCCGGGCAGCGGTAGTGGCAGGCTGAAGTGCTTCATGGCGTCGGCTCGCTGGTGCTCATTTGCCGGCCGGCACGCGGTGCACGCGGCGCGTGTCGAACAGCCGGCGCGCGAAGGCGCCCGCGCGAAAGGCGTTGTTCTTCGCGCGACGGGCGATCTGCAGCCCATAGGTCACGGCCGCCACGGTGAGCATGTGGCCGCGCAGGGCGTAGGGCATGGCCATCTTGGCGCTGCCCTGGAAGTGCAGCGCCACCACGCGCGTGAGCTCGCCCGAGGTGCTGGTCAGCCAGGCCTTGCCCTCGCGGTAGGCGATGCGCTTGGCGCCGCCCAGCACCTTGAACTCCCCGCGATGCAGGTTGTGCATGCCGTTGATGTTGTGGTCGACGACCGTGCCCTCGAGCACCCGATTGATGGGCTCGTCGTTGCCGGTGGCGTGCGCCCAGAGGTAGAGCAGCGTCATGTCCGACACGCCGCCGCGCACGCCCCGCGCGGCGAAGCGCGCCGAGATCTCGCGCAGCTTCCGGCGCCCCGAGGGCGTGGCATAGGTGTCGAGCACGCAGGCCACGAAGCGGCGCAGTCCGCTCGATGTCCAGTAGCTCACGTGCGGCGAGATCTGGCAGGGGTTCCAGCCGTCGGCCGACTGCATGCTGGAACCCGAGAAATCGGCCCTGCCCACCAGCCGCCTGATGTGCTGCCCCGCGCCCTGGAAAAGCAGCACGTCGCTGTCGATCAGCACGAAATCGCGCACTTCGGGGTTGGATTCCAGAAAGCGCGCAAGCAGGAAGTAACGCCGGAAGCAGATCTTCTCGAACTCCGGCGTGTTGCTCGACAGGTGCACGTAGGAGCGGCAGAAGCGCTCGTAGGCCGGACCCGCGTCGGTGTCCGAGAGCACGAGCAGCGGCTCGCCGGCCAGCTCCGCCGATTCGCGGCACAGCGCGAGGGTCTTGTTCTGGCGGTCTTCCACGACGATGAAGGGCAGGGGCGGGTTCATGGTGATCGGGTTGGGTTGAGGCAGGTGTGACAGCGTTTCTCTGATTCAGGGCTTGCTCGCCGCCGTGACGCTCTTGATGAGCGCGACATGCGCGGGAACGAAGCGGCCGGCTGCGTCGATGGGCATGTCCAGCGTGAAGAGGCCGCGCGCGGCTGATGCGTCGGCGATCCAGGCACGAAGCTGCGCGGCCGTGAATCGCGCTGGCGCGTCGCGGCCCCACGAGGCGGTCAGCGGCGTCAGCACGTGCAGGACGAGTTCCGAGGGCGGGCCGGTCAGGTGCGGCGGCGGCTGCATGTATTCGCCGGCCATCAGGTTCTGGCAGGGGGCCGACTTCGCGCTGAAGCGCTCCGCGCCTTCGCCCGCGTTGAAGGCCAGCCAGCGGTTGGTGGCGCCCGCGCGCGCGGCGCTGCACAGCATCTCCCAGCCGGCGGGCGTGATGCCCTTGGTGTTGTAGGTGCCGTCGAACCACCAGCCGCTGGCCAGCGCGCCATAGCGCTGCGACCAGTCGCGGATCACGCTGGACCACGCCGCGATGAAACGGGCCGGCGGCGGCTCCTGCTCCGACACGTCGCCCAGGCAATCCATGAGCGCGCGGTCGGCCTGCGGCGCACGGAACGGCAGGTACAGGATCAGCGCGATGCCCCGGCTGCGCAGGGCCCGGCCGATCTCCAGCGGCAGGTCGCGCGGCGGGCGGTTTGCGGCGCTGGCCGGGCAGAGCACCTCCAGCGCCGCGTTGGGCGCGATGTACTGGCCGCTGTTCTGCCCCAGCGTCAGGATCAGGTGCGAGACGCGCATCTCCGCCAGCGTGGCCGCGAAGGCTTCCACGTCGAAGCGCCTGATCTCGCCGATCGATTGCTTGTCGGGCAGGTAATGAACCATCACGCCGAAGCCCGGCGTCGGCGCCGATGCGGGCTGGGCATGGGCCGCCAGCGGCAGCGCCACCGCCACCGCCAGCAGCAGCTTCGCGATCAATCGCACGACGTGCGGCAGGCATGCGGTCATGGCACGGCCCCCGCGAGCGAAAGCGTGCCGCGCTTGAGCATCAGGTAGCGCCTCGCGACGTTGGCGGGTGCGCAGGTGCCGGCGTGCACCCACGCCGGGCGGGCGTGCTCGTGGTGCGCCAGGTACTGCGCGATCTGCTCCGGATCGTCGCCGTCGCTGCCCGCGAAGAAGGCGTAGTCCGCGAACAGCTCGCGGTGCACCGGAATGTCCGACAGCAGCAGCGGCACCCCCAGCGTCGCCGCCTCCGCCGCCGAGAGGTTGAAACCCTCGAAGGTCGAGAGCGAGATGAAGGCGGTGGCGCCCTGGTACAGCCGCAGCAGCTCGTCGCGCGGCACCAGGCCGCGGTGCCGAACGTACTCGCGCACCTCGGGCGACATCGCCGACACCATCCGCTGCACTTCCGCCGCACCGTTGCCGGTGATGTCGAGGTAGTCGACCAGCCCGGCCGCCTTCATGCGCTCGAAGAGCGCGAGGATGCCGGCGAAGTTCTTGTGCGGGTAGTAGTGGTAGGCCGCGATCAGATAGCGCGCGCCGGGCGCCGTGACGGCGGCCGGGGCGACTCGCGGCGCGTCCACCGGGTTGAAGATGACGCTGGAACGCGCGCCGCGGCCGAAGTGGCGCTCGAAGTCGCGCTGGCTGCTGCGGCTGATGAAGACCACGTCGGCCGCGCTGCGCGCCGCGCGCCAGAGATTCCAGTCGAGGAAGAGCCGCTTGAGGCGCCCGAAATACTGCGGATAGGCCTTGTACTGCAGGTCGTGCACGATCACCACCGAGTCGCGATGCCGCCCCAGCAGCGTGAGCGGCAGGTAGTAGTTGGGGAACATCGAGAACAGCTGCTCGCCGGTGATCAGCGTGCGCAGCCGGTGGAAGTTGTAGAGCAGCGTGTCGAGCACGAAGCGGCTGATCTTCAGACGCTGCGCCAGAGCGAAGAGGCGTGGATGCCGTTCGCTCACCGGCACAACGCGGTCGTCGGGCGAAAGCCGCATGTGGCGCAGCAGCACCTGCGACACGTTGAGCACGCCGCCGGCTGCCTTGTTGAGGCGCACGGTGTCGTAGTAGAGGTAAGCGGCCATGGGTACTTCTTTCTTTTCTTTCTTCTTCCTTCATGCGCTCGGCAGGCGGCGCCGCACCACGCGCGTCATCGCGCGGCGGGTGCGGGAGCTCAGAGAGCCCGCGATGAATGCGGCGATCACGCCCGAGGCCGCGAACGGCCCCCAGCCGAGGATCGGGCCGCGCATGAACGGCACGTAGGCGGCCAGCAGCACCAGCGCCGCCAGGTAGGAGCCCGACACCGGCCGCCCGGCCTGGACGGCGCGGTCCACCGCCCGGAAGGCGGCCGATACCGCGAAGCCGAATAGCGCCGGCCCTGCCAGGCCGAAGTCGAAATACGCCGTGGTGAAGGGCGGCAGCGAGAGATTGGCCTGCGAGAAGTTGCCGAGGATGGCCGACCAGCCCAGCGGGTCGAAGTCGGGAAACATCTTCAGGCTGCGCGGCAGGAAGAACGAGAAGGCCGACAGCAGGTAGCGGCCCCAGCCCAGGTCCGGAATGGGCGCGCGCTCCAGGATGCCCGCGACGACGAACATCGCGTCGAAGTCCTGGCTGAAGGGAAAGGTCCGCAGCTCCTCGCCCCAGATGCTGCCGCGCGAGATCAGGTTCAGCACCGGTCCCAGCCCCGCGATGGAGCCGAAGATCAGGCCCGCGAGCAGCCAGCGCCGGCTGCGCGCCAGCGCATGGACGAGCAGCGGCAGCAGCCCGATCAGCAGGACTTGCCGGGCCGTGTTCACCGGGTTGGCCGCGATCGCCGCCAGCCCGAAGGCGATGCCCGCCACGCCCCACGACCACAGCGTGCGGCGGCGCAACGCCTGGATGGCCAGCGCCACGAAGCACATCAGCACCACCAGCTTGGGCAGCGTGGAATAGAAGATGAAGTCGATGGCGAGGTTGTTGTCCTCGCTGCCCAGGCCCGCGACCCCACGCGCCACGAAGTTGAGCTCCGGCTTCACCAGCAGCGCGGCGAAGGCGAACACCGCGCAGCCCAGCAGCAGCAACTGGGCGTTGGCGAGCTCGGCCATGCGGCCGTCGCGCCGCGCCATCGCGTCGGCGGGCGCATCGCGCTCCCCCAGCCGCGCGGCCTCCACGCCCGCCATGTAGAGCAGCAAGAGCATCAGCGCCTGCGTGTGCGAATCGGCGCGCATCACGCCCGCGTCCCAGAAGTCGATGTCGTGCGATATCTGCATCGCCGGCGCGATAGAGAAGTAGGTCAGGATGGCCGCGTAGTGGATCAGCAGGAACACGCTGCCGCCGGCCGATCCCAGCATCGCGATCTGCACCAGCGACAGCACGAACACCGCCGCGTAGCCCCAAACCGGATCGACCAGGCCGCACAGCGCGGCGCAGACGATGCCGGACCAGAAGGCGAGGGGGCGCATGGCGGGCCTGCTGTGTGGGGATGGAAGCCGCTCGTGCCGCTTTCAGGCCTCGATGCTCTGCGGCGTGTGATAGCCGTGACGCTGCAGCAGCGCCTGGCGCTTGGCCAGTTCGAGATCGCTGGCCACCATCTCGGCGATCATCTGATCGAGGGATATCTCCGGTACCCAGCCGAGTTCATCCGCTGCCTTCGAGGGATTGCCGCACAGTGTTTCGACTTCCGAGGGGCGGAAGTAGCGCGGATCGACGCGGACCAGCACATCGCCCGGGCAGACCGCAGGTGCGTCTTCGCCGGTGACATCGGCGGCGATCGCCACCTCGTCGATGCCTTCGCCCTCGAAGACCAGGGAGATGCCGAGTTGCCGCGCGGCGCGGGTCACGAAGTCGCGGATGCTGTATTGCGCTCCGGTCGCGATCACGTAGTCGACGGCCGTGGGCTGCTGCAGCATCAGCCACTGCATCCGTACGTAGTCCTTGGCGTGGCCCCAGTCGCGCAATGCGTTCATGTTGCCGAGGAAGAGGCACTGTTCGAGGCCCTGCGCCACGTTCGCCAGGCCCCGCGTGACCTTGCGGGTCACGAAAGTCTCTCCGCGGCGCGGACTCTCGTGGTTGAACAGGATTCCGTTGCAGGCGTAGAAGCCGTAGGCCTCGCGGTAGTTCTTGGTGATCCAGTAGGCGAAGAGCTTCGCCGCACCGTAGGGGCTGCGCGGGTAGAAGGGAGTCGCTTCGCTCTGGCGGGACTCCTGCACCTGTCCGTAGAGTTCGCTCGTGCTGGCCTGGTAGAAACGTGTCTTCGATTGAAGGCCCAGGAGCCGGATGGCCTCGAGCAGGCGCAACGCGCCCAGGCCATTGATGTCGGCCGTGTACTCGGGACTTTCGAAGCTGACGGCCACATGGCTCTGCGCCCCCAGGTTGTAGACCTCGTCGGGCTGCACCTCCTGCATGATCCGGGTGAGGTTGCTGCCGTCGGACAGGTCGCCGTGGTGCAGGTGCAGATGTCGCTGCGCCTTCGAATGGACGTCCGAGTAGAGATGGTCGATGCGTCCCGTGTTGAACTGGGAGGTCCGCCGCTTGATGCCGTGCACCTCGTAGCCTTTTTCGATCAGCAACTCGGCAAGATAGGAGCCGTCCTGGCCGGTGATGCCGGTGATCAGAGCGCGCTTAGACATGTTCGATCTCCTCGGTGAGGCGGGTGGATGCCTGATAGGCGGAATAGGTACGGCGCAAACCCTCGGCGAGCGGCACGCGGGCCTTCCAGCCGATGGCTCCCGCGCGGGACACGTCCAGCAACTTGCGCGGCGTGCCCTCGGGCTTCGTCGGGTCGTAGCGGATGTCTCCGCGGTAGCCGACGACGTCGCGGATCAGTTCCGCAAGCTCCGAGATCGACACGTCCTCGCCGGTGCCGAGGTTGATGTGGCTGCGCATCGGGTCCGTCTGAAGCTCGTAGGCCGCGCGAGGCAGGTTCATCACGGCGATGCACCCTTGCGCCATGTCGTCGACGTAGAGGAACTCGCGGCGTACCCGGCCGCTGCCCCAGATCTGCACGCTCGGCGCATCGTCCAGCTTCGCCTGATGAAAGCGGCGGATCAGCGCCGGCACGACGTGGCTGTTCTCGGGGTGATAGTTGTCGCCCGGCCCGTACAGGTTGGTCGGCATCACGCTGCGGTAGTCGACGCCGTGGCTTTCCCCGTACTGCCGGTTGTAGCTCTCGCACAGCTTGAGCCCGGCGATCTTGGCGATCGCGTAGGGCTCGTTGGTCGGCTCCAGCCTGCCGTCGAGCAGGTATTCCTCGTGTATGGGTTGTCCTGCCAGGCGCGGGTAGATGCAGCTCGAACCGAGAAAGAGAATCCGCCTGATGCCTGCAAGAAACGCCTGATGCGTCACGTTCGCCGCGATCATGAGGTTCTCGTAGATGAATTGCGCCGGATAGCTCGTGTTGGCATGGATGCCGCCGACCTTGGCAGCCGCCAGGTAGACCTGGTCGATCTGCTCGTCCGAGAAGAAGCGGCCTACGGCTCGCTGGTCCAGAAGATCGAGCTCGGAGCGCTGGCGGCAAACCACCTCGTGGCCGAGCCCGCGCAGCTGGCCCGCCAGGGCCTGGCCGACCATTCCACGGTGTCCCGCAACAAATATCCGCATATGTTCTTTCGGTAGGGAATCGAAGCCGATCAGCGCGACCCGCGCGCGCCTGTCACCACCCCGAAGGTCTTCAGCAGGATCACGAAATCCCGCCACAGCGACAGGTGCGCGACGTACTCCGCGTCCATCGCGGCGCGGCGGCGGTAGCTGATCTCGTTGCGCCCGCTGATCTGCCACAGGCCGGTGATGCCGGGGCGCACGGCGCAGTAGTGGTCCCAGTAGTCGCCGTACAGGTCCTTCTGCGCGAACATGCAGGGGCGGGGGCCAACCATGCTCATGTCGCCCTTGAGCACATTCCAGAACTGCGGGAACTCGTCGATGCTGTACTTGCGCAGGAAGGCGCCGAAGCGGGTGATGCGCGGGTCGTTCTGCAGCTTCTGGTAGACGGCCCATTCGCGCCGCGCGGCCTCGTTCTGGCGCAGGTGGCGCGCCAGCACCGCGTCGGCGTCGGCCACCATCGAGCGGAACTTGTAGAACTTGAAGACGCGCCCGCCCTTGCCGTAGCGCGGCTGCATGTAGATGGCCGGGCCTCCGGAGGTGTAGAGCACGCCGAGCCAGACGAGCGCATAGGCCCAGCCGAAGAAGAGGAAGAAGGAGCCGGCCATCAGGATGTCGGCCATGCGCTTGGCGCGGCGCAGCCAGGGCGCGCCGCCCAGCGGCATGTAGGGCGCCGTGTTGGCGGCCGCGGTGCCGACGCCCGGATTGCCGGGCCCGTGCCCGGTGGAGGAGGTGGATCTGAGCGTGTTCATGATTCGGCGTGCTCCGGTTCGATGCGCCTGGGCATCACGGTGTCGGCCGTGTCCAGCTGGTAAGCGGGATCGCGCCGGGGCGCGGGAGCGGCGGCGGTGGTCGTCGGGGCATAGCCGTAGTAGCCGTAGCTGTAGCTGCGGTTGCGGCGCTGCGTGGTGTCGACCGCGTTGAACACCACCCCGTGGAAGGCCGCGCCAACGTGGGCCAGCCGCTTGCTGCTTTCGAGCAACTCGCCCATCTCGCTGTTGTCCGCGCGCGCCACCAGCAGCACGGTGCCCATGCTCGGCGCCATGGCGGCGGTCTCGGAGGCCAGCAGGGCCGGGGGCGCGTCGATCACCACCACGTCGTAGCGTGCCGACAGCAGCGCCAGCGCATGCGCGAAGGTGTCGCTGGTCATCAGGCCGGCCGGGTCCGGGTGCGGCGTGCCGGCGGACATCACATCCAGGTAGGGCAGCACCTGGTGGTGGATGGCCTGCTCCAGCGGCACCTCGCCGTTGATGACGTCGGCCAGGCCGTCGCGGCGCTGCAGGCCGAAGTCTTCGGTCAGGGTGCCGCGGCGCAGGTCGCCGTCGATCAGCAGCACGCGCTTGCCCGACACCGCCAGCAGCGTGGCGAAGTTCGACGACACGAAGGTCTTGCCCGCGCCGGCCGTGGCGCTGGAAATCAGGATGCGGTTGTTGGGCGCGCCCACCATCACGAACTTGAGCGCCGTGCGCAGCCTGCGCAGGCCTTCGAGCGCCGGGTCTTCCACGTGCAGCGCCGCCAGCACCTTGACGCCGGGCTTGCCCTTGCGCACCGCGCGGTCGAGCACGCGCTGCTGCGTGCTCAGCGGGATGCTGCTGTACACGTTCAACCCGGTGATCGCCTCGATGTGGTCCGGACTCTCGATGGAGCGCTTCAGGTTCTTGCGCGCCAGCGCCGCCGCGCCACCGGCGAAGAGGCCACCGGCCAGCGCCAGCGCGACCACGATGACCGGCTTGGGCCGCACCGGCTTCTCGGCCACCAGCGCCTGGTCGAGCACGCGCACGTTGGCCACCTTGCCTTCCTTGGCCAGCCGCATCTGCAGCGAGCTGTTGAGCAGCGTCGCGTAGAGCTCGGTGTTGACCTTGATGTCGCGCTGCATGCGCACCGCGTTCTGCTGCAGCATGGGCATGCGGCGGATGCGGCCGTCGACCGCGTCCAGCTCCTTCTTGAGCGAGGCGATCTGCGCGTCCAGCGTGCGCACCATGGGGTGCTCGGCGGTGAAGCGGCCCACCAGCTCCAGCCGCTTCTGCCTGGCGTCGAGCAGCTTGGTCTGCAGGTCGGCGTTCTGCGACAGGGCGTTGCGGGCCTCGTCGTCCAGGTTGATGGTTCCGTTCTGGTTGCGGTAGCGGTTGTAGGCGTCCTCGGACTGCTCCAGCTGCTGCTTGAGCTTGGGCAGCTCGGTGCCCAGGAAGCTCAGGGCGCGCTCGGCCTGCACCGTCTTCTGCTCGATGTTCTGGCGCACGTACAGGCCGGCGATCTCGTTGAGCACCGCGGCGAGCTGGTTGCGGTCCTCGGCCTGCAGGCTGACGTCCATCACGCCCGATTGCTTGCCTTTCTCGACCACGCGCAGGTTGCGCTGCAGGCCCAGCAGCGTCAGCTGCTTCGAGTGGCGCACCAGCTCGAAGGCCCCGCCGGGGCGGGCCTCGAAGGAGCCCACCAGCAGGTGCAGGTTGCCGCCGGGCACGGTGGCGTCCAGCGGCGTGCCGGCGGTGCCGTGCAGCGGCGACTCGAGCTCGGGGCTGGTCAGGGTGTAGTTGCCCTCGGTGCCCGCGACCAGCGTGAACTTCTTGCCCTCCAGGGCGGGCGGCACGTCCATCTGCGCGACGGCGATCTGCTCGGTGCCCGAGACATAGTTGCCCCAGCCGAACACGCCCGGCGTGGAAAGCCGGCTCGAATGCCGCGCCAGGAACTCACCCACCACGGGTATGTAGAGCGGCTTCGCGCCGATGTACAGGCGGGTGTTCTCCATCGCCTGGCCCAGCACCATGCGCGAGCGCAGGATCTCGGTCTCGCCCGCGGTCGGCGTCTTCACGCTGATGCCGCCGCCTCCGTTGGCATCGCCCGGAAAGTTGCCGCCCGAGCGGTCGGGGTCTTCCACCTGGATCAGGATGTTGGCCTCGTACACGCGGGTGCCGAAGAGCGCGTAGCCCACGCCCGCCAGCAGCGCCAGCGCCGTGATGCCGGCGATCAGCCAGCGGTTGTCCACGAGGATGTCGAAGTACTCGTGGAAGCGGGACTCGCGGGGCCACGCCGTGGTTTCGAGCACCGTCACTGGGGTGCCCGCGGGCGCGGGAAGCGACGGTTGCCAGTGCGCGTTCATGGGGTTCACCTTTTGCGTTGGCGTTGTTGCTGTCCGGGACTGGCGAGGCGCCTAGCGGCGGGCCGTGTCGCGGGCGAGGTTGACGACCTGCGCGGCCGGCAGGATCAGGCTGAACACGCGGCTCCAGCTCACCAGCGGCACGCGGTCGACGTACACCACGTCGCGCGGCTGCAGCTCGAAGCGGTCGGCCAGCGCGAGCGCCACCGGGTTCTTCGCGTTGAGGTTGAAGACCTGCTGCACGTCCAGGTTGTCGGGCGAGTTGCGCACCACGTAGATCTGGCCGGGGTCGGAGGTCGCGAGGTCGGGCCCGCCTGCATCGCCGAGCGCCTCGTTCAGGCTCAGCCGGCCGTTGTTGCGCATCTGCAGCGCCGACGGCGCGCGCACCTCGCCCATCACGTAGACGCGGCTGTCCTCGCGGGTGCCGACGTTCACGATGTCGCCATTGCGCAGCGGAATGCTGTTGGGGTCGGCGCCCATCGCCTGGAGCATCGGCAGGTTGATGACCGTCGAGACGCCGCCGCGCGTGAGCGTGACGTTCGCGCGGTCGCCGGCCTGGGTGAAGCTGCCGGCGCGGCTGATGGCCTCCGACAGCGTCATCGGCACGTCGGTGAAGATCTGCAGGCCCGGCGCGCGCACCTCGCCCTGCACGTAGGCGCGCTGGCTGCGGAAGGACTGGATGCGCACCGTCACCTGCGGGTCCTTGATGAAGGACTTGATGCGCTGCGCGATCAGCTCCGACGCGCCGCTCTCGGTCAGGCCCTGCACCTTGGTGCGCCCGATGTACGGAAAGAAGATCTCGCCCTTGGCGTCGACGATGAAGCCGGGCGCCACGGTCACCCCCGTCGGGTCCGACTGCTGCGCGATCACCGCGCCGGCGTTCGGCAGCAGCTCGGGGTGGTCGTACACGATGATGCCCACCACGTCGCCCGGCCCGATGGTGTAGACCGGTGCCGCGGTGAACAGGCGCTTGATGTTCTCGGGCACGCCCTTGGGCCGCTGCGCGATCTGCGTGCGGATCAGGTCGGGCGTGATCGGGATGATCTGTCCGGTGCTGCCCGAGGCCGTGCTGTCGCCGTTGGCGCGGGTGAAGCCCAGCGGTGCCACCGAGCCGAATCCCGGAGCGCAGCCCGCGAGCATCACCAGCCAGATCGAGACCAGCATGGCCAGCCCGAACCATCGCAGCCGTGCCTGCGCTGGCGTCCGGGCCAGGACCGCGGACGGTTGCGTTCCGCGTGCTTGTGTCGCTGGATCGTGGCGTTGCATGGTGATCTCCTTGACGGCTGGTTGTGGCGGGTGGTGCAAGGCGTGAATGAATGGTTCGGCGTGGAGCTCTGTCAGAGCGCGGCCCAGGTGGTCATGGCCGGTTCGGGACTGGCGGGTGCCCGGCTGCTGCCCTGGCTGCGCCGCTCGGTGCCGCCGGCCAGGCAGCGCTCGGCGACCCAGTCGCCCACGCTGCGCAGGAAGAGCTGCTGCCCTCTCGCGGTGCACACGGTGTGATCGACCTCGCCGAGGAACTCGTACTGCAGCCCCTGCGCGAAGGGCTTGCGGGCGAAGGCGCCGAGCTGGTCGCGGCCGCGGTCGCACACGTGCAGCGAGCCCGAATACAGCAGCTGCATCGCCACGTTGCGCTCGGCAAGGCGCTGCAGCGCGGCGCCGAACCAGATCGCGTTGGCCTCGGGCGCGCGCCTTTCAGCGAAGAAGCCCGGCAGGGGCGTGGTCGAGTGGCTGCGCAGAAAGTGCCGCTGCAGCCAGCGCCTGGCCTTGCCCGGAAAGGACGGGTGCGCGGGCGCGGCCAGCGCGCGGCGCAGGTTGCGCTCCAGCCGCGCGCGCAACTCGGGAAAGGCGAATCCGTCGAACAGCGACAGCCCCACCACGCGCCGGTCGGCCAGCGCGGCCGACATGGCGTGCTCCACGCCCGAGCACATGCCCACGATCACGAACTGGTTCACGCCCAGCGTGCGCTGCGCGGCGTCCATGGCCGCCTTCAGGCTGTGCACCGCGCGCACATGCAGGTCGGGCGAGGTGGCCAGCGCGTCGCTGTCGCCGATGCCGCCCAGGTCGAAGCGCAGGCTGCCCACGCCGCGCGCGGCCAGCAGGTGCGCCAGCTTCACGTTGATGCGGCGCGGCCCCACCCGATGGTTGGCGCCCATGTTGAACATGAGGCAGGCGGTGCCGCCGCGCGCCGGCCGCGCAGGCAGCGTGAGCATGCCCATCAGCGCGTCGCCGGGCCCGAACTGCAGCGGGGCCTGGGCGATGGCGCCCGGAAGCGTCGTGGTCGGGTCATTCATGAAGAGCACCCTGCAGGCGGTTGAGCGCATCGGCCGGGACCATCGCGCTGTTGGGATAGGGGTCGGAAGTCCAGTCGAGCTGGTGGCTGAAGTACGCGAGGCGCACCGGCATGTGGCGCGACTGCTGGTCGGCCGCCCACTGGGCGATGCGCTCGTCGTCGGGGCCGGCGAGCACCAGCGTGTCGTGCAGCGCGGTGAGCGGCAGCGACTCGGGCACCAGCGCCGCCAGCTGCGCGCGCAGCGCGGGCGAGAGCAGGGTGCCCAGCGCCTCCTCGGGCATCGCCTCGGGCTCCTGCAGCAGGCTTCGGCGCCATGCCAGGTCGGGAATGCAGAAGGTGGTGTCGATGGCGGCCACGTGCTGCTCGCGCAGCAGCCGCGCATAGCTGCGCCCGTCGATCACCGGCTCCCACAGCACCAGCCGCACGGGGTCGCAGCGCCCGCCGCGCGCCGCCAGCACCGCCACGGTGGCACCGAGCCGCGCGCCGATCCACACGATGGAAGCGCCGGGCGCGCGACGCCGCAGCTCTTCGTGCGCCGAGCAGAGGTCGCGGCGCCAGCCGTCGAGCTCGCCCTCGACTTCCTCGCCCGGAGAATCGCCAGAGCCGTAGAAGTCGAAGCGCAGCGTGGCAATGCCCGAGCGCGAGAGCCGCTCGGCCAGCACCTTGAAGAAGCGGTGGGTGCGCAGGCCCTCCTGCCCGAAGGGCGGGCACAGCAGCACGGCGGTGTTGCCGCCGGCGCTGTCTTCCTCGGCGGGATGGAACACGCCGAAGAGCTGCCGCGAGGCCGGCCCGAACATGATCGGCTTCAGGTGGCTCATGCGTGCGCCTCCAGCAGGCGGCCCGAGTGGCTGGCATTGCCGGCGCGCGCCTCGGTCTGCCGCCATTCGGCGATGGAACCCACGCAGTCCATCCGCTCGGGCGCCGGGCCCAGCAGCAGCCAGAGGATGCGGC
This sequence comes from Variovorax sp. 278MFTsu5.1, assembly GCF_048305045.1. Classification (NCBI taxonomy): domain Bacteria; kingdom Pseudomonadati; phylum Pseudomonadota; class Betaproteobacteria; order Burkholderiales; family Comamonadaceae; genus Variovorax; species Variovorax sp. 278MFTsu5.1. Next base: position 3,432,033 of record NZ_CP157622.1, read on the forward strand.
CCGCCACCGCAAGCTCCACGCTGCGGCAGTCGGGCTCCAGGCCCACTTCGAAACTCTGCGACGACACCAGCAGCCCCACGCCGATGGCCTTCAGGCAGGCTTCCTTGCGGGTCCAGCAGGTCAGGAAGGCGCGGTCGCGTTCCTGCGCGGGCAGGGCGGCCAGCGCTTCCTGCTCGCGGCGGGTGAAATGCTCGGCCGCGAGCACCGCCGCGTCGGGCACCGGGCGCAGCAGCTCGATGTCGGCGCCCAGCGGGCCGCGCCCGCCGATGGCGATCAGCGCCAGCCCCTGGCTGTGGCTCAGCGAGAACTGCGTGCGCGCATGGCCGGTGAGCGACGGCTTGCCGAAGGAGCCCTTCGACAGATGCAGCTCGGCGTGCTGCAGGCCGGTGTACTCGCTCAGCGCCTGGCGCAGCGCGAGGTGCGAGGCCACGTAGCGCTGGCGGTCCACCGGCGAGCGGAAGCTCTCGGCGCGCTCGCGTTCCTCGTCGGAGAGAACCTGCTCCGACGGAAGGCCCGCGAACCTGTCCAGGTCGACGTACAGGCACAGCGGCACGTCGATGGAAAGCGGCTGGGGGGAATGGCCGGCCATGCTCATCACCCCTTGCGCAGCCAGCCGCCGAGGGCGCCGAGCAGTCCGCCGCGCTGCTGCTGATGCTGCTGGGCGTGCGCGGCCGTGCCGGCGGCGAGCTCGGCGAGGTCCGACGGCACGCCCCCGGCCGCGACGCGCGGCGAGGAGGCGATCTGCCCGAGGTTCTCGAACAGGTAGCGGCGCGGCTCCACGCGGTGGCCCAGCGTCAGGGCCGCCTGCTGCACGGCGCGCAGCACCAGAAGCGAGTCGCCGCCGAGGTCGAAGAAGTTGTCGCCGGCGCGGATGTCGGCCACGTCGATGCCGATCACCTCGGCCCAGATGCGGGCGAGCTGTGCCTGCTCGGGCTCGAGCTGGCTCTGCTTCGCCCTGGCCGCGCCGCCGTTGCCGTCGACGGTACCGTTAGCGGCGGCGGCCTTGCCCGGATCGGCCGCCGCCATCTTGCGCAGGTAGGCGGCGCTGGTCGACATCTCGGGGGCGGTGATCCGCTCCAGCGTGGCGCCCGGCTCCTCGGCCACGCGGCGCAGCACTTCGAGGTAGCGCTCGCGCAGCTGGGCGCCGGTCTCGCGCAGGTAGACGTCGGCGTTGTAGATCAGCGCGCCTTCCAGGCCGTGCGGCTTGTCCATCAGCCACACGCCGATGTCGTCGGTGGCGCCGTGCTGCATCACGTGCACCTGGCGGGTCTGCAGGCTGCCGACCGAGCGGGCGCGCTCGCGGGCGTCCTGGAACGAGAACATCGACTGGTAGGGCCCGGAGGTCTTGATCTGCCCCGCGTAGCCCGGCTCGGCCATCAGGCGCTCGAAGGGCACCTGCTGGTTGTTCATCATCGACAGCAGCTCCTGCTTCACGTAGCGCATGAAGGCCGGCAGCGCGAGCGAGCGGTCGATGGTGAGCGACACCGGCAGCACGTTGTTGAAGAAGCCCATCACGTCTTCGGTCTCGGCCTGCTGGCGCCCACGCACCGGGTTGGCGATGACGATGGCGTCGTTGCCGGTCACCTGGGCCATGGTCAGCGCGTACACGCCGAAGGTCAGCATGCTCAGCGTCACGTCCATGTCGCGCGCGATCTCGCGCAGCCGCTGCGTGCTCTGCAGGTCGATGTGGATCCAGTGCGCGCCGCCCTGGCCGCTCTTGCCGGCGCGCCGGGGCATGTCGGTCACCGGCGGGCGCACGGCCTTCGCGCCTTCGAGGCGGCCGCGCCAGAAGGCGAGCTGCTCCTCGCAGGCAGGCCCGGCCAGCCACTTCTCCAGCCACTCCGCGTAGTCCCCCTGGGTGGTGGAGAGCGCGGGCAGGTTGTGCGGTCGGCCGCGCTCGGCCGCGTCGTACAGGGCCGAAAGCTCGCGCTGCATCAGGTCGAAGGACCAGCCGTCCCAGATCAGATGGTGCGGAACGAAAAGGAAGACGTGCTCGTTGTCGTCGAGCTGGAACAGCGTCGCATGCATCATCGGCGCGCTGTGGATGTCGATGGGCCGGTCCGCCAGCTCCTGCATGCGCTCGGCCAGTTCGGCCTCGCGCTGGTCGGCGGGCAGGCCGCGCAGGTCCACCAGCGGCAGCGTGAATTCCGCTGACTCCGAAATCACCTGCACCGGCCTGCCGCTTCCCGCGTCGATGCCGATGTGGGTGCGCAGCGAGGGCTGGCGGCGGATGATCTCGCGCCACACGTTCTCGAAGCGCGCCGCGTCGAGCTGCCCGGTGAGCCGCTGCGCAGAGGGCGCGTTGTAGACCGAACGGCCGGGGTGCAGCTGCTCCATGAAGCGGATGCGCTCCTGCGCCATCGTCAGCGGCGCGGTGGTGCGCCCGATGCTGCGGCCGATGGGCGCCTGCAGCCCCACGCCCGCGCCCTGCAGCGCCTGGATGGACGCCGCCAGCTTCCCGGCCGTGGGGGACTCGAACAGGGTGCGCAACGGCACCGTCACCTGGAACTCGCGGCTCAGCAGCGTGGTGAGCCGCGCGGCCAGCAGCGAATGGCCGCCCATGGTGAAGAAGTCGTCGTGCATGTCCAGCCCGGGCAGGCTCAGCACCTTCTCCATCAGCGCGAGCACCTTGCGCTCATGCTCGTTGCAGGGGCCGGCGCCGCGGCGCACCTCGTCTCGTGGCACCGCCTGCGGAGCCGGCAGCGAGACGCGGTCGATCTTCCCGTTGGCCAGCTTGGGCAGCACATCCATCGTCACCACGTGCTGCGGCAGCATGAAGGCGGGCAGGTGCTTGCGCAGGTGCACCATCAGCGTCTCAAGGTCGAAGCCCGCGCCCTGCTTTAGCGCGAGGTAGGCCACCAGGCGCACGTCACCGGGGTTGTCCTCGCGGGCGATCACCACCGCGCGCGAGACGCCCTCGACCTCGCAGCAGCGCACCTCGATCTCGCCGGGCTCGATGCGGTAGCCGCGCACCTTCACCTGGAAGTCGAGCCGGCCGAGGTGGTCGAGCAGGCCGTCGTTGCGCCAGCGGCCGCGGTCGCCGGAGCGGTACACCTTCTTGGGCGTGCCGAAGATGCGCACCGTGACGAAGCGCTCGGCGGTCAGCTCGGGGCGGTCGAGGTAGCCCAGCGACACGCCTTCGCCCGCGATGCAGATCTCGCCCGGCACGCCGATGGGGCAGGGCTGCAGGTCGGCGTCGAGGATCCAGATCTCGGTGTTGTCCACCGGCCTGCCGATGGAGACGCCGCGCGAGGCGATCTCCTCGGGGCGCACATGCCAGGCGGTGGAATACACGGTGGTCTCGGTCGGCCCGTAGCCGTTCCACAGTCCTTCCATGCGTTCGCACAGCGCCAGCGCCATGCTCGGGCGCAGTGCCTCGCCGCCAGTCCAGCCACGAAAGCCCGGCGCACCGCCGGCCCACTGGGCATCCAGCAGCAGCTGCCACATGCCGGGCGTGGCCTGCAGCAGGGTGATCTGCTCCTCGTCGAGCGTGCGCGACAGCCGGGTGCCGTCCATCGCGACCTCGCGCTTGACCATCACCAGCTCGGCGCCCGCCGCCAGCGGCAGCAGCAGGTCGGGCACGGCCATGTCGAAGGACAGGGTGGTGACCGCCGCGATGCGGTCGTGCGGCCCGACGCTGGATTCGCGCTGCATCCACTGCAGCAGGTGCGCCACGCCGCGGTGATGGGCGATGACGCCCTTGGGCAGCCCGGTCGAGCCCGAGGTGTAGATGATGTACGAGGCGTCTTCGGGGCCGGGGTCGTCCGCGCTCGGCGGCAGCGGCTCGCCGGAGAGCTGGCGCCAGTTGTCGCGGTCGATCTCGAAGATGCGCGCGCCCGCGTCGGCACGCCAGTCGCGCGGCGCGACCGCGATGTCCGACGAGGTCAGCATCAGGCTGAGGCTGGCGTCGGTGGCGTAGTGGTCGAGCCGGGCCTGCGGGAAGGCGGTGTCCAGCGGCACGTAGGAGGCGCCCGCCTTGAGCACGCCCAGCATCGCGACCACCATTTCCAGGCTGCGCTCCAGGCACAGGCCCACGCGCTGGCCGCGGCCCACGCCACGTGCGCGCAGGGCGCGTGCGAGGCGGTTGGACAGCGCGTCGAGCTCGCCGTAGCTGCAGCTCCTGGCGCCGTCGCGCACCGCGGGGCTGTCGGGCTGCATCGGCACGCGCGCCAGGAAGCCCGCATGCGCCAGCGGCGCGCCGACCAGCGGAACGCGCGCCGGCTGCAGTGCGATGAGCTCGCGCGCGGCCTCGGCCGACAGCACCTCCAGCCGGCCGACGGTCTCGTCGGGCCTGTGCGAGGCCGACTGCAGCACGCACTCGAACATGTCGAGCCAGCGCTGCACGCTCACCTCGTCGAACAGGTCGGTGTTGTACTGGGCCTCGACCATCAGGCCGCCCTCGTGCGGGCGCAGGTTGGCGAAGAGTTCGAAGTTCTCGTAGCGGCGGGCGATGGTGTCCTGCACCACGTCCAGCGTCGTGAAGGCCTGGGCGCTGCTGGCCACGTCGGGGTCGACGTTGAAGGCCACGCTCACCAGCGGCAGTCGGCTCGGGTCGCGCTCCAGCGAGAGCTGGCCCAGCAGCGCGCCATAGGTGAGCGCCTGGTGGTCGAAGGCGTCGAGCACGGCGGTGCTGCACTCGTCCATCAGCGCGTCGAAGCGCATGCCGGCGTGCGCGGCGATGCGCAGCGGCAGCAGGTTCACGCAATGGCCGACCAGGCCCGGCATGTCGTGCGCGAGCTGGCCCGAAGCCGGAATACCGACCACGATGTCGTCCTGCCCCGTGAGGCGGTGCAGCGTCGCCACGAAGCCGCTGAGCAGGCCGGTGAAGAGGCTGGTGCCGGCCTTGGTGCTGGCCGAGCGCACGGCGGCGACCAGCCGCCTGTCGAGCAGCCGCTCGGCGCGGCGCGAGTTGAAGGTGCGCGCGGCCGGACGCGGGCGGTCCATCGGAAGGTCGAGCACCGGCAGCGGGCTGCCGGGGAAGCGGCCGAGCCAGTAATCGATGTGCGCCTGCATGTCGGGGTGCGCGGCGGCGGCGGCTTCCTCGGCGGCGAAGTCGGAGAAGAGCGGCGCGGCCTTCAGCTTCAGCCCGGTACCGGTTTCCTCGGCGTAGAGATGGCCCAGCTGCTCGGTGATGACGGCCCACGACCAGCCGTCGCACACCACGTGGTGCGCCGACATCACCAGTTCGTGATCGGTCTCGCCGAGCCGGTAGAGCGCGGCGCGGAAGAGCGGACCGTGCTCCAGCGAGAAGGGCGTGCACACGGCCTCGTCGTGCGCATCGCTCAATGCCAGCGCGCGGGCCTCGGGCTCCAGTCCGGCCAGGTCGTGCTCGGCCATCGGGCTGCCGCCCGCGTGGCTCACCAGCATGCAGGTGCCGTCGGGCGAGATCGTGGAGCGCAGGGCCTGGTGGCGTTCCAGCAGCCGGGCCATGGAGCGCGAGAGCGCCGGGCGGTCGAGCTCGCCGCGCAGGCGCAGCACCACCGATTCGTTGTAGGCCATGGAGGCCTCGGAACCCAGCGTCGCGCCGAGCCAGACTTCGCGCTGCGATTCCGTGGTCGGAATGATGCACTCGACGGCACCACCGCTCGCGGCGGGCTTGAGGACGGCGTTCATGCTGCGACCTTTCCGTTGACGTGTTGCTGGCTGGCAGCGGCCGCGTCGGGCACGTACCAGAACGGCTGGCCGTCGATGTCGCGGGCCAGCACGGAGCCTTCCTCGGCCGGCTTGTGCCGGTCGAAGGCGGCGACGGGGACGGCGCGGCGCGGCAGGAAGCCGGATTCCTGCATCTCGGCGACCGATTCCTTGAAGGCGCACTGGATGAAGGCGATGTCCTCGGCGCTGTGCGCGCTGGTGAGGAAGCACGGGAAGTTGTCCAGGATGTGGACCCCGCGGCTGCGCATCATGGCGAACAGCAGGTCCTGCAGCGGATGGTCTTCGAGCCAGCTCACGCGCCACAGCGACGCGAAGTGCCGAATCTCCACCGGCGCGCCCACCTCCTTGCACCAGCCCGTGAGCTCCGCGGCCATGGCGGCGGTGCTCGTGTTGAGGCCCGACTGCAGCGCCGGCCCCGCGTCTTTCAGGTGCACGAGCGAGGCCTTGGCGGCCGCGAGCGCGAGCGGATGGCGCACGAAAGTGCCCGCGAAGTAGGTCACGCCCACGCCGGGAATGGAGTCGTCGCCGTACTGCCAGGCGCCTCCGTCGAGCGCGTCCATGAACTCGCGCTTGCCGGCGATCACGCCGACCGGGAAGCCGCCGCCGATCACCTTGCCGTAGGTGGCCAGGTCGGCGCGCACGCCGAAGAACTCCTGCGCGCCGCCCAGCGCGGTGCGGAAACCCGTGATGACCTCGTCGAAGATCAGGCAGCAGCCGTTCTTCGCGGTGATCTCGCGCAACTCGTGCAGGAACTCGCGCGGCTGGAAGTCGGGCCGGCGGCTCTGCACCGGCTCGGCCAGCACGGCGGCGAGGTCGCCCGCGTTCTCGCGGATGAATTCCAGCGCCTCGGGCGTGCCGTAGTCGAGCACGCGGATGTCGCCGAACATGCCGCTCATCACGCCCGGAGCAGCCGAGAGCCCCTTGCCGCCCTTGCCGGCGCGCACCAGCACTTCGTCGAAGGTGCCGTGGTAGGAGCCGGTGAACACCACCACCGTGCTGCGGCCGGTGACGGTGCGCGCGATGCGCAGCGCCGCCATCACGGCCTCGGAGCCGGTGTTGCACAGGCCCGCGCGATCGTTGCCGGTGAGCTCGCACACCAGCGCCGTCACCTCGGCGGCCAGCGGATGCTGCGGGCCGATCTCGTAGCCCGCGTCGAGCTGGCGGCGCACCGCGTCGAGCACGAAGTCGGGCTGCCAGCCGAACATGTTCATGCCGAAGCCGTTGAGCGCGTCGACGTATTCGTTGCCGTCGAGGTCCCACATCTTCGAGCCCTTGGAGCGCTCGATGACGATCTGGTAGGTGATCTCCTTCGTGATCGGCCGGAAGCCGTTGACCACGCGCGGATCGGCCATGTGCGAGCGGTTGGACTCGGTGAACTCCTTGCTCTTGCGCGTGCGCTCAACGTAGCGGCGGATGAAGGCCGCCAGCCGCGCCTTCTGCCGGCCGCTGGGCTCGGCGGTGCGCTGGGTGTGGATGCGGGCGATGGCGCCGAAGGCCTTGCTCACGTCGTAGCGCACGGGTTGGGCGGGTTCTTCGGTGGTTGCGACGGGGGCGGCCGGCGTTGCCGGTGCCGCAGCCACGGGTGTCGCCTGTGTCGCCTGCGCCGGCATCACCGGTTGCAGCGTCACCAGCGGCGCAGCGGGAACCGCGCCCGACAGCAGCGCGAGCTGCTGCCGCATCAATTCCATCTGTTGCGAAATCAGCTGCGGCAACTGGGTCTCGCCCATGGCGACGCTGCCTTGCATCGGCATGTAGACCGGCATCGGCACGGGCTGCGGCTGCGGCATTGCCCGCGATACGGAGACCGCGCTTTCGACTGGCGCAGCCACCGGGGCAACCGCTGCAGCAACCGGCGCGGGCGCCGCTTCGGGCGGCAGGCTCTCATGCAGGAACGCGGAAAGCGCGTCGAAGCTGCGGTAGTTCTCCATCAGCTGGCGGAAGCTGACGGCGACCTTGAAGTGCTTCTTGATCTGCGTGGCCGCCTGCGTCAGCGTGAGCGAGTCCAGGCCGAGCTCGCCGAAGGGCGCCTGACCCTCGGTCTGCGCCATGTCGAGGCCGGAGATGTCCTCGAACAGGGCGCGCAGGCGCGTGTCGATGGGCGACGCGTTTGGTGGAGGAAGAGGCGAGGGCGTAGCAGCGGTCACGATCGGCTCCAGGGCAATGGGTGGGACGACGACGGCGGCGGCGACGGGCGCCGCCGCGACAGATGGGGTCACGGAAGAAGAGGCGGCTGGGGCGATGTCGACCCAGCAGCGCTTGCGCTCGAAAGGCGTGGTGGGCAGGCGCACGCGCTGCGCGCCGGCACGGGCGGTCAGGCGCGAGAGTTCGACCTCGGCGCCGCAGGTCCACAGGCGCGCGAGCGCGAGGCGCAGGGTGCGGGCCTCGCCGGCATCGCCGCCGGGCTCCATGTGCAGCAACGGCACGACGCTGCCCGCGCCGGCGCCGTGCTGGCGAACCAGCGTGGCGAGCGTGTTGCGCGGGCCGGCCTCCACGAAAAGCGGGTTCTGCACCTGCGCCATCGCGCTGCGCACCGCCGGCGAGAAGCGCACGGTGCCGCGCAGGTGGCGGGCCCAGTAGACCGGGCTGGCGGCATCGGCGTCCCCGAGCGGCTGGCCTGTAAGGGTCGAGAAGATCGGAATCTGCGGCGCGCGCAGCGCCACCTTGGCCACCAGCGCCTCGAAGGGCGCGACGGCCGGGTCCATCATGGCCGAGTGGAAGGCGTGCGAGGTCTGCAGCGCGCGGCAGGCAACGCCGTCGGCTTCCAGCGCGGCCTGCAGCGCGGCAATGTCCTCGAAGGGGCCGGCGGCGACGCAGGCGGTGGGGCCGTTCTCGGCGGCGAGCGAGAGATTCGGGCCGAGGCGGCCGGCGAGATCGGCCGCGCCCATGCGCACCGACAGCATCGCGCCCGCGGGCTGCGCCTGCATGAGCGCGCCGCGGCGGGCGACCAGCCGCGCGGCGTCCTCGAGCCGCATCACGCCGGCGATCACGGCCGCGACGAACTCGCCGACGCTGTGGCCGATCAGTGCATGCGGCCGTGCGCCCAGTGCCAGGAGCCGGCGGGCCAGCGCGTATTCGAGCGTGAAGATCGCCGGCTGCGTGGCGGCGGTAGGTGCCAGCGCCTGCGGGTCGTCGCAGAACATGCGCTCGCGCAGGTCGAAATCGGTCGCGCCGGCGAAGGCGGCCATGCAGTCGTCGAAGGCCGCGGCGAACACCGGGTCGTTCGCATGGAGGTTGCGGCCCATGCCGGCGTACTGCGCGCCCTGTCCGGGAAACATCAGCACGAGCTGCTGCGCGCGCTGGGCGGCGCGGCCGCTGGTGCCGCCCGGCGCGGCGGCATCGCGCAGCGCCGCCACCGCTTCGGCAGTGCTGCCGGCCACGACCGCGCGGCGAAAGGCGTGGGCCTTGCGGCCTACCGCGAGGGTGTGGGCCACGTCGGCGAGCGACAGCTCGGGCCGGGCTTCGAGATGCGCGGCGAGCTGGCCGGCGGCCACGCCGAGCGCGGCCTCGGAGCGTGCCGAGAGCAGCAGCACCTGGTCGCCCACGGCCGGTGGGGAGGCCGGGCGCGGCGGCGCTTCCTCGACGATGACGTGAGCGTTGGTACCGCCCACGCCGAAGGAGCTGACACCCGCGCGGCGCGGCTGTTGCGTGCGCGGCCATTCCTGCAGGCTCGCGGTGACGTGGAAGGGCGTGCGCGCGAAGTCGATCGCCGGGTTCGGCGCGCTGAAGTGCACGGTCGGCGGAATCTGCTCGTGGTGCAGCGCCAGCGCCGTCTTGATGAGGCCCGCCGCGCCCGCCGCCGTGACCATGTGGCCCACGTTGCTCTTGAGCGAACCCAGCGTGCAGAAACCCAGTGCGTCGGTGTGCTCGGCGTAGGCGCAGGCCAGCGCCTCCACTTCCACCGGGTCGCCCATCGGCGTGGCGGTGCCGTGCGCTTCCACGTAGGAGATGCTGCGCGCGTCCACGTCGGCGGCCGCCAGCGCGGCGCGGATGACGGCCGCCTGGCCGTCGACGCTGGGCGCGGTGAAGCTGGCCTTGGCGCCGCCGTCGTTGTTCACGCAGGCGCTGCGCAGCACGGCGTAGATGGTGTCGCCGTCGGCCTGCGCATCGGCCAGCCGCTTGAGCAGTACCACGGCCGCGCCGTCGCTGAAGACGGTGCCCCGGGCCTGCGCGTCGAAGCTGCGCGTGTGGCCGTCGGGCGAGAGCATCGAGCCCTCGTTGTAGAGATAGCCGCTGCGCGGCGGGCAGGTGACCGATGCGCCGCCGGCCAGCGCCATGTAGCACTGGCCCGTGCGCAGCGCGTGGAAGGCATGGGCCACCGCCACCAGCGAGGTCGAGCAGGCGGTGTGCACGCTGACGGCCGGACCCGTGAGGTTGAGCCGGTTCGCCACCCGCGTGGTGATGTAGTCCTTCTCGTTGGCCAGCATCACCTGGAACTCGCCCACCGGCTCCACCAGGTCGGGCCGGGTGCTCACGTGGCGCTGGAAGTAGGTGGCGTTGTACATGCCGGCGTACACGCCCACCGGGCCCGGCGCCGCGTCGGGCACGTAGCCGGCTCGCTCCAGCGCCTCCCAGCAGATCTCGAGGAACACGCGCTGCTGCGGGTCCATGAGCTGCGCTTCCTTCGGGCCGATGCCGAAGAAGGCGGCGTCGAAGTCCTCGATGCCGTCGATCACGCCGCGGGCGCGCACGTAGGCCGGGTCGCTGCGCAGCGCTTCGGAGATGCCGGCGTCGAGCGAGGCGTCGTCGAAGAAGCTGATCGTGTCGCGGCCGGCGACGAGGTTGTCCCAGAACTGCTCCACGTCGGCCGCGCCGGGAAAGCGCCCGGCGGTGGCGATCAGCGCGACGGCGTCTTCAGGATGGGTGGCCGCTGCGTCCGGTCGATCCTTGAAACCGGGCGCAGCGGCCGTGGCGGGCTGATCGCTCGCCGGCTGCATCCGCGCACCCATCGCTTTTGGCGTGGGGTTGCGGAAGAAAAGATTGGCCGACAGCGGCACCGCCGAGTCCTGCCGCAGGTCGGCCAGCACCTGCAGCACGAGCAGCGAATCGCCGCCGAGGTCGAAGAAGTTGTCGTTGCGTCCGACCTTCGCGATGCGCAGTGCGCGCGCGAAGGCATCGCACACGCGCTGCTCGACGGCGTCGCGCGCTTCCTCGAAAGGCTGGGCAAGCTCGGGGCGTTCGCCGGCCGGATCGGGCAGTGCCTTGCGGTCGAGCTTGCCGTTGGGGGTGACGGGCAACCGGGCGAGCCACACCTGCGCCGAGGGCACCATCGCCGCCGGCAGGCGCTCGGTGAGGTGGGCGCGCAGGGCGTCCCACGAAAGCCGCTCTTGCGCAGAGCGCGAAACCAGGTAGGCGACAAGGCGCAGCTGCCCGTTTTCGTCGGGCCGGGCGATCACGGCGCACGACTGGATGGCCGGGTGCGCGAGGATCGCTGCCTCGACTTCGCCGGTCTCGATGCGGTGGCCGTGGATCTTCACCTGGCCGTCGCGGCGGCCGATGAATTCGATGGTGCCGTCGGGCAGCCAGCGCGCGAGGTCGCCGGTGCGGTAGAGCCGCTCGCCGGGGGCGCCGAAGGGATCGGGCACGAAGCGCTCGGCGCTGAGCGCGGGCTGCCGAAGGTAGCCGCGCGCCAGCCCGTGGCCGCCGATGCAGAGCTCGCCCACGAAGCCGGTCGGCAGCAGCGCCATCGATGGGCTCAGCACGCGCAGCACGGTGTCCTTGATCGGACGGCCGAGCGGAATGGAGCGCAGACCCTCGGGCAATGGCGCGGCGATGCGGTGCGTGGCTGCGAAGGTGGTGCACTCGGTGGGGCCGTAGCCGTTGCTCAGCGCGAGCTGCGGCAGTGCGGCGAGGGCGCGCCGCACGTGCGGCACCGAGAGCGCCTCGCCGCCGGTGAACAGGTGGCGCAGGCCGGCGAGGTGCGCCGGGTCGTCGTCGATCACCGCATTGAAGAGCGCGGCCGTGAGCCAGGCCGTGTGCACGCCGTGGCGCTCGATGGTGCGGGCCAGGCCCGCGCCGGTGGGCACGCGCTCGTCATGGATGACGCAGCAGCCGCCATTGAGCAGCGGTCCCCATATCTCGAGCGTGGCCGCGTCGAAGCCCAGCGGCGCCGCGTGCAGCATCGCGAGGCCCGGGGCGAGGTCGACGTAGTCCACGCCCACCACCAGCCGAAGGATCGAGCGATGGCAGATCTCGATGCCCTTGGGCGTGCCCGTGGAGCCCGAGGTGTACATGACATAGGCCAGCGATTCGGCATCGATGGCCGGCGGATTCCATGAACTCCGGTTTTGCTTGTCTTGCTGCTCGTCGACCAGAAAAACGCCGTGATGAGGGGGGACGAGGTGGCGGTGCTCCCGCGTGGCGAGCACGCGGTGCGCACCGGCCTCGGCAAGCATGTAGGCGATGCGCTCGGCCGGGTAGTCCGTGGGCACGGGCACGTAGACGCCGCCGGCCTTGAGGATGGCGAGCTGGGCGACGATGGCCGGCATCGAGCGGTCGAGCAGCATGCCCACGCTGTCGCCTGCCTGGACGCCGAGGCTTTGCAGATACCGGGCGAGGTCGCTGGAGCTGCGGTCGAGTTCGCCGTAGCTCATGCGTGCGTCGCCCTGGGCGATGGCGATGGCGTCGGGGGATGTCGCTGCCTGGCGGGCGAACATCGCGGGCACGGTAAGCGCCGGGTCCACGGGGGTGAGGGCGGTGTTCCAGTCTTCGAGCTGATCGGCTCGGTCGGCTTGAGGCTGGGTGCGGATGTCGCTCAGGGCTGCGTCCGGGCGCTCGATCAGGTCATGGGCTGTGTCGGCGAGGGCTGCGAGCAGCTGGTCGATCGCCGCCGGGTCCATCAGGCTCGCGGCCGCGTCCATGTGAAGTGAGACGGTGGTTGCGTCGAGGCGCAGGCGCACGGGGGCGTCGGCGTCTTCCGTTGGGAACGAGCGGCGGATGCCGTCCAGTTCGGCGAGCCAGGCGCTTGCAGCCCTGGCTGCGTCGACCTCGACGGCGACAGGCCCATGCACGGCCCGCGGGCTTCCGAGCCAGCGCGACTGCAGCAGCAGCCATGCGGCCACGAAGGGTGTGTCGGGCAGCTGGCCGCTGGCGGCGAGCCAGCGTGTCCAGTCGCGCGCGAGGATTGGGGAGAGCGTCGCCGATCCAGCGTGGCGGCCGGTGAGGCCGTTCGAATTGGATCGCGGCACGAACAGGTCTTCCAGAGAGAGCTCCGGAGCACCTTGCATCGCCTGCGAAACAGTTTGAATTTCCACGTAAATATCCCAAAAGAAATACGGCGAAAGCAATCAGGCGAATGGAAAATCCATTCGCCTAATTGAAAGAGCAGGAGATGGTCCGCGCTTTTTTCGTGTCTTCATCCTAGGGTGTTTGCAACTGCCGATGTGGGGACTTAAGGCTTAAGTTACAACTGGATAAAGTTATTTCTAAAACGTACTACCCGAATCGTCCCGGACGGGGTAACTGATGCGCCGTTCGCGGTGAAAAGGGTGCCGGACGACGCTCTCCAGGCATCGGGGAAGCCCGGTAGAAGCAAGGTACTCAATGGGAGATTCAGGGGGAATCAGGGGCCAAGGCGCTGCGGCGGGCGCATGAGGGGTGGTCCGGACGATGCCTCCCGGCGGGCCGGCGAACCATGCGGAAACCGCACCGGAAAAGACGTCGAAAAATGAAACATCCTCCCGGTGCCGACTGTTTTTAATTGGCAGAGGCTGTAACCGTATAAAAGATATTCAAACAAAACCTGAAAATTGAAAAAGGCATTGGAAATTGGGCGAGGCCGGAGAATCCAGCTTGCAGGGATTGCAATGAATTTCGCGACATCCCATTACCCGGTGTAGTTCCACGGCACCGGAACCGCTTTCCAAAATTGGCTTTTCAGGCAATTCGCCACCGTTGCCAGGACCCGCTGTCGAATGAGCGGCCCGCAGCGAAAAAGCCCCGAAGCCACCGGAGCGGCCCGCGACTGCTGTTAGCCTTCGCGCATTCTTCGAGCGCGGTTCCGGGGCACCCGGCAGCGCGCAATCCAGGTTGTGCAGGAAGGAATCCGGTGGTGGTTGTGACAGGAAGGAACTGGCGCGCGGGCGCTGTGCTCGCGGCGGCATTGGTGGTGGCGGCATTGGTGGTGGCGGCATGCTCCACGTCTCCCAAGGCGCCAGTGGCGGGGCCGGGCGAATACGTCGTCCAGCCGGGCGACACGCTCTATCGCATCGCGTCGAGGGCAGGGCGCTCGCCCGGCGACATCGCGCGCTGGAACAATCTCCAGGACCCCGACAAGCTCGAAGCGGGCCAGGTGCTGCGCGTGGTTCCTCCGGGCGGCGCCGGCTCGTCGGAGCCGCCGCCGAGCCGCGAACGGCCCGAGCGCCCCGAGCGGCCTGAACGCGCGGAGCGCCCCCGGCCGCCGCGAGCCTCGGCACCGGAACCGGTCGCGCCGCCCGCATCCCGCCGCAGCGACTGGACCTGGCCCTCGCAGGGCCCGGTGATCGCGGGCTTCAACGGCACCAGCAGCAAGGGCGTGGACATCGGCGGCAGCCTCGGCGACCCGGTGGCGTCCATCGGAGCGGGCAAGGTGGCGGTGACCGAAACGCTGCGCGGCTACGGCAGCGTGGTGATGGTCGACCACGGCGGTTCATATATGTCGGTCTACACCAACCTGCGCGCCGTGCAGGTCAAGCAGGGCCAGCAGGTGAAGCAGGGCCAGAAGCTCGCCGAGATCGGCAGCTCCGACGGCACGCGCGCGCGCCTGCACTTCGAGATCCGCTACCGCGGCAACGCTGTCGATCCGCGCCAGTACCTGCCGGCGAAGTGAGCTGAAGTGAGTCGTCCGGCCGGAGGCGGTGAGCGATCTCTGGCGAACGGCATCCCCCGAATTGGCGATATCGCGATGCCTGCGAAGTGATCAGACTCCCGCTGATTCTTGAAAAGGGGCGGCGATGGAACTCGTGCACTGGATGTTCGTCATTCTCGGCATCGCGCTGGCTCTGACCATGCAGTGGCTGCTCCTTGCCCCCTTCAGCCTCGAGTGGCGGCCGCTGCGCGAGCAGATCGCCGAGCAGGTCACCCAGTCGGCCGCGCTGCTGCAGGAGTGCTCGGCCGGGGCCGACTCCCAGGCCTGATCTGATCCGTCCGCCCCGCACGGTGTCGTCACCGCGGACGATCGTGCGCGCCCTCTAAGATGCTCGCTGTTCGGGACCGACCCGGACGATGCAGACGCGACAGGCAAAGGGAGGGCCACGACGCATGATTTCTTTGCTACACACCGCGGACTGGCAGATCGGCCGCGTGTTTTCCCAGTTCGAGCCCGACGACGCCTCGGCGCTCTTCGAGGCGCGCTTCAAGGCCGTCGAGCGGCTCGCCGCCATCGCCAGCGAACGCAAGGTCGACGCCGTGCTGGTCGCGGGCGATGTGTTCGACCTGCAGACGGTCTCGGACAAGACCATCCGCCGCATGTTCAACGCCATGCAGGGCTTTGCCGGACCGTGGCTGCTGATTCCGGGCAACCACGATTCGGCGCTGAGCGAATCCGTCTGGAGCCGCGCGCAGCGGCTGGACGCCATCGCGCCGAACGTCGTCTGCTGCCTGGAACCCAGGCCGCACACCGTGGCCGGCAAGTTCACGCTGCTGCCCGCGCCGCTCACGCAGCGCCACACCTATGGCGACCTCACCGAATGGTTCGCCGCCGCCGAGCCGGAGGATGAAAGCCTCCCCCGCATCGGCCTCGCGCACGGCAGCGTGCAGGGCATCCTCTCGGAAGACATCGACTCGACCAACCCCATCGCCGCCGGCCGCGCCGCGCAGGCCGGACTCGACTACCTCGCGCTCGGCGACTGGCATGGCACGCGGCAGATCGACGAGCGCACCTGGTACGCCGGCACGCCCGAAACCGACCGATTCAGGGCCAACGACTCCGGCCAGGCGCTGCTGGTCGGCATCGCCGGCGCCGGCGCGCCGCCCGTGGTCGAAACCATCCGCACCGGCCAGTTCGACTGGCAGCAATGGGAACCCCGGCTCGCCGTGCCCTCCGACATCGACGAGCTGGTGCGCAAGCTCGAGCAGATCGGCAGCGGCGACGTGCTGCAACTGCGCGCCCAGGGCAGCTGCGACCTTGCCGGCCACAACCGGCTGAACGCAGCCCTCGATGCCGCGCGCGCCCGCGCCCGCGCGCTGGTGTGGGAAGGTGAAGCGCTGGGGCTGGAGCCGACCGAAGACGACATACAGGCACTGCGCGCCGACGGCTTCGTCGGCGAGGCGCTGCAGGCGCTGCGCGAGCAGCAGGGCGGCACCGATGCCGAGCTGGCGCGCGACGCGCTGCTCACGCTCGCGCGAATCCTCGGTACGCAGCCGGGAGCGGCCGCATGAAGCTGCAGCGCCTTCGCATCGAGAACTTCAAGCTCTTCCGCGCGCCGCTCGAAATCGACGGGCTGACGGACGGGCTCAATCTTTTCGCCGCGCCCAACGAATCGGGCAAATCGACCGTCGCCGAGGCCATCCGCGCCGCTTTCTTCGAGCGGCACCGCTCCAGTGCAGTCGAGCATCTGCGGCCCTGGGGCGAAAGCTCGGCGACGCCGATGGTCGAGGTCGATTTCGAACTCGACGACAAGCGTTACCGGCTCACCAAGGCCTTCCTGGGCAAGAAGCGCTGCGAACTGGTGATCGACGGCAGAGCCATGGACGGCGCCGTCGCCGAAGACCACCTCGCGGCCCTGCTGGGCTTCCGCTTTCCGGGCAAGGGCGCCAGCACGCCCGAGCACATGGGCATTCCGGGGCTGCTGTGGATCAAGCAGGGCACCTCGCACGACATCGCCAGCGCGGTGGGCTTTGCCAGCGACCATCTGCGCAACGCGCTCGGCGAATCGCTGGGCGAACTGGCCTCCAGCAACGGCGATGCGGTGCTGAAGGCGGTGGAGGCCGAGCGCAACGAACTGCTGACGCCCGCCGCCGGAACACCGCGTGGCGCTTACGCCGACGCGCTCAAGCTGCGCGCGGAACTCGAAGCCGAACTCGAGCGGCTGCATGCCGACATCGAGTCTTACCAGTCGGGCGTCGACCGCCTCTCCAATCTGCGGCGCGACCACCAGCGCGACGAAGCCGCGCGGCCGTGGGCGGCATTGCGGGAGCAGCTCGTCGTCGCGCAGCAGCGGCTCGACGAAGCCCGGGGCCTGGACGAGAAGAAGACCGCCCAGGAAGCCGCGCTCAGGCAGATCGCCGCGCAGGTGAATTCATGGCGCACCCAGCTGCAGGCGATGGAGCGCGAGGAAGGCTCTCTCGCCCAGCGGGAGACGAACCTGCGCAAGACGCAGGAAGTCCTGGCCAAGGCGCTAGGCGAACTGCAGGCGTGGGAGCCGCGCCATGCGTCCGCCACGAAGGCCGATGCTGAAGCTCGCGAGAACCTGCGCCTGGCGAGACAAGCTGCCTCACGCATCGCACAAGAGAAAACCGTCGAAAGCCTGGCCGAGCAACTTGCCGCGCTCTCGCAAAGCCACGAGAAGGCGAAGGCCGAGCAGGAGAAAGTCACCCGGCTGCAGGCCGAGGCACAGGCGCTTGCGGTGCCCGAAGGCGAGCTCAAGCGGCTGCGGCAGTGCGCGGACGCGCTTCGCACGGCGCAGGCCAGGCTCGACGCGGTGGCGACGGCCCTGGAGTTCGAACTGCAGCCCGGCGCCAAGGTCCGCGTCGCAGGAACTGAGCTGACGGGCTCGCAGCGCCAGACCGTCATCGCCCGCACCGACATCGAGATCGAAGGCGTGGGCCGCATCAGCGTGCTGCCGGGCGGCGCGGACCTCGAAAGCATCGCCATCGAGCGCGACCGTGCGCGGGACCAGCTTGCGGCGCTGCTGCAGGGCCTGCGCGCCGAAAGCTTGGCGGCGGTCGAAGAGCGTGCGCGGCAGCAGGTGCTGCGCAAGGGTGAAGCCGGCGCAGCAGAAGCAGTGCTGGCAGCACTGGCCCCCAAGGGATTGGGCACGCTCGCCGCCGACGTGGCGACGCGTGAAGCACGTCTCGCCGAGGCCCGGCAGGTGCTGCAGGCGATGCCGCCCGCGCCAGCTGCAGGCATCGCAGTGCCTTCGGCCGAATCGGAAGAAGCCGCCGCGCGCGCCGCGCTGGAGGCAGCCTCCGCCGCCCTCAACGACGCCAAGGTCGCGGCCGGCAACGCACGCGAACAGGTGAAGGCCGCCGAAGACGAACTCGCCGCAGTCAAGGCCACCCTCAACGACCCCGCACGCGCCGGCAGAAAGACCGAAGCCGGCGGCGCACTGACCGACGCGCTGGCGCAGCAGTCAGCCATGCAGGACAAGCTCTCAGAACTGGCCCAGCGCCTGCAGACCGTCAACCTGCCCGTGCTCGCGCAGGACGTGGAGCGGCTGGAGCGCAGCGCAAGGCAGGCCGAGGCCGCGCACAGCCAGCGCGCCACCGAGATCACCCGGCTCGAAGTCGAACTGGAAACCAAGGGCGCGCTGGGCCAGGAAGAAGCTGCCTCGGAGAAACAGCGAGAACTCGAACACGCCACGCGCCGCTGCGCCGAACTCGAACGCCGGGCGAGGGCGCTCGACCACTTGCTCAAGCTGTTGCGCGAGAAGCGCTCCGCACTGGCGCGGCGCCTGCGCGCGCCGCTGCAGAAGCATCTCGACCACTACCTGCAGATTCTTTTCCCCGGCGCGCAGATCGAGGTCGGCGACGATCTCTCGCCCGGCCGCATCACGCGCCAGGGCCTGCGCGGCGCCCAGAGCGGCGAGTTCGAAGAGCTCAGCGTAGGCGCGCGCGAGCAGATGGGCGTGGTCGCACGGCTGGCCTACGCGGACCTGCTGAAGGAAGCGAACAAGCCGACGCTGCTCATCCTCGACGACGCGCTGGTCAACACCGACGAGGAGCGCCTGCGGCAGATGAAGCGGGTGCTGTACGACGCGGCGCAGCGGCACCAGATCCTGATCTTCAGCTGCCATCCCGAGGCCTGGCGCGATCTGGGCGTGGTGGCGCGAAGCATTCCCTGAGGCTGTCTTCCAGTTTTGGCGGCTCGACGTGCGGGCGCGAGCCCGGCCGGTTTCATGCAAGTGGTTTCCCGGTAGGCCAACTCGTCGGGCCGCCGCCTCGTTTGGGCGTGGCTATACTGCGCCGGTCACGTCAAAAAGAGGCGTGATCGGGATTGGACTCCCGTTGAAACCGCTGCGACGCAAGCCGCAGTCACCCCGCAGGGTCTGCGGCTTCGTCGTTCGTGCTTCCAGTTTTGGCGGCTCGATGGGCGGGCGCAAGCCCGGCCGGTTTCACGCAAGTGGTTTCCCGGTAGTCCAACCCGTCGAGCCGCCGCCTCCGCTTGGACTCGGGTGCGTCGGTTTCAGCAAACCGAAACCATTGGAGCCCATTCATGGCTGCATCCGCCCGCGCATCCGCGCGCGTCTCTTCCCCTTCCGAATCCTCCGCCTCGCAGAGCGCCGAGCTGCTTGCACTGCAGCTGTGCGACGACATCGGTAGCCTTCAATCGATGCAGCGCGCGTATGCGTGCCTCGAAAAGCTCATCGTTCAGCAAGGGGTAGGAGATACGCAGGAGGTCTATCCGAGCCGGGCCGAACTCGCGGCGCTGGTCGGCGTGGTCAACGAGGAGCTGCAACGTCGGATCGACGCGGCAGACGCTACCGCGCAATCGCTGCGCGCCGGCCTTGGAAAAGGCGGCACGCAGTGAATTCGCTCGCCGGCTACTTGTTCGCCGGCACGAAGAAAAGATATTCACCGCGCCCCAACTCGGGCGTGATCGTGTAGCCCGCGCACAGGTCTTCCGTGCACTGGATGACGATCACGCGCGGCCAGATGGTCGCGGCCGTGGGGTAGCCCGGCAGGTACTGCGGCACGTGCCACACGCCGAGGGCGCCGACCGGCAGCGCGTTCTCGGTGCCGCGCGCGTTCTGCAGGCCGCTGCCCATGTTCATCCGCTCGACGCGCAGCGGCTGCTGCACGGCCGCTGCCGCCGCCGTGGTGGCGGCGCAGCAGGCCGCCAGCCAGAGCAGGAATACGGTCCTGGTCATTTGGCGCTCCGTGCGGTCATTGCGCGGCGGGGGCCGAGCGCGGTGCGGTTGCGATGTCGTCGGAGCGCTGGTCCAGCATGCGCGACGCGGCCCGGATGGAGGCGACTTCGCCCGGGTCGATCGGCGTCACCGTGGCGCTGACGACGGGCATCGTGACCACGCCCGTGTCTTCGGAGGCTGCCGCGGCCTGCTGCTGCGGGGCAGGCGAGGCTTGCGCGATGTGCTCGGTGTGCGCGGGAGGCGGCGGCAGCGGAGCCGGGGCGGCCGGCGAAGTGGCAGCCACGGGCTGCGGAGCCACCGGGGCAGGGGCCGCTGCAGCCACCGCGCGAGGCGGCGAGGCGGCAGCGCCGCTGGCCGATGCCTGCGGTCCGTAGGCCGTCACGCGCTCTTCCGCCGTCATCGACTGCGGGCACTTGGTGCCGGTCATCTCCAGCGCGGCCATCGCGGCCGGGTCCATGCAGTCCATGGCCAGCGACGCTGCCTTCATGCCCTTGTTCCAGAGCTCGCGGCTCATCTTCAGGCGCTTGCAGTGCTCGTCCGTCCAGGTGGTGCCGAAGCTCAGGCCCACGCCAGGGCCGTTCGCGCTGGCGCTGCTGCTGCCCATGCAGGTGTCATTGCTCGTCGTCAGGTTGGGTCCGTTGACCGACGGCACGTTCTTGATCGTGTAGCTGCCGCGGTAGTCGACGGTGTTCGTCGTCGCGCCGGTGTTGTTGACGTTCTGGTTGCTGGTCATCGTCGACTGGGTGGTCACGCTCGCCGGGCTCGAAAACGTCACCGACTGGCTGTTGCCCTGGGCCGAGGTCGTGGCCGAACTCGACGATCCGTTGTTCGCACCCGTGTTGGTGTTGGTCTGTTGGGCGATAGCCACCACGGAGAAGGTCAGCAGTGAAAGAAAAAGCAGCTTCTTCATTTTTTCGACTCCTTTGAGGACCGGGGAGAGGGCGTTTCCTGCCGCTCTCCCCATTTCCAGGTTCAGCAACCGGTTTGCGCAAGGCAAGGTTCAGGGAGCCGATGCTGTCGAGCTCGCGCCCGCCGTGCCGCCGGTGCCGCCACCGTTGGTGAAGCCGCCGGCGTTGCCCCATGCGAAGTTGGTGACGCCGAAGGAGCCGCCGGTGGAGCCTGCCGTGGCCGAGGTGCTCGTGCCGTTGATGGGCCCGTTGATCGCACCGGACGAGGCGTTGTAGCCGGAGGTCGTGGTCGAGGTACGGGTCACCAGGGCGATGCCGCCGCCGGGGCCGGCGGCCGTCGCCGCCGTGTTGTTGGTGGTGGAAGAGGCTGCGCCGCCAGCGCTGCCGCTGACGTGCGTGGCGCCGCCCGCGGAGTAGTTGGCGTTGCCCGCCGAGGTCGCGTTGGCTGAAGCGTTGGCGCCGCCGGTGGCCAGGCCGTTGCCGGTCGTCACCGCCATGCTGGTCACGCGGCCGGTGGTGGTTGCCGAGCCGCCCGCCGTCGCGCCGCCGATGGCGAAGCCCGGAACCGCGAACGCGCCGCCCGAGGCGTTGGCATTGGCCGCCGAACTCGACGTGGCCGAGTTGTAGCTCAGTGCGCTGCCCGTGCCGGAGCTGGCGGCGGTCGATCCGGCGGAGCTGGAAGAGCCGGTCGTGGTGGACGTCGCGGCGACCGCGGTGCTGCCGACCGTTGCCGAGGCGACGCTGCCGACAAGGACCACGGCGATGGCGATGAGAGTCTTCTTCATGATGTTTCCTCGAGTGATGTGGAACGAACCCGATCGCCGGACGACCCGGCTATCAGCTGACGGTCTGTGACGCGGTGTGGAGTGGCTTGCGTGACGACCGGAGTGCAGTTTCTGCGCCGGGGAAGCAATGAAAAATGCCCTGTGCTGGGTAATGCGAGGCTATGGCGAAAGGCATGGCTGCGAGCCTTTCCGGCAAGACGGAAAAACGCTTGCGCCACACGATGGCGGCAAGCGGAATCGCGGCATTCGAGGAGGCATCAAGGGCGCTAGAAACCAGATGCAACCGAAGTAATCGAATCTGCGGCGGCGCTTCGGGTATCCCCGTGTCCACGCTTACAAAAGCCTTGCGCAGCGCTCTACTGCGGCCGCGCCGGACGGCGGCGGCCGGGCCTTCAGACCCTCCGTTCGGCCATCTATCCGTTGTCACGCCGCACCCGGGCGCTTTGTCCTGCTTCCTGGCGCGCGCGGGCGGGGTTTTTGACTCCCCCACAAAAGGGCGCCTTGCTCATGTGCGAAAGCGGGCCGATTTCTACATTCATCCCCATGGCCGAACGCCGAAGCTCAAGCCGGGCAACAGGCGCTCCAGGCCGGTCACTACAACCAGGGGATACGCATGGAACTGCTCGCACTGCTGCCGACGACCTTCATGAACCTGCTGCGCGAAGACGCCGGCATGTCGTTCATGGAGTTCGCGCTCATCGGCGCGCTGGTGATGGTCGTGTGCCTGCTCCTGCTGCTCGCCATCCGGCGCACTGCCTGAACCCGTGGAGACCGACATGCAGGAACTCGACGCCGTTCTCGAACTGCTGGCGATGCTGGCCACCGACCTTCGCATGCTCGTGCTGCTGGCGCTGCTGGCCACGGCCGCCGTGAGCGACTGGCGCTCCTACCGCATCCCCAACTGGCTGACCTTCGGCGGCGCGCTCTTCGCGCTGGTCTACGGAACGCTGGCCGCGCGCACCCCCGCCGTGGGGGCCGCAAGCGCATTCGGCGGGCTGGGCGTGGGCTTCGCGGCGATGGTGCCGTTCTACGTGATCGGAGTGATGGGCGCCGGCGACGTGAAGCTGATGGCCATGGCCGGCGCCTTCATCGGGCCTGAGCAGGCGCTGATGGCGGTGCTCTTCACCTTCATTGCCGGCGGCGTGGCGGCCATGGTCTTCGCGATCCACCAGCGCCGCGTGGTGCGCATGCTGACCAACGTCAAGGACGCGGCACAGGGCGTGATGCTGTCGGGCATGGTCGGCATCCGTCCCTCGGGACGCATCGGCGCCAGCCAGTCCATCGGAAGGCTGCCCTACGGCATCTGCATCGCGGCGGGCACGGTCGTCGAAGTGCTCGCGCACCAGCTGGGCTACGTCTAGCCCCTTCACTTTCCCTTTCATCTCATCTCATCTGCGACGGAGGTTCACATGAAGAACATCAAGGCGATCGGGCTGATCCTTCTGGCCCTGCTGACGGGGCTGGCGGCCGCCGTCTATGCGGCGGGGTGGATCTCCAAACAGGGCGGCATCGCGTCCAACAAGGTCGTGGTGGCGGCGGTAGACATCGAGCTGGGCAGCCGCGTCAACCCGCAGATGCTCACGACGATCGACTGGCCCAGCGCCTCGGTGCCGAACGGCGCGTTCAGCGACATCAAGGCGCTGGACGAGCGCGTGGTGAAGGTCGGCGTGCTGCGCGGCGAAGCGGTCATCGAAGGCAAGCTGGCGCCGGTGGGCACGCAGGGCGGGCTCTCGGCGGTGATCGCCAGCGGCAAGCGGGCGATGACGGTGCGCGTCAACGACGTGGTGGGCGTGGCGGGCTTCGCGCTGCCGGGCAACTACGTGGACGTGATGGTCAACGCCCAGCAGGACAAGGGCCGCGGCGAAGAAGCGCTGCAGATCAGCAAGACCGTGCTCGAGAAGGTGCTGGTGCTGGCGGTGGCGCAGGAAGCCAACCGCGACGACACCAAGCCGAAGGTGGTGAGCGCCGTGACGCTGGAGCTCTCGCTGGAAGACTCCGAGAAGCTCGACCTGGCCCGCAGCGTAGGCACCCTGTCCCTGGTGCTTCGCAACCAGATGGACAAGACCACGGTGGCCACCGACGGCATCACCAAGGGCCAGCTCTTCGGCGCCAAGGAACTCGTGCAGGTCGCGGCGACCGCGCCTGCTCCGGCACCGGCCCGGCCGCGCGCCCATCGCCCGGGCCCCGCCGCGACGCCGGCTTCCCAGTGCGTGGAAATCATCCAGCACGCGGGCAGCTCGCTGACCTGTTTCTGAACCGGTTCGACATTCGACAGGAGGAACACCAAGTGCGCCATATCCCCACAACACTCGCCAGCCTGCTGGCGGCCTTCGCGACAGTGGCGGCTCCCGCCATGGGCGCCGAGGTCGCGGCAACCGCCTCGGCCGCGGGCGCCATGCCCGCCGCAGCCACCGCCACCACGCAAGCCGCGGCGGCTGGCAGCAGCAGTGCCTCTGCCGCTGCCAGCGGCAGCCGCCGATGCACCGCCATCATTCCCGACGACCAGCCGACCCAGGCCGTGCTGGGCAAGTCGGTGGTCATACCGCTGAAGGCGCGCGTGGTGCGCATCGTGGTCAGCGGCCAGCCGCCGAGCCGCGCACCTGTACCGGCGGCCGCCGCGGCTGCAGTGCCCGCCGGCATGCAGCCCGTCGCGGCACCCGCGGCCAACGCGAACACCAGCGACGGCGTCGCGGACGTCGACGTGACGCTGCTGAGCCCGACCGACCTGTTCTTCCGGGGCCGCCAGGCGGGCTCGATGAACGTGGTGCTGCAAAGCGCCGATGGCACCTGCTACATCAAGGACGTCATCGTCACGATCGACCCGATGGCCCTGCAGTCCAAGCTGGCCGAACTGATGCCCGAGGAGCGCCGCATCCAGGTGCGCAGCGCCGAAAAATCCATCGTGCTCACCGGCGAGATCAGCGACGCGCTCAAGCTCGACGACGTGATGAGCCTGGCCTCGGCCTACGGCGCCGACGGCAAGAAGGTGGTGAACCTGCTTCGCGTGGCGACGCCGCAGCAGGTGATGCTGGAAGTGAAGATCGCCGAGGTCAGCAAGACGCTGCTCGACAGGCTGGGCTCGCGCGTGGGCATCGCACGCACCGGCAACGGCGGCCTGAACAACTATTCGCTGATCTCCAATTTCCTGAGCACCGGCGCCGGCCTGGCGCAGGCGCTGCGCATCGGGCGGACCTCGCTGACCATCGACGGCCAGAAGGACGACGGGCTCGTGCGTATCCTCGCAGAGCCGAACATCATGGCCATCAGCGGGCAGCAGGCCAGCTTCCTGTCGGGCGGCAAGATCTTCATTCCGGTGGCGCAGAACGCCGCGGGCGGCGGTGGGACGAACATCACGCTGGAGGAGAAGGAGTTCGGTATCGGGGTCAAGTTCACCCCGACCGTGCTCAACGGCGACCGCGTCAACCTCAAGCTGGTGTCCGAGGTGTCGGACCTGACGCAGACCGGCTCTCCGTTCACTACCGTCTCGGGCGTCACCGCCGTGCTGCCCTCGTTGACGGTGCGGCGCGCCGACACCACCGTGCAACTCAACGACGGCCAGAGCTTCGTCATCGCCGGGCTCATCAAGAGCAACGTGAACGAGACGATCAAGCGCTATCCGGGCCTCGGCGAGGTGCCGGTGATGGGCGCGCTCTTCCGCAGCACCGAATTCCAGAACGAACAGACCGAGCTGATGTTCGTCATCACGCCGCGCCTGGTGCGTCCGCTTGCCGAGTCGCCGCGGGTGCCGACGGACAACCACGTCGTTCCGAGCCGTGCCGAGGTCTATCTCAACGGCGCCCTCGAGAGCTCGACCCCGGCCCCGGCCGCCCCCGCCAGCGAAACCCCGTGAGGAGCACCGTCATGTTCATCATCAGATCGATCACCGTCGGGCTCGTCTGCCTTCTCGGCGCCAGCTGCTCGACCGTCACGCCCAACTACGACGCGCGCTTCGGCGACGCGGTGCGGGACGCAAGGAAGAAGATGACCATCAACCCGAACGCCGGCAAGAACGGCGACCCCGTCACCGGCATGGACGGGCGCGCATCGCGCGAGGCGATGCACCAGTACCAGGAGTCGTACAAGACGCCGCCGCCGGCGGTCAACGTCATCAACATCGGTGGCCAGATCGGCGGACAGGGCGCCGGCGCCTCGAAGTGATGAACGCACGCATTGCATTAGCCAAGCCCGCTTCCTCGGGACTCACGCGGAAAGGAGAGTGACACGAATCGAAACGAACTTTCTTCCCTCATTCATGTTTTCTCGAACCTGATTTCCAACCGTTCAAACCTCGAAAGGAACGAATCATGCAAAACTTTTTCAAGGCCATCGGCCAATCGACCCAAGGCTTCCTGCGCGAAGAAGAGGGCGCCCAGGTCGTCGAGTACGCGCTGATCATCGCGGTCGTCTCGATCGCGCTGGTTGTCGCGCTGAAGGGCCTCACGGCCAACAACGGCGGTTTCACGAGTTTCATCACTCGCGTCACGACCTGCCTGACGGGGACGAACTGCCAGTAAGCAGTTCTTCGGGGAGGGAAGCGGGTCCATGTCACATGGCCCGCTTCGTTCCATCTCCCCGTTCGCTCCCACGCATTCTTCGTCAACAACGAACCGGGGTTCATCATCATGTTCAAGTCATTTCTGACAGACGAGAGCGGTGCGCAAGTGGTCGAGTACGCACTGATCATCGCCGTGGTTTCCATCGCGCTGGTGGTTGCATTGCAAGCGTTGTCCGACGGCACTGCTCTGGGCGCTCTCATCGACCGTGTCACGACATGTCTGGGCGGCACGAGCTGCACCTGACCCGGCCGCTGCGCGCGCTCACTCAACCAGGGAGCTGACCATGTCCACCTGCCGCCATCACCGCCGCCAGCGCGGCGCGATGATCGTCACAGCCGCGCTGATCCTGCTGTTCCTGATGGGGTTCATGGGCATCGCCCTGGACTTCGGGCATCTGTTCGTGGTCAAGACCGAGCTGCAGACAGCTGTAGACAGCTGCGCCCTGTCCGCTGCGCGCGAGCTCGACGGACAGGGCACGGCGATCACCCGTGCAACGAGCGCAGGCCAGACCGCCGGCAATGCCAACCGCGTGAACATGCAGTCGAGTACCTGGAGCGGGCAGGGCCAGATCGTCGCGAGCGACATCACCTTCCGCGACGCCTCCTATGCCGTCACCACGACGCCCGCCCTCGCGCGCTATGCCCAGTGCGTGCATACCCAACCCAACATCGGCATCTGGCTCATGAAGGCGATGGGCGCCTTCTCGGGCGACACGGCCGGCAACCCCGGGACGCGCAGCGTCACCGCAAGAGCGGTCGCCACCCGTGCCAGCGCGCAGAGCGCGTGTCCCATTCCCGTAGCGGCGAAGCCCAAGACCGGTGGCGTAGCGCCGAACTATGGCTTTGTGGTCGGCGAGTGGGTGACGCTCATCATGGCGCAGAACGCCGCCGCCGGCGGGCAAATCGGCTGGGCCAATCTCGACGGCAGCAACAGTGCTTCGGAAACCGAAGCCGAACTCAACGGCCGCTGCGGTGCCAGGGTGGGCGACACCATCGGCACGCCCGGCGTTCAGACCTCGGTGGCCGATGTGTGGAACCAGCGCTTCGGCATCTACAAGAACAGCAGCGACCCGAGCACGGCGCGTCCCGACTACACCGGCTACGCCTATACCTCGCTGAACTGGCCCGCACAGTTCAACGCCTACAACGGCGCGCCAGGTGCCGGAGCACCCGCGAGTGCGCAGAACTTCGTGACCAAGCGGGCCGCCTTCGCGTCGTGCGCCGACACCGGCACCAAGGTGAAGGGCGCGAACAGCTGCGAATCGATCACCGGGCTGTCGCTCAACAGTTTCCAGAAGCTGGCCAACCCGGGCAATGTCTCCGGCGGCCACATGCAGTACGGCCTTGACCGCCGCTTCGTGACGGTGCCGGTCATCGATGGCGGCAACCACGTGATCGACTACCTCTGCATGCTGATGCTTCAGCCGCTGAGCATTCCGATGACCGACGTGCAGCTGGAATTCCTCGGCAACGCCGGTGCGACCGGCAGCCCCTGCACCACCAGCGGGCTGGCGGGCGGATCGGCCGGGCCGCTGGTTCCGGTCCTGGTGAGATAGGAAGAGGAGGCACGCCATGAAGCCGTCTCGTCGTGCACAGCAGGGCGTAGCGCTTGTCGAACTCGCGCTGATCATCCCGCTGCTGCTGTTGCTGACCTTCATCACCACAGAGTTCGGCCGCGCGATGTACGAGTACAACGCGGTGGTCAAGTCGACGCGCGACGCGGTGCGCTACATGTCGGTGCAGACGCCGGGCACGAAGATCACCGAGGCGCGCAACCTGGTGGTGTACGGAAACACGGCCGGTACGGGTTCGCCGCTGGCGCGCGGACTGAGCCTGTCGAACGTGCCGGCCGGCACCTGCTGCACCTGGCAGTCGGCCGGCGCCGCGCCGATCATCACCACGGTGACGATCCGGGTCAGCGGCTACACCTTTCATTCGATGTTCCCTTCGGTGATGGGCGTCGTCTTCGCGGATGCGAACGGCAACATCGCCTTCAGCGACATCACCGCCAGCATGAGGGCGCCATCATGAGAAGAAGCACCTCCCGCCGCAACCGTGGCGCCACGACGGTCGAGTTCGCCCTGGGCCTGATCATCTTCCTCATGTTCACGCTGGGCATCGTGGACTTCGCGCGCATGCTTTTCACCTGGAACGCCGCCCAGGAGGCCACGCGCGCTGGCGCCCGCTACGCGGTGGTGTGCGACGACACGGCCCAGCAGGCCCTGGTGCTTGCGCGCATGAAGGCGCTGCTGCCGCAGATCAGCACCGTGTCGGTGGCGTGGTCGCCCTCGGGCTGCACGGCCGCGACCTGCGAAGGCGTGACGGTGAGCATCACCGGGCTCAACTACCAGTGGATCTCGCCCATCGCATACGCGACCGCGCCGCTGATTCCGATGCCGGGCTTTTCCACCTACCTGCCGCGCGAGGTCATGCGCAAGGACCCGAACAGCGCGGCCATCTGCTCCTAGCCATCAACGCAACGGAAAAGACCATGAAGATCGCCATCATTTCCCCCAACGCCAACCACCTGCAGGACATGCGCAAGGTGCTGGAGGCGCGCTCGCACATCGTGTCGCTTTTCGAGGGCGGCAAGAGCCGGATGCAGTGGGTCGTCGAGAAGGCGGCCCCCGAGTTGCTGCTGGTCGACGGCATGTGCTGCGACCCGCAGGAGCTCAGCCTGGTGGAAAAGCTCACGCTGCAGCACCCGGCGATCTCGGTGGTGCTGCTGTGCGCGATGCAGACGCCCGAGTTCCTGATCCACGCGATGCGCGCGGGCGTGCGCGAGGTGCTGCCGTCGCCGGCCGACACCGCCGCGCTGGAGGCAGCCGTGGAGCGCATCGCGCAGAAGATGGCCGGCACGCAGGCGCGCGCGCCGGGTCAGGTGGTGGCCTTCATGCCCTGCAAGGGCGGCAGCGGGGCGACCTTCCTGGCCACCAACATCGCGCACCAACTCTCGAAGGACCGATCGGTTCTGCTGGTGGACCTGAACCTGCAGTTCGGCGACGCGCTGTCGTATGTGAGCGACCTGCGGCCCACCTCGACGATGGCGGACGTGGCCCGCGACATCGGCCGGCTCGACGCCTCGCTGCTCGCGGCGAGCGTGGCGAAGGTGTCGCCGACTTTCAGCATCCTGCCGGCGCCGGAGGACATCTCGCGCGCGATGGACGTGAAGGCCGAGCACGTCGACGCGATCCTGCACGTCGCGCAGGGCATGTACGACTTCGTGCTGTTCGACCTGGGCCCGCGCATCGACACGCTCGCGATCCGGGTGCTGGACCGCGCCGACCGCATCTTTCCGGTGCTGCAGCCCAGCCTGCCGCACATCCGCAACGTGACGCGGCTGATGCATGTCTTCAAGTCGCTGGGCTACCAGCCCGGCAAGGTCGAGCTGCTGGTGAACCGCAGCGCCGGCGGCGGGGAGATCGGCCTGTCGGACATGCGGCGCTCGCTGGTGGGCGCGACGCTCACGGTGGTGCCCGACGGCGGCAAGGACGTGGATGCATCCATCAACCGCGGCGTGCCGCTGGCGGAGATGGCACGAGGCAGCGCACTCGCAAGAAAGCTGGCGGACATCGCGCACACGCTCAGCCCCCGGCAGGAGGCGGAGCCCGGCTTCATCGGGCGGCTCTTCCGCCGCGCTTGATCGGCGCTTGAGCGGCGCCCGATCGGAGCCCGGCAGCCAGTCATTTCAATCAACAGCAAGGCAGGTCCCCATGTCATTCAGAGAACAGCTCAGTGCCGTCGAAACCGATGCAGGTGCCACCGCGCGGCCGGTGGGGCACTCCGCCGAACAGGCGGTGTCGCCCTTTGCCTCGGATGCCTACAAGTTGCTGAAGGAGCGCATGCACCTGAAGCTGCTGGAGCGCTTCGACCTCGCGGCGCTCGAGACCCTGAAGCCCGACGTGCTGCGCCAGGAAATCTCGACCATGACCACGCGGCTGCTGCAGGAGGAGCCCGAGGCGCTCAACGACATCGAGCGGCGCACTCTGATCCGCGACATCCAGCACGAGATGCTGGGCTTCGGGCCGATCGAGCTGCTGATGGCCGACCCGTCGGTCTCGGACATCCTGGTCAACTCGCACGAGAAGATCTACGTGGAGCGCCGGGGCCGGCTGGAGCTGACCAACGTGAGCTTCACCGACGAGAAGCACCTGCTGCGCATCATCGACAAGATCGTCTCGCTGGTGGGGCGGCGCATCGACGAGTCGAGCCCGATGGTCGATGCGCGGCTGCCCGACGGCTCGCGGGTGAACGCGGTGATCGCGCCGGTGGCGCTGGACGGGCCGATGATGTCGATCCGGCGTTTCGCGAAGATTCCGCTGCGCATGGAGAACCTGGTGGACGAGCTCAAGACGCTGACGCCGCAGATGGCGAAGATGCTCGAGGGCCTGGCGCAGGCCAAGGTCAACATGCTGATCTCGGGCGGCACGGGCGCCGGCAAGACCACGCTGCTGAACATCCTCTCGGGCTTCATTCCGCCGAGCGAACGCATCATCACCATCGAGGACGCGGCCGAGCTCCAGTTGCAGCAGCCGCACGTGGCGCGCATGGAGACGCGGCCGATGAACATCGAGGGCAAGGGCGAGATTACGCAGCGCGCGCTGGTGCGCAACGCGCTGCGGATGCGGCCCGACCGCATCGTGATCGGCGAGGTGCGCGGCGCCGAGGCGGTAGACATGCTGCAGGCCATGAACACCGGCCACGAGGGCTCGCTCACGACCATCCACGCCAACACGCCGCGCGACGCGCTGGCGCGGCTGGAGAACATGATCGGCATGGCCAACCTGAACCTGCCGCACCGCACGGTGCGCCAGCAGATCGCATCGGCCATCACCGTGATCGTGCAGGTGCTGCGGCTGGTGGACGGGCGGCGCAAGGTCACGAGCATCCAGGAGATCACCGGCATGGAAGGCGAGGTGGTCACGATGCAGGAGATCTTCAGCTTCCACCAGACCGGCATGGGGCCCGACGGCCAGGTGCGCGGGCACTTCCATGCGACGGGTGTCAGGCCGAAGTTCGCGGAGCGGCTGCATGCCTACGGCGTGGAACTGCCGGACACGATGTTCGACCCGAGCAAGCACTACGAATGACCTGACCAGACAAGGAACAGGAGGCCATCATGCTCAACAACCTGGGGGGCAACACCCTCATCACCGTCACCGTGCTGGTGTTCGTGACCGTGCTGCTCATGCTCGAGGGGCTCTACATGCTGTGGCGCTCCTACAAGGGGCCCGAGGCACGCAAGATCGAGAAGAGGCTGCAGGCGTTCTCGGCCGCGGTCGACCGCACGCCGCAGGCCCACCTGGCCAAGGAGCGCATGCTCAGCGAGGTGCCGTGGATGCAGCGCCTGCTGCTCACGCTGCCGCGGGCGCACCGGCTGGACCGCTTCATCCTGCAGGCCGGGCTGGACTGGACGGTTTCCAGCTTCCTGCTGATTTCCTGCGTGCTGGGTGTGCTCGGCTTCTTCGCCGTGATGGTGATGGTGCACCAGTCGCTCCTGGTGGCGCTGGTGGCGGGAGGCTGCCTGGCGGTACTGCCGCTGCTCTACCTGCAGCGCCAGCGCAGCCGCCGGCTGACACGCATGGAAAAGCAGCTGCCCGAGGCGCTGGACCTGGTGACGCGTGCGTTGCGTGCCGGGCATTCTTTCGCCAGCGGCGTGCAGATGATCGGAGACGAGATGGCGGATCCGATCGCCAGCGAGTTCCGCATGGTCGCCGACGAGGTGAACTTCGGCGTCTCGCTGCAGCAGGCCCTGACCAACCTCAGCGAGCGTGTGCCGCTGACCGACCTGCGCTACTTCGTGGTGTCGGTGCTGATCCAGCGCGATTCGGGCGGCAACCTGACGGAAGTGCTGGGCAACCTCAGCCGGCTGATCCGCGAGCGGCTCAAGCTGCTCGCGCGGGTGCGGGTGCTGTCCTCGGAAGGACGGCTGTCGGCCTGGATCCTCGGGCTGATGCCGTTCGCACTCGCCGCGCTCATGAACGTGTTCAACCCCGAATTCATGTCGCCGCTGTGGACCGACCCGATCGGGCAGATGGTGCTCAAGTACATGCTGGGGCTGATGCTCGTGGGCATCGTGCTGCTGTGGAAGATCGTGAAGATCCGCGTCTGAAGGAGAAGAGCCATGACCATGCTGTTTCCCATCCTCGTCTTCGTGGCCGTGTCGCTGGCGATCATCGGAATGGCCGTATGGCTGTCGCCGACGCGCACCGAGCAGCGCCTGCAGGCAGTGGCGATGCCAGCGGGCAAGTCGGCCTGGACCGAGAAGGCCGTCAAGATCGTCGGGCCGTTCGCGCAGCTTTCATCACCGACCAACGATGCCGAGCTGTCGCCGCTGCGCGTGCGCTTCCTGAACGCGGGCATCCGCCATCCGGACGCCTACCTCGTGTATTTCGGCACGAAGACGCTGCTGCCGCTGGGCCTTGCCGCGCTGGCGTACGTCGGACTGAGGGCGACGGGGGCCGCCGAAGACAGCACGGTGATGCTGCTGTGGCTCGCGGTGGCGGCGCTGGCCGGCTGCTACCTGCCCAACCTGGTGCTGCGCCTGATGATCCGCTCGCGCCGCCGGGAGATCTTCGAGAATTTTCCGGATGCGGCCGACCTGATGCTGGTGTGCGTCGAAGCCGGCCTCGGGCTGGATGCCGGGCTGGTCAAGGTCACGGAGGAGATCCAGGTGAAGAGCGCGGCGCTGGCGCAGGAGCTGCACTGGACCAACCTGGAGATGCGCGCCGGCGCTACGCGCGAGAAGTCGCTGCGCAACCTGGCGCTGCGCACGGGCGTGGAGGAGATCGGGACCTTCGCGACCATGCTGACGCAGGCGGACCGCTTCGGCACCAGCATCGGTGAATCGCTGCGGGTGTTCTCCGAGGACCTGCGCCACAAGCGCCATGTGCGCGCCGAGGAACTGGCGGCGAAGGTGCCCACCAAGATGCTGCTGCCGCTGGTGCTGTGCATCTTCCCGTGCATCTCGCTGGTGATCCTGACGCCGGCGGCGATCCGCATCATCCGGATGATCATGCCGATGCTCAACGGGACCTGAGCGCTTTCGGCCTTCCGATCAAAAAAGCCCTGCGCGCCGGAGACGGCGCGCAGGGCTTCGAGCTTTTTTCTTTTTTCTTCAGTGCGGGGCGGCGTCGAGCTGGTGCTTGACCGCGTAGATGTAGAGCTCGAGGCGGTTGCTCACGCCAAGCTTCTGGTAGATCGAGGTGAGGTGGTTGCGCAGCGTGTGCTCGGTGACGAAGAGCTTCGCGGCCAGGGCCTTGTTCGAGGCGCCGCTGCCGCTCACGACGGTGTGGATGATTTCCCGCTCCTTGTGCGTCAGGCTGGCCTGCCTGGCGGCTTCGGGATCGGCCTTGGGCTGCTGCTTCTTCACCGAGGTCAGCTCGTAGAAGACGCGGCCGATGGACTGGGCGTCGATGCAGAGCTCGCCGTTGTGCACGCGCTCGATGGCGTCGATCACCTGTTGCGCCGGCGCGTCCTTGCGCATCACGCCGCGTGCGCCTTGCAACACCGCCAGGTCGAGCGTGCGCTGTTCGCGTTCTCCCGTGAGCACCATGACGCGCGAGACGTCGTTCGACACCAGCCTCGGCAGGATGTCGAGGGCACTGTGGCCGTCGAGGTCCAGGTCGAGCACGATGACGTCGGGCGCGAGGCTTTCCGACGTGGCCACCGCGTCCTCGCAGCAGCAGGCGGTGCCGACCACCTTCATGCGCGGATGCTCCCCGTCGATCAGCCTGGACAGGCCCCACAGCATGGTCTGATGGTCGTCCACGAGCAGGACGCCGATGGGATGGGTGGCAGCTGGTTGCATGGTGGGCTCCTTGATTCGGCTCTGGTTTGTCTCTTGGCAGGTGCAGCGGCTTGCTGCCGGGATTCGTCGTTGTTGCTCAGATCGGGATTTCCACCAGCACGGCGGTGCCGCCGCTGTCGCACTGGCGGACCTGCGCGCGCCCGCCGAGGGCGGCTGCGCGTTCGGTGATGGAGTGGGGCCTGAAGCGGGTGAAGCTCTCCTCGCCGTCGGCCTCGTTCTCGATGCGCACATGCAGCCGGCCGTTGCGGCAGGCCAGGCGCACGCTGCCGTGGCGCGCCTGGGTGTGCTTGCAGATGTTGTTGAGGCCTTCGCCGACCATCTGCAGCACCTCCGCGGTCATCCGGTCGTCCAGGTGCAGCGGGCCGTCCACGTCGACGGCGATGTCGATGCCGTAGAGGCCCTTGATCCGCGCGGCCTGGCGGTGCAACTGCGGCAGCACGAGGCCACCCGGGCTGCTGTTGCTGCCGTGCCTGACTTCGCCGGCATAGCGGCGCAGGTCGGCGATGACGCCGTCGGCCACGCTCGCGAGCTTTTCCAGGTCGTCGCTCAGCGGGTTGTCGGCGGTGGCCTTCTTGCGCAGGGCGCACAGGCCCATGCGCAGACCGATGTAGGGCTGCACGGCCGTGTCGTGCAGGTTGAGCGCGAACTTCAGACGCTCCGCGGTGGCTGCCTCGGAGGCCATGCGGTCCAGCACCTCGATGGTTTCGATGATCGGGAAGATCTGTTCCATGAGGTGCGTGAGGAAGAGGGCGTCGGACTTGTTGAAGAGCCCGTCGCGCGAGGACACGAAGACGCGGCCTTCGCCCAGCCGCATGGGCAGCGGAGCGCTGATGAAGGCCCGGGCCTCCAGCATTGTGGTGATGGCCTCGCAGCGCCGGGCGCCTTCTTCGTCCTCGACGCGCCAGCCATCTGCGGCACCAGCCTCGAAGGCGTGGCTCTGGGCATACAGCCGGTTCAACGGCCAGGGCAGGCGGTTGCTGAGCACGGTCTGGTCGGCCGGCAGGGCCATGAGCGGGGATTCGGCGATGCGGCCGATGGTCTCGACGCTGACGTGCTCGCAGGCGTCGTTCTTGCGCAGTGTGCGCAGGACCCAGTTGCCGGTGGCGGTGTCGCGCGTCAGCAGGATGCAGTGGCTGGCCCGGAAGAAGGCCAGCGTGCGTTCCATGGTGCGGGCGATGGTGCGGCCGGCGCCGAAGCGCGGGTTGGAGAGCTGGCTGACGTCGCCCAGCAGGGCCAGGCGGCGCTGCAGGCCCAGCTTGGAGCCGCCCCAGTGCACGATCATGTGGCCGAGCGCCAGCAGGAAGGTGCTGCGCATCAGCAACTGGGGCGCGTCGTTGCCGGTGCTGGTGGCGAGGCCGCAGGCGGCGAAGGAGGCGACCGACGCCACCGTGACGCGGGCGCCTTCCTCGAAGCCCCAGCGGAAGGCGGAGGTGAGGATCGCGAAGAAATAGAAGAGGAAGAAGAGGCTCTGTACGCCGTCGGTCACGAAGATGATGAGCGTGAACCAGAGTACGTCGGACCAGTGGATGACCTTGCCCTGGAAGTACGGGCGGCCCATCCGCGTGCATGCGTACACCAGCAGGCTGTGCAGCACGTAGCCGCAGAAGGCCAGCCAGACGGCGCCGTCGACATGGTTCCGATGGTCCCCGGCATCAACCACCACCGCCAGCAGCGCCGAGACCGAGAGCACCAGCCGCATGCGCGAGACCATGAGCGCATCCGCGGCGACGCTGATGCCGGCGTCGGGGGTGGCAGTGGTATGGGCCAGCATGGAAGACGATTTCCGGCAGGAGGTACATCACGCGATGCGGGCCGCGAGGCGGCTGCTGCTGGCGAAGCGGCACGGTGTCATTTTGGAATTCACTCCTCGTACCTGAAAGGGATGTATGTGAAGGTTTCACATTACTACTTTGGTAGTCGAAAACAATGGGGTCCGAGGTCTATCGCCAGTTTGTGACTCTTGTTGCATTCAGTTGCATTCGTCTCTGGCCGGGGCGTTTCGAGGTGGCGGCAGAGGAGGGCGAGCGGGCCGGCTGCCAGGAAGCGCGCTATTTGCGGGTACCTGTTCAGTGCGAAAGGCGCGACCGGGTTCCTGGTTTCAGGCCCGGCGCTCGACCAGCGCGGTACGGCCCAGCGGCGTGACCCGCAGCACGACCGCCTGCCTGAATTTCTGCGGGCTCTGCCTGGTCCGGCAGGGCGGGGGCAGGGTTGCTTCCACCATGCCCGCAGCGTTCAGCACCGCCACCGAATTGATCTCCGTCGGATCGTCGATGCGCAGCGGGAAGACCGAATTCCCGATCTTGCGCAGGTAGTCCAGGGGCATCACGGGCCATTTCTGGTCCTCGAGCGCAATGGCTGCGGCGCCGGCTTTCAGGCTGGCGATTTCCGCATGCCCTTCCTCCGTGATGTCGAACACCACGGCGCTCTCGTACTGCTGGTATCCGAAGTGATCGAGATGGAATTCGGCTTCGACCAGCCCGGTGGCCATCAGGACCGAGGCGTGCCTGATGTCGGGTTCAGCCGTGAGCGTGACCGGAAACTTCTCGTGCAGAAGCCGGAGGAGGAGATTGAGCGGCATACATGCTCCCGTCTGCACCGTCGTTGGTGCACATCGAGCAATGGGAAGGACCTGCGGACGGATGCCCGCATCGCAGCGCCGATCCCGGATGCCGCCTCTGGACGTGTAACAGCGTTACCGCGGGTGGAATGCCGGGGTAACACGATCTTGGGTCGTGAAGGGGGCGGCAGGACTTCGACACTTTAAATGTGATTTTTTCACTTTAGTCATTTCGTTGTACTCCTGCCGCTCGACCTTGTCGAGAATTAGTTTTGTGAAGGATTTCTCGTTTTCAGGGCGAGAACGTCACATGCTGAGCAATCAGCACGCCGTCGACCACCCGGTCGCCCACGACCGTGACCTTCCGGCCGTTGCGCAGGTCGAACTTGGTTCCGTTCTCGAAAACGGCCGCATCGGCATCCACCGGCTGGCCGCGCACCCTGAAGTCCGCAGGGGAGCGATACGCACCGATGGCGCCGATCAGCGTGAAGGAGGCCGGTCCGCCCGTGCCCGGCACATTGCGGATGCGCAGCTTCTTCGCCACCAGCACGCCGCCCGACATGAATCCGTCGGCTTCGACCTTCACGCCGTTGCCGAGCGAGCCCACGGGGCCGCCTGTGATCTGCGCGTTGGTCGCATCGACGGGCGTGCCCAGCACCCCGAACGAGCCGCGCGAGACGAAGTCGGTGATGACGCCCGCGAGCTGGACCGCCACGCCGTCGCTCGTCGGAATGGCGTACCAGCCCTGGACTTTCGTGGCCGTGAGCACGCCGCCGACCGGCGCAGTGGTGCCCCGGGCGCGAACGACGACGCCATTGGCGAGCGACGATTCATCCAGCCCCGCGAAGACGGCCGTGCCGTAGTTGACCGTCAGCTGGCCGAGCATGAAGGTCTTGTGCGCCTTGTCGAGGCTCTGCACCGCGCCCGTGGCAAGCGGGTCGGCCACCGTGGGCGAGACCTGGATGCGCGTGGCCCGCAGCGTGCCGGGCGCGCCCGGCAGGCCCCACACCTGGATGATGCTGCCCGCCTGGACGTCGGCCAGGCCGTTCGCGTCGCCCCAGACCGTGGCCGAGTCGATGCTGACGCCGATGCCCATCACGACGAAGGTGCCGGCAGGAACATCGATGTTCGAGACCGCGCCCCGCAACTCGGCCGCGGAGACCACCTGGTTGGCGATGCCGCTCGTGAAGTTCTCGTCGACCTTGCCCGCGACCCGCGCGCTCATGCCGATCTGCAGTCCGGTCGCGTCCTCGATGGTGAAGGTCGCGCTGTCGGTGTCGTAGCGCAGGCCGTTGAGGATGATGCTGCCCAGGCCGTCCGCAGCACCGATGCCGGCGGCGTCCGCCGTCACGCCGGTGCCGCCCGAGCCCACGCCGGAGCCGTCGGTGTTGCTGTTGCCGGCGGTGCTCGTGCCTGCGCCGGCGTCGCCACCTGTGCTTCCCGTGCCGCCCGCGCCGCCGGAATCCCCTGCGGCACCGGTTCCTGACCCGGTCCCCGAACCCGTTCCGGTTCCGGTTCCGGTGGAGTCGCCCCCGGTTGCAGTCGCCGCGGGCGCGCTACCGGTGCCGACGCCGAAGCCAGCCATGGAGCCGCCGCTGCCTCCACCCCCGCCGCACGAAAGCAGCAGCGCCAGGAAACCGGCGGACAGGAGTCCGAGCAGGAGCCTTCGAGGCGTCTTCATCGTGCTCATGGCTTGGGCCCTCTTTCTTCCGGCGGCGGCGGCGCTGGCGTGCGCTCGGTCCGCTCGTCCTCGTAGTAGGTGTAGATGCCGACGCGGATGCGTCCCTTCGCACCGCCGGGGGCCTCGTCGACCGCCCGTGACATTTCCTGCGCCAGCTCGTGATGCAGCGCCGTCCAGCGCTCGCGCACGAGCCGCTGGATCTGCTCGCATTCCGCAAGCGTGAGCCCGCGCGCGTACACCGCGCGTTCCAGCATCCGGGGTTCCTCGCCCAGCGTGTTGGCGACGGCCGCCAGCAGGTGGTCCCGCCCGTTGTCGCCCAGGAAGGCCAGCATCGACTGCAGGTCTTCCACCGGCACGAAACCGTCCGTCGTGAGCTCGACCACGCCCTTGTCCTCGTCCTCGCTCACCATGTTCAGGCGCACCAGTTCGTCGAGGATGGTGCGGTGATGCACGTTGCCGCGGCTGCTCATGCGCGCGACGGCCTCGAAGGAGGGCGCGTCGTGGCCCGCCGTGATGGGCAGGCGCCGGTAAGTGTCATCTTTAGTAAGCATCTGCAACCACAACGTGAAAGTCTTGGCTGCAGCCGACAGCTCGGTGTGGGGCAGGGGATCAGTGGTTGCCCTGACCTTGGCAGTCACCGCCTTGCGGTTGAGCCCGGTCGTCACCGAAAGCTGGCTCAGGTTCGGGTTGGCCACCCCCTGGTTGCGCCAGCTGCGCTGGGCTTCCTCGATCAGCAGGTCGCGCAGCAGTTCCTCGAGGTGAGGGTGCTTCACCCCCATGGCGAGCGCGAGCCTGACCACCGGCCGGAGAATCCGGGCGCAGGCAGCAAGGGTCCAGTCCAGCCGATGTTCCATGGATTCGAGCGATATTCCCGAAA
The DNA here is from genome assembly GCF_048305045.1 of Variovorax sp. 278MFTsu5.1. Classification (NCBI taxonomy): domain Bacteria; kingdom Pseudomonadati; phylum Pseudomonadota; class Betaproteobacteria; order Burkholderiales; family Comamonadaceae; genus Variovorax; species Variovorax sp. 278MFTsu5.1. The sequence continues at coordinate 3,470,861 of NZ_CP157622.1, forward strand.
CTGCGGTTCAAAGAGGGTTCGACGGCACAGATCGCCAGTTGCGATCTGCTTTCAATTGTCCTGCGCAAGAGTATGAATGTGAATGCTTTGGACTACTGCCGGCCGATTGGCTGGGTGTAAAGAAGCAACACCCCGGCCGGGCTCGCTCCAGGAGGCTCGGGAGCGTCGTCGCAGCCGCTCAGGCGCCGGGCGCCGTCACCGCCGCCTGATCGTGCTGCAGCCGTGGCGGCAGCCGGTCGTCGAGCCAGTCCATGCGCCAGGCCAGCAGCGCCACCGCGCCGACGATGCAGGCGGCCGCCAGCGCGCCCGCCAGGCCATGCCGTTCACGGTACGGATCGGGCGCGATGCGCTTGGCCCCCGGCGGCACGCGCGCCGTCTGCGACAGCATCCCCCCGAGCCGCACGCTCACCTTCATGCGGCCGTTGATGGCCCACCCGCTCGCGTCGAGGATCGGCCCCAGGCTGCGCTGGCGCAGCTTCAGCCAGGCGATCAGCATGCTGGGCCCCGAGATCGCGATCACGATGCCGGCCAGCGCCACCGGAATCCACTGCCCCAGGTCGATGAACTTGCCGAAGATGCCGACCAGCACCGCACTGATGCTGCCCAGCGCCACCCCGATCGCCGCCACGGTACCCACGTCGATGCGGCTGCCCGCCGTTGGCACGCCGGGCTTGGCAGGAGCCTTCGAAGCGGCGTCCGCGCCCGCCGCCTGATCCGCCGTGGCCACCCGGCCGGCCAGCGACTGCAGCGCGCCCTGCGACCCGGCTTCGCTCGCCGCAGCCCGCTTGGCCACCTGTTCCTCGATCATGCGGACGAACTTCTTGTACGGCGCGAAGAAGGCCTGCGCGACGCTGGTCGGGTTCTCGATCAGCTTGGTGATGGTGGCGTCCCAGTCGCGGCCCTGGCGGTCGTAGAACACGCCGTTGCGCCCCACGAAGAGAAAGTCGACGTCGCCCGCGGTGAAGGCGGCGACGATGCTCATCTTCTGCCCCTGGCGAGTGCAGTCGCAGTACGCGAGGCAGGTCTTCGCCAGTCCCGCCAGCGTCGCGTGCCGGGCGGTGTCCTGCACCTGCACGGTGAGCTCGCAGCTGCGCCCGTCGAGGTACAGCGTGCCTGCCTGGAAGATGGCGCCTTCGCGCCGATAGAAGGCCTTGAACGACACGAAGTTGTGCAGCAGCACCAGCAGGTCGCGCTGCAGGCGCAGCAGCTTCTCCAGGTCGACCAGCAGCCGGTTGTGAAGCTCCGCCGCCTCGTCCTCGGCGATGAGCGAGAACAAGGCCTCCTGCGTCTGGAGCAGCGCGTCGATGCGCTTGCGCGACAGTGCGGCCAGCGCATTGGCCGGCCGCGCCGCGATCCATGCCTCGCACGGCGCAAGCCGGCTGCGAAGCGATTGCCATTGCTCTTCTTCCAGCGCATCGCGCTCGCCAAGCAGCGGTGCCACCGTGTAGCGCGCGAACGCGGCCATCGCATCGGCCCAGGCCGGGTTCAAGCTCGTGCCGCGCAACGGCAGCGAGCGGCTGGGCGTGACCGGCGCGAGCGGCAGCTCGGCGATGGGCTGCGCGCCCACGTCCAGCGTGTGGCCCGAGAGCGCGTCATAGGCCTGCGGCGAAGGATTGAGCGCCGCCACCGCCTGCACGTCATAGGCCGCGACCCGGCAGCGAGCGAAGAAGTCGTCGATCTTGGCCGCGACCGCGCGCAGGGCCTCGGTGGCGGCAAGCGTGCGATCGCCCAGCGGCAGCAGCACCTCGTCGCTGCTGTCGCCGTGCGCGTACCAGTCGCGCATGGCTTTCGCTTCGGCCATGAAGGCTTGGGCGCGCGCCCGGTCGAGGCCGGGTTTCTTCTCGTGGCGATCGGGCGTGCTGCCGTGGGTGCGCATCGCTTCCTCGATGGTCGAGCGCAGCGCGTCGTCGGAGGCGGTGTCGGGCGTGACCACGCCGTCGCCGTTGAAACGCATGGCCGCCAGCCATTCGCTGCGGTCCGAAATGTCGGCGAGCGTGAGCGTGTTCGAGTCCTTCTTGCCGAGCAGATCGAGGGTGCGCCGGCCTTCCCTGGCAAGGTCGGCGCCTGCCGCGCTGTTGTCGTCGAGATCGTCCAGCGACAGCGTTCCGCCACCCGCGAGCAGCGCATCGGCGCTGCGCAGCCGCTCGCAGGCCCACTGGCATGCCGCGATCACTTCGGGCGGGCGCACGCGGCCATCGCCGTCGCTGTCGATCAGATCGAGCGTGCGCGCATCGAAGTCGATGCCGCGCGTGGGGCAGGCGAGCGCGACCCACAGTTTCTGGTCGAGCTCGGCGATGTGCGCAATGTCCGCGCCGCTGCGAAACACCACCTGGTCGAGACCGCCGGCACGGATGAAAAGCCATCGGTGCGGTGTCGATGCCGCGGAGGGCGCACTGTTGCCGGGTACGCCGGCGGGGACTGGGGGCGTGCTGATGTCTGTCGTCACTGGGCTGGGGTTCCTGCAGCGGTAGCGGGTGGTGTGTTCTTCGTCTTCGAGACGAGCCTAGATCGCACGCCACACGCACCTTGAGGACAGACGGCGCGCAGCCATGTCGGCCTATGCCGACATCGGCCTCCCCATTTCGCGCAGGCCCGGCCTATGGCAAATGTCCTGCACCCGCCGTCGTTCGCGGATGGCGGCGCGCCGGCCGCTCGCGCCCAAAACTCGGCGCATGCACAGAGCCCGAGGAGCCATCCATGTCGAACAAGCCGAACCCCGCCAGGCAATCCCCGCGTGAGGAACCCGAACTCGCGAACGAAGAGTCCGTTCCCAGCGACGGCCGCGACGTCGAGGGTGAGCAGCTGATGAAGGAAGTGACAAACAGGAAGCTGCACGACAAGGGCGAAGCCGAACACAAGACGCCCGAGAAGGCCGAGAAGGCCAAGAAGGCCGACAGGTCCGCCGATGAGCACGGCACCGACCGCGACTCTCGCTGACCCGGCGGACGCCATGAGCCCCCGGCCTGCCACCGGCTCGACACGGTGGCAGCGTTGCCGTCGATGGGTGCTGCCGCTGGTCGGCGTCGCAGTGCTGGGCCTGCTGTTGTCCCACATCCACAAGATCGACTGGGCCGGTGCCTGGCACGCGCTGCACCGGTATTCGCCGTGGCTGCTGCTCGCGGTGCTCGGGCTCGCCACTGCCAGCCATGCGCTCTACGGCTGTTTCGACCTGATCGGCAGGCGCCATCTGCGGCACCGGTTGCCGGCCTGGCGTACGTGGGCCATCGCGGTCACGAGCTATGCGTTCAACCTCAATCTCGGCTCGCTGGTCGGAGGCGTGGGGATGCGTGCGCGCCTCTATGCCCGCGCCGGGCTCGACGATGCCACCGTGGCGCAGATCGTCGGCCTGAGCCTCGCGACCAACTGGCTGGGGTATGGGCTGCTGGCAGGGGGCCTGTTCGCGGCCGGCGTCATCGAGCCGCCGCGGCAGGCGCACATCGGGCAGGGCGCGCTGCAGGCGCTGGGCCTGGCGATGATCATGCTGGCGCTGGGCTACGTGGTGGCATGCGCAGTCTCGCGCAAGCGCGAATGGGTGGTCAGGGGCAGGCACATCCGTCTGCCGGGGGCGCGCATTGCGTCGATGCAGCTGGCGCTGTCTGCCGCCAACTGGGCGCTGATGGGCGCTGCCATGTACCTGCTGCTGGGGCAGAAGGTGCCTTACGCCACCACGCTGAGCGTGCTGCTCGCGGCGTCCATCGTCGGCGTGCTCACGCCCATACCGGCCGGCCTGGGCGTGCTGGAAGCGGTGTATCTCGCCTTGCTTTCGGGCACGGTGAAGCAGGGCGCGCTGATGGGAGCCGTGCTGGCCTACCGGGCGCTGTACTACCTGGTGCCGCTGGCCGGCGGGCTGGCGCTCTACCTGTTGCTCGAACGCTGGGCTCCGGTCAGCGATGGGCAAGAGGGGGCCGCATCCGCGCTGGAAACGCCAGTCGCTTCAGTGTGAGGCCGGGCCTGTTCACCAGGCCCCTTCGCCATTCAGCAACGCCCGCCGCGCAAGCAGGAAGGTCGCCGCGTTCCAGCTCTGCCCGGCCATGCCCATGGGCGCCAGCGTGCGGCCGTGAAACCACTCGGTGAAGCGCCAGTCGTCCAGTGCATTGGCCCGCGCCAGCTTCGCGAGTTCGGCCCAGGCCATGCCGTGCTCTCCCAGCTTCGCGAGCGCCATTACCCAGAAGCCGCCGACGAAGGGCCAGATGCCGCCGTTGTGGTACTGGTGCACGATGTTCTGCCGGTGGCGGCCCATGTAGGCCCTCCACAGCGGGTGCTGCCGCGGCAGCGGGTGCAACACCACGCGCACCGGCCAGGGCTCGCCGGCATGCGCCCGGTCGATGGTGTCGACGATGCGGCGCGCCATGGCTGAATCGGCCAGGCCGCACTGCATGGCGAGCACGTTGCCGAACACGTCGCCCTCGTCGCCGACCACTGCCAGGTTGACGAAGCTCAGGTACAGCCCCGGGTCGCGCCGGCCGCGGCGCGCGTAGTGCTGCAGCAGCCGCGCCCGGTGGTATTCGGGCAGATCGCGCTGGAACGGATTGAACAGGTGGTTGAAGTGGTAGTGCGTCGCCTCCGCGTGGTCCAGCGCGAAGCGGCGCTTGACCTCGTACCACAGCGCGTTGGTGTAGAGCACATAGCCCGAGCGCGGCATGATGTCCGCCCAGTCGCTGGCCTCGTTCTGCTGCAGCAGTCGGAAGTGCTGGTGCTCCTGCGCCAGCAGCCAGCCGAGCGCGCGGGCAACTTCCTCCGTCCAACGAGAAGGGCAGACCTGCCCGTGGCGGCGCACGTGGTCCACGGCAATCAGCCACCACAGCGTGGCGTCGATGCAGCCAAGGTACCAGAAATCGGCATCGCGGCCCTCCGGGTCCACGTACTTGGGGATCTGCCCGTTGGCCGCCTGCTGCGCCGCGAGCGCCTCGAGGCTCGCCACCGCGCCCTGTTCCAGCGCGGGCACGCCGCTGCCGCACATCGCCATCACGCAGATCGCGGCGTCGCGCCCGAAGATGCGCGTGTAGCGCCGCGCAACGGCGGCCTCGGTGCGGGCGGCCGCCAGGATGCCGTGAGAAGTGAGATTGCGTTCCAGAAGTGCCAGCGAGGCTTGCGAGCAGTTGTCGATCAGCGCGAGCGCGGAGGCATCGAGGTCGGTCATGGCTTCCATGGTGGCTTGGGGCACTCCTTTTTAACAACCGTCGTCTTTCGCGGATGTAGGCCTGGTCCTGCCTGCCCGACTTTGGTTCCGGCTTCCGCCGATACGGGCAGCTCTCCGACAAGGCGAGTCGGCGCAGGCCGTAACCACGATCCTGCCGGCGCTCGCAAATTGAGCCGGGTCAGGCGTGAACGGGCAACAACAACCGAGGTCGGTCCTCGATGCGCCGTTCCGCTGGTCTTCAACGAAGGAGCGCCGGTGCCGTCGAACGAACAACGCCAGAGCGGGCAAGACGCCTACCTTTTCCGCGAGGGAACCCATTCCCGGCTGTACGACCTGCTGGGCTGCCACCCCGAAGAGAAGGGCGGCGGCGCAAGGTTCGCGGTCTGGGCGCCGAACGCGGAGACCGTGTCGGTGGTCGGCGACTGGAACTACTGGTCCGGCGACGCCGATCTTTTGCGGCCCGACCCGGACGGCACGGGCATCTGGAGCGGGCACGTCCCGAATGCCGCGATCGGCCAGACCTACAAGTACCGCATCCGCTCGCGCCACGGCGGCTACATGGTCGACAAGGCCGACCCGGTCGCCTTCGCCGCCGAACTGCCGCCCGCCACGGCCTCGCGCATCTGCGAGCTTTCGTACCAGTGGGGCGATGCCGGGTGGATGGCCGACCGCGCCCGGCGCAACGCACTCGATGCGCCGATGTCGGTCTACGAGGTGCACCTGGGCTCCTGGCGCCGCGAAGACGGCCACTTTCTCGGCTACCGCGAGATCGCGCACCGGCTCGCGGCCTATGCGCTCGAGATGGGCTTCACGCACGTCGAGCTGATGCCGGTGACCGAGCATCCGTTCTACGGCTCCTGGGGCTACCAGACCACCGGCTATTTCGCGCCCACCGCGCGCTTCGGCTCGCCACAGGACTTCATGTACCTCGTGGACCACCTGCACCAGCAGGGCATCGGCGTGCTGCTCGACTGGGTGCCTTCGCATTTCCCCACCGACGAGCACGGGCTCGCGTATTTCGACGGCACGCACCTGTACGAGCATGCCGATCCGCGCCAGGGCTTCCACCCGGAGTGGAACTCGAGCATCTTCAACTACGGCCGGCCGGAGGTACGCAGCTTTCTCGTGTCGTCCGGCCTTTTCTGGCTCGATCTGTATCACATCGACGGCCTGCGGGTGGATGCGGTGGCGTCGATGCTCTACCTCGACTACGCGCGCGGCCACGGCGGCTGGGTGCCCAACCGCCACGGCGGGCGCGAGAACCTGGAGGCCATCGATTTCCTGCAGACATTGAACCGCGCCGTCTACCGCGAGCACCCCGACACGCTCACCGTGGCCGAGGAGTCGACCGCCTGGCCGCGCGTTTCGCGCCCCACCGACATGGACGGCCTGGGCTTCGGCGAGAAATGGAACATGGGCTGGATGCACGACACGCTCGCCTACATGAAGGAAGAGCCGGTGCACCGCAAGTACCACCACCACAAGCTGACCTTCTCGCTGGTGTATGCCTTCCACGAGAACTTCGTGCTGCCGTTCTCGCACGACGAGGTGGTGCACGGCAAGGGCTCGCTGCTGGGAAAGATGCCCGGCGACAACTGGCAGCAGTTCGCCAACCTGCGCGCGCTGTACGGCTTCATGTGGGCGCACCCGGGCAAGAAGCTGCTGTTCATGGGCGGCGAATTCGGCCAGCGCCGCGAGTGGACGCACGACGGCGAGCTCGAATGGTGGGTGAGCGGGCTCGAGGGCCACGCGGGCCTGCAGCGCCTCGTGTCGCAGCTCAACCGCGTCTACCGCGCCTCGCCCGCGCTGCACCGGCTCGACTTCTCGTCCGCCGGCTTCGAATGGCTGGCCGCCGACGAGGCCGACCTGAGCATCTTCGCCTTCCTGCGCAAGGCCGGCGACGGCAGCCCGCCGCTGCTCGCGGTGAGCAACATGACCCCGGTGCCGCGCACCAACTACATGCTCGGCGTGCCACTGGGCGGGCGCTGGTGCGAGGTGATCAACACCGACGCCACCGAGTTCGGCGGCTCGGGCTGGGGCAATTTCGGGGGCGTCGAGGCGGCGCCCGTGGGTTCCCACGGACGCAGGCAGTCGGTGTGCCTCACCTTGCCGCCGCTGTCCACGCTGATCCTGGAGCACCGGCCCTCATGAAGAACATTTTCTCGACCAGGCATGCCGCGGCGGGCCGCGCCCCCGAGGCGGATGCGGCACACGGCGACATCCGCGCGGTCATCGACGCGGTGCTTCCCTCCATCGACAACGGCCGCTTCGCCACCAAGTGCGTGGCCGGCGAGCGCGTGACGGTGCGCGCCCATTGCTTCACCGACGGCCACGACGTGCTGCGCGTGCAGCTGTGCTGGCGCGCGCAGGAGCAGGCCGAATTCCGCGAGGTGCCGATGAAGCCGCTGGGCAACGACGTGTGGGAGGCCAGCTTCTCGCCGCCGTCGGCGGGCCGCTATGTCTACACCGCCGCGGCCTGGGTCGATCCCTTCGATTCGTGGCGCCACGAGATGACGCGACGCGTGGACCTGGCCGACGTGCGCGTTGCAGCGCAGGTCGGCGCGCTGGAAATCGCCGCGGCCGCCGCCCGGGCCCATGGAGAGGATCGCACCGCGCTGCAGCGCTGGGCCACGGAGCTCGACGCGACGGCAGCCAACCCCGGCGCGGACATCGCCGCCTTGAAGGCGCTGGCGCTCGACGAGGAATACGCCGTGCTGGCGCGGCGCCACCCCGATCGCCGCCACGCGGTGCGCCACGCGGCGGAACTGCCGCTGGTGGCGGAGCGGGAGCGGGCGCGCTTCAGCACCTGGTACGAGCTCTTTCCGCGCTCGGCCGGCACCGAGCCCGGCGTGCATGGCACTTTCAGGGACGTGGAAGCGCGCCTGCCGGCCATCGCCGAGATGGGCTTCGACGTGCTGTACTTCCCTCCGATCCATCCCATCGGCCGCATCCAGCGCAAGGGGCCCAACAACTCCCTGGAAGCCGGTCCTGGCGACGTGGGCAGCCCATGGGCCATCGGCGCGGAGGAGGGCGGGCACAAGTCGATCCTGCCGGCGCTCGGCACCGAGGAAGACTTCCGGCACCTGCTGGCGCGCGCGGCGGAGCACGGGCTGGAGATCGCACTCGACATCGCCTTCCAGTGCGCGCCCGACCACCCCTACGTCAAGGCGCACCCCGACTGGTTCCGCTGGCGGCCCGACGGCACGGTGCAATACGCCGAGAACCCGCCGAAGAAGTACCAGGACATCTATCCCTTCAACTTCGAGTGCGAGGGCTGGCGCGCGCTGTGGGCCGAGCTCAAGAGCGTGATCGATCACTGGACGGGGCAGGGCGTGCGCATCTTCCGCGTGGACAATCCGCACACCAAGGCTTTCCCGTTCTGGGAATGGGCCATCGGCGAGGTCAAGCGCGAGCACCCCGATGCGATCTTCCTGGCCGAGGCCTTCACGCGGCCGAAGGTGATGCACAGGCTCGCGAAGCTGGGCTTCTCGCAGTCGTACACCTACTTCACCTGGCGCACCACGAAGCAGGAGCTGCAGGAGTACTTCACGGAGCTCTCGACCGAGCCGGGCATCGACTACTTCCGGCCCAACGTGTGGCCCAACACGCCCGACATCCTGCACGAGCAGCTGCAGACCGGCGAGCCGGCCGTGTTCATGTCGCGGCTGGTGCTGGCCGCCACGCTGGCGGCCAACTACGGCATCTACGGGCCGGCCTACGAGCTTCGCGAGCACCTGCCGCGCAGCCCGGGCAGCGAGGAATACCTGGATTCCGAGAAGTACCAGCTGCGCCACTGGAATCACGACGACCCCGCGAGCCTGGCGCCCTTCATCGCGCGGGTGAACCGCATCCGCCGCGAGAACCCGGCGCTGCAGTGGGACCGCACGCTGCGCTTCCTGCATATCGACAACCCGCAGCTGATGGCCTATGCCAAGAGCTCGGCCGACGGCGCCAACGTGGTGGTGACCGTGGTCAACCTCGATCCGCACAACGTGCAGGAAGGCTGGGTGGGCCTGGAGCCAGCCAGCGTGGGCGTGAACCCGCCCTCGCGCGCCTTCCAGATGCACGACCTGCTCAGCGGGCAGCGATTTCTCTGGCAGGGCGACTGGCACTACGTGCGGCTCGATCCGCGCAGCGTGCCCGCCCACATCTTCGTGGTCCGCAGGCGCCATGGCGACGAGCGCGACTTCGACTACTTCCTGTGAGGTCGCCCGCACATGAACGCACCCGTCTCCCACATCGCGCTCGAGACCGTCGAGATCGACAACAGCGACGATCCGCTGTGGTACCGCGACGCGGTGATCTACCAGCTCAACGTCAAGGCCTTCTTCGACTCCAACAACGACGGCATGGGCGACTTCAAGGGCGTCACCGCCAAGCTCGACTACGTGAAGGAGCTGGGCGTCAACACCATCTGGCTGATGCCCTTCTATCCCTCGCCGCTGCGCGACGACGGCTACGACATCTCCGAGTACGAGGACGTGCACCCGCAGTACGGCACGCTGGACGACTTCCGCGAGATGCTGGCCGAGGCCCACAAGCGCGGCCTGCGGGTGATCACGGAGCTGGTCATCAACCACACCTCCAGCGACCACCCGTGGTTCAAGGCCGCGCGGCTCGCGCCGCCGGGCTCGCCCGAGCGCAATTTCTACGTGTGGAGCGACACCGACCAGATCTACCAGGGCACGCGGATCATCTTCACCGACACCGAGACCTCCAACTGGACCTGGGACCCGGTCGCCAAGCAGTACTACTGGCACCGCTTCTTCAGCCACCAGCCCGACCTGAACTTCGACAACCCGGCGGTGATGGAGGCCATCTTCAGGACCATGCGCTTCTGGCTCGACATGGGCGTGGACGGCTTCCGGCTCGACGCCATTCCCTACCTGGTAGAGCGCGACGGCACCAGCAACGAGAACCTGCCCGAGACGCACGCGGTGATCAAGCGGCTGCGCGCGGCCATCGACGCGCAGTACAAGAACCGCTTTCTCCTGGCCGAGGCCAACATGTGGCCCGAGGACGTGCGCGAGTACTTCGGCGACGGCGACGAGTGCCACATGGCCTACCACTTCCCGCTGATGCCGCGCATGTACATGGCCATCGCGCAGGAGGACCGGCACCCGATCGTCGAGATCATGGCGCAGACGCCCGATATTCCCGAGGGCTGCCAGTGGGCCATCTTCCTGCGCAACCACGACGAGCTCACGCTGGAGATGGTCACCAGCAAGGAGCGCGACTACATGTACACCATGTACGCGGCGGACATGCGCGCGCGCATCAACCTGGGCATCCGCCGGCGCCTGGCGCCGCTGATGGAGAACGACCTGGACCGCGTGAAGCTCATGAACGGCATGCTGCTGTCGATGCCGGGCTCGCCCATCATCTACTACGGCGACGAGATCGGCATGGGCGACAACGTGTTCGTGGGCGACCGCAACGGCGTGCGCACGCCGATGCAGTGGAACCCCGACCGCAACGCCGGCTTCTCACGCGCCGACCCGCAGCGCCTGTACCTGCAGCCGATCATGGACCCGCTGTACGGCTACGAGGCGCTCAACGTGGAGACGCAGGCGCGCGACAGCAGCTCGCTGCTGAACTGGACCAAGCGCATGCTCGCCGTGCGCAAGACCAGCCACGCCTTCGGCCGGGGCCGCCGGCGCTTTCTCAAGCCCGGCAACCGCAAGATCCTCGCGTACCTGAGCGAGTACGACAGCGACGTGATCCTGACCGTGTTCAACCTCTCGCGCGCGGCGCAGCCGGTGGAGCTGGACCTGTCGGAGTTCAAGGGCTTCGTGCCTATCGAGATGCTGGGGCGCTCGCCTTTTCCGCCCATCGGCGAGCTGCCGTACCTGCTTACGCTGGCCTCGTACGGCTTCTACTGGTTCAAGCTGACGGCCGAGGCCGATGCGCCCAGCTGGCACCAGGAGGGCGTGGCGCTGCAGGAATGGCCCACCCTGGTGCTCTTCGACGGCTGGACCAGCTTCTTCCGCGACCGCGTGATGCCGTGGCGCATCGGCATGTCGGAGCGCATGCGCAACCAGTTCGAACTGGAGACGCTGCCGCGCCACATCGAGATCCAGCGCTGGTATGCCTCCAAGGGCACGACCATCCAGCGCGCGCGGCTGGCCGACCACGCCGTGTGGGAAGCGAACGGCCTGAGCTGGATGCTGCCGCTGCTCGAACTCGACGGCCCGCCCGGTGGCGCCACCTATTTCATGCCGCTCGCGCTGGCGTGGGAAGAACGCGACGAGGAGCGCATGGCCGGCGTGGCGCAGGCTGCGCTCGCCAAGGTGCGCCAGCAGGCGCAGGTCGGGCTCATGGGCGATGCCTTCTACGACGAGGCCTTCTGCCGCGAACTGGTGCGAGCCATCCGCAGCGCAGCCGAGCTGCCGACCGCGAACGGCCGGCTGGTCTTCAAGCCCACGGCCGCCTTCGCCGAGACCATGGCGGACATCGACGCGCTGCCCTTCGGCCGGCCCAGCGGGGTGAGCAGCAACACGGTGGTGACGCTGGGCGAGACGCTCTTCCTCAAGGGATACCGCCACGTGCGCGAGGGCATCAACCCCGAGCTGGAGATGGGCCGCTTCCTCACCGAGGTGGCGCACTACCCCAACTGCGTGCCGGTGCTGGGCGCACTCGAATACATGGCCGCCGACGGTCGCACGATGACGCTCGCGATGGTGCAGCGCTACGTGGCGAACCAGGGCGACGGCTGGGACTACACGCTCGGCTACCTGGAGCGCTTCCTGCGCGACGTGGCCACGTCGGACGGCGACGCGCCGGAGGTGGCGGCGGTGCACGGCGGCTTCCTCGCGCTGATGGCCACCCTGGGCCGGCGCACCGCCGAGCTGCACGAGGCGCTGGCCGCCCGCACCGGCGCGGCGGCCTTCGACCCCGAGCCGCTCACGGCCGCCGATGCCACCGGCTTCAAGACACGGGCCACGGCCGACGCGGCTGCCACGCTGGAGCTGCTGCGCGAGCGCTTCGAGCTGCTGCCACCGGCCGCGCAGGCCGATGCGCGCACGCTGCTGGACGCCGGCGCGGCGCTGCGCGCCAGCATCGAGGCGAAGCGCCCCGCGGAAGGCGGCGGCATCAGCAGCCGCTACCACGGCGACTACCACCTCGGCCAGGTGCTGGTGAAGGACAACGACTTCGTCATCATCGACTTCGAGGGCGAGCCCGCGCGCAGCTTCGACGAGCGCCGAATGAAGGGTTCGCCGCTGCGCGACGTGGCGGGCATGCTGCGTTCCTTCAACTATGCGCGCTGGTCGGCGCTGCGCCGCGTGGCCCAGAGCCCGCAGGAGGCCGAGCGCCTCGCCGGCCCGGCCATCGCCTGGGAGCAGGCCACGCGCGACGCCTTCCTTGCCGGCTACGGCCTCGCGCTCGATGGCGAGCTTCTTGCTCTCTTCGAGCTGGAGAAGGCGCTCTACGAGCTGCGCTACGAACTCGGCAACCGCCTCGACTGGGTACAGGTACCGCTGCACGGCGTGCTCGCGCTGGTGCGGCCGGGGCGCGGCTGAACCCGGGCCAACCTGGCGAAATCAAGGGAACTCCACCATGGAAAACTTCGGCATTCACCTGGAGCCGCTGCGCGCCATCCTTTACCAGGTCGGCGCCTTCATTCCCCGGCTGCTGGTCGCGCTGGTGGTCGTGCTCGTCGGCTGGCTCGTGGCCAAGGCGGTGCGCTTCGCAGTGACGAAGGCACTGCGCGCCATCAACTTCAACGTGCTGACCGAGCGCGCCGGCCTCGACAACTTCCTGCGCCAGGGCGGCCTGGCGGGCGACACCAGCAGCCTGTTCGGCGTGCTCGCGTACTGGCTGGTGATCCTCGCCTCGCTGCTCATCGCCTTCAACGGCATGGGGCTGAGCTACATCGCGGACCTGCTGGGGCGCATCGTCTGGTTCGTGCCGAACGTGTTCGTGGCGCTGCTGGTGCTGGCCTTCGGCTCGTACTTCGCGCGCTTCGTGGGCGACGCGGTGGCCAGCTATTTCCGGGGCGTGAAGATGCAGGACGCCGCGCTCTTCGCCAAGGCCGCGCAGTACGCGGTGATGGCTTTCGTGATCCTGATCGCGCTCGACCAGGTGAAGGTGGGCGGCGACATCGTGCGCGAGAGCTTCCTGGTGATCCTCGCGGGCGCGGTCTTCGCGCTGGCCCTGGCCTTCGGGCTCGCGGGCAAGGACTGGGCGAAATCCTGCATCGAGCGCTGGTGGCCGAGGGAGGCCAGGGACGGCAGGGTGCCGCCTGCCATGCCCGCGCCACCGCCGCCTCCGCCACCCCCGACCGTCGTCGGCGGCACGGGTCTGTACCCGCGCCACGACAACGACCGCCCGCCGCGCTGAACGCGGCACAGCCCTTCAACCTACTGCCATCGGATGACATCCAGGAACGCCGCTACCCCCTCCATCACCGCCGTCTGGCCCGGGCGGCCTTACCCGCGCGGCGCCACCTGGGACGGGGAGGGCGTCAACTTCGCTCTCTTCTCGCAGCACGCCGAGAAGGTCGAGCTGTGCCTTTTCGACGATCGCGGCCGCCAGGAGCTGCAGCGCATTCCGCTGCGCGACCGCACCGACGGCGTGTGGCACTGCTACCTGCCCGAGGCGCGCCCCGGCCAGGCCTACGGCTACCGGGTGCACGGCCCCTACAAGCCGGAGGAGGGCCACCGCTTCAACGCCCACAAGCTGGTGCTCGACCCCTATGCGAAGGACCTGGTGGGCGAACTGCGCTGGGGCGACGCGCTCTACGGCTACACGGTAGGCAGCAAGCGCGAAGACCTGTCGTTCGACCGCCGCGACAGCGCGCCGCTCATGCCCAAGGGCCGCGTGCTCGAAACGGCCTTCACCTGGGGTGACGACCGCCGCCCCATGATCCCGTGGCAGGACATGGTGATCTGCGAGATGCACGTGCGCGGCTTCACCATGACCCACCCCGACGTGCCGCCCGCGCTGCGCGGCACCTACGCGGCACTGGGCTGCGCGCCGGTGGTCGACTACCTCAAGCGGCTGGGCGTAACCACCGTCGAGCTGCTGCCGGTGCACGGCTTCCTCAACGACCGCCACCTGTCCGAGCGCGGCCTGCGCAACTACTGGGGCTACAACACGCTGGCCTTCTTCGCGCCCGAGATGCGCTACAGCGCCTCGGGCAAGGTGAAGGAGTTCAAGACCATGGTGAAGACGCTGCACTCGGCGGGCATCGAGGTGATCCTCGACGTGGTCTACAACCACACCTGCGAAGGCAACCAGCTCGGGCCCACGCTCTCGATGCGCGGCGTGGACAACGCCTCCTACTACATCGTCAACGGCGACAACCGCCGTTACTACGACGACTTCACCGGCTGCGGCAACACCGTCAACCTGGAGCATCCGCACGCGCTGCAGCTGGTGATGGATTCGCTGCGCTACTGGGCGGAGGAAATGCACGTCGACGGCTTCCGCTTCGACCTGGCCTCGGCGCTGGCGCGCGAGTCGGGCAAGGTGGAGAACCTCGGGGGCTTCTTCGATGCCATCGGGCAAGACCCGACGCTCAACCGCGTGAAGCTCATCGCCGAGCCTTGGGACCTGGGCCACGGCGGCTACCAGGTGGGCAACTTCCCGCCCGGCTGGGCTGAATGGAACGATCGCTACCGCGACGGCCTGCGCGGCTTCTGGAAAGGCGACGGCGGCCTGCTCGGCGAGCTGGCCCGGCGCATCACCGGCTCGGAAGATCTCTATGGCTGGTCGGGCAAGCAGCCCACCGCCAGCATCAACTTCGTGACTGCGCACGACGGCTTCACGCTGCACGACCTGGTCTCGTACAACGACAAGCACAACGAGGCCAACGGCGAGGACAACCGCGACGGCAGCAGCAACAACGTCTCGTGGAACTGCGGCGCCGAGGGGCCGACCGACGATGCGGAAGTGCTGGCCCTGCGCGAGCGCCAGAAGCGCAACCTGCTGGCCACGCTGCTGCTGTCGCAGGGTGTGCCGATGCTGCTGGCGGGCGACGAACGCGGCCACACGCAGCAGGGCAACAACAACGTCTATTGCCAGGACAACGAACTCGGCTGGCTCGACTGGACGCCCACGCCCGAGCGGCTCGCGCTCGTGACCTTCGTCGAACGGATGGTCGCGCTGCGCCGCGCGCACCCCTCGTTCCGGCGCCGCACCTTCTTCGCGGGCCGGCCGGCGGAGGTGGAGACAGTGACAGACGTGCACTGGCTCAGGCCCGACGGAGCCGAGATGCGCCCCGAGGACTGGAACGACGCCAACGCGCGCTGCATCGCGATGTACATCCCCGGCGGCGGCATCGTCGACCGGGGCCCGCGCGGCGAGGCGCAGCTCGACGACGACTTCATCGTGCTGTTCAACGCCCACCACGACGAGATCGCCTTCACGCTGCCGGCGGCGCCGCACGGCGCATGGCGGTTGCTGGTCGACACCGCGAACACCGCGCCGCCGCTGACCACCGAGGACGCGGCCGCGCACGCACCGGCGTGGAGCGAGCCCGCCTATCCGCTGCAATGCCGCTCGCTCGTGGTGCTGAGCCGGCCGGACGTGCGGCCATGACCACGAAACAGCACCGCACCAGGGCAAAGAGAATCCGATGAGCACCCACGCACACACCATGCCCTTCGGCGCCACCGCGCAGGCGCTGGGCGTGGATTTCGCCCTCTGGGCCCCCTCGGCGCAGGCCGTGGTGCTGGAGCACTGCGCCGCGGCAAGCGGCTGCGCCGCCGTGTCGCTGCCCATGGAACGCGACGCCCACGGCTGGCACCGGCTGACGGTGCCGAAGGCAGGCCAGGGCGACAGCTACGGCTTCCGCCTGCCCGACGGCACCCGCGTGCCCGACCCGGCCTCGCGCTTCAACCCCGAGGACGTACACGGCCCGAGCGTGGTGATCGATCCGCGCCGCTTCGAGTGGACCGACGATGCGTGGCGCGGCCGCCCGTGGGAGGAAGCGGTTGTCTACGAGCTGCACGTGGGCACCTTCACCGACGAAGGCACGTTCCGGGCCGCGCGGCAGCGGCTGGAGGAGCTCGCCGAGCTCGGCATCACCGCCATCGAGCTGATGCCGCTCGCCGACTTTCCGGGGCGCCGCAACTGGGGCTACGACGGCGTGCTGCCATTCGCGCCCGATGCCTCGTACGGCACGCCCGACGATCTCAAGGCACTGATCGACGCGGCGCACTCGATGGGCCTGATGGTGCTGCTCGATGTGGTCTACAACCACTTCGGACCGGAAGGCAACTACCTGCACGCCTGCTGCCCCGAGTTCTTCAACCAGGGGCACCAGACGCCCTGGGGCCCGGCCATCAACTTCGACGGGCCGGCATCGCGCACGGTGCGCGACTTCTTCATCCACAACGCCTGCTACTGGATCGAGGAATTCCGCTTCGACGGCCTGCGCATGGACGCGATCCACGCCATCCACGACGAGACGCGGCCGCACATCGTGCAGGAGATCCGCCAGGCGCTCGACGACGGGCCGGCCCGGGGCCGCCACGTGCACCTGGTGCTGGAGAACGACGCCAACCAGGCCTCGATGCTGATGCGCGACGGCCGGGGCATTCCGGTGGCGGGCACCGCGCAGTGGAACGACGACCTCCACCATGCCGCGCACGTGCTGGCCACCGGCGAACGCGACGGCTACTACGCCGACTATGCAGGCGACCCGGCCTCCAGCTTCGCCTGCGCGCTGGCGGAAGGCTTCGTCTACCAGGGGCAGCCCTCGGCCTTCCGGCACGGCGAGCGCCGGGGCGAACCGAGCACGCGGCTGCCGCCGCAGGCCTTCGTCTCGTTCCTGCAGACGCACGACCAGGTGGGCAACCGCGCCTTCGGCGAACGCATCCACGCGCTCGGCGACCCGGTGCTGGTGCGCGCCGCGATGGCCTGCCTGCTGCTGTCGCCGCATGTGCCGATGTTCTTCATGGGCGACGAATTCGCGGCTTCGACGCCGTTCCTGTACTTCTGCGACTTCGGCCCGGAGCTTGCGAGCGCCGTTGCCGAGGGGCGGCGCTCCGAGTTCGGCGGCTTCGCGGCATTCGCCGACGAGGCGGCGCGAGCGCGCATTCCCGATCCGAACGCCGAATCCACTTTTCTCGCCTCGAAGCTGCGCTGGCGGGAGCGCGGCACGCGCGCGCACTTCGAGCGGCTGTGCGAGGTGCGGCAACTGCTGGAGATTCGGCATCGGCTGATCGTGCCCCGGCTTGCGGGAATGAGCGCCGCAGGCGTCTACCGCTGCGAGAACGGTACGCTGCAGGTGGCGTGGGATCTCGGAGCGCCCGGCACTCGGCTGCACCTGCTGGCGCACTTCGGCGATGGGCCCGTGGCGGGCTTGGCTGCGCCGCCCGGCAAGGCGATCCACAGCGAAGGCGCTGCCGTCCAAGACAGCGCGATGCGCCTGGAGCGCGGCGCCGTGCACGTGACGCTGGAGGATCCGCCGGGTGTCGTATGAAGCAAGCCCGCCGCCGATCGCCGTCACCGATGAACTCGCGCGCCTGTGCGGGCACCACGGCATCGCCACCGGCTATTTCGACGCATTCGGACGGCGCCGAGAAGTTGGCGCGTGCAGCCTGATCGCGCTGCTGGCCGAGTTCGGCGTGCGGCTCGGCGATGTGGCGGAAGCCGGCCCCGCGCTCGAAGCAGCACGGCAGGCGGATCGGGCCGAGTCGCTGCCGCCGGTTGTGGTCGTACAGGTGCCGACGACCGGATGGCCGGTGCGGCTGCGGATTGCGTCTTCGACGAGGCGCGTGCGCTGGCAGATCAGCGACGGGTGCGGAACCGTGCTGGAAGGCGAAGGCGACGTGAGTGCCGAAGAAGCGACGCCTGGCGAGCGCATCCTGCAGATGCCTGTCGCGCTCGAAGCCGGCTACTACCGGCTGCGCGTCGAAGGCCTGCCCGGCGAGACGCTGGTGCTGGCCACGCCGGGCCATTGCTACCGCCCGCCGGCCGTGCAGGACGCAGGCCGCGTGTGGGGCGTGGCCGTGCAGCTCTACGGCCTGCGCTCGCCGCGCAACTGGGGCATCGGCGATTTCGGTGATCTGGAGGATCTGGCCGTGCGGGTGGCGGGGCAGGGCGCCGATCTCATCGGACTCAATCCGCTGCATGCGCTGTTCGCGGGCACGCCGGAACATGCCAGCCCGTACAGCCCGTCGTCGCGGCAGCAGCTCAATGTGCTCTGCATCGACGTCGAGGCGGTCGATGGCTTCCCGGACTGCGCGGCCGCGCGGGAAAAGGTCGGCTCGCCGGATTTCCAGCAGCGCCTGGCCATGCTGCGCGCCGCGCCGCTGGTCGACTACGCCGGCGTGGCCGCGGTGAAGTTCGAAGTGCTGGAGCTGCTGTTCGCGCATTTCTGCGAGCGGCACCTGCCGCCGGAAGGCGAGCCCGATGAAGCGGGCAGGGCCTTCCTTGACTTCGTCGCCCGGCGCGGCGAGGCCTTGCGGCGGCATGCCGTGTTCGAGACCTTGCGCGCTCACTTCCTTTCCACCGACAACGGCTCGGGAGACTGGCATTCATGGCCGGCCGCATGGCGCGACCCGGAATCCGCCGAAGTCGCTGCGTTCGCACGGGTGCATGCGGGGCGGGTGCGCTTTCACCAGTACCTGCAATGGGTGGCCGACCGGCAGCTCTCGCACGTCGCGGCGCGCTGCCGCGTGCTCGGCATGGGCGTGGGCCTCTACACGGACCTGGCGGTATCCGTCGATCGCGCGGGCTCCGATGCCTGGTCCTTCCAGCACGGCTTCGCCGAGAACGCCAGCATCGGCGCGCCACCGGACGAGTTCAACCCGGCCGGCCAGCGCTGGGGGCTGCCGCCGCTGAGGCCCGGCGGCCTGCGCGCCGACGGCTATCGCTTCTTCATCGAGACGCTGCGCGCCAGCATGCGCGGCGCGGGCGCCCTGCGCATCGACCATGCGATGGGACTGATGCGGCTGTTCTGGATTCCACCGGGGTGCGGCGCGGCCGAGGGCGCGTATGTCTACTACCCGCTGGAGGAGATGCTCGCCATCGTTGCGATCGAAAGCCACCGGCAGCGCTGCATGGTGGTGGGCGAGGATCTCGGCACCGTCGAGGACGCGGTGCGCGAAGGACTCGCGCGCGCGGACGTGCTCTCGTACCGGCTGCTCTATTTCGAACAGCGGCAAGGCGGCGGCTTCAAGGCCCCTGCCGATTACCCGCCGGCCGCGCTGGTCGCGATCAGCACGCACGACCTGGCAACCTTCGCGGGCTGGTGGACGGCCGCCGATCTGCGCGAGCGGCTGGCGCTGAGCCTGTTTCCCGATCCGGCGATCTTCGACAAGCAGCTGGCGGACCGCATGCGCGAGCGCGTCGAGCTGATGCAGTCGCTGCAGCATGCGGGCCTGCTGTCGCGCGAGGAAATGGCGGAGGCGGCCGGCCTTGCGATGCCTTCGCAGCGCCTGGTGGAGGCGGCGCATGCCTTCCTGGCCCGCACGCCGTCGGCGCTGATGATGGTGCAGCTGGAAGACGTGGCCGGCACTGTCGAGCAGGCCAACATGCCGGGCACTGTCGACGAACACCCCAACTGGCGCCGCAAGCTGGCGCAGCCGGTCGCGGCGCTGGCGCAGAGCGATCGGATGCACGGCCTGGCGCGCCTGCTGCGCGAGGAACGGCCACGACAGCCTCGGAATGAAGCGCCAGCCGGCCTGCGGGCGCGCATTCCACGCGCCACCTACAGATTGCAGTTCCACAAGGACTTCGGCTTCGACGACGCGATCCGCGTGCTGCCGTACCTCGCGAAGCTGGGCGTGAGCCATGTCTATTGCTCGCCGATACAGCGCGCCCGCCCGGGCAGCACGCACGGCTACGACGTGGTCGCGCATGCGGAGATCAACCCCGAACTGGGCGGCGCCGAAGGCTTCGCGCGCTTCGTCGACGCGCTGAAGGCCAACGGCCTCGGGCAGCTTCTGGACATGGTGCCCAACCACATGGGCGTGTTCGGCGCCGACAACGCATGGTGGATGGACGTGCTGGAAAACGGCCCGGCCTCGCTTTTCGCCCAGCACTTCGACATCGACTGGCAGCCGCTGAACCCCGAGCTGGCCGGCAAGGTGCTGCTGCCGGTGCTGGGCGGGCACTACGGCGAGACGCTGGACGGCGGCGAGCTGGTCTTGCGCTTCGAGGAAGCGGCGGGCGGCTTCGCCGTCCGCTATTTCGAGCATCGCTTTCCGCTGGCGCCCGAGACTTATCCGGTGGTGCTGGAGGGCGCGCTCGAGCGGCTGGGCGATGCGGATGCGTCGCACCGGCTGGCGAGCCTTTCCACGGCCTTCGGTCGCCTTCCCGGGCGCGGCCTGGCATCGCCGCACGAGCAGGCCGAGCGAGTTCGCGACAAGGAACTCTTCAAGGCGCGCCTCGCGGAGCTGGCGCGCAGCGAGCCCACGGTGGCCCATGCGCTCGCTGCAGCAGTGGCGGGTTTCAATCTGGCCTCGGCGCAAGCCCGCGATGCGCTGCACCGGCTGATCGAGGCGCAGGCGTATCGGCTCGCGCACTGGCGGGTGGCGGCCGACGAGATCAACTACCGGCGCTTCTTCGACATCAACGATCTTGCCGGCGTGCGCATGGAACGCGACGAGGTGTTCGAGGCCACGCAGTCGTTCGCGCTGGATCTGGCGGCTTCCGGCGTGGTGGACGGGCTGCGCATCGACCATCCGGACGGGCTCTACGACCCCGCGGACTACTTCCGCAAGCTCCAGGAAGGCTATGCGCGCCGCGCCGGACTGGCGCTGCCGACGCACGACACGCAGGGCCGGCCCGCGCGGCCGCTCTACGTGGTTGCCGAGAAGATTGCCGCGGCGCACGAGGACGTTCCCCACAGCTGGCATGTGCATGGCACCACCGGCTACCGGTTCGCGAACGTGGCCAACGGCGTGCTGGTCGAGACGGCCGGCAGGGATCGCATGCTGCACGCCTGGCAGCGCTTCACAGGCGTGGCGGAAGACTTCGCCTCGATCTGCCGCGAAGGCCGGCGCGAGGTGATGCGCAATGCGTTGTCGTCGGAGCTCAATGTGCTGTCCGGCGAACTGCTTCGCATCGCCCGGGCGGACCGAGGCACGCGCGACTACACGCTCAATGCGCTGCGCCGGGCCTTGTCTGGCGTGTGCGCCTGCATGACTGTCTATCGCACCTACATCGTCGGCGAGCCGTCCGGGCAGGACAGACGCTTCATCGACGAGGCCGTGGCCGAGGCCGCTCGGCGCAGCGGCGAGGCCGATCTGTCGGTGTTCGAGTTCGTGCGTGGAGCACTGAGTGGGGCGCTGCGTGGCGAGCCATCCACTGCAGCCCACCCCGCGCTCGCCGAACGGGTGCGCCGCTTCGCGATGCGTTTCCAGCAGTTCAGTGCGCCGGTGGCGGCCAAGGGCGTGGAAGACACGGCGTTCTATCGCTACTTTCCGCTGAGCTCGCTCAACGAGGTGGGCGGCGAGCCGGATCTTTTCGGTATCGAGGTCGGGCAGTTCCACGCGCTTTCCGCCGATCGCGCACTTCGCTGGCCGCACACCATGCTCGCGACATCGACGCACGACAACAAGCGCGCGGAGGACGTCCGCAACCGGATCGACGTGCTCTCGGAAATCCCCGACGAGTGGATGCGCGCGCTGGCACGCTGGCACGGCAAGTGCCGCGGCACGCGCGCGAATCTGCCGGGCGGCGAGTCGCCGTCGCGTGCCGATGAATACCTGCTCTACCAGACGCTGCTGGGCACGCTGCCACCGGGCGGGCTCGGCGCGGATGCGCTGCCGGACTACACCCAGCGCATCTGCCAGTACATGCGAAAGGCCGCGCGCGAAGCCAAGCTGCGCACGCGCTGGACGCAGCCCGACGAGGACTACGAATCGGCGCTGGAACATTTCGTGCACGAGATATTGGCGCCGGCCGGCAACGGGGAGGAGGGCGAGTGCCTGCGGGACATCCGGCAGCTGTCGGACCGGCTGGCGACGATCGGTGCGTGGAACAGTCTCACGCTGATGCTGCTGAAGTACGCATCGCCGGGCGTGCCCGATCTCTATCAGGGCAGCGAGCTGATTGCGCTGAGCCTCGTGGATCCGGACAACCGGCGGCCGGTGGACTATGCGCTGCGCCAGCGGCTGCTCGACGAACTGGACGGAATGGCCGGCGAGGACGGCCTTGCCCGCCGGGTCCGCGCGATGGCCGCGTCGCCGCACGATGGACGGGCGAAGCTCTGGTTCATCTGGCGGCTTCTGACCCTGCGACGGGCGCAGCCGCTGCTGTTTGGGGAAGGCAGCTACGAGCCGCTGACTGTCGAGGGGCCACTGGCGCGGCATGTAGTCGCATTCGCGCGGCGGCATGGCGAGCAGGCGGTGCTGGTCCTGGCTGGCCGGCTGTTCGCGTCATTTTCAGGCGATGCCGCAAGACCGACGCTGCCGGAATCGGCGAAATGGAACGGCACGACGATCCGCCTGCCGGACGGCCTCGACGCGGGGCCCATGCGAAACCTGCTGACAGGAGAGGTCGTTTCCGCCACGGACCGGCTGCAACTGACCGAGACATTCAGCGCAATGCCCTGGGCGGCACTGGTTCCCGAGGGCGCATTCCGTTGACTCGGGACCTCCAGGAACTAGGGCCTCAAGGGCTGGTGCGAGAACAGCTCCTCGCACAACGTGCGCAGCCAGCGGCTGGCAGGATCCTGGTGGTAGCGGACGTGCCAGTGCTGTTTGACGGTGAACGGCGGCACTCGCACCGGGCAACCGTGGACCTTCAAGGCGCTCCCACTTGAACTGGCGAGCGTCTCGCCGATATGACGCGGCACGGTTGCGATCAGGTCGGTCGTGGACACGACAGCCGCAAGGCCAAGGAACCCCGGCAACTCCAGCAGGACGCGCCGCCCGATCTTTTGTCGCTGCAGTGCAGCCTCCAGCAGCAAGGCGCCGGTGCCCCCAACGATGCCGATATGGGCCTCGGCCTTGTATTCGCGCAGGCCCAATCCCTTGAGGCCGATGCGAGGGTGACGCGCGTTCACGAGGCACACCCAGTCCTGAGGGTAGAGAACCTGCTGGTAGAACCCCGACTCGAGCTGGGGCACCAGGCCGATCGCGAGGTCCGCCTCGCCGGATTGCAGCGCCTGTCCGGTTTGCTCGTCGATTCGCGCGGCCTCCAGGCGAACGCCGGGCGCGACCGCGCGCACATGCGCGAGCAGGCGCGGCAGCAGGGTGATGTGGCTGGCATCCGTCATGCAGATGCGAAAGCGCCGTGTCGCGATCGACGGATCGAAAGGCTCGGCGGGCGCGGCCACTCGGCGCAGTGCGGTCAAGGCTTCCCGCACCGGCACGATCAGCTCCTGCGCGCGCGGGGTCGGCTGCATGCCGTTGGTGGTGCGAACGAAAAGCTCGTCGCCCAGCTGCCGGCGCAGTCGTCCGAGCCAGTTGCTCACGGTCGGCTGGCTCTGGCCCATCGCCTCGCCGGCCCGCGTCACGCTGTTCGTGCTGTAGAGCAGCTCGAACAGGCGCAGCAGCTTGATGCTGGGAAGGGACGCGTCGCCTTCGATGTCGTCGTCAGTGTCCAAACCGGGTCTCCATTTCAAATTGGAATGTAGATCATTGCAGCCATGCCATGGTCAACATGATCCTTGGAACCTATCTTCGGGGTCATTCCAAACGAAGGCTCACATGAAGATCTACTTTCTCGGCTCCGGCGCATTGGGTTGCGCCATCGGCGGGACCCTCGCCGCAGCGGGGTCCGATGTCACACTGATCGACCCCTTCCAGGCCCACGTCGACGCGATCAATCGCGACGGGCTGCGCATGAAGGTCGGTGATTCGGAGCGCACCGTCCGGGTCCGCGCGGCGCTCGACAGCACGAGGCTCGAGGCACCGGACCTCATCGTCGTGCTGGTCAAGTCCTTCCACACGCGTGCGGCCATCGAAGGGGCACGAAACATCGTGGGGCCCGACACGGCCGTGATGTCGCTGCAGAACGGCATGGGGCATGAGGAAATCCTCTCGGAAGTGGTGGGCGCCGGGCATGTGCTCGCCGGCAAGACCTACGTCGGCGGCGTGATGCTCGCTCCCGGTCATGTCATTGCCGGCACGCAGGGCAAGCGCACGGTGATCGGCGAGATCGACGGCCGCGTCAGCGAACGCGCCAAGGCGATCGCCGCGGAGTTCGAGCGCGCCGAGCTGCCTTGCGAGGTCAGCGGCAACATCCTCGGCGCGATGTGGGACAAGCTCCTGATCAACGTCGCGACCGGTGCACTGAGCGGCATCACCGGCCAGGTCTACGGAAGCCTCTACGCGGTGCCGGAGATCGAAGCCACGGCCATCGCCGCGGTGGCCGAAGCGATGGCGGTTGCCGAGGCCAGCGGCGTGAAGCTGTCGATCAAGGCGCCGCGCGACGCCTGGCTGATGGCTGCCGAGGGCCTGCCCTACGAATTCAAGACCTCGATGCTGCAGAGCCTGGAGAAGGGCTCGGTCACCGAGATCGACTTCATCAACGGCGCCGTGGTGCGCGTGGGACGCAAATACGGCATGCCGACGCCCGTCAACCAGACGCTGGTCGCAGCGATCAAGGGCATCGAACGCCGCATGGAGGCGAAATGAACACCCGGGCCATACCGAAAGCCTACGTCGAGCACGTCGCCATCTGGGTGCGCGACATCCATTGGCACATCAAGTTCTTCCACGACGTGTGCGGCATGACGATGCGGGAAGTGCAGGGCACCATCGAGGAGCCCATCCAGTACTGGACGCTCGGGGGCATGCAGTTCATGGCCAGGCCCGATCACGACGGCCCCGAAGGTCGGCTGGGCCACCTGGGCGTGATGTGCGAAGACCTCGAGGCCGCACTGGCCGCCGCAAAGGCCTTCGGCGTCACCGAGATGCCCCAGGGCCGCAACTGGCTGCGCCTGCCCGATGGCCTGGCCGTCGAATTCATCCAGGCCAGCCCCGGCGCCGTGGCCAAGGCGCTGGCGATCGATCCCCGCGCCTGAACCCTGTCCGTACCCGAGACCCCGACATGAACACACTCACCATCGAAGACAAGTACTGGGACGACGCCGTCGTCGGCGAGGAATGCATCAGCCCGCCGTACGAAGTGACGGAAGCCCGCGTGATGGCCTACGCCGACCTCACGGGCGACCACACGCCCGTGCACACCGACGAGGCCTACGCCCGCACCACGCCTTTCGGCACCCGTGTGGCCCACGGCCTGTTCGGCCTCTCGATCGCAGACGGCCTCAAGACAAGGAGCGACATGCGCTTCATGCCCGGCATGTCGCTGGGCTGGGAATGGAGCTTCGTCGCGCCCATCAAGCTCGGCGACACGGTGCGGGTGAGGTTCCGCGTCGAGTCCAAGCGCGAATCGAAGAGCAAGCCTGGCTGGGGCATCCTGGTGCTGCCGTCCGAACTGATCAACCAGCGCGACGAAGTCGTGCAGAAGGGCGAGCATCGCGTGATGGTGCCCAGGAGGCCGGCATGAACGCGGCGGCACGGCAGGCATTGCCCCTGGCGGGAATCCGCGTCATCGACTACAGCCACTTCCTCGCCGGCCCTTACGTGGGCCGCTGCCTGGCGGCGCTAGGTGCCGAGGTCATCAAGGTGGAGCGCCCCGGCTCCGGCGATGCCGGCCGGCAGCACGCCTGGTTCGTCGGCGACCACAGCGGCTACTTCCTGCAGCAGAACATGGGCAAGAAGGGCCTGTCGGTCAACACCAAGGACCCGCGCGGCCGCGCGCTGATGAAGAAGCTGGTCGACAGCGCCGACGTGTTCGTCGAGAACTACCGCCCCGGTGCACTCGAAAAGCTGGGCCTGGGCTACGCGGAACTGGCCGAGACCAATCCGGGCCTCGTCTACTGCTCGATCTCCGCATACGGCCATACCGGACCGGACTCGCACCGCGCCGGCTTCGGCCTGATTGCTGAAGCCAAGAGCGGCATCATGCAGATGGTGGGCAATCCCGGCGAGGCGCCGCCTCTGCTGCGTATATCGCTCGGCGACATGTACACCGGCATCCACGCCGTGGCGGCGATCAACGCCGCGCTGCTGGGCCGCGTGAAGTCGGGCCGCGGACAGCACATCGACATGGCGCTGTACGACACGCTGGTGTCGATGCACGAATACGCGGTGCAGTGCTACACGCTCTCGGGCGGCAAGGAGGTACCGGTGCAGACCGGCCACGACATGCCCAATTCGACCCTGTACGGCGTGTTCCGCGCACAGGACGGCGACCTGGTCATCGCCGCGCAGGTCGACGATGCATGGAAGCGCTTCGCCGCGCTCGTCGAGCAGAACGGCGGACCGGCGGGTTTCGGAGGCGACACGCGCCTGCACGCAGCGGCCGGGCGCAACGCAAACCGCCTGGAAATTCTCGAAGTGGTCCGCCCATGGGTGGCGCAACGCCCTGTGGCCGGGATCCTGAAGATGCTGGACGGCATCGACGTGCCCTGTGCCAAGGTGCAGCGCATCGACGAAGTGCTGGCCGACCCGCAGATCCAGGCGCGCGGCATGGTGGTGGAGCAGGAGCACCCGGTGCTGGGCAACATCCGTCTGCCCAATCTGCCCTTCCGCATGTCGGGCTGCGACACCTCGATCACGCAGGTGGCGCCGGAGCTCGGCGAGCACAACGCCGAGATCGCCGCGAGCCTGGGCTACGACGCCGCCCAGATCGCCGAGATGCAGGCCGACGGCGTGCTCTACGGCGCATGAGGAGGAGGGAAGCATGACCGACCGCTACGCCGTCATCGGCAATCCCATCGGCCACACCAAGTCGCCGCTGATCCACGGCAGCTTTGCGCGAGCGACCGGCCAGGACATCGAGTACGGCGCCATCGAAGGCTCGCTCGAGCGCTTCGCGGACGACGTGCACGCGTTTCGCAAGGCGGGCGGGCTCGGCCTGAACGTGACGGCGCCATTCAAGCTGCAGGCGCTGGCCCTGGCGACCGAACGCCTGGAGCGTGCCGAACTGGCCGGTGCCACCAATGCGCTCAAGTTCGAGGGCGACCGCATCCTTGCCGACAATTTCGACGGCGTGGGTTTGACCAGGGACATCCAGAGCAACCTGGGTTTCTCTCTCAAGGGCGCGCGCATGCTGGTGCTCGGTTCGGGCGGTGCGGTGCGCGGAGCCCTGTTGCCCTTTCTCGCGCAAGAGCCGGCCGAGCTGGTGGTCGCGAACAGGACCTTGCCGAAGGCGGTCGACCTCGCCGAGCAGTTCGCGGTGCATGGCCCCGTGCGCGCCTGCGCCTATGCAGACCTGGCCGGGGAGCGCTTCGACATCGTCATCAACGGCACCTCGGCCAGCCTCAAGGCCGAGCTGCCACCTGTGCCGGCGCAGACCTTCCAGAACGCCAGGCTTGCCTACGAACTGGCCTACGGCAAGGGCCTGACGCCCTTCCTGCGGCTGGCCCGGAACGCGGGCGTGCCCAAGCTCGCCGACGGCGTGGGCATGCTGGTCGAGCAGGCGGCCGAAGCCTTCCTGTGGTGGCGCGGCGTGCGGCCCGACACCCGTGCGGTCATCGAGCGCATGACCATCCCGCTGGTCTGAGGCCGCGACAAGAAGGAGAGACCCCGATGAAGATCCTCATGCTCCACGGCATCAACCACAACATGTTCGGCAAGCGCGATCCGAAGCAATACGGCAACACGACGCTCGCCGAGATCGACGCGAAGCTGCAGGCGCTGGGCAAGGAGCTGGGCGCGGAGGTCGAGAGCTTCCAGACCAACAGCGAAAGCGCCATGTGCGAGCGCATCCACCAGGGCTTCGTCGATGGCGTCGATGCGGTCCTGATCAACGCCGGCGCATGGACGCATTACAGCTACGGCATCAGGGACGCGCTGGCAATCCTCACGGTGCCGGTGGTCGAACTGCACATGTCGAACATCCATGCGCGCGAGGAGTTCCGGCATCACTCGGTGTTCGCGGACATCGTGAAGGGCCAGATCTGCGGCTTCGGCCTGGACAGCTACCTGCTCGCCTTGCGTGCTGCCGTGTCGGCGGTGCGAGGCGCCGGCTAGCGAGAAGCAAGCTGCGCGAGCCCGCCCCGGGGATGCCCGGCGACGACGAGGCGGGGTCGCAGCGAAATAGCCGTGCCGCCTGCGCAACATGAGGCGGTCGGCGGCGAAAAACCGGGCTCGGCAGCGACCCGGATGAAGACCATTCCGCATCCAGCGAAAGCGTCGGCATCACTGCGTCTTCGAGATGGAATGAACGCAAGCGAGTTGCAGTGCTTCCGGTCATTCCGAAAATGAAATTCAGTCGCTCATTTTCAGAGGCAATTCAACGCTCGTTGCCGCCTCTGTACAGGTCACACTGATCGGGCTTGCCGTGTCGCGCAGTCGATGCGGTGCGGGCATGGCCGGAGGCAGTGACATTCAATGTCGTTTCGCCGGCGTCTCATGTGACAACGAATGTCACTTCTTGCCGCTGCGCGTCCCTCGCAACGCGCTCAATGCATCCATCGGTTTTACCGATTTCATTTCGTCTACCCATCGAAGCGAATGGCATGCACTTTGCAGAAGCATTTATTTACGCATTTCGATAAATGACCCATCCCACGAACGACGACAAAGACGCCGGCCTGCTGGATCGCCGCACCTTCTTCATCGGCACCGCGAGTGCAATCGCCCTGGGCACGACGGCTTGCGGTGGGGGCAGCAGCGGTAGTTTTTCGCCCATAGGGGGAGCGGCCGCGCAGCAGTCATCACAGCAATCACCGGGTGCGAGCTCCGGCGCGGTCGCAGGTGTCGATACACCCGCCACTCCCGCGCCCGAGCCAGCCGCCCCTGAGCCCGCAGTACGCAAGATCGTGCACCCCGGCCTGCTGGTCACGGAAGACGCTCTGCAGCGCATCCGCGACAAGCTGGCCGCCAAGGCGGAGCCATGGGTGGGCGGCTTGAACATGATGCTCAGGGCGAACACCACCGGCCTCGATGCGAAGCCGCGCCCCCTGGCGGTGGTGATACGCGGCGTCGATGGCCAGAACTTCGGCCAGATGGTCGGCGACATGGTGCGCGCCCTTCATTACGCACTGCGCTGGAAGATCTCGAACGACGAGAGCTACGCGAAGAAGGCGGTGGAGTTCCTCAATGCATGGTCGTCGACCTTGACCGAGTTGGGCGGCAATTCGAACGTCTACCTGGCCTCGGGCCTTTACGGCAACCAGTGGGCCAACGCCGCGGAACTGATGCGGACCTACTCCGGCTGGGCGAAGGAAGACGTTGCGCGCTTCCAGGCGATGCTGATGAACGTGTTCTATCCGAAGGCCCACGACTTCCTGGTCAACCACAACGGCAGCGAGACAAGAAAGGTCACCCACTACTGGGCCAACTGGGACCTGGCCAACATCTGCGCCGTCTACGCGATCGGCGTGTTCTGCGACCGGCCCGACCTGAGGGCCGAGGCAAGCAACTACTACAAAGCCGGCCGCGGCAACGGCACGAGCGCCGGCAGCGTCTACTACGTGCACCCCGGTTACCTCGGGCAATGGCAGGAAAGCCATCGCGACCAGGGCCACTCCACCCTCGGCATCTCGCTGGCCGGGATGCTGTGCGAAATGGCCTGGAACCAGGGCGAGGACCTCTACGGCTACTGGAACAACCGGCTGCTGGCCGGTGCGGAGTACGTGGCCAGGACGAACCTGACCGATGCCAATGGCAATGCCCTGTTCACGATGCCGTTCGCGCCTTACAACGGCGTATTCGGACCCGCTACCGCCGCGGCGGGCACCGGCAGCGGCCGGCCCTGCTGGGAACTGATCTACAACCACTACGTGAACCGCAAGGGTCTCTCCGCCCCCTGGACCAAGGCGATGGTCGACAGATTTCGTCCGGAGCGCGTCGACGGCGGCGACCAGCCGGGCATCGGCACGCTGCTCTATGCGCGCGATCCGGTCGCTGCCGCAAAGCCCAGCGGCCTTAGCGCATTCCTGAACAACGCAAAGGTGCAGCTGTCCTGGTGGGGCACGGCGGGCGCTTCCCAATACCTCGTGCAGAGGGCTGCTTCACCGAACGGTCCGTTCACGACCCTTGCGCCCGTCACCGATCCACGCACCTACACCGACGATGCCGACCAGGGCACCTGGTACTACCGCATCGATGCGGTGACCGACGCCGGCGAGATCACCGGTGCGGATACCTTGCGCGTGGCGGTTCCCGGCGAGCTGTGGCTGCACCTGCCGCTCAATGGCGATGCCAACGACGCCAGCGGCCGCGGCCTGAACGCGCAGTTGAAGGGCGGTACGAGCTGGGGCGAAGGGCGCAACGGCGGTAGCGCCGTGCAACTCGATGGCCGCAGCGGCCACGTCCAGTTGCCCGACGGAGCCGTGTCGGCCCTGGGCGATTTCACGGCGGCGGTGTGGGTCTACTGGGATGCCTCGGTGGTCAATACGCGCATCTTCGACTTCGGCTCCAACGACGTGGCCTACATCTCGCTGATTCCTCGCGATGGCAACGGCAAGCTGCGTTTTTCGGGCTCGCGCAACCAGTTCTGGAACGAGGAGTCCGTGACCACCGATGTGCTGCCCACCGGGCGCTGGGTGCATGTGGCGGTCACGCTTTCAGGCACCGTGGGCACGCTCTACGTGGACGGCACGCAGGTCGCCACCGCGGACGGCATCTGGATCAATCCCTTCC
Organism: Variovorax sp. 278MFTsu5.1; assembly: GCF_048305045.1. Classification (NCBI taxonomy): domain Bacteria; kingdom Pseudomonadati; phylum Pseudomonadota; class Betaproteobacteria; order Burkholderiales; family Comamonadaceae; genus Variovorax; species Variovorax sp. 278MFTsu5.1. Next base: position 3,501,566 of record NZ_CP157622.1, read on the forward strand.
AGCTGGGCCGCACGACGCAGACCTGGCTGGGCCGCTCCCAATACGGCGGCGACCCGTACTTCAAGGGCCGCATGCAGGACTTCCGCATCTACAGCGGCGCGCAGGACGCGGCCTTCATCGCGAACCTCGCCCGCTGAGCGCCATCGGGCAGCCGCGCTGCCCGGACAACCCTGAACCCGAACCGGTGTGTGCCTGCACGGGCGCGCCGGTATTTGTTTCCTCTCACCTTTCGGACTTTTCCATGGGCATTCTTTCTCGACGATCCGTTTCCGCGCTGCTGGCCTCGCTGCTGCTCTTCGGCTGTGGTGGAGGAAGTGGAGGTGGTGGAGGGGCCAGCATTCCGTTGTTCGGCAGCCCGACGGGCCAGGCCGGCACCGGCGGGCAGAACAACGGTGGCCAGGTGGCCGGCAACACCTCCGGCGGCGGCACCCAGGGCGGCACCGGCGGCACGAGCGGTGGCACCGCGCCCGTGCCGGCCACCGTCGCCCTGGCCAGCAAGCTGGGCAAACCCTCGCGAGTGCTGGTTGGGCTGGGAGCGACCTCCATCGACGACATGAAGAGCCAGGACATCCACCCCGACATCGTGGAGCGCTACCTGGTGGGAGTCGGCTCGGGAGCCTGGCCGACGTGGAACAGCCCCGACGGGGCCTACGTCACCTTCACTGCGCAGGCTGCCGATGCCTATGGTGCGGTGCCCATGTTCACGCTCTACCAGATGACGGCGAACGGCGAAGGCAATCTCAGCGGCATCAGCGACGCGACCTTCATGAACAAGTACTGGGGCCAGGTCCGCCTGATGTACCAGCGCATCGCGGAATGGGGCAAGCCTGCCCTCGTCAACGTGGAGCCGGACTTCTGGGGCTTCGCCGCGTCGCAGGCGCCCGGCCGCGACCTGACGAAGATGGCCGCTTCCGTGAAGGGGCAGCCCGAATGCAGCACGCTGCCCGATACCGTGGCGGGCCTGGGCCAGTGCTTCGTGCAGATGGGCCGCAAGGTCGCACCCAAGGCACTGATCGGGTTCCCGCCCGCCTTCTGGAATGGCACGCCCGCCGAGATCGCCGCGATGATGCGGACCGTCGGTGCGAACCAGGCGGACTTCATCGTCGCCCAGACCAGCGATCGCGACGCGGGCTGCCGCGAAGCTGCATCGCCGCCTCCGGAATGCCAGAACGGAAGCGCTCCGTTCTACTGGGACGCAAGCAACAAGACCAGCCCCAGCTTCCATGATTCGCAGAAGCAGTATTCGGATTACCGCGCGGCCCTGGGCAACGATCTGCCCATCCTGTGGTGGCAGACGCCAATGGGCGTGCCTTCCGACACGCCCGGCGGCACGGACCAGCACTATCGCGACAACCACGTCGACTACATGCTGACCAACACCCAGGAGTATGGCGACATGCACACTGTCGGGATCGTCTTCAGCGCCGGTGCGGGCAGCCAGACCTCGATCGGTACGGACGGCGGCCAGTTCGCGCGCCTTTCGGCGCAATACCTTGCGCGAGGCGGCGCGGTGCTGAAGTAGCGGGTTCGGTCGAGACTACTACCGCAGCACCAGAACCGGCAGCGACGATCGAACCAGGACTTGCTGCGTCTCGCTTCCCAGCAAAAGACGCTTGAGGCCCTTGCGTCCGTGCGAGGCCATCACGATCAGGTCGCTCCTGTGCTTCTTCGCCGCGGCGATGATCGATTCGGCGACCAGGTCCGAGCTGGCCTGCGCCGTCCTGATCCGCACGCCGCGCTCCCGCGCGCGGTCGCGCACTTTGTCGAGCATGGCCTGCGCCTTCTCCGCCCACTGCTTCTCGATGCGGCCGACGTCTTCTGCCGAGAAGGTCATCGAGCCTTCGAAATAGCTCTTCGGGTAACGGGGGACGACGGTCAGGGCGACCAGGTCCGAGTCGTTCTGCACCGCCAGCGCGATGGCGCTGTCGACGGCCTTCTTCGAAAGGGCGGTGCCGTCGGTGGCGACGAGGATGCGTTTGAACATGAGGGGCTCCGCGTGATTTGCGGCAGAGCTTAGGCGCGCCCGCAACCTACGGCTTGATCCATATCAAACGGCTCGCGCGGCCCGCCTCTTAGGCTCGCCCGATGAATGCCACGCTCGCCCCCGATCGCGCCGCGATCCCCGTCTTTCCCGCCGCGGACGGCGACCAGGCCTGGCAGCTGCTGGACGATCCGGCCGAATGGCCCGCCTTCGGCCGCGAGCTGGGTGCTGCCGGCGCCGGCTGCTGGGAGTCGCAGGTCGTGGTCGAGGGCATGCACTGCGCGGCCTGCGCCTTCACGGTCGAGGCCGCGCTGCGCCAGGTGCCGGGCGTGATGGAGGCGCAGGTCAACGCGGCCAGCCGGCGTGCGCGCGTGGTCTGGTCGCCCGCGCAGACCCGGCCTTCGCGCTGGTTCGAGGCCAGCGCGAAGGCCGGCTACCGGCTGCTGCCGGGCAGCGACCGCTCCGTCAGGGAACTGCGCCGGCGCGAATCGCGGCTGGCCCTGTGGCGCTGGCTCGTGTCGGGCTTCTGCATGATGCAGGTGATGATGTACGCCTACCCGGCCTACGTCGCGCGGCCCGGCGACATGAACGCCGATTCCGCGCAGCTGCTGCGCTGGGCTTCCTGGGTGCTGACGCTGCCCGTCGTGCTCTTCTCCTGCGGGCCCTTCTTCCGCAGCGCCTGGCGCGACCTGCGCATGGGGCGCATCGGCATGGATCTTCCCGTGGCCTTCGGCGTGCTCGCGACCTTTGCGGTCAGCACCGCGGCCACCTTCGATGCCACGGGACCGCTCGGCCACGAGGTGTACTTCGACTCGCTGACGATGTTCGTCTTCTTCCTGCTCACGGGCCGCTGGCTCGAGGCGCGCCTGCGCGAACGCACCGCCGGCTCGCTCGACGCGCTGATGAACCGGCTGCCCGACGGTGTCGACCGGCTCGCCGCTGATGGCAGCTGGAAGCGGGTGGCCGTGCGCCGGCTCGCCGTGGGAGACGTGGTGCGGGTGCGGCCGGGCGAGGCCTTTGCGGCCGACGGCGTGGTGATCGAAGGCGACACCAGTGCCGACGAGGCCTTGCTGACCGGCGAATCCCGACCCGTGCCTCGCCCCTGCGGCGACCGCGTGCTCGCCGGCAGCCACAACCTGTCGGCGCCGGTGCGGGTGCGCATCGAATCGGTGGGCGAGGGCACGCGCTTCGCGCAGATCGTCCGGCTGATGGAAAGCGCCGCCTCACGCAAGCCGCGCCTGGCACTGCTGGCGGACCGCGTGGCGCGCCCCTTCCTCGCCGCGGTGCTGGTGTCGGCGGCCGTGGCCGCAGCGCTCTGGTGGCCCACGGACCCGGGCAGGGCGCTGATGGTGGCGGTCGCGGTGCTCATCGTGACCTGTCCGTGCGCGCTCTCGCTCGCGACGCCGGCCGCCATGCTCGCCAGTGCCGGCGCGCTGGCACGCGGCGGGGTGATGACATCCAACCTCCAGGCCCTGGAAGCGCTCGCGTCGGTCGATACCGTCGTGTTCGACAAGACCGGAACCCTGACCGGAGACATACCGCGCCTGGAGCGCATCTACTGCCGCCAGGGCATGCGGCCCGGCGATGCGCTGGAGATGGCCGCCGCGCTCGGCGCGCAGTCGCTGCATCCCGTGTCGCAGGCGCTGGTAAATGCGTGGAATGCGCAATTCCGTTGTGCGCCCGGCTGGGCAGCGGACAAGGTGGCTGAGACTGCGGGCCAGGGCATCGAGGGCCGGATGCGGCGCGTGCGCGCGGCCGCCGGAACGAGCCGTCGCGTGCGCCTCGGCTCGCCAGCCTTCTGCAGCGTGGCGCCGCTGGAAGTCGATGCGGCGCAGGTCCATCTCGCGGACGAGCAGGGGTGGCTCGCCAGCTTCGTGCTGGTCGAGGAATTGCGCGCCGATGCCGCGGCTGCCGTGGCGTCGCTGCGCGAGCAGGGCCTCACGGTACGGCTGCTGTCGGGCGACAGGGATTCGGCCGCGAGGGAGATCGGCGTGCGTTGCGGCATCGACTTCTCGCAGGGCGGCTGTACGCCCGAGGACAAGCTCGAGGTGCTGTGGCGGCTGCAGGCCGAGGGCCGGCAGATCGCGATGGTGGGCGACGGCCTCAACGACGGCCCGTCGCTGGCGCGCGCGAACGCCTCGTTCGCCTTCGGCCGCAGCGTGCCGCTGTCGCGCGCGCATGCCGACTTCGTCGTGCTGGGCAACAGGCTCGCAACCATCCCCCAGGCCATCGCGCAGGCGCGCAGGACGCTGCGCGTGGTGCGCCAGAACCTCCTGTGGGCGGCGGGCTACAACGCGCTGTGCGTGCCGCTGGCCATCGCCGGCTGGCTGCCTGCTTGGCTTGCCGGCCTCGGCATGGCCGCGAGTTCGCTCGTGGTGGTTCTGAATGCGACGCGGCTCGCGTCCGGCGCGAAAGAGGCGCACTGATGGACATCCTCTTCCTTCTCGTTCCCTTGTCCGTGGCGCTGGTCCTCGCGATCCTCGGCGGCCTGTGGTGGTCTATCGAGCGCGGCCAGTTCGACGACGTCGACGCCGAGGGCGAGCGCATCCTGCACGGCGATTGATCTGCATCAACCCGCAGGACAGCGTGCCCACGGAAACTGCCCGCAACTCAATCAAGGGCACCACGATGCAACCACCGAATCCACCCGCCGCGGAATACGACGACACGGTCGTGCGGCAATTCGCGCTCATGTCCGTGGTCTGGGGCGTGGTCGGCATGCTGGTGGGCGTGGTCATCGCCTCCCAGCTGACGTGGCCCGAACTCAATCTCGGCATTCCATGGCTCAGCTATGGGCGCCTGCGGCCGCTGCACACCAACGCGGTCATCTTCGCGTTCGGCGGCTGCGCGCTGATGGCGACCAGCTTCCACGTGGTCCAGCGCACCTGCCAGGTGCGCCTGTTCGCACCCAGGCTCGCGTCTTTCGTGTTCTGGGGCTGGCAGGCGGTGATCGTGGCGGCTGCCATCAGCCTGCCGATGGGCTACACCAGCGGCAAGGAATACGCCGAACTGGAGTGGCCCATCGACCTGCTGATCGCCGTGGTCTGGGTGGCCTACGCCGTCGTGTTCTTCGGCACCATCGGGATGCGCAAGGTGCGCCACATCTATGTGGCGAACTGGTTCTTCGGCGCCTTCATCATCGCGGTGGCGCTGCTGCACATCGTCAACAGCGCCGAGATCCCGGCGGGCTGGATGAAGAGCTACTCGGCCTACGCCGGCGTGCAGGACGCGATGGTGCAGTGGTGGTACGGCCACAACGCCGTCGGCTTCTTCCTCACGGCCGGCTTCCTCGGGATGATGTACTACTACATCCCCAAGCAGGCGGGCCGGCCGGTGTATTCGTACCGGCTGTCCATCGTGCACTTCTGGGCGCTGATCTTCACCTACATGTGGGCGGGCCCGCACCACCTGCACTACACCGCGCTGCCCGACTGGACGCAGTCGCTGGGCATGGTGTTCTCGCTGATCCTGCTGGCGCCGAGCTGGGGCGGCATGATCAACGGCGTGATGACGCTCTCGGGCGCCTGGCACAAGCTGCGCACCGACCCGATCCTGCGCTTCCTGATCGTGGCGCTGTCGTTCTACGGCATGTCGACCTTCGAGGGGCCGATGATGTCCATCAAGACCGTCAACGCCCTGAGCCACTACACCGACTGGACCGTGGGCCACGTGCATTCCGGCGCGCTCGGCTGGGTGGGCTTCATCACCATGGGCTCGCTCTACTACCTGATCCCGCGCATGTACGGCCGCACCGCCATGTACAGCACCAAGGCCATCGAGGCGCACTTCTGGATCGCCACCATCGGCATCGTGCTGTACATCGCGGCCATGTGGATCGCCGGCGTGATGCAGGGCCTGATGTGGCGCGCCATCAACTCCGACGGCACGCTCACCTACACCTTCGTGGAGAGCGTGAAGGCCACCTTCCCGTTCTACCTGGTGCGCGTGATCGGCGGCGTGCTCTACCTCAGCGGGATGCTGCTGATGGCATGGAACGTCTGGATGACCGTCATCTCCGGGCGCGCGGTGCGCGCCGAGATCCCGCCCCCCGCCATGGCCCATGCCTGAGGACGCACGATGAACCAGAACAACTCCAGCCCGGCTTCCGGTTCCGGCGGCTTCACGCACGAGAAGATCGAAACCAACAACCTGCTGATGATCGTGCTGATCCTCGTGGTGGTGGCCGTCGGCGGCCTCGTCGAGATCGTGCCGCTGTTCTTCCAGAAGTCGACCACCGAGGCGGTGCAGGGCGTCAAGCCGCTCACGCCGCTGCAGCTGGCCGGGCGCGACGTCTACCTGCGCGAGGGTTGCTACAACTGCCACTCGCAGATGATCCGGCCCTTCCGTTCGGAGACGCTGCGCTACGGCCATTACTCGGTGGCGGGCGAGTTCGTCTACGACCACCCCTTCCAGTGGGGCAGCAAGCGCACCGGCCCCGACCTGCACCGCGTTGGCGGCAAGTACAGCGACGAGTGGCACCGCATCCACCTGAACAACCCGCGCGACGTGGTGCCCGAGTCGAACATGCCGGCCTACACATGGCTGGAGAAGACGCCGGTCGACGCCGAGGCGCTGCCGGCCCACATGCGCGCGCTGCGCCGCGTCGGCGTGCCCTACACGGACGCCGAGATCGCCGGTGCCACGGAAGAAGTCCGCGGCAAGACCGAGATGGAGGCCACGGTGGCCTACCTGCAGTCGCTGGGCCTGGCGCTGAAGTAGGCAAGGCGGCAAAGGACACAAAACATGATCGACCTCACCACCTTGCGTATCGGCGCCACCGTCGTGTGCTTCGCGCTCTTCATCGGCATCGTGATCTGGGCGTATTCGCGCCGCAACGCGCCCGGTTTCCAGGAAGCCGCACGCCTGCCCTTCGAGCAGGACTGAAGGGAGAAGCACGATGAGCGATTTCATCCACCATTTCTGGTCCGACTACGTGGCCGTGGTCTCGCTGCTGAGCATCCTCGGCTGCGTGATCCTGCTGTGGCTCACCGCCCGCAAGCGCGTCGCGTCCAGTGCCGACAACACCACCGGCCACGTCTGGGACGAGGACCTGCGCGAGGCCAACAATCCGCTGCCCATGTGGTGGGTGGGTCTCTTCGTGCTGACCATCGTCTTCGGGCTGGGCTACCTGGCGGTCTTTCCGGGGCTGGGGAGCTTTCGCGGCCAATACGACTGGACCTCGCGCGGCGAGTACGACGCGGAAGTCGCCAGGGCCACGCAGGAGCTCGCGCCCGTCTACGCGAAGTACGCCGCCATGCCGGTCGAGGACGTCTCCAGGGACCCGCAAGCCCGAGCCATCGGCGAGCGGCTCTTCATGGGCAACTGCGCGCAGTGCCACGGTTCCGACGCGCGCGGCAGCAAGGGCTTTCCCAACCTCACGGACAAGGACTGGCTGCATGGCGGCACGCCCGAGAAGATCGTCGAGACCATCACCAAGGGCCGCATGGGCGTGATGCCGCCAATGGCCGCCGCCGTCGGCACGCCCGACGACGTGAAGAACGTCGCCAACTACGTGCTGAGCCTGTCGGGAGAGCCGCACGACTCGGTGCGCGCCGGCCTCGGGAAGTCGAAGTTCACGGCCTGCGCCGCCTGCCACGGCATCGGCGGCGTCGGCAACCAGGCGCTGGGCGCGCCCAATCTCAGCGACAGGATCTGGCTGCACGGCTACGGCGAGGAAGCCATCGTCCAGATGATCAATTCGGGCAAGCACAACGAGATGCCCGCGCAGGAAGGCCGCCTCACCGAGGCGCAGATCCGGATGGTGGCGTCGTATGTCTGGGGCCTCTCCAACAGCACGGCCGCGGCCACGCCCTGACGTCGGCAGCCCGCCATGACCCGGAAGATCATTCCCATAGCGAACGCGAGCAGCAGCGCGAACCTGGGCAGCGGCGAGGAGGTCGGCCTCTACGAGGCCACGAAGAAAATCTACCCCCGCACCGTGCGCGGCATGTTCGCGCGCTGGCGCTGGGCCATGGTCTTTCTCACCCAGCTGGTGTTCTATGGCATGCCATGGGTGGAGTGGGGCGGGCGGCAGATGGTGCTGTTCGACCTCGCGGCGCGGCGCTTCTACATCTTCGGGCTGGTGCTGTACCCGCAGGACCTGATCTACCTCTCTGGCCTGCTGGTCATCAGCGCGCTCTCGCTCTTCCTCTTCACCGCGGTGGCGGGTCGGCTGTGGTGCGGCTATGCCTGTCCGCAGACGGTCTACACCGAGATCTTCATGTGGGTGGAGCAGAAGATCGAAGGCAACCGCGTCGCGCGCATGCGGCTGGACGCCGAACCGATGTCGCTCGAGAAGCTGGTGAAGAAGTGGTTCAAGCACATCGTGTGGATCGGCATCGCGATGTGGACCGGCTTCACCTTCGTGGGCTACTTCACGCCCATCCGCGAGCTCGGCCTGGCCTTCCTGCAGACGCAGATGGGCTCCTGGGAAGTCTTCTGGGTGTTCTTCTACGGCTTCGCAACCTACGGCAACGCCGGCTTCATGCGCGAGCAGGTCTGCAAGTACATGTGCCCCTACGCGCGCTTCCAGAGCGCGATGTTCGACCGCGACACCCTGATCGTCACCTACGACCCCGGGCGCGGCGAGCCGCGCGCGCCGCGCCGCAAGGGGCCGGACCCGCGCACGATGGCGCTGGGCGACTGCATCGACTGCGGCCTGTGCGTGCAGGTGTGCCCCACCGGCATCGACATCCGCAAGGGCCTGCAGTACGAGTGCATCGGCTGCGGCCTTTGCGTGGATGCCTGCGACACGGTCATGCAGAAGATGGCCTACGCGCCGGGGCTGATCCGCTACGACACGCAAAACGGCATGGAGGCCGGCTGGTCTCGCCGGCAGATGCTGCGGCGGGTGCTGCGTCCGCGCGTGCTGGTCTACACGGCGATCCTGGCGCTGCTGGTGGCCGGCCTGCTGGCCAGCCTGGTGGTGCGCACGCCGCTGAAGGTCGACGTGGTGCGCGACCGCGCTTCGCTGGCGCGCATCGCCGAGGGCGGAAAGCTCGAGAACGTCTACCGGCTGCAGATCATGAACGCCACCGAGCAGCCGCGGCACTACCTCATCTCGGCCAGCGGGCTGGAGGGCCTGAGCGTGTCGCCCGAGCAGCCGGTGAGCGTCGAGGCCGCCCAGTCGCGCTGGGTCGCCGTGCGGCTGCAGGTGCCCTACGGCTCCGCGACGCCCGGCTCGCACACGGTGCACTTCAGCATCCGCGAGGAGGGCGGTGGGGCGCAGGTTTCCGAGAAAGCGGCCTTCCTGGTGCCGCGCTGAAAGGTCTGGAATGAACGCAGCAACCGATTCGACGATGAACGCGCTCGCCGCCGGGGCGGACAAGCCCTGGTGGCGCCATCCGTTGCTCTGGATGGTGATCGGTGGCCCGGTGGCCGTGATGATCGCGAGCTTCGTGACCTTCTGGCTGGCCTGGCGAAGCCCCGATGCGCTGGTGTCGCCGGACTACTACCGCGAAGGCGTCGAGATCAACAAGGCCCTGGCCGCGAAGAAGCACCTTCCCGCGCTGACCGGCCGCAACCACGCGATGACGCCCGCGGAAGACGTGCCCTCCGTGGGCCGGAAGGCCGCGCCATGAACGCGATGCGGCTGGTCGCCGGCATCCTGTGGCCGTCCTTCCTCGTGGCCTGCGGCATGGAAGTGCTGGTGTTCGCGCTGGTCGATCCCATCAACACCTTCTGCGGCGCCGACGCGCTGCGCATGTCGCGCCAGGGCATCTATACCGGTGCCTTCTTCGTCTTCTGGCTGATGGCGGCGGCGTCCAGCGCCTGCACGGTGCTGCTCGCCGGACCGGCCGTGCCTGGACAACCCGATGCGCCTGCAGGCACTACCTCCCCATGACTTCCATCGCTCTCGCCCCCGGGCCCGTGCACGCACCACTGCCCCTCGACCTGCTGCGGCAGTTCGACGTGCCCGGGCCGCGCTACACCTCGTACCCCACTGCAGATCGCTTCGTCGAGGCCTTCGGTGCCGACGACTACGTGCAGGCGCTGCGGCATCGCCGCGAGGCCGGCTCCGGGGCGTCGCCGCTGTCGCTGTACGTCCACATCCCGTTCTGCGAGTCGCTGTGCTACTACTGCGCCTGCAACAAGATCGTCACCCGGCACCACGAATGGGGCCGGCAGTATCTGTCGTACCTGGCGCGCGAAGTCGAGTTGCAGGTCGCGCAGCTCGGCCGCAATGCCACCGTGGCCCAGCTGCACCTGGGCGGCGGTTCCCCGACATTCCTAGATGACGCGGAGCTCGGCGAGCTCGTGGAACTGCTGCACCGGTCCTTCGCCTTCGTGCCCGGTGGCGAGCGCTCCATCGAGATCGATCCGCGCACGGTCGACAGGCAAAGGCTCGCCAACCTCGCGACGCTGGGCTTCAACCGCCTGAGCTTCGGCGTGCAGGACTTCGACTCGGCCGTGCAGCAGGCGGTGCACCGCATCCAGCCCGCATCGCAGGTCTTCGCGCTGATGGACGACGCGCGCTCGCTGGGCTTCGAATCGATCAACGTGGATCTGATCTACGGCCTTCCGCGCCAGAACGACGCCTCCTTCGGGCGCACGCTCGCGCAGGTCTGCGAGTTGCGGCCCGACCGCATCGCGCTTTACGCCTATGCGCATCTGCCGGAGCGCTTCAAGCCGCAGCGGCGCATTTGCGCCGACGAGTTGCCGGACGCCTCGGCGCGCGTGCGCATGCTGGCGGACGCCATCACGAAGCTCACCGGTGCGGGCTATGTCTACATCGGCATGGACCACTTCGCGCTGCCCGACGATCCGCTCGCCGTCGCGAAGCGGGAAGGGCGGCTGCATCGGGACTTCCAGGGCTACGGCACCCGGCCCGAGGGCGACCTGATCGCGCTCGGCGTATCGGGCATCGGGCGCGTGGGCGCCACCTACAGCCAGAACGCCAAGAGCCTGGACGAGTACCGCGACCTGCTCGACCAGGGACGCCTGCCGGTGGTGCGCGGCCTTGCGCTGTCACGCGACGATCAACTGCGCCGCGAGGTGATCATGGCGCTGATGTGCCGGGGGCGGGTCGATTTCGATGCCATGGGCGAAGCCTTCGCGGTCGACTTCCGCCGCTACTTCGCCACCGAGTTCGCCGCGCTCGGGACACTGGTCGCCAGCGGCCTGGTGCGCCTGAGCGACCACGACCTCGTGGTGACCGAGCAGGGCTGGTTCCTCGTGCGCGCGGTCGCGATGGTGTTCGACCGGTACTGTCGCTCCAACCGCACGCGTTTCTCCCGCGTGGTCTGAACATGCAACTCGCGCTCGCCGGTGCCGCACTGCTCATGGGCCTTGCCGGCGGGCCGCACTGCGTGGCGATGTGCGGCGCCGCCTCTTCGGCGGTGATACGGATCGTGCCGCTCCCGGCCGCAGGGCAGGGCGCCATGCCGGCGCTTACCGCGCCCGGAGCCTTTCATCTGGGCCGCATCGCGAGCTACGCGGCGGCGGGTGCCGTCGCTGCCGCCAGCGTCGACAGCCTGGCGCTGGCCAGCGCGCAGGTCGCCGCACTGCGGCCGCTGTGGGTGTTGCTGCACGTTTTCGTGTTCGCCTGGGGCGCGATGCTGGCCGTCACTGGGCGGCAGCCGCTGTGGGCGCGGCGCATCGGTCGTTCGCTGGAATCGCGCCTTCGTCCGCATGCGGGCGGCACGGGGCTGGGCGTGCTCGCCGCCGGGCTGCTGTGGGTGGCGCTGCCTTGCGGGCTGCTCTATTCGGCGCTGATGCTGGCCGGGCTAGGCAACGGTCCTTTGCAGGGCGCGCTGCTGATGGCGTTGTTCGCCATCGGAAGCGGCCTCTCGCTGCTGATCGGCCCCTGGGTCTGGCTGCGCCTGGCCGGCGACGGCGGCCGCCAGGCCTGGGGCGCTCGGCTGGCCGGCGTGCTGCTGGCGGCGGTGGCCGCGCACGCGGTGTGGTCGGACCTCATCCGCCAGATCGACGCCTGGTGCCGATGAAGCAGGGTGCTTCCCCCGGGGGCGCATCGGCGGCGAGTGTCTTCCATCCCCGGGGCGTGATGCCGGTCACGGTGGCCGCGCCCTGAGGCGGGCCGTCGCCGGCGCCCCCCGCGCGGGCAGAGGGAATCATCACCTCGACCTGGCCGGCGGCCTCGAGCACGCGCAGCCTGTCGATCATCGCGGGATCGGCTTCGACACAAGGCAGCCGCGCATCGGCGAGCCTGCGCAGCAGGTTCATGCACATCGGACGGCCCCGGGGACGCTCAGTCCAGCGTGAGCCACTTGATGAGCAGCTCGAACACGAGCCACAGGACGGTGCCGCCGAATACGGCGCACAGCACGATGAGCAGCAGAAGATGGATCGACATCCGACCCTCCGTCGTTCGGTGGACGCGCATCCGGATCTCAGCGTCCGTCGCGCGGGCAGGTGCTGATGCCGAACAGGGTGTAGGCCGGGCAGTTGCCCACCACGCCCGTCAGCAGCGGCACCACGCCGATGTAGCCCCAGAACCCGATGGTTCCCCTGACCGCCAGGGCGATCAGCAACAGGCCCGCGCCGATGCGCAGCGCGCGGTCGAGGACTCCGACATTCTTTGTCAGGAAAGGCATGCGAAATCTCCTTTGGATGATGAAAGGAAATCTTGCGCGCCGCCTCTCGCGCGGGGGTTGAGGTGGATCAAGTCGATCCACGAGGCGCTGGGTGGCGCCGCCGCTTGACGCAGCGCAAGCCCTTGCGAGGGCGGCAGGCCTAAGGTCGCTTCCATTGCAGACCGCCTGCCCAAGGAGAGCCTTCATGCAGACCCCGAAATCCATCCTGCTTCACCTCGACGGCTCGGCCCGCACGGTGGAGCGCATCAGGCTGGCCCGCCAGCTCGCCGAGACTTTCGATGCCGAAGTGACGGCCCAACCGTGCACGCTTTCCGCGCTGATGCGCTATCCGTTCTCCATCGAGGCCGCCGCGGAGGCGGTCGCGATCATGCAGGAGATCGACAAGGACGCGCGCGACAGGATGCACGCCACCTTCATGGAGCATGGTGCGGGCTCGCCACGCCTGCACTGGACGGAGGCGGAGAGCGACGGCCCATGGGGCTTCGGCCGGCGTGCCCTGTACGCCGACCTGCTGATCCTCGGGCAGCGCGACCGCAACGACCCGATGGACGGCGAACTCCCCGGCGACTTCCTGCCCAGCGTGCTGGTGCAAAGCGGCCGGCCGGCGCTGGTGCTGCCTTACGCGGGGCCCATCGGCCCGGTCGGCCGCAACGTGCTGGTGGCTTGGAAGGAGACGCGCGAATCCGCGCGTGCCGTGAGTTCCGCGCTGCCATGGCTGCGCAAGGCGGCCCGCGTGGACGTCGTCGCGTACGGCGAGGGTGCGAACGAATCTCTGCAGAGCCTGCAGGCCTACCTGCGGATGCAGGGCGTCGGCAACATTCGCCTGCACCCCGGTGGCGACAAGGACGACGACGTGGGCAACAAGCTGCTGTCCCTCGCCTCTGACCTGAGTTCCGACCTGCTGGTGATGGGCTGTTACGGCCACAGCAGGGCGCGCGAGTGGGTGCTGGGCGGCGCCACGCTGTCCATGCTGCAGTGGATGACGCTGCCGGTGCTGATGTCCCACTGAGGCTTCCATGCGCATCGACTTCCTCGGCGGCACGGGTACCGTCACCGGCTCGAAGTACCTGCTGAGCCATGCGGGCCGGCGGCTGCTGGTCGACTGCGGGCTCTTCCAGGGGCTCAAGCAGCTGCGCCTTCGCAACTGGGACGTGCTGCCGGTCGATCCCGCCAGCATCGACGCGGTGGTGCTGACGCATGCTCACCTCGACCACAGCGGCTTCGTTCCGCGGCTGGTACGGCTCGGCTTCAAGGGCGTCGTCTACTGCACCACGGCCACCCTGGAGCTCTGCGAGCTGCTGCTGCCGGACTCGGGCCGCCTGCAGGAAGAGGACGCCGACTATGCCAACCGCCACGGCCACTCGAAGCACAAGCCTGCGCTGCCGCTGTACACCGAGCAGGAGGCGCGCACGGCCCTCGCTCGCTTCGAGGCCGTTCCCTTCGGCCAGGAGTGTTCGCTTTGGCCCGGCTGGTCCTGGCACATGTCCAGGGCCGGCCACATACTCGGCGCCGGCAGCCTGCGGATCGGCTGGGACGGTTCGAGCATTCTTTTCTCGGGCGACCTGGGGCGCAGCGAGGACCTGCTGATGCGCCCGCCCGAAGCCGCCAACCCGGCGGACTACGTGGTGGTGGAGTCCACCTACGGAGGCCGCAGGCACCCCGTGGCCGACACGCTCACCGAACTCGCGGGCGTGATCAACCGTACGGCTGCGCGAGGCGGCATCGTGGTGATCCCGGCCTTCGCCGTCGGCCGGGCGCAGACGCTGCTGCACTGTATCCATCTGCTCAAGGAGGCGCACCGCATTCCGGACATGCCGGTGTACCTGAACAGCCCGATGGCGACCGACGCCACGCGCATCTACAGGAAGCACTGCGACGAGCACCGGCTGAGCGCGCCGCAGTGCGCGACGATGCTGGGGAAGACCATCGTCGTCAACACGATCGAGGAGTCGATACGGCTGAACACGCTGGGCTTTCCATCGATCATCGTGTCCGCCAGCGGCATGGCCTCCGGCGGGCGGGTGCTGCACCACCTGAAGGCCTACGCGCCCGACGCCCGCAACACCATCCTCTTCGCGGGCTTCCAGGCGGCCGGCACGCGCGGCGCTGCCATGGTGGCGGGCGCCGACGCGGTCAAGATCCATGGTGCCTACGTGCCCGTGCGCGCGGAGGTCGCCAACCTGGAGACGCTGTCCGCCCATGCCGACCACGACGAACTGCTCGCCTGGCTCGATGGCCAGCGTGCGCCGCGGCAGGTGTTCGTGACCCACGGGGAGCCGGTGGCCGCCGACGCGCTGCGGCTGGCCATCGAGGAGCGCCACGGCTGGCCGTGCACGGTGCCCGAGTACCGCGAGTCGCGGGAGCTCTGAACCGAAGCCCCGCCTTGTGCCGCACGCTCAGGGCACGAGCACCGCGGCACCCTCGATACGGCCTGCGCGCAGATCGGCCAGCGCTTCGTTGGCCTGCGCGAGCGGGTAGGTCCTGACGTGAACCTGCAGAGGATGCGCCTGCGCGAAATCGAGGAATTCACGGGCGTCCGCGCGAGTGAGGTTCGCCACCGAGACGACGCTGCGTTCCTCCCACAGCAGCCGGTACGGGAAGGCGGGAATGTCGCTCATGTGAATGCCACCGCAGACCACCCGGCCACCCTTGCGCACGACGCGCAGCGCCGCCGGCACCAGCTCGCCGGCAGGCGCGAAGATGATGGCCGCGTCCAGGGCTTCGGCCGGCACTTCGTTGGAGCCGCCGGCCCAGGCGGCGCCGAAGCTGCGCGCGAAGTCCTGCGTCGCCTTGTCCGCGGGCCGCGTGAATGCATAGACCTGGCGGCCCTGCGCGACTGCGGCCTGCGCCACGAGGTGCGCTGCAGCGCCGAAGCCGAAGATGCCCAGCCGCCGCGCGCCGTCGCCGGCGGCCTTGAGGCTGCGCCAGCCGATCAGGCCCGCACAGAGCAGGGGGGCGATGCGGGCCGCGTCGGTTTCGGGCGTGGAAAGCGGCAGGCAGAACGCCGCTTCGGCGATCACATGGCTCGCGAAGCCGCCGTCGCGGTGATAGCCGGTGAAGCGCGGTGCGTCGCAGAGGTTCTCGCGGCCGTCGGTGCAGAAGGCGCAGCAGCCGCAGCTGTGGCCCAGCCACGGCACGCCCACGCGGTCGCCGACACGGTGGCCCTCGACGCCCGCCCCGAGGGCCTCGACCACGCCCACGATCTGGTGCCCCGGCACGATGGGCAGCACGGGCAGCGGCAACTCGCCGTCGACCACGTGCAGGTCGGTACGGCAGACTGCGCATGCCAGCACGCGCAGCCGCAGTTCGCCCGGGCCGGGCTGCGGAATGTTGCGCCGCTCGAGTTCCAGCGGCAGCAGGGCCGCGTTCAGCACCATGGCGCGCATGGTCGGCGCGAGCCGTTCGGCGCAGTCGAAGGAGTGTGCCTGGGACGTGGTGTGCATGGCAGGCTCGCCGAGAAAGATGAGGGCAGGGGCGTCGCCGCCTCAGGCCATGTACTTGCCGCCGTTGATCGAAAGCGTGATGCCGTTGATGAACGCCGACTCGTCCGCGACGAGGAACACCACGCCGCGCGCGATCTCGGCGGGCGTGGCGAGGCGGCCGGCCGGAATGTCCGACAGAATCCTCGCCATCGTCTCGGGTGCGACCGCCTCCACCATGGGGGTGTCGGTGTAGCCCGGCGCCACCACGTTGGCGGTGATGTTGCGCGAGGCGCCTTCCAGCGCAAGCGACTTGGTGAAGCCCACGAGCCCGGCCTTCGTGGCCGCGTAGTTCACCTGGCCTGCCTGCCCGGACAAGCCGTTGACCGAGCCCATGTTCACGATGCGTCCGAAGCGGCGCTCGCGCATGCCGCCGATGACGGCGCGGCACATGCTGAAGCAGCCGCCCAGGTTCACGTCGAGCACCTCGCGCCACTGCTCCAGGCTCATCTTGTGCAGCATCGTGTCGCGGGTAATGCCGGCGTTGTTGACCAGCACGTCGATGGGGCCGAGTTCGGACTCCACGTGCGCGACGCCGGCCTGGCAGGCGGCGTGATCCGCAACGTTCCAGCAGAAGGCAGGAATGCCGGTGCGCGCGGCGAAGGCCTGCGCGGCCTCCGCGCGGTTCGCGAAGTTCACCGCCACGCGGTAGCCCGCCGCCTGCAGTGCCTCGGCCGTGGCCGCGCCGATGCCCGAGGTCCCGCCGGTGACGAGCGCGACGCGCATCTCAGGCGTCCACGAGCAGGTCGTTCACCACCACCGTGACGCCCGGCGTGGCCCATGCAGCGCCTTGCACCGCGTCGCGCTCGGTCCAGGAGTGGACGGTGCCGCGCAGCGTGACGTGCGAGCCGTCCACCGAGATGGAGAGCTTGCGGGCCTCGCGGTCGGCCTGGCGCGAGAGCGCCTCGTGGATCTTC
The DNA here is from genome assembly GCF_048305045.1 of Variovorax sp. 278MFTsu5.1. Classification (NCBI taxonomy): domain Bacteria; kingdom Pseudomonadati; phylum Pseudomonadota; class Betaproteobacteria; order Burkholderiales; family Comamonadaceae; genus Variovorax; species Variovorax sp. 278MFTsu5.1. The sequence continues at coordinate 3,518,496 of NZ_CP157622.1, forward strand.
TTCTCCACGTCGGCGGGGCTCACCCTGGGCTTGACCTTCACGAGGTTCGACACGCCGGTCACGCCCATCAGGTCGCGCACGGCGACTTCGGCGGCGTTGCGCTGGTAGTCCCATTCGACCTCGCCGTTCAGGCTGAGCCAGCCCTTCTCCACCATCGGGTGGATCTTGCCGTCGGGCACGAGCACGTTCCATTCGAGCGCGCGCTCGGCCGCCAGGGCGATGTCGGCGTCGGTGCGCTGATTGTCGAAAGGCAGCTTCACCGTGAGTTCGATCGCCAGCGCCTTCACGCCGTAGACGCGCTGCGCGGCGCGCTCGACCGCGTACTTCTCGGCGTAGCTGGAGAGATGGCCGGTGAGCGTGACCACGCCGTCCTTGACGATCACGCCGATGTCGGGGGACTTGACGTCGGGGGCCCAGGTCAGCTCGGCCTGGATGTCGTTGCGCAACTGGGTATCGGTCTTCATGAGGAATTCCTTGCTGTGGATGGATCGGAACCGGTCGTCCTGGCGCAGCCGTGGCGGCCGTGGAATCCACTGTAGGAAGGGGTCGAGGAGCGCGTATTGCGCTGGATCAAGCGCAGGTGCGGCGGGCGCCGCGGCGTTCAGCCGATGGCTTCAAGCAGCAGCGCCTGGAGGACGAAGCGGCGGTTGTCGGCCTGGGGGGTCGTGTCCCCGAGCAATTCGGCGAGCCGGTCGGCGGGATGGGCCTTCATCGCGGCGCCCTCGAAGACCGGAATGCCGGCGTGTTCCGCAATGCGCTGCACGAGCACGGAGTCCAGCCCCTGGCATTCCACCGCTTCGTAGAGCCGGCCGAGCATGCGGGCGGTGTGCTGCACTTCCTGGGGGGAACTCTCGGCGGAGAGGCTCGAGCGCATCACGGCCACGTGCGCGCCGAGCTCTTCCGCGGCGCGGCGGAACAGCGCCTGCGCTTCGTCGGGCGGTGTCTCGCAGAGAAGGCCCAGGTTCTTGCCGCGCAGCAGCGGGCGGGTGGTCCCGCCGAGCGCGGCGCGCTGCAGGATGCGCGCGCGGGACAGCAGGCTGGCCACGCTCAGCGGAGAGAGCTGCGGCTCGACCTCCGGACTGCGGGCGATGTTGGTAGGGGGCATGGCAAGGGTCATGTGTGACTCGCCAAGGTTAGGCATGCGGGCTGGGCCGCATTTGATACAGGTCAAGGCATCGGACCGCTTCGGTGTGACAGAGGCCTCGCCCCGTGCCGCTGTTACATGCCGGACACATTGCATTGACCAAGTGTCACGCCGGGATTCGAGCCATTGGTATTGCATTTTCGATGGCTCCCTAGCATCGATTCATCGAAACGCGACAGACCACCAAGGAGTCTCGATGCTCAACACCAATCCCACGAACACCGCGCAGTTTTCCCCGAGCCTGACCCTGCCCGCCGGCAGCCGGGAATGCGCGGGCCGCAACACCATGGACACGCTGAAACTGCTGGGCGAGCAGCTCAAGCCGCAGCGGCGCGTGGTGCACACGGGCGACACGATCTACCAGGCGGGCGAGCGCTTCGGCAATCTCTACATCCTGAATTCGGGCTTCTTCAAGATCGTGAACCTCTCGGCCGACGGGCGCGAGCAGGTGGTGGGCCTGAAGTTCCGCGGCGACTGGCTGGGCTTCGACGGCATTGCCGGCGGACGCTATGCCTGTGACGCGGTGGCCATGGACACCGGCGAGATCTGGGTCGTTTCCTACGAGGCGCTGCTTGCGACCTGCGCCGTGCAGCCCGAGCTCCTCCAATTGCTGCACGCCGCGATGAGCCGCGAGATCGCCCATGACCGCGATTCGCTGATGTCCGTGTGCACGCTGCCGGCCGATGCCCGCGTGGCCGATTTCCTGCGCTACTGGGCGCAGACCCTGGCCGAGCGCGGCATGCGCGGCGACGAAATCACGCTGCGCATGACACGCGCCGAGATCGGCAACTACCTGGGCATGACGCTCGAGAGCGTGAGCCGCGCGCTGTCGCGGCTGGCGAGGGACAACGTGATCGGCTTCGCGACGAAGGGGCGCCGCGACGTGCAGATCCCCGACGTGGGCGCACTCAGTGCTTTCGTGCAGCGCTGCCTCGCGCCCGCGCCGACCATGCTGCAGTAGGAATAGCGCCGCGACCGGGCGTCAGATGTGCCCGGCCAGCACCTTCGCCATGGCGCGCGCAAGCTCGGCGCGCGAATAGGGCTTGCGCAGCAGCTCCCAGCTTTGCGGAACCTCGCGATCGGCGTCCAGCAGCTCCGAGGAGAACCCCGACATCAGCAGCACCGCCATCTGTGGAAAGCGCTGCTGCACTTCCGCCGCCAGCCGCGTGCCGCGCATGCCCGCGCCCAGCGCGATGTCGCTCAGCAGCAGGTCGAAGGGGCCCGCTCCCGCATCGAGGGCGGACAGGGCCTGGTCGGCGGTGGTGGCCGAGACCACTTCGCAGCCCAGCGCGGCCAGGAAGGCTTCGACCACCTTGCGGACTTCAGCGTCGTCTTCGACCAGCATCACCCGCAGTCCGGCGGGGAGTGCTTCGCTGCCCGGAAGCTCTTCCATGGCGACGGGTGCGTCCGACTCTTCTTCCTCCGCCTCCTGCTGCCGCGGCAGGTAGAGCGTGACCGTGGTGCCCTGGCCCACCTTGCTGTCGATCGACACGGCGCCGCGCGACTGGTTGACGAAGCCGTACACCGTGCTCAGGCCCAGGCCCGTGCCGCGCCCGGCTTCCTTCGTGGTGAAGAAAGGCTCGAAAGCGCGTTCCTTCACGTCGTCGGGCATGCCCGTGCCGCTGTCGGTGATGGAGATCGCGACGAAATGCGTGGTGCCGTCGCTGCCGGGATTGTTTTGCTCGTTGCGCAGGTCCGTCGGCAGCGCGTCGCAGATCCCGGTGCGAAAGCGCAGCGTGCCGCCCTCGGGCATGGCGTCGCGTGCGTTGATAGCGATGTTGAGCAGCGCCGACTCCAGCTGGCCCGGATCGGCCATGACCAGCGGATGGCCGGGCACCGTGTCGATCTCGATGCGGATGCGCTGGTCCAGCGTCCGGCGCAGCATGTCGGCCAGCGAGTGCAGAAGCGCATGCGTGTCCACGGCGGCGGGCTGCAGCACCTGCCGCCGCGAGAAAGCCAGCAGCTTGCCGGTGAGTTCCGCACCGCGCCGCGATGCCCGGGCGGCGGCAGCCAGCAGCCGCTGTCCGTGGCTGCTGTGCGCCAGCTCCGGCAGTTCCTCGAGGACCTGCAGGTTGCCCTGGATGACGGTCAGCAGGTTGTTGAAGTCGTGCGCGATGCCGCCCGTGAGCTGACCGACGCTCTCGAGCCGCTGCGCATGGTTGAGCGCCTCTTCCGTCTGCACGCGCTGCAGGCTGGTGGCGAGCAGGCTGGACAGCGACTCGAGAAAGCGCACCTCCTCGTCCCCGAAGCGCCTGGACTCCCTGGAGCGCACCGACAGCATGCCGATCACGCGCCCCCGGTCCGACAGCGGCACGGCGAGCGCGCTGACCAGGCCGGCGTCGATGTAGGCCGCGGGCACGCGAAAGCGCGCTTCGTCGGCGTAGTCGGGCACCACGACGGGCCGGCCCTGCGAGAAGACGAAGCCCGGCGGAGTGTCCGGGCGGTTGGCGACATGCGCGCCGATCTCCTCGCCCGGTACCAACCCGACACCGCTGGCCACGCGGAACTCGAGGCGGTTGCTGTCGAGCAGCCAGACCATCGCCACCTCGACCTCCAGTGCCCGGGTGATGATCTCCGGCACGTGCTGCAGCACCGCATGCAGGTCTCGCGTATCGACCGCCAGCCGCCCGAGCTGGGCCAGATGCTCGCTGTAGCGGGCGCGCTGCAGCGCCTGCTTCACGCGCGGATAGGCGCCGATGTCGCGGATGGCGGCAACGACGAAGGGCAGGCCATGGCTCTGCAGGGGACTGAGGGCGATCTCCACCATCACTTCGCTGCCGTCCTTGCGCTTGGCCGCCAGTTCCATGTGCGTGCCCATGGGGCGAGGGCGCGGAGCACGACCGTAGGCCTCGCGGTACGAGGCATGGCGCGGGCGGATGCTGTCGGGCACCAGCTCCTCGACGTTCAGCCCGAGCAGTTCGCCCTCCGGGTAGCCCAGCAGCGCGGCCGCCGAGGGGTTGGCGAGCATGATGCTGCCGGACTGATCCACGAGCAGCAGCGAATCGGGATAGGCCACGAAGAGCGAACGGAAGACGCTGCTTTCGTCGATGCCCGAGGGCAGGCGCCGGATGGGCGCGCCGGGCGCCTCGGGCAGCACAGGGGGGCTGTCCGAAGGGTCAGCCATGGGACACCGGCGGCACCAGCATGTAGCCCGCGCCTCGCACCGACCTGATGAGCTGCGGATCGTCCGCGTCCGACTCGATCTTCTTGCGCAGCCGGCCGACCTGCACGTCGATCGTGCGGTCGAAGGGCGTGGCTTCGCGTCCGCGTGTCTGCTCCAGCAGGAAGTCGCGCGAAAGCACGCGACCTGGATGCAGGGTGAAGACGTGCAGCAGGTCGAACTCGCCGCCGGTCAGCACGACGCTCTCGCCCTGCGGGTTGCGAAGGCTGCGCGAGCCTGTGTCCAGTTGCCAGCCTGCAAAGCGCAGCTTGCCGGCAGACGCCGGCTGATTCGCTACAGGTGCCGGCGTGGCAGGCGCCAGCCGCCTGAGCACGGCCTTCACGCGGGCCACCAGCTCGCGCAGGTCGAAAGGCTTCGTGACGTAGTCGTCCGCTCCCACCTCCAGGCCCACCACCTTGTCGACCGCGTCGCCGCGCCCGGTGACGATGATGAGGCCGCAGCGCCAGCTCTCGCGCATGCGGCGGGCGATGGTGAATCCGTCTTCGCCGGGCAGTCCGAGGTCGAGCAGCACGAGGTCGGCGGGGTCGGTTTCCATCAGCGCCGTGAGAGCCCGCCCCTCATGCACCTGGCTAACGCGGAAGCCATACCCCTGCAGGTAGCCGGCCAGCAGCTCGGTGATGTCGGGTTCGTCGTCGAGAACCGCGATGTGGTGTGTGTTTTTCATGCGCTGGCGAGGAAATACAGCACGAATTTCCTGGGTGTTCCGGTCTGAGCTGAGCGTAGCACGCACGCTGTGCCGAGGCATCCCATACGAGGGTACCCTGCACGGTGCCCGCAGGCGGTATCCGTCGCGCTCTCCGGCCCGCGCGGGCCTCCCGCCTCAGAGGCCCAGCCAGGCCCGAAGCGCCGCCCGGCTACCCACGCCCGCGCGGCTGTAGGCGTTGCGCAGGTGCACCCGCACCGTGGCCGGAGACAGGCCGAGGCGAAGCCCGATGTCCTTGCCAGAATGCCCCATGCAGTACAGCCGCGCGATCTCGGCCTGCCTCGGGGTCAGCGCGGCGATGCCGTCGCGCGCCGGGCGGCGGTGCAGGGCGACGCGCAGGCCGCTTTCGTCCTGGCCGACCTCGATCGACCATCCGCCGGCCTCCAGCTGCCGCAACGCCGTCCGATGGCCGGACAGCCATGCCCGCGGCAGGCGCGGAGAGGTCGCGCCCGCCAGGGCCGAGAGCGCCGGCCATGCGGCGCAGAAGGCGCGGTTGGCGAACAGCACCCAGCCGTCAGCGTCGGTGAGGGCCAGCGGCTGCGCCTCCTCGTCCAAGCCCTGCCGGGCATGCGCGTACAGGCGGTTCACCAGCAGCGATTCACGGATCTGCGGCGTGAGCGCGGTCAGCGCGCGCGCATCGCGCTCGGTGTGCGCAGGCGAGCCGGGCCCGCGGTTGAGATACAGGTGCACGAAGGTCTCGCTGCCCTCGAAGGGAATCGCCACGCCCATCTGGTGGACGATGCCGTGGCTCGAGAGGAACTCGCGCCAGGCGGGCGGCGTCCGCTTCCAGCGCGGATCGTCGTCGTTGGCAAACGCGGCCTGCTCGGGCTGCGCGCGCATGGCGAAGGTGATGAAGTCGAGCTCGGCGCCGTTGATCCGGTTCCACTGCTCGCTCATCGCGGCCAGGTCGTAGCCGATGCCCACCGAGGAGACGAAGCTGCGCGGATGCCAGGTGTTGATGGCGCCGTGGTCGGCGCGGAACTCGTCCAGCAGGCGGCGCAGCAGCTCGTGCTGGAAGCGTTCGCTGCCGGTGGTGCGGGCCAGGCGCAGCAGCGACAGCGGCTCGGTTCCGCCGGTGAGGCGGGTGGGGTGAGCGTCGGGATCGGAGGGTGGTGTCCGTGAGGGCATGGCACGCGGGTCGCGACCTGGGGCCGGGCAAAGGAGGGGGGCCGGCAAGGGCGCCGCAGGCTACCACAAAGCATGGTACGGGCCGGGCATGCAGCGCCTGCAGCATCGGCGGGGCGGCCTCCAGAGCCGCACGAGAGAGGAGAACACACATGACGACCCGACCATCAACGCGCCTGTCGCCCACCGCGCGGCTTCTGTGCGCCCTGAGTCTTTGCGCCGTGCCCGCCGCGCAGGCCCAGGTGCTCAACCCCAACCTGTGTCCGGGCGGAACGCTCTACAGCAGCCGCGACGAGGGCGCCTATTCCGGCTTCAGCACCGCGCGCGACGTGGTACAGGCCGACTGCCAGAGCAACATCGCCGGCGGCGCCGAGTCGCAGGCCGGCATCGACCTGAGTTCGGGCAACACGGCCATCGGGCGCTCGGCCACGGCCTATGGCGGCAATGCGTCGGCCTACGGCATTCGTGCCCAGGCCGCCGGCAACGGCGCGACCGCCATGGGCCTGAGCAGCAACGCGAGCGCGAACTCGGCCACCGCGATCGGCTCCTTCACCGAGGCCAGCGCCGGCTCGGCGCTGGCGGTGGGCAACGTGGCCAAGGCCAGCGGCGAATCCTCGGTGGCCCTCGGCTACCGCAGTGCGGCCTCGGCCGTGGAGGCGGTCTCCGTCGGCGCGGACAGCGCGGCCAGCGGGGAGCGCGCCGTCGCGGTAGGCAACGACAGCGAGGCGATCGGCGCGCGTGCCAGCGCCCTGGGCGTGAACAGCAAGGCCCGCGAGGAGCGCAGCCTCGCCGTCGGAGCCGACAGCGACGCCGGCGGGTTCGCCAGCATGGCGCTGGGCTCGGCGTCGCGCGCGTACGGCGACGGCGCCATGGCGCTGGGCTATGCCAGCTTCGCCAACGCGGCCGGAGCGATGGCGCTGGGCCGCAACGCATGGGCCAGCGGCCAGAACTCGGTGGCCATCGGCGCCCAGAGCAGCGACGGCGGCCGCAGCAACGTGGTGTCCTTCGGCTCCACGGGCAACCAGCGCACGCTGACCAATGTCGCGGGCATCGAGGCCAGCGGCCAGGTCGATGCCGGCACGCTGTCCGTCGGCGGCGCCGCCGAGGTGGGCGGGCGGCTGGTCACGCTGGGCGGCATCGACAACCGGGGCGCAGGCATCCTCAATGCCGGGCGCATCGGCGGCGTCGTCGCCGGCGAGGTCAGCGCCACATCGAGCGACGCGGTCAACGGCGCGCAGCTGTACGGCGTGCGCACCACCGCCGAGCAGGCGCTGACCCTGGCGACGACGCAGGGCGCACAGGTGATCGACATGACCCAGCAGCTGCAGACGCACACGACGCAGATCCAGACGCAGTCGGTGCAGTTGCAGGCGGTGGTGAACGGCCAGCTCGGCGTGTGCACCGTGAACGGCGGGGCGCTGCGCTGCTCGGTGCCCGGGCAGGCGGCGGCCAGTGCCAGCGGCATGGGGGCCGTGGCGGTGGGCATCGGCGCCTCGGCGCAGGGCGACGGCGCCCAGGCCATCGGCCGCGATGCACAGGCGCTCCACGCGGGCTCGCTGGCGATCGGCGATGGCGCGCGGGCCCTGGCCGACCCGACCACGGCCATCGGCGCGGCCTCGCTGGCCAGCGGAGTCAACGCCGTGGCGCTGGGCGCGAACGCCCGGGCCGTGGCGCCGGAGTCGGTCGCGCTCGGGCAGGGCTCGGTGGCGGACCGTCCTTCCACGGTGAGCGTGGGCAGCGCGGCGGCGCCGCGCCAGATCGTCAACGTCGCACCCGGCACCCTGCCCACCGACGCGGTCAACCTCTCGCAGCTGGAGCGCACGAGCGCGCAGTTCGGCGCCCAGGTGCAGGCGGTGCGCGAGTTCGCGGCGCGCGGCGTCGCGCAAGCCATGGCCATGCCGTCGGTGCCGATGCTGCAGGCCGGCCGCCGCTGGGTCGGCGCCGCGGCGGCCCACTATGCGGGGCAGAGCGCGCTGGGGGTGGGCTTCGCATACCAGCTCGACAGCAACTGGCAGGTGGGCGGCGGGCTCTCCGTCGCAACCGGCTCCGGCGCGCAGGTCGGGGGGCGGGTGCAGGCCGGCTATCAGTGGTAGCCGGAGGGCGCATCCGGCTCCGGGGCTATCCGGTCCAGCGCCAGTCCTCGATCTCCGGCATGTCCTTGCCGTGGCGGGTGATGTAGGCCCTGTGTTCCAGCAGCCTGTCGCGCAGGTGCTGCTGCACGTGGCCCGCGCTGTCGCACAGGCGCGGCACGCGGGCGATCGCGTCGGCGGCGAGGTGGAAGCGGTCCAGCCGGTTGAGCACCGTCATGTCGAAGGGCGTGGTGGTGGTGCCTTCCTCGCAGTAGCCGTGCACGTGGAAGCCGGGATGGTTGCGCCGCTTGTAGATCAGCCGGTGGATCAGCGCCGGATATCCGTGGAACGCGAAGATCACGGGCCTGTCGATGGTGAAGATGGCGTCGAAGTCCGCATCGGGCAGCCCGTGCGGGTGGGCGTCCGGAGACTGCAGCGCCATCAGGTCGACCACGTTCACCACGCGCACCTTCAGTGACGGCAGCTTCTCGCGCAGCAGGTCGACCGCCGCCATCGTCTCCAGCGTCGGCACGTCGCCGGCGCAGGCCATCACCACGTCGGGCGCGCCGCCTTCGTCGTTGCTCGCCCATTCCCAGATGCCCAGGCCGGTGGTGCAGTGGCGGGCCGCCGACTCGATGTCCAGCCACTGGGGCGCGGGCTGCTTGCCGGCCACGATGACGTTCACGTAGTCGCGGCTGCGCAGGCAGTGGTCGACCACCGAAAGCAGGGTGTTGGCGTCGGGCGGCAGGTACACGCGCACCACTTCCGCCTTCTTGCTGGCCACGTGGTCGAGGAAGCCCGGGTCCTGGTGGCTGAAGCCGTTGTGGTCCTGGCGCCAGACGTGGCTGGTGAGCAGGTAGTTCAGCGACGCGATCGGCCGGCGCCAGCCGATGCCGCGCGTCACCTTGAGCCACTTGGCGTGCTGGTTGAACATCGAGTCGACGATGTGGATGAAGGCCTCGTAGCAAGAGAAGAAGCCGTGCCGCCCGGTCAGCAGGTAGCCCTCGAGCCAGCCCTGGCAAAGGTGCTCGCTCAGCACCTCCATCACGCGGCCGTCGGGCGAGAGGTTCTCGTCGCCCGGCCACACCTGCGCGGTCGTGGTCCGCCCGGTCACCTCGAACAGGGCCGAGAGCCGGTTCGACGCGGTCTCGTCCGGCCCCATCACGCGGAAGTTGCGCTCCCGTTCGCTGGCGCGCATGACCTCGCGCAGGAAGGTGCCAGCGACGCGCGTGGCTTCGGCGTCGGTCGCGCCCGGCGCCGCCACGGACACCGCGTGTGCGCGAAAGGGCGGCAGCGCCAGGTCCTTCAGCAGCAGCCCGCCGTTGGCGTGCGGATTGGCGCTCATGCGGCGATCGCCCCTGGGTGCGATCGCGGCGATCTCTGGGCGAAGCGCGCCGTCCGCGTCGAAGAGCTCTTCCGGGCGATAGCTGCGCAGCCATCGCTCCAGCAGTTCGACGTGCTGCGGCCTGGCGGCGAGATCGGCGAGAGGCACCTGGTGCGCGCGGAAGGTGCCCTCGATCTGCACGCCGTCCACGTGGCGCGGTCCGGTCCAGCCCTTGGGGGAGCGCAGCACGATCATCGGCCAGCGGGGGCGCACGCGGAAGCCGTTGGCGCGGGCATCGGCCTGAATGGCGCGGATGCCGTCCAGCGCCGTGTCGAGCGCCGCCGCCATCTGCCTGTGCATGTCGGCGGGCTCGTCGCCCACCACGAAGTACGGTTCGTGGCCGTAGCCACGCAGCAGCTGCGTCAGCTCGTCCTCGCCGATGCGCGCCAGCACGGTCGGGCCGGCGATCTTGTAGCCGTTGAGATGCAGCACCGGCAGCACCGCGCCGTCGCGCTCGGGGTTCAGGAACTTGTTGGAGTGCCAGCTCGCCGCCAGTGCGCCGGTCTCGGCCTCGCCGTCGCCCACCACGCAGCAGGCGAGCAGCGAGGGGTTGTCGAACACGGCGCCGTACGCATGCAGCAGCGAGTAACCGAGTTCGCCGCCTTCGTGGATGGAGCCCGGCGTCTCGGGAGCCGCGTGGCTCGGAATGCCGCCCGGAAAGGAGAACTGGGTGAACAGCCGCCGCAGGCCCGCGGCGTCCCGCCCGACCTCCGGATAGACCTCGCTGTAGCTGCCTTCGAGCCATGTGTTGGCGACCACGCCCGGGCCTCCGTGGCCGGGGCCCGCGATGAAGATCGCGTCGAGATCCCGCGCGTTGATGGCGCGGTTCATGTGCGCGTAGACGAAGTTGAGGCCGGGCGTCGTGCCCCAGTGCCCCAGCAGGCGCGGCTTGATGTGCTGGAGCGCGAGCTTCTCGCGCAGCAGCGGGTTGTCCATCAGGTAGATCTGGCCCACCGACAGGTAGTTGGCGGCGCGCCACCAGGCGTCGAGCAGCGCGAAGTCGTCCGGAGCTGGCGGTTCGGTGGAAGAAGAGGCCATGTCGAAGTTCCCGGGGAATGGATCGACGCTCCAGTATGGGCACGTGGGCGCGCATCGGGTTGATGTCGGTCAAACCCGTAACAACCGATACAGGAAGCGCGGCTTTGTGTTGCCTTGATCCCGCGCAAACCCGGCAAGGCCGCGCCGCGCCAGCATTCGTTTCAGGCCCTTCGGGCCAGGAGTACACGCCATGAGCACCGAATTCACCTTCCCGCTGGCGCTGTGCAAGGCCCAGTACGGCATCTGGCTGCACGCGCTTTCGATGTTCGAGACGATCGGATCGCGGGTGCTGCAGGACTGCATCGCGCTGACCCGCGCCGAGACGGATGCGGTCATGCGCGCCGAGGACTGGCCCGCGCTGGCCATGGCGCCGATGCAGGTGCTGCGGCGCCAGGGACCGAATCTCTCCGCGCATGTGCCTGCGGCCACCCACGAGGCCGCGCAGGCCCAGCCCTCGCGAAAGGCCGTGGTGAGCGAGGCCCTGCACACGCTGCACGGTGCCCTGGCCTGCGCGCCTTCAGCGCACCGGATGAACGCCGGCCGCAAGGCCACCACGGCAAGGCGGCAGGCATGACGCTTTCGACCATCTCGGTGCACCTCGACCACACCGAGTGCTGCGAGGTCCGCACCCGCCTGGCGGCGCGGCTCGCAAGGCTGCACGGGAGCCATCTGATGGGCATCGTGCCCACCTGGGCCCCGGCCGGAACAGGCCCGGCTCCGCGTGGTTCAGGAGATATGGACCGCACGATCGCCGAGGCCTCGCTGCACCTGCGCAGGCGGGCCGAAACCGTCGCGCATGTGTTCCACAGCCGGATACGTCCTGCTGCGTCCTCCAGCGATGCACGGCTGGTGGACGGCGATCCGGTGCAGGCCGTGGTCCACCATGGCCGGGCCAGCGACCTGATCGTCGTCGGGCAGGCCGACGGGGCCGCGGCAGTGTGCGAGGCGGCGAACCGGCTGCCCGAGGACGTCATGCTGAATGCGGGGCGGCCGGTTCTCATCGTTCCGAGTGCGGTGCGCTGCGCCTCTGCGGACCTCGACAGGATCCTCGTGGCCTGGGACGGCAGCAGGGAAGCAGCCATGTCGCTGCGCGGCGCGATGCCGCTGCTGCGCAGTGCCACGCATGTCACGCTGCTGTCCCTGCGCAGGGAGCCCGCCGCAGCCTCGCCGCAGGCGCCCGACCCCGAGGACCTGAGCGGCTGGCTGCTGCGCCATGGCATCCAGGCCAGCGTGGAGCGCATGGTGACGCCGCTGCGCATAGCCGAAGCGCTGCTCGACCGCGCCGAGGTGCTCGCCAGCGATCTGCTCGTGATGGGAGGCTACGGCCATGCCCGCGTGCAGCAGCAGTTGCTGGGCGGCGTGACCCGCGAAGTGCTGATGCGCTCGGGCGTCCCCCTGCTGATGGCGCACTGACACGGCGCCTTCGTTGCCTCGCGGAGCCGCCGGTGCGAGGCTCGGCCCTGTGTTCAGGCCGGATGCGCGCCGGCCCGGCCGGACTCCGGCGCCGCCTGCCGCGGCGGCAGCACGATGAGCCTGTTAAGCAGCGTCGTCAGTCCTTCGGTGCGGCGCGCGGCCCGTTCCACGGCGGCGCGCCGGGCCTCGTCGGCCACTTGGCCGCGCAAGGTAACGACGCCGTCCTTGACGCTCACGTCGACGTCGCAGCCGTTGACGGCGGGGTCCCAGTTGAGTTGGGCGAAGACGTCGTGCCTGAGTTGGATGTCGGGGTTCATGGTCGTTCTCTCCGGCTATCGGGCACGGGCGTCACTTTCCTTCGGTGCCCGCGGGACGGGCCTTGCGCTTCGCCGCTTCGAGCGTGCGCGCAGAAGCGTCGGCAACTGCCTTGGCGGCCGAGCGCATGGCTTCTTCAGCCTTGCCGAGCGCTTCGCGCGTGGCCTGCGCGGCCTTCTCGGCTTCTTCCTTGCCGGCCTGCGCGGACCGGTTCACCGATTCTTCCGCCCGGGCGAGGGCCTCCCTGGATGCCTGGGCAGCCTTGCTGCTTTCTTCCTGAGCCGCGCGCGCGGCGTCCTTGCCTTCGTCGACCGCCTTGGCCGCCGATGTCGCGGTCTTTTCTTCCAGTCGCGTTGCCGCTTCGGCCGCCTTTCGCGCGGCCTGGCGGATGCCCTCGGCCAGGGCCCTCGATACCTTGCCGGCGGTGGCCTTGCTCTTGTCGGCGGCGGACTTGGCGGCATTCATGGCCTGGCGGGCGGCCTTTTCCGCGTCGCGCGCGGCCCGGCCGGCTTCCGCGCGCGTCGCGTCACCCGCTTTCTGCATCGCGCTCTCCGGCGGGCTGAGCTGTCCGGGCGCTGTGTAGTCGGCGGCGAATGCGCAGGCGCCGGCGGCGAGGGCCGCGGACGCCAGCAGGTTGCGCAGTGTGTCGGAGGTCATGCTTCTTTCTTCCTGTGGGTTGTTGTCGTGGAGATGTGTGTGGGGCGAAGGCGCCTTCAGCCCGGCGTCGTCTTCGCGCGCACCAGCAATACGGGCACGGGGCTGCTGCGTGCCACGCGGTCGGCGTCGCTGCCGAGCGCCAGCCGGCTGAGGCCGCGTCGGCCGTGGGTTCCCATCACGATCAGGTCGCAGGCGGCCTTCGCGGCCTCCTCGGTCACGACCTCGGCGATCCGCTCCTGCGTGACTTCGCGCAGCACGGTCTCGGCCTCGACCCCGGCGGCCGTCGCCCTGGCCTGTGCGCGCGCGAGGATCGATTCGCCGTATTCGCGCGCCTTCTGCAGGCCGGCCTCGAAGCTGGAGACGCTCGACATCTCCATCAGCATCGGGAAGTCGTCGACCACGTGGAGCAGGCGCAGCCTGCTTCCGAGTTCGCCGGCCAGGCGGATGGCTTCCTGCAGGCCGCAGTCGGCCGTGGGGCTGCCATCCAGCGGAACCAGCACGTGCTTGTAGACGGACATGGGTTTCTCCTCGGGCCGTTTTCAACGAATGCCCGCCGCCGGCCCCGGCGCGACGGGCAGCCAGATTCTTCCGTCGCCCGCCCGGGCCGGGCTTGCGCCACATCAACATCGCCGCGGCGGTGGCGGCGGCTTGATGTGTGTCAAGCCGCCCGGCGCGCGCGCATGGAGACTGAAGCCGAACCGCCAACCGCCACCTACCGAACACGACCGGACGCCGCCATGTCTCCCCGAATCCTCGTTCCGCTGGACAGCAGCATCGCTTCGCTGCGAGGACTCGACGAAGCCATCCGCCTCGCGGTGCGCGACAACTGCGCGTTGCGGCTCGTGCACGTCGTGGAGGCCGCGAGATACGACGGCGGCGGCAGGCCTGCCGGCGCGGACCTGATCCCGTGGATGGAGCGGGCCGGCGCGCAGATCCTGCAGCTGGGACGGGCGCGGGCCGAAGCGGCCGGCATCCCGGCGCAGACGCTGCTCTTCACCGCGCGGACGGCATGCGTCGCGGACGTCGTCGTCGAGCAGGCCAGGGCCTGGGAGGCCGGGCTGATCGTGATCGGCACGAGCGGACGGCGCGAGGGCCTCGGGCAAGCCGTGCAGGCAGCCGGCGTGATTCCCGTGCGCCTGGTGGTGCACGGCGCGCAGGGGAGGAAGTCCGGCCCCGGGTCGGCGCACGAAGATGTCGCAGCTACAGCCTGAGCCGCCGCGCCCCGCGTGGCCCGTGCGGCTGTGGAGGGCCGTGAGGCCCCGCATCGCCATTGCGCTTGCCGCCGTGGCCGTGATCGCGGCCGGTTCGTGGCTGGGTTCGCAGCTTCTGCTGGGGCCGAGCGTCGACGCGACGATGGTGGTGCGGCGCGACTTCGTGCAGTCGGTGGTTGCCAGCGGACACGTGGAGGCGCCGCATCGCGTGAACATCGGCGTGCAGGTCACAGGTGTCGTGAAGACCGTGCCCGTGGCGGAGGGCCAGCACGTGCGCGCGGGGCAGGTGCTGATCGAGCTCGAGAGCGCGGAATGGTCGGCCGCGCTCGCGCAGGCCGAGGCGGCCGTGTCGCAGGCGAGGGCACGGCTGAGGCAGCTGCGCGAGGTGCAGGCGCCGGTGGCGGCGCAGGCCGTGCGCCAGGCCGAGGTCAACCTGGACAACGCGCGTGCGCAGCTGCGCCGCAACACCGATCTGTTCCGCCAGGGCTTCGTCGGGCAGGCCGCGCTGGACGACCTGCGCAAGGCGGTGGATCTCGCCGAATCGCAGCTGCGCGCGAGCCGCAGGCAGCTCGAGAGCGCGAGCGACGGCGGCAGCGACCATGCGATGGCCGAGACCGCGCTGGCGCAGGCGGTGGCGGGCGCGGCCGTGGCGCGCTCCCGTCTGGTCTATGCGACCGTCGCCGCGCCGGTGGAGGGCACGCTGATCGACCGCGCGGTGGAGCGCGGGGACGTGGTGCAGCCCGGCAAGGCGCTGATGGTGCTGTCGCCGGCCGGCAAGACGCAGCTGGTGGTGCAGATCGACGAGAAGAACCTCCAGATGCTCGCGCCGGGCCAGAAGGCCATCGCCTCGGCCGATGCCTATCCCGGCCAGCGGATGGTGGCCGAGCTGGTCTACATCAATCCGGGCGTGGACGTGCAGCGCGGCTCGGTCGAGGTCAAGCTCGACGTCGCGCAGCCGCCGGCCTACCTGCGCCAGGACATGACGGTGTCGGTCGACATCCAGGTCGCGCAGCGGCAGCAGGCGGTGCTGGTGGCGTCCGATGCGCTGCGCGACGCGGACCTTGTCGGCGCCTGGGTGCTGAAGGTCGACGGCCGCCGTGCGCGGCGCCAGCCGGTGCGCCTGGGGCTTCGCGGCAATGGCTTCGCCGAGGTGCTCGACGGGCTGCGGCCGGGCGACCTGGTGCTGCCGGCGAAGACTCCCGGCATCGGGGAGGGCTCCCGCCTGCGCGCCACGGCAATCTCGCCTGCGGACTTGCGCCCGCCGTCGCCGTGAGGCCTTGAAGCCATGAAGCTATGAAGCCATGAAGAGCCGCTGGCTGCCCTTCGAATGGATCGTGGCGATCCGCTTCCTGCGCGAGGGGCGGATGCAGACGCTTTTCATCGTGGCCGGCATCGCGATCGGGGTGGCGGTGATCGTGTTCATGTCGGCGCTGCTCACCGGACTGCAATCCAACTTCATCCGCCGCGTGCTCATGGCGCAGTCGCACATCCAGCTGCTGCCGCCGAAGGAGGTGGCGCGCGCGCTCGGGGCGGCGGACGCGCTGGAAGACGCCGTGGTGCAGGCGCCGCTGCAAAGGCTCAAGTCGATCGACCAGTGGCAGTCGGTCGCGGCGCAGGTACGCGCCATGCCGGGCGTGGAGGTCGTCTCGCCCACGGCGAGCGGCTCCGCGCTCGCGATCCGGGGCGAGGCGAGCCGTGCCGTCTCTGTCAACGGCATCGATCCGGCGCAGTACTTCCTCATCGTGGCATTGCCCGAGAAGATCGTGCGTGGCAGCACGCGCCTCACGCCGGGCGACATCCTGATCGGCACCGACCTGGCGAGCGACCTGGGCGTGGGCATCGGCGACAAGCTGCGGGTGTCGTCGGCCAGCGGCGGCAACCAGACGCTCATGGTGACCGGCCTCTTCGACCTAGGCAGCAAGCCCGCCAACCAGCGCACCACCTTCGTGGCACTGCGCACGGCACAGAGCCTGCTGGGCCTTGTAGGCGGCGTCTCCAGCCTCGAAGTGAAGGTGAGGGACATCTACGCCGCCGACGTGATCGCGCAGCGCATCACCGCGGGCACCGGCGTGGAGGCCGACAGCTGGATCGCCACCAACGCGCAGTTCTTCACGGCGGTGCAGGCGCAGAAGACTTCGAACACCACCATCCGCTTCTTCGTCGGCCTGTCGGTGGCCTTCGGCATCGCGAGCGTGCTGGTGGTGTCGGTCGTGCAGAAGTCGCGGGAGATCGGCATCCTGCGCGCGATGGGCATCTCGCGCGGCCAGGTGCTGCGGGTCTTCCTGCTGCAGGGCGGGCTTCTGGGGCTGCTCGGTTCCCTGGGCGGTGCGGGCATGGGCCTGGTGGCGCTGCTGCTGTGGCAGCGCTATGCGCTCAACCCCGACGGCACGCCGCTTTTTCCGCTGGCCATCGAGCCGGGTCTTTTCGTGGCTTCGCTGCTGCTGGCCACGCTGACAGGGCTGGTGGCGGCGTTTGCGCCGGCGCTGCGAGCGGCGCGGCTCGACCCGGTGGTGGCGATCCGTGGCTGAGCCCGTCGTCAGCCTGCGCGACGTGCACAAGGCCTTCAACCTCGGGCTGCCGAACGAGACGCAGGTGCTGCACGGCATCGACCTCACGCTGGCGCGCGGCGAGTTCTGCGCCGTCATGGGGCCGTCGGGTTCGGGCAAGAGCACGCTGCTGAACATCGTCGGGCTGCTCGACCGGCCCACCAGCGGTTCGCTGCGCATCGGCGGCGAAGAGACGCGCCTGCTCGACGAGCGTTCGCTCACGCGGCTACGCGGGCACAACATCGGCTTCATCTTCCAGTACCACAACCTGCTCGCCGGCTTCACCGCGCTGGAGAACGTGGCGATGCCCATGCTCGGTGATGCCGGCTTCTCCAGGAACGACATGGCGCAGCGCGCGGCCGCGCTGCTGGAGAGCGTGGGCTTGGCGAAATGGCGCGACAGCATGGTCACCGAGCTCAGCGGCGGCCAGCAGCAGCGCGTGGCCGTGGCCCGCTCGCTGGCGATGGACCCGCCGCTGCTGCTCGCGGACGAGCCCACGGGCAACCTCGACACCAGGTCGGCGGACGCCGTCTTCGAGCTTCTGAGAAAAGCCAACCGCGAGCGCGGCATGGCGGTGCTCTTCGTCACGCACAACCCCGAGCTGGCCGGACGCTGCGACCGCATCATCCAGGTGGTGGATGGCATGATCCGCGATTGATGCACGTCAATCCGGAGGCCGCGCGGATGCCCAGAATGGATGCGTGAAGAGCGGGCAGGCATCGATGTTGCAGACGCAGCCTTGCCCGGCAAGGAGCCATCCCGTGTACCGACGAATACTCGTTCCCATAGACGGCAGCCCGGCATCGGCCCAGGGCATCGAGGAAGCGATCCGCCTCGCCAGGCCGATGAGAAGCCGGGTGCGGCTGCTCCACGCCATCGACGATCTCTCGGTTTCCCGTGCCGGCTATGCCCACGACAGGTCGCAGCAGCTGCGCGAAGAAGCCTCGCGCATGCTCGCCCGCAGCGCCGAGCGAGTCCGTTCGGCCGGGGTCGAGGTCGACACCGTGCTCTACAACGAAACGGACGGTACCGTGGCCAGCCTCGTCGCGGACGAGGCGCGTGGCTGGCATGCCGACCTGATCATTGCCGGCACCCGAGGCCGGCGCGGCCTCGGGCAGCTGCTGCTCGGAAGCAGCACGGAGCGGATCGTGCGCGGCTCCAGTGTTCCCGTGCTGCTGGTGCATGCGGCCGTGGGCGAGCAGGCGACCGCCGGGTAGCGTCAGTACTGTCGACCGCGGCGCTCGATGAGTTCGAAGATGCCCATGCCCGCGAGCATCGCGAGCACGAAGACAAGGGCCTTGGCTTCGCCCATGCCCAGCGCGACGAGGCCCGGGCCGGGGCAGAGACCCGCGATGCCCCAGCCCACGCCGAAGACCACGCTGCCGACGACCAGGCGCCGGTCGATCTCGCGTGAGGACGGCAGGCGCATCGCCGCGCCCAGCAGGGACATGCTGCGCCGCCTTGCCGCCAGGAACGCGACCGACCCGACGGCGATGGCGCCCGCCATGACGAAGGCCAGGGACGGGTCCCAGTGGCCGGCGAGGTCCAGGAAGCCGAGCACCTTGGCCGGATTGGCCATGCCCGAGACGATGAGGCCGAGCCCGAAGACGAGTCCGGAGAGCAGCGAGGCGAGGGCGATCATGGCGTTCTCCTCAGATGCCGAGCAGATGACGCACCACGAACACCGTGGCGAAGCCCGCGCCCATGAACGATATGGTCGCCACGAACGAGCGCGGCGACAGGCGGGAGAGGCCGCAGACACCGTGGCCGCTGGTGCAGCCGGAGCCGTAGCGCGTGCCCAGGCCGACGAGCAGGCCGGCCAGCACCAGCGTGCCGTAGCCGGCATCGATCTGCGGGCGGGGCAGTACCGCGAAGAGCAGGTAGAGCGACGGCGCGCCCACGAGCCCAAGCAAGAAGGCGGCGCGCCAGCCGGTGTCGCCCTTCGAGGGCCTCAGCAGGTCCCCCAGCACGCCGCTGATGCCCGCGATGCGTCCGTTGAGCAGCACGAACATTGCCGCGGCGAGGCCGATGAGCGCGCCGCCTGCCAGCGCGGCGAGGGGCGTGAAGTGGTTCCAGTCGATGGACATCATTTCTCCGGGGGGCAGTAGAGGCGATAGAGCACGCGAAGGATCTCCATGAGCGCCGGGTCGGTCACGCTGTAGAAGATGTTCTTGCCTTCGCGGCGGGTGTCGACCACGCCTTCGTTGCGCAGCACGCCCAGTTGCTGCGACAGCGTGGGCTGGTGGATGCCGAGTGTTTCCTCGAGGTCGCTGACGCACATCTCGCCCTGCGAGAGCTGGCACAGCAGCAGCAGCCGGTCTTCATTGGCCAGCAGCTTGAGTGCCGTGACCGCCTTGCCAGCGGCACCGCGCAGCATTTGGGGATCGATGGCGAGGGAGGATTTCTTCACGGGACGGGTTGACGTTTTCGATTTCAATATTATATTTAAATATATATTGTTTGTCTCGGGAACCGCCATGACCTCACGCACCACGATCCAGGGTTTTTTCGATCCCGCCACGGGCACGGTGTCCTATGTGGTGTGGGAGCACGCGGGCAGGCACGCTGCGGTCATCGATCCGGTGCTCGACTACGACTTCAAGTCGGGTCACACCGGCACCGCCTCGGCCGACAGGCTGCTGGCCTACCTGCGCGAGCACGCGCTGCAGCTCGACTGGATCCTGGAGACGCACGCGCATGCCGATCACCTGTCCGGCGCGCGCCACGTGCAGCAGCATGCAGGCGGAAAGATCGCCATCGGCGAGAACATCCGCGTGGTCCAGTCGACCTTCGGCAAGCTCTTCAACTTCGAGCGCGCCTTCCTGCCCGACGGAAGCCAGTTCGACCACCTGTTCAGGGACGGCGAAGTCTTCAGCATCGGCGAAGTGGAAGCCACCGCCTTGCTGGTGCCTGGCCACACGCCCGCGGACATGGCCTACCTGGTCGATGGCGCCGTCTTCGTCGGCGACACGCTCTTCATGCCCGACCTCGGCAGCGCACGCGCCGACTTCCCCGGCGGCGACGCCCGCCAGCTCTACGAGTCGATGCGCAGGCTGCTGGAGCTGCCGCCCGACACCGCCATGTACGTCTGCCATGACTATCCGCCGCCATCGAGGCAGGCCAGCTGGCAGACCACGGTGGCGCAGCAGCGTGCCCACAACATCCACGTGCGCGACGGCATCGGGGCCGACGAGTTCGTGGCGATGCGAACGGCGCGCGACGCGACGCTGGACGTGCCCACGCTGATCCTGCCGTCGATCCAGGTGAACGTGCGCGGCGGCCGGCTTCCGCCTGCCGACGACAACGGCGTCGCGTACCTGCGCATCCCGGTGGATGCGCTTGCCGTGCACCGGCGCCCGGCGGGCGGATAGCCAGTTGGGTCAGTGCGTCTCGGTCAGCTGATCGAGGATCGCCGGGTTCTCCAGCGTCGAGACGTCCTGTGCGATCGCCTCTCCCCTGGCGACCGAGCGCAGCAGGCGGCGCATGATCTTGCCGCTGCGCGTCTTGGGCAGGTTGTCGGCGAAGCGGATTTCCCTGGGCTTGGCGATGGGGCCGATCTCCTTGCCGATCCACGCGCGCAGTTCGGCGGCCAGCCGGTCGGCCTCCTTGCCGGCGGGTCGCGGCTGCTTGAGCACCACGAAGGCGCAGATCGCCTCGCCCGTGGTCTCGTCGGGCCGGCCGACCACTGCGGCCTCGGCCACCAGCGCGGTGCATGCCACGAGCGCCGATTCGATTTCCATCGTGCCCATGCGGTGGCCGCTGACGTTGAGCACGTCGTCGATGCGACCGCCGATGGTGAAGTAGCGCGTGAGCCTGTCGCGCGCGGCGCCGTCGCCCGCCAGGTAATAGCCGCGCAGCTCCGGCGGAAAGTAGCTTGAGCGGTAGCGCGCGTCGTCGCCCCACACCGCGCGGATCATGCTCGGCCATGGCTTCTTGATGACGAGCAGGCCGCTCTCGCCGTCGGGCACGTCGTTCCCGGTCTCGTCGACGATGGCCGCCGCGATGCCAGGAAAGGGCAGGGTGCAGGACCCCGGCACGAGATCGGTGGCGCCGGGCAGCGGCGTGATCATGTGGCCGCCTGTCTCGGTCTGCCACCAGGTGTCGAGCACCGGGCAGCGGCCGCCGCCCACGTGCTGGCGATACCACTCCCAGGCGGCCGGATTGATCGGCTCGCCCACCGAGCCCAGCACGCGCAGGCTGCCGAGGTCATGGCGATCGGGGTGCACGGCCGGGTTGCCCTCGGCCGCCTTGATCAGCGACCGGATGGCGGTGGGAGCCGTGTAGAACACCGTGACGCGGTGCCGCTCGATCATCTGCCAGAAGCGTCCCGCGTCGGGGTAGGTGGGCACGCCCTCGAACACCACCTGCGTCGCACCGATGGCCAGCGGCCCATAGGCGATGTAGGTGTGGCCCGTGACCCAGCCGATGTCCGCCGTGCACCAGAACACGTCGTCGTCGTGCATGTCGAAGGTCCACTTGGTGGTGAGCGCCGCGTGCAGCAGATAGCCGCCGCTGCAGTGCTGCACACCCTTGGGCTTGCCGGTGGAGCCCGAGGTGTAGAGCAGGAACAGCGGGTGCTCGGCACCGACCCACTCGGGCTCGCAGCTGTCGCCCTGGGCCTGCGTGATCTCGTGCATCCACACGTCGCGCGCTGTCCACTCGATGGGCTCGCCCGTGCGCCGATGGACGACGACCGAGCGCACCGCCTCGCAGCCGCCGAGCGCGAGCGCCTCGTCGACCAGCGCCTTCAGCGGCAGCCGCTTGCCCCCGCGGACCTGCTGGTCGGAGGTGACGACCACAGTGGCGCCGGTGTCGGCGACGCGGTCGCGCAGCGCATGCGCGGAGAAGCCGCCGAACACCACGGAATGCACCGCGCCCAGCCGCGCGCAGGCCTGCATCGCCACGACGCCCTCGACCGACATCGGCATGTAGATGACCACGCGGTCGCCCTTGCCCACGCCGAGCGACTTCAGCGCATTGGCCATGCGGCAGGTCTGCGCCAGCAGCTGCGCATAGGTGGTGCGCGTGACCTGCCCGTCGTCCGACTCGAAGACGATCGCCACCTTGTCGCCCCTGCCGGCGGCCACCTGGCGGTCCAGGCAGTTCCATGAGACGTTGAGCGTGCCGTCCTCGAACCACCTGTAGTGCGGTGCGTCGCTGCTGTCCAGCGTCCTGGTGAAAGGCGTCTTCCAGCCGACGAACTCGCGCGCCAGGCGGGCCCAGTAGCCCTCGTGGTCGGCTTCCGCCTCGGCCACCAGCGCGTCGTAGGCGGCGCGGCCTGCGACGTGGGCGGTGCGGGAGAGCGCCTGCGGCGGCGCATAGGTGGGCAGGCGGGGCTGCGGATCGGGAGCGTTCATGTCTCGTGTCCTTCTGAAGGTTGCGAGATCTTGCCGGCGCACGACGGGAAAAGCTTGCGCCAGCGCAAGCCTCGCGCCGGTGCGTGCGTTCCTAATTCGCCCATCGCAAACAAGGAGACTCCATGGAAGACGACCTGGCCGCGCGCATCGCCGCCCACCCCAAGTACCAGCAACTCAAGCGCCGGCGCGACCGCTTCGGCTGGACACTCGCGGTGCTGATGCTCGCCGCGTACTACGGCTTCGTGCTGCTGGTGGCCTTCGACAAGGAATTCCTGGCGCGGCGCATCGGCGACGGCGTCATGACCCTGGGCATGCCGCTCGGCTTCGGCGTGATCGTGTTCACCGTGGCGATCACCGCCTACTACGTGCGCCGTGCGAACGCCGAGTTCGACGCGCTCTCCGATGCGGTGGTCAAGGCCGTGAAGGGGAACAAGCCATGAGCCCGCGTTCCTCGACCATCCTGCGCACGCGATCCGCCGCGGTCTTCTGCGCGCTGTCGGCCCTCGGCGCGGCGGCTCTCGCGGCCGGCGCCGACATGGGCCAGCTGCAGAAGCAGGCCACCAACTGGACCGCCATCGGCATGTTCGGCCTCTTCGTGGTGGCGACCCTCTTCATCACCAAGTGGGCCGCTGCGCGCACCCGCTCGGCGTCCGACTTCTACACGGCCGGCGGCGGCATCACGGGTTTCCAGAACGGGCTCGCCATCGCCGGCGACTACATGTCGGCGGCATCGTTCCTCGGCATCTCGGCGGCGGTGATGGCTTCCGGCTACGACGGGCTGATCTACTCCATCGGCTTCCTCGTCGGCTGGCCGGTCATCACCTTCCTGATGGCGGAGCGGCTGCGCAACCTCGGCAAGTTCACCTTCGCCGACGTGGCGGCCTTTCGCTTCGCACAGACGCCGGTGCGCATCTTCGCGGCCTCCGGCACGCTGGTGGTGGTGGCCTTCTATCTGATCGCGCAGATGGTGGGCGCGGGGCAGCTGATCAAGCTGCTTTTCGGCCTCGAGTACTGGGTGGCGGTGGTCATCGTCGGCTCGCTGATGATGGTGTACGTGCTCTTCGGCGGCATGACGGCCACGACCTGGGTGCAGATCATCAAGGCCGGCCTGCTGCTGGGCGGCGCGAGCTTCATGGCGATCTCTGTGCTCTGGCACTTCGGCTTCAGCCCCGAGGCGATGTTCGCGGGCGCGGTCAAGGTCAAGACCGACCTGGCGCTGAAGGACGGCAAGACCGCCGAGGTGGCCGCGAGCATCGGCCAGTCGATCATGGGGCCGGGCAATTTCGTGAAGGACCCGATCTCCGCCATCTCCTTCGGCATGGCGCTCATGTTCGGCACGGCCGGGCTGCCGCACATCCTGATGCGCTTCTTCACCGTGCCCAGCGCGAAGGAAGCGCGCAAGTCGGTCATGTGGGCGACCGGATGGATCGGCTACTTCTACCTGCTGACCTTCATCATCGGCTTCGGCGCCATCACCTTCGTGCTGACGAATCCGGACTTCCTCGACGCCAAGGGCCTGCTCAGGGGCGGCGGCAACATGGCGGCGATCCACCTGGCGAGCGCAGTGGGCGGCAACGTGTTCCTCGGCTTCATCTCGGCCGTGGCCTTTGCCACGATCCTGGCCGTGGTGGCGGGCCTCACGCTCTCGGGCGCCTCGGCCGTCTCGCACGACCTGTACGCCACCGTCATCAGGAAGGGCGACGCGGGCAGCGCGGCCGAGCTGCGGGTGTCCAGGATCACCACGCTGGCGCTCGGTGCGCTGGCGGTGCTGCTGGGCATCGTGTTCGAGAAGCAGAACATCGCCTTCATGGTGTCGCTGGCCTTCGCCATCGCGGCCTCGGCCAACTTCCCCGTGCTCTTCATGTCGGTGCTCTGGAAGGGCTGCACCACGCGCGGGGCGGTGATCGGCGGCTTCCTCGGGCTGGTGTCCTCCGTGGCTCTCACGGTGGTGTCGCCCTCGGTGTGGGAGGCCACCTTCGGCAACCCGCCCGGCTCCTCGCTGTTCCCGTACACCTCGCCGTGCCTGTTCTCGATGAGCATCGCCTTCGTGGGGATCTGGCTGTTCTCGGTGCTCGACCGCAGCGCGCGTGCGCAGGTCGACCGGGGCGGCTTCCTGGCGCAGCAGGTGCGTTCGGAAACCGGCATCGGCGCGCACGGTCCGAGCGGGCACTGAACCGGTGTGTCGGGCGCGCGGGTGCCCGGCCTTGAATCCGCGCCGCAGGGCTCAGCCGGCGCCTATCAGCACCTTGACATGCGCCGCGGCGCTGCGGGCGAGGGCGCTCAGCGCATAGCCGCCTTCGAGGCACGAGATCACGCGCCCGCCGCAATGGCGCAGCGCCACCTCCATGAGCTGCCGGGTGACCCAGGCGTAGTCGTTCTCCACCAGGCCGAGGTTGCCCATGTCGTCCTCCCTGTGCCCGTCGAAGCCTGCCGAGACATACACGAACTGCGGCGCGAAGGCCTCGAGCGCCGGCAGCCAGTGCCCGGTGACTGCCGCCCTGAACGCGTCGCTGCCCGAGCGCGAGGGCAGCCCGATGTTCACCATCCGCGGGCCGCTGTCGTCCTCGCCCGCGAAAGGGTAGATGCCCTTCTCGAAGATCGAGCACATGAGCACGCGCTCGTCGTCGCGGAAGATGTCTGCGCTGCCGTTGCCGTGGTGCACGTCGAAGTCGATGAGGGCCACGCGCCTCAGGCCGTGAACGTCCAGCGCGTGGCGGATGCCTACCGCCACGTTGTTGAAGAAGCAGAAGCCCATGGCCGCGTCACGCGTGGCGTGATGGCCCGGCGGGCGCACGTTGCAGAAGGCGGTGGGCGCCTCGCCGGCCAGCACAAGGTCGGTGGCCAGCACCGCGGCCCCGGCGGCGCGCAGCGCGGCCTGCAGGGTGTGCGGGTTCATCAGGGTGTCGGGGTCGACGAAGCGATGTCCCTCGGCGGGTGCCATCGCGACGAGTTCGCGCACATGCGACATCGTGTGCGCGCGCGCCAGCTGGGCCTGCGTGGCAAGCGGGGCGTCGTACGGGGCCATGTAGTCGAGCAGGCCCGCGATCAGCAGACGGTCGTGGATGGCGGAAAGCCGCTCGGGGCTTTCCGGATGGCCCGCGCCCATGTCGTGGCGCGCGCAATCTGCGTGTGTGATGTAGGCGCTCAGCATGCGGGCTCCTTGCTTCTTCGAAAGCCGGGCGGCCCTCGCGGGGAGCCCGCTGCCGGCGGCGCCGGTCGCATGACGGCTACTGGATCTTCAGCGTGGTGCGGGCCGAGCCTTCGCGCTTGGGCAGCGTGAGGTGCAGCACGCCGTCCTCGAGCTTTGCCACGGCGGTCTTGTCGTCGACTTCGCTGGCCAGCGAGAAGCCGCGCGACATGCTGCCGCGATAGGTCTCGCGGACGATGGAGCGGCCCTGCTTCTTTTCCTCGTCCTTCCTGACTTCGGCCGAGATGGAGACGTAGCTGCCGTCGATGGAGACGCGCACATCCTCCTTCTTGGCGCCGGGAATCTCGGCGGTGACGAGGTATTCCTTGTCGTTCTCGTTGATGTCGAGCCGGATGTCGGCCGGCAGTTCGGCCTCGTCGATCAGCTGCAGAGGACGTGCCCAGCGGCGCATCATGTCGGGAAAGAGGTTTTCGATGCGGTCCAGGCGGGACAGTGCGGTGTTCATGCGCTTTGCTCCATGAGTGGGTTGAGGGAGCTTCAATCTAGGCGCTCGCCGCCGGAGTTCCGTTGCGCTGGATCAAGCGCAACGGCGGTCGCCGCGAGACGATGCGATCCATCGTCCACGATCGAAAAGGAGAGCCCCATGCGCCGGATTCCCTTCCTGTCCGAAGCCCGCCGCGCGGCCGGCCGGACCATGCCGGCCGTCGCGCTCGCGCTGGCGGCCGGTCCGGGCCTGCTCGGCGGCCCCGCCTGGGCCCAGTCCCGGGGCGAGCTGCTCTACAACACCAATTGCGTCGCCTGCCACAACGAGAAGATGCACTGGCGCGGCAGGAAGCTGGTCGACGACTGGGACAGCCTGGAGGAGCAGGTGCGGCGCTGGCAGCAGGCCTCCTCGCTGGGCTGGCGCGACCAGGACATCATGGAAGTCGCCCGCTACCTGAACGACCGCTTCTACGGCTTCACGCCGCCGAGCGCGACCAGCCTGCTCAAGCCCTCAGCTGCAGCACCATCCGGCGCAGGCCCGACGAGGGCGGCTCCGCCGGATCGGCCTTGAAGCCCATCGCAGCCGCGAGCTTCAGCATGCGGGTGTTCTCGCGCAGCACTACGCCCACCAGCCGTGCCGTGCCGCGGCTGCGCGCGTGCTCGATCAGCCGGTCGAACAGGATCGCGCCCAGCCCCTGGCCCTTGAGCTCGGAGCGCACGACGATGGCGAACTCGGCCTCGACGTTGTCGGGGTCGCTCACCGTGCGGGCCACGCCCAGCGTGCGGGCATGGCCCTGCGCATCGATGTCCTCGGCGATGAAGGCCATCTCCCGGTCGTAGTCGATCTGGGTCAGCCGCGCGAGTTCGCTGCGGGCCATTTCCTTGCGCACCGAGAAGAACCTCATGCGCATGTCCTCCGCGTCCAGCGACTCCAGGAAGCTCCGGTGCTGCGGCTCGTCCTCGGGCCTGATCGGCCTGACCACGATATCGCGCCCATTCCATGTCTGCGTGCGCACCCACTGGTCGGGGTAGGGCAGTATCGCGAAGCGCCCGGTGCCGTGCGCCGGCATGCGCGACACCCGCATGCGCGCGTCGAGCGCCAGCGCCCCGTTCTCGTCGACCCACAGCGGGTTGATGTCCAGCTCCGCCAGCTGCGGCAGGTCGGCCAGCATCCGCGAGACCGCGACGAGCACGTCGTGCAGCGCATCGAGCCGGGCCGGCGGATGGTCGCGATAGCCCGCCAGCAGGCGCGACACGCGCGTGCGCGACACCAGTTCCGCGGCGAGCGCGCGGTTCAGCGGCGGCAGCGCGACGGCCGTGTCGCCTGCGACCTCGACGGCCGTGCCGCCCTGGCCGAAGAGGATCACCGGGCCGAAGACCGGGTCGACGCTGGCGCCGACGATGATCTCCTGCGCATGCGGGCGATGCACCGAGTGCTGCACGGTGAAGCCGTCGATCCGCGCCAGCGGCCTGGCGTTCCTCACCGCGTCGAGCATCTCGCCGGCCGCGACGCGCAGCGCGGCTTCGTCGCACAGGCCCAGCCGCACGCCGCCGACGTCCGACTTGTGCGTGATGTCGCGCGAGAGGATCTTCAGCGCCACCGGGTATCCCAGCCCCTTGGCAGCCTCGACGGCCGCCCCGGCCGTCGGTGCGACGGCGACGGTGGGCACCGTCTCGATGCCGTAGGCCCGCAGGAGCGACTTGGCCTCCTGTTCGCCGAGCCATTCGCGCTGCTCGGCCAGCGCCGAGCCCAGCGTGGCGCGCACCGCGGCGGCATCCGGCACGGCGCCGTTGCCGGCGCCCGGCGTCTCCATCAGGATCTCCTGGTTGCGCCTGTAGGTCTGCAGCATCGCGAAGGCGTGCACCGCCTCTTCGGGCGTGGCGTAGTCGGCCACGCCGGCATCCTCGAAGAGCCTGCGCGCCTGGGCCACCGCATCGTCGCCGAGCCAGGCGCTCATCACGCGCGAGGCGTGGCCGCGCACCAGCGGCAGGCAGGCGCGCGCGATGTCCTCGCTGCGCACGATGGCTGTGGGCGCATGCACGAAGAGCACCGCGCCGGCCGACGCGTCGGCCAGCAGCGCGCCGAGCGTCTCGGCGTAGCGTTCGGCCGGAGCGTCGCCGATGATGTCGATGGGGTTGGCGCGCGACCAGTTCGCCGGAAGCAGTGCGTCGAGGCGGGCGAGCAGCGCGAGGCCGGGGTCGGCCAGCGCCACGCCCTCGCGCGCGGCGGCGTCGGCCGCCATCACGCCGGCGCCTCCGCCATTGGTCATGACCGTGAGCATGCCGTGGCCGTTGCCCCGGAAGCGCGACAGGGTTTCCGCGGCGACGAAGAGCTCCTGCAGCGTGTCGACGCGCAGCATTCCGGCGCGCCGCAGCGCAGCGTCGTAGACCGCGTCGGAGCCCGCCAGCGCGCCCGTGTGCGAGGCCGCGGCGGCAATTCCGTGGCCGGCACGCCCGGCCTTCAGCACGATCACCGGCTTGTTGCGGGCCGCCGCGCGCGCGGCCGACATGAACTTGCGCGGCGATTCGATGGACTCCACGTACAGCAGGATCGATCGCGTGCGCGCATCGCTGGCGAGGTGGTCGAGCAGGTCGCCGAAGTCGACGTCGCAGTGCTCGCCCAGCGAGACCAGGTGCGACAGGCCCACGCCGCGGCTGCGCGTCCAGTCGAGCACGGCCGTGACCAGTGCGCCCGACTGCGAGACGAAGGCCACGTCGCCCGCCAGCGCGTCGGTGTGCGCGAAGCTGGCGTTCAGACCGATGTGAGGGCTCAGCAGACCCAGGCAGTTGGGACCCAGCAGCCGCAGGGTGAAGGGGCGGGCCGCATCCAGCGCGGCCTGTTTCTGCCTCGGGTCCAGGCCGGCCGTGATGATCACCGCCGCGCGGGTGCCCAGCGCGCCCAGTTCGGCGACCAGCGGCGCCACGGTGGCCGGGGGCGTACAGATCAGCGCCAGGTCGGGCGCGGCGGGCAGGTGCGCCGCGTCGGGGAAGACGGGCACGCCGTCCAGCGAGCCATGTTTCGGGTTCACCCCGTGCACCGCGCCCTTGAAGCCGCCGGCGCGCAGGTTGCGCCACACCGTGGCGCCGACGCTGGCGGGCCGGTTGGAAGCGCCGAACACGGCGACGGAGGCCGGCGACAGCAGACGGTCCAGGTGGCGGATGCTCATTGCGTTGAAGGCGGCATGAGTGGCGGGGCACGCCATCGTGCAAGGCGCAACCGCCCGCCGGCTTGATGCACGTCAACCCGCCGCGCCGGCAAGGGCGCAAGCTCCGTGGCCGAGGAATTCGTCATGGATACCCGCTTGCCTGGAGCCGCGTCCGATGCCGCCGATATTTGATCCGTGGCAGGCGTACGTGATCGCGGCCGAGGTCTCGATGGCCACGAACGCGGGCGCGGGAGCGCTCGCCGCGCTGCGCTCGCAGCGGCTGGCGGAACTGGTCGCCGCCGCGGCGGCACATTCGCCGCGGTACCGGCGCCTGCTGGCCGGCTGCGATCCGGCCACGGTGCGGCTGGAAGAGTTGCCGGTGTCCCGCAAGTCGGAGCTGATGCACGAGTTCGCCGACTGGGTCTGCGACCCGGTGCTCTCGCTGCCGGCACTGCGCCGCTTCGTCGCCGAGCCGGCGAACATCGCGGCCGACTGCCTCGGGCCCTACACGGCATGGGAAAGCTCGGGCAGCACGGGCGAGCCCGCGATCTTCGTGCAGGACGCGCGCGCGATGGCCGTGTACGACGCGCTGGAGGCGCTGCGACGGCCGCTGCTGCGGCCCCTCGACCGGCTGTTCGACCCGTGGAGCCTGACCGAGCGCATCGCCTTCGTGGGCGCGACCGGCGGGCATTTCGCGAGCACCGTATCGGTCGAGCGGCTGCGCCGCCTGCAGCCCGGCCTCGCGCCGCGCCTGCGCGGCATTTCCTTCCTGCAGCCGCTGGAAAGGCTGTGCGCCGAGATCGATGCGTTCGGTCCCACGGTGGTGGCCACCTATCCCAGCGCCGCCATCGTGCTCGCGCAGGAGCGGGAGGCCGGCCGGCTGAAGGCCTCGCCGCGCGAGATCTGGACCGGCGGCGAAACGCTTTCCGAGGCAGGCCGCGTCTTCCTGAGGGAGGCGTTCGCCTGCCCGGTGGCCAACAGCTACGGCGCGTCGGAGTTCCTGTCGCTGGCCTTCGAATGCTCGCGGGGCGTGCTGCACCTGAACAGCGACTGGGCGATCCTGGAGCCGGTCGACGCGCACGGCCGGGCGGTGCCGCCCGGCCACGCAGGAAGCACGACCCTGCTGACCAACCTGGCCAACCACCTGCAGCCGCTGATCCGCTACGACCTGGGCGACCGGGTCAGGCTGCTGGCCGAGCCCTGCGGATGCGGATCGCGCCTGCCGGCCATCGAGGTGCATGGCCGCGACGACGACACGCTGTGCCTGCCCGGCGACGCCGGCATGCCGGCGGTGCAGGTGGTGCCGCTGGCGGTGAGCACGGTGCTCGAGGAGGAGGCCGGCCTGTTCGATTTCCAGCTGGTGCAGCAGGGGCCGCGCGACCTGCTGCTGAAAACCCGTGCAGAGGGAGAGACGGCGCGGCGGACCCTGCACAAGGCCCGCGAGGCGCTCGCGGCGTTTCTCGAGGCGCAGGGGGCGAGGGGCGTGCGCATCCAGTGCCGCGCGGGCGAGAGCACGAAGTGCGGGCGCAGCGGCAAGTTCCGGCGGGTGGTCTCGCAGGCCGCAAAACCGGGCAGCGGGTGTTGACCTGCATCAAGGTCCGCGCCGCGGCGGTCCGCAGAATCGCCGGCACTGTTCAAGAGGTATGAATGCAATCCCTGCTTTACTCCGGCGTCCTGGATCTTCCGTGGTGGGGCGTGCTGCTGGCCGCGCTCGCGCTCACGCACGTCACCATCGCGTCCGTCACCATCTTCCTGCACCGCCACCAGGCGCACCGCGCGCTCGAGTTGCACCCCGCGGCGAGCCACTTCTTCCGCTTCTGGCTCTGGCTGACCACCGGCATGGTGACCCGGGAGTGGGCCGCGGTGCACCGCAAGCATCACGCGAAGTGCGAAACCCCCGAAGACCCGCACAGCCCACAGGTGCACGGGCTCAACCGCGTGCTGTGGGGCGGGGTGTTCTATTACATGCGCGAGGCGCGGCACGCCGAGACCCTGGAACGCTACGGCCACGGTACGCCCGACGACTGGCTGGAGCGGCATCTCTACTCGAAGCACAAGATCCTGGGCATCGTGCTGATGGGCGTCGTGGACATGGCGCTCTTCGGCGCCGTGCCGGGCGCGCTGGTGCTGCTCGTGCAGATCGCGTGGATTCCGTTCTGGGCGGCCGGCGTGGTCAACGGCATCGGCCACTACTGGGGCTACCGCAACTGGCCGGCCCGCGACGCCAGCACGAACATCTTTCCGGTCGGCATCCTGATCGGCGGGGAGGAACTGCACAACAACCACCATGCCTTTCCGGCCTCGGCGAAGCTTTCGAGCAAGTGGTTCGAGTTCGACATCGGCTGGCTCTACATCCGCACGCTGCAGGCGCTGGGCCTGGCGCGCGTGAAGCACGTGGCGCCCACGCCGCGCCTGGTCGCGCCCAAGGCGAACGTCGACCTGGCCACGGTGCAGGCGATCATCCGCTGCCACTACGACGTGCTGTCGAACTACACGCGCTCGCTGAAGAAAGCCTGCGTGGCCGAATTCGGCCGACTGCGCGGCATTTCGCCGGAGGCCGCGCGCGCCCTGAAGTCCGTC
Organism: Variovorax sp. 278MFTsu5.1; assembly: GCF_048305045.1. Classification (NCBI taxonomy): domain Bacteria; kingdom Pseudomonadati; phylum Pseudomonadota; class Betaproteobacteria; order Burkholderiales; family Comamonadaceae; genus Variovorax; species Variovorax sp. 278MFTsu5.1. The sequence goes on from NZ_CP157622.1 coordinate 3,549,996, forward strand.
AAGCCCTGGCTCGGCAAGGACCAGGGCCTGCTCGGGCCCTCGCGGCAGCGGCAGGTGATGCAGGCGTTGAAGGCCTCGCAGCCGCTGGCTACGATGTATTCGATGCGCGACGAGCTGACCGCACTGTGGAGCCGCTCCACCGCCACGGGCGAACAGCTCGCCAGGCAGTTGCAGGACTGGTGCCAGCGCGCCGAGGCGAGCGGCATCGCGCCACTGGCGGATTTTTCGCGCCGGCTGCGTTCATACGCCTGAAAGTACCCGAAAGCACCGGCGCCGAGGAGTTGCGGATGAAGTCTGTTGCGGCAGTTTCGGTTTCCATCGCGGCCGCAGCCCTCGTGGCGGCCTGCGGCGGCTTTCGGTCCGCCGCGCCGGGCGGCGCCATGCTCACCGGCTCGCTCGCGGCTTCCGCACCCGGCAGCGTGGCGGCAAGGTCGATGGACGACAGCGACCGCCGCCGTGCGGCGAGTGCGCTCGAGACCCTTTCGAACGGCGAGTCTTCGGCCTGGCGCAATCGCGATACCGGCGACAGCTTCGTCTTCACGCCCGTGCGCAGCTTCGAGCGCGGCGGCGTCCGCTGCCGCGAATTCCGGCTCGAGGTGACGGTGGGCGGGCGCCTCGATGGCATCGGCGGCAGCGCCTGCCGCCAGAGCGACGGCTCCTGGCGCATTCCCGCCTGAGGCACGCGGGCAGGGCTGCGCGATGGCCGCGAGGTTCGATGTCTGCAACGGCGACGCCGACGGTCTTTGCGCGGCCGTGCAATGGCGGCTGCACCGGCCCGGCGCGGTCCGGCTGGTGACGGGCCTCAAGCGCGACATCGCGCTGCTGCAGGGCGTCACGGCAAGGGCCGGCGACGAAGTCAACGTGTTCGACATCTCGATGCTGCGCAACCGCGCCGGCCTCCAGCGGCTGCTCGACGAGGGCGCGCACGTGCGCTACTTCGACCACCATGCCGCGGGCGAGGTGCCGCAGCACCCGCATCTCGAGGCGCACATCGACGAGGCGAGCGCTGTCTGCACCAGCCTGCTCGTCGATCGCCACCTGGGCGGTGCCTTCCGCGCCTGGGCGCTGGTCGGGATCCATGGCGACAACATGGCCGCCGTGGCCGACAGGCTGGCGCTCGGCGGCGGCTTCGAGCCCGGCGACTGCGCGGGGCTGCGGCGGCTGGGCATGCTGATCAACTACAACGCCTACGGCGAGCATGAGCAGGACGTGTGCATCGCCCCGCGCCTGCTGTACGCATTGATGGTGCGCTACCGCGACCCGCGCGACATGCTGGCGCACGAGAGCATCGTCGACGAGATCGATGCGCTGCGCCACGCCGACCTTCGCCAGGCCGTGGGCACCGCGCCAATCTGGCAGGGCGCCGGCGGCAGCGTGCGCGTGCTGCCGGATGCCCCGTGGAGCCGCCGCGTGCAGGGCTGCCTGGCCAACGAGCTGGCCAGCAGCGAACCGGAGCTCGCGCATGCGGTGCTCGCGGCGCGCGGCGAAGGCTATGCCGTCAGCGTCCGCGCTCCGCAGGCGCGCCCGGACGGCGCCCACGCGCTGTGCAGCCGGTTCGGCGGCGCCGGCCGTGCGCGCGCTGCCGGCATCGACAGGCTGCCGCGCGGCGAGCTGCAGCGCTTCGTCGAGGCGTTCGCCGCGACGGCATGGGGCACCCGGATCGCAACGCCATGATCGAGCTGCCGCCGCTGGACAGCATCCGGGCCGTGCGCATCGCGCGGGACGGCGGCCTTGCTTGGACGCCCGGGCTTTCACGGCCTCGCAGCTTCAGCCTCGGCGGCTGCGACGCGGTCGCGAGACAACGCATCGGGCAGGCACTGCGCGATGCCGCATCGTGCGGCTCGGAAGGTGGCGCGGGCGTGCAGGGTGGAGACCGGCGCTTCTACCGTGTCGAAATCCTGGTGGACGACTGCGGCATCGCGGCGCGTCCGGCGATCAGCTTCGAAGTGCCGGAAGAGCAGGCGCCCGAATCCCTGGCCTGGATGTGGAAGGAAGCCGGATGAGCAGTTCCGGCGGGTGGGGGCAGGTGGGGGCAGGTGGGGCGGCTCTTCAGTGCGCCATCCAGACCGGAACGGCGGCCCATTCCAGCACCGTGCGCGTGGCGCCCCCGAACACGAGTTCGCGCGCAGGGCTGTGGCCATAGGCACCCATGACGATCAGGCCGGCGCCGGTCTCTTGTGCCAGCGACAGCAGCGCCTCGCCGGCGTGCCTGTCTTCGGCGGGCGCCTTGTGCTCCCGCGTCTGCCTGACGCCGTGCAGGCGAAGGTAGTCGCGCAGCCTCGACATCGTCGTGCCGTGGGCGGGATCCGCGGCGCTCATCGGGGCCACCAGGTGGACCTCCTGCGCCGAGCGCAGCAGGGGCAGGGCGGTCTCCAGCGCGCGGGCCGACTCGCGCGCGCCGCGCCACGCCACCAGCACCTTTGCGGGGTTCGGCGACACCCTGCCCGCGAACGGCACGACCAGCGCCGGCTTGCCGCTGGCGAGCACCACCGCCTCGATGAAGTCGGCCGGCACGTCGAAGCCCGCCTTGTCGCGCGGATCGCGCTGCCCGAGCACCATGAGATCGCTGGTCAGCGCATGCTGCACGAAGCTCTCGACGACAGGCTCGCCGCGCAGCTCGCGCCAGTCGCTGCGGCTGGCGTGGTCCTGCAGCAGGCGCTCGAACACCGCTGCGGCATGGGCGCGGTGGTCGGGGTCTATGTCGCCGGCCATCGGCATGGGAGGCAGGCCGCCGATCATCGGCAGCACCGCCAGCACGGACGGCGACACCGCGAAGAGCGCGGTCAAGGCCGACTCGTGCAGGGCCGCGAGGCGGTGCGCCAGGCGCAGGCGCACCTCGGCGCGGTCCGTGCCGTCGAGATGGACGAGGATCGAACGGAGCGTGCTCATGTCAGGCTGCGCGCGCGGCGGATGAGTGGTCGGCGGCCGCCATGGACGGCATGGCCGGCACGAGGTCGGTGCCGTCGGTGTCGAACCAGCGGCAGATCGAATCGGCGCCGAGCCTGAAGGGCTTCCGTTCGTGCAGGAAGCCCCGCGCGAGCTCGCCGTCCGCATCCACGGGAATGCCCGCGGCCTGGAGCAAGGCGATGCGCCCCTGTTCCTTGGTCCCGAAAGGGACCCGTACCGTGATGTCGGCAAGCCGGTAGTGACGTGGCATGTCTTCGCTTCTCCTCTGTGTGTGTGGATGTGCCCGCGTGCGCGTGGTCCGGTTCACTCTAGGAGTCCGCCGCGTCCACGGCCTTGCGATGGATCAAGGCCGCGGCGGGGCGCGCTTCCATCATGGGCGCCCGACCTTCCGCCGATGGCCATGACAAGCTTCACCGTCGACAGCCCCAGACTTCCCGAGCTGCCCGTCCAGCCGATCTGCCGCGACGTGCTGATGGAGAAGTACGCGCAGGAAGGCGAGCACGGCATCGACGACATCCACCGCCGGGTGGCGCGGGCCCTGGCACAGGCCGAGAAAGCCGGCGAGCGCGAAGCCTGGGAGGCGCGCTTCCTGCAGGCATTGCGCGACGGCTTCGTGCCCGCGGGGCGCATCCAGTCGGCGGCGGGCACGGCGCTGACGGCCACCCTGATCAACTGCTTCGTTCAGCCCGTGGGCGACTCGATCACCGGCGACGACGAGGGCTATCCGGGCATCTATGTCGCGCTGGCGGAGGCTGCCGAGACCATGCGCATGGGCGGCGGTGTCGGCTACGACTTCTCGCGCATCCGCCCGCACGGGGCCTGGGTAGCCGGCACCCGTTCCAGCGCCTCGGGGCCGGTGCCGTTCATGCGCGTCTTCGACTGCTCCTGTCGCACGTTGGAGTCGGCCGGGGCGCGGCGGGGCGCGCAGATGGGCGTGCTGCGCTGCGACCATCCCGACATCGAGGCCTTCGTGGGCGCGAAGGACGACGGCGAACTGAGCAACTTCAACCTCTCGGTGGGACTGACCGATGCCTTCATGCTGGCCGTGCTCGACGACAGCGAGGTCGAGCTGGTGCATCGGGCCGAACCCGGCCCCCGCATCCGCAGCGAGCAGCAGCACCGGCGCGACGACGGGCTGTGGGTGTACGCCCGCCGGCCGGCACGGGCGCTGTGGGACCGTATCATGCGATCGGCCTACGCGCACGGAGAGCCCGGCGCGCTCTTCCTGGACCGCATCAACGCCGACAACAACCTCTACAGCTGCGAGACGCTCGACGCCACCAACCCGTGCGGCGAGCAGCCGCTGCCGCCCTACGGCAGCTGCTGCCTGGGGTCGATCGACCTGACGCGTTTCGTGAAGGACCCCTTCGAGCCCGCCGCGCGCTTCGACGAGGAAGGCTTCTCCCGCCTTGCCGGGCTGGCGGTGCGCATGCTCGACAACGTGCTGGACATCACCGCCTGGCCGCTCGGGCGCCAGGGCCGCGAGGCGATGCTGAAGCGGCGCATCGGCCTGGGCTTCACCGGACTGGGGGATGCGCTGGTGATGCTCAACCTGCGCTACGACGCGCCACCGGGCCGCGCAGCCGCCCGGCGCATCGCGCGGCTGCTGCGCGATGCGGCCTATGCCGCTTCGTGCGCGCTGGCCCGCGAGCGCGGGGCATTCCCTCTGTTCGATGCCGGCCAGTACCTCGGGCGGGGCAGCTTCGCGTCACGGCTGCCGGAGCCGATGAAGACGCGCATCCGCGCCTGGGGAATGCGCAACTCGCACCTGCTGTCGATCGCGCCCACGGGCACCATCAGCCTGGCCTTCTCGGACAACGCGAGCAACGGCATCGAGCCGGCTTTCGCCTGGACCTTCACGCGGCGCAAGCGGCTGCCGGACGGCGGAACGCAGGAGTACGAGGTCGAGGACCACGCGCTGAGGCTGTACCGGCTGTACAGGGGCCCGCGTGCGGCGCTCGGGCCCGCCTTCGTCACGGCGCTGGAGATGAGCCCCGCGGCGCACGTTGAGATGGTGGCCGAGGTGGCGCCCTACGTCGACGCGGCCATCTCCAAGACGGTCAATGTGCCCGAGGACTGCCCGTACGAAGACTTCAAGGACCTCTACATGCAGGCCTGGCGGCTGGGGCTCAAGGGCCTGGCTACCTACAGGCCCAATCCGCTGCGCGGCTCGGTGCTGGAGGCCCCCGTGCGGCCGGCGTGCAGCGGGTGCACGGCGCCGGTGGCCCCGGCCTGAGCCTGGCCTGATCCACGCCTGATGAAGATCAGCTCCGCAGCCAGATGGCCGCGACGCACGCGCAGCCCAGGCTGGCCATCAGCGCGGCACCCACGCGCAGCGCGTAGGCCTTGCCGCCGGCGCCCAGGGCCACCGCGCAGCGCGTGAGCGTGTTGGTTCCGACGGCCACCAGCACGCCCCGGATGAAATGGTCCGTCTGCAATGTGCCGGCCGCGTGCAGCGATGCGAGCGAGGCCACGGGGGCATGCGCATCGACCAGGGCCGCGAGCGCGATGCCGACCTGCAGGCCGGCATCACCGAAATGCCGCTGCGCCGAGCCCACCAGCAGCGCGACGAGCGCCAGGGCGAGCGCGATGGCGAGCGCTTCGCGCGGACGCAAGGCACTGCGCTGCGTGGCGGGCGGTCCCACCGCCACCGCCACCGCGTCGCGTGAAGTCAGCAGCGGCAGCAGCCCGACGGCCACGGCACCCGCCGCACCGGCAAGCGCCACGGGCAGCAGGGCGGCGCCCGCCTGCGGAGAGAGTGCGCCGGTCATCGCGAGCGCCAGGACCCAGGTGGCCACGGCCGACAGTGCCGCGGCGCCCGCCAGAAGGCCCGTGTGCAGCGGCTGCTCTCGCGCGCGATGGCCGAACGAGGCCACCGTGGCGGTGCTGGAGGCGAAGCCCGACGCGAAGCCGGCACCCAGCAGGCCGCCGCGCACGCCGAGCCATCGCACCGCTGCCTGTCCGGCCGCCTGCATGGCCATGATCAGCAGCACCATCGAGGCCAGCGGCCGGGGGTTGATGCCGCCGAGCATCTCGATGGGCCGCGAGGGTATGAGCGGCAGCGCGATCAGAGCGAGCGCCGCCAGCAGGACGCCGTCGTGCAGCTCCTGCTCGCTCAGCAGCTGCGTGGCGAACAGGTGCAGCCTCCGGCGCGCCGCGAGCAGCAGGGCCAGGCCCATCCCGCAGGCTGCGCCCAGCCCCGGCTGGAGAACGCACAGCACACCAATCAGGTAGGTGGCGAAAAGGGCGATCTCGGTGGTCATGCCGGGGTCAGGCGCACGGCTTTTCCAGTGCGACACCGCGGCCAGCGCGGCGACGAGCGCGCCACCGATGGGCACCAGCGCCGCCACGGGAAGGATCTGCGCGATGGCACCCGCCAGCGCCACGATGGCGAAGGTGCGCAATCCCGCCGCCGCGCGGCGCTCGCCGTCGCCCTTGCGGCGCTCGCGCTCGATGCCGATCACGAGGCCGACGCCCAGGGCCACGGCGAGTCCGACGATCGCGGCCGAAGGGCTGGGGAGGTTCATGCACGCAGTCTCTCCGGCCGCCGCGCCGCGTCAAGGCGCGAGCGCCAGAGTTCCTTGCGCTGGATCAAGCCGGCCGCGCCACCGGGGGCATAACGTGCGGGGCATGAAAGCACTCGTATACCAGGGCCCCGGCCTGAAGTCGCTCGAAGACCGTCCCAAGCCGGAAATCCAGGCGCCGGGCGACGCCATCGTCCGGATCCTCAAGACCACCATCTGCGGCACCGACTTGCACATCCTCAAGGGTGACGTGCCCAGCTGCACACCGGGTCGCATCCTCGGCCACGAGGGCGTGGGCGTGGTCGAGACCGTGGGCACCGGCGTGACTGCGTTCCACCCCGGCGACCATGTGCTGATCTCGTGCATCTCGTCGTGCGGCAAGTGCGGGAACTGCCGCCGCGGCATGTATTCGCACTGCGCCACCGGCGGCTGGATCCTGGGCAACACCATCGACGGCACGCAGGCCGAGTACGTGCGCATCCCGCACGCCGACACCAGCCTCTACCCGGTGCCGGCCGGCGTGGACGAGGAAGCGCTGGTGATGCTCAGCGACATCCTGCCGACCGGCTTCGAATGCGGCGTGCTCAACGGCAAGGTGGCGCCCGGCAGCACGGTGGCCATCGTCGGCGCGGGCCCGATCGGGCTGGCCACGCTGCTCACGGCCCAGTTCTACTCGCCCTCGCAGATCATCCTCATCGACCTGGACGAGGGCAGGCTGGAGGTCGCGCGCCGCTTCGGCGCCACGCACACGATCAACAGCACCGGCGGCAATGCGGCGGAGGCGGTGCTCGCGCTGACCGGCGGGCGTGGCGTGGACGTATCCATCGAGGCTGTGGGCATCCCGGCCACCTTCGTGCTGTGCCAGGACATCGTGGCGCCCGGCGGCACCATTGCGAACATCGGCGTCCACGGGCATGCGGCCGACCTTCACCTGGAGCGCCTGTGGTCGCAGAACATCGCGATCACCACGCGGCTGGTCGACACCGTTTCGACGCCCATGCTGCTGAAGACGGTGCAGTCCCGCAAGGTGGACCCGGCCCGGCTGATCACGCACCGGTTCCGGCTGGACCAGGTCATCGATGCCTACGACACCTTCGCGCGCGCTGCCGAGACGCATGCGCTGAAGGTGCTCATCGAGGCGTAGCGCCCCGAAAGGCCTTTCCCTGCCTTTCCCGTTCTCATTCTTTTTTATTTTTCTTCGTACGGATCTCCGCCATGTCGCTTTTCCACGCCGTCGCCTGGGTCGATCACCACGCCGCGCAAGTCTTCCAGTTCGATGCTTCGCAGGTCCTTGCGCAGCAGGTCAGGGAGCATGCGCGCTACACCCGCCAGCACGGCAGCGGCGTGCGCAGCGAACACGAATTCTTCGGCGAGGTCTGCAATGCGCTGAAGGGAATCACGCAGGTGCTCGTCACCGGCTCGCACATGGCGCAAGCCGACTTTCGTCACTACGTCGAGAAGCACCGGCCCGAAGTGGCGGGGCAGATCGTCGGCTGGGAGACGGCGGAGCGCATGAGCACCAACGAGCTCGTCGCCCTGGCCCGCCGGTATTTCTCGATGCACGAGGGCATGGCGGCGCCCATGAAGGCCGGTTGAGCGGGAGCGGTTCCGTGAAGATGCTGCGCCGTCTCGCCGCCCTCGGGCTGATGTCCGCGCTCGCGGGCATCGCGGGCGCGCAGGTGGCTGGCGCCACGCGCGCGGGCGCGACGCTGACCGAAACCGGGCAGCTGGTCCCGGGATGGAGCGCGAAGCAGAGCATCCTCGGGCGCGCCGTGTACGACGCGTCGGGCGAACGGATCGGCAAGGCGCTGGACCTGATCGTCGGCACCGACAGGCGCGTGAACTTCCTGATCGTCGAGATGGGAACCTTCTCTTCGGGCTCGCGGCATCTGGTCGTCGTGCCGGCATCGCAGCTCGCGGTGCGCGGCGGCCGCCTGCTGCTGCCCGACGCAGATCGCCAGGCGCTGGCGTTGCAGCCCGCGTTCGTACATGCCCCCGTCACCCGCACGCAGAGCGCGATCGTCGAGCAGGCACTGCAGGACGCCGACAGGGGACGCCGGACCATCGCGCGGCTGGAGCGCCAGCTGGCGCACGGCGAGGGCGGCGAAGCCCGCGCGGGCCTGGAGCGGCAGATCCTCGCGCTGCGGCAGGCCGTGCAGGCGGTGGAGGAGAAGGTGGCCGAGATGGATGCCGCCGACTCCGACCGATGGCAGGCCGCGGAAACCCAGGTCGGCCAGGCCGCGGCGCGCCTGCGAAGCGCGATGCGCGGCGTGCCGGCCTGAAGGGAGCCGGGAGCCGCACGCGGCTTGATATGCGTCAACCTGCGCCCGCGGCATGTACCTAGGATGGACCGAAGACTCTTGGAGACATTTCTCATGCCCGCGGAACCTTTCTCTCTCATCCAGACGCAGCCGGTGCCGCCTGACGGCAGCTACCTCCAGGCCATCATGAACTGGCAGATCGCGATTGCGGGGAGCGCGCTGCAGGCGCAGTTGAGGCAACTGGAGCTGATGGCCGACTGGCAGCGCTCCTTCGGTGCCGTGCAGCGCGAACTCACCGACCAGTGGATCTGCAGGTTCGGCGGCGGCGTGCCGCTGGACGGCTAGGCGAAAGCGGAACCGGGCGCTCCCATGACGCTGTCGCAGCCCCTGCGCAACATGCTCGACGACCTGGGGCGGCGGTCCGCGGCCTGCTTCGCCGTCGCGATGCCCGATGGCAGCCGCCACCGCGCCGGCGAGGGCGAGCCGGCCTTCACCGTCGTCTTCCACACCGAGGCCGCCCTGTTCGCCACCGCGACGCGCGGCCACATCGGACTGATGGAGGCCTATTTCGACCAGGAAGTGGATGTGGAGGGCGATTTCGGCGCGGCCCTGGCGGCTGGCATGGCGGCTGGCTTCGACCACCGGGCCGGCGCGCTCAACGGCATCGAGAACAGCCTGCACGAGCTGCGGCACTCCAACCGCGACCCCGCCCACGCGAAGGCCAACGCCCGTGCGCACTACGGGCTGGGCACGGGCTTCTACCGCCTGTGGCTCGACGATCCGCTCATGATGTACACCTGCGGCTACTGGCCCGAAGGCACGCGCAGCCTCGAGGAGGCGCAGCGCCACAAGATCGACCACGTCTGCCGCAAGATCCTGCTGGGCCCCGAAGACCGCTTCATCGACATCGGCTGCGGCTTCGGCGGCTTCATGTTCCGCGCCCAGGAGAAGATCGGCGCCACGGGCGTCGGGCTCAACACCACCACGGAGCAGGTCGAGTGGCTGCGCGACGAGATCGAGCGGCGCGGGCTCGAAGCCTCGCTGCAGGTGCGCGAGGCCGACTTTCGCGACGTCGACGAGCAGTACGACAAGGTCGTCTCCATCGGCACCCTGGAGCATGCGGGGCGCGACCAGCTGCCCGAGGTGGTAAGGGCCCATGCGGAGTTCCTGAAGCCCGGCGGGCTCGGCATCCTGCACTTCATCGGCCACGTGGGCCGCTTCGAGACGGAGCTCTTCATCCGCAAGCACGTGTTCCCGGGCGGCTGGATTCCCAGCCTCGCCGACGTGATCGTGGAGATGGAGCGCAACGGCCTGGAGGTGCTGGACATCGAGAACCTCCGCCGGCACTACGCGCCGACCCTCGATGCCTGGGCCCGGCGCTTCGATGAGCACTGGCCAGCGATACAGCGCCTCGATCCTCGGCGATTCGACGAGCGCTTCCGGCGCGTCTGGCGCACTTACCTGGTCGGCTGCGCCGAGATGTTCCGGTCAGCCGCGGGCTACACGCACCTGTTCCAGGTCGTCTTCAGCAAGGGCAACGTGACGCCGCGCAGCTACCCGATGGACCGTGCGCACCTGTACGAGCCCGGGCAATGAACCCCGGCACCGAGGCGCTGGCCCACGAGGCGCGCAAAGGCCGCCTGCTGGACGCCATGCGCGAAGGCGGCGCGGCCCAGGGGGCGCCGATCGCGCTGGCGAAGCGCACCTCGAATCTGTTCCGCGACCGCGAGGCCGGCCCCCGGCGAAGAATCGATCTCGGCGAATTCGACCATGTCATCGAGGTCGACGCGTCGCGCGGCACGGTCGAGGTCGAGGGCATGGCCACCTACGAGACGCTGGTAGACGTGACGCTGCGGCACGGCGTGATGCCGGCGGTGGTGCCGCAGCTCAAGACCATCACCGCGGGCGGGGCGGTGGCGGGCGTGGGCATTGAGGCCACGTCGATGCGCCAGGGGCTGGTTCACCACACGATGCTGGAGCTCGACGTGCTGCTGCCGGACGGCCGCATCGTCCACTGCACGCCCGGCAACGAGCACCGCGACCTGTTCTTCGGCTTTCCGAACTCGTACGGCTCGCTGGGCTACGCGCTGCGGCTGGTGCTGCGCACCCAGCCGGTGCAGCCCTTCGTGCGGGTGGAACACGTCGCGTACCAGCATCCGGCTGAATTCTTCGCGGCGCTGGCCGAGGCGGCCGAGGGCGATGCCGACTTCGTCGACGCCGTGGTGTTCGGCCCCCGGTCGATGGTGCTGAACGTCGCGCGCTTCGAGCGCGACGCGCCGTGGACGAGCAACTACGAATTCGAGCGCATCTACTACCGTTCGCTGCTGGAGATGCCGGTCGACCATCTCGCCGTGCGCGACTACCTGTGGCGCTGGGACACCGACTGGTTCTGGTGCTCGCGCAATTTCGCGGCGCAGCATCCGCTGGTGCGCCGCATGCTCGGCCGCAGCCATCTCAACTCCCGCACCTACACGCGGCTGATGCGCATGAATGCCCGCTGGGGCGTGACGAGGCGCATGGCCGCGCTGCGGGGGATGCACGTGGAATCCGTCATCCAGGACGTCGACATCCCGATCGGCTCCGCGCGCACATTCCTGGAGTTCCTCGGGCGGGAGATCGGCATCCTTCCCGTCTGGATCTGCCCGGTGCACGTGCCGGACCCCGGCGCGGGCTTCGTGCTGTACCCGCTCGACGCGGGCACGCTGTACGTCAACTTCGGCTTCTGGGACGTGGTCGAGAGCCAGGAGACGCACGAAGCGGGGCACTTCAACCGGCTGGTCGAGCAGGAGGTGCTGCGCCTGGGGGGCATCAAGTCGCTCTACTCCGACAGCTTCTTCACGCGCGAGGAGTTCGACCGCGCCTACGGCATGGAGGCCTATGACGCGCTGAAGCGCCGCTACGACCCCGAGGGGCGGGCGCCTCGCCTGTACGAGAAGTGCGTGCTCAGGCGCTGACCCGGCGCTGGCTTGATCGACGTCAACCCCCGGACGGGCGAGACGCATGAACATGCGGCAGAGGCCGGTTCCTTCGGGCATTTCCTTCCTCCAGTTCCCGCGCCGGGATTCGGCGCACCACCTTGCGGGGCAGACATGAATTTCAGAACCATCCTCGTCCACCTGGACCGATCCGGCCGCAGCCCGGTGCGCGCGGCTTTGGCGGCCCGGTGGGCGCGTTCGCACGAGAGCCATCTAACGGGTCTGATTCCCACCGGCCTGTACGACGGCGTGATCCCCGCCGACGCCATCGCCACCGGCATGACCGACTACATCGCCGAATCGGCCGACTACCTGCGCCGCCGCGCCGAGGCCATCGCGCGCGAGTTCAGGCAGGACATCGCCGCCTCGGGGCCGCTGTCGTACGAGGTGCAGCTGGTCGACGGCGTCACGGAGGACGCGGTGGTCCGGTACGGCCATGCGAGCGACCTCGTCGTGGTAGGGCAGAGCGACGAGTCGGCCAGGCGGGACACCACGGTGCACGGGCTTGCCGAGCATGTGCTGATGGAGGTCGGCCGGCCGGTGCTCGTGGTTCCTTCGGCCGGCGAGTTCTCCGGCGTGCCGAAGAACATCGTGGTGGCTTGGGACGGCTCGCGCGAAGCGGCCGTGGCCCTCCACGCGTCGCTGCCCGCCCTGCGCGGGGTGCGCGTCACGCTGCTGTCTCTGCGCCACCCGCGCGACGGGGACGACGCGCAGCGCCTGTTGACGCACGACATGATCCAGTTCCTGCTGCGCCACGGCGTGCAGGCGCGCGCCGAGTCGGAGGTGACCGAGATCGGCATTGCGGACGCGTTGCTTTCGCGGGTGTCCGACCTCGGCGCCGACCTTCTCGTGATGGGCGCCTACAGCCATTCGCGCTTGCGCGAGCGGATACTGGGCGGCGTGACGCGGCAGATACTGGCGCAGATGACCGTGCCCGTGCTGATGGCGCACTGAGCGCTGCGGGTGCCTGCGTCGCTTGCGGCACCGGCATTCCCGTCATTCATTTCGGGCTTCGACCCGAACCCGCACCATGGACACCACACTGATCGACGCCTTGCGCGCGCAGCTGCAGCAAGAGACCGGGCAACCCGTGGTGCTGGTCGAGACGCACATCTCCTGGGTGCTGCTGACTCCGACGCAGGCCTTGAAGCTCAAGAAGCCGGTGCGGCTGCCGTTCCTCGACTTCGGCAGCGTCGAGTCGCGCAGGCACTTCTGCGAGGAAGAGCTGCGCCTGAACCGGCGCTTCGCACCGACGCTCTACATCGACGTGGCGCCGGTCTGCGGCACGCGCGAGTCACCCCATATCGGCGGTGGCGGCACGCCGGTCGACCACGTGGTGCGCATGCGGCGTTTTGCCGAATCCGCGCTGCTGCGCAATCTGCTGGTGTCGAACGCGCTGGAGCCCCGGCTGCTCGACGGCTTCGCGAAGCGGCTGGCCGGCCTGCATGGAGAGGCGCGGCGCGCGGCGCCGGTTTCCGGCTTCGGCGCGCCCGACGCGGTCGTCCGCGCGGCGAACGACGTGCTGGCCTCGCTGCGTGCCCAACTGAAAGAGGGCGAGGCCGACCATGCAGCCTCGCTCGCCGTGATCGGCGCGTGGATCGAGGAGCAGGGGCAGGCACTGCGCATGGCCTGGATCGCCCGCCAGCAGGCCGGTGCCGTGCGCGAATGCCATGGCGACCTGCACCTGGCCAACGTCGTGCTGGTCGACGGCGCGCTCACGCCCTTCGACTGCATCGAGTTCGATCCGGCCCTGCGCTGGATCGACGTCATGAGCGACGTCGCCTTCCTCACCATGGACCTGAAGGCGCACGGCCATGGCGAGCTCGCGTTCCGCTTCCTCGATGGCTGGCTGCAGCACAGCGGCGACTACGCGGGGCTGCAGGTGCTGCGCTTCTACGAGGTCTACAGGGCCCTGGTGCGCGCCATGGCCTCGGGCATGGCACCGGGCGATCGGGACGGGAAGAAGAAGGGGCCGGACTACCTGGCAAGCGCGCGGCGGCTGCTGGTGCAGCCGGAAGAGGGCGCGCAGGGAGCGCGGCTGATGATCGCGCACGGCCTCTCGGGCTCCGGAAAGTCCAGCGTCGCCCTGCAGCTGCTGTGCGCCGCCGGCGCCGTGCGCGTGCGCTCCGACGTGGAGCGCAAGCGCCTGTTCGGCCTTGCTCCGCTGGAGCGCTCCGCCGCCGCCGGCCTGGACATCTACGGCGCGGAGGCGACCCGCCGGACCTTCGAGAAGCTGCGCGCCTGCGCCCGCGATGCCCTGCTGGCGGGCTACCCGGTGATCGTGGATGCGGCCTTCCTGCGGCGCGCCGAGCGGCACGGCTTCGAGGCACTGGCCACGGAACTGCGCGTGCCTTTCTCGATACTGGACTGCAGCGCCGCGCCGGCCACGCTGCGCCGCCGCGTGGCCGAGCGCGACGCGGCGGGCACGGATGCATCGGAAGCCGGGCTGGCAGTGCTGGAGCGCCAGCTGGCCACGCACGAACCGCTGGATGCGGACGAGCGCAGGGCCGCCATCGAGGTATCGACCGAAGCCACCGTCGACATCGAGCAGCTGCGGGCGCGGTGGCGCTCGGCGGGCTTCGAGCGCTGCTGAATCCTCACTGGCTGGCAAGCCCTCCGCTGGGCAGGGTGAAGCGTTCGTGCTCGGTCTTCGCGCTCTCGGGCGCGCGCACCAGCAGCACCGGAACGGGCGACATGCGCAGGATGTGCTCCGCGCTGCTGCCCATGACCCAGCGGCCGAGCCCACGGCGGCCATGGGTGCCGATGACGATCAGCTCCGCCTTCCACGCCTGCGCGGCGGCGATGACCTGGTCGTGGACGCTGCCCTTGAAGCTGTCGAGCAGCACGCTGTCGGCCTCGACGCCGTCCTTGGCGGCCCTGGCGCACCCGTTCGCGAGCAGCTTATGCGCGTTGGCGCGCAGTTCCTCCAGCCAGTTGCCGGCATAGCCGGCGTAGGCATCCATGGCCAGCGCGAACGACAGTTCGTCGATCACGTGCGCCAGGCGCAGGCGTCCGCCGGAGAGCCTGGCCAATTGGATGGCCTCGTCCAGCCCGCGGCTGGAAGTGGAACTGCCGTCGATGGGAACAAGAATGCGTTGGTACATGGCTCGACTCCGGAGGGTTGAAAGAGTCGGACCAGTATCCGGACGGGCGCCTCGGACGGCTTGATATCGATCAAACGCTCAGCTCCCCGGCAGGAGCGGCCTTGATCTGGAACAAGCCCGCGCGCGGCGAAAGCGCGACCCTCGGGGCATGCACAGGAAGACTCTCATGCCCCACGCCACCGTCCGCATCATCCGCCAGGAGCACGCCGCGCTCGCCGCCATGCTTCGGTCCATCGTCATGCTGCTCGAGCAGCACCGCAAGAAGGGCACGCTGCCCGACTTCGCGACGCTCAGGGCCATGCTTTTCTACGTGGACGAATTCCCCGAGAAGCGCCACCACCGCAAGGAGACGGAGTTGCTGTTTCCCAGGCTGCGTGCCCGCACGCCGATCTCGCGCGAGCTGCTGGACAGGCTCGACAGCGACCATGCCAAGGGCGAACGCCGGATCCGCAACGTGGAGCACGCGCTGCTGGCCTTCGAGATGCTCGGCGAGCCGCGACGCGAGGAATTCGAAAGAACCGTCGGCGAGTACGTCGATTTCTATCTCGACCACATGGCGCTGGAGGAGCGCGAGATCCTGCCGCTGGCCGAGCGGGTGCTGACCGAGGACGACTGGCGCGACCTGGACGACGCCTTCTCGGAGAACCGCGACCCGATGACCGGGCACGTGCCCGATCTCGAATACAACGCGCTCTTCACACGCATCGTCAACATCGTTCCCGCACCCATCGGGCTGGGGCCGGCGCTGTAGGGCCGGCTCTCCCTTTTATTGCTTTCTCCCGCCTCCCGCTCAGCGCATCAGCACGTAGGTGCCGGGCGCTTCGCAAAGCGGAGCCAGCCCGCGCCGCGGGGCGCCCATGGCGGGCGGGCGGCGCCTGGGCCCCGAATGCGCCGCGAGCCATTGCTGGAACGCTGGCCACCACGACCCCTCCACTTCGCCCGAAGCGTCGAGGAACTCGTCGGGCGCGACGTATGCGCCATGCCTGCGCCGGCGCAACATGCGGTAGCCGCGGTGCGCGTGCCAGGGCTCGCTCACGATGCCCGCGTTGTGGCCGCCTTCGGTGAGCACGAAGCTCACGTCAACGTCGCACAGCAAGCTGAACTTGTAGACGGAGCGCCAGGGCGCCACATGGTCCGTCCGCGTGCCGAGCAGGAACACCGGCACGTCGATATCGCCCAGCGAAACCGGCCGTCCGTCGACGAGGTAGTGGCCCTCGGCCAGTGCGTTGTCGAGGAAGAGGCTGCGCAGGTAGTCGGCGTGCATGCGATAGGGCATGCGCGTGCCGTCCGCGTTCCATGCCATCAGGTCGTTCAGCGCGGGGCGCTCGCCGAGCAGCCAGGTCCGCACCAGCGGTGCCCAGACCAGCTCGCCGGGCCGCAACGATTGGAAGGCCGCCGCCATCTGGGCCGCGCCCAGGAAGCCCTGGTACGCCATGATGTCCTCGAGGAAGGCGAGCTGGCTTTCGTCGATGAACAGGCCGATCTCTCCGGGCTCGGTGAAGTCGGTCTGCGCGGCCAGCAGCGAGAGCGAGGCGAGGCGGTCGTCACGGTCGCGCGCCATCGCCGCCGCCGCGATGGCCATCAGCGTACCCCCGAGGCAGTAGCCGACCGCATGCACGCGGCGCCCGGGCAGCACGGCCTCGACGGCGTCGAGGCTGGCGCGGATGCCCAGCCGCAGGTAGTCGTCCATGCCGAAGCCGGCGTCGCAGGCGCCGGGGTTCTTCCAGGAAACGGCGAACACCGTGTGGCCCTGGCCGACCAGGTAGCGGATCAGCGAGTTGTGCGGGGAGAGATCCAGCACGTAGTACTTCATGATCCAGGCGCTGATGACCAGCACCGGCTCGGCATGCACCGTCGGCGTCGAAGGCGCGTACTGGATGAGCTCGACGAGCTCGTTGCGCATGATGACCTTGCCCGGCGTGAGCGCCACCTCGTGCCCTGGCCTGAAAGCCTCGGCGCCGACCGCAGGCGCACCGAGGGCGCCGCGGAAGATGGCCTCCGCTCCCTGGGCGGCACCGGTGAGCAGGTTCATGCCGCCAGTGGCTGCGGTCTTCTTCTGAACCTGCGGATTGGTCGCGGGGAAGTTGGCGGGCGAAACCATCTCGAGCCATTGCCGCATGGTGAAGGCGACAAGCTGCCCGTGGTGCCGGTCCACGCCGGGAACGTCGCGGACCAGTTCTAGCAGCCGCTGTCCGCCGGCCTCGAAGGCGTCGCGGTACACGCAGAAGGGCCAGGCCGCCCAGTCGTCCGTTGTCAGCCGCGGGTCATGCGCCCGCGGATCGGCGCAGGGCAGGGCCTGGTGCAGCGCCAGGCCGGCGCCGCGACCGGGCTGGCTCGCGAAGTGAAGGGCCCAGTCCGACCACGCCAGCATCAGCGCCGCTGGCGACATGCCGCCGCCGAACCGCCCCCAGGTAGCGTGCAGCAGGCGGTCGAATTCGTTGTGCTCGCGGGTCACTTCAGGTCCTTCCGTGAAGACGGCGGGGTTTACGGGTGTCGCGCGCCGAAGTCTGCTGCCTCGCGCGCCGCTTGCCCTTGCGCGGCGTCAAGGTCTTGCCGAAGCGGCGCTCTTACGCTTTCGACGCCTTGTCCCTTCAACCCCTTTCAATCCATCGGAGCCGAACATGCCAGCCAAGATCGTCGATTTCTCCGCCCGGTCCAAGGTGATCCGGGACGAACCCTTCAACGCGCACTTCTGGCAATGCACGCCCGCCGAGTTCCGGGCATACCTGGGACGGCCGCGCGATTTCCTGCACAGGCTGGGCATCGTGGTGCCAGGCGAATGCCGGATCGAAACAACCATCGAGAACCACGACTGGCTCGAGCAGGAGGCGCCCGAGTTCGTGAGCGAGGGCGGCAGCGACACAGTGATTTGCAACATGGGCAGCGGCGCGGCCGATCGTTCGGTGTATCGGGTCGTGAGCTACGCGCGTGACGAGGCAGCGACCGGGAATGTCGAGAAGACGCTGCTGCACCGCGCGAATCGCCAGCAGGTCAAGGATGCGAAGCCGTCGTCCGGGCGCAAGGCCAAGGGCCGGAAGGCGAAGAAGGCAGCCAAGGTCCGCCGCGCTGGCGGCCACCAGTGAAGAGCCTCGGGGCTGAAGGGCTCCAATCGACGCGGCCTGCCACTGGCTTTCAACGGCGCCGGTGCGCCTCGACCACCGACTGGCAGGCGGCGCAGCGGATGGCCGTGGGCTGCGCGAACAGCCGGGCACGCGAGATCTCGGCGCGGCAGTCCGCGCAGACGCCGTAGCGGCCGTCCGACAGGCGTGCGAGCGCCTGGTCGATCTCATCGAGCCTGTTGCGGTCGATCTCGATTTCGGCCAGGCGCACGTCAGCCGCACGCTCCGCTTCGGCTTCGTCGGCATGGGTCGTCACATCGCGCGCGTCCCCGGCGGACAGGAGTTCGGCACTGGGGGCCGAGGCGCGGAGTTCGTCGAGAACCTGCCGCTTCATCGACTCGAGCTGCCGGTGCAGGGCGCGGCGGTCGGTGGCATCGAGGTGTTTCATGGTCGTTTGTCCTTGATTGAGATGGATGAACTGCGGATGAACTCTCTGCACCCCCGCTTTGGCGGTCGCAGGTGGTCATGAGCGGCCTCGGCGCGAGGCTGGAATGCGCACCGCCACGTAGGCGAGCCGGCGGTCGCGCATGACCAGCAACGCGACCGTGTTTCCGGCCGCTATGCGGGCGAGGGCCTGCCCGAGGTCCTCGACGCGATAGAGCTTCGTCGTGTTCACCGCCACGACCACGTCGCCCGCGCGGATGCCTTCGCTGCGGGCGAGGCCGCCGGCCTCGCGCACCATCAGGCCGCTGTCGATGTTCAGCTGCAACCGCTGGGCGGATGAGATCTCTCCCACGCTCAGGCCCAGGCCGTCGTTCCATTCGAGGGGCGCGGCCGTGAAGGATGTACCGGCAGCGGCCGGCTGTACGGCCAGCGTCGCCCGCAGTACCTGAGGCGCGCCGTGCCGCCACACCTCCAGCTGTACCCGGCTGCCGGGCGGGCGCTGGGTGATCCGTTGCGGAAGGTCGGCGAAGCGCTCGACGGGCTTTCCGTCGAGCGCTAGCAGGGCGTCGCCCTGCGCGAGGCCGGCCGCTTGCGCCGGACTGCCGGGCTCGACGCGGACCACCAGGGCACCGGTCGCGGCCTGCAGCCCGAAGGACTGCGCCAACGCGGGTGTCATTTCCTGGAACTCGGCGCCCAGGTAGGCCCGGCGCACGCTGCCATGCTCCTGCAGTTCGCCTGCGATGCGCATCGACAGGTTGATCGGCACGGCGAAGGACAGGCCCATGTACCCGCCGCTGCCGCTGTAGATCATCGAGTTGATGCCCACCACTTCAGCGCGGCTGTTGAACAGGGGGCTGCCCGAGCTGCCCGGGTTGATCGCGACGTCGGTCTGGATGAACGGGATCTCGCCCGCGCCCGCCATGACGCGCCCGACCGCGCTCACCACGCCGGCCGTCACGCTGCCGTGGAAGCCGAAGGGCGAGCTGATCGCGGCCACCCAGTCGCCGGGCGCGAGCGCCGAGGAATCGCCGATGACGGCCACCGGCAGGCCGGTCGCATCGATCTTCAGCAGCGCGACGTCGGTGCGCCGGTCCACGCCGGCCACGCGCGCCGTGAAGCGGCGGCCGTCGTCCAGCCGGACCTGCACTTCGTCGATGTTGGTGACGACGTGCGCGCTGGTGAGGATCAGGCCGTCACTGCGGATGATCAGGCCCGAAGCGAGGTCGCGGATCTGGCTGATGCGCGCGCTCGCGGGCAGGGGCCAGGCCAGGCGGTCGGCGAAATCGTGCTCGGGTGCGATCTCGAGTTCGATGTCTTCCGGGTTCAGGTCGCGCCCGATGCGCAGGGTGCTGATGTCGACCACCGACCTGCTGCGGCTGGCGACCAGCGACGAGAAGTCGCCCGTACCTGCCGCCATTTCGGGGCGTGGCGGGACGGCCTGCGCGGCGGCGGGAGCAGGAGACGCGGGCTCAGGCGCAGGCACAGGCACGGGCGCGGATATCGGCGCCGCGCAGGCGCACAGCAACGTGGTGCCGGCCGCAAGCGCCCAGGCGAGCCGGGCGGCGCGCGGCAGCGTATTCGCGCGAACGGAAGGCGTGTTCACGTCGATCCGGCGCCGGGCTTCAGCTCGATTGCGGCGACAGCGTCACGGGGCGCACCACGGCCTGTGGGCCCTCCGCTTCGCGCACGGCGTTGCCGAAGGCCTGCAGCCGCGCCGCGCAGCTGCCGTCGTCCACCTCGCGCATCGTGACCGAGGAACTCAGGATGGGCGCGCGGCCGAGAATCCTTGCGATCTCGGCGGCCGCGTTCGGCGCTCCCTGTCCGCCCATCACCGAGAGCACGGCGACATCGGGAAGCCGGGCGCGCTGGCGTGCGACGAAGCTGCGCATGGGGCCGGCGAGCTGCAGCATCCAGATCGGCGACACCAGCACCACGGCGTCGAAGTCGCCCGGCGGCGGGCCGTCGTAGCGAATGGCTGGCTCGCGGCGCAGCAGGGAATCGATCATGCAGCGCAGGCTGCCCAGGTCGCCCGCGCGAGGCCGCGTCTCGATGATGTTCGCGAGCTGCCAGTTCTGCTGGCTGCACAGCAGCTCCGCGACGCGGCGGGAAGTGCCCGTGTAGGAATAGACGATCACCAGGACGTTGTTCATGCTTGCCTCTGCTGCGTTCATGGAAACCCAATGTAGGCAGCGGGCGGGCCCGATGCCTTGCGCTGCATCAAGGGCCGGTGCGGTGCGCGCGGCGACCATCCTTGCATCGGGGGAGCTCCCCGGCTGAAGGAACCATCATGAAAATCCTGCTTGCCGTCGACGGCAGCGACTACACGGACCGCATGCTGTCCTACCTAACCGCGCACAAGGAATGGTCGGGCGCGGGCCACGACTTCACCGTCTTCCACGTGGTACTGCCCGTGCCGCATCGCGCCGCGGCTTTCGCGGGGCCGGAGATCGTGCACGGCTACTACGAGGACGATGCGCGGATGGTGCTCGAACCTGTGCGCGGCCTGCTGGCCAGGAACGGCATCGAGGCGCGCTTCGAACACCGCATCGGACATCCTGCCGAGGAGATCGCCGCGTTTGCGCAGAAGGGGAAGTTCGACCTGGTGATCATGGGCTCGAGGGGCCATGGTGCCCTGACGAACCTGGTGCTGGGCTCGGTGGCCAACAAGGTCCTGGCCGCGTGCACGGTGCCGGTACTGCTGGTGCGCTGATGAAAACCACCGCCTTCGCGCAAGGCGTGGCCGCACTGGCCCTCGGCGCATTCGCGCTCGCGGGCGGAACGAATGCGTGGCCGCAGGCGCGCTCCTGCCTGGAGCGGGGCCAGCCGGCATCGCAGGCCGTCGACTTCGCGGCCGCCGCCGCGCGGCAGTCGCCCGCGGTGGTGAGCATCATGGTCACGGAAGGCAGCGGCGACCGGCCCGCCATCGGCGACGTGCGACCCTCCATGCCATGGGATCGGGCGTGGGCGCGTGGCTTCGCCTCGGGCTTCATCATCGGCAGCGACGGATACATCCTGACCAGCGCCCATGCGGTGACCGGCGCCCGGGCGATCTCCATCGTCACCGCCGAACAGCGCCGCTTCGACGCCGAAGTGGTGGGAACCGACCGCCTCAGCGATGTCGCGCTGCTGAAGGTCGCGGCTTCGGGCCTGCCGGTCGTCGTTCCGCGCCGCGGCAGCGAGCTGTGCCCCGGCGAGCGCGTTGCCGCCATGGGCGCGCCGTTCGGCTTCGAGCGCAGCGTGACTGCCGGCGTGGTGAGCGCCAATCCGCGCTACATGCCTGGAGGAAGCGGCGTGCCGCTGATCCAGAGCGACGTGGCGCTCAACCCAGGAAACTCGGGCGGGCCGCTGTTCGACGAACGGGGCGAGGTGGTGGGAATGAACTCGATGATCTATTCGCCCGGCGGCGGATATTTCGGCATGTCGTTCAGCCTGCCCATCGATACCGCGATGCGTGTCGCGGATGAACTCCGCGCGACCGGGCACGTGAGGCGAGGGCACCTCGGCGCCCGCACCCAGCCCCTGACGGCCGAGCTGGCACCGGCCTTCGGCCTTGCCTCCACTCAGGGAGCGCTGATCGTGCGGGTAGACCCGGACAGCCCGGCCGCGCAGGCGGGGCTTCGCAGCGGCGACGTGGTGCTGGCCGCCGGAGGCGACACCGCGATGAGCTACGCCGACATACAGAATCGCGTGGCCGCTGCCCGCGCGGGCAGCCGGATCGCGCTGAAGATCTGGCGCCACAAGACGCCGTTGACGGTGCAGGTGGGCGTGGTCGAGAACCCGCCCGATGCCTCGCCCCGTACGGCCACGCGCGCCGCCGCGCAGCAGGAAACGCGCTTCGGGCTCGAACTCATCGAGCGCAAGGGTGTGCTGGGCATCAGCCTGCCGTCCCCGGGGCTGTATGTGCAATCGGTCTCCGGTTCGGCCCAGATGGCGGGGCTGCGATACGGCGACATGCTGATCGCGGTCAACGACGTGGAGGTGGCCAGCCTGGCGGACTTCGACACGGTGATCCGCTCCGTCGCGGAGAGCGACACGGTTGCGCTGCTCGTCGTGCGTGGCTCGGCTCGAAGCTATGTGCCGATCCTCCCGCGCAGTGCCGCGCGCGCTCCGGTGGCGCGGCACGCAAGCGAGGCGGCCGCGCCTGTGCCCTGAGGCTTTCGCGATGGAAAAGACGAGCAGCTGCGGCGTTCTGGTGTTTGACATGGCAGGGCAGTTGCTGCTGTGCCACGCGAGCGACAGCCGCTACTGGGACATTCCCAAGGGCGCCGCCGAAGGGCAGGAGGAGGGCGCGCAAGCGGCTGCGCGCGAGGCGGCCGAGGAATGCGGTCTCCGCCTGTCACCGGAGCAACTGCGGGAACTGGGGCGCTTCCCCTATCGCAAGGACAAGGATCTCCGGCTCTTCGCGGCGCTGGTGCGGCCCTTCGAGGCGAAGAGCTGCGTGTGTTCCAGCTTCTACACCGACCGCCATGGACGGCGGCGTCCCGAGATGGACGCGTTCCGCTGGGCCACCTTCGAGCAGTTGCCCCGGCTCTGTGCGCCCAGCCTTGCCGCGGTGCTGACGCAGGCGTTGTCACTGGCAGCCATCCACGGGCAATTGCTCTACGAAGTGGGGCCGGTCGATGTTGCACCCGGGCCGCACGGCTTTCGCGCAGTTGATCCTGCGCAAAGCCGCGCGCAGCCGGCCGCTCAAGAATGACCGCAGGCCGTTCCCGAAAAACCATCACGAGGTCGCTCCATGAACATCACCTTGAACGCAGCCCTGCAAATCCTGGGGTTCTGCATCGCAACGCTGCTGGCAACTGGTGTCCTCGTGCTGGCGGGTTTGAATGAACGGAATTCTTCGCCGAACGGCCTGGAAACCATCTCGCACACAACGAAAGACTCACGATGAAGTCCAACCGCAGAACTTTCATGCTCACGCTTGCCGCAACGGGGGCGGCCGTTACCGCCACCGGCTCTTTCGCACAGGCTCGGCTCGATGAAAAAGACCCGCAGGCCGTGGCCTTGAGCTATGTAGCCGACTCGGCGAAGGCCGACGTGAAGAAGTTCCCGAAGCATGACAACGCGCAGCTGTGCAACGGCTGTGCGCTTTGGCAATCCAAGCCGACGGATGCGCAAGGCAACTGCGCACTGTTTGCCGGCAAGCAAGTCAACGCCAAAGGCTGGTGTAGTGCTTGGGCCAGGAAGGTCTAGCGGACCGATTTCGCCAGCTTCAGGCGCATGGCGCGTGCGAATGAGACGAGGCCGGCCAAGCGCGGCTATCGACTTGCGATCGCGCGGCTCTCGTTGGGCTCCCAGCCGCCACCCAGCGCCTTGAAGGCCGTGACCGCGGCGCGTGCCGCTTCGGTCTGCGCCTGGGCTTTCGCATCGGAGGCGCGCAGCAGGCTGTCGTCGGCCTGCAGTACTTCGATCAGGCTCACCACGCCCTGCTGGTAGGCCGCAAAGGAAGCGCTGCGCGCGCGGCCCAGCGAGTCCACGCCCCGGGCCAGCGTGCTGGCTTGCTCTTCGCGCTTGGCGAGGGCCGAGAGTGCGTTCTCGACATCCTCGGTGGCGCGCAGCACGGCCAGCCGATATGCGCCGAGCAGTTCCGCGTCCCGGCCCTTGGCGAGATCGATCTGTGCATTGATGCGGCCGAAATCGAAGAGGCGCCAGCGCAGGCCCAGCACTGCAGCCGCCTGGCTGGCGCCGCCGGTGAAGAGATTGCCGCTCGCCACGGACGTCGCGCTGCCCAGCATGCCGCTCAGGGACAGCTTGGGGTAGTACTCGGCGACAGCCACGCCGATGCGGGCGTTCGACGCGGCGAGACGGCGCTCGGCCGCAATCAGGTCGGGGCGTCGCCTGAGCAGGTCGCCTGGTGTGCCCGAGTCATGGATCTGCGGCGCGACGGGAATGGCGCCGGCCTCGGCCAATTCGGCCCGGTGCGTGCCCGGCGAGGCGCCCAGCATCACATCCAGCGCGTTCATCGCTGTGTCCAGGCCCGCCTCCAGTACCGGGACGGAGGCCTGGACCTGGGCCAGAGCACCTTCGGCCTGCCGCACCTGGAGTTCGGCGGCCAGCCCCTTGCCGTAGAGAAGGTTGACCGTGGACAGCAGCTGCTGCTGCGTCTGCACCTGCCGGCGCGCCACGCCGAGGCGCGTCTGAAGGCCGCGGATGCTGATGTAGATATCGGCGGTCTGGGCCGCCACTGCCAACCGCGTGGCGACGGCCGAGGCCTCCGAGGCCTGGTATTCGGCGAGCGCCGCTTCACGTCCGCGGCGCAAGCCTCCGAACAGGTCCACTTCCCAGCTCGCACCCAGATTGGCTTCGTAGGCGCTGCCGTAGCGGTCGAGGCCAGGCCTCGAGTTCAGCACCTGTCCCAGCGGCGTTTCAACGGACTGGTAGGCCCGGGCTGCCTGTGCGCTGACGTTACCCGAAGGCAGCAGGGCGGCATTCGCCGCGCCCAACGCAGCACGCGCCTGCGCGACGCGCGCGGATGCCTGGGCGAGATCGAGGTTCTGCGCAAGCGCGAGCGTGACGAACCCAACCAGCTGTGGATCGCCGAAGCCGGTCCACCAGGCGCGGAGATCGGCGCTGCCCGCGGCGGTCCGTTGCTCGAGGCCCTGCCGGCCCAGGTACTGCTGCGGCATCGCCATGTCGGGCCGTGCGTAGTCGGGGCCGACCGCGCAACCTGCAAGAAGGCCGGTCGCAATGAGCGGAACAAGGATGCGCTGGAGCATGGTGTTCTTCCTGAGCGGGAGAGGAAACGTCGATTGGGCTGTGACTATATATCAAAATGGTCACTCGTTGTTCAATCATTCGGCGCGCGGTAAGCTGTCAGGCATGAGCAAAGAAATCTCCTCTGCCGGCGTGGCGCGCGGGCCGGTCGACCATGACGTGCGCGACCAGATCGTTGCCGCGGCGACCGAGCACTTCAGCCGGTACGGGTATGAAAAGACGACCGTTTCCGATCTCGCCAAAGCCATCGGCTTTTCCAAGGCGTACATCTACAAGTTCTTCGAGTCCAAGCAGGCCATCGGCGAAATGATCTGCGCAAACTGCCTGAGCGAGATCCACGCCGAGGTACGGGCTGCGGTCGAGGGGGCAGATCGTCCTGCGGAGAAGCTGCGCCGGATGTTCAAGTCGGTGGTCGAGGCGAGCCTTCGTCTGTTCTCCGAGGATCGCAAGCTCTACGAAATCGCGAGCTCCGCCGCCACCGAGCGCTGGCAGGTGGCGTTTGCGCACGAAGCGCACATCCGGCAATTGCTTCAGGACATCCTGCGCGAAGGCCGGGAGACGGGGGAGTTCGAGCGCAAGACGCCGATCGATGAGGCAGTCTCGGCCATCTACCTCGTCATGCACCCCTACATCAATCCGCTGCTGCTGCAGTACAGCTTCGACCACACGGCTGAAGCGCCCGTCCAACTGTCCAGCCTGGTGCTGCGCAGCCTGTCTCCGTGAAGCCGATTTGTCTGTGACTGTTGACTGAATTGGTCACAGGTATCAGAATGCGGGTCCTGATCATTTCGATACCGGGACTCTCATGCCTTGGCGCCGCCTTGCTATCTCCATCGTCACCTGTGCATTGCCGCTCGCGCTGGTCGCCTGCGGCGAGAAGGCGCCTCCCGACCCTCGAACCCAGGCGCCGCAGGTTCGCGTCGCGGTCGTCGAAGGCGCCGGCGCCGCGTCGCGTGCGTTCACGGGCACCGTAGCCGCCCGGATCCAGAGCGACCTGGCCTTCCGGGTCTCGGGCAAGGTCCTGCAGCGGCTGGTGGACACAGGGCAGGGCGTCAGGCGCGGCCAGGTGCTCATGCGCATCGACCCCATCGACCTGAAGCTTGCGGCCCATGCGCAGCAGGAGGCAGTCGCCGCGGCACGGGCGCGCTTGCAGCAAGCAGCGCAGGACGAGGCCCGCTACCGCGATCTGCGCGGCACCGGTGCGATCTCGGCATCGGCCTACGACCAGGTCAAGGCGGCCGCGGACGCGGCCAAGGCCCAGGTCAGCGCGGCCGAGGCCCAGGCTGATGTCGCGCGCAATGCGAGCGGCTATGCCGAACTCGTGGCCGACGGCGACGGGGTGGTCATGGAAACGCTGGCCGAGCCCGGTCAGGTCGTGAGCGCTGGTCAGACGGTGGTCCGTGTGGCCCGCGCCGGCCCGCGCGAAGCCGTGGTCCAGTTGCCGGAAACCCTGCGCCCCGCGGTCGGGTCCGTGGGGCAGGCCACGCTCTTCGGCAGGGAGGGCGTGAGCGTGGCGACCACGCTGCGGCAGCTCTCGGAGGCCGCGGACCGGCAGACGCGCACCTTCGAGGCGCGCTATGTCCTCAGGGGTGAGCTCGCCGATGCGCCGTTGGGTGCGACGGTCACCATCCGGATTCCTCAGGGCCTTCCCTCCGCGTCGGGAGGACTGCAGGTACCTATCGGCGCGCTCTTCGACGCCGGCAAGGGGCCGGGGGTGTGGCTCGTCAGTGGCGAGCCGGCCAGGGTCAACTGGCGGCCGGTCGTGGTCGAACGCCTGGATGACGATGGCGCGCGCGTTACCGGGTCTCTCCAGCAGGGCGACCGGATCGTCGCGCTCGGGGCGCATCTGCTGCGCGAGGGCGAGCAGGTACGGGTGGCCGACCAGGCGGGCGCCACCGCGGCGCGCGGAGTCCGCCCGTGAGCGCAGGCCGCTTCAACCTCTCGGCGCTCGCGGTGCGCGAGCGCTCGGTCACCTTGTTCCTGATCTGCCTGATCTCGTTGGCGGGCCTGGTTTCGTTCTTCAAGCTGGGCCGGGCGGAAGACCCGGCCTTCACCATCAAGGTGATGACCATCGTCACCGCGTGGCCCGGCGCGACCGCGCAGGAAATGCAGGACCAGGTTGCCGAGAAGCTCGAGAAGCGGCTGCAGGAACTGCGCTACTACGACCGCGCCGAGACCTACACCCGGCCCGGCCTGGCCTTCACGACGCTGACCCTGCTCGACAGCACACCGCCTTCGCAGGTGCAGGAGCAGTTCTACCAGGCCCGCAAGAAGGTCGGCGACGAGGCGGGCAACCTGCCTGTGGGCGTGATCGGACCGATGCTCAATGACGAGTACGCGGACGTCACCTTCGCGCTGTACGCCCTCAAGGCGAAGGGCGAGGCGCAGCGCCTGCTGGTGCGCGACGCCGAGACGCTGCGCCAGCGCCTGCTGCATGTGCCGGGCGTGAAGAAGGTCAACATCGCCGGTGAGCAGTCCGAGCGCATCTATGTCGAGTTCTCGCACGAGCGCCTGGCGACCCTGGGCGTCAGTGCGCAGGACGTCTTCGCGGCGCTCAACGGCCAGAATGCCCTGACGCCGGCGGGATCCGTGGAAACGAAGGGCCCCCAGGTGTTCATCCGCCTGGACGGGCCGTTCGACGAGCTGCGCAAGATCCGCGACACGCCGGTCACCTCGCAAGGCCGCACCCTGAAGCTGTCGGACATCGCCGAGGTCAAGCGGGGCTATGAAGACCCGGCGAGCTTCATGATCCGCAACGGCGGCGAGCCGGCCCTGCTGCTGGGGGTGGTCATGCGGGAAGGCTGGAACGGGCTCGACCTGGGCAAGGCGCTGGAGCGCGAGGTGGGAGCGATCAATGCCGAGCAGCCGCTGGGCATGAGCCTGACCAAGGTCACGGACCAGGCCGTCAACATCAGCGCCGCGGTCGATGAGTTCATGGTCAAGTTCTTCGCCGCGCTGCTGGTGGTCATGCTCGTGAGCTTCCTGAGCATGGGCTGGCGCGCAGGCCTCGTCGTCGCCGCCGCAGTGCCGCTGACGCTGGCGATCGTCTTCGTGGTGATGGCTGCTACGGGCAAGGACTTCGATCGCATCACGCTCGGCTCCCTGATCCTCGCGCTGGGCCTGCTGGTGGACGACGCGATCATCGCCATCGAGATGATGGTGGTGAAGATGGAGGAGGGCTACAGCCGCGTCGCCGCCTCCGCCTATGCCTGGAGCCACACGGCCGCGCCGATGCTTTCGGGCACGCTGGTCACGGCCGTCGGCTTCATGCCCAACGGCTTCGCGCCATCAAGCGCAGGGGAATACACCAGCAACATGTTCTGGATCGTCGGCATCGCGCTGATCGCGTCCTGGGTGGTCGCGGTGGTCTTCACGCCCTATCTCGGTGTCAAGTTGCTGCCCGATTTCAAGAAGATCGAGGGCGGCCATACCGCGATCTACGGCACGCCGCGCTACAACCGGCTGCGCGGGATGCTCGGCCGCGTCATCGCACGCAAATGGGCGGTGGCCGGTGCGGTGGTCGGCCTTCTGGTGGCGGCGGTCCTCGGCATGGGCCTTGTCAAAAAACAGTTCTTCCCGATCTCGGACCGGCCCGAAGTCCTGGTAGAGGTGCAGATGCCCTATGGCACCTCGATCACTCGCACCAGCGAGGCCACGGCGAAGGTGGAGGCGTGGTTGGCCGGACAGAAGGAGGCCCACATCGTCACGTCCTATATCGGGCAGGGCGCGCCGCGCTTCTTCTTCGCGATGGGCCCCGAGCTGCCCGATCCGTCGTTCTCCAAGATCGTGGTGCGCACCGACAGCCAGGAAGAGCGCGAGGCCTTGAAGCACCGGCTGCGAGAGGCCATCGCTGGCGGCCTGGCCTCCGAAGCGCGCGTGCGCGTCACCCAGTTGGTGTTCGGCCCGTATTCGCCGTTCCCCGTCGCCTACCGCGTCACGGGCCCGGACCCCGACAAGCTGCGCGACATCGCGGCGCAGGTACAGCAGGTGATGGATGCAAGTCCGATGATGCGCACGGTCAACACCGACTGGGGTACGCGCACGCCCACGCTGCACTTCACCCTGCACCAGGACCGCCTGCAGGCCGTGGGGCTGAGTTCCAGCGCGGTGGCGCAGCAGTTGCAGTTCTTCCTGAGCGGTGTGCCCGTCACCGCCGTGCGCGAGGACATCCGCACGGTGCAGGTGGTGGCGCGCTCGGCCGGCGCCAGTCGCCTCGACGCGTCGAGGATCGCCGACTTCACGCTGTCGGGTGCCAACGGGCAACGCATTCCGTTGTCGCAGGTGGGCGAAGTTGAGGTGCGCATGGAGGAACCCGTCATGCGCCGGCGCGACCGCGTGCCGACGATCACCGTGCACGGCGACATCGCCGACGGCCTGCAGCCGCCCGATGTGTCGACGGCCATCACCGCTCAGTTGCGCCCGGTCATGGACAAGCTGCCCCCCGGCTACCGTATCGACGAGGCCGGCTCCATCGAGGAATCGGGCAAGGCGACCAGGGCCATGCTGCCGCTGTTCCCCATCATGCTGGCGGCCACGCTGCTGATCATCATCTTCCAGGTGCGTTCGATCTCCGCGATGGTCATGGTCTTCCTGACGAGCCCGTTGGGGCTGATCGGCGTGGTGCCGACGCTGCTTGTCTTCCAGCAGCCCTTCGGCATCAATGCGCTGGTCGGCCTCGTGGCGCTCTCGGGCATCCTGATGCGCAACACGCTGATCCTGATCGGCCAGATCCACCACAACCAGCAGGACGGGCTCGATCCGTTCCACGCGGTCGTCGAGGCCACCGTGCAGCGTGCGCGACCGGTGATCCTTACCGCGCTGGCGGCGATCCTGGCGTTCATCCCGCTGACCCATTCCGTGTTCTGGGGGGCGCTCGCGTACACGCTGATCGGCGGCACCCTCGCGGGCACGGTCCTGACGCTGGTGTTCCTGCCGGCGATGTACTCCATCTGGTTCAGGATCAGGCCCGGCGACGCCGCAGCCGCTGCGCACTGACAACGCTTTCACCACTTGTTCAGATCGAAGGAAAACATCATGTCGAGTTCATCGGTTGTCGTCGTGACCGGCGCGTCATCGGGCATCGGGCGCGTTGCCGCGGAAATCTTCGTCGCGCGCGGCTGCCGGGTGTTCGGCACCGTGCGCGACCTGCGCAAGGCGCCCGTGGTGCCCGGTGTGGAGTTCGTCGAAATGGACGTCCGGGAGGAGGAGTCGGTGCAGGCCGGCATCGACTCCATCATCGAGCAGGGCCTGCGCATCGATGTGCTGGTCAACAACGCGGGAATGATGATGCTCGGCGCGGTCGAAGAGACGGCGACGGCAGAAGCCGCGGCGCTGTTCGACACCAATGTCTTCGGCGTGCTGCGCGTCACGCGCGCCGTGCTCCCCTCCATGCGCAAGCAGCATCGCGGGCGCATCGTCAATGTGAGCTCGCTGTTCGGCGTGATGCCGGCGCCCTACATGGGCATGTATGCGGCCGCCAAGCATGCGCTCGAGGGCCTCTCGGAGTCGCTGGACCACGAGGTGCGCCAGTTCGGCGTTCGCGTGACGCTGGTGCAGCCGGCGTTCACCCGGACCAACCTCGACATCAATGCGCCGCGTGCCAAGGCGCCGATCGCGGACTACGACCGCGAACGCGGCCTGGTCGAGCGCGCGGTGGCCGACAGCGTCAACAACGCGCCGCCGCCGCAGGGCGTGGCCAACACCATCGTGGAAGCGGCGCTCGGTCCCTGGCGCATGCGTTGCACGCCGCCCGGCGAGGCCTCGGTCCTGGCGAAGCTTCGCCGCTTCATGCCCGCGGGCCCGGTCGACGCGAGCTTGAGAAAAAAGCTCGGTCTCGCCTGATACATCGACCCGCCGGAGCCGGCCTGGCCGGTGTCTGGCACCGTCTTGCAAGGAAGGAGAGGCCTTGGACAGCTTGGAACTCTTGCGAACCTTCAACGAAGTCGCAGTGTCGGGCAGCTTCTCGCGCGCCGCGAAGCACCTCGAACTGTCCAGAGCCACCGTGAGCAAGTACGTCGCGAAGCTCGAGGGGCGCTTCGGTGTGCGACTGCTGAACAGGAACAGCCACGCCGTCAGCCTCACGGATGCCGGCGTGCTCTTGCTCGAGCGGAGCAAGCCCATGCTGGAGTTGGTGGAAGCAACCCGTGCAGAACTGCAGGATCGCGCGTTGACTCCGAGCGGCCGTTTGCGCATTTCCGCGCCCCACGGCATCGACCAGACCGAGTTGCCGGCGCTCTTCAACACCTTCCTGGGTCACTACCCCGATGCCAGCATCAGTCTCTTGCTGACCAATCGCCTTGTCGACCTGGCAGAGGAGGGGGTCGACATTGCGTTGCGCTTTGGGCCGATCGCGAACGAAAACCTGATCGTTCGCAAGTTGCTTCTGATGGGTTTGACCGTGTGCGCGGCCCCGATGTACTGGAAAAGCAGAGGAGTCCCCTCCCACCCCAGCGAACTCGCCAACCACGATGCGTTGATCAGTACCCACCTGAATCCATCGTCCAAGTGGCGCTTCCAGGTCGACGGCGAACCGTTGGAGATCGCGGTGCGTGGCCGGCTGGATGCCACCGAGGCCAGCCCGCTCATCCAGGCCGCACTGCAAGGCGCTGGCGTGCTGTACTTGCCGACGGTCATGCTGAAGCCCTATCTCGACAGCGGCCGGCTGGTTCCCGCGCTGTCGGATTTCGTGCGCAGTGACATGTGGCTTTCAGCCGTCTACCTGCAAAGACGCCACAGCACCGCGGTTCACCGGGCGTTCCTCGATTTCCTCGAAAGTCGGATCAAGGCCGGCAAGACCCTCCGTTGAGCTTGAACGCAGTGCCCGGTGCCGCCTTCATGGCGTTTCATGGGTGAGGTTCACGTTCCGCGGACGAGCGCCTCAAGAGTTCAAGCCAGCATCGATTGCTGGGCGAAGATGCCCGCCATCGCACCCTGCGACGATGCCTGGGTGACCGAGGGCAGGAAGGGCGTGGCGAGGTCGCCGGCGGCGTAGATGCCGGGCACGCTGGTCTGGCGGCGCTCGTCGACCTTCAGCACGATGCCGGTGGGCGTATCGGCCGTGGCGAGGCCCAATGCTTCATGCAGGCTTGCGGACGGCTTGTTGCGCGGGCTGGCGAACAGGACGTCGACCGCGACATTGCGGCCGCTATCGAGATTGACTGTGGCAATGCGGCCCTTGTGATGGGCGATATCGATGATCCGGCCGTCGACGACAGCGATGTTGCGATTCACCAGATCGGCCCGGATATCGGGCGCAATGTCGCGACCGTCAGCGAAGACGGTCAACTTGTCGGTCCAATCGCGGAACAGCCTGGCCTGATTGTGCGACTGCGGGCCGGACCAGACGTGGCCCCAGTGCCGGTCGGCGACTTCGAAGCCGTCGCAATAGGGGCAGGGCACGATGGACGTGCCCCAGCTTTCGGCGAAGCCTGGGACGTCTGGCATCTGGTCGGCGACGCCGTAGCTCAGGATCACGCGGCGCGCTCCGAGGCTTTCGCCATCGTCAGTGAGAACGGAGAAATCGTCGATGACGCCGGAGACGTTGTCGGCCTGTGCATTGACCAGCTTGATCGCGGGATACCGCGCCAGCTGCTGCCGCGCCTCGGCGAGGATGTCCAGCGGTGGCTTGTGATCATGGCCGAGCAGGCCATGCGAATGGCCGGCGAAGCGATTGCGCGGCAGGCCGGTATCGAGAACGGTGACCTTGCGGCGGGCACGGCCGAGCTGCAGGGCCGCGGCGAGGCCGGCAAAGCTGCCGCCAATGATGATGACGTCATTCATGGTGATGGGTTCCGTGTGGGGTGGTTATTACTGGACTTTCAAGTACAGCAATGTGGAACACATATAGTAGACTGTCAAGTCCAATAAATATGCCCATGACCCGATCTCCAATTCCTGCTCCGAAGCCTCAACGCGGGCGGCCGCGCGATCCTGAGCGCAGCCGGCGCATCCTGGAGGCGGCGCAGACGCACTTCGATCGGCATGGTCTGGAGCGCGCCAGCGTGGATGCCATCGCTGCCGACGCGGGCGTCTCCAAGATGACCGTGTACAGCAACTTCGGCTCCAAGGAGGGGCTGTTCGAGGCGGTCGTGCGCGACAGGACGGTAGCCGTGATGGCTGGCTTCCCCGGGGCCGGGGCGCTGGACCCGAACCAGCCGGAGAAGGTGCTGCTGGTGATTGGGGAGCGGTTTCTCGCGCTGGCGCGCGGGGACGCCCTGGGCGCGTTGCGCGCCGTCTATGGCGTCGCGGGGGCGCAACCGGAAGTCTGTCGCGCGCTGTACAAGGAGGGTCCGGAGCGTGTGATGGACGAACTGGCTGCATATCTGCTTCTTGCCAGCTCGGCGGGCACGCTGAAGGTGCGGAATCCGCTCCAGGCAGCGGACCTGTTCCTGTCGATGTTCCTGGGCTCCGGCCACATCCGCGGAATGCTGAAGCTCGAGATGCCGGATACCCGGGAGAACCAGGCTCTTCTGCAAGAGGCTGTTCGGGTCTTCATGACGGCCTACGGCGCGTAGGCTCTACCGGGTAGCTTGCCGGCAATGGGGCAGAAATCCTGGTTGCCTCATGCGCGCCTTATTTAACATAACGCACATTGTGTGAATATCCCGCGCGGGGAGCTAGCTCAACCGGCCATCGCCGCATGCGGCGGCATCCACTGCACGACTCACCAGCAGCAGCGCCGAGGAAGAACCAAGTTCACCACTTGCCGTCCTTGGGAACGGCCTTGGCCGCGCTGGCTTTCGCATTGGCGGCCGCGGCGATCATCGAGGCGGCTTCCGAGCGGTTTGCCTTGTTGGCGAAGTCGACGGCGGTCATGCCCAGTTGGTTCTTCATGGTCGTGTCGGCGCCCTCTTCAAGCAGCAGCTTCACGGCATCGTTGGAGCCGTACATGGCGGCCATCATCAGCGGCGTGGTGCCGTTGGGCGATTGCGCGTCGATGAAGGCGAAGTTCTCGAGCAGCGTCTTCATGATCGCGATCTGCCCGCTGGTGGCCGCGTAGTGCAGCGGCGTCCATCCGGTCTTGTTGACGGCAGCGTCGCGCTTGAGCAATTGGGCGACCACGTCCTGCTGGCCCTTGATCGCAGCGAGCATCAGCGGGGTTTCGTCCTTCGGGCTGGCGATGTCCACGTCGGTCTGCGGCGCTTCGATCAGCACCTTGATCACCTTCGGCGAGGGCTCGCGCAGCGCGATCAGCAGGCCGGTCTGGCCGTGCTCGTCGCGCGTGTTGGGGTCGAAGCCGCGCTGGATCAGGTTGCTGACGCCGCTGGCGTTGTCGCCGCGAACGGCGCGGAAGAAGTCTTCGAACGAACCGGCGTTCGCTGCAAAAGATGCAGCAATGACAATAAGATAGATAGATTTCTTGAAGTAGTTTTTCATGATTTGACTTCCCTGAACAATGCTTCGAAATTGTCGCTCGTGGCCTTGGCGATGGCCTCTACGGCCATCTGCCTGAGTTCGGCGATCTGCTGCGCCACATAGGGCACGTAAGACGGGTTGTTGGTCTTGCCGCGGTACGGCACCGGCGCGAGGTACGGGCTGTCGGTCTCGATCAGCATGCGGTCCAGCGGCACGAAGGCGGCCACGTCGCGCAGGTCCTGCGCTTTCTTGAAGGTCAGGATGCCGGAGAACGAGATGTAGAAGCCCAGGTCGAGCGCGGCGCGGGCCACCTCGGCGGTCTCGGTGAAGCAATGGAACACGCCGCCGGCAGCGCCGGGCGAGCCGTCTTCGCCCTCTTCCTTCAGGATCGCCAGCGTGTCCGCCGAGGCTTCGCGGGTGTGGATGATCAGCGGCTTGCGCGTCTGCTGGGCGGCGCGGATGTGCACACGGAAGCGGTCGCGCTGCCATTCCAGGTCGGAAATGCTGCGGCCGCCCTTGCGCTCTTCCATCTGGTAGTAGTCGAGGCCGGTCTCGCCGATGGCGACCACGCGCGGCCGCTGCGAAAGCCGAACCAGATCTTCGATCGAGGGCTCGGCGATGTCCTCGTTGTCGGGGTGCACGCCCACGCTGGCCCAGAAGTTGTCGTAGCTGGCGGCCAAGGCCTGCACTTCGTCGAATTCCTCGAGCTTGGTGCAGATGCAAAGCGCCCGGTCGACCTGCGCCGCGGCCATGGCGGCGCGAATCTGCGGCATCTGGCCCGCGAATTCGGGAAAGGTGAGGTGGCAGTGGGAGTCTGTGAACATCGGAAATGGTGGGATGCGAGGCGCACCCCCTTGTCTGGCCCGGACTGCCGGGTTTCGTATGGGAGGTAGGCGCCGTCGATCGAGTTCCGCGTCACGAGGACGGGCGGAAAACTCAGATGGTTTGCGTGGGGCGGTCGGAGGCCATCGAACCGCCGAGTGCCGCCTCGATGCGCGCCTTCAGCTGGCGCGACTTCTCGTCGGAAGGAAAACGGATACCCACGCCCGGCGCCCGGTTGCCGGCGGCGCGCGGCGGCGTGATCCAGGCGACCTTGCCGGCCACCGGGTAGCGCTGCGGGTCTTCGGGCAGCGTCAGCAGCACGTAGACGTCGTCGCCGAGCCGGTATTCGCGCGTGGTCGGAATGAAGATGCCACCCTCGGCGAACAGCGGGATGTAGGCCGCGTACAGCGCGCCCTTTTCCTTGATGGCGAGCTGGATGACGCTCGGCCGGGCGGGTGTGGAGGATGCTGCGGGTGCAGCGGATGCGGCAGGTTGGTTCATGGTCGGCGACGAGCGGCAGAGTTTAGGGTGGTTCGCGCTTCGCTCACAAGCGCTTCGAGCATGAGGCCGGCGTTGAACGGGTGCTCCGCGGTTCTCGCGGCGCTTGCGAGCGACTTCGACCA
This sequence comes from Variovorax sp. 278MFTsu5.1, assembly GCF_048305045.1. Taxonomy (NCBI): domain Bacteria; kingdom Pseudomonadati; phylum Pseudomonadota; class Betaproteobacteria; order Burkholderiales; family Comamonadaceae; genus Variovorax; species Variovorax sp. 278MFTsu5.1. Next base: position 3,585,783 of record NZ_CP157622.1, read on the forward strand.
GCGCGCGAGCGCCAGCCGGGGCGGTGCAGTGGGCAGATCGGCGGCCTCGAAGAAACGGGGTGCGGCGCCGTTGCCGACGGCCATCAGGTCATGGCAGAGCTTCTGCAGCGCGCCGACAGCCTGCGCGGGCGCGTGATCGGCCAGCGCGCCGACGTCGCCGCGCACCATGGCCTTGGGCAGTAGTGCCCAGGCCTTGGGCGACTGTCCCGAGCGCGCGAGCTTCAGTGCATCGCTGGGCCGGCCACCGGCGGCGCGCAGCAAGGCGGCCGCGTCGGCGGCGGGCACGTCCTGCGCGGCGAGCCAGGCCTCGGCCTCGGCGGTTGCGGGCCATGGCAGCGTGAAGCCCAGGCAGCGGCTGCGGATGGTCGGCAGCAGCTGCCACGCGGCCTCGCTGGCGAGCACGAAGCGCACGTCGCCCACGGGCTCCTCCAGCGTCTTCAGCAGCGCATTGGCCGTGATCGTGTTCATGCGCTCGGCCGGATACACCAGCACCACCTTGCCGCGGCCGCGCGCGCTGGTGCGCTGGGCGAAGCCGACCGCGTCGCGCATCGCCTCCACGCGGATCTCGCGGCTGGGCTTGCGCTTCTTGTCGTCGATGTCCGCCTGCGCCTTTTCGTCGAGCGGCCAGCCAAGCTCCTGCATCGCCACCTCGGGCATCAGCACGCAGAGGTCGGCATGCGTGCGCACCTCGATGGCATGGCAGCTCGGGCAATTGCCGCAGGCGGTGCCCTCCTCCGTCGGCTGCTCGCACAGCCAGGCGGACGCCAGTGCCAGCGCCAGCTCGTACTGGCCGATGCCCGACGGGCCCTGCAGCAGCCAGGCGTGGCCGCGCTGGCGCAGCAGTTCGGTCAGCGGCCGGCGCAGCCAGGGAGACAGTGCCTCGGCGCTCATCCGGCGCGACCTCCGGCCAGCACGCCATGCGCCCTCAGCTCGGACTCGATCTGCAGCCAGACCTGCTCGCGCGTCTGGCTGGCATCGATGCGCACGAAGCGCTGCGCGTCGGCGCTTGCACGATCCGCATAGCCCTGGGCAACGCGGCGGAAGAACTCGACCGGTTGCGCCTCGAACTTGTCGGGCACGCGAGCACCGGCCAGCCGCTGTGCGGCGATCTCGGGAGCGAGGTCGAACCACAGCGTGATCCGTGGCTGCAACAGCTTCGTGCCACCCGCCTGCCCCTGGACCCATTGCTCGAGAGTCGACAACACGGCGTTGTCGAAACCGCGCCCCGCGCCCTGATAGGCGAAGGTGGCATCGGTGAACCGGTCGCAAAGCACCACATCGCCGCGCGCCAGCGCCGGGCCGATGACCTGGGCGATGTGGTCGCGCCGGGCTGCGAACACCAGCAGCGATTCGGTCAGCGGGTCCATCGGCTTCTCGAGGACCAGCCCGCGCAGCGTTTCGGCCAATGGCGTTCCGCCGGGCTCGCGCGTGCGGACGACCGTGCGGCCCTGCGCCTTGAACAGCGCCTCCAGCGCGTCGAGATGGCTCGACTTGCCCGCGCCGTCGATGCCTTCCAGCGTCAGAAACAAGCCTTGGTCACTCATTGGGTCGTCGCCTTCGGTTTGGTGTCGCCGCCGCGCTGGTAGCGGTTGACCGCGCGGTTGTGATCGTCGAGCGAACTGCTGAACTGGCTGGTGCCGTCGCCGCGAGACACGAAATACAGCGATTTGCTTTGCGCAGGCTGCACCGCCGCCAGCAGCGCCGCCTTGCCGGGCATGGAAATCGGCGTGGGCGGCAGGCCGCCGCGCGTGTAGGTGTTCCAGGGCGTGTCGGTCTGGAGGTCTTTCTTGCGCAGGTTGCCGTCGAAGGCGGTGCCCATGCCGTAGATGACGGTCGGGTCGGTCTGCAGCGGCATGCCGATGCGCAGGCGGTTGGAGAACACGGCCGCGATTTCCGCGCGGTCGTTGGCCTTGCCTGTCTCCTTTTCGACAATGCTGGCCAGAATAAGCGCCTCATCGGCCGATTTCAGCGGCAAGTCGGAGGCTCGGGCGGCCCAGGCAGCTTCCAGCTTCTTGTCCATGGCCCGCATCGCGCGCTGCAGCAGGGCGATGTCGGTCGAGCCCTTCGAGTAGGTGTATGTGTCCGGGAAGAAGCGCCCTTCCGGGTGCAAGCCGGGCTTGCCCAGCTTGGCCATGAGCGCCTCGTCGGTCATGCCCACGCTCTCGGGCTTGAGCTGATCGGCCTTGGCCAGCGCGGCGCGCACCTGGCGGATGTTCCAGCCTTCCACCAGCACCACGCTGCGGGTGGCTTCCTCGCCGCGCACCAGGATGTTGAGCAGCAGCTTGGGCGTGACGCCGCGCTCCAGTTCGTAGCTGCCGGCGCGCATCTGGCGGTCTTGCCCCGAGACGCGGAACCACAGGTAGAGCAGTTGCGGCTGCACGTCGACGCCCGTGTCGGCCACAGCCTGGGCAATGCCGCGCGGCGTGGTGCCGGGCTCGACCGACAGGTCGACGCTGGGCGCAGGCAGCTTGAGCGGCTGATGCACCCACCAAAGGCCGGCGCCGCCGAGCGCAAGCACGGCCAGGGCGGCGAGCAGGAAGAGCGTGAGGAAGAAACTGCGCACGAGTCCGATGTGGGGATGACGGGGAAAAAGCCGGAGGCAATCAAAAAACGGTGCCCTTGCGAACCGAAGGGCTGGAGCCCCTGCCGCCTCGAAGGAACAGGCCCGGCCATGATAATTCAGCGATGACCACTGTCGTTCTCAATGGGGTGACCGCCCTCTCCCATCTCGGCGTGATCCGTGCCGAAGGTCCGGACGCCGCCAGTTTCCTCCACGGCCAGCTCACACAGGACTTCTCCCTGCTCGGAGCCTCCGACGCCCGCCTGGCCGCGCTGTGCACCGCCAAGGGCCGTGTGATCGCGAGTTTCATCGGCATCAAGCCGCAACCGGAACTGATCCTGCTGGTGTGCAGCCGCGACATCCTTGCCGCCACGCTCAAGCGCCTGTCGATGTATGTGCTGCGCGCCAAGGCCAAGCTGAGCGACGCCACCGAGCAGTACGCGCTGTACGGCCTCGCCGGCACCGCCCTTACCGCCAACGGGCTCGACGCGGCGGCCCCGCCCGGCAAGCGCACGGCTGTCGGCGACGAAGCCAGTGCCGTGTCGCTCTATCCGGCCGACGGCGTGCCTCGCGCGCTCTGGATCGCGCCGGCCGGGCATGCCGCGCCCACGGGCCCGGCTCTGGACGACAACCTGTGGCAATGGAGCGAGGTGCGCAGCGGCATCGTGACGCTGACCACGCCCGTCATCGACGCCTTCGTGCCGCAGATGATCAATTACGAATCCGTGGGCGGCGTGAACTTCAAGAAAGGCTGCTATCCAGGCCAGGAAGTGGTCGCGCGAAGCCAGTTCCGCGGCACGCTGAAGCGGCGCACCTACCTCGTCCAGGCCGATGCGCCGGTGGCCGTGGGGCAGGAAGTGTTCGCCGCCGGCGACGCCGAGCAGCCGGTGGGCACCGTGGCGCAGGCCGCGCCGGCGCCCGATGGCGGCTGGTCCGCGCTGATCTCCATGCAGATCGCCGCGCTCGAGGCCGGTGGCCTGCGCGCCGGCGCGGCCGACGGCCCGGCGCTCACGGTCGAGCCGCTGCCCTACCCGCTGCTCGAAGACATCTGAGCCTGCGCACCCTTTAAACCCCCAACGCCCTCAAAGCGGGTGTTTGGCGCTGTCGAAAATCGACGGCGCCATTTTTTTGCGCGTCTCCTAACCCCGTTGCCGTTGCCGAGCCGTAGAAGCCGGCACCGATCAACTCCGGCAAGGAAACACCATGAAGCGCAGACTCTTTTCCACCGCCCTGGCCCTGAGCGCGGTGGCCTCGTCGTTCCCGGCCTGCGCGCAGACCTCGGAACGGCCCTACGTTCCCTCCACGCCGCCCAGCCGCATCGGCTCGCTGATGCAGATCAGTGTGGTCGACCGCGGCAGCGGCGCCGAACTGCCGATCTACCGCCATCGGGGCGAATACTGGGTGGCCGGCCGCCCCGGCGCGCGCTACGCCATCCGGGCGCGCAACGCGATGGGCGAGCGCATCATGGCCGTGATGTCCGTCGACGGCGTCAACGTGGTCACGGGCGAAACCGCTGGCGTCGGGCAGAACGGCTACGTCTTCGGCGCCCGCGAGCGCAGCGACATCACCGGCTGGCGCAAGAGCGATTCGCAGATCGCCGCCTTCGAGTTCGCCGCGGCCGGCAACTCGTACGCCAGCCGCACCGGCCGGCCGGACGACGTGGGCGTGATCGGCGTCGCGATGTTCCGCGAGCGCATGCCCGAACCGCCGCCTGCGCCGGTCACGCCGTTCCCGCGCCGCGATGAATACGGCGGATACGGCCCCGAGCGCGAGCGCCGCGGCGAATCGTCGTCGCCCCAGGGCGACGCGCGAGCCAAGGCAGGCGCAGCCGACAACGCCGCTCCCGCTGCGACCGCCGAATCTTCCGGCAGCCTGGCCCGCCAATCCGCGCCCAGCCCGAGCCTCGGCACCGCACACGGCCGCCGCGAAACCTCATACGTTGGCAAAACGACCTTCGAGCGCGCGCAGTCGTCGCCCGACGAGGTGGTCCGCATCCGCTACGACAGCCGCGAGAACCTCGTCGCCGCAGGCGTGATCCCGGTGCCGCCCCCTCCGCGCTGGCCGCGTCCCGCAGGGCCGTCGCCCTTCCCCGGCTCGGACCCGGGCTATGTGCCCGATCCGCCGAGCCGTTACTGAGAAGAAGAGGACCGAAGAGGCCGGCGCATCTCGATGTGCGGAATGCCGGCCTCCTCGAAGCCGTCTCCATGCGGCACATAGCCCAGCCGCGCGTAGAAGCGCTCGGCGCTGCGTTGCGCGTTCAGTGCGACCACGCTGGCGCCGCGCTCCCTGGCAGCCTCCTCCAGCACCTGCATCACCGCGGCGCCATGGCCGCCGCTGCGCAGATTGCGATGCACGGCCACGCGGCCGATGTGCGAGATGCCGTTCTCGGCCGGCAGCAGCCGGGCCGTGGCGATGACCTGCCCGAGCCGGTTGCGCGCGACCGCATGCAGCACCACGGCGTCCTGCTCGTCCCACTCCAGCGATTCGGGAATGTTCTGCTCCTCGATGAACACCGCCCGCCGCAAAGCGCCGGCGCCTTCGCCGAGCGTGGCCCAGTCGCCCGTCTCGATGGTACGCATGGCCTCGCCAGCCTCGTAGCCCAGCAGGACTTCGCGCAGCGCCGGCGGCACCGGCTTCGAGGTCTGCGTCGCCGGGTCGGCGAACACATAGACCAACTCGCAGCCGACCAGGAACTGGTCCTGCCGGAACAGCCCGCCTTCGAACACGATCGACGAGTTGCCGATGCGCACGCAGCGCATGCCAACGTCGAGCACGTCGTCGATGCGCGCCGAAGCACGGAAATCGACCGTCGCCTTGCGCACGTACAGGTCGCCACCCATCGCGTGCATCGACTCCTCGTACGGCAGCGCCAGCGCGCGCCAGTAGTCGGCGATGGCGGTGTCGAAGTACATCAGGTAGTGCGCGTTGAAGACGATCTTCTGCATGTCGACTTCGGCCCAGCGTACGCGCAGGCGGTGGAAGAAGCGGAAGTCCTTGCGTTCGGTAGCTGTCGTCGTGTTGCTCATGGTGCCAGTAGTGCCTCTTTGATTGCACGGGCCGCGTCGTCCTGCGCCTGCAGCGCCTCCGGAATCGCCCGGCCCATCTTGATGAATTCGTGGATCACGCCGCGGTAGATCTCCAGGTCGACCGGCACGCCCGCCGCGCGCAGCTTGTCTGCATAGGCGATGCCTTCGTCCACCACCGGGTCGCATTCGGCCAGGCCGATCCAGGCCGGCGCCACGCCGTCCACGTCGTCGGCCAAGAGCGGCGCGAAGCGCCAGTCATCGCGGTCGGCCGGGGTGTTGACGTACTGCGCGAAGAAGAAATCGATCATCGCCTTGGTCAGCAGCGGGCCGTCGACGTGCCGCAGGTGCGAGGCCGTGTCCTGGTGCGCGGTGGTGCCGGGGTAGATCAGCATCTGCAGCGACAGCGGCAACCCCGCGTCGCGCGCGAGGATGGCGCAGACTGCCGCGAGCGTGCCGCCCGCGCTGTCGCCGCCCACGGCCAGTCTGGACGGATCGAGGCCCAGGCCCGTACCCTCCTTCGCGATGAACTGGAAGGCATCCCAAGCGTCGTTCGACGCGGTCGGGAACTTGTGCGCGGGCGCGAGCCGGTAGTCCACGGAGATCACCGCGCAGCCGCTCTTCGCGCTCAGCACGCGGCACAGCGTGTCGTGCGTGCGGATGTTGCCGACCGTGAAGCCGCCGCCGTGGAAATAGATCAGCACTGGCAGCACCGCTGACGATGGTGCGTACAGCCGCGCGGGAATCGCATACCCGTCGCGCGCCGCGATGGTGAAGTCTTCGACGCGCGCCAGCTCGGGCTTCGGCACTTCGAGCACGCCGGCGCCCTTTTCGTAGGAGGCCTTGGCCTCCTCGGGCGTCTGCTTGTCGAGTGGCGGGTGGCCTGCGCGGGCCATGCGTTCGACGACGCTGGCCATCTTCGGCGTGAGCCGCGTGCCGGCCGGTGTTCCGGGCGCGACAGCGGCAAGGGTTTCTTTCGTGTGCAAGACGGTTCGCTCTTGTTAGATTTGGCTGGTCGGCAATCGTACTGCCCCGTGCCTACCGGGACATCCCCACATCCATGGCCCTCATCCAATACCTCACCCAGATCCAGTTCGAATTCGGCGCGATCAAGCTGCTGTCCAGCGAATGCGCGCGCATCGGCATCAACCGCCCGCTGATCGTGACCGACGCCGGCGTGCGCGCGGCCGGCGTGCTGCAGAAGGCGCTCGACGCCATCGCCGACCTCGAGGTCTCGGTCTTCGACCAGACGCCCTCCAACCCCACCGAAGCGGCGGTGCGCGCGGCCGTGGAGCTCTACCGCAGCGGCCGCTGCGACGGCCTGATCGCCGTGGGCGGCGGCTCCGCCATCGACTGCGCCAAGGGCGTCGCCATCGCGGCCACGCACGAAGGACCGCTCAAGACCTACGCGACCATCGAAGGCGGCTCGCCGCGCATCACCGAGCGCGTGGTGCCGCTGATCGCGGTGCCCACCACCAGCGGCACCGGCAGCGAAGTGGCGCGCGGCGCGATCGTCATCGTCGACGACCACCGCAAGCTCGGTTTCCACAGCTGGTTCCTGATGCCCAAGGCCGCCATCTGCGACCCGGAGCTCACGCTGGGCCTGCCGCCGAAGCTCACGGCCGCCACCGGCATGGACGCGATCGCGCACTGCATGGAAACCTTCATGTCGGCCGCGTTCAATCCGCCGGCCGACGGCATCGGCCTCGACGGCCTCGAGCGCGCATGGGGCCACATCGAGCGCGCGACAAAAGACGGCAGCGACCGCGAGGCGCGCCTGAACCTCATGAGCGCGTCGATGCAGGGCGCGATGGCGTTCCAGAAGGGACTGGGCTGCGTGCACTCGCTGAGCCACAGCCTGGGCGGGGTCGATCCACGACTGCATCACGGCACGCTCAACGCCCTCTTCCTGCCCGCGGTGATCCATTTCAATTCAGGCGCCGAGTCGGTGCGCAAGGAACAGCGCCTGCAGCGCATGGCGCAGGCCATGCACCTCGATTCGGCCGGCGATCTCGGCGATGCCATCCGCGACATGAACGCGCGCCTGGGCCTGCCCAGGGGCCTGGCCGAAGTGGGCGTGACGCCGGCGATGTTCGAGCAGATCATCGATGGCGCCATGGCCGACCATTGCCACAAGACCAACCCCCGGCTGGCCACGCGCGAAGATTACAAGGCGATGCTCGAAGCCTCCATGTAAGGCTCGCGTAAGAGGCCTGTAAGGGCTTCTTCTACACATTGTTTCAGTGACCGTTTTCGAGGCGTTTTCAGAGGGAAAAGACGCTCCCTGCGCCCCTCACGTCATTTATGTGACATAAGGGATTTCTAGACTGTCACCGAAGGTTTCTCAGCCGCAGAAACCCAAGGGTCAGGGAAGTTCCGAATGCAGCGCACAGTCCAAGTCCACACCGTCCTGAGCACCGAACAGCTCAAGTTCCGCTCGATGCGTGGACGGGAGGGCCTCTCTCAACTTTTCGAGTTCGAGGTGGACATGGTCAGCAGCAGCTTCAGCCTCGACCTGAAGCAGCTGCTCGGCACTTCGCTCACGCTGGAGCTGGCCGACGAAGGCGCGCCGCGCTTTCTCAACGGCACCGTGGTGCGCTTCGAGCTCGTGGGCCGCGCCAACGAAACCGGCCGCCACTACATCTACCGCGCGCTGGTGCAGCCATGGCTGTGGTACCTCACGCGCACCACCGACTGCCGCATCTTCCAGAACAAGAGCGTGCCCGAGGTGCTCGACGAAGTGCTGGGCAAGTACGGCTTCCAGTTCGAGAAGCGCCTCACCGGCAGCTATCCCGCCTGGGAATACTGCGTGCAGTACCAGGAGAGCGACTTCGCCTTCGTGAGCCGTCTCATGGAGCACGAAGGCATCGCCTATCACTTCGAGCACAGCAACGGCTCGCACCTGCTGGTGCTGGCCGACGACTCGGGCAGCTACCAGCCGCTGCCCGGCCATGCCAGCATCGCCTACCGTCCGCGCGACCGCGTGGTCAATGCGCTGGAGCCCTGCATCGACCAGTGGCGCGTGACGGAGCAGATCACCTCCGGCCGCGTGATGCTCGACGACTTCGACTTCAGGAAGTCGCGTGCGTCGCTGCAGAGCGTGCAGCAAGACCCGAAGCCTCACGAGCATTCGACCTACGAGGTCTACGAATGGCTCGGCGGCTACACGGAGCACCAGCAGGGCGACGCCTACGCCAAGATCCGCCTGCAGGAACTGCAGTGCGCGCACGAGCTGGCCTCGGGCCACACCAACGTGGTGGGCATGGCACCGGGTTACCTGTTCCAGATGACGCATTGCCCGCGCGAGTCGGACAACCGCGAATACCTCGTCACCGAGACCCGCTACGACCTGCAGGAGCCCGAGTACTCCACCGGCGGCAGCAGCGAATCGGTGTGCGAGTTCGACTTCACCGTGCTGCCCTCCTCCGTGGCCTACCGCCCCGCGCGCAAGACGCCGCGCCCGCGCACCAACGGCCCGCAGACCGCCACGGTGGTCGGCCCCGAGGAAATCTGGACCGACCGCTTCGGCCGCGTGAAGCTGCAGTTCCGCTGGGACCGTTACGGCCAGTCGAACGAGAACAGCTCCTGCTGGGTGCGCGTGTCCAGCAGCTGGGCCGGCGCCAACTACGGCACCATGCACATGCCGCGCGTGGGACAGGAAGTGATCGTCGATTTCATCGGCGGCGAGCCCGACCGCCCCATCGTCACCGGCCGCGTCTACAACAGCGACCAGATGCCGCCGTGGGAGCTGCCCGCCAACGCCACGGCCAGCGGCATCCTCACGCGCTCCAGCACCGGCGGCGCGGCCAACCAGGCCAACATGCTGCGCTTCGAGGACCGCACGGGGGCCGAGCAGATCCTGCTGCACGCCGAGCGCAACCTCGACGTCGAAGTGGAAGCCGACGAAACCCACACCACCGACGGCACCCGCACCACCCTCATCAAGGGCCACGAATCGGCCACCTACCAGTACGGCGAGACGCGCGACATCACCGCCGGCGCCAAGGAAACCATCACCGGCGGCGACACCCGCAGCGTGACCGGTGGCTTCACCGAGACCGTGACCGGCGGCGTGAACCAGACCATATCTGGCGGCAAGACGCGCATGCTCAGCGGCGGACTGAACGACACCATCACCGGCGGTGTCGAGCTGGCCATCACCGGCGGCTTCCACGGCACCATCGACGGCAAGGAAATCCGCTTCGTCAGCGACGGCCGCAACGACACCATCAACACGTCGAATGACGTGCTGGTCAACGGGCCGTCGACCACCACAGTTACCGGCCCCACGGTGCACACCTCGCCGGACGTGACCTTCAACACGACCAACCACATCCACAACACGACGCAGCACGTCATCAACACCAACGTCTACAACACGACGTCGAACACGTACAACAACCTGACGGTCAACTACACCAACAACTCCGCCACCTACACCAACAACTACTCCAAGAGCAGCGACTGGAGGTGGTTCCGCCTGGGTGGCACCGGCCTGAACATGGACGTGTCGGGCATTTCGCTGGGCGTGCTGGCCGTGCGTTCGATGGCCATGGGCGTGCAGGCGCAGGCCATCGGCGTGAAGCTGGAGGCCGTGGGCGCGGAGTGGAAGAACAAGGCCATGTCGCTGGGCGACGCCGGTGCGCTCATCCAGCTCGTGGGCACGGAGATCAGGACGGGCGGCCTGCGCGCCGGCATCCAGGCGCTGAAGGTCCTGCTCTGAGGCGTGGGAAGCGTGCTCGAGATCGTTCTGTGGGGTGTGTTCGGCGTCGTCAGCCTGGGCGTGATCGCGCTTGCCGGGGTCGTGCTGGCGGTGTCGCTGATGAGCCATCGTGCCTACGCCGAGGAAGGCCGGCTGTGGCAGCAGCTGCAGGCCGACGGCCGCCCGCTGCAGGGCGTTGCGGTTTCCGTGCTGCGCTCGCCCAGCGGCTACTCCCGGCGCGGCCCGGTCGGACAGCGCCTGACGGCCGTGCAGTTGGGCGTCGCCTACACCGATGCCGCCGGCGTCGAGCAGCAGACCACCTTGCGGACACTCATCGACGAAGATCTGCTGGCCCACTTTTCCGCGGGCCGGCCCGACATTCATCTGCTGCAGGACCCGCAGGACCCGTCACGGCTGGCCATCGACCGCGCGCGCACCCCGCTGGTGATCCGCGGCGCAAGGCGCTGATCCAGCCGTGAAGACCATCAAACCCCTGCGCCTGAGCGTCCTGACGCGGCCCTTCCTGCGCGGGCAAAGCCAGCGTTTGGCGATCACCGTGATCGGCATGCACACCCTCGGCGAAGGGGGCGTGCTGCTGCCGGAGACGGAGCTCTGGAAGACCGTTTCCGCCGAAGTGGGAACCCAGTCCGCGATCGATCTCGGCATTCCCAAGCTGCGGCCCGAGTTCCTGGTGAGCGGCCAGGCCTACACCTGCCACCAGCAGGACAAGACGCGCTGCGCGGTCGACGTGCGCGTAGGCGCCTTGCGGCGCCAGTTCCTCGTTTCGGGCGACCGCTACTGGCTGGACGGCCGTGCCACCGAGCCGCAGGCCTTCGACACTATGCGCCTGGACTGGCAGCACGCATTCGGCGGCCCAGGCTTCGCCGCCAACCCCGCGGGCATGGGCTACGCCCCCGAGATGGTCAACGGCCTGCTGGTGCAGCGGCTTCCCAACGTCGAACGCCCGGGCCATGGCATGGACCGCCCCGACCGGCGTCCGGCCCCTGCCTGCCCGGGTGCGATGGACGTCGACCTGCCCGAGCGCATGAAGCTGCTCGGAACGGACTACGGCGACCAGTGGCGCGAGACGCTCTACCCCGGCTTCGCACGCGACATGGACTGGCAGTTCTTCAACGCCGCGGCTGCCGAACAACGCTGGAACGACGAACTGTCCATCCCCGCGGCCGCGCCCTATGAGATCTGGAACATGCACCCGGAGCACGCGGTGCTGCGCGGACGGCTTCCGGACCTGCGCGCACGCGGCTTCGTCGCACGAAAGTCTGCGCAGCCTCTTGCGCTGGAAGAGGTGCCGCTGCGGCTGACCACGGCCTGGTTCTTCCCGCACGTGGAGCAGGTCATGCTGATCTTTCACGGCGAGACGCTCATCGCCGAGGACGACGCCGCGGACATCACGCACGTCATGCCGGCGATGGAGTCGGCGGACAGCCCGCCGCGCCCCCTCTCCCACTACGGGGCGGTCTTCGAGAACCGCTGCAACCTCGAGAAAGGCGCGATCCATGCGTTCCTCGACGAGGAACTGCTTCCGGTCTCGGCCATCGGCCCCTGGCTGGACCAGATCGACGCGCGCGAATCGATCCTGGCAAGGAACATCAAGGACAAGGGCGAGCGCCTGCGCGCCGAACTGACGGCGCGCGGCCTGGAGGCCGGCCACAAGCCGCGCCATTTCCGGGAACGCCCGCTGCCGAAGCCTTTCGACAGGATGCCCACGCTGGCCGAACTGCCCGAGTTCATCGAGAAGACGCGCGCCTACCAGCGCGAGCAGGAACGCAAACTGGAGGAAGCCAGGCAGGAGGTCGCGAAGGCGGCCCTGGAGAACGCATCCGAATCGCGCAAGGCGGGCTTCGACAGCAGCCGGATCATCGAAGAAAGCCGGAACGCGCAGCTCAAGGGCCCGCCGAAATTCGAGGCCGAAACCATCCTCAAGGGGCTGGGCGGCATCGCCGCGGCCACGGGCACCCCGGCCATGAGCGCCGCCGAGCACTCCGAGCTGCAGGCCCTCGGACAGCGGGGCCAGAAGGACATGCTGGCGCTGTACCGCATGGGGGCCCACCACCAGGCGGCCGCCGATCCGATGGCCGCCGAACAGAATGCGCAGGCGCGCGAACGCGTGCTCGCCGCCATGGCCGCGGACCGCGATCTGTCCGCCATGGACCTGACGGGCTGCGACCTCTCGGGCCTCGATCTGCGGGGCGCCCGCATGCACCAGACCCTGCTCGAAGGCGCCAGCCTCCAGGGCACCCGCCTGGACGGCGCCGACCTGAGCCAATCGGTGCTGGTGCGCGCCGACCTGCGCCAGGCCTCGCTGACAGGCTGCAACCTCGAGCGCGCCAACCTCAGCCTCGCCCGCTGCGAGAACACCAACTTCGCAAAGGCCCGCTTCGAGCGCACGCAGATGGAAAAGCTGCGCCTCGACCGCTGCTGCCTCGACGAAGCGACTTGGAGCCATCTGCTGCTGCAGGGGATCGAGCTGGCCGATTGCAGCCTGCGGCACGCCGACCTGAGCTACCTGAGCATGGCCGAACGCTGCCGCCTGACGCGCTGCGACTTCGGCGAGGCGCGCCTGGAAAAGGTGCTGTTCGTACAGGCCGAATTCGAGTCGGTGGATTTTTCCGGCGCCACCGTCGAAGCCTGCAGCTGGGCCCACACGCCGCTGCACAAGGGCACGCGCTTTCGGCATGCCCTGCTCAAGACCACCAGCTTCGTCGGCACCACCGATCTTCGCGAGGCCGACTTCGAGGACGCCACGCTGGTGCACTGCACCTTGCGCGAGCTGCCGCTCGATGGCGCGAACTTCAGGCGGGCCACGCTCGACACCTGCGATTTCTCCTCCGCGTCGCTCAAGGGCGCGGACCTGCGCGCGGCGGCTGCGCCCGACAGCCTCTTCATCCGCGCCGATTTCACGCGTGCTTCCCTGCGGCTCGCCAATCTCATGAATGCCAACCTCCAGAAGGCCTGCCTGGTCGATGCCGATCTTGGCGAGGCCAACCTGTTCCGTGCCGATGTCGCCCAGGTTTTCATCAGCCCGGGCACGCTCACCCTGGGCGCCCACATCGACCAGATGAAGACACTGCCCCGGCGCCCCGAGGCGGGCAGAGCGTGAACGCCGAGACTCTGGCAGCCCAGGTCCGCAACGGTGAGCCGATCCGCGAGAAGGACTTCAGCGACATGGACCTGAGGGGCATCGACCTGCGCGGCGGCGTGTTCAGCGAATGCAGCTTCAGGGGTGTTCGGGCCGATGCCGCGCAGCTGGGCGAATCCATCTTCGAGAAGTGCCGCTTCGACCAGGCGCAGCTGCCGGCGGCGGAACTGACGCGAGCCGCCTTCCACGAGTGCAGCCTGCACGACGCGGTGCTGGATTCGGCCTCCGTGCCGCATTCGGTGTTCAGCGGCTGCACCCTTTCGGGCGTCCGGCTGGAAGAGGCCTTCATGGACCAGGCGAACTTCCACCAGAGCAAGCTGCACGACGCCTGCCTGGACCGTGCCAGCCTCGAAAAGGCCGTGTTCTCCGAGTGCGACCTGACGGGCGCGTCCTTCAACGAGGTGGCCTTCTCGTCGACCATCTTCTTCCGCGCAACGCTGACGGGCACGCGCTATGCCGGAGCCAGCTTCACGAACGCGATCTTCAGCGAGGCGGATCTTGCGGGGCAGGACTTCTCCGGCCAGCAGTTCCATCTCTGCCAGTTCATCGATGCGGTGCTGACGGCGTGCCGCTTTCGCGATGCACGCCTCACGCAGTGCAACTTCAAGGGCGCCGACCTGCGCAACGCGGTGCTGGCAGGGGCGCAGGCCATGCAGTGCCTTTTTCCCGAAGCCGACCTGCGCGGCGCCGATGCGCGGCGCGGCAACTTCCAGAACAGCATCTGGGTCGACGCCCATCTCGACGGCGCGGACTTCTCGCAGGCGCGGCTCGAGCAAGGCGTCTTCCATCGCGCGCACTGCGGGCAGACCTCGTTCGCCGGCAGCCGGCTGGACTACGCCGACTTCTCCTACGCCCTTCTGGTACAGGCCGATTTCCGCGACGCTGCTTTCCTGCGCACCGTATTCCATCGCGCCGACCTGGACGGCGCCAGGTTCAGCACCCGCGTGGGTACGCTGGACCGTGACCCCGCGCTGCACGAAGCCGAGATGGTGGCGTTGGAGCAGCCCGAGCGCGCATCCCGCCTGGACCGCGACATCCATGGCCGGCGCCCCAAGAAAGACAACCCATGAACTCCACACGGAACACGGCCGGCGACACGGTCGCCGCCGCACACCATGCAACGCAAGGCGTGCTGGATCCGCTGATGCAACGCCCTTCCAACGCGGCCCGCGCGGACTCCGGCACGCGGACCGCCACGGTGATCGCCAGCGATGGCGATCCCTGGTTCGAGGTCGGCCTCGACGACGGCCAGGGATCGCTGCGCTGCCGCCGCGTCGCCAGCTGCCTGCTGCTGCCCGCGCCGGGCGACACGGTGCTGATCACCTCCACCCGCCAGGGCGAGAGCTTCGTCATCGCGGTGGTCGCCCAGGCCGACCCGAGGCAGGCGACGCTGGCCGTGGACGGCGACCTGACGCTGGTCTCGCGCTCCGGGGGCATCCGCGCGCGCAGCGCCGGCCCCATGGCGCTGGAGTCGGACACCTCGATCGCCATGCAGGCGCCCGAGTGGCGCACGCAGGCCCGGCAGGCCCATTGCGAGATCGGCGAGATGGATTACCAGGGCGCCCGCGTCCGCTTCAACGTGCTGGTGTCGCGCTTCGTCGGGCGCGCCTGCGAGGTGGTGCTGGAGCGCCTCAACCTGCTCACCCGCTCGAGCTTCCGCCTGACCGAGGAAGTGGAACAGGTGCGTGCCGGCCAGCTCGACATCCAGGCCGAGCAAACCCTGCGCCTGCATTCGAACAACACGCTGCTCACCAGCAAGGGGCTGGTCAAGGTCGATGCCGAGCAGATCCACATGGGTTGACCCCGAACGAAGGAGCCGTTGCCATGTTCGCCAATGCACAGATGATGGGCGTCGACCTCGCCTTTCCCGACGTCTGCAAGACGCCGCCGGCGCTGCCGATTCCCTATCCCAACTTCGCGCTGGGGCCGACCGCCATCCCCAACGCCTGGAACATCCTCTACGGGGGCACTCCCGCGCACAACCTGGCGACCGTCACGCCCATCACCAACGGCGACAACGCCGGGGTGCTGATGGGCGTGGTGTCGCAGACGGTGATGGGGCCCTCGCGCCACATCACCGGTGCATTCACCGTGCTGCTGAAGGGCACGCCGTGCACGCGCATGACGAGCCTGTCGGTGCAGAACCGCTGCAACATCGTCGGCATGCGGATCGTGCCGAGCCAGTTCAAGGTGCTGGTGCTGGCACCCTGATTCCGGGCGCCCGGAAGCGCTCCCGGCCTCAGGGTGTCGCGATGCACTTCCACGCGCCCAGCGACTGGTTCGCCGGAATCTCGCCCGTCGCATTCCTCGCAAGCGATGGCGCGCCATAGCGGGCCTGGTCGTCATGCACCCAGTTGTCGAGATCCGCAACGGCATTCCAGGCCAGCTGCAGCGGCGTCAGCCCCACTCGCCTGAGCAGCGAGTTGGTGTTGTAGAAGCCGTGGCTGTAGTCCTCGATGAAATAGGCACGCACCGAGCCCTTGATGTCGCCCGCCGTCACCTTGCCGCCCGAGGGCAAGGCCGCCAGCTTGCTGACGAACTCTCCGGCCTGCGTGCAAGGCACCAGGAAGTCCGAGGTGCCCTGGTAGATGATGATCTTCTTGCCCTTTCCGCCCGCCTTCTTCTGGCTTGCGGCCGCATCGAAGAACGCAAGCAGTTCGGCGGGCCGCACGTTCCAGACGGGCGCGAGTTCGTCGAGCAGCCTGTTGTAGCCGTCGTAGTCCGCGCCGGACTCGATGGCCACGTCCGCCAGGTGCCGCGAGACCGCGCCCAGCCCGTCGCTCAGGGTCTGCTGCGACACCTGCTGGCCGAAGAGGCTGATGATCATTGCCGAAGCGCCGGCCCAGTTGACCACCCAGTCGTTGACCACCGCCGGTACCTCGATCGTCTTGAGCAGGTTGGTCTCGTCCACGGGCGGTGCTCCGGCGACGATGCCGTCGTAGGCGTCGGGCCAGTTCGCCATGGCCTTCAACGCCTGCCGGCCGCCGGTGGAAATGCCGACGAAATAGGTGTCGGTCGGCTTGCTGCCCGTGAGCTTCTTCAATAGATAGAGCCCGACGTCCAGCGATTTCTTGATGGAGTCCTGGCCGAAGTTCTTCACCATTTCCTGCTTCGCGACGTCGCTGAGCTTCCTGCCGGCCTGCACGAATTCGGGGTCGAAGGATTTTCCCGAATCGCCGACGCCCGCATCGGCGAGGATCACCGCGTAATTCGACAGCGCAATTCCCTGCAGCGAGGGCGAATACTGCAGATTGGTCTGGATGCCGTTGGCGACCACGTCGGTCTTCCAGGCGAATCCGCCACCGCCGAGTTGCACGAATTTGCCGTTCCATTGCGACGGGACATAGATCTGGAAATTGATGTCGGACACGCGGTAGCTCGGGTCCTTCACCGCCGGATCGACACCGCCCGGAGAAGTCGGCTGGATCGTTCCCTTGATGAGGCAATAGGCCGGCAATGCGAGCCAGACCTGCTCGACGGAAGTGACCGTGAAGCCGCCCGTTCTCGGCGAAGGAAAGCGGGTGCCGCGGAAATCGTCCAGCACCGCATCGGCATATCGCGAGCTGTTCAACTGG
This sequence comes from Variovorax sp. 278MFTsu5.1, assembly GCF_048305045.1. NCBI lineage: Bacteria > Pseudomonadati > Pseudomonadota > Betaproteobacteria > Burkholderiales > Comamonadaceae > Variovorax > Variovorax sp. 278MFTsu5.1. The sequence goes on from NZ_CP157622.1 coordinate 3,602,803, forward strand.
TTGGAACAGGTCCTGATGAGCGTGCCGGAAATGTCGTTGGCCGCGTGTGCCGATGAAATGAACGCGCCGCAGGCCATTGCGAGGAGAAATGGCCGAAGCAGCCGCCCCGGCCACCGTGTTGCTCCATGAAAGCCGGAAATCTTCGTCTTGTTCAAGATTTGTCTCCAGGGTATCGATTTGGATTTCACAAACCCACCGCCGCCGCCTCTTCTTTCCGAATCAGCGCGGATGGACCCGTGCCTTCTTTTGAGGCAGTGAAATTCTCGATTGCCCTGCAATGGGCCGCACTATCCGTGCAGCGCCATCCGAATGACCTTCCGGACCTCGGAACCTGTCTTGAACGACTGAATTACCTTGAAAGCGCTACTGCGCTTGTTATTCGGCTTTCACGCCCGCGGTGCGGATCACCTTTCCCCATTTCGCCGTCTCGGCGGTGATGAACGCATCGAATTCCTCCGGCGTGCTGCCTGCGGGAATGGTGCCCATCGCATCCAGCTTGGCGCGCGTGTCGTCGCTCCTGATGATGTTCGCCACCTCCTGCGACATGCGCCTGACGATGTCGCGCGGCGTGCCCGCCGGCGCCAGCATGCCGGCCCAGGTGCTGCCGGTGAAGCCCGCGAAACCCTGCTCGATGAAGGTCGGCACATCGGGCGCCGCCGCCAGCCGCTTGTCGCCCGCCACGCCGATCAGCCGCACCTTGCCGGCCTTGGCCTGGTTGATGAGGCCCGTGGGCGCGTCGAAGAAAAGCTGGATCTGCCCGCCCATCAGGTCCGTCAGCGCCGGCACCGCGCCGCGGTACGGGATGTGGATCATGTAGGTCTGCGTCAGCGACTTCCACAGCTCGGTGGTCAGGTGCGCGGCCGAGCCGTTGCCCGAGGAGCCGAAGCTCACCTTGCCCGGATTGGCGCGCGCATAGTCGATGAGCTCGCGCGCAGTCTTGAACGGCGCATCGACATTCACTGCAGCCAGCAGCGGCGACACGCCCATCAGCGAAACGCCCGTCAGGTCCTTGCGCGGGTCGTAGGGCAGCTTGGGGTACAGCGTGGTGTTGGCCGCATAGGCCGCGATGACCACGCCGAAGGTCGTGCCGTCCGGCGCCGCCTTCGCGATCGCATCGACGCCGATCAGGCTGTTGGCGCCCGGCTTGTTGTCGACCAGCACCGGCTGCCCGAGCTTCGTCTGCAGCCCGATCTGCACCAGCCGCGCCATCTGGTCGGTGAAGCCGCCGGGCGTGTAGGGCACGATCACGCGGATCGGCTTGGTGGGCCATGCGGTCTGCGCGAAGGACGGCAAGGCAAGGCTTGCGGCGGCGGTGGCGAGCGTGAACCGGCGGCGGGACAGCGTGGCTTGGGACATGGCGGCGGGGACCCTTTCATTGCGTCGTTTCGGGAATGGACCGGGTCATTCTCGAAGCGCCATTCGCGTGCCCGGTCAGGGTTTGCCCGGCACCGCCAGCGGCAACCTCATGTCGAACCGCGCCCCTCCCCCGCTCTCGTTCGCCGCCTCGATCCGCCCGCCATGCGCGTGCACCACGGCCTGCGAAAGCGCCAGCCCGAGGCCCAGGCCCGGCGTCTTCTCGTCAGAGCGCGCCGTGGCGCCACGATAGAAGCGTTCGAACAGGTGCGGCATCTCGTCGCCGCGAATGCCCGGGCCGCTGTCAGACACGGTGATGACCGCCTCGTTCGCCTCCGTGTCCGCGCGCAGGCTCACGCGCACGGTGGTGCCTGGCGGCGAGAACTTCAGGGCGTTGTCGAGCAGGTTGGCAAGTGCAAGGCTGGCCGCGCCACGGGCGACCCGCGCAGCCACTGGCAGTGCAGGTTCCAGCGACAGGGCAAGGCGGCGCTCGCGCGCCAGCGGCTCCAGCCGTCTCAATGTTTCCTCGGCGAGCTGGTTCAGCGACACCGTTTCCACCGCATCGCGTTCCTGGCCGGCGTCGAGCCGGGCCAGCACCAGCAGTTCCTCGACGAGCAGCGTGAGCGACTCGACTTCTTCCAGCGACGAACGCAGTGTCTCCACGTACGCGGCCGGTTCGCGCGGCCTGCGCAGAGCCAGTTCCAGCTCCGTGCGCAGGCGCGACAGCGGCGAGCGCAGCTCGTGGGAGGCGTCGGCCGTGAAGCGTCGCTGCGCCTCCATGCCCTGCTCGATGCGCGCCAGCATGTCGTTGAGCGTGTCGACCAGCCGTCCGATCTCGTCGCGCGTTCCGGGGTGGGGCAGCCTTTCGCCGAGGTTCGCGTCGCCGATGCGGTGGGCCTGCCGCACCACGTCGTCGATGGCGCCGAAGGCGCGCCGGGTGATGAGCGCGCCGGCCGCGCCCAGCGCCAGCAGCAGCGCACCGCCGAGGATGATGAACAGCGCGCTGGCCATGGCCACGGTGCGGTTCACGTCGTCCAGCGAGCCCGCCACCTGCACCGCGAGCAGCGAGGCGCGACCGGGCACGGGCACCGAGACCATTCGCGTAGGCTCCTCGCCGTAGCCGTCGAGCGTCTCGAACACGGTCTCGCCCGCCGCGAGCCGCTCGCGCAGCGCGGCCGGAATGGGCAGCTGCGCCTCGCCGAGGTTGCTGCTGCGCGCAAGCACGCGACCATCGGCGTCGATGATCTGCACCAGCCTGTCGAGTCGCACGAAAGAAGGCGCGCCGGGGCCGGGTGGCGCCTCGTGGACGATGACGGTGTCACTCTCGCCGGCCGACAGCAGCATGCCCATCTCGGTCTCGGCCAGCGCCAGCAGCGCGGCGTCGAGCTCGCGGTGCACGTTGCGCGAGAACACCAGGTACGAGCCGAGGGCGGCGACCGCCATCACCACCACGATCACGCTGACGTGTGCCAGCGCCAGCCGCTTGCGGAAGCTAAGCATGCGCGACGCTTCCGCCGCCACCTGCGCCGTCGTCCGCCAGCGCCAGCCTGAAGCCTCGCCCGCGCACGGTCTGGATCAGCGGCGCGGCCGGCGGCGCGTCGACCTTGCGGCGCAGGTTGCTGATGTGCACGTCGATCAGGTTGTCGATGGAAATCATGTCGTCCTTCCACACCTGCTCGGCCAGGCGCGAGCGGCTGACCACCTCGCCGGCGTGGCGCAGCAGGATCTGCAGGATCGCGAACTCCTTGTGGGTCAGCTCCAGCACCATGCCGCCACGCAGCACGCGCTGGCTCATCGGGTCGAGGCTGAGGTCGGCCAGCGCAAGCACCGTCGGGCGCACGAGTTCGGAGCGGCGCAACAGCGCGCGCACGCGTGCCAGCAGTTCGTCGAAGGCGAAGGGCTTGGTGAGGTAGTCGTCGGCGCCGGTGTTCAGGCCAGCCACGCGGTCGCTCAGCGCATCGCGAGCGGTGAGCATGAGCACGGGCGTCTTGCAGCCGCGCTGGCGCAGGTCGCGGCACAGGGTGAGGCCGTCCTTTCCGGGCAGCATCCAGTCGAGCACGATCAGGTCGTAGGCGACGACGAAAGCCTCTTCGTCGCCCTCCTCCGCGGTGTGCACCACGTCGACCACGAAGCCCTCTTCCTGCAGGCCCCGGGCCAGCAGCCGGGCGGCCTTGCGGTCGTCTTCGATCAGCAGAATTCTCATGGCGCGGATCATGCCGCGCGTTCCTGACTTCCGGCCACCGGACCGATCCTTAAGCGAACTTCAGGATTTCTTGGGAGCTTCTTCAGGCGCCTTTTCTTACGCTCCCCGGCAGGAGACGGGAGCGGATCGAGGGCATGGGAAGGCGTCCCGTGCACGGCGCGCCCGTCCCGCGAGATCCGTATCGCGATGAAGAAGAAATCCCTCTACCAGATCACTCCCGCGCGCATCGTCTTCGGCGTGATGACCTGCGCGGCCCTGTGCGTCGACTCCTTCGACGGCGCCGCCCATGCCGCCACCACGGTGGTCGCCGCTCCCGCGCCGATGCTCGTGCGCCAGGGCAACCGCCTGAGCGTACCTGCCGGTTCGCCGCTGCGCGACCGGCTGCTCGTTGCCACGGTGGGCCAGGACACGCTGCCGCACGAGGTGAGTCTGCCCGCCACGGTGGAGGCCAACCCGGCCAATACCGTCAACATCCTCCCGCCGCTGACCGGCAGGCTGCTCGAACTCAAGGTGCGCCTGGGCGATACCGTCAAGCGCGGCCAGGTACTTGCGACGATGAGTTCGCCCGACCTCGCGCAGGCCGTAGCCGACGCGCAGAAGGCCCGCGACGCACTCGACCTCGCGCAGCGCGCACTGGTGCGTGCACGCGCCGTGAACGAGGCCGGCTCCAACGCCGTGAAGGACGTGGAAGCGGCCCAGAGCGCCGTCGCCCAGCAGAAGGCTGAACTGCAGCGCAGCGAGGCACGCCTGCGCAGCCTCGGCGCGGAAGGCAGCGGAGCCCAGGCCGGCCCGGTGCTGAAGATCGTCGCGCCCACGTCGGGCACGATCACCGCGCTGAACGCGGCCGCCGGCGCGAACCTGAACGACGCCAACGCGGCGCTGATGACGGTGTCGAACCTCGATTCGGTCTGGGTCACGGTCAACGTGCCCGAGAGCGTCGTGGGCACGGTCGCGCCCGGGCAGAACGTGGTGGTCACGTTGGCCGCCTACCCGGGCCGCAGCTTCAGCGGCAAGGTGGCCTTCGTGAGCGCGGTGCTCGACGCCGACACGCGCCGCGCCCGCGCGCGCATCATGTTCGCCAACCCCGAAGGCATCTTCAAGCCCAACATGTACGCGACGGCGGTGCTGGGCGTGCCGCAGGGCGCGCAGCCGCAGGTGCCGGCATCGGCGCTGCTGATGAACAACGACAGCGTGAGCGTCTTCGTCGAGGCCGAGCCCTGGACCTTCGTGCGCCGCACGGTGGAGCTGGGCCGGGAAGACGGCGACAAGGTCCGCATCCGCAGCGGCCTGGCCGCGGGCGAGCGCGTGGTGGTCCGTGGTGGTGTGCTGCTGAATGATTAATCTCGTCATCACCCAGTTCTTTCGCCGCAGGCACCTGGCCTGGGCGATGTCGGTGGCGCTCGTGCTCTTCGGCGCGTGGTCGTGGACGCAGATGACGGTGGAGGCCTATCCCGACCTCGGCGACGTGAACGTGCAGGTGACCACGCAGGTCAACGGCCTGGCCGCCGAGGAGATCGAGCAGCAGATCACCACGCCGCTGGAGCGCGCACTGAGCAACACGCCGGGGCTGGCCTCGATCCGCTCCAGCAGCACCTTCGGGCTGTCGCTGATCACGCTGACCTTCAAGGACGGCACCGACGACTACTTCGCACGCCAGCGCGTGACCGAGCGCATCGGCCAGGTCAGCCTGCCCTCGGGCGCGCAGCCCGGCCTGGGGCCGGTGGCGGGGCCGGCCGGCGAGATCTACCGCTACACGCTGGAGTCGGACAGCAAGAACCTGATGGAGCTGTCGGAGCTGCAGCGCTGGAAGGTGATTCCCGCGCTCAAGCAGGTGGCCGGCGTGGTCGACATCAACAACTTCGGCGGCTTCACCCGCGAGTTCCAGTTGGAGCTGGACCCGGCGCGGCTGCAGAAGTACGGACTGGTGCTCAACGACGTGGTCACGGCCATCAACAACAACAGCGCCAACGCCGGCGGCGGGCGCATCGCGCGCGGCGACCAGAGCTACGTGGTGCGCGGCATCGGCCAGATCCGCACGCTGGACGACCTGGGCTCGGTGGTGGTGGCGCAGAGCAGCGGCTCGCCGGTGCTGGTGCGCGACCTGGGGCGGCTGCAGTTCGGCCACCAGGAGCGCGGCGGCATCCTGGGCAAGGACACCAACCCGGACACCATCGAGGGCATCGTGCTGATGCTCAAGTACGAGAACCCCTCGCGCGTGCTCGAAGGCGTGCACAGGAAGATCGACGATCTGCAGGCCGAGCTCGCGCCCATGGGCGTGAAGATCGTGCCCTACATCGACCGCGACGACCTGGTGAAGCTCACCGTCGACAAGGTGACGCACACGGTGCTCGAAGGCATGGCGCTGGTGTGCTTCGTGCTCATTCTTTTCCTGGGCAGCCCGCGCAGCGCGGTGGTGGCGGCGGTGGCCATTCCGATGTCGCTGGTGACGGTGTTCATCGTGATGCACTTCACCCGCATGCCGGCCAACCTGTTCTCGCTGGGCGCGATCGACTTCGGCATCATCGTGGACGGCGCGATCGTGGTGATGGAGGCCATCCTGCGGCGCCGCGAAGAGGAGCCGCACGCCACGCTCACCGAGGGCAACATCCTCGAGACGGTGAGCCATGTGTCGGGGCCGATCTTCTTCGCGACGCTGATCATCATCACGGCCTACTTCCCGCTCTTCGCCTTCGAGCGGGCCGAGGGCAAGCTGTTCAAGCCGATGGCGTTCACGGTCGGCTATGCGCTGGTGGGCGCGCTGCTCTGCGCGTTGACGCTCATTCCGAGCCTGGCCTACGTGGCGCTGCGCAAGCCGAGCAAGCCCTTCGTCAACAAGCCGCTGGTGTGGCTCACGGGCGCGTACCGGCGGGTGCTGGCGCGGCTGCTGGAGGTGCCGGCCATCGCCTACGGGCTGAGCGTCGCGGCGCTGGCCGCGGTGGTGGTGCTGGGTGCTACGGCCGGCCGCGAGTTCCTGCCCGACATCGACGAAGGCGCCCTGTGGCTGCAGGTGCAGCTGCCCTCGGGCCTGTCGCTGGACAAGGCCAGCGAGATGGCGACCGAGCTTCGGCATGTGCTGCTCGAATACCCCGAGGTCTCGTACGTGGTGACGCAGCTCGGGCGCAACGACGACGGCACCGACCCGTGGACACCCTCGCACATGGAGGTGCCGGTAGGCCTCAAGCCGTACGGCGAGTGGCCGGCCGGGGTGAAGAAGGCCGACTTCGTGCGCACCCTGACCGAGCGCTTCGCGCGCATGCCGGGCTTCGACGTGGGTATCAGCCAGCCGATCATCGACGGCGTGAACGACGCCGTGGGCGGTGCGCACAGCCCGCTGGTGCTGCGCATCTACGGCGACGACCTGAAGGAAAGCCGGCGCATCGGCAACCAGATCGTCGACCTGCTCCAGACGGTGCGCGGCACGGCCTCCGCGTCGCTGTTCCAGGAGCCGCCGATCCCGCAGGTGGTGATCCAGCTCAACCGCGAAGCGGCGGCGCGCTTCGGCGTGAACGCGAACGACGTGGCCAGCCTGATCCAGACCGGCATCGGCGGCGCGCCCGTCATCACCGTTTACTCGGGCAACCGCACCTACAACGTGTCGGTGAAGATGCCCAGGAGCGCCAAGGGCAACACCGAGGCCATCGGCTCGCTGCTGCTCAACAGCTCCAGCGGCGCCAAGGTGCCACTCGCGCAGGTGGCCGACATCCGCCTGCAGACCGGCGAAAGCACGATCTCGCACGAGATGAACGAGCGGCAGATCACGGTGCGCGTGGACAACCGCGACCGCGACCTCGCCTCCTACCTCGACGAGGCGCGCGATCGCATAGCGAAGGAAGTGAAGTTCGACCCGGCGAAATTCCACCTGCAGTGGGCCGGCCAGTTCGAGAACCAGCAGCGCGCGCAGGCGCGGCTGGGCGTGTCGCTGGCGATCGTGGTCAGCATCATGGCGGTGCTGCTGTTCTTCCAGTTCGGAAAGATCCGGCAGGTGGCGCTGATCCTCGGCGTGGTGCCCATGGCCACGCTGGGTGGGCTGATCGCGGTGCACGCGGCGGGTGAAACGCTCAACGTGGCGACGGCCGTGGGCTTCATCGCGCTCTTCGGCGTGTCGATCCAGAACGGGATCATCATGGTCGCCAACTTCCGCCGCGTGCGCGGCGAAGGGCTGGCGCTGCAGGCCTCGGTGCTCGAAGGCGCGACCGAGCGGCTGCGGCCGGTGCTGATGACGGCCACGGTGGCGTCGGTCGGCATGCTGCCCGCAGCCCTGGCCACCGGCGTGGGCACCGACGTGCAGCGCGGGCTGGCGACCGTGGTGGTCGGCGGGCTGGTGGTGTCGACGCTGCTGACTCTCTTCATCCTGCCCACGCTGTATTTCGCGATGGAACGCGTGTTCGAACGCAAGGGCTGGGGCACGCGCTCGCGGCGCGATCGCTAGGAAAGCGGAACAACCAGTGAAGACAACGAAGACAAACCTGGCGACGCCCGTGGCGGCCGGCATTGCGGCGATGCTGCTGGCCGGCTGCGCGGCCGGCCCCGACTACGCCCGCCCGCAGCTGAACCTGCCCGAGCGATATACCTCCTCACCATCCGCGAGCAAGGAAGCCGAAGGCGTGCCGCTGGCGCGCCTGTCGCCCGAGCTCGACGTGCCGGCCCAGTGGTGGCAGGCCTTCCGCAGCGAGCCGCTGAACGCGCTGGTCACGCAGAGCCTCGCCGGCAACCCGACCATCGAGGCGGCAGACGCCGCCCTGCGCGCGGCGCAGGAGAACGAAGCCGCCGACCGTGCCGCCTTCTGGCCCAGCGTGGCGCTGGGCTACTCGCCCACGCGGCAGCGCGTGGCCAGCGCGGTGGCGAGCCCGGTGTCGTCCAACGCGAGCCTCTACACGCTGCACACGGCGCAGGTGACGGTGTCGTACACGCCCGACGTGTTCGGCGGCACCCGCAGGCAGGTGGAAGGCGCGAAGGCGGAAACCGAGGAGCAGCGCTTCGAGAGCCTGGCCGCGAAGCTCACGCTCAGCAGCAACGTGGTGACCGCCGCGATCACCGAAGCCTCGCTGCGCGCACAGCAAAGCGCCACGCTGACCATCATTGCGGGCCAGAAGGAGGTGCTGCAGGCCTACCGCAAGCAACTGACGCTGGGTCAGGTGGCGCCGGCCGACGTCGACGCTCAGGAAGCCGCACTGGCCGCCACCGAAGCGACGCTGCCGCCGCTCGACCGGCAACTGGCGCAGCAGCGCAACCTGCTGGCCACGCTGGCCGGCCGCTTCCCGAGCCAGGGCGTGGAGGCGCGCTTCGATCTCGATGCCCTGCATCTGCCGACGGAATTGCCGCTGACCTTGCCCTCCAGCCTCGTCGAGCACCGCCCGGACGTTCGCGCGGCCGAGGCGCAGCTGAAGTCGGCGAGCGCCGCCATCGGCGTGGCGGTCGCGGCACGGCTGCCGAGCGTGACGCTAGGCGTGAACTCGTACGGCTCGTCGGCCTACAAGCTGTCGGACCTGTTCAAGGCTTCCTCGCTCTTCTGGACCGTAGCCGGGAGCGTGACGCAGCCCATCTTCGACGGCGGCGCGCTGAAGCATCGCGAGGCCGCCGCGCGCGCATCGTTCGACCAGGCGGCCGCGCAGTACCGTGCGACGGTGCTCGCCGCCTTCCAGGACGTGGCGAACACGCTCGAAGCCATCGACGCCGACACCCGCGCGCTGCAGGCGGCGATGAAGGCCGAGCGCACGGCCTCGCAGAGCCTGGCGCGCACCCAGGCGCAGGTGCGGCTGGGCGACGCCAGCGCGCTCTCGCTGCGCATCGCGCAACAGGCGCAGCAGCAGGCGCTGCTGAATCTGGTTCAGGCCCGCGCGCTGCGGCTGACCGACGCGGCCGCCCTCTTCCAGGCGCTGGGCGGTGGCTGGTGGAATGCACCCCAAGCTGCCATCGTCTCGTCTTCTTCCATCTCTCCCGCATCGCCATGAACATCATCCGCCACGACATGGGCCCCCGCTTCAGCGAGATGGTGACCGTCGACCTGGGCGCTGCGCGCCTGCTGTACCTCTCGGGCCAGGTGGCCGAGAACCCCTCGCTGGACATCACCGGGCAGATGCGCGAGATCCTGCGCCACATCGACCGCCTGCTCGCCACGCAGGGGGCGACCAAGCAGGACCTGGTAAGCGTGACGATCTACCTGCGCACCGTGGGCGACTACGCCGCGATGAACTCGGTGTGGGACGAATGGGTGCCCGCCGGCCATACCCCCGCGCGCGCCACGGTGGGCGCGAAGCTGATCGACTCCGAGTACCGCGTCGAGATCCAGGCCACGGCGGCGATCGCTGCGACAGGGCCGGTGCCGTGATGCGCTCGGCCCTCCTCTGCGCGCTGATGCTGGGCGGCTGCTCGGCCTTCGATGCGCACTCGTTCGACCGCTCGGCCGGCTGGCGCGCTGCCGAGGTCGTCAGTGTCGGGCGCGCGGGCGAGCTTGCCGCCACGGTCGATCGCGATTGCGGCTCGGACGGCGGTGCCGCGGTGCCCTACGCCGTCGTGCGCTACCGCAACGGTGGCGTACACAGCCGCTCACTGGGCACCGGGCGATGGCCTGCGGGCGCCCGGCTCAATGTAGGCGATGCGGTGGAAGTGAACGTGCTCGACTGCGCCCTGCCCCTGGCGCTGCCGGGTCAGAGCGGCAGCAGTTCGGGCACGCCGTCGCGCTGAAGCCAGCCCTCGAACTCGTCCGACAGCCGCCGCGCCTCGCGCGTGGCGCGGCCCCATGCCGCGATGCGCGCCTGCGCGTCATTCGCGAAGTGGATGAAGTCCTTGCGGTCGGGCAGCTTGCCGTTGGGCAGCGTGCGCACCCATTCCGGGTCGGGCGCGAGCACCACCATCCGGTCGAGAAAACCGCTGGCCTTGTGGCGCCAGCGCAGGCCCTTGTCGAGCCAGCCCGGCACCACCGCCTGCTGGAAATGCGGATACAGCACGATGCCCTCGTCGGCCGGCTGGTAGTCCAGGTGCAGGTGGTAGTCGGTGATGCCGCCGTCCCAGTAGGCGCCGCGCGGCGCGCCGGGAATGTCGTGCACCGCCGCCAGCAGGAACGGAATGGAGCACGAGGCCTGCAGCACCATGTTGAAGTTGGCCTCGCTCAACGCGTGCTGGCGCGTACGGAAGTCGCGCGTGGCGAAAGGCAATGCCGCGCCGGGCGTGGAGAACACGCAGCGCTCCAGCCACGCGCCCAGGCTCTTGCGGTGAAGGCTGTTGGTGGCGAAGGCGCCCAGGTAACCCACCGGCGTGCGCGCCCTGCCCTCGCGCCCGAGGATGTGACGGCCGCGCGATGTCACCACGTGCAGCCGGTAGCGCGGATGGCTCAGCACCTCGGCGATACGTCCGCCATAGAAGGCTTCGAGGCTCTCGGCGAAGCGCTCGCTGAGCTGGCGCGGGCTGAGCTTCTTCTGCCCCGGCGGTACCTCGAACTGCTGGTGCACGTAGTCGTGCTCGAAGCGCTCGAATGCCGCGTCGGAACCCGACAGGCAGGCCGTCGACAGCCGCCACGCGCCGATCGACGCACCCACCAGGTGCACCTGCTGGCTGGACTGCGGCAGCCAGCGGCCGAAGATGAAGCGGTCCAGCGGCCCGAGGATCAGCCCCTTCGGCCCGCCCGCCGCGCCGGGGATGGTGCGCACGTCCTGCGGACGCAGGCCGTGCTGCGCGATGTGCTTGCGGGCCGCGGGGCCGGCGTAGATCCGCAGGGCTTTCATGCCTTCGGCTGCTCGAAAGGATTCAGAACCTCGACGCCGAATCCGGCGAAGTCGCTGACGTTGCGGGTCACCACGGTCAGCGCGTGCTGCCGGGCGGTGGCGGCGATCATCGCGTCCTCGTACAGCGTGTCCGAACTGCGATGCATCAGCTTCGCCCAGAGCCTGAAGGTTTCCGCATCCATGGGCAGGACGTTGTACGAGACGGCAACCATGGCCGCCCATTGCTCGATCTCGTCGGCCTTGGCTGCGTCCTGCTCGCGCGTGAGTTCGATGCCGGCCTGGATCTCTCCGAGCGTCACCGCCGAGAGATGCAGGTCGCCGTCCGCGATGGGGGCGATCCACGCGAGCACCGCGCCGTGCGGGCGGGGCCTGCGGAGTTCGGAAATGACGTTCGTGTCCAACAGGTACATGCCGACCTCAGCGCATCGGGATGACGCGGCGCCTGCGAGCGCTACCCCGCTGAGGGACGAGAAATTCGGTGCGGGCTTCTTCCGAAAGCAGCAGATCCTTGAGCGACGGCTTGGCGCTCGCGTGCAGGCGCCGCCACTCAGCCGCCGGAACGAGCACGGCTGCTTCGGCGCCGCGCTTCGTCACCATCTGAGGCCCGTCGACCAGGCAAGCCTCCAGGAATTCACTGAAACGCGCCTTGGCGTCTTGTACCGGCCAGGTTTTCATGGCGGACCACCCATTCATAACTAGTTAGATGACTAGTTTAATGGGCAATCGTTCTTTCGGCAGGACTTACTTGCGCAGCCCCTGCAGCTTGGCGAAGGCATTGGCCATCTGCCCCGCCGGTTGCGGCGAGCTGTCGCGGCGGCCGTGCTGCTGCTGGCCGCGTCCTGCCCCTTCGAAGCGGTTGTCACGCGGGCCGTCGCGGCGCGCCGGAGCGGCGTCGAGCTTCATCGACAGGCCGATGCGCTTGCGCGCCACGTCCACTTCCATCACCTTGACCTTGACGATGTCGCCGGTCTTCACGACCTCGCGCGCGTCGTTCACGAACTTGTGGCTCAGCTGGCTCACGTGGACCAGTCCGTCCTGGTGCACGCCGAGGTCGACGAAGGCACCGAACTGGGCCACGTTGCTCACGGTGCCTTCGAGCACCATGCCCTCCTTCAGGTCGGCGATGTCTTCCACGCCGTCGTTGAAGCGCGCCACCTTGAAGTCGGGGCGTGGGTCGCGGCCGGGCTTCTCGAGTTCGCCCAGGATGTCCTTGACGGTGATGACGCCGAACTTCTCGTTGGCGAAGAGTTCGGGCTTCAGCGTCTTGAGCATGTCGGCACGGCCCATCAGCTCGGCGATAGGTTTGCCGGTCTTGACGATGATCTGCTCGACCAGCGGATAGGTTTCAGGGTGCACGCCGGTGATGTCCAGCGGGTCGGCGCCACCGCGGATGCGCAGGAAGCCCGCGCTCTGCTCGAAGGCCTTGGGGCCGAAGCCGGTCACGTCGAGCAGTTGCTTGCGGGTGGAGAACGCGCCGTTGGCCTCGCGCCAGCGCACCACCGCCTTCGCCACGCTGGCAGACAGGCCCGACACGCGGCTGAGCAGCGGCACGCTGGCGGTGTTCAGGTCGACGCCCACCGAGTTCACGCAGTCTTCGACCACGGCCTGCAGGGTGCGTGCGAGCTCGCTCTGGTTCACGTCGTGCTGGTACTGGCCCACGCCGATGCTCTTGGGGTCGATCTTCACGAGTTCGGCCAGCGGATCCTGCAGGCGGCGCGCGATGGAGGCGGCGCCGCGAAGGCTCACGTCCACGTCGGGCATCTCCTGCGAGGCGAACTCGCTGGCAGAGTACACCGAAGCGCCGGCCTCGCTCACCACCACCTTGTCGACCTTGAGCTCAGGGGCACCGGCCTGCGCGGCCATCTTGGCCAGCAGCTTGATGAGGTCGGCGGCGAGCTTGTCGGTCTCGCGGCTGGCGGTGCCGTTGCCGATGGCGATCAGGTTCACGCCGTGCTTGGCGCACAGCTTGCCCAGCGTGTGCAGCGAGCCTTCCCAGTCCTTGCGCGGCTCGTGCGGGAACACGGTGGCGGTCTCGACCAGCTTGCCGGTGGAATCGACCACGGCCACCTTCACACCGGTGCGGATGCCGGGGTCCAGGCCCATCACCACGCGAGGGCCGGCGGGCGCAGCCAGCAGCAGGTCGCGCAGGTTGTCGGCGAACACTTTGATGGCGACCTTCTCGGCGTCTTCGCGCAGGCGGGTGAACAGGTCGCGCTCGGTGGAAAGCGCGAGCTTCACGCGCCAGGTCCAGGCCACGCACTTGCGGATCAGGTCGTCGGCCGGGCGGCCCGAATGGCTCCAGCCCAGGTGCAGCGCGATGCGGCCTTCGGCGATGCTGGGCTTGCCCGGCTCGGGCTCCACCGGCAGCACCAGCTTGGCGTCGAGGATCTCGAGCGCGCGGCCGCGGAACACGGCCAGCGCGCGGTGCGAAGGCACGCGGCCTATGGGCTCGTCGTACTCGAAGTAGTCGCGGAACTTGGCGACGTCGGCGTTGTTCTCGTCCTTGCCGGCCATGAGGCTGGAGCGCAGCAGGCCCTCGTTCCAGAGCCATTCGCGCAGGCTCTGCACCAGCGCGGCGTCCTCGGCCCAGCGCTCGGAAAGGATGTCGCGCACGCCGTCGAGTACGAGCGGCACGGAGGAGAAATCGGGGCCCGGCTTGCCGTCGTCCAGCGTGGTGGCGGGCTGCAGGAAGGCCTTGGCTTCCACGGCGGGGTCGAGCGTGGGGTCGGCCAGCAGCTTGTCGGCCAGCGGCTCGATACCGAATTCGCGGGCGATCTGGCCCTTGGTGCGGCGCTTCTGCTTGAACGGCAGGTAGAGGTCTTCGAGCTCCTGCTTGGTGGGCGCCAGCTCGATGGCGGCGCGCAGCTCGGGCGTCAGCTTGCCCTGCTCGTCGATGGCCTTGAGCACGGCCACGCGGCGGTCCTCGAGTTCGCGCAGGTAGGAAAGGCGGGCTTCAATCTCGCGCAGCTGGGTGTCGTCGAGGCCATCGGTGGCTTCCTTGCGGTAGCGGGCGATGAATGGAACCGTGGCGCCTCCGTCGAGCAGTTCGACGGCGGCCTTCACCTGGTTCTCGCCGACCTTGATCTCGACGGCGAGCTGGCGAATGATTTTCTGCATGTCTTGAGCGCGTCCCTGGCAAAGCGCGGGAGTTTGCCATAGGCGGGGACGGCATCCGCCCCGGGCAAGCCGGCGGGCGTGTTACAGCTTGCTTTCGGATTCCTGCCTTGCCTCGGCTTCGCACGGCACCACGAGGCGCACGCACAGGCCGTGCGGCGCGACGGGGCCGATGTCGAGCTCGGCACCGATCGCCTCGGCGCGCAAATGCATGCTGCGCAGCCCCTTGCCAAGACTGCCGGAGGGGCCCGCGTCCCCGGCCGGCGCGCTCCCGGCCGGGCCCAGCCCCCTGCCGTTGTCGCTCACCTCGAGCACCATCGCCCGGCCCTGCTCCTGCGGCGCGACGCGCAGCTCGACGCGGGTCGCGCGGGAGTGGCGCAAGGCATTCGACAAAGCCTCCTGCGCCACGCGGCAGACCTGCGACGCGGTCTCCGCCGGCATCGGGAAGCTTTCAGTCTCGGCCGAGATGTTCCATTCGAAGGCGACGCCCATGCGCTCGAACGCGGGGCGCAGGCGGTAACGCAGGTGGCCCAGCCGCTCGACGACGGTGCTGTCGCCCTGGTCGTCGAGGTCGTCCACCGTCATCTGCAGTTCGAGCAGGCAGGCCTGCAGCGCCATCGAGAGGCTGCCGGGGCCGCCCGATTTCGGGTCCTGGCTGGCCAGCAGCGCCACGAGCCGGGAACCGACGCCGTCGTGCAGGTCGTTGGCGATGCGGCGGCGCTCGGCCATCACCGCCTGGGCCTGGCGAAAGCGCGCGGCCCGACGCTGCGAGACGTACCAGATGCCCAGGATCATTCCCAGCACCAGCACGTTGGCCGCCTGCAGGGCCCAGAAGGCGAACGGCATGTCGCTGGCCATGACAGTGACAGCGGAGCCTGCCCTGATGGCCTGCGCTGCGACCGGCGTCAGGTGCAGCGCGCCCGCGAGCGCGGCCCATGCCAGCAGCCGGCGTCGCGAGACGTGCTGGCGCAGCCAGACGAGCAGTACGCACCACGAGCCGATCGACAACCACACGAACTGGTCTTCCAGAAGATGCGGAAGCTGAAGGACCTGCGGCGCGAGCATGGCATGGCCTAGAGAAGTCCCCGATGGGAAGCGAAGCTCACGGCCTGCGCGCGGGTGTGCGCATGCAGCTTGCGGTAGATGTTCTTGACGTGCGCGTTAACCGTCTGGGCACTGATGGTTAGCTGCAAAGCGATCTCTTCGGTTACGTAGCCCGTCGCTACAAGTCGCAACACTTCGCGCTCCCTGGCGGATAACGTCGCCTTGCTGTCCGGCGGGCGCACCGGGTTCACGTTGGAGCGCTTGTGATCGAGGTGCACGAGCAGCCGGCGGGCCAGCCGCGGGGTGATGGCGGCACCGCCATTGACCACCTGCAGCACGGCCTGCGCATAGCTCTGGAACCACGCGTTCTTGACCAGGTAGCCGGAGGCGCCGAGCTCGAAGGCATGCAGCACCTGAGGCTCGTCCTCGAGGGCGGAAATGACGATGATCTCCGCCGCGCTGCGATGGCGCTTGGCCTCTTCGATCAGCTCGAATCCGCTGCCGTCTCCGAGGCGGATGTCGACCATCAGCACGTCGAACTCGTGCTGCATCAGCAGCCGCCGTCCTTCGCGCAGCGTGCCTGCCTGCCCTTCGAGCTGGATGCGCAGATCGCCCAGCAATTCCTGCGCGATGACGCGGCGCACGAAGGGGTCGTCGTCCACCAGCAGGACGCGCACCGGCTTGGTCTGTTGCCCGGTCAGGAAGTCGGGCCAAGGGAGGGTATCCGCGGACGGTGAAAGTAGTCCGCCGAACTGGCCAGGGTTGGTGTATTTCCTAGCGGAGTTGCTTGAATCTGTCAACGAAACGTCGAGATCGCT
Source organism: Variovorax sp. 278MFTsu5.1 (assembly GCF_048305045.1). NCBI lineage: Bacteria > Pseudomonadati > Pseudomonadota > Betaproteobacteria > Burkholderiales > Comamonadaceae > Variovorax > Variovorax sp. 278MFTsu5.1. The sequence goes on from NZ_CP157622.1 coordinate 3,619,056, forward strand.
TTCCATTTCAGCCCCTTTGTGACAACTAGTCCATCTTGTTCGTTTCCAAAAGTTAATTCATTTCTACTCAGATTTTTATCTTCAGCTTTTTTGATTACTTTGGTTGCATCTTGTTGCGATTGACTACTCGTGTCAAGCAAAAGTAGTAATTCTCCCTTTGGGCGGCGCATGTAATACCAGCCCGCTGCCCTCTTGAAGCGCTGCTCGACATGTCTTTTGCCATAGCCTCGCTCTACCCAGCAGGGCCCTTTCCTCCCCGTTTCCCGGGCGCCGAAGAAGCATTTCGGCTGATATCCGGCCATTCCGGACCGCCTCGCTGATCGCCGGCTGATCGCGAAGCGGCCCGCGGCCCCTTGCGTGCCTTACCCTCGCGCAATGACATTCCTTGCGCGCGTGCTGCGCGTACTGCGTGCCCTGCTCCGCGCCATCGGCACCGCGCTCATCGTTGCGCTGCTGCTCTTCGAGGAGTGGGGCTGGGAGCCGCTCGCGGCCCTTGCTGCGCGGCTGTCCCGCCTCCCCCTCTGGGCCGCGCTCGAGGAACGGCTGCGCCGGCTGCCGCCGTGGGGTGCGCTCCTGGCCTTCTTCGTGCCGGTGCTGTTGCTTCTGCCGGTGAAGGTGCTGGCGCTCTTTCTCTTCAGCCGTGGCCATGCGGCGACCGCCCTCACGGTGCTGGTGCTGGCCAAGCTGGTGGGCACCGCCATCGTGGCGCGGATCTTCCAGCTGGTCGAAGGGCCGCTGATGCGCATTCCGTGGTTCGCCCGCTGGTATCCGCGGTGGAAAGCCTGGAAGGACCGCGTGCTCGACCTCGTCCGGCAGAGCCGTCCCTGGCGCCTTGTGCGAGCACTGAACAGGCGCATGGCTCGCGGCTGGCGGCGGTTCAGGGAAAGCTGAACTCCATTTTTACCCGGATGTATTGCCGTTCTAATTTAATCCGGGTAATATTTGAGGCATGAACCTGTCCACGGAAAACCGCCGCGCCCTGATCCGGCAATACAAGGAAAACCCGCGCCCGGCCGGCGTCTACGCGATCCGCAACAAGCTCAGCGGCCGCGTCTACGTGGCCGGCAGCCTCGATGTGGATGGCGCGATGAACCGCGCGCGCTTCGAACTGAACATGCGCTCCCATCGCAGCAAGGCGCTCGGCCAGGACTGGATCGCGCATGGCGCCGAACATTTCAGCTTCGAGGTGGTCGACCGCATCAAGGAGCGCAAGGACCCCGGTTTCGATCGCAAGGCCGAGCTCGAGAAGCTTCTTTCGCTATGGCAGGAAGAGCTTCAATGCTTCGGCGCGAACGGCTACAACACACCCTGAGCGCATGCGCGACACATGGCGACGAGATGGCGCGCATCGAAGCGCGGCAGCGAGTAGATTACGCACCTCGTTTCGCTTGGTACCCCCCAGGAACAAACAAACATCCGAATGTCTTCCGACACCCCGACAACCACTTTGACCGTGTTCTTCGGCTTCCAGCGCGTGGCACACGGCAGCAAGACCGAAGTGCTCGAACAGCTGAGCCGCCGCGACGACCCCGGCCCGTATCTCGTGTTCGATGACCAGACCGGCGCCCAGCTCGACCTCGACATGCGCGAGCTTCCGCCCGAGCTGCGCTACCCCGAGGCCGAGCCGCATCGCGACGATGCCCCGCGCGGCGTGGGCCGCCCCAAGCTCGGCGTGGTCGCTCGCGAAGTCACGCTGCTGCCGCGCCACTGGGACTGGCTCGGCCGCCAGCCCGGCGGCGCCTCGGTCGCGCTGCGCAAGCTGGTCGAAGACGCGCGCCGCGTGAACGCCGAGCGCGACACCGTGCGCGCAGCGCAGGAAGCCGCCTACCGCTTCATGACCGCGATCGCCGGCAACCTGCCCGGCTTCGAGGAAGCCACCCGCGCGCTCTTCGCCGGCGAGGAGCAGCGCTTTGCCACCCTGATCGACCCCTGGCCCACCGACGTGCGCGCCCATCTGCAGAAACTCGCGGCCGCCGGCTGGAACCATCGATGAGAACGACAACCGAGACGACCGGCACCGGCAGCAGCAACAGCCCCGGTGCCGGCCAGAGCGGCCTGCAGGGCGTGCCCGTGTCGCCCGTCAACGCGCCGCGCCCGCTGTGGAAGGTCTTTCTCTTCTTCCTCGCGCCGATGTTGCTCAGCAACATCCTCCAGTCGCTCTCCGGCACGCTCAACAACGTGTACGTGGGGCAGATGCTCGGCGTGGGCGCGCTCGCGGCGGTGTCGAGCTTCTTTCCGGTGATGTTCTTCTTCATCGCCTTCATCATCGGCCTGGGGGCCGGCGCCTCGGTGCTCATCGGCCAGGCATGGGGTGCGCGCGACGTCGCCAAGGCCAAGGCCGTGGCCGGCACCACGCTCACCGTCGGCGTGCTGATGGGGCTGGTGATCGCCGTGTTCGGAGGCGCGTTCACCACGCCGATGCTGGCCGCGCTGGGTACGCCCCCCGACGTGCTGGCCGACTCCACGCGCTATGCCCGCATCATGCTGATCGCGATGCCCGGCGTGTTCATCTTCCTGCTGGCCACCGCGATGCTGCGCGGCGTGGGCGACACCGTCACGCCGCTGCTCACGCTGCTGATTTCCACGCTGATCGGCCTGGTGGTCACGCCCGCGCTCATCCGCGGCTGGGGCGGCCTGCCGCAGCTCGGCGTGGCCAGCGGCGCGTGGGCGTCGGTGCTGTCGTTCGCGGTGGCGACCACCTGGCTGGGCTTTCGCCTGCACCAGCGCAAGAGCCCGCTCGCGCCCGACGCGGAATTCATGCGCAACCTGCGCATCCAGCCGCACCTGCTGAAGGCCGTGCTGCGCATCGGGGTACCCACGGGAGTGCAGATGATCGTGGTGGCGCTGGCCGAGGTGGTGCTGCTGTCGATGGTCAACGGCTTCGGCTCGAACGCCACGGCCGCCTACGGCGCGGTGAACCAGGTGGTGGCCTACGTGCAGTTCCCGGCGATCTCGATCGCGATCACCGCGTCGATCCTCGGCGCGCAGGCCATCGGCGCGGGCCGGGCCAACCGGCTCGGCGCCATCGCGAAGACGGCGCTGCTCATGAACCTGGTGCTGACCGGCGGCCTGGTGCTGCTGGGCTACCTGTTCTCACGGCCGCTGATGGGCTTCTTCATCACCAGCGCGCCGGTCATCGAGATCGCGCAGACGCTGCTGCATATCATGCTGTGGAGCCTGGTGGTCTTCGGCATGGCTTCGGCGCTGTCGGGGATCATGCGCGCCAGCGGCTCGGTGCTGGTGCCCACGCTGATCTCGATCTTCTGCATTCTCGGCGTGGAGGTGCCGGTGGCCTGGGTCATGAGCCACCGCATCGGGCTCGATGGGGTCTGGGTGGCCTACCCGGTGACCTTCGGGGCGATGCTGCTGCTGCAGACTGCCTACTACCAGCTGGTGTGGCGCAAGAAGTCGATCCACCGGCTGGTGTAGCCGGCGCGCCGGCTACTTGCCGTCGAAGGCCCGCTGCACCTGCGCGAGGTCGAGCTTGACCATCTTCATCATGGCCTGCATCGCGCGATTGGCCTTGGCCGCGTCCTTGTCCTGGAACATGCGGATCATGGCCTTGGGCGCGACCTGCCACGAAACGCCGTAGCGGTCGGTGAGCCAGCCGCACTGCACCGGCTGGCCACCGCCTTCGAGCAGCCTGTCCCAGTAGTAGTCGACATCGGCCTGCGTCTCGCACGGCACGAACATCGAGATGGCCGGGTTGAACTTGTACTCCGGGCCGCCGTTGAGAATCATGAACTCCTGCCCGTCGAGCTCGAAGGTCGCGGTGAGCAGCGAGCCCTTGCGGCTGGGGTTGGCGTCGCCCCACAGCAGTGTGTCGGTCACGCGCGAGTTCGGAAAAATGCTGCTGTAGAACTTCAGCGCCTCTTCTCCGTTGGTGTCGAACCAGAGACAGGGAACGATCTTCTGCATGGGACTCCTTCGCTTCTGACGATGAACCTGATAGTTCAGTATCCAGGCGTCGCAGGCCCCCTGTCAACCCGTGCGACGCCTGTCAGCGGGAAGTTCCCATGGGCCCGGCTTTCGAGGCGCCTGCCCCGAAGGCCTTCCGCCAGCGATAGGCCTCGGCCGCATTGACCGCGCCCTTCGGCGCCCTGCCCTGGAAGATCTCCGCGAGTTGCGACACGGTTTCCATCGCCTGGTGCTCCACCGCCGGCGGCGTGAGCCCGCCGATGTGGGGCGTGGCGATCACGCGCGGATGCGCCGCCACGTCCGGCGAAGGCATCTGGTCGGGTGCGCGGCCCACGTCGAGCGCGCATCCAGCGATCACGCCCGCGTCCAGCGCCGCGAGCAGCGCACGCTCATCCACCAGGTTTCCGCGCGAGGCATTGATGAAGAAGGCGTGGGGCTGCATCGCGGCGAACGCCCGGGCATTCATCATGTTCTCGGTCGCCTCGGTGGCGGGCGCGAGGCAGACCACGAAGTCCGATTGCGCCAGCAGCGCCTCGAAGCTCACCTGCTCGAACTCCGCTCGATCGGTAGCCGTGTACGGGTCGTGCACGACGATGCGCATGTTCAGCGCCAGCGCGACATCGCAGAGGTACCGGCTGATCTGCCCGTAGCCGATCACGCCCAGCGTGCTGCCGCGCAGTTCGCGCCCCATCGCGGGCGGCGGCGGGCGGCCCGCGTGGTAGCTCGCGGCGGAGGCACTGATGCCCCGGCCCAGATCGATCATCGCGCCTACGATCCACTCCGACACCGAGGTGATGAACCCTGCGCTCGCCTGCGTCACCAGCACGCCATGCCGGCTGGCGGAAGCCACGTCGATGTTGCGGATGTCGATGGCGCAGCGTACGAAGGCCTTGAGTTGTGGCAGCGCCGCGAACAGCGCCTCGTCGCCCACCGTCTGGCGGTAGGAAATGATCGCGTCGCAGTCCTGCGCCAGATCGGCGAGCTCGCGCGAGGAAAGTTCGGCGTCGCTGGGATTGAGGCGAACCTGCGCGATGGCCCGAAGGGCGGCGGTGGCGCGGTCGCCGAAGTAGTTGGCCAGCTTGGCTGGCGGATGGCTGACGAAAACCGTGGTCATGAAAAAACTTCTGTTCGGGAAGAAAGACTGGCCGCGAGCATCATGCTGCTGCAAGCGCCAGGACCGTGCGCCGCCACGAAGGCAGAATGGAAAAATCAACAGGACGCAGCATGACCATAACCTCGCAGACACCCGACGCCGCTCGCGCTTACGCCGTCGAAATGCATGGCGACCAGAAATACGGCACCCATCCGTACGTGCACCACCTCGACGCCGTCGCCGCCCTGCTCCAGCCCTATGGCGACAAGGCGCGCGTCGTCGGCTACCTGCACGACGTGGTCGAGGACACGGCAGCGACGGTGGCGGACGTGCGCTCGCGCTTCGGCGACCTGGTCGCATCCTGCGTCGCGCTGCTGACCGATGCGCCCGGCGCCAACCGCAAGGAGCGCAAGGCCAGGACCTATGCGGCGCTGGCCGAGGTGAAAGGCGACGAGGAACTCGCGCTGCTGGTGAAGGCCGCCGACCGGCTGGCCAACGTGCGCGCCTGCGTGGCCGACGGCCAGCGCGCGCTGTGGGACACGTACCACGGCGAGCACCCTACCTTCAGGGCAGCTGCGTTCAGGGCTGGGCAATGCGATGCGCTGTGGAGCGAGCTCGACACGCTGCTCTCGCCCTCTAGCGCCCCAGCAGCGACGCCCTGACAAGGGCCGCGCCCGGTTGGTTCGCCCCAGACAGGCGAGCGATCTTTCGAGGGCAAGGCGCTCGTCGTGGTCCGGACAGACGGGCCACGCGCCCTGCGCCGGCCAGCCCGAGCCTGTAATGGTGCGAAATTGATTGGTGCCCGAATGGACGCCACAGTGCACCGACTTCAGTTCTCCGGAAAGCCAGAAAGGGGTCAGGTTGCTGGCAGCCCCCCTACCCCGGGCACGCATCCGGAAGAAGTCGGGTACATCCATTTCAGTAACGCAATCAATCGAAACTGGAGGGCTAAATGGGCATTGTGTTTGCAGAAAACTGGGACAACATCGATGGACTCAGGGCAAAACATGGCGATTGGTATGAGGACACATACAACACCCTGGGCGATGCCAGCTACCAGCAGATAACCGCCATGCTGAATACATGGGCGGACAGAGAAATTGCCAATGGGCACGCCGTCGAACTGCACGAACTGGCCGTTGCCGTATTGAGCGACAGGCTCAAGGTCACAGTGGAACTGGGCTTCCACCAACGTCAGACTTTCAGGGGGCAGGACTACTTCCACATCACCGTGATTCACCCGGATGGATGGAAAGCCCACCTGTTCAGCCGTGCGGCGATCTATATGGGCAGCGTCGCGCACATCGAGAAAACGATCGAAGGCGGAACCAAAGTCCCCACCGTCTACGAAAAAAGAATCTACGTGCAGCCTCAACAGCCCTACACGCCGTTCGTTTGAGTCTCGCAAGTTCGAGCAAGGGCAGCCCACGGCCGACGGTGTGATGTCAGCTGGCGCATGACGCCATATGAATTCCAGTTCGTTTTCCTCGAACTCCGGCAATAGCTAACCAGCACGCCGATTCGTGAACTCCATCACCCCGTCGTCCACCGAACCGAAGCGCAGGCTCACCAGATCGCGCGCGTAGTTCTGGTACACGCGCCACGGCGCGCGCGAGCCCTGCTTCGGAAACCTGTCCACCGCGCGCTGCACATAGCCCGAAGAGAAGTCGAGCCAGGGCTCGGGCGCCAGCGCCGGGTCTGTGTTGCGCGGCGTGCATTGCCTCCAGCCTTGCTTCTCCATGTGGTTGAGCACCCGGCAGACATACACGCAGGTCAGGTCGCTCTTGAGCGTCCACGAGGCGTTGGTGTAGCCGAACGACGAGGCCAGGTTGGGCACGTCGCTGTACATCATTCCCTTGTAGCTGAAGGTCGCGGCCGGTTCCACGCGACGGCCGTCCACCTCGAGCTGCACGCCACCGAGCACCTGCAGTTCCAGCCCGGTGGCGGTGACCACCACGTCGGCCTCCAGCTCCCTGCCCGACTTCAGCCTGATGCCGCCCGGCGTGAAGGTGTCGACGTGGTCGGTGACCATCGAAGCGCGCCCTGCCCTGATGGCCGCGAACAGGTCGCCGTCGGGAACCAGGCAAAGGCGCTGGTCCCACGGGTTGTAGCGCGGCGCGAAATGCGTGGCGATGTCGTAGTCGGGGCCGAGCGCCTGCCGTACGCCGCCGAGGATCATCTTCTTCGCGTAGTCGGGCTTGCGCCGGGCGAGGCGGAAGAAGTACATCGACAGCAGCACGTTCTTCCAGCGCGTGAGGCCGTAGGCCAGCCCGGCCGGGAAGATGCCGCGCAGCCTTCGCGCGATCGGGTCCTGCGCCGGGCGCGCGACGACGTAGGTAGGCGAGCGCTGCAGCAGAGTCACGTGGCCGGCCGTCTTCGCCATCGCGGGCACCAGCGTCATCGCGGTCGCGCCGCTGCCGATGACGACCACGCGCTTGCCGCCGTAGTCCAGGTCCTGGGGCCAGTGCTGCGGATGGACGATGCGGCCCGTGTAGTCGCCGATGCCCGCGAAGTCGGGCGTGTAGCCCGCGTCGTACCTGTAGTAGCCGCTGCACAGGAAGAGAAAGTTGCAGCGCAGGCGCAGCGGAAGCCGCTCGGGGCCGCGCTCCACGTCCACGCTCCAGCAGGCCTCCGGCGTCGACCACGAGGCTCGCACCACGCGGTGGTTGAAGCGGATCCTGCGGTCGATGCCGTGCTGCGCCGCCGTCTCGCGCAGGTATTTCAGGATCGACGGCCCGTCCGCGATGGACTTCGCCTGCGTCCACGGCCGGAACGAATAGCCCAGCGTGTACATGTCGGAGTCCGAACGCACGCCCGGATAACGGAACAGGTCCCAGGTACCGCCGCTGCGCTCACGCCCTTCGAGGATCGCGTAGCTGCGGCCCGGGCAGTGCTTCTGCAGGTGGTAGCCGGCACCGATGCCCGAGAGGCCGGCGCCGACGATCAGCACGTCGAAGTGCTGCTGTTGCTCGCTCTCTTCCCGCATCGGTCGTGCCCTTTCACTTTTTGCCGTCCGTGCCTCCTGCCGCCAGTGGAGTGCTCCGGATCATCAGCCACGCGCTCAATGCGCTGAGCACGGCCAGCGCCGCGCTCGACAGCATCACCCAGCGAAAGCCCGCGACGAAGGATTCGGCCACCGCGCGTTTCACGGCTGCCGCAGTGGCCGCGTCCGCGCCCGGAGGGATCGCCGCGCCCGCCAGCTTGCTGCGCTCGCCTTCGAGAAATGCCGTCAGTTGCGCCGTCGCGCCCATCTCGCGCAGATGCCCGGCCAACGCGGTGTCGAAGGCCCAGGCCATGAGCGCGCCGAACACCGCGATCGCCAGCACCGCAGCCGCGCGCGACACCGCGTTGTTCACGCCAGAGGCCACGCCCGCCAGGTCTGCGCCGACCGCGTTCATCACCGTGGTCGTCAGCGGCGCCACCGTCACCGTCATGCCGAAGCCCAGCACCACCACGGCCGGCAGGAAGCCGCTCCAGTAGCTCGCGCCCACGCCCGGCAGCGCGAACAGCGCGAAACCCACGGCGGCAATCGCCGGCCCGATCACCAGCGGCATGCGCGGCCCGAAGCGGTCGACCAGCTGCCCGGCCCAGCCCGAGAGCGCGAACATGATGAAGATGAACGGCAGCAGCGCCGCTCCCGCCACCGTGGCCGAGTAGCCCTGCACCTGGATCAGGTTGAGCGGAAAGAAATACAGCCCGCCGCCCAGCGCCGCGTAGAGCAGCAGCGTCAGCAGGTTGGCGCCGCTGAAGTTGCCGATGCGCAGCAGCTCCAGCGGCAGCATCGGCGTGCGCGCCTTGCGCTCGGCAACGAAGAAGGCAACGCTGCCCAGCACGCCGATGGCCAGCGCCGCAAGCACCGCCGCCGAACCCCAGCCCTGCGTCGGCGCCTCGATGAAGGCGTAGACGATGCCGCCGAGCCCGGCCGTCGCCAGCAGCGCGCCCCACAGGTCGAGCCCGCCGCTGGCGGAAGCGCCGCGGCTCTCGGGCACGTGGCGCCACACGATCCACAGCACCAGCAGCGCCATCGGCACATTGATGAGGAAGGCCCAGGTCCACGAGAAATGATCGACCAGGAAGCCGCCCAGCACCGGCCCCACCGCAGCCGTGATGCCGCTGAAGCCCGACCATGTGCCGATGGCCTTGCCGCGCTCCTTCTCCGGATAGGCCGCGCTGATGAGCGCCAGGCTGCCCGGCACCAGCAGCGCGCCGCCCACGCCCTGCACCGCCCGCGCCGCGATGAGCTGCTGCACGTTGCCCGCGAGCGCGCACGCCACCGACGACAGCGCGAAGATGCCGACGCCGATCGCGAAGATGCGCCGCCGGCCGTAGTGATCGCCCAGCGCCCCGCCCACCAGCAGCAGCGCCGCCAGCAGCAAGGCATACGACTCGACCACCCATTGCGCCTGGAAGGCTGTTGCGCGCAGGTCGGACTGGATGGCCGGCAGCGCCACGTTGACCACCGTGCCGTCGATGAAGGCCATGCTCGAGCCCACGATGGCCGCAGCCAGCACCCATGGCCTGGCGGCTTCAGGACAGTCGCTCCCCTCGCCCTCTCCCGCGCGGGAGCCATGAAGGCCATGAAGAATCAGCGTCTCGTCGCAGGGCGCCTTGCCGATCTGTGCCATGGGGTCTCCTTTTCATGGGATTCCGGTCTCGCACTGCCCCTTCAAGGGGAGAGAAGAAAACTCAGGTCGCGCAGGCGGTCGCCGACGGATTCGCCCGCGCCGCGCTCACGCTGCGCGCCATCGCGGCGGCCGCCGCCGAGGTCACGCGCTGTGCCCCCTGCGCCACCGCGTCCATTCCGCTGCCCACCGCCTCGCCGAGGCTCAACTGGCAGACCACGGTGCGCGCCTCGTCCGAGCGCCGCAGCGTCCAGCTGAAATTCGCGTCCACGCGGCCGCCCTCGACCGCGTCGAACTGCCGCAGCTGCACCGCGATGCGCCACACCGGCTGCGAACTCTGCCGACCGCCCTTGGTCACGTCGAGCGCGCCGAGCCGGCCGGCGATGCCGCTGGCCAGCGCGTCGCGCAGCTCGTTCTCGAAGGACGAGGCCCAGCGGTGCTGCTCCAGCACCTCGACCTGCACGCTGCCGTTGGGCTGGCGCACGACCATCTGCGGCCGTGCGAAGCGCTCGGGCACGGCCACGGGCGCGAGCTCGATGTAGAGCGGCGCGGCGCTGCCGAGCGTCGAAGGCGCGGCATCGGCCGCGGCCACCGGGCTTGCCAGCGTGTAGTAGCTGTCGGGCTTGCTCGCGCAGCCCGCGAGCACCGCCAGCGCTGCGGCCGCCGCCGCCAGCGCCACGGATGAAAGGTGGTTCTTCTTCATTTCTTGTTGTCGTCCGGTTTGCCGCGCAGCAGCGATTCGGGATGGCGCTCGAGGTAGTCGGTCAGCACGCGCACCGAGCCTGCGGCGCGCGTGAGCTCCTGCAGCGTCTGGCGCATGTCCTGCTGCAGCGGCGAGTCGTCGGCCAGCGTGCGTTCGGCCGTGTTCACGGTCTTGCGCACGTCCTTCATGGCCGCGGCCAGCTCGGGCGTGACGTCGTTGTTGATGCGCTTCACCGTCTGCTCGGCGGCCGTGAGCGTCTTGTTGAGCGAAGCGAGCGTGGTGCGCAGGTCGCCCGCGATCTGCTCGTAGGGCACCTTGTTGAGCTTGGTCGCGATCTCCTGTACCTGCGACTGGATCTCGTCGAGGCTGTTGGGCACGGTAGGCAGTTCGATCGGGTTCTTCGCCAGGTCGATCTTCGCCGGCGGCGCCTTCGGGAAGAAGTCGAGCGCCACGTAGACCTGCCCGGTCAGCAAGTTGCCGTTGCGCAGCTGGGCGCGCAGGCCCTTCTCCGCCAGGAAGCGCAGCCGCTCCTGCTGGGTGGAGCGCGACTCGGTGCCGCTCTCGCCCGCGCGGCGGCGCAGGCGGTCGGGGTAGACCTGCACCAGCACCGGCATGCGGAACTCGCGCTCGGCGCGGTCGAACTCCACGCCGATCGACTTCACCTCGCCGATCACCACGCCGCGGAAGTCCACCGGCGCACCCGGCGTCAGGCCGCGCAGCGACTGGTTGAAGTACATCAGCAGGGTCTGCGAGGGCCCGTCGGGCTCCTTCATGGCCGTGGTCTCGTCCTGCGCCAGCGTGAACGACGCGTTCTCCTTGGCCACCGGTCCCATCGCGTCGTCGGGCGCCTGGAAGGCGATGCCTCCGAGCAGGATGGTCGCCAGCGACTGCGTGCGCAGCGTGAAGCCGCTGGCGCTGAGCTGCGCGTCGATGCCGCTGGCCTGCCAGAAGCGCGTGTTCATGCCCACGAACTTGTCGTACGGCGCATTGATGAAGACGCGCAGCGTCACGCCGCGCCCGTCGCCGTCGAGCTCGTAGGCCGCCACCTGCCCGACCTTGATGCGGCGGAAGTACACGGGCGAGCCCACGTCGAGCGAGCCCACGTCGTTGGCACGCAGCAGGAACTGCTTGCCCGAGTCGTCGCGCGTGACGGTGGGCGGCGTCTCCAGCCCGGTGAACTCACCCGCCGTTTCCTGCGACACGCCCGCGTCGGCGCCGATGTAGGCGCCCGACAGCAGCGTGTTGAGCCCCGAGATGCCCGAGGTGTCCAGCCGCGGGCGCACCACCCAGAAACGCGAGTCGGAGGCGGTGAAGCTCTGCGCGTCCTTGTTGAACTGCACCAGCACGCGCACATGAGAGCGGTCGCGCGCCAGGCGCAGGCTGGTGACCAGGCCGATCTGCACGTCCTTGTACTTCACGGCGGTCTTGCCGGCCTCCAGGCCCTCGGCGGTCTTGAAGGTCAGCACCACCTCCGGACCGCGCTCCATGATGATGCGCGCCACCAGCGTGATGCCCACCAGCGCGGCCACGATGGGAATCAGCCAGATCAGCGACGGCAGCCATTCGCGGCGGCGCACCACGCGTGGCTTCGGCAGCGGGGGCTGGCCGGATGGCTCCGGTTTGTCCTGGGGTCGGTCTTCTTCACTCATGCTGGTTTCTCGTCCCTGTTTTCATGTCCCTGTACACGTTGCTCAGGTTGTGCGCCTTCTTCGTTGTCCCGCAGGATGGCCTGGTCCTTCCTGCTGTCCCAGGTGAGCTTCGGGTCGAAGCTCAGCGAGGCCAGCATGGTCAGCACCACCACCGAGCCGAAGGCCGCGATGCCCACGCCCGCGGTGATGACCGCGAAGCCCTGGATCTGCACCAGCCCCGTCAGCAGCGATACCACGAACACGTCGAGCATCGACCACCGGCCGATGATCTCGATGATGTGATAGAGCTTCGCCCGCTCGCGCCGCCGCCAGGTGCTGCCGCGCTGAGCCAGCACCACGAGCAGCAGCAGCACCGCGAGCTTGAACAGCGGCACCAGGAAGCTCGCGATGAAGACGATGGCGGCCAGCCCGTAGGCGCCGGACACCCAGAAATAGATCACCCCGCTCAGGATGGTGTCGTTCTGCGTGCCGAACAGCGTGCGCGTGATCATCACCGGCAGCAGGTTGGCCGGGATGTACATCATGCAGGCCGCGATCAGGAAGGCCCAGGTGAGCTTCAGGCTCTGCGGCTTGCGCGTATGCAGGTGCGTGCCGCAGCGGCCGCAGGGTTCGCCCTCCTCGGCGTCTTTCCAGACGGCGCCGCAATGGCGGCAGGCCATGTAGCCCATCGAGGCGGCGGTGGGAACCTTCGCATCCGCCTCGTGTTCGTGGTGGTAATGCTCGCCGTAAGCCGCAAGGCTGCCGAGGCGCTGCCGGAGGTGGCCCTGCAGCTTCTTCATGCCGATGCTCCACCCTTCTCTTCTTCACCAGGTTCCTCGCCCTTCGGCCTGAACGCCATTCCCCAGAACGCACCCGGGTCGAAGGACAGCACCGCCGTCAGCATCACCGTGAGCGCCATGAAGGCCCACAGCGCCGGCCCCGGCACCACGGTCGCCATGCTCGAAAGCTTGACGATGGCCACGAGAACGCCGAGCAGGAACACTTCGATCATTCCCCAGGGCCGCAGCGACTGCATCGCCCGCACCAGCAGTGCGAAGCCCACGGGCCGGTGCTCGCGGCTCAGCGGAACCAGCAGGTACGCAAGGATGCAAAGCTGCAGGAAGGGAAAGAGGATGGTCGTGGCCAGCACCAGCAGCGCCACCACCGACATGCCTTCGGCGCTCAGTGCCACCACCGCGCCGGCCAGCGTGGTCTGGCTGCGCAAGCCCTGCAGCTCGATCTCGACGATGGGAAACAGGTTCGCGATGGCGAACATGATGAGGCAGGCCACCGTCAGAGGAAGGATCCGGCGCTCCTGCTCGCCCGGATGCCGGTCGAGCTCGGTGCCGCAGCGCGGGCAGCGCGCCACGTCGCGCGGGCGCAGGGGCGTGCGGCCGTAGACCGCATCGCAACCCGGGCAAACCACGGTTTCAGGTACTTCCGTCATGGGTGAGTACCCTAACTCATTCAGCCGCCGTGGCTTGTCGTCTTGAGCCGCAGGCTGCTGAAAACCGCCGCCACCGCGGCAAAACTGGCGGCCAGCACCAGCGCGACCACCGGCCCGTGGCCCCCGTGCGGGCTCCAGATGCTGAAGACGCCCGCCAGCACCACGGCACCCAGCGTCTGCCCGGTGAGCCGTGCCGTGCCCAGCATGCCGCTGGCCGCACCACTGCGGTGCGCCGGCGGCGAGGTCACGATGGTGTGGTTGTTCGGCGACTGGAACAGCCCGAAGCCAAGCCCGCACAGCGCCATGCGCCAGGCGATGTCGGCATTGCCCGGATGCGCCGGCAGCGCCGCCAACAGGGCCAGGCCCGTGGCCAGCAGGCCCAGTCCGATGCCGCCCAGCAGCCCGTCGGGGTACCGGCCGATCAGCCGCCCTGCGATGGGCGCCATCACCACGATGGCCAGCGGCCACGCCGTGATGAGCAAGCCCGCCTCGATGTGGCTGCGCCCGTACACCTCCAGCAGCAGGAAAGGCAGCGCGATGTAGGCCAGCATCTGCGCGCAGAAGGCGGCCACCGAGGTGCTCATCGACAGCGCGAACACCGGAATGCGCAGCAGGTCGATCGGGAAAAGCGGCACCGCTTCCCTGCGCTGGCGGCGCAGGTAGATGAAGCCCACCACAAGGCCCGCCAGCAGGATGCCCCAGGCCGAGGCCTGCGAGCCGCCGCCCTGAACCGCGCCTTCGCGCACGCCGAGCCGGTCGACGCCCAGGAACACCAGCGAGAACATCAGCACGTTCAACGCCACGTCGACTGGCGAGAAGCGCAGCCCCGCGGCGGGCGGCACGCGGTTGAAAGGCAGCGCCTTCATGCCCAGCGCGAAGGTGACGAGGCCCAGCGGCACGTTGATGGCGAAGAGCCAGGGCCAGGAAGCCACCGACAGGATGGCCGCCGCCACCGAAGGCCCCGCCACAGAAGAAGTAGCCACCACCAGCGAATTGATCGCCATGCCCTTGCCCAGCTGCGACGAAGGGTACGTGAGCCGTACCAGCGCCGCGTTCACGCTCATGATGCCGGCCGCGCCCAGGCCCTGGAACGCGCGCGCCGCGATCAGCGTGCCCAGCGAGTTGGCAAAAGTGGCAGCCAGCGAAGACAGCGTGAACACCGCCATGCCGACCAGGTACACGCGCCGGTAGCCCACGAGATCGCCCAGCGAGGCCAGCGGCAGCAGCATCACCAGCGTGGCGATCTGGTAGGCGTTGACCACCCAGATCGATTGCGAAGGGCTGGCGTTGAGCTCGCGCGCGATGCCCGGCAGCGCCAGGTTGACGATGGTGCCGTCGAGCACCGCCACGATCAGCCCGAGGATGATGACCAGCATCGCCCAGCCGCGCTCCGGCTGGGACAGCCCGTCGACGGGCCGGGGCCCCGCGTTGCCGCCGCGGTTGTCGCCATTGTCGTTGTCTTCGGCGGCCGGGAGCGCGGCGCCTGCGCGTACCGTGTTCATCAGGCTCGCTGCGCCCTTTCTGTCTTTGCTGCCTTGCCCGTGGGCTCCGAGCGCAGGCCGCCCAGCGTGAGCCAGGTCAGCACCAGCGCGATGAGCGCGCCGCCGGCCATGCCGGCCACCATCGGCAGCGGCCGGCCGTCGGTGAAGAGGCCCACCACCGCCATCGCCAGCGCGCCCGTGAGCATCTGCAGCGTGCCCAGCAGCGCCGAGGCCGTGCCCGCGATGGCGCCGTGCATCTCCAGCGCGAGCACGCCGGTGGTCGGGATCACCAGGCCCATGAAGCCCGAGGCGATGAAGTACAGGACGATCAGCACCCAGATGCTGTCGCCGCCCATCGCGAAGTAGGCGAACATCGCGATCATCGCGGCGCCGCAGCACACCACGCCGAACTTGACGAGATTGACCAGCCCGTAGCGCTCGCCCAGCGTGCCGGTGAACTGCGAGGCGCCGATGAAGGCCGCAGCGTTCACGCCGAAGGCCACGCTGTAGAGCGCGGGCGAGAGGCCGTAGTGGTCGATCATCACGAACGAGGAGTTCGCGAGGTAGGTGAAGAAGCCCGCCATCGCGAAGCTGCCGATGAACACCAGCCCGAGGTAGTGCGTGTCGCGCAGCAGCAGCCAGTAGGCCGAGAGCGCGCTGCCGAGGCTGCTTTCGACTCGCTCCGATGCCGGACGGGTCTCGTCGAGCATCTTCACCATCATGGCCAGGCCCGCCACGGCGGCGACGGTCACGGCCCAGAACACGCCGCGCCAGCCGGAGAAAGCGATGACCGCGCTGCCTGCCAGCGGCGCGAGGATCGGCGACACGCTGAACACCAGCATCAGCAGCGACATCAGCCGCGCCGCATCGGTGCCCGTGTGCAGGTCGCGCACCACCGCGCGCGGAATCGCCATGCCGGCCGCAGCGCCCAGGCCCTGGATGAAGCGCAGCACGATCAGCGTCTGGATGTCGGTCGCCAGCGCGCAGCCGATGCTGGCGAGTGCGAACAGCAACAGCCCTGCGTACAGCGGCGGCTTGCGGCCCACCATGTCGGAGATCGGCCCGTAGAGCAGTTGCCCCGCGCCGAGTGAAAGGAAGAAGGCCGTGAGGCTCATCTGCACCGCGCCGATGTCGGCGTGCAGGCTCTGTCCGATGGCGGGCAGCGCCGGCAGGTACATGTCGATGGCGAATGGCCCGATGGCCGAGAGCAGGCCCAGCAGCAGGGCCATCTTGAAGAAGGGGGAAGAACGCATTGCAGCGATTGTCGCGAAGCACGGCAATCGCTGCAGGCGTGGGGTCTGTGCCGGCGTGCGCCCTGCCCTTGCTAATTCCTGGCAAAGAATCGCGCGGGCACAGCGCTGTAGAACACAGCGTGCATGAGCCGTTTCGTCTTACTGCTACTTGCCTTGCGGCGGCTTGCCCGCGGGCCAGAACACCAGCGCGCGCAGTTCGATGCTGCGCCGCGGCGGCGCCTCCTGCGAACCCGTCGGGTCCTCGAAGGCGGTGTGCGCGGTGTAACGCGCCACGCCCTGCTCGAGCGAGTCGTAGATCTTCAGCAGCAGCGCCTCGTCGGGTCGAAGCCTCGGGAACCAGTACCAGCGGTGCTCCGGATTCCAGGTAAAGGACCAGGTCTCGCCCACCTTGTCGGGATAGACGAGGTCGCTGGGCACGAGGTCGTTCGGCGAGATGGAACGGGCGTCGCACAGTGCCAGCGGCAGGCGCTCCACCGTGGCCAGCGGGCGCCACAGGTTGACGATCGCGAAGCGGTTCTTCAGCCGCTCCTCGGCCTCTTCCGGCGGCAGGTGGTCGCGCACGCGGCGCGGCGCGGAGACGAAGGTCTGGTCGTTGTGCACGCGGCGCACCGGCTCGCGCAGCTCGGCCGTGCGGCGCGAGCCCTGTGCGCTGTCGCGCAGCGTGTGGTCGAACACGACGATCTTCTCGGCGCCGGTCACGTCGCGCAGCAGCGCCTCGGCCTCGCGGTAGTAGATGTCGCGGATCGCGGCATCCTGCGAGAAATCGGCGAGCACGCTGCGGTGCGAGATCTGCGTGAAGCCACTGCGGTCGAGCGTCAGCTCGTTCAGCGCCACCAGCGGGCGGCCGTCGCGGATGGTCACGCGGCGCGCTTCCAGTTCGCCGGTCACCCAGGGCGTGCCGGACGGAGGCTCGAATGTGTAGCTCACGGGCCGGCCCTGGCCCGCCTTCAGGTAGTTGAGCTCGGCCTCCACCGAAGGCAGGTTGGCGGCCAGCATCTGTCCATTGGACCCAACGCTCATGCGACGTGACTCCTCGAAACGGTTCCTCTGCAAGCGAATGCAGAGGCTATACCCGCGCCATCGCGCGCGGAACGAAACAAAGGAGATAACCATATTCGGCGGCAGGTGGTGCCCTGTCGCGCTTGACGCAGCACCCGGCTTCACTGCATGCGCCGTGCCCGCTACGCTATCGGCTTCCCGGAGAGTCCATAACAACTCGCAGCATTCGTCATCCAGGAGAAGATCGCCCATGGCCCTCGCCCGCACGGTTCACGCCGACCTCTTGCGCGTGTTCGTCCTCACGCTCGTGTCGCTTTTCGCCATTCCGGCGGCGACGCTCGCTTTCACCGAATACGCGCTGCGCTCGCAGGACGCGGAGTTCCTGCAGGCGATGGAAAACCGCATCGCCAAGGATGCAAGGCTGTCCGCCGCCGACAAGGCCGAAGCCACCGCGTTCTACCGCAGCCATCCGCTCTCAAAAGCCTGCGACGCCACTGCGCCCGAGGACAGGAACTTCCACGACAAGGTGTGCAGCCCCTATTCGATGCAGTGGCAGTTCCACTGGGCCGACCGCGCCGCCATCTGGACCATCGCGTTGGGCGCCGCGCTGCTCGCCGCGGCACTGGTGCTGGGCGCGCTGGCCTTCGCCAACCGGGGCCTGCGCTACGCCAGCTTCGTCGCGGGCTGGCGGCTCATGACGGTGTCGTGCGCGGTCGAGGTGGTGCTGCAGAGCGCGATGCTGGTATGGCTGTCGTTCTGGCTCACCGCGTACTTCTGGCACAGCTACTACGTCAAGCTCATCGCGCTGGCGGGCATCGCAGCGGGCGCGGCGGTGTTCTATGCGATCTACACGCTGTTCAAGAAGCTGCCTTCGGGCAACGAGATCGAGGGCGAGCTGGTCTCGCAGGCCGACGCGCCGCGCCTGTGGGAGCGCATCCGCCAGCTCGCCGGCCGCGTGAAGACGGCGCCGCCCGACCAGATCGTGGCCGGCATCGACACCAACTTCTTCGTGACCGAGGCCCCCTGCGAAGTCAAGGGCCGCACGCTGCATGGGCGCACGCTCTTCGTCAGCCTGCCTCTCTTGCGCGTGCTCGACCAGACCGAGGCCGACGCGGTGCTCGCGCACGAGCTCGCCCACCTGGGCGGCGGCGACACCCGCAGCAGCGCGGCGCTGGGCCCCAAGCTGCTGCAGTTCGACCAGTACACCTGGAAGATGCGAAGCGGCGGCCTCACCATCGTGGCGCACTACCTGCTGCGGCTGTACCGCATGATCTTCGCCTTCGCGCTGGCCCGCGACAGCCGCGAGCGCGAGTACAGGGCCGACCGCGTGGCCGCCGGCCTCACGGCGCCGCACGCGATCGTGCAGTCGCTCATCAAGATCTCGGCCTACGCGAGCTACCGCAACGACGTGGAGCAGAAGCTCTTCGAGCAGGACCGCGAGCACGACGGCGCGCTCGGCATCGCCCGCTTCGTCGCCGACGGCCTGCCGCCCTACGCCAACTCCGAAGCATTCATCGAGGCGATGAAGACGGCCGGCGTGCCGCACCCCTACGACAGCCACCCGCCGCTGCTGGAGCGCATGCGCAACGTCGGCCACCACGTGCCCGAGAGCGCCTACGGCGGCATCGTCGCGACCGCGCCGCAGACCTCGTGGGCCGACGAGATCGAGACCGCCGGCGCCATCGAGCAGCGCCTGTGGAGCGAGTACGAGCAGCGCTTCGTGCAGAACCACGAGCTGAGCCTGGCCTACCGCTACGAGCCGGCGACGGAGGAAGAACGCGCCGTGGTGCTGCGCCACTTCCCGCCTGTGGGCTTCGAACTGAAGAACGGCGAGCGCGTCGACATCAGCTACGAGGGCATGCACCCCAGCGCGGACGGCGGTTCCACCATTTCGTGGGACGAGGTCAAGAGCCTGACCTACAAGGACGGCAGCTTCGGCGACACCCTCATCGTCACCCACCACGACAAGGGCATGCTGGGCGCCCGCACCACCAAGGTGAAGCTATCGGGCCTCGGCAACCAGAAAGAGAACTTCAAGGGCGTCGTCGGCCACTACTGGCGGCGCCACCAGATCATGAGGGCCCAGCAACAGCAGCAACAACAAGCGTGACGCCGGCGGCCGCGGCCGCTCCCCCCTTTCCTCCGACCAGCCTCCACAAAACCATCCAACACAGGAGACAAACCAACCATGAATCCCGTCGAACAGAGAACCATCTCGAAGATCAGCTGGCGACTGCTGCCGCTTCTGATGGTGAGCTACTTCATCGCCTACCTCGACCGCGTGAACCTCGGCTTCGCCGGCGCGGCCATGTCCAAGGACCTGGGCTTCACCGCCGCCGTGTTCGGCAGCGCGGCCGGCATCTTCTTCCTGGCCTACTTCCTCTTCGAGGTGCCGAGCAACATGGCGCTGGAGCGCTTCGGCGCGCGCCGCTGGATCGCCCGCATCATGTTCAGCTGGGGCATCCTCTCGGCCGCGCAGGCCTGGGTGGGCGGCTCGACCAGCTTCAATGTCGTGCGTTTCCTGCTGGGCATCGCCGAGGCCGGCTTCTTCCCTGGCGTGATCTTCTACATCACGCTGTGGTTTCCGGCGGCGTACCGGGCGCGCATCGTGGGCTGGTTCATGTTCGCCATACCCATCTCCACCGTGATCGGCTCACCCATCTCGGGCTACATCCTCAACATGGACGGCATCGGCGGCATGCACGGCTGGCAGTGGCTGTTCATCCTGGAGGCGGTGCCCTCGCTGGTGCTGACCTTCTTCGTGCTGATGTACCTGCCCGACGGCCCGAAGGACGCCAGGTGGCTCACCGACGAGGAGCGCAACTGGCTGCAGCGCACGCTGGACGCCGAGCGCGCCAACCGCGAGTCGATCAACAAGATCTCGTGGAAGCAGTCGCTGCTGAACCCGCGCGTGATCGGCCTGGGCTTCGTTTACATGGGCATCACGGTGCCGCTGTACGGCCTGAGCTTCTTCCTGCCGCAGATCATCAAGGGCTTCGGCGGGCTGGGCAACGTGGAGATCGGCTTCATCAATGCCTTCCCGTACCTGGTGGGCGCCATTGCCATGCTGTTCTGGACGCGGGCATCGGATGCGCGCAAGGAGCGCAAGTGGTTCCTGCTGATTCCGCTGGCCTGCATCTTCCTGGGCCTGGTGCTGGCCGCCCAGACCTCCGCGCCGGTGCCGAAGATGGCCGCCGTGACGCTGGCCGCCTTCGGCATCTTCAGCGCCCTGCCCACCTTCTGGACGCTGCCCACCGCCATCCTCAGCGGTACCGCCGCCGCGGCGGGCATCGCGTGGATCAACTCCATCGGCAACCTGGGCGGCTACATCGGCCCGACCATCTTCGGCACGCTGAAGGACAGGACGGGCAACGACTTCTACGCGGTGCTCTTCCTGGCGATGCTGTCGGCGGTGGCCGTCGGGCTGGTGCTGATCATCGGGCACGACGCGCGCACCGAACAGGCGGCATCGCCTGGAAGGGCCTGATCGAACAACGCTGCCCGGGCGCTATTCCATGTGCCGCGGTTGGTGAGGTTTTTCACGCGCCGCGCAGCACAAACGTCATCTGAATGTTGCCCACAGCCGTTTTGCAAGGGCGCCCATTCAGCTACGCATTTCCCGTCCATCGATGTCATTGCCTAGAAAGAACGCCATGAAGACCAAGCATTTCATCCTCTCCAGCATCCTCGCTTTCGCAGGCCTCGCCCTGCTGGCACCGGCCGCCTCCGCCGCGCCGTACCACCATCCCAAGAAGCACAAGGTGTGCAAGTGGGACGCGCGCCATCACCACCGCGTCTGCCACTGGGTGCGCTGATCCGCCCCATCGGTCCACGGACCGCAGGAAAGAGCCCGCTTCCGCGGGCTTTTTTCGTCATGGCGCCGGCTCAGTAGAGCGTCGCTCGCTGCCGCGCCGGCAGCTCCCGGTCGTAGGCTTCCCCGTCGAAGGCGGATTCGGTCAGCGCCGACAGGATCGCGCCCGGCGTCGGCACCTCTCGCTTTGCATCCGGCGGCAGCGGCGCCCACAGCTTCGAACGCTGGATCGCCCGCGCGCACTGGAAGAACACCGTCTCCACCGTCACGCGGATCACGCATTGCGGCAGCTTGCCTTCCATGGCGAAGCGCTCCAGCAGCGCCGGCTCGACCGAGATCTGCGCCCTGCCGTTCACCCGCAGCGTCTCGCCCACGCCCGGGATCAGGAAAAGCAGCGCCACGCGCGGGTCGGCCACGATGTTGCGCAGGCTGTCGATGCGGTTGTTGCCACGCCGCTCGGGCATCAGCAGCGTCTTCTCGTCCTGTACCACGACGAACCCCGGCGGGTCGCCGCGCGGAGAGGCATCGAGCCCGCCCGGACCGATGGTGGCGAGCACCGCGAAGGGCGAAGCGGCGATCAGCGCCTGATAGTTCGGGTGCAGGTACGGCACCTCCTTCTTGAGTGAGGCGTCGCCGGGCACCCCGAAAAGTGCTTCGAGCTGGGAGACGGTTTCGATGGTGTGAGAGGTCGTCATGCACTTCCTTGCTGGATGTTGGTCGATTGTGTCGACGCGCCCCAGCCGCAGGCCAGCGCCGCGAGCGCAAGCAGCAAGGCGGCCACGCCGTAGATCCAGGGCGGCGAGGCGACCGGCAGCAGCAGCCCCGCGATCAGCGGCCCGGCACCGGCGCCGATGTCGCGCCACACCGAGCGCGCCGCCAGCGCCTGCACGCGCTCCGGCCCCGGCGTGCGGCGCGCCACGATGGGCGGCAGCAGCGGCAGTTGCAAGGCGCGCAGCACCACGATCAGCGCCGCGCAGCTCCATAGCCAGCCGAGGCCGAAGCCCATGAGCGCGATGGCGGTGACCAGCGACAGGCTCACCAGCAGGCGCTCGGCGCCGAAATGCTCGGCCATGCGCCCGCCGACCGGGCTCAGCAGGATCTCCGCGAGATAGCGCAGCGCCATCAGCACGCCGGCCACGATCACGGCGCCGCCCGGCAGCAGGTCCTTGCCCAGGTAGGAGAGACCGACGATGAAGAGCCCGTCGAGCGCCAGCCCTTCCATGAACGACCAGCCGTCGAGGCTGTTGGGCAGCTTGAAGCGCTTCACCGGCCTGGCCACTGGATGCGGCGCCGCCGGCAGCCGCCGCGTGACGAAGCACGCCAGCAGCGAGAAAACCGCAAGGACGCCGAAGATCGCGCGCGGCCCTGTCCACTGCGCCAGCAGCGCCCCCAGAGGCAGCGCGAGCACCGGCCCCATCGCGATGAAGGCGCGAGAACGCCCGTTGCGCCGCGCGGCGCCCACCGGATCGGCCGTGGCCAGCGCCTGCGTCGACAGGTTCAGCGCCGCGAAGCACAGGCCCCACATCAGCCGCAGCGGCAGCAGCGCCCAGAAGCCCGAGAGCGTGGCGTAGCCCAGGCCGCACGCAGCAGCAGCCACCACCGCGATGGTGCAGGTCAGCCGGTCGCCGTTGCGGGCATAGAAGCGGGCGACGAAGCCGTAACCGGCGATGCGCACCAGTCGGTTGGCCGCGAGCAGCATGCCGGCCTCGGCCAGCGTCACGCCGAACTCTCTGGCGTACATCGGCAGCAGCAGGTAGAGCACCACGTCGGCCGGCAGCGAGAGGCCGAGGGCCATCGCCGCATGGCGGGAGTTCAGGTCGGTGGGGGAAGTCTGGGGAGCGGGTGCGGAGCGTGACATCGAGCCTCGATGGTGCGACTGCACCCGCCTTGCCGACAAACGACATTAACGACCGTCATGCGTGAGAAAATCGCACGCATGCCGCTTCGAGAGCCTTCCCTGAACGCCGTGCGCGCCTTCGCCGCCGCGGCACGCCACCTCAGCTTCACGCGCGCGGCGCTCGAACTGCATGTCACGCACAGCGCCGTGAGCCGGCAGATCAAGAGCCTCGAGGAGTTCCTGGGCATCGCGCTCTTCGAGCGGCGCATCCGGCAGGTGGCTCTCACGGCCGAGGGCCAGCAGTTCTTCGCCGAGGTGCAGCCGGCGCTCGCGCAGATCAACGCCGCCGCGCGGGCGCTGCAGTCGCAGGGACCGGCGCGCGCCGTGCGCATCAACGTGCGGCCCTCCTTCGCGGTGCGCTGGCTCATTCCGCGCCTGCCCTCCTTCGTCGAGCGCTTTCCGGAGATCGAGCCGCAGGTCGTCACCAGCACCGTCATGCCCGAGGAGGCCATCGGCAGCTTCGACATCGCGGTGCGCCGGGGCCTGGAAGGCTGGCCCTCGTCGATGGAGGTGCAGCCCTTTCTCGAAGATGAAGTGCTGGTGGTCGGGGCCCCTGCGCTCTTCAAGACCCACCCGCTGCCGGACCTGCGCGCCCTCGCCTCGCACGTGCTGCTTTCGGCCCGCACGCGCAAGGACGACTGGGACGCCTGGAAGAAGCAGGTCGGCGCCCCCCGCGCCCGCCCGGCGGGCCGGCTGCAGTTCGACCACCTGCACTTCGTGCTGCAGGCGGCGGTCGACGGACTGGGCATCGCGCTGGCGCCGACATCGCTGGTGTCGCACGACCTCGCTTCGGGCCGCCTGCAGTCGCCGCTGCCCACGCTGCGCATGACGCTGGAGCGCTACTACTACGGCCTCGCGCCCGATGCTGCGCCGGAAGCGGGCTATGTGGCCGAGTGGTTCGAAGAGATGCAGGCGCGGCAGGCTGCCTAGCCGGCAAGGGAGCGGATCACCTCCGCCACGCCCACCCTGCCCTTGCGCACGCTCGCATCGTTGCTCTCGAAGCGGATCCATCCCTCATTGAAGCCATCGAGCATCTGGATGCGCGGCACCGGGTCGCGCATGCCCTGAGCGCGGAAGATCTCGCCCCAGTTCTCGCGCGGCACCGCTTCGGCGTGCACCGGACGGCCCAGCACCTGCGTGAGCGCGGCGGCAATGTCGTGCTGCGTCAGCCGCTGGGGCCCTTCGAGCTCGACCACACGCGGCAGTTCGCCCTCGTGCAGCAGCAGTTCGGCGGCGACGCGGCCCACGTCGGCCGTCGCCACCATCGGCACAGCACGGTCGAGCGGCTGCAGGTAACTGGAAAGCAGGCCCTGCTCGCGCGCCTGTGCGATGTCCCAGCGCAGGTTCTCCAGGAACCACGCGGGCCGCAGGAAGGTGACGGCGAAGGGCAGCGTGCGCAGCGCCTCTTCCAGCATTGTGCGCTGGCTCAGCAGATTGGGCTGCGCGGCCTGCGCACCGACGGTCGACAGGCACACCACGCGCGGCGGCCGCGCGATTTCCAGCGCCTCGCGTATCGCCGCGTTCTCGGCCCTGACCTCGGGAAAGCCCGGCTCGGGGTCGAAGTTCGGCGGCGGCAGCACGAAGACGCCGGCCGTGCCGGCGAAGGCGCGCGCCAGTGCGGCGGCATCGTTCATCTCGGCGACGGCCACTTCGCAGCCGAGCCCGGCCCAGACAAGGCCCTTGCCTTCGTCGCGGACGACCGCGCGAACGCGCTGGCCCTCTGCCAGCAAGGCACGCGCGACGGCGCCGCCGACCTGTCCGGTGATTCCGGTGATTGCGTACATGGGATTTCCTTTTCTTCACTTGATCGATTGATTGGCTGACGCATGCGACGGGACGATCGTAGGAAGAACCGATCTTTGAGTGAAGCGACCTCAGTGCATATCATTCATGACACCTGATCACGAATAAGAAGATGACTCTCGACGGACGCCTCCTCTCCAACGTCAGCGTGCTGGCCGCCGTGGTCGAAGGCGGCAGCTTCGCCAGCGCCGCCAACGCGCTCGGCCTGACTCCTTCGGGCGTGAGCCGCGCCATCGCCCGGCTCGAAGGCCGCATCGGCATACGGCTGTTCGACCGCACCACCCGCTCACTGAGCCTCACGGACGAAGGCCGGCAGCTCTACGCCAACATCAATCCGCTGGTGCTCGGCATCGAGGACGCGGTGACGATCGCTTCGGGTGCGTCCGGCGCGGTGCGCGGGCGCCTTCGCGTGAATACCGACGCATTCACGTCCCGCCTGCTGCTGGCGCGGCACCTGCCGCGCTTTCTCGCGCGCCATCCCGACCTCACGCTGGAGCTGATCGCACGCGACCAGCTCGGCGATCTCGTCGCCGAAGGCTTCGACATCGCGGTGCGCTTCGGCGAGCCGCCGTCGTCGTCGCTGGTGGCCCGCAAGCTGATGGATTCGCGCGTGGTCACCGCCGCAACGCCGGCCTACCTCGCGCAGCACGGGCGTCCCGCGAAGCCGGCGGACCTTGCCGGCCATGCCTGCCTGCAGGTGCGCAACCCGGTCACCGGTCAACCCTACGCCTGGGAGTTCCAGCGCGGGCGCAAGCTCCTGAAGGTGCCGACCACCGGAAGGCTGCTGCTCACCGATCCAGGCACGGTGCTCGAAACCGTTCTCGCCGGCATCTGCGTCGCGCAGATCAAGGCGGTGGGCATCCAGCCGCAGCTCGACCGGGGCGAGCTGGTCGATCTGTTTCCAGACTGGCCCGACGAGCGGCTCCCGCTCTACGCGCTTTATCCGTCGCGCCACTTGCCGGCCGCGAAGGTCCGGGCCTTCATCGATTTCGTGATGGAGGTTGTCTCGCCAGCTTCCGAGCCAGCTGCGAAGAAGCCGCGGCGTTGACGCTCGCGCGTCCGGAAACGGCCAGCCGCGAAGGCCCGCCGCCAGCACGATGAGGGCATGACTCGAACAACGCCCCTCCCCCACGCATTTCAAAACCTCGCCTGGTCCAACCTAGCCGCGCAGTCCGCCGAACAGTTGAGCCTCGCGGCGGTGCCGCTGGTGGCGGTGCTCGCGCTAGGCGCGGGGCCTGGCGAGATCGGCTTCCTCGCGGCCGTGCAGACTCTGCCCTTCCTGCTGGTCTCGATGCCCATGGGCCTGCTCGCGGACCGCATGTCGCGGCGGCGGCTGATGGTCTGGGCCGAGGGGCTGCGGGCGGTGTCGCTTCTCGTGTTGCTGGCGATGGTGTTCGCGTCGAAGCTGAGCATCGGCTGGCTGGCGGTGCTGGGATTTCTGGGCGCTGTCGGCACCGTGGGTTTCAGCGTCGCGGCACCCGCGCTGGTGCCGGCGCTCGTACCGAGGGACGCACTGGCAACGGCCAACGGGCGGCTCGAACTGGCGCGCAGCGCAGCCTTCACCGCCGGACCTGCGCTCGCGGGTGCCCTCGTGGCCTGGGCCGGCGCGTCGGCCGCGTTCGTGCTGGCAGCAGTGCTTTCGGCGGCTGCCGTGGCCCTGCTGCTGCGCCTCGCCGAGGCACCGCGTGCCCCTTGCGCCAGCCGGCATCCGCTGCTCGAAGTACGCGACGGCGCGCGCTTCGTCTGGCAACACGAGATGCTGCGCCCGATGCTGCTGACCGGCGCGGTCTTCAACATCTCGTGGTTCGTGCTGCAGGCGGGCTACGTGCCCTACGCCGTGCGCGTGCTCGGCCTCGGCGCGCAGGCGGTGGGCTTCACGCTGGCGATGTACGGCGCGGGCATGGTCGTCGGAGCGCTGCTGACTCCTCGCGTGGTGGCGCGCCTGCCCTTCGGCCGCGCGATACAGGTTGGCCCCTCGGTCGCGGTGTTGGCTGCAGCAGCAATGGCGGCCACGCTCGTCGTGCCGACCGCGACGCTGGCGGCGCTCTCGTTCTTCCTGTTCGGCGCGGGGCCGATGGTCTGGGTCATCACATCGACCACGCTGCGCCAGAGCGTGACGGCAGCCACGATGCTGGGCCGGGTGTCGGCCGTGTTCCTCACGATCAACGCCGGCGCCCGGCCGATAGGCGCGGCGCTGGGCGGCATGGTCGGCGCCGCATGGGGCGAGCCGGCCTGCCTGCTGCTGGCGCTCGCGGGATTCGGGCTGCAGGCGGCGATCATCTTCGCGTCGCGCATCGCGACGCTGCACCGGCTGCCGGTGCCTGCTGCCTAGAAAAGCGACGCCATTCCGTTCGGCCGCGCATCCTCGATGTCGAGCATGCGCAGCTTGGTCAGCGCGCCGCCGCCGGCCGAAAAGCCGCCCGGCTTGTTGCCCGCCGCCAGCACGCGGTGGCACGGCACCACGGGCGCGAAGGGGTTGTGGCCCATGGCCTGGCCCACGGCGCGCGACAGGCCCTTGTCGCCCAGTTCCTCGGCGATCTCGCCGTAGGTGCGGGTCTGGCCCGGTGGAATGCGCCGCGCGATCGCGTAGATGCGCTGGTGGAATTCGGAGACGCCGCTCATGTCCAGCTCGATGTGGCTCAGGTCGTCGTGCACGCCGCGCAGAAGGCCCTGGATGGCCTCGACGGCACGCTGCGCCATTTCGTTCGGCGGGCCTTCCTGCAGATCAGGAAATCGCTGCCGCATGCGCGCACGCGTGGCGGGCTCTCCGTTGTCGGCAGGCAGCTGCACGCCGACCAGTCCGTGCGGGCCCCATGCCAGCGCGCACATGCCGATGGAAGTTTCGAACAAGGCAAAGCCGCTCATCGCGATGTCTCCCTTTGCAGCGAATGCTGGCGCGATGCGAGTACCGCGCCGAGCCACAGGGCCGTTGCCGAAGCCACGAGCCCGCGCGCCAGTCCGCCCGGACCGTCCGAGATCCAGCCCGTGACTGTCGGCCCGACGATCTGCCCCAGCGCGAAGATGATGGTGAAGGCGCTGATGCCCTGCGCCCAGCGCGACGGCGGCAGGTTGTGGCGCACCAGCGCGGTGGTCGAGGCCACCACCGACAGGAACACCGCGCCGAAGAGCACGCCCGAGATCAGCGCCACCGGCGCCGACGAACTCAGCACCGGCAGCAGCGTCGCCACGCCCAGAAGCCCGTTGAGCAGCGCCTGCGGCTGCCCGCCGTGATACCGGTCGAGCAGCCCGGCCCACAGCCTGGAAGAAGCCACACAGGCGATGCCCAGCAAGGCATAGAACAGCGTGACGAAGCCTGCGCTGGCGCCCTGCTCGCGCAACAGCGCGATCACGAAGGTCATGTAGCCGATATAGCCCATGCCGAACAGGGCATAGCCGGCAAGCGCCCAGCCGAAGCGATGCAGCGCGACGGGCGGTGCCGAGCCCGCCGCAGCGGCGGGCGCCGCGGGCGCAGCAGACTGCTGTTCCGGCATCGCACGCCCCGCCCAGGCCAGCAGGCAGGTGGCGGCCGCGCTCGCAACCGCCAGCGCCCACCACGCCCAGGCCCATCCGTGAGGCACGCCGGCCGCCGCGCGCAGCACCTGCGGCACGAGCAAGGCCGACAGCAGGATGCCGAAGCCGGTGCCCCCGTAGTAGATGCCCAGCAGCAGACCTCCGCGCGCGGAGCCCGCATCGCTGAGCCGGGCCGCGAGCAGCCCGCCCGCAACGAACACCCAGGCGCTGGCCACGCCCGCCAGCAGCCGTTGCAGCAGCAGGGCCGACGCATCGGTGACGAAGCCGCTGCCCGCCATGAACACGCTGGCCAGCACCGCACCGAACACCAGCAGCCGTGTCGCGCCGAAGCGCCGCATCAGCGCCGGCGTGCCCAGCGCACCGACGAGATAGCCGACCGCGTTGGCCGTGTTCATGCCCCCAGCCAGCGCGTAGCTCCAGCCCAGGTCCGCGCGCATGGGCGGCAGCAGCAGCGCGTAGGCGAAGCGCGTGATGCCGAGCGACACAGCCGCGCCCATCGACAGCGCGAAGGCAAGCCGCAGCGTGGGCTGGGCGGAGATGGGGGATGGAGAAGCGAGCGTCGTCGGCATTGGCGTGGCGGGCGGCAGGCGGGCCTATTCTGCGGCAGCCGCCGCGAGCCTGCAGGCGCCGGCCGCTCAACCCGCTTCGGCCGCCGGGTCTGTATGCAGCAGGTGCCGCTCCAGCAGCACCGCCACGTGCACCGCCTCGCGCTGCGCCCCGTCGCCGATCTGGTGGCGGCAGCTGGTGCCGTCGGCCACCACGATGGCACCCGGCTTCGCGCGGATGGCGGGCAGCAGGCTGGCCTCGGCCATCTTCATCGACACCTCGAAATGGCTGGCCTCGTAGCCGAAGCTGCCGGCCATGCCGCAGCAGGAGCTTTCGATGAGCTCGGGCTGTGCGCCGGGAATGAGCTTGAGTACCTCCATCACCGGGCTCACCGCGCCGAAGGCCTTCTGGTGGCAGTGGCCGTGCAGCAGGATGGGCGCCTCGGCGGGCTTCAGCGGCAGCTCGAAGCGGCCCTGCTTCCGCTCACGGGCGATGAATTCCTCGAACAGCAGCGCATGCTTCGCCACCAGCTCGGCCTTCTCGCCGAAGCCCATCACCAGCGCCTCGTCGCGCAGCGTGAGCAGGCACGAAGGCTCGAGTCCGACGATGGGCACGCCCGCGCGCGCCAGCGGCAGCAGCGCGTCGATCAGCGCCTCGGCCTTGCTCTTGGCCTCGTCGACCATGCCGCTGGCCAGGAAGGTCCGGCCGCAGCAGTGATGCCCGCCGCTGCCCTTCTCGACCGTGTACAGCACATAGCCCGCCGCCTGCAGCACGCGCGCGGCCGCGAACGCGTTCTCGCTCTCGAAGGTGCCGTTGAAGGTGTCGACGAACAGCACCGCCGCCTTGCCGCCGCGCCGCGCGATCGACAGCGCCACGTCTCGTTCGACGAACAGGCCCGGCTCGTTGGCACGCGCACGCCAGAAGGTGTCGCCGCGCCATTCGGGCAGCGAGCGCTTCGCAGAGAAGCCCAGCAGCTTCTCGCCCAGCCATGCGGCGCCGGGCACGCTGTTGCGCAGGTTCAGCAGCCAGGGAAAGCGGCTGGCCTTGTGGGCGTAGTCGGGCAGGTTCGCCACGAGCCTGTCTTTCAGCGTGTGACCGTGGCGCTTCTTGTAGTGGTCGAGGAACTCGACCTTCATCTTCGCCATGTCCACGCCGGTCGGGCAATCGCGCTTGCAGCCCTTGCAGCCCACGCACAGGTCCATGGTCTCGTGCATGGCCTCGCTGGTGAAGGCGTCGGGGCCGAGCTGGCCCGACAGCGCCAGCCGCAGCGTGTTGGCGCGGCCGCGCGTGAGGTGCTGTTCGTCGCGCGTCACGCGGTAGCTGGGGCACATGGTGCCGGCGTCGAACTTGCGGCAGTGGCCGTTGTTGTTGCACATCTCCACGGCCTTGGCCAGGCCGCCGGTGCTGTCGCCGCCGGTGCCGGGCGCGGTCGTCACCTCGGTCACAGGGTCGGCGTCGACGTTCCAGGCCGACCAGTCGAGCACGGGCTTGAGCTCGATGCGGCGATAGGGCTTGGGCGCGGTGGGCGGCGCGAAGCGGAACAGCGCGCCGTCGTCCATGCGCGGCGGGTCGATGATCTTGCCGGGGTTGAAAAGGTCGATGGGGTCGAGCTTGCGCTTGATCGCGCGGAAGGCCTCGTTGATGGCCGGGCCGAACTGCCATTCGATCCACTCGCCGCGACACAGCCCGTCGCCGTGCTCGCCGCTGAACGCGCCCTTGTACCTGCGCACCAGCTCGCTCGCCTCCTCGGCAATGGCGCGCATCTTCGCGGCGCCGTCGGTGCGCATGTCGAGGATCGGCCGCACGTGCAGCGTGCCGACCGAGGCATGCGCGTACCAGGTGCCGCGGCTGCCATGCTTCGCGAACACCTCGGTCAGCGCGTCGGTGTATTCGGCCAGGTGCTCCAGCGGCACGGCGCAGTCCTCGATGAAGCTCACGGGCTTTCCGTCGCCCTTGAGACTCATCATGATGTTGAGGCCGGCCTTGCGCACCTCCCAGAGGTTCTTCTGCCGCGCCTCGTCGGGCATCTCGACCACGCTGCCCGGCAGGCCGAGGTCGCCCATCAGCTCGACGAGCTGCTTCAGTTGCGGCAGCAGCGAAGCCTTGTCGGAGCCCGAGAACTCCACCAGCAGGATAGCTGCCGGCTTGCCGATCAGCGCGGTCTCGACCGTCGGCTTGAAGGCCGGGTTGGCCAGGCTCAGCTCGATCATCGTGCGGTCGACCAGCTCCACCGCCGTGGGCCCGAGTTTCACGATGTGCTGGGCCGAGTCCATCGCGGCATGGAAGGTCGGGAAGTTGACGATTCCCAGCACCTTGGCGCGCGGCAGCGGCGCGAGCTTGAGCGTCAGGCTGCGGGTGTACGCCAACGTACCTTCGGAGCCGATCAGCAGGTGCGCCAGGTTCACGCTGCCGTCGGCCGTGTAGGGCCGCTCGCTCTGGTTGTCGAAGATGTCGAGGTTGTAGCCCGCCACGCGCCGCATGACCTTGGGCCAGTTCTCGGCGATCGCCTCGCGGTGCTGCCGCGCGAGGCTGCGCACGAACTGCGCAATGCCTGCGGCGCGCACGCCCAGCGAGCCGACGGTGCCGAAGTCGACGAGCTCGCCGTTCGACAGCCATGCGCTGGCGCCCAGCACGTTGTGCACCATGTTCCCGTAGGCGATGGAGCGCGAGCCGCAGGAGTTGTTGCCCGCCATGCCGCCCAGCGTGGCCTGCGCGCTGGTCGACACGTCCACCGGATACCAGAGCCCGTGCGGCTTGAGTTGCGCGTTCAGGTGGTCGAGCACCAGGCCGGGCTCGACCGTGGCCGTGCCCGCCTCCACGTTCACGTCGAGCACGCGGCGGAAATGCTTGCTGTTGTCGATCACCAGCGCAGCGCCGGTGGTCTGCCCGCACTGGCTGGTGCCGCCGCCGCGCGCGAGCACCGGCACCTTCAGGTCGCGGGCGATGTCGATGGCGGTCGCGATGTCGCGCTCGTTCGTGGGCACGAAAGCGCCGACGGGCGTGATCTGGTAGATCGACGCGTCGGTGGCGTAGCGCCCGCGCGAGGCGTCGTCGAACAGCACCTCGCCCTGCGTCTCGGCGCGCAGGCGGCGCGCGAGCAGCTCGCAGGCTTCGTTGGGCGGAAGAACAGTTCCGGCTGGCTGCATGTGGCTGGCGGGGTCGATGCGCATGGTGATCAGGTCGCTTTGACGGACTTGGCCGATTTACTCGGCCGCTTTACTTGGCTGATTTGGCCGGTGGATAGATCTCGCCGGCACGCAGCAGCTCCAGCACCGTGTCGCGCTTGCGCAGCACGTG
This sequence comes from Variovorax sp. 278MFTsu5.1, assembly GCF_048305045.1. Taxonomy (NCBI): domain Bacteria; kingdom Pseudomonadati; phylum Pseudomonadota; class Betaproteobacteria; order Burkholderiales; family Comamonadaceae; genus Variovorax; species Variovorax sp. 278MFTsu5.1. The sequence goes on from NZ_CP157622.1 coordinate 3,651,085, forward strand.
CGACACGAGCACCTTGCGCATGGCCTCGGCGTCGCGCTTGGAGAGCGCGTCGATCATCTGCTCGTGCTCCTCGACCGCATGCTTCCACTTCGCCTCGTTCTGGTTGGTGCGAAAGCGCAGCGACTGCACGCGGGCGTTGATGGAGCGGTAGGTGTTCGACAGCACCGGGTTCGCCGCCGCCTCGTTGATCGCGGTGTGGATGCGCGCATTGAGCCTGTAGTAGCCCGAGAGATCGCGCCGCGCAAAGCAGGCCAGCATCTCGTAGTGCAGCGCGCGCACCTCGGCAAGCTCTTCGTCGGTGATGCGCCGAGCGGCGAGCTCGCCCGACATGCCTTCGAGCATGGCGAGCACCTCGAAGGTGTCGAGCACGTCGGCCTCGGTGAGCTTCACCGCCACAGCGCCCCGGTTGGGCAGCAGGTCGACCAGCCCTTCGGCCGCGAGCAGCTTGATGGCTTCGCGCAGCGGCGTGCGCGACACGTTCAGCTGCAGGCACAGCTCGCGTTCGTTGAGCTTGGCGCCGGGTGCGATGAGCCCTTCGACCAGCATGGTGCGCAGGCGCGCGGCCACCTGGTCGTGCAGCGCGAGCCTGGAGATTTCGATGATTTCGGCGGTCATGGTTTTGTCCCTTGAATGCATTTTGAATGCAAAAAACAGGACCCACAACCTTGGCGCATAAGGGTAAACCATCAAGCAAAAATGAATTTTGAATGCAAAACTGAACGCGAAAGGAGCGTTCATGCTGCAACTCGACATCCATCCCACCGGCCGCCACTTTCTCCAGATTCCCGGTCCGAGCCCCGTGCCCGACCGCATCCTGCGGGCCATGAGCCTGCCTACCATCGACCATCGCGGGCCCGAATTCGGCACGCTCGGGCTGAAGGTGCTGGGCGGCATCCGGCAGATCTTCAAGACGAAGCACCCGGTCGCGATCTACCCTGCCTCGGGCACCGGCGCCTGGGAGGCCGCGCTCGCCAACACGCTGAGCCCGGGCGACCACGTGCTCATGTACGAGACCGGCCACTTCGCCTCGCTGTGGCAGAAGATGGCCACGCGCCTGGGCCTGTCCACCGAGTTCCTCGCCTGGCAAGGCGCCGATTCGCAGCTGCCAAACGCGCCGAGCTGGCGCCGCGGCGTGCAGGCCGATCTCATCGAGGCCCGCCTGCGCAAGGACAGCGAGAAGAAGATCAAGGCCGTGTGCGTGGTGCACAACGAGACCTCCACCGGCGTCACCTCCGACATCGCCTCGGTGCGCAAGGCCATCGACGCGGCAGGCCACCCCGCCCTGCTGATGGTCGACAGCATCTCGGGCCTTGCCAGCGCCGACTACCGCCATGACGAATGGGGCGTGGACGTGTGCGTCAGCGGCTCGCAGAAGGGCCTGATGCTGCCGCCGGGCATCAGTTTCAACGCGCTTTCGCCGCGCGCACTCGAAGCCGCGAAGCACGCGAAGCTGCCCAAGGCCTTCTGGGCCTGGGACGAGATCGTCGAGATGAACAAGGACGGCTACTGGCCCTACACGCCCAACACCAACCTGCTCTACGGCCTCTCGGAGTCGCTGGACATGATCCTCGGCGAAGGCCTGGACAACGTGTTCGCGCGCCACCAGCGCTGGGCCGCCGGCGTGCGCGCCGCCGTCAACGCCTGGGGCCTGCCGGTCCAGTGCGCCGACCCGGCCGTGTACTCGCCCGTGCTCACCGGCGTGATCACGCCAGAGGGCGTGGACGCCGACGCGCTGCGCCGGCTGATCCACCAGCGCTTCGATCTCTCGCTGGGCACCGGCCTGGGCAAGCTCAAGGGCCGCATGTTCCGCATGGGCCACCTGGGCGACAGCAACGACCTGACGCTGGTGGCCATGGTCGCCGGTGTCGAGATGGGCATGAAGCTCGCGGGCATCAAGCTGGCAGGCAGCGGCGTGCAGGCCGCCATGGACCACTTCTCGAGCCACACGGCACCGGCCGCGCTGCAGAAAGCCGCATAGACAACAGGCTCACAGGCTCGCAGCGCCACTGCCGGCGCGCATCGGATTCCCACCCACGACGGAGACAAGGAAGATGCAGAGACGTTCGTTGATCCAGGCTGCGGGCGCCGCGGCCGCCACGCTGGGCGTGCCCCGGCTCTTCGCGCAGGAGTGGCCCACGGGGCCGGTGCGCATCGTTGTCGGCTTTCCGCCCGGCGGCGGCACCGACGCGCTGGCCCGCGTGGTCGCGCAGAAGCTCACCACGATGTGGGGCCAGCAGGTGATCGTCGAGAACAAGGGCGGCGTGGCCGGCGTGCTCGCGGCCGACTACGTGGCGCAGCAGCCCAGCGACGGCAGCACACTGCTGATGGCCCACATCAACAGCCACGCGCTCGCGCCCAGCCTGCAGCCCAAGCTGCGCTACAACGTGGAGCGCGACTTCGTGCCCATCGTGCTGGTGGGCGTCACGCCCAACCTCCTGATCGCCAACCCGGCGCAGAAGGCGCTGAGCGTGAAAGACATCGTCGCCGCCTGCAAGGCCGCGCCCGGCACGCTGAGCTTCGGCTCGGCCGGCGCCGGCTCGGCGCAGCACCTGGCGCTGGAAATGTTCAAGCTGCAAGGCGGCGTCGATGCGCTGCACGTGCCCTACAAGGGCAGCGGCCCGCTGCTGGCAGACCTGATGGGCGGGCAGATCCAGTACAGCTTCGAGACCATGACCGCCGCCACGCCACACGTGAAGAACGGCCGCGTGCTCGCCGTGGCGCAGACGCGCACCAAGCGCGCCAAGGGCCACCCCAACGTGCCGACCATGCAGGAGCAAGGCTTCCAGGGCTTCGAGGCAACCACCTGGTACGGCCTCGCCGGCCCGGGCAAGCTGCCCGCGTCCATCGCGCAGAAGGTGAACCGCGACGTGAACACCGTGCTGGCCATGCCCGACGTGCAGGAGCGGCTGGACACCTACGGCGCGGAGGACGGCGGCGGCTCGCAGGACAAGTTCAGGCAGTTCATCAGCACGGAGATTGCCAAGTGGGCGAAGGTGGTGAAGGACGGCAACGTGCACGTCGAGACCTGAAGGGCCTGCTTTGCTGAGAAGATCCGGAAGATGAATCCATCCCAGACCGCCCTCACCGACGCACTCGTGGCCGCGCGCCGCGGCAACCGCACCCTCGACGCCACGCCCTGGCTCGACACACTCGAAACCGCGGCACAGGCCTATGAAGTGCAGGACGCCGTTGCGGCGGCGCTCGGCTGGTTCGAGAGCCAGCCGGTGCCCCGCGCATGGAAGTCTGGCGGCGGCTCGCGAAGCGCGACGCTCACGCATGCGCCGCTGCCGCCTGAAGGCGTGCGGCAGAGCCCGGCGGATTTCAGCGACCTCGTCTTCCACACGCCCGGCATCGAGGCCGAGATCGCCCTGCGGCTCGGCCACGACGTGACGCCCGCGCGAGCTGCGACGCTCGACCACGAAAACTCGGCAGCGCTGATCGACGCCATGGCGGTTTCAGTGGAAATCGTCGATGCACGCTGGCAGGACCTCCCCTCCACGCCCGCCCTGCTGCGCCTGGCCGACTCGCAGGTGCACGGCGCGCTCGTGCTCGGCGAGTGGAAACCTTTCGCCGCTGTCGACTGGGCATCGCAGCGCTGCGAGACGAAGATCGGCAATACCGAAGTGGTGGTGCGCGAGGGCACGCACCCCCTGGCCGATCCGGCGTGGCTGCTGCCGATCTGGCTGCGCCACATCACGCGCAACGGGCGGACGGCGCCGGCCGGCACCGTCGTCACCACGGGCTCATGGGTGGGCGTGCTGCCCTGCCGGCGCGGCGATCAGGTGACGGCCGAGTTCCCCGGCATCGGCGCCGTGCGCTTGATCGTGTAGCGCCCGCCTCCCACGCCCGAGCAGGCCACCAGGAAGTCGAGCACCGCCCGCACCCGCGCGGGCAGCGTGCCGGCCTTGCCGATGTAGACCGCGTGGATCGGCTCCACCTCGGCCGGATTGAATTCCTCCAGCAGCGGCACCAGCCGGCCAGCGTCGATGTCGTGCTGTATGTGATACAGCGACAGCCGCGCCACGCCCGCCCCGGCGATGGCCAGCTGGCGCAGCGTTTCGCCGTCGCCCGCGCGCACCGGGCCGGCAACGGGCAGCCACTGCATGCGGCCGTCCACGCGCAGCGGCCAGTCGGGCGTGTTGCGGCGGTAGCTCCAGCCAAGGCGGTTGTGCGCCTGCAGCTCCTGCGGCGTGCGCGGCGTGCCGTACTTGGCGAGGTAGTCAGGTGCGGCGACGATGGCCTGGCTGGTTTCACCCAGCCTGCGCGCCACAAGGTCCGACGCCGGCAGCTGGCCCCAGCGGATCGCGATGTCTGCGCGCTCGTCCATCAGGTCGACGATGCGGTCGGTCAGCGCGATGTCGAGCGTGATCTGCGGGTGCATCTCGAGCAGCCGCGGCACCAGAGGCACCAGCTTGTGGTGGCCGAACGAGACGCTGGCGTTGATGCTCACCCGCCCGCGAGGCGCGGCGCCGGCCGAGGCGCAGCGCTCGGCCTCGTCCATGTCGGCCAGCACGCGCAGGCTGCGCTCGTAGAACTCCGTGCCCTCGGGCGTGAGCTGCAGCTTGCGCGTCGAGCGGTGCACCAGCTGTATGCCCAGGCGCAGCTCGAGCCGCGCCACCAGCTTGCTCACGGCCGAAGGCGTCATGCCCAGCAGGCGCGCGGCGGACGAGAAGCCGCCCGACTCCACCACCTGCACGAAGGCTTCCATTTCGCCGGAGCGGTTGACCTCGATGCGCGGCATGGCTCCTCCTCAGTTCTGTGACTTCAAGTCACAAGTCTATGTAGCCGTGGCATTCTAGTCATCGATGGCATTCGTCCTCACAGTACAGGGCATCATGCCAATCGCTCTACTTGCCCTCACCGCCGGTGCCTTCGGAATAGGCACTACCGAGTTCGTCATCATGGGCCTGCTGATGCAGGTCTCGACGGATCTTCACGTCTCCATCACGGCCGCCGGCCTGCTGATCTCGGGCTACGCCCTAGGGGTCGCGGTCGGCGCTCCCGTGCTCACCATCGCCACCCGCAAGCTGCCGCGCAAGACGGTGCTGCTCGCGCTGATGGCGATCTTCACGCTCGGCAACCTCGCCTGTGCCCTCGCGCCCAACTACGAAATGCTGATGGCCGCGCGCGTCATCACCTCGCTGGCGCACGGCACCTTCTTCGGCGTCGGCTCGGTGGTCGCCACCGGGCTGGTGGCGCCGGAACGCCGCGCCTCGGCCATCGCGATCATGTTCACCGGCCTGACTGCCGCCACGCTGCTCGGCGTGCCCGCCGGTGCATGGCTGGGGCTGCATTTCGGCTGGCGCTCTACCTTCTGGGCCGTGACGGCGATCGGCGTGCTGGCCTTCGCGGTGCTCTCGGTGTTCGTTCCCCGCGTCAAGGAAGAGGCCAAGGCCGCGCCGCTGCGCGAGGAGCTGGGCGTGCTTGCGCGTCCGCAGGTGCTGCTCGGCCTGGCGATGACGGTGCTCGGCTTCGCAGGCGTGTTCGTGGTCTACACCTACATCCAGCCGCTGCTCACGCAGGTCACGGGCCTGTCGGAATCGGCCGTGTCGCCGATCCTGCTGGTGTTCGGGGGCGGCCTCGCTGTCGGCAACCTGCTCGGCGGCAAGCTGGCCGACCGGGCGCCGATGGCCGCCGTGTTCGGCACGCTGGTGGCGCTGGCGGTGGTGCTCGGCGCAATGCAGTTCACCATCGGCACGCCTTTCACCGCAGTGGTGTTCGTCGGACTGCTGGGCGTGGCCTCCTTCGCCACCGTGGCGCCGATGCAGCTGCGGGTGCTGGAGAAGGCTTCGGGCGCCGGTCAGAACCTGGCTTCGAGCCTCAACATCGCTGCGTTCAACCTCGGCAACGCGCTCGGCGCCTGGGTCGGCGGCGTGGTGATCGAACATGGCCCCGGCCTGCGCGCGCTGGGCTGGGTGGCCGCGCTGCTCACGCTGGTGGGCCTGGCCATCGCGCTGTGGAGCCGCGCGCTCGACAGGCGCGAGCCGCGCGACGCGCTGGCCGACTGCGCTTCGGCCCGGGCCTGAGTTCTTCTTCTGGGGGAGCGCGAGAGCACAATCGCGCGGCCCCATGCCCCGCAGCACTCACCTCCACATCCGCCCCGCCATCGCCGCCGACGCTCCCGCGCTGGCGGCTTTGTCCATCCAGGTCTGGCTTAGCACTTATGCGACCGAAGGCGTGAACGAGCTGCTCGCGCGCTACGTACTGGACGAGTTCACGCCGGCCGCCTTCGTTTCCTGGATGAGCGATCCGGACACCGCCCTGCTCGTCGCCGAGGCAGGCGGCCATCTGGCCGGCTACGCCCGACTGCGCTTCGGCGCACCGCAGGAGTTGTTTCCCGCCGCCAGCACCGAACTCTGCACCCTCTACGTGCAGGAGCCCTTCACCCGCTCGGGCGTGGGCTCCGCCCTGTTGCGGGAGGCCCGCTCCACGGTACGTGGTCGCACGGGCAACGGCGCGCTCTGGCTCACGGTCAACGTCCGCAACCGCCGCGCCAGCGCCTTCTACGAGAAGCACGGCTTCGCCCACAGGGGCACGGCCTGGTTCGCGCTGGGCGATGGCCGCCACGAGAACCACGTGCTGGGCGCCTGCTGATTCGCAGGGCCTGCCGGCTCAGTGCTCCAGCCGCGTCGGCGAGCCGCTGTGCGAGCCGCCGGACTGCATGAAGAACGCGAACCTGTCGCGCCCCGCCGCCTTGGCGTTGTAGAGCGCGACGTCCGCGCGAGCCAGCAGCTCCTCGGCCGTGGCCGACGAGCCGCTCGCGCGGTGGAAGGCGATGCCGATGCTGGTCGTCACGTCGACGCGCTGGCCGTCCACCACGAAGGGCGGCGTGTGGACGCGGTCCACGATCTTCTCCGCGACGATGGCGGCCGCCTCCGGCGTGCCCAGCCCCTCCAGCACCAGCACGAATTCGTCGCCGGCCAGCCGCGCGACCATGTCGGTGCCGCGCACGCAGCCTTGCAGCCGCCGCGCGTATTCGGAAAGCACGGCGTCACCCACCGCGTGGCCCATGGTGTCGTTGATGGCCTTGAAGTGGTCGATGTCGAGGAACATCAGGGCCATCGCATGGCCGGTGAGCTGGCTGCGCAGCACCGCGTCGGGCAGGTACTCGTTGAAGGCCAGCCGGTTGGGCAGGCCGGTGAGCGTGTCCAGCCGCGCCAGCTCGATGAGCTTGTGCTCCACCACCTTCAGCGCCGTGATGTCCAGCGCCAGCGAGAAGATGCCGTGCGTCACGCCGTCGGTGCGCACGTCGGGCACGTAGATGACCTGCGTGATGCGCTCGCTGCCCGCGAGCTGCATGCGCGCCTCGAATTCCACGCGCTCGCCCGCCAGCGCGCGCGCCAGCATCGGCTGGCGCGACACGTACACCTCGCGGCCCGACACCTCCTGCACGTGGCGCCCCAGCACCTGTGCCGGATCGAGCCCGAGCCACTCGCGGCTGGTGGCGTTGGCGAAGGTGATCTTCTCCTCGCGGTCGATGTAGGTGATGAGCGCCGGCATGTTGTCGGTGATGGCGCGCAGCCGCAGCTCGCTCTCGGCCTGGCGCAGCTCTGCTTCCTTCAGCGCCGTGATGTTGAAGGACATCAGGTAGAAGCCCACCACTTCGCCGCGCAGGTTCTTGTCGGGAATCAGGTTGACCTGGAAATAGCCCTGGCGGCCGTGCAGCGGCGCGCGCACCGGAAAGCGCACCTTCTTGCCCGAGAACATGACCGGAAGGTACGGTTTGAGCTGGGAATAGATCGTCCTGCCCAGGGCCGAGCGCAGCGTGGTGCCCTGCAGCGCCGACTTCTCGCCCAGGCCGGCCATCTGCCGCGCGCGGATGTTCGCGAAATGGCAGTTCTGCTGGCGGTCGAAGTAGCCGACCAGCGCCGGGATGCTGTCGGTCACGTCGCGCAGGCGGGTTTCCTGTTCGCTCAGCGCGCGGCGGATGTTGACCTCCTCGGTGATGTCGAAGGTCATCGAGAACACGCCGCACACCCTGCCCTGGGCGTCGAGGTCGGGGATGTAGTGCGCCTTGAAGGTGCGGTCGCCGATGCCCAGCGCCGGGTCGCCCGATTTCTCGAGGATCACGGTCTCGCCGGCCAGCGCGCGCATGAAGTGCGGCTCCACGACCGCGAAGTCGGCCGGGCCGCGCACGTCGGGCATCAGGCGGCCGACGAGCGGCCCGTTGCCGCGGTGCAGCGCCCGCACGTGTGCATTGACGAAGGTGTAGCGCAGCGACGCGTCGACGTGCGACACCATCGCCGGAATGCTGTCGGCAATGATGCGGACCTGCGCCTCGCTGTGGGCCAGGCTGCGCTCGATGGCGCGCCGCTGCTCCATCAGCTCGTCGAAGGTGCGCGAGAGGTCGCCGATCTCGTCGGCGGCGTAGCGCCGCTGCGCCACGGGCGTCCCTTCGTCCCCCCCGGAGGGCGCCTGCTGGGTGGACTGCATGTGACGGTGCAGTTCCGCCAGCGGGGTGAGCTGCCGGCGCACCACGGCCAGCGTCAGCGCGCCGGCGCACAGCGCCAGCGCGAGCGCGCCGATCCAGGCACCGCGCTCGATGGCGTTGATGCTCGCGAAGGCCTCGCTGCGCGGATACATCGCCCCGACGATCCAGTTCGCCTGCACCATGCGGTCGAAGGCGTAGAGGCTGGGCACCCCGGCCTCGTTGACGCCTTCGCTGGAGCCCTGGAAGCCGGCCATCGCGCGGAGTATCTGGGCGTCGCCGCCGCTGCCGTTGGGCTGGACGTGATTCAGGATGCGCGCGGCGTTCGGGTGGTCGACCACGATGCCGTCCACCGTGGTCACGAACAGGTAGCCGGTCTTGCCGAACTTCACGTCGGCGAGCGTGCCCAGCACGCTGCGGTCCTTCAGGTTGATGGCGCCGGAGATCACGAAGCGCACCTGCCCGGTGCTGTCGAACACCGGCTCGGTGATGGCCACCTGCGCCAGTCCGTTGAGCCGGTTGCGGTAGGGCTCGGACACCAGGCCCGTCCTGGAGGCGACCGTCTGCTGGAAATAGGGCCTGTCCTTGACGTTCACCTTGCCGATCGCCTGCGCGCCGTTGAGGTTGGCCACGAGGTTGCCGTCCATGTCGAGGAAGGCGACGTTGTCGAAGGCCTGGCGCAGCGAGGGATGCTTCTCCACGAAGGTCTGAAGCGCCGCCGTGCCCTGGAAGTCCTGGGCCTCGACGCTGCCGCTGAAGGTCTGCAGCAGGATGCGGCGGCTGCCGAATTTCTGGTCGATCGCGTCGGCGATGGCGTCCACCCGGGCGAACTCCTCGGACGCGATCGAGGCGCGCATGCTGCTCTTGACAAGGTGCAGGGCGAAGGTGGCGATCGCGAAGGTGGCCAGCAGGACCACCGCCGCCACGCCCAGGCTCAGGCGTGTGTGCAATCCGAACCGGAATTTCGAGGGACCTGTTTGATTCATTGAACTTGCTCGGAGCCGGTACGTTGCCGGCGGCGCGAATGTTTCCCGTCTCTGAGTATCGGTGGGTTCGGGTTGCGGCGGAAGATACCGGGTTTACGCGGCGCGGGCGCCGCCGGATTCATTCCATTTGCAACAGCACGTCTCGTACCCGGTCCAGCGACGGGTCGATGTCGGCCTCGCCGATGGCGCCGAACCCCAGCATCAGCCCCGCCCGAGGGGGTGAGAAATGGAAGAACGGCGCCAGCGGATACAGCCCCACGTCGACCCGGCGCGCCAGCCGCACCAGCTGGTCCATGTCGATCCGGTCCCCTTTTCCGGGCCTGCACAGCGCCGCCATGTGGATTCCGGCCGAGATCGGCACCAGCTCGAACCACGGCGAAAGATCTTCCGCGAAGCGCCGCACGATGCGCTCGCGTCGCTGCGCATAGGCTGCGTGGCAGCGCCGGATGTGCCTGTTGAGGTCGCCGTCGGCGATGAACTTCGCCAGTGCCGACTGCGCCGGCGTCGCGGTGTGGCAGTCGCTCAGGTACTTGGCCGTGGCGGCTGCCTCCAGCACGTCGGGCGGCGCGAGCAGGTAGCCCAGCCGCAGATCGGGCGCCAGCGTCTTCGAGAAGGTGCCGACGAAGACCACGCGGCCGTTGGCATCCATGCCGTGCAGCGAGTCGGCCGGGCGGCCCTCGTAGCGGAATTCGCTGTCGTAGTCGTCCTCGATGACGATGGCGCCCAGTTCGTCGGCCCGCTTCAGCAGTGCCTTGCGGCGCGCCTCGCTCATCGGCATGCCCAGCGGGAACTGGTGCGCGGGCGTCACGTAGATCAGCTGCGTTCCGTCGGGAATGCGCTCAACCACCAGCCCTTCGCCATCGACCGGTATGCCCACCACCTTCGCGCCCTGCCCGGCCAGCAGCAGCCGTGCCGGCGGATAGCCCGGCTCCTCCATCGCGACCGTGCTCCCCGGCTCGACCAGCACCCGCGCGACCAGGTCCAGCGCCTGCTGCGCGCCGTTGGTCACGAGGATGTCGGCCGCGACGCAGCGCACGCCCCTGGAAAAGCTCGCGTGCCGCGCGATGGCGTCGCGCAGCTCCGGCAGGCCCTCCGCCTCGCCGTACAGCCCGCGCGAGCGGGCGCCTTGCCGCAGCGCATGCAGCATGCAGCGGCGCCAGTCCGCGTGCGGAAAAAGATCGCGCGCCGGCGCACCGCCGATGTATTCGTAGCGCGCGCTGCCAGCCGGCGCGGGGTGCCGCAGCGGTGTGCTCATGCCGCGCCAGTGCTCGACCATGGCGCCCCCGGCCAGCGCCCGCGTGGCTGCCGCGCCCGGCCTGCGCGCCGCGTCCTGGGCCACGAAGGTGCCGCTGCCGACGCGGCCCGTGAGCAGCTTTTCGAAGCTCAGGCGGGCGTAGGCCTCCGACACCGTCTTGCGCGACAGCCCCAACTGCTGGGCGAAGAGGCGCGACGGCGGCAGCTTCTCGCCCGCCGCAAGCCGGCCGCTGCGAATGGCCTCCTTCAACTGCCGGTACAGCTGGCCGGCCAGGTCCTTGTCGCCTTCGATGACGACGTGCAACTCCATGGGATTGGTCTCCTGCGAATGCCCCGGATTGGCCGCCTGCGGCGACGCCCCTCGCTCCTAGCATCGAGGCTGCATTGAACCACTCAACCCGTTGAAGGAACCCGCGCCATGCAATCCCGCCTCGACTTCTACAAGGCTTCTCCCGACGCACTCAGGGCCATGATCGGCTTCGAAGCGGCCATCGGCAAACTCGGCCTGGAGCCGAAGCTGCTCGACCTGGTCAAGCTGCGCGCTTCGCAGATCAACGGCTGCGCCTACTGCATCGACCTGCACTCGGCCGACCTGCGCAAGGCCGGCGAAACCGAACGCCGCCTGGCCACCCTGTGCGTGTGGCACGAAACGCCGCTCTTCACCGGGCGCGAGCGCGCAGCGCTGGCCTGGACCGAAGCGCTGACGCAGGTGTCGCTCACCCACGCGCCCGACGAGGCCTACGAAGCGCTGGCCGCTCATTTCAGCGAGGCGGAATGTGTCAACCTGACGATGGCGATCAACGCCATCAACAGCTGGAACCGGCTGTCGATCGGCTTCCGCAAGCAGCTGGCGGACTGAGCGGGATCAGCCCTTCACGATGCGCGCGCTGGCCGTGGAACGCGCCACGATACGGCCGCCGGCATCGCTCAACCGGGCTTCGAGAAAGGCGATCGTCCTGCCCCGCTGCACCACGCGGCCCTCGCCGTACAGCAGGCCGGGCTTCGCGGCAGCCAGGAAGGACACGCTGAGGTCGATGGTGACGGAGCAGGTCTCCTCGCCTTTCAGCACCCACAGCGCCGGCCCCATCGTGTCGTCGAGCATCGCGGCCAGGATGCCGCCCTGCACCGCGCCCGCGGGGTTGAGGAAGGCGTCGGTGGCGACGAAGCTCAGGCGGATCGAGCCCTTGGCTCTGTCGAAATCCAGCACGCGCTGGCTGAAGAGTTCGGCGGTGGGTGGACGGGGGAAACGCTCCAGCCACGGGTCGTCGATCGTCATTTTTCTTTCGCTCCGGAAGTGGAGCGAAAAATCCTAGGCGGTGGCTGCTGACAGCGTGGTGTCAGCAGGCTCCAGCAGCGCATCCACCAGAGCGTCCACCCGTTGCTCCGCGCGCCGGATCGACTGGGCGAGCTGCTCGCCGCCGAACTCGTCGGACTCCACCGCTGCCTCGTATACCTCCGTGATGCCGATGTAGCCCAGGGCCGAGCGCACGCTGTTCTCGGTGTGGTTGAGATGCGCGATGCGCCCGCCCGCGTCGTAGCCGTGGTCGCCGCGCGCGCCCAGCAGCACCACGCGCTTGCCCGCGTCCGCCAGCATCGGCCAGTACGGCACCGCGCCGCGCGAGCGGTCGAATCCGAAGGTGCGGCCCACGCGCACGATGTTGTCGATCCACGCCTTGAACTGCGCGGGCGCGCTGAAGTTGTACATGGGAAGGCCCACCACGATCAGGTCGGCCGCGACGAGCTGGTCGACCAGCCGGTCGCTTTCGGCGAGCACCTGCGCCATCCAGGGCTCGCGCGCGGCGGGCGGCGTGAAGGCCGCGTGGATCCAGCGGCCGCTGACGTGCGCGGGCGGCTGCTGGCCCACGTCGAGGTAATCGACGCGGTCGCCGGGCCGCGCCTCGAGCCAGCGTTCGACGAAGCGCGCGGAAAGGCGGCGGGTGTGCGAGCCGTGCAGGTCGGTGTCGGAACGGCCCGGCCGGGCGCTGGCGTCGATGTGGAGGATGTTCATGGTCGCGTTCGTCATGGATGAGTTTCCTTCTTTCGTTTCGCGCTGCCAGAATGGAGCGCAGGCCTTGAATCTAGGTTTCAAGAGCCAGCTTCACAAACGATCATTTCTCCACCGATGAACGAGATTGGCTCACCTGTCCGCACGCCGCGCCGTCTGCCTGCGTTGCTCTCGCTGCGCGCCTTCGAGGCCGCGGCCGCACACCTGAGCTTCCAGCGGGCTGCGCAGGAACTCTCGGTGACGCCATCGGCCATCAGCCACCAGGTGCGCGCGCTCGAAGACACGCTGGGCCAGCCGCTTTTTCGCCGCCTCACGCGCCAGCTTGCGCTGACGCCTGCTGGCCAGCGCCTCTTCGACGACCTGCGCACAGGCTTCGACCTGCTGGAGGCCGGTGTCGACAGGCTGCGCCGCCCTTCCGCCTCGCAGGCCGTGACCCTGAGCACCAACACCGCCTTCGCCGCGCGCTGGGTGCTGCCGCGCATGGATGCCTTCCGCAAGGCCTCCCCCGGTGTGGAACTGCGGCTGCATGCGAGCGACACGCTGGTCGACCTGGCGCGCGGCGAGGCGGACATCGCGGTGCGCTCCGGCAACGGAAACTGGCCGGGGCTGGTGTCGCGCGAACTGATGCCCGAGCGCTACGCGCCGCTGTGCAGCCCGATGCTCGGCCTGAAGGACGCGGCCGATCTGCCGAAGCACCGGCTGATCCACTGCGACTGGCAGCCGCAGGTGCTCGCCCCTGCCGTGTGGCCGCGCTGGTTCCGCGAAGCCGGCATCGCGCCGCCGAGGGGGCGCGCGATGAAGGCATCGGGCCTGTCGTTCTCCGACGAGACGCACGCCATGCTGGCCGCGCTCGCCGGGCATGGCGTGGCGCTGCTGAGCCTCACGCTCTCGGCTGAGGAACTCCGCAGCGGCGCGCTGGTGCAGCCCTTCGGGCCTGTGCTGGACACGGGCAGCTACTTTCTTGCCGTTGCGAACGGCAGGGAAGACGAGCCGGCGATACGCGCCGTGTGGGAGTGGATCGCATCGCAGGCCACCGCTGCCTGAGCGGAATCTGAAGACCGGGCTTGCAGTCTGTTACCGGTTTCGCGCAGACTCCGGCAACAACTAAGCGAGGAGCCCCCTATGAAGAGGTTTGCCGGCGTGCCCGTTGCCATTGCGACAGGCGCGCTTCTTGTAATGGTTTTGGCCTCATGCGGAGGCGGCGGTGGGGGCGGCGGCGGAGGTGGAGGAATAGGCATAGGACTGGGCACCGGCGGAACCACGCCGCCCGCCACGAACACACCCGAACTGCCGGCGCGCGAAGCCCTCATCGCACGCGCCAGAAGCTACGAACTCAACACGCCGTACGTGCCGCCACCGGGCGATCCGCTGGAGCACAACACCTCGGGCTACGCCAAGGCGATGTGCTCGGCAGCCTTCATCACCGGGCTCGACCCCGCCGTCGCGGCCGAGAGCGTGGGCTACTTCACCGGCCCTTACGCGCAGCGCAAGAAGGTCGGCACGCCGGTGGTCGACCGCGCGAAGAAGGAAGTCCGCATCACCATTCCCAACGGCCCGACGCTGACGGCCCGCTACTACGGCTCGCAGGGCTGCATCACGCTGCCGCCGGGCAGGGACGACGTGTTCTTCACGCCGGTGGCGGTCAAGAGCGCCCTGCCCGACGCGTCGACCCAGGCATGGCCCATGGGCGACGTCATGCCTGGCGGCACTCCGCCCGGCATCGACACCGCGAAGGTGAGCCAGGCGGTCGACGCGGCCTTCGAGCTGCCCGAGGCCTACACGGCGGCTTTCGTGGTCACGCACAAGGGGCGCATCGTCGGCGAGCGCTACATGAATGGCATCGGCCCGGGCACGCCGCTGGAGTCGTGGTCGATGGGCAAGAGCGTGACCGCGACCATGATGGGCGTGCTGATGAAACAGGGCGAATACCAGCTCGACCAGCGCGCGCCCATTCCGGAATGGCAAGGTGCGGACGACAAGCGCAAGGAAATCAGGATCTCCGACATCCTCCACATGTCGAGCGGCCTGCGCATCAAGGCGCCCGACGACCCGGACTTCGACCCCAACGGCACCTACCCCGACCACGTCTACTTCTACACGGGCCGCATCAACATCTTCAACTACGCGGCCACGCGGCCGCAGCAATGGCCGCCCAACACCATCGGCCGCTATCGCAACACCGACCCGGTGCTGGCGAACTACCTGATCCGGCTGGCCGTGGAAAAACGCGGCGAGGAATACCTGTCGTTCCCGCAGAGAAACCTGTTCGACAAGATCGGCATCCGCACGATGACGCTGGAGACCGATCCCTACGGCAACTTCATGGGACAGGGCTACGACTTCATGTCGGCACGCGACTGGTCGCGCCTGGCCAACCTGTACCTGCAGGACGGCGTGTGGAACGGCGAGCGCATCCTGCCCGAGGGCTACGTCAGGTTCGTGAGCACGCTCGCGCCGACCTGGGCGGCCGACAAGCGCCCGATCTACGGCGGCTTCTTCTGGCTCAACGGAACGAGCACATGGCCGGTGCCGACCTCGGCCTACTACATGCTCGGCGCCGGCGGGCAGGTGGTGCTGATCGTTCCCTCGCACGACCTCGTCGTGGTGCGCCTGGGTTTCGACAAGGGCGAAAGCTCGTCGGTCCCGAGCCTGCGCAAGGCACTGACGCTGCTGATGCAGGCGGTGCCCGCGTCGTCGTGAAATGAAGAAAGGCCTCCCGAAGGAGGCCTGCAACTCGAGCTGGTGTCCGGCTTCGTCTCAGCGCGTCTTGCTCAGCAGCGTCGGCACCACATAGCCATCACGGTAGACGGCCTCGATGGTTCCGTTGACCGTGTCGGACGGATGCGCGGTCACGAACTTTTCCTCCGTCACGCGGTAGACCACCATGGTGCAGGACGAGTGCTTGCTCAGGGTGCGGGCCACGCCTGTGGCCTGCCTCAGGGTCGGATATGTCTCCATGGGGTGCTGCCTCCTCGTCTGCTTGATGCTGCTCCAAATGTTAACTCTTTGGTACTCAAATATTCCTAAGGGTATTTTCCGAGCGCCAACAACGCGGATTTTCCTCATGGCGTCCTCCGGGGGAACCGGATGATCCCGTCATTGACAGTCCAGGCGACAGGCGCGACGTGCTTACTACACTGCCCACCGATGAACCAGGCGCTGATCTCCTTCTTCCACAGCGGCGGCGACCGCCTCCGCAGCCGCAGCGTGAGCGAGGTGGTGCTGACCGGCATGGTGGACGTGCCCATGCCTCCCGCTCGCCTGCTCGCCGACTGGGACCGGGAGATTTCCTCGCAGCTCGCGCTGGAGCTCGGAGACGTGGAGCCCCTGCCCCTCGCACGGGCCCGCGCGCGCTGGCCGGACTACCGGCTCTGCGTCCAGGCCGCGTCCGACTGGGCGCAGGCGCAGAGCCTGCCCGGGGTGCTGGCCTCCAGCGACATCGCCCTGATGGCCTGCCGCGGTGCGACGTACCACCACGACGGCACCCGGTACGGCTTCGCGGCGTTCTGCAATCTCTTCATGAGCGAGGACAAGGGACTGGACCTGCACTTCCCCTTCGCGGACCGGCGCATTCCGCTGAGGCGAGGCTCGGTGGTGATCTTCGACACCGGCCAGCCTCATGCCGTGATCCGGCGCGGCAGCAGCGGCTTCGACGCGGCCGACTTCGCGGAGGGCACGGATTGCAACCTGGTCTTCCTGACATGGGAGCTGCCCATCGAGGACGCCTCCGTGGCGAAGGCGCTGCGGATCGAGTTCGACGTGGCCGCACAGAACGCGGCGCAACCCGACGAGGAGTCGCTCATGCTGGGCGGCAAGCCCGCCGTCGTGCACCCCGCTTCCGGCCAGTGGATGAGCAACGACTGACCGGCTTCGCTCAGCGCTCCTGCGGACGAGCGGCAGCGCCGGCGGCAAGCTCGGCCAGGCATTCCCTGACCGCTTGAAGCGGCGTCCTCTCATGGCAGCGTGCCGCGGCCTCGCGCGCGACGGCTTCGCTCAGGCGTCGCTCCTGCGCGGCCTCGACCTGCAGTTCGACGATCCATTTCATGAGCACGGCCAGCACGATCAGCAGCCCGATCGCAGCGCCGATGAAGGTCAAGCGCCAGCTGCCGAGGCGAAGGATGGGAGCCGTGCCAGGCTTGCCGGCCATGCTTTCTTCCCGCCCGGGCATCTAGCGCGGCAGGCCCGGAAAGACCCACATGCTCAGGCCGAGGATCAGCCCGATCCCAAGGAACACGATGGCGGCCGTGGTGAACACCGATGCCGCCACGATGTTCTGGACGAACAGCGCCATCAGCACGAACCCCACTGCGGCGGCGAAGCACATCACGACCGGCAGCAGCGCCCTGAGCGCCGCGCCGCGCCCTGGCACCGAGGTTGGTTCGTCCGGGCTGCCTTCGCGCAGGAACGGGGTTCGCATGACTGTCCTCCTCTTCGCGATATCTCGCGTATATGCATGGGGGCCGCTGAAGAAGGCCGGCTGCTTCGGGGCAACCTTTTCTGACCTTCATCAAAGAAAGTGTCCGAAGGTTAAGGAAAGGATCCGGCCGGGCTAAGGGATTACTGCGCGAACCTCGCGCGCGAGAAGAGGCCCGGCGAACAAAGCTCGACGGCCTGCGTAATAGTTAACAACCGGTACACCGCAAGGCACCGCCCGATCCTCGCGCGGACTCTAGAAGCCCGGACCGGCCGCCACCAGTGTCGAAAGTCATTGCACGCGAAGTCAGCTATTCGCGCCGGGCGGCTGAAGCTCCCTCACCCACTCGAACACCGCCGCCACGGCGGGTTCGTCGCGCCGGGCCTGGGGGCAGACGAGATGGAACGGCAACCCCGGCAGTTCCGGGCCGAAGGGCTGCACGAGATTGCCCGCGCGCAGTTCGTCCGCGATCAGCGCCAGGCTCATCAGCGCGACGCCCTGCCCCTGCAGCGCGGCCCACACCGTGTGCGTCTCGTCGGAGAACACCGGCCCCGCCGACACGTCGAGGCCCGGCACCTGCGCTTCCTGCTGCCACGCGGCCCATGTGCCGGGCTGGCTCTTGCTGCCGGGCACCGTGAAGTGCAGCAGCGTGTGTCGCACCAGTTCGCCGGGGCGGCACAGCTTGAGCGCGGGGCTGCACGCGGGCGCGAAGACGTTGTCGAACAGCTTTTCAGACACCATGCCCGGCCACTGCCCGCGTCCGTAGCGGATCGCGAGGTCGGCCGTGACGCCATCGAGCGCCACCGCGTCGTGCGACGCGTGAATGCGCAGGTCGAGCCGCGGATGCAGCGCGCGCAGCGTGCTCACGCGCGGCAGCAGCCATCGCGCCGCGACCGCCGGGGTGGTCGACAGCGTGATGGCCATGCGCTCAGGTGGCGCTCGCAGCCGCGCAACGGCATTCGCCATCGCGTTGAACGCTTCGCCGAGCACCGCCTGAAGTTCCCTGCCCTGCGACGTGAGCACCAGTTGCCTCGGCTGGCGGATGAAGAGCGCCACGCCCAGCGAATCCTCCAGTTGGCGCACCTGGTGGCTGATGGCCGTGGGCGTCACCGAGAGCTCGTTGGCCGCGAGCTTGGCGCTGCAATGCCGCGCCGCGGCTTCGAAGGCGCGCAGCGCCGCCAGCGGAGGGAGTTGGCGAAGGTTGGCCATGGATGAATTTATTTTTCAGCAACGCAAAGAAATCGTCGTTTGTCGCCTTGGCGGTGCGCCGATAAATTTCTCTCCATGCCAGGCAGACAGCTGAATTCTCTTCATCCAACCCTTCATGTCAAAGAGGACTGCACCATGACCACACTGCTCCACATCGACGCCAGCGCCCGCCCCGGCCGTTCGGGCACGCATGTCCACGGCTCGCATTCGCGCCGCCTCAGCCATCACTTCGTGACGACCTGGCGGGCAGCCCGTCCGGACGACGAAGTGATCTACCGCGACATCGGCGCCACGCCGCCCGGCAACGTCACGGGCGAGTGGATCGCCTCGGGCTATACGCCAGCCGGGCAGCGTGAGCCGTGGATGCACGCGGTGCTCGCCGAAAGCGACGCACTGATCGACGAGCTCCGCCGCGCCGACGTGCTGGTGATCGGCGCGCCCATGTACAACTTCGGAATGCCCGCGCCGCTGAAGTCGTGGATCGACAACATCGTGCGCATCGGCTCGACCTTCGACTTCGACCGCGACCGCGAGAACCCGTACGTGCCGCTGCTGGCCGAGCGACACCGCCGCACGGTGCTGCTCACCTCGTGCGGCAGCAGCGGCTACGGGCCGGGCGGATTCCAGGCGCAGATGGACCTGCTCACGCCGGGCATCGCGAGCCCGCTGGCGCTGCTGGGGCTCAACGAAGTGCACAGCGTGGCGATCGAGCACGCTGAAGACCATGGCGACCTGCTCGACCGCTCCATCGCCAGCGCGCTTGCCCGTGTCGAAGCGCTCGTGGCCGAACTGCAGGCCGGCTGAACGCCCCGGCTCAGGCCGAACGCAACTGCTCGCGCAGCTTCTGGCCGATTTCGGGCCGCTCCAGGAACGGGTCGGCCGGATTGGTGATGGAGACGATGTTCTCCATGCGGCTGCGCACGTTGCCCAGCGCCTTCGGATGGCTGAACACGTAGAACTGGTTGTCGCTGATGGCTTCGAACACCTTGGCGGCCACTTCGGCAGCCGTGATCTTGCCGCTGCTCACAGCCTTGTTGCTCATCGCCTGGCCGATCAGCTGGCTCTTGGTGAGCTCGCTTTCCTTCGGCGCGTTCGGACGGTTGCGCTCGCTGCTGGTGATGCCGGTGGGCACGAAGTACGGGCACAGCAGGCTCGCGCCGATCTGGTCGGTGACGAGGTTCAGGTCCTGGTACATCGTCTCGGTAAGGCTCACCACCGCGGCTTTCGCGGCGTTGTAGATGCCCATGTTGGGCGGCGTGAGCAGGCCGGCCATGCTGGCCGTGTTGGTCACGTGGCCGCGGTAGGACGGGTCCTTGGCCGCAGCCTCCAGCATCATCGGCACGAACAGGCGTACGCCATGGATCACGCCCCACAGGTCCACGCCCAGCACCCATTCCCAGTCGGCCACGGTGTTCTCCCACACCAGGCCGCCGGCGCCCACGCCCGCGTTGTTGAAGACGAAGTGCGGCGCACCGAAGCGCTCCTTCACGGCAGCGGCCAATGCCTCCATCTGGGCCGCGTCCGACACATCGACCTTGCGCGCCAGCACCTGCACGCCGGCCGCTTCCATCTCGGCCTGGGCCTTGTCAAGCGCATCCTGCTGCACGTCGACCAGCACGAGGTTCATGCCGTGGGCGGCGCCGATGCGCGCGCACTCCAGGCCGAAGCCCGAACCCGCGCCGGTGAGAACGGCGGTCTTGCCCTTGAAGTCCTGAATCATTGGGTGCTTTCCTTTGGTTGACTCTGTGCCGTCTATTGGACCGCTTCAAGCGGAGAACGGCTGTCGTTCGCGTGACGCGAGTCAGCCCTCGGCCTTCTTCAGCACATACCCGATCCGAGGAAAGTGCACATGCACCGTGCCCGCGCGCTCGCTGCTGCGCTCCAGCGTGTAGTGCGTGCGCGTGGCGGCCACGAGCGTGCCGGGCGTCTCCTCGAGGCCGAAGCTCTCGGCGCGGATGGTGACCGCGGTGCCCAGCGGGATGCCGTGGTCGTCCTGGAAGGTGCTGTCGGTCAGCAGTGAATGCGGCGTCGAGGCCTTCGCCACCGCGATGGCTTCTTCGCTCGAGAACTTCTCGGGCACGTCGTGGCCGATGGCGGCCATGCGGTCCATCCAGTCGATCACCGCGGGCGTGAGGTCGAGGATGGTGCGGACCGACTCTATGCGCCGCGTGTACCACAGCGGGTGGTAGGCCGAGAAGTCGGCGATGCTGGGCACCTCGCCGAGCAGATAGGGCTTCTCGTCGAGCATGTCCGACAGGCGGCGCAGGTACGACTTGTAGGCGCTGGTGGCGTCGGCCGGGCGCAGGCGGGTCATGTTGCCCGCGCTCATCTTGCCGCGGTCCTCGCCGAAGGCCTTCGCGGCTTCGGGCGGCGCCTTGGCAAACACTTCCGCCGCGCCCCTGGGCTGCAGGTTCCAGGCCATGGCGGCCCAGAAGAGCGTGGTGTCGGCCCACTGCGCGAGGATGCGCGACATGCCTTTTTCAGGCTCCGGATAGAGCGTGGGTTCGGGCCGCAGATGCTCGAGCACGTCGGCGATGAGCGCGCTGTCGCAATAGATGTCGGCGCCGATCTGCAGGAACGGCGTCTTGCGGTAGCCGCCGGTGAGCACCTCCACGTCGGGCTTGGGCATGATCGGCGGGATGAAGACCGACTTCCACGGCAGCTTCTTGGCGCCGAGGATGAGGCGCACCTTCTCCGAGAACGGCGAGGTGAGGTAGTGATGGAGGATCAGGTCGGCCATGGTGTTTCCCGTGGGTTGTCGTTCGTGTTGCGTCAGCGCGGCTGTGCGCGCTGGATGATGGCGTCGAAATCTGTGCCTGCGCCCAGCGTACCGAAGGCATTGCCCCAGTCGCCGGCCAGGCGCGATGCGCAGAACGCGCCGGCCACTGCAGCCGGCGCCGTCTGCACCAGCAGCGCGGCCTGCACGGCCAGCGCCACGTCCTGCGCGAGACGGCGGGCCTCGGCTTCCGAAGCCATCGCCTCGATGCGCGCCGGCAGCGCATCGGCCAGCCGGTCGAGCGCGGCGTGATGTCCGCGCGCAGGTGCGAGTTCCTTCGCCAGCGTGGCCACCGCGTCGCCCTTGCGCAGGCCGCGCAGCAGGTCGAGCGCCATGATGTTGCCCGCGCCTTCCCAGATGGAGTTGAGCGGCATCTCGCGGTAGATGCGGGCCATGATGCCTTCGCCGCCCTCCTCCACGTAGCCGTTGCCGCCCAGGCATTCCATGGCTTCCTGCGCGAAGGCGCTGCCGCGCTTGCAGATCCAGAACTTGGCGACCGGCGTGAGCAGCCGGGCCATCAGGCGCTCGTGCTCGTCGGACTGGTTGTCGAAGGCCCTCGCGAGGCGGATGGCGAGCGCGGTGGCGGCCTCGCTCTCCAGTGCGAGGTCGGCCAGCACGTTCTTCATCAGCGGCTGTTCGATCAGCGCCTTGCCGAAGGCCATGCGCTGCGTGGCGTGATTGAGCGCGATGGCCAGCGACTGGCGCATCAGCCCGCTGGTGCCCAGCGCGCAGTCGAGCCGCGTCATCGTGCCCATCTCGAGGATCTGCGGGATGCCGCGCCCCTCCTCGCCCACGAGCCATGCGATGGCGCCATGGAACTCCACCTCGGAGCTCGCATTGGCCTTGTTGCCCAGCTTGTCCTTCAGCCGCTGGATGCGGATGGCGTTGCGCGAGCCGTCGGGCAGCACGCGCGGCAGGAAGAAGCACGAGAGCCCGGCGGGCGCCTGGGCCAGCACCAGGAAGGCATCGCACATCGGCGCCGAGAAGAACCACTTGTGGCCGGTGATGGCGTAGCGCTCGCCCCAGGCGTCGCCGGTGCCGTCGCGCACGGCCTGCGTGGTGTTGGCCCGCACGTCGGAGCCGCCCTGCTTCTCGGTCATGCCCATGCCCATGGTCACGCCGGGCTTGTCGCTGAAGGGCTTGAGCGCCGGGTCGTACCAGAGGCTGCCGAGCTTCGGCGCCCAGTCGGCATGCACCGCCGCGTTGCCGCGCAGCGCGGGTGCAACGGCGTAGGTCATGGAGACGGGGCAGAGAATCGACGGCTCCAGCTCGGTGAAGAGCATGAAGCCAGCCGCGCGCAGCACGTGCGGCGAGGCCGATGTGCCGGTCCACGGCGTGCCGTGCAGCCCGGCGCCCACCGCGGCGCTCATCAGCGCGTGATAGCTCGGATGGAACTCCACCTCGTCGATGCGCCGCCCGAAGCGGTCGTGCGTGTGCAGCTCGGGCGTGTGGATGTTGGCGAGCCGTGCATGCGCCTGCATGCCGGCCGAGCCGAGGGTTGCGCCCAGTTCGTGCAGCTGCGCGGTCTGCAGCGCGGGCGCGTTGAACTTCAGCGCATCGCGCAGGGGCCGGTTGGTGTCGAAGAGGTTGTAGTCGACCAGCGGTGCAGGCTGGTTGAAGACCTCGTGCGTCGTTTCCATGGCCGGCCTCCTTGCCGTGCGTTCAGTTCATCGAAGCATCAGATGAGCTTGACGAGCTGCTTGCCGAAGTTGCGGCCCTTCAGCAGGCCGAGGAAAGCTTCAGGCGCCGATTCGATGCCCTGCGCGATCGACTCGCGCGGCTTGAGCTTGCCAGTGGCCACCAGCGTGCCCAGCTCGGCCAGCGCCTCGGGCCACACTTCCATGTGCTCGCTGACGATGAAGCCTTCGATCTTCATGCGGTTGATGAGGATCAGCGCCGGGTTGGCCAGCGGCAGCGGCTGGCCGTCGTAGCCCGCGATCATCCCGCACAGGGCCACGCGGGCGAAGGCGTTGGCGCGCAGCAGCACCGCGTCGAAGATGTAGCCGCCGACGTTTTCGAAGTAGCCGTCGATGCCCTTCGGGCAGGCTTCCTTGAGCGCGGTGCTCATCGACTTCACATCGGGGTGCTGGCGGTAGTCGATGCAGGCGTCGAAGCCCAGCTCTTCCGTAACGTACCTGCACTTGTCGGCGCCACCCGCGATGCCGACCACGCGGCAGCCGCGCGCCTTGGCCAGCGCACCGAAGGCGCTTCCGACTGCGCCGCTGGCGGCGGTGATGACCACGGTTTCACCGGCCTTGGGCGCGATGATCTTCACCAGCCCGTACCAGGCGGTCACGCCCGGCATGCCGACGGCGCCGAGGTAGTGCGACAGCGGCACGTGCGTGGTGTCGACCTTCTTCAGCGCGCCGGGCTGCGAGGCATCGACCACGCTGTATTCCTGCCAGCCGCCGAAGCCCACCACCTTGTCGCCCACGGCGTACTTGGGGTGCTTGCTTTCCACCACTTCACCGACCGTGCCGCCCTGCATCGTCTGGCCCAGCGGCTGCGGCTGCGCGTAGCTCTTGGAATCGTTCATGCGCCCGCGCATGTACGGGTCGAGGCTCATGTAGTGGTGGCGCACCAGGACCTGGTTGTCCTTGAGTTCGGGGGTCTGGGCCGTGACGAGCTTGAAGTTGCTGGCGATGGCCTCGCCCTCGGGGCGGTTGTCGAGGTGGATCTGCTTGTTGGTGGGCATGGAAGGCTCCGGGGGAGAAATAGGGTCGGGTCAGTCGGTCGAGGGCGGGCGCATCTCGTTGGCGCTGGCCGGGCCGGTCGGCAGCCGGCGCTTCACGTACTTGAAGGTACCGGTGGCGTGGGCGCACACGCGCTCCTGCTCGTCGTAGATTCTGGCCTCGGTGAAAGCCAGCGTCGCCGTCCTGTGAATGAGCGTGCCGCGCGCGTGCAGTGGGCCGACCGAGGGCTGCATGAAGCTGGTCTTCATCTCGATGGTGACCACGCCCATCTCGGGCGCGATGCTGCGCGCGGCAGCGGCCATGGTGATGTCCAGCAGCGTCATGCAGGCGCCGCCGTGCGTCACGTCGAAGGTGTTCAGGTGCTCGGGCTTGGCGGTGTAGAGGATCTCCGATTCGCCGTTCTCGAACTTCGTCAGCTCGAAGCCCAGGTGGCGCGCGAACGGGATGCGGCTCGTGTACGAGCGGAAATTGATGTCGTCGGTTTGATCGGTCATTTCAGTTTGCCAGCCTCCTGCACCTCTGCGCGGCCCGTTCGCGGGCTCCCGCGGAACCGGCTTCGCCGGGCCGCAGGGTGCGCCCCCTCGAGGGGGTGTCCGAGCCACACGAAGTGGGCGAGGCTGGGGGTGGTCATTTCAAGCTGCGCCGAGCACCACGCTCACGCCGCCGTCCACCGCCAGCCACTGGCCGGTGACGTGCTTGCCGGCGTCGCTCGCGAACAGCAGCGTCAGGCCCTTCAAGTCCTCCTCGTCGCCCAGGCGGCCCAGAGGCGCCTGCGCGGCCATCTTCTCCTCGCCCAGAGACTTGATGAGGCCGGCTGCCATCTTCGTCATGAAGAAGCCCGGGCAGATGGCGTTCACGTTGATGTTGTACTTGCCCCATTCGGCAGCCAGCGTGCGGGTGAAGCCGATGACCGCGGTCTTGGAGGTGTTGTAGGCCAGCGTCTGCATCTCGGGCGGGTTGCCGTTGAGGCCGGCGATGGAGGCGATGTTGATGATGCGGCCCGATTTCTTCGGGATCATGTAGCCGTTGGCGATCTGCTGCGACAGGATGAAGTAGCCCCGCACGTTGAGGTTCATCACCTTGTCCCAGGCCTCGACCGGGTGGCTCTCGGCCGGAGACCCCCAGCTGGCGCCCGCGTTGTTCACGAGGATGTCGACCGCGCCCATGCGCTGCAGGGTCTCGTCGGCCAGGCGGCGGGTGTCTTCCTCCTTCGAGCAGTCGGCGGCGATCCAGCGCGCGTCGATGCCGGCGGCCTGCAGTTCGGCGGCCGCCTGCTCCAGATCATCGGCCTTGCGCGAACTCAGCATGATCTTCGCGCCGGCCTCGCCCAGCGCGTGGGCCATCTGCAGGCCCAGGCCGCGCGAGCCGCCGGTGACGAGGGCGGTCTTGCCGGTGAGGTCGAAGAGTTTCTGGACGGTGCGTGCGGTCATGGCTTGTCTCCGGGGTTCGGGTTGTGTTTCAGATCGTGTAGTCCATGCACTGGCGGGCTTCGCGGACCGCGCCGATGAACGGCTTCAGGGCCACGTGCTGCGGATGGTCGGCATAGGCCGCCAGGGCGGCGGCGTCGGTGAATTCCGAATAAAGGACAAGGTCGTAGGTGGCTTCCAGCCCGGGTTGGGCGATGGCCACTTCGAAGCGCAGCGTGCCGGGCGACAGCTTCGCGCAGGCGTCGAGCAGCGCCTTGGCCTTGAGCAGGTTGGTGGCCTTGTCGGCGCCCTCGGCGTGCTCCTTGAACTTCCACATCACGATGTGCTTGAGCATGGCGGGCCTCGTTACTTGCTTGAAGGGGTGTTGGGAAGGCGCGAGCGCACGTAGATCAGCACGAAGCCGACCAGTGCCACGATGCCGCCGGGCACGGAGATGGACCAGCCCAGCGCGGCATCGGTGCGGCCGGTGGCGATGCCCAGGATCACGACGAACAGGCCGCCGTAGATCAGGATCCAGATCCATTTCTCCAGCCGCGCATGCGGCTTCGGCGGCTTGGCGGCGGGGGTGTTGCTGCTGGGGGTGGGGTTCGGCGAATCGGTGGTGGCCATCAGAAGGCGTCCTCGGGCAAAGCTGTACAGGTCGGATCACGGGTTTCGACCACGTTGAGCCATGCGCCGATTTTCGGCAGCTCGTAGTGGAAGAAATAGTCCGTGGCGCCGATCTTGCCAGCTGTTACCGCCCTCGCCTTTTCCGCGTCGGTTTGCAGGGCCTTGCCCGCGACGTCGAGCCAGATCCAGGCCAGCACCGTGTGGCCGAAGGCCTGCATGTACGGCACCGCATTGGCCAGCGCGTCGGCCGGGTCGCCGGTGGACCAGGCGGCCTCGGTGGCGCTGCCGATGCGCTGCAGCGCGGCGCCCAGCGCCTTGGCGTGGCCAGCCAGCGCCGGCACCTTGGCCGCGCGGCCGATGGTGTCGGTCATGCGCGCGGCCAGCAGCTGCAGGCCGCGGCCCTTCTCCATCAGCACCTTGCGGCCCAGCAGGTCGGCCGCCTGGATGCCGTGGGTGCCCTCGTGGATCATGTTCAGGCGGTTGTCGCGCCAGTACTGCTCCACCGGAAAGTCGCGCGTGTAGCCGTAGCCGCCGTGCACCTGGATGGCCAGCGAATTCGCCTCCAGGCACCACTCGCTGGGCCAGCTCTTGGCGATGGGCGTGAGCACCTCCAGCAGCAGCCGCGCGTCGTCGGCGGCGTGCGCGTCGCCGGTCTTCTGCTCGTCGACCAGCCGGGCGCAGTACAGCTCCAGCGCCAGGGCGCCCTCGCAATACGCCTTCTGGGCCAGCAGCATGCGGCGCACGTCGGCGTGTTCGATGATGCGCACCTGCGGCGCGGCCGAATCCTTGGCGACCGCCGTGCCGGCGGCTTCGGGTTTCTTCACCAGCCGGCCCTGCGGGCGGCTCTTCGCGTATTCGAGCGAGGCGTGGTAGCCGGCCATGCCGAGCATGGTGGCCGCCGTGCCGACGCCGATGCGCGCCTCGTTCATCATGTGGAACATGCAGTGCAGGCCCTTGCCGGGCTCGCCGACCAGGTAACCCACCGCGCCGGCCTTGCCGTCGACCGGGTACCTGCCCTCGCCGAAGTTCAGCAGCGTGTTGGTGGTGCCGCGCCAGCCCAGCTTGTGGTTCAGGCCCGCGAGCGCTACGTCGTTGCGCTGGCCCGTGAGATTGCCCTGGGTATCGACCATGCGCTTGGGCACGATGAAGAGCGATATGCCCCGCGTGCCGGGCACCAGCCTGCCGTTCTCGTCGGGAATCTTCGCCAGCACGATGTGCACGATGTTCTCGGTCAGCTCGTGATCGCCCGCCGAGATCCACATCTTGTTGCCCGTGAGGCGGTAGCGCGGACCCAGCGGATCGTTCTGGAAGTCGTCGCCATCAGGCACCGCGCGCGTGGCCACGTCGCTCAGCGACGAACCCGCCTGCGGCTCCGACAGGCACATGGTGCCCGCCCAGCGGCCCGAGAACTCGTTCTTGGCGAAGACCTCCTTCTGCATCTCGGTGCCATGCACCATCAGCAGGTTGGCGTTGCCGCTGGTGAGCATGTTCGAGCCGATGCTCACCGAGGCCATCGCGAAGAAGCTGTTGGCCGCGGCCTGCAGCGTGTAGGGCAGCTGCATGCCGCCGATGTCGTAGTCCTGTGCCGCGCTCATCATTCCCGACTCGACGAAGGCCTTGTGCGCATCATGCGTGGCCTGCGGCAGCACGACCTTCTCGCCGTCGAAATGCGGCTCCTGCGTATCGACCGTGCGGTTGAACGGCGCGTACTTCTCGCGCGCGATGCGCTCGCAGGTGTCGAGCACCGCGTCGAAGGTCTCGCGCGAATGATCGGCGAAGCGCTCGCGCTGGTTGAGGGATTCGGCGTCGAGCCAGTCGTAGAGCAGGAAGTCGAGGGTGGGACGAAAGCTCATGAAATTCTCCAGGGGGTCGGGATCGGACAGCCGAACGCAAAAGAGGTACGGGAAATACGCAGAAGTCGCAGAGAAAAACCAATCAAATTCTGGTTTCTCTTCTGCGACTTCTGCGTAACCTTCGCGACCCCTGCGTTCGGAAGTCCGAATTCAGCGGCTCAGGTGGAAGCTCAGAGCACCTCGAACACGCCCGCGGCGCCCATGCCGCCGCCGATGCACATCGTGACCACGACCTTCTTCGCGCCGCGGCGCTTGCCTTCGATCAGCGCGTGGCCCGTCAGGCGCTGGCCGCTCACGCCATAGGGGTGGCCCACGGCGATGGCGCCGCCGTTCACGTTCAGGCGGTCGGCCGGAATGCCCAGCTTGTCGCGGCAGTAGATCACCTGCACGGCGAAGGCTTCGTTCAGCTCCCACAGGTCGATGTCGTTCACCGTGAGGCCCAGGCGCTTGAGCACCTTCGGAATGGCGAAGACGGGGCCGATGCCCATCTCGTCGGGTTCGCAGCCGGCCACTGCGAAGCCGAGGAAGCGGCCCATGGGCTTCAGGCCCTTCTGCTGCGCGTACTTCTCGTCGACCACCACGCAGGCGCCGGCGCCGTCGGAGAACTGGCTGGCGTTGCCGGCCGAGATCAGGCCGCCGGGCAGCGCCGGGCGGATGCCGCTGATGCCTTCCTTGGTGGTGCCTGGGCGGATGCCTTCGTCGTTCTCGACGGTGACTTCCTTGGTACGCAGGCCCATCACGGGGTCGGCCACGCCGGCCAGCACGGTGATGGGGGCGATTTCATCCTTGAACTTGCCGGCTTCCAGCGCGGCGGTGGCGCGCTGCTGGCTCTGCGCGCCGTATTCGTCCATGGCGTCGCGGCCGATGTTGTAGCGCTTGGCGACCTGCTCGGCCGTCTGCAGCATGTTCCAGTAGATCTCGGGCTTGTTCTTCACCAGCCACGGGTCGGCCAGCATGTGCTTGTTGGCTTCGTTCTGCACGCACGAGATGCTCTCGACGCCGCCGGCCACGTAGACCTCGCCTTCGCCCGCGATGATGCGCTGGGCCGCGGTGGCGATGGTCTGCAGGCCCGAGGAGCAGAAGCGGTTGATCGTCATGCCCGAGGTGGTGATCGGCAGGCCGGCGCGCAGCGCGATCTGGCGCGCGATGTTGGAGCCGGTGGCGCCTTCGGGCGTTGCGCAGCCCATGATGACGTCGTCGACCGATGCGGGGTCGATGCCGGCGCGCTGCACGGCGTGCTGCACCGCGTGGCCGCCCAGCGTGGCGCCGTGCGTCATGTTGAAGGCACCCTTCCAGCTCTTCGCGAGCGGCGTGCGGGCAGTGGAAACGATGACGGCGCTGGTCATGGTGAGGTCCTTTGAAGCAGATGGAAGGGAAAAGAGGTTGCGTAAGCAGGTGTCGTCATTGCGCCGGAGCAGCGTTGGCGTTGCTCAGGAGCTGGCGGTAGAAGCCGATCATCTCGCCATAGTTCGAGATGGCCAGGCGTTCGTTGTTGCCGTGGAAGCGCGCGAGGTCTTCGTTCTTCATGCGGAACGGCGAGAAGCGGAAGACGGCGTCGCTCACGATGCTGAAGTGGCGCGAGTCGGTGGCCGCGGTCATGAGGCCCGGGGCCAC
Organism: Variovorax sp. 278MFTsu5.1; assembly: GCF_048305045.1. Classification (NCBI taxonomy): domain Bacteria; kingdom Pseudomonadati; phylum Pseudomonadota; class Betaproteobacteria; order Burkholderiales; family Comamonadaceae; genus Variovorax; species Variovorax sp. 278MFTsu5.1. Next base: position 3,680,353 of record NZ_CP157622.1, read on the forward strand.
CACCGCATCGGGAAAGCTCTGGCGCACGGCCTGTTCGATCGCGCGGTAGCCGGTGCTGTCGGTCGACGACACGGGCGACGGCTCGGAGTTGCCCGGGTAGGCCTTGATCTTGATGTCGTCGTTGCCCAACGCCTTGCGCAGATGCGCCTCGGTGCTGGCGATGGTGTCGCCCGGCAGGATGCGGAAGTTGACGGCAGCCTCGGCGCGGCCGGGCAGCACGTTGTCCTTGTTGCCCGCGCGCACGATGGTCAGCGCGGTGGTGGTGCGCAGCATGGCGTTGCTGCTCGGGCTCTTCTCGAGGATGCCGCGCACCAGCGGCTCGGTGAGCCACAGGTTGGAAAGCATCACGCGGTTGACGCCGCTCATCTCGGGCGCGAGCGCGCCGAACATCTGGCCGGCCACGCCCTTGATGCCCCCAGGCATCGGGTAGGCTTCGAGCCGCGCCAGCGCCGCGCTCATGCTGCCGATGGCGCTGTGCTGCGGCGGCATCGACGAATGGCCGGGCGCGGTGTCGAGCGAGAGGAAGAAGGTGGCGTAGCCCTTCTCTGCCAGGCCGATGAGCGCCGCCGGCTGCTTCAGGCCCGGCAGCACGCCGTCGAGCACCAGAAGGCCCTCGTCGAGCACCCAGTCGAGGCGCACGTTGCGCGACTTGAGCAGTTCGGCGATGGGCAGCGCGCCGCGCAGGCCGCTCACCTCCTCGTCGTCGCCCATCACGAGGTAGACGGTCTGCCTAGGCTTGAAGCCGCTGCCGATGAGCAGTTCGATGGCCTCCATCTGCGCAAACAGGTTGCTCTTGTTGTCGAGCGTGCCGCGACCCCAGATGAAGCCGTCCTTGATCTCGCCGGAGAACGGATCGACCGTCCATGCCTTCTCGGTACCGGGCGCGATGGGCACCATGTCCTGGTGCGCCATGAGCGCTACGGGCCTGGCCTGCGGATCGGTGCCGGCCCAGGTGTAGAGCAGCGCCTTGTTGCCCACCACTTCCTTCTTCAGGGTGGCGTGCACCTTCGGGAACTGCTGCTCCAGGTAGGCGTGCAGCTTGTCGAACTCGGCCGCGTTGGCGGCCGGGTCGTCGAGGCCCGATACCGTGCGGAACGTGATCGCCGTGGACAGCCGCCTGGCGGCCGCCTGCAGGTCGATGTCCAGCTTGGGCGCGGGCGCCACCGCCAGCTGGCGCGACGGCGTGGTCCAGGTCTTGACCGCCACGGCGGCCGCAAGCAGCACAACTGCCAGCAGCAGCCCGAGGAAGATGCGTTTCAACATTGGCGGTCTTGGTCCCGGCTCAGGTTCTGCGCGTCGTCATCAGCCGAAGGACTTGCCTTCTGCCACCAGCTTCTGGATCAGCGGCGCGGGCTGCCAGAACTCGGCATCGTCGCGCGGATTCTTGGCGAAGCGCTTCATCGTCTCGGCCACGTTGTACAGGCCGACCTGCGACGCGTAGTGCATGGGGCCGCCGCGATAGATCGGGAAGCCGTAGCCGGTCAGGTACACCATGTCGATGTCGCCCGATTTCGAGGCGATGCCGTCTTCCAGGATGTGCGCGCCTTCGTTGACCAGCGCGTACACCAGGCGCTGCACGATCTCCTCGTCGGAGATCTTGCGCGGCGTGATGCCCAGCTCCTTGCGGTGGTCCTCGATCATCTTGTTGACCAGCTCCGACGGAATGGCGTCGCGCTTGCCGGCCTGGTAGTCGTACCACCCTGCTCCGGTCTTCTGGCCGAAGCGGCCCAGCTCGCAGAGCTTGTCTGCCGTGCGGCTGTACTTCATGTCGGCACGCTCCACGGCGCGGCGCTTGCGGATCGCCCAGCCGATGTCGTTGCCGGCCAGGTCGCCCATGCGGAACGGGCCCATGGCGAAGCCGAACTTCTCGATGGCCCTGTCGACCTGCTGCGGCGTGGCGCCTTCGTCCAGCAGGAAGCCGGCCTGTCGGCTGTACTGCTCGATCATGCGGTTGCCGATGAAGCCGTCGCAAACGCCCGAGACCACGGCCGTCTTCTTGATCTTCTTGCCAATCGCCATCACGGTGGCCAGCACGTCCTTGGCGGTGGCCTTGCCGCGCACCACTTCCAGCAGCTTCATCACGTTGGCGGGGCTGAAGAAGTGCATGCCGACCACGTCTTGCGGACGCTCGGTGAACGATGCGATCTTGTCGACGTCGAGCGTGGAGGTATTCGACGCCAGGATCGCGCCCTTCTTGGCAACGCGGTCGAGCTCCTTGAACACCTTCTCCTTCACGCCGATTTCCTCGAACACGGCCTCGATGATGAGGTCGGCGTCCTTCAGCTCGTCGTAGCTGAGCGTGGTGCTCAGCAGCGCCATGCGCTGCTCGTACTTGTCCTGCTTGAGCTTGCCCTTCTTGACCTGGGCTTCGTAGTTCTTGCGGATGGTTGCGATGCCGCGATCGAGCGCTTCCTGCTTCATCTCGAGGATGGTCACGGGAATGCCCGCGTTCAGGAAGTTCATCGAGATGCCGCCGCCCATGGTGCCGGCGCCGATCACGCCGACCGACTTGATCTCGCGCTTGGGGGTGTCCTCGGGCACGTCGGGGATCTTGCTCGCGGCGCGCTCGGCCATGAACAGGTGGCGCAACGCCAGCGACTCGGGCGTGAACATCAGCGAGGTGAAGATGCGGCGCTCTTCGGCCATGCCGGCGTCGAACTTCATCTTGGTGGCAGCCTGCACGGCATCGACGCACTGCAGCGGCGCGGGGTAGTTCTTCGACATGCCGCCGACCATGTTCTTCGCGAACTGGAAGTAAGCATCGCCCTGCGGGTGCTTGCACGGCAGGTTGCGCACCAGGGGCAGCTCATCGCCCGTTTTGCCGGCCACGCTCTTGGCGAAGGCCACGGCCTCGTCGAACACCGATTCGGCCGAGGCGGCCAGCTTGTCGAACAGCTTCTGGCCGGGCACCGATGCGAGCAGTTCGCTCTTGACCGGTTCGCCGCTGACGATCATGTTCAGGGCCGTCTCCACGCCCAGAACGCGCGGCAGGCGCTGTGTGCCGCCCGCGCCGGGGATCAGGCCCAGCTTGACTTCGGGCAGCGCGACGTTGGTGCCAGGAGCGGCCACGCGGTAGTGGCAGCCCAGGGCCAGTTCGAGGCCGCCGCCCATGCACACCGAGTGGATGGCAGCGACGATGGGCTTGGGAGAAGCTTCGAGCGCAAGGATCACGCTCAGCAGGTTGGGCTCCTGCAGCGCCTTGGGCGTGCCGAACTCCTTGATGTCCGCGCCGCCCGAGAACGCCTTGCCGGCGCCGGTGATGACGATGGCCTTGACGGCGTCGTCGGCATTGGCCTTGGACAGGCCGTCGGTGATGCCGATGCGCGTCGAGAAACCGAGACCGTTGACCGGAGGATTGGTCATGGTGATCACGGCGATGTCGCCGAGCACTTTGTATTCAGCCGTCATGCTGCGTTCCTTGGTGTGTGAAGAAAAAGAAGAAAAAGCACGAGTGTTCTTTTTCGAGGGATTCTAGGCGTTTCGCGCGGCCCAACAATGGCACGCAGTCGCTGTAGAGACAAGGGCCGTGGATGCGGGAACGGCTACCGAACGCAGAAGACGCGAGGATTTCGCAAAGGACGCGAAAGGGAAAGCAGATCATTTTTTCTGACTTGCTTTCGCGTCCTTCGCGAAACCTTCGCGCCCTCTGCGTCCGGAAATCCGCATCCAGCGGCCTAGACCTCCAGCCACTCCTTGCGGGTGGTGGCGTCGGCGCGCAGGCCGGCGGGGGTGCCGTCGAAGACGATGCTGCCGTGGCCCATGACGAGCGCACGGTCGGAGATTTCCATCGCGATGGTGAGCTTCTGCTCGATCAGCAGCACCGAGATGCCCTTGTCCTTGAGCGTGCGCAGGTACTGCCCCACCAGCTCCACGATCTTGGGCGCGAGGCCCTCGGTGGGCTCGTCGATGATGATGAGATCGGGGTCGCCCATCAGCGTGCGGCACAGCGTGAGCATCTGCTGCTCGCCGCCCGAGAGCACGCCGGCCTCGGTGTGCTGGCGCTCCTTCAGGCGCGGGAACATGCCGTACATGTCGTCGAACGACCAGCGGCTGCCCTTGCCCGAGCCCTTCTGCCCCAGCAGCAGGTTCTGGTGCACCGTGAGCTTGGGGAAGATGTCGCGGTTCTCCGGCACGTAGCCGATGCCGCAGTGCGCGATCTCGTAGGCCTTTCGGCGCAGGATGTCCTGACCCTTCCAGTGCAGGCCGCCCTCGGCATGCACCAGGCCCATGATGGCCTTGGCGGTGGTCGAGCGCCCCGAGCCGTTGCGGCCCAGCAGCGCGACGATCTCGCCCGGGTTCACGTCGAAGGAAACACCATGCAGCACATGGCTCTTGCCGTAGTAGGCGTGGATGTCTTGAAGCTTCAGCATTTCAGTGTCCAGCCCCTTGTGCATCGGCGACGGCGGAGCCCAGGTAAGCCTCCTGCACGCGCGCATTGGCGCGAACGGCAGCCGGCGTATCGAAGGCGATGACCTCGCCATACACCACCACCGCGATCTTGTCGGCCAGTCCGAAGACCACGCCCATGTCGTGCTCCACCGTCAGCAGCGTCTTGCCGACGGTGACGTGCTTGATGAGCGAGATGAAGTGCGAAGTCTCCGTCTTGCTCATGCCGGCCGTGGGTTCGTCCAGCAGGATCACGCTGGCGCCGCCCGCGATGGTCACGCCGATCTCCAGCGCGCGCTGCTCGGCATAGGTGAGGTTCACCGCGTGCACGTCGCGCTTCTTCTCCAGGCCAATCTGGCGGATGAGTTCTTCCGTGCGCTCGTTGGCGTCGTCGAGGTTCGAGAGAAAGCGCAGGAAGGTGTACTTGTAGCCCAGGCTCCACAGCACGCCGCAGCGCAGGTTCTCGAAGACGGTGAGCTTCGGGAAGATGTTGGTGATCTGGAAGCTGCGCGACAGCCCCATGCGGTTGATCTCGTACGGCTTCATGCCGTCGACGCGCGTGCCGTTGAGCAGCACCTCGCCGCTGCTGGGCGCGAGCCGCCCGCTGATCAGGTTGAAGAGCGTCGACTTGCCCGCGCCGTTCGGCCCGATGATGGCGATACGCTCGCCGGCCTTCACGGCCAGGTCGACGCCTCGGATGATGTCGGTCTTGCCGAAGCTCTTGCGCAGGTTCTTGAGTTCGAGTGAATAGGTCATGCCGTCTCCCGCCGCTTGATCTCGGCTTCGATTTCTTCCTGCGCATGGCCCCAGACCTTCGCGAAGCGCCGGCGCACCACTTCGAACACGCCCAGGCCGACAGCGAACAGGACCACGGCGACCACCCAGGCCATGGCCGAGGATGTGTCGAGCTGCAGGCCGGCGAACGGCACCACCGGCCCGAGCGCCGCGTTGAGCTGCATGTGATAGATCATCTCGACGATGGCCGCCGCACCCGCGAGCATGATGGCCGCGCCAACGAGAAGGCCCACGTACAGCAGGTAGAAGCGCTTGAACTTGCCGAACAGCGCCACGCGCACGTTCATCATGATCAGGCTGGCCACGCCGCCGGGCGCGAACATCACCATCAGCAGGAACACCAGGCCCACGTACAGCAGCCAGGCCTTGCTGAGCTCCGACAGCAGCACCAGCGCGAACACCAGCAGCGCCGCACCGATGATGGGCCCGAAGAAGAAGGTCGCGCCGCCGAGGAAGGTGAACAGCAGGTAGCTGCCCGAGCGCAGCCCGTTGAGGCTGTCGGCCGCGTTCACGATCTCGAAGTTGATGGCCGCCAGCCCGCCGCCGATACCGGCGAAGAAGCCCGCGATGATGAAGGCGTAGTAGCGCACGCGCTGCGTGTTGTAGCCGATGAACTCCACGCGCTCCGGGTTGTCGCGCACCGCGTTCAGCATGCGCCCGAGCGGCGTGCCGGTGAAGGCGAACATCAGCCCGGTGCAGATGAAGCAGTAGACGGCGATCAGGTAGTACACCTGATTCTGCGGACCGAAGTTGAGCCCGAAGAACGAGGCGCCGTACACGCGGTTGGTGGTGATGCCGCCCTCGCCGCCGAAGAAGCTGGGGAACATCAGCGCCATGGCTGCCACCAGTTCGCCCAGGCCCAGCGTGATCATCGCGAAGGTGGTGCCCGACTTCTTGGTCGACACGTAGCCGAAGAGCGCGGCGAAGAACATGCCGCCCAGCCCGCCCACGAGCGGGATGAGCACCAGCGGAACCGGCAGCTTGCCCGCGCCGGCCAGGTTCATGGCGTGGATGGCGATGAACGAGCCCATGCCCACGTACACCGCATGCCCGAAGCTGAGCATGCCACCCTGCCCCAGCAGCATGTTGTAGCTCAGGCAGATGATGATGAGATAGCCGATCTGCGACAGCATGGTCAGCGCCAGGCTGCTGGTGAAGATCATCGGCGCCACGATCAGCAGCAGCGCGAAAAAGGACCAGATCAGGATGCGGCCGATGTTCAGCGGCTTGAACCGGTAGTAGCGCACCGGCGTGGAGGTCGAAGCGGTTGTCGTTGCGGTGTTCATCGCGTCAGTCCTCCCGCGTTCCGAGAAGACCCTTGGGCCTGAAGATGAGGATCAGCACCAGGAAGAGGTACGGAAGGATCGGCGCGACCTGCGAGATCGTCAGCCTGAGCAGCTCGTAGCCGAAGGTCTGGTCGGTCACCGCCACGCCGAAGGCCTGCAGGCCGGTGGCGAGCGACTGGTCCATGGCCACGGCGAAGGTCTGCACCACGCCGATGATCAGCGAGGCCAGGAAGGCACCGGCCAGCGAGCCCATGCCGCCGACCACCACCACCACGAAGATGATGGAACCCACCGACGCGGCCATGGCCGGCTCGGTGACGTAGGTGTTGCCGCCGACCACGCCGGCCAGCCCCGCCAGCGCGGCGCCGCCGCCGAACACCAGCATGAAGACGCGCGGCACGTTGTGGCCCAGCGCCTCGACCATCTCGGGGTGCTTCAGCGCCGCCTGGATCACCAGGCCGATGCGCGTGCGCGTGAGCAGCAGCCACACCGACACCAGCATCAGCACCGCCACCAGCATGATGAACGAGCGCGACTTGGGGAACTGCGTGCCGTAGAGCGTGAAAAGCGGCCCCTGCAGCGCCGACGGCAGGCCGTACGGCACCGTGGAGCGGCCCCACACCAGCTGCACGACTTCGAGGATCAGGTACGAAAGACCGAAGGTCACCAGCAGCTCGGGCACATGGCCGAACTTGTGGACGCGGCGCAGGCAGTAGCGCTCGAAGGCGGCACCCAGCGCGAACACCAGCACCGGCGCGATGACCAGCGCCGGCCAGAAGCCGACGATGCCCGACAGCGTGTAGGCGAAGTAGGCGCCCAGCATGTAGAAGCTCGCGTGCGCGAAGTTGAGCACGCCCATCATGCTGAAGATCAGCGTGAGGCCTGAGCTCAGCATGAACAACAGCAGGCCGTAGCTCACGCCGTTGAGCAGCGAGATGACGAAGAATTCGACGTTCATCGGTCTTTCGTGTCAGTTGAAAAAGAAAAAGGCCCGAGTGTTGAAGTCGGGCCTCGACCGCGTTGGCGCGTTCCCGGAATCAGGAGGGACGCTTCATCTGGCAGGAGGTGGGCGTGCTCGCCACGTAGGCGTCGTAGAACTTCACCGGCACCAGCGTGTAGCCGGTGTTCTCGGGGCTGTAGGGGTACTTGGCGGTGGCCTTCTCCCAGCGGGTGATGTACAGGCCCTGCTGCGCCTGGTGGTCGGTCTTGCGCAGCTCGATGTCGCCGTTGAAGCTCTTGAACTTCAGGCCTTCCATCGCGGCCGCGACCTTCACCGGGTCGGTCGACTTGGTCTTCACGAAGGCCTCGGTGAGCGCCTGGAACACCGTGTAGATGTCGGTGGTGTAGAGGTCGTCGTTGAACTTCTTCTTGAAGTCGTCGGCGTACTTCTGCATGTCGCCGCCCATGTTGTAGTGGGCGTAGCCGACCTGGTAGACCTTGCCGTCCGAAGCCGCGCCCATGGCGGTCGGCGTGCCGGTGGTCACGGCGTAGTACGTGTAGAACTTGACGTTCAGGCCCGCATCGTTGGCCGCCTTGATCAGCAGCGCCAGGTCGGAGCCCCAGTTGCCGGTGATGACGGTGTCGGCGCCCGAGGCCTTGATCTTGGCGATGTACGGCGCGAAGTCGCGCACCTGGGCCAGCGGATGCAGGTCGTCGCCCACGATCTGGATGTCGGGGCGCTTGTGCTTGAGGTCTTCCTTCGCGAACTTGGAGACCTGCTGGCCGTGCGAATAGTTCTGGCCGATGATGTAGACCTTCTTGATCTCCGGCTGGTCCTTCATGTAGGTGGTCAGCGCCTCCATCTTCATCGACGTGTCGGCGTCGAAGCGGTACTGCCAGTAGCTGCACTTGCTGTTGGTCAGGTCGGGGTCGACGGCGGCGTAGTTCAGATAGAGCGCTTCCTTGCCCGGATTGCGCGCGTTGTTCTTCTCGAGCGCGTCGATGATGGCGAGCGCCGGGCCGGAGCCGTTGCCCTGCACGATGTAGCGCGCGCCCTGGTCGAGGGCCGAGCGCAGCGCGCTGGTGGTCTCCTGCGGGCTGAGCTTGTTGTCGATGCCGATGATCTCGAACTTCACGCCCGCCGCGTTCTTCTTGTTGAACTCCTCGGCGAAGAACTGGAGGGTCTTGAGCTGGTTGGTTCCGACCGCGGCCATGAGGCCCGACAGCGGATCGAGCCATGCGATCTTGACGGTTTCACCCTTCTGGGCAAAGGCACCGGTGGCGGTGGCAGCGATGACGGCTGCGGCGGCGATTTTCAGAGCGAACTTCAATCTATATCTCCTGGTCAAACCGATTCAAAACGCCGCACGAGAGTACAAGCGTTTGCAGCCCCTCCCCTCAGGGAATGCCCGTAAGAGGGGTGCCGCAAAGGCCCGTTTCTATCGCGCATGCGACACCGCGTTTCTCCAATTTGCTACCCGCCGGTAGACAGCTGCTACCGATGGGTAGGAAACGCGTTCACAAAGACGCCTAGGGGCGCTTCATCTGGCACGACGTGGGCGTGCTCGCCACGTACGATTCGAAGTACTTCACGGGAACGTTGGTGTAGCCGGTGTTCTCCGCGTCGTACGGGTACTTCGCGCTCGCCTTCTCCCACCTCGCGATGTAGAGGCCCTGCTGCAACTGGTGGTCGGACTTGCGCATCTCGACCTCGCCGTTGAAGCTCTTGATCTTCATGCCCTCCAGGGCCGCCGCCACCTTCACCGGGTCGGTCGACCTGGTCTTGACGAAGGCGGCATCGAGCAGCGCGAACACGTGATAGATCGACGACTGGGTGAGGTCGTCGTTCATGCGCTTCTTGTAGCCCGCGAGCAGCTGCTGGATCTCGCCGCCCATGTTGTAGTGGGCATAGGCCACGGTGTAGACCTTGCCTTCCGAGGTGGCGCCCATCGCCGTGGGCGTGCCCGCGCCCGGCGCGTAGTAGGTCAGGAACTTGACGTTCAGGCCCGAGTCGTTGGCTGCCTTGATGAGCAGCGAGAGGTCGGAGCCCCAGTTGCCGGTGATGACGGTGTCTGCGCCCGATGCCTTGATCTTCGCGATGTAGGGAGAGAAGTCGCGCACCTGCGCCAGCGGATGCAGGTCGTCGCCCACGATCTGGATGTCGGGGCGCTTCACCTTCAGGTCTTCCTTGGCGTACTTCGACACCTGCACGCCGTGTGCGTAGTTCTGCCCGAGGATGTAGACCTTCTTGATGTCGGGCTGGTCCTTCATCCAGGTGGTCAGCGCCTCCATCTTCATCGACGTGTCGGCGTCGAGCCGGAAGTGCCAGTAGCTGCACTTGCTGTTGGTCAGGTCGGGGTCGACCGCCGCGTAGTTCATGTACAGCAGCTCCTTGCCCGGGTTGCGCGCGTTGTTCTTCTCGATGGCGTCGATGATCGCGAGCGCGGGGCCGGAGCCGTTGCCCTGCATGATGTAGCGCGCGCCCTGGTCCTGCGCGGAACGCAGGGCCGCGGTGGTCTCCTGCGTGCTGAGCTTGTTGTCGATCGCGATGATCTCGAACTTCACGCCCGACTGGTTCTTCTTGTTGAACTCTTCGGCAAGGAACTGCGTGGTCTTCAGCTGATTGGTGCCCACCGCCGCCATCAGGCCCGACAGCGGGTCGAGCCAGGCGATCTTGACGGTCTCGCCCTTCTGGGCGAACGCCGCGGCAGCGCTCACCAACATTGCACAGGCAGCTACAGACTTGATGGCAAATTGCATGAAGAGTCTCCGGTGTGAAAGGCGGACCGCCAGCGTACAAGCGGCCTTTTTTTCGCCGCACAGGGATTGCCCGCAAGCAGGGCCGCCGGGGCCGCCTTGCTATCGCGTATGCGACAGCGCGGCGCTCGCGGCGGGCCCGGCGGTCATGCCGTGGGCAGCTTGTAGTCCTTGAGCAGCTCCCGCAGCTTCGTCTTGAGGATCTTGCCGGTGGCGCCCAGCGGGATGGCCTCGACGAACACCACGTCGTCGGGGATCTGCCACTTGGCGGTCTTGCCCTCGTAGAACTTCAGCAGCTCCTCGCGCGTGACCTCCGCGTTGGGCTTCTTCACGACGGCGATGATCGGCCGCTCGTCCCACTTCGGGTGGAACACGCCGATGCACGCGGCCATGGCCACGCCCGGGTGCGCGACGGCGATGTTCTCGATGTCGATGGAGCTGATCCACTCGCCGCCGGACTTGATCACGTCCTTGCTGCGGTCGGTGATCTGCAGGTAGCCCTCGGCATCGATGGTGGCCACGTCGCCCGTGGGAAACCAGCCGCGGTTGCGTTCATCTGGAATGAGCGGATCGCCGCCCTCGCCCTTGAAGTACTCCTTGACGATCCATGGCCCCTTGACCAGCAGGTCGCCGTAGGCCTTGCCGTCCCAGGGCAGCTCCTTGCCGTCGCCGTCGACGATCTTCATGTCGACGCCGAAGATGGCGCGGCCCTGCTTCATGCGGATCTGCAGCTGCGCGTCGGCCGGCAGCGACAGGTGCTTGTTCTTGAGCGTGCACAGCGTGCCCAGCGGGCTCATCTCGGTCATGCCCCAGGCGTGCAGCACCTCCACGTTGTAGATGTCCTGGAACGCCTTGATCATGGCCGGCGGGCAGGCCGAGCCGCCGATCACCGTGCGGTTGAGCTTGCTGAACTTCAGGCCGCCCGCCTGCATGTGGCCCAGCAGCATCTGCCACACGGTGGGGACGCCTGCGGCGAAGGTCACGCCCTCGGCCTCGATGAGCTCGTACACCGACTTGCCGTCGAGCGCCGCGCCGGGGAACACCAGCTTGCAGCCCACCAGCGCCGCCGAGTACGGAATGCCCCACGCGTTGACGTGGAACATCGGCACCACCGGCAGCACCGAGTCGCGCGCCGACAGGCGCATCACGTCGGGCAGTGCAGCGGCATACGCATGCAGCATCGTCGAGCGATGGCTGTAGAGCGCGGCCTTCGGGTTGCCCGTGGTGCCGCTCGTGTAGCACATGCTCGAGGCGGAGTTCTCGTCGAAGCTGGGCCATTCGTAGTCGGTGGGCTGCGAGCCCATCCAGCTTTCGTAGCTCACGAGGTTGGGCACGCCGCTGTCGGCCGGGAGCTTGTCGGCATCACACAGTGCAACCCATTTCCGGATCGTGGGACACCGCGCATGCACCGCCTGCACCAGCGGCAGGAACGTGAGGTCGAAGCACAGGATCTGGTCTTCGGCATGGTTGGCGATCCACGCGATCTGGTCGGGGTGCAGCCGCGGGTTGATGGTGTGCAGCACGCGGCCGCTGCCGCTCACGCCGTAGTAGAGCTCCAGGTGGCGATAGCCGTTCCAGGCCAGGGTGGCGATGCGGTCGCTGAACAGCAGCTGCTCGCCATCCAGCGCGTTGGCCACCTGCCTGGCGCGCGATGCGATGTCGCGCCACGTGCAGCGGTGGATATCGCCTTCGACACGGCGCGAGACGATCTCGCCGTCGCCGTTGTGGCGCTCGGCGAACTCGATCAGCGACGAGATCAGAAGCGGTTGGTCTTGCATCAAACCCAGCATCTACGGACTCCTATGTGAAATGACTTCTTCAAAGCTCGGGAACAACGCATTCACGCAAGCTTCGGCCATTTGCACAATGACACAAACCCGCACTGCACGATTGAACGAAGCGGCTCATTGCATGAGCGTGATCTTGGTGGCCGTGGGAGTGGCGTCGAGCAGCAGCTGCGAGGGCCAGGGCGCCCAGGTTGCACCAAGTTCGGGCGTGTTCGGGTCGCCCGTTCGCATGAAGGCGCCCACGCTGGCCATGACCGCGTTCGACAGCGCCAGCCTCCCCTTTTCATTGGCCTTGCCGCGGATCACGTTCGACAGCACCGAGGGGCCGAAATTGCCGAACACGAAAGGCAGGTCGAAGGCGTGAGCCGCGCCGTAGACGTCGTTCCAGGGCGAGGCTTCCTGGGCCCAGTCGAGGCGGTAGTGCCAGATGTTCGACTGGCGCGTCTTCATCGTGTCGAGCAGGTTGTCGCGGTTGGCTTCGAACAGGCCCTTGGTGATGAGCGCGGTGGCCGCGTTGTAGCCGGTGCCGGCCTTGTCTACCGGAAGGTAGAACGGGTCGATGATGTCTTCCACCTTGAGCGTGGGCGCCGCATCGGGGTCGAAGCTGAACATCATTGAGAAGCGCTGGGCGTCGTTGACGATCCACCCCGGCTTCGGGAAGCCGATGGTGCCCAGCAGCGACGCGAAGAGCTTGCCCTCGTCGCGCGTGTTGCCCGAGAGCATCGGCACCTTCGCGTACTGGTCGGCGGCGATGGCGCCGATGGGGTCGGTCGGGATCACCGTGCCGTCGGGAATGGGCCCGACCGCACCGAGGCCGGCGGCGACCACGGTGGTCAGCATCCTGCCGCCGTCCTGAGCGCGCAGGTACTCGGCGATCTGCGCCGGCGTGCGGGTGGCGATGTAGTTCTTGGCGGCCGTCGCATCGGCCGCAGTGCCGTCGGCTACGAGCAGCTTCTCGAGGATGGATTCGCCCTGCGCCAGCGAAGCAGATGCCAGCGACAGCGAAGGCAAGGTGCCCGGCGGCAGGTTGCTCGCGAGCGAGATGCCGCCACTCATCTCGAAGGCCTTGTGGAACAGGCCCTTGGCCATCGGCGAAGTCATCACCGACAGCAGGTTGGTGGCGCCTGCCGATTCGCCCGAGAGCGTGACGTTGCCCGGGTCGCCCCCGAAGCTGGCGACGTTGTCGCGGATGAAGCGCAGCGCCGCCATGTTGTCGAGCAGCGCGAAGTTGCCCGAGTCGTCGCCCTCGCTGCCGCCCGGACGCAGCTGCGGCACGTTCAGGAAGCCCAGGATGCCCAACCGGTAGCTGGCGGTGATGACCACCGCGTTGGCGGCCTTGGCCAGCGCCGCGCCGTCGTACAGCGGGTCGGCCGTGTAGCCCGAAATGTTGCTGCCGCCGTGGATGAAGAGCAGCACCGGCAGGTTCTTCTCGCCAGTGGCCGGGCGCCAGATGTTGACGAACAGGCAGTCCTCGCTGCCCGAGGGCTTGCCCAGCATGGTGCCGATGGTTTCGTCGTAGGTGTTGTTGGCGCCGGGGCTGAAGATGCGGCCGATCTGCAGGCAGGCGTTGCCGAACCTGGTGGCCTGGCGGATGCCGCTCCAGGGCTCGGGCGCCGCCGGCGCGCGCCAGCGCAGTGCGCCGACTGGCGGCTTGGCGAACGGAATGCCTTTCCAGAACCAGGTGCCGGTCCTGGCGCTGTCGTCCACGCCCTCGACCTTGCCGGCAACGGTCTGGCGGACCATGGGGCCATCCGCCGCGGGCGGGGCCGGCGCCGGAGCCGGTGCGGGCGGCGGGCCCGGAAGGAAGGCGAAGCCGGACGAGCCGGAGCCGCCACCGCCGCAGGCCGAAAGAGCCGCCAGGGCGGCCGCGGCCATCACCAGGGCGACGGCCCTGGCCGTCGCCGTCTTCTTTACCGCCGCCGGACCCTGCCAGTCGCGTGCGTTCGTCTCTGTCTCCATGTTTCTTGTCTCCACACCGGGTTAATCGGAATTCCTGGTCTGACGCGCCGCGCCCATACTCCGGGGCCGCCGAACGCGTAAAAAAATTCTAGAAACCGGCACGGTTTTCATCGCTATCGCAACAAAGCCAAACGAATGACTTCAGGAGCCTCCACGCCACTGCGCCAACGCGGCACCCCGCGCCGGGCGGGCTGCATGCCGCAGCCGGAGCTGCGCACCAGCTCGGCCGCGTGGCTCGAGGGCGTCCTGTCGATGTTCGAGGCCGAAGGACTGGATGTGCCCTCGCTGCTGCGCGAAGCCGGCTTCGACCCCGACTCGCTGCACCGGCAGAACGCGCGCATCCCGGTCGATGAGATCTCGGTGCTCTGGCAGCTCGCGGTGGCCCGCGCCGGCCGGCCCACGCTGGGCCTGCACCGAGACCTGGCTTCCACACACAGCAAGCTGGGCACGGTGGGGCATGCGATGTCGTGCAGCTCCAGCCTCGAATCGGCGCTGGTGCGGCTCACGCGCTACATGGCCGTTATTTCGGACGCCACCGCCTTTTCGCTGCAATCCGATCCGCGCGGCTGCTGGATGGTGATGCGGCACACCGGCGGCAGCCTGCCCATTCCGCGCCAGCGCGTCGAATACGCCCTGCTGACCGTGCTCATGCAGTGCCAGTGGCTCACGCGGCGCGAGCTGCAGCCGCTGGCGATGGAGTTCGTCTACCCCGCCCCGGCCGACGACCGCCTGCACCGCGAGGCCTTCGGCTGCGAGATCCGGTTCAACGCCGAGGCCAACCGCCTGCTGCTGTCGGCCGCCGACATGGCCACGCCGCTGCCCACCTTCCACGAAACGCTGGGCGAGATGCAGGAGCATCTGCTGGACGATCAGCTCGATCTGCTGGGCCAGACCACCACCAGCACGCTGGTGTGCGCCGAGATCGCGCGCCGCCTGCAGCACGGCGAACCGCGCCGGCAGGACGTGGCCTCCGGCCTCGGGCTGGCCGAGCGCACGCTGCAGCGGCGGCTGCAGGAGGAGTCGGTGTCCTTCCAGTCGCTGCTCGACCGCACCCGCCGCGAGCTGGCCAAGCAGTACCTGGCCGAAGACCGCCACACGCTGACCGACGTGGCCGACATGCTGGGCTTCGTCGATACCAGCAACTTCTTCCGCGCCTGCAAGCGCTGGTTCGGCGTGCCTCCGGCGCAGTACCGGGCCCGCCTCTGGGACACCCCCGCCGCCCTCGCGGCCTGACACCGGCGGGCCCCCGATGGCCCGCCCGGCCAGGGGTTACGCGCGGTGCCGGACAATCCGGACATGAGCTTGCTTGCTGAAGACACCGAGGCCGCGGACCTGGGCTTTCGCTGGAAACCGGGTTTCGCCGCCCTTGGACCGGCCTTCCTCACCGAACTGCGCCCCACGCCCCTGCCCGATCCCTATTGGGTAGGCCGCAGCGAAACCGTCGCCCGCCAGCTCGGGCTGCCGGCCGGCTGGCACGAATCCGGCGCCACGCTGGCGGCCCTCACCGGCAGCCTGCCCGTTGCAGGCACCCGCCCCTTCGCCACCGTCTACAGCGGCCACCAGTTCGGCGTGTGGGCCGGGCAGCTCGGCGACGGGCGCGCCATCATGCTCGGCGAGACCGAAGGTGGTCTCGAAGTGCAACTCAAGGGCGCCGGGCGCACGCCCTATTCGCGCGGCGGCGACGGCCGCGCGGTGCTGCGCTCGAGCATCCGCGAATTCCTCTGCAGCGAGGCCATGCACGGCCTGGGCATCCCGACCACCCGGGCGCTGTGCGTGACCGGCTCCGATGCCCCCGTGTACCGTGAGGAGATCGAAAGCGCGGCCGTCGTCACCCGCGTGGCGCCCAGCTTCGTGCGCTTCGGCCACTTCGAGCATTTCGCGGCCAACCAGCGCAACGACGAACTGCGCGCCCTGGCCGATTACGTAATCGACCGCTACTACCCCGCCTGCCGCACCACCGAGCGCTTCGGCGGCAACGCCTACGCCGCCTTCCTCGAAGCCGTGAGCGAGCGCACCGCCGCCCTGCTCGCCCAATGGCAGGCCGTGGGCTTCTGCCACGGGGTGATGAACACCGACAACATGAGCATCCTCGGGCTCACCATCGACTACGGCCCGTTCCAGTTCCTCGACGGCTTCGACCCGCGCCACATCTGCAACCACAGCGACACCAGCGGGCGCTACGCCTTCAACCAGCAGCCCAACGTCGCCTACTGGAACCTCTTCTGCCTGGCGCAGGCGCTCCTGCCGCTGATCGGCGACCAGGAAGTGGCCGTGGCCGCCCTGGAGTCTTACAAGACGGTGTTCCCGAACGAGTTCGAAGGCCGCATGCGCGCCAAACTGGGCCTTCCTGAAGCAGCCGAGGGCGACCGCGCGCTGATCGAAGGCGTGCTCAAGCTGCTGGCCGCCGGCAAGGTCGACTACACCATCTTCTGGCGCCGGCTCTCCAACTACATGGCCGACGGCAACCTGGAGCCGGTGCGCGACCTCTTCCTGGATCGCGCGGGCTTCGACGCCTGGCTGCTATCGTTTTCGCAGCGCCATGCCGCTGCCGACAGGGCCCGGGTCGCGGAACTGATGCGCCGCTCCAACCCGAAGTTCGTGCTGCGGAACCACCTGGGACAGCAGGCCATCGAAGCGAGTCAGCAAAAGGACCACTCGGGTGTGGCAGTCTTGCTGGCTCTGCTGCAGACCCCATTTGAAGAACATCCCGGCGCCGACGCGTATGCCGGGTTCCCGCCCGACTGGGCCTCCACGATCGAAATCAGCTGCTCATCATGACCACTCCCGTACAGAAAACCGACGCCGAATGGAAAGCCCTGCTCGCTGAAAAAGGCGCCGAGCCCGCGGCCTTCGAGGTGACGCGCCACGCGGCCACCGAACGCCCCTTCACCGGCAAGTACGAGGCGCACTGGGAAGACGGCACCTACCACTGCATCTGCTGCGGCGCCAAGCTCTTCGAGTCGGCGACCAAGTTCGACGCCGGCTGCGGCTGGCCCAGCTTCTCGCAGGAAGCCGTGCCGGGCGCCATCCGCAACATCATCGACCGCTCGCACGGCATGGTGCGCACCGAGAATGTCTGCGCCAATTGCGGCGCCCACCTGGGCCACGTGTTCCCCGACGGCCCGACCGAAACCGGCCTGCGCTACTGCATGAACTCGGCGTCGCTCGACTTCCAGAAGAAATAAGAGAAAAGAAACAGGCAACCCGCTCGATGAAACTGATCCTCGACTTCTTCCCGATCCTGCTCTTCTTCATTGCCTACAAGATGGGCAACATCTACACCGCCACCGGCGTGCTCATGGCCGCCACGGTGGTGCAGATGGCGATCATCTACGCCACCGAGCGCAAGCTGCAGGCAATGCAGAAAGCCACGCTGGTGCTGATCCTGCTGTTCGGCACGCTCACGCTGGCGCTGCACGACGATCGCTTCATCAAGTGGAAGCCGACGGTGCTCTATGGCGCCATGGCGCTGGCGCTCGCGGTGGCGCTGTGGGCGCTGAAGAAGAACTTCCTGAAGATGCTGCTGGGCTCGCAGCTGGAGCTGCCCGACCGCATCTGGGGCCGGCTCAACGTGGCCTGGATCGGCTACTGCGTCTTCATGGCCGTCATCAACGGCTACGTGGCGGCGTACTTCACGACCGAGGCCTGGGTCAACTTCAAGCTCTGGGGCTACGTGTTCCCCATCGTCTTCCTGGTGGCGCAGGGCCTGTACATCGCGCCGCACCTGAAGAACGAAGAAGACAAGCCCGCGGCATGACGAGCACGGCCGCTCCCCTTCCCACCACGGCCGAACTCGAGGCGGCGCTGCGCAAGGCGCTTGCGCCGACCGCGCTCGAGGTGATCGACGAAAGCGCTGCCCACGCGGGGCACGCGGGTGCCAACGCCGAGGGCCGGGGCACCCATTTCAGGGTGCGCATCGCCTCCCCCTTGTTCGACGGGAAGCCGCGCGTGGCGCGGCATCGGCTTGTGTATGATGCCCTCCACGTTTTCATCGCACAGGGTCTGCACGCCATCGCCATCGAGGTGCTCTGAGTCAGTCGTCCAACGCATCGCTCGCACGCCGCGCCCGCACCGGCAGCTGCTTCTTTCCTTTCTTCCCCCAATCCCCTGCTTTCATTACCGCGCAACTCCTACACGCGCATTTCCTTCCCAGTTCGACCATTCATTCCATGAAAAAACAAATCTTGCAGGCCGTCGCGGCCGCAGCGCTGCTCGGTGCCATCCCCATGGCGGCCCTGGCGCAGAACGCAGCCATCGTGAACGGCAAGCCGGTGCCTAAGGCCCGCATGGACGTCCTGGCCCAGCAGCTGGCAGCCGCCGGCCGCCCGGTGACGCCCGAGATGCAAGGCCAGCTGCGCGAGGAAATCGTGGCGCGCGAAGTGTTCATGCAGGAAGCCCAGAAGCAGGGCCTCGACGCCACCGAGGACTACAAGAACCAGCTCGAGCTCGCCCGCCAGGCCATCCTGATCCGCGCCCTGTTCGAGAACTACCGCAAGACCAACCCGGTCGCCGACGCCGACGTGAAGGCCGAGTACGACAAGTTCGTCGCTGCCAACGGCGGCAAGGAATACAAGGCCCGCCACATCCTGGTCGAGACCGAAGACCAGGCCAAGAAGATCATGGCCGACCTGAAGAAGGGCGCCAAGTTCGAAGACATCGCCAAGAAGCAGAGCAAGGACCCGGGTTCGGGCGCCAACGGCGGCGACCTCGACTGGGCTAACCCCGCGAGCTTCGTGCCCGAGTTCTCGGAAGCCATGATCAAGCTCAAGAAGGGCGAGACCACCCCCGCCCCGATCAAGACCCAGTTCGGCTGGCACATCATCCGCGTCGACGACATCCGCCAAGCACAGCTGCCGAAGCTGGAAGAAGTGAAGCCGCAGATCACGCAGCAGTTGCAGCAGCAGCGTCTGCAGAAGTACCAGGAAGACCTGCGCGCCAAGGCGAAAGTGGAATAACCCCCCAGGCCTGCGGCCCGGCAACGCCGGTTCCGCGGTGTTCTGAAAATGAAAAAGCGGCCTTCGGGCCGCTTTTTCGTGGGCGCCCGGAGCGCCCGGGGTGGCGAAGAGCCAGGCCTCAGCCCACCCAGCGGCGCGCATTGCGCCAGATCTGCATCCAGGGGCTCAGCTCGCTCTTGTCGCCCGAGGTCCAGCTCATCTGGATGTTGCGGAACACGCGCTCCGGATGCGGCATCACTGCGGTGAAGCGGCCGTCCGGCGTGGTCACGGAGGTCAGGCCGCCGGCGCTGCCGTTCGGGTTGAACGGGTACTGCTCGGTCGGCTTGCCGTGGTTGTCGACGAAGCGCATGGCGGCGATGGCCTTGTCGGCGTCGCCGCGGTACTTGAAGTTGGCATAGCCCTCGCCGTGCGCCACCGCGATCGGCAGGCGGCTGCCGGCCATGCCCGCGAAGAAGATGCTGGGCGACTCGAGCACCTCGACCATCGACAGGCGCGCCTCGAAGCGCTCGCTCTGGTTGGTGGTGAAACGCGGCCAGGCCTCGGCGCCCGGAATGATGTCGGCCAGCTCGGCGAACATCTGGCAGCCGTTGCACACGCCCAGGCCGAAGGTGTCGGCGCGGCCGAAGAAGGTCTTGAACTGCTCGGCCAGCTTCGGGTTGAAGGTGATGCTGCGGGCCCAGCCGATGCCGGCGCCCAGCGTGTCGCCGTAGCTGAAGCCGCCGCAGGCGACCACGCCCTTGAAGTCGGCGAGGTCCGCCCTGCCCGTCTGCAGGTCGGTCATGTGCACGTCGAAGGCTTCGAAGCCGGCTTCGGTGAAGGCGTAGGCCATCTCGACGTGCGAGTTGACGCCCTGTTCGCGCAGGATCGCGACCTTGGGGCGCGACTGCAGGATGGCCGGGGCAACGGGTTGTTGCGCGTTCGGCAGGAACACGTGCATGCCCGGGTCGGCCGGATCGCCGGCCGCGGCGTGTTCGGCATCGGCGCAGGCGGGGTTGTCGCGCTCGCGGGCGATCTTCCAGCTGACCGAGTCCCACACTTGCTGCAGGTCGTGCAGGCTCGCGCTGAACACGGACTTGGCGTCACGCCAGACTTCGATCTTGCCCTTGCCCGCGTCCATGGTGGAGCTGGCCGGACGGGTCTTGCCGACGAAGTGGCTGTGGGTGCTCAGGCCGTGGGCGCGCAGCACCTGCATGACGTCGTTGCGCTCGGCGGTGCGCACCTGCAGCACCATGCCCAGCTCCTCGTTGAACAGCGCCTTGAGCGTGAGTTCCTCGCGGCGCGCGCTGACCTGCTGCGCCCAGTTCTTGGCGTCGCCGGTCTCCATGCGGCTGTCGGAGATGCCGTCGCCTTCGGTAACGAGCATGTCGACATTGAGCGCCACGCCGACGTGGCCGGCAAAGGCCATCTCGCAGGCGGTGGCGAACAGGCCGCCGTCGCTGCGGTCGTGCATCGCGAGGATCTTGCCGTCGGCGCGCAGCGCGTTCACGGCATTCACCAGCGCCACGAGTTGCGCCGGGTTGTCGAGGTCGGGCACCGTGTCGCCGCTCTGGTCGAGCGTCTGCGCGAGGATGCTGCCGGCCATGCGGTGCTTGCCCTGGCCCAGGTCGATCAGCACGAGGGTGGTGTCGGCCTCCTCGGCGTCGAGCTGCGGCGTGAGCGTGCCGCGCACGTCGGGAAGCGTGGCGAAGGCGCTGACGATCAGGCTCACGGGCGAGGTGACCTTCTTCGCTTCGCCGCCGTCCTTCCACTGCGTTCGCATCGACAGGGAATCCTTGCCGACCGGAATCGACACGCCCAGTGCCGGGCA
Source organism: Variovorax sp. 278MFTsu5.1 (assembly GCF_048305045.1). Classification (NCBI taxonomy): domain Bacteria; kingdom Pseudomonadati; phylum Pseudomonadota; class Betaproteobacteria; order Burkholderiales; family Comamonadaceae; genus Variovorax; species Variovorax sp. 278MFTsu5.1. Next base: position 3,701,024 of record NZ_CP157622.1, read on the forward strand.
CAGTTCCATGCCGACGGCCTTGACGGTCTCGTACAGGGCGGCGTCTTCGCCGGGCTCGCCGCAGGCGGCCATCCAGTTGGCCGAGAGCTTCACGCGCGAGAGTTCGATGGGCGCGGCCAGCAGGTTGGTGATGGCCTCGGCCACCGCCATGCGGCCCGAGGCCGGCGCGTCGAGCGCGGCCAGCGGCGTGCGCTCGCCCATGCTCATGGCTTCGCCTGCGAAGCCCTTGTAGTCGGCCAGCGTCACGGCGCAGTCGGCCACGGGCACCTGCCACGGGCCGACCATCTGGTCGCGGTGGCTCATGCCGCCCACGGTGCGATCGCCGATGGTCACGAGGAAGCGCTTGGAAGCCACCGTCGGGTGCGAGAGCACGTCGATGGCCGCCTTCTGCAGGTCGACGCCGGTGAGGTCGAGCGGCTTGAAGCTGCGCGCCACGGTCTTGACGTCGCGGTGCATCTTCGGCGGCTTGCCGAGCAGCACGTCCATCGGCATGTCGACCGGCTGCACCTCGGCGCCTTCGTCGGCCACCAGCAGCTGGCGTTCCTCGGTCGCCACGCCGACCACCGAGAACGGGCAGCGCTCGCGCTCGCAGAACGCCTTGAACTGTTCGAGCGACTCTGGCGCGATGGCCAGCACGTAGCGCTCCTGGCTTTCGTTGCACCAGATTTCCTTCGGCGCCATGCCCGACTCCTCGAGCGGCACTGCGCGCAGGTCGAAGCGCGCGCCGCGGCCGGCGTCGTTGGTCAGCTCGGGGAAGGCGTTGCTCAGGCCGCCCGCGCCCACGTCGTGGATCGCGAGGATGGGGTTGGCCGCGCCCTGCTGCCAGCAGTGGTTGATGACCTCCTGCGCGCGTCGCTCGATCTCGGGGTTGCCGCGCTGCACGGAGTCGAAGTCGAGCTCGGCCGCGTTGGCGCCGGTGGCCATCGAGCTGGCGGCGCTGCCGCCCATGCCGATGCGCATGCCGGGGCCGCCGAGCTGGATCAGCAGCGAGCCGGCGGGGAACTGGATCTTCTTGGTCTGCGTCGCATCGATGCTGCCCAGGCCGCCCGCGATCATGATGGGCTTGTGGTAGCCGCGCTGCACGGTGTCGACGTCGCTCGCCACGGTCTGCTCGTACTCGCGGAAGTAGCCCAGCAGGTTGGGGCGGCCGAATTCGTTGTTGAACGCGGCGCCGCCCAGCGGGCCCTCGGTCATGATCTGCAGCGGGCTGGCGATGTGCTCGGGCTTGCCGTAGCTGCCCTCTTCCGGCCAGAGCTTCGAGACGGTGAAGCCTGTCAGGCCGGCCTTGGGCCTGGAACCACGGCCGGTGGCGCCCTCGTCGCGGATCTCGCCGCCCGCGCCGGTCGAGGCGCCCGGGAACGGCGAGATGGCCGTGGGGTGGTTGTGCGTCTCGACCTTCATCAGCACATGGCTCAGGGCGCTATCTTTTTGATAGCTCTGCGAGCCGCTGGCGGGCACGAAGCGCTCGATGGCCGTGCCTTCCATGATCGAGGCGTTGTCGGCGTAGGCCACCACTGTGTGCTGCGGGTTCAGCTTCTCGGTGTTGCGGATCATCGAGAACAGGCTCTGCGGCTGGGCCTGGCCGTCGATGGTGAAGTTGGCGTTGAAGATCTTGTGGCGGCAGTGCTCGCTGTTGGCCTGCGCGAACATCATGAGCTCGACGTCGCTGGGGTTGCGGCCCAGGCGGGTGAAGGCGTCGACCAGGTAGTCGATCTCGTCCTCGGCCAGCGCCAGGCCGAAGCCGGTGTTGGCCGCCACCAGCGCGGCGCGGCCGCCGCCCTGCACGTCGACCTGCGCCATCGGCTGGGCCGGCAGTTCGCTGAAGAGGCTGGCGGCCTGCTCGACGGTGGCCAGCACCGATTCGGTCATGCGGTCGTGCAGCGGTACGGCCACGGCGGCCAGCACGTCGCCCTCGAGCACGGGGGCCTTGCCGATCAGCGGGGCCTTGAGCTTCAGGTGGTACTGGGTGACGCGCTCGACGCGCCGCAGGGCCAGCCCGCAATTGTGGGCGATGTCGGTGGCCTTGGAGGCCCAGGGCGACACGGTGCCCAGGCGCGGCGTGACCACCACACTGGTGCCCGCCTTGGCCGGCGCCTCGAAGGGGTCGCCGTAGGTCAGCAGCGCTGCGAAGCGCTCGCGGTCGGCCTGGCCGAGCGCCGCGTCTGTCACCACGAGGTGCACGAAACGGGCCGAGATGCCCTCGATGCGCGGCTCGATGGCCTGCAGCTTCGGCAGGAGTTGGCGTGCGCGGAAGTCGCTGAGTGCGCTGCCGCCCTCGAACATGGTTACGACAGGAAGGGCTTGAGGTGCGGGCTGCGTCACGGTCGATGGGGCCTCGGGGGCCGCGTTGGGAAATCAAGGAATCGAGGCGGATGGCCGCTGACTGGGGTCATCCGCGTTAACCCGGGATTTTAGCCGGGCCAATGGGATAATTCGGCCATGAGCATTAACTACAAAGACGCTGCAGGCATCGAAGCCATGCGGGTCGCCTGCCGCCTGGCCTCCGAGGTGCTGGACTACCTCACCCCCCTCATCAAGCCCGGCATCACGACCAACGATGTCGACCGGCTGGCTGCCGAGTACATGGTCAAGCAGGGCACCACCTCCGCCACGGTGGGCTACATGGGCGCGAGCAGCGTCCCGTTCCCGAAGTCGCTGTGCACCTCGGTGAACCACGTGGTGTGCCACGGCATCCCGAACGACAAGCCCCTGAAGAAGGGCGACATCATGAATGTCGACGTCACCGTCATCAAGGACGGCTGGTTCGGCGACAACAGCCGCATGTATGTGATCGGCGACGCGTCGATCGCCGCCAAGCGCCTGTGCCAGATCACCTTCGAGGCGATGTGGCACGGCATCCTGCAGGTGCGCCCCGGCGCGCACCTGGGCGACGTGGGCCATGCGATCCAGAAGTTCGCCGAGGGGCACGGGTTCTCGGTGGTGCGCGAGTTCTGCGGCCACGGCGTGGGCCAGCGCTTCCATGAAGAGCCCCAGGTGCTGCACTACGGCCGCCCGGGCACCATGGAAGAACTCAAACCCGGCATGATCTTCACCATCGAGCCGATGATCAACGCCGGCAAGCGCGACGTGAAGGAAGACTTCAAGGGTGGCCAGTACGACGGCTGGACCATCGTCACGCGCGACCACTCGCTGTCGGCCCAGTGGGAGCACACGGTGCTCGTCACCGAGACCGGCTACGAGGTGCTGACCCTGTCGGCGGGCAGCCCGCCGCTGCCCTCCTTCGTCACCGCCACCAAGACCTGACGCGGCAGCGCGCTCCCCGCCCGTGATCGAAGCAGCCAACATCGACGTGGCGACGCTGCGCGAAGCCTATCGCGCCAAGAAGCTCGCCCTGTTCGACACCCTGCGCTTCGCGCGCGCTCCCACCCGCAGCGTCCACACGGTGCTGCGCCAGCTCTCGGCGCTGGCCGACGAAACGCTGTGCACCCTGTGGCGCGACGCCGGCTTCGGCGACTCGCTCACGCTGGCGGCCGTGGGCGGCTTCGGGCGCGGGGAGCTGTTTCCGTATTCCGACGTCGACGTGCTGCTGCTGCTGCCGCCCGAGGGCGAGGCCGGCGGTATCGAGCCGGCCCGCATCGAGGCCTTCATCGGCCAGTGCTGGGACGCCGGCCTGGAGATCGGCTCCAGCGTGCGCACTGTCGAAGAATGCCTGGCGGAGGCCGAGAAGGACGTCACCGTGCAGACCTCGCTGCTCGAGGCGCGCCTGATCGCCGGCAACAAGAAGCTCTTCACCGCCTTCCGCCGCCGCTTCTCGCGCGCCATCGACCCGCAGGCCTTCTTCGTGGCCAAGTCGCAGGAAATGCGGCACCGCCACCAGAAGTTCGACAACACGCCCTACGCGCTGGAGCCCAACTGCAAGGAATCGCCGGGCGGCCTGCGCGACCTGCAGACCATCCTCTGGATGACCAAGGCCGCCGGCTACGGCAGCCGCTGGGACGACCTGGCCAAGAATGGCCTGGCCACGTCCTTCGAGGCGCAACAGATCAAGCGCAACGAGGCACTGCTTTCGCTGATCCGCGCCCGGCTGCACGTGATCGCCAACCGGCGCGAGGACCGCCTGGTGTTCGACCTGCAGACCGCCGTGGCCGCCAGCTTCGGCTACGAGAGCGAGTCCCAGCGCAAGTCGAGCGAGGCGCTCATGCGGCGCTACTACTGGGCCGCCAAGGCGGTGTCGCAGCTCAACCAGATCCTGCTGCTCAACATCTCCGAGCGGCTGCAGCCCAGCGACGAGCAGCACACGCCGATCAACGAGCGCTTCTACGAACGCGCCGGCCTGATCGAGATCGCCAGCGACGACCTCTATGAGCGCGAGCCGCACGCGGTGCTAGAGACCTTCCTGCTCTACCAGAAGACCATCGGCGTGAAGGGCCTGTCGGCGCGCACGCTGCGCGCGCTCTACAACGCGCGCCACGTGATGGACAGCAAGTTCCGCAACGACCCGGTCAACCACCAGACCTTCATGCGGATCCTGCTGCAGCCCTACGGCATCACGCACGCCTTCAGGCTGATGAACCAGACCTCGGTGCTGGGGCGTTACCTGCGCGTGTTCCGCAGCATCGTGGGGCAGATGCAGCACGACCTGTTCCACGTCTACACGGTGGACCAGCACATCCTGATGGTGCTGCGCAACGTGCGGCGCTTCTTCATCGCCGAGCACGCGCACGAGTACCCGTTCTGCTCGCAGCTGGCGGCCGGCTGGGACAAGCCCTGGATCCTGTACGTGGCCGCCCTCTTCCACGACATCGCCAAGGGCCGCGGCGGCGACCACTCCACGCTGGGCGCGCGCGACGTGCAGCGCTTCTGCAAGCAGCACGGCATCGCCCGCGAGGACGCGAAGCTCATCGAATTCCTCGTGGCCGAGCACCTGGTGATGAGCCAGGTCGCCCAGAAGCAGGACCTGAGCGATCCGGAGGTGATCGGCGCCTTCGCCAAACGCGTGGGCAACGAGCGCTACCTGACCGCGCTCTACCTGCTGACGGTGGCCGACATCCGCGGCACCTCGCCGCGCGTGTGGAACGCCTGGAAGGGCAAGCTGCTCGAGGACCTTTACCGCTACACCCTGCGGGCACTGGGCGGCCGCATGCCCGACCCGGACGCCGAGGTCGAGTCGCGCAAGCGCGAGGCCCTGGTGCAGCTCGCCCTGCACGCCCAGCGCTTCGAGGCGCACAAGGCCCTGTGGGACACGCTCGACGTCGGCTATTTCATGCGCCACGACGCCGGCGAGATCGCCTGGCACGCCAAGCAGCTCTCGCGCTTCGTGCCGCCGCCGAACGTGCCGGCCGAACCCAAGGCAGCGCCCATCGTCAGGGCGCGCCTGTCCCCGGTGGGCGAAGGCCTGCAGGTGGTCGTGTACACGCCCGACCAGCCCGACCTGTTCGCGCGCATCTGCGGCTACTTCGACCAGGCCTCCTTCAGCATCCTGGACGCCAAGGTGCACACCACGAGCAACGGCTACGCGCTCGACACCTTCCAGGTGGTGACCACCTTCCTGCCGGACCACTACCGCGACCTGATCAGCATGGTCGAGTCGGGCCTGGCGCAAACGCTCACCGAGGCCGGCGCGCTGCCGCCGCCCAGCATGGGCCGGGTGTCGCGCCGGGTGCGCAGCTTTCCGATCAAGCCGCGCATCAGCCTGCTGCCGGACGACAAGGCGCAGCGCTGGCTGCTCAGCATCTCGGCCAGCGACCGCGCGGGCCTGCTGTATTCGGTGGCGCGGGTGCTGGCGCGCCATCACCTGAACCTGCAACTCGCCAAGGTCACGACGCTGGGCGAGCGGGTGGAAGACACCTTCCTGATCAGCGGCCCCGAACTACAGGGCCAGAAGACGCAACTGGCCATCGAAACAGAATTGATGGAAGCACTGGCCTCCTGACACCCCGGGAGCCCTCAGAATGTCGGCCATGGAATTCCTGATCGAACAGCTATCCGAAACCGTCTCCTCGGCCACGACGCTGGAAGACCTCGCGCGCCCTATGCTCGAAATGCTCGAGGCGGCAACCGGCCTTGAATCGGCCTATCTCACGGTCATCGAGCCCGACAAGGCCCGCCAGCACATCCTCTTCGCCCACAACGCGGGCGAGCTGACCATTCCCGAAGGCGCCTACGTTCCCTGGGGCGACACGCTGTGTCGCCATGCGCTGGAAGAAGACCGCATCTACGCCGACGATGCCGGCGGCTGCTGGGGCGATGCCGATGCGGCCCGCGAACTGGGCATCCAGACCTGCGCGAGCGCACCCGTCAGGCTCGACGGCGGCGGCCTGCATGGCGCGCTGTGCGCCGCCAGCGCCCGGCAGATGCCCCTGCCGGCCATCGCCGAGCCGGTACTTCGCCTGTTCGCAAAGCTGATCGCCCAGCAGGTGGACCGCGAGCAGATGGTCGCCAGGCTCGACAAGGCCGGCATCGAACTCTCGGCCAATGCAGCGACCGACGTACTTACCGGCCTGCCGAACCGCCGCGCCCTGGTCGACGCGCTGCAGCGCATGCTGGCGCAGGGCGCGCGCAGCACCCAGAGCGTGCTGGTCGGCTTCATCGACATGGACGACTTCAAGAAGATCAACGACGCGCACGGCCACGCGGTCGGCGACGAGTTCCTGGCGGCCATGGCGAAGCAGCTGTCGAACTGCGTGCGCGCGAGCGACATGCTGGCGCGATTCGGCTCCGACGAGTTCGTGGTGATCGGCCTGGGCCCCGGCCTCGGCGAATCGCCGCGTACCGGCGCGATGGCGCTGGGCGACCGGCTGGCGGAAAACACCAAGGGCGAACTGCGGCTCAGGAACCTGACCATCGACTACGCGGGCGCCAGCGTCGGCGTGGTGGCGGTCGATCCGCGCACCACCTCCGCCGAGGAGGCCCTGCGGCAGGCCGATGCCGCCATGTACGCGGTAAAGCACGGCCGCCGCACCATGTTCCAGCACGCGGGCGAAGCCCTCTCGGACTGACCCCGGGCCGAGTCGCGACGCGGGCGCACGGCTGCGTCGTCCGCGCCTGTCTCCGATGACGGCGGGACGAAAGCGCACTTCACCAGAAATTTGAATCCGATCGCGCTCGCGCGACGTATGGAACTCGACCCGACGAAGGTCGCGGCTCGAGCTCGTCCCCGAATTCAGACAGTTGGCCAGCTCAAATTCAGTTCTTTCGTACTAATTAGTTCACATTCATTGTCAATAGTTAACTGATCCAAGAGAATGCCTCGGCATGGAAACTGGTGCGACGTTTATTGACTATTACGAAAAGAAATCCTGCAGCGCCCAATGGTTGGAATTCAACCGCGGCATGGCCGCCGAGTTGAGCGCCGGGTTGCCTCCGGAAGATCTGAGGCAGCTTTTCTTTCGCATCGGCCAGCGTCTCGCGCAGGCCCTGCCGATCCCCCGCTGCCGCACGCTCGAGGAGTTGCAGGACCAGTTCAACGCCCGCTGGGACGGCATCGACTGGGGCTTCGCCGTGCTGAACGAGGAAGCCGACGGCGTCGCCATCACCCACGCCTGCAGCCCTGTGGCCGCGGCCTTCGGGCCCGGATCGACCGACTGGAGCGTCGGTTTCTTCGAAGGTGCCTACCAGACCTGGTTCGAGGCGCAGCACATGCCCTCCACACTGCGCGTGCAAGCGTTGCAGCCCGAGGTCCAGGCCGGGCCGCGCATCGATCTGCGCCTGTCGAGGGCAGGCGCATGAGCACCGAGGAACACATGCCCGAGGACATCGCCGGCCTGTTCGGCAAGTTCGGCGGCAACGGCAACGGCTACAAGGAATTCGCGCCGCCCGACGCCGAGGCGCCGCGCGTGTGGCCACTGCTGTCGGGCGAGAAGATCACCCATCCGCCGGCGGTCACGGCTGCCGCCCCGGTCGCTGCGCCCGCACTGGCGCCCGCTCCAGTTCCGGTCGGCGCGGCAACACCCCTGCACGCGCCCTCGCCCGCACCGTTCGTCGCCGCTCCAGCCGCCCATGCACCGGCCGCGGTCCCGGTGTTCGCACCCGAGCCCGCACCGGCTCCGGCCGCCATCGCCTCCGGGCCGGGTTCCGCTGCGACACCGCTCGAGCAACTTTTCGCACGTCTGGCCGCGCCGCAGAAGGCAGCCGTGGCGCAGGGTCCCATGTCACGCTGGCGAAGGCCGACGTGACGATGGTTGTCATCCCCGTAATCTCCTCCAAGGGCGGCGTAGGCAAGACGACGATTGCCGCCAACCTCTGCACCGCGCTCGCGCAGCGCGGCAGGCAGGTGCTGGCCATCGATCTCGATCCGCAGAACGCGCTGCGTTTCCACATCGCCAACGAGCCGCAGGCCTGCGACAGCGGCCTGGTCGAGGCTGCCACCGGCCTGATGCCGTGGGCCCGCGCCATCCGTCCCGCGCACGGCGGCGTGATGCTGCTGCCCTTCGGCGACGTCGACGACGAACGCCAGATCGCGTTCGAGCAGCAGCTGGCCCGGTCGCCCGGCTGGCTCGGCGACACGCTGGAACGCTTCGGCCTGCCCGCCGGGACGCTGGTGGTGCTCGACACCCCGCCCGGCCCCTCGGTCTACCTGCAGCAGGCGCTGCGCGCGGCCAGCTTCGGCGTGGTCGCGGTGCTGGCCGACGCGGGCTCCTTCGCCACGCTGCCCATCGTCGAGCGCATGCTCGACAAGTACGCCCGCCCACGCGGCGGCTACCTCGGCACCGGCTACGTGGTGAACCAGATCGACCCGGGCAAGAGGCTCAACCACGATGTCTTCGAACTTCTGCGCCAGCGGCTGCGCCCCGAGCTGCTGGGCATGCTGCACCTGGACCAGGCGGTGCCAGAGGCGCTGGCCTCGGCCGCGCCGGTGCAGCGCTACGCGCCCATGAGCCAGGCGACGCAGGACATCGACGCCTGCGCCGAGCGCCTGCTCGAACGCCTAGACACCGCGCGCCAGGCGGCGTCCTTCCCGACCCTGCGGACCACGGAAACGAACCGATGAAACACGCCCAGTCCGCCGCGCCGGCCCAGCCGGAGCCCCGTCCGGCGCCGGCCATCCTGAAGCTGCTGCCGGTGCGCATCCTCGGCTGGATCGTGGCGCTCACGATGCTGCCCGCGCTGATCATCGCGCCGATGACCTTCGAGCAGCAGATCGTGCTGTCCGTGGGCATCTTCGTGGCGGCGCTCGTCACCAACCGCTTCCGCGGGCGCTTCGCCAGCCTGGTTCTGATCTTCCTGTCGGTGGTGGTGTCCTCGCGCTACACCTACTGGCGGGTGACCGAGACCATGTTCATGGACAACCTGCTCGACCTGGTGCTGGGCGTCGGCCTGCTGATGGCCGAGCTCTATGCCTTCGTGGTGCTGCTGCTGGGTTACGTGCAGACCGCCTGGCCGCTGGAGCGCAAGCCGGTGCCGCTGCCGGAGGACCCGGCCGAGTGGCCGACCATCGACCTGTTCATTCCGACCTACAACGAATCGCTGTCGGTGGTTCGCTCCACGGTGCTGGCCGCGCAGCTGATCGACTGGCCGCGCGACAAGATCAAGATCTTCGTGCTCGACGACGGCCGGCGCGAGGAATTCCGCGTGTTCTGCGAACAGGTCGGCGTGACCCACGTCACGCGCGACAACAACCGCCATGCCAAGGCCGGCAACATCAACGCCGCGCTGAAGAACACCACCGGCGAGTTCGTCGCGATCTTCGACTGCGACCACATCCCCACGCGCTCGTTCATGCAGATCGCCATGGGCTGGTTCGGACGCGATCCCAAGCTGGGCATGGTCCAGCTGCCCCACTACTTCTTCTCGGCCGACCCCTTCGAGCGCAACCTCGACACCTTCGGCACGGTGCCCAACGAGGGCGAGCTTTTCTACGGCCTGATCCAGGACGGCAACGACCTCTGGAACGCCACCTTCTTCTGCGGCTCCTGCGCGGTGCTGCGCCGGACCATCGTGGAAGAAGTGGGCGGCATCGCGGTCGAGACCGTCACCGAAGACGCCCACACCGCGCTGAAGATGCACCGCCTGGGCTACAACACCGCCTACCTCGCGCTGCCGCAGGCCGCGGGCCTGGCAACTGAAAGCCTCTCGGGCCACGTGGGCCAGCGCATCCGCTGGGCGCGCGGCATGGCGCAGATCTTCCGCATCGACAACCCGCTCTTCGGGCGCGGGCTGCACTGGGCGCAGCGCCTGTGCTACGTGAACGCGATGCTGCACTTCCTGTACGGACTGCCGCGGCTCATCTACCTGACGGCGCCGCTGGCCTACCTGTACTTCGGCGCGAGCGTGATCCACGCCTCGGCCTCGATGATCTTCGCCTTCGCGCTGCCGCACATCCTGCACGCCAACCTGACCAACAGCCGGGTACAGGGGCGATTCCGCTACCTGCTGTGGAACGAGGTCTACGAGGCGGTGCTGGCCTGGTACATCTTCCGCCCGACGCTGGTGGCGCTCATCAACCCCAAGCTGGGCAGCTTCAACGTGACGGCCAAGGGCGGCCTGATCCAGGAAGAGTATTTCGACAGCACCATCGCCAAGGCCAGCCTGGTGCTGCTCGCGCTGAACTTCGTGGGCGTGTGCCTGGGCGTGTGGCGGCTGACCTGGGTCGACTCGCAGCACATCGCCACCGTGTGGCTGAATCTCGCCTGGACGGTCTACAACCTGATGATCCTGGGCGCCTGCGTGGCCGCGGCCAACGAGTCGCGCCAGCTGCGCGGATCGCACCGCGTCGAACTCAACCTGCCGGCCACGCTGTACTTCGCCGATGGCCGCTCCCTGCGCTGCAACACCTTCGATTTCTCCAGCGGCGGCCTGGGCCTCGAGCTCCCGCAGGACCTGAAGCTGGACCTCGAAACGCCGGTAGAGGTGGCGCTGTACCGCAACGACCAGGAATCGCGCTTCGCCTCCACCGTGCGCTTCAGCAGCGGCAAGCGCCTGGGCCTGAGCTTCGTGCCGATGAGCTTCGCGCAGGAACGCGCGCTGGTGCAGTGCACCACCGCCCGCGCCGACATCTGGGCCGCGCGCTGGGGCAACCACCCGCGCGTGCCGATCCACCGCGTGCTCGGCCACATCATCAGCATCAGCGGCACCGGTTTCCGAGACATGTTCAGCCATTACTACCGTGCGGCCGCCTCGCGGCTGCGTCCCGTCAAAGCGAAGGAATCCACGTGACGACCCACGTGACGCCCAACCAGCGCGCGCATCGCCGCGCCGAGCATCCCGTCAGCGTGGCTTCGTCCCCGTTCGTCTCCCGCGCCGTGGCCCTCGCCGTGGCCCTCGCCGCCGCCGGCACGGCCTTCGGCCAGCCCCGGCCGGCCGAGCCCCAGGCTGCGGCCGCCGCTGCAGCCCCGCAGGCGGCGCCGGCTTCCATTGCTGCCGCGGCACCTGCCGGCGGCGCGGTGCGCGAACTCAACCTCACGCAACTCGGCATCGACTACGCGGTTCAGCTGCGCGGCATCAGCGGCACCGTGGGCATCCCGTTCAACGTGCGCGCCGACGAGCTGGTGACGGCCGCCTCGTTCAGGCTGAACTACGCCTACTCGCCCTCGCTGATCCCGGAGCTCTCGCACCTGAAGGTCACGGTGAACGACGTGCTGGTGGCCACGCTGCCGGTGCCCACCGCGGGCGCGGGCCGGCCGCAGACGGCCGACATCCCGATCGACCGGCGCCTGATCACCGAGTTCAACCGCATCAACGTCGAACTCATCGGCCACTACACCCGCGAGTGCGAGGACCCGGCGCACACCAGCCTGTGGGCGCGTATCGACGCCACCAGCACGCTGAAGCTGACGGTGGCGCCGCTGAAGCTGGTCAACGACCTGGCCGCCCTGCCGCAGCCCTTCTTCGACCGCCGCGACGTGCGCCGCGCGCGCATTCCCTTCGTGTTCGGCACCGCCGGCTCGGGCCCGGTGCTGGAGGCCGCGGGCGTGGTGTCGTCGTGGTTCGGCGCGCTGGCAGATTACCGCGGCGCGACCTTCCCGGTGTCGGGCGGCGACCTGCCCACCGGCCACGCGGTGGTGTTCGTCACGCCCGATTCGAGCATTCCGGGCCTCACGCTGCCGGCCATCCGCGGGCCGGGCCTGGCGATCGTCGACAACCCGCGCGACGCCAACGGCAAGCTGCTGCTGGTGATGGGCAGCACGCCCGCCGACCTGCGCACCGCCGCCGCCGCGCTGGCGCTCAACGCCAAGGCCTTCGCGGGCGCGACCGCATCGATCACCGCCTTCCAGGAGCCGCCCGCGCGCAAGCCCTACGACGCGCCGCGCTGGGTGCCGAGCGACCGTCCGCTGCAGCTGGGCGAACTGGCCACGGCGGCCGACCTCTCGGTGTCGGGCTACAACCCCGACGTGGTCCGCGTGAACCTGCAGCTGCCGCCCGACCTGTTCACCTGGCGCAGCCGCGGCATTCCGCTCGACCTGCAATACCGCTACACCCCGCGCGTGCGGCCCGACCAGTCGACGCTGAACGTCAACGTCAACGAGAACTTCGTGGGCGGCCTGCCGCTGCGCTCGGCCAACCCGGCCGGCGACCGCTGGTGGAACCCGCTGGCGGTGAAGCTGATGCCCGACGGCACGCTGGCCGAACGCAAGGAAATCATCCTGCCGCCGCTGGCCATGGGCCCGCGCAGCCAGTTGAGGCTGCACTACTACTTCGAGCCGGTGGGCGGGCGCTGCGTGCCGCAGCTGGACAACGTGCGCGGCTCGATCGACCCGACTTCGAAGATCGACGTGTCGGGCTTCCCGCACTTCATCGCGATGCCCGAGCTGGCCGCCTACGCCAACGGCGGCTTCCCGTTCTCGCGCATGGCCGACCTTTCGGACACCGCCGTCATCCTGCCCGACCAGCCCAGCAGCAGCGACACCGAAATGTTCCTCGGCCTGCTCGGCCAGATCGGCCGCTCCACCGGCTACCCCGCGCTGCGCGTGAAGGTGGGCCGCTCGGGCGAGGCGCCGCAGTGGGCCGACAAGGACCTGCTGGTCATTGGCAACCTGCAGAACCAGCCGCTGTTCACCCAATGGGCCGACCGGATGCCGCTCAAGCGCAACGGCACCGCGCCCGAGCTGAAGCTCAACAGCTGGATCGACAACGCCATCGACTTCGTGATCGGCGCACGCACCCGCGAGGACCTGCCGGGCTCGATGCAGATCTCGGTGAGCGCCGACGGCCGCGACGCGGTGCTGGCCGGCTTCCAGTCGCCGCTGCAAAGCGGCCGCAGCGTGGTCGCCGCCATCACCAACAGCGAGTCGAAGGACGCGCTGCTCAACGCGCTGATGACGCCCGAGCTGCTCAAGAGCGTGCAGGGCAGCATGACCATCGTGCGCGACACGCAGGTCAACAGCGTGCTGGGCCAGGACACGTATTACGTCGGCCGCCTGCCGCCCGTCGCCTGGGTGCAGTGGCACCTCTCGCGCAGCCCGCTGATGCTGGCCGGGCTGGTGATCGTGCTGGCGCTGCTGGGCGCGGCCGTGTCGTACGCGGGCCTGCAGCTGCGCGCGCGCCGCCGGCTGTCGGTGAAGGCCAAGGGGAAGTAAGGAACTCATGCGACGCTCGAACACGGCGCCCCCACCCGAGCGGCTTGCGAGCCGGCGCGCCCTGCTGGGCGCGGCCGGGCTGGCGCTGGCGCTGCCCCGGATGGCCGCTGCAGCGCCCACCGCAGCGCCCCCGGCGCCTGCCGCTGCTCCAGCTGCCGCACCGGCCTGCCACCCCGCCACCGACTGGGCCGCCTTCGCCGCGCGCCACATACAGCCCGACGGCCGGGTGATCGACTTCAACACGCCGCAGCAGCAATCGACCTCCGAGGGCCAGTCGTACGGCATGTTCTTCGCGCTGGTCCACAACGACCGTGCCACCTTCTCTCGCGTGCTGGCCTGGACCGAGGCCAACCTCGCAGGCGGCAGCCTCGCCAGGCAGTTGCCGGCCTGGCAATGGGGCCGCAAGCCGGCCGGCGGCTGGGGCGTGCTCGACGCCAACGCCGCCTCGGACGCCGACCTGTGGATCGCCTATTCGCTGATGGAAGCCGGCCGCCTCTGGAACGATGCCGCCTATCGCACGCTCGGCCGCGAAGTGCTGGCGCTGGCGGTGCGCGAGGAGATCATCAACGTGCCGGGCCTCGGGCGCATGCTGCTGCCCTGGCCCAAGTCGGTGGCGAGCGGGCCGCTGTGGCGCCTCAACCCGAGCTATGCGCCGCTGCAACTGCTGCGCTACTTCCAGCAGGCCGACGCGGCCGGCCCGTGGAACGAGGTCATCGACAACACGCTGCGCATGTTCGGCGCCGTCACGCCCAAGGGCTTCGCGCCCGACTGGTGCGCCTGGTCGCAGGATTCGCGCTCGTTCGTGGCCGATCCGCAGAAGGGCGTCACCGGCAGCTACGACGCCATCCGCGTTTACCTCTGGGCAGGCATGCTTTCCGAGCGCGACCCGGCGCGCAAGATGCTGCTGCTGAGCCTGCGCGGCCCGCGCCAGGCACTCGCCGAGAACCACGCGGTGCCCGAGTACGTCGACACCGTCACCGGCCAGGTCCGCGGCATGGCGCCGCTGGGCTTCTCGGGCGCAATGCTGCCCTACCTCAAGGCGCTGGACGCCGCCGACGCCCTGGCCGACCAGGTCGCCCGTGTGCCCGGCGGCCGTGCGACGCCTCCCGCCCCCAACGCAACGACGCCACCCGTGGCGCCCTTGCCGTACTACGAACAGTGCCTGTTGCTTTTCGGACAGGCGTGGCTCGACGGCCGCTATGAATTCGGCCGCAACGGCCAGCTGCAAACCTCATGGAGAACGCTATGCCGTCCCAATCGACCGGCCTGAAGCCCCGGCGCTCGCTCGGCGTCGCCCCCGGCTCGCGTCCTTTCCCAAGCCCTTTTTCGCTCTCGCCGCAAACCCGTCAATGGACGGCCTGCCTCGGCATGCTCGTCGCGCTGTGCGCCGCCAACCCCGCTCACGCGCAGGCAGACGCCAGCGCCGCGCTGATCGAGCAAGGCAACTACTGGCAGGCCCAGGGCCGTGCCGATCTCGCCGAGGAAAGCTGGAAGAAGCTGCTGAGCGTGCAGCCCCAGTCGACCGACGCGATGTACGGCATGGCGCAGGTCGAGCTCTCGCGCGGCAACTCCGAGGCCGCGCGCGGCTGGATCGCCAGGCTGCGCACCGCGAACCCGAACGACAGCCGCCTCGCCCGCCTGCAGCAGCAGTCGCAGCAGCCTGCCGGCGCGCAGAGCACGCTGCAGCGCGCCCGCGCCGCCGCGCGTGCCGGCCGTGCCGCCGAGGCGGTGGAGCTGTACCGCAGCCAGTTCGACAACCGCCCGCCGCCCGAGGCGCTGGCACTCGAGTACTACCAGGTGCTGGCCAGCACGCCCCAGGGCGCCGACGAAGGCCGCCGGGGCCTCGAACAGCTGGTGAAGGATCACCCGGAAAACACCAGCTACAAGCTCGCGCTGGCGCAGCAGAAGACATACAGCGAATCGACGCGCCGCGCCGGCATCCGTGAGCTGGTCGAGCTGACCAGGCAGCCAGCCGTTGCCAGCGCCGCGCGCGCCGCGTGGCGGCAGGCGCTGATCTGGCTCGACGCCCGCCAGCCCGACGTTCCGCTCTACCAGGAATACCTGAGCAACAACCAGACCGACGCAGCCGTGGCCGCGCGGCTGGAAAGCCTCACCACCGCCAAGGCCGCGGCCACCAGCTCGCCCGGCGTTCCGGTGGGCGAAGGCTTCAAGGCGCTGGACCGCGGCGATGCGAGCACCGCCGAGCAGCGCTTCCAGCAGGCGCTTCGCACCAAGGCCGACGACACCGAGGCGCTGGGCGGACTGGGCCTGGTGCGCCTGCGCCAGGAGCGTTTCGCCGAGGCGCAGGAGCTGCTGGAGCGCGCGGTGCGCGGCGGCGGCAGCAAATGGAATTCGGCGCTGCAGAGCGCCAGCTACTGGGTGCTGGTCGGGCAGGCCAGGGCCGCCCAGGGCAAGAACGACCTGCGGGGCGCGCAGTCGCTCTACGAACGCGCGGTGCGCATCGATCCGCGCGAACCCGTGGGCCAGAACGCGCTGGCCGACCTGCGCGCCGCCGCGGGTGACTACGCGCAGGCCGAACAGGGCTACAAGCGCGTGCTCGAAAGCCGTCCGCAGAACACGCAGGCGCTGCGCGGGCTGATCTCGGTCTACGGCCAGACCGGCCGCCCCGACGAGGCGCTGGCCCTGTCGCGCCGCCTCACGCCCGAGCAGGCCACGCAGCTGGGCGGATTGCGCGACATCCAGGTCGAGCAGGCGCGCAACCGCGCCCGCCAGCAGGCCGATGCTGGCGATACGGCCGGCGCGCAGCGCACGCTGGAAGACGCGATGCTCGCCGCGCCCGACAGCCCCTGGGTGCGGCTGGACCTCGCCAATCTCTACCGCAAGCGCGGCATGGTGTCCGAAGCGCGCGGCGTGATGGAGGGCCTGCTGATGTCGCAGCCCGACATGCCCGACGCGCTCTACGCCAGCGCCCTGCTCGCCTCCGAGACCGGCGACGCGGCAGCGGGCATCCAGTACCTCGAACGCATTCCCGCCGGCTCGCGCACGCGCGACATGGCGGCACTGCAGCGCCGCCTCTGGGCGCAGCAGCAGGCGGCGCGCGCGCAGGCGCTGGCTCGCCAGGGCCAGGTGGATGCCGCACGCGGCGTGCTCGCGCAGGCAGAGTCGGCGCTCAGCGCCGACATGCCGGCCGAGCTCTGGGGCCAGCTCGCGGGCGCCTATGCCGAGATCGGCGACGCGCCGCGCGCCCTAGCCATGAGCCGCCAGCTGCTGGCGCGCTCGCCCACGCCGAGCACCGGCGACCGGCTGCTGTACGCCTCGGTGCTGCTCAAGACCAGGCAGGACATCGAGCTGTCGGCCGTGCTGCGCCAGCTGGCCACCACCAACATGACGGCCAGCCAGCGCGCCGACTTCGACAACCTGCGCATCGCCTTCGCGCTGCGCCAGACGGATTCGCTGCGCGAGGCCGGCAACCTCGAAGCGGCCTACAACGCGATGGCGCCGGTGCTCGCCGAGCGCCCGGACGATCCGCAGGCGCTGGCCGCGCTGGCGCGGCTGTACTCGGCGGCGCGCGACGAAGGCCAGGCGCTCGCGCTCTACCAGCGCGTGCTCCAGCGCAACCCGACCGATCTCGACACCCTGCTCGCCGCCGCGGCCAGCGCCAGCGCGCAGCGCGACCACAGCTCGGCCGAGAACTACGTGATGGCCGCGCTCAAGCAGGCCCCCGACCAGTCGCGCGTGCTCGCGGCGGCCGGACGCGTCTATCGCAACGCGGGCGAGAGCCGCAAGGCCGAGCAGTACCTGCGCGCGGCGGTCGAGGCCGAGCGGCAGGTGGCGTCGGGCGGCTTCGCGCCCGGCGGCATGGCGGCCTCGCCGTTGCCGCCGGCCAATCCCTTTGCGGGCATGACGGGCGGCGCGCCGAGCGCGGCCGTGCCGGCCAGCTATCCGGCAGCCAACGGCAATCCATTCGCTCAGGCGCGCATGCAACCGGCGTCCTATCAGGCATCTCCGGTGCCGGCGGGTTACCCGGTCGCGCAGGCCTATCCGGCGGCGAACCAGGCGTATCCGGCCTATCCCGCGGCTGCGGCACCGAATGCCTATCCGCCTGGCGCCCTGCCTTGGAATCCCGGCGCTGTGGCGTCGAACGCCAAGGGCCGCACGACGGCGGCCAAGTCGTCGTCGACGCGCACGGCGCGCAATGCCGCAGCGAACCCGAACAACGTGCCACAGGCCTCCGCGTACATCGCGCAGCCGATGCAGCAGCCATTGCCCCAGTACCCGGTGCCCGGCACGCAGCAGGTCGCGCCGGTCTACATTCCGCCGGCGCAGCAGCCCGGCGGCTATCCGGCTCCCGGCTATCCGCAGGCGAATGCCGCGTATGCGCAGGCCAACACGCCGCGCGCGGACACCGGCTGGAATGCGCCGCCGCGCAGCGCGCCCGCGACGAGCTCGGTGGCCGCCGAGCTGCAGGAGCTCGAATCGCAGCGCGCCGTGAGCCTCACGGCGGGCACGGTGTACCGCAACCGCGCCGGCGAGGCGGGGCTGAGCCGGCTGTCGGACTTCCAGCTGCCGATACAGGCGCGCTTCCCTGCGGGTGAAGGCAAGATCGTCGTGGGCGTGACGCCCACCGTGCTCGATGCCGGCACGCCCGCGAGCGACTACGCCACCGGCAGCCGCTTCGGCGGCGGCCCCAGCGCCGCACTGAACGCGCTGCGCAGCGGCGCCTCGGCCGGCCAGCAGAATGCGGCCGGCGTCGGGCTCAACGTGGGCTACGAGGGCAAGAACATCGATGCCGGCATCGGCACCACGCCGCTGGGCTTTCCCACCACCAACGTGGTCGGCAACGTGACATTCAAGGGCAGCATCGGCGACTCCTGGAACTACAAGGCCGACATCTCCCGCCGCGCCGTGACCGACAGCGTGCTGTCGTTCGCGGGCGCCAAGGACGAGCGCACCAACGAGCGCTGGGGCGGCGTGGTCGCCACCGGCGTGCGCGGCGACATCGGCTATGACGACGGCACCTACGGCGTGTACAGCTACCTCGCCGCGCACGGCATCACCGGCAGGAACGTGCAGAGCAACTCGCGCGTGGAAACCGGTGGCGGCGCCTACCTGCACCTGCTGAACAGCCCGAACTCCAAGCTCACGCTGGGCATGAACATCGGGCTGATGGGCTACCAGAAGAATCTGAGCTACTACACCTTCGGGCAAGGCGGCTACTTCAGCCCGCAGAGCTTCGTGAGCGTGGCCTTCCCGGTCGACTGGAGCGGGCGCAGCGACAGGCTCTCGTGGCGCCTGAACGCCTCGCTGGGCGTGCAGTCGTTCACCCAGAAGTCGTCGCCCTACTTCCCGACGGACCCGTCGCGCAACGCGGCCGCATCGAGCGCCGCCTACCAGGCGCTGGCGCTGGGGCTGAGCAGCTCGGCCTACAACAACACCTACGCCAGCAGCTCCAAGACCGGCCTGGCCTACAACCTGGCCGCGGTGGTGGAGTACCAGCTGGCGCCGAAGATGTTCCTGGGCGGGGCGCTGGGGTTCAACAATGCGCAGAACTACCGGCAGTTCACCGGCAGCGTCTACCTGCGCTATGTGTTCGGCGGCTCCAGCAGCATCGGCGTGCCCGGCTACGGCACCGGAAGCGGCACCACGCTGAGCCCGATGACATCGCCCTACACGCCGCTGCTCTAGGGCCTGTTCACACTATTTCCGGGCTCGCGTTGGTGCTCCAACCCTGCGGGAAGGGCCGCCAGGGCGGGCCACTCGGCGTTGCGCTCCTAGCGTGTGCGCATGCACACACGTCGTCGCGCGCCTTGATTGGCCCGCCCTGGCGGCCCTTCGCGACCCCGGAAATAGTGTGAACAGGCCCTAACCGGGGAGGCCCAGGGTGGGCCACCCGTCGCGGCCCCACAGCGGGGCGCGCTCGTATTGGGTCACCCACGGCGCCACGTCCTTGGCCGCCATCGGCTTGCTGATGCCGAAGCCCTGTCCCAGCGTGCAGCCCATGGCCAGCAGCGCCTCGCCCTGCTTCACCGTCTCGACGCCCTCGGCCACGGCCGTGAGGCCCAGCGCGTGAAGCAGCGCGATGATGCCCTGCACGATGGCCCGGTCCTGGCTGTTGTCGAGCATGCCGCGCACGAAGGACTGGTCGATCTTCACCGTCGACACCGGCAGCTGGCGCAGGTAGGTCAGCGACGAGTACCCGGTGCCGAAGTCGTCGATGGTGACGCCCACGCCGAGCAGCTTGCAAGCTTCGACGAACAAGGCGACGTTCGCGAACTGGCTGATGGCCGTGGTCTCGAGGATCTCGAGTTCGAGCATGCCCTCGCCCTGCTTCGGAAACTGCGCGAGGTGCCGTGCGAGGCGCTCGACGAAGTCCCAGCGCATCATGTGGCGCGGCGCCACGTTCACGCTCACCGAGATCTGCAGGCCCGCGAGGCGCCACTGGTGCGCCTGCCACAGCGCGGTGGCGATGGCCCAGTCGCCGACCTGCTCGACCAGCGCGTCGTCTTCGATCAGCGGAACGAACTGCGAGGGCGGCATCAGGCCGCGCTCGGGGTGCTGCCAGCGGATCAGCGCCTCGACGCCGACCACCACGCCGCGCAGCATGTCGACCTTGGGCTGGTAGACAAGGAAGAACTCGCCCTGCAGCAGCCCTTCCTGGATGCGCTGGCGCTCGCGCACCACCTGCTCGTCGGCGCGTGCCTGCGGGGCGTCGAAGTAGTGCACCTTGCCGTCGGCCGCGCGCTTGGCGAAGAAGGCCGCGTGCTGCGCCTGGCGCAGCGCCGTCTCGGGGGGCGGGCCGTTGCTGTCGAGCAGCATGGCGCCGATGCTCGCGTCGATGCTGGCCGACTGGCCGCGCCAGTCCCAGGGCTCGGCGAGCGATGCCTGGATGCGCTCCAGCACCTGCGCGCACTGCGAGGTGCCGAGGCCGGCGAACAGGGCCGCGAACTCGTCGCCGCCCACGCGCGCCATCACGCTCTCGCGCGGCAGCTCGGCCTTGATACGGCGGGCCACTTCCTCCAGGGCCGCATTGCCCGCGACCATGCCCAGGCGCGAATTCAGCTCGGCGAAGCGGTCGACATCGATGTAACAGACCGCGGCCAGCCGCTTGCCGGCCCGGGCCCAGTCCGCCATCAGCGGGCGCAGCACCTCATCCGGCGGGAGGCGGGCCGATCCGTCGTAGTACGACGGCAACGAGACTGTGGGTTGCTGGTTCGACAAAAGACTGGAGCTCCGGAAGTCGCGGGCTATTGTTCTCCCAATTGGGACTGATCCACCCTTTGCAGCGAAGATTTGTTACCGGTACGTGTTTGCACCACAACACCTTCGTATACATCACGGTGGCGTGGTCCGGCGAAGTCCGCTAGCCGCAGTACGCGCCGACCACCCGGCCGGTGGGCTCGACCTGCACGTTGAGCCGCATCATGTCCTGCGCCGGGTCGGCCGGCTCGGTCGCGAGCACGCTGCGCGCCATGCGGGCGCCGGCGCGCTGGCGCATTTCCTCCAGCAACTGCTGGGTGATGCGCAGCCCCAGTCCGAAGCGCACGGAGGCCGCCTGGCAGGTCTCGGGCGGCGTGACGAAGCTCGGGGGTTCGGGCACTTCCGAAGTCAGGGGCCGGTCGGCGGGGGGCGCCTGGCAGGCGGCCAGGGCGAGGCAGAGGCCCAGGGCAGCCATGACGGGCAGGTGTCGACCGTTCGCGTGGATGCGCATCTTTCTTGCTCCTTCGTCGTTCTTCATGCTGTGCGGAAGCTTATTCAACTCCGGGGGCGGCCCTGTGGCACAGGTTAAGCCAGCGGGCCTCGATGCATCAACTAAATCACGGGGGCGCGGCCCGGCGTCGCATTCGAGGGGTATGCTGAAAGCAACGCGCGCAGCCCATTGCAGTCAAGGCCCCTCGGGCACGAACCCATGACACAAACCCCTGCCACGGTCTTCCTGATCGACGTCGACAACACCCTGCTCGACAACGACCGCTTCATCGCCGATCTCCATGCCCGCCTCGACGAGGCTTTCGGCGCCGAGGTCGCCAGCCGCTACTGGACGGGCTTCGAGAAGCTGCGCGACGAACTCGGCTACGTCGACTACCTCGGCGCGCTGCAGCTCTTTCGCGCCGGCGCGGGCCGCAGCGGCATGAGCGACCCGCAGCTGCTGCGGATGTCCGGGTTCGTGGTCGACTACCCCTTCGCCGACAGGCTCTACCCCGGCGCGCTCGAAACGCTGAAGCACCTGCGCCGCCACGGCCCCACCGTGATCCTCTCGGACGGCGACGTGGTCCTGCAGCCGCGCAAGGTGCAGCGCTCGGGCCTGTGGGAGGCCACCGAGGGCCGCGTGCTGATCTACGTGCACAAGGAGGAGATGCTCGACGCCGTCGAGCAGCACCACCCCGCGCGGCACTACGTGATGATCGACGACAAGCTGCGCATCCTCTCGGCCATGAAAGCCATCTGGGGACCGCGTCTTACAACCGTCTTCGTGCGGCAAGGGCACTATGCGCTCGACGCCGGGGCCAACGCGGCCCACGCACCCGCCGACATCACCGTCGAGCGCATCTCGGATCTCATCAACTTCGACTTCCCGTCCACATGAGCCAAGCAAGCAACCCTCTCGCGGGCAAGCCCGCCCCCATCGAACTGCTGGTCGACGTGCCGCGACTCGTCTCGGCCTACTACACCGGCCGGCCCGACCCGTCGGTGCCTTCGCAGCGCGTGGCCTTCGGCACTTCGGGGCACCGGGGCTCTTCCTTCGACGATGCCTTCAACGAGTGGCACGTGCTCGCGATCAGCCAGGCCATCTGCGACTACCGCAGGCAGCAAGGCATCGACGGCCCCCTCTTCCTCGGCATCGACACGCATGCGCTCTCCACTCCGGCCTTCGGCAGCGCGGTCGAGGTGCTGGCGGCAAACGGCGTCGAGCTGATGATCTCGAAGGACGACGAGTACACGCCGACGCCGGCCGTCTCGCACGCGATCCTGGTCTACAACCGCGGCCGCACCTCGGGGCTGGCCGACGGCATCGTCATCACGCCCTCGCACAATCCGCCCGAGAGCGGCGGCTTCAAGTACAACCCGCCCAACGGCGGCCCGGCCGGCACCGACATCACCTCGGCCGTGGAGGCCGCGGCCAACAGGATGCTGGCGAACGGCCTGGAAGGCGTGAAGCGCATGCCGCTCGCGCAGGCGCTGCGCGCTTCGACCACGCACCGCCACGACTACCTGAACAGCTACGTCGAAGACCTGGCGCAGGTGCTCGACATGGACGCGATCCGCGACGTGAACATCGACCTGGGCGTCGATCCGCTGGGCGGCGCCGGCGTGCGCTACTGGCCCGCCATCGCCGAGCGCTACAAGCTCAAACGCCTGAACGTGCTCAGCCGCGAGGTCGACCCGACCTTCCGCTTCATGTCGCTCGACTGGGACGGCCGCATCCGCATGGACCCGTCGTCGCCCGACGCGATGCACAAGCTGATCGAGCTGAAGGACCGCTTCGGCATCGCCTTCGCCTGCGACACCGACCACGACCGCCACGGCGTCGTCGCCGGCAGCACCGGGCTGATGCAGCCCAACAGCTACCTCGCGGTGATGATCGACTACCTCTACACGCACCGCCCGAACTGGCCCGCGCAGGCGGCCATCGGCAAGACGGTGGTGAGCAGCCAGATGATCGACCGCGTCGCCAACCGGCTTGGCCGCAGGCTGCACGAGGTGCCGGTGGGCTTCAAGTGGTTCGTCGACGGGTTGGTCGACGCTTCGCTGGCCTTTGGCGGCGAAGAGAGCGCGGGCGCAACCTTCCTGCGCAAGGACGGCTCGGTGTGGACCACCGACAAGGACGGCATGGTGCCAGCCCTGCTTTCCGCCGAGATCGCCGCGCGCACCGGACGCGACCCCGGCGAGCGCTATGCCGAGCTGACGCAGGCGCTGGGCAGGCCGGTGTCGAACCGGGTGGACGCGCCGGCCACGGTCGAGCAGAAGAAGCGGCTGTCGAGCCTGTCGCCGCAGCAGATTCGCTCCACCGAGCTGGCAGGCGACAGGATCGTCGAGGTGCTGAGCCATGCGCCGGGCAACGGCGCGGCCATCGGCGGCGTGAAGGTCGTGACCGCCAACGGCTGGTTCGCCGCGCGGCCCTCGGGCACGGAGAACATCTACAAGATCTATGGCGAGAGCTTCAAGGGCGAGGAGCATCTCGCGCGCATCCTCGAGGAGGCGCAGCAGGTCGTGGACGGTGCGCTCTCCGGAAACTGAAGCCGCATGCGGACGCTGGTGCTGCGGCTGAACCCGGGCGACGACCTGCGCGCTTCGCTCGATTCGGCGCTGGGCCGAAGCGGGAGCGATGCGGCCTTCGTCGTCTCGGGCATCGGCAGCCTGAGCGGCGCGAGCATCCGGTTCGCGGGTGCGCCGACGCCGGCCCGCATCGAGGGCGACCTGGAAATCCTCACGCTGGCGGGCAGCCTGTCGCCGGACGGATCGCATCTGCACATCAGCGTGTCGGATGCCGAGGGCCGTGTCTCCGGCGGGCATGCGGCGCCGGGGTGCGTCGTGCGGACCACGGCCGAGATCCTCGTCGCCGTGCTGCCCGACTGGCGATTCGCGCGAACGCTCGATCCGCTCACCGGCTATGCCGAGCTGAGCCCGCTCAGCCTTCCAGCGACTCCACGCGCAGGGTCGTGACCGCGCCCGCCACCTCGGCGCGCGCCTGCAGCGCATGCACGGCCAGGTCGAGCGTGCCCTGCTCCACCGGGCCGGTCAGCACCAATACCTGCGGCCCCATGCCGGGCCGCTCGGCGGCCAGCGCGACCTGGCGCACCGGCACTTTCTGCTCGGCGAGACTGGCCGCGACGGCCTGGATCTGATTGACCGCATGCACCGGCACGCGCAGGTAGTGCGATGTGTGGACGGCTGCGCGCGGCAGCACGGCCAGCGCGTTGGTCGCATGCGCATGGACGCCAAGGTGCGGCACGTGCTGAGCGGCATGGACGCCATCGAGACGCGCCACGTCGACCAGGTCGGCGATCACGGCGGAAGCCGTCTGCTCCGAGCCGGCGCCCGCGCCGTAATACATCGTGAGGCCGGCTGCGTCGCTCTTCACCATGACGGCGTTCATCGAGCCATTCACCTGCGCCATCAGGTGCGTGGCCGGCACGAGCACCGGCTGCACGCGCAACTCGACGCCGGCCGCCTGCCGGCGCGCGACGCCGAGCAGCTTGATGCGGTAGCCCAACTGCTCGGCGCAGGCCACATCCACGCCCTGCAGCGCGGTGATGCCCTCGACCTGTGCGTCGGCAAAGCGAAGCGGCATGCCGAAGGCGTTGGCCGCCAGCAGGGTCAGCTTGTGGGCCGCGTCGATGCCCTCGATGTCGAAGCTGGGGTCGGCCTCGGCATAGCCCAGCGCCTGGGCCTGCGCGAGTGCGGCGGCGAAATCCAGGCCCTCGTCGCGCATCTTGCTCAGGATGAAGTTGGTGGTGCCGTTGATGATGCCGGCCACCCATTCGATGCGGTTGGCGGCGAGGCCTTCGCGCAGCGCCTTGATGATGGGGATGCTGACGGCCACGGCGCCCTCGTAAGCCACGATCACGCCCTTCTCGCGCGCGGCGGCGAAGATTTCGGCGCCGTACACGGCCAGCAGCGCCTTGTTGGCCGTGACCACGTGCTTGCCGTGCGCGATGGCGGCCAGCACCCAGTCACGCGCCGGGCCGGTGCCGCCGGCCACTTCGACCACCACGTCGACGTCGGGATGCGTTGCGACCTGCATCGCGTCGGCCGTCAATGCGACGCTGTCTCCCACGACGCCGGCCGCTCGCTCCAGGTTGCGCGCGGCGACCATCACCAGTTCGATGGACCGGCCCGCCCGCGCGGCGATGTCGGCCCGGTTGCGCGCCAGCACGCGGAAGGTGCCCGAGCCCACGGTGCCGATGCCGATCATTCCCACGCGCAGGGTACGAATGGCCGCATGGCGGTGGTGCAAGGGCTCTAGGGATTCAACGGGATCGCGGTACATGGACAACTCCTGACGAAAAAACAAAACCCAGCTGCCAGAGCTGGGTTCATTCGTTCGGGGAGAGAGCGATACACCAGGTGGCTGCCGGAACGGCCACCTGCGCGTGCTCAGGTGGCCGCGGTGGTAATGGTGGTAATCATTCGGGCAACGACCATCGCCTGCGCGGAGGCAGGCGGCATCATGCGGCCCATGGGGGCTGCGAAGGATGCGAAGGGGAAGCGTTGGCTCGACATGAAGCCCCGGAGTGTACAGGAGCCGGCGGCGCCACCGGTCAGGGCGCGGCCGACAGCCGCTTTTCGAGCCACACGCTGTAGCGCGAGAGCCCGAAACACAGCAACCAGTAGACCGCAGCGATGAAGAGATAGCCCTCGAGGTAGAACGGCCGCCAGGTCGGGTCGCCGCCCAACGCCAGCCCCAGCGCACCCGTGAGCTCGAAGAGCCCGACCACGGTGACCAGCGAAGTGTCCTTCAGCGTGCCGACCACGTTGTTGGTCAGCGCGGGCACGACGAGCCGCAGCGCCTGCGGCAGCACGATGTCGCGCTGCACCGGCCAGCGGCCGAAGCCCAGCGCCATCGCCACTTCGGTCTGCCCGCGCGGCACGGCCTGCAGGCCGCCGCGGATGATCTCCGCAAGGTACGCGGCCACGAAGAGCGCCAGGCCCGCGAGCACGCGCACCAGCACATCGGGCTGCCACCCGGCCGGCCACAGCAGCGGCAGCAGGAAGGAGGCCATGAACAGCACCGAGATCAGCGGCACGCCGCGCACCAGCTCGATGTAGCTCGCGCTCAGCGTGCGCACCACGGGCCATCCGGAGCGCCGCCCCAGCGCCAGCAGCAGCGCGAGTGGAAAGGCCAGCGCCAGCCCCACCACCGCGAGCCCGATGGTCAGCGGCAGGCCGCCCCAGCGTCCGGTGGGCACATGGCTCAGGCCCAGTACGCCGCCGCGCATCAGCAGCACGAAGAGCAGCAGCGCGACGACCCACAGCGGCACCAGCCACCAGCGCCAGCTGCGTGGCCAGGCGCTGAGCATCGTCACCGCCGACAGCACGACCACGGCGATGGCCGGGCGCCATTGCTCCTCGTACGGAAAGCGCCCGAAAAGCATCGGCCGCCACTTCTCGGCCACCACGCCCCAGCAGGCGCCGTGCTGCACCGCGCGACAGGCCTCGGCATCGGGACGGAACACCGCGTGCACGACGCCCCATTCGACGACGTGGAAGCCGATCCAGGCGAACAACGCCAGCAGCAGCAGCGTCGCGACCGCGCGAAGCGGCGAACCCCAGAGTTCGCTGCGCCAGGCGATCGGCCCCCGCGCGGCATTCCTCATCGCCAGCCCCGCAATGCGACGCGCGCGTTGTAGCGGTTCATGCCCAAGGAGATCACCAGCGACAGCATCAGGTAGACCGCCATGATGATCGCGATGCACTCGAAGGCCCGGCCGTTCGTGCCGATGGTGGTGTTGGCCACCGATACCAGTTCCGGATAGCCCACCGCCACCGCCAGCGACGAGTTCTTGGTGAGGCTTAGGATCTGGTTGGTGAGCGAAGGCACGATCACCCGCAGGGCCTGCGGCAGCACGACGATGCGCAGCTGCTGCACCGGCGACAGCCCCAGCGCCTGCCCCGCCAGCACCTGCCCCTGGGGCACCGACAGGATGCCCGCGCGCACGATCTCGGCCACGAAGGCGGCCGAATAGAGGCTCAGGCCGGCCACGATGGTCACGTACTCCGGGCTCAGCGCCGCGCCACCGCTCACGCCGAAATCACCGCGCTCTGGAAGCTCGAAATGCAGGCCGCCCTCGCCCATCATCGGCCACGGCACGCTGAGGCCGCCCTTGCTCAGCCACACGCCCGGCAGCAGCCGTACCGGCTCCGTCGGATCGGGCAGCAGGTTGGCCATCGCGAAAGCCAGCATCAGCAGCTGCACCAAGAGCGGCACGTTTCGCACCAGCTCGACATACGCGGTGCAGATGCCGCGCAGCAGCACATGCGGGGCCAGCCGGCCGATGCCGATCAGCGTGCCCAACACCACCGAGAAGATGGCCGCCGGCACCGCCGCGCGCACCGTGTTGATCAGGCCCGCGAGGAAGGCGCGCCAGAACGGCTGGCTGGCATCGAAGTCGAGCCAGCCTTCGCTGATGGAAAAGCCCGTGGGCTCGGTCAGGAAGTCGAAGCCCGATCGCACGCCGCGGGCACGCAGCACTTCGAGCGCGTGGTGCACCACCCAGACGGCGCCGGCCACCACGGCCAGCACCAGCAGGGCCTGGACGGCCCAGGCCAGCCAGACCCCGCGGCGCGAGGCCCGGTCGTTCATCGAACGGGAGGTGCGTAGATCAGGCCGCCCTTGCTCCACAGGTTGTTGGAGCCGCGCGGCAGCTTCAGCACCGACTTGGGCCCGACGTTGCGCTCGAAGATCTCGCCGTAGTTGCCCACGGCCTTGATGGCGCGGAAGGACCAGTCCTTGTCCAGGCCCAGCAGCTTGCCGAGGTCTTCACCGCTGCCCAGCAGGCGCTGCTGTGCCGGGTCCTTGCTGCTGGCCTTGAGCTCGTCGGCGTTGGCCTGGGTGATGCCGAACTCCTCCGCCTCGATGAGCGCGTTCGGCACCCACTTGGCGATGGCGAACCACTCGTCGTCGCCGCGGCGCACCAGCGGCGCCAGCGGCTCCTTGGAGATCAGCTCGGGCAGGATGATGTAGTCGTCGGGGTTGGTCGCTTCCTTGTTGCGCAGGCCGGCCAGCGCCGAGGCGTCCGTCGTGAAGGCCTGGCAGCGGCCCGAGAAGAAGGCCTTGAACGAGGCCTCGAAGCTCTCGAACACCACGGTCTTGACCGGAATGCCCTGCGCGCGGAAGTAGTCCGACACGTTCTTCTCGTTGGTGGTGCCCGACTGGGTGCAGATGGTGGCGTTCTTCAGCTGCCTGGCGCTCGTCACCTTCAGCTTCTTCGGCACCAGGAAGCCCTGGCCGTCGTAGTAGGTGATGGTGGTGAAGTTGAAGCCCAGCGAGGCGTCACGCGTGAGCGTCCAGGTGGTGTTGCGAGCGAGGATGTCGATCTCGCCGGCCTGCAGGGCCGAGAAGCGCTGCTGAGAGTTGAGCGGCACGAAGTCGACCTTCTTGCCGTCGCCGAGCACGGCCGCCGCGATGGCGCGGCAGGTGTCGACATCCAGCCCCGACCAGTTGCCCTGCGTGTCGGGCGCCGAGAAGCCGGCCACGCCGTTGGTCACGCCGCACTTGACGGTGCCGCGCTGCTTGACCGCGTCGAGCGTCTTGCCGGCAAAAGCCGGAGCAGCGAAGGCCATGGCGGCGATGCAGGCGCCTGCGAGCAGTGCCGGGCGGAATCGTTTGTTCATCATTGGTGTTCTCCTCAACAACGGTAAGCAAAAGGCAGTGTACGGGCCGACGCCGGACTCTGCCAAAGAACTCCGGGTTGGATGCATATGCGCCGCACAAGGCTGGATCGACAGGCCCAGGGTTCACTACCATACGGCCCTTCAACAACCACTCAATGGGAATCCACACAATGGTCAAATCCGACGACACCGGCAAGTTCATCCTGCGCGTTTCGCTTGGCGTGCTGATCCTGCTGCATGGCATCGCCAAGCTCCAAGGCGGCGTCGGCTTCATCTCCGGCATGCTGGCCCAGCACGGGCTGCCGGGCGCATTGGCCTACCTGGTCTACGTCGGGGAAGTGGTGGCGCCGGTGCTGCTGATCGTCGGCCTCTACACGCGGCCTGCGGCCTGGATCGTGGCCATCAACATGGTGGTGGCGATCGTGCTGGTCCATACGAAGGAACTGGGCGCACTCGGCAAGCAAGGCGGCTGGGCGCTCGAACTGCAGGGCATGTTCCTGGCCGCGGCCCTCGGCCTCGCTTTCATGGGTGGCGGCCGCTTCGCACTGAGCAGCAAGTACAACTGAGCCGACCCGGCTCAATCGTCGTCGGCAGCATCGAGGCCCGGGAACAGTACCTCGGTGTAGCCGAAGCGCGAGAAATCGCGCACCCGCATCGGGTAGAGCTTGCCCAGGAGATGGTCGACTTCATGCTGCACCACGCGCGCATGAAAACCGGTGGCGACCCGCTCGATCGGATCGCCATACGGGTCGAACCCGGAGTAGCGGATGTTGGCGAAGCGCGGCACCACGCCGCGCAGGCCCGGCACCGACAGGCACCCTTCCCAGCCTTCCTCTTCCTCGCCGTTCAGCGGCGTGATGATGGGGTTCAGCAGCACGGTGCGCGGCACCGGTGGCGCATCGGGATAGCGCGGATTCACGACGTCGGTGCCGAAGATCACTAGCTGCTGGTCGACGCCGATCTGCGGCGCGGCAAGGCCGGCGCCATTGACAGCATGCATGGTCTCGAACATGTCGCGCACCAGCATGTGCAGCTCGTCGGTATCGAAGGCGGCGACCGGCTGCGCGATGCGCAGCAGCCGGGGGTCGCCCATTTTCAGGATTTCGCGGATGGCCATGGCGGGATTATCGCGATGGCTCCGGTTCTCCACTCCCGACGGGGAATCAGGGAGGGGTCTGAGTCTTGGAGTCGGGAGAAGTCCACAGTCGCGCGTTGCCGCGCGGTGGTGTGGGGATCGAACCCGGACCGCCACCAGCGATCGGCGGCCGGGGCGGCACCACCACCGGCGGAGCTACCGGCCGGCCACCGCCACCCCAGACCGGCGGGCGTGCCGGATAGCCCGGACGATCGTAGTAAGGCCTGTCGTAGTAGCGCGGACGCCGCTCGTAGTAGGCCCCGCCGTTGATGTAGACCGGCGCCGGCACCACCACAGGCGCAGGCTCGCTGTAGTAAGGCCCCGACGAATAGCCCCCGCCGTAGTAGGGATCGGCGGGCACGCCCACGCAGCCCGACAGCAGCACGACGCCACCGGCTGCAGCAAGGGCACCGAGAACTCGAATTTTTTTCATGAGGGACTCTCCTTGTGGCCTTCAATTAGCTTTCAACGCCAGGTTTTAGACCCTGTTGACTGCGCTCCGATGAAGTCGCGTAACGGCCGGTAAAGAGGGCCGGTGGCCGCCTTTGCCGACTGCGCCCCGTTCAGGCCGCAGCAACGCCGTTGGCGAGGATCTCCAGCATACGCGCCTCGTCGATGATCTCCACGCCGGCTTCGCGCGCCTTCTCGAGCTTGCTCCCGGCCTCTTCGCCGGCCACCAGGTAGTGGGTCTTCTTGCTGACCGAGCCGGACACCTTCGCGCCGGCCGCCTCCAATTTATCCTTCGCTTCGTCGCGGCTCAGCGTAGGAAGGGTGCCGGTGATGACGAAGGTCAGTCCCGCCAGCGGCTTCGGCGCCCTGGCGGCCGGCTCGCCCTCTTCCCAGGTCAGTCCGCAGGCGCGCAGTTGCTCGACCACCTCGCGGTTGTGCGGCTGGTCGAAGAAGGTGCGCAGGCTCTGCGCGACCACCGGGCCGACGTCGTTCACCTCGAGCAGCTGTTCTTCGGTCGCGTCCATGATCGAATCCAGCTTGCCGAAATGCTTGGCCAGGTCCTTCGCGGTCGACTCGCCCACGTGCCGGATGCCCAGCCCGAACAGGAAGCGCGGCAGCGTGGTCTTCTTCGAGGCTTCGAGGGCATCGACGAGGTTCTTTGCCGACTTCTCCGCCATTCGATCCAGTCCCGCCAGCGTGGTGAAGCCCAGCTTGTAGAGGTCGGGCAAGGTGCGGATCAGGTTCGAATCCACGAGCTGTTCGACCAGCTTGTCGCCCAGCCCGTCGACGTCCACGGCGCGGCGCGCCGCAAAGTGCAGGATGGCCTCCTTGCGCTGCGCCGCGCAGAACAGGCCGCCGGTGCAGCGGTAATCGACTTCCCCCTCCTCGCGCACGGCTTCCGAGCCGCACACGGGGCACTTGTGCGGCATCGTGAAGACGGCGCCGCGCTGCTCTTGCGGCTTGGCCAGGCTGTCCGGTGCCACGCCGACCACCTCGGGAATCACGTCCCCCGCGCGGCGCACGATCACCGTGTCGCCCACGCGAACGTCCTTGCGGCGGGCCTCGTCCTCGTTGTGCAGCGTCGCATTGGTCACGGTCACGCCGCCGACGAACACCGGCGCAAGCTTGGCCACAGGCGTGAGCTTGCCGGTGCGCCCGACCTGGATCTCGATGCCGACCACCTCGGTCAGCTGCTCCTGGGCGGGGTACTTGTGGGCCACGGCCCAGCGCGGCTCGCGCGAGACGAAGCCCAGCTGCCGCTGCAGCTCGATGCTGTCGACCTTGTAGACCACGCCGTCGATGTCGTAGGGCAAGGCATCGCGCTGGCGGCCGATGTTCTCGTGGAATGCTATGAGTTCGATAGCGCCTGTGGCACGGGCCGTCTGCGTGGCGACCGGGAAGCCCCATTCGTGGAACTGCTGCAGCCAGTCGAACTGCGTGGGCCAGTCGGGCCCGCCTTCGGCGGCGGGCGTCACCTCGCCCAACCCATAGGCAAAGAAGCTCAGCGGCCGCGCCGCGGCGATCGCCGGATCGAGCTGGCGCACCGCACCGGCGGCCGCATTGCGCGGATTGACGAACACCTTCTCGTTCTTCTGCTCCTCGGCGATCTTCTGGCGTTGGCGTTCGTTGAGCGCGTCGAAATCCGCGCGCTTCATGTAGACCTCGCCGCGCACCTCGACCACCGGCGGCGCCTTGCCGTTGAGGCGCAAGGGAATCTCGCGCACCGTGCGGATGTTCTGCGTGACCTCCTCGCCCACCTCGCCGTCGCCGCGCGTCGCGGCCTGCACCAGCACGCCGTTCTCGTAGCGCAGGTTCATGGCCAGCCCGTCGAACTTCAGCTCGCAGACGTAGCTCACCTGCGGGCCGTCCTCGGCCAGGCCAAGCTCGCGGCGCACGCGCGCATCGAAGGCGCTGGCGCCGCCGGGCGTGATGTCGGTTTCGGTGCGGATCGACAGCATCGGCACCTTGTGGCGCACCTTGACGAAGCCGTCGAGCACCTTGCCGCCCACGCGCTGGGTCGGCGAATCGGGCGTGCGCAGATCGGGGAACTCGGCTTCGATGGCCTGCAGGCGTTGGAAGAGCTTGTCGTACTCCGCGTCCGGCAGCTCGGGCGCGTCGAGCACGTAGTAGAGATGGGCGTGCCTGTGGAGCTGTTCGCTCAGTGCGGCGGCTTCGCGTGCCGCTTCGTCGCGCGTCGTCATGGTGTCTCCCGGGGAGGAATCGGATTAGCTGAAGAGCCGCCGCGCCAGCGGAGAGCCCGCCGCAAGGTCGCGCCCGTCGAGCGTGTCGTAGAGCTGTTCGAGGTCGGCGCCGATCACGTCCATGGTCTCGTCGCGCAGCAGCTGGCCGTCGCTGTCGGTGACCACGCCGTCCATCTCGCGCGCCAGCGTGGCGGCGGCTTCGCGCATGCGGCGGAAGGGTTCCTCGGCACGGTCGACCTGCGGCACGTCCAGGCTCAGGCTGAGTTCGCGGATGGCCGACTGGGCCGGATCGTCGGCCAGCGCGGCCTGGGTGTCGAAGGCCAGCCCGAGGATCGGCGGCAGGCCCGCCTCGCTGGTCGGCAGCACCATGCGGCCCGGGATGATGCCAGCCACGAAACCGAGGCGCGCGGCGTTCTGCTGCACGTAGCCCGGGCTCCAGGCCGCATGCAGCGCGCGCAGCACGAAGCCCAGCTGCGCATCGTGCGCGCTGGCGAACTGGTCGAGCTCGCGGGCGCGCGCCACCTCGTCGAGCATCTCGGGAAACTCGGGCGCGCCGTTGACGGCATCGGCAAAGGCCTGGGCCTTGACCACGAACTCGGAGTACTCGATCTCGTTGAGCGCCCCGGTGCGGTTGGCCAGCTGCACGCCGACCTGGAAGGCGCTGTAGCGCTGGCCGGGCACGGGCGGCTCCCACTGGCCGGTGTGTTCGTTCAGGCCCTCGATGGCCACCGGCTTGCTGCCCGCGCGGCGCGTGGGCGGCATGGCGGCGATGGCGGCGTCGCCCGAGGCCAGGCCATCGAGCGAGATCGGCGCGATCACGTCGATCAGCGGATCGAGCCCGCCGCGGCGCTCGGCCGCGGGCGCGGGCACGCCGCTGGGCGCAGGAAGATCGGGGTCGAACAGCGGCTCATGCCGGTCGGAGCCCTGCACCTTGTTCGGATCGGCGTGCAGCACCGGCTCCACGCCGTCATCGCCAGCGGCCAGCGCGCGCTCGGCCTCGTCGAGCGCGACGTCGACTGCATCGGGTTGGCGGGGCGCGTTGCGGCGCGACATCATGGCCTCGTAGCCGACAACGGCCGCGAGAACGAGGCCGCCGAAGATTGCCAGGGCGAGTGTGAGATTGCTCATGGATCGTTGCCGCCCGGCTTATGCGGCTTCGACCATCGAGACCGCCGACTCCATGTCGACAGCCACGATGCGCGACACGCCCTGCTCCTGCATCGTCACGCCGATCAGCTGTTCGGCCATTTCCATGGCGATCTTGTTGTGGCTGATGAAGAGGAACTGGGTTTCGCGGCTCATGGCGGAGACGAGTTTGGCATAGCGCTCGGTGTTGGCGTCGTCCAGCGGCGCGTCCACTTCGTCGAGCAGGCAGAAAGGCGCCGGGTTCAGCTGGAAGATGGCGAACACGAGCGCAATGGCCGTGAGCGCCTTCTCGCCGCCCGACAGCAGGTGAATGGTCTGGTTCTTCTTGCCCGGGGGCTGCGCCATCACCTGCACGCCGGAGTCGAGGATCTCGTCGCCGGTCATCATGAGCTTGGCGTTGCCGCCGCCGAAGAGTTCGGGGAACATGCGGCTGAAGTGCTCGTTGACGATCTTGAAGGTGCCGCCCAGCAGGTCGCGTGTCTCGGCGTCGATCTTGCGGATGGCGTCTTCCAGCGTGCCGATGGCTTCGTTCAGGTCGGCCGACTGGGCGTCGAGGAAGGTCTTGCGCTCGCTGGCAATGGCCAGTTCGTCCAGCGCCGCCAGGTTCACCGCGCCGAGCGCGACCACCTCGCGGTTGAGGCGGTCGATTTCGCTCTGCAGGCCGGTGAGCTTCACCTTGTCGGCCTCGATCGACTGCTCCACGGCTTCGAGATCGGCACCGGCGTCGTCCAGCAGCTGCTGGTATTGCTCGACGCCCAGGCGCGCGGCCTGCTCCTTGAGCTGGAACTCGGTGATGCGCTGGCGCAGCGGATCGAGCTCGCGCTCCAGCTGCAGGCGGCGTTCGTCGCTGGCGCGCAGCTTGAGCGTGAGGTCGTCGTACTGGCTGCGCGCCGAGCCCAGTGCGGCTTCGCGTTCGAGCTTGAGCGACAGCGCGTCCTGCAGGCCGGCCTGCGCGGCGGCGTCGGACAGGCGGCTCAGCTCGGCGCGGGCGCGCTCGTCCTCGTCGGTCAGCGCGACGGTCTGCTGCGCGGCGGTCTCGATCGAGCGGTTGAGTTCGGCACGGCGTGCTTCGAGCGTGCGCTGCGAGAAGGTGGCCTCCTGCGCCTGGCGCTCGAGGCTGCGGTGCTGCTCGCGGCTGGCGGCCAGCGCGCGGGTGGCCTCGATCACGCGTTCGTCGAGCTCGGCATGGCGTTCCTGGCTGTCGGCCAGCTGCATGTCGAGTTCCTCGAAGCGGCCTTCGGCGGCAATGCGCCTTTCCTGCAGCTCCTCGAGTTGCGCATCGACTTCGCCGATGTCGGAAGCCAACTGCTGGCTTCGGGCGCGGGTCTGCTCGGCCAGCTGCGTCATGCGCAGCGTCTCGACCTGCAGCTCGTGCGCGCGCGACTGGGTTTCGGCGGCTTCGCGCCGTGCCGTGACGAGGCGCGAGGCGGCGTCGGCATACGCGGCTTCGGCGCGGACCAGCGCGGTACGCGCTTCCTCGGTGATGAGCGTCTGGGCGCGCAGCTGGCGCTCCAGGTTTTCCATTTCCTGCTGGCGGGCCAGCAGGCCGGCCTGCTCGGAATCGGGCGCGTAGAAATTGACGCTGTGCGCCGACACGGCATGGCCGCTGCGCACATAGATGACCTCGCCCGGCTGCAGCGAGCCGCGCTGGGCCAGCGCTTCCTCGAAGCTCGCGGCGGTGTAGCAGCCGTGCAGCCAGTCGTTCAGCAGGGCCTGCTGGCCCGCATCGTTCAGGCGCAGCAGGCTCGACAGGCGCGGCAGCGCGGCCGAGCCCTCGGGCGTGCTGGCGGCCGGCGGGCTGTAGAAGGCCAGCTTCGCGGGCGGCGCGTCGTTGCCGAAGGCGCGGACCATTTCCAGCCTGCTGACCTCGAGCGCACCCAGGCGCTCGCGCAGCGCCGCTTCGAGCGCGTTCTCCCAGCCCTGCTCGATGTGGATGCGGCTCCACAGGCCCTGCAGGCCGTCGAGGCCGTGCTTGGCGAGCCAGGGGGCCAGCTTGCCGTCGGTCTTGACCTTTTCCTGCAGCGCGCGCAGCGCCTCCAGGCGGGCCGAGAACTCGGCGTGGCGGGCGCCCTCGGTGTTGACGGCCTGTTGCTTCGTGCGGCGATCGTCGTCGAGCTGCGGCACGGCTTCGAGCAGCTCCTGCAGGCGCGCGTCGGATTCGCTCGCCGCCTCCTGCGCCATCGCGTACTGCTCCTGCATGTCGAGCAGGCGGGCCTCGTCGGGCGCGGCCAGTGCGTTCTGGTCGGCGCGCAGGCGTTCGCTGCGCTGCATGAGCTGGCGGCTCTGTTCCTCGATGTTGCGCTGGTCGGCGGCCAGCACCTGGATCTGCTGCTGCACCTGCGACACGGTCGTGCGCTGGGCGTTGGCTTCGTCCTGCGCGCGCTGCACAGCTTCTTCGAGCTCGGGCATGCGCGCATCGTGTTCCTCGAGCTGTGCGGCCAGCATGATGGCCTGCTCTTCGGCATCGACGCCCGCGCCGGCCAGCGTCTCGATCTCGGCTTCGGCTTCCTCGCGGCGGCGGCCCCATTGGCCCATCTGCTCGCGCAACTGGACGAGGCGCTGCTCGACGCGCTGGCGGCCCTCGACCACGAAACGGATCTCGCCTTCGAGCCGGCCAACTTCGGCGCTGGCCTCATAGAGCTTGCCTTGCGCCTGGTTGACCTGGTCGCCGGCGCCGTAGTGGGCCTGGCGCACGGTTTCGAGCTCGGCCTCGATGTGGCGCAGGTCGGCCGTGCGCGATTCGAGGTCGTTGATCGCGCGCTCGGAATCGGCCTTGATCTTCGCCTGGTCGGCATTGCTCTCGCTGCGCTTGAGGAACCACAGCTGATGCTGCTTCTTCGTGGCATCGCCCTGCAGTGCGTTGTAGCGGGCGGCCACCTCGGCCTGCTTCTCGAGCTTCTCGAGGTTGGCGTTGAGTTCGCGAAGAATGTCTTCC
The DNA here is from genome assembly GCF_048305045.1 of Variovorax sp. 278MFTsu5.1. Classification (NCBI taxonomy): domain Bacteria; kingdom Pseudomonadati; phylum Pseudomonadota; class Betaproteobacteria; order Burkholderiales; family Comamonadaceae; genus Variovorax; species Variovorax sp. 278MFTsu5.1. The sequence continues at coordinate 3,737,660 of NZ_CP157622.1, forward strand.
ACTCGCGTGAGGTTCTCGCGCGTGTCGCCCAGGCGATTCTCGGTCTCGCGGCGGCGCTCCTTGTACTTGGAGACGCCGGCGGCCTCCTCGAGGAAGAGGCGCAGCTCCTCGGGCTTGGATTCGATGATCCGGCTGATCGTGCCCTGCCCGATGATGGCGTAGGCGCGCGGGCCGAGGCCGGTGCCCAGGAACACGTCCTGCACGTCGCGGCGGCGCACCGGCTGGTTGTTGATGTAGTAGCTGCTGGTGCCGTCGCGGGTCAGCACGCGGCGCACAGCGATCTCGCTGAACTGGTTCCACTGGCCGCCGGCGCGGTGGTCGGCGTTGTCGAACACCAATTCCACGCTCGAACGGCTGGCCTGCTTGCGGGTCGTCGTGCCGTTGAAGATCACGTCCTGCATCGACTCGCCGCGAAGCTCCGAGGCGCGCGATTCGCCGAGCACCCAGCGCACCGCATCCATGATGTTCGACTTGCCGCAGCCGTTGGGCCCGACGACGCCCACCAGTTGGCCTGGCAGCATGAAGTTGGTGGGTTCGGCGAACGACTTGAAGCCCGATAGCTTGATGGAATTAAGACGCACGACTTGTCGGCCTGCCTTGGCTGTAGAGCCAAGGTATTGATTTGTAAGGAAAATTGCACGGGCCCGCAGCTTGCAGCAGGCCGCCGCCCCAGCCGTGGATGATAACGTCAGGGCATGCACGATTCCCCGGTTCCACCCCTCGCCGCACGATGGGCCCGCCGCCCGGCGCGCATGGCCACCCGACTTGCCGTTCTGCTCGCCGCCCTGGTCGGCATGGCCGGCTGTTCGTCGATGCGCGACACCGAGCGCGCCGAGCCCTACACCAACCAGGAATGGCTGCAGTCCGGCGCCAACCGCATCGCCAATCTCTCGCTGCGCGACAACCTGCAGTCGGTGCGGCGGGTGCAGAGCACGCTCTACAAGCGCAACCCACGCGAATGGCGCAAGTCGGCCGCCAGCATGGACGAAGCCACCCAGCGCGCCTGGGACGCCGTGCTCAAGGGCCCGCCGCTGCCCGAACTCAAGGGCGCCAGCGGCATCGACGCCATCCGCATGGCCTTCGACACCACGCCGCAGGGCTACCAGGGCGACCGCGTCGCGGCGCTGGTCTACGGCTGGGCCACCATGCTCAAGCAGGCCAACGGCGACACCTGGGACCAGACCATGCTCGACGGCGTCAACGCCGAGAACAGCTTCCGGGCCGCGCGCAACTTCGAGATCTCGCTGTGGCTGATCTCCTCCAAGACCGGCCCCGACGGCCAGCCACTGCTGCTGGCCACCGAGATCAGCGACCGCGGCCGCAACCTCGTGGCCGACCGCGAACTCTCCAAGGTGGTTGCGCGACTCGACCTCATGGCTGCACAGGCGGACGAGAAATACCGCCGGGCGGCGCTCGACTTCGGGCAGAACTGGGTTATGGGGGTGGTGATGCCTCTCTTCACGCTCGTGCCCAAATGAGCCGGGCGGGCCCGTCTCTTGCTGCACGCCGTTACGCGATGGCCGCGGGTGGCAAGCCGAAGCAGAAAACCGCCCCCTAGAATGGCCCGGCCCTCCCCCTCTCTTCCTCAACCCATGCGAGGCAGCAGCAACTCATGAGCTCCATCAACTTCATCGGCGGCGAAAAAGGCGGTGTAGGCAAGTCGGTCACCGCGCGGGTGCTGGCCCAATACTTCATCGACCACAGCCGGCCCTTCACCGGCTTCGACACCGACCGCTCGCACAGCTCCTTCACCCGCTTCTACGAAGGCTTCGCCTCGCCGGTGGTGGTCGACAGCTTCGAGGGCCTGGACACGGTCGTCAACGGCTTCGAGACCAATCCGCAGCAGAGCGTGATCGTCGACCTCGCGGCGCAGACGCTGGCGCCGCTGGCGCGCTGGATCAAGGAATCGGACCTTTTCGACGTGTTCGCCGAGATCGGCGTCACCGTCAACTTCTGGCACGTGCTGGACGACGGCAAGGACTCGACCGACCTGCTCGGCACGCTGATCGACACCTTCGGCAGCCGCCCCAACTACATCGTGGTGCAGAACTACGGGCGCGGCAGCGACTTCGGCATGCTGCTGGGCTCGCAGTCGCTCTCGAAGGCCACCGCGAACGGCGCCCGCGTAATCGCCCTGCCGCGCCTGCACGACGCGAGCATGCGCAAGATCGACGCGCAGAACACCAGCTTCTGGAAGGCCGTGAACGACCGCGACGGCCCGCATGCGCTGGGCCTGCTGGAGCGCCAGCGAGTGAAGTCGTGGCTGGCCACGGCCTACGCGGCCTTCGACACGCTGCCCCTTTGAGCCTTCGCCCGGTCGGTCGAGGCTGCGCGCGCTCGGGCAGACCCTGCATCCCACAAGAACAGAAAGAGGGAGATTCGCCTTGCACATCCACGTCAACCGGAACGGCCAGGCCTTCGGCCCCTACGAAGAGAGCGAGGCCAGGGCGCTCTATGCCCGGGGCAACATCGCCGCCACGGACATGGTCTGGCGCGAGGGCATGGCCGAATGGCAGACGGCCCTGCAGATGTTCGGCGAACGGGCGACGCAGCCCGGTGCGCCTGCCGCCGTCTCGCCGCCTCCCTTGCCGCCGCAGCGGGTGCCCGCGGTGCCGGGCTACGCCGCGCCTCCGTCCTCCTTCGGAAAGCAGACCGTGGTGCCGCAGCAGGACCTGCCGCCCAGGCTGCATTGGGCGCTGGTCCTGCTGTTCACGGTGCTGAGCTTCGGCATCTTTGCCCTCGTCTGGCCCTTCATCCAGTCGACCTGGGTGCGCAAGATCGATCCTCGATCCAATGCGACCCTGTACCTGATCGGCTACATGATCCTGGCGGTCATCGGGGGCCTGATGGACAGCGCCTCCGACTCCTCGGGCAACCAGGGGCGTGACCTGCTGCTGCAGATCCTGTCGTACGTGCTCTTCTATTGCGGGTGCTACTCGATGAGGCGCTCGATGATCGAGCACTACAACAATGTCGAACCGATCGGACTCAGGCTCTCCGCAGCCATGACCTTCTTCTTCGCCATCTTCTACCTGCAATACCACATGACGCGGATCGCCAGGTGGAAGGCGACCGGAGACATCACGCCGCAGTAGCCGCCGCCGTGTTCCGGAGCAGGGTCCCTCAGATCATCCCGCCGTTGATCGAGATCACCTGCCCCGTGATATAGCCCGCATCCTCGCTCGCGAGGAACGAGGCCAGCGCCGCCACTTCCTGCGGCGTCCCGGCGCGCTTCACCGGCACCATCTGGTTGATGACGGCGGGGTCGAACACCGCATCGGCCATCGGCGACGAGATGATCCCCGGCGCGATGGCGTTCACCGTCACGCCGCGCGAGGCCACTTCGAGCGACAGCGCCTTGGTCGCGCTGTTCAGCGCACCCTTGGCCGCGGCGTAGTTGACCTGCCCCCGGTTGCCGGCAATCGCGGCCACCGACGAGATGTTCAGGATTCGCCCCCAGCGCGTGCGCATCATCGGCAGCAGCAGCGGCTGCGTGACGCGGAAGAAGCCGTTGAGCGACACGTCGATCACCTTGTGCCACTGGTCGGCGCGCATGCCGGGCAGCACGGCGTCGTCGTGCACGCCCGCGTTGTTGACGAGGATCTGCACCGGCCCGCCTTCGAGGATGCACGCGCAGGCGGCTGCCGAAGCCTCGTCGCTGCACAGGTCGAAGACGTGGCATTCGGCCTTGCCGCCCGCGGCCGCGATCGATGCCGCCAGTTGCTCGACCGCCTCGGGCCGCGAATTGGCGTGCAGCAGCACCGTGGCGCCGTCGCGCGCCAGGCGCTCGGCCATGGCGGCGCCGAGCGCGCCGCTGGCGCCCGTGATCAGTGCGCGTTTTCCTTCGAGGCTCATGGAGACGGCGTGCTTTCTTGTGCTGCCGCGGCGAGCGGCGTGTTCAGGACCACCACGGCGCGGCCTTCGGCCAGCATGCGGCCGTCCTCGGCCGCAACCGTGAATTCATAGAGGATCTGCCGGTCGTCGCCCGACAGGCGCCGGGCCCCGACTTGCAGGGCGCCGGCCACGTCGTCCAGCCGCGCCACCGCCAGCTTCACGTTGCGCGCGCTCGCGAGAAAGCCGGCCGACGGCGCGCTGCCCTCCTCTGCCAGCAGGCCGCCATGCAGGGCCATGGCCTGCGCGGCGTATTCGATGGCGTTCGGCGCCAGCAGCCCGCTTTCGGTGCGCAGAGGGTTGTCTGTCTGCGAGTGGGTGGTGGTGGTACAGCGGATGGATTCGGTGTCCCAGCCTTCGAGCCGCTCGAGCAGGCACATGCTGCCGCTGTGCGGAATGCGCAGGGCGATGCCCGCGCGGTCGAGCGTCTGTGGCGCGGTCAAGCGGCCGGCTCCAGGTCGGCCACCAGTAGCACGTTGGCGAAGGGAGTGCCTTCGCTCATCGGAATGCTCTGCACGCGGAAGCCCAGGCGGTCCAGCACAGCCGTCCACTCGGCCAGCGGACGGCCCCAGGTCGGCGAGACCTTGTGGCCGCGGATGCGCGTGACCGTGCGATCCACCCACTGGCTGATGGCGAAGCCGCGCCGGCTGGACGCATCGCCCACGCGCAGCAGCAGCCGCGCGTGCGGGTTGCCGCCACGGCGCAGTGCGTCGCGCACGCGCAGCAGCACGCCCTCCTGCGCTTCGAGGTTGACGTAGTGCAGCACGTCGAGGATCACCACGAGGTCGCACTCGGGCAGATCGGCCTTGCACATGTCGGCGCAGACCAGCCGGGGCGTGGGCTCCAGGTGGCCGATGGAGGCCTCGGCGCGCGCCACGTCCTTGGGCATGAGCTCGATGCCGGTGTAGTCCGCGCCGTGCGGCGTGGCGTCCCACGACGAGGGCCAGCGGCCCTGCTTCTGCATCGCGCTCATCGACGCCAGCAGGCTCGCGAACAGGCCCTGGCCGCAGCCGATGTCGACCACGCGCTGGTGCTGCGCGCCGAAGAGCCGGCGTTCGAGGAGCCCGCGGAACACCGGGTCGCGTCCCAGCTTGCCGCGCGCGAAGTGCCAGGCGAAGTTGCCGCCCTTCTTGTACGGAATGGTGGCGGCCTCGTGCAGCTCGCGCCACGCGACCTCGGTCGAAAGCGAAGGCGACATCGCGGCGTTCATGGTTTCAGCCCTTCCGGCAGGGTCACGGAGCGCAGTCCATCGGCGCGCAGGCGTTCGAGCAACAAGGGCAATACCTCCAGCAAAACAGGTTGTCCCGCAGCGGTGCGCGCGGCGTTGCCGTCATGCAGCAACAGGATGTCGCGCGCCTGCAGGTTGCGGCTCAGGCGCGCCATCACCTTGGCGGCGTCGCCCTCGCGGGTGTCGAAACCGCGCCGCGTCCAGCTCACGAGCGAGAGGCCGAGGCGGTGCAGCACGGGTTCCAGGAACGGGTTGCGCAGGCCGGCCGGCGCGCGAAAACAGGTCGGGCGCTGGCCGGTGACCTCGGCGAGGATGTCCTGCGCCCGCGCGATTTCGGCCGCGAACCCGCGCGGCCCGAGAAACGAAAAGTTGTGCCGGTGCCGCGCCGTGTGGTTCTGGATGCTGTGGCCACGCGCAACGATCTCGCGCGCCAGCGCCGGCTGCGCCAGCACCCGCTCGGCGATGCAGAAGAAGGTGGCGCGCTGGCCGTGCGCGTCGAGCAGGTCGAGCACGCGTGGCGTGACTTCGGGCTCCGGGCCGTCGTCGATGGTGATGGCGACTTCGCGCCGCGCCGCCGCTGCCTCGGGCAGCCGGGTGACGTTCGGGCCCAGCAGGCTGCTGCGCGGCGTGAGGCCCGCGCCGGTGATCAGCGCGTGGTTCAGCACGATCGCGCCCACGGCCCACGGCAAGGCGCCCGGCACCAGCACGCCCGCGCCGATGGCTGCCGCGTGCCAGGCCGCGCTGGCGCGGATGGCCGGCGGCCAGGGCCAGGATTCGTTGGTGGACGCGGGAGCGGAAGACATGGCGCCGGATTTTCCCCTCATGCGCCGCGCGAAGCCTTCGAAGGCCCCACTCGCCGCGCGAAAGCCGCCGACAGCAGCAGCGCCAGCAGCGCCCCCGGCGCGACCACCCGACCGATGGACGACAGCGCCGGAATGTCGGAGATCGCGATCAGCCCGAAGGACACCACGGTCGTCAGGTTGGCCAGCATCAGCGAGGCCAGCGTGTCTTCGTCGGCCCTGCCGGTCGTGCGCAGCTGGTCGAAGAAGAGCGCGTAGTTCGAGCCCACCGCCACGATCAGCAGCAGCCCCACCAGGTGCAGGATGCCCAGCGCCGCCTGCAGCACGGCCATGCCGCCCAGCGTGAGCACCACCGCGAACAGCAGCGGCTGGCACACGGCCAGCAGCCGGCGCCACGAGCGCAGGTAGATGCCGAGCAGCACCACCACCGCCAGCGCGCCGAGCAGCACCTGCACGAAGGCCTCGTGCAGGTAGCGCTGGTACAGGCTGGCCAGCTCGCGCCCCACGTCGACCACCTGCACTTCGGGCAGACCCGCCAGCGCCGCTTCGAGGCGGCCCTGGTCGAACTTCGCGCCGGGGTGCAGCACAACCAGCGTGCCCCAGCCGCCGCCAGGGCGCTGGTACATCAGCGTGTTCAGGACCGGCCCCAGCGGCCCCTCGGCCAGTTCGGCGCGCTGCACCGGCGGCAGCTTGCGCGCGGCCTCGATGTCGGCCAGGAAGGGCTCGAGCCGCGAGGCCGGCAGCGGCAGGCCCTTGGTGGCCTCGGCCAGGTTGGCGCGCAGGGTCGCGGCATCGGGCAGGCCCGCGATGCGCGCGAGCTGCACCTCCATGCTCGGCAGCACGCGGGTGACGGTCTCGTAGCCGACCAGTTCGCCGCTGTCGACCAATGCATCCAGCTTCGCGGCGGCCGCCTCGGTGTGGCGCAGCGCGGCCTGCTCGTCGTCGCCGAAGGCCACCACCAGCACGCCGCCGTCGCTAGCGCCGATGTCGTTGCGCAGCATTTCGTCGAGCTGCTGGGAAGCCTTGGGCACCGGGCTCATGGCGCCGAGATCGGCGCGCCACAGGTGGCCGCCCTGCCACAGCACCAGCGCCAGCGCCGCCACGCCCAGCGCTGCCAGCGGCCAGCGCAGGCGCGGCAGGCCGCGTACCAGCGCACCTGCCAGCTGCGCCATGTAGCGGCGCATGCCCATGCCGGTGGCGCCATCGGGCGCCAGCACCGGCAGCACGTAGCGCGTGGCCAGCGCGGCCGAGACGAGCCCGGCGATGGAGAACACGCCCAGTTGCGCCAGCCCCGGGAAGCCCGAGAACACCAGCGCCGCGAAGCCGCACACCGAGGTCAGCAGCCCCAGTCGCACGGTGGGCCAGTTCAGGTCGCGCCAGCGCTGCCAGCCGGTACCGGCCACCGCGCCCGCGCCGACCTGGCGCGCCTGGATCAGGTAGTAGATGGCGTAGTCGACCGTCTCGCCGATCAGGGTGCTGCCGAAGCCCAGCGTAAGGCCGTGCACCGAGCCGAACACCAGGCTCACGCTCGCGGTGCCGATCACCACGCCGGTGGCCACCGGCAGGAAGGCGATGACCAGCGCGCGCGGCGAGGCGAAAGCCAGAAGCAGCAGCCCGCCCATGACGACGCCGCCCACCACGGCGAGATGGATCGCCTCGGTCTTGATCTTGTCGCGGCTCATCACCGAGAACACCGGCGGGCCGCTCAGCAGCAGCTTGGGAGCCTCGGCGCCCATGCCGCGCGTCGCAGCCTCGTAGGCCGAGTGCACGCGGGCGATGGCGACGGCCTGCGCATCGAGGTCGCTGCCGGCGGCGCGCGTGGTGGCGATCATCAGCGCGCGCGGCGCGGTGCGCGACATCCACACGCCGTCCTCGCTGCGCGGCGAGCTGGCCGGCACCAGTTCCATGGCGATGCGCTGCGTCTCGCCGGTCGGGTCGCGGTCGAGGAAGGGCTTGATCACGTTGCCGGCCGGCGTGCCCAGCATCGACAGAGTCTCGTTGATCGCGTCGCGCAGGCCCTCGACGGTGAAATGCCCCGGGTTCATGCCCGGCGAGAGCTGGTAGCGGTGCTGGAACACCCAGGTGCCGCTGTCGCTCCAGTCGCTCACGTCGCCGTTCTGCACCAGCTCGAAGAGCTTGCTCTCGCGCATTTCCTTCGCAACCGCGCGCGACACGGTGGCCCGCTGCGCCGAGCTGCCGCCTTCGATGCCCAGCATCAGCGTGCGCGAGGCGACGCCGCTTTGCAGCTGCTCGATCAGCACGCGCTGGCGCACGTCGGGGCTCTTGGGCAGGAAGGCCGAGAGATCGGCGCCGATCTGCGTGCGCGCGATGACCACCACGCCGCACAGCAGCACCAGCAGCCATGCCAGCAGCACGGCCGCCCTGCGCCTCCAGGCCGGCGGACCGCCCGCCTGCTGCAGCTGCCCCGGCTGCATCACGGCGTGGTGCGTCCGGGAGCGCCGGCCGGCGCTGGAGCCGGCCCGGGGCCGGCGGCGCCCGGCGTGATGTTCATGACCGAACGGTCGCCGCCGACGAATTCCATCTCGAGCCCCAGCACGTCGCTCGCGCGGCCGCTGATGCGCATGCTGCGCACCTGGGCGGCAAGGCGGCTGTCCAGCGGCGCGAGGTCGAGCGTCCACCTGGCGGCGGAGCCCGACACGGTGCTGCGGAAGTAGCGTTGCAGCGTGGCGCCGTCGCCCGTCAGCGTGCCGCGCATCGCTTCGACCAGGCCGAGCAGCTCGGGCATGCTGTCGAGCGCCAGCGTGCGGTTGCGACCGCCGCGCGACAGCGTGAGCGTGTTGCCTTCGACCGCCATCGTCTCGACGCGCGGCGACAGCGTGCGGCGCACCAGCTTGTCGGGCGCGTCGAAGCTCAGCGTGCCGCTGGCGTCCAGCGGGCCTTCGAGGCCGTGCACAAAGCGCTGCTCGGTGAAGCGGGCCTCCCCGCTCTTCTGCTTGGCCAGCAGCGTCATCAGTTCGGGCAGGTCGAAGGCCGCCCAGGCCGGCACGGCGCAGAAGGCCAGCGCGAGCACGAATGCCCTGCAGAGCCGGTCAAGCCGCATCTTCGAGCCAGAAATCATGGAAATTGAACCAGTTGTAGGGGTACGCACGGCACATCGCCTCCAGGCGCGCCACGTAGGCTTCGACCGCCGCGCGGATGCGCTGCTCGCGCTCCGCCGGGCTGGCTGCCCGCTCGCCGAAATCGGCCAGCGGATCGAACCGGACATCGTAGCGCGCGCCGCCGTCGTAGAGACCCGCCATGAAGAACACCTTGCGGCGCAGCAGCGCGGCCAGGCGGAAGGGACCGTCGTTGAAGACGGCGGGCTGCCCGAGGAAAGGCAGCACGATGTTGTTGCCGCGCTGGTGCGCGGGCTGTTCCTCGCCGCCGGGCAGCGTGCGGTCGGCCAGCATGCCGCCCATGCCGCCGCTGTCGAGCCAGTCGCGAAGCTCCAGCATCGAATGCGGCCGGCCCAGCGCGATGACGTGGGGGCGCAGCTCGGGCACCGCGATGGCGTTGAGGATGCCGGTGATGCGCCGCGCGTTGTCGGGGTACATCAGCATCGCGACGCGCAAGTGGCGCTGGTGCGTCTGCTGCTTGCAGGCGCCCAGCGCCTCGAAGCTGCCGACGTGGGCGCCGAGCAGGAAGGCGCCCCGCCCGTTCGCCATCTCGAGGTCGAGCGGCTCGTTGCCCCGGATCTTCACCTTGAACAGATCCATGCGCCCGCGCAGGAAATACACGCGGTCGAGCACCGTCGAGGCGAAGGCATGCAGCAGCCGGAAGCCGTCGACCCAGCCCGCCTGCGGCCCGATGGCGCGGAACAGGTAGCGCTTGATGTGCCGGCGCTGCGCTGGCGCGAACAGCAGGAAGTACAGGGCAATGGGCGGCAGCAGCAGCCGCGTGATGTGCCGGCCGAACACCAGCGCCATCATCACGATGAAGCGCAGCGCGAGCATGTTGCTGCGCTCCGGCGCGCGTGCCCAGTCGCCGCCCTCGCCACGCTCCCCCTTGGGTTCCGCCTGGCCGTTGCGGGAAGCCTCGTCCAGGGCGCGCCTCTCGACGTCGGTGTGCTTCATCAGTCCGACTCTTGCACGCCGGTCCAGCGGCCGGTGACAGCCACCACGCCGTCGCAGCGAACGTCGAATCGCACGCCGCGGGAGGCGCCGGCCTCAGGGTTCAGTTCGATGGAGAGCACGGCGCCGGGCCGCACGGGCGCGAGGAACTTGGCCGCTGCCAGCGTGGGATGCCCGCCCAGCCGAGTGACCAGCGCCGGCACGCGGCGGATGGCCTCCATCACCTCGGCCAGCACCAGCGCGCCGGGCAGCAGCGGCTGGCCCGGAAAATGGCCGGCGAACACGGGGTGATCGGCCGGCACCGCATGGGCCATCTGCACCGGCGTATCGTCTTCCGCGAGCTGCGCCAGCGCGAATTCGCGCAGTGCCCGCACGGTGAGCTTGCCCGTGCCCTCGCGCGGGAAGGACTTCACCTGCACCACGCGGCGCGGCACGAAAACCGCCTCCAGCCGCTGGCGCAGCGCGGCGATGATCTCGCCCGCCGACAGCGTGGGCGCGACCACGAAGGCCACCGGCCGCACCACGCCGTCGGCCACCTCGTCGGGCAGCCAGAAGGCGCCGTCGTCCACGCCGGGGATGCTGTTGAGGTGGAAATTCAGGTGCGCGAGCGAACTGCGCCGGCCCGCCACGTGGATCAGGTCATTGGCGCGGCCGAAGAGCCGGAAGCGGCGCTCGTCCAGCAGCTCGAGCACGTCGGCCATGGGCGTGGGCTCGGGCATGAAGTCGCCGCTGAAGATGAAGCGCTCGGGCCCGCCGTCGGCCGAAGGCTCGGCATGCACGCGGATCTCGCCGAAGGTTTCCCAGATCTCGTTGTCGGTGGTGCGGCGCGTGGCGACCTGGCCCGACTCGGTGCTGCCGTAGATCTCGAGCAGCACGCCGCCCATCGCCTGCTCGGCCTGCTGCGCGAGCTGCGGGGACAGCGGCGCGGTGGCCGACAGGATCAGGTCGACCGGCGGCAGCTCGATGCCCGAGAGCAGCAGCGTCTTGAGGTGGAACGGCGTGGTCACCAGCGCGCGCGGGCGCGGCACCGAGGCCAGCGTCTTCGCGACGTCGGCCGGGAAGAACGGCCGGCCGCTCTCGAAGGCCGCGCCGCCCAGCATCGCCAGCAGCACCGACGACTCCAGGCCGTAGCTGTGCTGCACCGGCACCGTGGCGACCAGGGTCAGGCCTTCGAGCGTCGGGCGCTCCAGCACCCGGCACAGGCGCTTGACGGCCACGGCCACGTCGCCCACCAGCGTGCCCCAGGTCTTGGCGTGCGGCTGGGGGACGCCGGTGGAGCCCGAAGTCAGCAGGCTCGCGGCGTGCATGCCCGCGTCGATGCGCGGCACGTCCACGGGGGCATCATCCGCGGGGCCGGCCAGTCCTTCGAGCAGCAGGCGCTCGATACCCGGCGTCTGAATGTGCGAGGCGTCGGTGTGCGCGAAAAGCGGCGAGCCGTGCGATTCGAGCAGCCGCGAGATCGTGTCGGGCCGCGCGTCGGGCGGCAGCATGCTCGCGCGGCCGCGCACCAGCGCCGCGCCGAGGCTCACCGCGAAGGCATAGCGGTCGCCGCAGAGATTGACGGCATCGCCCTCCGCGGGAAGCGTGGGAGCGAAGCGGGCCACGTCGGCCAGGAACTGGCGCGCGCTCACGGGAACGCCCGCGCGCCATGCGAGGGGTGCGTCGGGGTCGCGGTTCGCGAGCAGTGGCAGGAATCGGTTGTCGTCTGTCGTCACGCGGGCGGGGCCTGTGTCAAGGCCTGTTTCATTGGCCGCCGGGGCTGCTGTCAACCGACGACGTGCCATAGAACGCGCGCACCGCGTCCACGAGGCGCGTGCGTTCGAATTCGGGATGCAGCCGGTAGCGCACCAGGTGCTCGCCCACGAAGAGCAGCGTCACCATCACCGGCGACAGCACGTTGGCGAACAGCGACCAGTCGGAGAACGGCCGTGTCAGGTAGATGATGACCGAGGCCAGCACCATCACGGCGAAGAAGCCGGTCCAGATGCGCGTGAGCTGCGTGGTGTAGGAAAGCATGTGGCCGCGCAGCGGATGCACGCGCTGCGCGAACTGCGTGATCAGGGGCAATCCCTTGCCGCGCAGCGTGGAGCCGAACCAGCCGCACAGCGCGCCGTTGATGGCCACGTGCTGCATCACGTACAGCCGGTTGGGGTCGCCCGCCTCGCCGAGGAAGACGAGCGAGAAGCCGCCGATGCCCACTGCAGCAGCAATGGCGACGCCCCAGCGGCCGAACCAGCTGCCGGCCAGGCCCATGGCTGCGAGCCACAGCGGACCGAGCAGCACGACCACCGCCCACGGCTGGGTCGCGTGGAACAGCGTCATCCAGTGGGAGAGGCCGGCATATGCGACCCCCACCACCAGCAGGAGCGCTATTCGCCATCGGGACATGGGATCAGGTGGCTACGCGATGCTGGGCCACGTGTGCCGCGAGCGTGCGCAGCGACTGGAAGATCTGCTGGTTGCGTTCGTCGTCGGAACGCAGCTGGAAGCCGTAGCGGCGCGAGACTTCGAGCGCCACTTCGAGGATGTCGATGGAGTCGAGGCCGAGACCTTCGCCGTACAGCGGTTCGGTCGGCACGATGTCCTCGGGAGCGACCTCGAGATTCAGCGCGTTCACGAGCAGCACGGCCAGCTCTTTTTCGATCGGCGACTGTTCGGAGGCGTCGCCGTTGGCGGGAATGGGGGGCTGGGCAGTCGATGACAAAAAAACCTCCTAAAACTTTTTCCTGAACCACCGTGCGGGCCGTGGATTATAGGAGTGCCGGTTGATTAGACTGCCCGCTTCCCATACGACGGAGCGCCCCATGGCCGACCCTCTTCTGATCGCACGGCACGACACCATCGAGTGCAACCTCTTGCCCGGCCTGGCCAACCGCCATGGCCTCATCACCGGCGCCACCGGCACCGGCAAGACCGTCACGCTGCAGACCATCGCGCAGAAGCTTTCCTCCATCGGCGTGCCGGTGTTCATGGCCGACGTCAAGGGCGACCTGACCGGCATCAGCCAGAAGGGCAGCATCGGCGACAAGCTGGCCGCCACGCTGAAGGAACGCGGCATCGAGCTGCCCGAGCCCGCCGCCTGCCCTGTCACGCTCTGGGACGTGTTCGGCGAACAGGGCCACCCGGTGCGCGCCACGGTCTCCGACATGGGCCCGCTGCTGCTGGGCCGCATGCTCGACGTGAACGAAACGCAGGCCGGCGTACTGAACCTGGTGTTCAAGATCGCCGACGACAACGGCCTGCTGCTGCTCGACCTGAAGGACCTGCGCGCGATGCTGCAGTACGTGGGCGAGAACGCGAGCCAGTTCACCACCCAGTACGGCAACATCAGCGCCGCCAGCGTGGGCGCCATCCAGCGCGGGCTGCTGCAGATCGAGACCCAGGGCGGCGACAAATTCTTCGGCGAGCCGATGCTCAACATCGCCGACTTCATGCAGACCGTGGGCGGCAAGGGCGTGGTCAACGTGCTCGCGGCCGACAAGCTCATGAATTCGCCGCGGCTGTACGCCACCTTCCTGCTGTGGATGCTGTCGGAGCTCTTCGAGCAGCTGCCCGAGGTCGGCGACCCCGAGCAGCCCAAGCTGGCCTTCTTCTTCGACGAGGCCCACCTGCTGTTCAACGAGGCGCCCAAGGCGCTGGTGGAACGCATCGAGCTCGTGGTGCGGCTGGTGCGCTCCAAGGGCGTGGGCGTGTATTTCGTTACGCAGAATCCGCTGGACATTCCCGACACCGTGCTGGCCCAGCTCGGCAACCGCGTGCAGCACGCGCTGCGCGCCTTCACCCCGCGCGACCAGAAGGCCGTGAAGGCGGCCGCCAGCACCATGCGCCAGAAGCCGGGCCTGGACATCGAGACCGCCATCACCGAACTCGCGGTCGGCGAGGCGCTGGTGAGCCTGCTCGACGAAAAGGGCCGCCCCAGCGTGACCGAGCGCGTGTTCGTGCTGCCGCCGGCCAGCCAGCTCGGCCCGATCACGCCCGAGCAGCGCAAGGCGCTGATCGACGGCTCGCTGGTCGCGGGCATCTACGAGAAGTCGGTGGACCGCGAATCGGCCTACGAAAAGCTAAAGGGCCGCGCCGAAAGCGCGCCGGACGCCCCTGCCCCTGCCGCGCCGGGCGCCGCCAAGGGCCCCGCCGAATCCTCGGGTTCGGGCATGGGCGGCATGCTCAACGACATGCTCTTCGGCACCACCGGCCCGCGCGGCGCCAAGCACGACGGGCTGGTGCAGACCATGGCCAAGTCGGCGGTGCGCACCATGGGCACCTCGGTGGGCAAGGAGATCCTGCGCGGCGTGCTGGGCGGGATCTTCGGCAGCAAGAAGCGCTGAGAGCCCAGGAACCGGCCCGCCTGACTGCTGCCTACCAGCGCAGCAGGCGCGGCCCCAGCAGCGCCCCCACCAGCACGGGCACCGCGATCCCGCTCACGTACCACACGGCGAGGAACGGCGCGGTCAGCTCCATGCAGTGCAGCGCATAGACCGAGGCTCCCACGCCACCTGCCAGCGCGCCGACCGCCGCGCCCGCCAGCGCGGGCCGCGTGGGCGCCATGCCCTTGAGCGCGAACAGGGCGGCCGCGAACACCGGCAGCGCCATCAGCCCGATGCTCGCCGCGCAGATGCGCCACGACTGCCCCATCAGCGCCGGCATGCGATCGTCGGCCGGCATGGTGAACCAGGCTATCGCCGCCAGCAGCCACACCCCGAGCACCGGCAGCACCGCGCCCATCCAGGTATGCCGGGGCTTCACGCCCGGCCGCGCGAGCCGTTCGGCGGCCACGAAGCCGGCGGCCGCGATGCACAGCGGAAACAGCACCTTGACCCAGAACATCGGCCAGAACATGGCCTGCACGATGTCGTGCCGCACCCCGTAGCCGGCGAGCAGGATCGCGAACGAGAACGGAAGCCCCAGCAGCACCGCCAGCCAGATGCGCGAACTGGCGCGCCGGCGCGAGACGGCCACCTCGCCGTTGGCCAGCATCGAGACGAGGTCGTCGGTCTTCATGCCGCAGCCCCCCAGCCATTTCCGAAGCGGGCGGCCAGCGCCTTCAGCCCCCGGTGGATGCCGACCTTGACGGCCGATTCCGACATGCCGGTCAGGCTCGCGGCCTCGGCCACCGAGCGGCCCTCGATCTTGACGTGCACGATCGGCAGGCGCTGGCGATCCGGCAGGGTCTCGAGCAGGCCGCCGAGGTCGCGCTTCGCGTCACTGGCCTCCTGCGCCGATTCGGCGAACACGGCCAGGTCGTCGTCCAGCGGCTCATGCAAATCTTCGCGGGCCGACTTGGCGCGCAGCAGATCGATCATCTTGTAGCGCGCGATGGCGTGCACCCAGGCCGTCAGCGGCTGGTCGCTCTGGTAGGTATGGCGCTGGTTGTGCATGGCGAGCAGGCATTCCTGGACGAGGTCTTCCACTTCATCGGGCCAGCCAAAGAGGCGCTTGCCCAGAAAGGCGCGCAAATGCGCGCTGAGCTGCAGCAGGAAGTCGCGGTAGGCCTTCGCGTCGCCGTCGAGGCCGCGGAGGAACAGGCCGCGCAGCGCCGCTTCCACGTCGCCGGGGTTCTTCCTGCTGCCTACGGTGTTTCGTTCCATCGGGCTGGCTGGTTACAGCCTTGTCGAAAAAGTTCCGGCCGATTGTGCCGGGGCCGGCGGCGCCGGCAGGGGCTGCTTCAGGGTTGCTTCAAGCACTGCTGGATGATCGGGCCGATTCGCGCCCCGACCTTTTCCTGGTCCTGCAGGTCGGCCACGGAGGTGTCCTTCATGACGCTGTCGGCCGCGCAGGTGCACAGCTTCTTACGCTCTTCCTCCGACTTGTTCCCGCGCTCGCCCGCGCTCTTGACGCAGCTGCCGATGAAGCTCTCCCGGAAACTGGCCCTGAAGGCGGTATCGAAGCCTTCGGAGAAACCCTCCTTGGCCTTGTCGCAGCCGCTCAGGCCGAGCAGGCCCAGGGCGAGAAATACACAGGGAAGCACACGCATCGTTCTTTCCTCCATCGCATCCGGTCCATCCGCCGTCCCCGCGCATTGTTCCCCATTCGCGCCGCGGCTCGCGCGTGGCCCGTTGCTTGCAAGCCGCACGCCTGATCGGTACATTGCATTTTTTGAGGGCCACCAATGTCTGCTGACAGCACAACGATCCCTTCCGTCCCCGGCGGCGCCACCGGCGCGATGCCCCTCCCCCCGCTGCACCCCTCCACGTCGACCGGCCACATCCGGCTGACCTCGCACGCCGGCGGCTTCGGCGCGCTGCCCATCCGCTGGGGCGCAGCCACGGCAGCGGAGCGGGGGCCGGTGGTCGGCACCACCACCAAGCGGGCGCACCGCAACGTGATCGGCACGCACAGCGGCTCCTACAGCGTCTACCGGGCGCTCGCGGTGGCGGCCGGCGCGCTCAAGCGCGAGCACAAGGCCGACCTGACCAACACCGCGCCTACCGACACGATCGGCCCCTATCCGCAATGGAGCGAGCCGGGGCGCATCGTGTCGCTGGACCCCTGGGGCGCGCAGGTGGCCGAGGTGTTCGCCACCGAACTGGCGGCGGGCTACGACATCCGCCCGACCATCGCGATCACCAAGGCGCACGTGATCCTGCCGGAGGTGATCGAGGCGCTGCAGAAGGGCCGCCTCAAGGCCGACGGCAAGTTCCTCACCGCAGGCGGCGCCGCGATGGTGACCAAGGCCGCCATCGAGCCCGTGTGGTACCTGCCCGAGGTGGCGCGCCGCTTCGGCTGCTCCGAAACCGACCTGCGCCGCACGCTCTTCGAGGAAACCGGCGGCATGTACCCCGAGCTGGTCACGCGCTCCGACCTCGAGGTGTTCCTGCCGCCCATCGGCGGGCAGACGCTCTACATCTTCGGCAACCCGCGCGACCTGGCCAACCCCGAGGTCGAGCTCACCGCGCGCATCCACGACGAGTGCAACGGCTCGGACGTGTTCGGCTCCGACATCTGCACCTGCCGGCCGTATCTCACGCACGCGATCGAGGAATGCATCCAGGGCGCGCAGCGCGGCGGCGTCGGGCTCATCGCCTATTCGCGCAAGGAAGGCCGCGCGCTGGGCGAGGTGACCAAGTTCCTGGTCTACAACGCACGCAAGCGCCAGGTGGGCGGCGACACGGCCGACCAGTATTTCGCGCGCACCGAGTGCGTGGCCGGCGTGCAGGACATGCGCTTCCAGGAGCTGATGCCCGACGTCTTCCACTGGCTCGGCATCAAAAAAATCCATCGGCTCGTGTCGATGAGCAACCTGAAATTCGACGCGATCACCGGCTCGGGCATCGAGATCGGCGAGCGCGTGAACATCCCCGACGAATTGATTCCCGCGGACGCCCGCGTCGAGATGGACGCCAAGATGGCGGCCGGCTACTTCACGCCAGGCCCGGTGCCGGACGCAGAGGAACTGAAGAAGGCCAAGGGCCGAGGACTCAGCGAATGAACAGCAACCGAAACCACGACGACCCGAACCTGCCCTCGGACGGCTCCGGCAGCCTGCCGCCCGGCGGCGCGGGAGAGGTGGACCCCTCCATCGAATTCGCCGTCGACACCACCCATCCGGCAGGCGCGGCCACGCTGCTGCGCACCACCGCCGCGATCCGCGAGCGCGCCAACGCCCTGCTCGCTCGCGCGCGGCGCGGCGAGTCGCAGTGGTTCCGCATCGGCGGCGACGACGCACTCGAAGACGCGGCGCGCAGCGTAGCCGAGGTCACGCGCGAGCGCTATCCGTGGGACACCATCCCGTACCACAGCCGCTGGCGCCACTTCGAGGCCGGCAGCGTGAACCGCCTCGAGGAACTCGACAGGCTGCTCGGCAAGGTCGACGCACGCCAGCGCGCCAGCGCGCACATCGACCTGGTGCTGGTGAGCGTGCTGCTCGACGCCGGTGCCGGCGCCGGCTGGCACTACACCGAATCGGCCACCGGCCAGCGCTTCACGCGCTCCGAGGGGCTGGGCGTGGCGAGCTTCCACGCGTTCACGAGCGGCCTTTTCTCGTCTGACCCCGACCGGCCTTTCCAGGTCGATGCGGCCGGGCTGCGCGGCCTGGTCACCGAGCGGCTGGGCGACGCCTTCCAGGTGAGCGAGGTCAATCCACTGGTCGGCCTCGCGGGCCGCGCTGTGTTGCTGCGCCGGCTCGGCGAGGCGATGAGCGAGCAGCCCGAGACCTTCGGCGACGAAGGCCGGCCCGCCGGCATGTTCGATGCACTGGTGGCGCCTTTCGGTGCGGCCACGCCACCCACCGCCGAGATCACGGCGCACCAGATCCTTTCGCTGCTGCTGGAGACGCTCTCGCGCATCTGGCCAGCGGCCAACGCGGTCGACAGCATCGCGGCCGACGGCAGCGACAGTCCGGGCGGCATCGGCTCGGGCGACCCGGCGCTGGCGCTCGGCGACTGCTGGCGCCACAGCGCCGTGCGCGGCCCCGGCCTCACCAATGGCTGGATGCCCTTTCACAAGCTCTCGCAGTGGCTCACGTACTCGCTGCTCGAACCCTTCGAGTGGGCCGGCGTGAAGGTGCGCCATCTCGACGCGCTCACCGCCCTGCCCGAGTATCGCAACGGCGGCCTGCTGATCGACAGCGGCGTGATCGTGCCGAAGGATCCGGCCTTCCTCTCCCGCACCTGGAAGGTGGGCGACGAATTCATCGTCGAATGGCGCGCGCTCACCGTGGCGCTGCTCGACGAGGTGGCGCCGCGCGTACGCAAGGTGCTCGACCGCACCGAGGAGGAGCTTCCGCTGGCCTGCGTGCTCGAAGGCGGCACCTGGGCGGCGGGCCGCGCGCTGGCACAGCGCTTGCGTGACGGTGCTCCGCCCCTGCTGATCGAGAGTGACGGCACCGTCTTTTAGACTCTCGGGTTCCCTGTCTTTCAGCAACGCCACAAAGAACTCCAATGAGCAGCAACGTCCACCTCCTCGACCACCCCCTCATCCAGCACAAGCTCACGCTGATGCGCCGCAAGGATGCGTCCACCAACAGCTTCCGCCGGCTCCTGAACGAAATCAGCATGCTGATGGCCTATGAGGTCACGCGCGACATGCCGATGCAGGACATCGAGGTCGAGACCCCGCTCGAAACGATGCAGGCCAAGGTCATCGACGGCAAGAAGCTGGTGCTGGTGTCCATCCTGCGTGCCGGCACGGGCATCCTGGACGGCATGCTCACCGTGGTGCCCGGCGCGCGCGTCGGCCACATCGGCCTGTACCGCGACCCCAAGACGCTGACGGCCGTGGAGTACTACTTCAAGATGCCCGGCGAGATGGAGAACCGCGACGTGATCGTGGTCGACCCGATGCTGGCCACCGGCAACTCGGCCGTGGCGGCGGTCGAGCGGCTGAAGGAGCTCAACCCCAAGTCGATCAAGTTCGTCTGCCTGCTGACTTGCCCCGAGGGCGTGGCGACGATGCAGAAGGCGCACCCGGACGTGGCGATCTACACCGCAGCGATCGACCGCGAGCTCAACAGCCATGGGTACATCCTCCCTGGCCTCGGTGACGCCGGCGACCGCATCTTCGGCACCAAGTAACCCCGCCCTCCAGCGCACACGCCATCGTCCGGTGGCCGCGGGCTGCCGGTGAGGCGGCCCCACAAGAAGATTTCCATACCTCGAGGAGAAGTACCGTGACCGCACGCCGTCAATTGATCATCCGTTCCGTCGCCGTTGCCGCAGCGCTTGCCGCGGTTGGCGCCCCGGGCCTCGCACTCGCGCAGGCCAAGCTAAAGGTGGCGGCGGTGTACACCGTGCCCTTCGAGCAGCAATGGGTGGGCCGCATCCACAAGGCGCTGAAGGCGGCCGAGGCGCGCGGGGAGATCGAGTACAAGGCCACCGAGAACGTGAGCAATGCCGACTACGAGCGCGTGATGCGCGAGTACGCCACCGGCGGCAACCAGCTGATCCTGGGCGAGGTGTTCGGCGTGGAGGCGGCGGCGCGCAAGGTGGCGAAGGACTTCCCCAAGGTCGCCTTCCTGATGGGTTCGTCGCTCAAGCCGCAGGCGCCCAACTTCAGCGTGTTCGACAACTACATCCAGGAGCCCGCCTACCTCAGCGGCATGGTGGCCGGCGGCATGACCAAGAGCAACCGCATCGGCATGGTCGGCGGCTTCCCCATTCCCGAGGTCAACCGCCTGATGAACGCCTTCATGGCCGGCGCGAAGGAGACGAACCCGAAGGTGGAATTCAGCGTGAGCTTCATCAACAGCTGGTTCGACCCGCCGAAGGCCAAGGAAGCGGCCTTCGCCATGATCGACAAGGGTGCCGACGTGATGTACGCGGAGCGTTTCGGAGTCTCGGATGCCGCCAAGGAAAAGGGCAAGCTCGCCATCGGCAACGTGATCGACACCCAGAGCCAGTACCCCGACACGGTGGTGGCATCGGCCCTGTGGAACTTCGAGCCGGCCGCCGACCGAGCGATCAAGCTCGTGAAGGAAGGCAAGTTCGCCGCCGAGGACTACGGCGTTTACGCGCAGATGAAATACAAGGGCTCCGAACTCGCGCCGCTGGGCACCTTCGAGAAGAAGGTTCCGGCCGACATCGTCGCGAAGGTGAAGGCCAAGCAAGCCGACATCCTCTCGGGCAAGTTCACCGTGAAAGTGGACGACTCGCAGCCGAAGTCCACCGCAAAATGAAGTACACCCCCAGGCTGCGCGCACTTCGTGTCGCTTCTTCTACCCCCTTGCAGGGGGCAACACCTGCGGCCCGGCAAAGCCGGTTCCGCGGTGTTCCCCGAACAGTCAGAGGCGTTCTTGCCGCCGCGGTACTCGGTATTTCGCTGACCGGCTGCGTGGGTGTCTACAAGGGCGGCGCCGTCGCCATCAACAGCAGCACCCGGCTCGACGATACGCCGCGCATCGCGGTGCTGTCGGCCTTCGAGCCGGAGCTGAAACTGCTGCTCACGCGCCTGCAAGGCCCGATGAAGCACAGTGTGAACGGGGTGGAGTTCACCACCGGCACGCTGGAAGGCAAGCCGGTCGTGCTGTTCCTCTCGGGCATCAGCATGACCAACGCCACGATGAACACGCAGCTGGTGCTCAACCGCTTTCGCGTGACCAACATCGTGTTCAGCGGCATCGCCGGTGGCGTGAACCCGTCGCTGCACGTGGGCGACGTCACCGTGCCGGCGCAATGGGGCCAGTACCTCGAGGTGCTGATGGCTCGCGAAACCGCGCCCGGCAAGTACAGCGCGCCACCCTTCATCACCGACGCCATGCTGCCCAACTTCGGCATGATGTTCCCGCGCCCGGTAGAGGTTCGCTCGGCGGCGCACCCCGAGATCCAGCGCAAGTTCTGGTTCGAGGCCGACCCGAAGATGCTGGAGGTGGCACGCAGCATCCGCAACGTCGACCTCGCCAACTGCAGCGCAGGCAAGTGCCTGCCGCGCAAGCCGCAGCTGGTGGTGGGCGGCAATGGCGTCTCGGGCCAGGCCTTCATGGACAACAAGGCCTACCGCGAATACACCTACAAGACCTTCCAGGCCAACGTGCTCGACATGGAGACCGCCGCCGTGGGCATGGTCGCCTACAGCAACGGCGTGCCCTTCATCGCCTTCCGCTCGCTCAGCGACCTCGCGGGCGGCGGCGACGGCGAGAACGAGATGGGCACCTTCATGGGCATCGCGGCGGACAACTCCGCCAAGGTCATGCTGGCCTTCCTGGCCGCGTGGAAGTGACGGCACCTGCGTCGTCGCTCCCTCCGGCGGGGGGAGCAAGTGCCACCGTCCTGCGCCTGCAGGGCATCACCAAGCGCTTCGGCAGCCTCGTCGCCAACGACGCGGTCTCGCTCGACCTGAAGTCCGGCGAAGTGCTCGCGCTGCTTGGCGAGAACGGCGCGGGCAAATCCACGCTGATGTCCATTCTTTTCGGCCACTACGTCGCCGACGAGGGCGGCATCGAGGTCTTCGGCGCGCCGCTGCCGCCGGGCAACCCCAAGGCCGCGCTGGCGGCCGGCGTGGGCATGGTGCACCAGCACTTCACGCTGGCCGACAACCTGAGCGTGCTCGACAACGTGATGATGGGCACCGAGCCGCTGTGGCGCCCGGTGTCGCGCCGCGCCGCCGCGCGCGAGCGGCTGCTCGACGTGGCGAGGCGCTTCGGCCTGCCGGTGCAGCCCGACGCGCTGGTAGGAAGCCTCTCGGTCGGCGAGCGCCAGCGCGTGGAGATTCTCAAGGCGCTGTACCGCGGAGCGCGCATCCTCATCCTCGACGAGCCCACCGCCGTGCTCACGCCGCAGGAGAGCGAGGCGCTCTTCGCCACGCTCGCGCAGATGGTGGCGCAGGGGTTGTCGGTGATCTTCATCAGCCACAAGCTCGACGAGGTGCTGCGCGTGTCGCACCGCATCGCCGTGCTGCGCGGCGGCAAGCTGGTGGCCGAGGCACGCACGGCCGACACCACGCAGGCGCAGCTCGCGCTGTGGATGGTCGGGCACGCGGTCGAGGCGCCGCAGCGCCGGCCTGCGAAATCGGTGGGCGATGCCGTCTGCGTGCTCGACCACGTGAGCACCACGGCCTCCGCCAAGGGCGACGGGCGCGACCGGCTGCGCGAGGTATCGCTGACGCTGCGCGCCGGAGAGATCACCGCCATCGCCGGCGTCTCGGGCAACGGACAGGTCGCGCTGGCCGAGCTGCTCTGCGGCACGCGTCGCGCGAGCTCGGGCATCGCACAGCTCATGGGCCGAGCGTTGCCGCCCTCGCCTGCCCGGCTGGTGCAGCGCGGCGTCGCACGCATCCCCGAAGACCGCCATGCGGTCGGCGTGGTCGGCGACCTGCCGGTATGGGAGAACGCGGTGTCGGAGCGGCTGCGCAGCCCCGTGTTCTCGCGCTGGTCGTGGATCGTGAAACGCGCCGCCGCCCGCCTCCATGCGCGGCGCATCGAAAAGGCCTTCGACGTGCGCGGTGCCGGCCTCATGGCGCCGGCTCGCTCGCTCTCGGGCGGGAACATGCAGAAACTGATTCTTGGACGCGCCCTGCTGGCACCCGAACAACCCGAGCCCGATGCCGGCCAGGACAAGGCCGACAGGAAGCACCCCAACCGAGCCCCGCGCCTGATCGTCGCGCACCAGCCCACCTGGGGCCTGGACATCGGCGCCGTCGCGTACGTGCAGCAGCAGTTGATCGCCGCGCGAGACGCGGGCGCCGCCGTGCTGGTGATTTCCGACGACCTCGACGAAGTGCTCGCGCTGGGCGACCGTGTGGCGGTGATGCACGGCGGCCGCCTGGGCGAAGCGCGCCCGGCCTCGGCCTGGACGCGCGAGGCCATCGGGCTGGCCATGGCCGGTGCGACAGCAGCTCCCGCCAAGGGAGCCTCGTCATGATGCGGCTCGAACGACGCCACGAAACCTCGCGCACGGCGTTGGTGCTCGCCCCCATCGGCGCGATCGTCTTCACGATGGCGATCAGCGCGCTGCTGGTGCTGTGGGCCGGCGCGCCGGTCGGCCGCACCTATGCGCTGCTGCTGCAGGGCGGCTTCGGCTCGGTGTTCGCGTGGAGCGAGACGCTGACGCGCGCGATCCCGCTGATCCTTACCGGGCTGGCGGCCACCGTCGCTTTCAAGGCGCGGCTCTTCAACATCGGCGCCGAAGGTCAGCTCTACGCCGGCGCGCTGGCTGCCGTCGCCGTGGGCGGCATGCACGGCGGCACCGGCTTCGAGCTGTCGCCGTGGCTGCTGTTTCCCTTGATGATGCTGGCCGCCGCCATCGCGGGCGCGCTGATGCTGCTGGGCCCGGCGCTCATGAAGAACAGGCTGGGCGTGGACGAGGTCGTGACCACGCTCTTGATCAACTTCATCGTGCTGCTGGGCGTGTCGGCGCTGCTCGACGGGCCGATGAAAGACCCGAGCGCCATGGGCTGGCCGCAGAGCGTGTCGCTGCAGTCCGACCTGGAGCTCGGCAAGCTCGTCGCGCAGACGCGGGTGCACACCGGCCTGCTGTGGGCGGTGTCGCTGGCGGTGATGGTGTGGGCCATCTTCAAGTACACGGTGCTGGGCTTCGACATCCGCGCCGTGGGCGCGAACGCGCGCGCCGCCGCCTTCGCGGGGGTGCCGGTGACGCGCACGGTGGTGATGGTGGCGCTGCTCTCGGGTGCGCTGGCCGGGCTGGCGGGCGCCATAGAGGTGGCGGGCCGCACCAGCTACGTCACGCTCGACATGTCACCGGGCTATGGCTACACCGGCATCGTCATCGCGATGCTGGCGGGGCTGCATCCGCTGGGCGTGATCGCAGCCGCCGTGTTCGTGGCGGGCGTGCTGGTCGGCGCCGACACCATGAGCCGCGCGGTGGGCGTTCCGACCTACATCGCCGACGTGATCGTCGCGGCCTCGCTGATCGCGGTGCTGGTGGCGACGCTGCTCACGCAGTACCGGGTGAGGATGTCGAAATGAGCGACCTGCTCGACATTCTTTCCAACGCCGCCTTCTGGGTCGCGGTGCTGCGCATCGCCACGCCGCTCATCCTGGGCACGCTCGGCGTGCTGCTGTGCGAGCGCGCGGGGGTGCTCAACCTCGGCATCGAGGGGATCATGGTCGCGGGCGCCTTCACCGGCTGGCTCGCGGTGTACGCGGGCGCGCCGCTGTGGGTGGGCGTGGGCGTGGCCGCGCTCGCGGGCATGGTGTTCGGGCTGCTGCACGCCTTCCTGACCGTGGGGCTGGCGCTATCGCAGCACGTCTCGGGGCTGGGCATCACGCTGCTGGCGACCGCGCTGAGCTACTTCGGCTATCGCGTGAGCTTTCCGAAGGTGAACACGCCGCCCACCATCACGCCCTTCTCGCCGATGGACTGGCTGCCCATCCCGATCCTGAACGCACAGACCGCGCTCACCCTGTTCGCGCTGCTGCTGGTGCCGGTGGTGGGCTGGGTGCTGTACCGCACGCCGCTGGGCCTGGCGCTGCGCATGGCCGGCGAGAACCCGCAGGCAGCCGAAAGCCAGGGCGTCTCGGTCGCGGCCACGCGCACCGGCGCCATCGTCGCGGGCTCGGCGCTGATGGGCGTGGCGGGCTCCTTCCTCACGCTGTCGGCCTTCAACGCCTTCTTCTTCAACATGGTGAACGGCCGCGGCTGGATCTGCGTGGCGCTGGTGGTGTTCGCCTCGTGGCGCCCGGGCAAGGCCCTGCTGGGCGCGCTGCTGTTCGCCTTCTTCGATGCGCTCCAGCTGCGACTGCAACAATCCGGCGACGCCGTGCTGCCCTACCAGATCTACCTGATGCTGCCCTACCTGCTGTCGATCCTGGCGCTGGTGCTGGTGGCACGCAAGGCGAGCTACCCGCAGGCGCTGATGAAACCGTACCGCAAGGGGGAACGCTGATGACCACGAGGACCGCCAACGCCGCTCGAAGGGCCCTGCTCTCGGCATTGCTGGCCATGCTCGCAATGGGCGGCAACGGCGCCCGCGCACTGGGCATGAACTACGGCTACGAGGCTTTCAGCACGGCCGACGCGGTGACCTGGGTGCAGATGTGCGGCACCTGGGGCAAGGACCACCAGGGCACCTACCGCGTAGTGCATGCCGAGCAGTACGCCCAGTCGTTCCTCTACGTGCAGTGGATGAGCCGCGACGCCAACGGCAGCCTGCGCGCCGAGCACACGGTGGCAATTGCAGAACTCGACAACGACCACGCGGAGATCTCGCTGTCCGACCTCACCTGCCGTGCCACGCCGCGCGGCATCGTCGTCACGGCAAAGGCCGATTCGGGGCACGACGAGAAGCTGCGCCGCGTGACCATCGAGGTCGGGCCTGCGCCAGGGCAGTACCGGTACCGGGCGCAGAACACGCGCTGAGACGCTGGCATCCGGGCGGTGAGGTGAACACGGCACTCCATCTGGACACGACGAACGGCTGTCTCTCGGCGGCCGGCGTCGTTGCCTGTACCGACACCCGCGCCGACAGCCTGCCAGACTCTTTCGCACGGACGGCCCAGGCCGTGCTTGTCGAAGGCCGGCTCGTCGACTGCGTCTTCGCACGCGCAACCACGACATCCGGCGACATGGCCGTGCAGCTCATGCTGCGCTTCGAAGAACTGCTGTTGGTCAGTTGCTCCCTGACTCTCACGACGCCCGCCCTGCGCAAGCTCGAGGACGCCGACTTCTACGGCAGCGTAGACCAGCGCTATCGCTTCCACGAGCGCTGGCTGGCCTCCATGGGCGTTTCCCGCAACCCGGCGGCATTCCCCTGGGGCCGTGCCGGCGTCGCCCGCGACCGCAGCGACAACGTGTACATCTACATCCACAACCGGAACAACCGCTGGGCTCTCCGATAGCCTCGCGAGGAACAGGAAAAGGCCCCCACGATGCTCGACCTCCTCATCACCAACGCCACCCTCCCCGACGGCCGCACCGGCATGTCGGTCGCCGTGCAGGGCGGACGCATCGCCGAAATCACTCAGGGCATGGATGCGCCGGCACACGAAACGCTCGACGCGCAGGGCCTGCTGCTCGCGCCCCACTTCGTCGACCCTCATTTCCACATGGACGCCACGCTGAGCTACGGCCTGCCGCGCGTCAACCAGAGCGGCACGCTGCTCGAGGGCATCGCGCTGTGGGGCGAACTCAAGCCGCTGCTGACGGCAGACGCGCTGATCGAGCGCGCACTGGCGTACTGCGACTGGGCGGTGGCCAAGGGATTGCTGGCCGTGCGCTCGCACGTGGACACCAGCGACCCCAGCCTGCTGGCAGTCGATGCGCTGCTGGAGGTCAAGCGCAAGGTTGCGCCGTATCTCGACCTGCAGCTGGTCGCCTTTCCGCAGGACGGCGTGCTGCGCTCGCCCGGCGGCGTCGAGAACCTGGAGCGCGCGCTCGACAAGGGCGTGGACGTGGTCGGCGGCATTCCGCATTTCGAGCGCACCATGGCCGAGGGAGCGGCGAGCGTGAAGCTGTTGTGCGAGCTTGCCGCGGCGCGCGGCAAGCTGGTCGACATGCACTGCGACGAGTCGGACGACCCGCTTTCGCGCCACATCGAGACGCTGGCCTTCGAAACCCAGCGCCTGGCGATGCAAGGCCGCGTGACCGGCTCGCACTGCACCTCCATGCACTCGATGGACAACTACTACGTGAGCAAGCTGCTAGCGCTGATCGCGCAGAGCGGCGTGTCGGTGGTGTCCAACCCGCTCATCAACATCACTCTGCAGGGCCGCCACGACACCTACCCCAAGCGCCGCGGCATGACGCGCGTGCCCGAACTCATGGCGGCCGGCGTTAACGTCGCCTTCGGCCACGACTGCGTGATGGACCCCTGGTACGGCATGGGCTCGGGCGACATGCTCGAAGTGGCGCACATGGGCCTGCACGTGGCGCAGATGACGAGCCAGGACGGCATCCGCCAGTGCTTCGAGGCGGTGACGACCAACGCGGCGCGTGTGATGCACCTGGAGAACTACGGCCTCGAGGCCGGCCGCGACGCCAGCTTCGTGCTGCTGCAGGCGCGCGACCCGGTCGAGGCGATCCGCCTGCGCGCCGCGCGGCTCAAGGTGTTCCGCAAGGGCCGCCTGCTGGCCGAGACGCCGGCCGCCACGGCCAGCCTGCACCTTCCGGGCCGGGGCGCCTCAACGAGCTGGATGGCGCCGAAGCACGCCGGTTGAACCCCAGGGCCAGCCCTGCTACAGGGCCGGCGCGAAAATCCTGCCCTCATCGGTCCACCGGGAGCCTTTTCATGAAGCGTCTTGCACGGATCTGCGCGACCTGGCTGCTGGCGCTGGCGTTCGCGCCGGCCAACGCGCAGCAGCCCGGCGGAGAAACGGCCGCGCCGCCCGCCGGGGTGCGCCTGCTGGCAGACCAGCCCTACGGCCCCGATCCGCGCCAGCGCATGGACGTCTACCTGCCGCCGAAGGCGCAGCAAGGCGCGCCGGTGCTCGTGATGGTCCACGGCGGGGCCTGGATGTTCGGCGACAAGGCAGCCGCATCCGTGGTCAACCGGAAGATCGCGCACTGGGTGCGCGAGCAGGGCTTCATCCTCGTTTCGGTGAGCTACCGCTTCGTGCCGCAGGTCGACGTGATGCAGCAGGCGCAGGACGTGGCGCGTGCCGTCGCCACCGCGCAGGCGAATGCACCGTCGTGGGGCGGCGACGCCGGCCGCTTCGTGCTCATGGGCCATTCGGCTGGCGCGCACCTCGTCGCCCTGCTCAGCGCATCGCCTTCCATCGCGCGACAGCAAGGCGCCCGCCCCTGGCTCGGCACCGTGGCGCTCGACAGCGCGGCGCTGGACACGGCCGCGCTGATGCAGCGCCGGCACATGCCCTTCTACGACCGCGTGTTCGGCAGCGACCCCGCCTTCTGGCGCAGCGTGTCGCCCTCCGACGCGCTCGCACCTGGCGCGCCGCCGATGCTGCTGGTGTGCTCCACGCAGCGCCGCGACGGCTCGTGCACGCAGGCGCGGCAGTTCGCGGCACGCATCGGGGCAACGGGTGGCCGTGCGGAGGTGGTGCCGGAAGATCTTTCGCACGCGCAGATCAACGACGAACTGGGGCAGCCCGGCGCATATACCTCGGCGGTGGATGCCTTCGTCCGCTCGCTGACCGGGACGCCCGGCCGGAGCTAGGCCAGCTGCCGCGCGAGCGTCGTCAGCGCCTCGCCGACAGGCTGCTCGACCTTCAGCGAAAGCAGCGCGTCGGCCCGCGTGCGCCCCAGGTTCACGGCCGCCACCGGCTTGCCTGCCGCGGCGGCCGCCTGCACGAAGCGGAAGCCCGAATAGACCATCAGCGAAGAGCCGGCCACGAGCACCGCATCGGCCTCTTCGAGCGCGGCGAAGGCGGCTGCGACGCGCTCCTTCGGCACGCTCTCTCCGAAGAACACCACGTCGGGCTTGAGCAGGCCACCGCAGTGCGGGCAGGCGGGCACGTCGAAAGTGGAGAAATCGCGGCCTTCGAGGTCGGCGTCGCCGTCGGGTGCGGCGCGGGCTTCCAGCTCGGCCCAGCGCGGGTTGCGCCGCCGCAGTTCGAGCTGCAGTTCGGAGCGCGGCGTGCGCCGCTCGCAGCCCATGCAGCGCACGGTGTCGATGCGCCCGTGCAGGTCGACGGTGCCGCGGCTGCCGGCCGCATCGTGCAGGCCGTCGACGTTCTGCGTGAGGAGCAGGCCGACGCGCCCCGCGTCGCCCAGCTTCGCCAGCGCGCGGTGCGCGGCGCCGGGCCGTGCGCCCGCCATGGTCGGCCAACCGATCAGGCTGCGCGCCCAGTAGCGCTTGCGCGTGGATTCCTCGCCCATGAAGGCCTGGTAGGTGACGGGCGACGGGCGCTTCCACTCGCCGTCGAGGTCGCGGTAGTCGGGAATGCCCGATTCAGTGCTGCAGCCTGCGCCGGTGAGCACGAAGAGCTTGCGGTGGCGCGTGGCGAAGTCGGCCAGCGCGGCGGAATTGGCGTCCATGCGGGCGAGCATACGTGGGCGCGCCGTGGGCCGCTCGCGCCGGGGATTGGCGGCAGCCGGCATTGCGTACGGCAGCCTGCGTTCCTAGGATGGCGGTCTTTCCCTCGAAGGAGCCAGTTCGCATGATGAAAGTACAGGGCGCCTGCCATTGCGGCCGGATCAGCTACGAAGCCGAGGTCGATCCCGAGAAGGTCGGGCTGTGCAACTGCACCGACTGCCAGGTGCTCTCGGGCACGGCGTATCGCGTGTCGGTGACGGTGCCCGCCGCCGGCTTCAGGCTGCTGAGCGGCAAGCCCCGCGGCTACGTGAAGACGGCCGACAGCGGCGTGCTGCGCCGGCAGAGCTTCTGCGAGAACTGCGGTACGCCGGTCTGGGCCAGCGCCGACAGCGACACGCCTCCCAGCTACACGCTTCGCATCGGCCCGCTGGCGCAGCGCGCACTGCTGGCCCCGCGCCACCGGATATGGTGCCGCTCGGCGCTGGCGTGGTCCGAGAACCTGAGCGGGCTGCCTGCAGCGGACGCGGAACCCGCGCCATCGGCCTGACAAGCTCCAAGGGTCAGGCCCGGCCCTCGCCGAGGTCGCACCACATGTGCACCTTTCCAAGCAAGGCACCACCGAGCGCAATGGCCATCGGCTCGACGCCGAAGCTGCGGAAGCCGCAGTCCTCGTAGAGTTTCTGCGCGGCTTCGTTGCCCTCGGTGACGGTGAGCTGCACCACCCGCAGGCCGGCGCGCGCCCGCGCGTGGTCGAGCAAGGCCAGCACCAGCCGGCGGCCGAAGCCCACGCGTCGCGCAGAGGCCTTCACCGACATGCCGAACAGCGTGGCCTTGTGGCTGGCTCGCTCGCGCGTCTCGAAGCTCAGGCCAGCCGCGCCGACCAGCGCGCCGCTGTCGTCGAATGCGCCGTAGACCACGCTGTCGCCGCTCGCACCATCTGCGGCCCCGAGGCGCTCCATCCACCAGCTCAGCGGCAAGGCGGCACGCTCCTCCACCGTGGAGGTGAAGGCGCTGGGGTCCCTGGCGTAGGCGTCGAGCATCACGGCGCGATAGGCCTCGGCGTCGGCCGCGCTCAGGCGGCGGACGACGTTGCGATCGCGCGGCAAGGCCTCAGAAACGGACACAGACAGCCTGCCTCTCCTGCAGCACGGCTTCCTGCGCGAACCTCTGGCGGTACGCGCCGATGATGGCGGCGATGGCGGCGTCGTCCTTCTCGCTGCGCGCATGCAGCAGCACGACCAGCTTGGAGCGCTCGCGCACCACCTCGCCCGACACGCCGCGCCACTGGCCCGCCGCATCGATCACCGTCAGGCCCTGCGGGAACGCGGGTGTCACGGCACCGTCGAGGAAGGCGGTCCACTCGGCGTCCGACACCTGGCCGCCCGAGGGAATGGCACGGCCGAAAAACAGGGTGTCGCGCTCGAAGGTCTCGAAGCCGCTCCCGCAGGCCCTTGCGCCGCCGGACCCCGGGGGCGGCAAGGTGCCGCAGCCGGCCAGCGCCAGGGTGGCCCCGGCGGCCGCAAGCGCGACACGGGCAGCAGACAGGGTCGCTCTTCTGGTTGTCATGCGCGCACCTCCTTGCATCGTCGTTGTTCAGCCCGGCAGAAAGACCAGCGGCGCGGGCTGGCCCTCGGCGGGCGGCTGGCCGCGGTCGAGCAGCCGCCAGCCGGGATTCCAGCGCGAAAGGCGGTTTTCGGCAACGGCCTCCTCCAGCATCGACTGGGCGGCTTCGGGGTGCTGCCAGTCCAGCGCCAGAGTGCGCAGGTCCCAATTCCACCAGGGGCAGGTGCGGATGCGCTCGACCAGTGCGTCGGGAAAGCGCTGGCGGATCACCTTGGCGGGCACGCCGCCCACCACGGTGAAGGGCGCCACGTCGCGCGTCACCACCGCGCCCGCGCCGATCACCGCGCCGTCGCCGATGGCGATGCCGCTCTTGAGGCTGACGCGCGAGCCGATCCACACGTCGTTGCCGATGGTCACCGGCGAGTGCGACGGAAACTGGCCGACCGACTGGTGGCGGTACGGCTCGGGGAAATTAGGCGCATAGGCCAGCATGTGCGTGGTGAACCAGTCGGCCGGATGGTCCGACAGGGTCTGCACGCCGTCGCCGATGGAGCAATAGCGCCCCATGCGCACGTCGACGAGCAGCGCGCCGGGCGAGATGCTCGTATACGCACCCACGGAGCAACTCGCATGCAGCTGGGCCGAGTGCCAGATGCGCACCGGAGTCTCGAAGCGGAACGGCGTCGGCAGAAGGCAGCCGTCGGACAGGAAGAGCCCGTAGCTTTCGAGCCCCTTCGACAGTTCGGTGTTGATCGTCAGGCTCATGGCTGGGCGCTCGGTTGCGTTGCTCAGGCCTCGGGCGCGATGGCCTCGGCGTATTCGTAGAGCGCGCCGAGGATTTCTTCTCCACGCTCGTCGGCGTTCTCGGAGAGCGCGTCGACTTCGCTGAACAGCATCTCGATGGTGCGCGCCCCGCCCTCGCCCTTGAAGAGCTTCGCGACACGCAGTGATTCCCAGCGCTCGGTCTCGTCCTCGTTCAGCAGCTGCGGCCAGTTGCGCGCGCGATAGCGGAAGAGGATCTCTTCCAGACGGCCATCGTCGAAGCCCGTGCGATCCTTGGCCAGCTCCTCTGGCGACAAGCCGCGCAGCTGGTTCAGGCGCCGCCGGTCGGCGTTGCCGACGAAGCCGCCGTACAGGTCTTCGTCGACATCGGGCGTGGCCTCCCTGGGCCGGGCGTAGACCTGCGACCAGATCGCGCTCATGTCGGGCAGGTCGCGCGCAATGGCCGCGTGGCGCATCGCCGCTTCGAGATCGACGCCCCAGCGCTCGGCCATGGGCGCCGCGAGCGTGCGCAGGTTGCCGACCACCATCGGCGACTTGTTGAGGTGCACGCCCTTGATCGGCAGGCGCACCACGCCCTCGGGCAGGTCGGCCGTGCGGGTAAAGAGGCGCAGCCGCAGCGTCTCGACGTCGATGTCGCGCAGCTCGCTGGGGTCGTGGGCCAGGTCCCAGGCCAGCAGTTCGTTCTTGTTGGTGGGGTGGCTGGCCAGCGGCCACATCACTGCAAGGCAGCCGCGCTCGACCGGGAACATGCCCGAGACGTGCAGGAAGGGCTTGGCGGTCTCGCGCGTCGCGGGCAGGCCCAGCTCGGTGGCGACGCGGTCCTTCCTGTGCAGGCCGAAGGCGAAGTCGAACAGCTTGGGCTGCTTGCTGCGGATGAGGCGCGCCAGCGCGATGGTGGCGCGCACGTCCGACAGCGCATCGTGCGCCGATTCGTGCAGCAGCCCGTTGGCGCGCGCCAGGTCTTCGAGCTTGAAGCTGGGCTTGCCGTCTTCCTTCTTCGGCCACTCGATGCCCTCTGGGCGCAGCGCATAAGTGAGGCGCACCACGTCCAGCAGGTCCCAGCGGCCGCATTCGTTCTGCCATTCGCGCGCGTACGGGTCGATCAGGTTGCGCCAGAACAGGAAGCGCGTGACCTCGTCGTCGAAGCGGATGGTGTTGTAGCCCACGCCGATGGTGCCGGGCTGCGAGAACGCTTTCTCGATACGGGCGGCGAACTCATGCTCGGGAATGCCGCGCTCCAGGCACAGCTGCGGCGTGATGCCGGTGATGAGGCAGGCCTCGGGGCTGGGCAGGTAGTCCGGCGCGGGCTTGCAGTAGATCATCAGCGGCTCGCCGACTTCGTTGAGCTCGGCGTCCGTGCGGATGGCCGCGAACTGCGAGGGACGGTCGCGGCGCGGCACCGCGCCGAAGGTTTCGTAGTCGTGCCAGAGAAAGGTGTGGTTCATTCAGAGCAAGGGTGAAGACAGGCGTGCGATCGCGTCGCCGAGGCGGCGCCAGAAACCCTGGCGCCGGTTGGCGCGCACCGCGCCGGAGCTGTGCAGGTCGGTCTCGAACTGCGCCGCCAGCGGGCGGGTCAGCTCGGGGCCGTAGACCACCGCGCAGACCTCGAAGTTGAGGCGGAAGCTGCGGTTGTCGAAATTGGCGGTGCCGATCATCGCGCAATGGTCGTCCACCACCAGGGTCTTGGAATGGAGCATGCGCGCCTTGTACTCCCAGACCTTCACGCCGGCGGCGATCAGCTCGTCGAAGTACGAACGCGCGGCGGCGCTCACGACGGCCGAGTCGCTGCGCCGCGGTACCAGCAGGCGCACGTCGACACCGCGCAGCGCGGCGCTCGTGAGCGCCATCAGCGCGGGCTCGCCGGGCACGAAGTACGGCGTGGTGAGCCAGGCGCGGTGCGTGGCCGAATGGATGGCCTCGACGTGCATGCGGTGGATGGCTTCCATCGGGCTGTCGGGGCCGCTGGTGACGATTTGCACCGGGATGTCGCCGGCCTCCAGCTGCGGCAGCATGGCGTTCAGGGCATCGTCCATGCCGCGCGGGTCTTCACCGGTGGCGTAGGTCCAGTCTTCGAGGAAGGTGGTCTGCAGCCAGCGCACCGCGCTGCCTTCGACGCGCAGGTGCACGTCGTGATACGCGTCGGGGTTGGTGCGCTTGTCTTCCTCGTCGGTGATGTTCACGCCGCCGGTGAAGCCCACGCGGCCGTCGCACACCACGATCTTGCGGTGGGTGCGGTAGTTGGTCACAGGGCGCAGGCGGCGTCCGATCTTGGTGTCGTGGAACAGCGCCACCTTGACGCCCGCGTCGAGCATCGGCGCCATGAACTTGCGGCCTATGCGCTTGGAGCCCAGCGCGTCGATCAGCAGGCGCACCGTCACGCCCTCCTTCGCGCGTTCGATCAGAAGGTCGCGCAGCGCGGTGCCGATGCGGTCGGGCTCGAAGATGTAGTACTCGAGGTGAATGTGGTTCCGCGCGGCGCGCACGGCGTCGAAGATCGCGTCGAAGGTGCGCGCGCCGCCGGAGAGCAGTTCGACATCGAGCGCGCTGGACACCGGCAGGCCGCAGGTCGCGGTGCCCAGCTTGGCCATCTGTTGCAGCGCTGGAGGAGCGTCGCGCGCCGCGTCGCGCAGCCGCGCCACGTCGGCCTGGGCGAAGGCACTGGCGCGGCTGCGCAGGCGCTTCAGGCGTTGCTTCTTCAGCCGCTGCGGCCCGAGGAAGTAGTAGACGACGAAGCCCGCGAACGGCAGCAGCGCCAGCGAGAGGATCCAGCTCATCGTCGAGACCGGCGCGCGCTTCTGCATCACGATCCAGACCGACAACACCGCGATGTAGCCGCTCCATGCCAGGGAGAGGCCGGTTTTCCATTCGTGGCTGAGTTCGGGGAGGATCAAGGCGGAAAAACGGTTGGTGCTGGTGCGCGGTTCGATATGCGTGGCCGCAAAGAAAAAGGCCGGTAGCGATGCTACCGGCCTTTGACTTCATTGCAGAAACCGCTGCGGGCTCATTCAGCCTGCCGCTGCTTCCTCTGCTTCGGGTTTCTGCTTGCCTTCCTTCTTCGGAAGGGGCTGGATGTCGAGCAGCACTTCGTCCTTGTCGTCGAGGTCGACTTCGAGGCGGCCACCGTCGGTCAGGCGTCCGAACAGCAGCTCGTCGGCCAGCGCACGGCGGATCGTGTCCTGGATCAGGCGCTGCATCGGGCGTGCGCCCATCAGCGGATCGAAGCCCTTCTTCGCCAGGTGCTTGCGCAGCTTGTCGCTGAAGGTGACTTCCACCTTCTTCTCGCCGAGCTGGGTTTCCAGCTGCAGCAGGAACTTGTCGACCACGCGCAGGATGACCTGTTCGTCGAGCGCCTTGAAGTTGACGATGGCGTCCAGCCGGTTGCGGAACTCGGGCGAGAACAGGCGCTTGATGTCGCCCATTTCGTCGCCGGCCTGCCTCGGGTTGGTGAAGCCGATGGTCGCCTTGTTCATGGTCTCGGCACCCGCGTTCGTCGTCATGATGATGATGACGTTGCGGAAGTCGGCCTTGCGCCCGTTGTTGTCGGTCAGCGTGCCATGGTCCATGACCTGCAGCAGCACGTTGAAGATGTCCGGGTGCGCCTTCTCGATCTCGTCGAGCAGCAGCACCGCGTGCGGCTTCTTCGTGATGGCCTCGGTCAGCAGGCCACCCTGGTCGAAACCGACGTAGCCCGGAGGCGCGCCGATCAGGCGGCTCACCGCATGGCGTTCCATGTATTCCGACATGTCGAAGCGGATCAGCTCGATGCCCATGATGTAGGCGAGCTGCTTCGCGGCTTCGGTCTTGCCCACACCGGTGGGGCCGGAGAACAGGAACGAGCCGATCGGCTTGTCGCCCTTGCCCAGGCCAGAGCGCGCCATCTTGACCGCCGAGGCGAGCACTTCGAGAGCCTTGTCCTGGCCGAACACCACGCTCTTGAGGTCGCGCTCGATGGTCTGCAGCTTGCTGCGGTCGTCGTTGCTGACGTTGGCCGGGGGAATGCGCGCGATCTTCGCGACGATTTCCTCGACCTCGGTCTTGCTGATGGTCTTCTTGCGCTTGCTCGGCGGCAGGATGCGCTGGGCGGCGCCGGCTTCGTCGATGACGTCGATCGCCTTGTCGGGCAGGTGACGGTCATTGATGTACTTGGCGCTGAGCTCGGCCGCGGCCTGCAGAGCCGCCACGGCGTACTTCACGCCATGGTGCTCCTCGAAGCGCGACTTCAGGCCCTTCAGGATGTCGACGGTTTCCTGCACCGAAGGCTCGACCACGTCGACCTTCTGGAAACGGCGCGACAGGGCCGCGTCCTTCTCGAAGATGCCGCGGTATTCGGTGAAGGTGGTCGCGCCGATGCACTTGAGCTGGCCGCTGGAAAGCGCCGGCTTGAGCAGGTTCGACGCGTCGAGCGTGCCGCCCGAGGCTGCGCCCGCACCGATCAGGGTGTGGATCTCGTCGATGAAGAGGATGGCGTTCGGCTTGTCCTTGAGCGACTTGAGCACGCCCTTCAGGCGCTGCTCGAAATCGCCGCGGTACTTGGTGCCGGCCAGCAGCGCGCCCATGTCGAGCGAGAACACGTTGGACTCGGCCAGGATCTCCGGCACGTCGCCCTGCGTGATGCGCCATGCGAGGCCCTCGGCGATGGCGGTCTTGCCCACGCCAGCCTCGCCGACCAGCAGCGGGTTGTTCTTGCGCCGGCGGCACAGGATCTGGATGACGCGCTCGACCTCGTACTCGCGGCCGATCAGCGGGTCGATCTTGCCGTCCTTGGCCATCTGGTTGAGGTTCTGGGTGAACTGCTCGAGCGGCGAAGCCTTCTCGTTGCGCTCGCCGCCGCCCTCTTCACCTTCACCCGAGGGAGCTTCGCCGCTGCCCTTGACGGCTTCCGGCGGATCGCTCTTCTTGATGCCGTGGGCGATGAAGTTGACCACGTCGAGGCGGGTGACGCCCTGCTGGTGCAGGTAGTACACGGCGTGCGAGTCCTTCTCGCCGAAGATCGCGACCAGCACGTTGGCGCCGGTGACTTCCTTCTTGCCGTTGCCGGTGGACTGCACATGCATGATGGCGCGCTGGATCACGCGCTGGAAACCCAGGGTGGGCTGGGTGTCGACATCGTCGGTACCCGCCACCTGGGGCGTGTTGTCCTTGATGAAGTTGGTGAGCGACGCCCGCAGGTCGTCGACGTTGGCCGAGCAGGCGCGCAGAACTTCCGCGGCGCTCGGGTTGTCCAGCAAAGCGAGCAGCAGATGTTCCACGGTGATGAACTCGTGGCGTTGCTGCCGGGCCTCTACGAAGGCCATGTGCAAGCTGACTTCCAGTTCCTGGGCAATCATGTGATTTCCTTTTGCCTTGCTGTAAATAAGTTCTCAGATGGGTTGGAGCTTGCGCAATTCAACTGGTTCATGCAACAGGTTCACTGACGCACTGGAGTGGATGCCCCGCCTGCTGGGCGGCTTCCATTACCTGGTTGACCTTGGTGGCCGCCATGTCGCGGGAATAGACCCCACAGACGCCCCGGCCATCGAGGTGGATCTTGAGCATGATCTGGGTCGCGGTTTCGCGATCCTTGCTGAAATATTCCTGGAGCACGACGATCACGAACTCCATGGGCGTGTAGTCGTCGTTCAGCATCACCACCTGGTACATCTGGGGCGGCGCGGTTTTCTGCGGCCGGCGCTCCAGGACGACCGAATCCCCGTCGTCCCCAGCCGGTTTCTGGGCCGGTGGAGCGCTGGGAGTTTTTGGAATTCTCGTTGCCATGAAAATCATTCTATAGAGCGTGCCAGCGCCGTGCCGAGCGAAAAAAACGTGGTGGCGCGTATCCGACAATTCAAGGGGTTTGCGGCCGTTGCGACAGTATTTCCGCAACGGTGCCCCAGGCAGGAGTTTTAGGCAAAAAAGTCCGCAGCAATTGACTGAAGAAGCAGCAAAAAGCCCTTGAATTCCTTCCGGAAAGTTCAAGGGCTCCTCGTTTACCGCAACGCCGCCATGGACGTCGAAGCGCAGCAATTACATGTTGTCGATCATCACCTGGCCGAAGCCCGAGCAGCTCACCTGGGTAGCGCCGTCCATCAGGCGGGCGAAGTCGTAGGTGACCTTCTTGCTGGCGATGGATTTTTCCATCGAACTGATGATCAGGTCGGCGGCCTCCTTCCAGCCCATGTGACGCAGCATCATCTCGGCCGAGAGGATCTCGGAGCCGGGGTTCACATAGTCCTTGCCAGCGTACTTGGGGGCCGTGCCGTGGGTGGCCTCGAACATGGCGACGGTGTCGCTCAGGTTCGCGCCCGGGGCGATGCCGATGCCGCCGACCTGCGCAGCCAGGGCGTCGGACACGTAGTCGCCGTTGAGGTTGAGTGTGGCGATCACGCTGTATTCGGCGGGACGCAGCAGGATCTGCTGCAGGAATGCATCGGCGATGCTGTCCTTGACGGTGATCTCCTTGCCCGTCTTCGGGTTCTTGAACTTCATCCAGGGGCCGCCGTCGATCAGTTCGGCACCGAACTCCTTGGCCGCGAGGCCGTAGCCCCAGTCACGGAAGCCACCTTCGGTGAACTTCATGATGTTGCCCTTGTGAACCAGGGTGACGCTGGGCTTGTCGTTGTCGATTGCGTACTGCAGCGCCTTGCGCACGAGGCGCTCGGTGCCTTCCCGCGATACGGGCTTGACGCCGATGCCCGAGGTGTTCGGGAAGCGGATCTTCTTGACGCCCATCTCGTCCTGCAGGAACTTGATGAGCTTCTTCGCCTTCTCGCTTTCGGCCTCGAACTCGATGCCGGCGTAGATGTCTTCCGAGTTCTCGCGGAAGATCACCATGTTGGTCTTGTGCGGCTCGCGCACCGGGCTGGGAACGCCCTCGAAGTACTGGATGGGGCGCAGGCAGACGTAGAGGTCGAGCTCCTGCCGCAGCGCGACGTTCAGGGAGCGGATGCCGCCGCCGACGGGCGTGGTCAGCGGGCCCTTGATGGAAACAACGTAGTCGCGCACGGCGTGCAGCGTTTCCTCGGGAAGCCAGACGTCGGGGCCGTAGACCTTGGTCGACTTCTCGCCGGCGTAGACCTCCATCCAGTGGATCTTCTTCTTGCCGCCGTAGGCCTTGGCCACGGCGGCGTCCACCACTTTCAGCATCACCGGGGTGATATCCAGTCCGGTACCGTCGCCCTCGATGAAGGGGATGATCGGTTGGTCAGGCACATTGAGGGAGTTGTCGGCGTTGACCGTGATCTTCTGGCCTTCGGTCGGGACTTTGATGTGCTGATAACTGGTCATGAGAGGGGACGACTCCGGGATTGACGTACTTTTGACGACTGTCAGCGAATTCAGACACGGCGAGTATTCAGCTGTACAGCCGGCGAACAAATCGCTGTACATTTTAGACGCAACCCATCAGCAAGCGTTTGTCAACCGGCGGCCCGACGGCGTCGTTAGTGGCTGACCTTCTGCTCGCCGGGAGGCGTTTCCAACCAATTCTCGATAGAGGAATCATCAATGAGCAAAATTCTCGCAGTCATGATCGCCGGCCTGTTCGCCGCTGGCGCCTACGCCCAGAACCCGGCCGGTACGACGCCCGAGCAAGGCAACGCCACCAACAGCAAGTCGCAGCAACGCGCCGAAGCCAAGAAGGCTGCCAAGCCCGCTGGCCAGGTCAAGGCCCCGGCTGGCGACGAAGCCAAGACCCCCGAAGGCGGCGCCATCGGTGCCGACAAGGCTGCTGCCTCTGGCGAGAAGCGTGCCGAAACCCGCGACCAGCGTCGTCGCAACAAGGACGGCAGCGTCAAGCGCAAGTCGACCCAAGGCGGCACCCCGAAGTAATTCGGCTGCCCCGCAAAAAAAGCGCTCTTCGGAGCGCTTTTTTTTCGCCTGAGGCTCCCTCGTTGCTGTCAACCGGGTGCAGTGGCCTCCGTTGAATGTCTACCTTCCGCAGGGAGGGCAATCCAGATCAACGAATTTCAAAGGATATGTTCATGAACAAGCTGCTCGCAGCCCTGGTCGCCGGTCTCTTCGCAGTCGGCGCTTTCGCTCAACAAGCCGAACCCGCTCCGGCTGCTCCCGCTCCCGCCGCCAAGGCTGCCAAGCACGCTTCGGCCAAGAAGCACGCAGCCGCCAAGAAGCACAAGGTTCGCCACGTGGCCAAGGCCCACACGGCCGCTGCCAAGAAGGTGTAAGCTTCCACGCTCACCGGCAATGCCCGCATCAGCGGGCATTTTTATTGGTATTTTTCAATCCAGGCCGGGCCCTGGCCCCGCCCTGAAAGAGTCGTCCGATGCTCAAGCGCCTCGCCGCCCTGCTCCCCCTGCTCCTTGCATCCGCGTCGTTCATGATGCCGGCGCATGCCCAGCAGCAACCCCAGACCGATCTGTCGCGCACGCAGTTGTCGATCGGGCTGTACAAGATCGACGCGCAGGTCGCGCAAACCCCTCTGCAACGTGAAATCGGCCTGATGTTCCGCAAGGAAATGCCACAGGCCGAGGGCATGATCTTCGTGTTCGAGCAGCCCGCCACGCAGTGCTTCTGGATGCGCAACACGATCCTGCCGCTGACCGCCGCCTTCGTTGCCGACGACGGCCGCATCGTCAACCTCGCGGACATGCAGCCCATGACCGAGAACACGCATTGCTCCCAAGAACCGGTGCGCTACGTGCTCGAGATGAACCAGGGGTGGTTCGCCAAGAAGAACATCAAGAAGGGCGCGAAGCTCGGCGGCGAGCTTTTCGCAGCCGGCAAACGATGAGCACCTGCCGTCCATAGCCAGCAAAAAGCCAAAAAAAGAGCCGACCCATGGTCGGCTTTTTCGTTTTCGGCAGAACGCGGGATCAGCCGAAGTTCTTCGCTGCGAAGTCCCAGTTGACCAGCTTGGCCAGGAAGGTCTCGACGAACTTCGGGCGCAGGTTGCGGTAGTCGATGTAGTAGGCGTGCTCCCAGACGTCCACCGTCAGCAGCGCGGTGTCGGCGGTGGTCAGCGGCGTGCCGGCTGCGCCCGTGTTCACGATGTCGACCGAGCCATCGGCCTTCTTCACCAGCCAGGTCCAGCCCGAGCCGAAGTTGCCCACGGCCGACTTCACGAAGGCTTCCTTGAAGGCGTCGTAGCTGCCCCACTTGGCTTCGATGGCCTTGGCCAGCGCACCGGTGGGAGCGCCGCCGCCTTGCGGCTTCATGCAGTTCCAAAAGAAGGTGTGGTTCCAGATCTGGGCGGCGTTGTTGTAGATGCCGCCGCTGGACTTCTTGACGATCTCTTCGAGCGTCATCGACTCGAACTCGGTGCCCTTCTGCAGGTTGTTGAGGTTCACCACATAGGCGTTGTGGTGCTTGCCGTAGTGGTACTCGAGGGTTTCCTTCGAATACTCGGGTGCCAGTGCGTCGAGTGCGTACGGCAGGGGTGGGAGCACATGTTCCATGGTTTTTTCTCGTGGGTTGGTTGTGGAAATGAAGGATTCTAGGAAGTAATTATTGGGGCGACGTCGGACGCGTTCCCGTCGCGCCGCCCGGTGCGACGGTCAGGTCGACTTCACCGTCGGCCAATCGCGCCTTCACTGCATCGCCAGGCGCAAGTTGCTTCGCGCTGACGATCGCATGACCGTCTGTATCGGTCAGCCATGCATAGCCGCGCTGCAAGACCAGTGCCGGATCGAGCAGCCGCATACGAAGAGCCACACGTTCCAGCCGATCTCGCCGCTGCACAACCGCGCGGCCCAGCTTCTGCGGAAAGTCGGCGGCGATCAGGCGCGGCGCCTGCGTGAGGCGCTCCCTTCTGGCCAGCACCATGTAGCGAAGACGCTGCGCATGGTGTGCCAGGCGCAGTTGTTGCCGATTCACGAGGCCCGAAGGCCGGCCAAGGCGCCCCGCAGCCTGGTCCAGACGTTGCCCGAGCACATCGAGGCGTCCGCCCAGCGCCTCGCCCAGCCGCTCCTCGATCAGATCGAGCGCTCCCAGCCACACGTCGCGTGGCGCGCTCACCAACTCCGCCGCGGCAGTCGGCGTGGGTGCGCGCAGGTCGGCGCAGAAGTCGGCGATGGTGAAGTCGGTTTCGTGCCCCACGCCGCTGACCAGCGGCACCGGGCTCTGCACGATGGTGCGCGCCAGCGCCTCGTCGTTGAAGGCCCAGAGGTCCTCGATGGAGCCGCCTCCGCGCACCAGAAGAATCACGTCGACGGCAGGCGTGAGCTCATACAGCGACTGCAGCGCCCGCACCAGTTCACCCGGTGCGTTGACTCCCTGCACAGCCGCGGGGGCCAGTACGACCGGAATGTGTGGAACACGCCTTCGCAGCGCGGTGACCACGTCGTGCAATGCCGCGGCGCCGAGCGAAGTGACGATGCCGATCGAGCGCGGCATGGTCGGCAGCGCCCGCTTGCGCGCAGGATCGAAGAGGCCTTCGGCTTCCAGGCGCGCCTTGCGCTGCAGGAACTGCTCGAACAGGGCCCCCTGCCCAGCCCGGCGCAGGCTTTCGACCACCAGTTGCAGATCGCCGCGCGGCTCGTACACCGCAAGTCGCCCGCGCACCTCGACCTGGTCGCCATCGCGCGGCGAAAAATCGAGAAGGCCGGCGGCCCGGCGGAACATCGCGCAGCGCAGCTGGCCCGACTCGTCCTTGAGCGCGAAGTAACAATGTCCACTTGAGGCGCGCGAAAAGCCGGAGATCTCGCCACGCACGGACACCGGATTGAAGCGCGCGTCGAGCGCGTCGGCCACCGCCCGGCACAAGGCGCCGACGGCCCAGACGCGCGGCCCCGGCGCGGAATTCTGTTCACGCACGCTCACAAAATGCACGCTCGGCCAGATGCCACTCTTCCACAACACGCGGCAAGGCCCCGGCCCTGGCCCCCCGAGGCGAGACAGGCGCACGGTTTCTCGTGCAACCCATTGATTTCATTGAAAAAAGTGCTGCTCAAAATTCAGTCGATCCAGCGAAAAGGCCGTCCCATGCGGGTCCGGACGCGTTGCGCAGCGGGTTAATCACAAAGTTATCCACAGAATCTGTGCGTCCTTGCTGACACAAAAACAAGGCGCGTGACGATGGTGACCTCAGTGGATAATCGCCGCGCATTTGCAGTCTACGGGCCGGAGGATTTTCTTGTTTTCCATCATAGTTGCCGCGGGTTGGCCGATCTGGCCCTTGCTTGCTTGTTCGATCATTGCGCTCGCGCTGGTTATAGAACGTTTCACGAGTCTCAAGACCGTGAGGGTACTTCCGCCGAAGCTGCTCGACGAAACCATCACCGCGTCGCACGGAGCCATTCCCGGTCCGGATGTCGTGACCAAACTCGAACGCAACTCGATGCTCGGCCAGGTCCTGGCCGCCGGCCTGCGCGCGCTGAACGCCAATCCGCGCTGCACCGAAGACGACCTGCGCGCCGCCATGGAAGCCTCGGGCCGCACCGTCGCCCACAAGCTCGAGCGCTACCTGCCCGCGCTGGCCACCATCGCATCGGCCGCCCCGCTGCTGGGCCTTCTGGGCACCGTGATCGGCATGATCGAGATCTTCGGCTCGCAATCGCCCGGTAGCGGCGCGGTGGGCTCGGGCAACCCGGCGCAGCTGGCGCACGGGATCTCGATCGCGCTCTACAACACCGCCTTCGGCCTGATCGTGGCCATCCCGACACTGATCTTCTGGCGCTACTTCCGCAGCCGGGTCGACGAGTACCTGCTGAATCTCGAACTCTCCGGCGAGCGCTTCGCCCGCCATCTCAACGCACTGCGCAAATGAGCCGCGCCCGCATGCAGTTCCGCCACGGCGCGCGCGACGAGCCGGAGATCAACCTGATCCCGTTCATCGACGTGCTGCTGGTGATCCTGATCTTCCTGATGCTGTCGACCACCTACAGCAAGTTCACCGAGATGCAGCTGCGGCTGCCCACGGCTGACGTCGACGCCCAGCGCGACTATCCGAAGGAAGTGATCGTGGCGGTGTCGGCCGACGGCCGCTATTCGGTCAACAAGAATGCCGTGGCCGACCGCAGCGTGGAAACCGTGACGGCCGCCCTCGCCGCCGCGGCCACCGGGGGCAAGGACAGCGTGGTGATCATCAGCGCCGACGCGACGAGCCCGCACCAGGCCGTGGTGACGGTGATGGAAGCCGCGCGCCGCGCCGGCCTGATGCAGATCACCTTCGCGGCCCAGTCGACGGCGCAAGCCGGACACTGAGTGCCTTCGGACGGCGGCAGCAACGGCGGCAACCCGGCTTCGCGCCTGCAGGAGGCCTGGCTGCACCGCGGCCTCCTGGCCTGCATGCTGTGGCCGCTGTCGCTCGTCTACGCCGCGCTGTTCGCCGTGCGCGGCTTGTTTTATCGCATGGGATGGCTGCGGACCGAGCGCGTGCGCGTACCTGTGATCGTGGTCGGCAACGTGATCGCTGGCGGCGCGGGCAAGACGCCGGTCGTGATGGCCGTCGTGCGCCACCTGCAGGCGCGGGGCATTCGGGTCGGCGTGGTGTCGCGCGGCTATGGCCGCCGTACCGATGACTGCCGCGAAGTGCTCGGCGACAGCGATCCGCAGGATGTGGGCGACGAGCCGGCACTGATCCACCATGCGACCGGGGTCCCGGTATTCGTGGCGCGCCAGCGCATCGATGCGGCCCGCGCGCTGCTCGAGCGGCATCCGGCCACGCAGGTCATCGTCAGCGACGACGGGCTTCAGCACCTGGCATTGGCGCGCGACATCGAGATCTGCGTATTCGACGACCGGGGAATCGGAAACGGCTGGCGGTTGCCTGCCGGCCCGCTGCGCGAAGCCTGGCCGCGCCGTTGCGATCTGGTGCTGCACAGCGGATCGCGGCCGGCCTTCGCGGGCGGCCATACCGCCACGCGGACCCTCGCGAACGATGCCCTGGGCAGCGACGGAAACCGCGTATCGTTGGCATCCCTCGCAGGCAAGCCCTTGACCGCACTGGCGGCGATCGCCCGGCCCGAAGCCTTCTTCGAAATGCTGCGCGCCCGCGGCCTGACGCTCGCCGACGTCATCGCCCTGCCCGATCACTTCGATTTCGAGAGCTGGCAACGCCCGTCCGGCAAGGAGCAGATCCTCGT
The DNA here is from genome assembly GCF_048305045.1 of Variovorax sp. 278MFTsu5.1. Lineage (NCBI taxonomy): Bacteria > Pseudomonadati > Pseudomonadota > Betaproteobacteria > Burkholderiales > Comamonadaceae > Variovorax > Variovorax sp. 278MFTsu5.1. The sequence continues at coordinate 3,782,328 of NZ_CP157622.1, forward strand.
CTGCACCGAAAAGGACGCCGTCAAGCTGTGGCGCAAGGCGCCCGATGCGCTGGCCGTGCCGCTGGAGTTCGTGCCGTCCGCGGAATTCTTCGCCGCACTCGACGCAAAGCTATCATCGCTCGATGGATACCAAGCTGCTTGAACTGCTCGTCTGCCCCGTCACCAAGGGGCCGCTGACCTGGAACCCCGAGAAGCAGGAGCTGTGCTCGCGCAGCGCCCGCCTGGCGTATCCGGTGCGCGACGGCATTCCGGTGCTGCTCGAGAACGAGGCACGCACGCTTTCCGACGAAGAGCTCGGGCTGTGAGCTTCACCGTTCTGGTTCCGGCGCGGCTCGCGTCGACACGGCTTCCCAACAAACCCCTGGCCGATATCGCCGGCGTGCCCATGGTGGTGCGCGTGGCGCAGCGCGCCAGCGAGTCGGGCGCTGCACGCGTGGTGGTCGCTGGCGACGATCCATCCATCGTCGAAGCCTGCAAGGCGCATGGCGTCGAGGTTGTGCTCACGCGGCAGGATCACCCCAGCGGCACCGACCGGCTGGCCGAAGCCTGCGAGCAACTGGGCCTGGATGGTGAGGACATCGTCGTCAACGTACAGGGCGATGAGCCGCTGATCGACCCCGCGCTGATCGACGCCGTGGCGTCCACGCTCGCCACGCACGCCGAGGCGGCGATGAGCACCGCCGCCCACGAGATCGACTCGGTCGGCGACTTCATGAATCCCAATGTCGTGAAGGTCGTGCTCGATGCGCAGGACAACGCGATGTACTTCAGCCGCGCGCCGATCCCTTGGTGGCGCGACGGCTCCGCCAATGGCGCCGCACCTGCGATGCTGCCTGCCACCCCCGCGGCACTGCGCCACATCGGAATCTACGGCTACCGCGCCGGCTTCGTACGGCGATTTCCTTCGCTGCCCCCTGCGCCCGTCGAGTCGACGGAGGCACTCGAACAGCTGCGCGCGCTGTGGCACGGACATCGCATCGCGGTGCATGTGAGCCATGTGGCGCCGGGGCCCGGCATCGACACGCCGGAAGACCTGGCGCGCGTGCGAGCCGTCTTCGCGGCGGCCGGCGCCTGAGCCTGCGCGTCTCCACGGCCACCGACAGCGGGATTTCCCGAAGGGCACGCATGCTATCCTCGAAGCAACTCCGCCCAGCCCAGCCATGGGGCCGACGCTCGGCGCGACACAAAATCTAAGAACCGTCCGAGGACACCATGAGACTAATTTTGCTGGGCGCGCCCGGGGCGGGCAAAGGCACGCAAGCGGCCTTCATTTGCCAGAAATACAGCATTCCCCAGATTTCGACCGGCGACATGCTGCGCGCAGCCGTCAAGGCCGGCACGCCCCTCGGGCTGCAGGCCAAGGCCGTCATGGACGCCGGCGCACTGGTCAGCGACGACCTGATCATCAATCTCGTGAAGGAACGCATCGCGCAGCCCGACTGCGCTAGCGGCTTCCTGTTCGACGGCTTCCCCCGCACCATTCCGCAGGCCGACGCCATGAAGGTGGCAGGCGTCAAGCTCGACTACGTGCTCGAGATCGACGTGCCCTTCGGCGACATCATCGAGCGCATGAGCGGCCGCCGCTCGCATCCGGCTTCGGGCCGCACCTACCACGTCAAGTTCAACCCGCCCAAGGTGGAAGGCAAGGACGACGTGACCGGCGAGGACCTCATCCAGCGCGAGGACGACAAGGAAGAAACCGTGCGCAAGCGGCTCGACGTGTACAGCCAGCAGACGCGTCCGCTGGTCGACTACTACTCCGCCTGGGCCAAGGCCGATCCGGCCGCCGCGCCTAAGTACCGCGCCATCAAGGGCGTGGGCACGGTCGACGAGATCACCCAGCGCGCATTGGCCGCGCTGAGCAGCTGATCGAAAGATCGACCGATCATCCGACTCGCAGCAAACCGCCCCTCCAGAGGGGCGGTTCTGCTTTCAGCCCAGCAATTCGAGCATCAGGGCGATGCGGGCCTTCGCGGGCGTCAGCGAGCCCGCATCGCGAAGCGGATCCCCCGCCTTCGGCAGGATGCGCCCGCTCGAGCAGCGCGTGGCTCGGAGCACCTCGATGCCGGCGTCCCGGGCCTTGAGCGCGGCCGCTTCCAGCGCATGGTGCAAGGTGCCGTTGCCGGTGGCGGCAAGCACCAGCCCGCGCAGAGGATCCACTCCGCCCGCCTGAAGCAGCGCCTCGATCACCGCACCGCTGGCACCGGCGTGGCTCATCACGATCTCCACGCGTGGCCACTGCACCTCGGTAGCACCGAAGAGCTTCACTACCGGCAGCGTTCCGCCTTGCGGCCACGACCGGACAAGGCGTACCTCGCCCTCCTCCACATAGCCCACGGGGCCCGCATCGCCCGAAGCAAAGGCGTCCAGCCGATAGGTATGGACCTTTTGAATGTCGACGCCGGCCTGGATCGCCCCCGCGCACACCACGGTGACTCCGTGCGCACCCCGTGTGGCGGCGACGCTGATCGCATCACGAACGTTCTGCGGACCGTCCGGCGACAGCGCAGTGGCCGGGCGCATCGCGCAGGTCAGCACGACGGGCTTGGACGGCACCAGCACAGAATGCAGGAAGAACGCGGTTTCCTCGATCGTGTCGGTGCCGTGCGTGATCACCACACCCGCCACATCGGCCTGCGCCAGCCAGTGCGCGCAGCGCCGGGCCAGCTGCTGCCAGATGGCGAAGGACATGTCCTTGCTGTCGACCTGAGCCACCTGCTCGGCCTCCAGCATCACGCCGTCGGGTGCCTCGATGCCGCCCAGCAGGTCGGCCACGCCCACCTGCGCGGCGGTGTAGCCGATGTTGTCGCCGCTGCTGGCGGCCCGGCCCGCGATAGTGCCGCCGGTGCCCAGAACCACCACACGGCGCGGCAGTTCGGACGAAGAGGAATTGACCATGGCTTGTCAACTTCTAAAAACTGGTTAAAAATACAGGCACTGGATATCCAACCAGTGCCGCAAGGAACCACACATGCAGTTCGCCGTGAAGCTTACAGCCCGCCAGCAGCAGATCCTGGACCTCATCCAGAGCGCCATCGCACGCACCGGTGCGCCACCCACGCGCGCCGAAATCGCCAATGAACTCGGATTCAAATCGGCCAATGCCGCCGAAGAGCACCTGCAGGCACTGGCGCGAAAGGGCGTCATCGAGCTGGTCAGCGGCACTTCCCGCGGCATCCGCCTCAAGGGCGACGCGCTGCGCTCGCTCAACGAAACGCGCCATCGCGAGGGTGGACAGTTCTCCCTCTCGCTGCCCGGCATGGCCCAGCTGGCGCTGCCGCTCATCGGCCGCGTCGCAGCCGGCTCGCCAATCCTGGCTCAAGAGCACGTCGACCAGACCTTCTACGTCGAGAACACGCTGTTCCAGCGCCAGCCCGACTACCTGCTCAAGGTGCGCGGCATGTCGATGCGCGACGCCGGCATCATGGACGGCGACCTGCTCGCGGTGCAGGCCACCAAGGAAGCACGCAACGGCCAGATCGTTGTCGCGCGCCTGGGCGACGAAGTGACCGTCAAGCGCCTGAAGCGCAACAAACAGGTCATCGAGCTGCACGCCGAGAACCCCGATTACCCGACCATCATCGTGCAGCCCGGCGAGCCTTTCGAAATCGAAGGCCTCGCCGTCGGACTCATTCGGAACACCATGCTGATGTAGGCCGCTGCGACCTGCTTTCCAGAGCAACAGCACCCCATCCGGCAGCGACAGGTGGCGGGCGTATGGCGAAGAGTCGCCATCACCCTGTCGCGGCCGATTCAAGAAATCCTGCCTGTGTTCAACCTCATACTTTTTTGGAGTTCACATGGGAATCGCCCTTCTCGCCATCGCCGACATCTGGATGCCGCTGCAATCGCTGGCCAACCGGCTGATGCCCGCACGCCGCCCCTCCCATCGCAGGGATCATCTCGATTCCGCAGAGTCCTCCGCTGGACTGCGCTACGTGGCCGTGCGCCCCGCCTGTACAGCCCGCACCGGCGGCACCGCCCCTTCTGAAGCAGCCGCTGCGGCACGCCCGCTGCGCGTGGTCCGCGTGGTCGACGGCAAGGGCCAGCAGCGCAACAGCAATCGGGTGCTGATCTCCGGCCGCATGGCCGACGTCTGCGCCGAACTCGACCGCCTGGCCGCTCTGGAAGCCGCCGAAACACTGGCCGCGGCCCCTCGCTCGACACGTCTGCATTGAACCTGCACTGAGCCCGGTATCGGATCCTGTACCGGGCCCGAACCGCTCTGCAAGCGGCTGCAGGGCGGGTATCCAAACGTTCGCCGGCGCGACATTCCAATGCTGCGAGGCACAATGGCACGCCATGAACATTGTGATCCTCGACGATTACCAGGACGCCGTACGCAAGCTGCGCTGCGCTTCCAAGCTGGACGCCTACGCGGCCAAGGTCTATACCAACACGGTCAAAGGCATTGGGCAGTTGTCGGTCCGACTCAAGGACGCCGACGTGATCGTGCTGATCCGCGAACGCACCCAGATCTCGCGCCAGCTCATCGAGAAGCTCCCGAAGCTCAAGCTCATTTCCCAGACCGGGCGCGTCGCCGGGCACATCGACGTCGCGGCCTGCACCGAGCGCGGCGTGGCCGTGGCAGAGGGTTCCGGCTCTCCCCAGGCGCCCGCCGAGCTCACCTGGGCGCTCATCATGGCCGCCATGCGCCGGCTGCCGCAGTACATCAGCAACCTCAAGCACGGAGCTTGGCAGCAGTCCGGGCTCAAGTCGGCCTCGATGCCGCCCAATTTCGGCATCGGCTCCGTACTCAAGGGCAAGACTCTGTGCATCTGGGGCTACGGGCGCATCGGCCAGCTGGTGGCGCGCTACGGGCAGGCCTTCGGCATGCAGGTCGTGATCTGGGGCCGTGAAGCCAGCTGCGCCAAGGCGCGCTCCGACGGCTTCCAGGTGGCCCAGAACCGCCATGAGTTCTTCGCCGCGGCCGACGTGCTGTCGGTGCACCTGCGGCTCAACGAAGAGACCAGCGGCCTCATCACCCTCGAGGACCTCTCGCGCATGAAGCCGACCGCCCTGTTCGTGAACACCTCGCGCGCGGAGCTGGTCGAGGCCGATGCCTTGCTCGCGGCCCTCAACCGCGGCCGCCCGGGGCTCGCGGCCGTCGACGTGTTCGAGAGCGAACCGCCGCTGCAGGGCCACGCGCTGCTGCGCCTCGAGAACTGCATCTGCACGCCGCACATCGGCTACGTCGAGCAGGAAAGCTACGAGAGCTACTTCGGCCAGGCCTTCGACAACGTCGTGAGCTACATCAACGGCAACCCCACGAACATCGTGAATCCCGGCGCGCTGCAGGTCCGTCGGTGAGCCAGCCGGCGCCACGGAGGGCGCTCTGGGCGCTGCTTGCCGGCAATTTCGTGATCGGAACGGGCGTGATGGTCGTGCCCGGCACGCTCAACGAGATCAGCGTCTCGCTCTCGGTCACGGCCGCCACGGCGGGGCAGCTCATCACTGCCGCCGCGGCGGTCATGTGCGTAGGCGCACCGTTGCTGGCCGCCGCAGTGGCCGGATGGGACCGCCGCCAGCTCCTCGCCCTCACCCTTCTCTGGTACGCCATCGGCCACGTGCTCTGCGCGCTGATGCCCACCTTCGGCGCCCTGCTGCCGGTGCGCATGCTCACGGTGATCGCGCCGGCCATCTTCACGCCGCAAGCCGCTGCCTGCGCCGGCCTGCTGGTACCGCCCGAGCATCGCGGACGCGCCGTGACCTTCGTCTTTCTCGGCTGGTCGATGGCCTCGGTGCTGGGCCTGCCCATCGGCGCGCTGATCGGCGGGCACCTTGGCTGGCGCATGGCTTTTGCGGCGATTGCGGCGCTCAGTGTCGCGAGCGCGACATCGGTGTGGCTCACCTTGCCCAACGGCATCCGCCCCGCCGCGCTGACGGCCGCCGCATGGTCGCGCGTGCTGCGCAGCCCGGTGCTGATGGGCATCGTCTCGGTCACGGCGCTGCAGGGCGCGGGCCAGTTCGTGCTGTTCAGCTATTTCGGCCCGATCCTCAAGCAGAGCTTCGGCGCCGACGCCACCACGCTGAGCGTGATGTGGGCGTTGTTCGGTGCCTGCGGGCTGGTCGGCAACATGGTGGTCAGCCGCTTCATCGACCGCGTGGGCGCCGGGCGCATGGTGCTCGTCACCACGGTGCTGATCGCCTCCAGCCTGCTGCTGTGGCCGCTGGCCTCCACGCTGGCGTGGCTGGCGGTGGTGCTCGTTCCCTGGGGACTGGGCTGCTTCGCGACCAACTCGGCGCAGCAGGCCCGCCTGGTGGGCCTGGCGCCCGCGCTGGCGCCGGGCTCGGTGGCGCTCAACAGTTCCGGCATCTACACCGGGCAAGCCGTGGGCGCAGCGCTGGGTGGCTGGCTGCTCGCCAACGATGCGGGCGCATGGATGAGCTGGGTCGGCCTCGGCCTGCTGATGGTCGCCATCTCGCTGAGCGTGGCCATCGACCGCAGCCGTCGTGCGCCCTGAAAGCGCGCCCCCGCGTAAAACCCGTCGCGCCCCGCCCGCGCGGGGCTGCAAAATCGAAGACTTCGACGGCGGTGCCGATGCGTACGGCACCTGTGTCGAGGCCTGCCCCGCAGGTCCGGATACCACCCAACCAGTGAAAATCTCCAGCAAATGACAGTGAACTACTCCCGAATCGGCGTCGTCGGCGCCGGCGCCATGGGGCGCGGCATCGCGCAGATCGCGGCGCAGGCAGGCAGCGAGGTGCTGCTGCTCGACAGCTTCGCGGGCGCCGCCGAACGCGGGCGCGAAGCCCTTTGCGCCCAATGGAACAAGCTGCACGAGAAGAACAAGATCGATGCCGCCATGCGCGACGCGTACATCGCCCGCGTGAAGGCTGTCGATTCGATCCAGGCGCTGGCGGGCTGCGACCTGATCGTCGAAGCCATCGTCGAAGACCTGGAAGTCAAGCGCAAGCTCTTCAGCGAGCTCGAAGGCGTGGTGACCGAGACCGCCACCCTGGTCACCAACACCTCCTCCCTCTCGGTGACGGCCATCGCGGCCGGCCTGAAGCATCCGGCGCGCGTCGCGGGCTTCCACTTCTTCAACCCGGTGCCATTGATGAAGCTGGTCGAGGTGGTCGCGGGCTTCAAGACCTCGCCCGAGGTCTGCAAGCAGCTCGCCGGCTACGCCACGCAGATGGGCCACAGCGCCGTGCAGGCGCAGGACACGCCCGGCTTCATCGTCAACCACGCCGGCCGCGGCTATGGCACCGAGGCGCTGCGCATCGTGGGCGAAGGCGTGGCCGACTTCGCGACCGTCGACCGCATCCTCAAGGACCAGGCCGGCTTCCGCCTCGGCCCCTTCGAGCTGCTGGACCTGACGGCGCTCGACGTGTCGCACCCGGTGATGGAGTCGATCTATCACCAGTACTTCGAGGAGCCGCGCTTCCGCCCCAGCGTGATCACCGCGCAGCGCCTTGCCGCCGGCGCGCTGGGCCGCAAGACCGGTGAAGGCTTCTACCGCTACGACGACGGCGTGATGCAGCAGGCGCCCGAGGCGCCCGCACCGGTGGTCGAGGGCACGCCTTCGGTGTGGGTGTCGCCGCGTGCGGCACGCCGTGCCGAGCTGCTGCGCCTGGTGAACACGCTGGGTGCGCAGATCGACAGCGGCGCCACCGCCGCGCCGCATTCGCTGATCCTGGTGGCGCCGCTGGGCTTCGACGTGACGACGGTGGCCGCGGTCGAGCGCCTGGACGCCACGCGCACCGTCGGCATCGACATGCTGATCGACGACGCGGCCACCAAGCGCCGCGTGCTCGCCACCAACCCGGCCACGCGCCGAGACATCCGCGATGCCGCGCACGCACTCTTCGCGCGCGACGGCAAGGCCGTCAGCGTGATCCGCGACAGTGGCGGCTTCGTCACGCAGCGCGTGATCGGCACCATCGTCAACATCGCCGCCGACATGTGCCAGCAGCGCGTGTGCACGCCGGCCGACCTCGAGACCGCCGTGCAGCTGGGCCTGGGCTATCCGCGCGGCCCGCTGGCCATGGGCAACCTCTACGGACCGACCAACATGCTCGAGGTGCTGTTCAACCTGCAGACGGTGTATGGCGACCCGCGCTATCGCCCGAGCCCATGGCTGCGCCGCCGCGGCGCGCTGGGCCTGAGCCTGCTGCACGAGGAAGAATGATCACGAAATGAACGAGGAGCACGGAAGCGAGCCATGAGCACCGCAGAACTCAAGAGCACGAGCGAGGGCAGCACCATGGTGCTGACGATCTCCAACCCGAGCCAGCGCAACGCGCTGGGCCCCGACATCTACGCAGCGGGCATCGAGGCGCTCAACGGCGCCGAGAACAGCGCGGAGATCCGCAGCGTGGTCATCGTGGGCGAAGGCTCATGGTTCTGCGCCGGCGGCTCGCTGCAGCGGCTGCTGGCCAACCGGCAGCTCGACCGCTCGGTTCAGGCCGAGAGCATCGAGGGCCTGCACAACTGGATCGATTCGATCCGCACCTTTCCCAAGCCGGTCATCGCCGCCGTCGAGGGCGCGGCTGCCGGCGCGGGCTTCTCGCTCGCGCTGGCCTGCGACTTCGTGGTGTCGGCGCGCGATGCGGTCTTCGCAGCCTCCTACAGCAACGTGGCGCTGTCGCCCGACGGCGGCCTGAGCTGGCACCTGGGCCGGCAGCTGCCGCGCCAGCTTGCGAGCGAATGGTTGATGAACGGCGAGCGCATCGAGGCTTCGCGCCTGCATGCGCTGGGCCTCGTCAACGAGCTCACCGAAAGCGGCCAGGCCCTTGCGGGCGCGCTGGCGCTGGCGGGCCGGCTCAATGCCCGCGCGCCGAATTCGCTGGCCAGCATCAAGGAGTTGCTGAGCGAGGCCCGGGGCGCCACGCTGGCATCGCAGCTCGCGCAGGAGCGAGACCATTTCGTGCGCAACCTGCACCACGCGAACGCAGGCATCGGCATCGCCGCGTTCCTCGAGAAGAAACCGCCGCATTACGAATAGCCGAGTAACCGAGCAACGCCGCATAGCGTCGCTCCCGTGACACCCACCAGCCTTCCAGTCGCCGAGAGGACAGACCAATGGACGACCCCATTCTTACCATCGAAGAACGTGAAGCGATCAACAGTGGTCGCTGGTTTTCTTCCCTTTCTCCATCGCTGCGGCACGACATCCTCCGATGCGCCTTCGTCAAACGCTACAAGGACGGCGACCTGATCGCTGCCCGCGGCGATCCGCCCGAACACTGGATCGCCTGCGCCAAGGGCGCGGTGCGGGTCAGCTCGACGGCCGTCTCGGGCAAGCAGGTGACGCTGACCTACGTGGAGCCGGGCATCTGGTTCGGCGACGTGGCGATGTTCGACGGGGACCGGCGCACGCACGACACCTACTCGCATGGCGATACCACCATCCTGTGCGTGGCGCGCGCCGACTTCCAGAAGATCCTGGCCTCGCATGTGGAGCTGTACGAGGCGCTGATGCGGCTGCAGGCGCGGCGCATCCGCACGCTCTTCGGGCTGGTGGAAGACCTCAACACCCTGCCGCTGCGCGCACGGCTGGCCAAGCAGCTCATCCATCTGGTGCGCAGCTACGGCGTGCCGAACCTGGAAGACGGCAGCCAGATGCGCATCGGCCTGCAACTGGCGCAGGAAGAACTGGCGCAGCTGCTGGGCGCATCGCGCCAGCGGGTCAACCAGGAGCTCAAGACCATGGAGCGCGAGGGCACGATCCGCATCGAGCCGGGCGGCCTCGTGGTGCTCGACCGCTCGGCGCTGATGCGCGTCTCGGAAGCTGAAAGCTAGAACGACAACGACAGGCAGATAGACATACCGACATGAGCCAGGACTTCTCCTCCTTCATCGGCACCCGTGCCGTCTCGCAACAGCACGCCTTCGACGTCGACGCGCTCGCAGCCTGGCTCGGGAAGAACCTCGACGGCTTCAAGGGCCCGCTGACGGTCGAGATGTTCAAGGGCGGCCAGTCGAACCCGACCTACAAGCTGGTCACGCCCACGCAGAGCTACGTGATGCGCGCCAAGCCGGGCCCGGTCGCGAAGCTGCTGCCCTCGGCCCACGCGGTGGAGCGCGAGTACAAGGTGATGAGCGGCCTAGCCGGCACCGATGTGCCCGTGCCGCGCATGTACTGCCTGTGCGAGGACGAGAGCGTCATCGGCCGCGCCTTCTACGTCATGGAGTTCATGCAGGGACGCGTGCTGTGGGACCAGTCGCTGCCCGGCATGAGCAATGCCGAGCGCGCCGCCCACTACGACGAGATGAACCGCGTGATCGCCGCGCTGCACACCGTCGACTTCGCCGCCCGCGGCCTGGCCGACTACGGCAAGCCCGGCAACTACTTCGAGCGCCAGATCGGCCGCTGGAGCAAGCAGTACAAGGCCTCGGCCGACGGTGCGGGCGAGCTCTCGCAGCCTATCGAGGCCATGGAGCGGCTGATCGACTGGCTGCCCGCGCACATGCCCGCGAGCGCGCGCGACGAGAGCAAGGTGTCGATCGTCCATGGCGACTATCGCCTCGACAACGTGATGTTCCACGCCACCGAGCCGCGCATCATCGCCGTGCTCGACTGGGAACTGTCGACGCTCGGCCACCCGCTGGCCGACTTCAGCTACCACTGCATGTCGTGGCACATGCCCCCGACCACCGGGCGCGGCATCGGCGGCGTCGACGTCGCCTCGCTGGGCATCCCCACCGAGAGCGAATACATCCGCCGCTACTGCGAGCGCACCCGCATCAGCACGCCCGAGGCGCTGGCGCCGGACTGGAACTTCTACCAGGCCTACAACCTGTTCCGCATGGCCGCGATCCTGCAAGGCATTGCCAAGCGAGTCGAGGCCGGCACCGCGTCGAGCGAGCAAGCCGTGGCTTCGGCCCGCGGCGCCCGCCCCATGGCCGACATGGCCTGGCAGTTTGCCCAAAAGGCATAAGCCGCCCCACCCACCAGGAGAGACAAAGATGGACTTCGAATACTCGGCCAAGACCAAGGACCTGCAAAAGCGCGTGCAGGCATTCATGGACGACCACATCTATCCGGCCGAAGCCGAGTACGCCGCCGAGCTGGCCGCGAACACCGCCGCCGGCAAGCGCTGGACGGCGCTCAAGACGGTCGAGAAGCTCAAGGAGAAGGCCAAGGCCCAGGGCCTGTGGAACCTGTTCCTGCCGGTCGACAGCGCTGCCGCCTCGGGCTATGACGGCGCGGGCCTGACCAACCAGGAATACGCACCGCTGGCCGAGATCATGGGCCGCGTGCCATGGGCCTCGGAAGCCTTCAACTGCTCGGCGCCCGACACGGGCAACATGGAGACCATTGCCCGCTACGGCTCCGAAGAGATCAAGGCCCGCTGGCTCAAGCCGCTGCTCGAAGGCCAGATCCGCTCTGCCTTCGCCATGACCGAGCCTGAAGTGGCCTCGAGCGACGCCACCAACATCTCCACGCGCATCGAGCGCCAGGGCGACGAGTACCTCATCAACGGCCACAAGTGGTGGATTTCGGGCGCGGCCGACCCGCGCTGCGCGGTCTTCATCACCATGGGCAAGAGCGACCCCGAGGCGCCGCGCCACTCGCAGCAGAGCATGATCGTGGTGCCGGCCGACGCCAAGGGCATCCGCATCGTGCGCCCACTGAACGTGATGGGCTACGACGACGCGCCGCACGGCCACGTCGAGATGTACTTCGAGAACGTGCGCGTGCCCGCCAGCAACATGCTGCTGGGCGAAGGCCGCGGCTTCGAGATCGCCCAGGGCCGCCTCGGCCCGGGACGCATCCACCACTGCATGCGCCTGATCGGCTTGGCCGAGCGCGCGCTGGAGCTGATGTGCAAGCGCGCCTCCTCGCGCGTGGCCTTTGGCAAGACCGTGGCATCGCAGACCGTGACGCAGGAGCGAATCGCCGAGGCCCGCTGCAAGATCGACATGGCTCGCCTGCTCACGCTGAAGGCTGCATGGCTGATGGACGTGGCTGGCAACAAGGTCGCGAAGAACGAGATCGCCATGATCAAGGTCGTCGCGCCGTCGATGGCCTGCCAGGTGATCGACTGGGCCATGCAGGTCCACGGCGGCGGCGGCATGTGCGACGACTTCCCGCTGGCTTCGGCCTACGCCGGCGCGCGCACGCTGCGCTTCGCGGACGGTCCGGACGAAGTGCACCGCAATGCGATCGCCAAGTGGGAACTGGGCAAGTACGCGCCGGGCAAGGCCGACGCCGAAATGCCGGTGACGCGCTTCTGATCTGGCGGTAAAGAACAAAGGGCCGGTGGCGAACGATTCGCCCCGGCCCTTTTCCCTTGGTTGCTTGCGCTCAGAGCTTCTTCTGCAGGAAGACTGCGGTGCCGAATGCCGGATCGAGCTGGTAGCCCGCGAAGCCTTCGCGCTCGTAGGCGCGCAGCGCGGGCGCGTTGCCCGAAAGCACCTCCAGCGTGAGCTTGCACGCGCCGCGGCGACGAGCTTCTTCCTCTACCAGCGAGAACATCTTCTGCGCCACGCGCTGCCCGCGATGGCTGGGCAGCACGACCACGTCGTGCACGTTCACCAGCGGCTTGCAGGCGAAGGTCGAGAAGCCTTCGATGCAGTTGATCAGGCCCACAGGCTGCCCGCCGTCGAAAGCCAGCACGCTGAAGGCCTGGGGACGCGCGGCCAGCGCCGAGGGCAAGCCTGCGAGCACCGCGGGATCGAGCGGTGTGCCGCCGCCGGCCGGGTCACCGGCATAGGCGTCGAGCAGACCGACCAGGGCGGTCGCGTGGGCGGCGTTGCGGTAGTCGGCGATGAAGACTTCGATCGGCTGCGCGCCGGCCGCTGCTGTCATCGCGCAGGCTCCAGCGTGGCCGCGAGGCGCCTGGCGCACGATTCGGCCTGCTTCGCATCGCGAGCCTCGACCATCACCCGAACCAGCGGCTCGGTACCGCTCGCGCGGATCAGCACGCGGCCCGAATCGCCGAGTTCGGCCTCGATGCGCGTGGTTTCGCTGGCCAGCGCCATGTTGGCCTTCCAGTCCTGGTCGGGCGAGATGCGCACGTTGATCAGCGTCTGCGGGAACAGCGTGACGCCTTCGAGCAACTGCGCCACCGTCTTGCCGCTGCGCACGCAGGCCTGCAGCACCTGCAGCGCGCTCACGATGCCGTCGCCGGTGGTGTGGCGGTCCAGCGCCAGCAGGTGGCCGGAACCCTCGCCGCCCAGCAGCCAGCCGCGCTTGTCGAGCTCTTCGAGCACATAGCGGTCGCCGACCTTCGCGCGCACGAATTCGATGCCCTGCCCGCGCAGGGCGACTTCGACGGCCTTGTTGGTCATGAGCGTGCCGACCACCCCCACCGGCTTGTCGCCGCGCGCGATGCGCTCGGACACCATCAGGTAGAGCAGTTCGTCGCCGTTGAACAGGCGCCCGCTCGCGTCGACCAGCTGCAGGCGGTCGGCGTCGCCGTCGAGTGCGATGCCGTAGTCGGCCTTCTGCGCCGTCACCGCGGCGATCAACGCCTCGGGGTGCGTGGCGCCGAAGCCCTTGTTGATGTTCAGCCCGTCGGGCGCGACGCCGATGCTCGTAACTTCCGCGCCCAACTCGTGGAACACGTTGGGCGCCACCTGGTAGGCCGCGCCATGGGCCGCGTCGACCACCAGCTTCATGTCGCGCAGCGTCAGGTCGTTGGCGAAGGTGCTCTTGCAGAACTCGATGTAGCGGCCGGGCGCGTCGTTGAGGCGGCGGGCCTTGCCGAGGTTGGCGGAATCGACCCAGACCGGGTCTTCCTCCAGCGCGGCCTCGACGGCCAGCTCCCAGGCGTCGTCGAGCTTGGTGCCCTGCGCGCTGAAGAACTTGATGCCGTTGTCCGGATACGCGTTGTGGCTGGCGCTGATCACCACGCCGAGGCTCGCGCGCTGCGCGCGGGTGAGATAGGCCACGCCGGGCGTCGGCAGCGGGCCCAGCAGCACCACGTCGACACCTGCCGAATTGAAGCCGGATTCGAGCGCGGATTCGAGCATGTAGCCCGAGATGCGCGTGTCCTTGCCGATCAGCACCGTGGGGCGAGACTGCGTCTTCTTGAGCACGCGGCCCACGGCGTGCGCGAGGCGCAGGACGAAGTCGGGAGTGATGGGCGCCTTGCCTACGGTGCCACGGATGCCGTCGGTGCCGAAATATTTGCGGGTCATGGTGTGGGTGCCTGTCCTTGTGGTTGTAGTTGTGACTTTTCCTGAGCCTTCATTGCGCGCCATACCGCGAGCGAGGCGACAGTGTCGCGCACGTCGTGCACGCGCACCACGGCAGCGCCCCGATCCGCCGCCAGCATGGCAGCAGCAACGCTGGGCACGATGCGCTCGCCCGCCATCTCGATGCCGGTGACGGCGCCGATCGACGACTTGCGCGACCAGCCCAGCAGCAGCGGATAGCCGCCTGCGAGCAACTCGCGCTGGCGCGCGAGCAAGGCGAAGTTCTGTGCCACCGTCTTACCGAAACCCACGCCGGGGTCGAGCGTGATGCGAGAAGCATCGACGCCGAGCGCGCGCAGAAGCTGCGCCTGCTGTTGCAGGAAGGAAAGCACTTCCGGAACGACATCGCCCGACATGGGCACGGCCTGCATGGTCTGCGGATCGCGGTGCATGTGCATCAGGCAGATGCCGCACGAAGGATGCGCCGCGACCGCCTCGCGCGCGCCCGGCTGGCGCAGCGCCCAGATGTCGTTGACGATGTCCGCGCCCAGGTCGAGCACGGCGCGCATGACCTCGGGCTTGTAGGTGTCGATGGAGATCGGCGCATTGAGCTTCACCGCCTCGCGCACCACCGGCACCACGCGTGCCAGCTCGGCTTCGAGCGGCACCGCCGGGCTGCCGGGGCGGGTCGATTCGCCGCCGATGTCGAGGATGTCTGCGCCCTCCTTCAGCAACTGCTCGCAGTGCCGGAGGGCCGTCTCGGTGGAGGCATGAGCGCCGCCGTCGGAAAAGGAATCGGGCGTGACATTGACGATGCCCATCACGCGCGGCTGCGCGAGGTCGATGCGGAAGCGGGAGGTCTGCCAGAAAGCGCTGCCGGCCGCCGCGTGCTCGCCATCGAAAACGGGGCCAGAGGCCCCGTTGTGGTTTGACGCCGGATTCGCGCTCACGCTGCGTTGGGAGCCGGGTCGGTCGTCACGGCCGGCGTGCCGCCGCTGCCGCCACCGCTGCCCGAAGGCGGGATGCGCGGCGTCCAGTCCTTGGGCGGACGGGGCGCGCGGCCGGCCATGATGTCGTCGAGCTGCTCGGTGTCGATGGTTTCCCATTCGAGCAGCGCCTTGGCCATGGCGTGCATCTTGTCGCTGTTCTCCTCGATCAGGCGGCGCGCCAGGGCGTACTGCTCGTCGATGATGCGGCGAACTTCGGAGTCGACCTTCTCCATGGTCTGCTCGCTCATGTTCGTGGTCTTGGTGACCGAACGGCCCAGGAACACTTCGCCTTCGTTCTCGGCGTAGACCATCGGCCCAAGGGCATCGCTCATGCCGTACTTCATGACCATGTCGCGCGCCAGGTTGGTCGCACGCTCGAAGTCGTTGCTGGCACCGGTGGTCATCTGGTGCATGAACACTTCCTCGGCGATGCGGCCGCCGAACAGCATGCTGATCTGGTTCAGCATGTACTCGCGGTCGTAGCTGTAGCGGTCCTGCGAGGGCAGGCTCATGGTCACGCCGAGGGCGCGGCCGCGCGGAATGATCGTGACCTTGTGGACCGGGTCGCACTTGGGCAGCAGCTTGCCGATGAGGGCATGGCCGGACTCGTGGTAGGCCGTGTTGCGGCGCTCTTCCTCGGGCATGACCATGCTCTTGCGCTCGGGGCCCATGAAGATCTTGTCCTTGGCCTTTTCGAAGTCCTGCATCTCGACCACGCGCGCATTGCGGCGGGCGGCCATCAGGGCAGCTTCGTTGCAGAGGTTGGCCAGGTCTGCGCCCGACATGCCGGGCGTACCGCGGGCGATCACGCTCGGGTTCACGTCCTGGCCCAGCGGGACCTTGCGCATGTGCACGCCAAGGATCTGCTCGCGGCCGCGGATGTCGGGCAGCGTGACGTAGACCTGGCGGTCGAAACGGCCGGGGCGCAGCAGCGCGGCGTCCAGGATGTCCGGGCGGTTGGTGGCAGCCACCACGATCACGCCGAGGTTGGTTTCGAAGCCGTCCATCTCGACCAGCATCTGGTTGAGCGTCTGCTCGCGTTCGTCGTTGCCGCCGCCGAGGCCGGCACCGCGCTGGCGGCCCACCGCGTCGATTTCGTCGATGAAGATGATGCAGGGCGCGTTCTTCTTGGCGTTCTCGAACATGTCGCGGACGCGGGCAGCGCCCACGCCGACGAACATTTCGACGAAGTCGGAACCGGAGATCGAGAAGAAAGGCACCTTGGCCTCGCCGGCGATCGACTTGGCCAGCAGCGTCTTGCCGGTGCCCGGAGGGCCGACCAGCAGCAGGCCTCGAGGAATGCGGCCGCCGAGCTTCTGGAAGCGCTGCGGGTCCTTCAGGAAGTCGACCACTTCACGGACTTCTTCCTTGGCCTCGTCGCAGCCCGCGACGTCGGCGAAGGTGACCGTGTTGTTGTTCTCATCCATCATGCGGGCCTTGCTCTTGCCGAAGCTGAACGCCCCGCCCTTGCCGCCGCCTTGCATCTGCCGCATGAAGTAGATCCACACGCCGATCAGCAGCAGCATCGGCCCCCAGCTGACCAGCAGGGTCATGAGCAGGGAGCTTTCTTCGCGCGGCTTGACGTCGAACTTGACGTTGTGGTCGATCAGGTCGCCCACGAGGCCGCGGTCGAGCACGGTTGCAGTCGTGCGGATCTTGCGGTCGTCGTTCGTGACGGCGACGATCTCGCCGCCTGCGGCGCCTTCAGGAATGACGGCGCTCTTGATCTGGTTGTTGCGGACCTGGTCCAGAAACTCGGAGTAGCTGACTGTCCCCGAGCCGACGCCGCCGCGGGTGTCGAACTGCTTGAAGACAGTGAACAACACCATGGCGATGACGAGCCACACGGCAACTTTGGAAAACCACTGATTGTTCAAACGAAGCTCCAGGCTAAAGCGCGTGACAGGTGAATGAAAAAACGCGCTGTGGGTACGCAATTGCGCCCCATTTTAGGCTTTTCAAGCTGCGAAAAGCTGGCATTTCCCTAATGCGGCCATAGCCTGACGTGGGTTTGTGCCGCCGCGGCTGTTGCTCGGGCCGGTATCAAGGCGTATCCACGGCCTTCAGTCCTACCCCGACCAGGAAGGTCTCGGCCGATTTGTCCCGGGACGCCTTGGGTTTGAAGGGTTTCACGACACGGAAATTGGCCTTGAAAAGCTTCACCAGCTCGTCATAGCCGCTGCCATGGAAAACCTTGGCCACCAGCGCGCCCTCGGGCTTCAGGTGGTTCTGGGCGAAGTCGATGGCGAGCTCGATCAGGTGCGAAACGCGGGCTGCGTCGGCCGAATGGATGCCCGACAGGTTGGGCGCCATGTCCGAAACCACAAGATCGGCCTTGCGCCCGGCCAGCACGCCCAGCAGTTGCTGCAGCAGCTCGTCTTCGCGGAAATCCCCCTGCAGGAAGATCACGCCCTCGATGGGCTCCATCGGCAGCAGGTCGAGCGAGACGATGGTGCCGTTCAGTTCACCGGCCGCGGCTCCGCCCGGCGACATGCGCCGGCGCAGGTACTGGCTCCATGCGCCCGGGGCGGAGCCGAGGTCAACCACCAGCTGCCCTGGCTTGACCAGGCCGAGGGATTCGTCGATCTCCTTGAGCTTGTAGGCGGCGCGAGCCCGGTAGCCCTCCTTCGTGGCGAGCTTCACGTAGGGGTCGTTGATATGGTCGTGCAGCCACGCCTTGTTGACTTTCTTGCTTTTGGCTTTGGTGCTCATGGGGGTCTTCGTGTACGGGTCGATAATACGGGGATGCCCGCCATTCAACTTACCCCTGCCGAGCGCAAGGTGCATCGCGCCGAAGCTCACCACCTGGATCCGATCGTCATGGTCGGTGGAGACGGGCTCACCCCTGCCGTGAAGAAGGAAGCCGACGCGGCGCTCAAGGCCCACGGCCTGATCAAGATCCGAGTCTTCTCCGACGACCGCCTGGCCCGCGACGCCATGCTGCGCGAACTGGCCGAAGAACTCGACGCCGCCCCCATCCAGCACATCGGCAAGCTGCTCGTGCTGTGGCGCCCCAAGGCCGAGAAGGAGCGCGTGGTCGACGAAGACCGCATGCCCGGCCCGCGCGACGTGAAGATCGTCAAGTACAGCAAGCGCGGCGGCCAGCGCCCTGAAATCAAGACCCTGCGCGTGCTCGGCAACCAGCGCCTCACCCCTGGCGGCACCATCAAGCGCGCCAAGGCGAAACGGCCCCTGTCGGTCAAGAAACGCAACCAGGCGGATTGAACTTGGCGCCAGCGCAAGGCGCCCAGCGCCATATCCTCTGCATGAAGTGGGGCACGAAGTACGGCCCCGAATACGTCAACCGGCTCTACGCGATGGTCCGCCGCAACCTCGGCGGCGACTTCAAGTTCGTCTGCCTGACCGACGACGGCAACGGTGTTCGCCCCGAGGTGACCTGCCTGCCGATCCCCCCACTCAACCTGCATCTGGCCCCCGGCCAGCGCGACGGCGCCTGGAAGAAGCTCACCACCTTCGAGAAAGACCTGCACGGCCTGAGCGGCCCCGCCCTCTTCCTCGATCTCGACGTGGTGGTCGTCGGCAGCCTGGACGCGTTTTTCGAGCAGCCGGGCGAGTTCCTGATCATTCACGACTACGACCGTCCCTGGCGACGCGGGCGCATCACAGGCAACTCGTCGGTCTACCGCTTCGAGCTCGGCGCCCATGCCGACGTGCTGGCCTATTTCCGCGCCAACATGGACAAGGTCCAGGCCGAGTACCGCAACGAGCAGACCTACCTGTCGGACGTGCTCCACAAGCAGGGCAAGCTGTCCTACTGGCCCGACGGCTGGTGCCCCAGCTTCAAGTACCACGGCATCCCGACCTGGCCGACCAACTACTGGGAAGAGCCCTTCGTGCCCGAAGGCGCGCGGATCATGGTGTTCCACGGCGAATGCAACCCGCCCGACGCGCTGGCTGGCCGCCGCAACCGCGCCTTCCGGTTCATCAAGCCGGCGCGCTGGGTCGCGAAATACTGGAAAGAGTAGGAGCGCCCTGCAGAAACAGAAAAGAGAAAAGGCGGCCCGCGAGCCGCCTTTTTTTTGCCGTGCGTTCCGTCGTTGCCTTCAGCCCGCCGTGCGGCCTCCCACGCGCCACAGCACCACGCCGGCACAGAGCCACTGCACGAAGTACATGCCCGTTCCCATGGCATGCCACAGTTTCAGGTTCTCCCGCGCCACGATGCGCGGCGCCACGGCGTACTGCTGCAGCAGCGCCAGCAGCAACGCGCCCAGGATGAAGAAGATGGTCGTCATCGCCGGCCCGCTCATGCGCTCGTCGGCCTTCGAGCGGAAGTGGATCAGCAGGATCACCCCGCAGGCGATGGCGATCCAGCTCTGTGCCTCGAACAGCTGCGCCGCGAAATTGCCCGCCACCGCCGGGTTGCCCAGCTTCGCGAACAGCATCGGCACGACGAGAAAGCCGATCGTCGTCAGGCTGCCCCACCAGAAGGCAGCCAGCATCAGCGCAATACGGTCTTTCAGGTCCTTCATGCGCGCGGCGATCAGAGGTAGCTGACCGCCACGATCTCGTAGCGCTTGAGGCCGCCGGGCGTCTGCACCTCGGCGGTGTCGCCCTCTTCCTTGCCGATGAGCGCGCGGGCGATCGGGCTGGAAACGTTGATCAGGCCCTGCTTCAGGTCGGCCTCGTCCTCGCCCACGATCTGGTACTTGACAGCGTCGCCGCTGTCTTCTTCCTCGAGTTCGACGGTGGAGCCGAACACCACCTTGCCGCCGGCATCGAGCTCGCTGGGGTCGATCACCTGCGAGGCGGAGAGCTTGCCCTCGATCTCCAGGATGCGGCCTTCGATGAAGCCCTGGCGGTCCTTGGCGGATTCGTACTCGGCGTTTTCGCTGATGTCACCCTGCGCGCGCGCTTCGGCGATCGCATTGATGACGGCGGGGCGGTCCACCGACTTGAGCCGGCGCAGTTCTTCGCGCAGCTTCTCCGCGCCGCGCTTGGTGATGGGGATGGTCGCCATATCTAGTTCTCCATAAAGCGAAACCGCCGAACGCTGCCGTTCGGCGGTCGATGGGGGACTGCGCTCAGACGAGCGTCCGTCCTGTCAGCCGGCTCAGGATGGCGAGCGGGCTCGAAGCGGGATTGTATTGCTTGGAAGCGTCCAGGTGGAGGGTCTGCTCGAGCATGTACTGGCCCGCCATCACGGCGTGCGAAGTCTGGTCGGAGAAGCAGACCCACACCGAACCCGGCGGAAACTTCGCGGTTTCCTGCGGCGAGTTCTCCTGATAGGCCATGTCCGACTTCATGCCGTCGTGCAACTGCAGCATGAGGTGGTCGTACTCGCTGCGGAACGACTTGGTCACATGCAGCGCCTGCAGCAGCTTGGCCTGCCAGCGCGAGTAAGGCTTGGCGCGCGGCAGGAAGCGCTTCGCGATGTCCTCGAAGGGTTCGCCCACGCGCCACACGCGCGGCGCGCCGTCAGGATTCACGTTGGTGAAGACGCGCAGGATGCGCTCGCCGTAGTTCGGCCGCGACGGGAATGCATCGACATGCAGGCGCCGGTCGTCGGCGCGCCACGACTGCACCCGCGTCTCGACCTGCGCAGGACGGTAGCTGGTCGGCGCCAGCCGCAGCGCCGGCGCGTAGTGCGGCAGCAGCCCGTGGATGAGCTGCGTGGCCTGCGCCCTGAAGCGCCCCACCATCGCGGCAGCCGCACGCTGCACCGTCTCGTCGCCCACGGCGCCCTTGAGCTTGCCGTTGGCGTCGAGGCTGATGTTGCGCACATCGGGCGACAGCAGGCTGGGCGTGAGCAGGCTGCGCTCTTCGGGCAGCAGCTCGAAACCCAGGCGCGGAAAGTACAGCACCTTGCCCGCTTCCAGCTCCGCGATCCACGCCTCGTTGGGCGTGGCCGCGTTCCAGTCGGTCAGGCCGAGTTCGACGAGCTGCGTTTCCATGATCGCGATGACGCTCAGGCCGCGGCCAGTTGCGCGTGCATTTCCTGCACCGAGATCACGCCGAGCTCGTCCATGAAGCCCATGCCCTCGACCGCGGCTTCGGCGCCGAAGATCGTGGTGAAGGTCGTCACGCGCGCCTGCAGCGCCGAGGTGCGGATCTGGCGCGAGTCGGTGATCGCGTTGCGGCGCTCTTCGACCGTGTTGATGACCAGGGCAATCTCGTTGTTCTTGATCATGTCCACGATGTGCGGGCGGCCTTCCGTCACCTTGTTCACCGTCGCGCACTCGACGCCGGCAGCGTTGATGGCGGCGGCCGTGCCCTTGGTCGCGATCAGCTCGAAGCCCAGCTTGGCCAGGCCGCGAGCCACTTCGACCGCGCGCGCCTTGTCGTTGTTCTTCACAGAGATGAAGACCTTGCCCGACTTCGGCAGGTGCGTACCGGCACCCAGCTGCGACTTCACGAAAGCTTCGCCGAAGGTCTTGCCCACGCCCATGACTTCGCCGGTCGACTTCATCTCGGGGCCGAGGATGGTGTCCACGCCCGGGAACTTGACGAACGGGAACACAGCTTCCTTCACGCTGAAGTACGGCGGCGTCACTTCCTTCTCGATGCCTTGCGACTTCAGCGACTGGCCGGCCATGCAGCGGGCCGCCACCTTGGCGAGCTGGATGCCGGTGGCCTTGCTCACGTAGGGCACGGTGCGCGAGGCGCGCGGGTTCACTTCAAGCACGTAGATGACGTCCTTGCCGTCCTTCTGCTGGATGGCGAACTGCACGTTCATCAGGCCGACCACGTTCAGCGCGGCCGCCATGGCGGCGCTCTGGCGCTTGAGTTCGGCCACCGTCTCGGCGCTCAGACTGTAGGGCGGCAGCGAGCAGGCGGAGTCGCCCGAGTGCACGCCGGCCTGTTCGATGTGCTCCATCACGCCGCCGATGAGAGTCTGGCCCTCGGCGTCGCGCAGGCAGTCCACGTCGCATTCCACGGCGTCGTTCAGGAAGCGGTCGAGCAGCACCGGCGAATCGTTGCTGACCTTGACGGCTTCGCGCATGTAGCGCTCCAGGTCGCGCTGCTCATGCACGATTTCCATCGCACGGCCGCCCAGCACATAGCTCGGGCGCACCACCAGCGGGTAGCCCAGCTCGGAGGCCTTCTCGAGCGCCTCGGCTTCGGTGCGCGCGGTGGCGTTCGGCGGCTGCAGCAGCTTGAGCTCGTGCAGCAGCTTCTGGAAGCGCTCGCGGTCTTCGGCAGCGTCGATCATGTCGGGCGAGGTGCCGATGATCGGCACGCCGTTGGCCTCCAGGTCGAGGGCGAGCTTCAGCGGCGTCTGGCCGCCGTACTGCACGATCACGCCCAGCGGCTTTTCCTTGTCGACGATCTCGAGCACGTCTTCCAGCGTCAGCGGCTCGAAGTACAGGCGGTCCGAGGTGTCGTAGTCGGTCGACACGGTCTCGGGGTTGCAGTTGACCATGATGGTCTCGTAGCCGTCCTCGCGCATGGCGAGCGCGGCGTGCACGCAGCAGTAGTCGAACTCGATGCCCTGGCCGATGCGGTTGGGACCGCCGCCGAGCACCATGATCTTCTTCTTGTCGCTCGGGTCGGCCTCGCACTCGTCCTCGTAGGTCGAGTACATGTAGGCCGTGTTGGTGGCGAACTCGGCCGCGCAGGTGTCCACGCGCTTGTAGACCGGGCGCACGCCCAGGGCGCGGCGCTTCTCGCGGATGGCCGTGTCGGTGGTGCGCAGCTGCTTGGCCAGGCGGCGGTCGGAGAAGCCCTTCTGCTTGAGCAGGCGCAGCGTGGCGGCGTCGATGTCGTCGAGCGACTTGGTTTCCAGCTCGAGCTCGATCTTCACGATCTCCTCGATCTGCACCAGGAACCACGGGTCGATCTTCGTGAGCGCGAACACTTCCTCGACGCTCATGCCCTGAGCGAAGGCATCGCCCACGTACCAGATGCGCTCGGGGCCGGGCTCGCCCAGTTCCTTCTCGAGCACTTCGCGGTCCTGCGTCTTCTCGTTCATGCCGTCGACGCCGACTTCGAGGCCGCGCAGCGCCTTCTGGAACGATTCCTGGAAAGTGCGGCCCATGGCCATCACCTCGCCCACCGACTTCATCTGCGTGGTGAGGCGCGAATCGGCCTGTGGGAACTTCTCGAAGGCGAAACGCGGGATCTTGGTGACCACGTAGTCGATCGAGGGCTCGAACGACGCCGGCGTCGCACCGCCGGTGATCTCGTTGCGCAGCTCGTCGAGCGTGTAGCCGACGGCCAGCTTGGCCGCGACCTTGGCGATCGGGAAGCCCGTGGCCTTGGAGGCCAGCGCCGACGAACGAGACACGCGCGGGTTCATCTCGATGACGACCATGCGGCCGTCCTTCGGGTTGATGGAGAACTGCACGTTCGAGCCGCCGGTGTCCACGCCGATCTCGCGCAGCACCGCCAGCGAGGCGTTGCGCAGGATCTGGTATTCCTTGTCGCTCAGCGTCTGCGCGGGCGCCACGGTGATCGAGTCGCCGGTGTGCACGCCCATCGGGTCGAGGTTCTCGATGGAGCAGACGATGATGCAGTTGTCGGCCTTGTCGCGCACGACTTCCATCTCGTACTCCTTCCAGCCGAGCAGCGATTCTTCGATCAGCAGCTCGTTGGTCGGCGAGGCTTCGATGCCGCGCTTGCAGATGGTCTCGAACTCTTCCGGGTTGTAGGCGATGCCACCGCCGGTACCGCCGAGCGTGAAGCTGGGGCGGATCACGGTCGGGAAGCCGACGTGCTTCTGCACCGCCCAGGCCTCTTCCATCGAGTGCGCGATGCCGGAACGGGCCGAGCCCAGTCCGATCTTGGTCATCGCGTCCTTGAACTTCAGGCGGTCTTCGGCCTTGTCGATGGCCTCGGGCGTGGCGCCGATCAGCTCGACGGGCCTGTTGGTGGTAGCGCCCGTGTACTTGTCGAGCACGCCGTTGCGCCACAGGTCGAGCGCGCAGTTCAGCGCGGTCTGGCCGCCCATGGTCGGCAGGATCGCGTCGGGGCGTTCCTTGGCGATGATCTTCTCGACCGTCTGCCAGGTGATGGGCTCGATGTAGGTGACGTCGGCCGTGGCCGGGTCGGTCATGATCGTCGCGGGGTTGCTGTTGATCAGGATGACCTTGTAGCCCTCTTCGCGCAGCGCCTTGCAGGCCTGCACGCCGGAGTAGTCGAACTCGCAGGCCTGGCCGATGATGATCGGGCCGGCGCCGATGATGAGGATCGATTTGAGGTCTGTGCGCTTAGGCATTCTCTTTCTCCGTCTTTTCCGTCTTGTTCTTTTCCATGAGTGCCGTGAAGCGATCGAACAGGTAGCCGATGTCGTGCGGGCCAGGCGAGGCTTCAGGGTGGCCCTGGAAGCAGAACGCGGGCTTGT
Source organism: Variovorax sp. 278MFTsu5.1 (assembly GCF_048305045.1). Classification (NCBI taxonomy): domain Bacteria; kingdom Pseudomonadati; phylum Pseudomonadota; class Betaproteobacteria; order Burkholderiales; family Comamonadaceae; genus Variovorax; species Variovorax sp. 278MFTsu5.1. The sequence goes on from NZ_CP157622.1 coordinate 3,806,710, forward strand.
CGGTGCGAGCCAGGCCCTGCAGCGTGTTGTCGAACAGGCTGATGTGGGTGGGACGCAGGTTGGCCGGCAGCGACTTCTCGTCGACCGCGAAGCCGTGGTTCTGGCTGGTGATGCTCACGCGGCCGTTGTCGAGGTCCTTCACCGGATGGTTCGCGCCGTGGTGGCCGAACTTCATCTTGAAGGTCTTGGCGCCGGAGGCCAGCGCCATGATCTGGTGGCCCAGGCAGATGCCGAAGGTGGGAATGCCGGTCTCGATCAGCTCCTTGACGGCGCTGATGGCGTAGTCGCAGGGCTCCGGGTCGCCAGGGCCGTTGGCCAGGAAGATGCCGTCCGGCTTCAACCTGAGCACGTCGGCCGCGGGCGTCTGCGCCGGCACCACGGTGATGCGCGCACCGCGCTGGGCGATCATGCGCAGGATGTTCTTCTTGACGCCATAGTCGAAGGCCACGACGTGGAACTTCGGCGTGATCTGCACGCCGTAGCCCGAGCCCAGCTTCCACTCGGTCTCGGTCCACTCGTAGGTCTGCTTGACCGACACCACCTTGGCGAGGTCGAGGCCCGCCATGCTCGGCGCGGCCTTGGCGGAGGCGATGGCCTTGTCGATCAGCGCCTGCGTCACGGTCTCGCCCGCGGCCAGGCCCAGGATGCAGCCGTTCTGGGCGCCGTTGGTGCGCAGGTGGCGGGTGAGCTTGCGGGTGTCGATGTTCGCGATGGCCACGGTGTTGCCGGACACGAGGTACTCGGTCAGCGTGGCGGTCTTGCGGAAGTTGGAGGCGACGAGGGGCAGGTCCTTGATGATCAGGCCCGCGGCATGGATCTTGTCGGCTTCGATGTCCTCGCCGTTGACGCCGTAGTTGCCGATGTGCGGATACGTGAGCGTCACGATCTGCTGGCAGTAGCTCGGGTCGGTAAGGATTTCCTGGTAACCGGTCATGGCGGTGTTGAACACCACTTCACCGGTCGTGGAGCCGGTGGCTCCGATCGAGTTGCCGAGAAAGACCGTGCCGTCTGCGAGCGCCAGGATGGCGGGCGGGAAACTTCCCTTGAGAGACAAAAGCACTGGGTTCTCCGGATGGTTACGGTCGCCCGGAGCCTCAGGCGTATAGCCTGGGGACTGCTGCTTAAGGGGAAGATGGCGTTGTAGGCGGCCGGGCGACGCTGATTTGCGAGTAAGCCCCCGATTGTAGCCCGGACTGGGTGTGTTATTCGGCCAGCAGGGCTGCTCCGCTCGCATGCAGGCAGATCGCCGCGGCCGCGGCCACGTTCAGCGACTCCTCTCCGCCCGGCTGCGCGATGCGGATATGGTGCGAGGCCCGGGCTTCCAGCGCCGCCGAAACGCCCTGCCCCTCGTGCCCCATAAGCCAGGCGCAGGGATGCGGCAGAGCGGCCTTGTGCAGCCAGTCGCCGCGGTGCGAGCTGGTCGCCACCAGGGGCACACTCAGGCTGTCGAGCACATCTGCGTCCACACCTTCGATCAGCCGCAGGCCGAAATGCGCCCCCATGCCGGCGCGCAGTACCTTGGGCGCCCACAGCGCGGCCGTGCCCTTGAGCGCGATCACCTGCGCGAAGCCGAATGCGGCGGCGCTGCGCAGGATGGAGCCGGCATTGCCGGCGTCCTGCAGACGGTCGAGCACGACGCTCGGGGCATCGGGCAGCAATTCGGGGCGGGCCGGTACGTCGAGCACGAAGCCCATCGGCGCTGGCGACTCGAGGCCGCTGACGTCGCGCAGCAGGCTGTCCGCGACAACTACGGTTTTGATAGCACCCATCGACCACTCCGCCGGCGCTTTCAGCCAGAACGACTCCGAGAACACGGCAATGGCGGGCTTCACGCTCCGCGCCAGCGCCGCCCGGCACAGATGGTCGCCCTCGAGCCAGATGCGGCCCAGCTTGCGATAGGCGCCCGGATCCTGGGCAAGCTTGCGCAAGTCCTTGAGCAGGGGGTTGTCGCGCGAGCTGATGTGGCTGGCGCCGGTATCGGAAGTCATCGGGCCGGGTTCAGGGAGCAGCGCGAAGCTCGGACCGCGCGACCTCGATGGCACCGATGCCCATCGCCGGCTGCCCATCGGATTCGGCCGGTAGCATCACGTTCAGGACGCCGCCGGTGCGGAGGAGCGCCGCCGCCACCGGGCTGAAGGACTTCCGGTGATGCACGCAGGCACCATGGCGCTGCAGCGCCTCCAGATGCTCCGGCGTGCCGTAGCCCTTGTGGCCCGCAAAGCCGTAGTGCGGGAATTCGACGTGCAGTTGCTCGCACAGCCGGTCGCGGTGCACCTTCGCCAGGATCGACGCGGCGGAAATCGCCTTGACCCGGGCGTCGCCCTTCACGATGGCCTCGGCGAGCACGTCGAGCGTGGGCAGGCGGTTGCCGTCGACCAGCACCTTCACCGGCTTGAGCCGCAGCCCCTCGACGGCCCGGCGCATCGCCAGCATGGTCGCCTGCAGGATGTTGTGAGTGTCGATTTCCTCGACGGTAGCCTGCGCGATGGAGCAGCACAGCGCCTTGGCGAGGATCTGGTCGTGCAGGCGTTCGCGCTGCAGCGCGGTCAGCGTCTTGGAGTCCGCGAGACCGCGGATGGGCCGCATGTCGTCGAGGATCACGGCTGCAGCCACCACGGGCCCGGCCAGGGGCCCGCGGCCCGCCTCGTCGACGCCCGCGATCAGGCCGGGTGCGTCCCACACCAGCGGGGCCTGCTCAGCCTTCAAGAACTTTCTGGATCGCATCGGCGCAGAGTGTGGGCGTATCGCGCTGCAATTGCACATGCAGCTCTGAAAATCTTTGTTGCAGCGCCCGGGTCTTTTCAGGCGCGTCCAGCCAGTCGAGCGTGGCCCGGGCCAGCGCCTCGGGGGTGGCCGCCTCCTGCAGCAGCTCGGGCACCACGAAATCGCGGCACAGGATGTTGGGCAATCCCACCCAGGGCTGCAGCTGCTTGCGCCGCATGAGGCGCCACGAAAGCGCGTTCATGTTGTAGGCGATGACCATCGGCCGCTTGAACAGGGCCGCCTCGAGCGTGGCGGTGCCGCTGGCGATCAGCGTGGCGTCGCAGGCGGCCAGCACCGCATGCGACTGGCCGTCGAGCAGCCTGACGCGCCCGGCCATGCCGCTGGCCTGCAGCAAGGCTTCGACTTCGGCGCGAAGGCCCGGAATGATGGGCGCCACGAACTGCAGTTCCGGCCGCGCCTTGTGCATCAGCGCCGCGGCGGCGAAGAAACGGGCGGCCAGGTAGCGGATCTCGGAACGGCGGCTGCCCGGCAGCAGCGCGACGACCGGCGCATCGGGCGCCAGGCCCAGCGCGGCGCGCGCACCAGCCTGGTCGGGCACCATCGGGATCACGTTTGCGACGGGATGGCCCACATAGCTCGCGGCCACGCCCTTCTCCGCCAGCAAGGCGGGTTCGAACGGGAAGATGCACAGCACGTGGTCCGCCGCTGCCCGGATCTTCTCGATGCGCTCCGGCCGCCAGGCCCAGATCGACGGGCAGACGAAGTGCACCGTCTTCATGCCCTGGCTGCGCAGGCCGGCTTCGAGGTCGAGGTTGAAATCGGGTGCGTCGACGCCGATGAAGAGCTGGGGCCGCTCCTGCAGCAGCCGCGCCTTGAGCTGGCGGCGGATGCCGGCAATTTCGGCGTAGTGCCGCAGCACCTCGATGTAGCCGCGCACCGCGAGCTTTTCCTGCGGCCACCAGCTCTGGAAGCCGTGGGCCAGCATGCGCGGCCCGCCGATGCCGACGGTCTGGAGATCGGGCCAGCGCGCCAGCAGGCCGTCTAGCAGCAGGCCGGCGAGCAGGTCGCCGGACGCTTCGCCCGCGACCAGCGCGAAGCGTCGCTGTCCGTCGTTCTGCATGGCCGTCACTTCAGCGCGCGATGCCGCGCGTCGAATTGGCGAGGAAGGATTCCATCAGCGCGACGTCGCCGGCCGCTTCGGGCATTTCGGTCGCCAACGCGGCGATGCCTGCGCGCGCCTCGTCGAGCGTCTTGCCCTGGCGGTACAGCAGGCGATGCATCTGCTTCACCGCGGCGAGCCGCTGCGCGGAGAAATCGCGCCGGCGCAGGCCGACGATGTTGAAGCCGCGCACCGCCAGCGGATTGCCGTCGACCAGCATGAAAGGCGGCACGTCCTGCGTGACCGCGCTCGCGAAGCCGAGCATGGCGTGGGCTCCGATGGAGACGAACTGGTGGATGCCCGTGAGCCCGCCGACCGTCACCCAGTCGGCAAGGTGCACATGCCCGGCCAGCGTGGTGTTGTTGGCGAGCGTGGTGTGGTCGTCGACGCGGCAGTCGTGGGCGATGTGCGTGTACGCCATGATCCAGTTGTCGTTGCCGACACGCGTGACGCCCCCTGCCCCCGGCACGCCGAGGTTGAAGGTGCAGAACTCGCGGATCACGTTGCGGTCGCCGATGACGAGCTCGGTAGGCTCGCCGGCGTATTTCTTGTCCTGCGGAACGGCGCCGAGGGACGAAAACTGGAAGATCCTGTTGTCGCGCCCGATGGTGGTGCGGCCCTCGATCACGCAGTGCGCGCCGATGGTGGTGCCCGCGCCTATGCGCACATGCGGGCCGATCACGGTATAGGGCCCGACCGACACCGAGGCGTCGAGCTGTGCCTGGGGGTCGACGACGGCCGTCGAATGAACCTGGGTCATGCCTTGTGAAGAAGCAACTGGCTGCGGCCGGCCATCAGTTGATCTGGCGCATGGCGCACATCAGCGACGCCTCGCAGGCGAGCTCGGTGCCCACCAGGGCCCGGCCCTTGAACTTGGAGATGCCCGCCTTCATGCGCTCGATCTCGACTTCGAGGGTGAGTTGGTCGCCCGGCTCCACCGGACGCTTGAAGCGGGCGCCGTCGATGGCAGCGAAGTAGTAGACGGTGTTGTCGTCCGGCACGATGTCCAGCGAATGGAAGGACAGCAGCGCCGCCGCCTGGGCCATCGCTTCGAGCATCAGCACGCCCGGCATCACAGGGCGGTGCGGGAAGTGGCCGTTGAAGAACGGCTCGTTCATCGTCACGTTCTTGAGCGCCGTGATGCGCTTGCCCTTTTCCATGTCCAGCACGCGGTCCACCAGCAGGAACGGGTAGCGGTGAGGCAGCAACTTGAGGATTTGATGGATATCGAGCGCTATCGCTGGCTTTGTCATGATTTTCTGTTCCTGCATCGTCGTCATTTTTTCGAGGGAGCCTTCTCCAGCGCCTTCAGTCGTTCGCGCAGGCTGTGCAACTGCTTGAGCGTTGCCGCATTCTTTTCCCAGTTCGCATTGTCATCGATGGGAAACATGCCGGTGTATTGGCCGGCCTTGTGGATGGACCGGGTGACCACGGTCGCGGCCGACACATGCACGCCGTCGGCGACCGTCAAATGACCCAGCACGATGGCGCCGCCACCGAAGGTGCAGCCGGCCCCGATGATGGCGCTCCCGGCCACACCGACGCAGCCCGCCATGGCCGTGTTCTTGCCGACCCGGACGTTATGGCCGATCTGGATCAGGTTGTCGAGCTTCACGCCGTCTTCGATGACGGTGTCGTCCAGCGCACCGCGGTCGATGCAGGTGTTGGCACCGATCTCGACGTCGTTGCCGATGCGCACGGCTCCGAGCTGCTCGATCTTGATCCAGCGCCCCTCGTGTGGAGCGAGGCCGAAGCCGTCGGCGCCGATCACCACGCCGGGATGCAGCAGGCAGCGCTCGCCGATGACGCAGTCCTCGCTGACCGTCACGCGCGACTTCAGCACGGTGCCCGCGCCGATGCGGGCGCCCCGCTCCACCACGCACAGCGCGCCGATGCGCGCCGTGGCGTCGACCAGCGCTTCAGGATGGATCACCGCGCTGGGATGGACGCGGTCGGCCTCCGGGGGCGCATGGCGCGCCTTCCACAGCTGCGTGAGACGGGCGAAGTAGAGGTACGGATCGGGCGTGACGATGTAGGCGCCACGCGCAGCTGCTGCCTCGCGCATGGCGGGCGACACGATCACGCAGGCGGCCTTCGAAGCCGCCAGCTCCTGCTGGTATTTGGGATGGCTCAGGAAGCTGAGCGCATCGGGCTGTGCATTCTGGAGAGGCGCGAGCCGCTCGATGGACAGCGCCGCATCGCCATGAAGCTCGCCCCCGAGGGCGTCAACAATGGCTCCGAGCTGCAGTGACACGCCGGTTCGCGGCGTTACTTGCCGGCCGCGGGCGCAGGAGAAGCAACGGACGCGTTCAGCGCCTTGATCACCTTGTCGGTGATGTCGTGCTTCGGATTGATGTAGATCGCTTCCTGCAGGATGGCGTCGTACTTCTCGGCCTCGGCCACCTGCTTCACCACGCGGTTGGCGCGCTCGTAGACCTGCTGGAGCTCTTCGTTCTTGCGCGCGTTCAGGTCTTCCTGGAACTCGCGGCGCTTGCGCTGGAAGTCGCGGTCCTGATCGACCAGGGCGCGCTGGCGGGCAACGCGCTGGGTTTCAGAGAGGGTGGGTGCCTCGCGCTCGAACTTCTCGGATGCAGCCTTCAGGGCATCGCCCTGTGCGGTAAGGTCTTTCTCGCGCTTCAGGAACTCCGCCTCGAGCTTTGCCTGGGCAGTCTTGGCGGGCTGCGCTTCACGCAGCACGCGGTCCGGGTTCACAAAGCCGATGCGAAAAGTTTCCTGCGCCTGTGCCTGGGCAGGTGCCGTGGCAAGTGCGAAAGCGGGAATCAACAACGCGCCGGCCGCGGCGCGGATCAAATGCTTCATTTAGAAAGACGTTCCGATCTGGAATTGGAGGCGCTGAATTCTATCCTTCGGGATATAGCCTGCCGTGAACGGTTGCCCCACTTCCTTCTGGGACTTGATCGGGAAGGCGTAGGCAAGGCGCAGCGGGCCCAGCGGCGAGATCCAGCTGACGCCAAGGCCGACCGAGGCGCGCAGCTTCTTCTCGGCCTTCCATTGCTCGTCGGTCACGCCGGCGGCACGGGTGCCGAAGACGTTGCCGACGTCGAAGAAGCCGTACAGACGCAGGGTGCGGTCGTTGCCGGCGCCGGGGAACGGCGTGCTCAGCTCCGCATTGAAGATCGCCTTCTTCGTACCCCCGATGGCCGCGCCTTCGCTCTGCAGGAACAGCGGCGCATCACGCGGACCCAGCGAGTTCTGCTCGAAGCCGCGCACCGAACCCAGGCCACCCGCGTAGAAGTTCTTGAAGATCGGATAGACCTTGTTGCCGAAGGCCTTGGCGTAGCCGACCTCGCCGTTGATCGAGAAGGTGTACTGCTTGTTGATTGCGAAGAACTGTTGGTACTGGTAGTTCGTCTTGACGTACTTCATGTCGCCGGCGGCACCCACCTCGAGGTTGGCGCGTTGCAGGCGGCCGGTGGTCGGGATCAGCGCGCTGTCGCGGCTGTCGCGGCCCCAGCCGACGCTCAGCGGAATGCCCCAGACGCTCTTCTGGTCGCAGCCGGTGACCAGCAGGCCCGTCGGGTCCTTCTTGCACTGGAAGTAGTTGAGGTACGACGGCGGCGTGTACAGGCCGGAGAAGGCGGTCGAGCTGTTGGGATCGAACGCATAGCGCTCAATGCCGACGCCGAAAAAGACGGTGTCGACCTCGCTGAACGGCACACCGAAGCGCACGGATGCGCCCTGGTTCACCAGCTTGTAGTCGCCGTCGGTCGAGGTCTGGTACGGACGCGTCGTGGTGTGGTAGATGCTGAAAGTGCGCGAGATGCCGTCGGCCGTGAAGTACGGGTCGGTAGCCGTCAGCGACAGCGTGCGGTTGTACTTGCTGGTGTTGACCTGAACGCCCAGGAAGTTGCCCGAGCCGAACACGTTCTCCTGCGAGATGCCGAAGGTCAGCGCGACCTTTTCCGCGCTGGAGTAGCCGGCGCCGAGCTGCAGGCTGCCAGTGGGCTTCTCAACCACGCTGACGGTCAGGTCCACCTGGTCCGGCGAGCCGGGCACTTCCTGCGTATCGACGTTCACTTCGGTGAAGAAGCCCAGGCGGTCCACGCGGTCGCGCGAGAGCTTGATCTTGTCGCCGTCGTACCAGGAGGCCTCGTACTGGCGGAACTCGCGACGGATCACCTCGTCGCGGGTCTTGTTGTTGCCGCCGACCGAAACGCGGCGCACGTACACGCGGCGCGAGGGCTCGGCCTGTAGCGTGAGGGCCACGCGGTTGTTGACGCGGTCGATCTCGGGGCGCGCCTGCACGCGCGCAAAGGCGTAGCCGAAGGTGCCGAAGTAGTCGTTGAACGCCTTGGTGGTCTCCGTGACCTGCTCGCCGTTGTAGGGCTCGCCCGGCTTGATGGTGATGAGCGACTTGAACTCGTCGTCGCGGCCGAGGTAGTTGCCATCGAGCTTGACGCTCGACACCACGAACTTCTCGCCTTCGGTGATGTTCACCGTCACCGTCAGGTCCTTGCGGTCCGGGGAGATCGCGACCTGCGTCGAGTCGATGCGGAACTCGAGATAGCCGCGCGTGATGTAGTACGAGCGCAGGGTTTCGAGGTCGGCGTTGAGCTTGGCGCGCGAATACTGATTCGACTTCGTGTACCAGCTCATGAAGCCGCCGCTGTCCTGGTCGAACAGGCTCAGCAGCGTCGATTCGCTGAAGGCCTTGTTGCCCACCACGCGCACTTCGCGGATGCGGGCCGACTCGCCTTCGGTCACGGTGAAGGTCAGGTTGACGCGGTTGCGCTCGATGGGCGTGACGGTGGTCACGACCTGCGCGTTGTAGAGGCTGCGGCTCACGTACTGGCGCTTGAGCTCCTGCTCCGCACGGTCGGCCAGCGCCTTGTCGTAGGGGCGGCCATCGGCCAGGCCCACTTCGCGCAGCGCCTTCTGCAGCGCGGCCTTGTCGAATTCCTTGGTGCCGACGAAATCGACATCGGCGATGGTCGGACGCTCTTCCACGATGACCACCAGCACGTTGCCATTCACGTCGATGCGCACGTCCTTGAACAACCCCAGATCGAACAGCGCGCGAATCGCGGCGGAGCCGCGCTCGTCGCTGTAGGTATCGCCCACGCGAAGCGGCAGCGACGCGAAGACCGTACCGGCCTCGACGCGTTGCAGGCCTTCGACGCGGATGTCGCGCACCGTGAAAGGTTCGACTGCCCAGGCGGCCGAAGCCGCAAGCGCACTGGCAACCACCGCGACAACGCTACGCAGGCGAAAGCGACTGAAGTTTTTGTTCATCTGTGAATTGAGCCGGCACGGAAAGGGCCGGCAGAAAGTTAACCAAAGAGCCGCGTGACGTCGTTGAAGAGTGCGACCGACATCATGACCAGCAGCAGGGCCACACCCCCGCGCTGAAGCCGTTCCATCCAGGCGTCAGAGACGCTCTTGCCGGTCAGGCCCTCCCAAAGATAATACATCAGGTGTCCTCCATCGAGGACCGGCAGCGGCATGAGATTGAGCACCCCGAGGCTCACGCTGATGAGCGCCAGGAAGACCAGGTACTGGGTGAAACCGAGGCTTGCGGACTTGCCCGCGTAGTCCGCGATGGTGAGCGGACCACTGAGATTCTTGATCGACGCCTCGCCGATGACCATCTTGCCCATCATGCGCACGGTCAGCGCCGAAACCTCCCAGGTACGCACCACGCCGCGCCAGATGCCGTCGACCACGCCCTGGCGCACGGTCACCATTTCGGGCGGCGCGCCAACATAGGCGCCCACGCGCCCCACCTTGGCGCCGCCCTCTTCCCGCACTTCGGGCTTCACGTCGATGGTGAGCGCCCGGCCGCCGCGCTCGATCTGCCATGCCTGCGTGCGCGGCTGGCCACCGTCGACCGACGCCCGGATCGCCTCGCGCAGCTGCTGCCCGTCGATGATCGGCGTGCCGCCGATGGCGCGCACCACGTCGCCGTCGAGCAGGCCCGCCGCTTCGGCCGCGCTGCCCTTCATGACTTCGCCGATCTCGGGGCGCGTCAGGGGCGCCAGCACGCCGATCTTGCGGAACATCTGCGGATCGGCGTCCTTGGTCTCCATGCGGCTGAGCGGGAGCACCAGCTCGCGAGCGGGCCGACCGCCCTCGCCCGCGACCTCGAGCTTCAGGTCGCGACCATCGAGCGCTCCGCGCGTCATGCGCCAGCGCAGGTCCTCGAAGGACTGGACCGGCGTCAGCTCGCCGTCGAACCCAGCCCGGGAGATGTGCTCGCCGCCCTTCAGGCCCGCCGACTCGGCAAGGGAGCCTGCCACCGGCCGCGCCAATGTGGCGACCGGCTCCTGCACGCCGATCCAGTTGACTGCCGTGTAGAGCGCCACCGCCAGCAGCAGATTGGCGATCGGCCCCGCGGCCACGATGGCCGCGCGCGAACGCAGCGGCTGCGTGTTGAAGGCGCGGTGGCGTTCCTCGGGTGCCACGGGGCCTTCACGCTCGTCGAGCATCTTGACGTAGCCGCCGAAGGGAAATGCGCCGATGACGAACTCGGTCTGCTGGCCCGGATGCTGGCGCCTGGGCTGCCAACGGAAAAGCGCCTTGCCGAAGCCGACGGAGAAGCGCTCCACCTTGACGCCGCAGGCCACTGCCACGCGATAGTGGCCGTATTCGTGCACCGCGATCAGGACACCGAGCGCAACCACAAAGGCTATGACAGTAAGCAGCATCGGAGTCCTTGCTTTACGAGGGAGGCGTCAGGCAGCGAATCGCAGCGCCGCGGCATTGGCTGCCGCCCGGGCGCTGGCGTCGATCGCCAGCAGGTCGGCCAGCGATGCCGGCTTGGAGGGGGCGACTCTTTCCAAAGTTTCCATGTTGACCGCGTGTATGCAATCGAAACGCAGGCGGCGGTTGAGGAATGCTTCAACTGCGACCTCGTTGGCGGCATTGAGCACAGCCGTCGTACCGGGCGCGGCGCGCAGCGCGTGCCATGCAAGGCCCAGCCCGGGGAAAAGCGCCGCATCGGGCGATTCGAAGGTCAGCGAGCCCATCTGCCGGAAGTCGAGCCGCGCGGCGCCGCTTTCGATGCGCTCGGGCCAGGCCAGGCCCACCGCGATCGGCACCCGCATGTCGGGCGTGCCGAGCTGGGCGATGACCGACGCATCGGTGAACTGCACCATCGAGTGCACCACGCTCTGCGGATGAATGACCACCTCGATCTGCTCGGGCGAGACGCCGAACAGATGGCGCGCCTCGATCACCTCGAGCGCCTTGTTCATCATCGTGGCCGAATCGACCGAAATCTTGCGGCCCATGACCCAGTTCGGATGGGCGCAGGCCTGCTCGGGCGTCACCGCGCCCAGGGTTTCCGGCGCACGGGTGCGGAACGGGCCTCCCGAGGCAGTCAGGATGATCTTGTCGATGCGCCGCGCCCAGGTGGACGGGTCCTCGGGCAGCGACTGGAAGATGGCGGAATGCTCGCTGTCGATGGGCAGCAGCGTCGCCCCACCCTCGCGCACGGTGCGCATGAAGAGTTCGCCGCCGACGACCAGCGCTTCCTTGTTGGCCAGCAGGAGCCGCTTGCCGGCGCGCGCGGCAGCCAGGCATGGCCCCAGGCCGGCGGCACCGACGATGGCGGCCATCACGGAATCGACCTCGTCGTGCGACGCTATCGTTTCGAGAGCATCGCCCTCCATCAACACGACCGTCTTCAGGCCATTCTGCTGGAGCTTCTCGGCCAGCAGCGCGGCGTGCGGCGCGCTGGCCATCACGGCGAACCTGGGCGTGAACTGGGCGCACTGCGCCAGCAACTCGTCGACCTTGGTGGCCGCGGAAAGCGCGAAAACCTCGAAGCGCTCGGGGTGGCGCGAAATGACGTCGAGCGTGCTCACGCCGACCGAACCGGTCGAGCCGAGCACCGTGACGCGTTGTCTTCTGGGTGAATTCACAGGAAAGCCAGCATCATGGCAATGGGAAGCGCCGGCAAGAGGGCATCCACGCGGTCGAGGACGCCGCCGTGGCCGGGCAGCAGCCTGCTGCTGTCCTTGGCGCCGGCGCTGCGCTTGATGAGAGATTCGACGAGGTCGCCCACGACGCTCATGGCCGCGAGGAACAGCGCGGCCAGCAACAGCAGCCACCAGCCACGCTCGGCGAGACGGGTATACAGGCTGGCCACCGTGGCGCCCGCGGCCTTGTCGGCCCAGACCCAGGCGAAAGCCAGCACCACCACGCCGACCATGCCGCCCCAAACGCCCTCCCAACTCTTGCCGGGACTGATCGCCGGAGCGAGCTTGTTGCGGGTGAACTTGAGGCCGAAGGCCCGGCCGGCGAAATAGGCGAATACGTCGGCCACCCACACCAGCACGAGGATCGACAGCAGGAAGTTGATGCCGATCATGCGCGCCTGCACCGCAGCCAGCCAAGCTACCCACAGCGCCAGCAGGCCACCGACCAGTCGAAGGCCGCGCGGAATGCGGGGCCAGCCCGGCACTGCCACGCGCAGCAAAGCCGCGCCGCCCAGCACCCAGGCAGCGCTCGCCAGGGTCCACATCACGACCAGGGGTTGCTCCAGCAGCCCGAGCCACCAGGAGAGCCCACACAGCACCACCGTCTCGGCACCGAGGAACAGCGACACCCCCTGCCCATAGCCGTTCAGACGCCCCCACTCCCAGGCGGCGGCGCCGATCAGCACCAGCATGACGCAGCCGAAGGGCATATAGCTTGGGTAGAACAGCGCCGGCAGCAGGATCGCGAGGAGCACGATCGCCGTGATGATGCGTTGCTTGAGCATGCGGAGGCTGCCTGGCCGTCAGGCCGCGGCGGTGGAAGAGACTTGCGCCGAGGTCTGTCCGAAACGCCGCTCGCGGCCCTGGAACGCGGCAATGGCCTCGTCCAGCGCTGCCTCGTCGAACTCGGGCCACAGCTTGTCGCTGAAGAAAAGCTCGGCGTAGGCACTCTGCCAGAGCAGGAAGTTGGAGAGACGCTGCTCGCCGCCGGTGCGGATGAACAGGTCGGGGTCGGGCACATGGGCCAGGGCCATCGCGCGATCAAGGCTGAGCTCGGTAATCGCTTCGCCCTGTGCTGCAAGCTTGGCTGCAGCCTGTGCGATGTCCCAGCGGCCGCCGTAGTTGAAGCAGACGTTGAGCACAAGCCGGGTGTTGTGCGCCGTGGCGGCTTCGGCGTCGAGCAGGCCGCTCACCATCTTGGGCGACAGACCGGCGCGCTCGCCGACGAAATGCAGCCGCACGCCGTCGGCGCTGAGCTTGGGCACCTCGCGAGCAAGCGCACCGACCATCAGCTCCATGAGCCCGGAAACCTCCTCGACGGGACGGTTCCAGTTCTCGGACGAGAACGCGAAGACGGTGAGCACGCCCACGCCGCGCTCGGCGCAGGCCTTGACGCAGCGGCGCAGCGATTCGACGCCCTGCTTGTGCCCCGCGATGCGGGGAAGAAAGCGCCGCGTCGCCCAGCGGCCGTTGCCGTCCATGACGATGGCAACGTGGTGAGGAACGCGCGGCGCCGACGAGGCCATGGCAGGCCTCAAACGGCCATGATCTCCGCTTCCTTGGCCGCGACCAGGCGGTCGATTTCCGCGATGTGGCGGTCGGTGACCTTCTGGATCTCGGCTTCGGCGCGCTTCTGGTCGTCTTCCGACGCCAGCTTTTCCTTGACCAGCTTCTTGACCGACTCGTTCGCATCGCGGCGCAGGTTGCGCGTGGCGATCTTGGCGCTCTCGCCTTCGTTGCGGACCAGCTTGGTCATTTCCTTGCGGCGCTCTTCGCTCATGGCGGGCAGCGGCACGCGGATCAGGTCACCCATCGAGGCCGGGTTCAGGCCCAGGTCGCTTTCGCGGATGGCCTTCTCGATCTTGGCTCCCATGCCCTTTTCCCAGGGCTGCACGCTGAGCGTGCGCGAATCGAGCACCGACACGTTGGCCACCTGGCTCAGCGGCACCTGCGAGCCGTAGTACTCGACGTGGATTGCGTCGAGCAGCGCCGAGTTGGCGCGGCCGGTACGGATCTTGGTGAGGTTGTTCTGGAATGCGGCGATCGACTGGTTCATCTTCGCGTCGGTCGCACTGCGGATGTCTGCAATGGTCATCTCAAATACTCCTAGGCATGCACCAGCGTGCCTTCGTCCTCGCCCATGACGACGCGCTTGAGCGCGCCATTCTTGAAGATCGAGAACACCTTGATCGGCAGCTTCTGGTCGCGGCACAGCGCGAAGGCCGTGGCGTCCATGATGCCGAGGTTCTTCGCAATCGCCTCGTCGAAGGTCAGCGTGGCGTAGCGGGTCGCGTCGGGGTTGGTCTTGGGGTCGGCGGTATAGACGCCGTCGACCTTGGTCGCCTTGAGCACCAGCTCGGCGCCGATCTCGGCACCGCGCAGCGCGGCGGCCGTGTCGGTGGTGAAGAACGGGTTGCCCGTGCCGGCCGCGAACACCACGACCTTGCCCTCTTCGAGGTACTGCAGCGCCTTGGGGCGCACATAGGGCTCGACCACCTGCTCGATGGCGATGGCGGACATCACGCGGGCCACGAGGCCCTGCTTGTCCATCGCATCGGCCAGGGCCAGCGAGTTCATGACCGTGGCCAGCATGCCCATGTAGTCGGCAGTTGCGCGGTCCATGCCGACGGAACCGCCCGCGACGCCACGGAAGATGTTGCCGCCGCCGATCACGACCGCCACCTCGACACCCATGTTCACGACCTCGGCCACCTCCTGCACCATGCGCACGATGGTCGCACGATTGATGCCGAAGGCGTCGTCACCCATCAATGCCTCTCCCGACAGCTTCAACAAGATTCGCTTGTGGGCTGGGCGGGCATCAGACATGGGCAATTTCCTTTGGTTGGGTCGGGACGAGTGTAAAACGTGGCGATGAAAAAACGACGGTGCGCGCGAACGCACCGTCGCTGGAGCCGTAAAGGCTTAAGCGGCAGCCTTGGCTGCGGCGACTTGGGCTGCGACTTCAGCGGCGAAGTCGTCAACTTTCTTCTCAATGCCTTCGCCGACCACGTACAGGGTGAAGCCCTTGATCGTGGTGTTGACGGCCTTGAGCATCTGCTCGACGGTCTGCTTGTCGTTCTTCACGAAGGCCTGGTTGTGCAGCGAAACTTCCTTGAGGAACTTCTGCACGCCGCCTTCGATGCGCTTGGCGACGATGTCGGCCGGCTGGGGCTTCTTGCCTTCGGCTTCGGCCGTCTTGCGGTCTTCCTCGGCCTTGCCAGCGGCAACTGCGCGTTCCTTCTCGATCAGCTCGGCGGGCACGTCCGAAGCGGCAACCGACACGGGCTTCATGGCGGCGATGTGCATCGCGACGTCCTTGGCGGCGGTGTCGTCGCCCTCGAACTCCACCATCACGCCGATGCGCGTGCCGTGCAGGTAGGAGGCCAGCTTGCCGTTGCCGGCGAAGCGCTTGAAGCGGCGGAACGTCATGTTCTCGCCGATCTTGCCGATCAGGCCCTTGCGCACGTCCTCGAGCGTGGGGCCGAAGCCGTCCTGCTCGTAGGCCAGGGCGCCCAGCGCGGCGATGTCGGCGGGGTTCTTCTCGGCGACCAGCTTGGCGGCGGCATTGACCAGGGCCAGGAAGCTGTCGTTCTTCGAGACGAAGTCGGTTTCGCAGTTGACTTCGATCATCGCGCCGGCGTCACCGCCAACGTATGCGGCCACCACGCCTTCGGCGGTGATGCGGCTCGAGGCCTTGCCAGCCTTGTTACCGAGCTTGATGCGCAGCAGCTCTTCGGCCTTTTCCATGTTGCCGTCGGCCTCGGTCAGGGCCTTCTTGCATTCCATCATCGGCGCGTCGGTCTTTGCGCGCAGTTCGCCCACCATGCTTGCGGTGATTGCAGCCATTTCGTATCTCCGTGAATTCAAAAATCAGGTTAAAAAAAAGGGGCACCAAAGCCCCTTCTTCAGGCTCGCGGGCGCGCCAATCAGGCCGAGGCGCCCTCTTCGACTTCGACGAATTCGTCATTGCCTTCGGCGATGGCCTTGACCACGTCGCCGGTGGCGCTGTTGCGGCCTTCGATGATCGCATCGGCGATGCCGCGGGCATACAGCGTGACAGCCTTCGACGAGTCGTCGTTGCCGGGGATCACGTAGTCGATGCCTTCGGGCGAGTGATTGGAGTCCACCACGCCGATCAGCGGAATGCCGAGCTTCTTGGCTTCGGCCACGGCGATCTTGTGGAAACCCACGTCGATCACGAAGATGGCGTCGGGCAGAGCGGTCATGTCCTGGATGCCGCCGATGTCCTTCTCGAGCTTCTCGATTTCGCGCGTGAAGGTCAGTTGCTCCTTCTTGCTCAGGCTGTCGAGGCCGGCTTCCTGCTGAGCCTTCATGTCCTTCAGACGCTTGATCGAGGTCTTGACGGTCTTGAAGTTGGTCAGCATGCCGCCGAGCCAGCGAGTGTCGACGAAGGGCACGCCGGCACGGCGGGCTTCCGCCGCCACGATCTCACGGGCCTGGCGCTTCGTGCCGACCATCAGGATCGTGCCGCGGTTGGCGGTGAGCTGCTTGGCGTACTTCATCGCCTCCTGGAACATCGGGAGCGACTTTTCCAGGTTGATGATGTGGATCTTGTTGCGATGACCGAAGATGTACGGAGCCATCTTGGGGTTCCAGAAGCGGGTTTGGTGACCGAAATGGACGCCTGCTTCCAGCATTTCGCGCATGGTGGTGGACATTGAAATTACTCCAAAGGTTGGGTCTAAAATCCAGCCCGTTTTGCGCTCTTTGAATCGAGTCACAACACCTTGATTGGGCCGGTTTGCGGATGTGTCTGGCTGGATGCAACGGGAGCCGTTGCCCGACCAGCGAAACCCAAAGAGTATAGCACGGCCGTCGCCCCTCCCTCTGAACCCGAGCCGCCCCGGCGGCACCCGCAGCTTCCATGAACGACCTTCACGCCACCCGTCTCGACCTTCTGGCAGGTGGCACCGATGCACGCACCGAAATGGAGCGCGCCATCGACATCTCCAGGTCCGCGGTCTGCCAGCACGTCTTCACCCGCACGATGTTCGACGAGGCCCTGCAGTCCGCCTCCACGTCGGACCCGGCCAGCCGCCTGGCCGGCCTCGCCTTCACCGCCAAAGACCTTTTCGACGTCGAGGGTCAGGCCACGCCCGCCGGCTCCGCCGTCCTGGCGCACGCCCCGGCCGCCAAGGCCGACTCCCCCGCCGTGGCCCGGCTGCGCGCCGCCGGCGGCGTACTGACCGGCCGGACCAACATGACGGAATTCGCCTTTTCAGGCGTTGGCGTCAATCCGCATCATGGAACGCCAGCCAACGCCAGCGACCCCGCGGTACCGCGCATCCCAGGCGGTTCGTCTTCCGGCGCAGCGGTTTCGGTCGCCAGCGGCGCCGCCTTCATCGGCCTGGGCTCCGACACCGGCGGCTCGATCCGCATTCCGGCAGCGCTCAACGGCATCGTCGGCTTCAAGAATACGGCCCGGCTGACGCCCACCGCCGGCGCGCTGCCGCTCTCGACCACCCTTGATACCGCCTGCGCCATGACCCGCTCGGTGCGCGACGCCATCACCGCGCACGAGATCCTCGCCGCCCGTCGCGTGACCGCCGGCAACGCCCCGCTCGCCGCCTACAGGCTCGCCGTGGTGAAGAACGTGTTCTTCGACGGCATCGAGCCCGCCGTGGCCAACGCCTTCGAACGCTCGCTGAAGACGCTTCGCGCCGCTGGCGCCCGCATCGTCGAAATCGACCTGCCCCAGCTCGCCGAGCTGGGCGCCATCAACGCCACCGGCGGCTTCTCCGCCGCCGAGTCGTACGCCTGGCACCGCCTGCTGCTGGAACGCAGCGGCGCGGGCTACGACCCGCGCGTGGCCCAGCGCATCCTGCGCGGCGCCACGATGAAGGCGCACGAGTACATCGACCTGATCAACGCCCGCCGCGACTGGATCGCCCGCGTCGAAGCCGTGCTCGCGCCCTTCGACGCCGCGCTGTCGCCGACGGTGCCGATCACCGCGCCGTCCATCGCCAGCGTGGCGCCGGGCGCGGAGCGCGACGAAGAATTCTTCCGCGTCAATGCGCTGCTCCTGCGCAATCCGTCGATCGTCAACATGCTCGACGGCTGCGCCATCTCGCTGCCCTGCCAGGCTCCAGGCGAACTGCCGGTGGGCCTGATGCTGTGGCACGCGGCGCTGCGCGACGACGCCGTGCTCGCGGTGGCGCTCCAGACCGAGCGCGCGCTGCAAGAATAACGGCCGACGGCGCCCGTCCCGCGGGCGCCAGCCATCTCTCTCATCCTGAACACTCAATGAAAATCGCGATCGTGGGCGCCGGCATCATCGGCGTCACCACCGCCTGGGAACTGGTTTCCGACGGCCATGAAGTGACCGTCTTCGAGCGCCGCGGCGCCGCCGCCGAGGAAGCCAGCTTCGCCAACGCCGGCGTGGTCGCTCCCGGATACGTCACGCCGTGGGCCGGCCCCGGCATGCGCGGCAAGGTGCTGCGCTCCCTGCTCTCCTCTCACGGTGCCATCAAGCTGCGCTGGCCCCTGGGCTCGCGCGACCTCGGCTGGCTCTCCCGCTGGCAGAAGGCCTGCAAGCTCGACACCTACCTCGCCAACCGCGCCCGCATGCAGCGCCTGGCCTTCTACAGCCGCAACCGGCTGCACGAAGTGACCGAGTCGCGCGAACTCAGCTATGAGCGCAGCGACGGTTATCTCGTGCTGCTTCGCTCCAAGCGCGAGAAGAAGCTGGTGCAGCCCGGGCTCGACGTGCTGCGCGCGGCTGGCAGCGTCTTCAAGGAAGTCGACGCCGACGAAGCGCGGCTCATCGAACCCGCCCTGAACCCCGACACCCCGCTGGCAGGCGCCATCCACCTGCCTGAGGACGAAGTGGCCAACTGCCGCCAGTTCGCGCTGCTGCTCAAGTGGGAGGCCGAGTCGTTCGGTGCGCAGTTCCATTTCAACTGCGACATCGCGCCGCTGAGCCGCGCGGCCCCTACCTCGCTGTCGCTGGCGAGCGGCTCCGACCCGGTGCGCTACAACGCCGTCGTGGTCTGCGCCGGACTGGAATCGGCCTCGCTGCTGCGACCGCTGGGCCTGCGCATTCCGATGGCGCCGGTCTACGGCCATTCCGTGAGCGCGCCGATCCGCGAGCCGCTCAATGCGCCCCGCAGCGCGGTGATGGACGAGCGCTTCAAGGTCGCCATCTCCCGGCTGGGCCAACGCGTGCGCGTGGCCGGCAGCGCCGAAATTGGCGGCTCGCTGGACACGATGAACCCAGCCGCGGTGCAGACGCTCTACAAGGTGCTGCACGACTGGTTTCCGGGCGCCGCCACGCTGCAGTCCGGCATCCAGCAATGGAAAGGCGCGCGGCCGATGCTGCCCGACGGCCCGCCGGTGCTGGGCGCTAGCGGCATTCCGGGCGTGTGGCTCAACCTCGGGCATGGGTCGAGCGGCTGGGCGCTCTCGTGTGGCAGCGCGCGCGTGCTGGGCGACCTGATCGCCGGACGCGAGCCGGGCATCGACCTCGAAGGGCTCGGGGTCGAACGGCTCAGTCTTTAGGGCCCCACCGGCGCAAGGCTTCGGGGCTTGCGGGCTTCTCGACGGGAAGCCCCGGCTCGGGCGGAGGCCGCAGCCTTCCAGCGCCCCAGGCCAGCAAGCCGGGGCAGATCAACGCGAAGAAGATCAGGCACAGCACACCGGCGCCCAGCAGCGCCAGCCGCGTCAGGCCGGAGGCACCCTCGGCCGGCAGGTCGAACCAGCGGATCACGCTGATGCCGAAACCGACATTGGCGGCCCAGGCCACATCTCGCAGAGGCACCCATCGCCTGAACTCCGCCAGCAGGAAGACGCCCCACACGAGGCACAACACGCCCAGCACCCACCCGAATCCCGCGATCCACGCCATCGTCGCGGCCACGAACGAAACAAGCGCCGCGAGAAGCAGGACAAGCAGCCAGCCGACGCCTTTGAAGTTCATCCCCCGGATGATAGGGAGGCAAGCAGCGAGCCGGGCCAACGGCACAATGCGCCGATGCAACGCATCACCTCCGCCACTGCTGCCGACCTGTTCGACATCGCCGCCACGCGCCGCATCGAGCAGGCAGCGTCGGCCGCCCTGCCCGCCCACACGCTGATGCGACGCGCAGGCCTTGCGGTGGCGAAGCTCGCGATGGCAATCGCGCCGCACGCGCGCACGATATGGGTGGCTTGCGGGCCGGGCAACAACGGTGGCGACGGGTTCGAGGCTGCCGCCCAGTTGCGGCACCGGGGCTTCTTTCCGGTGGTCACGTCCATCGGCGATGAAGGCATGCTGCCGCCGGACGCCAAGGCATCGCTGCAACGAGCGCGCGATGCGGGCGTCACCTTCGCATCGACGCCCCCTTCGGACTACGAACTGGCGATCGACGCATTGCTCGGCATCGGCTCGACGCGGCCACCCGAAGGCGCGATGGCCGACTGGCTGGAGAAGATGCACGCCAGCGGCCAGCCCGTGCTGTGCGTCGACGTGCCATCGGGCCTGAACGCGGATACCGGCACGCTGGCCCAAGGCGTCAGCCCTGCGCAGGCGTCGACTCGCACCTGCATCACCTTCCTCACGCTGAAGCCCGGCCTGTTCACCGCGCAGGGCCGAGACGCCGCGGGCACCGTCTGGTTCGACGACCTGGGGTGCGGCGCCTTCAAGGACCAGCCCACGGCACGGATCGCAGGAGCACCCGAAGCGCAGCCGCGCAACCACGCCTCGCACAAGGGCAGCTATGGCGACGTCGCGGTGATCGGCGGGGCCGCCGGCATGGCTGGCGCTGCCTTGCTGGCTGGCTCAGCGGCGCTGCACGCGGGCGCGGGGCGCGTATTCGTCGGCTTGCTCGATCCGAGCGCGGCGCCTGTCGACACCGCGCAACCCGAGCTGATGCTGCGCGACGCCCAAACGCTCGATCTCTCGAACATGACGGCAGTCTGCGGGTGCGGCGGAGGAGAAGCCGTGAACGAACTGTTGCCGCGCGTGCTTTCGACGGCGGCCGCCCTGGTGCTCGATGCCGATGCGCTCAACGCCATCGCTGCCGACGGCGCGCTGCAAGCCCAGCTGGCATCACGCGGAAAAAGCGGCTCGCCCACGGTGATCACGCCCCACCCGCTGGAGGCAGCTCGCCTGCTGGATCGATCGGTCGGTGAAGTTCAGGCCGACAGGCTGGCCGCAGCCCGCGGACTCGCCGCGCGCTTCGGCGTGGTCGCGGTACTCAAGGGATCCGGCACCGTCATCGCCAGCCCTGGCGAAGCGCCACCGATCATCAACCTGAGCGGCAACGCCCGCCTCGCAACCGCCGGAACCGGCGACGTGCTGGCCGGAATGATCGGCGCGGCGCTGGCCGCGGGCCGCCCCGCCTTCGAAGCCGCGCGCGAAGCCGTCTGGCAACACGGCCACATCGCAGACACCTGGCCGGCCGACGCAGCCCCGCTCACGGCTGGCACGCTGGCCCGCCGCGCGCCGGTCTGAAGCGCCTCAGCCGCGCCCGACGAAGGGCATCTTCGTCGCCATGATGGTGTGGAAGAGCACGTTGGCTTCCAGCGGAAGGTTCGCCATGTAGAGCACCGACTGGCCGACGATCTTCACGTCGATCAGCGGCTCGATGGCCAGTTCGCCGTTGGCCTGCGGCACGCCCTTGGCCATGCGCGCCGCCAGCTCGGTCATGGCGTTGCCCACGTCCACCTGCCCCACGGCGATGTCGTACTTGCGGCCATCGAGGGACGCCGTCTTGGTGAGTCCCTCGACCGCGTGCTTCGTCGCGGTGTACGCAGCCGAGTTCGGACGCGGCGCCGTGGCCGAAATGGAGCCGTTGTTGATGATGCGCCCGCCCATCGGCTTCTGCGCCTTCATCGTGCGGAAGGCCTGCTGGATGCAGAAGAACATGCCTGTCAGGTTGATGTCGACCACGCCCTGCCACTGCTCGGGCGTCCAGTCCTCGAACGGGCCCGGCGGGTTGCCGACGCCGGCGTTGTTGAACAGCAGGTCGACGCGGCCGAAGCGCTCGACGGTGGCAGCGAACAGGGCTTGCACCGAGGCCGCGTTCGATACGTCGGTAGGCACCGCGAAGGCGCGCGCGCCGGCGCCCGACTCTTCCGCCACCTGCTCCAGCGGCTCCAGGCGGCGGCCCGCCAGTGCCACGCTCCAGCCGTCGCCCAGCAGCGCCAGCGCGGCGGCGCGGCCGATGCCGGAGCCGGCACCCGTGACGATGGCGATACGGCCCTTGTTGTCTTCAGCGCTCATGCTGTCTGTCTCTTTCTTTTCGGTTGTCGATGGTTCGTTCGATGGCGTGAGGCCCGGTCAACGGCGCGGCTTGCGCCCCTTGCCCTTCATCTTGCTGGCGGCTTTCTTCACCGCCGACTTGAAGGCCTGCATCGCCGACTGCGCCCCGGCCGTGGCCGAGGTGGGCCGCTCGCCACGCGGCTCGGCCTTGCCGGCTTCCGCCTTGTTGCGCGTGCTGCGCTTGGCCGAGGCCTTCAAGGGCACTCCCGATGATGCCGCACCCTTGTCCTTCATGGCCCGCGTCGTCAGCTCCTCGCCTTCGCGCACGAGGCGGAAGTCGATCTTGCGGCCGTCCAGGTCGACGCGGCTCACCTGCACCCGCACTCGCGTGCCGATGGCATAGCGGATGCCGGTGCGTTCGCCGCGCAGCTCCTGGCGCATCTCGTCGAACTTGAAGTACTCGCCGCCGAGCTCGGTGATGTGCACCAGGCCCTCGACGTACATCGCATCGAGCGTGACGAAGATGCCGAAGGTGGTGGCCGCGGTGACCACGCCGCCGTATTCCTCGCCGAGATGCTCGCGCATGTACTTGCACTTGAGCCAGGCCTCGACGTCGCGGCTGGCTTCGTCGGCGCGGCGCTCGTTGGCGCTGCAATGCAGGCCCGCGGCCTCCCACGCCATGACTTCCTTGCTGGGCGCGACGGTGGCCTTCTGCGGCTTCGCCGTGGGCGCCTTCACGCGCGAGGCGAGGCGCTTGGCCAGCTTGGCATGCGCCTCACCGGGGGTGGGCAGCATCGGCAGCTGATAGTGCGTCTTGCCGAGGATCGCCTTGATCACGCGGTGCACCAGCAGGTCCGGATAGCGCCGGATCGGACTGGTGAAGTGCGTGTAGGCCTCGTAGGCCAGGCCGAAATGGCCGCTGTTGATCGGCGTGTAGATCGCCTGCTGCATCGAGCGCAGCAGCATGGTGTGGATCTGCTGTGCGTCGGGGCGGTCCTTGGTGGCTTCGGCGATCGCCTGGAATTCACCGGGCCTGGGGTCGTCGGTGATGCTCAGGCCGACACCCATGGCCTTCAGGTAGCCGCGCAGGATCTCCTTCTTTTCGGGCGTGGGGCCTTCGTGCACGCGGTACAGGCCCGGGTGCTTGCCCTCGGCGATGAAGTCGGCGCTGCAGACGTTGGCGGCGAGCATCGCTTCTTCGATCAGGCGGTGTGCCTCGTTGCGCGTGCGCGGCACGATCTTTTCGATGCGGCCTGCGTCGTCGCAGATGATCTGCGTCTCGGTGGTCTCGAAGTCGACGGCGCCGCGCTTGCCGCGCTGCTTGAGCAATGCCTTGTATACGTCGGCGAGGTTCAGCAGATCCTTGACGCGGTCCTTGCGCTTCGCGGCCTCGGGCCCGCGCGTGTTGCCGAGGATGGCCGCCACCTCGGTGTACGTGAAGCGCGCGTGGCTGAACATCACGGCCGGATAGAACTGGTAGGCGTAGATCTCGCCGTCGGCGGCGACCAGCATGTCGCACACCATGCACAGGCGCTCAACCTCGGGGTTGAGCGAGCACAGGCCGTTCGAGAGCTTCTCCGGCAGCATCGGAATCACGCGGCGCGGGAAGTAGACGCTGGTGGCGCGGTCGTAGGCGTCGATGTCGATGGGCGAGCCGGTCTGCACATAGGCGCTGACGTCGGCAATGGCCACCAGCAGGCGCCAGCCCTTGCCGCGGCCCACCTTCGCGGGCTCGCAGTAGACCGCGTCGTCGAAGTCGCGCGCATCTTCGCCGTCGATGGTGACGAGCGGGATGTCGGTGAGGTCGACACGGCCTTTCTTGTCGGCGGGGCGGACCTTCTCGGGCAGCGCCTTGGACGCCGCCAGGCACTCCGCGGAAAACTCATGCGGCACGCCGTACTTGCGCACGGCGATCTCGATCTCCATGCCGGGGTCGTCGATCTCGCCCAGCACTTCCTTCACACGGCCCACGGGCTGGCCGAACAGGGCCGGCGGCTCGGTGAGCTGCACGACGACGACCTGACCCACCTTCGCGGGACCGGTCGCCCCCTTGGGAATCAGGACGTCCTGGCCGTAGCGCTTGTCTTCCGGCGCGACGAGCCAGATGCCGCCTTCGTGCAGCAGGCGGCCGATGATGGGCTGCTCAGGACGCTCGACGATCTCCACCACGCGCCCTTCCGGACGTCCGCGGCGGTCCTGGCGCACGATGCGCGCCTTGACGCGGTCCTTGTGAAGCACCGCACGCATTTCATTCGGGGGCAGATAGATGTCTGCTTCGCCATCGTCGCGCTGTACGAAGCCGTGCCCGTCGCGATGTCCTTGGACAGTTCCTTCAATTTCATCCAGCAGTCCGCTGGAAGTGACGTTATTTTTGATATGATCTCCTTCTTTCCTGAAATTCAAAACGCAGTTGCTTCTGCAACTACGTGGGCCCAGATGGCGGAATTGGTAGACGCACTAGTTTCAGGTACTAGCGAGTAACATCGTGGAGGTTCGAGTCCTCTTCTGGGCACCAAGTTTAAACAGACCTTTACCAGGTCATTCGATTCAAGCCACCGGTCTCCGGTGGCTTTTTTCATTGCCGATCGAATCCGCATCGAACGGTCGGCGCAACCGGACAGGCAAGAGCCGGACCAGTGCCAATTTTTTTGCGCGCGACCCGTTTTTTTCAGGCCGCCGCGACAAATTGTGTATACTCGCAGTCTTTGCTGAAAAGCAGAGAAAGCCCAGATGGCGGAATTGGTAGACGCACTAGTTTCAGGTACTAGCGAGTAACATCGTGGAGGTTCGAGTCCTCTTCTGGGCACCAGATCCAAATTGACCCCCGCCAGGTCATCCGAAACAAGCCACCGGTCTCCGGTGGCTTTTTTCATGGTCGATCGGATCCGCATCAAACGGGCAGCGCGATCAGATCGTGGCCCTCTGCACCCACGATGCGCGCGCGGGTGAACTCACCTACCTTCAGCGTCTTGCTGATCTTCTCGGGCGGCAGCAGACGGACCGTGCCGTCGATCTCCGGCGCATCTGCGTACGTGCGCCCCACCCCGCCCTTGCGGCCCATGGCGGGCGCCGAATCGACCAGCACCTGCATCGTCGAGCCGATGCGCCTTTGCAGCCTGGCGATCGACACAGCCTCCGCCACTTCCATGAAGCGCGCACGGCGCGCCTCGCGCTCCGCCTCGGGCAGCATGCCGGGAATGTCGTTGGCGGTAGCGCCTTCGACCGGGCTGTAGGCAAAGCAGCCGGCGCGATCGATCTCGGCCTCGCGGATGAAGTCGAGCAGATGCTCGAACTCCTGCTCCGTCTCGCCAGGGAAGCCCGCGATGAAGGTGCTGCGGATCACGAGCTCGGGACACACCTCGCGCCAACGCGCCAGCCGCTCCAGGTTCTTCTCACCACTGGCCGGGCGCTTCATGCGTTTCAGTACATCCGGGTGGCTGTGCTGCAAGGGCACATCGAGATACGGCAGCACCTGCCCGCTCGCCATCAGCGGAATGATCTCGTCCACGCTCGGATACGGGTACACGTAGTGCAGGCGAACCCACGCGCCATATGGCTCGGCGATTTCACCCAGCGTGCGCACCAGCTCGAGCATGCGCGTCTTGACCGGCTTACCGTCCCAGAAACCGGTGCGGTACTTCACGTCGACTCCATAGGCCGAGGTGTCCTGGCTGATCACCAGCAGCTCCTTCACGCCACCTTCGAACAGGGCCTTGGCCTCGCTCAGCACATCGCCGACCGGCCGTGACACGAGGTCGCCGCGCATCGAGGGAATGATGCAGAAGGTGCAGCGATGGTTGCAGCCCTCGCTGATCTTCAGATAGGCATAGTGGCGCGGCGTCAGCTTGAGACCCGCGACGCCGAATGTGTTGGGCACGAGATCGATGAATGGGTCGTGCGGCTTCGGCAGATTGGCATGCACCGCATCCATCACCTCCTGCGTGGCATGCGGGCCGGTCACGGCCAGCACGCTCGGGTGCATCTGGCGCACCAGGTTCCCGCCCTGGTCGCCGCTCTTGGCACCAAGACAACCGGTGACGATCACGCGGCCGTTCTCGGCCAGGGCTTCGCCGATGGTGTCCAGGCTTTCCTTCACGGCATCGTCGATGAAGCCGCAGGTGTTGACGATCACCAGATCGGCGCCTTCGAAGGTCTTGGCGGTCTGATAACCCTCGGCGCTCAGCTGGGTCAGGATCAATTCGGAATCGGTAAGGGCCTTGGGGCAGCCCAGGCTCACGAAACCGACCTTGGGGGCGGTCGACGTGGCCGTACGTTCGGGGGAGGCAACTTCGCTCATATGCCCCTATTGTCCCAGCTATCGGAGACGGCGGGGCAACCACCGCTTGCGGGCACCCGCTTCAGATCAGGAACGCTTGATGCCAAAGGCCCCCAGCACCTGCTCGGTGTTCTTCTGCATCTGCTCCTGCATCTGCAGGAAGACATTCTTCGATTGTTCGACGTAGCTGCCCATCAGCCCCTGCAGCATCGGCGACTGCATGGTCATGAAGCGAGCCCACATCTCGGGCGTCAGGCCTTCGGCCTTTTCGGCGAGCTGCGCCTGCACCTCGGTCATGGCCTGGATGTTCTTCTCGAGATACGGCCCCATGTAGCCCTGCATCGCCTGCCCGTAGAAACGGATGATGTTGGCCAGCACCTGTTCGGTGAACATCGGCGCGCCACCCGCCTCTTCTTCAAGGATGATCTGCAGCAGGATGCTGCGCGTGAGGTCGTCACCGGTCTTGGCATCGCGCACCACGAACTGGGCGTTCTGGATGACCAGCTGCTTCACCTCGGTCAGCGTGATGTACGTGGATGTCTCGGTGTCGTAGAGCCTTCGGTTCGGGTACTTCTTGATCACACGCTGTACCGGCTTGACCCCGGACTTCTTGCTCTGCACTGCGGACTCCTTCACATGGACGCCCATGTCGTCGGATGATTCTAGGGAGCGGTTTTGCTGCGCCGCGACAAGGTTTACCCTGACCGGAACGGGCACTTTCCTCAATCCGATGATGTCGCGTACTCCGCGCCGCAGATATGGCAGGCCGCCACCTCCGGCCGCTCTTCGTCGGCCTCGCGAAATCGCAACGGCGTCTTGTGACCGTAGACCACCCAGCAACGCGGGCAGTGCTCCTGCCCGACGGTCGGCAGATAGGCGCGAGCACGCTGCTCGGCACGCTCTTCGGTCAAAGGCATGCCCTGGCGTTGGGCGCGCACCACTTCGCGCGCAGCCATGGTGTCGGTGCGCCCGCTCGCGTAATCGTTGATGCCGTAGACAGCACGCGCAAACTCGATGGGAGCCTGCTTGAGTAATGCGGTCAGGCGCTTGTCGGCATGAGCCCGATCAACCAGTGTTGATCGCGTATTCATCGGATCGCTTATCAAGAAAAATGGAATGTAGTTGCAGAGCGACCAAGGTAGCACAAGAACGTGGCCAAGGCTTTTGCCTGCATCACTACAAGGGACGATATACACACCGGAGAACCCGGTGCATGATCTGTTCGACTGATCCGGTGGTTGGCCGGGCGAAACAGAAATTGGTAGGCGCGATTGGACTCGAACCAACGACCCCCACCATGTCAAGGTGGTGCTCTAACCAGCTGAGCTACGCGCCTAAGGATGTGTCCGAGAAGCAGTTATTGTAGCAGGAGAAATCGCGTTTTTCAGCGGCGACGTGCAGATCGCACACCAATAACTGCAGTGACCAGTCCAAGGACCTGCGTGAGCCTCGCCGCATCGGCGATTTCCACGGTGAACGTCATCCACGCCGTGCCCTTGATCGACTGCGTCTGCACGCCGATCACGTTCATCTTCTCGCGCGCGAACACATCGGAGATGTCGCGCAGCAGTCCCTGGCGGTCGGCCGCTTCGACGGCCACGTCCACCGCATATACAGGTGCATCGGTGCCCTTCTTCGCGACGCCCCACTCCACGTCGATGACGCGCTCGCCATCCTTCACGGCCATCGTGCGGAAGTTGCTGCAATCGCTGCGATGCACGCTCACGCCATGGCCTCGCGTGACGAAGCCGCGAATCGCATCGGGCGGCGCAGGCTTGCAGCACTTGGCGAGCTGCGTCATCAGCGAAGACACGCCCACCACCAGCACGCCGCCCTTGCCCGACTTCTCGCTGCCGCGCGCCTTCTTGATGAGCACGCCATCGTCCGGCCCCTGCGCAGGTTCCGGCGGACGCAGCAGCGTCTCGATGTTGCGCAGAGAGAACTCGTCCTTGCCCACCACTTCGAACAGATGGTCCGCCGACTTGAAGCCGAGCTGCGAGGCCAGGTCTTCGAGGCGCATGGCCGTCTTGCCTTCGCGCTGCAGCAGCTTCTCGACCGCCTCTCGTCCGCGCGCCACGGTCTCGTGGGTGATCTGTGCGTTGAACCATGCACGCACCTTCGCGCGCGCACGGTGGCTGGCCAGATAGCCCAGCTCCGCATTGAGCCAGTCGCGCGAAGGCCCGCCTTCCTTGGCCGCGATGATCTCCACCGTCTGCCCGTTCGACAGCGGCGTGTTCAGCGGCACCATCGCGCCATCGACACGCGCCCCGCGGCAGCGATGGCCGAGCGTGGTGTGCACCGTGTAGGCAAAGTCGACCGGCGTCGCGCCCTGCGGGAGCTCGACGATCGCGGCGTCCGGCGTCAGCACATAGATGCGGTCGTCGAAAAGGCCCTGCCCCTGCAGGCCACCCGAGAGATCGCGCTCCCAGGCCAGCAGCTGCCGCAGCACAGCGATCTTCGCGTCGTACTCGCCGCTGGCCCACACGCCCGCGTAGCCCTTGTGGCCCGCTTCCTTGTACGCCCAGTGCGCAGCCACGCCATGCTCGGCGTGGTCGTGCATTTCTTCAGTACGGATCTGGATCTCGATCGGCTTGCCCGCCTTGCCGTCCACCAGCTCGCGCACCACCGTGTGCAGCGACTGGTATCCGTTGGGCTTGGGCCGCGCGATGTAGTCGTCGAACTCCTCGTCGATGGGCTGGAAGTGCGAGTGCACCCAGGCCAGCGCCGCATAGCAGTCCTTCACATCGGGCACCACCACGCGCAGCGCGAGGATGTCGAAGACCTGCGCGAAGTCGAGCGACTTGCCGCGCATCTTCTTCACGATGCTGTAGATGTTCTTGGGTCGCCCCTGCACCACGGCCTTGACGCCCTCGGCCTGCAGCTCGCGCTCCAGCTTCGAGCGCAACTGCTCCACATGCCCTTCGCGCTCGATGCGCTTCTCGTCGAGCAGGCGCGCGATCAGCTTGTAGGTTTCGGGCTCGAGGAAGCGGAACGAGAGATCCTCGATCTCCCACTTCACCTGCCAGATGCCCAGCCGGTTGGCCAGTGGTGCGAACACCTGCAGCGACTCGCGCGCCACGCCCTCGGGCGCCGGCTGCTTGCTGGCGGCGGCATGCCGCAGGGTCTGCAGCCGGGAGGCCAGCCGCAGCATCACCACGCGCAGGTCGCGCGAGAACGCCAGCAGCATCTTGCGCACGTTCTCCGTCTGGGCGCCGGCGTTTTCCGCGTGATGTCCCTGCGAAGCGGAGCGGGCCTGCTCCTGCACGCGCACCAGCTTGGTCGTCTCGACCGCCAGCGCCGCGAAGTTGTCGCCGAATACCTTGGCGATCACCTCCTGCGGCCGGTTCAGGTGCTGGCACGAATAGACCAGGTAGCTCGCCGCCTGCATCGCCTCGGAGCCCCCCATCTTCGCGACGATGGCGGCAACGGCGTCGGCATGCGCGAGCGTGTTCTCGCCGGTGTCGAGCTTCTCGTCGGCAATCAGGGGTTCGGCGAAGGCACGGGCGCGCGCCAGCATGTTCTCCATCACCGGGGTGCGCTCGGCCGTTGCCGCGGACAGCGGGTAGTCGACCATGACCGCGTCGGACGCTGTCGCCGTCTGGAGACTCGAAGAATCGCGCTTCACGCTTCGCTCACTCAATCGCTCGATCAGTCGAAAAGGAAGTTGGTGACGACGGCGATCTGCGCGGGGTCGACGAAAGTCGGCGCATGGCCCACGCCCTCGAATTCGACCAGCGTCGCATGCGGACCGCGCTGCGTCATGGCGAGCGCGGTTTCGCGCGACAGCAGATCCGACTCGGCACCGCGCGTGAGCAGCGTGCGCGCCTCGATGGCGTCGTACAGGCCCCACATGATCGCGCCCCCCTGCGCCGCGGCCTCGGGAGTGATGGCACGGAGCGCAACGCCGATGGCCGGGTCGTAGTGAAGAAGCCAGGCCTCCTCGTCGCCGACCACTGTCGATTCGAGCTTCGCCGAGCCGTCGGCCGTGCGCTGCGAGGCAGGCACCACCATGTGCCGCGACAGCGCCAGCCACTGCTGCGGCGTATGCGGTCCGAAGGTGGTCGACAAAGCCCACATCGCATCGGCCGCCGCCTGCACGCTTTCATAGCTGCCATTCTTTCCGACGTAGGCGCCGATGCGCTGCAGCGCGACCGGTTCGATGGTCGGACCGACGTCGTTCGCGACGAAGCGGCGAATGGGTCGCGCCAACGGCAGCTCCTTGTGGCCCGCCAGCGCGAAGCCGATCAGGCCACCCATGCTGGTGCCGAGGTAATCGAGCGTGCCGATCGCCTGCTCGCGCTGCAGCTGCGCGATCAACGCGACCATGTCGGCCGCGTACACCGGCACCTGATAAAGAGAAGGGTCGCGCAGCCAGTCGCTGCGCCCGCGGCCGACCACGTCAGGGCAGACCACGCGAACATCGCCGCCCGCACGCTCCACGATGGCCTGGGCCAGCAGGTCGAAATCGCGCCCCTGTCGGGTCAAGCCATGCACGCAGATCACGACATGCGCGCTGTGCGCGTCGCCCCATTGCCAATAGGCCATGCGGTGGCCGCCCTGGGCGTCATCGCACGCCACGTAATGAAGCGTCGGTTCGGTCATGGAAACGATGGTGTCCTGGTGCGGATAATTGTCTCGTCGCATCCTAATTCATCCGGAGATTGATCTTCATGCTCAAAGGCAAAACCGCGCTTGTCACGGGGTCCACCAGTGGCATTGGCCTCGCCATCGCCAAGTCTCTCGCCCAGCAGGGCGCCAACATCGTGCTCAACGGCTTCGGCGATTCCGCCGCTCCGAAGGCCGAGGTCGAAGCCCTCGGCGTGCGCGCCGAATACCACGGCGCCGACATGAGCAAGCCCGGGGAGATCGAGGACATGATGAAGTTCGCCGCGTCCAGGTTCGGCCGCGTCGACATCCTGGTGAACAACGCCGGCATCCAGCACGTCGCCAAAGTGGAAGACTTTCCCATCGAACGCTGGGACGCCATCATCGCGATCAACCTCACCAGCGCCTTCCACACCACGCGGCTGGCGATCCCGGCGATGCGCGAAGCCAACTGGGGCCGCGTCATCAACATCGCCTCGGCGCACGGGCTGGTGGCGTCGGCGCAGAAGTCGGCCTACGTGGCGGCCAAGCATGGCGTAGTCGGCCTGACCAAGGCGGTCGCGCTGGAAACCGCGACCACGGGCGTTACCGTCAATGCGATCTGCCCTGGCTGGGTGCTGACGGCGCTGGTACAGAAGCAGATCGACGACCGCGCCGCGCGCGAAGGCATCACGGTCGCGCAAGCTCAAAACGATCTGCTGGGCGAAAAGCAGCCTTCGCTGCAGTTCACCACCGTGGAGCAACTGGGCGGCCTGGCGGTCTTCCTCTGCTCGCCGGCCGCCGACCAGGTCCGTGGCCAGGCATGGGCCATGGACGGCGGCTGGACGGCCCAATAAGACTGCCCAGTAGTGGGTAGCCCCGCGGTACGCGCCTCTTTCTTATATGAGCACGGACCGCTCTACTTGAGCTGCACGGAGCCCGAGACGGTCACCATCACGGCGGTCTTGCCGGCCTCGACCGGCACCGCCGAATCCGCCGACGAGAACGACTTGGCCTGCACCGCCATCATGCGCGGGCGGATCGGGCCGTTGTCGCTCGCATTCACCGACACCTCGCGCAGCGTGTAGCCGCCGAAGCCGAAGCCCTTGGCCAGTTCATTGGCCTTCTGCTTGAAGTTGTCGATGGCGATGTTCTGCGCCTCGGTCTCGGTCTTGGCCCGCTGCTCGCGGCTCAGGCCGAAGCCCACATTGCCCACGCTGAGCGTGGTGATGCGCCCTGCCGTCTGGGTGATGCGCGGGAAGTCGCGGCCTTCGAGCACCAGTTCGGTCGAGCCCTGCCAGCCGTTGATCTTGCCGTCCTTGGTGTAGCGCGGCGACAGGCTGAAGTTGCCGGTACGCACGTCGAGCTGGCCCGCCTGCGCGTTCTTCTTCGCTTCGGCCAGCGCGGCGTCGAGCGCGGCCTTCAGCTGCGTCTGCACGGTGGCGGCGTCGGTCGCGTCGCGGGTGGTCACGAGGGTCAT
Organism: Variovorax sp. 278MFTsu5.1; assembly: GCF_048305045.1. NCBI lineage: Bacteria > Pseudomonadati > Pseudomonadota > Betaproteobacteria > Burkholderiales > Comamonadaceae > Variovorax > Variovorax sp. 278MFTsu5.1. The sequence continues at coordinate 3,839,077 of NZ_CP157622.1, forward strand.
GCTCAGCATGTCCTGCTGGACTTCGACCGTGCCCGATGCCGTCAGCTGCAGCACGTTCTGGGGAGCCGGCGTGGCGGCGTTCTGGGCCAGCGCATTGCCGGCGGCGGCCAGGGCGGCGCAGGCCGCGAGCAGTTTGATCTTTTTCTTCATGGCGAAGTACTCCCGTTGTTGGTATGAAAAGACAGGCAGCCGAGCCTCCACCGGCAGGCCGGACGCACCCGCGCAGATCAGCGGCGCTGGCTGCGCGGCGCGAGCGGCAATGCGCTTGCCGCGGCCGGCGGCACCGGCACGATGCGCTCGGCCGGCTGCGATTCTGCCGAATTGAGCAAAGCACCCGTCGAAGGCGGGGTCCATTGGCCGCGGACCTGCTGGCGCAGCTCGAACAACTCAGCGGGAGTCAGGCGCCGACCGGCAATGGCTTCTCCGCGCTTCATTTCCTCACGCTGCGCGGCCCGGTGGGCGGCGACCGCATCGCGGACTTCGCTGCGGCGCGTTTCACCCACCCTGAAGAAGTCGCCAGACACCGCCAGCGAGGGGCCGCAGGCGAAAACGAGGATGAGCGGCAGTGCGGAAAAAGGACGTCTCATTGAGGCGAAAGTCATCGGTAGACGCGACTTTGCCATTGCCGGACTAACGTTGGATGACCAGACCGCGAACGTCCGCAAGTTTTGTAACTTAGTGTCAAACCATAAGCAAATCCGGCTCAACCGGACCGCAACGCCTTCAGAATCGGCCCTGTTACAAATTCGACGTTGTAGAAATGACTCAAGTTCCCGCTCGCACTGACAAGATCGTGATCGTCGACGACGACGCCCGCATCCGCGACCTCCTGCGCCGCTACCTGACGCAGGAAGGCTTCGAAGTGATCGTGGCCGAGGACGGCAAGGCGCTCAACCGCATCCTGTTGCGCGACACGGTCGACCTGATCGTGCTCGACCTGATGATGCCCGGCGAAGACGGCCTGTCCGTCTGCCGCCGCCTGCGGGCCGCCAACGACCGCACGCCGATCATCATGCTCACCGCCAAGGGCGAAGACGTGGACCGCATCGTCGGTCTGGAAGTCGGCGCCGACGACTACCTCGGCAAGCCCTTCAACCCCCGCGAGCTGCTGGCCCGCGTGCACGCCGTCCTGCGCCGCCGTCCGCCGCTCGAGGCGCCGGGCGCCCCCTCCACCGAGAACGAGACCGTCACCTTCGGTCCGTTCGCCTTCGACCTCGGCTCGCGCACCCTGAAGAAGGATGGCGAAGAACTCTCGCTGACCACCGGCGAGTTCGCCATGCTGAAGGCGCTGGTGCGCCATCCGCGCCAGCCGCTGTCGCGCGAAAAGCTGGCCCAGCTGGCACGCGGCCGCGAGTTCGAGCCCTTCGACCGCAGCCTGGACGTGCAGATCTCGCGCCTGCGCAAGCTCGTCGAGTCCGACGCCGCTGCGCCCCGCTACATCCAGACCGTCTGGGGCGTGGGCTACGTGTTCGTGCCGGACGGCACGGCCTGACGCCACGTTGAAAGGTGGCCGTCGGCCAACCCCCCGGACCAGGCGCAGCCCAGGAGGACGGCGCGCAGGTCACGATGCCGAGCCCGCTCGAAGCGAGCGCGCAGCGTGACCGCCGCCCCGGCCTCAAGCTGGGCTTCAGCCTTTTCTGGCGCACCTTCTTCCTGCTCGCGCTGCTGCTGATCGGCTGTACGGTCGCCTGGCTGCAGACTTTCCGCTCGCTCGAATACGAGCCGCGCGCCATTCAAACGGCGCACCAGATCGCCTCTCTCGTGAACCTCACGCGGGCGGCGCTGGTGTACTCCGACGCCATCACCCGGGTGTCGCTGATCAAGACGCTGGCCGACCAGGAGGGCGTGCGCATCCTGCCGCGCGAGCCCAACGACCGCTTCCAGCCCTACACCAGCGGCGCGCTCGACCTGCGCGTGACCGAGGAGCTCATCGACCAGCTCGGCGAAGGCACCACGGTGGCGAGCCGCGTGAACGACGAGGCGGGCCTGTGGATCGGCTTCACCATCGAAAGCGACACCTACTGGCTGCTGCTCGACCCCACCCGCTTCAGCCGCGTGGGCGGGCGCACCTGGCTGGTGTGGCTGAGCACCGCCATGGCGCTGTCGCTGGCCGGCGCGGCGCTGATCACCCGGCTCATCAACCTGCCGCTCAAGCAACTGTCGCGCGCGACCATGCAGGTGCGCGAGGGCGAGTACGAGGCGCACCGGCTCGACGAGCGCGCCCGCACCAACGAGATCCGCGCGGTCAACATCGGCTTCAACCGCATGGCCGACCAGCTCGCCAAGATCGAGCAGGACCGCGCCATCATGCTGGCCGGCATCTCGCACGACCTGCGCACGCCGCTGGCCCGGCTGCGGCTGGAAACCGAGATGAGCGTTGCCGACGAGGACGCGCGCGACCACATGGCGGCCGACATCGCCCAGCTCGACGCGATCATCGACAAGTTCCTCGACTACGCCCGCCCCGACCACGTCGACCCCAAGCCAGTGCTGCTGCGCGACGTGGTCGACGCCTGCACCTATGCCGTGCAGGACTACGAGGAGATGAACATCAAGGTCGAGGTACCGCCCGACCTGCGCGTGATGGGCGACGAGGTCGAGCTCACCCGCGTCATTTCCAACCTGGTCGAGAACGCGCGCCGCTACGGCAAGACGCCTGCCACCGGCGTGGCGGACGTGACGATCCAGGCGCAGGCCAACAACGACGCGGTGCTCATCAAGGTGCGCGACCACGGCGCGGGCGTCGAGCCGGCCCTGCTCGCGCAGCTGACCAAGCCCTTCTTCCGCGGCGACGCGGCGCGCACATCCGCAGCCGGCGCGGGGCTGGGCCTGTCGATCGTGGCGAAGAACATCGAGCGCATGGGCGGCACCTTCGCGCTGACCAGCACACCGGGCCGCGGCCTGGCGGCGCACATCCGCATGCCGCGCGCGATGCCGGCGGGAATGGTCAGGCCGGGCGAGCCTCAGGGCAGCGGCAAGAAGCCAGCCTGAACGACGCCGGCCGCGCCTGCGTCAGCGATGCAGCAGAACTGCCGCGCGAGCTTCCATCGCGCGGCCCTCGCCCACGGGGCCCAGTTTCTCGGCCGTCTTGGCCTTCACGTTCACCTGGCCGAGCTCCACGCCCAGCGTGTCGGCGATGCGCTGGCACATCAGCGGAATGTGCGGTGCGAGCTTGGGCGCCTGCGCGATCACCGTGCTGTCGACGTTGCCGATCTCCCAGCCCGCGGCACGCACCCGGCGCACCGCCTCGGCCAGCAGCACCGCCGAATCGGCACCGCGGAACTGGGGATCGGTGTCCGGAAAGTGCCGGCCGATGTCGCCCAGCCCCGCGCCGCCCAGCAGCGCATCGGTGATGGCGTGCAGCAGCACATCGGCGTCCGAATGGCCCAGCAGGCCGGTGGTGTGCGGCACCTCGACGCCGCCGAGAATCAGTTTGCGCCCCGCCACCAGCTGGTGGACGTCCCAGCCCTCGCCGATGCGGATGTTGAAAGGCGCGGCGGTCATGCCAGCTCCTTCCTGCGGCCGAGCAGCACGGCCTCGGCCAGGGCGAAGTCTTCCGGAAAGGTCACCTTGAAGTTCTGGGCGCTTCCGGGCACCAGCAACGGCGAAAGGCCGACGGCCTCGATCGCGCTGGCCTCGTCCGTAACGGCGTCGCCAGCGCGCTCCAGCGCGTCGAGCAGCATGCCGATGCGGAACATCTGCGGCGTCTGCGCCAGCCACTTGTCGGCGCGCGGCAGCGTCTGGGCCACTCGGCTCTCGGCGGTGGACGACTTCAGCGTGTCCGCCAGCCGCTGAGCCAGCAGGCCGCCGACGGCGTCGTGCTCGCAGGCGGCGATCAGCGCCTCGATCTGGCTGGAAGTGACGAGGCAGCGCGCCGCGTCGTGCACCAGCACCCAGTCGTGCGCGCCGGCGCCCTTCTGCCGCAGCGCCACCAGGCCGTTGCGCACCGTGGCCGCGCGGGTCACGCCGCCCACGCGCAGCAGGTATTCGTTCTCCGAGGGAAAGCGCGGCAGCACCGCATCCACGTCCCGGTCGTCCGGCGACACCACCAGCGCCAGCCCGGCGAAGCGCCCCGACATCGCGCGGACGGCCTCCAGCGTGTGGGCCACCATCGGCAGCCCGGCCAGGCGCCGGTACTGCTTGGGCTGCGTGGACTGCGCATGTCCCGCGCGATGGCCGGAGCCGGCGCACGGGATCAGCACGAAGAGTCGGGAAGAGGACATGAGGGCCCAGCGTCGGCCGTGGCCGACAAGCGGATAAAGGGCCGCCATTCTAGAATTGACCGCTACGCACACCCCTCGCCAGCCGGCGCGGGGTGTTGTGCATTTCCATCAAGCGTTCCATGGACCTCCCCCACCTCACGGCGGGCAAGCGATTCACGCTGCCGCGTCCTCCCTTGTCGGCAGATGCCTTGCTGCTGGCGCAACTGGCCATGCGCGAGAAGGCCGCCGGGCGCGCCACCGCGATGTTCACGGCCGATGCCAACGACGCCCAGCGCCTGATCGACGAGATCGCCTTCTTCGCTCCCGAGCTGCGCTGCGCGCTTTTCCCCGACTGGGAGACGCTGCCCTACGACAGCTTCTCGCCCCACCAGGACCTGATCAGCGAACGCCTGGCCACCCTCTGGCGCATCAGCCAGAAGGAGGCCGACGTGGTGCTGGTGCCCGCCACCACCGCGCTCTACCGGCTGGCGCCACCGTCCTTCCTGGCCGGCTACACCTTCCACTTCAAGGCCAAGCAGAAGCTGGAGGAGTCGAAGCTCAAGGCCCAGCTCACTCTTGCCGGCTACACCCATGTGACGCAGGTGGTGAGCCCCGGCGAATACGCGGTGCGCGGCGGCCTGATCGACCTGTTCCCCATGGGCTCGCCGGTGCCCTTCCGCGTCGACCTGTTCGACGACGAGATCGACACCATCCGCACCTTCGACCCCGACACCCAGCGCAGCCTCTACCCGGTGCCCGAGGTGCGGCTGCTGCCGGGCCGCGAGTTCCCGATGGACGACGACGCGCGCGGGCGCTTCCGCAGCCGCTGGCGCGAACTGCTCGAAGGCGATCCGACCAAGAGCCGCATCTACAAGGACATGGGCAACGGCGTGGCCACCGCCGGCATCGAGTACTACCTGCCGCTTTTCTTCGACGAGACGGCCACGGTGTTCGACTACCTGGGGCCGGACGCCACCGTGGTGCTGCACGGCGACCTGGAACCCGCCTTCCAGCACTTCTGGCAGGACACCAACGAGCGCTACCGCCTTGTGCGCGGCGACCCCGAGCGCCCCGCCCTGCCGCCCGAGGCGTTGTTCCTGAACGCCGAGCAGTTCTACCAGCGTGCCAAGCCGCACGCGCAGCTGGCCATTCGCGGCGACGTGGACACCGACGCGCCCTACGCCGAGTTCGACCGGTTGCCGCCCTTCGCCGTGGTGCGCGGCGCCGAGGACCCGCTGGTCGGCCTGAAGGCGCACATCGCGAAGACACCGCACCGCGTGCTGCTGATCGCCGAGAGCGAGGGCCGCCGCGAGAGCCTGCTCGACTTCCTGCGCGCCAGCGGCGTGAACCCGCCGGCCTTCGATTCGCTGGCCGAGTTCGAGGCCTCCGGCGACGAGAAGATCGGCATCGCCACCGCCGCGCTGGCCTCGGGCTTCGCGTGGCGCGAACAGGGCATCGACTTCGTCACCGAGACCGAGCTCTTCGCCACAGCGCCCACCACGCGCCGGCGCAACAAGAAGCAGGAGCAGGTCAGCGACGTCGAGGCGCTCATCAAGGACCTGTCGGAGCTCAACGTGGGCGATCCGGTGGTCCACAGTGCGCACGGCATCGGCCGCTACCGCGGCCTGATCCACATGGACCTGGGCCAGGGCAACGGCCCCGACGGCAAGCCGCTGATGCAGGAGATGCTGCACCTGGAGTACGCCGACAAGGCCACGCTCTACGTGCCCGTGAGCCAGCTGCACCAGATCAGCCGCTACACCGGCGTCAGCGCCGACGAGGCCCCGCTGCACAAGCTGGGCTCCGGCCAGTGGGAAAAGGCCAAGCGCAAGGCCGCCGAGCAGGTGCGCGACTCGGCCGCCGAGCTGCTGAACATCTACGCTCGCCGCGCGGCACGCGAGGGCCATGCCTTCCGCTACTCGCCGGCCGACTACGAGGTGTTCGCCAACGACTTCGGCTTCCAGGAAACCGCCGACCAGAAGGCGGCCATCCACGCCGTGGTGCAGGACATGATCTCGCCGCAACCCATGGACCGCCTGGTGTGCGGCGACGTGGGCTTCGGCAAGACCGAGGTGGCGCTGCGCGCCGCCTTCATCGCCGTTACCGGCGGCAAGCAGGTGGCATTCCTTGCGCCCACCACGCTGCTGGCGGAGCAGCACTACCAGACGCTGGTCGACCGCTTCGCCAAGTGGCCGGTGAAGGTGGCCGAGATGAGCCGCTTCCGCTCGGCCAAGGAAATCACCGCCGCCGCCAAGGGGCTGGCCGACGGGCAGGTCGACATCGTCGTCGGCACGCACAAGCTGCTTTCGCAGTCGGTCAAGTTCAAGAACCTGGGCCTGCTCATCATCGACGAGGAGCACCGCTTCGGCGTGCGCCACAAGGAAGCGATGAAGGCCATGCGCGCCGAGGTCGACGTGCTCACGCTCACCGCCACGCCGATTCCGCGCACGCTGGGCATGGCGCTGGAGGGCCTGCGCGACCTGAGCGTGATCGCCACCGCGCCGCAGCGGCGCCTGGCCATCAAGACCTTCGTGCGCAACGAGGGCACCGGCGTGATACGCGAGGCGGTGCTGCGCGAGTTGAAGCGCGGCGGGCAGGTCTACTTCCTGCACAACGAGGTCGAGACCATCGAGAACCGCCGCCAGAAGCTGGAAGAGATCCTTCCCGAGGCGCGCATCGCCGTGGCCCACGGCCAGATGCCCGAGCGCGAGCTGGAGCGCGTGATGCGCGACTTCGTGGCGCAGCGCTACAACCTGCTGCTGTGCTCGACCATCATCGAGACCGGCATCGACGTGCCGACGGCCAACACCATCGTGATCAGCCGCGCCGACAAGTTCGGTCTGGCGCAGCTGCACCAGCTGCGCGGTCGCGTCGGCCGCTCGCACCACCAGGCGTATGCCTATCTCATGGTGCCCGACACCGAGGGCCTGACCAAGCAGGCCGCGCAGCGGCTGGACGCCATCCAGCAGATGGAGGAGCTGGGCTCCGGCTTCTACCTCGCCATGCACGACCTGGAGATCCGCGGCACCGGCGAGGTGCTGGGCGAGAACCAGAGCGGCAACATGATGGAGATCGGCTTCCAGCTCTACAACGAGATGCTGAGCGAGGCGGTGCGCGCGCTGAAGGCCGGGCAGGAGCCCGACCTGCTGTCGCCGCTGTCGGTCACCACCGAGATCAACCTGCACGCCCCCGCCCTGCTTCCCGACGACTACTGCGGCGACGTGCACCTGCGGCTGTCGTTCTACAAGAAGCTGGCCACGGCGAAGACGCCCGACCAGATCGACACGCTGCTGGAGGAGATCGTCGACCGCTTCGGCAAGCTGCCGCCGCAGGCGCAGACGCTGATCGACACCCACCGCCTGCGCGTGCTCGCGCGGCCCTATGGCGTGGTGAAGGTCGACGCGGCGCCGGGCATCATCAACATCACATTCAAGAAAGATCCGCCGGTGGATGGCATGGCCATCATCCAGCTGATCCAGAAGAACAGACACATCAAGCTCGCCGGCAACGAGAAGCTGCGCATCGAGCGCGAACTGAAAGAACCCAAGGACCGGGCCCAGATGGTGCGCGACGTGCTGCGCAGCCTGGGCCAGCCCACCGTCAAGGAAACCGCCACCGCATGAGCGCTACTGAAATCTCCCCCGGCCTCGTCATCCAGCGCGTGAAGCCGCCGCTGAAGCTCGCCGACTTCAAGCTGATCGCCTTCGACATGGACTCGACGCTGATCAGCATCGAGTGCATCGACGAGATCGCCGATGCCGTCGGCAAGAAGGCGGAGGTGGCCGCGATCACCGAAGCCACCATGCGCGGCGAGATCAAGGACTTCAAGGAGAGCCTGCGCCGCCGCGTGGCGCTGCTCAAGGGCGTGCCGGCCGAGGCGCTGCAGCAGGTGTACGACGAGCGCCTGAAGCTCAACCCCGGCGCGGCCGAGCTGGTTGCGGCCTGCAAGGCGGCCGGCCTCAAGGTGCTGCTGGTGTCGGGCGGCTTCACCTTCTTCGCGAACCGGGTGAAGGACCGGCTGGGCATCGACTTCGCGCGCTCCAACCTGCTCGACGAAGCCGACGGCAAGCTCACCGGCGAGGTGGTCACGCAGAGCTGGGGCGACATCTGCGACGGCGCCGAGAAGCGCCGCACGCTGCTGGAGGTGGCCTCGCTCATGGGCATCGCGCCGCAGGAGACCATCGCCGTGGGCGATGGTGCCAACGACTTGCCGATGATGGGCGAGGCCGGCCTCTCGGTGGCCTATCACGCCAAGCCGAAGGTGCGCGAGCAGGCCATGGTGGCCATCAACGAAGGCGGCCTCGACCGCGTGCTGGAAATCCTGAAATGACCGACGCCACCGCGCCTGCTCCATCGGCTCCCCTGTATCGCGCCGATGCGCTCGTCGAGTATGCGGATGCCCTGCTGCAGAAGGCCGGCCTTGCCGCGCCCAAGGCCGCCGTGGTCGCGCGCACGCTGGTCGAAGGCGACCTGCTCGGCCACGACACCCACGGCCTCGCGCTGCTGGCGGGGTACGTCAAGGAACTGGAATCGGGCGGCATGACGCGCGACGGCGCGCCCGAGGTGCTGTCCGACCGCCCCGCCGCCGTGCTGTGGGACGGCAGGCGCCTGCCCGGCCCGTGGCTCATGGACCAGGGCATGAACCTGCTGGTGCCGCGTGCGCGCGAGCTGGGCACGGCCTCGCTGGTCATCCGCCGCAGCCACCACATCGCCTGCCTGGCCGTCTACATGCTGCGCGCGCTGCAGGAAGACATGCTGATGCTGCTGGCCTGCTCCGACCCCAACGCCGCCAGCGTCGCGCCCTTCGGCGGCACGCAGGCGGTGTTCACGCCGAATCCGCTGGCGATGGGCTTTCCGCTGTCGCAGGGCGGCGTGATGGTCGACATCTCGGCCTCCATCACCACCAACGGCATGAGCAACCGCAAGCGCGCGGCCGGCGAGACCTTCGCCGAAGAGTGGCTGATCGACGCCGCCGGCAAGCCTTCGAACGACCCGCAGGTGCTGTTCGACCAGCCGCCCGGCACGCTGCTGCCCGTGGGCGGCCTGAGCCACGGCCACAAGGGCTACGGCATGGCGCTGCTGGTGGAGACGCTCACGGCCGGCCTCGCGGGCCACGGCCGCGCCGATCCGCCCGAGGGCTGGGGCGCAACGGTGCACGTCACGCTGCACGACCTGAACGCCTTCGGCGGCAAGGAAGCCTTCCTGCGCCAGATGGACCACGTGGCCGAACGCTGCCGCGCCAATGCGCCCATCGACCCGGCGAAGCCTGTGCGGCTGCCGGGCGAAGGCGGATTGAAGCGTCGGGAATCGCAGTCGAAGAACGGGGTGCGGCTGCACCCGTCGATCGCGCGCTCGCTGCAGGATTTGGAGCAGCGCCACGGCCTGCGGCTTGCGCAGGCGCTGGTCTGAGCGGGGCTCAGCCTTCCTCGGGCGATTCGGATTCCGGCGAGCCTGCCGGGCGCGCCTTGCGCTGCGCCGGCTTGGCCAGGATCTCGATGTAGAACTGCTTGCCGCCCTCCTTCGCCACGCCGTCGATCAGGCAGGTGATGGCGGAAAGGTGGATGACTTCGGCGGATTCCTGCGAGGCGCCGAAGCGGCAGTCGAAGTCCCAGTAGTCCATGCCCTCGGGCAGTTCGCGGCGCCGCTCGCGCTTGATGTACTTGCGGATCTCGTGCTTGATGGCTTCGAGTAGACGGTCGGGGTGCTTGCCCTCGACCTGAAGCTGGAAGGTTTTTCTCATGGGTGATCCTAACCCGCTGTGTACAGTCGCCTCATTCCACGGACAACAGGACAGGTGACGACATGGCGCGCGCGAACGACTGGGCAAGCAAGGTGATGGCACTGATCAACGGCGGCAACCCGACCGCGGCCATCGCGCAGATCAAGGTCGCGCCCTCGGTCAAGGACCTGAAGGCGCTGCAGACGATCATGACGCTGTCGAAGATGAAGGGCCGCTATCCGAACGTGGATGCGGCCATCACGGACAACCTGGACCTGCTCGCGGCGCCCCGGCTGCACCGGTCGCCCTGAGCCTGCGCCAGCTACCTTCAGAGGGCCTGGCCGAGGCGCTTCACGCCCTCTTCGATCTTCGCCACGTCGGCCGTCGCGAAGCTCAGGCGCAGCGTGGCCACATCGGGCTTCTCCGCGAAGAACGGCGCGCCGGGCACGAAGGCCACCAGCTTTTCGATGGCGCGCTTGGCCAGTTCGTTCGCGTCGGCCAGCTTGCCGTTGGCGCCCGTCAGGCGGGCCCAGAAGAACAGGCCGCCGTTGGGCTGGGTGAAGCTCACCGCGTCGCCCAGCTCGCGCTTGAGCGCCGCGCCCATGGCCTGCGCGCGCTGGCCGTACACCTCTCGCACATGCGCCAGCGTGGCGGGCATGCGTCCGCTCTTGAGGTATTGCGCGGCCGTGGCCTGCGAGAAGGTGCTGGTGTGGGCGTCGCTGAACTGCTTGCACATGGTGGCCTTGGCCAGCAGTTCGGGCGGCGCGATCATCCAGCCGATGCGCAGGCCGGGGCTCAGCACCTTGCTCAGGCTGCCGCAGTGCGCGAGCAGTTCGCGGCTGCCGGGCACGTCCTTGCTCAGCGACATGATCGAAGGCGGCGGGGCCTCGCCGAAGTAGAGGTCGCCGTAGGGGTCGTCCTCGACGATCAGCGTCTGGTATTTCACGGCCAGCTCCAGCACCTTCTTGCGGCGCTCCAGGCTCAGCATGGCGCCGCTGGGGTTGCCGAAGGTGGGAATCAGGTAGACGAACTTGGGCTTGTGCTCGGCGATGAGCTTCTCGAGCTCGTCGGTCTTCACGCCGTTGGCGTCGATGGGCGCGCTGATGAGCTGCGCGCCGTAGAGGCGGAAGCACTGGATGGTGGCCAGGAAGGTCGGGCCTTCGACGATGACCTTGTCGCCGGGCGAGATCATGGTCTTGCCCAGCAGGTCCAGCGCCTGCTGGCTGCCGGTGGTGACGATCAGGCCGCTGGGGTCGACGTCGACGCCCTTGGTCTTCATGAAGGAGCTGAGCTGCGTGCGCAGGGGTTCGTAACCTTCGGTGGCGCCGTATTGCAGCGCGCCACCGGGTTCCTCGGTGAGTGCCTTCTGGCTCGCCTCCTTGAGGCCTTCGACGTCGAACATGGCGCTGTCGGGGAAGCCGCCCGCGAAGCTGATGATGCCTGGCTTGCCCAGCAGCTTGAAGAGTTCGCGGATGGCGGAGGTCTCGACGTTGTCGAGGCGGGAGGCGAATTGCATGGTCAGTCTCTCTTTCTGGGGTGGCATTGTCGCCAAAGCGCGGGCAATAAAGCTGCGTAAGGCCATCGGCTTTCGACGATATATTGCGGCTGCCGGCCTTGCCTGCCCTTCCGAAGCCCCATGAAAAAAGACAACATCCCCCTCTTCTTCGCCACCCTGCAGGCGGCCAACCCCGAGCCCGAGACCGAACTGGAGTACAGCACCCCCTTCGAGCTGCTGGCCGCCGTGCTGCTGTCGGCCCAGGCCACCGACGTGGGCGTGAACAAGGCCACCCGCAAGCTCTTTCCGGTGGCGAACACGCCGCAGGCCATCCTCGATCTGGGCGTGGAGGGGCTGGAGGAATACATCAAGACCATCGGCCTGTACCGCAGCAAGGCCAGGCACCTGATCGAGGCCTGCCGCATGCTGGTGGAACAGCACGGAGGCGAGGTGCCGCGCACCCGCGCCGAGCTGGAGGCCCTGCCAGGCGTCGGCCGCAAGACGGCGAACGTGGTGCTGAACGTGGCCTTCGGCGAGGCGACGATTGCGGTCGACACGCACATCTTCCGCGTGGGCAACCGCACCGGGCTGGCTCCGGGCAAGACGCCGCTGGAGGTGGAACTCAAGCTCGAGAAGCGCGTCCCACTGGAGTACCGGCTGCATGCCCACCACTGGCTGATCCTGCATGGCCGCTACATCTGCGTGGCGCGCAAGCCGCGCTGCTGGGAATGCGCGGTGGCCACCTTCTGCTCCTACAAGCCCAAGACGCCCGCGCCCAGATCGGCCTGAGACAAGACAACGACGACGAATGACGAGAAGCAAGACCACAGCGACGACCACCGACCACTCCCGGGCCCTGCTGCGCACCGCCATGCTGGCCGCGCTGCTGCCGGCTGCCGCCTGGTCGCAACAGGGCGGCCAGCAGCTTCCCAACTACATCGCCCAGTACACCGGCCGCTGGTCCGCCGACTGCGCGGACAACTCGGCCGCTGCGCTGCAGGTGCGGCAGGATTCGCTGATCGCCGAGAGCGGCAAGCGCCGCGTGGTCACACGCGAGCCGCAGACGGTCCACAGCCTCTTCGGCAACAGCCCGCCGCCCGCGGGCTTCGACGTGGCGCTGGTGGGCGACACGGGCAAGGCCGGCGCCCTCACCTTCCTGGTCTACCGCAGCTCGCGCGGCCAGTACGCCACGCTGGATGCCGACAAGCCCCTGGCCGGCCAGCTCGGCCCCGAGATGATGAAGCTGCGCTACTGGCGCTGCAACGGCGCCGCCCGCGCGCTGCCGCCTCCCCCCGAGCCTGCCGCCAAGGTCCCGCCGCCGCCCACCGGGAGCCCCGCCGCGCTGGCGCAGGGCCCCGCCATGCAGAAGGCCTGGCGCGCCGCGCTGGGCACGCGCGAGAACGAGCGCTGGCTGGTGCGCCGCGAAGGCCCGGCGCCCGAACCGCAATGGGTGACGGTCGATGGCACGCGCTACCTGCTGCATGCCTTCTGCAAGCCGCACGACTGCTACGACAACAACGCCATCGCGCTGTACGACCAGGGCTCCGGCCGCATCTACGGCCTGGTGCAGCGCAACGGCGGCAACCGCCTGCTGGGCTCGCCGCCCGCCGCGCTCGCGCCGCAGCTCGACAAGCTCTGGCGCGAACAGTGGCGCAAGTCGAACTGACCGGCCGCTGAAGGGCGGATTCAGGCCAGCTTGAACATCCGCACCGCGTGCACCAGCCCCGCGGCCTGGTCGTTCATCGACTGCGCGGCGGCCGAGGCCTCTTCGACCAGCGCCGCGTTCTGCTGGGTGGTGCGGTCCATCTGCTTGATGGCGTCGTTGACCTGACCGATGCCGGCCGCCTGCTCCTGGCTGGCCGCCGTGATCTCCGCCATGATGTCCGTCACCCGCCGCACGCTGCCCATGATTTCCTCCATGGTCTTGCCGGCCTCGTTGACCAGGGTGCTGCCGGCCTCCACCTCGCCCACCGAGTCGCCGATCAGTGTCTTGATTTCCTTGGCCGCCGCGGCCGAACGCTGCGCCAGGCTGCGCACCTCCGAGGCCACCACCGCGAAGCCGCGGCCCTGCTCGCCGGCGCGGGCCGCCTCCACGGCGGCGTTCAGCGCGAGGATGTTGGTCTGGAACGAGATGCCGTCGATCACGCCGATGATCTCCACCACCTTCCTCGAGGAGGCGTTGATGGACGCCATCTTCTCCACCACCTGATCGACCACCGCGCCGCCGCGCGAGGCCACCTGCGAGGCCGAGTCGGCGAGCTGGTTGGCCAGCCGCGCGTTGTCGGCGTTCTGCCTGACGGTGCCGGTGAGCTCCTGCATGGCGGCGGCCGTCTGCTCCAGCGAGCTGGCCTGCGCCTCGGTGCGCGACGACAGGTCGCGGTTGCCCGAGGCGATCTGGCCCGATGCCGAGGCGATGGAATCGGTGCCGTCGCGCACCTGCCCCACCACCTTGGCGAGCTCGTCGTTCATCGAGCGCAGCGCGCGCATCAGCATGCCCGACTCCGATTCGTCGGCCACCTCGATGCGCGCCGTCAGGTCGCCCGAGGCCACCTGCTGGGCCACGGTCACCGCCTGACCCAGCGGCCGCGTGATGGAGCGGGTCATGCGGTATGCCAGCAGCACCCCGCCGGCCAGCGAAGCGCAGCTGATCCACAGGATCATCCACTTGGCGCGCTGGTACGCCGCCTGGGTCGAGCCGGTGCTTTCGTCGGCGCTCTTTCGCAGCATCGCCTGGAAGGCCGAGACATGCGCCAGCACCTGGTTGAGCAGCGGCATGCATTCCTGTGTCAGCACCTTCACGGCCGCGTCGGTCTGGCGAGAGGTGGCCAGGCCGACGACGTTCTTCGCGATGGGCAGGTACTGCGCCTCGAGCGCGCGCAGCTTCTCGAGCATCCTGCGCTCCTCGGGGGTGGAGGCGCCCGGCGCGGCCATCACGGCGGCGAGGTTCTGCAGGCCGGCGTCGATCTCGCGCTGCGAACTGCCGACGAGGTCGATGTCGCCCTTCTGCGCCGCCGGATCGGACACCAGCGCCAGATTGCGCGCCGCAATGGCCCGCTTGCCGATGGCCGACTGCACGTTGTTGAGTTCGTCGAGCTTGCGCTGGCCCACTTCGGTCGCGAAGGCGACGCTCTGCGAGAGGCGCGCCATCTCGCGCAGGCCGATGCCGGTGATGACAAGCTGCAACAGCAGCAACAGTGCAAAACCCAGCCCGAGGCGGGCTCCGATCTTGAGATTCGAGAGATCGAACATGAGGCTTTCTCCAGTGGACTTGTTGTTGGGGGCTGCGCTGCCTCATCGGCAGCGCGGCCGCGCGCCACCCCACCCTCGAAGGGTGGGGAGGGGCAAACCCTCGAATATGGGATCCGATCCGCGCGCGGGATGACTCAGAATCCGCAGCGATGCAACCCGTCCCAATCCCCGGTACGCCCGCTCTGCGCACGCGAAGCCGCCGCCTGCTGGTTCGTCAAGGCCTGCTCGAGAGGCTCGACGGTCCGGACACCCGGCGCTGCGTTGTGCTGCGCGCACCCGCCGGCTTCGGCAAGAGCTCGCTGCTGCTGACCTGGCAGCGCGAGCTGGTCTCGTCGGACGCCGGCATCGCCTGGCTCAGGCTCGCCGACCTCCCCGAGGGCGACCTGCACTTCATGACCGGCCTGATGTCGGCCCTCGCTGGCATCGACACCGCCATTCCCGGGCAGGCCATGGCGCACGCCGTTCCCGATGCGCTCTCGACGGAGCGGCTGGTCATCGCGCTGGTGCGCGGCATCGCGGCGCATGGCCGCAGGGTGGTGCTGATCGTGGACGACGTGCAGTGCGCCCAGAGCGGCAACGTGCTGCACGCGCTGCAGCTGCTCGTCGAGTACGCGCCGCCGAACCTGCTGTGCGTGTTCGCCAGCCAGGACGAACTGCCGATGACGCTGGCGCACTCCCCCGCCTCCAAGACGGTGCTGGAGCTGCGCAACGACGACCTGCGCTTCAGCCTGCCGGAATCGATCGACTATCTCGGCATGCGGCTGCCCCACCTCGACGAGCGCGCGGCCGCGACGATCCACCGGTTGACCGAGGGGTGGCCGGCCCTGCTGCGGCTGGCCAGCGCCGACGTGCGCCGCCGGCGCGGCGTGCAGTCGCCGCTGCTGCACGGCGAGCCCAACCCGGAGCCTTTCGCGGCCTACTTCCACGCGCACGTCTTCCCTCGCCTGTCGGAAACGCAGCTGCGCCTGCTCACGTGCTGCGCCGCCACCACGCGCTTCAGCGCGCCGCTGTGCGCCGACCTGGCCGGCGACGGCTACACGCCGGCCCTGTGCGCCGAGCTGCTGGAGCCGCTGGTGCGCGAGGGCCTGTTGTCGCTCGTGGTGGAAACGTCCGAGACAGCCACCCACGAGCGCTGGTGGCACATGCATCCACTTCTGCGCAGCGTGCTGCTGGTGCGCTTCGCGGCCTGGCCCGAAGCTTCGCGCCTGCGGGTGCATGCCACGGCCTGCCACGCCTTCGCGACCCGCAGCATGCACCACCAGGCCGTGCGGCACGCGCTCGCGGCCAACAACCACGAAACAGCAGGCCGGCTGGCCGAGCGCGGCGCGGAGGCGCTCTTCACCCGGGGCAAGATGAGCGAGGTGATCGCGCTGCTGCGCCAGCTCGACGCCCGGACGGTCGGCGACAACGCCAATCTCGGTCTCTGGATTGGCTGGGTCGAGCTGGCCGACTACCGGCTGGACGACTGCGCCCGCAGCATCGAGCGCCTGCGCGCCAGGCCCGGCGCGCTCGACCCGGCCATGCGCTACCGGCTGACGCTGCTGGGCTGCCTGTTCGCCATCCGGAACGACGACGACGACGCCCTCTCCTGGCTGCTGCCCGAGCTGCTGGCCCCGCCGCCCGCGGCCGACGAGTTCGCGGTGGCCGGCAGGCGCAACGTGCTGACCTGGCTGCACCTGCATCGCGGCGAGTTCGAGGAGGCGCGCCGCATCCAGCGCGACGAGCCGGCGCCCCGCATCGACGGCGAGCCGGTCGCCGGCACGCTCTTCGGCTCGCTGGTGGGCCAGTGCCTGGTCGGGCTGTCGTACGCCATCGAAGGCCAGATGCACCGGGCGGAGCGCATCTACCGCCAGGTGCTGGACGAGGCGCAGGAGCGCGGCGCGCGCTGCGGCGAGGCGGCGCGGCTCACCGCCCAGCTGCTGGTCGAGGTTCTGTACGAACATCAGGGCCCGCTGGTGGCGGCGCGCTTCATGCAGGAGCAGCTGGGCACGCACGACGGGCTGATTCCCGACACCACGCTGCGCATGATCATCGTGGCCAACCGCGCGCAGCAGGCCGCCGGCCGCCAGCGCGAGGCGCTCGAGCACCTCGCGCAGGCCGGCTGCTTCCTGCGGCGCTACGGCATGGACCGCGCGCTGGCCTGCGTGCTGCTGGAGCAGCTCGGTGTCCAGCTCGCGAACGGCGACGCCGGCGCCGCGCGCGAATCGCTGCAGGAACTGGAGGCGCTGCACGCCCGGCATCCCGCCGTCGGCCACGGCACGCTGCGGCGCATCGCCGACGTCGTGGAGCGCGCGCGCATCCGCATGGAGATGCACGACGGCGACCAGCCCTCCACGCTGGAAAGAATCGAAAACCTGTCGCGGCACTACGAAAAACTCGGTCAGGTCGGCCTCGTCGCCGCCCTGCAGCTGCAGGCGGCGGAGGTCGAACGCAGGCTGGGCCACGCCGAGGCGTCCAGGGCGCGCGTGTGCGCGGCCCTGCGCCTGGGCCATCGGCTCGGGCTGCTGCAAACCCTGCTGGGCGCGCACGACAACGTCCTGCCGCTGATCCGCACGGCGGCGTCCATCCCCAACCTCGACCCGGTGCTGGGCTTCTTCATCGAGCGCATCGAGGCGCAGGCCCGTTCGCAGCTCGACGCGCGCACCGAGCCTGCGCCGGTGCCGCGCCTGCGCGACGACCGGCGCCTGACGCGGCTGCTCACGCTGCGCGAGGCCGAGATCGCCGAGCTGCTGCTGCAGTCGCTGCCCAACAAGAAGATCGCGCTCACGCTCGGCCTGTCGCTGGACACGGTCAAGTGGCACCTCAAGAACATCTACCTGAAGCTGGACGCCCACGGGCGCAGCGCGGTCGCCGAGCGGATGCGGCGGGAGCTGGCGCGCAACGACGAAGGCAGCGGCGCGGGCGGCAAGTAGCGCGCGGCCGCTGTCCGGTCAGGGTTTTTTATCGAAAACCAGCCAATTGCCGAAGGGCATCTCGCCGGACGGCCAGTCGCTCGCCACCACCGGGCAGCGGATGCCGCGTTGCAGCAGGGTCACGGCGCGCAGCACGCCCGCATGCGTGACCCAGAGCGTGTCGCGCGGCCGAGCCAGCCATTCGTCGTGCGCCTCGGCGATGCGCGACATGAAGGCGCGCACGCTTTCGCCGGTGGTGCCGGCACGCAGGTCGGCGAAGTCGGCCGTCCAGGCGTCGAAGTCTTCGCGCGGGATGTCGGTCCACGGCCGGCCCTCCCAGGCGCCGAAATCCATCTCGGCCAGCCGCGCGTCCCGCTGGACCGACAGGTCAGGGCGCAGCGCGGCGATGGCCTCGGCCAGCGCAACACAACGCCTCAGCGGGGAGCTGCACAGCATCACGCCCGCCGGCAGCAACGGCGCGATGCGCCCGGCAGCAGCCAGCGTGCCATCCGCATGGGCTTCGAGGTCCGTCGCCCCGTAGCAGAGGCCGGGTTCGGCCACCACCGGAGCATGGCGCTGGAGCCAGAGCGTGCTCATGCTTTCCAGGCCAGCGCGAGGTAGATCGCGAGCTCGCAGACCTGCTGGGTCGCGCCGAGCCCGTCGCCGGTGAAGCCCTGCAGCCGCCGCATGAAGAGCCGCGCCATCCAGCCCGCCGCCAGCATGGCCGCGAGCACGGCCGCGCCGACGTGCGCCGGGTCGTGCGCCTGCAGCAGGAGCGCCACCGCAGGCACCGCCCAGACGATGGCGATGAGCAGCGCACCCGGGCTGATCGCATCCGCCAGCGGCTTGGCCTTGCTCGCGCCGCTGTCGCCCACGTAGGGCAGCCAGCGGATCAGGAACAGCGGCATCAGCCGCGACAGCACATGCGCGCCGACGATGGCGATCGCCACCGCCTGCAGCCCCCGCCCCGCCAGCGCGGCGAGCAGCGCGAACTTCAGGCCCAGCGCCAGCACCAGCGCCACGGCCCCGAAGGCGCCGATGCGCGAGTCCTTCATGATCTCCAGCGCCCGCTCGCGGTTCGCCGAGCCGCCCAGGCCGTCGGCCACGTCGGCCAGCCCGTCCTCATGGAAGGCGCCGGTCAGCATCACCGTGGCGACGGTGCTGAGCACCGCGGCGGCCAGCGCGCCCGCGACGCCGGGCAGGCCCCAGGCCACGCCCGCGAACACCACCGCCGCCACCCCGCCCACCAGCCAGCCGATGCCGGGCAGATGAGCAGCACTCGCGCGCAGCATCTGCGGGCTGAAGCCGACCCACTCGGCCAGCGAGCCCGTCACCGGCACCCGGGTGAAAAACTGCAGCGCGAGCAGGAAATGGCGGATGCCGCTCACAGGAATACCTTCGTGCTTCGCACTGCGGCGCGAGCTTGCTTGGGGAGGCCCGGCGCGGCGCTCATGCTTCCTTTCGAGACACGCCGGCCGATTCGAAGCTCGCCATCTCGCGCAGGATGCGGCAGGCGGATTCGAGCAGCGGCCATGCCAGCGCGCCGCCCGAGCCCTCGCCCAGGCGCAGGTCGAGTTGCAGCAGCGGATCGAGCCCCAGCCGCTCCAGCAGCAGCGCATGCCCCGGCTCGGCCGAGCGGTGCGCGGCCACGCAGCGCTGCACCACGTGCGGCTGCAGCGCCTGCGCCACCAGCACCGCGGCGCTGGCGATGTAGCCGTCGACCACGATCACCCGCCGCTCGCTGGCCGCCTGGAGTACCGCGCCCGCCAGTGTCGCCAGCTCGAAGCCGCCGAGTGCCGCGAGCGCTTCCAGCGGTGCCGTCGCGCCGGCGTGCAGCGCGAGCACCTGCCGCAGCACCTCGCGCTTGCGCGCCAGGCCGGCCGCGTCGAGGCCTGTGCCGATGCCGATGCAGGCGTCGATGTCCAGCCCGCCCAGGCGCGACAGCAGCAGCGCGGCCGACGAGCTGTTGCCGATGCCCATCTCGCCGAGCAGCAGCGCGTTGCCGGGCAGCGCGCGCACCACCTCGCGGCCGTTGGCGATCGCCTGCGCGCATTGTTCGGCGCTCATCGCCGGCGCCACCGAAGCGTCGGCCGTGCCGGGGGCGATGCGGCGAGACACCAGACCCGGGCGCGCCTGGAAGTCGCGGCGCACGCCGCAGTCCACCACCGTCAGCGCCAGGCCGTGCTGGCGCGCGAGCACGCTCACGGCGGCGCCGCCGGCCAGGAAGTTCTCGACCATCTGCCAGGTCACCTCGCTCGGGTAGGCCGAGACGCCGCGCGCCGCCAGCCCGTGGTCGGCGGCGCAGACCAGCATCTGCGGCGCCTCCAGCACGGGCTTGTCGGTGCCGAGGATGCTGCCGATGCGCAGCGCCAGCGCCTCCAGCCGGCCGAGCGCGCCAAGCGGCTTGGTCTTGTTGTCGAGCGCGGCCTGCAAGCGTGCGGCGAGCGCGGCGTCGGAAATGTCGGGGATCGTGGGAACGAATTCGGTCATGCAATCAGTCCGGCGAGCACGCCGGTGTCGAAGTGGGTGTCGATGAAATCGGCCAGGCCGTCGAAGGTGGATTCCAGCGTGGGCGCCGAGGCGCCGAAGAGCGCGTGCAGCGCGCCCGGGTCCTCGAACAGGCCGTGAAGATAGATGCCGAGCACGTTGCCCCGCGCGTTCTGCCAGGCCAGCCCCTCGGGCATCACAGCCCTGCCGTCGTGCGCGAGTTGCGGGTGCTCGGCGGTCTGGCCGTGATGGATCTCGTAGCCGCCGACCGGCACGCCCGACAGCGGGCTCCAGGCGCCGGTCAGTTCGCCGAAGGCGGCCGTGCGGTGCCGCACCGTCTTCTCGCGCTCGAACACCGTCACCAGCGGCAGCAGGCCGAGCCCCGGCGCGTTGCCGTCGATGCCATGCGGATCGACCAGCGCCTCGCCCAGCATCTGCAGGCCGCCGCAGATGCCCAGCACCGCGCCGCCGCGTTCGGCATGCGCGGCCACGGCGCGGTCCAGCCCCTGGGCGCGCAGCCAGGCCAGGTCGCCGCTGGTGTTCTTGGAGCCGGGCAGCACGATCCAGTCGGCGCCGGCCACGTCGGCGGGCGCACGGGCCCAGACCAGCCGCACGCCCGGCACGTTCTTGAGCGCCTGGAATTCGTCGAGGTTGCTGATGCGCGGGTACGCGACCACGGCCACCGTTCGCGTGACGGTGCCGCTGGAGCGGCTGCGGTCGTCGAACACGCCGTCTTCCTCGGGCAGGCCGTGCTGCCACCACATCGGCAGCGTCGCCACCGTGGGCACGCCGGTCAGCTCCTGCAACTGCTGGGGCGCCGGCGCGAGCAGCGAGGCATCGCCCCGGAACTTGTTGAGCACGAAGCCGCGCAGCAGCGCCCGGTCGGCCTCGGGCAGCAGCGCCCAGGTGCCGTAGAGGTGGGCGAAGGCGCCGCCGCGGTCGATGTCGGTCGCCAGCAGGCAGCGCGCCTGGGCGTGGCGGGCGATGCGCATGTTGACGATGTCGCTGGCCATCAGGTTGATCTCGGCCGGCGAACCGGCGCCTTCGATCACGACCACGTCGTTCCCGGCGCGCAGCTCGTCGAGCGCCTGCGCGATCTGCGGCCAGACGCGCTCGCTGCGCCCGCGCCAGGGCAAGGCCGAGAGCGCCTCGCTCACCTGCCCCATCAGCACCACCTGGCTGTGGGTGTCGCGCTCGGGCTTGAGCAGCAGCGGATTCATGCGCACCTCGGGCGCCGCATTGGCGGCCAGGGCCTGGAAATACTGGGCGCTGCCGATCTCGCCGCCATCGACCACGCGGGCGTTGTTGCTCATGTTCTGCGCCTTGAAGGGCGCCACCCTCAGGCCCCGGCGGGCATACCAGCGGCACAGCGCGGTGGCCAGCCAGCTCTTGCCGGCGCCGCTGGTGGTGCCCAGGACCATGACGCAGCGCGCCGGTCCGCTATTCGCCTTTGAACTCATCGGCGGATTGTCGTTGAGCGCCGCGGCCCTCTCGCCGGACTGCGACATCTTTCACACACCGGCGCTGCAAATGCGGCCCATGAATCCGGGCGGCGCTTTCCTGCGTACACCCGGCGTCGCACACTGTCACAACAACACACCCCAGGGAACCATGCCAGCCTTGAACGATTTGGCGCTGACCGTCGAGGAACCCGAGCCGGGCCAGTTCTTCTGGACCCTGCTCGAGGCCCACCACGCCGACGAAGCCTCCGAAACCCTGGACTACCGGGTCTGCCGCAGGGCCGTCCGGCCGCAGGCCAGCTATTCGAACGCCCTGGCCATGGGCGTGCTGGAGTTGCAAAAAATAAGCGCCGCCGAAAGCCCCGCCGGCGAAACCGGCTGAGCCCCCGACGGCGCAAGACCGCCTTGCGGCGTTCAGGCTGTCAATTTCTTTCCCGAGCGATTCAGCGCGCGGCCACCGTCGTCTGCGCGGTGCCGGCCGCAGCCACGGGCGCCGGCACGTCCCAGCCTCCGCCGATGGCGCGGATCAGCCCCACGGCCGCCTGGTACTGGGCCGACTTCACCTGCAGCGCCTGGCGGCGGTTGCGCAGCTCGCTGCGGCGGGCGTCGAGCAGGTCGAGCTGGCTGATGTAGCCGTTGCGGTAGCGCGTGTCCGACAGGCTCGTCGCACGGGTCGCCGAGGTGACGGCCTGCGCCTGCACCACCGACTGCTCCTGCAGCGTGCGGATGGCGGCCAGCTGGTCTTCGACTTCCTGGAAGGCCACCAGCACCTGCGTGCGGTAGCTCGCGAGCGCGCCGTCGAGCTGGGCGTTGGCGCCCTGCACGCCGGCCTCGCGGCGGCCGCCGTCGAAGATCGGCAGCGACAGCAGCGCACCCACGCCCCACGAGCGGGCCGACCACTTGAAGAGGTCGCCGATCTCGGGCGAGGCGTAGCCGGCGGCGCCGGTCAGCGAGATGTCGGGGAACCACGCGGCCTGCGCCACGCCGACGCGGGCCTGCGCCGCGAGCACGGCGCTCTGCGCGGCCGACACGTCGGGACGGCGCGTGAGCACCGTGGCCGGCACGCCCGGCGGAATGCTCGGCAGCGTGGTCGACCAGTCGGCGCCGCTCAGGCCGAAGCTGGAGGCCGAATCGCCCACCAGCACCGCCAGCGCATGCTCGACCTGTGCGCGCTGGCGGTCGAGCGCGAGCGCGTCCGACTCGGTGGACGACACCTCGGTCTGCACCCGCGCCACGTCGAGCTCGGCGATGTCGCCGGCCTGCTCGCGGCGCTGCGACAGGCGCAGCGTGTCGCGGTAGGCCTCGACCTGCTCGCGCACCAGCGCGCGCTCCGCATCGAGTGCGCGAAGCTGCAGATAGGTCTGCGCCACCTCGGCCTGCACCGCCAGGCGCGTGCTCTGCAGCAGCGCCTCGCGGCCGGCCGCGTCCAGGTTCGCGGCCTTGCTCGCGCCCGAGAGCCGGCCGAACAGGTCGACCTCGTACGAGAAGGTGGCGCCGATGTTGGTCATCGTGGCCGGGCGCGTGCTGGCGGTGGCCTTGTCAAGGCCCGCGCCGCGGTTGGCGCCGGCGCTCAGGCCGATCTGCGGCAGGCGGTCGGCGTTGGCGCTGCGCGCCAGCGCGCGGGCCTCGGCCAGCCGCGCGGCAGCGGCCTGGATGTTGCCGTTGTTCACGTCGGCCTTCTCGACCAGCGAATTGAGCACCGGGTCGTTGAACGCCAGCCACCATGCGCCGCGCGGCTGTGCCTCGGCGGGCACTGCGCGCGTGAAGCCGGCGGGCGGCGTGGCGCCTTGTTGCTGCTGCTCCTTGCCCTGCTCCTTGAACTGGGCGGTGGTCTGGATCTCGGGCAGGCCCGAGGGCACGGTGGCACAGCCGGCCAGCACCAGGGCGGCCATCAGCGGCAGCAAGGCAGTCCGCAGGGGCTTCACCAAGGGTTGTACTGAGAATTTCATGATCAGCTTTCTGCTTTCTTCTTCCCGATCGGTCAGTCGTGCGCGCCGTGCGAGGGACGCGGAGAGGCAGGCACCGGGTGCAGCCCGCCACCGCCGGCGCCGCCGTGCGAGGCCGGGGTCGCCGGATGGCCGGCCGACACGAAGTCATCGCCATGCGGCACTTCGCCATGCAGCTTCAGCGGCCGGTTGCCCGCGAGGCGGCGCAGCAGCACGTAGAACACCGGCGTGAGGAACAGGCCGAAGGCCGTCACGCCGATCATCCCGGCGAACACCGCCACGCCCATGGCCTTGCGCATCTCCGAGCCCGCGCCGGTCGACAGCACGAGGGGCAGCACGCCCATCACGAAGGCCAGCGAGGTCATGAGAATCGGGCGCAGGCGCAGCCGGCTGGCTTCGATGGCCGCCTGCACGGGCGTGCGGCCTGCGAATTCGAGCTCCCGTGCGAACTCCACGATCAGGATCGCGTTCTTCGCACTCAGCCCCACCAGCACTATCAGCCCGATCTGCGTGAAGACGTTGTTGTCACCCCCCGATATCCACACGCCGGTCATCGCGGCCAGGATGCCCATCGGCACGATCAGGATGATCGCGATCGGCAGCGTCAGGCTCTCGTACTGCGCGGCCAGCACCAGGAAAACCAGCAGGATCGCCAGAGGGAACACCAGGAAGGCGGAGTTGCCGGCCAGGATCTCCTGGTAGGTCAGCTCGGTCCACTCGAAGCTCACGCCCTTGGGCAGCGTCTCGGCGGCGATCTTCACGATCGCGTCCTGCGCCTGGCCCGAGGAATAGCCCGGCGCCGGGCCGCCGTTGATGTCGGCGGCGAGGTAGCCGTTGTAGCGCATGGCGCGCTCAGGCCCGAAGGTCGAATTCACCTTCATCAGCGCCGACAGCGGCACCATCTCGCCCGAGGTCGAGCGCACCTTCAACAGGCCCACGTCCTCGGCACGGGCGCGGTAAGGCGCATCGGCCTGGACGCGCACGGAGTACGTGCGGCCGAACTTGTTGAAGTCGTTGGCGTACAGGCTGCCGAGGTAGATCTGCATGGTGTCGAAGATATCCGTCACCGGCACGCCGAGCTGGCGGGCCTTGGTGCGGTCGATGTCGGCATACAGCTGCGGCACGTTGACCTGCCAGCTGGTGAACATGCCGGCCAGCTCGGGCGCCTGCTGTGCCTTGGCCATGAAGGCCTTCACCGCCGCGTCCATCTGGTCGTAGCCCACCGAGCCGCGGTCTTCCAGCTGCAGCTTGAAGCCGCCCGTGGTGCCCAGGCCCGCCACCGGCGGCGGCGGGAACATCACGATGAAGGCGTCCTGGATGCTCGAGAACGCGCCGTTGAGCTGGCCCGCCACCGCGCCGCCGCTCTGGTCGGGGCGCTTGCGCTGGTCGAAGGGCTTGAGCGTGGCGAACACGATGCCCGAGTTGGAGCTGTTGGTGAAGCCGTTGATCGACAGGCCCGGGAAGGCGATGGCGTCCTCCACGTTCGGGTTCTTCTTCATGATCTCACCCATGCGCTGGATCACCTCGTCGGTGCGGTCCAGCGTGGCGCCGTCGGGCAGTTGCGCAAAACCGATCAGGTATTGCTTGTCCTGCGCCGGCACGAAGCCGCCGGGCACCGCCTTGAACAGGCCGAAGGTCACCGCGATGAGCGCGACGTAGATCCCCAGCATCAGCGCCTTGCGCGAAATCACGCGCTTGACGCCGCCGCTGTAGGCCTCGGAGCCGCGATGGAAGAAGCGGTTGAAGCCGCGGAACAGCCAGCCGAAGACGCGGTCCATGCCGCGCGTCAGCGCGTCCTTGGGCTCGTCGTGGCCGCGCAGCAGCAAGGCGGCCAGCGCGGGCGACAGCGTCAGCGAGTTGATGGCCGAGATCACCGTAGAGATCGCGATGGTCACCGCGAACTGGCGATAGAACTGGCCCGTGAGGCCGCTGATGAAGGCCAGCGGCACGAACACGGCCACCAGCACCAGCGCGATCGCGATGATCGGGCCCGACACTTCGCGCATGGCGCGGTACGTGGCCTCACGCGGCGTCAGGCCGGCTTCGATGTTCCGCTCGACGTTCTCCACCACGACGATGGCGTCGTCCACCACGATGCCGATGGCCAGCACCAGCCCGAACAGGCTCAGCGCGTTAATCGAGAAACCGAGGATGTGCAGCACCGCGAAGGTACCGATCACCGACACCGGCACGGCCAGCAGCGGGATGATGGAAGCGCGCCAGGTCTGCAGGAACAGGATCACGACCAGCACCACCAGCATGATGGCTTCGAGCAGCGTGTGGATCACCGACTCGATGGACGCGCGCACGAACTGCGTCGGGTCGTAGGCGATGCGGTATTCCAGGCCCTCGGGCATGTTCTTGTTGAGCTCCGCCATCGTCTTGCGCACGTTGGCCGAGATGTCGAGCGCGTTGGAGCCCGGCGCCTGGAACACGCCCATGCCGACGGCCGGGTCGTTGTTCAGCAGCGAGCGCAGCGAGTAGTCGGCGGCGCCCATCTCCAGGCGGCCGATGTCGCGAAGGCGGGTCACGGCGCCATCGGCGCCGCTCTTGACGATGATGTCGCCGAACTCTTCCTCGCTCTGCAGGCGGCCCTGCGCATTGATCGACAGCTGCATGTCCACGCCCGACAGGCCCGGCGAAGCGCCCACCACGCCGGCCGCGGCCTGCACGTTCTGGCCGCGGATGGCGGCCACCACGTCGGAAGCCGAGAGGCCGCGCTGCGCGACCTTCTGCGGGTCGAGCCACACGCGCATGGAGTAGTCGCCGCCGCCGAAGATCTGGACCTGGCCCACGCCTTCGATGCGCGCCAGCGGGTCTTTCACGTTCAGCACCGCGTAGTTGCGCAGGTAGTTGATGTCGTAGCGGTTGTTCGGCGAGACGAGGTGGACCACCATCGTCAGGTCGGGCGCGCTCTTGACGGTCGTGATGCCGAGACGGCGCACTTCCTCGGGCAGGCGCGGCTCGGCTTGCGAGACGCGGTTCTGCACCAGCTGCTGCGCCTTGTCGGGATCGGTGCCGAGGCGGAAGGTGACGGTGAGCGTCAGCACGCCGTCGGTGGTCGCCTGGCTGCCCATGTAGAGCATGCCTTCGACGCCGTTGATCTGCTCTTCCAGCGGGGTGGCCACCGTTTCGGCGATCACCTTCGGGTTGGCCCCGGGGTACTGGGCACGCACCACCACCGAGGGCGGCGCGACTTCCGGGTACTCCGAGATCGGCAGACCGCGCAACGCGATCAGGCCCGCTATCAGCATCAACAGCGACAGCACGCCGGCAAAGATCGGCCGGTCGATGAAGAATTTTGAGAGATTCATGTTCGTTTACTCCACCGCGTCGTGCGCGGTCCACGCCGCGTGCAAGCACGCAGCATCCAAGTGGCTCCCATTTCAGGAACACCGCGGAACCGGCTTTGCCGGGCCGCTGGTGTTGCCCCCGTGAGGGGGTTGGCGGCTACACGAAGTGAGCAAGCCTGGGGGTGGTTCAAGATTTGGCGGCCTCTGCCACGCGTTCCGGTTGTTGTTGCTTCGTATCGGCCTTCGCGTCCATCGTCACCTGCTGCGGCGCCACCACCGCACCCGGGCGGATGTGCTGCAGGCCGTTGACGATCACGCGGTCGCCCGCCTTCAGGCCCTTGCTCACGACACGCAGGCCGTTGATGGAGGCACCGAGCGTCACTTCGCGGTAGACGGCCTTGCTGTCGTCACCCACGACCATCACGAACTTCTTGTTCTGGTCGGTGCCGATGGCGCGTTCGCTCACCAGCAGCGCGGTGTCGTTGCGGGCCTGACCCATGCGGATGCGGGCGAACTGGCCGGGAATCAGGGCGCCGTCCTTGTTGTCGAACGAGGCACGAACGCGCACCGTGCCGCTGCGGGCATCGACCTGGTTGTCGATCAGCTGCAGCTTGCCGGTGAAGGGCGTGCCGTCCATGCCGGCGGTACCCATCTGCACCGGAATGCTCTCGATCTGGCCGCGGGCGCTGGAGCCGCTGGGCAGCTCCTTCAGCGCGCGGGTGATGACCTGTTCGTCGGCATCGAAGCTCGCGTAGATCGGGCTCACCGACACCAGCGTGGTCAGCACCGGAGCGCCCGGACCGGCCGCCACCAGGTTGCCCACCGTCACCTCGATGCGGCCGATGCGGCCCGACACCGGCGCACGCACCTGGGTGTAGCCCAGGTTCAGGCGCGCCGACTGCAGCGAAGCTTGCGCCGCGCGCAGGTTGGCTTCGGCTTCGCGGCCGGCGTTCACACGCTCGTCGTACTCGCGCTGGGCGATGGCCTTGTCGTCCCACAGGCGCTTGGCGCGCTCCTGCTCGCTGCGGCTGAACGATTGGCGGGCCTGCGCGGAAGCCACCTGCGCCTCGGCACGCTCGACCTCGGCCGCATACGGCGCGGGGTCGATGGTGACCAGCAGGTCGCCCTGCTTCACCAGCGCGCCTTCGCGGAAGTGCACCGCCTGCACGGCGCCCGCCACGCGGGAGCGCACGTCGACACGCTGCACGGCTTCGAGGCGGCCCGAGAACTCGTCCCAGGCGTTGATCTCGCTCGCCGCCACCGTGGCGACCGACACCGGCGTGGCCTGCGGCGCCGCCGGTGCGTTGTTGGCTTCGGCCTTGAAGCTGTACATGCCCACCACCGCCGCGGCCACGGCCAGCAGCGCGGTGAGGCCGGTCACGGCAGGCCAGAGGCCCTTGCGGGCGGCGGAAGACAGCTTTTTCTCGTTGTTCGACATGATGTTCAGTCCTTCTCGATGACTTTTGGGATGCAACAAGCCACCCCGGCGCTTTTGGCACCAGGAGGCGGGATTTCAGGGAAAAAGGGGCCCCGGCACGCGGCCGCGCTGGCAGCGTGTCGATCAGGCAGCCGGTGACCGGCGGGAACTAGCTGGGGTGGTTGGCCGTCGCGGGCGGCGGCGTCGTCGCGCTGAAGAACTCACGGAAGTGCTGCTGCACCGCCGCTTCACAGGCTACGCAGCCCGTGTTCTCGGTGTCGTACAGCGCCTTGGGCCAGTTGGCCGCGCTGGGCAGCACGCTGCTCGTGACCTCGATGCCGGCCGCGCGCAGGCGGTTGGCGAAGGTCATTGCCTCGTCGTGCATGGCGTCGTCGGCACCCACCAGCACCAGCGCGGGCGCCAGTGCCGACAGCCGCAGCGAACCGCTGGGCACTGCGTAGGGGTGCATGGCGTTCGAGGGGCAGCTCAGGTACTTCTCCCAGCCACTGGCCCAGCGGCATTCGGCCGCGTCGTTGGTGGCGTTGCGCAGCGAGGCGGTGCCGGCGCAGGGGTCGAGCATGGGCGACAGCAGGATCTGGCCCGCGATCGGCGGATGGGCCCGGTCGCGGGCGATCAGCGCCACGGCCGCCGCCAGGTTGCCGCCGGCTTCCTCGCCGGCCAGATAGACCTGGGAGCCCTTGCCGCCGAGCTTGGTGCGCTGCTTGTAGAGCCATTCGAGGGCCGCATAGCCCACTTCGATGGGCTCCGGGAACGGAGACTGGGGCGCCAGCGGGTAGGCCAGCGAAACCACCACCGCGCCCGCCCCGGCCAGCAGCCGCGCCACGTTGCGGCCGTTGTCCAGGCCGCCGCAGACGAAGGTGCCGCCGTGGAAATGCAGCACCAGCGGCGCCACATCGCCCTTGGCGCGCTGGCCATACACACGGGCACCGACCGGTTCGCGGCCGGGCAGCTCGATCGACAGATCGGCTTCCACGCCTTGTGCCGCAGCGCGGGCGGCGGCTTCGGCAGAACGGGACGATGGAACGGGTGACATGGGCGACCTCGGGGATTTGGGCGATGGTTGAAATATAAGTCGGCCGATCTGTCCATAAACAGGGTCGGCCGACCCCACTCTGTTTCCAAACGGACAACAATCAGCACAGCTCAAGGCAACAGGCGGTGCCACCGGAGGGAATTGTCTCCTTGTGTGAGAATCCGCCTCCCCCGGTGTGGGCCGGGTACCCAGAACAGGCATTCGATGGATCAAATCCAGGCCATGCGGATCTTCGTCCGCGTCGTGGAAGCCGGCACCTTCACCCGGGCAGCGGACTCGCTGGCCCTCCCCAAGGGCACGGTCACCAAGCAGATTCAGGCGCTCGAATCGCGCCTGCGCGTGAAGCTGCTCAACCGCACCACGCGCCGCGTCACCGTCACGCCCGACGGCGCGGCCTACTTCGAGCGGGCCGCGCGCCTGCTCAACGACTTCGACGACATGGAAGCCAGCATGACGAATGCGCAGGCCAACCCCACGGGGCGGCTGCGCATCGACGTCGGCACATCGGTGGCGAGGCTGATCATCCTGCCCGCGCTGGCCACCTTCTGCGACCGCTACCCCGACATCCAGGTCGACCTGGGCGTGAGCGACCGCACCGTCGACCTCATCAGCGACAACGTCGACTGCGTGATCCGCGCGGGCGAACTCAGCGACCAGTCGCTGGTGGCCCGGCGCATCGGCACGCTGGATTTCGTCACCGTGGCGTCGCCGGCCTATGTAAAGCGCTACGGCATCCCGCAGCATCCGAACGACATCGAGAAGCGCCATCACGTGGTCAGCTACTTCTCGGGCACCACGCGGCGCGTGTATCCGCACGAGTTCAAGAAGGGCGACGAGGTGATCGAGCTGAACGGCCCCTACCGCGTGGCCGTGAACGAGAGCAACGCGCACATCACGGCGGTGCTCGGCGGCTTCGGCATTTCGCAGTGCATCACCTTCATGGCCGAGCCGCTGCTGGAAAGCGGCGAGCTGGTGCAGATCCTGCCCGACTGGCAGCGCGACCCGCTGCCCATCCATGTGGTCTATCCGCCCAACCGCCACCTGAGCGCGAAGGTGCGCGCCTTCGTGGACTGGGCCGCCGAGTTGTTCGCCAAGAACCCGAGGCTGCAGCGCCGCTGACCGCGGGAATTGCCGCTGCAGGGGGCCGATCGGGCGGCGATCTGCCTGCAGATCGCCGCGCAGCCCTAAATTCCGGCCGGCAAATGCCGTTAATCACTTCGGCTGCCTGCCGGAAACCCGTCCCGCCCCCCTCCACCCGGCATCCGGCCCCGGGAGCCAGCCCGCCCATGCGCGCGCCGGAAAACAGACACACAAGCTCATGGATACAGAACAGTCGAATGCAGCCGAGCACACCAGCGGATTCGGCCGCCGCACGCCGGCGGAGATCGGCGTCCACCTGCGCAACCTCGCCGGCCGCCGCGACAACCTCACCGTGCAATACGCGGGCGGCCATCTGGTGACGCAGCTGCTCGACGTGGACACCCGCGCCCGCGTCTTCATCTTCGACTGGGGCGCCTCGCCCGAGCAGAACCAGGGCCTGCTGGCGGCGCCGCGCTGCCACTTCGAGGCCCAGCAGGACGGCGTGCGCATCGAGTTCTCCATCGCCTCGCCGCGTGAGACCCGCTACGAAGGCATGCCGGCGTTCGAGGCCGACTTTCCCGAGATGCTCGTCTACCTGCAGCGGCGCGAGTACTTCCGCGTGGACGCGCCCATCGCCGATTCGTACACCTGCTCCGGCAACCTGCCCAACCGCGAGGCCTTCTCCTTCGAGGTGCAGGACCTCTCGCTGGGCGGCGTAGGCCTTCGCACCCGCGACGAGCGCGTGGCCGCCTTGCCGGTAGGCACTTTCCTCAGGGACTGCGAACTGTCGCTGGGCACGCTCGGGCGCCTCACGCTCGACCTGGAACTGGTGTCGCTGCGCCCAGGCATGCAGCCCAACGGTACGCCGCGCTACCAGCTGGGCTTTCGCTTCCTGGCGCTGCCGCCCGGCGCCGAAAGCGCGCTGCAGCGCCTCGTCACCCGGCTCGAGATGAAGAGCCGTTCGCTCGTCGGCTGACCCCGCGCGGCCGGGTCAGAACACCGGCTCGCAGCGCACCTCGGTCTTCACCGAGTTAGCGATGAAGCATTCCTCGTGCGCCCGGTGATGCATCTGCCCGATCTGCTCGCGCGTGGGCAGGTTCTCGCCCGAGAAGATCACCTCGGGGCGCAGCGTGACCACCGTCATCGCCATCTTGCCCTCGGCGTTCTTCTCCATCACGCCGACGGCCGCATCGAAATACCGGTCGACCACGAACCTGCGCTTCACCGCCATCGTGAGGAACCACAGCATGTGGCAGTTCGACAGCGAGGCCACGAACATCTCCTCCGGATCGACCGCCGATGCATCCGACATCGGCAGCGGCACCACGTGCGGCGAGGAAGACGCGGCCACTTCGGCACCGCCATCGAAGCGCAGCGAGTGCCGCCTGCTGTAGGTGTTCGCGAGGAAGTCCTGCTCGCCACGCAGCCAGAGGACTTCCGCTGTGTACTGGGCCATGAAGTTCTTCTCCGGCTCGGTTTGCGGGAGTGCGATTCTGCGCCAGCCGCGATTCAGACAAGCGCGATGCGGTAGCGCAGCTTCGTCAGGCTCCCCTGGCTCGGCAGGGTGATGAAGGTCTCGACCAGCTCGCCGCCGTTCGCCACGATCACCTTCTGCGAAGCGAAGTTGTCGGGGCTGGTGGTGATCTCCACGCGCTTGAGGCCCTCTCCGGCCGCGAGCTTGAGCATCGCGCCGAGCGCGCGCGTGGCGTAGCCCTTGCGCTGCTTCCAGGGCACGACGTTGTAGCCGATGTGGCCCAGGCAGTAGAGCGGCAAGGCGTCGGTGCCGGGCTGCCAGCGCAGGTCGATGCTGCCGCAGAACTCGCCGTCCCACATCCAGCACTTGTAGCTTGGCAGGCGCCGGACCTTGGAGCCGTCGGGCATGACGATGCGGCCGCCCTTCGCCTCGCGGTCGACCAGGCTCGCAAGGAAGCGGTCGACGTTCGCCTTGATGGCGGCGCGGTCCTCGGCGCCCGATTCGGGCCGCGTCTCGTCGCGCGCCCAGCCGCGGTTGAGCGCGGAGACGTAGCTTGGCAGATAGGCCTTGGAAGGCCAGACCAGCTCCATCTGACGCGGTTGCGCAGCGGGCTTCGCCATGCTGTTCTAGGCCCCCATCAGCTTCACGATCAGCGGCACCAGCAGCGCGGTCGCGATGCCGTTGAGCCCCATCGCCAGCGCCGAGAACGCGCCCGCCGTCTCGTTCACCTGGATGGCGCGCGCCGTGCCGATGCCGTGCGCCGCCATGCCGACCGCGAAGCCGCGCACCGCCGGCTCCCTGATGCGCAGCAGGTTCAGCAGGCCGGTGGCCATGATCGCGCCCGAGATGCCCGCCACGGCCGCGGCCACCGCCGCCAGCGAAGGCAGCCCGCCTATCTTCTCGGCCACGCCCATCGCGATGGGCATCGTGGCCGACTTGGGCGCGAGCGACATCATCAGCTCGTGCGAGCCGCCCAGCACCCAGGCGATGCCCACGGCCGACACGATGGCCGCGACCGAACCGACGACCAGCGCCACGCCGATGGGCAGCCACAGCCGCCGCAGCCGGTCGATCTGCCCATACAGCGGCACGGCCAGCGCGACTGTGGCGGGGCCGATCAGGAAGTGCACGAACTTCGCGCCCTCGAAATACGTGTCGTAGGGCGTGCGCGTGAGCAGCAGCACGGTGACGATCACGATCACCGAGATCAGCACCGGGTTGACCATCGGGTTGCGCCCGCTGCGTGTGTGCAGCCACAGCGCCCCCAGGTACGCCAGCAGCGTGAGCGACAGCCACAGCAGCGGCGACTGGGCCAGGAACACCCAGATCTCGAAGAGCCTGGCGGGCGCGGTCATTGGGCGTCCTTGCCGGTGATGCGGATCATCCAGCGGAAGGTGAGCGCGGTGACCGTCATGGTGAAGGCCGCGCCCGCGATGCCGGCGGCGAGAAACGGCAGCCACTCGCGCCCCACCCGCTCGAAATGCAGCATCACGCCGGTGACGGCCGGAATGAACAGCAGCATCAGGTTGCGCAGCAGATGGCCCGATGTTTCGTTCAGCACCTGCGGAACGCTGCCGCGCACCAGCAGGCCGACAAACAGGAAGACCATGCCGATCAGCGGTCCGGGAATGGGCAGCCCCAGCCACTGCACGAGCAGTTCGCCGGCAAGCTGGCAGAGGAAAAGCGTGGTGATGGCGTAGAGCATTTTTTCTTCTGGTCTTCGGTCAGGGTGGGTATGTATGCGTTCAGGCCGCGCCTGTCCAGGCTTCTTTCAGCGCGTGCTGGCTGGCTGGCGGCAGCACGCCCATGCGCACGTGGCCCGGCAGGCCGAAGGAAGTGCAGTCGCGCAGCTTGATGCCCGCCGCGCGCAGCCGCTTCAGCAGACCTGCGAAATCGTCGGCGCTGGGCTTGGCGACATGGAAGTTGGCGTCGCTCGGCCAGACTTGCCAGCCCATCTCGCTGCACAAGGCCGTCTGCGACGCCTTCCACGCACGCAGGGTGACGAGGCTGTCGCTCAGCCACTGCTGCACACCGGGCTGTGTCCAGGCCGAAAGCATCGCCACGCCATCCGCGCCCACCGGCCACGAGGCTGCAAGGCGCAACAGCGTGCGCACCGCGTCCTGCGCATCAGCCGGTGCAATCGCATAGGCCGCGCGCACGCCCGTCATGCCGAGCGCCTTGTTGGGCGACCACATCTGCCAGACGCGGTCCAGCTGCCGCTGGTTCAGTGCGAGACGGCCTTCCAGCCGCAGAGGCTCGTAGGCGCGGTCGAGCACGCATGGCACGCCTTCAGGCAGGGCATCGACGGTTTCGCCGATGCCCTGCTGCGCCTGGCCCAGCGGCGCGGAGGGATCGCAGCACCAGGCCAGCCAGGGCCGCCGCGCCGCATGCGGTGCGCGCACCACCTGCAACCCGAGCGCCCGAGCGCTCGCGGCATAGTCGCCGTATGACATGGCCGGCAGCGCTGCCTCGCCATGCCCGTTCCGGTTTTCGAGCGCCACCCAGGTCGTGATGCGCCGGATGAATTCGCTGGCCCCGGCCGCGAGCACGATGCGCCGCGCGTCCACGCCGTGCATGGCTGCGAGTTGCTCGCGCAGCGCCGTGTAGGCCGGATCGGGATAGCGGGACAGGTCGGCCGCACTCACCAGCTCCATCGCCCCGGGGCTCGGGCCGCATGCGTTGGCGTTGGTGGAGAAGTCATGCGCGGGCGCGCCGAGCGCGTCCGGGCCGCCGTGGGTGAACAGGGAGTCGGCGTCGGTCATGGCACGAAGAACAGTAGCGCGGCGGCCAGCAACAGGACGCCGCTCGCCAGCAGCAGCACACCGCGCTGGCCGAGCTGCGCGGCACGGCCGGTATCCGCCGGCGTCGGGGCGGCGCCTTCGGCATTCAGCGCATACACGCCCGGCTTGGCCAGCCGCACGCCGAGCAGCAGGGCCATCGCGGCCATCGGCCAGCCGCTGTTGGGCGACGGCGTGCGGCGCGCCTCGAACCCGAGGCCGCCGGGCCAGCGCCATGCGGCCAGCGCGAGCAGCGCCACGGTGATGCGAGCAGGAATCCACGAGAGCACGTCATCGGCGCGCGCGGCCCATTTGCCGAACCAGGTCCAGGCGCGGCCGTTGCGCTCGCCTCGATAACCCCACATCGCATCGGCGGTGTTGGCGAAACGGTAGAGCGCCGCGCCCGGCAGGCCCAGCAGCACGAACCAGAAGACGGGCGCCACCAGCGAATCGTTGAGGTTCTCTGCGAGCGATTCGATGGCGCTCTCGCGCACCTCGCGCTCGCTGAGATGCTCGACGTCACGGCTCACAAGGCGCGCCAGCTGAGCGCGCCCGGCATCGAGCGAAACGCCCAGCGCCGCCTCGACCGCGAGCACCTCGTCGCGCAGCATGCGCCAGGCGAAGAGCGGCTTGAGCAGCAGGCCCAGCACCAGCGCCACCGCCCATGCGGGCAGATGCAGCACCGCCAGCGTCTGCAGGGCCATCGCGATGCCCCAGACGCACATCGCCCCCACGCACCACACCAGCGCGCCGCAGAAAAACATCGGCAGATCGACCGCCTTCGCCTGATGCGCGCGCGGCGCGATGCGCGCCCCCATGCCCAGATAGCGCCCCATCCACACGACCGGATGCAGCGGCGCGGGCGGCTCGCCCAGCCAGCTGTCGATGGCCAGCGCGATCCACAGCGCGGCGGCGAAGGCAATGGCGTATTCGGAACTCGGCAAGGGCATGGGAGCCGCCATTCTCGCGAATCAGGCGCGCGCCCTGCCCCGGCGCCACTGCATCGTCGCGCCGAACGCGAGGAGCAGCGCGGCGCCCAGTGCCATCCAGAGCCGCAGGACAGTGGCTTCGCCTGCCTTGGGCGGCGGTGCATCCGCTGGTGTCGGCTCCAGCTTCAGGCCGGTGACGGGCTGCGGGCCGTCCGGCGCGGGCGCAGGTTCAGGGGCTGCGGCCGGCGCGGGCGCCTGCACGACCACGGGCGTGACGGCCGGCCCCGGCCTGGGCGAAGTCGGAGCCGGCGAAAGCTCCGCCTGCACGAAGCGCTGCACGCCCGCATTGCGCTCGCGCAGCCCCGTAGCCCGCACAGCCTCCGCATAGGCCTTCGCCAGCTCGCGCCGCGTGGCGGCATCGGGCTTCCAGTAGTTCAGCCGTACCGCGTCGAGCATGCGCTCCAGCGTCTGCGCGAAGGCCGCGCGGTTGTCGCCTTCCAGCCATTCGCGAGTGCCCAGCCTGTACCTGTCGCGCACATACACGTCGTGCAGCGACTGCCACTGGTCCTGCCGCACCGCCTGCGGCGCGGTCACCTGCCAGCCCCAGAGGAACTGCGCGGTCTTCAGCACCTGCAGCGTGCCGCTGTAGCCCTCGGCCTTCTGGGCCTCGATCCACTGCGGATGCAGGTAGCGCGTCTGCATCTCGCGCGCGATGGCGCCTGCCGCGGTGTCGGTGCGCACCTCGGTGCCGTCGCGCAGGTTCTGCACGTACAGCACCGGGTCCTTGCCCGTGAGATGCCGCACCGCCTGCGCGATGCCGCCCAGGTACTGGAACGGGTCGTCGTTGGTGAGCACGCCGTAGAGGTTGGAGCTGCGCGCCATCAGCGCCGCATCGACCTGCACGAGGTTGCCCGCGTAGACGCCCGGCCGCGCGGCGCCGTCCAGGCCCTTGCCGTAGGCGTGGCCCATGCGGTCCATGTAGAGCTGCGCCATCTGCGCGTCGCCGCCGCCGCGCTGCTGGTTCTTCCACACGTCGCTCGCGAGCGCGGCTTCCTCCAGCCCGGCGCCGTAGCTGCCCTGCTCGTTGGAGAACACGCGGGCGGTGGACCAGCGTTGCGCCTCGCTCGCCGTCGCCCCCTCAGCGCTCAGCTTTCGCGCCATCGCCTCGCTGTGCAGGGCGACGGCGTTACCGGGCTCGCGCAGCGCCGCCACCTGCTGCACCGCCTCGTCGAGCCAGCGCATCACGGCCGGAAACTGGTCGCGGTAGGAGCCCGTGACGCTGACCAGCACATCGATGCGCGGCCGCTTCAGCTGCGACGCGGGAATGATCTCGATGCCCGCCATGCGCCCGCCCTCGTCCCAGCGCGGCTTCACGCCCATGGCGTAGAAGGCCTGGCTCTCCAGCACGCCCTGGTGGCGCGAGGCCTCGCCGGCCCAGAGGGTGAAGGCGATCTTCTCGGGCGGCCTGCCGGCATTCGTCTTCGCGTGCTGCGCGATCCATGCGTCCATCGCGGCGACACCCGTTTCCCAGGCCGTGCGGGTGGGCACGCGGCTCGGGTCGAAGCCGTAGAGGTTGCGTCCGGTCGGCAGGCTGTCGGGGTTGCGCACCGGGTCGCCGCCGTAGCTGGACTTGAGGTAGCGGCCGTCGAGCGCCGTCAACAGCCCTTCGATTTCCTCGTTGTGCGCGAGCACGTCATCGAGCTTGCGGGCGCGCGCGGCCAGCTCCAGCAGCTTCTGCCGGTCGGCCGCCGTCTTGCCCATGGCGCTCGCGGCCTGCGCGTCGGCGAGCGCCTGTTCCACCCAGCGCGCGGGGCGTGAGCCGGCGACGTTCTTCGCGTCGATCAGGAAGGCTTCGTCGATGTCCTCACCAAGCGCTTCGACCAGCGGCTTGCCGAGGATCTGCAGAATGGTCATGCGCCTGCGCTGCGCGTCGGGCGCCTGCCCGAAGGTCGCGAGGCCCAGCGGCTGGGCGGTCTGGGCGAGCTCGTCGAGGTACGGATGCAGCACCGCGACGAAGCCCGCGAAGTCGGTGCGGATGCGCGCGGGCGTCCAGCCCAGGTCGCGGTCGTAGCGCTGTTCGGCGAACTCCGCTGTGAGCCGCTTTTCCAGCGCCGTCTTCACAGGGCCGGGCGAGAGCGTCTCCCACTCGTGCATGCGCTCGTGCATTTCCTGCACGCCGGGGCGGAAGCCCGCCGGCGCGAACATGGGCGTCGAGTGGCTCACCATGGTCGCGCGGCCGCGCCGCTTGGCGGTGGTGGCTTCGCCGAGGTTGTCCATGATGTACAGGTAGACGTTGGGCAGGTCGCCCAGCGCGAGCAGCGGATCGTCCTGCACCGACAGCCCGCGCTCCTTGCCCGCCGACCACTCGACCGTGCCGTGCGTGCCCACGTGCACCACGGCGCTGGCGCCGAAGCGGGTGCGCAGCCAGAGGTAGGTGGCGAGGTAGCCGTGGCTCAGCGGAACGGCCGAGCGGTGGTAGACCTGCTCGGCCTTGCCCGCCACCTGCGTGCCGGGCTCGAAGCGCGGCGGCTGGCGCAGCACGACGACGTTGCCGAAGCGCACGCGCGGGATCACGAAGGCCGGGCCGCCCGCCACGGCGCGCAGCATGGTCGACTTCTCGGGCGCTCCCCAATAGCTTTCGATGCGGCTCTGCGTTTCCTGCGGTAGCGCGCGGAACCATGCGAGGTAGTCCGAAAGCGTCAGCGTGTCAGCCAGATCCTTGTCGAGCAGCGGCTGCAGCTCGTCGCCCTGGCCCGTCGGGTAGTAGGCCCGCATCGTCGCCTGCACCTGCGCGATGAGCGCGTCGGTGCCGGGCAGCTCGGCAACGTAGCCGGCCGACTTCATCGCCGCCAGCATGTTGTTGACGCTGCGCGGCACGTTCAGGAACGAGGCGCCGAAGTTGGCCTCGCCCGGCGGGTAGTTGTAGACCAGCATCGCCACGCGCCGCTCGGCCGGCGGCGTGCGCTGCAGCCGCAGCAGCGCTGCCGCCTTCGCGGCCACGGCCTCGATCTGCGCGGGCAGCGGCTGCAGCGTGCCGCTGGCCGCGTCGCGGGCGCTGACGAGCATCGGGTCGGTCATGCCGGCCAGCTCGCTCGGGCTGTAGTAGGCGGCGATGTCGGTCTGCGCCAGGCCGTCCCTGCTCCGTTCCCATTGCGTGGCATCCATCGCCAGCGAGGGCAGCGTCTGCAGCACCGGCACGCCGATGCGCTCCAGCTCGGCCTTGCGCTCGTTGGGGCTGAAGACCAGCGAGGCATTGACGATGGCGTCTGCCACGCGCCGCTCGCCGTCGTGCGTCATGCGGAAGAACAAGTCCTTCTGCTGACGCGGGCCGTAGAAGGCATAGGCGCGCAGGCCGCGGGCCTCCAGCGATGCGATGAGCGCATCGAGCCAGCCGGTGTCGTCGCCCGTCACCGTGGCGCTGTTGATGGCAATGGCGACGGTGCCCTTGCCCGGCAGCCGCTCGATGGCGGCGATGTCCGTTTCGACGCGCGGCCAGCCCGGGTGGTAGATGCCTGCGAGCGGAAGCGGTACGGAATCGGGCAGCCCGTCCAGCCTGCCAGGCTGGCGCAGCGCCTTCATCGACGCGCCTAGGTTGGCCGCGCCCGCAAAGCGCCAGAACTCGCGCAGCCGCTGCGCCCAGGCGGCATCGACGCCGCGCTCGGCCGCGAGCGGTGCGGCGGCCGTCGTCTGGCCCTTGGCCACCAGCGTGAACTCGCCGACCAGCACATAAGGCACCGCGCTGCGCGATATCGCATCGCCGAAGCGCGCGGCGGCCGCCTGCGCCACGCTGATGTGCGGCGCGTCGATCACGAGCAGGCCGGCGCCGTCGATCGCGGCGGCCAGCGCCTCGGGCGAGTCCTGCGAAGCCGACAGCACCTGCAAGGGCAGCCCGGCCTCGCGCGCCGCAGCCTGAAGCCGCACCACGCGCGCCGGCGATACCAGTGAGGTGGTCAGCACCACGATGCGGGCAGGCCCCTGCTGCTGCGCGTGCGCCGGCTGGAGCAATCCCAGCCCGACAAGAAAGAGCCAGACAGAAAGAAGAAGCCGCGTCACTTCCCGCCCGGCCCGGCCAGCTCTGCATCTGCCGGCACGTAGACCATCGTCCCGTCCTTCAGCCGCCAGGCGGTGCCGGCCCTTTCGCCATCGCCCTGCCCCGTCGCACCGCTGGCCTTGAAGCGCGTAATCTTGCGGCCCTCGCGCGTCACGATCTCCATGTTCGGCTGGCCCTCGTTGCGGATGATCGTCACCTTGTCCTGCGCGAAGGGGTTCATCGGGTTGTTGATGACCGCGATCATCAGCATGCCGATCACCACCATGAACACGTCGATCAGGTTGATGGTCGAGAGCACCGGATCGTCGTCGTCGCTGTCCAGGCTGCTCAATATCGAGAACTGGCGACGGCTCATGAGAGGCGGTCCCGCGCGTCGAGCACCGTCACCAGCTCGCGCATCAGCCAGCGGCGGCGCACGGTGTAGACCACGAAGGTGATGGAGGCCGAGGCCAGCGCCACGATCACGCTCGCGAAGGCCGGCGCCAGGCTCTGCGCCACGCCCTGCGATTCGCCCGAGGCCACGGCCACCAGCGCGGGGCCCATGGGGATCATGGTGGCGATCAGCCCCAGCATCGGCGCCACGCGGCTGCACAGCCGCACGCCTTCGAGCTGCTTGAGCACCACCAGCTCCATCTGCTCCTGGCTGGCCTGCGCGTGGCCTTGCAGTACCAGCGCGCGCGACGGATCGCGGCGGCGCTGCAGATACTCGATGCCGAATGCGCCCAGGCAATACACGGCATAGACGAAGGACAGCAGCACGCCCAGCGTCACCGGCCAGAGAAACAAGCGCGCGAGCTCGAAGAGAACGGAGTCGAAGGCCAGCATCAGGTGCGCTCCACGGCGGTTGGTTGGTCGAAGAGGTCCGAAGGCCGGCCCCAGCCCTCGTCGAACACCAGCGAGGCCAGCGGCTCGCGCCGCGCCCAGCGTTCGCGCTGCAGCATCGGCTCTTCGTAGAAGGCATTCACGGGGCCCAGGCACAGCAGGGCGATGGGCTCGGCGCCCTCAGGCAGGCCCAGCAGCGCGGCCACCTCGGCAGGATCGAAGAGCGACACCCAGCCCATGCCCAGCCCCTCGGCGCGCGCCGCGAGCCAGAGGTTCTGGATGGCGCAGGAGGCCGAGGCCAGGTCCATCTGCGGCAGCGTGCGGCGGCCGAACACATGCTTCTCGCGCCCGTCGGCCAGCGTCACCGCCAGCAGCTCGGCCGCATCGAGCAGGCCCTGCACCTTCAGGCGCATGAACTCGTCCTCGCGCTCGCCGAGGGCTCGGGCCGTCAGCACGCGCTCCTGTTCGACGACGTGGTGCAACTGCTGCCGCAGCGCCTCGCCGCGGATGCGGATGAAGCGCCAGGGCTGCATGAAGCCGACGCTGGGCGCGTGATGCGCGGCGCCCAGCAGCCGCCGCAGCACTTCGGGCGCGACCTCACTGCCCGCGAAGTGACGCATGTCACGCCGCTCGTGGATGGCGCGGTACACCGCCCTCGCCTCGTCGGCCGCGAACGCCTGCTGAGCCATCAGCCTCAGTCCTCGATGCCGCGCTGCGCGGGGATGCCGGCCTTGAAGGCGTGCTTGACGAGCGTCATCTCGGTCACCGTGTCGGCCAGTTCGATGATCTCCGGCGGGCAGCGCCGGCCGGTGAGCGCCACATGCACATGTTTCGGCCGTGCGCGCAGGGTTTCGAGCACGCCTTCGAGCGGCAGCCAGCCGTAGATCAGCGGATAGGTGATCTCGTCGAGCACCACCAGGAAGAACTCGCCCGACAGGATCGCCGCCTTGGCCTTCTCCCAGCCGTCGCGCGCGAGCTGGCCCGAGCGTTCGAGATCCTGGCTCTTCCAGCTGAAGCCGTCGCCCAGCCCTTCGATGGGGATGCCGATCTGCTCGAACATGCGGTGCTCGCCGAAGCGTGCGGTCGGCACCTTCATGAACTGGTAGATCTTCACGGCCTTGCCGCGACCGTGGGCGCGCAGCGCGAGGCCGAAGGCGGCCGTGCTCTTGCCCTTGCCGTCGCCGGTGTTGACGATGACGATGCCGCGGCGTTCGCCCTCCGGCTTCTCGTAGGGCTTTTCGCTGGGGGGAGTTTCGATCTGCATGGTGAGGTTGTTTCCGTGTTTCCTGGCGTGTAGCTACCTCGGCAGCGCGATCCACTGGTCCGCCACGCGATGCACGCGGATGCGATGGTCGAACACCTGCTCCAGCGCCGCATGGGTGGCCGGGTCGTCGCAGGTGCCGTGGTGCACGACGCGGCCCTGGTTCATCACCACCAGCTCGTCGGCGGCCAGCGCCATCGGCAGCTCGTGCAGCACGCTGACCACGGTGCGGCCTTCGGCGACGAGCGCGCGGACGATCTGCATCCAGTCGGACTGGTGGGGCGGGTCGAGGTTGGCCAGCGGCTCGTCCATCAGCAGCGCCTCGGCCTCGACGGCGAGCGCGCGCGCCAGCAGCACGCGCTGGCGTTCGCCGCCGGAGAGCTGGCCCAGCGGGCGGTCGCGCCAGTCCCAGGCTTGGGTGCTGCGCAGCGCGCGTTCCACGGCCGAGCGGTCGGCGGCACCGGGTGTGGCGAGCCAGCGCTGGTGCGGCAGGCGGCCGAGCATGGCGACGTCGTAGACCATCAGGTCGTCGGCGCTGCCCTCGCCCGTGCCGCTCTGGCCGAGCCATGAGAGGCGCTGCGCGCGGATGCGCGCCGGCACCTTGCCCAGCGCCTCGCCGAAGAGCCGCACCTCGCCGCGATGCGCGAGCAGCCCCGCCAGCGCCTTGAGCAGCGTCGACTTGCCCGCGCCGTTCGGGCCGACGATGCTGGTCCAGCGCGCGGCCGAGAGCTTCAGGTCGATGCCATGCAGCACCTCGGTGGAACCGAGCGTGGCACTCAGCTGGCGCGCCTCGAGCGCAGCGGGAGCGTCGTTGTTTCGGCTCATGCCACGCCGCTCCGCGCGCTGCGCCTGTGCATCAGCCACAGCAGATAGCTGCCACCCAGCACGGCCGTGAGCACGCCCACGGGCAGTTCCTGCGGCGCGATCAGCCAGCGCGCGAGCAGGTCGGCCGCCATCAGCAGCAGGCCGCCCATCAGCGCCGACAGCACGATCAGCCGCGCATGCGTGGTCTTGACGGCCGAGCGCACCAGGTGCGGTGCCGCGAGGCCGACGAAGGCGATCAGCCCGGTCTGCGCCACGGCTGCGCCGGTGGCCAGCGCCAGCACCACCACCAGCGCCGCGCGCATCGCACCCAGCGGCAGACCCAGGCTGCGCGCGGTGGCCTCGCCGAGGGCGAGCCCGTCGAGCACCGGCGCCAGCGCCCAGCCCGCGAGCAGGCAGGCCGCGCCGACCATCGCCATCACCGCGCAAGCGCTCCAGCCAACGAGGCCGGTGCTGCCGAGGATGAAGCCCTGGATGGCCTGGAGGATGTCGGCCGAGGCGATGGTGATGAGGTCTTTGGCCGCGCCGAGCACGACGCCGACGATCACGCCGGCCAGCAGCAGCCGCAGCGTCTGCTGCACGCCGCGCGCCAGCATCAGCGTGAGCATCACGGCCAGCACCGCGCCCAGGAAGGCCGCGCCGGTGAGCCCGAGCCGCATCACCCACTGCGTGCTCGCG
The DNA here is from genome assembly GCF_048305045.1 of Variovorax sp. 278MFTsu5.1. Lineage (NCBI taxonomy): Bacteria > Pseudomonadati > Pseudomonadota > Betaproteobacteria > Burkholderiales > Comamonadaceae > Variovorax > Variovorax sp. 278MFTsu5.1. Next base: position 3,882,184 of record NZ_CP157622.1, read on the forward strand.
GCCGAGCCGCCGAACATCAGCAGCGCCACCGCCACGCCGAGCGAGGCGCCCGAGGCACTGCCCAGCAGGTACGGATCGGCCAGCGGATTGCGAAAAAGTCCCTGCGCCACCGCGCCGGCCAGCCCCAGCAGTGCGCCCGCCAGCCATGCGCCGAGCGTGCGCGGCAGGCGGATGTCCCACACGATCTGCAGCGCCACCGGGTCGTGGCGCGCCGCGAACAGGCTCTCGAAGCCGGTGCTGCCGATGCCCAGGCCCAGCAGCATCAGCGCCGCGCCCAGCACCAGCAGGCCGGCGCCGAGCAGCAGCACGCGGCGCAGATGGGCGGTGTGCCTGACGGCGGCCGCATTCATCGCTTGCCGCCCTTGTCGGTGATGCACTGCGCCATCAGCCGCGCTGCCTCGTCCATGCGTGGGCCGGGGCGCACGAGCACGTCGGACTGCTCGGCACTGAAGCGGCAGATGCGGCCCTCGCGCACCGCGCGGATGCCGGCCCAGCCGGGCCGCTGCTCCAGCCCCTGGGCGCTGCGCACGCTGACCATGATGAGGTCGGGGTTCGCTCGCACCACGTACTCGGGGTTGAGCTTGGGAAACGGGCCCAGCGATGCCGGCACGATGTTCTTCATGCCCAGCCGCGAGAGCGTCTCGCCGATGAAGGACGACTCGCCCGCCGCGTACGGCGTGCTGTTGACTTCGAAATACACGCGCATGCCCTTCGCACCCGCCGGCACCGACTGCGCGGCGGCCGACACGCTGGCGTCGATCACGCGCCAGACCTTCGGCGCCTCGTGCGTGCTCAGCACCTGGTCGAGCTTGTCGAGCACGCGGCGCACGTCGGCATGGCTCTTGGGCTCGAGCACCAGCACCTTCATGCCCAGCGCCTCCAGCCGCTGCGTGACGCGCGAGGACTTGGCCAGCAGCACCGCGTCGGGCTTGAGCGCGACGATGGCCTCCACGTTCGGATCGATGCCGCCGCCAAGCTGCGGCAGCGCCTTCACCTGCTCGGGCGAATTGGAGTAACGGTCGACGCCCACCAGCCGGCTGCAGGCGCCGAGCGCGCAGACCGACTCGGTAAGCGAAGGCAGCAGCGTGACGATGCGCTGCGGCGGCTGCGGCAGGTTGACGGAAACGCCGCGCTCGTCGACCACGTCGAGCGCATGCGCGGCCAGCGCGAAAAGAGCGAGGCCGAGCGAAGCCAGCGAGATGCGGATCATCTTCATGCAGCAGGCGCCTTCAGACTCAGCGGCAATCCGGCCGCCATCAGCGTGACGCGCCCGCAGGCGGCGGCCACGTCCTGGTTGAGCCGGCCCAGCGCGTCGACGAAGGCGCGCGTCTCGCGGCCCATCGGGATCACGCCCAACCCGATCTCGTTGCCGACCAGCACCACCGGACCCGGCGCATCGCGCAGCGCGACCAGCAGCATCGCGATGTGCGCCGCGGGGGTGCGCGTCACAGGGCGGGCGTCTTCGCTGGGCATCGGCATCAGCAGGTTGGTGAGCCACATCGTGAGGCAGTCGACGACCACCAGCGTCTCGGGCGTGCTCTGCGTGACGATGGCGCGCGCGAGCTCGATCGGCTCCTCGATGGTGCGCATGCCGGGCACACGCTCGGCGCGGTCGGCCTGGTGGCGCACGATGCGCTCCTGCATCTCGTCGTCACAGGCCTGGGCGGTGGCGATCAGCACGGCGCGGCGGGGCCGGGAGCCGGATGCGAGCCAGTCGATGGCGCGCTGCTCGGCACGGCGCGACTTGCCGCTCTTCTGGCCACCCAGGATGAACTCGTGCACCACGGCTTCAGGCTTGGTCGAATGCGGCATGGCTCTCCAACTCGATGGACATGGCGCCGAAAAGGCGGGCAGTGGCTTGCGGACTGGACGCGAACCACGCATGGAAGTAGCTCGCGCGCACCGGGCCGTGCACGTACAGCGCTTCGCCGGCGCGCGCGCCCACGGCCTGCGGGGCGCCGGGCCGGGCGGTGCGGGCGACCGGCTCCAGCGGCGTTTCGCAGCTCGAATAGTGGAAGGTGTGGCCGCGCAGCACGTGACTGCCCAGCGAGAGCTGCTGCGGCCCGAGACCCGCGAGCCGCTTCTGCATGGTCACGCGGCCGGGCAGCAGGCCCCAGAGGCGGTGGACTTGCTCACCGTCCTGCAGGGCCAGCTCGTCGAACAGCGCCATCATTCCGCCGCACTCGGCCCAGACCGGCTTGCCCGCTGCGGCATGCGCGGCAAGCGATTCACGCATCGCCGTGCAAGCCGACAGCGCCTGCGCGTGCAGCTCCGGATAGCCGCCGGGCAGCCAGACGGCATCGCAGGCCGGCAAGGCGTCGCCCGCGAGCGGCGAGAAGAAGCTCAGCTTCGCGCCCAGTGCCGTGAGCACGTCGAGGTTCGCGGGGTAGATGAACGAGAAGGCGGCGTCGCGCGCGATGGCGATGGTGCGGCCGGCCAGCAATGGGGCCATGGCTTGCGGCTCGTCGGATGCAGCCTCGAAGCGCACCTGTGGCAGGTTGGCAACGGACATCCGACCCAGCGGCGTGCCGGCCAGCACGTCGGCGGCCGCGTCCAGCCGGGCCAACGCGTCGCCGAGTTCGGTGGCGGCCACGAGGCCCAGATGACGCTCGGGCAGCGCGAAACGGGAATCGCGCGGCAAGGCACCGAGCCATTGCGAAGGGTTGCGCAACGCTTGCTGAAGCATGGCGCCGTGCCGTTCGCTCGCCACGCGGTTCGCCAGCACGCCGGCCCACGGCAGGCCGTCGCGGAAGTTCTGCAGTCCGTAGGCCAGCGCCCCGAAGGTGCCGGCCATGGCGTGCGCGTCGATCACCGCCAGCACCGGCAGGCCGAAGCGCTGCGCCAGGTCGGCGGCGCTGGGCGTGCCGTCGAAGAGGCCCATCACGCCTTCGACGACCAGCAGGTCGCATTCGGCCGCTGCCGCGTGCAGGCGCGCGCGGCAGTCGGCTTCGCCGGTCATCCAGAGGTCCAGCGAATGCACCGGCGCGCCGGTGGCCAGCGCCAGCCAGTGCGGGTCGAGGAAGTCGGGCCCGCACTTGAAGGCGCGCACTCGCCTGCCCTGGCGCGCATGCAGCCGGGCCAGCGCGGCAGCGACCGTGGTCTTGCCCTGCCCCGAGGCCGGGGCGGCCACCAGCACGGCGGCGCAGGTGGCCGCCGCGGCACCGGCGGTGCCGCCCGGCTGGGATGGCTGGCTGCTTAGTGAGGCGTCCACTTGAGACCGACGTAGGCGGTACGGCCGGCATTGGCGTACAGCCGCGCGAACTGGTAGTCCTTGTTGCCCACATTGTCGACGCGCGCGACGAGGTTGATGTCGCGCGTGATCTGCGTGGTGGCCGACAGGTTCAGCACGGTGTAGCCGCCGAGCTTCACGCTGTTGGCGGCGTCGTCGTAGCGGCGGCTGGAAGTCTGCACCTCGGCGCCCAGCGTCCAGCCCGCGATGCGCCAGTCGGCGCCCAGGGTGGCGTGGCGCTGAGCGCGGCGCGCCAACAGGTTGTGGGTGGCGAGGTCGCGCGGGTCCTGGAAGTCGAAGGAGCCGCGCAGCGTGACGTCGCCGATGCGGTGGCTGCCCGAGAGCGTGACGCCCTGGTAGCGCGCGCGGGCGGTGCTGGCGTAGCAGCCGAAGGACGATGCGCAGCCCTTGGCCGAGCCGTCGAACACGATCAGGTTCTGCACGCGGTTGGCGTAGGCCACCACGCCCAGCTGGGTCGCACCCTCGGTGTACTGCAAGCCCAGCTCGAGGTTGCGGCTCGATTCGGGCTTGAGCGTGGCCAGGCCGTATTCGCTGAAGCGCTGGTACAGCGTGGGCACGCGGAAGGCGGTGCCTGCCGACGCCGTGAAGCGCAGCGTCGGCGTGATGGCGTAGCCGTAGGCCGCGCTGCCGGTGGTCTTGCCGCCGAATTCGCTGTCCTTGTCGTGGCGCACGTGCAGCTGCAGCGAGTGCGGGCCCTTCACGAAGCCGTAGCCCAGCGAGACGGCGTCCTGCGAGCGGTCGCGCGCGAGCAGCTTCGAGGTGGTTGTGGGAGCGTTCTCCAGGGCGTCTTCGCGGCGCTCGAGCGTGGCGGTGACGAGGTGCGGGCCGAAGCGGAATTCGTTCTGGAACAGGTAGCCGCGCAGCCGGGTTTCGGTGCGGTAGAACGAAGGCTGCGTCTTGTAGACCTGCTGCGAGTCGGTCACCTGCACGCGGGTGCTGTAGACGTCGTTCCACCTGGCCGACCAGCTCAGGCCGGCGGTCTGCAGCGTGTTGCTCGAGATGTCGTTGGCGAACAGGAACGGCAGCCTGGTCCTGTAGGACACCGTGGCGTCGTAGCCGGCTTTGATGTCGCTGGAAAGCAGCGTGGCCTCGATGCGCTGGTCGGGCGTGATCTGGAAGCCCAGCTTCGCGTTGCCCGAGGTGCTGTTGTAGCCGTCGCGGTCGGGGCTGGTGAAGCCGTCCTTGGTCACGTTGCGCTTGCTCACGGGCTGCACGTTGTAGCCCTTGCTCTCCTCATGCGCGGCGCCGAAGGAATAGTCGAAGAGGCCCGACTTGCCGCTCACGCCGCCTTCGATCCTGCGCAGCCCCTTGCTGCCGAAGCCGATGCCGGCGTAGGGCGACACGCCCTCTTCTCCTCGCCTGGTGAAGAGCTGGATCACGCCGCCCACGGCGTCGGAGCCGTAGACCGCGGCGGCCGGGCCGCGCAGCACCTCGATGCGGTCGATCTGCGACAGTGGGATGCCCTCCCAGCCGGCGCCGCCGGTCGATTGCGAGTCGATGCGCACACCATCGAGATACACGGCTGTGAACCGCGTCTCGGCGCCGCGGATGAAGAGGCTGGTGGTGTTGCCCACGCCGCCGGAGCGCGAGATCTCGATGCCGGGCAGGCGCGAGAGCAGGTCGGCCACGCCGGTCGCGCCGCTGCGCTCGATGGCGTTGCTGTCGACGATGGAGACGTCTCCCACGAGCTCCGACAACGCCTGCGGGGTGCGGTTGGCGGTGACCACCGTCTCGCGCAGGGTGGAAGCCTCCTGCGCATGGGCCAGCCCGCCGAAGGCGGAAACCAGCGCCAGCGGCAGGCAGGCGTGGCGGAAGCGGCGCGCAGGAGCGCGGCCGCGAAAAGAGCAAACACGGGAAATCATGGATCAAGCGAACGAACGTCAATACCCCTGGCCGGCCTCCCCGCCGGCGCCTGGGCGCAATGGCCGCGCATGCGTTCGTCATTCATCTTCGACGCATGCGGCAGCCGCCTTGTTGGCCGGTATCCGGGCTGGCAGAACGACTCCTTGCCGCCTTCCCAGACGCCTGTTTCAGGGCATCCAGTGGCTTCGATGGAAAGGGGTTGGCGCCTTGCGGCACCGTCTGCTTGACCGTTGCGGGGGCAGCGCAGGCGGCTTCGGCCTTGTTCCGGCAAGAACCGGGGCGTTCACTCCTGCTTCCCGTTGAACTGCGCCGTGCGAACCACGGCGCGAGCACCAACGGCGGTGATTTTATGCGCTGGCCAACGGGGCTTAAGTCGAAAGTTGCGGCACCGCTAACATCGACGGCCATGATGCAGCCCGCCTCGGTCTTCCTGAATCTGCGTTCGGCGCTGCAGCGTCTCTTCGGTGTGTCGGGCTGGCAGTCGATGCTGCTGTGGTCCATCGTGGCGGGGCTGCTGGGGACGCTGGCGACCGAATTCTTCCGCGCGGCGCTGCTGGCCTTCGAGCATCTGGTGCTGGGGCCTGGCGAAGGGCTCGTGGCAATGGCCAGGCAACTGCCATGGTGGGCACGCATCGCCTGCCCCACGCTCGGCGGTCTGGTGGCGGGGCTGCTGCTGGTGCTGGCCAGGCGCGTGGCTTCGCGCAGCGCCACGTCGGACTACATGGAAGCCATCGTCCTCGGCGACGGGCGCATCCCGGTGGCGCAGACGCTGGCGCGCAGCGCGTCGTCGCTGGTGAGCATCGGCACCGGCGGCTCGATCGGGCGCGAGGGCTCGATGGTGCAACTGGCGGCGCTGGCTTCCTCGCTGCTGGGACGGGTGTTCCGCTTCCCGGCCGAACGGCTGCGGCTGCTGGTGGCCTGCGGCGCGGCGGCCGGCCTCACTGCAGCCTACAACGCGCCCATCGCGGGCGCCTTCTTCGTCGCGGAGATCGTGCTGGGCTCCATCGCGATGGAGAGCGTGGGGCCGATCATCATCGCGTCGGTGGTCGCCAACGTCGCGATGCGGGCGCTTCCGGGCTACCAGCCGCCTTACAGGATGCCGCCGTTCCCGGAGATCCACGGCACCGAGGTCGTGCTGTTCTGCGTGCTCGGCGTGCTGCTGGGCTTCGCGGCGGTGGGCTTCCTGCGTGCGCTGCAGGGCAGCCGGGCGCTGTTCTCGCGGCTGCCGCTCGCGCTGCCGTGGCGGCTGGCGCTGGGCGGGCTCGTCATGGGCGCGGTGTCGGTGCCGATGCCGGAGGTCTGGGGCAACGGCTACAGCGTGGTCAATTCGGTGCTGCACACGCCGTGGGCATGGACGCTGATCGCGATGGTGCTGCTCGCCAAAGCGGTCGCCACCATGGCAACGGCGGGCTCGGGCGCGGTGGGCGGCGTGTTCACGCCCGCGCTCTTCTTCGGCTGCATGATCGGCGCGCTCTTCGGCCAGGGTGTGCAGGCGCTGTGGCCAGCGGCGAGCTCGGCGCCTTTCGCCTACGCCATCGTCGGCATGGGCGCGTTCCTGGCGGGCGCCACGCAGGCGCCGCTGATGGCGATATTGATGATCTTCGAGATGACGCTGAGCTACCAAGTCATGCTGCCGCTGATGGCCGCGAGCGTCATCGCGTATTTCGTGGCGCGCTCGGCCAACGCGGGCTCGATGTACGAGATCACGCTGCATCGCAACGCACAGCGCGACGACCAGATGCGTCTGCGAGGCCTACACATGCGCGACCTGGTGCAGCCGGCCGAAACGGTGGTCGGCCCGCAGGCGGACCGCGAGGCGATGAGCAGGCTCTTTCTGCAGTACCCCGTGAAGTACCTGTACGTGGTGGACGCGGACAACCGCTATCTCGGCGTGGTGCCGCTCTCGTCGCTCGGCACGGCGCCGCAGGAGACGACGGCCGGCGCCCTGCTCTCGCAGGCGATCCTGCCGATCACCGCCGACACCGGGCTGGGCGAGGCGCTGCAGCGCTTCCTCGACCACCTGGGCGAGCGGCTGCCGCTGATAGAGAGCGCCGCCAACCCGGTGCTGCTGGGCGTGGTCGCCAAGAGCGCGCTGCTGGCCACCTACGTGCGGCTGAGCGAAGCCTGAAACACCTGATCGGGGGTTTGATCGGCGGGCGGCAAAGCCGCAGAATCCCGGGCACGCCGGGCGCCGCGTCCGGCCTCGGCGGGACCGCCTCCCCGGGAAACTACAATCGCCAACCATGCCCGCCTCCAGCCCCATCGACCAGATCGCCGAGCGCGTCGAACGACTGCTCGTGCGTCACGAAGAGGTGCAGCGCACCAACGCGCTGCTGCAGGAACAGGTCGATGCGCTCACGCGCGAACGCGACGCCCTGAAGTCGCGGCTCGTCGCGGCCCGCACGCGCCTCGATGCCCTGCTCGAACGGTTGCCGGCTGAACCACCTTCCGAAGATTCCCCCGCATGAAGCAGATTGAAGTACAGATCATGGGACAGAGCTATCTGCTCGGCTGCCCCGACGGCGGCGAGGCGCAGCTGCGCGAAGCCGTCGACCGCGTGGATGCCGCCATGTGCAAGATCCGCGACGCGGGAAAAGTCAAGGCCCGCGACCGCATCGCGGTGCTGGCATCGCTGAACCTGGCATTCGACCTCGCCGCGCAGCAGGCCGCCGCCACCGCGGCACCCGCGCCTGCTGCCGCGCCAGCCGATACCACAGAGACCGACCCGAAGGCTGCCCAGCTCATTCAAAGACTCGATCAGGCCCTGGCGGGCGATGGACATTTGCTCTGAGCGGGTTCCGCCGGCAGGGCTGCAGCGGTAAAATCCGAACTGTCTGCGGTGCGCGTTGGGCTTTATATGTCCTTGTTCCAATGCTCTACGGAGCCGGGCTTGGTAAATCGCTCGACGGGTGTGATCATCTCGCGTCAGATGAACCCGAAGTCCTGCTGCCCTCGCCCACCTGAACCCCGGTTCAGGATGCGAGTCCGGCGCCCACTTGCAGACACCTAATTCCGCCACGGCCCCCTGCACAAACTGCTCGGGGCCGTTGCTTTTTGCGATACAGAATTTCCGTGAACGTCTCCAGCCTGCTCGACCCCATCCTCATCGCCGAACTCGCCGCCCTCGGGCTCGGCACCGGTTTCCTCGCAGGCCTGCTGGGCATCGGCGGCGGCATGCTGATGGTGCCGTTCATCACGATCATCATGGGCCACCGCGGCGCGCCGGCCGATCTCTCGGTGAAGATGGCCATCGCGACCTCGATGGCGACCATCATCTTCACCTCGGTGTCGAGCGTGCGCGCGCACCACAAGCGCGGCGCGGTGCGCTGGGACATCGTGCGCCGGCTCGCGCCCGGCATCGTCATCGGCAGCCTGGTGGGCAGCCTGGGCGTGTTCTCGCTGCTCAAGGGCACGGCGCTGGCGATCTTCTTCGCGCTCTTCGTGGGCTTCTCGGCCACGCAGATGTTCCTCGACAAGAAGCCCGCGGCTTCGCGGCAGATGCCGGGCACGGGCGGCCAGCTTGCGGCGGGCGGCGCCATCGGCTTCATCTCGGGCCTGGTGGGCGCCGGCGGCGGCTTCATCAGCGTGCCGTTCATGACGTGGTGCAACATCTCCATCCACAACGCGGTGGCCACCAGCGCGGCGCTGGGCTTTCCGATCGCGGTGGCGAACGTGCTGGGCTATGCGGTGAGCGGACAGTCGGTGCAGGGCCTGCCGGCCGGCTCCTTCGGCTACATCTGGCTGCCCGCGCTGGCGGTGATCGCCCTGTGCAGCGTGCTGACCGCGCCGCTGGGCGCGAAGGCGGCGCACAGCCTGCCGGTGAAGAAGCTCAAGCGCGTGTTCGCGAGCATCCTCTACCTGCTGGCGGCCTACATGCTCTGGAAGGGCCTGCACGGCTGATTCCCTTCGGGCCCAAGGCCCTTGCGCAAGTGGTGCGACTCGTTGCCGCGCGCGCTGCGAGCCGTATAACGGGGCCATGAAAATCCTCATCGCAGTCGACGGCAGCGCCTACACGCAGAAGGCGCTGGCTTATCTGGTTGCCAACCGCGCGATGTTCGTGGACGGCCACGAACTGGTCATCGTGCACGTGTGCACCGGCATCTCGGGCCACGTCACGCGCCACCTCAGCAAGGAGATCGTCTCCGACTACTACGCCGAGGAAAGCGCCAAGGTGATCGACCCCGTGAAGGCGCAGCTCGCGGCACAGGGCATCGCCAACTACACGGTCGATGCGCGCCACGGCCACATCGCCGAGGAGATTCTCAAGTCGGCTGCCGCCGCGCAGGCGGGGCTGATCGTGCTGGGCACGCACGGCCACGGCATCCTCGGCCGAGCGCTGATGGGCTCCGTCGCCACCAAGGTGATCGCCGAGACGAACACCACCGTGCTGCTGGTTCAGTAAGCCGATCCTTCGATCCGTTACTGCATGCGCTGCTGCCGCCACTCGCGTGGCGAGCAGCCGAATCGCTCCCTGAACGCGCGGCTGAAGTGCGCCGCGTCGTTGAATCCCCTGCCGTAGGCGATATCGGCCACGGGACGGCCTGCCAGGCGCGGCTCCAGCAGGTCGCGGCTGCATGCCTGCAGCCTGCGCTCCCAGATGTATTGCGACGGCGTGAGCGGCTCGCTCCTGAACACGCGATGGATGTGGCTCACCGACACGCCCAGCCCGGTCGCCAGCGTGCTCACCGAGAGTGACGGATCGGCCAGTTGCTCGTCGATGCGCCGCTTCACGCGCGCGAGGTGATACGCCGCCAGATTGCTCAGCGAAGGCGCGCTCGCCGCCGGCAGCGTCTGCAGCCCCGCCACCAGGATGTTCTGCACGCCGTTGGCCACCGCGAGGGCCGAGGCCGGCTGCAGCGTGTCGATGTCCTCGCGCAGCGTGCGGATCATGCCCAGCAGCAGGTGTCCCGCGCCTTCGCGCCCCGACACGGTGGTGGCCGTCAGCGCCTCGGTGTCGCGCAACTCGCTGCGCAGGCGTTCACCGGGCAGCTTGAGCACGATCTGCTCGAATGATTCGTCGAACAGCAGTTGGTAGGGCCGCGTGCTGTCGTACAGAGCGAAATCGCCGGCCGACAGCACCGCGTCGCGGCCGTCCTGCCGCACCACGCCCTGGCCGCGCGCCTGGATGCTCACAAGGAAGTAGTCGTCGCTGGAATGCGAGATGTGCCCCGGCGTGCGCATCACCTTCTGCGGGCTCGAGGTGACGACCGACACGTCGAGCCCGGGCAACGTGTGCTGGCGGATGCTTCCCTCGAAATCGCCCGGATCGCCCTCGCGCACCGGGTCGCAACCGAGCTGCACGTAGACGTTGCAGATCATGTCGGTCCAGTAGGCGAGCCGCTGGTTGCGCGAAACGGCATCGGTGCTGAGCAGCTGGGTCATCGGATTCCTCGGAAAGCCTGGGCAACGAACGGATGCAACGCTGGAACAAGAACGCCGCCAAACCGGGTCAAGGCGTTCCGGCGGCGCGAATCTACGCTTCAAGCAACCCGCATGCCACAGCGCAAACCCGGTGACTGCGGACCACGCTTTCCAACGCCCCGTTACTTTCATTGCATCTGGAGAACCTTCATGCCGACCACCGTCCACCCCAAGCTGCGCGTTGCCGCAGCACAGGCCGCCCCCGTGTTCCTCGACCTCGACGGCACCATCGACAAGACCATCGACCTGATGGCGCAGGCCGCGAAACAGGGCGTGAAGCTCATCGCCTTTCCCGAGACCTGGGTGCCCGGCTACCCGTGGTGGATCTGGCTCGATTCGCCGGCCTGGGGCATGCAGTTCGTGCAGCGGTACCACGACAACTCGCTGGTGATCGGCTCGGCCGAGTTCGAGCGCATCGGCGAAGCCGCGCGCAGGCTCGGCATCTGGGTCTCGCTGGGCTACAGCGAGAAAGCCGCGGGCAGCCTCTACATCGCGCAGGCGCTCATCGACGACCAGGGCAATACCGTGCAGACGCGGCGCAAGCTCAAGCCCACGCACGTGGAGCGCACGGTGTTCGGTGAAGGCGACGGCTCCGACCTCGCCGTGATCCGCACGCCGCTGGGCAACATCGGCTCACTCTCGTGCTGGGAGCACCTGCAGCCGCTGAGCAAGTACGCGATGTACTCGCAGAACGAGCAGATCCACTGCGGCGCATGGCCGAGCTTCTCTCTCTACCACGGCGCGGCCTACGCGCTGGGGCCCGAGGTCAACAACGCCGCGAGCCAGGTCTACGCGGCCGAGGGCCAGTGCTTCGTGATCGCGCCCTGCGCCACCGTGTCGAAGGCCATGAGCGAGCTGATGTGCACCGACGCCGGCAAGCAGCAGATGCTGCGCACCGGCGGTGGCTACGCGCGCATCTACGCACCCGACGGCTCGCCGCTGGGCACGCCGCTGGCAGAAGACGAGGAAGGCCTGGTCGTCGCCGACATCGACCTCGGCATGATCTCGCTCGCCAAGGCCGCAGCCGACCCGAGCGGCCACTACTCGCGGCCCGATGTCACGCAGCTGCTGCTCAACAAGACGCGCCGCGAACCTGTCGTGGTGCAGCAGGCGACGTCGCCGGAGCCTGAAGCCAGCATGCCCGAGCCCGTCTCGGCTTGAGACAACGGAGGACCACCATGGAATCCGCCATCGACGAGCACCTGAAGTGCCCCCGCACGCGCCACCGCCGCGTGGAAGACGACTACGTGCCGCCCTACCCCGTGTGGTCGGCCCGCGCACCGGTCGCGGTGAGGCAGGTCGTGATGGGCTACTTCGGCGTGCAGTCGCGCGGCGCCGAAATGCAGGGCCGCGCCTGTGCCGCGCTGATGAAGATCGCGCGCGACTTCGCCCTGCCCGACGGCCCCGGCCATCACGACCTCACGCACTACGTCGACGCGCAAGGCTTCGACAACATGATCGCCATCGCCTACTGGAACGACCCCGCCGCCTACGCCCGCTGGTGCGCGACGCCCGCTGTCGACGCCTGGTGGCGCTCCGACGAACGGCTCACGGAAGGCCTCGGCTATTTCCGCGAGATCGCCTCGCCGCGCGTGGAGCACTTCGAGACCATGTTCAACACGCCCGACCGCTTCGAAGGCGTCGGCGTGGTGATGGGCGGGGTCAGCGGCGAGCTGCAGGAGCACGGCTACTGGGGTTCGATGCGCGACCGCATTCCGCTGTCGCAGACCGACGCGATGGCGCCTTCGGGCTCGCGCGCGGTGATCGCAGGCGTGCCGGCGCCGGGGCAGCGCGTGCGCATCGCGGGCCACGAGAACGTCGCGATGATCCGCTCCGGCCAGGAATGGACCGACACCACCGGCCAGGAGCGCACGCTCTACCTGCAGGACATGGAACCGGTGCTGCGCGAGGGCATGGACTTCCTGCGCGACCAGGGGCTGGGCATCGGCTGCTACAGCAACCGCTACATGCGCCACCTCGACGCGCAGAGCGCGCCGCTGCAGAAGTCGTTCGGGCTGAGCTACTGGCGCTCGCTGGCCGACATGGAACGCTGGGCCGAGTCGCACCCCACGCACGTCGCGATCTTCGGCAGCTTCATGCGCTACGTGCAGGCGCTGAACTTCCAGCTGCAGCTGCGCGTGTATCACGAGGTGTCGGTGCTCAAGGCCGACGAGCAGAGCTACGAGTACGTCAACTGCCACGCGGGCAGCGGGCTGATGAACGGACTCGCGCCAGCAGCAGTCGGGGCTTGAACCGGCTCAGGTCGCGAACAGTCCCTTGTGCTCGGTGCGCAGCAGCGCCTTCTGCACCTTGCCCATGGCATTGCGCGGCAGCTCGGGCACCACGAAGCAGCGCTTGGGAATCTTGAAGTTGGCCAGCTTCGACTTCAGCTCCGCCACGATGGCATCGCCGTCGAGCGCGGCGCCCGCCTTGGGAATGACGATGGCCACGCCCACCTCGCCGAAGTCGGGGTGCGGCACGCCGACCACGGCGCTCTCGGCCACGCCGGCCATCTCGTTGATGTAGCCCTCGATCTCGGCTGGGTACACGTTGTAGCCCCCGCTGATGATCAGGTCCTTGCTGCGCCCGACGATGGTGATGTAGCCCCGGCCGTCGATCTTGCCCACGTCGCCGGTCTTGAAGAAGCCGTCGGCGGTGAACTCCTCCTTCGTCTTCTCGGGCATGCGCCAGTAGCCCGCGAACACGTTGGGGCCGCTGACCTCGATGTTGCCGATCTCGTCGGTGGTGCAGTCGCGGCCGCTGTCGTCGCGAACGCGCAACTGCACGCCAGGCAGCGCGAAGCCGACGGTGCCGCCGCGGCGCTCTCCCTGCTCGGGCCGGTAGGGGTTGGAGGTGAGCATGACCGTCTCGCTCATGCCGTAGCGCTCGAGAATGGTGTGGCCGGTGCGCTCGCGCCATTCGTCGAAGGTCTCGATGAGCAGCGGCGCCGAGCCCGCGATGAACAGCCGCATGTTGCGCACCGCCTCGCGCGTGAGCCCCGGCTCGGCCAGGAGGCGAACGTACAGCGTGGGCACGCCCATGAACACGGTCGCCTCGGGCAGCTTCTGCGCGACGCGCTTCGGGTCGAACTTGGCGAACCACAGGATCTTGCTGCCGTTGAGCAGCGCGCCGTGCAGCGCGACGAACAGGCCGTGCACGTGGAAGATGGGCAGCGCGTGGATCAGCACGTCGCCCTCGGTCCAGCCCCAGTAGTCCTTCAGCACCTCGGCGTTCGACAGCAGGTTGCCGTGCGTGAGCATCGCGCCCTTGCTGCGGCCGGTGGTGCCGCTGGTGTAGAGGATGGCGGCCATGTCGTCGGCCTTGCGCTTTGCCGGCACGTGCTGGTCGCTGCACCGGGCGGCCACGTCGAGCAGCGAGCCGGTGCGGTCGTCGTCCAGCGTGAAGACGTGCCTGGTGCCCGCTGCGGTGGCGATGGGCGCGACCCACGACGCGTTGCGGCTGGTGCATACCACCACAGCCGGCTCGGCGTTGCCGATGAAGTATTCGATCTCGGCGCTCTGGTAGGCGGTGTTCAGCGGCAGGAACACATAGCCCGCGCGCAGCGTGGCGAGGTACAGCAGCATGGCCTCGACCGACTTCTCGACCTGCACCGCGATGCGCGCACCCTTCTCCAGCCCGAGGGCGTCGAGCAGGTTGGCGATCATGGCGCTGGCGCGTTCGAGGTCGCGCCAGGAATAGAACAGGCCGCTGTCGGTTTCGACGGCGATGGCGTCGAGGTCGGCGGGAAAGGCCGCGCGCAGGGCGGCGAACAGGTTGGCGTTGGCGGACTTCTTCATTCGGACGATTGCTTGGCTTCAGAAATTCGGGGTGCGCTTGGCAAGGAAGGCGGCGATGCCCTCGCGGTGCTCCACGGAATCGGCGTAATCGTAGGCGGTGGCCAGCAGGCCGTGGGCCGAGGGAGCGCCGGCACGCAGCACGGCGAAGGTGGCCTTGTGCAGGCGCGCGGCCTGCGGGGAGAGTGCTGCGATGTGCTCGGCGTGCGACTGGGCGGCGAGCGGCACTTCGTTGTCGGGCAGCACCTGCAGCAAAAAGCCCGCGTCGTACAGGCGCTGCGCGCCATGCACGCCGGCGGCCAGCAGCATGTCGCGCGCGAGCACGTCGCCGATGGCGCCATGCACCAGCGCGGCTTCGCGCGGCGCCATCGGGAAACCGAGCTTGGCGATGGGCGCGCCGAACCTCGCGGAGGCGCCGGCCAGGCGGATGTCGCAGCAGCTCGCGATCTCGATGCCCGCGCCCATGCAGGCGCCCTCGATTTGCGCGACCAGCGGCAGCGGGCAATCGAGCATCGCCTGCAGCGCAGCCCAGACCTCGTTCTCGTGGAACTCGCGCAGGCTGGGCTCGCTGAAGCGGAACGACGGGTACTCGGAAATGTCGCCGCCCGCGCAGAAGGCGCCGCCCTCGCCGCGCACGATCACGCAGCGCAGGGCGCTGTCGCCATCGCTGCGCAGGCCGTCGAACACCGCACGCAGTTCACGCCACATGGCGCGCGTCATGGCGTTGAGGCGCCCCGCGTTCGACAGCGTGACGATCGCGATGGCGCCGTCGTGGCGCAGGGAGATGGCGCTTCCAGCGGTCATTCGAGCTTGGCGCCCGAGGCCTTCACCACCGCGGCCCAGCGCTTGATCTCGGCATTGACGAAGCTGCCGTAGGCAGTGGTGGTGAGGTTCGGGATCTCGGAACCGTTCTGGGCCCAGATGCCCTTGAGGTCGTCGGTGGCCAGCGACTTCTTCATGTCGTCGATGGCGCGCGTCTGCGTGTCGGCCGGCGTGCCCTTGGGCGCCCACAGGCCGTACCAGGTGGTCACGGTGTACTCGGGCAGGCCCACCTCGGCGGCGCAGGGCACGTCGGGGAAGGCCGGGTTGCGCTTGGTGCCGGCCACCATCAGCGCCTTGATGCGGCCGCTCTTGATGTGCTGCGCCGAGGAACCCAGGCCGTCGAACATCAGGTCGACGTTGCCCGAGATCAGGTCCGACAGCGCCGGGCCCGCGCCGCGGTACGGAATGTGGGTGATGAAAGTGCCGGTCTGGATCTTGAAGAGCTCGCCCGCCAGGTGGTGCGAGGTGCCCGAGCCGGCCGAGCCGTAGTTGAACTTGCCGGGGTTGCGCTTCACCAGCGCGATGAATTCCTGGATGGTGTTGGCCTGCACGCGCTTGGGGTTGATGACCACCACCTGCGGCACGTTGGCCAGCAGCATCAGCGGCACGAAGTCTTTCTCGATGTCGTAGTCGAGCTTGGGGTAGATGGACGGCGCGATCGCGTGGTGCACCGCGCCCATGAAGAGCGTGTAGCCATCGGCCGGCGCCTTGGCGGCGATGCTCGCGCCCAGCGTGCCCCCTGCCCCGCCGCGGTTGTCGATGACCAACGTCTGGCCCGCCACGCGCGAGAACTGCCCCGACAGCGGCCGAGCGAAGGCATCAGTGCCGCCGCCGGCCGGGAACGGCACGATCATCGTCACGGGCTTCGTCGGCCAGCCCTGCTGGGCCCGCGCGGCGCCGCACAGTACGGCCGCACCGGCGGCGGCCACGCGCAGTACGTCGCGGCGCTGAAAGCTTGGGTTCATTTGTCTCATCTCCTGTGTGTCGTTGTGGATCTTGCCGCCCCGTGCGGCTGCCGGCCTTGGGTGCACCGGCTCCTTGCTCTGCTTCGACTTTCTCTTTTGCGGACTTCAGCCTTTTTTGAAATACAGGCTTTCGACGTCTCCCGATACGGCCACCTTGCCCTCGGCCAGCCAGGTGCGGTGCTTGTCCAGGCGCTTGAGGTCATAGAGGTAGTTGACCATGAGTCCGTAGGACTGCTTCTGTCCCTTGGCCGACGGATCGCCCGCCCAGTTCAGGCGCTCGACGCGCGCGCCGTTGCCAAGGTGGAAGCGTGCCACCGGATCGGCCGGCGTGCCGTCGACCAGCGCGCGGCCAAGGTACTCGGCGGCCGCCTGCATCAGCCACTGGCGCAGCGGCGACTTGGCGTCGAGGCTCGCGGCGCCGTCCACCGCGGCGAGCAGGCGCTCCGCCGTGGGCGGCACCGAGCCGACGAGGCGGCCCAGTTCGGCCTCGCGCTTTTCGTCCAGGCGCGGCAGCAGGTCGCCGGCGTTCTTCGCGAGCCAGGTGCGAAAGCCCGGAATCGGCGAGAGCGTGGCGAAGGTCTTCAGGCGCGGAAGCTCGTCCTGCAGCGTCTCGACAACGCGCTTGATGAGCGAATCGCCGAAGCTCACGCCGCGCAGGCCGTTCTGCGTGTTGCTGATCGAATAGAAGATGGCGGTGGTGGCCCGTGCGGCAGGCACCGGCACGGCGGCTTCGTCGAGCAGCGGCGTGATGCCGGCGCTGATGCGGTCGACCAGCGCCACCTCGACGAAGATGAGCGGCTCGTTGGGCAGGCGCGGATGGAAGAAGCCGTAGCAGCGGCGGTCGCTGTCGTCGAGCCGGTTCTTCACGTCGGACCAGCTCTTGATGTCGTGCACCGCTTCGTAGCGAATGAGCTTCTCGATCAGCGAGGCCGGCGAATCCCAGTCGATGCGGCGCAGTTCGAGGAAGGCGACGTCGAACCAGGTGGAGAAGAGCTGTTCGAGCTCTGCGTCGAGCGCGAGCAGGCGCTTGTCGGCCTTCAGGCAAGGCAGCAGGTCGGCGCGCAGGTCCACGAGAAAGCGCATGCCCTCGGGCTCCACCGCGAAGCGCTGCAGCAGGCGCATGCGCGGCGACACCAGCGCGCGACGCAGGCGCAGTTCGGCCTGGCCCTCGTCGGGCGTGCCGACGGCCGCCTGGTGCTGGTCGCGCGCGGTCTTGAGCTTTTGCGCATCGGCGGCGAAATGCTCGCTCATGAGCGCCCAGTAGTCGCGGCGCTCGTCGGGCGTGGCGGCTCGGTAGGCGTCGGCAATGGCATGGGCGCGGCGGCCGCCCTCGACTTCGCTCACACGCGGGTCGATCACCGCCTGCAGGTCGGCCAGCACGCGGCGCAGCGCACGCGGCGACAGGGCCTCGTCGGCCTTGCGCAGCGTGGCCTGCAGGCGCTCGGCGGTCGGGCGGGCGCTGGGCTTGGGCGCGTTCTTCGATGCGCTCTTCGCCGCGCCTTCGGGCGCTACCGGCACTTTGGATTTTTCGCCAGAACGCAGCCGCGCCTGGAACCATTCGGTCGCACTCATCGGGGCACTCCAATGCTCGTAAGGATCGTCACGACATCACCCTGGACTTCTGCTGGCGCGCGACCTCGCGCAGCGCCTCGCGCTGGCGTGTCAGGTGTGTGCGCATGGCGGCGTCGGCGCCTTCGCTGTCGCGCGCCTTCAGCGCCGCGAACACGGCCAGGTGCTCCGACAGGCTCTGGTCGAGCCGCCCGGGCGCATGCAGTTGCTGCAGGCGCGCGAGCTTGAGGATCTTGCGCAGGTCGCCGATCACCTGCGCCAGCCACTTGTTGTCGGCCAGCTTGATGATCGCCTCGTGGATGATGTGATTGGTGGCGTAGTAGTCGTTGATGCGCTTGGCCCTGGCGTGGCGCACGAGGCGCTCGTGCAGTGCGTCGAGCTCCTGCAGCTCGGCGTCGCTGGCGTTGCGGGCCGCCTCGTAGGCGCAGCGGCCTTCGAGCAGCGCGATGACGGGGAAGATCTCGTCGAGATCGCGCTCGGTCACCTCGTTGACGAAGCAGCCGCGCCGCGGCTCATGCCGCAGCAGGCCTTCGGCGGTGAGCACCTTGAGCGCTTCGCGCAGCGGCGTGCGGGAGATCGAGAGCCGCTCGCACAGCGCCGTTTCGTCGACGAAGCTGCCGGGGGCCAGGGAGCCGTCGAAGATCTGCTCGCGCAGCGTGGCGGCGACTTCGTCGTGCAGGGAGTTGGGAACCAGGCGCATGGGATCAGGACCGCATAATTTCCTGTAATTACGCGTAATTCTGAGCCCGACATCCGCCCGGCGCAAGTGCCGCGCGTCGAATGTGCGGCGGGTAGTTACCCTTAAGACAAAGGGCCCGAAGGGCCCCTTTGTGAAAGCTCAGGCCCGCGCGGCACTGGCCGCTTTGCCACCGGTGCGGCCGAACCAGAACCAAAGCGCGATGCCCGTAACGATCATCGGGATGCTCAGCCACTGCCCCTGGCTCAGGTCGAGCGCACGCAGGCCGAGGAAGTCGTCGGGCTCGCGGAAATACTCGGCCACGAAGCGCAGCACGCCGTAGCCGATGAGGAACACCGAGGCCACCTGCCCCTGCTTGCGCTCCTTGCGCGCGTAGAGCCACATCACGACGAAAAGCAGCAACCCCTCCAGCAGGAACTGGTAGACCTGCGAGGGATGGCGCGGCAGCATCGACCCGCTCTGCGGGAACACCATGCCCCAGGGCAGATCGGGGCTGCTGAAGCGCCCCCACAACTCGCCATTGATGAAGTTGCCCACGCGGCCGGCCGCGAGGCCCGTCGGCACGCAGGGCGAGACGAAGTCCATCACCTGCCAGAACGGCCGCTTGCGCGAGTGCGAGAACCACACCATCGCGCCGATCACGCCGAGCAGACCGCCGTGGAAGCTCATGCCGCCCTGCCACACATAGAGGATTTCGAGCGGGTGCGTGAGATAGAACTCGGGCTTGTAGAAGAGGCAGTAGCCCAGCCGCCCGCCGACGATGACGCCCATCACGCCGAGGAAAAGAATGTCCTCGATGTCCCGGCGTTGCCACACGCCAGCATCCACCAGCCTGCGGAACGGCTCGTGCCGGAGGCGGCGCGTGCCGAGGAAGTAGAACAGCGCAAACGCGGCCAGGTAGGTCAGGCCGTACCAGTGGACGGCCACCGGCCCGATTTGCAGGGCGATGGGGTCGATATGCGGATACATGAGCATCCGCGGATTGTGCCCCGGCCCGATGTCACGGCCGGGTCGGGGCTATTCGGGCCGGGCTAGCGCCCGAACTTCCACCATACGAGCGCCGCCACCACGGCCGGCACCGCGAAGACCAGCAGGAAGATCGGCAGCTCCTCGGCCACCGAATACCCGGCCTTGATCACGCCCACGGCCATGTTGATGCCCGCGCCGACGAACCACGCCGGAATGAACCACTTGGCCGCGACGGCCAGCGCCGCCGGGGAGCCGTCGCCCAGCAGGCGCCCGGCCAGCAGGAACACCACCAGCAGCACGAAGCCGCCGCCCATCACCATGATCGTGTGCATGTCGTCTTTCCTCCTGGCGGCATCTTGCCCGATCAACGCGTGGTGTAGCCGCCGTTCGCGAAGATCGTCTGCCCGGTGATCCACCAGCCTTCGGTGACCAGGAAGCGCACGATGGGCGCAATGTCCTCGATGTCGGTCAGGCCCTTCTTCGAGAACTTGCTGAGCGCGGCGGCGCTGCTGTGGTACTCCACGGCCTCCTTGCTCTCCTGGCCGTAGAAGAACGGCGTGTCCATGGGCCCGGGGCCGATGGCGTTGACCGAGATGCCGCGCTCGCCGAACTCCTTCGACGCGGCGCGCGTGTAGTGCTCCACGGCCGCCTTCGAGCCCGGATAGATCGCATAGAACGGCGTGTAGGCCGCCAGCAGCGAGCTCACCAGCGTGACGATGCTGCCGCCGTCCGCCATCGCGCGGCCGGCCTGCTGGATGAAGAAGAAGGCAGCCTTGGCGTTGGCGTCGAAGCTCTTGTCGTAGTCGGCCTCGGTGACCTCGAGGATCGGCTTCTTGATGACCACGCCGGCCGTATTGATGGCGATGTCGACCTGGCCGAAGTGCTTCACCGCCTTGTCGAACAGGCCGACGCAGTTCTCGACCACCGAGAGGTCGCCCTGCACCAGCAGCGTGTCGGCGCCCTGCGCCTTGAGCTCGGCGGCGGTCTTCTCCGCATCGGCGCGCGAGGCGTCGCTGTTGTAGTGGATGGCGATGCCCCGGGCGCCGCCGTCGACCAGCTGGTGGCCGATAAGGGCGCCGAGGTTCTTGCCGCCGCCGGCGATGACGGCGACCTTGTTCTTGAGCGTACGTGCGGACATGGATGGACTCCTTGGTTGAAGCGTGGATGTGTGACTGGAGCGGCCAGTCTATTGATCGGCTTCAAACTGATAAATAGGCCATCCGAAGCTAGACTGTTCAGGATTTCACGAGCAATTCGTTCTTCTTCCATGGACCGCATCGACCTCCTCCAGGTCTTCGTTCGCGTGGCCGAAACCGGCAGCTTCACGCGCGCCGCCGACCGCCTGGGCCTGCCGCGCGCCAGCGTCTCCACGGCGGTGCAGCAGCTCGAAACCCGCCTCGGCTCGCGCCTGCTGCACCGGACCACGCGCCGCGTCGGCCTCACGCCCGATGGTGAGGTGATGCTGGAGCGCGCCCGTGCGCTGGTGGCCGACATGGAGGACATGGAGCAGCAGTTCCTGCCCGCGCGCGGCCAGGTCAGCGGACGCCTGAAGGTCGACGTGCCCAGCCGCATCGCGCGGCGCCTGATCGCACCGGCGCTGCCGGACTTCTTCGCGCTCCATCCGGCCATCGAGCTCGAACTCGGCTCCAGCGACCGCGCCGTCGATCTCGTGCTCGAAGGCATCGACTGCGCACTGCGCGTCGGCCCGCTGGCCAACAGCAGCCTCGTGGCGCGGCCGCTCGGCCACTTCACACTCATCAACTGCGCGAGCCCCGCCTACCTGGAACGCCACGGCACGCCGCGCACGCCGGCCGACCTGCCGGAGCACGTGGCCGTCAACTACGCCTCGCCGACCAGCGGCCGGGCCGCGCCATGGGAATGGCTGCGCGACGGCGAGACCTCCACCCTGCGCATGCGCAGCCAGGTGGCGGCGAACAACGCCGAGACCTACATCGCCTGCGCGCTGGCGGGGCTGGGCCTGATCCAGATCCCGGCCTACGACGTGCGCGAACACCTCGCGGCCGGCGAACTGGTCGAAGTGCTGCCCGACGCGCGCGCCGAGCCGCTGCCCGTGCAGCTGGTGTACCCGCACCGGCGCAACCTGTCGCGGCGCATGCAGGCTTTCGTGGGTTGGCTCGAAACGGTGCTGGCCGACGCGCTCGACAAGCCGGCCCAACCCACCGGCGGACGCGCACGCAAGGCCCGCTAGACCTCGTCGCGCCGCTTCGGCTCCGCTCCCCGCTCGCGCACGAAGGCGACGAAGCGTTCGAGCGCCGGGTTAGCCGCGCCCTCGGGCCACACCAGGCTGGTTTCGCATCCGGGCAACTCCGGCGCGCTGCGCCGCCGCGCGGCCGGCGCGAACTCCTCGGCGCGGCGATACACCACGCCCGCCCGACGGAACTGCGTGACGCTCTCGGGCACCCAGGCCACGCCGATGCCGCCCGAGACGAGGTTCACGATGGTCTGCATCTGTATCGCCTCCTGCCCGAGCTGCGGCGTGCGGCCGGCCGCGTGGTACAGGTCGAAGATGGCATCGTGCAGCGAAGGCACGATGCGGCGCGGAAAGATCACCAGGGGCTCGGCGAGCACGTCGGCCAGCAGCAGCCGGTCGGTGCGCGCCAGCGGGTGACGCTCGGGCAGGGCCAGCACCAGCGGCTCCTGCGACACGGCGAGGCGCGCCAGGCCCGGCGGCGCGGCACCGGGCGAATGCAGCATCAGGCCGGCGTCGATCTCGCCGCGCGCGAAGGCCTCGAGCTGCACGTCGCCGGTGGCCTCGACCAGCTCCAGCGCCACCTCGGGGCACAGCACGCGGAATTCGCGCACCCAGGCGGGAAGTTGCTCGAAGCCCACCGTCGAGACGAAGCCGATGCGCACCCGCCCGACCTGCCCCGCCGCCGCGGCACGGGCCCTTGCGGGCAGCGCTGCGGCGCGCGCCAGCAGCTCCCGCACGTCGGGCAGCAGCGCCTCGCCCGCCGGCGTGAGCGCCACGCGCCGGCGGGTGCGGTCGAACAGCACCACGCCGAGCGTCTTCTCGAGCTGCGCGATGGCCTGCGTGACCGGCGGCTGCGTCATGTGCAGCCGCTGCGCGGCGCGGCCGAAGTGCAGCTCTTCGGCCACGGCGACGAACTGGCGCCAGGCGCGCAGGTCGATGAGGGCTTCATTCATATGCCGAGCATATCAATCTGCAATTGAAAATGGATTGGAAGCAATCAATCAGAAGTCCGATACTTGGACCCCCACCCGATCTCCCCACGACAGAAGAGACACCATGGACACCAAGCCAATCCAGATCAACCGCCGCAGCGCCAACATCGTCGAAGGCAAGAGCCGCGCCCCCAACCGCTCGATGTTCTACGCCATGGGCTACGAGGAAGGCGACTTCAAGAAGCCGATGGTCGGCGTCGCCAACGGCCACAGCACCATCACGCCCTGCAACTCGGGCCTGCAGAAGCTGGCCGACGCGGCCATCGCCGGCATCGAGGAAGCCGGCGGCAACGCGCAGGTGTTCGGCACCCCCACCATCTCCGACGGCATGGCCATGGGCACCGAGGGCATGAAGTACTCGCTGGTGAGCCGCGAAGTCATCTCCGACTGCATCGAGACCTGCGTAGGCGGCCAGTGGATGGACGGCGTGCTGGTGGTCGGCGGCTGCGACAAGAACATGCCCGGCGGCATGATGGGCATGCTGCGCGCCAACGTGCCCGCCATCTACGTCTACGGCGGCACCATCCTCCCCGGCAAGTACAAGGGCCAGGACCTCAACATCGTCAGCGTGTTCGAGGCCGTGGGCCAGAACGCCGCCGGCAACATGAGCGACGAGGACCTGAAGGAAATCGAGAAGCGCGCCATTCCCGGCACCGGCTCGTGCGGCGGCATGTACACCGCCAACACCATGTCGAGCGCCTTCGAGGCGCTGGGCATGTCGCTGCCCTACTCGTCGACCATGGCGAACCCGCATGACGAGAAGCAGAACTCGGCCAAGGAATCGGCCAAGGTGCTGATCGAGGCAATCAAGAAGGACCTGAAGCCGCGCGACATCGTGACCAAGAAGGCCATCGAGAACGCCGTGGCCGTCATCATGGCCACGGGCGGCTCGACCAACGCGGTGCTGCATTTCCTGGCAATCGCGCATGCGGCGGGCGTGGACTGGTCCATCGACGACTTCGAGCGCATGCGCAAGAAGGTCCCGGTGATCTGCGACCTGAAGCCCTCGGGCAAGTACCTCGCGGTCGACCTGCACCAGGCTGGTGGCATTCCGCAGGTGATGAAGGTGCTGCTGAACGCGGGCCTGCTGCACGGCGACTGCATCACCATCAGCGGCCAGACCATCGCCGAGGTACTGAAGGACGTGCCGGACGTGCCGCGCGCCGACCAGGACGTGATCCGCACCATCGACAACCCGATGTATGAAGAAGGCCATCTCGCCATCCTGAAGGGCAACCTGTCGCCCGAGGGCGCGGTCGCCAAGATCACCGGCCTGAAGAACCCGGTCATCACCGGCCCGGCGCGAGTGTTCGACGACGAGCAGTCGGCGCTCAAGGCGATCCTCGACGGCAAGATCAAGGCCGGCGACGTGATGGTGCTGCGCTACCTCGGCCCCAAGGGCGGCCCGGGCATGCCAGAGATGCTGGCGCCGACCGGCGCGCTGATCGGCGCAGGTCTCGGCGAGAGCGTCGGCCTCATCACCGACGGCCGCTTCTCCGGCGGCACCTGGGGCATGGTGGTGGGCCACGTCGCGCCCGAGGCGGCTGCCGGCGGCACCATCGCCTTCGTGAACGAGGGCGACTCGATCACCATCGACGCACACCAGCTCAAGCTCGAACTGAACGTGCCCGAGGCCGAGATCGCCAAGCGCCGCGAAGGCTGGAAGGCGCCGGCTCCGCGCTACACGCGCGGCGTGCAGGCGAAATTCGCGTTCAACGCATCGAGCGCCAGCTCGGGCGCAGTGCTCGACAAGTTCTGAGATCGCTCGCTCAAGCAGCCATCATCCACGCGCCGTAGCCGAAGGCCAGAAAGCCCAGGCCCACGATGGCGAGGATGCTGCGCGACTGGAAATCCATCGCCGGCGGCAGGCTCTGCACCAGAAAGTGCAGGATCGCGCCGGCGCCGATGGTGATGAAGCCGGCGCCGAACTGCTTCATCGGGCTCGGGTCCGGATAGAGGAACACGAGCGCGAAGCCGGCCAGGAAGACCAGGTTGGCGAGCACGGTGCCGCGCGTACGCCAGCGCTTCTGGCCAGGGGTGGGTTCGCGCAACTCCGGCCGCACGTAAGCGCCCTGTTTCTCGCGCGCCTCCCTGCGCGCCATGCCGATGAAGAACAGGCCGAACATCATGGGAAAGGCACCGAAGATGCCGAGCCCCCAGACGCCGCCCCACATGTTCTGAAAATCAGCCACCAGTGCCTGCGCGGGGTCGGCCACGCGGTAGCGCACTTCGACCGGGTCGCCCCATTCCTTGTCCGCAAGGCCGCCGCCAAGGCCCTTGACGCGGCGCTTCTGGCCATCGGGCGTGACGTATTCGACGACCGGCGCGCGCGAGACTGTGACGCGGCCTTTGCTGTCCTTGCTCTGCTCGTCCACGAACTCGACGAGGCTGCCCTGCACACTGGCGGTGCCGGCGATCGACTGGTAGCGGCTCCAGCCCAGCGAAGCCGCGCCGTACAGGCCGGCGCAGCCGATGAGCAAGGCGCCCACGCCCACACCCCAGAAGAAGTTAGTGCGCCACCCCACGAGCCCGCCGATGGCCGGGCCGAGCAGCAGCGAAAGCCCGAAGACGATCAGCGCGCGGGTGGTGGCTTCCTCGTCCATGGCACTTCAGCGCGGTGCATGCGGTGCGGGACTTCGGCAGATGGCGAAGGAAAAGGCTCAGCGGCGCGGGCGCTGCCCGTTGCTGGTCTTCATGCCCATGTTGGTCTTCTGCCGGTCGATGCGCTCCTGCCGGCGCCGGTTTTCACGTTCGACGACCTTGCGCTTGGTATAGCCCGACGAATCGGCCCAGGCCCACCATGCCACGGCCATCGCGAACGGCGACAGCACGATCCACCAGCTCCATGTGGCGACCATGCCGATCTCGAAATACTTGAGGGCCAGAGCAAGCAGGCCCAATCCCAGAAACCACATCGCGAATCCCTCAGGGTTGTATTGGCAACGCTTCCGGCGCCGTGCACGGCGCTACCTACAATCGCGTTGAGTCGAATGTAACTCAGCCTTTAACAATTACACCCCATGAAAAGAGTCTTGCTGCCGGCAGTCCTGGGCCTCGGCCTCACCGCACTCGCCGCGCCCGCCTTCGCCGACCTGGCGCTGGCGACCTCGAAGAACTGCATGAGCTGCCACGCGGTCGAGCGCAAGGTGCTCGGCCCCTCGTTCAAGGACGTGGCCGCCAAGTACAAGGACGACAAGGGTGCCGTCGACACCCTCGCCAGCAAGATCATGAAGGGTGGCTCCGGCGTGTGGGGACCGGTGCCGATGCCGGCGAACAACCAGGTCAGCGAAGCCGACGCGAAGAAGCTAGCGGCCTGGGTGCTGTCGACGAAGTAAGCCCCGGAAAGCTCAGGCCTGCGGATTGATGTCCGCGGGCACCGGACGGCGCTCGATGCGGTCCTCGAGCTGGCCGATGTGAGCGGCCAGCGTGTTGTCGGTCTGGTCCGAGCGCAGCCGGATCGCCGTCTCGAGCTGCTCCAGCCGCGCCAGGATCGCCGTCTGGCGATCGGCGTTCTGCGCCATGTGCTTGTTCTCCTGCGCCTCCAGGAAGTTGCGCAGCTCGGTGAAGCGCGAAGCTTCCGCCTTGTCGGCCAGGTCGCGCTGGACTTGCATTTCCTTGGTGTGGCGCTTGGCGTCGATCAGCACCGAGCTGTGCAGGTACAGCACATAGACGAGGAAGAAGGCCGCCAGCACAGCGGTCAGCCCCAGCATGATGAGGCCCAGCGGGGCCGAGACGGTCATGAAGCCCAGCCACACGTCGGTGGGCGTGGACAGCGTGCCCCAGTTGAGCGCGGCAAGCGCCACGATCAGCAGCACGACGACAAAAAGAAAAGCGGATCTCACGCCCATTGCAGGCCTCCTTCGGAAAGATCGAACACATCTGGAACCCGCGCGCTTCGAGGCGCGCGGTGATCCAATGGTTTTACCTCAGCGAAGAGCCCCGTTCGGCGCAAATGGCCGCATAAACGGCCATGTCCTACAGCACTATTGCACTGCTGGTCAGTTCGTCTGCGACAACTGCTCCAGGATCGCAGGGTTCTGCCGGCACATCACATCGCTGCGCGATATGAGTGCCGTCTTCACCTGCTCGCGTGCTCTTCGCACGCACCGGCCTGCGGCCGGATCCCGGATCAGTTCGTCTGCGACAACTGCTCCAGGATCGCAGGGTTCTGCCGGCACATCACATCGCTGCGCGATATGAGTGCCGTCTTCACCTGCTCGCGTGCTCTTCGCACGCACCGGCCTACGGCCGGATCCCGGATCAGTTCGTCTGCGACAACTGCTCCAGGATCGCAGGGTTCTCCAGCGTCGATGTGTCCTGCGTGATCGCCTCGCCCTTGGCGATGCTGCGCAGCAGGCGCCGCATGATCTTTCCGCTGCGGGTCTTGGGCAGGTTGTCGCCGAAGCGGATGTCCTTGGGCTTGGCGATCGGGCCGATTTCCTTGGCGACCCAGTTGCGCAGCTCGTTGGCGATCTGCTTGGCTTCCTCGCCGGTCGGGCGGGCGCGCTTGAGCACGACGAAGGCGCACACGGCCTCGCCCGTCACGTCGTCGGGGCGGCCCACCACGGCGGCTTCGGCCACGAGGTCGGTCTTGGCGACCAGCGCGGATTCGATTTCCATGGTGCCCAGACGGTGGCCCGACACGTTCAGCACGTCGTCGATGCGGCCGGTGATGCGGAAGTAGCCGCGGTCGGCGCTGCGCACCGCGCCGTCGCCCGCGAGGTAGATCGTGCCGCCCATCTCCTCGGGGAAGTAGCTCTTCTTGAAGCGCTCGGGGTCGTTCCAGATCGTGCGGATCATCGAGGGCCAGGGCCGCTTGATGACCAGCATGCCGCCCGCGCCGTTGGGCAGGTCCTTGCCGGTCTCGTCGACGATGGCGGCCATGATGCCCGGCAACGGCAGCGTGCACGAGCCCGGCACCAGCGGCGTGGCGCCCGGCAGCGGCGTGATGACGTGGCCGCCGGTCTCGGTCTGCCAGAAGGTGTCGACGATGGGGCAGCGCTCGCCGCCCACATTGCGGTGGTACCACATCCACGCTTCGGGATTGATCGGCTCGCCGACCGAGCCGAGGATGCGCAGGCTGGTGAGGTCCCAGTTCTTCGGATGCACCTTCTCGTCACCGTCGGCCGCCTTGATGAGCGAGCGGATCGCGGTGGGCGCCGTGTAGAACACACTGACCTTGTGCTTCTCGATCATCTGCCAGAAGCGGCCCGCGTGCGGGAAGGTCGGGATGCCCTCGAACACCACCTGCGTCGCGCCGGCCGCGAGCGGGCCGTAGGCGACGTAGGTGTGGCCGGTGATCCAGCCGATGTCGGCGGTGCACCAGAACACGTCTTCGGGGCGGATGTCGAAGGTCCAGTCCATCGTGAGCTTCGCCCACAGCAGGTAGCCGCCGGTGGCGTGCTGCACGCCCTTGGGCTTGCCGGTGGAGCCCGAGGTGTAGAGGATGAAGAGCGGATGCTCGGCGTTGACCGCCACGGGCGCGCACTCGGTGCCCTGCCCCTTCAGCGCCTCGGTGAAGGTGATGTCGCGGCCCTCGACGCGGTTCCACGCGGTGGGCGTGCGCTCGTACACGAACACGGTCTTGATCGACTCGCAGCCGCCCAGCGCGATGCCGTCGTCCACGATGGCCTTCAGCGGCAGTTCCTTGCCGCCGCGCAGCTGGTAGTTGGCCGTGATGACCGCCACCGCGCCCGCGTCGATGATGCGCTCCTGCAGCGCCTTGGCCGAGAAGCCGCCGAACACCACGCTGTGGGTGGCGCCGATGCGCGCGCAGGCCTGCATGGCGACGACGCCCTCGATGGTCATCGGCATGTAGACGATGACGCGGTCGCCCTTCTTGATGCCGCGAGCCTTGAGCGCGTTGGCGAACTGGCTCACGCGCGCGAGCAGTTCCTTGTAGGTGACCTTGGTGACGGTGCCATCGTCGGCTTCGAAGACGATGGCGGTCTTGTTCTCGACCGGGGTGCCGATGTGCCTGTCGAGGCAGTTGGCGCTGGCGTTGAGCTCGCCGTCGCCGAACCACTGGTAGAACGGCGCGTTCGATTCGTCGAGCGTCCTCGTGAAGGGCTTGGTCCAGTTCAGGTTGTCCTTCGCAAGGCGGGTCCAGAAACCCTCGAAGTCCTGCTCGGCTTCCTTGCACAGGGCCTCGTAGGCGGCCATGCCGGAAATGCGCGCGCCCTGCGTGGCGCGGGCGTCCGGCGGGAAGACGCGGTTCTCGACCAGGACGGATTCAATGTTCTTCGATGCGCTGCTGCTCATGCTCTTTGTCTCCAGGATGGGTGCGGCCGTACTGTCGGCGGGCCCACTTACGGGTCACTGACGGTCGCCATGTTAGAGCCTGTTCGATGGCCCTCTCGGGGTTATCACGAGTGCGTCACCGGGACGCCCCTAGAATTCCCGGTCCTCCACAACCGCACTGCAGATGTCTGCTCCCGACCCTTTCGACACCCGGAACCCGCCCGTACCGCGCCGTGGTTCGCCGCTTCGCCCCCTGCCCAAGCTGATCTTCGCGAGCCGCTGGCTGCAGCTGCCGCTGTACCTGGGCCTGATCGTGGCGCAGGCGGTGTACGTGGTGCACTTCCTGGTCGAGCTACTGCACCTGGTGGAGGCCGCCTTCGGCTCCAAGGAGGCGCTGCAGGCGCTGATCACCAGCATCGGCTACAAGACCACGGCCCCCGTGGGCACGCTCAACGAGACGGTCATCATGCTCGTGGTGCTCGCGCTCATCGACGTGGTGATGATCTCCAACCTGCTCATCATGGTGATCGTGGGCGGCTACGAGACCTTCGTGAGCCGAATGGACCTCGAAGGCCACCGCGACCAGCCCGAGTGGCTGAGCCACGTGAACGCCTCGGTGCTCAAGGTGAAGCTGGCCACGGCCATCATCGGCATCAGTTCGATCCACCTGCTGAAGACCTTCATCAACGCCGACAACTACACCGACCGCGTGCTGATCGCGCAGACCGTGATCCACATCGCGTTCCTGTTCTCGGCGATGGCCATCGCCTACACCGACCGGTTGATGGCGCCCGCCCATCCGCCGGCAGACCCGCACTGACCTCTTCTAGCCCCGGCCCTGGCCTGCCTGCGATGCAATGTCCCAGGCGGGCGGGTCGGTGAAGCGCTCGGCAAGAAAGTCGAGCATCGTGCGCAGCGTGGCCGGCATGTGCTTGCGCGAGGCGTAGACCGCGTACATGCCCACCACCTGCGGCTCGAAATCGGGAAAGAGCGGCACCAGTTCCCCGCCATTCACCCGCTCCGCGGTCAGGTAGGTCGGCAGCATCGCGATGCCCGCGCCGGCGGCTGCCAGCGACATCAGACTGACCGCGTCGTTGGCCGACACGTTCCCATCGACTGCGACCGACACCGGCTCGCCGTCGCTCTTTCGCGTGAAGTTCCAGAGGCTGCGGCCGAAGTAGGAATGCGTGAGGCAGTTGCGCTGCGCCAGCTCGTCCACGCGCTGCGGATGCCCGTGCCGGGCCAGATAGACCGGCGAGGCGCACACCACGGAGCGGCAGGTCGTGAGCCGACGGGCGATGAGGTTGGGATCGATCTCGGCCGCCGTGCGGATCGCCAGGTCGATGCGCTCGTCGACGAGGTTCACGGTGCGGTCGAGCAGCACCAGGTCGACCATCACGGCCGGATAGAGCCGCACGTAATCCGCGATCGCATCGGCAAGCTGCGCCTGCGCGAACGATGTGCCGGTGGTGATTCGAAGCTGCCCGCGCGGTGCCTCGGCCGGATGGCGCACCGCGGCCTGCATGTCGCCGGTGAGCTCGAGAACCTGGCGGCAGCGCGGCAGCAGTTCCTCGCCGGCCGCCGTAAGGCTCAGGCGGCGCGTCGTGCGATGCAGCAGCCGGGCACCGGTCCATTGCTCCAGCTCGGCCACGTAGCGCGTGACCACCGGGCGGGACATGTCGAGCTTCTCGGCCGCGGCCGAAAGACTGCCCGAATCGACCACCGCCACGAACACGCGCATTGCATTCAATCGATCCATTCGAACGATTTTAGGAATAAACAAGCGCGCAAATCGAGGTATTTCTTTCGAAACCAGAAACCTAAGATTCGCTTCATCCCAACCCGATCTATCGATCCTTCCGATCTTTCACAGGAGTCACCATGAGCCACATCGCCATCATCGGCGCCACCGGACGCGCCGGCAGCCAGCTTCTCGAAGAGGCCCTGCGCCGCGGCCATACCGTCACCGCCATCGCGCGCAAGGCCAGCGCCAAGCTGGCGGGCCGCGCCAACGTGAAGGCCGTCGACCTCGACGTGCTCGACGGCGCTGCGCTGGAGAAGGCCCTGGCCGGCCACGACGCCGTGTTCAGCGCCGCGCATTTCGCCACCGTGCCGCCCGCGGCCATCATCGAGCCGACAAAGCGCGCCGGCGTGAAGCGCCTGCTGGTGGTCGGCGGCGCGGGCAGTCTGTTCGCGGCGCCCGGGCTGAAGGTCATCGACACGCCGAACTTCCCCGATGCGTACCGTGCCGAAGCGTCGGCCGGCGGCGTGTTCCTCGACACGCTGCGCAACGAGAAGGACCTGGACTGGACCTTCCTCTCGCCCTCCGCCGAGTTCGTCGAAGGCGAGCGCACCGGCAAGTTCCGCCTGGGCAAGGACGACCTGCTCGTGAGCGCCGAAGGCCGCAGCTGGATCAGCTTCGCGGACTACGCGATCGCGTTCATCGACGAGCTGGAAAAGCCCGCTCATTCCCGCCAGCGCTACACCATTGGATATTGAGCGGCAGGCTGCAAAAAAGGACCCTCGCGGGTCCTTTTTTGTTTGAGCCGGCCAAATCAACGCCCGGTCATGTTCTCCGGCACCACCCACTGGTCGAACTGCTCGGCCGTCAGGTGGCCCGACGCGATCGCCGCCTCGCGCAGGCTGGTGCCCTCCTTGTGCGCCTTCTTGGCGATGAAGGCGGCCTTGTCGTAGCCGATGTGGGTGTTGAGCGCCGTCACCAGCATCAGCGAACGCTGCACCAGCTCGGTGATGCGCTCGCGGTTGGGCTCGATGCCCACGGCGCAGTGGTCGTTGAAGCTCACCATACCGTCGGCCAGCAGGCGCACGCTCTGCAGGAAGTTGTGCGCAACCATCGGACGGAACACGTTCAGCTCGAAGTTCCCCGAGGCGCCGCCGATGTTGATGGCCACGTCGTTGCCGAACACCTGCGCGGCCAGCATCGTCACGGCCTCGCTCTGCGTCGGGTTGACCTTGCCCGGCATGATCGACGAGCCGGGTTCGTTCTCGGGAATGCTCAGTTCGCCGATGCCGCTGCGCGGGCCGCTGGCGAGCCAGCGCACGTCGTTGGCGATCTTGTTCATGCTGGCGGCCAGCGTCTTCAGCGCGCCGTGCGCATGCACCAGCGCATCGACGCTGGCCATGGCCTCGAACTTGTTGGGCGCGGTCACGAAAGGCAGGCCGGTGAGCTTCGCCAGCTCTGCCGCCACCTGTTCCGCGTAACCCTTGGGCGCGTTGAGGCCGGTGCCGACGGCCGTGCCGCCCAGCGCCAGTTCGCACAGGTGCGGCAGCGCGGCGCGCACATGCGCCTCGCCGTGCGCGAGCTGCGCCACGTAGCCCGAGAACTCCTGGCCCAGCGTGAGCGGCGTGGCGTCCTGCAGGTGGGTGCGGCCGATCTTCACGATGTCCGCGAAGTCCTTGGACTTCTGCTCCAGCGTGCCGCGCAGCTTGGCGATGGCCGGCAGCAGCTTGCGGGTGATGGCCTCGACGGCCGCCACGTGCATCGCCGTGGGGAACACGTCGTTGCTCGACTGGCTGCGGTTCACGTCGTCGTTGGGATGAACGAGGCGGCCTTCGCCGCGCTCGCCGCCGAGGATCTCGCTGGCGCGGTTGGCCAGCACCTCGTTGACGTTCATGTTGGTCTGCGTGCCCGAGCCGGTCTGCCAGACCACCAGCGGGAACTCGCCCGGGTGCTTGCCGGCGATGACTTCGTCAGCCGCGGCCACGATGGCGTTCGTCTTCTTCTCGTCCTGCAGGCCCAGCGCGTGGTTGACCACGGCGGAAGCGCGCTTGACCTGGGCCAACGCCTTGATGATCTCGCGCGGCTGCTGCTCGCCGGAGATGTCGAAGTTCTGCAGCGAGCGCTGGGTCTGCGCGCCCCACAGCTTGTCGGCCGGCACGTCGATCGGTCCGAAGGTATCGCGCTCGGCACGGGTCTTGGGGGAAGTCGTCATGAGAAAAAGCTCCGCAGGATCATGAAAAGTCGCGCCGCTTTCCGGCGCCTTCGCAGTATCGCCCCAATGAGAGTGGCTCTCATCTGACGTGGTCATTGCATCGCCTCCGACGGCGCCGCATCGCCTCCAAGGTTGACCGCATCATGTCGAAAAGTTATAATCGATAGCTTCTGACGACCAACAAGTCATGATGATGACGGCGTTGGTCAAGCCTTCACTACTCGCGGATCTCCGAATCCCGTCGCGGTGCAAGGTGCTCCCGCCGGGCCATGCCCGGCAAACCGGCCGGATCTTTCCGGCTCCATTGCCACGTCACGCTCTTCCAGCCGGCGCCCCTCGACCAGGCCCGTCGCGCTGCGAATGAAGCATCCGGCGGGCACTGGCTTCGTCGCCCTGTCGTCTTCAGTGCCTGCCGGCCGCCCATCGATGCGATGGGCCGGGACGTGGCTGCGCCGCTCCTTCGGGACGGCCAACCCACAGTCAACCCTTCACCCAAGGAGAGCCCCGACGTATGGCCAAAGGAATTCTCATCGACCATGTCTTCAAGGTGTTCGGCGACGAGCCCGAACAAGCACTGGAGCTGGTCCGGCAAGGACTTTCGAAGAAGGAGATCCTGGCGCGCACCGGCCAGTCGATCGGCGTGTTCGACGCCACCTTCGAGATCCAGGCCGGAGAAATCTTCGTCATCATGGGCCTCTCGGGCTCGGGCAAGTCGACGCTGGTGCGCCTGCTGAACCGGCTGATCGAGCCGACCGCCGGGCGCATCGTGATCGACGGCGCCGACATCAACGAGCACTCCGACGCCCGCCTGCGCGCGCTGCGCCGCAAGGACATCAGCATGGTGTTCCAGTCGTTCGCGCTGATGCCGCACATGACGGTGCGCGAGAACACCGCCTTCGGCCTCGAACTCTCGGGCACCGGCAAGAAGGAGCGCCTCGCGCAGGCCGACAAGGCGCTCGCGCAGGTGGGCCTGGCGGGCTGGGGCGACAGCTACCCCGACGAGCTCTCCGGCGGCATGCAGCAGCGCGTGGGCCTGGCGCGCGCCCTGGCCTCCGATCCGTCGATCCTGCTGATGGACGAGGCCTTCTCGGCGCTCGACCCGATCATCCGCACCGAGATGCAGTCGGAGCTGCTGCGCCTGCAGCAGGAGCAGCGCCGCACCATCGTCTTCATCTCGCACGACCTCGACGAGGCCATGCGCATCGGCGACCGCATCGCGATCATGAAGGACGGCCAGGTGATCCAGGTCGGCACGCCCGATGAGATCCTGCGCAGCCCCGCCAACGACTACGTGCGCAGCTTCGTGCGCGGCGTGGACGCGGCGGCCGTGTTCAAGGCCGGCGACATCGCGCGCAAGCAGCTCACCGTGGTCTGCGAGCACCCCGAGCGCGGTGCGCGCGCGGCGCTCAAGCAGCTGGAAGACCAGGACCGCGACTTCGCCTACGTGACCAGCCCCAACAGGCGCTACCTGGGCACGGTGTCGGCCGACACGCTGCGCGCCGCGCTCGACGGCCATTCCGGCCCGCTGGGCCTGCGCCACGCCTTCCTGAACGACCTCGGCACCATCGACGCCGATGCGCCCGTGGCCGGCCTCTTCGGCCAAGTGGCCCAGGCGCCCTGCGCGATGCCGGTGGTGGCGGCCGACGGCCGCTTCTGCGGCGCGATCAGCAAGACGACGCTGCTGAAGTTCCTCGACCGCGACACGCCGCCTATCGACCCGGCGCACCAGCCCCAGCAACCCGTGGCCGCCGCAACCGCAGCGACGGCCGCCTGAACGATTTCGAAGGAACAACCGATGAACGACACCGCACTGCCCTCCGAACTCGCACCGCTGAACGACGCTGCGACCGTGCTGGCGACGCCTGCACCCGCGCCTGCCCCGGTCGATCCGTGGGAAGCCCTCTCCGCCGCGCCCGACGCTTCCGCGACCAGCGCCTGGCTCGACGCCCCCGCGCAGCTCGACAGCGCCCACCAGCTGGTCGGCCACGCCGACGCCGCCACCGGCGGCTTCCAGCTCCACCGCCTCTGGGACGGCTCGCTGCCCGTCGAGTCCTGGATCAACAGCGGCCTGGGCTGGGTGGTCGAGCACTTCCGTCCCTTCTTCCAGACCGTGCGCCTGCCCATCGACAGCACGCTGAACTCGGTGCAGAGCCTGCTCACCGGCCTGCCCACGCTGGCGATGATCGCGCTGATCGGCCTTTTGGCCTGGCAGTTCGCCGGCCGCGCGCTGGCCATCGGCACCACGGTGGCGCTGCTGCTGGTGGCCATGCTGGGCATCTGGCCCGAGGCGATGGTCACGCTGTCGCTGGTGCTGACCTCGCTGGTCTTCTGCATGGTGATCGGCCTGCCGCTGGGCGTGCTGCTGGCCAGCAGCGACCGGGCGCAGCGCGTCATGCGCCCGGTGCTAGACGCGATGCAGACCACGCCGGCCTTCGTGTACCTGGTGCCGGTGGTGATGCTGTTCGGCATCGGCAACGTGCCGGGCGTGATCGTGACGATCGTCTTCGCGCTGGCGCCGCTGGTGCGCCTGACCAACCTCGGCCTGCGCCAGGTGCGCCCCGACCTCATCGAGGCCGCGCGCGCCTACGGCGCCTCGCCCTGGCAGATGCTGGTGAAGGTGCAGCTGCCGCTGGCCATGCCCTCGATCATGGCGGGCATCAACCAGGCGCTGATGCTGTCGCTGTCGATGGTGGTCATCGCCTCGATGATCGCCGTGGGCGGCCTGGGCCAGATGGTGCTGCGCGGCATCGGCCGGCTCGACATGGGCCTGGCGACCGTGGGCGGCCTGGGCATCGTGCTGCTGGCGATCTCGCTGGACCGCCTGACGCAGGCCATGGGCAAGTCGCGCCGCAGCGCCGGTCGCCGCTGGTGGCACACCGGCCCGGTGGGCCTTGCGCTGCGCATGCTGCAACGCGCCGTGGCACCGGGCCGCACCGATGCCGAACCCGCCCCCGCCCTGTCGGCACAGGCGCGATGAACGGAGGAACCCGCCACATGAACTTCATCAACCGGAAAACCCGATTCATCGCACACGGCCTGCTCGCCCTCGCCTTCGTGACCTCGGGCGTTGCCGCCCAGGCCTCCGCCGACCTGCCCGGCAAGGGCATCAAGGTGCTGCCGCTAAAGAGCTCGCTCGCCGAGGAAGCCTTCCAGACGCTGCTGGTGATGCGCGCGCTCGAGAAGCTCGGCTACACCGTCGAACCCATGAAGGACCTGGAGCCCGCCACCGAGCACCTGGCCATCGCCAACGGCGACGCCACCTTCATGGCCAACCACTGGAGCCTGCTGCACGCCGACTTCTACAAGAACAGCGGCGGCGACGCCAAGCTGTGGCGCAAGGGCGTGTACTCCGACGGCGCGGTGCAGGGCTACCTCATCGACCGCAAGACGGCCGAGCAATACAACATCACCAACATCGCGCAGCTGAAGGACCCGGCCATCGCGAAGCTGTTCGACACCGACGGCGACGGCAAGGCCGACCTCACGGGCTGCAACCCCGGCTGGGGCTGCGAGCTGGCCATCGAGAACCACCTGACGGCCTACCAGCTGCGCGACACCGTCACCCACAGGCAGGGCAGCTACGCCGCGCTCATGGCCGACACCATCGCGCGCTTCAGGCAGGACAAGCCGGTGCTGTACTACACGTGGACGCCGTACTGGGTGAGCGCGGTGCTGCGCCCGGGCGCGGACGTGGTGTGGCTGCAGGTGCCCTTCTCCTCCTCGCAAGGCGACGGCGGCAATGTCGACACCCAGCTGCCCAATGGCAGGAACTACGGCTTCCAGGCCAACCAGGAGCAGATCGTCGCCAACCGGGCCTTCGTCGAGAAGAATCCGGCCGCCGGCAGGCTGTTCGAGGTGATGAAGCTGCCGATCGGCGACATCAACGCCCAGAACCTGCGCATGAGCCAGGGCGCAAACACGCAGCAGGACGTGGAGCGCCACGCCGACGGATGGATCAGGGCGCACCAGCAGC
Organism: Variovorax sp. 278MFTsu5.1; assembly: GCF_048305045.1. Classification (NCBI taxonomy): domain Bacteria; kingdom Pseudomonadati; phylum Pseudomonadota; class Betaproteobacteria; order Burkholderiales; family Comamonadaceae; genus Variovorax; species Variovorax sp. 278MFTsu5.1. The sequence goes on from NZ_CP157622.1 coordinate 3,918,904, forward strand.
TCTTCGACGGCTGGCTGGAGCAAGCCCGGGCCGCGGCAAGGTAGGCGGGGCGGGCGCCGCGGCTGAGATAATCGGGGGGCGTTTCCACACTCCTACAAAAGCCCCCCACCATGACGACCACGATCCAGCAGGCCGACCTGATCGAATCGATCAGCGCCGCGCTGCAGTACATCAGCTACTACCACCCCGCCGACTACATCTCCCACCTGGCCCGCGCCTACGAGCGCGAGCAGAGCCCGGCCGCCAAGGACGCCATCGCGCAGATCCTGACCAACAGCAAGATGAGCGCGACCGGCCAGCGCCCGATCTGCCAGGACACCGGCATCGTCAACGTGTTCCTCAAGGTGGGCATGGACGTGCGCTGGGGCGGCTTCACCGGCAGCCTGGACGACGCCATCAACGAAGGCGTGCGCCGCGGCTACAACCACCCCGACAACACGCTGCGCGCCTCGGTCGTGGCCGACCCGCAGTTCGACCGCAAGAACACCAAGGACAACACGCCCGCGGTGATCTTCACGGAGATCGTGCCGGGCGACAAGCTCGAGGTCACGGTGGCCGCCAAGGGCGGCGGCAGCGAGAACAAGAGCAAGCTGGTCATGCTGAACCCCGGCGACAGCGTGGTCGACTGGGTGCTCAAGACCGTGCCCACCATGGGCGCCGGCTGGTGCCCGCCGGGCATGCTGGGCATCGGCATCGGCGGCACGGCCGAGAAGGCGGCGCTGATGGCCAAGGAAAGCCTGATGGACGACCTCGACATGCACGAGCTGCTGGCCAAGAAGAACTCCGGCGCCGAACTGAGCAAGGTCGAGGCGCTGCGCGTCGAGCTGTACGAGAAGGTCAACGCGCTGGGCATCGGCGCGCAGGGCCTGGGCGGCCTGGCCACCGTGCTGGACGTCAAGATCCAGATGTACCCCACGCACGCGGCGAGCAAGCCCGTGGCGATGATCCCCAACTGCGCGGCCACGCGCCACGCGCACTTCACGATGGACGGCAGCGGCCCGGTCTACCTCGAGGCGCCCTCTCTCGACCTGTGGCCCGAGGTGAACTGGGCACCCGACGAGAAGAAGAGCAAGCGCGTCGACCTCGACAAGCTCACGCCCGCCGAAGTGGCGAGCTGGAAGCCCGGCGACACGCTGCTGCTCAACGGCAAGATGCTCACCGGCCGCGACGCCGCGCACAAGCGCATCCAGGGCATGCTGGCCAAGGGCGAGAAGCTGCCGGTGGATTTCACCAACCGCGTCATCTACTACGTCGGCCCGGTCGATCCGGTGAAGGACGAGGCCGTCGGCCCCGCAGGCCCGACCACCGCCACCCGCATGGACGGCTTCACCGAGATGATGCTGGCGCAGACGGGCCTGATCGCCATGATCGGCAAGGCCGAGCGCGGCCCTGTCGCCATCGAGGCCATCAAGAAGCACAAGAGCGCCTACCTCATGGCCGTGGGCGGCGCCGCCTACCTGGTCAGCAAGGCCATCAAGACCGCCAAGGTGGTGGGCTTCGAGGACCTGGGCATGGAAGCCATCTATGAATTCGACGTGGTCGACATGCCCGTGACGGTGGCGGTCGACGCCGGCGGCACCAGCGCGCACATCACCGGCCCGGCCGAGTGGCAGAAGCGCATCGCCACGGGTGAGTTCAAGACCATCATGATGGAAGAAGCCTGAGTTGAGCCCGGTAGGCGTCTTCGACAGCGGTGTCGGCGGGCTCAGCGTGCTGGCCGCGCTGAGGGCCGAGCTGCCGCACGAGAACTTCGTCTACTTCGCCGACACGGCCTATGCGCCCTACGGCGAACGCGGGGACGCCTACGTGATCGAGCGCTCGCGCGCGGTGGTCGAACACCTGCTGCGCGAGCACGGAATCAAGGCGCTGGTGGTGGCCTGCAACACGGCCACCACCGCCGCCATCCACCTGCTTCGGGCCGACCACCCCGACCTGCCGATCGTCGGGCTGGAGCCCGGCCTCAAGCCTGCCGTGGCTTCGAGCCGCACGGGGCACATCTCGGTGCTGGCCACGCGGGGCACCCTGGCCAGCGCCAAGTACGCGAACCTGCGCGCTTCCTTCGCGGGATCGGCCGACGTCCGGCCCGTGCCCTGCGACGGCCTAGTGAAGGCGATCGAGGGCTTCGACTCGGCCGGCATCGCGGCGCTGAGCGAGCGCTACATGGCCGAGGCCGGTCCCTTCGGCGACGGGCCCGGCGAGGTCGACACGGTGGTGCTCGGCTGCACCCACTATCCGCTGGTGAAGGAAGAGCTGGGCAAGCATGCGCCGGCGACGCTGCGCTTCATCGACACGGGGGTGCCGGTCGCGCAGCAGACGCGGCGCCTGCTCGCATCGGCGGGGCGGCTCGCCGATGGCACCGGCGCCGCTGGCAACCTCGTGCTGCAGAGCAGCGGCGATGTCGCCGTGCTCGAGGCCGCGGCCGCCAGGTGGCTCGGGCTTTCGGCAACCGCCACAGCCTGAACCGAGCCATGCGCCTGCCGCTGCTGCGCCACGCCGCCCTCTTCTTCCTGGGCCTTGCGGCCGCCGGCCTGAGCCACGCGGCCTGCGAAAGCGGCCTTGCCGAGCGCATGCATGCAAAGCTGCACCCCCACCGCCAGCTCGACGAGCGGCTCGCGGCCTGCAAGGTGTGGCCGGCCTTTCCGGGGCGCAGCATCGTGGTGCTGCCGATGCCGCGCGAAACCACCGACCGGGGCGCCAAGGTCTTCGATCTCGAGATCCTGCTGATCCAGCGCCCCGACAACGGCAACACCGACCGCGACACCGTCATTGGCCGGCTGCTGCAGCCCGAGGCGCTCGACGAGGACGCCACCACGTCGATCCAGGACATCCGCATCGACACCTCGCGCTATGTGCTGTCTTCGGAGGCGCGCGCCTTCGGCCTGCGCGTGCGCTACAGGGGCAGCAACGGGCCCGGCAGCCCGCTGGCGAGCGAAACGGTGCGGCTGTACGTGCACCACGGCAAGCAGCTGCGCCAGGTGCTGCAGGAGATCGAACTCGACCACGACCACGGCGGATGGGATTCGACCTGCACCGGGCACTTCGAGAAGCTGCGCACCATGCTCTCGGTCGGCAAGGGCAGCAGCAACGGCCTTGCCGACCTGCAGCTGTCGCGCACGCTGCTGCAAAGCCGCGCACAGGAGCAGGAAGACCAGAGCTGCGTCGAGAGGTCCCTGCCTCCGAAATTCAACACCATCACGCTGCGCTACGACGGCGAGCGCTTCAAGGTGCCCAAGTCGCTCCAGCAGCAAGTCCCCTGACGGGAACCTGATTCGAGCCCGCTTTTTCACCGGGCCGTCACACAAAAGTACCAGCATGCGCGGTTTGTCAAAAAGTATTGCCGCGCACAATGAACCCTCTTCCCCAAGCCCGTATTCCCTTCAAGCCCCTGATGCTCGCCGGTGCGCTCGCGCTGGCACTGAGTGCCTGCGGAGGCGGCGGTGGCGGCTCCGGTCCGATCGGCTTCCTTCCGCCCGCGAGCACCACGCCGCCGGCCACGCAGCCGCCGGCACAACCGCCCGCAGCGCAGCCTGAGCCCGACCAGCTCGTCTCCAAGGCGCGATTCACGCCCAATGCAGGCACCACCGAAGGTTCTTCCGACGCATCGACCGCCCTCGCCCTGCCCGGCAACTTCATGATCGTGGCGGACGACGAGTCGAACGTGCTGCGCGTCTACCCGCGCGGCGGCGGCGCCGCGGTGAAGGAATGGAGCTACGAGCTCGAAGGCCCCAAGCTCACCAAGGAGCTCGATCTCGAGGCCGGCACCCGCGTCGGCGATACGCTGTACTTCACCGGCTCCAACAGCAACAAGAAGGACGGTGCCGATGCGGCGGCCGACCGCTCGCATCTGTTCGCGGTCAAGGTCACAGGCACGGGTGCCGACACCGCATTCAGCTATGTCGGCCAGTTCTCGCTGCTCGAAGCGCAGCTCGTCGCCTGGGACTCCGGCAACGCGCACGGCCTCGGCGCCAACCGCTTCGGCTTTGCGGTGTCGGCCGCGGCGGGCATCGTGCCCGAGCGCGTCGACGGCTTCTCCATCGAAGGCATGACCAGCTCGCCGGGCGACACCGCGCTGTGGCTCGGCTTCCGCGCGCCGCAGACGGGCACCACGGTGCGTTCCAAGGCGCTGATCGTGCCGGTGCAGAACTACGCCGCGCTGGTCGCGGGCACCGCCACGCAGGCCACCTTCGGCGCACCCATCGAACTCGAACTGGGCGGCCGCGGAATCCGCTCGATCGACAAGGGCACCGACGGCAACTACCTGATCGTCGCCGGCCCCGCGGGTGCCGCAAGCCCGGACGTGGATCGCAACTTTGCGCTCTTCGCGTGGGACGGCAACCCGAACAGCGCGCCGGTCGAGCTGTCGAACAACCTCGATGCACTGGCCAAGGACACCGGCGGCAGCTTCGAATCCGCAGTCGAGGTGCCGGGCCCTGTGAAGCCCGGCACGGAAGTCCAGCTGCTGCTGGACAACGGCGACACCAAGTGGGACGGCAGCACCGCCTCGAAGGACCTGCCTCCCGCCGACCAGAAGTTCGACGGCTTCGTGGTGCGCCTGGGCTCGCCGCTGGTGGACACCACCGCGCCGAAGCTGAAAAAGGCATCGTTGGCCGGCCTCGTGGGCGTGAATCTCGACGCCTCGATCGCGCTGTCGTTCAACGAAGCCGTGCGCCTGGGCTCGGGCAGCATCGTTCTGCACAAGGCCGACGGCAGCGTGGTCGAGACCTTTCACGCCAACAGCCCGACCAGCCGCCTGCAGGTGGCCTTCAACAAGCTGAAGCTGGTGCCGTCGGCACCGCTTGCAGCCAGCAGCGGCTACTACGTCACCATCGACGCCAACGCGATCACCGATCCCGCCGGCAACGCCTTCGCCGGCATCAGCGACGCGACGCAGCTGAGCTTCACCACGACCGACGGCGCCACGGCGCTCGCCGCCGGCGACCTGCTCTTCATGGCCGCCAACGCCGAGGCGCCCGACGCTTACGCCTTCGTGCTGCTGAAGGCGGTGAACGGCGGCACGAAGGTGCTCTTCACCGACCGCGACCGCAAATCAGGCACGAACGAGTTCACCGGCATCACCAACGAGACGGCCTTCTTCTGGACCGCCGACCGCAACCTGCCGGCCGGCACCATCGTGACCATCCAGACCGACGTGACGGGCAATCCGGTCGCGGACAAGGGCTTCACGCTCGGGTCGCCGGGCGGCATCGGCAAGTCGGAGACCGTCTATGCCATCGCGGGAGGCAGCATCGCCGGCCTGGGCGACGGCGTGGCCGGGCAAATCACCGCCGTCGGCGACTACCTCGCGACCATCACGCTGGGTGGCACCGCTGGCACCATTCCCGATGCAGTCACGACGGCCGGCACCGCCTTCAGCTTCACGGCGAACCCCGCCAACCAGACCAACGCGATCTACACCGGCTCGCTGGACCGTTCGGACCTGGCGGCCTTCGCGGCCCGCGTGAAGAACCCGGCGAACTGGACGGTGCGCTACGCACCGGAAGTCGGCTGGCCGCTGACCAACGGCAGCCTGTTCGGCGACAAGCTGCCCTGATTGCCGGCAGTCAGGAGGAGGCGCGCAGCGCGGCCTGGCGGCCGCGCTGCATGTCGATAGGGAGCAGCAGCAACAGCCCCGCCACGAACAGCACCGTGGTCGAAAGAATCGCGATTCGCTGGTTGCCGCCGGTCATCCAGGTGATGGCGCCGAAGCTCAGCGGTCCGACGATGCTCGCCAGCCGCGTGGCGAAGGTCCAGAGCCCGAAGAACTCGGCGAGCTGCTTCGGCGGCGCCAGGTAGCCCGTCATCGCGCGACCGGCCGACTGGCTCGATCCCATGGCCAGCCCCGCGATGGTCGCGGCCCACCAGAAGCCGCCCTTGGTGGTGACCAGCGCTGCGATCACGCAGACAGCGATCCACGCGACGAGCGTGCCGGCCAGCGAGACCTTGTGGCCGATGCGGTCCTGCACATAGCCGAAGCCGAAGGCACCGAGTGAAGCCGCGATGTTGAGCACGAAGATCAGCACCATGGTCTCGCTTGCCACGAAGCCGATCACCTGCTCCGCGTAGATGGCGGCAAGCGTGATGGCCACCGCCACGCCGCCCTGGTAGCAGACGGTGCAGGCCAGCAGCCACATGAAGTCGCGATACGCGCGCGCCTGACGGTAGGTGGCGAGCAACTGCTGCCAGGCGCCTTGCTCGTTGCCGGCGGCGCGGGGCTGTGCGCGCTCGGGCAGCAGTGCGAAGGTGGCGCAGGCGGCGAAGCCATAGATGGCTGCGGTGATCAGCATCGTGACCGGCACGAAGTGCGCCGCCGTCAGCCCCTTGGATTGGGACCACAACACGTAAGCCAGACAGATGCCCAGCGCCAGCATGCCGCCCACATAGCCGAAGGCCCAGCCCCATCCGCTCACCTTGCCCATGCCTTCGGCCGTCGCCAGCTCGGGCAGGAAGGCACCCGTGAGGGACTCGCCGTAGGAATAGAAGGCGTTGGAGACGATGATCAGCGCCATCGCGAGCGCGACGCCGCCGGTGCCGGAGAAGCTGGGCGTGACGGCGAGCGCAGCCGTCGCGAAGACGCAGCCCAGGGTCGCGAGAACCAGCACGCGCTTCTTTGCCGCGCGCATGTCGGCCCATGCGCCAATGGCGGGCATCGTGAGCATCACGATGGCATAGGAGGTACTGAGCGCCGCCGTCCACGCGAAGGCGGCCCATGGTGCGCCTTTGGCGATGCCGCCCACGAAGTAGGCGGCGAACACAGCAGTGATGACGACGGTGGTGTAGCCCGAGTTGGCGAAGTCGTACATCGCCCAGCCGAACACCTCGCGCTTGCGCACGCCCGGCTGCAGCGCGGAGGCGGGGAACAGGGCCATGCGCGGGCTGCGGCGAGCGGTGCCGGGAGCCAGTCAGGCAGTCAGTGCAGGTGGCGCGGACGGCGGCCGCCGCCGTGACCACCACCGCTGCCCCCGCTGCCCGGTCCACCGGTGCCGCGCGGGCGCTTTCCAATTTCGAGCGAGTTCACGAGCGCGTCGAAACGGTCGCTGAAGAGGCGATCGATTTCGGCGACAACACCACCCAGCTCGGAGCCGTCGAAGTGGCGTTCCATGAGGTTGACGACGTCTTCGACGAGCAGGTCGCGCTGCACCTGCATGATGGCGGCCGGATTGGGGCCGACGAAGAGCATCAGGAAGTCGTCGCGCGACTCCTCTTCCGGGTCGCCCTCTTCCTCGTCGAAGTCGGTGTCGTAGAAGGTGACCTCGATGGCCGCGCCGCGCTCGGAGAGCTCGTTCAGGCCCATGCACATCTCGTCGAGCGCCTGGCGGAAGTCTTCATCGCCGGCCACGGTCCAGCACATCTGGAGCATGTGGTCCTTCTGCTCGTAGCGGATGCCGGGTTCTTCTTCGTAGGAGCTGGTGGCGCCATCGGCCAGCGACTTGGCACCGGCGTATTTCCACAGCGGCTTGAGAGCCTCCTGGATCTGTTCGAAGGTGACGTCCGAACGCAGCGGCACGTCGCCGTGCACATGAATTTCAAATGGAGCGTTGTAGCGAGGCATCTGATGCTCCCTTGTAAGTTGGTACCCGGAACGGGGGTCGAACCCGTATGCCCCGATTAAGGAAGCGGCGGATTTTAAGTCCGATGTGTCTACCAATTTCACCATCCGGGCGTCAGGTTGGACATCGACGATAACCCAAACAAAACAAGCCCCGGCAACGTCGGTTGGCGGGGCTTGGCGTTCGGGGTCGAATCTGTTTGAACCGAGAGAGTGGAGGCGCGATCCGGAGTCGAACCGGACTAGACGGATTTGCAATCCGTTGCATAACCGCTTTGCTATCGCGCCACGCAGAAATACGAAATCGAACTAGCGAAAAAAAGGGAAGCTGGAGCTTCCCTTTTTCAAAACTGGAGCGGGAAAAGAGTCTCGAACTCTCGACCTCAACCTTGGCAAGGTTGCGCTCTACCAACTGAGCTATTCCCGCGTTTCGAGCCTTGAAGTATATACCAATTTTTCAAGGTCCCGCAACTTTTGCGATTGTTCGATCAGTGTTTGACCGAACCTTCGGAAGCCGGAGCCGGCGTGCGCTGCTTGGCCAGTTCGGCCATGGCGGCGGCGGACGCAGCAACCTCTTCATCGGACAACGGCTCGGGCGATTTCTCGAGAGCGATCTCGAGCACCTTGTCGATCCATTTCACCGGCACGATCTCGAGACCGTTCTTCACGTTCTCGGGAATGTCCTGCAGGTCCTTGGCGTTCTCTTCCGGAATCAGCACGGTCTTGATGCCGCCACGCAAGGCTGCCAGCAGCTTTTCCTTGAGACCGCCGATGGCCGTGACCTCGCCTCGCAGCGTGATCTCGCCCGTCATCGCGACGTCGCTGCGCACCGGGATGCCCGTGAGCGCCGACACGAAGGCCGTCGTCATCGCGGCGCCCGCGCTCGGGCCGTCCTTCGGCGTGGCGCCATCGGGCACGTGGATGTGGATGTCGCGCTTCTCGAACACCTCGTCCTTGATGCCGAGGCGGCGCGAGCGGCTGCGCACCACGGTGCGCGCGGCCTCGACCGACTCCTTCATCACGTCGCCCAGCGAACCGGTGCGGCTGATCACGCCCTTGCCGGGCATGGTGACCGCCTCGATCGTCAGCAGGTCGCCGCCGACTTCGGTCCACGCGAGGCCGACCACCTGGCCGACCTGGTTCTGCTTCTCGGCCAGGCCGAAAGTGAACTTGCGCACGCCGAGGAAGTCGTTGAGGTTCGCGCCGGTGACCGTGACCTGCGGCGTGAGCTGCTTGAGCAGCAGGCCCTTCACCACCTTGCGGCAGATCTTCGACAGCTCGCGCTCGAGCGAACGAACGCCGGCTTCACGCGTGTAGTAGCGCACGATGTCGCGCACCGCTTCCTCGGTGACGGCAAGCTCGTCGTCCTTCACGCCGTTGTTCTTCATCTGCTTGGGCAGCAGGTACTTGATCGCGATGTTGGTCTTCTCGTCCTCGGTGTAGCCCGAGAGGCGGATGACTTCCATGCGGTCCAGCAGCGCCGGCGGAATATTCATCGAGTTCGAGGTGGCGACGAACATCACGTCGCTCAGGTCGAAGTCGACTTCCACGTAGTGGTCGCCGAAGGTGTGGTTCTGCTCGGGGTCGAGCACCTCGAGCAGCGCGCTCGAGGGGTCGCCACGGAAGTCCGTGCCCAGCTTGTCGATCTCGTCGAGCAGGAACAGCGGATTGCGCGTGCCGATCTTGCTCAGGCCCTGCAGCACCTTGCCCGGCAGCGCGCCGATGTAGGTACGGCGGTGGCCGCGGATCTCGGCTTCGTCGCGCATGCCGCCCAGCGCCATGCGGGTGTACTTGCGGCCGGTCGCCTTGGCGATCGACTGCCCCAGCGAGGTCTTGCCCACGCCCGGAGGCCCCACGAGGCACAGGATGGGCGCCTTGACCTTGTCCACGCGCTGCTGCACCGCGAGGTATTCGAGAATGCGGTCCTTGACCTTCTCCAGGCCGTAGTGGTCGGCGTTGAGCACCGCCTCGGCGTTGGCCAGGTCGTGCTTGATCTTGGTCTTCTTGCTCCAGGGCAGGCCGACCAGCACGTCGATGTAGTTGCGCACCACGGTGGCCTCGGCCGACATGGGCGACATGAGCTTGAGCTTCTTGAGCTCGCCTTCGGCCTTCTTCAGGCCTTCCTTGGACATCTTCGCGAGCTTGATCTTCTTCTCGATCTCCTCGATGTCCGCGCCCTCTTCGCCTTCGCCGAGCTCCTTCTGGATGGCCTTGACCTGCTCGTTGAGGTAGAAGTCGCGCTGATTCTTCTCCATCTGGCGCTTCACGCGCCCGCGGATCTTCTTGTCGACGTTGAGGATGTCGACCTCGCGCTCGAGCTGGCCGAACAGGTTCTCCAGGCGCGACTTGACGTCGTCCAGGTCGAGCACGGCCTGCTTGTTGTCGAGCTTGAGCGGCAGGTGAGCGGCGATGGTGTCCGCGAGGCGGCCCGGATCGTCGATGCTCGAGATCGAGGTGAGGATCTCGGGCGGGATCTTCTTGTTCAGCTTGACGTACTGGTCGAACTGCTGCATCACCGCGCGGCGCAGCGCCTCGACCTCGGTGCCCTTCTCGCCGCCTTCGGGCGCTTCCACGGGCGTCACGTTGGCCGAGAAGTGGGTCTCGCCGTCATCGATGCGGTTCACGCGGGCGCGCTGCTGGCCCTCGACCAGCACCTTCACCGTGCCGTCGGGCAGCTTGAGCATCTGCAGGATGGTCGAGACGCAGCCTACCTCGAACATGTCCTCGACGGAGGGCTCGTCCTTGGCCGCGGCCTTCTGGGCCACGAGCATGATGCGGCGCTCGGCCTCCATGGCCAGCTCGAGCGCCTTGATGCTCTTGGGGCGACCCACGAACAGCGGGATCACCATGTGGGGAAACACCACGACGTCGCGCAGCGGCAGCAGCGGCAGGTCGAGGGCTTCGGGAGGCAAGGGGGTGTGGCCAGACATGCAAATCCTTCGCGTCTTTGGCTTTAAGCCTTTTTCGCCGCTTCGCGGTACACGAGCAGCGGGGGCTTGTTTTCGTCGATGGTCGATTCCTCGACCACCACCTTGTCGACATTGGTCGCGTTCGGCAACTCGAACATGGTGTCGATCAGCGACTGTTCAAGGATCGAGCGCAAACCGCGCGCACCGGTCTTGCGGGCCAGTGCCTTGCGGGCGATGGCCTTGAGTGCCGCCGGACGGATCTCGAGGTCCACGCCTTCCATCTGCAGCAGCTTGGTGAACTGCTTGACCACCGCGTTCTTCGGCTCGGTGAGGATCTGCACCAGCGCGTCCTCGCTGAGTTCGGCGAGCGAGGCGACCACAGGCATGCGGCCCACGAGTTCGGGGATCAGGCCGAACTTGATCAGGTCCTCGGGCTCCACTTCGCGGAACACTTCCGTGAGGCTACGCTGCTGCTTGCTCTTGACCGAAGCGCCGAAGCCAATGCCCGAGGCCTCGGTGCGGTTTTCGATGACCTTCTCCAGGCCCGCGAACGCGCCGCCGCAGATGAACAGGATGTTGGTCGTGTCGATCTGCAGGAAGTCCTGGTTCGGGTGCTTGCGCCCGCCCTGGGGCGGCACGCTGGCCATGGTGCCTTCGATCAGCTTCAGCAGCGCCTGCTGCACGCCCTCTCCCGACACGTCGCGCGTGATGGAAGGGTTGTCGGACTTGCGCGAGATCTTGTCGATTTCGTCGATGTAGACGATGCCGCGCTGCGCGCGCTCCACTTCGTAGTTGCAGCTCTGCAGCAGCTTCTGGATGATGTTCTCGACGTCCTCGCCGACATAGCCGGCCTCGGTCAGCGTGGTGGCGTCGGCCATCACGAAGGGCACGTCGAGCATGCGCGCCAGCGTCTGCGCCAGCAGCGTCTTGCCCGAACCCGTGGGGCCGATCAGCAGGATGTTGCTCTTGCTGAGCTCCACGTCGTCGCCCTTGGCCTTTTCCTTGTGGCGCAGGCGCTTGTAGTGGTTGTAGACGGCCACCGACAGCATGCGCTTGGCCGGCTCCTGGCCGATCACGTAGTTGTCGAGGTTGGCCTTGATCTCCAGCGGCGTCGGCAGGTCGCTGCGCGCCTCGCGCGCTTCCTCACCCGCCGGGAGTTCGTCGCGGATGATCTCGTTGCAAAGGTCGATGCACTCGTCGCAGATGAAGACCGAAGGGCCCGCGATCAGCTTCTTGACCTCGTGCTGGCTCTTGCCGCAGAACGAGCAATAAAGCGTTTTTTCGCTGGAGGAGCCTTTTTTATCGGCCATGGACATTTGCCTCGTTACAGGGTAGGGACAATGATAACTAAACAAAAACGGCGTTTCCCGTGTGGAAAACGCCGTTTCTTGCCATTTGGCGCCCTCGGCGCCGGCGTTCAACCGCGCTTGGCGACGACCTGGTCCACCAGGCCGTAGTCCTTGGCCTCGTCGGCCGTCAGGAAATAGTCTCGTTCGGTGTCGGCCTTGACCTTTTCCAGCGGCTGGCCGGTGCGTTCGGCCAGGATGCGGTTCATCTGGTCCTTGGTGCGCAGGATGTCGCGCGCGTGGATCTCGATGTCGGTCGCCTGGCCGCGTGCGCCGCCGAGCACCTGGTGGATCATGATCTTCGAATTGGGCAGCGAGAAGCGCTTGCCCTTCTCACCTGCCGCCAGCAGGAAGGCGCCCATGCTGGCCGCGAAGCCCAGGCACATGGTCGACACGTCGGGCTTGATGAACTGCATGGTGTCGTAGATCGCCATGCCGGCGCTCACGCTGCCGCCCGGGGAGTTGATGTAGAAGGAAATGTCCTTGTCCGGGTTCTCGCTCTCGAGGAACAGCAGCTGGGCCACCACGAGGTTGGCGGTCTGGTCGTTGACCTCGCCCACCAGGAAAATGATGCGCTCCTTGAGAAGGCGCGAGTAGATGTCGTAAGACCGCTCGCCGCGGCCCGACTGCTCGATGACCATCGGGATCATGCCGAGGGCCTGGGTTTCCTGTGCGCTCATGAATTTGCTCTCCGAGAAATGGGATCGTTCGCTGTGTCTGAACTGTACGCCTGAGTGAAATGGGGCTCGTGCCGCAAAGCACAAGCCCCATCGGCGTAGCGGGCGGCTTGGGAGATCAGCCTTGCTGCTGAGCCATCAGTTCGTCGAACGAGACCGACTTTTCGTTGACCTTGGCCTTGCCCAGCACGAAATCGGTCACGTTGTTCTCGATGACCACGGCTTCGACCTCGGCCAGGCGGTTGTTGTCGCTGAAGTACCAGCGCACCACGTCGGCCGGCTTTTCGTAGCTGGCGGCCAGCTCGTCGATGTGGGCCTTGATCTGCTCGGGCTTGGCCTGCAGGTTGTTGGCACGCACCAGCTCGGCCACCACAAGGCCCAGGCGCACGCGGCGCTCGGCTTGCGGACGGAACACTTCGTCGGGGATCGGAGCCTTGTCGGCGTCCTTGATGCCGCGCTGCTTCAGTTCGGCGCGGGCGCCTTCGACCATGCGGCTGACTTCCGACTGCACGCTGGCGTTGGGCAGGTCGAGCTCGGCGTTGGCCACCAGGGCGTCCATCACGGCGTTCTTGTTGCGCGCCAGCAGGCGGAACTTCACTTCGCGCTCGAGGTTGCGCTTGATGTCGGCGCGCAGGCCTTCGACGGTGGCTTCGGCGATGCCGAGCGACTTGGCCAGTTGCTCGTTGACTTCGGGCAGGTGCGAGGCTTCGATCTTCTTCACGGTGACCAGGAAGTCGGCCTGCTTGCCGGCCACGTCCTTGCCGTGGTAGTCGGCCGGGAACGACAGCGGGAAGGTGCGGCTGTCGCCCGACTTCATGCCGCGCACGGCGTCTTCGAATTCCTTGAGCATCTGGCCTTCGCCGACGACGAACTGGAAGTCTTCGGCCTTGCCGCCCTGGAAGGGCTCGCCGTCGATCTTGCCTTCGAAGTCGACCGTCACGCGGTCACCGTCCTGAGCCACGGCGTCTTGCGCGCGCTGGGCGAAGGTACGGCGCTGCTTGCGCAGGATGTCCAGGGTCTTGTCGATGGCGTCTTCGCCGACTTCGGCCGACAGCTTCTCGACTTCGGCGCCCGACAGGTCGTTGATCTTGACGTCGGGGAACACTTCGAAGACGGCGTCGAAGGCCAGTTCGCCTTCGGGTGCGTCTTCCTTCTCGGTGATGCGGGGCTGGCCGGCGACACGCAGCTTGGCCTCGTTGGCGGCTTGCGAGAAGGCTTCGCCGACCTTGTCGTTCATGACTTCGTAGTGCACCGAGTAGCCATAGCGCTGGGCCACGACGTTCATCGGCACCTTGCCGGGACGGAAACCGTCCATCTTGACGGTGCGCGCAAGCTTCTTGAGGCGCGAATCGACTTCGGACTGGATGGTGCCGACCGGCAGGGTCAGCGTGATCTTGCGTTCGAGCTTCTCGAGAGTTTCAACGGTCACGGTCATGATGTCTTCCTGGTAAGGGGGCTGGTGCGCGGGGCCTGCATCGTTCTTTGTCAATACAGATCAAGGACTTACACGCGCTCGCGGGATTTATGCGGAGGCACGTGCGTGCCGCCTGCAAAACTGGGCAACCCGCGATTCTAATCTGGCGGGAAAGCGGGTTTTCACGGGGTCGGAGTGCCGCGCGGCGGCGGTCAGGTTTGGCCAATATTCGGCTCGTAGAGTGACCATCGTCATCCTCCCCTACAGGAACGCACAGGAAAACTCTCATGCTCCAGCGAATGTTCGCCGCCCTCGCCTTTACCCTTGCCATGGCACTCGGCCTGCCCTCGCTCGCGCAGGCCGGGACCGACGCGACCGCGCCCAAGGATCCCACCATCCAGCAGATCTACGAAGCGGCCAACGGCGGGCGCATGTCCGATGCCGACGCCATGATCGCGAAGGTGCTGAAGGATCATCCCGACAGCGCCAAGGCCCATTTCGTCCACGCCGAACTGCTTGCGGCCGAAGGCAGGCTCGACGGCGCAAGGAGCGAACTGGCGAAGGCGAAGGCGCTGTCACCCGGCCTCGACTTCGCCAAGCCGGAAGCCGTCGAACGACTCACGAACAAGCTCGACCGCCCCGCCCCACAGACGAGAAACACGTCTTCGCGCCTCGACGAGCCCGCCCCGGCGCCGCTGAGAACCGAAAGCAGGACGAGTTCCGTGCCGTGGATGCCCATCGCTCTCCTGGGGTTGCTGGTCGTCGGCTATCTCGCTTTCCGCAAACGGGTCGCGCCGCCGGCTGCGCCGGCCCAGCCGTCGTACGGTCCCGCCCCGGGTCCACAAGGCATGCCGGCGGGCTACGGAAGCTACGGCTCCGGCCCCGGCTGGACGCCCGCGCCGCCGCCCGCGGCAAGCCCCGGCATGGGTCTGGGCTCCGCCCTTGCCACCGGTGCCGCGGTGGGCGTCGGCGCGGTCGTGGCCCAGGAAGCGGTGCGTCACTGGATGCACGACCGCAGCGACAACAGCATGTTCGACAGGGACAGCGGCACAACGACACGCATGGCCGACAGCGGCAACACCGAGATGGGCCGCAGCCTCTGGCCCTCGTCGTCCACGCCCTCGACCTCGCAGGAGCCCGAGCGCTTCGTCGATAACGATTTCGGCATCAAGGACACGAGCTCCTGGGACGACGCAAGCAGCAGCGGCGGCGGCAGCTTCGACAGCGACAGCGGCAGCAGCGGCAACGACTGGTGAAAAAGAAAAAGCCCCGTTCCTTTCGAAACGGGGCTTCATACTGCTCGATAGATCAGGCTACATAGCAGGGCTGGTGCGCGGGGCCGGACTCGAACCGGCACGTTCTTGCGAACGTCAGGACCTAAACCTGGTGCGTCTACCAATTTCGCCACCCGCGCGATGCCAATCTTTTTTCAGGTGAATGCAAAAGCGGACGGGCTTTTCGCACCACGGATTCCCGTGGGCCAAAGACCATCCGCTTGAAATCGGTCAGCCAGCGATTTTAAACGCTAATCGGGGCCACTTCCGGCTCACGCTTCACACGGAATGCGGCGGCATACATCGCCGGCAGCGCCAGCAGGGTCAATACCGTTGCCACGATCAGCCCGCCCATGATGGCGACGGCCATCGGCCCCCAGAACACGCTGCGCGACAGCGGGATCATCGCCAGTACCGCCGCGGCCGCGGTCAGCACGATGGGCCGCAGGCGGCGTACCGCCGACTCCACGATCGCGTCCCACGCCGGCACACCCGCCGCGCGGTCGAGCTCGATCTGGTCGATCAGGATCACCGCGTTGCGCTGGATCATGCCCATCAGCGCGATCACACCAAGCAGTGCGACGAAGCCGAAGGGCCGGTTCAGCACCAGCAGCGCGCCCGCCACGCCGGCGATGCCCATCGGGCCGGTAATGAACACCAGCAGCGAGCGGCTGAAGCTGTGCAGCTGCAGCATCAGCAGCGTGAACACCAGGAACAGCATGATCGGCACGCCCGCCACGATGGAGGCCGAGCCCTTGCTGCTTTCCTCCACCGCCCCGGCCACTTCGATGCGGTAGGCGCCCTGCCCGGCCGCGACCCATCCGGCTTCCAGCTCGCGCAGCTTCGGAAGCAGCTGATCGGTCACGGTCGCGCCCTGCAGGCCCTCGACCACGTCGCCCTGCACGGTGATGGCGTAGTCGCGGTTCTCGCGCCACATCACGCCCGGCTCCCAGGTGAACACCGGCTTGGCGATCTGCGTGAGCGGGATCGAGCGGCCCGAGGCCGTCGGGATGTAGGCGTTGCCGATGTCCGAGATGGCCTGGCGCTCGTCGGGCGCCTGGCGCAGCACGATGTCGATCAGCAGGTCGTTCTCGCGGTACTGGCCCACGGTGGTGCCGCTGAACATGGTCTTGGAAGCCTGCGCGATGGCCTGGCTGGTCACGCCGAGCGCGCGCGCCTTGGCCTGGTCGATCTCGAGGCGGATCACCTTCACCGATTCGTTCCAGTTGTCGTTCACGCCGCGCATGTTGGCGTTGTCGCGCAGCACGGCCTTCACCTCGTCGGCATGGCCGCGCAGCAGCGCCGGGTCGGGGCCGATCACGCGGAACTGCACCGGGTACGGCACCGGCGGCCCGTTGGGCAGCAGCTTGACGCGGCCGCGCACCTCGGGGAATTCCTGCGCCAGCACCTGCGGCAGCTTGATGCGCAGGGTCTCGCGCACCTTCAGGTCCTTGGCCAGCACGATCAGCTGCGAGACGTTGGTCTGCGGAAACACCTGGTCCAGCGGCAGGTAGAAGCGCGGCACGCCGGAGCCGATCCAGGTGCTGACGGTGCTCACGCCGGCCTCCTGCATCACACGCTTCTCGACGCGCCTGGCCACTTCCTCGTTCGCGGTGAACGAGGTGCCCTCGGGGAACCAGAGGTCGACCAGGATTTCCGGCCGGCTCGAATCCGGGAAGAACTGCTGCTGCACCTTGCCCATGCCGACGATGCCCAGCGCGAAGATCAGCACCGTGGCGCCGATGGTCATCCAGCGGTGCTGCACGCACCAGTTCACCGAGCGGCGGAAGGCGTTGTAGAACGGCGTGTCGAAGAGCTCGTGCGGCGGCGCGTTCGCGTCGTGCGGCTTCACCTTGAGCAGCAGCGTGCCGAGGTAGGGCACGAAGTACACCGAGACGATCCACGACAGCACCAGCGCGATCACCGTCACCGCGAAGATGGCGAAGGTGTACTCGCCCGTCACCGACTTGGCGATGCCGATCGGCAGGAAGCCCGCCGCGGTGATGAGGGTGCCCGTGAGCATCGGCTTGGCCGTCACGTCGTAGGCGAAGGTGGCGGCGCGGACCTTGTCGTAGCCCTCCTCCATCTTCCGCACCATCATCTCGACCGCGATGATGGCGTCGTCCACCAGCAGGCCCAGCGCGATGATGAGCGAGCCCAGCGATATCTTGTGCAGCCCGATGCCGAAGTAGTTCATCGCCAGGAAGGTCACGGCCAGCACCAGCGGAATGGTGATGGCCACCACCAGGCCCGGGCGCATGTCGATGTACCAGCCGAAGCGCCCGCCCTTGTGCAGCCCGAGCGAAATGATGCTTACGGCCAGCACGATGGCCACGGCCTCGATCAGCACGCCCACGAACTCGTTCACCGAACTCGCCACCGCCACCGGCTGGTCCTGCACCTGCGCCAGCTTCACGCCGGCCGGCAGCCGCTGCCCGATGGTCACGGCGGTCGCCTTCAGCGCCTTGCCCAGCGCGATGATGTCGCCGCCCTTGGCCATCGACACGCCCAGGCCGATCACCTCCTTGCCCTGGTGATGCATCTTGACCGAGGGCGGATCGACATAGCCGCGGTGGATGTCGGCGATGTCGCCGAGCTTGAGCTGGTTGCCCGAGCTGCCGCGGATGGGCATCTCGCGCAGCTGGTCGACGCTGGTGAACTGGCCGGCCACTCGCACCTGCACCACGTCGAGCGGCGACTGGATGGTGCCCGCGCTCTCGATGGCGTTCTGCGAGCCGAGCTGCGAGAGCACCGCGTTGAAATCGAGCCCCAGCTGCGCCAGGCGCTTCTGCGAGATCTCGATGTAGACCTTCTCGTCCTGCACGCCGAACTGGTCGACCTTGGCCACGTCCTTCACGCGCAGCAGCTGCTGGCGCACGTCGTCGGCCAGCGTCTTGAGCTCGGCATAGCTGAAGCCGTCGCTCTCCAGCGCGTAGATCACGCCGTAGACGTCGCCGAAGTCGTCATTGAAGAACGGCCCCTGCACGCCGGCCGGCAACGTGGCACGCATGTCGCCGATCTTCTTGCGCACCGTGTACCAGACGTTGGCCACCTCGGTGGACTTCGACGAATCCTTGATGTTGAAGATGATCTGAGACTCGCCGGGCTTCGAGTAGCTGCGGATCTTGTCGGCGTACGGGGCCTCCTGCAGCGTGCGTTCGAGCTTGTCGGTGACCTGCTCGGCCACCTGCTGCGCGGTGGCGCCGGGCCAGTAGGTGCGCACGACCATCGCGCGGAAGGTGAAGGGCGGGTCCTCGTCCTGCCCGAGCTGGAAGTACGCGAAGGCGCCCAGCACCATCAGCACCACCATCAGGTAGCGCGTGAGGGGCGCGTGGTCCAGCGCCCATTTGGAGAGATTGAAGCCGGAGGGCTTGTCGTTGGGGTTCGCCGCGCCGCCGCTCATTTGGCGGCACCCGCTGCGATCTCCTTGTTCGTCGCCGCGACAGCCGTGACGGGCTGGGCCGACTCCTTGGCGCCTGCGTTGGCGGCGGCCGCGGCCGCCTCGCGAGACTGGTAGATGGTGACCTTCTGCCCCGGCGACAGCACATGCACGCCGGCGGCCACGACCATCATGCCGGGCGAGATGCCGCCGGCGATCACGGCTTCATTGCCGTCGGCGGTGGCCACCTGCACGGGCTGCGAGCGCACCGTCATCGTCGACTTGTCGAGCACCCACACCGACGTGCCCTTGCCTTCCTGGCGCAGCGCGCTGGTCGGCAGCTTCATCACCGCGGCACCGGCGTGCGCCAGCGCCTGGGGACGCGCATAGACCGTGGCGCCCAGAGGGGGCGCGGTAGCGGCGTCGATGGAAACCTTGACCGAGTAGGTGCGCGTGACTGCATCGGCGCTGGCCGCCACCTCTCGCACCTGGCCCTGCAGTTCATTGCCGCCGGACCAGCCGCGCACCGTGACGGGCGAGCCGGTCTTGATCAGCGTAGCGCGGTCTTCAGGCACCGCGAACACCACGTCGCGCGCGCCGTCCTGGGCGATGCGCACGACCGGTGTGCCGGCCTGCACGACCTGGCCGGGCTCGGCCTCGATGGCGGTGACGATGCCGGCCACGTCGGCCACCAGCGTCGTGTAGTTGGCCTGGTTGCCCTGCGAGGCCAGTTGCGCCTGCGCCTGCTCGAGCTGGGCCTGCGCGGCCTTCCAGGTGGTTTCGCGGCGCTCCAGCTCGGCGCCGCTGATGAAGTTCTGCGACCGCAGTTCGGTGTAGCGCTTGAGGTCTGCAGCCGCGAGGTCACGATTGGTCAGCGCCGCGGCCTGCTGGGCCCGTGCGGCTTCGGCGGCAAGGCGGTAGTCCTGCGGATCGAGCTGGGCCAGAACCTGCCCGGCCTGCACATGCTGGCCGAGTTCGGCCTGACGCTTGGTGATCTTGCCCCCTACGCGAAAGCCCAGGCGCGATTCGACGCGAGCTCGCACCTCGGCCGAGAACTCGGGCTGGGCATCGAATTCGCTAGTCCCCACGGTCACGAATTTGACCGCGCGCACCGGGTCTTCGGCCGCAGGCTTTGGAGAGCAGCCGGCCAGCAGCACGGCGGGAAGCAGCAGCCAGGCGGCGCTGCGCACACGGAACGGAGAGACGGTGGAGGCGGTCATGAGACACCCTGGTAGGACGAACCCGGGCCATTACTGACCCACTGGTTAGTAATCTAGGGTAAACGTGAACCAGTGTCAATGACCCGTTGGTCACTAGGGCGGCCGGCCGCCGAAAAACTAGGTGCGCTGGCCCATCTCCACGAGACGGTTGTCGGGCAGTTCAAAGTAGTCGGATGCCCGGCCTGCGTTGCGCTGCAGCCAGCCGAAGAGCGCCCGCCGGATCGGGTTCATGCCCGGCAGGTTCTCCTCGCCCACCGAGGCGCGCGAGACGAAGTACGAGGTCTTCATCGAATCGATCGCCAGCGTCTTCTGGTAGGCCAGGATGCGGATGAATTCCGGCACGTCCGGCCGCTCCATGAAGCCGTGGCGCGCCGTGACCATCCAGATGCCCTCCATCAGTTGCTCGGCCTCGATGCGGATGCGCGCGTCGACGCGCGGCGTGTCGCAGGCCAGCACGCGCAGCACGATCACCTGCTCGTGCAGCACCTGGTTGTGCTTGAGGTTGTGCAGCAGCGCATGCGGCACCGCCGTGGCATCGGGGTTCAGGAACACGGCCGTTCCGCTCACCCGGTGCGGCATGTGCTGCGCCAGCGACTCGACGAAGGGCCGCAGCGGCAGGCTCTCGGCCGCGGCAGCCTCCAGCCCCAGCCGGCGCCCCTTCGACCAGGTGGTGAAGAGCACCATCACCACGGCCGCCACCGCCAGCGTGAGCCAGCCGCCCTCGGCCACCTTCAGGCTGTTGGCGATCACGAAGGTCAGGTCGACCACCGCGAAGGCCGTCACGCCGATCACCACCGCCACCTTGTTCCAGCGCCACAGGCCCCAGGCCACGATGCCGGCCAGAAGCGTCGTCGTCACCATCGTGATCGACACCGCGATGCCGTATGCCGCCGACAACGCCCCCGAGCTGCGAAAGCCCAGCACCAGCAGCAGCACGCCCACCATCAGCAGCCAGTTGACCGCCGGCACGTAGATCTGCCCGATGGCCGCGCCCGAGGTCTGGATCACCCGCATGCGCGGCAGATAACCCATGCGCATCGCGTGCGCCGTGAGCGAGAAGGCACCCGAAATCACCGCCTGCGAGGCGATCACCGTCGCCATCGCGGCCAGCACCACCATCGGCAGCACGCCCCACGAGGGAAAGAGCCGGAAGAACGGGTTGTCGATGGCCGCCGGGTTCGCCAGCACCAGCGCGCCCTGCCCGAAGTAGTTCAGCACCAGCCCCGGCAGCGCGATGAAGAGCCACGCCAGCCGGATCGGCTTCGCGCCGAAATGCCCCATGTCGGCATACAGCGCCTCGCCGCCCGTGAAAGCCAGGAACACCGCGCCCAGCACCGCCAGCGACTGCGCCCGGTGCTCGATCAGGAAGCCAAAGGCGCGCCGCGGATCGAGCGCCGCCAGCACCTGCGGCTGCTGCAGCACCTGCCACGCGCCAGCCACCGCCAGCACGATGAACCACAGCAGCATGACCGGCCCGAATATCTTGCCCACCGTGCCGGTGCCCTTCTTCTGCACCATGAAGAGCGCGATCAGGATCGCCACCGTGATCGGCAGCACCGCGCGCTGCAGCACCGGCGCCTGCACCTCCAACCCCTCGACCGCCGACAGCACCGAAATGGCCGGCGTGATCAGGCTGTCGCCGTAGAACATGGCCGCACCCACCAGGCCCAGCAGCCCGATGGCGTTCCACACCCATGGCTTCGTCTTCGGCCCCGCGACGGCGCGGCGCGCCAAGGCCTGCAGCGCCAGGATGCCGCCTTCGCCGTCGTGGTCGGCGCGCAGCACGAACACCACGTACTTCAGCGTGACCACGAACATCAGCCCCCAGAAGATCAGCGAGAGCAGCCCCAGCACCGAATCGGGCGTGAACGGCACGCCGTGTTCGGGGTTCATCGTTTCCTTGAAGGCGTACAGCGGCGAGGTGCCGATGTCGCCGAACACGACGCCCAGCGCCGCCACCATGAGCGCCGGGCCCGTGGGGTGCGCCGCCTCGCCGTACGCAGAAACCTGGGACCCGGAAGCCGGAGCGGATGCTTTCATGAAGCGGGGAGTTCGTAGTGGCGACGCTGCGAGCATAGTGCGGGGGCATTGCGCCGTCGCGGACAATCGTGGCGTGTCCGCCACTCCCCAACATGCCGCGCCGCCTGCGCACTACGAGAACTTCCCCGTAGCCTCGTGGCTGTGCCCGCCGCATCTGCGCCCGCCGATCGCGGCGATCTACCACTTCGCGCGCACCGCCGACGACATCGCCGACGAAGGCAGCGCCTCGCCCGCCGAGCGCCTGGCCGACCTGCGCGCCTATCGCGCAGAACTCGCCTCGGCCGCCCGCGGCGAAGTGCTGCCCGGATCGCGCTGGCCCCAGGTCTTCGGCCCGCTGGCCCACAGCATCGCCCGCCACGGCCTGCCCGAAGACCTGCTCGCCGACCTGCTGAGCGCCTTCATGCAGGACATCGAGAAAACCCGCGACCGCGGCACCTACGCCGACCGCGCCGAACTGCTCGACTACTGCCGCCGCTCCGCCAATCCCGTCGGGCGCCTGCTGCTGCATCTCTACGGCGTGCACGACGCCGAGGCCCTGGCGCAGAGCGACGCGATCTGCAGCGCGCTGCAGCTCATCAATTTCTGGCAGGACCCGAGCGTCGACCTTCCGCGCGGCCGCTTCTACTTTCCGCTGACCGACTGCGACCGGCGCGGCCTCTCGCCCGAGCACTTCAAGGTCTTCGCGCCGCTCTCGCGCGCGGAGCCACCGCAGGAAGCTATCAATCTCATAGCAGTCGTGTCTTACTGGGCGCGCGAACTCATGAACGAGGGCGCCCCCCTCGTACACCGCCTGCCCGGCCGCGCCGGCTGGGAGCTGCGCCTCGTGGTGCAGGGCGGCCTGCGCATCCTCGACAAGATCCAGGACCTGGGCTTCGACACCTTCACGCAGCGCCCCGCCATCGGCAAGCTCGACGCGCCGGTGCTGCTCTGGAAGGCCGTGCGGATGCGGAGACAATCACGCCCCATGAAAGCAGCGCCTCCCCGATGACCCCCGAGCAATACGTGCAAGACAAGGCCGCCGCCTCGGGCAGCAGTTTCTATTACGCCTTCCTGTTCCTTCCCAAGTCGCGCCGCGCCGCGATCACCGCCTTCTATGCCTTCTGCCGGGAAGTCGACGACGTGGTCGACGAGGTCAGCGACCCCGGCGTGGCCGCCACCAAGCTCGCCTGGTGGCGCACCGAGGTCTCGCAGTCCTTCGCGGGCACGCCGCGCCATCCGGTGATGCAGGCGCTGATGCCGCATGCCGCGGCCTATGGCATCGAGGCACGCCAGCTCAACGAGGTGATCGACGGCTGCCAGATGGACCTCGAACAGACGCGCTACCTCGACTTTCAGGGCCTCTCTCGCTATTGCCACCTCGTGGCCGGCGTGGTCGGCGAGGTCGCTGCCCGCATCTTCGGCCAGACCGACGCCCAGACCACTGCCTACGCCCACAAGCTGGGCCTGGCGCTGCAGCTCACCAACATCCTGCGCGACGTGGGCGAAGACGCGCTGCGCGGCCGCATCTACCTGCCGGTCAACGAACTGCAGAAGTTCGACGTGAAGGCGCACGAGATCCTGAACCGCGTGCACTCCGAGCGTTTCGTCGAACTCATGAAGTTCCAGGCCGCCCGCGCCCACACCGCCTACGACGAAGCGCTCGCCCTGCTCCCCCTGGCTGACCGCCGCTCGCAGAAGCCCGGCCTGATGATGGCCAGCATCTACCGCACCCTGCTGCGGGAGATCGAACGCGACAACTTCCAGGTGCTGAACCAGCGCGTGAGCCTGACGCCGGTGCGCAAGTTCTGGCTGGCGTGGAAGGTTCAGGCCCTCGGACGAATCTGAGCTTGACCAAGAAGAAGACCGCCGTCATCGGCGCCGGCTGGGCCGGCCTTGCCTGCGCGGTGGAGGCCACGCGGCTCGGCCATGCCATCACGCTGTTCGAGGCGGCGCACATGCCGGGCGGCCGGGCGCGGCGGGTCGACAACATGCACGGGCTGGCGCTGGACAACGGCCAGCACATCCTGATCGGTGCGTACACCGCCACGCTGCAGCTGATGCGCGACGTCGGCGTCGATGTCGAAGGCGTGCTGCTGCGGCTGCCTCTTTCGCTGCGCTTTGCCGATGGCGGCGGGCTGAAGCTGCCTCGGCTGCCTGCGCCGCTCGACCTGCTGGCGGGCATCTTCACGGCGCGGGGCTGGACGTGGCGCGACAAGTCGTCGTTGCTGCGCACCGCCATCGGCTGGAGGCTTTCGGGCTTTCGCTGTGCCGGCGGCACGACGGTTGCCGATCTGTGCGCCGGGCTCACTCCGCGCGTGATGCGGGAGCTGATCGAACCGCTGTGCGTTTCGGCGCTCAACACGCCCGTGGCGCAGTCGAGCGGCGAAGTCTTCCTGCGCGTGCTGAAGGACGCGCTCTTCAGCGGAAGCGGCGGCGCCGACCTGTTGCTGCCGCGCGCCGACCTGGGCGCGCTGCTGCCCGATGCCGCGATTCGCTGGCTGACACGGCAAGGCGCCACGGTGCGCATCGGCACGCGCGTGCGTGCCATTGCATCCGAAGCCGGGCAGTGGCTGGTCGACGGAGACGCTTTCGATCAGGTCGTGCTGGCCTGCGCTCCGTGGGATGCAGCACGGCTGGTCCGCGCCTCGGGCCTGCCGGCGGATCGCTGGTGCGAGACCACCGAGGCGCTGCGCTTCGAGGCCATCGCCACTGTCTACGTGCGCGGCGCCAGGCCGCTTGCCGAGCCGATGCTCGCGCTGCGCAGCCATCCGGCCACGGCGCCGGCCCAGTTCGTTTTCGACAGGAGCCAGCTCGGCGGCCTGCAGGGCGTGCTCGCGATGGTCGTGAGCGCGAACGAGGCATCGCGCGAGGTGCTGGAAGAAAAGGTCATCGCGCAAGCCGCCGCGCAGCTGGGTCAATCGAACCTGCAGCTGGTGCAGACCGTGGTCGAGAAGCGCGCCACCTTCGCCTGCACGCCCGGCCTCGTGCGGCCGTCATCGTCCATCGCACCGGGCCTGCAGGCCTGCGGCGACTACATCGAAGGCCCCTACCCCGCCACGCTCGAAGGCGCGGTGCTCAGCGGGCTCGCCGCCGCCAGATCATTGAACTGAATCGACGCCATGACGACCGGACTGCGCTATCTCGACTTCGACTACAGCGAAGACACCGAAGGCCACGGCACCTTCGACGCCATGGCCTCGACCTCGCCCGACAAGACGTCCGAGGTGCGGGCCGAAGTCGCCCGCGTACTGGCCTGGGCCGAGGCCGCCTTTCCGGATGCACGCGGCGCCCTCGACGAAGGCGGCCTGTGGGACTACGACCTGCAGGAATCGAGCGAGGACGATCCGCGTTACGACACTATTACCCTGTCGATCAGCGGCACCGCCGGCTTCTGCACGGCGCTGCGCGAGCGCTTCGGGCTCGACTGAGAAAAGGCGCAGCTCAGGCCGCCTTGTTGCGCAGCCGAAGCAGGCTCAGCCCCAGCAGCACGAAGGCCCCGCCCGACACCTTGTTGAAGATGCGCGTGCGACGCGGATCGGAAAGCTGCCTGCGCAACAGGCGCGCCAGCAGCACATAGAACGAGTGGGCGACCACCGAGGCAGCGGCGAAGGTGCCGGTCAGCACCGCGAACTGCGTGAGGATGGGTGCGTCCTGCGTCAGGAACTGCGGGAACAGGGCCGAGAAGAAAAGGATGCCCTTGGGATTGGTCAGCGCGACCGTCATCCCGTGGCCGAAGAGGCGCCAGCTCGAACGCGGAGTGCCGGCGGACGGACCGCCCTGCACGTCGGCGAAAACGCTGCCCTGGCTGCGCCATTGCTTGATGCCCAGGTAGATCAGGTAGGCCGCACCGGCCAGCTTCAGCACCATGAAGGCATGGGCCGAGGTGGAGAGCACCACGCCCAACCCCGCCATCGCGGCGGCCGACACCATGAAAAGCCCGGCGGCGTTGCCCAGCGAACTGATCATTGCCCGTCGCGGGCCGACGCTCATCGAGTTCGAGACCGCGAGCAGCACGGCCGGCCCGGGTGTGAAGACGACGAGCAGCGTGACGCCGCAAAACACAAGCCAGTTGGAGAGATGCACTTCGGGGTTCCTGTCCGGCGCAAGGCCGCGGAGGTTGGGACAACAGCCCGGAAACTATAGTCAGCCCCGCGCGCGGCTGCAGACGCCGCGCCAATACCCCTCTACCCCATCCCGAAAGACGGACTCCCATGGTCACCTGCTACCTGCGCTACATCGTCGACGCCTACAAGCTCAAGGAATTCGAGCACTACGGCAAGCTCTGGATTCCACTGGTCGAGAAGTTCGGCGGCAAGCACCACGGCTACTTCCTGCCCTCGGAGGGCACGAACAACGTGGCGCTGGCGATGTTCACCTTCCCGAGCCTGGCCGCCTATGAGAAGTACCGCGCCGACTCGATGCAGGACCCGGAATGCCAGGCCGCATTCAAGTACGCGGAGGAAACCCGCTGCATCGTGAGCTACGAGCGCAGCTTCTTCAGACCGGTATTTGGCTAACCCCCAGGCTCCGCGCACTTCGTGTCGCTTCGCCAACCCCCTTGCAGGGGGCAACACCTGCGGCCCGGCAAAGCCGGTTCCGCGGTGTTCCTGGAATGAACCACGCTTCTTGTCGGACCCGTTGGTACCTCAGCCGCCCAGCGCCATGCACAACGCGTGCAGGTTGGGCACGATCAGCTGCGGCCGCGCGCCGTGCACCCAGGGCCGCTCGTCGCGCACCAGCCAGGCGGCCTGCATGCCGGCGTTGAGCGCGCCGACCACGTCCAGCTCGGCATCGTCGCCCACGTGCAGCACGTCCCTGGGCAGCAGGCCGACCGATGCGGCCGCGGCGCGGAAGATTGGCGCGTGCGGCTTGCCGCTGCCGAAGGCGCGCGCGTTGAAGGCGGTGCGGAACCAGCGGCCCACGCCGGTCTTCTGGATGTCGGCGTTGCCGTTGGAGATGGCCACCAGCGGATAGCGCTCGCTGAGCCACTTCAGCGCCGGAAGCGCGTCGTCGTAGAGCGTCACGCGCTGGCGCTCGGCAAAGAAAGCGTCGAAGGCCGGGTCGGCCAGCGCCGGGTCTTCGCCCGCGCGGGTGAGCGCGCTGCGGATCGACTCGCGGCGCAGCGCGCTCAGGTCATGCGCGAGATCCGAACGCTCCTTGGCGGTGGCTTCGCGCAGCTCACGCAGGATGCCCGGCGTCATCAGCAGGCTGGCCGTCTTGGGCGCCTCGCGCAGCAGCCATGCATGCAGCACGGCCTCGGCGCGTTCGATGGTCGGCCAGATCGGCCAGAGGGTGTCGTCGAGGTCCAGCGAGATCGCCGAGATGCGCTTGAGATCGAGAGGCGCGGCGCCCGCGGGCGCCGGGGAAACGGAAGTCATGCCCGAGAATATCGCATGCCTTCGACTCACGAGAACGCTCCCCCGAGTACCCCGCGCACCGCAGTGCTCTGGTGCAACCTCGGCTCACCTGATGCCCCCACAGCAGCAGCCGTGCGCCCCTACCTCGCCGACTTCCTGGGCGACCCCCGCGTGGTCGAGATCCCGAAGCTGCTCTGGGCGCCGATCCTGCACGGCATCATCCTTCGCACACGCCCAGCCAAGTCGGCCGCCAAGTACGCGAGCATCTGGATGCGCGAAGGCTCGCCGCTGAAGGTGTGGACGCAGAAGCAGGCGACGCTGCTGGCCGGCTGGCTCGGCGAGCGCGGCCACCGCGTCACGGTGCGCGACGCAATGCGCTACGCCAGCCCCTCCATCGCCTCCCGGCTCGACGCGCTGCAGGCCGAAGGCGCCACCCGCGTGGTGGTGCTGCAGGCCTACCCCCAGTATTCGGGCACCACCACCGCAAGCGTGATCGATGCGGTGAACGCGTGGAGCCGCAAGCAGCGCCGCGTGCCCGAGTTCCGCTTCGTCAACGACTACCACGACGACCCGGCCTACATCGAGGCGCTCGCGCAGAGCATCGAGAAGCACTGGAAAACCGAAGGCCGCGGCGAGGTGCTGCTGATGAGCTTCCACGGCATTCCCGCGCGCAACATCGCGCTGGGCGATCCGTACCAGGCGCAGTGCACCGAAACCGCACGCCTGCTCGCAGCGCGGCTGGGCCTTTCGAGTGCCCAGTACCGCGTGACCTTCCAGTCGCGCTTCGGCAAGGCCAAATGGCTGGAACCCTACACCGAGCCCACGCTGCGCGAACTCGGCGCCTCCGGCGTGAAGCGCGTCGACGTGGTCTGCCCGGGCTTCCCGGCCGACTGCCTCGAGACGCTCGAAGAAATCGCCATGGAAGGCCGCGAAGCCTTCCTGCACGCGGGCGGCGAAGCCTTCAGCTACATCCCCTGCCTGAACGACAGCCCGGCATGGATCACCGCGCTCGCGGGCATCGCCGAGCGCAACCTGGCCGGCTGGCCCACGCAAAGAACGAACGCCACCCCATGAAACAGGATCTGCACGAAGCCAACCGGCTCTCGTGGAACGCGGCCACCGTCGCACACAACAGCCACAAGGGCGATCAGGCCGCCTTCTTCCGCAAGGGCGGCTCCACCCTCTTCCCCGAAGAAGCCCGCCTGCTCGGTGACGTGAAAGGCCTGTCTGTGCTGCACCTGCAGTGCAACGCCGGACAGGACAGCCTGAGCATCGCGCGCCTCGGCGCCGAGGTGACGGGCGTGGACATCTCCGACGAGGCCGTCGACTTCGCGACGCGGCTCTCGCAGCAGTCGGGCATCGCGGCGCGCTTCGTGCGCTCGGATGTCTACGATTACTTCCGCGACGCGCAGACACGCGGCGAGAAGCACGACATCGTCTTCTGTTCGTACGGCACGCTGTGCTGGCTCTCCGACATCGCCGCCTGGGCGCGCGGAGTGGCGCAGATGCTCAAGCCCGGCGGCCGCTTCGTCTTCGTCGAGTTCCACCCTTTCGCGCTGGTGTTCGACCCGGCCTGGAAGTTCCACTACGACTACTTCAACGAAGCCCCCGTGCCCGAGGAAGGCGTGGGCGACTACGTGGCCGATTCCGGCGACGGCCTGGTGCGCGAAGGCTACGAGCGCGGCGTGGAGAACTTCAGCAACCCGCACCCCAGCTTCGAGTTCACTTGGGGCGTGGGCCAGGTGACGACCGCACTGTCGCAGGCCGGCCTCGTCGTCGAACGGCTCGACGAATACCCGTACGCCAACGGCTGGAAGCCCTTCGAAGGCATGCGCGACATCGGCGGGCGCCGCATGGCACCGCCCGAGGGCATGCCGCGCATTCCGCTCATGTATTCGATCTCCGCACGCAAGCCATGAAACCTCTTCGCGCCCTCGGTGGCCTTTTTCTGCTGGTGCCCTTCATGGCCCGCGCAGCCGGAACCGCCGAAGTGCCCAAGGGCGTGTGGGAAGGCACGCTCGGCACCAAGGCCATCGTGGCCTGCTTCAACGCCGAGTTCCCGAGCGGCAGCTACTTCTACAAGCAGTACAAGAAGGCGATCCCGCTGAGCCGCGTCGAGAAAGACAGCTTCTGGCATGAAGCCGGCGACACCGGCCTGTGGTCGCTCGACCCCGCCAAGGGCAACACGCTGACCGGCACCTGGAAGAGCGTGAAGGGCGTGCCCGTGACGCTGCCCATCCGGCTCGACCTGTCCGACGCCACGGGTGGCGACAAGGCCTGCGGCAGCGACGGCTATGCGGGCCTGCTCGAAGCGCCGCCGAAGATCGAGAGCGGGAAGAAAGAAGAATTCGCGCCCGGCCGCAGCTTCCGCCGCCTGCGCTTCGCCGGCCAGGAAACCATCGAACTCTCCGGCCCCGAGCCCACGCTGGCAGCCATCAACCGCGAGCTGCGCCGCGACTTCGACACCAGCAAGGACACGATCAAGGAGTACTTCGACAAGCGCCGCGAGTTCCTCGGGCGGGTCGGCGTACCGGCGGAAGACGAGAACACCGCCGATCCTTCGTACTGGAGCTCGCAGTGGCTCAGCATCCGCAACTACACCTGGGCGGCCGGCATGGGCCGCAACGGGATCTCCTGGTTCCATCGCACCTGGGACCTGCAGACGGGCAAGCAGGTCGACCCATGGTCCTGGTTCGGCCTGCGCTCGCTGTCGAAGTCGCGTCCGGCCGAGGGACGGCTATCCGGCACCGGAGGCGGCTCGATGACGCCGAAGCTGCGCCGCTTCCTGTTCCGCTACGCGGGCATCGACGCGTCGAAGGCCGAGGACAACTGCCGCTCCAACTACGAAGAAGGCGCCTACTACGACCTGACGCTGGAAGCCAAGGGCATGCGCTTCGCCCAGCCCGCCTACGGCAACGGCTGCGAGATCGAGATCGAAGTGCCCTACGCCGAGCTCGGCCCGGTGCTCACGCCCGCGGGCAAGGCGGCGGTACGGCGCATCCTCGAATCGGCAAATTGATCCTGGCTCAGGCTGCCGGCCTGCGTGCCAGCAGCGCCTGGATCGCAGCCTCCATCTCGGCGTACTCCCCTTCGCCGAAATGCTGCCGCATCACCTGCCCGCTGCTGTCGGCCAGGTAGAACGCGGGCCAGTACTGGTTGCTGTAGGCCCGCCAGGTGGCGAATCCGTTGTCCTGCGCCACCGGGTAGCGGATGTTGAAGCGCTCGATCGCGTCCTGCACGTTGCGCGTGAGCTTCTCGTAGGCGAACTCGGGCGAATGCACGCCCACCACGGTGAAGCCCCGGTCCTTGTACGTCTCGTACCAGCGCACCACGTGCGGCAGCGTGCGAATGCAGTTGATGCAGGAATAAGTCCAGAAGTCGACCAGCACCACCTTGCCGGACAGCCCCTTCATGGTGAGCGGCTCGGAGTTGAGCCACTTGTCGATACCAGTGAATTCGGGGGCCTTGCCGTAGTCGCGCAGCCCCGGCGAGGCGGCCAGCGCGCTGCGTGCCGGCCAGGCGCCACCCGCGGCTGCCGCCAGGGCGGAGGCACCTGCGGCGAGCCCCGAGAACGCCCTTCTGGACATCATGTTCATGATCGCAAACCTCGCTCGTGTGTCAGACCGACAGCGGTCAGGCGCGATTGTTCGCGGCGCACGCGCTGCGTGCGCATGTGTCACGGCAATTTGAACTTTGTCCCGGCGGCGTGATGGGCCGCCCAGGTCAGAACTTGCCCAGGTAGTCCATCTTGCCGATGGGCATGCCCTTGTGGCGCAGCACGTCGTAGGCCGTGGTCACGTGGAAGAAGAAATTGGGCACTGCGAACTGCAGCAGGTAGCGCTGCGCCGTGAAGGTCGCCTCGCCTTCGCGGGTCTTGATGGTCACCGCGCGGTCTTCGTGGCCGTCGATCAGCGCGCGGTCGACCGTTACCAGGAAGTCCTGCGTCTTCGCGATGCGCGCGACCAGGTCGTCCCAGGTCTTTTCCTCGTCGGGGAAGCTAGGCGCGGTGACGCCGGCGATGCGGGCCGTGCCGAGCTTGGAGGCATCGCTGGCGCGCTGGATCTGGCCGGCCAGCGTGAGCATGTCGGGCGCGAGGCGTGCATCGACCAGCTCGGCCGGGTCGATGCCGTTGGCCTTCGCATGCGCGAGGCTCTTGTCGAGGATATGGGTGAGCCGGCCGAGTCCGCGCGTGAAGACGGGCACGGACAGGTCGTACATCGAGAGCGCCATGGTGTTCGAGGCCTGTGGTCGGCCTTGTGGTTGAGGTGGGCGGCGATTGTCACGCCGCCGCTACCTCAGCGGCCGGCGGCGCGGATAAACCCCTCGATGGGATCAAGTTGTTCCGGCACGTTCAGCGCGGGCGCGTGACCGCAGGCAGGAACTTCGATCACCCGCAGCCGACCGGCCGCGCCGGGACCGCGCTGCTTCATCTCCTCGACCACGCCCGGCAGCACCAGGTCGGACTCGGCTCCGCGCAGGCACAGCACCGGCACCTCGATGGCGTCGTAGTGCGGCCAGATCAGGTAGTCGTTGTCGTGCGCGCTGAACTGCCGGACCATGGCCGGGTCGTAGTGCGGCGTCACGCGGCCGTCGGGCAGCCGGCGCGTGGAGGTCTCGGTCAGCCGGCGCCATTGCGCGTCGCTGAGCCAGCCGTAGGGCTTGTAGACCGTGCGGAAGAAGGCTTCGAGTTCGGCCACCGTGTCGAAGGCCGGCGGCTCGCCCGCATAGGCGCGGATGCGCTCGATGGCCGGCTGCGCCAGCTCGGGCGCATTGTCGTTGAGCACCAGGCTCGCGATGCGCGCCTTCATGCGCGGCTCGAACAGGCCCGAGGCGCAGACGGTGCCGATGGCGCCGCCCATCGAGGTGCCGACCCAGTGCACCCGCCCGAGCCGCAGCTCGTCGCAAAGCGCATTGGCGATGCGCGCATAGAACGAGAGCTTGTATTCCTCGTCCGGCAGCGGGCTCCACTGGCTCAGGCCGCGGCCGATGGTGTCGGGGCAGATCACGCGGAAGCCGCGCGAGGCGAAGTGCTGCGCCAGTTCGTCCATGTCGCGCCCTGTGCGCGCAAGGCCATGCCAGGCGATGACCACGGGCGCCTCGGGCGAGCCCCATTCGAGCCAATGGATCTCGCGGCCGGCGAGCTGCGCGTAGCGGGAAAGCGGAATCAGATTGTTGTTGTCGCTCATCGCGCAGCCCTTGCACGCAGTTTTCCGACGATGCCAGTCGGGAAGTAATAGACGGACAGCACGAACAGCACGCCCAGCCACAGCAGCCAGCGGTCGGGCGACAGCAGCGCAGCCAGCCACGGCAGGCCGCTGGCGGCCTCGTTGCCGATGCGCAGCAGGTCCTGCAGATAGCTCTGCGCCACCACGAACAGCACCGCGCCGATGGCCGCGCCGTAGATGGTGCCCATGCCGCCGATCACCACGATCAGCAGCACGTCGATCATGATCTCGAAGCTCAGCGAGGTATCCGGCCCGTTGTAGCGCAGCCAGATCGCCAGCATCGCGCCGGCCAGCGTGGCGAAGAGCGCCGACAGCACGGCGGCCGTGGTGCGGTAGACCACCACGCGGTAGCCGATCGCCTCGGCGCGGAACTCGTTCTCGCGGATGGCCTGCAGCACGCGGCCGAAGGGCGAGTTCACGATGCGCAGCAGCGCCAGCACCAGCACCACCGCCGCCACGAACAGCAGGTAGTAGCAAAGCAGCCTGCCGTCGAGCGAAACGCCGAGGAAAGGCTCTTCCGCGAACTCGAAGCTCGGCGAGATCAGCTCGGGCAGCTTGAAGGTCAGGCCATCCTCGCCGCCGGTGAAGTCCGAGAGCTGCGAAGCCAGCGTCTGGAAGGCCGAAGCCACGGCCAGTGTGATCATGGCGAAGAAGATCGCGCGCACCCGCAGCGAGAAGAGGCCGATGGCGAACGACAGCACCAGCGAGATCGCCAGCGACGCGCCCAGCCCGACCAGCACCGCGCCCCAGTTCGGCCCGAGCCTCGAGGCCGAGATGGCGATGCCGTAGGCCCCGATGCCGAAGAACATGGTGTGCGCGAAGCTCACGATGCCGGTGTAGCCCAGCAGCAGGTCGAAGCTGGCCACCAGCACCACGAACACCAGGATCTTGGCCGCGACACTCAGCGCCTTCACGCCGGGGAAGATGAATGGCGCGAAGGCCAGCGCGATGAACACTGCCAGCAGCAGCACGGCGAGCAGCCGGCTGCGTGGCATGTCGTTGGAGAGGAGTCGCTTCAGGAACATGTTTTCGTCCTCCTCTTCAGCGGTTCGCCACCGGGTACACGCCCTGCGGGCGCCACAGCAGCACGGCCACCATCAGGAAGATGCTCGCGAACTGGGTGAGCGTGGGCAGCAGGAAGCCCACGTAGTTGGTCATCAGCCCCACCAGCAGCGCGCCGATGAGCGCCCCACCCGTCGAGCCCAGCCCGCCGATGATGATGACGATGAAGATCAGCACGTTGACCTGCGCACCCATCTGCGGCACCAGGTTCTGCTGGAAGAGGCCCCACATCACGCCGCCCAGTCCGGCCAGCGCGCTGCCGACGACGAACACGCCGACGAAGAGCCGCCCGATGCGGTAGCCCAGCGACTCGACCATCTCTCGGTCCTGCACGCCCGCGCGGATGAGCAGGCCGATCTTGGTGCGCCCCAGTGTCCATGCGAGCACGCCGAACACGACAACGCCCACGGCCACCGCGAGCAGGCGGTACTTGCTGATGGCCGCGTCGCCCACCAGCAGCGAGCCGCGCAGCGCCTCGGGCAGCGGCAGCGGAATCTGCGCCGGGCCCCAGATCACCTTGATGAGTTCCTCGCCGATGATCATGCCGCCCATCGTGATGAGGATCTGCTTCAGGTGCTGGCCGTACACCGGCCGCACGATGAAGCGCTCGAAGGCCAGCCCTACCGCACCGGCCACCGCCATCGCGACCAGCATCGCCGGGAACACCGCCACGAGGTTGCGCCACAGCTCGCCCGAGCCGGTCCAGTCGCCCATGAGGCCGAGCACGCTGCTGGCCACGAAGGCGCCGAGCGCGATGAACACGCCATGGCCGAAGTTCAGCACGTCCATGAGGCCGAACACCAGCGTGAGGCCCGAGGCGATGATGAAGATGATCATGCCCATCGCCAGCCCCGCCACGGTGAGCGTGAGCCAGGTCGAGAAGGAGCCGGTGAGCGGCAACGCGGCGAGCGCCAGCACCGGGGCCAGGAGCAGCGGGCGCCAGTCGAAGTCGAGGGCTTTCATTGCTGCGCCTCCTCTTGCCCCCTCTCCCGCTTGCGGGAGAGGGTTGGGGTGAGGGCCGACGGCGACGAGACGAGGTCATGGCCGTTGCACAGGCCGCCTGCCCTCACCCTAGCCCTCTCCCGCAAGCGGGAGAGGGAACAAGACACGGAAATCGTCATAGCGCGAGGCCCAAGAGAGATTGCTGAAGTTGCGCGTCGGCGGAGAACTCCGCCATGGAGCCGGCGTGCACCACCCGGCCGTTGTCCATTACCGCGACGGTGTCGCCCAGCCGCTGGGCGAAGTTGATGTTCTGCTCCACCAGCAGGATCGTCACGCCGCTGCGCTTGAGCTCGGCGAAGGCGTCGATCATGTTGTTGATCATCACGGGCGCGAGGCCCTTGCTGGGCTCGTCGATGATGAGAAGCTCGCGCGGCTCCACGATGGCGCGCGAGACGGCCAGCATCTGCTTCTGCCCGCCCGAGAGCTTGCCGGCCGGGTGGTTCCAGAACTTCTCGACCGCGGGAAAGAGCTTGAAGATCCACTTCAGCCGCGTGTCGTCGATCTGCTGGGCATTCTTGGCGCCGCGCGCGGCCAGCAGCATGTTCTCCTTCACCGTGAGGTCGGAGAAGATGCCCATGTTTTCCGGCACGTAGGCGATGCCCAGGCCGGCGATCTGCGGCGTGTGCTGCGTGGTGATTTCCTTGTCACCGAAGCGCACCCTGCCCTGCGACGCATGCCACAGGCCCATGATGGTGCGCAGCGTGGTCGTCTTGCCCGCGCCGTTGCGGCCCAGCAGCATGGTGAGCTGGCCGCGCGGCACGGCAAGGTCGACGCCGTGGAGGATGTGATAGGCCCCGATGTGCGTGTGCACGCCCTCGAGGGTCAGCAGGTTGTTGGTGCTCATGCGGCCTCCTTCGCGACGCCCAGGTAGGCCTCCTGCACCACCGGCGAGGCGATCACCTCGGCGGGTTCGCCATCGGCCACCAGCGTGCCGTTGTGCAGCACGATGATGCGGTCCGCGAGCTCGCGCACCACGTCCATCTTGTGCTCGACCAGCAGGATGGTCTTGCTCTTGTCCTTCTTGAGCTTGCGGATCAGGTCGAGGATGACGGGCGCCTCGGCCGCGTTCATGCCGGCCGTGGGCTCGTCGAACATGAAGACCTTGGGCTCCAGCGCCATCAGCAGCGCCACCTCCAGCTTTCGCTGGTCGCCGTGCGGCAGGCTCGCCACCGTGGCGTGCTCGCGGGACTTGAGCGCGACGTCGGCCAGGATCTGGTCGGCGCGCTCGGTCAGCGCCTTGTGGTCGCTCCAGATGCTCCACAGGTTGAGACCGCGCCGGTGCGCGCCCTCGCGCGTGGCCTGCACCGCGAGGCGCACGTTCTCCAGCACCGTGAGGTTGGGAAACAGGTTGGTGAGCTGAAAAGCCCGCCCCAGCCCCGCGTGCGTCCGCGCGGAGGGGGACAGGCCCGACAACGAATGCCCGTCGAGCGACACGGTGCCCGCGCTCGCCTTGAGCTGGCCCGAGATCAGGTTGAAGTAGGTGGTCTTGCCCGCGCCGTTGGGGCCGACGATGGCCGTCAGCGTGCCCGGCGCAAAGGCGCAGCTCACGCTGTTGACGGCCACGTGCCCGCCGAAGCGGATGGTCAGATCTCGGGTCTCAAGCATCGTCGTTGGTCATTGCGAATCGAAAGAAGGAAGAAAAGCCGAGCGGCCTCAACAGGTGCCGACTACGTAGTAGTTGGGACCGGTCTGCTTCAGCGTGGTCGTCACGTAGATGTTCCACAGGCCCATGGACTGGTTGGAGCCATAGGCATAAGTGAAGCCGTACAGGGCATAGGCGCGCCCGGCAATGGTGTGCGTGTAGTTGCTGGCGGTATAGCAGGTGCCGCCGCTGCCGCCGCCGGTGGTGGTGCCGGTCGCGGCCGACGACATGGCGCCCTCCACATTGCTCGCGTTCAGCGCGGCCACGGTCCAGCTGTAGGAGGTCGAGGCGGCCAGGCCGGTGTCGGTGTAGCTGGTGGCGGCCACCGGCGAGGCGTTGACCTTGCTGCCGCCGCGGTACACGTTGTAGCCGCTGGCGCCGCTCACGGCGTTCCAGGCGATCACCATGCTGCTGGCGGTGGCGCCCGATGTGCCCACGCCGGTGGGCGCCGGCAGGCCGCTGCCGCCCGAGGAACCGGTGACGCGGTCGATCATGGCCTTCATCGCGGCCATCTGCGGGCCCGACTTCTTCGCGTAGTTGGCGTTGTCGTAGCCCCACCAGTCCCAGCAGCTGTTGGTGGCGGCGGTGCTGGTCTGCGGATAGATCAGCACGATGTTGTTGGTGTCGGCCCAGCGGTTGTAGCCGGTCTTGCGCACGTACTGGTCGCTCACGTCGTTGTAGTTCTGCTTGCAGCCGTGCAGCACCAGGTGCACTCGGCACGAGGCGGTGGTGCAGGCCTGCGGCACGTAGATCCAGCCGGTGGCCGCCATGCCGTGGCCGCTGATGAACTCCGACTGGTTGAACTCGGTGAAGGTGCCGCCCAGCGTGCCGTTGTTGCGCGGGTTCAGCGGGCCGTACAGTTGCGTGAGGATCTCGCCCGCGAGGTCGAAGCCGCAGTTGTTGATGTAGGGGGCTGCGGTGGTGCTGCAGGCGCTGCCGTAGTCGTCGGTGACCATCGCGTGGCCCGCGCCGATGTTGTTCTTGTAGACGACGTTGGCTGCGGGCACGAAGCTCTGGTAGTAGGTCTTGAGGTCGTCCATCACCGCCTGCTTGACGGTGTTGTCCGAGGTGCCCGAGAACATGTAGACCTTGGAATTGCTCATGTTCGACACCGGGTCGATCGCACCGCTGGAAGCCCAGCTGTTGGTGGTGCTCACCAGCGACGCCACCGGGATGCTGGTGCTGTGCGTCATGCAGCGCCCCGTGGCGTTGAGCACCGAACCCTCGGCGCAGTAGTACGGACCGCCCGCCACCACGCCCGCGCCACGCTTGAAGGTGGCCGAGTACGCCACGTGCAGTTGCACCGCCATGAAGCCGCCGGCCGACAGGCCCGACACGCTCACCTCCGCCGGGTTGGCGCCGAGCGCCGGAAGCGGCACCGCCGCCTGAGCGGCATGCGCCGCCACCGTCATCGCCGCGGCCGTGGCGAGTCCCTTCCAGTTCTTCCATTTCATCGCTGGCATCGCTGTCTCCTTCTGTTGTGGGTATCGAACGTTTGCTTTGCTGACTGACGAATCGAATCGGCCGTGGGAACATCACGCCGCCGCGAAGAAAAAGGCGCAGGCTGGCGCTTCGCCCGGCGGCCATCCGGGGCGAAAACGGGGCGGCGCTCCTCGGGCGCCGCGCGGGTCAGGGGGAGCTGTCTACGCTGTCGTGTTCAGCGTTTGTTCTTGATGGGGATGTCCATCTCTTCAGGCTTGATCTCGTGCACCAGCTCCGGCACGCCCCAGGCGAACGCCGGGTCGACCTTGATCTTGAAGTGGTACATCGACTGCATCGCCTGGTGGTCTTCCTTGCGGAAGGTCATCTTGCCCTTGGGCGTGTCGAAGCTCATGCCTTCCATGGTGCTGATGAGCTTGTTGGTGCTGGTGTCGCCGTTGGTCTTCTTCAGCGCCGTCACCACGGCCATCGCGGCGGAGAAGCCGCCGGCGGTGAAGAAGTCCGGCGGCGTCTTGAATTCCTTGTAGTGGGCCGACACCATCGCCTCGTTCACCGGGTTCTTCGGAATGCCGAAGTAGTAATAGGCCGCGCCTTCCATGCCCGGCAGCGCCTTGTAGGCGGCCATGGCCGGCAGGATGTTGCCGCCGGTGGCGATCTCGATGCCGTAGCGCTTGAGGTCGAGGTCGACGATCTTGAACGGGTTGCCCGCGCCGGCCCAGACGATCCAGATGATCTTGCGGCCCGGCTGGTCCTTGAGCTTGTCGATCAGGCGCTGCGCGCCGGCGGTGAAGTCGGTGGTGGCGGGCGGCAGGTATTCCTCATGGACCAGCTTGGCCTTCTTGAGCGCCGAGCCGAAGGCCTTCACGCCGTCGCGGCCGAAGGCGTTGTCCTGCGCCAGCGTGGCCACGGTCACTCCGGGCTTGTCGACGGCCACGGCGTTGGAGATCGCGTCCTGGCTCGAATTGCGGCCGGTACGGAAGATGTACTTGTTCCACTTGTCGCCGGTGATCGAGTCGGCAACGGCGGGCTCGACCAGCAGGATCTTCTTGTATTCCTCGGCCACCGGCAGCATGGCCAGCGCCACGCCCGATGCCGTCGGGCCGATGGCCAGCGCTGCCTTGTCGTCCGAGTAGGCGGCCGCCAGCAGCGACTTGCCCAGGTCCGGCTTGCCCTGGTCGTCCTTCTCGATGACCACCAGCTTCTTGCCGTTGACCATCATCGTGCCGCCGGTGGCGTAGTTCAGGCCCATCATCAGGCCGGTCTGTGTCTGCTTGCCGTAGGCTTCCAGCGCGCCGGTCTTGCTGTAGATATGGGCGATGCGGATTTCATTGGACTGCGCCCAGGCGGGAGCGGCGGCCGAGGCGCAGGCGGCGAGCGCGGCCAGGGCGACGAGGTGGCGACGGTTCATTCTTTGTCTCCTGAAAAAGGTGACTGAATATTGCACAGTTCGTGCCACCCGCTAAGCCATTGATAACAAACGTTTCTTCACTTGGGAGAAACGCCTTCCGGCTGAATTCAGAACACTCGAGATGTCTGAATTTCAGCCGAATGTCTGGTTTTCAGTCAGGGTTTTCGCGGAGGCCTTGCGCTCGGCGATCCACTGTTCGAACTGGCGCTCGGCCTGCATCCGGAACTCGTTGCGCGCATGGTTGCAGACCGCGTGCGCGAGCCGCCGGTGCTTCGACGAGCGGATGCCGCCGAAGGTCGAGTCCACGAGATGCTCGATGGTGGCCGACTCCGGCCGGCCCGCGGGCTCGCCGAAGTCCATGGGCAGCCCGCACCAATGGCAGTTCGGCCCGAAGGTGGAACGCAGCGCCTTGACGCTCACAGGTTCGCGTACTCCAGGATCTCCTGGCCCATCAGCGTGCAGTCGTTGCCCGACACGAAATAGATGAGCCGCATCCGGTACTCCCCCTTGTAGATGCTGCCCCAGACCTCGAGCACCTTGAACTGCTGCTTCTTGTTGGCCGGGTTGCGGATCGGCGGCAGCTCCTTCACCTCGGGGCTGATGCGGATGCGGTCGTCCTCGCCGAAATGAAAGGTCAGCAGCTTCTTGGCACGAGAGACGGCTTCGCCGGAGCATTGAGGCGCGGCACCGGCGATGCCGGCGGCGGCGCAGAGCGCGAGACAGGCGGTGGTACGGGCAAGAGCCTTCTTCATCGGGTGTGGCGTCGGGGTTGTGTGCAGGGGCGGGAGTATCGCTCGGGCACAGGCTCACTGTTCCTGGCTCGTCATCCGCTCATACAAGGTCGCCCGCGAAATACCGAGCAACCGCGCCGTCGCCAGCTTGTTGCCACCGGTCGACGCCAGCGCCGCCGCAATCGCCTTGCGCTCCAGTTCGGCCACCTGCTGCGACAACGGGCGCAGCAGCGCGGCCTGCTCATCAGCGTCGTGGCTGGTCTGCAGGGTGGCCGGCAGCTCGATCTGCTCCAGCCCGGCTTCGCGCAGGATGCGTTCGAGCTGCACGGCATCGATGCGCTGCGAATCGCTTCGCATCGTCACCTGCTCCAGCACGTTGCGCAGTTCGCGGATGTTGCCGCGCCAGTGCTGGCCGGCGAGCAGCGCGAGCGCGTCGGGCGTGAGCTCGGGCGGCGCTTCGCCGCTGCGCAGCGCCATGTCCTCTCCCAGCGCCTCGACGAGCGCGGGAATGTCGGCACGCCGCTCGCGCAGCGGGGGCACGCGCAGCGGGAGCACGTTGAGGCGGTAGTACAGGTCTTCGCGGAACTGGCCGCGCCGCACGAGTTCGGGCAGGTCGCGCGAGGTGGCGGCGATCACGCGGGCGTCGAAGGGCACGAGCTTGTTGGAGCCCAGCGGCTCGATCTCGCCCTCCTGCAGCGCGCGCAGCAGCTTGGCCTGCAGGCCCAGCGGCATGTCGCCGATTTCGTCGAGGAACAGGCTGCCGCCGTCGGCCAGCTTGAACTTGCCCTCGCGGCCCTTGCGGTCGGCGCCGGTGAAGGCGCCGGGGGCAAAACCGAAGAATTCGGCTTCGAGCAGCGTGTCGGGCACCGCCGCGATGTTCACGCTGACGAACTGGCCCTTGGCCCGCGCGGACGAGGCGTGGATGGCATGCGCCAGCAGTTCCTTGCCGGTGCCGGTCTCGCCCAGCAGCAGCACCGGGCTTGTCGACTGCGCCGCGCGCCGCGCATGGCGCTTC
Organism: Variovorax sp. 278MFTsu5.1; assembly: GCF_048305045.1. NCBI lineage: Bacteria > Pseudomonadati > Pseudomonadota > Betaproteobacteria > Burkholderiales > Comamonadaceae > Variovorax > Variovorax sp. 278MFTsu5.1. Next base: position 3,959,570 of record NZ_CP157622.1, read on the forward strand.
ACCTCCACCGCCGCCGGGCTGCTGCCGATGAAGCTCGCGAAGGTGTATTTGGAGCGCCGCTGTCCGTCGCCCGAGTGCTGGTAGAGCGGGTTGTTGCGCTGGCTCGCGAGCTCGCGGCGGGCATCGTCGAGGTCGCGCTGCAGCAGCGCGAACTTGCTGATGAGCGGCTGCAGCGTGGTCTCGGGCTGGTCGAACAGCACGATGCCGATCGCGCCGATGACCTTGCCCATGCCGCCCTCCCCGCCTTCGCGCTCTTCGCGAAGCGGAATGCGGCTGACGACGAAAGTACCAGCCTTGTTGGTCAGCAGGTCGACCAGAATGGGCTCGCCGGTTTCGAGCACGCGGCGCATCTGGGTGTTCGGGATCACGTCCTCCACCATGTGGCCCATGAACTCGTCGATGGACGAGAAGCCCAGCGCGGGCAGGAAGCGCCGGTAGCCCTCGTTCACCCACACGATGCGCCCGGTGCTGTCGACCAGGAACATGCCCTGGCTGATGCTCGAAAACAAATGAAACATCGAGCGCGCGGCGAGCGCGAGAATGCCCTCGGCATCGAGAGGAAGCGAGGGTGTTGCGGTGGAGGCTGCTGGCATGGCGGGATCGTAGCGCGGGCCGGATCCGCACCTTAAGTCTTAAGGATTCGCTTCGGTGAGAACGGGCCGGCAAAGACCTTCAGGAAGCCTTAAGTTAATCAATCGTTTGATTTCGTGCGTGGTGTAATGCCGGTCATGAACGCGAGAGATCCGATCACCCAGGCACCTCGCCGCGCACCGCGCGCAGACGGCGCCGAGGCACGCCACCGGCTGCTCCACACTGCCTTGCGGCTGTTCGCGCAGAAGGGCTTCGCCAAGACTTCCACGCGCGAGATCGCCCGCGAGGCCGAGGTCAACATCTCGGCCATCAGCTACTACTTCGGCGACAAGGAGGGGCTCTATGCGGCCACCTTCAGCGAGCCGATGGGCGGCGACTCCAGCGACCTCGTCGCCGCCTGCAACGTCCCCGGCCAACCGCTCGAAGCCACGCTGCGCATGTGCATGGTGTCGATGATCGATCCGCTCAAGCAGGGCGAGATCGTGCGGCAGTGCATCCAGCTGCACATGCGCGAGATGCTGGAGCCCACGAGCCGCTGGGCCGAGGAGCTGGAGCGCGACATCAAGGGCCCGCACCGCGCCATCGCCGAGCTGCTGTGCCGCCACCTGAAGGTGGATCGGCCCGACGACGACATCCACCGCCTGACATTCGCGATCACCGGGCTGTCGATGCAGCTCTACGTGAGCCAGGATTTCATCGAGGCCATCCGCCCTTCGCTGCTGCGCACGCCGCGCGCCATCGACGCCTGGGCCGACCGCCTCACGGGCTATGCGCTGGCGCTGGTCGAGGCCGAGGCGGCGCGCCGCCGTGCCGAGAGAAAGCAGAAGAAACAATGAGAAAACTCCGATTCAAACTGACGGCCGCCGTGTGCCTCGGCATCGGCCTCTCCGGTTGCTCGCTCACGCGCCCGCCCGCGCAGGTCGAGGCGCCCGTGCCCACGCAATGGCACGCCCCCCTGCCCCATGGCGGCTCGCTGGCCTCGTTGGCGAACTGGTGGAGCCAGCTCGACGATCCGTTGCTGGTCGAACTCATCGCCGCCGCCGAGGCCGCGAGCCCGAACGTCGCGAGCGCCGCCGCGCGCGTGGCCGAGGCGCGCTTCACGCGCGTGCAGGCCGGCGCGGCGCTGCTGCCCAGCCTGGACGGCACCGCGTCGGCGAGCCGCGGGCCGGTGGGGCTTTCGAGCGGCGGCTCGGGCACGAGCAGCGGTGGCGGTAGCAGCAGCAGCAGTCTTTCGTCCAGCACGCCGATCACCACGCTTCAGGCCGGCCTTCAATCGAAATGGGAGATCGACCTGTTCGGCCGCCTGCGCGCCGACCGCGACGCCGCCGAGGCCAAGCAGAGCAGCGCCAACGCAAAGTGGCACGACGCCCGCGTGGCGGTGGCGGCCGAGACGGCCAACGCCTATTTCGCCGAGCGCGCATGCCAGCAGCAGCTGCGCGTGTCCGAATCGGATGCACGCTCGCGCGCCGAGACCTCGCGGCTCACCGACTTGTCCGCCAAGGCCGGCTTCACCGCGCCCGCCGATGCGGCGCTCGCCCGCGCCAGCGCTTCCGACGCCTCCGGCCGGCTCACGCAGCAGCGCGCCCAGTGCGCGGTGCTGCGCAAGGCGCTGGTCTCGCTCAGCGGCATCGACGAAACGACGCTCGAGCAGAAGCTCGCGGCCGCGCCGGCACAGCGCCCGCTGCCCGCCGTGGGCAGCATCGCCAGCGTGCCGGCCGAGGCGATCTCGCAGCGCCCCGACGTGTACGCAGCCGAGCTGGGCGTGGCATCGGCCAGCGCCGACGTGGGCTCGGCCGAGGCGGAGCGCTATCCCAAGCTCACGGTGTCGGGCTCGATCGGCCGCTCGCAGTACCGCGTGAGCGGCGTGCACCAGTCGCTCGAAACCTGGACGGTGGGGCCGATCTCGCTGACCGTGCCGCTGCTCGACGGCGGCTCTCGCAAGGCCAACGCCGATGCAGCCAAGGCGCGCTATGCCGAGGCCGTGTCGCTCTACCGCGCCAATGTGCGGCAGGCGGTGCGCGAGGTCGAGGAGGCGCTGGTCAACCTCGACGCCACCAACGCCCGCACCACCGACGCGGACGCCGCGGTGAAGAACTACCAGGCCTCCTTCGATGCCACGCAGGCACGCTACAGCAGCGGCCTCGCGAGCCTGTTCGAGCTGGAGGATTCGCGCCGCACGCTGTTCTCGGCGCAGACCGCGCGCGTCTCGCTGCAGCGCGAGCGCACCGAAGCATGGGTGGCGCTGTACCGCTCGATGGGCGGCGGCTGGAATCGACAGACAGCCCCGAGCCCCTCTTCCGAATCGTCCTCAATGACCGCATCCCCGGCCGCCAAGGTCGCGACGTCGCCATGAAAACAATGAAGCGTTCCACTCTCGCCATTGCGCTGATCGCGCTGGTCGTCGCCATCGCGGCGATCTTCTTCATGATGGGCGGCAAGCCCTCGGACAAGGCCGGCGATCACGCCGCGGCTGCCAAGGGCAAGGACGGCGCCGCGTCGCCCAGGCCCGCGCTGACCGTCACCGTGGCCAGGCCCGAAGCCACCGAGCTGATGCTCACGCTCGCGGCCAACGGCAACGTGGCCGCGTGGCAGGAGGCCGTGGTCGGCTCCGAGTCCAACGGCCTGAAGCTGGCCGAAGTGCGCGTGAACGTGGGCGATACGGTTAAGAAGGGCCAGGTGCTCGCGGTGTTCTCGCCCGAGACGGTGCAGGCCGACATCGCGCAGGCACGCGCCTCGCTGGCCGAGGCCCGCGCCACCGCGGCCGACGCCGCCGGCAACGCCGCGCGCGCGCGCACGCTGCAGGCCACGGGCGCGCTGAGCCAGCAGCAGATCAACCAGTACCAGACCACCGAGCAGACCGCCAGGGCGCGCGTGGAGGCGGCCGAGGCCGTGCTGGCCGCGCAGCAGGTACGCGGGCGCAACACGCAGGTGCTGGCGCCCGACGACGGCGTGATCTCGGCGCGCACAGCCACCGTGGGCAGCGTGGTCGCGGCAGGCACCGAGCTGTTCCGGCTGATCCGCCAGGGCCGCCTCGAATGGCGCGCCGAGGTGACCTCGGCCGAGCTCAGCCGCGTCTCGGTCGGCACCACCGCCTTCGTGGTCAGCGCCAGCGGCGCGCAGGTGCGCGGCAAGGTGCGCAGCATCGCGCCCACGGTCGATCCGCAGACGCGCGCGGCGCTGGTGTATGTCGACCTGCCCAACGTGCAGCAGAACACCGGCGTCAAGGCCGGCATGTTCGCGCGCGGCGACTTCGAGCTGGGCCGCAGCACGGCGCCGACGGTGCCGCAGGCCGCCGTGGTGCCGCGCGACGGCTTCAACAACGTGTTCATCCTGAAGCCCGACAACAAGGTGTCGCAGCTGAAGGTGCAGGTCGGCCGGCGCCTGAACGACCGCATCGAGATCACGAGCGCGCTGCCCGACGGCGCCCGGATCGTGGTGCAGGGCGCAGGCTTCCTCAACGACGGCGACCTGGTGCGCGTGGTCGATGCGCCCGCACCCTCTTCGTCCGCCGCCGCCCAGCCCCCCAAGCCGGCCGCATCCGCCGCCGCGGCGAAGTAAGCAATGCAAAGGACACGCCCATGAACGTTTCCGCCTGGTCCATACGCAACCCGATTCCGGCGGTGATGCTGTTCGTGCTGCTCACCTTCGGGGGGCTGCTGTCGTTCAACGCGATGAAGGTGCAGAACTTTCCGGACATCGACCTGCCGACCGTGACGGTCTCGGCCTCGCTGCCCGGCGCCGCGCCTTCGCAGCTGGAGACCGACGTCGCGCGCAAGCTCGAGAACTCCATCGCCACGGTGCAGGGCCTGAAGCACATCACAACCAAGGTGCAGGACGGCGCCGCCACGCTGATCGTCGAGTTCCGTCTCGAGAAGCCGGTGCAGGAGGCCGTGGACGACGTGCGCTCCGCGGTGCAGCGCGTGCGCGCCGACCTGCCGGCCGACGTGCGCGACCCTGTGGTCACCAAGCTCGACTTCGCGGCGCAGCCGGTGCTGGCCTTCACCATCGCCTCTTCGGCCATGGACGCCGAGGCGCTGAGCTGGTACGTCGACAACGACGTCACCAAGAAGCTGCTCGCGCTGCCCGGCGTGGGCGCGGTGAACCGCGTGGGTGGCGTCACGCGCCAGGTGCACATCGATCTCGACCCGTCCAGGCTGCAGGCGCTGGGCGCCTCGGCGGCCGATATCTCTCGCCAGCTGCGCCAGGTGCAGACCGAGAGCGCGGGCGGCCGCTTCGACCTGGGCGGCAGCGAGCAGCCGGTGCGCACCATGGCCACGGTGAAGTCGGCCGACCAGCTCGCCGACATGCAGATCGTGCTGAGCGACGGCCGCCGCATCCGCCTGGACCAGGTGGCGCGCGTGAGCGACACCATCGCCGAGCCGCGCGCGGCCGCGTTGCTCAACGGCAAGCCGGTGGTCGGCTTCGAGGTGGCACGCAGCCGCGGCGCCAGCGAAGTCGAGGTGGGCCACGCGGTGATGAAGGCGCTGGACGACATGCGCGCCGCGCGCCCCGACATCGAGCTGACCGAGGCCTTCAACTTCGTCGATCCGGTGGAAGAGGAATACAACGGCTCGCTGCACCTGCTGTACGAGGGCGCCATCCTCGCGGTGGTGGTGGTGTGGCTCTTCCTGCGCGACTGGCGCGCCACCTTCGTCTCGGCCATCGCGCTGCCGATGTCGGTGATTCCGGCCTTCATCGGCATGCACCTGCTGGGCTTCTCGGTGAACGTGATCTCGCTGCTGGCGCTGTCGCTGGTGGTCGGCATATTGGTGGACGACGCCATCGTGGAGGTCGAGAACATCGTGCGCCACCTGCGCATGGGCAAGACGCCCTACCAGGCGGCGATGGAGGCGGCCGACGAGATCGGGCTGGCGGTGATCGCCACCACCTTCACGCTGATCGCGGTGTTCCTGCCCACCGCCTTCATGAGCGGCGTGGCCGGCAAGTTCTTCAAGCAGTTCGGCTGGACGGCATCGCTGGCGGTGTTCGCCTCGCTGGTGGTCGCGCGGGTGCTCACGCCGATGATGGCGGCCTACATGCTCAAACCCGTGGTCGGTGCCGAGAAGGAGCCGGGCTGGCTGCGCTGGTACATGCGCGCTGTGGAGTGGAGCACGCACAACCGCTTCAAGACGATGGTGCTCGCCACCCTCTTCTTCTTCGGCTCGCTGGCGATGATCCCGCTGCTCAAGACGGGCTTCATTCCGCCCGACGACAACTCGCAGACGCAGATCTACCTGTCGCTGCCGCCTGGCTCCACGCTGGCGCAGACCACGGCCGCGGCGGAAGAAACGCGCAACCGCGTGATGAAGATCCGGCACGTGAAGAGCGTCTACACCACGGTGGCCGGCGGCAGCGCGGGCGGCGACCCCTTCGCGAACTTCGGCACGCCCGAGACGCGCAAGGCCACGCTCACCATCAAGCTCGACCCGCGCGGCGACCGGCCGCGCAAGCAGGTGATCGAGAACGAGATCCGCGCGGCGCTCGAAACCCTGCCCGGCGTGCGCAGCACGGTGGGCCTGGGCGGCTCGGGCGAGAAGTACATCCTGGCGCTCACGGGCGAGGACCCGGTGGCGCTGTCGAGTGCGGCGAGCGCGGTCGAGAAGGACCTGCGCACCATCCCCGGCCTGGGCAACATCACCTCCACCGCGAGCCTGATCCGCCCCGAGATCGCCGTGCGCCCCGACTTCGCGCGCGCCGCCGACCTGGGCGTGACCAGCGCCGCCATCGCCGAGACGCTGCGCGTGGCGACGCTGGGCGACTACGACCAGTCGCTGGCCAAGCTCAACCTCGCGCAGCGGCAGGTGCCCATCGTGGTGAAGCTGGAAGACTCGGCCCGCAAGGACATCGACCTGCTCGGGCGCCTGTCGGTGCCGGGCACGCGTGGGCCGGTCATGCTGAACCAGGTAGCCTCGCTGAGCATGGAAGGTGGACCGGCCGTCATCGACCGCTACGACCGCTCGCGCAACGTGAACTTCGAGATCGAGCTCTCCGGCGTCGGCCTGGGCGACGCGAAGGACGCGGTGCAGAAGCTGCCCTCGATCCAGAAACTGCCGCCGGGCGTGCGCATCGCCGAGGTGGGCGACGCCGAAGTCATGACCGAGCTGTTCGCCAGCTTCGGCCTGGCCATGCTCACCGGCGTGCTGTGCATCTACATCGTGCTGGTGCTGCTGTTCAAGGACTTCCTGCACCCGGTGACCATCCTGTGCGCGCTGCCGCTCGCGCTGGGCGGTGCCTTCGTGGGCCTGCTGATCGGGCAGAAGGCGCTGTCGATGCCCTCGCTGATCGGCCTGATCATGCTGATGGGCATCGCGACGAAGAACTCCATTCTTCTGGTGGAATACGCCATCGTGGCGCGCCGCGACCACGGCATGAACCGCTGGGACGCCCTGCGCGACGCCTGCCACAAGCGCGCCCGCCCCATCATCATGACCACGCTGGCCATGGGCGCGGGCATGCTGCCCATCGCGGTCGGCTTCGGCGCGGCCGACTCCAGCTTCCGCTCGCCGATGGCGATGGCGGTGATCGGCGGCCTCATCACCTCCACCGTGCTGAGCCTGCTGGTGGTGCCTGCAGTCTTCACCTACATCGACGACATCGAGCACTGGATCAAGCGCACCGTGCGCAAGTTGCGCGGTCAGCCGGCGGACCCGCACATCGACGACGATCTGGTCGAAACGCCTGCGCCTGGGCGGTAAGCGGAACCTTCCGGCACAAACAAAAAAGCTGCGGCAAATGCCGCAGCTTTTTTTTGGCCTGACCCCGGACGGGCCCGGGAGGGGATCAGGCGTCCATCTGCGCCAGCTTCGCCAGCTTGCGTTCGCTCATGCGCTTTGCCAGGCGCGGGAGGATGAGCACTGCCACCACGATGACGATCAGCACGATCGACATCGGGCGCTGGAAGAACACCGCCGCGCTGCCCTCGCCGATCGACATGGCGTTGCGCAGCTGCGCTTCGGCCAGCGGGCCGAGGATCATGCCGACCACAACGGGAGCGGTGGGGAAGTCGAAGCGGCGCATCACCACGCCCAGGATGCCAATGGCGTACAGCAGGAACAGGTCGAAAGCGCTCTGGCGCATGCCGTAGGCACCCACCGTCGCGAAGATCAGGATGCCGGCGTAGAGCTGGGGCTTCGGAATCTTCAGCAGCTTGACCCACAGGCCGACCATCGGCAGGTTCAGCACCAGCAGCATCACGTTGCCGATGTAGAGCGACGCGATCAGCGCCCACACCAGAGCCGCCGAGGTGGTGAAGAGCTGCGGACCCGGCTGGATGCCGTAGTTCTGGAACGCGCCCAGCAGGATGGCGGTGGTGTTCGAGGTGGGAATGCCCAGCGTGAGCAGCGGGATCAGCGCGGCCGTCACCGTGGCATTGTTGGCGGCCTCGGGGCCGGCCACGCCTTCGATGGCGCCGCTGGTGCCGAACTCGGCCTTGGCTTCCGCGTCCTTGGCGAGCTTCTTCTCGGTGGCGTAGCTCAGGAAGGTCGGGATCTCCGTGCCGCCGGCCGGAATGCAGCCGAAGGGCGTGCCGATGGCGGTGCCGCGCAGCCAGGCAGGAATGGAGCGCTTCCAGTCGCGCTTGGTCATGTGCACGCGGCTGAGCTTGTTCTGGCCCTCGACCACGCGGCCTTCGTACAGCACGGCGTACAGCACCTCGGCCACGGCGAACAGGCCCACGGCCACCAGCACGATCTCGATGCCGTCGAGCAGCTCGGGAATGCCGCCGGTGTAGCGGCCCTGGCCCGAGATCTGGTCGAGGCCGATGCAGCCTGCCGCGAGGCCGACGAACAGCGCCGTCATGCCGCGCAGCGTGCTCTTGCCGAGCACCGCGCTCACGGTGGTGAAGGCCAGCAGCATCAGCAGGAAGTATTCCGGCGGGCCGAGCTTGACGGCGAAGTCGGCCACGAAGGGCGCGAACAGCGTGACGACGACGGTGGCAATGGTGCCGGCCACGAAGGAGCCGATGGCCGCCGTGGCGAGCGCCGCGCCTGCCCGGCCGCTCTTGGCCATCTTGTTGCCCTCCATCGCCGTCACCATGCTGGCGGTCTCGCCGGGCGTGTTCAGCAGGATGGAAGTGGTCGAGCCGCCGTACATGGCGCCGTAGTAGATGCCCGAGAAGAAGATCATCGAGGCCGTGATGTCGACCTTGCCGGTGATCGGCAGCAGCATGGCCACCGCCACCGCAGGGCCGATGCCGGGCAGCACGCCGACGGCCGTGCCCAGCGCACAGCCGACCAGGCACCAGAGGAGATTGACGGGGGTGATGGCGGCTGCGAAGCCGGCCATGAGGGCGTTGAAGATTTCCATGTCAGGCCTCCCGCCGGGCCGCCCCAAGGGAGGCCTGCGCCCCCTCGGGGGGCAGCGAATACACGAAGTGATGAGCGTTGGGGGTCATATCAAATCCACCCGGTGTTGGTGAGGCCAGGCAGGTTGATGGCCAGGAATTGCGTGAACATCCAGAACACCGGGGCGGAGATCACCGCGCCGGTGATGAAGTCGGTCGCCCAGGTCCGCGGCGAATTGACACCGGCCTGCCCGCTCGCGCGGCGCAGCCCCTGCACGGCCAGCAGGTAGCACAGCGTGCAGCTCAGGATGAAGCCCAGCGTGGTGATGAGCGCCGCATTGAGCAGCAGCCCCGCCGACACCCAGATGAAGCCGGGCCAGTAGGCGTGCTCGGCGCCCGAGGGTGCGTCGAGCTCGCGGAAGCCGCCGGTGCGCGCCTCCCACAGGATCCAAGCGCCGCACAGCACGAGCACCACGGACACCAGCCAGGGCAGGAAGTTGGGGCCGACGCCGCCGTAGCCCGCGTCGGAGGAAATGCCGATGGCGCCGAAAGCCAGCGCCAGGCCGGTCAGCAGCACGCCGGCGCCGACCAGGGTTTGCGGCCACGTGGCCGCGGGTTGCGGCGGGGCCGAGGAGTCTGGAGTTGTCATTTTTTCTCCCGGGAATGTGGAGCTGGATTTGAAAACGGCACGCTGTCGTCTCTTGCGAGGACAGCGCGCCGTGGGGCGGGCCAGTAGCAGTGCAAGCGCCGCGGGGTCAGACCATGCCGGACTTCGTCATGATGGCCCGCAGGCTCGCGAAGTCGTCGTCGACGAACTTGGCGAAGGCATCGCCCGAGAGCACGGCCGGGGTCCAGTCGTTCTTCTTGAGCGATTCGGCCCACGAGGAGCTCTTCATGGCGGCCAGCACCATGTCGGTCAGTGCCTTGCGCTGCTCGGCCGAGATGCCGGGGGCACCGTAGACGCCGCGCCAGTTGCCGATTTCCACGTCGATGCCCTGCTCCTTCAGCGTGGGCACGTTCACGCCCGGCAGGCGCTGGGCCGAGGTGACGGCGATGGGCTTCATCTTGCCGGCGGCGATGTATTCGGCGAACTCGCTGTAGCCGCTGCCGCCGACGGTGACGTTGCCGCCCAGGATGGCGGCGGTGGCCTCGCCGCCCCCGCGGAAGGCGACGTAGTTGATCTTGGACGGATCAGCGCCGACCTTCTGCGCGATCATGGCCGCGGCGATGTGCTCGGTGGAGCCGCGCGAACCGCCGCCCCACTTGACGCTGCCCGGGTCCTTCTTGAGCTGCTCGACCACGTCCTTCATGGTCTTGAACGGCGAGTTGGCCGGCAGCACGAACACGTTGTATTCGGTGGTCAGGCGCGCGATGGGCGTGGCCTGCGACAGGTTGACCGGCGGCTTGCCGGTGATGATGCCGCCCAGCATGACCGAGCCCATGACCATCAGCGCGTTGGCGTCGCCCTTGGAGCCGTTGACGAACTGGGCCAGGCCCAGCGCGCCGGCAGCGCCGCCCTTGTTGTCGTAGGTGACGGTGTCGGCCACCTTGGCGTCGGTCAGCGCCTTGCCCAGGGCACGGCCGGTGGTGTCCCAGCCGCCGCCCGGGTTGGCCGGGATCATCATCTTGACGTTGGCGGCCGCGCGAGCCGACAGTGGCAGGGCTCCGACGGCGGCCATGGCGGCCAGTGACTTCAGAAAGGTGTCGCGACGCATGCTGGGGTCTCCTGATTGGAAGGAACTTGAAAGGAAGCTGACTTGTAGCTGAGCGCTATCATGCGCCGCCCCGCTGTCAGTTGGCTGTCCGCCAGACTGGGGAAAACACCAAAGTACGCCCTCCCGACGCCAACGTATGAAGCTGCTGCTGGTCGAAGACGACCCCACGATGCAAATCACCCTGCAGCGCACCCTGGGACGCCGCCGCATCGACGTGCGCGTGTGCGGCGACGGCGCCGAGGCCGTCACGCAGTGGCGCGCCATCGAGCCCGACGTGGTCGCCCTCGACCTGAGCCTGCCCAACCTCGACGGCCTGCAGGTGCTGGCCCAGGCCCGCGCCGAGGGCCTGCGCACGCCGGTGCTGCTGCTGACGGCGCGCGGCACGGTGGGCGACCGCATCGTCGGCCTGAACGCCGGCGCCGACGACTACCTGCCCAAGCCCTTCGACCTCGACGAGCTGGAAGCCCGCATCCGCGCGCTGCGCCGGCGCAGCCACGGCGTTGCCGGACAGGACGCGGGGCTGAACCCGCAGGAGATCGGTGGGCTGCGCTTCGAGCCCGACAACGGCGCCATCTACAACCGCGCCGAGCTGCTCGAGCTGACCCCGCGCGAACTGGCCCTGCTGAAGGCGCTGATGATGAAGCCCGGCCACGCCGTGACCAAGGAGCGCCTCTTCGAGCTGGTGTTTCCGGGCGAGACCGACGTGCAGTACGAGGCCATCGAGGTGGTGGTGTACCGGCTGCGCAAGAAGCTGGTGGGCACCGGCGCCGTGCTGATGACGATGCGCGGCCTGGGCTACCTGCTGCGACCCGAGACATGACCCGCATCTCCTCGCTTCGCGCGCGGCTGCTGCTCGGCATCCTCGCGCCGGTGGCGGTGTTCATCGTGATCAACAGCGTGAGCCTGTACCGCCAGAGCCTGGCTGCCGCCACCACGGCCTACGACCGCACGCTGCTGGCGTCGGCCAAGACCATCGGCGAGCAGCTCGACGTGGAGGGCTACGACGATATGGCGCGGCTGCGCGCCATCGTGCCCTATTCCGCGCTGGAGGCCTTCGAGGCCGACAACCGCAGCCGGCTCTTCTACCGGGTCTCGGCGCTCGACGGCGAGATGATCTCGGGCTTTGCCGAGCTGCCCTTCTGGCACGGCCGCATTCCGGACCGGGGCGCGTATTCGGCGCTGGTCGACTTCTACGACGCGCAATTCCGCAACCAGCCGGTGCGCGTTGCGGTGCTGCTGCAGCCGGTGGCCAGCGCCACCGGCCGCGGCATGGCCGTGGTGCAGGTGGCCGAGACGCTGGAGCTGCGCGAAACGCTGGTGCGCAAGCTTCTCATCGACACGCTGTGGCGCCAGCTGCTGCTGATGGGTGTGATCGCGCTGGTGACCGTGTTCGTGGTGCAGCGCGCCACGCGGCCGGTTCGCGAGCTGGGCGAAGCCATCGAGCGGCGCCAGGCCGACGACCTCTCGCCCATCGACGCGCCCGACGCGCCGCGCGAATTGCGCCCGCTGATCGATGCCACCACCCAGGTCATGGGCCGGCTGCAGCGGCTGCTGGACCACCAGAAGCGCTTCGTGCGCGACAGCGCCCACCAGCTGCGAACGCCGCTGGCGGTGCTCAAGGCGCAGGTGCAGTCCGCCCAGCGCGGCGATGTGGCGCCCGGGCAGGCGCTGGACGAGATCAGCGGCACCGTCGAGCGCGCGACCATGCTGGCCAACCAGATGCTGTCGCTCGCCAAGGTGGAACAACTGCGCCAGCAGCCGGAATCGGTGACGCTGGATTTCGGCGAGGTGGCGCGCAACATCGCGCTCGACCTCTCGCCGCTGGTGGCCGACAAGGCGCTCGACTTCGAGCTCGCCATCGACGAGCCCGTGCCGGTGCGCGCCCACCAGTGGATGCTGCAGGAGCTCACGCGCAACCTGCTGCACAACGCGATCAAGCAGAGCCCGCCGGTCGCCGCGCTGTCGGTGGCGGTGCGCCCCGAAGGCGCCGACGCGGTGCTGGTGGTGCGAGACGGCGGCCCCGGCATCTCGCCCGAGCTGCGCCAGCGCCTCTTCGCGCCCTTCGCGGCGGGCAGCACCTCCAGCGGATCGGGGCTGGGGCTGGCGATCTGCCGCGAGATCGTGCTGGCGCTGGGCGGGCGCATCAGCCTGGACAACCGCACCGCCCCCGACGGCAGCGGACGGGTCGTCGGGCTGGACGCCGTCGTGCACCTTCCGCTCGCGTCGCCGCAGAAGGCGCTGTCGCGGCAAAATGCCTGACCTCCACTCCTCGACTTTCATGGACCGTCTGCGCATCGACAAATGGCTCTGGGCCGCCCGCTTCTTCAAGACGCGCTCGCTGGCCGCGGAGGAAATCGGCAAGAACCGCGTGCAGGTGAACGGGGACATCGCCAAGGCCTCGCGCGAAGTGAAGGCGGGCGACACCGTCGCCATGCGAATGGGCCCGCTGACACGGACGGTGACGGTGCGCGGCCTCAGCGGCCAGCGCGGGCCGGCGCCGGTGGCGCAGCAGCTCTATGAAGAAACAGCCGAGAGCCTGGCGGCGCAGGCCGCCTTTCGCGAGATGCGCCGCGCGGGCATCGAGCCGGCCCTGGCCATCGAACAGGGCCGCCCCACCAAGCGCGACCGGCGCGAGCTCGACGGCGCGGTGCGCCAGCATGCCGAATGGGACAACCGCTGGAGCGCATCGCTGCCCGCGGACGACGAGGAGTCCTGACCGATCGCTTACGCTGTGGGCTTCGTTGTTCTTCACCACGGAGTCCCGCTACATGGCCAGCTTCAAGAAATACCGCGTAGGCGGCAAGTTCAAGCTCTCCCACATCGACCCCGACGACACGCCCTTCTGCGAGGGCGACGAGAACGCGCAGCGCACCGAACTCGATGCCCTCGCCGTGGAACTCGACGAACTGCAGGACCTGCTGAACGCCGAGGGCAAGCGCAAGCTGCTGCTGGTGCTGCAGGGCATGGACACCAGCGGCAAGGACGGCACCGTGCGCTGGGTGTTCTCGCGCACCTCGCCGCTGGGCGTGCGCGTGACGGCCTTCAAGGCCCCCACCGTGGACGAACGCGCGCGCGACTACCTCTGGCGCTGCCACGCGGTGGTGCCGCGCACCGGCGAAATCATGGTGTGGAACCGCAGCCACTACGAGGACGTGCTGGTGCCCGTGGTAGAGGGGTGGATCGACAAGGCCGAGGCGAAGCGCCGCTACGCGCAGATCAACGACTTCGAACGCCTGCTCACCGAAACCGGCACGGTGGTGGTCAAGTGCATGCTGCACATCGACAAGGACGAGCAGCGCGAGCGCCTGCAGGCGCGCATCGACACGCCCGGCAAGCAATGGAAGTTCAGCATGGACGACCTGGAGGTGCGCACCAAGTGGAGCGCCTACCAGCAGGCCTACCAGAACGCGCTGGTCGCCACCTCGACCGATCACGCGCCGTGGCACGTGGTGCCCGCCAACAGCAAGCGTCACCGCAACGTGATGATCGCGCAGCTGCTGGTGAAGACGATGCGGCAGATGAAGCTCAAGCCGCCGCCGCCGGATCCTGCCCTCAAGGGAATGATCGTCAAGTAGGAAGAAAAACGGACCCGCATCGCGGGCCCGTTTCTTCATCAAGCCGCAGGATTTCAGGACCGGCGCATTGCCGCCTGCGCCAGCACGCGGCACTTGCCGAACTCGCAGCGCACCGCCCAGGTTCCGCCGTTGTCGCAAGGCACGTTGTAGGTTTCGTAGCCGGGGCCCTTGGCCGTGAGCTCGGCGCGCGGCTGCAGGTTGCAGCGGCCGGCCTTGGCCAGCGTTTCGACGTTGTAGGTGTCGACGCCGGTGCGGCGCGGCTTGACGATCACGCCCGGGTCGAAGGTGTTGCCGTAGAAGGTGTCGCGCACGTTCGGGTCGAGGTTGCGGTAACCGCGCTTGGCCATGCAATGCACGATGGCGATCTGCTGGTGCTCGGCGATCAGCTCCGAGCTGGGACGGCCGTTCCAGTCGATGATGGCCGCGGTGATGCCGGTGTACGAAGCCGCGGCGACGATGCCCTGCCCGTGCACGGTGATCAGGCCCAGGCCCAGCGCGCCCCACATGGCGTCGCCGGTTTCGCTGCGTGCGGTGATGCGGTTGGCGGCGGTGCGGCACTCGGCCACGTCGTTGTCGTAGCGCACCTTGTCCACGCCTTCCATGGCCACCATCGGCACATAGGAGGTGCCCCTGCCCGTTCCGGGTTCGGTGGGGGTGGTCGGAGCGCTGGCGCAACCGGCCAGGGCCACGGCGGCAAACGCAATGCTCAGCAACAGCTTCATGCAATCCCTCGTCTTCTTCGCGATAGTTGCGCGGATTTAACCATACATATAGTTACTCTTGAATCGTCTTGTCGTGAATGCACGACGGCCGGCCCCATGGAAGCGGCATGCGACGATGCTTGGCACAGGCACCTCCCACAAATGACGATCCAGACTCCCGGCAAGCTCCTTCTCCCTTTCCTCACCGGCTGCGTGATGGCCGTTCACTCCCTTTGTGCCGCGGCGCAGACGCCCGCCGACCTGGCCCGCAGGAACGCCTGCATGGCCTGCCACGGCCTGGTGCACAAGCAGGTCGGCCCGGGTTTCGCGCAGATTGCCGAGCGCTATCGAGGCGACGCCGAGGCGGCCGCCCGGCTGGCCGGAAAGATCCGCGACGGCAGCGTGGGCACCTGGGGCCGCGTGATCATGCCCAGGCAGCCCCAGGTCTCGCAGGCCGATGCGCAGCTGCTGTCGCAGTGGATCCTGTCGCAGCCCACACCGCGCTGAGGCCCATCAGGGGGTGCGGCCTCGCCCGATCGGTAACAAAGTGAGAAAATAGGTTACATAAACCTCCACGCCGGCTTCGGCCGCGGCACTTTCCAGCATCCCTTGAACTACCGCCCCGCACCCTTCTTCGCCAACGTGGTGCTCGTTCTCTCGATCGCACTGCTGGGCATCATCGGCGCCTACCTGGTCGGGGCAACCGGCGTGCGGCAGACCGACGCGCTGCTGCACATGACGCACGCCGACTGGCAGGTCGAGGACGCGTCGGGCTACACCTCGCCGCCCCTCAGGCAGGACGGCAGCGCCCTGCCGCATGACTGGAAGAAGGTCGAGCTGCCGCTGGCCCTGCCCATCGCGCTTTTGAGCCAGGCCGAAAACACTTCCACCAGCACCACCCGCACCACCTGGATCAGGCTCGGCACCCGCGGCCTGCCGGCCAGTTCCGGCCCGCTGGCGCTGTACGGCGCGCGCATCAAGACCGACGGCACCATCGCCGTCTATGCCGACGGCCACCTCGTCCATCGCGCGCAGCAGTCGGGCCCGCTGTGGAACAGCACCCGCACGCCGCTGTGGGTGCCGCTCGACGACCACGGCGCCGCCGGCAACGCCCCGCCCGCCGAGATCCTCCTGCGCCTGGAGCACACGCGCAGCGCCCAGGTGGCGCTGTCCTCGCTGTGGATCGGCCCGGTCGATGCGCTCAGGGGCCGCCACGGCATGCGCCAGTGGCTGCAGCAGGAACTGCCCGCGATGCTGGGCGCGGCCTTCATGGCGGTGGGCGTGTTCGCCCTCTTCGTCTGGTTCAGGCGCCGCGACGAGACCGGCTACCTGCTCTTCTTCAATCTCTCGGCCACTTCCTTCATGCGGGGGCTGCACTTCTACGTGAGCCTGCCGGTGCTCAACGACTGGTTCGCGTGGCTGACCGTCAACTCGCTCTTCTGGCTGGTGATGGTCGTGCACTTCTTCCTGCGCCAGCTGCATGGGCGGCAGCTCGTGTGGCTTACCCGCGGCGTGGTCGCGACGACGGCGGCCATCGGCATCGTCACGATCCCCGGCCTCGCCATCGTGCAGAACACGCCGCAGGTCACGCCGCTGATCTACGCGGTGGCCGCGATGATGGGCACCGCCGTGTGCCTCGTAGGCGGCGTCAGCGCATGGCGCCGCTCCCACGAGGGCCGGCTGGTGGCGGTCGGCATCGGCATCTGCGTGCTGCTCGGCGTGACCGACTGGCTGCTGCAGAACAACTTCATCAGCCCCGAAGGCTGGTATCTCGGCGCGTACACCAACGCCGTCACCTTCAGCGTGTTCGGCGTGCTGATGTACCGCCGCTACGTGCACGCCATCGGCGAAGTCGAGGAGCTCAACGCGAGCCTCGCGCACCGCCTGCAGGCGCGCGAGGCCGAGCTCGAACTCAGCCACCGCCGCCTGCGCGAAGTCGAGCGCCTGCAGACCATCAGCGACGAGCGCCAGCGGCTGATGCAGGACATGCACGACGGGCTGGGCTCCTCTCTGATCAGCGCCATCCGCTCGGTCGAGGGCGGCGGCATGAGCGACGACAGGGTCTCGCAGATCCTCAAGAGCTGCCTGGACGACCTGAAGCTCACGCTCGATTCGCTGGAGCCCATCGAGGCCGACCTGCTCCTGCTGCTGGCCACCCTGCGCTACCGGCTCGAACCGCGCCTCGAAGGCACCGGCGTCTCGCTGCGCTGGGAAGTGCAGGAGCTGCCCGCGCTGGAGTGGCTGGACCCGTCGAGCGCGCTGCACATCCTGCGCATCGTGCAGGAGAGCATCTCGAACATCCTTCGCCACACGCGCGCGACAGAGATCCGCGTCGGAACCTCGCTCGACGGCGCGGGCGTGCGCGTGACCATCGAGGACAACGGACAGGGCTTCGACGTAGACAAGGCCATGGCCTCGTCATCGGGCCGGGGCCTGCAGAACCAGCGCCGGCGCGCGCGCTCGATCCACGGCACCGTGAGCTGGGAAGCGCTCTCGACGGGAACGCGCTTCGTGCTGTGGCTGCCGCTGCGGCGGCAAGCTCAGGCGGCCTGACGGACGGCAGCGACTTCCGCGCGCGAGACGATCCCGCGCAGATCCGCTCCGGCGGCCAGAGTGCCCATCACTCCAGCGTGCCGACCACCAAGGCGCGATTCGATGAAGCGCTGCACGATCGCGCCATCGCTGTGCTTGCACATCTCGCTCGCCTGCAGCGCGAGCGCCATGCGCGTCACGATCGCGCGCGAGTTGCCTTCATCGATCGCACCCGCAGCAAAGTCGTCACGCAGGCTCGCGATGAACTTCGCGTGCGCCGCATTGCCCGCCGCTTCCGGCACCGAGACCTCGTCGAGGAAGACTTCGAGCGAGCCCTTCTCGCGCCCGAGCGCGCGCACCACGTCCATGCACATCATGTTCGTCGTGCCTTCCCAGATCGAATTGAGCGGCGCTTCGCGGTACAGGCGCGCGATGGGGTTCTCCATGATGAAGCCGTTGCCGCCATGGACCTGCAGCGCCTCGTAGACGAAGTACGTTGCGCGTTGGCAGTTCCAGTACTTCACCACCGGCGTCGCCACGCGCGCCAGAAGCCGCTCACGTTCGTCAGTCACCATGCCGTCGGTCGCGCGCGCCACGCGCATCGCCGAGAGCATCGCGGCTTCGCTTTCGAGTGCGAGGTCCGCCAGCACGTTGGTCTGCATGGGCAGGTCGGCCATGCGGCGGCCGAAGCCGTCGCGCGTCGATGCGTGGCCGATCGCCAGCGTCAGCGCCTGCCGCATCAGGCCGGCCGAGCCGACCGCGAAGTCCAGCCGCGTCAGATGCGCGTGCGAGAGGATCTCGCGGATGCCGCGGCCCTCCTCGCCCACCAGCATCGCCCAGGTCCTGTTGAACTCGACCTCGCTCGATGCGTTGGAGCGGTTGCCGCACTTGTCCTTCAGGCGCTGTACCGCGACGCGGTTGGCGCTGCCGTCGGGCAAAAAGCGCGGCACGAAGAGGCAGCTCACGCCCGACTTCGTCTGGGCCAGCGTGTAGAAGCCGTCGGAGGTGGGCACCGAGAAGAACCACTTGTGGCCGGTGATGCTGTAGACCTGCACGCCGTTCTTCTCGGTTCCGACGAAGGTGGCGGTGGTCTGCGTCTGGCGCAGGTCGGAACCGCCCTGCTTCTCGGTCATGGCGTAGCCGATCACCGCGCCCGTCTTCTGTGAAAGGGGCAGGCGTCGCGGGTCGTACTTGCCGGAGAGCGTCTTCTCTCTCCACTGCGCGAACTCGGGCCTGCCTTCGAAGCCGGCACACGCGGCGTACGCCATGCCGGTGGGGCAGCCGGTGCCGTTCTCGACCTGGTTCCACAGGTAGCTGAGCACAGCCCGCGCGAAGTGGCCCGAGCCTTCGCTGGTGGTCCACGCAAGGCCGGGCACGCCATGCGCAAAGGCCAGGCTCATGAGCTGGTGCCATGCGGGATGGAACTCGACCCAGTCGAGCCGGTTGCCGAAGCGGTCGTGCGTGCGCAACTGCGGGTTGTGCTCGTTGGCCAGTCGCGCGAGGTCCTGCACCTGCTCGTCGCCTGCGAGTGCACCGAGGGCCGTCGCATGCGGAATGCTCCACGGTGCATGACGCTCGACGAGCTCCCGTAGCGCCACGTCGCCGGTGAATGCGTTGTGGCCGATGCATGGCTCGGCCTGGTTGAATACCTTGTGCGTTTCGACGCCCGTTTCGACGCCATTGGCGAGCGAAAACTGGAACGCCAGTTCGGTGCTCTCGAGAGGCATGTTCATGAAGGTCTCCAATGAGTGGCGGCAAGGTGGCTGCGCCGCGGAGCATGGTGAATCATTCCTCGCCGTTCGTGAACCTGATCTTTCCCGGGGCCCTTTCGTGAGCCGCCGAATGGCACAGCCTTTGCTTGACCGGGACATCGAGGCCGGAGGCTTCCCGCTTCCACCAAGATCGCGCTGTAATCACCGGAACAAGGCGGCCTTGCTCACCATTCAGGTGCCATCGATCGGTCGGACGACGCTGGATGGATGCGTGGCAATCGCCGATGCAAACGGAGGTTTTCGTTGGCCAAGCTGGACCCTCTGAACACGTCGCGCTACTGGCATGCGCCCGGCCTGCCGGGCATGGACATGCTGCACGCGGACTTCACCACGCACGAGTACGCGCCTCACGTGCACCACTCCTTCGTGATCGCCGTCACCGAAGTCGGCGGCGCGGAGTTCAAGAGCCGCGGCCGCACCGGCGCGGCACACCAGCAGGCGCTGCTGGTCTTCAACCCGGCCGAGCCGCACTCGGGGCGCATGGGCGGCAGCCCGCGATGGCGCTACCGCTCCTTCTACCTGGCCGACCCGGGCATCCGGCACCTGATGACGACGTTGGGCATGGACCAGGCCCGCTACTTCGACTCGAACGTCTATTGCGACGAGGAACTGATCGGCTGCTTCCTCGAACTGCATCGCGCCTTCGATGAGGACGGCGGCCAGTGCGATCCGCTGCGGCAGCAGGAGCTCTTCGTGCACACCTTCGGCACGCTCTTCCAGCGGCATGCGCAGCAGGGGCACCGCGTGCTGCCGGTGCCCGCCGACACCAGCGTGCTCGCGCCTGTGCTGGAGTTGCTGCGCGATGCCTTCGCCGAACGGCTGACGCTGGAAGCGATGGCCGAGGCCGCGGACCTCACGCCCTTCCAGCTGATCGGTGCGTTCAACCGCGCGATCGGCCTGACGCCGCACATGTACCTCACGCAGCTGCGGCTCAGGGCGGCGATCAGCCATCTCACCGCGGGCAGGCCGCTCATCGAGGCCGCCGTGGCGAGCGGCTTCTACGACCAGAGCGCCCTCACCCGGCATTTCAAGCGCACCTTCGGGATGACGCCGCTCCAGTACGTCCGCGCACGGATCAACTGACGCGCCGGCGCTCTTTCCGGGCGCTTCTTTCCGCATCTTTTTTTCTCGCCGGCTCGCGCGGAATGCACCGCGCGGGGCCGGCCTTGCCGCGTGCGCGCCGCAATAGAAACCTTCTTCTGAATTCGGCCGAATCTCTTTTTGCCGCAATCACCCGGCGCCGCAATTTTTACCAATACGGCCTTCTGCACGCTGTCTATCGTGCAACCAAATGGCCTCGGCTGTTGCGAAGTAATCAGTTGGTTTTCAATGGCGTTTAACAAACAGGTGCCCCATGCAAAACGTTGATCGCGGTATTACTGGCTCTTCCCTCGCAGGCTCCGCAATCCTGCTCGAAATCGGTGCGGAGTACGGAGTCATCGAATTTCTCCAGAATTCGGAGGTCGTGGACGCCGCGGCGGCGTCGCGATCCTGCGGAATAAAGGAGTCGGTGATCTCCGCCTATCTCGACTCCCTGAGCAAGGCGGGAATCATCGAAGTGCTGAGTCCCACGGCTCCTGCCACCTACAAGGTCGGCAGCAACTTCGAGGAGCTGATCAACGAGGTCGGCTACCTCTCGTGGGCACTGCGCGCCTGCGCGCCCCTGATCAACAACGCGAAGGAGTTCTCGGAGCACAACGAGGAGGCGCAGGCCAAGTACCCGCGCAGCGGCGGGCTGGTGGCGCGCACCTCGAAGTGGATGGGCGAGAAGTCCTTCTATCCGCAGCCCGAGAACGCCATCGTCGCGATGGCACCAAGGAAAATCGTGGATCTTGGATCGGGCTCCGGCGGCTTCCTGATCCGCATGCTGCGCAAGATCCCGGGCTCCACCGGCGTGGGCATCGACCTGAGCGCATCGGCCACCGAGCAGGCCGTGAACGCAGCCTCCGAGGCCGGCATGAGCGACCGGCTCAAGTTCGTGACGGCCCCCATCCAGGTGCTGGTGGAAGACGCGTCGCTGATCAAGGACGCCGACATCATCCACGCGGGCTTCGTGATGCACGACCTTCTTCCGGCGGAAGAGGAAACGCTCGACGCATTGCTGCGCGCCTGCTGCACCCACGCGATCAAGGGCACGCTGATCATCGTCGACGCAATTCCGGTGGCCCAGTCGAATTGGGAAAAACCGTTCGCCGCGGCATTCAACCACCTGCACAACCATTTCATGTCCAGGAGGCTCCTGAGCGAGGAGGAATGGACCGAAAAGCTTTTCCGCGCGGGATTCTCGAACGTGCGGATCGAGGTACTCGACCACCCTGGAGGGCGCATGTTGATGGCAAGCAAGTAAGCACACCACCGTTAATCGAATTCTCCCCTTGGCATTTTTTCAACCCACTGTGATTAGGAGCAAGAAATGAGCGTAACCATTTCCGATCTGGTTGATAGAGTCAAAAGTCACCGGTGCTATTCACACCCGATTTTCAAGAATTGGGCAAGGGTGGAACCGGAACCACCCGTCGTCGGTGCCCTGTTCCACCAGATCCAGAGCTTCTGCGCCTCGACGCGTCCGGGCTGGAGCTTTCCCGACGCGCTGAAGAAGCACGGCCTGCACAAGCAGAGCGAGCTGCTCGAGGAGATCGTCGAGAGCGAATCGGGCCACGGCCCCGAACTCGCGACGATGGCGGGCTTCATCGTCAACCAGTCGGCCGAGGCGCCGGTGTTCGCCGATCTCTACAACCAGGAGAAGGTCGAGGCGAAGCTCAAGGCCTTCTCCGACCAACTGCTCGGCTCCCTGCCCGGCTACGACATGGAGACCGGCCTGACCACGCAGGTGCGCAAGGCCATCGGCGTTTTCGATCACCGCAAGCTGACGGACATCGAGAACACCTACCGCAACCTGGGCACCACGCTGGCGCTCGAGATGATCTCCAACCAGCAGCTGATTCCGGGCGAGAAGTACTGCCTGGTCGACAGCGGCATCTACAACGCCGACCTGGAGAAGCCCGAGATGCACTACCTGCTGGAACACTGGGGCGAAGTCGGCGCCGAACAGCATCACGAGCAGAACGCGCGCACCGCGGTCGAGCTGGCGCTGAAGACGGAATACGCCCACCTCGTCATCGAAGGCGCGGACGACTTCCTCGACTCGCTGACCGGCCTGTGGGACGTGCTGGACGCGGCGCTGCTGCAATCCGGCGTCGCGACGCAGAAGAAGGTCGCCTACGTCTGACGGCACGAGCGGCCGAGCCTCCACGGGAACGCCAGATGGTCGCCTATCTGATCGGCCGGATGTCCATCGTGAATCCGGACCAGTACAACCAATACAAGCAACTCACGCCCGGCATCGTCGAGAAGTTCGGCGGCAGGTTCCTGACGCGGGGAGGCGAGCGCATGCACCTGGAAGGCGCTCACGACAACAGGCGAGTGGTTCTCGTGGAGTTCAAGACCGCGGACGCGGCGAGGAAGTTCTACGAGTCGCCCGAATACACCCACGCAAGAGGGTTGCGAAAGGACGCCGCGGTCGACATGCAGCTCATGGTGATCGAGGGGTTCGAGGAGCCGCCGGCCTAGCCGGGCAGATCTTCGGCACCACGTCCTCTTCCTGAAGATTCATTCACAACAAATCGCCCGATACGACCGATGGAGACTCGGTCGTGTCATACCGAACATGACGACAACCATTGCCCTGCCGGCTGCTTCGAAGAGCAGCTTCTTCTCATTCGTCGCGCTACTACTGGGCGCGGCGGCGCTGGCGCTGGGCGGCGTTTTCCTGCGCCACAGCGAGCTACCGCCGACCGCGAGCGCCGTCTACAGGGTTGCGCTGGCAATCCCGATCTTCTTCCTGCTCGACATGCTCGCGGCGAGGTCCGAGCCGGTAACCGGGGGGGCACAGCAAGCCGGCCAGCAACCCACGCCGCGCATTCCCTTCAAGCTCATCCTCGTGGGCTTCATCTTCTCGGGCAACCTCGCGCTCTATCACTGGTCGATGACGCTGACCACGCTGGCCAACTCCAACCTGCTCGCGAATCTCGCTCCCATCTTCGTGGTGCTCGGCTCCAACATCTTTCTCGGAAAGAGGTTCAAGCGGGGCTTCCTGTTCGGCATGCTGTTCGCGCTGACCGGCGCGTTCATCCTCATAGGCCACCGGCTCGACTTCGGCTCGAACTACATGGCCGGCAACCTGCTCGGCCTGCTGACCGCCGTGTTCTACGGCTCCTACCTGCTGGCGGTGAGCCTCGTGCGCTCCAACTACCGCACCATGACCGTCATGGCCTGGAGCAGCGTGGGCACGTTCATCATCCTTCTGCCCATCACGCTGCTGCGCGGCGAGTCGCTGGTGCCGCACACGATGCATGGCGTGCTGATGCTGGTGGCGCTGGCGGTGGTGTCGCACGTGGGCGGCCAGGGCCTCATCGCCTATGCGCTGGCCAAGCTGCCGGCGGCCATGTCGTCGATCACCCTGCTGATACAGCCCGTCATCGCGACCGTGTTCGGCGCGTACCTGTTCCACGAGTACCTGAGCGCCACCGAATTCGTCGGGGCCGTGGTCATCCTGGCCGGCATCGTGACGGCCAGGCGTTTTTCCTGAGCAAGAAGCAACCCGCAAGAAATCAAGCATCCCGCACAACCCGAGGAATACATGTCTCCGTATCTCTGCCACATCGAACCCGAGCGCTTCGAATTCGAGGCCGACGTCATCGCGCGCCGGCCGAATGCAGTTCTTCTCGACAAGTCCTACTTCTATCCGGGCGGCGGCGGGCAGCTGGCGGATCGCGGCACGCTGCATTGGAACGGCAGCCAGCTCAGGATCGACCGCATCGAGATGGAGGGCAGGAACGCCTGGCACTACTTCGACGAGGCGGACATCGGCAAGGTGCCGGGCGACAAGGTCATCGCCAGCGTCGACCAGGATTTCCGCTCGATGATGTGCCAGCTGCACACCGGCCTGCACATCCTGAACGCCCTGGTCTACCAGCGCTTCGAAGGCTCCCTGGTCACCGGCGTGCAGATGGCGGCCGACGGCACGGCCCGCATCGACTTCGACCTGCCCACGGTCGACAACAACGAGCTGCGCAAGCTCGAGCCCGAACTCAACAGCCTGATCTCCGACGGGCTGCAGGTGAACGCGGTGTATCTCGATTCGGCCGCGCTCGCGCGCGAACCCGGCGTGCTGCGCAGCCGCTCGGTCGCGCCGCCGGCCCAGGACGACGGCACCACCCGCATCATCGAGATCGTGGGCCTCGACCGGCAGGCCTGCGGCGGCACCCATCTTTCGAAGACTTCACAGTCGGCGCCGCTGCGCATCATGAAGATCGAGAACAAGGGACAGCACAACCGGAGGATCCGGATCGGGCTGGTCAAGTAGACCGATCCAGCACACCGAGGAAGGCAAGACATGACGGTCGAAGCGGCTCTTCCACGTCCCTTGCCCGAGGGCTTCCTGCCTTCCGGCTGCAGCTACGCGCAGCAGGACTGGCCCGTGCTCGCGCGGCAGTGGTTTCCGCTCGTGCGCGCCGACGATCCGCTTGCGAAGCCGAGGCAGGTCGTGCTGCTGAACCTGCGGCTCGCCGTCTACCGCATGCCCGACGGCATGCGCATCGGCCGCGACATGTGCCCGCACCGCGGGCTGCCGCTGAGCAGCGGGCGCATCGAGGGAGAAGAGCTGGTCTGCGCCTACCACGGCCTGCGCTTCGGCTCCGATGGGCAATGCCGGCTGGTGCCGGAGAAGCTCGCGCCCAAGACGGCGGATTGCTTCAGGATCACGGCGTTTCCGGCGGTCGAGCGGCATGGGCTTATCTGGACCTGCCTGATTCCCGAGGACGAGACCTGGATGCCTTCCATTCCCTCTTCGGAGGGGACATCACCGCTGGATGGCGCAGTATCGATCTTCAAACTTTCAATCGAACCTCTGGGCGATTCACAGAAAGAGCTCGCGCTTAACGAGCTGCACAGACTTCTCAAGGAGATGGCCTTCGGCGGAATTCCGGACGCCCTTCTCTCCTCTGGCGCCTGAATTTTCTCCGCCAGAAATTTTCGCCAATATCACGGCGACTCTCCCTGTCATGCTTGACCTCAAAGCGAGGCCAAAACATGACGCAATCATTCCGCCAGGCAAGCACTGAAGTCCTGCCGCTATGCGGCTCGCAGCCCGATGTCCATCCGGTGGAGCTGCTTCTATACCTGCGCCGCCTGCTGCTTTACCTAGCTTCCTCTTGCAGGCATTGACAAGGCGGCCTTCCACAGTTCGAAGCAGCTCCGCACTCGTTCACCCGAACTCGAAAAAAGAACCAGATGACAGTCTTCTCCACCGAGTCTTTCGCGGACCACGAACAGGTCGTCTTCATATCCGATGACCGGGTCGGGCTCCGGGCCATCATCGCCGTCCACAGCACCAAGCTCGGCCCCGCGCTGGGCGGCTGCCGGATGTATCCGTACGCCGACGAGGCTTCCGCCCTGCGCGATGTGCTCCGGCTCTCGCGTGGCATGACCTTCAAGGCCGCTGCCGCGGGGCTGGGCCTGGGCGGCGGCAAGTCGGTGATCCTCGGCGATCCGCGCAAGAGCAAGACGCCCGACCTGCTGCGGGCGATGGGCGTGGCGGTCAACCGCCTGGGCGGGCGCTACATCACGGCCGAAGATGTCGGCACCACGGTCGACGACTTCGCCTGGGTACGGCAGAGCACGCGGCATGTGGTCGGCCTGCCGGAGGCACTGGGCGGCACCGGCGACCCATCGCCGACCACGGCGCTGGGGGTCTACCACGGCATCGTGGCCGGCGTCGCGCACCGGCTGGGCCGCGACCTGCGCGGGCTGACGGTGGCCGTGCAGGGCCTGGGCAACGTCGGCTGGAGCCTGTGCCGGCTGCTCGCCGAGGCAGGAGCGCACCTGGTGGTGTGCGACATCGATCCGGTACTCGCGGGCAAGGCCGCAGCCGAGTTCGGCGCCAAGATCGTCGAGCCCGATGCGATCTACGCCGTGCAGGCCGATGTGTTCGCTCCCTGCGCGATGGGCGCCGTCGTCAACGACAAGACACTGCCGCAGATGCGCTTTCGCGTGATCGCGGGCGGCGCGAACAACCAGCTCGCGCGCGACGAGCACGGCCGGCAGCTGCGCGAGAGGGAGATCCTCTACGCGCCGGATTTCGTCATCAACGCGGGCGGCCTGATCCGCGTGGCGTCGGAGCACGAAGGCTTCAACCGCGCGAAGGTGGATTCGCAGGTGGAAGGCATCGGCGCCACGCTGCGCCGCATCTTCGAGCTGGCCGACCGCGAGGGTACGCCGACCCAGGCGGCCGCGATGCGGCTCGTGCAGGAGCGGCTGGGCGGCAGCGGCAAGCCGGGCGGCACCGCCACAGGCACCGGCAACACAAACGAGCGGCCCCTTGCCGAGCGCGTCGCATGAACACCATCGACATCCTGCGCGCCCTGGTGGCATTCGACACGACCTCGCATCGTTCCAACCTCGAGCTGATCCACTGGATCGCCGACTACCTCGCGGGGCACGGCGTGAAGGTGCAGCTCGTGCACAGCGAAGACAGGCGCAAGGCCAACCTGCTGGCCAGCATCGGCCCCGACACCGCCGGCGGCATGGTGCTCTCGGGGCACAGCGACGTGGTGCCCGTGACCGGCCAGAACTGGAGCGCCAGCCCCTTCACGCTGGTCGAGCGCAACGGCCGCCTGCACGGGCGCGGCGCGGCGGACATGAAGGGCTTCATCGCCGCGTGCCTGTCGGCCGTGCCCTCGTGGCGGCGGCAGCCGCTGCGCCGGCCGATCCACCTGGCCTTTTCCTATGACGAGGAGATCGGCTGCCTGGGCGTTCCGCAGTTGGTGGAGCGACTGAAGGCGCAGGTGGAAGAACCCGCGCTGGCCATCGTCGGCGAGCCGACCGAGATGCGCGTCGGCGTGCGGCATCGCGGCTTCTTCGGGCACCGTGCGCTCTTCACCGGGCTGCCCGCGCATTCGAGCGACCCGTCGCTGGGCGCCAGCGCGATCGAGCCCGCGGCCTATCTCGTCACCCGGCTCGCCGGGCTTCGGCGCAACCTTGCGGGGCGCGGCGGCGAGGCCACCATCAACATCGGCCAGATCAACGGCGGCACCGCGATCAACATCGTGCCGGGCTGCTGCGAGGTGCTGTGGGAGTTCCGGCCGCAGGACGAGGCCACGGCCCGGCTCGTGCGCGACGCGGTCCGCGATGCGCTGGCCGACCTCCCCGCCGGCGTGACCGTCGAAGCCAGCCAGGTTGCCGGCGTGCCGGCGCTTTCGGCGCGCGACAACGACACGGCCGTCTCCGTGGCACGCGAACTCGGCGCGCTCTGGCCCGAGGCGGAACTGCCCTTCGGCACCGAGGCCGGCTTCTTCCAGCAGGTCGGCATTTCGACGGTGGTCTGCGGCCCCGGCTCCATCGCGCAGGCGCACCAGCCCGACGAATGGATCGCCGCAAGCCAGCTGCAGGCGGCCGACCGCTTCATGCAATCGGCCGGCGCTTGGGCCCTTTCCAGGTCCGCCACCCGTTCAACGACTCCAACTCTCAAGACAGCATGAAAAACATTGACGCTGCCGCGCTGGCGGACGCCACGAGCAACCTCGCTCCCCTTTCCTCTTCCCACGAAGTTCCCGTGCAGGCCGTACGAACACAGGATGCGACGCGCCGCACAATCCTCGCCGCCGTCATCGGCAACACGCTGGAGTGGTTCGACTTCGCGGTCTACGGCTTCTTCGCGCTCACGATCTCGCGCCTCTTCTTTCCCACAGGCGACGAGACCTCCTCGCTTCTGCTGACGGTAGCGACCTTCGGCGTGGGTTTCGTGATGCGGCCGGTCGGCGCGGTGGTCCTGGGCGCGCTCGGCGACTCGCGCGGGCGCAAGGCGGCGCTGTCCACCACGATCATGCTGATGGCGCTGGGCACGGCCATGATCGGCTTCGCGCCGACGTATGCCGACGCGGGCCTCTGGGCGCCCGCCTGGATCGTGCTGGCGCGGCTGATACAGGGCTTCTCCGCCGGCGGCGAGGTCGGCGGCGCGACGGCCTTCCTGGTCGAGCACGCGCCCAAGGGCCGACGAGGCTACTTCGCGAGCTGGCAGCAGGCGAGCCAGGCCGGCGCGCTGCTGCTGGGCTCGGTCTTCGGCGCGACGCTGACCGATGTGCTCACGCCGGAGCAGCTCCAGGCATGGGGGTGGCGCGTGCCCTTCCTGTTCGGGCTGATCATCGGGCCGGTGGGCTGGTACATCCGCACCCGCACGCAGGAGCCCGAGAGCTTCCGGCAGGCCACGGCGGCCGGCCAGCAGGCTTCGCCCCTCAGGCAGGCGCTGGGGTCCTATCGCAGGGAAATCATCGCCGGCTTCGGCGTGACCATCGTGTGGACGGTCTGCACGTACTTCTTCCTGGTCTACATGCCGACGTATGCGGTGCGCACGCTGAAGCTGCCGCAGAGCGTGTCGCTGTGGGCCAATGGCGCGGGGCTGATGGTGCTGGTGGTGCTGGCGCCCTTCTTCGGCGCGCTGTCGGATCGCATCGGGCGCAGGCCGCTGCTGATCGGCTTCGCCACCGCGATCCTGGTGCTGGCCTATCCGGCGCTGTGGCTTCTCACGGCCGTGCCCAACCCGTCGACGCTGACCATCGTGCTGCTCGTCTTCGCGGTGCTGATCGCCGGCTTCACCGGGCCCGCGCCCGCTGCCATGGCCGAGCTCTATCCGCCGCAGGTGCGGTCCACGGGTCTTTCCATTGCCTACAACTTCGCTGTCACGATCTTCGGGGGCTTCGCGCCCTTCATTGCAACGGCGCTGATCGCGCGGACGGGGAATCCGCTCGCTCCCGCCTGGTACGTGGTGTTCGCGGCGGCGGCCAGCCTCGTCGCGCTGCTGGCGGCCGGCTCGGCCTTGCGCAACAGGGACTGACCGACAACAACGCAACCGACCGCTCTCCCGAAAAAAGAAAACACCGCATGCCAGACCTGAAAGACACCCTGAACCTGCTGAAGACACCGTTCCCGATGAAGGGCGACCTGCCGAAGCGCGAGCCCGCACTGGTCGAGCGCTGGGCGCAGCAGCGCATCTACGGGCGGATGCGCGAAACGGCCGCCGGGCGCCCGCCGTTCGTGCTGCACGACGGCCCGCCGTACGCGAACGGCGACATCCATATCGGGCACGCGGTGAACAAGGTGCTCAAGGACATGGTCTTCAAGAGCCGCTTCTTCGACGGCTTCGACTCGCAATGGATTCCGGGCTGGGATTGCCACGGCATGCCCATCGAGCACCGCATCGAGCAGATGAACGGCCGGGGCCTGCCGACCGAGCAGGTGCAGAAGCTGTGCCGCGACTACGCCATGCAGCAGACGCTGAGCCAGAAGAAGGTCCTGAGGGTCGGCAGCAAGGTCGACGTGAGGGTCAGGCAGACCTCGTTCCTGCGCTGCAGGAGGTGCTGGCGGCACGACGCCACCGTGGTGGACGAAGAAGGCGAGCAAGGAATGCTCTGCGAGCGATGCCGGACAGTGCTCGCCGGACTTCCCGAACTGCACGGCGCCTGATGGCTCCGTCGCCGGATGGAGCCGGCAAAGAAAAAACCCCTGTAGCTGGAGAGCTACAGGGGTCGCATCTTGGCGGAACCGGAGGGATTCGAACCCTCGATGAGGCTCTACACCCCATACTCCCTTAGCAGGGGAGCACCTTCGGCCACTCGGTCACAGTTCCTGAAAGAAGCTGAGATTATGCCACTACTTAGGCGCCCGGCTGATCCAGATCGAAGGCTTTGTGCAGTGCGCGCACTGCCAATTCCATATATTTTTCGTCGATCACGACCGAAGTCTTGATTTCGCTCGTCGAGATCATCTGGATGTTGATACCTTCTTCGGCCAGCACGCGGAACATCTTGCTCGCCACGCCCACGTGGCTGCGCATGCCGATGCCCACGATGCTGACCTTGCAGATCTTGGTATCGCCGACCACTTCGGTCGCGCCCAGCGAGGGCATCACCTTCGACTGCAGCAGGTCGATCGTCTTCGCGTACTCGTTGCGGTGAACGGTGAAGCTGAAGTCGGTCTTTCCGTCCTTGCTGAGGTTCTGGATGATCACGTCGACTTCGATGTTGGCGTCGGCCACCGCACCGAGGATGTGATACGCGATGCCCGGCTTGTCGGGCACGCCGAGCACCGAGATCTTGGCTTCGTCGCGGTTGAAAGCGATGCCGGATACGACGGCTTGTTCCATGTTTTCGTCTTCCTCGAAAGTGATCAGCGTGCCGGACTTGGCCTCTTCATTGATGTCGATGTCCCACGGCGTGAAGCTCGAAAGCACACGCAGCGGCACCTTGTACTTGCCGGCGAATTCCACCGAGCGGATCTGCAGCACCTTGGAGCCCAGGCTCGCCATTTCGAGCATTTCCTCGAAGCTCACGGTCGTCAGGCGGCGCGCATCGGGCTCGACGCGCGGGTCGGTCGTGTAGACGCCGTCCACGTCGGTGTAGATCAGGCACTCGTTGGCCTTCATCGCCGCTGCAATGGCCACGGCCGAGGTGTCGCTGCCGCCGCGGCCCAGCGTGGTGATGTTGCCGTCGTCGTCCACGCCCTGGAAGCCGGTGATGACCACCACCCTGCCGGCATTGAGGTCGGACATGACGCGCTCGCTGTCGATGCTCTCGATGCGGGCCTTGGTGTAGGAGTTGTCGGTGCGCACCGAAACCTGCCAGCCCGCGTAGCTCACGGACTCGACGCCCTCGGCCTGCAGCGCGATGGCCAGCAGTGCCGACGAAGCCTGCTCGCCTGTGGAGGCCAGCATGTCGAGCTCGCGGTTGTGGGCCACGCCGGGTTTGCTGGGCGCCAGTTCCTTGGCCAGGCCGAGCAGGCGGTTGGTCTCGCCGCTCATGGCACTCGGAACCACGATCATCTGGTGGCCTGCGCGCGCCCACTTGGCGACACGCTTGGCGACATTCTTGATGCGCTCGGTCGAGCCCATCGACGTACCGCCGTATTTGTGAACGATCAATGCCATGGGTGAAATCAGAGAAAAGGAAAGGGCCGCTTGATGGGCGGCGCCCTGCAAGCGGTCAGAGCGAAGTCTTCGGCGAGGGCGCAACATTGTACCAATGCAGCAAGTCGCCCCTGCGTTCGACGAAACCGGCGCCCACCTTGAGGT
Organism: Variovorax sp. 278MFTsu5.1; assembly: GCF_048305045.1. Taxonomy (NCBI): domain Bacteria; kingdom Pseudomonadati; phylum Pseudomonadota; class Betaproteobacteria; order Burkholderiales; family Comamonadaceae; genus Variovorax; species Variovorax sp. 278MFTsu5.1. The sequence continues at coordinate 3,990,858 of NZ_CP157622.1, forward strand.
GGATGCGATGGCCGCGCGTGGTGCAGGCACGGACCTGATCGAGCAGCTGTTCCAACTGCGCCGCGCTGGGCCCGCAGCCGTGCGAGCGCATCAGCCAGTGGCGCAGCACATTGGCCTGGCGCGCGCGCGACAGTGCCTGCAGCGTGGCGATGCGCGGCGGGCTGCCCACGCTTTCCAGGTCCTGCGCCGCCAGCTCGTTCAGCAGCTGCTGAGCCTGCGCGGCGTGGCCTACGCTGCGCGCGAAGGTGGAGCGGAACTGCGGAAAGGCCTGCTCCACAGCGGGCAGCAGCACGGAGCGGATCCTGTTGCGGGTGTAGCGCGCGTCCTCGTTGGTCGGGTCCTCGATCCACGGCAGCTCGCGGCCGGCCAGCCATTCGCGGACCTCGGCGCCCGCCACCGCGAGCAGCGGACGGTAGATGTCGAGCCCGTTGCGCTGCGCATGCGCCGGCATGGCCGCCAGCCCCGGCAGCCCCGCACCGCGCGACAACGCCAGCAGCAGGGTCTCGACCTGGTCGTCGGCGTGGTGCCCCAGCACGACGGACCTGATCGCTCCCCTGGCCTCGTCCGCACGCGCCATCTCGGCGAATGCCGCGTAGCGGGCCCGGCGGGCGGCGTCTTCAGGGCTTTCGCCCGTCGCATGCCGCGCATCGACGCGATGGACGACCAGCGGCACGCCCAGGCGCTCGCACATCGAACGGCAATGCTGCTCGAATCCGTCGGCCGCAGCCTGCAGCCCGTGATGCACATGGAAGGCGACCACCTGCCCCGGCCAGCGCGCTGCGCAGGCGGCCAGCAAGGCGGTCGAATCGGCGCCGCCGCTGAACCCCACCGCCAGCGGCCAATGCGCCGGCTCGAACGCGGCAATGGCGCGTTCGAAAGCGGAGTTCATGACGGCGCCTGTGATTTACCTGCCGCTGCTGTCGGCCTTGGTGTCGTTGAAGCGGCCGTAGCTCTGCAGGCGCTCGTAGCGGCGCTCCAGCAGTTCCTTCGGCTTGAGGTCGCTGACCTGGCGGAAGGCGTCGTTGAGAGCGCGCTTGAGGAAGGCAGCCATCTGGCGATGGTCGCGGTGCGCGCCGCCCACGGGCTCGTTCACGATCTTGTCGACCAGGCCCAGCGCCTTGAGGCGGTGCGCGGTAATGCCCAGCGCGTCGGCGGCTTCCTGAGCCTTCTCGCCCGTCTTCCAGAGGATGGAAGCGCAGCCCTCGGGGCTGATCACGGAATAAATGGAGTACTGCAGCATCAGCAGCTGGTCACCGACCGAGATCGCCAGCGCGCCGCCCGAGCCGCCCTCGCCGATGATGGTGACGATGATCGGCACCTCGAGCTGCGCCATCTCGAAGATGTTGCGGCCGATGGCTTCCGACTGGCCGCGCTCCTCGGCGTCGATGCCGGGGTATGCGCCGGGGGTGTCCACGAAGGTGAAGACCGGCAGCTTGAACTTCTCGGCCGTCTTCATCAGGCGCAGCGCCTTGCGGTAGCCCTCGGGCTTGCTCATGCCGAAGTTGCGCGCGGTGCGCTCCTTGGTGTCGCGGCCCTTCTGGTGGCCGATGACCATGCAAGGCACGCCGTTGAAGCGGGCCAGGCCGCCCACGATCGACAGGTCGTCCGAGAAATGGCGGTCGCCGTGCAGTTCGACGAAGTCGGTGAAGATCTCGTTGACGTAGTCCAGCGTGTACGGGCGCTCCGGATGCCGTGCGATCTTGGTGATCTGCCAGGGCGTCAGGTCGCTGTAGATGTCCTTGGTGAGCTGCTGGCTCTTCTTGCCGAGCTGATCGATCTCTTCAGAAATGTCGACCGCGGATTCGGTCTGCACATAGCGCAATTCTTCGATCTTTGTTTCGAGCTCGGCAATCGGCTGCTCGAAGTCGAGGAAGGTTCGTTTCGCCAACGTCTTCTCCTGTTTATTTCAATTTGCTGCCCGCATCCACCGCACCATCCATTCCAGGAACACCAAGGAACCGGCTTCGCCGGGCCTTAGGTGTTGCCCCCTTGAGGGGGTTGGCGAAGCGACACGAAGTGCGCGCAGCCTGGGGGTGTTGCTAATACGTTACTGGAGCGGGATCCAGCGATCGCCAAATATACCAAGTCGCCACGCTGCAATAAGGCGCCCAGGCCACGGCGACATCGCGGGCATCGCTGCGGCTGACCGGGTCGCCCGAGAAGTAGTTGACGCTGATGCCGTTGAGCAGCCCCAGGTCGTCCACGGGCAGCACGTTCGGGCGCATGAGGTGGAAGATGAGGAACATCTCGGCCGTCCATCGGCCGATGCCGCGGATGGCCACGAGTTCCTCGATGATCTGCTCGTCGTCCATGTCCTTCCATGCATCGACGTGCACCAGGCCCGAGTCGAAATGCAGCGCCAGGTCGACGAGGTACTCGATCTTGCGTGCCGAGAGCCCCGCGCCGCGCATGTCGTCGACCTTGAGCTTGAGCACGTTGGCCGGCGTCAGCTTGCGCGGCAGCGCGGCGAACTTGTCCCAGACCGACTGCGCGGCCTTGACCGAGATCTGCTGGCCGACCACGCTGCGCGCGAGCGTGGTGAACGCATCGCCGCGCGACTCCAGGCAGGCGTCGCCGAACTTCGGGATCAGCCGCTTCATCACGCGGTCCTTGCGCGAGAGGTGCTTGCACGCCTCCTCCCAGTAGTCCGGCGTGTATATCTTGACGCTGGGCTTCCTGGGGGCGGGCATGGGGTTCGTCGTTCCGTTCACTGCGCAGCCGCCCAGGTCGTGCCCGTGGGCGAATCCTTGAGCACGATGCCCTGCTCGAGGAGTTCCTGGCGGATGCGGTCGGCTTCGGCGAAGTTCTTCGCGGCCTTGGCGGCGGCGCGAGCGTCGATCCTGGCCTGGATGGTGGCTTCGTCGAGCGTGCTGCCGGCCTGCAGGAAGGCCCGCGGATCGCCCTGCAGGATGCCCAGCGAAGCCGCCAGCGCCTTCAGCAGCCCGGCGGCTTCGGCGGACTTGGTGCGGTTGACCTCCCCGGCCAGCTCGAACAGGACGGCAATGGCTTCCGGCGTGCCGAAGTCCTCGTCCATGGCGGCCTTGAAGCGGGCGGCATGGGGCTGGGCCCAGTCGATGGCCACCTCGGCCGGCACGACCAGGTCGAGCGCGGTGTACAGGCGCTTGAGCGAATTGCGCGCGTCGTCGAGATGCGCGTCGCTGTAGTTGAGCGCGCTGCGGTAATGCGTGCGCACCAGGAAGAAACGCAGGGTCTCGGCATCGTACTTCTGCAGCACCTCGCGGATGGTGAAGAAGTTGCCCAGGCTCTTGGACATCTTCTCGTTGTCCACGCGCACGAAGCCGTTGTGCACCCAGAAGCGCGACAGCGGCTTGCCGTTGGCACCCTCGCTCTGCGCGATCTCGTTCTCGTGGTGCGGGAACTGCAGGTCGGCACCGCCGCCGTGGATGTCGAAGGTCTCGCCGAGGGTGGCGCAGCTCATGGCCGAGCATTCGATGTGCCAGCCCGGGCGGCCGGTGCCATAGGCGCTTTCCCATTTCGCGTCGGCGGGCTCGGTCGGCTTGGCGGCCTTCCAGAGCACGAAGTCGAGCGGGTCCTGCTTGCCATCGAGCACGGCAACGCGTTCGCCCGCATGCAGTTCGTCGAGCGACTTGCCGGAGAGCTTGCCGTAGCCCGGGAACTTGCGCACCGCGTAGTTCACGTCGCCGTTCTCGGAGCGGTAGGCCAGGCCCTTCTGCTCGAGCTTCTCGATGATGCCGAGCATCTGCGGCACGTATTCGGTGGCGCGCGGCTCTACGGTGGGCGGCTCGATGCCGAGCGCGCCGATGTCCTCGTGCATGGCCGCGATCACTTCGTCAGTCAGCTCGCGAATGGTGATGCCGCGCTGCACCGAGCGGGCGATGATCTTGTCGTCGATGTCGGTGATGTTGCGCACGTAGGTCACGGCGTAGTCGCTGGCGCGCAGCCAGCGCTGCACCACGTCGAACGCCATCATCATGCGGGCGTGACCGATATGGCAGAAGTCGTAGACCGTCATGCCGCAGACGTACATGCGCACCTGTCCCGGTTGCAATGGGGAGAATTCCTCCAATTCACGCGACAGCGTGTTGTAGATGCGCAGACTCATGAGATTCGGAAAACGTCATTTCGCGCGCGTGCGGCACGGGCGAAAGACGGTGTTTTTCAGGGGTGACTGGGACTGTGTTCGCGAGGGGGTCGACATGGCCCCTCGGTTACAATCCGGTCAAGTATAAACGGCCGCCATCGGGTAGCGTCCGGGTGTTCCCCAAGCCCGCGCCCCCGAGTTCGTTCCCCGCATCTCCCCAAAATCCGTCGAGGCTTCATGAAGCACTCCGCTTTCTCCAGACTCTCCATTGCCTTCGCACTGCTGTTCAGCCTCTGGGGCTCCGCGGCGCATGCGAACGAATACGACGACGTGAACGCGCTGCTGCGCCAGGGCAAGTCGAACGAGGCGCTCGCCAAGGCCGACACCTACATCGCCGGCAAGCCACGCGACCCGCAGATGCGCTTCCTGCGCGGCGTGATCCTCACCGAGCAGAACAAGCAGGCCGAGGCCATCATCGCCTTCACCCAGCTCACGCAGGACTTTCCCGAGCTCTCCGAGCCCTACAACAACCTCGCCGCGCTCTACGCGTCGCAAAGCAAGTTCGACCAGGCGCGCGCCGCGCTCGAACAGGCCATCAAGCTCAACCCGAACTACGCCACGGCGCACGAGAACCTCGGTGACGTGTACGCCCGCCTGGCGGCGCAGGAATACGTGCGCGCCCAGCAGTTCGCCAGCACCAACCCCAGCGTCGCGCCCAAGCTCGCGCTGATCCGCCAGATCTTCACCTCGAAGACCGAAGCCGAGGCGGCCGCCCTGCCCGCCGCACCTGTGGTCATCCGCAAGCCGGTCGGCCGCGCCAGCAAATAATCTGTCGCCGCTGTCGCGGCACCGCCATGGTGTCGACGGCGCGGCACCGTTCCTCCATCCGCACACGGAGCCTCATTTGACGATCAATTCCTTCTCCCGTTTCAGCCGCCGCGGCGCCCTCGTTCTGGCCGCCGCATTCGCGTTCGCCGCCGGCGCCCATGCACAAGCGGCCACGCCGCGCGTCAAGCTCGCCACCTCGGCGGGCGACATCGTGGTCGAGCTCGACGAGGCAAAGGCACCCAAGACGGTCGAGAACTTCCTGCAGTACGTCAAGGACAAGCACTACGACGGCACGGTGTTCCACCGCGTGATCGACGGCTTCATGATCCAGGGCGGCGGCTTCACGGCCGACCTGCAGCAAAAGCCCACGCGCGCGCCCATTCCGCTGGAAGCGAGCAACGGCCTGAAGAACGACAAGTACACGATCGCCATGGCCCGCACCGGCAACCCCAATTCGGCGACCTCGCAGTTCTTCATCAACGTGAAGAACAACGACTCGCTCAACGCGCCCAACCCCGACGGCTACGGCTACACCGTGTTCGGCAAGGTCGTCGCCGGCACCGACGTGGTCGACAAGATCCGCGCGGTGGCCACCGGCAACAAGAACGGCATGCAGAACGTGCCGCTCGAGGCCGTCACCATCAAGTCCGCCACCGTCGTGGCGAAGTAATCGGATCGGTTTTCGAATCGGTTTTTCCCTTCCCAAGCAGGAGCCCAATCATGAGCAATCCCCAAGTCGAACTGCACATCAAGAACCTCGGCGTGATCACGCTCGAACTCGACGCCGCCAAGGCGCCGAAGTCGGTCGAGAACTTCGTCGCGTACGTGAAGAAGGGCCACTACGACAACACGGTGTTCCACCGCGTGATCCCCGGCTTCATGGTGCAAGGCGGGGGCTTCGAACCCGGCATGAAGCAAAAGCCCACCGACGCCGAGATCCAGAACGAAGCCAACAACGGCCTGAAGAACGACACCTACACCGTGGCCATGGCCCGCACCAGCGCGCCCCACTCGGCCACCGCCCAGTTCTTCATCAACGTGGCCGACAACGGCTTCCTGAACCACACCGCTCCCTCGGCCCAGGGCTGGGGCTATGCAGTGTTCGGCAAGGTCATCGCCGGCACCGAAGTGGTCGACAAGATCAAGGCCGTGAAGACCGGTCGCAAGGGCTTCCATGACGACGTTCCGCTCGAGGACGTCGTGATCGAAAAGGCCGTCGTCACCGCGGAATGACCCGCAACCGGCGCAACGCACTCGCGGCAGCGACAGCAGCATGAGCACGGCGGCGAGCCCAGCCTTCCCGGAGCTGGTGGCGCCGCCCGCGTGGCGCACGGTCGACCTCATCTCCGACCTGCACCTGCAGGCCGGCGAACCCGCCACCTTCGAGACCTGGCAGGGCTATCTGCAGACCACGCCGGCGGACGCGCTCATCATCCTGGGCGACCTGTTCGAGGTGTGGGTGGGCGACGATTCCGCCACACAGCCAGGCTTCGAGGCCCAGTGCGCCGAACTCCTGCGCCGCACCGCGCAGCGCATGCCCGTGTTCTTCATGCACGGCAACCGCGACTTCCTCGTCGGCCCCGCGTTCGCCGCGCAATGCGGGCTCACGTTGCTCGACGACCCGACCGTGCTGGTGCTGCACGGCCAGCGCTGGCTGCTGAGCCACGGCGACATCCTTTGCCTCGAGGACACCGAGTACCTGAAATTCCGCGCGCAGGTGCGCACGCCCGAATGGCAGGCCGCGTTCCTCGCCCGGCCGCTTGAAGAGCGCCGCGCGCTCGCGCGCTCCATGCGCGTGCAGAGCGAAGACCGCAAGCGCAATCCGTCGATGGTCTGGGCAGATGTCGATACGCCGGCCGCGCGCGACTGGCTGCGGCAGGCCAACGCCCACGCGCTGGTGCACGGCCACACGCACCGCCCGGCCGACCACGACCTGGGCAGCGGCCTGCGCCGCATCGTGCTGAGCGACTGGGATGCCGCCGCGCACCCGCCGCGCGCGCAGTTGCTGTGCCTCTCGGCTGCCGGCGCGCAGCGCGTCGACCTGCGCTAGCCGCGCCGCCGCCAGCAATGTTCAAGTGGCTGCGCCGCCTGCGCGCCCTGCCCCCGATCCCCGAAGCCGCGTGGCAGGCCACGCTCCGGCGCTACGCCTTCCTCGGCGCGCTGCCCGAAGCCGACCGGCAGCGGCTGCGCTCGCTCACCGCCGGGTTCCTGCGCGACAAGGAATTCCACGGCGCCAAGGGCTTCACCATCACCAACGAAGTGGCGCTGGCCATCGCGGCACAGGCCGTGCTGCCGGTGCTGCACCTCAAGGGCGGGCTGAACTGGTACGACGATTTCGTCGGCATCGTCGTGCACCGCTCCGAGGTAGTGGCGCGGCGCAAGGTGATCGACGAAGCGCAGGTAGTGCACGAGTACGGCGAAGTCGTGGCCGGCGAGGCCATGGAGCGCGGCCCCGTCATGCTGAGCTGGGACGACGTGCTGGCCAGCAGCATCACCAGCGAGCGCGGCTACAACGTGGTGATCCACGAGTTCGCCCACAAGATCGACATGCGCAGCGGCGACGCCAACGGCTGCCCGCCCCTGCCGCCGGGCTTCGCCGGCCAGCGCAGTTCGCGCGCGGCCCGTGAGGCGTGGCTGGCCGTCCTGCAGCCCGCGTACGACCACTTCCGCGAGCAGACCATCAAGGCCGAGCGCTTCGGCACTGAAGCGCCGTGGCTCGATGCCTACGGCGCCACTTCGATCAGCGAGTTCTTCGCGGTGGCCTGCGAGGCCTACTTCGTGAACCGCCCGAACTTCGCGCGCGACTTCCCCGGAGTGCTCGCGATCTTCGATGAATTCTTTCTGCCTAAAAGGCCCTGAACGTACGTCCAGCCTCAGTTGTCAGCTATCTATTTGACAGCAATTCAACCCTTAACATCGACGGGTTATCAACTCGTCCAAAAAGGCACACAACATGAGGGATTGGTTCTATCAGCTCACGGGCAAGGCGTGGATCGCGCTGGTGTTCGGCATCGGCATCCTGGGCTGGGCAGCGTATGCACAGTTCAAGGCCAGCGCGGACACGCACGGCACCGCCGTCGAAGACCTGGTCGCGAAGAGCAGCACGATCGTCAGCGGCAGCGAAGTCACCGAAACAACCAAGCGCCGCCGCGGCGGCAGCAGCACGCGCCGCTACTTCGTGCTCGACGCCAGGCTGTCCGACGGCAACACCGAGAAGTGGCGCGTCGATTACGCAGTCGGCCGCAGCAAGCTGGAGCCGCTGATCGACGAAGCCGTCGAAGTGCGCGTCGATCCCTCGGACAACAACCTGGTCTACGAAGTGAAGCTCAAGGGCAAGCCCGTGGTGTCGCTGGCCGACGTTCAGAAGATCATGGAGGTCAAGGACAAGGCCGCGGCATCGAGCGCCACCGACAAGGGCACGCTGATCGTCGGCGCCCTCGCCCTGCTGCTGGGCATCGGCGGGCTGCTGATCCGCCGCAAGATCCGCGACGGCTATCTGGCCGAGCAGGCTGCGGCAGTGCAGACACCAGCCATCGGCGAGAAGGTCTGAACCCGGCTGCAAGGCTCTTGCGCAACTGCACCAAAGAAGAAGGCGCCCCGCGGGGCGCCTTTTTCGTGGCCGGAAAGCCGCTTGCTCCCTACTTGCGCAGCAGCGCCTTCAGCGCGTTCTGCAGGCGCCGTGCGCTGGCGGCGTCGTGCGCCGCGGCGAGCACCTTGCCGGCATCCTGGCCCCAGGTCTGGGCTGGCGCCGGGTCGCCGCGCTTCGTCAGCAGCTTGAGCTGCAGGGCACGGCGCGCTTCGAGTTGCTCGGCGGGCGTCGGCACTTCGGCGGCCATTTCGAGGCGCAGCAGCGCTTCGGCGGCGTCGTTCGCGGCAGCCGAGGGCGCGGAGCCGATGGCTTGCGACCAGCCGCTGCGCACTGCCGGCGTGACCGCGCGGCCCAGCTCCTGGATGCTCGGCAGACGGCTGGCGTCGCGCTGCTCCCAGGCGCCCAGCACCTGCGTCAGGGCTTCGCCGTGCGCCTGCGCGGCAAGCTTGCGCAGCGCCATGTCGGCGCGCTCGAGTGCCTCGCGTTGCGCGCGGAAGGCTGCATCGCCCAGGCGCGGTCCGCGATCTTCGCGCGGCGGGCGGTCGCCGAAACGGCCGCCGGGCGCGCCACGGTCGCCACCACGAGGGGCTCCACGGTCACCGCGATCGCCACGATCACCACCAGGACGCCCCGGCCCCCCGGCACCGGGGCGGCCGCCGTCGCGACGGTCGCCGAAGCGGCCGCCGGCACCGCCGCGCGCGGCAGGTGCCGGCTCGGCCTTCTTGCTGCTCGGGCGGTCGTCGCCGCGCATCGCCACGACGGGCTTGGGCGCGGCCTTCGGCGCTGCGGCCGGCGCTTCGACGGCTGCGGCTTCGCCGGCGTCGTGCGCCGCGCCATCGGTGCGGGCCGAAGCGTCGGCGCCGTCGGCGGGTGCAACGAGGTCGGCCGAAGCCGCAGGAGCTGCGGCCTCGGCGGGCGTGCCGGGCGATGCTTCCGCGTCGCTCGGGCTCGGCGCCTGTTCGGCGCTTTCGCTGAATTCGGCGGCCGCCTGCCCCGGCGCCACGATTTCAGTCGCGCCGACCGACGGACCGTCGGCCTTGGGCGCGGGCGGCGGCGCCTCGCCACGCAGCGCGCCTTCGAGGCGAGCGATGGCGGCGCGGATCTTCTGCGCATCGCCGCCGGCATTGGCCGCGTCGAGCGCCTTGGACGCCTCCAGCACGTTGCGGTCGTGCTCGTTCATCGCAGCCGAGGCCTTTTCACGCTCGGCGGTCTTGCGGTTGAAGGCTTCGTCGATAGGGGCACGGAAGGCGTCCCACAGCTTCTGCTCCTGGCGGCGGTCGAGCGGCACGGTCTGCGCCTCAGCCTGCCAGCGCTGCTGCAGCGCCTTGACGGCGTCGATGCGCAGCACCGGCTGCGCGCCGAGTTCGGTCGCCTCGGCGATCATGGCCTGGCGGCGTTCGATGCTGGCCTTCTGCGCGGTCTCGAACGGTGCACGGGCGGCGCCGAAGGCTTCGTTCCACAGCGGCTGGAGTTCGGCAAACACCTTCTCGCCCACGTGGCCGGCATCGCGCCAGCGGTCGGCGAACTGGTGCAGCGCGCGGTTGTGTGCCTTCAGGTCGGTGGCGCCGGCGTGCTGGGCCGCCCAGGCCTTGACCTCCTCGATCAGCGCGACGCGCAGCGCGCGGTGCTCGGCCGCATCGGCGCGGACCTTCTCGAGCCAGGCCTCGACCACCTTGTGGGCTTCGTTGCAGGCTTCGTCGAAGCGCTTCCACAGCGCGTGGTTCGGCACGCCGCCCTGGTCGGCCTGCTTCCACTGGTCGCGCAGCGAGCGCAGCGTTTCCTGCATCTTGCGGCCGCCGAGGGCCTGGCCTTCAGGGCGCTTGAGCAGGCCCTCGGCCTTGGCGACCAGGTCTTCGCGCACCTTGTCGGCGCTCCAGCGCTGCCAGCCTTCGAGTTCGCCGGCGGCGACCAGCGCGGCATGCACGCGGGCTTCGAGCGGTGCGTCGACCAGCTTGCCGTGCTCCTTGAGCACGGCGCGCAGCGCGGCGGCCGCGCCGGCGCTGGCCTTGCCGTGGCCTTCGGCAGTTTCCTGCTCGAGCTTGGCGAGCGCGGCCTGCACGGCTTCCTGGGCGGCGGCGCGCACGGCCGGGTCGACCTTGGGCGCAGCCGGACGAGCGGGAGCAGCGGGCTTGGGCGCCACGACTTCACCGCGCGCGGCGCGCAGCTCGTCGGCCCACACGGGCACTGGCGGCAGCGGCGCGGCGGCATCCGCGGCGGCGGCAACGGCCTGGGCCAGCGCGCTGTGGAAGGCGTCGGACACCACCAGCAGTTGCGACCTGGACGATTCGAGCTGCGGCGCGAACTTGGCGTCGAGGCTGTTCCAGTTGGCATCGGCCACGATCTCGGCGGCCTGCTGCTGCCAGTGCGTGACGTCGGCGCGCAGCGATTCCTCGGCGACCTGGGCGTCCTGCCAGCCCTTGGTGGACAGCACCTCGAAGCGCTGCGCCAGCAGCACTGCGGCTTCGCGATGCACCTGTGCACGGTGCTGCAGGTCTTCGATGCCCTTGACGCGCTCCGACAGCTTGAGCTTCAGGCCGGCCAGCGGCTCGCGCGACAGCGGAGCCCCGGCCTTGGCGGCATCGCGCTGCCAGGCGAGCGCGTCGGCGATGTTGAGCTTGGACTGGGCGAGCAGCGCTTGCGCCTTCTGGGCCCATTCGGCGGCGATCGCCTCCTGGCCCTTGGCGCGCTTGAGCTCGTCGAGCTTTTCGCGCAGCAGGCGCGCGGCGCCCTTGTCACGCCCGCTCAGCTCCTTGAAGACTTCCTGCATCTGCTCGGGCGCGGGGTTGCCCGCGAGCCAGTCGCGGATGCGCGCGGCGCGCTCGCCGGAGGTCGGCGCGGTGAAGGCGCCGCCGGTCAGCGTGTCGAGGGCCTGAATGTCGTGTGGCTTGGAAGGAGTAGAGGTCACTGCGCGAAATCGTTGTCTTGGTAGAGAAAGCGAAGGCGCCGGCAAAGGCCGGCGCACGTCGACATTTTCACCCACTTGCGGCCGGCCACTGAATTCCGTCGTGAAACGGAGGTGCTCGGCGGGGTCGTGGGCGGGGAAGCTGGCGGACTACATATATAGCAAGCCTTGGGAAAAAACCAAGTCGGCGCAACGGATCGGGCCGCCGCGCCGTGCCTGTTCAGCCCTACTTCATGGTCAGGCTGAGCTCGGCGCCCGGCTTCCAGTCGCTGCCGCTGGCGCTGGTGCGCACCGCGCCCAGGAAGAGCCGCTCGCTCGGCAGCTTCTTCGCAAGCAGGTAGTCGCGCACCGCCGCGCCGCGCTCCACGGCGAGCTGGCGCATCGACTCCTCGTCGACGGGCACGCTGGCGAACAGCAGCTTTTCCATGTCCTGCAGCGGCAGGTCCTTCGCCAGGCCGACGATGTTGCGCGGCTTCGTGATGTCGGCGCGCTTGTACACGGCGGTCAGCAGCTCGGGGTATTCGGCGTCGGTGACGGGCGGCACGTCGGTGCCGGTCTGGCCGCCGCGCACCGCGACGCGGCGCTTCTCCGCATAGGCAAGCTGGCGCACCCGCTGGCGCTGGTAGGCATCGCGCTCCTTCTCGAGGCTGGAGGTGCCCACCACCGTCATCTGCAGCGTGGGCCGGTCGGTCAGCGCCTTGGCGACCTTGTCCAGGCTTTCCCTGGCGGAGGCGCTCAATTCGGAACTGCCGGGTTCGAAGGTGATGGCGCTCGATTCGCCGCTGCCGCCGCCCAGGCCGCCCGTGAGCAGGCTGAACGGCGCCGTCACCGCCTTCACGACCAGGTTGACCACGGCCTTCCAGATCAGCGGGCCGACGCTGAACTGCGGGTCGTTGAGCGAGCCGCTGAGCGGCAGGTCGACGTCGATCACGCCGTTGCGGTCGGCCAGCAGCGCCACGGCGAGCTTCACCGGCAGGCTGTTGGTGGACCCCGCCACCTCGTCGCCGAACTGCAGCTGGTTGAGCACCAGCTTGTTGGTGGCCGTGAGCTGGCCGTCCGGCGCGACCTTGTAGTTGACGTCCATGCTCATCTTGCCGCGCTCGATGCCGTGGCCGGCGTAGCGCACCGAGTATGGCGACAGCGGCGCCAGGTCGAGGTCGCGCATCCTGGCGGTGATGTCGAGTTCGAGCGGCTTGGCCAGCGGGTTGAGCTTGCCGGTGATTTCCAGCGCCGCGGTCTGCTGCGCCTTGCCGCGCAGCTCGAGGTCGGCGAGCGCGGGCCGGCCGCTCTCGCCCTTGGGCGGGTTCGACGAGAACGAGCTGAGCTTGCCAGTCAGCTCGCTCAGGTCGGCCGAGTAGTTGGGCTTGACGAACAGGTCGGTGAAGTCGATCTTTCCGTTGACCAGGCTCATCGGGCCGAAGTTGATGACCGGCGCCGGCCCCGAATCGGCTGGGGCCGCCGGCGCGGCAGCGGTTGCCGCCGCCGCCGGCTTGGCGGGTTCGGGAGCCGCGCCGACCATTTCCTCGGCCGACATCGGCCTGCCGCCGGCGGCCTTCGGCGCCGAGGCCTTGGCTGCCGTGGTGGTGGTCGTGCCGCCCGGGCCCTTGCGGGTGCTGGCCTCGCCAGCTGCCGCGGCGGCAGCGGCCGCTTCGGCCTCGCCCTTCTTGGTCAGGCTCAGCAGGTTCAGCCGGCCGGTGGGGTCGACGATCACGCGGGCAAAGAAGTCGGTCAGCGTGGTTTCGCGCACGTCCACGTTCGGCGGGGCGTTGGGCGCGAGGCTGACCTGCAGGCCGCGCAGGCTCAGCGTCTTCCAGCTCAGCAGCTGGTTGTTGTTGCGGTCGAAGCCGGGCGACTGGGTCAGCGAGACGCTGTTGGCGCGGAAGTCGTCCAGCGCGGTGTCGCCGGCCAGCTTGACGCTCATGCCCGCCGGCGACGTCGCGTAGCGCACCGTGCCGCGATAGCTCGCGAAGGCGCGGCGGATGTCGACATTGAGGGAATCGGCGTAATAGGCCTTGAAGGCGTGCGCGGGGAAGGACGCGATCTCCACCCTGCCCTCGGCCGCCAGCGGCTTGAGCACGATGTTGCCCTTGTAGTCGAAGCGGCCGGGGTCGGAACGCCCGGAGCCGATGCGGCCCGAAACCTCCAGCGGCGAAGTCGTATTGGTTTCGGGCGCGAGCTTCTGGGCGTGCAGCTTGAAGGCCGTGACCTCGACCGTCACCGGCGTTGCGCCTGCCTTGTCTGAATAAGAGAGCGCGCCGTTGTCGACCGCCAGCGTGCCGACGGTCAGCGCCCAGGGCTTGGTGTTGGCACCGGGCTGCGGCGTTTGGGCGGCCGCGGGCTTGGGTGCGGCGACCTTGGCTTCGGCCTCTTTCGTGCTGCCACTGGCGGGCGTCTTGAGCCAGCGCTCGAACATCCAGCGCTTCTCGCTGTCACGCTCCACGCGGATCTTGGGGTTGGTCGCGGTGAACGAAGCCACGTTCAGCGTGTGCTTCGTCATGTCGGCCTCGGCGTCGACCAGCTCGAAGCGCCCGACACTGGCCAGCGCGGTCTTGCCCTGGGTCAGCGCCAGGCCGTCGGCAGCAACGCGGCGCGCCTTGAACTTCAGGTCGGGCTGGGCCCAGGCGATGTCGATCTGGCCGCTGAGCTTGCCGTCGAGCGTGGGCTCGAGGCTCTGTGCCAGATAGGGGGCGGCCAGCGACAGCGGCAGCGCGTCGACCTCGGTCTGCACGTCGGCCACCTTGTCGGTGGCGCTGCCCTTGAACTTGAGCGAGGCGCCGGCGACGGCAGTGCTGCCGCTGAACTCGGCCGGCTTCTCCATCGGCCAGGTGACGCCCGCGACGTCGATGCCGAGGTCGGTCAGGTCGACGGCCGCGGCGGGGTTGACGGTTTCGTCGCGCCAGCCGATGCGACCGCCGTTCAGGGCCACCTTGTCCACCTGCACCTTCAGCGCCGGCTTCGGCGCGGGCTTGCCTGCCGCCGGCGCGCTAGCCGCCGCGGCGGGCGGCGGGGCGACCTTCTCCGCCGCACCGGTCGCCGGGTCGGTCGCGAGCAGGTTGAGCCTGCCGGCCGCGTCGCGGGCCACGGCGAGCTGAGGGTTGGCCAGGGCCACCTCGCTCAGATGGAACACCGACTCCAGCGGACGCACGTCGGCCAGCCCCAGCTTGAGCGACTCGAAGGCCAGCAGGTCGCGCCCGCGCGCGTCGGCGACCTTGGTGGTGTGGGCCTCGACCGTGCCGGTGATCTTCAGCCCGGTAGTGGCGGCCTGCTCGAAGCCGATCTTCAGGTCGGCGTCCAGGCTGCCCGCCTGCAGCTTCACCGGCAGGCCGCCCGGGATGTAGCCGAGGTACGGCACCAGGTCGAGCCCCTTGAACTGCACGTGGGCGTCGGTCTTGCGGCTGTCGGCGAAGGGCGTGGTGAAGGCGGCCGAGTCGAACTTGCTGCCGTTGAGCGCGAAGGCGAGCTTGGGCTCGGTGTTGATGTCGCGCTTGGAGTCGAGGTTGCTCAGGAAAGGCACCTTGAGCACGAAGTCGCGCAGCTCGTGCTTGCGCTTGACGGTCTGGTCGTCGAAGTCGACCGAGCCGCCATTGATCGCGATGTTGTAGATGGCGAAGCGCGCGGGCTTGGCGTTCGGGTCGGGCGGCGGGCCGGCCGCGAGCCTGGCCAGGATGTCGTCGATGTCGTACTTGCCGTCGGCCAGGTGGGTGAGCAGGATGGCCGGGCCGTCGATGGTGACGGCGTCGATCACCGGCGCGAGGCGGAAGATCGACTGCAACTCGGCGTCGGCATAGATGCGGTTGACCGCCACCTGCGGCTTGCTGCCATCGGCGGTGGCAATGCGCAGGTCGTCCAGGGTGAGTTCGAGGGTCCAGGGCTTGAAGTCGATCTTGCCGACGGTGACCTGGCGGCCGAGCTTCTCGCTCGCGATCTTCTGGAGCTGGCTCTTCGCGATCGGCGGCACTGCCAGCCAGGCGATGACCCAGATGGCCAGCAACGAAAGCAACGCGACGATCCCACGCCGCACCCATTTGTTCTGTTTGATCGAAGCTACGTCCATCGCTGGAGTGTGCCGCAAACATGCGCCGACGCTAGGTACGCAGAAAGGACGCAGGCCTCGTCCCGGAAGAATTACCGAAGAAAGGTCTTCATCGGCTCTCCCAGATGAAGAAAGCCCGGTGAGTCGACGGAATGTCTAGTCACCGGGCTTGATGGCGGGCCCAAAACCCATGCCATCGATTCGCGCGACGGGAAGTCAATGGTTCCCGCCGTGCTGGCAGCAAGAGATTGCCACCGTGGCTCCTCGACCGCCGAACCCTCGGACTTGCACCTCGGGTTTCCCGGGCCTCGGAAGAACGCCTGAAAAGCCAGGCCCGTCCAGATTAGGCGTCGCTCCCTCCGATTGCAAACGTGTTTTACAAAGGGATTTCCCCTAAGCCGAAACGCCTCGGTGAGAGCCATTTTTTAAACAACTATTAGCATAAAAAAACAAATACTTATACTTGACCGGGTATTTAGCCACGCTAGAATCCGCGCTGCCCTGACTGCCCGACGCAGAGGGGCCACCTGAATCCGCTGCCGAATTCCCCCGGCTTGATCAGGCCGCCGCGCTCCCAACCAACCCCACACTCCTTGCGCGGAGCCTGATTCGTACCAATCCAAGCGCCGCTGCCTTCATCCCTCGCCTTCGATGGCGTTGCGAATCGGGTGCCGCACAGAAAGGAAGAGCGATGAACAAGGCGTTTGATGTCACGGCCCGCGGGCTACGGACTTTCCTGTCCGATGTGGCAGACGGCTTTTTTGAAATCACCCACAACGGGTTTGCACTGGTCGGTCTGGCCATCGTGTTCGCGGCCCTCGCCCTGGTGGCACGGCCCGACCTGCGCAAGACCGGCGAAGAGGAACTGATGGGCTGGCTGCAGTCGCGCAAGCCCGCGCCCGAAGCCACCGACCTCGAGCCGACCGCCATCGAGCGCACCACGGCCGCGAGCCCCGCCGACCTGCCCAAGCAGCAGGCGGCCGTGGCCTACTGGCTGAGCAAGAAGTACCGCGTGGCCGCCGAGCCGCTGAGCGTGCTGGTGGCCGAGGCCTACGGCATCGGCAAGCGCACGAAGATCGACCCGACCCTGATCCTCGCGATCATGGCCGTCGAATCCAGCTTCAATCCCTTCGCCCAAAGCCAGGTCGGTGCCCAGGGCCTGATGCAAGTCATGACCCGCGTGCACGGCGACAAGTATGAAAGCGCGGGCGGCACGCTCACCGCGTTCGACCCGGTCACCAACATGCGCGTCGGCGTGAAGGTGCTGCAGGAATGCATCGCCCGCGCCGGCTCCCTGGAAGGCGGCCTGCGCTACTACGTGGGCGCGGCCAACCTCGAGGACGACGGCGGCTACGCCGCCAAGGTGATGGCCGAGCACGAGCGCCTGCTGCAGGTCGCCAACGGCCGCGCGCCGTCGACGATCACGCCGACCGTGCGTCCGCAGCCGATCCCGGTGGCGGCGCCTCCCGCCAAGCGCGAGGAAGGCAGCGAGCCGGCGAAGGTGGCCCTGCTCTCCTCCGTTTCCTGAAGGAGTTTTCGCCGCGCGGGTACAGCCTCCTGAGCTACACTCGCCCGGTACGCGACTGGCGATAGGCGCAGCACTCTGCAAGGTGCCCCGCGCTGACGTGGAATACCACTGGGAAGCGTACCGCCTGGTCACACAGGCGTTCAGCCGTTCGCCTGGGCAGCCCTTGTTTGGTTGAAGAACAAGGACCTCGTCTTCAAAGGACTGCCATGTACCAACGCAATATCCTGGTCGAACAGACCGACCCCGAAATCTGGGCCGCGATTCAAGCCGAGAACGCACGCCAGGAACACCACATCGAGCTGATCGCCAGCGAGAACTACGCCTCCCCGGCCGTCATGGCCGCACAGGGCTCGCAGCTCACCAATAAATACGCCGAAGGCTACCCGGGCAAGCGCTACTACGGCGGTTGCGAGCACGTCGACGTGGCCGAGCAGCTGGCCATCGACCGCGTCAAGCAGATCTTCGGCGCCGACGCCGCCAATGTGCAGCCGCACTGCGGCGCCTCGGCCAACGAAGCCGTGATGCTAGCCTTCCTGAAGCCCGGCGACACCATCATGGGCATGAGCCTGGCCGAAGGCGGCCACCTGACCCACGGCATGCCGCTGAACATGAGCGGCAAGTGGTTCAACGTCGTGAGCTACGGCCTGAACGACAAGGAAGAGATCGACTACGACGCGATGGAGCGCAAGGCGCATGAGCACATGCCCAAGCTGATCATCGCGGGCGCCTCGGCCTACTCGCTGCGCATCGATTTCGAGCGCTTCGCCAAGGTGGCCAAGGACGTCGGCGCGATCTTCATGGTCGACATCGCCCACTACGCCGGCCTCGTGGCCGCGGGCGTGTACCCCAACCCGGTGCCGCACGCGGACATCGTCACCTCCACTACCCACAAGAGCCTGCGCGGCCCGCGCGGCGGCATCATCCTGATGAAGTCGCAGCACGAGAAGGCCATCAACAGCGCGATCTTCCCGGGCCTCCAAGGCGGCCCGCTGATGCACGTGATCGCCGCCAAGGCCGTCGCGTTCAAGGAAGCCATGTCGCCCGAGTTCAAGGCCTACCAGCAGCAGGTGGTCAAGAACGCCCAGATCGTGGCCGAGACCCTCACCCAGCGCGGCCTGCGCATCGTGAGCGGACGCACCGAAAGCCACGTGATGCTGGTCGACCTGCGCGCCAAGGGCATCACCGGCAAGGAAGCCGAAGCCGTGCTGGGCAGCGCCCACATGACGATCAACAAGAACGCGATCCCCAACGACCCGGAAAAGCCGATGGTCACCAGCGGCGTGCGCATCGGCACCCCCGCCATGACCACCCGCGGCTTCAAGGACGAAGAGGCCCGCATCACCGCCAACCTGGTTGCCGACGTGCTCGAGAACCCGCGCGACGCGGCGAACATCGAAGCCGTGCGCGCCAAGGTTCACGCCCTGACCAGCCGGTTCCCGGTCTACCGCTGACCTGTTGTCGGCCCGTAGAAAGAAGAAAGAAGTCCTGGCCGCATGAAATGCCCGTTTTGCGGCCATCTTGAAACGCAGGTCGTCGAGACCCGCGTTTCGGAAGACGCCGACTTCGTCCGCAGGCGCCGCCAGTGCAGCGCCTGCGACAAGCGCTTCACCACCTACGAGCGGCCCGACGTCAACTTTCCCGTGGTCGTGAAGAAGGACGGCAGTCGCGCCGACTTCGACTCGACCAAGGTGCGCGCCTCCATGATGCTGGCGCTGCGCAAGCGCCCCGTGAGCATCGAGCAGATCGACAACGCGCTGCTGCGCATCGAGCAGAAGCTGCTGGCCAGCGGCCTGCGAGAGATCGACTCGACCAAGGTCGGCGAGCTCGTCATGCGCGAACTCAAGAAGCTCGACAAGGTCGCCTACGTTCGCTTCGCCTCGGTGTACCGCAGCTTCGAGGACGTGGACGAGTTCCGGCAGCTGCTGCGCGACATCTGATCGACGCTGCCGCCCTTGCCCGGCCGGCCCTCAGCGGGTCCAACAGAGCTGAACCAGCGAATCCGCGACGCTCGTGCGTCCTCCGGCAAGCTTGACTCCTTGATGGTTCACCGTGAGCGTGCCGCACTCGTCTGCGGCTGAAGCGCCCTGAGGTACGGCCTTCAGGGTGTAGCTGCTCTCGCTCCTGTCGACATAGCCGATGTCGTAGCTGGCCGAGCCGGACGACGGCGACTGCTTCAGCCCGGCCGGCAACGCAACGCTGGTGGGCGGATATCTGCCGTTGGCCGTCAGGTAGCGCTCGTTCCATTGCGCCGCCTGCAGCAGTTGCTGCTTCGCATCGGCACGCTTGGCCCGCAGCACATAACGCGTATAGCTGGGATATGCGATGGCGGCGAGGATACCGATCGCCGCCGTCACGATCATGAGTTCGATCAGCGTGAAGCCGCGCGAACGAGTTTGCCGGCTGGCTTGTGCTCCGGGATGGTTGTCCATGGCTTTCGTTTCAGTTGCTCGAGATCAGGCTGCGCCAGCCGAAGCGGCGCACGTTGTCCGGCCGGGTGACTGACTTGCAGTCGCCCGCGGCATTGCAGATCACCTCCGTGCCCTTCTGCCGGTTCTGCGGCTGCAGGACGAGGTCGCTTCGGCCGGAGCGGTTTCGGAACCCCGCGTAGGCGCCCACCGCGCCGGCCGTGGTGTACGAAATGCCCGCCGGCGCGGAGCCGCTGAAGAAGTCGATCAGCAGCGACCACCCGTCGTCGCCCGTTCCCGCCGTGCAGTCGACAGAGTTGCTGCTCGATCCGGGGATGGTTGTCGAGAACAGGCCGATGCCGCTGCCCAATGCTTGGCCGGGATAGACGACGCGCTCGCCCGCCGTCGGCAGCTTCAGATACCAGCCGCGCCGGGCCTGCGAACCGCCGAAGCTCACGCCGTTGCGGGAGACGGTGCGCAATTCGGTATCGCCTTCGTGGACGGGGGTATCCCCGATGGTCTGCGCCACCAGGTCGGTGGAGGCCGCGGTGCCGGAGCTCCCGTTGGCCGGGTCACGGATGCCGTAAAGGTATTGGTCCGCAGTGGAGCTTTCGTCGCCCGAGGCGAACAGCCGTCCGGTGCCGAACACCACCATGTAGCCTCCTCGAGGATGCCCGACCACGAGGGGCGCTGCCGTGATCGGCTGGCTGGCGCCTGCCGCGAACAACGGCTTGTCGTCGAGGCCGGAGGCAGACTCCGAACCGGCCGCGCGGCGCTTGTCGAAGGGCCCGATGGTGGCCGTCCACCGGCGGCTGTCGGTGCTGCTGAGGTCGAACTTCCAGAGATTGCCGAGCAGGTCGCCGGCGTAGACGAGATCGACCTTGCCGTCGCCGTCATGGTCCACCGGACGTGGCGCGGACAGCCCGTTGCCCGTGTCTTTCCCCTGCGTGGCCGGGGCGGGAATCTTGAGGATCTCCTTGTCGCCATCGAGATACTGGATCCACAGCACGGCTTTCTCGCTCTTGCTGTTGTAGCCGTTGCCCAGGATCAGGGCCTTTCGGTCGTTGCTCAACTGCGCGACCTGAAGTACCCGCCCCGAAAAGGAATCGAGCGCGGGCTGCTGGAACTGATGGCCCAGGTCGTCGTCCGCAAGCGCGGTCGTGTCGATCAGCGCGATGCTGGCGGCCTTGCGCTCGTCGACGTTCTCGGGCCTGGTGACGTCGAGCACGAAGTAGCCCTTGCCACCCGCGCCCAGCGTGCCGACCAGCAAGGACTTCCAGTTCGCCGCCTTCTGCTCGTCGGTCGTCCTGGCCGGGGATTTCGGCCCCATGTAGATGTCGGCGACGAAGGGACTGCCGTCGACGTAGTACCGATGGGTGTAGCCGGCTTCGCTGAGCCGATTGAGATTCGGCGCCGCCGCCGTGCCGTAGAGGCCTTCGGGCACGTAGGCGAACGCCTCCTTGCCGGTGCTCGCATTGAAGGCATGCAGCATGCCGTCGTTGGCGCCCACATAGACCATCGGCGCGCGGGGGATGGCCGCGAAGGCCGCATAGGCGTCGCCGGTGAAGCCGCTCTTCGGCTGTCCCGCGTACCAGACGCTGGAGCCCACGATGTCGCCAAGCACATGGCCGCGCTTGCGGAACTGGCGGCCGGTGCCCTCGTTGCTGCGATCGCCGCGCAGGAAGTCGAGCACGGCCCTGCCGAAGGCGGTGCTCTCGGCGCCGGTGTCGGTGCTGGCCTTGAGCGCGGCCTTCTGAGCGTCGCTCAAGTCGGCCCACCTGAAAGGCACGCCCGCGCCAGTGGTCGCCGCGCGGCCCGCCGACGCGGCGGTGGTGCCGGAGAAGCTGAGCACGACGCGATCCCGGTCGTGCGCGCCGGCGCTTGCCATTCGGGTATCGAGGAGGTCGCGCGCCGACCAGTCGGATTTGGCGACCAGCTTGCCGTCGGTGCCGAACTTCGTGGCGCCGAGGCTGCCGGACCAGTCGGCCGTGTCGTAGCCGGCCCGATAGACGGAGGTGCCTGTCGAGACCCTGGAAGCGCTTGCCGAGATGGATGTCAGCGGTTTGCTGGAGTTGACCAGAACCTGTCCGAGGATCGATCTGAATGCGCTGCTCAGGGCTTTGGCATTGGAGGCCGGCGTGAACGTGCCGCGGCTGTTCAGGGCGGCATGCCAGAGGTCCATTCGCGCATTGCCGTTGAACGGATCAAGCCATTGGATCGAGCCATCGACCACGCCGGCATAGTCTTCGCTGTAGGTAGGCTGCGAGGCCGTCGTCGAGATTTTCGGTCGAGACCACCAGGTGCCCGCGGCACCGAACCCGATGAAGTGGGTCGTCAGGTGCTGCCAGGTGGCCGGATCGTTCTTGGGGTTCCAGTACTCGGAGACCTTGGCGCGCCCCACTGTCACGTCGCCAGGCTCGGCGATGATCTTCTTCAGGTTGTTCGGCACGCCGGGTTGCAGGTCACGGGCCCAGTACTCGAAAGCCAAGTCGGCGAGCGTCGGGCGCTTCATCCTCCCGAAGTTGTCGGCATAGGGTGGGCGCGGCGCATAGAGGGTGCCGTCGGGGAGCGAGCGGTGCGTGCCATCTTCGTTGGCGACGATGGGCATGAAGCTCTCCAACCCCGAGGGCGGCCAGTAGTCGCCGTCGGTCATGAAAATGTGGAACGACCTGCGGCAACCCGAGTGCGAGGCTCCCGCCACGCCCGGATCATCCGAGAAGGGACTGTGCTGCCCCGTGGTCTGCATGTATTGGCCGGCACGGGTCATCATCTCGTGCAGAGGCGTGCCCCCCGTCGCCTGGATGGCATTGACCCAGGACATGAAGTTGGCGCGGTGCGTCCGGTCCAGCGAACGCATCAGGTTCGCGTTGACACGTCCGCCAATCTTGCAAGGGCGCGCCCCGCTCGCGAATGCAGCGCAGTTTCGGTCGGTGTGATCGTCGTTCAGCGCCTGCCAGGCGAGGCGGATGCGGTGATCGGGAATGCTGGCCTCGGAGAAGTTCTCCTTGAGCGCCGCCTGCAGGGCGGCCATGCCGCTGCCGTACATGCTTCCGGAGTTGTCGACGGAAACGATCACGTTCGGCGCCGGCTCCGCGACCGCGGAATTTCGCGGCACCTGCGCCAGCGGGTACTGCGCGGCGTGCACGACGGCCTGTGCCAGCACCAGGCCGGACACGACGGCGCGCCCCGGCAGCTTCATGATCCTCATCTTTTTCTCTCCCTGTATTCAGTTCACTCCGGAGACCGGGTCCGGATCGAAGGACACCTGCAGCTCGACTTTCGTCGCGCCGTCTTTGCCGGTGCTGCGCAGTCCCGTGGCAGTCGCCGTGATGCGATACAGCGGGTATTTGCTGTTCCGTCGGTCGATCACCTCGATCCAGTACCTGGCGCCGGCCAGCGCCGGCCTGCTGGCCTTGGGCGCTCCGGTGAACTCGCCGTACCTGGCGGACTTCGCCTTGTAGGCATCTGCGCGCCAGAAGCGGTAGGCCTCGCTGCCGTGGGCGGCAGCGACAGAACCCGCTTCCGAGAAGTAACAGATGCCCCGATCGCAGCTGTTGGGGCCGTCGTTCATGTAGACGGTGACCCAGCCCGTATCCCGGTCGGGAAAGACGCGACCGTCCTCCGCCTTTCGGCAAGGCGCCGTGGCGAGCGCCGAGCACGCCACGTAGGTCTTGCTCGCGGAATCGAAGGCCAGTTGCCGGATGTCGCGCTCCGCATCCAGCAGCGCTGCCTCGGCAGCCTCGAAGGCGCGCTGGTATTCGCGCTGGTTACCCGCCATCGACTCGAGAAGCACCGCGGTGCGCGCCCCGCCGATCAGCAGCAGGGCCGAAAGCAGCAGCATGATCATCACGATGAACAGCGTGAAGCCATGCTGCGCCGGCAGTTTGCTGGCCAGCCTGTGGGCGGGACCTGTCGCCTTCGCCGTGCTCACAACGCCCCCAGGTCGTTTCGCAGCGAGAACACTGCCGTATAGACACGCCGCAGCTTGCCGTCGCCGCTCGTCTTCGAGACCCCGTCGCAGTCGACGTAGCTGCCTGCAGGGTTGCTCCTCGAGGTGCCCGCGAGCTGCAGGCAGATGCGTACCGTCCGGACGTCGCGAAAGCCCTCATCGACGTCGTCGGCCTTCACGTAGCGCACCACCTGCCGGCTTCCGGACATGGCGCTGACCCCGTACATGACGTCGAAACGCTCCACGCCGTCGATGACCGGCTGTGGAATCGCGTTGCCGCTTCCCTGGCACCTGAGCGTGTAGTTCGACACATAGAACTCGCTGGTGATGAGCCGCGCGTTGCCCTGCGCTTCGGGGGCGGTACGGTCGTATTCGCCGCCCGAAGACCGCCCTGGCTCCTGACCCAGGCAGTCCTTGAAATAGTCGGGGTTCGGCGCGTAGCCCAGCTTCAGCTTGTCGTTGCCGGAGCCGCTCTCGGACTCCACGCCCTTGATCGCGAAGAAGGCGGGCTCGTCTGTCAGGTTGGTGTCCCGGCCGGCGGTGGTGTTGAAGTAGTAGAGCGGCTCGGTGGGATCGATGGGGATGTAGCCGGCCTGCCGTATCTGCTGGCCCAGCAGCCTGAAAGCCAGCGCCGAGGACTGGTTGAGCGTGTTGACGTCGTCGCCGGTCATGGCGGTACTGCGCGTGCCGAGCATGGCCGCGATGGCGGCCAGCACGATCAGCATGCCGACGACCAGCGCGACGAGGAACTCGACCAGCGTGAAGCCGGATGGCGTTCGGCGCTTCATGGCTGCGGCACCGCGACGGCGACTTCGAGGCAGGCCTTGCCCGTGGGGCACTGCCAGTCCGGGTCGGGCGCGATCGGGTCGAGCACTGCCGGCTCGTCCCAGGCGACATGCAAGAACAGCATGCCGCCCGCCGTCGCGCTGGCCTTCACGTCGGCCACCCCGCCGGGCAAGGCAGCAGCTACCGCGCGCTTCCAGCCCCAGATATCGTGCGCCGCCAGTTCGGCGGCATTGCATGCAGCCCTGGCTCCCTCGCAGGACGGCTTGGGGCCGCTGGCTGCTGCGGCCGACCAGTCTGTCACGTACTTGCTGGGCGTCGTCGCCGCTGCTGCGGGATTGGCGCGGATGCGATCGGCCATGTCGCCGGCGAGTTGCATCGCGAGGTTCTGGTTGCTCGCGCCGACGCTGTCGACCAGCACGCGAACCTGGAAGCCGGCCAGCGCCAGCAGGCCCAGCGATAGCACGAGCAGCGCGACGAGCGCCTCGATCATCGAGAAGCCCCGCTGCACCTGTTGCACCCGGCGAAAGCAAAAGCGCTTCATGAGCACGGGCCGTCCCCCTTCACCAGCCGCATGCGCCCGCCGAGCGCGAGGCATACCGCGACGATGTTGGATGAATCGGCGCTGCCGGCCGGACGAAGGCGAAAACGGCCCGGACCGGTCGAGTAGCCCATGGGGTCGAACGACATGGCGCCAGCCGCGCCCTTCTCGATGGAGACACGGCCGTCGGGGTCCTGTCGCTTGAGGAATTCGGCGGCGTCGCCGCTTCCGACCAGCGTCTCCCAGCCGCAGCTCCAGTCCCGGCCCTGGCACCCCGTGCGCTGCTGCATGGTCACCTTCACCCCTCGGCGAGCCGCCTCGGCGCGGGCGTCGGCGATGCTCGCCATCAGCGCCTTGGCCATGGCTTCGACCCGGTACCGTTCGACGAGGCCGCTGAAACTCGGCAGCGCCAGTCCCAGCATCACGGCCATCAGTACGATCACGACCATCATCTCGATGAGCGTGAAGCCTCGTTCGGACGCGCAGAATCCGTTGTTGTCCATGTCTTGCCGCCCGCCGCCTTGCACCTGCGTGCCGGACGGGCGCTCCTCCCTGATTTCGATGGGCGCGAATTCTATTTATCCGATTTACCGCTGGCCGGCCAATAACGCCAATTGCGCGACAGGCGGTCAGAACAAATGGACTGGCGGCAAATTGTTTTCGATGGATTTCGAAATTGACATTTGCAATTCAATTGATTTAACAAAGAATGACAAAACAAAATCCGAATTTCATGATCCAGGCCCTGGATCTCGCGCGCCAGGCCGGCCCGGAAACCGATCCGAACCCCCGCGTCGGCTGCGTGCTGGTGGCCTCCGACGGCACGGTGATCGGGCAGGGCCATACCCAGCAGGTCGGTGGTCCGCATGCGGAGGTGATGGCGCTGCGCGATGCGGCGGCGCGGGGCAATTCGGTTGCCGGGGCGACGGCCTGGGTCACGCTGGAGCCCTGCTCGCACCACGGCCGCACCGGCCCGTGCTGCGATGCGCTGGTGGCGGCCGGCGTGGGCCGGGTGGTGGCGGCGATGGCCGACCCCAATCCGCTGGTCGCCGGCCAAGGCTTCGAGCGGCTGCGCGCCGCCGGGGTCGAAGTCGAGGTCGGACCCGGCGCCGACGACGCACGGGAGCTCAACCTCGGCTTCTTCAGCCGCATGGTCCGCAAGACGCCGTGGGTGCGGCTCAAGGTCGCGGCCTCGCTCGATGGCAAGACCGGCCTGCGCAACGGCGTGAGCCAGTGGATCACGTCCGAGCCCGCACGCGCCGACGGCCACGCCTGGCGGGCGCGCGCGAGCGCGGTGCTGACCGGCGTGGGCACCGTGATCGAGGACGACCCCAGGCTCGACGTTCGCCTCGTGCAGACCACGCGGCAGCCGCGCGTGGTGGTGGTCGACAGCCAGCTCCAGACCCCCCCGGGCGCGAAGCTCTTCATGCCCGGCCGCCCAGTCTGGATCTACGCGGCGGTGCAGGATGAACCGAAAGCCGCCGCCCTCGAGGCGCGCGGCGCCACGGTCACCTGCCTGCCCAATGCGCAGGGCAAGGTCGACCTGGTGGCGATGCTGAAGGATCTTGCCCGCCGCGAGGTCAATGAATTGCACGTCGAGTCCGGCCACAAGCTCAATGGCTCGCTGCTTCGCGAAGGCCTGGTCGACGAATTGCTGGTCTATCTGGCGCCGAAATTGATCGGCGACGGACTGGATATCGCCTCCGGCATTCACGCCGGCGGCCCGCTGACTGAATTGGCGGGCGCCCTGCCCCTCGAATTCCGAGACTTCGAGCAGATCGGCCCCGACCTGCGCATCGTCGCCAGGATCGCCGGACGGGATACCTTCTAGCCCGGCCGCCGCGTAGCCCCTTCGTTCTCTGCGAAAATGTCGGGATGTTCACCGGAATCATCACCGGCGTGGGGCGCATCGCCGCCATCCACGACCTCGGCACCACCTCCTCCCATGGCAAGAGACTCAGCATCGAGGTGCCCGCGGGCTACCTCGACGACGTCGGTCTCGGCGACAGCATCGCGCTCAATGGCGCCTGCATGACGGTCACCACGCTCGCTCCCGAGCGCCAGCAGTTCACCATCGACATCTCCGCCGAATCCCTCGACAAGACCGCGGGCCTGACCGACGAGGGCAGTCGCATCAACCTCGAGAAGGCCCTGCGCGCGAGCGACCGCCTCGGCGGCCACATCGTGTCGGGCCACGTGGACGGCATCGGCAGCGTCAGCCGGTTCGAGCCGGTCGGCGAAAGCTGGGAACTGCGCGTGGTCGCGCCCGCCGCGCTGGCCCGCTTCCTCGCCTACAAGGGCTCGATCACCATCAACGGCGTGAGCCTCACGGTCAACAGCGTGAGCGACATCGCCGACGGCGCGGAGATCAGCATCAACCTGATCCCGCACACCGTCGAGAACACTTCCCTCGGCGGCCTGAAGGCCGGCTCGAAGGTCAACCTCGAAATCGACACCGTGGCGCGCTACGTGGAGCGCATGCTTCAAGCCGGCATGCTCACGACCACACCCAAGGACACTTCCAGATGAACGCCTCCGTCACGCCGATCGGCGCCGCCCCCAGCGCCGCGCGCGCACCAGCCCCGATCTCGTCGGTCGAGGAGATCGTGGCCGAGCTCGCCGCCGGCCGCATGGTGATCCTGGTCGACGAGGAAGACCGCGAGAACGAAGGCGACATCGTCATCGCGGCTGACCACATCACGCCCGAGGCGATCAACTTCATGGCCCGCCATGCGCGCGGCCTGATCTGCCTGACGCTCTCGCGCGAGATGTGCGAGCGGCTGCAGCTGCCGCCGATGGTGCAGCGCAACGGCGCCAAGCATTCCACCGCCTTCACCGTCTCCATCGAGGCGGCCGAGGGCGTGACCACCGGCATCTCCGCCGCCGACCGCGCGCGCACCGTGCAGGCCGCCGTGGCACCCAACGCCGTGGCCGCCGACCTGGTGCAGCCCGGCCACATCTTCCCGCTGCAGGCTGTGGACGGCGGCGTGCTGATGCGCGCCGGCCATACCGAAGCCGGCTGCGACCTCGCCGCGATGGCCGGCTGCTCGCCCGCTTCGGTGATCTGCGAGGTGATGAACGAAGACGGCACCATGGCCCGCCTGCCCGACCTGCAGGTGTTCGCGGCGGAGCACGGCCTGAAGATCGGCACCATCGCCGCGCTCATCGAGCACCGCAGCCGCGTCGAGTCGCTGGTCGAGAAAGTCGGCTGCCGCGAGATCCAGACCGCCTGGGGCGGCTTCACCGCCCACGCGTTCGTCGACAAGCCCAGCCGCGGCGTGCACCTGGCGCTGGTGCGCGGCAAGTGGGCGCCCGAAGAAACGGTATCGGTGCGCGTGCACGAGCCGCTGTCGGTTCTCGACGCGCTCGAAATCAATCGCTCGCTGCACTCCTGGAGCCTGGACGCCAGCCTCTCGCACATCGCGAACGAGGACAAGGGCGTGGCCGTGCTGCTGAACTGCGGCGAAACCGCGAGCGAGCTGCTCGCGCAGTTCGACGGCACCGCGCGCCCCGCGCAGGCGCCCGAGCGTGGCCGCATGGACCTGCGCAGCTACGGCATCGGCGCGCAAATCCTGCGCGAATGCGGCGTGCACAAGATGAACCTGCTGGGCACGCCGCGGCGCATGCCCAGCATGGCAGCAGGCTACGGCCTCGAGATCGCCGGCTACCTCACGAAAGACTGAAACCATGCAAGGTGCAAACAAGGGAGCGGAATCGAAGCCGCTGAACGGAAAGGGCCTGCGCATCGGCATCGTGCAGGCGCGCTTCAACGCCGACATCACCGACGCGCTGGCCTCGGCCTGCCTCTCGGAGCTCGAGGCGCTGGGCGTGGCCGCCAGCGACATCCACCATGTGCAGGTGCCGGGGGCACTCGAAGTGCCCGTGGCGCTGCAGGCGCTCGCCGAGCGCGGCGGCTACCACGCGCTGGTGGCGCTGGGCTGCATCATCCGCGGCGAGACCTATCACTTCGAACTCGTGGCCAACGAATCGGGCGCCAGCGTGAGCCGCGTGGCCCTCGACTACCGCCTGCCCATCGCCAACGCGATCCTCACCACCGAAAACCTCGAGCAGGCCGTCGCCCGCCAGACCGACAAGGGCCGCGACGCTGCCCGCGTGGCTGTCGAGATGGCGCAACTGCTGGCCACCCTTTCATGACCGAAGACAGCTCCAAGTCCCTCAAGGCCCTGAAGGCCGCCGGCGAAAAGCCCAGGCAGTCGCGCGTGGGCCTCACCAGCACCGGTGCGCGCAAGGCCTCGGCCAAGTCGAACCGCACCCGTGCGCGCGAGTTCGCGCTGCAGGCCCTCTACCAGCACCTGGTGGGCCGCAACGATCCGACCGACATCGACCACTTCACGCGCGACCTCGCCGGCTTCCACAAGGCCGACGCGCTGCACTACGACGCGCTGCTGCACGGCTCCATCGAAGGCGCCGAGCAGCTCGACGCGCTGATCCGCCCGCTGCTGGACCGCAAGTTCGAGGAAATCTCTCCCATCGAGCACGCCGTGATGTGGATCGGCGTCTATGAATTCCAGAACTGCCCCGACGTGCCCTGGCGCGTGGTGCTCAACGAGTGCATCGAGCTCGCCAAGGAATTCGGCGGCACCGACGGCCACAAGTACGTGAATGCCGTGCTCAACGGCCTGGCGCCACAGCTTCGCCCGCTCGAGGTCGAAGCCGACCGGGCTTCGGGAAAAGCAAGTGCATGAGCGGCAACGCTCGGCCGACCGAGGGCGCATGGCGCCGCAGCCAGGGGGTGCGATGAGAATTTCCACGCGCGCGCAGCGCATCGAGCCCTTCTACGTGATGGAAGTGGCCAAGGCAGCGGGCGCGCTGGCCCGCGAGGTCGCCCACACCGACCGGCCGATGATCTTCCTGAACATCGGCGAGCCCGACTTCACCGCCCCGCCGCTGGTGCAGGAAGCCGCCGCCCGCGCGGTGCGTGCCGGCGCCACGCAGTACACGCAGGCCACCGGCCTCGATCACCTGCGCGAGCGCATCAGCGCCTGGTACCGCCAGCGCTTCAACGTCGACGTGCCGGCGCGCCGCATCGTCGTCACCGCCGGTGCCTCGGCCGCGCTGCAGCTGGCCTGCCTGGCGCTGATCGAATCGGGCGACGAGATCCTGATGCCCGATCCGAGCTATCCGTGCAACCGCCACTTCGTGAGCGCTGCCGAGGGCAAGGCGGTGCTGATTCCGACCACGGCCGAGGAGCGCTTTCAGCTCACCGCCGCCAAGGTCGAGGCCGCATGGACGGACAAGACACGCGGCGTGCTGCTGGCATCGCCCTCGAACCCGACCGGTACCTCCATCGCGCCCGACGAGCTGCGCCGCATTCATGAAGCGGTGTCGAAGCGCGGCGGCATCACGCTGATCGACGAGATCTACCTGGGCCTGTCCTACGACGACGCCTTCGGGCAGACGGCGCTGGCCATCGACGAGAACGTCATCAGCATCAACAGCTTCAGCAAGTACTTCAACATGACCGGCTGGCGCCTCGGCTGGCTTGTGGTGCCCGAGGCGCTGGTGCCGGTGGTCGAACGGCTGGCGCAGAACCTCTTCATCTGCGCGAGCACGGTGTCGCAGTACGCGGCGCTCGCCTGCTTCGAGGACGAGAGCATCGCCGAGTACGAGCGCCGCCGCGCCGAATTCAAGGCGCGCCGCGACTGGTTCATTCCGCAGCTGAACGCGCTGGGCCTGAACGTGCCCGTGGTGCCCGATGGCGCCTTCTACGCCTGGGCGGACTGCACCGCCTTCGCCGAGAAGCTCGGCATCTCGGGCAGCTGGGACTTCGCCTTCGAGACCATGAAGCGCGCGCACGTGGCCGTCACGCCCGGTCGCGACTTCGGCACCGCCGAGACCGCGAAGTTCGTCCGCTTCTCCACCGCCAGCTCGATGGCGCACCTGCAGGAGTCCATCGAGCGCCTGCGGGCGATGGCCGAGAACAAGGACCGATGAGCTACGCGTTCCCGATCCGCGTCTACTGGGAAGACACCGACGCCGGCGGCATCGTGTTCTACGCCAACTACCTGAAGTTCATGGAGCGCGGCCGCACCGAGTGGCTGCGTTCATTGGGCGTGGAGCAGCGCAAGCTGCGCGAGGAAACGGGCGGCCAGTTCGTGGTGAGCGAAACCCGGCTCAAATACCATCGGCCCTCGCGGCTGGACGACGAACTGCTCGTGACTGCCGATCTCGAACAATTGGGCACGGCGTCGTTGATAATCGGACAGCGCGTGCTATCGAAAACAGAGCA
Source organism: Variovorax sp. 278MFTsu5.1 (assembly GCF_048305045.1). Classification (NCBI taxonomy): domain Bacteria; kingdom Pseudomonadati; phylum Pseudomonadota; class Betaproteobacteria; order Burkholderiales; family Comamonadaceae; genus Variovorax; species Variovorax sp. 278MFTsu5.1. Next base: position 4,021,729 of record NZ_CP157622.1, read on the forward strand.
AGAGCGAACCGGGGCCCCGGCACCCGTCTTGCTGTGCGAGGGCACGATCCGCATCGGATGGGTGGACGCCGCCACGCTGCGGCCCGCACGCATCCCGAAACAGGTGACGGGAACCCTGGAGCGCTACAGCGGCTCCATGACTCAAACTTTCAAGCCATGAACCAAGACCTTTCCATCATCAATCTCCTGCTCCATGCGAGCTTCGTGGTGCAACTGGTGGTGGCGCTGCTCGTGATCGTCTCGATCGCGAGTTGGGCCGCGATCATCCGCAAGTACTTCGCGCTGCGTCGCATGCGCGCCCTCAACGAGGACTTCGAGCGCGAGTTCTGGTCGGGCACCAGCCTCAACGAGCTGTTCGCCTCCGCCGCTCAGAACGCCAAGTTCGCCGGCCCCATGGAACGCATCTTCGCTTCCGGCATGCGCGAGTACCAGAAGCTGCGCGAGCGCCATGTCACCGATGCCGGCACCCTGCTCGACGGCGCCCGCCGCGCGATGCGCGCGAGCTTCCAGCGCGAGCTGGATGCGGCCGAGCAGAACCTCTCATTCCTGGCCACCGTCGGCTCCGTCTCTCCGTATGTCGGCCTGTTCGGCACCGTCTGGGGCATCATGCACGCCTTCACCGGCCTGGCCGCCCTGGCGCAGGTGACGCTGGCCACCGTGGCCCCCGGCATCGCCGAGGCGCTGGTTGCCACGGCCATCGGCCTGTTCGCCGCCATCCCGGCGGTCGTGGGCTACAACCGCTTCGCCCGCGAGATCGACAAGATCGCCATCGCCCTCGAGACCTACATCGAGGAGTTCTCCAACATCCTGCAGCGCAACCTGTCGGCCAACCCGGCTGCCGGCGGCGCGGGCTCCTCGGTGGCTCCGGCCAACCGCTGAACGGAGGCGCAGCGCATGCCCGCCGTTTCATCCCGGGGCCGCGGCCGCCGGACGATCAACGAGATCAACATGGTCCCGTTCATCGACGTGATGCTGGTGCTGCTGATCATCTTCATGGTCACCGCGCCGCTCATCACGCCGAGCGTGATCAACCTGCCCTCGGTCGACCGCGCCAGCAAGCAGCCCGACAAGCCCATCGAGATCGTCATCAAGAGCGAGGACGAAGTGCAGATCAAGAAGGACCCGTCCACCGGCACGGGCGGCACCTCGATTCCCATGACCCAGATCGGCTCGGCCGCGAAACAGGCGCAGGGTGGCGACGACCAGCGCCCGGTGGTCATCAGCGCCGACAAGGCCGTGAAGTACGAGACCGTCGTGAAGGCGATGAACCAGCTCAAGCGCAGCGGCATCGAGCGCGTGGGCCTGTCCGTCACGACCACGGGCGGCAAGTAAGGCATGTCGCTCGCACTGGATCGCCCCGAGTTCGCACCGCCGCCGCAGCGCGGCACCGGGCGTGCACTGGTACTGGCGCTCATTGCCCACGGGCTGCTGATCGCGGCGCTGACGTGGGGCGTGCGCTGGCGCAGCGACGCCGACGAGGGCGCTGTGGACGCGGAGCTGTGGTCGTCCACGGTGCAGCAGGCGGCGCCTCGCCTGCAGGCACCGCCGGCACCCACCCCGGTTCCCGCTCCGCCGCCGCCCGCCCCTGCTCCGCCGCCGCCTCCGGCAGCGAAGGCGCCGGAGCCCGCTCCCGCGCCCAAGGCCCCTGACATCGCGCTCGAGCGAGAGAAGAAGCTCAAGGAACAGAAGGAGCAGCAGGAGCGCGAACTCGAGCGCCAGCAACAGCAGAAGAAGAAAGAGCTGGAAGCCAGGCAGCGCGCCGAGGAAGAGGCCGAGCGCAAGAAGGAACAGCAGAAGAAGCTGGCCGAGCAGAAGAAGCAGCAGGAAGCCGAAGCCAAGCAGGCGGAGCAGAAGAAGGCCGAGGCCGCCGCGAAGCAGGCAGCCGCCGACCGCGCCGCCGCGCTCAAGCGCATGCAGGGCCTTGCGAACGCCACCGGCAGCGACGATTCGCGCGGCACGGCCCAGCGCACGTCCGGTCCTTCCAGCGGCTATGCAGGCCGCATCGCAGCCGCGGTGCGCCCGAACATCACCTTCCCGGATGCCGACACCGTGAACGGCAACCCGGCGGCGGAGTTCGAGGTGAGCCTGGCGCCCGACGGCACCATCGTCGGCGTGAAGCTCAGCAAATCGAGCGGCCTGCCGGGCTGGGACGACGCCGCAGAGCGCGGCCTGCGCAAGACCGACAAGCTGCCTCGCGACACCGACGGGCGCATCTTCCCGTCGCTGATCGTCACGCTGCGGCCCAAGCGCTGATTTGCAGCCTGCGCCTAACGCGCAGCTAAGAAAACGGGCCCTTTCCGGGTGACTTTCACGTCACCCGGAACTCGATAATCGGGGCTCATGACCCCCAACGGCCGCATCCGCTACGGCAGCAGTCCCCTGCTCGCCAGCCCCACTCCCGTGTGGCGCAGCAAGTTCATCGTGGCCAGCGTCGCCTTCGGCTTCCTGCTGCTGGCCGGGCGCGCAGCCTACGTCCAGATCTTCGCCAACGACTTCTTCCAGCACCAGGGCGAGGTGCGCTACCAGCGCACGCTGGAGCTGCCGGCCAACCGCGGCCGCATCCTCGACCGGCACGGCCTGATCCTGGCCTCCGACATCCCCGCCCCCAGCATCTGGGCCATTCCCGAGGACATCGAGCGCGACGACCCTGCCACGCTGGAAAAGCTCAAGCAAGCAGCCAAGCTGCTCGGCATGCCGCAGAAGGACTTCGACAAGAAGCTGGAGGACGAGGACAAGAGCTTCGTCTGGATCAAGCGCCAGGTCGACGAGCCCATCGCGAAGCAGGTGGCCGCGCTCAACATCAAGGGCGTCTACCTGCGCCGCGACTACCGCCGCCAGTACCCCGAGGGCGAGGCGGCGGCGCATCTGGCGGGCTTCACCAACGTGGAAGACGTGGGCCAGGAGGGCATCGAGCTCGCCTTCGACCACGACCTGGCCGGCAAGGCCGGCTCGCGCCACGTGCTGAAGGACCGGCTGGGCCACATCATCGAGGACACGGAAGACCAGGTGCCTCCCACGCCAGGCCACGACATCCAGCTGAGCATCGACGACCAGGTGCAGTTCGTCGCCTACGAGAAGATCCGCGACGCCGTGGTCGCCAACAAGGCACGCGCCGGCAGCGTGGTGGTGGTCGACGCGCAGACCGGCGAGCTGCTGGCCATGGCCAACTACCCGAGCTACGACCCCAACGACCGCCGCAACCTCACCGGCGAGCAGCTGCGCAACCGCGCGATGACCGACGTGTTCGAGCCGGGCTCGACGATGAAGCCCATCACCATCGCCACCGCGCTGCAGCTGGGCCGCGTCACGCCCAAGACCATCATCGACACCAACCCGGGGCGCATCACCGTCTCTGGCGCGACCATCCACGACGACGAGAACTTCGGCGTGCTCACGGTCGAAGGCGTGATCCAGAAGTCGAGCAACGTCGGCGCCACCAAGATCTCGCAGCGCATGTCGGCGCAGGAGATGTGGAACTCGCTCACCGCCGTGGGCCTGGGCCAGAAGCCGCAGACGCCCTTTCCCGGCGCGGTCACGGGCAGGCTGCGGCCGTGGAAGTCGTGGCGCCCCATCGAGCAGGCCACCATGTCGTACGGCTACGGCCTGTCGGCGTCGCTCTTCCAGATCGCGCATGCCTACACGGCCTTCGCGCACGACGGCGAGGTGATCCCCATCAGCCTGCTGAAGAACCACGGCGAGGAACCGCCCGGCGTGCAGGTGTTCTCGCCGCTGGTGGCCAGCGAGGTGCGACAGATGATGCACATGGCCGCCGCGCCCGGCGGCACCGCGCCGCTGGCACAGACGGTGGGCTACTCGGTGGGCGGCAAGACCGGCACCGCGCACAAGCAGGTCGGTAAGGGCTACGCGAGCAACAAGTACCGCGCCTGGTACACGGGCATGTCGCCCATCGACAAGCCGCGCATCATCGTCGCGGTGATGGTCGACGAGCCCAGCGCCGGCAAGTACTTCGGCGGCCTCGTGGCCGCGCCGGTGTTCAGCCAGGTGGTGCAGCAGACGCTGCGCATCATGAACGTGGTGCCCGACCTCGCCGTGGCCTCGATGGCGCACTGAGGCCGCAAGGCCGGGCCGGGGCTCAGCGCAGCACGCTGAGGCGCTTCACGTCGAGTTCGACCTTGCTGCCGATCAGGTCCTTGTCGAACTCGCCCGTGATCTCGACGCGCACCTTGTCGTCGATCTTCACGCCCGGAGGGAAGTGCCTGGCGTCGATCTCCACCTTGATGCGGCCGGTGTCGTCGGCGAAGGTGTAGTGCTCGCCGCCATCGTGCGAGACGATGAAGCCGCGCAGCGTGGCGTACTGGTCGTCCTTGCCGGTGTCGATCAGCTGCTTGACGGTCATGGTCGGCACGGTGCTCGGGCCGGCGTAGGGCGTGCCCGCGGCCGCGTTCTGCGGGGTCGTGCTCGGGCCGGTGTATTGAGCCGAAGCAGCAAAAGGCAATGCCAAAGCAAGCGCGAGGACGAGGGACGATTTCTTCATGCGGAGTTCCTCCTGAACTTCTTGGTTGAAAGACGGGAGGAATCCTAGCCAGCAGCCCAAAGAGCCCACGCCCGCCGGGCACTTGCCGTGGCGCCGGAAGAAATCGATCAGTCGTAGACGATCAGCGCCTTGCCCGCCTCGGCCTGCGCGGTCCAGCTGGCCAGAGCCGCGTCGGTCGGGAAGAACTTGGCGCGGTCGCCCAGCTGCAGCTCTACCTGCGCGCCCGCGCGCGCCATCGACAGGCGCACCGGCAGGCCCTGGATCAGGTCGCCCACCTCGGTCTGCTCGGTGCGCGGGGGAAAGTCTTTCAGCAGGCGCGCGATGTCGGGCGCCTTGCCGTTGACCGCCACGCGCAGGAACTTGCCGAAGCGGCAGCGCGCCGAGGCCAGGTCCCACACCTGCTGCACCTGGAAGCGCGCCTCGAAGCCGCCGCGCGCGGGCTGCAGCCGGCCGCTGACGATGACGAGCTCGTCGTCCTTCAGCGTGTTGCGGTTGGCGTTGATGAGCGCCTCGTCGGCCGTGGCCTCGATGGAATCGGACTTGTCGTCGAGCTTGAAGATCGCCAGCCGGCCGCGCTGGCCGTTGATGACGCGGAAGTCGCTCACGATGCCGGCGATGACCTGCTGGTCGCGGCTGTCGAGCAGGTCGGCGATCTCGCGCTTGCAGAAGCGACGCACCTCGTGCGAGACCTCGTCGAACAGGTGGCCCGAGAGATAGAAGCCGATGGCCGTCTTCTCCAGCGTCAGGCGCTCCTTCACGCCCCAGGGCGTGGCGTCGACGAGGTCGGGCTCGGCGGTGGCGGAGCCGTGCTCGCAGTCGCCGAAGATGTCGGCCTGCGAGGCGTTGGCCGCCGTGGCGTTGGCGAATTCGAAGGCGCGGTCCAGCGAGGCGACGAGCGCCGCGCGGTTCTGCTGGATGGTGTCGAAGGCGCCGGCCTTGATCAGCGCTTCCACCGTGCGCTTGTTGATGCGCTGGCGGTCCACGCGCACGCAGAAGTCGTACAGGCTCTTGAACGGCCCGCCCTCCTCCCGTGCGCGCACCACGGCCTCGACCGCGAGCTGGCCGGTGCCCTTGACGGCGCCCAGGCCGTAGCGGATCACCTTGTTGGTGACCGGCTCGAAGCGGTAGTTGCCGCGGTTCACGTCCGGCGGCTCGAAGGTGATGCCGAAGTTCTTCTGGGCGTCCTCGAACAGCAGCTTGAGCTTGTCCGTGTCGTCCATTTCCACGGTCATGTTGGCGCAGAAGAACTCGGCCGTGTAGTGGACCTTGAGCCAGCCCGTGTGGTACGCCAGCAGCGAGTAGGCGGCCGCGTGCGACTTGTTGAAGCCGTAGCCTGCGAACTTCTCCATCAGGTCGAAGATCTCGTCGGCCTTGTCCTGCTCGATGCCGTGGGTCTTGAGGGCGCCCGCGCGGAATTTCTCGCGGTGCTCGGCCATCTCCTCGACCTTCTTCTTGCCCATCGCGCGGCGCAGCAGGTCGGCGCCGCCGAGCGAGTAGCCGCCCAAGATCTGCGCGGTCTGCATCACCTGCTCCTGGTAGACCATGATCCCGTAGGTCTCGGAGAGCATCTCGGCCACGGCCGGGTGCGGGTACTCCACGTCCTCGCGGCCGTGCTTTCGCGCCACGAAGCTGGGAATCAGGTCCATCGGGCCCGGGCGGTACAGCGCGTTCAGCGCGATCAGGTCTTCCAGGCGGGTCGGTCGCGCGTCCTTCAGCATGCCCTGCATGCCGCGGCTTTCAAACTGGAATACGGCTTCGGTCTTGCCGTCGGAGAAGAGCCGGTAGGTCGCGCCGTCGTTCAGCGGGATGTTCTCGAACGCGAAGTTCTCCTGGCCCTTGTGGCGCTTCATGATGAACTCGCGCGCGATCTCCAGGATCGTGAGCGTGGCCAGGCCCAGGAAGTCGAACTTCACGAGGCCGATGGCCTCCACGTCGTCCTTGTCGTACTGGCTCACGGCCGATTCGCTGCCGGGCTGCTGGTAGAGCGGGCAGAAGTCGGTGAGCTTGCCCGGCGCGATGAGCACGCCGCCGGCGTGCATGCCGATGTTGCGGGTCATGCCTTCGAGCTTCTGCGCGAGCTCGACCAGCATCTTCACTTCTTCTTCCTTCTCGATGCGCTCCGCGAGCTGCGGCTCCATCTCGATGGCGTAGTTGTTCTTGTCGCCCTCGATCTTCTTCTCGGGCGGGTACTGCAGCGTGACCGACATGCCCGGCTTGTTCGGAATCAGCTTGCTGATGCCGTCGCAGAACATGTAGCTCATGTCGAGCACGCGGCCCACGTCGCGGATCGCCGCGCGCGCGGCCATGGTGCCGAAGGTGGCGATCTGGCTCACGGCGTTGCGGCCGTACTTGTCCTTCACGTAGTCGATCACGCGGTCGCGGTTGCCCTGGCAGAAGTCGATGTCGAAGTCGGGCATCGAGACGCGCTCGGGGTTCAGGAAGCGTTCGAACAGCAGCTTGTATTCGAGCGGGTCGAGGTCGGTGATCTTCAGCGCATAGGCCACCAGCGAGCCGGCACCCGAGCCCCGGCCAGGGCCCACCGGGCAGCCATTGTTCTTGGCCCACTGGATGAAGTCGCCCACGATCAGGAAGTAGCCCGGGAACCCCATCTTCAGGATGGTGTTGATCTCGAACTCCAGCCGCTCCACGTAGCGCGGACGCTCGGCGTCGCGCCTGGCCTCGTCGGGGTAGAGGTGCTTCAGGCGCAGCTCCAGGCCGTAGAACGATTCCTGGCGGAAGAAGTCGTCGATGGGCATGCGCACGCCCTCGGCGATGAAAGGCGTCGGAAAGTCCGGCAGCTGCGGCTTGCCCAGAACCAGCGTCAGGTTGCAGCGCTTGGCGATCTCGACCGTGTTGGCCAGCGCGCTGGGCACGTCGGCGAAGAGCGCCTGCATCTCGGCGCTCGACTTGAAATACTGCTCCTCGGTGAAGCGGCGCACCCGGCGCGGGTTGCCCAGGATTTCGCCTTCGGAGATGCACACGCGCGCCTCGTGCGCCTCGTAGTCCTCGCGGGTGGCGAACTGCACCGGGTGCGTGGCGACCACCGGCAGGTGCAGCCGGGCCGCCAGCTGCACCGCGGCGACGACGTGCGGCTCGTCCTCGGGCCGGCCCGCTCGCTGCAGCTCGATATAGAAGCGGTGCGGGAAGATGCCCGCAAGCTGCAAGGCCAGCTCGGCCGCGCGCTCGCCCTGCCCCTGCAGCAGCGGCTGCCCCAGCGGCCCAGCCTGCGCGCCCGACAGCGCGATCAGCCCGCCCGAGAGCTCCTGCAGCCACTCGAGCTTGCAGGCCGCCTGCGACTGGCCCCGGCCCACGTTCTGCGTCCATGCCCGCGCGAGCAGCTCCGACAGATTGAGGTAGCCCTCCATGTTCTGCACCAGCAGCACGATGCGGGTGAGAGCGCCGGGCTCCTTGCCCAGCCCGTCCACGAAGGCTTCGGCGCCGACGATGGGCTTGACGCCCTTGCCCCGGCCCTGCTTGTAGAACTTGACGGCCCCGAACAGGTTGTTCAGGTCGGTGATGGCCAGCGCGGGCTGCTTGTCGGCAGCGGCGGCCTTGACGACGTCGTCGATTCGGTTGGTGCCGTCGACGACGGAAAACTCGGTGTGCAGGCGCAGGTGAACAAACATGCTTCCATTGTAGAAAGCGGGCCCTTCACGATGTGGGTTGGCAATCCCTGAATCACCCCGGCAGAGGCCCTGTACCCGGGCGATATTCCGCCGGCACCTAAAATCCCGCCCCGTGCAAGAGATTTTGAATATCGCGGCCTACAAGTTCGTGGCCATAGACGACAGCCCCGCGCTGCGCGAAGACCTGCGTGCCCGCACCCAGGCCCTGGGGCTGATGGGCACCATCCTGCTGGCGCCCGAAGGTATCAACATGTTCCTGGCCGGACCGGCCGAGGGCGTGCGGGCTTTCCTGGCCCATCTGCGTGCCGACGCCCGTTTCGCCGACCTGGAGGCCAAGGAAAGCTGGTCGGCCGCGCAGCCCTTCCGGCGCATGCTGGTGAAGCTCAAGCGCGAGATCATCCGCATGGACCACCCCGCCATCCAGCCCGAGGCCGGCCGCGCGCCCGGCGTGGATGCCGCCACGCTCAAGCGCTGGCTCGACCAGGGCCATGACGACCAGGGCCGCGAGATCGCCCTGCTGGACACCCGAAACGCCTTCGAGGTCGACTACGGCAGCTTCGAAGGCGCCATCGACTGGCGCATCGGCAAGTTCACCGAATTCCCGCCCGCCCTGCGCGCGCACCGCGACGAGTTCAAGGGCAAGACGGTGGTGAGCTTCTGCACCGGCGGCATCCGCTGCGAGAAGGCGGCGATCCTGATGCACGAGGAAGGCGTGGAGAACGTGCTGCAGCTCGAAGGCGGCATCCTCAAGTACTTCGAGGAAGTCGGCGGCGCGCACTACAAGGGCGACTGCTTCGTCTTCGATGGCCGCGAGGCCCTGGCGCCCGACCTGAGCGCGCGTTCGGCACGCGCCAGCGCCCGCGCCTCGGAAGACCCCGACCTCGCCATCAAGCAGTAACGGCAACAACGACGACAACGAGACGCGGCAGGCCCCATGCGCATCCTCCTGGTGGAAGACGAACTGGACATGGCCTCCTGGCTGGTCCGCGCGCTCACCCAAAGCGGCTTCGTGCCCGACCACGCACCCGACGCCCGCACGGCCGAGGCCTTCATGGCCGGCACCGAGTACGACGCGGTGGTGCTCGACCTGCGCCTGCCCGACAAGCACGGCCTGAGCGTGCTGGCCGACATGCGTGCGGCGGACGACCGCACGCCGGTGCTGATCCTCACCGCGCAGGGTGCTCTGCAAGACCGGGTGCGCGGCCTGAACCTGGGCGCCGACGACTTCCTCACCAAGCCCTTCGAACTGGAAGAGCTGGAGGCGCGGCTCTCGGCGCTGGTGCGGCGCAGCCGCGGCAAGCAGCACCCGCGCCTGCAGTGCGCCTCGCTCTCCTACGACAGCCAGAGCCGCGCCTTCACGCTGCGCGGCACGCTGCTGTCGCTCACGCCGCGCGAGCAGGCCGCGCTCACCGCCTTGCTGCTGCGCAGCGGCTCGCCGGTGGGCAAGTCGCAGCTCTTCGCCAAGGTGTTCACCAACGACAGCACCGCCGGCCCCGATGCCATCGAGGTGGTGCTGCACCGGCTGCGGCGCAAGCTGGCCGACAGCGACGTGCGCATCGTCACCGTGCGCGGCCTGGGCTACATGCTGGAGAGCATTGCCGATGGAACCTCAGCCCCAGCCCGCAGCGAACTCCCCGGCGACGGCGGCTGAACAGCAGCCGCGGCCGCAGCGCTTCGGCATCCGCGCGCGCCTGCTCGCGCTGCTGCTGCCGGGCCTGGTGCTGCTGCTGGCGCTGGACAGCTGGAGCGACTACCGCGCGCTGACCGACTCGCTAGTCGTCGCCTACGACCAGAGCCTGCTGGAGCCCGTGCAGGCGCTGGCCAACGGCATCGCGGTGGCCAGCGACGGCAGCGTGCGCGTGCAGGAGCCCTTCTCGATCCAGGCGATGTTCGAGTCGACCCGGCTGCGCTACAAGTACCTGCACGTCGGAGTGCAGCGCATTCCCAAGGGCGGGACGCTGGATGTGAACTCGCCCGAGACCACGCTCATGGGCGTGCCCGGCCTGCCCCGCCCGGCGCACCGCCCGCCCGACGGCACGCCGGTGTTCTACGACGCGGTCTACCAGCAGCACCCGGTGCGCGTGGCCGCGCTGCGCCAGACGGTGTACGACAACGTCCATCCCGGCGAGGCCTACAGCGTGCTCATACAAGCGGCCGAGGGCACGGGCCCGCGCACCGAGGCGCAGGCCGAGACGCTGCGCCAGGAGTTCCTGCGCGACACACGCATGGTGGTGGTGATGGCGCTGCTGGTGTGGCTGGGCGTGGCCTGGACGCTGCGCCCGCTGGAACGCCTGCGCCGCTCGCTGCGCGAGCGCCCGCGCGACGACCTCACGCCGCTGGACGCCAGCGGCGTGCCGCATGAAGTGGCGCCGCTGGTCGACGCGGTCAACCACCACATCGCGGGCCACCGGCGCATGGTGGCGGAGCAGTCGCAGTTCCTGGCCGACGCCTCGCACCAGCTGCGCACGCCGCTGAGCATCCTGTCGATCCAGGCCGGCTACGCAGTGCGCGAGACCGATCCGGCGCGCATGCGCGAATCGCTGCAGGCCATCGTCGTACAGCTCGCACGCACCCGCCGCCTGAGCGAGCAGCTGCTGGCGCTGGCCCATGCCACCGCGGGCGACGAAGCCGCGCCGGCGGGGGCTGCAGTGGCCGACCTCAACGCCATCGCGCGCGGCGTGGTGCTGCAATACCTGCCGCTGGCGCGCGAGAACGACCAGGACCTGGGCTGGGTCGACGCGCGCGGCGACATCGGCACGGACGATGCGGACGGCACCGACGAATCGAGCGACGACGACGAGGACGACGCGCCCGTGCTTCCCGTCGCAGCCAATGCTGCGGAGCTGCACGAGGTGCTCGCCAACCTCGTGCACAACGCCATCAAGTACACGCCGCGCGGCGGCAACATCACCGTGACCGTGCGGCGCGACGCCACGCATGCGCTGGCCGAGGTGTGCGACAGCGGACCGGGCATCGCGCCCGAGCGGCGCGAGAGCGTGTTCGAGCGCTTCAACCGCGACAGCGCCACGGGCACCGCAGCGGCACAAGGCGCGGGCCTCGGCCTCACCATCGCGCGCGGTTATGCGCGGCGCAACGGCGGCGAGATCGAGCTCTCGAATGCCGACACGCCCGAGCGTCCCAACGGCGGTGGATTGCGCGCGACGCTGAGGCTGCCGCTGCGCGCTTCGTGAGCCGCATCCACGCTCGTTTTTGCAAGGGTTTCACCGGATAGGCCGGTACGTGATTACACGTATTTTGCGGCCCGCAAGGCCGCGAGAGCCCCTGCCGAAAGGGGATTGAAAGTCTCGATTCCTAGACTGCGCTCCTTCCAGACTAAGGAGACTTATGCAGCACCAGCTCGGTGAAGATCCGGCCTCGCACGCGCCCCGGCCCGCTTCGAAATTCAAGAAAGACTACTACGGCGGCGCGCTGCTGATCGTCGTCGGCCTGGCCGCCGTGTATGCCGGTGTCGGTTACCGCGTCGGCGAGCTGGCGCACATGGGCCCGGGCTTCTTCCCCGTCGCGCTCGGCGCGCTGCTGGCACTCACGGGGCTGCTCATCGCGGTCTCCGCGCGCGGCGAAAAATCGGCGGAAGGCGCGAACGAGGAAGCGGCCTCGCACGGGCACCCGGGCGGCATGCCCGACCTGCGTGGCGGCATCTGCATCATCCTCGGCATCCTCGCCTTCCTGCTCTTCGGCGAATACGGCGGCCTGCTGCCTGCGACCTTCGCGATCGTGTTCATCTCGGCGCTGGGTGACCGCGACAACACGCTGACCGAGGCGTTGCTGCTCTCGCTCGCGATGTGCTTCATCGCGGTGGTGGTGTTCTGGTGGGCGCTGAAGCTTCAGCTGCCCCTGTTCCAGTGGGGAGGCTGAAGCCATGATCGGTCAATCGCTCCACGACCTCTGGTACGGCTTCGGCGTCGCCTTCCAGGGCTCGAACCTGCTGTGGTCCTTCTTCGGCGTGCTGGTGGGCAACCTGATCGGCGTGCTGCCGGGCATGGGTGCGCTGCAGGCCATCTCGATCCTGCTGCCGCTCACCTACGTGATGCATCCGGTGCCCGCCATCCTGATGCTGGCCGGCATCTTCTACGGCTCGCAGTACGGCGGCGCCATCGGCGCCATCCTGATGAACATGCCCTCGCACCCGCCGCATGCGGTGACCTGTCTCGACGGGTATCCGATGACCAAGCAGGGCAAGGGAGGCGTTGCGCTCGGGGTGACGATGATCGCCTCGTTCTTCGCCGCCTCGGTCGGCATCATCGTGATGATCTTCGCTTCGCCGCTGCTGGTGCAGATCGCATTCAAGTTCGGCCCGACCGAGATCTTCTCGATCATGCTGCTGGGCCTGCTCGCCGGCTCCACCATGTCGCGCGGCTCGCCGCTCAAGGGCGTGGCCATGACGCTCTTCGGCCTGCTGTGCGGCGTGGTCGGCACCGACGTGAACAGCGGCAGCTTCCGCTTCGCCTTCGGCCTGCCCGAGCTGAGCGACGGCCTGGAGCTGGTGGCGATCTCGATGGGCCTGTTCGGCGTGGCCGACTTCCTGCTCAACGTGAACCGCATGAAGGCGATCGGCGACACCGGCACGCTCAAGCTCAGCGACATGCGCCCGAGCCGGGAAGAGCTCAAGCGCGCCTTCCCCGCGATGATCCGCGGCACGCTGGTGGGCACGGTGTTCGGCGCGATGCCCGGCACGGGCCCGACCATCACCACCTTCATCGCCTACGCGCTGGAGCGAAAGGTGTCGAAGACGCCGAACAGGTTCGGCACCGGCATGATCGAAGGCGTGGCCGGCCCGGAGGCCTCGGCCCACTCGAAGACGCAGGTCGACTTCATCCCCACGATGAGCCTTGGCATTCCGGGCGACGCGGTGATGGCGCTGATCCTGGGCGCGCTGCTGATCCAGGGCATCCAGCCCGGTCCGCAGCTCATCACCGAGCATCCGGACATCTTCTGGGGCCTGATCGCCTCGTTCTGGATCGGCAACGTGATCCTCGTGATCCTGAACGTGCCGATGATCGGCGTGTGGGTGAAGCTGCTGAAGGTGCCCTACAAGTACCTGTTCCCGGCTGCGATGTTCTTCATCGCCACCGGCGTGTACAGCACGCAGAACAGCCTGTTCCAGATCTGGGAAGTGCTGGTCTTCGGCATCGTCGGCGCGGTGCTGATGACGCTGGAGTTCTCGGTCGCGCCGATCCTGCTGGGCTTCGTGCTCGGGCCGATGGTGGAGGAGAACTTCCGCCGCGCCCTGCTGCTCTCGCGCGGCGACATGTCGGTGTTCGTGACGCGGCCGATCAGCGCCACCTTCATCGGCCTGTGCACGCTGCTGCTGCTGGGCGTGAGCTACTCCGCATGGTGCGGCCGCGGCAGCCGCAAGGCCGTGCTCGAGCTGCCGAAGACGCCCGAGGGCGCACCGCCTGCGGAGAGCCTGACGATCGGCGGCAAATAGCCGGCCCCGACCGCCTCGGCAAGAAGACGAAAGGCCCGCATCGCGGGCCTTTTCTTTGTTCTTTGCCGTTACCGCCGCATGCTGGAGGCTCAGACCGGCGTGGTGCCCGTGTCGGGCTCGCGCACGCCGAAGGGCTTTCCGGGCAGCGGGATGAACTCGGTCTCGCCGGGCACGTGGCCCATGCGCTGCGCCGCCCAGTCGGCGCCGGCTTCGAGGATGCGCTCGCGGCGGCTGGAGACGAAGTTCCAGGTGATGTAGCGCGGGCCGTCGAGCGGCTCGCCGCCGATCACCACGAGGCGCACGGCGGCATCGGCCGTGAGCACGCCGCCCTGCCCGTTCGGCAGCACGGCCATGGTGTGGACCGCGACCGGCTCGCCGTTCACCGCGAGGTCGGCATCGACCGCGTAGACGGCCAGCTCGGGCGCCAGCGGGGGCAGCTCGAAGCGTCCGCCCGCGGGCAGCGCGATGTCGAGGTACACGGTCTGCGAATGCGTCTTGACCGGCGAGCGCGCGCCGAAGGCCTCGCCCACCAGCACGCGCACCGCCGCGCCCTGCTCCACCAGCTCGGGAATCGCGTCGGCAGGCGTGTGCTCGAAGCTGGGCTCGATTTCTTCATGCGCCTGCGGCAGCGCGGCCCACAGCTGCAGGCCGTGGTTCACGTAGGTGTCGGCCTTCAGGCGCTCGGGCTTGCGCTCGGAGTGCACGATGCCGCGGCCGGCGGTCATCCAGTTGATGGCGCCGGGCAGGATCTCCTGCACGCTGCCCAGGCTGTCGCGATGCATCATCGCGCCCTTGAAGAGATAGGTGACCGTGGACAGCCCGATGTGCGGATGCGGCCGCACGTCGTGCTCGCTGCCCGGCTGCTCAGTGGCCGGACCGAAATGGTCGAAGAACACGAAAGGCCCGACCGAGCGCCGCTGCGCCGCGGGCAGCAGGCGCCTGACCTGGAAGCCGCCTCCGAGGTCCTTGTCGTGCGGCTTGAGCAGTCGGGTTTCGGGGGCGGTGTCGGTCATCGTGGGTTCTCCTTGGGGTCCGGTTACTTGCGGGATCTTGCCACTTCACCCACGCGCTCGCCGAATGCGCGGGCCGTGTCGAAATCGCCCTTGGACATCTCGGCGGGACTGGCATCCGACGGCGACTGCGTCAGCAGGCCGCCGTAGCCACCCACGTAGTTCATCGCGTCGCGCGTGGCGGCCTTGCTGTTGCTCGGCAGGATGCCCATGCTGACCCAGATGCCGCTGTGCTGCATCGCGAGCGTCCACAGGTAGGTCATGGTCGTGACCTTGTCGCCGTTCATGGTGGCGCTGTTGGTGAAGCCGGCGAAGAGCTTGTCCTTCCAGCCCTGCGTGTACCAGACCTTCGAAGAGGCGTCGGCGAACTTCTTGAACTGCCAGCTCACGCCGCCCATGTAGGTCGGCGAGCCGAAGATGATCGCGTCGGCCGCGGCCAGCAGTTCCCAGCCGCCCTCGGGCAGGTTGCCGTCCGCGTCGATGGCGAGCAACTGCGCGCCCGCACCGTCGGCCACGGCCTGCGCCACGCGCTGTGTGTGGCCGTAGCCGGAATGGAAGACGACGACGATGTTTGCCATGTGATGGTGCTCCTGTCGGTGATGGTGATGTCGCGATCAGCGCTTGTCGATGCTGAAGCGGCCGGGGCCGAAGGCCGCGAGTGCGAGCAGGCCGCCGGCGATCGCGATGTTCTTGTTGAAGTTGATCTGCTGCATCATTTTCATGGCCTCGGGCGCCGACCAGTACTTGTGGAAGAACAGCGCAGTCGCCACGGTGAAGATCGCCATCACGATCGCGGTCCAGCGGGTCTTGAAGCCCAGCAGCAGCGCGATGCCCAGGCCGAGCTCCACGATGATCGCGATCGCCGCCGCCACCTCGGGCATCGGCAGGCCTGCGGAAGTGATGTAGCCGACGGTACCGCCGAAGCCCATCAGCTTGCCGATGCCGGCGGGAATGAACAGGTAGGCGATAAGGATGCGGCCAACGAGGGCCAGAGTGTCTTGTGCGGGATTCGGTGCGGTGTTTGCGGTTGCCATGGTTGAAAGCTCCTCGGTTCGGTTGGATTGGATAGAGAGAGAAATGAAAAAAGCCGGGCGGCCAGCGCCCGGCAAGGGGGAGAAAGATCAGGCGGCCAGGTCGAACACCAGCACTTCGGCGTCCTTGCCCGCGCCCAGCGTCACCTGCGATTCGCCTTCGAGCATCGCGGCATCGCCGCCGGAGAGCTTCTGGCCGTTCACCTCGAGCTCGCCGCGCACCAGGTGCACATAGCTCTTGCGCTTCGGGTCGAGCGCGAGGCTGGCCTTTTCATCGCCGTCAAAGAGGCCGGCATACAGGCTCGCGTCGGCATTCACCTTCACCGAGCCTTCGCTGCCCTCGGGCGAAGCCACCAGGCGCAGCTTGCCTCGCTTCTCGGCGTCGCTGAATTTCTTCTGCTCGTAGCCGGGCTCGACGCCGCGCTCCTTCGGCAGGATCCAGATCTGCAGGAAGTGCGTGGTCTGGTCGGCCTTGTGGTTGAACTCGCTGTGCATCACGCCGCGGCCCGCGCTCATGCGCTGGACGTCGCCGGGAGGAATGCTCTCCACGTTGCCCATGCTGTCCTTGTGCGCCAGTTCGCCGGAAAGCACGTAGCTGATGATCTCCATGTCCTTGTGGCCGTGGGTGCCGAAGCCGGCGCCCGCCGCCACGCGGTCTTCGTTGATCACGCGCAGGTTGCCGAAGCCCATGTGGGCCGGGTCGTAGTAGTTGGCAAAGGAAAAGCTGTGGAACGAGCGCAGCCAGCCGTGATCGGCGTAACCGCGTTCCTGGGATTTACGGACTTGCAACATGGTCGGACTCCTTCTGCCCTGCCCCGTCGGGGTGCTCGGGCTTCTTTCGTATGCCGCGCCGGATGCGCAGCGGATGTGAAGAATTTTGGGCCGCCGCCCCCTTCGGAAAGGCGCCGCGGTTTGATGGCACTATTCAAATATTTTGATCAATGGAGCCGCCATGCCCAGCCCCAGAGACGTGCTGACCCCCGACTCCCTCGCCATGCTCCAGACCGTGGCCGCCACCGGCAGCTTTGCCGCCGCCGCCCGGGCGCTGAACCTGGTGCCCAGCGCCCTGAGCTACCGGGTGCGCCAGATCGAGGACGCGCTCGACGTGCTGCTGTTCGACCGCAGCGCCCGCCAGGCCCGCCTGACCGAAGCCGGCGCCGAGCTGCTGCGCGAGGCCGAGCGGCTGCTGGGCGAGATCGACGCGGTGGCCAATCGCGTCAAGCGCGTGGCCACCGGCTGGGAGCCGATGCTGACCATCGCGGTCGACAGCGTGATCGCGCGCGACCCGCTGCTCGACCTGGCCACCGCCTTCTTCGCGCTGGAGCCGCCCACGCGGCTGAAGCTGCGCGACGAGACGCTGATGGGCACCATCGAGGCGCTGACCACCGGCGAGGCCGACCTCGCCATCGGCGCCGTGCTCGACGCCGCGAGCCTGGCCTTCACCACCACCGGCATCCGAAGCCGGCCGATCGGCGAGCTGAGCTTCGTCTACGCGGTGGCGCCGCACCATCCGCTGGCGCGCGCCACGCAGCCGCTGAGCGACGCGGTGATGCGGCAGCACCGGGCGGTGGCAGCGGCCGACTCGGCCCGCCAGGCGCCGGGCCTCACGGTGCACCTCGTGGGTGGGCAGGACGTGCTCACCGTGCCGAGCATGCAGGCCAAGATCGCGGCGCAGTTGCACGGGCTGGGCGGCGGCTTCCTGCCCGAGCCGATGGCGCGGCCGTACATCGAGGCCGGCCACCTGGTCGAGCTGAAGACGGAGCGCAAGCCGCCGCTGGGCTCGCTGCACTGTGCGTGGCGGGTGCGCAGCGCCGGCAAGCCGGGGCGCGCGCTCGAATGGTGGCTGGCGCAGTTCGAGCACGAGGGCACGCGGCGCGCGCTGCTCGAACGGCACAGGGGCCGGTAGAACTCGATGAAGGAGCCGATCAGTATTGCCGAGGATCGCTCGCCGCCGCTAAGGGTGTGCCCTCAGGCGGAGCGCCTGCCGGACCGATGTAGAGTGCAGACACATCCATCCGCATTCCATCCAGAAGAAGAGAGTCCGTCATGAGCACTCGCGCAACTGCAAAGAAGCCGGCCAAGGCCGCCGCCGACCGTCACCGAACCCCAGCCGGCCCGGGCCAGCCGCGCTCCCCCCGCCATTTCGCCGTTGTCGGCGCCGGCATTGCCGGGGTGGCCTGCGCGAGAACGCTGGTGCAGGCCGGCCACAAGGTCACGCTGTTCGAACGCAGCGACGCCGCCGGCGGGCGCATGGCGAGCGTGGACACCGCCTTCGGCCGCTTCGACAGCGGCGCCCAGTATTTCACCGTGCGCGACCCGCGCTTTGCCCTGGCGCTGGAGAACGCCCCCGGCGTGTGCAAGCGCTGGAGCGCCAACCTCGTGCGCGTGCTCGACGCGCACGGCCGCGTGGCCGAGGCCGCGCTGCCTTCCCTCGAGCCGCACTGGGTGGCCCAGCCCGGCATGGATTCGCTGGTGGCCCGCTGGGCCGCGCCGCTGGGCGAGAGCCTGGTCACCGGTACGCGCGTCACGCAGATCGAGCCCGATGCGCTCGATGCGAAGCGCTGGCAGCTGCGCACCTCCGGCACCGACGACTCGCAGCATGTGTATTCGGGCTTCGACGCCGTGCTGCTGGCCGTGCCGCCGGCCGGCGCCCGCGCCCTGCTGGGCGACGGCGGCAAGCTGTCGCCCACGCTGGCCCGCAGGATCGAACCCGTGACCATCGCGCCCTGCTGGACGCTGATGATCGCCTACCCCCAGGCGAACCAGCCCGACATGTCGCACCTCGGTCCGCAGTGGAACGCGGCGCGCAGCACGCACCACCGCGTGGCCTGGCTGGCGCGCGAATCGTCCAAGCCCGGACGCGAGCCCATCGAACGCTGGACGCTGCAGGCCAGCGCGGCCTGGTCGCAGGAGCACCTGCGCGACGCGCCCTCGCGCGTGGAGGCCAAGCTGCTGCGCGCCTTCGCCGAGATCACCGGCATCCATGCCACGCCCGCGCACGCCCAGGCCATCTGCTGGAATGAAGCGCAGACGCAGGTGCCCGTGGGCACCGCCCACCTGTGGGACGCCAAGGCCCGCATCGGTATCGCGGGCGACTGGTGCACCGGCCACCGCGTGGAAGACGCCTTCCTCTCGGGCCTGTCGCTCGCGCTGGACGTGCTCTGAGGCAACGCCACAGGGAGATGAGAGAGACCGGCCGCTTCGCGCCCTCGCCCACCGGCCCGCTGCACGCGGGCTCGCTGGTGGCCGCGCTCGCGAGCTGGCTCGACGTGCGCGCACGCGGCCCGCAGGCGCGCTGGCTGGTGCGCATCGAGGACGCCGACACCGAGCGCTGCCTGCCCGGCATGGGCGAGCACATCCTCCAGCAGTTGGCCGAATGCGCCCTGCTGCCCGACGAGCCCCCTGTGTGGCAGACGCGGCGCACAGACCGCTACGAGGCCGCGCTGGCCCGGCTCAAGGCGCGCGGCCTGGCCTACCCGTGCGGCTGCTCGCGCAAGGACATCAACGAGGCGCTCGCCCGGCTCGGCCAGCGGCATGAGCGCCACGGCGAGCGCGTGTACCCCGGCACCTGCCGCGACGGGCTGCACGGCAAGCCCGCGCGCGCCTGGCGCTTCGCCACCGAGAAGTTCGAGGCCGACCTTCCGCCCACGCCCGGTGTGCCCTGGGAAGAAAAGGAAGAAGACGGCCACGACGCAGGCACCGGCGGCGAGCTCTGCTTCACCGACCGCCGCCTCGGCCGCCAGTGCCAGAACGTGAGCCGCGAGGTCGGCGACTTCGTGCTGCGCCGCGCCGACGGCCCCTGGGCCTACCAGCTCGCGGTGGTGGTCGACGACGCCGAACAGGGCGTGACCGACGTGGTGCGCGGCGAGGACCTCACCGACAACACCGCGCGCCAGATCCTGCTGCAGCGCGCGCTGGGCTTTCCCACGCCCACCTACCTGCACACGCCGCTGGTGCGCGGTGCCGACGGCGACAAGCTCTCCAAGCAGAACGGCGCCACCTCCATCGACACCGGCTCGCCGGCGGCCGCGCTGGCGGCGCTCGATGCGGCGGCGCGGGTGCTGGGCCTGGGCCCCGCCACGGCCTCGGATTGCCCGGCGGCGCTGGCCGGCTGGGTGCCCGAATGGCGCGCTCTCTACAATTCGCGGCCGTGATGAATCTTTCCGATACCGTGTCCAACGAACTCCCGCCCGGCAATGACGAGGGCACCGACGACGGTGCCAGCGACGGCACCGCCAAGCCCCACCCGCTGCACCGCCGCCTCAAGAGCTTCGTCAAGCGCGGCGGCCGCACCACCGAGGGTCAGGCGCGCGCCTTCTCCGAGCTGGGGCCGCTCTACCTCGTGCCCTACAAGCCCGAGCCGCTCGACCTGACCGCCGCCTTCGGCGGCCGCGCCGGCCCGACGGTGCTGGAAATCGGCTTCGGCATGGGCGAGGCCACCGCGCACATCGCGACGGTGCTGCCCGACACCAATTTCTTCTGCTGCGAGGTGCACGAGCCCGGCGTGGGCGCGCTGCTCAAGCGCATCGGCGAGCAATCCCTGTCAAATATCCGCATCTGCGCGCACGACGCGGTCGACGTGCTCGACCACATGCTGCAGCCCGGCACGCTGGCCGGCGTGCACGTGTTCTTTCCAGACCCGTGGCACAAGAAGCGCCACAACAAGCGCCGGCTGATCCAGCCCGGGTTCGTGACCAAGCTCGCGCAGCACCTGCGCCCCGGCGGCTACATCCACTGCGCCACCGACTGGCAGCCCTACGCCGAGCAGATGCTCGAAGTGCTGTCGGGCGAGCCGCTGCTGCGCAACACCGCCGAGGGCTATGCGCCCAAGCCCGAGTACCGCCCGCTGACCAAGTTCGAGAACCGCGGCATCAAGCTGGGCCACGGGGTGTGGGACCTGGTGTTCGAGCGGACCGCCTGAGCTGCCGGGTTGAGCCTGCCGTTGCGGCATGGCACGATCCCGCGGATGACCAGCAGCAGCAACAAGACCGACGCCGAGCAACCACACCTGCGCGACCTCGCCCGGCTGCGCCGCGTTCGTGACCGCATCGACCGCGAATACGCACAGCCGCTGGACGTCGAGGCCCTCGCCTTCGGCGTGCACATGTCGGCGGGCCACCTGAGCCGCCAGTTCAAGCTCGCGTACGGCGAGGCTCCCTACTCCTATTTGATGACCCGGCGCATCGAGCGCGCGATGGCGCTGCTGCGCCGGGGCGACCTCAGCGTCACCGAGGTCTGCTTCGAAGTCGGCTGCTCGTCGCTGGGCACCTTCAGCACCCGCTTCACCGAGCTGGTGGGCATGTCGCCCAGCGCCTACAAGCGCGATGCCGCGCAGCAGACCGAGGGCATGCCGTCCTGCGTGGCGAAGCAGGTCACGCGACCGATCAGGAATCGAGAAGCGCCGGCCGCACAGTCGCACCTAGACTGAGCGCTCCTCAAAACAACCGACCGGAGCGATCACGATGAACATCAGCATCCACGCGAGTTTCCTGCCGCACAACGACCCCGAGGCGTCGCTCGCCTTCTACCGCGACCTGCTCGGCTTCGAGGTCCGCAACGACGTGGGATACGGCGGCATGCGCTGGATCACCGTCGGCCCCAAGGGCCAGCCCGCCGTCTCCATCGTGCTCGCGCCGCCGGCCGCCTACCCCGGCATCACCGACGAGGAGCGCCGCACCATCGCCGAGATGATGGCCAAGGGCACCTACGCCGCCATCCTGCTGGCCACGCCCGATCTCGAAGGCACCTTCGCGAAGCTGCAGGCCAGCGACACCGAGATCGTCCAGGAACCGACCGACCAGCCCTACGGCGTGCGCGACTGCGCGGTGCGCGACCCCGCGGGCAGCCTGATCCGCATCCAGCAGCAGGGCTGAGGCGCAGAGGCGAACCGATGAGCACGAAGGCCGCGAAGAAAACGTCCCCCAAAAAGACCGCGAAGACGACCGCGAAAACGACCACGAAAGCGGCACCGTCCACGCAGCACGCCGCAGACAGCCACGACATGATCCGCGTGCACGGCGCGCGCGAGAACAACCTGAAGGACATCAGCATCGAGATACCGAAGCGCAGGCTGACGGTGTTCACCGGCGTCTCGGGTTCGGGCAAGAGCTCGCTGGTGTTCGGCACCATCGCGGCCGAGTCGCAGCGGCTCATCAACGAGACCTACAGCGCCTTCGTGCAGGGCTTCATGCCCACGCTGGCGCGGCCGGAGGTCGACGTGCTCGACGGGCTGACCACCGCGATCATCGTCGACCAGCAGCGCCTGGGCGCCGACCCGCGCTCCACCGTGGGCACGGTCACCGACGCCAACGCGATGCTGCGCATTCTCTTCAGCCGCCTGGGCAAGCCGCACATCGGGCCGCCGGGCGCCTTCGCCTTCAACGTGCCTTCGGTCAGCGCGGCAGGCGCCATCACCGTGGAGCGCGGCTCGAAGACGAAGACGGTGAAGGAGACCTTCAACCGCATCGGCGGCATGTGCCCGCGCTGCGAGGGGCGCGGCGCAGTCACCGACTTCGACCTTGCCGAGCTCTACGACGACGGCAAGTCGCTCAACGAAGGCGCGCTCAAGATTCCCGGCTACAGCATGGAAGGCTGGTACGGGCGCATCTTCCGGGGCTGCGGCTTCTTCGACGCCGACAAGCCGATCCGCAGGTTCACGAAGAACGAGCTGCACGACCTGCTCTACAAGGAGCCGACCAGGATCAAGGTGGACGGCGTCAACCTCACCTTCGCGGGGCTGATCCCGACGATCCAGAAGTCGTTTCTCTCGAAGGACGTGGAGGCGATGCAGCCGCACGTGCGCGCCTTCGTGGAGCGCGTGGTGACTTTTTCCACCTGCCCCGAATGCGCGGGCACGCGGCTCGCCGCGCCGGCGCGCTCCTCGAAGATCAAGGGCGTCAACATCGCCGACGCCTGCGCGATGCAGATCAGCGATCTAGCCGCGTGGGTGCGCGGCCTGAAGGAGCCCTCGGTGGCGCCGCTGCTGGAGGCGCTGTCGGCCAGCCTCGATTCCTTCGTGGAGATCGGCCTGGGCTACCTCTCGCTCGACCGCCCCTCGGGCACGCTGTCGGGCGGCGAGGCGCAGCGCACGAAGATGATCCGCCACCTCGGCTCCTCGCTCACCGACGTGACCTACGTGTTCGACGAGCCCACCACCGGCCTGCATCCGCACGACATACAGCGCATGAACGAGCTGCTGCTGCGGCTGCGCGACAAGGGCAACACGGTGCTGGTGGTCGAGCACAAGCCGGAGGTCATCGCCATCGCCGACCACGTCGTCGACCTCGGGCCGGGCGCGGGCTCGGCCGGCGGCAGCGTGTGCTTCGAGGGCAGTGTCGAGGGGCTGCGCGGCAGCGGCACGGTCACGGGCCGGCACCTGGACGACCGCGCGATGCTGAAGAAGAAGGTTCGCGAGCCGACCGGCAAGCTCGAGATACGCGGCGCGGCCACGCACAACCTGCGCAAGGTGAACGTCGACATTCCGCTCGGCGTACTCGCGGTGGTCACCGGCGTGGCAGGCTCCGGCAAGAGCTCGCTGGTGCATGGCTCGATCCCGCCAGGCGCGGGCGTGGTGAGCATCGACCAGAGCGCGATCCGCGGCTCGCGGCGCAGCAACCCGGCCACCTACACCGGGCTGCTCGACCCGATCCGCAACGCCTTCGCCAAGGCCAACGGCGTGAAGCCGGCGCTCTTCAGCGCCAACTCCGAAGGCGCCTGCCCCACCTGCAACGGCGCGGGCGTGATCTACACCGACCTCGCAATGATGGCCGGCGTGGCCACCCCCTGCGAGGAGTGCGGCGGCAAGCGATTCCAGGCCTCGGTGCTGGAGTACCGCTTCGGCGGGCGCGACATCGCCGAGGTGCTGGCGATGCCGGTGGACGAGGCCCTCGCCTTCTTCGGCGAAGGCAAGGCGCGCACGCCGGCCGCGCAGGCCATCCTGCAGCGGCTGGCCGACGTGGGGCTAGGCTACCTGCGGCTCGGGCAGCCGCTCACCACGCTCTCGGGCGGCGAGCGGCAGCGGCTGAAGCTGGCCACGCAGATGGCCGAGAAGGGCGACATCTACGTGCTCGACGAGCCCACCGCCGGCCTGCACCTGGCCGACGTGGCGCAGCTTCTGGGCCTGCTCGACAGGCTGGTGGATTCGGGCAAGTCGTTCATCGTGGTCGAGCACCACCAGGCCGTGATGGCGCATGCCGACTGGCTCATCGACCTCGGCCCCGGCGCGGGGCACGAGGGCGGGCGGGTCGTGTTCGAGGGCACGCCCGCGGACCTCGTCGCCAGGCGCGCCACGCTCACCGGCAAGCACCTCGCCAGCTACGTCAAGGGAGGCTGATCCAAAACCCTCCTCCTCGTCAGCCCGCCTTCCACCCTGGCCCCGATATTGCTACACTTTTTTACTAATGTGAAAGAAGGTGTCCAATGAACACGTCACGCAGGGAATGGTTGGGCAAGGCAGGCGCGCTGATGCTGGGTAGCGGCATCGGCATGGCCCATCCCGTCATGGCGCAGACGGCGCGGACGGGAGCGGCGGCAACCGGGGCGCGCGTCGTGCTGCTGGGGCAGTCGGTGCCGCTGACGGGCAGCGCCTCCGAGATCGGCAATGCCTTCGCCGCCGGCAGCCGCCTCGCGGTGAGCGCCTTCAACGACCGCAACGCGGCCAGCGGCCTGCAGCTCAAGCTGCTGCAGCTCGACGACGGCTACGACGCGGCACGCGCGGCAGCCAACGCGCGCACCCTTCTGACCAACGACAAGGCCGACATGCTCTTCGGCTTCGTCGGCACGGCCAGCAGCGAGGCCGGCGCCAACGTCGCCACCCAGCGGGGCAGCCTGCTGTTCGCGCCATTCGCGGCCTCCGACACGCTGCGCGGCGCGGAGCACCAGAACGTGTTCCATGTACGCCCCGGCATGATCGACGAGGCCCTGAAGATCGTGAAGCAATGCGCCACCGTCGGGCAGACGCGCGTGGCGCTGGTGGGCGACGACGATGCCATGGGCCGCGCAGGCCTGGCGGCCGTGGAACAGGCCATCAGTGAACTCAAGCTCACGCCGCTGGTCGCGACCGCGCTGGTGCCCGCCAACGGCGACAAGCTCGACGCGGCGCTGAAGGAAGTGCAGAAGCAGTCGCCGCAGGCCATCGTGCTGGTGTCGCTCTCGGGCACCACGGCCAACGCCATCCGCAAGCTGCGCAAGAGCGGCTACGCGGGCAGCTTCATGGCCTTCTCCATCGTCGGTATCGACCCGCTCTACGCCGCGCTCGGCAAGGACATCGGCGGCATCGTGATCTCGCAGGTGGTGCCCTCGCCGCGGCCCTCGGCCATTCCGATCGTCAAGGAGTACCTCGCGGCCGTCGACAACTCCGACCAGACCGCCTCGTACGAGGGCCTGGAAGGCTTCATCGCGGCCAAGGCCGCCGGCGAGGCAGTGAAGCGAGCCGGCCGGGGCTTCAACACGGCCGCCCTCATGCGCGTGATGTCGGGCATGACCGACTACGACGTCGGTGGCTTTCGCATCAACCTGCGCCCGGGCCTGCGCGACAGCGTGCGCAACATCGACCTGATCAGCATCTCGGCCGACGGCCGGGTGCTGAGGTAGCCGGCCGCCTGCCCTCCTAGCCGGTGCTCACGAGCGCGCGCAGCGCGTCGAGCGAACGCAGTTCGATGCGCCCGTAGCCCAGCGAGAGCACACCCTCGGACGCCAGCGCGTTGAGCTCCTTCGACAGGGTCTGACGCGTCACGCCGAGCATCATGGCCAATGCCTCCTGCGGCAGCTGCAGCTCGTGGCGCAACTGCACCGACTGCGTGGCATCGCCGCGCGCAAGCACCAGCAGCCGGTGCGCCACGCGGGCACGCAGGCTGCGCAGCGTAGCATCCTCCGCGAGGCCGTAGAGCATGCGCACGCGCGCCGCCAGCATCGCGGCGATGGCGTTGGAGAACACCACGTCGCGCATCAGCACCGCGAAGGCCACGGGCGGCACCACCAGCAGGTCGAGCGCCTCCAGCGCGGTGGCGTCGTGGGTGCGCGGCGAGCCGTCGATCAGCGTGATCTCGCCGAACCAGTTGCCCGGCTCCAGCACCGCGAGGATGGCCTCGCGCCCGTCCTGGCGCAGCGACGAGACCTTGATGGTGCCCGCCACCAGCCCGTAGAAGCCGCCATCCGTGGCGTGGATGGGATCGCCCTGGCGGAACACCATCGCGCCGCGCCGCACATGATGCAGTTCGGCCGCGCCCACCAGCGCCTCGCGTTGCGCGCGCGGCATGCTCATGAACCACGGGTTGCCTTCCAGCGCGGCGCGGTGCGCGGCGGAAAGGCGCGGCTTCGAAGAGACGGCCATGAAGGGGAAATGAAAGGCGAACGGGGGTTTACCAGAACCCCGCATTGTCAAATTCTTGACAGTTCATGGTCAAGCGCAGGCATACAGTGACCAGCTCCCCACAGGACACAAGAACGGAGACTCCGGCGATGAACGCACGCGCAAGTTTCAAGAGCATGCAGGAAAGCACGCGAGAAGACTGGCAGCTGATCGGTGGCGAATTCATGCAGTTCGCGGGCGGCCTGCCCGCACGCGTGATCAGGCACCTGCAGATCCTCGAAGGCGACTACGGCGGCTTCCCGGTCGACCGCTACACCCACTCGCTGCAGACCGCCACCCGCGCGCTGCGCGACGGCCGCGACGAGGAGTACGTGGTGTGCGCGCTGCTGCACGATATCGGCGACACGCTCGGCAGCTTCAACCACCCCGACATCGCCGCGGCCATCCTCAAGCCCTTCGTGAGCGAGGCCAACCACTGGATGGTGCAGAACCACGGCATCTTCCAGGGCCACTACTTCTTCCACCACATCGGCCTGGACCGCGACATGCGCGACAACTTCAAGGGCCATCCGCACTACGAGCGCACGGCCGAGTTCTGCGCGCTCTACGACAACCCCGCCTTCGACCCCAGGGCCGAGACGCTGCCCATCAGCGAGTTCGAACCCATGCTGCGCCGCGTGATGGCGCAGCCGAAGCAGAGCATCTACAAATCGGCGCTGCAGCCTGCTGCAGAGGCCGCCTGAAGTCGGACAGCCGAACGCAGAAGGAAGACAAAAGCTACGCAGAAGTCGCAGAGAAAACCAGAAACCATTTCCTGTTTTTCCTTCTGCGACTTCTGCGTAACCTTCGCGACCTCTGCGTTCGGCTGCCCGCTTTCTCCTCCCTCAAAAGGACACCCCAACATGAACGCCTTCGCCCAACCCGAAATCCAGAAGCTCGTCTCCGCCGAGGAGTGGCAGCTTCGCGTCGACCTCGCCGCCTGCTACCGCCTCGTGGCGCTGCACGGCTGGAGCGACGTGGTCTTCACGCACATCAGCGCGCGCATTCCCGGCCCCGAACACCACTTCCTGATCAACCCCTACGGCCTGATGTTCGACGAGATCACCGCTTCGAGCCTGGTGAAGGTCGACCAGCAGTGCAACAAGGTCATCGACTCGCCCTACCCGGTGAACCCGGCGGGCTTCGTGATCCACAGCGCGGTGCATGCGGCGCGGGAAGACATCCAGTGCGTGCTGCACACCCACACCCGCGCCGGCATCGCCGTAAGCGCGCAGAAGAACGGCGTGCTGCCCATCAGCCAGCAGTCGACCTTCGTGCTGGCCTCGCTGGCCTATCACGACTATGAGGGCGTGGCCTTCCGCGACGACGAGAAGCCGCGCCTGCAGGCCGACATGGGCAGCGCCAACTTCCTCATGCTGCGCAACCACGGCCTGCTGACCTGCGGCAAGACCATTGCCGACGCCTTTCTCTCGATGTACACCTTCGAGGCCACCTGCCAGATCCAGATCGCGGCGCAATCGGGCGGCGGTGAACTCACGCACGTGGACCCGCGCATCGTGGAAGGCGTGGGCCAGGCCATGAAGGTTCAGACCGGCGGCCTGGGCGGGCAGTTCGTCTGGCCGTCGCTGATCCGCAAGCTCGACCGCATCGACGACAGCTACAAGCAATAAGAGCTTCGTCGCTCCCGGTTTCCACGGCTGCCAGCGCCTGCGCGACAGGTGCCGGCGGCCATTTTTTTGTTCATCGCTCGCACCACGACAACTACAAGAAAAGCAAGAACCAACGAGGAGACAAACCCCATGGACAGTACCGTCATCGTCACCCGCTTCCTGTTCGGCGCGCTCGCGCTGGTCATGTTCGGGCTGGGCCTTTCGCTTTCGCTCGCCGACTTCAAGAGGCTCTTCAAGCACCCAAAGGCCGTTGCCATAGCGCTCGCGCTGCAGGTCATCGGCCTGCCGCTGGCCTGCTACGCGATCATCGTGGGCTTCGGCCTGCCGCCGGTGTTCGCGGTCGGGCTGATGCTGCTGGCGGCCTCGCCGGGCGGCATCTCGGCCAACCTGTTCTCGCACCTGTTCGGCGGCAACGTGGCGATGAACATCTCGCTCACGGCCGTGAACACGCTGCTTTCCATCGTCACGCTGCCGCTCATCGCGAACTGGGCCATCGGCCATTTCGCGCAGGGCGGCCAGGTGGTGCCGCTGCAGACGCGCAAGCTTGTGGAGGTGATCGCCATCGTGCTGGTGCCGGTGGCGCTCGGCATGTTCGTCGCCTCGCGCCGGCCCGGCTTCGCCGCGCGCATGGAAAAGCCCACCAAGATCTTCAGCGGCGTGGTGCTGGCGGTGGTGACGGTGCTGGCCATCGCCAACGAGTGGAAGACCATCACGACCACCTTCGCGCAGATCGGCGTGCCGGTGCTGCTGTTCAACCTGCTGAGCCTGCTGGCGGGCTACTACCTCAGCCGCGCCGCCGGGCTCGACAAGCCGCTGGCCACCGCCATCAGCTACGAGATCGGCATCCACAACTCCACGCTGGCGATCTTCATCGCGGTGAGCGTGCTGGGCAGCTTCCAGCTGGCGCTGCCGGCGGCCATCTACTCGGTGGTGATGTACATCACCGCCCCGCTCTTCGGATGGCTGCTGCTGCGCCGCCCGGCGCCGGCCACCGTGCCTGCGCGATGATCGGCGCATGGAACTCCGGCAACTGCGCTACTTCGTCAAGGTCTGCGAGCTTCGCAGCATGGGCCGCGCCGCGGTCGAACTGGGCGTCGTCACCTCGGCGCTGAGCCAGCAGATCAGCCGGCTCGAGGGCGAGCTGGCCACCCGGCTGCTGCAGCGCAGCTCCAGCGGCGTGGTGCCCACCGACGCGGGCGTCGCCTTCCTGCACCAGGCCCAGCTGGTGCTGCGCCATGCCGACGACGCGGTACTCGCGGCGCAGCAGGCGCGGCTGTCGGGCCACGTGAGCGTGGGCCTCGCCCCCACCACCGCCACGGTGCTCGGCGTGCCGCTGATGCGAGCCATGCGAGAGCGCTACCCCGACGTACGCCTGCACATGGTCGAAGCGCTCTCGGGCCATCTCACCAGCATGCTGCAGGCCAGGCAGCTCGACCTTGCCGTGCTGTTCCAGACCGACACGCCACGGCGCTGGAGCGTGACGCCGCTCCTGGCCGAGAAGCTCTTCGTCATCGCCTCGCCCGCGCTGGCGCAGCGCCCGACCGGCACGCGCGTGCGGCTCGCGCAGCTGGCCGGGCTGCCGCTGATCCTGCCCAGCGGCAGCCACGGCCTGCGCGCCACGCTGATGGCCGCCTTCGCGCGGGCACGCATCGCGCCGAACATCGTGGCCGAGGTCGACGGCCTCGCGCTGCTGATGGACGCGGTGCGCGCGGGCCACGGCGCCACCATCCAGCCCGGCGCGGCCACCGCGCGGCACGACCGTGACGACCTGCAGCTCACCCAGATCGCCGACGCCCACGTGGGCCGCCGCAACCTGCTCGTGAGCCTGTCGGACGACGAACTCTCCCCCGCCGCGCTGGCCACGCGCGTGGTAGCGGCCGACACGGCACGCGCACTGGTGCGCGAGGGCCGCTGGGCCGGCGCCAGTCTTCTCGAAACGTGAACACCCGTTGCCCGATCCGGCCTTTCGCGTGAAGGCCTGCGTGCCTAGAGTCTCCCGGTTCCCACGGAGACCCACGATTGACGGATGTTCTTGTTGTTGGCGGCGGCAACGCCGCGCTGTGCGCCGCGCTCATGGCACGCGAGGCTGGCGCATCGGTGCTGCTGCTCGAAGCCTCGCCCAAGGCCTGGCGCGGCGGCAATTCGCAGCACACGCGCAACCTGCGCTGCATGCACGATGCGCCGCAGGACGTGCTGGTCGATGCCTACCCTGAAGAGGAGTACTGGCAGGACCTGCTGAAGGTGACCGGCGGCCTCACCGACGAACGCCTCGCGCGCCTGGTGATCCGCGCCTCGTCGAACTGCCGCGACTGGATGCGCAGCCACGGCGTGCACTTCCAGCCGCCTCTGTCGGGCGCGCTGCACGTGGCGCGCACCAACGCCTTCTTCATGGGTGGCGGCAAGGCGCTGGTGAACGCCTATTTCCGCAGCGCCGAAAGGCTTGGCGTGCGCATCCGCTACGACACGCCCGTGGCCTCGGTGGAGCTCGACGGCGACCGCTTCGTGGCCGTGCGCACCGAAGCCGGCGAACGCATCGAAGCGAAGAGCTGCGTGCTGGCAGCCGGCGGCTTCGAATCGAACCGCGAGTGGCTGCGCGAAGCATGGGGGCAGAACGAGCGCGGCGAGTGGCCGGCCGACAACTTCCTGATCCGCGGCACGCGCTTCAACCAGGGCGTGCTGCTCAGGCACATGATCGAGGCGGGCGCCGACAGCATCGGCGATCCGTCGCAAGGCCACATGGTGGCCATCGACGCGCGCGCGCCGCTGTACGACGGCGGCATCTGCACGCGCATCGACTGCGTGTCGCTGGGCGTGGTGGTCAACCGCGAAGCCAGGCGCTTCTACGACGAGGGCGAGGACTTCTGGCCCAAGCGCTACGCCATCTGGGGCCGGCTGGTGGCGCAGCAGCCTGGGCAGATCGCCTGGTCGGTCATCGATCAGAAGGCGGTCGGGCGCTTCATGCCACCGGTGTTTCCCGGCACGCAGGCCGCCACGCTCGGCGAGCTGGCGCGCAAGATCGGCCTGGACGAAACCACCTTCGTGCGCACCGTGGAGGACTACAACGCCGCCTGCCGCGTCGGCCGCTTCGACCACACCGCACTGGACGACTGCCACACCGAAGGCCTGGCCCCAGCCAAGACGCACTGGGCGCGCCCTATCGACACGGCGCCCTTCCATGCCTATCCGCTGCGACCCGGCATCACCTTCACCTACCTGGGCCTGAAGGTGGACGAAACCGCGGCTGTCCGCTTCGGCGGCAGGCCCAGCCCCAACCTCTTCGTGGCCGGCGAGATGATGGCCGGCAACGTGCTCGGCAAAGGCTACACGGCGGGCGTCGGCATGAGCATCGGAACGGCCTTCGGCCGCATCGCGGGCACGCAGGCGGCGAAAGCCGCGCGGGCCTCCACGAAGAACGACAAGGAGGCCGCGCTTGCAGCAGCTCACTGACCTCGTCGCGCGCGCACGGGCCGATGCCGAGGGCACGCCCGCGCACCGCGTGATCCCCATCGCCCCCGCGCTGCCGCTGACCGCGGCCGAAGGCGAAGTCGCGCGCATCCTGCAGATCTGCAACGCCTGCCGCTATTGCGAAGGCTTCTGCGCCGTGTTCCCGGCCATGACGCGCCGGCTCGACTTCGGCAACAAGGCCGACACGCACTACCTCGCCAACCTCTGCCACAACTGCGGCGCCTGTCTGCATGCCTGCCAGTACGCGCCACCGCACGAGTTCGCGGTGAACGTGCCGCGGGCCATGGCGCAGGTCCGCATGCAAACGTACAGCGACTACGCCTGGCCGCGCGCCATGGGCATGCTGTACCGCAGGGCGGGCCTCACGGTAGCGCTCGCGCTGGCCGGCGGGCTGGCGCTCTTCCTGGTGCTGGCGGTGGCGCTCTCGGGCTCGCTGCTGCACGAGCCGATGGCGGGCGACTTCTACGCGATCTTTCCGCACAACCTGCTCGCGCTGGTGTTCGGGGCGGTGTTCCTCTTCGTGATGCTCGCGCTGGCCATGGGCGTGCGGCGCTTCTGGCGCGAGGTGTCGCCGGCGAACGACTCGCAGAACACGCCGGACCTGCCCGGCGTGCGCGGCCCCGCCGGCGCCGAGGCGGCGCGCGACGCGTTGCGCCTGAAGTACCTCGACGGCGGCCACGGCGAAGGTTGCAACAACGAGAGCGACCGCTTCACCCTGTGGCGCAGGCGCTTCCATCACTTCACCTTCTACGGCTTCATGCTGTGCTTCGCATCGACCTGCGTGGCGACGCTCTATCACTACCTGCTCGGCCTGCATGCGCCCTATGCGCTCACCAGCCTGCCGGTGCTGCTGGGCACGGCCGGCGGCATCGGCCTGCTGATCGGGCCGGCCGGCCTGCTGTGGCTGAACCTGCGGCGCGACCCGGCGCATGGCGACACCGCGCAGCGCCCGATGGACCGGGGCTTCATCGCCCTGCTGCTGCTCACCAGCCTCACCGGCCTCGCGCTGCTGGCCTGGCGCGACACCCGCTTCATGGCGCTGCTGCTGGCGGTGCACCTGGGCGTGGTGA
The DNA here is from genome assembly GCF_048305045.1 of Variovorax sp. 278MFTsu5.1. Lineage (NCBI taxonomy): Bacteria > Pseudomonadati > Pseudomonadota > Betaproteobacteria > Burkholderiales > Comamonadaceae > Variovorax > Variovorax sp. 278MFTsu5.1. The sequence continues at coordinate 4,053,854 of NZ_CP157622.1, forward strand.
TGGCGCTGTTCCTCACGCTGCCCTACGGCAAGTTCGCGCACGGCGCCTTCCGCTGCGCCGCCCTGCTGAAGTTCGCCATCGAGAAACGACTGCCCGGCCGCCTGCGCCTGGGCGCCGACTGAACACCCACCCGCGAAGGAAAAGACCCATGACACAACAACCCGGCGTGCTCCGGATTCCATCGATGAAGGAGCGCTGCTCCGAAGCCGAATGGCAGGCCCGCGTCGACCTCGCCGCCTGCTACCGGCTGGTGGACCTCTACGGCATGTCCGACATGATGGCCAACCACATCTCCTCGCATGTGCCGGGCGAGAAAGGCGCCTTCCTCATCAACCCCTACGGGATGATGTACGAGGAGATCACCGCCTCCTGTCTCATCAAGGTGGACCAGGACGGCAACATCCTGTCGAAGCCCGACTTCGGCGAACTGGACTACGGCATCAACAAGGCCGGCTACGTGATCCACAGCGCGGTGCACGCCGCGCGGCCCGACGTGGCCTGCGTGATCCATACGCACAGCTGGGCGTCGATGGCAGTCTCGTCGCTCGAATGCGGCCTGCTGCCGCTCACGCAGACCGCCATGCGCTTCCTGAAGATCGGCTACCACGACTACCAGGGCGTGGTGCTGAACACCGAGGAGCAGGCCTCGCTGCTGGCCGACCTGGGCGAGAGCGAGGCCGTGATCTTCCGCAACCACGGCGCGCTGGTGGTGGGCCGCAGCGTGGGCGAGGCCTTCAACTGGATGCACCGGCTGGAGCTGGCCTGCCGCGCGCAGATCGGCGCGATGTCGTGCAACACGCCGCTGAAGGCGGTGCCGCAGCACATCCTGGAAGAGACCTGGAACAACTATCAGCCCGGCACGCGCCGGCCCTACGGGCTCATGGAATGGCCTGCGCTGCTGCGCAAGCTCGATCGCATGGACCCGGGCTTCCGCGACTGAGCCGCCACCGCTTCGCCCACTCCCACGAGGACACACAAGAATGACACGAGACAAGCCCCTTTCCTTCCTTTCCCGCAGGGCCGCCTTCGGCGCTGCCGCGCTGCTGTGCGCCGGCATCGGCATGCAGGCCGCCGCGCAATCGCCCTACCCCAGCAAGCCCGTGCGCGTGGTCGTCGCCTTCACGGCCGGCGGCACCACCGACATCCTCGCGCGCGCCGTGACGCAGCAGCTCTCGGAAAAGCTCGGCCAGCCTTTCGTCATCGACAACAAGCCCGGCGGCGGCGGCAACATCGGCACCGAGTTCGTGGTGCGCGCGCCTGCCGACGGCTACACGCTGATCGTCAACTCGGTCGGCCCGATGGCCGTCAACCAGACGCTCTACAAGAACCTGCCCTACGACCCGCTCGCCGACCTCGTGCCGGTGGTGCAGATCGCCGACGTGCCCAACGTGCTGGTGGTCAACCCGGCGGTGCCCGCCAGGACGCTGGAGGAATTCATCGCCTACGCCAAGGCCAACCCGGGCAAGCTCAACTATGGCTCGACCGGCATCGGCACCTCCTCTCACCTGTCGAGCTACATGCTCGGCAAGCGCGTGGGCGCCGACATGCTCCATGTGCCCTACAAGGGCGCGAACGCGCTCAACGACCTGCTGGCGGGCCGGGTGCAGTTCATGTTCGCAACCATTCCCTCGGTCATCTCGCACATCAAGGCGGGCAAGCTGCGCGCCATCGCGGTGAGCAGCCAGAAGCGCTCGCGCTCGCTGCCCGACGTGCCGACCGTGGCCGAGAAGGGCTTCGCCGATTTCTCCGCCGGCTCGTGGTTCGGCTTCTTCGCGCCCAAGGGCACACCGGCCCCGGTGATCGCGCTGCTCAACAAGTCGGTGAACGACGCACTGCCGCCGCTGGAGGCGCAGATGATCCGCGAAGGCGCCGACCCGGTGGGCGGCACGCCCGAGCAGTTCGGCAAGTTCACGCGGCAGGAGTACGAGAAATGGAAGGCCATCGTGCGCGAATCGGGCGCGACCGCGGAATAGGCACCGGATGACGAACACCCCGCCACTGCGGATCCTGATGAGCCCGCAAGCCGCGGCGCAGACCGCACCCGGCCTGCAGGCCGCGCTCGACGGGCGCGCGCATCTGCTGGTGAGCCCCGGCGGCGATGCCGACATCGCCTTCGTCTCGCGCGACGTCACCGGCCTTTCGACCAAGCACGAGCTGCTGCCGCACACGCAGGCCTTTCACGACGCGCTGCGCCATGCGCCGTCGCTGCGCTGGGTGCATGCGCATTCGGCGGGCGCCGACCGGCCGGTGTACGGCGAGTTGCGTGCGCGCGGCGTGGAAGTAACGACCTCCTCCGGCGCCAACGCCAGCGTGGTGGTGCAGACCGCGCTGGCCGGCGTGCTGATGCTGGCGCGGCAGTTTCCGCAGCTGCTGGCCGCGCAGCGCGTGCACGCTTGGTCGCCGCTCCTGGGCAGCGGCCTGCCACGCGATCTTGCGGGGCAGACGGCGGTCATCGTCGGCTGGGGGCCCATTGGGCAAGGGCTGGGCGCGCTGCTCGCGGCGCTGGGCCTGCGCATCGTGTGCGTGCGCGGCAGCGAGGCGCCGGCGGCCGCTCCCGCGCACGAGAGCGTGAGCTACGAACGGCTGCACACGGTGCTGCCGCGCGCCGACTGGCTGCTGCTCGCATGCCCGCTGAGCGAGCGCACGCGCGGCCTCGTCGGCGCGGCGGCGCTCGCGCGCATGCCCGCCGGCGCGCGGCTGGTGAATGTCTCGCGCGGCGAGGTGGTCGACGAGCCGGCGCTGATCGATGCCTTGCGCGGCGGCGCGCTGTCTGGCGCGTATCTCGACGTGTTCGCGCACGAGCCGCTGTCGGCCGACTCGCCCTTGTGGGATTTGCCGAACGTCATCGTCACGCCCCACACCGCCGGCCATTCGGACGGCAACGAGGCGCGCGTGGCGGGCATCTTCCTCGACAACCTGCAGCGCTGGATGCGCGGCGAGCCGCTGCTCAACCGCGTGGCCTGAAACGGCCGCGATCTACTCCTCCCGGCATTCTGCCGAAGGAGAACCGACGCTCCCGCTCCTCTAGCCGACAGTGCCAAAACCCGCCAAGGAAGGGCGGCTACTGTTATCTGCAGAATAGGAGCCCATGCACGTCCGATTCCCGCGCCATCCGGCGCGCTCTCTCGCCCCCGCCTGCGCCCTCCTCTCCCTCGCGCTCCTCCTGCCCTCCGCATCGGCCGCCCCCGATGCGTCAACGGCTGCCACGCTGCAGCCACAACCACAGGAGCAACCGCAGCAAGACGCCCACGCCCGCATCGAAGCCCTGATCTCCCGCATGACGGTGCAGGAGAAAGCCGGCCAGCTCAGCCTGTACGGCCCGGCGGACATCGACACGCCCAACAACCCGCAGGCCAGCTGGCGCAATGCGCAGCAGGAAACGGCGGACGTGCGCGCCGGCCGGCTCACGGGCCTGTTCAACAACGCGGGCCTCGAGGACAAGCGGCGGCTGCAGCAGATCGCGATCAAGGAGTCGCGGCTGGGCATTCCGCTGATCTTCGGCGCCGACGTGATCCACGGCTTTCGCACGATGTTCCCGATGCCGCTGGCCGAGGCTTCGAGCTGGGAGCCCGCGCTGGCCGAGCGCACGGCGCACGCGGCGGCGGTGGAGGCCACGGCCGACGGCTTCCGCTGGACCTTCGCGCCGATGGTCGACATCGCACGCGATGCGCGCTGGGGCCGCGGCCTCGAAGGCGTGGGCGAGGACGTCTTCCTCGCGAAGCAGTTCGCGGCCGCTCGGGTTCGAGGCTTCCAGGGCACGGATCTTTCCCGGCCCGACTCGATGCTGGCCACGCCCAAGCACTTCGCGGCCTACGGCGCGGCCGAGGGTGGCCTGGACTACAACGTGAGCGACATCTCCGAGCGCACGCTGCGCGAGGTGTACCTGCCGCCGTTCCGCGCGGCGCTGGACGCGGGCGCGCTGTCGGTGATGAGCGCCTTCAACGAGATCGGCGGCGTGCCCTCCACCGCCAACCCGGCGCTGCTCACGGGCGTGCTGCGCGACGAATGGAAATTCCGTGGCTTCGTGGTCTCCGACTACACGGCCGACGAGGAACTGGTGGAGCACGGCTACGCCGCCAATCCGCGCGAGGCCGCCAAGCAGGCCTTCATGGCGGGCACCGACGTGAGCATGCAAAGCGGCCTGTACATGCGCTACCTGCCCGACCTCGTGGCCTCGGGCGAGGTTCCGATGGCGCGCCTGGACGAGGCGGTTCGCCGCGTGCTGCGCGTGAAGCAGAAGCTGGGCCTGTTCGACGACCCGATGCGCGGGCTCGACGGGCTGCCCGCCGCGCAGCGCCCCGAGAACCCCGAATTCATCGCGCTGGCCCGCGAAAGCGCCCGCCGCTCCATCGTGATGCTGAAGAACGATCGCATGCTGTTGCCGCTGCCCAAGGCCGGCACGAAGATCGCGCTGATCGGCCCCTTCGCCGAAGGCACCATCGACCTGATGGGCGCCTGGAGCCTGTTCCCCGGGCAGTCGGCGCCGGTGGGCATCGACCAGGGCCTGCGCAACGCGCTGGGCCCCAATTCGTCGGTGAACGTGGTGCGCGGCTCGGGCATCGAGTCGGCGCTGCCCGGCGGCATCGACGCGGCGGTGGCGGCCGCGCGCGATGCCGACGTGGTGCTGCTGGCCATCGGCGAGAGCCAGAAGATGTCGGGCGAGGCGCGCTCGCGCAGCGACATCGGCCTGCCGCAGGCGCAGCAGGACCTGGCCGAGGCGGTGGCCGCCACCGGCAAGCCGGTGGTCGTGCTGCTGAGCAACGGCCGCGCGATGGCGCTGAAGGGCGCGGTGCGCAATGCGCGCGCCATCCTCGTCACATGGTTCCTCGGCGTGCAGACCGGCAACGCGATCGCCGATGTCGTGTTCGGCGACTTCAATCCCTCGGGCCGGCTGCCGGTGAGCTTTCCGCAGACGGCCGGGCAGGTGCCTTACTACTATGGCCACAAGCGCACCGGCCGCCCCTCGCCCGAGAGCGCGCCCGGCACGGCCTTCAAGACGCGGTACGTCGACGCGACGAACGAGGCGCTCTACCCCTTCGGCCACGGCATCGGCTTCTCACCTGTGCGCTACGACAGCGTCGAACTGAGCAGCGAACGCATGCCGCTGGCCGGCACGCTGCGCGTGCGCGCCACCGTCACCAACACCGGCTCGCGCGACGCGGAGGAAGTGGTGCAGCTCTACATCGCCGAGCGCGCCGCCAGCGTGACGCGGCCGGTGCGCGAGCTCAAGGGCTTCCGCAAGCTGGCGATCGCGCCGGGCGCATCGGAAACGGTCGAGTTCACGCTCACGGCCGACGACCTGTCGTTCATCGGCCGCGACATGAAGCCGACCGTGGAGCCCGGCGAGTTCGACCTGTGGGTGGCGCCTTCGGCCGCGAGCGGCATCCGCAAGCGCTTCGTGCTCACGCGGGATTGAAACCCGCCGGCACCGCGCCCCTATTCGCCCATCTATTCGCCCATCGCGTGCGCGACCGGCGAACCCGATGGGTTCGCCGATGCCACGGGCGGTGCCACCTGCGACTCCATCACCTCGGTCGGATGGATGCCGTTGTTCGCGCGAATCGCCTCGGCCTGCACCTGGGCGCGATCGGCCCCCGACACGCTCGGCGCGGGCTGCGATTCGGCGACCTCGGTCGCATGGACTCCGTTGTTCGCACGCGCGGCCTCGTCGGCCACCGCATCGCGCGATTGCGTCGAGTGCGAGATCTGCGGATAGTCCGGATCGGCCCGCCCGCCCGCATGCGCGAGCGATGCCAGCACCAGCGCGGGCCCGGTGGCGATGCACAGGGCAATAGTTCGAACTCTCATGGCTGTCTCCTTGAGTGATGACGATGGGTTCACTCTAGGACGCGGCACTTATGTGCCGCTGAGGGTCTGCTTAGGGTGCCGTGAGAGTTCGCTTAGGCGCGGATGAGCGCTTCTAGTGCGCGATCCGTTCGGCAAGCTGGTCAACATCCTCGTCCACACCTGACGCGCCCGGGGCAGCAGGCGTCAGTCGAGCCCGTGGAAAGTGCTGTCGTCGGGCCCGATGTGCGAGGGCGGCGTCCACGCGGCGTCGCGCATCGAGCGGCTCACGAGCTTGTCCACGCCCAGCAGCGTGGCGAAGATGGCCATGCGCACCGGGATGCCGTTGTCGGTCTGGCGGAAGATGGCCAGGCGGGGATCGTTGTTGAGGTCGACGCTGAGATCGTGCGAGCCCGGGCGGCTGTCGCGCGGCAGCGGGTGCATCACCACCACGTCGGGCTTGCACGCCGATTCGACCAGCGCGCGGTTGATCTCGAAGGCGTTGTCGAAGCCTTCCAGCACTTCGTCGTGGGCGAAACGCTCCTTCTGGATGCGCGTGGCGTAGATGATGTCCGCGCCGGCCAGCCCCTGCGCCGGGGTGGCGGCGATCTCGACCACATGGCCGTTGCGGCTCACCGCATCGACGACCCCGGCGGGCATGGCCAGCGACGGCGGCGAGATCAGCGTGAACTTCAGGCCCTTGTACAGCGCCAGCAGCTTGATGAGCGAATGCACGGTGCGCCCGTATTTCAGGTCGCCGACCATCGCGATGTGCGCGCCGTCGACCAGCTTGCCCAGGCGCGAGGACTCGCGCTGGATGGTGTACAGGTCGAGCAGTGCCTGGCTCGGATGTTCGCCCGGCCCGTCGCCGCCGTTGATGACGGGCACATTGGTGGCGCGCGCGAACTCCGCCACCGAGCCCTGCTCCGGATGCCGCACCACGATGGCGTCGACGTAGCCGCTGATGACGCGGCTGGTGTCGTAGATCGATTCGCCCTTGGCCATCGACGAGAAGGTGAAGCCAGTGGTGTCGCACACCGAGCCGCCCAGCCGGCAGAAAGCCGCGCCGAAGCTCACCCGGGTGCGGGTGCTGGCCTCGAAGAACAGGTTGGCCAGCACGGCCCCTTCGAGCACGCGGCTCACCTTGCGGCGGCGCGCGATGGGCTGCATCACGTCGGCCAGCTGGAAGAGCTCGTCGATGGCGTCGCGGTTGAACTGGCTGACCGAGAGCAGGTGCAGCGAGCCCTCGACGGCCATCGACTTGCGCAACGCGCCTTCATGTGCGCTTTGCGTATATTCACCGCGCCGACCATCCGAAGCCAGGATTTCGCTGACGAAGCGCCGCGCGACCTCGGGCATGGCTCTGAATTCGTTGGATTCGTCGGGCAGCAGCCAGGCGTCGAGCGCCCTTCTGCGGCTGCCGATGCGCTCGGCGAAAGCGTCGCGCGTCATGTTGAGCTGACGCATCGCGTCGCGGAGGAGCACCTGTTGCGGCATGTTCATGAGCCGCAAATATATACTCATTGCGTATATTTTAGAAGCCCCAAGGCGAAACATGCGCACATGAAAAAAGCGGGCCGATCGGCCCGCTTCTCGTCCTTGTCCATGCAGCCGCAGCAGCGGCCGATGTCGCCTGATTACAGGCCAGCCTGGCGCGTGAACGACACGCTGGGCTTCTTGTAGGCTTGCGGCACTTCGTCGCGATAGAACGCGCGGCGATCGAGGCTGGCGAGCGGGTCGTGCGCCTTGGCAACGGCCTCGGCCTGCACGGTCGCACGGTTGGCGGTAGAGGTGAAGCTCTGTGCACCGGCGGCGGAGGCATCGCTGTATTCGTTGCCGGCGCGGGCGGCGGCAGCGGCTTGCGGTGCGACTTCGGCACGGGTCACCGAGGAATTCACGACGTGCACGCCGTCATAGGTTTCTGCTTGTGCTCCGGCAGCAGCCAGGAGCGAGAGAGCAGCAGCGGCGAGGATCTTCGAGGCATTCATTTCAATCTCCTTCAGGGCAAACGGGTTGGTTGGTGAGGAGAAGTTTGATCCTGAATCGCCCCGGAAAACGCGTGCAAAAAGAACCGCGGCGTTCACGGGATTGAAACAATGCGGGCCTTGAAAAAGCGTCCCGCCGATACGGTCCGACGCCTTCAGTGGCTGATCATCCAGGGCCTTCGCGACGGTGCCGACTTCGCGCCGTTGGGCGCGGTCATCGTTGCGCCGCGCTTCGACGAAGAGCCGCAGCAGCCGCACCCCGCGGGATGCCGCAGCCGCGCATAGTCGCGCGAACTCGTCGGCTCGTGCCGGGCGCGCTCGTTGGTTTCCATTGCGCGGCGCGTGCCCGCGGCCATCAGCGCGAGCCGGGGCGCGGCCGACAGCACGCGAGGCGACGCGCTGCCGCAGTCGGGGCATGCGGCCGGCTCGTCGCGCAGGCCCGAGGGCCGCAGCGCCTCGAAGCCGCCGCAATGCCCGCAGGCGTAGTCGTAGGTGGGCATGGCGGGTCTTTCTTCAATGTTCAGCGCAGGTCCGGCGACAGCGGCATGTCGATGCTGCCGTCGATGAACTTCACAGGGCCGGCGGCGCTGGGGTTGATGTCGAAGTCGAAGATGCCGGTAGGCAGCCACAGCGTGGCGCACGAGTTGGGCACGTCGACCACGCCACTGATGTGCCCCTGCACCGGGGCGGTGCCGAGGATCGAGTAGGCCTGCGCGCCCGAGTAGCCGAACTTCTTCAGGTACTCGATGGCGTTCAGGCAGGCCTGGCGGTAGGCCACGTTCACGTCGAGGTAATGCTGCTTGCCGCTCTCGTCGACCGAGATGCCCTCGAAGATCAGGTAGTCGTTGTACTGCGGCGTGATGGGGCTGGGCTTGAAGATCGGGTTCCTGATGCCGTACTTGGCCATGCCGCCCTTGATGAGCGAGACCTTCATGTGCACCCAGCCGGCCATCTCGATGGCGCCGCAGAAGGTGATCTCGCCGTCGCCCTGGCTGAAATGCAGGTCGCCCACGCTCAGGCCCGCGCCGTCGACATACACCGGGAAGAACACCTTGGAGCCGCGCGAGAGGTCCTTGATGTCGCAGTTGCCGCCGTGCTCGCGCGGCGGCACGGTGCGCGCGCCTTCGGCCGCGGCCTTCGCCCTCGCCTCGCCGGTCATCTTGCCCATGTGGGCCGTGCCCGCAAAAGGCGGATTGGCCAGGCCGGGCACGCGCTCGGGGTCGGTGGCAATCAGCGCCTTCTCGCGCTCGTTCCACATGTCGAGCATGGGCTTGTCGGGCAGGCAGCCGATCAGGCCTGGGTGGATGAGGCCCGCGAAGTTCACGCCGGGCACGTGGCGCGAGCTGGTGAACATGCCCTTGAAGTCCCAGATCGATTTCTGCGCTTCGGGGAAATGGTCGGTGAGGAAGCCGCCGCCATTCTTCTTCGAGAAGAAGCCGTTGAAGCCCCAGAGGCTGTCCTGCTTGGCGCCGATGTCCAGCAGGTCGACCACCAGCAGGTCGCCGGGCTCGGCACCCTTCACGCCCACCGGGCCGGAGAGGTAGTGCACCGTGCTCAGGTCGATGTCGCGCACGTCGTCGGCGCTGTCGTTGTTCTTGATGAAGCCGCCGGTCCAGTCGAAGGTCTCCAGGATGAAGTCGTCGCCCGGGTTGACCCAGCAGGCCATCGGGATGTCCGGATGCCAGCGGTTGTGGATCATCTCGTTCTCAGTGGGCGGCTTGGTCAGGTCGACCTTGATCAGCGTGTCCGTCATTTGCAGTGGCTCCTGGGGTTGTGGTTAAACAGAGAGGTAGGCTTTGATGCGGTCGACATCGGTCTTGTCGCGCGCCGTCTCGTGCACGAGGCGCCCGCCCTCGATCACGAAGAGCCGGTCGGCCACGTCCATCGCGAAGCTCAGCACCTGCTCGGACACCACGATGGTGATGCCGCGCAGCTTGCGGATCTCGTTGAGCGCCTTCGCGATGTCCTTGATGATCGAAGGCTGGATGCCTTCGGTGGGTTCGTCCAGCAGCAGCACCTTGGGGTCTGTGACGAGCGCGCGCGCAATGGCGAGCTGCTGCTGCTGGCCGCCCGAGAGGTTGCCGCCCTTGCGGCTCTTCATGTCCCACAGCACGGGGAAGAGCGCGTAGATTTCTTCCGGGATGCGCCGTGTCTTCGAGTTCTCCAGGCCGGTCTGGATGTTCTCCTCCACCGTCAGCGTCGGAAAGATCATCCGCCCCTGCGGCACGTAGGCGATGCCCTTGGCCACGCGGCGGAAGCTCTCGTCGCGCGACACGTCCTGCCCCGCCACCTCGATGCGCCCGCTCTTCAGCGGAAGCACGCCCATCAGGCTCTTGAACAGCGTGGTCTTGCCCATGCCGTTGCGGCCCATGATGGCGACGGTCTCGTTGGCGTGGCCGTCGAACGAGATGCCGTGCAGCGCCTCGCTTTGGCCGTAGGCGACGTGCAGGTCCTCGACCTTCAGGTTGATGTTGCTCATGTCAGTGGCCCAGGTAGACGTCGATGACCTTCGGGTCGGCCTGCACCTTCTCCATCGGCCCTTCGGCGAGGATCTTTCCCTGGTGCATCACCGTGACCTTGTGCGCGATCTGCTTCACGAAGGCCATGTCGTGCTCGATGACGATCACGGCGCGGTTCTGGCAGATGCGCTTGAGCAGCTCGGCGGTGAGCTCGCGTTCGCGCGCGCTCATGCCGGCGATGGGCTCGTCGAGCATCAGCAGTTCGGGCTCCTGCATCAGCAGCATGCCGATCTCCAGCCACTGCTTCTGGCCGTGGCTCAGCAGGCCGGCCTCGGTGTCGAGCCTGTCGGCCAGGCCGATCTCTCCGGCGACCGCCTGCACCCTGGCCTTGACCTCGTCGTCGCACTTGAAGGCCAGCGCGCCGAACACCGAGCGCCCTTTCGGAAACGACACCTCCAGGTTCTGGAACACGCTGAGGTTCTCGTAGATGGAGGGTGTCTGGAACTTTCGGCCGATGCCCAGCCGCACGCGCTTGTGCTCGGCCATCTTCGTGAGTTCGGTGTTCCTGAACTTGATGCTGCCGGCGCTGGCGCGCGTCTTGCCGCAGATCAGGTCGAGCAGCGTGGTCTTGCCCGCGCCATTGGGGCCGATGATCACGCGCAGTTCGTTGCGGTCGATGTACAGCGTCAGGTCGTCGATGGCCTTGAAACCGTCGAAGGAGACGGTGAGGTCTTCCACGGCGAGCGCGAAGTCGGTATTGCTCATGAGGTTGCTCCGCGTGTGTTCAGGCGCGCTGGCTGCCGATGCCTTCGGGCAGCGCGGGCTCGACGGGCTGTGCTGCGGGCGTTGCCGATACGGTTGGTGCCGGCGGCTTGACGGCCGCGTCGCGCAATGCCTGCCGGCGCGACTTCCACCACGGGCGGATCTTTTCTTCCCACACGCCCGCGAGCCCCATCGGGAAGGCCATGGTCACGCCGATGAAGAGCGCCGCCATCAGGAACAGCCACAGGTCCGGAAAGCTCTCCGAGAACAGCGTCTTGCCCGCATTCACCAGCAGCGCGCCGTACACCGCCCCCACCAGGCTCATGCGGCCGCCGACCGCGCAGAAGATCACCATCTCGATGGACGGCACGATGCCCACGAAGCTCGGCGACATGAAGCCCACCTGCAGCGCGAACATCGCGCCGCCGATGCCCGAGAGCCCCGCCGCCAGGCAGAAGATGAAGACCTTGAAGTTCGACACGTCGTAGCCCGAGAAGCGCACGCGGTCTTCCTTGTCGCGCATGGCCAGCAGCAGCGTGCCCAGCTTGCTGGTCTGGATCCAGCGGCACAGCAGGATGCTGCCCACCAGCAGGGCCACGCAGACGTAGTAGAGGACGTACTTGGCGCTGTCGGTGCGCGTGTCCCAGCCCAGCAGAGTCTTCAGGTCGGTCATGCCGTTCACGCCGCCCGTGTAGCCCTGCTGGCCGATGATGAGCACCGTGCAGATCAGCGCCACCGCCTGCGTGATGATCGCGAAATACACCCCGCCCACGCGCCGCTTGAACATCGCGAAGCTGATGAGCCAGGCCAGCGCCATCGGCGCCAGCACCACCAGCGCGAGGCTCAGCGGCAGGCTCTTGAACGGCAGCCACAGCGTGGGCAGCTCGGTGATCTGGTTCCAGTCCATGAAGTCCGGAATGCCCGGCGTGGTCTGGATCTTGGTCGACACCGGGTCGGACGCCTCGAGCTTGAGGAACATCGCCATCGCATAACCGCCGATGCCGAAGAATACCCCCTGCCCCAGGCTCAGCACACCGCCGTAGCCCCACACCATGACGAGGCCCACGGCCACGAAGGCGTAGGTGAGGTACTTGCCCACGAGGTTGAGGCGGAAGATGTCGAGCGACAGCGGCAGAACCACCGCGAGCAGCAGCACCAGCAGCAGGAGGCTGCCCAGCTGGTAGCGCTGGATCGAGGCCTTGATGAAATTCATCGGAACGTTCTCCAGGAAGGAATCGGATTCAGCGGCGCACCTTGACTGCAAAAAGTCCTTGGGGGCGCAGCATCAGGATGAAGACGATCAGCGACAGCGTCAGCACCTTGGCCATCGACCCGGTCATGAAGAACTCCGAGACCGACTGCGTCTGCGCGATGCCGAAGGCCGAGACCACCGTGCCGAAGAGGCTGGCCGCGCCGCCGAAGGTGACGACCAGGAAGGCGTCGACGATGTAGAGCGAGCCCGAGGTCGGCCCGGTGGAGCCGATGGTGGTGAAGGCCGCGCCCGCCACGCCGGCAATGCCGCAGCCGATGGCGAAGGTGAGGCGGTCGGTCTTTTTCGTGTCGATGCCGGTGGCATTGGCCATGGTGCGGTTGGCAACGGTGGCGCGCACCCGCAGGCCCCAGCGGCTCTTGTGCAGCGCGACCAGCACGCCACCCGTGACCAGCGCGGTGAGCGCGAGCACGAACAGGCCGTTGATCGGGATGTCCAGGCCTTCGTGCGGCGTCCACGAGCCCATGAGCCATTCGGGCAGCGTCGGGCTCACCTCCTTCGGCCCGATGAAGGTGCGGAAGATCTGCTGCAGCCCCAGGCTCACGCCCCAGGTGGCGAGCAGTGTGTCGAGCGGACGTTTGTAGAGGTGGCGGATCAACGCCCACTCCACGATCCATCCGGTGACGAAGGCGAAGACGAAAGCCAGCCCGATGGCGATCGGGAAGTAGTACGGCATGAACCCGGGCGCCAGGCTCTCGGTGACGCGCGCGGCCAGGTAGATCGAGTAGGCGCCGATGGTCATGAACTCGCCATGCGCCATGTTGATCACGCCCATCTGGCCGAAGATGATCGCGAGGCCCAGCCCCATCAGCAGCAGCACCGCGAAGAGGCTCAGCCCCGCGAAGCCCTGCATGAGGCCGATGTTCAGCATGTCCGACAGAGTCATGGCGGGAAGTCCGGAAAGTTGGAGTTACCCCCTCTCCCGCTTGCGGGAGAGGGTTGGGGTGAGGGCCGGAGGCCTGCTTACTGGTAGCCCTTCGGGAACGGATCCGGCTTGATCAGTTCGGCCGACTCCGCCACCACCTTGAACGTCCCGTCGAGCTGCCCCTGCCCGATGCGCGCCTTGCTCCACAGATGGTGGTTGGCGTCGAGCTTCACGTAGCCCTCGGGCGCCGTCTTCAGCTCGATGCCCGGCGATGCGGCAACCACCTTGTCCACATCGAAGCTGCCGGCCTTCTCCACCGCGGCCTTCCACAGCCAGGGGCCGAGGTAGCCCGCCTGCGTCACGTCGCCGATGACGGCGTCCTTGCCGTACTTGGCCTTGAAGGCTTCCACGAACTTCTTGTTGTTCGCGTTGTCCAGCGTCTGGAAGTACTTCATCGACGAGTAGAAGCCCGCGAAGTTCTCGCCGCCCACGCCGGTCATCTCGTCCTCGGTCACGGCCAGCGTCAGCAGGAACTGCTTGTCGCCGGTGATGCCCGCGGCCTTGAGCTGCTTGTAGAAGGCCACGTTCGAGCCGCCCACCACGGCCGCGAAGATGCAGTCGGGCTTGGCCACCTTGATCTTGTTGATCAGCGAGTTGAAGTTGGTGTGGCCCAGCGGGTAGTACTCCTCGCCCTTGACCGAGCCCTTCTGGAAGTTCTCGATGTGCTTGCGCGCGATCTTCATCGAGGTGCGCGGCCAGATGTAGTCGGAGCCCACCAGAAAGAAGGTCTTGGCCTTCTTCTCCTTCGCGCCCCAGTCCAGGCCCCAGATGATCTGCTGCGTGGCTTCCTGGCCGGTGTAGATCACGTTCTTGCTCTGCTCCAGGCCTTCGTAGAAGGTGGGGTAGTACAGCAGGCCGTTCTCCTTCTCGAACACCGGAAGCACGGCCTTGCGCGAGGCGCTGGTCCAGCATCCGAACACGGCCGCGACCTTGTCGTTGACCAGCAGCTTCTTCGACTTCTCGGCGAAGGTGGGCCAGTCGGAGGCGCCGTCTTCCTTGATGACCTTGATCTTGCGGCCCAGGATGCCGCCCATGGCGTTGATCTGGTCGATGGCGAGCTGCTCGGCCTGGATGGAGCCGGTCTCCGAGATGGCCATGGTGCCGGTGGACGAATGCAACTGGCCCACCGTGACCTCGGTGTCCGTCACGGCGAGCTTCGTCGTGTTGACCTTGGCCGTGGGGAACTGGCCCTGGCCGAAGCTCAGGCCGCTCAGGCCCATCACGGGCAGCGCGGCGGCGCCCTGCAGCAGGCGGCGGCGGCGCAGTGCCATGGCATCGAGGGAAGGATCGGAATCACGCGACATCAGGAAACTCCAGGCAGGTTGTTGGAAAGGAGGGCCGCGCACCATCGAAGTGCATCGGACGGTGCCCCGAGCACCATGGCTGGAACTTTAGAAATCACCGGCGTATGCGCGAATACGTCATTCAACGTAGCGGCGGGTGCCCGCCCTGCCCGCAGACTCGCGAGCAAGACATCGGTGAAAAGGATCGGTGAAAAGGGCCGCAGGGAGCGCTTCTTGCTGTACCCGCGCCATGCCACTGCCGCCGCCGCGAGAACCCGCCATGCAATCCGTCTCCGGACAGAAGATCTTCCGCATCCGCCGCGACTACAACGCCTGGGTCGCGAACGAGACGCTGGAGGACTACGCGCTGCGCTACACGCCGCGCAGCTTCCGCAAGTGGTCGGAGTTCCGCGTCGCCAACGCGGCCTTCGGCGCCACCTCCTTCCTGGCGCTGGAGGCCATCGGCGGAGCCATCGCGCTGAGCTACGGCTTCTCGAACGCGCTGTGGGCCATCCTCGTGGTGGGGCTCATCACCTTCCTCACCGGACTGCCGATCTCGTACTACGCGGCACGCCATGGCGTGGATATGGACCTGCTCACGCGCGGCGCCGGTTTCGGCTACCTGGGCTCCACGCTCACGTCACTGATCTACGCGAGCTTCACCTTCATCTTCTTCGCGCTGGAGGCGGCCATCCTCGCGCTGGCGCTGCAGATGTACCTGGACTGGCCGCTGTGGCTGCTGTACATGGTGTCGTCGATCGTCATCATCCCGCTGGTGGCTCGGGGCATCACGCTCATTTCGGGGCTGCAGCTGTGGACGCAGCCGATCTGGATCGTGCTGTTCGTCTGCCCCTTCGTCGCGGTGCTGGTGAAGAAGCCCGAGCT
The DNA here is from genome assembly GCF_048305045.1 of Variovorax sp. 278MFTsu5.1. Lineage (NCBI taxonomy): Bacteria > Pseudomonadati > Pseudomonadota > Betaproteobacteria > Burkholderiales > Comamonadaceae > Variovorax > Variovorax sp. 278MFTsu5.1. The sequence goes on from NZ_CP157622.1 coordinate 4,069,207, forward strand.
CTACGCCGACTTCACCGGGCTGGTGGGCCGCACCTCCGACAGCAGCGGCTTCGACCCGCTGATGTTCGGCGCCGCCGCCACCGTGGCCTTCTCGCTGGTGGTGCAGATCGGCGAGCAGGTCGACTACCTGCGCTTCCTGCCCGAGAAGACCGCCGCCAACCGCGTGCGCTGGTGGACGGCGGTGCTGGTCTCGGGGCCGGGCTGGATCGTGCCGGGCATGCTGAAGATGATGGGCGGCGCCTTCCTCGCCTTCCTCGCGCTGCAGCACGAGATACCGGCCAACCACGCGGTCGAGCCCACGCAGATGTACCTCACGGGCTTCTCCTACGTGCTGCGCGATCCGGCCTGGGTGCTGGGCATCACGGTGCTGTTCGTGCTGGTGTCGCAGATGAAGATCAACCTGACGAACGCCTATGCGGGTTCGCTGGCATGGTCGAACTTCTTCGCGCGGCTCACGCACAGCCATCCGGGGCGCGTGGTGTGGCTGGTATTCAACGTGGCCATCGCGATACTGCTGATGGCGCTGGGCGTGTTCGCGGCGCTGGAGCACGTGCTGGGCTTCTACAGCAACATCGCCATCGCCTGGGTCGGCGCGCTGGTGGCCGACCTGGTCATCAACAAGCCGCTGGGCTGGAGCCCGCGCACCATCGAGTTCAAGCGGGCGCACTTGTACGACATCAACCCTGTGGGCCTGGTGTCGATGCTGGCGGCGGCGGCGCTGGCCATGCTGGCCTACTCCGGCACGCTGGGGCAATGGGCGAAGGCTTTTTCGCCCTTCATCGCGCTGGCCACCGCCATGGCGCTGTCGCCGCTGCTGGCCTGGCGCACGCGTGGGCGCTACTACCTCGCGCGCAACGACATCGAACGCTGGACGCCGGGCCAGGCCGTGAAGTGCTCAGTGTGCGACAACAGCTTCGAGTCGGAGGACATGGCGCACTGCCCTGCCTACAGCGCGCCGATCTGCTCGCTGTGCTGCACGCTCGAGTCGCGCTGCCACGACCGCTGCAAGACCGATTCGCGCGCAGCCGAGCAAATGAGCGGCTGGCTGCAGGCGCTGCTGCCGCCGGCGCTCTCTGCACGCCTGAACTTCCGCGTGGCGCACTACCTGCTGGTGGCGGCATCGCTCATCGCGCTGCTGGCCACCGTGGTGGGGGTGGTGTACGCGCAGGAGGCGCTGGCGGGCACCAGCGACCCGGTCATGGCCACGGCTTTCCTGAAGGTGTTCGCGCTGCTCTCCGTGGTGGCAGCGGTGGCAGCATGGTGGGTGGTGCTGGGCAGCGAGAGCCGGCAGATGGCGCAGGAGGAATCGAACCGGCACAACAACCTGCTGGCGCTCGAGATCGAAGCCCACCGCCGCACCGACGCCGCCTTGCAGGCCGCCAAGGAAGCCGCCGAGGCCGCCAACCAGGCCAAGACCCGCTACGTGGCCGGCATGACGCACGAGCTGCGCACGCCGCTCAACAGCATCCTGGGCTACTCGCAGATCCTCCTGAAGGGCGACTCCGTGAAGCCGCCGCGCGAAGCGGTGCAGACCATCCACCGCAGCGGCGAGCACATGCTGGGCCTGATCGACGGCCTGCTCGACCTGGCACGCATCGAGGCCGGCCGGCTGCAGCTGGAGCCCGCGCCGCTGGCGCTGCCGGCTTTCCTCGACCAGCTGGTGCACATGGTGCGCCCGCAGGCCGAGAACAAGGGCCTGGCCTTCGTCTACACGCACGCGGGCCGGCTGCCGCCGTGGGTGCATGCCGATGCGAAATGGCTGCGGCAGATCCTCATCAACCTGCTGACGAACGCGGTGCGCTTCACCGACAGCGGCACCGTCACGCTGCACGTGGACGCGCGCCGCGAGGTGCTGCGCTTCGACGTGGCCGACACGGGCATCGGCGTGGCGCCGCAGGACCACCAGCGCATCTTCCTGCCCTTCGAGCGCGGCGCTGCCGGCCGCCGGCGCGGCGAGCCGGGCACGGGGCTGGGCCTGACCATCACCGGGCTGCTCACCTCGCTGATGGGCGGCGAGCTCAAGCTGGCAGCCACTTCCTCGCAGGGCAGCACCTTCAGCGTGCGCGTGTACCTGCGCGAGGTGGCCGACCCCGGCCCGCAGGCCGGCAAGGCGGGCGCCGTGCGCCAGCCCGTGTCGGGCTACATCGGCGAGCGCCGCACGCTGCTGGTGGTGGACGACCAGCCGGTGCAGCGCCAGATGCTCGCAGGCATGCTCGCGCCGCTGGGCTTCGAGGTGCGCGAGGCCGCGAGCGGCACCGAGTGCCTCGACAGCCTGCGCGAGGAGCTGCCCTCGGCCATACTGCTCGACCTGACGATGGACGACATGGACGGCTGGCAGACCGCCGCCTCGGTGCGAGCATCGGGCTTCGGCGAGATCCCGATCATCATCGTCTCGGCCAACATGTTCGAGAACCAGGCCGAGCGGCTGCGCGCGGCGGGCTGCCAGGCCTTCGTGGGCAAGCCGGTGATCGAGTCGGAGCTCATCGCCACGCTGGAGCGCCACCTGGGCCTGGAATGGCTGGCGGCCGGCGATGCATTGCCGGTCGCGCTCGACGACCTCGAAGCCCTGCCCCCTCGCCCCCGGCAGCTCGACCTTCCGGAAGACGACCGCGCAGAGCTCATGCGCCTCGCCCAGATGGGCCACGTGCGCGGCCTGCACACCGCGCTCGACCGGCTGGCCGCCGCCTCGCCCACGGCGGCCGCCACATGCACCTGGCTGCGCGGCATGGTCGCGCGCTTCGAACTCGACAAACTCCGCAACGCACTGGCAGAAGATGCAGACACCCTCGCTCCCTGAATCGCCTTCGGCCGAACGCCCCGTGGTGCTGGTGGTGGACGACGCCCCCAGCAGCCTCGGCATGCTGTGCGACACGCTGGAGGCCAGCGGCTACACCGTGCTGGTGGCCGCCGACGGCGAGGCCGCACTGCAGCGGCTCGAACTGGTGGTGCCAGACGCGATCCTGCTCGACGGCCTGATGCCCGGCCTCTCCGGCTTCGAGACCTGCAGGCGCATCAAGGCCAACCCGGCGCTCGCACACATCCCGGTGCTGTTCATGACGGGCCTGTCGGAGACTTCGCACGTGGTCGAAGGCTTCGAGTGCGGCGGCGTCGACTACGTGGTGAAGCCGATCCGCGCGCAGGAAGTGCTGGCGCGGCTGCACACGCACGCGCGCAACGCGCGCATCACCCGCATGGCGCGCGACGCGGTGGACGTGGCGGGCATGGGCGTGGTCTTCGTCGACACGCGCGGGCGCATCGCGTGGCGCTCGCCGCAGGCCGCGCTGTGGCTGCATGCGCTGGAAGTTCCGCCAGCGCCTGGCCTTCTGCCGGGCTCGCTGGAGGCGGCGCTGGCGCCGGGTGCGGTCATCTCGGTCGGCACGTCCACGGGCATGCGGCTGTCGGTGCGCAACCTCGGCGCGGCAGCGCTGGGCGAGACGATGCTGCTCTTCGCCGTGCAGCGCGAAGGCCCGGCCGCGCGGCTGGCGGACGCGGCCCTCACCCCGCGCGAGACCGAGGTGCTTTCATGGCTCGCCAAGGGCAAGACCAACCGCGACATCGGCGAGATCCTGGGCACCAGCCCGCGCACGGTGAACAAGCACCTGGAGCACATCTTCGAGAAGCTGGGGGTGGAGACGCGGGCTGCGGCGGCAGCGCTGGCGAGCGGTATGTAACCCCCATGGGGTAACTGCCCCAACCGCACTGGGCTATACCCCTGCGCCGCTCCTGTTGCGCCCAGAATGGGGATGCCAACGGAGAACGAGATGCTCAACAGCCTTCTGCAATTTCCTGCCCGCGAGAGTGCGTACAAGCGCAAGTTCCTGAACAACACGGACGAGAACCTGTTCATGGGTTCGTTCGAGAGCTTCGCGGCGGCCGAGGCCGGCGCGCCCTCTTCCAAGGCCGTGGGCTATGCCAACGCCGACGCGGGCGAGCTCTACAGCCCGCAGATCTACTTCTACGACTACCCCGGTCTCTTCTGGCTGGGCCGCTCGATCGACGCGGGCCTCACGCGCGTGTTCGACCTGGGCGGGCACGTCGGCATCAAGTACTACGCCTTCCGGCGCGTGCTGAGCTATCCCTCCACGCTGCGCTGGACGGTGTGCGACGTGCCAGGCGTGGTCGAGAGCGGCCGCGCGATGGCCATCAAGCGCGAGGCCACGGAGCAGCTCGGCTTCACCACCGACTACCACGACGCCAGCGGCTGCGATGTGCTGTACGTATCGGGCAGCCTGCAATACCTGCCGGTGCGCATGGACACGATCCTCTCGGAGCTTGCGGTGAAGCCCCGGCGCATCGTGATGAACACCACGGCGGTGCACCCGGAGCGCACTATCTACACGCTCAACAGCATCGGCATCGCGGTGTGTCCCTATCGCATTCAACACCACGACGAGCTGCTGGCCGACCTCTCGCGCTCCGGCTACCGGAAGCGCGACGTGTGGCGCAACGAGGGCAAGCCCATCGAGGTGCCCTTCGTCGAGGGTGGCGACAAGCCCTACTACGCGGGCTGCTGCTTCGATCTGGTCGACTGACCGGGCGCGCCTGCTCTACCTCGGCGCCCGCAGCGAGCGCCGGAACTCGCGCAGCGGCAGGGCCTGCGTGGTGTCGATGTTGGTCGGGGCGCCGCGGATGAAGCCATGCACCGTGTCGCCTCGGACTTCGAGGATCGAGCCGCACGGGCCGATACCCAGCGCGCCCTCGCCGTTATCCCGTGCCAGCACGATCCATTCGGAGCCCTGCGGCAACGGCTCCTCGCGGCCCGGCGGCGCCGCGTTGAGCATGAAGTGCAGCACGCCGTTGCCCATGAAGCGGCCTGCGGCCTTGCCGGCTGGCCTGCCATCGAGGAACTCGACCGGCTCGAACATGAAGGAGCGCGGAGGCGGCGTGTAGTCGGGCACGCCCAGGTCGAAGGGCACGACGCGTACGCGAAGCACGCGGGCGCGTGGCTCGCCGCGCGCAGCCGCCACCGAATCGAGGAAAGAGGCGCGGCCGGCGCACGAGGTGGCACCGGCCGGCTCGGCGCCGAACAGGCTCGCAGCCAGCGCGGCGGCAGCGGAAATCCGGAGCATTCGCCGGGACATCGAAAACATCTTGACTGGCCTCAAAAAGATATTAGAGTGATATCACTTTCAACGGAGGCAGCGATGCAAGAGAAGACCCCCAACATCAATCCGCGACCGGTACGCATGGAGCGCCCCTACCGGTCGATCAACGGCTACGGCGTGTCCGCGGTGGCGCTGCTGCTCATCGCGGTCGGCGTCTGGGCGATGGTGCAGCGGCTGATGCCGCTGCCCATGAGCATCCTGCTGGTCGTGGTCGGCCTCGTGCTGGTTCCGGGCCTCTATATGCTGCAGCCCAACGAGGGCATCATCCTCACGCTCTTCGGCGAGTACCAGGGCACCGACCGCTCCGAGGGCCTGCGCTGGACCAACCCGCTGCAAAGCGGCCAGAAGATCTCGCTGCGCGCGCGCAACCTCAACACCCCGCCGCTGAAGGTGAACGACAAGCGCGGCAACCCGGTGGAGATCGGCGCGGCGGTGGTCTGGCGGGTCTACGACACGGCGCAGGCCGTGTTCGAGATCGACGACTACAACAAGTTCGTCGCCATCCAGGCAGAGGCGGCCATCCGCCACCTCGCCACCCTCTACGCCTACGACAGCGGCGACGACCTGCCGAGCGACGAGACCACGCTGCGCGCCGGCCTCGACACGGTGGCCGACGCCCTCAGGGACGACCTGAACCGCCGCTTCGCCAGCGCCGGCGTCGAAGTGCTCGACGCCAAGCTCACCCACCTGGCCTACGCCCCCGAAATCGCGCAGGTGATGCTGCGCCGCCAGCAGGCGGTGGCCATCGTGAGCGCTCGGCACCAGATCGTGGCCGGTGCGGTCGGCATGGTCGAGGCTGCCCTCAGGGGCCTGTCGGAGCGCAACCTGGTCGTGCTCGACGACGAGCGCAAGGCATCGATGGTGTCGAACCTGCTGGTGGTGCTGTGCTCCGACCGCGAGACTCAGCCCGTGGTGAACACCGGTACGCTCTACACCTGAGGCGCGAACCGTACGCGCCTTCCGATCCGTATTCACCCGATGGCCAGTCCCGGCAAGAAAGCCTATCCCCTGCGCATCGATCCGGCCCTGTGGGCCGAGATCGAGCGCCTCGCCGCGCAGGAACTTCGCAGCGCGAACGCGCAGGTCGAGTTCCTGCTGCGCGAGGGGCTGGCCCGGCGCGGGCGGCTGCCGGCCGCCGACCCGGGCGGCAGCGCGCCCGGAGACGAGCCCGCCGCGCCTCGGTAGTAACCCCGAATCCGCTGAGGGCGGAATGACAGGTCCGGCTTCTACGATGGCTTCTGCAGCCAACTTCCCCTTGGAGACATCGTGACCAGACCTTTTCTCAGCCGTTTCAGCCCTGCCCTTTCCATCACCCGCCGCGCCGCCCTCCCGCTGATCGCGGCCCTCGCGCTCGCAGGCTGCGGCAGCCTCGGCAGCAACAGCAGCAGCACCAGCAAGCCCGTCGCCGGCGCCGACATCCACGTCATGACCTCGGGTGGCTTCACCGCGGCCTACAACGACCTGCGACCCGAGTTCGAGCGCAGCAGCGGCCGCAGCGTCAAGACGGCCTACGGCGCCTCCATGGGCAATGCCGACGATTCCATTCCCAGCCGCTTGGCGCGCAACGAGCCCGCAGACGTCGTGATCCTCGCGCGCCCCGCGCTCGACGCGCTGGTGGCCCAAGGCAAGGTGGTGCCCGGCAGCCAGGTCGACCTGGTGCGCTCTTCCATCGGCTTTGCGGTGCGCAAGGGCGCGCCCAGGCCCGACATCAGCACGGTCGACGCGCTCAAGCGCACGCTGATCGCCGCGCCGTCGATCGCCTACTCGGCCAGCGCGAGCGGCACCTACTACGAGACCGAGCTGCTCAAGAAGCTGGGCATCGAGGACCAGGTCAAGCCCAAGAGCAAGCGCATCCTGAGCGAGCGCGTCGGTTCGGTGGTGGCCCGCGGCGACGCGGCGCTCGGCCTGCAGCAGGTCAGCGAGCTGCTGCCCATCGCCGGTATCGACTACATCGGCCCCCTGCCGGCCGAAGTGCAGCGCGTGACGGTGTTCTCCGCCGGCGTCGCCACCGGCTCGAAGCAGCCCGACGCGGCGCGGCAGCTCATCCGCTATCTCAACTCGCCCGCAGCGGCGCCCACCATCGCCAAGACGGGCCTGGAGCCGCTGCCGGCGCGCTGAGCGCGCACGGTCAGAGCGTCCAGCCGTCGCGCAGGAAGAACTCGACCAGCGCATCGCCAACCTTGTCGGCCTGGTCGAAGGCAATGGCGTGGCCCGCGTCGGGCAGCAACTCGACGCGCACATGCGGCGCCTGCGCCTTCACACGGGCGCGGGCGCGCACCGGGTCGAATAGCACCTCGTCCTCGCCGAGCATCAGCAGCGTGTTCCTGGGCAGCACGCGCAGGTCGGCATCTGTCATGCGGCCAGGTGGCCTCGGATGGGCGCGCTGGCAGCGCCAGCGCACGAGCCAGTCGTCCATGGCCCAGGGCGGCGGCTCGGGCGCCTTCGGAGACGACACCAGCGCCCGGAAGGCGCGCACCAGCCGCTCGCTCGGGAAGGCTGCGGCGAAGCCCGCGCGCAGCATCGTGCCGATGCGCACCGACTCCAGGTTCGGCGGCGCCAGCAGCGCCAGCTTGCCGACGCGGCGCATGGTCTGGCGCGCGTAGGCCGCCGCGAGCCATGCGCCGAAGGAGGCGCCGCACAGCCCCACCTTGGGCCGGCCGATGGCGATCAGCACGTCTTCGAGCCAGTTGCAGTAGCCGTCTTCCGTCGCGGGGCGGCGCCCTTCGCTGCGGCCGGCATCGCCGATGATGTCCAACGCGTAGACCTGCAGCGAGCCCGCGAGCCGAGCGATGTTGTGGATCCAGGTGGTGGCGTTGCCGCCGCCGCCGTGCAGCAGCACCACCGGCGGCGCATAGGCCGGCCCGCAGGCCAGCAGGTGCGTGCGGCCGTAGCGCGTCTCGACGTAGCGGCTCTCGTGCGGCACGGGCCAGCGCGCGAGCACGCGGGCATACGAAGCCAGCAGCGAGGAATGGGCTTCCGGCGAGCGGAAATTGCCGGCGAAGAGGCGCGCTTCGAAGAGGCTCATCGATGTCCCGTTCTGTTCTTTCCTGGTGATGTGGGGCGAACACCCCGCATGGTGAGCCGCATAGATGAAGGTCTGCTGAAATTCCGCCGGCTGGCGCCCCCCCTCCCTCCCGTGCGCCGGAGCACGTCTGCGTATCTGTTTCTTTGGGAATCCTTCAGCTTCGGCAGGTAGATTGCCCGCCATGAAGATCCTCCTGGCCGAAGACGATTTCGACCTTGCCACCGGCATTCGCGTCGCCTTGCAGACCCAGGGGATGGAGGTGGTATGGGTGCGCCGCGTCGAGGAGGCGCGGCGCATCCTCGAAACCGAGGGCTGCGACCTGCTGCTGCTCGACCTGGGCCTGCCCGACGGCGACGGCCTCGACGTGCTCGACCGGCTGCGGCGCGACGGCAAGCGGCTGCCGGTGCTCATCCTCAGCGCCCGCGACGGCCTGCACGACCGCCTGCAGGGCCTGGACAGCGGCGCCGACGACTACATGGTCAAGCCCTTCGTGCTGGCCGAGCTGCTCGCGCGCGTGCGCGCCCTTGCGCGGCGCAGCTACGGCGGCGATGGCGCCACCTTCGAGGTGCGAGGCCTGTGGCTGCACGAGCCGACGCAGCGCGTGCGCGTGGACGGCGTGCCGGTTACGCTTTCGCGAAGCGAATTCCGCCTGCTGAGCCTGCTGGTGCGGCGGGCCGACCGCGTGGTCGCGCGCCGCGTGCTCGAGCAGCTCATGGTGGCGGGCACCCAGGGCGCCGTGCAGGGCCAGGGGCCCGGCAGCAACGTGCTCGACGTACACGTCTCCAACCTGCGCCGCAAGATCGGCGACGGCTACATCCGCACCGTGCGCGGCATCGGCTACGTGATCTATCTCGCCGCGCAGCAGCAGCAACCGCCGCCGCTGGAGCACACATGAACGCGGTGCTCGCCTCGATAGCGCGTGCCCCCGCGCGGCTGCTGCGCAGCGGCTGGCTGCGCGTCCGGCGGCCCTCGCTGGTGCGCCGCCTCATGTTCGCGCAGGTCGGGATGATGACGCTGCTGTGGAGCCTCGCCATCGCGGTGCTGCTGAACTCCGCGTTCAACGAAGACCTCTCGATCATGGACGCCTCGCAGCGCAGCATGCTCGTCGTCGCGCGCAACCTCACCGACCAGCCTGCCCGGCAGTACGAGAGCCTGCGCTCCATGGACATCGCGCTGCGCAACTCCTTCGGCGGCGGCGACGACAACGACGACGCGGCCATGGCGCCCAGCGTCATCGTCTGGCAGAACGGCCACGAGATCTACCGTTCCCGGGGACTGCCGCCCGAGGGCATCGCCAATACCCGCCCCGACATCGGGGAGACGGTGCAGGTCAACGGAAAGAGCTGGCGCGCGCGCACCATCGAGTCTCCTTCCGGCAAGACGCGCGTCACGCTGGTCACGCCCGGCACCGAGCAGGTGTGGCTCACCTTCCAGTCGCGCGGCTACTACATCCTGCCGCTGGTCATCAGCGTGCCCTTCCTGCTGCTTCCGGCGTGGCTGTCGATCCGCCTGGCGCTGCGGCCGTGGCGCAAGGTGGCCAGCGAGATCGCCTCGCGCGGTCCGCACGACCTGGCGCCGGTGTCGACGCAGCCGCGCCACGACGAGCTGCAGCCGATGGTGCAGAACTTCAACGCACTGATGGAGCGGCTGCGCGCCAGCATCGCGCGCGAGCAGAGCTTCATCGCCGACGCGGCGCACGAGCTGCGCACGCCCATCGCGGCGATGCGCGTGAACGTGGAGGCGCTGCAGTCGCTGCTCATCGAACACATTCCCACCGAGCGGCAGGACGAACTCTTCGCGCGCGTGCTCAGCAGCAACGCGCGCGCAGAGCGGCTGGTGGGCCAGCTGCTGCGGCTCATGCGCAGCAACGCCAGCGCCTCGGCGCCGCGCGCGCTGCGGCTGGACGACCTGGTGCAGGAGCGCCTCGCGGCGCTGTCGGCGCTGGCGCACGTGCGCGAGGTGGAGATCGAACTCATGGAGGACGAGCCCGTCGAGCTCATGGGCGACCGCGACAGCCTGGTCTCGATGATCGACAACCTGATCGACAACGCCACCAAGTACAGCCCCGTGGGCTCGGTGGTGAGCGTGGGCATCCGGCGCGACGGCGACGTGGCGGTGCTGACGGTGTCCGACCAGGGGCCCGGCATCATGCCGGCACTGCGCGAGCGCGTGTTCGACCGCTTCTTCCGCGACCCCGACCAGACGCAGACCGGCAGCGGCCTGGGGCTGGCCATCGTGCGATCGGTGATCGACGCGCACGGTGGCACCATCGCGCTGGGCGACACCGGCGTGGGGCCGGGCCTGCGCGTCACGGTGCGGCTACCGCTCGGGCCGCTGGGTTCGCTCGGGATCGTGACGCCGGCCGGGTCGTAGCCTGACCCGTAAACTGGCGGGCATCTTCCTCCATCGACGCCAGGACGCCATGACTCAGCAGCAGACGACGATCTCCCCCGCCCTCGTTTCCGCCTTCGCGCCCAGCGGCACGCTGCGCGCCTCGATCAATCTCGGCAACCCGATCCTGGCCAACAAGGACGCGGCCACGGGCGAGCCGGTGGGCGTCTCCATCGACCTGGCGCGCGAGTTCGCACGGCGCCTCGGCGTGGCCATCGAGCTGGTGGTGTTCGAAAAGGCCGCCGCATCGGTCGACGCGGTGAAGAACGAGAAGGCCGACATCGGCTTCTTCGCCATCGACCCGGCGCGCAGCGAAGGGCTGCTGTTCACCGCGCCCTACGTGCTGATCGAAGGCAGCTACCTCGTACCCGACGCCTCTGCGCTCACCGACAACGCGCAGGTCGATGCCAATGGCAACCGCATCTCCGTCGGAGCAGGCAGCGCCTACGACCTGTTCCTGACGCGCGAGATCAAGGCGGCCGAGATCGTCCGCCTCCAGGGCGCAGGCCCCGCACTCGCGGCACTCCGCTCGGGCGAAGTCGAAGTGGCGGCCGGCATCCGCCAGATGCTCGAGGGCGAGGCGAAGCGCGCACCCGGCGTGCGCGTGCTGCCGGGGCGCTTCATGGTCATCCAGCAGGCCATGGGCACGCCCGCCAGCCGCGGCACCGAAGCGCAGGCCCTGCTCGCCGCCTTCGTGGAGGAGATGAAGGCCAGCGGCTTCGTGGCCGATGCGCTGAAGCGCCACCGCATCGAGGGCGCGAGCGTGGCGCCCGCTGGCTGAGCTCGCTGCTTCAGAGCTTGTACGCCTCCACCGGCCCGCGCGAATAGAAGAGGAAGTAGCCGGTCGAGGTCTGGAAGCCGTTCTTCTGCCAGCCCGCCGGCACCTTGAATATGCCGAGCTGCTCGCTGGCCACGCCGACGAAGGCGGTGTTCTCCTTGTCGGTGGTGATGCGGCTCCAGTGCTCTCGCGTCACGGGCTTCATCGTCATCTTCGGCTCGCTCCAGTCCGCCGTGCGCACCTTGTCGCGCATCACGTAGCCGTCGCCCTGCCGTTCGATCTTGATGAGCTCCTTGAGCGCGCCGTTCTGCTTCACGGCGTAGGTGCCGACGAGTTCGGCCTCGGGGCCGCCGCTGTTGCCGCTGTTCGCGCCGCAGGCGGACAGCAGCAGCGCCGCCGCTCCCGCAGCCAGCCATTTCAGGAATGCTGTGTTCATGATGGTCCTTGTCGAAGAGGCGCGCACCGCTCTCGCCGAGGGCAGCGCGCGCCGGTTCAGGCGATGCTCAGCGCTTCTCGTTGTCGCGCAGCTTCAGGCTGCCCTGGAAGCGCAGCGCATGCGGGTACGACTCCTTCTCCGCGCCGGTGGCCACCGCCACCATCTTCTGCTCGCTCACCTGCGTCTTCGCCAGCAGCGGCGCCGGCAGGTTCAGCACGCCCTTGATCTGGTCGTACTGCGCCTGCGTGATGCGGCCCACGCTCAGCAGCCGGAACGCATCGCGCTCGATGTTCAGCAAGAGCGGCTTGTTGCCCGCGAAGTTCTGCGCCTTGGCCAGCAGAGCGCTCCACGAGGGGGCGCTGTAGTTGCTCACGTAGTAGTCCTGCCCGGTCGGCCCCGCCAGCACCGCGGTGCAGCCCGGCAGCTCTACCTGCGTACTGTTGCCCGACATCACGAAGGTCTTGCGCTGCTCCATCGAGTCGCCATAGGCCAGCGTGACGGGAATGGTCCAGGTCGATGCCGGGTACAGGTTCTGGTTGGGGAAGGCCTCCTGCGTGATGTTCACGTAGGTGCTGTTGCCCGCGCACTGCGCGTCTACTGTGAGCAGCGGAATGCCGGTCTGGCGGATCAGGCTGTCGCCGATCTCGCTCACCTTCTTGCCGTTGCTGGCCTTCTCCAGCGAGCTCCACAGGCGCGAGGGCGTGACGTTGCCGAAGGCGTAGTCCTTCAGGTAGATGCGCAGGCCCTTCTGCATCGCCTCTTCGCCGATGTAGTTCTGGATGGTCTCCAGCACGTGGCTGCCCTTGTTGTAGACGAAGATCGACGGGCTGATGAAGCCGAACGAGCCCGCGTCGTTGAGGTTGCGCTGCACCGGCACGGCCGTGTTCTTCAGGTCGGCCACGATCACGTTGTGCTTGTCGAGAACGTAGTCGGAGAAGCTGTAGTACTCGGGGTGGAACTTGATCGTGGTGCGCCTTTCGAACCAGCGCGCGAACGACTCGTTGAGCCACACGTTGTCCCACCAGTCGAGCGTGACCAGGTCACCGAACCACTGGTGCGCCACCTCGTGCGTCACGACCGTCACCGAGTACAGCGTGGGCGTGTCGCCCGGCTTGGTGAGCACCGAGTCCGCGAACTCGAAGATCGAGCCCCAGTTCTCCATGCCGCCGAAACCGGTGTTGGGCTTGTTGTCGTAGCTGTCGTTGGCCGCGACGGTGTCGAACTTCTTGAACGGCAGCGGGATGCCCGTGTAGTTGTAGTAGTAGTCCATCGACACCTTGGTCCACTCCATCGCGAACTTGGCCCAGTCGGAGCGGCCCGGCGGCGTGAACCAGCGCAGCGGCATCTCGCTGCCGTCCAGCGGGTTCTTGAACTTGTCGGCCAGGATGTCGAACTTGCCGCCGCCGAAGAAGGTCAGGTACATCGGCATCGAGGGCGTCTTCTCGAAAGCCACGCGCTGGTAGCCGTCGGGCAGCTTCGTCGCCTCGATCTGCGCGCCGTTGGACACCGTCTTCCAGTCGCCCGGCACCTCGGCCGAGATCTCGAAGGTATGGCGGAAGGCCGGCTCGTCCCATCCCGGGAACCACTGCCGCGCGTAGTTGGTTTCGCCCTGCGTCACGATGGCGTCGCTGCTCACGCCCTCGGGCGTGGAAAGGCCCACCTTGAAGATGCCGGTAGCCGCCGAGCAGAACGGGTTGCGCGCCACCTCGGCAGGCGGGCAGTACTCGGCGTCGGAGAACTGGATCTTGCCGTCCCACTCCATGTGCAGCAGGTACTTGCCCTTGGCGATCTGGCCGTCGTTCAGCCGCAGCTGCACGAAGTCGCCCAGCGTCTGCGGCGTGGGAATGAGTGAAATCGCCTCGCCCGGGTTCGACACCTTGCGCAGCGTGGTGCGGCCCTTCGCGAAGTTCAGGTTGTGCGCGGCGACGACGATGGCATCGACCGGCTTGAGCACTTCGATCTCCACGTCGCCACGACCCACGAAGGTCTTGAGCGCCGCATCGGGCCGGAACCAGAGCTTGTAGTTGCTGGGCCAGACGGTGTCGGGCAGTTCCATCGGCTTTGCGGAGCGGTCGACTGCCGAAGCGGAGTTGTCGGCGAGGTTGGGCGCGCCGTCATCGGGTGCCTTGGCGGTGGGATCGGAAACGGGAGCGGAAACGACCTGGTCAGACGGAGCGCTGAGCCCGGTGCCGGCACCGCCGAACGAAGCGCCACCACTGTCTCCGCCGCCGCCGCAAGCCGTGAGCACGGCAAGGGTCACTGCGGTGATGGCAAGATGATTGACCACGGGTGTATTGAATCTTTTCATGATCGCCTCTGAGTACTCTTGGTAAGAAGAAACATGCGCCGTCCCGCATGCGCCGGCGGATAGCCTGCGATGCGCATGACGCGCGCGGTGATGAGTGAGATGAACAACGGGGGAATCGGGAAGAAACGGGCAACACGGCGCCCTCCCGGCGAACTCATCCGTTCGTCAGGACCACACAGTCATGCAGGGTCACACCGCGCGCGAAGCGGCGGTCCCAGGATGCGAGGCGTAAGGGGTTCCATTCCCGGCGATCGCGGGGTGATGGGATGTGGAGGCGGGGCTTGTAGCGCGAAGGCCTTCGTCAGTGCATGCGCATCGTCGGCGCGCTGCACGTCCGCGAAGCGGAAACGGTGCGGGCCGTGTTGGCGATGGCAAGACTTGCTGCGGCTCTTGTCGTTGATTTCACGCGCATTCCCTCGTCCATTGATGTCGCACAGTTGTAGCTGATGGACGCTGTGCGCTCAACGAATCGCGGAACTTTTCTTTCTCAAAATGTTCGCGCGCCATAGGCCGAATGGCGTCATGGCATGCGGTGCATGCCATGCAATACGAAGATGGTTCAGCCGCAGAAACACCTGCTCACGCAGATGACGGAAAACGGCTCGCGACACTGTGACGCGACGGCCACAGTACGAAGGTACAAGCCTTCGAAAAGCCTATGAAAGCTGTGAACCAGAGACTGTGCGCGCGCCGTGCGAGCGGTCGCGCAGCCACAGCATGAAGCCGCAGCCGAACACGACGATCTGCGTGCCGATGAGCAATGCGAAGCCCGCGAAGAAACCGGAGGCCGACGAAGCCGCCGATGCCGCGGGACCGGCGCCCGCGCCATGCGACATCGCGCCGATCACGCCGCCCATCAGCGCCGGCATGAAGCCCGCCACGAGGCTGCCCACGCCGTTGGTCACGCCGAAGGCACTGGCCGTGTGCTCGGGCCGCGAGCAGTACTGCACCGTGCTCGGAATGGCCGGGCTCTGCAGGCCCCAGAAGAAGTTGGCCGCCACCAGGCAGCACGCAGCCGCATAAGGGTCGCGTGCATTGATGGCCATCAGCACAGACAGCGCCACGCCCACGCTCGCGCCCATGAAGATGAAGGGCACGCGCTCGCGCCCCACCTTGTCGATGAGCACGCCGCCCACGAACACCGCGAGCACGGTGGCGTACTGCGGCAGCGAGGCCAGCCAGCCCATCTCGCGCATCGAGAAGCCGCGCGCCTCGCGCAGGTAGGTCGGCAGCCAGTTGCTGCTGCCCCAGAGGTACGCCAGCGCTGCCGAGGTGAGCAGCGTGATGAGGAACAGGTGCCGCGTATGGAGCGCCCCCTTCACGATGCCGCCCACGCGCGACATCGCCTCGCCGAAGGAAGACGGCTTCACGCCATCGGCATGCCCCGCCGGCATGCGCACGAAGGCCAGCACCAGCGGAATGCCCAGCACGATGTTCATCACGCCGAGCACGTGGAAGGAGCTGTCCCACGCGAACTGCGTGAGCAGCCAGCCCACCAGGGGATAGCCGATGGCCAGGCCCAACCCCGTGCCCATGTTGACGAAGGCGTTGGGCTTGCCGTTCTCGTCGCTGCGGAAGTGCGCCTTGATGTATGCCGAAGCCAGCGAGAAGAGCGGACCTTCGGACACGCCCAGCAGAACGCGCGAGGCCAGCAGCAGGCCGTAGCTGTGGAACATCGGCGATGCCCATGTCACCACGCCCCAGAGGATCAGCCCGTAGACAAGGCTGCGCCGCACGCCGAAGAGCGCCGAGCAGAACGGCGTGAGCACGAAGGCCGACACGCCGTAGCCCAGCATGAAGGCCGTCGCCAGGAAGCCCTGGCTCACGCGGTCGGTGGCGGCGAGGCCCACGTGGTTCAGGAAGGCCGCGTCGGTGATCAGCACCGCGATGTTGATGCGGTCCACGTAGGAGATGGCGACGATCACGAACAGCGTGATGACGCCGTACCAACGAAGGCTCCTGTCGTTCTTGCCGCTGTCGTTGTCGTTTCTGCTGCTCTGCATGGCCGTTCCTGCCGGGGTGAAGGTGATGAGGCGCGCGCGCCTAGAACATGTGGCGCATGCCGAACTCGGTGCCGCTGGAGGCACGGTTCGGCGCGGTGATCGCGCCCGAGAGGGCCTGCGATGCACCGTTGCTGTTGCTGATGCGCGCGATGGTTGCGTACAGCGCGGTGCGCTTCGAGAGGTTGTGCACGTAGCCGATGGCCAGCTTCGACGAGGTGGGCTTCAGCAGCGCACCCGCCGGCTCCAGCCGGTAGCGCGCATACGAGGCCTTGATCTCGCCGGGCCCGATCGGCAGCTGGAAGCCGACCAGAACGCCCTTGGCGTCGGTGGTGCCTTTCGACTCCTTGTACAGCTCGCTCGTGAGCTTGAGGTTCATGAGCGAGGCGTCGAAGGTGTAGGAGGCGCCGAGGTTGGTCACGCGCAGGTCGCCGCTCGCATAGCGCGTGCGGCCGGTGGCCAGCGCGATGTTGAGGCCGCCGCCCTGGTAGCCGAAGCGCGCGCCGGTGTGGTCGCCGTCGTGCCTGTTCGACACCAGCGTGCCCGGCAGCACCGACCTGGAGTCGTTCTCGCCCATGGCGTACATCACCTGGCCGTAGAAGCCACCGAGGCTGGCCGGCAGCAGGTAGCCGATGCTGTTCGATGCGCGCGTACCGGTGGGCGCGACGAGCCCGCCCAGGCCCGAGAAGTAGATCTGGTTGGCGCCGATGCCGCCGCCCGTGCCGAAGGGATCGAAGATGGCCGTGTTCCAGAAGGCCGGCACGTAGTCGCGGCCCAGCCGCAATTCGCCGAAGGGGCCGGCGAGGCTCACTGTGGAGCGGCGGTTGAAGCTCAGCACGCCCGCCGGCCCGTTGCCGCTGGCCTGGTTGTTGGTGTTCGAGGGAAAGCCCTGCGCGCTGTCGTTCTGCAGGCCCATCTCCAGCCAGAAGTTGGCGGAGTAGCCGCCGCCCAGGTCCTCCGTGCCACGAAAACCGAGGCGGCTGAACATGTTGCCGCTGTTGCTCAGTTGCGTCTTGTGGGCCGAACCGGGGCCGCTTCCCTTGGTGTAGGTGACGGCCGCATCGACCACGCCGAAGAGCGTGAGGGAAGATTGGGCCAGCGCTGCGCCAGCCCCGCTGGCCGCAGCCAGCGCGATCAGGTACTTTTTCATTGATTTGTCTCGGGTAGTTTTCTTCTGTCGGCCTTCGGCCCTGTTCAGATGTCGAGCACCAGCCGCTCGCCCTTGCAGCGAGAGACGCAGATCATCATGGTCTTGTTGGACGCACGTTCGATCTTCGTGAGGATGCCGTCGTGGTGGTCGATATCGCCTTCGAGCACCGCCGTCTCGCAGGCGCCGCACACGCCTTCCTTGCAGCTGTGGTCGGGGTTGAGCCCGGCGTCGATCAGGCTGTCGAGAATCGACTTGCCCGCCGGCACCTCGACGCTCCTGCCGCTCCTGGCGCACTCCACCACGCAGGCCTGCGAGGCGGCGCCCGATTCCACCTGCACCGCGGCGAAGCGCTCGATGTGCGCGTTGGCATAGCCCAGCTGCTCGCAGCTCTTCTCGAAGGCATCGAGCATCGGCGTGGGCCCGCAGCAGTAGTAGTGGCTGGAGGCGCCCTTGCCCGACAGCAGCTCAACGAGGTTGGGCGGCGCTCCCTTCTCGTCGTCGAAGTGCCAGGTCAGCTGCACCGACTTCTCTTTCGCCAGCGCCTCGATGGCGTCGCAGAAGGCGGCCTCCTTGCGGGTGCGGGCGCAGTAGACGATCTCGACCGGCCTGTCGATGGCCACCAGCCGCTGCAGCATGCACCAGATGGGCGTGACGCCGATGCCGCCGGCCACGAGCACCGAGCGCTCGGCGCCCTCTTCCAGCCTGAAGTTGTTGCGCGGGGCCGAGATGGGCAGCGTCATGCCCACGCGCAGCTGCTGGTGCACGTAGCGCGAGCCGCCGCGGCTCTTGCGGTCGTTGAGCACGCCCACCACGTAGCGCTGGCGGTCGCTCGACGGGTTGCACAGCGAGTAGCTGCGCACCAGCCCGTTGGGCAGGTGCAGGTCGATGTGCGAGCCGGCCTCGAAGGCGGGGAAATCCACCGCGGGCGTGGCCGGCCGGAACTCGACGCTCACGATGCCGTCGGCCTCGTAGCGCATGGTGTGCACCAGGGCGTTGAGCGTTGGGGAAGACATGGCGAAGCTCTCTCCCCTGTCAGGCCGTAGCGGTCTCGCTCGCCTGGGCGAGTTGCGCGACCGCCAGATTGCGCATGTGTCGGCGCAGGCGAACGATGCCCAGGTCGTGCTGGTACAGGTTCTCGTGCTGGTTGGCGTCGGCTTCCATCTCTTCGAGCATCACGCGGTCCTGCTCCAGCACGTGCCAGTGGCGCGCCTCCAGGCGGTTGCGGTAGAGGAAGCGCCAGGTGTCGCGCTGCCAGCCCGGCTGCAGCTTGCGCACGCGCCAGAAGAAGGTGGCCGTCATGCCCTTCACGATGGGCGAGAAGGCGCCGATGATGATGAAGTTGCCGCCGGGGCCGCCGGTCTTCGGGTAGGGAATCTCCAGGCGCATCCAGTGGATGCCGGTGTCGGCCCACTCGGTCCAGTCGAAGTTGACGTTGCGCTGGCCTTCCTTCTCGAAGACGAAGCCGATGTCGGTCTGGCGGATGCCGAACTTCGCGCTCGAATCGCCCTCGGCCATCGAGTGCGACTGCTTGTGCAGGTAGGTGCCGTGCATCGGGTCCATCACGTTGTCGAGCACGTAGCGGTAGTCGCCCTTCCACTCGGTGTAGCAGAGGAAGCTGCTGTATTCGGCCTCGTCGGTGAGCTGCTCGGGCAGCACCAGCGGCGGCGGCACGTCCACCGGCTCTTTCGAGTTGTAGATGAACACCGCCCCCGCGCGCTCCTGCACGTGGAAGTGCATCGTGGCCTTCGAGCCCTCGAGCTTGCAGCCGGGGCTGCCGGGCACGCGCGTGACCACGCCGTCGTGGCGCACTTCCACGCCGTGGTACGGGCACGAGAGCCGGTCGCCCAGCACCACGCCCTGCGACAGCGGCGCGCCGCGGTGCGGGCAGCGGTCTTCCAGCGCGTGCAGCACGCCTTCGCCGTCGCGCCACAGCGCGAGCTTGCGGCCGAGGCGGCGCAGGGAGACGGGGTTCTCCTTGATGAAGTGCGAGGGGCAGATCGGATACCAGAGGTCCTTCAGGCCGATCTCGAGCAGATGGTCGACCGGGTCCGCTGCAGCGTTGCCGACGGGTTGGATGGCGATGGTCATGATGTTCCCTTTCCCTCTCAGGCGGCCAGCGCCGCCAGTTCCTTGCGATACAGCTCTTCGGTCCATTGCTGGCCGCCCGGCGTGGCCAGGCCGCTGTCGTTCAGGCGCTGCACCAGCCCCGGCAGGTCGTGGATGCCGTCGGCGAAGGCGCGCTCGATCACGTCGCCCAGCAGGTCTTCGTAGGTGGTCGCGGGGCGACGGCGCGCCTGGTGCGGTTGCAGGTAGCGGTCTTGGGTTTGCATCGTGTGCCTCCGTGGGGCGAGGTGAAATGAAGAATCAGGCTGCTGCTGCAGCAGCCGCCATGGCCGGGGTCGCGAGCGGCACGGCCCAGGCGTCGTAGCCGTAGACCCAGTCGGCGTTGCCGCCTTCGCGCAGCCAGTTGTTGCCGCGCGAGCCGAGCTGAACCTGGCTGGCGCGCTCGATGCGGGCGGTCTCGAAGCCCTTGAGCGCAGCAGGCACATCGGCCATCGCCACGCCGTCGAGGTGGCGCGACAGCACCACGGCGTCCTCGATGGCCATGCCCGCGCCCTGCGCCATGAAGGGCAGCATCGGATGCGCGGCATCGCCCAGCAGCGCCATGCGGCCCTGCGTCCAGGCGGGCATCGGGTCGCGCTCGTACAGCGCGGTCTTCAGCACCGTGTCGCAGGCGTCGAGCAGCGCGCGCGCCTCGGGGTGGTAGGCCACGTACTGCTCGCGCAACTCGTCGACGCTGCCCGGCGCGGTCCACGACTCCAGGTGCCAGCTGTCCTGCGGCGTGGTGGCGAAGATGAAGATGTCCCTGCCCCGGTTCAGCGGGAAAGTGACGATCTGGCTCTGCGGATTCGGCCCCCACCACTTGGTGAAGGCGCCGAGGTTGGGCACGCCGGCCACGCGCTCGGCGGGCACCACTGCGCGGTAGGCCACGATGCCGGTGAAGCGCGGGCTCTCGGCGCCGAACATCGCCGTGCGCACGCAGGAGTGGATGCCGTCGGCGCCGATCAGCGCACCGACGCGGGCCTCGGTGCCGTCCGCGAACGAGAGGCTGATGCCCTTTTCATCGGCCGCGATCTTCCCGGCGCGCTTGCCGAGCGCGACCTGCTCCGCCGGGAACATGTCGGCCAGCGCAGCCAGCAGGTCGGCGCGGTGGATGGTGAGCTGCGGCGCGCCGTAGCGCTGCTCGGCGGTCTCGGCCATTTCCAGGCGCGAGGTTTCCTCGCCGGTGTCGTAGGTGCGGCTGATGCGGTGCGACGGGCGTGCCGCCGTTACGCGGGCCGCCTCGCCCACGCCGAGGCCGTCGAGCGCGCGCACCGCATTGGGCGTGAGATTGATGTCCGCGCCGACGCGGGCGAACTGCCTGGCCTGCTCGAACACGACCACGTCGTGGCCCGCGCGCCGCAGCGCGATGGCTGCCACGAGGCCGCCGATGCCCGCGCCGACGATGCCGATGGTGGATTCGCTTGTGGTGATGGTCTTCATGGGTGTCTCCCCGGGTCCTTCTTCCGCTTACTCGGCGACGATGTTGCGGGCCTTGATGATCCTGGCCCACACGGCCGTCTCGTCGCGGATGTAGGCGGCGAACTCGGCGGGCTTCATGGCCGCGTCGGTCATGCCCTGCAGCTTCAGGCGCTCGCGCACGTCGGGCTTCGAGAGCATCTCGGCCGCGTCCTTGGCGAGCTGCTCGACCACGGCCGGCGGCGTGCCCTTGGGCGCCATCAGGCCGTACCAAGAGGTCACGGTCACGCCCTGGATGCCCTGCTCCGCCAGCGTCGGAATCTCCGGCGCCGCCGCGCTGCGCTTGGCCTCGGTCACGCCGATGGCGGCAAGCTTGCCGTTCTTCAGGAAGGGCAGCGTCGCCGGCAGGTTGCTGAACATCAGCGGCACGGTGCCGCCGAGCACGTCGTTGAGCGCGGGCGCCGTGCCCTTGTAGGGCACGTGCAGCATGTCGATGCCGGCCTGCTGCTTGAAGAGCTCGCCCGCCAGGTGCAGGCCGCTGCCCACGCCGGGCGAGGCATACGACAGCGTGCCGGGCTTGGCCTTGGCCTGCGCCACGAGGTCCTTCGCGTTCTTGATGCCCGATGCCGGCGAGGCCACAAGCACGTTGGGCGCCTTCGCGAGCATGGTGACCGGCACGAAGTCCTTCGCCATGTCGAAGGGGAAGTTGGGCATCAGCGTCGGGTTGATGGTGACGTTGCCCGCCGGGATCACCAGCAGCGTGTGGCCGTCGCCCTTGGCACGCTTGACCTTGTCCATGCCGATGTTGCCGGCCGCGCCCACCTGGTTGTCGACCACCGCAGCCTGGCCGTAGCGCTTGGCCAGGCCCTCGGAGAGCACGCGGGCCAGCGTGTCGACCGGGCCACCGGGCGGGAACGGCGAGATGATGGTGAAGCGCTCGCTGGAGAGCTGCTTCTGCGCCTCGCTCTGCTGCGCGTGCACGGGCGCGGCGAGCGTGAAGGCCGCGAGTGCGGCGAACAGGACGGAGAAGGAGAAACGTCGTTGCATGAGAGTCGGGGAGTTCATTTCTTTTCGGTCAGGAAGGCGCCCTTGGGGCCTTCCGCGTTCTTCTGGCGGCGGGTGTTGCCGTCGAGGCCGCCGTCCACCGCCCATTCGGCGAAGACCGTCGGGCCCGGCTCGAACTCGCGCGGCTGCCAGTCGGCGGTGAGCTGGTCTTCGTCGGCGTAGTACTCGATGAGGCCGCCCGCCGGGTTCTTGAAGTACCAGAAGTACGCGGACGACACCGGGTGGCGGCCCGGGCCGAGTTGCGTTTCCCAGCCGCAACGCGAGAAGTGCAGGCCGCCGCCGAACACTTCGTGGATGTCGCGCACGGTGAAGGCCACGTGGTTCAGCCCGCGCTTGCCCGAGGGAATCTGCAGCAGGAACAGGTCGTGGTGGCCGCCCTCCGCCGCGCAGCGCATGAAGGCGCCGCGGTTGGGGTAGCTGTCGGAGCCCACGAAGCCGAAGCGCTGCGCGTAGAAGGCGCTGGTGGCCTTCACGTCGCTCACGAAGAACACGACGTGGCCCACCTCGATGGGCACGGCGCGCTCGTAGATGGGCGCCGGCTGGTTGATGCGCAGCTTCGCGTTCCAGGTGTTCATGGCGCCGCAGTCGACCTGCACCGCATGCTTGCGGCTGACCTGCAGGCGCACCGCAAGGCCGTTGGGGTCGAAGCAGCCGATGCGGCGCGCGCCGTCCACAGTGGCGTCGAAGAAGCCCGGGTCCTGCGCGATGGCGTCGGCATAGCGGGCGAGGTCGGCCTCGCTTTCCACGCCCCACACCACTTCGCGCAGCGTCGGGCCCTCTTCCATCGCGGGCGGCAGGCCCGGCTTGTCCAGCGCGGCGACCACCACCTTGCAGCCGTTGAGGCATTCGAAGACGAGTTCGTCGGCGGCCTCCGACTTCAGCGAAAGGCCCCAGTCCTGGAAGAACTGGCGGCAGGCGGGCAGGTCGTCCGCGCCGTAGGTGATCTGGTCGATGCCAAGTACGCTCATTTCAATCTTTCTGTCATGCCGACCGGCACACGCGCGGCGCCGAACAGCTCGTTCCAGGAATACCGCGGAAGCGGCTTTGCCGGGCCGCAGGTATTGCCCCCTGCAAGGGGGTGGGCGAAGCGACACGAAGTGCGCGAAGCCTGGGGGTTTTCATGGTGCTGCCCAAGGCAGGGGTTGTTCGTTGGTGCCCCAGTACATGCTCTTCTGCTCCATGTACTGGAAGATGCCTTCGCGGCCCTTCTCGCGGCCCAGCCCGCTGTCGCGCCAGCCGCCGAAGGGCGTGGACACGGAGAACTGCTTGTAGGTGTTGACCCAGACCGTGCCGGCCTGCACCGCGCGGCCCAGCTTCCAGGCGCGCTTGAAGTCGCGGCTCCACACGCCGGCCGCCAGCGCGTAGACGCTGTCGTTGGCCTGCGCGATCAGCTCTTCCTCGCTGTCGAAGGGCATGGCGACCAGCACCGGGCCGAAGATTTCCTCCTGGCTGATGCGGGCGCTGTTCGTCAGGCCTTCGAGGATGGTCGGCTGGTAGAAGTAGCCCCGGTCATAGCCGTCGCCGTGCAGGCGTACGCCGCCCGTGCGGATCCGGCCGCCTTCGGAAACGCCCAGCTCCACGTAGCGCTCGATGCCCTCGCGATGCTTCGCGGTGATGAGCGGCCCCATCTGCGTGCGCTCCGAAGCCGGATCGCCCACGCGCAGCGCGTTGGCGCCTTCGGCCAGCCGCGTGAGGAACTCGTCGTAGATGCCGCGCGCCACGAAAAGGCGCGAGCCCGCGATGCACGACTCGCCCGACGAGCTGAAGATGCCGTAGAGCACGCCGTTCACCGCGTGGTCGAGGTCCGCGTCATCCAGCACCATGGTCGGCGACTTGCCGCCGAGCTCCAGCGACACCGGCATCATCTTGTCGGCCGCGATGTGGGCGATGTGCTTGCCGGTGGTGGTGCCGCCGGTGAACGACACGCGCTTGACCAGCGGATGCTTGGTGATCGCGTCGCCGATCACCGAGCCCCTGCCCGGCAGCACGCTGACGATGCCCTTGGGCACGCCGGCCTTCTCGCAGATGCGCGCCAGCTCCAGCGCCATCAGCGGCGTGACCTCGGCGGGCTTCACGACCACCGCGTTGCCGGCGGCCAGCGCGGGCGCCAGCTTCTGCGCCTCGCTGGCAATGGGCGAGTTCCACGGCGTGATGGCCGCGACCACGCCCATGGGCTCGTGCACGCTCATGGTCACGAAGGCGCCGCGCGAGGGCGTGATGGTTTCTTCGAGCGTTTCCAGCGCGGCTGCGAAGAACTGGAAGGTGCCGGCGGCGCTGGCCACGAGGTTGCGGGTCTCGTTGATGGGCTTGCCGTTGTCCAGGCGCTGCTTCTGCGCGAGCGATTCGGCCTCTTCGCGGATCAGCTGCGCCACGCGGTGCAGCACGGCCGCGCGCTCGTGCGGCAGGCGCTGCGCCCAGCCGCTGGTGCGGAAGGCGCTGTCTGCGCCGGCAATGGCTTCCTCGACGTCGGCCAGGCTCGCGGCCCGCAGGCGCGCGATGGGCTCGCCGGTGGCCGGGTAGAGGCTTTCGTAGATGTCGCCGCCGCCCAGGCGCCATTCGCCGGCGATGCAGATCGGAAGGAGTTCGGAAGAGATCATGGAATGTCGGGCTCAGATGGCCAGCGCGGCCACGCGATTGCGCAGCGCGCGCACGGCGCTGTAGACGGTGAGCGCGGAGGTCTTGGGGTTGGCCGCGAGCGGCTTGTTGCGCATGGTCAGCTCGAAGCTGCCGAAGGCGCCCTCGGCTTCGACGGTGTGCACGTTCTCTGCGGTGGCGGGGTCGGCAATGAGCCGCACCATGGTGCGGTCGAGCCCCAGCCCCGCGAGCGAGACCGTGGCGGCCACGTTGGCGTTCTTCGGATAAAGCAAGGCCGCTTCGCGCGCGCTGCCTTCGAAGATCACGGTTTCGCGTGCCAGCGCGCCGAGGTCGCGGCCTTGCTCTGCCGGCGTGCCCTTCCACGCCTGCGGCGGCTTGCGGCCGGTGTAGCGCACGCTGTCGAGGCCGCCGATGCGGGCGGCAGCCAGCGCGTCGATGGCGCCGATGGCGCCGGCAATCAGCTGCACCTGCGTCTTGCCTGCAGCGGCTGCGGCTTCGAGCTTCTCGGCGAAGCCCGTGGCCGACAGCGCGCCGACCGAGGCGACCACGCAGGGCGTACCGCGTGCGAGCGCGGGCAGCACGTGCTGCTCGATGGCGGCATGGCCCGCGGTCTCGACCACGAGGTCGATGCCTGCGGCAGGCAAGGCGCTGCCCACCTGCGCGTCGGGCGCCGCCTTCCGCGCGGAGGCAATCGCGTCGGCGGGCACGACGACGGCCACCACCTTCAGGGCCGGATCGCCGTGGAGCAGTTCGAGCACCGAGGTGCCGATGGCTCCGCAGCCGACGAGTGCGATACGCGTGGGAGTGGTCATGGAACGGGCTTCGCTCACTTGCCGGCCGTGCCGAGCGCCGGGATCTGCGTGACCGTGTTGGTCGGCGGGCCGGCGAAGGTGGTCTTGAAGCTGCCGATCGAGAGCATGTCGATCTCCAGCAGGAACGGACCTTCGGCCGCCAGCGCCTCGCCGAGGCGGGCGGGCAGCTCGGCCAGGTCCCGCACGCGGGCATGCGGCAGCGCGATCGACTTGCACAGCAGGTCGTAGTCGGGCGTGTGCAGCTCGGCATAGCACTGGCGGCCGCCGTACTGCGCGTCCTGGATGTTCTTGATGACACCGTAGCTCTTGTCGTTCATGAGCACGATCACCATGGGCGCCTTCTCCTGCACCATGCAGGCCAGCTCGCCCAGGTTCAGGATGAAGCCGCCGTCACCGGCCAGGCAGAATGTCTTGCGGCCCGAGCCCGTCACCGCCGCGCCGATGGCCGCGCCGATGGCCATCGGCATGCCCTGGCCGATGCCGCCGCCCGTGGCGTGCACGCCGGCGCTCGGTTCGAAGACGCGCAGTTCGCGGTTGCCCCAGGTGCTGTTGGAGACGGTCACGTCACGCACCCAGTTGAAGTTGCGGCCGGCCGCCGACTGGAGCTGGCGCACGAGCTCGGCGTACGGGCCGAGGCCGTCGCGCAGCGCCGCAACCGCCTGGTCGTGCGCGGCGCGCAGGTCGACCAGCAGTTGCGGGTCGGCCTTGTACCTGGCGGCTTCGAGGCGGTCGGCCAGGCCTTCGAGGGCAAGCGCGGAATCGCCGCAGACGAAGGCTTCGGACGCGTAGCAGCGGCCTTCGGCGGCGGCGTCGGCGTCGATGCGGTACAGCGGGCGCGGCAGCTTCAGTTCGTACTTGAGCGTCTCGTTGCCGCGCAGGCGCGAGCCGACCACGAGCATCGCGTCGCAGGTCTGGTACAGGGCCTCGACCGGCTTCTGGATGTTGTAGGCGCCGAGCGAACCGGCATCGTCCTCGGGCACAGTGCCGCGGCCCTGCGTCGTGGTGACGACACCGAAGCCGAGTTTCTGCAGGCGCTGGATGGCGGCGCGGGCATGGCGGGCACCGCCGCCGACCCACAGCATCGGGCGCCTGGCGGCGGCGAGGCGCGCGGCCAGCGCGTCGAGCGCGGCGGCGGATGGCACGGGGCGCTCGATGGGCAGCGGCGACAGGTCGGCCGGCATCGTGGTCAGCGCCGACTGGATGTCGATCGGGATCTCGACGCTGACAGGGCCCGTCGGTGCCGTCAGCGCAAGCTGCACGGCGCGCTTGAGCGTGCCGAGCACCGTTTCGACGCTGCGCACGCGCAGCGCAGCCTTCGACACGGCCTTGAGCATGGTGAGCTGGTCGGGTGCCTCGTGGATGTACGACATGCCCTTGTCGAGGTACGGCGTCTCGATCTGCCCGGTGATGTGCAGCACGGGCGCGCCGGCCGTCAGGGCCTCGACCATGCTGCCCGCGATGTTGCCCGCGGCGGGCCCGGTGCTGGTGATGCACACGCCCAGGCTGGCGGTGGAGCGCGCGTAGGCGTCGGCCATGTTGCCCGCGCCGGCCTCGCCCCGCGCCGAGATGAAACGCACCGTGCCGCGCTGCGCGAAGGCATCGAGGATCGGCATGTTGTGGATCGAGATCACGCCGAAGGCCGCCTTGACGCCGCACTGTTCGAGAAAGGCGGCGACGACGGCGCCGACGGTGACGGTGTTGCTGGGGTTATGCATGGCGTGACAGGCCTCCGGAGATGTCGATGTGGCTGCCCGTCGTGTACGACGCGAGGGGCGAAGCGAGGAAAAGGATCGCGCGGGCGGCTTCTGTCGGAAGCCCCAGGCGACCCAGCGGAATGTGTTTGTTCTTCGCGAGCTGGCCGCTCCATGCGGCCCAGCCGAGCGACTTGTCTTCGCGCGCCTCGAAGCGACGGCGCCACTGGCCCGATTCGACGAGGCCGATCAGGATGCCGTTGACGCGCACGCCCTGCGGCGCGAACTCGGTGGCCATGGAACGCACCAGGTTCAAGAGGCCGGCGCGCGCGGCCGAGGTGGCGACCATGTGCGGCTCGGGCTGGCGCGCCAGCAGCGAGTTGGCGCAGACGATGGAGGCATCGCCCAGCACTGCGCGCTGCGCCGCGAGCTGCGGCAGGAAGGCGCGCGTCGGGTTGATGACGGAGAAGAATTTCAGGTTCAGCTCTTCGGTCCAGGCCTTGTCGTCGGTGTCCGCGAAGGTCGAGACCCGGCCCTGCCCCGCGTTGTTGACGAGCATCGAGGCCGGGCCGAGCGCGGCTTCGCTGGCGGCGGCGAAGGAGCGCACCGAGGCGGCGTCGAGCACGTCGCAGGTCTGCGCGAAGAGCTTCGCGCCGGGGTACTGCCCGCGCAGGCCGGCCACGGCGCCGTCGAGCCGCTCGGCATTGCGGCCGCACAGGGCCACCGAGGCGCCGCAGCCCAGCAGCAGTTGGACAGTGGCCAGGCCGATGCCCGACGAGCCGCCCGTGACCACGGCCACGCGGCCGGCCAGCGCATCGGCGGCGAAGAAAAAGGAAGGAAGAGCTTGGGCGGTCATGGTCCCGGAATCAGGCTGAGCGAAGCGGCACCACGTTGGCGGTGCGCGCGGGCGAGTAATTGAGCAGGCCGGAGATCTCGTCGGCGGTGCCGCGCACGCGCTGCACCATCTCGTCGATGCGGCTCTCCTCGATGTGGCTGGCGGTAACGGTGGCGCCCAGCGCCGCCACGATGTGGCCGCTGTGGTCGCGCACCGGCGCGGCGATGCTGGAGATGTTCGATTCGAAGAAGCCCTCGCCCAGCACATAGCCGCGCTGGCGGTCGGCCTGCACCATGTCGAAGAGCTCGGTCACGGTCTTCGGGGTGCTCGGCGAGAAGGTCTCGAGCTTGTCTTCGGGGTAGAGGGCGCGCAGTTGCGGCAGCGTGAGGTCTTCCAGCAGGATGCGGCCGAGCACCGTGGCATGGGCCGGCAGCCGCGTGCCCACGGTGACCGAGCTGGCGAAGGGCGTGGGCGGCGCCACCTTGGCCACGTAGACGATGGAGCGGCCGTCGCGCACCACCAGGTTGCAGGGCGTGCGCAGTTCGTCGCACAGGCGGTTCAGCAGCGGCGTGCCCAGCTGGGTGAGTTCCAGCGAGGCGAGATATTCGAAGCCCAGGCGCAGCACGGCCAGGCCCAGGCGGTAGTCGCGGCCGCCCTCGGTGCGCTCGAGAAAGCCCATGTTCTCCAGCGTGGTGAGCAGGCGGAAGACGGTCGAGCGCGGCAGGTCGAAGCGGCGCGCCAGTTCGGGCGCCGAGAGCGTGCGGCTTTCGCGGCTGAACTCGCACAGCACGCGCAGTCCGCGCTCCAGCGCGGGCACGTTGTAGCGGTCGGGGCCCTCTTCCATCGCCTCGTTGCCGTCGTTGTTGTTGCTGGCCATGCCTGTGGTTCCTTCCTTGGATGTCTCTGGTGGTTGCTTGCGGTCAGCCGGCGAGGGATTCGCTCAGCAGCTTCGCGACGGCCTGCGGTTGCTCCACATAGCCGGCGTGGCCCGCATCGTCCACCAATTCGAGCCGCACTCCGCACTTGCGCGCCACTTCTTCGCAGGCCGCCGGGGGCGTGACCACGTCGAGCGCGCCGCAGGCCACGCGCACCGGCATGGGCGGCGGCAGGTCGGCCAGCAGGTCGGCGTTGCACAGCAGCTCGACGGCCTGGCGGTAGCCGTGGTCGTTCAGGCGGGCCATGTTCCAGCGCACCCACTGGCGGGCGTGCTCGGAGGCCTTGTCGGAAACCAGCCGGGCCGAACGCTTCGCGGCCATGCCGGCGATGCCGAGCTCGTCGAGCGTGGCGAGGCGCTCGGCGCGGACCTTGGAGCGCGCTTCGGCACGCGACGCCCCGCCGTAGCCGATGGCGGGGCTCACCAGCACCAACCGACGGATGCGCGCATCGGTGCACGCGGCCGAGGCGGCGGTGATGGCGCCCAGCGAATGGCCGACCAGCACGCAAGATTCGATGCCGAGCGCGTCGAGCAGTTGGCCCAGCCGGGCCGCGTAGTCGGCGGCGGACGGCGCGGCGGCTTCGAGCGGCGTCGAGCCGCCATAGCCTGGTGCATCCCACGCGATCACACGGGCCTGCGGCGTTAGCAGCTCGGCAGTGTCGATCCACGATGCGGCGCCCGAACCGATACCGTGCAGGCACACGATGGCCGGCCCCTGGCCACATTCGCGCACCGACACCACGGCGCCGCCGCCGACCGCGACATCGCGGGCCGGGAAGCTGGCGTCGAGCCGTGCCAGCTCGGAGGCAGGCAGCGTCGTCAGTGCGTCGGTGGAGACGTTCATGGCCGTGCGTCCGCTCAGCGCTTGATCTTGGCCAGGGGGTGGTCGGCGGGATAGGTCGGCGTGACGGGCTTCTTCGCACCCAGCATCACGCACATCAGCGCGTCCTCGTCGCCGATGTTGATCTCCTCGCGGTACACACCGGGCGGCACCGAGATCAGGTCGCGGTCGGTCATGATGGTCTCGAAGCGCTCGCCGTCCTTCTCGATCACCACCTTGAGCTTGCCGCGGATCAGGAAGAACACTTCCTCCACGTCGGTATGCAGGTGCGGCGGGCCTTCGTGGCCGGCGGGGATCACCATGGTCGAGAAGGTGAAGTGCTCGGCGGGGACGGTGTTGACGTCCTTCGCGACGCCGGTGCCGCCGGTGCCCACGTAGCGCATCTGGGCGCGGCGGAACTTGGGATCGAAGTCGGCCTGGAACTTCAGCGCGTCCCAGTCGTACTTGCGGGTTTCGTAGCGCGCGACGCGGGTGTTCATCCACTCCGCGAGGCTGCTGCCCTCGGGCTGCGCCAGGCTGCTGGCGGCGGTTTCGTTGATCTTCTGCTGTTCGGACAGGTCGCTCATCGGGTGTACTCCTTGGTCGGAAAAATTCAGTGC
Source organism: Variovorax sp. 278MFTsu5.1 (assembly GCF_048305045.1). Lineage (NCBI taxonomy): Bacteria > Pseudomonadati > Pseudomonadota > Betaproteobacteria > Burkholderiales > Comamonadaceae > Variovorax > Variovorax sp. 278MFTsu5.1. The sequence continues at coordinate 4,099,291 of NZ_CP157622.1, forward strand.
ATCGCGAAGCCGCCATTGACGGCCAGCAGCTGGCCCGTCACGAAGCGCGCGAGCCCGGAAAGAAGGAAGACGGTGGCGCCGCACACGTCGGCGGCCTGCTGCTCGCGCGGGATGGCGCGGCCTTCGAGGTACTTCTGGTGGCGCGCCATCGGCACGTATTCGGTGGCTTCCACCAGCGTGAGGCCCGGCGCCACGGCGTTGACGGTGATGTTGTCGCCACCCCATTCGCGCGCCAGCGAGCGCGTCATGGAAATGACGGCGCCCTTGCTCGACGCGTAGGCCAGCAGGTTGGGCGCGCCCCACAGCGCGGTGTCGGAGGCGAGGTTGACGATCGAGCCGCGTCCGCTCCCGGCCAGCGCCTGGCGGCAGGCACGGCCCATGAGCCAGCTGCCGCGCACGTTGACGTTCATCACGCGGTCCCACACGTCGATCTCGAGCTGGTGCGCGTCGCGGCCGCCCGAGTTGGTGATGGCGGCGTTGTTGACCAGGCCGTCGAGGCCGCCGAGCAGGCGGATGGCTTCGTCGGCGCAGGCCACGATGGAGCCGGGGTTGGCCAGGTCGACGGGCAGCGCATGCGCGTTGCGGCCGGCTTCGCGCAACGCCTTCGCCTCGGTCTCGGCCAGCTCGCCGAGGATGTCGGCCAGCACCACGCTGGCGCCCGCGGCGGCGATGCACTGCGCGAAGGCGAGCCCCAGGCCGCGCGCGCCGCCGGTCACGAGCACGCGGCGGCCGGCCAGCAGGTTGGCAGGCAGCTCGGCGAGCAGTGCCTGCAGGCTCGATGGATCGGCGATGGCTTTGAGTTCGGTCATGGAAATGAGGTCCGTGGATCGGTCGCGGGGGTCAGTCGGCCTGGATGCCGAGTTCCTTGATCACCTTGCCGAAGCGCGCGTAGTCGGCGGCGTTGGTCTTGCCGAGCACGTCGGCGTCGCCGCCCACGGGCGTGGTGCCGAGCACGGCCATGCGAGAGACGATCTCGGGCATCTTCAGGATCTCGTTGAAGTGGCCGTTGAGCGTCTTCACGATCTCGGGCGGCAGGTTGCGCGGCCCCCAGAGGCCGTTCCAGGCCGTCACCTCGACGTCCTTGTAGCCCTGCTCGGCCAGCGTGGGCACGCTGGGCGCGAGCGGCGAGCGCTGGGCCGAGGCCACGGCCAGCGGGCGCAGCTTGCCGTTGGCGATGTACGGCGCCACCGGCCCCAGCGTGATGAAGGTGACGGGCACGTGGCCGCCCAGCACGTCGTTGATGGCGGGCGCCACGCCCTTGTAGGGCACGTGCGCGAGCGTGGTGCCGGATGCGCGGGCGAACATCTCGCCCAGGATGTGCATCGGCGAGCCGCTGCCCGGGCTCGCGTAGCTCAGCGTCTTGCCGCCCTTGGCCGCGGCCACGGCGTCCTTCACCGTGGAGAGGCCGCTGTTGCCGCCGGCCACGAGGAACAGCGGCTGGCTGCCCGTCTGCACGATGGGCGTGAAGCCGTTGAGCACGTCATAGCCCGAGCCGTTGGTCTTGAGCACCAGCTGCGCGATCGAGAAGGTGCTGGGTGCGAGCAGCAGCGTGTAGCCGTCGGGCGTGGCCTTCGACACGTAGGCGCTGCCGATGATGCCGCTGGCGCCGGGGCGGTTGTCGACCACCACGGGCTGGCCGACGCGCGTCGACAGCTTCTCGGCGAACAGCCGCGCCAGCGCGTCGGTGTCGCCACCGGCCGGATAGGCGACGACCAGCGTGATCGGCTTGACGGGGTAGCTGTCGGCTGCCCAGGCGAGTCCGGAGGCGCAAGCGGCGGCCATGGAAATGGCGGCGGCGACGGCAAGGCGGCGTGTCTGTTTCATCGTGTCCGTTCGGCTCGGTTTTGTTTCACTAAAGAAACAACGATTTATTAATGGAACGCCACGAAGAATATCGAAGAAGACAACTTCATGACTAAGGGAAAACCCCAATCCTTGTGTCACAACGAAAACAGGGCGGCCTTTCGGGCCGCCCTGTCCTGGCGTCGAGGAGAAGGAGCGAAGCGTCAGCCGCCGTAGCGCGCCACGGTGAGGCCCTCCATGTCGATGCCGGGCGCCCTGCCCCCAATCAGGTCGGCCATCACGCGGCCTGTGCCCGCGGCCATGGTCCAGCCGAGGGTGCCGTGGCCGGTGCTCAGCATCAGGTTGGGAATGCGGGTGGAGCCGATCACGGGCGTGCCGTCGGGCGTCATGGGGCGCAGGCCGGTCCAGAAGGAAGCGTCGCGCACGTTGCCGCCCTTGGGGAACAGGTCTGTCACCACGTGCTCGAGCGTGTCGCGCCGGCGCTCGTTGAGCCGCAGGTCGAAGCCCGAGAGCTGCGCGGTGCCGCCCACGCGGATGCGATCGCCCAGGCGCGTGACCGCCACCTTGAAGGTCTCGTCCATCACCGTCGATTCGGGCGCGCCGCTGGCGTCGGTGATCGGCACCGTGATCGAGAAGCCCTTGACCGGATACACCGGCAGCCGGATGCCCAGCGGCCTGACCAGCTCGGGCGAATAGCTGCCGAGCGCGACCACGTAGCGATCGGCCGTGAAGCTGCCGGCATCGGTGCGCACCGCAGTGATGCCCTTGACCGCGTCGTGCTCGAGAGCCTGGATGTTGACGCCGAACCTGAATTTCACGCCCTCGGCCTCGGCCAGCTTCGCCAGCGCCTGCGTGAACTTGAAGCAGTCGCCGGTCTCGTCGCCCGGCAGCCGCAAACCGCCGACGAACTTGCCCTTCACCGCCGCGAGCGCGGGCTCGTACTGCACGCAGCCTTCACGGTCGAGCAACTGGTAGGGCACGCCCGAGGCCTGGAGCACTTCGACGTCCTTCGAGGTGCCGTCGAGCTGCTGCTGGGTGCGAAAGAGCTGAAGCGTGCCCTGCATGCGCTCGTCGTAGGCGATGCCGGTGTCGGCGCGCAGCTCCTTGAGGCAATCGCGGCTGTATTCGGCGAGCCGCACCATGCGGCTCTTGTTGATCTCGTAGCGCGCCTGCGTGCAATTGCGCAGCATCGAGAGGCCCCAGCGCCACATCGCCGGATCGAGCATCGGCTTGATGACCAGCGGGCTGTGCTGCATCAGCATCCACTTGATGGCCTTGACCGGCACGCCGGGCCCGGCCCATGGCGCCGAGTAGCCGGGCGACACCTCGCCGGCATTGGCGAAGCTGGTTTCGAGCGCGGGCGCCGGCTGGCGCTCCAGCACCGTCACCTCGTGCCCGGCACGCGCCAGGTAATACGCGATCGAGGTGCCGATGACACCGCTGCCGAGAATCAGGACCCGCATGAGAACAACCCTTTTGAAGCTGCCGTGACGCAGCCGAGGGTACAGGGCCGGACGTTACAAGCCCAGCGCGTCCTGCAATTGCCGTGCCGTCCAGCGCTTCGGCTGTTGCGGCCAGGCCTCGAGCAGCGAAACCATGCGCGAATTGCGCGGCGCGCTCAGGCCGTGCTCCTGCGCGAGGCGCACCACCTCGCCGCTGAGCGCGTCAATCTCGGTGCGGCGGCCTAGCGCAAGGTCGTCGGCCATGCTCGAGCGCGCCTTGGCATCGATGCGCAGCATGCGCGCCGCCACGATGCGGAAGATCCAGTCGGGCAGCCGCAGCAGGCTCGCCAGCCGGTGCGCCGGCACCGCCGCGACCTGCGCCGGCGCGATCCCCGCGACGTTGAGGATGCCCAGCGCCTCCTCGATCAACGAAGCGAAGCAGCGGCGGTAGCCGCGCTGCATGAGCTCCTCGCGCAGCGGCAGGCCCGAAAGCGCGTTGACGGGGTTGTTGAGATTGAGCATGAGCTTGCCCCACTGCACGGGCAAAAGGTCGGCATGCAGGTCGAGCGGCACGCCCGCGCGCTCGAATACGGGAAGCCATGGGCGAAGCACCGCGTCGTCTTCCGCGGCCAGGCGGCCGCCGGTGCCGCGGTGGAAGGCGCCGGGGCCGATCTCGGCCACGTTGTAGGGAACCATGCCGGCGCGCACGTTGAGCGAAGGGCCGGTCTGCGCGGCGGCCGCGCAGTTGGAGATGCCGTTCTGCAGCGAGATCACCGCAGTGCCTGCCGGCAGCGAGAAGGCCAGTTCGCCCGCGGCCTCGGCCGTGGCGCCGCTCTTCACGCACAGCAGCACCAGCGCGGGCCGTGCGCCGGCGGGCACCTGCCCGCTCAGGCGCAGCCTGTCGGCAGGCAGCCTGTGCGTCGCGCCGTCGATGTCGGTGAGCGTCAGGCCATGTTTGGCGAGCTTCTCGAGCACGCGCGGACGGCCGACGAAGGTGACGGGCACGCCCGCCGCCGCCAGGCTTCCGCCGATGAAGCACCCGATGGTGCCCGCCCCCATCACAAGCACTTCACCGGGGATCGCTTCTGGCATGGGTGGCGTGCTCGTTCCGGTGGCGCTGCCGGCCGTCAGGCGCGTTCGGAGACCCAGGCCTGCACCGACTGCAGCGCGGCCGGAAGGCCTGCCGCGTTGGTGCCGCCGGCCATGGCCATGTCGGCCTTGCCGCCGCCCTTGCCGCCGACCTGCTGGGCCACGAAGTTGACCAGCTCGCCGGCCTTGACCTTGGCCGTGCTGTCGGCCGTGACGCCGGCCGCGATCTGCACCTTCTCGCCGTCGACGGCGGCAAGCACGATGGCTGCCGTCTTGAGCTTGTCCTTGAGCTTGTCCATGGTCTCGCGCAGCGTCTTGGCGTCGGCGCCTTCGAGCTTGGCGGCCAGCACCTTGATGCCCTTGACGTCCACAGCCTGCAACACGAGTTCGTCGCCCTGCGACGAAGCGAGCTTGCCCTTGAGCGCGCCCACTTCACGTTCGAGCGCCCTCACCTGCTCCAGCACCTGCGAGAGCCGGCCCTGCAGCTCGGCGGCCGGCGACTTGAGCGTGGCGGCCACACTCTGCACGGTCGATTCGAGATCCTGCAGGTAGGAGAGCGCATTCGCGCCGGTGACGGCCTCGATGCGGCGCACGCCGGCGGCCACGCCGCCTTCGCTGACGATCTTGAACAGGCCGATGTCGCCCGTGCGGCCCACGTGGGTGCCGCCGCACAGCTCGCGGCTGGTGCCGATGTCGAGCACGCGCACGGTCTCGCCGTATTTCTCGCCGAACAGCATCATCGCGCCGGTCTTCTGGGCCGACTCCATGTCCATCACGCGGGCATGCGTCTCGGTGTTGGCGAGGATCTCGGCGTTCACGCGCTTCTCGATCTCCAGGATCTGCTCGTGCGTGACGGGCGCGTTGTGCGCGAAGTCGAAGCGCGTCTTGTCGGCATCGACCAGCGAGCCCTTCTGCTGCACGTGGCCGCCCAGCACTTCGCGCAGTGCCTTGTGCATCAGGTGGGTGACCGAGTGGTTGCGCATGGTGGCGGCGCGGCGCGCGGTGTCGACCGCGGCCTTGACCGTGTCGCCGACCTTCAGCGTGCCCTGGGTCTGGGTGCCGTGGTGGCCGAACACGTCGGCCTTGATCTTCTGCGTGTCTTCCACGCCGAACTGCACGCCTTCGGCCACGAGCACGCCCTGGTCGCCGACCTGGCCGCCGCTTTCCGAATAGAACGGGGTTGTGTCGAGCACGACGATGCCCGGCTGGCCTTCCTTGAGCTCAGCGACGGCGGAGCCCTCGAAGTACAGAGCGACGACCTTGGCGCTTTCTTCCAGCTTCTCGTAGCCGGTGAAGACGTTGCCCGCGCCGGCGTAATCGACGTTGCGGTCCATCTTGAACTTGCCGGCAGCACGGCCCGCGGCCTTCTGCTTTTCCATGGCGGCGTTGAAGCCGGCCTCGTCGACGCTCACGCCGCGTTCGCGGCACACGTCGGCCGAGAGGTCGAGCGGGAAGCCGTAGGTGTCGTGCAGCTTGAAGGCCACGTCGCCTGGCAGCACCTTGGCGCCACCGGCCAGCGCCGCGTCGAGGATTTCCATGCCGTTGGCCAGCGTCTCGAAAAAGCGCTCTTCCTCGGCCTTCAGCGTGTCGGTGATGCGCTTCTCGTCGGCGACCAGCTTGGGGTAGGCCTCGCCCATGAGCCGCACCAGTTCGGGCACCAGCTTGTGGAAGAAGGGCTTCTTCTGGCCGAGCTTGTAGCCGTGGCGGATGGCGCGGCGGATGATGCGGCGCTGCACGTAGCCGCGGCCTTCGTTCGACGGGATCACGCCGTCGGCCACCAAGAACGAGGTGGCGCGGATGTGGTCGGCGATCACCTTGAGCGAGTTGTTCGACAGGTCCTGCGTGCCGGTGGCCTGCGCGGCGGCCTTGATGAGCGCGTCGAAGATGTCGATCTCGTAGTTGCTGTGCACGTGCTGCAGGATCGCGGCCAGGCGCTCCAGGCCCATGCCGGTGTCGACGCAGGGAGCGGGCAGCTTGACCACGCTGCCGTCGGGCTGCATGTCGAACTGCATGAACACGTGGTTCCAGATCTCGATGAAGCGGTCGCCGTCCTCCTCGGGGCTGCCCGGGGGGCCGCCGGGGATGTGCGGGCCGTGGTCGTAGAAGATCTCGGAGCACGGGCCGCAGGGGCCAGTGTCGGCCATCATCCAGAAGTTGTCGGACTTGTACTTGCCGCCCTTGTTGTCGCCGATGCGGATCACGCGCTCGGGCGGCAGGCCGATTTCCTTGGTCCAGATGTCGTAGGCCTCGTCGTCCTCGTGGTAGACGGTGGCCAGCAGCTTGTCGGCCGGCAGCTTGTAGACCTGCGTGAGCAGCTCCCAGCCCCAGGTGAGCGACTCGCGCTTGAAGTAGTCGCCGAAGCTCCAGTTGCCCAGCATCTCGAAGAAGGTGTGGTGGCGGGCGGTGTAGCCCACGTTCTCGAGGTCGTTGTGCTTGCCGCCGGCGCGCAGGCAGGCCTGGACGGAGGCCGCACGGTTGTAGGGGCGCTTGTCGGTGCCGAGGAACACGTCCTTGAACTGCACCATGCCCGAATTGGTGAACATCAGCGTCGGGTCGTTGCCCGGCACGAGGGGGCTCGACGGCACCGCCGTATGGCCCTTGGAAGCGAAGAAATCGATAAAGGTCTTGCGGATGTCCGCGACCGTGAATGTGGGCTGGCTCATCTTTGGATTCGTCTTCTGCCGTCGAGGGCGGCGCGGCGATGGCGACCCTCATGTCGAACCCACTGCGGCGAACCGGCCTAACTGCTTGATTTGCTTGAACAAACGATTATAGGTTTGGCCATGCGGCCCGCGCCGGCCAAGGGCTGCCGGACGGCAACACGATCCGTGCTCCACGGCTAATATGTGTCCTGGCGCAAAAAACGAGAACCAACGAGGGTCTGCGCCATCCGTACTTGTACGGACAAAAAAGATCAAGGAGTTCGCATGGCAAGCCAAGATGCCGAAAGGCACTGGACGATCGAAGACCTGGATTTCTCGCGCATCGCGCTCGACAAGGTACGCCCGGACGAGAACCTCTTCTATCTGGTGACCTCCGCCTCCTTCATCGAGAGCGGCTCCGACCTGTACACGCACAACCTGGTGGACTTCTTCAAGGGCGACCAGGAAGTCACCGACTGGCTCTCCCAGCACTGGGAACTCGAGGAACTGCAGCACGGCAAGGCCCTGCGCGCCTACGTGCGCCACGTATGGCCGGAGTTCGACTGGGACACCGCCTACGGCAACTTCCTGGAGGAATACGCGACCTACTGCAAGGTCGAGCTGCTCGCCCCCACCCGAGGCCTCGAGATGACCGCCCGCTGCGTGGTCGAGACCGGCACCGCCACCTACTACCGCGCCATGGCCCGCTGTACCGACGAGCCTGTGCTTCAGGACCTGGCGACGCGCATCGCCACCGATGAGGTCAACCACTACAAGCACTTCTACCGCTACTACCGGCGCTACCGCGAGCAGGAGAAGCTGGGCCGCCTGCGCGTGATGGGAACCATCGGCCGGCGCACGCTCGAACTCAAGAGCGAGGACGCCGACTGCGCGATCCGCCACGTGGTCAGGACGCGTTCGCCCGAACGCGCCGACGACATCGCCTACGTGCAGCGCCTGAGCGCCGACATGAACAGCACCATCCGCACCCACCTGAGCCCGGGCACCACGCTCAAGATGCTTATGCGGCCGCTGGAACTGCCGGCGAAGGTACAAACGGTGATCCAGTACCCGATCAGGCAGTTCATGGAGCATGTGTTCCTGCGCTGAACAGCGCGCAAGTGGTTCACTCATCGCGACAAACCGGAACCCGGATTCCATTTCGCACAACAGGTGCTTGGCTAATATTTCCGGTCACCCCTTTCTATCCAGATAGAGACAAGGCCTGAGACCTTCGGACAAGCGCGGCTGCATGCGCCGCTGGCAAGTCGGCTCGCGGCCCTGTTGCATGCGCGTCCGATGTTCGATCACTCAGCCAACCGCGAGCAGCTCTACACCATCCGGCTGGACGGAACCAGCCTGACCATCCGGGACCTGATGGAGGTGCGCTTCACGTTCCTGCGGTTGCTCGAGCAGCGCATCGGCCCCTCTTCGCGCCTGGTGAAGTGCTACCGGGCCTGGCTCAACCAGCTCGAATCCGGCATCGACTCGATGAGCGAATCTCAGATCGCCAACGCCCGCCTCTGGCGCGAGGCCTGGGAGCACGCCAGCGAGATTGCCACCCCGCTGCTCAGCCAGCCCCAGACAACCACCTTCCGGTTCGAGCTTTTCTGAAGCAAGCACGCGGACGCCGAGCAAAAAAAACCCAGCGCGAAGGCTGGGTTGAACCTCTTGGTGCTGTCACGCACAGAGAACTCGCACTTCAAAGCGAGCCCACAAAATCTAGGGCTTCATGCGCCGCCGCCTTGTCGGACAGGACCGACACTTCGAAGTGAGGAATACGACCGCGCAGCCCTGAAAGACCCGGCTTCCTCGCAAATCTGTCAAATAGTTCACGTTTTAATGAGTGTCCTACGGCGACTACCTGTTTCCGGCTGACACGCGCTCGCAGGGCGAGCGCCGACGATACCGATGCTGTCACGCAACAGGGCCGCATAAAAGAAGAGCTCTCTGTCAGTGCTTAGAGCGTGCCCACAAGGGCAACTCGAACCCGCTTCGGCGGGTATTTTTTTGGCCGCACCGCAACGCGGCCCCGGCACGGGCCGAGGCTCGCCGCCCTTTGTCCGCTCCGGCTCAGCTCGCCGAGGTCAGCCCCGGCTTGCGGCTTCCGTCCAGCGAGTACAGCTGTGGCCGTTCGTCCGCGGAACCGGCTTCCGCCGCCAGCCCTGCTGCACCATGTGCCGCGCCCTGCGGCTGGCGATAGAGCTCGTTCTCAAGACGCCTGACGCGTTCGGCGTACATCCGGGCAAGCGCGCTGTGATGCTCTGCCGCCGCCTGGTGCTCGATGCGCGCCATCTGGGCTTCTTCCAGGAGGGCCGCCGCGCGTCGAAGGTACGCGGTGTGATTCGGGCGAAACAAGAAGTCGAACGTCATTTCACGCTCCTTTCCGCAGGATGCGGGTGCAGACGATGTTCCTCTGCGCTCGCCGCCGAGTCTGTCGGAGCGCGCCTACCCTCGGGCTACCCTTTTTCACTACGAATTCGCCATACCACAAGCCAATGACAGGTTTTCCCGCCTCGATGGGGACAATGCTGTGGAAAACTGTGTGCGCATCGCTCGGAAGCCTTGCCTGGCGTGGCTTGCAACACGATGCCCACCAAAGAGGCAGCGCCCGAAAAAATTTTCGCAGCCGCCTGCCGACCGGTTATCCAAGGTCCGACCGCTTGCAATCGAAGACCCTGCCCGGCTCGATCGCCCGCAGCGTCGGCACCTTGCCGATGAACACCACCCCCGCGCTGATCAGTCGCCACTCGCCCGCCTTGAACAGCCTGAAGAGGTTCGTGGCCTCGTCGCCCGCAGCCGGAATCGCGTTGAAGACGTAGGCGGGCTCGCCGCCCTGGGTCTCTTCCATGCCCAGCAACTCCGCCCTCATCTTGCCCATGGTGTCCGTGTCCTTCGTCCTGTGGCGGACGACGTCCATGTTGACGGTGCGCGAGTGCTCGTCGATGGCGATCTTGCGGATCCAGGGAGCCGGGCCGGTGCCGCCCGGCGCGGGGACGCAGGTGATCGTTCCGGCAAAGGCCGAGCCTGCGGTCACGGCCAGGAAGGCGTTGAGGGCGAATCGAAAGGGCTTGGATTTCATGCTCGGTATGGCGTGTTGGGTCGGCTGGCCCGCGCGGCGGCGCGAACCTCGGATGGCATGCATCTATACTCCCGCCTGTCGCCGGCTGCAGCCTTGCAATCGGCGGCTTGCCAGATGCGGGTGTAGTTCAATGGTAGAACGGCAGCTTCCCAAGCTTCATACGAGGGTTCGATTCCCTTCACCCGCTCCAAACAAGGGTCCCAGGCGATCCTGAAGGCTCCCGAGAAGTCCTCACCAAATCCGATCCGATCGGACGGAGCTCCCCACCTGGCTGATCTCTGGCACCCCGCCTAGCCGATCAACATCGACGCCACGACTGCAACCAGCAGCCCGACATACACCCTGGCGTGTACCTGATCGGGAATCCGCCCGATGAACGGCGAAGCCATGCGTATCCCGGCATATGAGCCCGCGACCAGGGCAAGGAACGCCCTCAGGTCCACATAGCCCACATACCCGGCCCCCAGGGACGCCATTCCACCCCAGGAAAGCGCCGCGTAAGTCGCCGTCCCGGCCAAGGCGACGGGAAGCGTCAGCGGATTGGCCATGGCCGTCGCGCCGGTCATGCTCACTCCTCTGCGGCGAAGCAACGGGACTGTCATGACGCTGCCTCCCACTCCAAGCAAGGCCGCGATCCAGCCGATGACGATGCCCGTCAATGCGTTTCGTGCCCGGGCGGGCCGGGCCTCCCGCGCCGGCTGCAGGAGAAAGCCGGGCCGGAGCCAGCAGTCCAGAACGGTCAGGCTGACGTAGGCGATGAAAGCCCAGCGCAACCAGCTGCCCTCCACCGCGGCCGCGGTTGCTGCCCCGAGCACGCTGCCGGCGGCAATGGCGAAGACCAGCGGCTTGATGACCGCCCAATCCAGCGATCCCGCGCGCTGGTGCTTCGCCGTTGCCATCGCCGATCCGAAGATCATCACGCACGTCGAGGTCGCAACCGCGATCTGCATCGCATGGGATGCAGCCGGGGTTTCCGGTCCGCGCATGTGCGTCAGCAAGTGGTAGAGCAGCGGAACCACCACGAAGCCACCGCCGAAACCGAAGAGCACCGTGGTCACGCCGGCGAGCGTGCCGCAGGCGGCAAGCCAGAAGTAGAGTTCCATCGCAATCAGTCCTTCGATGCCTGAAAGGTTATGGCTGCTGGCGCTGTCCGGCTTTCGGAGTCTGGACAAGAATGTTCGCGTTTCAGCCAACAGCGGATTTCGCGAATTTCGATGAGAAACGTACCTTTGGACAGCGTCGACGCACTAGAACGCGAAGTGCTCGCCATCGGCACCGACTACGCGCGCGGAACGCTCCTGGAGATGCATCAGCATCGTCGAGCGCAGTTTCTCTACGGCGCGACGGGTCTCATGGAGGTAGGCACGGACGACGGCGCGTGGGTCGTGCCTCCGCATTGCGGGGTGTGGATCCCGGCGGGCAAACCGCATCGCGTACGCATGGTGGGTGTCAGCACGCGCAGCCTCTATATCGAGCCGAGGGCTGCGCCGCGCGGAGGGTCTCGCTGCGAAGTGCTGCTCGTTTCGCCTCTTCTGCGGCAGTTGCTGCTGGAGGCGACGGACGTGAAGGCGCTCTATGACGAACAAGGCAGGGACGGCCTGGTCATGCGCCTCGCGCTCGCGGAGATCGCGCGCGCGGCCACGCTCCCGATCTTCGCGCCGCTGCCCAGGCACGGCACGCTTCACGCCCTGTGCGTGGAGTTTCTCTACGCACCCGACATCCGCGCCACCGCCGGCGAATGGGCGCAGCAACTGCACCGCAGCGAACGCACGTTCACGCGCTTCTTCCGCGCCGAGACCGGCATGGCCTTCGGCGAGTGGCGCCAGCACGCCTGCCTGATATCGGCGCTTTCCAGATTGGCCGAAGGGCAGCCGGTGACGGCCGTCGCGCTAGAACTCGGCTACGACAGCCCTGGCGCGTTCTCGACGATGTTTCGCCGCCGCCTGGGCTTCCGCCCGTCCGAGATTGCGCGTTCGGTGTCCGGTCAACGCGCCGGCTGGCAAGTCGAATTGGGGCATTGAAGGCACGGACAGCCTCCCGGCGAACTCAGTTCTCGCTGAGCACTCCGAAATCGCTGTCGCCCTGCTGCACGGCATTCACCAGCTGCACCCGATTGCGCGCGGCAAAGCGGCGCCGCAGCTGCCGCATGTGGTAGTCCACGGTGTGGGACGACAGGTCCAGCCGGTTGGCGATCTCCTTGTCGCTGCGCCCCTGGAGCAGTTGCTGGAGGATGTCCTGCTGCGTCGCGGAGATCTCGATGCGGCCCGCGCCCGGCGCACCGACGATGCGCGTGTGGCGCGACACGTATTCGTGCACGCCCAGCCCGAGGATCAGGCCCTGCCCGATCACGCTGTCGCTGATCCAGTCGCTCCCGGGCCTGCGCGACAGCAGGCTGATCACCGTGTGCTGGTTCACATGCGTGGGGGACGCCAAGCGGAACAGCAGCCCGCTGCGGATGCCGCTGGCATACAGGTCGTCGAGGAACCGCTGCCGCTCTTCGCTCAGCTCGTCCGAAATCTCCGCCGCCAGCGCCTCGAGCCGGGCCACGTCCCACGCCAGTGGAAGGCTCGACGCGGGCACGCCCTGCTGCCGAAGATCGACGCCGCAATAGTTGTGCGCGAAGTAGCGTCTGGTCCACTCGGGATTGGCGTAGGCGGTGAAGAAGCTCAGCGGCCACCAGTGGCCCCGCATGTACGCCACCGTGCCGTAGCCCAGCCAGTCGAAATCGAGCGCATGGAGCATGCTGCGCACCAGTGCCGCGCGGGCTTCGCTGCCGGGTGCATCCATCAGATTGCCGACGATGGCCGGCACGCCGCCGGCGTGAGGCGGCACGCTTCGCGGCATGTACAGGTGTTCTTCGGCATAGAACTGCGGAACCGGATTGGCGGGTTGCGGCTCCGCTTGCGGCCGCGGCACCGGATCGAATCCCTGCGCCTCGGAGGCCGGCGCAGGCGAGGCACGATGAAACAAGGTGGACAGAATCATGGAAGGCCTGATGGATGTGCCGCCATGCCGGAAAGGACGACGGACCTGGGTCAAAGTACCGCAAGGGCGTTGTCATCGCCTTGTAAATTTTTAGCTTCCGACGCATTTGCCAGGGCTCGCGCATCCAACTGAGTACCTTTGCTTGAACAATGCGCGACCTGCGCGGGTCCTCGCCGGGCCGAGGCTTCACAGATGACGACGGCGCTGGCATGCTTGCTGCACACAGCGCGAGGCAAAAGCCGAACCTCCGCACATCCCCCTTCCATGGCATTGCCCGCCTCCCAGTACTGGCGAGACACGGATCTCGCAGGACTCCAGTTCACAACCAACCGGTTTCGCCATCGCGAGGTCCGGCCACACCGGCACGTGGGCTTCACGCTCGCGGTGGCCGACACCGAACTCCAGGTGCGCAGCGGCACCCGCGTCACCGTCGTGCCGCCGGGTGCTCTGTTTCGCATTGCGCCGCATGTCTGGCACTCGGTGCAGGCGCGCACACATACCTGGCGCGAAGACGCCCTCTTCTGCAGCCTCGCCGTGGCACGGTGCATCAGCCCCGCGGAAGATACCCCGCCGCTGGCACGGCTGGAGGACGATGCGGGAGTCTCGGTCTTCATCGACGCCTCCGCGGCGCTCGAATTCCTCGAATGCCACCGCCTGCTCTTCGTCCCCACGAGCACCGGCGATCCCGAGGACATCGCGGCGGGCCGTGCACTGCTTCGCCGGCGCCTCTCGCAATGGCTTCCCGCCCCTTCGCCCACGGAGGACGGAGCCCACGACGCAGAGCGCCCGCATCCCGACAGCGGCGACGAGCGCCTGAACCGGCTCTATGCCCTCATCGCGTCGGGCTTTCATCAGCGCATGACGCTCGACAGCCTCGCCGATGCGGTCGGCTGGCACCCCGTGCACGTGCAGCGCCGGTTCACCGCCGCATGGGGCTTCACGCCGCACGAGATGCTGGTGGGCCACCGCATCGAGTACGCCCGCGACCTGATCGCCGGCGGCGCCCATGTCACCTATGCGGCGCATGCGGCAGGCTTCACCGACCAGAGCCATCTGCACAAGACCTTCATGAGCACCTATGCCGTGCTGCCGGGCGACTACCGCAGGCTCGCCGCGCTCGATGCGCTCCAACCGCCCTCGGCCAGGAACGGCATCGCCGGCTAACTCGCCGCCCCGGCTTCATCCGATGCCCTGCGCCCAACGCAGGAGCCTGGCGACGGGTGCATACAGCGAACGTGGAATCGGCTGGTCCACCGGCACCTCCGCATAAATGCGCTCGGCCAGCGAGGGCTCGAACTCCATCGGCACCAGGCCCTCGCCGGCAAAGCGCCGGATCTGCGCGGCCACCTCGCCCTCGCCGCGCGCGATCACGCGCGGCAGGTCGTTCTCGCCTAGGTACTGCAGCGCGACGGCGGTGCGGGCCGAATGGATCACGGCCGAGGCCATGCGCACGCGGTCGCCCAGGCTGGCGTACACCGCCTCGAAGTGCGCGGAGCGGCGGCGCGACTGGTTGACCGGATCGCCTTCCACCTCCTTGTATTCCTGCCGGACCTCTTCGATCGACATGCGCTGCTGCTTCATGAACTCGTAGTGCTCGTGCGTGTAGTCCACCGCGGCCATCAGCGCATAGATCACCGTTGCCCAGCCGAAGGCCACGAGCACCATGTGCGCCGCGGCGGTCATGGTGGCCGCCGGGCTCGCGTAGCCGAGCTTGAGCGAGGTATCGACGAAGCCGCGCACGATCACGAACATCAGGCCCGCGAGCAGCATCGTCTTCAGGCTCATCTTCAGCAGGTTGATGAGATTGCGGGTGGAGAAGATGCGCTGCAGCCCCTGGGCCGGGTTCATGCGGTTCACGTCGGGCTTGAGGCGCTCCCACGCCGCCACGCCGCCCACCTGGGCCAGGGAGCCCACGCTGCCAGCGACGGCAGCGATGGCCATGATGGGCAGCGTGCCCCACAACAGCGCCTCCCCGGTATGCAGCAGCAGCTCGTCGAAGCGGTCCTCCGGCCGCGTCAGCAGGCTGGTGCTGGTGGCGTGCAGCCAGAGCTCTCGCAGCAGGCTGTAGAGCACCCCGCCGCCCAGCCACATGCAGACCACGACCACGGCGAACACCGCCGTCGAGGCCACGTCCGAACTGAAGACCACCTCGCCGCGCTTTCGCGCGTCGCGCAGCCGCTTGGGAGTGGGGTCCTGGTCTTTCTCCGCCATGGCCGAAGGGCGCTAGAGCGTAGCGCGCAGGAAGTCGAGCACGCCGTTCTCGGGCCGCAGGAATTCCTGCAGCGACTCGTACACGAAGAAAACGAACAGCAGCATCATCAGGTGCGCCAGCAGGCTCTTGAGAGGCTGCGAGAACACGAACACGTTGAGCTGCGGCGCCACGCGGCTGACCAGGCCCATGCCCAGTTCCACCAGCAGCAGCACGAAGATGACCGGCGAGGCCAGCTTGACGATCCACAGGAACAGCGTGTCCCCCTGGCGGATCGCGAACTGCTCGATCACCAGCCCCAGGTTCGGAAAGAACGAGGCCACGGGCCACAGCCGGTAGGAGTCGACGACTACGCCCAGCATCGCGAGCAGCCCGCCGGCCGAGACGAACAGCGTGATCACCATCCAGCCGAGGAACTCGCCCGTGGGCCCGTTCTCGTGACCCGCCACGGGATCGAAGAAGGACGCGTTGCTGGAGCCGGTCTGGAAGTCGATCAGGTCGCCCACGCTCTCCACCGCCCAGATGAAGATGCCGAAACCCAGCCCCAGCATCAGGCCGATGAAGGCCTCCTTGCCCGCGATGAGCACCCAGGTGCCGATGGAGGCAGCAGGCATGTCGCCCGCCACCGGCGACATGAACAGAGCGAGCATCAGCAGCAGGCCGTTGCGCACGGTGCCGGTGATCATGCCGCCGGAGAGAAAGGGCACCACCGCGAAGATCGCGAAGAGCCGCGGCAGGGTCAGCACCACCGACGAGAAGAATCTCTCGAAGCTGGCCAGTTCGATGGAGGGGTCCATGGCGATCCGTGCGTTCCCGCGCGCCTACGCCGAGCGCCGCGCGGCCCATGCCTGCGACGTGGCTTCCTCGGTCGCTTCGTCGAGCCGCTGCTCCTGCAGGCGCTGCCGCTCGCCTCGGCTGCGCTGCTGCATCTGCTGCGCCTTCTCGACCTCTGCGCTGGCGGCGCGCAGCTTGCGGCGGCTGGCATCCAGCGTGCTCTCGCGCAGCGCGTGGGCCTGCCCGGCCTGCGCGGCAAGCCGGCTCGCCTCGACGATCCGCGCATCGAGGGCGGCGCTCCAGGCACCCGCGTGGCGCAGCTGCGCCACGCTGCATTGCCCGTCCGTCAGCGCGCCGGCGGTCGCCTGCCAGTGCGCGGCCTTGCTCTGCACCTGCTGCTGCTGCCACGCCTGGGCCTGCTGCAGTTCGGCGCGGCTCTGCTCGGCGGCGGCCCGGTCGCGCGCGACGACACCCATGGCAACCGTCTTCTGGCGCTCGCGCACGCCCACCAGCAGCTTCCAGTCGATGCCTGCGCTCACCGGCCCGGCTCCCACGAGGCGCCGCCGAACCGCTGCAATGCCTCGATCGACTGCGCATAGGGCAGGCTCGCATCCGGCGGCTGCGACAGGAAGTCGAGCATCGCCGGCCGCGCACCGATTGCCTCGTCGGCCAGCGCGTCGCCGCCTGCCTTGTATTCGCCGATCTGCACGAGCAGCTCCATCTCCTGGTACTTGGCCAGCAGGCTGCGAAAGTGCGCCGCCGCCGCGCGGTGCTCGCGCGAAGTCACCAGCGGCATCACGCGGCTGATGCTCGCCAGCACGTCGATCGCCGGATAGCGGTTGGCCGCAGCGGCCTTGCGCGACAGCACGATGTGGCCGTCGAGGATGGATCGCACCTCCTCGGCGATGGGGTCGCTCTCCTCGTCGCCCTCGGTCAGCACCGAGTAGACGGCGGTGATGGAGCCCGTCCTGCCCTGCCCCGCACGCTCCAGCAGCTGCGGCAGC
Organism: Variovorax sp. 278MFTsu5.1; assembly: GCF_048305045.1. Classification (NCBI taxonomy): domain Bacteria; kingdom Pseudomonadati; phylum Pseudomonadota; class Betaproteobacteria; order Burkholderiales; family Comamonadaceae; genus Variovorax; species Variovorax sp. 278MFTsu5.1. The sequence goes on from NZ_CP157622.1 coordinate 4,116,321, forward strand.
ATCGAGAAGATCGACGGCGGATAGCTGCGCCGCGTGGGCGGTTCGCCGCTGGCCAGGCCGATCTCGCGCTGGGCGCGCGCGAAGCGCGTGAGCGAATCGACCAGCAGCAGCACCTTCTTGCCCTGGTCGCGGAAATGCTCGGCGATGGTGGTCGCGGCATAGGCGGACTTGATGCGCTCCATCGGCGGCCGGTCGGAGGTCGAGACCACAATCACCGTCTTCGCCAATCCCTCGGCGCCGAGGTTGTGCTCGATGAACTCCTTCACCTCGCGCCCGCGCTCGCCGATCAGCGCGATCACGTTCACGTCGGCCGTCGCGCCGCGCGCGAGCATGCCCAGCAGGGTGCTCTTGCCCACGCCCGGCGGCGCGAACACGCCGACGCGCTGCCCTTCGCCGAGCGTGAGCAGGCTGTCGACCGCGCGGATGCCGGTGGCCAGCGGCGCGTCGATCATCCGGCGCGCCAGCGGGCTCACGGGATCGCGGTGCACCGGCAGCAGCGTGCGGGTCCTGAGCGGGCCCCGTTCGTCGATGGGCTGGCCCAGCGCGTCGAGCACGCGCCCCAGCAGGCCCGCGCCCACCGGGCAGACGTGGCCGCGCCCCGTGGGCAGCACTTCGGTCAAAGCCGAAATGCCGGTGATCGGCCCGAGCGGCGTGAGGACGGCGGTGTTGTCGCGGAAGCCGACCACCTCGGCCAGCAGCGGCGGCTCGCCCGGCGTGACCAGTTCGCACAGTTCGCCCACATGGGCCTGGATGCCCGATGCGTCGATCAGCATGCCCACCGCCTTGCTGACGCGCCCGCGGATCGCCACCGGCGTGACGCGGCCCAGCGCCTGTTCCAGTTCGGCGACGATGCCAAGCGCCGCGTCGGACACCGGGTTCACGATTGCGCCCCCTCCCGGGTCTCGGCGAGGCCGCCGCGCTCCACCGCGCGCCGGAACGCGGCGAGCTGCGCGTCCACGCCGATGTCCAGCACGCCGGAGGCCGTCTGTACCACGCACGCGCCGACGGGCAGCGCCGCATCGGCCACGAAGTGCACGGTCATGCTCCAGTTGGCCTCGCTGCGCAGGCGCGCGATCACCCCGCGCAGGATCGCCTCCTGCGCGGGCGCCACGCGCACGGTGATGAAGGGCTCCTGGCGGATCAGCGTGTCGACGCGCAGCAGCGCCGCTTCGAACAGCGCCGCCGGGTCCGCATCGGCGATGAACTGCCCCACGGCCTTGACGACGACCTGCGCCATGGACGTGCGCAGCGCATGCAGCTGTCGCTCGGTGGCCATGGTGTCCGTCACCAGCTGGGTCGCGTATTCCTCCTTGGCGCGCCGCAGGCCCTCCTCGTAGCCCTGCCTGCGGCCGACCTCGGCGTCCTGCGTGGCCTGCTGCACGATGCGGCGCGCCTCGCGCCGGGCCGTCTCGACCACGGTCGATGCGTCGAGCAGCGCCGCGTATTCGTGCTCCTTCAGGACCTTGCGCTCGCTCAGGAGCTGCAGGTTCTCGGTGGTGATCAGAAAAGCCAGTCCCATTGCGGCAGTCTTTCGGGGACGATGCACGAGAGCATCAGTTCGTTGAGTTGCTGGAGTTGGCGCTGCTGCAACTGCGGCACGCCGAGCGCCGAGACGCGGCGCGGCAGCTTGTGCCCCAGGCGGCGGCGGACCGTCTCGCCTTCGGCCGCAGCCGTGGCAAGCAGCAGCCGGTGGCCGCGCTCGACGGCGACCCGGCCGGCCGACAGGGGCCGCTGCTGCAGCAGCGCGTTGTCCATGCGCAGTTCGGTGAGCGACGGCACCCGGTCGAGCACGAAATCCACCGCATCGGCATCGAAGCGGCGGGCCTGGCGGCGGATCTGCGCACCCGCGCCGCCGCGCAGCCGGAACAGCGGCAGGTGCACGCAGAAGCCGAGGTAGGCGGCGAGCCGCCGCAGCGCGTCGGCATCGAGCAGCGCCACGCGCTTGAAGCGTGCGTCGAAGTTGTAGTCGGCGCTGCCGGCGTCCGGCCCCTGGGCTCGCCGCAGCTGGTCGGCGAGCACCGCGCGGCCCGCCTCCCCCAGCCGTGCCGGGACGCGGTGGCGCGACGGCCAGTCGGCAGGCAGCCAGCTTGGGTGAAGACCGATCTCGGGGTGCAGGTTGAAGCGCACCACCAGGCGCACGAGGTCCATCGGGCCGGTTCCGGCCTGCGGGGCTTCGTGGGTGGCGGAAGTAGGTGCCGGCATTCCTGTTCCAGGTCAGCGCCTGAACACCTGGCGGCGCGTCCAGCTGCGCCAGTCCACGCCCCGCCTGCGCAGCAGCGCCGGCAGCACCAGCAGGCAGACGGCGGCCAGCAGCAGCAGCCCCAGCAGCACCATCGCCGTCGACGCGGGGAACAGGCCCAGCACCATCGCACGCTCCCTGGCGCCGCCCGCCAGGGCCGCAGCCGACGCCACCGGCCGGCGCGCCTCGAAGAGCGACAGCGATACCTGGTCGTGGCTCAGCCCCTCGATGCTGTGCGCCACCATGTCCTTCACGGTCGGCGCCAGCAGCCGGATGTCCACATCCGGCCGGTGCTTGATGAACACCGCGGCCGACGACGGCCGCATCTTCTCGCTCAGCGGGTCGTTGGCCGGGATCACCACGTGCACGCGCGCGGACACCACGCCGTCCACGTTGCGCAGCGTCTGCGACAGCTCCTGCGAGACCGCATAGATGTAGCGCATGCGCTCCTCGGAGGGCGTGGACACCAGGCCCTGCTTCTGGAACACCTCGCCCATGGTGGCGAAGCGCTCGTGGGGCAGGCCCTGGGCACGCAGCACGTCGAGCGCGACGCCCATGCGGCTCTCGTCCACCTCGACCTGCCAGTTGCTGCCCTCCACGCGGCTCTTGGCCGCGTCGATGCCCTCGGCCGACAGCGCGGCGACGATCTCGTTGGCCTCCTGCTCGTTGAGGTTGGAGTACAGGCCGACCTTGCAGCCGCCCAGCGCCGCCAGCAGGGCCAGCGCCGCGAGCCAGCGGCCGCGGCGCGCAAGGAATGAAGAAAGAGTGCGGGACAGCGGCTTCACGGCATCCTCATTGCTGGTTCTTCAGCAAGGTGCCGAACAGGCTGGTGGCGGCGCTCGCCAGGCCCGTGGAAATGTGCATCTTCGCGAACATCATGTGCGCCTCCATGGCGTGGTCGGTCATCGCGAACATGGTCTTGATGGGGTCGGACATGTCGATCGACTCGAGCATGCTGTGGCGCATCTCCTCGTAGGAGCGCACGTTGCCGGAGAACTGGGCCGCGAGCGCCTTCGCGGCGTCGCCGAGCGCGCTGGGCGCGGCCACCGAGGACGGCGGCGCCTGCACGCCCTGCATCATGTTGGCGAACATCCGGGTCTCGCCCGGATCGAGGCGCGAAGGCGCGCCGGCCTGCTGCTGCGCGGCGGCCGCGGACACGCCGGCCGGCGGCGCGCCTGCCGCGACCAGCGCGGTGGGATCGGTCATGGTTCACCTCCTGGGGGAAAAGGCCGCGCGATGCGACAGGGCATCGCGCGGACCTGCTTACGAGGACTTGGCCGACTGGCGGATGTCGTTGCCGGTGGACTTGGCCACCTCGCCGCCCGCGGCGCTCGCACCGTTGACCGTGTGCGCGGTGGATGCCGCGCCCTGGATGCTGGTGGAAGCGGCCATGCTGGCCGACATCAGCCGCGCGTTGTCGGCTGCGGCCTGGTTCATCTGCTGGATAGAGCTGTCAACTGCGCCTGCCATGTGTATCTCCTGGTCAAGAAAGGATTGATTTACGAGGGTTGAAGCGCTCCGCCCCGGCGGGACGGAACCATTCCACGCGGCGCACGGATGCGGCGCCGCATGAAATCCGGGGTGCGCGCGAGGCGGGCTCTGCCGATGGCCATGCCTTCACCTCCCGCGCCTGTTGTTGCTGTCGGGCACGCCACCGCTCAGGACCAGCCCGTCGGCGTCGATGCGCTTGAGTTCGGCACCGGATCGCAGCACCGCGCCTTCGTAGTAGCGGCTGCCGTTCGACAGCTGGATGTGCCGCAGGCCGTTGCCGTCCTCGGTGATGCTCACCATGCGCGCCGGCAGCACGCTCTGCCAGCCGTCCCACTGCGCGCGCACGTCGGCGTCCTTGTTCTCGGCCACGGGCTTCTCCCGGTACTGGACCTTGTCGAAGACCAGCACCGACGGATGCAGGTCTTCGCTGAGCCTGCGGATCTTCTGGCGCACCGCGGCGTCCTCCACCGTGCCGGTGAGCACCAGCCGGCCCTGCCCCGTGTACGCGACCGCCACACCGGGGTCGCCCACATAGCGGCGCGCCTGCTCGACCATGTCCTCGGCCGAATGCACGTTCACGCCGACCTGGCTGCCGAAGGGCTCCATCGCCTGCTGCAGGGCCTCGCGGCGCTGCCTCGACTCCACGTAGCCCTTCACGCCGAGCCGCCCGCCCTGCGCGGCCACCACTTCCACCTCGGGAAACGGCACGAGCGCCTTTTCCACCGCGGCCAGGTCCACGTGCCCGGCGCGGCGCGCGCTCGCACCCGCGTCGCCGAGCGACACGGCGGCCAGCCCGATCACCGCAAGCAGGGCCATCACGCCACCCGCCCAATAGCCGAGGCGCCGCCGCGAGGAAGCCTCGGACGTGCCCGCCAGCGCGCCCTCGCCGGGCCGCGCCTCGTACTCCGGGGCGAACATGCGGTCCTCGCGCACGTCCGGCACGTAGCTGCGGTCGAGCTGGAAGTCGATCTGCCCGAGGCTCACCACGTCGCCCGCGACCACGCTTCTGCGCGCCTGCCGCATGTCCTCGCCGTTGAGCCGCGCCGAAGCCGTGCTCAGGCGCTGCATCGACACCACCAACTCGCCCACGGTGAACGCCAGGTGGCGCGGCAGCACGTCGCCGCCGGGCAGCATCACCTCGCAATCGCCGCCTGAGCCCAGCACGTTGAGCCCGGGCTTGAGCGCGATGGTGCGGCCCTTCACCGCGCCGCTGAGGAAGCGCAGGCACCAGCCGTCGCCCAGCGCGGGGCGCTCCGGCCGTGCCATGCCGGCCGCTTCCGCCGGCACGTCGCCGTCGTCGAAGGAAATCTCTTGCGGGTCGTGCATGCTCAGCCTCCCACTTCCGGCAAGGGCAGCGCCGGCACGTTCGCCGTGGCGCCCGGCAGCACCAGGCGCGGCGTCAGCAGGTAGAAGCGCTCCATGTTGGACTGCTTCTTCTCCGTCGACCTGAAGAGCCCGCCGACGCCGGGAATGTCCTTGAGCAGCGGCACGCCCGTGACCGCATTGCTCTTCTCCTCCGACGAGTAGCCCGCGATCAGCAGGCTCGCCCCCTCCTCCACGAGCGCCTGCGTGTTGACCGTGCGGCGCCGCACGATCGGGATCTTGTCGACCGACATCGGACTGAGGTCGCCGTCGACGATGTCGATGGACATCATCACGCCGCGCGAGGCCTTCTCGTCGATGACCAGCGGCGTCACCCGCACCGCGGTGCCGGCGGTGATGCTGAACAGCCCCGCGTCCTGGAAGCCGTCCACCCGCACGTAGAACTCGCTGAGGTTCTCCAGCACGGCCTCGGTGTTGTCCAGCGTCATCACCTTCGGGCGCGCCACGAAGTTCGCATTGCCGTTGGTGGCCAGCGCGGTCACGCGGGCCAGCAGGTAGTTGCGCGCGCTGTTGCCGATGGCGGCGGTGAACATGCCGCCCAGCGGCGTGAGCGGATTGCCCGAGCCGTCGGCGCTGCCGATCTGCCCTGCCTCGCTGCCTGTGCCGCCCCAGATCAGCTGCCCGCGATCGCCGCGGCCGGTCTGGAAGTCGGCATGCCGGCCATGCAGGCGCCAGTCGATGCCCAGGCTGTTGAGCGTGTCCGAGCTGATGTCCATGATGGTCACTTCGATCTCGACCAGCCGCGGGCGCACGTCCATCGACTCGATCAGCTTCGCGTACTGGGCCATCTTGTCGGGCATGTCGCGCACCAGCACGGCGTTCATGCGCGTATCGGCCTGGAACTGCGGCAGTTCGCCGCCCGCGAGGTTCGCGATGCCGCCCTGCGCGATGGCTTCGCTGCCGGCACCGGCGATCTCGACCTTGGGCGCGTTGATGGTCTCGCCGCTGCGCAGCTTGATCTGCCGGTTCGGGCCCAGCGACATGCCGCCGCTCATGCCTCGCGGGCCGCCGCTGCCGCTCGGCGCGTTCCCGCCGCTGCGGCCATAGAGGCTGCGCAGCACGTTGGCCACGCCGGGAATGACCGTGTCCTTTCCCGAGCGGTTGATCCGGAAGTCCGAGGCCCAGGCGTACTTGAGCGGAAACAGCCGGATCTCGGCGCCCTCGGCCATCGCGCTCTTCTGGTCGGCCAGCTTCACCGCCTGGCGCACCATCTCGACGTAGCGGCGCGGCCCGGTCACGTACACGCTGGCGTCGCGCTCGCTGATGCTCAGCGGATAGCGCTCGTCGGAGATGTGCAGGCGCACCAGCGTCTCGGCGATGCGCCCCGCGTTCTCGGCCGCGATGGGCAGCACCTCGCTTTTCGCGTCGGAGGCCAGGTCGACGAACAGGAAGGCGCCGTCGAAGTACCAGGTCAGCCCGTTGACCGCGCACACGCTGTTGAGCGTGCTCAGGGCGGGGCCGGCGAACTTGCCGCTGATGGTGCCGGCCACCTTGGAGTCGATCACCGCCGTGATGTTCTGCGACGAGGCCAGCTCGCGCAGGAAGTCGGCCAGCGGCTTCTCGTTGGCAACGATCTGGAACGGCCGGTTGCTCCAGCGCAGTTCGGCCGCACGGGCCTGCGCGCACATGGCCAGCAGCACGAGCGCGGCGCAGCCCCACAGCACGAGGCGGCGCTGGCAGAAGGCTTTCAGGCGCGGGGCGGTCATTTCGGGGAAATGCATCTTCACGGCAGGGAACTCAGTGCCTGGATGGCACGCTCCGCGAAGCGCATCACGTCGCGCCCCATCCAGCCCGCGGTGGCGATGATCGCGACCATTACCGCGATCAGCCGGATCGACTGGCCGATGCTCTGGTCCTGCACCTGCGTTACGGCCTGCAGCACGGCCACCACCAGGGCAGTGACCGTTGCCACCGCCACCACCGGCAGCGAGATCCACAGCACGAGGAGCAGGCCTTCGCGCGTGATGTCCAGGATGTTCTGCGGAGTCATGGCGTTGTTTTCGCGGTGCGCCTTCGGAGGCAACGGGATGTTCATCAATGGGCCTGGGGGTTGGTGACCCAGCCCACCGGCTGCAGGGCCACGTCTTCGTCGACTTCCTGGTAGGACAGCACCGGCAGCAGCGGCGCCACCGGCTCGATCAGCGTCTTGATGTAGCGGCGCACGTCCGACGAGGCGATGGCCACCACGCGGGTCGCGGCCGATCCGAGGATGCGGCGCACCTGCTCGCGGATGTCCTGCGTGACGGCCGGGCTCAGCAGCAGCAGGTTGCCGCGCGGCGAACGCTCGATGGCGTTCTGCACGCGTTCCAGCAGGCTGGACTCGAACAGGATGGCCTCGAGCTGGCGGTTCGGGCCCACATAGCGGCTGGTGATGTAGCGGCCGAGATCGATGCGCACCAGTTCGGTCAGCGCTATCGCGTCCTGCTCCTTCGGCGCCCATGTCGCGAGGCACTCGAATATCGCGTGCAGGTTGCGAATCGGAATGCCCTCCTGCAGCAGCCGGCGCAACACCTCGGCGATGCGCTGGCTCGACGCCACCCGCGTCACCTCGGCCGCGAGCTCCGGCGCGTCGCGCTGCACCGAATGCAGCAGGCGCTGTACTTCCTGCAGGCCGATGAGCTCGCGCACATTGCGGCGCACGGCGTGGTCCAGGTGCAGGCCCACCACCTCCTCGTTGTCCCAGCTCGTGGAGCCGGCTGCTTCGCCCTGCACCCAGACGACCCGGGCGAAGGGGCCGAAGGGCTCGGCCACCTCTGCGCCCGCCGGCGGCGCCGCAGCCTCGGCCGGATCGAGCATGCGCCACCCCGGCCTGAGCGTGCCCTGCGACACCGCGACGTCGTGCACCAGCACCTGGTAGGCGTGTTGGGCCAGGCCGTCCGCGTAGGCGAGCTGCAGGCGCGGGAACACCGGGCCGAGATCGGATTCGACCGCGGTCTTGACCCTGGCCAGCTGCAGGTCGAGCGCGTGGCGGTCGACGCCGCCGCGCAGGCCGCTGGACAGCCGCACCGCCAGTGGCGCCGCGATGGCATGGTCGCCGTCGGCGTCCTCCAGGGCGTCGCCCTCGCGGTGCGAGATCCAACCCGGCGTCTGGTTCTTGCGGCGCCGCATGCGCACCGCGAAGCCCAGGCCCAACAGCGCCGCCGCCAGCAGGCCGAACACCCACTTCGGAAAGCCCGGCACGACCAGGAAGCTCGCGACCGCGAGGCCCGCGATGATCAGCGCGCGCGGATGCGCCATGAGCTGCTGCCCGATCTGGCTCGCCAGCTGCGTGTCGCGGCGCTCGCCGGTGCTCACGCGCGTGATGACGATGCCCGCCGCGATCGACACCAGCAGCGACGGAATCTGCGAGACCATGCCGTCGCCCACCGTGAGGATCGCGTAGCGCTGCAACGCGCCGCCCAGGCTCATCTCGTGCATCATCGTGCCGATGGCGATGCCCGCGAGGATGTTGACCAGCGCGATCACGATGCTCGCGATGGCGTCTCCCTTGACGAACTTCATCGCGCCATCCATCGCGCCGTGGAGCTGGCATTCCTGCTCCAGCATGTGGCGACGCTTCTGCGCCTGTGCGGACGACAGCACGCCCGCTCGCACGTCGGCGTCGATGCTCATCTGCTTGCCGGGCATCGCATCCAGCGCGAACCGCGCCGCCACCTCGGCCACCCGCTCGGAGCCTTTCGCGATCACGATGAACTGCACGATCGCGATGATCAGGAACACCACGCCGCCGACCACCACGTTGTTGCCGACGATCAGCTTGCCGAAGGTGTCGATGATGTGGCCCGCATTCGCGTGCAGGAGGATCAGCTTGGTCGATGCGATGTTGAGCGCAAGGCGAAACAGCGTCGTGAACAGCAGCAGCGACGGAAAGGTCGACAGCGACAGCGCCGATGGCACGTACATCGCCACGATCAGCAGCACCAGGCTGATGGCGAGGTTGCTCGCGATCAGCAGGTCGAGCAGCGGCGTCGGCAGCGGCAGCACGAAGAGCGCGACGATCACCACCAGCAGGCCCGCCAGCAGCAGATCGTTGTAGCGGCCGGCGCTGCCCAGAAGGTCGCGCACGCCGCCGCGGTAGGCGGCAAAGGATCGCGGAGAACTCGCCATGGTGTCTTTGTCTTGCGGGTGTCCCGAAGTACCGGGCGGTGCCTGTCGCATCGCTTCGCTTCGTCGTCGGTCGCGAGGAATGTCGCGTCGCGACGGACTCTATGCGCCGCCCTCCATTCGCGGCAACCACGAGTTTTCGTAGATCGCCGCCGTGTGTGGCGCGCGCGGCACTACGTGTTTGCGGACTACCTCCGCGCAACACCTCTGGCTAAGCTGCCGGTCCCGATGCGAACCGAATCGCATTGCTTCAAGGCGTGAAGAAGGTGAAGAAGAACAGAGCCGCCCGCATCGGCGCATCGAACGAAGGCGTCCATGCCTGACGCCATCACGGAACTCGGCGAAGCCCGCGCATTGCCGCGCGCCGACGCCGCCAATGTGCGCGCGCTGAACCGTCTGTACGGCGCGTCGCCGTTGCCGGACATCGCGGCCGCACGCGGTGCCCGCTACCGCATCCGCTGGCACCACGACACGGCCTTCGCCCTCACCGCGCGCGAGAGCTTCCGCTTCAGGCTGGGCTCGCACGTCGGCCATCTCGCAATGGACGCACCGAGCCTGCAGGCACTGCTGGCAGAACGCCGCATCGACCTGCTGCCGCGCGACCTGCGCTACATCCTGCTCGCCGATGCGCTTCATCCGCTGATCGACGCGCTCGAGAAAGCGCTGCGCCTGCATTTCGAGTGGCAGCCTTCGGAAGCGGAAACGCGCGACATGCACGAACACAGCCATCGGGCGCTGCCTTCGCAGGGCGATCCCGGGCACGCGGCCTTCTTCGTCGCCATGCCCCTGGAAGGCAGCACCGTGCTGCGCGGCTACGTGCAGTTCGAGGACGCGACCACGCTCGACACGCTGGTGCCGACGGCCACCGGCGCGCATCACAACGCCTACGCAGCCGACGCCTTCGACGCGCTGCGCCTGCCCGTGAGCTTTCGCCTCGGCAGCACGCCGATCCGCCTGCGCGAGGTCGGAAGCATCCGGCCCGGCGACATCGTCGGCATCGAGCAGTGGAGTTCCTCGGGTGCCGCCATCGTGGTCACAGCGGAGCTGGGAGGTTCCGCCGGGCGGCATCTTTCCGCCTTCGCCGAAGGCTCGCGCATCACCGTTCAGCAATCGAGAAACAGTGCCATGAAGCCAGACATTCCCGCCCTCGCGGCCGATACCGCGGACAACGCCAACCTGCCGATCGACCGGCTCGACGCGCTGGAGGTCACGCTGCGCTTCGAGGTGGGCGACCTGTCCGTGTCGCTCGGCGAACTCAGAAGCATCCGCGCCGGCCATGTCTTCGACCTGGGCCAGCCGCTCAACCGCAGCCCCGTTCGCATCCTTGCGCACGGCAACGTGCTGGGCAAGGGCTATCTCGTCGCGGTGGGCGACCGGCTGGGCGTGCGCGTGTCGGAGTTCGCGCCCGGCGAAGTCTGAGGGGCCGCCCCTCATCCGGTCCATACCCATGCAAGGCGGACTTCCCGAACCCCTCATCCTGGTCGCGCTGATCGTCGCCTTCGGCATCGCGCCGTTCGTGGCACTGATGGTGACGAGCTACACCAAGCTGGTCATCGTGTTCGGCCTGCTTCGCACTGCCCTGGGCCTGCAGCAGACACCGCCCAACATGGTGCTCAACGGCATCGCGATCATCCTGTCGGTCTACATCATGGCGCCGGTGGGCATGGACATCGGCGATGCCCTGCGCGGCCGCAGCTTCGGCGCCAAGGGCGAAGGGCTCGGCGACATCATGGCCGTCATCGACGCGGCCAAGGCGCCGGTGAAGGAGTTCCTGCAGAAGCACACGCACGAGCGCGAGCGGCAATTCTTCCTGAAGTCGGCGGCCAACATCTGGCCGAAGGCGCGCGCGGAACAACTGAAGGACGACGACTTCATGGTGCTGGTGCCCAGCTTCACGCTCAGCGAGCTCACGCGCGCCTTCCAGATCGGCTTCATCATCTACCTGGTGTTCGTGGTGGTCGACCTGATCGTCGCCACGGTGCTGCTGGCGCTGGGCATGTCGATGATCTCGCCCACCACCATCTCGCTGCCGTTCAAGCTGCTGCTGTTCGTGATGCTCGATGGCTGGACGAGGCTGGTGCACGGGCTCGTGCTGTCGTACAGATGACCTTCCTCCACGCATGCCTCTTCGGTTGCTGCATGCAGGAGAAGCTGCTTCGGATTCGCTGCACGAGCACTCCCGTCTACGAGAACTCGTTGTTGCCCACGCACGGGGCGCCACTTAGAGTTCGCGCGGCATCGGAGCCGGCCGGGTTGTGCCGCGAGCCCTTCTTTCAATCTGCAACTTCATCCGGGGTCCTATGGTTCTAGCAGTCAGCAGCGATGGGTCGGGAACGCAATCCGCCGCACAGGCAGCGATGGAGGCATTGGCGGCCGCCAGGGCTGCCGAAGAGTTGCGGCGCCAGGCGGAAGCCGCGGCGAAGCGCGCGGCCGAGGAGGCACGGCGGCAAGCCGAGGAAGCGCGCAAGCAGGCCGAAGCCGCGCGCCGCAAGGCGGAAGAAGCGCGCAAGGCCGCGGAAGCCGCCGAGGCCAAGGCCGAGAAGAGCAAGGCCGAAGCCGACCAGCAGGAGGCCACCAAGGCGCGCGGTGCCAGCGACGCGGCCGAGCGCGATGCCCTGAAGCAGGAAGCGGCAAGCAACCTCAAGGAGAAGCAGTCGACGCTCGCCGATGCCAAGCTCGACGACATCCGGCAGCGCCGTGCGGACAACAACCCTTCGGAAGCCACGCGCGCCGCGCAGGGCGAAGTCGACGCGGCGCAGAAGATGAACGCCATCTTCGAGCCGCCAGCCAACCAGCCAAAGGGCCAGCCCCCCGCGACCAGCCCGGGCACGCAGGACCTGCTCGAGAAGGCACAGACCGCCGCCAGGCCGGTGTTCAAGGCGCAGGCGAACGGCGGCGACGGCAGCAAGGAACAGAAGGCCGTTGTCGACACCGCCATGACGAACTGGCTGCAGGCCGCCGAGCAGGACATGCGCAAGGCCAGCCTCAAGGCGATCGCCGAAGGCAAGGACCCGAACGACGCCATCGACAAGGTTGCGGCCGACGCCCATGACGCGCTCGACAAGGGCGGCGTGTTCGACCCGAAGAGCATCGGCAAGTACATCGACAAGGCGCGCGACGGCGTGCGCGCCGACTCGCCCGAGGTGCGCCAGCTGCGCGGCGAGCAATACGACGCCGCCCAGGCGGGCAAGGCGCGCGTGGCCGATGCGCGCAGCCACGCGCAGGACACCGATGCGGCCGCGACCAAGGCCGAGAAATACGCCGCCAGTTTCGGCACCGGCGGCGGCGGCAACGACACGATCATCACCGCGCAGCAGAACGCCAAGGGCGAAGCCGAGCGGCTGCGCGCCGTGGCCAACCGCGCCAAGTCCGAACTCCAGAGCGCCGAGAAAGCCTTCGGCACCACGGATCCGACGGACCCGCAGAACCCGAAGACGAACACCCTCGGTACGGTCGATGCCGACTACAACGCGCGCGTTGCCGACGCCGAGGTCAAGGAGCTGAGCTTCAAGTACGACCAGGCGGTGGCCGGCGGCGATGCCAAGGAGATCCAGAAGGCCGACGCCGCACTGCGCGACGCGCAGCAGGGCCAGCGCTACATGCACGCGCTGCGCGACGACCTCGACGCCAAGCTCGGCGCCAGCGACGCGGAGAACGCCAAGACCGACGCCGAGAGCGCATGGAATACGGCTTCGCTGCAGCGCCCTGCCCGCGTCACGGTGACCGAGCACGACGGCGACAAGACCACGACGCGCAACATCGACCCCGATGGCTACGATCCCGCGTTCTGGGCCAAGCCCGGCAGCGAGGAAGGCAAGAAGGTCCAGAACATCGAGGGCAAGTACTTCTACGTCGACGGCGACAAGAAGACCGAGCTCGATCCGTTGACCGCCGCGCTGTACGCCGCGAACGAGAAGCACGATGCCGCCAAGGCCCGCAGCGACCAGACCGCGACCGCGCTGAACTCAGTCAAGGAGGATCTCTTCGGCGGCGCCGACGGCAGCCGCGCCAAGCTCGACGAGGCCGGCTATCTCGATCGCGCGGACAAGATCAACCAGGGGCTCACCGACGCCGACAACGCCGTAGCCAAAGCCAAGCCCGAGGACCTGGGCCGGGCGCTCGAACAGCAGCGTGCCGCGCAGGCCGACGCCAAGGCACTGAAGGCCATGCAGGAGCTGCGCGCGGCCGAGCGCGACCAGGCCGCGGGCAAGACCGTGGACGCAGGCAAGCTCGACGATCTGCGCGTGGCCGCGCGCGAGGCCCAGCGCCTGGCCGACGCCGCGAAGCCGAAGATCTCAGCCGACGACGAGAAGAAGATGCGCGAGGCGCAGCTGCCCGCGGCGAAGGAGGCCTACGACAAGAAGGCCGCGGAGGTGACGACGCTCACCGCGCCCGGCAGCAAGGCCACCGAGGCCGAGCAGCAGAAGGCGCTCGACGAACTCGACGCGCTGGACCTCTCCAAGCGCGACATCGAGACCCAGCTCGGCCTGATCGACGCCGAGCGCGCCTGGTATGCCGCGCGTTACCAGTACGATCGCACGACCTTCGCCAAGCCGCAGCTGACGATGTTCATGGACGGCGACAAGTCGACCACCGGCGACGTCTACCCGAAGAACTACGACCCGACCTGGAACATCAAGCGCGGCGAGGACGGCAAGGTCAGCGCCGAGGGCCTGCCGCGTGGCCTCTCGCCCGACGACATCGAGGTGCACGCGGACTGCAACGGCGGCTACAACGTCACGATCAAGAAGGATTCGAAGGTCTTCGGGTGGCAGCAGTCCGACCAGGGCAAGATGGTCGACTTCTCGGTGCGTGCCGGCACCTACAAGATGAACCCCGCCACGGCCGCGCGGTGGAAGACTTCCGAGTTCGGCGACGGCGACCTGGCCAAAGCGCGCGGTGCGCGCGCCGACGTCGAGAAGCGCCTGGCGCAGGCCGCGGCCGATGCGCCGCCGCAGCCCGGCGCGCAGCCGGCGCCCGGGCCCGACGGCAAGCCCGCGCCCACGCTGAACTTCGGCGACGACCTCGCGCCGCGCAAGAAGACGGTGGACCAGAACCTCACGGATGCGATCAAGGCGCGCGACAAGGCACAGGCCGACTACGACGCAGGCTCCGGCGACCGCACCGCGCTGGGCAACGACCTCGACGACGCCAAGGCGCGCGTCACCATCGCCCAGAACGAGCAGCTCGCGGTCGATGCCGCGATCGCCTGGCAGGAGGCCAACCACGCGCGCCAGCGCATCGAAGCCGACAAGCGCGCGGGCCGCGCGCAGATGTGCTACGCCACCTCCCCGCAGCAGACCGCCGACGATGCGCGCGACAAGGCCGACGCCGCGCGCAAGGACTGGCTCAGCTCGGTCAACAAGTTCCACACCGACACCGCGGCGCGCGATCTCGCCGCGGCAAAGTCGGCGCACGAGAAATGGAAGAGCGCCAACCCCGGCCTGGCCGAGACCGGCAGCGACACCTGGAAGAAGCTGCAGGCAACGCAGGCCCAGTCGGACGCGGCCGTGCGCTACCAGGCAGCCGGCGCACGCGACAACGCCTACGCACAGCAGCAGGAATTCACCATCCAGAACCTGCCGTTCAACCAGCGCGAGGACAAGCGCGCACTCTACCGGCTCTTCGAGCAGAACCCGCAGGTCATGGCGCAGGCCATCATGAACGACCAGTTCGTGCAGTACGGCGGCGGCCCGATCGAGATGAAGAGCCGCACGCAGCTCGAGAACGAGATCGGCCTGGCGCTCGGCTGGAACCCCAGCCGCTCGCTCGATGCCGCGACCCAGGCCGACAGCGACCGCATCCGCCAGAACGAGCGCCTCTTCGGCAAGCTCGGCGACGCGCAGAAGGACCTGCTCTCGAAGATGGTCGACAAGGTGGTGGAGGTCGGCGGCGAGCACGCGCGCGTGACCGTGCTGCCCGTGGTCTATGCGCTCGACAGCGACGACGGCGGCATCATCAAGACGGCGATCTTCAAGGTGGAGAGCAAGGACAAGCCCGGCGAGACGCAGCTCATCGACGAGCAGGCCTGGACCTACAAGGACCTCACCGACTACCGCGCCAACAACAGCCTGCCGGTCGAAGGCGTGAAGCTCGTCACGCCCGAGGACGCCAGCTACTCGCTGGACGCCAACGGCAACGTCAAGCTCTTCGCCGGCGACGCGCGCACCGAGACAGGGTGGCAGACCTTCCGGCGCGAGACCCACCTGGACCTGGTGGTCGCAGGCGTCGGCCTCGTGGCCGGCGTGGCGCTGACGGTGGGCTCCTTCGGCACGCTCGCGGCGCCGGGCGTGATGCTGGCGGCAGGCGCGTTCACCGTGCTCGCGGCCGGCTACGGCGTCGCGACCTCGGTCGAGGACCTGAACAAGCTCAGCGCGCACGGCCAGAGCATCAATCCGGCGAACAGCGAGCAGGCGCGCATGGACTGGCTGAACCTCGGCCTGTCGACGGTCAGCGTGCCGGTGGTGGGCGCCTCCACGCGCGCGACCATGGCCGCGCTGCGCGCGGGCCGCGCCGCCAAGGCGGCCACGGCCGCGGAAGCCGCCGGCGATGCCGTGACGGCACAGGCGCGCGCAGCCGACTTCGCGCGCTACGCGCAGACCGCCCAGGCGTGGGGCAAGCCCGCGGCGATGGCCTCCAAGCCGCTTGCCGCCGGCAGTGTCTACGCCACCGGCGAAGGCGCGTATTCGCTGGCGAAGAACTGGGACCACATGACCCCGGCCGAGCGCGAGCAGCAGATCATGATGCTCGGCGTCAACGCCGCAGGCTTTGCCTCGCCGGTCTTCGCCAAGGGCTATGTGCGCGTGCACAACGCCATCAAGCCGCCGGCCGTGAGCACGGCGCGGCCGGCGGTTTCGAACCGGCCGGCCGGCACGGTGGCCGACGAGACGGCGAACACGGCGCCCACCGATGCGGCCCTGCCCGCGCGGCCGGCGCAGTCCGCGTCGCCCAAGCCTGTCGATGCGGCCGATACTGCAGGCGCCGTGAAGCCCGCAGAGGCACCCGATGCGCTCACCCCGTTCCGCGAGCCGCCACGCTTGAGCATCGCGTGGCCGTCGACGCCGCGCGCGCTACCCGCCGACGTGGCCGGCCCGGCGGCGCTGCCGTCCATCGTGACTGATGCCTCGTTCAACCCGGTCATGGCCTCGGTGCGGCGCGCGGGCGACAGCGCCGACGCGCCGGGAACCGCTCGCGCACCGGCGGGCTCACGCAGTCCGCAAGACAAGCGCGGGAACGAGACTACGAACGCCGTGGACGACGTGCCGCTCGCCAATGCACCTTTCGTGCGCTCGGCGCAACGCATCGAGCAGAAGCAGAACGCAGGCACGAAGGATCAGACGAGCGTGAAGTCCACGCCGGCCTCGCCCGCCAAGGGCGATGAGGGCAGCTTCCCCGCCTACAAACCGGCGCAGGACCCCGAACTCGGCGGACCCACGAGCTATCCGCTGCCGGCGACCGAACGCCTCGGCAAGACCAACTGGTCGGATTCGCTGCTCACCGTGTTCGCCGCCGGCGGCGAAGCCGAGGGCGTGCGCTACTACGTCTATCCGCGCACCGTTGACGACAACGGCTTCGTCTTCGCCGCGCACCGCGACGGCTTGCTTGCCGGCACGGACAGCCCCAGTGCCGCCCAGCGCGCCAGCGACCATGCACGAGGCGAAAGCAGCGGCGACTTCTCCAATGTTCTGCCCGCCCACTACGCCACCCTCGACGAAGCGCTCGCGACGGTGCAGCCTGAGGGCTTCGTCGCGCTGGGCGACGAGATCGCGATCGTGCACGCGGCAAGCATTGCGCCGGACGGCAGCGTCCCGCCCTCGGCCGTGATGGCCACCGTGAAAGTCGAAACCACGCAAGGCGGCCCCGCGAAGGCCACGCAGGTCACCGCCCATCCGGACAGGCCCGCCCTGCGCATCGCCTATCCGGAGGGCTATGCGCCGGGCCAGCCGCTGATCTACACCAGTGCCAATGGCCGGCGCGTCGACCTGCTCAACACGCAGCCCGGCCGCAGCGAGATGGGGATCAACGCCTTCCGCCGCCGCGTGCCCGATCTCGACATCTTCGCGCTGGGCGAGCGCCCCGTGCGCAGCGGCGACGGCAAGCCCGCGAGCGAGGCGGTTCCGATTCCCGAAGGCTATTTCGCGGTCAACGGGCACGGGCTCGAGGGCATCATGACCGGCGCGGACGGCAATCCGCTCACGGCCGAAGGGCTGGCGCGGGCCATCGTCGCGCACGAGAACTATCACGGCCAGCCGGTGCTGATGCTGTCGTGCCTGAGCGGTGATGGCGCGGTACCGCTGGCGCAGCGCCTGGCCACGCTGCTGGGCCACGACGTGTACGCGGCGACCGAGTCGGTCGTGATGAACAACCGCGACCAGACCGCGCCGGGCTTCGTCTACACCCGGCGCGTCTCCCTGAGCGACGAAGGCAGCTCCTACAACGGGGGCGCGCTGAAGGCCGGGCCGCTGCAGTCGCTGCCCATCGTCGGAATCCGCGAGAACGGGCGCACCGTCTACGACGACATCGCGCTGCAGGGTGCGCCGGTATACGCGCGCTTTCGCCCGGGCCTGTCGATCGAGCCGGCCGGTGCGCAACCCGCCGCGCCGCATGCCGCATCCGCCATGCCGGAGCCTCCGCGCTCGGCACGGCCGATCGCGCCCGAGCGGCCGCGCACCGCCGGCACCGGCCGCGGCGACACCGACACGCCCTCCGTCAAGACGGGTGGCCAGCCAAGGGACCCCGCTGCCACCGGCGTGGACGCGCACGGCGCTCCCCTGCCACCGACCACGCTGGGCACCGGGCGCAGCTGGCTGCAGATCGCGCTGCGCGGCGACAGGCTCGTCGCATTCCACCAGCGCGCCGGCGAGCCCGGCTCGGGACTGCGCCCGTTGCAGCCGTCACCCGACGAGGCCGCGGTGACGGCCCGCATCACCGAGGACCCCGACGCGGGTTCGAACGTGCGCTTCGCCGTCCACCCGATGGCGCCGGGCGAGACCATGTACGGCGGCACCGGCGTGCGCGCCAAGCGCAACAACACCTTCGGGACCTTCGCCGAGGCCTCCGCCGCGGCGCAGCAGAAGGGCGGCGCCTGGGTGTACCGCATCCATCCCGACGGGAGCATGGCACCGCTGACGAAGCGCGGCCGCGCGACGCCCGAGGAGATCATGGGTTCGGTGCACGTCGGCGCGGACGGACGGCCGATGCCCATCGGCATTCCGAACGTGCATTCGGCCGCATGGCGCGACGGCGCCACCGCGCCCGCCGCACCGAGCAGAGCGGCGGGCAACCACCAGGCCGGCGAATCCACCGGGCTCGCGATGGTCGAGCCGGACATGGACGCGCTGCTGGAAGGGGGCAGCGACTACACCAAGCCGCGGCCGGCCTACGCGGGCCCGGCCACGATGCGCGAACTCCAGGCGAGCAAGGCCCCGGCCACGCCCGAGGACGTCGAGCAGACGCACTACCTCGCAGGCGCCGGATCGCCGGACGGCCATGCCGCGCGCGACATTCCGCTGCGCTCGCGCTTCATGCAATGGGCACGCGGCCAAGCGCCCTCGTTCATCGGTGCTCCGGACTACGTCGGCGGGCGCTACGTGCTGGCCAGCGATGGCGCGGCAATCAACCAGGGCGCGCCCGACGCGACCTTCTCGCTGCTCGACCGCTCGCACGTGTACTCCAGCTTCGAGACCGCGCGCGCGGCAGCGGCCGCGCATGCCAACGCCGAAGGCAGCAGCCTGGTGGGCGTGGTCCGGCTGATCGGCCCGAAGACCGAGATGGCGCAGGTCGCGGCCACCGGACGCTTCACCCAGGCGCAGGTCGACGGCATCGTCGGCGTGCGGCCGGACGGCGCGATACATCCGGTCAGCATCAGCAACCGCCAGGCCGCGCATGCACCGAAGCCCGGCGAGGTGTTCGTCGATCCGCACAAGACGATGGAGCAGAACGATCAGGTCATGACGCCGGCGCAGAAGAGGAAGATCTTCCTCAAGTCTGTCGGCTACATGGTCGGCACCGGCGCGGCCTTCTATGGCGCGGTCCGCTTCGGCGGCGCGGCACTGGGCCTGCACATGACCAATCCGGCGCTCGGCGTTGCCGGCGCTTCGCTCGGTGGTTACGTCGGTGCGCGCGCCGTGTTCCTTCGCTACGCCTACGAAGCCTTCTTCTATCGCGGCAGCATCGCGGGCCTGAAGCAGGGCGGCAAGATCCGGCTGCAGAAGTACCTCAACCCCAAGGACCAGGACACCTTCACGCTGATCGCCAACATCGCCGATCCGGCCAAGCGCGAGGCCTCGCTGTTCCAGCTCAAGAGCCAGCTCGACAGCTGGCACGCGGCACGGCGCGGCATCCAGGGCCGCCACGACTATGCCAAGGCGCTGAGGATACTTTCGAGGAACCCCGACAGCACAGCCGCCCTCGACACGCTCTACAAGGGCGCCATCGAGCGCAGCGCTCGTCCGGTGATCGGCAAGCGCGGCTGGCTGAACCGGATACCGCCAGCTCTTCGCAACGACTACGCGCAAGCGCTGAAGGCCTTCAACGCAAACCCCCGCGACACCCAGGCTGCGGCGTTGCTGATGACCGCGCCGGAAGTGGGGCGCGGCACCCAGCATGCGGGATTCGTGCGCGGGCGCCTTCTGCGCAACGTGCCGGGCGCGGACCGCGCGCGCTACCGCGACGCGGTGCAGACCATGGCGAACAAGGCCGGCGACGTCAACGCCGCGCTCAAGACGCTCGAGGGCATTCCGCTCGACACCGTCGCGCGCCAGACCACCGGCGCCCGCGGCGCATTCCGCGGCATTCCGAAGGCCGACCGCCAGACCATCGCGATGGCCACGGAAACACTGCGCGCCAACCCGTCGGACGAACGTTCGCGCGCCGTGCTGGACCAGAGCCCCGGCAAGCTCACCTCGCCGAACTCGCCGGTGGGCCGCGCGCTGTTCGGCGCACGCGTGCTGAGCTTCGGGTTGAGCCATTCGGCGGGCACGAGGCTGTACCTGAACCCCTTCTTCGATGCGCCGAGCCACCAGTGGACCTGGGACATCACCACGCTCGACGGCGTGCGCCAGTGGATCAGCAACGAAGGCAGCCTGCACTATGCCGTGGGCAACGCCACCGGCCTCGGCGCCAGCGTGGCGAACCGCTATGCGTCGATCGCGCAGGCGCGCGGCGGGCATGTCATGAGCGAGCGCGGATCGACCGAGGCGCCGGCACCCAAGGCCGGCGAGACGCCACCACCCAAGGCCACCACGCCGCCGCTCGACAAGGACGGCAATCCGCTGCCGGTCTACAAGGCCACCAACGGCTACTCGTGGTTCAGGCGCGCCCTCATCGGCCTGGGCAACCCGA
The DNA here is from genome assembly GCF_048305045.1 of Variovorax sp. 278MFTsu5.1. NCBI lineage: Bacteria > Pseudomonadati > Pseudomonadota > Betaproteobacteria > Burkholderiales > Comamonadaceae > Variovorax > Variovorax sp. 278MFTsu5.1. Next base: position 4,136,881 of record NZ_CP157622.1, read on the forward strand.
AGGCCGTCACGCACGACGGCGTGGCGCCCGATGGCGGCCCGATGGTCAAGCGCACCTTCACGCAGCGCCTGGCGCAGTTCTCGTCGTGGGGCGACTCCAGCGGAACCATCGGCCTGACGATCTCCGACAGCATCCAAGCCTACATGTACATCCGCGCCGGCCAATGGGATCTCGCGACACCGCAGTTGCTGAAGGTGGCGAGCGACATAGGCATCTTCCGCGGCACGCAGAAGGACTACCTCGACGAATACCGCTCGAACCGGCAGATGGGACCGATGGTCTATCACTCGCGCCTGACCAACTACTTCAACGCCCCGCTCGGAGAGGCCAGGACGAATCCGACCGAGACCTCGCACGGCTGGATCCGCCGCGGCACGGCGCCGCTCGTGCTGCTGGGCGTGGCCGTCGCTGCACGGGTGGCGGCCGAGGAATGGTCGATGCACGAGAAGAACAAGAAGCCGCAGCAGAACCAACCGGCTCCTTCACCCACGCCGGCGCCCACGCCTTCGCAGACGACCACGCCGGTGCCGACCCCGTCCCCTACCCTGACGTTCACTCCGACGCCGATACCGAGATCGACGGCAACGCCCAATCCGACACCGAACCCGAAACCGACCCCGACGCCCAAGCTGACGCCAACGCCGACGCCGACGCCGACACATCCCCAGCGTGGTGGCGTACGCTTCATCGTCGACACGATGCAGCCCACGGCCGTCGAACTCCAGGCGATGCTCGACGCGGGTACGGCGCAGGACCCGCTGCAGCCCGTCAACCCGGCACTGTCGGACTTCCTCAACGTCGACCCGGGCCACTCCCAGCGCACGAAGGCGGCGGAGGTATTGCTCGCCTGACGTGGACGCGCCCCATGCGGGGCCGCGTGGGGTCGCGCAGCGTCAATCGACGATGCCGTTCCTCGCCGCCGGCGGCTGCAGCGCATCGAGCGCCGACAGCCGCCGGTACTCGCTCGGCGCCACGGCGTAGGTGCTCATGAAGGTCTTGTGCAGGTGGCTCTGGTCGCTGAAGCCGGCCGCGTGCGCCGCATAGGTCACGCGAGCGCCGCCGGCCATGAGGTCGCGCGCGTATTCGATGCGGTGACCCACCAGCAGTTCGTGCGGCGTGAAGCCCCACGTGTCCTTGAAGCGGCGGTGCAGATGGATCGGATGCCAGTTGACCGCCTCGGCGAGGTCGTCGAGCGTCAGGCGTTGCTGGAAGCCGGTGGCGATCAGGCCGTAGGAGCGGCGCAGACGATCGTCCGCTTCACCTGACTCGGTCGTCCTGCCGGCTTGCAACGGTATCCACTGCGCGAGCAGGCGACGCACCAGTGCGCGCGCCGCGATGCCCGCGTCCTCGCGACCGGTGTCCGCGATCTCGTGCAGCAGCCTGTGGCATTGCGAGAACTCGCGCCCCCAGGGCTCGCACGCGAACACCGAGACCGGTGCGGGCTCGGCGCCGGGCATGCCGTCGTCCGCCTCGGGCACCGGATTCACGCAGCGCGCAACCGCCACGCTGCAATACATCGCGTCCTCTCGCCACGGCGTGCTTCGCGCCTTGATCGAGTGCCAGACCTGCGGACCGATGCGCAACAGTGCACCAGGGGGCACCACAGTGACGCCGGCGCTGGTTCTCACATGCAACTCGGTGTCGGAAACCGACAGCGTGTAGCCCCCATGCCGGTGCGCCCGGATCTCTCGCTGAACGAATCGGTTGGCGGTGAACTGCAGGCCTGCCAACTCTCTGTCGCGCCAATAGGAAGATGCAAGAAGTTCCATGGAAGCTAAGAATCTACATGGCGGGAAAGCCGCCGCTTGCTAATGTCCCGGCATCGATTTGCGCCCACGGATCCAACGATTCGAGCGCATGAATGTGTGTCGATGGCGGGCTGGATTCTATGAATCCCCATCCGTTGCGACAACCTGAATTCCAACGGAGACAGAACCCATGAGACCGATCCTGCGTCACTGGCGCGCACTGCTGTGCGGTGCGCTTCTCGCATGCCTCGCATGCCTTTCCAATGCGCAGGAACTGCGTATCGGCCTGAGCAGCAATCCTTCGTCTGTCGATCCGCATTTCGTCAACAACGATGCGATCAGCGCGGTGGTGAGCCATGCCTACGAGACCCTCGTCGCGCTCGACGCCGATGCGCGCCTGACACCCGCGCTCGCGACCTCGTGGCGCGCCATCAACGACACCACCTGGGAGTTCAAGCTGCGCGACGGCGTGAAGTTCCACGACGGCAGCCCGCTCACCGCGCAGGACGTGGTGTTTTCTCTCGAGCGACCCGCGACCATCGTCAACAGCCCGAGCTCGTTCTCCGCCTATACGCGCTCCATCACGGGCAAGAAGATCGTCGACCGCCTCACGCTGCAGCTGACGACCGCCACGCCCGCACCGCTGCTGCCGAACGACCTCACGCGCATCTTCATCGTCTCGAAGAAGGCGGCCGAGAAAGCCACCAGCGACGACTTCAACCAGGCGAAGGTACAGGCCGGCACGGGCCCCTTCAGGCTGGTGAAGTTCACGCCCGGCACCGGCGTGCAGTTCGCGCGCTTCGACGGGTACTGGGGCGAAAAGCCGATGTGGTCTGGCGTCACGCTGCGGGCCTTGCCGGCCGAATCGGCGCGCATGTCGGCACTGCTGTCGGGCGACGTGGACGTGGTCGAGAACGTGCAGGCCAACCTGGTCTCCCAGTTCCGCCAGCGCAAGGACCTGCGCGTCTTCACCAAGGTGTCGAGCCGCGTGATGTTCCTCTATACCGATCATCGCGAGACCTCGCCCTTCGTCACGGACAAGGACGGAAAACCGCTCGAGCGCAATCCGATGAGGGATGCGCGCGTGCGCCAGGCGATCTCCCTGCTGATCGACCGCGCAGTGCTCGCCGAGCGCGTGCTCGATCAGCTCGGCGTGCCTGCCGGCAACCTGGCCCCGAACGGCATGTTCGGCTTCAACCCCGAGCTCAAGCCCGACAGCGTCGATGTGCAGGGCGCGCGGAAGCTGCTCGCCGAGGCGGGTTATCCGGCGGGCTTCGGTCTCACGCTGTTCGGCCCGAACGACCGCTATGTCAACGACAAGCAGGTCACGCAGGCCATCGGCCAGATGCTCACCCGCGGCGGCATCGTGACCAAGGTGCAGGTCTCGCCGATGGCGACCTACGTCGGGCGAGCGTCGAAGAAGGAACTGGGCTTCGGCCTGCTCGGCTGGGGCGTGGGCGGCGGCGAGCCCTCCGGGGCCCTTCGTGGCCTGCTCGCCACGCCCGACAGGGAACGCGGCATGGGCGCGACCAACTGGAGCAGCTACAGCAATCCGCAGTTCGACGCGCTGCTGAACGAAGCGCTCAACACGGTGGACGACGCGAAGCGCGAGGCCCTGCTGCAGAAGGCCACCGCACTCGCGCTGAAGAAGGACTACGCGATCATCCCGCTCTATCACCAGGTGTCGACCTGGGCCGCGCGCAACGGGCTGACCATCGTGCCGCGCGTCGACGAGTTCACGCTGGCCCAGCAGGTCCGCGCCGAGGTGGAGGACCGCAAGTGAGCGGAATGTCCAGCCTCCCGCTGGTGCTCGATCACCTGCCATCCGGATTCATGAGCGCTTCGGCGCGCACGCTCCACGAGGTCGTGCCCTCCCCGGCGTTGATTCACCTGCCCGGCCTGCAGCCGCGGCCCGTCTTCGTCTCGGTGCTGCTGCACGGCAACGAGGACGTGGGATTGCTCGCGCTGCAGTCGGTGCTCTCAAGATACGAAGGCCGCCCGCTGCCTCGCGCGCTCTCGATCTTCGTGGGCAACGTCGAAGCCGCACGGGCGGGCATTCGCCGGCTGGAAGACCAGCCGGACTACAACCGCATCTGGCCGCGCAGCGCGCCGGCCACGCCGCACCAGCACATGGCCGCGCGCGTGATGGACGCCATGCGCGAGCGCGAAGTCTTCCTCGCCATCGACCTGCACAACAACTCGGGGCGCAACCCGCTCTATTCCTGCCTGAGCGCCACCGGCGCCGAGCATCTGCGGCTCGCGCGCATGTTCTCGCCGCTGGCCGTCCTGATCCAGGCGCCGCAGTCGCTGGGCGCCGCTTTCACGTCGATATGCCCCACGGTGTGCTGCGAGTGCGGCGAGATCGGCAACGCGCAAGGCGTGGCGCAGGCTGCGAAGCTGATCGAGCGCTGTCTCGCGGATGATTTCGGCGAGAGCACGGCGCACGACGACGCGAAGGCGCTCGACATCTTCCAGGCCTTCGCGATGCTCAAGGTCGCCGAGGGCCTCACGCTGAGCTGCGACGGCGAGGCCGCCGACCTGCAGCTGCCGCCCGAGATCGAGTCCTTCAATTTCCAGGCGCTCGAGCCGGGACACGTGATCGCCACCACGCTCTCGCACCCCGACGTCGAGCCGCTGCGCGCCTACCGGCTCGACGGCGAGGCGATGGCGGGCATGCTGGTGCGCAAGGGCGCCGACGTCTGTCTCTCGACCCAGGCCGTCGCCGCAATGTTCACCCGCGACCTGCGCGCCATCCGCCAGGACTGCCTCGGCTACCTGATGCAGCGCGTGCCCGCGCACGCGCTGTAGGCCGTGCGCGCATCCATCAGCACGGGACCATCATGCTGGCTTATGTGATCCGCCGCCTGGCGCAGAGCGTCGGCGTACTTCTGGCGATGTCGATGCTGGTGTTCGCCAGCGTCTACCTGATCGGCAATCCGGCCGACATCCTGATCAGCATGGACGCCGATCAGGCCGAGCGCGCGCGGCTGGTGCAGGCCATGGGCCTGGACCAGGCCCTGCCGCTGCAGTACTGGAACTTCCTGCGGCACGCGCTGCACGGGGACCTGGGCAACTCCTTCGTCCACGGCGTGCCCGCGATCGCGCTGGTGTTCGAACGGCTGCCCGCCACGCTGGAGCTCGCCTGTGTCGCGATGCTGATCGCGATCGCGCTCGGCGTGCCGCTGGGCCTCTGGGCGGGGCTTCGGCCTCAGTCGTGGATCGGCAGGAGCATCATGACCGGCTCGATCCTGGGCTTCTCGCTGCCGACCTTCTGGGTCGGACTGATGCTCATCGTCGTGTTCGCGGTGCAGCTGGCCTGGCTGCCCGCGGGCGGACGCGGACCGACGCGCGAAGTGCTTGGGCTGTCACTGTCGGTCTTCAGCCTGGAGGGCTGGAAGCACCTGCTTCTGCCTGCCGTGAACCTCGCGCTCTTCAAGCTCGCGCTGGTCACGCGGCTGACCCGGGCCAGCACGCACGAGGCACTGACGCAGGACTACGTCAAGTTCGCACGTGCCAAGGGCCTCGCTCCGGCGCGCGTGGTGGGCGTGCATGTGCTCAAGAACATCCTCGTGCCGATCGTGACGGTGGTGGCGCTGGAGTTCGGCGCGCTGGTGGCGTTCGCCGCGGTGACCGAAACCATCTTCGTCTGGCCTGGCGCGGGCAAGCTGATCATCGAATCGATCTCCTCGCTCGACCGCCCGGTGATCGTCGCCTACCTGCTGGTGGTGGTGTCGATGTTCACCCTGCTCAACCTGCTCGTGGACATCGCGTATTCGAGCCTCGACCCGCGCGTTCGCCTCGACGAACAAGGCGCATGAAGAAAACGACCATGACCGAAGACGACGAATCCCCGCTGCGCCGGCTGCTGCGCCAGTACGCCCACTCCAAGCTCGCCGTGCTCGGCGCGGCCGTGCTGCTGGCGCTGCTGCTCGCCGCGCTGCTCGCCCCCTTGCTCGCGCCGCAGAACCCGTACGACCTGGCGCAGCTCAACATCCTCGACTCGCGCCTGCCGCCCGGCTCGCACGGTGCCGACCACGCGTCCGGCCCCGGCAAGCTCTACCTGCTGGGCACCGACGACCAGGGCCGCGACATGCTCTCGGGCATGCTCTACGGGCTGCGTATCTCGCTGGGCATCGGCGTGGTGGCCACGATCGCGGCGCTGTCGCTCGGCACCGTGCTGGGCCTGCTCGCGGCCTACACCGGCGGGCGGCTCGATGCGCTGCTCATGCGCATCGTCGACATCCAGCTGTCGTTTCCCGCGATCCTGGTCGCGCTGGTGCTGATCACGCTGCTCAAGCCCGGCGTAGGCAACGTCGCGATCGCGCTGGTGGCGGTGCAATGGGCCTACTACGCGCGTACCGTTCGCGCCGCCGCGCTGGTCGAGCGCAGGAAGGAATACATCGAGGCGGCGCAGGGCCTGGCACTGGGCGACGCACGCATCGTGCTGCGGCACCTGCTGCCCAACTGCCTGCCGCCGGTGATCGTGGTGGCCGCGCTGCAGGTGGCCAACGCGATCTCGCTGGAGGCCACGCTGTCCTTCCTTGGCCTGGGCGTGCCGATCACCGAGCCCTCGCTAGGGCTGCTGATCGCCAACGGCCAGCAATACCTGCTCGCGGGCAAGTACTGGATGTCGCTCTATCCCGGCATCCTGCTGCTGCTCACGATCCTGGCGATCAACCTCGTGGCCGACCAGCTGCGGGACGTGTCGAACCCACGGCTGCAGAAGCAATGACGAACGCCTCTCACCCCGTCCTGCTCGTCGAGGGCCTGAAGACGCAGTTCGCCACGCGCGCGGGCATCGTGAAGGCCGTGGACGACGTGTCCTTTTCCATCGAACGCGGGCAGATCATGGGCCTGGTCGGCGAATCGGGTTCCGGCAAGTCGATGACGGGCTACTCGCTGATCGGCCTGATCGACCCGCCGGGCCGCGTGGTGGCGGGCCGCCTGCGCCTGGCGCTGCGCACCGGCGAGGTGCTCGACCTGCGGAGCCTGTCGCCGCGCGCGCTGCAGGGCGTGCGCGGCAACCGCGTCGCGATGATCTTCCAGGATCCGATGATGACGCTGAACCCGGTGCTTCGCATCGACACGCAGATGATCGAGGCGGTGCGCGCGCATCACAAGGTCAGCGAGCGCGTGGCGCGCGAACGCGCGGCCGCCGCGCTCGCGAAAGTCGGCATCGCGTCGCCGCACGAGCGTCTGCTGGCCTACCCGCACCAGTTCTCGGGCGGCATGCGCCAGCGCGTGGCGATTGCCATCGCGCTGCTCAACGAGCCCGACGTGATCATCGCGGACGAGCCAACCACCGCGCTCGATGTCACGGTGCAAGGCCAGATCCTCGCGGAGATGCAGGCCCTGTGCCGGGCGTCGGGCACCGCGCTGATCTGGATCTCGCACGACCTGTCGGTGGTGGCGGGCCTGGCCGACACGGTCAGCGTGATGTATGCCGGGCGCATCGTCGAACAGGGCCCCGTGGCCGAGGTGCTCGACCGGCCGCGCCACCCGTACACGCGAGGGCTGATCGCCAGCGCCCCGTCGCGCAACCCGCGCGGACATCCGCTGCAGCAGATTCCCGGCATGACGCCTTCGCTGCTCGCGCTGCCCCAGGGCTGCGCATTCCAGGCGCGCTGCGCCAACGCCGATGTCGTCTGCCGCAACGAGCCGCCCCTGGTGGCGCTCGACGGCCGCCGGCTGCGCTGCTTCCATCCGACTCCCCTGCCCTCCTCCTCCGCCGCGATCGCGAACTGACACCATGGAATCCGTCACCCCGTTGCTCGAGCTGCGCGCCAGCTCCAAGCGTTTCGTCCGCAAGCCCGATGCCGCGGCGAGGATCGCGCGCCTCTTCGGCGCCCAGGCGCCCGCGCGCACCGTCCATGCGGTCGACGGCGTTTCGCTCGCGGTGCGCCCCGGCGAAGTCGTCGGGCTGGTGGGCGAGTCGGGCTGCGGCAAGTCCACGCTCGGACGCATGGCCGCGGGCCTGCAGGCGCTGAGCGAAGGCGAGCGCTGGTGGCTGGGAGAGGACGCCGAGCTGCGCAGGCGGCGGCTCTCGGCTGCCGAGCGCCGCCGCGACATGCTCGGCGTGCAGATGATCTTCCAGGACCCCTATGCGAGCCTGAACCCGCGCATGCGCGTGCGCCAGATCATCGGCGAGGCACCCGTGGCGCACGGGCTGATCGACGCGAAGGATCAGGAAGAACTCGTGGCGGCGCTGATGCGCAAGGTCGGGCTCGACGCCGGCTTCATGCAGCGCTTCCCGCACCAGTTCTCGGGCGGCCAGCGCGCGCGCATCGGCATCGCCCGGGCGCTGGCCGTGCAGCCCCGGCTGCTGATCTGCGACGAGGCGGTGGCGGCGCTCGACGTCTCCATCCAGGCCCAGGTGATCAACCTGTTCATGGCGCTGCGCGAGGAACTGGCCCTCACCTACCTGTTCATCAGCCACGACCTCGGCGTGGTGCGGCACATCAGCGACCGGGTGGTCGTGATGTACCTCGGGCGGGTGGTCGAATCGGCCGGCGCGGACGCGCTGTTCGAGCAGCCGCTGCACCCCTACACCGAAGGCCTGCTGGCCGAGGCGCCGAAGCTGGAGGTGCGCAAGAAGACGTTCGTGGCGATCCGGGGAGAGATTCCCTCTCCCCTGAATCCGCCGCGCGGCTGCCATTTCCACCCGCGCTGCCCGCGCTCCACGCGCCGCTGCGCCGAGGAGGTGCCCGCGCTCGCGCGAGTCGCTGGCGACCGCTGGGTCGCGTGCCACCTGGTCGACCGGGCGGGCGGCGCATGAAGATCGTCGTCATGTGCTGGCTCGCGCGGACATCGGCCGATGTCTTCGTGGCGCGCAACATCGTGCTGAGGCCCGACCTCGCGGCCAAGGCGCCGCATCAGGTCGCCGCGGAGCTCGCCGCGCTCGCGCCCGACGTGGTGATCGCGCGCGAGGCGCAGTACGAGGCGGTCTCGGCCATCGCGGCCGGGCTCCCCGGCTGCCGCTTCATCTTCTGCGGCCTCTCGGCCTCGCGGGTCGCCATCGATCCGTCGACGCTCCAAGGGCGCTGCGCCTTCGTGACCGGATCGAACTGGGAGCGCGCCGAGTACGAAGCCTTCGTGCTTGCGGAATCCATGTGCCGGCCGAGGCATGGGCCGTCCGCCGAGGCGGTGGCCGGTGCGCCGGGCGAGGTGATGCTGGTCGGCGCGGGCGTCGTCAACCTGGTCACGGCGCTGACGCTGTGCCGACGCGGCCATCGCGTGTCGGTGTACGACCGCATGGCCGATCCGCGCCGGGGCGACACGCCGCACGCCGAGCGCGCCGGCGCGACCTTCGGCGGCAGGGACGCGCGCATCTTCTCGTACAACGAGTCGCGCCATCACCTGGCCTGTTCGCCGCTCTACACGCCGCGGGACACGCCGCGCTTTCGCCTTGGAATTTCGCGGGACGGCTGGCTGTCGCGCGACTACCAGACGATGTCGGACGCCGACCGCCGCTGGATCGACCAGCTCGAACAGGTGCCGCCCTGGGCGGCGCTGCTCTATGGCAACGACATCGTCGGCTTCAACCGGCAGAGCCACCGGCTGTGGCGCGAGCTCTTCAGCCTCTATCCGGAGCTGCTGCGCGAGACGCACCACGTCGGCCGGCTGCTGCGCATCTACCCGAGCGAGGCGTCCCTGCACGCGGCGCAGACGGCCGAGGCCGAGATCGGTGCGCTGATCGGCGCGGTCCCGCTCACGCGGTTGCGCGAGCGCGAGCCCGCGCTGGGCAGCGCGATCGACGAGGGAGCGATCGCGGGAGCGCTCGATGTGCAAGGGTTCTCGCTCAACATCGTCTCGTTCTGCCGCAACCTGATCGGGCTGCTCGAGCGCCTCGGCGCGCGCTTCCACTGGCAGCATGAGGCGAGCGAGGTGCGGCATGCAGGTTCGGGCGCGGTGACAGGCATCGTCGTCAACGATGCCTTGCGGCGGGCCGACCACTATGTACTCTCCCCCGGCGCGCAGGCGCACACCCTTGCCGCGAGGACGGCGGGGCTGCCCGCCATCGGCGCGATGGTCGGCATGTGGGTCACGCTGCCTAACAATGGCACGCCGCTGCAGACGCCGCTCAAGGTGCGCCGGCGCGCCTTCGGCAGCAGCGAGGCGGCCCAGGGCGCCAACGTCGTGCCCGGGCGCGATGCCGCCGGCCGGCCTGTGTTGCACTGCAGCTCGGGGCACGGCTTCGTCGGCGCCTCGGCCGAGGACGTGCGCCTGGCCGACCTGCCAGAACTCGCGCGCTGCGTGATGGAAACGGCGGAGGAACTCTTCGGCGACAAGTTCAGGCGTGCCAGGGAGTCCGGCATGCTCGGCGAGCGTCCGGGCTTCTGCGTGCGGCCCTGGACGCCCTCGGGCCTGGGAGTGCTCGAAGTTCAGGAAGCGGACGCAGGCGGCAAGATGGTGCTCAGCGGCGGCCACAACACCGGCGGCTTCGCGCAGTCGCCGGCCGTCGCGGAGGCCGTGGCCTGCGCGCTGGAGGCACGCCCACATGCGATGCACACGCTCTACCACCCACGCCGCTTTGCCGACGTGTTCGAGGTGACACTGTGAACGCGCCGCAACCATCGCTCACCGCGCTGCTGCGCGACGGCCTGCGCACCGGTGCGGCAACGCTCTGGATCGACGACGAAGGCGCCATGAGGCGCGACGACTTCGCGGCGCTCGTGGTCGCGCAGGTGTCGCTGCTGCGCCGGCAAGGCGTGGAGGCTGGCGAGCGCGTGGTGCTGCATGGCATGGCTTCGCGCGGACTGGCGGCGATGCTCGTGGGCTGCCTGCTCGAGGGCGTGGTCGCCGTGCCGGTCGACGCGGCGCTGCCGCCGGCGCGCAAGCAGGCGATGCTGGACGCGGCGGCCGCCACGCTGGCCATCGAGTTCGCGATGCAGTCGCCGCTCGGGGCCGACGGCATCCGGCGCGTCGCGGGCGCCGCATCGCCGCAGGCCGGGTGGACGCTCGACGACCTGGGCCTGCCGGAGATCGCGCCCGATGCGGGCTGCTACGTCTTCTTCACCTCCGGCACGACCGGGCGGCCCAAGGGCATCCTCGGGCGGCGCGGCGGCCTCGCGCATTTCCTGGCCTGGGAAGCCGGCATGCTCGGCCTCCAGCCCGGCGACCGCGTGGGTGTGCTCACCCGCCTGTCGTTCGACGTGGTGCTGCGCGACCTGCTGCTGCCGGTCGTCGCGGGCGTGACCGGCTGCCTGCCACCGGCAGACGCCCCGCCGACACCGGCTGAAGTGCCGGACTGGCTCGCCAGGATGGGCGTCAGCGTGCTCCACGCGGTGCCGTCGCTGGCGCAGGCCTGCCTGGCGGCGCTGCCCGCGGGCGCGCGCAACGCCACGCTGCGCCACACGCTGTTCGCGGGCGAACCGCTGGGCAGTGCGCTTGTCGGGCGCTGGCGCGCGGCGTTTCCTTCGAGCGCGGTCTACAACCTGTACGGGCCGACCGAAACCACGCTCGCCAAGTTCTGCTCCCGCGTGCCCGACCCGGCGCCCGAGGGCATCCAGTGCTGCGGCCTGCCGCTGCCCGGGGTCGACGTGCGCATCCTCGACGAGGCGCTGCAGCCGTCAGGCCCGGGCGAGCCCGGCGAGGTCGCGATCCGCACGGTGCACCGCTCGCTGGGCTACCTGGGCCCGGAGGAGCCCTCGGCCGCGCGCTTCATCGTGCTCGACGGGCAGCCGGCCTACCTGAGCGGCGACCTCGGCTTTCTGGACGCGCAGGGTGCGCTGCACCTGCGCGGACGCAAGGACCATCAGGTGAAGATCCTCGGCACCCGCATCGAGCCCGCGGGCGTCGCGGCGGTGCTGCAGTCGCACGAATCGGTGACCGACGCGGCCGTGGTGTGCGTGACGAACGAGGAAGGCTGCGCGCAGCTCGTGGGCTACTTCAGCACGCAGGCCGATGCACAGGCCGTGCGCCGGAGCCTGCGCCCTTTCCTCGCGGAGCGCTTGCCTGCGGCGGCCATTCCGAGCCACCTGATCGCGCTCGATGCGCTGCCGCTCACGCCCAACGGCAAGCTGGATCGCGCACGCCTGCCCGCGCCTGCGCCGCGCGCGGACGCCGCCGCCGCCTCCGACGCGGATGCCGACGAGCTCGCGCTCGGCGTGGCCGACGCGATTGCACGGGTGCTGCGGCAGGCGCATGTCGGCGTCGACGAGGACTTCTTCGCGCTCGGCGGCGATTCGCTCGCGGCGATGCGGCTGTGCGCCGAGCTCGAAGCACGGCTCGGCATGCATGCGCAGCCGCTGCTGCTGATGCACGCGCCCACCGCGCGCGAGCTGGCGCGGCAGCTGCAGGAGGCCGGTTCGGCCGCGCCGGCGCCGATCCCGCCCGCCCCGCGCACCCGCTGGTTCGCGCTGAGCCCGCAGCAGCGGCGCTACTTCCGCACCTTCTGCGCGGGCGGCAACCGCAACTGGTGCAACATGGTCGCGCTGTTCGAGCTGCCCGACGGCGTCGATGCCTACTCGGTAGGCCGCGCGCTGACCGAGATCGCGCTGCGCCACGACAGCCTGTGCCTGCGCTTCGGCCATGACGAGGAAGGCGCCGTGCGCCAGTCGATCATGCCGACGGAAGACGTTCCTGTGGCTCTGTGCGACCTGAGCGCTCTCGAAGCGGAAGCACTGGCGCGCCGCATCGACGCGCTGCGCGTGGCCGAAGGCGAGGCGGAGATCGCGCTGTTCTCCGACGCGCCGCTGTTCCGCGCGACCCTGCTCGTCCTGCCCGGCAGGCGGCGCCGGCTGCTGTGGACCGTCCACCACCTGGTCAGCGACGGCACGAGCCAGGGCCTGCTCGGGCGCGAGCTGGCCGCGCGCCTCGCGGGCCGACCCTGGACGACGGATGCCCCGCCGTCGATGCGCGACATCGCGGCCTGGGCCGGCGCGCGCAACGCCTCGGCACAGGCCGCGCGCTCGCATTTCCGCGAGCTGCTCGCCGCGCCCTACCGCCACCGCTACCTGCCCGACAGGCTGCGCTGCGACGATCCGCAACGCTGCCATGCCATCGAGGCCGCCGTGCGCGGCACGCTGCGCGATGCGGTCGTGGCGGCGGCGCGGCGCCTGAAGTGCACGCCCTATGTGCTGTACGTGGGCGCGTATTTCCGCTGGCTCGCGGCGCTGACCGAATGCGACGACCTCGTGGTCGTGACGCCGCTGGCCGGCCGTGCCCACCCGCAGGTCGCGCAGGCCATCGGCGATTTCATCAACCTGGTGCCGCTGCGCGTCACGGGGCTGGGTGCGCTGTCGCCCGGGCAGCTCGTCGAGCGCGTGCGCGACGGCATCGCGCTGGCCGCGCGCCACCAGGACTTCCAGTTCGACCAGGTGCTCGACGAACTCGGCCTGCCGCCCGGCGCGGACCGCAACCCGCTGACCGGCTTCTCGCTCAACTTCATGCCCCAGGCCGATGGCGACGCGCCCGGACTTGCGACGCCGCGGCACGCCGATCGCGGCTACCGGCTGAAGTACGACCTGCTCATGCTGATCCGCGGATGGCACGACGCCACGCACGTCGAGTTCCAGTACCGCGCCGGCCTGCTTTCGCCCTCGGAGATCGAGGAGTGCTTCACCGACTACTGCTCACACCTGGAGGCGCTGAGCCATGCCTGAGAAACAAGGGACAAGGGCGCCGGCGCCGCCAAGCGAATACATGCTGCTGGTGCTGCTCGCGATCCTCTGGGGCGGCTCCTTCACGCTGATCAAGGTGGCGGTGGCCGACTATCCGCCGGCCACGCTGGCTGCGGCGCGCATCCTGCTCGGCGGCGCGCTGTTGACGGCGCTGGCCCTGGCGAAGGGCTTCACGCTCCCGACGCGCCCCGGCCGCTGGGGGGCGCTCTGGGTGCAGGGGCTGCTGCAGGGCGCGCTGCCGTTCACGCTGATCGGCTGGGGCGAGCAGCACATCGCAAGCGGGCTCGCGGGCGTGCTCAACGCCACGGTGCCGCTGTTCGCCTTCATGCTGTCGGTCTTCGTCGTCGGCTCGGCGCCCTTCGTGTTCACGAAGTTCGTGGGCGTGCTGCTCGGCCTTGCGGGCGTCGCCGGGATCGCCGGCCTCGGTTCCCACGCTGCGCTGGGCGGCAGCGACTTTCTCGCGGTCATGGCGGTCCTGGGGGCGAGCGCGTCGTATGCGTGCGGGGCTGTGTTCGGCCATCGCTTCGGCGACCAGCCCGCCGTGGTCACCGCGGCCGGCTCGCTGCTGTGCGGCGGGCTCACCATGCTGCCTTTCAGCCTGGCCATGGACCGGCCCTGGACGCTCACGCCAAGCCTCGAGGCCACGCTGGCACTGCTGGCCCTCGCGGTGCTGTCGACCGCGCTGGCCAGCGTGATCTTCTTCAGGCTGATTCGCACGCTGGGCCCGGTCACCACCACCAGCAACGCGTATCTGCGGGCACTGGTGAGCGTGGCGTTCGGCGTGGTCTTTCTCGCCGAGCCCCTGAGCTGGAGCCTGCTGGCCGCGAGCGCGCTGATCGTCGCCGGGGTGATGCTGGTCACGCTGCCGGGCAGGCCCGACAGGGAGCTGCGCCGTGCGGGTTGAGATCGCGATCGTCGGCGCCGGCCCCTGGGGCCTGGCGGTACTCGACCGGCTGGTCACCGTCGCGCGCCGGCAGCCACGGCTCGCGCTCACCGTGCACGTGATCGACCCCGACGAGCCGGGCCCAGGTCTGCACAAGCCGCAGCAGGAAGACTTCCTGCTGCTCAACACCGTCACCGGCCAGCTCGACAGCTTCAGCGCACGCCATTTCGGCGAAGCGCCGCTCACGGGCGCGATGTCGTTCATCGACTGGCTGCGCGAAGAGCGCGACATCGCAGCCGACCCCAACGGCTTCCTGCCGCGCGCGCTCTTCGGCGCCTACCTGCGGCACGTGTACGCGGTGCTGTGCAACAACGCGCCTTCGCATCTTCGAATCTCGGAGGTGCGCCATCGCGCGCTCGATGTCTCGCTCGTGGCCAACGAGCGGGTGCACGTGCGTCTGGGCGACGGTTCGGCGCTCACGGTGGATCACGTCTTCCTCTGCACCGGCCATGGTCTGGCACGTTCCGGCGGCGAACGGCCGGCATCGCCTGCAAGGCCGATGGCCCCCTACCCGCCGGCACCGCTGCAGGCGCGCATCGAGGCCGGGTCTGCGGTGGGCATCTCGGGCACCGGCCTGGTGGCGGTGGACGTGGTGGCGGCGCTCACCACGGGCCGTGGCGGCCGTTTCGTGCGCGAGGACGACGGCATGCTGCAGTACTTGCCGAGCGGCCGTGAGCCCGTCATGTTCGTGCACTCCCGCAGCGGCATGCCGTTCGCGTGCCGGCCGGCGCAATCGCTCGACCTGTCGGGCAGCTTCGCGCCGATCTTCTGCACCGATGCCTACCTGGCCCTGCGGCGCGCGGCACGCGGGCCCGAAGGCTTGCTGCTCGAGGAAGACCTGTTGACCGTGCTCTCGGCCGAGATGCGCGCGGCCTACCTGATGCGAGCGATGGCGCTGTCGCAAGGCGCGGACGCGGCGGCTTGCCGGCGCGTGCTCGCCCTGCTAGCGCCTGCCGAAGTGAAGGCCTTGTGCGAGAAGACCCTGCCATCGATGGCCGGGTTCTCGCCTGAAACGCTGCTCGCATCGGAATCCGTCCCCAGGCCCGCGCCTTCGCCGCGCAGCGGCGCGGAATTCAGCGCAGCCTTTGCAGCGCGCCTGCGCTTCGACGTGGACGAGGCGCGCAAGGGCGAGGCGCACAGCCCGTACAAGTACGCGGTGGAAATGCTGCGCGTGCTGCGCGGCTTCATCCGCCAGGCGGTGGAGTTCGACACACTCGCGCCGGCATCCCGCCGCCGTTTCTTCGACGTGGTGGCGCCGCGGATCTCGCTGCTGGTCGTGGGGCCGCCGATCTCGCGCGGGCTCGAATGGCTGGCGCTGATGCGTGCCGGCCTGCTGCGCGTAGACCTCGGCCCGGCCCCCGCGCTCGAGCGCGACGCCGCGCTCGGCGTCTGGCGGGCGCGATCGAGCGCCTTCGAGACGCCCTTCGTCGCTTGCCTCGACCATCTGGTGCACGGACGCGCGGGGTACGGCGCGATCGACACCACGGACGATTCACTGCTCGCCGCGCTGTGCCGCTCGGGCCTGTGCGCCGGCTCGTCGCCGCCGCCTCCGGCGGACGAACGAATGGCGGTTCCGCTCATCGACGCCCTCGGGCATCCGGTCGACGCGACAGGCCTGCCTGTGCGCCAGCTCACGCTGCTGGGCGTGCCGACCGAGGGCCGGCGCTACTTCAACCACTACCTGCCCTCGCCCAGGAGCCGGTCGCGGGTCTTCGACAGCATCCAGTCGGCGCTCGACGCGCTGTGGGAGCGGCCAGCCCCCCAGATCGTGATGCGACAAGTGATCAATCCCGTGTGAGTCCACCCTTCCGGTGCCGCTCACGCACCGTGATTGCCGTCTCGAAGCGTCGCATGCGGATGCATCGGATGCGCCAGCGTGTCGGCGATCAGCCGCAGCGCCTGGTCGCACTGCTCGCGCGACATCGGCCCGCCCAGGCAGATGCGCACCGCGTCGGGCGGATCGCCGTCGGTGGAGAAGGCCGCGCTCGCCACCACGCCCACGTTCTGCGTGCGCAGGTACGAGGCGAACTCCACCGGACTCCAGCCTGGCGTGAGCGGCAGCCAGGCATGAAAGCCCTCCGGGTGCGCCTGCAGGCCGCTGTCGCCCAGGTAGCGCACCGCAAGCGCCTGCCGCGCCACCGATTCCGCGCGCACGGCCTGCAGCATCTCCTCGGCCGTGCCGTCTTCCACCCACAGCGTGGTCAGCGCATTGGTGATCGGCGAGGCCATCACGGTGGTCGCGCGCATCGCGCCCGCCAGCCGCTGCGACTGCACCACCGTCGGCGAACACACGTAGGCGCTGCGCAGCCCCGCGCCGAAGCACTTGGAAAAGCCGCTCACGTAGTACGTGAGCCCCGGCGCCAGCGTGGCGAGCGACGCGGGCGTCTGGCGCGGCAGCATGCCGTAGGCGTCGTCCTCGATGATCGGCACCGCATAGCGCAGCGCCACGTCGGCCAGTGCCTCTCGCCGCGCGCGCGAAACGGTCGCGGCGGTCGGGTTCAGCAACGTGGGGTTGCAGTAGAGCGCCTTGGGCTTGAGCGTCTTGCAGGCGTGCTCGAAGGCGTCGGCGATGGGGCCGTCGTCGTCCATCTGCAGCGCATGCAACTGGACGCCGAGCTGCGCCGCGATGGCCTTCACGCCCGGATAGGTGAGCGACTCCACGCAGACCAGCTCGCCCGGTCGCGCGAGCTGGGAGAACAGCGCGGTCAGCACACCATGGATGCCGGGACACACCAGGATGCGGTCGATGCCGGCATCGGGCACGAAGCGCCGCAGCCAGTGCATGCCGGCAGCGCGGTCGTGCGCGGTGCCGCCGAAATCCTGGTAGCGCAGCAGGTCGTGGAAGTCGATCTGCGCGAAGGCGCGGCTGGCGCTGTCATGCAGCCGCGCCATCAGGTGCTCGTCGTCGGGCTCGGGCGGCATGTTCATCGTCATCTCGGCGCCGCTGCCGCCGCGCAGCCGCAGGCTGGGGCTGCCCGAGCGGATGAAGGTGCCGGTGCCGGCGCGCGAGTCGATCAGCCCGCGCTTGCGCGCCTCGGCGTAGCCGCGCGCCACGGTCGTGTAGTTCAGCTCGAGCTCGGTGGCCAGGTCGCGCAGCGTGGGCAGGCGGTCGCGCACGCCGAGGCGGCCGGTCTTGATGTCGTCCGCGATCAGGTCGGCCAGCAGCAGGTAGGCCGGACGCGAGGTGTTGCGCAGCTGCTTGCGCCAGTGGGCGGTGATCGTGGTCATGGTGGGCGCTCCGGCGAAATTGATCGCATTCATTGATTGCATCCGGCCGCCGATCAACATGCATGAACCGCGCCCGCTCCTCGGGAGAGAAATGCTTCGATCAGGTGCGATCAACCCCATTGATCGGGTGCATTGATCGCATGGAATGCGCGTCGTCACGGTGCGCGACAGGCCTTCCGAGCTCGCCCCGTTCCCGCGTTCGAAGGCACCCAAAAGATTTTTTCGCCCGCGCGGCCCGCGCCGCCGCGTGTTGATCGCGCATTGATCGCATGAGGCCGCCGGAGCGCTGGCACATCGCCTGCGAAGGAGAAGGCACGCAAGACCTGCGTACCCACCACCCAACCCGGAGAACCCCATGCCCAAAGTCACCCGCCCCCGCAACGAAAAAGGCGAGTTCCTCGTCGACTACGAAGAGAAGGTGTTCGAAGACGTCAAGGCAGAGCCCGGCGAGAAGGCACTCGTCACCTTCCACACCGTGGCCTTCGAAGGCTCGATCGGTTTCGTGAACCTGCTGCAGGCCACGCGGCTCAAGCGCAAGGGCTACGACACCTCCGTCCTGCTCTACGGCCCCGGCGTGACGCTGGGCGTGCAGCGCGGCTTTCCCACGCTGGGCGACGAGGCCTTTCCGGGTCACCAGAACTTCAACAAGCAGATCGCGAAGTTCATCGAGGAAGGCGGCAAGGTGTATGCCTGCCGCTTCGCGCTGCAGGCGCTGTACGGCCACGGGGAAGGCGCGCTGATCGAGGGCATCACGCCGATCAACCCGCTGGACGTGCTCGACCTCGTGCTGCTGCACAAGAAGGCCGGCGCGGTCGTCATCGACACCTGGACGCTGTAAATGCTCACCCCCAGTCTTCGCGCACTTCGTGTCGCTTCGCCAACCCCCTCGCCGGGGGCAACACCTGCAGCCCGGCAAAGCCGGTTCTGCGGTGTTCCCCGAATTGGCTTCGCTGCGCTCGCCGTCGTGGACAGGGGATGACCATGACCTCTTCTCACCGCATCGTGCGCGCCGCGGCGATCCAGATCGCGCCCGACTTCGAGCGGCCCGAAGGCACGCTCGAACGGGTGTGCGGCGCCATCGACGAGGCCGCTGCCAAGGGCGCGCAGCTCGCGGTCTTTCCCGAGACCTTCGTGCCCTACTACCCCTACTTCAGCTTCGTGCTGCCGCCGGTGCTGCAGGGCGCGCCGCACCTGCGGCTGGCGGAGCGCGCGGTGGTCGTGCCCGGCCCCGTCACGCAGGCGGTGGCCGAACGGGCCCGCGCCCGGAGCATGGTCGTCGTGCTCGGCGTGAACGAGCGCGACCACGGCAGCCTCTACAACACGCAGCTGGTGTTCGATGCCGACGGGACGCTGGCACTGAAGCGCCGCAAGATCACGCCCACGTACCACGAGCGCATGGTCTGGGGCATGGGCGACGGCGCCGGCCTCAAGGTGGTCGACACGGCCGTCGGCCGCGTGGGCGCGCTGGCCTGCTGGGAGCACTACAACCCGCTCGCGCGCTACAGCCTGATGGCGCAGCACGAAGAGATCCATTGCGCGCAGTTTCCCGGCTCGCTGGTCGGGCCGGTCTTCGCGGAGCAGATGGAAGTGACCATCCGCCACCACGCGCTCGAATCGGGCTGCTTCGTGGTCAACGCCACCGGCTGGCTCACCGACGAGCAGGTCCGCTCGGTCACGCCCGACGCCGACCTGCAGAAGGCACTGCGCGGCGGCTGCCACACGGCCATCGTCTCGCCCGAGGGCAAGCACCTCGCGCCGCCGCTCACCGAAGGCGAAGGCATGGTGGTGGCCGACCTCGACATGGCGCTGATCGCCAAGCGCAAGCGAATGATGGATTCGGTCGGCCACTACGCGCGACCGGAGCTGCTGTCGCTCGCCATCAACGACCGGCCGGCGCAGACCACCGTGCCCATGCACCCCACGCAACCCCTCGTTCACCGGAGCCCCGACCATGACCACACCCTCGACGATGCAGCAGCCCGACAGCCGGCAGCTGATGACCGAACTCCAGTCCTTCGGGTTGCGGCTGGCTGACACCTCGGCCGGCGTCGCGAGCCGGCGCGGCGGCGCGGGCCCCTCGGACCACAAGGCCGTGACGGTGGACGGCCACACGATCATGGTGCCGGTCCACACCTCGACCGCCTGGCACTCGCCATTCACGGCAGAGGCGCCCGACGCCACCGGCGTGAGCCGCGTGATGCGCGGCAGCATCCCCATCGCGAGCATCAGCTTTCCGAGGCAGCCGCGCTTCTATGCAATGCAGACCTTCGACGGCGTACCCTACTCGCACATCGCCACGCTGCATGGCAGCGACGTACTGGCCACCACCGTGCTGCAGACCTGCATCCGCTACGAGAGCCGCAGGAAGAGCTGCAAGTTCTGCGCGATCGGCCAGTCACTGGCGGCCGGCCGCACCGTGGCGCGCAAGACGCCCGAGCAGCTCGCGGAGGTGGCGCGCGCCGCCGTGCTGCTCGACGGCGTGAAGCACATGGTGATGACCACCGGCACGCCCAACGCCACCGACCGCGGCGCGGCCGTGCTGTGCGAGAGCGCGTTCGCAATCAAGGCAGCGGTCGACATTCCCATCCAGGGCCAGTGCGAGCCGCCGGACGACGACCAGTGGTTCCACCGCATGAAGGCCGCGGGCATCGACACGCTCGGCATGCACCTGGAAGTGGTCACGCCCGAGGTGCGCGAACGCATCATGCCGGGCAAGGCCAGCGTGCCGGTGTCGCGCTACATGAGCGCCTTCGAGGCGGCCGTGGGCGTCTTCGGCCGGGGGCAGGTCAGCACCTACATCCTGGCCGGGCTGGGCGACACGCGCGAAGCCATCCTCGACACCTGCGACCAGCTGCTGGCGCGCGGCGTGTACCCCTTCGTCGTGCCCTTCGTGCCCATCAGCGGCACCCCGCTGGAAGACCACCCGGCGCCCTCGCCGGAATTCATGAAGTCGCTGCTCGCGCCGCTGGGCGAACGCGTGGTGGCGGCGGGCCTGCGCTCGGCGGACATCAAGGCCGGCTGCGGCAAGTGCGGCGCGTGCTCGTCACTCTCCATCTACGAAAAAGAAAGCGAAAGCTGACCATGCTGTGCATCGACGACCTCTGCGAGATGGCGGACCACTACGCACCCGTCGAGTACCTGGTGCGCGAAGCCGCCCAGCAATGGGAGCGCGACGAAGCGATGGCGCTGCGCCGCGCGGTCTTCTGCATCGAGCAAGGCATCTTCGCGCGCGACGACCGCGATGCCGTCGACGAGCATGCGCGGCTGCTGGTGGCGATGTCGTGCAACGGCGGCATGCCCGACCAGGTGGTGGGCACGGTCCGCATCCATCGCGGCGAAGCGGCCGGCGAATGGTGGGGCTCGCGCCTTGCGGTGCACCCCGCCTTCCGCAGCCAGGGGCACCTGGGTGCGACGCTGATCCGGCTCGCGGTGTCGCGCGCCCATGCGCTGGGCTGCAGGATCTTTCTCGCGCAGGTGCAGATGCAGAACGTGCCGCTGTTCGAGAAGCTGGGCTGGACCGCGCTCGAGGAAACCACGGTGCACGGCCGCCCGCACGCACGCATGCGGGCCGACCTCGGCTGGTATCCGCCCTGCCACGATCCGCTGAGCGGTTTCGTCACGCGCGCGAAGGTGCTGGCATGACGCAGCAACGCGTCCACGACATCGCCGAGGCCCTTCGCGCCACGCGCGGCTTCGCCCACAAGCGCGACATCAGCGACGTGGTATCGGCGCTGGGCCGTTCGCTGCCCGGCGGCCACGGCGCGCTCGCGCAGGCAGTGCCGATCGGCGACGACTGCGCCGCCATCCCCGACGGCCATGGCGGCTACCTGCTGTTCGCCATCGAGGGGCTGGTGGAAGACTTCATCGTGCGCATGCCGTGGTTCGCCGGCTACTGCGGCGTGATGGTCAACGTGAGCGACATCTACGCCATGGGCGGTCGCCCGACGGCCGTGGTCGACGCGCTTTGGAGCACCGGCATGAACCCGGCCGACGACGTGCTGCGCGGACTCGCCGAAGCGGCCGTGCGCTACGGCGTGCCCATCGTGGGCGGCCACAGCAACAACCGCAGCGAGAAGCCGCAGCTGGCGGTCGCGATCCTCGGGCATGCGCGCCGGCTGCTGACCAGCTTCGACGCGAAGCCGGGC
Organism: Variovorax sp. 278MFTsu5.1; assembly: GCF_048305045.1. NCBI lineage: Bacteria > Pseudomonadati > Pseudomonadota > Betaproteobacteria > Burkholderiales > Comamonadaceae > Variovorax > Variovorax sp. 278MFTsu5.1. The sequence goes on from NZ_CP157622.1 coordinate 4,158,566, forward strand.
GACCTGCTCGTGATGGCGGCCGACCTGCGCGGCGCCTACGAAGAGCCGTTTCCGTACTGGAACGCCTCGACGCGCGCGCCTGCCGCGCGGCTGCGCGCCGACCTGGAGCTGCTGCCAGCCATCGCCGAGGACGGGCTTTGCTGCGCCGCCAAGGACATCAGCATGGCCGGCGCGGTGGGCACGGCCATGATGCTGCTGGAATGCTCGGGCGTCGGCGCGCGCATCGACCTCGACGCGCTGCCGCGGCCCGACGGCGTGCCGCTGCTGCGGTGGCTGTCTTCGTTTCCGAGCTATGGCTTCGTGCTCAGCGTGGCACCCGCGCAGGTCGCGGCGGTGATGGCACGCTTCTCGGCCCGCGACATCGCCTGCGGCGTGATCGGCGAGGTCGACGCCACACGGCAGGTGCGTCTGCGCGCGGGAGGTGAAGAAGCGCTGCTGTGGGACTTCGGCAGCGATGCTTTCATCCAGCCGTCCACCACGCTGCAGGAGCCCGCCGCATGCCAGTGACGCACTTCCGCGTGCGCTGGCCCGACGCCAGCGAAACCCGCTGCTACTCGCCTTCCAGCGTGGTGCGGGAACACCTCGCGCCCGGCCAGCGCTACGCCCTCGACGACTTTCTGCAACGCGCACGCGAAGCGCTGGGCATTGCCTCGGAGCGGGTGCGCGCGAAGTACGGCTTCGCCTGTTCGCAGGCGATGGACCAGTTGGCCGAGGTCGAAGGCATCGCCGCGCGCTTTTCGGCGACAGCCGATGCGCAAGTCACCGTCGTCGCCTTCGACGATTGACCCGCCCCACATCCAGAGACAGAGATAAGGAAAGAGCACCCATGTCACACCCTTACGGCGGACGCAGCCACTACAGCGTCGTCATCGTCGGCGGCGGCCAGGCCGGCCTGTCGCTGAGCCATTGCCTGCAGCAGCGCGGCATCGACCATCTGGTGATCGAGAAGCGCAGCCTGGTCCACACCTGGCGCACGCAGCGCTGGGACTCGTTCTGCCTCGTCACGCCCAACTGGCAGTGCCAGCTGCCGGGCTGGGGCTACATCGGCGGCGATCCGCACGGCTTCATGGTCAAGGACCAGATCAATGAGTGGCTCGCGGGCTTCGTCGAGCATGTGAAGGCGCCGGCCATCGAGGGCGTGACCGTGGAGCGCGTGTTCCGCGTGCCGGGCGCCGGGGGACGGGAACACGAGCGCTTCACCGTGCAGACCGACGCGGGCCTCTACACCGCCGACCAGGTGGTGGTGGCCTCGGGCGGCTATCACAAGCCGATCGTGCCGCGCCTAGCGGAAAAGCTGCCGACGGACGTCGCGCAGTTCCACTCGGCGCAGTACCGCAACCCCGCGCAGCTGCCGGAAGGCGCGGTGCTGGTGGTGGGCTGCGGTCAGTCGGGCGCGCAGATCGCGGAAGACCTGCACCTGGCCGGGCGAAAGGTTCACCTGGCAACGGGCAACGCGCCGCGCTGCGCGCGCTTCTACCGGGGCCGCGAGGTGGTCGACTGGCTCGCCGACATGAAGTACTACGACATGCCCGTCACCGAGCATCCGCTGCGCGAAGGCGTGCGCGATAACACCAACCATTACGTGACCGGCCGCGACGGCGGCCGCGACATCGACCTGCGCCGCTTCGCGCTCGAAGGCATGGAGCTGTACGGGCTGCTGGAAGGCTTCGATGGCGGCCGCTTCGAGTTCCAGCCCAACCTGCGGGACAACCTCGACCGGGCAGACGACACCTACAACCGCATCAACGCATCGATCGACAGGCACATCGCCGCGCAGGGCATCGATGCGCCCCCGCCTTCGGTCTACACGCCGGTGTGGGAGCCGCCGGAAGAGCGCACGCGGCTCGACCTCGCGGCGGCGGGCATCACCAGCGTGGTCTGGTGCATCGGCTTCTCACCCGATTTCGCGTGGGTCGATGCGCCCGTGTTCAACGGGCGCGGCGCGCCCGTGCACCTGCGCGGCGTGACGAACGAGCCGGGGCTCTACTTCCTCGGACTGCCGTGGCTGCACACCTGGGGATCGGGGCGCTTCTCGGGCGTGGCGCGCGATGCGGAGTTCCTCGCGGAGGCGATCGAGCGGCGGAAGACGGAACGCCGCGATGCGCGCACAGAAGAGATGCCGCTGCGAGGACTTCACGCCGCCTAGCGGGTCGCGAAGACGCCTTCACCCTGCGTCCCCGATCACGTAGCATCCGGCTTCCCCACTCCCGGAGCCAGTTCATGAGACTGCTGATCGCCGCGTTTCTCTCCGCGCTTCTGTGCGCATGCGCCAGCGCTCCGGGCACGGCGCCGTCGGCCACGGAGCCGGCGACCGAATCCGCGCCAGCCCAGCCCACGGGTGTGCAGTGGCGCTACATCAATTCCAAGTCGTACGAAGCGGCGAACGCCGGCCTGGGCAACAGCCATCGCTTCGAGAGCAGCGTCGGCTGGATCGACGTCTACGTCTACGACATGAAGCGCAGCTGGCAGCCGGGCGTCGGCGATCCGCAGTTCGACGATCACTTCCGAAGCACCATCGCCGAGGTGCAGCGCGCCGCCGCGCAGGGCGTGTATGCCAGCGCGAAGATCGGCCCGACGAAGGACGTGCGCATCGAAGGGCTGACCTTCCGCACCGTCTCTTTCCGCCTCGTGCATTCGCGCGACGGCAAGGCCTATGACTCGTTCACCTACCTCGCGGTGCGCAACGGCAAGCTGCTGAAGTACCGCATGTCCTTCAACACGCCAGCGCCGGCGAACGTGGATGCGATCTCGCGCGAGTTCATCGAGCGCAACGTGCGCACCGGCCCCGACACGCCCGTCGGCACGCGACAGCTACGCAGCACCTGAGCCGGGGCGCCCGCCCTCCGCGGCCAGCGCGCAGCCGCACGACGCCCTGTAGCCGCGCAGGCCGGCAAGATCGAGCACCGTCAGCCCGCGCTTCTCGAGACGGATGAGCCCCAGCGCCTGGAAGCGCTGCAGCGCGACATTCACGCGCTGCCTCGACACGTTGGCAAGCAGCCCGATCTCGGTCTGCCCCACTTCCAGAGAGCGCGGGGCTTCCGGGTACAGCTCCGGGTTGTAGAGGCTCGCCAGGCAGTTCGCGACACGCGCGTCGGTATCGAGCAGGCGCTCGTGCTCCAGCGCGCCGATGAAGAGGCTGAGCCGCGCGTTGAGCAGATCCTGCAGGTAGTGGTTGAAGGGCACGCTGGTGCCGCGCAGCCATTCGAAAGTGCGGCGCGGCATCAGCGCCACGCGCGTGGGGCGCAGCGCGAACACGTCGTAGCGGCGCGCCTCGTGCTTGAAGAGCGAACCCTCGCCGAACCACACGCCGGCCGACACGCCTGTGAGCGTCGACACGCGCCCGTCCTCCGACGCCACCGACATCTTGGCGAAGCCGTCGATCAGCGCCATCCAGTGCTCGACCAGTTGCCCCGCACGCGCGATGCAGCTGCCGCGCGCGAACTGCCGCTCCTGCATGCTGCCGAGCACATGCTCCAGGTCGGCGGACGAAAGCGCCGACGCCCACTTGGAGCGCCGCACCATCTCCTCCATCGCCTGCGGGGCGGCAGGCCGGCCGGCCGGATCATTGGGATCAGGGATTACCTGTAGCAATTCGCGCGTCATCTGTCGTCGCAACGACCGCGGCCCGGAACGTCCATTCGTATTCTTTCAAGGACATACAACACAGGAGACGTCGATGTTCGCTACACCCCGCCGCCCGCGCAAGCGGGTTTTTCCGTGGCCTCGCCCATCCCGCGCCGTTGCAGCCGGGCTCGTCGCGATGGCCGGCGCCCTGCTGGTCGCCGCATGCGGGGGAGGATCTGGCAGCGGCCCCGGGTTCTCGTTCATTCCCGGCGCCAGTCCGCCGCCGTCCGCGCCGACGCCGGCCGCCTTCCAGGTGAAGACGCTCTCGTCGTCGCCCGACATGATCAGCGGCGGAGACACGCTGCTCGAGATCACCGCGCCCGTGGGCGTTGCGCTCGACAAGGTGCGCGTGAGCCTCAACGGCAAGGACGTGAGCTCGCAGGTGCCGGTGGCCGACAGCACGGCCCGCGTGCTGCGCGGGCTCGTCACCGGGCTCACGACCGATGCCTCCAGCACCACGGGCAGCAGCAACTCGCTGGTCGTGAGCAACGCCGACAACTCGGCGCAGCGCACCGAAGTGAAGCTGGTCAACTACCCGATCACCGGACCGATCCTCTCGGGCCCGCACATCTCGCCCTACGAATGCCGCACGGTGCAGAACGGCCTGGGCTCGCCCCTCGATGCCGACTGCTCGGCCGCGACGCAGGTGGTCTGGTACTACCGCAGCACCTCCAATACTTTCAAGCCGCTTTCGGACCCCACGGGCACGCGGCCGGCCGACCTCGCGACCACGACCACCAACGACGGCAACACCGTGCCCTACATCGTGCGCGTGGAGTCCGGCACCATCAACCGCGGCGTATACCGGCTCGCGGTGCTAGACAACCCGGCCAAGGACGCGCCCGCCACCTGGAAGCCCGGCCCGGGCTGGAACAGGAAGCTGGTCGTGTACTTCGACTGCTGCGGCTCCGCCCAGTACAACCAGGGCGTGCATCCCATCGAGTCGATCCTCGGCGACGCGGGCCACATCCAGCTCTCGCGCGGCTTCGCCTTCATGAACTCGACCGAGCTGTGGAACAACCAGCACGCCAACCCGCACCTGCAGGGCGAAACGCTGATGATGCTGAAGGAGCACGTCATCGAGGAGTTCGGCACCGTGCCGAAGTGGACCGTCGGCTTCGGTGGCTCGGGCGGCGCCATCCAGCAGTACCTGATCGCGCAGCTCTACCCGGGCCTGCTCGACGGCATCCAGCCCATCGTGTCCTTCCCCGAGACGCTGATGCCCGAGGTGATGGAGTGCCGGCTGCTCAACAACGTCTACAAGCTCGACACCGCCACCTGGACCACGGCCAAGCAGAACGCGGTGAACGGCTTCAACACCAACACCTGCACGAGCTGGGACCTGTCCTTCGCGAGCATCATCAAGTCCGACAACGCGGCGGGCTGCGGCTTCCTGGAGCCGGCCAACGCGTCGAACGTGTTCAACCGCGCGACCAATCCGAACGGCATCCGCTGCGACCTGTTCCAGACCAACGTGAACCTGCTGGGCAAACGCGCCGGAACGCAGGAGGCGCGCCGCCCCATCGACAACATCGGCGTGCAGTACGGCCTGGCCGCGCTGAACAGCGGCGCGATCTCGGTGAAGGAGTTCCTCGACCTCAACGAGAAGGTCGGCGGCTACGACGGCGACGGCAACACGCAGGCCGCGCGCTCCGAGGCCGACCCCGACGCGCTGAAGGCCACCTACTCGGGCGGCTTCAAGAACAGCTTCAAGGGTCCAGGCCTGGCGAACATACCGATCGTCACGCAGCGCGGCAACGCCGACCTGGTGGGCGACATCCACGACACGATGCAGGACCTGATCATCCGCGCCCGCCTGCAGCGCGCCAACGGCCGCAGCGACAACCAGATCATCTGGACGCTGGGCTCGAAGACGCCGGTGGACTACATGTCGGCCTCGCTCGACCTCATAAACAAGTGGCTGGACAACATGGCCGCCGACACGTCGGCGCCGTCCATCGACAAGGTGGTGCGCAACAAGCCCGCGGGCGCCAACGATGCCTGCTGGGACGCCACCGGCAAGCGCATCGACGAGGCCGCGTCGACCGACCCGGCCGCCGCCTGCAACGCGGTCTACCCGCGCTTCAGCACGCCGCGCATCGTGGCCGGCTCGCCGCTGGTGAACGACGTGCTCAAGTGCCAGCTGAAGCCGGTCAACGCGGCCGATTACTCGGTGACCATCGCCGGCGCCGACCTGGCGCGGCTGCAGACCATCTTCCCCGCAGGCGTGTGCGACTGGAGCAAGCCGAGCGTGGGCCAGGATGCGCTGCGCGGCACCTATCTGCGCCTGCCGCTGAACTGACGGGAGTTCAGGCTGCCGAACCCGGCAGCTTCGCCACGCGCTGCGCCAGAAAGTCCACCAGCACGCGCACCCGCTGCGGCTGGTGGCGACGCGGCGCATAGAGCAGGTGCATTTCCTGCGCGGGGCCGGTGTGGCGGCCAAGCACGCGCACCAGCCGGCCCTGCGCGAGCAGCTCCGCCACCATCCAGGTCGGCTGCAGCGAGATGCCTGCACCGCCCAGCACGGCATCGAGCATCGCCACCGCGTTGTTCACCCGATAGCGGCTGCGCACCGGCACCGGGACGGGGCCTTCGGGGCCATCGAGCAGCACGCCGTCGTCGCCGGCCGCGTAGCGCAGGTAGTCGTGCGACAGCAGGTCCTGCGGCTTGCGCGGATTGCCGCGTGACGCGATGTAGTCCGGTGAAGCGACCAGCACGCGCGGCCACGAACCGAGCCGGCGCGCGACCAGGTCGGGCGGCAAAGTGCCGCCGACACGCAGCGAGACGTCGATGCGGCCCTCCAGCGGATCGACGAAGCGGTCGTCGAGCACCAGCTCCAGTTCGATGTCGGGGTACAGGCCCAGGAACTCCAGCGCCATCGCGTTGAGATGCCGCTGCCCCAGCGTCACCGGCGCGCTCACGCGCAACAGGCCGCGCGGCTGCCGGATGCCTTCGCGCGCGTCGGCCACCGCATCGCCGTAGTCCTCCAGTACGCGCCGGGAGCGCTCGTGGAAGCGCTGGCCCTCCTCGGTCAGGCTGAGGCCTGCGGCGGTGCGGCGCAGCAGGCGCACGCCCAGCGAGCGCTCCAGCCCCGCGACCAGCTTGCTGACCGTCGGCTGCGTGGTGCCGAGCGCGCGGGCCGCGCCCGAGAGGCTGCCCAGTTCGACGCTGTGCACGAAGGCTTCGAGGGCGCGCAGGGTGTCCATGGTGTATTCGAATATGGAATGGTCTGGATGCAATTTTGCCTTCTACCCATCCAGACGAGCATGAATGAAAGTGAAGGCCTCGCTTCAACTTTCATCAGGAAGAACTCCATGACCACATCCGCTCTTGCCTCGGCCCTGCGCCACGGCGCTCTCGCGCTCGCCCTTGTCGGCTCGGCCGCGACTTCTGCCGCCGAACCCTCCCCGGCCAGCTACTGGAGCCCCAGCTGGATGGCCAGCACGCAGCCCGTCTGGAACGGCGATTTCGTGCTGCCCTCGGGCCTGCCCTTCCAGTTCAACCGCCAGACCGTGCGGCAGGTCGCGCGCCTGAGCATCGGCGGATCGCGCCTGCGCGTGGTGATCAGCAACGAAGGCGGCACGGCGCCGCTGTACATCGGCGCCGCACGCGTGGCCCGCCATGGCGGGGGTTCGGCCATCGTCGAGGGCACGGACCGGCCGCTGCGTTTCGGCGGGCAGGCCGACGTGACCGTGCCGCCCGGCGCGCGCCTCGTCAGCGACCCGGTGGACATCGTCCTGCCCGCGCTCGCCGAGCTTGCCGTGTCGCTCTACCTGCCACGGCCCAGCCAACCCGCGGGCTTCCACTTCGACGCGCGCCAGACCGCCTTCGTCGCCGATGGCGACCTGACCGGCGCGGCCCGCCTGCCGGCAGCAGCCACGCAATGGAGCACCCGCGTCTACTTCAGCGGCCTGATCGTCGAGACACCCCGGGCGCCGGCCACCGTCGTCGCGCTCGGCGACTCGATCACCGATGGCAACGGCTCCACGCCCGGCGCCAACACCCGCTGGCCCGACGCGCTGGCCGAGCGGCTGGCGGGGCGCAATGTGGCGGTGCTGAATGCCGGCATCTCCGGCGGCCGCCTGCTGAAGGACGGCATGGGCCGAGCCGGCCTGGAGCGTGCGGGCCGCGACGTGTTCGCCCAGCCGGGCGTGCGCGCCATGATCGTGCTACTGGGCACCAACGACATCGGCTGGCCCGGTGGCCCCTTCGCGCCCGAGGAACCGGCCATGCGCGCCGAAGCCGTCATCCAGGGGTTGCGGCAGCTCGCCGAGATGGCCCGCGCCCACAACGTGCGCATCATGGCCGGCACCATCCCGCCGAACGAGCGGGCGCTGCAAGGCACGCCGCTCGAAGGCCACCATTCGCCCGCCAAGGATAAGGTTCGCCAGGCCGTGAACCGCTGGATCCGCGAAGGCGGCGCCTTCGACGCCGTGGTCGACTTCGACGCCCTGCTGCGCGACCCGGCGAACCCCTCCCGGCTCAAGGCCTCGATGGACTCCGGCGACCACCTGCATCCGGGCGATGCCGGTTACAGGGCGATGGCTGCGGCGGTCGATCTGGAGGCCCTTCTGGGCACATCCGCGCAGCCCTGAGGAACCTTTTTCTCAAGGGTTTGCGGACCCTCCGGATACTGTACATACATACAGTATTTCTCTAGAATTCGTCGTCTCCAAGAACAACATCGAGGCGACGCCCATGACCACCGCCAGTCCACCTGCGCTCACGGCGCAGGTTCTTTTCTTCTCCAGGCTGCAACGCTTGCAGCCACCCCGCACCCGTCCAGGCCGCATCTCGACCTGGCCCTTCAAGGTGGGCCACAACAGCACGAGCGACATCCGCGCCCAGGCGGCGCGCGTCATCCGCACGACGGCCGAAAGCTGGTGGCCGCCGGAATCCTGAAACCAGCTGAAGGAGCACGCCGTGACCGAGCCGAATCAACTTCTCGTCGGACTCTTCCCCACCATTCAGGTGCAGGCCGAAATCGAAGCGCATCGCAAGGACTGGTGGTGGCCCAAGGACTGCTCCTTTCCACCTGAAGAGCGCCTGCACCTCACGCTTCAGTATCTCGACGATCAGCAAGGCGATGCCGAACGCCGGCTGCGCGCTGCGCTCGCCGCAGTGTGCGCGCGGCGACTGCAACTGACGCTCAACAGCTCCTGCACGTGGAACAACGACGTCTCGGTGGTTCAGCCCTCGGAGCACGAAGGCCTGCGCCGTCTTCAGCGCGATATCAGCTGCGTGCTGCTGCAAGCGGGCTTTTCCCTCCAGGTCCGTGGGCGCGGATGGAATCCACACGTCACCATCGCGCGAGACTCCGAGCGAGCCGCAAGGCCCATTTCGCTGAAGCCCATCCGTTGGACCGCAACGGAATTCCGCCTGGTCCGCTCCCACTTCACACGCCCGTTCCGCCACGAAGCGCTCGCCTCCTACCCGCTGCACTGAAGCTGCCTTTCGTCCGGCGCTAAAGTCCCCGGATGCTCACGCCTCCCGACCTGCCGCACGAAGCCATCGCGCAATGCCTTGCCGGTGCCTACAAACTGCACGACATCCGCGCCGAGTTCCTGCCGCTGGGCGCCGATGTGAACTCCGCCGTCTTTCGCATCGACGCGAATGACGGCGCCACCTGCTTCCTGAAGCTGCGCCGCAATGGCTTTGACCGGAGCGTGGTCGCCGTGCCGGCTTTCCTGCACCACGACAAAGGCATCGAAGCGGTGATGGCGCCGCTGCCGACAACCGGCGGCCAACTGAGCGTGCAAGGTCACGGCTTCGACTGGGCGCTCTATCCCTTCTTCGAGGGCAGCAACGGCTTCCAACGCGCGTTGACGAGCCGGCAGTGGGTTGCGCTCGGCGCTGCGCTGGGCGCCATCCATCGCACCGAACTACCCGAAACACTGTCGGCCGCCCTTCCCCGAGAACGCTACGACCATCACTGGCGCGAAGGCGTGCGCCGCTATCAGCGCCGCTTCATCAACGACGTGAAAGGCGACGACATCGCCATGCGTTTCCTCGCCTTCTGGGAAGAGCACGCGGAAGAGATCGACAACATCGTCTACCGCAGCGAGCAGCTCGCATCCATCCTGCTCGAACGCCCGCCGCAGTTGGTGCCGTGCCACTCCGACCTGCACGCGGGCAACGTGCTCGTCGGCGACGACGACCGCCTGGCCATCGTCGACTGGGACACGCTCATCCTCGCGCCGAAGGAGCGCGACCTGATGTTCATCGGCGGCGGCGTCGGGCACGCATGGAACCAGCCGCACGAAGAAGCGCTGTTCCACGAAGGCTATGGCGCAAAGAAGGAAGACATCGACGCCGTGGCCCTCGCCTACTACCGCCACGAACGCATCGTGAAGGACCTGCTCGAGTTCTGCGACCAGATGTTCGACGGCACCGCCAGCACGCAAGACCGCGAAGAGGGCCTGCGCCAGATGCAGAACCAGTTCCTGCCCGACGACGTGGTCGCCATCGCGCACCGGAGCTACGACGCCATCACCTGAGCTGGTTTCTTCAGGCCAGCATGTCCTGCGCGTCGTCCTCGAAGCCCGGAATCGGCTGGGCCTTGGCCAGCGCCAGCCATACCGCGAACGGAATGCGCTCGAAGGCGCGATGCACCGCCGCGCGCGCCACCACCAGGCGATCGCCCTCCAGCACCATCACGCCGCATTCGGCAGGTATCTCATCCGGCTTGGCGATGCAGCGGCCCTTCGCATCGTTGCCCAGCACGTACCAGCACTCGCCGCCCAGGTCGAGGTAGGCCGCGCGCTTGTCGGGCTTGCGCAGGTCGCCCAGCAGGTCGGCGCGGCTCACCTTCACCTCGTGAACGATGGGGTGCGCATAGGCCTCCACGCTGGTATTGCGGATCGAGAACACGTCGGGCCGCGCCATGCACCAGCGCGGCTTGCCGCCCTCTTCCAGCGGCGGCAGGCGCGCCCGCAGGCCCAGGCCGCGCCAGGCGATACGGCCGCCGCGCGTCATCTCTCGCGCCACGCGTTCCACCAGCGCCTCGTGCGGCGACAGCGCAGCGCGGTTGATGGTGAGCGTGGCGGCGATGCGCGCGATGCCGGCATCGGTCACGCGCAGCGTCTCGTGGCCATGCGCCGTGCGCACGCGCTCCAGGTAGCCGCCCGCGAGCAGTTCGACCTCGATGGTGTCGCAGCACGGCCAGCCGGCCGAGCGGTAGATCTCGCGCAGGCGCCGCGCATGCAGCTTTCCGAAGGGCACTGCCGCCTCGGCATGCTGCATCGGCGGCGGCTCCGTCACCGGAGGCGGAAAGCCGGGGTCGGTCACCGGCGGCTCGGCCGGAGGCGGATCGCCCTCCGGCGGCGGAAAAGGCGGCTGGTGCGGCGGCGGCACGGGAATGGGCACGTCGGGCGCGGGAGGCGGCGGCCCGATGGGGCCGGCGGCGGGGGGTGCGAGAACGGCGGATTCGGACATGGCGGAAACAGGTTAGCGAAAAGAGCCGGAAGGCGCGAGGCGCAAAACGATCGGTTGCATTCGAGCCCTCCGCCGGATCTTTAGCCGCGTCAATGGAAATCCCGGCTCGTGTTGCTCTGCGCGAGCCGCCCCATGAGCGGCGTCAGGTCCTTGAAGCCGGTGGCGATCAGGTGCTGCACCTTCCCGCCGCTGTCGTCGTCGCGCTGCCAGGTGCCCTGCACCGCGAGCAGGTGCGACTTGAGCAGCGGCTCGCGCCAGGCCTCGATGACATGGCTCCAGACGATCACGTTGACGTTGCCGGTCTCGTCCTCCAGCGTGACGAAGATGGTGCCGTTGGCGGTCTGCGGGCGCTGCCGCCCCTTGACGATGCCGCAGGCGCGCACGGTCTGCCCGCTGGAGAGCGAACGCAGCTCCGCCGCGCTCATCAGCTTCATGCGCGCCAGGCGCGGGCGCAGCAGCGCGAGCGGATGGCGGCGCAGCGTGAGCCGCAGCGCCGCGTAGTCGCCCACGATCTCCTCGCCCTCCGACGCGGCTGGCAGCAGCAGCGCCTGCTCGTGGATCGGCACACCTCGCAGCAGGGCCGGCGCGCGCCGCTGCGCGGTGGCGTCCCACACCTGCTGGCGCCGATGGCCCGAGAGCGAGATCAGCGCATCGGCCGCGGCCAGCGCGGCCATGTCCTTGCCGTCGAGTTCGGCACGCAGGGCGAGATCCTCGGTGCTCGTGAACTGCGCCTGCGCGCGTGCCACCAGCAGGCGTTTGGCCCCGCCATCGCTGAGGCTCGCGATGCGGTTCAGGCCCAGCCGCACCGCGGGCTGGTTCTCTCTGCCGAGACGGTCGGCATAGCGCTCGTCGGTGCCGGGCGGCATGCGCGGCGCGCCGGGGTCGCGGGCTTCGAGCGTGGTGTCGATCCCGCTGCGCGTGACGTCGACCGGGCGCACCTCCACGCCATGGCGGCGCGCGTCCTGCACCAGCTGCGAGGGGCTGTAGAAGCCCATCGGCTGCGAATCGAGCAGTGCGGCGAGAAAACAGGCCGGCTCGTAGTTCTTGAGCCAGCTGCTCACCGTCACCAGCAGCGCGAAGCTGGCGGCGTGGCTTTCGGGGAAGCCGTAGTCGCCGAAACCCATGACCTGCTTGAAGATGGCTTCGGCGAAGCTGGCCTTGTAGCCGTTGAGAACCATGCCGTCCACCAGCTTGTCGTGGAACTTGCCGAGGCCACCCTTGCGCTTCCACGCGGCCATGGCACGGCGAAGCTGGTCGGCCTCGTCGGCGGTGAATTTGGCCGCGATCATCGCGATCTGCATCACCTGCTCCTGGAAGATCGGTATGCCCAGCGTGCGCTCCAGCGCTGGGCGCAGCTCGTCCTTCTCGTAGCGGATGGGCAATTTCTTGGCGACCCGCTCCCGCTGCTTGAGATACGGATGCACCATCCCGCCCTGTATGGGCCCCGGCCGCACGATGGCGACCTCGATCACCAGGTCTTCGTAGGTGCGCGGCTTCAGGCGCGGCAGCATCGACATCTGAGCGCGGCTCTCGATCTGGAACACGCCGATGGTGTCGGCGTCGCAGATCATGTCGAACACTTTCTGGTCGTCGGCCGGTATCTGATGCATCTCGATGGCCGAGTTGCGCCAGCTGTTCATGTGCGCGAGCCCCCGGCGGATCGCGCTGAGCATGCCGAGCGCCAGCACGTCGACCTTGAGCATGCCCATCGCCTCGAGGTCGTCCTTCTCCCACTGGATGACGGAGCGCTTCTCCATCGACGCCTTCTCCACCGGCACCAGCCGCGTGAGCTTGGTGTGCGTGAGCACGAAACCGCCCACGTGCTGGCTCAGGTGGCGCGGAAAGCCTTTGAGCCGCCGCGTCATCTCGATCCAGTGCACCAGCTTGAGCTCGTCTTCCTGCACGCCTGCGCGCGCCGACGCCCGCTGCAGCTGCTCGCCGAGCACAGCTTCGTCGAACCAGTAGTGGTCCTTCGCGAACTCGTCGATCAGCCGCTCGTCGATGCCGATGGCCTTGCCCACGTCGCGCAGCGCGCTGCGGGAGCGGTAGCAGATGACGACGGCAGCGATGGCTGCGCGCTCGCGGCCGTATTTTTCGTAGATGTACTGGATGACCTCTTCGCGCCGCTGGTGCTCGAAGTCGACGTCGATATCGGGCGGCTCGCGGCGCTCGCGGCTCAGAAAGCGTTCGAACAGCAGCGTGGCCTTGTCTGGATTGATGGCGGTGATGCCGAGGCAAAAACAGACCGCCGAGTTGGCTGACGAGCCGCGCCCCTGGCAAAGAATGTCCTTCGAGCGGGCGAAGCGCACGAGGTCTTCCACCGTGAGGAAGAACATCTCGTATTCGAGCTCGACGATGATGTCGAGTTCTTTCTGCACCTGTGCCTGTACCTTCTCGGGAATGCCGCCTGGATAGCGATTCCGCGCACCTTCCCACGTCTTGCGCACCAGCGTCTGCGCCGGCGTCTCATCGTTGCCCAGGTTTTCCAGCGGGTACTTGTAGGTATCCCGGATCACCTTCGGATCGAACCTGCACCGCTCCATCACCACCAGCGTGTTCTCCAGCATCTGCGGCAGATAAATCTCCGCAAGCCGCACGCGCTGTCGCAGATGCCGCTCGGCATTCGACTGCAGCGCGAAGCCGCACTCGGCCACCGTCTTGCCTTCGCGAACGGCCGTCAGTATGTCGTGCAGCGGCTTGCATGAACGCGCATGCATGTGCACGTCGCCGGCAGCCACGAGCGGTACGCCCGCGTCCTCGCCTGCCTGCATCAGCGTGACGAGCCAGAGGTCGTCGTCGAGTTCATTGAACAGTTCAACCGCCAGCCAGAGGTTCTCGCCGTACAGCGCCTTGGCGGCCAGCAGGTCTTCGTGCAGCGTGGCCGTATCCATCGCGCCGCCGGGGTTTCGGTTGGGCACGAAAAGAATCTGGCAATGCTGCAGCGAGGCCACGTCGCTTTCTTCCCAGCCCACGCGGTACTCGCCCTTGGGCAGCTCGGTGTTGCGGGCGGCGGTGATGAACTCGCAGAGGTTGCCCCAGCCCTCGGTGTCGTTCGCTATCACAACGAGCCTGAAGCGCTCGAACCGGAACTCGCTGCCGAACAGCAGGCGGAAGCTCGGGTTGCGCGGGATCTTCGGCTCGTCGGGGTGCTCGCGCTCGTATTCGCAAAGCTTGTTCTCCATGTCGCGCAAGCACACGTGCGCCCGCACGATGCCGGCCACCGAGCACTCGTCGGTGATGGCCAGCGCCTTGTAGCCGAGCTGGTAGGCCCGGTCCACGATGTCCTCGGGCGTCGAGGCGCCGCGCTGGAAGCTGAAGTTGGTCAGGCAGTGCAGCTCTGCATAGTCGGGCAGCCTGGACTCAGGTGCCTTGCGCAGCGGCACCGGCAGCGCATGCACCTTGGCGGGCTGCCGCCTGCTTTCCTGCTTGCCGCTGAGCTCAGGCATAGAAGCCCTGCAGGTACCAGCGGACCTCGCCGGAAGAAAAGCGCGCGGCGGGCCGCTCGCGGAAGATCCACACCAGCCCGGCCTCGGGGCTTTCCGCGACGTAGTAGTCACGCATCGCGGGCTGGCCGCCCTCTTCCTTGTCGCCCCACCAGCCGGTCTCGACGCGCTGCGGGCCGATCAGCCGGCTCAGCGGGCCGCGGTAGCACGGGCGCTCGCCATCCATTTCGAGCAGCAGCGGTTCGGGCAGCAGCCATGGCGGGTAGACGGCGTCGGGCTGCGAAGCCACTGCGGCAGCCTGCTTCCGGCTCCTGTCGTCGGCCGCTTTCTCTTTCCCCTTTTCCTTCTGCAATGCAGGCCGCCACGCCTGCTTGCGCTCGGGCCGGTGGTCGGCCTGCGCCGACGGCACCACCACCTGCTGCGGACCGAGCCGCACGCTGAGCCGCTCGACCATCTCGTGCAGCCTGTCGCCCTTGCGGTTGTCTTCCGGCAGGAAGCTGGTGCTGGCGCCGGCCCACGGGTCGGTTTCGAGCGTGCGCAGCCTGATCCAGCTCGCGGGCGCTGCCAGCGTGGCGAGGGCCAGCTTTTCGGACAGCAGGCGGCGCAGGTGCGCCATATCCTGCGTGGGCTCGGCCGTGCGCACGATGAGCTGCTCGTGCGGCGGCAGGTTCACGCCGTTGAGGCGCCGCAGGTCGAGCGTCCATTGCAGCTCCAGCGCGCGCGCACCGCGCTGGCGGGCGCGCAGCCAGATCTGCAGCGCCGTCAGCAGCCGGTTGGCCGACCACATGAGCTCGGGCGCGGTCTCGGCCAGCGCGGGCAGCTCCAGCTTCTGCTCGAACACGTCGGGCAGCGTGAGCCAGCAATGGCTTTCGGGACGCAGGCCCCAGGCGATGTCGAGCGCCTCGCGCAGCCCGGCGCCGAAGCGCCGCGTGAGTCCGCCGCGCGGCAGCGCCGCCACCTCGCCCCAGGTGCGGCAGCCCAGGCGCGCGAGCAGGTCGAGGTGCTCGCGCGCGGCGCTCAGCGTGTCGAGCGGAAGGCCGGCAGGCACGTCCTTCGGGCGCTTCTCCTCGCGCGCGAACAGGCGCAGCCGCGCCAGCGCGATCAGGCTGGTAGTGCCCTGTGCGCCCAGCATGCGCGCGTCGGGCACGGGGTTGTCGGCCACCAGCAGGCGCATCAGCTGCATGCGCCCGCCCCAGAGGCGCTCGCAGGCGGAGACTTCGAGCATCAGGGCTTCGTCGAGCCAGGCGACGTGGGGCGTGTACTTCAGGGCCCACCAGCCCAGGGCTTCGAGCGTGGGAAGCGTCGGGGCGTCGGAGGCGTCGGCTTCAGGCAACCACTGCAAGGCGATCCAGTGCATCCGGGCCTCCTTTCCATGCGTCGATGCGCACCACCGTGGCCGACGCCGCACCGGCCGGCACCGTGCCCCGCTGCTGCAGGCGCAGCTTGCGCCGCAGCCGGGCGGCGGCAAGCAGTGCCGCCATGCGCTCGTTGCGCGCCGGCAGCATCACAGGTGCGGCCAGCGGCGGGCCGCGTCGCTTGAGGATGTTCAGTTCGATCTGCGAGACATCGGCCTGGCTGCGGTCGGCCCTGATGCGCAGCCGCGCAGGCGATGCCGACAGCGCCACCGACTCGGGCCGGCACACGAAGAGCAGCACCTCGTGCTGCGCGGCCGCCAGCTGCAGCCGCCTCAGCTCGCCCACCCGCGCCTGCGGCAGCCAGGCCAAGACAGCGGACACATCGGCGCAGCGCAGCGCCTGTTCGCAGGCCCACAGCCGCTCGGCCGGGGCCTCGCTGCGCACCCACATCAGCGCCTCCACCGGCAGCCCCTGCGCCGCGAGGGAGGCGCCGCAGGGCTCGTAGGGCGCGCCGATCAGCACCACCGGCCCGCCCCGCGCGGCCACCGCCTGCGCCAGCGCGGGCAGCAGCAGCCGCCAGACATGGGCTTCGGGCGCAGGCAGCAGCAGTTCCGTCATCGCGCCGACCGGCCAGCCGCCGCCCGGCAGTTCCGCGTCGAGCGCGGCATGGCCGGTGGCGACGACCTGCGCGTCGGCAAGGCCGAGTTCGTCGGCATGCCAGACGCCACGGCCCGCGGCAGCGGAGAAGGAATCGAGGAAAGAGAGGCCCATGGCGATGACTGTTAACTGTATTTTCATACAGTATTTCATGAGCCACAACCCGAAGCCGGAAAAGCCGTTTCTTCTTCACAGAGCGTTTCACATTGCGGCGAGCTGCGCCTTTCCCATCGTCGGATACTGGCCACGGATGCAGCCCCCGACGATTCCTTTCCACCTCACCCGCGCCGAACTGCTGCGTATGGGCGCCGCGCTGTGCGCCGGCGCCGCGCTCCCCGCCTTCGCCCAACCCCAGTCCAAGCCAGCCATGAACACCCGCCCCATCCCCTCCACCCGCGAGGCGCTGCCCGTGATCGGCTGCGGCACCTGGATCGGCTTCGACCAGCGCCCCGGCACCGAGGAATACGCGCGCCTGCCCGGCGTGCTCGATGCCCTGTTCGCGGCCGGCGGCACGGTGATCGACAGTTCGCCGATGTACGGCCGCTCCGAGGAAACCACCGGCGAGCTGCTGGCAGCATCGAAGCAGCAGGTCAGGCCCTTCCTCGCCACCAAGGTGTGGACCTCGGGCCGCGAAGCCGGCATCGCGCAGATGGAGCAGTCCTTCGCGCGGCTGCGCACGCAGCACATGGACCTGATGCAGGTGCACAACCTCGTCGACTGGCGCACGCATCTCGCCACGCTGCGCGGCTGGAAGGAAAAGGGCCGCGTGCGCTACATCGGCGTCACGCACTACACGGCCTCGGCCTACGGAGA
Organism: Variovorax sp. 278MFTsu5.1; assembly: GCF_048305045.1. Taxonomy (NCBI): domain Bacteria; kingdom Pseudomonadati; phylum Pseudomonadota; class Betaproteobacteria; order Burkholderiales; family Comamonadaceae; genus Variovorax; species Variovorax sp. 278MFTsu5.1. Next base: position 4,175,892 of record NZ_CP157622.1, read on the forward strand.
GGTCGAGGCGGTGCTGAAGGCCGAGAAGCTCGACTTCCTGCAGATCAACTACTCGCTCGACGCGCGCGAGGCCGAGCAGCGCCTGCTGCCGCTGGCGGCCGAGCGCGGCGTGGCGGTGATCGTCAACATGCCCTTCGGCGGCGGCGGACTGCTGCGCCGGCTGCGCGACAAGCCGCTGCCGCCCTGGGCCGGCGAGATCGGCTGCAACAGCTGGGCGCAGGTGCTGCTGAAGTTCGTGCTGAGCCACCCGGCCGTGACATGCACGATTCCAGGCACCAGCCGCCGCGAGCACATGGCCGACAACGCGGCCGCCGGCGCGGGCAGCTTTCCCGACGCGGCCTTCTGGCGCCGCGAGGCCGCTGCTATTCGAACTTGACGTTGTGCTCGCGCACGGTGGCGCCGAAGGCGTCGTACTGCGTGCGGAAGAACTCGGTGAACTTCGCGGGGCTCATGCCATAGCCCTCGAAGCCCTGCTGCACCAACTGCGCGTGCACCTCGGGGCGCTTGAGCGTGTTCTGCAGTTCCTGCGAGAGCCTGTCGGTGATCGCCTGCGGCAGCCCCGGCGGCCCGAAGAAGCCGGCCCACGGCGTGATGGTGAGCTTGCCCAGCCCCAGCTCGCCGCCCGTGGGCACGTCGGGCAACAGGGCGCTGCGCTGCGGCAGCAGCGTCACCAGCGCGCGGATGCGCCCTTCCTTCACGAAGCCCGGCGCCAGCGTGCCGGTGGTGAACATCATCTGGATCTGCCCGCCCAGCAGGTCGGTCATGGCCTGCATGTCGCCCTTGTAGCGCGCGTTGACCACCTTGCGGTCGCCCAGCAGCTGCAGCATCGCGAGCTCCGAGGCGCTGTTGCTCGACGCCGAATTGAGCGCGCCGGGCTTCGACGCCACCAGCGCGAGCAACTCGTTCACGCTCTTCACCGGCAGGCTCGCAGGCACCACCAGGAACATCGAGAACTGCCCGGCCGAGCTGATCGGCGTGAAGGCCTTGAAGGGGTCGTAGGGCGGCGTCGGCCGCAGCGTGGGCGCGGCCACCATCGCGGTGTTGGTGCCCATCAGCAGCGTGTAGCCGTCGGGCCTGGCCGACGAGGTGGCCTGCGCGGCCAGCACGCCGTCGGCGCCGGGGCGGTTCTCCACGATCACCTGCTGGCCGAGCTGCTTGGACAGGCCCTCCGCGATGATGCGCGTGAGCACGTCGGCGCCGCCGCCAGCCGCGAAGCCCACGATCAGCTTCAGCGGCTTGTTGGGGAATGTGTCGGCGCTCCTTGCCGCCGTGCCGGGCAATGCCGTGGCGGCGGCAAGGGCCGCCAGGGCGAGTGTTCTGCGTCGCATGATGACGGCCCTCCGCTTCAGAAGAGATGGCGCACGCCGAATTCCCAGCCGGTCGAGCGATGCCCGGCCGCCGGCGCCACGCCGCCGCTGACCACGTAGCGCGCCTGCCCGCTGTTCATCAGCCGTGCGTAGGTGCCGTAGAGCGCGGTGCGCTTGGAGAGGTTGTGCACGTAGCCGATGCCGAACTGCCGCGCGTCGTCGCGGTTGCGCGGCATGCCGTTGGCGTTGCGCAGGCTCTCGTCGCTGCGGTCGTCGAGGTAGGCGTAGCTGATGCGGATGCGCCCGACTTCGAAAGCCGGGATGTGCGCGCCGATCTCGGCCGTGTTCTTGCGCACCGTGCCGGCCGCCAGCTTCACCGTCACCTTGTTGTAGAGCGCGAAGAACTTGGCGAAGCCCGCGTCCCACGAGCCGCCGATGTTGGCGTGCGTGTAGTTGCCGACGGTGGCGGTGGCATTGAACTTCGAGCGGGTGACGGCCGCCGCCACGTCGAAGGCGCCCGATGCGAAGCCGAAGCGCGCGCCCGCGAAGTTGCCGTCGTGGCGGTTCGCCAGGGTCGAGTCGTTCTCGCCGGTGCCCACCATCGCCATGCCGTAGAAGCCGCCGAGGTTGGGCGGCAGCCAGTAGCTCACCGTGTTGCTGCCGGTGATGGTGGTGGGCAGCGGCCCGGTGCCCACGGCCGCGAAGGTGAGGTTGCCCGCGCGCGCCACGCCGTTGGCGTTGAACGGGTCGAAGTAGATGCTGTTGTAGTGAGTGGGAATGAAGTCGTGGCCCAGCCGCAGCTCGCCCAGCTTGTCCGACGACAGGCTCACGAAGGACATGCGGTCGAAGGTGATCGGGCCCGCCGTGCCCGCGCCGCTTGCCTGGTTGTTGGAATTGCTCGGGCGGCCGGTGCCGGTGTCGGGGTTCAGGCTGCCTTCGAGCCAGAAACCCGCGCGCAGGCCGCCGCCCAGGTCCTCGGTGCCGCGAAAGCCCAGCCGGCTGGTGGACAGCCCGCCGTTGGACAGCGCCTTCACCGAGCCGCCGCCCGGACCGGCACCGTTCGTGTACTGGATGCCGAGGTCCATCACGCCGAACACGGTCACGCTGGATTGCGCCTGTGCGACGCCGCTGCTGGCGAGCCCCAGCGCCGACCACATCAAGATTCTCTTCATGGTTTCTTGTCTCCTGCTTCTTCTCTTGGTTGAAAAACTCGGAACGACCGCGCAGGGCTGCGCCACCGGATGCGGACGGGGGTCCGCACCGGTTGGCAAAAGCCGTGATCGGAAGAGGTCTAGCCCGGGGGCGCGGTGCGCTCGACGCGCACGAGGACGGCGCCCTTCGAAAGCGGCCCAACGTTGCGCCGGTACTGCTGCAGCCAGCCGGTGTCGTGCACCGGCGGCGGCGCCTGCCAGTCGTCGCGGCGCGCCTGCAGTTCGGCGTCGCTCAGCTCGATGTCGAGGCGGCGCGCGTCGAGATCGATGGTGATGGTGTCGCCGTCGCGCACCAGCCCGAGCGGGCCGCCCAGCGCGGCCTCGGGCGACACCTCGGCCACCACCAGCCCCTTGCAGACCAGGCCCGAGAGATGCCCGTCGGTCAGCAGCGCCACCTGGTCGCCCAGCCCCGCGCCGTCGACGGCGAAGACCACGCGCGACGCCCCGCCGCCCATGGCCGGGCCGCCGCAGGCACCAGCGCCGCGCATCACGACGACCTGGCCGGGCACGATCTCGCCCTTCTTCAGCGCGGCGATGGCGGCGTCCGAAGTCCAGAAGCACACGGCCGGGCCGGTGAAGCGCCGCACCTTGCGCTCGGCGATGCCCGTCTTGATGAGGCCCGACTCCGGCGCGAGGTTGCCGCGCAGCAGCACGATGGCCGGCAGCGGCGCCACAGGCCGGCCGATGGGGCGGATCACCTCGGCATTGGCCACCTCGGCATCGCGCAGATTGTCGGCGACAGTGCCGCCGGTGACGGTGCGCACGCCGGTGTCGAGCAGCGGCTCGAGCTGCTTCATCAGCGCGCGGCAGCCGCCGGCCGCTTCGAAGGCTTCGATGGAGTCGTTGCCGATGGGCCGCACGCCGGCCAGCACCGGCGTCTCGGGGCCGAGGCGCTCGAACATGCCGTACACGTCGACACCGGTCTCGCCCTCGGTCGCCACCGCCTGCAGGTGCTTGGCGGTGTTGAGCGAGCCGCCGATGGACAGCACCGCGCGCACCGCGTTGGCGAAGGCGCCGGGCGTGAGGATGTCGCGGGGCTTCAGGTCGTCCCACACCATCTGCACGATGCGCGTGCCGGCCGCGCGCACGTCGGCCATCATCTTCGGGCTCAGCGCCGCCACCGGCGCGCTGCCCGGCAGCGCCATGCCCAGCGCTTCGCAGACGATGTGCATCGAGTTCGCCGTGCCCAGGCCCGAGCAAACGCCGGGGCCGCGGATGGCCTCCCGGCTCATGCCCACCAGTTCTTCCACCGGCAGGTTGCCCGTGACGGCATGCATCGCACCGATGAACACCTCCTCGATGTCCATGTGGTGGCCCTTGTACTCGCCGCTGGGCTGGTAGCCGCAGGGCACGAGCAGCGTCGGGATGTTCAGCCGCGCGGCCGCCATGAGCTGGCCGGGCACGGTCTTGTCGCAGGAGGTGAGGCAGACCATGCCGTCGAGCTGCGCGCCTTCGACGGCCACCTCGATGTCGTTGGTGACGAGGTCGCGCGCCGCCAGCATGTAGGCGCCGCGCGCGCCGGCGCCGGTGATGAAGTCGCTGGGCGCGGCCGTGCGGATCTCGAAGGGCACGCCGCCCGCCGCGCGGATGGCCTCCTTGATCTCCGCCGCCACGCGGTCGAGGTGGCTGAAGCAGGCGGCCAGCTCGGAGGAGCTGTTGACGATCGCGATCTTGGGCTTCTCGCAGTCCTCCTCCGGAATGCCGAGCGCGCGCCAGTGCGCGTTGCGCACCGACCAGAGGTAGGAGCCGCGCGGGAAGTTGCTGCGCAGGGGGCGGGTCATGGCTGGGCTCCCTTGTTGTTCTTCTTGGTGATCTCGACCACGCCACGGTCGGCGTCCACGCGCACCCAGTCGCCGGTCTCTATGCATTCGAGCGGGTCGCGCTCGAAGTCGGTCATCGAAGGCGCGTGCGTGACCACCGCGCCCAGCGCCATCTTGGTCGTCATCTCGTTGAACAGGAAAGCGGCCGGCGCCGATTTCATGAGCCGCGTCATGTGGAACATGGCCGACCAGCCCGAGGAGCCCTTGGCGCCCGGAAACACCAGCACCTTGCCCGCGAAGCTCTGGCCGCGCAGTTCGTGCCGCGTCTCGACGACGGTGCCGGTGCGCGGGTCGATGCCGCCCCAGCCCGAGATGCGGTCGCGCGTGACCAGCGCCTCGCCTTCCGCGACGCCGCCCACCACCTTGCGGCCGCGGATGACGATGGTCTTGGTCTTTCGTTCGGTTATGACTGCGGCGTTCATGCATAGCCTCCGTTCCAGCGCCCGGTGCAGGCTGCATCGATGCATTCAGCCGTGCTGCCGAACCAGGCCTGCACGCCGAGGATGGCGGGCAGGTAGTGGGCCTGCTTGGCGGAATCGAGCGCGACAGTCTTCGTGCCCTTGGGCACGGCGCGGCTCATGGCGGAGCAGCTGTCGCCCATGATGATGCCGCCCGCGTCCTCGATGATCTTCGTGTAGCCGTTGCGGTCGGCCAGCGCCTTGATGGCGCGCGGCGTGAAGATCCACAGCTCGCAGTCGGGGTGCACCTTGCGCCCTTCGATGAGCTGCGCGGCCTCCCAGATCTGCTCGATGGTGTAGTGCGGGCAGCCCAGCATCACGTACTGCACCTCGGCGTCCTTCGCCGTGATGTTGATCTTCTCGTAGGTGGCGCGGCGCTCGGCCTCGCCGTAGCGCAGCACCTGCACCGGGGCGCGCCCGCCCAGTGCCTGTTCGAGCGTGAGCGCCTCGGGCGTGACGCCGGCGATGTGATACATCTCCACGCCGCCCGAAGACGACGCCGCCGCGCCGAAGTGCTTGAGCCTCGGCAGGTTCGGCACCCGCGAGATGCCGCGCCGGCTGTGCACCACCGGCACGCGCTCCTGCACGTGCTCTCCGATGTAGTAGCCCAGCAGGCCCCAGTCCTGCACCGACTCGACATCGATGTCGAGCTCGACCACGTGCGTGGCGTGGCGGTTCTGGTCGAGGTGGTAGCCCCAGTAGGGAATGCGGCCGGTGAGCATGGCCGCGCCGGTGCTCTCGCGGCCTTCGGTGTTGGTGCGCGCGCCCAGCACCGAATTGCAGTACACGACCGCCGACGACTCCATCCATGCGCAGTGCTCGCCGCGCGTCGGGATGTTGCCGACCTGGTAGGGCGTGCAGGTGTTCATGATCTGCGCGCCGAGTCCGGCGGCATGGCGCTCGCTCTTCTCGTAGAAGCGCACGATCTCCTCGCTCACGCCCATGCGCTCGGGCTGGCCGGGGTCGAAGCCCAGCTGCAGGTGGCTGGTGAAGACCTTGAACTTCGGGATCTCGACGGTCTCCTGGCTGTCGAGGCTGAATTCGGAGAACACCGCGTCCATGCCGCCGCCCTTGGCGAGCGCGAAGTCGCGCTGGAAGGGCGTGGTCGAAGTGATGGACGCGCAGACGTTGCGCGTCTCGACCAGTCGCTCGGCGCCCAATGCTTCGCCGTAGCGCACCAGCAGGTCCATCGCCTTCTGCACCGCCGGGCCGTCGCGCCCGTCGTACATGGCCTTTTCTTCATCGCTCAGGTGCATGACCTGTGTCTCCGTTCTTTCTTGTGTCGTGGGGATCGGGCCCCGGCCGGGCCTGCTAGCCCGGCGAGGGTGTGGGTGTGGGTGTCGGCACGTGGCCGCCGATGTCTCGCGCGATGCTCAGCGCGATGTCGTGCAGGCGCGGCGCGAGTTCGTTGCGCAGGCGCTCCTCGGTGAAGACGAAGGCGGCGCCGCCGCCGTTGAGCGCCATCACCTCGCCGTCGGGCCCGATGAGCGGCACCGACACCGAGTTGATCTCGCGGTGGAACTCGCCCAGCGAGAGGCAGTAGCCCAGCCGCTTCGATTCGCCGATGGCGCGGTTCATGCCGGGCGCGATGCTGTCCCACTCGGGGCCGCGCAGCAGGCGCATCGAATCGATGAGCTGGTTGCGCTGCGCCTCCGGCAGCGCCGAGAGGTACGCGCGGCCGAGCGCCGAGTTGGCCAGCGGCGCGCGCGAGCCGACGTCCAGCCGCGCAGAAAGCATCGACGAGCGCGGGCGGCAGGCTTCGATCAGCACCATCTCCATGCCGTCGCGCACAGCCAGGTAGACGGAGGCGCCGACTTCTTCAGCCATCGCCTGCATGCTGGGTCGCGCGGCGGCGCGCACGTCGAGGCTGCCGAGGAACACACGCGAGAGCGACACCACGCCCGGCCCGAGCATGAAGCGGTCGGCCGCCTGCGCGGGCTTCAGCATGCCCAGCGAGAGCAGCGTGGCGACGAGCCGGTTGACGGTGGCGCGCGGAATGCCGGTCATGCGCGCCAGGTCGGCATGGCCGAGCACCGGACGGTCTTCGCTGAAGCAGCGCAGCACGGAGATGCCGCGCTCCAGCGCGCTCACGGTGTCGGAGCGCTCACCGCGCGCGTCGGCCTGCTGTTCGGCCGGGGGGAAAGAGGTGTCGTTCTTTTCGGTGGACATGGAGGAACCCTTCGCAAGACTCTCAGGATCGGGACTCCCGAATGTAGAGGCTCGCGGACGGAGGGTTGCCGGGTTCATGGCCGCGCGAGTTCCAGTGCAGGCCCATCAGGCGCCGGCCTCGGCCGTGGCCAGCGGAGCGCTGTCGCCCTGCCCGGCACCGGCGCGCAGGTACACGCCCTGCTCAAGCAGCGCGGACTGCAGCGCGCCCACGTCGACGAAGCGCGGCGCGATGTCGCCGCGCGAGGCCAGCGCGGCAGCCACGCCTGCCGCCTGGCCGGTGATCCAGCACTGCGGGATCTCGCGCATGAAGCCGTGCGAGTTGCGGTCGCAGGAGATGTGGCGACCGCAGGCCAGCAGGCCGTCGAGCTGCCTGGGCACCAGCGCGCCGTAGGGAATGGAGATGTTCGGGAACTTGGGCGAGACGGCGGGCGACACGCCGATCTCGTCGGCCAGCGGCACGCCGTCGGGCCACTGGCTGCGCAGCACCGAGCCCACGCCGACGAGGCGCCGCGCGTGGCGCACGCCGATCTGCGGCGCGCTCAGCATCAGGTAGGCGTTCTCGAAACCGGGTGCATGGGCGCGGAAGTAGTCGAGGTGCGCGGCCATGGCGCGGTGCGAGCGCACCTCCACGGCGGTGAGGTCGTCCACGTCGAGCGCGGAGTAGCCCGACTGTCGCGGCCCCATGAAGAGCGCCACGTCGTTGCGCCACGAGACGAAGGGCCGCTCGAACAGGCCGCACTGTTCGCGCCCGCCGGCCATGAAGGCGGTGAAGGCCTCGGGCTGGCCGGCCTTGAACTCGATCCAGCGGTTCATGTCCACGCCGCCGAAGAGCCAGGAGGTGTTCATGCAGTGATGCACGTCGGCCTCCTCGATGTCGTTCACGTACTCCGCGCCGGCGCGGGCGAACAGGTCGCCGTCGCCGGTGGCGTCGACCACCACGTCGGCCATGATGGCCATGCGGCCTTCCTTGCTCTCGAACACCACGCCCTTGACCGCGCCGTCCTGCACGATGGGAATGGCGGCCCACGAGTGATAGATGAGCTTGACCTTGCGCTCGAGCACGATCTCCTGCGAGAGCAGCTTGAGCCGCTCGGGGTCGATGGTGGGCGACCAGGTGACGACGCCGTGGTAGGCGGCGGTGCGCTGCGACCAGTGGGCGGCCTTGGCCGCGTCCTGCGAGCCCCAGTCCTCGCGCGCCGGGCCGGCGATGGCCTCGGCCGGCAGGCGGTCGAACAGCTCTTCGGCGAAGCCGCGGATGACCAGCTTGCCTTCCCAGTCGGTCATGCGGTCGATCCAGATGACGAGCCCGCCGGTTGAAAGACCACCCAGGTGGTTGTAGCGCTCCAGCAGCGCCACGTCGGCGCCCGCGCGGGCCGCGGCGGCGGCGGCCGCGGTGCCCGAGGGGCCGCCGCCCACCACCAGCACGCCGCAGCGGTGATAGACCGGGATGCTCTTGCCGGGCTCGGCCCAGCTGCCGTGGTCAGGCCGCTTGACGCGGCTGTCGCGGTCGAAGATGTCGGAGGACAGGATGCGCTCGTCGGTACGGACGACAGTTTTCATGAATGCGTTCTCGGCTTGGCTTGTTTCGTCGTATTTTGATTTCTCTTTCCATTTTTTGAAAGTTAAAAGTCAGATATTTGGGGTATTCCCTAGTAAATATGGATTTTTATGGATTTCAAGATCAATATTGAAGAAGCATTCCAACGGAGACATCGATGAAGAAACCCCACGGCACCCGCCGTGCCTTCGGCTCGGCCATCGGCGCCGCAGTCCTTCTGGGCCTCGCGCCCCTGGCCATGGCGCAGGACTTCCCGGCGCGCGGCAAGCCCATCCGCATCGTCGTGGGCTTCACGCCCGGCGGCGGCACCGACGCGCAGGCGCGCATCGTTGCGCAGAAGCTCGGCGAGGTTCTGAACACCAGCGTGATCGTCGACAACAAGCCCGGCGCCAGCACCATGCTGGCAGCCAACGAGGTGTCGCGCGCCCAGCCCGACGGCTACACGCTGCTGTACGCGCCCTCTTCCACCATGGCGCAGAACCCGCACACCTTCGCGCAGGTGCCCTACGACCCGTTCAAGGACTTCACCGCCATCTCGATGGGCGGACGCGGGCCGCTGGTGCTCTCGCTGAGCACCAGCGTGCCGGTGAACAACGTGAAGGAGCTGGTGGCCTACGTGAAGGCACACCCGGGCAAGGTGAGCTATGCCTCCTTCGGCGCGGGAACCTCTTCGCACATCTACGGCGAGGCCTTCGTGAAGAAGACCGGCATCGACGCGGTGCACATCCCGTACAAGGGCGGCTCCGACGCGGCGAAGGACCTGATCGGCGGGCGCGTGCAATACATGTTCGACTCGGCCTCCTCGGCCATCATCACCGCCTCCAGCGGCAAGGTGAAGATCCTCGCGGTGGCCTCCAATGCGCGCATCGCGGCGCTGCCCGACGTGCCCACGTTCGCCGAGCAGGGCTATGCCGGGCTCGACCTGCCGAGCTGGCTGGGCTTCTACGGCCCGGCGCGCATGCCGGCGCCGGTGGTCGCGAAGCTCAACACGGCACTCACGAAGGTGCTGGCGATGCCGCAGGTGCAGGAGTTCTATCGCAGCGGCGGTTACGAGGCGGGAGCGACCTCGCCGGAGGAATTCGCCAGCATCACGCGCTCCACCTACGACAGCTGGGGCGCGATGGTGCAGCAGGTGGGGCTGGTCAAGCAATGAACGACAAGCCCCTTTCGCGCCGCCGGATTGCCGCGTGCCTCGCGCTCGGTGCCGCCATGCCTGCGCTGCTTGCGCATGCCGCCGCGCCCTTTCCGGACAAGGGCCGCACCATCCGCATCGTGCTGGGCCTGGCGGCCGGCGGCGCCTCTGACGCGCAGGCGCGCTTCGTCGCCAACAAGCTCGGCGAGGTGCTGCAGACGCCGGTGATCGTGGAGAACCGGCCGGGCGCGAGCTTCATCCTCGCGACCGAGGAGGTGATCCGCGCCGCGCCCGACGGCTACACCTTCATGTACGCGCCCTCCTCCGTGGTGGCGCAGAACCCGCAGACGCTGGCGCAGGTGCGCTACGACCCGTTCAAGGACCTCACGCCGATCTCGCTCGGCGCGCGCGGCCCGCTGGTGCTGACCGTGCATGCGAGCGTGCCGGCGCGCACGGTGCAGGAACTGGTGGCGTACATCAAGGCCAACCCGGGGAAGATGAGCTATGCCTCCTTCGGCACCGGCACCTCCTCGCACATCTACGGCGAAGCCTTTGCGCGGCAGGCCGGGCTGGACGTGGTGCATGTGCCGTACAAGGGCGGCGCCGACGCGGCCAAGGACTTTCTCGCGGGCCGTGTGCAGTACTACTTCGACGCGGCGCCCAATGCCATCCAGAACACGGCCACCGGCAAGGTGCGCATGCTGGCCGTGGCCGCACCGAAGCGCAGTCCGATGCTGCCCGACGTGCCCACCATGGGCGAACAGGGCGTGAGCGGCGTCGACATGCCGAGCTGGCTGGGCTTCTATGGCCCGGCGCGCATGCCGGCACCGGTGGTCGAAAAGCTCAATGCCGCGCTGGCCCAGGTGCTGGCGATGCCCGCCACGCGCGACTTCTTCCGCCAGGGCGCGTACGAGGCCGAGTCGTCGAGCCCGAAGCAGCTGGCCGACCTGACACGCTCGACCTACGACCAGTGGGGCGACATCATCCGCAAGCTGGGGCTGGTGAAGCAGCAGCAATAACAGCTGCAGCGAGGCTCAGCGGAAGAACTCCACGAGCCGCGCGTTGACCTCGTCGGCGCGCTCGTACAGCGCCCAGTGCCCGGCGCCGTCGATCACCACGCCCTCGCGCCCCGGGCCCTCGGCGGCGAGCTGCGCCACCAGCGGGCGCGGGTCGGCCGTGACGTCGAACTCGCCCCACAGCAGCAGCGTCGGCACACCCATCGTGGCCAGCGCCTGCTGCAGCCCACCCGACTGCGACACCTCCTTGCTGCGAAAGCGCGTGCCGTGGCAGGAGACGTCGTGGATGGCGAACGCCAGCTCGTCGATGGCGGCGGCGTCGTGCAGCATCAGCGCCGCCAGGTTGTGCAGCAGCGCGGCGCGCTCGGCTTCGCGGTCGGGGGCGGCGCGCCAGTTGATCATCTGCGCCGTCATGCGCCGCAGCGTGCCGTGGCCGCCGCTGCCGATCAGCGCGAGGCGGCGGACCGCACCGCGACCGGCGCCGAAGCGCGCGGCCGTCAGCCCGCCGAAGGAGAAGCCGCCGAGGTCGATGGTGGTGCCCGCGCCGATGAGCTGGTCGAGCGTGCCGCCGAGCGCGGCGAGCAGCGGCTGCAGCGGGTCTTCGCCGGTTGCCACGCGCGGCGGCGCATCCGATTCGTTGAAGCCCGGCATGTCGGGCAGCCACAGCGTGCGGCCGGCCGAGAGCGCTTCTGCATTGAGCAGCCAGTGCATCCAGCTGCCGTGGCCGCCGTGCAGCAGCACCAGCGGTGGCCGGCTGGCGTCCGTGCCGAAGCGGCGCCAGCGCACGCGCACGCCCTCGTGCACCGCGTCGTGATGGGTCGAGAGCGCGTCGATGCGCGCGATGAGGTCGGCGTTCATGGCCACATCCTCTGCAGTTCACGTTCGCCGTCGAGGAACTGGTGCTTCAGCGCGGCCAGCACGTGCAGCCCGACGAGCACGTACAGCACGTAGCCGGCCCATTCGTGGACACCGCCCAGCACGGTGTGCCAGGTCTCCTTCACCGTCGGCTCGATGGCCATGATCCAGCCGATGCGCGGCCATTCGAAGAGGCCGAAGAGCTGCATCGGGTGCGTGGCGGCGTCCTTCCAGGCCGAGTCGTGCATCCAGCCCGACAGCGGCAGCAGGATCATCAGCACATACAGCGCGCCGTGCGCCAGGTGGGCCGCGAAGCGCTCGAAGGCGCCGTAGGAGCCCGGCATGGCCGGCGGCCGGTGCGTGGCGCGCCAGAGGATGCGCATGATGACCAGGCCCAGCACCGTGATGCCTATGGACTTGTGGGTGTCGACGGCCGGGCGCACCCAGTCGTCGGGATAGCGGTCGACCAGCAGGATCAGCGCGATGTTGATGATCATGAGCACCGCGATCAGCCAGTGCAGCGCGATCGCGGTTCGGGTGTAGCGGGTTTGTGCGAGCATGCGGGGAATTTTCGGGCGGGGGCCGACTCAGTCGGGAGCGCGTGCGATTGTCCGGGCATTCCCCGGGCTTTTCGAAACCGCAGGCCGAGTATTTGCGTATCACCAACCTCCGACCGATCGACAGCCGCCCGGGCCCACTTCCCTTGAACGATCCTCTACAAAGCGCCTTCCTGGCCGCGTCGCCGCGCCTGTCTCCCCCCGCCACGCCGCTGCGCAGCTGGCTCATCCACGGGAGCGTGCTCGTGCTGTGGGCGCTGCTTTTCGCCATGGCGTTCAAGGCGGTCGATGTCGGGGCGTGGTCCGTGGGCGTGGCCTACGTGCTCTACGACACGGTGCTGCTGCTGTTCGTCGCGTGGATGACGCTGCCGATCCTGCGGCCCCGGCCGGCGCCTTCACCCGCTGCGGCCGCCCGGCGCAACACCCTGGGCGTGATCGTCGCCTCGCACAACGAGGCCGCCGTGCTGCCGGTGACGCTGGCCGCCCTGCTCGCCCAGACCGACCTGCCCGACCGCATCGTGATCGCCGACGACGGCTCGAGCGACGGCACGGCCGAGCTGCTCACCACGCGCTACGGGCTCGTCGCTCCCGAGCCCGGCGAGCTGAGCGCGCCCAGCATGCTGCATCCGTCGCTGCGCTGGCTGCGGCTGCCGCACGGCGGCAAGGCGGTGGCGCTGAACGCGGGCATCCTGCGCATCGACACCGACATCGTGCTCACGGTCGACGGCGACACCCTGCTCGACAGCCGCGCCATCGGTGCGGTGCGCCGGGCCTTCTCGGAGGAGCCGGAACTGGTCGCCGCCACCGGCGTCATCACGCCCGTGTGCAGCCGCACGCTGGCCGGCCGCTGCTTCCAGTGGTTCCAGACCTACGAGTACATCCGCAACTTCCTCTCGCGCTATGCATGGATGCGCGTCAACGGCCTGCTGCTGATCTCGGGCGCCTTCGCGGGCTTTCGCACCGAGGCGGTGCGCGCGGTCGGCGGCTTCGACACCGATTGCCTGGTCGAGGACTACGAACTCATCCACCGCCTGCACCGCCACGCCCAGGCCCACGGCCTGCCGTGGACGGTGCGCGTGCTGGGCGACGCGCAGGCGCACACCGACGCGCCGAGCAGCACCGGCGCCTTCCTGCGCCAGCGCCGCCGCTGGTTCGGCGGCTTCCTGCAGACGCAGTTCTGGTACCGCGCGATGGTCGGCGACCGGCGCTACGGCTGGCTCGGCGTCGCGATGCTGCCGGTGAAGGCCGTCGACACGCTGCAGCCGCTTTATGGCCTGGCGGCCTTCGGGCTGCTGCTGGTGTACCTGGCGCGCGGCAACCTCGGCGTGCTGGCGCCGGTGGCCGGCGTGATCGGCGCGAAGATCGTGCTCGACCTCGTCTTTCACCTGTGGTCGGTGCACCTGTACCGGCGCTGGGTCGGCAACGGCAGCGAAGCCAACTTCGTGCAGGCCTTCGCAGCCGCGCTGATCGAGCCCTTCACCTTCCAGATCCTGCGGCACACGGGTGCGGCATGGGGCTGGTGGATGTTCCTGACGGGGCGCGGAACCTGGGGCCGGCAGACGCGGGTGGGGCTGGTCGATGCCGATGGCGTTCGGCGCGGCTGAAGCTTCAGCCGCCGAACCGGAAGCTCGACACCACCAGCCCGCCCATGAACGCGTCCTCGTGATACACGCGTTCGCCGGCTTCGCCTTCTGCCGCGCCAACGGCCACCATCAGCGGAATCAGATGCTCCTCGCGCGGATGCGCCATGCGCGCCGCCGGGGCTGAATCCCACTGCAGCAGTTGCGCGCTGCGCTCGCCGGCCGTGCTCTTCACGACGGCAGCGTCGAGCCAGTCATCGAAAGCCTTCGACACTCCGTGCGCCTGCGGACCGAAGTTGCGCAGGTTGTGATAGCTCAGCCCGCTGCCGACGATCAGCACGTTCTCGTCGCGCAGCGGGGCGATCGCGCGGCCCAGCGCGAGGTGCTCGGCGGGGTCGAGCCCTCGGCGCAGCGACAGTTGCACCACCGGAACGTCGGCCTTGGGGTAGATGGCGGCCATCGGCGAGAACATGCCGTGGTCGTAGCCGCGCTGGGGGTCGATCTGAGCCGGCAGGCCGGCGGCGGCGATGAGCGACTGCACGCGTTGCGCCAGCTCGGGCGAGCCGGGCGAGTCGTAGTGCACCTCGTAGGTATGCGGGGGAAAGCCGCCGTAGTCGTAGATCATCGGCGGCCTGGCGTTGCCCTGCACGGTGAAGGCGGGCGCCTCCCAGTGGGCCGACACCATCAGGATGGCGGCGGGGGTGCGGCCGATCTGGCGGGGCATGTCGGCCAGCGAGGCTTCGAGCCGGTCGTAGGTCGGGCCCATCTCCTTCTTCATCCAGGGCCAGGGGCCGCCGCCGTGCGAGATGAAATACGTGGGCAGTCGGGGCGAAGCGGAAGTGTTGTCGTGGGTCAAGTCGATGCTCCTCGATGAAAGCGTTGGATCGACTGTAGACATTTCCTCCAAGGAAATCGACAGGCTACGATGCATCGGATCAGTTCCTGCCAGGAAATCTTCGACAAGGATGCGCACATGGACCGGATGACCAGCCTGCGGGTGTTCCGCGAAGTCGTGGAAGCGGGCAGCTTCGTGGCCGCGGCCGGGCGGCTGGGCATGTCTGCGCCGATGGCGAGCAAGCACGTGGCGCAGCTGGAGAAGTCGCTGGGCGCACGGCTGCTGCACCGCTCCAGCCGGCACCTGAGCCTGACCGAGGCCGGCACCGCCTGGTACGAGCAGAGCCGCCGCGCGCTCGACCTGCTCGACGAGGCCGAAGCCGCCATCGGCCAGACCAGCGACACGCCGCGCGGCCAGCTCAAGGTGAGCGCGCCCGTGTGGTGCGCCACGCCGCGCTTCGCCCGGGTGCTGGCCGACTACCGCGAGAAGTACCCCGAAGTGCTGGTCGACATGCACCTGGAGAACCGCAAGGTCGACCTCGCGGCCGACGGCTACGACCTCGCGCTGCGCGCCACGCAGGAGCCCTCGCCCGCGCTGATCGCCCGGCCGCTGTGCCGGGTGCCCTTCTTCCTCGCCGGCACGCCCGCCTACCTGGAGCGCATGGGCGGCGTGCCCGCCGTGCCGGCCGACCTCGCGAAGCTGGGCGCCATCGTGCCGAGCTACGTGAACCTGGACAACCTTGCGCTCAAGGGCCCGGGCGGGCGGATGTTTCCGCTGCGTCTGGCGCCGGCCATGCGCTCGGACGACACCACGCTCACGCTGCACGCGGTGCGCGCGGACATGGGCATTGCCTACATGCCCACCTGGCTGATCGACGACGACATCGCGCAGGGCCGGCTGCTGCGGCTGCTGCCGGACTTCGAGGCCACGCCGGTGACGCTCTTCGCGGTCTACACGAGCCGGCAGTACATGGCGCCCAAACTGCGTACTTTCATCGACTTCCTGGGCGAGCGGCTGGGCCCGCCTGCGGCGAGCCAGGGCAAGCCGCGCGGCACGCTGAACGCTTCCTGAAGAACGCACCTTTTCGGGGCAAGGTCATGCATGCACGGCTAAAGTCCTGAGCTCTCCGGGAGACCTCGCCCTTGTTCCGCTTCTTCGAAAAACTCCTTCATCCCTACCCTGCCGCCGAGCCTCCGATGCCGCCGCAGGGCTTCTTCGCCTTTCTCTGGGCCTGCACGCACGGCGTGCGCGGCAAGATCGCGGTGATGGCGGTGCTCACCGCCGCCATGTCGATCTTCGAGGCAGCGCTGTTCGCGATCCTCGGGCGCATCGTCGACTGGCTCGCGGGCCAGGAGCCCTCGCGCCTGTGGCAGGAGCGCGGCGGTACGCTCATGTGGCTGGCGGCCTTCCTCGTCATCAGCATCGTGGTGGTGGCGCTGCAGACCATCGTGAAGCACCAGACGCTCGCGGTGAACCTGCCGATGCGCCTGCGCTGGAACTTCCACCGGCTGATGCTGGGCCAGAGCATGGCCTTCTACCAGGACGAGTTCGCCGGCCGCATCACGGCCAAGGTCATGCAGACCGCGCTGGCGGTGCGCGACACGGTGTTCGTGCTGGCCGACGTGCTGGTGGCCATGGGCGTGTACGTGGCCACCATGATCATTCTTGTGGGCGTGCTCGACGCGCAGCTGGTCTGGCCCTTCCTGATCTGGCTGGCTCTTTACATCGGTTCGCTGGTGTACTTCGTGCCGCGCCTGGGCAAGGTCGGCAAGGAGCAGGCCGACGCCCGCGCACTGATGACCGGCCGGGTGACCGACGCCTACACCAACATCGCGACCGTCAAGCTGTTCTCGCACACGCAGCGCGAGGCCGGCTTCGCGCGCGACGCGATGCGCGAGTTCATGAAGACGGGCTACGGCCAGATGCGCCTGGTGAGCGCCTTCGAGATCGTCAACCACACGCTGAGCATGGGCCTCACGGCCGGCATGGCGGGCGTGGCACTGTGGCTGTGGTCGCACGGCGCGGTCGGCATCGGCGCCGTGGCGGCGGCCACCGCGATGGCGCTGCGGCTGCAGGGCATGTCGCACTGGATCATGTGGGAGATGACCAGCCTGTTCGAGAACATCGGCACGGTGCAGGACGGCATGAAGACGCTGTCGCGCCCGCGCACCGTGCTCGACGCGGCCGATGCCAGGATGCTTGAGGTGCCGCGCGGCGAGGTGCGCTTCGAGCACGCGAGCTTCCGCTATGGCGACGCGGGCCGCCGCGTGATCGACGACCTCACGCTGACCGTGAAGCCCGGCGAGAAAATCGGCTTGGTCGGCCGCTCGGGCGCGGGCAAGTCGACGCTGGTGAACCTGCTGCTGCGCTTCCACGACCTGGAAAGCGGCCGCATCCTCATCGACGGACAAGATATAGCGCACGTCACTCAGGACTCGCTGCGCGGCCATATCGGCATGGTGACGCAGGACACCTCGCTGATGCACCGCTCGGTGGCCGACAACGTCGCCTACGGCCGGCCCGACGCGACGAAGGAGCAGATCGAGGCGGCAGCCAAACGCGCCGAGGCGCACGACTTCATCCAGACGCTGGGCGACGCCACAGGCCGGCGCGGCTACGAGGCCCACGTGGGCGAGCGCGGCGTGAAGCTCTCGGGCGGCCAGCGCCAGCGCGTGGCCATCGCGCGCGTGATGCTGAAGGACGCGCCGATCCTGCTGCTCGACGAAGCCACCAGCGCGCTCGACTCCGAGGTGGAGGCCGCCATCCAGCAGAGCCTCTACACGCTGATGGAAGGCAAGACCGTGATCGCCATCGCCCACCGGCTCTCGACCATCGCCGCGATGGACCGGCTCATCGTGCTCGACGAAGGCCGCGTGGTGGAAGAAGGCGACCACCGCACGCTGATGGCCCAGGGCGGGCTGTACGCGCGGCTGTGGGCGCACCAGAGCGGCGGTTTCCTGGGCGACAGCCTGGAAGAGGACGAGGCGCTGCGCGCCTGAGCGGCATCAGGTCGGTAGTGCGCCGGCCTCGTACTGTGCGACGAACTCCCCGCTCGGCGGGATCGGCTTGATGATGTCGATCAGCACCCCGTTCGGGTCGCGCGTGATGAAGTGGCGCTGGCCGAAGGCCTCGTCGCGCAACGGCAGCAGGATCGGCAGGCCGGCGGCCTTCAGCCGGTCGTGCACCGCATCGGGATCGTCCACCTCGAAGTTCAGCAGCGTGCCGCCCGCCACCTGACCGCGCGCCGCGGCCGGGATGGTCTCGTGCCGGCCGTCGAGCACGGCCAGGTTCACCGAGGGCTCGTCAGCCAACTGCAGGTGCACGTACCAGTCGCTCGTGAAGAGCGGCGTGAAGCCGAAGTGCGTCTTGTAGAAGTCCGCCGTTCCGGCGACATCGTTGGTCATGAGAACGGGGTAGTAGCTCGTCACTTTCACGGTGGGTCCTTTCATTTAACATACAGGCTGCATGTAAATTGAATATAACTTACAGACAGACTGCATGTAAATGAGCAAGACCACATCGGCGACGGTCATAACCAACCGCGAGCGCACCGAAACGACCCGCCTCGCGCTGCTGGACGCGGCACGTGCCCTCTTCGTCGGCAAGGGCTACGGCGACACCTCCACGCCCGAGATCGCGGTGGCCGCGGGCATCACGCGCGGGGCGCTGTACCACCACTTCGCCGACAAGCGCGACCTGTTCCGCCAGGTGCTGCAGCGCGAAAGCCAGGCTGTCGCGGCCGACATCGAGGCCGCCGCGCCCGGGCAGCTCTCGCCGCGCGAGGCGCTGCTGGAAGGCAGCAAGGCCTACCTGAACGCGATGACGGCGCCGGGCCGCACGCGGCTGCTGCTGATCGACGGGCCCGCCGTGCTCGGCATGGAAGAAATCATGGCGCTGGACGACACCACCTCGGCCGCTTCGCTGCGCGAGGGCCTCGTGCGTGCCGGCGTGGGCAAGGACGAGGTTTCGCTGGACGCCCTCACCCCGCTGCTCTCGGCCGCCTTCGACCGCGCCGCGCTGGCCATCGACGCGGGCGCCGATGTGGAAGAGACCCGCACGGCGATGCTGTGGCTGCTGGAGCGCGCGCTAGGCCCCGCTCGTAAACGCTGACAGCCCCCTCCGGCCCGGCGCTTCACACCCGCCTACAGCACGCGCCGCCCCCTGCCGACAGTCGGGCCGCAATGCCCGCGCGATGCTGGATTCATCTTCAACACAGAGGAGTCCTCGCGTGAATTCCATCATCTACATCGTCGGTCTGGTCGTGGTGGTCGTTGCCGTGCTTTCGTTCTTCGGCCTTCGCTGATCCCACCCCCGCTCATCCCGTGAAACGGGGCCGCTCGCGGCCCCGTTCTTCGTCGTGGCCGCGTCGTGGCCGGCCGGAAAGCGGCGGGCATAATTTGCGCGGCCTCGCCCTGCGCCGGGCCTCGATGACTGATACAGATACAGACTGGCTGCGAAGGGACCCTGTTGACCAACACCGCGCTGCGCGAACCCGCCTTTACGGACGCGGTGATCACCGAGGCGATCCGATGGACCGAGCAGAACGGTCCGCTCGACGACGCACAGGCCCTGCGTACCGCGGCCTCCCGCGCAGCGGATTCCCACCGCCAGGTCACCGAGCGCGCGCTGCTGCTCGGCGAGCGCATCGGCCTGCAGCCTGAACTCGCGCGTGCCCGGCAATGGGCGCCCTGGGTGCTGCTCGGGCTCGCGGCGCTCATCGTCGTGGCCGGCCTTGGACTCGCGGGCAACGTGGTCGGCGGCGGGGAGCGCCACATCAACGTGATCGTCGCGCTCGCGAGCCTGCTGGGGCTGCATGCGCTGACGCTGCTGCTGTGGCTCGTCGGGCTGTGGCTGCCGATCGGCTCCTTCAACACCGCCTCGCTGGGCTGGATCTGGCTGTCGCTCACTGCGCGCGTGGCCGGCGGCAAGCGCGGGCAGGCGCCGGTGCTGGTGCGCGCGGCCACGGGGCTGCTGTCTCGCGCGAAGCTTCTGCCTTGGGCCTTCGGGCTCGTGAGCCACGGCATCTGGTCGCTGTCGTTCGCGGTCGTGCTGGCCGCGATGCTGTTCGCGCTCGCGTTTCGCAGCTACACGCTGAGCTGGGAAACGACGATCCTCGAGCCGGAATTTTTCGTGCGTGCCGTGCAGGCACTGGGGTGGCTGCCGGCGAAGCTGGGCTTTCCGGTGCCCGATGCCGCCACGGTGATGGCCGCCCCTGGTGCCGCTAGCGCCGGCGGGCAACGCACCTGGGCGCTGTGGCTCACCGGCTGCATCGCGGTCTACGGACTGCTGCCACGCCTTGCGCTGGCGCTGCTGAGCGCAGGCGTCCTGCGCAGCCGCCGCAAGGCGCTGCAGCCCGACTGGCACGAACCCTACTACCGCAAGCTGCTGGCCCGCTTCGCCGCGATGGCGCCTGCCGCCATCGTCGATGCCGACCCGGGCCGCCTGCGCGGCGCCACGCCTTCGAGCCTGCCTGCATCGGAACTGCAAGACGCCATCTTCGTGCTCGGCTTCGAGCTGCCTCCCGACATGCCCTGGCCGCCGGCCGCGCTGCCCGCGGCCATTGCAGCGCAGGCGCAGCGCATCGACGGCAGCGCCCCCACACGCCGCGCCCTGCTCGACCAGCTGGCCCGGGTCCATCCACGCACGGTGCTGATGGTCTGCCACGCCGCCTCCAGCCCCGACCGCGGTACCGAGCGCTTCCTGCGCGAGGTGCTGGCGCATTGCGGCGAATGCCGCCTGGGGCTGGCCGACTCGCCCGGTGCCAACGCCACGCAGCGCTGGCTCGACTGGCTGCGCGACACCGGCCTGGAACGCGTCGCCGCCAGCGAACGCCTCGAAGCCGCCCTGCCCGAAAGCGCCATCGCCCCATGACGCAGCAAGCCATCCGCATCGCTGTGGTCGGCCACACCAACGCCGGCAAGACCTCGCTGCTGCGCACCCTCACGCGGCGCGTCGATTTCGGCGAGGTGTCGCAACGCCCCGGCACCACGCGCCATGTCGAATCGGTCGATCTCGGCGTGAACGGCGAGGCCGCCGTGCGCTTCTTCGACACGCCGGGGCTGGAGGACGCCGTTGCGCTGCGCGAGCACCTTGCCGCCGGCTTCGACGCGCAGGCGACGCCACCGGAGCGCATCCGCCAGTTCCTGCGCGGGCCCGAAGCGCACGGCGTGTTCGAGCAGGAGGCCAAGGTGCTGCGCACCATGCTCGAGATCGACGCCGCCTTCCTGGTCATCGACGTGCGCGAGCCGGTGCTGCCCAAGTTCCGCGACGAGATCGAACTGCTCAACTCCTGCGCGCGCCCGGTGCTGCCGGTGCTCAACTTCGTGCGCGACGCAGCCAGCCGCGAGCCGGCGTGGAAGGAGCTGCTCTCGGCCTATGGCCTGCACGTGCAGGTGCGCTTCGACGCGGCGGCCCCCTTCGTCGGCGCCGAGCAGGACCTGTACGGCGACCTCGCCACGCTGCTGCGCGACCGGCGCGAGCTGCTGCGCGGCGTGGTCGATTCGCTGGCCGCCGAGGCCGTGCGCCGGCGCGAATCGGCGTGCTCGCGCATCGCAAGCCTGCTGGTCGATGCCGCGGCTGTGCGCCGCACGGTGTCGTCCACCGAGTTCGCCGACGACGCGCGCCGCAAGGCCCTGGTCGCCGCGTTGCAGAAGGAGGTGTTCGACAAGGCCCAGCGTTGCACCGACGACCTGCTCGCGCTCTACGGCTTTCGCCAGGGCGACGCCGACGAGGCGCCGCTGCCGATCATCGAAGGCCGCTGGACGCTGGACTTCTTCAGTCCCGAGGCGATGAAAGACGCCGGCCTGCGCCTGGGCAAGGGCGCCGTCATCGGCGCGGCGGTGGGCGTGGTGGCCGACCTGGCCGTAGCCGGCATCTCGCTGGGCGCGGGCGCGGCACTCGGCGGCGCCATCGGCGGCGCTGTGTCGCAGGGCCTGGGGCCACTCGGGCGCAAGCTGGCCAACAAGCTGCGCGACGTGCACGAGCTCACCGTGGAAGACGGCGTGCTGTTCACGCTGGCCGCGTGGCAGCTGAAGCTCACGCAGGCGCTGGAACTGCGCGGCCATGCGGCCACGCAGCGCATCGCCACCGAATCGCCAGAGGACGGCGATGCGCCCACGCGCGCCGCGGCGGCCGCGGTTCGTGGCGCGCAGCCGGCGCGCAACCATCCCGAATGGGAATCCGGCGGCATCGCGTCCCGCAGATTCTGGCGCCCGTCACCCCAGCGCGATGCCTTGGTGGCGGAGCTGTCGATTGCGCTGCAACGCGCCTTCGTCGAAACGCCCTAGCGCCCTAGTTCACCAGCGCCTGCAGCCGCGCATAGTCGCCCGGCCGCGCGCCCAGCTGCTCTGGCGTCGAGCGCCTGACGACGCGCTCCTGGAACAGCTGCCGGTTGGCCGGCGACACGGTCATGCCCTTGTCGCGCAGGAACTTCTCGTCTTCCAGCTCCCCGGCGATCACGCCGACGTTGGTCCACTTGGCTGTTTCCACCAGCACCTTCTCGACCATCGCCTGCTGCTGCGGAGTCAGCTTGCCCCACGCGGCCTTGCCGATGACGATGCCCAGCGTGTCGTAGACGTGCGCGGTCAGCAGCACGTACTTCTGCACCTCGTAGAGCTTCTTCGACTTGACGATGTCCAGCGGGTTTTCCTGCGCCTCCACCTCGCTCTTCTTGAGCGAGCCGTACAGGCTCATGAAGGGCAGCGTCACCGGCTTGGCATCGACCGCGGTGGCGAAGAGCTGGTAGGCCGCGGCGGTGGGCACGTACAGGCGCAGGTCGCGGAAGTCTTCCGGCCTGGCCAGCGGTTTTGCCGATGTGACCTGGCGCGCGCCGTAGTAGACGGACGCGACCATGCGATTGCCGCTCTTCTCGTTGTAGCCCTTCATCAGCTCGGCCAGCAGCGGGCTCGCCAGGTACTTGCGCATGTGGTCGAGGTCCTTGAAGGCGAAGGGGTAGCTCCCCAGGCTCAGCGGCGGATAGCCCTCGGCCAGCGTGGCCTGCCCGACGTAGGCGATCTGCATCGAGTCGTTGGCCAGCATCAGCGGATAGTCGCCCTCCTGTCCCAATTTGGAAGAAGGCACCACCTCGATCCTGATCTTGCCCTCCGACTGCTCGGCGATCTTGCGCGCCGCCAGCTCGGCCTGCTGGTGGAAGATGCTCGTGGGCTCGTAGACGTGGCCCCACTTGAACTGCAGCGCCTGCGCATGGGCAGCCACCGCGCCCGCGAACGCCAGGCAAAGAAAAACACCGGCGCGGCGCCACGGCAACAAGCTTTTCATCGACTCTCCCTCGGGTTGAGAACAGCCCGCACCCCATGCAAGATCGAAGCCACGCGGCGACGGGTGCCGGGCGAATGCGTCCGGCGCTGGAATCGTAAGTATTTGAAACCTTCTTCGTAGTCGGGTTTGCCCGACTCCGGCCAGCGCGCCTACGATGCCTTGGCACATGACCCCTACGACCACTCTGCGCGCCATCCGCGCCGACATCACGACCCTGCGGGTGGACGCCATCGTCAACGCCGCCAACTCCTCGCTGCTGGGCGGCGGCGGCGTGGATGGAGCGATCCACCGCGCGGCCGGGCCCGAGCTGGTGCACGAATGCCGGCTGCTGGGCGGCTGCAAGACGGGCGACGCCAAGCTCACCAAGGGCTACCGGCTGCATGCGCGCTTCATCATCCATACGGTCGGTCCGGTGTGGCGCGGCGGCGACTCGGGCGAGCCGGAGCTGCTGGCCTCGTGCTACCGGCGTTCGATGGCGCTCGCGGCGGCGCACGGCGTTCGCAGCATCGCCTTTCCCGGCATCAGCACCGGCATCTACGGCTACCCCGTGGAGCCGGCGGCAAGGCTGGCGGTGAGCACGGTGCGGGAGGCCTTGGCGGATGCCGCATCGCCGGTGGAAGAAGTGGTCTTCTGCTGCTTCTCCGCCGGAGACCTTGCCATCTATGAAGCCGTGCTGGCCTGATGCCGCATAGGCCCCTGAAGAAAAACCACCCCCCACACCCATGACCGAATCCAAGTTCGAGCCCGACGACAACGACGGCAACGCCAACGCCGGCATGCGCAAGGGCCTCACCAGCTACGGCGACCGCGGCTTCTCGCTCTTCCTGCGCAAGGCCTTCATCAAGGGCGCGGGCTACACCGATGCCGCGCTCGACCGTCCGGTCATCGGCATCGCCAGCACCGGCAGCGCCTACAACCCCTGCCACGGCAACGCGCCTCAGCTCATCGAGGCGGTGAAGCGCGGCGTGATGCTCGCGGGCGGGCTGCCGATGGAGTTTCCGACCATCTCGGTGCACGAGAGCTTCGCCGCGCCGACCAGCATGTACCTGCGCAACCTGATGGCCATGGACACCGAGGAGATGGTGCGCGCGCAGCCCATGGACGCGGTGGTGCTCATCGGCGGCTGCGACAAGACCGTGCCGGCGCAGCTCATGGGCGCGGCGTCGGCCGGGCTGCCGGCCATTCAGCTCATCACCGGCTCGATGCTCACCGGCAGCCATCGCGGCGAGCGCGTGGGCGCCTGCACCGACTGCCGCCGCTACTGGGCCCGCTACCGCGCGGGCGAGATCGACGCGGAGGAAACGGCCGACGTCAACAACCAGCTGGTGGCGAGCGTGGGCACCTGCTCGGTCATGGGCACGGCCAGCACCATGGCCTGCATCGCCGAGGCGCTGGGCATGACAGTGCCGGGCGGGGCCTCGCCGCCGGCCGTGACGGCCGACCGCATCCGCATCGCCGAGCAGACTGGCGCGCAGGCGGTGCGGATTGCCCGCGAGCGCCTCACCATCGACAAGGTGCTCACCCCGGCCGCCTTCGAGAACGCGATGCGCGTGCTGCTGGCCATCGGCGGCTCGACCAACGGCATCGTGCACCTCGCGGCCATCGCCGGGCGCATGGGCCTGGACATCGACCTGCACGCGCTCGACCGCATGGGCCGCGAGACGCCGGTGCTGCTCGACCTGAAGCCCTCGGGCCAGCACTACATGGAAGACTTCCACGCCGCGGGCGGCATGGCCACGCTGCTGCGCGAGCTCAGACCGCTGCTGCACCTCGATGCGCTCACGGTCACGGGCCGCACGCTGGGCGAGGAGATCGAGGCCGCCGGCCCCGGCTTCGCGCAGGACGTGGTTCGCCCGGTGGCGCAGCCGATCTACCCGCAGGGCGGCATCGCCGTGCTGTGGGGCAATCTGGCGCCGGGCGGCGCGATCATCAAGCAGTCGGCCGCCGACCCGGCACTGATGGAGCACGAAGGCCGCGCGGTGGTCTTCGAGAACGCCGAAGACCTGGCGCGGCGCATCGACAGCGACGAACTCGACGTGACGCCTCACGACATGCTGGTGCTCAAGAACATCGGCCCCAAGGGCGCCCCGGGCATGCCGGAGGCGGGCTACCTGCCGATTCCGCGCAAGCTCGCACGCGCCGGCGTGAAGGACATGGTGCGCATCTCCGACGGCCGCATGAGCGGCACCGCCTTCGGCACCATCGTGCTGCATGTGACACCCGAGTCGGCCATCGGCGGGCCGCTGGCCTACGTGCGCAGCGGCGACCGCATCCGCCTCAGCGTGGCGAATCGGGAGATCTCGCTGCTGGTGACCGACGAAGAGCTGGCAAGGCGCGCAAAGGAATCGCCGGTGGTGGAGCCCACCGCCGAGCGCGGCTACAGAAAGCTCTTCCTGCAGACCGTGACGCAGGCCGACAAGGGCGTGGACTTCGACTTCCTGCGCGCACCGGACACCACCGGCAAGGTGCCGCGCTAGCCGGCGCGCGCCCGCACAATGGGCGCATGACCGACCGCTTCTACGACGAACTCGCCCCGCTCTATCACCTGATCTATCCGGACTGGAACGACAGCATCCGCGTGCAGGGCGAAAAGCTCTCGCAGCTCTTCGAGGCCGAATGGCCGTGCGGCGAGGCAAGCCGCAAGGTGCTCGACGTGTCTTGCGGCATCGGCACCCAGGCGCTCGGCCTTGCGGCACTCGGCCATGCGGTGACGGCTTCGGACCTGTCGGCCAACGAGGTCGAACGCGCGCGGAACGAGGCCCGTCAGCGCGGCCTCGACATCGACGTCTCGGTGTGCGACATGCGCGAGGCGCACACGCATCACGGCGGCGGCTTCGACATCGTGATCTCCTGCGACAACTCGATGCCGCACCTGCAGACCGATGCCGACCTGCTGACCGCCTTGCGCCAGATGACGGCCTGCCTGCGCCCCGGCGGCGGCTGCGTGGTCAGCGTGCGCGACTACGCGAAGGAAGAGCGCGGCAGCAACCTCGTGAAACACTACGGCGCTCGCGTTGACAGCGGCAAGCGCCACGTGCTGTTCCAGGTCTGGGACTTCGATGACGGCGGCAAGGGCGAGCACTACGACCTGGGCTTCTTCTTCGTCACCGAGGACCTCGCCACGCAGGCGGTGAGCGCGCGGGTGATGCGCTCGCGCTACTACGCCATTTCGACGACGCGGCTGTGCGAGCTCATGCAGGAGGCAGGGCTGAAGGACGTGCGGCGCGTCGACGGTGCCTTCTTCCAGCCCGTGCTGGTGGGCACGCGGCCCTGATCCGGAGCCGCGCCGGAGCCGAGCCGGAGCTGATCCGGCGCTGGTTTTCAGGCTGTTTCAGATGGAGTTTCGAGGGCGCCCGCTGGTCACTGTCCCGTCACGGGGCATACCTAGCATCCGGCGGCTTTCGTTTCTTCTTCAACAACACCTGAAAACCACATATGAAAAAGAGCGTTCCCGCGCCTGCGCCCCGTCCCGTTCTCGCAACCATCGCAGCAATCACGCTCGTCGGCGGCAGCCTGCTGATGACCGCATGCGGCGGCGGCAGCGGCGGTGGCATCTCCCTGCCGGTGCTCCCGCCGGCGCCCGCTCCCGCCCCGGCCCCCACGCCGGCTCCGCCCGCCCCCGCGCCGCTGGGCACGCTCGATGGCTCCGTGCCCCTGGTCATCGGCCACCGCGGCCTGCCGGGGCTGTATCCGGAAGAAACGAAGACCGCCTACGAAGCCGCCGCCGACGCCGGCGCCGACTCGCTCGAAACCGACCTGCACCTCACCAAGGACTGCGTACTGGTCGCGCGCCACAACCCCTGGCTGAGCGACAACACCAACATCGCCGAGGTCGCCAAGACCAACGCCACCGTCGCAGGCCGCAAGCGCACCGTGCCCGGCGTACTCGTGGACGTGAAGTACCCGCCCATCGCGGCCAACGGCCCGGCCCAGTACCTGAGCGACCTGACGGACCCGAACGATCCGAAGTCGGTGCTCAAGTCGCTCATCGTCGACGGCGAGGACCACACCAACGACTGGTCCATCACCGACTTCACGATGGACGAGCTGCGCCAGTGGATCCGCGGCACCACCTACGACGCCAGGGACCAGCGCCCCACCGACCTCAACGGCAAGCTGCCGATCATCAGCTTCCAGGAGCTGATCGACATCGCCAAGGCCAAGAGCGCCTCCACCGGCCGCACGCTCACCGTGTACCCGGAAACCAAGAACCCGATCTGGAACAACGCCCAGGCCATCGCCAACGGCTGCGGCCCGGCGGGCAGCCATCCGCTGGAAGACGCGCTCCTGAAGGTCATGAATTTCAACGACCTCAACCGCAAGGACGCGCCGATCTTCGTGCAGAGCTTCGAGCCCGAGAGCCTGAAGTACCTGCGCTCGGCCGGCATGAAGGCCCGCGCTGTGCAGCTGGTGGACGGCAACGACGTCAACTACCAGACCGGCGAGATGATCTACGTCACCAACGACGTCTACACCTTCGTCGATGGCCGCCCCTACAGCTGGACGCTGGCAGGCAACCCGAAGTGGTTCGGCGAAATGCTCACGCCCGCCGGCCTTGCCGAGGTCAGGACCTACGCCGACGGCATCGGCCCGTGGAAGCCGCAGGTCATGGCCCACACCATCGTGCCCTTCGTCGCGGGCAAGGGCCTTGCCGACGTGAACACGATCAAGCCCACCAGCCTGATCGCCGACGCGCACAAGGCCGGCCTCTTCGTGCACAGCTACACCTTCCGCAACGAAGCCAAGTACCTGGCCGGCGTCTACAAGGGCGACCCGACGGCCGAGTACCTCGCCTTCTTCCGAGCGGGCATCGACGGCGTTTTCTCGGATTTCGCGAACACCGCGTTCGCCGCGCGCAAGACCTACCTGAAGGAAACGGGCCGCTGAGCGAGGCCGAAAGCGAAAGCAGGCGACGAACACGATGTACCCCGGAGAGCGCCTCAACGGATACAGCCATCTGTTCGGCCTGCTGCTCGCTCTGCCCGCGATGGCGCTGCTTCTCGTCAAGACAGTGCCCACCGGCGACGCCGCGCGCATCGCCGGCGCGCTGGTGTTCTCCCTCTCGGCGGTGGCGCTGTACGCCGCCTCAACCCTCTTTCACAGCACGCGCGGGCGCCTCAAGCGCATGTGGGAGCGCGCCGATCACTGCGCAATCTTCCTGCTGATCGCCGGCACCTACACGCCCTTCGCGCTGGTCACCATGCAGGGCCCCTGGGGCCTGCTGCTGCTGGCGACGATCTGGGGCGCGGCGATCTTCGGCATCCGGCGCGAGCTGGTTCCGGAGAAGAACGGCGCGCCGAAGAAGCCGTCGCTGCCGATCTACATCGGCCTGGGCTGGCTGGTGGTGCTGGCCGCGGCGCCGCTGGCCGCGCGACTCGATACAGCGGGACTGGTGTGGCTGCTGGTCGGCGGCGCCTTCTATACGACGGGCACCGTGTTCTATCGCAACCGGTCGGGCTTCAAACATGCCCACGGGGCGTGGCATCTGTTCGTGCTGGCGGGAACGACGAGCCACTACGTGGCTGTGGGCTGGTTCGTCCTGTAGTCCCCACGGCGGCGTCGCGGAGATAATCCCCGCCGATGATCGTCCGACCCCGTCCCCACTGGCTGCGCATGCTCTTCGTATGGCGCGGCTCCGTGCTGTCGGACATTGCGCCCCAGTTGCTGTGGACCACCGCCTTCGCGGTGCTGGTGACGGTGCTGCACGGCAGGCTCTTCCAGTGGAAGGTGCCGCTGAACTTCGTGCCCTTCTCGCTCATCGGCCTGACGCTGGCCATCTTCCTGGGCTTTCGCAACAGCACGAGCTATTCGCGCTACTGGGAGGCTCGCACGCTGTGGGGCACGCTGCTCAACGAAACGCGCACGCTGGTGCGGCAGGCGTTGACGCTGGCGGACGCGCCCTCGGAGGCGACGACACCCGCGATGCGGCTCATCGCCTTCGTCCACGCGCTGCGTCATCAGCTGCGAGGCACCGATCCTTCTGCCGATCTCGCCCGGCTTCTGCCCGGGGAAGACGGCGCGCGCCTGCGTGCCGCGCGCTTCAAGCCCGCCATGCTGCTGCTGATGGTGGGCGAATGGCTGCGCGACCAGCGCCAGCAAGGCCGGCTGGACCCTACCCTCGCTCAGGCCATGGAGCACCCGCTGGGCCGCCTGACCGAGGCGCTGGGCGGCTGCGAGCGCATCGCGGGCACGCCCATACCGTTCACCTACTCCGTCATCATCCACCGCACCATCTACCTGTACTGCGTGCTGCTGCCCTTCGGGCTCGTGGACGCAATCGGCCCGATGACGCCGGTGGTGGTCGCCTTCATCGCCTATACCTTCTTCGCTCTGGAGGCGCTGGGCGCGGAGATCGAGGAGCCCTTCGGCACGCAGCCCAACGACCTTGCGCTGGATGCGATGTCGCACACCATCGAGTCGACCCTGCGCGAGATGCTGGGGGAGCCGCAGGCTGTGCCGTCTCCGATGGCCGGGCGCGCGGGATACATACAGACCTGAGGAGCGAGCGACCGGGCGCTGGCGGTCTGCGATTCCTCGAACACGCAATTTCCCATGCTGACAAAGCCCAGGCATCCACTGCCCACCATGCTCGCGATCGTGGCGGGCGCCGTGGTCACGCTCCTCGCCGGCTGCGACCGCGCCGGCACCGCTTCGCAACCCGGCGCCGAAGAAATCGCCATCCGCACTGCGCCCGCCGAGCAGGTGTTCCAAGGCACGCTCGCGGGCCAGCCGGTTCATCTGGTGGTACACGACTGCGAAGTCCTTCGCGTGCAGCAGGGCGCGCAGGGCCGGATCGAATGGACGAGCGTGCTCGCCCCCGAGCCGTATCCCTTCCCTACCGCCTGCGAGCGCCAGTCGCTGAGCTTCGATGCGGGCCAGGTCACGGCGAAGCTCGGGCGTCGCGCCTTCGGCGCGGGCGGCTGCTGCGCCAGCGGCGGCACCTATCGTTCGGCCGATGGCCTCAACTGGAAGAAGCTCTAGCGCCCGGGATCGCGTCGAGGGCCGGATAATCCGGCTCCTTTCATCAAGAGGGGTACGCATGAGAGCCGTCGCATCCGCCATCGCCATGCTCCTGGCCGCCGGCACGGTGTTCGCCCAAGGGACACAGGGCCCGTACAAGGGCCCCATCTTCGATACCCACCTGCACTACAACCAGGAAGCCTGGGACGGCAACACCGGTCCCTTCCCGCCTTCCGAGGCGCTTGCGCGCATGCAGCGCAACGACGTCCGGGCGATCATCGCGAACTCGCGCCCCAACGCCGGCACGCAGACGCTGGCTGCGTCGCGCGAAACGCGCGCGGCGGGCGTGACGGTCGTGCCCTTCGTGCGGCTCTATCGCAACCGCGAGGACTACACCAACTGGTTCCGCGACGAGACCATCCACGAGATGGCGCTGACCGAACTCGCGCGCGGCACCGCCAGCGGCCCGTATCGAGGCCTCGGCGAATTCCATCTGTACGAGAGTGCGAACGCCAATGGACCGGTGGCGAAGAAGCTGATTGCGCTGGCGGAGCGCGAGAAGCTCGCGGTACTCGCGCATGTCGACGACGTGGCGGTCGACCTGCTGATGGCGAATGCACCCTCGAAGGGCCAGTCGCTTCGCCTCATCTGGGCCCACACGGGCATCGGCGGCACGCCGGTCGAGCGGGTGCAGGCGATGCTGGAGCGCTATCCGCTGCTGATGGGCGAGCTCTCGTACCGGCCGGGGCTGACCTGCGAGGGCGGCAGGCTCTGCCCCGAATGGCGCTCGCTGATCCTCAAGCATCCGGGCCGCTTCATGGTCGGCTCCGACACCTGGATCAACCAGCGCTGGAGCAGCTACGACGAAACGATGCGCGGCTACCGGGCCTGGCTGGGCGATCTGCCGGACGACGTGGCGCAGCGCATCGCCTGGGGCAACGCGGCCGGGCTGTTCGGCCTGCGCTGAACCCGCGAAGCCTCAGCCTGCCAGAGCCGCTGCAGCAATCCGCGTGGCCGATGCGACCACGTCGTTGCGGTTCCTGGCATCCTTCTGCGGGAAGGTCAGGTACACGGACAGCACGATGGGCGCACCGGTCGGCGGCCACAGCACGCCGACATCGTTGGTCGAGCCGTAGGAGCCCGCTCCGGTCTTGTCGCCCACCTTCCAGCCTGCGGGAACGCCCGCCAGGAAGCGCTCGGTGCTGGTGGTGTTGCCCAGCAGCCAGGTGCGCAGCTGGTCGCGCTGCCCGGCGCCGAGCGCATCGCCCAGCACGAGGCGCTGGATGCTGTCGCTCATGGCCGCCGGCGTCGTCGTGTCGCGGGGATCGCCGGGAATGCTGGTGTTGAGCTCGGGTTCGGTGCGGTCCAGCCTGAAGGCCTGGTCGCCGATGCCGCGCGCGAAGGCGGTGACGGCGGACGGTCCGCCCAGCACCTTCAGCAGCAGGTTGGCGGCGGCGTTGTCGCTGTACTGGATGGTGGCGGCGCACATCCCGGCCACCGTCATGCCGGTGGCGACGTGCTTCTCGGTGATCGGCGAATGGTCGATCAGGTCGCCCTTGCCGTAGCTCACGTTCCTCGGCAGCAGGCTGGCGTCCTTCGCGCTGCGTTCGAGCACGGCGGCCGCCAGCATCAGCTTGAAGGTGCTGCACAGCGGAAAGCGCTCGTGCGCCCGATGCTGTATGCGCGCGCCGCTGCCGGTGTTGAAGCCGACCACGCCCAGGCGGCCACCCGCGGCGCTTTCGAGCGCGGCAAGCCGGGCCTCGGCGGAAGACTGCGATTCGGTGCCGGACCACGCGGTGCACGCGCCGGCGAGCGGCAGCACCGAGGCACCGAGTAACAGGGTTCGGCGCTGGATGAGAGGGTTCATTTCGTTTTCTCTTTCTTTCTGCGAGTGGATGGAACGAAGCGAATGCTAGGAGCGCCCCTTGTGGCGATCCACCCTCCCGACGGTGTTTCTCGTCCCGGGTGTATCGGGTGTAACAACCCTGTTTTGCTAAACCGTTCGGTTGAACATCGATCGGAATCGATCTATATTCAACCTCATGGTTGAACTAGAACTTGCAGACGACCGGCTCGACGCCGTCTTCCACGCCCTCGCCGACAGCACGCGGCGCACCATGCTGCAGCTGCTGTCGCACGGCGAGTGCAGCGTGGGGGAACTGGGCGCGCCCTTTCGCATGTCCTTCGCAGGAGCATCCAAGCACGTGAAAACGCTGGAGCGCGCGGGCCTCGTCTCGCGCACCGTGCAGGGCCGCGCACACGTCTGCCGGCTGGAGCCGTCCGCGCTGGCCATGGCCGATGCGTGGCTGAGCTACTACGAAGGCTTCTGGAGCAACCGTCTCGACGCGCTGGAGCAGGAACTGCGGCGCGATGCGGCATCCCGCAGGAAGTGAGCCTCTTTCTTCCTTCCTTCATTCATCCATCCACCCAAGGAGAGACTGCAAATGACGATCAAGCACAGCCTGGGCACCCAGGTCGAGCCCGGCACCCTGCGCATGGAGCGCACCCTGCCCGCCCCCATCGAGCGCGTATGGGCCTATCTGGTCGATTCCGACAAACGCGCCGCCTGGCTGGCAGGCGGCGTGTTGCCGAAGCAGTCCGGCGAACTCTTCGAGCTGCGCTTCGAACACACGAAGCTCACCGGTGAAGTGGCGCCCGACCGCTTCGCCGAGTGCCGCGAGCCGATCCACCAGAAATCGCGGCTGCTGCGCATCGAGCCGCAGAAGCTGCTGACCATCAGCTGGGACGAAGGAAGCGCCGCGCCGTCGGAAGTCAGCTTCGAACTCACGCCGCAGGGCGACAGCACGCGGCTCGTGCTCACACACAGGCGCCTGGCCAGCCGCAAGGGGATGCTCAGCGTGGCGGGCGGCTGGCACGCGCATGTCGATGTGCTCATCGACGTGCTCGCGGGAAACAAGCCCCAGGGCTTCTGGACGAATCTCGCCGAGGTCGCGAAGGAATACGAGACGCAGATTCGCTGAGCCGCGACGTTCCTCCTTTTCATTTTTCTTTCTCGCGGGGCCTTCGGGCCCCGTTTCTTTTTCTGACTTCGAAGTTCGGAGAGCTTGTCAAACCGCTGTCACTCGGCAAACGCAATATTCGAGGCATTCAGAGCATTTGTGTGTTTTGTTGCAAATGCATTCTCTTGCACAAACACATGTGGAAACAAGCAAGCCCAGGGCTCGAGCCACGGGCCGGCATCTCAATACTTCGAGGGAAAACATGACCAGAGGAATGAACGCGCGTCGTGCGCGGGCGTGGGGAAGCGCTTGTGCACTGCTGCTTCTCGCGGCTTGCGGTGGCGGTGGAGGCGGCGGCACGGGCATCCCGCTCGTCGGCACGCCACCGGCCAGCGGCGGCGGCAGCAATACGCCACCGCCGTCGGTCAACCAGGGCAAGAGCGGACCCAAGGCACTGGTCGTCGAGATCGACGGCCTCACGCATTCGGCGCTTCGCGATGCGATGGCGCAGAACAAGGTGCCGGCCCTGCAATCGCTGCGGGTCGCGCCGGCCTGGACCGGCGGCGCCAACGGCACGCCGAGCGAACAGCGCACCACCGACGGCCCCGGCTGGGCCACGCTCCTCACCGGCACCTGGGCCCAGCGCCACAACGTGCGCTGGGACACAACCGACCAGCGCATCGACATCAAGTTCTCGCCCTCCGTCTTCGCTCTCGCCAGGCAGAACAACAAGGCAGCCGGCTACAGGACGGCCTCCGTCACTGCCGGCTCGCTCTATCCGCTGCTGCTCGCGAACGAAGCGGGCACGGTGGACAGTGCCGTCGACTGTGCGGGCGCCGACGCCTGCGTCACCGACCGCACCGCGCAATTCATCGACGCCGGCTACGACCTGCTGGTGGCGCAGTACGGCGCGCCGGCCGCGGCCGCAGGCAACGGCCTGAAGAGCGACGCCTACCAGCGCTCCATCGCCGACACCGCCACCGGCGTAGGCAAGTTGCTCGCCCGCATCGCGCAGCGCACCACCAACGACCCGAAGGAAGACTGGCTGGTGATCCTCACCACCGGCCACGGCCTCGATGCCTTCGGCAGCGCCACCGGCCTGCAGGACAACAGCAGCAAGACCATCTTCATCGCGAGCAACAAGACGCTGGCGGCCCAGCCTGGCGTCGGCGCCGCCGCTGCGGCCGACGATACGCTGCTGGCGCTCGCGTCCGCCACCGACATCGCCCCGACCGTGCTGCGTCACCTGGGCGCGCTGCCGGCGGCGACGGACTACCGCTTCGCCGGCCAGGCCCTGCAGGCCTCGACGTCGTTGCGCAGCCTGGCTGCCAGGACGGGCGCGGACAAACGCAGCATCGAACTGTCGTGGACCCTGGCCGGCAACACGACCTCCGCGGTGCAGGTGCTGCGCGACGGCAAGGTGGTGGCCACGCTGCCGGCCGGCTCCACCGCCTACACCGATCCCATCGTCGCGGCGAGCGACGGGGTCTACGCCTTCCAGTACACGGTCGTCGCGGGCGAAGCCAGCGTGGCGCTTGCCGCGCAGATCTCGTATGTCGCGCCCGAAGCGCCGGTGACGCTCGCCCCCACGCTGGCGAACGGACTGGTCAACTACTACCCGCTCGACGCCCTGCCCGGCGTCGACACCAAGAACGCCTCCACGCTCGCGCCGTGGGCGTCCGACGCCAACGGCGGCTCGCTGGTCGACGACGGCTTCGCTGCGCCCTACAAGGCCAAGGCGCTGCGCGTCGACAGCACGGTGAAGAACGCCAGCGGCATGGCCGGCTACAGGCTCGTGCAGAACAACGACGTCACCACCAACGCCGCGGTCACGGCCTTCACCATCGGGTTCTGGGTGCGCACCGATGCGACCTGCAGCCAGGGGGTGAGCAATGGCGGCACGGTGATCGGCAACAAGAACTACACCACCGGCGGCAACGCGGGCCTGGCCATCGGCCTGTTCGGCAGCTGCGAGATCCGCTTCAACGTGGGCACGGGCAGCGCGCGCGCCGACAGCAACGGCTACAGCCTGAGCGCGGGCCAGTGGGCCTACGTGGCGGTGGTCATCGACAAGGCGGCACTCACCATGCGCGGCTACGTGATGGACCCGGTCAGGGGCACGCAGACCAACAGCACCGCCATCACCACCGCGCTGGTCGACAAGCTCGGCGGCCTGGGCAACGGCCTGGGCCTCAACGAGGACGGCACCGGCCTGTACTACCAGCGCGAAAGCAGCTCGCCGCGCGGCGCCATGGACTTCAACGACTTCGCGATCTGGAACCGCGCGCTCACGAGCGCCGAGCTCAACAGCATCTTCAAGTCGGGGCAGCCCCTGTCGACGCTGCCCTGACCCCGATCACCTTCAGCCCCAAGACAACGACGCCTTCAGAGGACTCCAACCATGCAACTTCACCCACGTCTCCTCGTGCGCCTCGCACCCGCGCTCATCCTGGCCTGCGTCCTGTCCGCCTGCGGCGGCAGCGGCGGAGGGGGTGCCGGCTTCGTCGGCACGCCGACGACGCCCACCACGCCGACGACACCCACGCAACCCGATACCGGCGCCGCTCCCGTGAAGAGCTGCGCCCCCTGAGCTCCACATCAAGCCCTACGCCATACCCCAACAAGAGAAGAACAGATCCATGACGAATTCACGTCGCAAGTTCCTCACCGGCACCGCCACCACCGGCGCCGCCGCCCTCGCGCTCTCGGCCTTTCCGCCCAGCATCCGCCGCGCGCTCGCCATTCCGGCCAACAACGCCACGGGCACCATCAAGGACGTCGAGCACATCGTCGTGCTGATGCAGGAGAACCGCTCCTTCGACCAGTACTTCGGCACCCTGATGGGCGTGCGCGGCTTCGGCGACCGTTTCACCATTCCGCTGCCCAAGGGCATGAATGTGTGGCAGCAAAGCGATGCCAACGGCAAGGTCATCCTGCCCTACCACCTCGACAGCCGCAAAGGCAACGCACAGCGCGTGAGCGGCACGCCGCACTCGTGGAGCGACGGCCAGAACGCCTGGGACGGCGGCCGCGCCTACCAGTGGCCGCGCTACAAGAACAACGCGTCGATGGGCTACTTCAAGGAAGCCGAAGTCACCTTCCAGTTCGCGCTGGCCAATGCCTTCACGCTGTGCGATGGCTATCACTGCAGCATGCACACCGGCACCAACTCGAACCGCATGTTCCACTGGACCGGCACCAACGGCCCGTCGGGCGAAACCGCCGCCGGCCCCGCGGGCGTGGCCTCGGTCGTCAACGAATGGGACGACATCGGTGCCTCGACCAGCGGCTACGAGTGGAAGACCTATCCCGAGCGGCTGCAGGAGGCCAAGGTCAGCTGGTTCATCTACCAGAACATGCCCGACAACTTCACCGACAACCCGCTGGCCGGTTTCAAACAGTACCGCAAGGCCAACGAGGCCTCGGGCAAACCCGTGAGCAACGACACGACGTCGCCCGCCTACGACCCGGCCAGCGACGATGCGGGCAACCCGCTCTACAAGGGCATCGCCAACACCATGCCCGACGGCGGCTTCCTCGAACAGTTCCGCCAGGACATCAAGAACGGCAAGCTGCCGCAGGTGTCGTGGATCATCGCGCCGGCCACCTACTCCGAGCACCCCGGACCGTCGAGCCCCGTGCAGGGCGGCTGGTACATCCAGCAGGCGCTGGACGCGCTCACCGCCGTGCCCGAGGTGTGGAGCAAGACCGTGCTGCTCATCAACTTCGACGAGAACGACGGCTACTTCGACCACTATCCGTCGCCCGCGGCACCCTCGCTCAACCCCGACGGCACGATGGCCGGCAAGACCACGCTGCCGGAGTCGGACCTTGCCGTGGAGCGCTTCACGCACCCGAAGCCGCCGGGCACCAGCAGCCAGCCCGCACCCGACGGACGCGTGTACGGCCCCGGCGTGCGCGTGCCGATGTACGTCATCTCGCCCTGGAGCCGCGGCGGCTGGGTCAACTCGCAGGCCTTCGACCACACCTCGGTGCTGCGCTTCATCGAGGCGCGCTTCGGTGTGAAGGAAACGAACATCTCGCCGTTCCGCCGCGCGGTGTGCGGCGACCTCACGAGCGCGTTCAACTTCGCAACGCCCAACAGCGAAGCACTGCCCACGCTGGCGGGGCGCACCACCAAGGACGCCGCCGACAAACTGCGTGCCGACCAGCAGGCGCTGGCACAGGTGGCGCTGCCCCTCGACCCGCAACTGCCCCGCCAGGCCACCGGCTCGCGCCCTTCGCGCGCCCTGCCCTACGAACTGCACGTGAGCGGACGCAGCGACGCCGTCAAGGGCCAGATGCGGCTGATCTTCAAGAACAGCGGCAAGGCCGCTGCCGTGTTCCATGTCTACGACAAGCTCAACCTCGACCGCCTGCCGCGCCGCTACATGGTCGAGCCCGGCAAGCAGCTCGACGACACCTGGAACCCGGGCGCCGACAACAGCGGGTTCTACGACCTCTGGGTGCTTGGCCCCAACGGATTCCACCGCCACTTCAAGGGCGACTTGAACCGGCTGCGCGCAGGCGGCGCGCCCGACCCCGAGGTGCGCGTGTGCTACGACATCACCAACGGCAACGTCTCGGTGGAAATGCTCAACGGCGCGAGCGGCACGGCCAGGTTCACGGTGCGCGCCAAGGCCTACCGCGATGACGGCCCGTGGACCGCAACGGTCGCGGGCGGTGCCAAGGCCGAGCAGGCCTGGGTGCTGGCGAGCAGCGGCCAGTGGTACGACTTCGCGGTCACCTGCGACTCCGACCCGGCCTTCTACCGGCGCTTCGCCGGCCGCGTCGAAACGGGCAGGCACTCGGTGAGCGACCCGGCCATGGGTCTGGCCGATCTCTGACCACGGCATCGATGCGTGATCACGCGATCGTGTGATCGTGTGATCGCGAAGTCGCCTGATCACGCCCGCGCCGGACATTCGGCGCGGGCAAAATGGCGCGGCTTTCGCGCCTGTTCCGGGGCGGCCGTCTCGCAACGCCGCCTTTTTCATTTCTTCCCATAAGCCGCGTTTCCATGCTCCAAGAAGAACGATTCCTGCGTATCCGCAGCCTGCTGGCCACCTTCTCGCGGCTGAGCGTGGAGCGCATCGTGCAGGACCTTGCCGTGTCGCGCGAAACGGTTCGGCGCGATCTGGTCGAGCTCGAGGGCCTGGGCGAGCTGCGGCGCGTGCACGGTGGCGCGGTCGCGGTCAAGGCGGAGCCCGAACCGCCGCTCGCGGTGCGTCTGGTGGCGCGGCAGCGCGAGAAGCGCGCCATCGCCAAGGCCGCCGTCGCCCTGCTGCAACCCGGCCAGACCATCTTCATGGACGCGGGCAGCACCATGTCGATCTGCGCGGAGGAAATCGCCACGCTCAGCGGCATGACGGTCATCACCAATTCGCTGAGCATTGCGCTCAAGCTCGCTGGCGCGGGCGAAGGCCGGCTCACCGGCAACCAGACCATCCTGCTGGGCGGCCAGATCGACGTGAAGGGGCAGGCCACCTTCGGCGACACCACGCTGGAGGCCATTCACCGCTACCGCGCCGACATCGCGCTGCTGTCGCCCGTGGGCCTGCACGCGAAGCACGGCGCCATGAGCTTCGAGCACCACGAGGCCACCGTGGCGCGAGCCATGGCCGAGCAGTCGCAGCAGCTCGTGCTGCTGGCCGATCACGCCAAGATCGGCCAGGCCAGCCGCGTGACCTATGCGCGGACGGCGGACATCGACGTGGTCGTCACCGACGCCAAGGCACGCGAACTGCCGGGACTGCCCGGGCTGCGCAAGGCCTGCGAGCGCGTGATCCTGGCCTGACGCCGGCTCGGCGGTGCAGCCGCCTCTTGCCGCTCCCAAGTCACGAAGACGTGGCGGCCGGTGCGCGGGTGCGCGGTATCTGCTCGACCAACACTGAACGGGCACGAGGGCTATGCTCGCCGCCAAATGCCGCCACGCACCGACCTCTTCTCCTTCCCGCGCCGGACGATGGCCGTTCTCGGGGCACTGTGGCTCGGCGCTGTGCCAGCGCTGGCGCCCGCCGCGCCGGACTGCCTCGACACCGCCACACGGATCCCGCCGCCCTCGCGCGCGCTCGCGATGGCCACCTTCGCCATGCAGGAGCACGAGGCCTTCGGCGGCCAGGCGATGGATGCCGAAGGCCGCATGACCGAGGCCGGCGACTCCGAAGCGGAGGACACGCGCCGCACCGTGCCTGGTCTTGCGCCCTGGCAGCGGGTGCTGGGCTACTGGAAGGCAGTCGATCCGCGCCTGCCCTCGCAGGTGCGCTTCGGCGCCCTGCGCCCGGCCGACCGCCATCTGCTGATGCAGGCGCTGAACGAGGCGACGGCCGGGCGGCTTCAGGGCATGGGCGTGGGCCCCGACGAGGGGCTGGATTCAGCGGAGCTGCGCGCCGTGCAGGCCGCGTTGGCAAGGGTCGCGGTGATCGACACGCCTTGGTCGGCAGCCTTCATCAGCTGGCTGGCGCGGCAGGCAGGGCTCACGGACGAGGAATTCGTGTTCTCCGAAGCGCATGCCGACTACGCGGGAGCCGCGTGGCAGGCCGGCATCGATGAAGCTTCGGGCCGCGGTACGCGCCATGCGCTGCGGGCCTGCGACCTCAGGCGCACGCCGCCGCGCGTCGGAGACCTGGTCTGCCAGGCGCGTGGAACCGGCGCCGGGCTGGACACCTTCGACAAGATCGGCGAAGTGCTGGCCGCGCGGGACACCGGCGGCGAGCCGCTGCCCATGCATTGCGACGTGGTGGTGGCGGTGGATGCCACGGGCTTCGACACCGTGGGCGGCAACGTGCTGCAGTCGGTCACGCGGCGCCGGCTCGATTTCGCGCCGGGCACGCGCCGGCTGGACCCGAGCTATCTGCCCGAAGGGTGCGCACCGGGCACGGTGGGCGTGCCCGGGTGCATCGACCGCCACATGAGCCGGCAGCCCTGGTCGCTGCTGCTGCAGTGGCGCTGAAGAGGCCGGCGGCGGTTACTTGTAGTACGCCTCGACGGTGCCCTTGAGCTTGATCAGCAGCGGCTTGCCCTTGCGGTCGAGCGTCTTGCCGGCGGGCACCTTGATCCAGCCTTCGCTGATGCAGTATTCCTCGACGTCGAGGCGGTCCTTGCCGTTGAAGCGGATGCCGATGTCGTGCTCGAAGGCGGCGGCCACGTGGTGCGGGCTGCGCGGGTCGATGGAAAGATGGTCGGGAAGAGGTGGGCGGGAGGTGGCTTCTGTCATGGCGCGTGATGATAGGGGCTCCCGGATCGGGCTCCCCTTTTGGCGCCTACCGGCGCTTGCGGGTCCGTCGGGCCGGCGGCTTGGGGCCGAAGCCCAGCGCGGCGCGTGCCAGCGCGTCGGCCTCGCCGTTGCGATGGCGCGGAATCCATTGCAGGCGCACGTCGTCGAAGCTGCCGAGCAGCACGCGGGCCTCGTCGAACAGGGCGGCCAGCCGGACGATGGGCGCCACCGGCTCCGGGCCTGCCGCGCCGAGTTGCTCGACCAGGATGCTGTTGTCGCTGTAGGCCCGCACAGCGGTGGCGCCGCGCTCGCGCAGGTCACGCAGCGCGAGGGTCAGCGCCATCAGCTCGGCTTCGTTGTTGCAGCCCGTGGTCTGCGTGGCCTGCGACAGCGTGTGGCGGCTGCCGTCGGGCGCGGTGATGACTGCGCCGATGCCCATGCGGCCCGGATTGGGCATGGCGCTGCCGTCGCAATAGATGGTCCACGGCAGGTTGCCGCAACCCTGTTCTTCTCCCACGCTCATCGGGACTTCAGCAGTTGCTGCGCTTGATGCCCGCTAGGTTCTGGCAGGGCCGCTGGCCCGGCGGCGGACCGGAGTCGTGCGCAAGCGGCGGCCGCGGCCTGCGGATGGGACGCACGCCGTCGTAGTACGGATCGGGGCTCAGGATCACCACGCCCGGTGGCTCGGCCGCGGCCTGCGGCTGGCTCTCGGCCGGGTAGCGCGGAATGATGGCCGGGCCCGAGGGCGGATTGCTGGCCACCTGGCTAGGCGGCACGACCGGCGGCGCCGACGAGGTCTGCGGCGGCGTGTAGTCGCGGCGTGCCGGGTCGGGCGGCGGCGATTCGAGGATGGGCACCTGCCGCGACTGCTTGCTGCCCGGCGGGCAAGCGACATTGGTGTACGAGATGGCTCCGCTGGCATCGGTGCAGCGCACCACCTCGGCCGCATGCGCGCCGAGCGCCGCAGCGGAGATCGCGAGGAAGGCAGCCAGTGCGCGCATCGAT
This sequence comes from Variovorax sp. 278MFTsu5.1, assembly GCF_048305045.1. Classification (NCBI taxonomy): domain Bacteria; kingdom Pseudomonadati; phylum Pseudomonadota; class Betaproteobacteria; order Burkholderiales; family Comamonadaceae; genus Variovorax; species Variovorax sp. 278MFTsu5.1. The sequence goes on from NZ_CP157622.1 coordinate 4,216,808, forward strand.
GTGTTTCCGGCAGGGTTCTTCGGTCAGGTCAGGTACCGGGAACGGCTCCCGATGGCGCCCACTTTAGCCGTTGCGTGCCGGTTGCGCACCTGCGGCATGATCGCGGGATGGACATTCCCCGACCGCATCCCCTCGTCATCGTCAAACTGGGAAGTACTTTCGAAGCCCTGCGCGCGCGGCAGGGCGGCGACTTCGAACACTGGATCGCCGACGGGCTCGGCGCGCACGCGCTGCCCCTGCTGGTGATCGATCCGCGACGCGGCGACGCCCTGCCCGACCCGGCCGGGGTTTCGGGCGTGGTGGTGACCGGCTCTCATGCGATGGTGTCGCACCGCGAGCCCTGGAGCGAGGCCACGGCCGCGTGGCTCGCGAAGCTGGTCGCGCGCGATACGCCCGTGCTGGGCATCTGCTACGGCCACCAGCTGCTGGCGCACGCACTGGGCGGCGAGGCCGGCGATCATCCGCAGGGCGCGGAAGTCGGCACGGTGACAGTCACGCTCGGCGAGGCCGCCGCCACCGATCCGCTGCTGCAGGGCCTGCCCGCGCAGTTCCCGGCACATGCGGTGCACTGGCAGAGCGCGCTGCGCCTGCCCGAAGGCGCGGTGCTGCTGGCCGGCAACGAGCACGAGCCGGTGCACGCCTTCCGCGCGGGCAGGAACGCCTGGGGCGTGCAGTTCCATCCGGAGTTCGACGCGGACGCCATGCGCGGCTACATCGAGATGCTGGCCGGCGAGCTGGCCTCGATGGGCGCCGATGCGGCCGCGATGCGCGAGCGCGTGGTCGACACCGGCGCGGCCGCCAGCCTGCTCGGGCGTTTCGCGCGGATCGTCGAGGCGCACCAAGGCGCCTGAGCGCCCATCCCATCCCACCCCACCCACCCATCCCACCCGGCCTGTCCGACGGCGGCTTTCGCGCGTCGGACCGCGACTACAGGCTACGCTCGCCGCTTCGGTTAAGGTGCGGTCCATCGGCCGCCCGCCGGTTCCTTTTTCTTCCCCTTCATGACCACCCCCTCCCCTGTGCCGGCCCGCAAGCATTTCTCGATGATCCGGGAGTTCCACCTCGCCGACGTGTTCACGCTCGGCAACGCGGCGTGCGGCGTGGGCGCGGTCTTCCTGGCGATGGCCTTCATGGCGAGCCATTCGCTCGCGCAGTTCCTGTGGGCCGCCGCGCTCGCGCCCACGGCCTTCGTGTTCGACGTGCTCGACGGCCGCATCGCGCGCTGGCGGCAGACACAGTCGGCCCTCGGGCGCGAACTCGACTCGCTGGCCGATGTGATCTCCTTCGGCGTGGCGCCCGCCGCACTTGGCTTCGCGGCCGGGCTGAACGGCGGCTGGGACTGCGCCATCCTGGTCTATTTCGTCTGCTGCGGCGTGAGCCGGCTCGCGCGCTTCAACGTGACGGCCGAGGCGCTCTCGGCAGGCTCGGACAAGGTGAAGTATTTCGAGGGCACGCCCATCCCGACCAGCGTGGTGCTGGTGGGCGTGCTGGCGTACGCCGCGTGGCAGGGCCGCATCGGCGCCGACGTGTGGGGCGGCGCCTGGGTCTTGGGGCCCTGGCAGCTGCATCCGCTGGCGCTGCTGTTCGCGCTCTCGGGCACGCTCATGATCAGCAAGACGCTGCGCATCCCGAAGTTCTGACCCATCGCCGATCAAGGCCACAGGAGACACGCCCATGACCAAGCTGTATTTCGACCCGCACAGCCGAGCCCAGGTCGCGAAATGGATGCTCGACGAAGCCGGCGTCGACTACGAGATCGTGCCCACCCTCATCAGGGAGAAGGCGCACAAGACGCCCGAGTTCCTGAAGATCAACCCGGCGGGCAAGCTGCCCGCGCTGGTCGACGGCCGCACGCGCATCTTCGAGAACGCGGCCATCTGCATGTACGTGGCGGAGAAGTTTCCCGGCAAGCGGCTGGCGCCGCCCGTGGGTTCGCCCGAGCGTGGCCGCTACCTGTCGCTGATGGTCTATTCGACCTCGCAGCTCGAGCCCGCGATGGGCGACGCCATCATGAAGATCCGCAGCAACAACAGCGCGCGCGGCTGGACCAATTTCGAGGCTGCCAAGGACGCGGTCGAACGCGAACTTGGCGACGGCCCCTACCTCTTCGGGGCGCAGTTCACGGCCGCCGACGTGATGATCGGCTCGATGTTCATCTGGCACCGCGCATTCGGCGGCCGCTCGAACCGCCCGAAGATCGATGCGTACATCCACCGGCTGCAGGCCCGCCCCAAGGGCATGAAGTTCGGCTGAACGCGGCGCGGCGTGCCGCGCTGGTGACAACGCGCGGCGAAGGCACGCTCTTTAATCGGCTTGCTTGTTCCAATCCAAGAAAGAAGAGAGACGCCCGCATGACATCCAAGAACGCCACGCCCTCCCGGTTTCCGCTCACGGCCCTTTCGCTGGGCCTTGCCGCCCTGCTCGCCGCCTGTGCCAGCGCGCCGCCGCCCGGCGGGCGAAGCGTGACCATCGAGCGCACCACCTTCGGCATCGCGCACATCACGGCGCCGGACTACGAGGGCCTGGCGTACGGCAGCGCCTATGCGCATGCGCAGGACAACGTGTGCCAGACGGCCGAGCACCTGCTCACGCTGCGCGGCGAGCGCTCGCAGTTCCTCGGCGCGCAGAACACCGGCGAGCTGGGCCTGGGCCGTGCGCCGAACGCGCAGATCGACCTGTTCATCCGCTATCACATGGACGACGCGGCGCTGGCACGCGCGGGCGCCACCACCAGCCCCGAAGTGCAGGCCGCGCTGCGCGGCTACGTGGCCGGCTACAACCGCTACCTGCAGGACGTGGGGCCGAATGGCTTGCCCGAAACCTGCCGCGGCAAGCCCTGGGTGAGGCCGATGACCGCCTCCGACCTGGCGCGCGCCACCGAGATGTCGATGATCCAGGGCGGCCTGGGCGCGCTGGCCGGCGCCGTGCTGGCCGCCGTGCCGCCCGCGCCCGGCGCGAAGACCGGCGCCGCGCCCGTCGAATTGAAGGAAGCCGTCGCCGAGATCGGCCGCCACAGCTTCAACGCCAACCCCGAGGGCGGCGAGCTCGGCTCCAACGGCTGGGCCTTCGGCCGCAACGCCACGCCGGACGGCCGGGGCCTGCTGCTGGGCAACCCCCACTTCCCGTGGAACGGCACCAACCGCTTCTGGGAAATGCACCTGACCATTCCCGGCAAGCTCGACGTGATGGGCGCCACCGGCGGGCTGAGCCCCGTGGTGGCGATCGGCTTCAACAAGGACGTGGCCTGGACCCACACCGTCTCAACCGGCAAGCGCTTCACCCTGTACGAGTTGAAGCTCGACCCCGCCGACCCGACCGTGTACCTGGTCGACGGCCAGCCGCGGAAGATGCTCGCGCGCACCGTGAAGCTGCCGGCCGCGGCAACGGGGGGCAACGCGCCTGCGGTGCAGCACACCTTCTATTCGACCGAGTGGGGCCCGGTGATCTCGCTGCCGCGCGCCGGCCTCGGCTGGACCGCGCAGAGGGCCTATGCCATCCGCGACGCCAACACGCTCAACGTGCGTTCCGCCGAGGCCTGGATGAAGATGGCGCAGGCCCGCAACGTGGCCGAACTGCGTGCCGCCATGGGCAACCAGGGCATGCCATGGATCAACACCATCGCGACGGACCGTGACGGCAACGCGATGTATGCCGATCTTTCGGTGGTGCCCGACGTGTCGGCCGACATGCTGAAGAGCTGCGCGCCCTCGCCCGCCGCCGCGGCGCTACTGAACGCGGCCGGGCTGGCGGTGCTCGACGGCTCGCGCGCCGCCTGCGCATGGAATCGCGACAGCACGGCCGCCTCGCCCGGCATCATCGCGCCGGCGCGCATGCCGGTGCTCGTCACGCCGGACTACGTGCAGAACAGCAACGACAGCTTCTGGCTCAGCAACCCCGACATCGCGCCGATGGCGGGCATTTCGCCGATGGCGGGCATTTCGCCGCTGGTGGGCCCCGTCGGCGTGCCGCAGCGGCTGCGCACGCGCAGCGGCATCATGGAAATCCGCGGCCGGCTGGCGGGCACCGACGGCCTGCCCGGCAACCGCATGGGCGCGGCCGAGCTGCGCAGCGTGATCTTCCGCGACCGCAACCTCGCCGGCATGCTGGTGATGGACGACCTGCAGGCCGCCTGCCGCGCCGCCGGCGGCTCGCTCGGCACCGACCAGGCGCTGGGCTGCCGCGTGCTCTCGGCCTGGGACCGCACCAGCAATGCCGACTCGAAGGGCGCGCCGCTCTTTCGCGAGTTCTGGCGCAAGGCCAAGGACATCCCGAAGGTCTGGCGCGTGCCCTTCGACCCCGCGCAGCCGGTGGCGACGCCGGCGGGGCTCGACATGGCCACGCCGGCCACGCGCGAGGCCGTGTTCAAGGCGCTGGGCGACGCGGTCGGCATCCTGCGCACCGCCGGCTTCGCGGCCGACGTGCCGCTGGGCGTGCCGCAGTCGCGCCTGGTGCGCGGCCAGAAGATCGCGCTGCACGGCGGCGACGAGTTCGAGGGCGTGCTCAACAAGCTGGAGTCGCAGGGCCAGTCGCTGATCGACCCGAAGGGCTACAACATCAACTACGGCAGCAGCTACATGCAGGTCGTGAGCTTCGACGCCAACGGCCCCGTCGCCCAGGGGCTGCTGACCTACGGCCAGAGCAGCGACCCCGCCTCGCCGCGCGCCTACGACCAGCTGCCGCTGTTCGCCGCCAAGCAGTGGCACCCGCTGCCCTTCCATCGCGCCGACGTGCAGGCGCAGCGGGTGGGCGCGCCGCTGCAGCTCGCGTACTGATCGACAACGCTTCCTCTCATCCATGTCATTGCAGACCGCTCCCACCCACACCAGGCCCAGCGGGCTCGACCAGCTGATCCGCATCGCGGCGGACCAGCCGCTCTCGCCCGACTGCGACCATTTCTACTTCCTGCGCCACGGGCAGACCGGCCGCAACGCGCTGCGCATCTTCCAGGCCGTGGACGAGCCGCTGAGCGAACTCGGCCTGCAGCAGGCCGCGCGCGCCGCCACGCTGCTGGCGGGCGAGCCGATCCGCACCGTGGTTTGCAGCGACGCGCGGCGCGCGAACGACACCGCCTACGCAGTGGCCACGGCGCTGAAGCTCGTGCCCGCCGCGCAGGCCACGCTGCGCGAGCGCAACTTCGGCGCGCTCATCGGCACCTCGTCCGCCAACATCGACTGGGCCTGCGAGCCCGAGGGCGGCGAGACGCTCTCGCAGTTCGTCTCGCGCACGCGAGAGGCCATCGACACCGTCCTGCGGCTGCCCGCCCCGGTGCTGGTGGTCGCGCACGGCGGAACGCTCTACGCACTGGCCGCCCTGCTGGGCGTGCCGGTCGGCCTCGGCCTGCTCGGCAACGCCCAGCCCTTGCGTTTCGAGCGCCGCGGCCCCACATGGGCCGTGACGCCGCTGCTGCGGCACGCCGACGGCGACGCGGCCCTGGCCTAGCTGCCGGGGACATTCCCCACCTCGATGCCGTCCACCCAACGAAGCACCACGCACCATGGAATTCAAGGACTACTACAGCGCACTGGGCATCGACCGTACCGCGTCCGACGACGAGGTGCGCAATGCCTACCGCAAGCTCGCCCGCAAGTACCACCCCGACGTCAGCACCGAGGCCGATGCCGAGCAGCGCATGCGCGACATCAACGAGGCCAAGGACGTACTGGGCGACAAGGAAAAGCGCGCCGCCTATGACGCGCTGGCCGACCGCGTCGCGCGCGGCGGCAGCCCCGAGGGCGACTTCCGCCCGCCGCCGGGCTGGGACGAAGGTTTCGAGTTCCATCGCGGCCCGCGCCAGGGCCCGGCCGACCATGCCGACTTCAGCGACTTCTTCTCGTCGCTCTTCGGCGAGGCCGAGCGCCGCGGCGCCGCGCGGCAGAACTTCCGCGCGCGCGGCGAAGACCACCATGCGGCCATCGAGATCACGCTGGAAGACGCGCTCAGCGGCGCCGAACGCGAGATCACGCTGCGCGCGCAGACCATCGACGCGCAGGGCCATCCGCAGTGGACCAATCGCACGCTGAGCGTGAAGATCCCGCCGGGCGTGCATCCGGGCCAGTTCATCCGCCTTGCCGGCCAGGGCATGCCCGGCCACGGCGGCGAGCCCGCGGGCGACCTGTACCTCGAAGTGCGCATCGCGCCGCACAAGCTCTACCGCGTGGAAGAGCGCGACCTGTACATGACGCTGCCCGTCACGCCCACCGAGGCCGCGCTGGGCGCACAGGTGCAGGTGCCGACGCCGACCGGCGGCGTGGTCGAGGTGACGGTGCCGCGCAACGCGCGCAGCGGCCTGAAGCTGCGCCTGAAGGGCCGCGGGCTCGCGGGCAAGACGCCGGGCGACCTGTACCTTCTGCTCGACATCGCGCTGCCGCCCGCTGACGGCGACGAGGCCCGCAAGGCCTACGAGCAGCTGGCGCAGGCCACCTCTTCCTTCCACCCACGCCAGCATCTGGGAGTCTGAGCATGGTGAATTTCACTCTCACGAGCACCACCGCCATCAGTGCCTCGCAGCCGCTCGCCGCGAGCGAACTGGCGCATGCCGTCGGCGCGGATACCGCCTGGGTCGTGCAGCTGGTCGAAGTCGGCATCCTGCGCATCGAAACCGCCGAGGCGCCGCCAGAGCGCTGGGAGTTCTCGAGCACCGACCTGCAATGCGCGCTCGAGGCACGCAGGCTGGAGCGCGACTTCGGCGTGAATCTCGACGCAGCGGCGCTGATCCTCGACCTGCAGCACGAGGTGCGGAGGCTCAAGGCAGCACTGCACGCGCACGGCCTCCGATAGGAGCCCGAGGGCGAGCGCATCGCCCCTCCTACCCTCAGGGGGAAGCGGCTCGCCCCTTGACCTTGACACCATGCGAAGCCGAAGACTGCGGGCCTTCTCAACAGGAAGGAGCCCGCATGAACCCTCGCACCCTTGGCACGCCCGAGCCGGCACCGGCAACGACCCAGCCCGGCCGCCGATTCGGAATGGAAGAGGCCATCGCCCGCGCCGGCGTCTCCGAGCGGCTGCTGCGCCAGTGCGAAGCCCGCGGCCTCATTCAGGGCACCGTCGGCCGCGGATTCACCAGCGAGCACGTCGACGTGCTGCGCTTCGTGCGCAGGGCGCACGCGCTGGGCTTCGGCATGAGCGACATCGCAAGGCTGCTCGCGCTCAGGCAGGACGAGCACCGCATGAGCGCCGAGGTGAAACTCATCGCGCTGACGCGCACCGAGGAACTCGAATCGCAGATCGAGGAACTGCAGGCCACGAAGCGCGTGCTGGAGCGCCTCGCCGGCCTGTGCCTGGGCAATCATCAACCCGCCTGTCCCATCCTCGACGAACTGCTGGAGCTCAGGGGCTTCGCCTCCCAGCCGGTTGGCGCTACTGCATCTGCTTCAGATTGCCGATGCGCACCAGCATCTCGGTGAACATCTGCAGGTCGGCGTCGAGGTCGGGCACTTCCTTGTACTCCTTGGCGTTGTGCGCCGTGTACTTCTTGCCGGGCATCGCGGGGCCGAAGTTGATGGCGTTGGGCATCAGCTTCGCGGTGGTGCTGCCGGCCGTGGGCACGGGCCTGGCCTCGAGGCCGGTGGTGTCGCCATAGATGTTCAGCAGCGTGGACAGCCATGCGCCCTTCGGGTCTCGCGCCATCCAGTTGCCTTGCTCGTAGGCGACTTCGAGCTTCACGTTGTTCGCGTTGGCCCACGCATCGATCTTCTGCGTGACTTGCGCCTTGAGTTCTTCGGGCGTACGGCCGCGAGGCATGCGCGCATTGACCGTGACTTCGAGCCTGCCATCGCTGCCCATGCGCACGAGGTTGGGCGAGAAGGTCAGAGGCCCCATGAAGTCGTCGGCATAGCCCAGGCCCATCTTCTCGCCGAGGTAGCCGGTGCCGTAGAGCGCGTCGATGTACTTCACGGCTTTCAGGTAGTGATTGGGCGCGAGCGGCACGCCGGATTCCTGCAGGAAGAGCGCGAGGCGAGGCAGCGGGTTCACGCCCTCCTCGGGCCGCGAGCCATGGGCGGAAACGCCCGTCACCTTCAGCTCGATGCCGTCGGCGCCGCGCGCGATGTCGATGGAGAACTTGCCGCCCTGCCCTTCGTACTTCTGCAGGAAGGCCGGCTTCGCGGCCTCGAGCTTCGCGAGCGCGGCGGCCTGGTCGCCGCCCTTGAGCACGGCCGTCGCCGTCTGCGAGATCGCGTTGGCCGATGCGGCGGCGCTCATGGCTGTGATCGCCGTCGATGCGCCATCGGCAGTTTCCGCCGGGAAAAACACCTTCAGCGCGCCCGAGCCCTTCTCGGCCACCACCGCCGGGTACTTGCTGTCGAGCACGATGTTGTAGGCCGGCAGCTGCGTCTTGGTGCGGTAGTACTGCATCGCGTCGCCGCCGGTTTCCTCGGTGGTCTCGATCATCAGGCGGATGCTGCGCTCGATGGGCAGGCCGCTTTCCTTCACCGTCTTCATCGCATAGAGCACCGCCGCGATGGAGCCCTTGTCGTCGATGGTGCCCCGGCCGTAGAGGAAGTCGCCCACGCGCGTCATCTTGAACGGATCGAGCCGCGTGCCGTCGTCTAGCACCCATTCGGACAGCACCGCCGGCACCACGTCGGAGTGAGTGAGGATGCCGAACTCTTCGGAGCCCGTGCCCTTGAGGCTGACTTCGAAGATGCGGTTGTCGACGTTGCGGTAGGCCAGGCCGAAATCGCCCGCCATCTTCTGCACGAGCTGGCCGAACTCGATGATCGGCGCACTTTCGTGGGGCGGAACCTGCACGTTGCGCACCGTCGGGATCGCCACCATGGTGCCGATGCTCGCGATCACGGCCTGCTGGTTCTTCAGGCGGTTGTAGAGGCCGAGCAGGCGCGCGATGTTGACGAGGTCGTCGCCGGCCAGCGGCGCCTTTTTGCGGTAGGCGGCCCCTCCCGGCTTGAGTTCCGGGTTGGTCTTCTCGGCCTGCGCCAGGAACGCGTTGAAGTCGGCGGGCGGCTTGCCAGCCTGCCAGGCGGCGGCGAGCTGATCGAGCTGGGGCTTCCTGATCGTTTCCGCATGCGCCAGAGAGCCGAGCGCGAGCGCAAGGCCCAGCGAAAGCGCCGACAATGAAAATCGAGATTGCTGCATCAGGGTCTCCCCCTCATTCTGAAAACATCCCGCGACGATAGCCGAGCGAAGAATCGAAAGAACAATGAGCAACAGCACCGACAAGATCCGCTGCGCCTGGGCCCAGACCGACCCGCTGCTGATGGCCTATCACGACGCCGAATGGGGCGTGCCCGAGCGAGACAGCCGCGCGCTGTGGGAAAAGCTCATGCTCGACGGCTTCCAGGCCGGACTCTCGTGGCTCACCATCCTGCGAAAGCGCGATGCCTTCCGCAAGGCCTTCAAGGGCTTCGTCCCCGAGAAGATCGTCAAATTCACCGAGGCCGACGTCGAGCGGCTGCTGCAGGATCCGGGCATCGTGCGCTCTCGCTCGAAGATCGAGGCCACCATCGGCAACGCGCGCGCCTACCTCGCGATGCAGGCCAAGGGCGAGGACTTCTCGGAATTCATCTGGGGCATGGCGGGCGGCAAGCCCGTCGTGAACCGCACGGGCAGCGTGCCGGTGAAGACGCCGCTGTCCGAAGACATCTCGGCTGCGCTGAAGAAGCGCGGCTTCAAGTTCGTGGGGCCGGTGATCGTCTATGCGTGGATGCAGGCCACGGGCATCGTGGACGACCATGCGCACGATTGCCACCGGCATGGGACGAAGCACGGACGCGGCAAGGCCCAATGAAAAAACCGGACGCTGCTTTCGCAGGTCCGGTTTCTCCTGATGTGTGACTTGTGATTCGATGAAGCGGCTTGCGCCGCTTTCGAATTACAGGCCGGCTTGGCGCGTGAAGGTCAGGCCCTTGGCTTGCGCGGGGATCACGCTGCCGGCGAAGGTTTCGGGACGCAGGTTCTGGCCCGGAGCGTGTGCGGCGGCGACGGCCTGGCTACGGACGGCGGCGCGGTCGACCGAAGCGGTCAGCGCGGGAGTTGCGGTCGAAGCGGCGCCTTCGCTGTCGTTGTAGGCGTTGCCGGCACGGGCGGCTGCCACGGCCTGGGGCGCCACGTCGGCGCGGCTGTAGCCGGAAGTCAGGGGCTGGACGCCTTCGTAGGTTTCTGCGTGGGCGCCAGCGGCGGCGAGCAGGGTCAGAGCGGCGGCGGCGAGGATGTTCGAGGTCTTCATTTCAATTCCTTCTTCATTGGGCTTTTCGGTGCCGCAAGTGTGCACCAGGATTACTAGGGCAAACCCTATGAAGAATGAACCGCAGTGTTCACGAAATTGAAACAATAGCCAGGAACTTTCTGACAACGCTAATCCAAGTGCTCCTTGCGCCGTCAAGAACGTGGGCAGTTTGCATACTTTGTCTCTAGACCGTCAAGCGGAACCTGGCAGCCTGGCTCGGCCTTTCAGCAAAAGGTGCTAAGGCAATCTCGCCCCTCACCGCGCCTTTCAACAAGCTCTTGCAGGTTGCATGCCAACCGGTGCGCCTATTCCGGAGCGCTTCGCCCGCTCAGTCCTCCTTCATGCCGGTCGCCTTGACCACGCTGCCGAGCCGCGCACGCTCCTCGTCGACGAACTTGGCAAAGCTCGCGCGGGTGCCACCGACGGGCTCGATGCCCATGTCCTTCAGGCGCTTCGCGATCTCGGGCGACTTCATTGCGGCGTCGACTGCCGCGGCCATCTTGTCCATGATCGCGTCGGGCGTGCCGCGCGGCGCGTGCACGCCGGCCCAGTGCGCGATGCGGATCTCGGGGAAGCCCTCCTCCGCCGCAGTCGGCAGTTCAGGGTAGGCCGAAATGCGTTGCGTCCACGTGCCCGCCAGCGCCTTGAGCTTGCCGCTCTTCACGTAGGGCAGCACCACGATGCTGGCCTCGGAAGTCGCCTCGACCTGGCTGCCGAGCACCGCGGTGATCGACTCCGAGCCGCTCTTGTAGGGCACCACGTCGAGCTTGCCGCCGTATTTCGTCTGCAGGATGCCCTCGACGAAATGCGGCGTGCTGCCCGTGCCGGCGGTGGCCCAGTGGAAGCCGTTGCCCGACTTCTTCGACGCGGCGACGAATTCCTTCAGGTCCTTGTACGGCGCATCGGCCGGCACCACCACCACCGAAGGCGCCAGCCCGATCATGGCCACCGGCACCAGCGCCTCGTCCTTGTACGGCATGTTCTTCTTGATCATGCTGTTCGACACCACGCCGGCCGCGCTCACCAGGAAGGTGTAGCCGTCGGGCGCGCTCTTGGCGACCACGTCGGCGCCGAGGACCGCGCCCGCGCCGGGCTTGTTGTCGACGATCACCGGTTGCCCCAGCTGCTTCGACGCGCCTTCGGCTGCCGCGCGCGCCATCAGGTCGTTGGCGCCGCCTGCGGAAAAGGGAACGACCAGCCTGATCGGCTTGGTTGGCCAGGCCTGCGCGGCGGCGCCTTGGGCGAGGACGGACACGGCCAGCCCGGCGGCGAGCGATGCAATGCGGTTGGAAAGCATGGGAAGTCTCCTGCGTGTTGTGAGTCGTTGTCAGGTACAGCGCCCATTGCACGCTCCTGGGTCGGCTTTGACCTCGGTATTTCTCCCAGAGGCCTGCCGGTCAGGAACGCGGCCAGGCGCGGATCAGCGTGCGCAACGCCACGCCGCCGCTGCCCTTGACCTCGGCGCGATAGGTGCCCACCAGCGCCTCGCGCTCGGCAGCGGCCTGCGGGTCATTGCGCCATGCGAGCAGCGCGGCCACGTCGGTATCGGGCAGCGCGGCGAGCAGCGCCTGCGTCACCTGCCTCTCGAATTCGCGCGCCACGAGCATCAGGTTGCGCGGGCGGGTCGAGGTCACGCCGCGCGACCAGAGCGTGTCGAGGGCCATGTCGAGCGTGCTGTCGGGCAGCGAGCTGAACTGGCCGCCATTGCCGCGCGCGAGTTGCTTGACGACGGCGCTCATCAGCAACTGGCTGGAGAAGTCGATCTCGCGCACCTCGGCCACGGCCATGCGCTCCAGCAGTTCCGCGCGCGCGGGGTCCACGGGCTTGGCGCGCTCGCGGTTGAAGAACTCCGCCTTGCCGGCATCGCTCATCGCCGCGTAGTCGGTACGCAGCTTCACGAAGCGCGACACGGCGGCGAGCAATTGCGGGTTGGGTGCCGCACCACCGTTACCGGCCGATGCAACTTCCTGCTGGATGGCAGACACCGAGGCCTTCGTGTCGAAGGCGCGCGTCGCCGCCGTGTCCAGCGCCTTGAGTGCCTTGTCGGCGATGGCCTGGTCGTCGGGGTCCAGCAGCTCTCTCGCACCACGCGAGACGGCGCCAGGCCCGTAGGAGGCCTGGTAGCGCTGCTGCACGCCTTCAAACTGCAGCAGCGCTTCCGCACGGCTCTGCGCCCAGCCCATCAAGGGGGTCGGGAGCAAGAGAAGCAACAGGGAGAAACGGAAGAGGAAGAGACGGTTCGGGGAAAGCATGGCGCCATTATTGGCACGCCGGCGTTTCCCTCCCGCTGCCCCGGTCCGCCCCCGTCCGCCCCGGTCTCTTCCGTGCTTCAGGCCTGCGCCAGCTCCCTGCGCAGCTGCTTCGCAGCCGCCACCATGTTCGAAAGCGCCGCCTCCGTCTCGGGCCAGCCGCGAGTCTTGAGGCCGCAGTCGGGGTTGATCCACAGGTTGGCGGGCGGCACCACGTCGGCCGCCTTGCGCATCAGCCGCACGATTTCTTCGACCGAAGGCACGCGCGGCGAGTGGATGTCGTAAACGCCCGGGCCGATCTCGTTGGGGTAGCGGAAACCGCCCGCGTTGTTCTCGCCCCCGAAGCCGCGCAGCAGCTCCATGTCTGAGCGGCTGGTCTCGATGGTGATCACGTCGGCGTCCATGGCCGCGATCTCCGGCAGGATGTCGTTGAACTCCGAATAGCACATGTGCGTGTGGATCTGCGTCTCGTCGCGCACGCCCGAGGCGCTGATGCGGAAAGCGCGCGTGGCCGACTTCAGATAAGCCGGCCAGCCGGCGCGGCGCAGCGGCAGGCCTTCGCGAATGGCCGGCTCGTCGATCTGGATGATTCCGATGCCCGCACTCTCCAGATCGACCACCTCGTCACGGATCGCCCAGGCGATCTGCTCGCAGGTGGTGGCGCGCGGCTGGTCGTCGCGCACGAAGGACCACTGCAGGATGGTGACGGGGCCGGTCAGCATGCCCTTCATTGGCAGCTTCGTGAGGCTTTGCGCGTAGGCGGTCCATTCGACCGTCATAGGCGCGGGGCGCGCCACGTCGCCGAAGATCACCGGCGGCTTGACGCAGCGCGAGCCGTACGACTGCACCCAGCCGTTGGCGGTGAAGGCGAAGCCGTCGAGCTGCTCGCCGAAGTACTCGACCATGTCGTTGCGCTCGGCCTCGCCATGCACCAGCACGTCGATTCCCAGCTCCTCCTGCTTGCGCACGGCCAGTGCGATCTCGGCACGCATCTTCTCGCGGTAGCCGGCCGCGTCGAGTTCGCCGCGCTTGAAGGCGGCGCGGGCGGCGCGGATGTCGGCGGTCTGCGGGAAGGAGCCGATGGTGGTGGTCGGCAGCGCGGGCAGCGCGAAACGCGTGCGCTGCACCAGCTGGCGCATTCCGAACGACGAGACGCGGCAGTCGTCGCCCGCCACGCTGCGCGCGAGGCGCAGGGCCACATCTGCACGATGCACGCGTGGGCTGGTGCGGCGAGCTTCCACCGCGGCGCGGGCCGCCGCGAGTTCGGACGCGACCGAGGCCTCGTCGCCATCGACGGCCGCACGCAGCACGCGCAGCTCGTCGAGCTTCTCGACCGCGAAGGCGAGCCACGACTTCAGCTCCGCATCGAGCTTCGTCTCCGCTGCGAGGCTGAACGGCACATGCAGCAGCGAGCACGAAGGCGCGATCCACAGCTCCCCCTGGTGCTTCTCCGCCACCTGCCTGAGCCTGGCAAGCGCCGCATCGACGTCGGTGCGCCAGATGTTGCGCCCGTCCACCACGCCGACCGACAGCACCTTGTGCGCCGGCAGCCAGTCGGCCACGCCCGTGAGTTCCTGCGGGGAGCGCACCGCGTCGACGTGCAGGCCAGCCACCGGCAGCTGGCAGGCCAGGCGCAGGTTGTCCGACAGAGGCGAGAAATACGTGGCCAGCAGCAGCTTCGGCGCGCTGCGGGCGAGTTGCCAGTAGGCGCGCTCGAAGGCGTTGCGCCATGCATCGGGCAGGTCGAGGCCGAGGATGGGCTCGTCGATCTGTACCCACTCCACGCCCTGCTGCTTCAGCCGCGTGAGCACCTGCTCGTACACCGGCAGCAGCGCATCGAGCAGCGAGAAGCGGTCGAAGCCGGCCGCCTTCTCCTTGCCGAGGTACAGGAAGCTCAGCGGCCCCAGCAGCACGGCCTTGACCGCATGGCCGGCCTGCTGCGCCTGCGCCACCTCGTCGAAGAGGCGCGTCGAGGCCAGCCTGAACTGCGTGCGCGCATCGAACTCGGGCACGAGGTAGTGGTAGTTGGTGTCGAACCACTTGGTCATCTCCAGCGCGAAGGTGCGTTCGCCGCCGTGCGCGCAGCCTTCGCCGTGCGCGTGGGCCGCTTCGCTCTCCACGCCGCGCGCCATCTTGAAGTAGCGCGAAAGTTCGGGCTCGTCGCCATGGAAGCCGAAGCGCGCCGGCTCGCAGCCGAGCAGCTGGATGTGGTTGGCCACATGGTCGTAGTAGGCGAAATCGCCCACCGTCACGAAGTCGAGCCCCGCATCGCGCTGGGCCTGCCAGTGGCGGGCGCGCAGCTGCTCGCCGACCGCTTCGAGCGCGGCACGGTCGATCTCGCCGCGCCAGTGCTTCTCGAGGGCGAACTTGAGTTCCCGGTGCGCGCCCATGCGCGGAAAGCCGAGGGTGTGGGTACGGGTGGTCATTTGAAGGTAATCCGGTCGCTGATCTTGGGAATCCGGGATGGTCGGCGTTTGCGGCATATGATTCAAACGAAACCTTTTGCCCATTCGATTGAATATTTTTCATGCAGCCCGCCATGCAGCAATCGATCCTTGAAATACGCCACCTGCGCACGCTCATCGCGCTGCGCGACACCGGCAGCCTCGTGCGCGCCGCGCAGCTGCTCAACCTCACGCAATCGGCGCTGTCGCACCAGATCAAGCTGCTGGAAGACCGCTACGGCGCGCAGCTGTTCGAGCGCAAGTCGGTGCCGCCGCAGTTCAGCACCACCGGCCTGCGGCTGCTTCAGCTGGCCGACACCGCGCTGCCGCTCATCGAGGAAGCCGAGCGCGACGTGGCCCGGCTTGCGCTCGGGCGCAGCGGCCAGCTGCGCATCGTGGTCGAGTGCCACACCTGCTTCGACTGGCTCATGCCAGCCATGGACGCCTTCCGCCAGCGCTGGCCCGAGATCGAACTCGACATCGTCTCGGGCTTCCACCCCGACCCGATCGCGCTGGTGATGCAGAACCGCGCCGAGGTGGCCATCGTGTCCGAGCAGGACCCCGGCGAAACCGTGGACTACCACGCGCTGTTCCGCTTCGAGATCGTGGCACTGCTGGCCAACGAACACCCGCTCGTTGCCAAGGCCTACCTCACGGCGCGGCACTTCGCCGACCAGACGCTCATCACCTACCCCGTGCCCGACGAGATGCTCGACATCGTGCGGCAGGTGCTCGGCCCCGCCGGTGTGGAGCCCGCGCACCGGCGCACCACCGAACTCACGGTCGCGATGCTGCAGCTGGTGGCCAGCGGGCGTGGCGTGGCGACGCTGCCGCTGTGGGCGGTGCAGAACTACCTGGACCGCGGCTATGTCACCGCGCGCCGCGTGGGCAGCAAGGGGCTGACCGGCCGGCTCTACATGGCGTGCACACAGGGCACCTCGGCACAGCCCTGGCTCGCCGACTTCGTGCGCATCACGCGCGAGAGCTGCTTCAAGAGCCTGCCGGGCATCGAGCTGCTGTAGCTGGCGCGCGCCAGAATCTGCCGTACACCGAACAGAGGAAAAAGGAAGACCGCATGGCTCTGAAGAAGAAAGGCCGCTACTGGTACGGCGACGGCCCCGAAGACACGCAAGCCGAGATCCAGCGCTACAGCAAGGCCAATAAGTACCCTGCCACCCGCTTCGCCGCATCGGCATGCATCTGCGGCCATCGCGTGTTCGGTCTGGAACGCGACGAGGAGACCGGCGCGGCCCGCCGCGCCTGCACGGCCTGCGGCAACGTGCACCTGATGGGCGACAGCGCCGAATACGCGGACGAGGCCGAGTTCGGAGGCCACGAATGCGTCTGCGGCGAGGAAAGCTTCGAGCTGGTGTCGGGCGTTGCGCTCTACGCCGAGAGCAACGACGTGCGCTGGTACTACCTCGGCTGCCGCTGCACCAGCTGCAGCCTCGTCGGCGTCTTCGCCGACTGGAAGTGCGAGGGCGGCGACGCCGGGGTCTTTCTCGCGGCGGTCTGAGCGCCGCCGTCGCCCATCTCCTCGGCGAGCCACGAACGGAAGGCCGCCACCTTCGGCCGGTCGTGGCTGGCCGGCGGATACACGAGGTGGTAGGCAAAGCCGTCGAGCAGCGCGGCCTTGAAGAGACGCACCAGCCTGCCCTCGGCCACGTCGCTCGCCACCAGTGCAGCCGGCAGCAAGGCGACGCCCTGCCCGGTCTGCACAGCCCTCAGCAAAAGGCCGGCATCGTCGAAGGACGGTCCGCGCACCGGGCCCGTATCGGCCACGCCCTGCGCCGCGAACCACAGGCGCCAGCCCTTGCGCTGCGCGTCGTTCACGCGCGGCCAGCGCAGCAGATCGGCTGGCTTCGCGGGCTTGCCCAGCTCGGCCACCAGCGAAGGCGCAGCAACGGGAACAACCTCGACGGTCAGCACGCATTGGCTGACGAGCCCCGGGTACTGTCCCGTGCCGTGGCGAATGGCGACATCCACGCCGTCGCGCGAGAAATCGGCCAGCGCGTTGCTCGCCTGCACCTGCAGGTCGATGTCGGGATGTGCCTTCTGGAATGACTTGAGCCTCGGCACCAGCCACGCCGAGGCGAAGAACGGCGTGGTGCTCACGGCGAGCAGGCCGCTTTCGGCGGGCACGGCCAGCCTCTGCGTCGCATCGCTGATCTGCCTGAAAGCACTGCGCACCGGCGGCAGGTAGGCCTGGCCCGCGTCGGTGAGGAAGATGCCCCGGTTGACGCGGCGGAACAGCTGCACGCCCAGGTGCAGCTCCAGCGCCTTGACGAGCTGGCTCACGGCGCCCGGCGTCACGCAGAGCTCGTCGGCCGCGTTCTTCACCGACAGATGGCGCGCGGTGGCCTCGAAGGCGCGCAGTGCGTTGAGTGGCGGGAGCTGATGTTCCATCGTTTAGCCAGACTGATTCGAAAAAGGCAGAAATTCTGGTTTGTGCCGCAGACAGCAAAGGAGGAGTATCAGCATCCGCGCGGCCAGAACAAGTCTCGCGAGCTTAGATATTTTGATCCGTACACCGCATGAAGACCACACATCCGAGCCAGCCTTCTTCCGCATCGCAGCAAGGCGCGGGCCTCTTCCGCGGCTGGCTGGTGGTCGCGGGCGCATTTGCCGTGACCTTCGTGGGCTTCGGCTGCGCCTACACCTTCAGCGCCTTTCTCGAATCGCTGCAGAAGGACTTCGGCGCCTCGCGCGGGTCGGTGTCGCTGGTGTTCTCGCTGGCGGGCTTTCTCTACTTCGGCCTCGGCGTGCTCAGCGGGCCGCTGGCCGACCGCTGGGGTTCGCGGCGGCTGGCCGCGGCGGGCATGGTGCTGGTGGGGCTGGGGCTTGCGCTCGCAGGGCAGGCACGGAGCCTGACGCAGATCTATCTCGCCTATGGGCTCGGCGTGGGCCTGGGCGTCGGCGCTTCGTACGTGCCGGTGCTGGGCGCGGTGCAGCGCTGGTTCGTCCGGCGGCGCGGTTTCGCTTCGGGGCTGGCGGTGAGCGGCATCGGCGTGGGCACGCTGGTGATGCCGCCGCTGGCATCGCTATTCATCGAGACGCTGGGCTGGCGCAACGCCTACCTGGCGCTGGGTGTGCTGGCGGTGGTGGTGGGCGTGGGCATGGCGCTGCTGATCGAGAACGACCCGCGCGACCGTGGCCTGGCGCCGGATGGCGATGCTCCCCAGCTTCAGGCCCAAACAGCCCGGCCCGAGGGCTTCACGGTGCGCGACGCCGTGCGCTCGCGGCGCTTCGCCGGCCTGTACGTAGCCTGCCTCATCAGCTCGTTCGGCCTCTTCGTGCCCTTCGTGCACCTGGTGCCCTATGCGCTGGACCACGGGGTGCCGAACGCGTCGGCGGTGCTGCTGCTGGGGGCCATCGGCGTGGGCAGCACGGCCGGGCGTTTCTTCCTGGGCGGGCTTGCCGACCGCATGGGACGCGCGCAGACCATGCTGCTGATGTCCACCGGCATGGCGCTTTCGCTGCTGGTGTGGGCCTCATCGGACGGCTTCCGGGGGCTGGCGGTGTTCGCCTTCTTCTACGGCGCGTTCTACGGCGGCTTCGTCGCGCTGCTGCCGGCGCTGGTGATGGACTACTTCGGCGGACGCAACATCAGCGCGATCATCGGCGTGCTCTACACCAGCGTGGCCTTCGGCACGCTGGTCGGTCCGGCCGCCGCGGGCTATGCCTTCGACATCAGCCGCAGCTACCTGCTGCCGATCTTGTTCAGCGTGGGAGCCAACCTGGTGGCGGCCGCCATCATGTGGACGATGTCGCGGATGGATGCCCGTGCAAAGCCGGCCACGGCCGGCGAACTGCGCTGTACAGTGGGGAAATGACACAACCGCAACCCGACGTTACCGTCAGCCCGCCTCCCGCCGCGGACGCGCAGCCCGAGCTCACCGAGACCCAGGCGTTCATGCGCGCCTGGGTTATGTTCGCGGTGCTGTTCGCTGTCGTGCTCGGCCTGCTGTGGCTGCTTCAGTCCCACTTCAGCTGAACCGGCAAGTGCAGGAGGCTCAGGAAGCCTTCTGCACCAGCTTCAGCACGCTGGAGAAATCGAGCGCGCCGTGGCCGGCGAGGCTGTGGGCCGCATACAGGCTGCGTGCCAGCCCGCCCAACGGCGTGGCCGCGCGCACGGCGGTGGCGTTCTCCTGAGCCAGCCCCAGGTCCTTGAGCATCAGGTCGGTGCCGAAGCCACCGGCATAGTTCTTCGAGGCAGGGGCGGTCTCCATCACGCCGGGCATCGGGTTGTACTTCTCCAGCGCCCAGTTGCCGCCCGAGCTGCGGCGCATGATTTCCGACAGCACCTTCGGATCGAGCCCGTTGGCCACGCCCAACGCCAGCGCTTCGGAAGTGCCGATCATCAGAATGCCCAACAGCATGTTGTTGCAGATCTTCGCGGTCTGCCCCGCTCCGGCCGCGCCGGCGTGGAAGATGTTCGCGCCCATCTTTTCGAGCACGGGGCGCGCACGCTCCAGATCCTGCGTCTCGCCGCCGACCATGAAGGTCAGCGTGCCTGCGATGGCGCCGCCCGTGCCACCGGACACCGGCGCATCGATCATCGCGATGCCCTTGGCGGCAGCCGCTTCGGCGACCTTGCGCGAGGTGGCCGCCGCGATGGTGCTGCTGTCGATCACCAGCGAACCGGCGCGGATGCTCTCGAGCAGGCCGGGCTTGCCGGCACCGCCCAGGAACAGGCCCTCGACGTGCGCGCTGGCCGGCAGCATGCTGATGACGACCTCGGCATCGGCCACCGCCTCGGTGGCCGACTTGGCGATGGGCAGGCCATCCGCGCCGAACTTCGCGCAGGCCTCCGTCGAGAGGTCGAAGGCGGCGAGCGCGTGGCCGGCCTTGTGCAGGTTCATGGCCATCGGGCCGCCCATGTTGCCCAGGCCGATGAAAGCGATCTTCATTGCTTTGTCTCCAGGTTGTTTGAATACGGGTTCAGAACGCAGAAGTCGCGAAGGTTTCGCAGAGGTCGCAGAAGAAACACAAAAACAGGTTTCTCCTTCGCGACTTCTGCGTAGCTTTTGTCTTCCTTCTGCGTTCGGCTGTCCGATTTACTTCAGCGATGCCAGCTCCGCCGGCATCTCGCCGCGCGGACGCAGGTGGTCTTCGATGAAGGCGGGCGTGATCTCCTCGAGCGTGGCCGGGCTCCAGCGCGGATTGCGGTCCTTGTCGACCAGCACCGCGCGAATGCCTTCGGCGAAGTCCTTGTGCGCGCAGAAACCGAGCGATGCCCAGTATTCGAGGCGGAACACCTCGGCCAGCGACATGCGCAGAACGCGCTGCCACAGCTCGAAGCTCAGCGCGGCCGAGCTGGGCGCGCCCTTGGCGAAGGTCTTGGCCGCGCTCTGCAGCCATGCGTCGTCGCTCTGCAGATCGCGCAGGCGCTTCGCGATGTCGAGCAGGTCGTCGCCCGCCATCAGCGCGTTGATGGTGTCGTAGTGCTCGCGCACCTTCGATGCGGGCATCTCGGCGCCCTCGCCCGCCTTGGCGAGGATGCGCGACAGCGTGGCGCGGTCGGCCTTGTTCTCGCCGGCCCACTTCGTCGAGGCGATGGCTTCCAGCACTTCGCCCTTGCGCTCCTGCGGCACCAGCACGTCGGCCAGCCCGCAGAAGATGGTGTCGGCCGCGTTGATGTTCGCGGCGGTGAGCGCCAGGAACAGCCCCGTGCGGCCCGGCGTGCGGCGCAGGAACCAGCTGCCGCCCACGTCGGGGTACAGGCCGATGTTGATCTCGGGCATGGCGATGCGGCTTTGCAGCGTCATCACGCGGTGCGAGGCGCCGGCCAGCAGGCCCACGCCGCCGCCCATCACGATGCCGTGGCCCCAGCACAGGAAGGGCTTGGGGAAGGTGTGGATCAGGTAGTCGAGCTCGTACTCCTCGCGGAAGAAGTCTTCGGCGTAGGTGTTGCGCGCGGGGCCGCAGTCGAGCAGTGTCTGGTAGAGCTGGCGCAGGTCGCCGCCGGCGCAGAAGGCCTTGTCGCCCGCAGCCTGCAGCAGCACGCCGACGATGCCGGCATCATCGGCCCATTCGCGCAGCTTCGGAGTGAGCAGGCGCACCATGTCCACCGACAGCGCGTTGAGCGAAGCCGGTGCGTTGAGCGTGGCCACTGCGAAGCGCTGGCCGCCGGCGGTCTTGATTTCGTCGAAGAGAACTACTGAGTCAGTCATGTTTTGGGGTTGCTTGAATACGGGAACCGAACGCAGAGACCGCAAAGGTTTCGCAAAGGTCGCAGAAGGAATATCAATTTTCTTTTGTCTTTTCTGCGACCTTTGCGAAACCTTCGCGACTTCTGCGTTCTGAAGTTGGACTTCAGCGGATGTCGCTGTCCCCTTCGAGCAATTTTCGCGCAACGATCACGCGCATGATCTCGTTGGTGCCTTCGAGGATCTGGTGCACGCGCGCGTCGCGCACCAGGCGCTCCAGCGGGAACTCGCCCAGGTAGCCGTAGCCGCCGTGCAGCTGAAGCGCGTCGTTGCAGACGTTGAAGCCCGCGTCGGTCGCGAAGCGCTTGGCCATCGCGCAATAGGTGCTGGCGTCGGCATGGCTGGCGTCGAGCTTGGAGGCCGCGAGCCGAACCATCTGCCGCGCTGCGACCAGCTCGGTCGCCATGTCGGCCAGCTTGAACTGCAGCGCCTGGAAGCTCGCCAACGGCTTGCCGAACTGCTGGCGCTCGTGCAGGTAGCGGCGCGCCGCGTCGAGCGCGCCCTGCGCCGCGCCCACCGAGCAGGTCGCGATGTTGATGCGCCCGCCGTCCAGGCCCTTCATGGCGATGCGGAAACCCTCGCCCTCCTTGCCCAGCAGGTTCTGCGCGGGAATGCGAACGTTGTCGAAGCTGATGGTGCGCGTGGGCTGGCTGTTCCAGCCCATCTTGTGCTCCTTCTTGCCGTAGCTGATGCCCGGCGCGTCGGCCGGCACCGCGAAGGCCGATATGCCACTGGCGCCAGCGCCGCCCGTGCGCGCCATCAGCACCAGCACGTCGGTCGAGCCCGCACCGGAGATGAAGGCCTTGCCGCCGTTGATGACGTACTCGGCGCCCTGCAGCTCCACGCGCGTCTTGAGCGAGCCGGCGTCGGAGCCCGCGCCCGGTTCGGTCAGGCAGTAGGAGGCCAGCTTGCGCCCGCTCGTCAGGTCCTCGCCCCACTGCTGCGCCACTGCGTCGGTCGCCCAGGTGCCGAGCATCCACGTCGCCATGTTGTGGATGGTGATGAAGGCGGTGGTCGAGGGGTCGACCGCGGCCATCTCCTCGAACACCAGCGCGGAATCGAGCCGCGGCAGGCCAAGGCCGCCGATGCGCTCGGGCGCATACAGCCCGCAGAAGCCCAGCTCGCCGGCCTTGGCGATGGCCTCTCTCGGAAAGATGGCTTCCGCGTCCCACTGCGCCGCATGCGGCGCGAACTCGGCCTGTGCAAACTCGCGCGCCGTCTCGGCGAAGGCGCGCTGCTCCTCGGAAAGTTCGAAGTCCATCCTCCGGACTTCTTATTTGAGGCTGATGGTCGTGTTCACGCCGTGCGAGACGGTGCTGTCGTCGAACCAGCGAGCCGTCACCGTCTTGGTCTGCGTATAGAACAGCACCACCTGCTTGCCGTAGGGGCCCAAGTCGCCGAGCTTCGACGCGCGCGAGCCGGTGAACGAGAACATCGGAACCGGCACCGGGATCGGCACGTTGATGCCCACCTGGCCCACGTCGATGTCTTCCTGGAAGCGGCGCGCCGCGGCACCCGACTGCGTGAAGATCGCGGTGCCGTTGCCGTTCGGGTTGCTGTTGATCAGGTCGATGGCCTCGTCGATGTTCTCGGCGTCGGCGATGCACAGCACGGGGCCGAAGATTTCCTGGTCGTAGATGGTCATGCCGGGCTTCACGCCGGTGAAGATCGTCGGGCCGACGAAGTTGCCCTTCTCGTAGCCGGGCACCGTGGGCTTGCGGCCGTCGAGCACCAGCTTGGCGCCGTCGGCTTCGCCGCGTTCGATGAGGCTGTTCACGCGGTCGTAAGCGGCGCAGGAGACCAGCGGGCCCACGTCCACGCCCTTGTCGACGCCGGCGCCGACCTTCAGCGTCTTCGCCTTCTCGATGAGTTCGGGCACCCAGTTGCGCGCCTCGCCCACCAGCACCGCCACCGACACCGCCATGCAGCGCTGGCCCGCGGCGCCGAAACTGGCGCCGGCCAGTGCGTTGAGCGTCTGCTCCTTGTTGGCGTCGGGCATCACGATGGCGTGGTTCTTCGCACCCATCATGCATTGCACACGCTTGCCGGCCAGCGTGGCGCGGTTGTAGACGTGCGTGCCGACCTTGGTGGAGCCCACGAAGCTGATCGCCTTGATGTCCTTGTGGTCGCAGATGCCATTGACGATGGCTTCACCGCCATGCACCACGTTCAGCACGCCGGGCGGAACACCGGCTTCGAGCGCCAGCTCGCACAGGCGCATGGTGACCATCGGGTCCTGCTCGGAGGGTTTCAGCACGAAGGTGTTGCCGGTGACGATGGCCATCGGGAACATCCACAGCGGAATCATGGCCGGGAAGTTGAACGGCGTGACGCCGGCGCACACGCCCAGCGGCTGCAGCAGCGTGTAGGTGTCGACGCCGTTGGCCACGTTGTTGGCCAGCTCGCCCAGTTGCAGGTTGCCGATGTTCGATGCGTGCTCGACCACTTCGAGGCCGCGGAACACATCGCCTTCCGCGTCGGGCAGCGTCTTGCCCTGCTCGGCCGTGAGGATCGCGGCGAGTTCGCCCATGTTCTCGCGAATGAGCTGCTGCAGCTTGAGGAAGATGCGCGCGCGGGCGCCGATGGGCGTCTTGCGCCAGGTCTTGAAGGCCTCCTTGGCGGAAGCGACTGCCGCGTCGAGCTCTGCCTGCGTGGCGAAGGGCACGCGCGCCAGCACTTCCTGCGTGGCGGGGTTGACGACGTCACGCCATTCGGTGGTCTTCGATTCGACCAGCTTGCCGCCGATCAGCAGCTTGACGGTGGCGACCTGGGTCGAGGGCGTGGTGGTGGCGTCCATGGGGTTTGTCTCCTGTGAATCCTGTGAAAGCGGCGCCGGACGAGCCGGGGCGGTGACGCATCCTAGCTTTGCAGATTTGCCATGACAATAGACAAAATTGCGCGGCGACTTTGCAAAAATGCAGAGCCTTCCATTCGAGACCACCCGAGGCACGAAAGCACATGGATTGGGACAACCTGCGGTACTTCCTGGAGCTGGCCCGCTCCGGCACGCTGATGAGCGCGGCACGCCGGCTGGAGGTCGACCACACCACGGTGGCGCGCCGCATCCAGGCGCTCGAGAAGGAAGTCGGGGCGCCACTGTTCTCGCGCGAATCGGGCGGCCACCGGCTCACCGAGGCGGGCCGCCGGCTGCAGCCGCAGGTCGAGGCGATGGAGAGTGCGTTCCAGGCTGTGGAAAGCACCGCTCCGGCCTCGCAGGAAGGCCTTTCGGGGCTGGTGCGCATCGGCGCCACCGAGGGCTTCGGCACGGTGGTGCTGGCGCCGCAGCTCGCGCTGTTCGCGGTGCGGCACCCGAAGCTCACCATCGACCTGCTGGCCATGCCGCGGCTGGTGCACCTGTCGCGGCGCGAGGCCGACATCGTGATCTCGCTCGAACGCCCGGCGCGCGGGCCGGTGGTGGTCGCCAAGCTCACCGACTACACGCTGCGCCTGTACGCGTCGAAGCAGTACCTGTCGGCGCACAAGCCCATCCGCACACGCGAGGACCTGCGCGGCCACACTTTCATCAGCTACGTGGACGACCTGCTCTTCAGCAAGGAGCTGCAGTACCTCGACGAGTTGCACCGCCCCGACGCCTTCGCGCTGCGCAGCACCAGCGTGCTCGCACAGCACAGCGCGGTGGCGGCGGGCGCGGGCATCGCGGTGCTGCCGGCCTTCATCGCCGAGCACGACACCGCGCTGCGCCCCGTGCTGCCGGGGCAGGCGAACTTCACGCGCACCTTCTGGATGTCGATGCCGGCGGAGACCAAGCACCTCGCGCGCATGCAGGCGGTGTGGAACTTCCTGCGCGAGACGGTGCAGGAGCAGCAGCCGCTGTTGCTCCTGCAGCCGCCCGGCGAAGAAAATGGCGCAAGCGGCCCGCCGCAGCGCCCGGCCCGCCCGCGCAAGCCACCACCCCCGTAACGAGCAACGCAATCCCCTACACGGAGCCTGGAGACACGCCCATGCCACGCCACCGCCCCGCCCGCCTCGAACACATCGCCGGCATCGGCGTCGACCGCATGGGCGCGATCGCCGACGACGCCGACGGCCCCTCCTTCCTGCGGCTGGAGAACCTCGACGTCGACATCCCGCCCGACCCCGAGGCCGTCGCGCGCACCGTGCACGCGGCATCGTTCGACCCGGACAACAGCTACCTGCCCTTCGTAGGCCAGTCGCGCCTGCGCGACGTGGCGGCGCGGCATGTGTCGGCGCTCTCGGGCGTGGAATACAGCGGCGCGCGCAACTGCGTGATCTCGGCCGGCGGCCTCTCGGGCATCCTCAACGCGCTGCTCGCCACCGTCGAGGTCGGCGACGAGGTGCTGGTGACCGACCCGACCTACGCCGGCCTGCTCAACCGCATCCGCCTTGCGGGCGGCACGCCGAAGTACGTGCCCTTCAGGTTCACGCCCGGCGGCGAATGGAAGCTCGACCGCGAGGCGCTGCAGGCCGCCATCGGCCCGCGCGTGCGCACCATGCTGCTGATGTCGCCCTCGATGCCCTCGGGCGGCTGCTTCGACGAGGAAGACTGGCGCGCCATCGCCGCGCTGTGCGTGCAGCACGACCTCACGCTGATCCTCGACACCGCGATGGAGCGCCTGCTGTACGACGGCCGCAAGGTCATCCACCCCGCGGGCCTGCCCGGCATGGCCGAACGCACCATCACCGTGGGCTCATCCGCCAAAGAGTTGCGCATGATCGGCTGGCGCGTCGGCTGGACCGTGGCGCCCGAGAGCTACATGCCCGACCTCGTGGCCGTGTCGCTCGCCAACGTGGTGGTGCCGGTGGGCATCGCGCAGGACGCGGTGGCGACTGCGCTGGAGCAATCGGCGCACACGCTCGCGTCCTACGTGGCCGAACTGGAGCGACGGCGCGACACCGTGCTCGACGAGCTCAAGGGCCTGCCGGTGGGCGTACCCGGCGGCGGCTGGTCGCTGCTGCTGCGCACCAGCGACTTCGGCATCGACGGGCAGACGCTGTCGGAACGCCTGCTGGCGCACCGCGTCTGCGCCACCGCGATGAAGGGCTGGGGAGAGACGCACAGTGCGCAGTACCTGCGCTTCGTGTTTTCCAACGAGCCGGTGGAGCGGCTGCGGGGGTTGGGAGACAAGGTGCGGGCGGCGCTGGGGGCCTGACGCTCAGGAAAAGAGGCGCTTCCAGAGACTCTTGCCCCCTGCAGGTTCAGCAGCCGCAGCGGCCTCAGCCTGTTCGAGCAGCTCGACCAGCCCCGGCACGCGCGGCTTCTTGAGCCATCGCGCAAAGGCCGAGTAGCTTTCCGCCTTGCCTTCGATGCGCAGATGCTCGGGCATGGCGGGGCACGGCGCGCTGCCCAGCAGCACGCGCAAGGCTTCGAGCTGGTTCATGCGGATCGCACTGAAGAGCGCGGTCTCGCCGAGCGACGGAACGATGTCGTTGGCCCCCGCGAGCCCGCCGTCGAGCAAAGGCCGGATCGCGGCCGCGTCGCCCTTGATCGCCGCGGCTCCGAGGGCTTCGAGGGCCGCGAGCCTTTCGGGCGACAGGCTCGCCAGGTAGGCATCGTCTCGCTTGTCGTCCTCGCTGCGCGCATCGCCGCCTTGCATCGTCATGAAGTCGGTCACCAGCGCCACCGGCTCGCGGGCGGCGTCGAGCGCCCAGAAGCTCGGATAGCTGCCGTCACCCCAGCCCGAGCTGAAGATCAGCACGTTGTTCGCGCTGCCCTCGCCCAGCGGGTAGTGGTCGGCCATGTCCTTGCTGCCAAGTTCTTCGTCGAGCACGTCGTCGTAGTAGCTGCCGTAGTCGGGGTTGGCCGACGATTCGCGCGCCTCGCGCTCGGCGATGGCGGCCGCGCAGTCGGCATCCATGAAGCAGCCGACGCCGGCGTCGACCGGGTAGCCATAGAACTCGTCGTCGCCCAACTCATTCTGCGACTGGCCATCGAGCAGCGCGGGTTCCCAGTGCAGGTCCGCGGGCTGCAGTCCGCGGCGATCACGCAGCCAGAGCACCGCGAGCGCATGCCGGCCTTCGTGTTGAAGCAACTCGGCAGGGAAAGCGCCCCGGCCGGAAACGCTGCGCACGAAAGGGGGTCGTTCCGGCTGCACCAGCGGATCGCACGCCACGATGCGGCCGCTCGTGACCTGGAGCGACCCGCAGGACTGCCGCTGCAGGCGCCGCACGCGCAGCGCCTCGTCGTCGAGAAAAACGGTGCGCAGGTTTTCGAGGTCGAGGTAAGCCATGCGCCCAGTGTCTCACCCCAACGGGAAAGGGCCGCGAAAGCGGCCCCTTGCGTGCTGTCGGGTCGATGCCGTCTTTACTGGATCAGCTTGGCGCCCGTCTTGGCCTGCAGCGCGTCGAAGGTGACGCCAGGCGCCAGCTCGACGACCTTCAGGCCCTCGGGCGCCACGTCCATCACGGCCAGGTCGGTGATGATGCGGTCGACCACGCCCACGCCGGTCAGCGGCAGGGTGCACTTCTCGAGGATCTTCAGGTCCTCGGTGCCGTCCTTCTTCTTCGCGACGTGCTCCATCAGCACGATCACGCGCTTCACGCCGGCCACGAGGTCCATGGCGCCGCCCATGCCCTTGACCATCTTGCCGGGGATCATCCAGTTGGCGAGGTCGCCCTTGGTGCTGACCTGCATCGCGCCCAGGATCGACAGGTTGATCTTGCCGCCGCGGATCATCGCGAAGCTGTCATGGCTGCCGAAGATGGCCGAGCCCGGCAGCGTGGTGACGGTCTGCTTGCCGGCGTTGATGAGGTCGGCGTCGACCTGGTCTTCGGTGGGGAACGGGCCGATGCCGAGCATGCCGTTCTCGCTCTGCAGCCACACTTCCTTGTCGCCGGTGTGGTTGGCCACCAGCGTCGGGATGCCGATGCCGAGGTTGACGTAGAAGCCGTCTTCGAGTTCTTGCGCGGCGCGGGCCGCCATCTGGTCTTGGGTCCAGGGCATCTCAGGCTCCTTCTTTCTTGTTGACGACCTTGGCGGGCACTTCGCTGCCTGCGGCGGCAGCAGCGGCGATGGCGGTCTGGGCCTCGACCTTCGCGGCGGCGGCATCGACCGATGCGCTCACGGTGCGCTTCTCGATGCGCTTCTCGGGGTTCGCGTTGAGCACGATGCGGTGCACGTAGATGCCTGGCAGGTGGATGTCGTCGGGGGCCAGCTCGCCCACCTCGACGATCTTCTCGACTTCGACGATGCAGATCTTGCCGGCCATGGCGGCAGCCGGGTTGAAGTTGCGCGCCGTGAGGCGGAAGCGCAGGTTGCCCGACTTGTCGGCCACGTCGGCCTTCACCAGCGCCACGTCGGGCACCAGCGAGCGTTCCATGACGTAGGTTTCGCCGTCGAACTCGCGCAGCTCCTTGCCTTCGGCAACCTGGGTGCCCACGCCGGTCTTGGTGAAGAAGGCCGGAATGCCGGCGCCGCCGGCGCGCAGCTTCTCGGCCAGCGTGCCCTGCGGCGTGAACTCGAGGGCCAGTTCGCCCGCGAGGTACTGGCGCTCGAACTCCTTGTTCTCGCCGACGTAGGACGCGATCATCTTCTTGATCTGGCGCGTCTCCAGCAGCTTGCCGAGGCCGAAACCGTCGACGCCCGCGTTGTTGGAGATGACGGTGAGGTTCTGCACGCCGGAGTCCTTGAGCGCGTCGATCAGCGCTTCAGGAATGCCGCAGAGGCCGAAGCCGCCGACCGTGAGCATCTGCCCGTCGGCGACGACTCCCTTGAGTGCCGCGTCAGCGGTGGGAAAAATCTTGTTCACTCGTGCTCCTTGATGGATGAATGAGAGAGGTGGAAGCAGGAAAAAAGCCGGAGGAAGAGGCCTGAACGATACTACGTACCCGCATACGTAGTATTTCGTAATGGTGACCCCCGATGCCCGAGATCGATTACCGGCTGGCCTTTGAACACGCCCCCGTCGGCATGGTGGTGTCGAGCAACCGCACCATCGTGGCGTGCAACCTGCGCGTCTGCGAGATCTTCGGCGCAACGCCCTCCGCGCTGGTCGGGCATTCGTTCAGCATCCTCTACCCCAGCGTGGCCGAGTTCGAGCGCATCGGCAAGCGCATGGAGCCCTTTCTGAATGCCAGCGGGCACTACGCCGACAACCGCATGATGAAGCGGCTCGGCGGGCTGCACGGCGCCATCGCCGGCGAAACCTTCTGGTGCCACGTCACCGGCCACGCCATGAACCGCGCCGCCCCGCACGAGGCCGGCATCTGGACCTTCGAGGACCTGGGCTCGCGCCGCGCCGTGAAGGCAGAGCTCACGCCACGCGAGCGCGAGGTGGCCGCGCAGGTGATGCGCGGGCTGACTTCGAAGGAGATCGGCAAGGCGCTGGGCATCAGCCACCGCACGGTGGAACTGCACCGGGCCAGGCTGATGCGCAAGTACGCGGCCGCGACCACGGCCGAGCTGGTGCAGAAGCTGATCGCCGGTTAATCGGCGAGCTCGATGCGCAGGCGCACCATGTCGCGCAGCACGATGCCGTCCTGCTTCTGCAGCCTGCCGCCGGCTGCGCGGCGCACGAAGAAGTCGCGATCCACCCCGGCGATGCGGAAGCCGAAGCGCTGGTAGAAGGCCAGCTCGCGCAGGCTGCTGTTGCCCGTGCCGACTTCGAGCAGGTGTGCGCCCCGTTCCACGGCCAGCGCCTTAGCCTTGCGCAGCAGCGCTGTGCCCACACCCTGGCCGCGCAGATCGGCGCTCACCGCGATGTTCATGATCTCCCAGGTGCCGATGCGGGTTTCGAGCAGCACCATCTGGCCGACGGCCCGGCCGGCAGCTTCCGCCAGCCAGAGTTCGCCGCGCGACAGGTACTTGCGGATCTCTGCGCGCGGGCCATCGGCGGCCAGCAGCAGCGGCCATGGGGTCGAGTCGTCGGGGGTGGCGCGGCGTATCTGCGGCCGGAGCGCCGCCTTCTTGCTCGTCATCTATTTCTGTCTGCTTTCATCGGTTGTCGGCGCCGGATTCTCGCGCCACACGAAGCGTCGCCGATCCGCAGAAACAGCCTGAAGTTCCGGCCGAACGCCGACGGATCGTTGCGAAAACGGAAACGCCGTGTCCTCGAAACGCCCGCGCCACGGCAGGCTGCGAAGCCTATCGTGGAGGCCA
Organism: Variovorax sp. 278MFTsu5.1; assembly: GCF_048305045.1. Taxonomy (NCBI): domain Bacteria; kingdom Pseudomonadati; phylum Pseudomonadota; class Betaproteobacteria; order Burkholderiales; family Comamonadaceae; genus Variovorax; species Variovorax sp. 278MFTsu5.1. Next base: position 4,246,969 of record NZ_CP157622.1, read on the forward strand.
TCAAGGGCAACAAGCCCGCAACCACACAGGAGTCCGAAATGTCCACACCCATCCATTCCGAACGCAGCCTTCTGCTTCAGACGCAGGCTTCCGTCGCCCGCGCCCATGCGCTCGCCGTGCGGAAGCTGCCGGTCGCGATGACGCTCTCCGCGATCATCCTGTCGATCATCAACGTCAAGCTGTAGCCGGTCGTATCCGTGGCAGGCCGGGCGGAGGGCACCGGCACCACAAGGCCCGATCAATCGGGCTTGATGTCAGCCGACTTGATCACCTTCGACCATGCAGCCAACTCCTGGTCGACGAATTTCGCCAGCGTCGGCGGGTCCATGTAGGTCGCGAAGGCGCCCTGCTCGTCCACCTTCCTGCGGAAGGCTTCGCTCTCCACGATCTTGCGGAGTTCCGCGCTGAGCCTGTTGACGACCTCGGGCGGCGTCTTCGCCGGCGCGAACACCGCGAACCACGATTCCACCTCGTAGCCCGGCAGTCCCGCCTCGGCCGAGGTCGGCACGTCGGGCATCGACGGATGCCGCTTGCTGCCCGTGTACGCCAGCGGCTTGATGCGCCCACCCGCGAAATGGCCGATGACCGAGGGCGGCGTGGTGATGAACATGTCGACGTTGCCCGAGATCAGGTCGTTGATCGCCGGCCCCGAGCCCTTGTAAGGCACGTGCGTCATCGCCTGTTTCGTCTGCCGCGACAGCAGCTCGCCCGCGATGTGCTGGATCGAGCCGTTGCCCGAGGACGCGAAGAAGAGCCCGCCCTCCTTCTTCTTGCCGTACTCGATGAGTTCCTTCATCGACTTCACCGGCAGCTTGCCGCTCACCGCGACCACGTGCGGCGCGCGCATCACCATCGCCACCGGCACGAAGTCCTTCGTGGGGCTCCACCGGATGTTCGGGTAGAGCGAGGGATTGCCGACGTGGTAGCCCGAGTACTGCATCAGCAGCGTGTAGCCGTCGGGCGCGGCGCGCGCCACGAACTCGGTGCCGATGTTGCCGCTGGCGCCGGGCTTGTTGTCGATGACGACAGGCTGGCCCAGCGCGCGCTGCAGCGGGTCGCCGACCAGCCGCGCCATGATGTCGGTCGAGCCGGCCGGCGCGGTCGGCACGACCATGGTGATCGGTTTCGAGGGCCAGGCGTCCGCGGCGGTTGCGGCCGAAGCGGACAGCACGAGGCCGACCGCGAGAAGGCGGTGGATGGGTTTCATGGTTTTGTCTCCGGTGGTTTTGTATTGCTGGCTGTTCTTGGGGCTTCGCCTCAGGGCGACAGCTCCGAGATCTCGATCAGGTTCTGGTCGGGGTCGCGCACATAGACCGAACGGATGCGCGAGGTGGCTCCCGTGCGCATCACCGGCCCTTCGAGGATCGGCACGCCCTTCTCGCCAAGCCGCGCGACGACCTCGTCGAGCGGCGCGCTGGCGATGAAGCACAGGTCCAGCGAGCCGGGCGTCGGCAGCTGCGCCTTGGGCTCGAACTCGTGGCCCTTCACATGCAGGTTGATCTTCTGGTTGCCGAAGCGAAAGGCCTTGCGGCCGGCGCCGAAGCTCTCCAGCGACATGCCCATCACGTCGACATAGAAGCGGATGCAGGCTTCCTCGTGCGAGGTAGTCAGCACGAGGTGGTCCAGGTGGTCGATCATGGTTGCAGCTCCTTGTGCGCTTGCCCGCGCTCCCGGGCGCGGATGACGATGTCGTCGAAGTCCGGCGGGGGCGCATGCCGCGTCAGCCGGTGGCCGGCGCGCGAGACCTGGGCCGGCAGCTCGTGCCGCACCAGCGCTTCCAGTTCCGCCGCAGCGGCGATCAGGCCCTCCAGGTGCATGCCGGTGTCATAGCCCATGCACTGCAGCATGTGGACCACGTCCTCGGTCGCCACATTGCCTGTCGCACCCGGCGCGTAGGGGCAGCCGCCGATGCCTCCGAGCGACATGTCGAGCCGGCGGATGCCGGCCTCCACCGCCGCCACGGTATTCACGAGGCCCATGCCGCGCGTGTTGTGGAAGTGGGCCGTCCAATCCAGCGCCTGGTGGCTCGCCAGCACGGCTTCGCAGACCTCCCGCACCTGCGTCGGATAGGCCATGCCCGTCGTGTCGCACAGCGTGATGCCCTGCACCTCGAGCGCGGCGAAGCGGTCGATCCAGCCTTGCACCGTCGCGAGCGGCACTTCGCCTTCCATCGGGCAACCGAACACGCACGACAGCGACACGTTCACCGGCACCCCGGCCTTCTTCGCCAACGCGATGACGCCGGCCAGCTGCGCGAACGACTGCTCCCTCGTCATGCGCAGGTTGGCGAGGTTGTGCATCTCGCTCACCGACATGACGATATTGAACTCGTCGATGCGGCTCTCCAGCGCGCGCTCCGCCCCTCGCAGGTTTGGCACCAGCGCGGTGTAGACCAGGCCTGGCCGGCGGGCGATGCGATTCATCACCTCCTCGCCATCGCGCAGTGCGGGAATCGCCTTCGCCGAGGTGAACGACGTGACTTCGATCTTCGCGTAGCCCAGGCCGCTGAGCCGGTCGACCAGCGCGATCTTGTCCTCCGTCGGGATGAAGCGGCTCTCCATCTGGAAGCCGTCGCGCGTCGCGACCTCGTTGACGAACAGCCGCGTGCCGTTGCCCGCCTTCATGCCGCAACTCCTTCCGCGCGCCGCGCGGGCCATCCAGCAGCGCGCAGATCGCCGTCATGCTCTCCCAGCCGTGGCGCGGGGTGCGCGATGCGCCCCGGCGTGGCGCTGAGCTTGGGCACCACGCCCGGCACCTTCAGCGTGCTGCCGTCCGAGGTCGGTACCTCCACGATCATTTCGCGCGCTAGGTACTGCGGGTCGCTCGCGATGTCGGCCACCGTGTAGATGCGCCCGACCGGCACGCCCGCCGCATCGAGCGCGGCCAGCACCTCGTCGCGGCTGCGATGCAGCGTCCATGCCTCGATGGCGGCGTCGATCTCCTCCACGCGCTGCACGCGGCCGTCGTTGTGCACCAGCCCGGGGTCGTTCTCCAGGTCCTCGCGGCCGATGGCGCGCATCAGCCGGCGGAAGATGCTGTCGCCGTTGCCGGCCACCAGCACGTACTGCCCGTCCTCGCAGCGGTAGGCGTTGGTCGGCGCGATGCCGGGAAGCGCGCTGCCGGCGCGCTCGCGCACGGCACCGAAGGCGTCGTACTCTGGCAGCAGGCTTTCCATCACGTTGAACACCGACTCGTAGAGCGCCACGTCGATGAACTGGCCCTCGCCGCCATGGGCGGTGCGATGGTGCAGCGCGGTCAGCACGCCGATCACGCCGTGCAGCGCCGCCAGCGTGTCTCCCAGAGACACCCCCACGCGCACCGGCACACGGCCCGGCTCGCCGCTCAGGTAGCGCAGCCCACCCATCGATTCGCCGAGCACACCGAAGCCGGGCTTGTCGCGGTAGGGCCCGGTCTGCCCGTAGCCCGAGATGCGCAGCATGATGAGCCGGGGGTTCAGCGCATGCAGCGCCTCCCAGCCCAGGCCCCAGCCTTCGAGCGTGCCGGGCTTGAAGTTCTCGATCAGCACGTCGGCTTCGAGTGCCAGTGCGCGCACGGCCTCCTGTCCCTCGGGGCTGCGCAGGTCCAGGCACACCGAGCGCTTGTTGCGCGACTGGACCTCCCACCACGCCGAGGTACCGTTGTCGCGCAACAGCCGCCACTTGCGCAGCGGGTCGCCGACGCCGGCCGGCTCGACCTTGATCACGTCGGCGCCGAACTCCGCCAGCGTCTTGCCGGCGAAGGGGCCGGCGATGAGCTGGCCGAGTTCCAGCACCTTCAGGCCTTCGAGTGCATTCATGTCCGCGTCCGTCTCCTTTGTTGGGCTGGCCCCGACTCTAGGAACGGATCGCGGAATGCGGAATTGCTTTGGCGGCAGCAGTCCTTCGCGAAACGCGAAGGACCCGGCTGACGGCGGCGTTGCCCGCCCTACTTTCTCTTCGAGATGCCCGATCCGGCGGCGGCCGGTGGCGCAGGTGCATCGGGCGCCTTCACCCATCCGCGCAGCAGCACGCCCATGAAGAGCCCCGCGCCGAAGATCGCCCAGTACACCCAGCCCGGCAGGTTCTCGACGCCGCTGTGCAGGTTCATGCCGAAGGCCGCGCCGATGGCCATCAGCGGGAATGTCAGCGCAGCGATGGTGTTGAGCTTGTGCTGCGCCCGGCTGACTTCGTTGGCCGCGCGCGCCTGCTGCTCGGCAGCGTGCGCGAGCCTGTAGTCGAGCGACATGCGGGTGTCCGCCAGCAGCAGTTCGAGCCCGCGTCCGATCTCGACCGCGCGGTCGCGCAGGTCGGTGATCATCGGGTCCCCCGGCACGGCCTCGCGCGCGGCCTGCAGGGTGGCCTGCATGTTCGAGGCTGCGCGCGAGAGCGGAATCAGCGGCCCGAGGATCTGGAACAGGGCCTCCGAGTTTTCGGCGGCCTCGTGCCGGACCTCGAAGGCGGCCAGGGTCGCGCGGTAGTTCTCCACCAGCTTGGCCAGGGGGCGCTCGCCCGGGTTGTTGCCCTTGTGCAGCCAGGTGCCGTCAGGCTTGCGCAGGAACACCGCCGACTTGCGCTCCGACCCCGTGCCCGCGGGCGGCTCGTGCAGGATCACCATCAGGTGCCCCTGCTCGTGAATGACGCGCTGTGCGCCGTAGCTGGAGCCACCCAGCCGCTGCTGCATCTCGGGTGGCAGCTCCCAGTCGTAGTCGATGCGTCGGGTGCTCATCGGGGGGCCTGCAGTTCTTTCCAGAGGCTGTCGAACTCGTCGGCGAAGCGCCGCACGAGCTGAGGGTCGTTCGTCAGCACCAGGTTCTCCTCGTTGAACTCGCAGGCGCTGCGCGTCCAGTTGTAGCTGCCGTTGAGCAGCCGGGCGCCGTCGAAGATGGCGAACTTGTGGTGCATGTGCGCCTCTGTCCGGTCCACCGCCACCGGAATGCCGGCGGCGCGCAGCTGGCCGATGTCGCTGCCGGCATCGAACTCCTTGTCGTTGTCGGAGATGCAGCGCAGCGACACGCCGCGCCGGTGCGCGGCCAGTACCTCGGCCGTGATGCGGTCGTCCGACAGCGTGAACACGCACAGGTCGACGGAATGCCGGGCCGAGCGCAGCTGATGGTTGATGGCCTGCAGGCAGGCCGTGCCGGGGCTGAAGAAGGCCTGCGAGCGCACGGTCACGCTGCCGTCGGCCGAGCGGCCGGTGTCGATGGCACGGACCACGCCCTCCAGCCACTTCAGCAGAGCCAGCTGCTCGGGGTCGGCGGTGCGCGCACGCACCAGGTCGAAGGCGCGGTTGCGCAGCTGGCGCAGGCCGTCTTCCGGCGGCTGGGCCTCGCGCAGCGTGTGGACCAGCACGCGGCGCTCGTCGTCGCTCAGGCGGGCATCGGCGAGGGTGTCGTCGAGCTGAGCCAGCAACGCGGGCAGCGTGGACGGTGCTTCTGTGGTCGCGGGCAGGGCCGACATCTCATTGCTCCTTGTTGTCCGGCCTGGGCGTGCGCTTCGGCTGCGCACGCGTCGCCATCGCCTCCGCCGCCAGCCGCTCCATGTTCTGTGCGATGGAGCGGTCCAGCTCCAGGCGGCGCTCGGTGGCGGTCACCAGCGGCAGGATCAGCTCGCGATAAGTCACGGCGATCTGCAGCATGGCATCGGCCAGTCGCTGGCCTTCGCTCGGCCCTTCCGCGGGCGCAACGGGTTCGGGCTTGAGCCCGTCGACCGCGCGCGCCACATCGAGCATGCTGCTGGCGATGCGCTGGCTGCCATCCACGTCGGCCCCGCCCAGCTTGCGCTGGCGCACGAACTCCTCGCAGATCTCCTTCCAGCGCGCGTCCTCCTCGGGCGTCGGGCTGCCCAGGAGCTGGGCCAGGCGCAGCAGGTTCTCCTCTGCCCCGGTGGTCAGCGTCTGGGCCTCGCCGCGGTAGTGGTCGCGCAGCAGCGCATCGAGTTCGTCGTCGCGCATGAGCGCGGTGATCTTGCCCGCGAGCTTGGTCATGTTGCGGTAGCTGCCCTGCAACTTGAAGGGCGGCGCGGTGCGGTACGACTCCTGCTGCGCGGCCGACTCGATGTAGGCGAGATTCACCTTCAGCAGCAGGTCGCGCGCACGGAAGAGCCGCTGCAGCAGCGCCTTGATCTCCTCCAGCTCGACCGCGCTGTACGCGTGCGACAACGCGCTGCTCGGCACCTCGTGGCCCTGTGCCATCTTCACCAGAAGCTGCACGTCCTTGGGGTCGCGCGAGGCCAGCGGCATCAGCGTGGGGTTCGAGGTCAGGCTGTTCTCGATGTACGAGAGCGCGAATGCCGCCTCACGACCCGAGAGCACGTCGCCGAGGTTGTAGATGTCGGCGCGGTTGGCCAGCATGTCCGGGATCTTGAACACGTCGCCCGACTCGGTGTACGGGTTGCCCGCCATGACCACCGCGAAGCGCTTGCCGCGCATGTCGTAGCTGCGCGGCTCGCCGTTCCACACGCCCTCGATGCGGCGGGTGCCGTCGGCCAGCGCGATGAACTTCTGCAGGAACTCGGGGCTCGTGTGCTGGATGTCGTCGAGGTACAGCATCACGTTGCTGCCCATGGCCAGGCCCAGGTTGAGCTTCTCAAGTTCCTGCCGCGCCGCGCTGTTGGGCGCGTTCGCCGGGTCGATGGCCGTCACGCCGTGGCCCAGTGCCGGGCAGTTGATGCGCACGAAGATCAGGCCCAGCCGGTCGGCCACGTACTCCATGAGCGTGGTCTTGCCGTAGCCCGGCGGCGAGATCAGCAGCAGCAGGCCCATGCGGTCGGTGCGGCTGCCCTCGCCCGCCGAGCCGATCTGCTTGGCGAGGTTGTCGCCGATGATGGGCAGGTACAGCTCGTCGATCAGCTGGTTGCGCACGAAGGTGGAAAGGGGCTTGGCCTGGAACTGGCTCAGCTTGAGCCGCGCCTTCTCGCCTTCGAGGAGTTCGTGGCGCAGCCGGTGCAGCGCCTCGAAGCCCGGCACCGCGTGCTGCGTGTGGAAGAGGAAGCGGCGCCAGAAGTCGTTGAGGTTCAGCGTCAGGCGGCCCTCGGCCACGCGCGGATGTTCGCCGCGCAGCCCTTCCACCGTCTGGTCGAGCGCCACGTTGACGCGGGTGCGCTGCAGCGGCATGGCGAGCACGCTGGCGGCGTCGTCCACCCAGTCGACCGATTGCGGCGATTGATGCACGGCAAAGGCGCGCACCCAGTCGCGCGCCAGCCTCCAGCGCTCGGCCGGCGGTGCGGCGTCGAGGTCGGCCTGCCAGGCTTCGCGACGGCGGCCGCGTTCGAGCTCGCGCAGCAGCGCGGCGGCGAGGTCTTCGCCCGCGCCCGCGACCACCCAGGTCTCGCCGCCATGCGCCGCAAGCTCGCGCACGAGGTAGGCCGCCGACTGGTCGCACAGCGTGGCAACGAGCGCCTTGCGGGATTCGTGCTCGTCTTCGTCCTCCGTCCCGGTGGGCGGAAGCAGGTCGGGCAGCACCTCGCGCACGAAATGGCCCAACGAACGGGCGACGTCAGCCTCGAGCTGGTCGAGGGCGTCGCGCCGCCCGAATAGCTCCTGCATCTGCAGTGCCGCACGCGCACGGCGCAGCAGCGACTCGCGGTGCGCGATGAGATGGCCGTGCTGCCAGTAGAGCAAGGCCAGCGCGCGCTCGGTCGGGCCCCAGGCCAGCAGCCCGGCCTGGTCCTGCATGGTGACCAGCGCGGCCAGCAGACGAAGCGCATCGTCGTCGTGAATGCCTTTCTGGTAGCCCTCCTGGTAGCGGGCGGCGGCGAAGCGGCGGACCATTTCGAGCAGCTGCGGATGCTGCGGGTCTTCGGCCAGCAGCGTGCGCACTTCGGCCCAGCTGCGCTCGGCCTTGCCTTCGAGCAGGGCTTCGAGCAGGCGACCGGCAAGGTACTCGGCGCGCGACAACTCGGGCGTCTCGGACACCAGCGACTGGCTCCAGTAAGCCTGCAGCGCGCGCAGGCGCTCGTCGTCCACCGGGCTCTGGTAGTCGGTGCCCGTCACCTGGTAGGCCATGCCCTCTTCGCGGGCCACCAGCGTCAGGTCGACCGGCTGGCGGTGCACGGTGAAGGCGTGGCGGCCCAGGCGCAGGGTGTCGCCGCCCTCGCTCACCAGCTCGCGCTTGTCTCGCACGGCACGCAGGGCCTGGTCGCGGGCGGTCTTCAGGCGGGTGTCGAGTTCGTCGGCCGGCACCGCCGCGCCCAGCGTGCGCAGGTCGGCGATCAGCGTGCGAAGCTTGCCGATCATCGGGTCGGCGGCGAAGTAGCTGTGGACCTGCCCCAGCTCGGCGAACTGCGCGATGCGGCGCGGAATGCCGTCGAGGATGCGCCCCGCCGCGTCGATCACGCCCTGCGCGCGGCGCTGGCGGGCCTCGACCAGGGTCTGGCGCCTGGCCGACAGGGCCTCGTAGACGTTCTCGCGCTTCTCGGCGATGTCGCCGAGGAACTCGTCCTGCTCGGCGAAGCGGCCTTCGATTTCTTCCAGCTGCGCCAGCAGGCGGGTGAGCGCGTCGTCGCACTTCTCGGGCGTGTCGGCGAACTCCAGCGCGTTCTCGACCGCCTGGCCGAAGAGCTTGAACTGCGCGCCGAACTCGGCCCTCGCCTCGGTCGCGCCCAGCGACTTGCGCCGCGCACGCGCATCGGCGCGCATGCGGTTGATGTCGGCGTAGATCAGCGAGATGCGGTCGAGGATGGAGGTGCGGACGACCGCATCGCCACCCGGCAGGCTGCCCAGCTGCTCGGTCAGCAGGTCGAGCCCGGCTGCCTGTTCGTCGAGCGTGGCGAGCAGTTGCCCCAGCGCCGGCGAGGTGGCGAGATTGGGCAGCTCGGTCGCGAGCTTGTCCAGCGCCTGGCGCTGGCCGGCGAAGGCCGTGTCGGCCGCCAGGAACTGCATGGCTCGCTCGCCGATGCGCTGCTGCTCGGATTCGAGCGCGGCGTCCATCGCGGCGATGCGTGGCAGGTCGGCGTAGCGCAGCTCCTTGAGCATCTGCAGCGCGCCGCGGCGTTCGCGCAGCCGGCCCAGTGCCTTCACGAAGTCGTCGGGTGCGCGCCAGAGCGTGCTGGCGATGTCGACCAGCAGCGCGCGCTGCTCTTCCTCCGCGCGGGCCAGCGCACGGGCCGTCTCGCGGCGGATGGTGTCGACCTTCTCGAACTCGGCCAGCGTGCTGCGCGCCACCTCGGCGATGCTGCGCAGCTCGGCCATGAGGCCGGTGGCCTCGGGTGCATCGAGCCAGAAGTAGGCATCGCTCACCCGGGTGCACTGGCGGATCAGGTCCTCGTAGGCCGCCTTGGTCGGCGCCTGCTCGCGCACTGCGCGGGCGATGCCCATCAGGTCGCTCACGCCGCGCACCAGCTCGGCGTTGCCGATCTTGCCGAAGAAGCCGGCGGCGGGCGGCTGCGCGCTCACGTGCTCCTCGCTGGCGAACGGCGTCTGCCACAGCTGCATCGGGTGCACGCGCGTCGGCTCGCTGTCGTTGTCGTGGAACACCAGGATGCGGCCGTCGGCGAAGCGTGCGTATCCGTTGGCGATGATCGGCGTGGCGAGCTTCTTCTCGATCAGGTTGTAGTTGAAGAGCGCGTAGCGCCCGGGCCTGGGGTCGTAGAAGATGTAGGCCACGTCTTCGCCGTTGGGCGAGCGCAGCATGCGCTTGAAGCGCAGGTTCTCGACCGTCTCGGCCGGCAGGTCGAAGCGCTTGTGCTCTCCCGACTGCAGGTAGTAGCCGCCCGGGAAGATGATGCCGTGGTCTTCCGGCAGCTGCACGCAGGAGCCGCCGATGGCGTCGATGCGCTCGACCTGCTGGGTACGGATGTTGAACACCAGGTAGCGCGTGACCTGCTCGCGGTAGGGCTTCACGCGCAGCAGGATCAGCATGCCGAGCTTCGCCCACGCGATCTCGGCGTCGGCGAGCGACTGGCTGCGGTCTTCCACCGGCTCGCTGTAGATGCCCAGCCCGGTCTCGGTGTTGTTCTCGATCTTGATCGTGAGGTCGCCGCCCAGCGTTTCGACGAAGACGGTGTCGAGCACGTTGACGTGCGGGTGCTTGCCGCCCACGTGGTCTTCGCGCGTGGCCACCGTCCACTCGAAGTCGTGGCTGGGCGGCAGCGCGATGTCGCGCTCGCCGCGGTTGTCGATGTACTGGATGCGGCCGTCACGCTCGATGGCCCAGCGGAAGACGCGCACGTCGGTGAGCTGCTGGCCGATCTGGAAGGAGGCGAGCAGCTTGTCCTGCGTCACGCGCAGCTGCAGCAGCGTGGCCTGCTTGTAGTAGGCGTACAGCTCGCGGAAGTCGGAGGCGAAGCGTGCATCTTCGAGGAAGCTGCCGGCCAGCGGCACCGGCTGCAGCTCGTCGCTGTCGGCGCCCTGCCCGGCCTCGCCCGGAGACACCAGGCGGTACAGCCCGAACACGTCGCCGACCGTGGTTTCCTTGCGCAGGCCGATGAACACGTTGTAGCCGAACAGCAGCAGGTCGCCGATGCGCACGAGGTCGCGTGCCACGGCGTTGTTCTCGGTGCGCGCGCGGGTGCGCAGCACCAGGGCCTGGTCGGAGCGGCCGAACTCTGCCAGCCGCTGCTCGTTGAGCGCCTGCGTCTTCTTCAGCAGGCCCTCGCCCTGGTTCTCCAGCCGCTTCTTCAGCAGGTCGTAGCTGCCGCTGCCGGACACCAGCGCCTCGGTCTGCGATTCGGCGGTGCCGCCCGGCGGCGCGCCTTTTTCATCCGTTGGTTGCATAGATCGGCGCGGTCAGTCCGCGCGCAGCAAGGCGAGCAGTTCGTCGCGGTGGGGCTGGGTATCGAGCCAGGCGCGGATGCGGTCCAGCTCGTCGATGCATACGTCGCCGTAGCGGCGGCGCAGCGCGGCAACGCGGGCCTCGCGGACCACCTCGGTCTGCAGGCGGCGCTGCCATCCGTCGGACAGCATCTCGTCGAGCCGGCCGGCCAGGCCCCGGCTCACGATGGCGCGCCACTCGCCCTGGTCGAACCAGAGGTTCTGGCAGGCCACGCAGCGGTCGACGCGGAAGTCGGGGCCCGCGCTCATGCGCAGGCGCTGCATCAGGCGTTGGCATTCGGGGCAGTGCCGCACCGCCGTGGCATCGAACACCTCGATGACCTCGTCGTCGACCGCCTGGGGCACGCGGCTCGCGTCGCCCGCCTTCCAGGCGCGCCAGTCGTCCATGTCCATCAGCATGCCGTGGCAGTCGTCGCACTGCACCGCGAGCAGGCCCTCGGCCAGCGCCACCGGCCGCATCGGCGAGTGCGCGGGGCAGCTGCACGTGAGGCTCGGGTTCATCGCGCCACTTCCCCGGCGGCACCGTTGCGGAAGGTGGCAACCAGGTTGCGCAGCGCGCTCTTCTGGCTCTCGCTGCCGTCGCTGGCGATCCTGTTCATCAGCGCTGCCACGCTGAGGTTCTGCACCTCGCCCGACGAACTGCCGAGCGCGCCGACGATGTCGCGCAGGTCCTTCACCACGTCGCGCTCGCCGGAGAGCTGGTCCTTGAAGGCAACCTGAAGCGCATTGCTCTTGGAGATGACGCCGTCGATGCCCTTGCCTACGGAGAGCGAGCGCACGAAGCTGTCGAAGTAGTCGCCCTGCCCGCCCACGATGTCGATCTTGGCGTTGGCCAGCGCGGTGCCCAGCACCTCGGCCTGTTCCTTGGCGATGGACGTCTGCGCGTCGATGCCCTTGAGGGTCTCGATGTGCGACTTCTCCAGGCGCATGCGGAACTCTTCGTGATCGCGCGTCTCGGGGCTCATGGCCTTCATGGCCTCGAACTTCTCGTGCAGGCCCTTGGCCTCGGCTCCGAAGCGCGCCTCGATGACCTGCGCATCGGCCTGGCCCGACTTGAGCGTGGCCTCGGCATCGGCCGTGCGCACGTTGACCTCGGCGAGGCCGAGCTTTTCCTTGCCCGAAGCCTCGGCCTCGAACTTGGCGCGCATGCCGGCGGCTTCGGCCTGCGAGCGAGCCTCGATCACCTGCGCGTCGGCCTGGCCGGCCTTGAGGATCGCATCGGCATCGGCCTGGCGCACGTGCACGTCGGCCAAGCCCAGCTTTTCCTTGCCCGAAGCTTCCGCCTCGAAGCTCGCGAGCTTGGCCTGCGCGGTGGCGATCTCGACCTTGGCGGCGGCCAGCCCCGGCGCGGCGGAGATGGCCTCGACGCCCTCGGCCTCGCGCTTCTTCGACTCGGCCTCGCGCTCGGCCACCTTCAGCTTGGCATCGGCCAGCGTGAGTTCTTCGGCCGCCTTGTGGCGGGCGCGTTTTTCCTGCGTCTCGGCTGCCTTCAGGTCGAGCACCATCTTCTCGTCGGCTTGCCCCTCGGCCATGATGACGACCGACTTCTTGGTGCGCTCGGCCTCTGCGACCACGCGCAGTTCCTTGATGGCCTCTTCCTGCTCGGCCACCGTGCGCTCGACCACGATGCGCTCGCGGATCACGTCGGCGATGGCCTTCTTCTGCACTTCGACGGCCTTGTCCTTCTCTATGCGCTGCAGTGTCACTTCCTTCTCGCGGTCGACAATTTCGAGGTCGCGGGCGCGGATGACCTTTTCTTCCTCGACTGCCACGGCGCGCTTGCGGTTGTTCTCGGCCACTTCCTTCTCGCGCTGCACGTTCTCCTGCTGCACCGACACCGACTGCTCCGCCAGCAGGCGCGCGGTCTCGGACTTGGTGCGCTCCTCGGCCTGGATCTTGGCCGTCTCGGCTTCCTCGCGGGCACGCACGCTGGCAATTTCGCGCTGCTGGCGCGCGGTGGCGTCGGCCTGCTGGCGCTCCAGTTCGAGCAGGGCTTCCTGCGTCTCGACGTTCTTCTTCTTGATCTGCATTTCCTCATTGCGGCGCAGCTCGTTGGTGCGCACGTGCTCCACCGCCGTGAGCTCGGTGATCTTCTTGATGCCCTGCGCGTCGAGGATGTTGTTGGCGTCGAGTTCCGACAGCGGCGTCTGCTCGAGGAAGTCGATGGCCGCGTCTTCCAGCACGTAGCCCGAGAGGTCGTTGCCGATCTGGCTCACGATCTGGTCGCGGAAGTTGTCGCGCGCCTGGTAGAGGTCGACGAAGTCCATCGACTTGCCCACAGTCTTCAGCGCCTCAGAAAACTTGGCGGAGAACAGTTCTTCCAGCGTCTCGTGGTTGGAGGCCCGTGCGCAGCCGATGCCCTGCGCCACCTTGAGCACGTCGTCGGCCGTCTTGTTCACGCGCACGAAGAACTTCACCTTGATGTCCGCGCGGATGTTGTCGCGGCAGATCAGGCCCTCGTTGCCGGAGCGGTCGATCTCGATGGTCTTGACCGAGATGTCCATCAGCTCGGCCTTGTGGATGATCGGATAGACCATGCGCCCGGTGAAGGTCACCTCGGGCTCCGCGCGCAACGTGTTCACGATGAGCGCGTGGCCCTGCTCGATCTTGCGATAGAACTTGGCGAACATCGCGAACAGGCCGAGGATGACGACGGCCAGTATGACGATGGCGAAGATGATGGGCTCCATTTTTTCTCCAGAAATGCTTGAGAGCGAAAGAAACGAAACGGGTGAGGGCCTGGTGTGCGGCGCGCCTCGTGGCGCGCGCACTCAGGCCGGGTGGTCGTCGTGCGCGGCGATGAGGTAGCGCGCGGCCACCTCGTCGTACTCGACGATCAGCGCCTGCGAACCGCGCTTGAGCGTATTGGGCGTGGGAGCCCAGACGCGGATGTTCAGGCTGGCGCCACGCCGCGCGACCTCGGCGCGGCCGTCCTTCTCGTTGACCACGCCGGTCACGACGCGGCAGAGCTGGCCCACGAGCGCAGCGTTGCTCACGGCCGTGTGGCTCACGAAGAGGCCGCGCAGCGGACGAATCGCGACGGCGGTGATCGGAATGGCGATGACCGCGCTGGCCACCAGCAGCGCGGTGCCGGCCAGCAGCTGCAGCGCCATGGTGGGCACCAGCGGCAGCAGCCACTCGCCGCCGAGGCAGGACACGGTCCACGCGACGAGCACCAGCAGGCTCACGGCCACCGAGAACGGCACGCCGTTCAGGCCCAGGGCCACCACGTAGCTGGCAAGGTGGCCGATGTCGCTGGCGTCGCCGTCGGCATGCGTGTGCACGCCGACGTCGACATCGAGGCCGCTGTGTTCGATGTCGACCATGCCGAGCATCGCGAGCACCCAGTAGATCACCACGACGCCGAGCAGCACCGTGTAGATCGCGGTCGGGTACCCCGTCACCGCTCCCAAGAAATCGCCCATTGATCCTCCCGCGTGCGGGTTGTTGTCAGTTGTTCTGCTTGCTGCTGCTGCGTACCGGCGTCCTCCCGCCGGTGTTCTTCTTCGTTGCTGCCGCCGGCTTGCCCGCGAAGGCAATCAGGTCGCGCGTGGCCCTCTCCTTGATGGCCAGTCTGTCGTCTGCGGCGAGGCCGTAGCGCTTCGCCAGGAATTCATAGTCGGCGCCGCTCAGCGACACCGTGAGGCGCGGCCGTTTCGGCTTGGCGGTAGTGGCGAGGCCCAACACCTGCCGGATCTGGTCGGACGTGGAGACGTGCTGCCTGAAGGCCGCTGTGCGCACGGCCTCGAGCACGGCTTCTTCCACGTCGAAGGCGACCTGGACGGCGCGTATCGCCTCGTCCGAGCCTTGCCAGCGAACCGGCTTGACGCGCATGGTGCCTACTGCGCCTCGGGCCCTGCGGGCTTGGCCTGGCGGGCGCGGATGCGCTCCATCACCTTGCTGGCACGGTCGGCGTCGCCGCCGATGCCCGCGGCGGCCAGCTTCTTCTCGAGCGCGCCGTGGCCGAATTCATCTTCCAGCTGCTTGCTGGCGGTCATGCGGTCGGACAAGTCTTCGTGGCGCGCGCGGATGCGCTCCAGCGACTCGCGCGCGTTGGCCAGGCGCGAACCGCCGGCGCCGATGTTCTCGGAGATCGACTGCGTGGCGCGATAGACGCTCTCGGTGGTCTTGGCGATGCCGATCTCGCGCTCGTGCTCGCGGATGCGGGCCTCGGCGGACTTGATCAGGTCCTTGAGCTTGGTCACCTGCAGCGCGTACGAGGCGTGGGCCTTGGCCTGCTCTTCCAGCTCCTGCTCGAGCGCGCCGACCTTGGCCGCGACGTCGAGCGCCAGGCCCTCCTGCGTCTTGTTGAGCGCTTCGAGAGCGAGGCCCTCGTAGCGCGTGGCCTCGTTCTTCAGCCGCTCGATCTCGCGGGCCGACTGCATCTCCTTGGCCATCACGCCCGTGAGGTCGCCCTTGGCCTTCTCGATGCTGTGCTTGGCGTCGATGATTTCCTGCTCGTAGATGCGCGTGGCGTTGCTGTCGACCACGCTCTCGCCGATTTCGCGCGCGCTGCCGCGCAGCAGGGTGACGAGCTTCTTGATGACTGTCATGGGACCTCCGCTTAATTCAGGAATTCGGAAAGGGCGTCGAGCGCATCGAGCGCGTTGTCGCTGAGCACAGCAACCTCGCGTGCGATGTCCTGAACGCTGGCATCGCGGCCCAGCGCTCCGGTGAGCACATAGCGGCCATCGACGCGGCCGAAGGAAGACAAGGGAACCGAAGGATTCAAGTCGAGCAGCGATTCGAGCAGCTCGGTGCGGCGTCCGGGCTTCACCTCTTCCTCGCCCCAGAGGTAGCAGATGCAGATGATCTGCATGTCCGAACTCGTGACGAAGATCGGCAGTTCGTCGCGCCCCTCGATGCTCACCTGGATCACGGGCGTGTGGCCCGGAATGGGCTGCAGCTGCACGGACCGCCCGCCCATCTCGGCGCCTGCCAGCACATCCAGTCCCTTCAGTTGATCGAGCAGTGGTTGCATACCTCTCCTTGTGGTGAATACCGTTGGAAGCGAGCGGTGCTTCGATGGATTCACTATAGGTGCGCGGACATAACATGTCAAAAAATTTCTTTCGCCGGGCCCATGACTTTCGGCACTGGCGCGCTACCTAGAATTCGCCGATGGCCAACCCGATCAACCCCGCTCGTGTCGATTTCGTGACGCTGCGCCTGTTCTGCGCCGTCGCCCAGTCGGGCAGCATCACCAAGGGCGCGGAGGCATGCCACCTCGCGCTCTCCGCAGCGAGCAGGCGGCTCTCCGACTTCGAGGCCGCAACGGGATCGAAGCTGCTCGAACGCAGCTCGCAGGGCATCGCGCTCACGCCCGCGGGCCATGTGGCGATGCAGCATGCGATGCGGCTCTTCCAGGGCTTCGAGCAGTTCAGCCGCGAGCTCGGCGACTATTCGAGCGGCGTGCGCGGCCACGTGCGGCTGTGGGCCAACATGTCGGCGCTGACGGAGTTCCTGCCCACCACGCTAGCGACCTTCCTGGCGCAGCATCCGGATATCCGCGTCGAAGTCGAGGAGCAACTGAGCGGCGACATCGTGCGCGCACTCGTCGACGGCCTTGCCGACGTCGGCGTCTTCGCCGAGAACACGCCCGCCTACGGCCTCGATGTCGCACCCTTCCAGACAGACGAGCTCGTGGTGCTGTGCGCCAGGCAGCATCCGCTGGCACGCAGCCGCGTGAAGCAGACCAGCTTCAAGGCCTGCCTCGCGCACGAGTTCGTCGGCCTGAATCGCAGCAGTTCGCTGCTCGAACTCACCTCGCGCGCGGCCGAACAGGCCGGCATCCCGATGCGCCTGCGCGTGCAAGTGCGCAGCTTCGACGCGATGTGCCACATGATCGCGGCCAACCTCGGCATCGGCGTGGTGCCGCTGGCCGCGTGCAAGGCGCAGGTGGAGGCGCTCGACCTGAAGGTGGTGCGGCTCAGCGATGCGTGGGCCACGCGGCGGCTGCTGATGGCGACGAAGACGGGTGCCGAACTCTCCCCCGCGACCCGCTTGCTGGTCGGGCAGCTTCTGAAACAGGCCAGCACATGACGATGTCTACATTCCTTCTGCTCGGCGCGTGCACCCTCCTGCTCGCAATCAACGTTTACATGGCGCGGCGCATTCGCGCGATCGAAGATATTCCGCTGCGAAAGAACATGCTGCTCGTGGCTGTCTGGATCCTTCCATTCGTGGGCGCATTCTTCGCGTGGACCCACCTGCCCAGGCAGCTTCGTCCATCAAGGGCCAAGACACGGCCCGAGGGCTTCACCACCACCCCTGCGCCGGAGCGCATCGCACTAGACGATGGCCCGGCGTTTTCCCTGCCCGAGCACATGACGCTCTGTAACGGGCTTCCTTTGCTCGACTGGAAGGCGGTCGACGCCTGGACCGGCGCAATTGATGATCCCGGCCTACGGTACAAGGGCAAGTTGCTGGCGCAGCGCGCCTGGCTGCTCCATCTCAGGGATGCGCTCGGCCCGCACTTTCATCTCCATGAATCGGACAAGGCCTTCGTTCTATCGTCGCTGGAAGATGTGGTCGCCGTTGCGACATCCGCCTACGTTGCGACGACGCGCACGCGCATACAGCGTTTGCTGGCCGACATCGCGCACTTTGAAGAACACGGCAAAAGCATCCTGGTCGTGATGGACGACGACGATGCCTACTACGACTACGTCTCCGGCTACTACCCCGACAGCGGCGAATTCGCCTTCAGCGGAGGCATGTTCATCGACGCGGGCTGCCCGCACTTTCTCGTCAAGCGTGCCGACCTTGCAGCCATCGAGCCAGTCATCGCCCACGAGATGACCCACAGCGCCCTATCGCACCTGAAGCTGCCGAGGTGGCTGGACGAAGGGCTGGCCGTGAACACCGAAAGAAAGCTCGCGGGTGTGGGAGTCTTGCCGCTCGGCGAGCGTGAACAACTGCGGCGCAGCCATTTGAAGTTCTGGGACGAAGCGAGAATCCAGGAATTCTGGTCCGGCGCTTCCTTCTTCAGGACGGATGAAGGCAACCAGCTCTCCTATGAACTCGCGCGCATCCTCGTGGAACAGATGGGGCAGAACTGGGAACTCTTCACCCGCTTCGCATCGAGCGCGAAACGGGAGGACGGCGGCGCTGAAGCCGCGAGAGAGGTCTACGACATGGACCTCGGCGCCTATGCCTGCATCCTGATGGAACGAGAACCGGACGCCCAGTGGACGCCCGATCCGCAAAGCTGGCGTGACGAGGAGCGAGCAGAGGAAGAGTCTCCCGCCTGAGGCTCAGTCCGTCCCCTGCCCTTCCTGTCCTACCGCAATTCCCCGGCCTCCAGCACCGCCCACTCCTCGTCCGTGAACAGCCGCGAGCGCGTCAGAAAGCGCACGCCCTCCGGCCCCTCCAGCGAGAACATCCCGCCTCGCCCCGGCACCACGTCGATGATCAGCTGCGTGTGCTGCCAGTACTCGAACTGCGGCCCGCTGATGTAGAACGGCATGCCGCCGATGTGCCCGAGCAGCCTGTCGTAGTCGCCCACGATGAACTCGCCGCGGGCGTAGCACATGGGCGCGCTGCCGTCGCAGCAGCCGCCCGACTGATGGAACATCAGCGGGCCGTGCCTGGCGGCGAGCCTGTCGATCAGCGCGAGCGCGGCATCGGTCGCGGTGACGCGCAGGACTTCGCCGGTGCCGCTCATCAGAAGAAGCCCAGCTTGTTCTCGCTGTAGCTCACCAGCAGGTTCTTGGTCTGCTGGTAGTGGTCGAGCATCATCTTGTGGTTCTCGCGGCCGATGCCCGACTGCTTGTAGCCGCCGAAGGCCGCGTGCGCCGGATAGTGGTGGTAGCAGTTGGTCCACACGCGGCCGGCCTGGATGCCGCGGCCCATGCGGAAGGCGCGGTTCATGTCGCGGCTCCACACGCCGGCGCCCAGGCCGTAGAGGGTGTCGTTGGCGATGGCCAGCGCCTCTTCCTCGTCCTTGAAGGTAGTGACCGAGACCACCGGGCCGAAGATTTCTTCCTGGAAGATGCGCATCCTGTTGTTGCCGCTGAACACGGTCGGCTTCACGTAGTAGCCGCCGGCGAGGTCGCCCTCGAACTGCTGGCGCTCGCCGCCGATCAGCACCTTCGCGCCCTCCTGCCGGCCGATGTCGAGGTACGACAGGATCTTCTCCAGCTGCTCGCTGGAGGCTTGCGCGCCGATCATGGTGGCCATGTCCAGCGGGCTGCCCTGCCTGATGGCGGCCACGCGCTTGAGCGCGCGCTCCATGAAGCGGTCGTAGATCGACTCCTGGATGAGCGCGCGCGACGGGCAGGTGCACACCTCGCCCTGGTTCAGCGCGAACATCGCGAAGCCCTCGAGCGCCTTGTCGAAGAAGGCGTCGTCCTTATCCATCACGTCGGCGAAGAAGATGTTGGGCGACTTGCCCCCGAGCTCCAGCGTGACCGGAATCAGGTTCTGGCTCGCGTACTGCGAGATCAGGCGCCCGGTGGTGGTCTCGCCCGTGAACGCGATCTTGCCGATGCGGTTGCTCGACGCCAGCGGCTTGCCCGCCTCCACGCCGAAGCCGTTGACCACGTTCAGCACGCCCGGCGGCAGCAGGTCGCCGATGAGCTCCATCAGCACCAGGATCGACACCGGCGTCTGCTCGGCCGGCTTGATCACCACGCAGTTGCCGGCCGCGAGCGCTGGCGCCAGCTTCCACATGGCCATCAGGATCGGGAAGTTCCACGGAATGATCTGCCCGACCACGCCGATGGGCTCGTGGAAGTGGTACGCGAAGGTTTCATGGTCGATCTCGCTGATGCCGCCCTCCTGCGAGCGCACGCACGAGGCGAAGTAGCGGAAGTGGTCGATGGCCAGCGGCAGGTCGGCCGCCGTGGTCTCGCGGATGGGCTTGCCGTTGTCCCAGGTCTCGGCCGCCGCGAGGATGGCGAGGTTCTCCTGCATGCGGTCGGCGATCCTGTTGAGGATGTTGGCGCGCTCGGTGGTAGAGGTGCGGCCCCAGGCGGCCTTGGCCTTGTGGGCGGCGTCCAGCGCGCGCTCGATGTCGGCCGCGGTGGAGCGCGGCACCTCGCAGAAGACCTTGCCGGTGACGGGCGTGATGTTCTCGAAATACTGGTTCTCCACCGGCGCAACCCATTCGCCGCCGATGTAGTTGCCGTAGCGCTTCTTGAACGGCACCGCGGTACCGAATTTGCCCGGTTCGAGCATGTCCATGACGTTGTCTCCATGTGCAGGGTGATGGCGCCGCGACATGCGGCGGCCGCACGCTGGAGCGCAAGCCTCGTACCCGGCCGGATCGGGACAATCCCTGAGTACTTCCGCCGTGCAGATGCGCGCGTCAGCGGGTTTTCATTCGCAATCTGCGACATGTTCCAGCGAACATGGCGACTACGATGTCGCACAAGGCGAAACCCCATCGGAGACACGCATGAGTGCACAAGCGCAGCTGCCGTCGATCGCAGTGGCACAGGCCCGGGAGCTCTTCTTCGGCCAGGGCTGCGACCCGGCACCGTGGATCGCGCCTCACATCTCGCGCTCCTGGCAGCGCAGCCGCCCGGTCGACCACCATGCCGTCGACCCCGAGCCGATGGCTCTGGCCCTGCTGAGCGAGCGGCGCGAGCAGGCCATGCGCCTGCTGAACTGCGCTCAGCCCGAGCTCGACGGTCTGGCCGAGCACGCGGTCGGCAACGGCTGCGTGGTGATCCTGTCGGACGCCAGCGGGCTGATCCTCGAGGAGATCGGCAGCGCCGACTTCCTGCCCAAGGCCCAGCGCATCGCGCTGCAGCCCGGCGTGGAATGGTCGGAGCACAATCGGGGCACCAACGCCATCGGCACCGCGCTGGCGGAGCGAGAAGCGCTGATGGTGCTGGGCGGCGAGCACTACCTGGCACAGAACAGCGAACTGGGCTGCGCGGCGGCGCCGATCTTCACCGGGCGCGGCGAGCTGGCCGGCGCACTCGACATCTCGGGCGAGACGGTGCGTGTGAACACCCACGCGCTGGGGCTGGTGCGCATGGCGGCGCAGCAGGTCGAGCACCGCATGATGCTGGCCGAGGCAGGCGGCCACGTGCTGCGCTTCCATGCGCGGCCGGCGCTGATCGGCACGGCGCGCGAAGGGCTGATGGTGATCGAGGGCGGCCGCATCGTCGCGGCCAACCGCGTCGCACTCGAACTCTTCGGCCGCTCCTGGAAAGAGCTGCTCGACCTGGAGGCCGAGGACTTCCTCGGCGCGAACTGGCCGCGCATGGAGCACCGGCGCGGCCTGCTCACGCTCCCGGGCGGGCGGCAGATCGCGACGGTGATGGAGCGCTCGAGCAACCCGGGCAGCGTTCGTCCACTCCAGCGCCGCGGCATGCATGCCCAGGGCGCGGCCGAAACCGACGACGTGCAGCCTCTGCTGCACAAGGCGGTGCGGGTGCTCAACGAAGGCGTCTCCGTGCTGGTCAACGGCGAGACCGGCAGCGGCAAGGAGGTGTTCTCGCGCCGGCTGCATGCCGCCAGCCGTCGCAGCGCGGGGCCTTTCGTCGCAGTGGACTGCGCCTCGCTGCCCGAGACGCTGATCGAATCGGAGCTCTTCGGCTACGAGCAGGGAGCCTTCACCGGAGCGAAGCGCAAGGGCATGGCGGGGCGCATCCGCGAAGCCCACGGCGGCGTGCTGTTCCTCGACGAGATCGCGGAAATACCGCTGGCTCTGCAGACGAGGCTGCTGCGCGTGCTGGAGGAACGCCTGGTCACGCCGCTGGGTGGCGGCCAGGGCGTGCCGGTGGACTTCGACCTGGTCTGCGCCACCCACGGCCACCTGCCCTCGCTGGTGGAAGCCGGCCGCTTCCGCGCCGACCTGATGTACCGGGTGGCCGGCTTCACCGTCACGCTGCCGGCGTTGAGGCAACGCGACGACAGGCATGCGCTGATCTCGCGGCTGTTCCTCGAAGCGGGCGGCGCGGCGAAACATCTGCAGCTGGAGGCCGACGCGCTGGAAGCCCTGGCTGCATACCGGTGGCCGGGCAACGTGCGCGAACTGCGCAGCACGCTGCGCTCCATCGTGGCGCTGGCCGACGCGGGCGATGCGGTGAGGGCGGCCATGCTTCCGGCGCATCTGCTCGGCAATCACGCGCCTCCAGCCGGGCACGCGCCGACGCCGGCCGCACCGCAGGCGGCGCCCCTGCAGGCCATGACGCGCCACGCCCTCGACGAGGCACTGAAGGCCTGCGACCACGACGTCGCGAAGGCCGCGCGCAGGCTGGGCATCCATCGCAGCACGATCTACCGGCATCTCGCGCGCCAGCGCGGCAAGCCCGCCGGGAACTGACGTCGAACGTACGCGCGCGGGGCCACATTCATGCCCGGCACGCACCGGCGACCGCAACCAAAGACTGACTTGCCCCGTGGTGCCGGAGCGGCCAGACTTTGCGCGAAGCGCCGCTCCAGCATTCATGACCACCCGCAAATCCGTCCGCCGCCTGTCCGCCGTTCCTTCCACTTTGCGGATTCCCTTGGCCGCGCGCGCCTCGGGTGACACGATGTTCCCGCAGGTGGCCGTGCGCGATGCCTACGCCGCAGGCATCCTCGAACAGATCCGCGACGAGGGCGACGCGCTCCCGGAAGACCGGGCCACCATCTACGGCATCCTCTCGCGCACCCGGCGCTTCCGCAGCCTGGCGCAGGACTTCCTCAAGCTGCACCCCGGTGCGCGCATCGTGAACATGGGCTGCGGCCTCAGCCACTACTTCCAGTGGCTGGACGACGGCAAGTCGCGCATGACCGATGCCGACCTGCCCGAGGTGCTCGAACTGCGCCACGAGCTGCTTCCCGAGCCCGGCGAGCGCCATGACCTGCGCGAGCTCGACCTCACCACCTCCGGCTGGTGGGAGCAGCTGGGCCTGCCGCGCAAGCGCAGCGCGCAGCCGGTGTTTCTCTTCACAGAGGGCGTGCTGATGTACCTGGAGCCCGCGCAAGTCGAGGCGGTACTCGCCACCTTCGGCGAGCGCGCGCCGGCGGGTTCGGTGCTGGCCTTCGACGCGATGTGCTGGCTGGCGGTGGGGCGCGGCAGGCAGCATCCGTCGGTTCGCGTGACCGGGGCCGAGTTCAAGTGGGGCATCCGCCGCACGGCCGAGCTGACGCAGCCCCATCCGCGCCTGAGCCTCGAGGGCACCTACCGGGTGCTCGAAGGCTTCGGCCTGCCCTACACGCTGTTCGCACCGATGGTCATGTTGTTCCTGGGCGTGCCGCTCTATGCGCTCTACGCGCTGCAGGCGACGGATGCCGCGGATACATAAACGCACAATTTTGCGGATTGCCGGTTTTGTCCGGCGCGCGCTGCGCGGATCGGCTGACGCGGGTCGGGAACGGAAAGCGCCAAGCTTCGGGGGTGTCTACGGTCGCGGAAAATGCCATATCGTTTCCGCAGCAGACCTTCTTTCTTTCCTCTCCCTTTTTCCTCCCCAAGAGATTCGCAACCCTCAAGAACCACATGCTTGATCGCCGATCCTTCCTTGCCGCCGGCGGTGCCGCTGCCGCACTCGCCGCTCTCGGACTGCCCGAAGAGGCCCTCGCCGCCAACGGCCTGCAACTGAGCCAGCCCACGCCCTTCTCCTTCGACGCGCTGGTCGCGCAGGCGAAGGCGCTGGCCGGCAAGCCCTACGCCGCCCCGGCGCCGCTGGCACCCGAGGTGCTCGACCGCATCGACTACGACGCGCACGGCAAGATCAAGTTCGACCCGGCCAACGCACTCTTCCGCGACGGCCCGGGCGCGTTCCCGGTCACCTTCTTCCACCTCGGGCGCTTCTTCCAGACGCCGGTGCGCATGAACGTGCTGGAGAACACCGACGGCGACGCCTTCGCGCGCGAGGTGCTCTACAGCCCCTCCTACTTCTCGATGCCGCCCGACAGCCCCGCGCGCTCGCTTCCGCCGGGCGCGGGCTTCGCCGGCTTCCGCCTGCAGGAAAGCCGACTGGGCGACCAGGGCAAGCTCGACTGGCAGAAGAACGACTGGGTCGCCTTCCTGGGTGCCTCTTACTTCCGCGCCATCGGCGAGCTCTACCAGTACGGCCTGTCGGCGCGAGGCATCGCGCTCGACGTGGCGGTGCCCGACCGGCCCGAGGAGTTCCCGAACTTCACGCGCTTCTACTTCGAGACGCCGGCCGCGAACAACACGACGTCGATGACGGTCTACGCGCTGCTCGAAGGGCCGAGCGTGACGGGCGTGTTCAAGTTCGTCATGCAGCGCACCAGGGCCGTCATCATGGACATCGACGCACGCATCTTCGTGCGCAAGGACGTGGCCCGCCTGGGACTGGTGCCGCTGACCTCGATGTACTGGTACTCGGAGACCATCAAGCCCACCGCCATCGACTGGCGCCCCGAGGTGCACGACTCCGACGGCCTCGCGATCTGGAACGGCGCGGGCGAGCGCATCTGGCGCCCGCTCAACAACCCCTCGCAGACGCGCGCCTCGGCCTTCGCCGACACGAAGCCGCGCGGCTTCGGCCTGCTGCAGCGCGACCGCGCCTTCGACCACTACCAGGACGGCGTGAACTACGAGAAGCGCCCGAGCCTGTGGATCGAGCCGCTGGGCGACTGGGGCGAAGGCTCGGTGCAGCTCATCGAGATCCCGACCGACGACGAGATCCACGACAACATCGTCGCCTTCTGGGTGCCCAAGGCCGACGCGAAGGCCGGCGCCAGCTACAGCCTGCAGTACCGGCTGCACTGGACCGACCAGGAGCCCTTTCCGTCGCCGCTCGCGCGCTGCGTGGCCACGCGCATCGGCCGCGGCGGCCAGCCGGGGCAGCCGCGGCCGCAGGGCGTGCGCAAGTTCATGGTGGAGTTCATCGGCCAGCCGCTGACGACCGTGCCCTTCGGCGTGAAGCCGGAGGTGGTGCTGACGGCCGCGCGCGGCAAGTTCTCGTACGTCTTCGCCGAGGCCGTGCCCAACGGCGTGCCCGGCCACTGGCGCGCGCAGTTCGACTTCACGCCCGAGGGCAACGAGCCGATCGACATGCGCATGTACCTGAAGAACGGCGACCAGACGCTCACTGAGACCTGGCTGTACCAGTACCAGCCAGGTTAATTTCTTCGAGCGCTGCGGCTCGAAGCCTCAGCGCTTCGAGACGGAGATCAGCTCGACTTCGAAGTTGAGCGTGGCGTTCGGCGGGATCACGCCGCCGGCGCCGCGCGAGCCGTATGCGATCGAGGGCGGGCAGGTCAGCTTGGCCTTGCCGCCCGGCTTCATCTTCTGCACGCCTTCGGTCCAGCACGGGATCACGCCGTTGAGCGGGAACTCGGTGGGCTCGCCGCGCTTGTAGGAGCTGTCGAATTCCTTGCCGCTGTCGGGGAAGGTGCCGCGGTAGTGCACCTTGACCACGTCGGTGGCCGCGGGCGATGCGCCGGTGCCTTCCTTGATCGACTGGTAGACCAGGCCGCTCGGCATGGTGACGGGCGCGGACTGCGCGAACGCGGCGGGCATGGCAACGAAGGAAACCAGGGCGGCACAGAAAAGAGACTTCACGGAACACCTCGAGGATTGAGAGACCTCGATTATGGCCAGCGGCCATGCAGGCCCACGGTGGAACAACCCTTGCTTTGGCGAATGTGCACTGTCAACATTCACGAAGAGAGGAAGTCGCATGAACTCCACCACCGCCGCCGGCACGGCCGCATCGCCTGCCCTCGCAGGCACAGGCCATCTCAAGAAAGTGCTCGGCCCCGTTCAGCTCTGGGGCATCGCGGTGGGCCTCGTCATATCCGGTGAGTACTTTGGTTGGAGCTACGGCTGGAACACGGCCGGCACGCTCGGCTTCCTGGTCGCCACCGTGCTGGTGGCCACCATGTACACCACCTTCATCTTCAGCTTCACCGAACTCTCGACCGCCATCCCGCACGCGGGTGGTCCTTTTGCCTACGCCCGGCGCGCCTTCGGTCCCAGCGGCGGCTTCGTCGCGGGCTTCGCGACGCTGATCGAATTCGTCTTCGCGCCGCCGGCCATCGCGCTGGCCATCGGCGCGTATCTCAACGTGCAGTTCCCGGGCATCAACCCGAAGTGGTTCGCGCTCGGCGCGTACGTGATCTTCATCGGGCTCAACTGGATCGGCGTGGGCATCGCGGCGGCGTTCGAACTCTTCGTGACAGTGCTGGCCATCGTCGAACTGCTGGTGTTCATGGGCGTGGTCACGCCCGGCTGGACCATGGCCAACTTCGTGGCCAACGGCTGGGCCGGCGGCAGCGTGCTGAGCGGCGCGGCCGTCGCGGGCATCTTCGCGTCGATCCCGTTCGCGATCTGGTTCTTCCTTGCCATCGAAGGCGCGGCCATGGCGGCCGAGGAGGCGCGCGACCCGCACCGCACCATCCCCATCGCCTACACCACGGGCATCGTCACACTGGTGGTGCTGGCCTTCGGCGTGATGATCTTCGCGGGCGGCGTGGGCGACTGGCGCAAGCTCGCCAACATCAACGACCCGCTGCCGCAGGCCATGAAGGCCGTTGTGGGCGACAACAGCGGCTGGCTGCACATGCTGGTGTGGATCGGCCTGTTCGGGCTGATCGCCTCCTTCCACGGGATCATCATGGGCTACTCGCGCCAGATCTTCGCGCTGGCGCGCGCGGGCTACCTGCCGCGCTACTTCGCGGGGCTGAGCCCGCGCTTCGACACGCCGCACCGCGCCCTGCTGGCCGGCGGCGTGATCGGCGTCATCGCCATCTTCAGCGACGAGTGGGTGCAGTTCGGCGGCCAGACGCTCACCGCCAACATCGTGACCATGGCCGTGCTCGGCGCCATCGTGATGTACCTGATCTCGATGGCCGCGCTCTTCAGGCTGCGCCGCACCGAGCCGGATCTGCCGCGCACCTACCGCGCGCCCTTCTACCCCGTGTTTCCGGCCATCGCCTTCGGCCTGGGCTTGGTGTGCCTGGGCGCGATGGTGTGGTTCAACGGCATGCTCACGCTGCTGTTCATCGTGCTGATGGCCGCCGCCTACGGCTACTTCCTGCTGACATCGGGGCAACGCGATGCGGCAGCGCCCGACGAAATGCTGTCTTCCCGGACCACCGGCTCCTGACATCGGGCCCCTCCAGAAGATGCTCTATCGCACCACCATCGCCGGCCAGGTCTTCGCCTTCGACGACCTGCGCCAGGTCATGGCCTTCGCCAGCCCTGCGCGTTCGGGCGACTACCTCGCGGGCATCGGTGCGGCCACCGCGCAGCAGCGCATGGCCGCGCGGCATGTGCTGGCCGAAACGCCGCTCAGGCAGTTCCTCACCGAGGCGCTGATTCCCTACGAGAGCGACAACATCACGCGCCTCATCATCGACAGCCACGACGCGCAGGCCTTCGCGCCGGTGTCGCACCTCACGGTGGGCGACTTCCGCAACTGGCTGCTGTCGGACGCAGCCACCACCGCCACGCTCACGGCACTGGCGCCCGGCCTCACGCCGGAGATGGTCGCGGCCGTGTCCAAGCTCATGCGCAACCAGGACCTGGTGTCGGTCGCGAAGAAGTGCAGCGTGGTCACGCGCTTTCGCGACACCATCGGCCTGCCCGGCCATCTCTCGGTGCGCCTGCAGCCCAACCACCCGACCGACGACTTGCGTGGCGTGGCCGCCTCCACGCTAGACGGCCTGCTCTACGGCGCGGGCGACGCCGTGATCGGCCTCAACCCCGCTTCCGACAGCATGCCCGTGCTGGGCCGCCTGCTGCACATGCTCGACGAGGTGATCCAGCGCTTCGAGATCCCCACGCAGAGCTGCGTGCTCACGCACGTGACCAACACGCTCAAGCTCGCCGAAGCCGGCGCGCCGGTCGACCTGGTGTTCCAGTCGATCGCGGGCACCGAGAAGGCGAACCTCTCCTTCGGCGTGACGCCGGAACTGCTCGACGAGGCCCATGCGGCGGCGCAGTCGCTCAAGCGCGGCACCGTGGGCGACAACGTCATGTACTTCGAGACCGGCCAGGGCAGCGCTCTCTCGGCCAACGCCAACTTCGGCGTCGACCAGCAGACCTGCGAAGCGCGCGCCTACGCGCTGGCGCGGCGCTACAGGCCGCTGCTCATTAACACGGTGGTGGGCTTCATCGGGCCGGAGTACCTGTACGACGGCAAGCAGATCATCCGCGCCGGGCTGGAAGACCATTTCTGCGGCAAGCTGCTGGGCCTGCCCATCGGCTGCGACGTCTGCTACACCAACCACGCCGAGGCCGACCAGGACGACATGGACACCCTGCTCGTGCTGCTGGGCACGGCGGGCATCAACTTCATCATGGGCATTCCGGGCGCCGACGACGTGATGCTCAACTACCAGAGCACCTCCTTCCACGACGCACTGTTCCTGCGCGACACGCTGGGCCTGAAGCGCGCGCCGGAGTTCGAGGCATGGCTGCAGCGCATGCAGATCACCGACGAGGCCGGCAAATTGGCGCCGCCTTCCTCTAACCGGCTGCTGGCCGACATGAGCGGGCTGTCCGCGCTGACGTCATGAGCAGCCCCGAATCGCCCGTCACCCCCAACCCCTGGTCGCAATGGCGCTCGGCCACACCCGCGCGGCTGGCGCTGGGCCGCGCCGGCTCGGGCATGCCCACCGACGAGACGCTGCGCTTCGGCTGGGCGCACGCGATGGCGCGCGACGCGATCCATGCCGCGCTCGACGTCGACGCGCTGGCGGCTGCCCTCACCGCGCAGCGCTGGGAAGTGGCCCGCGCACGCAGCCGGGCGGCGGACCGCACCGAATACCTGCGCCGTCCCGACCTCGGCCGCCAGCTCGACGAGAGCGACGCCACGTGCCTGCTCGCCGAGCGGCGCTACGGCTGCGACGTCTGCGTGGTGATCGGCGACGGGCTTTCCTCGCTCGCCGTGGCACGTCATGCGGTGCCGCTGCTGGCCGCGCTGCGCCCGCACCTGCCGGCCGGCACGCGCTTCGCACCGGTGGTGATCGCCACTCAGGCGCGTGTGGCGCTGGCCGACGAGGTGGGTGAGCTGTTCGGCGCGGCGCTGTCGGTAATGCTGATCGGCGAGCGGCCGGGCCTCAGCTCGCCCGACAGCCTGGGCATCTACCTGACCCACACGCCCACGCGCGGGCGGCACGATGCCGAGCGCAACTGCATCTCGAATGTGCGGCCCGAGGGCCTGTCGAGCGAGGCGGCCGCGTTCAAGCTGGCATGGCTCATGCGGGAGTCCCTGCGCAGGGGGCTGACGGGCGTGGGGCTCAAGGACGAGAGCGACCTTGCGGTGCTGGAGCAGCGCGAGACCCCGGAGATCAGCCGGGCGGGCAGCCTCCCGAGTTAGAAAATTATGCAATAAAATGACTTTTAAGCCTTTTAACAGTCATTTTATTGATGCCAAAAAGCAGCCGCAGCCTCTCGGCCCTGCCTTCGCACACCATTCGCCCCCTTGAACAGCTGGGCTTGCGCCTGCGCGCGCACAGGATCCATCGCGAATGGACGGTTGCCGAAATGGCCGAGCGGCTGCTGTGCTCACCCAACACGCTGCGCGCACTCGAATCCGGCAAGCCTGGCACCAGCATCGGCCTGCTTGCCCATGCGCTGTGGCTCTTCGGCGAAATCGATTCGCTCGACAACGTAGCCCCCGCCCCAGCAGGGCTGGCCGCAAAACGCCGGGTGCGCAAGTCGGCAACCCGCGGGGCGGCGGGCGTGATCGCGGAGGACGAGCGTGACTTCTGAAGCCGATGAAGTCGAGCGGCGTGTCTACGTCGGACTCGCGCACCGGACAGGCGCGCAGGTGCAACCGGCCGGGCTGATGAAGCTCGTTCGCCGTGGTGTCATGGAGTCCGGCGAATTCGCCTACGGCCGGCGCTACCTCGAAGACCCGGAAGCTGCACCGCTCAACCCCGAGCACCTGCCGCTGCGCGACGCCGCCTTCGTGCTGGCCGAAAGCCGCATCCGCGACGGTGGCGCCATGCCGCTCACGTTGCGCGACGCACTGCCGGACAGCTGGGGACGCAAGGTGCTCGAAATACGCCAGGGCAAGCCGCTCTCGGACATCGACGCGCTTTTGCTGACCAACGAGGACCGCGTCGGCGCGATGGTGTTCGCCGAAACCCTGCCCATCCGCAGCGACGAACCACCGGTCGCGCTCCGGTCGCTCCAGGAACTCGCCGAAGCCTCGCATCGCATCGAACAAGGCCTGGAGATCGGCCCCGACATGCATCTGTTGCTGCGCGGCGGCAGCCTGGGCGGCGCGCGCCCCAAGGCAGCGTTCGTGCACGAGGGCCGGCGCTGCATCGCCAAGTTCGCATCACGCGGTGACGACCACGACGTGGAAGTGATCGAAGCAGCCACGCTCTGGCTGGCCGATGCCTGCGGGATCGCAGTGCCGCCCTTCCTGCTGCAGCCTCTCTCATCCGGGCATGCCTTGCTGGTAGAGCGCTTCGATCGCGCGGGACCGGTGACCGACGAGCGGCGCTTTCACTATCTCTCGGCGTCGGCGCTGCTCGATGTGCCTTATGAATCCAGCCGGGGCAGCTATGTCGAACTGGCCCAGTTGCTGCGGCGCATCTCCGCGCAGCCACAAGAGGACCTGGCCGAATTGTTCCGGCGGCTGGTGTTCAACCTGGCGGCGGGGAACAGCGACGATCACGTCAAGAACCACGGCGCGCTGCGCGGCGACGACGGACGGTGGCGCCTGGCGCCTGCGTTCGACCTCGTCATGCAGCTTGGCGGTCACACGGGTTATCAGGAGCTCGCCATTCTTCCAGGGCAGCACGCGTCGAGCCTCGCCCTGGCGCGCGAGGCAGCGCCGCACTTCGGGCTACCGGCTGCGGCGGCGGAAGAAGTCATCCTGGCTATTGGTGAAACGGTTGCCGTCCATGCGGCGGCGAGCGTGGCGGCTGCCGGCGGCAATGTGGCACTGGTGCGGCGGGTGGCAGGCTTTGTCGAACAGCAGGCCGAACGCATCGCGGCTTAGCGCGCCGTGCGGCGAAATGCATGGCCATCAGGCACGGCCTGGCACAGCTGATGCGTAGGTTGAGGTTTCTCTCAATCTGCAACGCTCAAAACCAGGAAAAGCATGCAACGCCGCCTCCTCCTTCTCACCCCCATGGCCGCAGCGCTCGTCGCCGCCGGATGTGCCAGCCTCTCGCCCGCAAAGAGCCTCGCGCCCGGCAACTGGGACGCCTTCAACCGCGCGCAGATCGAGGGCCTGATCGCCAGCATCGGCAAGGCAAGTCCGGGCTATGACGCCGCGAAGCCGCCCTACGTGGTGTTCGACTGGGACAACACCAGCGTCTTCCTCGACATCGAGGAGGCCGCGCTCATCTACCAGCTCGAGAACCTCGTCTTCGGCGCCACGCCCGCGCAGCTCGAAGTGGCGCTGCGCAAGAACATCCCGAAGAAGGACTTCCTGCCCGCCTACAACAACGCCGCCGGCCAGGCCGTGAACATCGACGCGGTGGTGCCCGACATCGTCGCGAGCTACACATGGCTCTACCAGAACTACAAGGGGCTGAAGGGCGACCAGTCGCTGGCCGTGGTGGCATTGAGCCCGCACTACGGTGCCTTCACCACCAAGGTGCGCTATCTCTATGAAGCCATCGGCGACACCTTCGACCACGACACGGCCTACCCGTGGGTCACCTACCTCTTCGCCGGCATGACCGAGGGGCAGGTGCGCAAGCTCACGGCCGACACGGTGGCATGGCAGTTGAAGGAGCCCGTGGCCAAGGTCAAGTGGACTTCGCCATCCGCGCTGCCGGGCCGCGCCGGCGTGGTCTCGGTGAGCTGGAAGAACGGCCTGCGGCTGCAGCCCGAGATGCAGCAGCTGTACGCCGCCTTCCGCAACGCCGGCTTCGACGTGTGGGTGTGCTCGGCATCGTTCGTCGACGTGATCAAGGAGATCTCGTCGAATCCGGCCTTCGGCTACAACAACCCGCCCGAGCGCGTGCTGGCGATGGAGCTGGAGCGCGACGCCAGGGGCGTGATCCAGCCCGAGTTCCGCCGCGGCTACGACCAGACGCAGGGCCCGGGCAAGACGAAGAACATCCGGCGCTTCCTGGTCGGCAAGTACGGCTACGGTCCGAGCTTCGTGGCCGGCGACAGCGAAGGCGACCAGAACATGATGGCCGACTTCGCCGACACGAAGAAGGTGCTGATCGTCAACCGCCTGCGCGACCCGAAGACCGACATCGGCAGGTTCTCCGCCATGGCGGTGCAGAACTACGGCAAGGCCGACACGCGCTACCTGCTGCAGGGTCGGGACGACAACACCGGCTCGTGGGTGAGCTCGCAGCTGCACACGCCGCTGGGCGCCACGCAAGGCAAGGCGCTCAAGTAAGAGAACGGGAGCGGTCGCAGGGTCTTCGGCGCGGCTTGCCTATGATGGCTCCATCAAGGCAACCCGAACCGGAGACAACATGGCCGCAGACCGCTACCCCCTCGCCGAACTCA
The DNA here is from genome assembly GCF_048305045.1 of Variovorax sp. 278MFTsu5.1. Taxonomy (NCBI): domain Bacteria; kingdom Pseudomonadati; phylum Pseudomonadota; class Betaproteobacteria; order Burkholderiales; family Comamonadaceae; genus Variovorax; species Variovorax sp. 278MFTsu5.1. Next base: position 4,279,073 of record NZ_CP157622.1, read on the forward strand.
AGGACCTGCCCGAGGACATCCGCACCGCGATCCTTGCCGTGCAGGAGAAGGCAGGCTTCGTGCCGAACGTGTTCCTCGGCCTCGCGCGCCGCCCCGCCGAGTGGCGCGCCTTCTTCGCGTACCACGACGCGCTCATGCTCAAGGAGGAAGGCTCGCTCACCAAGGGCGACCGCGAGATGATCGTCACCACCACCAGCGCGGCCAACAAGTGCCTCTACTGCGTGGTGGCGCACGGCGCGCTGCTGCGCATCTACGAAAAGAAGCCGCTGGTGGCCGACCAGGTGGCGGTGAACTACCGCAAGGCCGACATCACCCCGCGCCAACGCGCGATGCTCGACTTTGCGATGAAGGTCTGCGAACGCTCGCACGAGATCGACGACAGCGACTTCCCGCCGCTGCATGCGCACGGCTTCGACGACGAGGACATCTGGGACATCGCCGCCATCACCGCCTTCTTCGGACTGAGCAACCGCCTGGCCAGCTTCAGCGGCATGCAGCCGAACAACGAGTTCTTCCTCATGGGGCGGGTGCCCCGCGAGAAGAAGCAAGACCCCGAATAAGCCCCTGCCTCAGCCCTTGGCGCGGCAGGAGGCCAGCGCGTCGAGCGCCGGCTTGTAGGTCGGCGTGGTCACGTCCATCACGCCCAGCACCGTGTGGTACAGGTTGTCGTGCGTGAGCGGCGCATCGAGCCCCGCTTCCATGCACGAGCGCGAGAGCTTGCGCCGCTCGCTCATGCCTTCGCTGAACCAGGTGACCATGGGCACGTGCTTCTGCGCATCGGGCGCGAAGCTGTACGGCACACCGTGCAGGAACAGGCCGAACTCGCCGAGCGATTCGCCGTGGTCGCTGATGTACAGCATCGCCGGGTCGTACTGCTTCGACTGCGCCTTGAGCCAGTCGATGGTCTGGCCGAGGAAGCGGTCGGTCTGAACGATGGAGTTGTCGTACACGTTCATCAGCTCGGCATGGCCGCAGTCGGCGAGCGCGTTGGTCTTGCACTCGGGCAGGAAGCGCTTCACGTCGGGCGCCGAGCGCTTGTAGTAGGCCGGGCCGTGGCTACCCATCTGGTGCATGACCAGCACCACGCCCTTGGCGCGGCGCTCGGCCGGCAGCGCGGCGATGCGCGCGTCCAGGCCCTTGAGCATGACATCGTCCAGGCATTCGTCGCCGTCGCACAGCGCCTTCTTGGTCGCTGCGTCGAGTCCGTCGAAGGCCGAAGCGTTCGGAACGCGCTCGCACACGCCCTTGCAACCGGCCTGGTTGTCGAGCCAGAACACGGCGAGGCCGGCTGCCTGCAGCACGTCGACCAAGGTTTCGTAGTCGTCCTTGCGCGACTCGTAGCCTTCCTTGCCCAGCGGCGAGAACATGCACGGCACCGAGGCCAGGGTGTTGGTGCCGCAGGAGCGCACCTCGCGATAGCTCAGCACGCCGCGCTTGGCCAGTTCCGGCGTTGTGTCGCGCGCGTAGCCGTTGAGGGCGAAGTGGTCGGCCCGTGCCGTCTCGCCCACCACCACCACGAAGAGCGGCGGCCTGGTCTGCGCGGCATAGCTCGCGCCCAGCGCCGTTCCGGCGGTGATGGAAATCAGCTTGCCGCTGCGCTTGAAGAGCGGCTTGATGAAGAGCGCACCCGTCGAATAGAGCGATGCGATCGGGTTCATCATGTAGCGCAGGTGCACGTTGTTGCGCATCAGCGGCGCCAGCTCGCGGTTCATGGCCACGGCCGTGCCCACGGCCACGGCCACGGACAGCAGCAGCAGCCCCACGTTGCGCGCGAGCTTGGGCAGGAAGCGCATCGGCGCGACGCGCACGCGCCAGATCAGCCAGGCCGCGGGCAACACCACAACCGCCACGTTGAAGGCCATGCGCCAGCTCAGCAGGTCGCGCGCCTCGTTGGGGTCGGTCTGCAGCGCGTTGGCGATCATGGTGGGGTCCATGACCACGCGGTACTCGAGCATGTAGTGCTGCACCACCGCGGCCAGGATTACCACCAAAAGCCACAACGGCTTCATCCAGCGCGACCAGGCCGTGAACGACAGGATGGCCGCCGAACCGCACAGCGTGAGCAGGCTCATCGACACCACGGTCGACATGTAACTGCTGGGCGCGCCGCCGATGCGGGCCAGCTCGTTCCACAGCGGCCAGTTGGTGGTCAGTACGAGGTAGAGACTGAGCCAGAGGACGACCATGGCGGCCGAGCGCGGACGCTGCAACCAGAGGTCGAAGCGGGTCCACGGGGCGCCCGAAGGAGGCGACTGTGGCGTTTTTGACTCAGAAGTACCCACCCGTTCCAATGGAACAGGCGAAATTCGTGAAACAGACATGCGGCGAATGTAACGACGCCGCCTGAAGCGAGGCTGAATTGCCCCTTCAGTCCGTGTTCAGACTCGCCGTCCTGCGCAGCCGCAATCTTGCCGAGCGCCGCCGCGCCACCAGTGCGCCCGAGGCAGCCTGGCTCATCGGCCGGCTGGCGCCCCGCTCCACCACGATCGCCACCAGCGCGCCCAGCATGGTTGCCGCCACGATGTCGGACGGGAAATGCAGGCCCAGGTACACCCGGCTCCACGCTACAAGGGTCGCCACCACCAGCGCCGCCAGCATGGGCACGCGCGACGGCAGGCACCAGAGCGCGAAGGCTGCGGCGAAGGTGCCGGCCGCGTGCATGCTCGGGAAGCCCGGCCGCACGCCCTGCGGCACCCATTGGATGCCCAGGCCGTAGTAGGCGGGCCGAGGGATCGGCGCCACCATGCGGATAAGGCTCACGACGATCCACGCCGCCAGTACGCTCAGCAGCACGGTGAACAGCGCATAGCGCCAGCGCCGGCTGAACAGCGCGCACACGCCGATGGCCAGCGTCAGCAGGGCCGGCAGCAGATCGGAGCAGAACTCGGCGAAGCGCAGGCTCCACGGCGGCACCGTGGCGCTCGCGTTGATCAGCCTGAAGAGGGCGAAATCAAGGCCCTGCATGCGCGGGCACCGCCGTGCTGGTCGAGCGCGCACCGAATCGCGCAACCGCCATCTCGATGACGAGGCCCACCGTCCAGCAGACCCAGGCCGTCCAGAGGGTGTGGCTCATGTAGTGCGCGCCGCGCAGCTGCTGGGCCAAGCCCAGCACCAGCCCCGCGGCCACGGCCGTCCAGAGCCAGATCGCCGCCGCGCGGGCCGACACCCGCCGCAGCACGAAGTACCCGCCCACGTAGGCGAAGGCCGCCGAAGCATGGCCGGCCGGGAAACAGCCGCCGGGGCCGCCATCGCTCACGCCCCACGACCAGTGGGACACGTACCGCGCCACGCCGCCGAACTCCTGCAGGTCCCAGGGGCAGCTGGTGTGGCTCGCATGCTTGATCATGCTGACCGCGATCACCGAGCCGAGCACGGTCAGGGCCAGTTGCGCGCGGGAGCCGGCGTCGAGGCGGCGCAGCACGCCGAAGGGCCAGCGGATCGCGGCGAACAGCAGGATCACCAGCGCCCAGCTGAGGTTGCGCGCGCCCTCATGCATGACGTGGACCATGAAGGGGTTCTCGCGCAGGGGAAAACCGAGTTGCGAGCCTGCCATGCGTGCCAGAAGCAGATCGCCGCCCGTCGCGTCCCAGGCCATCAGCGCAACCAGCGCGACAAGGGTGAAAACCCCCAGACGAAAAATGGGCGGACGAGTCATGGACGAAGGCAGGACTGAAAAACAGCCGCGAGCCTACGTTTGCGGAATGAACCGAGCCTGAAGCAAGATGAACCGAACCTGACTGAAAGGCCTGCTTCAGCCCGGGGACGCTAGACTCTTTTTCTCGTTGAAAGGACATGGCGTGCGCATATTGCTGGTCGAAGATGACACTGCATTGGCAGATGCCGTCTGCAGCTACCTTCTGGCCAAGGCCTTCGTGGTCGACGTGGCGCCGAGCCTGGCGGATGCACGCGGCGCCCTGCTCTCGGTGCAGTACGCGGCGGTGCTGCTCGACCTGCACCTGGGCGACGGAGACGGCCTCTCGCTGCTGCCCCAGATACGCGCCCTGCCCGAGCGCCCCATCGTCATCGTGCTGACCGCGCGCGACCAGGTGACCGACCGCATCCGCGGCCTGGACGCCGGCGCCGACGACTACCTGATCAAGCCCTACGACCCGGCCGAGCTGCTGGCGCGCCTGCGTGCGGTCGAGCGGCGGCGCAGCTCCAGCAGCTCGCCGGTGCTGCAGCTGGGCACGCTGGAGATCGACCTCGCCCACGACATGGTGCGCAAGCACGGCTCGCCGATCACCCTCACGCAGAAGGAATGGGCGCTGCTGCGCGTGATGGCCACCCGGCCCGAGCGCATCCACACGCGCGAGAACCTCGCCGACGCGCTGTACGGCTTCGGCGACGAGGCCGACAGCAACACGCTCGAAGTCTTCATCAGCCGCCTGCGGCGCAAGCTCGGCCGCAGCCACATCCAGACACTGCGCGGGCTGGGCTACCGGCTGTCGTTCTCGACGGACGAGGACGAATGACCCCGGCCAGCTTCGCCGCCGGGCGCGACTCGCTCGCCGGGCGGCTGACCCGCACGCTGATCCTGTGGGTCGGCGGCGTGTGGCTGCTTTGCGTGTTCGCGGTGGTCTGGTACGTGGACCGCGAGATCAACCACAACTTCGACAACGAACTGGTCGAGGTCTCGCACCGCATGTTCGCGATGGCGGTGCAGGAACTCGAGAAGCTGCAGCACCCGGGCGAGCAGCAGCCGCGAGAGCCGCTTATCGCGCCCAAGCAGCTGTTCTCCGAGGACGCGGTGATCTACCAGATCGTCGACCTGCACGAGCATGTGCTGCTGCGCTCCGCGGAGACGCCCGCCGACACCTTCGACGTGCCGCTGGCCGCCGGCTTCGCGAACAACCCGACCTGGCGCATCTACACCGTGCGCCACCCGACGCTGGGCCTGTTCTTCCAGGTGGCCGACCCGCTGGACGAGAGGCGCCATGCGCTCAACCGCACGCTCTTCGGCTTGATCATTCCGCTGGGCGCGGTGCTCCCGCTGCTCGCGCTGGTGCTGCGCAACGTGGCCCGCACCGAACTCCGGGTGCTGCAGGAGCTGGCCGCGGAGATCGAGAAGCGCAGCGGCGCCGACCTGAGCCCGATCACCCTGCCCGGCCTGCCAAAGGAGCTGCGCACCGTCGGCGACCACGTCAACCGGCTGCTGGAGCGGCTCTCCCATTCGCTCGACGTGGAGCGCGCGCTGGCCGCCAATGCCGCGCACGAACTCCGCACCCCGCTCGCCGCCGCGAGGCTGCGGCTGCAGACCGCGCTGGAGCACGACCTGCAGCGCAACGACGTGCAGGCCGCGCTCGACGCGCTGCGCACGCTGAGCCATCGCACGGAAAAGCTGCTGCAGCTCTCGCGCGCCGAATCGGGCGCCTCGCTCGCGCGCTCGCGGGTCGACCTCGTGCAGCTCGCCGGCACCGTGGCGCAGGACTTCTGGCAAGACCCGCAGAACAGCGAGCGCCTCGCGCTCAAGGTACCGGACAGCGGTGCCCCAGCGGCCCTCGGCGACGTCGACGCGCTCGCCATCGCGCTGCGCAACCTGGTGGAGAACGCGCTGCGCTACGGCGGCGGCCGCGTCGTCATCGAGGTGATGGGCCCCGCCACGCTGGCCGTGCGCGACTCCGGCAAGGGCGTCACGCCCGAGCAGCTCGCAACCCTGCGCGAGCGCCATGTGCGCCACAGCTCCGACCGCGCGGGCTACGGGCTGGGCATCTCGATCGTGGGCACCATCGTCGAGAAGCACGGTGCGAAGCTGGAGCTGTCTTCGCCTCCGGCGGGCGCGGCGCAGGGCTTCGAGGCGCGGATCGTGCTGCAGCAGGCCTGACCGCGCGAAACAACCTCAGCGTCGGGCTACATCCTTCCTCGGCACGAAGCCGTAGGAGTTGTCGAAGCCGAATTGGCCGGCGGAATACATCGCCGCCATCTTCTTCACGAGATGCTGCTGCACCGGTTTCGGCAGCGCGAAGTAGCTGGCGTTGGCGGTGGTCCTGCGGTCGCCGTCCAGGTTACCGGTGATCGCGTGGATGGTCGCCTTGCGGCCCTGGTGGAAGGTGACGATCTTGATGCGCCCGACGAAATCGTCGTTGACGATGCGGTCGGCACCATCTGGCTCGAAGAAGCGGTAGACGAGGATGGGATCGACCAATCCGTCGCCGTCGATGTCCGTGAGTTCGATGAGCTTCGAGCGGAAGTTGACGCCAGCCTCGTCCCTGCCTGGGAAGTCTCGGATCGACCACTCGGGCGTCAGGCTGCCGCCGTCGGCACCGACCTTGTAGAGCGCGGCCTGGATGGCCGAAGAGAGTTTTTCCTCGGGGAACGGCAGGTCCTGCTTCTCGCCGAGCAGCAGGACGTGGCTGCCCGCCTTGTCCGAATAGCAGTACCGCTTGAACACCGGAAGTTCGAACCCAGCCTTCTTCAGCGCCTCGGCGTTCAGGTACGGCGCTCCGGCGGTGCACTCGGTACCGTTCTTGCCGGGCGGCGTCTGCGCATGGCTGCCGGTGGCGAGCGATGCGAGCAAGGCGACCGCCAGGAGCGTTCTTCTCATTCGGCGCTCACGAGCGCACGCAGCCAGTCGGGCAATGTCAGCGCCTTCTGCTTCGGGAAGTCGACCCAGATCGTGGTCGCGCCGCCGGCGGCGCAGATCACGTCGGGCTCCGCCTCGCGGGCCATGGTGGCCCAGCTCTCGAAGGTGGTGCGGCCCGGATCGCTCACGTACATCTTGAGCAGCACGTTGCCCGGGTACTCGATCTGCCGGTAGAAGTTGCAGAAGGCGTTGACGATCACCATGCCCTCGCCGTTGGGCTGCGGCTCGAAGCCGATGGAGTGCATCCAGTCGATGCGCGCGGTTTCGAGGTAGCGGAAGTAGGTGCCGTTGTTGAGGTGGCCCATGGCGTCCATGTCGCCCCAGCGGATGGGAATGGAGGTTTCGTACACCAGCTTCTTCTTTTCGGGGATTTCGATTCTCATCGGTGCGCCTTGATGGATGCGAGGATGCCCAGCACGAACAGCACCGCCGCGGCCCACTCGGTGGCCTGCGGCCAGCGGCCGTCCCAGACGAAGGAATACAGGAGCGCGAACAGCGTCTCGCTGACGATCAGCTGCCCGCAGAGACTGGCCGACAGCCGCTGGCTGGCCACGTTCCAGAGAATGGTCGCGAGCCACGACGAGCCGAAGCCGCTGGCCAGCGCGATCCACACGAAGAGCATGCCATCGGGCTGCGCCTGGAGCGTGGCCACGTCGCTGCCCGCGATGAGCCACAGCAGCAAGGCGCCCAACCCGGTCGCCACACCAAGCCAGTTGGCCCAGTCGGTCGCGTTGAGCCCGGTGTGGCGCTGCAGCCAGGCCGCGTTGAGCAGGCCGTACACCGTCCAGCTCGCCATGGCGGCCAGCGCCAGCGCGATGCCCCAGCCGAAGCGGGCACCGGTCGCCTCACCCGCGCCGTGCTGCGCCGACCATGCGCCATAGATCATCAGCGCGATGCCCGCGCCCGTGAGCAGCAGCCCCGGCAGCAACGCGCTCATGCGCAGGCCCGCGGGGCGGCCCAGCAGCATCATCCAGACGGGGATCGTGCCGATGATGAGGCTGGGCACCTCCGTGCCCGCCGCCTGGATGCCGAAGGCCAGCAGCAGGTAGTAGCCGCTGAAGCCGAGCACGCTGAGGCCCAGCGCCGCGAGCGCTTGCCGCCCGTTGGGCCAGCGCACGGCGGCCGGCCGCGCGAACACCGCCAGCGCCGAGACGGCACCGAAGATGGCGAAGCGCGCGGCGGTGATGTCGACCATGCCGAAGTGGCCCACCATGCGCGGTGCCACGAAGGTCAGGCCCCAGAGCGCACCCGCGGCCAGCCCGGCCGCGATGCCGACCCACGCTCGCGGGCTCAGAGCGCGAACCCGTCGTCCGCCGCGATGACGGCGCCGTTCACGAAGTGGCTCTGGCCGCTGGCCAGCAGCACGATCAGGCCGTCGAGGTCTTCCGGCTTGCCCACGCGCTTGCGCGGCAGCATGTTGACCAGCTTGGTGCCGCCCTCGGTGCTCCAGTGCTCCTCATTGAGCTCGGTCGTGATGTAGCCCGGGCACAGCGCGTTCACGTTGATGCCGAAGCGGCCCCACTCGAGCGCCATGGCCTTGGTCATCTGCACCACCGCGGCCTTGCTCATGCAGTAGGTGCCGATCTGCGGCATGACCTTGAGCGCCGCGGCGGAGGCGATGTTGATGATGCGCCCGCCGATGTAGGTGCCCGGCGCCGTGCCCCTGGCGCGGGCCAGCATGCGCTTGCCGACCTCCTGCGCCACGAAGAAGCTGCCCTTCACGTTGGTGTCGAAGATGTAGTCGTAGTCGTCGGGCGTCACGTCCTGCAGGCGCTGCGTGGTGCTCACGCCCGAGTTGTTGACCAGGATGTCGATGGGGCCCACCTCGGTCTCGGCGCGCGCCACGGCGGCCTTGATGCTGCCGATGTCGGTCACGTCGAGTTCGACCACGTGGGCGTCGTGGCCCTCGCCCTCGATGCGCGCACGCAGCTCCTTGAGCTTCTCTACGCGGCGGCTCGCCAGCACCACCGCCGCGCCGGCACGCGCCAGCGTCTTCGCGAACTGGGCACCGAGCCCGCTGGAGGCGCCGGTGACGAAGGCCACGCGGCCGGAGAGATCGATGCTGTAAGCCATGAACTGGATCCTGTGGAGTCGCGCAGGTGACGCGGGAGGTCCCGCCCGCGAGCGCTGGGGAGCATGCCGGACGCGACAGGGAGCATCCCTGGACGCCGCATAAAATGCCCCGCAATCCCGGGAAGCCCCCGCGTCTCGAAAAATCATTATCGATCCAACCCAGATGACCCACGACGAAATCCTCGCTCAGTTCGGCCCTCGCGAAGCCATGGAATACGACGTGGTCGTGGTCGGCGGCGGCCCGGCCGGCCTGTCGACCGCGATCCGGCTCAAGCAGCTGGCCGCGCAGCACGAGAAGGAGATTTCGGTCGTGGTGCTCGAGAAGGGCTCCGAGCCCGGCGCGCACATCCTCTCGGGCGCCATCATGGACCCGCGCGCGCTCAACGAGCTGCTGCCCGACTGGAAGGAACTCGGCGCCCCGCTGAACCAGCCGGTCACCGACGACGCGATGGTGTTCCTGGGCGAGAAGTCGGGCCTGCGCACCCCCAACCTTTTCCTGCCGGCCTGCTTCCAGAACCACGGCAACTACATCATCAGCCTGGGCGCCTTCACCAAGTGGCTGGCCCAGCAGGCAGAAAACCTGGGCGTGGAGATCTTCCCGGGCTTCCCAGCCGCCGAGGTGCTCTACAACGAAGACGGCTCGGTGCGCGGCGTGGCCACCGGCAACATGGGCGTCGGCAAGGACGGCGAGCCCACCGAGAACTTCCAGCTCGGCATGGAGCTGCTGGGCAAGTACACCGTGTTCGCCGAAGGCGCGCGCGGCCACCTGGGCCGCCAGCTCATCGCCAAATACAAGCTCGATGCCGGCAAGGACCCGCAGACCTACGGCATCGGCGTGAAGGAAGTCTGGGAAATCGACCCCAAGCGCCACCAGCCCGGCTTCGTGCTGCACACCGCCGGCTGGCCGATGAAGAGCGACACCTACGGCGGCGCCTTCCTCTATCACATGGAGGACAACAAGGTCACGATGGGCTTCATCACGGGGCTGGACTACAGCAACCCCTACCTGAGCCCCTTCGAGGAAATGCAGCGCTGGAAGCTGCACCCCAACATCCGCTGGTACCTGGAAGGCGACGAGTCCAAGGGCATCAAGCCCGCCAAGCGAATCGGCTACGGCGCGCGCGCCATCACGGCCGGCGGCCTGATGTCGCTGCCCAAGACGGTGTTCCCGGGCGGCGCACTGGTCGGCTGCGAGGCCGGCTATCTCAACGTGAGCCGCATCAAGGGCAGCCACGCCGCCATCAAGACCGGCATGCTGTGCGCCGAGGCCGCCTTCGACGCGGTCATGGCCGGCCGCCAGCACGACGAACTCACGGCCTACCCGGCCGCCTTCGAGAAGAGCTGGCTGCACACCGAGCTGAACAAGGCCCGCAACTTCAAGGCCTGGTTCAAGAAGGGCCTGGGCATCGCCACCTTCATGAACGGCGTCGAGCAATGGCTGCTCAAGGGCCACATCCCGTGGACGCTGCGCCGCGACAAGCCCGACCACCTGTACCTGAAGCCAGCTTCGGAGTGCAAGCCCATCGTCTACCCGAAGCCCGACGGCAAGCTCACCTTCGATCGCCTCTCCAGCGTGTTCATCAGCAACACCAACCATGAGGAGCAGCAGCCGGCCCACCTGACGCTCAAGGACGCGACGGTGCCCGTGAACATCAACCTCGCCAAGTTCGCCGGCCCCGAAAGCCGCTACTGCCCCGCCGGCGTGTACGAGTTCGTCGGCACTGAGGACGGCAAGCAGCGCCTGCAGATCAACGCGCAGAACTGCGTGCACTGCAAGACCTGCGACATCAAGGACCCGACGCAGAACATCGTGTGGGTCACGCCCGAAGGTGGCGGCGGGCCGAACTACGTGGGGATGTAAGGCTCCCGGCCCTCTTGCCGCTCGAGGCCCTCTTCGGAGGGCCTTTTTCCTGGCCTGGCCGGAAGACCCGCCGCTTCAGGCAAGGTAAGAAGCGACTTCCTCAGGCGTGAGCATGCGCACGAGCGACACACGCGACTTCTGTTCCGAATGGAGCACGCGGTTGAATCCGTTCCAGGTGCGGCTGGGCTTGTCCTGCGTGTCCAGCGCCACCAGCACCAGCCGCCCCTGCCTGCGGGCGTTCTCGCGCAGCGAGCCTTCGCCCCATGACCACGCCATGGGATCGACCAGCTCGCCGTTCCTGAAGGCATCGGCCTGCAGCCACAGGTACTCGGCGCAGTCGTTGTCGCGGCTTGCGGTCGCGCCCGCCTCGCGTGCGGGCGGGTGGATGCCGAGCGCCTTGGCGCGCTTGCGCATCAGCTTCTGCAGCAGCGAAAACGCGTGGAAGTTGTTGTTGATGGCGTGGGCCTTCACCACCATGCCGGTGCCGGAGGCCGGGAGCACCACCACCAGTTCGTCCTCGTAGGCCAGTTCGGCGGCCCCCTGCAGGAAGTGCAGGCCGTCGATCGGCAGCGAATCGTTGACGGCCAACGCATCGATGCGCGCCACCAGTTCGCCGTCGGCCAGCAGGGCGCGGTGGTTGCGCACGTCGCGCATGAGCATGGTCATGAGTGGAAGCACCAGCAGGCCGGCCGCGGCCTGCCGTGCCTCGACCTCGAAACGCTCCGGTGCAGACAGCGCGCCAAGGGCCGCCTCCGCAGCCTGCCATTCGGCGACTTCTTCGGGGTCTGCCTCTTCGCCATCGTCCTGAGGCTGTGTCGCGCAGAACGGTTCGAGCGAGACGAGCAGGCCGGCCATGAGTTCGAGCGCCGCGCCGAAGAGCAGGCGCGGGTCGGCCCCGTCCTCCACGAGCGCGCCGCAGAACAGCGCCAGCAACGTGGCCCGGTGGGGATGCAGACGAGGCAGTTCGTCGGCCGCCAGCTGAAGCACATCGTTCTTCTCGGGGCTTTCGATCACCGAAAGATAGAAATCCCTGATCTCCTTGCGCGAGAAGAACGAGGACTGGCTGTCGAGATCGGCGTCGACGCGCACCGGCTGCCGCAGCGTCTCGAGGAAATCGGGCGGGAACTTGATCGTCATGGCGTCGTTGTTTCTGCACCGGGGTCGGGCTTTCGCACGTCAACGAGGCTGCGCGCCACGAACCCGGCGGCCGCGGCACCAACGATGGAGCCCACGAGCGAGAAGCCTGGCCCCGCCAGGCCGGCGAGCGCTCCCGTGCAACCGCCCAGGAACATCCAGGCCACCAGGGTTCGCCTGCGCCGGTACTGTGGCGAAGGCTTCTCGGCGAACATGCCGTTCGCAACGAGCCATGCCACGGCAAGAAGCCACAAGACGATGACCGTGAGCATGCAGTGTCTCCTGTCGATGAGGGGCGCTCGGTCGCGACGGATTCCGCTGCACAAGCTGAGATCGAGCATGCCACAGGCCTCCCGCCCTCGCCGCTGCCCGCTTATCCTCGAAGCTCTCAGGAGACAAGACAGGAGACCCGACCCATGCAGATCATCATCACCGGCGGCGCAGGCTTTCTGGGCGCGCGACTCGCGCGAACACTGCTCGCGCAAGGCAGCCTTTCACTGGCCGGCGCCGCGGCCCGTCCCATCGAACGCATCACGCTGGTCGACCGCGCGGCCCCGCCGGCCGACCTGACGGCCGACGCGCGTATCAAGACCATCACCGGCGACCTGAACGACCAGCTCTCGGCGCAGGCCGATGCCACGCCCTGGCGCGAGGCCGACGCCATCTTCCACCTGGCGGCCGCGGTGAGCGGCGAATGCGAGGCCGACTTCGACCTCGGCATGCGCAGCAACTTCGCCGCCACGCATGCGCTGCTCGAGCGGGTTCGCGCTCTCGGCACGAAGCCGGTGCTGGTCTTCGCCAGCTCGCTCGCGGTGTTCGGCGATTCGCCCGAGCAGCCGCTGCCGAAGGTGATCGAGGACCACACGCTGCCTACGCCGCAGACCAGCTACGGCATCCAGAAATTCATAGGTGAACAGCTGGTGGCCGACTTCACGCGCAAAGGTTTCGTGCGCGGGCGCAGCGTGCGGCTCATGACGGTGAGCGTGCGGCCGGGCAAGCCCAACGGCGCGGCCTCGGGCTTCTTCAGCGGAATGATCCGCGAGCCGCTGGCGGGGCTGCGCGCGGCCTGCCCGGTGCCCGACGAGACGCCTGTGGCCATTGCGTCACCGGCGCGCACTGTCGAAGGCATCATCCGCGCCGCCGAGGCGACCGATGCGCAATGGGGCCCACGCACCGCGCTGAACCTGCCCTCGCTGCCGACCACGGTGGGCGAGATGGCCGCAGCGCTGGAGCGCGTGGCCGGCAAGGCCGCCACCGCGCTGCTCGACCGCACGCCCGACCCGACGATCATGCGCATCGTGAAGACCTGGCCCGGCCACATCGAAACCTCACGGGCGAAGGCGCTGGGCCTGACCGCCGACGACAGTTTCGAGGCGGTCATCCGCGAGTACGTCCGTGAAAATCCCGACGCGGTGAAGCTCCCCGGCGTTGCATAGTCAGGTGCGCCTGACGCGCACCTGACTTCAACCCCGGAGACATCATGAAACTCGGCCACATCGCCGCCGCCTGCCTTTCGTTCGCCCTGGGCGCTTCCGCCTTCGCCCAGGCACCCACCGTTCTCAAGATCGGCTACGCGACCTCCAAGGAGTCGCACTACGGCGTTGGCTCCACGGTGTTCTGCGACGAGATCGAGAAGGGCACACAAGGCCGCTACAAGTGCCAGCACTTCGCCAACTCGGCGCTGGGCGGCGAGCGCGAGCAGATCGAGGCCATCCAGCTCGGCACGCAGGACCTGGTCAACACCTCGACCGGCCCGGTGGGCAACTTCGTGCCCGAGGTGAAGATTGTTGACATTCCCTTCCTCTTCCGCGACTACGACCACGCGCGCAAGGTGATGGACGGCCCCATCGGCCAGGACATCCTGACCAAGTTCCCGAGCAAGGGCATCATCGCGCTGGCCTGGACGGAGAACGGCTTCCGCCACATGACGAACAGCAAGCGCGACATCGTCAAGCCCACCGACGCGGCCGGCCTGAAGATGCGCACCATGGAAAACAAGGTGCACATGGACGGCTACCGCACCTTCGGCATCCTGCCCACGCCGATGGCCTTCCCCGAGCTCTTCGGCGCGCTGCAGCAGGGCACGGTCGACGGGCAGGAGAACCCGATTCCGGTGATCCTGGCCTCGAAGTTCTCGCAGGTGCAGAAGCACCTCTCGCTCACGGGCCACGTGTATTCGCCGGCGCTCCTGCTGCTGTCGCCGAAGGTGTGGAACAAGCTCTCGGACGCCGACAAGAAGGTGTTTACCGAGGCCGCGAAGAAGGCCGCCGTCGCCCAGCGCAAGAAGGTGAACGACGACGAGAACAACGGCATCGCGCAGCTCGAGAAGGACGGCATGAAGGTCACGCGCACCGTCGACGGCGCTGCCTTCCGCGAGGCGCTGAAGCCGGCGTACGTGAGCTACGCCAAGGAATTCGGCGCGGACAACATCAAGAAGATTACGGACGTCAAGTAAGCCGTCCCGAGCCGGTCTTCCGGCAACGCGCCCGGTCCGCCACAGTGCGCCGGGCGCTTCGTTTTTTCTTCTCTCCCGAAACAACAGAGAACAACTCAAAGTGCAAGCCTTCGAGCGCTACTTTCTCGCCGCCAACCGCTGGGCGCTGATTCTTCTGCTGGCCGCCATGTCGGTCATCATCTTCACCAACGTCGTGCTGCGCTACACCACCAGCCAGTCGCTCGAATGGGCGGAAGAGGTGTCGCGCCACATGATGATCTGGCTCACCTTCCTGGGCGCCGGGCCGGTGCTGCGCTACGGCGGGCACATCGCGGTCGAGAACCTGCAGGACGCGCTGCCGCGCAGCGCCGCGGTAGCGCTGCGCATCGTGGTGGCGGGGCTGCTCTTCGCCTTCTTCGGCTTCATGGTGTGGTACGGCTGGCTCTACATGCAGCGCACGATGTTCCAGCTCACCGCCGTCACGCAGATTCCGTTCGCCTACATCTACAGCGCGATGCTCTTCGGCGGCGTGCTGCTCGTCGTGCACTGGCTGCTGGTGGTGCGCGGCTACGTGCTGAACCGCGAGTTCGCGTCCGACGCGCACTTCGACGCCAACGCCAGCGCGTCGCTGTAAGGAGAACGACCATGGATGCAAGCCTCGTTCTCATCGTCTCCGCCTGCGTGTTCCTGGCCATCGGCGTGCCGGTGGCCTTCGCGCTGGGCCTTTCCACCGCCACCACGCTGATCCTGGCGGAAAACTATCCGCTGATGGTGCTGCTGAAAGAAACCTTCACCGGCATCGACAGCTTTCCGCTGATGGCGGTGCCCTTTTTCATCCTGGCTGCCGAGCTCATGAGCGGCGGCTCGCTCACCGAGGTGCTGCTGCGTTTCGCGGGCCAGTTCGTGGGCCACCGGCGCGGCGGGCTGGGCTACACCAACGTGGTGTCGCTGACCTTCTTCTCTGGCATCTCGGGCTCGGCGCTGGCCGACGCAGCGGGGCCGGGGTCGATGCTCATCAAGATGATGGACAAGGCCGGCTACGACCGCTCCTACGCGGCGGCGCTCACCGCCTCGACCGCGATCGTGGGGCCGATCATTCCGCCTTCGATCATCATGATCATCTACGCGCTGCAGGACGAGACGGTCTCGGTCGGCACGCTGTTCGCAGCGGGCATCCTGCCGGGCATCCTGATCGCGGTAGCGATGTGCCTGGTGAACTTCTACGTCTCGAAGAAACGCAACTACAAGGGCGACGGGCAGACACCGCCGCTGCGTGAGATCCTCATCACGACCTGGAAGGCGATTCCCGCGATCCTGCTGCCGGTGGTCATCCTGGGCGGCATGCGCGCGGGCTGGTTTACGCCCACCGAGGCCTCGGTGGTGGCGGTGTTCTACGCGCTGGTGTGCGGCAAGTTCGTCTACCGCACGCTCGAATGGAAGGCGCTGCCGGACATTCTTTCGCGCTCGGCCCTGCTGTCGGCCTCGGTGCTGATCATCATCGGCCTGTCGGCCTCGTTCGCGTGGATCCTGACCATCGAGGGCATTCCGCAGCAGATGGCCGAGTGGCTCATCGGCATGAACCTCTCGCCGTGGATGTTCCTGATCATCGTCAACATCTTCCTGCTGCTCTTCGGCATCTTCATCGAGCCGCTGCCCGGCGTGATGGTGCTGGCGCCGATCCTCGCGCCGGTGGCGGTGAAGCTGGGCGTCGACCCGGTGCACTTCGCGATGATCGTGATCTTCAACCTCACGCTGGGCATGATCACGCCACCGGTCGGCGGACTGCTGTTCGTGACCTGCAACGTGTCGAAGGTGCCGATGACGGCGCTGGTGAAGGAACTGGTGCCGTTCCTGTGGGCGCACGGCGCGGTGCTGCTCATCCTGACCTTCGTGCCGGCGCTGAGCACCTGGCTGCCGCACACGCTAGGGTTCAAGTAGCGCCGCAAGCTGCGGCGCTCAGCCGGGCCGGTGCAGGTACTGGCTCGGCGGCACGCCCAGCGTGCGCCGGAACATCGCGGTGAAGGCGCTCGGGCTCTCGTAGCCGTGGGCCAGCGCCACTTCAAGAATCGACGCACCCGCCGCCAGCCGGGGCAGGCTCAACAGCAGCCTCGCCTGCCGGCACCACGCGCCGAAGTTCATGCCCGTCTCGCGCTGGAACAGGCGCGCGAGCGTGCGGGTGTTCATGTGCAGGCGCGAGGCCCAGTCGTCCAGCGTTGCGGGCAGCGAGGGGTCGCGCACCAGCTCCTCGCACAGCGCGGCCAGCCGGGCGTGGCGCGGCATCGGCACGTGCAGCGAGAGCGCGGGTGCGGCCTCGATCTCGTCGAGGATCAGCTCCATCACCCGCTCGTCGCGGCCGCCCGGCGCGTAGTCCAGCGGCAGCGACACGGCCGTGACGATCAGCTCCCGCAGCAGCGCGCCGACGTGGATCACGCGGCATTCGCTGCCCAGGTCGGCCCGCGTGCCGGGTTCGACGAACACGGTGCGCATGCGCACCTCGCCCGCCATGCGGATCTGGTGCTCCATGCCGCCGGGCACCCACACGCCGCGACCGGTCGGCACCACCCAGCTGCCGGCTGCGGCGCTCACCAGCATCACGCCCGAGATCGCGTGGATGAGCTGGCCGCGCCGGTGCGTGTGCGGCGGAATGAAGGCGTCGCCCGCCGGGTCGGTCGCCAGCACCGCGACGGCGCGCGGGGTCGACTCGCCGTGCTCCGGCCGGAGATCAATTTCTTTGTCCATTTCTCGACGATGCTTGCCAATTCGTAGCAGGAACATCTTCTCACGGCTTCCTACGATGCTTTTTTCCACTCCTCCCGCAAACGAAAGAAGCATCCGTCATGAACAAGCGCCGACTCGGGCTGCTCACCGGCACCCATGCCGTCAACGACCTCTACCAGGGCCTCGTGCCCGCCCTGCTGCCCTTCATGGTGCTGGAGCGCGGCTACAGCTACACGGCAGTCAGCGGGCTGATGCTGGCGGCCACGGGCCTGTCGAGCGTGGTGCAGCCCCTCTTCGGCCTGTACGCCGATCGGCACCCGCGCAGCTGGCTGGTGCCCACGGGCTTCCTTGTCGCCGCGCTGGGCGTGGTGCTGGCGGGGCTGGGCCAGAGCTACCTGCTGACCTGGATCGCGATGGCGCTGTGCGGGCTGGGCATCGCGGCCTACCACCCACCGGCCACGGTGGCGGCGCGCGCGGCCGGCGGCGGCTCGCAGAAGGCGATGAGCGTGTTCTCGGTGGGCGGCACCATCGGCGCCTCTTTCGCGCCGGTACTGGCGGCCACCGTCGTGGGCGGCGGCCGCCTGTCGCACAGCTACCTGCTGGGCGTGCCGGCGCTGGCGATGGGCGTGGTGTGGTTCGCCGCGAACGCGCGGCGCGGCGCGGCCTCGGGCAACGCAGCAGCGGCCCGCAAGGCCGGCGACCACCTGATGAAGCCCCACAACGACTGGCGTGCCTTCGGGCTGCTGGTGGCGACCATCGTGGGCTGGTCTATTCCGTACGTCACGGTGATGTCGATGCTGTCGCTGCGCATCACGCGCGACCTGCAAGGTTCGGCCCTCCAGGGCGCGGCGGCGCTCACCATGTTCACGGCGGCGGGCGCCGTCGGCACGCTGCTCGGCGGCTGGCTGGGCGACCGCATCGGGCGCATGGGCACGATCCGCGCCGGTTATCTGCTTGCACTGCCCTCGCTCGCGGGCATCGTGCTCGCCCCGAGCGCAGGATGGGCGCTTGCCTGCACCGCGCTCTTCGGCCTGTGCATGTTCCTGCCCTTCGCCGCGCAGGTGACGCTCGCGCAGGACTACCTGCCGCGCAACCCGGCCACGGCCAGCGGCATCGCGCTGGGGCTGGCGCTTTCGGTGGGCGGGCTGGTGTCGCCGCTCTTCGGCATGCTCTCGGACGCGCGCGGCCTCGGCGTGACGCTGACGGCAGTGCTCTGCGTGCTGTGCGTGGCGACGGTCTTCGCGCTGCGGCTGCGCAACCGCGCCATACAGGCGATGCCGGCCGACGCCGAGGGGGCCGCCGCCTGACAGCGGCCCGGCGCATGTTCGCTGCCAGAATCGGGCGCAGGGCCGAGGGGCCGGCGAAACGACAAGGAGGGACACCGCGCCATGAATCGATTCCTGAGCTGCGTACTGGGGAGCGTGCTGCTGGCTCCGGCGGCCTTCGCCGCCGGGCCGGCAGCGACCACCGCGCCGGCAGCCGCCGCCGCACCGGCCGATCCCGCAGCAGACATCCGCGAAGTCGAAGCCGCAGTGCGCGCCTGGGCCGCCGCATGGTCCGCACGCGACGTGGCCCGCTACCTCGCCGCCTATGCGAGCGACTTCACACCCCCGCGCGGCCAGGACCGCAAGGCATGGGAGACCGATCGCCGCACGCGCATCGAAGAGAAGGCCGCCATCAGCGTGGAGATCGACAGCCTCGTCATCAGCCTCAAGGGGCAGGCGGCCACCGCCAGCTTCCAGCAGACCTACAGCGCCGACAAGCTGCGCGAGAAGAGCCGCAAGACGCTGGAACTGCAGCGCGTGGAAGGCCGCTGGCTCATCCGCAAGGAGGGCGCAGGCGGCTGATGCAGGCGCCCGGACGAGGCGGGACTCAATGGCCCTGTAGGCCAAACGGTTCACGAAGATGTCACCACATGCAACCATGCTGCAGCCTTCGTTTCCCCAAGGCTGTGGCTGCCATGTTTCCCACCAAGACCGACAAGGCGCGCAACGAACTCCAGGGCGGACAGCGCACGCTCACCCAGCGCGAACGCGCCCTGCTGCTGATGGCCGACGGCCGGCGCTCCCTGACCGACTTCAGTCCCCTCTTCGCCAACCGCGACGAAGCCGAGCGGACCATCCAGGCGCTGATCGAGAAGGGCTACCTGCAGGGCGCGAAGGCCGCGGCGGCGGAAGCCGAGCCCCCCGCACAGCCCGCGCCCTCGCCCATCCCCGCCGTCGAGCCGATCCAGGTCGCCACCTCAGCCGACACCTTCGACGGCAAGCGTTCGCTGGCGACCACGCGCATGTTCCTGTTCGACATCTGCGAGCGCATGTTCGTGCGCCGCGACCCGAAGTTCGCGCTGCAGATGCGCGACGCCCTGCGCGAGGCACGCGACCGCGAGGCCATGCTGACCATCGCCGCGCTGATGCTCACCGAGATCGAGAAGACCGCGGGCGCGGAGCGCGCCGAGTCGCTGCGCGAGCGCATCGACCGGCTGCTGCCGCCGGCCGAAGTGATTCACTAAGGACTTCGATCGGGGCGATGGCCGCCACGGCCTGTGACACCATCGCCGGGTGAATTCCCCGCCTCCCGCCTCCACCTCGTTGTCCGAGCGCCTTCGCAGCTGGGCCAGGCGCCTCAAGCGCGACGGCGTCACCCTCTGGTTCGCCTGCCGGCACGCCTCCACGCCCTGGTATGCGAAGGCGCTGGGTGTTTTCGTGGTGGCCTATGCGCTCAGCCCGATCGACCTGATCCCCGACTTCATTCCGGTGCTGGGCTACGTCGACGACGTGCTGCTGCTGCCAGGGCTGATCTGGCTCGCGGTCCGGATGGTTCCGGCGCCCGTGCTCGTCGAATGCCGCCAACGGGCCGATGCATGGATGCAGAGCACGGGTTCCAAACCGACCAGCCGCTGGGGCGCCGCGCTGGTCGTGGCCGTCTGGATCGCGGCCGGGCTCGGGGCCTGGTATCTGTGGGCGCGTTGAGCGCGGCGAGGCATATCCGCCGGCCGGGCCGCTCGATCAACTACACTCGCCGGGGTCAGGAGAGAGCCCCGCATGCCGGGGCCGCCGAAGGCGCAGGGGGCAAATTTCCCCCGAACGCTCAGGCAAAAGGACTGACGAGGCGCCGGTGAAAACCGGCGTTTCCTTGCTGGAGAGAGGCCGCCGCATCCAAAACAGGAGCAGCGGCCCACCGAAGGAGCAAACCCCGATCGTGGGGCGAATCTCTCAGGTAAAGCGGACAGCAGGGGTGGCCCATGGCTTGCGTCATGGATTTCGACTGCCCCTTTGGAGTGCCCCGTGGCCGCTTCCTCCGCATCCGCTACCGAACTTCTCAAGACGCCGCTGTACGACCTCCACCTGGAGCTGGGCGCCCGCATGGTGCCCTTCGCCGGCTATTCGATGCCGGTCCAGTACCCGGCGGGCCTGATGGCCGAGCACAAGCACACGCGCGACGCGGCCGGCCTCTTCGACATTTCCCACATGGGCCAGCTGCGCCTGGTCGGGCCCGACGCCGCGGCCGCCTTCGAGACCCTGATGCCCGTCGACGTGATCGACCTGCCCGCCGGCAAGCAGCGCTACGGCCTGCTGCTGGACGACGAGGGCGGCATCCTCGACGACCTGATGTTCTTCAACGAGGGCAACGGCTCGATCTTCGTGATCGTCAACGGCGCCTGCAAGGTTGCCGACATCGCCCATATCCAGAAGAAGATCGGCTCGCGCTGCGAGGTGCGCCCCCTGCCCGAGAACGCGCTGCTCGCGCTGCAGGGCCCGCAGGCTGCGGCCACGCTGGCGCGGTTGTCGCCCGGCGTCGAGCGCTTCGTGTTCATGACGGGCGGAGCGGTGCAGATCGACGGCATTGCGGCCTTCGTCACCCGCAGCGGCTACACCGGCGAAGACGGCTTCGAGATCTCGGTGGCCGCATCCGACGCCGAACGCCTCGCCCGCCTGCTGCTGGCCCAGCCCGAGGTCAAGCCCATCGGCCTGGGCGCGCGCAATTCGCTGCGGCTCGAGGCTGGACTTTGCCTCTACGGCAACGACATCGACACCACCACCACGCCCGTCGAGGCCTCGCTCAACTGGGCGATGCAGAAGGTGCGCCGCGCGGGCGGCGCGCGCGAAGGCGGTTTTCCGGGTGCCGCGAAGGTGCTCGCGCAGTTGGCCGCCTCCACCGCCGGCGCGGCCGGACACACCGACCACGACACGCTGAAGCGCAAACGCGTGGGCCTCGTCGCGCTGGAGCGCATTCCGGTGCGCGACGGCACAGTGCTGCAGTCTTTCGAGGGCCAGGACATCGGCACTGTCACCAGCGGCCTGCTCGGCCCCACGGCCGACCGCTGCATCGCCATGGGCTACGTGGCCACCGCGTTCGCCGAGCCGGGCACGCGCGTGCAGGCCATCGTGCGCGGCAAGCCGGTGCCGATGGAGGTCTCGACCATGCCCTTCGTGCCCACACGCTACTACCGCGGCTGAACGCGGCTGAACGCGGCCGACCGGCTAGGCTCTGCACCCCCGAACCATTTTTTCCACGAGGAGTTTTCCACCATGAGCATCAAGTACACCAAGGACCACGAATGGGTGTCGGCCGAAGGCGACGCGGCCACCGTCGGCATCACCGTGCACGCGCAGGACGCGCTGGGCGACGTGGTGTTCGTCGACCTGCCCGAAGTCGGCAAGACCTTCGCGCAGGGCGATGTCGCCGGCGTCGTCGAATCGGTGAAAGCCGCCGCCGACGTGTTCATGCCCGTGTCGGGCGAAATCACCGAAGTGAACGAAGCGCTGCGCGCCGACCCGTCGCTCGCCAACAGCGACCCGCTGGCCGCCGGCTGGTTCTTCAAGGTCAAGCTGAGCGACCCCTCGCAGCTCGACGCGCTGCTGGACGCGGCCTCGTACGACAAGTTCGCTGCCGAATCCTGATCCTCGAAATCGGACAGCCGAACGCAGAAGGAATACAAAAACTACGCAGAAGTCGCAGAAGAAACCGAATCATCTTTTGGTTTTCCTTCTGCGACCTCTGCGAAACCTTCGCGACTTCTGCGTTCTGACCCCGCTCCTCCGCCCCAAGCTCTTATCAACAGCACTGCCATGTCGAAGCCCGCTGCCCTTCCCACCCTGCAAGAACTCGAGAACGCCGAAGAATTCATTGCCCGCCACATCGGCATCGACGCGGCGGACGAGGCGCGCATGCTGCCGGCGATCGGGTCGGAAACGCGCGCCGAGCTCATCGAGGGCATCGTGCCCGCCGCCATCCGCCGCTCGAAGCCGATGCGCCTGCCCGCCCCGGTCACCGAAGCCGACGCGCTGGCCGAGCTGAAGGCGATGGCGTCGAAGAACAAGGTGTTCCGCAACTTCATCGGCCAGGGCTACTACGGCAACCACACGCCGGGCGTGATCCTGCGCAACATCCTCGAGAACCCCGCCTGGTACACCGCCTACACGCCCTACCAGGCCGAGATCTCGCAGGGCCGCATGGAAGCCCTGCTGAACTTCCAGACGATGGTGTGCGACCTCACGGGCATGGCCATCGCCAACGCCTCGATGCTCGACGAGGCCACGGCCGCCGCCGAGGCGATGACGCTGGCCAAGCGCAGCGTGAAGAGCAAGAGCAACGTGTTCCTCGTGTCGGGCGACTGCCATCCGCAGACCATCGAAGTCATCAAGACCCGCGCCGCGCCGCTGGGCATCGAGGTCAAGGTGAGCACCGTGTCGGAAACGCTGCCGCACCTGATGGTGAGCGGCGCCTTCTTCGGCGTGCTCGCGCAATACCCCGCCACCACCGGCCACGTGCACGACCTGCGACCGCTCGCGGGCCATGCGCACCAGTGCGACGCCGCCTTCATCGTCGCGGCCGACCTGCTGGCGCTGACGCTGCTGGCGCCTCCCGGCGAATGGGGCGCCGACATCGTCTGCGGCACCACGCAGCGTTTCGGCATGCCGCTGTGCAACGGCGGCCCGCACGCCGCCTACCTGGCCTGCCGCGACGAGTTCAAGCGCTCGCTGCCGGGCCGCCTGGTGGGCGTGAGTGTCGACACGCACGGCCAGCCCGCCTACCGCCTCGCGCTGCAGACGCGCGAGCAGCACATCCGCCGCGAGAAGGCCACTTCCAACATCTGCACCGCGCAGGTGCTGCCGGCCGTGGTGGCCAGCATGTACGCCGTGTACCACGGGCCCGACGGCCTCACGCGCATCGCGCAGCGCGTGGCCGCGCTCACCGCGGTGCTGGCCAAGGGCCTCGCGCAGATGGGCCGCGAGCCGGTGAACGCCACCGCATTCGACTCGCTGACCATCCGCACCGGCGAAGACACGCAGGCGATCATCGAACGCGCGCACGCGGCCGGCGTCAACCTGCGCCAGCGCCTGCAGCAGCACCTGGGCATCTCGCTGGACGAGACCAGCACGCGCGGCGATGTCGAAACGCTGTGGGGCCTGTTCGCGCCCGCCGGCAAGCAGGCGCCGCGCTTCGACGATCTCTCGGGCAGCACCACGCCGCTGATTCCCGAGGAGCTGCGCCGCAGCAGCGCCTTCCTCACGCACCCGGTGTTCAACACGCACAAGAGCGAGACGGCGATGCTGCGCTACATCCGCAGCCTGTCCGACAAGGACCTGGCGCTCGACCGCAGCATGATCCCGCTGGGCAGCTGCACCATGAAGCTCAACGCGACCAGCGAGATGATCCCCATCACCTGGCCCGAGTTCGCGAACATCCACCCCTTCGCGCCAGCCGACCAGCTGCAGGGCTACGCCCAGCTCGACGCCCAGTTGCGCGCCTGGCTGTGCGAGGCCACCGGCTACGCGGGCATCAGCCTGCAGCCCAACGCCGGCTCGCAGGGCGAGTACGCGGGCCTGCTGGCCATCAAGTCCTTCCACGAGGCCAAGGGCCAGGGGCATCGCAACATCTGCCTGATTCCGTCGTCGGCGCACGGCACCAACCCGGCCAGCGCGCAAATGGTCGGCCTGCAGGTGGTGGTGACGGCCTGCGACGCGCAGGGCAACGTCGACCTCGACGACCTCAAGCGCGCCTGCGAGAAGCACAGCGCCAACCTGGCCGCGGTGATGATCACCTACCCCAGCACCCACGGCGTGTTCGAAACCCGCGTGAAGGAGCTGTGCGAGCTGGTGCATGCGCACGGCGGCCGTGTGTACGTCGACGGTGCCAACATGAACGCGCTGGTCGGCGTGGCCGCGCCGGGCGAGTTCGGCGGCGACGTGAGCCACCTGAACCTGCACAAGACCTTCTGCATTCCGCACGGCGGCGGCGGCCCGGGCGTGGGCCCGGTCTGCGTGGTGGAAGACCTCGTGCCCTACCTGCCGGGCCATGCCACGGCCGGCGTGGCGTCGAACGGCGTGGGCGCGGTGTCGGCCGCGCCTCTGGGCAATGCGGCCGTGCTGCCCATCAGCTGGATGTACTGCCGCATGATGGGCGCCAAGGGCCTGCAGGCCGCGACCGAGACGGCCATCCTGAGCGCCAACTACATCAGCGCTCGCCTGAAGGACCACTACCCGACGCTGTACGCGAGCCCCAACGGCCACGTCGCGCACGAGTGCATCCTGGACCTGCGCCCGCTCAAGGACACCAGCGGCGTCACCGCAGAAGACGTAGCCAAGCGCCTGATCGACTACGGCTTCCACGCGCCCACGCTGAGCTTCCCCGTGCCCGGCACGCTGATGGTGGAGCCCACCGAGAGCGAGCCGCTGGCCGAGCTCGACCGTTTCATCGACGCGATGATCGCCATCCGCGGCGAGATCCGCCGCATCGAGGAAGGCGTCTGGCCGAAGGAGGACAACCCGCTCAAGCACGCGCCGCACACGGCCGCGAGCCTGCTGGGCAGCGAGTGGAGCCACCCGTACTCGCGCGAGCTTGGCGCGTTCCCGCTGGCCGAACTCAAGAGCGCCAAATACTGGCCGCCGGTCGGCCGCGTCGACAACGTCTACGGCGACCGCAACCTGTTCTGCAGCTGCGTGCCTGTGAGCGAGTACAGCGAGGAAGCCGAAGAGGCCTGAGCGAAGTGACCGAGGGAAAGGAAGCCGCGTCCTTCTATGACGAAGGGTCGCGGCGGTAGATCGCCCACTTCACGGTGAGGATGTCGGCCGCGATCTTCGCGGCATTGACGCCCGCATAGGCCTCCGACGGATCGAACATGAATGCCTCGCGGTAACGTTTGATCTGCGCGTAGTCCCGGTCGAAGGTCATCGGACCCATGAGTTCGGCGGGGTCTGTGCCCGCGGGAAGCGCGAGGAATTTCTCCGAATCGGTGGCACTCTGGTAGAGGTCGACGCTCATCTGGTTCATACGGTTGTCCTCCGGAGCTTGGGTTTCGGCAACCAAGCCTCCGCGACAACCGCAGGGCATGCAATCGGTGTGCGCCTACACGGAGCGCCGGAAGAACGCCCGCTGCGTCAGGGCTGCTTCTTCCTGGCCACGTCGCCCGTGGCCACCTGCTCGCGGAAGGCGCGCATGGCGGCCTTCACCTTGCGCTCGTTCTCCAGGCCCATGCGCACCATGATCTTCTGGCCCGAGGACATGGCCTCCAGCTGCGGATCGGCGTACTCGTAACGCACCCACGGGCGCTGCGAGGGAACGTCGCCCTTCACCTCGACCAGCCGCACCTGCACCGGACCGGCGGGCTCGGGCGCCTGCAGCAGGTGGTCGATCACGGCGACGAGCCTGTCGTTGAAGTAGCGCCCCGGATAGCCCAGCTCTTCATAGGCCTTCTGGAAGAGCGGATAGAGCCGCGCATAGGCCTTGGCCGCCTTCGCCGGATCGACCGACTCGGCGAACAGCACGATCGGGTTGTAGCGCGCCGCGTTGTTGGCGGCGATGACCTGCTTGTCGCCCTGCCCCGAGGTGATGAAGCGCTGTTTGGTCTGCTGCACCGGCCACGCGCTCGCGGGCGCCTGCTCGCGCGCGAGGTTGTCCACCGTCGCCACGAAGCGGCGCACGATGCCGTCGAACTGCAGGAAGTCGGCCACGTTCTTGCTGCCGAACAGGTCGACGAGCGCCTTCATCACGCGTGTATCGGTGTCGGTGGCAGTGGTCAGGCCCGCGTCGGGCACCGCGATCCCGTCCATCGGGTTTCGCGGTTCCTGGGGTTGAGGTGCGGGCGCGGGTGCCGGCGCGGGCGGCGCCCCGTCGTTCGGGGCCGTGGCCACCGGCGTGGCCTCGGGGGCCTGCTGCTGTTGCTGGTACCAGCGCCAGCCGAAGAACGCGGCCGCGAGCAGCACGAGCACGCCGACGACGATGGTTCCTATGGGCGTTTCGCGGCGGGGCCTGAACTCGGGGGTGTCGCGGGTGTCGCTGTCGGACATAGGGGCGGTTCCTTGTGCTGGAGTGTCAGGAAGGCGAGCGGCTATGGTGCACCAGATCGGGTCATGGCCGGCCCGCCTCGTCGTAACGCCCTGTGACGCGGCGACCGCGCTGAAGTTCAGTCGTTCAAGCTGGGCCTGCCTGCGCGCTCAGCGACTGCAGCCACGCCAGCGTGGCCTGCAGCTCGGCCGGACGGATCTCGTGCGCGCCCGGAAAGTCCGTGCCCGACAGCGCCAGCGGCAGCGTGCGCGCGAGTTCGCGCGTGGCCTGCGCCGCGCTCGGCGGAATCACGTTGTCGGCGCTGCCATGGCTCACCCACAGCGCCTTGCCCTCGAAGGCCTCGGGCGGCGCGATGTGCGGCACCATCTGCGACAGCAGCCGGCTGTGCCACACCATCGCGGCGCGCACGCTCTCGGGCTTGGTCAGCAGCAGCGACAGCGCCATGATCCCGCCCTGGCTGAAGCCGCCGACGATCACGCGATCGGCAGACACGCCGAGCTGCTGCGCGGCCGAGGCGACCATCTCGCTGACGAGAAAGCGGCTCTCGCGCTCCTGCTCCTCGTCGATGCGGCGCTCGCCACCGGGCAGCACCTCGAACTCGAACCACGCGTAGGAGTCGGGCGACAGCACATAGGGCGCGCGCAGGCTCAGCACGTGAAACTGCGGCGGCATCATCCGCGCGAGGCCGAACAGGTCCTGCTCGTTGCTGCCGACGCCGTGCATCAGCACCAGCAGCCAGGGCTCGCGAACACCGGGTTGCGCGCCGTGCGCGAGGAATTTCAGGGGCAGGTGAAGCTGGGTCATGGTCCTGGACTTTTCTCTTGTCGTTCTTATCGGCGGAATCCTTCTGCCAGCGCACGCGTGAGCTCGGCCGCCGGAATCTCGCGGCAGCCGGTCGCGTTCTGCCCCGACCACAGCGGAGAGAAGTCGCCGCTGCCCTTCGCCTCGGCCTTGGCGCGCAGCGGTGCGATGGCCGAGGTGGCCAGCGGAAACTCAGGAGCCGCCGAACCGATCGGGCCCAGGTCGCGCATCACGCGATTGACGATGCCGCGCGCCGGCCGCCCGGTGAAGAGATTGGTGAGCGCCGTGTGCCGCGCCGCCTCGCTCTTGAGCGCCGCGCGATGCAGCGCGCTGGTCGTCGCCTCGGGCGTCAGCATGTAGGCCGTGCCGATCTGCACGCCCGCCGCGCCCAGCGACATCGCCGCCGCCACGCCATCGGCATCCGCAATGCCGCCCGCGGCGATCACCGGCAGCTTCACCGCCTTGACCAGCTGTGGCAGCAGCGCGAAGGTGCCGAGCTGCTTCGTCAGGTCGTGCGAGAGGAAATGGCCGCGATGCCCGCCTGCCTCCAGCCCCTGCGCGATGACCGCGTCGGCGCCATGCGCCTCGAGCCACAGCGCCTCTTCGACCGTGGTGGCCGAGGCCAGCACCTTCGCGCCCCAGCCATGCACCTGCGCCAGCAACGCCTCGGAAGGCAGCCCGAAATGGAAGCTCACCACCGGCGGCCGGAACTCGGCCAGCAAGTCGGCCACTTCGGCGCTGAAGGGGTTGCGCCCCGGCCCGGCCGGAATGCTCGCGGCGTCGATGCCGTACTCGGCGTAGTAAGGCGCCAGCGCTGTGCGCCAGGTGGCTTCGCGCTCGGCGCTGGGCACGGGCGGCGTGTGGCAGAAGAAATTGACGTTGTAGGGCTTGTCGGTGCCAGCGCGGATCGCGGCGATCTCGCTGCGCAGGGCGTCGGTGCCCAGCATGGCCGCCGGCAGGGAGCCCAGGCCGCCGGCATTGCTGACCGCGATGGCCATCGCGCTGACCTGTATGCCGGCCATCGGGGCCTGGATGAGCGGAAGTTCCGTCCCGAGGAGTTGTTGCAGCGTGGTCATTCGAGGGCGCTCCTTCTGTTTCGTCGAATGCCGGCCATTCTCCGGCCAAGCCGGAGGTCGCCGCGGCGGCAGGGTCATCGCCCCGCTTCAGCTCACTCCTCGCTCGTCCACTCCACCTGCACGCCCAGACTGCGCAGGTTCTCCACGAAGCGCGGATGCGCGCGACGGATGGGCGCCGCGTTGCGGATCTCGGAGCGGCCCTCGATGCTGGCCGCCACCATGAAGAGCGCTATCGCCACGCGGATGATGTACGGGCTCTCGACCACCGCCGGCGTCAGCGGATTGCCGCCGAAGGTGATGAGCCGGTGCGGGTCGGACGAGAACACGTGCGCGCCGAACTTCGAGAGCTCGCCCGTCCAGCCCAGCGCGCCGTCGTAGACCTTGTTCCAGAACATCGCGTTGCCTTCGGCACGAACGCCCAGCGCGATGAAGATCGGCAGCAGGTCCACCGGGAAGTAGGGCCACGGTGCGGCCTCCACCTTGGTGAGCACGTTGCTCGTGAAAGGCGTCTGCACCTTCAGCGGGCCGCTGCGGATGGCGCGCGACCAGCCTTCCTTGTGCTCGATCTGCACACCGAACTTGGCGAAGGTGCGGTCCAGCAGCGGGAAGTTCTCGGGCGCGCTGTTGCGCACGATCACGTCGCCGCCGGTGATGGCGCCCAGCGCCAGGAAGGTGGTGATCTCGTGGAAGTCTTCGTCGAAGCGGAACTCGCCACCCTTGAGCGTGCCGCCGCCGTGCACCGTGAGCCGCGAGGTGCCGATGCCCTCGATGCGCACGCCGATCATCGACATGAAGCGGCAGAACTCCTGCACGTGCGGCTCCGAGGCCGCGTTGGTCAGCGTCGAGGTACCGTCGGTTGCCGCCGCGCACAGCACGAAGTTCTCGGTGGTCGTGACCGAGGCGTAGTCCAGCCAGTGGTCGGTGGGCATCAGCCGGCCCTTGCTGCGCACCAGCAGCGAGCCCTCGGTGCGCTCCACCTCGCCGCCGAAGCGCTGGAACACCTCCACGTGCGGATCAATCTCGCGCACGCCCAGCGTGCAGCCCTTGACGTTGTCCTCCAGACGCGCCACGCCGAAACGCGCCAAGAGCGGCGGCACCAGCATGATCGACGAGCGCATCTCCTCCGGCAGCCGGTGGCGCGACGCGTCGAAGGCCGTCTCGCGGTGGTGCAGTTCGAGCGTGCCCGTTTCGTGGTCCATGCGCACGTCGCTGCCGAGGGTGCGGAAGATGTCCAGGATCTTGCGCACGTCGGTGATGTCGGGCACCCCATGCAGGCGCAGCGGCTCCCAGGTGAGAAGCGTGGCGCAGAGCACCGGCAGCACTGCGTTCTTGTTGGCGGAGGGGGTAATGCGGCCACGCAGCGGCGTACCGCCGTGCACGATGAGGTTGGACATGGAGAAGAGCGCGCGAGAAGGCGGGAAAGCGACCGGGGTGGAGGCGGCAGGAAAAGATTCGGAAATAGTCCGAAACGGGAGACAGGACTTTACCGTCTGAAAGCGGCATGAACGGGGCCGAAGTTGTAAGAACTTCAACGCCGGAGCCGCTCAAATAACAATTCTTTCGCGTTACATCAAGCAAATTCCAGCGCACCTGATGGTCACGCCGGGCGCCGCCTACGCACCGAACAGCAGGGTCGCCAGTATCCAGGCCGCCCACAGAGCGGCATAACCGGCAGCCAACAGCACGCACCCGAAGGCAATGGCGTACGCGATGCGGCGGCCGGCCGTTGGTGCGCCAGGCACGTGACGCCAATAGATCCAGACCGCCCAGCCCAAGAGAATCGCGCCCTCGAGGACAAGGGTGAGGGTCGGTGCAAACGCTCCCAGTGCGGAGAACGCCTTGGTCCCGATGAACCCTGCCAGCATCTCGACCAGAGGTGAAGCAATCGCCCAGAGCGCAATGTGCGAGCCAAGTCGCCAGCTCGGCTTCATCGCAGCGCCTCGCCCTTGAAGAAATGCAATGGCATGGGTTGCTCCCACCCGGGTGTTTGGTAGCCGATCACATGGACCGCTGGCACGTAACCCATCACGCTTTTGAGGAGCGCAGCCAAGTACGAGCTGCTGTTGTATTCGCCGGGATTCATCTTGTCGCCCCGCAGCTTGGCCGGAGGACGATAGGGTGAGACATAGCTTGCAAAGTTGGTGGCACGAATCACCAACTCACGCGCGAAGGTCTCGCGACTCATCCCGGCCGGCGGATCGAGCGGAATCTTGACGATCACCCCGCCGGGCAACTCGTTGGTGTAGATGTTGGTCCTGATGCGCAAGAGATTGTGCAAACCTGCTTCCCCGAAGGTGGGCTGTCCATCAATCACGGTGATGCCGTTGTAGGCATCGTCAATGATGAGCGACAAATGCAGATCGGCGTAGGGACGCCCGATGTACCCCGCATACGTCGCAGCGATCCGCCCATAGAGCGTGAAGGTTGGCTCCGAGTGCTGTGCACGCCCAACTGTATTCATGTCTGTTGACATTGTCCTCCCTTGATTGGCCAGATGCCCTGGCGATGCCCGGCGCATGGTATCGATTCGGGCATGTGCCGCCAGCCAGCCCAAAGCCCTCGCGCCCCCACAACGTGTGTTTTTGCGCAAGTTGAAGCGCGTCGTGCTGACAATGAGGAGGAAGCCTGAGCCCCCGGGGCGGCGCCCATTCGCGACGAACTTGTTACTCACCCGCCCTGCCCTTGTCCAAATAAATTCGTTGCCTCCCGCCAGCTCTCGCTGTCCAGGCAACCTCGAAAGGACAAGACAAATGAACTCCTCCTACACCGGCGGCTGCGCATGCGGCGCGATCCGCTACGAGATCCCCTCCGAGCCGATCTTCCAGAACCACTGCCAGTGCCTCGACTGCCAGCACAAGAGCGGCACCGGCCACGGCTCGTACCTGAGCTTTCCGCGCGGCGGCGCGAAGCAGACCGGCAACGCCACGCTGTGGGACATGGTCGGCGATAGCGGCAACGTCAAGACCCGCGCGTTCTGCCCCACCTGCGGCTCGCCCGTCTACATGACCTATGCGGCGATGCCGGACGTCATCACTGTGCATGCAGCGAGCCTTGATGACCCGAGCCGGTTCAGGCCGCAGGCGGTGACCTATGCAGTGCGGGGGCACGAATGGGACGCGCAGGACCCGGCGCTGACGAGATTCGAGCGGATGCCGCCGGGCAATTGAGGCCCCTACCCCGTCATCGCCTCGCACTGGATTTCGATCCGGGCATGAAGCAGACCCAGCGTCGCCGAGAGCAGCCGCTGCAGCGAGTTGCGCTGGCAGGCATCGAAGAGTGGCGCGGGGTCTGCGTCGGACGAAGCGGCATCGCGCCGGTCTTCGTCCCAGCCAAGCAACTGGATCAGCGTCTGCGCGCCCTGCACCACGTCGCGGGCATCGTTGAGGAATGCGGCCTGGCTTTGTTGCGAAGAGTCTCCGAGCCGGTCGCCCTGAACCCATTCGAAAGGCTTGAACTGGGCGTCGGGGCGATAAGGCGTGCAAGTGCAGCGAGCGTCGGCGCTTGCCGCGTCGTTTGAAGAAGCATTGGCCATGATTGGGCCTCCCAAGGATGTCGATTTGCAGAAACCGACGCCCTCGCTTCCAAACAAGGGCGGCAGCTCGAACAGGTTGGAAGACCGGGACATCCTTGCGGAAACCGGCAGGGCGCGAGCCCTCCCGTTCGAGCCGCCTAAAAATTAGGCGCAAACGAAAAAGCCGCAGACCAGTGCGGTGGCTGCGGCTCTCGTCGCAGGATGTCGGCGGGCTTCCAAACCCGGCCCCGCTCATCACGAGGCGGGGGCAATGTAAGCGCTGCGGACAGAGCTAGTCAAGTTTGGGACGACAGAGTTGCGCGAAGCTGGACGACGGTTCAGCATCCGCAGTCCCTCCAACCCCAACAGTCAAACACGGAGACCCGGATGAGAAAGCTCAAGCTCATGGAGCACGTGTCGCTCGACGGCGTGATCCAGCCCTCCAGCGAAGACGGCTTCCCCTATGCCGACTGGACCGCGCCCTACCGGACTCCCGCCGGCCGGGACGAGGTGCTTGCCGCGCACGGCGGGCGCTTCGATCTGCTGCTGGGCCGGCGCACCTACGACATGTGGTCGGACTACTGGCCGAAGGCGCCCAGCGGCCCGATGTCGGATGGCCTGAATGCGGCCACCAAGTTCGTCGTCACCCATCGTCCGGAAAGCCTCGCGTGGGGGCCGTTCGAAGGCGTCGGGCCGGACTTGGTCGAGGGCGTGCGGCGCGTCAAGTCGCAGGCCGGCCCCAACCTTGTGCTGTGGGGCAGTTCCACGCTGACATCTGCCCTGCTGGCGCATGGGCTTGCGGATGAAGTCCTGCTGATCGTCTACCCGGTGCTGGTGGGCACGGGCAAGCGCCTCTTCGCCGAGGGGACGCCGGGGTGTTCCTTCGAACTCGCCAGCACGAAGACGACGCCGTCCGGCCTACTTCTCAATACCTACAAGCTCGCCGGGCCGCTGCAGCCCGCGTAGCGAGTCGGACGGCGCGGGCCAACCCGCCCAGGCTGCGCAGCGACACCACAGGCTGGCGCGCGAGCAGCGAAGACTCCTCGGATCGATCTGGCTCATCCGCAGCTCTGAACGCGGCGGGCGCCGCTTCGGCGGCCTCGACCGCCCCCATACGATTCCCATATGCCTGCCCGGCCAAACGGTATTGGACGAGGCCCTCACCCCGGTTCGATGATTGTTCGATGACAAGCCATTCGGGCAATTGAGCGCAGACGCACACGGTGCGTGCACGTGATTTGGGCGCCATCTCTTAGAGCAACGATGGAGACAACGGATGAAAGTTCGATTCCTGTTCGTGTGGATTGCTGCGTCCATGGGCCTGCTTTCCATCGGCATGTCCGGTCAGGCTCAGGCAGAGGCGCAGACGCAGGCAAGCGACGCTTCCCAGCGCTCGTCGCGGATCGTCATCGGCTACCCACCGGGTCAATCCGTCGACACGGTGGGGCGATACCTGGCATCCGCCTTGAGCAGGAAGCTGGACCGCAATTTCTTTGTCGAGAACGTTCCGGGTCAAAGCGGAAGCATCGCGCTGGGCAACGTCGCCAGATCGACCGGCGACCTGAACACGCTGACCTTCTCGGCATCTTCGGCGCTGGTCATCAATCCGATCCTCTTCAAGGCCGTGCGATACAACACGCTGAAGAACTTCGAGCCGGTCGCGACGCTGTACGACACCCCGCTGCTGCTGCTCGTCAATTCCAAGCTGCCGATCGATTCGGTGGAGTCGCTGGTCAGCTATGCGAAGAGTCATCCGGGGGAGATCAGTTTCTCATCGCCGGGCGTGGGAAGCGTTTCGCATCTCGCGATGACGGAGTTCATCCGGCGTACCCAACTGAAGTTCGTGCACGTTCCCTATCAGGGCGCTGCGCCGTCCCTGACGGCCCTTGCCGCAGGCCAGGTGCAGGTGACCTTCGAAGGGGTGGCTGCCGCGACGCCGCTCTTGCAAGGCGGCCGCATCAAGGCCTTGGCCATCAGCAGCGCGAAGCGGCTGCCCAAGCTCGAATCGATTCCCACAGTTGCCGAATCGGGGCTTCCGGGATTCGATGTCGTGCCATGGGTCGGCCTGCTGACGCCCAGCGGTGTCGCGCCGGACAAGGTCGCGGAGATCTGGAACGCAGTGCAGGCCATCCTGCAAACCGACGAGTACACGGCCTTGATCGAGCAGGTTGGAGGAAGACAAGCGGTTCGATCACCCCCGGAATTCCGCAAGTTCCTCCAGGAGGAGGTTCCGCGCTGGCAGGAATTCATCAAGGTTTCAGGAGTGACTGCGGAATAGGAAAAAGCTGTGCGAACCGGGCCCGAGGTTCCGCTCGTTGAATTGCATCGATAAATTGAATGGAGACAAGAATGTCATTGAACATTGCCGATGAAATGGCTTCACGCTGGACGCCTGTCGAATCGAGCCCGGCCATGAAGCAAGCTCTCGAAGGATTGCCTTCGGGCTGGAAGACCCGTCGACTGGCCCCGTCGCTCGGTCTGGAGTTGCAGGATCTGTTTCTGCCGGATCTCGATGACGACGGCATCGCCAGGATTCGTGCACTGCTGCTGGCTTTCCGGGTGCTGGTCATCCGGCGCCAGCCTGTCTCCCCCGCGCAGCATGTGGCGTTTGCCCGGAAGTTCGGCGATCTCGAGACGCAGAATCCGCTGCTGGCCGCCAACGCGGATTTTCCCGAGCTTGTTCAACTCAAGGCTTCCAGGGAAAAGAAGGGAGCCGAGAACCTCTTTCACTCCGACACCGCGTTCTACGAGAAACCCTCGATGGGTTCGATTCTTCGTTGCATCAAGTGCCCGGAAGTTGGAGGAGACACCATCTTCTGCAACATGGTTCAGGCCTATGCCGGGTTGCCGGAGGAGGTCAAGCGCAAGATCGACGGCATGGTGGCAGTCAACGACGTCAATGTCGCGTTGTTCAAGAAGATGGATCCGAACGAACGCGCCGCGCATCGGGATCGGCATCGCGCCGTGGAACATCCGGTGGTCATCACGCACCCTGAAACCGGGGAGTCGATCCTGTACGTGAACGAAATCCACACCACGCACATCGCCAACTACCGGGAAGTCCTGGGCTCGGATTGGGGCATGGATACCCCGACCCAGATTCGCGAACTGTTCGACCTGCTCGTGCGCCAGGCCAAGATCCCGGAATACCAGGTGCGCGTGCACTGGGAGCCGGACACGATCGTCTTCTGGGACAACCGGGCGGTCCAGCACTACGCGGTGTCCGACTACTACCCCTCGGAACGCCACATGATGCGCGCGACCATCATTGGCGATGTTCCGAGGCGGGTTCGATAGCGGGCAGGTCTGCCTCTGCTGCAGACATCGGCCCCGTCCGAAAGCGTTCGCTCTGCATCGAATTCACAACGTGCGCCGTGAAGCGCTCGCCATCAGTCGCAGGTTCTGCAATGCCGCGCCCGCGGCTCCCTTCCCCAGGTTATCGAGAACCGCGCCCAGGACGATCTGACCTGTACGTTCATTGCACGCGACGGCCAGACTCATATCGTTTGAGCCGTTGTGGACTTGCGGGTCCAGCTCGGTCATCGGCACGGCAGACGACATCGGCAGCACGTGCACATGCGCGGCATCGCGGTATCGCTCCACAAGGCATTCGTGGATGCGCAGGCCCGAGACATCAGAGGGAAGCATTCGCGCGTGCAATCCGATGGCGAGCACGATGCCCTGCCGGTAGCTGCCATAGGCCGGCACGAAGATGGGCCGCGCCGTCAGGCCGGCGTAGGCCTCCATTTCCGCCACGTGCTTGTGCTCGAGTGCAAGGCCGTAAACCTTCAACGAATGCGCTCCCGCCCCGGCCTCGTGTGCTTCCGCCCCCGCCCTGCCCTGGCCCGAATAGCCCGAGACGGCATGGATGGCAAGCGGATAGTCGGCGGGCAAGAGGCCCGCATCCGTCAACGGTCGCAGCAGGGCAACCGCGGCGGTGGGATAGCAGCCCGGATTCGTGACCCGCGCTGCCGAGGCAATGCGTTCGCCCTGCCGTGCATCGAGCTCGGGCAGGCCGTAGACCCAGCCCGGGCTGGTGCGGTGAGCCGAGCTGGCGTCGATCACGCGCACCGAAGGGTTCTCGATCATCGCCACCGCGTCGCGTGCCGCAGCGTCGGGCAGGCAAAGGATGGCGATGTCGCACTCGTTGAGAGCGGCCCGTCGGGCAGCCGCGTCCTTGCGCAGGTTCGCCGGCAATGTGTGGATGCGGAATTCCCCGCCCCGGAGCCGGTTCTGCAGGTCAAGGCCGGTGGTGCCCTGATCGCCGTCGATGAAGATCTTGAGGTCCATGGAGAGCGATCGTAGGCATCCGCCCTCGATGGTTCCAGCTAAATATATGGAACCCGGAATTAAGAAAAGTTAAATTTGCGCCATGCGAGAACTGAGCCTCGACCATCTGCGCACCCTTGTCGCCATCGCCGACCTCGGCTCCCTGGCCAACGCCGCGCGCGCCCTTCACCTGGCGGCACCTACGGTCACCGTCCAGATCGCTGAGCTGGAGTCGCGCCTGGGTGGCCAGTTGCTCGTTCGAGGGCGGGGGCCCGCGCAAGCTACCGCCCTGGGAGAGCGCTTCATCGCGCGTGCCCGCAGGCTGCTGGCCGACGCGGACGAAGCAGTGGAGGACGTCCGACGCCAGCTCGCGGGCCAGACGGGCCGCGTGCGGGTGGGTGCCTCGACGGGTGCCATTGCGCATCTGCTGCCGCCCGCGCTCGGACGCCTCGCCCGCAACCATCCCGGCATCGACGTGAACGTGCAGGTGCTGACCTCCAATGAGAGCATGGCCCGGCTCGCCGCAGGCAGCCTGGACCTGGCGGTCGTGGCGCTGCCGCAGGCGCCCGTGCGGGGCGTCCATGTCACGCCCCTGCGGCGCGAGGCGGTCGTCGCCTTCCTGCCGGCAGACTGGAAGGCACCGAAGCGGCTGACCCCGCAGTGGCTAGCCCAGCAGCCGTTGATCATGAACGACTCCTCCACGCGTCTCTACAGGCTTACCGCGGAATGGTTCTCCGCGGCTGGCGTCCATTGCCGGCCGCGCATCGAGCTCAACTACAACGACGCGATCAGAACGCTGGTTGCCGCGGGCTACGGCGCAGCGCTGCTGCCGGAGGAATCGCAACAGAGCGCGCGCGACCCTCGCATCGCGGTGCGTCCGCTCAGCCCGGCCCTGTGGCGGCAGCTCGGCCTCGCGGTCAGTGACCGGGGCGCCAGTGGACCGACGCGTTTCGTCATGAACGCCTTGCTGCCTGAAAAGGGTTCAGCTGGCTGAAGCCCGAAAACTCGGTCAGGCGGGGATAATTCTGAATATCTTTGTACTCACCGTCCGCAACCGCTATCGCCATGCCTTCGGGAATCGGGTTTTCGAACATGCCGGCCACGCTTGACCAGCACCCGAATCGGCAAAGGAGGCCGGGGCGCGTAGTTCGGTTCAAGCTCGGGCTGCAAATTCAAGCATGAACCTGCGACAGATCGAGGTGTTCCGCGCGGTGATGATCACCGGCTCCGTGAGCGGCGCGGCGCGGCTGCTTCACGTATCCATTCCTGCCGTCAGCCGGCTGCTCTCGCATACCGAGAGCCGGCTGGGCTTTCTGCTTTTCGAGCGCGTGAAGGGGCGGCTGCATGCGACGGCGGAGGCGCGACGGTTGTATCTGGAGGTCGAGCAGGTCTACGGCGGCGTGCAGCGCATCGGCAGTCTTTCGCACGAGCTTGCGCTGCGGCGGCGCAGTCTGCTGAGCATTCTTTCGAGCCCCAGCATCGGGCAGACGCT
This sequence comes from Variovorax sp. 278MFTsu5.1, assembly GCF_048305045.1. NCBI lineage: Bacteria > Pseudomonadati > Pseudomonadota > Betaproteobacteria > Burkholderiales > Comamonadaceae > Variovorax > Variovorax sp. 278MFTsu5.1. The sequence continues at coordinate 4,316,310 of NZ_CP157622.1, forward strand.
GGTGCCGCAGGCGATCGCGCAGTTGCGCAACGCCATGCCCGACGTGCAGGTTCATTTCCACTGCCTCACGCATGAGGCGCTGAAGGAACGCATCCTGCAGCAGCGGGCCGACCTGGGCATTTCCACCTTTCCGGTCGACCATCCGAACCTTGCGACGAGGCCGCTGGCGAGCAGCCGGCTGATGTGCATCTGCCCACGCAGCCATCCGCTGGCCGCGTTCGAAGAAGTCGGCCTCGACGAACTGCTGCCCCACGAGTTCATCGGCTATCCGCACGGCTCGCCGCTGGGCCTGCGCATCGACCAGATGTTCGAGACGCGCGATGCCGCGCCGCGCATCAGCGTGGAGGTCACCTCGCCGCAGTACGCCTGCTCGCTGGTGCATGCCGGGGCCGGCATCGCGCTGGTGGACGAGTACTCGCTGCAGGGCTGGCTCGGGTCGTCTTTCAAGGCGATACCGGTGCGCGACGCGCTGCCCATCGTGGCCGACCTGGTGTACCTGCAGACCGAGCCCCTGTCGCCAGCGGCGCAGGCGCTGCTGCGCGCATTGCACAGCGTGCTGCTGCAGCGCGGGCTGGCCTTGCCGCTCGCGGACGACGACGAGATCCTGCGCTGACGAGCCGGGGCGCCGCGCCCCCTTCTCCCTTCTTCTCCGCCCGCTGCGGCGGCCCTCATCCGATGCCTCCGCGCCCTGCCCCGGTGCAGGCGCGCGCGTGCGCACCACCGGAAGGCGGACCTTTAGCGTGTTGTTAAACCCGAGCGACAAATCGTCATTCGACGCCACGGGCACCGCTTCGAATAATCGATTGCACCAGTCACACGGCTGCAACGAAGAAGGTTCAAATGACATCGCGCCCCGCCATTCCCCCACGTTTTCTCGGCCTTGCGGTCGCCCAGATGGGCCCGGTCCACCTGTCCGACAGCCGCGAGTCGGTGGTGGCCCGGCTGGTCGACATGCTGCGCCAGGCCCACAGCCGCGGCGCGGAGTTCGTGACCTTCCCCGAGCTCGCGCTCACCACCTTCTTTCCGCGCTACTGGATGAGCGAAGAAGAAGCCCATGAGCGCTTCTTCGAGCGCAGCATGCCCGGCCCGGCGACACAGCCGCTCTTCGACGAGGCCCGCAGGCTCGGCGTGGGCTTCTACCTCGGCTACGCGGAACTCACCGAGGACGGGCGCGGCTTCAATTCGGCCGTGATCGTGGGGCGAGACGGCAACATCGCGGGCCGCTACCGCAAGATCCACCTGCCCGGCCATTCGGAGCACAAGCCCGAGGCGCCCTTCCAGCATCTGGAGAAAAAGTTCTTCGAGGTCGGCGACCTGGGCTTCCGCGCCTTCGACACCGACGGCGTGCGCATGGGCATGTGCCTGTGCAACGACCGCCGTTGGCCCGAGACCTACCGCGTGATGGCGCTGCAGGGCGCCGAAGTGGTGGTGCTCGGCTACAACACGCCCTCGCTCAACATCCACTGGAACGAGCCGGTGCACCTGCGCACCACCACGCACCTGATCTCGCTGCAGGCCAACGCCTACCAGAACGGCATCTGGGTGGCGGCTGCAGCCAAGTGCGGGTCGGAGGACGGCCACCACATGATCGGCAGCTCCGTGATCGTGGCGCCCAGCGGCGAGATCGTGGCGCGCACGGTGAGCGAGGAAGACGAGGTCATCTGCGTGCGCGCCGACCTTGCGCTGGGCGCGCACTTCCGCGAGCACGTCTTCAACTTCGCCAAGCACCGCCGTCCGGAACACTACCGCCTGATCGTCGAGCGCACGGGCGCTGGAGATCCGCTGCCATGAGCGGGCAGCAGCAGCACCCATCCGCGCCAAGGGCGCTGGGCATCCTCGGCGGCATGGGGCCGCTGGCGGGCGCGACCTTCGCGCTGCGGATGGTGCAGCTGACAGAGGCTGCCGTCGACCAGGACCACATTCCGACGATCCTGTGCAACGACCCTCGCATCCCCGATCGTTCGAGCGCCATGCTCCAAGGCGGCGAGAGCCCGCTGCCCGCCATGCAGCGCGGCATCCGCCTGCTGGAGGCGGCGGGCGCCGGCTGCATCGCCGTGCCCTGCAACACCGCGCATCTCTGGTTCGACGACCTGAAAGGCGCGACCCGGCTGCCGGTGCTGAACATCGCCGAGGCGGTGGTGCAGAACCTGCGGCGCCACAGTGTCGTGCAAGGCAAGGTGGGCGTGCTCGGCACGCCGGCCACGCTGGCGCTCGGCCTGTACCAGCGAGCGCTGGAGCAGGCGGGGTACGAGGCGATCGTTCCCGAAGCTAACGACGTGCAACGCCACTGCGTAGCGTCCATCGCGGCGGTCAAGGCCGGGCAGATCGATGCCGCCTGGGAGCCGGCCGCACAAGGCATCCGCGCGCTGGTCGCACGCGGCGCGCAGGCCGTGGTGCTCGGCTGTACCGAGCTGCCATTGGCGGTTCCGCACCACCGGCGCGGCGCGTTCGACTGCGTGCTCACGGACTCCATCGACGCGCTGGCGCTGGCCGCGATCGCGCACTGCCGCCAGCAGCACTGAGGCGGCCTCCCCTTTTCGCCTCCTTTTCCACTTCCACGAAAGACCCTTCCGATGATCCATCGCAAGTTCTCCCGCCCGATGGCCGTGCTGGCCGCCGCCTTCGGCCTGCTGGCAGCTTCGGCCCCGACGTGGGCCGCCTGGCCCGACCGCCCCATCACCTTCGTCGTGCCCTCGGCGGCCGGCGGCTCGCCCGACGTGCTCTCGCGGCTGGTGACCAACGAGGTCTCCAAGTCGCTCGGCGTGCCGGTGGTCATCGAGAACCGCCCCGGCGCAGCAGGCAACATCGGCATCCTGCAGATCAAGAGCAAGCCGGCCGACGGCTACACCATCGGCTACGGCAACGTGAACACGCTGGCGGTCAACCGCACGCTGTTCAAGAAGCTGCCTTACGACGTGGACCACGACCTGATGCCGGTGGCGCAGGCCTTCGACCTCTACAACGTGCTGATCGTGCCCAAGGACTCGCCCATCCAGGACGTGGCCGGGCTGGTGGCCACAGCGCGCAAGCAGCCGGGCAAGCTGTCCTTCGGCGCCCCCGGCATCGGCACCACGGGCCACATGGGCGGCGAACTGTTCCGCAGCATGGCCGGCATCGACGTGCTCTTCGTGCCCTACAACGGCGGCCCCGCCGCGCTGCAGGACCTGATGGGCGGCCGCATCGACTACCTGTTCGCCAACTCTTCCGAGGTCGGCCCGCTGGTCTCGTCCGGACGGGTGCGCGCGCTCGCGGTTAGCAGCGCCAAGCGCATCGCGCTGCTGCCGAACGTACCCACGCTGGACGAAGCGGGCATCAAAGGCTACGAGACGGTGGCCTGGGGCGGCGTGGTCGCGCCACGCGGAACGCCGCGCGAGGTGATCGAGAAGCTCAACGCCGCAATCAACGCAGCGCTGGCCACCCCCAGCGTGCGCGAGGGCCTCGCCAAGCTCGGCGCCGTGCCGGCCGGCGGCACGCCCGCCGACTTCCAGCGCACCATCGACCGCGAGACCAAGCGCTGGGGCGAGCTGATCGAGCGCAACCGCATCGAGAAGCTCGACTGATGGCGGACCTCGCGACCCCATCCGCGCAACAACAATTGCTGCTGCGCGGCGGCACGGTGATCGACGGCAGCGGCGCCCCGCCGCGCCGCGCGGACGTGCTGATCGAGGGCGACACCATCGCGGACATCCTGCCGCCAGGCAGCGAGATCGCTGGCGCCGGAGTCGTCGAACTCGACGGCCTGGCCCTGGCGCCCGGCTTCATCGACTCCCACACCCACGACGACGGCTACCTGCTGGCGCATCCGGACATGGTGCCCAAGGTTTCGCAGGGCGTGACCACGGTGGTGACCGGCAACTGCGGCGTGAGCCTCGCGCCCGTGCCGCCCGGCAGCCCCCTGCCCCAGCCGCTCGACCTGCTGGGGCCGCCCGAGCTGTTCCGCTACGCGAGCTTCTCCTCCTGGATGGACGCGCTGCGGCAGACGCCCGCGGCGGTCAACGTGATTCCCCTCGTGGGCCACGCCAGCCTGCGGGTGAGCGCGATGGACGACCTGCAGCGGGCCGCGACGGCGGAAGAATGCGACACCATGCGGCAGTTGCTCGCCGAAGCGCTGGACGCCGGCGCGTTCGGCATGTCCACCGGCACCTTCTACCCGCCCGCGCAGCACGCCACCACGCAGGAGATCATCGACATCGGCGAAACCATGCGGGGGCGAGGAGGCATGGTCTATGCGGTGCACCTGCGCGACGAATCCGACCGGATCGACGAGGCGATCGAAGAAGCCCTGGAGATCGGGCGCGCGCTGACCGCGCGCGTCGTGTTCTCGCACCACAAGCTGGCGGGCGAGCGCAACCATGGCAGGTCGACGCAGACCCTCTCGCGCATCGACGAGGCCGGCGCGATGCAGCCTGTCTGCCTCGACTGCCACCCCTACCCGGCCACCTCGACCATGCTGCGGCTCGACCGCGTGCGGCTGGCGAGCCGCACGCTCATCGCATGGTCGAAGAACGAGCCGTCCGCGCAGGGGCGCGACTTCGCGGACCTGCAGCGCGAATGGGGGCTGGACGACGAGGCCATGCTGCAGCGGCTCGCACCCGCGGGCGCCATCTACTTCCTGATGGACGAGCGCGACGTGGAGCGCATCCTGGCGCACCCGCGCACCATGGTCGGCTCCGACGGGCTGCCCTTCGATCCGCATCCGCACCCGCGCCAATGGGGCACCTTCACGCGCGTGCTGTCGCGGCTGGTTCGCGACAAGGGACTGCTCACGCTGGAAGCCGCCGTCCACAAGATGACCGGCCTGGCCGCGAGCAACTACGGACTAGTCGACAGGGGCCTGCTGCGCCCGGGCCTGCGGGCCGACCTGGTGGCCTTCGATGCACAGCGCGTGACGGACCTCGCCACCTTCGACAACCCCGTGCAGGCAAGCCGGGGCATCGAGGGCGTGTGGGTCAACGGGCAGCGGGTCTGGGACGGGCAGCGCCCCACCGGCCTGCGGCCGGGCAAGGTGCTGCAGCGGCACTGATCCGGGACCTCCCTTTCTCTCTCCCTCCTCTGTTCCCCTCCTTCAAAACCGTCGAATCATGAACCCCAAGAAAATCGCCTTGACGTTTCTGACCGCCATCGGCCTCCTCGGAGGCGCCGGGCATGCCATCGCGCAGGCCCCGGCCAAGCCCAACGTGGTGATCCTGGCCACCGGCGGCACCATCGCCAGCCGGGGCGCGGACAGCCTGGCGCTCACCGACTACGGCCTGAGCAAGGGGCTGCAGCCCGTGGGCGTCGAAGCACTGGTGACCGCCGTTCCCGAGATCCAGAAGTTCGCCAACATCACGGGCGAGCAGATCTTCAACGTCGGCAGCTCCAAGCTGAGCATCGACAACTGGCTGACGCTGGCGAAGCGCACCAACGAGATCCTCGCGTCGAAGAACGTGGATGGCGTCGTCATCACCCACGGCACCGACACGCTGGAAGAAACCGCCTACTTCCTCAACCTCGTGGTCAAGAGCGCCAAGCCCGTGGTGATCGTGGGCTCCATGCGCCCCAGCACCGGCATGAGCGCGGACGGCCCGCTGAACCTGGTCAACGCGGTCGCACTGGCCGCGAACCCCAGCGCCCGGGACAAGGGCGTGATGGTGAGCATGAACGAGGTCATCAGCAGCGCGTTCAGCGTCACCAAGACCAACACCACCAATGTCGCCACCTTCAAGAGCCTGGACGGCGGCGACCTGGGCTACATGCAGAACTCCACGCCCTACTTCGTGGCGCAGCCGCTGAAGCGTCACACCGTGCACAGCGAGTTCGACGTGTCGAACCTGCAGAAGCTGCCGCGCGTGGACATCAACTACACGACCCTGGGCTCCGACGGCGTGCTGGTCGACGCCGCAGTCGCAGCCGGCGCGAAGGGCATCGTCAACGCGGGCGTCGGCCATGCGAACATGCCCGACGTCACGCTGCAGAGCCTGAAGGCCGCGCGCCAGAAGGGCGTGGCCATCGTCGTCGGGTCGCGCGCCATGAGCGGCATCGTGACCCCGGTCGGGCAGTTCACCGAAGCCGGCTTCGTGACATCGATGATGCACACGACGCAGAAGGCGCGGATCCTCCTGATGCTCGGTCTGACGAAGACGAACGATCCGAAGGAGCTTCAGCGGATGTTCGAGGAGTATTGAGCGATTGCAGCGGCTGGAGGCCGGCTCAGGCCCAGTTCGCCTCCACCCAGTTGCGCACATTCGCCCACTCGGGCGAGTTCTTGATGTAGTCCTGCGTCGCGCTCACCAGCTCGCCGACGTTCTTGTAGTCGTCCAGTCCGAAGGGCTGCGCCAGCGGCACGTTGCCTCGCATGTAGTTGCCGCCGAGCATCTGGCCGGCCTGGATCGCCGCCAGTTCGGCGGTGGCGTCCATGGTGAGGTTGAGCAGCGCGGTCGCCGGCACCGTTCCATCGCTGAAGGGCCACAGCCAGTGCGTGACGCCCCAGTCCAGCGGATTCGACACCGAGCTTGGCGAGATGCCCACCGGGTTCACGCCGGTGCCCAGCGAGAGCATCAGGATGTCGGACGTGCCGCTCGCGTAGCCCTGGTAGATCGCTTCCACCATCGCCGTCATCGACGGGTTGTTGGCGAAGGTGCCGCCATCGGCGAAGTAGCCGTAGCTGCCCACCTGGTACGGAGGGAAGTAGGTCGGCGCGGCCGAGGTGGCCAGCGCGGCGTCCACCATGCTGATGCCGCGATAGGCATTGCTCGGGCCGTTGGAGATGGTGCAGGGCTCCCAGCTGTTCTGGCTCGGGTCCCACAGCCGCGCTGAGTTGACGGCCACGAAGCGGCTCGCCGACGACAGCGGGCCGCTGCCCACCAGCTGCTGCGCGACCGATTGCAGGCCGGTGTTGACGTACTGGCACTCGAAGATGCCCGGGCCGCTGCCCAGCAGTTCTGCCGTCGACTGCGCCGGGGCCCTGTCCTGCTGCCTGGCCTGCGCATCCAGCAGCCAGCCGTTGGGCTTGAAGATGGTGGCGCCGTCGTTCTCGTAGACGTTCACGATGTCGCCGATGGCCACGCCGTTCACCAGCCCCAGCGAGATCAGCCCGCCGGTGGACGTGCCGGCAAAGCCGTTCGCGCCCGCGACGATGCCGAAGCTCTTGTCCAGGTCCTGGATCAACAGCGCCGTGATGACGCCACGAATGCCGCCGCCGTCGCAGCAGAGAATCTTGAAAGACATGCCGTGCTCCTTGCTCGAGTGGATGGATGGATGAATGGACGCAAGGCGCCCTCTTTCCATCGAAGGCGCCGGAACTTTCAATGCGGGGGTTTGCCGATGTGATGAAGTGATCGTTCCCCACGCCGAACGATCGATAGCCACGGATCTCAGGGCGGAATGTGGGTCAATTCGCGGGGCGGTGCATCACTTGAACAAGTGAGGTTCGGGCTCTGTTCAGCAGTCTCCATACAAAGAAAGTCGTCATTCCTCCGCTTCGGCTTCGCGAGCGATTCAGCCTTCGCCGTTCCCGGGCAGCTTGGCGATCACCTTGATCTCGAACTTGAAGCCATAGAGCCACGTCACGCCGATGCCGGTCAGCGTGGGATGCGGCGCATCGCCCCAGAACTCCGGCACGATCTTCCAGGCCTTCTCGAAGTTCTCCTCGGGGTCGACGATGAAGACGGTGACGTCCACCACGTCGTCGAAGGTGCAGCCGGCGGCGCCCAGCACCGCGTTCAGGTTCTTGAAGGCGAGGCGCACCTGAGCCTCGAGGTCGGGCTCGGGCGAGCCGTCCTCGCGGCTGCCGACCTGCCCCGACACGAACAGGAATCCGTTGGAGCGGACTGCGGGCGAATAACGGTTCTTTTCGTAGAGCGCCTGGCGCCCGGGCGGGAAGACGACGTCGCGTTTGGCCATGGAATGCTTTCCTTTCTCTCTTCTTCAATGAATGCGATGAAGGGACTTTAGGAATTCGCGCCGCGCCGATAAACGGGCAATGCCGACAATGACTGTTTGGGGAATCCAAACAATCGGCAACTCAGGAACAGCACCATGGACCGTTTCGACGCAATGCAGGCCTTCGCCCGCGTAGTGGAAGCAGGCAGCTTCACCAAGGCGGCCGAGACGCTTCACACGAGCAAGACCAGCGTGACCCAGTTGGTGCAGCAGCTCGAAGCGAGGCTGCGCGTGAAGCTGCTCAACCGGACCACGCGCAAGGTCGGCCTCACGGCCGACGGCGCGGCCTACTACGAGCGCGTGGTGCGCCTGCTGGCCGACATGGACGACGCCGAGACCAGCCTTTCGGGCGCATCAGCCTCTCCCAGAGGCCGCCTGCGCGTGGACGTGCCCAGCCCGCTGGCCCGCATGATCCTGGTGCCGGCGCTGCCCGCGTTCCACGCGCGCTACCCCGACATCCAGCTCGACATGGGCGTGAGCGACCGCATGGTCGACCTGATCGGCGAGAACGTCGATTGCGTGGTGCGCGGCGGCGAACTCACCGACCAGTCGCTCATGGCGCGCCGCGTGGGCGACCTGCGGCTGGGCGTGTATGCCGCGCCCAGCTACCTGGAGCGCGCCGGCACGCCCTCCGATCCACGCGAACTGGAAGACACGCACCACCGCATCGTCGGCTTCCTGTGGTCGCGCAACGGCAAGACCTTTCCGTACGCCATGTACCGCGATGGCGAACGCATCGAGGTGCAGGGGCGGTACGTGCTATCGGTCGACGACGGCAACGCGTATCTCGCAGCGGGGCTGGCAGGTCTGGGCGTGCTCTGGCTGCCCGACTACATGGCGAAGGCGCACCTGCCCAGCGGCGAGCTGGTGCCGCTCTTCGAGGGCTGGAGCTTCGACCCGATGCCGCTGTACGTGGCGTTTCCGCCGAACCGGCATGTCAGCGCGAAGCTGCGGGTGTTCATCGATTGGGTGGCGGAGCTGATGGCGCGGCATGCGCCGGTTGCGGGCCGGCCCCTGCGCTCGGGGCCGGCGAGAAGCCGCTGAGACAGAAGAAGAGGAAGAAAGAATCTTCTTCAGGACGCCGGCACCGGCGTGACCTTGCGGATCAGATTGTTGAACGTGTCGGCGATGTACAGCGTTCCGTCGGCGTCCACGACCACGCCATAGGGCTGCTTGAACCTGGCGGCGGAGCCTATGCCGTTCTGCGCTCCGGTCATTCCCGCCTGGCCGGCCAGCGTGGAGACCATGCCCGCTCGCGTGATCCTGCGCAGAAGGTTGTTGCCCGTGTCGGCCACGTAGACGTTGCCGTCGCTGTCCAGCGCGACGCCGCCCGGCGCATTGAAGGAAGCGGTATCGCCGGGGCCGTCGGCCGAGCCGCTCGTGCCGGAGCCGGCGAGAGTCGTGACGACGCCACCGGGCGTGATCTTGCGGATCCGGTTGTTGCGACTGTCCGCGGCGTAGAGGTTGCCGTCCTTGTCCATCGCCATGCTGTAGAGCCCGCTGAAGAGGGCCGCAGCGCCGGTGCCGTCGGCGAAACCCGGCAGGTTCGGGGTGCCGGCGATTGTGGTGACGTCGCGGGCGGGGGTGATCTTGCGGATGACGTGGCTGTAGTACTCGCTCACGTAGATGTTGCCGGTGGCATCGCGGACCAATCCCGCCGGACCCGCGAACGAAGCGGCGGTGCCGTTGCCGTCGAGCGTCCTTCTCGCGCCGTCGCCCGCGAAGGTGGTCACGTCGGCCGACGGCGTGATCTTGCGGATTCGATTGCCGCTGAGCTCGGTCGCGTAGATGTTGCCGTCGACGTCCAGCGCGATGCCGCCGAGGCCGTCGAAGTACGCGGCCGGGCCGTTGCCGTCCACCGGGCCGTTGAAGCTGCCCCCGCCCGCGATGGTCGTGGTCTCGCCCGCAGGCGTGATCTTGCGCAGGAGCCCCGTTTGCACATCGGAGACGAACAGGTTCCTGTCCTTGTCGAAGACGATGCCGTAGGGCAGCGAGAACGATGCGGCAGGGCCGGCGCCGACAGCGGAGCCCGCGGCGCCGGAGCCGGCGAACACCGACACCTGCGCCTGTGCCGCCGAACAGGCGACCGCGACGTCGGCTACGCCGGCCGAAACCTTGCCGCTGCCCTTTGTCACGGTGCAGAACTGCCAAAGCGGCTGGGTGCGCACGCTGACCTCGTAGGCCGAGCCTTCGGCGATCGCGGTCGCAAAAGTGAAATTGCCGTCGGCCGTGAGCTTCAGGTCGTCGCCCGCGTTGTTCTGGAGCACCACGCTGCCGGCAAGGCCGCTGACGGTGCCGCCGACCGTGTGCTTCACGACGACGGGGGGTTCCGGCGTCTGGGCCGGTGGAACGGACGGCACGAAGGGTACGAAGCCCGTTGCGCCACCACCTCCGCCGCCACCGCCGCAGGAGGCCAGCAGCACGATTGCGCCAGCCACGGCGCCGCGGCGCCCACAAGAACTCACTCTATTCAGGAACATCCTCTGCCTCTTTGGTTTTCTGCGGATTCGCACAAACAGGAAAGCGCGAATCCATCTGTCGCCGGAGCCCTCCAGCTGGCCGGGAAGTATCAGATTGTTAGATCTTGTTATCTTTTGGACTCATATGCCATAGCCGAAATTGGGTATAGCGCGCGCCAGCCCTCGATGCCTACCGGATTCCGTAGAAATGACGGATTGGCGCAAACCGGGGGCCCACTGGAGCGTGCACTGGAGGAAAATCCATTGCATACAAAGGCAATAACACCTCCCAGCGCCATGAAGACACTCGACGAACTCTTTGCCAATGACGAGTCGCTGCCCACTGTTCCGAGGGTGGTGTCCGACCTGATGGAGATGCTGAGGGACGACGACGTGTCCTTCTCGGCGGTCGCTCACCGCATCGAACTCGACCAGGTGCTGGCGGCCAAGGTGCTGCAGATGATCAATTCGCCGCTCTTCGGGCTGCGGCGCAAGATTTCCTCGATCCAGGGCGCGATCCTGATGCTCGGGCTCTCGGCGATCCGCTCGGTGGTGGTGAGTTCGGGCCTGGCGGGCGCCTTCAGGAAGGTGGAAGGCGTCAGCCTCCCGGCCTTCTGGGCCCACAGCCTGCGCGTGGCTTCTGCGTCGCGGTATCTGGCTTCCAAGACCCGGCACGTGGACCCCAACCTGGCGTTCACCGCGGGCAGCATGCATGCCATCGGCCACCTGATCATGGCCCAGGCGATGCCGGGCCGGATCGCCGCGCTGAACGCCCTCCATCCCTTCGAGGCGCTGGGGCGCGCGCAGCTGGAGCTGGTCGAGTTCGGCTACCACTACGGCGACGTGAGCGCCTCGCTGGCGCAGCGCTGGGGCTTCGCGCCCGACCTGGTCGGCGGGCTTTCGAGCTTCGTGAGCCCCGACAAGTCGGAGCATGCCGACGCACTCGGCGGCGTTCTGCACCTGGCCGTGTGGCGCGTGGCGCTGGAGCGCCAGGGCGTGGACCTGGGCAATCTGGGCGGCGTCTGGCCGAGCCAGTCGGCCATCGCTGCCGGCATCACCGAAGACATCGTCCAGGAAATGCCTGCGCCGCGCGAACTGGCGGCGGAACTCGAATCGATGATCGCCTGACGGCGGCCGTCACGAGGCCTGCGCGGCGACCACCTCGCGCAGCCGCTGGTGCTCGGCACCGTCCCACTCAACGGGCTGCTGGTTCTTCGCGCGCAGATAGTGGTGCGAGAACACCGGCAGATAGGCTTCGAGCGTCTGCCCTGCCGCATGCTCGCCTGCCAGGTTCAGGCACATCGCGGCGACCTCGCTGGTGCAGAAATGGTCTTCGCGGCCTGAGTTGCGCAGCTTGTACTGCGTGATCTGCTCCGGGCGAAGGCTCAGCACCGGCAGCCGGTCGAGGTACGGGCTCCTGCGGAACATCTTGCGCGCCTCGGCCCATGTCGCGTCGAACAGGATGAAGAGCGGGCGCTTCGCAGCGGGCGGCTCCACGCCCAGCACCACCCGCTCCGGCTGCGCGTACTGTCCCGGAAACACCACGTAGGGCTGCCATTGCGGGTCGTTCAGCAGCGCCAGCAGCGCAGGATCGACCTCGGTGCGGGCCCAGCCGAAGGCGAAGGTGTCGGCCACCACGTCGGCGACCAGCCAGCCGGTGTTGGTGGGCTTGAGCGGCTCGATGTCCGCCATGATCAGGCAGACGCCCGCGCGCGTTGCGACCGAGGGGCGGATGGCGCACATGCAGTGGCTGGGCACCAGCCGGCAGCCCGCACAGCGCTCGCGCTTGAAGCCGCCACGGGCAAGAAAAGGCTTGGCGCTTCGCGCCAGCCGTGCGGCGCGAAGAAGGGAAACGGCGTGAGGCATGCGGGGATTCTCGGCGGTGTTGCAGCCCGCCCTGCGATCAGGCTGAAGTGGCGTCCCGGTCGATGCCGGCGACCAGCTCCTGAAGCCACGCCCGATGGGCGCTGAAGCTGCCCAGTTGTTCCTCGAAAGCTTCCCTCGCCGTCAGGTACCGCTCCAGGAAGCGGAATCCGACCACTTCGGCGGCGTCGCGCAGCACTTCATCGGACAGGTCGCATTCGTAGAGGAAGTCGAAGCGCGTCGTCCAGAAGCCCTGCTCGGTGCCGGCGACCCTTTCGAAGTCCTGAGGCAATTCGATGCTGAACTCGATGAACTCCAACTCGCCCTCTCCCGCCCGGAGGCCGCAGACCCTGCTGCCGTGGTCCCACAGCGGAACCAGCGTGGGCCCTTCGGGCACGTCCGCGCCGTTGTAGACGTAGAACGGCGGCCCCAGGCAGGAGTCCCGCAACGCCTCGTGGATGCACTGGCCGGCAGCCAGCTGCATCAGCGGGGCGGATGCTCCGAGCCGCTGCAGCTCGGACATTCGCAGGTGTTCGGCGATCACGGCCATGCTCACATCTTTCTCGTTTCTACGCGAACATCGCCCAACACCACTAGCATTTGCTTTGAGAGATACAGGGTCTCGAGAAACTACGGTCGGTGCGACCGTTCATCAAATGTCAATCGCGCGTACGCGCGATTGGTCAGGGCACTCCCGAATCTTAGATTGAGCTCCTCAACCTGAAGGAGATAGAGATGCCCGACTATTGCGTAAATCGCGCCGCTCAACCCAACGGCGATCACGAAGTCCATGCTCAAGGCTGTATGTATTGGCCCAGTCCAGCCAATGTGCAGCCACTAGGTTGGCATGCCTCCTGCCATAGTGCCGTGCAAGCTGCGCGAGGCTACTACTTCCAAGTGAACGGCTGCCGAACTTGCTCGTACCCCTGTCATACCCAGTAGGGAAGGTAGGTTGTAGCGCCGCTAGACCAGCCGCAAGTCCTTCGGTGCCACGCCCTCGAACACCCGCCCCAGCTGCGCCGGCGACAGCCCGTACATCCGCTGGAACAACCCGCCGAACACCGCCCGGTACTCGTTGAGCACTGGATAGTCGCGGTTCTGGAACAGCGTCGCCTGCGTCAGCGCCTGCTGCTCGCCCACCACGCGCCCGCCGGCCTGCGCCGAGAGGCCGCCGCCGAGCACCCAGTAGACGGTGCCGTGGCCGTGGTCGGTGCCGCGGTTGCCGTTTTCGCGGAAGGTGCGGCCGAACTCGCTGATGACGACCACCACGGTCTGGCGCCATGCGTCGTCGCCCATCTCCTGCGCGAAGCCGGCGACGCCCCGGCCCAGTTCTTCGAAACGGTTGGCGAGGTAGCCGGTGGCGCCGCCCTGCCCCACGTGGGTGTCCCAGCCGCCGACGTCGACGAAGCCGAGGTCGAAGCGGTCGCGCATCAGCAGCGCCATGCGGCGCGCCACCAACTCGAAGCCCTTGGCGGTCATGGCATTGCGGCTGGCGGCGTCCATCTCGGCCTGCACCGCGCGCATGACCTCGTCGCGCACCTGGAAGCCCTCGGCCACCGGCTGGGCCAGCGTGGTATTGCGGTACATGGACGCGATGACCTGGCTCTGCCGCGCGTCGATGCCCGAACGCGCATTGCCGGCCAGCGCCATGTTGGCGGCCTTGGCGTTGCCGCGCATCGAGATCGGCAGCTGGTCGGTGAAGGCGATGGGCGACACGTCGGTGACGGGCCCCGCGCCGAGCACGCCGGCCAGCCGGTTGAGAAAGCCCGAGCGGTAGTCGCGGCGCTTGTCGAGCGCCTGCCCGAGCTCGATGGAGTCCTGCGTCTCGAAGTGGCTGCGCGTGAGGTCGTCGGTGCCCGCGAAGGCGATGAAGGACGCCTGCTTCTGCTGGAACATCGGCAGCACGCTCTGAGCCAGTGCGGGGTGCAGGCCCCAGCTGCCGTCCAGCGGCAGCGCGCCATTGGGCGAACCGGGCCGTGCGATGGCGATGTTGGGACGCGAGGCGTAGTAGAAGTCGCTGCCCGTGGGCACGAGCAGGTTGCAGCAGTCGTAGGCGCCGCGCAGGAACACGACCAGCAGCTTGGCGCCTTCGGCGGCCGGCGCGGCCATCACCTTGGCGGCGGTGCCCGCGAACGGCACGGCCGCCGCGAGTTTCAGGAGTTCTCGACGTTGCATGACGGATACCCTCTTCCTTGCTGTTCTATCGCCGCATCAGCTCGGGCGAGGCCAGCAGGAAGGTGTTCCATTCCTGCGGGTTCTTCGCCTGCGCCAGCGCCTCGCGCGTGTCCGCGCTCATGCCGGCCTGCATCGTGCGCACCGCGCGCGAATCGGCCAGCGGGGGGAAGGCGGGCTTCTCCAGTGGCGCCTTGTCGTCCGCGCGGAAGAGCACCGCGCCGTTCGCGCCGATGGCGCGCGCGATCTCGAAGCGGGTGTTCATCTGCCCCGCGCTGGCCCAGGCCGCCTCGTTGAGCGGATAGCCGTCGGGCGTCTCGTGGCCGTAGAGCTGCTCGCCCATGCGGTTGATCCAGCCGAGCATCGGGTTCACGTTGGTGACCACGCGGTCGTCGTACGCGAGGCGCACGCCGGCCATCACGTAGTGCACCGGGTCGCGGAACTTGCGGCCCAGCGAAGCCGAGAACTCGGGCGACTCGAACAGAGCCTTCAGCGTGACGGCGATGTCGCCGTCGCTGCGCGTGAAGGCTGCAGCCATGCGGTCGACAAGCGCCTGCGGCGGATCGTCGGAGACGAAGTACACGGCGAGCTTGCGCGAGACGAAGCGCGCGGTGGCCGGCGCGCGAGCGAGGCGGTCGAGCGCCTCGTCGGCCTCGGCCAGCCCGCGGCTCTGGATGGGCTGGCCCAGCAGCGTCTTCGGGCCGTAGTCGTGCCGGTTCGGGTTGAACTCGAAGAGGCCCTTGCGCACGTAGTCGGCGCGTAGGTTGGGCCGCACGTTCGGCGGCGGCGCATCGAGCGGCTGGTAGCTCACGCCCACGCCGGTGAGCACGCGTGCCAGCTCCTGCACGTCGGCCTGCGAATAGCCGCCACCGACGCCCAGCGTGTGCAGCTCCATCAGCTCGCGCGCGTAGTTCTCGTTGATGCGGTTGGCCGCGTTCTGCGCGTTGTCGAGGTAGCGCAGCATCGCCGGGTGGTGCAGCGTGGCGCCGAGCAGGTCGCGGAACCTGCCGAGCGCGTGCGGGCGGATGGCGTTCTCCTCATAGTCGCCCACCATCGCGCGGATGTTGTCCTTGCGCAGGTTGACGTTGAAGTGGTTCATCCAGAACCAGGTCATCTGCTCCTGCAGCTGGTTGGGCGAGTAGAGGGCGCGCAGCACGAAGCGTTGCTGGGCCTCGCGCACCAGCGCGTTGAGGTGCTGCTGGTAGGCCTGCCGCGCGGCCTTCTTCTGGTCTTCGTCGGGCAGCGCATCGGCCGCCTTGCGCTGCGCGTCGAGCCCGGTGACGAGCTGGTCGAGCGGCGTGCGCGAGATTTCCATCGCGTCGATCTGCGCCTGCGCGGCCGCAGGCAGCGGCGCGGGGCGCGGGTTGAGCTGGTCGCGCATCCACAGCGGGAGGCCGCGCTTCGCGAGTTGCGCGTCGCTGCTCGCATTGGCGCCCCAGCTCACGCGGTCGAGCCAGCGCAGCCGCGTGGCCTCGTCCACGTGCTGCGAAGGCAGCGACACCGAAACCAGCGGCCGATGGTCTCCGGGCGCGGTTGCGCAGGCCGCGAGCAGCGCCAGCGCGCAGGCGCCAAGCGCCATCGATGCGCGCCGCATCGGGAAAGAGAAGATCGGCGAAACAGCGGTGGCCGGCACCGCCCTCACTCCCTGCGCAGATCGTGGCGGCGCACGTCGCCGATGGCGTGCTGCGCGGTGGAAAGCGCGAGGTCGACATGCTCGAGGCCGCGCTGCTGATACGGCCGCGAGCGCGGGTCGTCTTCCTCGCGCGCCACATCGGAATGAACCTTGCGCAACAGGTCGACCGCCGCGTGCAGGCGGCCTTCGCGCGGCAGCCATGCATCGGTGGGCTCGCGCCATTCGACGGGCTTGCCGTCGAGCCATGCGGCGTGCTGCAGGTCGCCGATGGCGGCGTGGATCTCGTCGATCACCACCTGCTCGTCGCGCGAGACCTGTCCGTCCTCGGGGCGGCGGTGCTCCACCTTCCAGGCCGCGGTGCGCAGGTCGGACAAGGCGTGGAGATAGAACGGGTGTCTGCCGTACTCGTCCGCCAGTGCAGGCAGCGAAGCCGCGGCCATGAGGGCAAGCGCGGCGATTAGGCTTTTCTTCTTCATCTTCGGGGCTCCTGTGTGTGACAGTGGTTTGGAGACGCCTCCTCAACCGCCGGAGCCCGCTTCGGGTTGACGGTCTTTACCGTCGTAACGCTGCGCAAAGCTGGCGCCTAAGCGCCAGCTAAGTCAGGCTGTGGCAAGGCCCGAAGGTGCAGCGCCGGCAATCTGGCGCAGGGCCCGCTCGAACACTTCGACGGGCTGGCCGCCCGAAATGAGATGCCGGTCGTTGATGATGATCGCGGGCACCGAGTGGATGCCGGCGTCGGTGTACATGCGCTCGCGTTCGCGGGTTTCCTGCGCGAACTCGTCGCTGTCGAGAATTTGCCGGGCGCGTGCCGCGTCGAGCCCCGCTTCGGTGGCGGCGCGCACCAGCACCTCGTGGTCGGAAGGGTTCTGGCTGTCGGTGAAGTAGGCCTTCAGCAGCAGCTTCTTGAGCGCCGCCTGCTTGGCCGGGCTTTCCAGCTCGGCCCAGTGCAGCAGCCGATGGGCATCGAAGGTGTTGTAGACGCGCGGACGGCCTTCGGGGCTGAACTCGAAACCAACAGCCGCGCCGCGCTGGCGGATCATCTCGCGCGACTGCGCCTGCTGCTCGCGCGTGGAGCCGTATTTCTGGTTGAGGTGCTCGAAGGTGTCCTGGCCTTCGGGCGGCATCTGCGGGTTCAGCTCGAAGGGCTGGAAATGCAGTTCCGCGGTGATCTCCGGAGCCACCTTCCCGAGCGCCGCCTCGAGCGAACTCAGGCCGATGGCGCACCAGGGACAGGACACGTCGGAAACGAAGTCGATCTTGAGGCGGGAGGGGGAGGATGTGGAGGTCATGGCGCCATTCTTCCCGGCGCCACAACCCTTGGCAGGCGAAAGGTCTTCGCCTGCGAGCGCCCCTCAGGCCGCGGCCTTTGCCAGGCGCGCGTCCTGCAGCGTCTGCTCGCGCATGCGGTCGTATTCCTGCTTGTCGACCGGCACGGCGTTCGGGTCGCCAAGGTCGCGCATGTGGATGCGGTAGGTTTCGCGGGCGCTGAAGGCGGCCAGGGCGGCGAGCACCGTCACCGCGAAGGTGATGGCACCCACGGTGAACCACACGTTGGTCGAGCCCGGAGGCGCGACGGCGGCGAACAGCGCCGGCAGCAGCGCGGTGAAGGTGGTGCCGATGTTCTGCGAGATGGCCATGGCCGAGACGCGGTTGCGGGTGCGGAACAGCTCCGGATAGAAGCTCGGGAAGGTCGCGTTGTAGCCCTGGTAGATCACGCCCCACATCAGCAGCGACATGCAGATGGCCAGCGGCACGTTGCGGATGCTGATGGCGTACAGGTACACGAACGACAGCAGGCCCGAGACCAGCGCCCCGACGATGATCGGCGGGCGGCGGCCGATGCGGTCCGACAGGTTGCCCACGAACGGGATGACGATCACGGCCAGGATGTTGCCGAGCACCGGAATCCACAGGTACACGTCCTTCTGGAAGCCGATGCCGTAGGCGGCCTGCACGGCGTAGGCCGCGCCGAACACGGTGGCCACCACCGGAATGACGTTCATCAGCGCCATGCACACCACGCGCAGCATGTCGGCCCAGCTGTCGGTGAAGGCCTGGATGATCGGCGCCTTGGCAGTTTCACCCTTCTTGTCGACCTCGGCGAAGGCCGGGGTCTCGTCCACCTCGCGGCGGATGATGTAGCCCGCCACGATCACCAGGAAGCTCAGCAGGAACGGAATGCGCCAGCCCCAGGAGTTGAACGCGTCTTCCGGCATATAGTGCGCCAGCGGCAGGAACACGGCGGCCGCCAGGATCTGGCCGGCCTGCACGCCCTGCAGCGTGAAGCTCGCGAAGAAGCCGCGTCGCCCGAACGGAGCATGTTCAAGAATCATCGAGCTCGCGCCCGAGATCTCGCCCGCCACCGCGAAGCCCTGCACCAGGCGCAGCAGCACCAGCAGCACCGGTGCCAGCAGGCCGACCTGGTCGTAGGTCGGCAGCAGGCCGACGGCCACGGTCGAGAAACCCATCAGGAACATGCAAAGCACCAGCACCTGCTTGCGCCCATGCGTGTCGCCCCAGTGGCCGAGCACGAAGGCGCCGATGGGGCGTGCCACGTAGCCCACGCCGTAGGTCGCGAGCGAGGCGACGATGGCCGTCGTCGGGTCGCCCTTGGGAAAGAAGATCTGCGGAAAGATCAGCGCCGCCGCGGTGGCGTAGATGAAGAAGTCGTAGTACTCCAGCGCCGAGCCGATCCAGCCGCTTGCCGCGGCCTTTCTCGACTGGTGCCTGCCTTGCGGCTCACGGGCTGTGTTGCTTGCCATGTGTTGTCTCCAGTGGTGACGAAAAAAATGAAATCAGCTCTCTGTCGGTCGATCAATCTGTCGATCGGTCAGTCCTGTGCCTGCGAAGCCATGCGCGCCGGCGCATTGAGGGCGCCGTAGGCGTCGTAGTCGCCCACGCGCTGCGCGACCTCGAAGAACAGTCCGCCCTCGAAGCTCTCGGTATAGATGTGCAGGTAGTCGCCGGCGGGCGAGCGGTCGAAGAGCACGCCCGCCTCGCGCATGCGCGAAAGCAGCGCGGGCTCGACGTCGATGCGCGTGGCCAGGTCGTCGTAGTAGTTGTCGGAAATGGGAACGAAGCGCGTGCCGTTGGCGCGCAGCTTCGCGGCGGTCTCGAAAATGTCGGAGCAGCTCAGCGCGATGTGATGCACCGCGCCACCGCCGGTCACGCTCAGCGTGCGCGCGGTGCGGGTGCGCTGGCTCAGCGACACGTTGAGCACCAGCCGCAGGCTGCGCTCGGCATTGGCGACGCCGCGGCTGCGGATCAGCCCGAACGGGTCGGCCAGCTCCAGGCTCTCGCCGGGCTCCAGGCCGAGCACGGCGCGCGTGAACAGCACCCAGGTGTCGAGCTGGTCGAGCGCCAGGCCCAGCGCCACGTGGTCGATGCGCTGCAGGCCGGCGTCGTTGGTGCCGGCGCCCTGGTCTTCGAGAATGAAGTCGGCCTCGTACAGGCCGTTGGCGCCCAGCGCCTCGGGCACGAAATGGATCAGGTTGCCGCCCGGCGCCACGATGGCCGGCACACGCAGTTCGTTGGGCCCGACCGGACTGTCGTGCCGCTGCGAGCGCATGGCGGTGGCGCGGCCCACCGCAGCCAGCGGATCGCCGCAGCGCACGCCCAGCGCGCACACCGAAGTGCCGTGCGCCTCGAAGCGCTCTCGCGCGAAGGAATCGGGCTGGGCATTGACGATCAGGTTGATCTCGCCCTGGCGGTACAGCGTCACCGCCTTGGAGCGGTGCCTGCCGATGCGGCGGAAGCCCAGCTGGCCGACCAGCGTGGCCAGCGTCGCGGCCGAAGCCTCGTCGGCCGCGAACTCGATGAACGAAAGGCCCGAGAGCGCCGGCACCGGCGGCGGGTCGAACAGCGTTACCTGCTGCGCCACTGCCGGCTCGGCGAGGCGCTGGCGCGTTTCGCTCTCCAGATACAGCAGCGAGCGCATCGCGTCCACCGCGGTGCGGCGGTTCGGCGTCTCGCGAAAGATGTCGTTGAAGATCTCCAGCGACAGCGGCCCGGTGTAGCCGGCGCGCAGCACCTGCTCGAAGAAACCGACCACGTCGAAGTCGCCTTGCCCCGGGAACGAGCGGTGATGGCGCGCCCACTGCAGCACGTCCATCGACAGCAGCGGCGCGTCGGCCATCTGCAGGAAGAAGATCTTGTCGCCCGGAATGGCGGCGATGCCGGCCGGGTCGTCCTTCAGCGATAGGGTGTGGAAGCTGTCGAGGATCAGCCCCAGGTGCGGATGGTTCGCCTGCTTCACGATCTCCCAGGCCTGGCCGTAAAGCCAGGTGTGGCGGCCCCAGGCCAGCGCCTCGAAGCCCACGCGCAGGTTGCGGCGCGCGGCGCGCTCGGCCAGTTCGTGCAGTTGGGCGGCCGCCAGCGAAGGGTCGTTGACGGACAGCGGCGAGGTGTTGGAGCAGCACAGCATCGTCGGCGCGCCCATGGCCTGCATCAGGTCGAACTTGCGCTCGGCGCGCTCCAGGCTGCGGCGGAACTGCGCCTCGGGCATGCCTTCGAAGTCGCGCAAGGGCTGGTACAGGTCGATGCTCAGGCCCAGGTCGCCGGCGATGCGGCCCAGTTCGGCGGCCGTGCCCTTGAAGTTGATGAAGTCGGCCTCGAACAGCTCGATGCCGTCGAAGCCGGCGGCGGCGACGGCTTCGAGCTTCTGGCGGAGCGTGCCGCTGAGCGAGACGGTGGCGATGGAGCGATGCATGGGGGTGGACTTTAGGAACACCCGGGCGTCGTCACAATCTATTCAGAGCCGTTTTGATCGATCATCGATCACATTCAACCGTTATTCGCACGAAATACGGGATACACCTAGGCCGCCCGCCCGGCTCCGGCCTCTCAAAGGCTGCGCCAGAAATCGATCAGCAGCCGCGCAAATTCCTCCGGCCGCTCTACGGCGCTCAGGTGCGCGGCGTCGATGGTCTCCAGACGGGCATGCGGAATGGCCGTGGCCATGGCCTGTGACATCGCCATCGGCGTGGCCTCGTCCTGTAGCCCGCCGATGACGAGCGTGGGCACGGCGACGCGGTGGTTGCTCTCGCGGAAGTCGATGGCGGCGACCGCGTTGCAGCTTTCGATGTAGCCCTGCGCGTCGGTGCGCACCAGCACGTCGTGCAGCTTCTTCGCGGCTTCCGCGCCTTCCGGCGTGGCGGCCCAGGCCGGCGTGATCCAGCGCGACACCGCACCGGGGGCGATGGCAGCCACGCCCCTGGCGGCCACCGTCTCGACGCGCGTGCGCCAGGGCGTCTGGTCGGGGTAATGCGCGGCCGAATTGGCGATCACGATCGTCTTCAGCAGCTCGGGGTGGCGCACCGCCAGCGCCTGAGCCGTCATGCCGCCCATCGACAGGCCGACGAAGTGCACCGGCTCGCCGCCCGCCTCCCGGCGGATGAGCTCGGCCGCGTCCTGCGCCAGCGTCTCGATGCGCAATTCGCCGGGCAGCACCTCCGAGGCGCCGTGGTTGCGGTGGTCGTAGCGCAGCACCGTGTGGCCGCGCGCCAGGTGCGCGGCCACGCCGTCCCACATGCTCAGGTCGCAGCCGAGCGCATGGCTGAGCACGACGATGGGGCCATCGCCCTCGCGAACGACATTCAAACGGGTCATGGTGTGGTTTCCTTTTTCGGGTGTTGCAGACGCGGCAGCCAGAAGAACGCGATCGCCACCAGCACGCTGCCGGCCAGCAGCATGGGCACGACCATCGGCCAGGCGCCGTTGGAATAATCGGCATCGACGAAGCGCGCGGCCAGTTGCCCCGCGCAGAACGCGACCATCATCATGCCGAAGCCGGACCACGACACGGCGCGGCCCGCCAGGTGCGGCAGGTCGCCCACCGCGCCCGCCTGCCCGCAGGGCTGGTGGATGCCGTGGCCCAGGCAGTAGACGGCATGGCCGAACAGCAGCGGCACCGCGCTCAGCGGCATCAGCCAGCAGCCCAGCGCCTGGATGACGGCGCCGCCGAGGCTCAGCGATGCGCCCAGCCGCACAGTGCGCACCGGCCCGTAGCGCCGCAGCAGGCTGCGGCACATGGTGGTGCTGAAGATGTAGACCAGCGAACCACCGGCCGGGATCCACCCGTACCAGGCAGGCGACCAGCCCAGGTAGCCGATGTAGACCATGGGCGACAGCAGCAGGAAGCAGAACAGGCCGCCGTAGGTCGTGGCCGCCACCGAGGCCCAGGCACGGAACGAGCGGCTCGCGAACACGGCGCGCGTGCTGCCGCGCGGCGCGGACGACTCGCCCTCGCCCAGGGGCCGGCGCGTCTCGCCGAACGAGCGCCAGCACAGCGCGAACAGCACCGCGGCGTAGAGCGCCATCGCTGCCATCACCCAGCGCCAGCCCGCGCCCTGCACCAGCCACGCGCCGAGCAGCGGCGCCATCAGCCCGACGATGCCCAGGCCGGTGAGGCCGCGCGCCATCACGTGCGGGCCTTCGTGCGCCGGGTACAGGTCGCGTACGGCGGCGCGCGAACACACGAGGATCGCCGCCATCGAGAAGCCCTGCAGCGTGCGCCAGCCCGCGAGCAGCGCCACGCTGCCCGCGAAGGCGCCGCCCAGCGCCGCGAGCGCGTAGCAGCCCAGCCCCGCCAGCAGCACCGGCCGCCGCCCGAAGCGGTCGGCCAGCGGACCGCACAGCAGCTGCGCAAAGCCGAAGGCCAGCACGAACAGCGTGAGGCTGGTGCTGGCCGAGCCGAGCTCCTTCGCGATGGCGGGGAGCGCGGGAAGATAACTGTCGGTGGCTACGGGCTGCGCCGCCAGGAGCAGCGGCAGCAGCAGCGCAAAGGTGACGTCGAAGCGGCCCTTCGTTCGCCCCCTACCTTGGGCAGGCGGCACAGTCACTGCGCCAGCGGCGGCAGCAGGCCCTTCTCGCGCAGGATGCCCGTCGCGATGCCGAAGGCGTGGTTGGCCACGGGCACGCCGCAGTAGATGGCGGCCATCATGATCACCTCCTTGATCTCGTCCGGCGTGAGGCGCGACTCGGGCGGGCCGTCGAGCGCGGCGCGCACGTGCATCGCGAATTCTTCGTACGCGTGGATGCCCAGCATCATCGACAGCACCATGAAGCGGCGCGTCTTGTCGCCCAGCGCGGGACGGCCCCAGATGTCGTTCCACGCATGGCGCGTGATGAGCTCCTGGAACTCGGCGTTGAAGCCGTTGCGGTTGGCCAGCGACTTGTCGACCCAGGCATCGCCGAGCACGCGGCGGCGGTTGACGAGGCCGGCTTCATAGGCGCCGGGCTCCACGGGCGGGTTTTCGGGGGTGGTCATTGGGAGAGTTCCTTGTGTGCGTCGAGCCGGGCCTGCAGCGCCTTCACTTCGGCGAGCGCGGTCTGTCCGGCTTCGTGGGCGAGCGCGGGGGCGAACCATTCGTCCGCCGCGTCGCGCGGGAGTTCGGCGCGCAGCCGGTCGATGTTGGCGCGCATGCGCGCGGCGTCGACCTGCAGGCCAGGCAATGCACCGGCCATCGCACGCACGCTGCCATGCGCCGACATCAGGAGCTGCGGCCATTCGCCCAGCTCCGCCTGCCATGCGCCGAGCGCGCGTTCGTGCTGCTGCGGCATGGCGCCGAGCAACGCGGCCACGCGCTGCGGCGCGCGGTGCGCAGCGGCGATGGCGACCATCGAGGCCACCGGGTTGCGCTTGTGCGGCATGGCCGACGAGCCGCCGCGCCCCGGTTCGCTGGGCTCGGTGACTTCGCTGACTTCGTATTGGCCGAGCAGCGAGATGTCGACCGCGATCTTGCCCAGGCTGCCGGTCATGAGGCCCAGCTCGCAGCCTAGCGCGACCCATTCGTCGCGCTGTGTATGCCAGGTCGCGCCGGGGTCGCCCAGGCCGAGTTCCTTGGCCATGCGCTTGCGCACGGCCGCGCCCTGCCCCTTCATCTGCGCCAGCGTGCCGATGGCGCCGCCGAGCTGCAGCTGCAGCGCATGCTTGGCGGCATCGCGCAGGCGGATGCGGCTGCGCACCAGCGGCGCGGCCCAGCCGGCGCACTTGAAGCCGAAGCTGGTCACCGAGGCCGGCTGCATCAGCGTGCGCGCGAGCATCGGGGTCTCGGCATGCGTCACGGCCAGGCGCAGCAGCGCGTCGGCGGCCTTGGCGAGGTCGGCCTCGATCAGCGCGACAGCCTCGCGCGTGACCAGCGCCATCGCGCTGTCGATCACGTCCTGGCTGGTGCTGCCGAAATGCACGAAGGCCGCGGCCTCGGCATTGAAGAGGCCCACGGCCTCGCGCAGCGCCTTCACCAGCGGGATCGCGACGCTGCCGGCACGTCCGCTCTCGCGAACGATCTTGGCGACGTCGAACAGCTCGACCTTGCAGCTGCTGACGATCGAGTTGGCGGCGCTCTCGGGGATCAGCCCCTCGGCCGCCTGCGCGCGCGCCAGCGCGGCCTCGAAGCGCAGCATGGCGTCGACGAAGGCGCGGTCGCTGAACGCGCCCAGCGTTTCGGATGTGGAGAGGAAGCCTTCGAAAATGCTCATCGGGCGAGCCTTCCTTTCTTTTTCAGTATTTCAGTTGCGCCACGGCGCGCAGCTCCTCGGGCGAGGCGGTGCCGAAGCCGAAGAATTCCAGGTACGCCGGAATCATCTCGAACAGCATGTCGGTGCCCACCTGCACCGCACAGCCCTTGGCCTTGGCGGCCTGCAGCAGCGGCGTGTACTCGGTCTTCATGACCACCTCGCCGACGAAGGTCGAAGGGTCGATGCGGTCGACATCGAAGGGCAGCGGATCGCCCTCCTTCATGCCCAGCGGCGTGGCGTTGACCACCACGTCGTAGCCGGCCGGGTCCTTCGAGCCGGTGGTCACCTTCATCTGCGGATAGTGCTCGCGCAGCCGGGCGGCCAGCGCGTTGGCCGAAGCCTCGCTCATGTCGAACAGCATCAACTCGGCGGCGCCCGCGGCGGCAATCGACGCGGCGATGGCCGAGCCCACGCCGCCCGCGCCCGACACCAGCACCCGCGTGCCCTTGAAGAGCCGCCCCTTGCGCTCCACGCCGCGCACGAAGCCGGCGCCGTCGAACTGGTCGCCCAGCAGCGTGCCGTCGGGGCGCTTGAGGATGGCGTTGCAGGCACCGGCCACGCGCGCGGTGGGCGTCACCTCGTCGACCAGCGACATCGTCGTCACCTTGTGCGGCATGGTCACCAGCGCGCCGCGGATGTTGCTGAACTTGAAGATCTGCGGCAGCGACACCGCGTAGTCCTCAGGCTTCACGCCCATGGGCACGACCACCGCGTCGATGCCGTGCTTGTCGAACCAGGGGTTGTAGATCATCGGAGCCTTGAAGGCCTCCGTGGGAAAGCCGATGTGGGCGATGAGGGTGGATTTGCCGGAAATCATTGGTGGATCAATCTGTGCAATCAAAGGTCGATGAAGGTTTCTTCCAGGAATGCCGCGGAACCGGCTTTGCCGGGCCGCAGGCATTGCCCCCTGCAAGGGGGTTGGCGAAGCGACACGAAGTGCGCGAAGCCTGGGGGTGAGCCATTTACGCCACGCTCGGGGAGCGATAGCGCAAGGGCTGCGCGATCTCGGCGTGCATTGCGGGCGGATAGATGATTTCGCGCAGGAAGCCGGCGTCGGCAGCCATCGCATCCGCCGCATCCATGTGGCCGAAGTAGCGGAAGTAGTGCGGCATCTGCTGGATCAGCATCTCGAAGCCGGCCTGCGCATTGAGCCCGCGCGCACGGGCCGCGCGCACCAGCGGCGTGGGCTGGTTGCGCAGCAGGATGTCGAAGAGCGCGGCGTGGCTCTCCATGCGCGCCACATCGACCGGCGCCGCGTCGTCGTCGCTCAGCCCCAGTTGCGTGGCGTTGATGACGAGGTCGAAGCCCTCGGGCGCGTTGCTGTCGGCGGCGACCACGTTCGCGTCGAAGAAGGCGTCGAGCTTGGCCGCCACGCCGGCCGCCTTGCCGGCTGCCTTGTCGTACATGGCGATGTGCGCCGCGCCGTTGACCGTGCCGCCCTCGGCCAGCGCCACGCCGATGGCCGCGGCGCTCACGCCCGCGCCCAAGATCAGCACCCGCTTGCCGCGGAAGGGAATGTTGTAGTGGTCGAGCGCGCCGATCAGGCCCTCGCCGTCGAAGAGATCGCCCTCGAGCTGGTCGCCCTCGGTGCGGCGCACCACGTTGACCGAGCCCGCCACGCGGCCGAAGAGGCCGCAGCCTTCGAGCAGGTCGACCACCAGCGGCTTGTGGGGCGGCGCGATCACCATGCCGCGCACGTTGCGCGCGAGAAAGGCCGACTTGAAGAACACCGCGAAGTCGCGAACCGGCACCTGCATGGGCAGCAGCACCGCGTCGATGCCGTAGCGCTCGAAGGCGGCATTGAACATGCGCGGCAGCCGTACGTTGCGAACCGGGTCACCGGGGATCAGGTAGGCCTGGGTGCTGCCGCTGATGGAATGGCTCATGTGCGTGCTTCCGTTCGTCAATCGCTCTTTTGGAGGGCGGATGGCGAGCTTTATAGTCCCTCCAGCCAACCCCTGCAGCCTTCGGGGCATAAAAACGTGCGACTATCGATCTTTTAAATTCAATAATCGATCAATTCGAGGGTTTTCACCTGCACCAATTGCAAACTCGAACCCTTCCGCACAGATCACACTTCCGCCCATGAGCAAGGACAGCAATCACGACCCGGCACCGCCTCCCGGCCTGGACAAGCGCGACTGGATCGCCGGCCTGGAACGCGGCGTGAGCATCATCGAGGCCTTCGACGACGCCAACCCGCGCCTCACCGCCAGCCAGGCCGGCCAGCGCACGAACATGACCCGCACCGCCGCGCGGCGCTACCTGCTGACCCTGCAGCACATGGGCTACGTCGCCAGCGACGGCAAGCTGTTCTGGCTCACGCCGCGCGTGCTGCGCCTGGGCCAGTCGTACCTGGAGTCGGCCCGCCTGCCGCGCGTGGTGCAGCCCTTCCTGCAGCGTGTGGCCGCCGGCACCAACGAGATCGCCTACCTCAGCGTGATGGACGGCGACGAGGTGGTCTACATCGCCCGCAACGGACCCAACCGCAGCATGAGCACCGGCTACGTGCTCGGCGCGCGTGTGCCGGCTCAGGTCACCGCCTCCGGCATGCTGATGCTGGCGCTGCGCAGCGACGCCGAGCTCGACGAGTGGCTCACCACCCGCAAGCTCACCGTCTTCACCTCGCACACCATCGCGAGCATGGAGCGAATGAAGCTCGAACTCGCGCGCATCCGGGCGCAAGGCTGGGCCCTTTCCGAACAGCAGCTCGACCTGAACTCGCGCGGCATCGCGGTGCCGCTGCGCGACCGGCACGGCACGCTGGTGGGAGCGCTGAACATCACGATGCCGATGGGGCACGAGAGCTCGGAGGATGCGGTGGCGCGGGTGCTGCCGGTGCTTCGGGAGACGGCGCAGGCGATGCGCAACCTGATCTGACCCGACTGACAGCATTCCGACAGCATCCCCCGGGCACGATGCGCGCTTTCAATCCAAAAAGCGCTGGAGACACAAGCACCATGTCCGCACCCCTCTTCCCCCATGACATCCGCCTGAGCCGCCGCGGCCTGCTCCAGGCCGGCGGTGCAGCAGCCCTCGGCGGCCTGCTGCCCTCGATGGCCTTCGCCGAAGACGCGTGGCCCAGCAAGTCGATCCGCTTCGTCGT
Source organism: Variovorax sp. 278MFTsu5.1 (assembly GCF_048305045.1). Classification (NCBI taxonomy): domain Bacteria; kingdom Pseudomonadati; phylum Pseudomonadota; class Betaproteobacteria; order Burkholderiales; family Comamonadaceae; genus Variovorax; species Variovorax sp. 278MFTsu5.1. The sequence goes on from NZ_CP157622.1 coordinate 4,343,980, forward strand.
GCCCTTCGCGCCCGGCGGCAGCTCGGAGATCGTCGCGCGCTCGACCGCCGCCGAACTCTCGCGCACCATCGGCCAGAGCGTGTTCGTCGACAACAAGCCGGGCGCGGCCGGCAACATCGCGATGGGCGAGGTGGCGCGCGCCACCGACCAGCACACGATCATCCTGGGCCACATCGGCACGCTGGCGGTCAACCCGTACATCTTCGCCAAGCTGCCCTACGACGCGAACAAGGACTTCAAGCCCGTAAGCCTGCTGGCCAAGGTGCCCAGCCTCTACGTGGTGCATCCCGACGTGCCGGCGAAGAACCTCAAGGAGTTCATCGCCTACGCCAAGTCGAAGCCGGGCAAGCTCAGCTACGGCTCGGCGGGCAACGGCAGCGCGGGCCACCTGGCCTTCGAGTACCTGAAGATGACGGCCGACGTGTTCATGCTGCACGTGCCCTACCGCGGCACCGGCCCGATGGTGACCGACCTGCTCTCTGGCCGGCTCGACGCCTCGGCGATCGGCGCGGCAGCGGTGCTGCAGTTCATCAAGGCGGGCAAGGTGCGCTGCATCGCGACCGGCTCGGCCAAGCGCCTGCCGCAGTTGCCCGACGTGCCGACCGTGGCCGAACAGGGCTTCCCCGGCTTCGAGATGACGCAGTGGTACGGCATGCTCGCGCCGGCCAGCATCACGCCGGCGCAGCTCGCCAAGCTTTCGGCCGAGACGATGAAGGCCGTGAAGTCGCCCGACTCGATGCAGCGGCTGACCAACGACGCGGCCGAGGCCATCGGCGGCACGCCGGAGCAGTTCGCGCAGTTCATCGCCTCTGAACAAACCCGTTGGCAGAAGGTCATCGCAAGGGCAAACATCAAGCCGGATTGAGCCCCGTCGGCTCTAGCATCGGGCCATGCGCATTCTCCTGGCCGAAGACGAACACACCCTGGGCACCTGGCTGTGCAAGGCGCTGGAGCACGCGGGCATCCAGGTCGAATGGGTGGACGACGGGCGCCTGGCCGACCGGGCGCTGCAGCAGCGCGACCATGACGCGCTGGTGCTCGACCTGGGCCTGCCAGGGCTGGACGGACACACGGTGCTGCAGCGGCTGCGCGAGCGCGACCAGCGGCTGCCGGCGCTGATCCTCACGGCGCGCGATTCGGTGAACGAGCGGGTGGCCTCGCTCAACGCGGGCGCCGACGACTTCCTCGCCAAGCCCTTCGCGCTGGCCGAGCTCGAGGCGCGGCTGCATGCGCTGGTGCGCCGCGCGCGCGGCGTGGAGCATCCGCGCCAGGCCTGCGGTCCGCTGGTGTACGACGGCGCGCGGCGGCACTTCACGCTCAACGGCGAGGCGCTGGCGCTCTCGCCGCGCGAACTGGCGGTGCTGCGGGTGCTGGTTCAGCGCAGCGGCGAGCCGCTGTCGAAGCAGCAGATCCTGGAGCGAGTGTTCTCCGACGACGAGGAAGTGCACCCCGAGGCGGTGGAGGTCTTCGTCTACCGGCTGCGCAAGCGCCTGGACGGCAGCGGCGTGCGCATCGTCACGCTGCGTGGGCTTGGGTACGTGCTGGAAGCAGACTGAGTGAGCGTGGTGTCCGGCCTGGCAAATCGCCTGCGGCGCGCGAGCCTCTGGCAGCGGCTCGCGCTGCTGCTCTTTCCCGCCCTGCTCGTGGTGACCGCGCTGGAGCTGTGGATGACGCGGCACGACGCGCTGGCCGCCGCCAACGCCGCCTACGACCGCTCGCTGCTGGGCGCGCTCAAGTCCATCGACGCCAACATCTCGACCGCGTCGGGCGGGCTCTCGGTCGAGCTGCCCTACACGATGTTCGAGTTCTTCGAGCTTACGGCGAGCGGACAGGTGTTCTTCCGCGTCTCGACCTCCGACGGGCTGGTCGAACTGGGCAGCGCCGACCTGCCCGCCCCGCCCGCCGAGCTGAAGATGGGCGTGCCGGCCTTCTACGACGCCACCTACTTCGGCGAGGCCGTGCGGCTCGCGGCCTACCGCCGCGACCTCGACCGTGCGCCGGCCGGCAGCACAGGGCGCAGCGTGCTGATCCAGGTCGGCGAGAGCACGCGCTCGCGCCAGGAATTCAGCGCGCGCTTCGTGCGCAGCGCGGCGCTGCGCGACGGGCTGGTGCTGGCGATGCTGCTGTGCGGCACCGCCATCGCGCTCGCGGCGGCGCTGCGCCCGCTCTCGCGGCTGGCGCGCGAGGTGGGCGCGCGCACCAGCGATGACCTCACGCGCATTGCCGAGACCGACCTGCCCGCCGAGGTTCGGCCGCTGGTGGCTGCCGTCAACCAGCAGATGTCTCGCACGCAGGAGCTGGTTTCGCAGCAGCGCCAGTTCCTCGACGACGCCTCGCACCAGCTGCGCACGCACCTGACCACGCTGCAGATGCAGGCCGACTACGCGCGGCGCGAGGAAGACCCGGCGCAGGTGCAGGTGGCGCTCGATGCGCTCGGCACCGAGATCGGCCGCGCCACGCGCAGCGCGCAGCAGCTGCTGGCGCTCGGCCGCAGCGACACGGTGTCGGTGGAGCCCGCCGAATTCGATCTGGCGGGGCTGCTGCGCGAAGTGGCCGTCGACCTGCTGCCGCTGGCGCGCGCAAAACGCATAGATCTGGGCATCGACCTGGGCGTCCATTCACCCGCGCCCGAATTCCCCGCCGTGGCCGATCGCGGGCTGATGCGCGAGGCACTGGGCAACCTGGTGAGCAACGCCATCGCCTACACGCCAGCCGAAGGCACGATCACGCTTTTTGCTGCCGGCGACGCCGCGGGCTGGAGCCTCAACGTGGAAGACAACGGCCCGGGCATCGACGAGGAGGAACGCGCCGCGCTGGGCCAGCGCTTCCGGCGTGGCGCACGCGCCGGCAAGGGCGGCTTCGGGCTCGGGCTGGCCATCGCGCGCTCCATTGCGCAGCGGCACCGGGGCGAACTGCGGCTCGAGGCACGCGAAACCGGCCCGGGGCTGCATGCGATCATCTGGTGGCCGCGCGCTTCATCGGCCCCGGCCTCCGACTGACGGGCCCGCCGCCATGCCTTCCTCCGCTACCTCCAACCGACGCCATGCATTGCGCGCGCTGTGTGCGCTGCTCGCGCCGCCATTCGGCATGCGCGCGATGGCCGCGGGCGATCCTTCCGAAGAAGCGGCCGACTGCGTGATCCCCGCCAAGGCGGGCGGCGGCTTCGCGCTGACCTGCGCACTGGCGCGCGACGCGCTGCAGGCCGTGCGCCCCGCGCGCCCACCGCTCGCGCAGCGCTACCTGCCGGGCGGCATCGGCGCCGTGGCCTTCGACCGCATCGCCACCGGCAAGCTCGGCGGGCCGGGCACGCTGGTGGCGTTCTCGAGCGGCTCGCTGCTCAACCTCGCGCAGGGCCGCTTCGGACCGCATTCGCCCTCGGCCGTGCGCTGGATCGCCACGCTGGGCACCGACTACGGTGTGATCGCCGTTCACCGCGATTCGCCTTTCAGGCGCCTGCAGGACCTTGTCGCCGCACTGCGGCAGGACCCGTCGCGCATCGCCTTCGGCGCGGGCGGCACGGTAGGCAGCCAGGACTGGGTGAAGGCCGCGCTGCTGGTGCGCGCAGCGGGGCGAGACCACAAGGCGATGCGCTTCGTCTCCTTCGAGGGCGGCGGCGACGCACTGAGCGCATTGCAGGGGCGGCATGTCGACGCGTTTCCGGGCGATGCGGCCGAAGCACTCCAGGCCATCGCGGGCGGAGCGGCCGTGCGGCTGCTCGCGGTGCTGTCGGAGAACCGGCTGGGCGGCGTCCTCACCGGCGTGCCGACCGCGCGCGAGCAAGGCGTGGACCTGGTCTGGCCCACGGTGCGCGGCCTCTACCTGAGTGCGGACGTGCCCGATGCCGCCGTGCGCGCCTGGACCAACGCGTTCCGCGAGGCGAGCGCTGCGCCCGGCTATGCATCGCTGCGCGAACAGCACGGGCTCTACCCTTTCGCCCTTACCGGCTCCGCGCTCGACGACTATGTGCAGGCGCAGATCAAGGCCTACCGGCAGCTGGCGGACGAACTGGGGCTGCGGCGCTGGCCGACTTCCCGATGAGAATGCGGGCAAGATCGCGCCCATGACCGAAGACGCGATCACCCAACACATCATCGACATGCTGGCCGGCGGCCATTTCCAGGTCGCCGACGACAACACCTTCTTCTTCCACGACAGCGACGACAAGTTCCCTTTCGCGACCATCGTGACGAAGGACAACGAGTTCGACAACGCCTCGAAGCTGGACCGCGCCGGCGTGTTCCGGCTGAACCTCGGCGTGGGCAAGGAAACGTTCCGCGCGCTCTTCGGCGAGCAGCCGGCCGCGCCCGACTACAGCGCGCTCGACACGCTGATGCCGCATCCGCTGTACGCGAAGATGTACTGGGTCAGCGTGATCAACCCGAGCGAGAAGACCTTCGATACGGTCAAGCCGCTGATCGCCGAGGCACTGAGCCTCGCGCGATCACGCCGTACGGGCTAGGCCGCCTTCAGGAACACGTCGTGGTCCGGCGCGAAGTTCGCGTGCAGCGGCAGCATCGCGCCGCCGAGCGCGCAGGCCTGCGCACCGGCCTTGCCGCCGTGCAGCTGCGGCTGCCAGAGGCCTTCCCAGTTGCAGTGGTCGAGCGCGTCGCGGGTCTGGTCGAGCAGCGCCTGAAGCAGCGGGCGTGACATGGAGCCGTCCACCACCACGTCGGACAAGTCGAGCATGGCGGTGCCGCACACGATGGCATGCGCCAGCGCCTGCGATGCGCTGGCCAGCCAGGCCGTCGTGGCCTGCGCGAAAGGCGGCTGCAGCGCGCGGTCGTCGTAGGCGGCCATGGGATCGAGGCCTTCGGCCGACAGGCGCTGCTCGAGCTCCCACAGCGACGCCTGCGCGACCAGCTGCGGCGGCAGCGCGCCGCGGGTACCCGGCGGCTGCATCGGCAGCGATGCCAGCGCGCCCGCATTGCCATGCGCGCCGGTATGCAGGTGCGAGTTGATGACGAGCCCGCCGCCCACGAAGGTGTCGACGAAGATGTAGAGAAAGCTCTTCAGGTCGTGCCCCCGCCCTCCCACCAGTTCGGCCACGCAGGCGGCCACGGTGTCGCGCGCGAAGCTCACCGGCAGGTCGATGCGCGAACGCACCTCGGCGGCCAGGTCCATCTGGTTCCACAGGTCGGACTGCGCCTTCGACAGCCCCAGCGTGCGGTGCCAGCCGCCGAGCAGAAACGGCGCGGCCAGCCCCACGCCCACGTTGCGCGCGGCCAGCGGCCCCAGGCCGTCGCGCAGGCGGTGGATGTGCTGCGCGATGGCGGGCAGCAGTTCGTCGGCGTCGGGAAAGTCGTAGCCGATGGCGTGGCGCTCGCGCACCTGCGCGGCGAAGTCGATCAGCAGCCACTCGGCACCGCGCCGGCCGACCTTGATGCCGATGGCGAAGGCGCCGTCGGGGTTGAGCGCCAGCGGCACCGAGGGCTGGCCGATGCGCCCGCGCACGCGGCTTTGCTTGAGGATGAGCCCGTCTTCCTCCAGCCGCGCGGTGATGAGCCCGATGGTCTGCGCGCTCAGGCCGGTCAGCCGTGCCAGGTCGGCCTTGGGCAGGCTGCCGTGAACGCGCAGCGCCTGCAGCACCGTGCGCTCGTTGAACTGGCGCATGCCGACCTGGTTGGAGCCGCGGGGCCGCAGCAGGTCGGGCGTGCGCACAGCAGCGGGTGCGTGCGCATCAGGCATGCGCCTCCGCGGGCAACTGGTCGGCCGTCATCGCGCCGGTCATCACCGCGACCGTGTCGCTCATGCTGATCTTCTTCGGATCGAGCACGGCCGCGCGGCGGCCCAGGCGGGCCACGTGGATGCGGTCGGCCACCTCGAACACGTGCGGCATGTTGTGGCTGATGAGCACCACCGGCAGGCCGCGATCGCGCACGCGGCGGATCAGCTCCAGCACCATGTTGCCCTCCTTCACGCCGAGCGCGGCGGTGGGTTCGTCCATGATGACCACGTGCCGCGCGAAGGCCGCGCTGCGCGCCACGGCCACGCACTGGCGCTGGCCGCCCGAGAGCGTCTCGACCGCCTGCGTCATCGACTGGATGCCGACCTTCAGGTCGGCCATGCGCGCGGTGCTTTCGCTCAGCATCTTCTTCTTGTCGAGCATGCGCAGCACGTTGCCCATGAAGCCGGGCCGGCGAAGCTCGCGGCCGAGGAACAGGTTCTCGTAGATGGTCATGGCGGGTGCCACGGCCAGGTCCTGGTAGACCGTCTCGATGCCCGCGCGCCGCGCCTCCAGCGGATTGCGGAAGTTCACCGGCTTGCCGTCGAGCAGGATCTGCCCCTCGTCGGGCACGATCGCGCCCGACAGCGCCTTGATGAGCGATGACTTGCCCGCGCCGTTGTCGCCGATCACCGCGAGGATCTCTCCTTCGCGCAACTCGAAGTCGACACCGGCCAGCGCCGTGACCTGGCCGTAGCGCTTCACCAGGCCCTTGGCCTGCATCACGATCTTGCGGTTTGTAGCCGTGTTCATTTCAGTTCTCCACCACGCTGGCACACGAGCCGCGGCCGACGCGACCGGCGCGGACCCGTCGGGGAACACCGCAGAACGGGCTTTGCCCGGCCGAAGGTGTTGCCCCCTGGAAGGGGGTTGGCGAAGCGACACGAAGTGCGCGAAGACTGGGGGTGAGCTTCATGCTAGCGAGCCCCCCTGCGCGAGAGTTGGTCTGCCGTGACGGCCAGGATCACCAGGATGCCAGTCACCAGCACCTGGTAGATGGAAGACACGCCCATCAGCGTGAGCCCGTTGCGGAACACGCCCACGATCAGCACGCCGATCAGCGAACCCAGCACGATGCCGCGGCCGCCGAAGAGGCTGGTGCCGCCGAGCACCACGGCCGTGATGGCGTCGAGGTTCTCGGTCTGGCCCGCGTTCGGATCACCCACGCCGGTGCGCGCCACCGACAGCAGCGAGGCGATGCCGTAGAGCACGCCCGCCATCACGTACACGCCCAGCAGCACGCGCTGGGTAGGGATGCCCACGAGGCGTGTGGCCTCGGCGTTGTTGCCCACGGCGTAGACGTGCCGCCCCGCCGCCGTCTCGCGCAGCACGAACCACGCGAGGAAATAGAGCACCACCATCAGCACCGAACCCCAGGCCACCTCGGCGCCGCCGATGGTGAAGGTGGTGCCCAGGCCCGTGAGGCCGCCGGGCAGGTCGGTGATGGTCTGCGACGACGAGTACAGCTGCGTGATCGCGAAGGCGATGTTCAGCGTGCCCAGCGTCACGATGAAGGGCGGCAGCTTGATGCGCGTGACCAGCAGGCCGTTGAGCAGGCCGAACAGCGTCGTCACCCCGATGCCGCAGAGAATGGCCACCGGCGCCGGCAGGCCGAGCTCGGTGGCGAACTTGCTCATGATGATGCCGCCCAGCGCCATCACCATGCCGCACGACAGGTCGATGCCCGCCGTGAGGATCACCAGCGTCTGGCCGATGGCGATCACGCCGACCACCATCACCTGCTGCAGGATCAGCGAGAGATTGCCGCCCGTGAGAAAGCGGTCGGACTGGGTCGCGAAGAAGATGCATGCGCCGAGCAGGGCCAGCCACGGCCCCAGGGCGCCCCACGGGATGTGGTGCGTGGCTGATGCGGATTTCGCCATCGAGATGTGCCTCCCTGGAATTCGTCGTCAGCTCGGCTGCTTACTTCTTGCCCCAGCACAGCTCGGCACCGGTCTTGGTGTCCTTGCTGTCGACGCCCGCCACGCTCTTGCCAGCGATCAGCGTCACGCCGGTGTCGACGTAGCCCGAAGCCTTCTTGCCCGTCTTGGCGTACTCGACGCCCGCGGCAACGCCCATGGCGGCCATCTTCAGCGGGTACTGCTGCGAGGTCGCGGCGATGATGCCGGCGGCCGTGTCCTTGATGCCCTGGCAGCCGCCGTCGACCGACACGATCATCACGCCCTTCTCCTTGCCGGCGCGCTTGAGTGCGTTGTACGCACCGGCGGCGGCGGGCTCGTTGATGGTGTAGACCAGGTTCACGTCGGGCGCCTTCTGCAGGCAGTTCTCCATCACCGTCTGCGCCTTGGCCTGGTCGCCGTAGCTGTCGGCCATGCAGACGATCTCGGGCGCCTTAGACAGCTCGTTCGACTTCGCGTCGTTGGCCTGCAGGCCGAAGCCCTTCATGAAGCCGTTGTGGCGCTGCGCGCCCACGGGGTGGCCCGGCAGCAGGTCGAGCGCGACGATCTTCGCCGGCTTGCCCGCCATCGCGGCCTTGGCGTACTCGCCGATCAGCACGCCGGCGGTGTAGTTGTTGGTGGCGAAGAGCGCGTCGGTCGCATCCGGCGGATCGGCCGGGCTGTCGAGCGCGATCACCATCACGCCTTTGTCGCGCGCCTTCTTGATCGCGGGAACGATGGCTTTGGCATCGCTCGGCGTGATGAGGATGGTCTTGGCGCCGGCCGCGATCATGTTCTCCATGGCGGTGATCTGCCCGGCGTTGTCGCCGTCGGCCTTGCCTGCGCCGGAGAGCAGCTTGGCGCCCTGCTTCTTGGCCTCTTCCTGGGCGCCTTCCTTCATCTTCACGAAGAAGGGGTTGGTCTCGGTCTTGGTGACGAGGCCGATGACGGGCTGGTCGGCGGCGAAGGCGGCGGTCGACGCGGAGGCTGCGGCGAGGGAGAGTGCTGCCAGGGCGAGGATGGAGCGGGGGCTGGTGTGCATGGGTTGTCTCCTTGGGCGGGCGGTTGGCTTGCGCCTGCGGTTTTGGATCCGGATCGCGTGAGGGGAAGCGGGCGTCCGGGCGCAAGGGGACTATCGGACAGTGGAAGGACTAAATCAAGGTGATTTAGTTATCGAAAACCCGAAGACAGCGGGGGTAGAGGCGTGAAAGCCTGTGGCTCAGACTGCGGCCAGATGAACGAGGGGTTTTGCGCAGGGGGACGTTTGTCGTGCACGCAATCCTGACGGAGGTCTGCGCAGCCTCCGAGTTGGCCCTCTCAAGCCGGCGTCAAAAAAGTCATCTTCACGAAGGTGAGCTTGCCGAAGAAAACCTGCGTATCGTACTTTCGGCCCTCTCTTGAAAAGCTCCAGAATTCGGAAGGGAAGAAGTACCCTGTTCTCAGAAATTCACTCAACTGATGAAACGCATACTCCAAGGCATCTGAGCTCATATCCAAGAGGAGCGAATTATTTTTCATTTCGAGGCGATCGAGCACATTCAATCGCAGTTCAATCATCGCTTCTTCTGGATCACCTCGAAGCAACCGAAGACAGCCAACATGCTCGACGTTACCTTTTCCATCCAGCAATTCGGAAATCTTCGAGAGAAGTAAATCAGCGCCTTCTCCGTCGAAATAAATCGCTAATTCATCTTTACTCAACGGCCCAAACCGAAAAACCATCAAACTACGACCTCCCCTGCCGGAACCGCCATCGGAGCATCAATTTATTTCATCCGATCCAACTTCGATAATAGCTCCCAATCCATCAGAAACCAGAGCACAGAAAAATCTCGACATGCCATTCCCGTCAACTACCAAACCCGGAGGGACGGCGAACAAAATCCGCTAACAATATCCATTAACTCCAATAATTTATCTTCAAAAGCTTCTGCCACACAAGAGTCGCGAAGACTAACAAGATACTCCATCATTTCCTCAGCAGAAACCCCAAGCTCCTTGTATCTCTTCAGATACTCGCGCAACTCCATCAAATCCTCATTGATCTGAACTTCTTTTAAAAATTCTTCGTCAATTGCTGTTCTTAAGCTGGTTTTTGAGCCCATCAATTTCTCCATTTACCTTGCGTCTTTGCCAGTGCATTTTGATATTCCTGCGCAGACATTTTTCGGGATGGCTGTATTGTTCCATGAGAATCGCAGTCTTGGACATACTTTAAATCAGGCCCAAGATCGCTTTCATCGAGTTGCCAAACTTCGTCCTTTCCAGTTCCTCCCAAGGCCGGCGGCCGACGATGCGCAGGCAAATTCCTGGCGGTGCGAGGGGCTACAGAAATTCCGCCGGTATTTGGATGAACATTGCCGTCCTCATCAATTGGAATATCTGCCGGAATACGGGCTCCCAAACCTCTTGCAGATGGCTCAACTACGGGAAGCCCATCACCGCCCTTTTTCATACCACGAAAAAGAGGGAGTTTCGTCAAGCCCAAAGGATCAATCCACCCGATAGGATTGGGAGCATATCTATTTAAATTTATCCCTCCATTAAATCCAGCAGGATCACTCGAAACGTATCTTCCGCTGTGAGGGTCGTAGTACCGATACCGGTTGTAATGCAACCCCGTCTCTTCATCCCAATACTGCCCCTGAAACCGAATCGGATTCCTGAGCCCCGCCCTTCTCCCAGCCTCGCTGATCGCCTCCCGCGCCTCTCCCCACGCCTTGTACTGCGCCGACCAAGCCACACTGCCTTCGTGGTCCGTCAGTTCCTGCGGCGTGCCCAGGTGGTCGCACTGGTAGAACGCCATCTCTTTCCGGTCGAACGCCCGCGGCACCTGCCTCTGCTCGCCGTTCCACAGCGGATCCTGCTCGATGTCGTAAACGCCGCCGTTGGCCTCCATCAGCGCCTTCGCATCCGTCGTCTCGCTCAGCGCCATCGCGCTCGCACGGCGCACCTGCACCAGCGGCACGAACGAGTTCGGCTCGTGGATGTAGTGCACGCTCCAGCCGTGCTCGCCGCCCTCCTCGATCGCTGAGCTGCTCTGCGTGCTCTCGAATGCGAGCACGTCGCCGTCCCAGCCGAAGAGCGTTGTGGTGTCGCCCGAACTCTTTGATAGACGCCGTCCCAGCGCGTCATAACTGAAGGTGGTGGCGATGCCGCTGTGGTCGGTCGCCGCGGTCATGCGGTTGAAGCCGTCCCATGCGAAGACGGTGCGCCAGCCGTTGCGTACGCGCTCGGTCATGTTGCCGCGTTCGTCGTAGCGGTAGCTGGTGCCGGCGTAGGTCTTCAGCAGGTTATCCAGCAGCTTGCCGGCCGGGTGCCTCAGGGGATCGTTGGCCGAGGGCGGATCGACGATGTTGCTCGCCTGATCGAACTCAAACGTCTCGCGTTCCAGGCGGCTGTTGGCCTCAGGCAGCGCCTGTTGATCATGTCGATTTCAATTCAACTTCACCCTATCACGTCGGAGTGATCAATGCATCCAATGATCATCCTTTGATTGCATCCTCGGCTCATTGAATAAAGTATTTCAATCGGGATTGATCAATCAAATCCAATATCTCGCCAACTGCCTCAGAATGCTCCCCGTTTAATTCTCCGTAAAAAACCCACAATCCCTCCAGTGCGCGCAATTGAATTCGGCGTTGCATTTCCCTGTATTTCTCATCTTCCGCCTCGGAAAAAGCAGCAGCAACTATTTGAAAAATAAGCTCAAGCACATCGATTTTTGTATGCCTAGGGCGAACATTCAAAAGCGAGGCGATAAGCACTTGCAACGTGGGCTCAGCCGCACTAAACAATTGCCCTTGAACAACCACATGATTCTCTATCCCCCAATAATATTTCTCCGCATTTTCTATTGAAGAACTCAACAACGCTTGTAAGACAGCAGGAATGGAATCCGCTCGCCCTTGAATTTCCTCATATTTCTGCCAATCAATCCTAGAACACTCAACGGATGCAAAATCAATCATTTTTCCCATGCTCCACCTGGGTCAGCCTTAACATCTGAAGGAAATTGAGAAGGATTATATTTCAATTGGCATCTGCAACAAACGGGGATTTCAGTTCTCTCAAGCTCGTTTGTCTCACGATTTCGGCGCCAGCCAAACGCTTTTGTAAAAGTAGCGTCAGGGCCGAGTTGACGGGCAATATCGTCTTCTGCACATCCAGTTGGATTTGTCGAGCACCCTCCCACAGATTGGCCATTTTTTGTGCCGCCAACATAAGTCGCATGCTTTCGTTTTCGCTTGTTCATCAAGTCATCGCGTTTTTCCTCAGCTCTCTCGCAGTCACGTTGAGCCGCACGCGTTGCTTGTCTTCGCTGCTTCGAGTTTCCGCTCAGTCCAAAGGGATCGACCCACTCTGTCGGATTCGGCGCATATTGGTGGAGATTTGTTCCCCCCAGCAACTTTATGGGATCGCTAGAAGCAAATCTTCCGCTGCGTGGGTCGTAGTACCGATACCGGTTGTAATGCAACCCCGTCTCTTCATCCCAATACTGCCCCTGAAACCGAATCGGATTCCTGAACCCCGCCCTTCTCCCCGCCTCGCTGATCGCCTCCCGCGCCTCTCCCCACGCCTTGTACTGCGCCGACCAGGCAATGCTCCCTTCGTGGTCTGTCAGTTCCTGCGGCGTGCCCAGGTGGTCGCACTGGTAGAACGCCATTTCCTTCCTGTCGAACGCCCGCGGTACCTGCCTCTGCTCGCCGTTCCACAGCGGATCCTGCTCGATGTCGTAGACGCCTCCGTTGGCCTCCATCAGCGCCTTCGCATCCGTCGTCTCGCTCAGCGCCATCGCGCTCGCCCGGCGCACCTGCATCAGCGGCACGAACGAGTTCGGCTCGTGGATGTAGTGCACGCTCCAGCCGTGCTCGCCACCCTCCTCGATCGCCGAGCTGCTCTGGGTACTCTCGAATGCGAGCACGTCGCCGTCCCAGCCGAACAGGGTCGTGGTGTCGCCCGAACTCTTGGATAGACGCCGCCCCAGCGCGTCATAGCTGAAGGTGGTGGTGATGCCGCTGTGGTCGGTCGCCGCGGTCATGCGGTTGAAGCCGTCCCATGCGAAGACGGTGCGCCAGCCGTTACGCACGCGTTCGGTCATGTTGCCGCGTTCGTCGTAGCGGTAGCTGGTGCCGGCGTAGGTCTTCAGCAGGTTATCCAGCAGCTTGCCGGCCGGGTGCCTCAGAGGCTCGTTGGCCGGGAGCGAATCGACGATGTTGCCTGCGGGGTCGAAGGCGAAGGTCTCGCGCCCGATGCGGCTGTTGGCTTCGAGCAGGCGGCCCACGGGGTCGTAGCGGTAGTTCAGGTTGCCACGCCGGCTGTCGCCGATGGCCACCAATTGGCCAGCCTTGTCGTAGCTGTAGCGGCGCTGGATGCCAACTGCCTCGACAGCACTTGGCCTGGTGCGCGATATCTGCTGCTCGAGCAACCGTCCCGCCGGGTCGTACTTCTGCCGCTGGCTCAGGCCGTTGCCCTGCTCGCGGGCAACCTCGCGGTGCAGGTCATCTCGCTCGAAGCCCAGGATGTCCTGGCCATCGAGCATCAGGCCGTGCACATGGCCGGAGCCATAGGTCAGCCATTGGGTGACGTGCCCGTCGGGCCGCACGGTGGCGACGCGATGGTTGAGTTCGTCGTAGCGGTGTTGCCAGACCGCCGTGCGCTTGCGCTTCAGGTAGTGGTGATGTTCGCGCGTCAGGTTGCCGGCCGGGTCGTAGAACCACACCAGGCGCGCATCGCTGTTCGTCGCCTCGAGCAGGCGGCCGTTGCGGTCGTAGGCGAAGCGTTCGGACTGCCCACCGGCGCGGCGTTCGCTCAAGCGGCCGAGAGGATCGAATTCGAGTTCGGTGCTATAGCCCGCCTCGATCACTTCGGCGAGAACGCCCGTGGTTTCTTCGTGGACGTACTGCGTGGTCTTGCGGTCGAAGCCGGTTTCTTCCAGCAGTCGGCCCACGGGGTCATAGCTGAAGTCGTAGCGGCTGCCGTTCTCGTTGTGCAGTTCGGTCAGGCGGCCCAGCAGGTCCCAGTGGTACCTGAGCGAACGGCCCGCGGCATCGGTGCGGCCGGCGATCAGGCCGGCGCGCGTGTAGCTGTAGCGCGTGGCGCGCCCCAGTGCGTCGGTGTGCAGAAGCAGCCGGCCTTCGGCGTCGTGCTCGAAGTGCTCGCTCGTCCTGTCGGGCTGTTCGATCTCTTCCAACTGGCCGGCTGCATAGCGGTAGCTGGTGGCGTTGCCGGCGGCGTCGGTGGCCTTGACCAGGCGGCCACGATCGTCGTAGTCCCAGCGGCTGGTCTTTGCGGAGCAGTCGGTGTAGCTCAGCAGCTGGCCGGAAGGGGAATAGGCGAGCGCCTTGACGCCGCCCTTGGCATCGGTGATGCGCACGGGCCTGCCCGCCTTGTCGTACGCGTACTCGGTCTTGTGGCCCAGCGGATCGATCTCTTCCGTGAGATGGCCCTGCGCGTCGTAGTCGCGCTTCCACACGCCGCCCTCCGCATCGCGGATGCCGGTGAGCCGGTGCAGCCTGTCGTACTCGTAGTGCACCCGGCTGCCGTCCGCGCGCGTGTGCGTCTGCAGGTTGCCGTCGGCGTCGTAGGTGTAGTCGTCCGTCGTGCCGTCGGTATGCACGTGGCGCGTGATGTTCTTCGCGTCATCACGGAAGAACCACTCCTGCAGCCCGTCCGGATGGATGATGCGGTAGGTGTAGCCCTGGATGTCGTAGTAGTGCCAGGTCTCCCCACCCAGCGCATCGGTCACGTAGGTCAGGCGGATGTTGCGGTCCCACTCCAGCTTCAGCGCGAAGCTGCCGTCATCGGACCACTCGCGCACGGCCTTGGCGTCGGGGCCCGTGCCGTCGTACTCGAGGTTCATGCCCCGGCCGGTGCGGTCGGTATAGCGGGTCACGAGGTGGTGGCTGTAGGTGTAGCTCCAGCTGGCACCGTCTTCGTCCTGTGCGGCGACAAGATCGCGCTCCCCGTCGTGGGTGTAGCCGGCGAGTTGGCGCACGACCTGGCCATCCTTGAGCTCCCACAGCGACTGGATGAGCCCCGTCTGCGCATCGGGCTTGGTGCCCACATGCGCCATGACGGCTTCGCCGTGCTTGCTGATGATGTCGCTGAGCACGCGCTCGCCCGTTGCCGCGATGACGTGGTCGTAGCGCAGGCCGATGGCCATGCCGTCCTTGGCCTGCTGCGTGACCAGCCGGAAATGGGGTTGTTTGCTGTCGACGTACTCGTAGATCTCGCGCCACTCGCTCTGCTGGCCTTCGGGCAGGGGCTTGCCGAAGTCAAGCACCAGCAGGCTCTCGCTCAGGCGAGAGACGCGGACTTCCTCGATCGCGTCGAAATAGCTCTGCCCCACGGCCAGCAACGGGTAGGCGTGGCTGCGGCCGTCGGCGGCGTGGTGCACGAGGCTGGGCTGGCCCTGGCGTGCGCCTCGCGTGGGCGTGGTCACGTCCACGCGCATGCTGTACGGGGTGATCCAGCGCGCGCCCAGGCTGCCTCGGTCGAAGGCGTCGAGGTCGCTGGCGTAGGTGCGCGCCCATTCGATCGGCAGCGGCGCTGCCAGAACGAAGTCGGTGTGGGTGAAGCTTTCGTTGCCCGTGGCAAGGCTGATGGAAGCCCCTTTGCGCGCCGGCGCAGGGCAGTTCTTGCACCCCGCCGTCCCTTGTGCATCGGCTTGCTTGTTGATGTGGCCGAGTTGCGTTCCGGGATTTTCCTTTTCCGCCTTGGCTCCTGTTTGCGGAGCGATGATCGCGGCACGCTGGCCCTTCTTCTTCAGCAGCGCATCCCGCAGCTTGTACAGCAGCCACATGATGCTGGCCTGCGCTTCCCTGTCCGCCAGCCTCGACAGCTGCCCGCGCAGCTGCTGCTTGAAGTCCAGCATCTGCGTGATCACGCTGTTGACCTGGCTGGCAACGCCATCGGGCAGCTGGCTCGCAGCCGCCTTCGCCACGTAGTTCGCCGACTGCTTCGAGTAGCGCACCGCCGCGCCCCACATCCGGCTCCACGTGCTCTGCGTCTTCGGGTCGTGCACCTTGGTTTCGGGTGACGCAGGCGTGCCTACCGTGAACAGATCCTTCTGCCCCAGCACGCGACGCATCACGTCCACCAGGTTGTCGATGATCTTGTCTGCCAGGTCCGCGCAGCTCTTGAGGATGCCGTCGAGCTTGGCGATGGCTCCGTCGATGAACTTGTCCAGCTCACCCATGATGGTGGCATTCAGGTGCCCCACCAGCGTGGTCACGATCGCCTCCCCCAGGTTCGAGGCCGCCGTCTTCAGTTGCTGCCTCACCAGGTGCAGCGTCGGGCGCAGGCTCATGCGCGCCGCAGCCATGCTCGGCGGTACCGGGATCAGCCCGATCAGGTTGATGCCCAGGCTCACCCAGTTCAGGAACGCGTCGACGCCGTCCTTGGCCTTCTTCTCGACGATGTTGATAATGTCCAGGAACACATCCACCAGCGCCATGATGTTCCCGACGATCGGGATGCTGCCCAGCACCATCGTCAGCCGCTCCAGCGTCACGTAGCCGCCACTGAACGAGCGCAGCCAGTCGTCCACCGCCTTGCTGGCAGCGGCGACGTCCTCCTTCACGATCGTGTTCAGTGGCGCCACCGCCGTCTGTGGTTCGCGCTCGGTCGGCTTCTGGCCTTGTTGTTGCGGGCCTTCTGTTCCTGCCATCTTTTCTCCCTGCCTCTAGCGAATACCCTGGCTGTGCTGTGAATCCGTGCTCTTCAGGGCCGGATCACGCAGTCCTTCATCGTGAGAAACGCCGACCCCATCGCGAAGCCGACCTCGCAGCTCGCGGTGAACTTCGCACCGCTGCGCATCTCACCCATCTTCTGGTTCTGTGCGTCGTCCGCCGGGGTCAGGCGCGCCAGCTCCTGGCTGCCGCGCACATCGGCGGCGCGGATCAGCGACGTACCGCCGAAGGAATCGGATGCCTCGACAACCACCGCCGGGAACTGCACGCGCTTGCCGTATTCCGGCATGCCAAGCGCACGGCGGCCCTGTTTCTCGTAGCTCTGGTGAAGCTTGGTCAGCGTGGTTTTCGTCTCGGCTTGCGCGGCACACAAGGAAGCAGCGCCGAGGAAAGCAGCGGCGACGAATACGGTCTTGATGTTTTTCATGAACATGGAATCGATGAAGTGATGGGATGTGGTTGCCCCTCAGGGCTCAGTTGATGTTGGCGCCCTGGAACTCGAGCTGCTCGAAGGTGCTGCCGGTGAAGTCCACGCTGCGTCCCTGCAGCCCTTGCGCATGCACCACGGTGCCGCTGCAGTCCAGCACGCCGACGTCGTTCCAGCTGCCGCCCGCGAAGCTGATGTCGTCCCACTGGCACTGGCGGAAGGTGCTGCTTCCGATGCTCGCGCCATCGAAGTTCGCGCCCGTGAAGCTGCAATTGATGAACGTGCAGCCGGTGATCGAGATGCTGCTGAAGTCGCACTGGGTGAAGCTGCAGCCCGTGAACTGGCAGCCGCTCCAGCCCGCCTGCTTGAAGCTGGTGGCGGTGAAGCTCGTGCCTGCGAAGGTCGTTGCGGCGAACTGGGCAAGGCCCAGGTCGAGCCCCGCGTAGGCGAAGCTGTCGGCCTGGCCGACGAGCCCGGCGGGAGCACCGCCAGCGCCTTTGCGCCACATGTCGTGGGCGAGGATGATGATCTGGGAAGACACTCGATGCCCCTCGGTTGGCTATCTCTTCAGCGAGACAGATGCTTCTGAAGGACTCGGCCGCTGAACTTGTCGATCAGCAGTTGCGGTTCCGCCAGGCCCGGCAGGGCACCGCGATGACCCTGCGGCTTGTTCGACGCTTCCCACGTAACCCGGTATCCGTCGGATGCATCGACCAGCACAAGCTTGTAGTTCTCGAGCCGCAGGCCAGAAGACCTTCCATCCTCCCAGGCCACTGCAATCGCCTGTGCTACCAGGCCATCGACTTCGATGATTTCGTTCATTCTTTTCTCCCTTTCAAAATTGAAAGCCGCAGACTCGGTCGGTCGCGGCGTCTTTTGAAACAGTCCCAGCGTCGGGACCACTACCTGCTTCCTCGCTCCCGAAGCATTTCGCCCGTGATCCTCGAGGCGATGTACATGATCGACCGCCCCAACCTGCTGGCGTTGCCAAGTCCCTTCTGCCCGGGCGGCAGCTTGGCAGAGAAGGCTATGCCGATGGTGTCGACACCGTCTTCGTCCTCGCCGTTCTCTTTCCGCCTTTCGGCAATGCGGACATCGAAGTTATTCAGGTCTTGCCCGGTCCTCTCGAACAGCCTGAAAGCGTTGCCCAATGCGATCACCACCGGGGTGTTGAGCAGCAGCCGATCCGGCGGCTCGATCTCGAAGAGCGGCGCGGCCGAACCATCGAGGCCGTCGCTCACGGACGCGAGCCCCGGGCCTTCGCGCGGGCCGCTTCGATCTCCTTGAGCAGATCTCCTGCCTCCGCATTGCCGCTCTTCGACGACTCCGCCGCCCAATGCGCGGCTTCGGCGAGGTCCTTGCCGCCCATGTAGAGGTCGTAGGCCAGGTTGTGCTGCGCGACGACGTGTCCGGCCTTGGCCGCGATCGTCAGCCAGCGGATGCGCTGAACGTCGTCGGAAGACGTGAAGGTGTAGTACAGCGAGAGACGGAACGCGGCCTCGGCGTCACCGGCCTCGGCCTTCGTGATCAGTTCGGCTCGTTGCGCATCTGTCAGCGCGTAGGACTGCGCACCCGAGATGGGCGAAGAAGAAGAGGCTGGTGCGGCGTCGGGCTTGTCCATGGCTTGGTTCTCCGTTGCGTAAGAGACTGGGAGGTTCAGAAGAAGAGGAAGAAGCACTGCCAGCTTCGTGCCGAACCTGAGATCGATGTTCTTCATGACTTGGGGTTGAAGGTATGCCAGACGCCGGGATCGGCGGTGTCCATGCTTCCGTCGGCCTTCTGGCCAGCAGGCTTGTAGGCGCCGTGGGGCCAGATCCACAGGAGCTTGTCGGGCGCCACGACAGGCGCATTGAGCTCGTTGGCCAGTTTCTGGGCGTAGGGGTCGGTGCCCTTGCCGGTCTCGCAAGACATCAGCTGCACCTTCTGGCCTTCCGTATAGGACGGGTGCGCCTTGATCCGCTCTGCCATCTGTGCGGGCGTGATGCCCTTGAGCGCGGTGTCGGTCATGATGCTCGGGTTGCCGTGGGAGCCGACCGTGAAGGTGCCGGGCGGGCTCTGGATGTTGTCGGCCGACTGGCGGATCGCCTCGTTGTGCGGGAACAGGTTGATGTCGACCAGCCCCAGCGGGTCGATGCCGCGAACGGGGTTGCCGCCGACGTAGGCATAGAGGTTGAGGCCGCCTGCCAGCCCCAGCGGGTCGGGCGAGACATACCGGCCGCTCGCCGGGTCGTAGTAGCGGTAGCGGTTGTAGTGCAGCCCCGTTTCGGCATCGAAGTACTGCCCCTGGAAGCGGATCGGGTTCACGATGCCGGCACGTCGTCCCGCTTCGCTGATGACCTCGCGTGCCTCGCCCCAGGCCTTGTACTGGGCCGACCATCCGACCCGGCCCTCATGATCGGTCAGGTCCCGCGGCGTGCCGAGGTGGTCGCACTGGTAGAAGGCGATCTCGTCGGCCTCGAAGCTGCGCTGCCCCGGCTGGAGCTCGCCGTTCCAAAGCGGATCCTGCTCGATATCGTAGGCGCCACCGTTGGCGGCCATGAGCTCCCGCACGTCGGGCGTCCTGCCCGGCACGATCGCATGCGCCTGGCGCAGTTGAACCAGCGGAGCGAAGGAGCGCGGCTCGTGGACGTAGTGCACGCTCCAGCCGCGTCCGTCGTCTTCCTGCTCCGCGGCGAGGCTCTGCGTGCTCTCGAAGGCGAGCGTGTCGCCATCCCAACCGAATCGGGTGATGCTGTCTCGCGAGCGTTTCGAGATACGGCGGCCCAGCGGGTCGTAGGCGAATGAGGTTTGCGTGCCATCTTCGTCCGTGGCGGAGCTCAGGCGCCCGAAACCGTCCCAGGCGAAGGTGGTCGACCGGCCGTTGCACGCGCGCTCGACCATGTGGCCGTGCTCGTCGTAGCGATAGCGGACGCCGGCATAGGCCTTGAGCAGGTTGTCGAGCAAGGGAACGGCAGGAGCCCGGCTTGCGCCGGTGGTGCCGTCAGGCTCGGCGATGTTGCCCGCCGGATCGAAGGCGAAGGTCTCGCGGCCGAACCGGCTACTGGCCTCGACAAGGCGGCCGACCGGGTCGTAACGGTAGTCGAGGTTGCCATGATGGCTGTCGACGATGGCGACGAGCTGCCCCGCCTTGTCGTAGCCGTAGGTGCGCTGCAGCCGCAGCGCGCCGGCTGCGCTCGCCTGGCCCGGCACGACCTGCTGTTCCTGCCGCCTGCCTGCACTGTCGTAACGCAGCTTCTGGGTCAGGCCGTTGCGCTGTTCGCGCAGCACTTCGCGATGGAGGTCGTCGCGCTCGAAGCCGAGGATGTCGTGTCCGTCGAGCAGCAGGCCGTGCACGTGGCCCGAACCGTAGGTGAGCCATTGGGTCGTGTGGCCGTCGGGGCGGATCGTGGCGACGCGCTGGTTGAGCGCGTCGTAGCGGTGCTGCCATATCGCGGTGCGCCCGGCCTGCAGGTCGTGCTGATGCTCGCGCGTCAGGTTGCCGGCCGGGTCGTAGAACCACTGCAGGCGCGCGTCGCTGTTCGTCGCCTCCACCATGCGCCCGTTGCGGTCGAAGGCGAAGCGCTCGACCTGGCCGCCAGCGGACCGCTCGGTCATCCTGCCCATGGCATCGGCCTGCAACTGCACCACTCGCCCGCCCGCGTCGACCTCGGCAAGCCGGCCGGTGCTTTCCTCGTAGCGGTACCGCGTGGTCCGGCGGGCGAAGTCGGTCTTCTCCAGCAGCCGGCCCACGGGGTCGTAGCGCAGGCTGTGGCGGCTGCCGTTCTCGTTGCGCAATTCGACAAGACGACCCAGCAGATCCCACTGGTACCTGAGCGAATGCCCGTCGGCATCGGTGCGGCCGGCGATGAGCCCTGCGCGGTTGTAGCTGTAGTGCGTGCGGCGCCCGAGCCCGTCGACATGCGCGAGCATGCGTCCCTCGGGGTCGTGCAGTGTCTGCTCGCGCGTGCCGTCGGGCAGCACGAGCTCGTGGAGCAGGCCCGGCACGCTGCCTTGGGCACTCAGTACCGCGTCTTCCTGCGGAAGGCTGTAGAGATGGCGCGTGACGTTGCCCGCCGGATCGACGGCCGTGGCGAGTCGGCCGCGATCGTCGTAGGTCCAGCGGCTGGTCTTGCCCGAGCAATCGGTGAGGCTCGCGAGCCGACCGCGAGGCGTGTAGCTCATCAGCTTCGTGCCGCCCTTCGCATCGGTGATGCGCACGGGCCTGCCCGCCTTGTCGTAGGCGTACTCGGTCTTGTGGCCCAGCGGATCGATCTCTTCCGCGAGATGGCCCTGCGCGTCGTAGTCGCGCTTCCACACGCCGCCTTCCGCATCGCGGATGCCAGTGAGCCGATGCAGGCTGTCGTATTCGTAGTGCACCCGGCTGCCGTCGGCTCGGGTGTGCGTCTGCAGGTTGCCGTCGGCGTCGTAGGTGTAGTCGTCCGTCGTGCCGTCGGTGTGCACATGGCGCGTGATGTTCTTCGCGTCGTCGCGGAAGAACCACTCCTGCAGCCCGTCCGGATGGATGATGCGGTAGGTGTAGCCCTGGATGTCGTAGTAGTGCCAGGTCTCCCCACCCAGCGCATCGGTCACGTAGGTCAGGCGGATGTTGCGGTCCCACTCCAGCTTCAGCGCGAAGCTGCCGTCGTCGGACCACTCGCGCACGGCCTTGGCGTCGGGGCCCGTGCCGTCGTACTCGAGGTTCATGCCCCGGCCGGTGCGGTCGGTATAGCGGGTCACGAGGTGGTGGCTGTAGGTGTAGCTCCAGCTGGCACCGTCTTCGTCCTGTGCGGCGACAAGATCGCGCTCCCCGTCGTGGGTGTAGCCGGCGAGTTGGCGCACGACCTGGCCATCCTTGAGCTCCCACAGCGACTGGATGAGCCCCGTCTGCGCATCGGGCTTGGTGCCCACATGCGCCATGACGGCTTCGCCGTGCTTGCTGATGATGTCGCTGAGCACGCGCTCGCCCGTTGCCGCGATGACGTGGTCGTAGCGCAGGCCGATGGCCATGCCGTCCTTGGCCTGCTGCGCGACCAGCCGGAAATGGGGTTGTTTGCTGTCGACGTACTCGTAGATCTCGCGCCACTCGCTCTGGTCGCCTTCGGGCAGGGGCTTGCCGAAGTCAAGCACCAGCAGGCTCTCGCTCAGGCGCGAGACGCGGACTTCCTCGATCGCGTCGAAGTAGCTCTGGCCCACGGCCAGCACCGGGTAGGCGTGGCTGCGGCCGTCGGCGGCGTGGTAGACGAGGCTGGGCTGGCCCTGGCGTGCGCCGCGCGCGGGCGTGGTGATGTCCACGCGCATGCTGTAGGGGGTGATCCAGCGCGCGCCCAGGCTGCCTCGGTCGAAGGCGTCGAGGTCGCTGGCGTAGGTGCGGGCCCATTCGATCGGCAGCGGCGCCGCCAGTACGAAGTCGGTGTGGGTGAAGCTCTCATCCCCGAGAGCGAGACTGATGGAGCCGCCCTTGCGCACCGGCGCCGGACCGTTCTTGATGCTGCACCCTCGCCCGTTCGCGGGCGCCTGCTTGCTGATGTGCCCCAACTGGTCACCGGGCTTGTCCTTCTGGGCAACCGCCCCCGCCTGCGGCGGCACGATCGCGGCCCTCCTGCCCTTCTTCTTCAGCAGCGCATCCCGCAGCTTGTACAGCAGCCACATGATGCTGGCCTGCGCTTCCCTGTCCGCCAGCCTCGACAGCTGCCCGCGCAGCTGCTGCTTGAAGTCCAGCATCTGCGTGATCACGCTGTTGACCTGGCTGGCAACGCCATCGGGCAGCTGGCTCGCAGCCGCCTTCGCCACGTAGTTCGCCGACTGCTTCGAGTACCGCACCGCAGCACCCCACATCCGGCTCCACGTGCTCTGCGTCTTCGGGTCGTGCACCTTGGTTTCTGGTGATGCAGGCGTGCCCACCGTGAACAGGTCCTTCTGCCCCAGCACGCGACGCATCACGTCCACCAGGTTGTCGATGATCTTGTCCGCAAGGTCCGCGCAGCTCTTGAGGATGCCGTCGAGCTTGGCGATCGCTCCATCGATGAACTTGTCCAGCTCGCCCATGATGGTGGCGTTCAGGTGCCCCACCAGCGTGGTGACGATCGCTTCGCCGAGGTTGGAGGCTGCCGTCTTCAACTCTTGCTTCACCAGATGCAGCGTCGGGCGCAGGCTCATGCGCGCAGCAGCCATGCTCGGCGGTATCGGGATCAGCCCGATCAGGTTGATGCCCAGGCTCACCCAGTTCAGGAACGCGTCGACGCCGTCTTTGGCCTTCTTCTCGACGATGTTGATGATGTCCAGGAACACATCCACCAGCGCCATGATGTTGCCCACGATCGGGATGCTGCCCAGCACCATCGTCAATCGTTCCAGCGTCACGTAGCCGCCGCTGAACGAGCGCAGCCAGTCGTCCACTGCCTTGCTGGCCGCGGCGACGTCCTCCTTCACGATCGTGTTCAGCGGTGCCACCGCCGTCTGCGGCTCGCGCTCGGTTGCCTGCGGCTTCGACGCCGCCTCCTGTTCTGCCATTTTTTCTTTTTCTCTCGAACTCTCGTTTCAGGTTGGGTGGCCCGCTGGAGGACCATTCGGGGCGACTAGGCAGGGTCAGCCTGCGAAGCCCGGCGTCCGGCCTGTGGCGACTGGATTTGCAACTGCGGTGGCGATGCCTGGCTGCTTCATTCCGCCAGAAGCGATGCCGCTCATCACGCCGGTGATCGGCACGCCCATCGGGCCGAGCTTGGCACCGGCCGCCTGGATCGCCATGCCGGTCGCCGCCTGGCTCGCCTGGCCGAGCAGCGCCTTGGCACCGCCCTGCTGGATCGCCTGCGCCGCGCCCACGGCCTGCTGCGCGACGCCGGCCGCTTGCGTGACCTGGTTCAGCGCGCTCGCCGCCTTGCTGCCCATGCCGGCCACGCCTGCGAGGGCTCCTGCGGCGCCGCCCGCAGAGCCGGCCAGTCCGGCAGCGTTGCCCACGAGGCCGGAGATGCCGGAGATGCCCGACACGCCCCCGCCCGCTCCGCCCGCGGCCGCGCCAGTCGCGCCTTTCGCCTTCCAGTCCTCCGGCGTACCGTAATAGCTGCCTTCTTCCCAAGGGTCTCGCGGGTCCTTGCCGAACGTGACCTTGGCGGTGCCGATGGGCAGGCCCGACACCGTCGCGAAGCCGTTGCGGTCGAAGGTGCCGGCGTGCGTGCCGCCTTCCGAATCCACCACGGTGAAGTCGCCCTGCGCCACGCCCTGGCGCTTTTCGCCGGTCGGCTTGATGTACTGGTGATAGAGGTCGAGCTGCCCCTTGGGCACCGGCGGCGGGTTGGGCAGCGCGGGCTTGCCGTCGTTGGCCGGCCCCACGAGGCTGTGGACGGCGGCATGCTCGCGCCACGTGCCGGCCGTGCCGTGCTCGATGCCGCCCGAACTCCAGCGGCTGTAGCTCGAGCCGCCGTTGATGACCACTTCTTCCTTCGCCTGGATGGTGATCTTGTTGGCGGTCTGCGTGATGTTGAGCTTGGCCAGCACGTTGACGCTGTCCTTCAGCGCCTTGATGTCGATGTCCGCGCCCGCAGCCACGAGCCGCATGCCGGCCTTGGCGGCGAACATGCGGATCGCGCTCTGCACGCTCACCAGCATGCTCTTGCCCGCG
The DNA here is from genome assembly GCF_048305045.1 of Variovorax sp. 278MFTsu5.1. Classification (NCBI taxonomy): domain Bacteria; kingdom Pseudomonadati; phylum Pseudomonadota; class Betaproteobacteria; order Burkholderiales; family Comamonadaceae; genus Variovorax; species Variovorax sp. 278MFTsu5.1. Next base: position 4,368,314 of record NZ_CP157622.1, read on the forward strand.
CTCACGCTCGTATGGCCGCCGCTGGTGAGCGCGGTGTGCTCGTTGCTCACGACGTGCGTCGAGCCCTGCGCCACGGTCTGCAGGCCCTTGGCGCTGGCCAGCGTCAGGTGCGACTCCTGGAACTCGGGGAAATCGCCCTGCTCGCGGTTGCCGCCCTGGCCCTTGATGGCGTCGTTCTGTTCCTTGATGCTCGTGGTGACTTCGTCCTGGTCGCCGGCTTCATGGGCCTGCGCGCCCTGGGCCAGGCCGCTGAGGCCTTCGTGCAGATCGCGCGCCTGCGTGAGACGGCCCACCGTCTCGCCCATGTCGGTGGCATGCGCCTGTGCATTCGGCCGGGCCTCGGTGGTCACGAGCAGGCCCTTGCCCGAACGCAACACGCCATGCCCGTCGGTGCGCAGCTCGAAGCCCTGCCCGCGCGGCTCCTTGCGCCCCGCCGTGTCCTCGATGCGGCCGATGTGCCCCACGCTCAGCTGGCTGGACTGATGGTCGCTGCGCAGCTGCGCCTGGATCTTGCCCTGCGTGTCGTCCAGCACGAGGTGGTTGCCGCGTCCGCCTCCGAGCTCCCGGCTGCGGATGCCCGACAGGTGCTTCTGCCCCGGCAGCTCCCACGACGGCATGGTGTCGGCGTTGTGCACGCAGCCAGTGACGATGGGGTAGTCGGGGTCGCCGTTGAGGAAGTCGACGATCACCTCCATGCCGACACGCGGCACGCTGGTCATGCCGAAGGTGGCGCCGGCCCACGCGGTTGAAACGCGCACCCAGCAGCTGGAGTTCTCGTTGTCCTGTCCGAGGCGATCCCAGTGGAACTGCACCTTGATGCGCCCGTACTGGTCGGTCCAGATCTCCTCGCCCGCCGGGCCCACGACCATGGCGGTCTGCGGACCGCGCGTGCGCGGCTTGGGCGTGGTGCGCGGTGCGCGCCATGCGTAGCTGGTGGGCTGGGCCTCGAAGGCGAAGCGCTGCACGGAGCCTTCGGTCCCTTCCACGCCTTCGCTGGCCTGCAGGTTCTCCTGCAGGTGGTAGCTCACGCCCACGAGCAGGTACTGCTGGTTCTGGTCGGCCTTGGGGTGGCCGGTCAGGCGCAGGGTGTGGCCGGTGGCCAGCTCGCGCAGATTGGCACGGCCCGTGACGCGGCTGCGCTGGCTGAGCTGCTCCTCGTTGCGGATGCGCGCGTAGGTCTCGCCGTCGCCGTGCTGCACGAAACCGCCGGGCCATTCGTAGTTCTCGAAGGCGTCGTGGTCATGCCCCGGGGGCATCTGGCGCAGGTGCGAGAGCTCGGCCTTGGGCTTCTCGAAGTCGTAGTCGTCGTTGTAGTGATGGCCCGAGCGCACCTCCTCGGCGATCTCCCACGCGTAGATGCGCTCGCGCTGGCCCATGCCGGACTTCTCGAGCGGGTGGTAGCGCACCTCCTCGCCGCCGGGCAGCGGGCTGTGGGAATTGGCGATGTCGTCGGCGAAAACGAGCACATGCTGGCTGGCCTCGTGCCTGAAGTGGTAGTAGATGCCTTCGAGTTCGCACAGGCGCGAGACGAAGTCGAAGTCGCTCTCGTGGTACTGCACGCAGTAATCCCAGCGCCGGTAGTCGCCGCGGCTGAGCTTCTGCTCGATGGGATGGCCATAACGCCCGAGCACTTCCATGACGATCTCGGGAACGCTCTTGCCCTGGAAGATGCGGAAGTCGCTGCGCCGCGTGGCCAGCCACAGCCAGGGGCGAAGGCGCAGGCGGTAGAAGGAGTGGCGCGCATCCTCCTGCTGCAATCCGAAACGGGTGGCGATACCGCCCAGGTACCTCACCCCGCCTTCGGTCTCCACCGACACGTTGCAGGCCTTGCCCAGCAGGCTCTTGGGGTCGATGGCGTTGCTGTTGCCCAGCAGTTCGACGTCGAAGGCGTACAGCTGGCTCAGCGCTTCGCGGCCTACCAGCTGGCGGAATTGCAGTGCCTCGCCCGCGGGCGTCTCGATATTGACGCGCCGGGTCATTGAGCCTCGGTTTGCAGATAAGACAAACCGCCTAATTGAAATTCAATTGATAAGAATATTGTTTGCAAATTGAGCGGCATGCCCACCTCCCTGATGCATATTTTCACAATTATTCTAAGTGTTGATTTATCGCAAGAATCAATGCGAAAAATAGACGGTTCTTCGAATCAGCATAAAGTGCGCGATCCATGGCTGCCGGTGTCCGCAGTCACGCTGGTGAGATTCGAATGAACTACGGCGCCCTCCGAACCAGCCACCGGCCAATTGAGGCCGCGCCCCGCCTGCAAGCACATTCCGGGCAAGGGATCTGATTTGTGATTGGCGGTCTGGTCGAAATACTCGGAAACCAGTCCGAAATTGCGCTATTCCTCGTGCTCGCCATTGGCTATGCAGTGGGCAGATCCGCTTCGGCCCCATTCAGCTCGGCGGCATCTGCGGCACATTGATTGCCGCCCTCGTCGCCGGCGCCGCAAGGAGGCGCTGTACCGTGAGCTCGGCCGCCGCCGGAAGTGGACCCCGATTCGGCCAGCCGCATCGCCGAGGAAACCGGCATCGTGTGCTGCCGGGCGGGTGTCGCCGGCGAATCTCAACGAATACGACTACGCGAACACCGGGCGATCGCTGCGGAAGCGGGCTTCGGAGTACTTTGCGATGTTCGAGAAGGAGAACGGCAAGGGTGCCGTGAAGGCGGACCGGCAGGAAGAAATAGGAGAAAGCAGCCTCCCCGCATCACTCACTGATCGCGGGAAGGCCGGAGCTCTGCTTATGCCGGCTTGCGTGCCGTGAGCCACTGGGCAGGGGTCAGTGCTGCTGCCACGACGCGGACTTCGCCGATGTTGCCGAAGAAGCCATCGGCGCGCGCGCCGTCCCACGAGCCGCCGCCCACGACCCATGGCGAGGTGGCCGAAAGCGTGGCAAGGCCCGGAATGGCGGACGCATTGCGCAGCACCGGGGCTCCTTCCACGTACATGGTGGTGTCGTGCGACACGGGATCGTTCACGATCGCGATGTGCACCCAGCGGTCGGCAATGACCTCGCCCGACCAGTTGGCCTTGGGCGACCGGGTACCGGCAGGGCTCGGAGTTACTTCCCATTGCACTTCGCGCAGGCTCGAGATGGCGAACAGCATCGGAGGCGATTCGGGGTCTCCGCCCGAATAGCCGGCCAGGTCGCCGCGCTTGCCGTCGCGCGTCATGATGTTCATCCACGCCTGGTTGGCGCTGGTCCAACTCTTGTCGATCTTGATGAATGCTTCGATGGTGTAGCCGTTCTCCAGCGTCTGCGCGTTGATCGGCGCCGCAGCATCGGTAAGGAAATAGCTCAGGCGAGGCGTGTTCTTGTTGGTATTCAGGAAACGTACCGACCCCGGCGCGGCCGAGAGGTAGTGACGGTCGTCCGTCCACACGATGTCGCCATCTGTCGCACCGACGACGCCACCCTGATTCAGCGCATCGCGGTGCAGCGGATTGCTGCCCGCGACGTCGGCGATGACCGTGCCCGGCAGCACCGGCTGGTTGGCCGTGCCGCCGAAGAAACGCCAGTGCGCCAGCGTGTTCGCGACCTTGGGGTAGTCGTCCGAATTCGTGGCCGGCCGCTGCACGAGCGTCGCCGGTTCCTTGTAGTTCGCAAGGATCATCGCGCGGGCCTTGTCCACCAGCGAGCCTTCGATGGTGGCGCTGCCGGCACCGAAGCTCTTGTTGAAGCCCGAGAAGCGCTGGGCGAAATCCATGTCGATGGTGAAGGCCTCGTTGGCAGTGGTGAGCACCGCCTGGTCGAAGCTGTTGAGCGTGGCCGCCGGCTTCTGCGGAACCCACGGCGAGAACGACAGCACCTTGATCTTCTTGTTGGTCAGGTCGAACTCGTACAGGCGCATGAGGCCGTTGCCGCCCTGGTAGGCCATCTGGTAGTCGACCACCATCTCCTCGACCTTGCGGCCGAAGTCGTTGATCTTCGTGAGGTGCGCGGCGCCATGGTGGTGGCCGTTGAGCGTCATGAAGATCTGGTCGTTGTCGCGGATCAGCTTCTCCCACAGCATCTTGCCGTAGTCGGTTTCGAGCGGGCTCGTGCCATCGGGCGCGATGTTGAGCAACTGGTGGTTCACCAGGATCACCGGCAGCGTCGGGTTCTTCCTGATCACCTGGCGGGCCCATGCAATGCCGGCATCGGAAATGCGCCACGACAGCGACAGCACCATGAACTTCTGGCCCTGGGCTTCGAACACGTGGTACTCGTGGAAGCCGCTGGTGTCGCGCTCGCCGAAGGTGGCCTGCTTCTTCGCGCGCTCGGTGCCGAACCACTGGATGTAGGGTTCGTTGGCAGGGGTGCGGTCCTTGTCGGTGCCGCCGACTGAATCGACGCTGTAGTCGACGTCCCTCAGCACGTCGTGGTTGCCGGCCAGCACGCTGTAGGGCAGCTTCGCATCTTCAAGGATCTTCATGGCTGCATCGGCCACCTTCCACTGGTCGGGCTTGCCGACCTGGTCGACCACGTCGCCGAGGTGGATGGTGAAAGGTATGTTCAGTCCCTTGGCGTTGTCGGCGATCCACTTCGTCTGCGCTGCGAAAGGAGCGCTGCCGAAGCGCTTGTTGTACTGGTCGCTTTCGGCCGCCGTGGCATAGCGCGCATAGAACTGCGTGTCGGGCATCACAGCGATCGAGAAGCTCGAGATCTTGGCGGCTGCCGCGGGCGGAGCGGGCGTTGCCGCCGGCGCGGGCGCCGGTGCAGGCGTCGAAGCCGGGAATGGACCGAGAGCCGGCCCGTCGCCTCCACCGCCGCCGCATGCCGCGAGCAAGGCGCCGCTGCTGCCGACCGTCAGAAGCGAAGCCCCGAGCTTCAGCACCTGGCGGCGCGGCGGCGTGTTGTTGTCGTTGTTCTGTTCTGAGGCGTTCGATGCGGCAGGAGCAAGGAGACGCGGCGTGCGTGCGCCGCGCGAGTCGTCTGAAACGGACATGAGAAATCAGGAGAAAAGATTACGGAGCGCGCAGCGTAAAAATCCGCGGTGACGTGGGCATGTAAGGCCCATGACACTTTGTCGGGAGATCAGGAGGTCCTGACCGCGCGCTCCATCCGATCCAACTTCATCACCCGCCACGCACACACACTGCCAAGCGCCGCCAGCAAGGCCGCAGCTGTAAACATCGTGCGATATCCAAACGCCTGCGCGACAGCACCACCGAGCAGAACACCCAGCACGCCACCGAAGCCATAGCCGATAACCGTGAACAGCGCCTGCCCTCGCCCGCGCAGATGGCCGGGGAATCGGCGCGAGACCACCGCGATGCAGGTCGTGTGGTGCGCCGCGAAGCTCAGCGCGTGAAGCCACTGCGCCACGACGAGCGCCGCGATCCAACCGCCCAGGCCCGCAGTCAACCCGAGCCGCGCGACGGCCGCGATGCCGCACACCAGCATCCAGCGCGGCATCGGCATCAGGCCGATGAGCCTGCCCTGCAGGAAGAACCACACGATCTCCGCCACCACCGACAGCGCCCACAGCAGGCCGATGGTGCTCTTTCCGTAGCCGATCGAATCGAGGTACAGCGAGAAGAACGCGTACACCGAGAAGTGCGACATCACCTGGAAGAAGAGCGACGCGAAGAACCACTGCACCGAGCGGTTGCGCAGCACAGGTCCGATGGGCTCCTTCACCGTGCCGTGCGCGGCCGGAGGCTCGCGCACGTCGGGCAGCTTCATCGTCGCGATCAGCACGATGGCCAAGGTGCCCGCCGCCCATGCCGGAAAGTGCTTCATGCCGAAGCGGTCGAACCACTCCCCCGCCACGAACACCGTGAGCAGGAAACCGGCCGAGCCGCACAGCCGGATGCGGCCGTAGCGCCCCCAGTCGCCGGCCACCAGTTGCGCCATAGCGGCCTCGGTGAGCGACATCATCGAACTGGTGTGGGTGAACATCACGAGCAGCACCAGCGCGAGCCACCATGCACCGCCGTGCCACCAGAGACCGAAGGAGCTGGCCAGCGCCACCGCCGCACTGAAGCGCAGCAGCTTCACGCGCTGCCCGGTGTGGTCGCTGAGCGCGCCCCATGCATAGGGCGCGAACACGCGCGTGATCGACTGCACCGAAGCCAGCAGGCTGATGGTGAAGATCGGCAGCCCCAGGTCCTTCAGCCAGAGCGGCAGGTAGGGGTTGAAGAAACCGATGTGCGCGAAATAGCTGGCCGACAGGCCAGCGAATGCCAGCAGGTGGCCGCGCCTGGCGGCGGCCACTGGTGGCGGTTCCGACACTAGAGGAAGGACGCCTGCGGCGACGCGGCTTCTGTCTTGCTGCCCTGGGGCCCCTGTGGCACATCACCGCACTGCGCGCGGTTGCGCAGCACGTGCTCGATCACCACCAGCGCCAGCATCGCCTCGGCGATGGGCGTGGCGCGGATGCCCACGCACGGGTCGTGACGGCCCTTGGTGACGACCTCGACGGGGTTGTTGTGGATGTCGATCGACTGGCGCGGGCTGATGATCGAGCTGGTGGGCTTGATCGCGATGCTCACGTCCAGGTCCTGCCCCGAGCTGATGCCGCCGAGGATGCCACCCGCGTTGTTGGTGACGAAGCCCGTGGGCGTGATCGAGTCGCCGTGCGTGGTGCCGCGCTGGGTGACGCTGTCGAAGCCGGCGCCGATTTCCACCGCCTTCACCGCGTTGATGCCCATCATCGCGTAGGCGATCTCGGCGTCGAGCTTGTCGAAGAGCGGCTCGCCCAGGCCCACCGGGACGTTCGAGGCGGTCACGCGGATGCGCGCGCCGCACGAATCGCCGGCCTTGCGCAGGCGGTCCATGTAGTCCTCCAGCGCGCTCACGTCGGCGATGGGGGCGAAGAAGGGGTTGTTGGGTACGTGGTCCCAGCTCTCGAAGGGAATGGCGATCTCGCCGATCTGCGTCATGCAGCCGCGGAACACCATGCCGTACTTCTCGGCCAGCCATTTCTTGGCGACCGCGCCGGCAGCGACCATGGGCGCGGTCAGCCGTGCCGAGGAACGCCCGCCGCCGCGAGGATCGCGGATGCCGTACTTCTTCCAGTAGGTGAAGTCGGCGTGGCCCGGACGGAACTGCTGGGCGATCTGGCCGTAGTCCTTGCTGCGCTGGTCGGTGTTCTGGATCAGCAGCGCGATGGGGGTGCCGGTGGTCTTGCCTTCGTACACGCCCGAGAGGATCTGCACGGCGTCGGGCTCGTTGCGCTGGGTGACGTGGCGGCTGGTACCGGGGCGGCGGCGGTCCAGGTCGCCCTGGATGTCAGCTTCGCTGAGTTCCATGCCCGGGGGGCATCCGTCGATGACGCAGCCGATGGCCGGGCCATGCGACTCGCCGAAATTGGTGACCGCGAAAAGAGTTCCGAAGGTGTTGCCGCTCATGGCTGGGATTATCCCGCCAAAGCGCTCCCCTCTCAGTCGGTCGTGCTTTCGAGCCGTTTGGACAGGGCGGCCACCTGCAGCTCGATGGCGAAGAGCCGCTCGTTCAGCACCGCCGTCTGGAGCCGGATCGCCTCGATGAGGGCCTTGGTCTGCGGGTCGGGGGCCTTGTCGCCCAGTTCGGCCAGGTCGTGCAGCTTCTTGCGCAGTTCGTTGCTCATGGAAGGGGCTCCGGTGGTCGCGTCGTGGAAGCCCCAGTATGGGGTTTCATCAGCGCTCCGGCAATGCGGCGGCACTCGGGGAATCCACGGGGAGCGCCTGCCCGGCGCCACCCGCCCCGCGCAGCCGGATCGCCACCAGCCCGGCCACGAACAGCAGCACCGCCGCACAGACGCCGGCCGTGAGCCGCATACCGCGCATCAGGGCATCGCGGCCCGCGTCGAGCAGTTCAACGCCCGCACTGCCGCCGATCTGCCCGGCCAGCGCAACGGCGCCGCCCAGCGTGCTGCGGGCGGCCTCGACCTCCGAAACGCCCGCCAGACCCGCGGGCACGGCATCGGCCATGGTGCCGCGGTAGATCGCGGCGCCGATGGCTCCCAGGATCGCGATCCCCAGCGCCCCGCCGAATTCGGAGCTGGTCTCGGAGATCGCAGAGGCCACGCCCGCGCGCTCCGCCGGAGCACTGCCCACCACCAGGTCGGTTGCCAGCGTGAACACCGGCGCCAGCCCGAGCGAGGAGACGACCGCGCTACACACCATCCAGGCCAGCCCGCCCTGCGCGGGCAGCACGGCCAGCATGCCGAAGCCCAGCGCCGCCACCGCCAGCCCGCCGCCCATCACGAAGGCCGGGCGCATGCGCCGCACCAGCGCCGGAACGACCATGGAGCCGACGATGAAAGCGCCCGCCCCCGGCATGCTCCAGAGGCCGGCATGCAGGGGCGAAAGACCAAGCACCAGCTGCAGGTACTGGGCGTTGTAGAGGAAGATGCCGAACATCACGAAGCAGGCCAGCATGTAGGCGCCGAGCGAGACGGTGAAGGCCGGCAGGCGGAACAGGCCCAGGTCGATCATCGGGTCGGCCAGCCGCTGCTGCCGGCGCACGAACACCCATCCCAGGGCCAGGCCCAGCGCGATAGACAGCGCAGGCACCACGTCCGGCCCATGCTCGGCGATCTGCTTGACGCCGTAGATCACCGGCAGCACCGCGCCCAGCGAGAGCGCCACGCTGGCAAGGTCGAGCCGGGCCGCGTCGGGGTCGCGGTATTCGGGCAGCAGCAAGGGCCCGAGCACCAGCAGCAGCACCATCACCGGCACGCCGATCAGGAACACCGAGCCCCACGGGAAGAACTGCAGCAGCACGCCGCCGAGCACCGGGCCGATGACGGCGCCGGCCGAGTAGCTCGAGATCCACACGCCGATGGCGATGGTGCGCTGCCCCGGATCGAGGAACATGTTGCGGATCAGCGAGAGCGTGGACGGCGCCAGCGTCGCGCCCGCCACGCCGAGCAGCGCCCGCGTGGCGATGAGCATGCTGGCGCTGGTCGAGAAGGCCGCGAGCACCGAGGCGACGCCGAACGCCGCCGCGCCGATCAGCAGCAGGCGCCGCCGGCCGATGCGGTCGCCCAGCGTGCCCATGGTGACCAGCAGCCCGGCCACGAAGAAGCCGTAGATGTCGACGATCCACAGCAGCTGCGAGGCCGTGGGCTTGAGCTCTTCGCTGATCGATGGGATCGCGAGGTTCAGCACCGTGAGGTCCATCGAATAGAGCATGCAGGGCAGCGCTATGACGGCGAGGCCGGTCCACTCGCGCATCGTGGCGCGGGCCGGCGGCGGGGTGTTCTTCATTCGTTACGTGGCGAAAGGTCTCAGGCGGCGAGGTTCAGCCAAGCCTCCAGCTTGACGAGCGCACCGGTCCAGCCGTGGTTGTGGGCGTCGCGCGCGGCTTCGTCGAAGAACTGTTCGTGCAGCAGCACCAGTTCGCAGCCCTCGGCATCAGGCTCGATGCGCAGCGTGACGCGCGACTGTCGCTCCGGCGTGCTGCGCCAGGCCCAGCTGAAGACCAGCTTGCGGTTCGGAACAACCTCGAGATACGTGCCGCTCACGTCGTGCGTCTCGCCGTCATTGGCGAGCATGGCGACCCGGAAGCGGCCGCCCACGCGCAGGTCGACCTCGGCGATCGGCACCGAGACGATTTCCTCTGGGCCGAACCAGAGCTTCAGCGCTTGCGGGTCGGTCCACGCGCGCCAGACCTTGTCGGGCGAGACGCGGAAGTGCCGCCTGAGGGTGAGCGAGGGGCGCTCTGCGCCGCCGGCGGAAGGGTTCTCCATTCGGTCTCCTCCTGGTGATAGAGAAAGCGCGCCAGTGCATCGAGACGCCCGGCCCAGAACTTCTCGTAGCGAGACAACCACACGGCGGCCTCCTGCATGGGCCGGGGCGAGAGTTCGCAGCGCACGACGCGGCCCTCCTTCGTGCGGGAGATCAGGCCGGCGTCTTCCAGCACGCGCAGGTGCTTCATGAAACCGGTGAGGGACATGTCGTGCGGCTCGGCCAGTTCGGTCACGCTGAGGCTGCGTTCGCCAAGGGCTTCGAGCACGGCGCGCCGCGTGGAATCGGAGAGCGCGGCGAAGACTGCGTCGAGCGCATCGCTGTCGGGTCGGGTTGCTGACTGAACCATGCGGTTGAGTATCTGGAAGGCCCCCGGTGCCGTCAAGCCACTTCACGTCATGCGACGATGCGCAGCGATCAAGCCCATCCAGCACCGACAGAGGAAGCCCCAATGACCGAACTGCGCCAGCCCTATCCCCCCATCGCGCCCTACGAAAGCGGCATGCTCGACGTGGGCGACGGCCACCAGATCTACTACGAGCGCTGCGGCACTCCCGGGGCCAAGCCGGCGGTGTTCCTGCATGGCGGTCCCGGCGGCGGCATCTCGCCGGAGCACCGGCGCCTGTTCGATCCGGCACGCTACGACCTGACGCTGTTCGATCAGCGCGGCTGCGGCCGCTCGCTGCCGCACGCCGGCCTGGAGGCCAACACGACCTGGCACCTTGTCGCCGACATCGAGCGCCTGCGCGAACGCGCCGGCGTCGACAAGTGGCTGGTGTTCGGCGGCTCATGGGGTTCGACGCTCGCCCTCGCCTACGCCCAGAAGCATCCCGAGCACGTGAGCGAACTGGTGCTGCGCGGCATCTACACCGTGACCCGCTCGGAGCTCCAGTGGTACTACCAGTTCGGCGTGTCGGAAATGTTCCCCGACAAGTGGGAGAAGTTCCAGGCGCCCATTCCCGAAGCCGAGCGCGGCGACATGATCGGCGCCTACCGCAAGCGGCTCACCGGCGACGACCCGGTGGCACGCATCGAGGCGGCGCGCGCCTGGAGCGTGTGGGAGGCCGAGACCATCACCCTGCTGCCCAGCCCGGCGATTGCCGCGGCACATGGCGAAGATCATTTCGCGCTCGCCTTCGCACGGCTGGAAAACCACTACTTCGTGCACGACGCCTGGCTGGAACAAGGCCAGCTGCTGCGCGAGGCGCACCGGCTGCACGGCATTCCCGGCGTGATCGTGCACGGCCGGTACGACATGCCCTGCCCCGCGCGCTATGCCTGGGCGCTGCACAAGGCCTGGCCGGAGGCGGAATTCCACCTGATCGAGGGCGCGGGGCACGCCTATTCGGAGCCCGGCATCCTCGACCGGCTGCTGCGCGCAACCGACGGCTTCGCAAGCCGCTGAATCGCGCGCGGCGGGTCCGTCCCGGGAACGCTTTATGCGTGTTGCACCGCAACACCCACCACCTGCGAAGGAGCGCCCCATGCTGGACCGTACCGCCACCCAGTTCTCCCATGTGAAGCCCGGCGACACCGAATTCGTATCGGGTGGTTTGCGTGACTTCTTCCTCTACCGCGACCTGGGCGTGGCGGAGGCCACCAACGGCAAGGTGATCGCGCATCTGGTCAAGGCCAACATGGCACCGGAAACGGGCACCGGCTGGCACCGCCATGAGGCGGACTTCCAGATCGTGATCATGGTCAAGGGCTGGGCCCGCTTCATGTACGAGGACAAGGAAACGCTGGTCGAGGCCGGCGACGTGGTGCACCAGCGCCCGGGCATCCGCCACTTCCTGTTCGACTACTCGCCCGACATGGAATACCTGGAAATCGTCTCGCCGGCGGACTTCAAGAGCGTCGATGTGGAACCGGTGTGCGAGGTGCCGGCGCCGACGCCCTGGAAGTAGCAGCTTCGCGCTCCACGACCCGCCACATTCCGCACAGCCCCTAAACTCCCTCGGCTCACCAGACTGATAACAACCGAGGAGAGAGAACTTGCGTATTCAAACCACCCGCCTGACGGCCGGCGTGCTGCTCGCGTGCGCCGCTTTCGTGGCGCAGACCAGCCAAGCCGCATCGCCGACCACCACCCCGTCCGCTCCATCAACTCAGGCATCGACGGCCAGTTCGCTGGAAGCCGAACAGGACGCCGCATTCAAGGCCGCCAAGGCCGTGCAGAAGGTCGGCCCCGTCGACATCACACTGCGCGACCAGGCCCACCTCCACCTGCCCGCGGGCTACGTGTGGGTGCCGACGCCCGCCGCCGCGCAGCTCATGCGCAGCATGGGCAACCGCACCGACGACACCTTCATCGGCGCGATCTTCCCCGCCGACGACGCCGACTGGATGGCGGTGGTGAAGTTCGTGAAGGAGGGCTACATCAAGGACGACGACGCCAAGGACTGGAACGCCGACGACCTGCTCAAGAGCCTGAAGGAAGGCACCGAGGCCGCGAACGAGGAACGCGCCAAGCGCGGCATTCCTTCGATCGAGGTGACGGGCTGGGCACAGAAGCCGCAGTACGACGCCTCCTCTCACCGCCTCGTGTGGTCGGCCCTGTCGAAGCGCAAGGGCACCACCGACGGCAACCAGGGCGTCAACTACAACACCTACGCGCTGGGCCGCGAGGGCTACCTGAGCCTGAACCTCATCACCAACGCGAAGGACCTGGACAAGTACAAGCCCGACGCGAGCAAGCTCCTCGGCGCGATCCAGTACGACGACGGCAAGAAGTACGCCGACTTCAACTCGTCCACGGACAAGGTCGCCGCCTACGGCCTGGCCGCGCTGGTGGCCGGCGCGGCGGTGAAGAAGCTGGGCCTGTTCGCGATCATCGCGGCCTTCCTCGCCAAGTTCGCGAAGCTGGCGGTGGTGGCCGGCGGCGCGGCGCTCTGGGGCATCGCGAAGCTGTTCAAGCGCAACGGCTGACGGCCGTGGCGTTCAGCTTCTCTTGAACCTGGGCGCTCGCTTCTCCACGAAGGCGGCCACGCCCTCGCGCGCATCGGCGCTGGCTGCACGCTCGCGCAGCAGCCTGTGCTCCAGCGCAAGGTGCTGCTCGAAGGGCCGGCCGGGCGCGCCGGCGCAGAGCTGCTTGATGCCGGCGAAAGATTCGCCCGCACCATCCGCGAGCCGGGCCACCAACGCTTCGGCGGCAGCCGCGAGTTCGTCGTCCGGATGCAGCGCATCGACCGCGCCCCACGCAAGGCAGCGCTGGCTGTCGATGGAGTCGCTGAGCATCAGCAGCTGCTGTGCACGCACTGGCCCCACACGGCGCGCAAGGAAGTACGACGCGCCCGCATCCGGCGAAAGCCCGATGGCCGCATAGCCCGTACGCAGCTTCATCGATTCCGCGGCGAGCACGAAGTCGCCGCACAGCGCCAGCCCCACGCCCGCGCCGCCGACGGATCCGTTCACTGCGACGACCAGCGGCGCGGGGTTGTTCGACAGTCGCAGCAGCGCCGGGTGCAACCGGTCCAGGATCTCGTCGACCAGCGACGGCAGCGCTTCGCCCGCCGCCACGAACTCGTCGATGTCTCCACCGGCGCAGAACACGCGGCCTTCTCCGGTCAGCAGGATGACGCGCGGCTTGCCCGCCAGCACTTCGTCGATGGCCCGCACCAGCGCGTGGCCGCTGCGAACCCCGATCGCGTTGACGCGCTCCGGCCGCTTCAGCACGATGCGGCCGATGCCCGCCTCCACACCCCAGGCGATGCCTTCGGCGGTCTGCATGCTCAGATGCCCGTCAGGCCGCCGCTGCACATCAGCGTCTGGCCGCTCACATAGTCCGACTCGGGCGCGCAAAGGAGGTACACGGCGCCGGCCGCCTCCTCGGGCGTGCCGCCGCGCCCCAGCGGAATCGACTGCTCCACCATCGCCAGCAGCCCCGGGTTGATGCCGACCTTGATCTCTCGGCCCTCGATGTTCGCGGTGGACGCCTCGGCGGTGCTGGCCGTCAGCCGCGTCTGGATGAAGCCGAAGGCCACGCAATTGACCGTCACGTTCATGCGGCCCCACTCCTTGGCCAGCGTCTGCGTGAGGCCGACGATGCCCGCCTTGCCCGCCGCGTAGTTCGCCTGCCCCGCATTGCCGAACAGCCCCGCCACCGACGAGATGTTGACCACCTTGCGCACCACGCGCCGGCCCGCCTCGGTCTCGGCCTTCGACAGCGCGCGGATCACCGGCTGCGCCGCGCGCAGGATGCGGAACGGCGCGGTCAGGTGCACGTCGATCATGGCGTACCACTGCTCGTCGGTCATCTTCTGCACCACGCTGTCCCATGTGTAGCCGGCGTTGTTGACGATGATGTCGAGCCCCTTGAACTCGCTCACCGCCGTGCCGACGAAGCGCTCCGCGAAATCGGGCGCGGCCACGCTGCCGGTGCATGCCACGGCCTGGCCGCCGGCCGCACGTATTTCCTGCACTGTTTCTTCCGCCGGCTGGGCGTCGAGATCGTTGACGACGATGCGCGCGCCTTCCGACGCGAGCTTGAGCGCGATGGCCCGGCCGATGCCGCGGCCCGAACCGGTGATGAGGGCGACCTTGCCGTCGAGCTTGGGTGTCATGTCTGCGTTCTTTCCTTGTCGTGTTGATTCAGCGCAGCGCGATGAGCGCCTCGCCGGCGATGCGCGTCTGCCCGTATTGATTGGCGCTGTGCACTTCCACGCGCACGCAGCGCTCGCCTTCGTGCTCCAGCTTCTCGACCACACGGCCGCCGCAGCGCACCGCGTGCCCCAGGTGGGTGATGCCCTGGAAGCGCACGTCGAAGCGGCGCAACTGCGACTGCGGCGCCCACTGCGTGAGCAGCCTGCCCAGCCAGGCCATGCCCAGCATGCCCTGCGCGAACACGTCGGGCATGCCGGACTTGCGCGCGAAGTCGGTGTCGATGTGGATGGGGTTGTGGTCGCCGGACGCGCCCGCGAACAGTGCGAGCGTGGTGCGGTTCACGGGCGGCAGCTGCAGCGCGGGCAGCTCGTCGCCGACGTTCACGGCGTCGTAGGTCGGTTCGGTCATCGGTGCGGGCTCCTTCGTCAATGGCGGCAGACGATCACCGAGCGCAGCTCGGCCACCAGCTCGTCGCGCTGATTGGTGGCGCGCGATGTCTTGACGACGAATTCGAGCGCGCCGTTCTTCTTGTCGTAGATGTCGGTGATGGTGGAACGCACCGTAACGGTGTCGCCCACGCAGGCCGGCCGGTGGTAGCTGAAGCCCTGCTCGCCGTGCAGCAGCTTCGACAGCGGAATGCCCAGGCCGGCCAGCAGCCGGTCGGAGGCGCCCGAGTCCAGCTCGGCCGCGAACAGGAAGGTCGGCGGCGCGGGCAGGTCGGGGTAGCCGGCGTCGCGCGCGGCGGCGGCATCGGTGTAGACGGGGTCGGTCTCGCCGATGGCCTTGGCGAAGAACTGCAGCCGGCTTCGCTCGATGGGCAGCACCGATGCTGGCAGTTCGTGGCCGATCCACTTCCTATCGATCATCTGGCAGCCCTTCTCTCAGACGCGCTCGTAGAGCGTGACCACGCAGGCGCCGCCCAGCCCGAGGTTGTGCTGCAGCGCGAGCCGCGCGCCCTCCACCTGCCGCTTTTCTGCCGTGCCGCGAAGCTGCTGGACCAGCTCGGTGCACTGCGCCAGCCCCGTCGCGCCCAGCGGGTGTCCCTTCGACAGCAGCCCGCCCGACGGGTTGGTGACGACCTTGCCGCCATAGGTGTTGTCGCCGTCCACCACGAACTTCTCCGCGCCGCCCACCGGGCACAGGCCCAGCGCCTCGTAGCTCAGCAGCTCGTTGTGCGCGAAGCAGTCGTGCAGTTCGACCACGTCGACGTCCTGCGGCCCGACGCCTGCCGCGTCGTACACCTTCTGCGCGGCTTCCTGCGCCATGCTGAAGCCGACCACCTCGCGCATGTCGCGGCTCTCGAAGGTGATGGGGCGGTCGGTGGTCATGGCCTGTGCCTTGATGCGCACGCTGCGGTCCAGCCCGTGGCGTTCGGCGAAACGGGGAGAACAGACGATGGCCGCCGCCGCACCGCAGGTGGGCGGGCAGGCCATCAGGCGCGTCATCACGCCGGGCCACATGACGGGCGCGGCCATCACCTCTTCTTCGGTGACGACGGTGCGGAACAGCGCCACTGGGTTGTTCGCCGCGTGGCGGCTGGCCTTGGCGCGGATCTTCGCGAAGGTCGACATCTGCGTGCCGTACTGCTGCATGTGCGCGAGCCCGGCGCCGCCGAAGTAGCGCAGCGCGAGCGGCACCTGCTCGTTGCCGACCAGCTCGTCGGTGATGTTCTCGAAGTGGTCGAAGGGGCTGGGCCGGTCGTTGAACACCGCGCCGAGCGCGCCGGGGCTCATGTGCTCGAAGCCCAACGCCAGCACGCAGTCGGCCGCGCCGCTGGCCACCGCCTGGCGCGCGAGGAACAAAGCCGTCGAGCCGGTCGAGCAGTTGTTGTTGACGTTGACGACCGGAATGCCCGTCATGCCCACTTCGTAGAGAGCGCGCTGGCCGGCAGTGGAGTCGCCGTACACGTAGCCCACGTAGGCTTGCTGCACCAATTCGTAGCCGATGCCGGCGTCCTTCAGAGCTGTGTTCGTGGCCTGTGCGGCCATCTGGGGATAGGGCTGGTTCGCGCCCGGCTTGGTGAACGGGATCATGCCGACCCCGACCACGTGAACGTCTTGACTCATGAAAGGCTCCTTGTCTGGAAGTTCGAAAAGAAAGGTAGAGCGGGCTCAGGCCACGCTGCGCTGGCGGCCCTGCCAGAAGGGCTCGCGCAGCTTGGTCTTGAGCACCTTGCCTGCGCCCGAGAGCGGCAGCGCATCGACGACGGCCACGCTGCGCGGGCACTTGTAGCCGGCGATCAGCGTCTTGCAGTGGGCGATCAGCTCCTCGGGCTGCATGCCCTGCCCCGGCTTGAGCACCAGCACGGCATGCACCGCCTCGCCCCACTCTTCGCTGGGAATGCCGATGACGGCACAGGCAGCCACCGCGGGATGCTGGTTGATGGCGTTCTCGACCTCGGCCGAGTAGACGTTCTCGCCGCCGCTGATGATCATGTCCTTCATGCGGTCGACCACGAAGATGAAGCCGTCGTCGTCCATGTAGGCGCCGTCGCCGGTGTGCATCCAGCCGTCGCGCAGCGCGGCCGCCGTCTGCTCCGGCTTGTTCCAGTAGCCCTGCATCACGTTGGGCCCGCGCACCACCACCTCGCCGACGGTGCCGCGCGGCACCTCCTTGTCGTCGGCATCGACCACGCGCACTTCCATGCACACGCTGGCGCGACCCGCCGAGCGCAGCTTGCCGCGCTTGCGGCCCTCCGCCGTGTGGAAGTAGGCCGGGTTGAGCGTCGCAATGGGCGAGAGTTCGGTCATGCCGTAGGCCTGCACGAAGCCCACGCCCGGGAACGCCTCCATCGCGCGGTTGAGCACCGCCTCGGAGATCGGCGAGGCGCCGTAGGTGATGTTCTTCAGGCTGCTCAGGTCGCGCGGCTGTCGCATCGCGGGGTGGTCCACCAGCATCTGGATCATGGTGGGCACCAGCAGCAGGCTGGTCACGCGGTCGCGCTCGATGGTGTCGAGCACGCCCTCGGGCGTGAACATGGGAATGATGGCGTGCGTGTTGCCCGTGAACCAGTGCGGCGTGGCCAGCCCCATGTCGGCCAGGTGGAACATGGGCGCGGCATGCAGGTAGCAGCCGTCGGCCGGTGCCAGCCCTTCCGCCTGCGCAGCGAGCGCCGAGCTGCAGATGTTGGTGTGGCTCAGCATCACGCCCTTGGGAAAGCCGGTGGTGCCGCCGGTGTAGAAGATGCCGGCCAGGTCCTCGCCGCGGCGCACGGCGTCGGGCACCGGGGCCGCCGCGTCGATCAGGCCCTCGTAGCTGTGCATGCCGGCGGGCACGGGCCCGTCGCCGCAGTAGACGACCTCGCGCAGGCTCTTCGACTGGCCGCGCATCTGCTCGACGACCGCGCGGAAGGTCTCGTCGACCAGCAGGATGCCCGAGCCCGAGTCTTCCAGCGAATACAGGATCTCGGCGGCCGACCAGCGGATGTTGCAGGGGTTGAGCACGCCGCCGCCCCAGGGCACGGCCATCTGGTATTCCAGGTAGCGGTCGGAGTTGAGCGACAGCATGGCGACGCGGTCTCCCGCCTGCATGCCCAGCCGCTGCAGCGCGCCGGCCAGGCGGGCGACGCGTTCGGCAAAGTCGCGGAATGTCCGGGCACGGCCGGCGAAACGCACGGCGATGGCGTCGGGGCGCTGCTGCACGGCCCGGTGAAGGCCCTGGGTCAGGTACATGGGTTTGTCTCCGTCTCGTTCTTGTGCAGACGCATGGTAGAAATCCGGCCGCCGCCCGGCGATTGCACTTCGCTTCGATCGCATGGCAGAAAAGGTCAATCGACACAGACATGCTGCAGCCGCCCGTCACCATCCCGATCGCCTTCGTCCTCGGCATGCTGTCGGGCATCCGTGCGCGGCCCGGCGAGGCGCTGGTGGACGTGGAAAAGGCGCTGGAAGACGCGGGCATCGCCCCGGCACTCCTCGACGAGGCCGCAGCCCGCGTCACGGCCGAGCAGTACGTGGCCCTCTTCGCGCTGCTGATGGAGCGCCTGGACGACGAGGCGCTGGGTTTTCTCACGCGGCGCCTGCGCTGCGGCAGCTTCGCGCTGATGACGCGCTCCACCCTGGGCGCGCGCACCTTCGAGGTGGCGCTGCGCCGCGTGGCCCGCACATTCGACCTGCTCCAGGACGACCTCTCGCTGGTGCTGCTGCACGACGGCCCCCTCGCGGGCTTCGGGCTGCGGCTGAACATCCAGCCGCCCAAGCACCAGAACTTTTTGCACGAGCTGATGCTGCGGGTGTACTGGCGGCTCTTCGCCTGGCTGCACGGCGGCCGGCTGCAGGCTCGCCGCTTCGACTTCGGCTTCGAGCCGCCGCCCTATGCCGACGGCTACGCCAAGGTGTTCCCGGGCCCGCTGCAGTTCGGCCAGCCCCTGTCGGCCGTATGGTTCGACGCCGCCGCGCTCGACACGCCGGTACACCGCGACGCGCAGGAGATCCAGGCCTTCCTGGCGGCCTCTCCGGCCAACGTGATCCTGCCCCGGCTGGCCGAGCAGGCAGTGAGCGCAAAGGTGCGCGCGGTGCTGCAGCAGCACCGCCCGGCATGGGCCGACCTCGCCACCACCGCGGGCGTGCTGCACATGTCGGTCAGCACGCTGCAGCGGCACCTGGCGACCGAGGGCGCTTCGTTCCAGGCACTGAAGGACCAGCTGCGGCGCGACCTCGCCATCGTGCGGCTCAACACCAGCACCGTGCCCCTCGCGGCGCTGGCCGACGAGCTGGGCTTTGCCGACAGCGCGGCCTTCCAACGGGCCTTCAAGGCATGGACCGGCGGCGCGCCGGGCTCGTACAGGCGACGCCAGCAGGCCGACTGAGTTTTCAGGACTTTCCGGAATTACAGCCATCCGCGCGACAATCCCGCGCATGGCCAACTCTTCCGATCTCCCGCCCCTCAACCGCCAGTTCGTCGCCCATTTCGGCGAAATGGGCAGCAAGTGGGGCATCAACCGCACAGTCGGGCAGATCTACGCGCTGATCTTTCTCTCGGAGCGCGCACTCAACGCCGACGAGATCGCCGAACTGCTCGAGTTCTCGCGCTCCAACGTCAGCATGGGCCTGAAGGAACTGCAGGCATGGCGGCTGGTGCACCTGCGGCATCACCCCGGCGACCGGCGCGAATACTTCGAGGCACCTTCCGACGTGTGGGAAATCTTCCGCGTGCTGGCCGAGGAGCGCCGCCGCCGCGAGATCGAACCCACGCTCTCGATGCTGCGCAACGCGCTGCTCGAATCGCCCCGCAGCGACGCCGAACGTCACGCGCAGGAGCGCATGCGCGAGATGCACGACCTCATCGACAGGCTGATGAAATGGTTCGACGACGTGCAGCGGCTCGCGCCCGAGACCGCCATGAAGCTCATGGGCATGGGCGCGACGGTGACGAAGGTGCTGACGCTGAAAGACCGCATCACCGGCGGCGCGGCGTCGAAAAAGAAGGCTGCCGAGTAAGCCGGCCGCCCTCTTCCGGGGGCTACAGCCGCTCCTGCCCCGATGACGGCTCGGGCGTCCCGAGCTTGGCCTTTCGGACGGCCTCGTCGTCCATCAGCTCGTACCACATGGCGTTGAGCACGGCGAATGCGGCCGCCAGCGGCAGGCCGAGAATCCAGGCGAAGTACCACATCTTCGATTTCCTCCTTTGATTGGTCAGTAGGCGTGACCGCTCTCGTCGCGGATGGCCTGCTCGTCGACCTTGCCCCACAGCACGCGGTAGACCCAGCTCGTGTAGGCCACGATCAGCGGAATGAAGACGGCCGTGACCACCAGCATGATGAACAGCGTGAGGTGGCTCGAGGACGAGTCCCATACCGTGAGGCTGGCGCGCGGATCGATGGACGACGGCAGGATGAACGGGAACATCGAGGCGCCCACGCTGAGGATGATGCCGGCGATGCCCAGCGCCGCCGTCAGCAGCGCGAGCACCGGGCGGCGCAGCGCGAGGCCGAGCAGCGCACCGAGCGCGCCGACGAAGCCGGCCACGGGCACGGCCAGCGTCCATGGGTGCGTCGCGTAGTTGGCCGTCCATGCGCCCGCATGCAGCTCGACAGTCTTGAGCAGCGGGTTCGAAGGCCCCGTCGCGTCGATCACGCTGCTGATGCGAAAGCCGCCGATGCTCGTGGCCAGCAGCACGCCGGCCAGCGCGTAGAGCACCACGGTGAGCACGGCGGCAACCATGCCGTAGCTGCGCGCACGCTCGGCCACCGGCCCGGCGGTCTTCAGCAACAGCCACGCGGCGCCGTGCATCACCAGCATCGCCACGGACACCAGCCCGCACAGGATGGCGAACGGATTCAGCAGGCCGAAGAAGCTGCCGTCGTAGAAGATGTGCATGTCGGAGTTGAAGCGGAACGGCACGCCCTGCAGCACGTTGCCCACGGCCACGCCGCAGATCAGCGCGGGCACGAAGCCGCTGAAGAACAGCACCCAGTCCCAGCGCGCGCGCCACTGCGCAGACTCGCGCTTGCTGCGGAACTTGAAGGCCACGGGCCGCAGGATCAGCGCCGTGAGGATCACGAACATCGCCAGGTAGAAGCCCGAGAAGGAAACGGCATAGAGCTGCGGCCATGCCGCGAAGATCGCGCCGCCGCCCAGGATCAGCCAGACCTGGTTGCCCTCCCAGACCGGGCCGACGCTGTTGATGACGACGCGGCGCTCGATGTCGTTGCGCGCGGCGAAGGGCAGCAGCATGCCGCTGCCCAGGTCGAAGCCGTCGGTGACGGCGAAGCCCACCAGCAGCACGCCGATCAGCAGCCACCAGATGAAGCGCAGGGTGTCGTAGTCGAGAAGTGTGTGAAGGATCATGCTGCGCTCCCGGTGGAAGGCGTTGCGATGGCCGCGCCCGCGTGGGCCGGCGGAATGTGCGAGAGCGTGTCGCCCTCGTCGGGCGCGTGCTCGGCCTGCGGCCCCTTGCGGATGGCCTTGAGCATGAGCTTCATCTCGATGACGAGCAGCGCGGTGTAGATCGCGATGAAGCCCGCCAGCGTGAGCAGCAGCGTCTTCACGCCGAGGTTCGACACGGCCACCGCGGTCGGCAGAACGCCCTCGATCACCCACGGCTGGCGCCCGAACTCCGCCACCAGCCAGCCCGACTCGATGGCGATCCACGGCAGCGGGATCGCGAACACGGCGAGCTTCAGCAGCCAGCGGTGGCTGTCGAGCCTGCGGCGCGCGGAGAGCACGAAGAAGGTGCCGGTCAGAACGATCAGCAGCACGCCGATGCCCACCATCACGCGGAACAGCCAGAAGAGCGGCGCCACCTGCGGCACGGTGTCCCACGCGGCCTTGGCGATCTGCTCGTCTGTGGCCTGGCGCGGGTCGTCCACGTAGCGCTTGAGCAGCAGCGCGTAGCCCATGTTGATGCCGTTGTCCTCGAAGTCGCCGCGCACGCCCTGCGTCACCTTGTCGGTGCCGCCGGCCTCGCGGATCTTCTGCAGCGCGTCGTAGGCCTTGATGCCTTCGCGGATGCACACCTCCGCGCGCTTCACCAGTTCGTCGATGCCGGGCATGACGGTGTCGAGCGAACGCGTGCCGATGAGGCCCATCACGCCAGGAATGTGGATCGCGTAGTGCGTCTCGCGAGCCTCCTGGTCGGGGAAGCCGACCACGGTGAAGGCGGCGGGCGCGGTCTGCGTCTCCCACATGGCCTCGATGGCGGCCAGCTTCATCTTCTGGTGCTCGCCCGAGAGATAGCCGCTCTCGTCGCCGAGCACCGCCACGGAGAGCGCTGCGGCCAGGCCGAACGAGGCCGCGACCGTCATCGAGCGCTTGGCGAGTTCGAGGTGACGCCCCTTGAGCACGTACCACGCAGAAACGCCGAGCACGAACACCGCCGCGCACGCATAGCCCGCCGACACGGTATGGACGAACTTGGCCTGCGCGACCGGGTTGGTCAGCACGGCGGCGAAGTCGGTCACTTCCATGCGCATGGTCTGCGGGTTGAAGGCCGCGCCCACGGGGTTCTGCATCCAGCCGTTGGCGATGAGGATCCACAGCGCCGAGAAATTGGAGCCGATGGCCACGGCCCAGGTGGCGATCAGGTGGCCGACCTTGGAGAGCTTGTCCCAGCCGAAGAAGAACAGGCCGACGAAGGTGGCCTCCATGAAGAAGGCCATCAGCCCCTCGATGGCCAGCGGCGCGCCGAAGATGTCGCCGACGTAGTGGCTGTAGTAGCTCCAGTTCATGCCGAACTGGAACTCCATCACGATGCCGGTGGCGACGCCCATCGCGAAGTTGATGCCGAAGAGCACGCCCCAGAACTTCGTTATGTCGCGCCAGATCACGCGGCCGGTCATGACGTAGACCGTCTCCATGATGGCGATGATGATCGAGAGTCCGAGCGTCAACGGCACGAACAGGAAGTGGTACAGCGCCGTGACGGCGAACTGCAGGCGCGATAGCGCGACGATGTCGAGGTCCATGGGGGTTCTTCCTTTGTGTTCCCTGTTTTTCGTTTCCGGATTCAGTCGGGCCGCAGGCTGCGCAGCGCGGCGTCGAAGCTCTCGCTGCCGCGCCGCAGGTCGGCGACGATGCGGCCCTGGTTCATGCACACGAGGCGGTCGGCGAGCGCGGCCTCGCGGCGCAAGTGGGTGGCGATCAGCAGGGTTCGGGCGCCTGCATGCCGGGCGAGGCGATCCAGCACGTCGTGCGCGGTGGCTGCATCCAGCGCTTCCGTAGGCTCGTCGAGCAGCCAGAACGGCACGTCGCGCAGCAGCAGGCGGGCCAGCGCGAGGCGGCGCGACTGGCCGCCGGAGAGGCCGAGGCCGCCTTCGCCGAGGTGGGTGTCGAGGCCGGTGCTCAAGGCACGCACCTCTTCTTCCAGCCCCGCGGCTTGCAGCACGGCGTGCAGCCGTTCGTCGGTGGCTTCGGGGGCTGCGAGGCGGAGGTTGTCGCGCAGGCTGTCCTGGAAGAGTTCGGTGCGCTGGGTCAGCAGGCAGGCTGGCTGGGCGAGGACGCTGCCGGAACGGGGGGCGATCTCGCCTGCGATGGCAGCGAGGAGCGTGGACTTGCCGGCGCCGCTGGCGCCGATGAGGGCGACGCGCTCGCCTGCTTGCAGAGCCAATGAGGCTTCGGTCAGGACGGGGATGCAGTTGCCGTCGTGGGCTACGGTGACTTCCTCCAGCTGGAGTGCGAGTCGGGAATCGGGAGCCTTCGCCGTTGCGGCGGGCTCATCCGCGGAAGAAGTCATGCGGGGCGCCAGGTGCCGCACCGCCAGCCAGGTGCGGCCCGCGTCGAGCGCGCCGCGGCGCAAGGCTGCGAAAGGCTCCGTCGCCGTGAGCGCCACCAGCAGAGCCAGCGCTGCGGCCGGTGCGCCGATGCCCCCCTCATTCACCAGCAGGCCAACGGCCAGCAGCACGCCGACGAGGGTCAGGGTGCCTGCGCTGCCGTAGGCGAAACCGGCGGCTGCCTCGAGCTTGTTCAGTGCGAGGTCGGCCTTGGCAAGCTGCGCGTCGGCAGCAATCAATGCCTCGCGTTGCGCGTCGATGCGGCCGGCCATCACCAGGTCGGTCTGCCCTGCCACCAGATCGACGGCACGTGCGCGCAGCGTCTCGACGCCATGCGCGCGCCGCACGGCTGGCCGGCGCGCTCGCCTTGCCACGAGGAATGCGATGCCCCAGCCGGCGATCACGAGCCAGAGCGTCAGCGCGAGGCCCATCGCCACATGCATGAGGCCGAGCACCGTGCCGGCGAGCAATGCGGCCCCCAGTGCGGCGGCCGCTGGAACGAGCAGGCGGAGATAAAGCGATTCGAGCGCGTCGATGTCGGCGGTGAGGCGGAACAGCAGGCGCGCCGGGCGCATCAGCAACTGGCGCGCTGCCTCGGCCCTGGCCCAGCCGCGGAACAGGCGCACACGAAGTTCGGCGAGCACGGCGAAGGTGGCGTCGTGCGTCACCAGACGCTCGCCGTAGCGCGATGCGGTGCGGCCCAGCGCGAGCAGGCGGATGCCGGCGGACGGCATGAATACGTCGAAGGTGAAGGCTGTGGCGGCATGCAGGCCGGCAAGTGCCGTCGCGGTGATGAACCAGCCGGAAAGGCCCAGCAGGGCCATTCCTGCGAGAACCGTGATCGCCGCGAGCAGGCAGCCCAGGAGCAGCCGGCGCGGCTGCGTGGCGAGGAAGGGACGCAGGACCAGGCGCAGGTCGCGCCAGTTCGTGCCGATGTGGGAAGGCTTGCTCATGCGGCCTTCTCCACCGCTTCTGCGCTGCCGAGGCTTATCGTGCGGTCCATGCGCGCGGCGAGCACCGGGTCGTGGGTTGCGACGACGATGGTCTTGCCGCGTGCCAGCGTGATCAGCGCGTCGATCACTCGCTCGGCGGTTTCGGTGTCCAGATGCGCGGTGGGCTCGTCGACCAGCAGCAGATCGGCGTGCGGGTGGACTGCGACGCGTGCGAGCGCGAGGCGCACGGCCTCTCCGCCGGACAAGCCCTGCCCCCCCTCGCCCAGCGAAGTGACGGGATGGGCCTGCGCCACGGCTTCGAGCGATGCGAAGTGCATTGCATTGGCCACACGTTGGCTATCGGCATCCGGACGCCCCAACGCCACGTTGGCTTCGACGGAACCGGCGAAGACGTGCGGCGCCTGGCCTATCCAACCCATGCGCTGGCGCAGTACGGCCACCGTGTGGCTGGTGAGCGCGACGCCGCCGATGGAGATATCGCCTTGCGTGGCAGGCACCAGACCTGCGAGCAGGGAAAGCAAGACGGTCTTGCCGCTGCCGCTGGAACCTGTCAGGGCGACGTGCTCTCCGGGAGCGATGCGGAGCTCGTAACCGTCGAAGACCTCCTGCTGCTCGCCGGGCCAGGCGAAATGCAGGTTGTGGATGGTGACTGCCGGCGGGCCTGCGTGGGCGTTCCTCGTGGCGCGTGTCAGCGAAGCATTCGCACCGGGCAGAGGCAGGTCGTTGCGCTGCAGGCGGCCGAGTGCCTCCAGCGCAGCCTCGCCCGCGGCGCGGTCGTGCCAGACCATCGACAGCTCGCGCAGCGGCTCGAAGAACGCGGGCGCCAGCAGCAGCACGAACAGGCCCTCACCGAGGCCCAGCGTGCGGCCCCAGGTGCCGAAGCCGAGGGAGCCGAGCAGGTGGAAGCCGACATACGCAGCCACCAATGCCACGCCCAGCGCGGAGAAGAGTTCGAGCACGGCGGAAGAGAGGAATGCGATACGCAGCACGGCCATCGTCCGGCGGCGCAGGGATTGGGCCGAATCGCCCAGGCGCTGTGCAGTGAGTTCCACAGCGCCCAGGGAGCGCAACGTTGCCAGTCCACGGAGCCTGTCGAGCAGGAAGGCGTTCATGCCGCCGAGCTCCACCATCTGCGCTTCGCTCGCGGCCCTGGCTCGCCAGCCGACGATGGCCATGAAGATCGGAATGAGCGGTGCCGCGAACAGCAAGACCAGCGCTGCCACCCACGAAAAGGCAGCCACCGCGCACAGGATGAAGATCGGCACCACCGTCGCGCGCCAGCGGGCGGGCTGGTACCGCACGAGGTACGGAACCAGCGCCTCGGCCTGCTCGGCGAGCACGCTTGCCGCGAGCCCGGAATGCGCGCGGCTTCGATCCAGCGGAGAGCCGGCGGCCAGCGCGGCGGCGGTTTGGGCGCGCAACGCGGTGAGCTGTGCACGTGCGCGGGTGAAAGTCCGGCGCGCGCCCCAGGACTCGCAAGCCGCTCTCGCCAGGCCCAGCAGCAGGATCGCGGCAGCAGGCCAGATCACGGCGTCGAAACCGCGCCCCGAAGCCAGCCCCTGCACAGCCATTGCCAGCAACGCAGCTTGCGGCAACCAGAACAGCGCCGCGGCACCCTGCACCATCCCGCCGACGTCAGGCGACGCGAAAGCCCGCAGCGGCGATCGGGATGGCGAGTGCTTGGTCATTCCTTAGTTTCGTGAATTTTCAGTATTTACTGAAATCTCCACAATCATACCGGAGACTGAGGCGGCTGGCGAGCCCGCAGACTGCACGCTCCCGCGCGCGAACGCAACCGGTTCGGGAAGATTCGGACGGTACGCCTGCGCCGGCGCGCCCGTTCTTTAATGAGAAACGACTATTCCGCTGACCAGCAGCGCGGCGAACAGCGCGAACACCGCGCGCCAGGAGGCCGGGCGCGCTTCCACCCAGCGATAGAGCAGCGCCGCGGCGACCACCGACAGGCCGAAGGTCGCCACAAGGCCGGCCGCGTCGAACCACGAGCCGTGCGGACCTGCATTCGCAACCGCCGCATTCATGGCGAGCAGCACCGGAAAGTGGATGAGGAACAACGAATACGACATCCGCCCCAGCCGCACCAGCGGCATCGCCGTCGCGGGCCAGTGCTTCGGCGACAGCCAGTTCCGCCGCTGAGCAATGGCAATCAGCAGCGCCGTGACCAGCGCGGTCGCGATGCGGCTGCGCCAGTCGATCGCCAGCGCGCCCGCCCCAACCAGCGCCAGCAGCGCGATCGCGCTCTGCCACGTGCTGTATCGCGTCGCGCGCCCGATCCAGAACACCAGCATGCCCAGGCCGTAGGTGCCGAAGAAATAGAAGGCCGTGTCGTCCAGCCCCGCATTGCGATTGAAGAGCGCGAGCGAAGCCACTGCCAGCCCGAAGACCAGCGCCACGGGCAGCCATCGCGCCCGCAGGCCCTGCGATGCCGGGCCGCCGGTGCGCTGCAGCATCGACGGCAACCCCACCAGCACCAACGCCAGCGCAAAGAGCTGGAAGTCGATGGCCACGTACCAGACGCCCGTAGAGAGCGACTCGTAACCCAGCAGATCCTGCAGCAGCAGGCCGTGGGCGATCAATTGCCCGAAAGTCGGCGCAGCCGGCACCACTTCTTCGTCGAGCCAGGGCCGCACGACCGCCGCGACCAGCACGCACACGGTGAGCGCGGCGAGGTACGGCATGATCAGCCGCCCATAGCGCTGCAGGATGCGCGCCACCGGCCGGTCCACTCGCAGCGTGCCGTCGGGCGCAAGACTGGCCGCCGCCAGGAAGCCTGCGATCACCAGGAACACCTGAACCGCCAGCCGCCCTTCGTCGGCCAGCCAGGCGAAGAAATCGGGTGCGAGCGCGTATGCGCCCGCCGGCATCGGGCCGTAGCGCGAAAGGTGATGTCCGACGATCACCGCGCAGGCGACGCCCTTTGCCGCATCGAGCAGCGGCATGCGTCCCGCGGATGAAGACGGCGGCGCGCTCGCAACGGGCGCGGCGCCGTCGGCAAAGGCAGTCAAAGCGCCAACCGCTGCCTTGCCTCCGTGTATTCGCGCTTGAGCTTCTCGATGAAGGCGCCGGCGGTGGCCACCTCGGTCACGGCACCGATGCCCTGGCCCGAGCCCCAGATGTCCTTCCAGGCCTTGGCCTTGCTGCCTTCGCCGCCGCCGAAGTTCATCGTCTTCACGTCGCCTTCGGGCAGATTGGCCGGATCCATGCCGGCCTTGATGATGCTGGGCGCGAGGTAGTTGCCGTGCACGCCGGTGAAGAGGCTCGAATAGACGATGTCGTCGGAGGTGCCGTCGACGATGGCCTGCTTGTACTCGTCGCTCGCGCGCGCCTCCTCGGTGGCGATGAAGGCCGTGCCGATGTAGGCGAAGTCGGCGCCCATGGCCTGTGCCGCCAGCACCGCCCCGCCGGTGGCGATGGAGCCCGACAGTGCGATCGGGCCGTCGAACCACTGGCGGATTTCCTGCACCAGCGCGAACGGGCTCTTCGTGCCCGCATGGCCGCCGGCGCCGGCCGCCACGGCGATGATGCCGTCGGCCCCCTTCTCGATCGCTTTCTGCGCGAACTTGTTGTTGATGATGTCGTGCAGCGTCACGCCGCCGTAGCTGTGCACTGCCTCGTTCACGTCGGTGCGCGCGCCCAGCGAGGTGATGACGATCGGCACCTTGTATTTCACGACCATCTCCATGTCGTGCTCGAGCCGGTCATTGCTCTTGTGCACGATCTGGTTGATGGCGAACGGCGCGGCGGGCTTGTCCGGGTTGGCTTTGTTGTAGGCCGCCAGCTCCTCGGTGATCTCGGCGAGCCAGTCTTCCAGCTGCGCGGCGGGGCGCGCATTGAGCGCCGGCATCGAGCCGACCACTCCCGCCTTGCATTGCGCGATCACGAGCTTGGGGTTGCTGATGATGAACAGCGGCGAGCCGATGATCGGCAGCGGCAGGTTCGCGAGGACGGGAGGCAGTTTCGACATGATGCTTGTCTCTTGAAAGTTGTGTTGAATGCGGGATCGGGCAGCCGAACGCAGAAGGAAGACAAAAACTACGCAAAGGTCGCAAAAGAACCCGAAGACAAATTCTGGTTTTTCTTCTGCGACTTCTGCGTAACCTTTGCGACTTCTGCGTTCGGCTGCCCGTTTTCAGAAAGCCTCGAGCGCCAGCGCCGTCACGCTCTCGGCACCGTCGACGATGCTGTCTCGGATGCCCGGCACCTTGTTGAGGATGTGCTCGGCATAGAAGCGCGCGGTGGCGATCTTCGCCAGCATGAAGTCGGTGTCGAAGCTGCGCGAGGCAAGGTCCTGCGCAATGATCAGCGAACGCGCGAGCTGCCAGCCTGCCACCAGGTTGCCCGCGAGCATCAGGTAGGGCACGCTGCCCGCGAACACCGCGTTGGGCGAGGCCTTGGTCTGGCCGGCCACGAAATCGACGACTTCGACGAAGGCCTGGCGCGCAGCCTTCAGGCGCTTGAGCACGGCCGCTGCAGCGGGGTTGTCGCTCTTGGCGAGTTCGGCTTCGGTCTTCTCGATCTGCGCGGCGATCGCCTTGGCCGTCTGGCCGCCGTCGCGCGCCGTCTTGCGGCCCACGAGGTCGTTGGCCTGGATGGCGGTGGTGCCTTCGTAGATCGTCAGGATCTTGGCGTCACGGTAGTACTGCGCCGCGCCGGTCTCCTCGATGAAGCCCATGCCGCCGTGCACCTGCACGCCCAGCGAGGCCACTTCGAGGCTCATCTCGGTGCTGTAGCCCTTCACCAGCGGAACCATGAATTCGTAGAAGGCCTGGTTCTGCTTGCGAGCGTCCGCGTCGGGATGATGGTGCGCGGCGTCGTAGGCCGCAGCCGCCACGCTGGACATGGCGCGGCAGCCCTCGGTATAGGCGCGCATCGTCATCAGCATGCGCTTGACGTCGGGGTGATGGATGATCGGCGCGCTGGCGTTGATGGAGCCATCCACCGGGCGGCTCTGCACGCGATCCTTCGCGTAGGCCACGGCGTGCTGGTAGGCACGCTCGGCGATCGCGATGCCCTGCATGCCCACGGCGTAGCGGGCGGAGTTCATCATGATGAACATGTACTCGAGGCCGCGGTTCTCCTGGCCGACGAGATAGCCGATGGCACCGCCGTGGTCGCCATACTGCAGCACGGCCGTGGGCGACGCCTTGATGCCCATCTTGTGCTCGATGCTCACGCAGTGCACGTCGTTGCGCTCGCCCAGCGAGCCATCCTTGTTCACGAGGAACTTGGGCACGACGAACAGGCTGATGCCCTTCACGCCTTCAGGCGCGCCGGCCACGCGGGCCAGCACGAGGTGCACGATGTTCTGCGCCATGTCGTGCTCGCCGTAGGTGATGAAGATCTTGGTGCCGAACACCTTGTAGGTGCCGTCGGGCTGCGGCTCGGCGCGGCTGCGCACCATGGCGAGGTCGCTGCCGGCCTGCGGCTCGGTGAGGTTCATCGTGCCGGTCCACTGGCCGCTCACGAGCTTTTCGAGGTAGGTCGCCTTGAGCTCGTCGGAGCCGGCCGTGAGCAGCGCCTCGATGGCGCCGTCGCTCAAGAGCGGGCACAGCGCGAAGCTCATGTTGGCCGAGTTGAGCATCTCGCCGCAAGCAGCGCCGATGGTCTTGGGCAGGCCCTGGCCACCGAAATCCGCCGGATGCTGCAGCCCCTGCCAGCCGCCCGCCACGTACTGCGCGAAGGCTTCCTTGAAGCCCGGCGTAGTAGTGACGGCGCCATCCTTGAACGACGAGGGATTGCGGTCGCCCGCCACGTTCAGGGGCGCGATCACGTCCTGGTTGAAGCGCGCGCACTCTTCGAGCACGGCCTGCGCGGTTTCGAGGCCGGCATCCTCGAAGCCCGGCAGCTTCGCGATCTCGCCGATGTTGGCCAGGTGCTCGATGTCGAACAGCATGTCCTTGATGGGGGCGGTGTAGCTCATGTCATGTCTCCAGATACAGCGGATACGAAAAGGGCATCGCGAACGATGCCCTCTGGCTCAGTGCAGCGATGCGATCAGAGCGCTTTCACCAGTTCCGGCACGGCCGTGAACAGGTCGGCCACGAGGCCGTAGTCAGCCACCGAGAAGATCGGGGCTTCTTCGTCCTTGTTGATCGCCACGATCACCTTCGAGTCCTTCATGCCGGCCAGATGCTGGATGGCGCCCGAGATACCCGCTGCGATGTACAGCTGCGGCGCGACGATCTTGCCCGTCTGGCCCACTTGCCAGTCGTTCGGGGCGTAGCCCGCGTCGACGGCTGCGCGGCTGGCGCCCAGGCCGGCGTTGAGCTTGTCGGCCAGGGGAGCCATCACCTCGGTGAACTTCTCGGCGCTGCCGAGGGCGCGGCCGCCCGAGACGATGATCTTGGCGGCCGTCAGTTCAGGACGCTCGCTCTTGGTGACTTCACGGCCCACGAAGCTGCTCTTGCCGCTGTCCGCCACGCCTGCTGCCGATTCGACGGCGGCGCTGCCACCGGTGGCTGCCGCGGCGTCGAAACCGGTCGTGCGAACGGTGATGACCTTGGTCGCATCGCTGCTCTGCACGGTGGCAATGGCGTTGCCCGCGTAGATCGGACGCTCGAAGGTGTCTGCGCTCACCACGGCCGTGATGTCGCTGATCTGCGCCACGTCCAGCTTGGCGGCCACGCGCGGCGCGACGTTCTTGCCGTTGGCGGTCGAGGGGAACAGGATGTGGCTGTAGTTGCCGGCGATGGCCAGAACTTGAGCGGCGACGTTCTCGGCGAGGTTTTCAGCAAGGCTCGGGCTGTCGGCTGCGATGACCTTCGAAACACCGGCGATCTGTGCCGCTGCCTTGGCCGCTTCGGCTGCATTGGCACCGGCCACAAGCACGTGGACGTCGCCGCCGCAGGCCAGCGCTGCGGTCACGGTGTTGAGGGTGGCCGGCTTGATGCTGGCGTGGTCGTGTTCGGCAATAACAAGTGCGGTCATGTTCAGATCACCTTCGCTTCGTTCTTCAATTTGTCCACCAGCGTTGCGACGTCCGGCACCTTGATGCCAGCGCCACGCTTCGGCGGCTCTGCAACCTTCAGGGTCTTCAGGCGGGGCTTCACGTCCACGCCCAGGTCTTCCGGCTTGACCGTGTCGAGCTGCTTCTTCTTGGCCTTCATGATGTTGGGCAGCGTCACGTAGCGCGGCTCGTTCAGGCGCAGGTCGGTGGTGATGACCGCGGGCAGCGTCAGCGCCACGGTCTCCAGGCCGCCGTCGACTTCGCGGGTCACCGTGGCCTTGTCGCCGGCGACTTCGACCTTCGAAGCAAAAGTGGCTTGGGGCAGGTCAGCCAGCGCAGCCAGCATCTGACCGGTCTGGTTGGCATCGTCGTCGATGGCCTGCTTGCCCAGGATGATGAGCTGGGGCTGTTCCTTGTCGACCAGCGCCTTCAGCAGCTTGGCCACGGCCAGGGGCTGCAGTTCTTCAGCGGTTTCCACCAGGATGCCGCGGTCGGCGCCGATGGCCATGGCGGTACGCAGGGTCTCCTGGCTCTTGGCGTCGCCGCAGGAGACGGCGATGACTTCGGTGACCACGCCCTTTTCCTTCAGCCGAACCGCTTCTTCAACGGCGATCTCGTCGAAGGGGTTCATGCTCATCTTGACGTTGGCAATGTCCACTCCGGTGCCGTCGCTCTTCACGCGCACCTTCACGTTGTAATCGACGACCCGTTTGACAGGCACAAGAACCTTCATTGACTTGACTCCATTGGATTGCAAAAAGGGGGCTTCGAGGGCAAACCGGTCATTCTAGGGCGCGACCTTTGCCGCCTCTCCATTCTTCCCGTCGGCGCTGGCGCCACAAAAAAGAACGATCGTGCTTTTTCGTGATTATAAAGCAGCGCCGGAGCACTGAGCCTTAGGGCGACAAAGATATTCGTGGGGCCGCCGGGGCGGGGCGCATTCGCGCCATCAAGCTGCATGGCTTGCACGCAAATCGACAGGCGTGCCCGCTCGCGGTGCATGCGAGGCCGGCTGAAACGCCAACTGCAGCCAATTTGCGGGTTTTCGCCGATATCTGGGCTGGCACGCAAACTGCAAGATGAATACTGTCGACAGATGACAGTCGATCTTCGGAGATTCAATGGAAACAGCAGAACGAAGCATCCCGGACGTACGCGGCGGCACCCTCCCTCCCATGGCATCCGCGGAGCGCCAGCTCCGGCAGGACCTCGCAGCCGCCTACCGGCTCGTCGCCCTCTACGGGATGGACGACAGCATCTACACCCACATCTCCGCCCGCGTGCCCGGCACCACGGACCAGTTCCTGATCAACCCCTTCGGCATGCTGTTTCGCGACATCACGGCGTCCTCGCTCGTGAAGATCGACCTGGACGGCAACATCGTCGAGCCCTCCGAGTACGACGTGAACCCGGCCGGCTTCACGATCCATAGCGCCGTGCATGCCGCGCGCCATGACGCCGTCTGCGTGCTGCACACCCATACCGTCGCCGGTGTCGCCGTGTCCTCGCTGGCCGGCGGGCTGCAGCCGTGCAACCAGTGGGCGCTGCAGTTCCACAACCGCGTGACGTACCACGAGTTCGAAGGGATCGCGCTCAACCACGAGGAGCGCGAGCGCCTGGTCGCCGACCTCGGCCCGAATTCGCGCGCACTGATCCTGCGCAACCACGGGCTGATCACGCTGGGCCGCAGCGTGGCAGAGGCCTTCATCCTCATGCACAACCTGGAGCGCGCCTGCCGCGTGCAGGTCGCCATCCAGGGCACGGGCCAGACCGTGCACCCGGTGCCCGAGGAGGTCTGCGAGCTGACCGCGCGCCAGTACGAAAGCGGCGACACCAACCGCCTCGCCTCCGCACCGCACGACCCCTACGCCCGCGAATGGCGCGCGCTCCTGCAGCGCCTGGCCCCAGCCAGCCCGGCCTCCTTCCGCGACTGAGATTCACCCGTTCTTCACTGCCCTACCCACTTCGAAAGGTCCGCCCCGATGAAACGCCGCAACCTGATCCAAGCCGGCTCCGCCGCCCTAGGCCTGTCCATCGCCGGGGTGCCCCTGCACAGCCTGGCGCAAGGCAAGAAGGGTGTCGTCAACGTGCTGGTCCAGCCCGAGCCGCCTGGCCTGATGATGGGCATCGTGCAGAACGGCCCCACGCAGCTGATCGCGGGCAACATCTACGAAGGCCTGCTGCGCTACAACGAGAAGCTCGAGCCCCAGCCGCAGCTCGCCACTTCCTGGACCGTGAGCGCGGACAGCAAGACCTACGTCTTCAAGCTCAAGCCCAACGTCAAGTGGCACGACGGCAAGCCCTTCAGCGCCGACGACGTGGTGTTCTCGTGCGACGTGTTCCTGCGCAAGACGCACGCGCGCTTCCGCGCCAGCCTGGCGCAGGTGGAATCGATCAAGGCGCTCGACCCGCTCACCGTGGAGTTCAAGCTCAAGCAGCCCTTCGGCCCCTTCATGGGCATCTTCGAGAACGGCACCATGCCGATGGTGCCCAAGCACATCTACGAAGGCACCGACTTCGCGACCAACCCCGCCAACGCCACGCCGATCGGCACGGGCCCGCTCAAGTTCAAGGAATGGGTCAAGGGCTCCTACATCAACCTCGTGGCCAACGAGAACTACCACCAGCCGGGCATCGTGAGCGTGGAGAGCGTGTATTTCCACGTGATCCCCGACGCGGCCGCGCGCGCCGCGGCGTTCGAGTCGGGCAAGGTCGACATCGCGCCGGGCGGCACGGTGGAGTACTTCGACGTGGGCCGCCTGGCCAAGCTGCCGGGCGCGGCCGTGACCACCAAGGGCTGGGAGTTCTTCGCGCCGCACAGCTGGCTGTGGATGAACAACCGCACGGCGCCCATGAACAACGTGAAGTTCCGCCAGGCCGTGTGGACCGCCATCGACCGCGAGGCCATGGCCAAGGTCGCCTGGTATGGCTACGCCAAGCCGGCCACCGGCCCCTTCAACAGCCACATCGCCTACGCCAGCGACGACGTCGCCAAGTACCCGCGCGACCTCGCCAAGGCCAAGAAGCTGCTGTCCGAATCGGGCTACAAGGGCGAGACGCTGCGCCTGCTGCCGCTGCCCTATGGCGAATCCTGGCAGCGCCAGGCCGAGATCGTGCGCCAGAACCTCACGCAGGCCGGCATCAAGGTCGAGATGGTCGCCACCGACGTGGCCGGCTGGAACCAGCGCAACAGCGAGTGGGACTTCGACCTCGCCTTCACCTACGTCTACCAGTACGGCGACCCGGCCCTGGGCGTGGCGCGCAACTACACCAGCGACAACATCGCCAAGGGCTCGCCCTTCAACAACGTGGCGGGCTACGTGAACCCCAAGGTCGACGAACTGTTCGCGGCCGGCGCACGCGAGAGCGACCCGGCCAGGCGCCGCGCGATCTACCTGGAAGTGCAGAAGCTGCTGGTCGACGAAGTGCCCGTGGCCTGGCTGCACGAGATCAACTTCCCGACGCTGTACCGCAGCAAGATCCAGAACGTGGTGTCGTCCGGCATCGGCCTGAACGACAGCCTGGGCCGCGTCAAGCTGGCCTGACTTTCCTCCCCGCATGCGGTGCCCGCCTGTGTTGGCTGAATAGGCCGGACCACCGCATGCCCGAACCGAGTTCGCCATGAAACGACTGCAGTTCATGTCCGTGCGCTTGCTGCAGGGCCTGATGGCCCTGCTGGTGATCGCCACCGTCAACTTCCTGCTGGTTCGCGCGGCGCCGGGCGACCCGGTGTCCGTCATGGCCGGCGAGGCCGGCGCGTCCGATGCGCAGTTCGTGGCCCAGCTGCGCCAGCAGTTCGGCCTCGACCAGCCGCTGCCCGTGCAGCTCGGCAACTACCTGGGCCACGTGCTCAAGCTCGACCTCGGCTTCTCCTACCGCCAGCAGCAGCCGGTGGTCGACCTGATCCTGGAGCGCCTGCCGGCCACGCTGCTGCTCACCGGCACGGCCTTCGGCCTCTCGCTGCTGTTCGGCATCGTGCTGGGCGCGCTGGCCAGCCGCAACGCGGGCAAGTGGCAGGACAGCCTCATCACCGTGGTCGCGCTGGTCTTCTACGCAACGCCTCTCTACTGGCTGGCGATGATGGCGGTGCTGCTCTTCACGGTGCAGTTCGACCTGCTGCCCGCCTTCGGCTTCTTCACCGTGGGCGCGGACCTCACAGGCATCGACAAGGCGCTGGACATCGCCAAGCACCTGATCCTGCCTTCGCTGACGCTGGCGCTGTTCTACATGGCGGTGTATGCGCGCATGACGCGCGCCTCCATGCTCGAGGTCGCGCAGATGGACTTCGTGAAGACCGCGCGCGCCAAGGGCGTGGCGCCCGGGCGCATCCAGCGCAAGCACATCCTGCGCAACGCGCTGCTGCCGGTGGTCACGCTCGCCGGCATCCAGGCCGGCGGGATGATCGGCGGCGCCGTGCTGACCGAGACCGTGTTCGCCTGGCCCGGCATCGGCCGCCTCATGTTCGACGCGCTGCTGCAGCGCGACTACAACCTGCTGCTCGGCTGCTTCCTGTTCACCGCGGCCATGGCCGTGCTGTTCAACCTGATCACCGACTTCGTCTACACGCTGGTCGATCCCCGCATCGAGCTGAGCTGAGCCAAGGAGCCCTTCATGAAAAGCAAATTCTGGCGGCGCTTCAGCCGCAACAAGGGCGCGGTCTTCGGCCTGATCGTGCTGATGCTGGTGGCGCTGGTCACGGCGCTCGGCCCCTTCGTCGCGCAGAACAACCCCTGGGACATGGTCGGCACGCCCTTCGCGGCGCCCATGGCCGAACAGGGCCTGCTGCTGGGCACCGACACCATGGGCCGCGACATCCTCTCGGGCATCGTCACCGGCGCTCGCGTCTCGCTGCTGATCGGCGTGGTCTCCACCGTGGTGTCGCTGCTGATCGGCGTGAGCATCGGCGCCGTCTCGGGCTACTTCGGCGGCTGGATCGACGCCACGCTGATGCGCTTCACCGAGCTGTTCCAGGCCATTCCGAGCTTCGCGCTGGCCATCGTGCTGGTGGCGATCTTCCAGCCTTCGGTGCAGTCGATCGTCACGGCCATCGCGATCGTGTCGTGGCCGCCGGTTGCGCGGCTGGTGCGCAGCGAATTCCTGACGCTGCGCCAGCGCGACTTCGTGGCCGCGGCGCAATTGGCGGGCCAATCCACGCCGCGCATCATCCTCACGCAGATCCTGCCCAACGCCGCCTCGCCCATCGTGGTGATGGCCTCGCTGATGGTGGCCACGGCCATCCTGCTCGAATCCAGCCTGAGCTTCCTGGGCCTGGGCGACCCGAACCAGATGAGCTGGGGCTACATGGTCGGCTCGGCGCGCACGGTGCTGCGCCAGGCCTGGTGGATGGCGGTGTTCCCGGGCGTGGCCATCCTGCTCACGGTGCTCGCGCTGAACCTGGTGGGCGAAGGCCTGAACGACGGCCTCAATGCGCGCGCCGACGGGAGGGGCAAATGAAAATGGAAAAGCTCGTTCTCCCCGCGCTCGACGTCCAGGGCCTGGACATCCGCCTGCCCCCCGGCGCCGACCGCGAACTGGCGGTGCGGGGCGCTTCGCTGCAGCTGCTGCCGGGCCAGACGCTGTGCGTGGTCGGCGAATCGGGCTCAGGCAAATCGATGATCGCCAACGCCATCATGGGCCTGCTGCCGCGGCCGCACGTGGAACCCGTGGCCGGCCGCATCCTCTTCGACGGACAGGACCTGCTGCAGCTCGACGAGACGCAGCTTCGCACGCTGCGCGGCCGGCGCATCGGCATGGTGTTCCAGGAGCCGATGACGGCGCTGAACCCGGTCATGCGCGTCGGCGAGCAGATCGCCGAGGTATTCGACGCCCACGTGAAGCTGTCGGCCGCGCAGAAGCGCCAGCGCATCCTCGCGGCGCTGGCCGACGTCGGCCTGCCCGAGCCCGAGGTGCTGATCGACAGCTATCCGTTCCGCCTGTCCGGCGGGCAGCGCCAGCGCGTGATGATCGCCTGCGCGCTGGTGCTGGAGCCGGCCCTGCTGATCTGCGACGAACCCACCACCGCGCTGGACGTGACCACGCAGGCGCAGATCCTGAAGCTCATCCGCGAGCTGCAGCAGCGCAAGGGAACGGCGGTGCTCTTCATCACGCACGATTTCGGCGTGGTCTCGGAGATCGCCGACCAGGTCGTCGTGATGCAGACCGGCGAGGTGGTCGAGGCCGGCCCGGCCTCCGCCGTGCTGGCCCGGCCGCAGCATGCCTACACGCGCAAGCTCATCGCGGCCATTCCGAACGGCCAGGTGCGCGCGCCTTCCGGGCAGCGCCCCGTCGAACACGTGCTGCAGGTGCAGGAACTGCGCAAGATCTACGTGACCGGCGGCGGCCTGTTCAGCAAGGGCCGGCGCGTGGAAGCGGCCAAGGGCCTGTCGTTCGAGCTGCGCCGCGGCGAGACGCTGGGGCTGGTCGGTGAATCGGGTTCGGGCAAGTCGACCGTGGGCCGCTGCATCGTGGGCCTGGCGCCCTTCGACAGCGGCCGCGTGCTGTTCAAGGGCCGCGCGCTGCAGTCGGGCGCGCAGTTCCGGGCGCAGTCGCAGGGCAGGATCCAGATGGTGTTCCAGGACCCGTATGCCTCGCTCAACCCGCGCCACCGCATCGGCCCGGCCATTGCCGCGGGCCCGATCGCACAGGGCGTGCCCAAGGCGCAGGCCATGGCCCGCGCGATGGAGCTGCTCGAGCTGGTGGGCCTCAAGCCCGACGCGGCGGAGCGCTTTCCGCACGAGTTCTCCGGAGGCCAGCGCCAGCGCATCGGCATCGCGCGCGCGCTGGCCATGGAGCCGCAGCTGCTGGTGGCCGACGAGCCGGTCTCGGCGCTCGACGTGTCGGTGCAGGCCCAGGTGCTGAAGCTCTTCGCCGAGGTGCGCGAGCGCTTCCAGCTGGCGATGGTGTTCATCACGCACGACCTGCGCGTGGCCGGCGAGATGTGCGACCACATCGCAGTGATGCAGCGCGGCGAGATCGTCGAGTACGGCGAGACCGCCAGGGTGCTGGCGAACCCGCGGCATGCGTACACGCGCACGCTGATCGAGGCGCAGCCGAGGCTGTCGGCGGCGGCAGCCGAACAGGCGGTGGCCGCATGACGCACGAACTCGACATCGCGCTGGTCTCCGACCAGATCGCCATGGACTACCTGCAGCCCGCCTTCCGCGAGCGCTTTCCGAAGGCCCGGCTGCACCGCATCGACACCGAGGTGCAGGAGCTGGACGC
This sequence comes from Variovorax sp. 278MFTsu5.1, assembly GCF_048305045.1. Lineage (NCBI taxonomy): Bacteria > Pseudomonadati > Pseudomonadota > Betaproteobacteria > Burkholderiales > Comamonadaceae > Variovorax > Variovorax sp. 278MFTsu5.1. The sequence goes on from NZ_CP157622.1 coordinate 4,406,920, forward strand.
GCTCGACCGCATCGACACCGTGGTCTGCTGGTCGCCGCCGCCGGGGCTGCTCGCGCGCATGCCGCGCCTGCGGCTGGTGCAGTCGGTGGGCGCGGGCACCGACCACATCACGCGCGACCCGGCGCTTCCCGACGTGCCGGTGCGCCGCATCGTCGACCCGGACATGGCCGATGGCATGAACGCCTATGTGGCGTGGGCCGTGGTGCACGGCCAGCGCCACATGGGCTCCTATCTCGAGAGCCAGCGCCGGGCGGCCTGGGAGGAAGCGCCCATCGAGCCACCGGCCCGGCACCGCGTGGGCATCGCGGGCCTGGGCGTGCTTGGGCAGTCGGCCGCGCGCGCGCTGCTTGCCATCGGCTACCGGGTGCGCGGCTGGAGCCGCAGCCCCAAGGGCGATCTGCCCGAGGGCATCGAGGCCTTCCACGGCGATGCGGCGCGCGCCGAGTTCCTGGCCGGCTGCGACACCCTTGTCTGCCTGCTGCCGCTGACTGACGACACGCGCGGCATCCTCGACGCGTCGCTGTTCGCTCAACTGCCGCGCGGCGCGCGCCTCGTCAACGTCGGGCGCGGCGCCCACCTCGTGCAGGACGACCTGCTGGCCGCGCTGCAGAGCGGCCAGATCGCCTCGGCCGTGCTCGACGCCTTCGTCGAGGAGCCGCTGCCGCAAGGCCACCCGTTCTGGCGCCATCCGCGCATCACCGTCACGCCGCACATCGCGACACGCACAAGGCCCGAGGCCATCGCGCGGCAGACCCACGACAACCTGGCGCGGCTGTAAACGCCGCCCGCCATCCACGGAGGACCCCCATGGCAGAACCCCTAGGCACCGGCGACAAGGACGTCGCCACCCACCTGCATTCGTACACCAACCTGGCGGCGCTGCCGCAGACGCCGCCGCTGGTCATCGTCGAAGGCGACGGCATCCACGTCGTGGACGAGAACGGCCGGCGCTACCTGGAGGCCATGTCGGGCCTGTGGTGCGCCTCGCTGGGCTTCTCCAACAAGCGCCTGGCCGAGGCCGGAGCGAAGGCACTGAACACCCTGCCCTACTACCACACGTTCAACCAGCGCACCAACGTGGCGGTGGCCGACCTGGCCGAGCGGCTGCTGGCGCTGGCACCCGTGCCCATGGCGCGCGTATTCTTCGCCAACTCGGGCTCCGAGGCCAACGACAGCGCGGTGAAGATGGTCTGGTACTACCACAACGCCATCGGCCAGCCGCAGCGCAAGAAGATCATCGCGCGGCGCAACGCCTACCACGGCGTAACCGTGGCCGCCGCCAGCATGGGCGGGCTCGACGGCAACCACCGCGACTTCGACCTGCCCATCGCCACCGCGCCCGCGCGCTTCCTGCACGTGGACTGCCCGCACCACTACCGCTACGCCGAACCCGGCGAGACGGAGCAGGACTTCTCCAGCCGCCTCGCTCAACAGTTGGAGCAGACCATCCTGGCCGAAGGACCCGAGACCGTGGCAGCCTTCATCGCCGAGCCGGTGATGGGCGCGGGCGGCGTGCTGGTGCCGCCGGCCGGCTACTTCGAGAAGGTGCAGGCCGTGCTGCGCAAGTACGGCGTGCTCATGATCGCCGACGAGGTGATCTGCGGCTTCGGCCGCACGGGCAACATGTTCGGCTCCACCACCTTCGGCATCCAGCCCGACATCCTGAGCTGCGCCAAGGCGCTGTCCTCGGGCTACGTGCCGATCTCGGCGGTCATGGTCAACGAGAAGGTGCACAGCGCCATCGCCGCCAACAGCGGCAAGCTCGGCAGCTTCGGCCACGGCTACACCTACTCGGGCCATCCCGTCGCCTGCGCGGTGGCGCTGGAGACGCTGAAGGTGTACGAGGACGAGCGCATCCTCGACCACGTGCGCGAACTCGCCCCCGCGTTCCAGGCCGGGCTGCGCGCCTTCGCCGAACGCCCCTGGGTGGGCAACGTGCGCGGCGTGGGCCTGATCGGCGCCATCGAGCTCATGGCCGACAAGGCCGCGCGCACGCCTTTCGCCGCCGACCGCAAGGCCGGCTACCGCTTCGCGGCGCTGGCGCTGGAAGAAGGCCTGATCGTGCGCGCCATGGGCGACAGCATCGGCCTGTGCCCGCCGCTCATCATCACGCGGGCCGAGCTGGACGACCTGTTCGCGCGCCTGACGCGCGCCATGGACCGCTTCGAGAAGGAGCACTGAGATGCAGGCCTTCTTCTCCGACGACCAGCTGCTGCACGACCCGCAGCAGTACATGCGCGTGGGCCGCATCTGCAAGCCCGCCGACCTGCCCACGCGCGCCGAGGCCTTGATGGCAACGCTGGCCGCACGTGGCATCGCGGTCAGTGTGCCGCCGGATGCCGGCCGCGCCGCGCTGGAGCAGGTGCACAGCACGGACTACCTCGACTACCTGGAGACCGCGTTCGAGCGCTGGCGCAAGGTCGAGAGCTTCGGGCTGGAGCCGGGCATCGAGGTGCTGCCCAACATGTCGCCGCACGGACCGCGCGTGGGCCCCTGCCCTTCGCCCTCGGTCCTGGCGCAGACGGGCTGGTACGTCGGCGACCTGTCATGCCCCATCGGCCCGAACACATGGCGCTCCGTCCTGCGCTCGGCCCACGCCGCACTGGCGGCGGCCGAGGCGGTGCTCGACGGCGGCCCCATTGCCTACGCCCTGTGCCGCCCTTCGGGCCACCATGCGCAGCGTGCGCGCGCGGCAGGCTTCTGCTACGTGAACAACAGCGCCATCGCGGCCGCCACGCTGAGGCGGCGCCATGCGCGGGTGGCCGTGCTCGACATCGACGCCCACCACGGCGACGGCACGCAGCAGATCTTCTACGAGCGCGGCGACGTGCTGACAATTTCCACGCACGCCGACCCGGCCGGCTACTACCCCTGGTACACGGGCTACGCGCACGAGCGCGGCACCGGCGAAGGCGAAGGCTTCAACCTCAACCTGCCGCTCGCGCACGGCAGCGGCAACGCAGAGTTCGCGCAGGCGCTGGACCAGGCCACCGCCGCCATCGAACGCTTCCAGCCGCAGGCCTTGGTGCTGCCGCTGGGCTTCGACACCTACAAGGACGACCCGATCAGCGTGCTCAAGTTCGACATGGAAGCCTTCCGCCTCGCGGGCGAACGCGTGCGCGCGCTGGGCCTGCCAACGGTGGTGGTGCAGGAAGGCGGCTACATGGTCGGGGCCATCGGCGCCGCGCTCGATGCGTTTCTGGAGGGGCTGCGCGCGTGAGTGTTTCGACGCCGGGCGGCGACCTGCTTGCGTGGGCGATGCTGTCGCAGCGGGCGGCATGAGCACAGCCCCCACCTCCGTTTCACTCGCGCGTGCCGACCAGGGCAGCAACAGCGCGGGCGCGGGCATCGCCCTCTTCCTCTGCGCACTCGTGCTGTTCGCGGTGTACGACGCCTTCGCCAAGCAGATGGTGGCCACGCATGCGCCGGCCGTCGTCAACCTGGGCCGCTACAGCGCCATCGGCGCCATCGCGCTTGTGCTTCTGCTGCGCCACGGCGACCTGCGCCTGTGGCGCCAGCCGCACCAGAAGCTGCTGGCCGCGCGCAGCGTGGCACTGGCCATCGTGGCCACCTGCTTCATGACGGCGCTCGTCACCATGCCGCTGGCGGAGGCCACGGCCATCTACTTCACCGCCCCGCTGATCATGGCCGCGCTGTCGCCATGGCTGCTCGGGGAGCGCGTGGGCCGCGCGCAGTGGACTGCCGTGCTGCTGGGCTTCGTCGGCATGCTGTGCATCGTGCGGCCGGGCGGCAGCCTGCCGCTGGCGGGCACGCTGCTGATGGCAGTGTCGGCCGTCTGCTATGCGCTCTTCCAGGTGCTCACGCGGCGGCTCTCGGGGCTGGTGCCGGCACCCGTGCAGTTCGCGCACATGGCGCTGGCCTGCCTGGTCATCACGAACCTGCCGGTGCTGTTCATGCCGCACGTCACGCTGCCGCCCTGGCCCGAGATGGCGCTGCTGGTCGCTGGCGGTGCTGTCAGCGGTTGCGCGCAGCTGTTGCTGCTTGCCGCGTTCCGCCGCGTCGGCGCGGCCACGCTGGCGCCGCTGAACTACGTGCAGCTGCTGCTGGCTGTGCTGATCAGCACGCTGTGGTTCCAGCGCCCGCCCGACGCGCCAGCGCTGGCGGGCATGGCGCTGATCGCCGTGGCGGGCGTGTACCTGGCGCGCGCGGGCGGCGGCAGCCCCAAGGCGGCCGGCATGATACGCACAAGAGATTGAGACAAGGAACTCAGATGACCACCAGCCGGGCCGAAGCCGCCACCCCTCCCGCCTTCTCGTCGATCCAGGTGCCCGACCTGGTCGGCGTGGTGGAGGCGCAACTGCAGCAAGCCATCCTGTCGGGCCGCATCGCGCCCGGCGAGCGCATCGTCGAGGCCGAGCTGGCCCGGCAGATGGGCGTGAGCCGCGCGCCCGTGCGCGAAGCCGCACGCCGTCTCGAAAGCCTGGGGCTGCTGATCTCGCGTCCGCGCCATGGATTCGCGGTGCGCACGGTTTCGCCCAAGCAGGTCAACGACCTGTACGAGGTGCGCATCCAGCTCGAACTGCTGGGCGCCTCGCTGGCCTGCACGCACGCCACCGATGCCGAGCTGGCCCAGCTCGACGCGCGCGTGGACGACATGGTGGAGCGCGCCGAGATCCTGTCGTCACCCGAGCGGGTGGCGCTCGACCTGGACTTCCACTTCGCGATCAGCGCGCTGTCGGGCAATCACTACCTGCACCGCCTGTTCGACAACATGCAGACCGAGGTGCGCATGTTCCTCGCGCTCAGCGAGGACAGCTACGGCGACCTGAAGGCGCTGGCCGAGACGCACAGGCCCATCGCCAAGGCAATGATGGCGCGCGACGTCGGCGCCGTCGAGCACGCGCTGCGCTACCACCTCGAGACCGCCAAGGACCACGTGCGCGGCCTCTTCACCAAACCCTGAGATGAGCGCGCTGCCCCGCGTCGCCATGGTCAGCGGAGGCAACCGCGGCATCGGCCTTGCCATCGTGCGCGAACTGCTCGCGCACGGCTGGCGCGTGAGTGTGGGCACGCGCAGCGCCACCGATGCCTTCGACGGCCACGACCCGGCGCGGGTGCGCGCCTATCGCTTCGACGCCGAGGACGCGCGCAGCGAGACCGACTGGGTTGCCGCGACCGTGCGCGACTTCGGCGGCATCGACGCGCTGGTGCACAACGCCGGCATCCTCAGCACGCGCTCGGTCATCGATGCGGACGACGCGGAGGTCGACCGGCTGCTGGAAGTCAACGTCAAGTCGCCGCTGCGGCTCACGCGCAAGGCCTGGCCGCATCTGCTGGCGGCAGACGAAGGCAAGGTGCTGGTGATGGCCTCGCTCGCGGCCAAGCGCGTGCGCACGGCCGATGCCTCGCTCTACGCGCTGAGCAAGGCGGCGGTGCTGTCGCTGGCCCATGGCATCCGGCATTGCGGGGCCGAATCGCGCGTGCGCTGCACCGCGTTGTGCCCGGGCTTCGTCGCCACCGACATGGCGGCCGGCCTGCCGCCCGAGCAGCAACGGCAGGCCACGCGGCCCGAGGACGTGGCCCGCATCGCGCGGACGGTGCTCGAACTGCCGGCCTCGGCCAGCGTCGCCGAGATTCCCATCAGCTGGACCGTCGAACCCCAATATTGAAAGCCCGACATGAAAGTCATCTACAGCGACCAGCACATTGGCCACGATCCGCAGCAGTTCATCGTGCGCGGGCGCATGAAGCGCAGCAACGAGCAGCCCGAACGGGGCACCCTGCTGCTGAACGCCGCGCGTGCGCAGGGCCACGACATCGTCGCGCCCGAGGACCACGGGCCCGGCCCGCGCGCGGCGATCCACACGCCGCAGTACCTGCGCTTCCTGGAGACCGCCTGGGAGCGCTGGCAGCAGCTCGAGGGCGCCTCCGAGGAGGTCATGCCCAACGTGCACCCGTTTCCGGGCCAGCCCTTCACCTACCCCGACAGCCTGGTCGGCCAGGCCGGCTACCACATGGGCGACATGGCCTGCTCCATCGGTCGCCACACCTGGCATGCCGCGACCTGGTCGGCGCACGTGGCCACGCATGCCGCGCAGCTGGTGCTGGACGGCGAGCGCGCGGCCTACGCGCTGTGCCGGCCGCCCGGCCACCACGCCTACGCCGACCGCGCCAACGGCTTCACCTACCTCAACAACGCGGCCATCGCGGCGCAGCACCTGCGCAGCAGGCACGACCGCGTGGCCATCCTCGACATCGACGTGCACCACGGCAACGGCACGCAGGGCATCTTCTGGCGCCGCAAGGACGTGCTGACCGTCTCTCTGCACGGCGACCCGCATTTCTGCACGCCCTTCTTCACCGGCCATGCGCACGAGACCGGCGAAGGCGAAGGCCTGGGCTACAACCTGAACCTGCCGCTGGCGCGCGGTACCGGCGACGAGGGCTTCCTGGCCGCGCTCATGACGGCGCACGCGACCATCCGCGCCTTCGCGCCCGGCGCGCTGGTCGTGGCCCTGGGCCTGGACGCGCACGAGAACGACCCCTACCAGGCGCTGGCCGTCAGCACGCCGGGCTTCGGCCGCATCCTCGGCGAGATCGCGCGGCTGGGCCTGCCCACGGTGCTGGTGCAGGAAGGCGGCTACCTGTCGGAGGACCTGGGCCTCAACCTCGCCAGCGCGCTAGGCGGCTTCGAGAAGGCGGCCTGATGACGCACGACCTCGACGCCGCCATCCGCACTGCCCTGCCCGAAGCGGTGGTGCTGACTGCGCCGCCCGCACCCGTTGAGACGGACTGGGCGGCGGACCTGCTGCAGCGCCTGTACGGAATGCAGGGCAGCCTCAAGCCGCTCACGGGCGAGCGCGATGCCAATTTCCTGCTGGAGCCGGAAGGCGGCGGCGCGCGCTGCATGCTCAAGCTCTCGCACCCCGACGAAGATCCGCTGGTCGCCGACTTCCAGACGCAGGCGCTGTTGCACCTCGCGCGCACGGACCCCGGCCTGCCGGTGCAGCGCCTGCTGCCCGACCGTTCCGGCGCAGCCTCGGTGCAGATCGAAGACGCCGAGGGCCGCACGCGCGTGGCGCGCCTCTTCAGCTACCTCGAAGGCCTGCCCATGCCGCAGGCGCCGCGCTCGGCGGCGCAGCGCAGCAGCGTGGCCCGCATGCTGGCGCGGCTGGACCTGGCGCTGGCCAGCTTCGAGCACCCTGCCGGCGCGCGCGAACTGCCCTGGGACATCCAGCGCGCCGACCGCGTGCGCGCACTGCTGGTGCATGTGGCCGACCCCGCCCGCCGCGCGCTGGCCGAGACCGCGCTCGACGGCTTCGTGCAGCGCACCAAGCCCACGTTGCCCGCGCTTCGCCGCCAGCCCATCCACAACGACTTCAACCTCTACAACCTGCTGGTCGATCCGGACGAGCCGGCGCGCGTGGCGGGCATCCTCGACTTCGGCGACATGGTGCATGCGCCGCTCGTGGACGATCTGGCCGTCGCGGCCTCGTACCACATCGACGAACAGGGCGATGCCCTCGCGACCATCGCGCGCTTCGCGGCCGACTACCACGCCGTCTCGCCGCTGACCGATGACGAGACCCACGCGCTGCTCGACCTCGTGCGCGCGCGGCTGGCGATGGTGGTCGCCATCAGCGGCTGGCGCGCGGCGCGCCAGCCCGACAACGCCGCCTACCTCATGCGCAACAACGCCACCTCGTGGGCAAGGCTGCAGGCCTGCGCCGCGCTGACGCCCGAACAGGTGCAGGCCGCCATCCAGGCCGCGTGCCGCACCACGGAAGCCATCCATGACTGAGAAGAAAACGACCGACGACCTGCTCGCGCGCCGCGCTCGCCTGCTCGGGCCGGCCTACAGGCTCTTCTACGACGAGCCCTTCCACCCCGTGCGCGGCGAAGGCGTGTGGCTCTACGACGCCGCCGGCACGCCCTGGCTGGACGCCTACAACAACGTGGTGCCGCTGGGCCATGCGCGGCCCGAGGTGGTCGAGGCCATCGCGCGACAGGCGGCCGTGCTCAACACGCACACGCGCTACCTGCACGAAGGCATCCTCGACTATGCGGAGCGCCTGTTGGCCACCATGCCGCCCGAGCTCGGCCACGCCACCTTCACCTGTACCGGCAGCGAGGCCAACGACCTCGCCATGCGCATCGCCACGGCGCACACCGGCAACACCGGCCTGATCGTCACGCGCTTCGCGTACCACGGCGTGACCTCGGCCCTCGCCTGCGCCTCGCCCTCGCTGGGCCAGTACGTGCGCGTGGGCGAGCACGTGCGGCTGGTGGATGCGCCCGAGGGCGGAGATGCCACGACGGGCCAGCGCTTCGCCGACGGCGTGCGCGCGGCCGTGGGCGACCTCAAGGCGCACGGCATCGCGCCCGCCGCGCTGCTCGTGGACACGGTGTTCTCCAGCGACGGTGTGTTCACCGCCCCGACCGGCTTCCTGCGCGAAGCGGTGGAGGCGATCCACGCCGCGGGCGGCGTGTTCATCGCCGACGAGGTACAGCCCGGCTTCGGCCGCACCGGCGAGGCCTTATGGGGCTTCATGCGCCACGGCGTGGTACCCGACATCGTGACCATGGGCAAGCCCATGGGCAACGGCCACCCGGTCGCGGGCCTGGCGGTGCGCCCCGAAGTCATGAAAGCCTTCGGGCAGGCCAGCCGCTACTTCAACACCTTCGGCGGCAACCCGGTGTCGATGGCCGCAGCATCGGCCGTGCTCGACGTGATCGAGCAGAACGATCTGCAGCGCAACGCCCTGCAAGTCGGCAACTACCTGCGCGAGCGCCTGTCAGCGCTCGGCCAGCGCCACGCACTGGTCGGCGAAGCGCGAGGCGCCGGGCTCTTCATCGGCCTTGAACTCGTGGCCGACCGCGCCACGCGGGCGCCTGCGACCGCGCAGGCGGCCAAGGTGGTCAACGGCCTGCGGCAGCGGCAGGTACTGCTGAGCGCGACCGGGCCGCAGGGCAACGTGCTGAAGATCAGGCCGCCGCTGGTGTTCACGCGCGAGCATGCCGACCTGCTGGTCGAGCGGCTGGACGAGGTGTTGGGTAGGCTTGAATAGTTGCGCTCCACTTTCGTACGAGCCAGACGAGCCGCTTTCTGATCCTGATCAATTGCGCACGTTCGAAAGAGCTTCATGCTCAGCTTACTGACGGGCTTGTCGCCGGAGTCTTCGAGTTCGCAGGCGCAGACCAGTCAGCGGTCAGTTACTTGAACCTGGCTGCCAAGATGGGACCGTCGCTGTAGCCTGACCTAGGCTCCATCCAGCTTGCAGAAATGGAGCCGTCAGCGTGCACATCCAGTGAGGTGGCGAGCGCCGGTGCAGCACCAGCAGTGCTGACACGGAAGGAGGTCGTCCATCCATCACCAGCCGCATACCGTCTTGCAAAGGTGCCCTCTTGCAGCGTACCCGCCCCTGATTGGTAGGCACCCCAGAGTGCCATCAGGTTGCCATTGCGATCTGCCACCAAGCTGGGACTGCGATTGTTGACGTAGGTGCCGCTGACAGTACTCACGGCTGTGACAATGCTCCAGCCCGAGCCGGGGGTGTAGCGACGGTGAACGACGTCGCTGCTGTACTCGGAGGAGAACTGCTGCCAGATTGCATGAAAGTTGCCCGCACTGTCTGCGACCAACGCTTGGTTCATCGCATGCCCCGCATCGTCGTTCTCCAGAAGTGTCGGCGATGTCCAGTTGCCACTCGGAGAAAGCGTGCTCCACCAGAGGTCGAAACGATACGATGACCCTCCTGTCGGAACAAAGGAGTTCCAGAGCGCCATGACCTGACCGGCGCCATTCACGGCTATTCGCGGCGCATACGGATCGCCAAGTCGAGCCGCACCCAACGACACCGCGGGCAACCATCCGCTGCCGGCGACATAGCGAGCAGCCCAGACCGGCGCGTCGCTGGTTCGCTGGACCCAGAGCACATAGGCGCTGCCAGCGGCATCTACCGCAATCTGCGGTTGTTCGGCCTTGTCGTACACCCCGATGTTGGCTGAACTGCCAAGCCGAACCGGCGCTTCCCAGCCGCCAGCGGGCGTAAAGCGAGCGGCAAATACATCAGGGTTGTTGTTCGGAGCGACGACCTTGACCCAGGCGGCGAAAGCATTGCCTTGCACGTCGAATGCGAGGGAGGGGGAGTGGCCGGAGTTGAAGACGTCGTCCAGCTTGATCGGTGCCTGCCATCCGCTATCCTTGATGAAGCGAGATGACCACAGTTCCGTACCCGCACCATTCTCCTGAAGCCAGATCGCCAAGCCCTGCCCATGGCCGTCGAAGGCGACTTGATGGAGGAACGCGTTGTAGCTTCCCGGGGTGCTCAATGTTCTGGAGCTGCCCCAACTGTCATCCGCCCGCTGCATCGCTGCGCGGATCTCATAAAAGCCGCTGATCGCCTGCTGTGTCCAAACCACCACCGTGTTGCCTTGCCCATCCTGCGCACTGGAGGGCTGAGTAGCGACGGACGTCGCCGACACAAGCGCCGTCGGAGCACCCCAGTTTCCATCGGCCGTCCGGAACGACCAAGATTTCTCCGCCGCGAGGCGGTTGCCGACCAGATCCTGCAAGCCGCTACCCACCGCGACGGAGTAATTGGCCAGCACATCGAGTACGCGCGTTGGCACGAACGACACCTTGTTGCTCACCGCGTCGTAGTTCAACGAGCCCGGCACGGGGGTACCCGCACGAGTGACGCGCACGTTGCTGTTCGTGACCGTCGACGCCAGCAGCGCTTCGCTGAAGGTGGCTGAAATCTCTGTGTTGCGGGGAACGTCGGTGCTGGCAGTAGGGGCGAAGGCCACGACGCTCGGCGGGGTCGTGTCGGGATCCGACGCTGGTAAATCCCCTGGCCCGGGGGCCGGCGCGGGTGTCGGGAACGGGAAAAGGCCTACACCGCCGCCTCCCCCTCCACCTCCGCCACCACCGCCGCAAGCGGTAACCAACGTCGCCAGGCAGGCGATGGCCAATGTTTTTTTCGACACGATCACTCCTCGTTTGTTATCTAGGCACGCATCTCCCTCCACGGAGTGCGGCGAGATACTAGTCGGGAGCGGAGGTGTGAGTAATGCGGTGGAACGCCTAGACTGGACTATTTCCAGCCGCTGGTTGCCTTTTTGCAACAAGCATGCAGTTTTCGGCCCATCTTCACAATGCGTGCAAGACTTGGCCTGCCCGCGAGGCCGAGGTCCACGAGCCGGGGGGTACAGCGAACGACCGCATGTTCGCCACCCTTCAGGCTGGCCTCAGGACCGGTGCCTGCTATTCAGGATGATGCGGAGATAGCACCGTCGCCAGCTCCCACTCGTTCCACAGTGCAAGCGCACGCGGATCGCCCAGATCTCCTTGGGCTTGAAAGGCCTATTCCGTCCGACTAGCTTGCCCTAGCTCCATGGAGGGCGATGTGTTGAGGCGGTCGGGCATTCCATGCCGTTCTCCCGCACAGGTTGGGGATCGACACTTTGCTCTCTGCCGACATCGATCCGATCGGCCCATGGCAGCCGGTTGCCAATCTCGTCACCCCCGCCTACTTCAACATCCGAGCCGATAGCGCCTGAACTTGGGAAAACAAGAGCCGCTATTTGTCCGCAGCCGCGCCTCCAGGCTCCGCCCCGGCCGGCAGCGACTCCACCCGCACCACCCGCTGCGGATACGGAATGTCGATCCCCGCCCCGCGCAGCCCGTCGAGGATCGAGATGTTGATCGCCGAGCGCAGGTTGTCCTTGCCCTTGTCGGGGTCGGCTACCCAGAAGTTGAGCGTGAACTCCAGCCCGTCGGGCGCGAAGTTCATGAGAAAGGCCACCGGTGCCGGGTCGGTCATCACGCGCGGCTGGGCCTTGGCGGCCTCGCAGAGGATGGATTGCACCTGCGCCACGTCGCTGTCGTAGCCGACCACGATGGTGGTCGTGATGTTGAACTTGCGGTCCGCCAGCGAGAGGTTCTCGACCCGGCTGGTGATCAGCGACTCGTTCGGCACGATGGCCTCGCGCCCGTTTCCGGCGCGGATGAGGGTGTAGCGGGTCTTGATGTCGGTGATGCGGCCCTCGAAGGTGTCGACCTTCACGTTGTCGCCGATGCGGATGGAGCGCTCCAGCAGGATCACAAAGCCGCTCACGTAGTTGGCGGCCAGCTTCTGCAGGCCGAAGCCCAGGCCCACGCCGAGCGCGCCGCCCAGCACCGAAAGCGCCGTGAGATCCACCCCAACCGCCGAGAGCGCGAACAGCAGGCCCACCAGCAGCAGGAAGGCGCGCACCGCGTTCGAGGCCACCTTGCGCATCGAAAGGTCGGAAACCGCCTCGCGCAGGATGCGCTTCTCGATGGTGCTGGAGATCCACAGCGAGATCATCAGCACCACGCCCGCCGACAGCACGCCCTGGAAGATGGTCTGCAGGCTCACCCGCGTCTTGCCGAAGGCCAGCGTGATGTCGTCGAGCTCGGCCAGCACCGGCGGCAGCAGCCCCACGATCCAGAGCACCGCCGCGATCCAGGCCAGCCAGGAGATGGTGCGCTCGATCAGCCTGACGAGGTTGGAGGCCGGGAACACCGCCCTGAGCACTCGCGCGAACAGCCGGATGACCGCCAGCGACAGGAACACCGGCACCGCGATGCGCAGCACCAGCACGGTCTGGAAGTCGAGCGCCGCTCGCCGGGCCAGGTCGGTGAAAACCAGCGCCAGCAGCGGGAACAGCAGCCCGTCGAAGGTGCTCTCGCCGAACCAGATCGAGTCTTTCGGCTGGTCGCGGCCGAACCACTTGCAGATGGCCCAGGCCAGCGCCACGCAGGCCACCAGCGCGACCAGTTCGATGCCCAGGCCACGCGCGTCGACCTGGTTCAGCCGTTGGAGAAAGTCGTTGAAATTCATCTATTGAGAGAAGAAACGGGCGCCGACAGCGCCCGCTGCGTCACAGCGCCGCCAGCACGCGGATGTGGGCTTCCACGCTGCGCGCCAGCGCGTCGAGGTTGTAGCCGCCTTCGAGCATCGAGACGATACGGCCCTTGGAATGCCGCCTGGCAACATCGTGTATGCGGCCCGTGATCCAGGCGAAGTCGTTCTCGTTGAGGCCCAGCTGGCCCAGGTCGTCCTCGCGGTGCGCGTCGAAGCCGGCGCTGACGAAGATCATCTGCGGCTTGAATTCTTCCAGCCGCGGCATCCAGGTCGCCTCGATCATCTCGCGCACATCCATGCCCCGGGTGTACGCCGGGATCGGCAGGTTAAGCATGTTCGGCGCCGGGTGGCTGGTGCCGCTGTAGGGGTAGAACGGATGCTGGAAGAAGCCGACCATCAGCACGCGCGGGTCGTTGGAAAGAATGTCCTCGGTGCCGTTGCCGTGGTGCACGTCGAAATCGACGATGGCCACGCGCTCGATGCCGTGCGCCTCGATGGCGTGCCGCGCGGCGATGGCGACGTTGTTGAAGAAGCAGAAGCCCATCGCCTGCTCCCGGCAGGCATGGTGGCCGGGCGGGCGCACCGAGCAGAAGGCGTTTTCCAGGTCGCCCGCGATCACGGCGTCGGTCGCGGCGATCGCGGCGCCGGCCGCACGGCGCGCGGCCAGCAGGGTGAAGCGGGTGAGCGTGGTGTCGGGGTCGACCTGCGCGTGGTCGGGGCCGCCGGCGGGCTCGTCGGCCACCAGGCGCTGGTGCAGGGCCTCCAGGAACTCGATGTGCTCCGCGCTGTGCGCCCGGGTGAGCTGCTCCAGCGTGGCCAGCGGCACCTCGCGGTGCTCCAGCGCGTCGCCCACGCCGGTGAGCAGGAGGCGGTCCTCGATGGCATCGAGCCGGCCGGGGCACTCGGGATGCCCTGCGCCCATGTCGTGCTTCCAGAAGTCCCGGTGTGTGAAGTAGCCTGTCTTGCCCATGTGTCTCTATCGCCACGTCTAGACCTCACGCAGCATGGGGCCGGCGGGTCTTACGGTATCGTTTGCATATGGATACAAATATGGACGTTGCCGCAAAGCTAGCCACTTTGTTAACTCAGCTTAACACGGTGATCGTGGGCAAAGAGGCCCAGGTTCGCGACTGCGTGGCCTGCCTGCTGGCGGGCGGCCACCTGCTGATCGAGGACGTGCCGGGCGTGGGCAAGACCACCCTCGCCCACGCGCTCTCGCACACCTTCGGGCTGCAGTTCTCCCGCGTGCAGTTCACCGCCGACCTGATGCCGGGCGACCTTTCGGGCGTGGCGATCTACGACCGGGGCCAGCAGGCCTTCACCTTCCACCCCGGGCCGATCTTCGCGCAGGTGCTGCTGGCTGACGAAATCAACCGCGCCAGCCCCAAGACCCAGAGCGCGCTGCTGGAGGCCATGGAAGAGAAACAGGTCACCGTCGAGGGCGAAACCCGCCCCCTGCCCTCGCCCTTCTTCGTGATCGCCACCCAGAACCCGCAGGACCAGCTCGGCACCTTCGCACTGCCCGAGTCGCAGCTCGACCGCTTCCTGATGCGCATCTCGCTCGGCTACCCCGACCGCGCCGCCGAGCGCCAGCTGCTCGCCGGCATCGACCGCCGCGAGATGCTGGCCACCCTGCCCGCGATGCTGACCGCCGGCGAGCTCACCGCGCTGCAGCAGCGCGTGCAGCAGGTGCACGCGGCCGACGCGCTGCTCAACTACGTGCAGGACCTGATCGCGGCGACCCGCTCCGGCCGCTGGTTCCTGCAGGGCCTGTCGCCGCGTGCCGGCATCGCGGTGCTGCGCGCGGCCAAGGCGCAGGCGCTGCTGGCCAACCGCAATTACGTCGCGCCCGACGACGTGCAGGCCGTGCTGCCGCAGACCATCGCCCACCGCCTCACGCCCGTGGGCGATGCCGGACGGGGCGCCGTCGAACAGGTGCGCGCCATGATCGCCGCCGTGCCCTTGCCGTGAACCCTGCAGGCGCCCTTCGCGCGCGCATCGACGGCTGGTTCCTGTCGCGCCGCGCGCCGTCCGACACGCTGGAACTCACCCAGCGCAACGTCTACATCCTGCCCACGCGGGCCGGCTGGACGCTGGGGGCGACGCTGCTGGTGCTGCTGATCGCGTCGATCAACTACCAGCTCAACCTGGGCTACCTGCTCACCTTTCTTCTGGCCGGCAGCGTGGCCGTGGGCATGCACGTGTGCCACGGCACCTTGCGCGGGCTGGCGATGCACATGGTGCAGCCCGAGGCGCATTACGCGGGCGCCGCCGCCGTCTTCCGGGTGGTGCTCCACAACACAAGGCGGCGCGTGCGCTACGGCATCGGCATGGCGGTGCGCGGCAGCGGGCAATGGGCCTGGACCGACGTGCCGGCCGAAGGCACCTCCACCGTCGAGATCGCCTTCCAGCCCGAGCGGCGCGGGCTGCATCCGGTGCCGCCGCTCACGGCAGAGACGCGCTTTCCGCTCGGCACCTTCCGTGTGTGGACGGTCTGGCGGCCGGCCGCGCAGATGCTGGTCTACCCCACGCCCGAGGCGCACCCGCCGCCGCTGCCGCCGGGCGAGCCCCTTTCCGGGCCGGCCGCGCTGACCGCCTCGATGCGCGCCCACAGCGCCGGCGAATACGACGGCGTGCGCGCCTACCGCCGCGGCGATCCGCTCAAGCTCGTGGTCTGGAAGAAGGCCGCGCGCGCGCAGGCGACCGGCTCCGAAGACCTGGTCAGCCGTGATACCCAGCAGGCCCAGCGCGAGGAGCTCTGGCTCGATGCGCAGGCCACCGGCCTCGCCGACACCGAAGGCCGACTCTCGCGCCTGTGCGCCTGGGTGCTGATGGCCGACCGCCTGGGCGTCGATTACGGCCTGCGGGTGGCCGGCCGGGTCGTGAAGCCCTCCCAGGGCGAGGCCCACCGCCGGGCCTGCCTCGAGGCCCTGGCCCTCTGCTGAACGGAAGCGCCGCATGAACAGAGTGATGCGCGAACTCGCCTCGCTGCCACGCGACGCGCGGGACACCCTTTTTCTTCTCTGCGTGATCGGCCTGATCCTGCTGCCGCAGATCGAGAACCTGCCGTGGTGGTGCTCGTCCCTCACCGCGATGGTGCTGCTGTGGCGCGCCTCGCTGGCCGTGCAGGCGCGTCCGCTTCCCGGCCGGTGGTGGCGCCTCGCCCTGCTGGCGCTGATATTGGGCGCCACCTACGCCACCCACCGCACGCTGCTGGGCCGCGACGCGGGCGTCACGCTGATCGTGAGCCTGCTCGCGCTCAAGACACTGGAGCTGCGCGCGCGGCGCGATGCCTTCGTCGTCTTCTTCCTGGGCTTCTTCGCGATGCTCACGAACTTCTTCTACTCGCAGTCGCTGCTGACGGCCTTCACCATGCTGCTGGCGCTGCTGGGCCTCTTGACCGCGCTGGTCAACGCGCACATGCCGGTGGGCCGGCCGCCGCTGATGCAGGCCGCGCGCACCGCCGGCTGGATGGCGCTGGCGGGCGCGCCGATCATGCTCGCGCTGTTCCTGCTGTTCCCGCGCTTCGCGCCGCTGTGGGGAACGCCCAGCGACGCGATGATGGGGCGCAGCGGCCTGTCGAACACCATGCGCGTGGGCACCATCGCCGAACTGGCACTCGACGACCGCATCGCCGCGCGCATCAAGTTCGAGGACGGCCGCGCGCCGCCGCAGAGCCAGCTGTACTTCCGCGGACCGGTGCTGGCGCAGTTCGACGGCCGCGAGTGGACCGCGCTGCCCTCTTGGGCGCGCGGCTCGCAGTGGGCTTCCAACCTGCGCGTGAGCGGCACCCCGGTGCGCTACGAAGTGACGCTCGAAGCCAGCAATCGCCCCTGGCTGCTGACGCTCGACGTCGCGCAGCGAGCGCCCGAGGTGCCCGGCTTCGAGGTCAGCGGCACGCCCGACCTGCAGTGGTTCGCCAGCCGCCCCATCAACGACCTCGTGCGCTACAGCGCCGAGAGCTACACGCAGTTCCAGAGCGGCCCCCTCAAGCGCACCGGCGGCCAGCTGCAGGCCTACCTCACGCTGCCGCCCGGCACCAACCCGCGCACGGCCGCGCTCGCCGCCGAGATGCGCGCCGACCCGGCGCTGGCCCAGGCCGACACGCAGGCCTTCGTGCAGGCCGCGCTGCGCCGCCTGCGCACCGGCGGCTACAGCTACACGCTGGAGCCGGGCGTCTACGGCAACGACACCGCCGACGAGTTCTGGTTCGACCGCAAGGAAGGCTTCTGCGAACACATCGCCTCGGCCTTCGTGGTGCTGATGCGCAACCTGGGCGTCCCCTCGCGCATCGTCACCGGCTACCAGGGCGGCGAGCTCAACAACGTCGACAACTACTGGATCGTGCGCCAGAGCGATGCCCACGCCTGGGCGGAGATATGGCAGGAAGGCACCGGCTGGATGCGCGTGGACCCCACCGGCTCCGTCGCGCCGGGACGCATCGGCCAGTTCCAGCGCCTGACCCCGCAACCCGGCCTGTTCGCGGGCGCCATCGGCTCGATGAGCCCCACGCTCGCGCAGAACCTGCGCGCCGCCTGGGAGGCCGTGAACAACGGCTGGAACCAGTGGGTGCTCAACTACACGCAGAGCCGCCAGCTCAACCTGCTGAAGAACATCGGCTTCGATGCGCCGAGCCTCGAAGACCTGGCCTATGTGCTGCTCTACCTGCTGGTGGCCGCCAGCCTGGCCGGTGCCGGCTGGACGCTGTGGGAGCGCAGCCGGCACGACCCGTGGCTGCGCCTGCTGGGCCAGGCCCGCGCACGCCTGGCCAAGGCCGGACTGAAGCTGCCCGAGACCACGCCGCCGCGCCAGATGGCGCAGGAGGCCGACGCCCGCTTCGGCCCCGCCGCCCGATCCGTGCGCGACTGGCTGCTCAAGCTGGAGGCGCAGCGCTATGCGCCGGCCTCGCCGCAGTCGCTTTCTGCGCTGCGCACCGAGTTCCGCCGGCTCGCCTGGCCCAGCGCCAATCCGGCAAGGGGCTGAAACCACATGTGTCGCTGAAGAAGGCCCGTGCGGGCGGACGGCACAATGGGCCCATGCGATTCCTTCTTCCCAAGCCTTCGCGCACCGCCACGGCGGCCGCAGTCCTCCTGGCCGCCTGCGGCTTCGCATGGTCCACGGGGGCCCTGGCCCAGAAGTCCGTCAACGGCCGCGCCGGGGCCGCAAGCCCCGTGCGCGGCAGCACGCCCTACGCCACGCGCGACGACGCGATGCAGTTCGCCGACGACGTCGCCGAGCGCCGCGGCCTCGACCGCGAATGGGTGCGCGCCACCATCGGCAGCGCGCGCTTCCTGCCCAACGTGCCGCGGCTGATGCTGCCGGGCCCGGTGGGCACGGTGAAGAACTGGCAGACCTACCGCGGCCGCTTCATCGACCCGGTGCGCATCGCCGCCGGCGTGCGCTTCTGGCGCGCCAACGCCGACACGCTGGCACGCGCCGAGCAGGTGTACGGCGTGCCGCCGGAGATCGTCGTCGGCATCATCGGCGTGGAAACCATCTACGGCCGCAACATGGGCAACTTCCGCGTGATCGACGCGCTGGCCACGCTGTCCTTCGACTTTCCCGATGCCCATCCGCGCGCGGCCGACCGCCGGGCCTTCTTCCGCGGCGAGCTCGAAAGCTTCCTGAGCACCGAGAGCCGCACCGCCGAAGACCCGCTGGTGCCCGTGGGCAGCTACGCCGGCGCCATGGGCATGCCGCAGTTCATGCCCAGCAGCATCGCCAAGTACGCGGTCGACTTCGACGGCGACGGCCGCATCGACCTTGTCAACAACCCGGCTGACGTGATCGGCTCGGTCGCCAACTACTTCAAGGCCTTCGGCTGGCAGCCGGGCGTGCCCGCCATCTACCCCGTGCACTTCGAAGAGGCACGGCTGCAGAAGGCGCTGCTGCTGGCGCCAGACATCCTGCCGACCTTCAGCGCCGACAGCTTCGTGGCTGCGGGCGCGGTGCCCGAGGGCGACGGCATCAACCACAAGGGCCTGTTCGCGCTGGTCGAGCTGCAGAACGGCCTGGACATGCCGCCGACCTACGTGGCCGGCACGCGCAATTTCTACGTGATCACGCGCTACAACTGGAGCAGCTACTACGCCATGTCCGTGCTCGACCTGGGACAGGAAGTCAAGGCGGCGATGGAGCAGCAGCAACAGGCGGCCCGATGACGCCCGAGGCGCTGCTGGCGAACTGGAACGGCGCGTGGCAGGCGTTGGGCGTCGCCTCGCCCGACGACGCGCTGTGCGACGAACTCCAGCGCCGCTACGCCGAGCCGCAGCGCCGCTACCACACCATGCAGCACCTGGGCGAATGCCTCGCGTGGTTCGAGCGCGAGAAGGCGCTGGCCGAGCACTCCGGCGAAGTCGCGCTGGCGCTGTGGTTCCACGACGCGATCTACGACGTGCATGCACATGACAACGAGGCGCGCAGCGCGGACTGGGCGCGGCAGGCCCTGCTCGAAGCCGGCGCCGCGGCGAATGCGGCCGAACGCGTCCATGCGCTCGTGATGGCGACGCGCCACGACGCCGTGCCCCAGGGCCGCGACGCCGAACTGCTGATAGACATCGACCTGTCGATCCTCGGCGCCGAGCGCGCGCGATTCGACGAATACGAGCGGCAGGTGCAGGCCGAATACGCCTTCGTTCCCGATGAAGTGCGACTGCCGCGTCGCCGCGCGATCCTTCAGCGCTTCCTGGACCGCGAAGCCATCTACGCCACGCCGCGCATGCACGCGCAGCTGGAGGCGCGGGCGCGCGCCAATCTGCAGCGCTCCATCGCAGGCTGAGGCTTCAGGCCGGCACCAGCCGCCACCACTCCGAGCGCGCCGGCTCTCCGTTGCGCTCCTCTTCGACGATTCCGAACAGCAGCCCGTCGCGCGAGGCGCCCAGCTTCGCAAGCTGCAGCACGCGCTCCGGTTCGCGGCACAGCGCAAAGCTGGCGTCGCCCTGCCAATCGAGGCAGCGGCCGACCTCCGCCAGCATCAACGCCGGCTGGCTCTGCATGAAGGTGAAAGGCATCGGCAACCCGGCATCGAGCTGCGTCAGCCCCGCGTGCGTCGCGCCCCATGCGCCGCGCTGGCTGGAGACGCGGATGCGCGCGCCGGCCGGCAACGCCGCCTCGCCAGCGGCGTCGAGACAGCAGCGCGCGCCATACATCGCCAGCTCGGTCCACAGGCCGACGCGGCGCGGCTTGCGGCCGATGCGGCGTGCCAGATCCTCGCGCCAGTCGGCGGGCGGCGGATGCGCCACGAAGTGAGCAACGGTGCGCCACGCAGTCATGGCGCCGTGTCCTTCAACACCAGCGAGGCATGTCCGCCACCGAAGCCGGCGAAATTCAGCAGGATGTTGCGCAGCCTCTGCGGCAGCTGAGTACTGAGTTCGATGTCGAGCGAGGTATCGATCGGATAGTCGACGATCGGCCACACCCCTCCTTCGATGCAGCCGACCAGCAAGGCCAGTTCCGCCGCCCCCGAGGCGCCCAGCGTATGCCCCAGCGCCGGCTTGAGCGACACCAGCGGCGGCAGCGGCCCGAACACCTGCTTCAGCGCCTCGGCCTCGATGACATCGTTGACAGGGCTGCCGGCGGCCTGCACCTTGATGAGATCGATGTCGCCGGGCTGCAATCCACCCTGCTCCAGCGCGCCGCGGCACATCGCATGTACGGCACTGGCCTCGGTGCCCGAGGGATTGCGTCCGTCGACCACGTTGGCGCCTCCTGCAATCTGCCAGCGCGCCGGACGCGAGCCCAGCCGCAGCGCCGCCACCGCCTCGCCGAGCACCAGCCCGTCGCGCCCTTCGCCGAAGGGCCGGGCGCCAGCGGGCGACAGCAGCTGCATCGCGCCGAAGCCGGCCACCGTGAAGCGGTTGCCCATCTCTGCGCCGATCACCAGCGCTTCATCGGCTTCGCCGGCCCGGATCAGGTCGGCGGCAGCCAGCACCGCATTCAGCGCCGAGGTGCAGGCGGTGGACACGGTGAACACCGGCCCTTGCCAGCCGAGCGAATCGGCCACGACGTCGGCGAAGTCCTGCAGGTCGCCGCCGAGGCGCAGGTCCTGCTTCTCGTGTTCCATGAAGCCGATGTCGAGCGAGGACGACGCCACGAAGAGCGGCGCGGTGCGATCGCCCCAGTCGCCGGTCTGCGCGACCACCTCGCGCACCGTGTCGCGCAGGCGCTGCGTCCAGTCGCCCGGCCTCGGAGCCAGCGCATGGACCGGCCAGCGGATGCCGTCGGCCACGGTCACCGGCCTGGTCGGCACTCCGCCGCGCTTGAGCGACGCAAGCGCCGAGCGCATGTCGTCGCCCAGCGCGCAGGCCAGCCCCATGCCGGCCAGATGGACACCGCTCATGCCTTGCCCGCTTGCGCGAGGTGCGCCGCGAGGTGAGCGATGGAACTCAGGGCCCGGCGCGTTTCCTTGCTGTCGGGCATGCGCACGCCGAAGCGCTGCTGGATCGTCATCGACACCTGCAGGGCGTCGAGCGAATCGAGGTCGAGCCGGGCCTCGGGGCCGAAGAGCGGCTCGTCGTCGCCAAGGCCGCCGGGCGGTTCGCCCTTCTCGACGGCTTCGAGCACCATGGCCTTGAGGCTGGCGATGAATTCGGGGGTGACGGTGATGCTCACGATGCGCGCCTGCGGAAAAGAAAAACGGCCACGACGAACATCAGCGCCGCGAACGCGACCAGCCGGCCGATCTGCGGCAGGGCATCGGCCACGCCGCCGCCGCGCAGCAGCACGGTGAGCAAGGCCTCCAGCCCCCAGTTCATCGGAGAGATCTCGACCAGCCGCTGCATGAAGCCCGGCATGACGAACTTGGGCACCATGATGCCGCCCGCCGCCGCCATCAGCACATTGACCATCGGCCCGATGGTCGCGGCCTGCGCATGACTGCGCACCAGGCAGGCCAGCGCGAGCGAGAGGCTCACGGCCGCCAGGCTCACCGCCGCCAGCGACAGCAGCAAGGCGCCCCAATGGATGCCCGCGAGCGAGAGCGCGTCGCCGCCGATCAGCGGCATGAACCAGATGCCGGCCGCCAGCATCAGCACCGCCTGCAGCGCGTTCACGCCCAGGTAAGGCAGCGCCTTGGAAGCCAGCAGCATGCCGCGCGAAACGCCCAGGCTCTGCAGCCGGCCGAGCGCGCCCGAACTGCGCTCCTGCACGAACAGGCTGGACAGCGATGCCACCACGAAGAACATGCCGAACACCAGCCAAGCTGGCACGTTCTGCTGCACCGAGGTCGGCCGCGGCCCGGCGGTGGAGAAACGCTCGGCATGCACCATCGCCTGGATGGATGCATCCGGCGCCGGGCCGGCCGTGCCGGGCACCGCCAGCGCAAGGCGCGCCTTGAGCTCGCCCGATGCGCCGATGAGCTCGGCGCGCAATGCGTTGAACAGGTTGGCGTCGATGCCCGGCTCGGTCAGCAGCCGGATGCGCGCCTCGGTCGAGAGCGCGGCCGACTCCAGCTCTTCGGAAAGGCCGGGCTCCATCACGATCACGTACTTCAGCGAGCCGTTGCGCAGCCGCTCCTGCCAGTCGGCGCCCAGCGGCTGCGGCGCGCCGTGGCCGCGCTGCCAGAGCTGCTTGAGCCACTGCGCGGGCGTCGCGGTGTCTCGCATGTCGATCGCATAGCTCAGCTCGGCCAGCGGCGGGCGGTAGATGTCCTTCAGCGTGAGCGACATCAGCACGATGAAGACCATCGGCATCAGGAACAGCGCGGCCAGGCCGTGCATGTCGCGCGTGAGGGCGATCAATTCTTTCTTGATGAGCGCGAGCAGCATGGCTGTGGCCTGTTCAGTCGCGCAGCGAGCGGTGGGTGAGCGCCATGAAGAGCTGTTCCAGGTCATGGCGGCCGAACTCGGCGTGGCGCACCGCGACGCCTTCGGCCTCCAGCGCGGCCAGCACCGGCGCCGGGCCGCTGCCGGGGTGCAGGTGGATGCGCCAGTGCACGCCCCCCTGCTCCACCGTGCCGAAGCGCGAGAGCATGCCGGCATCGAGCCCGTCGGCGGCCAGCGTGAGCAGCATCGCGCTCTTCGACAGCAGTTCTTCCAACGAACCTTCGCGCAGCACGTGGCCGCGGTCGAGGATCGCCACGCGGTCGGCGATCGCCTCGATCTCCTCCATGTAGTGCGAAGCGTAGATCACCGCCGCACCCTGCTGCGCAAGGCTCTTGATGGCGTCGAGGATGAAGGCGCGCGACTGCGGATCGACACCCACCGTGGGCTCGTCGAACAGCATCAGCTCGGGCTCGGGCAGCAGCGCGATGGCCAGGTTGAGCCGGCGCTTGAGGCCGCCCGAGAGCCGCTCGGCACGCACGGAGGCGAACTGCTCCAGTTGCGCGAACTGCGTGCAGGCCTCGATGCGCTGCCTCTTGCGCGCCGCCGAAAGGCCGCCGGCCGCGGCGAACACGGCAAGGTTCTCGGCCACGGTGAGCATCGGATAGAAGGCGTGCTCCTGCGGCGCGACCGCGATGCGCGTGGGCGCCCTGGCCCGCACCTCCTTCAGCGGCTGGCCGTCGATGCGGATCTCGCCCGACTGCACCGCCAGCGCGCCCGACAGGTGCGAGATCAGCGTGGTCTTGCCAGCGCCATTCGGCCCCAAAAGGCCCAGCACGCTGCCGCGCGGCACCGCCAGCGACACCCCGGCCAACGCGGGCGCGTCGGCGTGCGGGTAGCGGTAGGCGAGCTCGCGCAGCTCCAGCATCAGGCGACGGCGGCCTTCAGGTCGCGGAAGAAGCTTTCCTCCTGCTCGGCCTGCTCGCGCAGCTTCGCGGCCAGCGCGACAGGATCGACAGCCTCGCGCCCCTTCACCATGCGCGCCGCCTTCAGCGCGAAGGCGCGCCAGCCGTCGCCGATGGCGATGAGCCGCTCCGACATCTGCTGCAGTTGCGGCTTGTCGAGCAGTTGCGCCGCCTCCTGCAAAAAGCCCGCGTAGATGAAGCGGAATCCCGCCCCGCCCGTGCCGATTTCTTCCTGCATGCGCACCAGGTGGCCGATGAAGTCCACGCTTCGCGGATCGGCCGGCGACAGCTTCTGCATGCGCGCGGCCAGCGTGCGCATGCCGCGCACGCCGACGATGGGAATGGGCGCGAGCATGGTGCGCACCGTCTTGCGGATGGCCTTGACCACCGAGGCAGCGTCCACCGCCTTGCGCTCGATGGCCTGCGGGTAGTACATGAGGCCCTTGGGCGCCAGCACGCCCTTGGCGAAGCGGGCGCGCGCGAGATCGCCGCTCGGGCAGCGCACGGGCTCCTCGAATACGGGGTCGCTGATGAGGTAGTCGTCGCCGTCCTTGCCGTACACCAGCAGGTTGTGCGCGTTGAAGTGAAAGCGCATGTTCGGCGGAAAGTACGGCAGCCAGTACACCGAGGTCTGCAGCCCCACCAGCTTGCCCTCGGCCAGCAGCGCGTCGAGCCGCTTCTGGCCGGCCTCGGCGCTGCCGAAGGTCTCGAAGCGGAAGCGCGCGGCCATCGGCGCCAGCAGGCCCTTGATGATGGCCTTGGGCGGCATGCGATAAG
Organism: Variovorax sp. 278MFTsu5.1; assembly: GCF_048305045.1. Lineage (NCBI taxonomy): Bacteria > Pseudomonadati > Pseudomonadota > Betaproteobacteria > Burkholderiales > Comamonadaceae > Variovorax > Variovorax sp. 278MFTsu5.1. Next base: position 4,431,271 of record NZ_CP157622.1, read on the forward strand.
AGATGAGCGGCAGGCCCGACAGCTTGATGAAGGGCAGGTACGCGAACGAGAGCGCCGACGAAAGCCCCAGCGCCATGCTCTCGCTCATCGGCGCGCCGTGGTGGCGCATGAGGCTGGAGATGACGCCGCTTTCGCAATGCGCCGCCTGTTGGTGCTTGAAGTCCGTCACGGTAGCTCCCGCAAGGTGGAAACGGGCAGGCCCAGCGCCTCGCCGTAGCGTGCGAGCTGTGCCGGCGAGAGCGCGGCGAAATGGCGCGGCTGCAGGTGGCGGCGCACGCGCCACTGCCAGAAGCCGCTGGTCTGAGAGAGCAGTGCCACGTCCATGCGGCGTTCGTACATCCAGTATTCGAGCGGCGACGCCAGCCCGGCCTTCACGCGCTCCTTCGCGGCGCGGGCCTGCTCGACCAGCACGTCGACCGCGTGGCTGGTGACGATCTCCTCCGCCTCCCAGCCGCGCGAGGTGGTGGTGACCACGCGGCCCTGCGCATCGCGCGCGTACATCAGCTTCGAGTGGCCGTCGAGGGTCGCGTTGCCCTCCTGCGGTACTGCATCCAGATCCATCTCACTCTCCCGCGTCCGTCAACAGTGGTATTGGTCCAGGAACACCGCGGAACCGGCTTTGCCGGGCCGCTGGTGTTGCCCCCGGCGAGGGGGTGGGCGGCCACACGAAGTGGGCAAGCCTGGGGGAGTACCTCATGCCACCGCCTCCATGTGGATGAAGCCGCTGGAGAAACGGCCGCTCTCGGGCACGAACATCAGCAGCTTCTGGCCGGGCTTGATGCGGCCCGAGCGGAACAGCTCGTCGAGCATGATGTAAGGCGAGGCCGAGCCCGTGTTGCCCTTGGTCGCGAGGTTGCTGAACCAGCGCTCGCGCGGGATCGGGAAGCCCAGCTCTTCGAGGGCCCGGCTCACCGGCTCCACGAAGTACTGCGACGAGAGGTGCGGCAGGAACCAGTCGACGTCCGCCGGCTTCAGTCCGCGCCGCTCGATGACTTCGGCCAGCGGCTCGGCCATCGTGGCCCGCACGATGTTCTCGTTGAGCAGGCGCACGTCCTGCTTCACTGCAAAGGTGGATTCGCTGCGCCACTCGTCGGGCGACTTGCGCGCCCAGCCGTCGAGGCCGCCTTCGGCGTTCTTCTCGGCGCCTGCGTACATGCAGGCCGGCAGTTCGTGCGCGGCCGAGGAAAGGTCGATCCAGTCGATGCGCAGCGACAGCGGCCCGCGCGGCGCGGTCTCCAGCAGCACGGCGCCGGCGCCGTCGGAGAGCATCCAGCGCAGGAAGTCCTTCTCGAAGGCCAGTTCGGGCCGCGCCTCCAGCGCCTCGATCTTGTGCTCGAACTCGGCCTCGAAGCGCGAGCCGCGCATCACGGCCGAGGCCAGCTCGGAGCCGGTGGCCACCGCGCGCCGCGCATCGCCCGCGCGCACCGAGAGCCACGCATGCTTCAGCGCCGCGGCGCCGGCCAGGCAGATGCCCGCGCAGGCCACCACTTCGAGCCGCGGCCAGCCGAGCTCGCCGTGCACCATCACCGCGTGGTTGGGCATGAGCTGGTCGGGCAGCGAGGTGCCGGTGACGAGGCAGTCGACGCGCCCCACGTCGCCGAGCGCGCGGATCGCGCTGGCGGTTAGCTGGGCGTTGGTCATCGCCAGCTCGCCGGTGGCGCGGTCGATGGCGTAGTGGCGCGACTGGATGCCGTTGCTGCGAAGGATCAGCCGCCGCGCGCGGGACGCCTTGCCGCCGATGCGACCGAGGACGTCTTCGATGTCTTCATTGCTGACCGGGGCAAAGGGCAGGAAAGCGGCAGTACGGGTCAGGAAGACATCAGTCGTCATAGAGAGGGGTGCGGTCCGTGGCTGAGCCCGACGGGCACTCGAATTTGGCCGTCATTCTAGTCAGCCACCCCCTGAACAGAGGTCGCAGAAGCGCCTGCAGGCTCAGGCTCACGGGCACCACCGTGATGATCAGTACCAGCAGGAACAGCACGTACAGCAGCAGCAGCGGCTTGCGCTGCCATGCGCCGGGCCCACCGGCGGCCATGATGAGCTTGCCCCAGAGGTAGAAGCTGCGCGTGCCGGCCTTCTCGCTGATGAGCAGCCTGGCATTGGCCTGTACCGCGCCGAGGCCGGCCAGCAGCGGCTGCGTGCCGCGCTCCAGGTTCTTGTGCAGCGCGTCGCGCAGCGCCCGGCCGAAGCGGGCCGTACCTGCGATCTGCCCGGTGCTGAGGCCGGCGTCGGGCATGCCCCAGAAGCCGCGCTTGCGGCCCCAGATGAGCCAGGCCGGCGTGGTGAAGAAGGTGGCGAGCGTGGGGCCGGGGTCGGTGAGCACCACGTTGTCGATGAGCCGCGCGCCCACGTCGTCGAGCATGCCCTTGAGCTTTTCCTGCGCCAGCAGCCACATGTTGCGGCAGGCGATGACCGTGACCACCGGCTTGCCCTTGAGCAGCCGGGCCGCCACCGGATGCTTGAGGAAGGCCGCCACCGGCTGCGAGGGTGCCAGGAACCACACCTGGTACGGGAGCACGACGAGGTCGAAATCCTCGTCGCCCGTCAACGAGAGCGGCGCCAGCGGCTGTGGCTTCATGTGGGCCGACTCGGGGAAGGCGTCGAAGAAGCTCAGGAAGGGCCAGGGAAAGGGGTACGGCTGCCGGGGCCGCAGTACTTCCTCGTGCACCTGTATGGCCGGGTCCGCCTTCAGCGGCGCGACGATCCGGTCGGCGACCTCGTCGAGCTGGCCGGACTGCGAATAGCGCAGGACGAGGACGCGCTTGACGCTCGAAGACGTGTCGGAAGGGCTGGAAAGGCTGGAATTCACTGGCTCGGTCATTTCGGGGGCCGTCGAATGTAAGCGAAGCACCCTGCAAACGCATCTGCCATTGGTCATGGCGTCGCATCAATCAGACGCTCGAAGCGGTCAAATTGCGATCAAACGACGGTCGAGCGGCCGGCAATGCGGAAAAGGGCACAAAAAAAGGGCCGCGCCTCGCGGCACGGCCCTGTCTGCAGCAGAGTGCTGGGGTGGCCCGGCGCTCAGCGCACCTTGCCTTCCTTCCAGGCGGTCAGCAGCTTGTTGTAGTCGATGGTCTCGCCCTTCGGCTTCTCGTTGGCCAGCTTCTTCCACGGGGCGTGGTCATCGCTCAGGTACTTGGCCGGGTCGCCCTTCGGGTTGAGCTTGGGCGCGCACTTGGCCATGCCTGCGCGTTCCAGGCGGGCCATCACGTTGTCCATCTCGTCGGCCAGGTTGTCCATGGCCTTCTGCGGGGTCTTCTCGCCCGTCACGGCCTCGGCCACGTTCTTCCACCACAGCTGGGCCAGCTTGGGGTAGTCGGGCACGTTGGTGCCGGTCGGGGTCCAGGCCACGCGCGCGGGGCTGCGGTAGAACTCGATCAGGCCGCCGTACTTGTTGGCGTTCTGCGTGAAGTAGTCCGAGCGGATGTCGCTGTCGCGGATGAAGGTCAGGCCGGTGATCGACTTCTTCAGCGAGGTGGTCTTGGCGGTGATGAACTGCGCGTAGAGCCATGCGGCGGCCGTCTTGTTGGCGTCATGGCCCTTGAAGAAGGTCCACGAGCCCACGTCCTGGTAGCCGTTCTGCATGCCCTGCTTCCAGTACGGGCCGTTCGGGCCGGGGGCCATGCGCCACTTGGGCGAGCCGTCCTCGTTCACCACGGGCAGGCCCTTCTTGGTCATGTCGGCGGTGAAGGCCGTGTACCAGAAGATCTGCTGGGCGATCTGGCCCTGCGCGGGCACCGGGCCGGCTTCGCCGAAGGTCATGCCCATGGCTTCCTTGGGCGCGTACTTCTTCATCCAGTCGATGTACTTGGTCAGCGCGTACACGGCGGCCGGCGAGTTGGTGGCGCCGCCACGGGCCACCGAGGCACCGGTGGGCGTGCACTTGTCGGCGGCCACGCGGATGCCCCACTCGTCGATCGGCATGCCGTTGGGAATGCCCTTGTCGGCGGAACCGGCCATCGACAGCCATGCGTCGGTGAAGCGCCAGCCCAGCGACGGGTCCTTCTTGCCGTAGTCCATGTGGCCGTAGATCGGCTTGCCGTCGATGGTCTTCACGTCGGTGCTGAAGAACTCGGCGATGTCCTCGTAGGCGCTCCAGTTCAGCGGCACGCCCAGGTCGTAGCCGTACTTGGCCTTGAACTTGTCCTGCAGGTCCTTGCGCGCGAACAGGTCGGCGCGGAACCAGTACAGGTTGGCGAACTGCTGGTCGGGCAGCTGGTAGAGCTGGCCGTCGGGCGCGGTGGTGAAGCTGGTGCCGATGAAGTCCTTCAGGTCGAGGCCGGGGTTGGTGAATTCCTTGCCAGCGCCGCCCATGTACTCGGTCAGCGACATGATCTTGCCGTAGCGGTAGTGCGTGCCGATCAGGTCGGAGTCGGACACCCAGCCGTCGTAGATCGACTTGCCCGACTGCATCGAGGTCTGCAGCTTCTCGACGACGTCGCCTTCCTGGATCAGGTCGTGCTTGACCTTGATGCCGGTGATTTCCTCGAAGGCCTTGGCCAGCGTCTTCGATTCGTACTCGTGGGTGGTCAGGGTCTCGGAGACGACGGAGATCTCCTTCACGCCCTTGGCCTGCAGCTTCTTGGCTGCCTCGATGAACCACTTCATTTCCTCCATCTGCTTGTCCTTGGACAAGGTCGATGGCTGGAACTCGCTGTCGATCCACTTCTTGGCTTCGGCCTCGCCGGCCGTTGCCGCACCATGCGCGGCGAACATCGCCGCCGCAAGTGCCAATGCCGTGTAGCGCATCTTCATGGAACTGTCTCCTCGGTTGTTGCTTCCCCGGTGTTGTGTCCGATCACGGCTCCGGGGAGGCGGAGAGCCGGAACGCTTCTGGAAGAAGGAAAAAATGCGGTGCCCGCTCAGCCCTTGCGCATGACCAGCGCGAGCAGGCCCATCGACAGCACGAAGCTGATCCACACCGAGGGCTCGGCCTCGAGGCTGAACCATTCCTGGAACTTGCCCGCCAGGCCGACGAAGACCAGGTTGACGTAGGCCGCCGACAGCAGCCCGATGAAGAGCCTGTCGCCGCGCGTGGTGGCCATCGGCAGCCAGCCGCGCCGCAGCGTGGTGGGCGACTTCAATTCCCAGATCGTCATGCCGACCAGCATCAACGCGATGCAGACGAAGAACACGGCCACCGGAGTGGTCCAGACCATCCAATCGAACATTTCCGTGCCTCCTCAAACACGACCCATCGCGAAACCCTTCGCGATGTAGTGACGCACGAACCAGATCACGATGGCACCCGGCACGATGGTGAGCACGCCGGCCGCGGCCAGCGTCGCCCAGTCCATGCCCGACGCGCTCACGGTGCGCGTCATGGTCGCCACGATGGGCTTGGCGTTCACGCTGGTGAGCGTGCGCGCCAGCAGCAGCTCGACCCAGCTGAACATGAAGCAGAAGAACGCCGCCACGCCCACGCCGGCCTTGATGAGCGGCAGGAAGATCGTGAGGAAGAAGCGCGGGAACGAGTAGCCGTCGATGTACGCCGTCTCGTCGATCTCGCGCGGAATGCCGCTCATGAAGCCTTCGAGAATCCACACCGCCAGCGGCACGTTGAACAGCAGGTGCGCGAGCGCCACGCCCAGGTGCGTGTCCATCAGCCCGACCGTGCTGTAGAGCTGGAAGAACGGCAGCAGGAACACCGCGGGCGGCGTCATGCGGTTGGTCAGCAGCCAGAAGAACACGTGCTTGTCGCCCAGGAACGAATAGCGCGAGAAGGCATAGGCCGCCGGCAGCGCCACGGTGAGCGAGATCACCGTGTTGATCGCCACGTAGATCAGGCTGTTGATGTAGCCCGAATACCACGACTCGTCGGTGAAGATGCGCGCGTAGTTCGACCAGGTGAGCTGCTGCGGGAAGAACGAGAAGCTCGAAAGAATCTCCTCGTTCGTCTTGAAGCTCATGTTGATCATCCAGTAGATGGGCAACAGCGCGAACAGGATGTACAGCACCAGGAAGATGCTGCGCTTGTGAAATCTCTTCTCGTTCATTTCTCCACCTCCGCTTCCTGCGTGCCGACCCGCTGCATCCAGTTGTAGAGCACGAAGCAGAACAGCAGGATGATCAGGAAATAGATCAGCGAGAACGCCGCCGCCGGCCCCAGGTCGAACTGGCCCACGGCCTTCTGCGTGAGGTACTGGCTCAGGAATGTGGTGGCGTTGCCCGGCCCGCCGCCCGTCAGCACGAAGGGCTCGGTGTAGATCATGAAGCTGTCCATGAAGCGCAGCAGCACCGCGATCATGAGCACGCCGCGCATCTTGGGCAGCTGGATGTAGCGGAACACCGCGAACTTGCTCGCGCCGTCGATGCGCGCGGCCTGGTAGTAGGCGTCGGGAATGGAGCGCAGGCCCGCATAGCAAAGCAGCGCCACCAGCGGCGTCCAGTGCCACACGTCCATCACCAGCACGGTGAGCCACGCGTCGGCGGCGCTGCCGGTGTAGTTGTAGTCGATGCCCAGCTTCTGCAGCGCGTGGCCCAGCAGGCCGATGTCGGCGCGGCCGTAGATCTGCCAGATGGTACCCACCACGTTCCACGGGATCAGCAGCGACAGCGCCACCACCACCAGCACGGCGGAAGACTTCCAGCCCTTGGCCGGCATCGACAGCGCCAGGCCGATGCCCAGCGGAATCTCCACCAGCAGCACCGACAGCGAGAAGCCCAGCTGGCGCCACAGCGCCTGGTGCAGCTCGTCGTCGCGCATCACCGCGGCGAACCATTCGGTGCCCACGAACACGCGGCGCTCGGGCGAGATGATGTCCTGCACCGAGTAGTTGACCACCGTCATGAGCGGCACGATGGCCGAGAAGGCCACGCAGACCAGCACCGGCAGCACCAGCCACCAGGCCTTCTGATTGATCGGCTTATTGGTGGCGTTCACAGCAATACCTCCGTGCTTCGCACTCCGGTGCGAGCTTGTTTGGGGCGGCCCGGCACTGCGCTCATGCGACCAGCTCCTCATCCTTGTAATAGCAGGTGTGGGTATCGAGCACCCTCACCCACACCGTGTCCCCCACCGCCGGCGAGCGGTCGTCCGAATGCAGGCGCACCTTCAGCAGGCTGCCTCCGGCCTCCACCGTCAGCATCACGTGCGTGCCCACGTCCTGCACCTGCTTCACAACCGCCGGCACGGCGCCGGCAGCGCCCGCGTTCGACAGGCGCAGGTACTCGGGGCGGATGCCGATCTTCAGCGGCCCCTGCGGCAGTTCGCGTGTGGGCACCAGCGGCGTTCCGGCCACTTCGATGGTGCCGTTGCCGCTTTGCGCCGACAGGAAGTTCATGCCCGGCGAGCCGATGAAATGCCCGACGAAGGTGTGGGCCGGCCGCTCGAAGAGCGCGTCGGCGCTGCCGACCTGCACGGCCTTGCCGCGGGTCATGACCACCACCTCCTCCGCGAAGGTGAGCGCCTCGACCTGGTCGTGCGTCACGTAGATCAGCGTGAGCTTCAGCTCGCGGTGGATCTGCTTGAGCTTGCGGCGCAGCTGCCACTTCAGGTGCGGGTCGATCACGGTGAGCGGCTCGTCGAAGAGCACCGCCGACACGTCGCTGCGCACCAGGCCGCGGCCGAGCGAGATCTTCTGCTTGGCGTCAGCCGCAAGGCCCGCTGCGCGCTGGTTGAGCTGGCCGCTCATGTCGAGCATCTCGGCGATCTCGCCGACGCGCTTCTTGATCTGGTCGGCCGGCATCTTGCGGTTGCGCAAGGGGAACGCGAGGTTCTCGGCCACGGTCATGGTGTCGTAGATCACCGGGAACTGGAACACCTGCGCGATGTTGCGCTCCTGCGGCGTCGCACGCGTCACGTCGCGGCCGTCGAAGGTCACGGTGCCCTGCGAAGGCACCAGCAGGCCCGAGATGATGTTGAGCATGGTCGTCTTGCCGCAGCCCGAGGGGCCGAGCAAGGCGTAGGCGCCGCCGTCGCGGAAGCTCATCTTCAGCGGGAGCAGCGCGTAGTCGCTGTCCTGCGTGGGGTTCGGGCGGTAGGCGTGGGCCAGGTCGAGGTCGATGCGTGCCATGGCTAGTCTCCCTTGCGCCACGCGGGCGCCAGCGCCAGCTTTTCACTGGCATCGAACACATAGGCTTGCGACGCGCTGAAGTACAGCGTGAGCGAGGCACCCAGCTCGAAGCGGTGCACGCCGGTGAGCTGCGCCACCAGTTCGCCGACCGCGGTTTCCACGTGCACGAAGGTGTCGGAGCCCGAGATCTCGGCCAGTTCCACCTTTCCCGGCAGGGCGATGTCGCCCTCCCCCGCGTCGACGTTCAGTGCGCTCGCACGCAGGCCCAAGGTGACGGAGCCCGAAACGCTTTCAGGCAAGGGCAGCGCCAGTGCAGGGCCGCCGGCCAGCTGCACGCGGCCGGCCGCGGCCGTGGCGGACAGCAGGTTCATCGGCGGGTCGCTGAAGGCGCGCGCCACGCGCAGCGACTGCGGCGCATGGAACACCTCGGCCGTGGGGCCGTACTGCAGCAGCTCGCCGGCATCCATCACGGCGGTGTAGCCGCCCAGAAGCAGGGCTTCGCCGGGTTCGGTGGTCGCGTAGATCACGGTCGAGTCGCCGGTGGCGAAGAGCTGCGTGAGCTCCTCGCGCAGGCCTTCGCGCAGCTTGTAGTCGAGGTTGACCAGCGGCTCGTCGAGCAGCATCAGCGGCGCGTTCTTGGCGAGCGCGCGCGCCAGGGCCACGCGCTGCTGCTGGCCGCCGGAGAGTTCCTGCGGATAGCGGTCGAGGAACATGCCGATATGCAGCTTGTCGGCCAGCGCCTTCACCCGCGCGTCGATGTTCGATTCGCCGCGCAGCTTGAGCGGCGAGGCGATGTTGTCCGCCACCTTGAGCGACGGGTAGTTGATGAACTGCTGGTAGACCATCGCGACGTTGCGCTCGCGCACCGGCATGCCGGTCACGTCCTTGCCGTCGACCAGCACCTTGCCGGTGGTGGGCGTGTCCAGCCCCGCCATCAGCCTCATCAGGCTGGTCTTGCCCGCCTGCGTGGCGCCCAGGAGCACGGTGACCGCGCCGCTCTTGGGCGCGATGCTCTGCTCGTAGAGCCATGTCTGCGCTCCCACCTTCTTGGTGACGCGCTCGAGTGTCAATTGCATTGGCGCTCTTCCTCTTCTCTTCCCTTGTGTCCGGCCTAGTTGCTGCCGGCGCGGGCTTGTTGCGGCTGTTGCCGCAGCCAGCGCGCGACCTGTTCGCGCTGCTCGGGCGTGTAGTGCAGCCCCAGCTTGGAGCGGCGCCAGAGCACGTCTTCGGCACTCACGGCCCATTCGTTGTCCTGCAGGAAGCGCAGCTCGCGCTCGTGCAGGCCGGGTGCGACTTCGCAGCCCAGGTCGGCCATGGCCTTGGCATCGCCCAGCAGATCGGCGATGCGCGCGCCGTAGGCACGCGCGAGGCGGCGGGCCAGGTGGCTGCCGAGCCACGGATGACGGGCCTGCACGGCCTCGACGAAGCGCTCGAAGTCGTCGTCGGGCCGCCTGGCGGCGCCGATCCAGGACGACAGGTCGCCGCCCGCGAGGAAGGCGCCGTCGGTCCAGGCCGGGCGCTGCTGGGCGGACTGGCCCAGCATCCGGCCGACCTCGTCGGCGGCGTCCTCGGCCAGCTTGCGGAAGGTGGTGATCTTGCCGCCCCACACCGACAGCAGCGGCGCGGCCGTGGTGTTCGACTCCAGCATGTAGTCGCGCGTGACGGCCGATGGGTCGCCCGAGTCGTCGTCCAGCAGCGGGCGCACGCCCGAGTAGGTCCACACCACGTCCGAAGGCACGATGGGCTTCTCGAAGTAGCGGCTGGCCTGGGTGCAGAGGTATTCGACCTCCTCCTGCGCGATGCGCGCGGCGCCGGGGTCGTCGCCGCTGAGCTCGATGTCTGTGGTGCCGATCAGCGTGAACTCGTCCTGGTAGGGAATGGCGAAGATGATCCGCTTGTCGGGGTTCTGGAAGATGTAGGCGTGGTCGTGCTCGAAGAGGCGCGGCACCACGATGTGGCTGCCCTTCACGAGGCGCAGGCTCTTGGTGGCGAGCGCCTCGCCCTTGGCCGACTGGGCCACGCCGCGCAGGAAGGATTCGGCCCACGGCCCCGCGGCGTTGACCACCGCCCGGGCACGCAGCGTGCGCTTGGCGCCGTCGGTGCCCAGCAGAGTGGCGGTCCAGCCGCCGGCGTCGCGCTGGGCATTCACGCAGCGGGTGCGGGTCAGGATCTCGGCGCCACGCGCCTTGGCGTCGAGGGCGTTGAGCACCACCAGGCGTGCGTCGTCGACCCAGCCGTCGGAATAGATGAAGCCGCGCTTGTACTGCGCCTTCAGCGGCTTGCCGGCCGCGTGCGCGCGGAGGTCGACGCTGCGCGAACCCGGCAGCACCTCGCGGCGGGCGAGGTGGTCGTACATGAACAGGCCGATGCGGATCATCCACGCCGGCCGCATCGACGGGTCGTGCGGCATCACGAAGCGCAGCGGCCACATGATGTGCGGCGCGCTCTTGAGCAGCACCTCCCGCTCCTGCAGCGCCTTGCGCACCAGCGAGAACTCGTAGTACTCGAGGTAGCGCAGGCCGCCGTGGATCAGCTTGGTGGAGGAAGACGAGGTGTGCGAGGCGAGATCGTCCTTTTCGCACAGCACCACGCGCCAGCCGCGGCCCGCGAGGTCGCGCGCGATGCCGCAGCCGTTGATGCCGCCGCCGACGATCAGCACGTCGCAGTCGGTGGCCGGCGCGGGCGAAGCGGAAGGAATAGCGCTCACAGAAGATGGGTCCGTTGAAGCGTGACTTTCGTCACTGACGGCGGCCATTGTATTTTCGAGTTTTTTCATTTGGATTCCTTTTGGCGCGATTTTCCTCCGAGTTTTCCCTTAGTTGGATTCGTTTTTGTTCGCTTTAAAGTGACGCGCCGAGTACTCTTGGCCTCAGTCTTCCCGCATTCCACGACGCCTCCGTGAACTCCAATCCCCGTCAGATCAACCTCCTGGACACCGTGCGCGCGCGCGGTTCCGTCACCGTCGAGCAACTGGCCGACATGCTCGGCGTGACCCTGCAGACCGTGCGGCGCGACGTGCAGCGGCTGGCCGACGAGGGGCTTCTCACCCGGTTCCACGGCGGCGTGCGCGTGCCCAGTTCGACCACGGAGAACATCGGTTACCAGCAGCGCGAAACGCTGCACGCCGAAGGCAAGGCGCGCATCGCCCGCCGCGTGGCGCAGCTGGTGCCCAACGACTGTTCGCTGATCCTGAACATCGGCACCACCACCGAGGCCATCGCCAAGGCGCTGCTGCGCCACACGGGCCTGCGCGTGATCACCAACAACCTGAACGTGGCCACCATCCTCAGCGGCAACGCCTCGTGCGAGGTGATCGTGGCGGGCGGCTCGGTGCGCCCGCGCGACCGCGCCATCGTGGGCGAGGCCACCATCGATTTCATCCGCCAGTTCAAGGTCGACATCGCGCTCATCGGCGTGTCGAGCATCGAGGCCGACGGCTCGCTGCGCGACTTCGACCTGCGCGAGGTGAAGGTGGCACAGACCATCATCGCGCAGGCGCGCGAGGTATGGCTGGCCGCCGACGCGAGCAAGTTCAACCGACCCGCGATGATCCAGCTGGGCACGCTCTCGCAGATCGACCGCCTCTTCACCGACGCCGAGCCGCCCGCGCCCTTCAGCGATCTGCTGAACGCCGCCCAGGTGCGCCTGGAGATCGCGCGCGAGAGCTGAAGACGAACAGAAGGAACAAGAACGAATGACGACCACCTACCTGCTCGCCCTGGACCAGGGCACTTCCAGCTCGCGCAGCATCGTTTTCGACCGCGAGGGCCACATCGTCGCCATCGCGCAGAAGGAGCTGACGCAGATCTACCCGCAGCCGGGCTGGGTCGAGCACGACCCGATGGAAATCTGGCGCAGCCAGCTCGCCACCGCGCGCGAGGTGCTCGTCAAGGCCAAGCTCAAGCCCACCGACATCCACGCCATCGGCATCACCAACCAGCGCGAGACCACCGTGCTGTGGAACCGCACCACGGGCCAGCCGGTGCACCACGCCATCGTCTGGCAGGACCGCCGCGCCGAACCGCTGTGCGCGCAGCTGCGCGACGAAGGCATGACCGACACCATCCGCGAGAAGACAGGCCTGGTGATCGACGCGTATTTCTCCGGCACCAAGCTGCGCTGGCTGCTCGACAACGTGCCCGGCGCGCGCGAGCAGGCCGCGCGCGGCGAACTCGCCTTCGGCACCGTCGACAGCTGGCTCATGTGGCAGCTCACCGGTGGCAAGGTGCACGTGACCGACGTGAGCAACGCCTCGCGCACCATGCTCTTCAATGTGCACCGCAACGAATGGGACGCCGACCTGCTGAAGGCGCTCGACATTCCCGCCTCGCTGATGCCCAAGGTGCAGCCCTCCAGCTCGCACCTCGCGGACACCGATGCCGCGCTGCTGGGCCACACGCTGCCCATCGGCGGCGTGGCCGGCGACCAGCAGAGCGCCCTCTTCGGCCAGGCCTGCTTCGAAGCCGGCATGGCCAAGAACACCTATGGCACCGGCTGCTTCCTGCTGATGCACACGGGCGGCGAGTTCCAGCCTTCGCACAACGGGCTGCTGGTGACCAGCGCCGCGCAGACCGATGCGAAGCCGCAGTACGCCATGGAAGGCAGCGTGTTCGTCGGCGGCGCCGTTGTGCAGTGGCTGCGCGACGGCCTCAAGGCCATCAAGGGCAGCGCCGAGGTGCAGTCGCTCGCCGAGAGCGTGCCCGACGCGGGCGGCGTGATGATGGTGCCGGCCTTCACCGGCCTCGGCGCCCCCTACTGGGACGCCGACGCGCGCGGCACGATCACCGGCCTCACGCGCGGGACCACGGTGGCACACATTGCGCGCGCCGCGCTGGAGAGCATCGCCTACCAGAGCGCCGCGTTGCTGCAGGCCATGAGCCGCGATGCCGTGGCCGCCGGCGGCAAGCCCGTGGCAGAGCTGCGCGTGGACGGCGGCGCCAGCGTGAACGACCTGCTGATGCAGTTCCAGGCCGACCTGCTGGGCATTCCGGTGGTGCGGCCCGAAGTCATCGAGACCACCGCGCTGGGCGCCGCCTACCTGGCGGGGCTTTCGACCGGCGTCTACACCGACGCGCGGCAGCTGTCGAAGCTGTGGAAGATCGAGCGGCGCTTCATGCCGACCATGGGCCGCGCCCAGGCCGAGGAATCGATGGCGCGCTGGGAGCGCGCCGTGCGGCAGGCCACGGCGACCTGATCCGCCGCCTGCGGCCTACCAGCCCCAGACGAGGCGCCGCTGCACCCAGCCGGTGGCGCCGCCTTCGTGCCGCACCTTGAGCCAGTCGCCGCGCCGCTCGATGGTGCGCAGCACGTCGCCATAGCCCGCCCTCTTCACCACCGGGCTGCGCACGCCGGGCGCGCGGCGCAGGTTGGCCGATTGGGCCTTCACCACATGGTGCGGCGTCTTGTTGGTCATCGGGCGGAAGACCCAGGCCTTGTCACCCTCGAAGTCGCTCACCCTGAGCCAGTCGCCCTTCCTGCCGATCACGCGGAACGGATAGCCCCTGGTCACCGTCCAGTGCGACTCGTAGCGCTGGCCAGGGCCGGTGCGCATGTTCAGCGTCTTGACGGCGGCGCTGACCATCTGGGTCTGCGCGGCGGTCGCGGAAGGCAGTGCCACCCACGAAAGAGCGAAAGCAAGCAGGAGCGCGGGGAGCCGGCTGAATCTGAGCATGGAGCGGAGGTTCCTTTCTGTATGCAGAACAGTGAAAAGCCCGTCTGGGCACCAGAGGCCCGATAAGTTCCGCGGGGATATCCCTGAGTGCACCTTCCGGCCAAAGGGCCTCGCCGGCATCGGGGCACTGAAGGCTGCCGCGCAATCCCAGGGGCAGAATGCGCCCGCCCTTCCCGACTCGCCTCGCCGCGCCGCCTGCTTGACCACCCTGCCCCAACAAGCTTCTCCGTCGCGCAATGCGCTGCTCGCCTGCGGCGTGGTTGGCGCGACACTGCTGGCGCTCATCGCACTCGGCCATGACGGCCGCCGCATCGCGCAGCTCGCTGTGCTCGCATTGCCGATGGTGCTGTGGCTCGCGTGGCCGCTGCGCAGCGCGCGCATACGGCGCGTTCGCACGCTGCTGGTATGGCTCTGGGCGATGGGCTTCGCGCTCGACGGCGCAGTGCGCGCCTATCTGCTCGACACCTACCAGGCCGCGCCAGACGGCGCGATGGTGCTGGGCGCCGCGGCCAACACCAATGCACGCGAAGGCGCCGAGTACCTGTGGATGCACTGGCGCTCCGCCGCCGTGTGGGGCGCGGTGCTGGTCGTGGCGGGCGTGCTCGTGGGCATGTTCGCGCGGCGCGGCGCCATCGCGAGCACGACTGTCTCAGCCCGGCCTTCGCGATGGATGGTGGCGCTGATCGCGCTGCTGCTTCTGGTCTCGTGCGTGGCCTATGCCAGCAAGCCCTGGCGCAGGCTGCATCCCGCGATCTTCTGGACGCAGTGGTTCGACTCCCTCCACGCGCTGCACTCCGCCTGGGCCGACCAGCAGAAGCAGCGCGACCGCCTGATGGCGCAGGCCAAGGCCATCGCGCCCGTCATGACACAGGCCGCCCCCTCCACCGTCGTACTGGTCATCACCGACAGCATCAACCGCGACAACATGGCCCTCTACGGCTACGGCCGCCCTACCACGCCGCGCCTGCTCGCGCACAAGGCCCAGACCGGCGACCAGATGGCGGTGCTGAAGAACGCGTGGTCGGTGGACGCCAGCACCCTGCCCGCGCTGCGTAACATGTTCCACTTCGGCCTGCCCGAAGCCGAGAGCCCGCCGCACGTGCTCGCACTCGCGCGCGCCGCCGGCTACAAGGTCTGGTGGATCAGCAACCACGACGACCTCGCCATCGAACAGCAGCACGCTCGCCTTGCCGACGTCGTCGATATGGTCAACCGCACCCCCGGCCGCGCGAGCGCCTCGCTCGACGGCGAGATCCTCGACTGCGTGCAGGAAGCACTGGCCGACACCAGCACCGACCGCAAGCTCATCGTCGTCCACCTGATGGGCGCGCACCCGCACTACAGCTTGCGCTTTCCCGCAAACGCCAACCCTTTCGACGACAACGTCGATGCGGTGGAGAACGGTTTGGTCAAGGATGGGCGCTCGGCCTGGGTGCGGCGCTTTCGGCAGGAGTACGACGCAGCGCTGCTGTATCACGACTTCGTCGTGTCGGAGCTGCTGCAGCAGACGCGCGCGCCGGGCAAGCCGGGCGAGTACCGCGCGTGGATGTATCTGTCGGACCACGGGCAGGAGGTGGGGCATGTGAGCGACCGTGCGGGACACAGTCCATCGACTGCTTCGGGCTACCGCATTCCGGCCGTCGTGTGGCGCAATAGTCAGTCGCCGGTGTTGTCGGCGGAGGCTGCGCAGCAGCCCTTTCGGGCTGATTGGGCGGGGTGGAGCTTGATGAATCTGCTTGGGGTCCGGTGGGACGGGCAGAGGGCTGAGCGAGATGTGCTGGGGGGAAGCTACCAATGGCAGGCGCCGGTGATCCCCGTCGCGGTGGAGTCGTTTTCCCGATAGCTGGTCGGAAGCTTGCGTTGAGATTGAATCTCAGCGTGACCTTCGCGATGCGATAGCCCTCCGGCTTGCTGATCGGCGCGCCGACGAAGAAGTCGTAGCTCAGCTTGCTTCACTGGCCGCACGCACTTATGTTCTCGGACACGGCCGTAGGTCTCCAAAGAACCGGCCAGTCGTGTTGAGCGAATAGGAGCCAGTCAGAACCGAGGAACTGCCGGGGGATACTTTCTACGCACCTCCTCAGGCGTGATGAATCTGGTGCACAGGGGGGATACAAGGTCTGCAGATCGCCCCTGCAGCGGCACCGGGATCTGCGATCCGTCAGCGTTCTCCTTCGTCATGAACACACCGCATTTCTCTGCCGAGACTTCTTTGCCAAAGAAGGTGTCGCCCTTGGGATCGATGAAGCGGTTGCCTGACAAGCGATACCTCGCGCCGTTCTCCGGTTGAAACGCAAAAAGGATTCGACAAAACTTGCCAACTGACGCCGACGCGTATTCCATGATGGCCTCCTGATCCGCGCGCAGGAAATGCACCGCTGACGAATCGGCGCGCGACGGCACCGTGCCTAGAAGCGATGGCCCGTCCGCCAGTTCCTGGGAGCGAGTCATACACCCTTTCTCGTCGAGCAAGAGAATGCGAACGCGATCCCTTGTTTCGATCCTGAGCTCAGCGTGAGGCTCGTCTTCAGCCGGGGTGCGATAGCCCGCCAATTGGCATCCACTCAGCAACACCGCCGCGGCGAGAAGCGGGATGGAGAACCAATGTGCTCTCAGTTTGACTTTCATTCTTGATCTGCGGAAAGAGATTCGGCCACCGTTGACGGAAGCGAGAGTGGTTCCGCGTCCTACTCGGACTGCTCTGATGTGCCGCCTGGCGGTGTTTTTCCTTCCATGGCAGATTTCAAGAATTCAATGGAGATAGAGCTGAAACGGGACCACCATGCGTTCACCTCGGTGCCGCCCGATGGCAGCTTGGTGATCTCATAGTGGGCGATGCGCGTTGTATATCCTTGCAGCATCGTCACGGTGCCTCGACCTCCGGCACGATCAAGCTCCGATGTTTCTCGCATATCAAGACTTGCAGCGCCGGTATGCATTTTGTTGACCGTTTCGGATGCTCTACGGGCTTGACGCCCGACGTCGCGGTACACCAACACGAAATCGCGATCCGTCTTGAGAGTCACGCGGTGCTCGGCGCGCGCCTTGAGCTCGTCGACACTTCTGTACAACGGCATTGCGGTGCACCCGACAAGCACGACGGCCAGCAGCAGAAGGAAGAACCGCTTCATTCCGTACTCCCCAAGGGGGCCACGGCGAGCGCCGCTGAATCGATCAGGTAGTGCTCCTTCTCATCGATGGAGAACCGAGTGTCCGCACGGTAAGCCGATATCAGCACGAATCTTTTTCCTTTTTCGTTTGTTTTTTCAGTGATCACGTAGTTCGCCCCGGCTTTGAACTCAATGTTCTTGAGCAAAGTCTGCTCTCCCGTGAGCTTCCCACCAGAAACCATAACGTTGTGCCGTCCCGGTGGGATCTTGAGTCTGAGAAGGGTAACCTGCGGGCTATAGAGGCCAACGCTCGCGCCTCCAAACTGTCTGATGCCAGTAGCAATGCCATCAACGCGAGAAGGAACGTAGGCGGCCCACGCCGTATCCATGTAGTGGCTATACGGGTAGCCGCTCAGCGTGGCGAACGGCTCTCCAGGCTTGACCAACTGATTTTGGTAGTTGGAGCGAACCGTTTCGACGGGAACCCGAGCTGCAGGAGAGGCGCAACCCCAAAGTGCTGCGGCCAAAGGCAAGGCTGTCAGCGCCCTCATGACGGGGCCATTGAATGTCGTAGATGGCCTTGCTATCGGTCGGCGGACGCCATCGATGAGATTGTTCACTCGGTTCTTCCTCGTTTTTCTGATCAGAAACTTGCATTGAGATTGAAGCCCAGCGTGACCTTGGCGGTCCGATAGCCCTCGGGCTTGCTGATCGGTGCGCCGACGAAGAAGTCGTAGCTGAGCTTGCTCCACTGGCCGCGAACACCGATGACGGCGCCGGCAAGGCTGCGGCCGAGCAGATCGACCGTCGAGCGGCCACCCACATGGCCATAGTCGACACCAACGTACAGCTCCGCTCCGCTCTGCCCGGCGGCCCACCCGATGTCGTTGCGGATGAGCCAGCCGCGCTCGCCCATCAGGCTCGTCTCGCCATCGAAACCGCGCACCGTGTAGCGCCCGCCGATGGCGAAGCGGTCCTGCGGCGTCAGCGGCGTGCGATTCCACTGGGCGCGGATCAGGCCGGAGTAGCGCATCTTCTGCTCGCCCAGCTTGAACGGTGCGTTGAGGCTGATGTCGGCGGTGTAGAGCTTCAGGCGCGAAGTGCCCTCGCCGAACTCCTCTTCCGGCGCGACGCGCGAGCCGAAGCCACCGGTGCCGCGCTTGTAGGCCAGCGTGCCTTCCAGCGTCGCCTCGCCGATGTATTCCTTGTGATTGAGGCTGAGCTCCCAGCCGCCGACCACGCGGTGCTGCACCTCGACCTCGGTGTCGTCCACGAAGTTGCGCGACTCGCGGCGCCAGCCCTTGATCGCTATGCTCGTCTTGCGGCTCTGGTCGCGGTAGACGAGGCGCGAGAGCTTGACCTCGGCGTTGTTGGACTTGCCGGCGTAGACGTAGTCCTGGTTCAGGCCGGCCACGCTCTGGTGGTACTGGCTGTTCGAGGCCGTGAGGCCCAGCAGCCAGTAGCCATACGGCAGCGAGTAATGGACGGTCTGGCCTTCAGTGCCCTTGGCCGGATCGCCGAAGACGTGGTTGTTGATGTTGTGGTTGGCGCTGACGTAGAACAGGTCGTTCAGGCCGAAGGGGTTGTCCAGGGACAGGGTGGCTCCGGCCTGGTAGCGGCCGGTGGCTTCGGTGCCACTGTCGTCCAGGCTTAGGGTGACGCGCCACTTCTTGGACTGGACGTACTTGACGACGAGGTCGCTGTCGCCGGGCTTGGCGTTGGGGGCGGTCGAGGGTTCGATCTGGATATCGGCTTCGGCGGTCGGAGCACGCTTCAGGTTCTCCAGACCCTGTTCGATATCGCGTAGGTTCAGCAGGTCGCCGGGGCGGGCTGGGATTGCGGAGGCGAGTAAGGCTGGGCTGCCGAGCAAGGTCGATGAGGAGTCCGCGGTCGTGCGAATGGCGGCGATGCGGCCTGGCACGAGCGACAGCGTCAAGGTGCCGGTTGAAAGGTCCTGCGGTGCTGCGAGAACGCGGGTCGTGACGTAGCCGCGGGCGATGGCGGCTTGCTGGGCGCGGGCGAGGACGACATTGACGCCGACCGTACCAAGGCAGCGACCGACAGGCGAATCATTGCCTTCAGGGCCGGACAGATCGGCAACAGCCCATTGGAAGGACTCGGACTGCTCGCCGACCAGTCGCACGCGGTCGATGCGGAAGCATGGCGACTCGGATTCAGGAATGCGCTGAGCCGGAGCGGGTGGCGCAGCCTGCGGGCGCTGGTCGACGGTGCGTTCGTTCTGCTCGCGCAGGGCGCGTTCACGCTCTTGCTGGCGTTGCTGCTCAACAAAAGGCTGCGGGGCACTTGGCACCTGCGCTTGAGCCAGCAGAGGACTGCCAATCAGTACACCGGCCAGCATGGCACGCGAATTCGTTCTCAATTTCTCTCCCTCATCATTTCTTATGCTCACACCACACAGCGGCGATGCAAGCAGTGCTCAAGACCGCGCGTGCAACATCATTCGCACAACGTAGGAGTTAAGGCACTACGGATCGCGCAACCACCGTGCTTGGTGAAACCTGCGCGCGAATGTTTTGGGCAACCCTTGTCGCCAGTGCATTGACCGCATGGTCATAGCTTTGAGCGACCTCCTGCGGATGCTCGACCAATTCACTGAAGCTCGACCAGTGATGATCCGGGTTCGCTGGCACGCTCCATGATGCGTTCTCGTTCGTTGCGTCGGCACCGTAATAGAGCGTTTCGCTGTAGAGGCTGTCTTCCGTCTCGCCTCGAACCAGATAGGCGCTCAGGTTGACGCGCGGCACATAGTCCCTTGAGAAACGGGCAGAAAACATGCCGACCTCGTTGAGGTAGACACGCAGCACTGCGTCGGTCGGAGGCAGCTTGCTTTCATCGATCACAGACTGTGCTGGTCGTCCCGAGGCACCTTCGACTACTTGCGCTTCGTAGCCTTGAGCTACCAACTGCCGAACCAACGCCGCCGTGAACTTCGGTCCCATGTCCTTTCGCGCGGCCTCCATACGCTCATTGAAGTCCGCACTCTTGATGCGGTCTGCCACTGACTGCCACAGCACGCCGAGTAGGATGCCTTTGTTCTCGGTATGCATCTTCTCGATGGGCGCCACGGGAACCACGATGACGCGTGCCACCGGCGCTTGCTGCACAGGCGTGACAGGAGATCGAGCGCAACCCACCAGAAAGCCGAATGCAAGAAGTGAGGCCAAGAGTTTGATGCGCATGGAAATTGGATGATTGGTCCGAGACCCGATTGACGTAGCCAGTGAAAGCAGCCCTTGGTCTACAGCCCCTCTTTTCGCCGTGCGACACACCGGCGCTGACACCACTCCCGCTTTAACCGGCATTTATCACTGGCTCGCGCTTTACTACAAACATTTCTCTGGGGAAATGACTCTTAATACGGGCACGGCGCTCTGAAAATCCCCCAAAATCCTTTTCTATCTCCGATATTTCGGAAGAAACGCGCAGCAACAATCCGTCGTTCAACTCCTCAATCAGCGCACCGCTCGCCGCAACATGTTTCTCGTCAAACTTTCCCCGGATAGCCGCACCAAAATATATTGACCAAGGAAGATTGGGAATTGCCTCTCCACGTTCAGGATGCAAAGCTCCGGCAAAAAAATCGCCTGCTGCTGGATCGCTCTCCCAACGAACACCATCACTGTTGACTTGTCGATCAATCCAGCATGGATAGGGGTTCTTTTGGCTCTCGATCTCAGTGAATAGATGCAAAGTGGCAACCTCAGGATTCAAGATTTGGCAAAGCCTCTTGAACAAACCGAAGAAGTCGACAGATTTATTAAATTTAATGGAAAAAAGCAGAACGCCATGCAATTTGGCGACGCCATTGCTCGATGACGTGTGCATCACATGCCAATCGCTTTTGAGTGCGCTAGCACGTTTCCAAAGCATGTTCGTCGCAAATGAGTGAACTCCAGTTGCATCCTTGTAGCTGGAGAGCGGCGCCCAATGCTCTTGACATTCCTCAATGCTCTTGACAGGCGTTCGAACTGGCTGTTTCCATGAGACAAACTCAGGGAAAAGTTTCTCACTGGTATTCGAGAAAGCTTCAAGAACTGCCTTCCCAATTTCCCAATTCGCCGTCGGAATTTTGGTATTAATGGATATTTTAATAGTTGACAAAATTATCTCGTCGGGATTGCTGTAAGGGTTTGAGTGGTCGTATCGAATCTATAGACCGATCCGCCGATTCGCCGGATTTCGTCGAGAACCGGCCGGGCAATGCTGGCTGTGTTTTCACTTACGACCAAGGTATAAGGCTGGCCGGTATTTATGGCAACTTGCATTTGAGCTCGCAACTGATCACTCATCGTAAGGTATCGATCAGTTTTAGCTTCCACGATGCCCGCAGGGCGGCCCATGTTGTCCGGAACCGTTGTCACGATAGTCCCATCCGGAAGCGTGACAGTTATTCGCTGCGTATTTTCCGGCAAGCCGGTTGCTCTGTTGAGTGCCTCTTGGAACGCGCGTCCGTTTGTCCAGTTCTGCTGAATCTGCGAGTTTGTCGTCATCGGGCTAGGAACTGGCGTTCGACCTGAGGCTGCGTCCAGGGTGTAATACCCGCCCGAAGCGTCTCGGAAGATGGGAACCCCCTCGGAGTTGACAACGCCTGTCGGCGTATACACCCCACCACGAGGCCCACTGACTGTCCCATCAGCATTAGCCGCATACCCGGGCGCAAATCCGCGCGAAGAAGTTCCTTGGGACGATGCAGGCGAAGCGGCAGGCTCCAGTGCTCCCGTGGAAGGGTTGACCCTACCGACGGTTTGCCCGGTTGCATCAACCACCGTGCCATTGACGACTCGGTAGCCTGCGACTTCCTGCGTAGCGGCAGGACCGGAACCACCGCCGCGTAGACCAGCAGCCATTGCAACCGTATCCAACCCGTAGCTGATTGCGCCTTGAATCATCGCATCGCGTCCGATGGAGACAAGTCGAAGGCTCTCGTCGTGAGCTTCAGCAGTCGTGGCGGGACGGAACATGTAGTTCCCGTGCTCGTCCTGGATATTTGTTACGACGCAGACGTTTGTCGGGCCGCCACAGCCATGAAATACTTCGCCGGGCTGAACGTCAGGCAGCGATCCCACTGGGATCCATTGCGTTGTTTGCTGGGCATACTTGAACGCCGCCGACCCGCCTCGGATATCGCTCGTGCCGATGTAAGAAGCTTGCGCGATCTTGAAATCGACGATATCTGCCGCGCATGCACTGCCCTTGGGGTCTGCCTGGCAGTCAGCTGTGAGTTTGGCGTCCCGCGCGATGCTCGTATCCATTAGCCGCTGAGCCACTCGGCATTGCTCTGTATCCCCCTTTGCGCAAGCGCCTGCGGCGGCGTTCAGTTTTGCCGCCTCCGTATGATTCAAGTAGTTGTTGGCAGCCGCATTGGATCCCGCTTGACTGCCAAGGGTGATCTGCCCAACGTCACCACCCGTGATGGCAACGGCAAGCCCAGAAATCATGGCTGCGAACTGGGTCGTGTCCGCATGTTTGCCATAGGTCTCGGCAGCCAACTCGCCAATGGCGGCCCCCAAGGCACCGGCACCACACCCGGCCGCATTGTCCGCCCGCACAGCCCCGACCATGCAACCCGCAATTGCATGTGCGACCTTGTTGGTGAAATCGTCAAGTACACCGGTCTGAGTCAGATTCCCAATCTCATATGCCGTCTGTGCAGCCACGGTATCGAGAATCGCGTTCTTCAGGCCGTCCTTCAGGTTCTGCTCAAAACTCCCCCCATTGATCGCCGTTCCAATCACCGCCCGCGCAGCGCCCGCGGTCAGGTTTTGCCGCAACTGATCAACAAGCGGCTGTGCCCCACCGTTCAGCGTCGGTGAACCAGTCGGATTCAGGTCCATCGCCCCGAGCACGCCTCCAGTGACGATGGCTGTCAGCAGGTTCTTCACATTGGCGCTGCTGCCTAGGTCGTGCAGAGCTCCAGCGAGATCGCCTTGGTTGTTGATGAGAGCAACCGCCGCCTGCCCGGCCAGCGCCGTGATGCCTGCGGTCACAGCACCGCCCACCGCGGTGGAAATAGTCATGCCTCCTGCCGCGATGAATCCGCCTTCACCCAAAGCAGCCACGCCGCCAGTCGCCGCTGTACCTGCCGCCTCGCCAACGCCGGCGCCGATCTCGGAGGCCGCGCCTGCGGTGAAGTACGCGGCCACGATCGTCACAATGGCCGCCCCCTCCGGCGTCAGCCCCTGCTGGTCGTAGTTCCAGGTCTTGTGGGCCTCTTCGACCCTCTGCCAGTCGATCTTGTCCTTGAGCTTGGGGTCGTTCGTCAGTTGCTCCACCCAGCCCATGCCCGGCTGCTTGGCCAACTGTTCGACGCTATCCCTGGCGCCCAGACCAGCCTGGATGTGGTTTGCGGTGACCGTCAGGTTGCCAGCATTGAACTGGTTGTAGTTGGTGGTCTGGTCGGTCTGCCCCTTGTCCTTGTTCTTTTGGTAGGCCAAGTCGCGACCTTGGCTTGTGGTCTGTTCGCTGTGCTCGGTGGTCTGGGTGCCCAGAAGCAGTTGATCGGCTTGCAAGTTCAGCGTACCGGGCGTGTTCACCGTCGTGCCCGCCATGGCCAGCGTATCAACGGCCTCGATGGACACGTTCGCGCCGTTGAGGGTCGTGCGCGTCAGACTGCTGTCTTCGACCTTGGTCTCAGTCGCCTTGCGGGCATTGATACCTGTGCTGGGGTCGTGCCAGAGGATCTGGCCCGGTTCAATGCCCTTGGTGCGCGAATTGGTCGACCCGGTGACCGAACTGCTGTTGGTCGCGGCCTGAATGACGACATTGCCGCCTTTGATGCTGATGTCCTTGGCTGCATCGACCTGCACCCCCTGAAGGAAGACGCTGCCTCCCTGGAGCAGCACGCCTCCCTGGCTGCTGGTGATCGTGCTTGCGGACGCCGTGTCAGTCTGGACGCTAGCGCTTGTGGTGGTGGCCTTGCCATAAGGCAGCGACGGAATGGTCGGTGTGCCAGCGAGCAATCCTGTCAGGCCACCGATGCCTTTCTTGTTGCTCTGCAATTCGGCGCTGACGCTTCCGGTGTTGCGGCCCTCGACGATGGCGAGGTTTCTGGTGGCGCTAATCGCCACACCTTGCGTACCGCTGATGTGCGAGCCTTCGATGCTGATGTCTCTGCCGGCATCCATGGACACGACTCCGCCCGAGAAACGGCTTCCCACGCTGGCGCTGAAGTTGTATTCGCCGGAGAGCGTGTTGTCGGTCCGGCTGAAAAGCCCCTTTTCCTTCCACTGGCGCATGAAAGCACCCGACACATCGGTCTGCCCCGACGCGATGTTGATGTCGCGGTCGGCGTGCATGCTCAACAGGCCGTTGCCCGCATCGACCGTGGCCTGTCGAGCGTTGATGTCGCGGCCGGCATTCAGGAGCGTGGTGCCATTGGTCGTGATCGTCGTGCCGACTTCCTTGTTTGTGATGGAGTAGCCACTCCATTTTTCTCCCAAGGCGAGGATCGCCGAGGACGTGGTGACAGTTCCCAGGTTGATATCGTTCTTTGCCTTGAAGGAGGTGAGGCCACCTCCTCCTTGGTTGGATACGATGGCACCGACCAGATTGATGTCGCGCCCCGCGCTCGCGACCAACGTGCCGCCAGGGTTCGTCACATACAACCCCGCGACACGGTCGATGCCCGTGTTGCCGAGCGGACCGGAAGCCGTTGTCGTGCGGACGTTGATGTCGCGCCCAGCCTCCAAGGTCAGCTTGTCCCTGGCATCGATCACACCACCAAGGTTGTTGATGTCGAGTTGGGCCTTCAACCCCACTTGGCCACCGCTGATGCGGCCGCCCAGGTTGTCGATGGTGTTGGCGTTGATGCTGACCAACTGGCGCCCGGCAATGGTGCCCGTGTTGACCAGGTTGTTGTCCTTGCCATCGATCTTGACCTGGTTGCCCGCCAGCAGCGCCCCGGACCCGTCGATGTCGCCGGGTCGTACGCGCACATAGACCTGTGGCACCAGAACCCGCTGCGTCGTCCCGTCGGGCAAGGTCACGGTCTGCTCGACCAACCAAACGATGTCGCTGGTGAGCTGAGCCATCTGCGCTGCCGTCAGGGCCACGCCAGGGCGCAAGCCGTATTGCTGTGCGAAGGTCGCGCCTGCGTTCATCAGCGCGGCGTACTGCTCTTCATCGTTGCTGTATCCGTCCAGATAGCGATACCCCGTGAGCTGTGCGACCTGCTCGCGAATGAGTTTCTGCTCGTAGAAGCCGTCGCCCAGGCGTTTGAGGATGTTGTTGGGGTCCAAGCCGAGGCTGTTCAGCAGGTAGTCGCTGCTCAGCCAGTTGCGGTAGTTGACGAAGCGCGGATCGGTTTCGACCAGGTAGCCGCCACCCGCACGGATGTTGAACAGGCTGGCGTTGGGAATGCCGATGTTCGGCGTGGTGGTGCGAACGACCATGGACACCGTCTGGCTGGCTCCGGCGCCACCGGTCGTACCAGCAGCACCGGCCGTGCCTGCCGTAGTGCCAGACGTCTTCACGACCGCACCGACGTTGGCTGGTACCTCTACGATGGTGCCAGGGCCGTTGCCGCCGCTCACGCCGCCGGTACCGCCTGCATTCCCCGTTGCACCACCGACCGGCGCGACTCCAGCGCTATAGCCTTGGTTGGCGTTGATGTGTTCCTGGTATTTGTAGGCCCCCAGGGAGACCGTTGTTGGCGCGGTAAAGATCGGGATGTTGACTCCCTGTACGACGCCCTGGTTGTCGATCACATTCGCAAGGCCTGTGACCGTGCGCTGGCCCGTCAATTGGCTGGACTCGTAGCTGGTCGCGGTGATCGTTCCACCGGCCAGGACCTGGCTGTTCTCGTTGTAGAGACGCCCATTGACGTTCATGTTGCCGCCCGCGACAAGGCGGGCAGGGTCCATGTTGGTCGCAGTGTCTTCGGTGACCGTGAGGTTATTGGTCCAGATGGCGTAGCCGCCGATACCGACGAGTTCACCGGTGTCCTTTCGGAACACAGAACCGCTGGCCGGATCGACGTTGACTTCGCTCAACGGGTAAGTCGTGGTCCTGCCGATGCCGCTTCCGACCAGCGTCTTCGGGGCAATGCCGGTCAGAACCTCGGATGTGACCTTGGGCGCCCCCAACTGGATATGCACGTCGCGGTTGTTGACGGTGGCCATGGAAATATCCATGTTGCCCAGCGATTCGATGTCGGCACTCAGATTGTTGAGCGTTCCACCCTGACCGGCTGCTTGGCGGCGGGCGTTCAGCCCGCCCCCGATGAACATGTCTCCCGAGCTGAAGATGAGCGCATGCTCGCGGTTGGTGATGGTGCCAGCGCCAATATCCAGGGTGTCGCGTGCGGCAATGGTTCCCGCCTTGGTCACGCCGTTGACCGTCTCGGTGTCGTTCTCGAGCGTACCGACGCCAATGGAGACGGCATCGCCGTAGATTCGCCCAGTGCCGATGTTCTTCAGGGTGCCCGCGTTGATCTGCGTTGCGCCTCGGCTGTCGATCAGCCCTCGGTTGGTCAGCGTGCCGCTGGCATTGACGACGGTGCTCGCGCCCGATAGCTCCGCATTGACGGTGTTGTCGACATTGTTGCCGCCCACCGTGAGGGTCTGGCCCGCCAGCAGCTTGCCGTTGTTCGTGAAGTTGCCGGAGGTGGAGTAACTGAGATTTCCGTTGGCGGCCACCTCGCCGTTGTTGACCACGTCCTGCATGAGCGCAATGCTCAGATCCTTGCCCGAAACCGCCTTGCCGTCGCCGCTGAAGGCGCTGGCGTCGATCTTCAGGCTCTTGTCGGCCACCAGTGTGCCGTTCGTGTTCACGAGGCTCAGCGTCTTCGCACCGGGATTCGCGGCATTCGGGTCCACGATGGCCAGCGTGTCGCCGGCCGAGATCAGGCCACTCTTGTTGCTGACAGTACCTCCGCTGGTAACGGTGGCGTTGATATCAGCACGGATCGCTCCCGCGTCGTTGTTCAGCGTACCGGCGCCGATGACAACGTTCTTGCCCTCGGCGCCTTGGTCGGTACCTTGGGTGTCCGTGTTGACGATGGCGCCGGCATTCAACGTCGTCGTGGTCAGCGAGCGCACGAGGCCGCTGGAGTTCTGGATGTCTCCGGCACTGATCGAGACGTCGCTCGCCGCCTGCGTTTTACCCGCGGTGTTGTTGTAGCTCGCGCCATGGGTGTTGATCGCTACCGAGGACTGGCCGAGCACCAGGCCACCGCCTGTGTTGGTGAAAGCCTGCGTGTCGGCGGTAAGCGCATTCTTCGAGCCGATGAAGCCGGCTGTGTTGTTGACCGCTCCCGTCTTCAGGTCGAGCGTGTCGGTGCTGGTGATGCCGCCCTGCTTGTTGCGGTAGCCTGCCGCATTGGCGTTGCTCAGGCTCTGACCGTTCGTGTTGATGGTCATCGCGCCGCCTGATTGGATCAGGCCGGCATCGTTGGTCAGAGCGCCCGAGCTGACGGCGACCGTCGTGGTCGCGGCGATCGTGCCGTTTGCCCCGTTGTCCAGCGCGTTGCCGCGGGTGTCCACGCTCAGACTGTCACCGAACACCTTGCCCGATTGGTTCAGCAGCCCGCCATTGCTCAAGGTGGTGATGCCACCGGCTTGCAGGGTGCCACCGTTGTTGATCGTCTGGCCCGTGGTCGTGACACCCAGATTGCCGTTGACGGCAGCAGTCGTTCCAGCGCTGTTGTCCAGGCTGCCGGCGCTCAATGTGGTGTTGCCATTGGCCGCGAGCGTGCCACCCACGTTCGTTGCGGCGCCCGCAATGGTGGCGCCGAGGTCGCCACCAGCCGTCACGCTGCCAGAGTTGTTGTTGAGACTACCCGCCGCAATGGTGGTGCTGCCGCCCGCGCCGATCACACCCTTGTTGCTGTTGTCGAGCAGGCCGCCGACGTTCAGAGCGAGGCTGGAGGTTTCTGCAACGCGAATGGAGCCACCTTGATTCGATAGGCTACCGGCAGCGATAGTCGTGTTGCCGTTGCTCGCAATGGCACCCGCATTGCCGTTGTCCAGCGCACCGATCACGGTGATGCGCGTAGCGTTGGCGCCGGTCTGGACGATCTGGCCTCCCTTGTTGCTCAAGGAGCCCGCATCGATGGCGATCTGCTTGGCGTTGGTCTTGCCGCCGTCCTGATTGAAGGCGCTCGACAACGCCACCGCCAGCGCGTTGTTCGTCGTGATCTGGCCGTTGGTGCCGCTGAAGCTGCCACCCGCAATGGTCAGCGTGCCGGTGCCAGCGTGCTCGATCTTGCCCGCGTTGCTGGTGATGGCCATGCCTTGCAGCGCGAGGTCTTGCCCATTGCTGGCGATGCGACCACCGTCGTTGTTCAAGGTGCCGCTGGTCGCAATGGTCGTCGCGCCCGTGCCGGTCTGCACGATCTCGCCCGCGTTCGTATTGGCGAGGTTCGAGGCGTTGATTTGCAACTGACCGGCATTGAGCTTGCCAGCGTCGTTCACGAGGGTCTGCGCCGCGTGACTATTGGCCGTGATGCGCAAAGTGCCTGGCGTGACGACCGTGGCGTTGCTGGTGGTCACATTGCCCTGAGTGGCCGTGACTGCGATGTTGGTCGCACTGGTCTGGCTGGTCGACAGATCGATGCTCGCACCTTGCAGCGCGGCATTGCCCGCCGCGATGTTGGAGCCGTTGGCGACCAGGGCGCCGGAGGAGGTCACACGCAGGTCACCCACACCGCCAAGCTTGCCGTCGCCCTGGGCGCCAGCTCCGAGCACACCGGACGTACCGCTGTGCACCCTGCCAGCAGTGATCGTCGTGTTGCGGCCTGCCGTGACACTGCCGTCGTTGGTCAATGCCCCGCCAACCGCAATATTGGCATCGTTGCTCCCGCGCAGGCTGCCGCCGTTGGTGAGCGAGCCGGCCTGGATGCCGAGATCAGTGGCCGCGCTGATACTGCCGCCACCGCCGTTGGTCAGTGTGTTGGCTACGCCAAGCTGTACACCGGCTTGTGCAGACTGAACGCTACCGCCAGTATTCTCCAGCGAGCCGGTGTTCAGGCTCAGCGTCTGATTTGAAGTCAGCGTGCCGCTGTTGTTGGTGGTGGCGCCAACAACGTTCGCGGTCAGCACACCCGTGGCCGAGATCGTGCCGCGAGCGTTCTCAGCCCTCCCACCCACCGTAAGGTTGGCATCGGAAGCGCTTGTCAGCACGCCGTCGGTGTTGATCAGGTCGCCGCTGGTGGCAATGGTCAGACTTCCCGCATTGAGCTTGCCACCCGTGTTGTCGAAGGTGCCGACGTTTGCGCCGAAGCTCTGGCTGACGTTCAGAGTGCCACCAGCATTCGAGAAATTGGGCCCGGTGACCGCCATGCTGGCGACCGACAAAGTGCCACCCGCGTTGTTGATCTGCGGTGTTTGCAGCGCGATCGGACCACCAGCGTAGATACGGCCACCGTCGTTCAGAATCGTTCCCGCCGCGGTGATGGTGCCAGGCGATGTGGGGACAAACGGTGCCGGTGCCGGCGAAGCTGCATCACTGGAGCCTGAACCCGTTCCGGAGCTGGTTCCCGTGGTGGAAACGTTTGGACTGGTGGTGCCGCCTGTGCCGGAGCCGCTCCCGGTGCTCGTGCTGCCTGCCGAGCCAGCGGTCGGCGTTGGTGCCGGCTCGATACCAATAACTCCGCTGTTGGTGTTCGAAAGGACCGGTGCAGTGATGCCGAGGCCTACGCTGCTGGTCTGGCGGATCGTGCCGCCCCGGTTGTCGATGTCGCTGGCACCGGAGATTTCTACGCGTGTGCCTTCGAGGGTGCCAGTATTTTCAAGACGCCCCGCTGCTGTGACGATGAGATTGCCGTTGCTCGCGCCGATGTTGCCGGCATTGCGTACGCCCAAGCCGGCCTCATTGCCCACAAGCGTGATTTTTCCTGCATACATGCCGCCGAGGGCCGCCACATCGAGAGTGAAGGTCGGTGCTGCGCCCGTTCCTGTCGTGGGGGTGATCTGCGTATGGTCGGCACTGACCTGATTCGCGCCAGTCACCACCTTGAGTTCGCTGGCCCAGATGCTCGCGTTGGCCTGCACGGCGCGCGCAAGGATGGCCGCATAGTCGGTCTTGCTGGCATCGAGGCCCGCACCATCGATGGTGATGGTCCCGCCACGAACCAGGAAACTGTCGAGACCGCCGACGGCGTTGAACTGCGGCGTGCCGGTGGTGAGCGTGGCGCGGCTGGCATTGATGAAGCCGCCACCGTCGACGCTGATGCCCGCCGGGTTCGCGATGATCACTTCCGCGCGCTGGCCGCCCACTTCGATGTAGCCGCGAAGCTGGCTGGGCGTTCCGCCGTTGACCTCGTTGAGGATGATGCGCGCCGGGCCTGTGGCCAGATTGGGGTTGCCCTGAACGAACCCACCCAGTTGGGTCTGCACATTCACCCGGCTGTTGTTCAGGGTGGCGCCGTTCGAACCGACGCTGAACTGGTTGTAGACGTTGCGCGAGACGCCCGTGGCGGAAGGCGTCTGGATGTTGACCAGCGGCACGCCGTTCGGCGCCATCAGCACGGTCGGGCGAAGATTGCCGGGAACGTTCGGGGCACCGACGATCTGCGCCTGTGCCGACATCGCCATCAGCGCGCCCGCAACGGCTGCGGAAACGGTCGTCGCCGTTGTCTTGCTGGCGCCCTTGCCAGTGCTGGCGGCCGTTTCCTGGACCACCATGCGCATCCCTCTGGCCGCGTTGAAGACCACGCGGTGCAAGTGCCGATTCATCGCTCTTACGCTCCCTCACAGTTGTCATGCCGCAGCTTCATTTGTGACCAAATGAAAACTGAGGAGCGCGATTATGGGAGCGCGGCGCTTGCTTACAAGGTATTAATTCACGCTTTTAAACGCCTGAAAACATTCAATTTCGGCAATTTAATTCTTATTGCTTACTTTTGATCTTGCTGATTTAGTGGCGTCAACAATTGTCAAAAGTTCGCGCTGAGTGGAGCGGGCGTCATCTCCCGCAAGGGAGATGAAGCTTTCGCATTTCAATGCGCCGGAACCAGAAAATCCTGGCTGATACGCACCCCCAGCTCATTCACTCGATCAAGGAATTGCGTGAGATACGCATGCAGCCCCGTCGCCAGAATTTCGTCGACGCGCGCATATTGCAGATCGGCCAGAAGCTTCCCGGCGCGGCGCTGCGTTTCGGCGCTCTGCTCGTTCTGAACCTTCGCCAGGTTGTTGACCACCTCGACCAGGCTCGCATGCAGCGAGCGCGGCATGTCGGCCCGGAGAATGAGCAGTTCGGCCACGCGCTCGGGCTTGATCACGTCGCGGTAAACCTTGCGGTAGACCTCGAAGGCCGAGACGCTGCGCAGGATCGCGCTCCAGTGATAGAAGTCGTATTCCTGGTCTTCCTCGGTGGCGGCGCCGAAGAACTCGCTGTTGAGCGCGTGGAACTTCACGTCGACCAGGCGCGCGGTGTTGTCGGCGCGTTCCAGGAAGGTGCCCAGGCGCGAGAAGTAGAAGGCCTCGTCCTGCAGCATGGTGCCCAGCGTGACGCCGCGCGACAGGTGCGAGCGGAACTTGACCCATTCGAAGAACTGGCCGGGGTCGCGCTCGAAATCGCCCGAGCGCAGCATGCGGTTGACTTCGAGCCAGGTGGTGTTCTGCGTTTCCCAGGCTTCGGTGGTGAGCGCGCCGCGCACGGCGCGTGCGTTCTCGCGGGCGGCCTTGAGGCAGGAGACGATGGACGAGGCGTTGCTCTCGTCCTTGACCATGAACTCCATCACCTCCTTGGGCGCGATCTGGTCGTACTTCTGGTTGTACCAGGGCAGCAGCTCGCTGATGGAGAGCACGCCCTGCCAGCCGTACTTGGCGACTTCGGCGGACTGCGGCAGGAGCGAGGTCTGGTAGTTGACGTCCAGCATGCGCGCCGTGTTCTCGGCGCGCTCGGTGTAGCGGGACATCCAATAGAGGTGGTCTGCGGTGCGGGACAGCATCGTTCGTGCTCCTACTGCGATTGGCTTTGCGACTGTGCGGGAGCCTTGGACTTGGGCACACGGTCGGCTTCGAGAATCCAGGTGTCCTTGGTGCCGCCGCCCTGCGACGAGTTCACCACCAGCGAGCCTTCCTTGAGCGCCACGCGCGTAAGGCCGCCGGGCACCATCTGCACCTCGCTGCCCGAGAGCACGAAGGGGCGCAGGTCGATGTGGCGCGGCGCGATGCCGGCGTCGACGAAGGTGGGCGAGGTCGACAGGCTCAGCGTGGGCTGTGCGATGTAGCCGTCGGGCTTGGCGATCACGGCCTTCTTGAAGTCCTCGATCTCGGCCTGCGTGGCGGCGGGGCCGATCAGCATGCCGTAGCCACCGGCGCCGTGCACTTCCTTGACGACCAGGTCCTTCATGTTGTCGAGCGTGTACTGCAGCTCGTCCTTGTTGCGGCACATGTAGGTGGGCACGTTCTTCAGGATCGGCTTCTCGCCGAGGTAGAACTCCACCATCTTCGGCACGTAGGGGTAGATCGACTTGTCGTCCGCCACGCCCGTGCCCACCGCATTGCAGATGACGACGTTGCCGTCGCGATACGCGCGCATCAGGCCTGCGCAGCCCAGCGTCGAGGTGGGGCGGAACACCTCGGGGTCGAGGAAGTCGTCGTCCACGCGGCGGTAGATGACGTCCACGCGCCTCGGCCCGCGCGTGGTGCGCATGTAGACGAAGTTGTCCTTCACGAACAGGTCCTGCCCCTCGACCAGCTCCACGCCCATCTGCTGGGCGAGGAAGGCGTGCTCGAAGTAGGCGCTGTTGTACATGCCCGGCGTCAGCACCACCACCGTGGGCTCGGCCGTGGCCGGCGGCGCGCTGGCGCGAAGCGTTTCGAGCAGCAGGTCGGGGTAGTGGGCGACCGGCGCGATGCGGTTCTGGTTGAAGAGCTCGGGGAAGAGCCGCATCATCATCTTGCGGTTCTCAAGCATGTAGCTCACGCCGCTGGGCACGCGCAGGTTGTCTTCGAGCACGTAGTACTCGCCGTTGCCCGAGGCATCGGGGGCGCGCACGATGTCGATGCCCGAGATGTTCGAGTAGACGTTGTGCGGCACGTTCACGCCCATCATCTCGGGGCGGAACTGGGCGTTGTTCAGGATCTGCTCGGCCGGGATGATGCCGGCCTTGATGATTTCCTGGTCGTGGTAGACATCGTGAAGGAAGCGGTTGAGCGCCGTCACGCGCTGCACCAGCCCTTTTTCCATGCTCGCCCACTCGTGGGCGGGAATGATTCGAGGCAGCAGGTCGAACGGTATGAGCCGCTCGGTGCCGGAGCCGTCCTCGTCCTTGGCGCCGTACACCGCGAAGGTGATGCCGACCCGGCGGAAGATCATTTCCGCCTCTTCGCGTCGCGAACGCATCACCTCACCGGGTTGCTTCGCGAGCCATTGGTCGTAGCGCTTGTAATGCTGTCGGATCGCAGCTCCAGCATAGGGAAGCTGCTCGTACATCTCGTCAAATTTGTGCATGGAACGACCAATCTCCTTGAGTTAGTAGCTTAGCAAGTTCAGGGCCAGTAGAACCCCTGATGCCAAGGCCGGAGACGGGTCGGATGATCTTTCCGCGCTCAGGTCGGGGGGCCCTCCCCGGTCGTTTCCGGCTTCTTGCGGGGCGAGAGAAATTCCTTGATGCGCTCCCCGCTCTCGTCGCTGTAGAGGCTGGCCAGAAAGGACTCGCGCTCGGCCTCCAGCTGCTCGCGGCGGCTGCGTCCGCGCGCCGCATAAACCAGCTGCTTGATGCGCGCCTGCACTTCGAACGGTCCGCGCGCGAGTTGCTGCGCCCAGGCGAGCGCGGCGGCGCCGGCTTCGCCGTGCGGCACCACCTTGTTGACCACGCCCAGCTCATGCAGCCGCTTCGCGGTGCAGGGCGTGCCGTCGAGCAGCATTTCGAGTGCGGCCTGCGGCGGCAGCGAACGGGCCAGCGAATCGGTGCCGCCGCCGTCGGGCGAGAGGCCGACGTTGATGTACGACATCGCGAACTTCGCGTCTTCGGCGGCCACGATCAGGTCGCAGGCCAGGCAAAGCGAGAAGCCGCCGCCCATCGCGGCGCCCTCGACCGCGGCGATGACGGGCTGCGGCGCCTCCTCGATCGCCATGAGCCATTCGTGCAGCGCGTCGATGTGGCCTTGCTGCTCGGCGGGCGGCAGCTTGCGCTGCCGGGCGAGGCGCCGCAGGTCGCCGCCGCCGCTGAAGTGATCGCCCTCCCCGCGCAGCACGATGGCGCGCACCGTGCGAAATCCGGCGGTGGTGCGTATCGCCTTGGCGGCCGTCCGGTAGACCGAGGGATTGATCGCGTTGCGCGCCTCGGGATTGCTCAGCGTGAGGACGAGCACCGGACCCTCGCGATGCATCTTGAGACGCGCGCCGGAGCCGCCGGCGAGGCTCGCGCTGGTGATGGCCGGAACGCCGGTCGTCATGAGGCGCGCCCGGAAGACGGGCCCCAACGAGAGATCCGACGGTTGTGCTTGTCCATGTTGCCCCCTTGTTCTGAGTTGTAGCGAAACGATACAACGCATGGAACGCGATCGGGAACGCCTTTACAAGAGGTCTTTCAGGCTACTTTTGACAATTAGTTCACGATTTCAGGGCTCCGGACGGCCAACCTCGTCCGGCTCCCGGTGCTGCCAGTAACGCGCCCGGCGCTCGCGCTCGCAGCCCACCTCGGCAGGCCTCGCGCTGCTCCAATGCGCGGCGCCGCAGCGGGTGTTCTCGATCAGCCGCACATCTCGTTCGCGGTACCGCGCCACCACCTCCCGCGCCGGATGGCCGAAGCGGTTGCGATACCCCGCCTGGACGAACGCGATGCGCGGCTGCACTGCATCGAGGAACGCCGCGCCCGACGAAGTCTTGCTCCCGTGATGCGGCGCCAGCAGCACGTCGGCACGCAACAGCTGCGGCGTGCGAATGAGCAGCGCCGTCTCCTGCAGCCGCTCGATGTCGCCCGCCAGCAGCGCCGACGCGCGTCCGTTGTCGATGCGCAGCACGCACGAAACCGCATTGGGCTTGCCGAAGCTGCGGTAGTCGCTCTCGAAGGGATGCAGCACCTCGAAGTGCACGCTGTCCCAGCTCCAAGACTGCCCCGCCTCGCAGCGCTTCGCCGCGCGCATCGCCTGCAGCGGGTGCGTGGCCTCGATGGAACTCAGCAGCGCGGCCCCGGGCTGCATCGCGAGCAACGCGGGCGCGCCGCCGATGTGGTCGGCATCGCGATGGCTCACCACCAGCGTGTCGAGCCGCTCTCCGTACGCGCGCAGCAGCGGCACCAGCACGCGATGGCCCGCGTCGCTTTCGAGGCTGTAGCGCGGGCCGGCGTCGTAGAGCAGGCTGTGCGTGGCAGTGCGTACGAGCACGGCGTTGCCCTGGCCGATGTCGGCGGCGAGCAGTTCGAACTCGCCCACCGCGGGCCGCGGTGCCTGCCACAGCAGCACCGGCAGGAGCAGGGGAACGCCGAGGCTGCGCAGCGACCATGGCAGCCGCATTGCCAGCAGCACGCCGCCGCCCACGCCGCAGGCGGCCATCCACAGCGGAGGCGCCGCCATCGACAGCGTGGCATGCGGCAGGCCGGCCAGCCATTGCAGCAGGAGCGCCAGCGCATGCACGGCCCAGGCGGCCACGTCCCACAAGGGGGGCAGCGCCACGCCGAGCATCGCCAGCGGCGTGATCACGAGCGTGACCCACGGAATCGCCACCGCGTTGGCGAGCAGCCCGATCAGCGACACCTGCTGGAACAGCAGCAGGCTCAGCGGCGTGATCGCCAGCGTGATGGTCCACTGCTCGCGGAAGAAGCGCAGCAGCCGGGCGGCCGGGCCGGCCTGCTGCTCGCCCGGCATTCCGGCGTCCGTCGCGAAGAGCACGCCCACCGCCACGAAGCTCAGCCAGAAGCCCGCCTGCATCAGCGCCCAAGGATCGAGCGCGACCACGACGGACGCGGCCAGCAGCCACACGTTCGGCCAGGGCCAGCGCCGCCCGGTCAGGCGCAGCAGCGCGACCGTCGCGAGCATCCAGACCGTGCGCTGCGACGGCACGCCCCAGCCGCTGAAGAGCGCATAGAGCGCGGCCAGCAGCACGCCGCCGACCAGCGCCGCCTGCTGGGCGGGCAGCCGAAGCATCAGCCGGGCGCTGCGGCGCCAGAGCAGGCCGACCACGTGCGCGGCGAGCCAGGCAAACATCGTGACGTGCAGGCCCGAGATCGACATCAGGTGCGCCACGCCCGTGGCACGGAACACATCCCAGCCCGCGCGGTCGATGGCGTTCTGGTCGCCGGTGACCAGGGCCGCGATCACGCCTGCGCGGGCGCGGTCGGGCACGCGCTCGAAGATGGCGTCGCGCACCGCTTCACGGGCACGCTCGATGGGATGCAGCCAGGTGGGGCCGAGCAGCACGGGCGCCGCGTCGCGCGCGCCGGCTCGTACATGGCCGCTGGCGTGCAGGCCCTGCTCCCACATCCGGAGTTCGCTGTCGAAGCCGTGCGGGTTGCGGTTGCCATGCGGCGCTTTCAGGCGCACCGTCAGGCTCCAGCGTTCGCCGGCATGCGGGGAAGCGGCAACGATGCTGGCTGGCGAGGTATGCCCCCAGGGGCTGGAGCCGTCCGCATACCAGCCGAGAGCGATGCGATCGGGTACGGCCGGCCGGCCCCGCGTGTCGGCGTCGGTCCATTGCGCGGATTCGACATCCAGGACGAAGCGCGTGCCGGCCTCGTTGCGCTGGGGCATCTCCGACACGACGCCCGTGACGCGCAGGTCGCGGCCTTCGAGCGACGGGCCGAGTGCGCCCTTCGCATAGGCCACCGCACGCCA
Source organism: Variovorax sp. 278MFTsu5.1 (assembly GCF_048305045.1). Taxonomy (NCBI): domain Bacteria; kingdom Pseudomonadati; phylum Pseudomonadota; class Betaproteobacteria; order Burkholderiales; family Comamonadaceae; genus Variovorax; species Variovorax sp. 278MFTsu5.1. The sequence goes on from NZ_CP157622.1 coordinate 4,467,815, forward strand.
TCCGGCGAGCCCCGCGCCGGCCATCGCTCCACATGCCAGGGCGACCAACAGCAGCGCGCTCCCCGTCACTCGGCGACACCACATTCCGGCCGTACCTATACATAGCAAACCGGCATAGACCCATGCCGGCCACAGCATCGGCTGCTGCAGCTGCAAGGCCGCTCCCAGCAGCGAACCACCCAGCGCCGCGAACCCGCCAACGCCGCCCACAGCCTGGCCTGACGCGCGAAACCGCGTCATCGGACAACTCCCGAATCCATGATGCAAACCCTCCCCGAATCACGCTCAGTGGCGCGTTAATTGCTTTGGCATCTCGGCTAGTATGCGTCTCACCAGAGACATCTTCTCCCGATGCAATCTGCCAGCACTGCACACAAAAACGCATGTCCATCCACGCCGCTCTCCACCACGTCACCCACTACAAGTACGACCGGCTGGTGCAGCTGGGCCCCCAGGTCGTGCGCTTGCGGCCCGCGCCGCATTGCCGCAGCAACGTCATCTCGTATTCGCTGCGGGTCGAGCCGGCCGAGCACTTCGTCAACTGGATGCAGGACCCGTTCGCCAACTACCAGGCGCGGCTCGTGTTTCCCGAGAAGACGCGCGAATTCAAGGTCACCGTCGACCTCGTGGTCGAGATGGCGGTCTACAACCCCTTCGACTTCTTCCTGGAGCCGCAGGCCGAGAACTTTCCCTTCAAGTACAAGCCCTCGCAGGCCGAGGAACTCGCCCCCTATCTCGTGGCCGAGCCGGTCACGCCGCTGCTGCAGGCCTACCTCGACAAGATCGACCGCAAGGAACAGCGCACCATCGACTTCCTGGTCGGCCTGAACCAGCAGGTCCAGAAGGACGTCAACTACCTCATCCGCATGGAGCCCGGCGTGCAGACGCCGGAAGAAACGCTCGCCAACGGCAGCGGCTCCTGCCGCGACTCGGGCTGGCTGCTGGTGCAGCTGCTGCGCCACTGCGGGCTGGCCGCGCGCTTCGTCTCGGGCTACCTCATCCAGCTCACGCCCGACGTGAAGGCGCTCGACGGCCCCAGCGGCACCACGGTCGACTTCACCGACCTGCACGCCTGGTGCGAGGTGTTCCTGCCCGGCGCCGGATGGATCGGCCTCGACGCCACCTCGGGCCTGCTGGCGGGCGAAGGCCACATTCCGCTGGCCTGCACGCCCACGCCTTCGAGCGCCGCGCCGATCGAGGGCGGCGTGGACGAATCGGAGGTCGAGTTCGGCCACGACATGAAGGTCACGCGCATCTACGAATCGCCGCGCGTCACCAAGCCCTACACCGAAGACCAGTGGGCCGACGTGCTGGCCCTGGGCGATGCCGTCGACGCGCGCCTGAAGGCCGGTGACGTGCGCCTGACCATGGGCGGCGAGCCCACCTACGTGGCCACCACCGACCGCGACGCGCCCGAATGGAACACCGACGCGCTCGGCCCGACCAAGCGCGGCTACGCCACCGAGCTCGTGCACAAGCTGCGCGCCGAATACGGCAAGGGCGGCTTCCTGCACTTCGGCCAGGGCAAGTGGTACCCGGGCGAACAGCTGCCGCGCTGGGCGCTGTCGATCTTCTGGCGCGCCGACGGCCAGCCGCTGTGGCACGACCCCGACCTCTTCGCCGACGAGCGCTTTCCCACGCACTACACCAGCGAGGACGCGCGCCGCTTCACCAACCTGCTGGCGCAGAAGCTGGGCCTGACCGAGCGCTACATCCAGCCGGGCTACGAGGACATCTACTACTACCTCTGGCGCGAACGCCGCCTGCCGGTGAACGTCGACCCCTTCGACTCCAGGCTCGACGACGAGCTTGAGCGCATGCGCCTGCGCCGCGTGTTCACCCAGAAGCTCGATGCGGTGATCGGCTACATGCTGCCGCTGGAGCCCGGCAACGCGAACCGCGACGCCCCTTCGCTCGAAGGCCCCGCCTGGAAGACCGGCCCCTGGTTCCTGCGCGACGACCGGCTCTACCTCATTCCGGGCGACTCGCCCATGGGCTACCGCCTGCCGCTCGACTCGCAGCCCTGGGCTAGCAAGGGCGACTACCCGTACATGATCGAGCGCGATCCGAACGCGCCCCGCGGCGCGCTACCGAGCGGGGCCGACTACCGGGCGCGCTACGCCGTGGGCACCGGTGACACCGGCGGACCGGGAGCCGGCCTCGGCGCCGTGCCCTACGCCTTCGGCACGCCGCCCGTCGTGCCCTCTGCGCTGCGCATGCAGACGCCGGGCGCCGCGAGCGACGGCGATGGGCATGGCGAGGACGACAACGACGCCGCCAGCTCCGCAGATCCCAGCGTGACCCGCCAGCCCCTGCGCGGCGAATCCGCCCACTGGATCACCCGCACCGCGCTGTGCGTCGAAGTGCGCGACCCGCGCCGCGCCAACGGCCCCGCCGCCGAGAAGAAGGGCAGCGCCTCGGGCGTGCTCTACGTCTTCATGCCGCCGCTGGCCCGCCTGGAGGACTACCTCGACCTCGTCGCGGCCGTGGAAGCCACCGCGCGCGACCTGGGCGTGCGCATCGTGATGGAAGGCTATCCGCCGCCGCGCGATCCGCGCCTGAAGCTGCTGCAGGTCACGCCCGACCCGGGCGTGATCGAGGTCAACATCCATCCGGCCCACAACTGGAAGGAACTGGTCGACCACACCGAGTTCCTCTACAACGCCGCCTTCGAAACCCGCCTGTCGGCCGAGAAGTTCATGACCGACGGCCGCCACACAGGCACCGGCGGCGGCAACCACTTCGTGATGGGCGGCGCCACGCCGGCCGACAGCCCCTTCCTGCGCCGGCCCGAGCTGCTCGCAAGCCTGCTGCTGTACTGGCACAACCACCCGTCGCTGAGCTACCTGTTCTCGGGCATGTTCATCGGCCCGACGAGCCAGGCGCCGCGCGTGGACGAGGCGCGCAACGACCAGGTCTACGAGCTCGAGATCGCGCTGAAGGAGATCGCGAAGAACCGCGAGATCTACGGCCAGAACATGCCGGCTTGGCTGGTCGACCGCACGCTGCGCAACATCCTGATCGACGTCACGGGCAACACGCACCGCAGCGAGTTCTGCATCGACAAGCTCTACTCGCCCGACTCCAGCACCGGCCGCCTCGGCCTCTTGGAACTGCGCGCCTTCGAGATGCCGCCGCATGCACGCATGAGCATCGCGCAGCAGCTGCTGATCCGCGCGCTGGTGGCCCGCTTCTGGGACGACCCCTACAAGGCGCCCGTCACCCGCTGGGGCACCGAACTGCACGACCGCTTCCTGCTGCCGACGTTCGTGAAGATGGACTTCGACGACGTCATCAGCGAGATGCGCCAGGCCGGCTTCGCCTTCGACCCCGACTGGTTCGCGCCGCACTTCGAGTTCCGCTTCCCGCTGGTGGGCCAGATGCAGGCGATGGGCGTGGAGCTCTCGCTGCGCAATGCGCTCGAGCCCTGGCACGTGATGGGCGAGGAAGGCGCGATCGGCGGCACGGTGCGCTATGTGGATTCGTCGCTGGAGCGCATCGAGGTGCGCGTGACCGGCCTGAACGAAAGCCGCCACGTCGTCACCGTCAACGGCAAGGTGCTGCCGCTGCAGCCCACCGGCGTGGCCGGCGAGTTCGTGGCGGGCGTGCGCTACAAGGCCTGGAACCCGCCTTCGTCGCTGCACCCGAGCATCCGGGCCCACGCGCCTCTGACCTTCGACCTCGTCGACACCTGGATGAAGCGCTCGCTGGGCGGCTGCCAGTACTTCGTGGCCCACCCGGGCGGGCGCAACTACGAGACCTTCCCGGTCAATGCCTATGAGGCCGAAAGCCGCCGCCATTCGCGCTTCACCCGCACCGGCCACACCCCCGGCCTGCTGCGCACGCCGCCGGCCACCATCGAGCTGCCGGGCAGCCGCGAATTCCCGTTCACGCTCGATCTGCGGCGTTGACCGGGATATTCCGCACACTGCCCGAACGGCTCCCCCGTGACGGCGGTGTGACAATCCACCCCCTGTGGAACCTTTGAACGAATCCCTGTTCGACGCCCAGGCACTGGAGTTTCCGGCCGCCCTGGCGTCGGCGCTCGCCCCGCCCGCCCTGCCCGGCCATTTCGACGAAATGCGCGGGCTGGCCACGCCGGCAGCCTCTTCCCGGCCGGCCGCGGCGCCCGCCCCTGCGCCGCAGCTGCACGACGCGGCGACGCAGCCACCGGCCGCGCTGCAGGCCACGCCCCCTGAGTCCCCGGAGCAGCCCCCGCTCACCCCCGCCTGGAACGCCTTCTTCGAACAGCTCGGCCCGGGCGGCTTCAACGACCTGCCCCGGCGCGCGGCCAGCCTGGAGCGGCAGATCCGCGACAACGGCGTTACCTACAACGTGTACGCCGACGCCAACGGCCCGCAGCGGCCGTGGTCGCTCGACCTGTTCCCGCTGATCGTCTCGCCCGAGAGCTGGAGCCAGATCGAGGCCGGCGTGCTGCAGCGCGTGCGCGTGCTCGACCGTGTGATGGCCGACGCCTACGGCCCGCAGCAGTTGCTGGCCGAGGGCCTCATTCCCCCGGCGCTGGTGCGCGGCCACCCCGGCTACCTGCGCGCGCTGCACGGCGTGAAGCCTCCGGGCGACACCTGGCTGCACATCGCCGCCTTCGACCTGGCGCGCGGCCCCGACGGCAACTGGTGGGTGGTCTCGCAGCGCACGCAGGCGCCCTCGGGCCTGGGCTACCTGCTCGAGAACCGCCTCGCCATCACGCGGCAGTTTCCGCAGGCCTTCGAGGCGCTGCACGTGCAGCGCCTGGCCGCCACCTACAGCGCCATGATGGAAGGCCTGCAGCGCATGTGCCCGGCGGGCGTGCCGCCGCACATCGCGCTGCTCACGCCGGGGCCGTACAACGAGACCTACTTCGAGCACGCCTACCTCGCGCGCTACCTCGGCGTCACGCTGGTCGAGGGCAGCGACCTCACGGTGCGCGACCAGCGGCTCTACCTGAAGACGCTGCAGGGCCTGCGCCCGGTGCACGGCCTCATCAAGCGGCTCGACGACCAGTTCCTCGACCCGCTGGAGCTGCGCCCCGACTCCACGCTCGGCGTGCCCGGCCTGCTGCAGGCGATCCGCGCCGGCAACGTGCTGGTGGCGAACATGCCGGGCTCGGCATTTCTCGAATCGCCCGCGCTGCTGGGCTTTCTGCCGGGGCTGGCACGCCGGCTGATCGACGAGAAGCTCATGCTGCCCGCCCTGCCCACCTGGTGGTGCGGCGAGCGCGCGGCGCTCGAATCGGTGCTGCCGCAGTTGGGCGACAGCGCCATCAAGCCCACCTATCCCGGCTTCGACGGCCGCGCGAGCTTCGACGCGGTGCTCGGCAGCCAGCTCGGCCGGCGCGAGCTCGACGAGTGGGCCGGCCGCATCGTGCGCGAGGGCGACGTCCACACTGTGCAAGGCTACATGCCGCTGTCGCAGATGCCCACCTGGGCCAACGACATGGGCCCGGGCCATATCGCGCCGCGCGCGGTGATGCTGCGCGTGTTCGCGGTAAGCGACGGCGCGCAATCGTGGCGCGTGCTGCCCGGCGGGCTGGCACGGCTCACCGAGCCCGATGCGCAGTTCGCCTCGATGCAGCGCGGCGGCAGCAGTGCCGACGTGTGGGTTCAGACGCACGGCGAGGTCGACCGCACCACGCTGCTGCAGCCGCACAGCACGCCGGCATCGCTCGCGCGGCATCGCGCGCCGGTCACCAGCCGCGCGGCCGAGAACATGTTCTGGCTGGGCCGCTACACCGAGCGCGCCGAGAACGCCGTGCGCCTCGCCCGTCTCACGCTGAGCCTGCTGGGCAGCGAAGACCAGTCCTCGCGTCCGCTGCTCGACTGGCTGCACCGCATGGCGCTGCGCAATGCGCTGGTGCCGGCCGAAGTGCCGAGCGCGCCGCAGTCGCGCCGCGTGTTCGAGCGTGCGCTCATCGCCGAGCTGGGCGACGTGGCCCGCGGCGGCAGCGTGGGCTTCAGCCTGCGCTGCATCCGGCAGGCGGCGGCCGCGGTGCGCGAGCGCCTCTCGCAGGACACCTGGAACCAGATCGTGCGCACCGAGGCCGACTTCCTGCGCCGCGCCGCCGAGCAGGCTGACGAAGGCAGCTTCGCCGCCAGCGCCGCGCTGCGCGCCCTCGAATCCGCCAGCAACGCGCTCGCAGCGATGACCGGCGCGCAGACCGACCGCATGACGCGCGACGACGCGTGGCGCCTCCTGTCCATCGGCCGCCACATCGAGCGGCTGGGCTTCCTGGCGAATGCGCTGGAGGCCGGCTTCGACAACGGCGCGGTGCACGAGGTGAGCGGCTTCGAAGCCATGGTGGCGCTCTTCGACAGCACCATCACCTTCCACGCGCGCTACCAGCAGCGCCGCGACGTCGCCACTATGGTCGACCTGCTGGTGCTCGACGCCGAGAACCCACGTTCACTGGCCTGGGTCACGCAGACCCTGCGCGGGCGCATCGCGCGGCTCGCGGGCAGCGCGCCGGGCAAGCTGACGGCGCTGTCGTACGAGCTGCCCGATCCGGCCAGCTGGACGCTGGAGCACCTTTGCGCTACAGGGCCTGACGCCGACTATCCCGAGCTCGTAAAGCTGCTCGCCAGCTGCGAGACGGCGGCCTACCATGTGTCCGACGCCATCGGCACGCGCTACTTCACGCTGACCTCCGAGTCGCTGCGCTCGGTAGGCGCCTGATTTCCCATACAACAAGGCAAGCAGTTCAAGACAGTTCCAAGGAGGCACCCCATGTCAGGCATCACCATCAATCGCCGCTTCGCACTCACCGCCGCAGGCCTCCTCGCGGCCCTCGCCATTGCCGGCTGCGGCAAGCAGGAGCCGGCATCGGCCCCGGCCGCCGGCACACCGGCGGCACCAGCCCCCGCGCGCGTGCTCGTGGTCGGCACCGATGCCGCCTACACGCCCTTCGAGTCGCAGAACGACAGGGGCGAGATCGTGGGCTTCGACATCGACGTGGTGAAGGCGGTCGCGCAGAAGGCCGGCTTCGAGGTGAAGTTCGTCAACACGCCATGGGAAGGCATCTTCAATTCGCTGGCCCAGGGCGACCGCGACCTGCTGGTGTCGGCCATCACCATCACCGACGAGCGCCGCCAGACGATGGACTTCTCGCAGTCGTACTTCGACGCGCGCCAGCTCATCGCCGTGCGCAACGACGCGCCCATCGCCAGGTTCGAGGACATCAAGACGCTGAAGGTCGGCGTGCAGAACGGCACCACCGGCGACGAGGTCGTGGGCAAGCTGCTGGGCAAGTCGAACACCGCCATCAAGCGCTTCGAATCGACGCCGCTGGCGCTCAAGGAACTCGAAGCCGGCGGAGTGCAGGCCGTGGTGGCCGACAACGGCGTGGTGGTGCACTACCTCGCCAACAACACCGCCGGCGGCTTCAAGACGGTGAGCGACACCAGCTTCCCGGTCGAGAAGTACGGCATTGCCGTGAAGAAGGGCAACGCCGAGCTGCTCGCCAGGATCAACCAGGGCCTCGAAGGCATCCGCGCCGACGGCACCTACGCGAAGATCTACGCCTCGTACTTCGGCTCCGAGTCGAAGTAAGCGGGCGGTCCACGCAATCGGCGCCGGCCACCATGCTGCTCCACGTCACCCACGAAACGCGCTACGAGTACTCGCCGCCGGTCGAGACGGCGCAGCATCTCGCGCACCTGAAGCCGCTGGCCACCGGCTCGCAGAAGCTCGTGAGCCACAAGCTCTCCATCGAGCCAGCGCCGGCCCAGCGCAGCGAGCAGGCCGACCTGTACGGCAACACGCGCGCCTTCTTCGCTCTGGAGGCCACGCACGACCGGCTGGTGGTCACGGCCGAGAGCGTGGTCGAGACTTCGCAGCCCGTGCTCTCGCCCGCCGTGGCGCGCGAGCTGCCGTGGGAATCGGTGCGCGAGCGCTTCCGCTTCCGCAAGGACGCCACCTTCGACGCGGCTTCGGAGTTCGTCTTTCCCTCGCCCTACGTGCCGCGCCACGACGACTTCGTGGCCTATGCGCGCGCCAGCTTCGTGCCCGGCCGACCCGCCTTCGACGTGGCGATGGACCTCACCGAGCGCATGTACGCCGACTTCGCCTACGACGCCGACAGCACAGAGATCAACACCCCCGCCGTCGAGGCCCTCGCGCAGCGCAAGGGCGTGTGCCAGGACTTCGCCCACATCATGATCGCGTGCTTCCGCACCATGGGCCTGCCAGCGCGCTACGTCAGCGGCTACCTGCTCACGCAGCCGCCCCCCGGCCAGCCCCGGCTGGTGGGCGCCGACGCCTCGCACGCATGGGTGTCGGTGTACCTGCCCGGCGAAGACGACGGCACCGGCGGCAGCCCCGGCGACTGGGTCGACTTCGACCCGACCAACGGCCGCCAGCCCGGCGAGGACTACGTCACCCTCGCCATCGGCCGCGACTACTCCGACGTCTCGCCGATGCGCGGCGTACTGCATGGCGGCGCAAGGCACACGCTGAGGGTCGGCGTGACCGTGCAGCCGGTGGGGGAAGTGGTCGATGGCCTGCCGCAAACACGGACACAATCGCCTTCCCAAGACAAGGAGTCTCCATGAGCGTTTACGACAAACTTTCCAGCCTCGGCATCACTCTTCCGCCCGTCGCCGCACCCGCTGCCGCGTACGTGCCCTTCGTGCAGACCGGCAATCTCGTGTTCCTGTCGGGCCACATCGCCAAGAAGGACGGCAAGGTCTGGACCGGCCAGCTCGGCGCCAACATCGGCACCGAAGAAGGCAAGCAGGCCGCCCGCGCCATCGCCATCGACCTGCTGGGCACGCTGCACGCGGCCGTAGGCGACCTGAACAAGGTCAAGCGCATCGTCAAGGTGATGAGCCTGGTCAACTCGGTCGGCACCTTCACCGAACAGCATCTGGTGACCAACGGCGCGAGCGAGTTCTTCGCCGAAGTCTTCGGCCCCGAGAAGGGCGCGCATGCGCGCAGCGCCTTCGGCGTGGCGCAGATTCCGCTGGGCGCGTGCGTGGAGATCGAGCTGATCGCGGAAGTGGGCTGACCGGCCTTCGGCCTTACCCTTTCGATGAAGCCCGGCGGTTCAGTCTGCCGGGCTTTTCTGTTTCGAGGCCACCGAGGAGGCTCAGGTGTCCTGCCGGGCGGCGACCAGGCGCGCTCCCGGCCGCCGGCGCTTCGAGGCGACCGCCGGCCGCGTTCGCCGCATGCCCGACGGTCCAGGGCGATTGCCACGCCGCGCTGCCCTCACGGCTCCCCCAGGCTGCGCGAGCCGCCGATGCGCCTCGAACCGCGCCTCCTTCTGCTTCAGGTAATGCATGAGCACATGCGACACCATGTTCAGCCCGAAGGTGCCGAAGGCGGCCGGAAAGATGTAGAGCGCGACCGAAAGCTCCGACGAGAAGACGAGGTCGTCGGCCAGCGACGGCGTAAGCCGGGCTTGATGCGACAGCGCGCGCAGCACGAAGATGTCCACGCCCGCCAGCACGATCAGCAGCAGCCCGAAGCCGAGCACGGTCTTCTTCGAGAACTCCCGCCGCACGAAGAGCGTGACGAAGATCGCCGCCGGGAAGACCAGCGAGCACAGCACCAGCAACCAGAAGCGCACCTGCGTGAAGACGGTGACGTCCGACGGGATATGCATGGGAGCGATTGAGCCATGAAGCCTGCCCCGCAATTTGTCCGGCAGGTGAAGCGCCGGTAAAAGCGGCTGTCAAAAGGTGGTGGCGGCAATGCCTGGGGGTGACGGCGAAAGGGTCGGCTTGGCCGTATGCGAGCCGCTGCATGGCCCCCGGGGTGCGCGCGCCCAACCGTGATCGGCCTTTCGAGAATGGCAGGAGAAATCCGCGCACGGCCCGATGGAGGGTTATAAAGCCGCACGTCCGGCAAAGACCGGTACCCGAGACAACACAGAGGACGGCACATCATGGAGTTCGACTACGTGATCGTGGGTGGCGGCTCCGGCGGCGCCACGCTGGCCGGACGGCTCAGCGAAGACCCCGCCGTACAGGTCTGCCTGGTCGAGGCAGGCGGCGACGGCCGCGGCATCCTGGTGCGGGCGCCGGCCGGCGCGGCGGCCATGATCTCGGGGCGCCCTCGCATCAACAACTACGCCTACCGGACCGTGCCGCAACCCGGCTTGAACGGCCGGCGCGGCTACCAGCCGCGCGGACGCTGCCTGGGCGGCTCCAGCGCCATCAACGCCATGCTCTACGTGCGCGGCCATCCCGACGACTACGACGACTGGGTGCGCGCGGGCTGCATCGGCTGGTCCTTCGACGACGTGCTGCCCTTCTTCAAGCGTTCGGAGGGCAACCAGCGCGGCGAGAGCGCCATGCACGGCGCGAGCGGTCCGCTGCAGGTTGCCGACCAGCAGTCGCCGCGCGAAATCAGCAACGCCTTCGTGCGCGCCGCCATGGAGTGCGGCATTCCGCGCAACGACGACTTCAACGACGGCGTGCGGCAGGAAGGTGCCGGCCTCTACCAGGTCACGCAGTTCCACGGCGGCGCGAAGAACGGCGAACGCTGCTCGGCGGCGGCCGCCTACCTGCATCCGGTGATGAGCGCGCGCTCCAACCTCACGGTGATGACCGGCGTGCAGGCACAGCGCGTGCTGCTCGACGAGCGCCGCGCCACCGGCGTCGAGATACGCCGCGACGGCGAGACCGACACCCTCTTCGCGCGCCGCGAGGTGGTGCTGTGCGGCGGGGCCTTCAACTCGCCGCAGCTGCTGATGCTCTCGGGCATCGGCGATCCGGAAGAGCTGGTGCGGCACGGCATCGCGGTGCGCCATGCGCTGCCGGGAGTGGGACGCAACCTGCAGGACCACGTCGACTTCATCCTCTCCTGTCGCACGCAGGAGAAGAACCTGCCCGGCCTCGGCCCGATGGGACTGCTGAACTTCGCGAAGGCAATTCCGGAATGGAGGCGCAGCGGCAAGGGCCTGATCGCCACGCCCTACGCCGAGGCCGGCGCCTTCGTCAGGACATCGCCCGAACTCGACAAGCCCGACCTGCAGCTGCACTTCGTGATCGCGCTGGTCGACGACCACGCGCGCAAACTGCACGGCGGCTTCGGCTTCTCATGCCATGCCTGCGTGCTGCGCCCCAAGGCCCGTGGCGACGTGCGGCTGAACGATGCCGATCCGGCGACGGCGCCGCGCATCGATCCGAAATTCCTCTCGCACGAGGACGACGTCGCGCGGCTGCTCGCGGGCGTGAAGAAGATGCGCGAGATCCTGCATGCACCGGCATTGCAGAAGTACCGGCAGGCCGAGCTCTACACGGCCGGCGCGAACACCGACGAAGAGCTGCTCTCGCACATCCGCGCGCGCGCCGACACCATCTACCACCCCGTGGGCACCTGCAAGATGGGCACCGACGCGATGGCGGTAGTCGATGCGAAGCTGCGCGTGCATGGCATCGCGAACCTGCGCGTGGTCGATGCATCGGTGATGCCGACGCTGATCGGCGGCAACACCAATGCCCCGACGATCATGATCGCGGAGCGTGCCGCCGAGTGGATGCGCGGCCCGCTCACCTTCGACCGCGCCGAACTCGATGCTAGACGGCCCGCGACGAGCCTCGAACGACCAGTTCTCCAGGCAGCAGCAACTGGCGCGCAGGCGCATCCAGCCCACGCAACCGTTCGATCAGGCATGTAGCGGCCGCGCGGCCGATGGCATCGGTGGGCTGCGCCACGGTGCTCAGGCCCGGGCCGATGAGCGAGGCCCATTCGGGATCGTCGAATCCCACGAAGCCGAGGTCGGCACCGAACTGCCAGCCCAGCCGCGCCATCGCCTGTGCGATGCGCAGCGTGACCACCGCATTACCCGCGACCACCGCCGCGCGGCGGCCGCGCTTCGCACGCTGGCGCAGGGCGCGCAGTGCCTCGTCGAGCGCATCGGTCTCGCCTTCCACGCTCTCGAACACCTCGCCCGCCACGCGCGGCTCGTGCGCGGCCACGCAGGCGCCGAAGGCGGCCGTGCGTTCGCGCCGCGAGCTCACGCCCTTCTGCGGCTCGGTGACGTAGAGCAGCTCGCGATAGCCGCCTTCGACCAGGTGGCCGCAGGTGGCGGCCATCGCGGAATCGTTGTCGAGCGAGACGAAGTCGGTGTGCATGCCCACATGGCGCCGGTCCACCAGCACCGCCGGCTTGCCGTGCAGCGTGACCGCGTCGACCACGTTGCTGCCGCGCCCCAGCGTGTTGAGGATGAAGCCGTCGACCTGGTAGCCCGCCAGCGCGTCGATGGCCTCGCGCTCGCGTTCGCTCTCGTTGCCGAGGTTGAACAGCATCACGAGGTAGCCGGCGTCCTGGCAAGCCTTCTCGGCGCCGCGCAGCACCGCGACGGAATATGGGTTGGTGATGTCGGCCACGATCAGGCCGACCAGCCGTGAGCGGCCATGGCTCAGCGCCTGCGCCATCGGGCTGGGCGAGTAGCCGAGCTTGGCGATGGCGACTTCGACGCGAGCGGCGATGTCGGGGCTCAGCAGGCGCTCGCGATGGTTGAGGAAGCGCGAGACGGTGGCCTTGGAGACGCCGGCGGCCTCGGCGACGTCGGCGATGGTGGCGCGGCCGGTGGGTTTCATCGGCGCCTCTCGATCCCTCTCCCCTTGGGGAGAGGGTCGGGGTGAGGGTCGACGGCGGTGGCGGAGGCAGCGCTCGCGCGAGGGCCCCTGCCCTCACCCCAGCCCTCTCCCCAAGGGGAGAGGGAGCAAGACAGGGAGGTCATGCGCTGGCCGTGTCGTACGGCGCCGTCGGCTTCTCGCCGGCCAGCACCTGCAGCAGGTTCGTCGTCGCCAGCTCGGCCATGGCATGCCGCGTCTCGTGCGTGGCCGAGCCGATGTGCGGCAGCGGCGTCACGCGCGGGTGGGTGCGCAGGGGCGAATCGGCGGGCAGCGGTTCCTTCGCGAACACGTCCAGGCCGGCGGCGCGCAGCGTGCCGTGGTCGAGCGCATGCAGCAGCGCCTCTTCGTTCACGGTGGCGCCACGGCCGCCGTTGATGAAGGCGGCGCCGGGCTTCATGCGCGCGAAGAAGGCAGCATCGATCATGCCGCGCGTGGCCTCGGTCAGCGGCAGCATCGCGAGCACGATGTCGGAACGCGCGAGCAGGTCGTCCAGCGGCGTGTGCGTGGCGCGGCCCTGCAGCTCTGGCGCCTGCGCAGCCAGGTCGACCGGACGGCGCGAGTGGTACAGCACCGGCATGCCGAAGCCCAGCGCCGCACGGCGTGCCACGGCCTGGCCGATGCGGCCGAAGCCGAGGATGCCCAGTGTCTTGCCGTGCACGTCGGTGCCGAAGAGTTCCTCGCCGATGTTCTTGGTCCAGCGGCCTTCGCGCACCATGGTCGAGAGCTCGACCACGCGGCGCTGCGTGGCCATGAGGATCGCGAATACCGTGTCGGCCACCGTTTCGGTGAGCACGTCGGGCGTGTGGCACAGCACGATGCCGCGCTTGTGCAGCTCGGCCAGCGGGTAGTTGTCGACGCCGACGGACACGCTGGAAATCACTTCGAGCTGCGGCGCCGCGTCGAGCAGCGCGGCATCGACCGGATGACTGGAGCCGATCAGCCCATGCGCGTTGCGCAGCGCGGCGGAGAAAGCCTCGGGCTCCTTGCGCGGATCGGCCACGGTGACTTTGTGCACGGCCTGCAGGCGAGCCAGTTGGTCTTCGGGCAAGGGCCGGAAGACAAGCACGTTCTTCTTCGTCATGGTCATCAAAGCCCCGCTTCCTCGAGTTGCGCCCGCGTCGGCAGGCCTTCGGTGTCGCCCAGCACCTGCACGGCGCGCGCGCCGATCCATGCACCGCGGCGCACGGCGTCGGGCACGCTGCGGCCTTCGAGCAGTGCGCTCACCACGCCTGCCGCGAAGCCGTCGCCGGCGCCCACGGTGTCGATCACTTCCTTCACCGGAAAGCCGTCGACGCGGCCCGTGCCGGCCACGTCGCTGTCGTAGTAGGCGCCCTCGGCGCCGAGCTTCACCACCACCAGCCTGGCGCCGCGCTCGCGGTAGAACTTCGCCACGTCTTCCGGCTTGCTGTGGCCGGTGAGCAGCAGGCCTTCTTCGATGCCTGGCAGCACCCAGTCGGCGCGCGAGGCGAGTTCGTTGACCCAGTGGCGCATGGTCTCGGTGGACGACCACAGCGTGGGGCGCAGGTTGGTGTCGAAGGAGATGGTGCGGCCGGCGGCGCGCATCACGTCCATGCTCTTGAGCGCGGCCTGCAGGCTGGTGTCGGAGATGGCGGCGAACACGCCGGTGGCGTGGAGGTGGCGCGCCGAGCGCAGCCATGCCTCGTCGACGTCGGCCGGGCCCATGTGGCTCGCGGCCGAGCCCTTGCGGTGGTACTCGATCGGCGGATCGCTGCCGTCGGTGACGCGGCCCTTGAACTGGAAGCCGGTGCGCTGCGTCGGGTCGGTGATCACGTGCGAGCAGTCGATGCCCTCGGCGCGCATCGCGGCCAGCAGCGCGCGGCCCATGGAGTCGGTGCCGAGCCGGCTGGCCCAGCCCACCTTCAGGCCCAGGCGCGAGAGGCCGATGGCCACGTTGGTCTCGGCACCGGCGGTGCGCTTGTGGAAGGACTGCGCGTCCTCCAGCGGACCGGGCCGGTCGGCCACCAGCAGCAGCATGGCCTCGCCGAAGAGCGCGACGTCGAATGCGGCGGGTTCTGTCATGTGTGTTTCGTCTCTATGCGCGCGCGGCGCGGATGAAGTCGACCTGGGAGCGGGTGACGGCCAGCAGGTCGTCGCCCACCAGAGGGTATTCGATGGCGTGCGGCACGTCGGCCGGCAGCGCGCGCAGCACCGAGCGCCACGGCGCGACCGAGTCGCCCAGCGGCACCGCCACCCATTTGTGCGGCAGGCGCTGCGCACCCTTGCAATGCACGTAGCGCACGCGATGGCCCAGCGCCTGCGCGGCCTGCAGCGGGCATTCGCCGAGCCAGTGCCAGTTGCCCATGTCGAAGGTCATGCCCAGCGTGAGGCCGACGCGGTCGGCCGCGTCGAAGAAGGCCTGCAACGCCGGCAGCGTGCCGGCGCGCACGGTCTGGTCGTTCTCGATCAGCAGTTCGACGCGGGTTTCAGCAAGCTCCACCTTCAGGCCCCACAGCGATCCGTGCGACGAAGGCCGGAAGTCGCCGATGGACATCTTGAGCCGCTTCGCGCCCACGCGCGTGGCGGCGGCGATGCCGCGCTTGAGCGCGGCGCTGTCGAGCCAGCCGCCTTCGGCCCAGAGCCCCTCGGGGCTGGAATAGACGGAAGCCAGTCCGTTGAGCGCGGGCAGTTCGGTGTCTGCGTCGCGCAGCATCTCGCCGCGCACTTCCACCGAGTCGGCGCCGGCCGCGCGCGAGAGCTGCGAGCACCAGAGCTGGCCGTGCCGCCCCACCTCGGCCGCGCCGAAGGACGACAGGGAAACGAGAACCTCGAAGGACATCGGTGGGCAGGTCAGTGGTTTTGGTGCGAGCTGAGGATCTGGCCGAGGAACTGGCGCGTGCGCTCGTCCCTGGGGTTGCCGAAGAACTCCTGCGGCGGCGCCTGCTCGACGATCTTGCCTTCGGCCATGAAGATCACGCGGTCGGCCACGCTGCGGGCAAAGCCCATTTCGTGTGTCACGCACAGCATGGTCATGCCGTCTTCGGCCAGCGCGATCATGGTGTCGAGCACTTCCTTGACCATCTCGGGGTCGAGCGCGGAGGTGGGCTCGTCGAACAGCATGATCTTGGGCGCCATGCACAGCGCCCGCGCAATCGCCACGCGCTGCTGCTGGCCGCCCGAGAGCTGGCTGGGGTACTTGTTGGCCTGCTCCGGAATGCGCACGCGCTTGAGGTACTTCATCGCCACCTCTTCAGCTTGTGCCTTCGTCATGCCGCGCGAACGCATCGGCGCGAGCGTGCAGTTCTCGAGGATGGTGAGGTGCGGGAACAGGTTGAACTGCTGGAACACCATGCCGACTTCGGCACGCACGGCATCGACGTTCTTGCCGCCGGCCGTGAGGTCGATGCCGTCGACCACGATACGGCCCTTCTGCACCGTCTCCAGGCGGTTGATGCAGCGGATCAGCGTGGACTTGCCCGAGCCCGAGGGCCCGCAGATCACGATGCGCTCGCCCTGGCGCACGCTCAGGTCGATGCCGGTCAGCACCTGGAATTCGCCGTACCACTTGTTGACGGCTTCCATGCGGATGATGGGATCGCTCATGGGGTGTTCACTCTGTTGGATTCAAGAAATCGGACTTGGCCGAACGCAGAAATCGCGAAGGTTTCGCCGAGGTCGCAAAAGAGAAAACAAGAAATTTGTCTTGGTCTTTTCTGCGACCTTTGCGTAGCTTTTGTATTTCTTCTGCGTTCTGCCCCCGCTTCCGTGTTACTGCATCTTCGGCAGATCAGCCTGCAGCCACTTCTGGTAGAGCTTGTTCAGTTCGCCGTTGGCGGTGTTCTTCTGCACGAAGTCGTTCACCGCCTTGTGCAGTTCCTCCTGGCCGGGGCGCATCGCGATGCCCATGGACTGCTGCACCAGCGTGAACTTGTTTTCGAAGGTGTTGGCGGGCACGCGCTTGGCGATCTGCGCGGCGACGGTCACCGAGCAGCCGATGGCGTCGACCTGGCCGGAGATCAGCGCCTGCATGGCCGAAGCGTCATCGTCGAAGCGGCGGATTTCGGTGCCTTCGGGGGCGGCCTTGGTCACGGCCACGTCCTGCGTGGAGGCGCGGGCCACGCCCACGCGCAGGCCCTTCAGGTCGCCTGCGGCCTTGATGGGAGTCTTGGTCGCGCCGTACAGCACGATGGTGGCGGCCGCGTAAGGCTGCGAGAACTGCACCTGCTTGGCGCGCTCGGGCGTGATGGCCAGCGAGGCCACCAGCAGGTCGACCTTGTTGGTCAGCAGGAAGGGAATGCGGTTGGGGCCGGTCACGGGAACGATGTTGGCCTTCACGCCCCAGTCCTTGGCCAGCAGCTTGGCCACGTCGGCGTCGTAGCCGTCGGGCTGGTTCTTCGCGTCGGTGGTGCCGTAGGGCGGAAAGTCGACCAGCATGCCGATGGTGATCTCGCCCTTCTTCTTGATGTCGGCCACGCTCTGCGCCGAGGCGAAGGGAGCGAACACGGTGAGGGCGGCGCCGAGGCCGAGGGCTGCGAGCGCGACGCGGCGCGAAGTGATACGGGTCATGGGATGTCTCCTGAGGAAGAAAGAGAAACGAAGAACGAAAAACGAAGAGCCAAGAAAGCGAAAGGGGTTCAGCGGGCCAGGGCCCGGGCGCGCTTGCGCTCCATGCTCGCGGCCAGCAGCGACAGCGGCCAGCAGATCACGAAGTAGATGGCCGCCACCACCGAGAACACGATGAGCGGCTGGAAGGTGGCGTTGTTGACGATCTGCCCCGCGCGCGTGACCTCCACGAAACCGATGATGGCCGCCAGCGAGGTGCCCTTGATGATCTGCACCAGGTAGCCCACCGTGGGCGCGAGCGCGATCTTCAAGGCCTGCGGCAGCACCACGTCGCGCATGCGGTCGAAGTACCTGAGGTTCAGGGCCTGCGCCGCCTCCCACTGGCCGCGCGGAATGGCCTGGATGCAGCCGCGCCAGATCTCGCCGAGGAAGGCGCCGCTGTTGAGGATGAGCGCCACGCCTGCGGCGATCCACGGGTTGATGTCCAGCCCCAGCACCGGCGCGCCGAAGAACACCAGGAACAGCTGCAGCAGCAGCGGCGTGCCCTGGAAGATCTGGATGAAAGTGGTCGAGATGCCGCGCGCCCACGCCGATTCCGACGTGCGCATCAGGGCCAGCGCCAGCCCCAGGATCGCGCCGCCCACGAAGGCGATGGCCGAGAGCGCGAGCGTCCACTTGGCCGCTTCGAGGATGAACAGGAATTCGGGAAAGCCGAAGGTGCGCATGGTGTTGTGCTCCGTCCGTCGTCTAGGGGTTTACCGGCGGTCCGGGTAGTTGAGCGTGCGCTTGTAGATCAGCTTGAACATGGCCGAGAAGGCCAGCGCCAGCGCGAGGTAGATGGCGGCCACGACGATGTAGATCTCGAAGCTGCGGAAGGTCTGCGACTGCAGGTTGGCGGCCACCGAGGTCAGGTCGTCGGCCGAGATGACCGACACCACCGCCGAGCTCAGCATCAGCAGGATGAACTGGCTCGTGAGCGCCGGGTAGATGGCCTTGAGCGCCGGCTTGATGATGACGAAGCGGAAGATCTCCCAGGGCTTGAGGTTGAGCGCCCTGCCCGCCTCGATCTGCCCCTTGGGAATCGACTCGATGCCCGCGCGGATGATTTCCGTGGCGTAGGCGCCCAGGTTCACCACCATGGCCACCAGTGCGGCCGTCTGCGGCGACCAGCGCAGGCCGATGGCCGGCAGCGCGAAGAAGAAGAAGAACAGCTGCACGAGGAAAGGCGTGTTGCGGATCACCTCGATGTAGGCATTGATGATGAAGCGCAGCCAGCCCGGCCCCGAGGTCTTGCCCCAGGCGCAGAAGATGGCCACCACCAGCCCCAGCACCGTGGCGACCAGCGAGAGCTGGATCGTGATCCACGTGCCCTTGAGCAGCAGCGGCCAGGCGGCGAAGACGGCGTCGAATTGAAACTGGTAGTTCATGGTGGGCGGACCCTGAAGCTGCGCGGCGCGGACGCGCGCAGACCCTGAAAGCAATGCTTGCAGCTTATATGAAACCGGTTTCAGGATTTCATAGGGATTCCCCTAGGTGGTCGTTTTGTCCCACCTTCTGCCTACTTCAATTCCATGCTGAACCCATCCACGGCCGACATGCCCGCAGAGGCGAATGAGCTCTCCCCCGGTACGGCTGCGCCCACCGTGCGGCACTTCAGGCAGGCGCTGCTGTGGCCCCTGCGGCTGATGCCGGCACCGCACGCCGGGCACCATCACGCGCCCTGGCATGTGCTGCGCGAAATGGGCGACGCATCGCCCTGGCGCGAGGAAGTCGACGAATACACGGGCGACAGCAGCCGCTTCCATGAGCGGCACTACAACGAGTTCGTGAGCTTCCTGCCGTACGTGCAGCGCTTCCTGTACGGCGAAGGCCGCTCGCGCGGCGGCGGTACGACCGGCGACGGCGACTCGCCGATGCGCATCTTCCGCCGCCACGACGTGGCCGCCGTGCGCCTCGTGTCGAAGCCGGGCGATGCGCCGGTCACGCTCGACGTGATCCATTGCGACCTGTACTTCTTCTTCGACGTCGACGTGGTGATGCTCAACCTCGAAGTCGGCGCGAACGACCTGAGCCTCGCGCAGGCGCAGGACATCCTCTACCGCTTCGGCCGCGCCTACCCTTCGGGCTGGGAGGCCGACGGCTCCGCGCTGCACTGCATGGCCAGCGTCGAGTGGCTGGGCGTCGACGGCCGCGTGCTCGCGAGCTCCGACGCGCAGCAGCGCGAGGCCTTCCTCTCGCACGTCGCCCAGCACCGCGCGCCGCGCATCGCGGCGCACTGGGCCTACCTGATGCAGCCGCTGGTGAGCGACCATTCCGAAGACGCGGGCGTGCTGCGCTACCGGCAGATCGAGTACTACCGCATGCCGGTGATGGCCTACCTGTCGCTGGACGATCCGCGCCGCCTCACGCGCGACGACTTCGTGCGGCTCGCGCTCGTCACGGGTGCGGGCTCCTCCGACGCACACCTGCCCTACGCGGAGCACCATCTCGCCGACTTCGAGCACAAGTACTGCTACGACCGCTTCTGGGTGAACGCGGGCGCCGCGCCCAACACGCGCTACCTATGCAACGGCCACGCGCTCATCGTGGTGGGCGACGCGCGCTCCGAGTTCTTCTGCTGCCGCGACCGCGGCGTGCTCGCGCAGTTCAGGCACCAGCACTTCCTGCTGTTCCTCATCGCGCACTTCCAGAAGGCCTCGCTGCTGATGTTCTCCGACCAACTGGTGGAAGCACTCAAGCGGCTGGACATCCGCAGCACGCCCAGCGTGAAGCAGTTCAAGCGCGCCATCCGCGCGAGCTTCGAGCGCTTCTTGCGCTTCACGCACCGCTACTGGTTCCACGAGATATCGGAGCAGGCGCAGGTGCGCGCCCTCTCCCACATGTGCGCCACGCACCTCGGGCTCGATCCGCTCTACGACGAGGTCAAGGCGCGCATCGCCGACATGAACACGTACCTCGACGCCGACAGCCTGCGCCGCCAGGCCGCCACGGTGGTGCGGCTCACCGTGGTCACCCTCTTCGGCCTCATCGGCACCATCACCACCGGCTTCCTCGGCATGAACCTGCTGGCCGAAGCCGAGGCACCGCTGTGGCGCAAGGCCGTGTGGTTCGGCGTCGTGTTCGTCGCGACGACCTGGCTCACCATCTACACGATGGTGAAGTCGCAGCGCCTGTCGGACTTCATCGATGCGCTGTCGAACGACAGGCTCGGGTTCAGGGGCAAGCTGGCGGCGCTGGCGAAGGTGTGGCGGCCTGGGGCGGATTGACTGATTTCCCCAGAGCATCGCGCAGAGCACTGATCGTGCTGTCCGCAGCGTCGATTCGCCGTTGCAGCTCCTCATTGACCAGGCGGAACAGCGCGCCGAATTCGGATCGCGTCGGGTAGATCTCCTCGCGCTCGTTCACCTGCATCGGAACGACGAGCTTTTCGAGGCACACATAGGCGCTGTACACCTGTCGAATGCCCTCGACGTCGTCGCCCGCCTGAAGGGCGGCCGACTCGGCACTTGCATTCGGATGGGGATGAACCGGCTTCGGCATTGGGCCGGCATCGGTTTTCGGCGCGTGCTTGAGCACGCGAGCAGACTTGGTCACGGACGACCTCCAGAGGTTGCGATTTGCAGAAACCGCCGCACTCGCTGCTAAACGAGGCGGCAGCTCGGACGGGTTAGCAGACCGGGCAACCTCTTGCGAGAAACCGGCAGGGCGCGAGCCCTCCCATCCGAGCCGCCAAAACCGGAAGCACGAATGACAAAGCCGCAGGTCCTGCGGGGAAACTGCGGCTTGCGTCGCAGAGATTGCTTCGGGCTGCTAAACCCGATCACGCCTTGCTCGGCGTGACGGGCGCAGTATAGCCACGCAGCTAGCTCACGGCCGTGTAGGTCGGCATGGTGTTCATGGTGGCGAACTGGCTCACGGTTCCCCCAGAATCGACGCATGCGCATTGCCATCGTCTCCGACATCCACGGGAACCTTCCCGCACTCGAAGCCGTCGTCGAGGACATCGGCCGCCGCAGCGTCGATACCGTCGTCAACCTCGGCGACAGCCTCTCCGGCCCGCTGATGCCGCTGGAAACCGCACGTTTCCTGATGGCGCAAGACTGGATTCATCTCGCGGGCAACCACGAGCGCCAGGTGCTCACCCTTCCTGCCGGCAAACGCGGCGCATCGGACGAATTCGCCCATGAGCGGCTCGGTCCGCAGGAGTTCGCGTGGATGGCTTCGCTCGAACACAGCCTGCGATTGAGCGCCGAAGTGCTGCTGTGCCATGGCACGCCGGACAGCGATCTGCACTACTTCCTGGAGACGGTCGAGCCTTCGCTGCTCAGGCCGGCCACGATGCCCGAGATCGATGCGAGGCTCGGCACGGTCGATGCGCAAGTGCGGCTCGTCGCCTGCGGGCACACGCATGTGCCGCGCGTGGTTCGCGCTTCTGGCGGGCAGTTGATCGTCAATCCGGGCAGCGTCGGGCTGCAGGCTTATGACGACATCCACCCGCATCCGCACGTCGTCGAGACGGGCTCGCCCGATGCGCGCTATGCCGTCGCCGAGCGACTGGCCAACGGAGATTGGACTTCGACGCTGGTCTCGGTGCCCTACGACCACGCGAGCATGGCGGCGCTTGCAATGGCCAATGGCAGGCCGGACTGGGCCGGCGCACTCGCCACTGGCCGGATGCCCTCAGGCCGTTGACGCTGCGCGCGGAATACATGCCGACTCGGCGGGCAAAGAAAAACCCGCCGAAGCGGGTCGATTGCGTCGCAGAGATTGCTTCGGGCTGCCAGACCCGATCACGCCTCATTCGGCGTGACGGGCGCAGTACAGCCACGCAGTTCGCTCACGGGCCGAGTGCTACCAGCCGCGAAGCCTTTCATTGGCAGCTGAAATTCTCGGCCTTCTCGATGTCGCCCGTGCCCTTGTAGCGCGCAACCTTCGGATAGGCGCAGAGGGGCCGTGTGCGGGCTGGCGACCAGGCCGCAGGCACATCCCCGTTCACGCCACCCACGTTGCCTGCACCGCGCGCCGAAGCGACGACGGAATCGGCGGCCTCGCCCTTCTCCACCCAGTTGACGAGCGGCGCGAGCATGTCGAACTGGTCGGTGGTCGGGCCGCCGGCGCAGTGGTTCATTCCGGGCACCCGATAGAAGCGTGCGAAGTTGGACGCATCGCCGCCGTTGGCCGCGGCCAGCTGGTCATACCAGTGCTGCGTGTCGTCGCTCGAGAAGATGGGGTCGCTCGTCCCGTGGTAGGCCATGACCTTGGCGCCGCGCTTCTTCAGGCGGCTCAGATCGGTGGGGTTCGGCGGCGTCATGAACGAAAGAGAGTTCTCGGTGTAGAGCCCGTCGGTCGCGGTGATCTTGGAGAGGATCGAATCGATGTTGGCCGTGAGCGTGAAGTTGGGGCCGTTGAAGCCGGACGGGTTCTCGGGCGGCACCTGCCAGACGAAGGCGACCGCGCCCGAGTCGAGGTTCAATGAATTCGAGAACTTCCACGATGACCAGCCGGTGGTGTTCAGGCCTGCATCGAAGGGAAAGCTCGCATAGATCTTCTTTCCGCCGCCGTCGAGCGCACCCGCGAAGAGCTGCCCGATGCGAAGCTTCTGGTCTGCAGAGAGGCATGTGCCATCGCGGGAGCCGCTGCAGGTGGGAACGTCGCGGTCGATGGAGAAGGCCGCCTGGCATGCGCCGGTGTCCTGCACGAGGCCGTCGGTCGTGCCGTCGAGGGCATCGCACTTGGCCAGGACTGCATTGGAGACCAGGGTGCGTTCGGCGAGCGTGAAGCCCGTGCCCGGATCGCCCGGGGTGGTTGCCAGGGCGTTGTAGTTCTGGGCGCCGACGATGTTGGCTGAGGCAGCAAGGGGGAGCCGGAAGCCGGGGTCGCCCACCAGGAAGCCGTCGTAGTCGTCCGCATAGCGCGACATGGCGACCATGGTGTGGCGCCCGCCGTTGGAGCAGCCGCCGATGTAGGAGCGGTCCGGACCCTTTCCGTAGGCCGATGCGATCAACGCCTTCGCCATCGGCGTGAGCTTGCCGACCGCCTGGTAGCCGTAGTCGAGGCGGGCCTGCGGATCGATGCCGAAGAACGGCGTGGGCGCCGCGTGCCCCGCGTCGGAGCTGATCACGGCGAAGCCCTTGTTCAGCGCGTTGTCCAGTACGCCGCCTCCGCCGACCGGCCCCGTGGCGGTGCCGATGCTGCCGTCGAGCCCTCCGTTGGCTTGATAGAAATACCGCCCGTTCCAGTTCACCGGCAAACGCATCTCGAAGCCGATCGCATAGCTCTGGCCATCGACCGGGCTCGTGCGCTGATACATCGATCCGCGCACCTGGCAATGCGCGCCCACCGGCTTGCCCGCGACGCTCAAGGTGCCGGCTGCGATCGAATTGGCTGCGGAGATGGTCGTGTTGGCAAAGGTGAAGCCGGCGAGCGAGGCGCAATCGCCGAGCGTCGCGCCGGTGGCCGCGCCGAGCACCGGCAGCGTCTCGACGGGCGGCGCCGGATTGTCGGGAGGAGGCGTCACGGGATTGCCATTGCCGGCAGGCGGGGTGACTGTCGAAGTGCCGGTCGTCGGGAACGCGCCGACGAAGCCGCCGCCACTACTTCCTCCGCCACAGGCGGTCAGCAATGAAGCGACAAAGATCAGGGATGCGGGGGTCTTCAAGAATGTCTCCTTCGACGCCTGGACGCGACGCCTATAGTTAATCTACTTAACTATCAAAGATAACCAGTTATGGTTTTCCATTAAGCAGTTTTCACTCCCAAGACGACATCCCGATCCAGTTAGATCAGGCAGTGAATCACCTGGAGGGAGAACGACAATGCCCGGAATGCCCAAGAACAGAAGCAATCCGGTAGATGCCACACCCGCCGGCCGGCTGGTCGAGGCGTCTTTGCATCACGTGCTCGGCTATCAGCTCGCACAGGCGACGATCGTCACCGGCGCTGTGTTCGCCGAGCGAGTGGGAACGCCTTTCGACCTACGCCCGGTCGAGTTCACGGTGCTGTGCCTCATCCACGAAAACCCCGACGTGTCGGCCGCCCGCCTGGCGAAGGCACTCGCGGTCACGGCGCCCAACATCGCGGCATGGCTCGAACGGCTCGAGAGGCGAGAGTTGATCCGCCGCACTCCGCACGCAACGGACCGCAGGGCCCAGCACCTTCGCACCACCCCGACTGGCGCCACCCTTGCGAGCAACGCGACGCGGTCGGTCATCGAAGGCGAGCAGCTGGCGCTCGGCAACCTCTCCAAGGGCGAGCAAATGATCCTGATCGAACTGCTGCACAAGGTTGCCGTGTCACGCAGCGCGTGAGCGTTCAGGCAACGCGCACGTGCCCCGTGCGCTTCGTGCAGGCTGTGTTCTTCAGTCGCCGAACGCGACTTCCGCGCTGGCGATTGCGCGGATCGGCACGCCGAAGCTCGTGATGTCCGACAGCGTGGCGTTGTGATGCTCGCGGATCTTCGCGCCCGTGGCGTGCGGCTTGTCGTGCGAAGTGTGCGCATCGGCCGCGAGCACCACGTGGTAGCCCAGCGCGGCGGCGCGGCGCACCGTGGTGTCGACGCAGAACTCCGACGAGTAGCCGCAGACCACCACGCGTTTCACGCCGTGCCCGGAGAGCCAGGCTTCCAGCGGCGTGCGCAGGAAGGAGTCGGGCGTGGTCTTGCGGATGCGCGCGTCGCGCGAGTCGGTGTTCAACGCGCTCGCGAGCTGCCAGCGCTCCGAGTCGAATTCGAGGTCGATCGCGTTCTCGTGCTGGATGAAGGCCACCGGCACGCCGGCAGCGCGGGCGCGTTCGGTGAGCGCGTTGATGCGCTGCATCACCTCGTGGGCCTCATGGGGGCGCGGCGGGTCGTCGCAAAGGCCACGCTGGACATCGATGACGAGAACGGCAGTTTTCATGGGCTGCGGAATCGGCGGGTTCTTGACCGCGCGATTGTGCCCGGCCCCGCCTGACCGGCGCCCTACTGCCGAACGCCTTATTCCCAGGCGCTCACCTCCAGCCGCACCTTGCCGCTGATGCCGGGCGCGGCAGGCGCCGCTCCAAGGCTCGACAGCGGCACCACGAACTGCAGCTTGCCGCTCGCCAGTTGCTTCGGGCTCATGGGCAGCGAGGCGCGGCCGGCGGTGTCGGTCTGCCAGCCGTACTTGACGTTCCAGTTCTGCGCCGGGTCTTCGGGCTGGGGCGGCGCGATCTCGATGATCAGCGTGTCGCGAAAGAGCGAACTGCCTTCGTAGTGGCCGTCGAGCCAGAACTTGTTGTTGACCTGGTAGTCGGGTACGCGCACGCCCAGCGTCATCGCGTAGGCCAGCGTGGGCCTGTCCTGCTTCACGCGGGCCCGGTTGGCGAGGAACACGGTCGAGAGGTAGATGGAGCGGCGGTCGGCCTTGGCTGGGTCGGTGAGCTCCTTGTGCGTGCGGCAGGCGGGCGAGTCTTCCTCGGCAATGCGGCGGCTCAGGTACCAGCGCTTGCCTCGAGGCGCGGCCAGCAGTTCGACCTGGTAGAGCGCATCGACGTCGGCGTCCTTTGGCAGGTCGGGCGGCAGCGTGACGCCGTCGACGTCGAACCACAGGTCGACGCGCACATCGCCGAACAGGAATCGCGTGAGGTTCTGGTAGGCCTCCTCGGAATTGACGATGCCGAAGTAGCCCGAGTGCGAGCGGTAGGTGTAGGCAGTGGCCACCGGCTGCGTCTTGCCGGCG
Organism: Variovorax sp. 278MFTsu5.1; assembly: GCF_048305045.1. NCBI lineage: Bacteria > Pseudomonadati > Pseudomonadota > Betaproteobacteria > Burkholderiales > Comamonadaceae > Variovorax > Variovorax sp. 278MFTsu5.1. The sequence continues at coordinate 4,493,610 of NZ_CP157622.1, forward strand.
TCGTCGACGGCCCAGAGCGATGCGTTCTCGATGCGCACGAGCCCGTCGCTGCCGTGGCCCGCGAACATGCGCGAGAGGCCCTTGGCGGTCTCGTAGTCGCCGCGGTTCGTGCCGACCATGCAGAAGAAGCGCTCGGGCGGAAAGGCCGCTGCAGGCAGGTAGTCCATGCGGCCGTTGACCGCGGGCGTGGCCAGGAACTCGGACATCTTCTCGCGGTTGAAGGTGTTCATCTCGTTCAGCGTGAGCCAGGCCGGCACGTTGATGCCGCCCATGTCGATGCCGTTGTGGGGCGTGGCGTAGGTGAAGACCTTGTCGACGCAGGCGCGCGCTGCCGCGTCGCCGAGCGCGGGGTTCTGCAGGAAGGCGCGCACCACCAGCCCGCCCATGGAGTGCGCGACGAGGTAGCAGCGGAAGTCGTCGGGCGCGAAGCCCGAGGGGCCCTCGCGCTGCACCACGAGGTCGCGCACGCGCAAGATGAGCTGGCTCAGGCCCTGCGCGTAGATCTTGACGTCCTTCGCCTTGCCATCGCCCAGCAGCTCGGACCCGGAGTCGTAGTAGCGGTAGATGATGACCGAGGCCGAGGGAATGCCGTCAACGTCGTTGCCGTTCGCGTCGGGCGAAGGCTTCCAGTCAGGGTCGAGGATGTCCAGGCCGTTCTGGTAGACGCTCTGGTACTGGAAGTCGGCCAAAAGCCGCACCATCGGCGATTCGAATACGAACTTTTGCGCCGGCGCTTCCTTCTTCACGGTGGCGCGGTACACGGTGGAGCCGATGTTGAAGCCGCAGAACGGATCGGCCGCGGTCTCGTCGCGCTCCGACTCGGTCATGGCGTAGCCGCGCACGTAGATGATGGGATAGCGGTTGGTGCTCATGGATCTTCAGCCTCCTCAACTCCGGTGAAACCGATGAAGTCCGGCAGTGTGCCGGGCTCGCGCCGCGCCCGCCATACGGCGCATGGCATAGAGCCCCGAATGCCCCTCCCGCCCGAATGTTTCTATCGCTGAAACCATTGAAACACGCGCCTTCGATAGTCTCCATCCATCCCACAAACACAATCCAGAAGGCTCTCCCATGGCTGAAGACCCCGGCTCGCAAGGCTCCTACCTGCCCCAACTCCTGCGCCGCGGCACCGCGCTCGCCGCAGCCGGCTGCGCCTTCGTGGCGGGCTGCAGCGCCGCTGGCGGCGGCGAGACGCGCTACGAGAATTCGCCGCAATTCAAGGACGGCGGCTTCCACAACATGGCCAACCCCGACCTGCCCGCGCAGGCCAGCGCATGGCGCATCTGGTCGCGCTTCATCGTGGGCAGCAAGGTCGACACCGTCCCGGTCGACCCCATCCCCGTGAAGCCGCTGGACAAGCCCACCCTCGACGCGCTCGACACGAAGACCAACCACGTGGTACGCCTCGGTCATTCGTCGCACCTGCTGAAGCTGCAGGGCAAGTACTGGCTGATCGACCCGGTGTTCAGCGACCGCGCCTCGCCCGTGCAATGGGCCGGGCCGAAGCGCTTCCACAAGGCGCCGATTGCGCTGGAGGATCTGCCTCCCGTCGAAGGCGTGATCCTCTCGCACGACCACTATGACCACCTCGACGTGGCGACCATCGAATACCTCGCGAAGGACGTGAAGCGCTACTTCGTGCCGCTGGGCGTGCGCTCCCGGCTGCTGGCGATGGGCGTGCCGGCCGATCGCGTGACCGAGCTCGACTGGTGGCAGTCGGCCGAACACGACGGCGTGAAGCTCACCGCCACGCCCGCCCAGCACTTCTCGGGCCGCACGCTCGGCGACCGCGACCGCACGCTGTGGGCCTCGTGGGTGGTGCAAAGCGGCGACCAGCGCATCTTCTACAGCGGCGACTCGGGCTACTTCCCGGGCTTCAAGCAGATCGGCGAGCGCTTCGGCGGCTTCGACATCGCACTGATGGAAAACGGCGCCTACGACAGCATGTGGCCCGCCGTGCACATGACGCCCGAACAGAGCGTGCAGGCCTTCGAGGACCTGCGCGGCAAGGTGTTCTTCTCGGTGCACAACAGCACCTTCGACCTCGCCTTCCACAACTGGCACGACCCGCTGGACCGCATCGCAGCCCTTACGGAGGCCAGGAAGATCGAGCTGGCCACGCCGGTGATCGGCGAAGTGGTGACGGTGGGAGCGGCGCGGACCAATACGCGGTGGTGGGTCGGCCTGCGCTGACCGGCCCTCCCCCAAGGCCGGGTGGACTACCCGCCGCGCTCCTTGCGCTCGCGGGCGCGCCGCACCTGGCGCGTCTCGTTCGCCTGCGAGGCGATGCGGTCCTTCTCGCGCTTCTTCAGCATGCGCTTCTCGCGCATGCGCCGGCCCAGCACGTAGCTGCCGATGCCGGTGACCACGGCGATGAAGACGCCGATGACGCTGATGTCGATGCCGCCCATGGCTATTGCACCCGCACGATGCTGGTCGGCTTGAAGCCCAGGTCGGCCGCCTTGCCCTTGCGTGCGCGGCTGCCGCGTGCGTTGTTGAGCGTGCGGATCTCCAGCGTTTCCTCGCGCTCCTTGCCGCCTCGGCCGATGCCTTCGATCTTCACGCTGCGCGTGTAGGCGGCCGCACCTGCCAGGGTGTCCTTGGCTTCCAGGTCGATCAGCGTGAGGCCGCGGCCGCCCTTGGGCAGGCTCTTGAGCTCGGCGATGTCGAAGGTAAGGATGCGCCCGCCCGTCGAGGCGCAGGCCACGTGCGTGGCCGCAGGCATCGGCTCGGCGCCGCTCGCGCCGCCCACCAGCGAGGGGCGGCACAGCTGCTCGCCCTCGCCCACGTCGACGAAGGCCTTGCCGCCGCGCTGGCGCGACATCATGTTCTCGACCGTGGCGATGAAGCCGTAGCCGCCGGTGTTGGCCAGCAGCAGGCTCGCGCCAACCGGGCCCGCGAAGAAGTGCGTGACGTGCGTGCCGGCATCCAGGTCGATGAGCGTGGTCACTGGCTGGCCATCGCCGCGACCGCCGGGCAGCGAGGCCACGGACACGGTGTAGACGCGCACGCTCTTGTCCTTGGCGCTGCCGAAGACCAGCAGCGTGTCGACGCTGCGGCACTCGAAGGCGCCGTAGAGCGAGTCGCCCGACTTGAAGCTGTACTCCGGCGCCGAGCCGTTCGCGCCGCCGGCCACCTTCTCGCTGGCCCAGCCCTTCTGCGCACGGACCCAGCCCTTCTGCGACACGATCACGGTGACGGGCTCGTCGACCACCTTCACCTCGGCCACGGCGCGCTTCTCGGCCTGGATCAGCGTGCGGCGCGGGTCTTCGAAACTCTTGGCGTCGGCTTCGATTTCCTTCACCAGCAGGCGGCGCAGCGCGGCGGGGCTGGCGAGGATGTCTTCGAGCTTCTTCTGCTCGTCGCGGAGATTGGAGAGTTCCTGCTCGATCTTGATGGCCTCGAGCCGCGCGAGCAGGCGCAGCCGGATTTCGAGGATGTCCTCGGCCTGGCGTTCGCTGAGATTGAAGCGAGCGATCAGCGCCGCCTTCGGGTCTTCCGCCGCGCGGATGATCGCGATCACCTCATCGATGTTCAGCAGCACCAGCTGCCGGCCTTCGAGGATGTGGATGCGGTCCTGCACCTTGCCCAGGCGGAAGCGCGAGCGCTTCTCGACGGTGATCTCGCGGAAGGCGATCCACTCGTTGAGCATCTGGCGCAGCGACTTCTGCGTGGGCTTGCCGTCGATGCCGACCATCGTGAGGTTGATCGGCGAGGAGGTTTCCAGCGAGGTCTGCGCGAGCAGCGTGGTGATGAACTCTTCCTGGCTGATGCGCGAGGTCTTGGGCTCGAACACCAGGCGCACGGGGGCGTCCTTGCTCGATTCGTCGCGCACCACGTCGAGCACCGACAGCATCGAGGCCTTGAGCTGTGTCTGCTCCGCACTCAGCGCCTTCTTGCCGGCCTTGACCTTGGGGTTGGTGATTTCCTCGATTTCCTCGAGCACACGCTGCGAGCTCACGCCCGGCGGCAGCTCGTTGACCACCAGCTGCCACTGGCCGCGCGCCAGCTCCTCGATCTTCCAGCGCGCGCGCACCTTGAGCGAGCCGCGGCCGGTGCGGTAGGCGTCGGCGATGTCGGCCGGGCTGCTGATGATCTGGGCGCCGCCCGGATAGTCGGGGCCGGGCACGATGGCGAAGAGTTCTTCCTCGCTGAGCTTGCCGTTCGACTTGATCAGCGCCACGCAGGCGTCGGCGATCTCGCGCAGGTTGTGGCTCGGGATCTCGGTGGCCAGGCCGACCGCGATGCCGCTCGCGCCATTGAGCAGCGTGAACGGCAGCCGCGCGGGCAGCAGTCGCGGTTCTTCGGTGCTGCCGTCGTAGTTGGGAATGAAGTCGACCGTGCCTTCGTCGATCTCGTCGAGCAGCAGGCTGGTGATGCGCGCCAGGCGCGCTTCGGTGTAGCGCATGGCGGCGGCGCCGTCGCCGTCGCGGCTGCCGAAGTTGCCCTGGCCGTCGACCAGCGGGTAGCGCTGCGAGAAGTCTTGTGCCATGCGCACCAGCGCGTCGTACGCAGCCTGGTCGCTGTGCGGGTGGAAGCGGCCGAGCACGTCGCCGACCACGCGCGCGCTCTTCACGGGCTTGGCGCCCACAGTGCCGTTGGTGCCGCCGAAGCCCAGGCCCATGCGCGACATCGAATACAGGATGCGGCGCTGCACCGGCTTCTGGCCGTCGGACACATCGGGCAGCGCGCGGCCCTTGACCACGCTCAGCGCGTATTCGAGGTAGGCGGTCTGGGCGTAGTCGGCGAGGGTCAGGGTCGTGTCGCCGTCGGTGGGACCCTGGAGATCGAGCGGAGGTTGGGAATCCATGAAAGAGCTGGTGAGAAAAACTTTTGTTGTTGCCGGCTGCGCGTTCAGCCGAGCGTAAAGGCCTCGTGGACCGCGGACTGTACGGCGCCGCCGAGCACCGCGCCGCCGCCGGCCACGTAGATCCAGTCGCCGACGACGGCCGCGCCCACGGCGTGGCGCGGCGTGGTCATCGGGGCGTGTCGCTGCCAGGTGTCGTCGACGGGGTTGTAGCTTTCCATCTGGCCGAACACCTTCGCCTGGCGCGGTACGCCGTCGACGAGGATGCCGCCCTCCCCGCCCATGGCGAAGAAGCGGCCGCGGTACACCACGAGCCCGTGGCCCGAGCGCGCGGTAGGCAGCGGCGAGCGCAGCTCCCAGGTGTCGCGCGCGGGCAGGTAGACGTGATGCAGGTCGGTGTTGTATTCGAAGGTGTTGAAGCGCCCGCCGATCACGTGGATCCGGCCGCCGTGCGACACGCAGCCCACGTGGTCGCGCGCGCCGGGCAGCGGTTTACGAGTCGACCAGCGGTCGGCCTTCGGGTCGTAGACCTCGTGCCAACCCACGCTCGCGCGCTCCGCGGCGGGCTCGGACGCGCCGCCGATCAGGTGCAGCGCGCCGTCGAGCATCACGGCGGCTGCGGCGCCACGCGGACGCGGCAGCGGCGCAATGGCGCTCCAGCGGTTGGCGGCGATGTCGTAGACGTAGGCGTTGGTGTCGGAGCGCCGGTTCTGCTCGACGAAACCGCCCAGCGCGTAGACGCGCCCGCCATCGGCGGTCACCGCGACGTGGTTGGCACCGCGCGGCAGCGGCGCGCCGTCGAGCCAGCGGTCGGCCTTGGGGTCGTAGATGTGGTGGTAGTCGCGGTTGACCTTGCCTTCGCCGTAGCCGCCGACCACGTGCATGCGCCCCATCGCCGCGGTGGCCCACGCCATCTCGCTGCGCGGGATCGGCAATGCGGCGCGCGGCTCCCAGCGGCCCTGCGGCCCGGGCGGCGCGGGGCTGTCGGTGAAGCGCTGGGCCTCCTGCTCGGGCGTCATGTGGTGCGGCACGCCGCCCTGCAGGCGCGCATAGGGCTCGGCCGAGGAAGGCACGGCCGGCAGCGTGTCGTGCGTGGCCGGATGCTGCGCGCGTGCGCTGCTCGCCACCATGCCGGCAGCGGTCGCGAGAACGAAGCTTCGACGATCCATGGCCTCCTCCCTCCTCCGGTCGATCAGGACACCGGCGTGCCCGGCGGCGCATCGGCCGCGCCCGTGGGCACCGCCGATGGCTCGGGGATGTCGGGCATGGCCGGCATGTTGCGCGGCGCGTCCGACGGCATGTTGCCGCGGCCGAGCGCGCCGCCCTGCGGCACGGTCAGCTCCATGCGGATGCGCCCCGGCGTCTTGCCACCGCGCACGGCGCCGCTCCCACCGCCCGAAGCCACCGAAGGCTTGAGGTACGCGTACAGCTGCAGCACAGTCTGCACGTAGTTCTGCGTTTCCTTGTAGTTCGGGATCTTGTTGCCCGCGCGCTGCACCGCGCCCTCGCCGGCGTTGTAGGCGGCCAGCGCGAGCTCGATCTGCCCCGGGAACATCGCGATCAGGTCCCGCAGGTAGCGCGAGCCGGCGGCGATGTTGATGCGCGGGTCGAACAGCTTCTTCTCGATGGTCGCGCGCTTGTCCGCCGACACGCCATAGCGCTGCGCGGTAGCGGGCATCAGCTGCATCAGACCCATCGCGCCCTTGGGCGAAACGGCCTGCGCATCGAAGCCCGACTCGGTGGCGACCAGTGCCTGCAGCAGTTCGTAGTCGATCGCGTGCTTGCTCGCCGCGTCGCGCAGCGCCGACTTGGCGGTCTTGTAGCTGGGCGAGGCCTCGAACATCGCCAGCAGGCTCTGCGAGGCCGGCGGCACCTTGCCGTCGAGCTTGCCCACGCCGCGGCCCAGCGGGGCGATGCCGTTGGCGGTGTCGAAGCTCTGGCCGCCGCGGAAGAAGATCTGGTAGCGCTCGTCGAGCTTCTCGGAGGCGAAGTGCGCGTTGCCCTTGGCGTCGATATAGCCGTAGATGTCGGTGGCGTGTGCGGCCTGCTGCGACAGCACGAGCGCTGCACACAGCATGAATGGGCGGAACCAGCGTTTCATGGCGATGCGGGCCCTGCCTTCAGAACCACCAGCCGTAGCGCTTGCGGCGCTCGGCGTGGACTGCGGCGTCGTCGCTCATGCTTCGAGCGCGGCCGCCACCCTTCAGCCCGACCCAGAACGACACGCCGCCCAATGCAAGAAAGAAGAGGAAGACGGGTAGGCGCTCGAGTGCGACGCCGTTGAAGAACATCGACACGGCCAGCCCCAGTAAGACCAGTGCGGCACTCCAGCAAAGAATGCGGCGCACCCAGAGCCACGTGGTGGCGACGGTCCGTTCCGCCAGGCTGGGCTCGGCGTTGTCGTTGACCGCCTCGTCCCACCAGCCCGCCCAGATAAACACGAACACGAAGAGCAAGAACAGGCCGGCAAAGAACATGTCCGGCGGCGCGATCTCCGGCCGGGCGCGCGCCAGCATGGCGATCGCGCCCACAACGCAAGCCCCTGCCAGCGAACCGCAAATGATCTTGTGCCCGTTCATGCCCTGTCGTGAGAAGGAGAGATGTCTCGACCGGAATCAGACGTCGATATCGACGTCATCGGCGCGCAACTCCATGAGCTCGCGCCGCGCCGCCGCTTCGCCCTTGCCCATCAGCTTGGTGATTTCGCCCTGGGTGGACGTGAAATCGAAGCGGCCCAATTGGACCTGCATCAGGCGCCGGGTGTCAGGATTGAGCGTGGTTTCCCACAATTGTTCCGCGCTCATTTCGCCCAGGCCCTTGAAGCGGCTGATGCTCCAGGCGCCCTCGCGCACGCCGTCCTTGCGGAGCTTGTCGAGCGTGGCGGTCAGTTCGCCTTCGTCCAGAGCATAGACCTTGGAGGCCGGTTTCTTGCCGCGCGCGGGGGCATCGACCCGGAACAATGGCGGCTTCGCGACATACACATGGCCGGCTTCGATGAGTTTCGGAAAGTGCCGGAAGAAAAGCGTGAGCAGCAGCACCTGGATGTGGGAGCCGTCCACGTCGGCGTCGCTCAGGATGCAGATCTTGCCGTAGCGCAGGCCGCTGAGGTCGGGCGAATCGCCGGGGCCGTGCGGGTCGACCCCGATGGCGACCGAGATGTCGTGGATTTCGGTGTTGGCGAAGAGCCGGTCGCGCTCCACCTCCCAGGTGTTGAGCACCTTGCCGCGCAGCGGCAGGATGGCTTGGCTTTCCTTGTCGCGGCCCATCTTGGCGCTGCCGCCGGCGGAATCGCCCTCCACCAGGAAGACTTCGTTGTGGCTGGTGTCCTTGCTCTCGCAATCGGTCAGCTTGCCGGGCAACACGGCCACACCGGAACCCTTGCGCTTCTCGACCTTCTGGCCGGCGCGCTGGCGGGTCTGGGCCGCCTTGATGGCCAGTTCGGCCAGCTTGCGGCCGTAGTCGACGTGCTGGTTGAGCCACAGTTCCAGCGCGGGGCGCACGAAGCTGGACACAAGGCGCACCGCGTCGCGCGAATTCAGGCGCTCCTTGATCTGGCCCTGGAACTGCGGGTCGAGCACCTTGGCGCTCAGCACGTACGAGGCGCGCGCGAACACGTCCTCGGGCAGCAGCTTCACGCCCTTGGGCAGCAGCGAGTGCAACTCGATGAAGCTCTTCACCGCATTGAACAGGCCGTCGCGCAGGCCGCTTTCGTGCGTGCCGCCGGCGCTGGTGGGAATCAGGTTGACGTAGCTCTCGCGCACCGGCTGGCCTTCCTCGGTGAAGGCGACGGCCCAGTCGGCACCCTCGCCTTCGGCAAAGTTGTCGGCGTTCTTGTCGGCATGGCCGCTGCCTTCGAACAGCGGAATGACCGGGTCGCTGCTGAGCGTCTGCATCAGGTAGTCGCTCAGGCCGCCCTTGTAGAGCCACTGCTGCGTTTCCTTGGTCTTCTCGTTGACGAGCGTGACGCTCACGCCGGGCATCAGCACGGCCTTGCTGCGCAGCAGGTGGGTGAGTTCGCCCATGGGCAGTGCGGCGGTCTCGAAGTACTTGGCGTCGGGCCAGGCGCGAACCGTGGTGCCCTGCTTGCGCTCGCCGGATTCGAGCTTGCGGACCTCCAGCGCCTCGATCACGTCGCCGCCGCTGAAGGCCAGCTTCGCGACCGAGCCCTCGCGGTGCGTGGCCACTTCGAGCCGCTTCGACAGCGCATTGGTCACCGACACGCCCACGCCGTGCAGGCCGCCCGAGAAGCTGTAGGCGCCGCCCGAGCCCTTGTCGAACTTGCCGCCGGCATGCAGCCGGGTGTAGACCAGTTCGACCACGGGCGCCTTCTCTTCCGGATGCAGGCCGAAGGGGATGCCCCGGCCATCGTCTTCAACACTGACCGAGCCGTCGGTGTGCAGCGTGACCTTGATCTTCTTGCCGTGGCCCGCGAGCGCCTCGTCGGCGGCGTTGTCGAGCACTTCCTGGATGATGTGCAGCGGGTTGTCGGTGCGGGTGTACATGCCCGGGCGCTGCTTGACGGGCTCGAGGCCCTTGAGCACGCGGATGGAGCCTTCCGAATAGCCGGAGGAGGCGGACGATGAGCTGGGGGAAGTCTTGGGGGGAGTCGCCATGGGGGCGGATTGTAGTCAGTCGCCGCTCAAACAACTGGATGCCCATACAGCAGCGGCTTTGATGCGTCCACCGCATCGAAATGCGCCCGATAAATCATCAATGGCTTTGGCCGGCGTGCCACCTGCTGGAGCAGGCGAATAGTTACATTCGAAGTCATGCAATCCCCAGCCGCCCCCGCCCTCTCGGTCAAGCAAGTACTTTTCTGCGGGGCGATGATCGTCACGCTGTCGATGGGCATACGCCACGGCTTCGGCCTGTGGCTCCAGCCGATCACGCAGGCGCAGGACTGGAGCCGGCAGACCTTCTCGTTCGCGCTGGCGGTGCAGAACCTCTCCTGGGGCATCTTCGGCGTGTTCGCGGGCATGCTGGCCGATAGGTTCGGCGCGTTCCGGGTGCTGATCGGCGGCTCGCTCCTCTATGCGCTGGGGCTGTTCGGCATGGCGCATTCGCCGACGCCGCTGCTCTTCACGCTGAGCGCGGGCATCCTGATCGGCGCGGCGCAGGCGGGCTCCACCTACGCGGTGATCTACGGCGTGATCGGGCGGCAGATTCCGGCCGAACGGCGCTCCTGGGCGATGGGCGTGGCGGCGGCGGCCGGGTCGTTCGGGCAGTTCCTGATGGCACCCATCGAGGGCCGGCTGATCGGCAGCCTGGGCTGGCAGACCGCGCTCGCGGTGGTGGCGGTACTGGCGCTGGTGATCGTTCCCCTGGCCTTCGGGCTGCGCGAGCCGAAGACGGCGGCGCTGGCCGGCCACCGCGAGCAGTCGGTGATGCAGGCGGTGGGCGAGGCCTTCCGCTACCCGAGCTTCGGCCTGCTGATGGCGGGCTACTTCGTCTGCGGCTTCCAGCTGGCCTTCATCGGCATCCACATGCCGACCTACCTGCGCGACCGCAGCCTGCCGGCCGAGGTGGCGGGCTACGCGCTGGCGCTGATCGGCCTGTTCAATGTGTTCGGCACCTACACGGTGGGGCTGCTGGGGCAGAAGCTGGCCAAGCGGAAGATCCTGGCGGCCATCTACTTCGCGCGGGCAGTGTCGATCGCGCTCTTCCTGATGGCGCCGATCTCGCCGATGAGCGTGTACTTCTTCTCCGCGGCGATGGGCTTCCTGTGGCTGTCCACGGTGCCGGCCACCAACGCCATCGTGGCGGGCATCTTCGGCGTGGCGCATCTTTCGATGCTCAGCGGCTTCGTGTTCCTGAGCCACCAGGTCGGCTCCTTCCTGGGCGTGTGGCTCGGGGGCTACCTGTACGACACCACGGGCAGCTACGACATCGTCTGGTACATCGCGATCGCGCTGGGCGTGTTCGCCGCGGTGGTCAACCTGCCGGTGAAGGAAAGCGCCATTCCGCGCGGTCCGCAGCCGGTGGGCGCCGCGGGCTGATCCGCAGCCGGTTTGCGTGTAAACAGGGCCATGACTACCCGGATGCGCCATCACATCGTCCACGCCGGCTGGCTGGCCGCCGCGCTGGCGGTGCTGGGCGGCGTGTTCGCGCTGTACGTGCATCCGGACTTCCTGGTGACGCTGGTCGACCAGATCTGGTCCTGCTTCTGAGCCTCATTGCTATGAAAGAAATAGCGCCAGTGCACGGCCTGGGAGCACCTTCCGAATGGATTGCCCGGTGGTCGCACCTGCTTGCGACCGGCGCGTCGGTGCTGGACGTGGCCTGCGGCGCCGGGCGGCACATGAAGTGGTTCGCCGGACGCGGGCACGCGGTCACCGGCGTCGACCGCTCTCCCGAGGCTGTCGAGGCGGCAAGCACGTTCGGCAAGGTGATCGAGGCCGACATCGAATCCGGCTCCTGGCCCTTCTCCGGCCGGGCCTTCGGTGCCGTGGTCGTCACCAACTACCTCTGGCGCCCGCGCATGGCCGACATCGTTGCCGCTGTGGCGCCGGGCGGCGTGCTGCTCTACGAGACCTTCGCCACGGGCAACGAAACCGTCGGCAAGCCCTCGCGGCCCGACTTCCTGCTGCAGCCGGGCGAACTGCTGACGGCCTGCGCCGGACTGAGCGTGGTGGCCTACGAGGACGGGTTCATCGCGCAGCCGGAGCGCTTCGTGCAGCGCATCGCGGCCGTTCGCCCGCCCGCGGCCGATTCCGGTCTGCCGGCGCGCCGCTTCCTTAAGGGAAACTAAGGGGCCCGGGGCCGCTGTCTGGCGGGGCGCCGGAGTAAGTAGAATCGGCGCTTTCGTCCACCGACAAAGAGATTCCCCTTGGAGCAACTGACAGGCAGCATCGTCGCGCTCGTCACGCCGATGCACGACGACGGCAGTGTCGACTACCCCGCCCTGCGGCGACTCATCGACTGGCACATCGAAGAAGGCACCGACTGCCTGGGCGTGGTCGGCACCACCGGCGAATCGCCGACGGTCGATGTCGAGGAGCACTGCGAAATCATCCGCGTCTCGGTCGAGCAGGCCAAGGGCCGCGTGCCCGTGATGGCCGGCTGCGGCGCGAACTCCACCAAGGAAGCCATCGAGCTCGCCAAGTTCGCCAAGGGCGTGGGCGCCGACTCGCAGCTCCAGGTCGTGCCCTACTACAACAAGCCCACGCAAGAGGGCCAGTACCAGCACTTCAAGGCCATCGCCGAGGCCGTGGGCGACCTGCCCATCGTGCTGTACAACGTGCCCGGCCGCACTGTCGCCGATATGGCGCACGACACCGTGCTGCGCCTGGCGCAGGTGCCCGGCATCATCGGCATCAAGGAAGCCACCGGCAACATCGAGCGGGCCCAGTGGCTCATCCGCGAAGTGCCGAAGAACTTCGCCGTCTATTCCGGCGACGACCCGACCGCGGTCGCGCTCATGCTCTGCGGCGGCCAGGGCAACATCAGCGTCACGGCCAACATCGCGCCGCGCAAGATGCACGAGCTGTGCGTCGCCGCGCTGGCGGGCGACGTGAAGCGCGCCATGCAGATCCAGTTCGAGCTCATGCCGCTGCACCGCAACCTGTTCGTCGAGCCGAACCCGATCCCGCTGAAGTGGGCGATGGCACGGCTCGGCCTGTGTGGCGGCGCGCTGCGCCTGCCGCTCACCGAACTCGGCGAAGCGAGCCGCCCCGCGGTCGAAGGCGCCCTGCGCGCCACCGGCCTGCTGAAGGGCTGAGCACTCCTCTCCAGCACGTCCCGGACCTGCCTTTCCCCTGGCCACAGCAAGGTTAAGCAACCTTTTGCCCGAACCGCGCTCAGAGATGGCGGCGGGCACTGCGGCCCCTAGATTGACCGAACCATTCCAACAAGGAAGACGACGTTGAAGAACCTTTCGCGACTTGCACTGCTGGCCCTCGTTGCCAGCCTCGCCGCCTGCTCCGTCCTCGAGAGCGACAAGATCGACTACAAGAGCGCAGGCAAGGCCCCGACGCTCGAAGTCCCGCCCGATCTCTCCCAGCTTTCGCGCGACAACCGCTACGCCATCCCCGGCGGCGCCGTGAGCGCAAACTCGTACCAGGCAGGCATTGCCAACGCGCCCGGCGTCCCCACCGCGGTGGCCAACATCGGCGACGTGCGCATGGAGCGCTCGGGCACGCAGCGCTGGATCGTGGTCAATCGCACGCCCGACCAGCTCTGGGACCCGGTGAAGGACTTCTGGCAGGAAAACGGCTTCCTGCTGACCACCGACCAGCGCAACCTGGGCATCATGGAAACCGACTGGGCCGAGAACCGCGCCAAGCTGCCGCAGGACATCATCCGCGGCACGCTGGGCAAGCTGGTCGACTCGGTCTACTCCACCGGCGAGCTCGACCGCTTCCGCACCCGCCTGGAGCGCACCACCACCGGCACCGAGATCTTCATCAGCCATCGCGGCATGCAGGAGGTCTACAACAACTCCCGCCAGGACCAGACCGTGTGGCAGCCGCGCCCCAGCGATCCTGAGCTCGAGACCGAATTCCTGCGCCGCCTGATGGTCAAGCTCGGCGTGTCGCAGGAGCAGTCGAAGATCCTGGCCGCGACCACCGCGACGCCCAAGACCGCCACCATCGCCAAGGTCGGCAACCAGCCGGTCGTGCAGATCAGCGAAGGCTTCGACCGCGCATGGCGCCGCGTCGGCCTCGCGCTCGATCGCACCGGCTTCACCGTGGAAGACCGCGACCGCAGCGCCGGCGTCTACTTCGTGCGCTACGTGCCGCCGAATCCCGACAAGAAGGAGCCCGGCTTCTTCGGCAAGCTGTTCGGCGGTTCGAGCAAGACCGAAGCGCCCGCGAAGTTCCGCATCTCGGTCAAGGGCCAGGGCGAATCCACCACCGTGTCGGTGCTCAACGAAGCCGGCGCTCCCGAGACCTCGGTCAACGCCGAGCGCATCGTCAAGGTCATCGCAGACGACCTGAGATAACCCGCATGCTCCGCTTCCGAAGCCTCGGCAGCGGCAGCACGGGCAACGCCGCGCTGGTCGAGACGACCAGCGCCGGCCGCACCTCCCGCCTCCTCGTCGACTGCGGCTTCGGCCTCAAGCAGCTCGACCTGCGCCTGGCCCAGGCGGGCCTTGCAGCCAGCGACATCGATGCGGTCTTCGTGACACACGAGCACGGCGACCACATCGGCTGCGCCCATTCGCTGTCGCGGCGCAACCGCATTCCCGTCTGGATGAGCGAAGGCACCTGGCTCGCGACCGGCGGGCGCGATTTCGAGGGACTGCTGAACCTCGCGCGCGACGACGCCGAGTTCACTGTCGGCGACCTCTGCGTGCAGCCCTTCACCGTTCCGCACGATGCGCGCGAACCGCTGCAATTGCGCTGTACAGACGGCAACCGCACGCTGGGCGTGCTGACCGACCTGGGCCATGCAACGACGCACGTGCTGACCCGGCTGGCCGGCGTGCATTCGCTGCTGCTGGAGTTCAACCATGACAGCGAGCTGCTCGCGAACTCGAGCTACCCGCCCTTCCTCAAGCACCGCGTGGGCGGCAACTACGGGCACCTGTCGAACACCGCCGCGGCCGAGATCGCACGCGCGCTGCTGCATGATGGCCTGCGGCATGTGGTCGCGGCGCACCTGAGCGAGCAGAACAACCGGCCCGAGATCGTGCGGCGCCTCATGGCCGAAGCGCTGGGCGGCAACGAGTCGGAGATGCTGACGGCCACGGCCAGCGCAGGCTCGCCCTGGCTCGACGTCTGAGCGCCAGGGCCCTCACGCTCTCCTAAGAAAAAAAAGCCGCCTCATGGCGGCTTTTTCATGGCTGATGCAGTCCTTGCTGCTTACTGCTTCGGCGCTTCATTCTTCTTCGCGGCCTCGGTGGCTGCGTTCGCGGCATCGAGCGCCGACTGCGAGCCCGAAGAAGGCGCGGTCGACGACGAGGACGATGCGCCCGGATCGGCCGATGGCGCGGGAGCGGGAGCAGCGGGCGCGGGTGCGGGTTCAGTCACGGGCGCAGGAGGCGGCGTCACGACAGCCGGCGCTGCATCCTCCTTCTTGCCGCAGGCGACGAGCGCGGCAGCGGCAATCAGAGAGGCGATCAGGACGGACGATGACTTCTTCATGGAATCTCCTTAGGCAATGAAGGTCTGGAACGAAAAAATTCTAGACCCGCATATCCGCCTGAATATGTCTCGCGGCCGCATTCGCGGCATTGGCTTACAAGCCGAGTGTCGATGCCGGAAACGCGGGCCGGCCCATGCGCCAGCACTCTTCGATGGCCTCGCGCAATTCGCTGCGCGCGCGTGCGTCTGCGCCGCTCACGCCCCTGCTTCGTTCTGGGTCGATTCGATGCGCGAACCATGAGGGCGTCCAGATGGCGCTCGGCACTTCCATGCCCGATGCCTTGCCTGCGGCCCTGCATTCGATGATGTGGTCCCACATGCGGCGCCATGCGACGAAGCGCGCATGGCCGCGTTCGAGAATGTCGTAGCGCTGCGCGAGCAGCATCAGGCGGCGGCCGCTCGCGGCCCAGGCCTGCAATGCCTCGATGACCGCGCGCTCGCCGAGGGGCCAGTCGGCGAAATCGGGGTCGCTGAAGACGACCTCCTTCCAGCCTTCGCGCGCCGCGGCCGAGAGTGCGTTGCGCAGGAGCACGTCGAAGGCCTCCCGGCCATCGAAGCGGCCCTCGGGCAATGACGGGCCGGGCGCTTCATCCGGCATGGAGCCACCCTGCTTCGCACCACTCGCCCAGCAGCGCAAGAGCGCCTTCGCTCGCTCGCGAGAGTTCGCGCGCACCGAGCTCGCGGCGGTCGGCCAGCTTGCGCATCAGCGTCGCATCGGCGCCGCCCGCGCGAAAGCTCTCGCCGTTGATGTAGATGTGCCGCGCGTCGTAGAGCATGCGCGTGCGGCGGTCGAGCTTCACGTGCTGCATGGCCGCCGGCGCCTCACCGCTTTCATCGAACCAGACATTCGCCTTGGGCTCGGTGAGCGACTCGCCAAGGGCACGGTCGATGGCATCGGCATCGCGCAGCGCCGCCTCGATGGCCTTGCGCGCGAAACCCTGCAGGGCCGCGGGCATCGCGGCGGGCGCATCGACGGCGGGCTGCGTCGGATCGCGGTACCGCGCGAGTTCGGCCGGGCCCGCGTCTTCCAGGTCTTCCGCATAGGCCTGCGCCATACGCGCCAGCAGGTCGGCACCCAACTCGCCCAGGGCCGACGAGCGCAGGCCGATGGAATACGTCATGCAGTCGCCGCCCACGGCCACGCCGTCGTGGGCGTATCGCGGAGGCAGGTAGAGCATGTCGCCGGGCTCGAGCACGAAGCTCTGCTCGGGCTCGAAGTTCTCGAGGATCTTCAGCGGCAGGCCCTGCTGCAGCCGCAGGTCGCTCTGCTTGCCGATGGACCAGCGCCGGCGCCCGTGCGCCTGCAGCAGGAACACGTCGTAGCTGTCGAAGTGCGCGCCGACGCCACCGGTATCGCTCGCGTAGCTGATCATGAGGTCGTCGAGGCGCGCGTCGGGCAGGAAGCGGAACTGCCGCATCAGCTCGTGCACGCCCTCGTGGTGCAGGTCGACGCCCTGCACCAGCAGCGTCCATGCCGGCTGCTTCAGCGACGGCAGGGCGCGGCGGGCAAGGGGGCCGTGCTTGAGCGACCAGCCGGCCTTGCCGTGGCGGATGAGGCGCGATTCGACGTCCTCACGCTCGGCCAGGGCGAACAACTCGGAACGCTCGATCGGTGGCACCATCGCGGGTATAGCCTGCCGCACGAGCAAGGGTTTTTTCTGCCAATGCCGCCGCATGAACTGCGCGGCGCTCAGGCCGCCCAGCAGGGGCAGCGGTTTGTTGATCTCCATGGGAGAATTCTGCAATGGAAATCTCTGAACAATGCGTGGTCGGCCTGACCTGGACGATGAAAGACACGCTCGGCGACGTGCTTGATGTGCTCGACGAGCCTGTCGAATTCCTGGTCGGCGGCGACGATCTCTTCGACGTGATCGAAGCGGCCCTGCAGGGCCATGAACCCGGCGCCCGGGTGCAACTGCAGATCGAGCCCGAACAGGGCTTCGGCGACTTCAACGACCAGTTGCTCTTCCTGGAGCCCCGCTCGCTCTTCCCCGAAGGCACCGAGGAAGGCATGACCTTCGACGGCTCCGCACTGCCCAAGGGCGTGAATGCCGACATTCCGAAGGACACGATCTACACCGTGGCCGAGATCTATCCCGACCACCTGGTGCTCGACGGCAACCATCCGCTGGCGGGCATCGCGATCCGGCTCGACATCACCGTGCGTTCCGTGCGCGAGGCCACCGAGGAAGAAGTGGGACGCGGCACGGCGGGCACGGGCTTCTTCAAGATTGCGCCGATGGCGCCGGGCAACCAGACGCTGCACTGACGCGCCGAATCCGGCCGGAGGCTGCGCATACGAAAAAAGCCGGGCGATGCCCGGCTTTTTCACGTCTAAAACAAGCGCGGCTTACATCCGCGAGATCTGACCGTTGTCGATGCGCACGCGGTCGCCGATGCGCAGGTCGCCGGGGCTCTGCACATCGAAGGCGCGATAGCCGCCGCGGTCGGTCTGCACCGAGACGCGGTACATCTCGTAGACGCGCGGACCGTTCTGCTGCGCCTCGATGGTGTTGCCCAGCAGGGCGCCGCCCACGATGCCCAGCGCGGTCGCCGCGGCGCGGCCATTGCCCCGGCCGAACTGGTTGCCCACCACGCCGCCGATGACGCCACCGGCGACGGCACCGCCGCCCGTGGTGCCGGTGCCGGCGGTTTCGCTGCGCAGCACCTCGATGTTGGCCACGTGGCCGTACTCGACATAGGAAGCTTCCTGGTAGGGAATGGCCTGCGGAGGCGCCTGGTAGGGATAGCGCGAGGTCTGGTAGACCGGCGCCGGTGCCACGCATGCCGTGAGCGTGGCCACGGCCAGCACGGAAGCGGTGACGGAAACAAAGCGCATTGAGATCTTCATGTTGGAGGCTCCTCGGAAAGAACGATGCAAGGATGATGAATGCATGCACCCTGCGTGTGCCTGACTAACGCCGCAGCATCGGCCGCGATGACGCCGTTCACACACTGAAACCTTCGAGGCCGTACGGCCCCTGCCGGTTCCGCTCTTTACCGCCCGGACACTCAGCCGATCTTCAGGATTCGCTCAATGTTTGCCGGTAGAGCCGTAGCCGCCCTCGCCTCGTTGCGTGGGTGCAAATTCTGTGACCACTCGAAACTGCGCCTGCACCACTGGCACGATCACCAGCTGCGCCAGCCGCTCCATCGGGTTCAGCACGAAGGGCGTGTCGCTGCGGTTCCAGGCGCTGATCTTCAGCTCGCCCTGGTAGTCGCTGTCGATCAGGCCGACGAGGTTGCCCAGCACGATGCCGTGCTTGTGGCCCAGCCCCGAGCGCGGAAGGATCAGCGCCGCATAGGCCGGGTCGGCCAGATGGATGGCGATGCCGGTGCCCACCAGCTGCCAGCCGTTGGGCTCCAGCGTGATGGGGGCATCGAGGCAGGCTCGCAGGTCGAGGCCGGCGCTTCCGGGGGTGGCGTATGCGGGCAATTGATCCACCATGCGCGGATCGAGGATGCGGACGTCGACTTTCACTAGTTATTGCCTTGCTTCTGTTGCTGTTCTCTTTGCTTTCGGGCCGCTTCTTCCAGCACCTGCTGCCACTTGGCGACACCGGGTGTGAGCTTCAGGCCCTTCAATTTCCTTCCGAACCAGGCGGCCAGCGCCGCCAGGACGATCAGCACGCCGAACGGCACGCCCGCAGCCCAGAGCACGAGGAACGCCACCGCGCCGAAGATGCCCAGCACCTTGAGCAGCGCCGGATCGAAGGAGCCAGGCTGCTTCCTGGGCACTTCGCCGTTGGGGAGCTCGGCGCGCTGCATCGCGGCGGTGACGGGCCCCTGCGCCTGCGGACCGGAGGTCGGCGTCATGCCGATGTCCAACCCGTGCTCGCCGGGCGCTGCGGCGGTCCGCTTCGGCAGCGCCGCCTGCGCGGACAGCCGCTCCACATAGCGGGCGAAATCGCCATTCGGCGGTGTGTTCCATTGGGGATTCATCAGACCCTCCAGTCGGGAAGACGCGCTGCGATCTCGGTCATGAGCTCGCGCGCCAGCGTGAGCTTGGGGGCGCGCGGGAGCTCGCGCACGCCGTTTGCGTCCACCAGCAGCAGCGCGTTGTCGTCCTGGCCGAAGGTCAGCGGGCCGATGTTGCCCACCAGCAGCGGGATGCCCTTGCGCTCGCGCTTGGCCTTGGCGTGTTCGGCGAGGTTCTCGCTCTCGGCGGCGAAGCCCACGCAGAAGAGCTTCTTCGACTGCGCCCGCTCGCTCTTCGCGACGGAAAGGAGGATGTCCGGGTTTTCGGTGAAGTTCAACACCGGCGTCCTGCCGCTGCCGTCCTTCTTGATCTTCTGGTTGCTCTGGGTGGCCGGCCGCCAGTCTGCGACGGCTGCCGTAGCTACGAAAATGCTAGCACTCTGGGCCGCACGGGTGGTCGCTTCGAGCATGTCCTGCGCCGAGAGCACGTCGACGCGCGTCACGCCGCGCGGCGTGAGCAGGTGCACCGGCCCGGCCACCAGCGTGACCTCGGCGCCTGCCTCGCGGGCAGCCCGGGCAATGGCGAAGCCCATCTTGCCGGACGAATGGTTGGTGATGCCGCGGATCGGGTCCAGCGCCTCGAAGGTCGGGCCGGCCGTGACCAGCACCTTCTGCCCCGCCAGCAGCTTGGGGCTGAAGAAGGCGGTGACATCTTCCAGCAGCTGCGCCGGTTCCAGCATGCGGCCGTCGCCGGTCTCGCCGCAGGCCTGCCAGCCGTTGCCCACGCCCAGCACCGTCGCGCCGTCGGCCGCAACCTGCATGAGGTTGCGCTGCGTGGCCGGATGGGCCCACATCTCGCGGTTCATGGCCGGGGCGATCAGCAGCGGGATGCGGTCCATCGGGCGAGCCAGGCACATCAGGCTCAGCAGGTCGTCGGAGCGGCCTTGCACCAGCCGGGCGATGAAGTCGGCGCTGCAGGGGGCCAGCACGATCGCATCGGCCTCGCGGCTGAGGTTGATGTGCGGCATGTTGTTGGGCTCGCGCGTGTCCCACTGGGAGGTGTAGACGGTGCGCCCCGAGAGCGCCTGCATGGTCACGGGGGTGATGAACTGCTCCGCCGCCTCGGTCATGACGACCTGGACGGTCGCCCCCGCCTTGACGAACAGCCGGCACAGCTCGGCCGACTTGTAGCAGGCGATGCCTCCGGTGAGGCCCAGGACGATGTGTTTGCCGGCGAGGTCTTGCATGGGCTGTATTGTTGCTCACCCCCAGGCTTCGCACTTCGTGTCTTCGCCTCCCCCCGACCGGGGGCGGGCCGGCCGCTTCGGGCGGCCGTGCGCGGCGGCCCCCACGAAAGATGCCCTTCTCGAAAGGTGTCGCGAAGGGCACACCTATAATCGCAATTTCCCACTGCCCGGATTCACAGCGTCCGGAACTGGCATGACCAAATTTGTCTTCGTCACCGGTGGTGTCGTTTCTTCCCTTGGCAAGGGAATCGCCTCCGCCTCGCTCGCCGCGATCCTCGAATCGCGCGGCCTCCAAGTCACCCTCATCAAGCTCGATCCGTACATCAATGTCGACCCCGGCACGATGTCGCCCTTCCAGCATGGTGAAGTGTTCGTCACCGATGACGGCGCGGAGACCGACCTCGACCTCGGGCACTACGAGCGCTTCATCAACACGCGGATGCGCAAGGCCAACAACTTCACGACCGGCCAGATCTACAAGACCGTGCTCGAGAAGGAACGCCGCGGCGACTACCTCGGCAAGACGGTACAGGTGATCCCGCACATCACCAACGAGATCCAGGAATACATCAAGCGCGGCGCCGGCATCGGCACGGCGCACGAGGTGGACGTGGCCATCGTCGAGATCGGCGGCACCGTGGGCGACATCGAGTCGCTGCCCTTCCTGGAGGCCGTGCGCCAGATGAGCCTGCGCATGGGCCCGAACAACTCGGCCTTCGTGCACCTGAGCTACGTGCCCTGGATCGCCGCCGCCGGCGAGCTCAAGACCAAGCCCACCCAGCATACGGCGCAGAAGCTGCGCGAGATCGGCATCCAGGCCGACGCCCTGCTGTGCCGCGCCGACCGCCGCATCCCCGACGACGAGCGCGCCAAGATCTCGCTGTTCTCGAACGTGCCCGAATGGGGCGTGATCTCCATGTGGGACGTGGACACGATCTACAAGGTGCCCCGCATGCTGCACGAGCAGGGCCTGGACGGCCTGATCTGCGACAAGCTGCGCATCAACACCCCGCCCGCCAAGCTGCAGCGCTGGGACGAGCTGGTCTACGAGGTCGAGCATCCGCAGAAGGAAGTCTCGATCGCCATGGTCGGCAAGTACGTCGACCTGTCGGACAGCTACAAGTCGCTCAACGAGGCGCTGCGCCATGCCGGCATGAAGAACCATGCCCGCGTGAAGATCGACTACATCGACTCCGAGACCATCTCGCCGCAGGACGTCTCGCGCCTGGCCAAGTACGACGCCATCCTGGTGCCCGGCGGCTTCGGCCAGCGCGGCGTGGAAGGCAAGATCTCGGCCGCGCGCTTCGCCCGCGAGGGCAAGGTGCCCTACCTCGGCATCTGCCTGGGCATGCAGGTGGCCACCATCGAATACGCCCGCCACGTGGCCGGCCTGAAGAACGCCAACAGCACCGAGTTCGACCCCGAGACGCCCACCCCCGTGATCGCGCTGATCACCGAGTGGAAGGACGCCGACGGCACCGTGAAGATCCGCGACGAGAAGTCCGACCTCGGCGGCACCATGCGCCTGGGCGCGCAGAGCTCCGACGTGGCGCCGGGCACGCTGGCCCACAGCATCTACGGCGACGTGGTCACTGAACGCCACCGCCACCGCTACGAAGCCAACGTGAACTACCTCGACGAGCTGCGCAAGGCCGGCCTCGTGATCTCCGCCCTCACCCAGCGCGAGCACCTGACCGAAATCGTCGAGCTGCCGCAGGACGTGCACCCGTGGTTCATGGGCGTGCAGTTCCACCCCGAGTTCAAGTCGACTCCGTGGGGCGGCCACCCGCTCTTCAACGCCTTCATCAAGGCCGCGCTCGAGCACAAGGAAAAGGGTTCGGGCAGCACCAACAAGACGCTGAAGGCGGTTGCATGAGCAGCGGCTACGTCATCGCCCACGTCGAGGTGAGCAACCCGACGCAGTACGAGGAATACAAGAAGTGGTCGACCGTCGCCATGCAGGCGCACGGCGCCGAGGTGTGCGTGCGCGGCGGCCAGGTGCAGCCACTGGAGGGCGACTGGAAGCCCACGCGCATCGTCATCCTCAAGTTCCCCAGCTTCGAGAAGGCGAAGGCCTTCTACGAGACGCCCGAGTACCTCAAGGCGCGCGAGGCGCGTGCCGGCGCCGCGATCATGAACATGATCGCCGTCGAGGGCCTCTGATCTCCTGCCCCGTTCCCCCATCTATTCATCCGCCCAAAGAGACCAGAAAGAGAAAGACAGAAGATGAGTGCAATCGTTGACATCGTCGGCCGCGAAATTCTCGACAGCCGAGGCAACCCCACCGTCGAATGCGACGTGCTGCTCGAATCGGGCACCATGGGCCGCGCGGCCGTGCCCTCGGGCGCATCGACCGGCTCGCGCGAAGCCATCGAGCTGCGCGACGGCGACAAGAGCCGCTATCTCGGCAAGGGCGTGCTGAAGGCCGTCGAGAACATCAACACCGAGATCTCGGAAGCCGTGCTCGGCCTGGACGCCAGCGAACAGGCCTTCCTCGACCGCACGATGATCGACCTCGACGGCACGGACAACAAGGGCCGCCTGGGCGCAAACGCCACCCTCGCCGTCTCGATGGCCGTGGCCCGCGCCGCGGCAGAAGAATCGGGCCTGCCGCTGTACCGCTACTTCGGCGGCATGGGCGGCATGCAGCTGCCGGTGCCGATGATGAACGTCATCAACGGCGGCGCGCACGCCAACAACAGCCTCGACCTGCAGGAATTCATGATCATCCCCGTGGGCGCCAAGAGCTTCCGCGAGGCCGTGCGCTATGGCGCCGAAGTGTTCCACGCACTGAAGAAGATCCTGGGCGACCGCGGCATCAGCACGGCGGTGGGCGACGAAGGCGGCTTCGCTCCCAGCGTCGAGAGCCACGAAGCAGCCATCCAGCTGATCCTGGAAGCCATCGACAAGGCCGGCTACACCGCCGGCGAACAGATCGCCCTGGGCCTGGACTGCGCGGCCAGCGAGTTCTACAAGGACGGCAAGTACGTGTTGTCGGGCGAGAACCTGTCGCTCACGGCCGAGAGCTGGACCGACATGCTCGCGACCTGGGTCGACAAGTACCCGATCATCAGCATCGAGGACGGCATGCACGAAGGCGACTGGGACGGCTGGAAGCTGCTCACCGAACGCCTGGGCAAGCGCGTGCAGCTGGTGGGCGACGACCTTTTCGTCACCAACACCAAGATCCTGCAGGAAGGCATCGAGAAGGGCATCGCCAACTCGATCCTGATCAAGATCAACCAGATCGGCACGCTGACCGAGACCTTCGCCGCCATCGAGATGGCCAAGCGCGCGGGTTACACCGCCGTGATCTCGCACCGCTCGGGCGAAACGGAAGACAGCACCATCGCCGACATCGCCGTGGGCACCAACGCCGGCCAGATCAAGACCGGCTCGCTCTCGCGCTCGGACCGCATCGCCAAGTACAACCAGCTGCTGCGCATCGAGGAAGACCTGGGCGACATCGCCGTGTACCCCGGCCGCGGCGCGTTCTACAACCTGAAGTAACGCCGGACGCCACGCGGCATGCGCGCCCGCCTCGTTCCACCGATCGTCCTGCTGCTCCTGCTGGCCATCCTGCAGTGGCAGCTGTGGAACGGGCGCGGCAGCGTGCGCGACGTGGCCCAGCTGCGGACCAAGCTGGCCGACCAGAAGGAAGCCAACGCCAAGGCCGCGCTGAACAACGAGCGCCTGAGCTCCGAGGTCAACGACCTCAAGGACGGGCTGGAGATGGTCGAGGAGCGCGCGCGCGCGGAACTCGGCATGGTCAAGCCGAACGAGGTCTTCGTGCAAATTGCGCACTGACCTCGGCCATTCTTTCCCCTCTCCCTTTCCTCTTCTTTCTTCGCCTCAGAGCCGATGACCGAGCTTCTCTCGGCCCCCGCGTTCATGCTCTGGGGCTCTCCCGTGAGCTGGCTCGAGCTCGTCGCGTCGACGCTGGCGCTCGCCATGGTGGGCTGCAACATGCGCGAGATCCACTGGGGATGGCCGCTGGCCATCGTCAGCTCGGTGCTCTACGTAGCGGTGTTCGCCAAGGCGCGCATCTATGGCGACGCCTCGCTGCAGGTCTTCTTCGCGCTCGTCGCCCTATGGGGATGGGCGCAATGGCTGCGCGGCCATCGCGCCGACGGCAGCGCGCTGCGCGTCAGCCGCCTTTCATCGCGCGGCATCGCGCTCACGCTGCTCGCCTGCGCTCTGGCATGGCCGGCGGTCGCTCTCTTCCTGCGCCGCTTCACCGACACCGACGTGCCCTGGTGGGACGGCTTCGCCACCGGCCTGAGCCTGGTCGGGCAGTTCCTGCTCGGGCGCAAGTTCATCGAGAACTGGCTGATCTGGCTGGCGGTGAACGTGGTGAGCGTGGGCCTCTTCATCCACAAGGGCCTGTGGCTCACGGTGGGCCTGTATGCGGTGTTCGCCGTGCTCAGCGTGGCCGGCTACCTTGCCTGGCGCCAGCGCATGCCGTCCAGCGCCGCAGCGGCCGTGCGCGCATGACCCCCGTGCTGCCGACGGGCTGCGTCATCGCCCTCGTGGGGGCCGAAAGCACCGGCAAGACCGAGCTGGCCCGCGCCATCGCGCAGCGCCTGCAGGACCGCGGCGTACCGACCACCCTGGTGAGCGAGTACCTGCGCGAATGGTGCGAGCGCGAAGGCCGCACACCGCGCCCCGACGAGCAGCAGGCCATCGCCGACGAGCAGACCCGCCGCATAGCGCTCGCAGCCGCCACCGGCGTGGTGGTGGCCGACACCACCGCGCTCATGACGGCCGTCTACAGCGAGCAGCTCTTCGCGGACACCTCCCTCTACGACAGTGCGCTGGCCGCCCAGCGGCGCTACGCCATCACGCTGCTGACCGCGCTCGACCTGCCCTGGGTGGCCGACGACATGCGCGACGGCCCGCATGCGCAGCAGCCGACCGACACGCTGGTGCGCGCCGCGCTCGCGGGCGCGAAGCTCTCGTATGCCGTGGTGCATGGCAGCGGCGGCGAGCGGCTTGCCAACGCGTGGAACGCCATCGTTTCCATCGCAGGCAACGAGGGCCGGCCGCGCACGCGCGCCAGGTCCGACGCGAAACCCGCCTCCTGGTCGTGGCCTTGCGAGAAATGCTCCGACCCGGAATGCGAACATAGGCTCTTCAGCGATCTCATCGCACGCCGCGAGTAGCGGCCCTCCCTTTCCCCTTACCGGAGACCCGATGCCCCTTTCGACCGCCGCGCGCATCGCGCTTCTTCCTTCCGCTCTGGCCACCCTGCTGCTGTCGGCCACCGGCCCGGTCCACGCGGCACCTGTCGCGGCCACCGTCGAGAACGGCACCACCACCACCGCCTGCGCCGAGGAAGACAACGTCTCGCTGACCCTGCGCGGCGAAGGCATCCGCCGCATGCGCATCGAGGCGCTGCAGCCCGACTACCTCGACAAGATCGGCAACGACGTCACCGCGCCCGACTTCTCGGGCTGCAACTTCGACGGCGGCGAGCATCCCACCGATCCGGCCTACCGCTTCCGCAAGCGCACCGTGGTGCTGATGGACAACGCCCGGTGGCGCATCGTAGGCATGACCCTGCCGAGCTTCTGGCGCCCGCAGCGCGTGCCCGTGCAGGTGGGCAAGCGCAAGGACCGCGGCTTTCATCTGCTGCAGGTGTTCAGGAAAGAGAACGGTAAGCCGCTCGAAGCCATCGTGCTCTATCCGTCGGATGGCTACTGGCGCATCAAGCCGCTGCCCGAGGCGCGCTTCGGCGACGGGGTGTACGGCTCGTCCTTCCTGCTCGGCCCGGTCGAGGCCGCCGCGCGGCCGGTGGTGAACATCGCGTCGATCCGCATCGTGCCCCGGCCGCTGGCCATCCACGTGCGCTTCACCGACGGCGGCAGTGCCGCAGTGAAGGTCGAGGAGACCAGCCGCGCGCGCACCGCGCTCGACGTGACGCTGTCGAAGCCCACCGCAAGCGCCCAGCCCTTCGCGGTGCTGCGCTCGATGTACGTCACCCCCGACAACGCCGACGTGAGCGAAGTGCGCTGGCAGGCATCGCCCCAGGCGGCGCAGCAGGTGCTGCCGCTGCCGGAGGTGAAGAGCCTGCAGGCCACGCAGGTGCGCTTTGGCCGCAGCCTGCCGTCGAAGCACAACACGAGCGCGCCGGACATCTCGTTCGGCGGGTTCGACGACGCGGCTCGCTAGACCCCTAGCCCGCGCGCCGCACTTCGCCCGGCGTGACGCCGAGCACACGCCGCATGCAGCGCGCCATGTGGCTCTGGTGCGAGAAGCCGCTCTCCAGCGCCACGAGGCTCGCCGGCATCTCGCTGCGCAGCAGCAGGCCGCGCGCACGGTCGACGCGGCGGTGCACCACGTACTCGTGCACCGGCAGGCCGATGGAGCGCTTGAACTGCGTCTTCAGGTGCGAGGCGCTGAGGCCTGCGATACCGGCCAGCGCGGCCAGCGAGAGATCGCCGTCCAGGTGCGCTTCGATGTACTCGGTCACGCGGCGCAGCTGCGGCCGCGTCAACCCCTGCGCTGATGCCGTGCCTGCGGTCGACTCCTGCCCCGCCAGCAGCTGCACCGCGAGCGCGGTGCCCAGGCTGTCGGTGTAGAGCCTGCCGTTGGGAAAGCCAGCGCGGCGCTCCGCGTCGAGCGCCCAAGCGACGTGCTCGATCCGCGCGTCACGGAACTGGTGGCGCTGGTCGAGCACGGCCCGCTCGGGCGGCAGGCCCATCTCGTCGGCTGTGCGGCTCAGCAGCGAAGGCGGCATGCGCACCACGACCGAGGTGCTCGGCGCTTCCTCGTGCCAGACGTCGGAGATGCCGGCCGGCAGGATGTCGAGGTCGCCGCGCGTGTAGAGGAAGCTGTGCAGCCTGCAGGCCCCAGCCACCGGACCGCCGGTGTGTAGCTTGATGCGATGGTCGGGCAGCGCGTCGTAGCCGACCACGCCGCCGGGCGTCTGCCGCAGGTCCACCTGCAGGCGGGTGTCCGCGTCGGTTTTGCTCATCGGAACATTATCGAGCGCCGCCTTGCACGGCGCTGTCCGTTCGTGCTCCGGCGCGGCCGAACGTGCGCGACCGCAAGAGCACCGATCCGGATCATTCGCAGCCTTGAACTTCATCCATTGCAAGGCACGCGAATCATCATGACGAACGACATCTACGGCGGCAAGAAGGCCGTCATCACCGGCGGAACCATCGGCATGGGCCTGGCCACCGCACAGGCTCTGCTCGCGGGCGGCGCCGAAGTGCTGGTGACCGGACGCAACCCCGCGAACCTCGAAGCCGCGCGGCGCACGCTCGGCGCGGGCGCCCACGTGCTGGCGTCCGACGCCGCCTCGCTGACCGACATCGACACGCTGGCGGCCACGGTGCGCGAGCGCTTCGGCCGCATCGACCTGCTGCACATCAACGCCGGCATCTCCACGCTGGAGCCCTTCGAACAGGTGACGGAGGCCGGCTACGACCGCGCCTTCGCCATCAACACCAAGGGTCCGTTCTTCACCGTGCAGCGCCTGGCGCCGCTGATCCGCGAGGGCGGCGCCATCGTGGTCACTTCATCGATCGCGGACGAAGGCGGCATGCATGGCATGAGCGTCTACAGCGCCACCAAGGCCGCGCTGCGCTCCTTCGCCTCGGGCTTCGCGGCGGAGCTGATGGCGCGGCGCATCCGCGTGAACGTGGTGAGCCCGGGCTTCATCGACACGCCCACGCTGGGCGTGGCCGATGCGACGCCGGAGGAACGCGCCGAGTTCATCCGGCTGGGCGACCAGATCACGCCGATGCGGCGCCACGGCACCGCCGACGAGGTGGCCCGCGCGGTGCTGTTCTTCGCCTTCGAGGCGACCTTCACGACCGGCGCGCGGCTCACCGTCGACGGCGGGCTGGGCCAGAAGCTGACGCCCGCCGCGGCCTGGCTGCACCTGATCGACACGAAAACATGGAACGGAGAACGACATGACCGACGTATCCCTCATCGGCCTCGGCCCCATGGGCATCGCGCTCGCGCGCGCACTGCAGCCGAAATACACGCTGACGCTCTGGAACCGCACCGCCGGGCGCGCCCACCCGCTGCTGAACCAGGGCACCCTGCTCGCCACGGATGCGCGCAGCGCCGCCGAGGCGAGCCCCATCGTGCTGATGTGCGTGGCCGACTACGCCGCGGCCCGCTCGATCCTCGCCCAGCCCGGCGTGATGCAGGCCCTGCGCGGCAAGGTGCTGGTGCAGCTGAGCACCGGCACGCCGCAGGACGCGCGCGACGCCTGGGCCGCCGCGGACGGCGTGGCCTACCTCGATGGCGCCCTGCTCGCCACGCCCGGCCAGATCGGCCGGCCCGACACGCCGCTCTTCATTTCGGGCGAGGAGCGCGCGCTGGCCATCTGCCGCCCGGTGCTCGAAACCATCGCCGGCCGCCTCATGTACATGGGCGAGCCGGTCGGCAACGCCGCGGCCTGGGACCTCGCGACGCTGTCGTGCATGTTCGGCGCGATGAGCGGCTTCTTCCACGGCGCTCGCATCTGCGAGGCCGAAGGGCTGGGCGTGGGCGAGTTCGGCCGGATGATCGGTGCGATATCGCCGGTGCTGGGGGAGATGATCCGCGCCGAGGGCGATGCCATCGAGGCCGGGAGCTACGGCGAGCCCCAGAGCTCGATGGCCACCTGCGCGGGCTCGGGCCGGCTGTTCGTGAAGCAGGCGCGCGAGGCCGGCCTGGACGGGAGCTTTCCGGCTTTCCTGGCCGGCATGTTCGACCGCGCGCTGGCGGCCGGTTTCGCGCACGAGCGCCTCGCCGCGATGATCAAGGTGCTGCGCTGACTGAAAAAGAGGCAGCGACGGCGCCGCCTACTGCACGACGGAGCTGCCCGGAACCCGGTCGCCCACCGGCGTGAAAATCTGCGCGGCGTCGACAGCATCGAAGCGGTACTGCTTGCCGCAGAAGTCGCAGCCCACCTCGATGTTGCCGCGCTCGGCGAGGATGCTCTCGGCCTCCTGCTCGCCGAGGCCGCGGATCATCTGCGCCACGCGCTCGCGGCCGCATGTGCAGGCGAAGCGCGGTCCGAGCATGCCGGCCTGCGGCTCGAAGCGCAGCAGCTTCTCTTCCCAGAACAGGCGGCGCAGAATGGTCTCGACGTCGAGCGTGAGCAGCTCGTCGCGCGTGAGGCTCGACGCGAGGATCGAGATGCGGTTGTAGTCTTCGTTACGGCCGATCTGGTCTTCGTTGGCCTGATCGTGATCCTTGTCGGCGGTGCCCTCGAGGTTGCCTTCGCCTTTCACCGGCAGGCGCTGGATCAGCAGGCCCGCGGCCACCTTGTCGTCGGCGGCCAGCACCAGCGTGGTGTCGAGCTGTTCGCTTTGCAGCATGTAGTGCTGAAGCACGTCGCTGAGCTTGCCGAGCTTCTCGCCGTCGTCACCGAAGAGCGGCACGACGCCCTGGTAGGGGGTGGTGCCCGGCAGCTTGTCCTTGGGGTCGAGCGTGATGGCGCAGCGGCCCTTGTTGTTCACGTTGACCATGTCGGGCAGGTGCGCGTCGGCCGGCAGCTCGCCCATCACCTTGGCGGTCGCGCGCAGGCTCAGGTCGGGCTTGGACTCGGCCACCGCCACCTTGACGGGGCCGTCGCCGAAGATCTGCAGGATCAGCGCGCCGTTGAACTTGATGTTGGCCTGCATCAGCGTGGCAGCCGCCGTCATCTCGCCGAGCAGTTCGACCACGGGCTGCGGATACGCGCCGGTGGCGGTATTGGAGGCGCGCCGCGCGAGGATCTCCTGCCACGCGTCCGTCAGGCGCACGATCATGCCGCGCACCGGCAGGCCATCGAACAGGAATTTGTGCAGCTCGCTCAAAACGTCTTCTTTCTGTGTATGTGCCTGCAGCCGGGATGGTCAGGCGATCTTTTTCAGGCCCTTCGCGAAGCGCCGCGCGTTGGCCACGTAGTTTTCCGCGCCCTGGCGCAGCTTGGCGGCGGCCTCGTCGTCGAGGGTGCGCACCACCTTGGCGGGCGAGCCCATGATGAGCGAGTTGTCGGGAAACTCCTTGCCCTCGGTCACCACGCTGCCGGCGCCAACGATCGAGTTGCGGCCGATCCTCGCGTTATTCAAGACCACCGCCTGGATGCCGACCAGCGTGTTGTCGCCGATGGTGCAGCCGTGCAGCATCACCTGGTGGCCGACGGTCACGTTGTCGCCCACGGTCAGGGGGCAGCCGATGTCGGCGTGCAGCACCGACAGGTCCTGGATGTTGCTGTTGCGCCCGATGCTCAGCGTCTCGGTGTCGCCTCGCAGCACCGCGCCGAACCACACGTTGGCGTTCTCCGCCAGCCTGACGTTGCCCATCACCTCCGCGGTGTCGGCCACCCATGCACCTTCGCCCACCTGGGGTGCCACACCGTCGAGTTCGTAGAGCGCCATTGTTTCCGGTCCCTGCAAGGTCAAAACCTAGAATTGTAGGGATGCACCCCCGATTGAGCGCACTGGCCGCGCTTCGCCTTACAGACCCCGATGAAAAGGTGGCCGCCACCCGTGCCATCCCGCTGGACGGCGCTACCGAATCCATAGCAGCCCAGGAGATCCGCACGCCCGGCGACGATCTCGGCGTGCCGGGCCGCCCCGAGCGCCCGCTGCGCGTGGCCGCCACCGCCGTGCAGAAGCGCTCGCCCTTCACCACCGAGGGACGCGCGGCGCTGATCCATTCGATCTGCCACATCGAGTTCAACGCCATCAACCTCGCGCTCGACGCCGTCTGGCGCTACGACGGCATGCCCGAGGCCTACTACCGCGACTGGCTGCGCGTGGCCCATGAAGAGGCGCTGCACTTCACCCTTCTGCACGCGCACCTGCAGGACATGGGCTGGCGCTATGGCGACTTCCCCGGCCACGACGGCCTGTGGAACATGTGCGAGAAGACCAAGGACGACGTGCTCGCCCGCATGGCGCTGGTGCCGCGCACGCTGGAGGCGCGCGGGCTCGACGCCACGCCGCTCATCCAGGGCAAGCTCAAGCGCGTGAACACACCCGATGCGCTGCGCGCGGTGGAGATCCTCGACATCATCCTGCGCGACGAAGTGGGCCACGTGGCCATCGGCAACCACTGGTACCGCTGGCTGTGCGAGCGCGAGGGCATCGACCCGGAAGCGGCCTACCCGGGGCTCGTGGCGCGCTACGACGCGCCGCGGCACAAGCCGCCCTTCAACTTCGAGGCGCGCGGGCGTGCGGGCTTCAGCGCGGAAGAACTGCGCCAGCTCTCGCAGACGCAGGACA
Source organism: Variovorax sp. 278MFTsu5.1 (assembly GCF_048305045.1). Lineage (NCBI taxonomy): Bacteria > Pseudomonadati > Pseudomonadota > Betaproteobacteria > Burkholderiales > Comamonadaceae > Variovorax > Variovorax sp. 278MFTsu5.1. Next base: position 4,524,886 of record NZ_CP157622.1, read on the forward strand.
AGGCCTGAGGCCGCCGCTCTTCTTTCCTCTTCGGCTCAGGCCGGACGCGCCTGCACCACCAGCTTCGGCATGAAATGCTGGAGCACGTCGCCATGCTGGTTGAGCGTCTGGCAGCGCATCGCCACCATCGCGCGGCCGGGTTTGGAGCGCGAGGGCACGATGTCGACGACCTCGCCCTCCACATGCAGCACGTCGCCGGGCCGCGTCGGCTTGGGCCACTGCAGTTCGCCGCCCGAACCGATGATTCCGTCGGCCAGTGGAAGGCCGCTTTCGACCAGCAGCTTCATCGTGAGCGCGGCCGTGTGCCAGCCGCTCGCCGCGAGGCCGCCGAAGAATGTGCTCTTGGCAGCCTCTTCGTCGGTATGAAAGGGCTGCGGATCGAATTGCTGCGCGAAGGCCTTGATCTGCGCCGCGTCGAGCGCGTGCTCCGCGCTCTTGAAACGGTCGCCGACCTTCAGGTCTTCGAGATACAGCTTGGCCATGGGGTCTCCTTTGTCGTGGGTGGCGATCGCCATTCTCGCGGGCGGCGCGGCCTTCAGACGCGCTCGAGGATCGTCGCGATGCCCTGCCCTCCGCCGATGCACTGGGTGGCCAGCGCGTAGCGGCCGTTCTCGCGTGCCAGCAGCGACGCCGCCTTCCCGGTGATGCGCGCACCGGTCGCTCCCAGCGGATGGCCGATCGACAGGCCGCCGCCGTCGAGGTTGATCTTCGCCGGATCGAGCCCGAGGTCGCGGATGCAGGCCAGCGCCTGCGAGGAGAAGGCTTCGTTGATCTCGATCACGTCGAGGTCGGCCGCGCTCAGGCCCGCGCGCGCCAGCGCCTTGCGCGTGGCCGGGATCGGGCCGATGCCCATGATCGCCGGATCGACGCCCACGGTGGCGAACGAGCGGATGCGCGCCAGCGCCTTCAGGCCGTGCTTCGCCGCGAATTCGTCGCTGGTGACGAGCACTGCGGCCGCGCCGTCGGTCAGCGGAGAAGAGGTGCCTGCCGTCACCACGCCGTCAGGACGGAACGCGGGCTTGAGATTCGCCAGTGCCTCGGCGGAAGTGGTCGGACGGATGCAGCCATCGGCATCGATCACGTCGCCCGAAGCCAGGCGCACCGGCACGATCTCGCCGGCAAGCCGCCCCTGCGAACGCGCCTCGGCCGCCTTGCGATGCGACTCCACCGCGAAGGCCTCCTGGTCGGCGCGGCTCACGTTCCAGCGCTGCGCCACGTTCTCGGCGGTCTCGCCCATCGAGATGTAGGCGTCGGTGTTCTCCTTGAGTTCCGGGCTCGGCGAGAAGTTGAAGCCGCCCTGCGGCACCATCGTCATCGACTCCACGCCCACGCACAGGAACGCATCGCCCATGCCCGCCTCGATCTGCGCGGCGGCGATGTGCACGGCCTGCATCGAGGAGCCGCAGAAGCGGTTGACCGTCATGCCGCCCACCTCGTGCGGAAGGCCGGCCAGCAACCCGACGATGCGCGCGAGGTTGTTGCCCTGCGAGGCCTCGGGGTAGGCGCAACCGAGGATGACGTCTTCGAGCAGCGCGGGGTCGAGGTCGGTGCGCTGCAGCAGGCCGCGCACCACGCCGGCGGCCAGCGTGTCGGGGCGCACCTCGGCGAGCGCGCCTTTCTTCGCGAAGTGGAACGGGGAACGGGCGTAGGCGGAAATGACGGCTTTCATGAATGCTCTCCAGCAGATTGACTACCTTCCAATCGGTAGGCTTCGAGGTCGAAAAATAAGCACGCCGAAGCGTGCCTGCACGGGGCCGGGCGCTCAGCCCGGCAAGAAACTCCTGAGTTGGGCGATGGCCTCGTCGAAGTCGTCGACGCGGCCCGTCATGCGCGCCGACAGCAGCGCGCCCTGGCAAACGGAAAAAACGTAGGCAGCCAGCGAAGCCACCGAGGCGCCGGTCTTGCGCTCCGTCATCAGCGCGCCCAGCACCCCGGTGAGCCACGTCACCTGCGTGTTGCGCAGTTCCTGCACGGCAACGCGAAGCTCGTCGTTGATGACGCCCCAGCCGGGAGCCACCGCCCCCGCGGGACACATGCCCGAGCCGGCCCTGAGCGTGTTGCGGTACATGCGGAAATACGATTCGAGCGCGTCCTTCGGCTCGCGCGCCCGGGCGGCGTCCCAGTCCTTGAAGCCCTGCGTGGCCGCGCGGATCACCGCGACGCCCAGCGCCTCCTTGGTCGGGAAGTGGTGGTACAGGCTGGCCTTGCGCACGCCGACCGCGTCGGCCACGTCCTGGAAGCTGAAGCCCAGGTAGGAACGGGTTTCGATGAAGCCGCGCGCCACCGCGAGGATCTGCTCGCGGGTGCTGCCGGCGGCGAGTGCTGTGGCGTTGGTCATCTACCTACTATAAGGTAGGCAAGGCCAAGCCACAAGCCGGGGTGTCATCCAGGCGTCAGCGCGCCTTTGCGGCTTTTCAATCGGCCTTGATGCCCGCCGCCTTGACGATGCGCCCGTTGCTCTCGAACTCGCTGGCGATTTCCTTCGCGAACGCGGCCGGGGTGCCGCCGGTCGGCACGTTGTCGGTGGCCGTGAGCTTGGCGCGCAGCTCGGGGGTGGCCAGCGCCTTGTTGATCTCGGCGTTGTACTTCGCGACCATCGCCGGCGGCGTGGCCGCCGGCGCGAACACGCCGAACAGCGAATTGATGTTCGCCGCCTTGTAGCCCAGCTCACCCAGCGTGGGCACCTGCGGGAGGCTGTCGAGCCGGGCTGGGGCACCCACCGCCAGCGGGCGCAGCTTGCCCGACTGGATGTGCGAGGAGAGCGTCGGGCTCGCGTTGGTCGAAAGAATCTCGAACTGCCCGCCGATCGCGTCGTTGAGCTGCTGGCCGCCGCCCTTGTAAGGCACGTGGGTGATGTCGACGCCGGCCGCAGCGCGCAGCTGCTCCAGCACGATGTGGCCCAGCGAGGCCGGCCCCGAGGTAGCCCAGCGCACCGCGCCCGGATGCGCCTTGGCATCGTCGATGAGAGCGCGGAAGTCCTTCGCCTTGCTCGCCGGCGTGGCGATCAGCAGCACCGGCGAATACATCACGCTGGCCACCGGCGCCACGTCCTTCAGCGGGTCGAAGGGCAGCTTGCCCAGGTGCGGGCTCAGCACGAGCGGGCTGATGGCCGAGAAGCCCAGCGTCGCACCGTCGGGCGCGGCCTTGGCGACGGCGTCCATGCCGATGGCCCCGCTCGCGCCCGCGCGGTTGTCGACGATCACCGTGACGCCTATCTGCGCCGCGAGCCGGTCGCCCAGCGCACGCGCGACCACGTCGCTGACGCCGCCCGCCGGATAGGCGACGATGAGGCGCACGGTCTTGGGGACGGTTTGCGCGAAGGCGCCGGATGCGGCGCACAGCGCGGCGGCGGCGAGGAGTCGGGTCGCCGTGCGGCGCGAGGGCTTCGGGGAAGCGAGGAAATTCATGGTGTCGTGTGTGGCAGCCCGTGTCGTCTGCCTGCTTGCGTGATGGATGGCGTCAGTCCAGCTGCAGCTTGCGCTCCTTGATCAGCCTGGACCACTTCTCATTGTCCGCCTTCACGAAAGCCGCGAACTCGGCCGGCCCGAGCGAATGCACCTCGGCCCCCGCCGTCGCGAACTTGGCCTTGATCTCGGGCTGCGCCAGCGCCCTGGCCAGCTCGCCGGAGAGCCGGTCGACGACTTCCTTCGGCATGTTGGCCGGTCCCACGAGTCCCTGGAAGCCGACCGACTCCATGCCAGCCAACCCCAGCTCCTTCACCGTCGGCACATCGGGCAGCTGCGGATCGCGTGCCGGGCCGGTCACCGCCAGCGCCTTGAGCTTGCCACCCTTCACCTGCGGCAGCAGCACGCTGCCCGCGTCGATGAGGATCTGCGTCTGCCCGCCGATCAGGTCCTGCACCGCGGGGGCGCTGCCCTTGTACGGCACGTGCGTCATGTCGAGCCCGGTGACCTGGTTCATGAGCTCGCCGTTGAGGTGCGTGGAGGTGCCGTTGCCGCCCGAGGCGAAGTTGACCTTGCCCGGCTGGCCCTTGGCCCAGGCGACGAACTCCTTGAGATTCTTCGCCGGATGGTCGGGCCGCGTCACCGCGATGTAGCTTCCCTGGCTGATCTGGCCGATGTAGGTGAACTGCCTGATCGGGTCATAGGGCGGCTTGCTCTGCAGGTACGGCGCGATGGCGAAGGGCCCCGTGTTGGCCAGCAGCAGCGTGTAGCCGTCGGCGGGCTGGCGCGTGAGCTCGGTGGCCGCGATCATGCCGCTCGCGCCGGGCTTGTAGTCGACCACGAGCTGTTGCTTGAGCGCCTCCTGCAGCGGCACCTGCACCGTGCGCGCCGCGAAGTCGATGCCGCCGCCGGGCGGATAGCCGACGATCAGGCGGATGGGCTTGGCGCCCGGAAAGGCCTGGGCGGCGGCGAGGCCGGCGGCTGCGGCCATTGCAAGGCCGAGCCCAAGGCCGGCGCAGAGTCTGTTGAATTTCACGTTCCGTCTCCTCTTGTCGATGATTGATTTTCCAGCAGCCGCCGCAGCGTCAGCGCGTTGCCCGTTGCCTCGCCGCCGGCCGTGTTGTCGAACACGCACCAGCACTGCGCACCCTCCTCTTTCGCGCGCTGCAGCCGCCGGGCGAGGCGCGCGAGCAGTTCCTCGTCGTAGGCGGACCAGTAGCGCCGCGGCGAACCGTGCAGGCGCAGATAGACAAGGCCCGACCAGCCGCCGGGGGCCGCGGCTTCGTCGAACAGCACCGGGTCCGCGAGCACGCGGGCCACTTCGAAATCCGACAGGAGCCCGTCGGTCTGCGACGTGAACCAGCTGCGATGGCGCGGCTCCAGCACCACCGCGCCCCGGTGCCTGTGCCGCAGCGCGGTGAAGAAGCCGCGCACCGCTGCAGCATCGAACGCCAGGCTGGGCGGCAACTGCACGACCAGCGCACCCAGCTTGCTGCCGAGACCCTCGACCTGCGCGGCAAACGCCTCGAAAGCCGGCATCGCACCGATCAGCCGGCGTTCGTGCGTCACCGCCTTCGGCAGCTTGACCGCGAAGCGAAACCCCTCTGGGGTGCTCGCGGCCCAGCGCTCGTAGGTCTCGCGCCGGTGCGGCCGGTAGAACGAGGAGTCGATCTCGACCGCGTCGAAGCGCTGCGCATAGCGTTCCAGGTGCGAGCCTTCGGCCGGAAACACCGGCCACAGCGCGCGCGGCAGGCTCCATCCGGCGCAGCCGATGCGCCAGTCCTGCGAAGGCTCAGCCGCGCGGATGGTGCTGCGCATGCAGCTGCTTCAGGCGCTCGCGCGCCACGTGCGTGTAGATGGTCGTCGTCGAGATGTCGGCGTGCCCCAGCAGCAGTTGCACCGCGCGCAGGTCGACGCCGTGGTTCAGCAGGTGCGTGGCGAAGGCGTGGCGCAGCGTGTGCGGCGACAGCGGCACATGGATGCCCGCCGCGGTCGCGTGCTTCTTCACGATGATCCAGAACATCACGCGCGTCATGCCTGAGCCGCGCGCCGTGACGAACAGGTCGGGCGTCTGCTGGCCGTCGAGGATGGCGGGGCGCGAATCCTCCAGGTAGCGCTCGATCCAGCGCCTCGCCTCGGCGCCGAAGGGCACCAGCCGCTCCTTGCTGCCCTTGCCGAGCACGCGCAGGACGCCGTCGTTGAGGCTCATGTCGGTGGCCTTGAGTGCCACCAGCTCGCTCACGCGCAGGCCGCTGGCGTACATCAGCTCCAGCATCGCGCGGTCGCGCAGGCCCAGCGGCGAATCGACGTCGGGCGCGCCCAGCAGGTCGTCGACCTGCTTTTCGGAAAGCGTCTTGACGGCCCTCGGCATCTGCCGCGCCGGCATGAGCCGGATGCTCGGATCGGCCGCGATGCGCCGCTCGCGCAGCGCCCAGCGGTAGTAGCGCTTGAACACCGTGAGCCGGCGGTTCGCCGACGTGGCCTTGCCCTTGGTCGACAGGCGCGCGCCCATGTAGGCCTGCAGGTCGGTCTCCTTCGCGGTGTCGAGCGCGGTGCCGCTGCGCTGCGCGCCGAGCCACTGCGCGAACAGCGTCAGGTCGCGGCGATAGGCGGCCAACGTGTTTTTCGAGAGTCCATCCTCCAGCCACAGTGCGTCGATGAAGTCGTCGATCCCGGGTGTGGTCTGCGTGGCTGCCTCTGTGCTCATGCCTTGCAAGATAACAAAAAGAAAAAGCCGCCCGGCATGCGGGCGGCTTCCCTGGTGCGAGGAGCGATCCTCAGTCGAGCTTCAGGTTCTGCTTCTTCACGACCTGCTTGTACACGTCGTACTCGGCCTTGATCTGCGCGGCGAACTGGTCGGGCGTGTTCGCCACGATCAGCGAGCCCGTGTCCTCGATGCGCTTGCGCACCGCCGGCTCTTCGACCGCCTTCTTCACGCCGGCGCTGATCTTCTCGACCACTTCCTTGGGCAGGCCCTTCGGGCCGAGGATGCCGTAGTAGGCCATGCGGTTCACCGGCTCCAGGCCCACTTCCTTGAAGGTCGGCACGTTGGGCAGCGCGGCCAGGCGCTGCGGCGCCGACACCACGATCGGGATCAGCCGGCCGCTCTGGATGAAGGGCATGGCCGAGGGGATGTTGTCGAACATGATCGGCACCTGGCCGGCCACCACGTCGTTCAGCGCCGGGCCCGCGCCGCGGTAGGGGATGTGCGTGACGAAGGTGTTGGTCAGGCTCTTGTAGAGTTCCATCAGCAGGTGGCCGATGCCGCCCGTGCCCGACGAGGCGTACGAGTACTTGCCGGGGTTCTTCTTCAGCTCGGCCACGAACTCGGCGTAGTTCTTGGCCGGGAAGCTCGGGTTGACCGCGATGATGTTCGGCGTGGCCGCGATGTTGATGATCGGCGTGAAGTCGTTGATCGGGTCGTACGGCGTCTTCGGGTTGATGGCCGGGTTGGCCGCCGTGCTCGACACCGTGGCGATGCCCAGCTTGTAGCCGTCGGGCGTGGCACGGGCGGTTTCGGCCGCGCCCACGATGCCGCCGCCACCGGCGCGGTTGATCACCACCACCGGCTGGCCCAGCACCTTGCCCAGCGGATCGGAAATCACGCGCGCCACGATGTCCGTCGTGCCGCCCGGTGCGAACGGCACGCTCAGTTCGACGGGCTTGTTGGGATAACCCTGCGCAAAGCTCTGACCCGCCACTGCAATCAGTGCCGCGGCTCCCACCATCGCGCTCCATTGACGACGTTGCATCAAAAACTCCTTGTTCTGCTGTATGTCGAAAAAACGAAGCCCGGATGCTAGCGGCTCGGGGGCCGTATCCATGCTCTGGATTACCCATGGTCAAGCGGGTTTATCCTCGAAGCGGTGAATTACGCGCAGCTGCTCTTCCCCGACTTCTCCCTCATCGCCATCGGCTGGCTCCTGTGCCGCTACACAGCCCTCGACCGCCGCGTGTGGGACCAGGTCGAGAGCCTTGTTTACTACTTTCTATTTCCTGTGCTGCTGTTCCACTCGATCGTGCGCAGCCCGCTCGACTTCGGGGCGACATCGAGCCTGCTCACCGCAGGTGTCGGCGTGGGCGTGTGCGGCATCGTGCTGGCCTACGCCCTGCCCTTCGTTCCGGGCCTGCGCACGCACATCGACCGGCGCGACCACGCGGCGAGCGCGCAGATTGCCTTTCGCTTCAACTCGTTCATCTGCCTGGCGCTGGCGGAACGGCTCGGAGGCTCCGAGGGGCTGCTGCTGATCGCGGTGCTGATCGGCGTGTGCGTGCCGATCTTCAACATCGCGGCCGTGTGGCCGATGACGCGGCATGCGCAGACCGGGTTCGTGCGGCAGCTGGTGCGCAATCCGCTGATCGTTGCGACCGTGGCGGGGTTGCTGGCCAATGTGCTGGGGCTTACCGTGCCCACTTGGGCCACGCCTACGTTGACGCGGATCGGGGCTGCTTCGCTGGCGCTTGGGCTGCTGGCTGCGGGGGCAGGGATGAAGTTCTCCACCTTGGGAGCGGGGAAGGTGCTGGCTGTGTCTGTGCTGGCCATACGGCATCTGTTGCTGCCGTTGGTGGCCTGGGGGCTGGCTCGGGCGCTTCGGCTCGATGCTGCGCAGGGGGCTGTGCTGATGGCTTTCTCTGCTGTGCCTACTGCTTCCAGCGCTTATGTGCTGGCTGCTCGCATGGGGTACAACGGGCCTTATGTGGCTGGGTTGGTGACTTTGTCTACCTTGCTGGGGGTTGTCAGCTTGCCGTTTGCTTTGGCTTTGCCTCGGTGAGGGCTGTTGGGTGTTTGCTTCCCGGGGCCGGGTCTCGGCCCCGGGGAAGGAATCGCTCAGCTACGAGAAAGCAAAGCCGGAACAGCAGAAGCCAACAGCGCAACCCCGGAAGCAGTCAACAACCCCAAGACAATCTTCCGAAACACAACCTCACTGATCCCGATATAAAGCCGCGCCCCCAATAACACAGGCACAGCCACCGCCACCGCCACCACCCCCAGCAAAGGCAAGAGAGAACGCCCGATATTCCCGCTGAACAGGTGGATGCCGAACGCCACCAGCAACATCGACAGATTGAAGTTCTGGATCACCGCCCGCTGCGTATCCCGCTGAAACCCGCGCAACGTGCACCACAGCGTGGGAATGGTCCCCGAGAACCCGCCGATGCCGGCCATCGCCCCACCGATGGCACCGGCCACCCCATCGGCAACACGTCCCCCGAACGCCACCTTCGGCAGATGCTGCGACATCAGCATCGCCGGGCACCACAGCACCAACAGTAGCCCGAGGCACAGCTTGAAGACGACGAGATCCAGATGCGGCAGCAGCCAGACGCCGAAGGGCACGCCCACCAGTCCGCCAAGCAGGAAAGGCCAGAGAACGCTCTTGTCGAAGGAACGCCGCACGGTAACCGCGGCGATCACCTGCCCCGTCATCGCGCCGAAGAGCGCGAGCAAGGCGGCGAGCCGGGGCTCCAGCGTCCAGGCCCAGACGGACATCGCCACCATGCCGAACGCAAAGCCGGAGAGGCCCTGCACGAAACCCGCCAGCACGGCGCCGACGATCACATAGACATACAGGGCTTGCATGCGGCCGATGATATCGGCCGGGGTTCTTCAGCTTCAGGCCGGCACGAGCGCCGTGCGCCGCACCCGGCGCACGTTGAACGCGCTGGCGATGAGCACGCCCTGCACCATCGCCAGCCCCACGATCACGCTCGTGTACTGGCCGTGGTCCATCAGCCGGCCGAACACCAGCGGCGCCACGGCCTGCCCGATGTCGAGGCCGGCGTAGACCACGCCGTAGACACGGCCGGTGGCGTTGGGCGGCGTCGACTTCTTCACCAGCAGGTCGCGCGAAGGCCCGGCGACGCCCGAGACGAAACCCATCGCACCGAAGAGCGCCGGCACGATGACCGGCGGGAAGTCGGCAAAGGCCAGCAGCAGCGCCAGCGCGGCGGCCAGGCCGAAGCCCACGCCCACGATGCGCTCGCAGCGCGAAGGATCGGATGCCAGGAAACCGCCAGCCACCATGCCCACCGCGCTCGCCACCATGTAGACAGTGAGGCACACGGCCACCAGCGCCACGGGCACCGCGTGAAGGTGCCCCGCGGCCACGGGCGCGAAGGTCTGCACCACGCTGATGACCACGGCATAGAAGAAGAAGAAACCGAAGCACATCCACACGGCCGGGATGCGCAGGAAGTCGAACTCGCCACCGGCGGGCGAGGACTCGCCCTGTCCAGTGGCCTTGTGCACGGCCGCGGCGTCGAGCGACAGCACGCTGCGGTAGATCCACAGCACCAGCAGCACGACCAGGGCAACCGCGCCCGCCGAAGCCAGCGCCACGCGCCACGAGAAGGCAATGGCGATCGGCACCACGAAGGCCGGCGCCAGCGCCCAACCCAGGCTGCCGGTGATGCCGTGCACGCTGTAGGCATGGCCCAGGCGCGTGGGCGCGACCTTGCGGTTGAACAGCGTGTAGTCCACCGGGTGGAACACGCCGTTGCCGATGCCGCCGACCACGGCGCACACCAGCAGCATCCAGTAGCTCTGCGCCAGGGCATAGCCGAAAGCCGCCAGCCCCAGCGCCCCGAGTCCCACGAAGAGCACCGGCCGCGGACCCAGCTTGTCGACGATGAAGCCCGAAGCCGCCTGCACGATGCACGAGACCACGAAGAACACCGTGAGCACCGCGCCCAGCTCGACATAACTCACGTTGAACGCGTCCTTCAGCCACGGGAACAGCGGCGCCAGGATGAGCTGGCTGAAGTGGCTGACCGCGTGGGCCAGGCCGACCAGCCCGATCAGCTTGGCGTCGGTGCCCAAGGTATTGGAAGAAGGCGGGGAAGCGGGGGCAGAAGCGGCGCTCGCGGGCGAGTTGGAAGACATGGATTGCTACAAAAAAACGGGGCAGGCACCGATGCTATGCGCCGGGGAAGCGGCAGAATGGCGATACAGCGACAACATTTGTCGAAACCATGCCAAGCGCCGCCTCACCCCCCTCCAGGAGCGCCGCGACCGCCGCCAGGCTGCGCGGGCCCACCCCGATCAACAGCGTTGCCTCCCTCACGCCGCACCTGTACGCGCCCGACGCTGTGCGGCCGTTGCGCGCCAAGGAGCACTTCCTGAGCGCCGACACGCTGGTCGAGCTGCACGAGCACCCGTGGCCACAGCTCACCTTTTCCACCCGCGGCGTGATCCGCCTGAGCACGCAGGACGGCAGCTACATCGTCCCGCCCTCTCGCGCGCTCTGGGTGCCCGCCAACATGCCGCACAGCATCACGCTGATCGAAGATGCCGAACTGCGCACCGTCTACCTGCACGCCTGGATCGCGCCCTCCTGGGAGAAATGCGAGGTGCTCGAGATCAGCCCTCTGCTGCGCGCATTGATGCTGGCGCTCGACACCACGCCCGACGGCCTGCCGCCGGCAGACGTGCACGCGCCGCAGCGCGAGCGGATGATCGCGCCGCTCCTGGTCGACGAGCTGGAGCGTGCCACGCAGATCCGCATCGACGTGCCGCTGCCCACCGACAAGCGCCTGCGCCAGCTCTGCGAGACGCTGCTGCGCAACCCGGCCGACCGCGCCACGCTGGCCGAGCGCGCCGCCGCCATCGGCGCCAGCGAGCGCACGGTGGCGCGCCTGTTCCGCGACCAGCTCGGCATGAGCTGGCAGCAATGGCGCCAGCAGGCCGTGATGGCGCACGCGCTGCCGCTGCTGGCGCGCGGCATGGCGGTGAGCCAGGTGGCTGCCGCCAGCGGCTACGCCACCGACAGCGCCTTCTGCGCGATGTTCAAGGCCGCCACCGGCCGCTCGCCCACCTCGTTCCAGCACCGCAAGCGGCCCGCGCCCGCCTGAGCGGCGCGCCCCGGGCACCCGGGGTATCGAGGAATGGATGCTTCACGTCGCTCTGGCAAGATCGGCGCCCGACAAGCAACACCATGCACTCACCGATCCCCCTGCATCTGGCGCCCGGCGCCCAAGCTTCCACCTGGACCGCCGACATCTGGCTGCGCGTGCGCCGGCATTTCCTGCTGAAGGCGGTCGGCACCACGGTCTTCACCTGGCTCTTCTTCATCGGCTACTTCCACCTGCTGCGCAATCCGTCCTTTCCGGTCGAGGTGATGCCGCTGACGCCGCTGGACCGCCTGCTGCCCTTCCAGCCCTACCTGCTGGGGCCGTACCTCTCGCTGTGGGTGTACGTGGGCATCGCGCCGGGGCTGCAACTGACCTTCCGCGAGCTGGTGGTCTACGGGCTGTGGATCGGCGGGCTGTGCATCACCGGCCTGGGCATCTTCTACTTCTGGCCGACCCAGATACCCCCTTTGGCCATCGATGCCTCCGGCTACCCCGGCTTCACGATGCTGCAGGGCGTGGACGCGGCCGGCAACGCCTGCCCGTCGATGCACGTGGCGGTGGCCATCTTCACGGCCATCCGCATCGAGGACGTGCTGCGCGAAACCCGCACCCCCGCCGGGTGGCGGGTGCTGAACTGGGCCTGGTTCGCCGCCATCGCCTATTCGACGCTGGCGGTCAAGCAGCACGTGGCGCTGGACGTGGCCGCCGGGGCGCTGCTGGGTATGGCTTTCGCCCTGCCCTCGATGCGCTGGAGGCCGGGCGCCCGGCAGCGGGACGATGTCCCTCACGTGGGAGCGGATATCATCCGTAAACACTGACCACTCACCACTGGCCGACGAGGAAGGGATCGATTGACTCAAGGACCGCACAGGGCGGCGATCGATCGGCGGCACACGACGACAGGCATTGCACGATGAGTTCGCTGAAGGAATTGCAGGACCTGATCCACGAGAAGTACGGCATCGAACCGTCGAAGCTCGACCCCCACGCCTCGATGCGTGAAACCGGCGGGCTCGATTCGCTGGCCTTGGCCGAATTTCTGTTCGCCATCGAAGACCACTTCGGCATCGTCATGCCCGACGAGGACGCGAGCATCGACACCCTGGCCGAACTGTCCGTGCTGGTCGACAAGGTCAGGGCCGAGAAGGCCGCGTCGGCGTCGTGAACCACGAAGTCGCCGTCACCGGGCTGGGCGTCGTGGCGCCGCACGGCGACGAGCCCGGCGCCCTCTTCCAGGCCCTGCTGCAGGGCCGGTCGGCCATACAGCCCGTTTTTCCTGAACTGCCCAAGCCGGCGGCGGCGGCCACCGTGGCCTTCGACGAGACCCGCTGGTTCACCAAGCTGCAGCTCGCCGGCGTCGACCGCGTGAGCCAGCTGGCCGTGGCGGCCGCCGACATGGCGATGCGCGACGCGGGCCTCTCGGTATCCGATGCCGACCCCGAGCGGGTGGGCGTTTTCTCGGGCTGCGGCATGGGCGGCGCCGCAGCGCTCGAAGCGGCCTATCGCGGCAACGGACGCGTCTCCCCGCTCACCATTCCCGCCTTCATGCCCAATGCGCCGGCCGCGCATGTGGCCATGCGCCAGGGCGTGAAGGGCCCGGTGCTCACCTATTCGGTCGCCTGCGCTTCCTCTTCGGCCGCGATCGCCGAGGCGGCCAAGGCCGTGCAGCGCGGCGAGGTCGACATCGCCATCGCCGGCGGGAGCGAAGCGCTGATCGTGCCGGGCGTGGTGGTGGCCTGGCAGGCGATGCAGACGCTGGCCGGCTTCCAGCCCGGCGAAGCGGCTGGCGCGGTGCGGCCCTTCGCCACCGACCGCAGCGGCTTCGCCCTGGGCGAAGGCGCGGCCTTCCTCGTTCTCGAATCCGCCGAGCGCGCTCGCGCACGCAACGCCCGCAGCTACGCCACACTGGCCGGCTGGGGCCTCAGCAGCGACGCCACCCATCTCACCAAGCCCGACGCTCCAGGACAGGCCCGCGCGCTGCGCGCCGCCCTGCGCCAGGCGGGGCTGCAGCCGCGCGACGTGGGCTACTGCAACGCGCACGGCACGGCCACGCGCATTGGCGACGTGGTCGAGCGCAACGCGCTGGCCGAGGTGTGGGGCGATGACTTCGACTCTCTGCGCGTGAGCTCGACCAAGGCGCTGCATGGCCACATGCTGGGCGCGGCCGGCGCCATCGAGGCACTCATCACCGTGATGGCGCTGCAGCAGCGGCAACTGCCGCCCAACGCCAACTGCCGCGAGATCGATCCGGAATGCCGGATGAACCTCGTCATGCAGGACGACACGGCGGCACCGGCGCTCGAAGCCGCCATCAGCAATTCCTTCGCCTTCGGCGGCACGAACTCGGTGCTGCTCTTCCGCCGGGCCTAGGCAGCCTTCAGCTCACGCGGCGCGGCCTGCGCGGCCGCCGCGCACAGCCATGCCACGAAGGCGCCGACCAGCGCGTCGTCCGTGCGGCTGGGCGCCACGAAAACGCTGTAGCCCCGGCTCGAGGGCGCACGGTGCGGACAGGCCAGCACCAGCTCGCCCGAACGCAGCTCGCGTTCGACGAAGTAGTCGGGCACGAGCCCCACGCCCAGGTCGGCACGCACAGCGGCGACCAGCGAGGAGAACAGGTCGAAGCGGTGCCCGGCCACCAAGTTCTCGGGTGCGCGCAGATGCGGGGTCTGGCCGAACCACTCTTCCCACGCCCCCATGCGCGTGCGCAGCTGCAGCAGCGGCGCCGCGCGGAAGTCGCCGCGCGCCATGGCCGGCCGCCCCTTCGCGTTGGGCGAGCACACGGCGACGCAGGATTCGCCCATGAGCGGCAGCGCGTTCGCGCCCGGCCATACCGCATCGTCGTACTGCACGCCCACGTCGAAAGGCTGGTCTTCCATGTAGAGATGCGTGGGAAACACCTGCAGATGCAGGCTGCAGCCCGGGTTCTGCCCGATGAACTCCGGCAGGCGCGGCGTGAGCCAGCCCTCGGCGAGCACCGGCACGGCGCCCACCAGCAGCCGCAGGCCGTCTGTGCGCTGCGCCATGGCTTCGAGCGTGTGGTTCTGCAGCCGCAACAGGTCGCCCGAGATCTGCCCGTGATAGCGCTGGCCGGCCTCGGTGAGCTCGGTGCCGCGCGCGGTGCGCTGTACCAGCCGCACGCCGATCTGCGTCTCCAGCTGGCGCAGCTGCTGGCTCACCGCGCTGTGCGTGAGGCACAGCTCCTCCGCGGCCTTGCCGACGCCGTGGTGGCGGGCCACAGCGTCGAAGATCAGCAGCGCGCGGGTGCTCGGAATATGGCGGCGCATGAGGGCTTCGTTAGAAAAACTGACAACGCGGCAGATTAAACCAGAGCACGCGCCTAACACAGCCATAAGAATCGCTGACGACGGCGTTGCACCGGCGGCGCCGATCTCGATCTGGCCCGCTTCAAAAAAAGGACACCCTCCATGCTCCGCACCGCCTCGCTACGCCTCGCCCCCCTAGTCCTCGCCCTTGCCTCGGCCGCTGCTGGCTTCGCGCACGCCCAGGGCGGCAGCGTCGCAGCCACGCCCACGCAGGTGCGGCCCGAGGTGGACAAGGCCTACACCCAGCTGATGGCATCGCCCGCCATCCAGAAGCTGCTGGAAGCGGTCAAGGCCGACCACGACCGCTCGGTGGAAGACCTGAAGATGCTCACCGAGATCGAAGCGCCGCCCTTCAAGGAACAGAAGCGCGCCGAAGCCTTCCTCGCACGCATGAAAGCGCTGGGCCTCGCCGACGCGAAGATCGACGCCGAAGGCAACGTGGTCGGCCTGCGCAAGGGCACGGGCAACGGGCCCAAGCTGCTGATCTCGGCCCACCTCGACACCGTCTTCCCCGCCGGCACCGACGTGAAGGTGAAGGAGCGCGACGGCAAGCTCTACGCGCCCGGCATTTCCGACGACACGCGCGGCCTCGCGGTGCTGCTGTCGTGGCTCAAGGTGCTCAACGACAACAAGATCCAGACGGTGGGCGACCTGCTCTTCGTCGGCAACGTGGGCGAGGAAGAGCTCGGCAACCTGCGCGGCATCAAGGCGATCTTCCGCGACAACCTCGACATCGACGGCATGGTCGGCCTGGAGCCCGCGCCCGATGGCTCGGTGCTGATGCTGGGCACCGGCAGCCATCGCTACGAAGTGACTTTCAAGGGCCCCGGCGGCCACAGCTACGGCGCCTTCGGCCAGGTGCCCAGCGCCATCCACGGCATGGGCCGCGCCATTGCGAAGATCGCCGACATCCGCACGCCGAGCTTTCCGAAGACGACTTTCACCGTCGGCACGGTCGGTGGCGGCACTTCGGTCAACACCATCGCGCCCGATGCACGCATGGCGGTGGACATCCGCTCCGACGAAATGGCGCCGCTGCTCGAGACCGAGAAGAAGATCCTCGCCGCCATCGACGAAGCCGTGGCCGAGGAAAACAAGCGCTGGAACGTCAACACGCTGAGCGTGAGCACCAAGCTCATCGGCGACCGTCCGGGCGGGCGCACGCAGTCGGACACGGTGATCGTCGAGGCCGCCACGCGCTCGAACGCGGCCTTCGGCCACAAGACGCTGCTGACGGGCGCGAGCACCGACGCCAACGTGCCGATGTCGCTGGGCATCCCCGCCATCATCATCGGCGGCGGCGGCAAGACCGGCGGCTTCCACGCGCTGTCGGAGTGGATCGACGTGACCGATGGCTGGAAGGGTGCGCAGAACTCGCTGGTGACGGTGCTGGGCCTGGTTGGCGTGCAAGGCACCAGTGCGCCGCTGCTCGAAAAGCGCCCACCGCGCACGAAGTAAGAGCGCGCGTGCAACCGGGGCTTCGCCCCCGGCGTCTCCGTTATGCTGATGGCCGCTTTCCACCACGCGTACCGACAGGAGGACGACATGCACGCCCGTTCAACCCTCATCGCCCTGGCGCTGCTCGCCGCGGGCGCCTCGGCGCAGGCCAACAACCTGCTCGACCAGCTCAAGGAAAAGGCCGGCGAAGCCGCCACCGCCAATTCGCAAGGCAGCGGCGGCAGCACGGGCGGATCGGCGCTCGGCAACCTGGGCAGCAGCCTCGGCTTCAAGATGCCCGCCATCGGTTCCAGCACCATGGGCAACGCGGCCGGTGTGCTGCAGTACTGCGTGAAGAACAACTACCTGGGCGGCGACGCGGCCTCGGTAAAGGACAAGCTGCTCGCCAGGATCACCGGCCAGAAGAAGCAGGAGACCGGCTTCGCCAGCGGCGCCAAGGGCCTGCTGCAAGGCGGCGACGGCAAGTCGCTGAACTTCAAGGGGCTGTCGTCGAAGGTCAAGGAAAAGGCCTGCGACTACGTGCTGAAAAACGCGACATCGTTGATCTGACCCGGCTCCACATTCCGCATCGCTTTCGCGCCGCGCACCGCGCATGTGCCTGCAGTTCTCTCCAGTGCGCCCGCAAACATCCATGACCCCGGCTGCCCCCTCTCCCTCCCTGCGCCAGCGCCTCTCCCGCTGGGTTCCGTGCCTGGCCTGGCCCCGCCCTTCCGCCGCGCTGCTGCGCAACGAGGCGATGGCCGGCATCACCGTGGCGCTGATGGTCATCCCGCAGGGCGTGGCCTATGCGGCGCTGGCGGGCATGCCGCTGGTCACGGGCGTCTACGCGGCGCTGTTCCCGGCGCTGATCGCGGTGATGTTCAGTTCCTCGCAACGGCTGTCGGTGGGGCCGACGGCTCTCACCAGCCTGCTGGTGGGTGCCTCGCTCGCGCCGCTGGCGGTGGCGGGCAGCGCCGAGTGGGTGGCGATGGCGGTGTGGCTCACGCTGATGTCGGGCGCGATCCAGATCGTGCTGGGCGCCGGGCGCTTCGGCTGGCTGCTGCGGCTGGTGAATTCGCCGGTGCTCATCGGCTTCACGCAGGGCGCGGCAGTGCTGATCGCGATCTCGCAGCTGCCTGCCCTGCTGGGGTTCACGGGGCGGACCATCCCGCAGGTGCTGCAGGGCGGGCCTCTGCCCGACCTGGTGGCCATCGCCTTCGGGCTGGGCAGCATCGCGGTGCTGTGGCTGGGCAAGCGCCTGATGCCGCGCTTTCCGACAACGATGGCGCTGGTGGCCGGCGCGGCGGCCATCAGCTGGCTGGCCGACTACGCGCTGCGCGGCGGCGCGGTGGTGGGCACGCTGCCTTCGGGCCTGCCTTCTTTCTACTGGCCGGGCCTGCTGCCGCTCGGCACCTTCAGCGCGCTGGTGCTGCCGGCACTGATGATCACGCTGGTGAGCTTCCTGGAAACCGCGTCGAGCGCCAAGGTCGACAACGCGCGCGCCGGCACGCTCTGGAACGAAAACCAGGACCTGATCGGCCAGGGCCTGGCCAAGCTGGCCTCGGGTTTCACGGGCGCCTTTCCCACGAGTTCGTCGTTCTCGCGCTCGGCGATCACGCTGTACGCCGGCGCGCAGACCGGCTGGGCGACGCTCTTCAGCGTGGTCGTGGTGGCGGGCGCGCTGCTGTGGCTGATGCCGCTGCTCTATCACGTGCCGCAGGCGGTGCTGGCGGCGGTGGTGGTCACGGCCATCCTCGGGCTGGTGAAGCCGGCGAGCTTCACGGCGCTGTGGCGCATCTCGCGCATCGAGGCGGGCATCGCCTTCGGCACCTTCGTGCTGACCATCGCGACCGCGCCCAGCATCTACTGGGGCGTGCTCGGCGGCCTGCTGGCGGCGCTGGCGCACTACATGTACCGGCACCTGCACCCGCGCATCATCGAGGTGGGCCTGCACCCCGACGGCAGCCTGCGCGACCGCAACCTCTGGAAGCTGCCGCCGCTGGCACCGAACCTCTATGCGCTGCGCATGGACGCCGAGCTCGACTTCGCATCCGCCTCCACGCTCGAACGCGCGCTCACGGTGGCGCTGGCCGAGCGGCCCCACCTCACCGACGTGTGCCTGTTCGCGCAGCCGATCAACCGCATCGACATCACCGGCGCCGAGGTGTTCGGCTCGATCCGCCGGATGATGGAATCCAAGGGCATCCGCCTGCACCTGAGCGGCATGAAGCTGCCCGCGATGCAGGTGCTCGAAAGCGCCGGGCTGTTGGCGCCAGGGCCGATGCTCTTCAGTTACCGCACCGACGGCGAGGCGCTCGCGGCGCTGATGCCGCGCGTCGAAGTGCCCGCGCAGCAGGAAGCCGCCGCCTGAATCGCCAGCCCCCATGAAGACCACCATCGAAGAGCTCGTCGCGTTCCGCACGGTGGTGGACACCGGCTCGATCACGGCCGCGTCGGAGCAGCTCTCTCAGACCGTCTCGGGCATCAGCCGCGCGCTGAGCCGGCTCGAGCAGAAGCTCGACACCACCTTGCTTCGCCGCACCACGCGCAGGCTCGAACTCACCGAGGAAGGCGCGGCCTTCCTGCAGCGCACGCGCGCGATCCTCGATGCCATCGACGACGCCGAGGAACACATGGCCGCGCGCCGCGAGCAACCCGCCGGCCGGCTGCGCGTGAACGCAGCCTCGCCCTTCATGCTGCACGCCATCGTGCCGCTGGTGCCGGAGTTCCGCCGGCTCTATCCGCAGATCAGCCTGGAGCTCGACACCGACGACCTGCCCATCGACCTGCTGGAGCGCCGCACCGACGTGGCGATCCGAATCGGCCCGCTGCGCGATTCCACCTTGCATGCGCGCCCGCTGGGCGCGCACCGGATGCGCGTGCTCGCGAGCCCCGCGTACCTCGACGCGCACGGCAAGCCGCGCAAGGTGGCCGACCTGGCCGAACACACGCTGCTGGGCTTCACGCAGCCCGAGTCGCTGAACCGCTGGCCGCTGCGCGGCGTGCACGGCGACGAATGGAACATCGCGCCCACGCTGGTGGCATCGAGCGGCGAGACGCTGCGCCAGCTCGCGCTGGCGGGCGTCGGCATCGTCTGCCTGTCGGATTTCATGACGGGCACCGACCGCGCCAACGGCGCGCTGGTGCAGGTGCTGACGAAGGAGACTGCGGACGTGCGCCAGCCGGTGAATGCCGTGTACTACCGCAACACGCAGCTGTCGGCGCGCATCACCTCGTTCCTGGATTTCCTGTCGCAGCGAATGGGCGGTTGAGCGCGGCCGCTCATTGCGGCTGCCTGGGCACGAAGCGCTCGACTGCGGCCGACTTGATCTCGTAGCCGCTCACGCCCATGTCCGCCGACGAATAGCGCGCGGCCTTCATCGTGCCGCTGACGTACACGGTGTCCATCGCATGCAGCCCCTTCACGACCGAGGCCGCGACCACGTGCACGATCTGGTTGGCCGGCGGCGGCGGCGTGTGGATGCAGGCGCCGAAGTACGGCACCAGCAGGAATTCGCGGATGCCCTCCTGCGTGTTGTCCAGCGGAACGACGAAGCCTGCGAGCTTGCCCGGCTTGCCGTCGAGCGCGACGTTGACGGGGGCGTTGTCCCACACGGCGCGCATCTCGTCGAGCATCTGGATCGCGCGGGGGTCGTTGTCGCGCAGTGCTTCGAGGCTGATGTTGCGGTAGCGCCTGGTCGGGTCCCAGCTCTTGGGAATCAGTTCTTCCCACTTGAGTTCGGGGGCTGCGGCGGTGCGTGCTTCCGGTTGCGCTGCGGCTCCCGGGCCGCATCCGCTCAGGAGCGCCGCGGCCGGTGCCAGCAGGAACGCGGCCAGCACGGCGCGCGGAAAGAGCCTTCTCATGAGTGCGATTGTCCTCGGGAGATGTTTCAGGACCGTAAAGCAGGGCCTTTTGCACTCAATTCATCCGAGATTGCGCGAATTCGCTGCGAACCATCAGAATGCCGCACCACGACACGAGGAGATCCGCATGGCACCGACAGGATGGCTGGGACTCACGTCCCTGGGCACCGTTCACACCGCGATCAGCCTGATCGCCGTCGCCGCGGGGCTGGCGGCCCTGTTCCGCTGCAAGGAAATCACGATGCGCACCGGCCTCGGCCGGCTCTTCGTGTGGACCACCGTGCTGACCTGTCTCACCGGCTTCGGCATCTTCCAGCACAGCGGCTTCGGCAAGCCGCATGCGCTGGGCATCATCACGCTGGCTGCGCTGGCAGTGGGCGCACTCGCCGGCCGGGGCTTGTTCTTCGGGAAGTGGGCGCGCTACGTCGAGGCCATCGCGTTCTCTGCGAGCTTTCTCTTCCATTGGATTCCGGCCTTCACCGAAACGCTTACGCGCCTGCCGCTCGGCGCCCCGCTGCTGCCGAACGCCGATGCGCCGGAGCTCAAGGCGATCACCGGCGTGCTGCTGGTGCTGTACCTGATCGGCGTGGGCCTGCAGATCCGCAGGCTGCGCGGCGGCACCGGAGGGATCAGTCCCGCACCGGTCCGCGCAGGCTCTTGATCTGCGAGCGCTGGCTCTTGCCTTCGAGCCGGCGCTGCTTCGAACCGTAGGTGGGCCTGGTCGCCCGCCGCACGCGCGGCGCGACGGCCACGCTGTCGACCACCGCCTGCAGCCGCGCGAGCGCGTCTGCACGGTTCATCTCCTGGGTGCGGTGCTGCTGTGCCTTGAGCACGAACACGCCTTCATGGGTGATGCGGCTGTCGCGCAGCGCGAGCAGCCTTTCTTTCACATCGGACGGCAGCGAACTGGCGTGGATGTCGTAGCGCAGATGCACCGCGCTCGAGACCTTGTTGACGTTCTGTCCGCCCGCGCCCTGCGCCCGGATGGCGCTGAAGTCGACCTCGTCGGGATCGATCAGGACTGACGGACGGAGCATGCGATCAGACCCGCTCGAAGATGGCCGCGATGCCCTGCCCGCCCCCGATGCACATCGTGACCAGCGCATAGCGCCCCTGCACCCGCTGCAGCTCGGCGATGGCCTTGGTCGTGATGATCGCGCCCGTCGCACCCACCGGATGCCCCAGCGAGATGCCAGAGCCGTTCGGGTTGACCTTGGCAGGATCGAAACCGAGCTCTTTGATGACCGCGCAAGCCTGCGCCGCGAAGGCCTCGTTCGACTCGATGACGTCGAGGTCGCCCACCTTCAGGCCCGTGCGCTCCAGCACCTTGCGCGTGGCCGGCACCGGGCCGATGCCCATGTACGCGGGCTCCACGCCCGCATGCGCATAGCCCACCAGCCGCGCCAGGGGCTTGAGCCCCAGCGCCTTCACACGGCCGCCTTCGGCCAACACCACGGCGGCCGCGCCGTCGTTGATGCCCGAGGCATTGCCTGCGGTGACGAGGCCGTCCTTCTTGAACGCGGGCTTCATCTTCGACAGCGTCTCGACGGTGGTGTCGGCGCGCACGTGCTCGTCGGTGTCGAAGAGCACCACGCCCTTGCGCGTCTTGACCTCGACCGGAACGATCTGCTCCTTGAAGCGGCCCGCCGCGATGGCAGCGGCCGCGCGCTGCTGGCTGAGCACCGCCAGCTCGTCCTGCTGCTCGCGCGTGATGCCGTAGCGCGCTGCCACGTTCTCGGCGGTGATGCCCATGTGGATCTTCTCCCACGGGTCGTGGAGGATGCCGAGCATGTAGTCGACCAGCACCGCATCCCCCATGCGGGCGCCATAGCGCGCCGAGGTATCGAAGTACGGGCCCCGGCTCATCGATTCCGAGCCGCCACCGATGGCGATGTCGCAGTCGCCCAGCGCGATCGCCTGCGCCGCAGACACGATGGCCTGCAGGCCGGAGCCGCAGAGGCGGTTGACATTGAAGGCCGGCGTCTCGATGGGGCAGCCCGCGTCGATGGCCGCCACCCGGCTCAGGTAGGCGTCCTTGACGTCGGTGGGAATCACGTTGCCCATGACCACGTGGCCGATGGCGTCGGCTGCGACGCCGCTGCGCCCGATGGCGGCCTTGACGGCAGTGGTGGCAAGCTGGGTGTTGGGCACGTCCTTCAGCGAGCCGCCGAAGGTGCCGATGGCGGTGCGGGCGGTGCCGACCACGAAGATGTCGCGCGAAGTCATGGAATGTCTCTCCTGGATGAAAGCAGAAAGCCGCGGCTGGCGAGCCGCGGCTCCAGGAGGACGATTCTGACGGCGAACGGTGCGACCGACTGTCGCGCCCGAAATAGCGCCCGCGGGCCGCCGGTCAGCCGCGCGGAGAGACCGATTTCGGCGAAACGTCGGTCACGTCGCTGACGCTGCCGCGGATGCGCACGGGACGCTCCACCGACTCGCCGCGGGCACGGGCGTTCGCCACGTCGGCAGCGGTCGGTTGCGAGGGCTGTGCCGCATTGCGAAATCGGTCGAAGCCGGAGCGCGGGTTGAAACGCATGACCCACGGCGTCACGGGCTTGCCCGTGAGACGCCCCCAGGCGTAGCGAACACCCCACACAGCCGCCAGCAGCATGACCGCCACGGCCAGGCTGGCCGCGAAGACCAGCCCCAGGAGCAGAAGAATGACGCGTATTACGAAGTTCATCATCCGACTTTAGGCCGAAGCGGCCGCCGTTGGTTCCCCCGCCTTGCGGAAGGAGAACTGGCCCGGCGACTGGATCGGGTCGGTCGTGACCTCGATCGTGTCCTTCGGCCCGAAGCTTCCGTCCAGCAGCAGCTTCGACAGCGGGTTCTCGATGCGCTGCTGGATGGCGCGCTTGAGCGGCCGCGCGCCGAACACCGGGTCGAAGCCGACCTTGGCGATCTCCGCCAGCGCAGCCGGAGAAACCTCCAGGCCCAGGTCCATCTTCGCGAGCCGCGCCTGCAACACCTTGAGCTGGATCGCGGCGATCGACTCGATGTTCTTCGCGTCGAGCGCGTGGAACACGACCGTCTCGTCGATGCGGTTCAGGAACTCGGGGCGGAAGTAGTTCTTCAGCTCGTCCCACACCGCTTCCTTGATCTCTTCCGAGGGCTTGCCCACCATGGCCTGGATGATGGGCGAGCCGATGTTGCTCGTCATCACGATCACGGTGTTCTTGAAGTCCACGGTGCGGCCCTGGCCGTCGGTCAGGCGTCCATCGTCGAGCACCTGCAGCAGCACGTTGAACACGTCGGGGTGGGCCTTCTCGACTTCGTCGAGCAGCACCACGCTGTAGGGCTTGCGGCGAACGGCTTCAGTGAGGTAGCCGCCCTCCTCGTAGCCCACGTAGCCCGGCGGCGCGCCGATCAGGCGGGCGACCGAGTGCTTCTCCATGAACTCGCTCATGTCGATGCGGATCAGGTGCTCTTCGCTGTCGAACAGGAAGCCCGCGAGCGCCTTGCACAGCTCGGTCTTGCCCACGCCCGTGGGGCCGAGGAACAGGAACGAGCCGGTCGGGCGGTTCGGATCGGACAGCCCCGAGCGCGAGCGGCGGATCGCGTTGGCCACCGCGCCGATGGCTTCGTCCTGGCCGACCACGCGCTCGTGCAGCTTGTCTTCCATCACGAGCAGCTTGTCGCGCTCGCCCTGCATCAGCTTGGCAACCGGAATGCCGGTGGCGCGCGCCACGACCTCGGCGATCTCTTCGGAGCCGACCTGGGTGCGCAGCAGCGTGGGCGCACTCGACTTGCCCTTGCTAGCCTCGCTGGCCTCGGCCTCCTTCAGGCGCTTCTCGAGCGCCGGCAGCTGGCCGTACTGGAGCTCGGCGACCTTGTTGAAGTCGCCCTTGCGCTTCCATTCCTCGATCTGGAACTTGATCTTGTCCACGTCCTCGCGCACCTGCGCGCTGCCCTGGGCCTGGGCCTTCTCGGCCTGCCAGATCTCGTCGTAGTCGGCGATCTCCTTCTGCAGCTTCTCGATCTCGCCCTCGATCAGGCCCAGGCGCTTCTGCGAGGCCTCGTCCTTCTCGCGGCGCACGGCCTCGCGTTCGATCTGCAGCTGGATCAGGCGACGGTCGAGCCGGTCCATGACCTCGGGCTTGGAGTCCATCTCGATCTTGATCTTGGCCGCGGCCTCGTCGATCAGGTCGATGGCCTTGTCGGGCAGGAAGCGGTCGGTGATGTAGCGGTCGCTCAGTTCGGCCGCGGCCACGATGGCCGGGTCGGTGATCTGCACGCCGTGGTGCACCTCGTACTTCTCCTGCAGGCCGCGCAGGATGGCGATGGTCGCCTCCACGCTGGGCTCGCCCACGATGATCTTCTGGAAGCGGCGCTCCAGGGCGGCATCTTTCTCGATGTACTTGCGGTACTCGTCGAGCGTGGTGGCGCCCACGCAGTGCAGCTCGCCGCGCGCGAGCGCCGGCTTGAGCATGTTGCCCGCGTCCATGGCGCCCTCGGCCTTGCCGGCGCCCACCATGGTGTGCAGTTCGTCGATGAAGACGATGGTCTGGCCCTCGTCCTTGGCGAGCTCGTTCAGAACGCTCTTCAGGCGCTCCTCGAATTCGCCGCGGAACTTGGCGCCCGCCAGCAGCGCTGCCATGTCGAGCGACAGCACACGCTTGCCCTTGAGCGAGTCGGGCACTTCGCCCGAGACGATGCGCTGCGCCAGGCCTTCGACGATGGCGGTCTTGCCCACGCCGGGTTCGCCGATGAGCACGGGATTGTTCTTGGTACGGCGCTGCAGCACCTGGATGGCGCGGCGGATTTCCTCGTCGCGGCCGATGACCGGGTCGAGCTTGCCCAGCCGGGCGCGTTCGGTGAGGTCGAGGGTGTATTTCTTGAGGGCTTCGCGCTGGCCTTCGGCGTCGGCGCTGTTCACGCCCTGCCCGCCGCGCACGGCGTCGATGGCCGATTCGAGCGACTTGCGGCTCAGGCCGTTTTCCTTCGCGATCTTGCCGACGTCGGCCTTGCTGTCGGCCAGTGCCAGCAGGAAGAGTTCACCGGCGATGAACTGGTCATTGCGCTTGATGGCTTCCTTCTCGGTGGCCTGCAGCAGCTTGCCGAGCTCGGGGCCGACCTGCACGATGTCGTGGCCCTGCACCTGAGGCAGTTTCTTGATGGCGGCCTCGGCCGCCTGCGTCAGGCCGAGGACGTTGACGCCGGCACGCTCCAGCAGGGCGCGCGGGCCGTCGTCCTGGCGCAGCATCGCGACCAGCAGGTGGGCCGGTTCGATGTAGGCGTTGTCGTTGCCCAGCGCCAGCGACTGTGCGTCGCCCAGCGCTTCCTGAAATTTGGTGGTGAGTTTGTCTTGTCGCATGGTGGTATTCCTGCATCCAAAATAGGGCTGTTCAGGCACGATTCAAGGTTGCCGGTCCTTCCGGCGCTTCCCGCCGCTGCGGGCACGGGTATTGCACCGGACCCGGCCTCTCCCGCCCGTAGGCATTTCTCTCTCTCGAATGGAGTCGATCATGGTTTTTTCAATGCGCGTTCAACCGGTGCGCCGGGCGATCAGCGTGGGTCTCTTTATGGCTGCAGCGGGGCTTTGCAGCCTTGCGCAGGCGCAAAGCGGTACGCCCGTGCGCCTGCTGGTGGGCTTCCCCGCCGGTGCCGGCACAGACGCCATCGCCCGCACGCTGGGCGAAAAGCTCAAGGACGTGCTGGGCGTGCCGGTGGTGGTCGAGAACCGCGCCGGCGCGGGCGGGCAGATCGCGGCGACGGTGCTGAAGTCGTCCCCGGCCGACGGCCACACGCTGTTCCTGTCGCACGACCACACCATCTCGATCCTGCCGCAGGTGGTGAAGAACCCGGGCTTCAACCCCGCCACCGACTTCGTGCCCGTGGCCGGTTTCGCCACCTTCGCCAACGTGCTGGCCGTCTCGGGCGGCACGCCGGCCAAGAGCATCGACGAATACGTGAAGTGGGTCCGCACCCAGAAGGGCGGCAAGGAGACCATCGGTATCCCCGCGCCGGCATCGATCCCCGAGTTCCTGGTGAAGATGATCTCGGACAAGTACAAGATCGACGTGCAGCCCGCCCCCTACCGCGGCAGCGCGCCCATGACGGCCGACATGCTGGGCAACCAGATCACCGCGGGCATCGCCTCGGTGCCGGACTTCATCGAGAACCACAAGGCCGGCAAGGTCCGCATCGTGGCGTCCATCGGCGCCAAGCGCCAGGCCGTGCTCCCGAACGTGCCGACCTTCACCGAGCTGGGCTTCTCGAACCTGGAAGACCTGCCCTACTACGGCATCTTCGCGCCGGTGGGCACGCCGCAGCCGATCATCGACAAGTACGGCGATGCGCTGCAGAAGGTGCTGGCCATGCCCGACGTGAAGCAGAAGCTCACGACGATGGGCCTGACGGTGGGCTACGAGCCCCAGGGCCAGTTCGCCGGCCGCGTGCGTACGTACACGCAGACCTGGGAAAAGATCATCCAGTCGAGCGGCTTCAAGCCACTCTGAAGTCTTGCTCCCTCTCCCCTCGGGGAGAGGGTTGGGGTGAGGGCCAGCGGCCTTCGCAAGAAGAGCAAGTCGTCGAACGAGTGCTGCTGCCCTCACCCTAACCCTCTCCCAGAGGGAGAGGGAACAGATTCAAGTCAGGCGTTCGGGGCGCTGATGCCCCAGCGCGCCAGGGCCGCGTCGTCGGCCACGCGCGCATCGACCCAGCGGGCGCCTTCGGGCGTCTGCTCCTTCTTCCAGAAGGGCGCCTGGGTCTTGAGGTAGTCCATCAGGAACTCGCAGGCCTCGAAGCTCTGGCCGCGGTGGGCCGACACCACCGCCACCATCATGATCTGGTCTTCCGGCTGCAGCAGGCCGACGCGATGGATCACGCGCGCGCCCAGGATGTCGAAGCGGCGATGCGCCTCGTCGATCATGGCCTCGATGGCCTTCTCGGTCATGCCGGGGTAGTGCTCCAGCTCCATCGACGAGACGCTGCTGCCGTCGTTGCGGTCTCGCACGGTGCCTATGAAGCTGCAGACGGCGCCCACGCGTTTGTCGCCGGCACGCAACGCGGCGACTTCCTGCGAGAGGTCGAAATCGTTCGTCTGGATCGAAACACGGGCAAGGCTCATGTCCGAATTGTGTCATCGCGATAGACTCTGCCGATGCCCTGCCTTGCCACGCCCACGCTCTTCCCGGTGCCTTCGCGCCTTGAAGACCGTCGCGCCGGCCAAGGCAGCAGCAACGACAAAGCCAAAAAACCAAAGCTCGTCTGACCGGAGCCGAGGTTCCGTCGTCGGATGAGCGACGGAACCCCGCCAAAGGCTCTGGCCCCCATTGGGTTGCGCGCGCATCGGACGATGGTTCTTTCCATCGGTCGATTCCTGAAAGGAAGCCCGCGTGCCTCACCAACAACCAAGCCCCACCACTCCCGACTTTTCCGGCTTCTGGGTGGCCCTCGTCACGCCATTCCGCGACGGCGCGGTCGACCATGCCGCTCTCTCCACCCTGGTCCGCCGCCTCGCCAGCGAAGGCGTGACCGGCTTCGTGCCCTGCGGCTCCACCGGCGAAGCCGCGGCGCTCGACGAAACCGAGCAGCTGGCGGTGCTCGACACGGTGCTGGCAGCAGCCGGCGGTTTGCCGGTCGTCATGGGCATCTCGGGCTACCACCTGGGCAAGGCCACCGCGTGGGCCCGCAAGCTCTCGGAGCGCCCGATCGCGGGCCTTCTGGTGGCCGCGCCCCACTACGTGCGCCCCTCCCAAGCCGGTTTGCTCGAGTGGTTCCGCGCCATCGCCGACGCCAGCTCGGTGCCCGCGCTGGTCTACGACATCCCCTACCGCACCGGCGTCACCATCACCCGCGAGACGATGCTGGCGCTGGCCGCGCACCCCCGCATTCGCGGCATCAAGGACTGCGGCGGTGACATGGGCAAGACACGCGCGGTGATCGCCGACGGCCGGCTGCAGGTGCTGACAGGCGAGGACCACCAGATCTTCGGCACCATGGCCGAAGGCGGCGCGGGCGCCATCGCGGCCAGCGGCAACGTGCAGACGCCGCGCTTCGTGCGCCTGGTGCGCCTGCTGGCGGAGAACCGCCTGGCCGAGGCGCGCGCCGAATGGCAGCCGCTGCAGCCGCTGGTGGAATTGCTCTTCGCCGAACCCAACCCGGGCCCCTTGAAGGCGCTCCTGGCGCACAAGGGCGAGATGGCCGACGAACTGCGCTCGCCGATGACCCGGGCCTCCGACGGCCTGCGCGAGCGCCTCGTGGCGCTGGACGCGCGCCTCAGCCGCCCGTGACCGGCGGGAAGAACGCGACCTCGCAGCCTTCGCTCAGGGCTGCGGCTTCGTCGCTCATGGCCTGGTCGAGCGCCATGCGCACCGCCTTGCCGCGCGCCAGCGCGGTGGCGTAGGCGCCGCCCCTGGCGATGAGCTCGTCGCGCAGTGCGGCAAGCGTCTCGGCTCGTGTCTCGACGGCTTCGCCGCTGCTGGAAAGCGCCTCGCGCACCGAGGCGAAATAACGGACCTGGACTTTCATGCGGCTCAACCCAGCAGCGATGCGAAGGGAATGAATTCGACGAGCTCGCCCGACTTGATCGTCCGCCCCGCAGGGTTGTCGACCACGCCGTCGCCCCAGACCATCGAGGTGAGCACGCCCGAGCTCTGGTTGGCGAACAGGTCGAGGCCGCCGGCCTCGTTGCGGCGCACGCGCAGGAACTCGCGGCGCTTGTCGGCGCGGGGCCAGTCGAAGTCGGCGCGCATCCGCACCGCCTCTGGTGCGACGCGCGCGGCGCCCTGCAGCGTCAGCAGGAAGGGGCGCACCAGCATCAGGAAGGTGAGGAAGCTCGACACCGGATTGCCCGGCAGCCCCGTCACGTGGCAGGCGCCGTGCCCGCTGCTGCGCGCGATGGAGCCGTAGGCGAAGGGCTTGCCCGGCTTCATCGACAGCGACCACAGCTGCAGCTCGCCCAGCGCCTGCAGCGCGGCGCGGATGTGGTCTTCCTCGCCCACCGAAACGCCGCCGGTCGTGATGATCAGGTCGCTCGCCTCGGCCGCGTCGCGCAGTGCGACGACGGTGGCTTCGCGGTTGTCGGGCACGATGCCCAGGTCGTTCACCTCGCAACCCAGCCGGTGCAGCAGGGCCCGCATGAAGAAGCGGTTGGAGTTGTAGATGGCGCCGGGCTTCATCGCATCGGGCGCGACCTCGCCGGGCATCACCAGCTCGTCGCCGGTGGAGAGCATCGCCACGCGCGGCTTGCGCGCGACCTGCAGGCGGTCGAAGCCGACGCTCGCGGCAAGGCCCAGTGCGGCGGGCGTCAGGCGCTCGCCCTTCCGAAGCACCACGTCGCCGGCGGCCACGTCCTCGCCCGCGCGGCGAATCCACTGGCCGGCCGCCGGCACGATGGCGATGCGCACCGAGCCCAGGCTGCCTTCCTGCGGCACGGCTGCCGTGTCTTCCTGCATCACGACGGCGTCGGCGCCCTCGGGAATCTGCGCGCCGGTGAAGATGCGCGCCGCGGTGCCGGGCGCGAGCAGCGTGCCGACGGTGCCGGCGGGAATGCGCTGCGCCACCTTCAGTTCGGCGCCGGGCGCGGCGCAGTCGGCCACGCGCACGGCATAGCCGTCCATCGCGCTGTTGTCGCGCGGCGGCACCGTGAGGCCGGAGACGAGGTCCTGCGCGAGCACGCGGCCATCGGCGTCGAAGGTGCCGACACTTTCGGTGGGCAGCACCGGCTGCGCCTTCGCAAGCAGCACCGCGATCGCCTCGTCCAGGGGCATCAGCGGCGGGCGCGAGGAAGAAGCGGCGAAGGGAACGGGTGAATCAGCCATGGTGATCGGGGTTGTATTCGAAGCGCTCACCGCTGTCGATCAACCACTTCGCAATGGCCTCGGCGTCGTTGAGGTCGAAGAGCGGCTGCCCGGTGGGCAGCGGCAGGCTGGCCGGCGCATCGGTGGCCACGGCGACGACGAAGGGATCGTCGGGGTACAGCACGGGCCGCGCCGGCTCGCTCGCCTCGGGCTCGCGCCAGATCTCGATCTTGAGCACGTCGCTGTGCCGGAATCCCTCGACCAGCACCCAGTCGGCCACCGGGAGCACCTCGGCCAGCAGCTGGTGCACGCTGAGCTCGACCGGCGCCTCGAATTCGCGCATCACGGCAAGCCGCTTGTCGGAGGCGACGACCACCTCGAAGGCGCCGGCCTCGCGGTGGCGCCAGGTGTCCTTGCCCGGATGGTCGATGTCAAACTTGTGATGCGCATGCTTGACCACCGACACTCGCTGGCCCAGCCGCTTCAGCGCGGGAATGAGGCGCTCGAGCAGCGTGGTCTTGCCCGCGCCGGAGTAGCCGGCGAAACCGACGACCTTCATGCGCAGCCCTCGCCGTGGTCAGTCACAGTGTTCCGCGATGTAGGCCTTGACCGCTTCCGCGTCGGCCGGCAGCTTGACGACGCGCTTGGGCAGCGCCTCGATGCCTTCGAACTTCTTCGGGCGCGCGGGCTCCTCGCCCAGCGCTTCGACCAGCGTGGCCGCGAACTTGATGGGCAGCGCGGTCTCGAGCACCACCATCGGCACGCCGGGGCTGAGCTGCTCGCGCGCGGCCTTGAGGCCGTCTGCGGTGTGCGGATCGACCAGGGTGGCGAAGCGCTTGTCTGTGTCGCGGATGGTGGCCAGGCGATCGGCATGCGTGCTGCGGCCGCTGCGGAAGCCGAAGCGCGCGGCGGCCTGCGCGAATGCGGGATCGGCGCTCAGGTCGAAGCTGCCGTTCAGGCCCAGGTCGTCCACGAAGAGCTTGCGCAGTTTGGCCGTATCGCGCCCGACCAGGTCGAACACGAAGCGCTCGAAGTTGCTGGCCTTGCTGATGTCCATCGACGGGCTGGAGGTCTCGTGCGTGTCGACCGCGCCGCGCACGCGGTACACGCCGGTGCGGAAGAACTCGTCGAGCACGTCGTTCTCGTTGGTGGCGACCACCAGCGTGTGGATCGGCAGGCCCATCATGCGCGCCACGTGGCCTGCGCAGACGTTGCCGAAGTTGCCCGAGGGTACGGTGAAGCTCACCGGCTTGTCGTTGCCCGCCGTGGCCTGGAAGTAGCCCGCGAAGTAGTAGACGACCTGCGCCAGCAGGCGCGCCCAGTTGATCGAGTTGACCGTGCCGATGCGGTACTTGCGCTTGAAGGCCAGGTCGTTCGACACGGCCTTGACGATGTCCTGGCAGTCGTCGAACACGCCGGTGATGGCGATGTTGTGGATGTTCGCGTCCTGCAGGCTGAACATCTGCGCCTGCTGGAACGGGCTCATGCGGCCGTCGGGCGAGGTCATGAAGACGCGCACGCCCTTCTTGCCGCGCATGGCGTACTCGGCCGCGCTGCCGGTGTCGCCGCTGGTGGCGCCCAGGATGTTGAGCTCGGCGCCGCGGCGGGCCAGTTCGTACTCGAACAGGTTGCCCAGCAACTGCATCGCCATGTCCTTGAAGGCCAGCGTGGGGCCGTTGGACAGGGCCTCGAGGTACACGCCGTCTTCCAGCTCGCGCAGCGGCACGATCTCGTCGGTGCCGAACACTTCGGCCGTGTAGGTCTTCGCGCAGATCGCCTTCAGGTCGGCCGGCGGAATGTCGTCGATGTACAGCGAGAGGATCTCGAAGGCCAGCTCGGCGTACGACAGCTTGCGCCACTTGGCAAGCGTGGCGGTGTCGATCTGCGGGTATTGCTCGGGCAGGTAGAGGCCGCCATCGGGCGCGAGGCCTTCGAGCAGGATTTCGCAGAAGCGCTTGCGGTCGGGGTGGCCGCGGGTGCTCAGGTAATTCACTTCAACTCTTCCTTGCGGATGCGCACGATGGGTTCGAGCACGGTCGGCAGCGCCTGCAGCTCGGCCAGGACGTCGTCGACCGTGCCCTCGCGCGCGTCGTGCGTGAGGATGATCAGGTCGGTCTGCGTGGAGCCCTCGCCGCCCACCTCGTCGGCTTCGCGCTGCAGCACGGCGTCGATGCTGATGCCGGCGGTGGCCAGCAGGCCCGTCACCTTGGCGAGCACGCCGGCCTGGTCGGCCACGCGCAGGCGCAGGTAGTAGCTGGTGACGACTTCCGACATCGGAAGCACCTGCAGGTCGCTCAGCGCATCGGGGTGGAAGGCCAGGTGCGGCACGCGGTGCGCGGCATCGGCCGTGTGCAGGCGGGTGATGTCGACCAGGTCGGCGATCACCGCGCTGGCGGTCGGCTCGCTGCCGGCGCCCTTGCCGTAGTAGAGCGTGGTGCCCACTGCGTCGCCATGCACCACCACCGCGTTCATCGCGCCTTCGACATTCGCCAGCAGACGCTTCGACGGGACGAGCGAGGGATGCACGCGCAGTTCGATGCCCTTGGCGGTGCGCTTGGTGACGCCCAAGAGCTTGATGCGGTAGCCGAGCTGCTCGGCGTACTTGATGTCCTGCGCGGCCAGCTTGGTGATGCCCTCGATGTGGGCCTTGTCGAACTGCACCGGGATGCCGAAGGCCAGCGCGCTCATCAGCGTGACCTTGTGGCCGGCGTCCACGCCTTCGATGTCGAAGGTCGGGTCGGCTTCGGCGTAGCCCAGGCGCTGCGCTTCCTTGAGCACGGTCGCGAAGTCCAGGCCCTTGTCACGCATCTCCGAGAGGATGAAGTTGGTGGTGCCGTTGATGATGCCGGCCAGCCACTGGATGCTGTTGGCCGTGAGGCCTTCGCGCAGCGCCTTGATGATCGGGATGCCGCCGGCCACCGCGGCCTCGAAGGCCACCATGACGCCCTTGGCGTGCGCGGCCGCGAAGATCTCGGTGCCGTGCACCGCCAGCAGCGCCTTGTTGGCCGTGACCACGTGCTTGCCGGCCGCGATGGCCTCGAGCACGAGCTGCCTGGCGATGCCGTAGCCGCCGATCAGCTCGATGACGATGTCGATCTCGGGGTTGGCGATGACTTCGCGCGCATCGCTCACCACCTTCACGCCCTCGCCTGCCACTTCGCGGGCACGGGCGGTGTCGAGGTCGGCCACCATGGCGATCTCGATGCCGCGGCCGGCGCGGCGCTTGATTTCTTCCTGGTTGCGCTGGAGCACCTTGAAGGTGCCGCTGCCGACCGTGCCTGCGCCGAGCAGGCCTACTTGGATGGGTTTCATTGGGAGAGTCGCACTCATGGCGTTCAGGGTTTGGATGGGGTGGCGGACGGCTCGGAGAGCTCCACGCGGGTGACGTAGCGCGGCAGGCTCCAGGCACCGCCCGCGAAGCCGCGGCACATGCCGTCGCCCGCGGCGGCGGTGCGCACGAAGCCCTTGCCGTCGAAGCTCCAGGTCTCGCTCGACCAGCAGTCGCCGATGCCGCGGCCCTTCATGGAGGAAGTGACGCTGCCGTCCTTCTCGTCGAAATCGCCGTTGGCTTCGATAGCGACAGGCGCATAGGGCGGCTTGTCGTTGGCGATCCAGAGCAGGCTGGAGTAGTTGTAGGCGCCCATGCCGCAGCCGAAGGACAGCAGCACCTTGCGATCGGTCAGGCGCGTGACGTTCAGCGACTTGGCGTTGAAGTCTTCGTGGTTGTTGCAATCGTCCTTGGCGTCGGACTGCTTCAGCGACGGGAAGATGCGCGCGGCCAGCGCGTCGTCGCCGGGCCTGGCCTTCGGCGGCACGACGGCCTTCACGACCGGCGCCGGCACGGGCGGCAGCACCGATGATTCGGGCTTGCTGCCGCGGCGCACCAGCGCGCCCGGCGTGCCGACGCGGCCCTGGACCTCGTCCATCTTCAGCAGCACGGCATTGAGGCCGGAGAGCGAAAGAACCCACTTCTGCCCGCCACGGTCCGTGAGCGTGGCGTCGTCGTTCCTGAGCAGCTCGGGGAGCACGGCGCGGACCTGGTCCTGGTCGAGGCTGGCGGAGCTGTCCTTGAAGCCGGACAAGGTGGCCTTGCCGACCTTGAAGCGCACCGGCCCCTTGGCAGGCTTCTCGCCACCTGTCTGCAGCTCGATCTCGACGGATGTGTCCGGGCCCGCCTTGCGCGTGATGAGCATCGACACCGGCTCCGTGATGTCCGCGCCTTCAGACTGGTAGCCGGCGGCACGGCAGGTGCGCGTGTTGTCGCAGGCCAGTTCCCAGTCGTTGTGCGAGAACGAGACGCCCTCCTTGCCGGCCGCACCAGCGGCTCCAGCGGCTCCAGCGGCTCCAGCGGCGCCAGCGGAAAGCGCGGCGAACGACAGCGCCGCGGCGGCAGCGATGCGGGCAGAGTTCATTGGCGCGACTTGCGGCGCAGTCGGTACTGCTCCAGGAACTTCGCGATGCGGTTGATGGCCTCGCGCAGGTCGTCCTCGTGGGGCAGGAACACGATGCGGAAGTGGTCGGGCGTCGCCCAGTTGAAGCCGGTGCCCTGCACCAGCATCACGCGGGTTTCCTTCAGCAGCTCGAGGAAGAACTGGCGGTCGTCCTCGATGGGATAGACCTCCGGATCGAGCTTGGGGAACATGTAGAGCGCAGCGCTCGGCTTGACACAGCTCACGCCCGGAATGGCGGTGATCAGCTCGTAGGCCAGGTCGCGCTGGCGGCGCAGGCGGCCGCCCTCGCACACGAGGTCGTTGATGCTCTGGTAGCCGCCGAGCGCCGTCTGGATGGCCCACTGGCCCGGCACGTTGGCGCACAGGCGCATGTTCGAGAGCATGTTCAGGCCCTCGATGTAGTCCTGCGCGCTGCGCTTGTCGCCCGACACCACCAGCCAACCGGCGCGGTAGCCGCACGAGCGGTAGCTCTTGGATAGCGAATTGAAGGTGAGCGTGAGCACGTCGGTCGACAGGCTGGCGATGGCGGTGTGCTTCACGCCGTCGTACAGCACCTTGTCGTAGACCTCGTCGGCGAAGATCACGAGGCCGTGCTCGCGCGCGATGGCCACGATGCTCCTGAGCAGGTCGTCGGAATACAGCGCGCCCGTCGGGTTGTTCGGGTTGATGACCACGATGCCCTTGGTGCGCGGCGTGATCTTGGCGCGGATGTCGTCGAGATTCGGCATCCAGCCGTTGGCCTCGTCGCACAGGTAGTGCACCGGGGTGCCG
Source organism: Variovorax sp. 278MFTsu5.1 (assembly GCF_048305045.1). Lineage (NCBI taxonomy): Bacteria > Pseudomonadati > Pseudomonadota > Betaproteobacteria > Burkholderiales > Comamonadaceae > Variovorax > Variovorax sp. 278MFTsu5.1. The sequence goes on from NZ_CP157622.1 coordinate 4,559,730, forward strand.
CCGGAGAGGCTGGTGGAGGCCGTCCACAGCGGGTAGTCGGGGGCCGGAAGCAACAACTCGTCGCCGTCGTTGAGCAGCGCGTTGGTGGACATGGCGATCAGCTCGCTGGCGCCGTTGCCGAGGTAGATGTCGTCGAGGGTGACGCCCGCGACGCCCTGCTTCTGCGTCTCGTGCATCACCGCCTTGCGTGCCGCGAAGACGCCCTTGCTGTCGGAGTAGCCGGCCGAGGTGGGCAGGTTGCGGATCATGTCCTGCTGGATTTCCTCGGGAGCATCGAAACCGAACACGGCCAGGTTGCCGATGTTGAGCTTGATGATCTTCTGGCCGTCTTCTTCCATCTGCTTGGCGGCGTCCATGATCGGGCCGCGGATGTCGTAGAGGACGTTGGCCAGCTTGGCCGATTTCTTGAGCTGCTTCAAAGGGCCCTCCCGGGCGCGGGTTAGAGTTTGCTTACGCGGAATCAAAGGCCCTTGCGAGCCCCGTGGCACTAGGGAAAACCTATAATTTGACCACAGTTCCCAGTGCCCAGATGAAGCTACAGCCCGACAAATCCGACGCTCAGTCTCTCACCGCACACGGTCCCGGCTGGGTGGCGATCAACAACGAAAAGGTCGAGGGCAGCGTGGTGGTCGGCTCGCGCGGCGAGCGCTTCGAATGGAATTGTTCGAGCTTCGACCAGATCGGCCCCGAACATTTCGCGCAATTGGCATCGCTGGGCGCCGAATTGATCATCTTCGGCAGCGGAAACCGGATCCGCTTCCCCCAGCCAGTCTGGCTCAAGCCGCTGATGGCCCAGCGCACCGGCGTGGAGACCATGGACACCGCGGCAGCCTGCCGGACCTACAACATCTTGGCCGGCGAAGGCCGGCACGTGATCGCCGCCCTCCTCGTGGAGAGCCCTGCGGCTGGCTGATGGGGGTGTTTTCGGGGTAAAATACCGGGTTGCGAACAGGCCGGCTACCCCAAAGTTAGCAACGACCAATCCTCCACTCTTTGAGCAAGCCCGGTGCGAAACGGGGCGAGAGGGCTCAGGAGCGGAATCTAACGGAGAAAACAAGTTTCATGGCGATCGTTGTCAACAAACCCATTCCTGAATTCGACGCCAACGCCACGGGCGGCATCAAGGTCTCGAATACCTCGCATCTCGGCCACGTGCTGGTCATGTATTTTTACCCGAAAGATAACACTCCGGGCTGCACCACCGAAGCGATGCAGTTCCGCGACCGTTACAAGGATTTCGAGAAAGCCGGCGCCACGGTCTTCGGCGTGTCCCGCGACAACATGAAGTCGCACGACGAATTCAAGGCCAAGCTCGAGCTGCCCTTCGAGCTCATCGCCGACACCGAAGAAAAGATGTGCCACATGTTCGGCGTGGTCAAGAACAAGATCATGTACGGCAAGAAGGTCAAGGGCATCGAGCGCAGCACCTTCCTGATCGGCGCCGACGGCATCCTGAAGGCCGAATGGCGCGGGCTCAAGGTCCCCGGCCATGTCGACGACGTGCTCAAGGCCGTCAAGGCCCTCAAGAAGGCTGCCTGAGAGCCTTCCGGCGAGCCGGCGGCGCGCTTTTCCGCTGTGGCGTGGGAAATGCCCCACGCGGTGCGTAAAGAGCTCCCGGCGCGTCTTCCGCGGTGTGCATAATGGCCTCATGCCGTTGAGCTCCACGACCGCATCCTCCGAACAAAGCCGCCTTGGTCTTCAGGCGGCTTTTTCGTTTTCTGGTTCCCACTTCCTGCGAGCGATCTGACACATGCCACTGCCCCCCGCCCCCACGAAACGCGCTGCATTGCTCTCCCCGGACGCACTCGATGCGCCCGCCCGGTCCTCGCATCGGGGCTCGCGCCGTTCCGGTGATTCGCGCGCCGACGAAGCCGCGGCGCGCAGCCCGCAGCCGCTGGAACTGTTCGACAGCGTCGGCGCCGAGAGCGCCGGCGGTGCCGCCGCCGTGCGCCCTGCCCGCCGGACCAGACCGAAAGCAACGCCCGCCCCCGTGAGCGCGCCGGCGCCCCAGGCACTCATCCAGGTCGAGACCAAGGCCCCGGCCGCCGAACCTGCTGCGGCTCCTGCAGTGGCAGCGGCGCCGCAGGCCCCTGCGCGCGCCAAGCGCAGCAAATCCACCGGCCCGGCCAAGCTGTTCGTGCTCGACACCAACGTGCTGCTGCACGATCCGATGTGCCTCTTCCGCTTCGAAGAGCACGACATCTTCCTGCCGATGATCGTGCTGGAGGAACTCGACGGCCACAAGAAGGGCACGACCGAAGTCGCCCGCAACGGCCGCCAGACCAGCCGCACGCTCGACGCCCTGGCCGCCGCCCAGGACGCCGACATCGACAAGGGCCTGAAGCTCGACACCACCGGCCACCGCGAAGCCGGCGGCCGCCTGTTCTTCCAGACCGCCCCGCTCGACTATTCGCTGCCGATGAGCCTGCCCCAGGGCAAGGCCGACAACCAGATCCTCGGCGTGGTGCACGCGCTGCGCGACGAGTACGCCAAGGACCGTCCGGGCCAACCCAAGCGGGAAGTCGTGCTGGTGTCGAAGGACATCAACATGCGCGTCAAGGCGCGCGCGCTGGGCCTGGCCGCCGACGACTACCAGAACGACAAGACGCTGGAAGACGGCGACCTGCTCTACGCCGGCTCGCTCGCCCTGCCTGCCGACTTCTGGACTCGCCAGAGCAAGACCGTCGAGAGCTGGCAAAGCGGCAGCAGCACCTTCTACCGGATCAGCGGCCCGCTGGTGCCCAACCTGTACATCAACCAGTTCGTGTACTTCGAGGCTCCGGGCGAACCGAGCATGTACGCCCGCGTCACCGAGATCCGCGACAAGACCGCGGTGCTCAAGACGCTGAAGGACTACAGCTCCGGCAAGAACGCCGTGTGGGGCGTGAACACGCGCAACCGCGAGCAGAACTTCGCGATGAACCTGCTGATGGACCCGGAGATCGACTTCGTCACGCTGACCGGTACGGCCGGCACCGGCAAGACCCTGATGGCGCTGGCCTCCGGCCTCACGCAGGTGCTGGACGACCGCCGCTACACCGAGATCATCATGACCCGCGCCACCGTGAGCGTGGGCGAGGACATCGGCTTCCTGCCCGGCACCGAAGAGGAAAAGATGGGCCCCTGGATGGGCGCGCTCGACGACAACCTCGAGTTCCTGGCCAAGGGCGACGGCGGCGGCGCCGGCGAGTGGGGCCGCGCGGCCACCAACGAGCTGATCCGCAGCCGCATCAAGGTCAAGAGCATGAACTTCATGCGCGGGCGCACCTTCCTCAACAAGTACGTGATCATCGACGAGGCACAGAACCTCACGCCCAAGCAGATGAAGACGCTGATCACCCGCGCCGGCCCCGGCACGAAGATCATCTGCATGGGCAACCTCGCGCAGATCGACACGCCGTACCTCACTGAAGGCTCCTCGGGCCTGACCTTCGCGGTCGACAAGTTCAAGGGCTGGCCGCACGGCGGGCACATCACGCTGGCGCGCGGCGAACGCTCGCGCCTGGCCGATTTCGCCAGCGACGTGCTCTGACCCTCCGGGGCAGCGCCCCGGACAAGCCCGTGCATGCTCCCCGAGCAGCGCGGGCTTTTTTCATCCGTGGTGACAGGCTACTGACAAGACGCTGTCAGTAGGGCGCCAGCACCATCCGGACTCCTTCCAACGCAACGAAAGAAAGAGAGTCCCGAATGCAGAACGCCATCACCTGGTTCGAAATCCCTGTCACCGACATCGATCGCGCACAGGCCTTCTACGAAACCGTGCTCGCCCGCAAGCTGCGCCGCGAAGACTTCGGCGGCGAGACGCTGGCCATCTTCCCGCACGACAAGCCCGCCACCGGAGGCGCCCTGCAGGCCGGAGCCAATGCCAGCGCGCGCGCCGGCACGGGCATCCGCATCTACCTCGACTGCAATCCAAGCATCGATGCCGTGCTGGCGCGGATCGAAGCCGCCGGCGGGCAGATCGTGTCGCCCAAAGCGGCGCTGCCGCCCGGCCTTGGCTTCATTGCCCACCTGCGCGACACCGAAGGCAACGAAGTCGGCCTGCACTCGCTGGAGTGATTCGCCATGACGCAGCGCAACTGGATCGCCGTGGCCAGCGCCGAGCATGCGCGGCGCGGGCGCGACCACCGGCCGCTGGGCTTCATGCAGGTCGGCCACGGCAAGCAGGCGCCGCTCAAGCGGCTTTCGGCGGGCGACCGCGTCGCCTACTATTCGCCGGGCACCATGTTCGGCGGCGCGGACAGGCTGCAGAGCTTCGTGTCGATCGGCATCGTGCAGCCGGGCGAGCCCTACGAATTCGACATGGGCAACGGCTTCGTGCCTTGGCGGCGCGACGTGGTCTACGCCGCCGGGCACGAGGCGCCGATCGCCCCGCTGATCGAGCGGCTGGCCTTCATCGAGAACCCCAGGCAGTGGGGCTACAAGTTCCGCTTCGGCATGTTCGACATCAGCGACGCCGACATGAAGCTGATCGCACAGGCCATGAAGGCCGACCTGAAAACACTATCGCTTTGAGGAGAGAAAGCACATGGAACCAGTCCGCCAACGCCAGGATGCATTCCGCGTCTCGGGCCTCACCATCCGCACCACCAACCGCGAGGAACGCGACCCCGCAACCGCTCGCCTCGGCCAATTGTGGGGCCGATTCTTCGGCGAGGAAACCTATGCATCGACGCCACAGCGCACCGCCGACATGCGCATCTTCAGCGTGTACACGGCCTACGAATCGGACGAGGATGGCGCGTTCGACGTCACGGCGGGCGTCGCCGTGTCGGGCGGCGAGAACAGCCTCGCCGTGGAAGCCGGCGACTACCTCGTCTTCAACGGCGAAGGGCAGATGCCGCAGATGGTGATCGCCACGTGGGAGCGCATCTGGCAGTATTTCGAGGCGCACCCGGAAATCGCACGCCGCTATCGCAGCGACTTCGAGGCCTACGAAGGGCCGGACAAGGTGGCGATCCACATCGGAGTTTCATGAGCATCACCCCCAAGAGCCGGCGCGACCCGCCCGCACGCCATCCCCGCCCGCTCGCCAGGGCCTGCTGATGCGCCGCGCCGACCGCCTCTTCCAGCTCGTGCAGCTCATCCGCGGGCGCCGGCTGACCACGGCCGCGTTCCTGGCGCAGCGCCTCGAGGTGTCGGAGCGCACGGTGTACCGCGACATCGCAGACCTGCAGCACCAGGGCGTGCCCATCGAGGGCGAGGCTGGCGTGGGCTACCGGCTGGGCGCGGGCTTCGAGTTGCCGCCGCTGATGTTCACGCAGGACGAGGCCGCGGCGCTGGTGGCCGCGGCGCGGCTCGCGCAGAGCTGGGTCGATCCGGCACTGGCGCGCGACATCGAGACCGGGCTCGGCAAGATCCTGTCGGTGCTGCCACCCGCGGCGCGCGTCTCGGCCGAAGCGCTGGCGCTCTACGCGCCCGGACTGGGCCTGGACGACACCCTCCGCGCGCGGCTGCAGACGCTGCGCGAGGCGACCCAGTCGCACAACAAGCTGCGGCTGCACTACCGCGACGTCTCGGGCGACGCCAGCGAACGCACGGTGCGCCCGCTGGGCTGCTTCTATTGGGGCAAGGTCTGGACGCTGTCGACCTGGTGCGAGCTGCGCGACGATTTCCGGGGCTTCCGGCTGGATCGCATGGACGCGATCGAGGTGCTGCCCGACCGCTTTCGAGACGAGCCGGGCAAGACGCTGGCCGACCTTCTGCGGCAGGTCGATGCCGAGACGGCGCATGGCAAGGTGGTGCCGCAGAAGCCGGACGGCCAGCCGTCGTGGTCCAGCAGCAATAGCGGCAGCGGTAGCGCGGCCAGCTGACTTAGGCGCCGCCGGGTCAGTACTCGTCGTTGTTGCTGTAGCCGACCAGGTTCTCGAACTTGGTCAGCGGCTTCAGGAAGGCCAGCTTGACGGTGCCGGTGGGGCCGTTACGGTGCTTGCTGATGATCACCTCGGCAACGCCCGGCTCCTTCGACTCCTTGTTGTAGTAGTCGTCGCGGTAGATGAACATGATGATGTCCGCGTCCTGCTCGATGGCGCCGGATTCGCGCAGGTCGCTCATCATGGGACGCTTGTCGGTACGGCTTTCCACGCCGCGGCTGAGCTGCGACAGTGCGATCACCGGGCACTTCAGTTCCTTGGCGAGCATCTTCAGGCCGCGCGAGATTTCGCCCACGGCCGTGGCCCGGTTCTCGTCGCCCGAGCTGCTGGTGGACATCAGCTGCAGGTAGTCGACCACGATCAGGCCGAGCCGCCCGTACTGGCGCGCGAGGCGGCGCGCATTGGCCCGCAGCTCGCTGGTGGAAAGGCCCGGGGTCTCGTCGATGTGCAGCGACACGGTGCGCAGCTTCTCGATGGCCTCGGTCAGACGCGGCCACTCCTCGTCGGTGAGCTTGCCGGTGCGAAGGTGGCCCTGGTCGATGCGGCCGATGGAGCCCACGATACGCACCGCCAGCTGGGCGGCGCCCATTTCCATGGAGAACACGGCCACCGGCAGGCCTTCGTCGAGCGCCACGTGCTCGGCGATGTTGATCGCGAGCGAGGTCTTGCCCATCGAGGGACGCGCGGCCAGCACGATCATGTCGCCCGGCTGCAGGCCGGAAGTCATCTTGTCGAAGTCGTTGAAGCCGGTGCGAACGCCCGTGATGTCGTTCGGGTTCTCGGCCATCTCGGTCACGCGGTCGAGCAGGTCGACCACCAGGGCATCCATGCTCTGGAAGCCCTGCTTCATCCGCGTGCCTTCTTCGCCGATGTTGAAGATCTTCTGTTCGGCCTCGTCGAGGATCTTGTCGACCGCCTTGCCCTGCGGATTGAAGGCGTTGGTCGCGATCTCGTCGCTGGCGGAAACCAGCTTGCGCAGGATGGAGCGCTCGCGAACGATCTCGGCGTAGCGGCGGATGTTGCTCGCGCTGGGCACGTACTGCGCGAGCGAGTTCAGGTACACCAGCCCGCCGATCTCGTCGGCCTTGCCGAGGTTCTGCAGTTGCTCGTAGACCGTGATCACGTCCGCCGGCTTGCTGGCGTTGATCAGCCCGCCGATGGCCGCGTAGATCAGCTTGTGTTCGTGGCGGTAGAAGTCGCCGTCGACCAGCAGGTCGCCCATGCGGTCCCAGGCGCCGTTGTCGAGCAGCAGGCCGCCGAGCACGCTCGATTCGGCCTCGATGGAGTGAGGCGGAATGCGCAGTTGGGCGACTTGGCGGTCGGCCGACGGATCATTGTCGGCATAGGAGAAAACGGCGGACATGGGGCCTTGAAAGTTAACAAAGCATGCTACGCGCGCTGCGGCCGCGACGCCATGCATAACGCTGTGTACGTGCTGTGCAAAACCCTGTGGACAGTCACTGAACAAGCCTTGAAGAACAAAAACAAAAGCCGCCCGAAGGCGGCTTTTGCGCAGCGCACGAGGCGCTGTGGACGATCAGGCGGTTTCGCCGTAGACCGTCACGGTGATGTCGACCACCACGTCGGTGTGCAGGGCCACGCTCACGGTGCTGTCGCCGACGATCTTGATCGGACCGTTGGGCAGGCGCACTTGCGACTTCGCAACCTTGTAGCCCTGCTTGCCCAGCTCTTCAGCGATGTCGCCGTTGGTGACCGAGCCGAACAGACGGCCGTCCACGCCAGCCTTTTGCGTCAGCTTGATGGTCGTGCCACCGAGCTTTTCGCCTTGAGCTTGCGATTCGGCCAGCTTGGCGGCCGCAGCCTTTTCGAGCTCGGCGCGCTTGGCTTCGAATTCGGCCTTGTTGGCAGCGGTGGCGCGGCGGGCGCGGCCCGACGGAATCAGGAAGTTGCGTGCGTAGCCGTCCTTGACCTTGACGATGTCGCCCAGGGCACCGACGTTGACAACCTTGTCCAGAAGAATGATTTGCATGGTGTCGACTCCTTAGACGCGGTGCTGGTCGCTGTACGGCACCATGGCCAGGAAGCGTGCGCGCTTGATGGCGGTATTCAACTGGCGCTGGTAGATCGCGCGGGTGCCGGTCAGGCGCGCGGGGATGATCTTGCCGTTTTCGCTGATGAAGTCACGCAGCGTGTCGATGTCCTTGTAGTCGATTTCCTCGACGCCAGCGACGGTGAAGCGGCAGAAGCGCTTGCGCTTGAACAGCAGCGACTGGGTGTTGCGCTTCGGGCGCTTGTCTTTGTTGAATTTCTTGAACGTGGCCATTTCGGGACCTCTTGTCGAAAATTAATCTTGCTGAAAATCCTGGATGTGCAGGACCGGATGCTTGCCGTTGCCCGGTGTCGCGAGGAAGCCCTGAAAACGCCAGAGACTTCCCATCGACTGTCTTGCGAGCCGTTCGGCGATGGCGCCGAAGGCAACGGCCTTGAGGGCCGTCTTCACCTGCCTGGGCTTTCCTGCCTCCTGGAGCGTCGACTCGTGTTCGAGCTTCAGGTCTAGGGCGGGCAAGCCGGCTGGCGTGAATCGCAAGTTTCCGAGTTCGGCAACGGAGGCGGTCAGCAGCAGCTGGTTGACCCCGGTTGCCGCAGCGGCGGCAGTCACGCCATCAGTTGTTGTTGGCGGCGTACTCGGCCTGCTGGGCCTTGCGGGCCTCTTCGCGCTCGACCGTCTTCATCATCGACGAAGGACCGGTTTCGGCCTTCTTCTTCTGGACGGTCAGGTGACGCAGCACGGCGTCGTTGAACTTGAACGCGTGTTCGAGTTCGCCCATCACGGTCTGCTCAGCTTCGATGTTGACGCACAGGTAGTGGGCCTTGTTGAGCTTGTTGATCTGGTAGGCCAGCTGACGGCGGCCCCAGTCTTCGACGCGGTGGACCTTGCCGCCGCCGGCCGTGATCAGGCCTTTGTAGCGCTCCAGCATGGCCGGAACTTGTTCGCTCTGATCCGGGTGGATCAGCAAAATGATTTCGTAGTGACGCATGGCACTCCTTGTGGATTCTTCCGAGGAAGAGGAAAAGCCACCTGCAGCGTCGGGCGCAGTGTGGCAAGGCAAAGCCGGCGATTATAGCCCTGTCGGAAGCGATCCGGCAAGACTCTCAGTCGTTGAGCGCCTTGTCGAGCGCTGCGGCCTTCTCGGGCCCGACGGCGGCGCGGATCTTCGGGGCCAGCGCCAGCAGGTCTTCGTAGCTGGTCGTGCCCTCGACCTGCAGGTTGAGCCGGAAGCCCTTCAGGCCGAGGCTGCCGGTCAGCTGGGTCGCGATCGGGTAGGCGTCCTTGTAGCGCTGCTGCCTGCTGCGCCCGGAGGAGCCCTGGGCGGGCGCCGCTGCAGCGGCCGCCGCCTCTGCGGGAGCCGTCGCGCTGCCCGCCACAGGCTCCAGCACGCCCAGGCCGACCATCTGGTCGATGTCTTCGCGCACGATGCCCATGCCCGCGGCCAGCACGTCATCGACCGATCTTTTGCCGTCGAACAGGATGAACGCCGAGCGCTGCCGTGGCGACAGCGGGATGGAGCGGTCTTTCAGGGCCTGGTGGCCTGCTTCTGTCTTGACGAGGATCATGGTGTTCTTCCCTTCCGGGATACGCCCGTGAGTCCCGCCAGTCTGGCATCAAATACGCAATTTGTTTCAATCACCGGCCCGGGTCGCGGGAATCCCCCCATGGGGATTTCCGCAATCCAGAGCTTCGGCTTCGCCGGCTCAGCGCTTGGCGAGCTGCTGCCAGGTGTCGATCACGCTGTCGGGATTCAGCGAGATCGATTCGATGCCCTGCTCCGCCAGCCACAACGCGAAGTCGGGGTGGTCGCTGGGGCCCTGGCCGCAGATGCCGACGTACTTGCCCTGCGACTTGCAGGCCTTGATGGCACGGCTCAGCATGGCCTTGACGGCCGGGTCGCGCTCGTCGAAGTCGGCGGCCAGCAGTTCCAGGCCCGAGTCGCGGTCCAGGCCCAGGGTGAGTTGGGTCAGGTCGTTCGAGCCGATCGAGAAGCCGTCGAAGTACGCCAGGAACTCGTCGGCCAGCACGGCGTTGCTCGGCACCTCGCACATCATGATCAGCTTGAGCTCGTTGTCGCCGCGCTTCAGGCCATGCTCGGCCAGCAGGCCGGTCACGCGCTCGGCCTGGCCGAGGGTGCGCACGAAGGGCACCATGATCTGCACGTTGGTCAGGCCCATGTCGTTGCGCACGCGCTTGAGCGCCTCGCACTCCATGGCGAAGGCCTCGCCGAAGTCGGCGCTCAGGTAGCGCGCGGCGCCGCGGAAGCCCAGCATCGGGTTCTCTTCCTCGGGCTCGTAGCGGCTGCCGCCGATCAGCTTGCGGTACTCGTTCGACTTGAAGTCCGACAGGCGCACGATCACCTTCTTCGGCCAGAAGGCCGCGGCGATGGTCGCGATGCCCTCTGCGACCTTGTCGACGTAGAAGGCGCGCGGCGAGGCGTGGCCGCGGGCCACCGACTCGACGGCCTTCTTCAGGTCGTTGTCGACGTTCGGGTAGTCGAGGATCGCCTTCGGATGCACGCCGATGTTGTTGTTGATGATGAACTCCAGGCGCGCGAGGCCCACGCCGTGGTTCGGCAACTGCGCGAAGTCGAAGGCGAGCTGGGGGTTGCCCACGTTCATCATCAGCTGGATGTCGATCTCGGGCATCACGCCGCGCTGCACCTCGGTCACCTCGGTCTCGAGCAGGCCGTCGTAGATGAAGCCGGTGTCGCCCTCGGCGCAGCTCACCGTGACCAGCGTGCCGTCCTTCAGCAGGTCGGTGGCATCGCCGCAGCCGACCACGGCCGGAATACCCAGCTCGCGCGCGATGATGGCCGCGTGACAGGTGCGCCCGCCGCGGTTGGTGACGATGGCCGAAGCGCGCTTCATCACCGGCTCCCAGTTGGGGTCGGTCATGTCGGTGACGAGCACGTCGCCAGCCTGGACCTGGTCCATCTCGCTGATGCTGTGCACCAGCCGAACCGGGCCGGTACCGATCTTCTGGCCGATGGCACGGCCTTCGGCCAGCACGGCGCCCTTGCCCAGCAGCTTGTAGCGCTGCTCGGCCTTGCCCTGCTGCTGGCTCTTCACCGTCTCGGGACGCGCCTGCAGGATGTAGAGCTGGCCGTCGGTGCCGTCCTTGCCCCACTCGATGTCCATCGGGCGGCCGTAGTGTTCCTCGATCACCAGCGCGTACTTGGCGAGCTGCTCGACCTCGGTGTCGGTCAGCGAGTAGCGGTTGCGCTGCTCGGCCTTCACGTCGGTGGTCTTGACCAGCTTGCCCGTGGCCTTCTTCTCCTCGGGCGTGGCGAACTCCATCTGGATCAGCTTGGAGCCGAGGTTGCGGCGGATCACGGCCTTCTTGCCGGCCTTCAGGGTCGGCTTGTGCACGTAGAACTCGTCGGGATTCACGGCGCCCTGCACCACCGTCTCGCCCAGGCCGTAGCTGGAGGTGATGAAGACCACGTCCTCGAAGCCCGATTCGGTGTCGATGGTGAACATCACGCCGGCGGCGCCGAGGTCGGAGCGCACCATGCGCTGCACGCCGGCCGACAGCGCGACCACGTCGTGCTCGAAGCCCTTGTGCACGCGGTAGCTGATGGCGCGGTCGTTGTAGAGGGAGGCGAACACCTCCTTCATCTTGTGCAGCACGTCGTCGATGCCGACCACGTTCAGGAATGTTTCCTGCTGGCCCGCGAAGGAGGCGTCGGGCAGGTCTTCGGCGGTGGCGGACGAGCGCACGGCGAACGAGGCGGCCGGGTTGCCGGCGCTCAGCGTGGCGAAGGCTTCGGTGATGGCCTTCTGCAGGTCGGCCGGGAACGGCTGGGCCTCGACCATGCCGCGGATCTCGGCGCCGGCGGCGGCCAGAGCGCGCACGTCGTCGACGTTCAGGGCGGCCAGGCGCTTGCTGATCTTGTCGGCCAGGCCGTCATGGGCCAGGAACTGGCGGAAAGCGTGCGCCGTGGTCGCGAAACCGGTGGGCACCCGCACGCCCTGGGGCAGTTGCGAGATCATTTCGCCGAGGCTGGCGTTCTTGCCGCCAACCGCCTCGACGTCGGTCATTCTCAGGTTTTCAAACGGTACGACCAGGGCGGTCGCGTCGAAAAGTGCAGACATGGGAAAGCTCCAGAAGTTGAAACCTGTGCCGCATGCAGACGGCGCGGCACGATCGTTCTCGTTGCTTTGGGTGCGGGCGCGGTGTGCATGGAGAGAATTGGGCTGGGAAGGCGGATTCCCGATAATGGCCCTCATTGTAGGCGGGGCAAGGTGGTCCGCGCCGCAGGACAAGGCCGCATGACTATTCCTTCACGCACCGTTTTCTTCATTTCCGACGGCACCGGCATCACCGCCGAGACCTTCGGCAACGCCGTTCTGGCCCAGTTCGAGATGAAGCCGCGCCACGTGCGGCTGCCCTTCACGGACACGGTCGACAAGGCCCATCAGGCGGTGCGGCAGATAAACCACACCGCAGAAATAGAAGGCGTAAGGCCCATCGTTTTCACCACGCTGGCCAACATGGATGTGCTGGAAGTGATCGAAACCGGCTGCAAGGGCATGCTGCTGGACATGTTCGGCACCTTCGTACGTCCTCTAGAAATCGAGCTGGCCGTGAAGTCGAACCACCGCATCGGCCGCTTCAGCGACGTCAGCAAGAGCAAGGAATACAACGACCGCATCGCCGCCATCGACTTCAGCCTGCAGCACGACGACGGCCAGAGCAACCGCGACCTGGAAGGCGCCGACGTGATCCTGGTGGGCGTGAGCCGCAGCGGCAAGACGCCGACCTCGCTCTACCTGGCGATGCAGCACGGCCTGAAGGCGGCCAACTACCCGCTGATTCCGGAGGATTTCGACCGCCGCCAGCTCCCGCCAGCCCTGATTCCGCATCGCAAGAAGATCTTCGGCCTGACGATCCAGCCCGAGCGGCTCAGCGAGATCCGCAACGAGCGCCGCCCGAATTCGCGCTACGCCAGCATCGAGAACTGCCGCCACGAGGTGGCCGAGGCCGAGGCCATGATGCGGCGCGCGGGCATCCGCTGGCTCTCGACCACCACCAAGTCGATCGAGGAAATCGCCACCACGATCCTGCAGGAACTGCGGCCGGAGCGGCTCGTCTACTGATATCGCTATCTTTTAGATAGCAAAAAGCGCCCCGCCGGGGCGCTTTTTGCGCTTTGCATCGCCGGAATGGCGGCTTACGCAGGGGCCGAGGTGCGAATCAGGTGGTCGAACGCACCCAGCGCAGCCTTCGCGCCATCGCCGGCCGCGATGATGATCTGCTTGAACGGCACCGTGGTCGCATCGCCCGCCGCGAACACGCCCGGCACCGAGGTCTGGCCGCGCGCGTCGACGATGATCTCGCCGTGCTTCGACAGCTCGACCGTGCCCTTGAGCCAGTCGGTGTTGGGCACCAGGCCGATCTGGATGAACACGCCTTCGAGCTCGACCTTCTTCGACTCGCCCGTCGCACGGTCCTTGTAGATCAGGCCGTTGACCTTCTGGTCGCCGGTGATCTCGGTGGTCTGCGCGTTGGTGAACACGTCGACGTTCTTCAGGCTCTTGAGCTTGCGCTGCAGCACGGCGTCGGCGCGCAGTTGCGTGTCGAACTCGATCAGCGTGACATGACCGACGATGCCGGCGAGGTCGATGGCCGCCTCGACACCCGAGTTGCCGCCGCCGATCACCGCCACACGCTTGCCCTTGAAGAGCGGGCCGTCGCAGTGCGGGCAATAGGCCACGCCCTTGTTCTTGAACTCGTGCTCGCCGGGCACGTTGATGTTGCGCCAGCGCGCACCGGTCGAAATGATGACCGACTTGCTTTTGAGCGAGGCGCCGCTCTCGAGCTGCACTTCGATCAGGCCGTCGCCCGGCACGAGCGCCTTGGCGCGCTGCAGGTTCATGATGTCGACGTCGTAGTCGCGCACATGCTCCTCGAGCGCGTGAGCGAACTTCGGTCCCTCGGTTTCCTTGATCGAGATGAAGTTCTCGATGCCCATGGTGTCGAGCACCTGGCCGCCGAAGCGCTCGGAGGCCACGCCGGTGCGGATGCCCTTGCGCGCCGCGTACACGGCCGCTGCCGCGCCGGCGGGGCCGCCGCCGACGATCAGCACGTCGAACGGATCCTTGCCGTCGATCTTCTTGGCTTCGCGCTCGACGCCGCTCGTGTCGATCTTGGCGAGGATCTCTTCCAGGCTCATCCGGCCCTGACCGAACTCGGTGCCGTTGAGGAACACCGTCGGCACGGCCATGATCTGGCGCTCCTTCACCTCCTCCTGGAAGGTGCCGCCCTCGATCATCGTGGTGCGGATGCGCGGGTTCTGCACTGCCATCAGGTTCAGCGCCTGGACCACGTCCGGGCAGTTGTGGCAGGTGAGCGAGACGTAGACCTCGAACTCGAAGTCGCCGTCGAGCGCCTTGATCTGGTCGAGCACGGCCTGCTCGACCTTCGGGGGATAGCCGCCGATCTGCAGCAGGGCAAGGATCAGCGACGTGAATTCATGGCCCATCGGCAGGCCGGCGAAGCGCGGGCCGTGGTTTTCGCTCGGGCGGTTGACCGAGAACGAGGGCTTGCGGTGGTTGTCGTCGCGGCTTTCGGTCAGCCTGACCAGCGGGGACGATTCGGCAACGTCCTTCAGCAGCGACAGCATCTCGCCCGAGGCCTTGCTGTCGTCGAGCGAGGCGACGATCTCGATCGGCTGCGTGGCGCGCTCGAGGTAACTCTTCAATTGGGCTTTGGTGTTTGCGTCGAGCATGAGGGACTCTCTTTCGATAACGTAAAACTATCAAATGGGGCTGAAAAAGCCCGGGGGCCTATGAGCGCCCGGGCTTTCGCGCGGGTGACGCTCAGATCTTGCCGACGAGGTCCAGCGACGGGGCGATCGTTTTGTCGCCTTCATTCCACTTGGCCGGGCAGACTTCGTTCGGGTGGGCGGCGGTGTAGACCGCTGCCTTCAGCTTGCGCAGCGTTTCCTTCACGTCGCGGGCGATTTCGTTGGAGTGCACTTCGGCGGTCTTGATGATGCCTTCGGGGTTGATCACGAAGGTGCCGCGCAGCGCCAGGCCTTCTTCGGGGATGTGCACGCCGAAGGCGTTGGTCAGCACATGGGTCGGGTCGCCGACCAGCGGGAACTTGGCCTTGCCGACGGCCGGCGAGGTGTCGTGCCAGACCTTGTGCGAGAAGTGCGTGTCGGTGGTCACGATATAGACCTCGGCGCCCAGCTTCTGGAACTCGGCGTAGTTGTCGGCCGCGTCCTCGACTTCGGTCGGGCAGTTGAAGGTGAAGGCCGCCGGCATGAAGATCAGCACGGACCACTTGCCCTTGAGCGACTCGTCGGAAACTTCGATGAACTTGCCGTTGAGGTAGGCCTGGGTCTTGAAGGGCTGAACTTGGGTATTGATCAGGGACATGTTGATTCCTTGGATGCTGCGGATGAACAAAGATAAGGGCGAGCCATGAGTATAACTACCAATCCTCCAATATTCATAGTTATCACCTATTAAAAGTATTGGGACTCGCTATGTTTTCGATGACTGCGAAATACGCCTGACACACGATCAATACGAACGTGTATCACCATCACACGCATGCAGACCGGCGCAGCATGGGATTGCTTGCAAGCGCTCCTTTCCGCCTCTGACAATCACCGCTTTCAGAACAAGGAAAAAGCCATGAAGGGCGACGCAAAAGTCATCGAACACCTGCAGGCTCAGCTCAAGAACGAGCTGACCGCGATCAACCAGTACTTCCTGCACTACCGCATGCTCAAGCACTGGGGCCTGGACAAGCTGGCGAAGAAGGAATACGAGGAATCTATCGGCGAGATGAAGCATGCCGACAAGCTCATGGACCGCATCTTCATGCTCGACGGCCTGCCGAACCTGCAGGACCTCGGCAAGCTGAACATCGGCGAAGACGTGCCCGAACTGCTGCGCTGCGACCTCGGTGCCGAGACCGGCGCGCAGGCCACCATCAAGGACGGCATCGCGCATTGCGAATCGGTGCGCGACTATGTCTCGCGCGACCTGCTCCAGGAGATCCTGGACGACACCGAGGAGCACATCGACTTCCTCGAAACCCAGATCGACCTGATCGACAAGGTCGGCCTGCAGAACTACCTGCAGTCGCAGATGGGCGAGCTCGAATAAGGCCGGCTTCGCTGCCGCCAGCAAAACGGGACTTCGGTCCCGTTTTTTATTGCTTTACGTAACTTAACCCGCCACGAATAACAGTCATTCTCATTCGCACGGATAGAATCCGCGCCTTCGATGACTGCGATCCGCCCCGACAACCGCCGCCGTGCCTATTGGCTCAAGACCCTGCACGAATGGCATTGGGTGAGCTCGGCCATCTGCCTCATCGGCATGATCCTGTTCAGCGTGACGGGATTCACCCTCAACCACGCCAGCCAGATCGAGGCCAAGCCGGTCGTCACCCGGCTGAACGGCTCGATCGACGAGGCGCTGCGCGCCCAACTCGAAAAGCAGCAGCCTGCCGCCAAGGCCCTCAAGGGCAAGGCTCCCCTGCCCCCTGAACTCCAGGCCTGGGTGCAGAAGCACTGGGACATCTCCACCGCCAGCCGCGAGGCCGAGTGGTCCGACGACGAAATCTACCTGTCGCTGCCCCGCCCCGGCGGCGACGCATGGCTGCGCCTGAGCCTGTCCGACGGCGAGATCGAGTACGAGCGCACCGATCGCGGCTGGCTCTCCTACTTCAACGATCTCCACAAGGGCCGCAACACCGGCACCGCCTGGAGCTGGTTCATCGACATCTTCGCGGGCGCGGCCCTGGTGTTCTCGATCACCGGCCTCTTCATTCTCAAGATGCATGCGGGCAACCGGCCGTTCACCTGGCCGATGGTCGGCATGGGGCTGGTGGTGCCCGTGCTGCTCGCGCTGCTGTTCATTCACTGATTTCGTTCATCAATTCATCCAGATCCAGGAAAGAGGTTTCCCGTGCACGTTCGCTACTCACTCGCGCCGCTGGCCATGTCGGCGCTGTTCGCGGCTCCGGCCTTCGCGTCGGGGCTGGCCGTCAACATCGAGATCCCACGGCTGAACGTCTCCGAGTACCACCGTCCCTACGTGGCAACCTGGATCGAGCGCGCGGACAACACCGTCGCCGGCACGCTGGCCGTGTGGTACGACGTGCGCACCAAAACCAACAACCCGGAGGGCGAAGGCACCAAGTGGCTGAAGGACATGCGCCAGTGGTGGCGACGCGGCGGCCGCGAGCTCTCGGTGCCGGTCGACGGCGTGACGGGGGCGACCAAGCCTGCCGGCAAGCACCAGTTGAGCTTCACCGAGGGCACGGCGCCCATGCCCAGGCTCGCGCCCGGCGCATACAAGCTCGTGGTGGAGGCCGCGCGCGAAGTCGGCGGCCGCGAAGTCGTGAGCATTCCCTTTCAGTGGCCCCCGACGGCAGCGGCGCAGCCGACCGCCACGGGCAAGGAAGAACTCGGCGAGATCAGGCTCGAACTCAAGCCTTGATCTCTTCTGTTCTCCAACGACCAGCCCGCCGCATCACAAAAGGAACCGCCATGACCCGCTTCAACCTGCGCCTCGCCTCCCTCGCCATCGCCCTCTCCAGTGCCGCATCGCTCGCCCAGGCGCACAACGCCTGGCTGCTGCCATCGTCCACCGTGTTCTCCAAGGCCGACACCGTGACGGTCGACGCCGCCGTGTCCAACGACCTGTTCGTCGCCAACCACGCGCCGCTGCGCCTCGACGGCCTGCAGATCACCGCGCCCGACGGCAGCACCGTCAAGCCGGAGACCGAGGCCAAGCTCAAGTTGCGCAACGTGTTCGACGTGAGCGTCGCGCAGGCTGGCACCTACCGCATCGCCGTGATCAACGCCGGAGCTTTCGCGAGCTGGAAGGACAAGGCCACCGGCCAGACCAAGCGAGCGCGCGGCACGGCCGAGACCATCGGCAAGGAAATTCCGGCCGATGCGCAGGACGTGGCCATCACCCAGTCGTCGGGCCGCATCGAGACCTTCGTGACGGTCGGCAAGCCTTCCGCGCTCAAGCCGGTCGGCCAGGGCCTGGAGCTGATCGCCGCCGGCAGCCCGACCGATCTGGTCAAGGGCGAGAAAGCCACCTTCACGCTGAACCTCGATGGGCAGCCCGCCAAGGGGCTCGAGGTGACGGTGACCGCGGGCAACACGCAGTACCGCGACAAGCTCGAGGAAATCAAGCTCAAGACCGACGACAAGGGCCAGTTCAGCGTGACATGGCCAACCGCCGGCATGTACTGGCTCGACGCCAGCACCAAGGACAACAAGACCACGGTGCCGCAGGCCAGGGAGCGCCGCCTGAGCTACGCGGCCACGCTCGAAGTGATGCCCTGAGGCTGCGATAGAGCGAGCTTCTCCCTTGGGCCTTTCGTTCAGCACCTGGCGCGCTGGCGGCTACGCCAACGCGGCCGTTCCACGCCCCGCCGATCCCGCGACGCTCCAGCAACTGGGCGGCGAGACCATGGGTACCACCTGGTCGCTGCGCTTCGACAATCCGCGAATGCTGCCGCTGGCGCGGGTAAGGGAGGCCGTGGAATCAGCGCTCGGCCGCGTGATCGCGCAAATGAGCCACTGGGAGCCGGACTCGGACATCAGCCGGTTCAACCGCGCGCAGGCCGGGTCGCGCCATGTGCTGCCGCCGGAGTTCGCCGCGGTCATGCGATGTGCTTCCCGGTGGGCAGCGGCAAGCGGCGGCGCGATCGACCCGAGCGTGGGTCCGCTGGTCGCGTGCTGGGGCTTCGGGCCGGAAGCGGAACAGGCGGGCCTGCCCGGCGAGGCCGCGCTGGCCGAAGCGCGCGGGCGCGTCGGCTGGTCCCGGCTGGCGTTCGACGAAGCGGAAGGCTCGCTCCTGCAGCCCGGGGGCGCAACGCTCGATCTCTCAGGCATCGCGAAAGGGTTCGCGGTGGACCACGGCATCGAAGCCCTGCGCACACTGGATATCGCCGACGCGCTTCTCGAAATCGGCGGAGAACTGCGGGGCATTGGCAAACGCCCTGGAGGACAGCCCTGGCAAGTGCTCGTTGACGGCGATCCTTACGGCGCGCGCCGCGTGGCGCTCGCGGACATGGCCATCGCCACCTCGGGCGACCGGTGGCATCGGCGCTCGCACGAGGGGCGCCATTGGTCGCACACCATCGATCCGCGAACGGGAGAGCCGGTCGCGCACCCGCTGGCCAGCGTCACCGTGCTTCACGCGGAGTGCATGCAGGCCGATGCGCTCGCCACCGTGCTGACGGTGCTCGGGCCGGAAGAAGGATTCGACTTCGCGCAGCGGCACGAGATCGCCGCGCTGTTCGTGAGCCACGGCGATCCGGCGCCAGAGGCGAAGACCACGCGCGCCTGGCCCGCAGCGGCCGCTGCATGAACGACTTCGCCTGGCGCGCACTGGGCGCGGTTTCCACCGTCGCGGCGTATGCAGCGCTCTGTGCGTCGATCTACCTGCGCGAGCGCAGCCGCAAGGCCGAAGCCGCGCGCGACTCGGCGGCGTTATCGGCAGGCAGCGGCGAAGCTCCTGTTCTCGTGCTGTTCGCCAGCCAGACCGGCCAGGCCGAAGCCATCGCGTGGCAGACCGCTCGGCAGCTGAGTGCGGCGAATACGCCGGCGCGCGCGATGGAGCTGAACGCGCTCGATGCATCGACGCTGGCAGCCGCCTCCCGCGCGCTCTTCATCGCGAGCACCTATGGCGAAGGCGATGCGCCGGACGGCGCCAGCGTGTTCGTCGAACGGGTGATGAATTCATCGCCGGCACTGTCTTCGCTGAGCTACGCCGTACTGGCGCTCGGCGACCGCCAGTACGCCAACTTCTGCGGCTTCGGTCGTGCGCTCGACGAGTGGCTGCAGGCCGCGGGCGCCAGGCGCGAATTCGATCGCATCGAGGTCGACAACAGCGACCCGGCCGCGCTGGCCGCATGGCATGCGCATTGGGGAGACCCGCCCGCATCCGCAGGCGATGCCGAAGGCGCGGGTTTCGCTCCATGGCGGCTCGTCTCGCGCGAGCATCTCAACCCGGGCAGCGCGGGCTGGCCGGTCTTCCATCTCGGGCTGGTGCCTCAGGCCGGCGGACCGCTGCCGTACTGGGCCTCGGGCG
The DNA here is from genome assembly GCF_048305045.1 of Variovorax sp. 278MFTsu5.1. Classification (NCBI taxonomy): domain Bacteria; kingdom Pseudomonadati; phylum Pseudomonadota; class Betaproteobacteria; order Burkholderiales; family Comamonadaceae; genus Variovorax; species Variovorax sp. 278MFTsu5.1. The sequence continues at coordinate 4,579,694 of NZ_CP157622.1, forward strand.
ATCTTGCGCAGGTGGTCGTCGCGAGCGATCCGAAACGCCCGCGCGACTACTCCATCGCCTCGGTGCATGCCGACGGCGAATTGCAGTTGCTCGTGCGGCAGGAGCGGCATCCGGACGGCACGCTCGGCGCGGCCTCGGGACTGCTCACGTCCACCCTGGGCATCGGCGACACGGTTGCGCTGCGCGTGCGGGAGCATCGAAGCTTCCGCCTCGACGGCAACGAAGCACGGCCGCTGATTCTCATCGGCAACGGCACAGGCATCGCCGGGTTGCGCGCGCACCTTCGCGCGTGTGCAGCCATGGGCAGGCACGACAACTGGCTGGTGTTCGGGGAGCGCCAGGTGGCGCACGACTTCCTCTATCGCGATGAAATCGAGGTATGGCAGGCCAACGGAACGCTGAAGCGCCTGGACATGGTGTTCTCGCGCGACCAGGCCGATCGCTTCTACGTGCAGCACCGGCTGCTGCAGTCGGCAGACACCGTGCTGCAGTGGCTGCGCGATGGCGCCGCCATCTACGTCTGCGGCAGCCTTCAAGGAATGGCCTCGGGCGTGGATGCGGCGTTGCGCCAGATCGCGGGTGAGGCGCAGCTCATCGAACTCGCGGCCAGCGGCCGCTATCGGCGAGACGTCTACTGAAGAAGGCCAACTGCTTCGCTCGCGTTGTTGGGCCGCAACGAAATTGACACAACTTTCGGCTTAGTTTCGCTCTGGTGTCAATTTTAGTATTGAGAACCAATATCATTCGCAGCGATTTGTGAACATTCGCAAATCGACTCACCCAGCCAGTCCTCCCTCGTGTTTCTCCAAGGAATCCAGGTCGTACGGACATGCCAGTCGAGTCCTGACGCCCGCCCTTTCGGAGAAAACTTCATGGCCTACATCAAGAGCCGCAAACACCCTGTTGCGCGTGCCGTTCCACATCTTTCCGGCGCCGCCGCCGCAACGCTGATGGCCATTGCGGCTCCCGGCGCCCTGGCCCAATCGGGTGGGGCGCTGCCTGAAGTGCGCGTGCAGGACTCCGCAGTCACCGACTACAAGGCCGACAACTCGGCCAACCCCAAGTTCACCGCTCCTCTCGTGAACACGCCCCAGACCATCCAGGTCATCAAGGAACAGATCATTCGCGACCAGGGCGCGACCACGCTGACCGAGGCGCTTCGCAACACCCCCGGCGTGGGCACTTTCTTCCTCGGCGAGAACGGCAACACCAACACCGGCGACGCTGTCTTCATGCGCGGCTTCGACAGCTCCAGCGCGATCTTCGTCGACGGCATCCGCGACCTGGGCTCGGTCTCGCGCGACATCTTCAACATCGACCAGGTCGAAGTCGTGAAGGGCCCGTCGGGCACCGACGTGGGCCGCACCTCGCCCACCGGCTACATCAACCTCGTCACCAAGAAGCCGTCGATGGAAGACAGCTTCCTCGGCTCGCTGAGCTTCGGCAGCGCCGACTTCAAGCGTGGCAGCGTCGACTGGAACAAGTCGCTGAGCGGTGCCAACGGCATCGGAGCGGCTTTCCGCCTCAATGCAGTGAGCGAAGACGGCGGCGTGGCCGGCCGCGACTTCGTCAAGAACAAGCGCTGGGCGATCGCGCCTTCTCTCGCCCTCGGCCTGAACAGCCCGACGCGCATCTTCCTCGACTACCTGCACGTCAAGCAGAACAACGTTCCCGACGGTGGCGTCCCCACCATCGGCCTGCCGGGCTACACCACGCCCGACGCCACCGCGATCAACCGCGGCCTGGCCCGCCGCACCTACCTGAACTACGCGCCGCGCGTGGATTCGAGCAACTTCTACGGCACCAGCTCGGACTTCGACAACGTGACGGCCGACATGTTCACCGCGCGCATCGAGCACGACCTCACGCCCGACATCACCATCCGCAACACCACGCGCTACGGCAAGACGTCGCAGGACTACATGCTGACGTCGTTCATGGGCGGCGGACTGACCTCGACGAACGGCGTCGGCACCCTGCCCGCCGTGAATTCCGGCTTCATCAACACCGTCATCCCGACGATCCCCGCAAGCTGGACGATCACGCGCAACCTGCCCACCAACAAGGACCAGGAAAACACGATCTTCACCAACCAGACGAGCCTGTCGGCCAAGTTCAACACGGGCAGCATCAGCCACTCGTTCAACGGCGGCCTCGAATTCATCCGCGAGAAGCAGACGGCCAACAACTTCTACACGCAGGGCTTCGCCAGCGTGGGCACCACGCTGGCAGCCGCCGGCTCCTGGCCCGCCGCCAACCTGTACAACCCGAACCCGTACGTTGCCGGCTACAACCGCATCGCCAACGGCACCGGCTCGGACGGCAGCACCGACACCATCGGCCTGTACGCCTTCGACACGCTGAAGTTCAACGAGCAATGGCAGCTGACCGCCGGCCTGCGCTACGATCACTACTCGACCACCTACAACGCCACTGCGCTGACGCTGGCGCGCACCGGCAACGGCCCGCAGACGTCGACGATCACGCCGACCAACCTGAAGCTATCGGACAACCTGCTCTCCGGCAAGATCGGCCTGGTCTACAAGCCGACGGAGAACAGCAGCGTCTACGCGGCCTACGGTACCGCCGCGCAGCCCCCGGGCGGCGCCAACTTCCAGCTGGCCGCCGGCGGCACCGGCAACAGCGCCGGGCGCACCGACTTCCTTCCGCAGAAGGCCAAGACCTACGAACTCGGCACCAAGTGGGACGTGCTGAACAAGCGCGTGGCCCTGACGGCGGCGCTGTATCGCACCGACGTGAGCAACGAGGTCGTGCAGGACTCGGTCACGCAGCAGTACTTCCAGACCGGCAAGAAGCGCGTGCAGGGCGTGGAACTCGGCGTGTCGGGCGCGCTGACCGACAACTGGGGCGTGAGTTCGGGCTTCACCACCATGAACACCCGCGTGCTGAGCGGCCCCTCGGTGCTGGCGGACGGCTCGACCGCGCTCGCCTACACGCCGAAGAAGGCCTTCACGCTCTGGACCACCTACCAGTTCCCGTTCGGCCTCACGCTGGGCGGCGGCGCGCGCTACAACGGCAAGCTGCAGCGCGGCACCGACGGCGCGGTGGGCACGCCAGCGTATGTCGACTCGTACTGGGTGTTCGACGCGATGGCTTCCTATCGCATCAACAAGAACATCGACATCCAGCTGAACGTGTACAACCTGTTCAACAAGGACTACGTGGCGGCCATCAACAAGAGCGGCTACCGCTACACGCCGGGCATCCCCCGATCGGCCAAGATCACCGCGAACTTCGCGTTCTGACGGTCCTTCTCGCGTGCACCGGGCCAACCCGGTGCGGTGCGACACTCGAGCCCCGGCCCGCGCCGGGGCTTTTCTCATTGCGGAGTTCCTGAAAATGATGCTGCATGTGCCCGAAGTGCTGAGCCCCGAGCAGGCGCGCGAGATGCGCGCCGCACTCGACGCCGCGCAATGGACCGATGGACGCGAAACGGTGGGGGCGCAAGGGGCGCAGGTCAAGCGCAACCGCCAGCTGCCGGAGCATTCTCCTGTGGGCAAGGAGTTGGGCAGCATCGTGTTGGCGGCACTGGCGCGGAACCCGCTCTTCTTCTCGGCCGCTCTTCCATCGCGTTTCGTGCCGCCGCTTTTCAATCGCTACGAGGGAGGCGAGCACTACGGCGTCCATGTCGACGGCGCGGTGCGAGCCTTGCCTGGCACCGGGCAGCAATTGCGCACCGACCTGTCTTGCACCCTCTTCCTGTGCGATCCGGAAGACTACGAGGGCGGAGAGCTGGAGGTGATCGACACTTACGGTTCGCACGAGGTGAAGCTTCCGGCGGGAGACCTCATCCTTTATCCGGCGAGCAGCCTTCACCGGGTGCATCCGGTGACTCGCGGTGCGCGGATCTGCTCCTTCTTCTGGCTGCAGAGCATGGTCCGCAGCGATCAGCAGCGCGGGATGCTTTTCGAGCTCGACCAGAACATCCAGAAGCTTCGTGCACGCCTCGGTGAATGCGAGGAAACCGTGGCGCTGACAGGGCATTACCACAACCTGCTGCGGCTCTGGTCTGAAGTCTGACTCCAAGCGGCCTGGTTGTTGCATGAATCAGTAACACATAGTTATTGTGAATGCGATGGATTCTTATTTATAATCGCCCACATCCAACAGCCAGCCAACTGCCGCTTTCACCGCCATGATCGTTTGTGTCTGCCGCCGAGTCTCCGACCGCGAAATCGCACGCCATGTGCGCGCCGGGATGACTTTCGACGAAGTGCAATTCGAGCTTGGCGTCGCCACCCAATGTGGCCAATGTGAAGGTTGCGCGCGCGATATCGTCGCGCAGTGCAGCGCTTCGCACCCGGTTGCCGCATTGAATTGCGAATCGGGTCCGAGAGCGATCCAGCTTGCCAACTCCATCAAGGAAAGCAAAGCATGGAACTCGTCTCGGCACTCGGCGGCAGCCTGATCTTCGTCGCAGGCTCGGTCTGGTGGATCTTTCGCAAGTAGCGCCTGTGGCGTCTTCGTAGCGGTTTTGCTGCAATCGGGGCACCTTTGGGGGTGCCCGCATTCGAATGGTTGATCGTGTCTGACCGCTTCGCCCCCCCTCCTTCCCTCTTCGGCCTTTCGCGCAATGTCGTCATTGCCGGCGGGGTCGTCCTGTTTCACGCCGCTGCGCTCTGGGCGCTCCAGAGCGGGTTGCTGCGCCGTGCCGCCGAAGTGGTGATCCCCGTGGAGATCATCAGCCAGCTCGTCGAACCGCCCAAGCCGGCGCCGCCACCACCGCCCCCGCCTCCTCCGCCGGAGAAAAAGGTGGCCAAGGTGCCGCCGCCTCCGCGGCCCCAGGCGATCCGGGAGCCCAAACCGACGCCCGCGCCGAACGCCCCCACGGGCAGCGTCGAGCCGCCTCCGCCTCCAGCGCCCATTCCGCCACCCGCTCCGGAGCCGCCGCCGGCGCCGCCCCCCGCACCGCCGGCGCCCAAGCTGGTCGAAATCAGCGAAGGCCAGACGCAATACGTGCGCGAACCGCGCGTCGTGTTCCCTGCAATGAGCAGGCGCCTGGGCGAATCCGGCGTCGTGGTCATCGCGGTGTATTTCAACAGCGCGGGCATTCCCAAGCGGGCGGAAATCTTCAAGTCCAGCGGTTACGAGCGGCTCGACCAGGCCGCGCGCGAAGCGTTGATGTCTTCGCAAGTGACGCCATTCAAGCAACCGGGGGCCAACGAGGCCACGGTCTACATGCTGAAGGCGCCCATCCGGTTCAATCTTTCCCAGTAATTTTTTGGAGTAGTACGCATGGATTCTCAATTCGGCTTGATGAACGTCTGGAATCAGGGCGATTTCGTCACGAAGGCCGTGGCAGTGCTGCTGATCGGCATGTCGCTCGCGTCGTGGATCGTCATCATCGTCAAGGCGCTCGACGTCATCCGTTACAAGCGTCTGGCCAAGCACTCGCAGGACTTCTGGCACAGCGAAGACTTCGCCACCGCCCTGAACAAGCTGGGCAAGGACGACAGTAACCCCTTCCGCGCACTCGCCCTCGAAGGCCGCGAGGCAGCCGCGCACCACCGCAACACCAAGGCCCACCTGCACGATGCGCTGGATGTGAGCGACTGGATCACGCGCGCCCTGCGCAACGGCATCGACGCCTTCACCGCCCGCCTGCAGACCGGCCTGGCGATCCTGGCTTCGGTCGGCTCCACGGCTCCATTCATCGGGCTGTTCGGCACCGTCTGGGGCATCTACCACGCGCTCATGAGCATCGGCTCGGCCGGCCAGGCAACCATCGACAAGGTGGCCGGCCCGATCGGCGAAGCGCTGATCATGACGGCCCTCGGCCTTGCCGTGGCCATTCCGGCGGTGCTGGGCTACAACGCGCTGGTGCGCGGCAACAAGTTCGTGCTGACCAAGCTCAACGCCTTCGCCCATGACCTGCACGCCTACTTCGTGACCGGCGCGCGTGTGCAAAGCGGCGGCAGCGATGCCATCGTGGTTCCGCTCAAGAAGGGCTGAGCATCATGGCCTTCGGAACACAAGACGAACCCGATGAGGTGATGAACGAGATCAACATGACGCCGCTGGTCGACGTCATGCTGGTGCTGCTCATCATCTTCATCATCACCGTGCCGGTGATGAAGCATGCAGTCAACATCGACCTGCCGCGCGCCACCAGCGAGCCGGAACAACCCAAACCGCAGAACATCCTGTTCAGCGTGACTGCCGACGGCGCCTACTACTGGAACGAGCAGAAGATCGACGACAGCGAGTTGCCCGGTCGCTTGGCCGCAGAAGCCGCCAAGGAGCCGCAGCCCGAGCTCCACATTCGCGGCGACAAGGCTGTTCGCTACGAGCGAGTGGCCAAGGCGATGTCGGAAGCCCGCGAAGCCGGCGTGCGCAAGATCGGTTTTGTCACTGAACCCGACCCCAAGTGAGCTGAAAGCAAGAGAGCAAGCAAAAAAAGTTGATCGCGGCGATTGACTTCTATTTGCGAATCATTATCATTCGCTCATCGCTTCGATAAGGGAACCACAGATGCCAGCCACACCGAATGCCTTTTCTGTTCTGAACCATCCTTCGCTCGACCAGTCGGGTGGCGGCCATGCGTCGATCCAGGCAACGCGTCCGGTGCCGATGCTCGAAAGCACGGAGCTTCTGAAAGGAAGCAAAACCGTCGGCATCATGCACAACGGCTCCCTCTATCGGCTGCAAGCCACCAAACTCGGCAAGCTGATCCTGACCAAGTAAGTCATCCAGCCCGCCCTTCGCGCAAGTTTCATCGTGGGGCGACTCAAGGAGATTCATCTCCGAAGGGTCGTTTTTTGCTAGCCAACGGTTCGCCGACTAGCCAAGCTTTTTTTCCACGCTGAAGCAGCCCAAACAAAAACGCCGACCTCGAAGTCGGCGTTTTGCTTTGTGCGGAGAAAATTCAGACGCCCAGAGCCGCGATGCCGGCCTTGGCGACCTGCGCGTCTTCATTCGACTTCACGCCGCTCACGCCGACTGCGCCGATCACGTGGCCGTCCTTCACGATCGGCACGCCGCCTTCGAGCAGGCCCTGTACTTCAGGCGCCGTCAGGAACGCGGTCCGGCCACCGTTGATGATGTCCTCGTAGACCTTGCTTTCGCGTCGCCCCATGGCTGCCGTGTGGGCCTTGGCGGGAGCGATGTGCGAAGACAGCGCCGCCGCGCCGTCCAGGCGCTGCAGCCAGAGCAGGTTGCCGGCGTCGTCCGAGATCGCGATGGTCACTGCCCAGTTGTTCTTGAGAGCCTCGGCTTCGGCCGCTGCGGCGATGGTCTTGACGTCGGCGAGTTCGAGGAATGACTTGGTCTTCATGATGGATGAGCTCAGTTTGCGTGAAACCCGAGAGCATAACGGCCATGGCGCTAGGGGCGCCTTCAGGGCTTGGGAACACCCCGCATACGGTTTTTCCGGTACCCCCTCTTGCGGCCCCCTAGAATGCGCCCAACTGCGTCATGCAGCAACCACAGGAGCTCCGGCCATGAACGACCGCGTTACCACCCTAGACACTTCTTCCGGCTACGGCCAGCCATTGGCGCAGGCTGAGCGCCAGCGCGTGCTGCGCAATACCTACTGGCTTCTCGCACTGAGCCTGCTGCCCACCGTGTTGGGCGCCTGGGTCGGCGTCAGCACCGGCATCACCCGCTCGCTCACCGGTGGCCTGGGCCTCATCGTCTTCCTCGGCGGTGCCTTCGGCTTCATGTTCGCCATCGAGAAGACCAAGAACTCCGCGGCCGGCGTGCCCGTGCTGCTGGCATTCACGTTCTTCATGGGCCTGATGCTGTCGCGCCTGATCGCGATGGTGCTCGGCTTCAAGAACGGGTCCGAACTCATCATGACGGCATTCGGCGGCACCGCTGGCGTGTTCTTCGTGATGGCCTCGCTGGCCACCGTCATCAAGCGCGACCTGTCGGGCATGGGCAAGTTCCTGTTCGTCGGCGCAATGGTTCTGATGATCGGCGCGATCATCAACGTGTTCGTCGGCTCGACCACCGGCATGCTGGTCATCTCGGTTGCCGCCATCGGCATCTTCTCGGCCTACATGCTCTATGACTTGAAGCAGATCATCGACGGCGGCGAAACCAACTACATCAGCGCCACGCTCGCCCTGTACCTCGACCTGTTCAATGTGTTCCAGAGCCTGCTGGCACTGCTGGGCATCTTCGGCGGCGAGCGCGACTGAGCGACGCACACGCGTCCAACGAAAGGGGCCCCTCCGGGCCCTTTTTCATTCCAACTCGAAAACCGCTATCGACTCCACGTGCGCCGTGTGCGGGAACATGTTGACCACCCCCGCATGGGTGCAGCGATAGCCCGCCTGATGCACCAGCAGCCCCGCATCGCGCGCGAGCGTCGACGGGTTGCAGCTTACGTACACGATGCGCTTCGGCGGCGTCCAGCCGTCGGTGCGCAGATCGGGCTGCTGATGAAGATCGGCGATGGCCTTGGCCAGCGCGAATGCGCCTTCGCGCGGCGGATCGACCAGCCACTTGTCGGCGCCGCCGTCGGCCACCAGCATCTCCGGCGTCATTTCGAACAGGTTGCGCGCCACGAACGTCGCAGGCGACAACTCGCGGCGAGCCGACGTGGCTGGCTGATTCCTCTTGAAGTTGTCGGTCGCGCGCGCCACCAGCGTATCGCTGCCTTCGATGCCCAGCACCTCGCGCGCCCGGCTCGCCAGCGGCAGCGTGAAATTGCCCAGGCCGCAGAACCAGTCGATCACGCGCTCGTCGGATTGGACGTCGAGCAGGCGCAGCGCCTTGCCCACCAGCGCCCGATTGATGTGCGGATTGACCTGCGTGAAATCGGTGGGCTTGAACGGCATCGTCACGCCGAACTCCGGCAACCGGTACGCCAGCGGCGTGCCCCCCTCTTCCAGCAGCTTCACGGTGTCCGGCCCCTTGGGCTGCAGCCACCACTGGACGCCTTCGTTCTTCTCCGCAAAGGCCTTCAATCGGTCGATGTCCGCGCGCGAAAGTGGCTCCAGGTGGCGCAACACCAAAGCGATCGTGCCGAGCCGCGTAGAATCGGGCGCATCGCCGCAGGCCAGCTCGATCTGCGGGCAGGTGTCTCGCGCATCCATCGAGCCGATCAGCTCGCGCAGCGGCATCAGCATCTCGCTGACCTGCTTCGGCAGCACAGGGCAGACCTGCATGTCGGCCAGATAGCGGCTCTTGCGCTCGTGAAAGCCGATCAGCACCGTGCCCTTCTTGACCACATGGCGCACCGAGAGGCGTGCGCGATAGCGGTAGTGCCAGGCCGGGCCCTCGAGCGGCCGCAGCAGGTTCTCGGGCTTGACCTTGCCAAGGTGCCAGAGGTTGTCCTCCAGCGCGCGCTGCTTCACTGCCACCTGGGCGGCTGCATCGAGGTGCTGCATCTTGCAGCCGCCGCAGGCACCCGTATGCAGGCCGAAATGCGGGCAGCCCGGGCGCACCCGCTGCGACGATTCGCGGCGGATGGCAGTGACCGTGCCCTGTTCCCAGTTGTTCTTGCGGCGATGGACGTTGAACCGCACTTCCTCGAACGGCAGCGCGCCTTCGATGAACACGACCATGCCGTCGGACTTGTGCGCCACGCCCTGCGCATCGAGGTCGAGGGACTCGACCTTCAGCCATTCTTCGCCTGGATTCGCGGGGACTTTCTTTTCTTCGATGGATTCCGTCATCCCCCGATTGTCTCAGCGTGGCCGGATATCCCTAGAACAGCGCGTCACGCCCCACGCCGGAGCGGGCGAGCTGGCGCCGCATCTTGGCCAGCGCCTCGTTCTGGATCTGCCGCACACGCTCCCGCGTGAGTCCCAGGCGCACGCTCAGCACCTCCAGCGTTTCGGGCTCGCGGTCGTGGAGGCCGTAGCGGCCCTCCAGCACTTCGCGCTCACGTGCGTCGAGGGCCTGCACCCACTGGTCGAGCAGGCGCTCCACCTCGCGTGTGTGCGCCACGTCGGTCGGGCTGCCCTGCTCGTCCTCGGAGGCCACAGTGTCGGCCAGCGTGAACCCCTCGTCTCCCCGAGCGTCGCCAGCGTCCAGCGAGCGCGGGGCTTCGGACAGCGCCAGAAGCTCGGCCACGGACTGCACATCGCGCCCCAACAGCGCCGCGATGTCTTCCACCCGAACGCCGTCCGGCCGATGCACGAGAAATTCGGCGTCGCCTTCGAGCGTGCGGCGGGCCTTCAGCACCTGCTGCAGCTCGCGCACCACGTGCACCGGCAGGCGGATCGCGCGTGCCTGCGTCATGACCGCACGCTCCACCGACTGGCGAATCCACCAGGTCGCATAAGTCGAAAAGCGGAAGCCTCGCTCGGGCTCGAACTTGGTAATGGCGTGCATCAGGCCCAGATTGCCCTCCTCGATGAGATCGGACAGCGGCACGCCCCGCCCCAGATAGGCCTTGGCGATGTTGACCACAAGCCGCAGGTTGTGCTCGATCATCGACTGCCGCGCGGCGAAGTCACCGGCACGCGCGGCGCATGCGGTCTGGTATTCCTCGGCAGGCGTGAAGAGCTCGGTGCGGCGCACCTGGCGCAGGTAGATGGTCAGCGCGTCGGCGCCTTCGCCGCCGACCAGCTCACCCACGGCGCCCATGGCGTTGTTCGTCGGCAGCGGAGCGTCTGCAGCCGACGCGTCCACGTCGTCTTCGGGAACGTGCGCACTCTCGCCGGCAGGCTCGGGATGGCCGTTGCCCGAAGGCATGCTGCCCCTGCCCGCCGACCCGCGCACAGGCAACTGCGTGCGGCGGGGGCGGGAGGCAGCCATGGCATCACCGGCTGGGCAGGTAGCGCGAGGGATCGACGGGCTTGCCCTGGCGGCGGATCTCGAAATGCAGCTTCACGCGATCGGCATCGCTGTTGCCCATTTCGGCGATCTTCTGGCCCTTCTGAACCGACTGGTCTTCCTTCACGAGCAGCGTCTGGTTGTGCGCGTAGGCCGTGAGGTAGGTGTTGTTGTGCTTCAGGATGATCAGGTTGCCATAGCCGCGCAGGCCCGCGCCCGCGTAGACAACGCGCCCGTCAGCGGCTGCAAGCACCGGATCGCCCGCCTTGCCGGCGATGTCGTAGCCCTTGTTCTTCGCTTCGTCGAAGCCGGCGATCAACGAACCGCTCGCCGGCCAGATCCAGCCCACGTCTTCGTCACCCGAACCGCCGCTGGCGGGGCTGGCCGGCGAAGCCGTGACCGGAGCCGATGGCTTGGTCGCGCCGCTGGACGGCGTGGACGGCACCACCACGGGCTGCGGCGGCACCGGCTTCGTGACCGCGCCTTCGGAAGGCGTTGCGGGCGCGGCCGCGACGGCAGTGCCCGAGCCGGTGGGCGGGATCACGCGCAGCACCTGGCCGACTTCGATCAGATCGGGGTTGTCGAGATTGTTCCAGCGGACGATGTCCTGCCAGCGCTGGCCGGTCTCGGCGCCGATGCGGCGGATGGTGTCGCCGGGGCGCACTGCGTAGTAGCCGGGCTTGCCGTAGTTCTCGATGCCGGCAAGCGGCCTGCCATTGGCGTCGGTGGTGATCGGTGGGCCGCCGGGCACAGTCGCGGCTGGAGCGCGCGTCATGGTGCCGCGGTCTTCGACTGGTGCCGGCCCGCGAGGTGTGGAACAGCCCGCGATCACGAGCACAAAGGCCAACGTGACGCCAGCGAACCAACTCCGATTGCCAAAACCCTGCATTTGTTATTCCTTCAAGCGATACCGGATTTTAGGGGGACAAAGTGAACAGCCTCAAGAACGAGGCGCTCCAGTCCACGGGGAGTCTTGTCGATGACGACAAGGGCCTGGCCACCCTTCGCGGAATGCGTTGGCGCCACGATGCGGCCGCCCACCGCCAGCTGCTCGATCCACGCCTCGGGCACGGCCTCGCCACCTGCAGCGGCGATGATGCCGGCATAGGGCGCACCCTTGGCGTAGCCGATCATTCCGTCGCCCAATATCAGGTGGACGGTTGCGAGCCGGAAGGGCCGCAGGTTGGCGCGCGCCCGCTCATGCAAACCGCGCAGGCGCTCGATGCTGTAGACCTCGGTCGCCACATGATTCAGCACTGCAGCCTGGTAGCCGCAGCCAGTGCCGATCTCGAGCACCCTGCCGAGCTTGCCCTCGGGCTTTCCCGCCAGGGCAGGAGCGCCCATGAGCAGTTCGATCATGCGAGCCACCACGTTGGGCTTGGAAATGGTCTGCCCCAGTCCGATCGGCAGGCTGGTGTCCTCATAGGCCTGGTTGACCAGAGCGCTGTCGACGAAGCGGTGGCGCTCCACTGCGCCCATCGCGCGCAACACGCGCGCATCGGAAATGCCCTGCGCCGCGAGCTTCTGCACCATGCGCGCCCGCACGGCGTCGGACGCCATCGAAGGCGTGGACGGCACCACAGGCTTGACCGGCGCGGCGGGCATGCGCCCGCGCGTGGCGGCCGAGGCGGTGGGTGTCAGGCGAACAGGAAAACCGGGCCGCTGGGTGGCCATGTCAGTTGCCGAGACGGGCCACCGTCTCGCGCCATTGGCCAAGGTTGGCGTGATCGGTCAGGTCGATCTGCAGCGGCGTCAGCGCGATGTGGCCGGCCGCGGTGGCGTGGAAGTCGGTGCCTTCGCCGCTGTCCTTGGCGCCGCCGGCACCGGCGATCCAGTACATCGTCTCGCCGCGCGGGCTGTCCTGCGTGATCACCTTCTCGGCCGCATGGCGCCTGCCGAGGCGGCAGACCTTGACGGGCTTCAGTTCGTCGAACGGCAGGTTCGGCACGTTCACGTTGAGCAGAAAGGCTCCACCTTCGTGCATGCGCTCGCGCTCGATCTGCTGCACCAGACGCCGCGCCACCTGGCCGGCCGCATCCACGTGGGCCCAGCCCTTCTCGATCTGCGAGAAGGCAATGGCGGGAATGCCGAACAGGTAGGCCTCCATCGCCGCACCGACGGTGCCCGAATAGATGGTGTCGTCGCCCATGTTGGCGCCGTTGTTGATGCCGGATACCACCAGATCGGGCCGGTAGTCGAGCAGGCCCTTGAGCGCGATGTGCACGCAGTCGGCCGGCGTGCCCGTCACGTAGCGGAAACCGTTGTGCGCCTCGCGCACATAGAGCGGCGCCGCCAGGGTCAGCGCGTTCGACTTGGCGCTGTTGTTGTGTTCGGGTGCGACAACCTCGACTTCGGCAATGTCCTTGAGCGCGTCGTGCAGAGCGACGATGCCCGGCGCCTGGAAGCCGTCGTCATTGGAAATAAGTATCTTCATGGTGCTTCTGGATGCACCGGATTGTAGGCGTCGGGTGCGTCGCAGCAGGGACAAGCCCGCCCTGCCGCGACCCCTATCATGCCCGCAGTCATTGCCCCAACATTACCTGTCTGAAGGAGACCCCTGGCATGCACGCATGGCTTTGCGAAAACCCCGTCGGCGTCGACGCGCTGACCTGGAAGGAACTGCCCACCCCCACGCCGGGCCCGGGCCAGGTGCTCATCGAGATCAAGGCGGCGAGCCTGAACTTTCCTGATCTGCTGATCGTGCAGAACAAGTACCAGATGAAACCCCCGCTGCCCTTCGTTCCGGGCTCCGAGTACGCGGGCGTCATCCAGGCGGTGGGCGAAGGCGTCACGCACCTGAAGGTCGGGCAGAACGTGGCGTGCCTCTCCGGCACGGGTGGCTTCGCCACCCACACTCTGGCACCCGCGGCGCTGTGCATGCCGCTGCCCGAGGGCTTCAGCCATGTAGACGCGGCCGCGTTCATCATGATCTACGCCACCTCCTGGCATGCGCTGATGGACCGCGCTCAACTGAAAGCCGGCGAAACCGTGCTGGTGCTCGGCGCTGCCGGCGGCGTGGGCACCGCGGCCATCCAGATCGCGAAGGCCGCCGGCGCCAAGGTGATCGCTGCCGCCTCCACGGATGAGAAATGCGAGCTCTGCCGCTCCATCGGCGCCGACGCAACGATCAACTACACGACGCACGCCCTGCCCAACGGTTTTCGCGATGCCATCAAGGCCGCGACCGACGGCAAAGGGCCGGATGTCATTTACGACCCCGTCGGCGGCGATTTTGCGGAGCCGGCCTTTCGCTCCATCGGATGGCGCGGCCGTTATTTGGTCGTCGGTTTTGCGTCGGGCCCGATTCCGTCTCTGCCATTGAATCTGACGCTGCTGAAAGGCGCCTCGCTGGTCGGCGTGTTCTGGGGCGATTTCGCCAAGCGCGAGCCCAAGGCCAATGCGCAGATGATGGCCGAATTGGCGCAGTGGTACGGCCAGGGAAAGATCAAGCCGGTGATCGACAGCACGATGCCGATGGCCGAATTGAAGGCCGCGTACGCCCACATGGGTTCGCGCGGCGTCAAAGGAAAACTGGTGATGGTGAACTGAGCGCACCGCCTTTCTGCGCTTCTTGCGCCCCAATAAAAAAGCCCGCATGAGCGGGCTTTTTTATTGGGCATCTGCCCAGCGAAAACAGGGGCACTTACTTGATCTCGTAATCGGAAAGAGACTTGCCCGCAGCCAACGCCTCGGTCACCCAGCGCGGCTTGCGGCCACGGCCGCCAGACCAGGTTTCGCCGGTCGGGCTGCGGTATTTGGCGGCGGCCTTGGCCGGAGCGGCGCTTGCACCGCGCTTGGCGGAACCAGCAGCGCGGCCGGTCAGTTTCAGATCGGAGGCCGTCAAACCGTATTCGGCGATCTTCCGGCGCACCTCTTCGATCACGCCGGCGCGTTCCTGGTTGCGCAGGTCTTCGGCCTGCTTGCGCAATTGCGCAATCTGCTCGTCGTGCTTCTTGATCTGGGAATTGATATCGGCGAGGGTCGAAGCCATTCTTGGACTCCTGAAATTGAAAACGGGGCGATTTTAATTCAGTTTACATTTGACACAAGTGCCTTAACGAGTGAAAAAACGGCGCCGCATTGCATTAGTGCAACAACTCGCAACATAAAGCGATGGGCGCCGGTGAGCGGCCTATAGCTGGGCAAGAGAGAAAAAGAGGCTTCGGCGCGAAGGGACCGCAGAAGATGCGGGGACCGAAAAAGACAACGCCGGGAGAAACCCGGCGTTTTTGTTCCTTTGAATGTGCTATTGCGCAATAGCACAAAGGAGATATTTTGGGGTGGCTGATGGGACTCGAACCCACGACGACCAGAATCACAATCTGGGACTCTACCAGCTGAGCTACAGCCACCACAGAGCCTACGATTGTAGCGTTAAAAATCGCGGTTTTGACGGCGCAATGCACAAAGAGCCCGAAAGAGCAGCATTTCACCCCGCAATCGCCGATCCGCCCGGTGGCACGGCATCCGGAATCCTGATCGTTCCATCGGATCTTTCGTGAGTACCGACCAGCAGTCCGCTGGCGACGGCATGTTCGCGCAAGCCGTCGACGACTTCGTCTCTTCCGGGCGTTTCGGAAAACTCGGGACGACTTGCCAACGCAAACAGCTGGAACGCATACCGATGCACTCCATGCCCAGGTGGCGGATCGGGCGGCAGCCAGGCCGCCTGCAAGGCCGAATTGCGTCCAACATGCAGCCCCGCTGCACCCTCGTTTCCCTGGCTTGGAATCGCTCCTTCTGCCAGCGCCCCACTCTGCGGCTCCAGGTCCACCACGATGGCATGCACCAGCGGATTCGGCGTGGGCGAATCGGCGTCCTCCACGATCAGCAGCAACGATGTCGTGCCCACAGGCAGACCGCTCCACTGAAGCGGAGGCGAGACACCTTCTCCATCGGCGGTGCAGCGCTGCGGCAGCGGCGCATGGTCGGCGAACGCCATGCTGGCGAGTTCGATCGATCCCAGCCCCTCGCGCATTCCGAGGGTATTGAAGACGATGTTGTCCAGACCGGCACGCACGCCCTGCAGGGCCTGCCCAATGACTTCGGGTAGTTTTTCCAGCATGCGAACGGTGTACCGCCGCGCCAGTGGCGAATCTGTAGGACGCCGCGCAGCACCTGCGTCACGAAGTCGGGCACAAGTTCTCGGGTGCAGCGCCCGCTGCGCGGCAGCATCGGCCGGCACGCACAGCGCTCCGCTATCATGAATGCGCCCCTTGCGCAGGGGCATGGCTTACGGCCAGTTCCACCACTTCACCACACCAAAGGAATATCTTCATGAGCATCGTCTGGACTATCCTGATCGGGTTCGTCGTGGGTCTTGTGGCGCGGGCAGTCAAGCCGGGCGACGACTCCGCTGGCTTCATCGTCACCACCATCATCGGCATCGCCGGCTCGCTGATCGTCACCTACGTCGGCCAGTCGCTGGGCTGGTACACCGCGGGCCAGGGGGCTGGCTTCATCGCCTCCGTGCTGGGCGCGATCGTGTTGCTCTTCATCTACGGAATGATCAAGCGCAAGAGCTGATCGATACAGGAAAGAAGGCCGTGCCGCCTCGTGCGCACGGCCGCCCAGCGATGCCCCGCAAAGCGCGCGCCAAGCATCATGTGTATGTGGTCGAGCTGGACGACCGCGTATGGAACAACGGCCGCTTCAGGCGCGCCAACCCCGACTACCAGCTCGGCAAACCCTTCGTCTACGTCGGCATGACCGGCTTGGACCCGGACATCCGTTTCGACAAGCACAAGGCCGGCATCCAAGCCAACAGCTTCGTGCAGGAGTTCGGCCTGCACCTGCTGCCCGCGCTCTACGAGCGCTACAACCCCATGACCTACGAGGACGCCCGGCTGATGGAAGTCGACCTCGGCATCGCGCTGCGCAAGGCCGGCTACGGCGTCTGGCAGGCCTGAGGCTCAGCCTGGCAATCAGGCGCCAGCTCTTCAGGAGTAGGTGACCCAGTCCTCATACGCCGGCCCATCCAGATGCGGCAGCGTGTTGTACGTGACGAGCATGTGCCGCTTCGGCGTGAAGGCGAACTCCGTCACCGAGGTATTGCGGATGCGCAGGTTGAGCTCGATCGTCGTCTCCGCGCTCGTGCCCAGCACATGACCCACCGCCGTGCTGATCGGCCCACCGCTCGACACCACCAGCACCTTCGCGCCGTGGTGCCTGTCGCGCACATGGTCGAGCGCCGTCGTCACACCCGCGAGAAAGTCGACATAGCTCGGCATGCCTACCGGCGAAGTCCTGCCCTGCATCCAGGCGCCCAGGCCTTCGCGCAGCAGACGGAAGTGATGGCGGTACATCTCGGGCGTATCGGGCTTCTGCAGCTTGCCTTCGTGGATGGTGGCGATGACCGCCTCGCTGTCGTATTCGTTGAGGCCGGGCCACGGCAGCACGTCGTCGCGCTCCAGGCCGAGCCCCTTGGCGATGCCTTCCCAGGTCTGGCGATGGCGCCTGAGCGTGCCCGTGATGACGGCATCGAATTTCATGCCGCGCTCGCGCCAGTATTCGCCGAGGCGAGCAGCCTGCCGATGCCCGAGTTCGCTCAGGTTGTCATAGTCGGCAGCGCCGAAGCTGGCCTGCCCGTGGCGCACGAGGTAGAGGGTTCCCATGGGCGGAATTCTGGCAAGAAGCGAAGGTGCGGGTTGTCCCTCGTGCGACCTGTTCGCGCGGCAAAGAAAAAGGCCCGAGCCATTGGCCCGGGCCTTGTCTGCTCGTTCGCGGGGGAGCGAAGCGCGTATCAGCGGCCCGCTGCAACCGGCAGCGTATCCGCCGGCTTCGGGACCAGGATCTCCGCCTTGAAGCGGTCCTTCAGCAGGTTGTAATAGGCAGCGTCTTCAGCGGCGGCCACGGACTGGCCGACCTGCGTCTGCTCCTGCTTCGCGAGCTCGGCCGGCGGCGGCGTGCGCGGAACCACCTTGGTCACGCGCACCACCGTGTAGCCCTGCGCGCCCAGGTCCACGCCAACGAGCACGGGCAGCTTGGAGGCGTCGGCACGCAACGCGGAGTCGATGACCGGCAGCGGCTGCGATTGCGCATCGCGGCGCGACACCGTCACGGGCGCGCCGAAGGTCGCGCCATCGGCCTTCGCAGTCCACGCGGCGAGCTTCGCTTCGCCTTCGGCCTTGGCCAGCACGGCGGCGCGCTCGGAGACGAGCTGCGCGCGGATCTTGTCCTTCACGTCAGCCAGCGGCACCGGATGCGCCGCCGTGTACTTCGTCACGCGGCCCGACGCGAGCTGGCTCGGGCCGACTTCGATCGCCTCGGTGTTCTGCTTGCGCTCGAGCGAATCGGCCGCGAACAGCGCGCTCAGGAAGTTGCGGTTCGCCAGCGGGCCGTTGGTGCCCGGCGCGGGCGTTCGCGCGACGTTGTCGGCCGTGCGGATCGTGAGCTTCAGCTTCTCGGCCGCCGGCTTGAGGCTGTCGGGCGTCTGGTAGACCGCGTCGGTGAAGGTCTCGGCGGCCTTCGCGAATTCCTGCGTGGCCTGCTGCGAGCGCATGTCGTTCTCGATGGTCGCGCGCACCTGCTCGAAGGGCGGGATCACTGCCGGCTTGATGTCGGTCAGGTGGATGATGTGATAGCCGAATTCCGTTTCGACCACGCCGCTGATCTCGCCCTTCTTGAGCGCGAACATCGCGTCTTCGAAAGGCTTGACCATCGCGCCCTTCGTCACGAAGTCGAGATCGCCCCCCTTCTCCGCCGAACCCGGGTCCTGCGAATTCTTGCGCGCCACTTCGGCGAAGGTGTTGGGAGCCTTCTTCACTTCGGCCAGCAGTTGCTCGGCCTTCGCCTTGGCCTTCTCGCGGTCGGCAGCGGATGCGCTGGCCGGCGCGGTGATCAGGATGTGGCTCGCGCGGCGCTCTTCCTTCGTGCCGAAGCGCGAAGCGTTCTGCTCGTAGTAGGTCTTGAGATCCGCCTCGTTCACGACGACGTTCTTCTTGGCCGCGTCGAGATCGAGCACCAGGTACTCGATGCTGGCCTGCTCGGGCGCCTGGAACTGCGCCGTGTGATCCTTGTAGTAGGTCTCGATGTCGGCATCGCTCACCGTCACCTTCGAGGCGAAGGCATCGGGCGCGAAGCGGGCGACCTGGATCTCGCGGGTGTCGTAGAAGGCGTTGATGGTGGTCGCGGCCAGTGCGGGCGGCGTGAAGGCCGTGGCCGAGATGCCCAGCAACACCTGCTGCGTAGCCATGTCGGCGCGCACGGAGGCTTCGTATTGCTCGGGCGTGCGGCCGGTCACGCGCTGGAAGCTTTCGCGGTCGAACTTGCCGTCGGGCGTGCGGAAGGTGGCGAGGCCCGGGTCCTGCGCGAAGATGCGCGAGAGGCGCTCTTCGGACACCGTCATGTTGGCCTTGGCCGCCGCAGCAGCCAGCACGCGGTCGCGCACCATGCGCTCCAGCGTGGCATAGCGCATGGCGTCGGACTCGAGGAGCGTCGGATCGACGTTGGGCGACTGCTGGCGGATGCGGTCCGTCTCGACGCGGTGCTGCTGATCCCACTCGGGCTTGGTGATGTCGTGCCCTTCGATGCGCGCGACCTTCTCGTCGCGACCGAAGCCCTGATAGCGCTCGACGCCGAACAACACGAACGACGGAATGATCAGCAAGAACAAGATGATCATCACGATCTTGTTGTACTTGCGGAAGGTATCAAACATGCTTGAACACTCTTTTTCGACAGCAGTCGGACGGCAATAAAAAAGGCGAACTTGTGGTTCGCCTTTGCATCGGGTGGTGGTGGGTGCTGAGGGGCTCGAACCCCCGACCTACGCCTTGTAAGGGCGCCGCTCTACCAACTGAGCTAAGCACCCCACCGGAAAACTCTCCGAGTCTAACGCCTCAGTTCAGCGCGTCTTTCAGCGCCTTGCCGGGACGGAACTTCGGGATCTTGGCGGCCTTGATTTTAATCGCGTCGCCGGTGCGGGGATTTCGGCCGGTGCGGGCCGCGCGTTTGCCTACTGCGAAAGTGCCGAAACCGACGAGCGAAACGGAACCGCCCTTCTTGAGCGTGGTACGAATGGCGCCGATGGTGGATTCGAGCGCGCGGGTCGCTGCGGCTTTGGAAATGTCGGCGTTCTTTGCGATGTGCTCAATCAGTTCGGTCTTGTTCACAAGGGCCCCTTGTAGAAGAAAAAAGTTGGTCGGCTTTCGTCAGCTGCGACCTGGCCGCAAACGGTGCGACACAAGAACCTGGCAGGCCTGACGCCTCGGCAGCGCGCTGCCAGCGAGGATTACAACCACTGGTCTGCAGGGTGTCAATAAGACGCGAGGCCATGCAGAGCAGCGGAGCGCGCGATTTTAGGGGCGTTTCGTGAAGTCCTTTTTCAAAGGCTCTCAAAGCGCATCGGCAATGGCCTTGCCCAGGTCGGCGGTGCTGGCAGTGCCACCGATGTCGGGGGTGCGCGGTGCTCCGCTTTGGGGCGCGAGCACCTTCTCGATGGTCGACAGGATGGCGTCGTGCGCCTGCTTGTGGCCCAGGAATTCCAGCATCATCGCGCCGCACCAGATCTGCCCGATCGGGTTGGCGATGCCCTTGCCGGCGATGTCCGGCGCCGAGCCGTGCACCGGTTCGAACAGCGACGGCATGGTGCGGTCGGGGTTGAGGTTGGCGCTCGGCGCGATGCCGATGGTGCCGGTGCAGGCCGGCCCGAGGTCGGACAGGATGTCGCCGAACAGGTTGCTCGCCACCACCACGTCGAAGAAGTCGGGCCGCTGCACGAAATGCGCGGTGAGGATGTCGATGTGGAACTTGTCGAGCTTGATGCCGGGGTAGTTCCTGCCCATCTCGGCCACGCGCTCGTCCCAGTAGGGCATGGTGATCGAGATGCCGTTCGACTTGGTGGCGCTGGTCAGGTGCTTCTTGGGCCGCGACTGCGCGAGCTCGAACGCGAACTTCAGCACCCGGTCGACGCCCACGCGCGACATCACCGTCTCCTGCACCACGATCTCGCGCGGCGTGCCCTGGTACATGCGCCCGCCGATGCTGGAATATTCGCCCTCGGTGTTCTCGCGCACGATGTACATGTCGATCTCGCCGGGCTCGCGCGGCGTGCCGTCGCGGCGCACCACCGGCGCGATGATGCCGGGCATCAGGCGCGCCGGACGCAGGTTGATGTACTGGTCGAACTCGCGGCGGAACATCAGCAGCGAGCCCCAGAGCGACACGTGGTCCGGAATCTTCTCGGGCCAGCCCACCGCGCCGAAGAAGATGGCGTCGTGGCCGCCGATCTGGTCCTTCCAGTTGTCGGGCAGCATCTGGCCATGCTTCTCGTAGTAGTCCCAGCTCGAGAAGTCGAAGTGGTCGAACTTCAGGTCGATGCCGAATTTGCGCGCCGCAGCATCGAGCACGCGCAGCCCTTCGGGCATGGTTTCCTTGCCGATGCCGTCGCCGGCGATGACTGCGATTCTGTGGGTGCTCATGGAGTGTCTCCTGCGTGTGCGTGTTGCGAAGATGGAAGAAGAGGAAAGAAGGCCAGGGCCTCGGCGAGCAGCTCGTCCGGGGCCTCCTCGGGAACATAGTGGCCGCAAGGCAGGGCCCGGCCTGACACATCGGCGGCGCGCTCGCGCCACAGCGCCAGCACGTCGAAGGCCTTGCCGACCGCGCCGTGCTCGCCCCACAGCACGCGCAAGGGCTGCCTCAGCTGCAGCCCGGCGGCGATGTCGGCCCGGTCGTGCACGAGATCGATGGTGGCGGAGGCGCGATAGTCCTCGCAGATGGATTCGGCCGTGCCGGCAATGGCGGCGCAGCGCTCGTATTCGGCCAGCACCTCGGGCGCGAAGGGCGCGAGGCCCGCGTGCCGACCGCCCATCACGCTGCGCACGTAGCGCACCGGGTCGGATGCGATCAGCGCCTCGGGCAGCGGCGGCGGCTGGATCAGGAAGAACCAGTGCCAGTAGGCCTTGGCGAATGCTTCCGAGGTCTGCTCGTACATGGCGAGCGTGGGCGCGATGTCGAGCAGCAGCATGCGCTCGACCGCCTCGGGATGGTCCATCGAAAGCCGGTGCGCAACGCGCGCACCGCGGTCGTGCGCCAGGATGCCGAAGCGCTCGAAGCCGTGGTGCCGCATGGCCGCGAGCGCGTCGAGCGCCATCTCGCGCTTGCTGTAGACCGCATGCTCGGCATCCGCCGCCGGCCGGCCCGAATCGCCATAGCCGCGCAGGTCGACCGCCACCACCGTGAACCGCTCGGCCAGCGCCGGCGCCACGCGGTGCCAGATCGCATGCGTCTGCGGATGGCCGTGGAGCAGCAGCAAGGGAGCCCCCTGCCCGCCGGTGCGTCCGTGAATGCGCACGCCGTTGCGCTCGATGTCGAAAGTGGGGAAGGAAAGAAAGGAAGTGGCCGTCACGGCGACGATTGTGCGTTGCGCCCCTCTCGCCATCAAGCAACAATCGGCCAATTCATACTTTCCGATCTGGCATGAATCAACCTTCGATGGAACGAAGCGACCTGGCGCTTGTGCTCGCGATCCGCGACCAGGGCAGCCTCGCGGGCGCGGCTGCCACGCTCGACGTGGTGCCATCCGTCGTCACCAAGCGGCTGGGCGCGCTGGAGGCTCGCCTGGGCCAGCGCCTGTTCGAGCGCACCACGCGGCGCCTCAGCGCCACGGCCGAGGGCGAGGCCATCTGCCTGCATGCGCGGGCGCTGCTCGAAGGGTTCGCCGCGCTGGAGAGCGAGCTTGGCGAACGGCAGAACGAGCTGACCGGCACGCTCCGGCTGGCTGCCACCTTCGGCTTCGGCAGGGTCTGGCTGGGCCCGGCGCTGGCCGCCTTCCAGGCGCGGCATCCGGCGCTGCAGATAGAGCTGGTGCTCACCGAGCAACTGCCCGATCTCGGCGCCGAGGGCTACGACGGCGCGGTGTGGCTCTGGGCCGTGCAGCAGCGCCACGCTGCCGACTGGGTCTCGCGGCGCATCGCGCGCAACCAGCGCGTGCTGGCCGCCGCGCCCGACTACCTGAAGCGCCGCGGCACGCCCGCCACCATCGAGGCGCTGTCCTCGCACGACTGCCTGGTCGCCCGCGAGAACGGCGACGCCGGCGGCCAGCGCCAGCACGCGGTCTGGAGCCTGCGCCACGCGCGCGACGGCAGCACTGCGCGCGTGCGCGTGCAGGGGCCGCTGGCCAGCAATTCGGGCGAGATGGTGCGCGACTGGTGCATGGCCGGGCACGGCATCATGCTGCGCAGCCTATGGGACATCGCACCGCAGCTCGCGAGCGGAGAGCTCGTGCGCCTGCTGCCGCAGTACGCGATGGCGGAGGCCGACATCCACTGGATCGCGCCCTGGCGGCCGAAGACACCGCGCCGCGTGCGCCTGCTGGTCGACCACCTCGTCGAGCAGTTGCGCAGCGAGCCCTGGAAGCCGGGCAAGGCCGAATCACGCTAGATATAAGAAAGGAAGGCAGCTCAGCGGCTGCCGCTTCGCGCCACGAGGCTCACCCCCACGGCGGTAAGCCCGATGCCCAGCACCGTCACCAGCGTGATCGGCTCGGCGAACAGCAGCCACGCCATCACTGCCGTACAGGGTGGCACCAGATAGAGCAGGCTGGTGACGGCGGTGGCAGTTCCGCGCTGGATCAGCATGTAGAGCAGCGAGCTGCCGCCCAGCGACAGCGCCAGCACCGACCAGACCATCGCGCCGCCGGAATGCAGGTTCCACCGGATGCTGTCCGTCTCCAGCGCCGCGAACGGCAGGGTGACGAGCACGGCGGCCGCCATCTGCACGGCGCTCGCGCTGCGCACGTCGCAGGGCGCGACGAAGCGCTTCTGGTATAGCGTGCCCGCGGTGATCGACAGCAGCGCCATCAGCGCGAGCGACATCGTCTCCACGCTGACCTCGCCGCCCTGCCCCAGCTTGCGCAGCACAACCAGTACCAGGCCGGCGAAGCCCAATCCCAGGCCGACCCACTGGCGCCCCGTGATTCGCCCGCCGGTGAAGGAGAGCCACACGGCCGTCAGCACCGGCTGGATGCCGACCAGCAGCGCCACCAGCCCCGCGCCCATGCCTTCGCGCACCGCGGCCCAGACGCCGCCGAGGTAGCCCGCCTGCATCAGGATGCCGGTGACGGCCAGGTGCGCCCACTGGGCCCGCTGCTTCGGCCATTCGACCCGCGCCAGCGCGACCCACGCGGCGAAGCAGGCCAGCGACAGCGCGAAGCGCACGGCGAGGAACTTGAGGGGTGGCGCGTACGGCATGCCGTAGCGCGCGACGATGAAACCCGTGCTCCAGATCAGCACGAAGACCGCGGGCATCGCCCGCAGCCAGCCCGCGCCGCGGGCCGGGGTTGCCGGTGTCATTTGATTATTTGGTTCGGGCCCGGATTTCCGGAATGGCCTTCTGCAGGTAATACACCATCGACCAGATGGTGAGCACGGCCGAGATCCAGATCAGCCACTGGCCCCAGACGCCGGTGTCGATCACCTTGAACAGGCGCCCGTCATAGAGCAGGAAGGGAATGGCGATCATCTGCACTGTCGTCTTGACCTTGCCGATCATGTGCACCGCCACGCTCTTGCTGGCGCCGATCTGCGCCATCCATTCGCGCAGCGCCGAGATGGCGATCTCGCGGCCGATGATGATGAGCGCCACGAACACGTCGGCCCGGTTCAGGTGCACCAGCACCAGGAGCGACGCGCACACCAGGAACTTGTCGGCCACCGGATCGAGAAAGGCCCCGAAGGCCGAGGTCTGGTTGAGCCGGCGGGCCAGGAAGCCGTCGAGCCAGTCGGTGGCGGCGAAGACGATGAACATGACCGTGGCGATCAGGTTGCGCATCGGCTCGGCCATCGGCAGGTAGAACACACCGACGATCAAAGGGATCGCGACGATGCGCGTCCAGGTCATGATGGTCGGCAGGGTCCAGAACATCGCTTGATTGTGTCATGGCCGCGCCACCCCCTCGCGGGGGTCAGGCGCTCAATGCAACGCCTTGTAGATTTCTTCCGCCAGGTCGGAGGCGATGCCCTCGACCGAGGCGATGTCCTCGATACTCGCCGCCGCCACGCCCCGGATGCCGCCGAAGCGCTGCAGCAGGCGCGCGCGCCGCTTCGGCCCGATGCCCGGAATGTCTTCGAGCTGGCTGCCGCCCACGCGCACCTTCGCGCGCTTGGCCCGCATGCCGGTGATGGCGAAGCGGTGCGCCTCGTCGCGGATCTGGGCCACCAGCATCAGCGCGGCCGAGTCCCTGCCGAGGTAGACCTTCTCGCGGCCGTCGGCGAACACCAGCTCTTCAAGGCCTACCTTGCGGCCCTCGCCCTTCTCGACCCCCACGATCAGCGACAGCGGCAGGCCCAGTTCGCCGAACACCTCGCGTGCCATCGACACCTGCCCCTTGCCGCCGTCGACCAGCACCAGGTCGGGCATGCGGGCGGTGCGCGGCTTGGGCGGCGCCTCGCTGCCATCGCTTTCGGCATCGCCCGGAGGCAGGGCGTCGGTCTCGGCGGCCATGGCCTCGGCCAGCTTGCCATAGCGGCGGTGCAGCACCTGGCGCATGGCGGCGTAGTCGTCGCCGGGCGTGATGCCCTCGATGTTGTAGCGGCGGTACTCCTTGTTCTGCATGGCGTGGTGCTCGAACACCACGCAGGAGGCCTGCGTCGCCTCGCCCGCGGTGTGCGAGATGTCGAAGCATTCGACGCGGAAGTTGTCGAGGTCGTCCGAAGCCAGCTCCAGCGCGTCGGCCAGCGCGCGCGTGCGCGCCTGCTGCGAGCCCTCTTCGGCCAGCAGCCGGGCCAGCTGAAGCTTGGCGTTGGTCTCGGCCATTTCCAGCCAGTGGCGGCGCTGCTCGCGCGGCTGGAACACCGCCGTCACGCGCGAGCCGGCCTGCTGCGAGATGGCCTCGATCAGCTCCCGGCTCACCTGCTCGCTCAGCACCAGCGTGGCGGGCACGGGCACGTCGATGTAGTGCTGGGCGATGAAAGCCTCGAGCACCTGCACCTCGACCGGATCCGCGACGGCGGGCGGCGCGCCCTCTTCGTCGTCGAGCTCGCCGTGATGGATCTGCGCCGCGTCTTCCACGTGCACCGGGAAGTACGGCCGGTCGCCCAGGTGCCGCCCGCCGCGCACCATCGCGAGGTTCACGCAGGCCTTTCCGCCCTGCACCTTCACCGCGAGGATGTCGACGTCCTTGTCGGATGCGATCTCGATGGACTGCTGGTGCAGCACGCGCGAGATGGCCGACATCTGGTTGCGCAGATCGGCCGCCTGCTCGAATTCGAGCTTTTCGGCATGCGCCGTCATGCGCTGCTCGAGCTTGGAGAGCACGAGCTGCGTGTCGCCCATCAGGAAGGCTTCGGCGCTGGCCACGTCCTGCGCATAGGCCTCGGGGCCGATGTGGCCCACGCAGGGGCCGCTGCAGCGCTTGATCTGGTACAGCAGGCAGGGCCGCGTGCGGTTTGCGTACACCGTGTCCTCGCAGGTGCGCAGTCGGAACACCTTCTGCAGCAGCTGGATGGATTCCTTCACCGCCCATGCGCTCGGATACGGCCCGAAATAGCGGTGCTTCTTGTCGACCGCGCCGCGGTAGTAGGCCAGCCGCGGAAACTGGTGCGAGGCGATCTTCAGGTAGGGGTAGCTCTTGTCGTCGCGAAACAGGATGTTGTAGCGCGGCTTGAGCGTCTTGATGAGATTGTTCTCGAGCAGCAGCGCCTCGGCCTCGGAGCGCACCACCGTGGTTTCCATGCGCACGATCTTCGAGATCATGTGCCCGATGCGCGTGCCGCCGTGGTTCTTCTGGAAGTAATTGGCGACCCGCTTCTTCAGGTTGCGCGCCTTGCCCACGTAGAGCACCGCCCCGGCCGCGTCGAAATAGCGGTACACGCCGGGCAGTTGCGGCAGGGCCGCGACTTCGCTGAGCAGTTGTTCGGAATGCACGTCTGACATGGCGGCTATTGTGGCGCGCGCCATGCGGCCCCGGCGGCCGCCTGCGCGCAAACCCTTGCTCCCGCGCCGCGCCCTTCAACCTTCAATAGAGCAGGCGCGGGCTGCGCCCTACTTCGCGAGTTCGCTGACCAGCCGGTACAGGAACTCGCGCCCGTCGTACAGGCGCTGGATCTCGATGCGCTCGTCCAGCCCGTGCGAGCGCGCGTCGGAGGGCTCCACGAACAGGCCGCTCACGCCGTACATCGGGATGCCGGCGTTGCGCATGAAGCGGCTGTCGGTGGCGCCGGTGCTCATCGCGGGTATCACCGGCACGCCGGGCCACATCTGCTGGGTGATCGATTCCACCGTCTTGACCAGGTCGCCGTTCAGCGGCGAGGCCGGGCTGCGCAGCGGCTTGCCCATGTTGCGCACCGCGATCTTGTCGTTGCCCACGACCTGGGTCAGCTGGCGCTCGACTTCTTCCGGGTCGTCGTGCGGCAGGATGCGGCAGTTGACCGTGGCCTTGGCCGACTGCGGCAGCGCGTTCTCGGCATGGCCGGCCTGCACCATCGTCGCCACGCAGGTGGTGCGGAACTGGGCGTTGTAGGCCGGGTTGGCCGACATGCGCTCGATCACCGACGCATCGGGGTTGCCGCTGCCGACCGCGCGCATGTCCTCGGCGAGCTGGCCGGTGGCGAACGGTGCGCTGCGCGCGAAGTAGGTCTTGGTGACGTCGGCGAGCTTCACCGGAAAGCTGTAGTTGCCCAGGCGCTCCAGCGCGGCCGAGAGTGCGTAGATCGGGTTGGTCTTGGTCGGCACCGAGCTGTGGCCGCCCACGTCGCGCGCCTCCAGCATGTAGGTGGTGTACATCTTCTCGGCCACCTGCATGCGGTGCAGGTTGGGCTTGCCGCCGCGCAGCTCGCCGCCGCCGCCTTCGTTGATGCCGAACTCGGCCTGCAACAGCTCGGGCTTGTTGTTGATGAGCCAGAAGGCGCCGTTGCTCAGCGCGTCGCCGCGTTCCTCGTCGGCGGTCAGCGCGAGGATGACGTCGCGCTTCGGCCTGAAGCCTTCCTGCTTCAGCTGCCCCACCACGGAGACCAGCGCCGCGGCCATGGCCTTGTCGTCGATGGCGCCGCGCGCGGTGAAGTAGCCGCCGGTCTCCTGCAGCTTGAACGGGTCGGTCTTCCAGTCCTCGCGCCGGGCCTCGACCACGTCGATGTGCGCCAGCAGCAGCAGCGGCTTCTTGCTGCCGTCGCCCTTCAAGCGCAGCACCATGTTGCCCTTCTTGGGAAAGGGTTCGAATATCTGAATGTCGCCGGGGGAGAAGCCCGCCTCGATCAGACGCTTTTCCATGGCTCGCGCCGCCGCGGTGTTGTCGCCGACCGAGTGGGTGGTGTTGATCTCGATCAGCTCCTTGTAGATGTCGTGGAAGCGCTGCTGCTGCGGCGTGAGCGACTGCGGAGCCTGCGGCTGCGCCACTGCGGCTGTCGTGCCGCAGAAGCCGCAGAGGGCCAGGGAGACGGCGAGCACGGTCTTTGCGGCGCGGAAGGTCTGCATCCTCATGGGTTCTCTCTCCGGTGGTGGTTGTCCGGACAGCATAGCAAGCGCCATCGGCGAACACGGGCACACTCGCGACCATGCAATCCAGCCAATCGAAGCAGTGGGACATCTTCTGCAAGGTCATCGACAACCACGGCGACCTGGGCGTCTGCTGGCGGCTTGCCCGCCAGCTGGCCGCCCTCGGCGAGCGCGTGCGGCTATGGATCGACGATGCGACGGCGCTGGGCTGGATGGCGCCGTCGGGCCATGACGGCGTGCAAGTGATCGATTGGCTCGATCCCTCGGCGCTGCGGGCGGCCGTGGCGCAGCCAGCGCCCGACGTGCTGATCGAAGGCTTCGGCTGCGACCCGGCGCCGGAGCTGGTCGCCCGTTTCGCCGAGCGACCGGGCATTGCCTGGATCAACCTCGAATACCTGTCTGCGGAGCCGTACGTGGAGCGGCTGCACGGCCTGCCCTCGCCGGTGTTCAAGGGCCCCGGCGCCGGACTGACCAAGCGCTTCTTCTATCCCGGCTTCACGAGCGCCACCGGCGGACTGCTTCGCGAGCCCGACCTGATGGAGCGCAGGTCGCGCTTCGATCGCGCATCCTGGCTGTCGGCACGACAGATCCCTTGGCGGCAGGACGAACGCCTCGTCTCCCTCTTCTGCTACGAGCCCCCCGCGCTGGCCGGACTGCTGGCTCGCCTCGCCGAAAGCAGGCAGCCCACTCGCCTGCTGGTAACGGCCGGCCGTGCCGCGCAGGCGGTCCAGGCTCTGCAGGGAAGCGCGCCGCTGCTCCATGGCCGCGGCGCGCTATCAATTTCATACCTGCCCTATCTCACACAGCCCGACTTCGACCACCTGTTGTGGGCCTGCGACCTGAACTTCGTGCGTGGCGAGGATTCGCTGGTGCGCGCGCTCTGGGCCGGAGCGCCGCTGATCTGGCAGATCTATCCGCAGGACGACGACGCCCACCATGAAAAGCTGAACGCCTGGCTCGACTGGCTAGGCGCACCGCCCTCGCTGAGGCTTTTCCACCACGCGTGGAACGGCTTTGGCGACGCAGCCCTCCCCGAGCCGGAAATGCACGGCCCGTGGCTGGAAACAGCCCGGAACGCCCGCGCGCGGCTGCTCGCGCAGGACGACCTGATTACCCAATTGCGAAAATTCGTCACCCAAAAAAGCTAAAATAGCGGGCTTTGCGGATTTCGGCCCGGGTTTCATCGATCCGGAATGTCTTCCGCTAAACCTGCCGCGGGACATGTACCGCGGGGCCAGCCGAACGGCAAACCAAAGCCCCGCGC
Organism: Variovorax sp. 278MFTsu5.1; assembly: GCF_048305045.1. Lineage (NCBI taxonomy): Bacteria > Pseudomonadati > Pseudomonadota > Betaproteobacteria > Burkholderiales > Comamonadaceae > Variovorax > Variovorax sp. 278MFTsu5.1. Next base: position 4,609,137 of record NZ_CP157622.1, read on the forward strand.
ACCGAGCGGCCAACATCCAGAGACCCTGTTATGAAAATCGCTCAAGAAATCCGCGCCGGCAACGTCATCATGCACGGCAAGGACCCGATGGTCGTCCTCAAGACCGAATACAGCCGCGGCGGCCGCAACTCCGCCACCGTGCGCATGAAGATGAAGAGCCTGATCGCCAACTTCAACACCGAAGTGGTCTTCAAGGCCGACGACAAGATCGACCAGATCGTGCTCGACAAGAAGGAGTGCACCTACTCGTACTTCGCAGACCCCATGTACGTCTGCATGGACACCGAATACAACCAGTACGAAGTCGAAGCCGAGAACATGGGCGACGCCCTGAACTACCTCGAAGACGGCATGGCCGTCGAAGTGGTGTTCTACGAAGGCAAGGCGATCTCGGTGGAACTGCCGACCAGCGTCGAGCGCGAAATCACCTGGACCGAGCCGGCCGTCAAGGGCGACACCTCGGGCAAGGTCATGAAGCCCGCCAAGATCGCCACCGGCTTCGAAGTGCCGGTTCCGCTCTTCGTCTCGCAAGGCGATCGCATCGAAATCGACACGCGCACCGGCGAATACCGCAAGCGCGTCTGAGTCCCGGCTTCGCCGGCTGACCACCACCCCGAAAAGGCTCCGCAAGGAGCCTTTTTCGTTTCCGGGCATGATGGTTGCGACGCTGCACAATCACCCGGACAACCTGTCCGCTTTCTCCATGAACAACACGCACAACCTTCACGACAAGCGCCTGGCCGATGCCTGGGCCACGCTCCAGGCCCATGCGGACCAGGGCCTTCCGCTCGACCCCGATCCTTCGCGCATCGCCTTCGCCGACCCCGAATTCCTGCTGCGCCGCGAGACGCGCGGCATCCGCATGCAGCTCGAGCTGATGAAGCCCGACATCGAGCAGCGCGCCCATGGCATCGAGAACACCGTGGTGGTGTTCGGCAGTGCGCGCTTCCGCAGCGAGGAAGACGCCGCGGCCATGATCGCGCAGGCCGAACTCAGCGGCGACACGGCCGCGTCCGAGCGCTGGCGCCGGCTGGCGCGCAACTCGCACTACTACGAGAAGGCGCGCGCCTTCGGCAAGCTGGTGGCCCAGTACAGCAACGACAGGGAGCCGCAGGACAAGCTCTTCATCTGCACCGGCGGCGGCCCCGGCATCATGCAGGCGGCCAACCGCGGCGCGCACGAAGGCGGCGGGCTTTCGGTGGGCCTGGCCATCGCGCTGCCGATGGAAGAGGAAGCCAACCCGTACGTCACGCCGGCGCTGAGCTTCAAGTTCCACTACTTCGCCATCCGCAAGATGCACTTCATGATGCGTGCGAAGGCGCTGGTGGCGTTCCCGGGCGGCTTCGGCACGCTCGACGAGCTGTTCGAGGTGATCACGCTGGTACAGACCAAGAAGTCGAAGCCGGTGCCGATCGTGCTCTTCGGCTCCGACTACTGGAAGCGGCTGATCGACTTCGACTTCCTCGTCGACGAGGGCGTGATCTCGCCGGGCGACGTGAAGCTCTTCGAATACGTCGATGCGCCCGAGGATGCCTGGAGCGCGATCAAGCGTTTCTACAAGCTCTGAACGACGCCTGAAGCCGCCGCTTCATCGCCTCGGTCGGTGCATCAATCGGCGCTGTCGTCCTCATCTTCCGCCGGATGCAGCGCCTGCTCGAAGAACCTCGTGAGCGCCCGCGCGCGGCGCTTGCGCTCCGAAGCGCCGGTCTGCCCGGTCGCCACGGCATCGTCGGCCACGCCGTGCAGCGCATTGAAGAGGATCACGGCCGTGAGCGTCGCATCCTCCACGTCCCAGAAGCCAGCGCCATCGCCCTGCTTCAGCAAGCCCGCCAACTGCGCGATGACGGCGTTGTCGTTGCGCATGCGGCGGTCTTCGGGGCGGTATTCGTGGAAGACGACGTCGTGCAGCGCGACGTTGTCGAGGTAGATCTCGAGCCCCGTCTCCACCCAGGCCTTCAGCCGGGCGTGATAGTTGCCCGGCCGTTGGCGGTCCATGGCCTCCTGCAGCCGCTCGCAGAAGATGTCGACGAAGCGCTGCTGCAAGGCGCCGAGCAGCGCCTCCTTCGACGGAAAGTACAAATAGAAGGTGCCCTTGGCCACCTGCGCGCCAGCGGCGATGTCATCGATGCTCGTGGCGGCGATGCCCTTGTCGATGAAGAGGCGCTGGGCCGCCTCCATCAGCGCGGCGGCGCGCGTCTCGGGGGCCTTGGTGCGCCGGCGCTGAGAGAGCTCGCCATCGGTGCCGGGGGGATTCGTGGCGGTGTCGCCGCTCGGGGTCATCTATCGTCGCCTTCGGGTCGTTGATGAAGGCCTGGATACTGACTTCGGGTCAGTAGATTGTCAAAGGGACGGGAAGTACTCGTGTCCGGGATGTGGATTACGAGCCACGCGCCCGCCCGATCAAACCTTCAGGCCCCAGGTCGCTCTCGCTCCGATCGCCACCACACCTCCCACCACCCAGAACACGCCGGCAATGCCGATCAGCGCGCCGAGCGAGCCGAACAGCATCGGCATCGCCACGCTCGACGCGTTGATGGTCATCAGCCGCAGCCCCAGTGCCTCGCCGTGCCGTGTGTGCGGCGTGATCTGGTGGAGCATGCTCATCACCATCGGCTGCACCGCGCCCAGGGCGAAGCCGAGCACCACAGAGCAGATGCCCATGGTCCAGGCCGAATCCAGCAGCGGATACACCGCGAACACCAGCGCCGTGACCGCTGTCGAGGTCAGGATCACGTTGCGTTCCGAGGCGCGCGAGGCGATCACCGGCAGCACCACGCGGATCACCGCCGCCGCGATGGCGAAGGCGCCGAGGATCGAGCCGATCACCGAAGCGCTGATGCCCCGGTCGTGCCCCAGGATCGGCAGCACGAAGGCGTGCACGTCCCAGCTCGACGACTGCAGCCAGTTCACGAACAGCAGGCGGCGGAACATCGGCTCGCGCAGCAGGTCCCAGGCGCGCGTCGGCTTGGCGCCGGCGGGCGGCGGAGCTGGCGGCGGTTCGTCCGCGCCGCGCGCAAGCATCCAGCAGAGGATGGGCAGCGCCGCCATCACCGCGAAGGAGATTCGGAACGCGAGCATGTCGGCCGGCGCGCGGCCCGCGTGGTCGATCAGCATGCCCGCCAGGAACGGCCCGACGAAGTTGGCGACGGCCGGCGCGATGGCCAGCCAGCTGAACACGCGCTTGAGCTGCGTCGCGTTGGTGGCCGAGCGCCCCACGTGCCGCTGCAGCGCGATCACCGTCGCGCCGGTGGCGCCGCCGGTCAAGAGCGCCGCAAGGCACATCACCGGGAACACCGGAAAGATCACCACCAGCCCCGCGCCGACGACCGCGGCGACGACGGACAGCCACAGCGGCCGCTTGAAGCCGTACCGGTCGGCAAAGCGCCCCGCCGGCAGGGCGAGAAAAACCTGGGTCAGCGCAAAGAGGGAGATCAGCACGCCGACCGCCGCCGCGCTGTAGCCCTGTTGGAGCGCCAGCAGCGGCGTGGCGAGCCGCATGCCGGCCATGGTCGCGTGCAGGCACACCTGGGCGCCGATCACACGCAGCAGTTCGGAACCTTTCACGGGGAGTTCTCGCCCTCTTCTTTCTCGTTGTTGTCGGCTTCGGTGCCGGAGGTGGTGGGCGGCAACAGCGCCTGGGCCTGTGCCTCGGGCAGTGCCTCCACCTTGCGCAGCGCCAGGCGCATCTGCCGGGCGCGCGTGTCGGCCTTGTCGATGGTGTCGGAGGCCTTGGCCACCTGCTCCTTGATGCGGGCGACCCACTCGCCGTAGCGCTCGAATTCGGTCTTGACCGCGCCCAGCACCTTCCAGACCTCGGAGGCCTGCCGCTCCAGCGCGAGCGTGCGAAAGCCCATGTGCAGGCTGTTGAGCATCGCGAGCAAGGTGGTGGGGCCGGCCAGCGTCACGCGGTGCTGGCGCTGCAGCGCGTCCATCAGGCCGGGCCGGCGCAGCACCTCGGCGTAGAGGCTTTCCACGGGCAGGAACAGGATCGCGAAATCGGTGGTGTGCGGTGCCGCAAGGTAGTTGTCGGCGATGGACTTGGCCTCGGTGCGGATGCGCGCCTCCAGCGCCTTAGCCGCAAGCTCGACGCCCGCTGCATCTGCGCGCTCGTGCGCGTCGATGAGCCGCTCGTAGTCGTCGCGCGGAAACTTGGCGTCGATGGGCAGCCACACCGGCGCGCCATCGTCGCCGCGGCCGGGAAAGCGGATGGCGAAGTCCACGCGCTGCCCGCTGCGCGGCTTGGTCTCGACTTGCCTGGCGTACTGCTCGGGCGTGAGCACCTGCTCGAGAAGCGCCTCCAGCTGCACTTCGCCGAACATGCCGCGCGTCTTCACGTTGGTCAGCACGCGCTGCAGGCTGCCGACGCCCACGGCCAGCGTCTGCATCTCGCCCAGGCCCTTGTGCACCTGCTCGAGCCGGTCGGCCACCTGCCTGAAACTTTCGCCAAGGCGCGCTTCGAGCGTGGTCTGCAGCTTCTCGTCGACGGTCTTGCGCATCTCGTCGAGCTTGGCGGCGTTGGTCTGCTGCAGCTGCGCGAGCTGCGCCTCCATGGTCGCGCGCACTTCCGACAGGCGCCGCGCGTTCGATTCGCTCAGCCCCTGCAGCTGGTTGTTGAGCGTGTCCGCCAGCGTCTTCTGCAGCGACGCGAGCTGCAGCGCGAAGGCGTCGAGCTGCGCGTTCTGCGTGCGCGTGGCCTCGGCGCCCTGCTGCACCAGTGCCCGCTGGAAGGTGGCGAAGGCCTGCGCGGTTTCCTGCCGAGCACCGCGCGAGCTCTCGCCGATGTCGTTGCGCAGCTCACGCTCGGTGCGCTCGTTGGCCGCGCCCAGCGTGGCCAGCATGCGCGACACCTCGCTGAGGTCGGGCGGAGGCTGCCGGCGGGCCAGCAGCCAGATCACCAGCACGAGCTGGATGGCCGCGAGCACGGCCAGTCCGACGAGGATCAGCGAGGAGTCCAAGGTCCGGTTGCGCTCCTGCTGCTTACTTGCTTGCCGCCGGAACCGGCGTCACGGGCGTCAGCGGTCCCTTGCCGCCGAAGTACGCGATCAGGTTGTCGGCGGCGAGATCGGCCATGGCGCGGCGCGTGGGCACGGTGGCGCTGGCGATGTGCGGCGTCAGCACCACGTTGGGCACGGTCAGCAGGTCGGGATGGACCTTGGGCTCGCCCTCGAACACATCGAGGCCGGCCGCGGCGATGCGCTTCTCGCGCAGCGCGATGGCCAGAGCGGCGTCGTCGACGATGCCGCCGCGCGCGATGTTGACCAGCGTGGCGGTCGGCTTCATCAGCGCGATCTCGGCCGCGCCGATGGTGTGGTGCGACGCCGCCGAATACGGCACCACCAGCACCACGTGGTCGGCCGTCTTCAGCAGCTCTTCCTTGCTCACGTAGCTGGCCTTGCATTCGGCCTCCAGCGCCGCGTCGAGCCTGGAGCGGTTGTGATAGACCACCTTCATGCCGAAGCCGTGCGCGCCGCGCTTCGCGATGCCCTGGCCGATGCGGCCCATGCCGATGATGCCGAGCGTGGAGCCGTGAATGTCGGAGCCCGCGAACATGTCGTAGCTCCACTTCTGCCACTTGCCCGCGCGCAGGAAGTGTTCGCTCTCGGAGATGCGGCGCGCTGTGGCCATCAGCAGCGCGAAGCCGAAGTCGGCCGTGGTCTCGGTCAGCACGTCGGGCGCGTTGGTGCCGAGCACGCCGTGCGCGGCCATCGCGTCGACGTCGAAGTTGTTGTAGCCCACGGCCATGTTGGCGCAGATCTTCAGGTCGGGGCAGGCGTCGAGCACCGCGGCGTCGATTCGCTCGCTGCCGGTGGTGAAGGCGCCCTGCTTGCCCTGCAGCTTCGCGATCAGCTGTTCCTTGCTCCAGCTCTCGTCGGTCTGGTTCGACTCGACCTCGAAATGCTGCAACAGGCGCTCGATGGTCTCGGGAAAGATCGCGCGCGCGACCAGGATCTTGGGCTTGCTCATGATTTGTTTGTCTCTCAGCGGAAGAAGAGGAAGGTGGACAGGACGAACAGCGGAACCAGGATGGCGCACGACCACGCCATGTAGCCGAAGAAGCTCGGCATGCGCACGCCGCGGCTCTCGGCGATGGCCTTGACCATGAGGTTGGGTGCGTTGCCGATGTAGGTGTTGGCGCCCATGAACACGGCGCCGGCGGAGATGGCGGCGAGCGTGCTCGCGTAGGTGGTCATCAGCGCCGCCGGGTCGCCGCCCGCGGTGTTGAAGAACACCAGGTAGGTCGGCGCGTTGTCCAGGAAGGAGCTCAGCACGCCTGTGGCCCAGAAGTACGCCGCCGGATCGGGCTGGCCGTCGGCGCGCGTCACCGCCGAGACGATGGCGCCGAAGGGCCCCTGCGTACCAGCCTTCAGCATCGCGATCACCGGGATGATGGTCAGGAAGATACCCGCGAAGAGCTTGGCCACCTCGGCCATCGGGCCCCATTCGAACTGGTTGTCGGCGTGCACCTTGGGCGAGGTCAGCTTGTACGAGACCACTGCGATCGCGATCAGCCCGATGTCGCGCACCAGCCCCGGCAGGCCGACCTCGGTGCCGAACACGTCGAAGACCACCTGCGACTTCCAGAAGCCGCTCAGCAGCACCAGCGCGACCACGCCGCCCAGCAGCCAGAAGTTGGCGGCGCCGTCGAACCCGATGCGGGGCGTGTCGGGCGTGGGGTCGACCGGCAGCACGCCTTCCTTGCGGTAGTAGTGGCGGTCGATCGCGTAGAAGAGCACCAGCAGCACGGCCAGGATGAAGAGCGTTTCCCAAAGGATGTTCTGCGCGGTCCAGAAGAAGCCCACTCCCTTCAGGAAGCCCAGGAACAGCGGCGGGTCGCCCAGCGGCGTGAGCGCACCGCCCGCGTTCGACACGATGAAGATAAAGAACACGATCACGTGCACCTTGTGCACGCGGTCGTCATTCGCGCGGATAAGCGGCCGGATCAGCAGCATCGAGGCGCCCGTGGTGCCCATGAAGCTCGCCAGCACCGCGCCGATGGCAAGAATGGCCGTGTTCAGCCCCGGCGCGCCGCGCAGGTTGCCGCGGATGTGGATGCCGCCCGCCACGGTGAAAAGCGCGGTCAGCAGGATGATGAACGGGATGTATTCGGCCACCAGCGCATGCACGAACTGCACGCCCGCAAAGCCCACGCCGAAGGTCGCCGCGAAGGGCAGCAGGAAAGCCAGCGCCCAGGCGGCCGACACCTTGCCGTAGTGGTGGTGCCAGAAGGCCGGAGCGAGCAGCGGCAGCAGCGCGATCGACAGCAGGATGCCCGCGAAGGGCACGCCCCACAGCGGCGAGAGGCTGCCGCCGTCGAATTCGGCGGCCGAGGCCAGGGCGGGAAACAGGAACAGCAGCGGCAGCACGGCCGCCTTCGGTCGGATCTTTTTCTGCATGGGGAGGCCGTACCGTACCAGACAGGTCAGTACAGCCTTCACGCCGGGGGTTGTTCGATCTCGAACACCTGGCGCAGGTAGGCCAGGTACTTCTCGTCCTCGCACATGTTCTTGGACGGCGTGTCCGACAGCTTGGCCACCGGCTGGCCGTTGCACTCGATCATCTTGATGACGATCTGCAGCGGCTCGTAGCCCAGGTCGTTGGTGAGGTTGGTGCCGATGCCGAAGGCCAGCTGGCAGCGGCCGCGGAACTGCTGGTAGAGCTCGATGGTGCGCGGCACCGTGAGGCCGTCGCTGAAGATCAGCGTCTTGGTGCGCGGGTCGACCCGGTTGGCGATGTAATGCGCCAGCATGCGCTCGCCCCAGACGAACGGGTCGCCGCTGTCGTGGCGCGCGCCGTCGAAGAGCTTGCAGAAGTACAGGTCGAAGTCGCGCAGGAAGGCGCTCATGCCGTACACGTCGGACAGCGCGATGCCCAGGTCGCCGCGGTACTCGCGCGCCCAGCTCTCGAAGCCGAAGATCTGGCTGTCGCGCAGCCGCGGGCCCAGTGCCTGGCAGGCCTGCAGGTACTCGTGTGCCATGGTGCCCAGCGGGATCATGCCCAGCTTCATCGCGTACAGCACGTTGCTGGTGCCCGCCAGCTGCGGCAGCCGCGCGCCCGGCTGCGACTGCACCGGCGGCGAGGTGACGGCGCCCAGCCGCGCGGCCGAAGTGCGCAGCACTTCTTCGTGCCAGTCCTTGGAGAAGCGGCGGCGCGTGCCGTAGTCGGCGATCTTCAGGTCGCCGAGGCCGGCCTCCTGCAGCTGCGCCAGCTTGGTCTCGAGCCGGCGGCGGCCTTCCTCGAAGTCGGGCTTCTTCTGCGTGTTGCGGAAGTAGACCTCGTTGACGATGGCCAGCACCGGGATCTCGAACAGGATGGTGTGCAGCCAAGGCCCCTTGATGCGGATCTCGAGCTCGCCCGAGGGCTGGGGAATGATGTTGATGTACTTCTCGTTGAGCCTGAAGAGCCCGAGGAAGTCGACGAAGTCGCTCTTGATGAAGCGCATGGAGCGCAGGTAGGCGAGCTCTGCGTCGCGGAACTGCAGCGAGCACAGGCCGCGCACCTCTTCGCGGATCTGCCCGGCGAACTGGGCGAGGTCGACGCCCGGATTGCGGCACTTGAAGCGGTACTCGACCCTTGCCCCGGGGAAGTGATGCAGGACCACCTGCATCATCGTGAACTTGTAGAGGTCGGTGTCGAGCAGGCTGTGAATGATCATGGTGCTGGGCGCGTTGTCTCAAACTTTCGGCGGCCGTTCGATTATCACGGGACGCGTCGGCCTCTGCCTACGGGGGGCGAACAGCACGTCCTACCGACGCGGCGAATCCTCGCGGCGACATTGTTTTCACGGCGGCGGACAAGCCCCGCCGGCTCAACAGTCCCAAAGGAGATTCGCATGAACAAGGACACCATCGAAGGCAACTGGAAACAGCTCAAGGGCAAGGTCAAGGAGCAATGGGGCAAGCTGACCGACGACGACTTCGACGTCATCGCCGGCAAGCGCGACCAGTTGCTCGGCCGCATCCAGGAACGCCACGGCATCAGCCGCGACGAAGCCGAGAAGCAGGTCAAGGACTGGGAATCGCGTGACGGCCGCTCGCCGGACGCGCTCTGGTTCGAGCGCAACTGAGCGCCGCCGGACATCCCCCTGGCATCCCTGCCGAATCCGATCCATCCAATCCCCGAAGGAGAACATCCCATGAAAAAGCACCTTCTCATGCTGGCCCTCGCATCCACCTGCTTCGTGGCCACCCAGGCCAGCGCAATGACCAAGGACGAATACAAGGTCGCCAAGGAAAAGATCGAGGCCGACTACAAGGTCGCCAAGACCCAGTGCGACACGATGAAGGACAACGCCAAGGACGTCTGCATGAAGGAAGCCAAGGGCAAGGAAGACGTTGCCAAGGCCGAACTGGAGCAGCAATACCAGCCCAGCGACAGCCACGCCCGCAAGGTGGCCGAGGAAAAGGTAAAGGCCGCCTACGAAGTCGCGAAGGAAAAGTGCGACGACCAGAAGGGCGAAGCCAAGACCGCCTGCGAGAAGCAGGCCAAGGCTGACGAAGCCCAGGGCAAGGCCGAGATCAACGCCATGAAGAAGAAGATGTAAGGTCTTCGCTCGAGCCCAGTGAAAACGGCGCCCCGGGGCGCCGTTTTCCTTTGCGGAAACGGCTTCAGGGGTCTCGAGACTTGAGCGAATCGACCACCTGCTGGAGAGCCTCGGGCAGCGGTACCGGGCGCTGGGTGGAGCGATCCACGTAGACGTGCACGAAGTGGCCCTGCGCCGCCGCGGTGTCGCAGCCCTCGGCGAACAGGGCGATCTCGTAGCGCACGCTGGAGCGGCTCGCCTGCGCCACCCGCACGCCCGCCTCCACCGTCTGCGGGAAGGCGATCGGCGCGAAGTAGTTGCACTGGGTCTCCACCACGAAGCCGATGGTCTGGCCATGGTGGATGTCGAGCGCGCCGCGCTCGATGAGCAGGGCGTTCACCGCCGTATCGAACCAGCTGTAGTAGACGACGTTGTTGACGTGGCCGTACATGTCGTTGTCGGCCCAGCGCGTCGGGATGCTGCGGAATGCGCGGTAGCCGTTGCGCGAATGGGGAGTGGGTCTGGTGGTCGGTGCGCTCATCGCGCGGCATTCTGCCAGCGGCTTTTGCGGCGGAAGGCAACCTTGGTGACCGGTACGCAGCCAGCCGGCAACCGCTGCGCAACCGAATTTAGAAGGCCGCTTCTAAATTGCTGCATGGCAGCAAAAACCTCTTGATCGCAGAAACCAGCTGCCTATACTTGAGCCCATGCTGCACCGCAACATTGACGGCGAGACAGCGCAACGTGAACCGACCACTCAATCATCCCTTCTGGAGATCCCAAATGGCCCTGACCGCTGACCAAATCCTCGCCGCTCAAAAAGCAAACCTCGAAACCCTGTTCGGCCTGACCACCAAGGCTTTCGAAGGCGTCGAGAAGCTCGTCGAACTGAACGTGACCGCCTCGAAGGCCGCCCTGGCCGAAGCCCAGAACACCGCCCAGGCCGCCCTGAGCGTGAAGGACGCGCAAGAGCTGCTGACGCTGCAAGCCAGCCTGTTCCAGCCCCTGGCCGAGAAGACCGCCGCCTACAGCCGTCACCTGTACGACATCGCCCAGGGCACCGGCGCCGAATTCACCAAGGCTTTCGAAGCCAAGGCCACCGAAGCCCAGCAAGCCTTCGTCGGCCTGGTCGACAGCGCTTCCAAGAACGCTCCCGCCGGTTCGGAAACCGCCGTTGCCGTCCTGAAGAGCGCCGTGGCCGCCGCCAACAACGCTTTCGAATCGGTTCAGAAGGCCGTCAAGCAAGCTTCGGACGTCGCCGAAGCCAACTTCAACGCCGTGTCGAGCCAGGCCGTCGCCGCTGCCAAGACCGCTACCGCCTCGCGCAAGCGCTAAGCAAGCGACCGACCACCACCAGTTGTCTCCTTGGGTCCTCACGGATCCAATTCAGGGGCCTCATCTCCGGATGAGGCCCTTTTTTTCGTCCTGCGAGCGTCTTCGATAATGGCGGGCTTATCCCAGGAGACTTCTTATGCAGATCGACGGCAAGGTTTTTATCGTGACCGGTGGCGCTTCGGGCCTCGGCGAGGGCACGGCGCGCATGCTGGCCGCCAATGGCGGCAAGGTGGTGATCGCCGATATGCAGGTTGAAAAGGGCGAAGCCGTTGCCAGGGAAATCGGCGGCGTGTTCGTCAAGTGCGACGTGAGCCAGGAGGCCGACGGCCAGGCTGCAGTCGCCGCGGCGCTCAAGCTGGGCAAGCTGGCCGGCCTCGTCAACTGCGCCGGCATCGCTCCGGCCGAGAAGACCGTGGGCAAGAACGGCCCGCACGCGCTGGCCACCTTCAGCAAGACCGTCACGGTCAACCTGATCGGCAGCTTCAACATGATCCGGCTCGCGTCCGACGCCATGAGCAGGAACGAGCCCGAATCCACCGGCGAGCGCGGCGTGCTGATTTCGACCGCCTCCGTCGCCGCCTACGACGGCCAGATCGGCCAGGCTGCCTACAGCGCCTCCAAGGGCGGCGTGGTTGGCATGACCCTGCCCATCGCCCGCGACCTCGCGCGCAGCGGCATCCGCAACATGACCATCGCGCCCGGCATCTTCGGCACGCCCATGCTCTTCGGCATGCCGCAGGAAGTGCAGGACGCACTGGCCGCCAGCGTACCCTTCCCTTCGCGCCTGGGCACGCCCGAGGACTACGCCAAGCTGGCCAAGCACATCATCGAGAACGACATGCTCAACGGCGAGGTGATCCGCCTGGACGGAGCGATTCGACTGGCTCCCCGCTGAGCCTTTCGGATTCCGGCACCCTGGTGGTGCCGGTGCGGTCCAGGCGCTCGTAGTTCGCGATCACCTGGGCCCCGAGCAGCACCAGCGTGGCGGCGATCTCCAGGCTCAGCAGCACCACGATGGCCGTGGTGAGCGAGCCGTAGACCACGTTCACCTGCGAGAGCGTCGAGAAATACCAGATCAGCACGCGCCGCGTGGCCTCCCACAGCAGCGCGGCCGTCACCCCGCCCAGCAGCGCATGGCGCAGCGACATGCGCCCGGCCGGCATCACGAGGTAGAGCGAGGTCAGCATGAAGATCTCGCCGCCCAGCCCCAGCAGGTAAAGCAGCAGCCCCGATACGCCCGACAGCGACCAGCTGCGCCCCAGCAGGTCGACGCTTTCCTGCCCCACCAGTTGCAGCGCCCCCGACACCAGCGTGACCAGCAGCAGCCCCACGCACAGGCACAGGATGTAGATGTAGGGCATGGCCACCGACACCAGGAAATGGCGCTTGTGATCCGCCTTGCGGTGGTGAAAGATCACCGCCATCGCGCTTTCGAGCACGCTGAAGGCCAGCGAGCTGAAGAAGATCATCGTCACCAGCAGCACCGGCCCCAGCACGTCGCGATGGTCCAGGAAGCTCGAAAGCTCCGCCACGATGGCCTTGGACTGCCCCGGCAGCAGCCATTCGAGGTACCGCCCGATGGTGCGCAGCAGCTCGGCCTGCTCGATGACGTGCGACAGCGCGATCACGCTCACGATCAGCAGCGGCACGATGGACAGCAGCGCGTAGTACGCCACGGCACCAGCGAGCAGCAGGCCCTGGTTGGCGCGGAATTCCTTGAGGGCTTCCCAGATGAACCTCAGGGGGTGGCGCAGCAGCGGCGCGACGTGTTGCAGGGGTTTGGGCGTCGTCATGCGTGAATCCGGTCGCTTTCAGTATGCCGCCCGGCAGTGAACGTTCGGCCGCTTGCGTATGATTTGCCGCTCTTCGCCTACATGACCATCCCCGCTTCATTCATCCAGGAACTCATCGCGCGCGCCGATGTGGTCGAGGTCGTCGGCCGCTATGTGCAGCTCAAGAAGGCCGGCGCCAATTTCATGGGCCTGTGCCCGTTCCACGGCGAGAAATCGCCCTCCTTCTCCGTCAGCCCGACCAAGCAGTTCTATCACTGCTTCGGCTGCGGAGCGCACGGCAACGCCATCGGCTTCCTGATCGAACATGGGGGCATGGGCTTCGTCGAGGCGGTCCACGACCTGGCCGGCCAGTACGGCCTGCAGGTGCCCGAGGACGACGTCTCCCCCGCAGAGCGCGCCCGCGCCGCCAGCCAGCGCCAGAAGCAGGCCACGCTGACCGATGTGCTCGAGAAGGCCGGCGACGCCTACCGCAAGCATCTGCGGCAGGCGCCCGGCGCCATCGAATACCTGAAAGGCCGCGGCGTCTCGGGCGAAGTGGCCAAGCAGTTCGGCATCGGCTATGCGCCTGCAGGCTGGCGCGCGCTGGCCAGCGTCTTCCCCGACTACGACGATCCGCTGCTCGCCGAGAGCGGCCTGGTGATCGTCAACAACGAGGAAGGCAAGCTCAGCGAGGAGGAAGCCAAGCGCTACGACCGCTTCCGCGACCGCGTGATGTTCCCGATCCGCAACGTGAAGGGCGAATGCATCGGCTTCGGCGGCCGCGTGCTGGGCGACGAGAAGCCCAAGTACCTGAATTCGCCCGAAACACCCGTGTTCAGCAAGGGCCGCGAGCTCTACGGCCTCTACGAAGCCCGCGCTGCCTTCCGCGACAAGGGCTATGCGCTGGTCACCGAGGGCTACATGGACGTGGTGGCGCTGGCGCAGCTCGGGTTTCCGAACGCGGTGGCCACGCTGGGCACGGCCTGCACCACGGACCACGTGCAGAAGCTATTCCGCTTCACCGAGTCGGTGGTGTTCAGCTTCGACGGCGACGCCGCCGGCCGCCGCGCCGCGCGCAAGGCGCTCGACGGCGCCCTGCCCTATGCCACCGACGTACGCAGCATCAAGTTCCTTTTCCTGCCGGCGGAGCACGATCCCGACAGTTTCATCCGCGAGCACGGCGCCGAGGCCTTCGCCCGCTTCGTCAACGAGGCCACGCCGCTGTCGCGCTTCATGATCGAGGCCGCCCGCGAAGGCTGCGACCTGACCACCGCCGAGGGCCGCGCCCACATGACGAGCAACGTGCGCCCGCTCTGGAGCGCCATGCCCGACGGGGCGCTCAAGCGGCAGTTGCTGAGCGAAATCGCGACGCTGGTGCAACTGGACGCGCCGGCGCTGTCGGAGCTGTGGGCCTCCGCGCCCGGTCCGCGCAAAGCCGGCGGCGGGCCCGCGCAGCAGCAGCGTCGCCACGACGAGCCTCCGAACTACGGCGACGGTGGCGCGGACGACTACTACCCCGACATGCCGCCGCCACAGGACTACGAACCTGCACGCTACGAAAACGATAGCAAACCCAAGTTCCAGCAGCGCAAGTTCACGGGCAAGGGCGGCAAGCGCTGGGGCGGCAAGTTCGAGGAGCCGATCGAGCCCCTGCGCGGCCGCGGCACGCCGCCCAGCCGGCCGGACGTGGCGGTTCGGCTGCTGCTGTCGAACATGGCGCAGTGGGAGGCGCTGTCGCACGAGCTCCACGTGATGCTGTGCGACCTGCCGGGCCAGCACGGCGCCCTCTTCACGTGGCTCGACAGCCAGTTGCACGAGCACGGCGTCCAGCCCTGGGCAGCCTTGCGGGAAGGCCTGCGCGGCCTCGAATTCGAGCCGCTGGCCGAGCGGCTGATGTCCGTCGCCGAAGCCGGGCCCGTTCCCGAGGGAGAAGAAGCGCAACACCTGGCCGATGCCGCCCGGGAGCTTGCCAGCGTGCTCGACTTCATGCTTGAGGAACTCTTGAAAAAGCAGGAAAACGAGGCAATTGCGGCTTTCGGGAAAGACCCGGACGCGCCGAACCGTTTCAGGGCAATTCAGGCAAGGCGGCTCGAATTGCGCGCCAGATTGCGCTCCTCGGGCTCAGAAACTGCTTGAAATTTGCGCAACACGCTATAATGTAGGGCTTCGCAATTGGCGAAATATAGGCAAGAGCGACAGCAGCACCTCCGGGCCGACCCCTAGCGCAATGCACTCCAACGGTAGATTCCGGCGGAAAGGGTCAATAACCGCAAGGACTGCACACCAAATGTTCGCCCGACATCTTGCCTGTTGAGGAATCACTTCCTCTTTCCCATTTGTTTCCAGTCCGTGCCTGTGCACGGGCTTGGTGGCGCCGTCCGCATGACGGTGCGCCTGTGATTCCGCTTGTCTTTTCTTGCCGTAACGAGGTCGTATGCCCAGTTCAAAGAAGCCTGCTCCTTCACTTGCAAAAAGCGTCGCCACCAAGCCCGCAGCAGAAAAACCGTTGAAAGCCGGTGCGAAACCGGCAACCAAGACGGCCGCCGCCGCATCCAAATCGGCCGCCGCTACGAAAGTGAAAACCGTGCCCACGAAATCGACCTCCCTCGAAGATCCCAAGAAGGCCGCCGCCCCGGCCGCCAAGAAGGTCGGCCGCCCGCCCAAGGCTGCCGGAACCGCGTCGGCCACCACCGGCGCCAAGCGCGGCCGCAAGCCCAAGGCCGACAAGGAAGCCCCCGAGAGCGACATCGACCTGTCGGACATCGAGGACGACCTGGCGGGTGACGAGCCCGCGGCTGCGGCGACCGAAGAGAAGGTCAAGCCGCTTCGCATGAAGATCAGCAAGGCGAAGGAACGCGCCTTGATGAAGGAGTTCGGTCTCGACGAGACCGTGCTCTCCGAAGAAGACCTGGCCAAGCGCCGCTCGCGCCTGAAGACCCTGATCACGCTGGGCAAGACCCGCGGCTACCTCACGCACGGCGAAATCTCCGACCACCTTCCCGACAAGCTGGTCGACGCCGAGACCATGGAAGTCGTGGTCACCATGCTCAACGACATGGGCGTGGCGGTGTACGAGCAGACGCCCGACGCCGAGACCCTGCTGCTGAACAACACCGCGCCCACTGCCACCACGGTGGAAGAAGCCGAGGAAGAAGCCGAAGCCGCGCTCTCCACGGTGGACAGCGAATTCGGCCGCACCACCGACCCGGTGCGCATGTACATGCGCGAGATGGGCACGGTCGAGCTGCTGACGCGCGAAGGCGAAATCGAGATCGCCAAGCGCATCGAAGGCGGCCTGATGGCCATGATGGAGGCCATCTCGGCCTCCCCCGCCACCATCGCCGAGATCCTGCGCCTGGCCGGCGAGATCCGTGAAGGCAAGGTCGTCATCTCGACCATCGTCGACGGCTTCTCCAACCCCAACGAGGCCGACGACTACGTTGCCGAGGAAGACTTCGACGAATTCGACGAGGAAGACGACGACGACGGCAAGGGCGGCTCCAAGGCCCTGACCAAGAAGCTCGAGGAACTCAAGAACGAGGCCCTCTCGCGCTTCGACCGCATCGCCGAGCTGTTCGAGAAGATCCACAAGATCTACGAGAAGGAAGGCTACGGCACGCCGGCGTACGCCAAGGCCCAGCAGGCCGTGTCCGACGAGCTGATGACCATCCGCTTCACCGCGCGCACCATCGAGAAGCTGTGCGACCTGGTGCGCACGCAGGTGGACGACGTGCGCAAGAAGGAACGCGAGCTGCGCCGCATCATCGTGGACAAGTGCGGCTTCCCGCAGGACGAGTTCATCCGTGACTTCAGCGGCTACGACAAGAACGGCAACCGCATCGCCTCCAACCTGCTGAACCTGAAGTGGGTCGAGAAGCAGGCCGCCGCGGGCAAGCCCTGGAGCTCGGTGCTCGCGCGCAACATTCCGCCGGTGCAGGAACTGCAGCAGAAGCTTGCCGACATCCAGTCGCGCGTAGTGGTGCCGCTGTCGGAGCTCAAGGACATCAACAAGCGCATGAACGAGGGCGAATCGTCCTCGCGCGACGCCAAGAAGGAAATGATCGAGGCCAACCTGCGCCTCGTGATCTCCATCGCCAAGAAGTACACGAACCGCGGCCTGCAGTTCCTCGACCTGATCCAGGAAGGCAACATCGGCCTGATGAAGGCGGTCGACAAGTTCGAATACCGTCGCGGCTACAAATTCTCGACCTACGCGACGTGGTGGATCCGCCAGGCCATCACCCGCTCGATCGCCGACCAGGCGCGCACCATCCGCATCCCGGTGCACATGATCGAGACGATCAACAAGATGAACCGCATCTCGCGCCAGCATCTGCAGGAGTTCGGCTTCGAGCCCGACGCCGGCATCCTGGCCGCCAAGATGGAGATCCCGGAAGACAAGATCCGCAAGATCATGAAGATCGCGAAGGAGCCGATCTCGATGGAAACCCCCATCGGCGACGACGACGATTCGCACCTGGGCGACTTCATCGAGGACAGCAGCAACACGGCCCCCATCGAGGCCGCGATGCAGGCCGGCCTGCGCGACGTGGTCAAGGACATCCTGGACAGCCTCACGCCGCGCGAAGCCAAGGTGCTGCGCATGCGCTTCGGCATCGAGATGAGCACGGACCACACGCTGGAAGAAGTCGGAAAGCAGTTCGACGTGACCCGCGAGCGCATCCGCCAGATCGAGGCGAAGGCCCTGCGCAAGCTCAAGCATCCGTCGCGTTCGGACAAGCTGCGCAGCTTTATTGATACGCTCTGATCCGGTCTCCCGGTATTTCCCCCGACGAGGAGGCGCCCGCAAGGGCGCTTTCTTTTTTGGTACTCGCAAGACTCGCATAAGAAGAATGGAGCAAACCTCACCATGAATCCCGATGCAGACAAACTCTGGCAGGCCCCGCGCTGGGCGCTTGCCGTGCTGCTCGCCGTGCTGGGCATGCTCGGGCCCTTCTCCATCGACACCTACATCCCGGCCTTCTCGGGCATCGCGCAGTCCATCGGCGCGACGCCGGCCGAGATGCAGCAGACGCTGTCGGCCTACCTGTTCGGCTTCGCGTTCATGAACCTGTTCCACGGCGCGCTGTCCGACAGCTTCGGCCGCCGCCCCGTCGTGCTGTGGGGGTTGGCGGTGTTCACGCTGGCCTCACTGGGCTGCGCGCTCTCGCAGAACATCACGCAGCTGGTGCTGTTCCGGGGGCTGCAGGGCCTGTCGACCGGTGCCGGCATCGTGGTCTCGCGCGCGGTGATCCGCGACATGTTCCCGCCGGCCGAGGCACAGCGGGTGATGAGCCAGGTCACGATCTACTTCGGCGTGGCGCCGGCCATCGCGCCCATCGTGGGCGGCTTCCTCTTCGTGCACGCGGGCTGGCACGCGGTGTTCTGGTTCCTGGTGGCGGTGGGCGTGGCGCTGTTCGCGGCCAACTACAAGCTGCTGCCGGAGACGCTGCACAAGGACCACCGCCAGCCCTTCCAGGTGCGCCACCTGATGCGCGGCTACTGGAGCCTGTGCTCCGACCCGCGCTTTCTGCTGCTGGCCTTCGCCAGCGGCGTGCCCTTCAATGGCATGTTCCTCTACGTGCTGGCCGCGCCCGCCTTCCTGGGCGACCACCTTGCGCTGCAGCCTCAGCAGTTCTTCTGGTTCTTCCTGCTGACCATCGGCGGCATCATGCTCGGCGCGCGCGCCAGCGGGCGCATGGCCGGCAAGGTGGCGCCCAAGCGGCAGATCCGCGACGGCTTCGTGATCATGCTGGCCACCTCTGTGGTCAACGTGGTGGCCAACACCTTCTTCCACGCACACGTGGCCTGGGCGCTTTGGCCGCTGGCGGTGTTCGCCTTCGGCTGGGCGCTGATGGTGCCGGTGGTCACGCTGCTGGTGCTCGACCTGCACCCCGAGCGCCGCGGCATGGCCTCGTCGCTGCAGGCGGTGATCGGCTCCACCGCCAACGGCATCGTGGCCGGCGCGGTGGCGCCGCTGGTGATGCACTCCACGCTCGCGCTGGCGCTGACCTCCATGGGCATGCTCGCCATCGGGCTGGTCGCCTGGGTGTGGCTGCACGGCCGCTGGCCGGACATCGGGCGCAAGGTGGCGCACGAGGGCTGAGAACATGCGCTTCGCAGCCCTCCTCACCCACGCGCGCGCCTGGCTGCCGGGCCGCACCACCGTCGACGCGCGCGAGCGGCTGCGCGCCGTCCTGGGCGCGGGCATCGGCCTGCTGGTGGCCGCGCTGCTGTCGCACTGGCTGGCCGGGCCGCTGCACGCCTCGGTCTGGCTGATCGCGCCGCTGGGCGCCAGCGCCGTGCTGGTTTTCGCGGTGCCGGCGAGTCCGCTCGCGCAGCCCTGGTCGGTGATCGGCGGCAACACGCTGTCGGCAGTGGTCGGCATCGCGGCGGCCAACTGGATTCCCCAGCCCGAGCTGGCCGCCGCCGTCGCGGTGGCGGGCGCCATCGGCCTGATGTTCAGCGCGCGCTGCCTGCACCCGCCCGGCGGCGCGGCAGCGCTGCTGGCGGTGCTGACCCACACCACGCATTTCTCGTCGGCCCTCTTTCCCTTCTTCACCAACTCGCTGCTGCTGGTGCTGGCCGGCGTGGCCTACAACACGCTGACCGGGCGGCGCTATCCGCACGTGCAGGTCGCCGCGCGCCCGCCGGGCTCCGATGCGCGCTTCAGCCAGGCCGACATCGACGCCGTGCTCGCCCGCTACAACCAGGTGCTGGACATCAGCCGCGACGACCTCGAATCGCTGATCCGGGAGACCGAGCTGGAGTCGTACAAGCGCCGGCTGGGCACGCTGAGCTGCGCGGACATCATGTCCAACGTGCCGATCTCGGTGGAGTTCGGCACGCCGCTGCAGGAAGCCTGGGCGCTGATGCACGAGCGCCGCATCAAGGCCCTGCCCGTCACCGACCGCACGCGCCGCGTGGTGGGCATCGTCACGCAGGCCGACTTCTTCCGCCAGCTCGACCTGCAGCACCACGAAGGCATCGCCGCCAAGCTGCGCGACCTGATCCGCGCCACCCGCACCGTGATGTCGAGCAAGCCCGAAGTGGTGGGCCAGATCATGACGCGCCAGGTGCGCGTGGCCAGCGCCGACCGGCCCGTGGTCGACCTGGTGCCGCTGTTCTCCGAGGGCGGCCACCACCACATTCCCATCATCGACGACGAAAAGCGGCTGGCCGGCATGATCACCCAGTCGGACTTCGTGCGCGCCCTCTACCGCGCCGTGCGGCCCGAACCCAACTGAAGCGAAAGGAGCACGCGCATGGCGTGGATCGTGTTGTTCATCGCGGGCCTGCTCGAAACGGGCTGGGCCATCGGCCTCAAGTACACCGAGGGGTTCACGAAGCTCTGGCCCTCGGTGGGCACCGCGATCTCGATGGTGCTCAGCGTGGTGCTGCTGGGCTGGGCGATGCGCTCGCTGCCCGTGGGCACGGCCTACGCGGTGTGGACCGGCATCGGCGCGGTGGGCACCGTGGCCCTGGGCATCGTGCTGTTCGGCGAGCCGGCCAACGCGGCGCGGCTCGTGTGCGTCGCGCTGATCGTGGCCGGCATCATCGGGCTCAAGTTCACGAGCCAGGGTTGAGTTCTTCTTCCCTTCCCGCCTACTCGACCGTCACTTTCGCCTTCTTCACCAGCGCCGCGTAGCGGGCCGCCTCGCTGCGGAAATAGCCGGCGGCCTGCTCGGGCGTGGTGGGCCTGACGACATTGCCCTGCTTGTCCATCGCCTCGCGCACCTCGGCGCTGGAAAAAGCCGCGACCACGGCGGCATGGATGCGGGCGACGTCCGCCGGCTGCATCTTCGCCGGCCCGATCAGCGCGAACCAGCCCTCGACCGCGTAGTTCGGCAGCCCCTGCTCGGCGATGGTCGGAATGTCCGGCGCGGCCGGCGAGCGCTGCGCGCCGCACAGGCCAATGGCGCGCAGCGCGCCGCTCTTGATGTGCGACTGCACCGCCGGCAGCGCCACCACGCCCAGCTCGACCTGGCCGCCGATCATGTCCGTCATCATCGGCCCGGTGCCCTTGTACGGAATGTGCCGCGCCTTCACGCCGGCCTCGTCCATGAACATCTCGCCCGCCAGATGGATGATGGTGCCGTTGCCCGACGAGGCGTAGTTGTAGGCGCCCGGCTTCGCGCGCAGCAGCGCGACCAGCTCGGGCACGTTCTTCGCCGGCAGCTTCGGGTTGGCCAGCAGCACCAGGGGCGTCGCGCCCACCACGCTGATCGGCGTGATGTCGTTGATCGCGTCGAAGGGCATCTTCCTGAAAACCGCCGGGTTGATGACGTGGTTGTTCGACACCATGCCCAGCGTGAGCCCGTCCGGCGCCGCCTTGACGATGGCCGCCGCGCCAGTGATGCCGCCCGCACCCGGCAGGTTGTCGATCACCACCGGCTGGCCGAAGGCCTTGCCCAGCGCGGGCGCGGCGGCGCGCGCGATGGTGTCGACGCCCGAGCCCGCGCTGATCGGCAGGATCAGGCGGATGGGCTTGTCCGAACCCTGCGCGAACGCGGGGCATGCGGCCAGCGCGGCTGCGCTGGCGCCGAGGCCGAGCACCGCGCGGCGGTTCATCTTCAGGGGAGGCGTGTTCGTCATGGTCTTGTCTCTCTTCTTTATGTTTCTGGAAAGGCGCCTTGCTCAGGCCACCGCCGACTCCGCATGCATCGCATCGACCTGCTCGCGCGCATAGCCCAACTCGGCCAGCAGTTCGCGGGTGTGCTCGCCCAGGGTCGGCGGATGCAGCCGCACGCCGAGGCGCTCGCCGCCCAGCGTGATCGGGAACAGCGTGGTCTGCGCCATCTCTCCGGCGCGCTCGCCGTCGGGCAGGCGGATGTCGGCAAGGCCGCCCGTGGCCTTCAGGTGCGGATCGGCGTAGAGGTCTTCGGGCCGAGTGATAGGAGCGAAAGGCAGGCCCCTGGCCTCGAAGATCGCCGACAGCTCCGCCGCCGAACGCTGCGCGAGGCGCTGGCGCAGGTCGGCCAGCAGCGTGGGGCGCATGCGCACGCGGTCGTTGTTGGTGGCCAGCGCCGGGTCGGCCTTGAGGTCGTCGAAGCCGAGCGCGTCGCAGAAGGTCTTCCACTGCGCGTCGCTCACCGCCGCCAGGAAGATTTGCTCGCCGTCCTTCACGGTGAACACGTCGTACAGCGCCCAGGCCGAGATGCGCTCGGGCATCGGCGCGGCCGCCTGGCCGGTGATGGCGTACTGCAGCATGTGCTGGCCGACGAGGAACACGTTGTTCTCGAACAGCGCCGATTTCACCTCCTGCCCCTTGCCGGTCTGCATGCGCTGCATCAGCGCGGCGATCGCGCCGATGGCGCCGAACATGCCGCCCATGATGTCGTTCACGCTGGTGCCCGCGCGCAGCGGATCGCCGGGGCGGCCCGTCATGTAGGCAAGGCCGCCCATCATCTGCACCACCTCGTCGAGCGCGGTGCGGTGTTCGTAGGGGCCGGGCAGGAAGCCCGCGTGGTCCACGTACACGAGGCGCGGATTGAGTTTGCCCAGGGCGGCGTAGCCCAGGCCGTACTTGTCCATGGTGCCGGGCTTGAAGTTCTGCGCAACCACGTCGGCGCTCACGCACAGCCGCAGCGCGGCTTCGAGCCCCTGCGGATGCCGCAGGTCGAGCGCAATGCTCTTCTTGTTGCGGTTGAACATCGGGAAGAAGCCCGCGCCCGCACCCAGCAGGTGCCGCGTGCGGTCGCCCTCGATGGGTTCGACCTTGATGACTTCCGCGCCCAGGTCGGCCAGCACCATGCCGCAGGTCGGCCCCATCACCATGTGCGTGAACTCGACCACGCGGATGCCGGCGAGCGGCAGGCGCTTCTGTTGCGTATCCGTCGTGCTCATGCCGCAACGCCTTCCATGGCCGTGAAAGTCTTCGGGAAACCCGCGCGCCACACCGTGCCCTGCAGCGTCTCGCCTTCGAGCCAGCCGGCCACGCGCCTGCGCAGGTCGAGCAGCTTCGGCAGGTCGACGCCGGTAGCGACGCCCATGCTCTCGAGCATGAAGACCAGGTCTTCGGTGTCGACGTTGCCGCTGGCGCCGGGCGCATGCGGGCAGCCGCCGATGCCGGCGAGGCAGGCGTCGAAGCGGGTGATGCCGACTTCGAGCGCCGCATAGGCGTTCGCGAGCCCCATGCCGCGCGTGTCGTGGAAATGGCCGCACCACAGCCGGTCGCCCGCGATGCGCAGGGCGCGCTCGAACAGGCTGCGCACCATCGCCGGATCGGCGTAGCCCACGGTGTCGGCGAGGCTCACGCGATCAGCGCCGGCGTCGAGCAGCGCCTGCATCAGCCGCAGCACCTCGTCGGGATCGACGTGGCCCTGGAGCGTGCAGCCGAAGGCGGTGCCCACGCCGCCGTCGATCAGCGTCTTGGAGCCCGCGGCGTCGCGCGCCGCGCGGATGCGGCCGACCTCGGCCACCACCTCGTCGGGCGTCTTGCGCAGGTTGGCGAGGCTGTGCGCGTGGCTGGCCGACAGCGGCACCACCATCAGGTCGGCGCCGCCCTCGATGGCCCGCTCGGCGCCCTTGAGGTTGGGCACCAGCACCGAGGCGAAGAGCCCCGGCAGCGTCTTCGCGTAGGCCAGCAGCTCGGCCGTGTCGGCCAATTGCGGCAGCAGGCGCGCCGGCACGAAGGAGCCGACCTCGATCTCGCGCTGGCCGGCGGCGTGCGCGTCGCGGATCCATTCGAGCTTGCGTTCGGTGGGAAGCACGCGCGTGATGCTCTGGAGGCCGTCGCGCAGGCCCACTTCGCGGACGACCGCGCGCGGCGGCAGGAAGGCGTGAATCAAGTCTTGTCTCCGTGGTGATGCTGGGTGATCCAGGCTAGGGCACCGATGGTAGGAGTTCCAATTCGATCCAGAAGGTATATTTTGGAAGCCATCCGATTCCAGAACGGAACATCATGAGAGACCTCGACCTGACCACCCTGCGGCTCTTCGTGGCCGTCTGCGAAACGCGCAGCATTGCGCGCGCCGGCGAACAGGCCGCCATCGTCGGCTCGGCCATCAGCAAGCGGCTGGCCCAGCTGGAGGAAACCGTCGGCACGCCGCTGCTGCTGCGCAAGCGCCGGGGCGTGGTGCCCACGCCTGCCGGGGAGACGCTGCTGGAGCACGCCCGAGCGATGCTCGGCAGCGTGAACCGCATCGAGCGCGACATGGCGGCCTACGCCGGCGGCGTGCGCGGGCACGTGCGCATCCTGGCCTCGGCCTCGGTCATGGCCGAGTCGCTGGCCGAGGACGTGGCCGACTTCCTGCAGGACCCGGCGCACCGCAACATCCGCGTGGACATGGAAGAGCGCGTGAGCCCCGAGATCGTGCGCGGCATCCGCGAGGGCAGCGCCTCCATCGGCCTGTGCTGGGACGCGGCCGACCTCGAGGGCCTGGAGCGTCGCGACTACCGCTGCGACCACCTCGCCATCGTGGCGCATCCCTCCCACCCGGTTGCGCAGCGCGAGAGCGTGCGCTTCGAGCAGGTGCTCGACCATGAATTCGTCGGCATGCCGGCGCTGAGCGCCGTGCAATTGATGCTGGCGCGCGAGGCGGCGGTGGCGGGCAAGCCGCTGGTGTACCGGGTGCTGGTGTCCAACTTCGATGCTGCGCTGCGCGTGGTGCGCGCCGGGTTGGCGATCAGCGTGGTGCCGGCCGAAGTGGCGCGGCCCTTCGCCGAAGCCTTCGGGCTGCGGCTGATGCCGCTGACCGACGCCTGGGCGCGGCGGCGCTTCGCGATCTGCTTCCGGGGCGACACGGAACTGTCGCCCTCTGCGCAGCTGCTGGTGGCGCATCTGGAACGCCGTGCCACGGACTGATTCGACCGAATTAGGAAACTATTCGTTGTGGATCGTCGGGTTTTTGTTTCGATTCGCGCAACCTAATATTCGAGGCATTCAGCGCTGTCACCCATCCACACACAGTCGAATCACACAGAGAAAGCCCGCCACCATGTTCCGCAGAACCCTCCTCTCCTCCGCCCTCGCCCTCGCCCTCGGTTTCAGCCTCACCGCCCAGGCCGCCCAGCCGCTCAAGCTCGAGGTGTACAACCCCGGCGCGAAATCGATGTTCCCCGTCTCCTCGGAGATCGTCACCGGCCAGACCGACGCGGTGCTCATCGACGCCCAGTTCCAGCGCAACGACGCCGAGGCGCTGGTGCAGAAGATCAAGGCCACGGGCAAGAAGCTCACCACGGTCTACATCAGCCACAGCGATCCCGACTACTACTTCGGCCTCGACGTGATCCAGGCCGCCTTCCCCGACGCGAAGATCGTCGCCACGCCGCAGACCGTGGCCGCCATCCAGGCCTCCAAGGACGGCAAGCTCGCGCACTGGGGCCCGGTCCTGAAGGACAACGCGCCCAAGGCACTGGTGGTGCCGCAGCCGCTGGCCGGCGACAGCATCGAGCTCGAGGGCCGCAAGATCCAGGTCGTAGGCCTCGACGGCCCCACTCCCGAACGCAGCTTCGCTTGGATTCCCTCGCTGAAGGCGGTGGTCGGCGGCATCCCCGTCTCGGCAAACATCCACGTGTGGGTGGCCGACACGCAGACGCCCGAGTCGCGCCGCGACTGGATCAGGACGCTGGGCCGCATAGAGGCGCTGCATCCGAAGACCGTGGTGCCCGGCCACTACCTGCCGAACGCGAACGGCAGCGCGCCCTACTCGCTCGCTTCGGTGAAGTTCACGCGCGATTACCTGAAGGCCTTCGAAGTCGAAGCCGCCAAGGCCAAGGACTCGGGCGCGCTCATCGCCGCGATGAAGAAGCGCTACCCGAAGCTGGAAGACGCCTCTTCGCTGGAACTCGGCGCGAAGGTCATCAAGGGAGAAATGAAATGGCCGCAATGAACGACGCACGAGGCGCAGGCGCGACGCTGCACTACATCTTCGACCCGCTGTGCGGCTGGTGCTACGCCGCCGCGCCGCTGGTCGATGCGGCGCGCGAGGTGCCGGGCCTGAAGGTCGAGTTCCACGGCGGCGGCATGATGACCGGCGCCAACCGCCGGCCGATCACGCCGCAGTGGCGCGAGTACGTGCTGCCGCACGACCACCGCATCGCCGAGATGACCGGCCAGCCCTTCGGTGAGCGCTATTTCGAAGGACTGCTGCGCGACACCGGCGCGGTGATGGACTCGGAGCCGCCGACAACCGCCGTGCTAGCGGCCGAGTCGCTTCGCCCGGGCGGCGGGCTGGACATGATCCACAGCCTGCAGCGCGCGCACTATGTCGAGGGCCGCCGCATCGCCGACGTGGAGGTGCTCAAGGCGATCGCGGGCGAACTCGGCTTCGATGCCGCGGCCTTTGCCTCCGCCTTCGAAAGCCAGTCGGGCGAAGCCACCTCCCGCCACATCGCCGAAAGCCGCCAGTTCCTGCAGCGCGCGGGGGGCCAGGGATTTCCGACCTTCGTGGTGGTGCAGCCCGACGGCAGCGCCGGCCGCATCGACATCGGCCCGTGGCTCGGCCACGCGGACGAATGGAAGGCGCAGCTTGCCAACTGGATCGGCGCGGCGCAGCCTGCGGCCTCAAGCGCCGAAGAGTCGTTGCCGGTCTGCGGCCCCGACAGCTGCACCTGAACCTGCCAGGCTTGCCCGCCGCTCGCGGGGTCGCCAGAATCGGCGACCCCATTCCGGAGCACGCGCATGACACTGACCGGCGGCTGCCACTGCGAAGCGCTGAGGTTCGAGATCAAAGGCGACGTGCGGATGCGCGCGCTGTGCCTGTGCAGGACCTGCCAGAAGATTTCCGGCGGCGCCGGCAATCTGTTCATCGGCCTCATGGCGGACGACTTCCGCTACACGCGCGGCGAGCCCCGCCGCTTTGCAAAGACCGCCGACGCACCCACGCGCGAGTTCTGCAGCGAGTGCGGCGTGCATGTCGCCTCGCGCTCACCCAAGGCGCCCGCCGGATTGATCGTCAAGGTCGGTGCGCTGGATGACCCCGCCGTCTTCGAAGGTCCGCAGATGGTGTTCTGGGCCGAGGAGAAGCACGGCTTCCACCTCGTGCCCGACAACGCCAAGGTCTTTGCGCGATTGCCGGGCCGCTAGAGACCCGGAAGAAAAACCGGCGCTGGCTACCGCGCCACGCCCAGCAGCCGGTCGAGCACCTGCGGCTGAGCGCGCAGCGAAGCGGCACTGTCCGTGTGCACGATGGTGCCGTGGTCGAGCACCACCGCCTCGTCGGAGATCGCGAGGATCGCCTGCGGGTGCTGCTCCACGATGATCGCGGCCAGGCCCTCGTCCTGCGTGATGCGGCGGATGGCGCGCAGCAGCTCTTCCACGATGATCGGCGCCAGCCCTTCGAGCGGCTCGTCGAGCAGCAGCAGCCTGGGGTTGAGCACCAGCGCGCGGCCCACGGCCAGCATCTGCTGCTCGCCGCCCGAGAGCTGCGTGCCCAGGTTGGTCTTGCGCTCGGCAAGGCGCGGGAACATCTCGTACACGCGCTGGGGGGTCCACTTGCCCGGCCGCTCCACCGCCGTGAGGTTCTCGTGCACGGTGAGCGACTTGAAGATGTTGCGCTCCTGCGGCACCCAGCCGATGCCGGCCGCCGCGCGCAGGTGCGGCGCGATCTTGTGCAAGGCCTGCCCACCCAGCGAGATGCTGCCGCCGTGCTGGCGCGTCGCGCCCGCGAGCGTGTTGATCAGCGTGGTCTTGCCCGTGCCGTTGCGGCCCAGGAGCGCCAGCGTCTGGCCCTCGCCGAGCGTGAAGGCCACGTCGTGCAGCACCACGGCCTCGCCGTAGCCCGCGCTCAGGTTTTCTATTCTCAGCAGCTCAGACATGGGCAGCCTCCGTTGCCGTGCCATGGCCCAGATAGACCTCTTTCACCTTCGGATCGTTGGCGATGGTCTCCGGGTCGCCCTCGGTCAGCAGTGTGCCGTTGACCAGCACCGTCATGCGGTCGGCGAAGCTGAACACCAGGTCCATGTCGTGCTCGATGAGCAGCACAGACACGTCGGCCGGCAGAGCGGCCACGGTCTGCAGCAGCTCCTCGCGCTCGCCCGCGGGCACGCCCGCCACCGGCTCGTCGAGCAGCAGCACGCGCGGCTCGCAGGCCAGCGCGATGGCGATCTCCAGCAGGCGGCGCTTGCCGTAGGCCAGGTGCTTCACCTGCTGCTGCGCCACGTCGCTCAGGTGGAACTGCTCCAGCAGCTGCGCCGCGCGCTCGGCGATGGCCTTGCTCGAACCCAGCGGCTTCCACCACTGCGCGCCGGCGCCCTGGTGCTGCGACACCACCAGCGCCAGCGTTTCGAGCGGCGTCATGGAGTCGAAGAGCTGGTTGATCTGGAAGGTGCGCACCAGCCCGCGCGCCACGCGCTTGTGCGGCGCGAGCGAGGTGATGTCCTCGCCCATCAGCGTGATGCGGCCCTCGGTGGGCGTGAGCACGCCGGTGAGCTGGTTGATGAGCGTGGTCTTGCCCGCGCCGTTGGGGCCGATGAGGGCATGGCGCGCGCCGCGCCTGAGTTCCATCGACACGTTGTTGGTGGCGGTGATGCCGCCGAAGCGCATCACCAGGCCGTGGGTGGAAAGCACGGTTTCGCTCATGCCGCACCGCCTTTCTTGCCGCCCGCGCCGATCCAGGTCCAGGGCTTGAGCAGCCGGTCGCGCCCGACCAGCACCAGCAGCACCAGGATCAGGCCGATCCAGAACATCCAGTACTGCGGCGTCACGGCCGACAGCCAGGTCTGCAGCAGCTTGAACACGATGGCGCCCGCCACGCCGCCATAGAGCCAGCCCACGCCGCCGATGACCAGCATCAGCAGCACGTCGGCCGAGCGGTCGAAGGCCAGCACGTCGAGCGAGGCGAAGCCGGTGGTCTGCGCGAGCAGTGCGCCGGCCGCGCCGGCGATGCCGGCCGCCACGGTGTAGATCACCACCAGCCGCGACACCACCGGGATGCCGATGGCCATGGCGCGCAGCCTGTTGTCGCGGATCGCTTTTAGCGTGGCGCCGAAGGGCGAATGCACGAGGCGGCGCATGAGCAGGAACAGCACCAGCATCACCGCCAGCGAATACCAGGCGGCCGTGCGGCCGTAGAGGTCGAACTCGAACATGCCGAGCACCGGCCCCATCACCACGCCCTGCAGGCCGTCGGCGCCGCCGGTGAGCCAGTCGAGCTTGTTGGCGAGTTCGAGCAGCAGCAGCGCCGTGCCCAGCGTGACCATCAGCCGCGTGAGGTCGCTGCCGCGCAGGATCGTCACGCTCGCCACCATGCCCAGCAGCGCGGACAGCACGGTCGCGAACAGCAGGCCGACGGTCGGGTCGGGCATCACCAGCTTGGCGAACAGCGCCGCGGCATAGGCGCCAAAGCCGAAGAAGGCGGCATGGCCCAGCGACACGATGCCGGTGTAGCCCAGGATCAGGTCGAGCGACATCGCGAACAGCGCGACGATGGCGATCTCGTTGACCAGCAGCGAGTGCGAGGGCATCACGAGCGGCAGCGCGAAGGCCGCGGCCCAGACGACGAATTCGAGCGGGCGCCAGCGCGCCTTGCGCAGCAGGGCCGACTGGAAATCGGCGACGACGGGAAGAGGCGCGCTCATTCAGCGTCCTCCCTTGCGCGTGAAGAGGCCCTGCGGGCGCCACATCAGGATCAGGATCATCAGCAGGTAGACAGTGAAAGCGCCCATCTTCGGAATGAAGTACTTGCCCGCCACGTCGGCGATGCCCAGCAACAGCGCCGCCGCGAGCGGCCCGGTGATCGACGAGGTGCCGCCAACGGACACCACGATCAGGAAATAGATCATGTACTTGAGCGGGAAGGTCGGATCGAGCCCCAGGATCTCCGCGCCCAGCGCGCCGCCCAGCCCCGCGAGCCCCGAGCCCACCGCGAAGGTCAGCAGGAACACGACGTTCACGTTGATGCCCAGCCCCGCCGCCACGCGCGGGTCGTCGACCGCTGCGCGAAGCCGGCTGCCGAAGCGCGTCTTCGACAAGATCAGCTGCAGCACCACCGTGAGCACCGTGCACACGCCGATGATGAAGAGCCGGTAGTGCCCCATGCCCAGCAGCAGCGCACCGTCGCCGATCTCGGTGCGCCCGCGCAGCCACTCGGGCAGCTGCACGTTCTGTTGCGAAGAGCCCACGAAGTAGTCGACCGCCGCCACCGCCATGAAGGCCAGGCCGATGGAGAACAGCACCTGGTCGAGGTGCGGCTTGCCGTACATCGGCCGGTAGAGCGTTCGCTCCAGCACCGCGCCGGCCAGCGCGACGACGATGAACGCGAGCGGCAGGCACGCCAGGAACGGCACGCCCAGCTTCTGCATGGCGAACACCGTGAGATAGCCGCCCGCCATGGCGAAGGCGCCGTGCGCGAGGTTGATGAAGTTCATCAGCCCCAGCGTCACGGCCAGGCCGACGGCGAGCACGAACAGCAGCATGCCGTAGGCGATGCCGTCGAAAAGAATGGTGAGCATGCGAGGGTCTTCGATGCAGTCGCGAAAGCGGACAGCCGAACGCAGAAGGAAGACAAAAACTACGCGAAAGTCGCAGAGAAAACCATCTTTGGTTTCCTTCTGCGACTTTCGCGGAACCTTCGCGACTTCTGCGTTCGGCTGCCCGATCCCGTATTACTTGGCTTTGCCCGGGTCCTTGACGCCCTTGATCACGTCGAATTCGACGTTATAGAGCTGCCCGTCCTTCTTCTCGACCTTGCGCAGGTACACGTCCTGCACGATGTCGCGCGTCTGCGCGTCGATCAGCACCTGGCCGCGCGGGCTCTCGAAAACCTGGCCCTTCATGGCCGCCAGCAGCGCCTCGCCGCCGCCCTGGCCCTTGGTGGCCTTGAGCGCTTCATAGATGACGCGCATGCCGTCATAGCCGCCCACCGCCATGAAGTTGGGACGCATCTTGGGGTTGGCCTTCTCGAAGGCTTCGACGAACTTCTTGTTCAGCGCCGAGGGGTGCGCGGCCGAGTAGTGATGCGAGGTGACCACGCCCAGCGCGCCGTCGCCCATGTCGTTGAGCTGGTCGTCGTCGGTCACGTCGCCGGTGGCGATCATGCGGATGCCGGCCTTGTCCATGCCGCGTTCCAGGAACTGCTTCATCACCGCGGCGCCGGCGCCCGAGGGCACGAAGACGAAGAGCGCGTCGGGCTTCACGTCGCGCACCTTCTGCAGGAAGGGAGCGAAGTCGGGGTTGCGCAGCGGCACGCGCAGCTTGTCGAGCACCTTGCCGCCGTTGAGCTGGAAGCGCTCGGTGAAGAACTTCTCGGCGTCGTTGCCGGGGCCGTAGTCGGCCACCAGCGTCACCACGGTCTTCACGCCGTTCTTCGGCGCCCAGTCGCCCATGGCCACCGACACCTGCGGCAGCGTGAAGCTCGAACGGACGATGTAGGGCGATGCCTCGGTGATGCTCGACGTGGCGGCGGCCATCACGACCTCGGGCGTCTTCGACTGGGTGGCGATGGGCGCCACGGCGAGTGCCAGGGGCGTCAGGCCGAAGCCGGCCAGCACGTTGACCTTGTCGTTCACCACCAGCTCCTGAGCCAGGCGCTTGGTCACGTCGGGCAGGCCGGTGTCGTCCTTGACGATCAGTTCCACCTTCCTGCCGGCCACGGTGTCGCCGTTCTGGGCCATGTACAGGCGCGCGGCGGCTTCGATCTGGCGGCCCGTGGAGGCCGACTGGCCCGTCATCGGAAGGATCAGGCCGATCTTGAACTTGTTGTCCTGGGCACTGGCCAGCGACATCGAAAGTGCAAGAGCCGACAGGGCGGCGGTCTGGATGAGATGGCGTCTTTGCATGTGTTTTCCTTAGAGGGGCGGAACGCGAACCGGGGCTATTTTCAACACTTTGCAACATCCGGCGCAGCAGGCAATCACCTAGCCGGCCACAGTCGCTGACCTTTGTTGCGCGATTGACAAATGAACTGCGCGATCATCGCGCAAGGCAGTCTTCGGCCCGTCACGGGCCGCTTGCATCAGCTGTCGGCGCGGTAGGCGGAATCGAGGGTGAGCGTGCCCACGGCGCGCGACACGCAGGCGCAGATGCGGGTGGTCGATTTCTTCTCGTGCTCGCTGAGGAACACGTCGCGGTGGTCGACCTCGCCGTCGACGGCGATCACGTCCATGGCGCACAGGCCGCATTCACCGCGCCTGCAGTCCGAGAGCGTCTGCACGCCCGCCGCATCGAGCGCATCGAGCAGCGTGCAGTCGGCAGGCACGGTGATGGTCAGGTCGTGGCGCGGAATGCGCACCTCGAAGGACTGCGTGGCCAGCCGGCCGCTGCTGCCGAAGGTCTCGAAACGCAGGTCGGCGATGGGACGGCCCGCCGCCTGCCAGGCGCGCTTGAGGGCCTCGAGCATCGGCACCGGGCCGCAGGTGTAGAGCTGGGCGCCAGGCGGCAGCGCGGCGATGGCGGCTGCGAAGTCGATGGGTGCTGCACCCTCGTGGGCTTCGACGCCTTCGTCTCCCAGCGCCTCGCGCAGGTGCGGGAGGTAGCCGAACTCGTCGGCGTTGCGAGCGCCGTAGAGCATCTTCACCGGCACGCCGGTGCGCTTCGCATGCGCGGCCAGCCGCTGCGCCATCAGCACCAGCGGGGTGATGCCGATGCCGCCGGCCACCAGCAGGTAGCCCGGGGCCGACAGGTCGAGCGGAAAGTGGTTCTGCGGCGCGCTCACCTGCAGGCGGTCGCCCACCGCGAGCCGCCACATCGCGAGCGAGCCTCCGCGGCCGTCGTCCAGGCGCTTGACGGCGATGCGCCAGCAGCGGCCGTCGCCCTCGCCCACCAGCGAGTAGGAGCGCGTCTGCACCCTGCCCTGCGCCGTGAGCACCTGCACCTGGAGGTGGGCGCCGGGTTCATGGGGCGCGGCGAATCCGCCCTCGGGGCGCAGTTCGAACTCGCGCACGGTGGGCGTCACGTCGCGCAGAGCGACGACCTGCGCCTGCATCCATTGAAGATCGCTTTTCATCGGGGAACACCAAGGGGGAAAAAGAAAGAAGCAGGAAGAGGAAGGAAAATCAGCCGCGCCGGCGGATCAGCTGCACGCCCGGCAGCGGACGCTGCTCGGCGGTGGGCGTGCCGTGCAACGCTTCGCGCAGGTTGCGCCGCGCGATGCGGCTGTGTTCGCGCATCAGCGCCTCGGCGCGCGAGCCCTCGCCGGCCTCGATGGCATCGAGCACCTGCACGTGCTGGTCCTGCGCGACCACGAGCATGTCGCGCGCGGCCGGCGAATTGGCCTGCACCACGACGAAGCCCGAGGGCGAGGCGAAAGGCAGGTTGATCACGCGCTCCAGCTGCTGCGCGATGACGGGGCTGGCCGCCATCTCGCACAGCAGCGCGTGGAAGCGCTCGTTGTGCGTCACGTAGCGCGAGAAGGCGGCGTCGTCGAGCGCGGGCTCGCGCAGCAGCTCGTCGATGCGCTGCAGGCAGGCGCGCGCCTCGCGCAACACCACCGGCGCGGCGCCGCGCTCGGCCGCGAGCCGGGCCACCAGGCCTTCGAGCGTGCCGCGCAGTTCGATGGCGTCGGCCACGTCGCGTTCGGAGAAGGTGCGCACCGCATAGCCGCCGTTGGGCAGCGCCTCGAGCAGGCCTTCCTGTTCGAGCCGCATCAGCGCGGTGCGCACCGGCGTGCGCGACACGCCGAGCTGCTCGGAGATCGCCACCTCGGCGATGCGCGCGCCGCCGGGCAGTTCGCCCGCGAGGATCATCTCGCGCAGCCGCAGCTGTGCCTTCACGGCCTGCGAGCTGCCGCTGTCGCCGGGCTCGGCGGCAGCGGAGACGGCCGCGACCTTCACACGGCTCACGCGGCCTCCTTCTCGGCCGGCCGGATCGGGATCGCCGCGCGCGCGGGCCTCTCCTTCTCGACCATGCGGTCGATCAGCTTGCGCGCCCACATCGAGCCGGCGTCGATGTTGAGGTTGTAGAACTGGTGGTCGGGGTGCTCGTCGATGGCCTTCTGCTGCGCCTCGAGCACGAGTTCGTCCTCGCGGAAGATGCCGGCGACGCCTTCGCGCAGCTCGTGCGTCAGGCGCTGCTCTCCCAGGCAGTAGTTGCGCGCGAAGGCCCAGAAGTACAGGCAGGTCTTGTCGGTCTCGGGCGTGATGGTGTTGAGCACATAGCCGTTGACGCCCTTGCTGCGGTCGCCCGGGTTTCCGTCGGAGGGCACCGCGCCGCTGCCGGCCTCGGC
Organism: Variovorax sp. 278MFTsu5.1; assembly: GCF_048305045.1. Taxonomy (NCBI): domain Bacteria; kingdom Pseudomonadati; phylum Pseudomonadota; class Betaproteobacteria; order Burkholderiales; family Comamonadaceae; genus Variovorax; species Variovorax sp. 278MFTsu5.1. The sequence continues at coordinate 4,642,868 of NZ_CP157622.1, forward strand.
CACGCCGACGTCGATGTTCACGGTGCACGGGCCTTCGAATCGGATGATCTGCCAGCGGTCGACCTTGCCGGTGTAGCCGCGCGCATGCCTGATCTGGCCGCCCCAGAACGGCGGCGGATCGATGTTCTCCATCCACCGCGTGACGGTGGCAGAGCGGTCGCCGTGCGTGGCGACGAAGGGCGCCTCGGCCACTTCGCGGTTGCCGATGGAGGAGCCGTGCACGAAGGTCTCGTGCGTCAGGTCCATGAGGTTGTCGACCACGAGGCGGTAGTCGCAGTGGACCCGGATCATCTTGCCGTCGCCGGCCCAGGCCGGGTCGTCGTTCCAGTGCATGTCGGGGATGAGCGCCGGGTCGGCCTTGGCCGGGTCGCCGGGCCAGATCCACACGAAGCGGTGCTTCTCCGCCACCGGGAAGCTGCGCACGCAGGCCGAGGGGTTCAGCGTTTCCTGGCTGGGCATGTGCGTGCAGCGGCCCTGGCTGTTGTACACGAGGCCGTGGTAGCCGCAGACCACCTCGTCGCCTTCGAGCCGGCCCAGCGACAGCGGCATCAGGCGGTGCCAGCAGGCGTCTTCGAGCGCGGCCACCTGGCCGTCGGTGCGGCGAAAGAGCACCATTTTCTGGTTGCAGATGGTGCGTGGCAGCAGCGCGTGGCGCACTTCGACGTCGTAGGCGGCGGCATACCAGGCGTTCAGGGGGAAGGCAGTCGTGGGCGTTTTCATGAATACCCAATGTATACATAAATGGCGAAATTTCCAGCGAAATTGAGCAATTCGAGGGTAAACACCGAGTTCACTGTATACAGTCATTAACGTTTCTCAGGCGCTACGATGTTCCGTTCGTTCCTCCCAAAGATCACGACGGAGTCATCCATGTCACAGCACGCCGCCTTGCCTGCCCGCTACGACCACGTGGGCAGTTTCCTGCGTCCCAAGTACCTTCTCGAAGCCCGTGAGCAGAATGCCAAGGGCGAAATCACGCCCGAGCAGCTTCGCCTCGTCGAGGACAAGGCGATCACCGAGATCGTCAGGTTCCAGGAAGACATCGGCCTGAAGAGCATCACCGACGGCGAATTCCGCCGCACCTACTTCCACATCGACTTCCTCGACCAGCTCGGCGGCGTGAAGACCGACATCCCGGTCACCATCCGCAAGCCCGACGGCACCGAGGAGCTGGCCCCGCCGGCGATGCGCGTGATCGACAAGGTCCGCCACGTCAAGGACATCCAGCTGGCCGACTTCCAGTACCTCAAGAGCCAGGTGTCGGCGGGCCGCACGCCGAAGGTGACGATCCCCTCGCCGACCATGCTGCACTTCCGCGGCGGCCGCGCCGGCATCAGCAAGGACGCCTACCCCGAGCTCGATCCGACCTTCTACGACGACGTGGCCAAGGCCTACGGCGACGAGCTGCGCTCGCTGGCCGCCGCCGGCTGCACCTACGTGCAGATGGACGACACCAACCTCGCCTACCTGTGCGACGAGCACATGCGCGAGGCCGCCCGCAAGCGCGGCGACGACCCCAACGAACTGCCGCACCGCTACGCCGCCTTCATCAACAAGGTGGTGGCGCAGAAGCCGCCGGGCATGCTGCTGGCCATGCACCTGTGCCGCGGCAACTTCAAGAGCACGCACGCCGCCGCCGGCAACTACGAGCCCGTGGCGGAAGCGCTGCTCAAGGAGATGGACCTCGACGCCTACTTCATGGAATACGACGACGCCCGCTCGGGCGACTTCAAGCCGCTGCGCTACCTGCCCAAGGGCAAGACTGTGGTGCTCGGCCTCGTGACCACCAAGTTCGGCGAGATGGAAGACAAGGACGAGCTCAAGCGCCGCATCGAGGACGCCGCCAAGTACGCCTCGCTCGACCAGCTCGCGCTGTCGCCGCAGTGCGGCTTTTCCAGCACCGTGCACGGCAACAACATCGCGGTGGAAGCGCAGCGCAACAAGCTGCGCCTGGTGGTCGAGACGGCGCAGGAGGTCTGGGGCTCGACCTGAAGCCCGCTTTCTGTTGAAGTCGGGGCCCATGACGACTCACATCTACTCAGGCCCCCTCAGCATGTTCGGCGCCAAGGTCGAGATCGCGGCACGCGAGAAAGGCGTGCCCTTCGAACTGGTCATGGTGCCCTTCATCGAAGGCGACCACTATGAGCCCAAGCACCCCGAGGTGCTCCGGGTCAACCCGGTCAAGCAGCAGGTGCCGGTGCTGGTGGACGACGAGGTCTCGCTCTTCGATTCGACGCAGATCTTCGAGTACCTGGAAGACCGCTATCCCAGCCCCGCGCTGTGGCCCGAAGGCATTGCCGATCGGGCCCGTGCGCGGCAGCTGGAGCAGAAGTCCGACGAGGTCTTCTTCCCGAACGTGATCAAGCTCTTCGGCCTGCAGGAGGCCATGCAGAGCGCTCCCGCGATCGCGGCCTGTGCCGGTTGCGCGCGCTTCTACGAGGAGATGGAAGGCCTGCTCGCCACGCGCGAGTACCTGGCCGGCCCCTACTCCTTCGCCGACATCGCCTTCTACATGGCCTGCGTGTTCGCCGACCGCAAGGGCGCGGGCATGACCGAGGCCACGCCGCGACTGCTGGCATGGCGCACGCGCGTGGGCGACCGGCCCGCGGTTCGCGCGTCGGTCGATCCGATGATGCGCTTCCTCGCCTCGCAGGGACGGGGCGTACCGGCCTTCCTGCAGCGCTGAAGGGACACTGAAGGCACCGCGCCAGGCGCTGAGGCATCATCCCAGTCCATGCCGACCAAAGAGTTCGACTGGCTGCCTTCTCCCTCGCAGCACTTTCTCGTCGTCACTTTCGCGCTGCTGGTCTATGTGCTGACCACGCGCGCGCGCCGCGAGCAACGCGCTCCCACCACCGCCATCGCCTGGGTCATGGGGCTGGTGCTGATGCCCTATTTCATCCTGCCGATGTACCTGCTGTTCGGCCAGCGCAAGCTGCGCCCGGCGGGCTCGCCCCGGCCGCCGCGCTCGGTGCCGCCGGGCCATTGGGCCGCCGACCTGATCGAGAGCTTCGGCCTCGCGCCGCCGGGGCGCAGCGCGATCCGCATGCACGCCGACGGCGAGGCCGCGCGCGAGGCGCTGTGGGAGGTGATCGACGGCGCGCGCGAGCGCATCGACGTGTGCACCTTCATCATCGGCGACGACCCGCTGGGCCACGCGGTGCTGGAGCGGCTCGCGCAGCGGGCGCGCGAGGGCATCAAGGTGCGGGTGCTGCTCGACGGCTTCGGCGCGCTTTCGCTGCCGCGCCATCACTTCGACCGGCTGCGCGCGGCGGGCGGCGAGGTGGCGGTGTTCCGCCCCTTCTTCAGCCTGCGCCGCATCGGGCCGCGCAACCTGCGCAACCACCGCAAGTTCACCATCGCCGACGACGGCTGGCTGTGGTCGGGCGGACGCAACCTCGCCGGCGAGTACTTCACCGGCAACGACGAGCATCCAGAGGCCTGGCGCGATCTTTCCTTCGACCTGCGCGGCAGCGTGGCGGCCGCGGCGGCACGCCAGTTCGACCACGACTGGGCGTCGGTGCGCAGCCGCAAGGCGCGAGCCATCACCGCGCCCGATGCGGAAGGCCCTGGCACGGCCATGGCGCAGTTCCTGCCGAGCGGCCCCGACCAGACGGAAGACACGGCACATGCACTGCTGATCGACGCCTGCTTTCGCGCCGAGCATCGCATCCTCGCCATCACGCCCTACTTCGTGCCCGGCGACGGCCTGCGCGATGCCCTGCGGCTGGCCGCGCGCCGCGGCGTGCAGGTGACCATCGCGATGCCCGCCCGCTCCAACCACCGGCTGGCCGACTTCGTGCGCGCACGCGCCATGCGCGACCTCGCGCGCGCGGGCGTGAGCTTTCGCATGCTGCCCTTTATGGCCCACGCCAAGGCGGTGGTGGTCGACGAAGAGCTCGCGATGTGCGGATCGATCAACCTCGACCTGCGCAGCCTGCTGCTCAACCACGAGGCGGCGGTCGTGTTCTACGGGCAGGACCACATCGAATGGCTGGCCGAGTGGATCGAAACCACGGCTTCGGCCGGCGAGCCCTATCGCGCGCGGCGCCCGGGGCTGCTGCGCGACGTGGCCGAGGGGCTGCTGCTCACTGTTGCTTTCCAGCTCTAGGTGCCCAAGGACCGGAGCGGCTCTGTAATTCAAGATGTACAGATGCAACAAATCTGAAACCAATTGAACGAGCACACTAAAATACCCACCGGTTTCGGGGATTGACAAACCTTCACGTCCCGCCGGGTCATCACCGGACGGGCACCGGCGGATCTCCCGGCACCCCCTGCCTGGCGGGGTAGCCCGCTCGGGCGCGACCCTTCACCGGGCCCCGCCGGAGCGCCGTTCGTGGAGTCTTGCGCCCCGGTCCCCGGGGAAAACCGATGCGAGCTTTCTTCTCGCTGCGCGCCCTGGCGAATCTGGCGAACCCGGCCCTGATGCTGGCGACAATGCTTTTCGCACTGTCCGGAATCCCGTCGACCGCCTTCGCCGCCATGGACGAGATCGGCCGGGCCGCCCCGAGCACCCATCGCCTGAAGTTCATCGTCGATCCCGAACTGGCCGCCGACATCGGCCCCGCTGAAGCCGGCCGCCGGCTCGCGCAGTACGTGGCCGACGTCAACACCGTGTTCACGCGCGAGACGGTGCGCAGCTTCTCCTTCGACCCCGCCGCCGACCTGCAGCTGACCGCGCCCGCCAACGCGCCGCAGTGCAGCTACAGCGGGTTGGTCAATGGCGAGGTGGTGGTGTGCGTCTCGAAATCCATCCGCGGCTACAGCCACGGCGGGCTTTCCACGAGCTGGACCTTCCCGCAGAAGGGCGTGGCCTGGAACCTGAACTGGATCGCCATCCACGACCCGCTGCGCCTGACGCGCGCCCCCACGCCGGGCGCGCCCGAGTCCACCGAGAAGGACTACCTCGCCCGCCAGCTCAAGACCCTGCTGCACGAACTGGAGCACGTGTTCGGCGCGGGCTCGGGCGAGTACTACAACAGCGTCGCGGTGACCGACACCACCGGCGTCGCGCCCGTCACCGACCTCGCGCTGGCCAGCGACAGCGACCGCTACTGGTGGAGCCGCCAGCACTGGCGGCTCGACCCGCTGCTGGGCACCGTCTTCGAGCAGCGCCGCGACCCGGCCTCCAACCGCGTCGCCACGCTGGAGATGATCCGCTTCACCGCCGGCACCAAGGCCAACATCGACACCGACTGGACCGACTGGCCCAAGCTCGGCAGTTCGAAATTCATGGCGGGCACCGCAGCCACGCAGGTGCGCGTCACCGACCGCGACACCGGCGCCGCCCTGCCCGGCGCACAGGTGTCGGTATGGCGCAACCCAGGCCCCGGCAAGCCGCTGGTGATGCTCGCGACCGGCGTGGCCGACGCCTCGGGCCGCTACCAGTTCGACTGGGACTGCGGCTTCAGCTGCTTCGCCGTCGGCAAGACCAACCTGCTGGTGAAGGCGCGCGCCGCCAACCGCGCGCCCGGCGCGACCTGGTTCACCATCTTCGATGCCTTCGAGCAGAAGGCGGTGCACGGGCAGACGATGTTCACCATCGACCTCCCTCTCGGCAGCCCCGACACCACTGCGCCCACCGTGTCGGTGGCGGCGCCGTCGATGGCCACGGTGGGGCAGCTCACCGTCATCGCGCCCGCGGTGGTCGACAACGCGAGCATCGTCGGCGTGAAGGTGGTGGGCCGCGACAGCATTCCGATCTGCACTTTCACCGCCCCGCCCTACACCTGCAGCTGGACGCCGAGTGCGCCCGGCGTGCAGACCATCCGCGTGATCGCGCTCGATGCGGCCGGCAATTCGGCTGTGGCGTCGGCTAACGTGATAGTCAACGCGCCTTCGGACATCGTGCCGCCGGCCGTGGCGCTGGCGGTGCCGCCCAGCGTGCCGGTGGGCGTGCCCGCAAGGCTTTCCGCCAACGCATCCGACAACGTGGGCGTGGCCGAGCTGAAGTTCGTCGTCGACGGCAGGACCGCCTGCACGCTGCGCGCCGCGCCGTATGTCTGCGCATGGACGCCGAAGCGCCCCGGCGCCGCGAACATCGAAGTGCGCGCCATGGACGCGGCGGGGAACATCGCCAGCACCTCCGCCAGCATGCGCATCGAGGGCCTGCGCGCCGAAGACCTCTGACCCGGCTCAGTCCCGGTTGGTGAAGCTCGCGTTGCCCAGCCCGGTGCCGATGGTCAGCACGCCCCAGTGCCGCACGTCGCGCATGAAGGGCAGCTCGCTCAGGCCCTGCACCACCGCGTCGTTATGCATCAGCACCAGCGTCGGGCCCGAACCCATCATCGGCATGCGGCGCCACAGCTGGCTGGGCAGGTGGAAGGCGTGGCCTTCCCAGTCGCCCGGCAGGTTCTGCGCGCCGCGCGTAATGGAGCCGTCGGGGCGGATCAGGCCCGGGCAGCCGATGCCGATGAAGGGCGCGAGCCGGATCTTCTTGCGCTCGCTGTAGAGGATCATGTCCTCGAGCATGCAGGCGATGTGATCGACCATGCCGCCGCGGTTGGGGCCTTCGTCGGCATGGCGCCACTTCTCGCGCCGCACCACCTTCGCGAGCGAGAAGTCGGGTGCCTTGCGGTGGCGCGTCTTCACGATGCCGCAGCGCACGTTGGTGCCGCCTATGTCCACGGCAAGGATCGCGTCGTGCCCCTTCAGCATGGCGGGCGGCACCAGGTGCACCCAGCCGATCAGGCCGCCGTCGTCCACGTCGTGCGAGAGGCGCGCGATCTGCACGTGCACGCCCAGCTCCTCTAGGATTGCGCCGGTCTGCAGAATGGCGCGCTCGCCCACGTCGCTCTCTGGAAAGCCGCCCCCGATCACGATGCGCTGCACCTTCTTCCACGAGGGCTGGCGCATGAAGCGCTGGATGACCTGGGCCAGCTCCTGCGCGAACTCCTCGATGGCCACGTGCATCAGGTCGGTGGCTTCCGACGCCTTCTTCTCCTGCAGCACGCGGTCGAGTTCCTTCTTGCCGAGATCGCGCGAATGCGAGTTGCCCAGCGGATCCTTGCCCTTGCGGCGGCGGCGCTTGCGCCAGTGTTCGAGCAGTTCGCGGAAGGCTGTCTGGCTGGCCTGGTCGCCGACGAAGCCATCCTTGTCGCGCAGCTGGAGGCTGTAGCCGTCCACCTGCAGGCCGGGCAGTTCGCGCAGGCCGTGGACATCGGGGCCGGGGAGCGGGGCATCCTTCGCGGCCTGGGTCTTGGGGGTCTTTTTCTTCATCGCGGATCACTGTGGTCCCGAACGGCCGCCAGCCCCATCGGCACCGCACACCAGGGCGTGTAGGAGATCGACGGGTACGCGCAACGGGAGCTTGTCTATACACTGGCCCGGATGCACCTGCCCCGCAGCCTCCTGCGCGCCGCCCTGCTCTTCGCCCTCGCCTGGATTGCCCTGTGCGGCATCGCGCGGGCGGCGGACGAGACGTTGCGCGTCGGCTCCAAGCGCTTCACCGAGTCGTACATCCTCGCCGAGCTGCTGGCGCAGACGGCGGCGCCACACACGGCCACGCCACCCGTCGTGCGGCAGGGGCTGGGCAACACGGCCATCGTGTACGAGGCGCTGCGATCCGGTGCCATCGACCTCTACGCCGAGTACACCGGCACCATCGCGCTCGAGATCCTCAAGGGCGCGCCGGCAGGCACGCGCGAGGAGATGAACGCCGCGCTCGCGCCGATGGGCCTGGGCGTGGCGATACCGCTGGGTTTCAACGACGGCTATGCGCTCGCGGTGCGCGCCGCCGACGCCGACCGGCTGGGCCTGCGCACGCTGAGCGACCTCGCGAAGCACCCGGAGCTGAAGTTCGGCCTGTCGAACGAATTCATCGGCCGCGCCGACGGCTGGAAGGGCCTGGCCGGGCGCTACGGCTTCACGCAGACGCCCACCGGCCTGGACCACGGCCTGGCCTACGACGCGGTGGCCGCGAAGCAGATCGACGTGATCGACATCTACACCACCGACGCCAAGATCGACCACCTCGGCCTGCGCGTGCTGGAGGACGACAGGAAATACTTTCCGCGCTACGACGCCGTGGTGCTCTACAAGCTCGACCTGCCCAAGCGGCTGCCCAAGGCCTGGGCCGCGCTGAAGACACTCGAAGGCAAGGTCGACGAGCACGCAATGATCGCGATGAATGCGCGCGCCGAACTGCAGGGCGTGCCCTTCGACGTGATCGCGCGCGACTTCCTGGCGAGCGCGGGCGGCAAGGACGCGAAGGCGCAGCCGAAGGAAGAACGCCGGGGCTTCACGGCCAAGCTGTTCGGCCCCGACCTGTGGAAGCTCGCGCGCCAGCACCTGCTGCTGGTGGCGCTGTCGGTGGGCATCGCCATCCTCGTCGGCGTGCCGATCGCGATCCTGGTGTTTCCGCACATGCGGCTGCGCGCGGTGGTGCTGGGTTTCGCGAGCCTGCTGCAGACCGTGCCCTCGCTGGCGCTTCTGGCCGTGCTGATCTCGATGCTGGGCGCCATCGGCGCGCTGCCGGCGCTGATCGCGCTCACGCTCTACTCGCTGCTGCCGATCATGCGCAACACGGTGACCGGCCTGGCCGAGGTACCCAACGGCCTGCGGCTGGCCGGCACCGCGCTGGGCATGACGCCGCCGCAGAGCCTTCAGCTGGTGCTGCTGCCGCTCGCGCTGCCCACGCTGCTGGCGGGCGTGCGCACGGCCACGGCGATCGCCATCGGCACCGCGACCATCGCGGCCTTCATCGGCGCGGGCGGCTTCGGAGAACGCATCGTCACCGGCCTGGCCCTCAACGACCGCGAACTGCTGGTGGCAGGCGCACTGCCGGCGGCGGCACTGGCCCTGCTGAGCGAAGGCGTCTTCGAACTAGTCGAATACCTCATGCGCAGGCGCCGCCGGGCACCGCCATCGTCGATGCCAACTTGACGCCGTCGCGAAGACGGGAGCGGACAGCCGAACGCAGAAGAAATACAAAGCTACGCGAAAGTCGCAAAAGAACCCGAACACCATTTTTTTGGTATTCCTTTCGCGCCCTCTGCGAAACCTTCGCGCCCTCTGCGTCCGGCTGCCCGCTCCCGGTCCCCGAAGCTCAGGCCAGCGTGTAAGCCGTCTTCACCGTCGTGAAGAACTCCTGCGCATAGCGCCCCTGCTCGCGCGGACCGTAGCTGGAGCCCTTCCGGCCGCCGAATGGCACGTGGTAGTCCACACCCGCCGTCGGCAGGTTGACCATCACCATGCCGGCCTGGCTGTGGCGCTTGAAGTGCGTGGCGTACTTCAGCGAGGTGGTGGCAATGCCGGCCGAGAGGCCGAACTCGGTGTCGTTGGCCGTGGCCAGTGCCTCCTCGTAGTTCTTCACGCGGATCACGCTGGCCACCGGGCCGAAGATCTCTTCCTTGTTGATGCGCATCGTGGCTGCCGATTCGCTGAAGAGGGCCGGAGACATGTAGTAGCCGTCGGTCTCCAGCTTCAGCAGCTCGCCGCCCGCGGCCAGCGTGGCGCCTTCGCTCTTGCCGATGGCGACGTATTCCATGTCCTGGTCGAGCTGCGACTTCGACGAGACCGGGCCCATGTCGGTGCCCTGCGCGAGCGCGTCGCCCACCTTGATCTTCGCCATGCGCTCCTTCATGGCGTCGATGAACTTCGGATAGATGCCTTCGGTGACGATCAGCCGGCTCGACGCGGTGCAGCGCTGGCCGGTCGAGTAGAAGGCGCTCTGCACGCTGAGCTCCACGGCCTGCGCGAGGTCGGCGTCGTCGAGCACCACCTGCGGGTTCTTGCCGCCCATCTCGAGTTGCACCTTCTTGTGGTTGGTGACGCACTGCACCGCGATGTTGCGGCCCACGCCCACCGAGCCGGTGAAGCTGATCGCATGGATGCCGGGGTGGTTGACCAGTGCATTGCCGATCACGCTGCCGCGTCCCATCACCAGGTTGAACACGCCGGCCGGAATGCCCGAGCGGCTGATGATCTCCGCGATCGCCCACGCGCAGCCCGGCACGAGGTCGGCGGGCTTGAGCACCACGCAGTTGCCGAAGGCCAGCGCAGGAGCGATCTTCCAGGCCGGAATGGCGATGGGGAAGTTCCACGGCGTGATGAGGCCCACCACGCCCACCGGCTCGCGCGTGATCTCCACGCCGATGTTCGGCCGCACCGAAGGCAGCACCTCGCCCGACAGGCGCAGGCACTCGCCCGCGAAGAACTTGAAGATGTAGCCCGCGCGCGCGGCCTCGCCGATGCCCTCGGCCTTGGTCTTGCCCTCCTCGCGCGCCAGCAGCGTGCCCAGCTCTTCCTTGCGCGCGAGGATCTCGTTGCCGATCTTGTCGAGCGCGTCGGAGCGCGCCTGCACGCTGCCCGTGGCCCAGGCCGGGAAGGCCGCCGTGGCGGCGGCCACGGCGGCATCGACGTGCGATGCATCGCCCTGCGTGTACTGGCCGATCACGTCGGACAGGTTGCTCGGATTGACGTTGGGGCTGTAGCCGGCGCCTGCACGCCATTCGCCGCCGATGAGGTTGTCGAAGTTCTGCATCTTGGGTTCCTTGCTGCTCGATGGATGAAAAAAGAAAGAAAGAAGCCGGAGCGAGGGCTCCGGCTGCGAGATGTGAGAAACGGAGCCTACGCCTCTACCTGATCATGCAGGGTTTCTTGTTGTCGAAAGTCCATCCCGGGATCAGGTACTGCATCGCCTGTGCATCGTTGCGCGCCCCAAGGCCGTGCTTCAGGTACAGCTGGTGCGCCTTTTCGACCGCATCCATGTCGAGCTCCACGCCCAGGCCGCCGCGCGTTGGCACTTTCACGAAGCCGTCCTCGATCTTCAGCGGCGCCTTCGTCAGATGCTGGCCGTCCTGCCAGATCCAGTGCGTGTCGATGGCCGTCACCTTGCCCGGCGCGGCGGCCGCCACGTGCGTGAACATCGCGAGCGACACGTCGAAGTGGTTGTTGGAGTGCGAGCCCCAGGTCAGGCCCCAGGCCTGGCACAGCTGCGCGACGCGCACCGAGCCCTGCAGGGTCCAGAAATGCGGGTCGGCCAGCGGGATGTCGACCGACTGCAGCGAAAGGCTGTGCACCATCTCGCGCCAGTCGGTGGCGACCATGTTGGTGGCGGTGGGCAGGCCGGTGGCGCGGCGGAACTCGGCCATCACCTCGCGGCCCGAGAACACGCCTTCGGCGCCGCACGGGTCTTCGGCATAGGCCATCACGCCGTGCAGGTCGCGGCACAGGCGAATGGCGTCCTGCAGCAGCCAGCCGCCGTTGGGGTCGAGCGTGACGCGGGCCTTGGGAAAGCGCTCGTGCAGCGCGCGGATGGCTTCGACTTCTTCCTCGCCGCCCAGCACGCCGCCCTTGAGCTTGAAGTCGGTGAAGCCATAGCGTGCGTGCGTGGCCTCGGCCAGGCGCACGATGGCCTCGGGGGTCATGGCCTCCTCGTGGCGCAGGCGGAACCAGTCGTTGTCGGCGTTCGGGTCGCTCTCGTAGGGCAGGTCGGTCTTCCTGCGGTCGCCCACGTAGAAGAGGTAGCCGAGCATCTGCACCGCGTCGCGCTGCTGGCCTTCGCCCAGCAGGGCCGCCACGGGCACTTCGAGGAACTGGCCCAGCAGGTCGAGCAGCGCGGCTTCGACGGCCGTGACCGCGTGGATGGTCACGCGCAGGTCGAAGGTCTGCAGGCCGCGCCCGCCGCTGTCTCGCCCGGCGAAGGCGCTGCGCATGCTGTTGAGAATGGCGTTGTGCCGGCCGATGGGCTGGCCGACGATGAGGTCGCGCGCATCCTCCAGCGTCTGGCGGATCTTCTCGCCACCGGGCACTTCGCCCACGCCGGTGTGGCCGGCGCTGTCGGTCAGGATCAGCAGATTGCGCGTGAAGAACGGGCCGTGGGCGCCGCTCAGGTTCATCAGCATGCTGTCGTGGCCCGCGACGGGGACCACGCGCATGCCGGTGACGACGGGGGCGCCTGACGGCGACGAAGTGGAATCTGAAAGCGTCATCGTTGAATCAATCCAAAACCTTTGCTGCCCCATTCGGGGAACACCGCGGAACCGGCTTTGCCGGGCCGCAGGTGTTGCCCCCGGCGAGGGGGTTGGCGAAGCGACACGAAGTGCGCGAAGCCTGGGGGAGTGCCATTAATCCGCGGTGATGTGGCGGGCTTCGATCAATGTCTTCCATCGCGTCCATTCGCGCAACTGGAAGGCGGTGAATTCCTCGGGCGTGCTGGCGACGATCTCCAGGCCCTGGTCGAGCATGCGCTTCTTCGTCTCCGGGTCCTGCATCGCCGCGATGACCGCGTCGCTCAGCTTCTTCTTCACGGCCGGCGGCAGGCCCTTGGGCGCGGCCATGCCCTGCCATGAATAGACCTCGGCGCCCTTCACGCCGGCCTCGGCCAGCGTGGGCACGTCGGGCAGCACCGGCGAGCGCTTGTCGCCCGTGACGGCGATGGCGCGCAGCTTGCCGCCGCGGATGTGCGGCAGCACCGCATTGACGTTCTGGAACGAGAAGTCGACCTGGTTGCCCAGCAGGTCGTTGACCGCCGGCGCGCCGCCCTTGTAGGGAACGTGCACGCCTTCGGTCTTCGTCTGCTGCCAGAAGAGCTCGGCCGAAAGATGGTCGGACGAGCCGTTGCCCGAACTCGCGAACGAGACCTTGCCCGGCGTCTTGCGCAGCAGCGCCAGCACGTCGGCCACGGTGTGCTCGGGTCGCGCGGCGTTCGCGACGAGCACGTTGGGCGCCTGAACGGGCACGCTGATGTAGTCGAAGTCCTTGGTCGCGTCGTAGGGCACGCTCTTCTGCAGGTGCGGGGTGACGACGAAGGCGCCGAGAGAGGAGACCAGCAGCGTGTAGCCGTCGGGCGCGGCGCGCTTGACCTGGCCGGTGCCGATGGTGCCGGTGGCGCCGGGCCGGTTGTCGACGACGAAGCTGCCGCCGAGCTTGGTCTGCAGTTGCAGCGCGATGGTGCGCGCGACCATGTCGGTGGAACCGCCCGCCGGGAACGGCACGATGATGGTCACGGGCTTCTGCTGGGGCCATGCATCGGCTTGCGCCGAGGCAGGCAGCGGCAACAACGCGACCGAGGCGGCCGCGAGGGCGGCCCCGAGAAGGACTCTCTTCTTCATTCGGACTAGATCCTCACGGCCTGACGGGCCAGCAGCTTCCAGCTGCCGCCCTGCTTCTGCCAGACGCCGAGGATCTTCAGCGCCACCTTGCCGGGCTTGCCCGAATCGTTGGTGTCGGCCGTGAGCGTGTGGCGCACGATGGCGGTGTTGCCGTCGACCACCTTCACGGTCTGGTCGGTGATGGCGATGGTCACGAAGTCGGACTTGCCGTCGAGCAGGTCGGCGATGAAGCTGGTCTTGGTGTCGACCTTGCCGCCGGAGTGGCCGTAGCTGAGGTCGTCGGCCACCAGCGCGCCGAGCGCGGGGCCGGTGGGGTCGATCATCGCGATGCGCAGGCGCTCGGCGGCGGCGGCCACCTCGGGCGCGGCCGACGCGGCATTGCCCGAGGGCATCACCGAGCAGGCCGAGAACAGGGCCGCCGAGGCGGCGACCAGGAAGAGCTTCTTGAGGAACATGGCGTCTTGTCTCCGTTGTTGTGATGAGGGTCGGTTCGTCCGCCGGGTGCCGGCTTACTGCGGACCGAGCGAGTCGATCAGCGCCTTGAGCTGCTCCATCTCGGCGGGCTTCAGGTCGGTGAGCGGTGCGCGCACGGGGCCGGCGTCGTGGCCGACGATCTTCGCGCCGGCCTTCACGATGCTCACCGCGTAGCCCGGCACGCGGTTGCGCAACTCGAGGTACGGCATGAAGAAGTTCTTCAGCAGGCGGTGCTGGGTCGGCAGGTCGTCGGCGGCGACGGCCTTGTAGAAGTCCATGGCGGTCTTCGGAATGAAGTTGAAGACGGCCGAGGAATACACCGGCGTGCCCATCGCCTTGTAGGCGGCGGCATAGACCTCCGCGGTGGGCAGGCCGCCCAGGTAGGCGAAGCGGTCGCCCATCTTCTGGTAGATGGCGACCATGGCCTCGATGTCGCCCACGCCGTCCTTGAAGCCAACGAGGTTGGGATTGCGCTCGGCCAGCGCGGCCAGCGTGTCGGGCTTCAGGCGGCTGGTGGCGCGGTTGTAGACGATCACGCCGAACTTCACGCTCCTGCACACGGCCTCGACGTGCGCGGCCAGGCCTTCCTGGCCGGCTTCGGTGAGGTAGTGCGGCAGCAGCAGGATGCCGTGCGCGCCGGCCTTCTCGGCGGCCTGGGCGCACTGGATGGCGAAGCGCGTGGGGCCGCCGGCGCCCGCGATGATCGGCACCACGCCACGGCAGGTGTCGACCGCGGTCTGGATGATGCCGGGGTACTCGTCGCCGGTCAGCGAGAAGAACTCGCCCGTGCCGCCGGCCGCGAACAGCGCGCTCGCGCCGTAGGGGGCCAGCCATTCGAGGCGCTGCTGGTAGCCCTTCTTGTTGAAGTCGCCGTTGCTGTCGAAGTCGGTCAACGGGAACGAGAGCAGGCCGGAGCCCATGATGGTCTTGAGTTCTTGCGGGTTCATCGGGAAGAGTCCAGTGAAGATTTGGGAAAGGAAAAAGATGGATGAGGCCGGTCAGTCGAGCCTGACGTTCGCCTCTTTGATGACCTGCGCCCAGCGCGCGCGCTCCTTGGCGAAGAACTGGTCCTGCTCGGGCGCGGTCATGGTCACGACCTCGGCGCCCTGGCCCGCGAGGCGGGCGCGGATGTCGGCAGTGCGGATGATGCGCACCAGCTCACGGTTGAGCCGGTTGATGATCGCGTCGGGCACGCCGCGCGCGGCGACCATGCCCTGCCAGGTGCCCGACTCGTAGCCGGGAGCGCCCTGCTCCGCGATGGTCGGCACGCTGCCGATCAGCGGCATGCGCGTGGCCTTGGACACGGCGATCAGCTTGAGCTTGCCGGCCTGCACCTGCGGGTAGGTGGCGAGCATGCCGTTCATGAGCACCTGCGTCTGGCCCGAGACGGTGTCGAGCACGGCCTGCACGCCGCCCTTGTAGGGCACGTACTCCCACTTGGCGCCGATGCGGCGCTGCAGCTCGATGCCCGCGAGGTGCGCGGTGCTGCCGCTGGCGGTAACGGCGAAGTTGAGATCGCTTTTCTTCGAGAGCTCGACCAGTTCCTTCAGCGTGTTCGCCTGCACCGAAGGGTGCACCACCAGCAGGTGCGGCGAATAGGCCAGCATGGAAACGCTGCGCAGGTCCTTCGACGGATCGAAAGGCAGCTTGGGATAGAGCGACGGGCTGATGGCCAGCGCGCCGAGGTCGCACAGCATCAGCGTGTAGCCGTCGGCCGGCGCCTTGGCCAGCAGGTCGGCGCCGAGGTTGCCGTTGGCGCCTGCCTTGTTGTCGATGACGACGGGCTGGCCCAGCGCCTCGGACAACGGCTGGCTGATGGCCCGCGCGATGATGTCGGACGAACCGCCCGGCGGGTACGGAACGATGATCCGGATCGGCTTCGAGGGCCAGTTGCCGGTGCCGCCCTGCGCGCCGGCCGCGGCCTGCGCGAAGGAGCGCGCCGGCAGGGTGGCGGCCAGGGTGGCTGCCAGTGCGGCGCCGAGTGCGCCGCGTCGGGAGATGGTCATGCTGCCTCCAGTTGTTCGATGGTCGTCATGGCCTTGCGCGCGACGAGCCGCACAAGTTATCAGTCATCGTACAACTAGAGAGATGACTTGTCCAGCATGGCGGACAAGAAAAATATCAGTGAGAGGAAGCGCCGTGGGCCGAGGGCACGGTCGCATCGACGCTGCCTGCCGCGGCGGCATCGGCCTTCGCCTTCTGCTGAGCAGCCTCCTGCGCCATGCGCAGCCGCTCGCGGCTGTTGGTCAGGTGGATGCGCATCGCGGCGCGCGCCGACTCGGGGTCGCGCCGCGCGATGGCCGCGTAGATCTCTTCGTGCTCGCGGTTGACGCGGCTCAGGTAAGGCGCCCCGCCCTCGTGCGTGCGGATGGCGCTGATGCGCGTGCGCGGAATGAGCGTGGTGCCCAGGTGTCGCATGATGTCCGCGAAGTACGGGTTGCCGGTCGACTCGGCGATCTGCAGGTGGAAGCGGAAGTCGGGTCCCACCGTGTCGCCCGCCGCCACCACGTTGCGCTCGAAGTCGTCGAGCGCCTGGCGCATGGCCACCAGCTGCTCGTCGGTGCGGCGGCTGGCGGCGAGGCCCGCCGATTCGGTCTCCAGGCTGATGCGCAGCTCCAGCACGGCGAGCACGTCGACCGACGCGGCGATCTCGCCCGGATCGAGGCGGAACACCCCGCCGGTGCGCGGCTGCAGCACGAAGGTGCCGACGCCGTGCAGCGTCTCGACCAACCCCGCGGCCTGCAGCTTCGACAGCGCCTCGCGCACCACGGTGCGGCTCACGCCGTAGGCCTGCATGATGGCCGACTCGGTCGGCAGCTTGTCGCCCGGCCGCAGCGACTGGCTGCGGATCTTCTCGCCCAGGTCTTCCACCAGCCCGTGCGCGAGGCCGCGCGCGCGCTGGCGCGGACGCCCCACGAAGGAAGAAGCCGAAGAGCCCGCCTCCGCCGGAGCGTCCGACACCAAGGGATTACCCGCAGTCGTCTGAACCATGGCCACGATGATAATCTCCAAACTAGTTGTACGACAACAGATAACTTATCACTCAACTCCCAAGCGTCGCGGGCTTGTCCGCCAGCGGCCCTCGGTTTCCACGGCACCGAAATGCAGCGCCTTTTCGACCTAGCGACCTCGACCTTGCTTCACCGGCATCGTACCGGCCGCTCCGGCGAAACCGCCGCGACGGCAGCCCCTCGGAAACCATGACTCCAGCATGCAAGGACGGCCAACCATGACAGACAACAACAAGATGAACCGCCTCCTGCTGACCGGCGCGGCCGGCGGCCTCGGCAAGGTGCTGCGCGAACGGCTCAAGCCCTATGCGAACGTGCTGCGCCTGTCCGACATCGCCTCGCTGGCGCCGGCCACCGGCGCGAACGAGGAAACCGTGCCCTGCGATCTCTCGGACAAGGCCGCGGTGCATGCGCTGGTGGAAGGCTGCGACGCCATCGTCCACCTGGGCGGCGTGTCGGTGGAGCGGCCGTTCGAGGAAATCCT
This sequence comes from Variovorax sp. 278MFTsu5.1, assembly GCF_048305045.1. Taxonomy (NCBI): domain Bacteria; kingdom Pseudomonadati; phylum Pseudomonadota; class Betaproteobacteria; order Burkholderiales; family Comamonadaceae; genus Variovorax; species Variovorax sp. 278MFTsu5.1. The sequence goes on from NZ_CP157622.1 coordinate 4,659,895, forward strand.
CGAAGCCAACATCAAGGGCGTGTTCCACATCTACGAGGCAGCGCGCCGCCATGGCGTGAAGCGCGTGGTGTTCGCGAGCTCGAACCACGTGATCGGCTTCTACAAGCAGAGCGAGCACATCGACGCCCATGCCGCACGCCGGCCCGACGGCTACTACGGCCTGTCGAAGTCCTTCGGCGAGGACGTGGCGCAGTTCTACTTCGACCGCTGGGGCATCGAGACGGTGAGCATCCGCATCGGCTCCTCCTTCCCCGAGCCGGCCAACCGCCGGATGATGAGCACCTGGCTGAGCTACCGCGACCTCACCACGCTGATCGAGAAGTCGCTCTTCACCCCCGGCGTGAAGCACACGGTGGTCTACGGCATGTCGAACAATCGCGACGTATGGTGGGACAACAGCGCCGCCGCGCACCTGGGCTTCGTGCCGCAGGACAGCTCCGAAGTGTTCCGCGACAAGGTCGAGCAGCAGCCTGCGGTGGCACCGACCGACCCCAACGCCATCTACCAGGGCGGAGCCTTCACTGCACAGGGGCCATTCGGCGATTGAGGCGATGCAAGCTGAACTCGTCCTCGACGCGCGCAACGGCACCGGCGAAAGCCCGGTATGGCATGCCGCCGAGCAGGCGCTGTACTGGGTCGATATTCCCGCGCGCACGCTGAACCGCTGGCATGCGGGCGAAGGCCACGCGCAGTGGAAGGCCGATGAAATGATCGCCTGCATCGCGCCGCGCGCCGACGCGCCCGGCGAGTGGATCGCCGGCATGGAAAGCGGCCTCTTCTCGCTGAAGCCGCAGGCCGACGGCACGCTGGCCTGCGCGCCGCTCGCCTCCGTCGACCACGCCGCGCCCGCCATGCGCTTCAACGACGGCCGCTGCGACCGCCAGGGCCGCTTCTGGGCCGGCACCATGCTGCTGGACATGGCGGCTGGCGCACGCGTCGGCCGCCTCTACAGCTACGCCAGCGGCAGCGCGAAGGCCGACCAGCGCCTCGACGACTTCATCGTGCCCAACGGCCTGGCCTTCAGCCCCGACGGCCGCACGATGTACCTCTCGGATTCGCACCCCACGGTGCAGGCCGTCTGGGCCTTCGACTACGACACCGCCACCGGCACGCCAGGCAACCGCCGCCTCTTCGTCGACATGAAGCCCCTGCCCGGCCGCCCCGACGGCGCCGCCATGGACACCGACGGCTGCTACTGGATCTGCGGCAACGACGCCGGCCTGGTGCACCGCTTCACTCCCGACGGCCGGCTCGACCGCTCGCTCGAAGTGCCGGTGAAGAAACCCGCCATGTGCGCCTTCGGCGGCGCGGGCCTCGACACCCTGTTCGTCACCTCGATCCGCCCCGGCGGCATCGACCTGTCGGACCAGCCGCTGGCCGGCGGCGTGTTCGCGCTGCGGCCCGGCGCGCAGGGCGTGCCCGAGCCGGCCTTCGGCAGCTGATTCCTTTTTTTCAACAACCACCAAACCAAACCAGAGGACGAGACAAATGAAATTCGCCAAGAAGACCCTGATCGCAATTTCCGCGTGCGCCGCAGCCGCGCTGACCACCATGGCTGCACACGCCACCGAGTTCCGTTCGGCCGACATCCACCCCGACGACTACCCCACCGTGACCGCGGTGAAGTTCATGAGCGAGCGCCTGAAGGCGCTGTCGGGCGGCAAGCACAGCATCAAGGTGTTCAACAACAGTGCACTCGGCAGCGAGAAGGACACGATCGAGCAGGCCAAGATCGGCGCGCTGCAGATGGTGCGCGTGAACATCGCGCCCATGAACAACATCTGCCCCGAGACGCAGGTGCCGACCATGCCCTTCCTGTTCCGCTCGGTCGACCACCTGCACAAGGTGCTGGACGGCCCGATCGGCGAAGAGATCCTGAAGTCGTGCGAGAAGCAGGGCTTCGTGGGCCTGGCCTACTACGACAGCGGCGCGCGCTCGATGTTCACCGCCAAGAAGCCGGTGCGCAGCTTCGCCGACATGAAGGGCCTGAAGGTGCGCGTGCAGCAGTCCGACCTGTGGGTGTCGATGCTGGAAGCCATGGGCGCCAACGCCACGCCCATGCCCATGGGCGAGGTCTACACGGGCCTGAAGACCGGCCTGATCGACGCCGCCGAGAACAACTACCCCACCTATGAAAGCGCGCGCGCCTTCGAAGTGGCCAAGTACTACAGCAAGACCGAGCACTCGATGGCGCCCGAGATGCTGCTGTTCTCCAAGCGCGTGTGGGACAAGCTCTCCGCCGAGGAGCAGGGCTGGATCCGCCAGGCCGCCAAGGAGTCGGTGCCCTACATGCGCAAGCAGTGGGAAGAGCGCGAAGTGAAGTCGCTGGCCACGGTGAAGGCCGGCGGCGCCGAGATCATCGAGGTCGACAAGGCCCCGTTCCAGGCGGCGATGAAGCCGGTGTACGACAAGTTCATCACCGACGCGAAGCTCAAGGACCTCGTGAAGCGCGTCCAGGAAACGAAATAGGGCTCGCCCCCAGGCTTGCTCATTTCGTGTAGCCGCCACCCCCTACCGGGGGCAACACCTGAGGCCCGGCAAAGCCGGCTCCTCGGTGTTTCACGAATGCGCAGCCCTCCCCACCATCTCTCGCGCTGGAAAATATGTACACCAAACTTTGCCGCACCCTCGCGCGTGCCTGCATGTGGTTGGGCATCCTCGGTCTCGTGGCGGTCATCTGCGCCGTGAGCTGGCAGGTGTTCGGCCGCTACGTGCTCAACAACACCCCCACCTGGGCCGAAAGCCTCGCGCTGCTGCTGGTGCTCTACGTCACCATGCTCGGCGTGGCCGTGGGCGTGCGCGACGCGGGCCACATCGGGCTCGAATCCTTCCTCGTGCTCGCACCCGACTGGCTGCGGCTGAAGATGGAATACCTCATCCACGCGCTGATCCTGCTGTTCGGCCTGGCCATGGCCTGGAACTGCGCCGAGCTGGCCGGTTCGGTTTGGGAATACCGGCTGCCCACGCTGTGGATCTCCGAGGGCTGGAAGTACGTGCCGGCCTCGGTCGCGGGCGTGCTGATCGTCCTCTTCTCCATCGAACACATCATCGCCCTGGCCCAAGGCCGCGAAGTGGAACCCGCCTGGGGATAACGAATGCACACCCCCAGGCTTCGCGCACTTCGTGTCGCTTCTCCAACCCCCTTGCAGGGGGCAATGCCTGCGGCCCGGCAAAGCCGGTTCCGCGGCATTCCCCGAACAGTCCATAGCGCCCCCACCACCGGCGACGCGGCCAGATCATGACCATTCCTCTGTTGATTCTCTGCCTCTCGTTCACGCTCTTCCTCCTGCTGGGCGTGCCGGTGGCTTTCTCCATCGGCCTGTCGGCCCTGGCCACGCTGCTGTATGAAGGCCTGCCGCTGGCGGTCGGCTTCCAGCAGATGACCTCGGGCATGGGCATCTTCTCGTTCCTCGCCATCCCGTTCTTCATCTTCGCCGGCGAGCTGATGCTCTACGGCGGCATCGCGGACCGCATCGTCAACCTGGCGCGCGATCTCGTGGGCCACGTGCGCGGTGGCCTCGGCATGTCGAACGTGGTGGCCTGCACGCTGTTCGGCGGCGTCTCGGGCTCGCCCGTGGCGGACGTCTCGGCCATGGGCGCCGTGATGATCCCGATGATGAAGAAGGAGGGCTATCACGCCGACTACGCGGTCAACGTGACGACCCACGCGGCACTGGTCGGCGCGCTGATGCCGACCAGCCACAACCTCATCATCTATTCGCTGGCCGCGGGCGGAAAGGTGTCGATCGCGGCGCTGATCCTCGCGGCGCTGCTGCCGGCGGCGGTGCTCACCGTCAGCAACCTGGCGGCCGCCTACCTGGTGGCGGTCAAGCGCGGCTACCCCGCCGGCACCTTCCCGGGCTGGGCCATCGTGGCGCGCTCGTTCGCGGCGGCGCTGCCGGGCCTGTTCGTGGTGCTGCTGATCCTGGGCGGCATCCTGTCGGGCATCTTCACGGCCACCGAGTCGGCGGCGGTGGCGGTGCTCTACGCGCTGGCCCTCACGATCTTCGTGTACCGCACGCTGAAGTGGGAGCACTTCGTCAAGGCGGCCTCGAAGGCTGTGCGCACCACCGGCGTGATCCTGCTGCTGATCGGCATCTCCAGCACCTTCGGCTACCTCATCAGCCTGTACGGCGTGGCCGAGCTCACGGGCCAGATGCTGTCGCAGGTCACGAGCACGCCGTGGGTGATCTTCCTGCTGATCAACATCATCCTGTTCGTGCTGGGCACCTTCCTGGACATGGCCGCCACCATCCTGCTGTGCACGCCGATCTTCCTGCCCATCGCGCAGCAGTACGGCATGACCTCCGTGCAGTTCGGCATCGTGATGCTCATCAACTGCGCGCTGGGCCTGAACACTCCCCCCGTGGGCACGACCCAGTTCGTCGGCTGCGCGATCGGCGGGGTGTCGGTGGGTACGGTGATGCGCACCATCTGGCCGTTCTACGGCGCGCTGATCTTCGCGCTGGGCGTGGTCACCTTCGTGCCGGCCTTCTCGACCTGGCTCCCGAGTATGTTCATGGTCGTGAAGTAAGCAAGGCAAGGAATCCGCGATGACCGAAACCACCCGCCCTCCGCTCTACATCCGCATCCACGCCGCGGACAACGTGGCCATCGTCGCCAACGACGGCGGGCTGAAGGCCGGCGCGGAATTCTCTGACGGCCTGCGGCTGGTGGACAACGTGCCCCAGGGCCACAAGGTCGCGCTGGTCGACCTCGCCGAAGGCGATGCCATCCGCCGCTACGACGTGGTGATCGGCTACGCACAGAAGGCGCTGCCGCGCGGCAGCTGGGTGCACGAGCGCGTGATGCGGATGCCGACCGCGCCCGAGCTCGACGGCCTTCCCATCGCCACGGTCAAGCCCCCTGCCCTGCCGCCGCTGGAGGGCTACACCTTCGAGGGCTACCGCAACGCCGACGGCTCGGTGGGCACGCGCAACATCCTGGCCATCACGCAGACGGTGCAGTGCGTGGCCGGCGTCACCGAGTTCGCGGTGCAGCGCATCAAGGCCGAGCTGCTGCCGAAGTACCCCAACGTCGACGACGTGGTGGCGCTGGAGCACACCTACGGCTGCGGCGTGGCCATCGACGCACCCGACGCCGTCGTGCCGATCCGCACGCTGCGCAACATCAGCCTCAACCCGAACTTCGGCGGCGAGGTGATGGTGGTGAGCCTGGGCTGCGAGAAGCTGCAGCCCGAGCGGCTGCTGCCGCCGGGCAGCATTCCCATCGCCGACCAGCGTGCCGGCACCACGCCCGATACCGCGCTCGACGTGGTCTGCCTGCAGGACGACGCGCACGTCGGCTTCATGTCGATGATCGATTCGGTCATGCGCCAGGCCGAGGAGCACCTCGCCCGGCTCAACGCACGCAGGCGCGAGACCGTGCCCGCCAGCGAACTGGTGGTGGGCGTGCAGTGCGGCGGCAGCGATGCCTTCTCTGGCGTCACCGCCAACCCGGCGGTGGGCTTCTGCACCGACCTGCTGGTGCGCGCGGGCGCCACGGTGATGTTCTCCGAGACCACCGAGGTGCGCGATGGCATCGACCAGCTCACCTCGCGCGCGTCCACGCCCGAGGTGGCCGAGGCCATGATCCGCGAGATGGCCTGGTACGACGCCTACCTGAAGAAGGGCACGGTCGACCGCAGCGCCAACACCACGCCGGGCAACAAGAAGGGCGGGCTCTCCAACATCGTCGAGAAGGCGATGGGCTCCATCGTCAAGTCGGGCTCGGCGCCCATCACCGGCGTGCTCGCGCCCGGCGAGAAGGCGGCGCACAAGGGCCTGATCTACACGGCCACGCCCGCCAGCGACTTCATCTGCGGCACGCTGCAACTGGCCGCCGGCATCAACCTGCACGTGTTCACCACCGGCCGCGGCACGCCCTACGGGCTGGCCGAGGTGCCGGTGATCAAGGTCGCCACCCGCAGCGACCTCGCGCGCCGCTGGCACGACCTGATGGACGTGAACGCGGGCCGCATCGCCGACGGCGAGGCCACCATCGAGGACATCGGCTGGGAAATGTTCCGCCTGATGCTCGACGTGGCCAGCGGACGGAAGAAGACCTGGGCCGAGCACTGGAAGCTGCACAACGCGCTGGTGCTTTTCAACCCCGCGCCCGTGACCTGAGCAAGGCGCTGCGCGACGCGCGGGTTCACGTCTTTCTGATTTCCTTTCTCAGACCTGTCTCTTCATCAACGGAGCCCCTCATGGAAGACCTCAAGGACAAGACAGCCCTCGTCACCGGCGCCAGCACCGGCATCGGCGCGGCGGTGGCCATCGCCTTCGCCGCGCGCGGCATGCGCGTGGCGGTGCACTACAACAGCTCCGCCGACGCGGCGAACCAGGTGGTCGACACCATCCGCGCGGCCGGCGGCACCGCCTTCGCGCTGAAGGCCGACGTGCGCGACACGGGCGCGATCCGCGAGTGCGTGAAGCAGGCCTCGGCACAGTTCGGCGGCCGCATCGACGTGCTGGTGAACAACGCGGGCAGCCTGGTCAAGCGCGTGCCCATCGCCGAGTTCGACGATGCACTCTTCGACGAAGTGCTGCACATCAATGCGCGCTCGGTGCTCGCTTTCTGCCGCGAGGTGGTTCCGCTGATGCGCAAGAGCGGCGGCGGCAACATCATCAACGTGACCTCTGTCGCGGCACGCACCGGCGGCGGGCCTTCGGCCTATCTGTACGCGGGCTCGAAGGGCTTCGTGAGCACGGCGACGCACGGGCTGGCGAAGGAACTGGTGGGCGACCGCATCCGCGTGAACGCGGTGGCGCCGGGCGTCATCCAGACGCCCTTCCAGGACCGCTTCTCCACTCCCGCGATGCTGGAGAACTTCCGCGCCGGCATTCCGATGGGCCGCATCGGCACGCCGGATGAATGCGTGGGCGCATTCCTCTACCTCGCATCGGAACAACTCTCGGGCTACGTCACCGGGCAGGTGATCGAGGTGAACGGCGGGCAGTACATGCCCTGACGCGCACCCACGCTTTTCAACACTTCAACGCTCAACCACAACAACGGAGACAAGGATCATGAAACGCAAGCAGTTCATTCGCGGCATCGCCGCCCTCTCGGCCACGGCCGCCCTCTCGCTCGGGCTGGCGGCACCGGCCGCCGCACAGGCCGACTTTCCGAACCGCACCATCGAACTGCTCGTGCCCTACCAGCCCGGCGGCGGTACCGACGGCCTGGCGCGCGCCTTCTCGGAAGCGAGCCGCAAGCACATCTCGCAGAGCATCGTGATCGTCAACCGTCCCGGCGCGGGGGGCGCCATCGGCTGGACCGAGGTGATCAATTCCAAGCCCGACGGCTACAAGCTCGCCGTGCTCACGGTCGAGCTGCTGACGCTGCCGCACCTGGGGCTGGCCAAGTTCAACTACGACGACTTCCAGCCGATCGCTCAGCTCAACGCCGATCCGGCCGCGATCACGGTGAAGGCCGACGCGCCGTGGAACACCATCGAGGAGTTCCTGGCCGCCGCGAAGAAATCGCCGGAGAGCGTGCGCGTGGGCAACTCGGGCAACGGCTCGATCTGGCACCTTGCCGCCGCCGCGCTGGAAGACAAGACCGGCGCCAAGTTCGGCCACATCCCGTTCCAGGGCGCTGCACCCGCGGTGCTGGCGCTGCTGGGCGGCCACATCGAGGCCGTAGCGGTGAGCCCGGCCGAGGTGACGACGCACGTGCAGGGCGGCAAGCTCAAGGTGCTGATGGTGATGGCCGACAAGCGCGTGAAGGGCTTCGAGAAGGTACCCACAGCCAAGGAGCGCGGCATCGACCTGTCGATCGGCACCTGGCGCGGCCTGGGCGCGCCGAAGAACACGCCGCCCGAAGTGATGGCGAAGCTGCGCGAGATCACCGCGAAGACCGCCGCCGAACCGCTGATGCACGAGGTGATGGACAAGCAGAACCTGGGCTACGTCTACACCGACGGCGCGGTGTTCAAGGAAACGCTGGCGAAGGACAACGTGTACTTCAAGCAGCTCATCACCAAACTCAACATCAAGCCCTGAGCCCCGGCCATGAAGAAGACGACCATCGCATCGCTGCTGTGGCTGGCCGCGGCGGTACCCGCATCGGCCGCCACCTGGGTCTACGTGTCGAACGCCGACAGCCAGGAAATCTCGGTGCTCGAGCTCGACAGGAGCCAGGGCGCGCTCAAGCCGGTGCAGACGCTGAACGTGGGCGGCACGGTGATGCCGATGGTGGTGAGCCGCGACAAGCGCGTGCTGTACGCCGCGCTGCGCTCGCAGCCGTTTCGCGTGACCGCGCTGTCGATCGACGGCGCCAGCGGCAGGCTGCGGAAGCTGGGCGAGGCGCCACTGGCCGACAGCATGGCCAACATCGACCTCGACGCGAGCGGCAAGTGGCTGTTCGCGGCCTCCTACCAGGGCGGCAAGATCACGGTCAACGCCGTGGGCAAGGACGGCGCGGTGGGGCCGATCAACCAGCTGATCCAGACGGCGCCCAACGCGCACGCCATCCACGCCGACGCGAGCAACCGCTTCGTGCTCGCCACCAGCCTGGGCGGCGACAACGTGTCGAGCTGGCGCTTCGACGCCGAGAAAGGCCTGCTCTCGCCCAACGACCCTCCGCTGACCACCACCGCCGCGAAGTCGGGCCCGCGCCACTTCGTGTGGGACAAGGCGCAGCGTCACGTCTACCTGCTGGACGAGCTCGACGCCGCGCTGCACGTGTTCGCCTGGGACGCCGCGCGCGGCACGCTCAGGCTCGAACAGAGCACCACCACCCTGCCCGCCGGTTTCACCGGCAAGCCCTGGGCCGCCGACCTGCACCTGACGCCGGACGGGCGCTTCCTCTACGCGTCGGAGCGCACCTCGAGCACGCTCTCGGCATTCAAGGTCGACGCCGCTACGGGGCAGCTGCAGCCGCTGGGCCAGACGCCGACCGAGAAGGGGCCGCGCGGCTTCGCCATCGATTCCACCGGCCGCTACCTGATCGCGGCGGGACAGGAATCGAACGGCATCTCCCTCTACGCCATCGACGCCGACACCGGCGCGCTGGGCACGCCCCAGCACCTGGAGGTGGGCAAGAACCCGAACTGGATCGAGATCGTCGACCTGCCCTGAAGGGCAGCCGGCGCCAACTGACAACCCAAGGAGACTTCGCATGCAACGCCGCACACTCATCCGCACCGCCCTCGCCTCTTCGGTCGCCGCCGCGCTTCCGGCGGCATTCGCCCAAGGCAGCAGCAACTGGCCCACGGGCAAGCCGATCACCTACCTCGTGCCCTTTCCGGCGGGCGGCACCACCGACGTGCTGGGCCGGCTGATCGGACAGAAGCTGGGCCCCGCGCTGGGCACCACGGTGATCATCGACAACAAGGGCGGCGCCGGCGGCAGCGTGGGCTCCGAGATCGGCTCGCGCGCCGCGCCCGACGGCTTCACGCTGGTGGGCGGCACGATCAGCTCGCACGCGATCAACGTGAGCCTGTACCCCAAGCTCGGCTACGACCCGCAGAAGTCGTTCGCGCCGGTGACGCTGATCGGCACCAACCCGGTGGTGCTGGTGGTGAACCAAGCGAGCCCCTACAAGACGCTGAAGGACGTGATAGCCGCGAGCAAGGGCAAGGCGGGCGGGCTCTCGTCGGCCTCGGCCGGCACGGGCACCTCGCAGCACCTGGCGCTGGAACTGCTGGCCTACAAGTCGGGCGTGAAGTTCACGCACATCCCGTACAAGGGCAGCGGCCCGGCGATCCAGGACGTGATCGGCGGGCAGGTCGACATGATGTTCGACACCACGGTGGTGGCCGGCCCGCACATCCAGAGCGGCAAGCTGCGCGCGATCGCGGTCACCTCGTCGAAGCGGCTGGCTTCGATGCCCGACGTGCCGACGGTGGCCGAGTCGGGCGTGCCGGGCCTGCAGGACTTCGAGGTGGTGTCGTGGCAGGCGATCTTCGTGCCCGCGCATACGCCCGCGCCGGTGGTCGACCGGCTGCATACCGAGATCCGCAAGATCCTCGCGACGCCGGAGATGCAAGACAAGCTCAAGGGCTTCGGCATGGAGCCGGCCGACCTGAGCACGGTGCAGATCGCGGCCTTCCAGAAGGCCGAGGTGGAGAAGTGGGCGCAGGTGATCAAGGCTGCGGGAATCAAGCCCGACTGATCCGGCGCGATCGGCGGGGTTGGCCGGAAGAACCAAGGGAAGCTTCCTACGTCCCGGGCGAAAAGCCCTTTATAGAATGCCCCTCCGATCCGCTTTCCAGATCATTCCCACGTGTCCGACCGCTCCGCCGTACTGCCCCAATACCTGTTTCCCAAGCAGGCCCTGACCAATTTCGCCGGCTGGGTCGCGGGCAAGGAACGGGGCGCCGTGACGACGTGGATCATCCGGCGCTTCGTGGCCAAGTACGGCGTGGACATGGGCGAGGCGCTCGAGTCGGACATCAGCCACTACAAGAGCTTCAACCAGTTCTTCACGCGCGAGCTCAAGCCCGGCGCCCGGCCCATCGCCCAGGCCGACCTGATCTGCCCCGTGGACGGCGCGATCAGCCAGTTCGGCGCGATCGAAGGCGACCAGATTTTCCAGGCCAAGGGCCACAACTACACGACCACCGCACTGGTGGGCGGCGACGCCACCCTGGCCTCGAAGTTCGCGCACGGCAGCTTCGCCACGCTCTACCTGAGCCCGAAGGACTACCACCGCATCCACATGCCCTGCGACGGGCGGCTGGTGCGCATGATCCACGTGCCGGGAGACCTGTTCTCGGTGAACCCGACGACGGCGCGCGGCGTGCCCGGCCTCTTCGCGCGCAACGAGCGCGTGGTGTGCGTCTTCGAATCGGCGCGCGGGCCCTTCGTGCTGGTGCTGGTGGGCGCCACCATCGTCGGCAGCATGGCCACCGTGTGGCATGGGGTGGTCAATCCGCCGCGCGTGGGCGAGCTGCGCGAGTGGCACTACACCGACCAGCAGATCGACATCCGCAAGGGCGACGAGATGGGCCGGTTCTTGCTGGGCTCCACCGTCGTCATGCTCTTCCCGGCGCCCGCGCTGGCTTTCAACCCGCAGTGGTCGCCCGGCCGCGCGATCCGGTTGGGCGAAGCCATGGCCGAATACACCAATTTGTGAGGCTTTGTCTCACAAGCCGCATCCAGCTTGCCTTGACAGCTACAAAACTAGTAGCATCCTCATCGATTGCGCTATAGTCGCCGCCCAACGAGACGGTTCATAACCAACCACAAGAACGCGAGGCATCGCCCTGCTCCCGCAGGTCGACGGCCCGCCCAGCTTCGAGGAGATGATGTCGATGAGTACCAAGGAAAACGCAGCCATCAGCCAGCTGCTCGCCCTGCTCGAAGCCCGTTATGCGCTGCGCGTGCTCTGGGCCCTGCGCGACGGCCATGCGCAGACCTTCCGCCTGCTGCAGGACAGCGTCGGCGGCATCACTCCCAACACGCTCAACACCCGCATCAAGGAATTGCGCGAGGCCGGCCTCGTGGGCCATGGCAGCGACGGCTACAGCCTCACGCTCAGCGGGCAGGACCTGCTCAAGCGCCTGTCCGACCTGCAGGCCTTCGCCGGCAAATGGCAGCTCGGCCAGCAGAAGAAGGCTGCGGCAACTGCGCCTGCTGCGCCGGCCGCAACCGCCTCCGCCGCTCCCGCCATGGCTCCCGTTGCGCCCCCGGCAGCGCCCTCCCCCGAACCTCCTCCGGCGCCTGCGCCTACACCCGCGCCGTCCGGCGACGACAGCAGCCACGGCTGACGGACGGCGGGGCTGCCCGTCGGGCCTCGGTAAACTCCGCGCCTTCGATCCACGGATCTCACATCGACGCAAGGAGCGTTTCCCATGCCCACCACTCCCTCCGGCCTGCAATACGAAGACACCGAAGTCGGCACCGGCGCCGAAGCCAAGGCCGGCCAGCACGTGCACGTGCACTACACCGGCTGGCTCTACAACGACGGCGTGCAAGGCGCCAAGTTCGACTCCAGCCGCGACCGCAACGACCCCTTCGCGTTCTCGCTGGGCGCGGGCCAGGTCATCAAGGGCTGGGACGAAGGCGTGGCCGGCATGAAGATCGGCGGCAAGCGCACGCTGATCATTCCCGCATCGCTGGGCTATGGCGCTCGCGGCGCGGGCGGCGTGATCCCCCCGAACGCCACCCTGAAGTTCGACGTCGAACTGCTCGACGCCCACTGAGCCTCCCAGCTGACGGCTCCAAGGCCCGGTTTCGGGCCTTTTTCGTGTCTCGGAGGTCGTTTCGACCCCATTTTTTCGCTTGAAATGCCTTCGGCCAGCCCCAAGTGGCTGGCTATCGTTTGTTTTCCGGCACGTGCCGGTTCTTTGAAAAATGTCTGACCCGCAACAATCCGCACAGAATTCTCAAATGCTGCAAGGCGAGCCCAGCCCCGAAGAACTGGAGGCAGCGCAAGCCGCCAACGAAGCCGAGGCGCTCGATGCCCTGGCCGTCGCCCAGGGCGAGCTCGCCGCGCTGCAGACCAAGAATGCCGAGCTTGCCGATCAGTACCTGCGCGCGCAGGCGGACGTGCAGAACGCCCGCCGCCGCGCGGACGAGGAAGTCAGCAAGGCCCGCAAGTTCGCCGTCGAGGCTTTCGCCGAAAGCCTGCTGCCGGTGACCGACAGCCTGGAAGCCGGCCTGGCCGTCAAGGACGCCACGCCCGAGCAGATTCGCGAAGGCGCCGAAGCCACGCTGCGCCAGCTCAAGAGCGCGCTCGAACGCAACAAGGTGATCGAAGTGGCCCCCGCGCCCGGCACGAAGTTCGACCCGCACCAGCACCAGGCCATCTCGATGGTCCCCGCCGACCAGGAACCCAACACCGTGGTCACCGTGCTGCAGAAGGGCTACACCATCAACGACCGCGTGCTGCGCCCGGCGCTGGTCACGGTCAGCGCCCCGAAGTGACCCGCCGTTCGGCGACGCACAAGATTCCCACAGGAAATCCCCGCTTCATGCCTTGAATCGCGACGGGTTATCCACAAGTTCATAACAACATATTTTTCAGGCTTTCAGGAGTAAGAACATGGCAAAGATCATCGGCATCGACCTCGGCACCACCAACTCGTGCGTGTCGATCATGGAAGGCAACACCACGCGTGTGATCGAGAACTCGGAAGGTGCGCGCACCACGCCGTCGATCGTCGCGTACCAGGAAGACGGTGAAGTGCTGGTCGGTGCCTCGGCCAAGCGCCAGGCCGTGACCAACCCCAAGAACACGCTGTACGCGATCAAGCGCCTGATCGGGCGCAAGTTCGAGGAAAAGGAAGTCCAGAAGGACATCGACCTGATGCCCTACACCATCGCCAAGGCCGACAACGGCGACGCATGGGTGGAAGTGCGCGGCAAGAAGATCGCCCCGCAGCAGGTCAGCGCCGACATCCTGCGCAAGATGAAGAAGACCGCCGAAGACTACCTCGGCGAGACCGTCAGCGAAGCCGTGATCACGGTGCCCGCCTACTTCAACGACGCCCAGCGCCAGGCCACCAAGGACGCCGGCCGCATCGCGGGCCTCGACGTCAAGCGCATCATCAACGAGCCCACCGCCGCTGCCCTGGCCTTCGGCCTGGACAAGCAGGACAAGGCCGACCGCAAGATCGCCGTGTACGACCTCGGCGGCGGTACCTTCGACGTGTCGATCATCGAGATTGCCGACGTCGACGGCGAGAAGCAGTTCGAAGTGCTGTCGACCAACGGCGACACCTTCCTGGGCGGCGAAGACTTCGACCAGCGCATCATCGACTACATCATCGGCGAGTTCAAAAAGGAACAGGGCGTCGACCTGAGCAAGGACGTGCTGGCCCTGCAGCGCCTGAAGGAAGCCGCCGAGAAGGCCAAGATCGAGCTGTCGAACAGCGCGCAGACCGACATCAACCTGCCGTACATCACGGCCGATGCATCGGGTCCGAAGCACCTGAACATCAAGCTGACCCGCGCCAAGCTGGAAAGCCTGGTCGACGAGCTGATCGAGCGCACCATCGCTCCCTGCCGCCTGGCCATCAAGGACGCCGGCATCAGCGTGGGCGACATCAACGACGTGATCCTGGTCGGCGGCATGACCCGCATGCCCAAGGTGCAGGAGAAGGTGAAGGCCTTCTTCGGCAAGGAACCGCGCAAGGACGTGAACCCCGACGAGGCCGTGGCCGTCGGCGCCGCCATCCAGGGCCAGGTGCTCTCGGGCGACCGCAAGGACGTGCTGCTGCTGGACGTGACCCCGCTGTCGCTGGGCATCGAGACCATGGGCGGCGTCATGACCAAGATGATCGCCAAGAACACCACGATCCCGACGAAGTTCGCGCAGACCTTCTCGACCGCCGAGGACAACCAGCCGGCCGTGACCATCAAGGTGTTCCAGGGTGAACGCGACATCGCCGCGGGCAACAAGCTGCTGGGCGAATTCAACCTGGAAGGCATTCCGCCGGCATCGCGCGGCACGCCGCAGATCGAGGTGAGCTTCGACATCGACGCCAACGGCATCCTGCACGTCGGCGCCAAGGACAAGGGCACCGGCAAGGAAAACAAGATCACCATCAAGGCGAGCTCGGGCCTGTCGGAAGACGAGATCCAGAAGATGGTGAAGGATGCCGAGCTGAACGCCGCCGACGACAAGAAGAAGCTCGAAATCGTTCAGGCGCGCAACCAGGGCGAAGCGATGGTGCACAGCGTGAAGAAGTCGCTGGGCGAACACGGCGCCAGCCTCGAAGCCGCCGAGAAGGAAGCGATCGAGACCGCGATCAAGAACCTGGAAGAAGCCCTCAAGGGCGAGGACAAGGCCGCGATCGAGGAAAAGACGAACGCGCTGATGACCGCAAGCCAGAAGCTCGGCGAGAAGATGTATGCCGAATCGCAGGCCGCGGCCGGCGCCTCGGCAGCCTCCGGTGCCGCTGGCGCGGAAGCTGCATCGCACGCACAGGCCGACGACAACGTGGTCGACGCCGAAGTGAAGGAAGTCAAGAAGGGCTGATCTCCAGCCCGCCGACCAAGGCTGGAACACCTGAAAGGGTGCTCCAGCCTTTCTCGCTTCAAGTCACCCGAGTTCCCGCTGCTTCCCTGATCTCCCGATCGACCTGCCATGGCCACCAAACGCGACTACTACGAAACCCTCGGCGTCCCCAAGAACGCCAGCGAAGAAGAAATCAAGAAGGCTTATCGCAAGCTCGCGATGAAGCACCACCCGGACCGCAATCACGGCGACACCGCGAAGGAGGCCGAGGCCAAGTTCAAGGAGGTCAAGGAAGCCTACGAAATGCTGTCCGACGGCCAGAAGCGCGCGGCCTACGACCAGTACGGCCATGCCGGCGTCGACCCGAACATGCGCGGCCCGGGCGCGGAAGGCTTCGGGGGCTTCGCTGAAGCCTTCGGCGACATCTTCGGCGACGTGTTCGGCGGCGGACGCCGTGGCGGCGGCCGGCAGGTCTTCCGCGGCAGCGACCTGAGCTACGCGATGGAGATCACGCTCGAGGAAGCAGCCGAGGGCAAGACCACCGAGATCCGCATTCCCACCTGGGACGAATGCGAGACCTGCCACGGCTCGGGCGCGAAACCCGGCACCAAGCCCATCACTTGCACCACCTGCCACGGCGCGGGCGCGGTGCAGATGCGCCAGGGCTTCTTCAGCGTGCAGCAGACCTGCCCCACCTGCCACGGCAGCGGCAAGATCATTCCCGAGCCCTGCACCGCGTGCCATGGCCAGGGCAAGATCAAGCGCAACAAGACGCTCGAAGTGAAGATCCGCGCCGGCATCGACGACGGCCAGCGCATGCGCGTGACCGGCAGCGGCGAGCCCGGCGTCAACGGCGGCCCTCCGGGCGACCTGTACATCGAGATCCGCCTGAAGAAGCACGACATCTTCGAGCGCGACGGCGACAACCTGCACTGCGTGGTGCCGGTGAGCGTGACCACGGCCGCGCTCGGCGGCGAGATCAACGTGCCCACACTGAAGGGCGCGGCGGCCATCGACATTCCCGAAGGCACGCAGAGCGGCAAGCAGTTCCGCCTGCGCGGCAAGGGCATCAAGGGCGTGAACTCAAGCTACCCGGGCGACCTGTACTGCCACGTGCGTGTGGAGACGCCGGTGAAGCTCACCGAGTACCAGCGCAAGCTGCTGAAGGACCTCGACGATTCGCTCAAGAAGGGTGGAGAGAAGCACAGCCCCACCGACAAGGGCTGGTTCGACAAGGCGAAGGAATTCTTCAGCTGATCGTCCTGCACCCGCCGGACCTGCCGCTGCGCAGGAGACCGGCGTTGTGCTCACGGCCGGCCGCAATGGCCGGTTCGAGATGTGGAGTCCCGTTGCGAGGCAGGGCCCATCACTTCACGGCTTCAATGCGAACCGGGGTACCTCGCCGCCTCGCTCCAGATGGGGTGGCTGGAAAGCAGCCTCCCCCATCGGCCACTTCATCCCCGAAGCAAATCCGGCCTCATTGACCCGGCGCACCAGCCTCTAGGGCTCTAGCGCACCGAGGCGGTGCATCCGCACCAAGAGGATCAGGCCGACCCTGTCCCGGGCGCGATACCGACACCGACTCACGCGAGTCACCTATCCGAAGGTGGCTCAGGGTTTGCTTTTATATTTTTTTTGGGTTGAGCAATAAACCGAACGGCAGATCGCGCGTTATTGCAACAGGAACGCCTGTTTTTTGAGCCTCGAAGCTCAATAGGCGATTTTTTCCCGGAGAAAAGGCAAAAACGGACGATGGCCATTCGGCATAGGTGTTTTCACCCGGAGAGAATCAAGAAAGCGAGCCTTTGAATTTACCTGAAATCTGGAAATTTGTTCCTTGCTTTTTGTGGAACTTTACTTGGCATCGTGGTTCTGAATTAACAAATGATTTGCCGGGTTCAATCTTTGCTTTATGCTGATTGTTAGCAGATTGTTGTAAGGGAGTTTTCCACGGCATGCAGCCATGGGCAGGCACACCTTTAAATGTTGCGCAAGGCCTTTGCTGCACGCCATCGGGCCAAAAGCCCACCGACCTGAAGGAGGCGTGACCATGGATGTGATCAGCAACTTTGCCGCCCGCTACGAGCGCACCCGCGAGGAAGTCATCTCGCTGCAGGATTACCTGGACACCTGCAAGCGTGATCCCATGGCGTACGCCACTGCCTCCGAGCGCATGCTCAAGGCCATCGGAGAGCCCCAGCTGGTCGACACCCGCAACGACCCCCGCCTTTCGCGCATCTTCGCGAACAAGGTCATCAAGATCTATCCGGCATTCAAGGAGTTCTATGGCATGGAAGACGCCATAGAACAAGTGGTGTCCTATTTCCGCCACGCCGCGCAGGGGCTGGAAGAAAAGAAGCAAATCCTTTACCTGCTGGGCCCGGTGGGCGGCGGCAAGAGCTCCATCGCGGAGCGCCTGAAGCAGCTCATGGAGCACGTGCCCTTCTATGCCATCCAGGGCTCGCCGGTGAACGAATCGCCGCTGGGCCTCTTCAGCGCGGTCGAGGACGGCGAGATCCTTGAAAAGGAATACGGCATCCCGAGCCGCTACCTGAATCGAATTCTCTCTCCCTGGGCCGTCAAGCGGCTCGAGGAGTACGGCGGCGACATCCGCCAGTTCAAGGTGGTCAAGCGCTTTCCCTCGGTGCTGCGGCAGATCGCGGTCGCCAAGACCGAGCCCGGTGACGAGAACAACCAGGACATCTCCTCGCTGGTCGGCAAGGTCGACATCCGCAAGCTCGAGACCTTCGCCCAGGACGACCCCGACGCCTACTCCTACTCCGGTGGCCTGTGCCTGGCCAACCAGGGCCTGCTGGAGTTCGTGGAAATGTTCAAGGCGCCCATCAAGGTGCTGCACCCGCTGTTGACGGCCACCCAGGAAGGCAACTTCAAGGGTACCGAAGGCTTCGGCGCCATACCCTTCGACGGCATCGTGCTCGCGCACAGCAACGAGAGCGAGTGGAAGGCTTTCCGCAACAACAAGAACAACGAGGCTTTCCTCGACCGGATCTACATCGTCAAGGTGCCCTATTGCCTGAGGGCCTCGGAAGAGATCAAGATCTACGAGAAACTGGTGCGCAACTCCTCGCTCGCCAACGCTCCCTGCGCCCCCGGAACGTTGCGCATGATGGCCCAACTCTCGGTGCTCACCCGCCTGAAGGAGCCGGAGAACTCCAGCACCTTCAGCAAGATGCAGGTATACGATGGCGAGAACCTCAAGGACACCGACCCCAAGGCCAAGTCGATCCAGGAGTACCGCGACTACGCGGGCGTCGACGAAGGCATGAGCGGCGTCTCCACGCGCTTCGCCTTCAAGATCATCTCCAAGGTCTTCAACTTCGACAGCTCCGAGGTGGCCGCCAACCCGGTACACCTGATGTACGTGCTCGAGCAGCAGATCGAGCGCGAGCAGTTCCCGCCGGAAGTCGAGCAGAAGTACATCAGCTACATCAAGGAGCTTCTGGCGCCGCGCTATGCGGAGTTCATCGGCAAGGAGATCCAGACCGCCTACCTCGAGAGCTACAGCGAGTACGGCCAGAACATCTTCGACCGCTACGTCACCTACGCCGACTACTGGATCCAGGACCAGGAGTTCCGCGACGTGGACACCGGCGAAGTCTTCGACCGCGCCTCGCTCAACGCCGAACTCGAGAAGATCGAGCGGCCCGCGGGCATCGGCAACCCGAAGGACTTCCGCAACGAGATCGTCAACTTCGTCCTGCGCGCGCGGGCCGGCAACGCGGGGCGCAACCCGGCGTGGACCAGCTACGAGAAGCTGCGCTCGGTGATCGAGAAAAAGATGTTCTCCAACACCGAAGAGCTGCTGCCGGTGATCAGCTTCAACACCAAGAGCAGCGCCGACGAGCAGAAGAAGCACGAGGACTTCGTGACCCGCATGGTCGAGAAGGGCTATACGGCCAAGCAGGTGCGCCTGCTCTGCGAGTGGTATCTGCGGGTGCGTAAAAGCTCATAGAAAAACGGCCCTTCCGATCGTTCTCTCTTTGCAAGGAGCGTTGACAACATCGTGGCCATCCTGCAGCAGATCATCGACCGCCGCCTGTCGGGCAAGAACAAGTCCATCGGCAACCGCGAGCGCTTCCTCAGGCGCTACAAGGGTCAGATCCAGGAAGCGGTGAGGCGCGCCGTCAGCGGCCGCAACATCCGCGAACTGGAGCAGGGCGAAGATGTGACGCTGCCGCGCCACGACGTGTCGGAGCCCGTGTTCGGCCACGCCCGCGGCGGCGACCGCGAGTACGTCCACCCCGGCAACCAGGAGTACCTGAAGGGCGACCGCATCAAGCGGCCTGAAGGCGGCGGCGGAGGCGGCTCCGGCAGCGGAGAGGCCAGCGACAGCGGCGAAGGCGAGGACGACTTCGTCTTCCGCCTCACGCGCGAGGAGTTCATGCGCGTCTTCTTCGACGACCTCGCGCTGCCCCACCTCATCCGCACGCAGATCGCCGATGTGCCCGAGTGGAAGAGCCACCGCGCAGGCTTCACCAGCGACGGCTCGCCCAACAACCTGCACGTGGTGCGCTCGATGCGCGGCGCCCTCGCCCGCCGCATCGCGCTGGGCGGCGAGCCGCGCAAGGAGCTCAAGCGGCTGGAGGCGCACCTCGAAAGCCTGCGCAAGCATCCGCAGGTCGAGCAGCCCTTCATCCAGAAGGAAATCCGCGAGACGGAAGAGCGCATCGCCGAAGTGCGCCGCACCATGCGGCACGTGCCCTACATCGACCCCATCGACCTGCGCTACCGCAACCGCGTGAAGACACCGGTGCCCAGCGCCAAGGCCGTGATGTTCTGCCTGATGGACGTGTCGGGCTCGATGGACGAGGCGCGCAAGGACATGGCCAAGCGCTTCTTCATGCTGCTGTACATGTTCCTCACGCGGCACTACGAGAAGATCGACCTGGTCTTCCTGCGCCACCACACGCAGGCGCAGGAAGTGACGGAGGAAGAGTTCTTCCACGCTACGGAAACCGGCGGCACGGTGGTCTCCAGCGCGCTGGTGCTGATGGACGAGATCATCAAGGCGCGCTACCCCAGCGGCGAATGGAACGTGTACGGCGCGCAGGCCAGCGACGGCGACAACTGGCACCAGGACAGCGGCCGCTGCCGCGAGCTGCTGGTCGAGAACATCCTGCCGGTCGTGCGCTACTACGCCTACGTGCAGGTGGCCGAGACCGAGCAGAACCTGTGGCAGGAATACCAGCAGCTCGAAGGCGTGGAGCCCAACTTCGCGATGCGCAAGGTGTCCGACGCTCAAGATATCTACCCGGTCTTCCGCGACCTGTTCAAGAAGGAAGGGGTCACGTCATGAACACCGCCATCACCGCCCCTCCTCCGGCCACCAGCCTGCCCCGGCTGGAGCGCCTGCCCAGCCCTTCCGACTGGACCTTCGAACTCATCGAGACCTACCACTCGGAAATCGCCAAGACGGCCCGGGGCTACGGCCTGGACGTGTACGCGAACCAGCTCGAAGTCATCACCGCCGAGCAGATGATGGACGCCTACGCCAGCGTGGGCATGCCCATGATCTACCGGCACTGGTCGTACGGAAAGCAGTTCATCTCGACCGAGAAGAACTACAAGCGCGGCCACATGGGGCTGGCCTACGAGATCGTCATCAACTCCGACCCCTGCATCGCCTACCTGATGGAGGAGAACACCATGGCCATGCAGGCCCTGGTGATCGCGCATGCGGCCTACGGGCACAACAGCTTCTTCAAGGGCAACTACCTGTTCCGGATGTGGACCGACGCCTCGTCCATCATCGACTACCTGGTGTACGCGCGGCACTACATCGCCGAGTGCGAGGAGCGCCACGGCCTGGACGCGGTGGAAGAGCTGCTCGACTCCTGCCATGCGTTGATGAACTACGGCGTCGACCGCTATCGCCGCCCGCAGAAGCGCTCGCTGGCGCAGGAAGCCGCCCAGCGCGCCGAGCGCGAGCGCCACATGCAGCAGCAGGTGAACGACCTCTGGCGCACGCTGCCACGCAAGAGCGAGCAGGCGGCCGAGGCCGACGCTGCCAAGCGCTTTCCGTTGGAGCCGCAGGAGAACCTGCTCTACTTCATCGAGAAGAACGCCGCGCTGCTGGAGCCGTGGCAGCGCGAGGTGGTGCGCATCGTGCGCAAGATCGCGCAGTACTTCTACCCGCAGCGCCAGACCCAGGTCATGAACGAAGGCTGGGCCACCTTCTGGCACTACACGCTGCTCAACACCATGTACGACCGCGGCCAGCTCGCCGACGGCTTCATGATGGAATGGCTCAGCTCCCACACGGGCGTGATCTTCCAGCCGCCGGTGGGCCACCGCGCCTACAGCGGCATCAACCCGTACGCGCTGGGCTTCGCGATGTACACCGACCTGCGGCGCATCTGCGAGAAGCCCACCGAGGAAGACCGCCGCTGGTTCCCCGACTTCGCGGGCACCGACTGGCTGCGCACGCTCGACTACGCGATGCGCAACTTCAAGGACGAGAGCTTCATCGGCCAGTTCCTGAGTCCGAAGACGATGCGCGACTTCCGCTTCTTCGCGATCCGCGACTTCCAGAGCGAATCGGAACTGGAGGTGTCGGCCATCCACGACGACAGCGGCTACCACGCGCTGCGCGAATCGCTCTCACGCCAGTACGACATGGGAAGCCGCGAGCCCGACATCCAGGTGTGGAACGTGGCCATGCGCGGCGACCGCTCGCTGACGCTGCGCCACACGCAGCGCAACAACCTGCCGCTGCACGACACGGCCGAAGAGGTGCTCAAGCACGTCGCCCGGCTCTGGGGCTTCGACGTGCACCTGGAGAGCATCGACAGCCAGGGCCGCATCAGCCGCAGCTGGAAGGCCTCGGCGCCCAAACAACTCTACTGAGCGCGCCGCGGGCCCGGGTCAGGCCGCCAGCGCCGTGATGGCGAGGATGTAGCCCTTCACGCCCAGCCCCACGATGATGCCCTTCGCCGCCGGCGAGATGTACGAGTGGTGGCGGAACTCCTCGCGCGCATGCACGTTCGAGATGTGCAGTTCGATCAGCGGCACGCTCGCGCCCTTGATGGCGTCGTGCAGCGCGATCGAGGTGTGGGTGTAGGCGCCGGGGTTCATCACCACGCCGATCATGTTGCCCGCCGCCACTTCGCGGCCGGCCTCCTGGATCCAGTCGATCAGCACGCCTTCATGGTTCGACTGGCGGCATTCGATCTCGACGCCGAACTTCGCGCCCGTTTCCTTGCACAGGCGCTCGACGTCGGCCAGCGTGTCGCGTCCGTACTGTTCGGGCTCGCGCGTGCCGAGCAGGTTGAGGTTGGGGCCGTTGAGGACGAGGATCTTCTTCATGATGGTTGTCTGGGGGGAATCTGGCGAACGGAGGCCGATTATGGTCTCGCGGCCGTCCTGCGCCTGCGCGCGGCGGACGAGCCGACGTAGTAGTTGTACGAGTCGATGTCGACCACGCAGCGCGCCATCAGGTCGACGAAGGAGCGCAGCTTCCGCCCCATGTAGCGCTGCCGCTGGTAGGCGCAGTAGATGCGCCGCGGCTCCGGCTGCCACTGCGGCAGCACCGGCACCAGCACGCCCTGCTCCAGCTCGGGCCGCACGAAGAAGGCGGGCAGCAGCGCGATGCCCAGGCCGTCGATGCAGAAGGTCTTCATCACCCAGTGGTCGTTGGTCTCGAAGGCCGGCTCGGGGCCGAACGCGAAGCTGGCCGCGCCCGACACCAGCAGCACCTGCGAGCGCTCCGAAGGCTCCTTCATCACGATGGACTGGTGCGCCACCAGCTCATCGGGTGACGAGGGCACCCCGTGCCGCACCAGGTACTGCGGGCTCGCGTACAGCCCGTAGTTCAGCCGCCCCAGCAGCCGAGCCACGAGGTTCGGCGCATCGGGCGGCTCGGAGCACACGTAGCAGTCGACGTCGTCGATCCGAGGCGCATGGAAGCCGCTGGCCACGTCGAGCTGGCAGCGCACGTCCGGATGCTCCTCGAGGAACAGCTTGACCACATGGCAGACGAAGGAGGTGCTGAACTGCGTGTCCGACAGCAGCGAGAGGCTGCCCGACACGCCCGTCGTCAACGCGTGGACTTCGGTGCTGGCCTCTTCGAGCCGGCCCTTCACCTCGTCGAGCAGCCCTTCGCCGCGCACAAGAAACGCGCGGCCGGCCTCGGTGAGCGAGATGCGGCGCGGGCTGCGCAGCAGCAGTTGCGCGCCCAGCAGCTCCTCCAGCCGCGTGAGCTGCCGGCTCAGGGTGGCCTTGGAAACGCCGGAGAGGCTTTCGGCCTTGGTGAGACTGCCGCTCCTGGCGATCAGCACGAAAGCCTCGACCAGGGCGAGATCGATGCGGCTCATGCGGCCCAGCGTTGCAGGAATGAAAAGCAGCGTCTCTTCATGTGACTTTCATCGGTGCGGCGGAAACGGTACGGTATCACCGGCGCGCAGCCGTCCTTTCCGCGCTTTCCCCACGACATGAGCACTCCAGAAAACACCGTCATCGCCTGGCACCCCGTCGCACGCTCGGCCGACCTGCGCCCGGGCGCCAACATCGTCGCCGGCTTCGCCGAAGGCCAGGAACTTGCGCTCTGGCGCGCCGCCGACGGCACCGCCCAAGCCTGGGAAAACCGCTGCCCCCACCGCAGCGTGCGCTTCACGCTCGGGCAGGTCATCGACAACCGCCTGGCTTGCGCGTACCACGGCTGGCAGTACGAGGCCGGCAGCGGGCAGTGCACCAGCATTCCGGCGCACCCGGCCATGCAGGCGCCGCGCAACGTCTGCGCGAAGACCTTCGGCACGGCGGAGGCGGCCGGGATGCTGTGGGTGAATCTTTCGCCCGAGGCTGCACCGGTTCCAGACGAACTGCGCGATGCCGTTCCCACCGGCTGGCACTTCTGCCGCACGCTGACGGTTCGCGCGCCCGCCCAGGCCGCTCGTGAAGCGCTGGAGAGCCACGGCATGGCCAGGGTTTCCTCCTCCTGGCGGGGCCGGATCGGCGGCACGGAAACCGTCGCCCTCGTCCTTGACGCCCAGCCCCGGCTCGCCTTCATCCACCTGTGGACGGAAGCCGCCCCCGGCTCGGCCGCCATGAAAGCCTTGCACGCGGCCGCCCGCCAGCTGCGCACCGAAATCGAAGCCCTGCCCCAGGGTTGAAAGAAGAGAAACCCATGCCCTTCGTCACCGACGATCCCAACATGCTCGACGACTGGCTGGTCGTCGGCCCCGCGCCGGCGCCAACGGCCTCGCGCGAAACCCGGCTGCTCGGCGAAACCGTGCGGCTGTCGACCGATGCCGACGGCACTCCCCGCTGCAGCCTCGGCGACACCCCGCTCGCCGTGCAATCCAGCTACGGCTATCTCTGGGTCTGCCCGAGCGGCCGCCCCGCTCGCCCGCTGTTCGACTTTCCCGAATACGGCGAACCCGGCCGCCGTCGCGTCGACTGCGGCGGCATCGGCGTCGCGGTGTCGGGCCTGCGGGTGATCGAGAACTTTCTCGACATGGCGCACTTTCCCTTCGTGCATGCCGACTACCTCGGCAAGGTGCCGCACACCGAGGTGGCGCAGTACCAGGTGCAGGTGGAGCCCGCCACCGGCGAGATCTGGGCCACCGACTGCCGCTTCTGGCAGCCGCGCGCCTCCGCCGCGCACGACGCCTCGGGCAGCGAGGTGCTCTACAAGTACCGCGTGATGCAGCCCTTCTCGGCCATGCTCTACAAGAGCAGCTTCCGCGCGGGCGAGCTCGATGCGATCGGCATCTTCCTGCAGCCGGTCGACGAGGAACACGTGATCGCCCACACCCTGCTGGCCTGCTACGACGACCATTCCACCGACGCCGAGCTCATCGCCTTCCAGCACACCATCTTCGGGCAGGACAAGCCCATCCTGGAGAACCACGCCTTCAAGCGCATGCCGCTCGAAGGCCGCGCCGAGACGCCCACGCGCGGCGACACCTCCTCCGTCACCTACCGGCGATGGCTGCGCGAGCGCGGCATGCGCTTCGGCGTGAGGGCCGCGGCATGAGCACGGCGACACTGAAGCTCTACGACTACCCGCTCTCGGGCAACTGCTTCAAGGTGAGGCAGATGCTGGCCTGGCTGGGCGTGGCGTACCAGGCGGTGCCGGTCGATTTCTTTCCCGGCCGCGAGCACAGGTCGGCCGCGTTCCTCGCCAACGTCAATCCGCTGGGCCAGCTGCCGGTGATCGACGACGACGGCTTCGTGCTGCGCGACGCGCAGGCCATCCTGGTCTACCTCGCGAGCCGCCACGACCCGCAGGGCCGCTGGTATCCCGCCGACGCGAAGCTGCGCGGCGAAGTCGCCCAGTGGCTCGCCACCGCCGACGAGATCACCCGAACCGCCTCGGCCGCGCGGCTGCACGATGCGCTCGGCTATCACCACCTCGACATCGATGCCTGCCGCGCGGGCGCGCGCGCCGTATTCCGCGTGCTCGACGACCACCTCGCCGAGCGAGCCACCGAAGGCCTGCGCTGGCTCGCGTCGGCGCCGGAGGCCACCATTGCCGACCTCGCCTGCTTTCCCTATGTGGCGCTCGCGGGCGAAGGCGGCATCTCGCTCGACGAGTTTCCCGCGCTGCGAAACTGGGTCTGGGATTTCCGCCACCTGCCGGGGTTCATCGGCATGTCGGGTATCTTCCCTGCTGGCCCTGCCTGAGAATCCCCTCCCATTCCCCGCTTCCGAGATCGAACATCATGAAGACCAAAGCCGCCGTCGCCTGGAAATCAGGCGCCCCGCTCACCATCGAAACCGTGGACCTCGAAGGCCCGAAGTTCGGCGAAGTGCTCGTCGAGATCAAGGCCACCGGCATCTGCCACACCGACTACTACACCCTCTCGGGCGCCGACCCCGAGGGCATCTTTCCCGCCATCCTGGGCCATGAGGGCGCGGGCATCGTGGTGGACGTCGGCCCCGGCGTCACCACGCTGAAGAAGGGCGACCACGTCATTCCGCTGTACACGCCCGAATGCCGCCAGTGCAAGTTCTGCCTGAGCCGCAAGACCAACCTGTGCCAGCTCATCCGCGGCACGCAGGGCAAGGGCCTGATGCCCGACGGCACCAGCCGCTTCAGCCTCGACGGCAAGCCCATCGCCCACTACATGGGTACCAGCACCTTCAGCAACTACACGGTCGCGCCTGAGATCTCGCTGGCCAAGATCCGCGAGGACGCACCGTTCGACAAGGTCTGCTACATCGGCTGCGGCGTGACCACCGGCATCGGCGCGGTGATCTTCACGGCCAAGGTGGAAGCCGGCGCCAACGTGGTGGTGTTCGGCCTCGGCGGCATCGGCCTGAACGTGATCCAGGGCGCGAAGATGGTGGGCGCCGACAAGATCATCGGCATCGACCTGAACCCCGCGCGCGAGGCCATGGCCCGCAAGTTCGGCATGACGCACTTCATCAACCCCAAGGACACGGAGAACGTGGTCGATGCCATCGTGCAGCTGACCGACGGCGGCGCCGACTACAGCTTCGAGTGCATCGGCAACACCAAGGTGATGCGCCAGGCGCTGGAGTGCACGCACAAGGGCTGGGGCCGCAGCATCATCATCGGCGTGGCCGAGGCCGGTGCCGAGATCAGCACCCGCCCGTTCCAGCTGGTCACCGGCCGCAAGTGGGAAGGCTCGGCTTTCGGCGGCGCGCGCGGCCGCACCGACGTGCCGAAGATCGTCGACTGGTACATGGAAGGCAAGATCGACATCGACAGCCTGATCACGCACACGATGCCGCTGGAGAAGATCAACGACGGCTTCGACCTGATGAAGCGCGGCGAATCCATCCGCGGCGTGGTGATTTACTAACCCTCAGGCTTCGCGCACTTCGTGTCGCTGCGCCAACCCCCTTGCAGGGGGGCAACACCTGCGGCCCGGCAAAGCCGGTTCCGCGGTGGCCTCGGACTCACCCCCAGGCTTCGCGCACTTCGTGTCGCTGCGCCAACCCCCCTTGCAGGGGGCAACACCTGCGGCCCGGCAAAGCCGGTTCCGCGGTGTTCCTGGCAAAGGCATCTACTCATTCACTGGAGATGATCTCGTGATGGAAAGAATGGAACCCCTGCGCAGGATCGAGGCGGGCGTCCTCGAAGTCGCCTACTACGAAGCCGGCCCCGCCGACGGCCCGCCGGTGCTGTTGATGCACGGCTTTCCGTACGACATCCACACGTATGCCGAAGTCGCGCCCATGCTGGCCGACGCCGGCTGCCGCGTGATCGTGCCGTACCTGCGCGGCTACGGCGCCACGCGCTTTCTGAGCGAGGCCACGCCGCGCTCGGGCGAGCAGGCTGCGCTGGGCGCCGACCTGCTTGCGCTGCTCGACGCGCTGAAGATCGAGCGCGCCGTGCTGGCCGGCTACGACTGGGGCGGCCGCGCGGCCTGCGTGGTCGCGGCGCTGTGGCCCGAGCGCTGCGCGGGGCTGGTGTCCCTCAACAGCTACAACATCCAGAATATCGCCAAGGCGATGGAACCCGACACGCCCGACAACGAGCACAGCCTCTGGTACCAGTACTATTTCCACAGCGAACGCGGGCGCGCCGGCCTGCAGAAAGACCGCAAGGCGTTCACGAAGCTGCTGTGGAAGCTGTGGTCGCCCACCTGGAAGTTCGACGACGCCACCTTCGAGCGCAGCGCCGCCGCCTTCGACCATCCCGACTTCGTGGACGTGGTGATCCAGTCGTACCGCCACCGGTTCGGCCTGGTGCCGGGTGACCCGGCTTACGCCGACATCGAGCGCCGCCTCGCGGCCCAGCCGACGATCACTGTGCCTGCCATCACCTTCGACGGCATCGACGACGGCGTGCGCCCGCCGGCCGATGCCTCCGCCCACGCCAACCGCTTCGGCGGCCCGCGCTCGCACCGGCTGGTGCCCGGGGCCGGCCACAACCTGCCGCAGGAAGCGCCACGCACCTTCGCCGACGCCGTGCTCGAGTTCGTGCCGGCACTGCGCAGCAACGACAAGAACCCCCAATGACCGACAACACCCCCAAGCTGCTTTCCGAGCACCGCGCCTTCGGCGGCCTGCAGCGCTTCGTCGAGCACCATTCGCTCGAGATCGGCCTGCCGATGCGCTTCTCGGTCTACCTGCCGCCGCAGGCCGCGCACGAGCGCGTGCCCGCCCTGCTCTACCTCGCGGGCCTGACCTGCAACGAGGAGACCTTCGCCATCAAGGCCGGCGCGCAGCGCATGGCCGCCAGCCTGGGCATCGCGCTGATCGCGCCCGACACCAGTCCGCGCGGCCCGGAGGTGGAAGGCATTCCCGGCGCCAGGGACAACTGGGACTTCGGCATCGGCGCCGGCTTCTATCTCGACGCGCTGGCCGAGCCCTGGGCCACGCACTGGCGCATGGAAAGCTGGATCGTGCAGGAGCTGCTGCCGCTGGTGGCCAGGCACTTCCCGATCGACGGCGAGCGCATCGGCATCTTCGGCCACTCGATGGGCGGGCACGGCGCGCTCACGCTGGCGCTTCGGCATCCGGGGCGCTTCAGGTCGCTGTCGGCCTTCGCGCCGATCTGCGCGCCCACGCAGTGCCCATGGGGCGAGAAGGCCTTCGCGGGCTACCTGGGCGAGCCCGGCGCCGACCGCGCGCAATGGCTGGCGCACGATGCCAGCGCGCTCATGAAGTCACAGGTCACGGCGCCGTATCCGCAGGGCATCCTCATCGACCAGGGCCTGGACGACAAATTCCTGGCCGAGCAGCTGCATCCCGAGGCCTTCGAGGCCGCCTGCTTCGCCGCCGGCCAGCCGCTCACGCTGCGCCGCCACGCGGGCTACGACCACGGCTACTACTTCATCCAGAGCTTCATGGCGGACCACATCGCGCACCACGCGCAGACTCTGCGGGCCTCCAGCTAGAGCACGGCCCATCGACCGCGGCGGCCCCGCGCCGTATCATGAAACGCATCATGTCCGCCGCCCAAACTCCGGTCTTCCACCTGCGGTCGCGCGAAGGCGGCGCCGAGGAGAACATGGTGCTGGCGGGCATCTGGCGGCGCGCCTGGATTTCCGCCAACCGCGACGTGCCGCACATCGAGCCCATCGCCCACTGGCTGCATCGCGTGCATACCGAGTTCGGCCCGCCCGCCGACGTGGTGCTGGCCGAGCGCGAAGGCCAGGTGCTGGCCTTCATGGTGCTGCTCGTGAGGCGCGAGTACGTGGCCCAGCTCTTCGTCGAGCCTCATCTGCGCAACCAGGGCCTGGGCAAGGCACTGCTCGACGAGGCTTGCGTGCGCATTCCCAACGGCTGGCGGCTGCACGTGGCGGCCGGCAACACCTCGGCGCAGCGCTTCTACGAACGCTACGGGCTGGAGCGTGGCGCGGCCGACCGCCACCCCACGAGCGGCCGCGAGCGCATCGCCTACCATTGGTCGCCCTCGCGCCCGCCGTGGCGCATCGCCTGAGCGGCCGATTTCCTTCCTTCTTCGCTTCCCCATGCGCATCGACCACATCGCACTCTGGACCACCGATCTCGAACGCTGCAAGCGCTTCTACGTCGACTACTTCGGCGCCACCGCGGGCGCGGGCTACGTCAACCCGGCCAAGGGCTTCGCCTCCTGCTTCCTGAGCCTGGGCGACGGCGCGCGCATCGAGGCCATGACCACCAGCACGCTCTCGCCCCTGCCGGCCGAAGCCGGCGCCCAGCGCATGGGCTGGACGCACCTGGCGATCAGCGTGGGCTCCGACGCCGCCGTGGACGAACTCACGCAACGCCTGAAGGCCGACGGCTATCCGCTGCTCGACGGCCCGCGCCGCACCGGCGACGGCTACTACGAGAGCGTGGTGCTCGACCCGGACGGTAACCGCATCGAGATCACCGCATGAGTGCCGCGCCGGGCCGCCCCAGGCAAGCTCGCGCCGCAGTGCGAAGCACGAAGGCACGCCGATGAGCGAGTTCGTCCAAAGCCTGCACGAGATCTTCGAGCGCCTGGGCCGCATCGAAACCAGGCGCATGTTCGGCGGCCATGGCGTCTGGCACGAGGGCCGGATGATCGCGCTGGTCGCCAACGAAACGCTCTACCTGAAGTCCGACGCCGAGAGCGCCCCGCACTTCGACAGGCTGAACCTGCAGCCCTTCACCTACATGCGCCAGGGCAAGGCGATGCCGATGTCGTACCGGCTCGCCCCGGCGGACCTCTTCGAGGACCGCGAGGAGGCTGCCCGCTGGGGCCGGCTCGCCTACGAGGCGGCACTGCGCTCGGGCCAGCCGCCGAAGCCGAAGAAACCGAAAAAAGCGCCAGCTGCAAAGAAGGCGGCGGCCAAGAAAGCACCCGTGAAGAAGAAAAAGACCACGACGAAAGCAGCCGCCCGGTGAACGAGCGCCGCAACAACCCCGCGCTCCCGCCCCTGCCCGAGCGCGAACAGATCGCGCTGCTCGACCCCTTCGAAACCCTGACCGCCGCGAACGTCGTGGTCGTCTCCACGCTGCAGGAGGCCGAGCGCGCCGCCGCCACGCTGCTGGCGGCCGGCATCGCGGGCTTCGACACCGAATCGAAGCCCACCTTCGCGAAGAACGAAGTGTCGGGCGGCCCGCACGTGGTGCAGTTCGCCACGCGCGATGCGGCCTGGCTGTTCCAGCTGCACCGCACCGAGTGCAATCCGGTGGTGGCCGCGCTGATCGCCTCGACCGAGCTGCGCAAGGTCGGCTTCGGCCTGTCGGGCGACCTGACGCTGATCCGCAACCGGCTGAACATCGAGCCGAAGGCCGTGTTCGACATCGACGACGAGTTCCGCCGGCGCGGCTACCGCAGGTCGGTGGGCGTGAAGGCGGCGGTGGCGCTGGTGTTCGGCCGCCGCTTCGTCAAGTCGCGCAAGGCGACCACCTCGAACTGGGCCAACCGGCAGCTCACCGAGGCGCAGATCCGCTACGCCGCGAACGACGCCTGGGCGTCGATCCGCGTGTACGACGCGCTCTTCGGCGGCGGCTGAAGAGCCCCGTGCTCAGTCCCGCCCGGCTTCGATGACGGCCTGCGCGAGCCGCTGCGGGTTCGAGAAGAACATCTCGTGGCTGCCCGGACACTCCACCAGGCGGAACAGGCCGAGCCGCTCCGACAGGCGCGGATGCCACGGCAGGCCGTGCGGCATCGCGGTGTCCTGCTGGCAGTTCAGGTACGACTTGCCCAGCGCCAGCGCCGCCAGCGGCTGGCTCAGGCGGATCTTGTCCGTGAAGGTGCGGTACGGATGGGGGTTGAGCTTCTCGTAGGCGGCCTGCGCGGTCGCGAGGTCGGCGTCGTTGATGAAGGCCTCGCGCCAGATCTCGAAGGGCAGCGTCACCGCGTTGCCGTTGGCCGCGGCGACGGCATCGAACATCGTCACGTAGTGCGGCGGCACCATGTCGTTGAGCGATTCGCCGTCCAGCGGCACGAAGGCGTTGATGTACACCAACCGCTTGAGCCGGTGGGCGATGCGGTCGGCCACGCCCGAGATCACCATGCCGCCGTAGCTGTGGCCCACGAGGCGCACCTGCGTCAGGTCCTTCTCCTCGATGTAGCGCACGGCGGAGGCGATGGCGTCTTCGAGGCCGGTGCTGGAACGGTCGTCGCCGGGGTTGTTGCCCGCCAGCGTGGGGCAGTACACGGTGTGGCCGGCCGCGCGCACGCCGTCGGCCACGGCTTCGATCTCGGCGCCTGTATGCCACGCGCCGTGGACCAGGACATAGGTATCGGACATGGGAAGTCTCTTTCGTTGTTTCGATGCAGAGGGACTTTAGGAACGGGGCGATGCCGCGAATGGCCGATGCCTGCCACGCGGATGGCCGGTTCGCGCCAGTTCAGCGCCGGCGCCGCAGTTCGCCGGGTGTGGCGCCCAGGTGCGCACGGCATTGGCGAACAAAGTGTGATGCATCGGCCAGGCCCACGCGATACCCGATTTGGGCGATGCCCAGACGGTCGAAACGTGCATCGGCCAGCATGCGGCGCGCGGCCGCCATGCGGAAACCGGCGAGCGCGGCGGCGAAGGTTGTGGGCCCCTGTGCGCTGCTTTCGCCGGCGACCAGGCAGCGGTGCAGGCTGCGTTCGGAAATGCCCAGCCCGCGCGCCACGCTCGCCGCGGTGAGCCCGCACTCGGCGTGCCGCTCGCGCGTGGCGTCGAGCACGCGGCGGCGCAGCGCCGCCCTGCCCTTGTCCGGCTCATTTGCGGCGCCGCTGCCCGTGGCCAGGGCCAGCAGGCTGCCGAGCTGGTCGCTCAGCAGCTCGGCGGGCATCGGGGGCTTCGCCGCCAACTCGGGCGTCAGCTGCCGAACGAAGCCGCTGAGCACGCCGCCCCAGCCCGATTGCCCGTCGATGCGCCGCGCCACCTGGTCGCCGGCATCGGGAATCCAGGCATCGACCCAGGCGGTGGGCAGCTCGATCGAGATGGTGTCGGCCGACTGCAGCAAGTGGAATTCGTAGAGCCGGCGCGAATCGACCAACACCGCGTCGCCCGGGAGAAGCCGCGCCGAGCGGCCGTCCTGCACCGCCACCCAGGCCGAGTCGGCCTTGCACAGCAGGTAGAAGTAGTTGTTCCGGCTGTGGGCGATGGCCCGGCGCGTGCGGTAGACGTCCTGCGCGCTGCCGCGCACCTGGTTGACCACGATGGGGCCCAGCGGCGCCGATTCGAGCGTGGCGCCGAAGCTGCCGGCTTTGGGGCTCGTCACGTCCATCTCCAGGAAGCCCTCGCAGACGGCGCCCACCCAGTAGTCGAGCCGCTGCGAGGGCGGCACGGCGTCGGTGGACCAGCGGTGGATGGCGTCGTGGCTCATGGGGGAATGAACATAGCCAAGGCGGACCCGCTTGCCAATCGGGTTTAGACCGCCTCCGACGCCCCGCCGGGCGCCACATCGGCACAATGGCCCTCGAATCAAACCGGTGCGCGGGGCGCCGCCCCGCCTGCACATACACGAAGGAAGGACACCACAGGCCATGAGCAACAAGCAAAGCGACTTCGGACTGATCGGCCTGGCCGTGATGGGCCAGAACCTCGTTCTGAACGTGGAAAGCCGCGGCTTCCAGGTCAGCGTCTACAACCGCACCGAGGCCACGACCGAGGCCTTCATCGCCGCCAACCCGGGCAAGAAGCTGGTCGGCGCGAAGACGCTGGAAGAGTTCGTGCAAAGCCTGGCGAAGCCGCGCAAGATCCAGATCATGGTCAAGGCCGGCGCGCCGGTCGACCAAGTGATCGAGCAGCTCATTCCCCTGCTGGACAAGGACGACATCGTCATCGACGGCGGCAACAGCCTCTATACCGACACCGAGCGCCGCGACGCATACCTCGCATCGAAGGGCCTGCGCTTCATCGGCGCGGGCGTGTCGGGCGGCGAGGAAGGCGCGCGCAAGGGACCGTCGATCATGCCGGGCGGGCCGCTTTCCACCTGGGAGGTGATGAAGCCGATCTTCGAGAGCATCTCGGCCAAGGTGGACGGCGAGCCCTGCGTCATCCACATCGGCCCCGGCGGCGCGGGCCACTACGTGAAGATGGTGCACAACGGCATCGAGTACGGCGACATGCAGCTCATCTGCGAGGCCTACAGCCTGTTCAAGGCCGCCGGCTTCAGCACCGACGAGATGGCCGCCATCTTCAACGAGTGGAACGAGGGGGAGCTGCAGAGCTACCTGATCCAGATCACCGCCAAGGCGCTCGAGCAGAAAGACCCGGAGACGGGCAAGCCGATCGTCGACGTGATCCTCGACAAGGCCGGCCAGAAGGGCACGGGCCAGTGGACGCTGATCAACGCGGCCGAGAACGCGGTGGTCATCAGCACCATCAACGCCGCCGTGGAAGCGCGCGTGCTCTCGTCGCAGAAGAAGGCGCGCGTGGCTGCCAGCAGGCAGCTGCAGGGGCCGAAGATCGAACTGTCGGTGGAGAAGAAGGCGCTGGTGGCCAAGGTGCACGACGCGCTCTACGCCTCGAAGGTCATCAGCTACACGCAGGGCTTCGACCTCATCAAGACCATGGGCGACAAGAAAGGCTGGGGCCTCGACCTGGGCGGCATCGCCTCGATCTGGCGCGGCGGCTGCATCATCCGCGCGCGCTTCCTCAACCGCATCACCGACGCCTTCCGCACCGACCCGGCGCTGGCCAACCTGATGCTCGACCCGTTCTTCAAGGACCTGCTCAACCGCACCCAGCAGAGCTGGCGCGAAGTGGTGGCGCTGGCGGTGAGCAACGGCATCCCGGTGCCGGCCTTCAGCGCATCGCTGGCCTACTACGACAGCTACCGCACCGAGCGCCTGCCGGCCAACCTGCTGCAGGCGCAGCGGGACTTCTTCGGCGCCCACACCTACGAGCGCGTGGACAAGCCCGAAGGCCAGTTCTTCCACACCGACTGGCCCGAAGTGATCGGCTGAACACCGTGTGACCCCATGCCGGCCCTCGACTACCCCAGCCACCTGGTCGAGGACTGGCAACTGCCCGACGGCACCCCGGTGCGCATCCGCCCGATCCGCGCCGAAGATCTCGCGATGCACACCGCCTTCGTGAACGGCCTCTCGAAGGAAACCGGCTACCGGCGCCTGCTCTCGCCGCGAACGCCGCAGCCCGACGAGCTGTGGCGCATGACGCACATCGACTACGACCGGGAGCTGGCGCTCATCGCGACCACCATGGCCGACGGCGCCGAGCAGCAGATGGGCGTGGCGCGCTACGTGCGGGGCGAGACGCCGGAGACGGCGCAGGTCGCCGAGTTCGCCATCGTCATCGCCGACGCCTGGCAGCACCGCGGCCTGGCGTCCAAGCTCATGCGCAAGCTGATCGACGCCGCCAGGGCGGCCGGCGTGAGGCAGCTGGCCGACATCACCCTCTACGACAACACCGCCATGCTGGCGCTGGCGCGCAAGCTGGGCTTCAGCGTGCAGCGCGATCCGGGCAACCCGAACGTGACGCGGCTGCGGCTCGCGCTGGCCCCGGCCGCCTGAGCTTCGGCCGGCCGGCGGCCGAACCTTCCCCCTTCCTTCGCCCTGGGCGCCCGGCCCCGGCCTGCTGCCGCACGCCCGCACGTGGCCTTTTGGTAAAGCGCCACACCTCGTTCGCGGGCGCCTGCAAACCTAAATCTACTTCCTTATGATGCAAAACCTTTTTCCGCCGGAAGCAGAGAGCCTTCGCCATGGTCCAGCTCGCATTGCGTCGTCCGTACACATTCATCGTCATGGCGATGCTGATCGTGCTGGCCACGCCCTTCGTGCTGGCGCGCATGGCGACCGACATCTTCCCGGAAATCAACATCCCGGTGGTCAGCATCATCTGGAACTACACCGGCCTGCCGGCCCAGGAGATGGGCCAGCGCATCTCGGGCCAGGTGGAGCGCGGGCTGACCACCACGGTGAGCGACATCGAGCACATCGAATCGCAGTCGCTGGCGGGCGTGGCCATCATCAAGGTGTTCTTCCAGCCCACGGCCAACATCGAGATGGCCATCTCGCAGGTGGTGGCCTCCATGCAGGCGCAGGTGCGGCAGCTGCCGCCGGGCATCACGCCGCCGCTGGTCATCAAGTACTCGGCCTCCAGCGTGCCGGTGATCCAGCTGGCTCTGTCGAGCCCCACGCGCTCTGAAAACTCCCTCTTCGACGCCACCGTCAACCAGCTGCGGCCGCAGCTCATCACCGTGCCGGGCGCGGCCATTCCCTTTCCCTATGGCGGCAAGAACCGGCTGATCTCGGTCGACCTCGACACCCAGGCGCTGCAGGCGCGCGGCCTCTCACCGGCCGACGTGGTGAACGCGGTGAACACGCAGAACCTGATCCTTCCCTCGGGCACGGCCAAGTTCGGCGCTACCGAATACAACGTGCGAATGAACGGTTCGCCCGATGCCATCGCGGGCCTGAACGACCTGCCGATCCGCACGGTGAACGGCGCCACCACCTACCTGCGCGACGTGGCCTACGTGCGCGACGGCTTCTCGCCGCAAACCAACGTGGTGCGCCAGGACGGCGTGCGCGGCGTGCTGCTGTCGGTGCTGAAGAACGGCGGCGCCTCCACGCTGGACATCGTCTCCAACATCCGCGCGATGCTGCCCATCGCCGCCCAGACGATGCCGGAGGACATCAAGATCACGCCGCTGTTCGACCAGTCGGTGTTCGTGAAGGCGGCCGTCAAGGGCGTGGTGTTCGAGGCCATCCTGGCGGCCGCCCTCACGGCCGCGATGGTGCTGATCTTCCTGGGCAACTGGCGCAGTACGCTCATCATCGGGCTGACCATTCCGCTGTCGATCCTGGCGTCCATCCTGGTGCTCTACGCGCTGGGCGAGACGCTCAACCTCATGACGCTGGGCGGCCTCGCGCTCTCGGTGGGCATCCTGGTCGACCAGGCGATCGTGACCATCGAGAACATCGAGCGGCACCTGCACATGGGCACGCCGCTGAAGGAAGCCATCGAAGTCGGTGCGGGCGAGATCGGCTCGGCGGCGTTCGTGTCCACGCTGTGCATCTGCATCGTGTTCGTGCCGATGTTCTTCCTCTCGGGCGTGGCGCGCTTCCTCTTCGTGCCGCTGGCCGAGGCGGTGGTGTTCGCGATGATCGCGTCCTACCTGCTGTCGCGCACGCTGGTGCCGACGCTGGTGATGCTGCTGATGGGCGGTGCGCATTCGGCGCAACCGGTGGAAGGCGCCAGGCAGAGCGCCCTGCAGCGCCTCTACCGCGCCTTCGACCGCCGTTTCGAGCGCGTGCGCCGCGCCTACACGCTGGTGCTGTCGGCGGTGCTGTCGAAGCGCGCGGGCTTCATCGGCCTGTTCCTCGGCTTCTGCCTGCTGTCGTGCCTGCTCTACCCCGCGCTGGGCCGCGACTTCTTCCCGACGGTGGATGCCGGCCAGATCCGCCTGCACCTGCGCGCGCCCACCGGCACGCGCATCGAGGAAACGGCGCGCCTCACCGACCGGGTGGAGGCCGCCATCCGCGAGCTGGTGCCACCCGACCAGCTGGAGACCATCCTCGACAACCTGGGCGTGCCCAACAGCGGTATCAACCTCTCGTACAGCAACGCCGGCACCATCGGCACCTTCGACGGCGAGCTGCTGCTGTCGCTGAAGGAAGGCCACAAGCCCACCGAGCAGTTCGTGTCGCTGCTGCGCGCGGAGCTGCCCAAGCGCTTTCCGGGCATCGAGTTCTTCTTCCAGCCGGCGGACATCGTCACGCAGATCCTGAACTTCGGCCTGCCCGCGGCCATCGACGTGCAGTTCAGCGGCAACGACATGGCGGGCAACGCGGCGCGCGCGGCCGAGCTGACCAAGGCGATCCGCCAGATCCCCGGCGCGGTCGACGCCCACGTGCACCAGCGCCTGGACGGCCCCGCGCTGAGCCTGCAGATGGACCGCACCCGGCTGCAGCAATACGGCCTGACCGCCGCCAACGTGGGGCAGAACGTGCTCATCGCACTGTCGGGCAGCTCGCAGACGGCGCCCGCCTTCTGGCTGAACCCGGCCAACGGCGTGGTCTACAGCATCGCGGTGCAGTCGCCGCAGTACGTGGTCGACTCGCTGGATTCGCTGCTGAACATCCCGGTGGGCGCCAGCGGCACGCCGGCGGCGGGCGGTTCGCAGCAGCTGCTGGGCAACCTGGTCGACGCGCAGGCCGCGCGCCAGCCGGCCGTGATGTCGCGCTACAACATCGCGCCGGTGATCGACGTCTACGTGAGCGTGCAGGGCACCGACCTCGCCAGCGTGGCCTCGAAGGTGCAGAAGCTGGTCGACGAAATGCGGCCCACGCTGCCGCGCGGCAGCCGCGTCGAGATCCGCGGGCAGGTGCAGACGATGCAGTCGTCCTTCATCGGCCTGGGCGTGGGGCTGGCGATGGCCATCGTGCTGGTGTACCTGCTGATCGTGGTCACCTTCCAGTCGTGGCTGGACGCGGCCATCATCATCACCGCCCTGCCGGCCGCGCTCGCGGGCATCGCGTGGATGCTGTTCATCACCGGCACCACGCTGAGCGTGCCCGCGCTGACGGGCGCGATCATGACCATGGGCGTGGCCACGGCCAACTCCATCCTGCTGGTGTCCTTCGCGCGCGAGCGGCTGGCCGCGGGCATTCCGCCGCTGTCGGCCGCGCTGGAAGCGGGTGCCACCCGCATCCGGCCGGTGCTGATGACGGCGCTGGCGATGATCATCGGCATGATCCCGATGGCGCTGGGCCTGGGCGAAGGCGCCGAGCAGAACGCGCCGCTGGGCCGCGCGGTGATCGGCGGCCTGGTCTTCGCCACGGTGTCGACATTGTTTTTCGTGCCCGCCGTGTTCGCGGGAGTGCACAGTCGGCTTGCGCACCGCCGGGCGGCGCGCGAGGCCGCGCAGCATCAACAGCATCAACCGCCAGCGGGCACGACCGCCCCCCAGGAGAACTGATTCCATGACGGAGCAACGCCATTCGGCATTGGCCATCCACCCCATCGCCGTCGAGGAAGGCGACGGCGAGCAGCTGCTGCGCCGCCGGCAGATCGTGCGGCGCACGCGCTGGCTGGTGCTGATCGTGCTGGTGCTGCTGGCGCTGGGCGCGGCGCGCACCGTGTTCGTGCGCATCGCCAACGCCCGCGCGCTGGAGGCCGGCACCGCCGAGCGCGCGAAGCAGTACGTGCAGACCGCCCTGCCCCGCATGCCCACCGCGGGCCAGACGCTGTCGCTGCCCGGCACGCTGCAGGGCTTCGTGCAGTCGCCCATCTCGGCGCGCGCCAGCGGCTACCTCAAGCGCTGGACCAGGGACATCGGCAGCCGCGTCGAAAAGGGCGAGCTGCTCGCCGAGATCGAGACGCCCGAGATCGACCAGCAGCTCTCGCAGGCCGTCGCCGCCCGCGCGCAGGCCGCCTCGGGGCTGGAGCTGGCGCGCAGCACGGCAGATCGCTGGGAAGCGCTGCGCAAGAAGGACGTGGTTTCGCAGCAGGACCTGGACGAGCGCCGCAGCGCCGTCGCGCAGGCCACCTCCAACGTGGCGGCGGCCGACGCCAACGTGCAGCGCCTCAAGCAGACCGAGGGCTTCAAGCGCGTGGTGGCGCCGTTTTCGGGCGTGATCACGCGGCGCAACGTGGACGTGGGCGACCTGATCGACGCGGGCGCGGGCGGCGGCGCCGGGCGCGCGCTCTTCATGCTGGCGCAGACCGATCCGCTGCGCGTGTACGTCAACGTGCCGCAGGCCTACGCGCAGCTGGTGAAGGCCGGCCAGCCGGTGGTGGTGACGCAGGCCGAGCTGCGCGGCCAGGCCTTCAAGGGCGAAGTGGCGCGAACCTCGGGCGCCATCGACACGACCACGCGGATGATGCAGGTAGAGATCTCGCTGCCCAACAAGGACGGCGCGCTGCTGCCGGGCGCCTATGTGCAGGTATCGCTGCCGCTGGCGGCGAGCCGCACGCTCACCGTGCCGGCGAACGCGCTGCTGTTCCGCGCCGAGGGCACGCGCATCGCGGTGGTCGATGCACAGGGCCGCGTCGGCCTGCGCGCTGTGACGCTGGGGCGCAACTACGGCGAGAACGTGGAAGTGATCGACGGGCTCCAAGGCACCGACCGCATGGTGCTGAACCCCTCCGACTCGCTGGCCGAAGGCGACATCGTGGCTGTCGCGCCTGATCAGCCTCCTGCCAAGGCGGCGCCTGCCGGGGCGAAGAAGGAGCCGGCGTGACGCTGGCGCGACTGCCCTGCGCGGCCGCCTGCGCCGCACTGCTCATGCTCGCAGCCGGCTGCGCCGTCGGCCCCGACTACAAGACGCCCGACACCCCCCTGCCCGTGAGCTGGAAGCTCGAGGAGCCGTGGCGCGTGAGCACGCCCAGCGACAGCGCCGACAAGGGCCCCTGGTGGAAGCGTTTCGACGACGCCACGCTCGACACGCTGCAGGCGCAGGCCCTGGCCGGCAGCCCCACGCTGGCCATCGCCAACGCGCGGCTGGCGCAGGCACGCGCCACGCTGGCCGCCACTTCGGC
Organism: Variovorax sp. 278MFTsu5.1; assembly: GCF_048305045.1. NCBI lineage: Bacteria > Pseudomonadati > Pseudomonadota > Betaproteobacteria > Burkholderiales > Comamonadaceae > Variovorax > Variovorax sp. 278MFTsu5.1. The sequence continues at coordinate 4,699,644 of NZ_CP157622.1, forward strand.
CAGCCGCTATCCGCAGCTGGGCCTGGGCGCGCGCGCCTCGCGCCTGAAGATCTCGGCCAACCGGCCGCTCACCAACTACGCCACCGCCAATTCGTCGACGGTGCAGAACGACTTCGCCGTTTCGCTGAACGCCAGCTACGAACTCGACCTTGCGGGCCGCGTGCAGCGTACCGTCGAGGGCGCGGCGGCCTCCGCCGAGCAATCGGCCGCCGACCTCACCAACACCAGGCTGCTGCTGAGCGCCGAGCTCGCCAGCAACTACTTCAACCTGCGCTCCACCGACATCGAGCTCGACGTGCTCTCGCGCTCGATCGGACTGCAGCGGCGCGCGCTGGAGCTGGTGACGGCGCGCCACGACCTGGGAGCGGTATCGGGCCTGGACGTGGCGCAGCAGCAGGCGCTGCTGGAAACCACGCTCACGCAGGTCGACGTGCTGAAGAAGCAGCGCGCGCAGTACGAGCACGCGCTGGCCACGCTCACGGGCACGCCGGCGCCCAACTTCTCGCTGCCGGTGGACCTGCGCGAAATCAAGCCGCCCGCGGTGCCGCTGGGCGTGCCGTCCGAAATCCTCCAGCGCCGGCCCGACGTGGCTTCGGCCGAACGCGCAATGGCGGCTGCCAACGCACAGATCGGCGTGGCCACGGCCGCCTTCTATCCGAGCTTCGTCATCTCGCCCACCGTGGGCGTGGACAGCCGCCTGATCGAGACGCTGTTCAACGGCCCCAGCCTGCTGTGGTCGGTGGGCGTGTCGGCCACGCAGGTGCTGTTCGACGGCGGGCGCATCCGCGCGAACGTTGACTTCGCCAAGGCCGGCTACGACGTCACCGTGGGCAACTACCGCCGCACCGTGCTCACGGCGATGCAGGAGGTGGAAGACGGCATCACCGGCCTCTCGGCGCTCGACAGCGCCACCACGCAGGCGCAGTCGGCCGTGACGGCGGCGCGGCGCGTGCTCGACATGGCGACCAGCCGCTACGAAGGCGGCGCATCGACGTATCTCGACGTGATCACCGCGCAGCAGTCGCTGCTGACGGTGGAGCGGCAAGCCGCGCAGCTGCAGGGGCAGCGGCTGCTGACATCGGTGTTCCTGGTGAAGGCGCTCGGTGGCGACTGGTGCGGCACTGACACGGCAGGCGCGCCGTCGAGCTGCCCCGCCCTCGATCGGACCGCCAAGGCCGGCTGATCGACGCGCGGCTCAGCCGGCAGGAGCCCCCACGGAAGCCGAACCCCAGTCCTGGCTGGCGGCAAGCTTCTCCATCGCCATCTCGACGAAGGCCGACACCGCATGCGGAATGTGGTGGCGGCTGGCGTAGATCACGCTCAGGCCACGCCCCGCCCGCCTGTACTGCGGCAGCACCGGCACCAGCCGGCCGGCGGCGACGTCGGACGCCACCAGGATCGACGGCAGCGCGGCAATGCCCAGCCCCGCGCACGCGGCCTTGCGCAGAACGTCCTGCATGTTGCTGACGAAGCGGCCCCGCACGCGCACGTCCTGCTCCGCGCCGTCGGCGTCCAGCAGGCGCCAGGTGGCGTAGCTGCCCGCGTCGGGCGGCGGCGTCACGCAGTGGTGTTCGCCCAGCTCATGCAGGCTGGCAGGCTGGCCGTGCGCGACCACGTAGCCCGGGCTTGCGAAAAGGCCGCCGTAGCTGGCGAACATCCTGCGCGTCGCGCTGCCCGCATCCCGCAGCGGGCCGCCGCGAAAGGCGACGTCGATGCGCTCGGCGACGAGGTCGGCCGCCGCGTCGCTCAGGACGAAGTCGATCCGCACGCGCGGATTCGCGGCGAGGAAGCCGGACACCCAATCCATCGGGAAGAAGTCGAAGAAATTGCTGGGCGCGGCCACCCGCACCGCCCCGCTCGGCTCCTGGCTGCCCGCGAGCTGCAGTTGCCCGGCGGCCATGAGCTCGTCGACCGCGGGCAGGCATCGCTCGAGAAAATCCTGCCCGCCGCTGGTCAGCGCCAGCTTGCGGGTCGAACGCTGCAGCAGGCGGGTGCCCAGGTGCGCCTCCAGCTGCCGCACCCGCCGGCTCAGGGTGGCGGAAGGCATGCGCAGGTGCCGCGCGGCTTCGGCAAAACTGCCCAGCCGCGCCACCTGCACGAACATGGCGACTTCATTGAGATCCAGCACCGGAGACTGCCTGCGGCTTTCTCAGAAGTCCATCAGCTTGTCGACTTCCTGCGTCTTGCGGCGCGCGAGTGCGAGGTTGGCGCGCTGCTTGTCGAGCACCACGTAGAGGAAGAGTCCCTCCTTCACCGACGAGGGCCGAAGGATGTGGTACTGCCTGCCGAGGGTGATGAGCATGTCCTCGATCACGTCGCTCAGGCCCAGCGCGCGCATGGTCTTGAGCTTGGCCCGCACCACCTCCGTGTTGCCCGCCGCGGCGATCTCCATGTCCATGCCCGAACCCACGCTGCCGAGGATCATGCCGCTGCCGGCGTCGACGACGGCAGCGCACATGGCCCCGTCGATGGTGAGGATGTCTTCGAGCGTGTGCTTGATGGAAGCCAAGTTTTTCTCCAGAAAAGTCGTTGAAGTCGAGTGAGGGGGTCGCTGCGTACGGGAAGAGACCCGCGCGCCACGCAGACGCGCGCGAGGAAATCGGTCGTCACACCTCGGCGAGTGCCTTGGCGAGTTGGGCGGCGCGGTACGCCACCATCGCGGGAACGGCGCTGTCTCGCGCCAGCACGTTGATCACGAGGTCGGCGTCGCGGCGATGCACGCTGTGGAACACCGCGAAGCCCGAGTCGGTGAGCACCATCACGCTCTCGCGGCGGCCGAGGCGGGCCTCCTGCGACACCACGTCTCCGATCGCCACGATGGAGCTGCCCATGGCGGCCACGCGCGCCGGGTCTGCGTCGCCGGCGGACGCGGAGGCCACGTCGAAGCCGTCCGCGGTGGCGACCACCACCGCCGTCACGCCGCTCAGCTCTTCGACCAGCTTGCGCGCTTCGCGCAGCGCGTGCGCCGTGGCAGTCCTGGACAGGCCGTGTCTGGTGCTCACTCTTCGTCTCCCCGCATGTCGGCTTCGAGTTGCATGAGCAGCGTGTCGATCAGCACAAGCACATCGCTCCTGCGGCGCACGTCCACATCGAGAACGGGAAACACCCGGCCGGTGGATGCGAGCCGGTCGGCATAGTCGTCGAGGGTGGGCACGGCGTGGGACTGCATCCGCCCCACGCCCACGACGCAGGGCAGTGTCCGCAGATGCTCGGCGAATCCGTCCAGGTACACGCACAGGTCGGCCAGCGGATCGGGCCGCGAGTTGTCCATCAGCACGATCAGGCCCAGCGCGTTCCTCGCGAGGATCTTCCAGAGAAAGTCGAAACGGGCCTGCCCGGGCGTACCGAACAGGCGAACGATGTCGCCGTTGTCCAGCGTGAGCTGGCCGTAGTCCAGCCCGACCGTGGTGCGGGCCTTGTCGATGGACGCGTCGGAACTGCGCACGTCGGTCACGACCGGCGCGACCTCGCTCACGAGGCCGATGGCCGTCGTCTTGCCAGCGCCCACGGAGCCCGTGACGAGGATCTTGTGCTCCCTCATGGCGCGCGCAGGCCCAGCCGGCGGCGGATGCGTTCGATGAAGCTGCGCGCGAAATCGCCGCCGCGCAGCGATCCGTCGCTGCGGGATATGGCCGGCGGCAGCGCTTGTGCCACACGCAGCTCCAGCACGCCTGCCTTGCGCAGCTCGTGCAGGAAGGCCACGCACTGGGAGAAAGGCAGCTGGCTGAGGTCGGCCAGCTCGGTCGCGTTCAGTGCGCGCCGCGACAGCAGGCTCGCCATTCGGATGTTGTCGAGGTCGTTGCGCAGCAGCATGGCCGGCGGCCAGCGGCGCAGCATGAAATGCTCCGCGTCGGACACCTCGACTTCCAGCGCCGTCTGCTCGTGCAGCGTGAGGCCGCCGGGCTGCGCCTCGCGCAGCGCGTGCTCGATGCTGCGCAGCCACTGCTGCAGCCTGTCGGCGCGGATCGGCCGCTCCATGGTGCCGGGCTGCCACCCCGCGTTCATGCTGGTGAGCCTGAGCACGGCGGCGGCCATGCTGCCGGCCAGCCCGGGATATTCATGCTCCGCAGAAGAGCCGTCGACCAGCAGCGCGTCGTAAGGCGGCGCGTCGACCAGCTGCCAGGCGAAGCCGGGCTGGCCCGCAGAGAGCCTCATGATCGTGCGGATCAGGACCGCCTCTGCCATGGGCAGTTTGTGGATGCCGAGCCTCAGCATGGCGAGCTTCCTTGCGCCACGCTCATCTCAGTTCATAGCCGGCACTTCGCGCCAGTTCAGCAGGCGCAGCGAGATGCCGCTGGACAGGTCCGCGTCGACCTTCTTCGTCTCGCCCTTGGTGGTGCCGGCGACGATGCGGGTGGTGCCGTCCACACTGACGAAGCGCAGGTCGATGACCGAGTTGGAGACACTCAAGAAGCCGGTGGTAGCGGGCAGGAGCACCGACCTGCCAGTTCCGTAGTTGACGGCGTAGACCCGGCTCTGCCCCGAGGGGCTGCAGGCATCACCCGTGGTCAGCAGGCTGGAGAAGCCCACGATGCCGTTGAAGGCGACCGGGTTGATCGCCATGCGCCAGCCCACGCCGCCGGTGGCACCCAGGTCGAGGTACCAGCCCTTGGAAGTGTTCGACAGCGTGATGCCCGCCGTCACGTCGCTTACCTGCGTGAGCTGGCTGCGCACGACGGGCGTGCTCACGGTGCTGAAGGCACCGGCCGTGCCGTCGAGGATGGCGTAGAAGGTCTGCGCCGCCGTCGAGTTCACGTCGGACGAGTCGAGCAGCCTGCCGGTGCCCAGCAGCACGAAGCGCTTGCGCGATACGGGGTGGATCTCGATCAGCGGCGCGGTGGTGACGGGCTGCGCGTTGCTCGAAGCATCGGTGAGCGTGGCCAGCAGGGTCGGTGCCGGGTAGGCGGCGGCGGTGCCCTTCTCGGCCGTGAGGTCGAAGCGCCAGAGCTGGCCGTCGAGGTCGGCGGCGTACACCGAGTCGGTGGTGTTGTCGCCGAAGTCGGCGACATAGGCCGAGGCCTGGGTCAGCCCGTTGGAGGAAGTGGGCGTGGCGATCTTCTCCAGCAGCGCGCCGGTCTTCGGGTTGACGATGTACAGGTAGCCCTTGCCGTCGCTGTTGTTGTAGCCCGAGGTGAGCATCACGACCCAGCCGTACTTCTTCGTCTTCACGACGATGGGCGCGCCGTAGCTGTAGCCCATGGTGGTGTCGGTGAACTCCCACTTCACCTTGGCGGCAACGGCGGCCTCGGTGCTCATGCTGGCAGGGTCGGTCACGTCGATGGCGTAGTAGCTCTTGCCGCCCTTGCCCAGCCCGCCGATGAGCAGCGAACGCCAGTCGGCACCGGTGCCGTCGCTCTTGGTGGTGAACACGCCCCCGGCACTGCCGAAGTCGATGTCGAAGGCCAGAGGTGTCGCGTCCACGTAGTAGTGGTGGACGTAGCTGGGGTTGCCGAGCTGCGCCAGGCCGTCGACCTGCGGCGTGCCGTTGGGGCCCTGGAAGAGCGCGCTGGGCACGTAGGCGAACTGCTCGGTGCCGGCTGTGCTTCCGGTGAGCGCGCCGTTGAAAGCGTGCAGCATGCCGTCGTTGGCGCCGACGTAGACCATGGCGGGACGCGCTTTCCACTTCGTCTTGAAGGCGGCGTAGCCCGGATTGCTGTTCTCGGAGTAGGTCGAGCCGGGCGGTCCCACGGGCGTCACCTTGGCGTCGACGATGTCGCCGAGCAGCAGGTTGCGGCTGCGCAGCGCCTTGGTGCTGCCGGTGGCGGTCGAGGTGCTCTCGTTGGTGCGGTCGCCGCGCAAGTAGTTGAGATAGTCGGTGGCGGTGTTGCTCTTCGCGTAGGAAGGCGCCAGTGCCGCCAGCTGCGCGCTGGTCACGCTGGAGGCGCGGAAGGCCACGCCCTGGGTTCCGTTCCAGGTGGCAACGCGGCGCGCGGTATCCCAGCCGCCGCTGGCGAGCTGCGCCTCGAGCGTGGTGCTGCTGGTCCATACGGTCGCGGTGGACGGCGTGCCGTCGCTCGCGAAGCTGATGGTGCTGGCCGTGAGCACGCCGGTCCATCCCTTGGAGTCGTACTGCGACGCGTACGAGGCACTGCCGGTGGAGGACACCTGTGCGCTGGAGAGCGAGAACGAGGTGGTGAAGGCCTGGATGGCGTTGGCGATGTCGATGAAGGCGGCCTTCAGGCCGCTCACCATCTGCCCCGCGTTGCCCGCGAGGAAGTAGTTGTCGGGCCGCAGGCGGGTGGTTCCGTTCATGTTGATGCTGTCGCCCGAGGTGTTCCACCAGCTCTGCGTCAGCGCAGTCTTGGTGTTGGCGGGGTCGTAGCTCGATGGAACGCTGAAGCCGCCGTACTTGGCCGCGAGGTAGTACGGGTTCAGGTCTTCGGCCCGCTGGTATTCCATGACGTCCATCCAGTAGGTGGAGATGTTCTGGACTCCGGTCAGGTCGGGGCGGATGTCATTGACGTGCACGCCGTAGGCAAGGCCTGCGATGTAGTAGGTCGAGTCGGTGCCGCCGGTCTTCCACCACGGCGTGGGCGTGGTGAAGCCTTCCAGCGTCTGCAGGTTCTTCGTCCAGGTGTCGGCCTTGTTGAAAGTGTCCGAGGTGACGGCCGAGGGCGCGGCGCGCCCGCTCTTGGTGATCGAGCTGCCGCCCACGTTGTAGTCGTAGTGGGTGTGGTCGTCGCCAATGCCCAGGATGAAGTTCTTCTGGCACGAGTAGGCGATGGGGTCCTTGCCGCTCCAGTCGATCACGGCGGGAAAGCCGTCGAGCTTGGCGTCCCTGCCGGCCGCGCCGATGGCCACCGAGTTGGTCCACTCGGACACGTTGCCCAGGTTCTCGAAGTAGCGCACCGTCGCGTAGTAGAGCTCGCTGACGTTGTCGTACGTCATGTAGGTCTTGGCGGCTTGCCCGAACTTGTTCAGGTAGTTCATCACCCCACTCTGCGAAACACCGCTGGCGGTGGCGGAAACGGCGTCGGGGTTGGTGTTCATGACGCCGGTGGTGGCGTCCCACTCGCCGCGCGTGTTGGTGACCACCGAGGTGGAAAGCGGCTGCGGGTACGTCGGCCCGATGAAGCCCATCGGCGCGCGCATCACACCGCCCTGCTGCGTGTTGCCGCCCGCATTCAGGTAGGAGAAAGCACCGTAGCGGATCTTGTTGGCGTTCTGCTGCAGCAGGCCTTCGGGTTTGTAATTGGTGCCGTACTTGACGCAGTTGGCCTCCACGCCGCCGGCGGACGAGGACGAGTCGCAAACCTTCACGCGCACGTAGACCTGGTAGACGGACTTCCCGCCATTGTTCTTGTTGGCGCTGTCGAGATCGCTCAGGTCGGAAGCGGTGCTGGTGGAGTCACCCGTGCTGGTGAACGCCATGGTGTTGCCGCGCGACCAGATGCTCGAATTGAACTTGCTCCAGTTGCCGAACGGCGTGACGGACGAAACCAGCGACGTGGGCAGCTTGTGCCCGGAGCCCTGGTCGGTGCCGCGCAGCGGGAAGTTGCCCAGCCCGCCCTGTGCGGAACCCCAGGCTTTTTCGAGAATGGTCAGCGTGGTGGTGTCGACGCTGCGATAGCCGCCCGACAGCGCCCAGCGGAACGGGTCGATGGTCTGCATCGTGGCCCAGTTCATGAAATTGCCGCTCCACTGGCCCGAGCAGCTGTGCTTGTTGGTGCCGGTCGATGCGCCCGCCGGCTGGAAGTAGCTGTCGGACGCCGCACCGCCCGACACGGCCGGCGCCACGTACTGGTACGTGTAGCACTTCTTCGGATCGAAGTAGCCGAGGTACTCGGAGGCGTCGGCGTAGTCGCCGAGGTTGGCCACGCTGATGGCGGTGGGGTATTCCACAGACAGCGCAAGCGCCAGGTTGCCCGGCACGTCGGACGTGGCGAACACCGGCTGGTCTGCGAGCTTGGAAGAAGTGGCCGCTGTGCCCGTCCCATGCAGGGCAAGCGAGGCAAGGAAGACTGCGATTGCGGCGAGCGGAGAGCGGTGAAGAACGCGTGTCATGGCGATGCGGTGCTTCTTTCTCAATCTGGCTTGGTGAAGGTCGATTGCAGGAACACCTGCGTGTCGCGCGGGCCGCTGACCCGCATGCTCAGTCGGTAGACGGTGGCCGTCGGCGGGGGCGGCGGCGGCACGGGGCCCGCAGTGCCGCCGCTCGGTGCCGCGGAAGACTGCACGCAGCCGGTGCTGGTGGCAGCGCCGCTGGCGGTGCAGAGGCGGTCGATCACGTATCGGATGCTCACCTGTGCGGTGTTGTCCACGATATCGTTGCTCGTCTTGCCCACCGAGGCGAATGCAGTGTCGTCGAGCAGCGCGGTGGGCATGCCCTGCGCGTTGGTGTCGAGCTTGCTCGCCTTGAAGTTCTCGCCCGGCACGTCGGCCGTCGCGGTGGCCAGCGCGCCGCCGGTGGCGAACTTGGCGAGCACCGCGGACACCGCCCTCTCCCCCTGGTTCACGAGATCGCGCCTGAAGGCCAGGTTGCCGGCGGAAGTCAGCGAGCTGTGCATGGAGCGCACCACCGCGACGCCACCCGCCAGCAGGATCACGAGGACAATCAGGCAGAACAGCAGCACGACGCCGCGCTCCCGCTTCGCCAGCCTTCCGGACATGGTCAACTTCTTCATGGCAGCAGCAGCATGTTTCGCAGCGGGACGGTGAAGTCGACGACCCGGTAGCGGTAGTACGTGTCGTCCGCGCCGGTCAGCTTGACGGTCTGCGCGAGCGACTTCTTCGATGCGTCCACGGCGTCGGAAAACAGCGAGAGCGAGTTGGCCGAGACGACATCGCGTTCCTTGCTCGCGCTGCGCATGACCAGCGCGATGCGCACCGCCACGATCTGCTTGATGGTGGCCGTGGTGGCCATGACGGTGGCGATGTCGTAACCCGTCGAGCCCGGGTCGGCCCAGGCGTCGAGAATGCCGTCGCCGTTGGTGTCCAGGCCGTAGAGGGCGTGCATCTCGATCACGCTGTCGGCCAGCGCCTGCGCGGTGGTGGTGCCGCCGGCCTGCAGCAGGTCGTAGCCGTAGAGCGTGCGGTTGTCGCCCACGCCGAAAAGCTGGAACTGGATGTTGCCGTTCGCCGGGTTACCCAGCGGAGTGACGTAGGTCGAGGTGCTGCCCGCCAGAGTCTCCAGGGAGGTGCTCTTGCCGGCGGTGTAGTAGGTGCCGCCGAGCGTCAACACCTTGGTCGAGGTCCCCGAGACCTGTTCGAGCAGGCAGTCGGCGATGCCGTTCTGGCTGACCAGCACGAGGTCGCCGATGGAGATGCCGACGGTGTTGTCCATGGAGAGCGTTGTGGCGCTGCCGGGGTCGGTGAGGCCGCGCGGCACGCCGCCGGCCACCGCGTCGCCGCCCATGACGACTAACACGTCGGAGCCGGTGTCTGACTGGTTCTTGGCAATGAGCACCGGCGCAACGCGCAGGTTGCTTGCGGACTTGAAGTTCTTCGCGAAGGGCGCGGGAAAGGCGCTGGCCGGCAGCAGCGATGCCGCGTTGAGCTTGCAGCCGAACACGCCCCGATCGGTTGGCTGCGTTGACTGGATCAGGCTGGAGCCGGCGCTGCGCACCGCGCGATCGAGCAGGTAGGCGGCGTAGGCGCCGGCCTGGTCCATGTCGTTGGTCGAGGTGGTCGTGCGCCTTTTTCCTTCCCCGACCGTGATGACGCTGGTGACGGCCAGCGTCACGATCAGCCCGATGACCATGGCCACGAGCAGTTCGATCAGCGAGAGGCCGCGCTGCCGCGCCGGCAGCGCTCCGTGGAAAGCGGGCCTCATGGCAGCGTCACCCGCGTGGTGAAGGTACTGCTCTGATCGGTGCTCGCGCGCGAAGGCGCCTTCCAGGTAATGACGATGTCGACGCTGTTGGAGCCCTCCGAAGTCACGGTGATGGCGCCGTTCGGCAAACCGCCCTGGTCCTGCGCGCTCGCACGCTTCTGCCAGGCCGAGCCTGCGCTGGTGTCCACCGCGGAGACCGACTTGGCCAGCCACATCGCGCTGGCGATGTCGTTGGCCAGCAGAGCGGCGCGATTGCGGTCTTCGGCATCGACCGACAGCGAGATGGCGCGCGCCTGCAGCCCGACGAGGCCGAGCACGCCGAACGAGAAGATCAAGATGGAGACCAGCACTTCGAGCAGCGCGAAGCCCTGTTGCCGCGGGGCGCCACTGGAGGAGCGCAAGGAAGCGGGAAGTCTTTTCTTCATGGGCAACCGTCGGGGGAATCGCTGAGCTTGCGGGCCGGGTCGCACATGCGGATCTGGCCGCCGAGGGTCAGCAGCACACGCAGGGGGCGGTCGGCGCCCGGGGACAGGGAAACGTCGTAGGTCTGCACCGTGGAGCCGGTGTCGCAGCTCGCACCGTCCACGCCGGTGTCGGTGTTCGCCACCACGCGGCCCATGGCGTTGAAGCAGACTGCGGCGGGGCCTGCGATCTGCACGCCGGAGGCGACGTCCGAGAGCACGCCGGACTGCACGAACGCGCTCTTGGCGTCCAGGCTCGACTTGGAAACATTGATCGACCAGCCGCTGCCGTTGGCGACCGCCGTGAGGCTGGTCTGCGGCGCGGCGCTGTTGGTCAGCGAGAACACCATCGGCCGGCTGCGGCGCAGCGCCTCCGACTGGGCGAAGCGCAGCCCGTTCTGCAGCGAGTCGCTCACGGTGCGCACCTTGTTGTTGGCGATCCAGGTGGTGAACGCGGGCATGGCCAGCATCGCGAGGATGCTCATCAGCGCGATCGTCACCATCAGCTCGATGAGGGTGAAGCCCGCGGGCGCACAGCGTGTGCGGCGGCTCATGACGGGCATGCCTGCCCTCGCCGGGTCACCCAGGCCGTGCTGCATCCGGTCCAGCCCGACACATTGGTGATCGTGGTGCCCTGCACGCCGAGCTGGTTCACGGTGAAAGTGAAGCCGCCCGTCGGACCGCTGCCCAAGGCCTGCAGTGTGTAGCTGGTTGCATCCGATGCGGCGCACGACAGCGTGAAGGAGCCGGCGACGCTGGTCTTGCTGCAGGGAGGAACGAAGGTGCCGGTCTTGAGGTAGGTCCGGTTGTCCTGGTAGTAGCGCTCCATGTCGGCGCGCAATGCCGCGAGGCCATTGGTGCCATCGACGAGCTGGCCGCGCAGCACGTAGTCGCGATAGCTCGGCAGGGCGATCGCCGCGAGGATGGCCACGATGGCCACCGTGATCATGGCCTCGATCAGCGTGAAGCCGCTGGCGCCGTGCATGGGGCTCGCCCGTCGCCCGCTTGCCGGCCGTTTCGCCGCACTCAAAGACCGTATCCGCATCCGCGTTCCTTCCCTGACCAAGAAATCCACTCATTCCCAAAAACCGGGAAGACGATGAAAATGAATGAATTGGCCCTGCGCTCGTAGACTCGTCCAATTCAAGGCAATCCAGGCATGCGCCCCTGAACGGGCGAATTTGGATTTCTACGCACATGCCCGCCGACGGGCGGCATGTGACAATTGTTTACCGTCTTTGTAGCTTTCTACTAGCGCTCGAAATGAGATTCAGCTGCTCAACTTTCGACGCAATCAGCAGGATTGCGCTTCGCGGCGCGCACCAAAACAAGGCAATTTGCGCCAATCTGGTTCACAACGCAGTGCCGAATTGCGCGCCGGTGTATTGACGCGCGAATTAGGGCATCCGCGCGCCGGAGGCCGGCGTCCACTCCTGCAGGCTGAGCTTCTCCACCGCCATGTCCACGAAGGCGGTGACGGCCAGCGGGCGCTGCTGGCGGCTGGGGTAGACCACGCTCATGCCGCGACCCGCGCGCATGTACTGAGGCAGCACCGGCACGAGGCGGCCGGCGGCGACTTCGGCCGCGGTCAGGATCGCGGGCAGCGCGACGATGCCCAGCCCGGCGCAAGCCGCCTCGCGCAGCGCCACGTGGACGTTGCTGCTGAAGCGCCCGCGCACCCGCACGTCTTCTTCCGCGCCATCAGGCCCCTGCAGGCGCCAGACGGCGCTGCTGCCGGTTTCCGGCGGCTGGGTCACGCATTCGTGCTCGGCCAGCTCGCGCAGATCGCCCGGCGTGCCGTTGGCCGCCAGATAAGAGGGGCTTGCGAGAAGGCCGCCGTAGCTGGTGAAGATTCTGCGCGCCACGTAGCTCGAATCTCCCAGCGCGCCGATGTGGAAGGCGACATCGATGCGGTCGGCGATGAGGTCCGCCGGCAGGTCGCTGAGCACGAAGTCGAGTTGCACCAGCGGATACGCGGCCATGAAGGCCGACACCCAGCCCATGTCGAAGTATTCGAAGAAGTTGGCAGAGGCTGCTACCCGTATCGCGCCGCTGGGCTCCTTGTTGCCTGCGACATGCGACTGCCCTGCCTCGATCAGTTCTTCCACCGCAGGTCCGCAGCGCTCGTGGAAGGTCTGGCCCGCGCTCGTCAGCGTGAGCTTGCGGGTGGAGCGCTGCATCAGGCGGGTGCCCAGCCGCGTCTCGAGCTGCTGGATGCGCCGGCTCACTGTGGCCGAGGGCACGCGCAGGTGCCGCGCGGCCTCCGCGAAGCTGCCCAGGCGCGCCACCTGGACAAACATGGCGACTTCGTTCAGATCGAGCACGGGGAATCTTTCCTTGAATGACTGCTGCTATGCGGTGGCGACCCTATCAATTCCGCAATTGCTATCGATTGATCATAAAAATGCAATCAATCCAACCCAAATACGAATGCGCACCGCCGAATCAAATGAAAAGCAGCCAGCCAATACTGAGCAGTAGCTGACTTATTGCAATTGACAGAAATCTCACAAACAAATTCGCTGCCCGAACGGCCATTGCGGCAATACTTGTTAACTCAGTTGGTTATAGGTAGCAACCAACAATTAATCTAATCCATTACCCACCAGCAAGGTCGGTTGAATCGACTCTCTCCTCTCTGCCTTGACTTCCGGTCCGACTCCCATGCAAGCTTTTCCCGATGCGAATGCGTTGCGCTCGCCGCGCACCCTGGACGACCTGCTCCTGTACCGACTCTCCCGGGCCACGCGACCGGGCAGCGGCATGGCAACCCGCCTCGTCGAAGGCGGCTTCGGCATCACGCACCGCGAGTGGGGAATGATCGGCATGCTCGCGCAGATCGGCGAGATCACCTCCTCGGCATTCGCTGAGCGCCTGCAGCTCGACCGCGTGCGAACTTCGCGCGGCCTGCGCAGCCTCGCCGAGAAGAAGCTGGTGGAGCGCAGGCGCGATGCCGAGGACGGACGCGAGGTGCACGTGAGCCTGAGCGCCGCCGGCCGCCAGCTGTGCGAGGCGGTGTTCCCGAGAATCGCCCGCCTCAACATGGACCTGCTCGAGGCCATCGACGCGGAGCACCTTGACATCTTCCTCAAGTGCCTGCGCCGGCTCGAGCTGCGTGGCAGGGAGCTGAGCGCGATGGGCGTGGTGCCGGAGAAAGCCGACCGCCGCTCGGGCGGCACGCGCCACAAGTGGCCGGAGTGCAGCGCCTGACAACGCTTCTTCAACAAAGACTGTCGGAAATTTGACAGTTCCTGTGCCTACCGGTGCCTACCATCCGGCACCACATGAATACCGCCCTTCAGGACAACAGCAACGGCTACCGCATCTCGCGCCCCCGGCGCGCCCTGCTGACCGGCGGCGCGCTGCTGGCCGGCGCTGCAGCCACAGGCGCCGGCTACGTTCTCACCCACTCCGACCAACCCATCGCCATGGACGACTTCTCCGACCTGCCCCGCGCCATGCGCACCCTCGAACGCTTGCGCACCGCACCGCTGCGCACCCGCTCGGGCTGGGACCTGGCGCAGGTGCTGCACCACAACGCACAGAGCGTCGAATACTCGCTCGACGGCTTCCCCCAGCTCAAGCCCGCGTGGTTCCGCGGCTCGCTGGGCAGCATGGCATTCGCGGTGTTCTCGGCGCGCGGCCGAATGAGCCACGGGCTCGAAGAGCCCATTCCCGGCGCACCGGCGATCGCGTCAGGCCAGCCGCTCGATGCCGCGGTGGAGCACCTGATGAGCGCGCTGGGCCGCTTCGAACGCAACGGCAACGCGCTCGCGCCGCACTTCGCCTACGGCGCGCTGAGCAAGTCGGAGTACACCCGGGCGCATCTCATGCACCTGGCGAATCACTGGGAGCTGGTGGACGCCGGCTGACGCGCGCTTCGAGGGCTTCGCGCCCGATGCGGGTTCGCGTTCCGGCGACGTCCTGCTCGTCGGCCTCGTCGCGGCGGCGGGGGTGGCGACTGGCTCGACAGTGCACGGTCATGCATGCACCGGCAGGTATTCTTCGGCCATCGAAGAACCGAAGGAGACGGCGGACATGTACACGGAACAAGGCGGCGAAGGCGCGGACCTGCTTCTCTTGCTGCACGGAATGGGCGCGACGGGCGCCGTGTGGTCGCCCCTGTGCGCCGATGCCGGCACCCGCTGGAAAGGCCGCTGGCTCGCACTCGACCTGCCCGGCCATGGCGGCTCCGGCACGCAGGACTCCTACGCCATCGGCCAGCACGCGGCGAGCGTCGCGCGCGCCGTGCTGCCGCATCTGCAGCCAGAAGGGCGCCTCGTGGTGCTCGGGCATTCGCTGGGCGGCGTGATCGGCCTCGCGCTCGCCACGGGCTGGTTCGGCCTCCTGCCGCATCGCGTCTTCGCGGCCGGCATCAAGATCGCTTGGAGCGACGAGGAAGTGCGCCGCATGGACTCGCTGGCGCTGCAGCCCGCGAAGCTGTTCGCCACCGAAGAGGAAGCGCGCGAGCGTTACCTGAAGGTGTCGGGCCTCGCCGCGGTTGCCGGTGCGCCGGCATCGGTGTCAGCGCGAGGCATCGCGCACGGCGACGGCGGCTGGCGCCTTGCGATGGACCCGCGCGCCAACGCGGTGGGCAAGCCGCCGCTATCGGAGCTGATGGCGCTCGCGCGCTGCCCCGTTCATCTCGCGCGCGGAGGCAACGATGCGATGGTGACGCTGGAGCAGACCCGCTCGCTCGACGCCGAAGCGCGCGACCTCGGGCCGCATGGGCACAACGTGATGGTCGAGGCGCCCGCGCAGGTCTGGGACTGGATGGCTTCCTTCAGCTGACGCGCAGCTCTTCGATCCTGCGGATCGGTATGGCCACTTCGGCCACTTCGGCGGCACGCGCCCTCAGCTGGCCGCACCCGCCGTCGATGTCCTGCCCCGCCGACTGCCGCAGCTTCGTCAGGATGCCGCGCTCGTGCAGCGTGCGGGCAATCTGCTTGCAGCGCTCCCATGAGGGGCGGTTGAACTCCACGCCATCCACCGCGTTGAACGGAATCATGTTCAGCACGCCCCACTTGCCCGTGAGCAGCCGGACGATGCCGTCGATCTCGTCCCGCCCATCGTTGACGCCTTCCAGCAGCGTCCACTGGTACTGGATGGGGTAGCCGGTGGCCCGCGCGTAGCGTTCGCCCGCGGCGACCAGTTCTTCCGGCGTCATGTTGGGCGCGCGCGGAAGCAGCTTCCTGCGCAGCCCGGCCTTGGTGGTGTGCAGAGAGAGCGCCAGCGCGGGCCTGACGCGCTCCCCGGCCAGTCTCTCGAACACGCGCGGATCGCCCACGGTGGAGAACACGAGGTTCTTGTGGCCGACATTGCCCACGGTGCCGAGCAGCTCGATGGCTTCCAGCACGTTGTCCATGTTGTGCGCGGGCTCGCCCATGCCCATGAACACCACCTTGCGCACCGGCCTGCGCATGCGCGCGAGCGCGACCTGGGCAATGATCTCGGCGCTTCCCACCTGCCGCAGCAGGCCGTCGCGGCCCGTCATGCAGAACTGGCAGCCGACGGCGCAGCCAACCTGCGACGACACGCAGAGGCCGTCGCGCGGCAGCAGCACGCTTTCGACGGTCTGGCCGTCGGCGAGCGCGACCAGCAGCCGCTCGGAACCATCGGCGCCCGGATGCGCCGCGACCACGCGCGCCAGCCCCGCAAGCTCGGCTTCGATGGCTGGCAAGGCCTCCATCAACGGCGCGGGAAAGAAGCTCGCGGGCAGGCGCCTGCCGCTGTTCCTGGGCAGGGCGTGGGACCACAGCCGCAGGATGCGCTGCTCATGGCTGGGACCGGCTCCGGCTTTTCGCAGCCGCTCTTTCAGTTCGTGGATTCGCATGCGCCCTCTGGGGCTGGAAGCTTCTCGTGCCTGCCGGCTGCACTTTTCGGAGCAGCGCCGAACGCACGGGAGGATGGTCGACAAGCCCCGGATTGTGCACGGCGCCGGCCGCCTCAGCCCTGCGACTGCAGCCTCATGGCCCGGCGGCGGCTGCTGGCGATCATGGCCGAGCCCGCAAGGCACAGCACCGCGAGCAGGGCCAGCGCGGCGCTGGTGCCGCGAGTGAAGATGGCCACGTCGAGGCCGGAAAGCCCCGCGCCTGCGTTGCCTAGAACGATGCGCTGCGAGCCTGGCGAAAGCCGCGCGAGCGCCACGCTGAGCGCCAGCGCGGTGCCCACCATGATTCCGGTGTTCTGCAGTGTCGAGCGCACCGCGTTGGCGATGCCCCTGCGCTGCGGCGTCACTGTCTGCAGGATCGACGCGTTGTTCGGCGTCACGAAGCTGCCGATGCCGAGGCCCAGCCCCCAGAAGCACAGCGACAGCGGCACCGCGCCGATCTCCGGCCGCAGCAGCGTGGCCAGCATCGCCAGCGCGCCTGCCGCGAGCAGCATGCCGCCCACGCAGACCGACTCGGGACTGAAGCGCCGGATCAGCATGCCCGCCACGGGTGCGGCCATCAGCATGCCGAATGCGACCGGGGCCACGCGCAGGCCCGCCTGCGAGGGCTCCAGCCCTGCGCAGGCCTGCAGATACAGCGCCACCAGCACCAGCGGCGCTGCCTGCGCCATCGACAGCAGCAGGATGCCTGCGTAGGCGGTGCGGCGCACCGGGTCACCGAACAGCGAGGGATCGACCAGTGGGCTCGATGCGCGCACCTGGACCCTGTAGAAGAGCGCGATGGCGCCAAGCCCCGCGAACATGAACGCCCACACCGGCGTGCTCGTCCAGCCGCGCATGCCCGCCATCGAGAGCGCGTAGGTCACGCATCCGATGCCGACGAAGGAAAGCGCTGCGCCCGCAAGGTCGAAGCGCTCCGACCGCGCGGCTGCGCCCGCTGGCAGCACCTTCCACGACAGGGCCAGCACGCACAGCCCCAGCGGCACGTTGAGGATGAAGAGCACACGCCAGCCCCACCACGACACGACGAAGCCGCCGGCCAGCGGGCCCACGACCTGCGCCAGCGCCGCGACCATGGCGAGCACGCCGAGCGCCAGCCCCATCCTGCGGCGGCCGAAGGCGTCTCCAACCAGCGCGCTGGCATTGGCCATGACGCCGGCCGCGCCCACCGCCTGGCAGATGCGTGCCGCCAGCATCAGCCCGGCGTCGGGCGCGAAGGCGCATGCCGCGCAGGCGGCCACGAAGAGGCACAGCCCCGCGAGGAAGAGCCTGCGCCGCCCCCACAGGTCTGCCAGCCGCCCGAAGCTGAGGATGCAGACGGTGCTGACCAGCATGTACGACAGCAGGATCCAGCTCGCCTGCGTGGGCGAGGCATGCAGGCTGCGCGCCACTGCCGGCAGCGCGACGTTGAGCGCGCTGAGGTTGAGAAAGCACAGCAACGCCCCGGCGCTGGCGGCTGCGAGCACCGCCCAGCCAGCCCTGTCGTCCGCACCCTCGCTGCCCACACTGCCGGTAGTCACTTGCGTTCAGTCTTCGCTCTTGAAGCCCGAGGCCTCGACGATGGGGCGCCAGTACGCGCGGTCCGAGGCCATGATCCGCTTCACTTCCGCGCCGGGCAGCCCCGTGGGCTCGAGGCCCATGCGGTCGACCTGCCCGCGCACCTGCGGGCTGCGCATCGCGGAGAGAAAGGCCGACTCCAGCTTCGCGACCACGTCCTTCGGCGTGCCCGCTGGCACGAACGCGGCGTACGCGGCATTGGCGCGGTCGAAGGCGTCGTAGCCCGACTCCTTGATCGTCGGAACATCGGGCAGCCAGCTCAGCCGTTTCGTGCCCGCCACGCCCAGGATGCGCAGCTTGCCCGCGCGATGCAGTTCGAGCTGGCTGGCCAGCGCGTCGGCGCCCAGCGGCACGTGGTCGCCGACGATGTCGGTGGCCAGCGGCGCGCCGCCCCGGTAGGTGACGGGCGTGAGCGGCACGCCGATGGCCTTCGACAACTGAAGCAGGCTGAAGTGCAGGCCGCCGCCGAGGTTGGTGAGGCCCACGCTGCCGCCGGAAGGATTCTTGCGGACCCACGCGACGTATTCCGCGAGCGTTTTGAACGGCTGGTTCGCGCCCGCGGAGATCACGCTGGGCACGTTCGCCAGGTGCGCGAGGGGAACGAAGTCCTTGTCGACGTCGTAGTTCAGCCGCGCGTAGGTCATCGGAAAGAGCACGAAGGGCGGCGTAGCCCCGAGCAGGATGGTTCGGCCGTCGGGCTTCGCCGCCTTCACCGCCTCGATGGAGATGCGGGTGGAAGCGCCGGGGCGGTTCTCCACCAGCACGGGCTCCTTCAGCGTAGTGCGCAGGTCCTCGGCCAGCGAACGCGCGAGGCTGTCGAGCGCGCCGCCCGGCGGAAAGCCGATGATCAGCCGGATGGGCGTGGCGCTGTCGGCATGCGCGGCCGCGCCGGCCAGGGCGATCGAGGCGCCCAGCAGAAGTGTCTTGAGGAACGAGGCCATGGTGGGAGTACCTGCGGAGTTGGGAACGGGTGGAGGGCCGGCTCAGAAGGCCAGCACGGGCAATGCGTTCGCCGGCCTGTGCGCGGCCTCGAAGCCGGCCGCGGCCTGCAGCAGCTGCTGGTCTTCGCGGAAGCGGCCGACCAGCTGCATGCCGATGGGCAGGCCGTCGCGTCCGGCGCCGCAGGGCAGGCTGATGGCGGGATGGCCCGTGAGGTTGAAAGGCATCGTCCACGGGAACCAGTTCGGCCTCAGGTCGGCATAGGACTGGCCGTCGATCTCGATGCTTCCGAACAGGTCCTGGTCGATAGGCAGCGCCGTGCGCGAAAGGGTCGGCGTGAAGATGAAGTCGTGCGTCTCCAGCTGGGCCTGCACCCGGCGAAAGAGCGCGGTCCTGGCGAACATGGCCTGCTGGAAGGCAACGCCGTCGACATGCTGCGCCAGCGCGAGCTGCTGCAGCAGCGAGGGGCTGAGCTTCTCGCCGTGCGCCTCGGCCAGCGGAGCGAAGCGGCCACGCCAGCTGGTGTGGTTGATCACGCGCCACACCGGCTCGACGTCATAGCCCTCGTCGGGCATCTCCTCCAGTTGCGCCCCCATCGAGCGCAGCGTGGCGAGCGCGGCCTCGAAGGCGGCGGCGACGTCGGCGGAGATCGGGCGCCCTTCCAGCGTCGCACGGTACAGGACGCGCTTTCCGCGCAGGTCGGAGGCGGGCCGCAGCGCGTCGAAGTAAGGCTGCGCGGGCACGCCCAGCGACCACGGGTCGCAGCCGTGCGCGCCGGTCATGGCCTGCAGCATGAGCGCGGTGTCGGCCACGTCGCGCGTGGTGGGCGTCACGTAGGTGTAGTTGCCGAAGGCGTCCTGCACCTGGCTGTGCGGCACCACGCCCAGGCTCTGCTTCAGGCCCACAACGCCGTTGCAGGCGGCGGGAATGCGGGTGGAGCCGCCGCCGTCGGTGGCGATGGCCAGGGGCGCGACGCCAGCCGCCATGGAGGCGGCCGCGCCTCCGCTGGAGCCGCCGCTGGTGCGCCTGGCGTCCCATGCGTTGCGGGTGCTGCCGAAGAGAGGCGCATCGGTCATGCACTTGGCACCGAACTCGGACGAGGTGGTCTTGCCGATCAGGATGCCGCCGGCCTGGCGAATGCGCGCCACGGCGAGCGCGTCCTGCGCGGGAACATGGTCGCGGTGCAGCACCGAGCCGTAGGTGGTCCTGACGTCCGCGGTGTCGACGATGTCCTTCGCCGTGAAGGGCAGGCCGTGCAGCAGGCCCTGCGCCTCGCCCTTCATCAGGGCCGCCTCCGCCTTCCTGGCCTCTTCCATGGCCTGCTCGTGGCAGAGGGTGACGAAGCAGTTCAGCAGCGGCTGCACCGCATCGGCGCGGCGCAGCACCTCGGCGACGATCTCCACCGGCGAGAGCTTGCGTTGCGCGACGAGGGAGCGCAGCGTCACGGCGGACATTTCGCAGATCTCGGACTTCGGAAGACGGGGATACTTTTGCATGCGCAAATGATTGATGCGCCCCCAAAGCCAGTCCAATACTGTTTTCTCGAAAAGGCATATGACCAGCGTATGGCAGCACCAGACTTCAGAACGCTCCGCTACTTCGTGGCCGTTGCCGAGGAACGCAGCGTGGGCAAGGCCGCACGGCGGCTCAACATGGCACAGCCACCGCTGTCGGTGCACATCCGAAACCTGGAAGCCTCGGTGGGAACGCCGCTGTTCCAGCGCACGGCGCGCGGCATGGAGATCACCGATGCCGGCAATGCGCTCTTCAGGCGCGCGAAGGAAGCCCTGCTGCTGGCCAACGAGGGCTTCGACGCCGCGCGGGCCATAGGCTCGGGCAGCAGGGGCCGGCTCACTGTCGGAACCATGGTGGTGCTCTCTTACTTGGTGCTGCCCCGCCTGGAGAATGCGCTGCGCGCGAAGCTGCCCGACGTGGAGATCCAGTATGTGGAGCTCAACGCGGTGAACAACATCTCGGCCGTCACCGATTCCGACGTGTCGGTGGCGATCTGCATTCCGCCCATCGCGCATGCCGGCATCTCGGTCGAGCGCATCGGCACCCAGCCGCTGATGCTGGCGGTGCGCGCGGATTCGCCGCTGGCGCGCATGGCCAGCGTTCCGCTGCAGCGGCTCGAGGGCGTGCCGCTCATCGGGCTGCCAGTGCCCGAGGGCGATCTCGACAAGTCGGTGGTGGCCTCGATGCTGCGGCGGCACGGCGTCGGCATGCCCGTCGCGCAGCGGGTCGAGACCATGGTGTCGGCGCTGGCGCTGGTGCTCGCGGGCAAGGGCGTGGCCATCCTGCCCGCATGCGCGCGGATCGGCCGGCCGCCGGGCGTGGTGTTCAGGCCGCTGCGCAACGTCGACGCGAAGATGGAGATCGCCGCCTGCTGGCGCAGCGACTGGGACAGCCCGCTGATCCAGCCCTTCCTGGCGTGCGCGCGGGCCTCCGTGCGACAGGCGGCCTAGCTAGGGCCTGTTCACACTATTTCCGGGGTCGCGTTGGTGCTCCAAGGGGCTGGCTGCAAGGCGCCCGTGCGCAGCAAGGCTGAAGCCTTGCAAGCGCGGGCAACGCCGCAGACGGCCCCTTGGAGCACCAACCCTGGCTGCCCTTCGCGACCCCGGAAATAGTGTGAACAGGCCCTAGAACAGGCTGCCCTGCCCCGCCGCGCCCGGCGGGCGGAACGCGGAAATCTCGAGCGGAATGCGCTCGCGGTTGTAGCCCAGGCGGTTCGCGGCCTTCTGGAAGCGCTGGTGGATCAGGTCGGCCCACAGGCCCGAGCCCTTCATGCGCGTGGCGAAGTCGGCGTCGTAGTCCTTGCCGCCGCGCATTTCGTGGATGCGCGCCATGATGCGGTCGGCGCGCTGCGGGTAGTGCAGCGCCAGCCATTCCTTGAAGAGTGGCGCCACTTCCCACGGCAGCCGCACCACCGTGTAGAAGGCGCTGCGCGCGCCGGCCTCCCATGCGGCTTCGAGCACCTGTTCCATGTCTTCGGTCACGAAGGGGATCTGCGGCGCCACGCTCACGCCCACCGGCACGCCGGCCTCGGTGAGCGTGCGGATGGTGCGCAGCCGCCGGTGCGGCGCCGCGGCGCGGGGCTCCAGCTTGCGGGCGAGGTCGCCGTCGAGCGTGGTCACGGTGATGTAGACGGCCGCCAGGTGGTCGGCGGCCATGGGCGCGATCAGGTCGAGGTCGCGCTCGACGGCGCTCGACTTGGTGACCAGCGCGAACGGGTGCCGCGCCTCGCCCAGCAGCTCGATCACCGAGCGCGTCAGCCGCAGTTCGCGCTCGATGGGCTGGTAGCAGTCGGTGGCGGTGCCGATGGCGATGTAGCTGGGCCGGTAGCTCTTGCGCCCTAGCTCGGTGCGCAGCACCTCGGCGATGTTGCGCTTGGCGATCAGCTTGGTCTCGAAGTCGAGGCCGGGCGACAGGTTGAGGTAGCTGTGCGTGGGCCGCGCGAAGCAGTAGATGCAGCCGTGTTCGCAGCCCCGGTAGGGGTTGAGCGAGCGGTCGAAGTAGATGTCGGGCGAGTCGTTCTCGTTGAGGGCCGACTTCACGTCCTCGAAGCGCACCTCGGTGGCCAGGGGCGTCTCGGCCTCGGCCGCGCCTTCTTCCAGCGTGCCCCAGCCGTCGTCGAAGGCGTCGCGCTCGTCCTTGGAGAAACGGTGTGCGATGTGCGTGGCCGCGCCGCGGCCCTTGATGGCGTGGATGGGAATGAAGGCGGCTGGCATGGTCGGCGACTCCTTGGCAACTCGATTTACTGTTTATTCATACAGTATTCCACCGATTCACCGTCATTGCCGATTTTTTAATTTCTTTCTTGACAGAAATTTCGAGAATCCTAAACTCGGCGCCATGGAACTCACCGACATCCAACGCAAGTTCGTCCTGCACTGGGGCGAAATGGGCTCGCTGTGGGGCGTCAACCGCACCGTCTCGCAGATCCACGCCCTGCTCTTCGCCTACGGCAAGCCCATGAACGCCGAGGAGTTGTGCGACACGCTCGGCGTGGCCCGCTCCAACATCAGCAACAGCCTGAAGGAACTGCAGGCCTGGAACCTGGTCCGCATCACCCACACGCTGGGCGACCGGCGCGACTACTTCGAGACCAGCGTCGACGTGTGGGAGCTGTTCCGCACCGTGGTGCGCGAGCGCAAGGAGCGCGAGTTCGACCCCACGGTGCGCGTGCTGCGCGAGCTGGTGTCCAGCCCCGACTTTCAGAAGGAGCCCGCCGACGCGCAGGACCGCATCCGCTCCACGATGGAGCTCATGGAGAAACTGGCCACCTGGGCCGACGAGATGCTGCGGCTGTCGCCCGGCACGCTCGACAAGGTGATGACGCTGGGTGCCAGCGTGCAGAAGTTCGTTCGCGGCGATTCGTCGCAAGGCGGCAAGGGCGACAAGGGCGAAGACCCGGACGCGCACCACGCCAGCCTGCCCATGATTTGAGTCTCTTTTTTTGCCCAACAATTTCTGTTTTGACAGAAATATCGATAACAAAGAACGCCATGAGCCATACCGTGACACCCACCTATCCGCTCACGATCTATTTCGATGCAAGCTGCGCGATCTGCTCCGCCGAAATGGGCGCCCTCAAGGCACGCGACGCTGCCGGCCGGCTTCAACTGGTCGACTGCTCGCCCATCGGCTTCACCGGCGGCCCGGCACCGCGCGAGGCGCTGATGGCGGCCATCCACGTCTCCAGCGCCGACGGCAAGGTGCACGTCGGCGTGCCGGCCATCCGCATCTGCCGCGCGGCGGTGGGCCTGTCCAGCGGCGGCCTGCTGCTCGACCTGCCGCTGGTCGCGCCGCTGGCCGATCGCGCCTATGCGCTTCTGGCACGCAACCGCTACCGCATTCCGCGCTGGCTGGCCGCCAGGCTGGCGGGACGCGTCGCCCCTTCATGCGATGACGGCAACTGCCGCATCTGAAGAAGAAACAACCACACGGGGAACCCACCATGCCCACCGTCTTCCAGCCCGACTTCCGCATGCCGCGCGGAACTGTCGAGCACACCGGCGCCCCCATCACCGCCGAGGACACGCAGGACTACTTCACCGAGGTCGCGACCGACTACAGCGCCTGGAGCCCCAGCTACAACATGCACTTCGGCTTCTGGCGCGCGGGGCTGAACCCGCTGCGGCGCGAGGGCATGCTGGTCGAGATGAACCGCGTGGTCGGCCGTGCGCTGCGCCTCGACGATGCACCCCGCCGCTGCGTGATCGACATGGGCTGCGGCGCCGGCGCCACCGCGCGCACGCTGGTTGGCGACCACGCATCGCTCTATGCCATCACCGTGACCAACGTAGCCGTGCAGAACCGCATCGCCGCGAAGCTCGACGCCGCCGCGGGCGTGGCGGACCGCATGGCGCACATCGATGCCGACTACACCCGCACCGGCCTGCCCGCCGCGCAGGCCGATGGCGCGTGGGCTGTAGAAAGCGCCTGCTATGCCGGCGGCACCGACAAGGCCGACTTCATCCGCGAGGCCGCGCGGCTGCTCAAGCCCGGTGCGCGCCTCGCGGTGGTCGACGGCTTCCTGCTGCGCCGCAACCCCGGCCGGCTCGCAAGCTGGCTGCACCGCCTGTGGGCCGACAGCTGGGCCGTGCCCACGCTGGCCGTGCGCGAAGACTTCGTCGCCGCATTGCACGAGAACGGCTTCGAAGACGTCGAAGTGAAGTCGCTGCGCTGGCGCGTCGCGCCCAGCGCGCTGCACATCCCCGTTCTGGCCACCCGCTTCACGCTGGCCGAACTCTGGAAGGCGCGCGGCAGGCTGAGCCCGTGGCGGCGCAAGCACATCGTGGCCAGCTACTGCGCGCTGGCGCTGGGCATGTTCTGGCGCGACTTCGACTACTGCATGGTCACCGCCACGCGCCGCGCCGACTGAGCACGACACGAATACGGACAGAAAGAGGAGAAGAGGCTTTTCATGCAAAACGTCCCCGAAGAAAGCAGGCTCGCCGAGCTGGCCCCCGTCGAACCGCAGGAAGCACAGCCCAAGCCCGTTCGCGGCATGCCCTTCGGCTGGTTCTGGCCGATGGCCATCGGCGCCGCGGTCGCGCTGGTGCTGCGCCTGTTCTTCAGCAGCGCGCCCGGCAAGCCCTACTCGGCCATGCTGGCTTCGTTCGTCTACTTCGTGCCCGCGGTGTGCGGCGCGGTCACGGTGTACATGGCCGAGCGCATCGAGCGCCGCAGCTGGGGCTACTACATCTGGGCGCCGTGGGTGGCGACCTCGCTCTTCGTCGGTGGCACGCTGCTGGTGTTCATCGAGGGGCTGATCTGCGCGATCGTCATCGTGCCGCTGTTCGCCACCATGGGCAGCGTCGGCGGGCTGGCGATGGGCATCGTGTGCCGCGTCACCAACTGGCCGAAGCAGGCCGTTTACAGCTTCGCGATGCTGCCGCTGGTGCTCGGCGCCATCGAGCCCCAGTTGCCCAACCCCGACCAGTTCTCCAGCACCTCGCGCACGCTCTTCATCGCCGCGCCGGCCGAACGCGTTTGGCACGAGCTCAACGCCGCGAGCGACATCCGCCCCGCCGAGGTCGGCGACGCATGGGCCTACCGCATCGGCGTGCCGATGCCGGTGTCGGGCGTGACGGTCGACACGCCCGAGGGCCGCGTGCGCCAGGTGCAGTGGCAGAAGAACGTGCACTTCGAGGAGGTCATCACTGAGTGGGAGCCCAACCGCCTGCTGAAGTGGCGCTTCCGCTTCTCGCCCGACTCCTTCCCGGCCGGCGCGCTCGACGACCACGTGATGATCGGCGGCCAGTACTTCGACCTGCGCGACGCCACCTACACGCTGACGCCGCGCGACGGCGGCACCGAGCTGCGCGTGGCGGTGTCGTGGCGGCTGAGCACCAGCTTCAACTGGTATGCCGACCGCGTCATGCACCTGCTGCTGAACGACGCCTCGGAGAACATCCTGCGCTTCTACAAGGCGCGCAGCGAGGCCACGGCAACTGCTGCCTCAGCCGGATGACAACGATGCAGCCGGTCTTCCAGCGGGCACTCGGCCCCACATGGGACCGACTAGGCGAGGTCATCCGCCGCCACTACACGATGAGGCCATTCTCCGACGACCATGTCTGCGTGCGCGGCACCATGGACG
The DNA here is from genome assembly GCF_048305045.1 of Variovorax sp. 278MFTsu5.1. Taxonomy (NCBI): domain Bacteria; kingdom Pseudomonadati; phylum Pseudomonadota; class Betaproteobacteria; order Burkholderiales; family Comamonadaceae; genus Variovorax; species Variovorax sp. 278MFTsu5.1. The sequence continues at coordinate 4,725,368 of NZ_CP157622.1, forward strand.
AGGTCTGGCACGCGCCGTGGGCCGCGCTGCTGATGCCCTTCGGTGGGCTGTTCGGCGCGCTGGTGCCGCACCAGGGCAAGGAGGTGCCCATCGAGGTGCACTACCGCTGCCGCCCCGACAACGCCACGCTCCACTGGGACCGCGTCTTCCACTTTCCCGGCAGGCCGCCCTTCCACTTCCGCTCGCACATGGAGCACGACGCGGCCCGGGGCAGCGAGGTGACCGAGTACGTGCGCTTCGGCATCGGCATGCGCCTCGCGGTGAGCGCGGAAGAAGGCGCGGTGGTGTTCCGCGACCTGGGCTACGTCTGGCGCGTCGCGGGGCTGCGCATTCCGCTGCCGCTCGGCCTGTTCATGGGTACGGCCTATGTGGAGGAACGGCCCGATCCGGCCGACGCCGACCGCTTCACCATGAAGATGCTGCTGCGCCACCGCTGGTTCGGCGACGTGTTCCGCTACAGCGGGCGCTTCCACCTCGGCCCGCGAACAGGATCACAATGAGCGCACCATGCCTCGCCGCCCAGAAAACCTCTACGCCCAGTACCACGCCCACGTCTATTTCGGCCCCGACACGCTCGCGCAGGCCAAGGCCCTCTGCGAACGCGCGAGCCGTGAGCTGATGGTGGTGGTCGGCCGCGTGCACGAGCGGCTGGTGGGCCCGCATCCGCACTGGAGCTGCCAGCTCGCCTTCGACGCCGCCGAGTTCGACCAGGTCATCGGCTGGCTCGAAGCCAACCGCGACGGGCTCGACGTGTTCGTGCACGGCGTGACGGGCGACGACCTCGCCGACCACACGACGCACGCCATGTGGCTGGGCGAGGAAAGCGAGCTCGACCTGCGGATGTTCCGCCGCTAGACCTCTTCCCGGGCGTCTTCCTCGACGCCCGCCCCGTGCACCTTGAAGAAGGTGGCGCCCTCCACCTTCTGCCCGATGGCCTTCTCGTAGGCCGTGCGCACCTCGTCGGGCTGCCCTGCCTGGCCGAAGAAGTCCCTCAGGTACGGCCCCAGCAGCGGATGCGCCGCCAGCTCCCTGCGCGGCAGGCCGTTGATCATCTCGTCACGGCACGCCGAGGGCAGGAACACGTCGCGGTTCTTCTCCGGATCACGGATCAGCCCCTTGGGCTCGTGGGCCGGGTCGGCCTGCATCGCCTCCAGCTCCTCGAAGAAGCGGCGCCGCATCATCACGATGCCTTTGTCGCTCTGGCCCAGCTTCTCGCGCGTGCGGTCGGTGATGGCGCCCTGCCCCACCCACACCACGAAGTCCTGGTTGGCGACGTGGCTGGTGATCCAGCGGCCCGTCGCCGGGTCCTTGATGGGCCCGTACCAGGAGGGAATGCGCTCCTGCACATAAGGCTCCTGCTCGTTCGGCACGCGGCTCAGCACCCACAACACGCTCAGCGTGTTGTGGTCGTCGATGGGCACGCGCCATTCGAAGTGGTGGCCCAGGAAGAAGCCGTTGGGCCACAGCGTGACGCGGCCGGTGGTCCACATCACGTTGTCCTCGCGCTCGCCGCCGCGCAGGCGCTTGTAGACGAAGCCGTGCTCGAACTCCTCGAAGGCCAGCTTCAGGTGCGTGGGCACGTACGGCCCCTCGTCGCCCTGCAGGCGCGTGGTCCAGTTGTTGTGGGTCCACTCGAAGTGCACCGGGTCGATGGAGTTCTCCTGGCACTGGAACCAGTTGCACGGAATCTCGGCGAACACCGCCTGCGCGAAGCCGTTCGCGCAGTTGAAGAGTTCCCAGTCGGGCAGCAGCGGCGCGGGCTGCGGGCCCATGTAGGCCCAGAGCAGCCCGGCCTTCTCCTGCACCGGGTAGGCCTTGATCTTCGTGTTCCTGCGCATGCGCGCGCCGGGGTCCAGCGTTTCCTCGAAGGGTTGGTGCACGCACTGGCCGCTCTGGTCGTACTGCCAGCCGTGGTAGCTGCAGCGCAGGCCGCATTGCTCGACGTAGCCGTAGGACATGTCGGCGTTGCGGTGCGGGCAGCGGCGATCGACCAGGCCGTAGTTGCCGCTCAGGTCCTTGTAGAGCACCAGATCCTCGCCGAGGATGCGTAGCGGCTTCACCGCCTTGCCGTCGAACTCGCTGGCGCCCGCGATCGGATGCCAGTAGCGGCGCAGGTAATCGCCCATCGGCTTGCCAGGGCCTACTTCGGTCAGCAGGCGGTTCTTCTCTTCGCTCAACATCGAATGGTCTCCTTGTCGCTTGTCTTCAATCGGCGCGGATGCCGAACTCGCGCACCAGCCTGCCGAAGCGCTGGTCGTCGTCCGATATCTGCTTGGCCAGCACGGCCGGCGCTCCGCCCACGGGTTCGATGCCTAGCGCGGCCATCCTTGCCTGCACGTCGGGCATCTTCAGGATCTCGTTGAAGTGTTTGTTGAGCGCCTGCACCACGTCGTCGGGCATCGCCTTCGGGCCGAGCAGGCCCATCCAAGCGCTCACATCCACGTCCTTGAAGCCCAGCTCGATGAAGGTGGGCACCTCGGGCATCAGCTTCGTGCGCTGGCGTTCCGCGACGGCGAGCGGAAGCAGCTTGCCGGTCGCGATGTGGCCCGCCACCGCGCCGGGTGTGATCCAGCCCACGCTGACGTGGCCGCCCAGCGTGTCGTTCACCACCGGCGCCACGCCGCGATACGGCGCGTGCGTGGCCGAGATGCCCGCGTCCTTGTTGAGCAATTCGCCCGCGATGTGCATCGGCGAGCCCGCGCCCGGCGTGCCGTAGGTGACGGTCTTGCCAGCCTTCGCCCCGGCCACGAGCTGCGCGACGCTCTGGATGCCGCTCGCGGGCGAGGTCACCAGCAGCAGCGGGATGTTGCCGGTCTTCACGATGGGGGTGAAGTCCTTCACCACGTCGTGCGCCACGCCGGGGCCGGCCTTCAGCACATGCTGCGCGATGGGAAAGGTGCTGGGCGTGAAGAGCAGCGTGTAGCCATCGGCGGGCGCCTTCGCGACCCATACGTTGCCGATCATGCCGCTCGCGCCGGGCCGGTTGTCGACCAGCACCGGCTGCCCGGTGCGCTGCGAGAGCTTCTCGGCATAGGTGCGCGCGATGGCGTCGGTGTCGCCGCCCGCCGGGTAGGCCACGACGATGGTGATGGGCTTGGAGGGCCATGCCTGCGCCACGGCCGCGGTGACGGCACATAGCGAAAGAACGGCTGCAGCAGCGGCACGGGCCGCGTTTCGGTGGTGAAACAACATGCTCTTTTCCTTCTCGGAGGGACGACGTTGGGGTCGAACGCACTGTAGGAACGAGGCTGCGCGGCCAGAAGATATAGTTTCACTGAGTGAACCTTTTTTCTGGAGACCGGCATGTCCGACACCATGGGCACGCAGAGCGTGAAGTCGATCGACGCGCTGCGCCGCGGGCTCGACGTGATGCTGGCCATCCAGCGCTCGTCGGCCGTGACGCTGCAGGAGCTGCACCGGCAGACCGGCGTGTCGAAGGCCACGCTGCTGCGCATCCTCAAGACGCTGCAGCAGGCGGGCTGGGTGGAACGCAGCGAGCACGACAAGCGCTACGTGCCCGCGTCGGCCACCGGCCAGTCGGGGCCCGTGGCGGCATGGCGCACGCGGCTCTCGGCGCTTGCTGTCCCTGCACGCGCCACGCTGCAGCGGCTGGTGCCGTGGCCCATTGACCTGGGCGTGCGCGACGGCACGGCGATGCTCATCCTCGACACCGACCGGCCGCGCAACGGCCTTGCGGTCAACTACCGCGCGCTGGGCTTCCGGCCGCCGATGCTGCTGTCGTCGCTCGGCCGCTGCTACCTGTCGTTCTGCCCCGAGGAAGAGCGGCGCGAAATCCTCGCCGCACTGGCGCGCTCGCCGAACGATTTCGACCGCAGCGCGCGGCGCCCCGAGAACATCCGCCGCATGGTGGCGCATGCGCGCGACCTGGGATACGTGGCGCGCGACCCGACCTCGACCAGCCTGGATTCGCCCGACCGCTTCGGCGCGGTGTCGGTGCCGCTGCGGCAAGAAGACCGGGTGGTGGGCTGCCTCAGCTGCGCGTGGCTGCCCGCGGTGAAGAGCGAGCGCGAGATCGTATCCGCGCACCTGGCCGACATGCAGCAAGCCGCGCAGAGCATCGAACGCAAGCTGGCGCAGGCCGGCTTCGGGCCGCCGCCTCCAACGAATGCATGAAGCGCGAAGCCGGGCCGGCGCTCAGAACTCCGCGTCGAGTTCGTCGATCTCGTCGGGCTCCTGCTTCGCGGCCGTCACCCATTCCTTCATGGCGGGCAGTTCCATCACTCGCTTGCAGTAGGCAGCGCAGACGCTGTCGAGCGCCACGTCGTAGCTCAGGAAGCGCGTGACCACCGGCGCGTACATCGCGTCGGCCATGCCCGGCTGGCTGCCGAAGAGGAACGGGCCGCCGTAGGCCTTGAGGCACTCGCGCCAGATGGCGACGATGCGGTCGATGTCGGCCTGCGCGCGCGACCACACCTTGAAGTTCTTGAAATGGGCCTTGATGTTCATCGGCAGCGCGCCGCGCATCGAGGCGAAGCCCGAGTGCATCTCGCCGCAGATGGCCCTGCAGTGGGCACGGGCCGCGATGTCGGCCGGCAGCAGGCCGGCCTTGGGCTTGATCTCGTTGAGGTACTCGCCGATGGCCAGCGTGTCCCACACCTTCACGCTGCCATGCTGCAGCGAGGGCACCAGCATCGAGGACGACAACAGCAGCATCTCGGCCTTCATGGCCGGGTCGTCGGGCGGGATCACCTTCTCGCTGAAGTCCAGCCCCGCCAGCCTGCACATCAGCCAGCCGCGCAGCGCCCAGGCGCCGTAGTTCTTGCTGCTGATGGTGAGTACGGGTTTGGCCATCTCGGAGCTCTCCTTGGGCGTTGCGCCTTTGCCCGTGCCGCGTGCAAGCCCCATGCCATGCGGCTGGCCCGCAACTTGCCTGCGCGATGCCCATGCTGTACCGGGCCTACCAGAACCAAGCCGACCTGCTCTCCCCGGCGCGGCTCGCGGCGCAGTACATGGCCAAGGCGCTGTGGAAGGAAGGCACCGAGCGCACCATGATGCGGCGCATGGCCGCCCAGTTCGAGGTGTTCTCGCGCATGCGGCTGACCCACACCCGACCCGACTACCGCATCCACAGCGTGGTTTCCGACGGCACCGAGGTGGCCGTGCACGAGGAGAAAACCCTCATCTCCCCCTTCGGCACCCTGCTGCACTTCCGCAAGGACACCGATGCGGTGCATCCGCCCGTGCTGCTGGCCGCACCGTTGTCGGGCCATTTCGCCACGCTGCTGCGCGAAACGGTGCGCACCCTGCTGCGCGACCACGACGTGTACCTGACCGACTGGCACAACGCGCGCGACGTGCCGCTGTGGCATGGCGGCTTCGGCCTCGACGACTACACGCTGCAGCTCATCCGCTTCCTGGAGGCCGTGGGTCCGGGCGTGCACATGGTGGCGGTGTGCCAGCCCTGCGTGGCCGCCCTGGCCGCCACCGCGCTGATGGCCGAGGACGGCAACCCCGCCACGCCGCGCAGCCTGACGCTGATGGCGGGCCCGGTCGACTGCCGCATCAACCCAACCGCGGTGAACAAGCTCGCGACCGACCGGCCCATCGACTGGTTCCGGCGCAACCTCATCAGCCACGTGCCGTGGCCGCACGCCGGCATGATGCGGCGCGTGTACCCGGGCTTCCTGCAGCTGTCGGCCTTCATGAGCATGAACCCCGAGCGGCACAAGAAGCAGTTCGAGGACATGTACAGCCACCTGGTCGAGGGCGACATCGAGAAGGCCCGCACCATCGGCACCTTCTACGACGAGTACCTGGCCGTGAACGACCTGCCGGCCGAGTTCTACCTGGAGACCGTGGAGCGCGTGTTCCAGACCTATGACCTGCCGCTGGGCAGACTCACCGTGGGCGAGCGCACCGTGAACCCGGCCGCCATCCGCCGCACGGCGCTGCTCACTGTGGAAGGCGAGCGTGACGACATCTGCTCCGTGGGGCAGACGGTGGCGGCGCAAGACCTGTGCACCGGCATCCGGCCCTACATGAAGGCGCATCACCTGCAGGCCGGCGTCGGACACTACGGCGTGTTCAGCGGCAGCAAGTGGAATGCGCAGATCTATCCGCGCGTGCGCGAGACGATCCATGCGGCAGCCGAGCTGAACGGCTGAGAGAAACAAGAAAACAATCTGGCAAGGGCCGTGAGGCCTTTGTTTGCCCTTGTGCGCCGGTCTTCCTACACTCGGCCGCCATGCAACGCCAGCCCTTGATCCGCAGCACGCCGCGCGCAGTCTTCACTGCGCGGACCGCCGCGGGGTCGCACCAGACCCTCGCAGATCTCTGAGCCCGGCGGTCAGCCTCTTCCTTCCCCTTCTTCAGCACATCTTCATCGACCGCCGGGCCCAAGCCCCGCGCGGTAGCGCGCCCGTGAGGGCGCGCCGCGCTTTCCCTCGCTGATTCATTCGCCTGTCGCCAGCCGCTTCGCCACGGCCGGCGATGGGCCTCGTCATGCGGAAAGAACACGGACGATGAACAACAACATCCAATCGATCCTGGCGGTCACCGACCTGTCGGCGCACGGACTGCGCACGGTGGTGCGCGCGGCCTCCATCGCGGCGGTGCACGGCGCGCTGCTGAAGATCATGTACGCGCCCGCGGCCTTCGCGGGCCCAGCCGATGCCGATGCGGCAGGCGGCCTTGGCGCGGTGTGCCTTGAGGTGGCCGAGCGCTTCGGCGTGCTAGTCAAGGAGATCGACGGCACGCGCGGGCGGCTCGAGGACGCCGCGCTCGAGGCGCGCTGGTGCGATCTCGTGGTGATCGGCGACGAGCCCGGCCGCTCGCTCGCAGCCTTCTTCCGGGGCCAGCCGGCCGAGCGGCTGCTGCGGGCAGCGCAGCGGCCGGTGCTGGTCGTGCGGCTCGACGCGCAGGCCGGCAGCTACCGGCGCATGCTCGTGGCCGTCGACCTGATGGAGGAATCGCGCCCGCTGGTCGACCTGGCCTGCGCCTTCGACGCGCAGGCCGACGTCGAACTTTTCCACGCCTTCACGCCCATGCACGAAGGCAGGCTGCGCTACGCGGACGTGTCCGCGCACGTGATCGATGCCTACCGCCACACCTGCGCCCGCCATGCGCGCGAACGCATGCTGTGGCTGTCGGATGCGTCGAGCGCGCGCCGCAACCGCGTGGTCTCGTCGGTCGGCCGCGGCGACCCGGCGCGGCAGGCGGCCGTCCAGCAACAGTACAGCGGAGCCGACCTGCTGGTGGTCGGCAAGCGCAGACGTTCGGCGCTGACGGATTTCCTGCTCGGCAGCGTGGCGCTGCGCGTGCTGCGGTGGTCCACGGGCGACGTGCTCGTGGTGCCTCATGGCTTGCAGGCACCGAGTTCCACGCCGGCGGTCCGGCGGAGTGCGGCATGACATCGCTGGCACCGTCATTCATGTTCTCCTTCCCCTCGCTGCCGGACTGGCGCCCCAGGCCGGCCGAGCTGCGCATCGACGTCGACCCGGGCAAGGCCACGCTCGCGCCCGTCCACGAACGCATGCGCGCCCTGCGAGACCGCCTGCAGGACATGCCGGGCCTCGTGTTCGATGACCCCGGCTTGCGCGCACGCTTTCGCGAAGCCGACGGCGAGCTGTACGTCTACATCGAGGACCTGAGCCGAGACAGGCTGGTCGGCTACACCGTGTTCAACCGGCTGATCGAACTGAGCCGCAGAGCGGAGCGCCACATCCGCGCACCGCATTCGCAATATGACCCGGCCTGGCAGCGGCGCGGGCTGGCTTCCGCCGTCTACCGCTGGGCGCTGGACCGGGGCCTCTGCCTCATGAGCGGCGCGCGGCAGTCGCCGGGCGCGCATGCGCTCTGGCAGAGCCTGTCGAGCCGCTACGAGGCGGGCTTCGCCGACCTGCGGAACAAGCAGCTGAGCTACCTGGGCCGCGAGGTCGAGGGTGAAACGCTCGCCGGGCTGCACACGCGCATGTTCCTGCTCGGCGAAGGCTGGACGCTGGAGCGCTTCCGCCTCGAGACGCAGATGGCTTAGCGCCGCGCCCGCGCGCCCTTGCCGCTCACGCGCCGCACCGCCGCTTCGCCGGCCTGCGGCAGCCGCTCGCGCAGGAATGCGATGAGCTCCTGCGCTACCACGTTGCGCATCGGCCCCGGCAGATAGGCCAGCACCAGGCGGCGCTCGACGCGCGGCTTCAGCAGCGGCACCACAGCCAGTTCGGGGTCGCGCAGCGACGAGGTGTACAGGCGCGGCATCAGCCCCAGCGCCTGCCCGCCGCGCACCAGCGCATAGAGCGTCTCGGAGTAGCTCACGCGGTACGGCTGCGGCCCCTGGGCAAACTGCGCACGCGCCGGGTTGCCCAGCGCGGGCATGCTGCCGCTCTCGAAGAGCACCAGCCGCTCCTTGCCGATGGCCTCCCAGCTCGCGTCGCCGGCCGCCGCCAGCGGGTGGTCGCGCCGCACCACCAGCACCAGCGGATCGCGGAACAGGTCGATGCAGGTCAGCCCGCCCGGCGGCTCGGTAATGGCGGCCACGGCCATGTCGATCTGGCCGCTGCGCAGTTCGGACAGCAGCGTGTTCGATGGGGCGTCGCGCCAGGACAGCTCCACCTCGCGCCGGCCTTCCGTCTGCAGGAACTCGCTGGCGGCGGCCGCCACGCGCGCGCTGGCCGAGGGGATCACGCCGACGCGCACATAGGCCCGGCCGCGCTGCACGGTGCTTTCGATGTCGCGCAGCGCCACCTCGAAGGTGTTGACCAGGAAGTCGGTACGCGCCAGCACTTCGGCGCCCACGGGCGTGAGTTCCAGGCGATGGGTCGAGCGGGTGAGCAGCTCTGCGCCGAGCAGCTTTTCCATCTGCTTGATGGCGTTGCTCAGGGCCGGCTGCGTGATGGCCAGCCGCCGCGCCGCCCGGCCGAACTGGCCCTCTTCCACCAGCACCGAGAAGAACTGCAGCTGGCGCAGCGTGAGCGCGCGCAGGGGCAAGGCGGCCATGGCGAACCTCGGTTATTGATTCAGTGAATCAAATTATAGAAATTCAAAATTTTCCTTATGAGGACGCCATTACTAGACTGCCGCCATGACCAGCCCCACGTCCGCGCCCGTTGCCTCTGCAGCGCCCCTCACGCTGGAACAGATGCTGCACGCGATGCCCAAGGCCGAGCTGCACTGCCACCTGTTCGGCACGGTGCGCCACGAGACCTTCAAGCAGCTCAACCGCCGCGCCGGCTCGCCGCTGGCTGACGACGAGATCGAGGGCTTCTACACGCGCGGCGAGAAGCCCGTCGGCGTGCTGCGGGTGCTGCGCGCGCTCGACGCCCAGCTGGTGCGCAGCCCCGGCGACCTCTATCAGCTCACGTTCGAATACCTGCAGGACGCGGCCGCCCACAACGTGCGCCATGCGGAGTTCTTCTGGAACCCGACCGGCACGATGCATGAGTCGGGCATCGCCTATCCGCTCGCGCAGGGCGCCATCGTGCGTGCCATCCACGATGCGAAGACGGAATTCGGCATCTCGGGCCGGCTCATCGCCGCCATCGACCGCGAGGCCAGCCCCGAGGCGGCCGTGGAGATGGTCGAGTGGGTGAAGGCCAACCGGTGCGATGAGGTGATCGGCATCGGCATCGATTACCGCGAGAACGACCGTCCGCCGGAATTGTTCGCCCGGGCCTATGCCGAGGCGAAGAAGGCCGGCCTGAAGACCACCGCGCACGCCGGCGAGTTCGGCATGCCCTGGACCAACGTGCGCACCGCGCTCGACGAACTGCAGGTCGACCGCATCGACCACGGCTACACGGTGATCGACCAGCCCGACTACGCGCGCCGCTGCGCCGAGCGCGGCGTGATCTTCACCGTGGTGCCCACCAACTCCTACTACCTGCGCACGCTGCCGCCCGAGCGCTGGGCGCTGGACCACCCCATCCGCCGCATGCCCGGCCTGGGCCTGCGCATCCACCCCAACACCGACGACCCGACGCTGCACAAGGTCACGCCCACGCAGGCCTGGCTGATGATGGTGCGCGACTTCGGCTTCGGCCTGGACGACCTGCGCGGCTTCATGCTCAATGGCCTCGACGGCGCATGGATCGACGAGGCGCAGCGCCGCGAATGGCGCACGCAATGGAGCGCCGGGTTCGACGCCCTGCGCGCCCGGCTCGACACCGAACCCGCCCCCACCAACCACGAATGACCCACGCCATGAACACGCCCCGCCGCCTGCTCCTCGCCGCTGCGCTCTGCGCCGCCCTTCCCACCGCCGCCCTCGCACAGGCGGCATGGCCCGCCGCCAAGCCCATCACGCTGATCGTGCCCTTCACGGCCGGCGGCAGCGTGGACGTGAACGCGCGCCTCGTGGCGCAGCGCCTCGGCGAACGGCTCAAGCAGTCGGTGGTGGTCGAGAACGTGGCCGGCGCGGGCGGCGCCATCGGCGTGGCCAAGGCGGTGAACGCGGCGCCCGACGGCTACACGCTGGTGGCGGGCCCCGACAGTGCCATCGCCATCGGCAAGCTGGTGAACCCCTCGGCCTTCCGCTTCGATCCGCTGAAAGACCTCGCCCCGGTGGGCATGCTCAACACCGCGCCGATGGTGCTGGTAGCGCGGCCCGGCCTCGAGGCCCAGACCTTCTCCGACTTCGTGAAGCTCGCGAAGGCCAAGCCCGGCAAGTACAACTACGCGACCTCGGGCGTGGGCACGGTGTTGCAGCTGGCGATGGAACTGCTGAAGGAGCGCAGCGGCATCTTCGTCACCCACGTGCCCTACCGCGGCGGCGCGCAGATCGCCACCGACGTGATCGGCGAGCAGGTCGACCTGGCGATGCTGGTGAGCACCAGCGCGATTCCGCATGTGAACGGCAAGCGGCTGAAGGCGCTGGGCATCACCGGCACCAAGCGGCTGGCCGCGCTGCCCAACGTGCCCACCTTCGACGAGATGCCCGGCCTCAAGGGCTTCGACATGGTGAGCTGGACCGGCATCTTCGCACCCGCCAAGACGCCGCCGGCCGTGGTCGCGCACATCAACCAGGAGCTCAACGCGGTGCTGCAGGAAGAAGGCGTGCGCAGCAAGCTGGTGGAGCAAGGCGCGCTGCCGGGCAGCGGCACGCCGGAATCGTTCGCGAAGTTCGTGCAGGCCGAGTACGCGCGCAACCAGAAGATCGTGCAGACCGCCAACATCAAGGAATAGAGGACTCGCCCCCAGGCTGCGCGGCACTTCGTGTCCGCTTCGCCAACCCCCTACCGGGGGCAACACCTGAGGCCCGGCGAAGCCGGTTCCTCGGTGTTCTCGCATCAAGCCGGGCGTTGCGCCGGGCTGTCTCGGCTCAACCGGCCTTGCTCTCGTCCTCTTCGGGCCAGTCGCGGATATAGGCCTTGAGCATCTTGTTCTCGAAGTTCTGGCTGTCCACCACGGCCTTGGCCACGTCGTAGAAGCTGATCACGCCCATCAACATGCGCTTGTCCATCACGGGCATGTAGCGCGCGTGGCGCTCCAGCATGATGCGGCGGATCTCGTCGAGGTCGGTTTCGAGCGTGCAGGTGACGGGGGCGTCGTCCATGACCTTGCGGACCTGCATGGTGCCGACCTGGCCTCCGTTGCCGACGATGGCCACGATCACCTCGCGGAAGGTGAGCATGCCGACCAGGTCGCCGTGCTCCATGACCACCAGCGAACCGATGTCCTTTTCCGCCATCGTCTTGGCGGCTTCTGCCAGCAGGTCGTCTGGCGTGATGGTGAAGAGCGTATTGCCCTTGACGCGAAGGATGTCGCTGACTTTCATCGTTTTGCTCCTCTGGGAACTCAATCTCGGCTATCTCGGCGGGCGTGCCGTTTTTGAATATAGCCCACAATCGACGCCGACCTGAGCGCCCCTGTCGCGCACGCATGAATTGCAGACGTAACGGGGCATTGCCAGGAGACAACAGCTCAGACACGAGAAAGGCCCTCATGCCCGGATATTCCGACCCCGGTTTCGACACCCTCGCGCTGCACGCCGGCGCCGCGCCCGACCCCGCCACCGGCGCGCGGGCGGTGCCGATCCACCTGACCACCTCCTTCGTCTTCGAATCCAGCGACCACGCCGCCGCCCTCTTCAACCTGGAGCGCGCCGGCCACGTGTATTCGCGCATCAGCAACCCGACCAACGCGGTGCTGGAGCAGCGCGTGTCGGCGCTCGAAGGCGGCATCGGCGCCATCGCCACCGCCAGCGGGCAGGCCGCGCTGCACCTGTCGGTGGCCACGCTGATGGGCGCGGGCTCGCACATCGTGGCCAGCACGGCCCTGTACGGCGGCTCGCAGAACCTGCTGCACTACACGATGCGCCGCTTCGGCATCGAGACCACCTTCGTGAAACCCGGCGACCTCGACGGCTGGCGCGCCGCGGTGCGCCCCGAGACCAAGCTCTTCTTCGGCGAGACGGTGGGCAACCCGGGGCTGGACGTGCTCGACATCCCCGCCGTGGCCGACATCGCCCACGAGGCGGGCGTGCCGCTGCTGGTCGATTCCACGCTCACCTCGCCCTACCTGATCAAGCCCTTCGACTGGGGCGCCGACCTGGTCTATCACTCGGCGACCAAGTTCCTGTCGGGCCACGGCACGGTGATCGGCGGCGTGGTGGTCGACGGCGGCAGCTTCGACTGGGAGAAATCCGGCAAATTCGCCGAGCTGACGCAGGCCTACGACGGCTTCCACAACATGGTCTTCAGCGAGGAGAGCACGGTGGGCGCCTTCCTGCTGCGCGCCCGCCGCGAGGGCCTGCGCGACTTCGGCGCCTCGATGAGCCCGCACACGGCATGGCTGATCCTGCAGGGCATCGAGACGCTACCGCTGCGCATGGAGCGCCACATCGACAGCACGCAGAAGGTGGTCGAATTCCTCGCGAGCCACCCCTTCGTGTCGCGCGTGGGACACCCGCTGATCGAATCGCACCCGAGCCACGCGCTCGCGCAGAAGCTGCTGCGCCACGGCGCGCGCGGCGCGGGCGCGGTGTTCAGCTTCGACATCAAGGGCAGCCGCGCGCAGGGCAAGGCCTTCATCGAGACGCTGAAGATCTTCAGCCACCTGGCCAACGTGGGCGACTGCCGCAGCCTGGTGATCCACCCCGCGAGCACCACGCACTTCCGCATGACCGACGAGGCGCTGGCGGGCGCGGGCATTTCTCAGGGCACGATCCGCCTGTCGATCGGCCTGGAAGACCCGGCCGACCTGATCGACGACCTCAAGCGCGCCCTGAAGGCCGCGGAAAAGGCAGGTGCCTGAGATGAACTACACCGTCAACGGCCACACCACCTACTGCTACACCGGCGGCAAGCCCTTCGATGCGGCAAAGCCCACCGTCGTCTTCATCCACGGCGTGCTCAACGACCACAGCGTGTGGATCCTGCAGAGCCGCTGGTTCGCCAACCACGGCTGGAACGTGCTCGCGGTGGACCTGCCCGGCCACTGCAAGAGCGAAGGCCCGCCGCCGGCCAGCGTGGAGGAGGCTGCGCAGTTCGTGATCGCGCTGCTCGACGCGGCCGGCGTGCAGAAGGCCGCGCTGGTCGGCCACAGCTTCGGCTCGCTGATCGCTCTGGAGGCGGCCTCGCGCGCGCCGCAGCGCATCACGCAACTCGCGATGGTGGGCACAGCCTACCCGATGGTGGTGTCGCCCGCGCTGCTCGAAAGCTCGGTGAGCGACCCGCAGCGCGCCATCGCCATGGTCAACACCTTTTCGCACTCGCTGCTGGCGCCGCCGCCCTCCTCGCTCGGCCCGGGCACCTGGCTCTACGGCAGCTCGCGCGCGCTGATGCGCCGCGTGCTCGCAAGCAACCGCGAGGCGAACGTGTTCCACATCGGTTTCAAGGCCTGCAACGACTACGCCAACGGCGAGGCCGCCATCGAGAAGGTGCAGTGCCCGGTGCTCTTCCTGCTTGGCGACGCCGACCAGATGACGCCGCCGCGCGCCACCAAGGCGCTGGTCGGCAAGGCGCGCAACGCGAAAGTGGTGACGATGCACGCGGGCCACGCGCTGATGAGCGAGGCGCCCGACGAGGTGCTGTTCGCGCTGCGCGACTTCCTGAACGCCTGAGCGTCTATTCCGCCGCGATGCCCGCCCGGTGGGCGAGCGCGCGGTAGCGCGAGATCTCGCCTTCCATCTGCGTGCGGAAGGCCGCCGCGCCGATGGCCACCGGCTCCATGCCCTGCGCGCGCAGCTGGGCCTGCAGCGCCGGGTGGCCCATGGTCGCGACGACCGTGCGGGCGAGCTTGTCGATCACCGGCGCCGGCGTGCGCGCAGGGGCGGCGAAGCCGTACCAGGCGTCGAAGGTAGCCTCGGGCAGTCCCTGCTCGGCCAGCGTGCGCACCTCGGGCAGCATGCTGGAGCGCGTCGCCCCCACGATGCCCAGCGCGCGCAGCTTGCCCGCGCGCACGTGCGGCGCCACGGCGGCCACGGTATCGATGGCGATCTCGACCTCGCCGCCGATCACCGCCAGCGAGCTCTGGCTGCTGCCCTTGTACGGAATGTCCTGCAGCTGGATGCCCGCGGCCAGCGCGAACAGTTCGCCCGACAGGTGCGGCCCCGAGCCCGAGCCGAAAGTGGCGTAGCGGATGCTCTTCGGCTTGGCCTTGGCCGCCGCGACGAGTTCGGGCAGCGATTGCCAGGGCTGGCCCTTGCCCACCACCAGCACCAGGGGCGTGCGCGCCACGATGGCGATGGGCGCGAGGTCGCGCACCGTGTCGTAGGGCAGCCTGGCGCGCAGGGCCGGGTTCACGCTGAAGCTGGTCGAGCCCGACAGCAGCAGCGTGTAGCCGTCGGCCGCGGCCTTGGCGACCGCGTCGGTGCCGATGATGGTGGACGCGCCGGGCTTGTTGTCGATCACGATGGGCTGGCCGAGCTGCTCCGACAGCGTCTGCCCCATGGCCCGCGCCACCAGGTCGGTGCCGCCGCCCGGCGGGAATGGCACGACCAGCTTGATCGGACGTTCGGGCCAGCCCCCCTGGGCGAAGACGGGCGAATGTGCGCCCAGGACGGCGGAAGCGGAAAGCAGCAGGCCGAAGCGGCGACGGGAGATGTCGATGTCCATGGTGCGTGGTGTCAGGAGAGAGTGGAAGCGGATTGCGAAAGCCGGCCGGCAGCCCAGGGCGCGAGGCCCGGCTCGCCCAGGTCCCAGTACAGGCCGGCCATGATCTGCAGGCCCTCGCGCGCCAGCGGCGCGAGCAGGTGTTCGTTGGGCGCGTGCTGCGCGCAGGCGGGGTACGAATGCGGCACCCACAGCGTGGGCAGCCCGAGCAGGTCGGCGAAGACGTCATTGGGCAGCGAGCCGGCGAGGTTGGGCAGCAGGTCCAGGCGCTGGCCGCTGCTTTCCTCGATGGATTTGCGCGCCCAGCCCACCCAGGGGTTCTCGACGTCTAGCCGCGTGGCCGCGCCGGTCAGCGTGACCTGCACCTCGACCTGGCCGAAGCCGTGCGCGTCGAGGTGCGCGCGCACGATCTTCTGCAGGTCCTGCCACGGCGTGCCCACCACGAAGCGCAGTTGGCAGTGCGCCACGGCCTCGGAGGGAATCGCGTTGACGGGCCGCTGCGGCGAGCCCGCGCCGAGCGCCAGCACCTCGATGGTGTTCCAGGCCACCAGCCGTTCGGCCGGGCTCAAACCGGGCTCGCCCCAGCCCTCGTCGACCTCGGGGTCGTCCGCGCCGCCACCGATGGCGATGCTGGCCAGCGCATCCCGCACCGCCTGGGTCACCGGCGGCGGGCGCAGCGCCTCGACGAGGATGCGCCCGCGCGCATCGACCAGCGAGGCCACCGCATGGCTGACGACCGTGCCCGGATTGACCAGGACGCCGCCCCAGTTGCCCGAGTGATAGCCGCGCGGCCGGGCGCGCAGCCGCAGGCTGAAGTTGACCGCGCCGCGCGAGCCGAGGAAGAGCGTGGGCCGCGCGGCGCTCACCCGCGGGCCGTCGCTGGCGATGAACAGGTCGGCGCGCAGCTTGTCGCGCTGCTGCTCGCACACCGCGTGCAGGCCGGGCGAGGCGGCTTCCTCGCCCATTTCGATGAGCCAGGTCACGTTGTAGCCCAGGCGGCCACCACGGGCTTCCAGCGCCGCCGCGAGGCCGCCCAGGTTGATGCTGTGCTGGCCCTTGTTGTCGGCCGTACCGCGCCCGTACCAGCGTTCGCCGCGTGCCGTCAGCGCCCAGGGGGCCAGGCCCTCTTCCCAGTGCGCGTCCTGCCCGCTGACCACGTCGCCGTGGCCGTACGTCATCACCGTGGGCAGGGACGTATCCTCGACGCGGCGCGCGATGAGGAAGGGGCCTCCGCCGGGCACCGGGTTGGCGACCACCTCGCAGGCGAAGCCGAGTGCGGCGAGGGGCGGGATCATCTCCTCGCGCAGGTAGGCCTCCAGCGCGGGCGTGGCGGCGCCGGTGTCGCTCTCGGTGCGGAAGGCGACGCGGCGCTGGAGGTCGGCGAAGAAGCCGCCTGCGTCGAAATAGGCGGCTGCGGCGACGAGGCTGTCTGAACGTGGCATGAAAGGGGTCCTTGTCTCTCTGTGTCTTCCCGTGTGACGGTAGAGCAAGTACAAGGCCTGAAGGCCGATGCTTCCAGCATCGTTTTGGCAAGCTACCATTGCCTTGAAGGCAACACCCAAGGCCCTGCCATGACGCTCCCCCTGCTCAGCATCCCGATGCGGCACTTCCTCGAAGTGGCGCGCAGCGGCTCGGTCAACCAGGCGGCCGCTCGCCTCTTCGTGGCCTCGTCGGCGGTCAGCCGGCAGATTGCCAAGCTCGAGGACAGCCTGGGCACGCCTCTCTTCGAACGGCATGCGCGCGGCATGGCGCTCACGGCCGCGGGCGAGCGGCTGGCGGCACACCTGCGCAATGCGCAGCTCGATATCGAACAGGTGGTCGAACAGGTGCGCGACCTCGGCGGGCAGAGCGCGCGGCGCATCCGCATGGCCTGCACGGAAGGCTTCGCAGGGCACTTCATGCCGCTGGTGATGCGCAGCTTCGAGTCGGCCAACCCCGGCTGCCAGCTGGAGCTGCACGTGGGCTCGCCCGATGGCGTGAGCGCGCTGCTGGCACGCGGCGAGACCGACATCGCGCTCAAGTACGTGGTCGCGCCCGAGCCCGGCCTGAAGATCGAGCACTCGGCCAACGCGCCGGTGTACGCGGTGCTGCGGCCCGACCATCCGCTGGCACGGCAGCGCGTGGTGTCGGTGGCCGACGCGGTGCGCTACCCGCTGGCCGTGGGCGACAAGGGCGTGACCGCGCGCCAGCTCTTCGACCAGGCCTGCAGCCTGCAAGGGCTGCAGTACCACGCGCTCTTCGTGAGCAATTTCTCCTCGGTGCTGCTGCCGCTGCTGCGCACGCCCGACGTGATGCTCTCGGGCCTGCTCACGGTGATGCACCTGATCGACGAAGGCACGGTGGTGGCGCGGCCCTTCGCGGAGGCACCGCTGCAGCAGCGCCAGCTGCAGGTGCTGGCGCTCGAAGGCCGCACGCTGCCGTCACTGGCGCAGGACTTCGTGCGGCATCTGGTCGCGGCCATCGCCAGCGCGGGGCGCCGCAAGCTGGGGCGCGCGCAGGCTTCCGGCGCAACGAAGAAAGAGGTCAGCCCAGGGCGTTGATATCCGCCGGGTCGAGGATCGGCTTGGCCGCGCCCTTGCGCGCCACGGCCAGCATCGCGCGGCCCAGCTTCTCGGTGGTGGTCACCCGGTTCGGCCAGAGGCGGAAGGCCAGCCCGAGCACGGGCTTGAGCACGACGATGGCCGCGTCGTAGACCGGCGTTTTGGAGCGGATGCCGTGCAGCGGCTGGATCATGCCGGGACGGAACATGTAGGCCGCCTTGAACGGCAGGCGCAGCAGGGCATTCTCGGTCGCGCCCTTCACGCGCGCCCACATGCTGCTGCCGCGCTCGCTGCTGTCGGTGCCCGCGCCCGTCACGTAGGTGAAGGTCATGCCCGGGTTGAGCCGCGCGAGCACGGTGGCTGCCGCCAGCGTGAGGTCGTAGGTGATGCGCTTGTACTCAGGCTCCTTCATGCCTACCGACGACACGCCGAGGCAGAAGAAGCAGGCGTCTAAGCCCTGCAGCTGCGATTCGATGTCGCCGTAGTCGTACATGTCCTTGTGGACCAGGTCGCGCAGCTTCGGGTTCTGCTGCCCTGTTGGGTTGCGGCCGACCGCGACGACGCTTTCCACGTCGGGCGCCAGCAGGCACTCGCGCAGCACGCCCTGCCCCACCATGCCGGTGGCGCCGAAGATCAGGACTTTCATCGGAAGGCTCCGGTCAGTTAGACCGTGAAGACGGCGGGCTTCTTGTTCAGCACCGCCAGCAGCAGGTCGACGTCGAGGCTGGAAGGCTGCGGCGGCTGAAGCGCCGAGAGCATGCGCGAGAGCGTCTCGGCATGCGGCAGGAGCGGGCCCAGGAAGCGCGTGCCGTCGGAGCCGGCGACCAGCAGGGTCGGGAAGGTCTCGACGTCGAAAGCATCGGCGATGTCGGCGTGGTCTTCGATGTCGACCCAGGCGAAGCGGAACTGCGGATGCGCGCGCGCCACTTCCTCGAGCAGCGGCCGGTAGTCGCGGCAGGTGCCGCACCACTCGGCGCAGAGGCAGACGACCCAGGGCGCATCGCTGCCTGCCGAGCCGGCGGATTCAGGGGGGCTTGGAAGGCTTGGAAGAGCGCTCAAGGCTGATGCGTCGGTGGTGTGATCGGAAGACCGGGTGGTACGGCCGGGAGGTCGTGGCTATTATGGACAAAGCCCTCCCGCAGGGTACAGGAGACTCGCACGATGAACACCACGACTGCCCCCGCATCTGCCGTCGATCCGCGCCAGTTCAAGAGCTTCGCGGAGTTCTACCCCTTCTACCTGACCGAGCACGCCAACATCACCTGCCGGCGGCTGCATTTCGCCGGTTCGACCATCTCGCTGCTGTGCCTGGTGGCGCTGATAGTCACGCTCAATCCGTTGTGGCTGCTGGCGGGCCTCGTGGCGGGCTACGGCTTCGCGTGGGTCGGGCACTTCGGCTTCGAGAAGAACAAGCCGGCCTCGTTCAAGCGGCCGCTCTATTCCTTCATGGGCGACTGGGCGATGTACCGGGACATCTGGCTGGGACGCGTGAAGATCTAGATCAGGAGCACGTCGCCCAGCCTCAGGGAGCGCAGCGGACCTTTCTGCCAGAGGTCTTCGAGCGGCTCGGCCCGGGGCATCAGCAGTTCCTTCAGCAGCGGCTCGATGGGCGTCGACGGGTCGGCCAGCAGCACGTAGCGCGGGTCCTCGTTGGCGGGCTCTTCCGCCAGCGGCGCGATCCAGTCGAGCGCCACCAGCGTCTCGAGCACCGGCGCCAGCTGCAGCGCATCCACGCGCATGCGCGTCACCAGTTCGGTCGCGCCCATGCCCTTGGCAGGCGTGGCCTGCGCTCGGGCCAGGTGCTGCAGCGTTTCCATGGCCAGCTGCATGGGCCAGCCGGCGGTGCCGCCGCGCCGCGCGACGCCCGTCAGCAGGCTGGGCAGGTAGGCGGCGATGACCGCGCCCAGAAGCACGATCACCCAGGCCACGTAGATCCACACCAGCAGGATCGGCACCGTCGCGAAGGCGCCGTACAGCACCGAGTACGTCGGCACCAGGCTCAGGTAATAACCCAGCACGCGCTTGGCGATCTCGATGGCCGCCGCCACGAAGATGCCTCCGGCCCACGCATGCGACCAGCGCACGTTGGTGTTAGGCACGTAGTGGTAGAGCGACGCCATGCCGACCGCGAGCAGCATGAACTCGAAGGTGTCGAAGAACAGCTTCACGATGCCGCGCCCCACCACGTCGCTGGTGGCCGCGACCACGTAGGAAGTGGTGGAGAGGCTCACCGCGAGGATGATCGGCCCCAGCGTGATGGCCGCCCAATAGATGAGCACCCGCTGCGCGAACGGCCGCGGCGTGCGCACACGCCAGATGTTGTTGAGCGTCTTGTCGATGGTGAGGATCAGTGCGATGGCGGTGATCAGCAGCACGATCAGGCCCGCGATGCCCAGCCCGCTGGCCTTGCTCGCGAACTGGTTCAGGTAGCCCAGCACCTGCCGCGCGATGTTGTCTGGAATCAGGCTTTCGATGAGCCAGCGCTGCAGCCGGCCCTGCATCTTCGCGAACATCGGGAACACGGTGAACAGGGCCAGCGCCACCGTGAAGAAGGGCACCATCGCGATGGTGGTGGTGAAGGTCAGGCTGCTGGCCGTGAGGCCGAGCCGGTCTTCGCGGAAGCGCTCGCCCAGCACCGCCGCGGTGTTGCGCCACGGAAAGCGCGAAAGATCCCTCCAGAGTTGCCGACGATTCATGGCCGGTATCATGCCATCCGCTCTTTTCGCAGCGCCCCCCGCCACCCGTGTCCGACACCCCGCTTCCTCCATCTTCCGTTCGCGCCACCCGCTGGACCGCCGTGGGCAGCGTCGTCGGCCTCATCGTGCTCGGCCTGGCCTGGGAACTGTGGCTCGCGCCCTTGCGGCCCGGCGGCTCGCTGATGGCACTGAAGGTGCTGCCGCTGGTCATTCCGCTCGCGGGGCTCTGGAAGAACCGCATGTACACCTACCGCTGGGTCAGCCTGATGATCTGGCTCTATTTCACCGAGGGCGTGGTGCGCGCCTGGAGCGACACCAGCGGCGTGAGCCAGGTGCTCGCGCTCGTCGAGGTACTGCTGTGCCTCGTGCTCTTCGTCGCCTGTGCCTGGCATGTGCGGCTTCGCCTGCGCCACGCCAAGAACGCTGCCCGCCAACTGGAGGCTTCCGCCCAATGACTTCTTCCACCGACCTGATCGAACAACTGCGCGCCATCGTTGGCGCATCGCATGTGCTCAACGAGGGCGACCTCACCGCCTACGAGCAGGACTGGCGCAAGCGCTCGCGCGGCAAGTCGCTGGCCGTGGTGCGCCCGGCCAACACCCAGCAGGTGGCCGACGTGATCAAGGCCTGCGCCGCGGCCGGCACGGCGGTGATTCCGCAGGGCGGCAACACCGGCCTCGCGGTCGGCTCCATTCCCGACGACAGCGGTACGCAGGTGGTGCTGAGCCTGCAGCGCATGAACGCGATCCGCACGGTCGATGCCGCCAATCTCACCATGACAGTGGAGGCCGGCTGCATCCTGCAGACGCTGCAGGAAACCGCCGAGAAGGCCGGCTACCTGTTCCCGCTGAGCCTCGCGGCCGAGGGCAGCTGCACCATCGGCGGCAACCTCGCCACCAACGCGGGCGGCACGCAGGTCGTGCGCTACGGCAACACGCGCGAGCTGTGCCTGGGCCTGGAGGTCGTCACGCCGCAGGGCGAGATCTGGGAAGGCACCAGCGGCCTGCGCAAGGACAACACCGGCTACGACCTGCGCGACCTCTTCGTCGGCAGCGAGGGCACGCTGGGCATCATCACCGCCGCCACCATGAAGCTCTATCCGCTGCCGGCGGCGCAGCTCACGGCCTGGGCCGCGGTGCCGTCACTGGACCACGCGGTGACCCTGCTGGGCCTTGCCCACAAGCACCTGGGCTCGGGCCTCACCGGCTTCGAGGTGATGGGCAAGTTCGCGCTGAGCCTGGTCGACAAGCACATGCCCCAGCTGCGCGTGCCCTTCATCTCCGAAGAGGCCGTCCCTTATTGCGTGCTGCTGGAGAACTCCGACAGCGAATCCGAAGACCACGCCCGCGCGCGCTTCGAGGCGCTGCTCGAAACCGCCTTCGAGGACGGCTGCGTGAGCGACGCGGTGGTGGCCGAGAACCTCACGCAGGCGCACCAGCTCTGGCACATCCGCGAGAGCATTCCGCTCGCGCAGGCCGAAGAAGGGCTGAACATCAAGCACGACATCTCCATTCCGGTGTCGCGCATCCCGGCCTTCGTGCAGGAGACCGACGCGCTGCTGGCCCGCGAGATCGCCGGCGTGCGGTTGGTCAACTTCGGCCACCTGGGCGACGGCAACCTGCACTACAACGTGCAGGCGCCGGAGAACATCGACGCCAAGGCGTTCCTGAAGAACGAGGAAGAGCGCATCAACACGCTGGTGTACGACGCGGTCGAGAAGTTCGGCGGCTCGTTCTCGGCCGAGCACGGCGTCGGCTCGCTCAAGGTCGACAAGCTCGAGAAGCACAAGTCGCCGGTGGCGCTGGAGATGATGCGGGCGATCAAGCGGGGGCTTGATCCGAAGAACATACTGAATCCGGGGCGGGTGATCCGGGTTTAGGGTGTAGGCCCGCCGCCAAACGACGGGCTCAGGGACGAACGATCACGCGCCGCAATTGCGGATCGCGTGCGATGTCCTCCTCCCGGAACGGAAAGCGCAGCCAGTCCTTTTTCGCGTAGCGCGCCACGGAGGCAAGGCCTTCGCCGCCGGTCACCGCGGTTTCGCGCTCGCCGTGGGCAAGCAGCGTGTGCGCCTGCACCCCGCGCCGATCGAAGTACACGACCTGCAGATAGGTATTGCCGTGCGAGCGATTGCCCATGGTGTAGTCGCCTCCGTTGGCACAGGCCACCGTGAAATAGCCTTCAGCATCGCAGCCGCCGAAGAGCGGCACCTCGCGGCCCTCGCTGCGGACGAAGCGGCGTTCGCCCAGCGGCGTGTCCAGTGGCCATCCCTTGCGCGCCATGTCTTCCACAGCCCCCGCCAGCGCCCGCGCCACGCGCGGGTCCGCGGCATTGATGCCCGAGGGTGTCTGCAAGGGCTGCGCTGCCGAGAACGGTTGCGCGTAGAGCTCCTTGGCGGGGATCTCCAGCACCCGGGTCCAGAAGGCGTCCCAGAGCAGCGCGCCCCGATCGCCGGCGCCGGCGCTGGCGCGGTTCGGCCAGCGCCGCAGCACTTCGCAGGCCTGGCGGATGTCGACCGTTCGCATCCTTGCCGCGGCGTTTTCGGCGGCCAGTTCGACCTGGCCTGCCGCGCAGGCGCCATCGAGCAACGCGGGCTTGAACCTGTCGGCGGTGTAGGAGCGTGCTTCCAGCGTCTTCCGCATCACCCGGCTGGCCAGTTCCCCGGCGGAAGTCGAGCCCGCCGCGGCGAGTTCGCCCGCGATGCGATGCCCCTCGCGTCCGCGCATCGACAGTGCCTTGCCCTCGCTGCCGAGGACCGACGCGAAGCCCGTCAAGGGCTGCGCCGGGTTTGCCAGCCAGTGGCTGTCGTTCATGTTGGCGACATAGTCCTCGCGCAGCAGGCTGGGCATGCGCTGCGCGGCCAGCGCACCGGACTGCACCGCGTTCTTCGCGGACTGCCATTCGCAGGCCGAACGACTGCCGTCGAGCACGGGCGTGTCCGCATCGAATGCGGCAAAGGCCTTCGACAACGGCGTTGCGCAGGCCGAACGCAGGTCGTCGGGCACGCCGGGCACCGCGCCGATGTCCGCATACCAGGCCCGACCGTCGCCGCGCCCGATGGCCACGGTGTTGACCCACGGCATCGCCGTCTCCTCCCGCTGGATGCCGATGAACTCGTCGAGCGAACGTGCCTGGTCCCAGCGAAAGAAGTTGCGGAAGATGCGCAGGTTGTCGGCGTTGATGTCGCGCATCGCCAGCGCCTTGTGAGCGCTCCACCCCAGCGCAGGGTTTCGCGCGCCGAGGTCGACCACCGGCCCGAAGCGCGTGCGGTAGAGCGTGCGGCGTGCCAGGTCCACCGTGCCATCGGGCCGGCGCACCGCCACGGCCATCACCTGAGCCTGCATGGGCTCGGAACGGCCGTCGACCAGGTAGCGCGTGGCGTCGGCCGGATCTAGCGTCAGGTCGAACAGCCCGAAACGCCGCGCGGTGGACACCGTGTGGCTCCAGGCCACGTCGTTGTTGAAGCCGATCATGATGACCGGGATGCCCAGGAAGGACACGCCCGCTACGTCGAGCTTTCCCGGCAGTGTGAGATGCGCCTGGTAGAAGCGGTCGGGGCCGCCCCAGTACCAGTGCGGGTTGCCGAACAGCACGCTGGTGCCGCGCTCGCCGGTGGCCGCCTGGCCGAACGCCAGCACGTTGCTGCCGATGCCCCTTGCGTCGCCCACCGGGATCTCGAGCCGCGACGACAGCGAGAGCTTGTCCGCCGGTGCGGGCGGCGCAGCCGCCGCGGGCTTTGCGTTCACGATCTCGGAGACGAAGCGCGTGTACCCGCCCGCCAGCCCGGCGGCGATCATCCGCCGGTAGATGTCTTCAGGCCCGATGGTTCGCAACCACGGCGCGCCGGCACACGCGTGCGCCGCGCCATGGCCAGGCTTGTCGTGCTGCGCCTGCAGTGCCCGCACCTGGCGGTTGTAGCCTTCCGCATAGCCGGCAATGAATTCGTTGAGTTCGGCCGGCTGCTCGCGCCTCAGGGCCTCGACTGCTTCGGCGCCCGCAAATGCCCTGAAGAAGAAATCCAGATCGAGATTGGCGGGCTCGCCGAAGGTGGAGCGCGTCTGCGGCTTCCCTTCGGCACCGAAATACAGGGAGCGCTGCCCGCTGTAGGTGACGAAGGCATCGGCCAGCGTGCACAGCGCGTCTTCGGCCTGCGCCTGGCCATAGCCGATGCCCAGCCCGCGCCAGCTGCTGGCGCGCACATGGGGAATGCCGTCGGCGGTGCGGCGGATCTCGATCGCGGCGGCTGGCGTGTCGCGCCGTGCCCACGCAGGAGCGGCCCCGAAGACTGCACATGCGAGCGCGACGGCGGCCACAAGGCGATTCCACGTGAGGGCGCGAAACAAGAAAAAGTCGTTCATGTCGTTCAGTGGCTCCAATGGCTCGACGGCCGTCTATTGCAGGTCAGGGCCGCAGCGCTGCCCCTCTTCGAGCACGGGCTTGACCAGGGCAGCGCCCGCCAGCGCCCACAGCGTGAGCGCCTCGTCGAAGGCACGCACATGGCGGGGGTCTTCGCCCAGCCAGTGGATGAGCTGGTCGGCGTGGTCGCGCGAGGGCGTGTCGTGCAGCCGGCAAAAAAGCGCCCATGCGGTGTCGACGGCCGTCTTCGTGCAAGCCGGGGTCCTCTCGACCATCGCCATCGTCGGCCGCCTCGCCCGCGGCCGGCTAGACCCGGACCGCCTGGGCGTCGTCCCGCGCGGTATTGCGCGTGCGCGATTGGGCAGCAAGCAGCGCGTTGCCGATTTCCCCGGTACGCACGGAAGTGACCGAAAGCAGTGTGTCGCTCAGGCCGTGGCTGTCTTCGCACGCGCCCTGCAGGTAAATGCCCGGATGGAAGTCGGGCGATGCCTTCAGGCGGTAGTAGCGGTCGACGTCGTAGTCGCCAAGGTACGGCGCGAGCGGTAACAACAGGTCTCTGTGCTGGTCGCGTGCATAGCCGGTGGCCAGCACCACGGCGTCGTAGCGCACCGAGCTTTCTCGCTGCACGTCGCGGTCGAACAGCGTCAGGTGAACCCCATCGGTAGCGGCGCGCACCGAGCGCACCTCGTGCTGGCGCAGCATGCGCAGGCGGGTTCCGCGCGCCACCTTCTGGTCGTAGAAGACCTTGTAGATCTGCTGGATCAGGTCGAGGTCCGCCACCGCGTAGTTGGTCTGCGAGAACTCGTCGAGCAACGCGGCGCGTTCGTCGCTGTCGCGGCTGAACATGTAGTCGGTGTAGTCGGCGTTGAACACCTCGTTCACGAACGGGCTGTCGTCCGAAGGCCGGATGGAACGCGCGCGCATGATCAGGTCGACCTGCGGCGCACCCGGGCGGCCCTGCAGGTCCATGAAGATCTCCGCCGCGCTCTGGCCTGCGCCCACGACGGCCACCCTGCGGATCTGCGGGTGCTCCGCCATGTCCTTCAGGTAGCTGCTCGAATGGAAGACGCGCGGGTCGTCGCGAAGCGCGCGGAAGCACTCTGGAATGTTGGGCACGCCACCGATGCCGACCACCAGGTTGCGCGCGAGACGCTCCTGCACCCGGCCGCTTCCGTCGCGCGAGCGCACGCGCAGCAGCGACACCTCGCCGCCCTGCTTCTCGGGCAGCACCTCGAACACCTCCTCGCCGTAGCGGCAGGCGTCCTCGAACTGGCCCGCTGCCCAGCCCAGATAGTCGTTGAACTCGTGGCGGCTCGGGAAGAAGCTCTTGAGATTGATGAAGTCCGTCAGCCGCCCCTTCTCGTACAGGTAGTTCACGAAGGTGAAGCGGCTGGTCGGGTTGCGCAGCGTCGCCAGGTCCTTCAGGAACGATATCTGCATGTGAGCCTGGTCCAGCAGCATGTGCGGATGCCAGGCAAAGCCGGCCTGCCGCTCGATAAACAGGGCGTCCAGCGGCTTGGTGCCGTGGCGCTTCTCGTCGAGTGCGATGGCCAGCGCGACGTTCGACGGGCCGAATCCGATCCCGATCAGGTCATGGATGTGCTGCATGGATGTCAAGTCCTCTGTGCTCTGTGTGTTGGATGCGGGCGGGCAGGCGCCCCTCAGGCGGCCAGGCCGTGCGATGTGCGTGCCCGGTCTTCCTCGATGCGTCCGGCCTTCATGGTGATCACGCGGTCGGCCAGGTGGAAGTAGCGGTCGTCATGCGAGATCACCACCAGCAGGTGACCTCGGGCACGCAACTCGGGAAGCAGTTCGGTGTAGAAGAGATGGCGGAAGGTCGGATCCTGGTCTGCGGCCCATTCGTCGAACACCAGCACCGGTCGGCCCTCGAGGTAGGCATGCACCAGCGCCAGGCGCTTGCGCTGACCTGTCGACAGGTCGACCGTGCTGAACGAGCCGTCCCTGATGCTCACCTTGTGGGCGATCTCCAGGCGCTGCAGGTAAGGCATCGCGGCTTGCGGCAATGCGTGCGTGCCCTCCTCGCCTTTCTTGTTCGCGACGAGGTTCTCGAACAGGTAGAAGTCGGAGAACACCGTGGTGAACAGCTGCCGGTAGTCATCGCGAAGTTCGGGCGTGACGATGACGCCGTCGCGCAGCATCTCGCCATGCTGCGGCGCGTACAGGCCCAACAGTAGCTTGATGAGCGTCGTCTTGCCAGAGCCGTTGTCGCCCACCACGAACACCATCTCGCCGCGGCGCAGTTGCAGGTCGATGGGCCCGAGCACGAAGGGCTCGCCACCGTCGGGCGCCTCGAAGGCGTAGCGCACGCCCTGCATGCCGATGCCATCGGACAGCGTCTGCGGGCCGCCCGCGCGCTCCAGGTGCAGGTGGGGCTCGGGGCTGGCAAAACGCGCCGAGAGGTCGGCAATGCGCAGGAAAGCCACCTTGGCACGCGCCATGTGAGGCAGAGTCCCGGCAATCTGGTCGATGGGACCGCGCAGGAACAGCAGCACCAGCACGAAGCCGCTCAGCACCGCGGGCTCGGTGGTGCGGAATGCGGCCCAACCAAGGATCAGCGCGATCAACAGGAAGAACAGTGCCGAACCGAAAGACGTGGCCATCACGAAGGTGTTGATGGCGCGGCTGTTCACGGTACGGATGGTGTCGACGATGCGTTCGATCTGCCCGTCGAACATGCCGACCCGGCGCTCGCGGTGCATGCGCAACTCCTTTGCGCCCTCGCTGATGGCCCGGTAGGCCTTGTGCAGCTGGTCTTCATGCTCGCGTGCCTTCCAGAAGCCGATGTTGGCGCGGTTCTGCGCCACCATCTGGAAGGAGGCACCGATGATGAGCGCCACCAGCAACAGGCAGAACAGCGGCAGCGAAAGCCAGGCCAGGTAGGCCAAGCAGCCTAGCGCGACAGCCACCGCGATGAGCGTGGTCGACAACGCGAATGCAGCGTCGCTGATCATGTCCACGTCTTGCGACAGCACCGGCATGAGCCGATGCGTGCGGTAGCGCTCCAGGGCATCGATGGGGGCCGAAAGAATCTTCTGCGCCAGGCTCTTGCGCACCTGGGCCACCAGCTTCTGGCCTACGAAGTTGGTCGACACGTCGGAAGCCATGCGCCCGAACAGCGCGATCAGGCACAGCGCAACGAAGGTCAGCAGCAGTCCGCCGGCCATGCTGCCCTGCTGGTTGAGTACCTGGTTGATGGTGCGCAACAGCGCGACGGTCGCCACGCCCGCACCGACGCCCGTGACCATGGACAGCACGATCCAGGGAAGAAAGGGTTTCAGCAGGCGCGCGACTTCCGCGCCATTGCCGCTACCGCTGCCACTTGGAGATGTCATGCAAGGAATCTTTCCGCCCGTCCGGGCGATTGCGTTCACGCGGTGCGACACCGCTCCCTGCATAGACGACGGGGCCCTGCCGATGTTCATGGCGAGGCCCGAGCAGGCGCTCCGATGCGTGCCCGGTGAACATGCGGACCGCTCGCGCGTCTCGATGGCATGCACCCCGAGCGACGCCTGGCTGCGCTCTTGCGAGCCGGCCCATGATCCCGCTGCTGGCGCCGATTTTCCGGGGCGAACTGGCACCGCTCGGCGAAGGGCTCCAGTGCGCGCACACCCCTCCCGCCAGCGCCGTGCGCCTGGCAGACCTGCTGCAGCCCGGCTCGCGCCTCGGCGAGATGCTGCACCGGCACGCGCGGTTCCGGGGCGACGCCGATGCCGACCCGCGGGCCGTCGCTTCCGTATGGAGCCTCCGGTACCTCGACGTGCTGCTGCCGCCCGTGGTGGCGGGGGCAAGCGTGCTGCAGCATGTGTTTCCAGTGTCGGCCGAACAGGTCTGGGTGCGGTTCGACGGCAACGGCGACGCGGTCGGCTTCCACCTCATCGAGATCGGTGAGCCACGGCACGGCGCAACAACATCGCAGCGCTATGCGCCATTGCTGTGGCATCACCTCGCACCGCTTTTTGCCGAACTAACACGGCTCACGCGCCTGGCCCCAAAGATCCTCTGGGGCAATCTGGCGCGCCGCCTCGAACCCATCCTCGAACACGGCCTGCTGCTGACCGGCGGCTCGGCCACCGTCGCGCAAGACCAGGCCCACCTGCTGCATGCCACCGCCTGGCCGGATGCGCCCGGCGGCATCAACCCGCTGCACGGGCGCCGGCGCGAAGTACCTCGGCAACACGAGGGGCGCACCGTCGCGATGAAGCTGCATCGGCAATGCTGCCTGTACCACCTGCTGCCGGGCGAGGACTATTGCGGCGCCTGCCCGCTGGCGCCACTGCATCGCCAAGGCAACAGCCGAGGTGACGACGGCAACGGTGAAGACGAGGACGCCGCCGATGTCGGCAAGGCCAGCGGCGGGTGAACAGATTGCCGGGTAGTTCGTCTCCCTCTGAGACCCGAACCATCCAACCCACGCCAACACCACCGCACTTCCATGCCCAAAGCCAAGCTTGTCTACGTCCTCTCGCTGAGAAATGCCGCCGCCGACAAGGCGGGCCAGAACATCGACTACAAGGGAGAACCGCGCTACATGAAGTCGCCGCTCGAGTACCTCGCCGAGGCACTCGACACCACGCCGCTGGGCGACGCGTACTCGCTCGAAGGCATCGTCTACGACGACGACCCTCAATCGCCACGCGACCAGGCGGCGCTGGCCGACTACGGCTTTGCATGGCACCCCGAGCGCAAGTGGATCTTTCCCGGCGAACTGCGCGCGCAAGGCCGGCTGCTGAAGGACATGCTGCACTCGGTGCCCTCGTCGTACCGGCGCCTGCCGATGGATTCGGCCGGGCGCGCGGCGGGCAAGAGCGCGTTCGAACGCGCGCTGCTCGACAAGCTGCTCACGTTGCGCGCCGACGCGGTGCTGCTCGACGGACTGCTGGTCATCCTCAACGAA
Organism: Variovorax sp. 278MFTsu5.1; assembly: GCF_048305045.1. NCBI lineage: Bacteria > Pseudomonadati > Pseudomonadota > Betaproteobacteria > Burkholderiales > Comamonadaceae > Variovorax > Variovorax sp. 278MFTsu5.1. Next base: position 4,754,877 of record NZ_CP157622.1, read on the forward strand.
TTGGTGCGGCCCGGTGCCCGCTTCCACCGCAGGATCGTCAACATCCACCCGGGCATCACGCGCCTCGAGTCGCCGTTCCAGCGCCGCGGCGCCTACGCCACGCTCGATGCCCTGCACGGCGCGCGGGGCGAGAAGGTGGTCGACTGGCGGAACATGGTCAAAGTGGCCACGAAACCAGTCGTCAAAACCGGCGCGTCGCTGCACTACGTCGACAACGGCATCGACTCGGGCGAAGTCATCTTCGACGTGCTCGGCACCGACATCGGGCCGGACGATTCGATTCTTGAACTGCGCTGGAACAACTTCAACCGCAGCCTCTTCCCCGCCATGCACCAGGGCCTGGCCCTGCTGGCCCCTCACCTCTGAGCACAACGGTCCCGTTGCCGCCCTGCAACAAAATGCTTCATTTATTCAGCGAATAAGAACCATTCTCATTAAAATGAAAGCGGATCAGCAACCAATCCTTGGGAGATATTCCTTCATGCGTCCTCTTTCTTTGCCGCGGCAACGCCTGCTCAGTTCATCGCTCGCGACAGCCTTCGGCACCGCCGCCGCCTTCTGGAGCCTTGCGGCACCAGCCCAGACCGCCCGCACGCCGGAAGCTGCGGCCGCAGCCAACACGCTGCCGGTGGTCACGGTGAGCGGCGAACAGCCCGAAACCGCCACCGGCCCGGTCCAGGGCTATGTGGCGCGGCGCAGCGCCACGGCAACGAAGACAGACACGCCGCTGGTCGAAACGCCCCAGTCCATCTCCGTGATCGGGCGCGAGGAACTCGAGGCGCGCGGTGCGCAGAACATCATGGAAGCGGTGCGCTACACGCCGGGCGTGACCGTCAGCAACTGGGGCTATGACCCGCGCGGCGTCGACTGGCTGCTGATCCGCGGCTTCGACGCGACGGCGGGCAACGCCATGTACCGCGACGGGCTCGTACTGCCAGCCTATTCGCTGACCGAGCCCTACGGCGTCGAGCGCGTCGAAGTACTGCGCGGCCCCTCATCCGTGACCTTCGGCCAGGGCGACGCCGGCGGCATCGTCAACCGGGTGAGCAAGATGCCGAGCAATACGCCGGTCCGCGAAATCGAAGTCCAGTACGGCAGCTTCCAGCGCAAGCAGGTGGCGGTCGACCTGGGCGGCGCCATCAGCGACACGCTGAGCTACCGCCTGGTGGGCGTCGAACTCGACAGCAACTCGCAGCAGCGCTACGCGAATGGCGCACCGGTGGAAGCGAAACGCCACTACCTGGCGCCCTCCCTTCGCTGGCAACCCTCGGCCTCCACGTCGTTCACGCTGCTCGGAGAATTCCTCGACAGCAAGGCAGGCGACGACATCTTCTACGTGACCGACCTGCAAGGCCGCAACACCGGCATCCTGCAGGGCGAGCCGAAGTACAGCCGCATCAAGCAGCGGCAGGCCTCAGTCGGCTACCTCTTCGAACACCACATCAACGACGACTGGACTGTGCGCCAGAACATGCGCTATTTCGGTTTCGACACCGACAAGCACCACATGGTCACGACGCTCCAGCCGGACAACTACACGCTTTCGCGCACGGCCCGCTTTGCACCGGAGCGCGTCAACCAATGGACCTCCGACGCACAGCTGCAGGGCCGCGTGCGCTCGGGCATCGTCGAGCAGACACTGCTGTTCGGCGTCGACTGGACCCGTTCGCGCTACACGGCCAAGCAGTTCTCAGGCCCTGCGCCGAGCCTCGACCTGCGCTTCCCCGTCAACGGCCTGCCGGTGGCTGAGCCCTACAACCCCGACTCCAACTCCACGCAGACCAGCGAGCAGATCGGCGTCTATGCGCAAGACCAGATCAAGATCGACAACCGCTGGGTCATCACGCTGAGCGGCCGCCAGGACCATGTCAAGTCGCGCAGCTTCAACCGCCTGGACAGCAGCCGCACAGCGCAGACCGACGACAAGTTCAGCGGCCGCGCGGGCCTGAGCTACCTGATCGGCAACGGCCTGGCGCCGTACATCAGCTATGCGGAGTCGTTCGTGCCGAACAGCGGCGTCGATGCCAACAGCCAGCCCTTCCAGCCGAGCCGCGGCAAGCAGGTCGAAGCCGGCCTCAAGTACCAGCCCGAAGGCTCGCGCACCATGCTCACGGCGGCTGTGTTCGATCTGCGCAAATCGAACGTCGTCACCTACGACCAGAGCACGTTCGAGGCCCGCCAGATCGGTCGCATCCGTTCACGCGGCCTCGAGCTCGAAGCCAAGGCCGAGTTGGCGCGCAACCTGAATCTCACGGCCGCCTACACCTTTCTCGACATGAAGGTGCTGGCCAGCGCCAACACGAGCGAAATCGGCAATATGCCGATCCAGGTGCCGAAGCACTCGGCCTCGGTGTGGCTCGACTACACCATGAACAACGGCTTCGGCTTCGGCGGCGGCGTGCGCTATATCGGCAAGCGCTGGAACGACGTGACCAACACGTCGTCGGAAGGCGGCGTTGCGCTGCTCGACGCCACGGTGCACTACAAGACCGGCCCATGGCGCTTTGCGCTGACCGCGACCAACCTGGCCAACCGCAAGTACACCGCTTCGCGCGCGTACAACAACTACTACGCCGGCAACGAGCGGACGCTGGTCGCCACCGCCAAGTACCAGTTCTGATCTCGCCGGATCCGACTTCAGCTTCTCCGGCGTCGGAGTAAAGGAAAAGCGCCCGTTGCCATCTCGACAACGGGCGCTTTTTCATCCGCGCCCCGGCGTTCAGGCGTGAAGCGCCGCTACCAGCTCTCCCATCGCGGGATGCTCGAACACGTCGGCCAGCCGCATCTTCCGCACAGGAAGCGCCGTCCGCGCCGCATGCTCGTTCCATTGCAGCACGAGCCGCGCAGCGAGCAGTGAATCGCCACCCAGTTCGAAGAAGTTCACTTCGCGCGGCAACGACGCGGCGATACCCCCTTGGCCAGCCGCCGCGAGCAGGCCTTGCCAAAGCTCACGCATCGACGCCAGCGGCTCGGCGGCTTCCACGTTCACGGAAGCAGCGGAGTCGGCAACCAAATTGGCGATGCCGGGCACAGGAGACTTCAAAACCTCGACGCGGGGCGAAGGCAACGCTGCCTGCAGCGATGCCACCGTGCCGCCCACACCTTGCAGCAGCGCCTCGACGGCGTCACGCATCCGTCCGGCCAGCGCAACCATGCCGTCGGCGTCGAACACATCGCGCGCGTACTCCAGCGTCAGCAGCAGTTCGTCGCCCTTGGTCTCGACGATCAGCAGCAGCGGCACGCCAAGGATCCCGCGGTCCGACGAGGCACGGATGCCCAGCCTGGCGCCCGCGCCGCGCGCCACCGCTTCGTCGACAGGGTAGTTCTCGAAGATCACCAGCGTGTCGTACAGCGGCTGCCCCGGCTGGCCAAGCCAGCCCTGAATGGCTGGCAGCGACGCATGCTCGCGCTGGCGCAGCGCGAGGTTGGCCGACACGATCTGCCTCAGCCACGCGCCCACGCCCAGTGCAGGCTCCGGGCGGAGCATCAGCGGCAGGCTGTTCATGCACAGGCCCACCACGTCGTCGATGCCGCGCATCTCCAGCGAACGGCCGGACATGGTCACGCCGAAGCAGGCTTGCGCGCGCCCCGTGCACTGCATCAGCAGCAGGCTCCAGGCGGCCTGCATCACGGTGTTCATGGTCACCTGCTCGGCCTGGGCCATCGCACGCAACGCCCGCACGGTGTCCGCGCCGAGCCGTGTCTTGGTGCTGCTGCATCCGTGCCGCGACCACCGCTGCATAGGGACATCAGACAGAAGCGTCGGTGCGCGGCCGATGTCCTCGTAGCGGCCACGCCAGTAGGCGGCCTCGGCGGGGCCAGCATCGCGGGCGGCACGCACGGCGCCGACGAAATCCGCATAGGGCTGCAGCGGCGACGAAACGCGCTCGCCCGCATAGAACGCGAACAACTCGCCGGTGACGCGGGAGCCGCTCCAGCCGTCGAACAGGGCGTGATGCCACGTCCACGCCAGGCGCCAGGCCTGCTCGTCCACCCGAACCACAGTCCAGCGCGCCAGCGGCGGACACGCCATGTCGAAGCCGCGTACGCGCTCCTTCTCGCACAGCGCTTCCCACGCAGCCTCCAGGCTGGCTTCGTCGGCATGGCGGCCGCGCCAGTCGAGCGATTCGATGGCCGCTTCCGCCTGCCGGAGCACCACCTGAACCGGCTCGTGGTCGGGCAGCCAATGAAAGCCCGTCCGGAGCACGGCATGCCGCGCCACCGTGGCCTGCCAGGCCACGCGCAGCCTCGCAAGATCGAGGTCCTGCATCTGCACCAGCGTCTGGACCACATTCACCTCGGTGGCCGGTGCAATCGTGCATTCGACAAGCATGCCCTGCTGACCCGAGGTGAGCGGATAGACGTTCTCGATCTCCGATGCGGCGACGGGCAGCCGCGACACCAGCGCATCCAGCGTGGGCATCGGCATTGACGCCACCAGCGGAAAGTCGCTGGGCGTCACGCCTTGCGCCCCGGCAAGGCCGCCGGTGCAGTGCGCGACGAGCGCCTGCAATTCCCGCTTGAACGCCTCGACCCATTTGCGAACGCTGGCCGCGTCATGGCGTGCCTTGCTGTACATCACGCGCAGGGCCAGTTCGCCGGCATACACCTGCCCGTTGACCAGGAACTCGTGGCCGAGCGGTGCGCCCTCGTTCACCGTCACGCCCATGCCCTCGGCGGCCGGAGCCCAAAGGGCCTGCTCGTCGAACCCGCCGTCGAACTGTCCCAGGTAGTTGAAGACCACCTGCGCCTTGGGCAGCGCCGCCATGCGCGATGCGTCTCGCTGGCGCAGCAGGCCGAAACCCAGTCCCTTGCCCGGAATGCCGCGCAGGCTCTCCTTCACACGCTTGAGCGCTTCACCCGGTTCTCCCAGCGGCGCCAGGACCACGGGGTACGCGCTGGTGAACCAACCCACCGTGCGCGTCAGGTCGATGCCTTCGAACAGGTCTTCGCGCCCATGCCCTTCCAGATCGATGAGAACGCGAGGCTGCCCGCTCCACGCGCACAGCGCGCGGCCGAGCGCCGTCAGCAGGATGTCGTTGACCTGCGTGCGGTACGCGGCGGGCGCCTCCCTCAGCAGGGCGTCGGTCGTGGCGCGGTCCAGCCGCATCTCGACTTCGGCCTGCTCGGCCACGGTGGCCGCACCGTGCGGGCGGTCGCAAGGCAGCTGCGAGGGAACTTCCGCCAGCGCCTGCCAATGCGCCAGCTCGGTGGCGTCGGAACCCAGCTGCGATACATGCCTCTGCAGCGCAAGCGCCCAGTCCTTGTAGCTGCTCGTCTTCTCGGGAAGCACGATGGCAAGGCCCTGTGCAGCGGCTTCGTACGCGGCGCCGAGGTCCTCGAGCAGGATGCGCCACGACACGCCGTCGATCGCCAGGTGATTGATGGCCAGCAACAGCCGCTGGCTGCCGTCCTCGACTTCGATTGCCAGTGCGCGCACGAGCGCGCCGCGCTCGATATCCAGGCTGCGCTGGGCCTCGTCGCACAGCGCCTCGACATGAGCGGCGTCCCTTGCCTTGCGCACCCAAAGCAGTTCCTGCAACTGGTTCGCCGCGATGTCTTCGTACCGCTGGGTCCACTCGCCGCCGGTGCCCAGCGTGAAGCGCAGCCTGAAGACATCGTGGTGCGCGACCACGGCCTCCAACGCCCGACGCAGCACCGGCAGATCGATCCTGCGGCGAGGCTGCAGCAGGATGGCCTGGTTCCAGTGACTGGGCACGGGCAGGCCCTTGCCCAGGAAGTCGGCCTGGATCGGCAGCAGCGGCACCTCGCCATCGAGCTGGCTGACCGGGCGGAGCGGCGCATCCTGCAGCGCTTCCGCCACCGCCGCGAGCTGGGCCACGGTCTGCCGCTCGAACAGCTGCCTCGGGGTGATGCGCCAGCCCGCCTTGCGCATGCGCACCACGATCTGCAGGCTGAGGATGGAGTCACCGCCCAGTTCGAAGAAATTGTCGTTGCGGCCCACGCGCGCCACGCCCAGCACTTCGCTCCAGCAGCGCGCCAACGCCGCTTCGACGTCGCCTTCGGGCGCCTCGTAGGCATCTGCCGCGCCCGCGAGCTCCGGCTCGGGGAGCGCCTTGCGGTCGATCTTGCCGTTGGCATTCAGCGGCAGCTTCTCCATCACCACGATGGCGCCGGGCACCATGTAGTCGGGCAGCGCCCGGCCCAGCGCAGCCCTGAGCTGCGCGACGTCGATGGCATCGCCGCCGCCGACGTAGCCCACGAGCCGCGTGCCGCCCTCCCCTTGCCGCGCCACGACCACGGTCTCGCGGACGCCGGGCTGGGCCAGCAACTGGGCCTCGACCTCGCCCAGTTCGATCCGCAGGCCGCGGATCTTCACCTGGTGATCAATGCGGCCCAGGTACTCGATCTGTCCTTCCGCGCTCCAGCGCACGAGGTCGCCGGTACGGTACAGGCGACCGCCCTGCGGGTCGAACGGATCCGCCACGAAGCGCTCGGCCGTCAGGCCCGGCCGGTTCAGGTAGCCACGCGCCAGGCTGATGCCGCCCAGGTACAGCTCGCCGGCCACGCCCTGCGGCACCAGGTTCAGCCCGGCGTCCAGCACGTAGGCCTGTGTCTGGGAGATCGGCCGGCCGATCGGCACCTGGTTCTGCCCGTCGTTGCGGCAGGTCCACTGCGTGACGTGGATGGTCGTCTCGGTCGGGCCGTACAGGTTCTGCAGGCTCGCGCCGTGCAGCCGCTCCAGCGCCTCTTTCTGGGTGGCCGCGGGCATGGCCTCGCCCCCGCAGATGATGTGGCGCAGCCGCGTGCTGGCCTCGATGCCGTCGTGCGCCAGAAAGGCCTGCAGCATCGAAGGCACGAAGTTCAGCGTCGTGACCTGGTGGCGCTGGATCAGCTCCACCAGCCGGGCCGGGTCGCGGTGATCGTCCGGCATGGCGACCACCAGCCGCGCGCCCGTGGTGAGCGGCCAGAACATCTCCCACACGGACACATCGAAGCCGAACGGCGCCTTGTGCAGCACCGTGTCGGCCTGCGTGAGGTGGTAGGTATCCTGCATCCAGCGCATGCAGCTGAACAGTGCACCATGGCGCACCGCCGCGCCCTTGGGCTTGCCGGTCGAGCCCGAGGTGTAGATCACATACGCCAGGTTCTCGCCATGCAGCGGTACGCGCGGGTCGTGCCCGGGCTCGCCGCCGACGTCGAGCGTGTCGATCTCCAGCACCGTCAAGCCCTCGGTGCCGGGCGCGCGCGCGCGAATGCGGCCTTGCGTCAGCAGCAGCGCGACGCCGCTGTCCTCGAGCATGTAGGCCAGCCGCTGCTGCGGGTACTCCGGGTCCAGCGGCACGTAGGCGGCGCCCGCCTTCAGGATCGCGAGCAGCCCGACCATCATCTCGACCGAGCGCTCCACGGCGATCCCGACCTTGGTCTCGGGCCGCACACCCAGCGCGATCAACCGGTGCGACAGCCTGTTGGCGCGCTCGTTCAGCGCGCCGTACCCCAGCACCTGCTCGCCGAAGAGCAGCGCCACGGCATCGGGCTGGGTCCGTGCACGACGCTCGAAGGCACCGATGACAGTCTGCGCATTGCCAGCCGCGCCCGCCTCTTCCAGCGCGCCGGCGGGGTTCACGCCCCATTGCTGCAGCAGCGCTTTCTCATCCCCGGTCATCACGTCGAGCTCGGACATGCGCTGCGACGGGCGCACCGCCAGCGCCGTCACCAACGCACGCACGGCCTCCTGCATGAAGCCGCAGACGCGCCGCGCCCCGACCGTGGCCGTCACCTGCGCGCCGATGTCGAATCCCTCGCCCATGTCGTCCACCGACATCGCCAGCGGGTAGTTGCTGCGTTCGCGGCTGCCGACCATCTCGACACCGGCCCATGCGTCCGACGGTTCGCTTCGGCTCTGCGTTGCATGGCGGCAGTTGAGCAGCGCGGTGAATAACGGCGCGCCGCCGGCGAGCCCGCTGCAGCGCTGCGCCAGCGCGAGGCTGGCATGCTCGTGATGCAGAAGCCCGCTGAGCGCCGCATGCGTCTGCCGCAGGCACTCCTCGACGGTCTGGTCACCCAGCCGCACGCGCAGCGGCAGCGTGTTGATGAACAGCCCCAGCGCCCGCTCACCGCCCTGCATGCGGCCGAACAGCACGGTGCCGAACACGACGTCATCCCGGCCCGTGGTTCTTGCCACCACCAGTGCCCACGCCAGATGAAACAGCGTTGCGGCGCTGACGCCGTGGCGCTGCGCCTGCTGCCTCACCTGCAAGGCAAGCGCCGGTTCCAGCGGCTGCCGCAGGCTTTCGGCCAGCGAGCCGTCGCCCTGCACGTCGAGCAGGCCGAACGGCGCTGTGGTCTCTTCCACGTCACCCAGCAGCCTTGCAAAAAAGGCTTCGTGCTCGGCCCGGCTCATGCCCAGCCTGGCCTGCGCCACGAAGCGGCGGAACGGCACCGGCGCCGGCAGCTCGTTGCGCCGGCCCTGCTGGATCAGCGCGATCTCTTCAACCACCAGCTTCAGCGTGGTGTTGTCGTCCACCAGGTGGTGGTTGAGCAACTGCAGGAGCCAGCGCTGCCCCACGGTGTCGTGCACGGCAACGGCATGGATCATCGGCGCCTGCCTCACGTCGATGCGGTAGCGGCCAGGGGCTGCGTGAAACGCCAGCCGCTGCGCGGCATCCAGCGATGCCGGAGCACCTTCGGGCGGCACCATCTCGTCGAGCCACCGCAGCTGTATCCACGCCTGCCGGCATACGACCTGCACAGGTTCAGCCAGCTCTTCCCACAGCACGGCGGTCCGCAGGATGTCGTGGCGGGCAATCACTTCGTTGAAGTTCTCCACGAACTGCTCCAGCCGCTCGCGGCTGTCGAAGCCCAGCACACTCGACGTGACATACGCATCGCCTTCGGTCTGCAGCAGGTGGTGAAAGAGCATCCCTTCCTGCAACGGCACCAGTGGATAGATGTCCTGGATGTTGGCCGCGCCACCGGGCACCGACGCTTCGATGCGCCGCAGCTGAGCGGCATCGAGCGCCATGAGCGTGACCATCTCGGGCCGGAGGACTTCGCAGCCTTCGGGAATGCCATTGGGCGGCACGACCACTTCGCGCCGGGCCTGCAGTTGCTCCTGTTCCACGGCCTGCGCGAAGCGCGCGAACTGCGGCCACTGGAACAAGGTGCGGACCTGCACCGTCCAGCCTCGCTCGCGGATGCGCTCGAGCAGCCCGAGCGCCATCAACGAATGGCCGCCCAGCTCGAAGAAGTTGTCGTTGCGCCCCACCCGCTCCACGCCGAGCACCTGCGCCCAGATGGCCGACAGGGCCTCCTCGAACATACCCTGCGGAGCCTCGTACGCGGCGCTCGCCACGACTTCCGGCGCTGGCAGCGCCTTGCGGTCGACCTTGCCGTTGGCATTCAACGGCAGCGCCTGCAGCTCGACGATGACGCCGGGCACCATGTACTCCGGCAACTGCAGTGCCAGCCGTTCGCGCAGGCCCGCGACCTCCAGCGCCTGCCCGGGCTTCGCCGACACGTAGCCGGCCAGCCAGGCGCCGCCGGGGCCGTCCTTTGCCACCACGATCGCCTCGCCCACTTCCGGCTGGGCCAGCAGCTGCGCCTCGATCTCTCCCAGCTCGATGCGGAACCCGCGCACCTTCACCTGGTGGTCGATGCGCCCCTGGTACTCCAGCTGGCCCTTGCCGTTCCATCGCGCCAGGTCGCCGGTGCGGTAAAGGCGGCCGCCGCGCACGTCGAACGGGTCCGCAACGAATCGCTCGGAGGTGAGCGCCGCGCGCCCCAGGTAGCCACGCGCGAGCCCTTCGCCCGCAACGTACAGCTCGCCCGGAACGCCGATCGGCGCGGCGTTAAGTTCGCCGTCCAGCACCCGCAAGCCGAGGTCCGGAATCGGCACGCCGATGGGACTGCGCCCGCCATCGAGGTCGCTTCGCGTGATGGGGCGGTACGTGACGTGAACCGTCGTCTCGGTGATGCCGTACATGTTGACCAGCCTGGGCGCTTCGTCGCCGAAACGGTCCATCCACGACCTCAGCGTCTCGGGCTCCAGCGCCTCGCCGCCGAAGATCACGCAGCGCAACGCCAGGCCGCCCTCGGCCAGCGCGGGCAGGCGCGTGAGCTGTCCGAACGCCGAAGGGGTCTGGTTGAGCACCGTCACGCGCTCCGCGCGCAGCAGCGACAGGAAGTCTTCCGGCGAACGGCTGACCCAGAACGGAACCACCACCAGCTTGCCGCCGGTGCACAGCGCACCGAAGATCTCCCACACCGAGAAATCGAAGGCATAGGAATGGAACATCGTCCACACGTCGCCGGGCCCGAAGCCGAACCATCCATCGGTGGTGGCGAGCAGGCGCGTCACGTTGCGATGACTCAGTTGCGCGCCCTTGGGCCGGCCGGTCGACCCCGAGGTGTAGATCACATAGGCCAGGCTCCCGGGCGCGACGGCTACACCGGGGTCGTGGGCAGGTTCGCCCGAGAGGTCCAGCATGTCCAGCGTCAGTACCCGCAGGGTCTCGCTCACGGGAATTCTTTCCTGCACGAAGCTCTGCGTGAGCAGCAGCGCGATGCCGCTGTCCTCGACCATGTAGGCCAGGCGGTCGCGCGGATAGTCGGGGTCGAGCGGCACGTAGGCGCCGCCAGCCTTCAGGATCGCAAGCAACCCGACCACCATCTCGGCCGAACGCTCCACGGCGATGCCGACGCGCGTCTCGGGCTTCACGCCGCAGCGGACCAGGTGATGCGCCAGGCGGTTGGCGCGCGCATTCAACTCGGCATAGTCCAGCGTCCGCCCCTCGAAACCGAGCGCCGCGGCGCCGGGCCGCGCGGCGGCCTGGGCTTCGAACAGGCGATGGATGGGCTCGACGTGGTGGCGCTGGCGCGCGCCGCCCTCCCATTGCTTCAGGCGCTGCAGGTCCGAAGCATCCGACAGCGCGAAGTTGCCGCTCGGGCACTCGATGTCGGCCGCCATCTGCCGCAGCACCTCGACATAGGCACGCGACAGGCGTTCGATGGTTTCGTGGCCATAGAGCGCCGTGTTGTATTCGAGCCTCCCACCCACGCGGCCGCCCGCAATGGTCATGTCGAGCGACAACTCGAATTTCGCGCTGCGGTGCGGCGCCATCACGGGCTCGACGTCGAGCCCCTCGAACGTCGGCCCCTGGCTGCCGTCATCCATCTGAAGGCTGAACATGACCTGGAACAACGGGCTGCGGCCCGCTTCCCGGCGATCGTTCCGGCTCGCAAGCAAAACGTCGAACGGCAGGTCGGCATGGGCGAGCGCGGCAAGCACGTCGGCGCGCACCTGGCGGCAGACGTCCCGCAGCGGCATGCGCGGCGTCAGGCGCGCACGAAAGACCTGCGTCGTGACGAAGAACCCCATCAGGCCGTGCAGTTCCTCGCGATGCCGTCCCGCCGAAGGCACACCCACGGCAAAGTCGTACTGGCCGCTGTAGCGCGCCAGCAGCACCTGCCACGCGGCGAACAGCATCACGAACGGCGTGCTGCGCTCGGCGCGGCAGAGCTTCAGCAGCGCCTCGCAAAGCGGGCCGTCGAGATCGAAGTGCGTCACCGCGCCGTCGAAGCCCAGGCGCTCCGGGCGCGGGTGATCGGTCGGCAGGTCGAGCGCGGGCACCTCGGTGCCCAGGTGCGCATTCCAGTGGTCCAGGTCCCTCTGCATGCCGCCGCCGGCTTCGCGGGCGCGCTGCCACTGCGCATAGTCCGCGTACTGCAGCGGCAGTGACGGCAGCCGCACCGCGCCCGGCGCACGCAGCGCGGCACCGTAGGCCTCGGCCAGGTCGCCGGCCAGGATCGGATTCGACCAGGCATCGGAGGCGATGTGGTGCAGGCAGATCGCCAGCACGTGCTCCTGCTCGCCGAGCCGTACCAGCCGGGCCACGAGGGCGGGTGCCACGCCGAGATCGAAGACATGCGACACCGTGCGCCGCACGGCTTCGTCGAGCCTGGCTTCGCGCGACGCGGGCGCCTCGGCTCGCAGGTCCGTGCGCTCGATCCGGAAGGGCGCGTGGTCCTGCACCTGTTGTAGGGCCGCACCGTCGCGGCTGAAGAAGTGAGTGCGCAACACCGCATGGCGTTCGACCAGCGCCTGGAACGCGCGCTCCAGCGCGTCGTCGTCCAGCGGGCCCGTCAGGCGGAACACACGTGGAAGGTTGTAGGCCGTGAGCTGCGGCTCGAGGTTCTGCAGGAACCAGAGCTGCTGCTGCGCGAAGGACATCGGCACCGCCTCCCCGGCCTCCGTGCACGCGACGATCGCATCCGGATCGGTGCCGGCGGGCATCTTCTTCATCTCGTTCATCAAGCGGTTTTCCTGTTCAAGAGACGGCAGCCTCGCTGGCGAGGCGCCAGGCGTCGGCCAGTCGCTCGGTCTGCGCGCGGTCGGCGCTGGCGCTGCGCACGGCCTCGGCCAGCGTGGACACGCTGGGGTGGTCGAACACCAAGCCCGGCGCGATGTCGACTCGCAGCAGCCGTCGGATGCGCGCAGCCAGCTTGATGACCAGCAGCGAGTGCGCGCCGAGTTCGAAAAAGTCGTCGTCGACACCGATGGACGGCCGGCCGAGCAGCTCGGCCATGCCGCTGGCGAGCAGGTACTGCAGCGCATCGCGGGGTGGTTGGTCGGTTTTCGTTGCTTCCGGCGCAGGCGCGGCGGCGGCCAGGGCGAGACGGTCGACCTTGCCGTTGGCAAGGCGCGGGAAGGCCGCCACCTCGATGCAGCGGGATGGCACCATGTGCCCCGGCAGCAGCGCGCCCAGGCGGTCGCGAAGCGCGTGCACATTGCCGACCACGTAGGCCACCAGTTCCACGCCGCCCACGGGCGCTGCGACCGGCATCACGACGGCCTGCCGCACGCCTTCCTGCGCCAGCAGCACGGCCTCTATCTCGCCGGGCTCGACGCGGAAGCCCCGCACCTTCAGTTGATGGTCCGCGCGGCCGGCGATGCGCAGCGTTCCATCGGGCAGCACGCAGGCCAGGTCTCCGGTTCGATAGAGCCGCTCGCCCGGCAGGAAGGGATCGTCGATGAAGACCTCCTGCGCCGGCCGGCCAAGGTAACCACGGCACAGTTGCGCGCCGCCCACATGAAGCTCGCCCTGCACCCCGAGGGGCACGAGCCGTTGCGATGCATCGAGCACGCGCACGCGGTTGTTGGCCAGCACACGGGACAGCGGCGCCGCGTCCGGAAGCGCCGCGGCGATGTCGAGCTTGTGCACCATCACGCCGACCGTGGTTTCGGTCGGCCCGTAGTGGTTGTAGACGACACACGAGGGCGCCAGGCGCGCGATGCGCTCCAGCAGCAGGCGCGATGCCGATTCGCCGCCGAGCACGAGCAGGACCGGAAGCACCGGCTTTTCGGCCTCCAGCAGCGCTTCGAGGTGCGAGGGCACGATCTTGAGCGCGTCGATCCGGTGCGCAGCCATGAAACGCGTGAAGGCCGCGGCATCATGCGTGGCCTGCGTGTCGGCGACCACCAGGCAGGCGCCATTGAAGAAAGCGCCGAACAGCGCGGTGTTGCCGAGGTCGGCCGCCACCGAGCTGGTCAGCGCCCAGCGCCGGTAGCCCTCGAGCCGCATCGCGCGGGAAGCGGCCGCGACGTAGTTGAGCAGTTGCCCCTGCTCGATCGCCACGCCCTTGGGGCGGCCGGTCGAGCCCGAGGTGTAGAGCACATAGGCCAGGTCCTGAGGGGCGGCCTGCACGTCGGGCGGGCCGACATCGAAAGCGGCCAGGTCGATGTCCGTCGTCGACGCGACGCGCAAGCCCGGAGCCTGCATGCCCTGCACGGGCGCCACCTGCACCAGCAGGGCCGGCCGGGCGTCGGCCAGCACCATCGCCCGGCGCGCCTGCGGCCATTCGGGTTCGATGGGCAGGTAGCCCGCGCCCGCGCGCCAGGCGGCGAACATCGCGACCAGCAGGTCGATCGAGCGCGGCAGCGCCAGTGCGACCACCGCGCCATGGGTCACGCCCTGCGCCTGCATCCAGCGCGCCATGCGATTGATGCGCACGTCGAGCGCCGCATAGCTCAGGCACCGATCACCCTCCTCGACCGCCGGAGCATCGGGCGTGGTGCGTGCCCAATGCGCGATGCGGTCGGCAACACCCTGCGTGCCGACATCGAGACGCTCGCCTTCGAGACTCAACAGCATTTCACGTTCCTGTGCGGCGACCAGCGGCAGGTCTTTCGCGAGGGTCTGCGGACTGACCGCTACGCCTTGCAACAGACACGTGAACTGCCGCAGCAGGGCCTCCAGTGCCGCCTGCCCATAGCGGCTGGCATCCGCATGAAGGAACAGTTCGGCGTACTCGTCCGCGCATTCGGCTTCCAGCACGAGTTCGAAGCACGAAAGCGGGCCGGGGCGCTGCGCGACGCGCCACGCGTCGGCCGCATCACCCAGCGCAACGGACTCGGTGAGCACGAAGCCGGTTTCGAGCTGTGCCAGCCCCATGGTGCCATCGAGTGCCCAGTACTCCTGCGCCTCGACATGCGCACGGGCCATTGCATGAAAGCGCCCGAGCCAGGCAGAGAAGGGCTCGTCCGCCGCGACTTCGACATGCACCGGCAATACCTTTTCGAAAACACCGACAGCGCCCTGCATCAGCTCATAGTCGCGACGGCAATCGTGCTGCCATCCACCCACGAAACGGGTAAAGCCCGTGTGCCGCGCGACGAGCACCCACCAAGCGGCCTGCAGCAGGCTGCCGACAGGCACCCCGTGCGCGGCGGCCACTGCGCCGATGCGCGCGAACAGGCCGGTGTCCACGCGCCTCGTCGCGACGCGGCGCGCTGAAGACGCCGTGGCCCCACCTTGCCGCAACGCCAGGCGCGGCGCGGAAGGTGCCTCCGACGATCCGAAACTGCGGATGTGCTCCGTCCAGTACGCCTGGCCTTGAACCGCATCCTCGTCCTGCGCCAGTTCGCGCCGCCATGCCGAGAACTGCGTGTACTGGAAAGGCGCTTCCGCATCGGCAGGCGAGCCGCGCCATGCAGCGACGATGCGCGCAAACAGCGTCGAGAGACTGCCTGCATCGGCCGCCAGCGGATGCGCGGACAGCGTCAGGCGATGGCGCGCAGCATCCAGCCGAGCGATTGCCAGCTGAATCATTTCGCCCTGGCGCAGCGCCCCTGGCGCATCGGCCTGCCAGCTGCTCACGGGCAGCCCGGCACGCACCTGCTGGCGCCAGTCGGCCACGTCGGCGGCTTCATGAATGACAAGCCTCAGGGCTTCGTGGGCCTGCAATACATCGGCGGCAACGCGGCGAAGGCGCGCCGCGTCGATCTCGCCGTCAATCTCTGCCGACATCACGAGCGCTTGGAGGCCGCTGCCCTTTTGCATGGCAAGAACGGCGCATTGCTCCGGGCTGAGTGCGAGGGGCTCGCCGAGCGTTTCGATCCGGTCTTCCATCGTCATGCGCTCACCTCGTCGGACTCGGCTTCGCGCAGCTCGGCGCGCTCGAACATCGCGCCCATGGCCACGACGATCTTCCGGGGTCCCTCGTACGGATCACGCGCATGGGCCGCGAGCATGTTGTCGAGCATCACCACGTCGCCCTTGCGCCAGTCGAAGCGCACGGCGCATTCTTCGTAGGTGCGGCCGACGATGGCCATGGTCTCGTCGTCGATCGGCGAGCCGTCGCCGTAGCAGACATGGCGCGGCATTCGGTCGGCGCTGACCAGCGCCAGCAGGTCCTCGCGCACGTCGGGCTCCAGGCAGGCGGGGTGATGCAGCTGCACCTGGTTGAAGAACACGCGCTCGCCGGTCAACGGATGCGTCATGACCGCGGGGCAATGGGTGCAGGTCTGCAGCGTGTCCGCGTCGAGCCAGCGCCATTCGATGCCGCCGGCGGCCAGCCGCGCCTCGACCTCGGCACGCTGGTCGGTCTTGAAGAAGTCGCGCCAGCTCACGTCCAGGTGCGGCGTGAAGGTACGAACGTAGATCAGCGCCTTGCGCTCGAAGGCCTCGACGATGGGGGCCGGCAGGCGGCGCAGCATCTCGCGGCAATCGACGATGGGCGTTGCGCCGCCCACGCGCGACGGCAGCTCGCAGTAGAACCACTGCTTGCGCGGCCAGCGCTCCATGTGCGAGCTCTCGTTGTGGTACAGGATCATCTGCCGCTCGGGATAAGGCGTGGAGCGGTAGGTGCGGCGACCGCCCTCTTTCTTCGGCAGGTCGCCATAGCTACCGTACAGCTCGGGCTCGACGTTCTCGGCAAAGGCCTCGAAGTCCTGCGGGGTCGCCAGGCCGAAGTTGCGGAACAGCAGCCCGCCGTGGCGGGCCAGTGCGTCGTCGACGAAGCCGCGGTGTTCTCGTACCCAGGCCATTGCATCGAAGCCGCTGCCCGCGGGCTCGATGACCAGCGGGAACTCGCGGTCTTCGGAAAGAAACGAGGTCTTGACCTGCGAGCGTTGCACGGCGGTCGCAAGTCCGGCTGCCGGTGCAGCAGCCTCTGCGGCGGCTGGCGACTTGGCCGCGAACTTCTTGAGCTTGTCCAGCTTGCCGAGCTGGGGCGACGGCATCGGATTCATTGGGAATTCCTTGCGATCAGGTGATGAAAAGAGTTGCTCGACCGCGGTGTCGGGAGAAATGGCCAGTTGCCGCAGCAACTCGCACCAGCGGGCCGCCCACTGCCCGATCGACTCGGGGCGGTACAGGCCGGCGTCGTAGATCCACTCGACACTCCAGTCGCCCGCGCCCTCGTGGACGAACACGGCGATGTCGAACTTGGCCTGCCGCACCCGCTGCGGCAGCACGTCGATGCGCAGGCCGGGAATCTCGAAATGGCTGGCGGGCGTGTTCTGCATGACGAACAGGAGGCGCACCGGCCCGCCGTGCGAGCGCGGCACGCCGGCGGCCTCGAGGATGCGATCGAGCGGAACCGCCGCATGCGCCAAAGCCGATTGGGTGGTGTCGTGCACCTGCGCCAGCCACTGCGCGAAGCTCGCTGCCACATGCCGCCGCGAACGCAGCGGCACCACATTGACGAAGAAGCCGATCAGCTTTTCGAGCTCGGGGTGATCGCGTCCCGCGACGTCCGTACCAACAACCACGTCGTCCGCATCGGTCTCGCGGTGCAGCAGCATCAGGAAGGCCGTCAGCATCAAGGTGAACATGGAAGTCTTGCCGCCACTGGCCAGCGGCGCGAGTTTGCTGACCAAGGCGCGCTCGACCGGCACGCGAACACTGCCGGCAGTACGCGTAGACGCCGGCGGCAAACCGGAGTCGACTGGGAAGCGGGTGTGCAGCGGCGCATTGGCCAGGTAGTGCTTCCAGAATGCCGCGTCCTGTTCGCGGGCCGCGTCGAGCTGCCTGACCTGCCATGCCGCGTAGTCGGCGTACTGCACGCGCAGCGGCGGCAGGGTCGATGCACTGTCGGTCCGCAGGGCCTCGTAGGCTGCAGCGAACTCGCTCGCAAAGATGGCTTGCGACCAACCATCGAAGGCGATGTGATGAACGCACAGCAGCAATGCATGCCGCGCCTCGCCAAGACGCAGCAGCGCGGCGCGCAAAGGCGGCCCCGAGGACAGGTCGAAAGGCTGCGCGGCCATTGCGTCCAGCGCGCGGTCGATGCACGACGCCTCGTCTTCCGGCAGCACCGGCGAGACGTCGCTCCACGGCAGATCGAACACGCCCGCCGGGGTGATCGACGCCACGGGATCGCCCTGGTCGTTCTCCGGGTAGACGGTGCGCAGCGCTTCGTGCCGCGACACGATGGTTTCGAGCGCGCGCCGCAGCGTGTCGATGTCGAGCGGCCCCTCGAAGCGCAACGCAGCCGCCATGTTGTAGGCCGCGCGCGCGTCGGCGTTGGCCAGCCGGTCGACGAGCCAGAGGCGGTGCTGCATCGGAGACAGCCCCATCCGTGCGGCGCGAGCCACCGGCACCAAAGCCGGCACGGGCATCGCGCTGCCGACAGTCGCATCGTCACCGCGCAACCTCAGCGCCATGCTGCGCAGAACCGGATGCTCGAACACCTCGCGCAGCGGCAACTGCAATCCGTGACTCGCTCGCAGCCGCGAGACGAGCTGCGCCGCCATCAGGGAATGGCCGCCGCTTTCGAAGAAATTCGCCTGGCGGCCGACTTCCCGCACGCCAAGCAATTCACGCCACAGCCCGGCGAGCATCGTTTCGCGGGCGCCCTCGGGCGCTTCGAACCCGCCGGAATCGGCCGTCTGCACCTGCGGCAGTGCCTTGCGGTCTATCTTTCCATTGGCGTTGAGCGGAAGGCACTCCAGCGTCATGAGCAACGCGGGCACCATGTACTCCGGCAGCTCGCGGCCGAGCCATTCGCGCAACTCCGCGGGCGCCACCTCCAGCCCCGCATGCAGCGAGACATAGCCCGCAAGCCTCGGCCCCCCGCTGCCCTGCTGCACGACCACCACGGCCTCGCGCACGCGCGGATGCGAGAGCAACTGCGCTTCGATCTCGCCGAGTTCGATGCGCAGGCCGCGGATCTTCACCTGGTGGTCGAGGCGCCCGAGATAGTCGAGCTGGCCTTCGCGATTCCAGCGCACGAGGTCGCCCGTGCGATAGAGCCGGCCGCCGCCGGAATGGTCGAAGGGGTCGGCGATGAAGCGCTCGGCCGTCAGCCCCGGGCGCTTCGCATAGCCTCGCGCCAGGCCGATACCGCCCAGGTAAAGCTCGCCCGCCACGCCCAAGGGCACGCGATTCAGGGAGGCGTCGAGCACGTGCGCCTGCACGCCGGAAATCGGCTGGCCGATGGCGACCTGGCTGCGCCCGTCGTCACTGCAAGTCCAGTGCGTGACGTCGATCGCGGCCTCGGTGGGCCCATAGAGGTTGTAGAGCGCTGCACGGGGCAACCGGCGGAACACCTCGTTCTGCGCCTCGGCCGGCAACGCCTCGCCGCTGCAGACGATGCGCCTCAGGCTCGTGCAGGTCTCGACGTCGGGCTGCGACAGGAAAGCCTGCAACATCGAAGGCACGAAATGCAGCGTACTCACGCCGTACTGTCGAATCAGCTCCACCAGCCGCGCCGGATCGCGGTGGTCGCCCGGCGCGGCCACGGCGAGCCGCGCGCCGTACATCAGCGGCCAGAAGAATTCCCAGACCGACACGTCGAAGCTGAACGGCGTCTTCTGCAGCACCGTGTCGCCAGGCCCGAGACCGTAGGCCTGCTGCATCCACTCCAGGCGGTTGTGCAGCGCGTCGTGCCGGTTGGCGGCGCCCTTGGGCTTGCCGGTCGAGCCGGAGGTGTAGATCACGTAGGCAAGGTTCTCGCCGGCCAGCGGCACGCCGGGGTCTTCCGTCGGCAGGTCGGCAACGTCGATGGCGTCGAGCGCCACGAGGCGAACGCCGTCCTTCACTGGCAGGCGCTGCTGCACGCCACTGTTCGTGAGCACCAGTTCGAGCGCGCTGTCTTCCACCATGTACGCGATGCGGTCGGCAGGGTGCTCGGGGTCCAGCGGCACATAAGCGCCGCCCGCCTTCATGATCGCGAGCAGCGCGATCACCAGCCCGGTGCTGCGCTGCAATGCCACGCCGACCGGCGTGTCGGGGCGCACACCCTGGCCGATCAGCCAGTGCGCGAGGCGGTTGGCCCGGCGGTTGACTTCGGCATAGCCGAGCGTTTCTTCACCGAAGACCAGTGCGGGCGCAAAAGGCTGCTGCCGCGCCTGGCGCTCGATCAGCCGATGCACGGGCTCCGGAGCGCCGTGCGTCTGCGCGTTGATGCTCCAACTATCGAGCTGCGCGCACTCGTCGCGCCCCATCAGCGCCACCTCCGCGATCGACTGCCCCGGCTGCAGCGCGAGCGCAGAAAGCACCGACAGCCAGTGCCCCGCCATGCGCTCCATCGTCTGCGCATCGAACAGCTCCGGCGCGTAGTTGAAGCAGGCTTCGACCTCGCCGCGTTCGTTCTCGCAGGTCTGCAGCATCAGCTCGAACTGCACTGCCTGCTCTTGCAGATGCATGCGCCGGACCGAAAGTGCCGGCCACTGCGCGAGCGAACGATGGTCTTGCCTCAGGTGATTGAACATCACCTGGAACAACGGATTGATTCCCGGGGCGCGGTCGGGCCGCAGCGCCTCGACCAGTTGTTCGAATGGCAAGTCCTGGTTCGACTGCGCGCCGATGGCCGTGTCGCGGCTTTGCGACAGCACGTCGGCCAGCGTCATGCGTGGATCGAGCGTAGCGGGCAGCACCTGCGTGTTGACGAAGAAGCCGACCACCGCGGCCGTCTCGGTCCGATTGCGGTTGGCAATGGGCACGCCCACGCGAAGCACGGGCTGGCCCGCGTGGCGGAACAGCACCACGTTGAAGGCTGCGAGCAATGCCATGAACAGCGTCGCACCCTGCGCCTGGGCCTGCCGCTTGAGGGCCGGCAGGAGGTCGGCAGGGAGTTCGAAGTCGTACCGCGCGGCCGAATAGCGGCCGTCGCCCCGACGCGGGTGATCGGTGCTCAGCGCCAGCACGGGGTGGTCTTCTCCCAGGTGCTGCCGCCACCACGTCAACTGGCGTTCGCCCTCGCCCTCTTCGAGCCAGCGCCGCTGCCAGGCCGCGTAGTCGGCGTATTGCACCGGCAGCTCCGGCAGTTCCGCGTCGCAGCCCAATGCACGTGAGCGATACAGCACCGCCAGCTCGTCGAGGATCAGCTGGATCGACCAGCCGTCCGAAATGATGTGGTGCATCACGACAACGAGCCGATGGTCTCGCTCGTCCAGCCTGATCAACACCGCGCGAAACAACGGGCCGCACGCCAGATCGAAAGGCGCATCGCAGACCGCACGTGTCTCGGCGTCGAGCCGCATCGCGCGCTCATGGAGTGGGAGGCTGCACAGGTCGATGCAGGGCAGTTCGAGGCGCCGTGGCGGCAAGATGAGCTGTTGCACCACGCCGTCGCTGCCCTCCTCGAACAGCGTACGCAGCGATTCATGGCGGGCCACGAGCGCTTCAATGCCGGCGCGCAAGGCTTCGACATCGAGTTGCCCTTCCAGTACGAGGCCGCCGCTCACGTGGTAAGCCGTGCTCTCGGGGTCGAGCTGCCACAGGAACCATTGCCGCTGCTGCGCGAACGAAAGCGCTGCCCTGTTGTCGGGCCGTGCGATCGGCGCGATGGTGAATGCGCCCTGTACCGGCTCCGACGCCGCCGCGCCGCGAAGCCGCCGGGCCAACCTCGCGCGTTGTTCGGCAGTCAGGCCGGCGCGGCGTGCGGCGATATCTCGAAGTTCGGACATTTCTGGTCTTCAGACGGTTGCGGGCAAGGCGTCAGGCGTCGCGTCCAACAGGTCGGCGGCTTCGATTTCCTCGATCAGCCGCGTCTCGACCATCACTGCAAGGTCGCGCAAGGTGGGCGCCTTGAAGAAAGCCGCCGGGTGCAGCTCGACGTCATACGTCTTGCGGGTACGCGCCAGGATCTGGATGGCGAGCAGCGAGTCGCCGCCCAGCTCGAACAGGTTGTCGTCGGCCCCCACGCTGGCAATGCCCAGCATGTCCTGCCAGATGGCGGCCAGGCCGCTCTCGAGCTCGCCTTCGGGTGCGACGAAAGGCGTGTCGAGCGCCGGGCGCGGATGATCGCGGCGCTTCTTCTTCGCGACCGGGCCGGTCTCCAGCAGATCGAGCATGCCGTTGTCGAGCTCGCCGAGCCGCTGGTTCAGGTCGGTGGTGGAGATGACGACCTGCGCGAACGCCGGGCCATTGACGATGCGTTCCAGCGCCCGCGCACCTTCAGGGCCGCTCATGCCGATGCCTTCGGGCAGCACGCGGCCGGCGGCCATGCCGAGGTCGCGCCATGCGTCCCAGTTGACGGAGATGACGGGATACCTGGCGCTGCGCTGCCACAGTGCGGCCAGCGCATCGAGGTAGGCGTTCGCGGCGGCGTAGTCGCTCATGCCCAGGCCGCCCGCCATGCTGGAGATGGACGAGCACAGCAGCACGAAGTCGAGCGGCTCGTCGCTCAATGCGTCGAGCAGGAAGCGCGTGCCTTGCAGCTTGGGCGCGAACACCTCCTGGGCTTCGGCGCGCGTGCGGCTGGCGATCATTCCGCTGTTGGCGTGCCCTGCCGCGTGCACTACTCCCTGCACCATGCCGAAGCGCGCGCGGGCCTGTTCGGCCGCTGAGCGCATCGAAGCCGCATCGGCCACGTCGGCAGCCACAACCAGCACTTCGGCGCCCAGGCTTTCGAGTTCGAGCAATTGCGTGAGCCGGGTCCGCAGGGCCCGGGGCTGGTCTTCCGCCGCGGCGATGGCTTCCCATGTGCTGCGCTCCGGAAGCGGTGTACGGCCGAGCAACACCAGCCTTGCCTGCCACGACTCGGCCAGATGCCGGGCCACGGCGAGTCCGACCCCGCCGAGGCCGCCGGTGATCAGGTACACACCCGTCGAACGCAATCGCTGCTGCGGCGCGGATGCAGCGGGCAGCGGCTCGTAGCTCTTGACCCAGCGGTGTGGGCCGCGATAGGCCTGCAGCATTTCGGTGTGGGGGGCCTGCGCCTGCCCAGCGAGTTGCCGCGCCAGCCAGGCTTCGGCGGCGCTGCCCGGCACGGGCAACACGATGTCGGTCACACGGCAGGCGATGTGCGGGAATTCCTGCGCGATCACCTTGCACAGGCTGAACAGCATCGCCTTCTCGGGGCACAGCGCTTCGAGGCCGCAGACGTCTTCCATCTGGTTCACGATGACGTCGACGGACAGCTTGCGGTCAGATCCGGCGGAGGTACTGTCGATGGCCTGGGCCAGTGCGAGCAGGCTGAAGTACCCGCGTTCCATGAATTCTTCCGACGTGGGCGGCACCGCCGACGGGCCATCGATTCCCCACATGTGGCAGACCCTGGCGACGGGCCCGCAATCGGCCTGCACTTTTCGCAGCAACTGTTCGTGATCGGCGCGCTCGCCGGGGCGAACCGTGAAGTGACGCGCCCCCGTTTCGGCATAGCCCGCGCCCGCCGTCACGCGAACGACCGGATGGCCTGGCGATTCGTCCTGCAACTGCCGGATCAACACATCGCCCAGCCCGCCCGCTTCCGCGAACACCAGCGTGCACCCGTTGACGGGTACGACTTTCGGCGAGGTTTCCGAAGCTTCGGTGCGCTGCCAGGTCGGCACATGGAACGCATCGGCCGCCTTGCGCGCGGACGGGCCCGATGCTTCGCTGCCCGGTTCCGGCGCGTCGGTCCAGTATGACTGGCGCTGGAACGGATAGGTCGGCAGCGGCACCTGGCGGCTTTGCCGCCCGGGATGGCACGCGACCCAGTCGACCTGGACGCCTGCACACCAGAGGGCGCCGATCACGCTCGCCATCTGGCGTTCGTTGTGTGCCTGTTTTTGCGGATGGGCCTGGCTCGACCAGATGCCCGCGGCCGACCCTGCCAGCGGATGCTGCCGAGCAAGCCCGGCCAGTGTTTCGCCCGGGCCGACTTCGAGCAGCACCCGGCCTTCGACGCGCAGCAGTTCGGCCAGCCCGTCCGCGAAGCGGACAGTGCCGCGGAGGTGCCGGCCCCAGTAGGCCGGATCGACCGCCTGCTGCGCGGTGATGGGCTTGCCGGTGACGTTGGATATGAAGGGAATGCGCGGCGCGTGCCGGGGCACGGAGGCAACCACCTGCTGCAGTTCGGTCACGATGGATTCGGTCATCGCCGAATGGGAAGCGATGGACACCAGCAGGCGGCGCGGCAGCAGTTGGCGCTCCGACATCTGGCGCTCGGCCGCCTCGATGGCGGCCAGCGGTCCGGCGAGCACGCACAGCTGCTCGCCGTTGATGGCGGCGACGTCGCAGTCGGTGGCAAGGTACGGCGCGAGCTCGGCCTCCGACAGCGCAACGGCGGTCATGGCGCCCGGCGCCATCGACTGCATCAGGCGGCCTCGCGTGGCCACGATGCGCAATGCATCTTCCACGCTGAACACGCCCGCCAGGCAAGCCGCCACGTACTCGCCCAGGCTGTGCCCCAGCATCACGGCAGGCTGCACGCCGCGCGACATCCAGAGCCGCGCCATCGCGTACTCGACGATGAACAGCACCGGCTGCGTGTACTCGATGCGGGCCAGCTGCTCGTCGGCCGCGGCTTCGGTGCCGGCGGCCGGATAGAGCAGCTGCCGCAAGTCCATGCCCATCGCGTCGCGCAAGGCATCGCAGCAGCGATCGACTTCTTCGCGGAAAACCGGGTGGTCGCGGTACAGCGCAAGCCCCATGTTCGCGTGCTGCGTGCCACCGCCCGGGAAGAGAAACGCGACCTCGGGCGCGGAGGCCGGAATGCGGGTCGCCTGGTCGAAGCCGCTCTCGGGGGCGCGCAGCGCCTGGACCGCCGCAGCGAGTCCGTCCGCGACGATCGCGCCGCGGAATTCCTGTGCGCGGCGGCCGGTCTGCAGCGTGTGGGCAACCTCGGTGAGCGACGGCGCTTCGGGATTCGCGTCCAGATGATCCGCAAGTTGCTGCGCGGACTGAGCGAGCGCCGCCGTGTTCCGGGCGGACAACGGCAGGACCTGCCAACCGGGCACGGGCACGGGCACCGGCCCGGAGGAACGTAGAACCGGCGCCTCTTCGAGCACCACATGCACGTTGGTCCCGCCGATGCCGAACGAGCTCACGCCCGCGCGGCGCGGCGTGCTGCCTTCCCGCCAGGGCTGGCAATGCGCATTCACGTAGAACGGGCTGCCGGCAAAGTCGATCTGCGGATTGGGCTTGCTGAAGTGCAGGCTTGGCGGCAGCGTGCGGTGCTTGAGCGCCATCACGGCCTTGATCAGGCCCGCTACGCCCGCCGCGGCATCGAGGTGGCCGACGTTGGTTTTGACCGACCCCACGGCGCAGAAGCCGCGCCGTTCGGTATCGGCCCGGAAGGCCTGCGTGAGCGCCGCGATCTCGATGGGGTCGCCCAGCGTAGTACCGGTGCCATGCGCTTCGACGTAGCCGATGGTGTCGGCCGAAACGCCCGCGATCAGCTGCGCTGCGCGGATCACTTCGGCCTGCCCGTCGATGCTGGGCGCGGTGAACCCCACCTTGGCCGAGCCGTCGTTGTTGGCCGCGCTGCCCTTGATGACGGCGTGGATGGTGTCGCCGTCGCGCAGTGCTTCGTCGAGGCGCTTGAGCACGACCACGCCCGCTCCGCTGCCGATCACGGTGCCGTCGGCATCGGCATCGAAGGCGCGACAGTGGCCATCGCGCGAAAGAATGGCGCCAGCCTGGTAGCGGTAGCCGCCTTCCTGCAGGAGGTTGAGCCACACCCCGCCGGCCAGCGCCATGTCGCAATCGTGGCTCAGCAGGGCCTGGCAAGCGGTGTGCACGGCCGTGAGCGATGTCGAGCAGGCCGTCTGCACGGTGACGGCCGGTCCGCGAAGGTCGAGCTTGTAGGCCACGCGCGTGCACAGCGAGCCGGCGGCATTGCCGCTCATCAGGCCGAGCAGGTCGGCAATGCCGGTATGCGCGCCAAGGCCGAAGGACGGCAGCAGGTTGCGGATCAGGTAGACGTTGGTGCCCTCGCCCGCATACACGCCGACCTTGCCGGGCCAGCGCTCGGGGTCGCAGCCCGCATGCTCCAGCGAGGCCCAGGCGCATTCCAGGAAGATGCGTTGCTGCGGATCGAGGTTCTCGGCTTCGCGCGGCGTGTAGCCGAAGAAGCCGGCATCGAACTGGTCGAAGCCGTCGAACAGCACGCCGGCCTTCACGTAGTCGGGGTCGTCCAGTTGAGCCTGCGGCACGCCGCGCTCTCGCAACTGGTCGTCGGTGAATGTCGATACCGACTCCACACCGTCGCGGATGTTTCGCCAGAACGCGTCGACGTCGTCGGCGCCAGGGAAGCGGCCGGCCATGCCGACGATGGCGATCTCCAGACCGGTCGGCTCTGCAGGTTCGTTGTAGACGGACATCAGTTGACTCTCTCTGCCGCTTTGCGGCGTTGAAGCATCGCGGCGCGCTGGCGCAGCGCGCGTTCGTCACCACCTGCTGCAGGCGCGGCGGCGGCTTGCGCGCCACCCTGCTCGATCCAGCGGGCCAGCGATTCGACGGTGGGGTACTTGAAAAGGCTGACCAGCGGGACCGTGGCCTGCAGCCGGTCTTCCAGCAGCCGGTGCGCGCGGATGAGCAGCAGCGAATGCCCGCCCAGGTCGAAGAAGTTGTCGTGCAGGCCCACCTGCTCGACATTCAGCACCTCGGACCAGATGGCCGCGAGGGTTCGCGCCACATGGCCCTGTGGCGCTTCGTAGGCCGTCACGCGGCCCAGCCCCTCGGGCTCGGGCAACGCCTTGCGATCGACCTTGCCGTTGGCGTTCAGCGGCAGCGCGGGCAAGGTGACGATGGCGCGCGGCACCATGTAGTCGGGCAGCACGTGCGCCAGGCGTTCGCGCAGCGTAGCGCCGTCGACAGATCGGCCGGCATGGGCGCTGACGTACGCCAGCAGCGAGGCCCCGGCGACACCCTCGCGGGCAACGACGACGGCCTCGCGCACCTCGGGCTGTGCAAGCAGCTGCGCCTCGATCTCCCCCAGCTCGATGCGCAGGCCGCGGATCTTCACCTGATGATCGATGCGACCCAGGTATTCGATCTGGCCTTCGGCGTTCCAGCGAACCAGGTCGCCGGCGCGGTAGAGCCTGTCGCCCTGCCCGAAGGGGTCGGCCACGAAGCGCTCCGCGCTCAGGCCCGGCTTGTTCAGGTAGCCGCGCGCCAGGCTCACGCCGCCGAGGTACAGCTCGCCGGCCACGCCGCGCGGCACCTCGTTGAGTTCGGCATCGAGCACGTGGGTCCGGGTGCCGCTGATCGGCTGGCCGATGGGCACCAGGCTTTGCCCGTCGTCGCGGCAGGTCCAGCGCGTGACGTGGATGGTGGTCTCGGTCGGGCCGTACAGGTTCTGCAAGGTGGCACCACCCAGGCGCCGCAGCGTTTCCCTCTGCGTCTCGGCCGGCATGGCTTCGCCACCCACGATGATGTGCTTGAGCCGCGTGCTGGCCTCGATGCCCTTGTGCGCCAGGAAGGCCTGGAGCATCGAGGGCACGAAGTTGAGCGTGGTGATCTGGTGGCGCCGGATCAACTCGACCAGCCGTGCCGGGTCGCGATGGTCGCCAGGGTTGGCGACGACCAGCCGTGCCCCCGCGGTCAGGGGCCAGAACATTTCCCAAACAGACACGTCGAAGCCGAACGGCGCCTTGTGCAGCACGGTGTCGGCGCCAGTCAGGCGATAGGTCTGCTGCATCCATGCCATGCAGTTGTGCAGCGCATCGTGGCGTACTGCGGCGCCCTTGGGCCTGCCTGTCGAGCCGGAGGTGTAGATGACGTAGGCCAGGTTCTCGCCGTGCAGTGCGACCTGCGGGTCGGTGACGGGTTCGCCCGACAGGTCGATGGTGTCGATGTCGAGCACCGCCAGGCCGTTGCGCCCGGTGATGTGGCCGCGGGTGGCGCGGTGCGTGAGCAGCAGTTCGATGCCGCTGTCCTCGACCATGTAGGCCAGGCGCTGAGCCGGGTACTCCGGGTCCAGCGGTAGATAGGCGCCCCCAGCCTTCAGGGTCCCCAGGATGCCCACGACCATCTCGATGGAACGCTCCATGACGATGCCCACGGGCATGTCGGGCCTGACGCCCAGCGCGATCAGCCGGTGCGCAAGCCGATTGGCGCGGCGGTCGAGTTCGGCGAAGCTCAGGGCCTCGTCTGCGAACAGCAGCGCGATGGTTTCGGGCTGCTGCCGTGCGTGTCGGGCGATCTGCTGGTGCACGGGCTGCGGCTGCGGTTCGCGCCGCGTGTTCACGCCCCACTGCGCAAGCTGCGATTTCTCGGTCGCGCCCAGCAGCTCGATGTCTCCGACCGAGCGGCTTGCGTCTGCGCAGAGCGCGGTCAGCACTGCCTCGTAGTGCTGCGCCATGCGCGCGATGGTCTCGCGCTCGAACAGTTCCTCGGCGTAGATCACGTCGAGCAACAAGCGACCATCGGGCCGCTCGCGGGCTTCGAGCACCCAGTCGAACTGGGTCTGGAGATCGGGCAATCGGTGGTCGCTCACCTCGATGCCGCCCAGGCGCTGGAGCGCCCGGTGGTCTTCGAACAGGTGGTTGAACATCACCTGGAACAGCGGGCTGTGGCTGATGCTGCGCTCGGGCTGCAGGCGCTGCACCAGTTGCTCGAAGGGCAGGTCCTGATGGGCCTGCGCACCAAGCACGATTTCCCTGGCCTGCGCAAGCACGCGCGACAGAGGCGTTCGGCCTTCGATCGAACTGCGCAGCACCAGCGTGTTGACGAAGAGGCCGATGACTTTCTCGAACTCGACCCGGCTGCGGTTCGCCACGGCGGTGCCGACACGAATCTCCTCCTGCCCGGTGTAGCGGTGCAGCAGCACCTGCAGGCCCGCCAGCAGCACCATGAACAGCGTGCCGCCTTCGGCCTGAGCCACGCCTCGCAACCGGCCGAGCAAGGGCGCGGGCAACTCGAAGGCATGGCGGGCCGCGCGGTAGCTGGCTTGCGGCTTGCGCGGGTGGTCTGTGCGCAGTTCGAGCACCGGGTGCTCGTCGCCAAGCTGCGCTCGCCACCAGCAGAGCTGGCGCTCCGCCTCGCCGGCGGCGAGCCAATCGCGCTGCCATGCGGCGAAGTCGGCGTACTGCACGCGCGGTACACGCAGCGCCGCTGCATGTCCGTGCAGGCGCGCGGCGTAGCCAGCTGCGAGTTCGTCGATCAGCACCTGCATCGAAGCGCCGTCGGACACGATGTGATGCATCACCACGACGAGCACATGCGAGTCGTCAGCCACTCGAAACAACGCTGTGCGCAGCAGCCCGCCCTGGGAGAGATCGAAGGGTGCGGCCTTGATGCGGCGGGTTTCCTTTTCCAGCTGTTCGCCGCGCTCCCCCTCGGGCACGGCGCGCAGGTCGATCACCTCCAGCGCCAGCGTGCCGGTCGGATTGATCCACTGCGCCATAACGCCATCGCTGCCAGCGCGGAACACAGTGCGCAGCGATTCGTGGCGCGCGACGAGATCGCTCAGCGCAGCCTGCAACGCATCGGCCTTCAGGGCGCCGGTGAGACGCAGCGCGCCGCTCATGTGGTATGCCGCGCTGCCCGGGTCGAGCCGCCACAGGAACCATTGGCGCTCCTGTGCATGCGACAACGGCAGCGCATGCAGCCGACGTTCGGCCGGCAACACCACGACAGGCGCGGGCCGTGCGCGCGCACCTTGCGTCAGCCGCTCCTGGATGGCAGCCGCGCTCTCGTGAAGCCGCGGGTGTTCGAACATCAGCCGCACCGGGTAGTCAATGTCCCAATGGCTCGATATGCGAGCCGCCACCTGCGCGGCCGTGAGCGAGCTGCCGCCACGCGTGAAGAAGTGAGCATCGCGCGCAAAGGGCTTTGCGTCGGCGGGCCTGAGCACTTCGCGCCAGATGGCTTCGACCGCGCGTTCGGTATCGTCGAGCGCGCTCCCTTCCGCTTTCGCCTCGGCCGGACCGCCCTTGACGAAGGCGCCGCGCTCGTAGATGGCATAGGCGTCGGCACTGCGGTCCAGCCAGCCTGCGCGGCATGCACTGCGCTGCAGCTTGCCGCTGGTGGTCTTGGGCATGCCGCCCGGGTTGAGCAGCAACACGACCGACAGCGGCTCGCCGAACACTTCGCTGACCGCGGCACCGAGCGCTTCGACCAGCACCTGCGGAGGCACCAGCTTCTGCATGCTGCGCGACACTTCGGCAGCGGCGCCGATGCCTTCGCCATCGGGCCCGCTGGCCGCGAACACCGCGACGCGGCCCTTGCGCACCGCATCGACCTCGGCTTCGATGACACGCTCGATATCCTGCGGATAGATGTTGTGGCCGCGGACGATGATCAGGTCCTTGATGCGGCCCGTCACATAGAGTTCGCCGTCACAGACGAAGCCGAGATCGCCGGTGCGCAGCCAGCGGCGCCCTTCCCGCTCGACGAAGGTCTCGCTCGATTCGCGCTCCTTGCCCCAGTAGCCCGCGCCAACGCTGGGCCCGTGGACCCAGATTTCACCGATGCGGCCGGGCGCCGCCACCGACAAGGTCGCAGGTTCGACGATCTCGACGCGATGGTGAACGGCCACCGCGCCGCAGCCGATCAGCAATGTGCCGTCTTCGCTCGGCGTGCCGTGGCCGGTGGCCAGGCCCTCGGCGCTGAAGCAGCGCGCAACCATGCCGTTGCCGCGCCGCCCACCCGTGACGAACAGCGTGGCTTCGGCGAGTCCGTAGCAGGCATAGACCGCTGCGGGGTCGAAACCGAAGGCGGCAAAGCGTTCGATGAAGTCGAGTTCGGTGTCGGCACGCACCGGCTCGGCACCGGTGTAGGCCACGCGCCAGCTGGAGAGATCGAGTTGCGCGATCTGCGCATCCTTCACGCGCTCCAGGCACAGGCGGAACGAGAAATCAGGACCGCCGCTGAGCGTGGCGCGGTGGCGCGAGATCAGTTCGAGCCAACGCACGGGCCGCTCGAGAAAGTAGCGCGGCGAAGTCAGCACCAGCGGGATGCC
This sequence comes from Variovorax sp. 278MFTsu5.1, assembly GCF_048305045.1. Classification (NCBI taxonomy): domain Bacteria; kingdom Pseudomonadati; phylum Pseudomonadota; class Betaproteobacteria; order Burkholderiales; family Comamonadaceae; genus Variovorax; species Variovorax sp. 278MFTsu5.1. The sequence goes on from NZ_CP157622.1 coordinate 4,785,234, forward strand.
GCTGTAAAGCGGCTGCATCAGGCCGCCGATGAGGCCCATGTCGTGGTACAGCGGCGCCCACGAGACGAACTTGTCGTCGGGGCCGATGCCCATGCCGATCTGGATGGCGTGTTCGTTGGCCATCAGGTTGCCGTGCGTGACGATGACGCCCTTGGGCGCCGAGGTCGAGCCCGAGGTGTATTGCAGGAAGGCAATGTCTTCATCCGCCGGCTCGAAGGGCTGCCACGCGTCGGCGAGTGCTGCATCCACCGCATCCACCGCGATGACAGTCAGGTCGCCGAACTGGCTGCCGGCCGCGGCCATCGCATTGCCGAATGCGGTCGAGGTCAGCACGCAGCGCGCCTGCGAATCGGCTGCCACACCCGTGAGGCGGGCCAGGTGCTGGGGCCGCGCGGATTCGGGCGGGAACACGGGCACTGCGATCACGCCGCAGTAGAAGCAGGCCAGCATGCTCACGGCATAGTGGTCTCCGTTGTCGAGCATGACGAGGGCGCGCTCGCCCTTGGAGCACTGCTGCTGCAGGCGCGCCGCGAGCGCACGCACGCGGCGCTCGAAGACGGCGTAGGTAAAGGGCTGCTCGCTGTAGACCCCACCGACCTCGTCGACCACGGTGAGCCAGACTTCGTTCGGGCGCCGTTCGGCGAGTGTGCGCAGGTGCGCCACGAAGTTGGGCGGATGCCGCCCGGGGGATTCCGTCGCGAGCAATTGATTCATATCGAGCCTCTAGTACGCGTGAAGATGTGCCTGTGCGGACAAGCGCCTCGCGAGCGCCGCGAGGAATTCGGTCTCGTGCTGCCGCAGGAAGAAGTGCCCGCCATCGAACCAGTCGAGCGTGAAAACGCCGGCGGCTTCTTTCGACCACGCGGCCATGGCTGACGCCTCGATGTCGTCCTCACGTCCAGCGAAGGCATGCACGGGCAGCGGCAGTGGCGGCGCGCCCGCGGTGTCGCCGACATGGCTGCGGCAGACGCGGCGGTCGGCGCGCAAGGTGTCGAGCGTGATGCGCATGAGCTCGTCGCTGGCGAACGCTTCCTCGGGCGTGCCGCCCTGCTTGCGCAACTCTGAAATCAGCGAGGCGTCGTCTTCTGCGCCGTCAAATCGCGAAGGGTCTCTGCGCGACGGAGCCGCGCAACCCGACACCAGCAGCGCGCGCGGCAACCGCCGTCGCGATGCCTGGAGCCGGCGCGCAATGCCGTGAGCCAGCAGCCCGCCCATGCTGTGGCCGAAGACCGCGAAGTCGCCGCGCATCGCCTCGGCCTGCTCGGCGCAGACGCGTGCGACCAGGGCATCGAAGTCTTCGACGAAGGCCTCGCCCATCCGCGCGCCGCGCCCCGGCAACTCCACCGGCACGACGCGAACCCGCGGCGAAAGGAAGCGACGCCAGCGCAGGTACATGGCGGCGCTTGCACCGGCACAAGGCAGGCACAGCAGCGAGAGAGGCGTCTGCACGGACATCAGCCGGCCACGCGCTGCGCTGCCTGTGCGTTTTCTCTTTCCTGCTGCTGCATCCATTCGCGCAGCGAGCGCGGACGCATGTCGATCCAGTGGCTCTCGACGTAGGCCAGCACGGTTTTCTTGTCTCCGCGCACACCGTCGATGGCAGACCACCCGCCAGGAACGGCCTTCCAGTGCGGCCAGATGGAATACTGGTCTTCGTGATTGACCAGAACGATGAAGGTTTCGTCTTCGCGGTCGAAGCAGCTGGTCGACATCGGTGCATCCTCGTGTGATTGAACAGAAGGAGCGCCCGATGGCCGGTCGTGGACCGGATCGAATCGCGGCGCCCTTGCCAACAGGACGCTTGGCGGCCGAATCTGTTCATTTCACGATGCACCTGTCGGCACGATCGCATTCGCGGGGCTGCTGTCGACGAGGCAGCAGCAGGAACGCACGGCACGGCGCACGTTCGCGGGCTCGCAAAGGAGTGGAAGTCAGCCGTCGATTCGTGGCGAGGCGCCGGAAGGCTCGTCGCCCCCACCAAGATCGTTGGCTGGCGGGACGAAGCCCGCGAGCAGCCAGAGTTGCGCCGCCCTGTCATAGGCACGGCGATGCGACGGATCGGCCAGGAGCCATGCCGTCATCTCGGAGCGCGCCGCATCGTCGAAATTCTCGCGGTCGTGTTCGCGCTGTACCCAGTCCCACGCGGTGTTCCAGATGGGATCGTTCGTTTCTTGAGTCATTCGTGAAGCCGCTCGCGTTTTCCATGCAGGCTTGTCTCGAACGACCTTGCCGATGCACGTATCCGCGCATTCTCGCGGGAAACGGGCCAGCCGCCCCTCCTCGCAAGCCGTCGTGCGTGCCCCCCTAGCTCGCGTCTCTTTCGAGCAGCAGGTGGCCGCACGACTTGATGGCTGTCGCGGCCTCGGCGATGAGGCCATTCACGAGCCCCAGCGCACAACCCAGGCGTGCCGCGATTTCGCGCTGCGTCAGGCCTTCCAGCCTATAGAGCTCGAACACCAGGCGCGTACGTGGCGCGAGCCCGGAAAGAACCTTGTCGATCGCACTGATGACCTGACGCTCGCACATCATGCGGTCGGGCGTGGCGGCAGTTGGCACGTCGAACAGTTCCACGTCGACATCGAAGGTGCGATAGCTCGCTTCGACGCGATGGCGCCGGCAGTAGTCCAGAGCCATGTTGCGCACCACCTGGCAGCAGTAGCCGATGGGCCGGTCGGCATGCCGCACGCACGGTCCGTCGACGATCTTCAGGTAGGCGTCCTGCAGCACGTCGTCGGCCAGATCCGACGTGTCGACGATCTTGCGGGCGATGCGCCAAAGCTGTGCGCGATTGGCGATGAAGACCTCCCCGAGCGCGGCCTCGGACGAATGCACTGGCATGTTGGACACCTCTTCCTCCTGTGAGCGAGCCCAAGGGATCGCAAGTCTGATTTACTACTTTCGATGCACAAATCTAAACAAGAATCATTTCTATTTATACGCAAGCTTTGGGGCATTTTTTTGACCCAAGCGGGTCAACGTTCAAAACAATGTGATGGAGCCCCAGAAGAATTCGGCACTGCGAATCGCTTGCGCCGGAAACTCTGCAGAAACGCGGAGCCCGGCATCGCTCAGGCGGGGATCGCGATGATAGTCCAGTTGACAGTCTCAGGCGGGCCCGACGACGCAAGAGCCGTCAACAAGAATCAAGAGCGCTCTCGCTCCGCGCGCGTCGGCATCGTGGCTTGCGGACCCACGCGCCGGGGCAGCCGGTGCCATCGCTCTGCGCCGCGGCCCATCTAGAATCCCGCCCTCTCACTGGTCCCCGCCCCATGAACATCGTCGTCAACGAAGAACTCAAAGCCTATATCGACCCCATGACGCCGGAGGAGTACGAGGCGCTGGAACGCAGCATCCTCACCGAAGGCTGCCGCGACGCGCTGGTGCTATGGGGCGACGTGCTGGTGGACGGCCACAACCGCTACGGCATCTGCCAGAAACACGGCCTTCCGTTCAACACGGTGCAGAACACGCGTTTCAAGACCATCGAGGACGTGCACCTGTGGATGATCGACCAGCACCTGGGCCGGCGCAGCATCTCCGACTACCTGCGCGGCGTGCTCGCGTTGAGAAAGAAGGACATCGTCGACCGGCAGCGCGGGCGTCTCGCGACGACCTCCGAGTCCGCCGCTGCAGCCTCGGACGATCCCCCGTTCGACGTCGACACGCCTGCCGACGGAATGGCTGACGCAGCCGCAGACACGGCTCCGCTGCCGCCGCCCGCGCCCCTCAACAGCCGCGAGGCCATCGCCAAGGCCGCCCGCCTGAGCAGCAGCCAGGTCGGCATGATCGAGAAGATCCAGAAGCAGGCTGCGCCGGAATTGGTGGCCGCCGTGAAGTCGGGCGTGATCTCGATCAACACCGCGGCCGCGGTGGCGACCCTGCCCGCCGAGGAACAGGTGTCGGCCGCGAACGCCGGCAAGGACGAACTCAAGCAGGCGGCGAAGCGCGTACGCGAATCGAAGAAGAAGCCGCGTGCCGAATCCGCGGAAGCGGCCGCTTCGGACGGCGACGCGGGCCCGGATACGGTACAGGCGCTGCAGCAGCGCGTGGCCGAACTCACGGCCGAGAACGAATCGCTGCGCAGGCAGGTGGCCGAACTGCAGGCCCAGTTGGGTCACTGAGCGGCAGTCGGCCGGATGAAAGCGCCCGTTACGGCTGGATCTCGGTGATCTTCGCGCCCGACAGCGAGACGCCGGCCTCCAGCCCCACGTTGGTCATGACGAAGCCCACCACGGGCTGGCGCAGCGTGTTGGTGTCGATGCTGCCGTTCGCGCCGATGGTGGCGAGGGCCACCGTGGCGTCGGCTCCGGCCGTCCAGCCCTTGCTGTTGCGGAACTTGTCGAGTGCGGCCTGGGTGTTGAACAGGTAGATCACGGCCTTCGACTGCGCGCCCGCCTGGAATCCCACCGATCCGGCGGTCGTGCTGTAGTAGGACTGCGTGCGCCCATTCACGCGCAGCGCGCCGCGGCCGTATTCGGCGCCCACGCCCATGCTGGCGCCCACCACGGCGGGGAACACCAGCACGCCGCTGGACTTGGCGACCAGCTCGCGCGACCCCTTCACCGAGTCGTACAGCTTGGACAGCGAGGCATCGACCTGCGCGTCGATGGAAGCGCGCGAAGACGCGCTGCTGGCCTGATCCTGAGGGCGCGTGGTGGTGCACCCGACGAATGCCAGGCTGCAGGCCGCCACCAGGGACGAGAACGCCAGCGTGCGGAGATTCATGGTTTTCTTCATGACGGAACCCTTCCTTTCGATAGAACTTGAATCGGCGATGAGTCTCTGCCCAAAGCAGATTCGCCGATGCTAAGACCGCCAAAACGGCGCAAATCGAGTTGAAGGCGTTGGCCTACGCGAGATCACGGCCTACGCGAAGCAGGCTCGCCGCCGGCTTCCGCGAGCGGCGCAATGTTCGTGCAATGCTGGCTCGTAGCATCGCGGCCGTGGTGCGGATGGCCGCGCAAGGCCGTCCCCGATCTGGCCCACGAACCTACATCGCGCACTTCCATGACATTCGACCTCGCAGCAGGGCCGCCGCGCCGATTGCCCAGCGGCAGCATCCGCAGAACCGAACTGGCGGACGCGCTGCGCGGCTTCGCGCTGCTCATCGCGCCGGCATTCACATTCAGCCTGCTCGGCACCTCGACGCTCGAAGTTGCGGCGTCATCGGCAGTGTTGCTTTCATTGCTCTTCGGCATGAGTCTCGTGACACGTACGGACCGGCCTGGAAGGCGCGCCGCAATCATGCGCCTTCTTGCTCGGCGCATGCTGCTGGAGTCCGTCGCGTATCGGCACTGCTGGATCCGCCTGTTCAAGGCCGCGCTCGCTGGAGCCGTCGTCACGGGGGTGACGCTGAAGCAGCCCGTGCCGCTGGCAGCAGCTCTCTTCACCTGCTGCCTGGCAGCATTCGTCATGCTGTTCCAACGATCGCAATGGCGACGGGTGCTGATCAAGCTTGCCCCGATGGGGCGACTGGCGATGTTGAACTGGCTCGTGCAGTTGCTGGCGGCCACGCTGCTGTTCCATGCGCTGGAGCCGCGCTTCGGGTTCCCGGTGGGGGTCGCCCTCTGCTTCGCAGCGCTGCCGGTGCTCCAGGCGACGCTCAGCTGCCGGTGGCTCGCACGCGGGAAGCCCGTCGGACCGGCGTGGCAAGGGCTGGCAGCCGAGGGGCGACCCGGTTGATCACGGCCGCCCCGTTCCAGTTACTGCATGACCCTCAAGGCGCAACGGTGATGCGATCCGTCGCCGGCGGGGTCAGCGGGCTGTTCGCCTTGATGTAGGCCTCCAGGGCGTCCACGTCCTGGTCGCCGCCGAGCACATCTGTGCCCTGGTTGAAGACCGTGAAGTTGTCGCCGCCCGTGGCCAGGAAGCTGTTCATGGTCACGCGATAGCTGGCGCTGTCGGTCATCGCGGTGCCGTTGAGCGACATGTTGCTGATGCGCGATCCGGCGGGCTGAGACAGGTTGTAGGTGTAGCTGAAGCCCTTGGAAGGCAGCAGCACCCTGGGCGAGCTCACCGTGTTGGCGCCGCTGTTGAACTGCTGCTCCAGCACGGCCCTGATCTGCGCGCCCGTCATGGTCTTCACCACCAGGCTGTTGCCGAAGGGCTGCACGGCGAAGATCTGGCCGTAGGTCACGCTGCCGTCGCCCGCGGGCGCCAGGTCGGCGCGCACGCCGCCCGGGTTCATGAAGGCGATCTGCGCAGCGCCCTTGCCGGCGGGGCTGGTAGCAGCGAGCTGCGCATCGGCGATCAGGTTGCCCAGCACGCTTTCCTTCGACGCGGTCTGCGTGCGCGTGGCAGTGGCGGTCAGCGAGCCCACCACGCGCTGCACCAGCGGCCCGGCGATCGCGAGGTACTGGCTGATGAGTGCAGCCACTTCCTGGTTCTTGCCGAAGACGGGGTACTGGTCGGTCAGCGCGACAGTGGTCGAGCCGCTGGTGTAGGCCTCGCCCTGCACGATCACGTTGTCGGCGCTCTTGGCCGTCACCTTGCGGGTCTTGGTGTCGATGGTGAGGTTGATGTCGGTCAGCAGCGTGCCGTACTGGCCGGCGCTGGTCAGCAGGAAGGGCTTGGCGGGGTTGGTCTTGGCGTAGTCGCACACGTAGGAGCGATGCGTGTGGCCGGAGATCACCACGTCGACCGACGCGTCCAGCTTGTTGAGGATCGGCAGGATGTCGCCGCTCAGGCCGGCGCAGCTCTTGTCGTTGTAGCCGACAGTGGTGGTGCCGCCTTCGTGGATGACGACGACGATGGCGTCGGCGCCCTGCGACTTCAGCTGGGGAATCAGCGCGTTGGCCGTATCGGCTTCGTCCTTGAAGCTCAGGCCGGCAACACCGGCGGGCGTCACGATGTTCGGCGTGCCCTTCAGCGTCATGCCGATGAAGGCCACCTTCACCGTGGCGCCGTCCTTCGTGAAGCTCTTCATGCCGGTGGCGGGAAACAGCGTGTTGCCGTCGGTCTTCACCGTGTTGGCCGCGAGAAAGCCGAAGTTGGCGCCCGGGAAGCTCTTGTTCACGCGGCAGGGCTCGAGCGCGGTGTTCTTCGCGCAGCCGCCGTTCTTCATGCGCAGCAGCTCGGTCTGGCCCTTGTCGAACTCGTGGTTGCCGACCGCGTTGAAGTCGATCTTCATCGCGTTGACGGCTTCGATGGTCGATTCGTCGAGGAAGAGTGCCGAGACCAGCGGCGACGCGCCGATCATGTCGCCGGCCGACACCACGGCGTTGTTCGGATTCTTCGCTTTCAGCGAGGTGATGGCGGAAGCCATGTAGGCCGCGCCGCCGGCGGGCACCGCCACCGTGCCGCCCGCCTTCGCCGGCGCGTTGATCGACAGCTTCGGCGGCTCGAGGTTGCCGTGCAGGTCGTTGAAGGCGATGAGCTTGACGTCGATGGTGCCCGGCGCAGCGGGCGCCGGAGCCGGTGCAGGCGGATTGCTCGCCGTGGGAGGCGGCACGAAGGGAATGAAATTGTTCGAGTTGCCGCTGCCGCCGCAGGCGGTCAGGGTGGCCACCACCACGCCGGCAAGGGCGAAGTGCTTCAACGATGCATGCATGGGAAACCTCTCTCCTTGTTTGGTAACGCAGCGGATGCTGGCCACCGCGCATGACGAGGCCGTGAAGGCCCTGCCGTGGCGTGAGGAGATCGGCAGCCGTTTCAGGGCAACTGGACGATGCGGATCGCAACGCCGGGGCCGAAGGCGGCCTGCAGGAGCGCCTTCGCCTCCATGCTGCGCTGGTCGGTCGGCGACTGCACGGCGAGCCAGCCTTCGGTGGGGCGCCGCTGCAGGTGCCAGCCTTCCTGTCCGAGCTGGATGAGCCGGGCCAGCGCCGCAGCGTCCGCCACCGGCGGCGCGGCGGGCGTGATGTCGAGCCAGTCGGTGACCTGGTCGCTCTCGCCGCCCAGGCGGGCTGCGGCGCCTTGCGCAAGCACTTGCTGCGTAGCTGCGTCTTGCACCGTGCCCTGAAGCACGATGCCGCCGCCGTGCCAGCGGATCTCGAGCGACGAAGCCGACTCGGCCGCACTGGCTTGCGGTTCACCGGCGGCCCCAACGCGCCAGGCGATACCCATTGCCAGGATGGCAAGGCCGGCGATCGCTGCAAGAAGAATGCTGGTGCGCTTCGTCATTCGAGGCGCGAGGGTGCCACGCCGCGCATGACGCAGGTGTGACGATCGGCTGCAGTCGACGGACAGCCATTCGGCCTACACGGATAAGCGCATGCCGGCGCATCCGCGGATCACCGGATTCCGATACGCTTGAGTTCCGTCCCCCGCATTCCCCAACACCCCGAGGAACGAACATGGCAGCCAATGCGAAAGTCACAGGAAATGTCGAATACCGGGCCGGCGATGGCCCCCTGATCCTCATTCCCCAAGGCCCCATCGAAATCCAGTTGGCGCCCGACAGCGCCGTGCTGAGCTGGGGTGATGCCGGCAGCATGCAGACGACGGCGATACCGATCGCCGAGTACCAGCGCTACCTGAACGAGGGCGTGATCCAGCCCGACTGAAATGTGCCGGCGGCAGCCAAGCCGACCGACCAATAAGAAACGGCCCCGAGGGGCCGTTTTTTATGGAGCATCCTCGACGCACGGCCGGGATGCCTGCGTCACCGCTTCTTTCTTACTTCTTCTTGGCAGCCACGGCCTTCTTGGCGGGAGCGGCGGCCTTCTTCGCTGCGGGCTTGGCAGCCACAGCCTTGCTGTCGGCCTTGCGCTTTGCAGCCTTGGGGTCCACGGCGGCCTTGAAGGCTGCGCCCGGCACGAACTTCGGCACCTTCTGTGCGGCGATCTTGATCTTGGTGCCGGCGCTGGGGTTGAAACCCGAGCGTGCGGCGCGCGCCACTTGCTTGAAAGTACCGAAGCCGACGATCTGGACGGGGTCGTCCTTCTTCACGGCGGCGACGATCGAGCTGGTGATGGTCTCGAGGACGCGCGCGGCTTCTGCCTTGCTGAGGTTATGGGCGGCGGCGATTTTTTCGACGAGTTCGATGCGGTTCAACTGAGTTCCTAATAAGTTTGATTTCGCCATGTTGCCTATGGCGGCGCAGCACGAATCACGCTGCAAGCGGGCGGGAGTTTATTCGACTGCGAGAGCCCGGATGTAACGCGGTCGCTTCGAGTTGTCGTTGATTTGCCTCATTCGGTCTTCGAGGAGGTCTTGTGCCTGCATGTCGGCGAGCGATCCATGTCGCGAATGACCATAGATCAGCGAGAAAAATCGCGCTCGGCACGATGACCAGTACGCCAAGCCGTAACGAAGTTCTCCGAGGAGATTTGATGGCGCCGCGCTCGTGAAGGCTGCCGCGGCTCTCCGATGCCGCTGTCATGGTGAAGCTACCGCAGCGACGAAGCTACGTATCGAGCGCGTGTCCGCTACGTTGCTCTCCAACAGCATCAGTGGACCAAGCATCGAGCATCTCTACCGATGCTCTCCCTGCGCAGGCGCATCCTGAACTCGCATCCGAACCTGATCGGGGATTCGTTCGACACGCCGCACGTCCCATGCGACAAAAGCACGGCGCCTCGTAGCCACGAGGCAACAGACATGCGCAGATCAGCGGATGAATGGGGGGAAGAATGGGGGAAGCAAAGAAACAGGTAGAAGCCAGAAAGTGAAAAGCCCCTGCAGCTTTTGGCTGCAGGGGCTTCTGACTGGCGGAGTGGACGGGACTCGAACCCGCGACCCCCGGCGTGACAGGCCGGTATTCTAACCAACTGAACTACCACTCCTGGTAGACAACGTTCGCTCCTTGCGGAACCGAGTGTTGACGACTCGTGCCTGCTTCACTGAAGTGAAACTGGCGACCCTACGGGGATTCGAACCCCGGTAGCCACCGTGAAAGGGTGGTGTCCTAGGCCTCTAGACGATAGGGTCAAAACCTTGGACGTGCTGCGATCAGCATCTCATACCTTCTCGACACTCTGGTGGAGGTAAGCGGGATCGAACCGCTGACCTCTTGCATGCCATGCAAGCGCTCTCCCAGCTGAGCTATACCCCCGTGTGGGTGTCGAGCCTCAGATTATAGCCCGAATTTCAGGCCTTTCTCAATCGTTCGATAACTTTTTCGCGGGAAAAAATTTCGAGGACTGAATCCAAGGACGGTGTTTGCGGTGTTCCCATCACAAGCACTCGTACTGGCATCGCTAACACCGGCATCTTCAATGCGTGTGTCGCGAGGACTTCCTTGATCATAACTGCGATCGAGGCCTTATCCCACGCGACCGTCATCATTTTTTCTGCAAGCGTTGCGATTGCGGGCTTCACTGCATCGGTGATGTGCTGTGCGCGATCGGCTTCGGTCACGGTGATGTCCGCATAGAACGCAGCAGCCCAGTCGGCCAGCGCGACTGTCGTCTCGCAACGGTCCTTGAAGAGCGCGCAGATCGCGGGCAGGCGCTCATCTGCAACGATGCCGCGCTTGTGCAACTGCGCTGCAACGAGCGGTGCGAGTTCATCGCCGCTCTTCGCCTTGATGTACTGCGCATTGACCCACGCGAGCTTGGCCGCATCCCACTGCGCGGGACTCTTCGACAGATGCGAACCGTCGAACCAGCTCACCATCTGCTCGCGCGTGAAGAGCTCGTCGTCGCCGTGGCTCCAGCCCAGGCGCGCGAGATAGTTGAGCATCGCTTCCGGCAGGTAGCCGTTGTCTTCATAGGCCGTGACGCTCACTGCGCCGCGGCGCTTCGAGAGCTTCTGTCCGTCGTCGCCGAGGATCACCGGCACGTGGCCGAACTCGGGCAGCGGCGCACCCAGCGCGCGGAAGATGTTGATCTGCCACGGCGTGTTGTTGATGTGCTCGTCGCCGCGGAACACGTGCGTGATGTTCATGTCCCAGTCGTCGACCACCACCGCGAAGTTGTAGGTCGGCACACCGTCGGGCCGCAGGATGATCAGGTCGTCGATCTCACGGTTGTTGATGGTGATCTCGCCCTTCACGAGGTCGTTCCACGTCACGTCGCCTTCGGGAGGATTGCAGAAGCGCACCACCGGCGGCACGCCTTCGGGCACGGACGGCAGCACCTTGCCCGGCTCGGGACGCCAGCGGCGGTCGTACAGCGTCTTCTCTCCGCGCGCGCGTTGCGCCTCGCGCATCTCCTCGAGTTCCGCAGGCGTGCAATAGCAGTAGTAGGCGGTGCCCGCCGCGAGCATCTGCGCGATCACTTCGCGGTAGCGCTCCAGGCGCTGCATCTGGTAGATCGGGCCTTCGTCGTATTCGAGGCCGAGCCAGTGCATCGACGCGAGGATCTGGTCGGTCGAGTCCTGCGTGGAGCGGGCCACGTCGGTGTCCTCGATGCGCAGCACGAACTCGCCGCCGTAGTGGCGCGCATAGGCCCACGAGTAGAGGGCCGTGCGAGCCGTGCCCAGGTGAAGAAAGCCCGTGGGGGATGGTGCGATGCGGGTGCGTACTTTGCCGGTCATTTCGTTATCGTGGATTCAGGGTGCTCAGGCCGCGCGCGATGTCGGCCTTGATGTCTTCGACATGCTCGAGGCCGACCGCGAGGCGGATCAGCCCCTGGCCGATGCCCGCGGCCTGGCGCTGCGCCTCTGTCAGGCGGCCATGCGAGGTGGTGCCGGGGTGCGTGATGATGGTCTTCACGTCGCCCAGGTTGGTGGCACGGCTCACGACGCGCGTGCTGTTCATGACGTGGAAGGCATTGGCACGTGCCGTCTCGGGCGAGTCGCCGACCACGTCGAAGGACACCACCGCCCCGCCCTGCCCCGATTGTTGCTGCATGGCCAGCTCATGCTGCGCATGCGAAGCCAGCCCCGGGTAGTACACGCGCGAGATGCCCGGCTGGTTCTCGAGCCACTGCGCGATCTCCATCGCGTTGGCGCAATGCGCCTTCATGCGGATGCCGAGCGTCTCGATGCCCTTGAGCACGACCCACGCGTTGAACGGCGCCAGCGCCATGCCGGCGGTGCGCACGATGGGGCCGAACACGTCGACGATGAGCTTCGAGGGGCCGCAGATCGCACCGGCCATCACGCGGCCCTGCCCGTCGAGGTGTTTGGTGCCCGAGTGGATGACGAGGTCGGCCCCCAGCTCCGCCGGACGCTGCAGGATAGGCGTGCAGAAGCAGTTGTCGACCGCCAGCAGCGCGCCCGCGGCATGCGCCACCTCGGCCAGCGCACGGATGTCGCAGACCTCCGTGAGCGGATTGGTCGGCGTCTCGGCGAACAGCAGCCTGGTGTTCGGCTTCACGGCCGCGCGCCATTCGGCGACGTCGGTCTGCGACACGAAGGTGGTCTCGACGCCGAACTTGGCGAATTCCTTGCCGAACAGGTTCAGCGTGGAGCCGAACACGGAGCGCGAGCACACCACATGGTCGCCGGCCTTCAGCAGGCCCATGCACATCATGAGGATCGCGCCCATGCCGGTCGATGCGCCGATCGCCGCCTCGGTGCCTTCGAGCGCCGCGATGCGCTGCTCGAAGCTGGTCACGGTCGGGTTCGAGGTGCGCGAGTAGGTGAAGCCAGGCTCGGTGCCCGCGAAGCGGCGCATCGAGGTTTCGGCGTCGGGCTGCACGAAGCCGCTGGTCAGGAAGAGCGCGTCGGAGTGCTCGCCGTACTGGCTCGGCGCGAGACCGGTGCGCAGCGCGAGCGTCTCGGGGTGCAGCCCGGGCGGCAGTGTTCTTTCGTCGTCGGTCACTTCGTCTGCTCTCTCACTCGCTGTGATTGGGAAGCGCGAGGCGCGAGGAATCCTCTTCGGTCTCCTCGATGCGTGGACGGTTGCCGTTCATGCGGGTGATGGCGTCGGTATCGATGTCGCCAGTCACGTACACGCCGTCGAAGCAGGAGGCGTCGAAACCATCGAGCTTGCCGTTCAGTGAACCGATGGCGCGCTTCATTGCATCGACATCCTGGTAGATCAGCGCGTCGCAACCGATCAGCTCGCGGATTTCCTCGACGGTGCGGTCGTGCGCCACCAGCTCGTCCTTGGTCGGCATGTCGATGCCGTAGACGTTGGGATAGCGCACCGGCGGCGCGGCGCTGGCCAGGTAGACCTTGCGGGCGCCGGCGTCGCGCGCCATCTGCACGATTTCGCGGCTGGTGGTGCCGCGCACGATGGAGTCGTCGACCAGCAGCACGTTGCGGCCCTTGAATTCGCTGCCGATCACGTTGAGCTTCTGGCGCACCGACTTCTTGCGCACGCCCTGCCCCGGCATGATGAAGGTGCGGCCGACGTAGCGGTTCTTCACGAAGCCTTCGCGGTACGGCACGCCCAGCAGGTGCGCGAGCTGCGTGGCGCTCGGACGGCTCGACTCGGGGATCGGGATGATCACGTCGATCTGGTTCGGCGGCACGGTCGACACGACGCGCTTGGCCAGCGTCTCGCCCAGGTTCAGGCGCGCCTGGTAGACCGAGATGCCGTCGAGCACGGAGTCCGGACGGGCCAGGTAGACGAATTCGAAGATGCAGGGGTTGAGCGTCGGCGCCTCGGCGCACTGCATCGAATGCACCTTGCCCTCGAGGTCGATGAACACCGCCTCACCAGGGTTGATGTTGCGCTCGAAGGTATGGCCCGAGCCCTCCAGCGCGACCGATTCGCTCGCCACCATCACGGTGCCGTCGGCGCTGCGGCCCATGCACAGCGGGCGGATGCCGTACGGGTCGCGGAAAGCCAGCAGGCCGTGGCCGGCGATGAGCGACACCACGGCATACGAGCCGCGCAGGCGCTTGTGCATGCTCTTCACGGCGGCGAACACCTCGGCCGGATGCAGCGGCACGCCGCGCGAGGCACGCTCGAGTTCATGGGCCAGCACGTTGAGCAGCACTTCGGAGTCGCTCTCGGTGTTGGTGTGGCGGTGGTCGGTGGAGAACAGCTCCGCGCGCAGCGCGTGGGCGTTGGTCAGGTTGCCGTTGTGCACCAGCACGATGCCGAAGGGCGCGTTCACGTAGAAGGGCTGGGCCTCTTCCTCGCTGTAGGCGTTGCCGGCGGTGGGGTAGCGAACCTGGCCCAGGCCCACGCTGCCCGGCAGCGCGCGCATGTTGCGCGTGCGGAACACGTCGCGGACCATGCCCTTGGCCTTGTGCATGAAGAACTTGCGTTCCTGCAGCGTGACGATGCCTGCGGCATCCTGGCCGCGGTGCTGCAGGAGCAGCAGCGCGTCATAGAGCAGCTGATTGACGGGTGCGTTGCTGACAACGCCGACGATTCCACACATGAACGATTCCCCTTAGGGCAGGTAGCTGGCCAACTTTTCAGGCAGGGAGGGCTTGAGGCCCTGCAATGCCGCATCGAGAACAATGGCGCTGCGCGATTCGTGCCACCAGGCACTGTCGCTCAACACCAGCAAATGGACAACGACGGCGAACACGAGCAGGGCCACCACGCCCCGCGCCGCGCCGAACGCCGCGCCCAGAATCCGGTCCACCGGCCGCAGACCCACGACCGTGATCAACTTGCGCGTGAGCGCTGCCACCAGCCCCACGCCGAACACCACCGCCACGAACACCAGCACGAAGGCCAGCGGGTAGCGCCACGCTCCCTGCGGGTCACCGAACGGCAGCCATGCCGCCACGTCCGACGCCAGCCACTGGGCTGCAATGAAGGCGGCCACCCATCCGATCAGCGAAATCACCTCGAACACCAGCCCGCGCACCAGGCCGAAAAGCATCGACACCCCGATGAGCGCGACGGCGATCCAGTCGAGCAAGGCCACGGCAACGGCTGGCGACGACTCTTACAACGTGAGGATCGCTGCCGACAAAGACAAGCCCTTGACCTTATCGGCCGCGCGGTCGGCCTCGGCACGCGAGCTGAAGG